>NZ_CM139247.1:87500-5002500 GCF_054817885.1 Methylobacterium sp. CM6244 | reverse complement strand
GTTGACACGCGCCTTCGTGTCCTGACCCCTTGGCGTGTCATGCCGAACTGGACCGAGGAAGGTGAGACCCGCAGCATCGTTACCTTCGAGCGCGCGTCTGACAGTTAAGAGCCCTGTGGCTCAGGCCGCCTGGGCGGCCGCCGCTCCTTCGGGAATCTCCCTGGAGACGTGAGCCACCGCTTCGCGCAGGGTCGAAAGATCGGCATCCGCACGGGTGCCGAAGGTCGACAGATGTCTGCGGTAGGCGCGGGCCCCCGGGCGCCCAGTGAACAATCCGAGCATATGGCGGGTCAGCGAGTGCAGGCGGATACCTTGCGCCAAAGCCCCGGCAACGATCGGCAAGAACGCCTCCACCGCCTCGAAGGCATCCGCGACCGGGGCCTCCTCGCCGAAGACCAGGCGATCCACATCCAACAGAAGTGCGGGTTCGTGATAAGCCGCGCGGCCCATCATCACGCCGTCGACCGCATTCAGTTGGTTCAGCGTCTCCTCGATCGTGGCGATGCCGCCATTGATGGCGATCGGCAGGGAAGGACGGTTCCGTTTCAGCCGTGCCACACGCTCGTAATCGAGGGGGGGGACATCACGGTTCTCCTTTGGCGACAAACCTTGCAGCCACGCCTTGCGGGCGTGAACGATGAGCCCATCGACACCCGCACGTTCCACGGCATCGACCAGGGAATCGAGCGCGAACTCAGTATCCTGGTCGTCCACCCCAATCCGGCATTTCACCGTGACCGGAACCGAAACCGCGGCCTTCATTGCGACCACGCATTCCCCCACGAGAGTCGGATCCCGCATCAGGCAAGCGCCGAAGCGTCCATCCTGGACCCGATCCGACGGGCAGCCGACATTCAGGTTGATCTCATCGTAGCCGAAGCTTTCCGCGATACGGGCCGCCGCAGCGAGATCCGCAGGCACCGAACCGCCAAGCTGGACCGCTACAGGATGTTCCGCATCCGAGAATCCGAGCAGACGCCCCCTATCTCCGTGCAGAACGGCGTTGCTCGTTACCATTTCGGTATAGAGACGTGCACGGCGCGACAGGACGCGGTGGAACGACCGGCAGTATCGGTCGGTCCAATCCATCATCGGTGCGACCGAAAACCTGTACGGGCTGAAATCGCTGGGTTTTTTAACGCTGTCAGTCACTTCGCTTGCATCTCATGCTGTACTCGGGCCGGCTCAGACAGGCTCGATACGCCTCAAACGTTGTCGCATTTACAGCAATGCTGTAGGACTCTACCCCATGCTGTAGCTCGCTGCGGGGCGTCATGGGAACCATTCTCGAGCGGAAGCGGCGGAACGGTTCCACCGGATACCATGCGCAGATCGCTGTCCAAAGAGATGGGGTTAGCCATCGAGAGACTAAGACCTTCGACAGGCGACCGGCCGCAGCCGCGTGGATAGCCAAGCGTGAGCATGAGCTGTCGCAACCGGGCGCGCTCGCGGCCAGTAAGGTCGAGGATCCGACCCTCGGCGAGGCCATAGATCGCTACACCGCCGATTCCCGCCGTGCGCTCGGACGCACGAAGGTCCAGGTGCTGCGGGCCATCAAGACGTATGATATCGCCGCTTTGCCGTGCTCGGCTGTGACGAGCGCTGAGGTGGTCACGTTCGCTCGTGAGCTTTCGGTCGGGCGCATGCCGCAGACCGTGGGTAATTACATGGCCCATCTGAGCGCCGTGTTTGCCATCGCCCGACCCGCCTGGGGCTATCCCCTCGACCCTTCGCAGATGGATGCCGCTCACAAAGTTGCCAAGCGACTGGGCCTCACCTCCGCCTCGACCATGCGGGATCGTCGGCCAACGCTGGCCGAGCTCGATCAGCTGATGACGCATTTCGGTGAGGTGCGGGTGCGCCGTCCGAGCGCGATGCCTATGCAGCGCATCATCGCATTCGCGCTGTTCTCGACGCGCCGGCAAGAGGAGATCACCCGTATTACGTGGGCTGACCTCGATGAGGCTGGTTCGCGCGTCCTCGTGCGGGACATGAAGAATCCGGGTCAGAAGGTCGGCAACGACGTGTGGTGTGAACTCACATCGGAGGCTATGCGCATCGTGATGGCGATGCCTCCCACCCATCCTACCATCTTCCCCTACACGACAGATGCGATTTCAGCCGCGTTCACGCGGGCCTGCGCCTTCCTTGGCATCGAGGATTTGCATTTCCACGATCTGCGCCACGAGGGCGTCTCTCGGCTGTTCGAGATGGGGCGGACCGTGCCGCTTGCCGCATCAGTGTCAGGACACCGATCCTGGCAGAGCCTACAGCGCTACACCCATGTGCGGGCCGTGGGGGACAAGTATGCCGGCTGGCCGTGGCTGGAAAAAGTGACGAATAAGCTTGTTCCATCAGCCTCTCTTGATCAACTATCTCAATAGAACCTAATTGCGATACGTATAGGATTGGCCCGATATGCCTAGCTACATAAATACTATAATTATCAATGGAAGCAATCATGAGAGATATGAATCGAATTTTGACGCTCCTGATGACGCAACTGCACTTGCAAGCCATCGACAACACCTTCCGACGCGATCTCAAGGTCTAGCAAACCAGTTTAATTGCGTGAGGGCGGAGGTGGACGCTTTAACCTTTTTCCCAAGAATGGCTCGGCCACAAATTGGTTTCCCTGGATATATTGGTCTCAAGGGGCCCGGTCCACTGTACCGCTATGAGGAAGGAGGCCAGCCAGAGCTTCCCCATGACCCGCGCGTAAAGACTTCAAGTATCAACCAGTTGACCATACTTATTAGTTATCTGAAAGAGGTGTTTAGGTCCGTGGAGCCTACAAGTGGCAACATGCAAGTCTATGGCCATACTATTCGAAACGTGTTGCTTTTAAGTTCGATGGAATTTGAAAATGAATGCAGAGGTGTGTTGACTGCAAATGGCTATCCTCAGCCTCCGCGAGATAGATGGACGACTAACGATTTTATCAAAGTTCTTGCGCCGCTTCGCCTCAATGAATATGAGGTGGAGCTTAGCCATTACCCTACCGTTGCGGCGAGGCGTCCTTTCGGCAGCTGGGACGCCAATGCGCCCACATCCTCCCTAGGCTGGTACAATGCCTATAATGCAGTAAAGCATAATCGAGACCTTAATTTTAATCAAGCAACATTGAATTATGCTATTGACGCGATCTGTGCGTGCGCAATCATGTTGACTGCGCAATATAGATTGATAGATGGATGGCATGACCAAATAGGTGGTTTTTTCGATTTTGGCACCACACCTGAGTGGACGTTTGCTCAGCATTATATTTATCGCGATAGTGCGGCTGGGTTGAGAGGATGGCGACCTATAGATTTTAACTTCAGTTAGTAAGCCAGAGGCGCCTCTTTGACTTTGCCTAGTGCGCTAATGCCACACATGTCTCTTATCGTAATCGTTTATACAAAATCCCGCTATCGCCGATTGTATCCCTATGTAAAATCGCATGTGAGAATTCGTCTTCAGGGGTTATTATTGTGGGTCTTATTGCAAAGCTTCGCGAAGGCGTTTTAAAGATCACGGGCGACCCCGTTCAAGCTGGATCGCAATTTCAAGTCAGCATCGACTACAACAAACAAGTATCTATCAGCGATAATGGGCCGTCTCAGGCTGACGTTGCCGTCAAAACAGACGGAAGTCTGCTCGATCGTGTGATGCTCGACGAAGCTGGCGGTCCCGCGCGCGTTTACAGCTACGGCAACTCGGCTGACATTCGGGGGTCAGACTACAACGATTCTATCTACTTGTTTGGGTATGGTTCCTCATATGCCGCCGGCGGTCGAGGTAACGACTATCTCGTGTCGTCAGGCAGTGCAGATCGCCTGTCAGGTGGTCTCGGGCACGACCAGCTAGTTGGAGGCGGCGGGAACGACATCCTGAACGGCGGAGCGGGAGACGACAGCCTCGACGGTGGGGATGGCTTCGACATTGCCGCCTACAACGGGAACCGGTCCGATTTCAAATTGACCACCGTTGGTGACCATTATGTGCTCAATGATCTCCGGTCCAAAGGCCCGGAAGGAACTGACAACCTCTACAATATTGAGCAGCTTCGGTTCAAAGACGGTCTCGTCGATTTGCGTGCACCGTCGACCGATTTGACGGCCACTCTTCGTGAAGGCGTTTTAAAGATCACGGGCGACCCCGTTCAAGCTGGATCGCAATTTCAAGTCAGCATCGACTACAACAAACAAGTATCAATCAGCGATAACGGGCCATCTCAGGCTGACGTTGCCGTCAAAACAGACGGAAGTCTGCTCGATCGTGTGATGCTCGACGAAGCTGGCGGTCCCGCGCGCGTTTACAGCTACGGCAACTCGGCTGACATTCGGGGGTCAGACTACAACGATTCTATCTACTTGTTTGGGTATGGTTCCTCATATGCCGCCGGCGGTCGAGGTAACGACTATCTCGTGTCGTCAGGCAGTGCAGATCGCCTGTCAGGTGGTCTCGGGCACGACCAGCTAGTTGGAGGCGGCGGGAACGACATCCTGAACGGCGGAGCGGGAGACGACAGCCTCGACGGTGGGGATGGCTTCGACATTGCCGCCTACAACGGGAACCGGTCCGATTTCAAATTGACCACCGTTGGTGACCATTATGTGCTCAATGATCTCCGGTCCAAAGGCCCGGAAGGAACTGACAACCTCTACAATATTGAGCAGCTTCGGTTCAAAGACGGTCTCGTCGATTTGCGTGCTCCGTCGACCGATTTGACGGCCACTCTTCGTGAAGGCGTTTTAAAGATCACGGGCGACCCCGTTCAAGCTGGATCGCAATTTCAAGTCAGCATCGACTACAACAAACAAGTATCTATCAGCGATAACGGGCCGTCTCAGGCTGACGTTGCCGTCAAAACAGACGGAAGTCTGCTCGATCGTGTGATGCTCGACGAAGCTGGCGGTCCCGCGCGCGTTTACAGCTACGGCAACTCGGCTGACATTCGGGGGTCAGACTACAACGATTCTATCTACTTGTTTGGGTATGGTTCCTCATATGCCGCCGGCGGTCGAGGTAACGACTATCTCGTGTCGTCAGGCAGTGCAGATCGCCTGTCAGGTGGTCTCGGGCACGACCAGCTAGTTGGAGGCGGCGGGAACGACATCCTGAACGGCGGAGCGGGAGACGACAGCCTCGACGGTGGGGATGGCTTCGACATTGCCGCCTACAACGGGAACCGGTCCGATTTCAAATTGACCACCGTTGGTGACCATTATGTGCTCAATGATCTCCGGTCCAAAGGCCCGGAAGGAACTGACAACCTCTACAATATTGAGCAGCTTCGGTTTCAAGATGGAATCCTAGATCTGTAAAGAGCGGGTTAGCGCAATCGCCAACGCTATCCGCAGAGCTGCTTGCATTCCTTGCGGGCAGCTTCTGCCCGTTCATCGATCCAGCGCGCCAAGTCGTTCAGGTGGACGCCCTTCGCGCAGCGCTCACTTGATTCCATGCGGACGAGCGGCAGGGCAATGGCGCCAGCAGATATCTTCCGGACGAGTTTTTCCGGCGTGAGGTGCGAGAAGTAATCCCTACACACTCGGTCGATCGGGATGACGGCAGACCCGCTGTACTGCGCCATGAGGAGGAAGGCTGTGTTCATGGCCGGTCACCTTCTATCCGCCTGATCTCATCGTCAACGTACCAGCGGGCCTTCTTCAGATCCTCAATGGCGGACGGTGTCTTGAGGCCGGCGCGCCAGAGGTATTTGATGGCGTTGCCGACGTTGAAGCCCATGTGGCGGACGACCGTGATGCACTCCACGCCGCTTGGGTGAGAGGTGTAGTGCTCAGGATGATTCACTACATCTGGCGATGGGGCGGCTTCGTTGATCCTGAACATTAGCGTTGCTCCTCATCACGGCGGGCGGCGCAAGCGCCCATGATCATCAGCCCGAAGGTGAAGAAGACGACGGCGGTAAGGGCGTGGGCGAGGATGGTTCCGATCATGACCATGCTCCGGCTTGCCGGGTGGTCGGCGGATTGATGCGGCGGCGGACGGCGCGGGCCGCCTTCACCAGTTGCTCGCCCTCCATGCGACCGGGCGGGGCGGCGAGGACGAAGGCCGGTCGGCCCGAGAGGATCGCGCGGGCCTCGTCGCGGTAGGCCTCTATCTCCGCCGAGGTGAAGCCGGCGGCGGTGAGGTGGTGGAAGGTACACGCCTCCTCGGGGCCGTGCCGGTGAAGGCGCATGGTCTCCGCCATGAGGCTGATGCGGGTGGCGCGGTCGGGGGCGGCCTGGGCCGCGCGGATGAGGGATGGTGCGGTCACGGCTGGGCCTCGCTGACGAAGAGATCGGGATTCGCGGGACGCGGCATCCGAGGACGCCCGCGACGGGGTTTGCGCTCAGCGAGTTCCGCCTTGAGCAGGGCGGTCGTCGTCTCCCTCAGGCGCTCGCCGATGGAGGCGTGGGCGCGGTGCTGCCGGCGGGCCTTGGTGTAGGCGGCGGACAGTTCGGCGCGGCGGTGGTGAAGGTTGGTCGGTTTCATCGTCAGACCCTCATCGGCATCAGCACGATCGTCAGATCGTCCGAATTCTTGCGCGTCAGGATGGTGGGTGAGCCGGGGTCGCCGAGGGCGATTTCGATGGCGTCGGCGTCGAGGACAGTGAGGATTTCGGCGAGGTAGTCGCCGTTGAAGCCGATGCTGAGCGGCTTGCCGTCGAGTTCGCCGTCCACCTCGTCCGTGGCGTCACCGCTGTCCGGATTGTGCTGGGAGAGCGTGACGCCCGCCTCGGTGATATCGAGCTTCACGGCCCGGCCGCGCCCGCCAGAGACCGTCTTCACCCGGTCGAGCGCGCTGGCGAAGTCGGCGCGGGCCAGGGTGAGGCGGTTGCCGTTCTCGGCCGGGATGACACGCTGGTAGTCAGGGAAGGTGCCGTCGATCAGCTTCGACGTGAGCACCAGGTCATCCCGCTCCAGGCGGATCTTCGTTGTCGATACGGCGACCTGAAAGAACGCCGCGCCGTCCGTGGTGACGACCTTCTTCAGTTCCTCGACGAGTTTGCGGGGCAGGATGATGCCCGGCATGCCGGCGGCGCCTTCGGGGCGCGGCAGGGTGAGGCGTGAGAGCTTGTGCCCGTCGGTGGCGACGGTGCGCAGGCCGTTGTGGTGGTCGCCCTCGGGCCAGGCGTGGAGGTAGACGCCGTTGAGGTAGTACCGCGTCTCCTCGCTGGAGATGGCGAAGGTCGTCTCCGTCACCATGCGGAGCACGTCGGCGACCGGCCACGCGAAGTGATGGCTCATCTCACCGGCCTGGAGGTCGGGGAAGTCTTCGGCCGGCAGGGTGCCGATCTGGAAGCGCGAGCGGCCCGCCTTCAGCACCATGCGGCTGTTGTCCTCGGACTTGTCGAGCGACACGATCGCGCCTTCGGGCAGCTTGCCGACGATGTCGCGCAGCATCTGCGCCGGCACGGTGGTGGTGCCGAGCTCCGCAACCTCAGCCGCGCAGGCGGTGGAGGCTTCCAGATCCAGGTTCGTCGCGCGGAGCGTCAGGCGCTTGCCGTCGGCGGTGAGCAGGGCGTTGGACAGGATCGGAATCGTGTTGCGGCGCTCGACGATCCGCGAGGTGACCGACAGGGCCTTGAGCAGGGCGGAGCGTTCGCAGGTGAGGCGCATGGGTCTGCCGGTGCGAGGGTGAGAAAGGCGGCGGGGCGGCGTGATCGCTGCGCCCCGCCGAAGTGCCTGCGGCGAGAGGGTCCAGGTTGCCGCAGGATCGGGTGTCAGCGCGCGACGGTTTCGGGCGAGCCCTCGAAGGTCGGCAGGGCGGTCTCCTTGCCGGCCTTCGCCAGATCCTGGCTCACGCGGTCGCGCAGCTCGTCCTGCCAGCGATACAGGTCGTAGAACCACGTGACGGTGCCGCCGCCGGCCCTGTAGCGCAGGCGGACCGGGATGCGGACCTGCTCGCCATCGAGGAAGGCCGGCAGGGCGATCATGAAGATGCCCGGCACGGTGATGGCCTCGCCGTTCCGCCCGGTGTGCTCTTCCTGGTAGACGAGCTCGGCCTCGCCAGACTGGAGCTTGATCGCCTGCTTGAAGGTCTGGCCGACGCGGATCTCCAGGCTTCGCGCGAGGTCGATCAGTTCGTTGGGCGTGGCGAACTTCGCCTTGAACAGGCGCTCGTATTCGCCCTTCTCGGCATCGTAGGGTGCGCTCAATTCGGCCGCGTGATCCTCGAGGAAGGCCGCGAAATCGGCCTGGCTCAGCTTCTCGCCGGCATTGTTGATCCAGGCCTCGAATTCGGGCGTGATCGGGAAGGCGTAGTGGACGCGGTGGTCGGCGTTGCGGGGCTCGCCCTTGAGACCGTGATAGTCGAGCACGGCGGTGAGGGCGGGCTTGGGCCAGTCCGTCTTGGCGAAGATCACCGATCCGTCGTCCTTGTGCCGGTTCACCAGTTCGATGAACGAAAGCAGGGTGGTGACGGTGGCCGTGCCCCGGCGGCGCTCGGGTCCGGTGCGGAACTTCTCGATTTCGTCCTTCAAAACGCGGACCGTGCCACCGTTCGGCCCTGGCGTGACGACGACCGGGATAGCGCTCGGCAAGCCGCCGCCGAGGCCGGTGACCGGGATGGTGGTGATGACGGGCGTGACGCCCTGACGGCTAAGATCGGCGATGCGCTGGATCGCTTCTGCGTCGCCGCTCGGGCTCAGGACGGTATTGTTCGTGGCCATGGTGGAATCCTCGGTTGGGGGTGGAAGGGGGGCTCGGCCTCAGTAGCCAGGGACGGCTGGGCGCGGCGGTATGGGGCGCTCGCCGCCCGGTGCATTCGTCCGTGGGGTGATATCGAGGACGTTCGGCACGTCGAGCACAACGAGCTGCTGCTCATCGAACGTTTCGCTGTCGATCGGCTTGCCGTCCTTGAGTTCACGAGACTGGACTGTGATGCGCGTGCATCCGTGCAAGTATTCGTGCCGAGATGTGACGACGCCTTCGAAAGACGTGATGACTTCGCGCACTGTTTGGCCGAGATGAATCATTGCAAAGGTCTTTCCGGCAGCGCTTTAGAGGGAAAGGGTCAGGCGGAATCGCGCTCGCGATCACGGTCCGCGCTGCGGGGGCCTGCGAACATGTCGCTCTGGCTGGGGTGCTGGACGGAGAAGCCGCCTTCCATCGACCAGAAGGGGGTGGCGCCGAAGGATTTCTCCTCGGGCAGCTTCGACTTGACCGACGGCTTCACGTCGACCCGTCCTTCCTGAAAGGCGATGTCGAGCGTGACGGTGAGCGTCACCTTGCCTTTGCCGTCAGGCAGGGCGTCCAGCGCCTGCATGGCGTCGGTCAGGTGCTGGTCGCATTTCTCGGAGAAGCGGCCTCGGCTGAGGACGCCCACCAGATCGGTGAAGCTGCGGATGGGTTTCGTGGACACGGGTTCTCTCCGGCGGTCAGGCGGGGGGAAGGATGGCGCCGAGCGCCGGGGGTGAGCTGAGAGCGCGGGCGACCGCGAGGGTGCCGGCGAGGCCGGGCAGATCGCGGCGGATGCGGCGGGCGACCGGGGTGCGCGCCGTGTCGGCCTGCGAGCAGAGCAGGGTGAGGCAGAGGTTCGCGTTCGTGAGCTGGCCGCGCTCCATTGCGATGCGCGCGAGGCACATCATCGCCCATGCGGTTTCAGCGCCGCGCGCGGTGGCGGACCTGATGAGGCCGTCAGCCATGGTGCGGGCCTCCGCCAAAGCGGTGGTGACCGGCTGCCCAGAGGAGGCCGAAGGCGATGAAGGCGGCGAAGGGTGCGGCGTTGGCGAGGAAGCTGCCCATCACGCCACCGCCGACGAAATGCCGCAAAGGCCAATGCGAGCCAGGGCTTTAACGATAATGTCCTCGCGGACCGCCTGCGTGTCGAACTCACGACAGCTGGCGAGATAGCCAGCGATTTGGTCGTTCGAGAGCGGCCCGAAGAAATAGGCGGCTGTCTTCCCGCACCATCCCAGCTTCTTCGCGAGGTGGCGTGTCAGGGCCGCACGGATCTGTGCGGGCGTGATGGGCTGTAGCTGAGAGACTTCAGACACGGTCGGCTCCATCGCGAGGTGGCGATGGCAGAACGCTACAAGCCGTAGCGATAACCGTCAATACATGGTGTAGCGATAATTCTCGGGCAGCGTAGCGATTGGCGTTGGAAGCGCCATCGTCTCATCCACAGCAATCCACAGGCTGCATCTTTGTTCTTGAAATGTTCTTACAACGGAGCGCAATCTGGGGCTCAACCCCTGGAGGTGCTAATGGCTAGCAGCGATCGATACGCGGTTCAGACTTTTAAGCGCAGCGGCACTGGAGCTTTCAGCGCAGCTCGATCCATCGCTTGCAAGACGGCGGACGAGGCGCGGCTTCAGGCTGAGCGTAGTTGTGCGGGCCGGGACGACGCAGGCGCAGCGGCCTTCTTACTGAAAGGCGATGAATATCTTGGCTCAACCGACGAGCCTATAGCGATCGCAGTCTTTGGGGTCTGCCCGCCAGAGATTGTTGACAATATTCCGTTCTAAATCGCTATTCAGCGGCGACGCTAGGAGCTGACGCTATCTGCGACCAGCGCTTTGCGTGCACCGTACTGATAATGCCAGACGCCCATTTCAAGCGGGCGTCAGTAATAAGGGGTGCGTTATAGCTTTCTAGGTGAAAGCGTCCCTTCTTTGATCCCTGTAATATTCTCTTTAGGTATCGGTCGCCGCTCTGCGTCATGACCGCAGCATAGAATCCGACCAATCTTTCAGGGTTTTCACCATACTCGGAGCATAATACGACATCGTCCGGATCGAATTTGGGGTAACCCGACATGCCGGTGACACGGAACGCAATGGTTCCTTCCTCAATGGGGAATGGAACGCTGATTTCGTAAAGATTGGCTCCTTCGGGTAACTGCTCTGTGCCGGTTTCGATTACACCGCCAGCGCTGATCAGCCCTTTCACGCCGACGATGTTCGTTCCGACCGCCGTCTGTTCGGGAGCGTCGGCATCGCCGAAAAGTATGCCGCGCGCGGTCACCTCCACGCCGTCGAACCGGAAGCGTGCCGCGTAACGCTCGGCGTCGTCCTGCCCAATCGTCCGCGTGCCGTTTTCGTGGGCGCGATAGCTGCTTTCCGCCCACTCGTTCTGCATCGCTGCTTCACGCGCTGACCGGTAGCCGGCGGCTGCCCTGGCGGCTTTGAGACGAGAGCCCTGCGCTTTGCGAATTTTCTGATCGTCCATGCCACACAGTGTAGCGGCGTGAACGCTACGTGCCGTATTGACGACATTCGCTACCTCATGTAGCGATAATGCCATGAACACGTTCTCTGATGTCATCGACGCGCTCGGAATAGCCGTCACGGCTTCAATCCTCGGGATATCGGAGAGCCATGCGCGAACACTCAAGGCTCGCGACAGCATCCCGCCGGCCTACTTCAAGCGGCTGGTGGATTCGGATGAGGGAAAGGAGAAGGGCGTTACCTTTGACCTTCTCTTCGGCCTGCTTGAGAATGTCCCCGACCGGAAGGCCAAGTCCTCATCTGCCGAGGCCGCCGCCTGATGTCAGTGCTGCGCACCCTTCGCCGCCTGGTCGGCCATGTCCTTCCACATCTGCCGACGTCGGGCGGGCTCCATCATGTGGGCCAGCTCGTCGGCATCCTTCGCCGGCAGGGTGAGGGTGCCGATGACGCGCGGCTCACCTGCCGGGCTCCGCTGGTCGATCAACACGATCCGGCAGGCCCCGTCCGGTCCGTACTGGACCTGAAACAGTCCGGTGTCGGGGGCCTGTGGGTGGCTCGCGATGGCTCCATCCCTCGGTTCGTTGTCGTCGCTCATCGTGGTCCCCGTCGGGCCGGTGCGCCGGCCGCGCTGTCTGATGCGCCCGAACATACGGCTGCGCCGTCGGGTGTCGATGAAATTCCCGAGGGGTTCCTTTCATGATCGCGGCCCGTCAGCTTCCCCAGCGGGATTACCTCGCCCTCAAGGCGGCCCTGCGCGATCTGGTCGAGGCCGCAGGCGGTCCCGGCCGCGCCGCGGTAACCTCGCGGGGCAACGCCTCGCTGATGTCGCGCTACGGCGCCGTGCATGAGGACATGCACGCGCCGATCGATGTCATCGCGGACCTCGAGGCGCAGGTGGGCGACCTCATCGTGACGCGGGCGCTCGCCGCGTTGCACGGCTACGTGCTGGTGGCGGACCCTGACATCGCCCCGGCCGCTCCGAATTTCGGCCGGCATGTGGGCCATGTGGCGAAGGAAGCCGGCGACGTGCTGGCCGCGCTCGGCACCGCGCTCAGCGATGACGGCAAGCTCGACGCACGGGAGGCGCAAGCCTGCCTGCCGGAGGTGCGCGAGGCGCAGGCCGCGATGGCGCAGCTCAGACACGATCTGGAACGGGTCGCCGACTCGCCGCCGATGGTGCCGCGACGCGCGCCCGGCTGACCCGCCCTTCCTGTTCCAACCGCCTCTGTTCCTCGCCGCGCGAGCGCTTCGACGCGCCTGCATTCCATGGAGCCCGATCATGACCGGCACCGCTTTTGACGAATGGGTCGACGATGCCCGCGCCGTCAGCATCGCCGTGCCAGTGGAGCGCCGCACGGTGTCGCTGAAATCCAGCGGCGGCGAGCGCGTGGGGCCGTGCCCGGTCTGCGGCGGCAAGGACCGATTTTCGATCAACCTCACCAAGGGGGTGTTCCACTGCCGTGGCTCGGGCCTCGGCGGGGACGTGATCGCACTGACGCAGTATCTTGAGGGCTGTGAGTTCCGCGTCGCCTGCGAGATCCTGACAGGGCGGCCTCCGCCTGATCGCCACCAGGGTGAAACGGCAGAGGCCAAAGCCGCGCGCGAGGCTGCGTGGCGCAAGCGCCAAGCCGAGGCCGCACGGCAGGAAGAGATCAAGGACGCCTCAAAGGCCCGCGCTCGCGAGCGCGAGCGCAGGGCGTGCTGGGACATCTGGTCGAGGGCGATCGGCCTGCCGGGCACGGCGGCGGAGGCCTATCTGACCAAGCGCGGTCTTATCGCCCCGCCGAGCGCCCTGCTGCGCGCGGTTGTCGACCACCCGTATTTCGAGACGGTGGAGACCGGCGCCGAAAAGGTGGTGATCCATCGCGGGCCTGCGCTGGTGGCGATGATTGTCGGGCCGGACGGCCGGTTCGCCGGCCTGCATGCCACCTGGATCGACCTCGCCACCGCCTCGGGCAAGGCTGAGATCGTCCACCCGAAGACAGGCGAGCTGCTGCCGGCGAAGAAAGTGCGGGGCAGCGCCAAGGGTGGACGGATACCGCTCGTCCGCGTGCCGGAGCCGACCGATCTAGTCATGGGCGAGGGGACGGAGACCGTCCTGTCGGTGTGGCGAGCGCGGCCCGTGCTTGATGGACGCTTCGCCACCACCGCGTTCTGGTCCGCCTATAGCCTCGGCAATATCGGAGGCACCGCCACCGATCGGGAGAAGCACCCGTCGGCAACCCTCACGGACAGCCTCGGCCGCACTCGCGCTCGCAAGATCCCTGGCCGGGTGCCGGACCTCGCGCATCCGTCGATTCCGATCCCGCCGAGCGTGCGCAAGGTGTGGCTCCTCGGCGACGGGGACAGCGACCGGGCCTTCACCGAGAACGCCCTGGAGCGCGGCGCTCGCCGGTTCAAGCATCAGCGTCCGGGTTTGGAAGTGGTCGCTTCGTGGGCGCCTGAGGGTGGCGATTTCAACGATGTGCTTCGGAGGGCTGCGGCGTGAACAACCGGGTCGAGCACCTCGCCGAGGGCGTCACCCTCTACCTCGGCGATTGCCGTGAGATCCTGCCGACGCTGGGTCGGTTTGATGCTGCAGTGACAGATCCACCCTACGGGATCGGGGAGTCCGCAGCCAAGAACCGCACTCGCGGTAACAAGGTCGCCGCAGCGAAGGACTACGGCGACGATGCCTGGGATGAACAGCCGGCACCGCCTGAGACGATTGCTTGGATGCGCGAGAATTGCCGGTGGCAGATCATCTTCGGTGGCAACTACTTCACCTTGCCGCCTACCTCATGCTGGCTGGTTTGGGACAAGGAGAACACTGGCGATTTCGCCGACTGTGAGTTGGCGTGGACCAACATGCCGAAGGCCGTCCGTCGGCTTCGCTGGATGTGGAACGGCATGCTTCGCAAGGGGAGGGAGCCGCGCTTCCACCTGACGCAGAAGCCTTTGGGTGTCATGTCTTGGTGCCTGGATCATCTGCCCAAGGATGTCGCCACGGTCTGTGATCCGTTCATGGGATCGGGAACAACCGGCGTCGCCTGCGTAGGCAAAGCGTTGTCGTTCACCGGCATCGAGCGCGAGCCCCGTCACTTCGATACTGCGTGCCGCCGGATTGCTGACGAGCTTTCGCGACCCCGGATGTTCGCTGGGCCTGCGCCCGTGACCAGCGTTCAAGAGGCGCTGCTGTGATCGTCTGGCTCCATTACGTCCGCCATGCCGAAGTTCCGGCTTTTGAGGCCGCCGGCTGGCGCTTCGCCTCTGACCTTGGCCCGACGCACGGCCGGTATTCGGTTCTCATGATCTGGGCCGGTGAGGGCGATCCCGCCTCCGTTGCCCGGCCCTCTGACCTCCCAAGCACATCATTGGACTTCGCATGACCGACGATCCGCGTCACGACATTGCACGGCTGGTCGATGAGGCGCAGCCGATCGGGGCTGAGCCGGTGGGCGGCGAGGGCGAAGAGTTCGACCCGTCTGATAGCTGGGGTGGTGGCGACCCTCCGGAACCACCCTTCGGGGACGGTGAGGATGCTGGCGACGATCCAGGCAAGCCGAATGCCGACGATCTGGCCTGGTGCGCCACCCTCGACCATTCCGACACCGACAACGGCAAGCGGCTGATCCGCCACTTCGGCGCCGACCTATCGGTGGTGGCGCAGGACGAGGTGTCCGGCGGATCGTGGCTTGCCTGGACGGGCACGCATTGGGATCTGGCCGGCGGCCTCGCGCGGGCCAACGTGGTGGTCCAACGCCTCGGCGGCCGGATCATCCTCGAGAGCGAGTTCATCCATCCCACACCGCGCGAGAAAGCGGCGCTCGATGAGGCGCGCGCCCTGGAAGGGAAGGCCAAGGCCGAACTCACCGACGACGAAAAGGTGGCGATCGGCAAGGGGGCGGCGGCGGCCGATGCGCTGGACAAGCGCAGAGGCAAGCGGCGCGCCTTCGGGGTATCCTCAAAGAACAAGGCCCGGATGGAGGCGGCCCTGTTCTGTGCCGGGCCCCGCCTGCGCCGCAACCCGGACGCCTACAACGCCGACCGCTACCGCGTGGCCTGCCTGACGCACACGCTGAGCTTCCGGGCCGAGCAGGATCTGGAATGCCCGGACCCGGACGTGAAGCGCCTGATCGGCATGTGCGACGCCATCGAGGGGCATCGTCGCGACGACTGGATCACCGCCGTGGTCCCGCAACCCTATCGGGAGGACGCCGAAGCGCCCTTGTGGCGGGGCTTTCTGGAGCGGATGCTGCCGGATGCCGACAAGCGGCGCACGGTCCAGATCTTCACGGCTCTGGGCCTGCTCAGCGTGCCCGTCCAGCACCTCATGTTCCACTACGGCCTCGGGGCGAACGGCAAGTCCGTGTTCCTCGAAACCGTGGCCCGTGTGCTGGGGCCGAGCCTCGCGGTCGGTCTGCCGCGCGAATCCATCGTGGGGGGCTCGGAGCGCGCTTCGGGCGGGGCCTCACCCGACATTGCCAGGCTCTACGGTCGACGGTTCGTCCGCGTGCTCGAAGTGGCGGGCAACGTGCCGCTGCAAGAGGACATGATCAAGAAGCTCACGGGCGGCGAGCCGATCCCGGTCCGGTCTCTCTACAAGGGGTATTTCGAGTTCCAGAACTTCGCCACGCCGCACATGAGCGGCAACGATTACCCGACCATTACTGGCACCGATAACGGCATCTGGCGGCGAATGCTTCTGGTGCATTGGGACCAGACCATCCCCGAGGCCGAGCGAGGAGAGTTCGAGGCGGTGGTCTCCCGCTTCGTGCGGGACGAGGGGGCCGGCATCCTCAACTGGCTCATTGAGGGCGTGAAGGATTTCATGACCAATGGGCTCGTGATCGCGCCCTCTGTGACGGCCGACACCAAGGAATACCGGGAGGATATGGACCCGGTGGGCGAGTTCCTGGCCGCCTGCGTGCGGCCCTCGGTGGAGGGTCGGGAAACGGCGCACGCGCTCTATGAGGCGTACCATTCGTGGTCGTTGGCGAACGCGAAGCGAACGCTGTCTCAGAACCGGTTCGGGAAGCGGCTCAAGCAACTCTACGAGCATGGCCCGGTGCAGGGGCGCGTCTTCTATCGCGGGGTCGAACTGCACGACGTTCCCGACCGTCCGGATGCCCCGCAACCCCAAGATCGGATGGATTTCCATCGGTGAGGCTCGCGCGCGCCCTTTTGGGGTGATGATGGTGACCTTCGGGTGATGCTCGTATTCGCATGGTCACCCGCGATTTATCAAGCTGAAACAACGGGTTAAGTGCGACGGGTGACCAAGGTGACCTTTTCGCGCGTAGCTATAGACAAACGGGGTTTCGGGGTCAGCTTCTTTTATTAAACATAGACACTACGTGGAAAAATCATCACCTTGGTCACCCAAGGTATATATCTTGTTGGAAGTGTTGGAGAATTGTTGGGTGATGATTGATTTCGCGATACCCTCCAATCCTCACCTTGGTCACCTGAAGGAGTTAGCCGCTATGCAAGGCGATGTTGCTGGTGCTTCTGCTCTGCGTTCCTTGAGCCCGAAGGATTTCTCACCCGAGCAACTGTCCCGTTGGGTCGGGGCGAGCGAGCTAAAGGCGCAGGCTGAGGCGACCGTCGAGCCTGAGGCTGTGCGCCCTGGTGATGGCGACACGGCTCAGTGGTTCGTAGCTGTGTCCGACCCTCGGCGTGAGACGTCGGTGGCCCGTACCCTGCGGCGCCGGGCCTATCGCACCTATGTGCCGACCATGCGGGTGAGCCGCACGCTGCATCGGCGTCGCGTCACGGAGGAGAGCCCGGCCTTCCCTCGCTACGTGTTCGTGGGTCTGGATGCGGGCCAGACGTTCTACGGCATGCGCGACACGCCTGGGCTGGGTGGGTTGGTGAAGAACCACGGTGCGCCGGTGCTGGTCACCCATGAGATGATCCAGGGCCTGCGGGTCTTGGAGGGTAACGGAACCTGGGACTTCTCTGACGAGGCCGAGAAGGCGCGGGCCGAGGCCGAGGCTGCTAAGGCGCGGGCGGAGGAGTGGGCTCACCGAGAAGCGATCTATGTCGCCGGCCGAAGCGTGGAGTTCACCGAAGGGCCGTTCCGTGGCTTCACCGGCACCGTGGTCGAGTTGCTGCCGGGCGACCGGATCTCCGTGTTGATTACTCTGTTCGGACGGCCGAGCGTCGCGCCAATGCCGCTTGCTTCGGTGAAGGCGCAATGATAGCTCTGATCTTGCGCACGAACTGACTGTTGTAAATTTGCAACCGTCGCTTCGTGCGGTAGCTATGGTGGACGGCCCCGATGCGCGAGCATGCGGGGCTTTTTCGTATCCAGAGGTATGCCCACGCGCCCACGGACTTTCCGTCCTGCCTCCGGGCCTGGATCGGATGCGGATCGCAAGGCTCGCACGCAGGCCTATGATCGACGTCGCCGGGCCGAGACTGAGACCCGCGCCCTCTACGGCACGGCTCGATGGCAGGCGACCCGGCGCGAGCAGCTTCGCATCGAACCGCTGTGCCGCATGTGCCTCGCCCTCGACGTCGTGACTGCTGCCATCGTGTGTGACCACGTCGAGCCGCATCGAGGCGATGTGGTGCGGTTCTGGAGCGGCCCGTTCCAGTCCCTCTGCGTGCCCTGCCACGATGGTGCCAAGCAGGCCGAGGAGCGCGCAGGCCGGTAGGCCTGTCCCTCGGTGTTGCCCCCATGCAACGGTTCGGGTGTGACATTCCTGCCGACACGGCAGGGGGTGGGGGGTGTCGAAAGTCTACAGGGCGACGGCCCTAGACCGGCCCCTCAAGCTCTTCTTTTTCTCCGCGAATTTGCCGGAAACTTTTTTATGAGAGGAGCCAAGCAGCGGTTTGGCTGATCGCCCATGACCCGAGGACGCAAGCCGGACAGCCCGGCTCTACAGGCCGCGAAGGGAAGCCCCGGAAAGCGCGCCCGCGCGGCCCGGACCATGGCTCGAACTGATCGGCTCGCGGCGAACGATCCGCTTCGCCCGCCGGCCTTCCTCACGGATGGCAAGGGCGACGACGCCTTCAAGCTCGCGGTCAAGATCTGGCGCGAGCAAGCTCCGAACCTCCTCCGCCGCAACCTGCTCGACCGGATGGACCGATACGCCTTCGCGCGGTGGTGCGTCTATCAGGCCGAGTGGATCGAGGCGACGCAGACGATCAAGGCCGAGGGCATCACGCGCATGGTCAAGAACGTCAACGGCGATGAGATGCCCCGTCGCCACCCGGCGGCGAACCACCGCGACCGGCTCGAACTGGCGATGGGCAAGCTCGAAGCGGCCTACGGCCTCACCCCGGCCGACCGCTACAAGGTCATGCGCGACCAGGCCGCCAACCCGCTCGGCGGCCTGTTCGACGACGACCAGGATCAGGGCCGCCGACCGGCCTCGCAATCGGGTCCGGCCGAGGTCGATCCGATCGGCTTCATGGCCGACCACGCCACTCCGGCGCCGGGCACTCGGCCGAACTGATGGTCGCTTCAGCCGCCGTCGCGGCGGCGCCCGTCCACCCCGTCGCGCCGCATCGGCCCGAATGGGTGGTCACCGCCGAGGGCCAGACGGCGCTCGCCTTCGTCGCCCTGCATTGGGCGCGCGCGGCGGCGACGCCGGGCGCCTGGTACGATCAGGCCCTGGCCGACAAGGTCGTGACGCTGTGGCCCAACCTGTTCCGGCACACGGAAGGGCGCTGGGCCGGCAAGCCATTCCGCCTCGCCTTCTGGCAGGAATGCGTGGTCCGGCTGCTCGTCGGCTGGAAGACGGCGGATGGGTTCCGGCTGTTCCGCCGGCTGTTCCTCTGGATCGGCCGCAAGAACGGCAAGACCGAGTTTCTGGCGGCGCTCGCGCTGCTGTTCTGGATCTGCGACCGGGAAATGGGCGGGCAGGCCTATGCCATGGCCCGCAATGAGAATCAGGCCAAGCTCGTGTTCGAGAAGGCCAAGACGATGGTGCGCCTGTCGCCGGCCTTCTCCTCGCGTGTCCAGGCGTTCAAGAAATCGCTCTACCTGCCGGACCTTTGGGCCAAGTTCGAGGTCCTGTCCGGGAAGGCCGAGGGTAAGCACGGGCTCTCCGCGTCTGTCATCGTGAGACCATCATGACCCGCAAGCTTCTGCTCGCGGCGCTGGCGTTCGCCTGCCTCGCCGTTTCGATCTTCGTCCCCGTGGCTGCCTTCGCGCAGGTCACCACCACGCCGAGCGTCACCCCGGCGGTGGTCATCCCCTATGGTGAGTATGTGGTGGCGGTGGCGCAGCTGCTCAGCGACATCCTGGTCCCGCTGTTTGTCGCCGTCGTCATGGGGCTTCTCGCCAAGTTCTACCCGATGGCCCGGATGCTGATCTCGGAAGCCCTGGTCGAGCGCACCCTACGGAAGTGGTTTGACTTCGGCGTCAATGCGACGGCCGGCGCAGTGAAGGACAACACCGTCACGGTCCCCGTCGGCGCGGAGATCGTCGCCAACTCCCTTCAGCGCGCGGTGAACCGGGCGGACGTGAACGCCGTCAGCAAGTGGACCATGGATCAGGCCGGCGGGCCGGAGGAGGTCGCCAACAAGCTGTTCCGGATGTTGAAGCTCGATAGGGGCGCCACGGCCTCCGAGATCGTCGCCCCGGCGCTCGCTTCCCTGCCGAAGTAGGGCCGGCGCATGCCCCAGCGCCGCCCGCTCCTCCCCAGCCATCCCGCCGGCCCCTACAGCACCTACAGGCTGTTCGAGTGGTGCATGGCCATGATGATGGTCCTCATCGCCTTCACGCTCGCGATGCCGGGCGACACGATGGAACGCGCCGCTCTGCACCCCATCGCCGAGATGGGCTTCAGCGAGGCCAACATGGCAACCCTGTTCGGCTCCGTCGGGGCGATCAGGATCATGGCTCTGTTCCTCAACGGCTTCATCAACAACGTCACGGTGGGTCCGAAAGGGGCCTACTTCCGCGCCTTCGGGGCCGGCGTGGGCTGCCTCATCATGGGCCAGTTCACGATGGCCCTGGTCTGGGACGCCCTTACCGTCGCGCACGCGCCGAGCTTCGTCATCCCGGTCTTCGGCACCCTCGCGGGTTTCGAGGCCCTATCCGTTTACGTGGCCGTCCTCGACGGTGTCTCTCGGAAGAGCCGCCTCGGCGCGGCGATGGACAAACTTGAGAGGATGGCCGGCTGATGGGGTGGCTGGAATTTCTGGGCAACACCATCGCCCGCCAAGAGGTGATGCAGATCTTCGTCGGCGGGTGCACGATGCTCCTGATCGCGTGGATGGTGACGCGGGCCAGAGGCGACAAGGAACACCTTCCGCCGCCGGCCCCCGCAACGCTGGCCGACGTGCCGCCGCCGTTCCTGCAAGGGCCGCGCGAGGTCATCGATGTGATGAAGGAGCTTCGCGACCTCGCCCGTCGGCAGACCGAGGACACCGGCCGCATCGCCGAGTGCGTGCGGATCATCCGCGAGGAGTCGAAGCAGCACACTCATCTGCTCGCCGCGATTGAGCGAGAGCAGGCCATCGAGAACCGAACGCATGGGCGTGACGCGCACGCTTAGGCCGATTGAATAGGATGGAATCGGTTCTCAGGCCCGGCCGCCGTCATGGCGCGTCGGGCTTGTTTGTTTCTGGCCCGCAAAACCGATCCGTCAGCGTTCGCGCGATCGCTTTCGCCAGTTCCACAGCTACGGCCCTCGTAACGCGCTTAGCCGTCTGCCTCCGGATCGGCTCGTCCTCGAAATAGATGTAGCTCAGCCCCGTCCCGATGGCGTCTCTCACCACCACGGCTTCGCTCTCCACCCGCACCCGAAGCGGCAATCTGACTGGTGTTTCCATCAGCCCATCTTCCAACGCCTCTCTGTCAGATCAATGGCTTGGCTGTGCCTCTTAATCAGCGGCGGGCGCCGGGACCGGCATCAAAACCTCTGCCTCCCGCGCTGGGCGTCCGTAAGTGGCAGCACAATGTTCGCGCACCTTTTCGATCCATTTATCGTACCACCACCAATCTTTAGGACGTAGAGATACGCCAAATCCCTTTTTCGGATCTTGAGCATCCAACTCCTTCCAAAGCTGTATGTGCTCGTAAGCCCCGAACTCAGCGTACCCTTCGCCCTGCATCATTTCGATAATCTGCTTTGGCTTATATTTTTGACGTTCGGTCTCTTTCATAAGTACACGCAGGATTGCATCACTTTCGGGAGTGCCGGCGCGAATGAATTGAATCGCTTCGTCAGCTCCCCCTTTTCGATTTGCGGCCACCTCAATAAAGGCGACTTTATAAGCGTAACGGGGATCTCTCATCATCTCGGCCGCAAGCTTGCTTTCGTAGTCAATTTGCATAGCCTGAATATGGGCTGGCAAGCCTTTTTGCTTCAAAAGCAGGTTGCGCTGATCCCGTGTTATTGTGGAGAACTGCAAAGAAAAAGAAAGGTCCTTTTCCAATCCAAAGCTTGGACCGGCTATTTCCTTAATCGCATTGTTGAAGTTTAGCGCGCAGGCCTGGAGTATTGTACCGAAGCTATCGTCAATCCGATTTGTCAGCTGATGCTCAATCTCATGTCGGATTGTTATTAAAAAAAGAAGGTTCGCCTTGACTTCCTCGCTTAGTGGGCAGCCGCCATGTTTGAGGCATGTTTCTAATTCCCAGTGCTTTGTAGCTCCGTATTTAGTTTTGAGAGGGGAGCCGTCCTTTGAGTAAAAATAAGGGATGGCATTCTTTTTGTAAAAATAATGAAGTAGGTATGTCCAAGCTATCACCGCCGTCACTATGAACATTTCTGTTTTGAAGTGCGCTTTTGGGTTGTTATATCCCTGCACAGCTTGAATGATCGCCTCACGAGCCTTGATTACAAGTTCGTCTCCAATAATATGTCCGCCGGTGTCCCAATCGATCTGCGGCCAACGCTCTAGGAAATCGTTTAGTTCTTCTATCGAAGAAGCATTGACTGCCGCATGCTTGGACCCGTCTCTGATTTCTCCGACTCTTGCATGATTGATTGTTCTAGTTGGCCTAGAGAAATAGGCTTGAATATCCTGATCGGAATACCGTCCGGTTTGCGTCATTTTCTTTACTAGGGCGATTTCCCAGCGCTCCAGCTTGTTCGCTAGGTTCCTGACCCGTTTGGCCATCTTCAACCTTGTTCGCTATAATTTTGGCGTTCCCCAAATCATAGCGGGATAGTTCTAAGGCGGGGCTAACGCTGAGGCGCTAGTTGCAAGCCTCGTAGCGGGTCGGAACGCATTTCAATTAAATCAATAACTTAGGCTTGAAGGGTTCCTAAGCCGGGGAGCTGCACCAAGGGCTGACGCCCTCGGAAGCGTCTACAGCAAAAGTTACAGCATGGGACCGGGAAGCGCGCATTTCCCCTACGCAGCGGAACTCAATCCGTCCCATCCATCATCGGCGCGACCGAGAAACGGATATCGTCAGGTTTCATCATGTCCGCATCAAAGAGACTGGCTCCGGCTTTGCGGGAGTGACGTCTGCCTCGGCTGTTCCAGTCAATGATCGTGCTTGCAATCCGGCCCATGCACGTGAGTGTGGCCATCATTCCCATGCTCATGAGCGTGCGCGTGCCCGTGATCTGCATGGTCATGACCATGATCGTGCGCATGCGAATGGTCGTGCGCATGCGAATGATCGTGATGGTGATCGTGCCCGCACTGGCTATGGTCGTGGGCCTCACGCTCGGGCTTGAAAGCCCGTGAGACCGGGTTCGCGGCGCAGCCCTGGCCACGGACGAGTTCCGCATTCGCCGGAGTCGCGGGAATATAGAGCACGTCGGCGCCGATCTCCGCCGGGACGTGACTGCCGCCGAGCTGCCAGGAAAGCCGCATCAAGCGCGCCGGATTCTCGGCGCGCACTTCGAGCAACGGTTCGGCCGCGGCGCGAACCGTCACCAAGCGTCCATCTTCGAGACGAAAGGCATCGCCGTCCTCGACGGGCGCCGGCTTCGACAAGGCCAGGGTGAAGCTCAGGCCTCCCGCGCCGCTGAGGATCGCGGCCGCCCCCTGGCGACCATCGTGATCGAGCGTGACGCTATCGGCAACGGAATCGGGGCGGATAGCGGCTTTGCGGACGATGGCGGTGGCTCGCAGCATGGCTTCCTCGAACGGTTTAAACTCATCTGGGCATCCGGCGAGGGCGACCCAAGGTGTCTGGCGTGCATCACTAACGGGTTTTTCGCCGGAACGGAAAGCTTGGCCGGAACCGTTCCCCCATCACGTGCATTCCACGAAAGGAATGGCTAAGCTACGTTGCGCAAGGTCACCACGGCGATAAGCCGGGCCAGAAAACGCACAAGGGAGTCTCGGGACCATGAAGAAGCTCATTGCCGCTACCCTCGCCGGGGCTCTCGCCCTCTCCCTCGGCGCCTGCAATACGCCGCAGGATCGTGCACTCGGCGGCGCCGGCCTCGGCGCTTTGGCCGGTGCTGCCATCGGCGGTGCTGCCACCGGTCGGGCCGGCGGCGCTCTTGCCGGTGCGGCCATCGGTGGCGCCAGTGGCGCGATCATCGGCGCCGGCACAGCCCCGCGCTGCCCCTACGGCACGTATCGCGACGCCTACGGCGACGTGTACTGCCGCTGAGATCTTTCCATACGGGAAGAACATCGGGGTCGAGGCGCATGCCTCGGCCCTTTTTCATGACGTGGAGACAAGACGGGCCGGGGGCATTTGCCGTATGCGGGTCTGCGCCGGCGAATGACCGGCCGACGATCCTCTGCGATGCCGATGCTGTCTCACGCTTTTCTCGTTTCGCCCCTCGGATTTGCTCTCCACGCCCATCAAGGCGGTTCCGCATGACCGTCGGGATCTGGGGCAAGCTCGGCGGCGCCGGAATCGGACTGGCCATCGGTGGACCGATCGGCGGTCTGGTCGGCGGGGTCGCCGGTCACTTCCTGGTGGATCGGGAAGGTGCGATCTTCGGCGCGACGCCGAGGGATGTCGTCTTCACCACCGGCCTCGTGGCGCTGGCCGCCAAGATGGCGAAATCGGACGGCGTGGTGACGCCTTCCGAAGTCGAGGCCTTCGCCAAGGTCATCCAGGTCAGCGAGCGGGAGCGGCCCGGCGTCCAACGGCTGTTCGACCTCGCCAAGGGCACCTCGGCCGGGTTCGAGGCCTATGCGCGACAGATGGCGACGGCGTTTCGCGACGAACCGGCTTTGCTGGAGGATGTCCTCGACGGCCTGTTCCACATCGCGAAGGCCGATGGTGCGATCCATGAAGCAGAGGAGCGCTACCTGCGTGCCGTGGCCGAGACCTTCGGCTTCGACGATGTCGCCTTCCGACGGATCGCCGCGCGGCATGTACGGCTCGCCGACGATCCGTATCTAGTCCTCGATCTAGACCATGAGGCGAGCGACGCCGAGGTGAAGGCCCGGCATCGCGCCCTGGTGATGGAGAACCATCCCGATCGCGCCATCGCTCGAGGCGTCCCCCCCGAAGCCGTGACGATCGCGACCGAAAGGCTCGCAGCGATCAACGCCGCCTATGACCGGATCGCCGCCGAACGGCGTTTGCGTTGAGGCGGAACGGAGGAACTGCCGCATGAAGCCCAAACCGGAAAGCCCGGTGGCGACCAGTGTGATGCCGTCGCCCAACCATGGGGAGCGCCGCGACGGGCCGCCGACCATGCTGATCCTGCACTATACCGGAATGGAGAGTGCGGCTGCCGCATTGCAGCGCCTCGCTAACCCGATCTCCGAGGTCTCGGCGCATTACGTGGTGCTGGAAGATGGCCGGGTGATCCAGATGGTGCCGGAATCACGCCGCGCCTGGCACGCTGGGGCCGGTACATGGGGCCGCGCCACGACGGGAATCGAGCGAGACATCAACTCGCGCTCCATCGGCATCGAGATCGTCAATGGCGGGCATGTGGGCGGATTACCCCCCTATCCGCCCGAGCAGATCGACGCGGTGATCGCATTGTCCCAGGATCTCGTTACCCGTTGGAACATCGCACCGTGGCACGTCCTCGGCCATTCGGACGTGGCGCCGGAACGCAAGGAAGATCCAGGCGAGCATTTTCCCTGGCACCGACTGGCCGCGGCCGGAATCGGACATCACGTGCCGGCGTCACCCATCCGCGACGGGCGCTTCTTCGCGGAGGGCGATACCGGACAGCCGATCGAAGCGCTCCAGGCCATGTTCGCACTCTACGGCTACGACATACCCGTGACCGGAGTTTTCGATCGTCGAACCAAGGCGGTCGTCACGGCATTTCAGCGCAGATTTCGTCAGGCGCGCGTGGATGGAGTCGCCGATGCCTCGACGATCACGACCTTGCGCGACTTGCTGGCCGCATTACCGTCGCGGTGATTGCTCGACGCCGCATCCGTCGCTGCACCTGAGCGGTCCGGCCCCATAGTTTGAAGACCGGTTAACCTCGCAGTCATCGGTGACGTCACCGGCACAGGTGCCGGTGACGAACTTCAAGACGGCTCTCAGGCGCGTTGCGACACGGCGTCCCTGTTCTCGTCCTTCGCTACATCCTTGGCTGCGTCCCGCGTGCGCCACAGGCTGTAAGCGACGCCGCCCGCCAGCAGCACCAGCGTCACGACAAGCGACACCCATGGCGGTACATGAACGAGGTCGAACGTGTCGGCCACCACGATTTTCGTCCCGATGAAGATGAGGATGAACGCCAGCGCGGTCTTCAGATAGGCGAAGCGATCGACCATGGCCGCCAGAGCGAAGTAGAGCGCGCGTAGGCCGAGAATCGCGAAGATGTTGGAGGTGTAGACGACGAACGTATCGGTGGTGATCGCGAAAATCGCCGGGACACTATCGACGGCAAAGATCACGTCCGCGCCGTTCACGAGGATCAGGCCGAGCGCAAGGGGGGTGAACCAGAGGACGGACTTGCCGCTCTGCGGATCCGGCTTCCGAACGACGAAGCGTTGGCCGTGCATCTCCGGTGTGATGCGCATCACCTTGCGCAGCATCCGAACCATGGCGTTGTCCTGAATGTCGCCGGCCTCTTCCTCCTTGCCGAACAGCATCTTCAGCCCGGCGAAAATCAGGAAGGCAGCAAAGAACGACAGGACCCAGGCGGCTTGGTGCACGAGCGCGGCGCCGAGCCCGATCATCAGCCCGCGCAGGACCACCGCGGCGAGAATGCCCCAGACGAGAACGCGGTGCTGCGCCGCGCGGGGAATACCCAGGGAGGTGAGAATGACCGCAATGACAAAGACGTTGTCCATGGACAGCGACTTCTCGACCACGAGGCCGGCCACGTATTCCTGAGCGGGCTGTGCCCCGAAATACCACCAGATCCAACCGCCGAAGGCGAGGCCGAGGCTGAAATAGAACGCGGTGAGAAGGAGGCTCTCCTTCACCCCGATCTCGTGGTCCTTGTCCCGATGTAGCAGACCGAGGTCGAAGGCGAGCAGCCCGGCGACCAGGGCGTGGAACCCGAGCCACATCCAGACAGGCTTGCCGAGCCATTCGATGAAGAGAAAGTCGACCATGTGGGACCGTCGATGCTTTGCGAGACGCAGGAAAGCATCGGCTCCGACATCACGGAAGGCGTCAACGCGCATCCGCCAGAGGGGCCCGCAGCCGATTTCCGTAAGCTGGGAACCGCCGGGACGGTAATCAAGAGACGGCATGGCGGCGCCGTCGCGTTCACGCCGAGCGCGGGTTCCGAGAGCTCTACCGGTGTGGCCAACTGGCCGCAGAACGGGGCAAACCGCTCGTCGCCATCGATCGCTTCCTTGTTTTGCTGCACCGCGACGCCCCACAATGGCGGGCGGTTCGGAGCCGGGCGGTGTGAGGGTTCAGAACGTGAGGATCGGACGCATCCTTGGATGGGCGAACTTCGCGCTGGTCCTGGCCGGTTCGGCGCAGGCCGAGGCGACGCGCTTCGTCGTCCCTGAATGCCGGGCCGGTTCGACGCGACAGGATGCGCTCACGGGAGTCGGCGAGCGCGGCGAGTTGATCCTGGCATCGGGCAGTCGCGCGATTCTGGGCGGCATTCGTTGGTCGGTGCAAGAGGATGGCGCGGCCCGTGCCTGGCTTCTCCGGCATCGGGACCGTCCGCTGGAGCTCGTGCCGCGCGGCGAGGCCGACCGATGGGGACGCGCGCAGGTCGATGCGGCCGTTCTCGACGAGGCGGTGGACCTTGCCGGTGGGCTGATCGCGGAGGGACTTGCCTATGTGGATGCCGGCGAACGCGACACGCTGTGCAGACCGGCGCTGCTGAGCCTCGAAACCGAGGCTCGCGGAGCGGCGAGGGGGCTTTGGCGCACGGGCGTGCGTGAGGGCCGGGAGGGTGGCGCGTTGCGCGAAGCGACCGGTCGTTTCATCGTGGCGCAAGGGAGGGTCGTGAATGTCGGCGAGCGGTCGGCCCGGACCTACGTGGATTTCGCCAAGCGGGGTGAAGACGGCTTGACGGTCACCGTGTCGAAGCGCACTTGGCGCCAGTTGCGTGAACGTGGTCTGAGTGCGGCGACGCTACGCGGGCGCCTCGTCCGCGTTCGCGGTGTCGTCGAGGCCTGGCGCGGACCCACCCTCGACATCGCAAGCGCAGACATGATCGAAGTTTTGGATGAGGAGCGGGCGCTTCGGCGCTGAACGGAATGAGCGGGGGGCACACTCGACATCGCGGATTCTGGGCTGGCCGAAGCGGCCTGCTCATGTCGACGCTCATCCTGCCGCTGTTGGTGGGCTGCGGCGCCGATCAGACCGGCGCCCTGTTGCAGCCGGCGGCGATCAAGGTCCCGGTGGAGGCTCCCCGCACCACAGGCCGGGAGCGGACCGCGTCGGATGCCGACCATGCCAAGCTCGTGGCTTCCTTCGGGGGGGAATACCGTTCGCCGGCAGCTCTGCGCCTGCTGACGGAGGTGACCGACCGTCTGGTGAAGGCCACCGACCGTCCGGAGGAGACCTACGCGGTCACGCTTCTCGACTCGCCGGTCATCAATGCCTTCGCCCTGCCCAATGGCCGGCTCTACGTGACCAGGGGGTTGCTGGCGCTGGCTAGCGATACGTCCGAGATCGCCGCCGTGCTGGCGCATGAGATCGCCCACGTCACCCTGCGCCATGCCACGGCGCGCACCGAACTGGCCCTGCGCTCGCAGCTGGTGAGCCGGGTCGTCGCCGACGTGCTCAACGATCCGGCCACCGGCGCCCAATTGCAGAACCAGTCGAAATTCGCCCTGGCCCGGTTCTCCCGCGATCAGGAGCTCGAGGCGGACGGGATCGGTGTCCGGACCCTGGCGCGGGCCGGCTACGATCCGTTCGGTGCGGGCCGGTTCCTCAACTCGCTCAATCGCACCACCAACATGAAGACCGGGACGGGCATGGCCGGCGAGCCCGACATGCTCGCTACCCATCCCGGTACCAGCGAGCGGATCAACCTCGTCACCCGTGCCGCCCGCCTGATCGGCGCGCCCGGCCTCGGCGTCGATGAGCGTGCCCGCTACCTCGCGGCCATCGACGGCATCGCCTATGGCGACAATCCGGGCGACGGGATCGTCAAGGGCCGCCGCTTCCTCCATCCGAGCCTCGGCATCGCCTTCGAGGTACCGGAGGGATTCACGATTGAGAACACGCGGAACGCCGTGCTCGGCGCCACCGGTGAGGGAAGCCGCCGCCTTCTGTTCGATCAGGTCGAAAGCCATGTCGGCCAGAGCCTGGAGGAGGTGCTGCGCGCAACCTGGAGCGACAGCATCGAGGCGAGTTCGGTGGAGAACCGGATGATCGCCGGCAACTCGGCGGTCACGGCGATGTCCCGCGGCAAGGACTGGACCTTCCGCCTCGCCGCTGTCCGGGTCGGGGAGACCACCTTCCGCATGATCATGGCCGCCAAGGGCAGCACGGATCCCGATGGCGCGTTCCGTCGCTGGACCGAGAGCCTGTCCGGCGTCGGCCCCGACGAAGTGAAGTCCCTGCGCCCGCTGCGCATCCAGGTCGTCGTCGCCGGGCCGGCCGATACGGCCGACGAGATGGCGCGCAGGATGGTGGTGCCCGATCGTCCGCTGGACCGCTTCCTCGTCCTCAACGAGCTGGAGCGGGGTGCCGTCATCCGGGCGGGCCAAAGCTACAAGCTCGTCGTCGAGTAGCGAAACACGGTTGCGGTCTGGCACTTCGATGCCGGACCACGCTGTGGTGATTCCCGATTCCACCCAGGTCGTTCATGCTGGTCGTCAGGCCCGCCGCGACGCTCGGGGAGCGCCAACGGTTCGACCGGTGGCGGCGAACGTGGCCGTCATGGGCGTCCTAACCGAGTCTCATCCGAACGGAGTCGTCGATGCACCATCCAGCGTCCGCTGTCCGTATTCTCATCGTGGAGGACGAGGTGACGCTTCTCGAAGTCATCACCGCCCATCTCGAGGAGGTCGGATATGACGTGATCCCGGCGGTCACCGCAGAAATCGCGCTCGATATTCTGCAGCGTGGCGACCCGGTGGACATCCTGTTCACGGACATCCGTCTGCCGGGTGCGATGGATGGATGGCAGCTCGCCGAAGCCGCGCGGGACATCCGTCCCGCCCTTCCGGTGATCTACGCCACCGGCTTCTCTCACACCCCGCCCCGGATGGTAGGCGGCGCGGTCTTCTTCCAGAAGCCCTATCGCGCGGCGGCGGTCATCCGCGCGATCAAACGGTTCGGCGTGTCCCCACCCACCTGATCGGTCAGGCGGCGGCGAGCGCCATCGACATCGATTCCTTCTTCATCAACTCGCGATAGAACCCGTCGAGATGGGTGAGCTTGTCCGGCGAGCCGTCCTGGATGACGCGCCCGCCTTCGAGCACTACGATCCGGTCGAAATCCTTCAGCGTCGAGAGACGGTGCGCGATTGCGATGACGGTCCGCCCCTTCATCAAATTGGCAAGGGCGTGCCGGATCGCCTCCTCGGAATCGGCGTCCAGCGCCGAGGTCGCCTCGTCGAGCAGCAGGATCGGGGAATCCTTCAGGATGGCGCGGGCGATGGCGATGCGCTGGCGCTGACCGCCGGACAGCTTCACACCCCGGTCGCCCACGATCGTGTCGAAGCCCTCTGGCAACGCCTCGATGAAATCGGTGCAATGCGCCGCCGCGGCGGCCTTCCAGACATCCTCGTCCGACGCGTCCGGCCGGCCGTAGCGGATGTTCTCGCGCAGCGTCCGGTGGAACATCGACACGTCCTGGGGCACCACCGTGATGGCTTCGCGCAGGGAATCCTGCGTTACCCGGTTGATGTCCTGACCATTGAGCAGGATCTTCCCGCTCTGGACCTCGTAGAAGCGCTGGAGCAGCGAGAAGAGGGTCGATTTACCGCCACCCGACTTGCCCACGAGACCGATGCGCTGCCCGGCCTCGATCTTCACGTTGAAATCCGTGAAGACCGCGCGACCGTCGGGATACGAGAAGGCGACGTGATCGAACTCGATCTCGGCGCCGGTGCCTGAAAGCGGCATCGCTTCGGGATGGTCGATCAGGTCGTGCGGCTGAAGCAGGGTATGCAGGGCCTCCGACAGCCGGGCCGTATGCTGGGTCGCATCCACCAAGGCGACGGCGAGGTCGCGCGTGGCGGCGAGGATACGGATGCCGAGGGTGCAGACGAGGACCACCTGTCCGTTCGTGGCCTGGCCCGCTTCCCACATGGTGATGGCCCAGTAGAGCAGGCCGAGCACCGCGAAGACCGTGAGGATCGCGTGAACGATCCGAAGCTTTTCGAGGTAGAGCAGCGAGGAGCGGCGCGACCGCATCTCGACGCCGATGGTGCCGTCGAAGCGCTTGTATTCCCGCTTGAACGCCGAGAAGGCGCGGACCAGCGGCATGTTGCCGACGAGATCCACCATCTCGCCATCCACGCTCGCGGCTTTGGCCGCGAAGTCGTGGTGGAGCGGCTTTCCCGCAGCCGCCATCTTGAACATCAGGATGACGACGGCGGCGAAGATGCCGGCCAGGACGCCCGCCATGGTGAGGTTGACGGTGCCGATATAGACGATCGACAGGAAGGCCGCGACGCAAGGCGGCATCACGTTGAACACGAACATGTTCTCGACCGTGAAGATCGCGTTCGAGGTTGCGGTGATGCGCGAGGCGAGAGTTCCGGGCTGCCGGTCGGCGAAGAAGGACGGCGAATGCCCGGTCATGTGGCGGAACAGGTCGCGGCGGATATCACCCGTGACACCGACGAAAGTGAAGGATCCGACGAGGCTCGCCACGCGCCAGAGCATGTTGTCGGCAGCGATGAAGGCGATGAGGACGGCCAGTGCGCCCCAGATCAGGCCTGCATCCGGCCCCTTACTTAGGGCATCGACGACGCCCTTCAGCGCGTAATCCGTGCTCACGGAGAAAGCGACGGCTCCGAGGACAGCGCAGAGGATGACCAGATGGGGAAGGGCCCGCCGCTTCAGGTAACGGGAGACGAAGGCGAAGGGCCTGTCGGCATAGACGCAGAGGTCTTCCATATGGGTGACCATCCCGGTGCTCATTCTTAACTGTCGGATTCTGACGTGACCCTGCAAGCAGGCAGCACGGAACCGTGAACCTATAGGTCGCAACGCAAATCTCGTCCAAGCGTTGCAGGCTGCCGTCAAGCTTGCGCTCTTATACCGAGGAAACCTGAACGGGTCTTGAGCGGCAAGCGAATTCGATGCCGTACCCCCATCAGGTCGCCTCCACCTGACGGGTCTCCGGCATGATCAGGGCGAGGAGGGCGAAGCCCGCCAGACCCACGATGGCGAGGCCGAGGAAGGCGCTGTGGCTGCCGAGGTGGTCGGCCATGATTCCGGCCAGCGACGTCGACAGGGCAGCGCCGATGCCCATGGCGGTTCCGACCGCACCGAGGGCGAGATTGAACCGGCCGGTGCCGCGCGTGACGTCGGACACGACGAGGGGAACCATGACCCCGAACACCGCCGCGGAGACGCCGTCGAAGACCTGGATCGCCACGAGGAGTTCGGGGCTGTCGGTATAGGCGAAGAGCAGGCCGCGGATCGGGAGGGCGGCAAAGCCAATGAGAAGGAGCGGGCGGCGGCCCCATTTCTCGGCGGCCCGCCCGACCGCCGGGCCGGAAATCGCCAGGACGACCTGGGGCACCACGATGCAGGCTGCGATGAGCGCCGTGGCGGTTTCGCTGGCCCGCAGGGTCAACATGCTGCCGACGAGAGGCAGCATTGCGGCGTTGGCCAGGAAGAAAAGGGTCATGCAGGCTGCAAAGCACAGAAGGGGGCGATTGGTGACGATGGCCTTCAGCGCGCTTTCCTTCGGCCCCGACTCCACCGCCTCGGCCTGGTGGGCCTGTAGCGGCGCCGCGCCCGGACGGATGAACGAGAGCGCGATCAGGGTCGGGATCATTAGGAAAGCGGTGAGGTAGAACACCGCGTCGTTCGACAGGTAATAGCCGCAAGCTCCCATCAACGCCGCCGCGACCGCGTTGCCGAGCGCCGAGAAGCTCGCGTTGCGCCCCAGCCGCTCACCGGCACGCTTATGACCCACCAACCCGATGCTGATGGCCGCGATGGCCGGCGTCAGGATGCAGCTCGCGGCGGAATGGGCCGCCATAGCGAGCAGAACGATGAGGAAGCTCGGCCACATGGCGAGGGCGAAGGCGCTGAGCGAGATCGCCACGACCGAGAGCCCCGCCGCGAAGCGTCGCGAACGAACGGCATCGACGAAAGCACCGCCCGGCACCTGACCGAGCAGGCTGACGAGGCTGCCCACCGTGAGGGCGAAACCGATGTCGGATTGCGTCCATTGCGCCTGCGTGAAGTACACGGCGAGGAACGGACCGAACCCGGTCTGGAGGTTCGCGACGAAGAACGCGAAGGCGTCGAGCCCGCGGCTGCTTCTCACCGAAACGGCCTGCATGTCGGTCGAAGCCTCTCCGGGCATCTCGGCATAGGCGTCACGCCGGGGAACCCCTCGCGGTCGAAATTCCGACCGGGGCACTTCGCGGGGTTTGATGACGCGTCGATTCTGCGAGCGGGATGCCGTCATTTGTCCGGCGATTTCTCAGCCGGCTTGTCTGGCATGGGCGTGGCCGCAGGGGTCGACGGCGGCGTGACGGGAGCCTGGACCGGAGCCGCCGGAGTCGGTGCGGCGGGGGGCTGAACCGCAGGGAGCTGCGCTGCCGGGACTGGCGCTGCCGGGCCTTGCGCTGCCGGAACTTGCGCGGGAGCGACTTGTGCAGGGGCCACCTGAGCGGGCGGAGCGGCTTGGCCGGCCGCCGCGTCGCCGTCGGGCGGAACGCTCGGGCTCGCCGGGCCGAGGACGACGATGGGATCGCCCGGCTTGTATTCCGGCGAGACGCGCACCTGGTTCCGGCTCAGTTGAAGGACGAGGCGGCTCGGCTTACCATCCGGCGAGAATCGCATGGCGCGCCAGTCTACCGCGATCTTGCGCGAGCCTACGCCGAGAAAGCCGCCGAAATCGATGATGGCGGCGCGTGGCCGACCATCCTTGTCGAGGATGATGTCGATGATCCGACCCATATCCTCGCCGGTGGAACTGCGCACGGCTTTTCCGAGCACACCCTCGTAATCCTGGGTATCCAGAACCGTCGCGGGTGTCCCTGTAGCCGGTACGGGCGGGGCAGCCGCCGGCTGTGCCGGTGCGGTGATCTGCGGTGGCGGCACCGGCGGCGAGACAGGGGTTGCGGGTGCCGCGGGCGCGGCCGGAGACACGTCGCTCGCCGCACCGGTAGCCGGAGCGGTTCCCTCTGCTGCGGCTCCTGCGGCCCAAAGGGTGATCGACGCGGCGGCAACCAGCCGGACAGTTCTGAACACGTGCGTTCCCCGAAGAAGCATGTCGCCGGCTCCCGCTCGACCTCGGCCATCCCGAGACGTTCTCGCCTGGCATGGAGTGGGAAGGCGTATGAGAGCGGACCAAGGCGAAGTTGTGGATGACGGCGAACCGATCGGCAGAGGAGCGGCTCGTCCCGATCACGGATTGGCAAGAACCGGACCGTGGCGGTCATGGTGGCGTGCAGCGCGGAAGCTGTCCAGGCGAACCGGCGCCCGCCGACACGGAATTTTTCCCTGTCCGCCGCGTGAGGTATGACGAAAGCCCTGTGATCGTCTGGTTTTCGCCTTTGGTGCATCGTAGAGATGCGCGCAAGCGTGCCGAACCACCCGCGCGAACTGAGGTGGAATACTTTTGAGGAACTCGTCGATGCGTATCCCGTCGAAAGCCTGCGCTCTGGCGCTTCTTGCAGCGTCTTTGGGCGGTTGCCAGGCATTGTCCGGCGGCGGTGGCGTCATGCCTGAGAGCGAAGTCGGTCCTCCGCCCTCCATGCGCGGTGCCGTGCCCGGCGCTCAGCGCGCAAGGGCGGCCGAGGTCGATCCCGATGGGGCGCCGCTCCAGACGGCTCCGACGCGGCGCCTGGACCTGCCGAAATCGGCCGGCGGCCAGACCCGCTCCCAGGCGGAGGCGGAGCGCCGGATTCGCCGTGAGGACATCGAGGGCGAAACGACCAGCCGTTCGAGCTCCGGCGGGCTCGCCCCGCAGATGGGGTCGGGCGGCAGTGTCGGCCTCGGCGGTAAGTTCTAGAACCGCGCGACGCGACTGACGGATTCTAAAAGCGCCGCCGATGGAGCCCCCATCGGCGGCGTTGTCGTGTGTGCTGGCAACGATGCCGGTCAGACGAGATCGGCACCACGCGTGTCGGTATCGACCCGACCTTCGGCGGCAACGAGTCCCGTCAGGCCAGCGAGGAGCGCGCCGGAAGCGACGAGGGCGAGGGCAATGGCTGCGATGAACATACCCTCAGTGTTCCTCGTCGCGCTTAAGGGATCGTTCTCTGTCGCGTCTGGGCGGTGTTCCGAGATCGCGCAGATGCGGCGATTCCGGGGGAGGAACGAAAAAAGATTGCACGCTCCCGCGATGCGGCGTCGTCCGGCGACGTACCGTCCTGCCACCCGGCGCAGACCCGATCCTCTCCTTACCACTGGATCATGCGGCGCTTCTCTCGCGAACCGCACAGCGAAGGCCTCGGAACGACTCGGTTGTCTTCCTAACGCATTGTCGGACGACAGGTTTTTCGGACGATGCCCGTTTGGATGCCGCCGGGCCGCTCTGTCGTCCCAGATGACGATCATAGAGGGAGCGGCCGTCATGCGGATCGGATCGCGTCGGGACGGAAGTCCGTGCTCCCGCCTTCGTGGGCTTGCAATATCCCCGCTATCCCCGTCCCTTCTGTGGATGGGCGGTGGGTCTACGTGATTCCCTCTTGGAACGCTCTCAGCACCGCTTAGTTGTTGCAGCTATGCGCTCCGAGGCCCTTGGCCGTGGGCGTGACGGCGCTCAAAGCCAAAAACCGGAGGAACTCATGGCAACCAAGACCACCACCAAGGCAGCCGACAAGCCGGCCGCTGCCAAGAAGACCGCTGCTCCGAAGGCTGAAGGCGCCGCTAAGCCCAACGCGCTGCAGCAGCCGCTGAAGCCCTCCGAGGAACTCGCGGCCGTCGTCGGCTCTGCAGCGCTTCCGCGCGGCGAGGTCGTCAGCAAGGTTTGGGAATACATCAAGAAGCATAATCTCCAGAATCCCGAGAACAAGCGCGAGATCCTGGCCGACGACAAGCTGAAGAAGGTCTTCGGCAAAGACAAATGCACGATGTTCGAGATGAACAAGCACCTCGCTGCCCATCTCAAGTCGGCCTGATGCCGGTGCGGCCCGGCGCTCGAGTGGCGCCGGGCAGGCTCTCTGTGAGTTTCGGCGCGTCCGCTAGCGACCCGAGAGCATTGCGCTCAGGCGATGTGACGGATCACTCCCCCATCGACGCGTAGGGCCGCACCGCTGGTGGCGCTGGCGGCCGGACTGCAGATGTAGGCGACCATGCTGGCGACCTCCTCGACCGTCGCCAAGCGACGAATGAGCGAGGTCGAGCGGTGCTCGGCGACGAAGTTACGTCCCAGCTTGTCGAGATCGACCTCGCCGGTATCCTTAGCCATTTTCGCCATGAAGTCGGCGACACCTTCCGACAGGGTCGGCCCGGGCAGTACGCTGTTCACGGTCACTCCGCTTCCGGCCACCGTCTCGGCGAGGCCCCGTGACACGGCGAGCTGCGCCGTCTTCGTCATGCCGTAATGGACCATCTCGACCGGGATATTCAGGCCCGACTCGCTGGAAATGAAGACGACCCGCCCCCATCCGGCCTCGACCATACCCGGCGTGTAGGCCCGCGAGAGGCGTATGCCGCTCATCACGTTGGTCTCGAAGAAGCGAAGCCAATCGCCGTCGGGGATCTCGAAGAAGGGCTTCGGTTCGAAGATGCCGGTGTTGTTCACCAGGATATCGACCTCCGGCAAACCCTTCACCACGGCCTCCGCGCCGCTCGCCGTGGCGATATCGCCGGGGGCCGCGATGAACGCCGTCGTGCCGGTCTCCTCCGTCAAGCGCCCGATCGCCGCCCGGACCCGGTCCGGTGTGCGCCCGTTGACGGCGACGGTGGCGCCCATTCCGGCGAGGGCCCTGGCGATGCCGTAGCCGATGCCGCCGGTCGAGCCGGTCACCAGGGCACGTCGCCCCTTCAGATTCATGTCCATGAATGTCCTCCTCCGTTGGCAGCCTCGTCGATCAACGCCTCAGGCGATGGGTGGCTGCGTTCGGGGGATCAGCCCGTCGGCTGGCGCCGCATGATGCTGGAGACGGCACCGGCCGCTGACAGGGCGCAGGCGCACCAGAGCGCTGCCCCGATGGAGACGGCCGTACCGCTGGCATGGGTCAGCCCGAAGATGACGGCGACGAGGGCCGCGCCGAGCGATTGCCCCGTCAGCCGCGCCGTCGATTGCATGCCGCTGGCTCCACCGCTGCGCGAACGCGGAGCGCTCGTGACGATCACCTTGTTGTTCGGCGCCTGAAACAATCCGAAGCCGATCCCGCAGACGGTCAGCCGCCAGGCGATATCCACCAGCGTTGGGGCGGCGGGGAGCAAAGCCAGCGCCGCGATGCCGCCGGCCATGAGTGCCAGGCCGATTCCGCCGAGAACACCCGGCGCGTACCGGTCGGCGAGGCGGCCGGAGATCGGCGCCGTGATCGCGATGGCGATGGGCCAGGGCGTCATCAGGAAACCGGTCTCGGTGGCGGATAGGTGCAACGCGTCCTGGAAATAGAAGGGCAGGGCGACATAGGCCATCATCTGCGCCCCGAACGAGGCGATGGAGGTCACCATCGACAGGGCGAAGGCGGGAATGCGCAGCAGGTCCACCGGCAGTAACGGTGTCGCGAGCCGGGCCTGATACAGGACGAAGACGGTGCCGACCGCGAGCCCGGCGGCGATCTCGACAAGGGCGAGCCAGCGCCCGTTCGCTTCGCCGATTCCATCGAGTCCGATGATGAGTAGGCCGAAGGTGAGGGCGTTGAGGAGCGCGCTCGGGACGTCGAACCGGGCCCCGCTCACCGGCGTCACCGGCAAGGTCCGCGCGGCCACCGCCAGGGCCACGAGGCCGACGGGCAGGTTGACCAAGAACAGCCACGGCCAGGTCGCCACGGAGAGGATCGCGGCGGCGACGGTCGGGCCGGTCGCCGAGGCCATGGCGACGATGAGCGCCACGTTGCCGACCCCCCTTCCGATCATGCGATGCGGATAGATGAAGCGCACCAGGGCGATGTTCACGCTCATGATGCCGGCCGCACCGAGCCCCTGGGCGATCCGGGCGACGATGAGCCCAGGCAAGGAGGTCGACAGCGCACAGGCCAGGGAGGCTACGACGAACACGACGAGGCCGGCGAGATAGACCTTCCGATAGCCCAGGATGTCGCCGAGGGAGGCCAGTGGCAGCAGCGACGCGGTCACGGCGATCTGAAAGGCGTTGACCACGAAGATCGCGGAAGCGGGGCTGACCCCGAGATCCTTCGCCATGGCCGGCAGCGCCACGTTGACGATGGCCCCGTCCAGTACCGCCATGGTCATGGCGAGTCCGATGGCGAGAAGCGCAAGCATGCGCTCGCGCACCGGCAGACCATCCATGGGTTTCGCGCCGGGCCGCGATCCGGCTCCGCCGTTATTGAGGGGGTCTGCCTCGTGCGTCATCGCACAGAGCCGTGAACGATCCCTGCTCGCTTCGGCAAGTGCCCTATGTCACCCATCGATCGCAAAGACATCATCGAAGCGTTCCACCGGGGATCACATGCGTCTGGCGACCTTCCTGCTCGGCTTCCTTCTCACGGTCACACCTTCTCTCACGAGAGCCGACGATGCAGGGCCCCTGGGAATTGGCCTGGAGGGCTTTGCCTATCCCCACCCCGTCTGGTTTCTCGACCTGACGCGGGACAACGAGCAGCAGCGCCTCGCCTACATGGACGTCACGCCGACAGGGACACCGAACGGACGCACCGTTCTGCTGCTGCACGGCCGTAATTTCCCGTCGAGTTACTGGGAGCCGGTGATCGGTGCCCTGGCGGGGGCGGGCTACCGCGTGGTCGTTCCCGACCAGCTCGGCTTCGGCAAATCGTCGAAGCCGGTGGGACCGTTCAGCTTCGACGTGATGGCGGCGGAAACCGTATCGCTTCTCGATGCGCTCAATCTCCCGCGCGTCGATGTCGTCGCGCATTCCATGGGCGGTATGCTGGCTGCCCGACTTGCCCGAAACGCGCCGAACCGGGTGAACAGCCTCGTCCTCGAAGCGCCGATCGGTCTTGAGGATTATCGCTTCACCGTCCCGCCCGTTTCCAACGACACGCTGCTTCGCATTGAGGGCGGTGTCACCGCGGACGTCTACCGGCGCCAGCTGATGACGAATTACGCGCTGTCGCTTCCCTCCACGGCGATCGAGCCCTTCGTGGCGATCCGCGAGCGCGTGAAGGGTTCGGGCGAATATCCGCGCTGGCTCCAATCCTTCGTCAATTCCTACCAGATCATCTGGGGCCAGCCGGTGGTGCATGAGATCCCGCTGATCGCCGCGCCGACCCTATTCATCATGGGCGCAAACGATCGCAACGCACCGGGCAAGCCCTTCGCCCCCGAAAACCTGCGCGCCGCCATGGGCGACAATGCCGGACATGCCAAGAGCCTGGCGGCCCGGATGCCGGATGGGCGCGCGGTCGTCTTCGAGGGTGTCGGCCACCTCGTCCATATGGAAGCGACCGATCGCTTCAACGCCACGATGATCGAATTTCTCAACGGCCATTGAACCGGGACGAACAAAGGGAGCCCTCGGATGGATGTCGGCGTGATCGGGTTGGGCCGGATGGGCCGGGGCATGGTGCAGAGCCTCGTCCGGGACGGTCACCGGGTGAGAGTCTGGAACCGGACCGCATCCGCCGCCGACGGTCTAGACGGGGTGACAGTCGCGCATAGCGCAGCGGACGCTTTCACCGGGGACGCGGCGATCACCATGCTCGCCGACGATGCGGCCCTGCGTTCGGTGATCGTGGAGGGCGGACTGCTCGATTCCGGCACGCGGCCCGGCCTGCATCTCAGCATGAGCACGATCTCGGTGGCGCTCGCGCAGGAGCTCACCGCGATCCACGAGCGGGCCGGCGTGCCCTATATCGCCGCCCCCGTCTTCGGCAGGCCGGACGTGGCGCAGAACGGTGCCCTGAACATCGTCGTCGCCGGAGACCCGGATGTCATCGCAAGGGCGCAACCGCTGCTCGACGCCCTCGGCACGAAGACCTGGCCCTTCGGAACCGAGCCGTACCGGGCCAATGCGGTGAAGCTCGCGGGCAATTTCATGCTGATCGCGGCCATCGAGGCCATGGGCGAAGCCGCCGCCTTCGCCGAAGGGCATGGCGTCGCCGGTGCCGATCTCCTCGACCTTCTCACCAACACGCTGTTCGCCTCGCCGGTCTACAAGGGCTACGGCGCATCCATCGCCACCGGGCGCTATGAACCGCCGGGCTTCGGTCTGAGGCTCGGGCTCAAGGATATCGGCCTCGCCCTCGCGGCATCGGGTCAGGCCGGCGTACCGATGCCTTTCGCCAGCGTGCTGCGCGACAACCTCATCGACGCCGTCAGCCACGGCGACGGCGACAAGGATCTCGCCGCCCTGGCGCTGGTCTCGGCGCGGCGAAGCGGGCGGTAGGCCGATCCCGGGGGCGGCCGGGTTACAAGACTGGGGCAGCTTCCTGCTTGGTTAAAGCGCCCCCTCCCGCACCGCGCCAGGATCGGCGAGCGAGTGAAGCAGCCGCGCGGCAGAATGGGCGAAGCGCAGGGTCACCGCCTTGCGGCGGGCGCCGCTCAGCACATGGTCGACCGGGTCACGCAGGATCGCGGCGCTGTAGCCGTCGGCGATGATCAGCCCGGCCTCGTCGGGCGTCAGTCCTTCGGGGAGGGAATCGGGAACGGCGAAATAGAAGCGGTCGCAATAGTCCCGGTAATCCGGCCATTTCTTGTCGGCGCGGAAGTCGGCGACGCTGGATTTGATCTCGACGATGGTCAGCCGGCCGGCCGGGCACAGGGCGATGATGTCCGCCCGCCTGCCATTGGCGAGGGAGAATTCCGGTATCGTCACATGGCCGAGGTCGGCGAACAGCCGGCGGACCCCGCGCTGGACCTGGAGCGCGGTCGCCGATTGCCGGCGGTCCGGCGGCAGAACGAGATGGGCGAGGGCTGCTGACATTGCTTCGCTTGGGGATGGCTTCGCTTGGGGAGAGTGCTGTCTCGAATCGACTGGTCCGCCAGGGAATCAGGTCGGCCCGCCCTTGTCACCTGCGGCAGCCTGCCCGCCCGCCAGTGCGGCGCGGATCGAGTCGAACCCGTCGGTCAGCGCCGCCGGCCCGGGCTGCAGTATCAGAGGTGACTTGATCTCGTGGATACGCCCCGCCGCCACGGCCGGGATCACATCCCAGCCCGGCCGCTCGCGGATCCGCGCCATGTTCACCCGCTTGCCGCACCACGAGGCGAGGATGACGTCCGGCTGCGCGGCGATCACCTGTTCGAAGGTGACGATCCTGTCCTTGGCCGCCGGCTGGCGGGCAAAATCGGGAAAGACGTCGTCGCCGCCGGCATAGCCGATGAGTTCGGAGACCCAGCCGATGCCAGAGATCATCGGCTCGTCCCATTCCTCGAAATAGACCTTCAGGCGGGGCGGGCCGGCATTGTCGAGGGCGGCGGCGCCGAGGCGGTGGGCGTAACCCTGGGCCAGCGCGTCGGCCTTCTCGCTAGCCCCGACCAGAGCGCCCACGGTACGGATCATGGCGAGGCAACCGGCGACGTCGCGCTGGTTGAAGAGATGGACCGATATTCCGGCGCGGGCGAGGTCGGCGACGATCTCGGCCTGCATGTCGGAAAAGGCGAGGACGAGATCCGGCTGCAGGGCGAGGATTTTCGGCAGGTCGGCGCTGGTGAAGGCCGAGACGCGCGGCTTCTCCTTGCGGACGCGGGCAGGCCGCACGGCATAGCCGGACACGCCGACGATCCTGTCCTCCTCACCCAGCAGATAGAGGGTCTCGACGGTTTCCTCGGTCAGGCAGACGATGCGTTCGGGCGGGAACCGGCGCATGCGGCGTCAGGAGTTGAAGAAGCTGATGACGCCCGCGCCCGGCGCGAGCCAGACGAAGGCCCAGACGAAGGCCGAACTCCAATTGGCCAGCTGGAACGGCAGGCGCGGTACCTCGAACATCCCGGCGATGAGCGGCACCACCGCGCGGGCCGGGCCGATGAACCGGCCGATGACGATGCCCCAGGCGCCGTAGCGCCGGCAGAAATCCTCGCCCTTGGCGACCATCTGCGGATAGCGGCTCATTGGCCAGATCGACTTGGCGCCGTGCTGGAAGTAGCGGCCGATCTCGTAGGACACCCAATCCCCGAGCCCGGCGCCGATACCGCCCGCGATCACCATCGGCCAGAACGGGATGCCGCTCGCACCGATCAGCGCGCCGATGGCCACCAGCAGCACCGTGGCGGGGACCAGGATCGATAGGAAGGCCAGCGATTCGCAGAAGGCGAGCACCGCGATGATGAGGGGTGCCCATTCCTTATGCGTCTCCACGAAGGTCAGGATCGTGGTCTTCAGCGCTTCGAAATCCATGGATGCCCCTGCTCGTCGCGCCCGATGTGCGGGAAGGCCGCGATTCCGGCAAGGGTCGATCACGTCACGAGGGGGGCCTCACGTCGGTTGTGAATGCACCGTGGGACAAAACCGGCTACGACGCAGCCCGTCGCGCTCGCACCCGTCGAAGCAAGGCCGAATACGCCGATGAGAATTCTATCGATCCAGTCGCACGTCGCCTTCGGCCATGTGGGCAATGCCTCGGCGGTGTTCCCGATGCAGCGGCTCGGCGTCGAGGTCTGGCCGATCCATACCGTGCAGTTCTCCAACCATACCGGTTATGGCGCCTGGCGCGGCCGTGTGTTCGACGGGCCGATGATCGAGGACCTCGTGCTCGGCATCGCGGAGCGCGGCATGCTCGGGCAATGCGACGGCGTCCTGTCCGGCTATATGGGCTCGGCCGATATCGGCACCGCCATCGTGCGGGCCGTGGCGGCGGTGCGGAGCGCCAACCCGAAGGCGCTGTATTGCTGCGATCCGGTGATGGGCGATACCGGGCGAGGCATCTATGTCCGCCCCGGCATCCCTGAATTCCTGCGGGATCAGGCCCTGCCCGCCGCCGATATCGTCACTCCGAACCAGTTCGAGCTGAACTTCCTGTCGGGCCTGCCTACCGGCACACTCGGCGAGGCCAAGGCCGCGGTGGCGGCGATCCAGGCTTTGGGGCCGCGCGTCGTGCTGGTGACGTCCCTGGTCACCGAGGACACCCCGTCCGAGTCCATCGACCTGATGGCGGGGGAGGGCGGCCTGTTCTGGCGCCTGCGCACGCCGCGCCTCGCCCTCGACGTGAACGGAGCGGGCGACGCCATCGCGGCCCTGTTTCTCGTCCATTACGCCCGCACCGGCTCGGCGGCTTTGGCTTTGGGCATGGCCGGTGCTTCGGTCTACGGCCTCCTGCGCCGCACGGCGGAGGCAGGCTCGCGCGAGATCCTCACCGTCGACGCGCAGGACGAGTTCGTGGCACCCAGCGAGACGTTTCCCGTAGAGCCGATCTGATGGTCAACGAAAAGGAAAAGCCGATGAGCCGCCGCTTCGTCACCCTCGACGTCTTCACCGACACGCCCTTTGCCGGGAATCCGCTGGCCGTGGTGCTGGATTCGGAATGGCTCGACGACGCGGCGATGCAGAGGATCGCGGGTGAGTTCAACCTGTCCGAGACGGTGTTCGTGCTGCCGCCGACGGAGGCACGCCACAAGGCCCGCCTCCGCATCTTCACGCCCACGCGCGAGCTTCCGTTCGCCGGCCACCCGACGCTCGGGGCGGCGATCCTGCTGGCATTGCACGATGCGAAATCCGGCCTCACCGACGCCACCGCCTTCGGTCTCGAAGAGACGATCGGCACCGTGGCCTGCGTCGTCGAAGCGGGCGAGGGGCGCGGCCGTGGTCGCTTCAAGCTCCCGATCCTGCCGCAATACGATGGCGAGGGACCGGACGCGACGCTCCTCGCGCAGATGATCGGGTTGGAGACGCAGGATATCGGCTTCGGGCGCCACGTGCCGAGCCGGCACACGGCAGGGCCGGCTTTCCTGTTCGTGCCGGTCAATACGCGGGCGAAACTCGACGCGGCGCGTATGGACCTCGCCGCCTTCTCCACCCTGGATCCTCAGACGGCGCTCTACCTCTACGCCGTGGACCCGGAGGGCCTCGGCCTCCGCTTCCAGACCCGGATGTTCGCGCCGCATCTCGGCGTGATGGAGGACCCGGCGACGGGGTCCGCCGCCGCGGCCTTCGCCGGCGTGATGATGGAGTTCGAGCCTCTCGGTGACGGCGAGCACGATGTCCTGATCCGTCAGGGGGTCGCCATGGGCCGACCGAGCGAGATCGCGCTTCAGCTGGTCATCGAATCCGGAGCCCTCCAATCCGTCGAGATCGGTGGTTCGGCCGTGGTGATGAGCGAGGGGAACTTGCTTGTCTGACGGCTTCACCCTCACGCGGATCGAGGGGGTGACGGCGCGTCTGGTGCCGTTCGCATGGGAATGGGCGCAGGCCAACGCGGCTCTCATCTCCGAGAACTGGCGTCGCCGCTGCGCCGCGCGGTCCGGGCTGTTCGACGGACGCGTCCTCCTCGCGAGGTCGTGCCGGCTCGAAGGGGCATCCTGTTCCGTCGAACTGTTCGAGACGTCCTACGCGAGCTTCATCACCCACAAGGATCTCGGCTCGCCCGACCCGACCGTTCTGAACGCCTTCGCGGCCATTGCCCCTCACGGGTCGGATGGCGCCGTGCTTCTCGGTGTCATGGGCGCTCACACGGCCAATGCCGGGCAGGCTTATTTCCCCTGCGGCACGCCGGATCTCGACGACGTGCGTGACGGCGATACGGTCGATCTGGCCGGCAGCGCGGAGCGCGAGTTCGTCGAGGAGACCGGCATGGCACTCCCGGCCGATGCGCCGAACCGATGGCTTCTGCTTCGCGGAAAGAGTCAGGCGGCATTTCTGCGGCCCGTGACGTTCCCCGATCAGGCAAATACGCTGCGGCAGGACATGGAGCGCCATCGCCTCGCCGAGATCGAGCCGGAACTGGCTGGTTTCATCACGGTCGCGTCCAGCGACGAGATCGACCCCGGGTCGATGCCCGACTTCGTCCAGGCTTACCTTCGATACGCATTCCCGCCGCCGAGCGCGTCCGCATCCTCGAACGACTGACGCAAAGCCAGGGCTGGAGTCGATATCGCGCGGGCCGCCCTATCGCACCGGGCGCAGGACCAGCCGGTCGCCCCGCACCTCGTAGGAGCCGAGCCTGTCGAGAAAGCTCATCCCGAGGAGGTTGCCCGACAATGCGCCGCGGCGGCTCACCAGGGCCGAGACGCGCCGTTCGGTGATCGTGCCCACGGTGAGGCTGTCGAGATAGACGGGGGCGGCCATCGCGGTGCCGTTCGCGGTCGACACTCGGATCGAGAAGTCGGAGTCCGGCGGCGCGATCCCGATGGCGGCCGCGTTCTCCGCCGTGAGCACGACGGAACTCGCGCCCGTATCGAACTGGAAGACCTGGGCGCGGCCGTTCACCTCTGCCCGCACGGAGAAGGCCCCGTCCACCCGGCGGTTGATCGTGACGCTTCCATCGCCGGATGTGACGGCGCTGCCGGGCCGCAGCGTCCCGACAAGGCGATTGCCGACATCCCCGGCCTCCTCCTTGTAGGCGTAGCCCGCGACCAGGGCGACGGTGAGGGCGGCCCAGAACAGCAGCGCCTTCAGGTTGGTGCCGATCTGTTGGCTGAACCGATGCCAGAACCCGGCGAGGAAGATCGTCAGCAGGGTTCCACTGAAGGCGAGGCGTGCGAGCTGGTCCTTGTCCAGCCCGGCCACCGTGCTCTCACCATCCGAGAGGACGAGAAAGGCGACGATGCCGAGAAGGATCGCGAGGGCGGCGTAGATCATGGCACGGCCACGGCCTTTCCACGCAGGGGATAAGCGGAGCGGAGGCGATGTCCGAGGGTCGCCATGATGGCTTGCCGCTTCGTCTCCGACAGCGAGCCCCACATCCCGATCTCTTCGCGCGTGCGTCCGCAGCCCTCGCAGAGCCCGGTCGCCGCGTCGAGAATGCAGAGCTTCGTGCAGGGGCTCGAAGCCCTCGGGGCGACAGGCTGGGTCATGGCCGTTCCATGCCCTCAGGCGTGGGTCGCGATCAAGCGCCAAAGTGCCATGGTCAGCGCGGGACCGTCGCCACGAGGCCGAGAAGCGCCGCGATCTCCGCCACCTGCTGGCAGGCTCCGATGACGTCGCCGGTCTGGCCGCCGATCTTGGCGCGGGCCAGGGCGGTGAGGCCGAGGGATGCTCCCAGCGCCAGGGCGGGCATCAGCACCATGCCGAGGACAGGCAAGCCGGCGATCCAGCCAATCGCGACGAAGACGAGGGTGAGGGACACGACGATTGCGATGGTCCGGCGATCGGGCACGCCCACCGACGCGCCCGCCCCGCCGGGACGGGCGGGGCCGAGCAGCACCATCGGCGAGAGCGCGGCGCTGCGCGAAAGGGACGCGGCCAGCAGGAGAGCCATCGCCGCCATGGCCCCGGTGCGATCGAGAAGGGTCGCGAATGCGCCGATCCTCAGGGCGAGGGTCAGCACGAGGGCGACGCCGCCATAGGCGCCGATCCGGCTGTCGCGCATGATCTCGATGCGGCGCTCGCGCGTCGTGCCGCCGCCGAACCCGTCCGCCACGTCCGCGAGACCGTCCTCGTGCAGCGCCCCCGTCACCAGCGTCCCCGCCGCCACGGCGAGGGTCGCCGCCAGGAACGGCCCGAGATCCAGCCCCCAGGCGACGAGCAGGATCAGCGCGGAGGGCAGGGCGAGGATGAGACCCGCCACGGGCAGCAGCCGCGGCAGGGTGCGGAAGTCGGGCAAGCGATGCGGGTCGCCCTCGCCGGGAAGGCGCGGCACCGGTAGCCTCGAATAGAACCGCAGGCACATAGCGAGATCGTAGGCCAACGAAGCGCCGGGAAACGTCTCGTCCGGTTCCAGATCCCGGCCTTGTGTCATGGAGGCCTGCCTTCACCGCTCGCGCCCCGTTGGTTATAGCTCGCCCCACAGGCAGGCCGCCATACCGGACGCGCCGAGACCCAAGGCAAGTTTCGCGCGATGACCCAGACACCCCCGACCCACGAACATTCCGACCAGACGCCGTTCTCCGACATCCGCCGCCTGATCGCCTCCGTGCCGGGCGCGGACCGGGATGCCGTCGCGATGGTGCGCGAGCGGGATGCGCTGCTGACGAAGCCGGCCGGTGCGCTGGGTCGCCTCGAGAACCTCGTCGAATGGCTCGCGGCTTGGCAGGGCAAGGGCCAGCCCAGCCTCGACCGCCCTCTCGTCTGCGTCTTCGCCGCCAGTCACGGAGTCACCAAGCGTGGCGTCTCCGCCTTCCCGGCGGAGGTGAACCGCCAGATGCTCGACAATTTCGCGGCGGGCGGCGGCGCGATCAATCAGCTCTGTGCCGCCTACGGCCTCGGCTTCAAGGTCTTCGATCTCGCCATCGACCTTCCTACCGGCGACATCTGCGAAGGCCCGGCCTTCACCGAGAAGGAATGCGTCGCCACCATGGCCTTCGGGATGGAGGCCATCGCCGCAGGCACGGATTGCCTCGGCCTCGGCGAGATGGGGATCGGCAACACCACCATCGCGGCGGCCATCTACGCGGCGCTTTACGGTGGCGAGGCGGCGCATTGGGTCGGGCGTGGCACCGGCGTCGATGCGGCTGGGATCGAGCGCAAGGTCGCGGCCGTGGAGGCCGCCTTGGCCTTCCATGCCGGCCATCTCGACGACCCGCTTCAGGTGCTGTCGCGCCTCGGAGGCCGCGAGATCGCCGCGATGGCCGGCGCCATCCTGGCGGCGCGGATGCAACGCATCCCCGTGGTCATCGACGGCTATGTGGCGACGTCGGCCGCAGCGATCCTCCACGCCATCGATCCCACGATGCTGGACCATTGCCTCGCCGGCCATGTCTCGGCGGAGGGGGCCCATGCGGAGGTTCTGGAACGCCTCGGACTGGTGCCGCTGCTGGCTCTCGGCATGCGGCTTGGCGAAGCGTCGGGCGCCGCCCTCGCCATCGGTCTCCTGAAAGGCGCGCTCGCCTGCCACCGCGACATGGCGACCTTCGCCCAGGCGGGGGTATCGGGGCGCAGCGAGTCATAAACCGGCGCGACCCGCCGCGCGGATCTCGACTTCGCGCGGCTCCAGCCCGGTTCAGGCTGCGCGGGCCGCGCTTCGGCGACCGCGCAGGGTCGTCCCTGAATCCGCTTCCTCGGGGAGGTTGAGGGCGGGCAGCGTGTCCATGACGCGGCTCGCGGGGAAGATCACCACGACTTCCGTTCCCTCGCGCGGCTTCGACTTCAGGTGGAAGTTGCCGCCATGCAGGTCGACCAGCCCCTTCACGATGGGCAGGCCGAGACCCGACCCCTGTTCGGCCGTCTTGATCGCCAGGGAGCCGCGACCGAACGACGACATGACCGTGCCGAGTTCGTCCTCGGGAATGCCCGGCCCGCTATCCTTCACGCTGACATATTGCCCGCCCGACGCGGTCCACCCGACCTTGATCGTGATGTCGCCGCCCGGCGGCGTGAATTTCACCGCGTTGGACAGGAGGTTGAGCACGATCTGGCGCAAGGCCCTCTCGTCCGCCCAGATGCGGGGGAGGGCGGGATCGATGAATTCGTGGAAGGCTTGGCCCTTTCCACGGGCCCGCAAGGCGACCATGTGACGGCACTCGTCCACCGCATGGGCGAGCTGGATCGCCTCTTCGTTGAGCTCGTAGCGCCCTGCCTCGATGCGCGACAGGTCGAGGATCTCGTTGATGAGGTTGAGCAGGTGCATCCCGCTATCGTGGATGTCGCCGGCATATTCCTTGTACGACGGAGCCACGTGGGCGCCGAAAACCTCGTTCTTCATCACCTCCGAGAACCCCAGGATGGCGTTCAGCGGCGTCCGCAATTCGTGGCTCATGGTCGCGAGAAAGCGCGACTTGGCGAGATTGGCCTCCTCCGCGCGTCGCCGCGCCTCGTCGGAATTGCTCTTCGCCTGTTCCAGTTCGATGAAGATGGCGTCCTTTTCCGCCTGCGATTTCAGCGCCCCCACGGCCGACGCGTAGACGCGGCGGGCGAGCCCCAGGAAGAAGATCTGCGATCCGACCACCATGGTGACGAGCAGGATCGTGTCCATGTCCTGCGAGAACGCCAGCAGGGAGAGCGCCGCCAGGATCAGCGGAAGCAGCGCGGCGGCGGCGGCGGCGGGCAGGGTCGCCGCCAGCATCGCGGCCACCGCGGCGGCGATGACGAGGCCGAACAGAACGAAAATGCGGGCGCTGGGCGCGGCTACGAGGATCATCAAGGCCCATGCCGAACTCTGGACGATCTCGCTCAGCATGAAGGCGCTGCGCCAGCGTCTCACCGAGACTGTGTCCGCCGATTGCCGGAGGAAATGATTGGTCAATCCCATCGAGAGGCCGACGCCGCAGATCAGGCAGACGGCCCAGGACAGGGCGACGGGAATCGGCACCCACAGGGAGGACGCCCCGGCGATGACGAGGCCCAGAACGGCATGGGTCAGCCCGGCCCCCGAGCGGTACTCGGCGTAGATCCGGAGCAGCTCGTAATCGAAGGCGCGTTCGAGCCCGTTCGTCGAGGTCAGCCGCTCGCGTGCCGAACGGATGTCGCGGGCCACCTTGCGGCGGCGAACGGATTCCGGTGCCGAAGGACCGCGTCCACGCTGAACCATCTCCGCTGTCAGGTCCGACATCACCGTCTTGGGGATCTTGCGAGGGAAAACGGAGGTCGAAAGGACCTCGGCCTGTCGGTGCAGCGACAAGGCCAAGGTGCGCCAGATACGTTAAGAACGGCCTGCCGCGATCCGAACACTTGTCTCTAAATCGCGTGGCTTCACTCCGCTGACACCCATGCAGGCCCCGCTCCAGCCGCCCGCCTGGTGTGCGAAAGCGCACATTTCCCAGATCGATTCAGTATTTAGAAGTAGTCGAACTTAAAGTCGGAGAGATGTCATGCTGAAGCTGAATGTCGACGGTGCGTCGCATGAAGTCGATGCCGATCCCGACATGCCGCTCCTCTGGGCGTTGCGCGATCATCTGGGCAAGACCGGTACGAAATATGGGTGCGGCATCGCTCAATGCGGCGCCTGCACGGTGCATCTCGACGGTCAGCCCGTCCGCTCCTGCCAGACCCGCATCGGCGATGTGGGCGAGGCGAAGATCACGACGATCCAGGGTGTGTCCGGGCGGGTGGCGGAGGCGGTCCAGACCGCGTGGCGCGGCCTCGATGTGGTCCAGTGCGGTTATTGCCAATCGGGTCAGATCATGTCGGCCATCGGTCTGCTTTCGACCACGCCGAAGCCGAGCGACGCCGAGATCGACAGTGCCATGGATGGCAACATCTGCCGCTGCGGCACCTATCAGCGTGTCCGCGCCGCGATCCACGAGGCCGCGCGCTCTCTCGCCTGATCCGCACCGAAGGCCGGCCCCCAAGGGCCGGCCCTCTCCTGAACCCATGCAATGCCCGCCGTCGTCGCCCTGGAGGAAGCCATGCTGAAGGTCCGTCAGACCAAATCCGAGGCGGCCGCCCCCCGTCCGTCGCGCCGCGCCTTCCTCGGCGGAGCCGGCGTCGCGGCCGGCGCCCTGGTGATCGGCTTCACCCTCGACCCCGCCAAGCCGGTGCGCGCGGCGGCCGGGCCCGATCTCTCCTCCGCCCCGGCTCAACCGAACGCCTTCGTGCGGATCGCCGCCGACGACACCGTCACCGTACTGATCAAGCATCTGGATATGGGTCAGGGCAATACGACGGGTCTCGCCACCATCCTGGCCGACGAACTCGATGCCGACTGGTCGCGCGTGCGCGTGGCCTTCGCTCCCGCCGATGCGAAGCTCTACAACAACCTGCTGATGGGGCCGATCCAGGGGACCGGCGGTTCGACCGCGGTGGCCAATTCCTGGTTCCAGCTTCGCAAGGCCGGTGCCGCCGCCCGCGCGATGCTCGTCACCGCGGCGGCCGAGAAATGGTCCGTCCCGGCCTCCGAGATCACGGTCTCCAACGGCACGGTCAGCCATCTCGCCTCGAAGCGCGAGGAGCGGTTCGGCGCCCTGGCGGAAGCCGCCGCGGCGGTGCCCGTGCCACAGCAGCCGAAGCTGAAGGACCCGAGCCAATGGGTTCATATCGGCAAGAAGCGTCCGCGCCTCGACTCCGCTGCCAAGACCGACGGCACCGCGATCTATTCCATGGACATCCGCCGGCCGGGCCAGGTGACGGCGGTGGTGGCACATGCCCCGCGTTTCGGCGGCATTGTGGCGAAGGTCGACGACAAGGCCGCGCGTGCGGTGCCGGGCGTCATCGACGTGGTGACGATCCCAACAGGCGTCGCCGTTCTCGCCAAGGATACGTGGTCGGCCATGAAGGGCCGCGACGCTCTCTCGGTCACCTGGGATGAGAGCGCTGCGGAGAAGCGCTCCTCGGACACGATCCTCGCCGAGTATCGCGAGACGGCCAAGCGCCCCGGAATCGTCGCGTCGGAGAAGGGCGATCCCGCCGCCGCTCTCGCCGGTTCGGCCAAGGTCATCGAGGCGGAATTCACTTTCCCCTACCTCGCCCACGCGGCCATGGAGCCGCTGAACGCCACGATCGAGCGCGCGTCCGACGGCAGCTACGACATCTATGCCGGCCTGCAGTTCCAGACGATCGAACAGGCGGTCGCCGCCGCGACCCTCGGCGTGACGGCCGACAAGGTCAGGCTGCACACCCAATGGGCCGGCGGATCGTTCGGGCGACGGGCGACGCCGACGGCCGATTACATCGCCGAGGCGGCCTCCATCATGAAGGCGACCGGCGGCAAGGCACCGGTCCATCTGGTCTGGACCCGCGAGGACGACATGGCGGGCGGCTATTACCGCCCGATGGTGCTCCACACCCTCAAGGCCGGGATCGACGCCAAGGGCGCCGTCACCGGCTGGCAGCACCGGATGGTGGGCAAATCGATCATGATCGGCTCGCCCTTCGAGGCGATGCTGGTCAAGAACGGCGTCGATTCCACCACCGTCGAGGGCGCATCGGACACGCCCTACGCCATCCCGGCCTACCGGTTCGAGGTCCATAACGCCCGTGAGGGCGTCCCCGTCCTGTGGTGGCGCTCGGTGGGCCACACCCATACGGCGCAGGCGATGGAGGTGTTCATCGACGAGCTGGCCCATGCCGCAGGGGCCGACCCGCTGGCTTACCGCCTCGGGATGCTCGGCGGCGCGCCGCGCCTCTCCGCCGTTCTGAAGCTCGCCGCCGAGAAGGCGGATTGGTCCAAGCGCAGTAGCGGCAAGGGGCGGGGCCTCGGCATCTCGGCGCACGAATCCTTCGGCTCCTACGTGGCGATGGTGGCCGACATCACGGCGGATGGGAGCCATGTGAAGGTCAACCGCATCGTCGCGGCGGTGGATGTGGGCATCGCCGTCAATCCCGACGTGATCCGCGCCCAGGTGGAGGGATCAGTGGGCTTCGCGCTCTCGTCCGTGCTGCGCAACAGGATCACGCTGACGGACGGGGTGGTGCAGGAGAAGAACTTCGACGCCTACGAGCCGACGCGCATGAGCGAGATGCCGGTGGTGGAGGTCCATATCGTGGCCTCCGACGTTGCCCCGACCGGCATCGGCGAGCCGGGCGTGCCCGTCATCGCCCCGGCGATCTCGAACGCGATCTTTGCCGCGACGGGCCAGAGGCTGCGCTCGCTGCCCCTCGACCTGAGCGGGTTGAAGGGGGTCTGAGCCCGATCGGGAGCGCGCCTCCGCCAGTCGCGGCGGCGTCAGCGCCTCAGGAAGTCGATGAGGTCCGTCGTCAGACGCTCGTGATGGGTGAGCGGGATCGCGTGCGGAGCCCCCTCGTAGATTTCGAATTCCGCGCTCGGCACGGCTGAGGCCGCGACCTTTCCGGTGACGTCGATCGGCACCGTCTGGTCGGCATCGCCATGGATGATCAGGCAGGGCACCGTCACCTTCGTCATGTCGGGACGGAAATCGGTTTCGGAGAAGGCCTTCACGCAGGCGATGGTGGCCTTGGGCGAGGCCAGCATGGCGACCTGACCGGCCCAGGCGATCATCTCGGGCGATGCCGGCGAGGTGAACATGCCGGCACCGAAGAAGCCCTTGTTGAAATTGGCGAGGAAAGACGGCCGGTCCATCCTCAGCCCGTCGATGATCTCCTCGAACACGCTGGCATCCACGCCATCGGGATGGTCCGGGGTCTTCAGCATCATCGGCGTCACCGCCGAGATCAGGACCACCTGTGAGATCCGGGCGCTGCCGTGCCGCGACAGGTAGCGCACCACCTCTCCGCCCCCCATGGAAAATCCGACCAGGGTCACGTCGGTGAGGTCGAGTGCGTCCAGCACCGCTTTCAGGTCGTCGGCGAACGTATCGTAATCGTAGCCCTGCCACGGCTGCTCCGAGCGGCCAAACCCACGGCGGTCATACGCGATGGTCCGGAAGCCCGCCTCGGCCACGGGTACCATCTGATATTCCCACATATCCGCGTCGAGGGGCCAACCGTGAAGGAACACGACGGGCCGCCCGTGACCCCAATCCTTGTAGTAGAGGCTGGTGCCGTCCTGCGCGGTGATGAAGGCCATGGGGTACTCCCTGTGTTCCTCGGTAGGGCGTGCTCGCGGGGGAGGCCGGCGTCGTGGGCTCCTCCGACGATTCAAGCGCGGGGTGCGGCCTCTCGTTCCCACGTCCCGTACTCCCAGGATCCCCTGTTCACACTACCTGTCACGACGTATGACCTCGTTCGAATCGACCGCCGCGTCCCTCCGCGCCTGCCGCCTGTGCCGCGATGCGCCGCTCTATGGCGCGCCCCTGCCGCAGGAGCCCAAACCCATCGTCCAGGGCTCGAGTTCGGCGCGTCTCTGCATCGCCAGCCAGGCTCCGGGGAACCGGGCGCACAAGAGCGGTGTCCCGTTCATGGATCCGTCCGGCATCCGCCTGAGGTCATGGCTCGGCCTGTCCGAGCCGGATTTCTACGACGCCAGCCGGCTGGCCATCGTGCCCATGGGCGCGTGTTTCCCTGGCCTCGACGCGAAGGGGGGCGATAAGCCGCCGCGTCGTGAATGCGCCGAACGCTGGCGGGACACGCTGTTCGAGGGCCTGCCCGAGATGGAGCTCATCCTGATCATCGGCCAATACGCGCAAGCCTGGCATCTCGGCCGGGTCGAGGGTGGTCTCACCGCCATGGTGCGCAACTGGCGAACCATTCTCGATGAGCCGCGCCGGCCGCGCGTGCTTCCCTTGCCGCACCCGTCCTGGCGGAACAACGGCTGGCTCCGGACCAATCCGTGGTTCGAAGCCGAATTGCTGCCGGTGCTGAAGGAGGAGGTTTCCCGGGTGATGACGCGTGGGTGACAGGGCCGCCCGCGTTGACATGGAGCGCCGTGACGGCGATCCGTCACCCGATCCCCCGGAGCCTTCCATGTCCCACGCCGCCTTCGACCCGCGAGACCGCCTCATCGTCGCCCTCGACCTGCCGAGCGTGGCCGAGGCCGAGGCGCTGGTGGACCGCATCGGCGATGCCGCGACCTTCTACAAGATCGGGTACCGGCTGGCCTATTCCGGCGGCCTTCCCCTGGTGCAACGGCTTTCCAGAGCGGGCCTGAAGGTCTTCATCGACCTGAAGCTGCACGATATTGGGAATACCGTGGAAGACGGCGTCCGGGCCCTGTCCGACCTCGGCGCGACCTTCCTCACCGTCCATGCCTATCCGCAGACCATGCGCGCCGCCGTTCGGGGTGCCGGCCGGGGCGGGCCGACGATCCTCGCCGTCACCGTGCTCACCTCCTACGATCAGGCCGATGCGGACGAGGCGGGCTATGCCATGCCCATCGCGGATCTGGTGGCTCTGCGCGCGAGGCAAGCGGCCGAGGCCGGGATCGGCGGCATCGTCTGCAGTGCCGTCGAAGCAGCCTCCGTAAGGTCCGCCATCGGCCCGTCGCGGCTGATCGTGACGCCCGGCATCCGCCCGGCGGGTGACGATCTCGGCGACCAGAAGCGCGTGCTGACGCCGGCGGCCGCCATGGCGGTGGGGATCGATCACATCGTCGTCGGCCGGCCGATCACCCAGAGCGCCGATCCTCGCGCCGCGGCGCATGCGATCCTCGCCCAGATGGGCTGATGATCTCGGCGCGCTACAGCGGCTCGGCCGGTTCCCTGGCCTTGACCGGGGTGGCAGTGCCGGCCGGTTCGTGGAGCGCCCGCAACAGGAAGGCGATCATCGCATCAATGGGTGGCGCCGGCGCATTGGGGTACTGACTGACCAGAACAGGATGGCAATAGCGCGTGATCGCCACGTGCAGGCACGCAGCGGTGGTCGCTGGATCCTCGACTTGGAACTCGCCGCTGCGGACGCCGTCCGTCACCACCCGTTCCAATGCCGCGCCGATCCGGTCGATATGGTGCCGGCACACCCCCCAACTCTCCGTCATGGCGGCTTCCACCATCTCATGGATGCGCGGGTTGTCCTTGCAGCGTTCGATACAGTCGCGGTGAAGCTCCCGGATGATTTCCGCGACCCGCTGGTCCGCGCTGAGGCCGGGAGCCACGGCGATACCCGCGATCAGTGCCTCGACCTCACGGGTGACGCGTTCGACCACCGCCTCGTTGATGGCTTTCTTCGATTCGAAGAACCGATAGACATTGGCCGGGCTCATCCGGAGCGTCTTGGCGATGTCGGAGACGGTGGTCTTCTGGTAGCCGATCTCGCGAAAGAAACGCTCGGCCGTCGCCAGAATCCTGCATCGTGTCGTGGGGGCCGCGTCTTCCAGGCTCGCCTGCAACGGATCGACAGTGATTGTCATAAACGGACCCTAAATCTCCTGCCTCCAGCCGTCAAAAACACGGCGTTGAACAGTGGATCATCGCACGGAACAGATGAACGGTGCAGGAATGATCCCAGCGCTGAATCGAAGCGGCTCGTCCAAGAAACGGTGAGGTCGGCGGAAGGTCTCATCGGACCATCATGAACGATGGATTTGAGGTGGTGGCCGGCGCACGTCGAGACACCGCGTGGGATGTCCGGAGCCACTCGTGTCTTTACCGCCCAGGGATCGCTGACGGCGACGATCCACGATTGCGGGGCGGCCTACGCGCCGTCAGTGATACGACATTCCGGACAGGAGGCCGGGACCGTCGGCGTTCCCGCGAAGAAATGAGTCGACGAGGACTGCAATAACGGACGTCGGGCTCCCGATACACATTGGCCGTGGCCGAAGCGGATGCTCACAACGCCGACTGCAAGAGGGCGTGCGTTTACGAGCCGAACTGCGAACCGAGCTGTTCCAGATACTCGGCCAGGTCCACGCCGCCGACACGCTTGCCGTAATCGAACCGCATGCCCTGTCGGATATCGACGCTCGTCTGCTTCGTCGTCAGCGTGAAGGGCTTCACGCAGATCCAGGCGCCGTCGCGGCGATGTTCGAAGAAATTCAGGATCTCGTGCTTGGCCATCGCAGCCTCCGGTCGATTCTCCAGATCAACCGCTAAGCCGCGTCAGAGTTCAGGCGTCTCGAACTTATATTCGATCCCCACCTGAGCTTGGCCGTAAAGACAAACCCCCGTGCACTGCAACATCGCCGAAGCAATGCACGGAGGAAGGTCGGTTCATGCAATAGCCTTCAGGGCGCCGGTCTTCGTATGAAAATCCGGTCCGTTGAAGGTTTTCTCGACATAGCCGGCACGGATGAGGAAGTCGCCAAAGCGCTCGCCAGCCGTCTTGCCCTGCGCATAAGCTGCGAAGAGCGGATCGAGGATGGTCCTGATCTCGGAGCTGCTCACATCCTCGGCGTAGAGCTTGCCGAGGCGCGAACCATCGAAGGCGGCACCGAGATAGAGGTGGTAGCGCTCCGGGCCGCGACCGACGAAGCCGATCTCCGCGATGAACGGCCGGGCGCAGCCATTCGGGCAGCCGGTCATGCGGATCGTGATCTCGTCGTCCTGCAGCCCGTGCGAGGCGAGGCTCTCCTCCAGTTCCGTCATCAGGTCCGGCAGGTAGCGTTCGCTTTCGGCGAGCGCCAATCCGCAGGTCGGCAGGGCGACGCAGGCGATGGAATTGCGACGCAGGGCACTGGCGCCCTTCTGCATCCCGTATTCGTCCACCAGCGCCTCGATCTCCGCACGCTTCTCGGACGGCACGTTGGCGATGATGACATTCTGGTTGCCGGTGAGGCGGAAGTCGCCCTCGTGGATCTCCGCGATCCGGCGCAGGCCCGCCAGAAGCTTCGGCCCGTCGCCCAGATCGTCCTTGATGCGGCCGGACGGGACGTAGAGGGTCAGGTGGTGGCGGCCATCGTCACCCTCGGTCCAGCCGAAGCGGTCGCCGTTGCCCGTGAAGGTGAAGGGTTTCGGGTCGGAGAGGGGCTTGCCGAAGCGCTTCTCCACCTCGGCGCGGAAGGCCGCGAGGCCGTAGCGCTCGATCGTGTATTTCAGACGGGCGTTCTTGCGGTTCTTGCGGTTGCCCCAGTCGCGCTGGACCGTCATCACCGCCTCGGCGACCCGCACCGCCTCGTCCGGCTTGCAGAACAGCATCACATCGGCGGTGCGCGGGAACGTGTCCGGCTCGCCATGGGTCATGCCCATGCCGCCGCCGACCGTGACGTTCCAGCCGGTGACTTTGTTCTTCTTGTCGAGGATCGCGATGAAGCCGAGATCATGGGCGAAGACGTCGACTTCGTTCGACGGCGGCACCGCGATGACGATCTTGAACTTACGCGGCAGGTAGGTCTTGCCGTAGACGGGCTCGAATTCCGGTTCGCCGCCGATCACCTTCTCGCCATCGAGCCAGATCTCGCGCCAGGCATTGGTCTTCGGCAGGAGCGTGTCGGAGATCGCCTTGCCGAGATCGTATGCAGCCTTGTGGGCACCCGATTGGGCCGGATTCGTCGAGGCCATGACGTTGCGGTTCACGTCGCCGCACGCCGCGATGGTATCGAGCAGGGCCGCGTCGATGGCGGCCATGGTCCGCTTGAGGTTCGACTTGATGACGCCGTGATACTGGAAGGTCTGGCGGGTCGTCGCCCGCAACGTGCCGTTGGCGTAGGTGGTGGCGATGTTGTCGAGGACGAGCCATTGCTTGGGCGTGACGACGCCCCCGGCAATGCGCAGGCGGATCATGAAGCTGTAGGCCTTGTCGAGCTTCTTCTTGGTCCGCTCGGGGCGCAGGTCGCGATCGTCCTGCAGGTACATCCCGTGGAACTTCACGAGCTGGCCATCATCCTCGGAGATCGCCCCCGTGGCATGCTTGAGCAGGCCGTCCGCCAGGGTGCCGCGCAGGAAGCCGCTCGCGATCTTGATGTGCTCGTTATGCGCGAGGCCCGCCTCGCGGGCCGCGTCGGCCTCGTCGATCGGACGGGTCGTCGGCGGGGTCTCGTAGGTGCGGGGAGGAGTCAGGTCGTCCATGGCGATGATCCGGTCTTGTTCAATTCATATTTGGGCGCCGCATGCGCATCCCCATTTGAGCGGGGGAGGAACAACGCGCCTTAGTAGACGTCCTGCTGGTAGCGATGGGCCCGCTCCAGCGCCGCCACCGCGGCTTCGGCATCGGTGTCGCTCAGCGATTTGACCTCGGCATAGGCCTGGACGACGGCGTTGCGCACGTCCTTGGCCATGCGGTTCGCGTCGCCGCAGACATAGAAGCTGGCGCCGCCATCGAGCCATTCCACCACTTCCTTGGCGTGCTGGCGGATGCGGTCCTGCACGTAGATCTTCTCTGGCTGGTCGCGCGAGAAGGCGACGTCGATCTTCGTCAACGAGCGGTCTTCCAGGGCGTCCTGCCATTCGAGCTGGTAGAGGAAGTCGTGAGTGAAGTGGCGGTCACCGAAGAAGAGCCACGAGCGACCGGTGGCCTCGATGGCGCGGCGCTCCTGCACGAAGGCGCGGAACGGGGCGACGCCGGTGCCGGGGCCTACCATGATGATGTCGGTGGCCGGGTCCTGCGGCAGGCGGAAATGCCGGTTCGGCTTCAATTTCACCCGCAGCTTGGCGCCGTTCTTGATCCGGTCGGCCACATGGACCGAGGCGACGCCCGACCGGGAGCGGCCATGGCTGTCGTAACGAACGGCGACGATGGCGAGATGGACTTCGTCGCCCACTTCCTTGCGCGAGGAAGCGATGGAATAGGCCCGCGGCGGCAAGGGCCGCGTGATGGTGTTGAGATGCTCGGCCGAGAACGTCGCGGGAAAGGTCTCGATGAGATCGATGAGGTGGCGACCTTCGATCCAGGCTTTCACCTCACCGCTGTCGATGAGCTTCTGCGCTTCGGAATGGCCCGTCGCCTTCACGAATCGCTCCACCGTGGTGGCCGACAACGTGGTGATGTCGCGCTCCGCGAGGAGCGCCTTGCGCAGGCTCTCGTCCCCGGAGAGATTCGTCGCCTTGAGGATCTCCTCCACGAGGGCAGGATCGTTCTCCGGGTAGATCTCCAGCGAATCGCCGGGCTCGTAGGCGGGGGCACCGTCCGGGAATTCCAGCGCGAGGTGGATCGTCTCCTTGTCCGAAAGTGACGAGTTGAGGTTGATGTGATCCACCACCTCAACCACGACCGGTTCGCGGCTCGGCTCGGCATCGTTGTCCTCGACGGCGGCGCGGCCGGCGAAATCGACCGCCACGACGTTGTCGGCGCTCGGCGCAGGCGCCAGAGCCTTCAGGGTGTTCTTGATCCAATCGGCGGCGGGCTTGTCGAAATCGAGATCGAGATCGGCGCGGTCCACACTACGCTTTCCGCCCAGCGCCTCGAACCGCGCATCGAGCGCCTTCCCGATGGCGCAGAACTCCACATAGGAAGTGTCGCCGAGCGCCAGCACGCCGAAATTCACGCCGTCGAGGCGAGGGGCGCCGTCGCCCATCAATTCGTTATAGGCGCGGGTGGCGCGTGCCGGAGGCTCACCCTCGCCCCAGGTGGCGGCGATGGCGATCACGTTCTTCGCGCCGGGCAGCGTCGCGATGTCGAGGTCGGCGAAATCCACCACTTTCGGCTTGAAGCCGCTTTTCTTGGCCAGCTTGGCCACGGTGCCGGCCAGCGCTTCGCAATTGCCGGATTCGCTGGCGTAGATGATCGTCAACGGCTCGGATGCCTTCGGCGGCGCGGCGGGTGCCACGGCATTCTGGCCGCCGGCCGCATCCAACCCCGCGAGGAAGCCCGCGAGCCAGGCGCGCTGGATCGGCGTCGCTCCGCCGAGGACCGAGTCGAGGCTCGCGCGTTCGCTGTCGTTGAACGGGGCGGTTTGGGGAAGGATCGCTTGTCGTGCCATCGGTAAGCCATGTCGTCCTGAGAGGCCGGCTGTCAACGGGATGTCCGTTTTACAGAACGACGTCGGGGTAGAAGGAGCTGCCTATCCTTGCAGCGCAATAGAGAATTTTATTCTCCCGCCACGACCGAGAGGGTTGGCGTGAAACGACCGTTCGAGGGAGCGGCCGGCAGCGGAAGTGCCGTCGTCGACTTCACTTTTTCCATGGCGAAGCGCGACGTCACGTTCTTGAGCGGCAAGGTGGCGATGAGCTGCTTATAGAATGTGTCGTAAGCCTGCATATCAGCGACAACGACCCGCAACATGTAATCCACATCCCCCGCCATGCGGTAGAACTCCAGCACTTCGGGCATGGCTGCGACGGTCGAGGCGAAGCGCTCGAGCCAATCGCGGGAATGGTCCGACGTCTCGATGGACACGAAGACGGTGAGGCCGAGACCCAGCTTGACGGGATCGAGAACCGCGACCCTGCGGTCGATCACGCCATCGGCTTCGAGGCGCTGGATACGCTTCCAGCAGGGCGTCTGAGACAGGCCGACCTTCTCTCCGATCGTCGCGATCGACAGAGTGGCGTCGTTCTGCAGCAGTGCCAGGATCTTCAGATCGATCGCGTCCATATTGACCTCGCTAAGCAGTTCCGATCGGCGGCGCCGAGGTGCGCGGAGGCACGACGTCGACCGGCGAATTGAGAAGAATATTCCTTCGACAGGCAACCAATCCGGTCGCCGCGCCTTTGCAAACCATAGCGGCGTCCGCGTGGGAATGCCGCGCCGCGATGGCCGCTATGTCTTGACAGCGTTCGTTATAGCGAACATTTCAGGCGTCAGACAAGCAGGCATCTTTCAGGCAGTCGTATCGAGCACCGCAGATGAGCAATTCCCTGGAACGAACGGCGCGGGACCTCGCGTCCACGATGGCCGGCCTCGATCTGCGGGGCCGGATCCGCGCGATCGAAGCCGCGATCCCCGGCCGACTGGTCTTCACGACCAGCCTCGGCATCGAGGATCAGGCTCTGACCCACGCCCTCGCCATGGCCAAGGGGCGGACCGAGATCGTCACGCTCGATACCGGACGGCTCTTTCCCGAGACCTACGATGTATGGGCGGAGACCGAATCGGCCTACGGCATCCGCATCCAGGCCTATGCGCCGGAGCGGCTCGCCGAAGAGGCTTTCGTCCGCGACGAGGGAATCAACGGCTTCCGCCATTCGGTCGCCGCCCGGCAGGCCTGCTGCGGCTTCCGCAAGGTCGAGCCGCTGGGCCGGGCCCTCGACGGCGCCGCCGGTTGGCTGACGGGTCTGCGCGCTGGCCAATCCGCCAATCGCGCGGATACGCCCCTGGCGGAGGCGGACGAGGCGCGTGGTCTCATCAAGATCAATCCGCTGGCGGATTGGACCAGAGCCGATGTCGACCGCTTCGTGATCGACAATTACATCCCCTACAATGTCCTGCACGATCGCGGCTTCCCCTCGATCGGCTGCGCCCCGTGCACGCGCGCCATCAAGGTTGGCGAATCCGAACGCGCCGGCCGCTGGTGGTGGGAGCAGGAATCCAAGAAGGAATGCGGCCTGCACGTGCACCAGCCCGAGGCGAACGTTCAGCCGGGCCAGGAAGCCACCGCTTTCGAATCCATACCCCGCAACAGCAATCTGGAGATGGCCCGATGAGCGCCGCCACCGCCCTGGCCGCCACGCTGCCCGAGCGTCTGACTCACCTGCAGCGTCTCGAAGCCGAGAGCATTCACATCATGCGGGAGACGGTCGCCGAGACCGAGAACCCGGTGATGCTCTATTCGATCGGCAAGGATTCGTCGGTGCTCCTGCATCTGGCGCTGAAGGCCTTCGCACCGGGACGCCTGCCGTTCCCGCTGATGCACATCGATACGACCTGGAAATTCAAGGAGATGATCGCGTTCCGCGATCAGCGCGCCAAGGAGCTCGGGCTCGATCTCATCGTCCACACAAACCAGGACGGCCTGGCCCGGGGCATCGGTCCGATCAGCCATGGTTCGGAAGTCCATACCGACGTGATGAAGACGCAGGGCCTGCGTCAGGCGCTGGACAAGCACAAGTTCGACGCGGCCTTCGGCGGCGCGCGCCGCGACGAGGAGGCGTCCCGCGCCAAGGAACGCATCTTCTCCCTGCGGACGGCCCAGCATCGTTGGGACCCGAAGCGCCAGCGCGCCGAGCCCTGGCACCTCTACAATCTCAAGAAGAAGCGCGGCGAATCCCTGCGCGTCTTCCCGATCTCGAACTGGACCGAGCTCGATGTCTGGCTCTATATCGAGCAGGAGCAGATCCCGATCGTGCCGCTCTACTTCGCCAAGCCCCGCCCCGTGGTGGAGCGCGACGGCCAGTTGATCCTGGTCGACGACGACCGCCTGCCCCTGAACCCCGGCGAGACCCCGCAGAACCTGTCCGTGCGTTTCCGGACGCTGGGCGACTACCCGCTCACCGGCGCCGTGGAGAGCGATGCCGCGACCCTGCCCGAGATCATCGGCGAGACCCTGGCCGCCCGGACCTCCGAGCGTCAGGGTCGCGTGATCGACAAGGACGGATCGGGCGCCATGGAGCGCAAGAAGCAGGAGGGGTATTTCTAAGATGACGATCCATCAGTCACCCGAAGCCTTCGGCTACGACAGCTTCCTCGCCGCTCACCAGAGCAAGGAAGTGCTGCGCTTCATCACCTGCGGCTCCGTCGACGACGGCAAGTCGACCCTGATCGGCCGCCTCCTGCATGACACCAAGCAGATCTTCGACGATCAGGTGACGGCGCTGCAGCGCGATTCGCGCAAGCACGGCACCCAGGGCGCCGAGATCGACCTCGCCCTCCTCGTGGACGGTCTCCAGGCCGAGCGCGAGCAGGGCATCACCATCGATGTCGCCTATCGTTTCTTCTCCACCGACAAGCGCTCGTTCATCGTCGCCGACACGCCCGGCCACGAGCAGTACACCCGCAACATGGCGACCGGTGCCTCCACGGCCGATGTCGCCGTGATCCTGGTGGACGCTCGGCAGGGTCTCACCCGCCAGACAAGGCGGCACGCGCTGCTGGTCTCGCTGCTCGGGATCAAGCGCGTCGCCCTCGCTGTGAACAAGATGGACCTGGTCGGCTGGTCGCAGGGCAAGTTCGAGGAGATCACGGCGGCGTTCGACGCGTTCGCCGCGCCCCTCGGCTTCACCGAGATCCGGCCCATCCCGCTTTCCGCCAAGAACGGCGACAACGTCGTCCTGCCCGGCGCCGCCGTGCCCTGGTACACGGGAACGCCGCTCCTCCAGTACCTCGAAGAGGTGCCGGTTCGGGTCGAGGAGCAGGCCGCTCCGTTCCGTCTTCCGGTCCAGTGGGTGAACCGTCCGAACTCCGACTTCCGCGGCTTCTCGGGCCTGATCGCCAGCGGCCGCGTCGCCCCTGGCGACGCGATCATCGTCGAGCCTTCGGGCCGGACCTCCACCATCGCCCGCATCTACACCGCCGATGGCGACCTGCCGCATGCCGTGGAAGGTCAGTCCGTCACCCTCGTCCTCGCCGACGAGATCGACGCTTCACGCGGTTCGGTGATCGTCACGGCCGATGCGCCGATGCGGGTGAGCGACCGTTTCGACGCCCGTCTCTTCTGGGCGGCCGAGACCGAACTCCTGCCCGGCGCCACCCTGCTCGCGAAGATCGGCACCGTGACGGTGAACGCCACCGTCACGACCATCCATACGCGGATCGATCCCGAGAGCGGCAATCCCGTTCCGGCCGCCCGCCTCGTGGCCAACGACATCGCGGACGTGACCCTGAGCCTGGACCGCGCCGTGGCCATCGATGCCTACGCGGCGAACCGCGATACCGGCGGGTTCATCCTCATCGACCGTGAGACCACCGATACGGCGGCCCTCGGCCTGATCCATGCGGACAAGGCCTCCGCAGCGGAGAAGGACGAGCCGGAGGCGACCCGCGCTGCGAAATCCGGCGGAGGGTTCCTGTCGAAGCTCCGTTGGGTCTTCGGAGGCATCTGACCTCAGGGCACATCTGTCCTCATCAGTACGAAGCGGCCATCCCGGAGCGTCATCGCGCCAGGGGTGGCCGCTTTGACGTGTCCGGCAGCCTTGCCGGCTCACAGCTCCGGGATTAGGGTCCGCGCGCTTTTTGAAGAGGCGCGTATCGGCGCCCATCTGACGTGATCGGAGTAGACCATCATGGGCTTTCTCGCCGACGCCCTGTCCAAGGTGAAGCCGTCCGCCACCATCGCGATGACGCAGAAGGCCCGTGAGCTGAAAGCCGGCGGGATGGACGTGATCAGCCTGTCGGTGGGTGAGCCCGATTTCGATACGCCCGACCACATCAAGGAGGCGGCGATCGACGCGATCCGTCGCGGCGAGACCAAGTACACGCCGGTTTCCGGGATCGTGCCCCTGCGCGAAGCGATCGTGCGGAAGTTCAAGCGCGAGAACGGCCTCGACTACAAGGCGTCGCAGACCATCGTCGGCACCGGCGGCAAGCACGTCATCTACAATGCCCTTCTCGCCACGCTGAACCCCGGCGACGAGGTGGTGATCCCGCGCCCCTACTGGGTCTCGTATCCGGAGATGGTGGTGCTGTGCGGCGGCACGCCGGTCTTCGCCGAGACGGACATGGAGCATGATTTCAAGCTCCAGCCGGAAGAACTCGAGCGGGTGATCACGCCGAAGACCAAGTGGATCATTCTCAACTCGCCGTCGAACCCCTCCGGCGCGGCCTATGCCCGCGACGAGATGAAGAAGATCACCGACGTCCTCATGCGGCATCCCCATGTCTGGGTGCTCACGGACGATATGTACGAGCACCTCTGCTACGGCGATTTCGAGTTCGTCACGCCGGCTCAGGTCGAGCCCGGCCTCTACGACCGGACGCTGACCATGAACGGCGTCTCGAAAGCCTATGCGATGACCGGCTGGCGCATCGGCTACGCCGCCGGTCCCGAGCACCTCATCAAGGCGATGGATTTCGTCCAGGGCCAGCAGACCTCCGGCGCTTCCTCGATCTCCCAATGGGCGGCGGTGGCGGCCCTCGACGGCACGCAGGAGCATCTCGCCCGTTTCCGCGCCGCCTTCCATGAGCGCCGCGACCTCGTGGTCTCCATGCTGAACCAGACCAAGGGCCTCAAATGCCCGACGCCGGAAGGCGCCTTCTACGTCTACCCGTCCTGCGCCGAGACGATCGGGCGCAAGACGCCTTCGGGCAAGGTCATCGAATCGGACGAGGATTTCGTGCTGGAACTGCTCCAGGCCGAAGGTGTCGCCGCCGTTCACGGCTCGGCTTTCGGTCTCGGACCGAACCTGCGCATCTCCTACGCCACGTCGAACACGGCGCTGGAAGAGGCCTGCACCCGCATCCAGCGTTTCTGCGGCTCGCTGAGCTGAGACGGCGAGCGACGATTGCCGCCAACCCGGTGCCAAGAGGCAGCGCGGTCGAAACCCGCTTCGATCGGAGCGGTGGGAATATCCTCACCGTTCCGACCTGCAATGACGCTGTCCCGGGTGTGAGCCGGGAATGCCGGCAGGGACGAGCCTCGCCGAGGCCGATCCCATCCTGTCCCGAGTTCCGCCAGCGGAAGAGCCTGCGGCGGAAGGGTCCTATGCGGCCGGATCGGTTGCCGGCTCGGTGTTGGATGGCTACATCGGCGGTCCCCGCGGCTAATGCGTTCGACGGTTTCGCGAACCCTCTCGGACTTGCGTGGCTGCAGGGCTTGCCGTGACGGGGCGATGCGGACCAGTTCTCTGCGTCGATCCTGTGAGGCCTGGTGGGCCGGGTCGCGTCAGGTGTGTCACGAGTGCGGGGAACAGGAACCGTCGCCGTGGCTGATGGCCCACGCTCATTGCGCGCTCAGCTTGTCGAGCCATTTCAGGACAAGTGCCGGACGAGTGCTTGAGCGGATTGGTTTACCGACTTCACGCACAAGTGAGACGGGCCGGGGAACCGGCCAGGTTCCTCCGCGTAGTCTCGGGCTCCTCCTCATGCGCCGCCTTCTTACCAACGGCACCAAGGCGATCGTCGCCATTGCCGCGCTTTCCACCGCCGCCCATTGGGCCATGCGCCTCCAACGCGAGCCCGCGCTGTCCGCCGTGCCGGTGGCAGCGGTGAAGGACCCGGTGGCGACGGGGTCGATCCCTGTGAGAGCCGTCGAATCCCCCGCGGGTGATCGCCTCGTGGACGTGACACGCGGGCTCGACCAGAAGCGTCTGGGCGAGTTGATCTCCGGGGCCGCCGTGACCAAGCCCAAAGCCGAGAAAACCGTCGCCACGCACTGAAGGGGCGACGCTCGCCGGAAGCGTCACGCGATGGTCAAAGGCACGTGGTTCGGTGTGGCCGACCCGTTGCAACAGGCTTTCGCATGATGGACCGATCCGCTCTGACCCGCCGCCAGACCATGGCAGGCGCCGCCGCACTGGCGCTGTCGGCCAGTTCCGCCCGGGCGTCGGACCGTGCGACGGGCATGGTCTACGAGAGTGTCTCCGGCGAACGGATCGGCATCCCGGATGTCGCCGTCTCCAACGGCCGGGACGTGGTCCTCACCGATCGTCAGGGCCGCTACGGCCTCGATGTGTCGGATGGCGACACCGTCTTCGTGGTCAAGCCGTCGGGCTTTGCCCTGCCGCGCGACGAGAACAACATCCCGCGCTTCAGCTACCTCCACCAACCGCAGGGGACGCCCCCCGAATTGCGGCTGCGCTATCGGGGCATCGACCCGACGGGACCGATTCCCGCCTCCATCGATTTCGCGTTGTCGCGCCAGGCGGAACCGGATGCCTTCGAGGTGATCCTGTTCACCGATCCGCAGCCCGAGAGCCCGGTGGAACTCGGCCATGTCCGCGATACGGCGGTGACGCGCGTCCTGGGGACGAAAGCCGCCTTCGGCATGACCACGGGCGACATCCTGTTCGACGATCTCTCGTTCTACGGCCGCTCGAACCGCATCATGGGGCGCATCGGCATTCCCTGGTTCCATATCGGCGGCAATCACGATCTCAATTTCGAGGCGCCCGACGCACGCTACAGCCGCGAGACCTTCAAGCGGGTCTACGGAGCGCCGTACTACGCCTTCCACCACGGCAAGGCGCTGTTCCTGATGCTGGACACCGTCCATTATCTCGGCGCCGCATCGGGGGCGGGCGATGGGGTAGGGCGCTACGAAGGGCGCATCGGCGAACGCCAGCTCGCCTTCGTCGCCAACATGCTGGCGCAGACGCCCAAGGATCGCCTCGTGGTCATCGCGATGCATATCCCGCTCTACACCGACCTCAACCCGGACGATCCGCGCCAGAACGTGATGGACCGCGAGCGCCTCCTGGACCTTCTGGGTGACCGCCCGGTATTGAGCCTCGCCGGCCACACCCACACGACGGAGCATCATTATCCCCGTGCGGGCGGCGCGGGGAGCCACCATCACCACGTCCTCACCGCCGTCTCGGGCTCGTGGTGGAGCGGCCCCTCTTCCCGCACCGGCATCCCCTCGGCCGACAGCCGCGACGGAACACCGAATGGCTTCCATGTCCTGTCGGTGGACGGCGCCGGCTACACGACCCGCTACCGCCCGGCCCAGGGCGAGCCGGACGAGGGGATGCGGATCGTTCTGGAGAGCCAGTATCGCGGCGGCGCGGGCGAGGTGCTGCGCGATTACCGGCCGATGCAGACCCTGCGGTCGCCGGTGCCGCGAGAGAGCCTCTCCGCCACCAATCTGGTGGTGAACGTCTTCGACGGCGGCCCGCGCACGCGGGTCTCCTATCGGATCGGCAGCGGCCCGGCGGTCGCGATGGTGCGGACGAGACGCCCCGATCCATTCGTGAACGAGGTCTACCTCCGCTATCCCGAGGCGAAGAAACCCTGGGTGAAGGCGGAGCCTTCGAGCCATATCTGGGTGGCACGTCTCGACGGGGACATCCCGGCCGGCAGTCACCGCATCACCGTGGATGTCGAGGACGAGTACGGTCGTCCGCTCTCCTCCGGTCTGGTGCTGGAAGTCACCGGCGAAGTCGGGTCATCGCGGGGCTGAGTCGAAGAGCCCGCCCGTTTTGGGGCGGGCGGAGCGTAAGCCCGGTGTCAGGCGGCCAATTGGCGAGCGCCGTGGTTACCCTCTTGGATCTCCTCGACGATCTTGGCGCAGAACGCGTCGAGGTCGCCCGGATTGCGGCTGGTGACGATCCCCTTGTCGGTCACCACCGCCTCGTCGTGCCACTGGCCGCCGGCATTGATGACGTCCGTCTTGATCGATGAGAACGAGGTCAGGTTCAGGCCCTTCACGGCACCGGCCTCGATCAACAGCCAGGGCGCGTGGCAGATGGCGGCCACGACCTTGCCGGACGTCAGAAAGGCCTTGATGACCTCTAGGGCCTTCGGCTCGAGCCTCAGCTTGTCCGGGTTGATCTGACCGCCAGGGAGGACGAGCGCGTCGAAATCGGCCGGGTCGATGTCCTCGAGATCCTTGTCGACCGCAACGTTCTTGCCCCAATCGGTCTTGTCCCAGCCGCGAATGGATTCCCGCGATTCGCGTGACTTCGGCGATGCGACTACGACGCTCGCTCCGGCCCCCCTGAGATTCTGCAGCGGAACGGTGAGCTCGGTTTCCTCGAAACCGTCTGTCGCGACGATGAGAACCTTCGACTGCTTGATGTCGGCCATGGCAGATCTCCGCATGTGTTCAAAGAGGTAGCGGAAGAACCGGTGGCGGCTGAGGCAGGTTCCTGGACGGGCCGAGGCGCAATGCAGCCAAGGCCGCAGCACAAGGCTCGAATTCATGCTTTGCTGGAACTGGCGAGGATCGGGGCGGGTTGGTCCGACAGACGACCGACTCAACGTCGGAACGCGATCCACCTAGAAGCGCGATCCACCTAGAAGCGCGATCCACCTAGAAGCGAAGGAGACGCTGAATGGCCAATCCAGGCCTACCGATCCCCGAGCCGCTGCCGGGCGGAATCCCCGGTGATCTGCCACCGCCGCCGCTGCCGCCCGATGAAGGGCCGGATATCGGCCCGACCGGACCACGGACCCCGTATCCTGTCGACGATCCCGGCGTCGACGAGCCGAAGGGACCGGGCTCCGAGCCCGATTATCTGCCGGGCGGACCGACCGACCCCGGCGTCAGGATGTGATCGAGGGGTCTAGTGATCCCCGTGTGACGCGCGCACGTCCCGGGGCGCACTGAGGATTTCAGAGAGGCTCGTCACCACGTGGCGGGCCTCTTCGTCCGTCAGGCGCAGCTGGAAGGGGGGAAGCGCTCCGGCCTGCAAGGCGACCACGGCCTGTCCCTGCTCGTCGGTGCCGACCTCAATGGCGGACGAGGTGACTTCGAGCATGGCGATATCCTCGTCGCTCAGATCGTCCGGCAGGTCGACATCGTCCGGCTCGTCGATCGCGGTCAGCAGCTGTCCCACCGCACGCACGAGCGCACGGGCCGCCCGCGCATCCATGACGACGGCCGTGGCCTGATCGTCCTTCTGGAATGAGAGCTGGATGTTCGCGCCTTCGAGGGAAACCGAGATGCCCGCCATGAACCGCCTGATTGCGTCGCCTAACTGCCTGGAACAGGTCCCATATATGCATGTCGCGGACCGAAAAACACGGGGTCCGCTCGGAGTCCCATGAGAGTGCGGCGTGCCGGTGCGGCAGGCAAGATCGACCCGGGTGCCTTGTTGCCGCCGCACAATCAGCCTACATGGAGGACAGCGGGCATTAGTGAGCCGAACGCAACGTGCATCGCACGTCTCACGACCTGCTGATCCCGTCAAATGTAAAAGAGGACCGGCGCCGGGTATCTCGAGCAGATGCACGTCTTTGGTCAACGAACGATACGAGGTTCTATTCGTGAATACCGGCACTGTTAAGTGGTTCAACGAAACCAAAGGCTACGGCTTCATTCAGCCCGATGACGGCGGCAAGGACGTGTTCGTTCACATCTCCGCCGTCGAGCGCGCGGGAATGCGCAATCTCATTGAAGGTCAGAAGGTCTCCTACGAGATCCAGACCGACAAGCGCAGCGGCAAGGACTCGGCTGGTAACCTCCAGGCGGCTTGACGCCCCCGGCGCCAGCCCTCGGGGCTGGCGTCACCATCGGCCATCGAGCGCCGTGTCCGCCGCCATCCCGACGATCTCCTCTGGGGAGACGAGTTCGCTGAGGATGGCATCCCTCCCACCCATCAAACCTCTGACTTACGGAACACGGAGCTAAGCTCGTTGTTCTGCACACCAAGAAAATCTGAAAGATCACAAGAAAACATGTTGTTCGAATACACCCGGCGCCGCGGCGTCCGTTCGCCCATCACCGATGCGGCGACATTCAAGGTAGGAAAGCTGAAGCAGACGACGTCGCGTGATGCGCAGGACATCGATCTCAGCCACCTGATCGACACCTCTTACAACTACCATTCGCCCCGTGAACTGCGCTGGCACCTCGCCGAGCGGCTCGGAGTGGCTCCCGAAGTGGTCGCGGTTCGCGAACACGCCTGATCGGGCTTATCCTGCGTCGAGGGCATCGTCCCCGCGCTGATGGACGTTTCGCGCCGAGTTCCTCACAGGGCTCGGCGTTTGCGTGTCCGGGCCAATCGCGCCGGCATGGGGGCGGGGGAGAATCACCTTCGGTCGTCTCGACCATCGGGTGTCCCACACCTCGCCGGATGCCCGAGCTTACCGGGTTGAACACTCAGGTCGATGGCGCCACGGAGCACCGGAACGCGGCCGGATTTGTCGATCGGCCCGGAGACCTCGAAAGCCTCGCCGATGGCGGTCGAAACCCGGCTCGATTCCGGTCGATTTCACCGCCGCATCCACACACAATCGACGCTTCGCCAGGCTGCGAAGGGAATGACGCGTCGTCGCGATGACGAACGCTTCAGACCCGCGTCAGGGCTGCAACGACATCGTCGCGCAGGGTGTCCGACATCGCGATCAGGGCCCCGTGGACGGGATCTGGTCTATTGTAGGTCGTGCGATTTCCCCGTAGGTCGCTCACCGATCCTCCCGCCTCGCGCAGGAGCAGGTCGGCCCCGGCGAGGTCCCAGTCGCGCGCGTCGGACGAAACGAGGCCGATATCGATCGATCCCTCAGCGACCCTGGCCACCCGCAAAGCAAGGGACGGCACACGCGGGACGATCTCGAAATCGACCGCTTTTCCGTCAACGGAGCCGCCCCGTGCAAGCTTATCGGCCATCGGTTTCGGCCCTGTCACCCGCGCGCCAGCGAGTCCGGCCTGTTGCGAGACCGACAGCGAAACGCCGTTGCACGTCGCGCCAGCACCCGCCACCGCCTCGTAGAACTTGTCGCTGACGGGAGCATGGACGAAGCCGAGAACCGGCTGCCCCTGAGAGAGCAGAGCCACCGAAATCGACCAATCGGGATGGCCTGTGAGGAAGGCACGGGTGCCGTCGATGGGATCGACGATCCAGACGAGGTCGGAGCCCAGGCGAATTGGATCGTCGCTCGTTTCCTCCGAAAGCCAGGCGGCTTTTGGCAGCAAAGCACTCAGCCTGATCTTCAGGAACGTATCCACCGCCACATCGGCTTCCGTCACCGGAGAGCCACCGGCCTTCGACCATGTCCGGGCCGTCGTCTGTCCGTCCGCCCGGAAGTAGGGAAGGGCGAGGGAGGCAGCTTCGCGGATCGCCGCCCGCAGATCAGGGACGAGGGCCTTGGCGGCTTCGATCGGCATCGTGTCGGACATGCGTCTCCGAATCTTCGGGTTTTCTCGAGAAGGGATGCGAATCGGGCCTTTCCGCGCCCTGCGGCGGGAAGAGACTGATACCGTTGTAGGGCGGGCATCCCATGCCCACAAGGATCGAGAATCCGGAGATGCACCGCGATCCTGAGGAATGAAGCAAGGAAGTGTTGAGCATCCCAATCGCTTCCCCGCCGTCCACGATCGCTTAACTGTGGCTATTAAGGCGGTTTGAGGAGGTTAGACGCAAATCTGCTTGTCATAAGAGACGGCCCGACAGAGGCCGATCACACCAACAGGGCGTCGGACCAATGAACACTTTCTCAAACATGAATCCAACCGAGACAAACGTCGGCATCGCCACCGATCACTGCCTGCAGGATGGCGTGGTGCTGAGCTCCGTGGCGTTCACTGCTTCGGTTCTGCCGATCACCGGCCGCGTCGCCGGTGGTACCGTGGCCATCGGTGTCGCCCTGGCCTTCGCCTCCGAGGATTCCGATGCCTGCGACGAGGATCGCTTCGCCCTTCTGCTCGTGGACGAGACCGGTGCCACGCTGGGTCGTCTTGGACCTTATGGCGATGACGATGTGGTCGCGATCTGGCGTGATTGCTCGGCCCGGACCGGCCTGCCGCGGATGATCGTGCGGGAAGACGGCACCCTCGCAACCGTGTCGCGCCAGCTCGGCCGTGTCGCTCTCGGAACGACCCGCACCCGCCGTCGTCACGGCCTGCTCAATGGCCGCCGCCCGCGCTTCCTCGTCCGTCGTAAGACCGGTGTGTTGCCGGTGCGTCCCCTGATCTATCGCGGCGAGAGCGAGATCGTCGGAGGCGCGCTGTCCTGAAGCCGGACCAGCTTCAGAAGAGGGCCTGCCACAGGGCATCGGCCGACAGGCCAGCGAAAAGTATCAACCCGGCATCGCGGTTAGAGCGGAAGAGCAGCAATGCCCCGCGCCCGTCACCGGATTTCAGACGGAAAACCTGCCATCCGAGATGGGTGGCAAACAAGGCAACGCCGAGAAACCCGACAGGGCCCGCACCAGCCAGTGCCGCAGCTGTGGCAATGGCGGCGGCCGAGACCGCGTAGCACAGGCCGATGGCGGGCTTCAGACCACGGCCGAACAGGCGGGCCGACGAGCGGATGCCGGCGATCTCGTCATCCTCGATGTCTTGAACCGCATAGATCGTATCGTAGCCGACGATCCACGCAAACGCGCCGACATAGAGAGCCAAGGCCGGCGCACTAAGACTGCCGAAGGCGGCGACCCAGCCCATCAGCGCTCCCCACGAGAAGGCGAGGCCGAGCACCGCCTGGGGCATCGACATCACCCGTTTCATGAACGGATAGATCGCCACTGGCAGGAGCGACGCCATGCCGACCCAGATGGCGGTAGCGTTGAATTGTAGTAGCACGGCCAGACCGACCAGCGCCTGCATCACGAGGAAGATGGCGGCGGACCGCGTCTTCACCTGCCCGGAGGGGAGGGGGCGCGAGCGCGTGCGCTCCACCTGCGCGTCGAGATCACGGTCGGCGATGTCGTTGTAGGTCGAGCCCGCCCCTCGCATGGCAATGGCGCCGATCAGGAACAGGAGCAGATGCGCCGGGTCCGGAAACGGCTTGTAACCGGCGAGCGCCGCCAGGGCGGCCGACCACCAGCACGGTAGGAGCAGTAGCCACCAGCCGATCGGCCGGTCGATGCGGGCGAGGCGGAGATAGGGACGGAGGCCGCGCGGGGCGAGACGATCGACCCAGTGGCCGGCGACAGCATCCGCGACCTTTCCGTCTGCGCCGTCTGGCGAGGTCACGCCCGCCATGGGCGGGCGCAACCGTGGACCGAAATGGCAGCCAAGGCCTAGAGCGCGCCCTGCGGCATCTTCAAGCTGCCCGTCAGGCCTGGCCCGCCGAGCATGCCACCACCGCTACCGCCGCCGCCGTTCTGGGCCTGCGCCCGCGCCTGGGCTTCCATCTTCGCGGCCTGGGCGGCGACGCCGCAGATCTTGGTGCGGATGCCGGCGACCTTCAGATGGTCGGCCTTGAAGCCTTCGGCGAAGGAATCGGGAATGGAACACCATTCCTTGTTGGCGGCGATCCACTTCACGCCTTCGTTGCCGTTGGTCTGCAGCTTGCCGAACAGCGCGCAGGCTTCGGCGGGGGTCATCTTCTTCTTGGAGTTCGACGCGGCATTCGCCTTGGCCACGAGATCCTTGCGCGACTGGAGCGTCTTCTGGATCTCACCGCATTCCGCGTTCTGCGCGAAGGCGGGACCAGCGATGAGAACGGAGCCGAATGCAGCTCCGGCGACGGCCGCGATGATCTTCGATGACATGAGTTGGATTTCCCTCTCCCCCAATCTACACCGGTGCCTTGCCGTGGCTGCCGGAGCGATTGCCGAACCTCGTTGACGTCTCGCCATAGGAATGTGGCGTCTTTCAAGACGTAAATGGCCGGTAAGGTTTGCGTTTGGGGAAACTCGACAAAATCCAGCGCTGTTGCCCCGGCGCATCACCCGCAATCGGGCACCGGCGTTGACAGGCCTGCGGACGCGGGCGACCACGCTGAGCCATGGCAGCATACGACTTTACCGCCCCCCGCCTTTTCGTCGAATCCGACCTTCGTGAAGGCACTGTCCTTCCCCTGGAACGCGCCCAGGCGAACTACCTGCTGAACGTCCTGCGGCGTGGCCCGGACGATCCCGTCCTCGTCTTCAACGGCCGCGACGGCGAATGGCGCACCCGCATCGCCCAGAGCGGGCGCAAGAGCGCAGAACTGATCGTCGTCGAGCAGGTACGCCCTCAATCCGAACGTGCCGACCTGCATTACCTCTTCGCGCCACTGAAGACCGCTCGGCTCGACTATCTGGCGCAGAAGGCCGTGGAGATGGGAGCCGGCACCATCCGGCCGGTCTTTACCCGCTACACGCAAGGCGAGCGCATCAATCTCGATCGCCTGCGCGCCAACGCCATCGAAGCAGCTGAGCAATGCGGCATCCTAGCGATTCCCGAACTTCCCGATGCGGTCCGGCTCCCCGTAGCGCTCGCGGAACTCGCGCCCGAACGCCTCCTCGTCTTCTGCGACGAGAACGCCGCGGTGGCCGATCCTGTCGCGGCCCTGCGCTGCGCCGCCGACCCGGCTGCGCCGCCGCCCCTGGCGGTTCTGATCGGGCCTGAGGGTGGGTTCTCGGCAGAGGAGAGGGAAATGATCGCTGCGCGGCCCAACACGGTCGCGCTATCCCTCGGACCTCGGATCCTACGGGCGGATACGGCGGCCGTGGTGGCTCTCACCTTGGTGCAGTCTGTGCTGGGAGACACACGCTGATGAGCCCCCCACCACGCCGCGTTGTTCATGGCTCGCGGCTGGACTAAGGAGTCGCCATCTTCAAAGGGGCTCCTCCGCTGCGGTCCGGCCTGCCTCTCACCACACACGACCTTCATCACGAGGCAGCGCATGGCGCGCGATACGTCCGACACGACACCGCTGACGAAGCGGGACGAACTGATCGCGTGGTTCGCCGAGGGCGAAAAACCGCCCGAGAGCTTCGCCGTCGGCACGGAGCACGAGAAGGTTCCGTTCTACCGGAACGGTAACGCACCGGTTCCCTATGCGGGCGAGACTGGAATCCGCGCGCTCCTCGAAGGCGTTGCGCGCGAAACGGGCTGGGAGGCGATCGAGGATGCCGGCAACCTGATCGGCCTCGCCGGAAATGACGGGGGAGCGATTTCGCTCGAACCTGGCGGGCAGTTCGAATTGTCCGGCGCGCCGCTAAGTGATGTCCATGCCACCGAGCGTGAATTGCGCAGCCATCTGGAGGCGACCGCTCGTGCGGCCGACCCACTCGGAATCGGTTTCCTCGATCTCGGCATGAGTCCGAAATGGACCCGTGAGGGAACGCCGGTCATGCCCAAGAGCCGGTACAAGATCATGGCCGGCTACATGCCCAAGGTCGGCTCCCTCGGCCTCGACATGATGCTGCGTACCGCCACGGTGCAGGTGAATCTCGACTTCTCCTCAGAAGCGGACATGGCGGCCAAGATGCGGGTCGCCCTGGCGCTGCAACCGGTGGCGACGGCGCTCTTCGCGAACTCCCCCTTCACCGACGGGCGCCCCAACGGCTTCCTCTCGCGACGCTCCGAGATCTGGCGTGATACCGATGCCGACAGGACTGGCATGCTGCCCCGCGCCTTCGAGGCTGGCTTCGGGTATGAGGCATATACCGACTGGCTGCTCGACATGCCGATGTATTTCGTCAAGCGCGGGGAGACCTATCACGACGTCAGCGGCGCCTCGTTCCGCGATCTCATGGATGGGCGGCTCGCGGCACTTCCCGGCGAGAGGGCTACGATGTCGGACTGGGCGAACCATGCCTCCACGGCTTTCCCCGAGGTCAGGCTCAAGCGATACATCGAGATGCGCGGCTCAGATGTGGGCGGCGCGGACATGATCGTCGCGCAGGCGGCGTTCTGGGTCGGGCTGCTCTACGACGATGCCGGGCTCGCGGCGGCCTGGGACATTGCCAAGGCTTGGAGTACCGCAGAGCGCGAATGCCTTCGCGCCATCGTGCCACGTCTCGGCCTCGCGACACCGATCGCCGGACGCAGTCTGGGCACTGTGGCAGCGGAAGCCCTGGCCATCGCCCGCAAGGGTCTTGAAGCGCGCGGGCGCCGTGATGCCCAGGGACGCGATGAAACTCACTTCCTTCAGCCCCTCGAAGCCATCGTCGCCAGTGGTCATTCGCGTGCTGAGGATAGGTTGGCGGATTACGAGGGTCCATGGCGGCGCTCCGTCGATCCGGCGTTCACGGAATGCGTCTTCTGAAGAGAGGTTATTGACTATAAAACCATGTCTTCTTGAAACGACAATTGTGCCGGGGCACACGTTCGGCCGATAATGCCTCGTCTGTTCCGGAACGGTTCATCAAAGATGGTGTTTTAACGGTGCAGGTACACTCGAATTAGGAGATCGCCCGCATGTTGCGCATCATGTCCCTGGTCCTTGCCGGTTCGACCGCCGTCGGTCTGGCGGCAGCTCCTCTTTCCGGCGCACAAGCCGCCCCGATGCCCGCGCTGACCTCGGCGCAGGTCGCCGGCAGCGGCTCGGCCGTGGAGACCGTGCGTTACGGCCGCTATTACGGCGGCGGCTACGGCTACCGTCGCGGCTATTACGGTGGCGGCTATCGCCGTGGCCCCGGCATCGGTGGAGCCCTCGCGGCGGGTGCCGCTCTGGGCATCATCGGCGGCGCCATCGCGGCGAGCCAGGCTCCCCGCTACGGCTATTACGACCGCGGCTACGCACCAGCCTATGGGTATGCCCCGGCCTATGGCTACGCGCCCGCCTATGGCTACGCCCCGGCCTACGGCTATCCTGCCTACGGCTACTAACATCATCCACGGAGCCTCGTCTTCGGCTCAAGCCCCGCCCGAGGCTCCAGCCTCGGGCGGGGCTTGTCGTATCGTTGGACAGATATGACCGACGCGCCACTCGTCCTCGATCTCAGCGGCCTGAAATGCCCCCTGCCGGTGCTACGCACCCGCAAGGCCATGCGCGGCCTAGAACCGGGGGCGCAGCTGACCATCCTCTGCACCGATCCGGTCTCGGTGATCGACATCCCCCATCTCGTCACCGAAGAGGGCGATCGTCTCGTCGGTCAGGGCCGCGACGACGGCGTCTTCAGCTTCACCATTGAGAAGGGCGGCACCTGAAAACTCGTTCATTCCGCACTGTCTTCGCCTCAATGATGCGGCAACTCGCGGTTAGGTGATCCCGAAGAAGGCCGCGTGACCGCCCGTGGCCGGAAGACGGGAACGACTATATGGCGCCGGTGATCCGTGGCACCCGCATCCTGCACGATGGCTGGAGCCGCTTTCTCGTGGCAGAAGTCACGATGCCGGACGGCACGCGCCTGACCCGCGAGATCGAGGATCACGGCCGCGCGGTGGGGGTTCTGCCCTATGATCCCGAGCGCCGCGTGGCGCTTCTGGTGGAGCAGTTCCGGCCACCCACCTTCTTTGCGGCCGGTACCCTGTCGCTTCTTGAGATCCCGGCTGGACTCCTCGACGAATCTGAGCCCGAGGACGGCGCGCGCCGCGAGGCCTTCGAGGAGACCGGCGTCCGCCTCGGCACCCTCGAACGCCTGACAACTGGGTGGTCAATGCCCGGGATTTCTACCGAACAGATGGACCTGTTTCTAGGTGCCTATAGCGCCGCCGACCGCTCCGGCCCCGGCGGTGGGTTGGCCGAGGAACATGAAAGCATCACTGTTCACGAGATGCCCCTGGCCACCCTCGCCGCCATGAGCGATCGGGGCGAGATCACCGACATGAAAACCCTGGTGCTTCTCTTCGCACTGCGGCTTCGTCGGCCGGATTTGTTCGCCTGAAGCACCAATCCGGTGGGTACGGCGCGCGTCCTGTTCGATCTGATTGCCGGCACCGTCACCCTGTCCACGAACACGGGCGGCGTCTTTACTAACCTCGCCGGCTCCATCGAGAAGGTTTCGGCGGACTTCTACCTCATCACCATCACCGCAATCTGCGCCACCACCGCCCTCGTGTCCCGCTTCTGCTTAGGCGACGACGCGAAGGCTCTCGCGTATCTCGGCGGCACGACCAAGAGCATGGACCTTTGGGCGTGCTCCTTCGCTCGGGCGGACTAGCCCCAGCACCCTTCGTTTGACCACCTCATCGCAGTAAACCGCGCCGCCCCGAGGGTGCCACACTAAGGCGATGACTGGGCCGCCCGTCGGCAGAGGGATCTCGAATTACATGAGCCGAAAATCAGAGAGGCCCCCGTCGTCTTCGCCCATTGCCGCCGATCAGCCCGCGCGGTTTATGCATTTCCGTGCAAAGAGCGCCGACCTGCAGGCAATACCTGAAGTTTTGGACAGGCCCGTGCCCTGTTTTAGCGTAATATTTATAGTCGCATAGGCGCTCGCCGCACCTTCGTAGCGGTTAAAGCTTCTGGCCAGTAGCCGGCCCATTCGATGAGCGCGATCGCCAAGGCAATAGCGATCACGGCCAGCGCAATAATCGCCTCGGTCTTCGTCCAACGCCGTCGCGTCCACCGGCTTAAGATGATCGTCAGTCGTAGAAGCTGATCCATCCGGGCAGCTTATCACCGCAAAGCCGGCCGGTCGCCGCACATGCTCAAGCCAGTAGCCAGCGGCCGAGATGCACGGCGCCAAGGGCCATAAGACCAAGCCCGACTGCTTCCACGGCAACGAGACAAGCCAGGATCGCGTCCTGTGCAAACCCTTCAGCAAAATGCTCTTCCGGCTCCGGCAAGTGCCCGTTGTCGAAGTGCTGCATTCCAAAATCCGCCCCCGGTCCGGATAGCCGAGCGTAGGCACTTAATTTTGTATTCACTATTCGGGAGACTACGCATGGGCGCGACCGCCATCATGACGCATCTGGGCCTTGCTGCGCTTAAATCGCGGCAAGGCGTGCAGCTGGAAGCCTAACTCGACGGCGTCGGTGTGTCGACGACCGGCTACGGCCACGCGAGACCAGTTCCTGACGCCCTGCACCAAGGTGGCGCTGAAGGCCCCCCGCAGTACCGACGCGAAGCCGGTCAGCGCGCCGCTTACTGCATCGGTGCCGCTGGACGTTCCACCCGTCGTGCCAGCGCCGTTCCAACAGGTGCCGCGCGAAGTCACCGGCGTGATGGAGGAGATGCGCGACTTCGCCCGGCGGCAGACCGTGGACATCAACAGCATCGCCGAGTGAGTGCGGACCATGCGGGATGAGGCGAAGCAGTACACAAGCTTGCTGGCTGCAATCGAACGAGAGCAGGCCACCGAGAACCGGACGCACGGACGCGACGCGCATGCTAAGCGCGCTCCTCCGTCCCAATTAAACCGACGCGCTTCCGCGCCTGTTTGTCGTCCTGAGAGCACGATATGACCCGCCAAGTGAGAACCAGAGCGGGCTTTTTTGTTACAGAGCCGCCGTAACAACACCAGCCAAGCTGAAACCTTATCGGGATCTCAGTGCTTATCTGGCTTGAGCGAAACACTGCTGCCTCGATTTGGATACATCCATGAATAAATTGATCCTTGTTACCGCTACGATTCTGCTCGCTGGTCCTGCTCTCGCTCAGGGTGTTGCCCCAAGCCAGCCAAGCGGGTCAGGAACGGTCATCGAAAACCAGCCGAACACGACCGGCAATGACCGCGACGTGACAGTTTCGCGTGGGGCGACTGGTGCCGAAACGGCTACGAGCGACTCGGCCGCGGGCGGCAATGCCAATCAGCCTTCGCGTGCCGTGCCAAACGGTAGCGCTGGCGGCGGCGGTGGGGGCAACGGCGGGCTCTGATCTCCACTCTGAGAAAGCCGGCTCATAAGCCTCGCAGACATTAACCCACCCGGCTGACGCCGCGGCGGGTTTTTCGTTCGCGGCCTTGCAACGAGACATCCGGTCACCGTTTCATCCGGCTACCGGCGCAGTTTAACGGTTAGATCGCAAGCCTAAGAAACCTGAACCAGGGGTGCGACTCCCCTTGGTGGCTCCATCCTTCTCCTCAAGCCCGACTGCCGTCACGGCCATGAAGGCTTTCCCGCGTTTTAGGAGCACTGTCGGGGCAATTCCGCTGCCGTGTAACAGGCATGAGCGTGTATTTCGCCCCGAACAGACCCTGCCCGCGCGGGTCCCGCCCCCGCAGGTATTCGGTGAGTTGTGTGCGCCTAAGCACATCAAGCTTATGTCGGAAATCTTCGTAATCGCGAATGGATTGCCAACTCACTATCGTTGATCCTAACTCCTAGCTTGGCACTGAGCGGGCATAGAGATGGATCGACATGTCGGCGACGCAAGAAACGCTTTTGAGCAAGCTCATCACGTGGGCGAGGGGCGCAGTGCAGAAGTTTTTGCAGACAGGTCCGGACGAGTACTCAAACTCTATAAAGCAAAATGGGGCAAGCAGCTGGCGAAAAAAGAGTTCGTTGCGACATCTTTTGCCCGTTCCCATGGCCTGCGTGTCCCGGCTCCTTTGGGCATAATTGAGCAAGATGGACGAAATGGTGTTATATTTGAACATATTTACGGCAAAACAGTCCTAGAACATTTTAAAAGTAACCCGCTCGGAATGTTAGGCGCGTTACGAAAACTTGCCGTCATTCAGTATAGCATTCATAAAATTGAAAACCCGCCGCTTCCGGACCAACAAGACGCGATTCGTATTCAGGTATCCAGAGCTCGGGTGCCGTCCTGGTTGAAACAGACAACGCTCGCGGTTCTCGACCGCTTACCGGATGGTAACAGGCTTTGTCATGGGGATCTCCATCCGGAGAACGTTCTCTACACATCCGAGGGCTTGGTCGTCATAGACTGGGAGAAGTCAACATCTGGTCATCCGGCGGCAGATGTCGCCCGTACCGACCTCATCATCCGATCCGGACGCGTCGGCGAGACTCGCGCGCTAAGAAAAGCGATAGACAGAATTATTCGTAAAGCTTTGGCAGAATTTTATATTCGGCAGTATTGCCAGTTGAGCATGATCAGCAGGCAGGATGTCATGGCTTGGCGTTTGCCGATGCTTGTTGCTCGCCTTTCCGGTCAGGTTGCTGCAAATGAGCATGAAATTCAGGCAGAAGCTTCAGAGCTCGGAACTCAGTTCGCGCATCTCGTATGAAGAATGGTCACATCGCCCCTAGCTGAACTCAAGCGCGGCGAGCGCAAGCGGAGGCCAGACTCGTAGGTATTGACAGTCAGGTTTCCCTCCCTACCTAGCGCCTCCTTGAGGAGGCTGTCATGAAAAATAATTCAGATTATTTTTACGATGTGCAATATGAACCCGGCGGCTGGTCAGTTATCGACCGGGAAACGAAAGATGCGACGCTGGTACAGGGCGTTCGTCAGGTGGGCCTATCCAGAGAGGACGCCGACAACGTCGCTGAGGCTTTAAATGCCATGGAAGCCGAGAAGCCGGGATTATCTGCCACTTCGACGGATAGCCTTAGTCAGGTCTACGCCCCCCAAACTCAGCCGTCAGCGCCCTTACGGTCACCTTCGCCATCTCCACCGCCTCGGCCCGTGTGACGCGCTTGGCGCTCTGCCGACGGAAGGGCATGGGACAAAAGGCGTGTGCGTCAAAGGTATTATCGCCTCTTATCCCGCATGCGCCGTCGGCAGTTCCGATATCTGTGTCGTGTAGCGGGGGGCTCCGCATCTTGAACTTCGTCGACCAAGTCCGCTTCTCCTCTAGGCCGGCCCGCACGAGAACAACAGCGCCGCGTCCGAAGCGCCGATTGCACTCGTCCATCGCGGCCATCAATGGAGCGTTGCGCTTGCGGTCGAGCGGTCCGATCAGGGTCCGTCGGGTGTCATCGAGCAGCTTGAGGTCGGTGGTGATGACGCCGGCCTTGCTGTAGCGCCATGGCCGGTCGCCTGGCGCCTCACGCCAGATACAAGCGACGCCCTCACGCGCCGCCTTGGTCAGTCGCCAGTGTGCCGTTCGTCGCCTCAGGTAACGTAACCGTCGTCGAGACGGAGCGCGTCGGGTCCCCGCAGTCATGTTCAGACGTGTGCCAGAAAACCGAGACCTGGGTCGTACCGAGCCCGCCCCGGCGCACCTTCTCACCCAATCGGGTCGCGTGAGCGGACACCGCCTGCTCCATCGTTGCGCCGGCCTCGATCCGGCTGGGAGAACGGCCGCGTAAGGACACAACCCTTCCGTTGAGCCGGTAACAGTTCGAGCGGAAGGCAGCACACACCGCGCAGTTCATGGATGATGAGGCCTCCGACCACCGTCATCGCCTTGCGGACGGGACGCGGCTCGAGGTCGCGAAAGTCGGCGATCGAATCGACGCCCACGCCTTCTAGCTTCGCTAGCGAGGCGCGGCCGATGTCCCACACATGACCCTGACGGTAGATTGCCGTTTCTATTAATAGATATTGCTTTATGACAGTCACCAATCTCAGATAGTATAGATGGAAGTGCCGGATGAACGACAGGAAAGTCTTTCATTGGGAAAGCGACGATTTAGACCATTTGCCCCCCCAATCGAGGCGTGACGTGATAGAAATACCTCTTGGATCATCTATCTTAACGGGCGAGCACTCAAGCATGTTTCAGCGCGTAGACGCTGTTCGACGGCCCTGTGAGGACGAACAGAAGCGCAAGCGTGAGGCCGAGGATCGCGCCCTTCGCGGCCGCTTCGAGGAGTGCATGCGATCGGAGCCGAGAAGGCAGGCCTGATCGTGTCTCGCGTGGTAGAGGGGCCGGCAGCCATTGGAGGTGCAACGGTTCAGCCCAAGTCAGAGTTCTTGACTTTGACCCTCAGCATCTGGGGTCGAGGGAGCAGAACATGATCGGACGTTTTGGGTTGAGCCTCGTACTCGCGACCGCTGCGGCCAGTGCCGCGATGGCCGCACCGATGTCCGCCGAGGACAAGGCCACTTTACAGATGCAATGCGCTGGAGACTTCACAACCTTCTGCGCTGGCATGCCCCCCGAGGATGGCCCCGAGACGCAGGCCTGCTTCCAAAAGAACATGTCGAAGCTGTCGCCGGGATGCCAGAGCGCGATCCAGGCCTACAAGAAGAAGGGCTGACTTGGTCGGCAGGCGATCCTACGCCTCCTCTATCCGTCCTTCGAAAGCAGGCATCGTTTGATCACCCGATGATGTCATCCAGGAATGGCACTGAGCTCCGAGCTTCCGCTACTAGACACGCTTCCTACTCATGCCACCGGACATGCCCTCGCAGCAGCAGTTGCCCTTCCTGGCCTTCATCCCGCTATGGCCCATCGTCATCGAGCCTTTGCCACACATCGGCGCCTTACCTTTGGCTCCACCACAGCAATCCATCGCCAGCGCTGGGGCCGAGCCCATCACGACCATGGCAGCGGCCATCAGTATTAGCTTCTTCATGGAACTCTCCTCCTCGTTGATCCCTGGCTTACCAGCCCATGCAGCGTTGGCGGATGTGGCCCATCGCTCCGCCCCGTGGTTAAAAATTGCGGATCCGTCGGTTTGGACGCCCAGAGTGGTCAGCGAGCAACAGGCGGCGATAGGGGCGGCTTTATTTTGCGTGCGCACGCGACGTTGCAGCCGTCACGGTATCCCGTCAACGGCGATAGCGCGGCGCGCAGTCTAGCCTTTCCGGCGGCCCGGGCCACGCCCATGAGGCGAGGCACCGGGGTTGTTTTGCCCCTCGCGAGCAACCGCTGCGGGGAGGTTTATTACCCTCAGACCTGGGGCTTGCCGCGCCGCCTACGGTCGCGTTGCGCGGTCGGGAGCGCATCCGGCACAAGGGTCGCGGTAACGGGGTTTGGGAAGTGGTCGAAGGCTGCGCCGGTCGCGGCATCGACACCGATTCCGATTACGCCGCCCACCAACACGTTTCCGGCCATTCCTGCGGCGCCGGTCCCCACGACCTTCGTGCGCACAGGGATGACCTCCGGCCGATATCCGGGCTTTACGAAGGTGACATCAAACTCGTCCGACCGGTCGACGTCCAAAGAGCAGGGCGTTGCAGGGCAGGCGTAGCCTTTGGTGGTGGTCATCGTTGCGCCGGGCGGCTCAGTCTGAAAGGCCATCTTCTCCGACGTACCGCGGGTAATACTTCCACACGCGCCGACGCTCGCCGCGACGAGAGCCGCAGCCACAAGAATTCGCCCAGTCATGACGTCCCCCAATGCCGCGTGCATAGGCGGCAATGGGTTGTGCCGAGCCTGTGATTTCTACGCAAGACTGAGATTGCTCGCGTCACTGCGCAGCCGTTAACTGTTGCACAGAAACTTCTTAGATGTGGCGTAGCGCTGTCCGGTAGCGCGCCAGGCTCATAACCTGGAGGTCAGCGGTTCGAATCCGAGCGCCGCAACCAGCATCACGCTGAGGCGTAACCATGGCTCGCCTAAGCACCCTTAAGCCCCGCTGGGAACCCTAGACACTTGCACGGCCAGCGGGACTTCCAGACGACGACGAAGTCGAGGACATCGGGCCGCTTGACCCAACGAACCTACCGCTGCCGGAGGCGATCGGGCGCAAGGAGAACTTCCTGGGCCTCCAGCGCAAACAGGAGGCCGAGAAGAACGACAAGAAGCTCGTTGACCGCGAGCCGGCCGGTCGCCGCGCAAGCCCTGACATCGTGAGTATCACCATGGACGTCGCTGCAATTCAGCGTGTTCTATCTGCGCGCGGTTTTGGCTCTGGCCCTATCGACGGGAAGAAGGGCAAGACGACCACAGAGGCGATCAAGGCGTTCGAGGTCGCCAATGGCCTCGGTGTCGATCGCAAGGTCAGGCCACCCACCTCAGCTCCCCTGTTCCCGGAGTTGGTCCCGACACGTATCGACGATCTGCCGACCTTCCCGCCGGCCGCCATCAATCCCGAGGTGCGGCCACCTGCAACCCGCTTGCCCCGTCAGCGCGATTGTATGACCTTCTTACGTCCGAAGCCTTTTCAAGAACGCTTGCCCCCGCAGCGGCGTCACCAAGTCGGAGATGGTTCGAGAACTCATCGCCCAGCGCCTCGAATTCGAGGGCGTTGCAATCCCAGAAGCTGTAGCGCGTCGCCGCGTTCGGCTCCCTCTTGATTCCCGGCCGAAGGCCTGATCATGGATCAGAATTCAGCCCGCGCCCTGATGATCTCGGCCGCGAAGTCGAAGGGCTATGTCCTTCAGCCGGAAGCTGCCACAGCCGCAACTGTGAAAGTCTTCGGCAGCGTTCGACTCGATCACAGATCGGGCAGCAAGGTCCCGTTTGACGGCGAACACCGCGCGTTCCGGGTACTGGACGGCAGAGCGGTAGATCTCGACCTCGCCACTCACGCTATCGCACTAGATGTTTGGTCCCGGCATTTGGTGGAGCGGGTTTGACGTGAAGCGACCTGCCCCTACCCCTCTGGCTCGTGGCATGATGGCGTTCCGAGCCGGTCTACAGGCCGACCGGGATGCGCAAGCCGTGGGTAAGCAGCGACCGTTGCTGAGCAGGGCAACTCATAGCTCCCCGCCGGATCAACCGAACGGCGCAAGCGACCATCACCAACACAAACTCCGAACTTGCCGCCCGCATCAAAGCGGAGGCCGGAGTTCATGAACCGCGCTGCAGATGGAATGGGAGATGAGCAGTCTGAGCGACCTTGAGGCCGAAGCGCGGCAAGCGACGGGCCTACTGACCGGCGCCATGCGAAGGTATGCCGATCCCAGCACGAGCGTCAGCGAGGCGGAGGGCACAGCCGCGCTGGTCGCCGCCTGGAAAGCCAAGGCGAAGGCCAACCCTGACGCTCAGCCAGCGACGATGCGGGAAATCATCATGAGGTAGGCTGCCGAAGCGATGGCAGCGGCATCGATGGCGCGCTGGGCCGTAGACGCGGCAAGAGCCGAAGCCGTAGAGTAGGTCAAAGCATTGCGGTTGGCGCGAGAGGATGAAGGCTATCAGGCTCGCAAGGCCGCGAAGGAAGCTTTCGAGGAACGGAAGCTGCGCCGCACTCACTGAGTGAGTGGGACCGAAACGGAGAAAAGCTTCTAGGATAACTCAGGGCGGCCGAGAGGCGTTGTGGGCTATTGACAGCCGGAAGCTTCATGAATGCCGCCAGTGAGTCTCTGAGCGAATCCTACGGACCGTTTCAAGCGGCGCTTCGCCAGCTTCGGTCCATTCTAGGACGACGCAATGAGTGTTTGTGCCCTAAAAAAGGCTTCGCGGCCAACGCTAGAGAATCGCACCCCCCACCGCACCCCAAAACGTAAAGCTGGGGTGCAGCACCTATAAAATTCTCAGCTAAGCCCTTGAAATTGCTGGTGCCGCAAGAGGGATTCGAACCCCCGACCCCCTCATTACGAATGAGGTGCTCTACCAGCTGAGCTATTGCGGCGAGATCCGTAGTGCGACGGCTGGTGCCGCTTCGGATCGTTGCGGCTTCATATCCGCACGCTCGACCGATGGCAAGGCGGCCCGCGTCGTCTTCGTGATGCAACTGTGCCACGGACGGTGCATCACGGTCCCGCGATGCGCCATGCTGCCTTGACGCGGAGCGATGCGGCTTCGAAGGCTCGCGGCACGTTTCAGGAAAAGCTATGTCCCTCATTGCCCGCTTGCGTGCCTATGCTGCCGACGCGTTCGGCCTGTCCGCGAGCCCGGACGATTCGGAAGCTGTAGATGAGCGCTTGGCGGCGATTGCCCTTCTCGTCCATGTGGCGCGGGTGGATGGCGTTCTCGACGGGGCCGAGTCGGAGCGGCTCTGCCGCTTGGTCGAGGGACGCTATGCCGGCAACCGAGAAGAGGCCGAAGCGCTGATCGCTCGTGCAGCCGGTGTCGATGCCCAGACCCGCGACATGGCGCTGCTCGTGGAAATGATGGGCCACGAGTTCGGCGAGACGGAGCGCGCGCGGCTGCTCTCCATGGCATGGTCGGTGGCCGGCGCCGATGGCACGGTTCATGAGTTCGAAGAGGCGTTGGTCTGGCGGCTCGGTCGCCTGCTCCGGTTCGATGACACGGCGATCCGTCTCGCCAGGGCCGGCGCGGAATCGGGGGCGGTCTCCTAGCGGCAGCTCGGCAGACGATCCTCGGCTTCGCCGGGCCGGACCAGGCCGGAAGAAAGAATCGCGGCGCGATGATCGTCAGCTTCACCTTGATCCTCCTGGCCCAACTCGTCGGAGAGGTGCTCGCACGTGCCACGGCCCTCTCAGTCCCGGGTCCGGTCATCGGGATGGCACTGCTTCTCTTGTTCATGGTTCTGCGCGACCGCTGGTCCGGCATTGCCTCACGCGTCCTCGCTGCGCCCCTCGTGGACGGCACCCTCGAGCGTTCCGGCAAAGGGCTGCTCGCCCATCTGTCGCTGATGTTCATCCCGGCCGGCGCCGGTATCGTCGGACGGCTCGACGTGCTCGAAGCTCATGGCCTGGCGCTGGCCTGCGTCGTTGTCGTCTCGACATTGGCGACCCTCACAGCGACGGCGCTCACCTTCGTCGCCGTCAAGCGTTGGGTCGCCCCGGTGAGGAAGCCATGACCGGCGATTTCGCGCTCTGGGTCTATCTCTCGCGCACGCCCCTGCTGTGGCTGACCGTGACTCTGCTGGTCTATGCGGTGGCCGACCGCATCGCCACGGCAACGAACAGGCATCCCCTGGCGAATCCCGTAGTCGTCGCCATCATCCTGATGGCTGGCGTGCTTAAGCTGACGGGAACGCCCTACGCGACTTATTTCGACGGTGCCCAATTCGTCCACTTCCTGCTCGGGCCCGCCACCGTGGCCCTGGCGATCCCGCTCTACGAATACCGCGCCACGGTGCTCCGCTCGCTGGCGCCAATGCTGGCAGCTCTCCTCGTGGGCTCCGTCGTGGCTCTCATCTCGGCCATGACGTTGGGCACGGCCTTCGGCATCCCGCACGACGTCATCATCGCCCTCGTCCCGAAATCGGTGACGACCGGTGTCGCGATGGGCATTGCTCAGAATCTCGGCGGCGATCCGACCCTCGCAGCCGTGCTGGTGATGTTGACCGGTATGACCGGTGGAATCCTGGTGACGCCGCTCATGAATCTGCTCCGCATTCAGGACATGCGGGCACGGGGCTTCGCCGCCGGTCTCGCCGCGCACGGTGTCGGTACCGCACGGGCGTTTCAGGTGAACGAGGTGGCGGGTGCTTTCGCGGGAATCGCACTCGGTCTCAACGCTTTCATCACGGCGATCCTCGCACCGCTCGCCGTGACGTTTTTGCGCTGACGTCACCCCCCTATTTGGCGAGCGCAGCTTCAGGCATTTCTGTCGGGATGAAGCGGCCGTCCTGGCCCGGTTTCATGTCGATGCGCGTGTCGTGAAGGGCGTGCAGCGTCGAGCGATGGCCGATGGAAACGATGGTCGTCCCCGGCAATCGCTCGCGCAGCATGCGGTAGATGCCGGCTTCGCTCGGCTCGTCGAGGGCGGCAGTGGATTCGTCGAGGAAAAGCCACGCGGGCTTCGCCAGCACGGCGCGGGCGATGGCCAAACGCTGCTGTTCACCGCCGGACAGTCGCTGGTCCCAGGCATCGATCTCGTCGAGACGGTCGGCGAGCTGCGGCAGTTGCGCGGCAATCAAGGCTTCGCGGATCGCCTCGTCGGAGAACTGGTCGGTGGTGCTGGGATAGACCACCGCGCCACGCAGGGTTCCGAGTGGAATATACGGCCGCTGCGGCAGCACCAGCGCTGACTGACCTTCGGGCACGTCGATCCGGCCCTTGCCGAACGGCCAGATCCCGGCGATTGCCCGGAACAGGGTCGACTTGCCCGATCCAGACGGGCCGGTGACGAGAGTGGCGGCACCCTTGGTGAGGGTAAACGACTTGGCGGAGACAATCTCGCGACCATCGGGCAGCGCCAGGGTCATGCCGGACGCCGTCACGGCCGGGCCCGGTCCACTGCCCTGCACCAAGCCGTATCCGGCACCGGACAGGGCCTCCGCCTTCGTCATCGCCCGCTTGAACGACGTCAGGCGGTTGGTATTGGCGCGGTACGACGCGATGGTAGTGTAGGAATCGATGAAGAAGGACAGGGAACCCTGGACGCTGCTGAAGGCGTTCGCCGTCTGCTGGAACTGGCCGAGGGTAATTTTCTTAAGGAAGTAGGATGGAGCGGCGAGGATGTAGGGAAACACCACGCTGATCTGGTTGTAGGACAGGGTGAAGCTGCCGATCTTAATCCGCCGGTAGATGATGGCGAGGTAGTTCTCGATGATCTCCCGGAACAGCTCGCGCAGTCGCAAGGTCTCCGACCGCTCACCGCGCAGCAGGGCAATCTGCTCGGAATAGATCCTGGTCCGCGCGAGTGAGAAGCGAAAATCGGCCTCCACCTTCTCCTGCCGGAAGTCGAGGCCGATGAGTGGACGGCCGATGAGATGGGTCAGCCAAGTTCCAACCACCGCGTAGACGATGACCAGCCACACCAGGAAGCCGGGCACTACCATGTCGGTAAAGGGAAGAACGAAATCCCGCGACAGCCCCCAAAGGATAACCATGAAGGAAACCAGGGTAGCGGCCTGGGACAGGAGCCGGATTGACAGGCTCGTCGTCTGCTGGATGAAGAGGTTGACGTCGCTCTGGATGCGCTGATCCGGGTTGTCGGCCGGTTCGTCGGTGAAGGGTATGCGGTAATGCGTGCCCCCACCGAGCCAGCGGCTGTAGAGGCTGCGTGCGAGCCAAGTGCGCCAGCGGATGTGTAGCGAAGCATCGACGAAAGTGTCGAACATGCCGATGATGACCCAGATCGTCGCAAGAGGCACGAAGATCCAGACGAGCTGATACCAGAATGCGTCGGCGTTATACTCTTGCAGCGCGTTGAAGAGGTCGCGGTACCAGAAGTTCAGGCGCAGTTGTAGCGCAACCTGCGCAAAGGTGATGAAGATCGAAAGCGCAACGAGGCGCCGTGCGACGCGGCCTTCGGTACCGCCGAAGAAACGGAACGGTCGGATTTCCCGGTTCGGCTCCTCGCGTGCGGCGAAGAACGGATCGGCGATGCGGGTGATCGCGCGGATGGGTTCGAGATGGGAAATTCCGAACACGATGCCTGCGAAGACCACCGCGCCCGTGGCCGCGAAGGCAGGCGGCAGCAGTGCCGCCAGCGTCTCCGGCAGAAAACCGGATGCTGCCAGTTGCTTGGCACCGGCTAGGAACAAATACCCGATACCGTAGACGGAAACGAATACCTTGAGATAATCTGAGAGCTTGGCGGAGGCAAAAAGGATCACCACCATCGCGAAGCCGCTGAGGCTGACGTAGAGCGGTGTCGAGGTGCCCGGCAGGATCAGAAGAACGAGGGCAAAGAGCGCCGTTATGGCGGCCTGCAGGCCGAGGCCTGTCCTGAGTACGGCCACGCGCGTCTCCTCAACTCGGTAAATTCAAATGTGCGAATGGGTCTTCGCCCGCCGGATTAGCACCCGGTCGTGACGGCGGCAGTGACGGCCGGTCGTGGCGAGATCGTGGCGAGGGCTTCACCCGCCGGATGCGTCAGATCGGATCAGGGCCAATCCCAGTCGCCGTAATCGGGCTCGCGACAGCGGTACCCCACGGGGCATTCCATATTATCGCGGGTCGGGACGAAACGCAGCTCGGCGATTTCCGTCAGGCCGCAAAGGCTGCGATCGCTGACGAAGCGTTCCGTCTTTACCGGCTGCTCCCCCCTGCCGGACCTATCCGCCTTGCCCACGGACCAGGACAGGACCGCCGATCCGTCGCGCTTCACGAGCGCCATCGCGTCCGCGCAGGACATCCGCGGAGTGGGGGGAGGCGTCTGAGCGCCGGCCGAGTTGGCGATGACAACGCAGACGGCGATGGCGAGGCGTCTCGTCACGATGGATCTGCGCGCTGGTATGTTTCTCACAAGCTTGAGCATGGCAGTTTTGGCAAGCGACGGGAAGGCCTTGCCGTTCGCTCGCCCTATTCCCGGAGTCTATCCACCGCTATCAAACGCACCGAGACAGAATAATCACACACCTGTCCTGACGAGAGCCGACCTTGAGAATGATAACGGCCTGCATGTCGGACGGGGTGGGGGATCGAATGTCGCGGAATAGTGAGGTGGTGGGTGCCGCCGAGAAATTGGCGCGCACGTGATTGGCTCGGCCTCAGGGTCGGGCTTGACGGGAGACAACGATGGCCGCCGGCATCGAAAGCGAGGATATGAGAAACGAGGACGGCACGCCGTCAGTGACGGTGACCGGACCGTCGGGAGGGTCGCGCCGTGCCTTGATACTCCCAGTATCCCTCGCCATGGGCTGGGGCGTTCTCCTCGGCTACAGCACAGTTCTGTTGACTAACGATACCCCTGTCCGCCCTGAGACCGGCACGGCACAGGCTGCCTTGAACGAGCCGGGTCCGTTCGAGAACACGGCGGCATCCTCACGCTTGCCCCGTGCCAATGCGCCCTGGTCGGATGTGGGGCTTGGCTCTGCTCACGCTGGAGTGCCTGCCCGGGACAGGCTCGCTGCATCCCCTGCCCAGCCGGGCATCCGGCCGGTCGCGCTCAAGCAGGATACGGAAGTGACGCCACGCGCCGATGCCCCCGCTACCGCTTCTCCACCGATCGAGGCGGCGGCTTATGTCGGCGTCTGGGGGCCGAACGAGGTGGCATGCCGCCGCGGCGCGCGGCGCCGTGGATACATACCGGCGCGGATCACCGAGAATGGCGCGCGGGCGGGAAATACCGTCTGTACCTTCCGCGACGGACGGCGCATGGGCGCGAGTTGGAGCGTGGCGGCATCCTGCAGCGATGGCGGCCGGCGCTGGACATCCCAAGTGAAGCTGATCGTCGAGGGCGACCGTCTCACATGGTCGAGTGCAAAGGGCGACGCCTCTTACGTCCGGTGCAATCGCCGCGCAGGGTAAACACCGCCGATACTGAAGTCTCGCCGGCTCTCTGCCGTGACGGGCTGAAATCTCGGGCGAAGGTTTCACGGATTCAAGTCGGCCAAATCCGTCCGCGCGACGACATTTAACCGCCCAGCGCCCGGTCTTGTCCGATCATCCGTAACGAAAAGAGGGTCGTCTTGCGACGACCCTCTCCGCTCTCGCGGCGGTAACCGCGAGAGCATCCATTCCACGTGACGATAGGGACTTTTTTAGAAGTCCATGCCGCCCATGCCGCCGCCGCCCGGCATCTGGGGAGCGCCGCTGTCCTTCTTCGGAGCATCGGCGATCATGGCCTCGGTGGTGACGAGGAGACCGGCGATCGAGGAGGCGTCCTGCAGGGCGGTGCGCACGACCTTGGCCGGGTCGACGATGCCGGCCTGGATCATGTCGACATACTCTTCGGTCTGGGCGTTGAAGCCGTAGGTGATCGAAGAGCTGTTGTCGGTGATCTTGCCGACCACGATCGAGCCTTCGACGCCCGAGTTGGCGGCGATCTGGCGGATCGGGGCCTCGAGGGCCTTCAGCACGATCTTGATGCCGGCCTGGACGTCCGGGTTGTCGCTCTGGAGAGCGCGGACGGCCTCACGGGCACGGAGGAGGGCGGTGCCGCCGCCGGGGACGATGCCTTCTTCCACCGCAGCGCGGGTGGCGTTGAGCGCGTCGTCGACGCGGTCCTTCTTCTCCTTGACCTCGACCTCGGTCGCGCCGCCGACGCGGATGACCGCGACGCCGCCGGCGAGCTTGGCCAGGCGCTCCTGGAGCTTCTCACGGTCGTAGTCCGAGGTGGTCTCCTCGATCTGCGCCTTGATCTGGCCGACGCGGGCTTCGATGTCCGCCTTCTCGCCGAGACCGTCGATAATCGTGGTGGTCTCCTTCTCGATGCGGATGCGCTTGGCGCGGCCGAGCATCGGGAGGGTAACGTTCTCGAGCTTGATGCCGAGGTCCTCGGCGATCATCTGCCCCTGGGTCAGGATCGCGATGTCCTCGAGCATGGCCTTGCGGCGATCGCCGAAGCCCGGAGCCTTGACGGCAGCGACCTTGAGGCCACCGCGCAGCTTGTTCACGACGAGCGTGGCGAGAGCCTCACCCTCGATGTCCTCGGCGATGATGACGAGCGGCTTGCCGGTCTGCACCACGGCCTCGAGAACCGGCAGCATCGCCTGGAGCGACGAGAGCTTCTTCTCGTGGATGAGGATGTAGGGGTCCTCGAGCTCGGCAACCATCTTCTCCGCGTTCGTAATGAAGTACGGGGAGAGGTAGCCGCGGTCGAACTGCATGCCCTCGACGACGTCGAGCTCGGTCTCGGCGGTCTTGGCTTCCTCGACGGTGATGACACCCTCGTTGCCGACCTTCTGCATGGCGTGGGCGATCATCTCGCCGATTTCCTTGTCGCCATTGGCCGAGATGGTGCCGACCTGGGCGACTTCCTCGGACGAGGCGACCTTCTTGGCGCGGCTCGTGATGTCCTTCACGGCGGCGGTGGTGGCGAGGTCGATGCCGCGCTTCAGGTCCATCGGGTTCATGCCGGCGGCCACGTACTTGGCGCCTTCACGGACGATGGCCTGGGCCAGGACGGTGGCGGTGGTGGTGCCGTCGCCAGCGATGTCGTTGGTCTTCGAGGCCACTTCGCGCACCATCTGGGCGCCCATGTTCTCGAACTTGTCGGCGAGCTCGATCTCCTTGGCGACGGTGACGCCGTCCTTGGTGATGCGCGGAGCGCCGAAGGACTTCTCGATGACGACGTTACGGCCCTTGGGGCCGAGGGTCACCTTGACGGCATCGGCGAGGATGTCGACGCCGCGGAGCATCTTCTCGCGGGCATCTGAGCCGAAGCGTACTTCTTTCGCTGCCATGTATAGATCCTCATCAAGTTGAGAGCCTTGAGGCGCTCACCGAAGGGCGCGCTCGAAAGGCTCGGATGGAAGAAGGAAGAGGGCCGGGTCGCTTTAGGCGACGACGCCCATGATGTCGGATTCCTTCATGATCAGGAGGTCCTGACCGTCGATCTTGACTTCGGTGCCGGACCACTTGCCGAACAGGACGCGGTCACCGGCCTTGACGTCGAGCGGGTTCACGCGGCCGGCCTCGTCACGGGCGCCAGGGCCGACGGCGACGATCTCGCCCTCTTGCGGCTTCTCCTTGGCGGTATCGGGGATGATGATGCCCCCCTTGGTCTTCTCTTCGCCTTCGATACGGCGGACGACGACACGGTCGTGCAGCGGACGGAACTTCATGAGCTGCCCTCTTGCTTCAAATTCATGGATGGCGTTGATGCGGCCGAAGGGCTCGCCCAACCCAGGCTGTTAGCACTCCCGAGCGAAGAGTGCCAAAGCAAGGGCGGAGGTAGGCTCAAGCTCCTTGCGAGTCAAGACGCGGACGACGCGTCATGCCGCGTTTGCGCAGCATGTTCTGCTCTCCGGTCGCTGACAGACGGATGACAATCACCCCATGATCAGCCTTCAGGGACCGCAAGGCGCGGTCGAGCATTCCGGCGCAGCCAATGGCGGCGGCGTGCCGAGCCATGCGATCTGGATCGACCTCAACGATCCGAGTGCCGAGGAAGCGGAGCATATCGAGGCCGCCACCGGCCTGCGCGTCCCCTCGCGAAAAGCCCTGAGCGAGGTCGAGAATTCGAGCCGCCTGCGCCGGCTCAAGAACGGTCTTTCGCTCTCCACACCGATGATCACCTTCGACAAGGTGGATTCGCAGCTGACCCCGCTCGGCTTCGTACTGACCCGGGACCGGCTCATCACCGTCAGGTTCAATGAGCTGCGCGCCTTCGAGGAGGTCAAGAAGCGCATCGGCGACGGTGACGGCGCTTGCCAGACCGGCACCGAGATCTTCCTGCTCCTGGTGGAGGAGCTGGTGGACAGCCTCGCCGACGCCCTGGAGGAGATGGGCGCCGATCTCGACGCGCTCTCGACCCGGATCTTCGACTTCGACGTGAGGGCAGGGGGCGTCGCCGGCGATTCCGGCAAGACCCCGCGCCGCCGCGACCTCGCGCTGCGCCGAATCCTCCGCAGCGTCGGTCGGCGGGGCAAGGCGCTCGGCAAGATCCGCTCGAGCCTGCTCGGTCTCGAGCGCATCCTCCCGTTCGTCGCCGGCGAGTGCGAGCACCTCCTCGGCGCCACGGAGATGCCGCGCTTCGAGACCCTGCGCCGGGACATCGCCTCCCTCGACGAGTTCGAGATCCGCTTGTCCGAAAACGTCCAGTTCCTGCTCGACGCCACTCTCGGCCTCATCAACATCGAGCAGAACAACACGTTTCGCGTGCTCACCGTCGTCTCGGTAGTGGGCGTGCCGCCGACCCTGATCGCGTCGATGTACGGCATGAACTTCAAGCACATGCCGGAACTCGACTGGGCCTATGGCTATCCCTATGGTCTGTCGCTGATCGTCATCAGCGCGATCATCCCCATCGTCTTCTTCAAGCTGCGCGGCTGGTTCTGACGCGCGTTCGATCGAGCGTTTTCGGGGTTTAGGGAAATCTTTTCGGCCCGGCGCACAAGGATTGGGAGCATCGCCGGCAATCCGGCGACCAGAGTCGACCGCATGGCCGTAATCTTCGCCTTCATCCTGAATGCCGGGCTCAATTTCGGCCTCGGCCTCCTTCTGGCCAAGCTCATGGGACCGGCGGATTTCGGCCTGTTCGGCCTCGCCACCACGGGTGCCGTGGTGCTCAACACCCTGGTCTTCGAGTGGCTGCGGCTGTCGGCGACACGGTTCTATTCCAACCGCGTCCGGCGCGAGGAACCTTGGATCCGCCATGGGCTGGACCGGGCCTACGCCATCCTGGCCGTCCTCCTTCTGCTCGCATCGACTCTCTGCGCCGTCGTCGGCGCGACTGTGGAAATGAACACGGAGGGCCGTTTCGCCATCGCGGCTGGGGCTGGCCTCGCCGCCTTCGGCATCGGCCTGTTCGATTATCACGCAGCCCTCACTCGGGCACGATTCGACGGCGGCCTCTATCTCAAGCTCACCCTCATCAAGAACGGCCTGTCGTTCCTGCTCATGGCGGGCGCAGCCTGGCTATTTCCGCAGCCGCTCTGGGTGCTGGTCGCTTGCGGGCTCAGCCAGTTTCTACCCGTCGTGGTGCTGCGCAAGCCGCTGCTCGATCCACCCGTGCCGATCGTCCGTGTTCGGATGGGGGAGACTTGGCGGCTGTTTCGCGCCTACGGGCTTCCGCTGATCGTGGCGAACGCGATCTACCAGATCACGCCGTTCCTCAACCGTAGCGCCATCGCCATGTCGTTCGGCTTGGCGGAGGCCGGTTATTTCACCCTTGCGGCGGATGTCGCCTCGCGCAGCCTCAGCATGATCGGCACGGCCTTGGACCTTATCCTGTTCCAGCTCGCCGTGCGGGTGGACGAGCACGAGGGCCATGTGGCGGCTGAGGCCCAGATCGGCCGAAATGCGGCCATCGTGGTGGCGCTCATGGTGCCTTGCGCCGGCGGACTCTGGGCTGTGCTTCCAGCACTCCAAGGGCTCGTCGTGCCGGAGGCTTATCGCGGCCCCTTCGCCCTCTATGCGCTGATCCTTATCCCCGGCCTGCTCTGCGGCACATTGCTCAATTTCGGGCTCAACCCGATCTTCCAGATCCGGCGCAAGACGGTGCCAGTCATCGCCGCCGCCCTTGTCGGCCTTGCCGTGAATGCCATCTGCCTGGTCGTCCTGCCCTCGCATTTCGGGGCGCCCGGCATCGCCATGGCGCAGAGCGCCGGCCTCGTCGCCTCGACGCTCTGGCTCGCAGTCCGGGCCCTCGCGGGTCCGGAGCGCCTGCGGATCGACTGGTGGGAGATCTTCGCCGCCTGTACCGCTACCCTGGCGATGATGGCCTGCCTGGCACCGTTCAGGCACATGGATCCGACCATGGCACTCGCCATCTGCCTACCTCTCGGTGTGCTGGTCTATGCCCTGCTCGTTGCGGTGTTTGACATCGCCGGATTACGCGGCCTCGTGACGACCTATCTGCGGCAGCGCGCCGTCACCCCGGCGGCGTGAGACAGAACGCACCGCTTGAAAGCGGGGCGTCCCTTCCCGCATATGGTCGTCTGAAGATGCCGTCGAGCATCGCAGCGGGCAGGAAACGATGCGGTCATACGAGCCTCAGGACGAGGGCGAGGCACAAGCCATCGTCGCCGCCGCCGCCGGCCGGTCAGAGTCGATGCGGCTCGTCGGCGGGGGAACCAAGGCCGCGATCGGCCGCCCCGCCCAGGACGAAGCCACCCTCTCTTCCCTTCGTCTGACTGGGATCACCCTCTACGAGCCGGCCGAGATGGTGGTCGCCGCCCGGGCCGGAACTCCCCTCGCGCAGGTTCAGGCCTTGCTGGCGGAACGCGGCCAGATGCTGCCCTTCGAGCCGATGGACCATCGCATCCTGATGGGCTCGGCCGGGGAGCCGACCTTTGGTGCCGTGGCAGCGACCAACAATGCGGGACCGCGCCGGATCAATGCGGGGGCGGCCCGCGACAGCCTCATCGGCGTCCGTTTCGTCAACGGGCGCGGGGAGGCCATCAAGTCCGGCGGCCGGGTGATGAAGAACGTCACCGGCCTCGACCTCGTCAAGCTCATGGCGGGCTCGTGGGGCACCCTCGGCCTGCTCACCGAAGTGACATTCAAGGTGCTTCCCGTCCAGGAACGGGTGACGACCTTGGCCTTCTCCGGCCTCAATGATGCAACGGCGGTGGCCGCTCTCAGTGCCGCCCTCGGATCACCGTTCGAACTCACGGGTGCGGCTCACCTGCCGAGCGGCCTCGACGGGCCGAGCCCGCGCACTCTGATGCGCCTTGAGGGTTTCTCGGAATCCCTCGATTACCGCCTCAGCGAATTGCGCAAGCTCCTCAGGCGGTTCGGAGAGCCGGAGATCATCGAGGGCGAGATCGGAGCCGTTCTGTGGGCTGCGATCCGCGATGTCATCCCACTGACGGAACCGCGCGCATCCGCCGTCTGGCGAATTTCCACCGCACCGATGCAGGGTCCTGCGGTCACGGCCGCCATCGCGGCGCAGCGTCAGGCGCGTTGGTTCTACGATTGGGGCGGCGGCCTCGTCTGGCTGGCCACGTCGGCGGAGGGCGATGCCGGCGCCGAGACCATCCGCGACGTACTCCGCACCACCGGCGGGCACGCCACCCTGGTGCGGGCGCCGGATTCAGTCCGCGCGGCGACCGCCGTCTTCGAGCCTCTGTCAGATCCGCTGCTTCGTATGACGGCCGGGATCAAGGCGGCGCACGATCCGAAGGGGGTTTTCAATCCCGGCCGGATGTATGCTGGCATCTGACCCCCGTACGGTTCCCGCCCCAGCGATCCGGTTCTCGCCCGATGCCAGAACCAAGCTTTCAGCATCCGGCCCAAACGTTGACCGCGACAATCTCACCCGCAGCGGCCTCATGATCCTGAATGGCTTTCGCGCTATCCCCGCCGGGTGTGCGGAGGTTTAGAGCCGTTCCAAGGCTCGGCTTCCGCCGAAATTTTCTCTAAGCTGCTTGAAACAGCGCCGGGCGGCGACAGACCACCCAGCAAGAAAACGATATCGGGACCCTGAGGAAACGCCGTGCAGACCAATTTTAGCCTGACGCAGCTTGCCGACCCGGCGATGGCCGCTTCGGAAAAGATCCTGCGTACTTGCGTGCATTGCGGGTTCTGCACCGCCACCTGCCCGACCTATCTCCTCCTCGGCGACGAACTCGATTCCCCGCGCGGCCGCATCTACCTCATCAAGGACATGCTGGAGGGCGGCAAGCCGGCGACGCCCGAAGTGGTCAAGCATGTCGACCGCTGCCTGTCCTGCCTGTCCTGCATGACGACCTGTCCGTCCGGTGTGCATTACATGCACCTCGTGGATCACGCCCGCACGCATATCGAGGAGACCTATCGCCGGCCGTTGAGCGACAGGCTCCTGCGCAGCGTGCTGGCCTTCGTGCTGCCCTATCCGAACCGCTTCCGCCTCGCGCTTCTCGCCGCCAAGATCGGCTCGCCGTTCCGGCCCCTCGTCGCCCAGTTGCCCCGTGTCGGCAACCGCCTCGCGGCGATGCTCGACCTCGCCCCCGCGCTCCTGCCCAACCGCACCGTCAACGACCGTCCCGGGACCTTCCCCGCCGACAATAGCGCCCGGGAAGCCAGCGCCCTGCTCCAGGGCGAGGCCGCACCCGCCCGCGCCGGCCGGGTCGCACTCCTGCGCGGCTGCGCCCAGAGCGTGTTGCGGCCGGATTTCAACGAGGCGGCGGTCCGGCTTCTCACCCGCCACGGCGTCGAGGTGGTCCAGGCGAAGGGGGAGGGGTGCTGCGGCGCGCTCACCCACCATATGGGCAAGTCCGAGACCTCCCATGCCCAGGCCAAGCGCACCATCGATGCCTGGATCGCCGAGATGGACGGCGACGGCCTCGACGCGATCATCGTCACGGCCTCGGGCTGCGGCACGACGATCAAGGATTACGGCTTCATGTTCCGCGACGACCCGGCCTATGCGGACAAGGCGGCGCGGGTCTCGGCCGTTGCCAAGGACGTCACCGAATACGTCGCCAACCTCGGCCTGATGCCACCGCTGTTCGAGAGCGACCTCGTAGTTGCCTACCATTCCGCCTGCTCGATGCAGCATGGCCAGGGCATCCGCACCGAGCCGAAGAACCTGCTCAAGAAGGCCGGCTTCACCGTGAAGGACGTGCCCGAGGGCCATATCTGCTGCGGCTCGGCCGGCACCTACAATATTCTGCAGCCGGAGATTGCCGGGCGGCTCCGCGACCGGAAGGTGGCGAATATCGAGCGCATGCGCCCCGATCTCATCGCCACCGGCAATATCGGCTGCGCCACGCAGATCGGGAACGGCACGAGCATCCCCATCGTGCACACGGTGGAACTGCTGGACTGGGCGACGGGCGGGCCGAAGCCGGCGGTGCTCGAGGGATTGGGCGGGACGCGGGTGCTGGAGGCGGCGGAGTAATCCCGAAGCGGCGCCAAGACCTGACCATTTCCCCAAGACCTGCGCATTTCCTGTCGATGGCTCGGATGGACAGCGGACGGGAAAAGGGGGTCAGGGGGTTCCGGATCCGGTCACCGGAATCCAGCGATAGCCTGTCCCTCGCGGTTCAACATGGCCGAGCGACGGGAACGCCGTGTGATAGCCCGCGACCAGCAGCCTCTGGGTGGCGGCCATCGCGTAGATCGCCCGACGGGTCGCGATGCCCTGATCCTTGTCGAGATCGAACAAGGCGTGCCATTCAGGGTGGCTCAGGGACGCCATCTCGTGATGGGCGCAATCGCCCCACACGAGCATCCGTTGCCCCTCGCTCTCGCAATGGAAGGCAAGGTGCCCCGGTGTGTGCCCGAACGCCGCCACCACGTCGATGCCGGGCGCGACCGTGTCGCCCGGTTTGACGAAGCGGATGCGGTCGCGCAGCGGGACGAGGTGGCTGCGCACCACTGCGGCCGACCGGTAGGTGTTGCTGTCCGCCGGCGCCGACAGGCGCTCCTCCGCCGTCCAGAAGCGGTATTCCGCCTCTCCCACGACGTAGGCCGCGTTGGGAAATTGCGGAATGCCGCCCTCCAGGAGGCCGCCGATATGGTCGGTATGGCAATGCGTGATCACCACGAGGTCGATCGTCTCCGGCGCGATTCCGGCGCGCCGTAGCGCCTGACCCAGCCGCCCTCCCGCTGGCCTGGGGATGAAGCCGACCTCGCCGTTTCCGGCATCGAAGAGGATGCGCTGTGTGCCGGTCTCGATCAGCGTCGGGGTGAAGCCCGGCGTGAACCGGTCCGGCGGAAGCCAGTTCTCCCGCATCAGCGCTTGCACCTCCTCTCTCGGCCGGTCCTCACCGACGATCGGCCACGGCCCGTCGATGGTCTCGTCCGCATCGAGCAAGGTGGTGATGGTGAAGGCGCCGAGCCGGATGCGTCGCGATGAAGGTGCCTCGGCGAGGGCAGCCGCCCCGGCCAGGGCCGGCCTCGCGCCGGAAAGAGCGAGGCCCGCGAGTGCGCCCGTGACAAGGCGTCGGCTCAACGTGATCATCGTCGCAGGATCTCCGGCTGACCCCGCCGCGCCGGCGGGCCGCGAGGCGGGGATCACCGGCCTAGCGCGTGGGGAGGGGGCACCACTTGAACGAACGTGCTGGCCCAGAGCTCGGCCCCCTTTGGCACGTCGAGGGCGGGCACACCTTCTTTGCCGGACCGCTCGCCTACAACGCCAGCCACCAGCATGGTGCGCCGGTCTATCTGGCCGGCCTGTATGGACCTTTCCGCATCCGGTTCAGGCCCGGTCCATGGATCGCCTGCCGCACGGCCTTCGTCCCGGCGGGGATGCGGCACGAACTCGATTGTGCCGGCGATCCCTTGGGCGTCCTCTATCTGGAGCCGGAGGCCGGAGCGCGGGCTCTCCTGGGCCTGATCTCCGCCGGCGAAGACATCGACGGCGCACGCGTCGCCATGCGGGGTGAGATAGAGCCGTTGCGTGCGCTCTACGAATGCCGGCGCGCCACGGTCTGGGCCGGGCAGGCCATCGCCGATCTCGCCGGTTTCGCGGTGCGTCGGAACGAACCGACGCTCGATGGGCGCATCACCCGGATCATGGCCGATCTCGGCACCCGCCAGGACACCAGCATGTCGGCGCCGCGCCTCGCGGCATCCGTCGGGCTGTCATCCTCGCGGATGCAGCACCTGTTCACCCGCGAGGTCGGAGTTCCATTCCGGCGCTATCGGTCATGGCTGCGCATGCGGCGGGCAATCCACGCCGTCATTCGGGGTGAAACCTTCACGGTCGCGGCCCACGACGCGGCCTTCGCCGATCAGGCCCATTTCGCCAACGCCTTCCGGCAGACGTTCGGCGCACCCGCCTCGGCGAGCCTCGTCGGTATCCGGCGGCCATAAACGCCCAAGGCCTCAGTTCGGCCGGCGCACTTCAGCCAGCACGAACACCCGGATCGCCGAGGACAGGTTCTGCGCGCCCCGCGCCTCGTCGATCTCGCCGATCAGCACCTGCACCGACTGTTCGCGGGCGGCGGCGATCTCGCGCAAAGCCTCCCAGAACGGCGTCTCCAACGACACGCTGGTCCGGTGGCCGGCGATCATGACTGAGCGTTTGGTGGTGCCGGTGGTCATCGAGCGCGCAACCCTCCCCCCTCTGCTGGGGAGGGTGCCTGCGGAGCAGGCGGGAGAGGGGGCGACCTCTCCGGAGATGGCGCTCCCCTCTCTCGACCCTCGCTCACGCGAGGGCCACCCTCCCCCGCAGAGGGGGGAGGGGGAACCGTTGCGCTTGTCACCCGTCCGAATCCGGTCCCACGAGCTTGTGGCCCTCGTGGCGCGAGAACTCGATGGCCTTCTTGGCCTCGGCCAGGGTCTTGGCCTTCTTAGGCCGGCCGAAGGCGATGCGGTTGTCCTCCGCCTTCGCCTCCTTCTCGGCCCGCGCCTTGCCCTTGCGGACCGAGCGCAGGTTGATGATCTCGGCCATGAGCTTCCCCGTCAGTCGACGCTCGGTGCCAGCATGGTCTCGGGGCGCACGACGCGGTCGAACTCCTCCTCCGTGACGTAGCCGAGGCGCAGGGCCTCTTCCTTCAGGGTGGTGCCGCGCTTGTGCGCGGTCTTGGCGATCTCGGCAGCCTTGTCGTAGCCGATGGAGGGGGCCAGCGCCGTCACCAGCATGAGCGAGCGGCTCATCAGGTCGGCGATCTTGTCCTCGTTGGCCTTGATGCCGACGACGCAATTGTCGGCGAAGCTCACGGCGGCATCGGCGAGGATGCGGATCGATTGCAGCACCGCATTGGCGATGACCGGCTTGAACACGTTGAGCTCGAAATTGCCCTGGGAGCCGGCGAAGCTCACCGTGGTGCCGTTGCCGATCACCTGGGCGCAGACCATGGTCAGCGCCTCGCACTGCGTCGGGTTGACCTTGCCCGGCATGATCGAGGAGCCCGGCTCGTTCTCCGGCAAGGAGAGTTCGCCGAGGCCCGAGCGCGGGCCGGAGCCGAGGAAGCGGATGTCCTGGGCGATCTTGAATAGGCCCGCCGCCAGGGCCGAGAGCGCACCTTGCGTGAAGACGAGGGCATCGTGGGTGGCCAGCGCCTCGAACTTGTTGGCGGCCGAGGTGAAGGGCAGGCCGGTCAGCTCGGCGACCTTGGCCGCAAACTTCTCCGCGAATTCCGGATGGGCGTTGAGGCCGGTGCCGACCGCCGTGCCGCCCTGTGCGAGAGCCAGCACACCCGGAAGCGTCGCCTTCACGCGCTCAGTGCCCAACGCCACCTGCGCGACATAGCCCGAGAATTCCTGGCCCAGCGAGACGGGCGTCGCGTCCTGCAGGTGGGTCCGGCCGATCTTGACGATGGACGAGAACGCCTCGGACTTCGCCTGGAGCGCGTCGTGCAAGTGCTTCAGGGAGGGCAGCAGCCGGTCGTTGATCTCGCGCGAGACCGCGATGTGCATCGCCGTGGGGAACACGTCGTTGGAGGATTGGCCGCGATTGACGTGATCGTTGGGATGGACCGGCGACTTGCCGCCCCGCTTTCCGCCGAGCAGCTCGTTGGCCAGGCTCGCGATGACCTCGTTGGCGTTCATGTTCGACTGGGTGCCCGAGCCCGTCTGCCAGACCACGAGGGGGAATTCCTGGTCGTGCTCACCGGACACCACCTCGGCGGCGGAGGCGGCGACGGCCTGGGCCACCTTCGGGTCGAGGGCGCCGAGATCCTGGTTCACCAGGGCGGCGGCCTGCTTCACCATCCCGAGGGCATGGACCAGGGGGGCCGGCATCTTCTCGGTGCCGATCTTGAAATTCTGGATCGAGCGCTGGGTCTGCGCGCCCCAGTAGCGATGGGCCGGAACCTCGATGGGGCCGAACGTGTCGGACTCGGTCCGGGTGGCGGACGGTTCGGTGGGGCTTTCGAGCGGCGACATCGTGGCCTCTTAGATGGCGGAGTATGCGGCCCTACTTAGACGGTGCGGGGCCAAACCGCGATGGTGCTTTTACCAAAGGCGTCACAGGTCCGTGCCAGAGTCAGGCACCGCCCCCGCGTCGAATCCAACGAGGATACATGCCGATGCCCGTGGACGCAGCGACCATGGAGCCCGATGCCCGACCGCGTTTCCGTCCTTCCGTTCCCCGCCCGCTTCGCGAACAGCCGGGGCTGTTCGCCTTCCTGAAGGCGGTGCGCGCCAATCCGATCACCACGTGGCTCGACGAGCATTTCGTTGAGCCGGTCGTGGCGCGAGAGGGTGCGATGGGCCGCGTGACCGTGGTCAGTGACCCTGCCCTGATCCGCTACCTGTTCGTCGAGAACGCCGCCAATTACCGCAAGGACGACCTGCAGCGCCGGGTTCTCGCGCCGGGCCTCGGCAACGGCCTTCTCACGGCGGAGGGCGAGGAGTGGAAACTGCAGAGGCGCACCCTCGCGCCGATTTTTTCGGCCCGCCACGTCCTCGGTTTTGCCGCTCCCATGAATGAGGCCGGGGCAAAGATCGGCCGTCGCCTCGCCCGACGCGATGGCACCACCGTCGACGTGGCGCTGGAAACGACCCGGGTCACCCTCGACGTCCTCGAACGAACCATCTTCACCGAGGGGCTCTCCAGCGATCCCGACGCTCTCGGCCGCGCCATCACGCGCTTCCTCGAATCGGTAGGGCCGGTGGACCCGATGGACGTATTCGGTGTCCCCGCCTTCGTGCCGCGTATCGGCCGCCTCCGGGCGAGGCCCGCGATCCGCTTCTTCGAGGAGGTCGTGAACGCGCTCATCGAGCGCCGGCGCGCGCAACTCGATGGCGGAACGGCGCCTTCCGATCTTCTGACCTTGCTGCTTCAGGCTCAGGACCCTGAAACCGGCAAAGGTCTCAGCGACTTCGAAGTCCGCGCCAACATCGTCACCTTCATCGCTGCCGGTCATGAGACGACGGCGAATGCGCTGACCTGGGCTCTCTATTGTCTGTCGCAGGATCACGATTCCCGAACTCACGTGGAGCGCGAAGTCGATGCGGTGCAGGGTGATGTGTTCGATGCCGACGCACTCCCCTACACCAAGGCGGTGATGGAGGAGACGATGCGGCTGTTCCCGCCCGTTCCGTTCATGAGCCGGCAGGCCATCGCGGAGGATCGGATCGGCCGGATCAAGATCCCGCAGGGATCGCTGATCATGGTGGCACCCTACGTGCTCCACCGCCACCGGACGTTATGGGACGAGCCCGAGACGTTCATGCCTGAACGTTTCCTGCCGGAGAACAGAGCGGCGGTGCAACGATTTTCGTACCTGCCGTTCGGAGCCGGACCGCGCGTCTGTATCGGCCAGAGCTTCTCGCTCCAGGAAGCCGTCATCGTGCTGGCGCATATGATCCGTCGCGTACGCTTCACATTGCCGGCGGATCATGCCCCGGTGACGCCGTTGCAGCGCGTAACGCTTCGGCCAGAACATGGCTTACGGATGCGAGTGGCGCTGCGGGCCTGACCTGACCCGCGGCACCATTATTAGGTAAGCGAAGCGCGCTTCGGCTCAGTTCTTCTTGCGGAACGCATCGAGGCTCACGACTTCGGCGCCGGCCTCACCACCCTCGGGCTTCTTGGCCGCTGGCCGGGCCGGCTTCCCGTCCGCGCCATCCTCGGTCTTGTCGAGGTTCTGGCTCGCACCCTGCGCGGGCAGAAGTTTGGGAACGCTTGCGCCGATCGCCGCGGTGGCATTGCCTTTCGGCATGATCTCGCTCGGCTCCGATGCGGCGCCACGCGGCGCGTTCTTCGAGCCCGGGACCTGTGGAGCATCGTCCGAAGCGTCATCCTCAGCCGTCTCGTTCAAGTCGAACTTTAGGCCGAACTGCACGGAGGGATCGAAAAACCCGCTCAGAGCATCGAATGGTACGAGCAGACGCTCGGGTACTCCCGAGAAGGACAGACCGACCTCGAACGCATGTTCGGTGACGCCGAGGTCCCAGAACTGATGCTGGAGGACGATGGTCATGTCCTGAGGGTATTTCTCCCGCAACCGCTGGGACATCCGCACCCCCGGCGCTTCCGTCCGGAACGAAACGTAGAAATGATGTTCCCCCGCGAGGCCTTCGCGGGCCGCGTCGGTCAATACCTTGCGCACGACGCCGCGAAGGGCATCCTGAACCAGAAGGTCGTAACGGATCAGATCGTCTGCCATCGCTTGTCGCTTTGCCCGGTACCTGCCGGAATATCGCGCTGGTGGCGCACCGGGTCGGTGAATTGACGTGAAGGCTTGCCGGACTCGGGCCCAGGTTTCAATCGCGCCGTTGCCGCCGTGGTGGCCACGGGGGGCGGTGAATTGACACCGTATCCAAGTACCCAGAATTCTGCTGAAAACGCCTGGGTCCATCGGCTTTCACCGAAGTCTGTCAGGCGCCTAGCCCGGCCTCTCGACCGAGCGGATTGAATATAGAGGGAGAGGCGTCGCTTTTGAAGCCCGATCCTGTCGTGGAGATGTCCGCGGAGCGGGCAATCGCTGAAATGGCTCGCCATGAAGGCGACGGGCGGTCGAGGCGCTCGTCGTTCCATCTGGCCGCGACCGCGTTTCGGGATGCCATCGGCCTCGTCCTGGTAACGCTGTCCATCATGGTCGTCGCGGCCATCGCCGCGATGCTCATCGTTCGAGTCGGCGCAGACATCCTGCAGGGTATCGATCCGCTGGCCAGCGACGTCCGCCGACCCCGGCTCTATCCGCAACAGATGGTCCTACGGGAGGTGGCGAGCGACATCCTGCGACAATGCCTGATCGTCGCCATCGTCATCGGTACGGCGATCTGGTCCGCGGGCAAGGCTTGGCGCGCCAAGCTCGCGCTCAGTCCGGTCGACGCACCCGGCCTCGCTCCTTCGAGGCTTCTCGCCATCATCCTGTTCTGGCCCTTCCTCCATATTCTGTGGGTGATCGCGACCGCGGATGCCTTTCACATGGCGTTCGGACGCAATGTCGGCCTGTCGCCCCTGCTCAGCAGGACGGGCGCATTCGCTTGGCTCGCCTTCACGATCGTCCTGGCTCCCGTGGCGGAGGAGTTGCTGATGCGCGGGGCCATGTTCGATAGGGCATCGCGCTTCCTCAAGCCGTGGGGAGTCATCCTCGCTACCTCGGCACTGTTCGTGCTGCTTCATCTCCAGGTCGGCAGCATCGCCCGTCCGGTCTCCCTCGTCCCCCTGGCCCTGATGCTAGGCTGGCTCCGTTGGCGGACCGGGCGGCTATGGCCATGCATCCTGCTCCACGTCTGGAGCAATCTCGCCGTCGTCGCCTACTTGCTGTGGCCGGCGCCCGCCTGACGCTCGCCTCCCGACCCGCTTCGCGGTATCGCAGGAGACAAGAATGGGATCCCGATGCACGCCTATCATCAGCTCATCGAACGCATCCTCTCCGAGGGGACGCGCAAGGACGACCGAACCGGCACAGGCACGCTCTCGGTCTTCGGCCACCAGATGCGCTTCGACCTGGCGCAGGGCTTCCCGCTTGTGACGACGAAGCAGTTGCATCTGCGCTCGATCATCCACGAGTTGCTCTGGTTTCTCACCGGTGACACCAACGTGCGGGCGCTCCAGGCCAACGGCGTCACGATCTGGGACGAATGGGCCGACGACAACGGCGATCTCGGTCCGGTCTATGGCCGGCAATGGCGTTCCTGGGCTAAGCCCGACGGCGGTGCGGTGGACCAGATTTCCTGGCTCGTGGACGAAATCAGGCGGAACCCCGATTCCCGTCGCCTGATCGTTTCGGCCTGGAACCCGGCCGACCTCGACAGGATGGCGCTGGCGCCCTGCCATTGCCTGTTCCAATTCTATGTCGCCGACGGGCGGCTCTCGTGCCAGCTCTATCAGCGCTCGGCGGACGTGTTTCTCGGCGTGCCCTTTAACATCGCGTCCTACGCGCTTCTGACAGCCATGATCGCGCAGGTGACCGGTCTCAGGCCCGGCGATTTCATCCATACCCTGGGCGACGCCCATCTCTACGTGAACCATCTCGACCAGGCGCGGTTACAGCTGACTCGTGAGCAGCGCCCGCTGCCAAGCCTCGTTCTCAATCCGGAAGTCCGCTCGCTGTTTGAATTTCGGTTCGAAGACATCGCCATCGAAGGCTACGCGCCGCATCCCGCCATCCGTGCGCAGGTGGCGGTCTGATGTCTGTCTCCTCCCGCCCCCTGATCAGCCTCGTCGTCGCCATGGCCCGCAATGGCGTCATCGGCCGCGACAATGGCCTGATCTGGCGACTCGGCAGTGATTTGCGCCGCTTCAAGGCACTGACCATGGGCAAGCCGCTTCTGATGGGTCGGAAGACCTACGAATCCATCGGACGACCATTACCCGGCCGACGCATCATCGTTCTCACCCGCGATCAGTCACTCTCGATTGCGGACGTCAATGTCGTGCACGATTGGGAAGGGGCCATCGCGGCGGCCGGCGATGCGGAGGATCTGATGGTGGCCGGTGGGGGGGAGATCTATGCCCTGGCGCTACCGCATGCCGACCGCATCTACATGACGGAAGTCGACATTTCTCCTGAGGGAGACACCGTCTTCCCCAGCTTCGACAGAGGTACCTTCCACGAAACATCCCGCGTCGCACACCCGTCCGGCGATCGGGATGAATGCGCCTTCGCATTCGTTGATATGGAACGGGTCCGGTAACTCTACGCCGCGACGCATTGTGCAAGAGCGCCCGGCGCTGTTGCCTTTCCCCTTCATGATGCCCACTTGCCAGCCTTGACAGGACGGAGTGGCGACACTCAGTACCGTGAGACGGATCGGCCCGAAGCGGCAACGCGCCGGGCCGACCTCGAACGTCACTGCCTCAGCGGGAGATATCGGCGAGCATGCCTTGGAGCAATCAAAGCGGCGGCGGTGGCGGCAACGGGGGAGGGCCCTGGGGCCGTGGCGGCGGCGGCAATGGAGGCGGGGGCGGCCCGTGGGGTAGCGGCGGTGGAGGCGGCGGCGGTAAAACGCCTCCCGACCTCGAAGAGATCCTCCGTCGTGGCCAGGACCGTCTGCGCGGGATCATCCCCGGCGGGTCCATGGGCGGCGGCAAGGGTGTGGCCGTGGCCGGCGGCATCGTGCTGTTCATCTGGCTCGCCACCGGCATCTACACGGTCGCGCCGCAGCAGGTCGGTATCGAGACGATCTTCGGCCGCTACACGAACACCACCGGTCAGGGGCCGCATTACAACTTTCCCTATCCGATCGGCGCGGTCACCAAGCCGAATGTCGGTCAGGTCAACAGCGTTCAGATCGGCTACCGCGCAGGTGTCGGGTCTCAGTCTCGGGGCCGCGACATGCCTGAGGAAAGCCTGATGCTCACGGGCGACGAGAACATCGTCGACCTCGATTTCGAGGTGCAGTGGCGCATCAATCCGCTGAAGGCGTCGGACTTCGTCTTCAACCTCGAGAATCCCGAAGGGACGATCAAGGCAATTTCCGAGAGCGCCATGCGCGAAGTGATCGGTCGCCGGAATATCCAGGCGATTCTGACCAACGAGCAGTCCAGCGTGGCCCAGGAGGTCAAGGAGATCACCCAGAAGGCTCTCGACGAGTACGGCGCCGGTGTCCGCATCGAAGTCGTCCAGCTCGTGGCCGTCAACCCGCCGCCGGATGTTCGGCCCGCCTTCATCGACGTGAACGCGGCTCAGCAGGATGCGGAACGCGCTCAGAACGAAGCCCGCACCTATGCGAGCCGCGAGGTTCCGCAGGCTCGCGGTAAAGCCTCGCAGATCGTCCAGGCCGCGGAAGCCTACAAGACCCAGGCGACAGCGGACGCTACCGGTCAGGCGGCCCGATTCCAGCAGGTCTACGAATCCTACAAGCTCGCACCGGCTGTCAGCCGTGAGCGCATCTTCCTCGAAACGATGGAGCGGGTCCTGGGCTCGGTCAACAAGGTCATCATCGACCAGAACGGAACCGGCGTTGCCGGTGGAGCAACGGGCGCGGGCGTCGTTCCGGTGCTTCCGCTGACCGAATTCGGCAATCGCAACACCAATACGGGGGCTGGACGATGAACAATCCCGCTCTTCGCACCGGCGTCCTCTTCCTCCTAGCAGTGCTCGCCGTCGCGCTCTATGCTTCGGTCTTCACCGTCGGACAGATGCAGCAGGCCCTGGTGATCCAGTTCGGCCGGGTCCGCACGGTCCTTAACCAGACTGGCACCGAGAAGCCGGGCCTGTACTTCAAGGTTCCGCTGATCGAGAACGTGGTGCTCTTCGACAAGCGCGTCCTCGATCTCGATCTTCCGGTTCAGACGCTTCTGACTGCCGACCGGCAGAATCTGGAAGTTGATGCGTTCGCCCGCTACCGCATCGTCGATCCGCTGCGCTTCTATCAGTCGGCGAATAACGTCCTGCGCGCCAACACGCTTCTGGCGAGCTTCACCAACTCGGCCCTGCGTAACGTGCTCGCCCGTTCGACCCGCGACGCCATCGTGCGGACCGAGCGTTCGCACCTGATGAACGTCATCCAGGGCGACGTGAACAATCAGGCGAAAGAGCTGGGCGTGGAAATCGTCGACCTGCGCATGACTCGGGTCGATCTTCCGGCGCAGAACTCGACCGCTGTCTACAAGCGGATGATCACCGAGCGTAACCGTGAGGCCGCCGATATCCGCGCGAACGGCGATCAGATCTCTGCGACGATCAAGGCGAAAGCGGACCGCGACGTCACCGTCGTCCTGTCGGAGGCCAACCAGACTGCTGAAACCCTGCGAGGCCAGGGCGACGGCGACAGAAACCGGATTCTCGTGGAGGCTTTCGGCAAGGACCCTGATTTCTTCGCCTTCTATCGGTCGATGCAGGCTTACGAAACTGGTCTGAAGGGGCCCGAGACACGCCTCGTCATCAACCCGAACTCGGATTTCTTCCGTTATTTCAACGATCCGCAGGGGCGTGCTCCGGCAACTGCACCGCGCGCATCGGGTTCGGCGGATGCGGCTCCGACGACCGGGACCGTCCGCTGAAACGGGCGTCCATTGACTGACCTACCCTTGATCGTCCGCTTCGGCGGACGATCTAAGCCTCGTCTCAACAAGAGGTCGACCATGATTTCCGCCGCGAGCGCCAGAACGGCGCGACGTCCCCGAGCGTTCCACCAGACGGCACGCTCGGCCTTCGCCGCCGTGTCGTTCGCCACCGCCGTGGCGTTCACGGGCCTCGCGACTCCGGCTCTGGCGAAGGGACCTGAATCCCTTGCCGATCTCGCCGACAAGGTGACCGACGCCGTCGTCAACATCTCGGCCTCTACCACTGTGGAGTCGAAGACACCCGGCCGGACGATGCCGCAGCTGCCTCAGGGCACACCATTCGAAGATCTCTTCGAAGAGTTCTTCAGTAAGCGTGGTCAGCGCGGTGACGGTGATTCACCGCGTCCACAATCGCGCAAGTCGAACTCCCTCGGCTCGGGATTCATCATCGACGCGTCGGGCATCGTGGTAACGAACAACCACGTCATCGGAGACGCCAACGACATCCAGGTGATCCTGCACAACGGCACCAAGCTGAAGGCAGAGATCATCGGCAAGGATCCCAAGATCGATCTTGCCGTTCTGCGGGTGAAGCCAGAGGCCGACAAGCCGCTGAAAGCTGTGCCCTTCGGCGATTCGGAGAAAATGCGTCCCGGCGACTGGGTCATCGCCATCGGCAACCCGTTCGGCCTCGGCGGCTCGGTCTCGGCCGGCATCGTGTCCGCGCGGGGCCGCAACATCGAGTCCGGCCCCTACGACAACTACATTCAGACCGACGCGGCCATCAACAAGGGCAATTCCGGTGGCCCACTGTTCAACATGGATGGCGAAGTCATCGGCATCAATACGGCGATCCTGTCGCCGACGGGTGGCTCGGTCGGCATTGGATTCGCCGTTCCCTCCGCTACGGCGTCACAGGTCATCGACCAGCTTCGTGAGTTCGGCGAGGTTCGTCGTGGTTGGCTCGGCGTGCGCATTCAGAACGTCGACGATGCCACCGCCGACGCCCTTGGCCTCAAGGGCGGCGCCAAGGGCGCGCTGATCGCGGGCGTCGACGAGAAGGGCCCTGCAAAGACGTCCGGACTCGAAGTCGGTGACGTCATTACCAAGTTCAACGGAACGACGGTGAAATCGTCCAGCGACCTTCCCCGCATCGTCGCATCGACCCCGGTAGGTAAGGTGGTCGAGGTCATCGTAGTACGGAAGGGTACCGAGACAACCAAATCGGTCACCCTTGGCCGCCTGGATGATCCTGAGAAGCCGCAACTCGCCAATGCCAAGCAGCCTGAGGCGGAGCCCGCAATTCGGCAGGCCCTCGGTCTCAACCTGTCCGGGATCACCGACGAGCTGCGCCGTCGGTACAGCATCAAGGATAGCGTGAAAGGTGTCGTCGTCACGCGCGTCGACCCCAATTCCACCGCCGCCGACAAGCAGATCAAGCCGGGTGAGGTGATCGTCGAGGTTGGACAGGAATCGGTCTCATCGCCCGCCGACGTGACGAAGCGGGTCGATCAGCTGAAGAAGGAGAACCGCAAATCGGTTCTCCTCCTCGTGGCGGCCGCATCGGGTGATGTGCGCTTCGTGGCGATCGGACTGGAATAAGCGCCGTCCCATCGAGAGCATCAGCCCATCTCGCACGCGGGATGGGCTTCGCTATGCCGTCGAGCCGGGACATTCGTCTTGTGCGACTCGCCGGCCGGCGCGTAGGCTGATCTCGACGCTATTGAGACTAGCAATTGATGACGGCGGTCGCCTTCGACACCTTGAAATTCGCCCGCTCCCTTCGCGAGAAGGCGAAGCTGTCGTCCGAACAGGCCGAGGGCCTCGCGGACGCATTCACCGAACTGTTTCAGAGCGACATCGCCACGAAGTTCGATATCGGATCGGTGAAAGTCGATATCGAAGCTCTTCACTTCTCGACACGAGTGGATATCGAAGCTCTTCGGCTGTCCACGAGATCAGACCTTCGCGAAGCCCTGGCACGGCTGGAAGCCAAGATCGAAGCCACGAAGGCCGACATCATCAAATGGATGTTCGGGACGATCGGCTTTCAGACCCTGATCATCCTCGGCGCCGTCATCGCCCTGGCACGGATCGTCCGCTGACGGCGTAGTCCTACGCGACGAACTCGTTCGCCCCGTAACCCTGCAGGTAGAGAAGCGCGGTCAGGTCGCCGTGGTCGATGCGGACATCGGCCGCCGCCGCGACCTTGGGTTTGGCGCGGAACGCCACCCCGAGCCCGGCCTCGCCGAGCATGTCGAGATCGTTTGCCCCGTCGCCCACCGCCAGCGTATCCTCACGCTCAAGTCCGAAACGCGAGCGCAGGGCGATGAGCGTCGCGCGCTTGGTCTCCTTGCCGACGATGGGCTCCAGCACCTCGCCGGTGAGATGGCCGTCCTTCACCCCGAGGGTGGTGGCGTGAGCCTCGTCGAAGCCGATCGTCGCCGAGATCGGTCCCGTGAACAGGGTGAACCCGCCGGAGACCAGGCAGGTATGCGTTCCGTTGGCCTTCAGTGTCCGCACGAGGACGCGCCCCCCCGGTGTGAGGGTGATGCGGTCCCGGATGAGGTCGTCCACCACGCCGACCGGCAGATCGCGCAACAGGGCGACACGCTCGCGCAGGGCCGGCTCGAAGGCGATTTCGCCGCGCATGGCCCGCTCGGTGATGGCGGCGACGCGGTCCTTCAGGCCGATCGTGTCGGCGAGCTCGTCGATGCATTCCTGCTCGATCATGGTCGAATCCATGTCGGCCAGGAACAGTCGCTTGCGGCGGTGGGAGCCGGCCACCTGCACGGCGACGTCGAACGGTTCGGCGGCGAAGGCCGCCCGTAGCCGCCGCGCCGTTGCGGAAACCTCTTCACCGGAGCCGGGAAACAGGATCTCGGCCGCCACCTCGCCATGGAGGATGCGCGGTTGATGATCGGTCCGCAGCACGGAACGGGCTTCCGCGAGAACCGCATCGGTGATGGCGGGCCGGCTCTCGTTTGCTATCAGGGTCGCGACGAGGGTCATCGGGGAGTGTCCACGCCTTGCCGCCGGTCACGGACGGATCACACAGACAGGCGCCCCCGGCGGCGATCCTCATCGCAGGGCCCACCGCCTCGGGCAAGTCCGGCCTCGCGACGGAACTCGCGCGCCGTCACGACGGCGTCGTGATCAATACCGATTCCATGCAGGTCTATGCCGACCTGCGACGGTTGTCGGCGCGGCCGAGCGTCGAGGAGGAAGCGCTGGCGCCCCACAGGCTCTACGGCGAGGTAGATGGCGCGGTGAATTACTCCGCCGGCCATTTCGCCCGCGATGCCGCGCGCCTCCTCGACAGCTTGCACGGCCGGCTTCCGATCTTCGTGGGCGGCACCGGCCTGTATTTTCGCACCCTGGAGGAGGGGTTGTCGGACCTGCCGCCGGTCCCCGATGAGATCCGAACCGCGCTTCGCTCACGGGCCGAGGACCGGGCCACCGACCTGCTCCATGCCGACCTCGCGGAGGTCGACCCCGCCGGAGCGGCGGCCCTGCGGCCCACCGACCGCGCCCGGATCATGCGGGCGCTCGAAATCTTCGCCGCCACAGGGCGGCCGATCTCGGCGTTTCATGGCGAGCGCGTCGCCGGGCCGCTGGCGGGCAAACGCCTGGTCAAGCTGTTCCTCGCCCCCGAACGCGAGACCCTGCGTGCCCGGATCGACCGACGTTTCGTGGCGATGATCGAGCAGGGCGCCCTCGACGAGGTCTCGGCCCTGCGGGAGCGCCGCCTCGATCCGCTCCTGCCGATCATGCGCGCCCACGGCGTGCCGGGCCTCATCGCCCATCTCGACGGGACGATCCCCCTCGCCGAGGCGATCCAGCGCGGCCAGGGCGATACAAGGCGCTACGCCAAGCGGCAATTCACCTGGTTCCGCCACCAGATGGGCGAGGACTGGGCCTGGACCGATCCCGACGCGGCCCTCGCCGTGGCGACCAGCCTCATTTTTCCAGGCGGGCGATGAGGCTCGACGTATCCCAGCGGTTGCCGCCCATAGCCTGCACGTCGGCATAGAACTGGTCGACGAGGGCGGTGAGCGGGAGCTTGGCGCCGTTGCGCCGGGCTTCGAGGAGGAGAATGCCGAGATCCTTGCGCATCCAGTCGACGGCGAAGCCGAAATCGAATTTTTCGGCATTCATCGTCCGGCCGCGATTCTCCATTTGCCAGGAGCCGGCCGCGCCTTTCGAGATCACGTCGAGCACCGCATCCACGTCGAGCTCGGCACGCTTGGCGAAGTGGATCGCCTCCGACAGGCCCTGGACGATGCCGGCGATGCAGATCTGGTTGACCATCTTGGTGAGCTGGCCGGAGCCCGCCGGTCCCATCAGGCGTGAGGCCTTGGCGAAGCTGAGGATCGCGGGATCGACCTTGGCGTAAGTGGCCTCGTCCCCGCCGCACATCACGGTGAGCGCCGCGTTCTCGGCGCCGGCCTGTCCGCCGGAAACGGGAGCGTCGATAAAGCCGAGGCCGAGTTCGGAGGCGGCCTGGGACAATTCGCGGGCGACCTCGGCCGAGGCCGTGGTGTGATCGACGAAGACCGCGCCCTTCTCCATTCCGGCGAAGGCACCGTCCTCACCCAGCGTCACGCCGCGCAGATCGTCGTCGTTGCCGACGCAGGCGAAGACGATCTCCTGTCCGGCAGCCGCCTCGCGCGGGGTCTTAGCGAAGGCGCCCCCATTGGCCTTCACCCAGGCTTCCGCTTTGGCGGTGGTCCGGTTGTAGACGGTGACGTCGTAGCCATTCTTGGCGAGATGACCCGCCATCGGGCCGCCCATCACACCCAGGCCCAGGAACGCGACCTTCGCCATCATCCGTCTCCATCCGTCACTACGTTTGCGGCGGGTCTAGATTCGATGGCGAGAGGGGTCAAACGCGAGACGGTCTCAGCCGCCCGTGACGCTCATATGGCGTGGTACGGCAGCCGGTCGGGCGCGCTCGATGACGAAGTCATGGCCCTTGGGCTTTCGCGCGATCGCATCGATCACGGCTTGAGTGACGAGGGCGTCGTCCGGTGAGGCGCGCAGGGCCTCGCGCAGGTCGGCCGCGTCTTCCTGGCCGAGACACATGTAGAGCTTCCCCGTGCAGGTCAGGCGGACACGGTTGCAGCTCTCGCAGAAATTATGGGTCAGAGGCGTGATGAAGCCGAGCCGCCCCCCGGTCTCGGCGATGCGGACATAGCGGGCAGGGCCACCGGTGCGGTCCGGCAGCGGAATCATGGTGTATCGCTGTTCGAGACGTGCCCGGGCAACAGACAAGGGCAGGAACTGGTCGGTACGGTCACCATCCACTTCACCCAGGGGCATCACCTCGATAAGGGTCATGTCCATGCCATCGCCATGGGCCCAGGCGATCATGTCGGCGATCTCGTCTTCGTTCACGCCCTTCAGCGCCACCGCGTTGATCTTGACCTTGATCCCGGCCTTGCGGGCCTTCTCGATGCCGTCGAGCACGACCTTGAGGTCGCCGCGCCGCGTCACGGCGCGGAACTTGTCCGGGTCGAGCGTGTCGAGAGACACGTTCACGCGCTTGATGCCGAGTTCGGCGAGTTCCGATGCGAAGCGACCGAGCTGCGTGCCGTTCGTCGTCATCGTCAGCTCTTCCAGGGCGCCGGTGCCCAGATGGCGCGACAGACGACGGAAGAGATGCATGATGTCGCGGCGAACGAGCGGCTCGCCGCCGGTGATCCTGAGCTTGCGCACGCCCCGGTCGATGAACACGCCACAGAGCCGGTCGAGTTCCTCTAGCGTGAGCAGATCACGCTTGGGCAGGAACGTCATGTCATCCGACATGCAATAGACGCATCGCAGGTCGCAGCGATCGGTCACGGAGATGCGAAGATAGGTGATAGCCCGCTGGAACGGGTCTATCAGGGGCGCTTGCGCTTTCGAAGCTACGGGTTCGGCATAGGCAACACCCATGGGAGACTCGTGGCTCTTGGCTGGGGAGATTTCTGAAGCGTGGTCGCGCGAGGAACCTAGCATCACTGGCATATGAGGCGTTGGTGGCCAGGGAGCAAGCGCATGCCGACGCATGCCCCGTACGCTCTACACATATATTGCATCCGAGACTGTTACAGGCATGAGAGTTCCAATATGAGCCAGCATCACGCCGATCCCCTCCCCACCGGACAGCAGGTCGCCGCACCGGAGCGGTGGCCCACCGAGATCCGCCTGTCAGGCGACAAGCGGACGCTGAACGTCTCCTTCGAGGATGGCGGCAAGTTCGCGCTGCCAGCGGAATATCTGCGCGTCTCGAGCCCCTCGGCCGAGGTTCAGGGCCATTCCCCCGCCGAGCGCAAGGTCATCGGCGGAAAGCGCGACGTGGCTATCCTCTCGGTGGAGCCGGTGGGCAATTACGCGGTCAAGCTCACCTTCGACGACATGCACGATACCGGGCTGTTCGGCTGGGGCTATCTCTATGACCTCGGCCGTGAGTACCGGAACCGCTGGGCGACGTACCTGTCCGAGCTCGAAGAGCGCGGCCTCGTGCGCGATGCCGCCCGGCGTCCGGCCACCAATCCGGCAAAGGGCGAGCCTCCGAAGAGCGAGGGAAGCTGCGGAAGCGGGTGCGGATGTCACTGACCGCCACCGCGGACCCGAACGGTATCGCGACCCCGACTCCCGCCACCAGCCGCCGCATCCTGGCGCTGGCTTTGCCGATGACGCTCGCCAACGTCACCACCCCGCTCCTCGGTTTCGTCGGGGCGGCGGTGATCGGGCGCCTCGGCGATGCCGCTCTCCTCGGCGCCATGGCACTGGGCGCGGTGGTATTCGATGCGATCTTCTGGTCCTTCGGCTCGCTTCGCATGGCGACGGCGGGGCTCACGGCTCAGGCGGCAGGTGCCCGCGACTCGGCCGAGATCGACCGGATCCTGGCCCGCTCGCTTGCGGCCGGAATCCTGGTGGGGCTCGTCATCGTCGCCGCTCAGGTGCCGATCGCGACCGGGGCCTTCGCGCTCAGCGGCGCGAGCCCGGCAGTAATCGCGGGTCTCGCCACCTATTTCCACATCCGCATCTTCGCGGCCCCATTCACGCTGGCGAACTATGCCATCCTCGGCTCGGTGCTCGGTCGTGGGCGGACCGATCTCGGACTTCTGCTTCAGGTGGCGATCAACCTCGTCAACATCGTCCTGACCCTCATCCTCGTACTCTGGGCGGATCTCAGCGTCGCGGGAGCCGGCATGGCCACGCTCGTCGCCGAAGCCGCCGGAACCGGCATCGGGCTCGTCCTCCTGGCCCGGCTCGGCTCGCGTCCGTTCGCGGTACCGTTCGCCGTCATTCGCGATCCCCTGGCATTGGCGCGCATGCTCAGCGTCAATGCCGACGTCATGATCCGCACCCTGCTGCTGGTCGGTGCCATCGCCCTGTTTTCCGCGCTGGGTGCGCGCTCTGGCGACGTGATCCTGGCGGCGAATGCCGTCCTGTGGAATCTCTTCCTCATCGGAGGGTTTTTCCTCGACGGGTTCGCCACCGCGGCCGAGACGCTGTGCGGGCAGGCCGTCGGCGCGCGTGACGAAGCCGGTTTCCGCCGCGCGGCCCGCCTCAGCGTAATCTGGTGCGTTGCCTTCGGCCTAGCGGTGGCGACACTGTTCCTGGCCTTCGGCGCGGCCTTCATCGATACGGTCACGACGAGCCCGGAGGTGCGCGAAACGGCGCGTGCGTATCTGGCCCCCGCCGCACTCGCTCCTCTCGTTGCCTCCGTGCCGTTCGCCTTCGATGGAATCTACATCGGCTCCACGTGGACACGGGCCATGCGCAATCTGATGATCGCGGCCACCGGCGTCTACGCCGTGGCGATCGGCATCGCTCACACCGCAGGCTTCGGGAATATGGGTCTGTGGCTCTCGTTCCTGATTCTGCTGGCGGCACGCGGCGCCAGTCAGGCTCTGGCCTATCCGGGGCTCGCCCGCCGGACCTTCGATAGTGCGCCTGCGGCAAGGGATGTGCGCGCGCCCTGATCGTCGGCGTCCGAGCCGGATTGGTGCCGTTCAGCTTCGATCGATACACTGAGCACGTCTCACCAGCCGGGGATCGGCGCCGGTATCCATCCGCGCCGCCTCATCGGAGTCCTCCGTGCCCTATACCACCCTCTCCGACGTCGCCCCCGCCATCGATACGTCGCCGCGCTTCGCCTCCTCGGTTCCCGACACCGTCATCGCGATCCCGGTCTACAACGAGGCCGAGCGGATCGAGGCCTGCCTCCGCGCCATCGACGCGCAGGAGGGCGTGCGTCCCGGCAGCCTCGGGCTTTATCTGTTCCTGAACAATTGCAGCGACGGCACGGATCGGATCGTTGCCGAACTCGTGCAGGACATGTCGATCCCGGTCCGGGTCAGGATGGTCACCTTCGACGGCGCCCATGCCGGATGGGCGCGCCGCGCGGCCATGGAAGCCGCTGCCGAATGGATCGGCCCGGACGGCACCGCCGGAACGATCCTGACCTCGGATGCCGACAGCCGGGTGCCGTCGGATTGGGTTGCGCGCAACCTCGCCGCCTTGGATGCCGGGGCCGATGCCGTAGCGGGGCGCATCCAGATCGATGAGGACGAATGGGCGGCACTGCCCAAGTCGCTTCGCGCACGGGGCAAGCTCGAAGATGCCTACAGCGATCTCCTGACCGAGTTGGAAGCACGGATCGATCACGATCCGCACGATCCCTGGCCGTGCCACCGGACGACGATCGGCGCCACGCTCGCCGTCCGCCTCTCGGCCTACCGTAAGGTGGGGGGCATGCCGATGATCGCTCTCGGCGAGGACGGCGCTTTCGTAGCAGCCCTGCTGCAGCACGGGCTGCGGGTCCGGCACGCCAAGGACGTCGTCGTCACCGTTTCCGGCCGCCTGGTCGGCCGCGCGCCCGGTGGCGTCGCCGATACGATACGCGCGCGCTGCGAGGTGCCTGACAGCCTCTGCGATGCACGTATGGAGGCGGTTCCCCGCGCGCTCTACCGCTATCTGTGGCGACGCCGCCTTCGTCGGCTCCACGCCTCGAGCGCCTTGGCGACCACCACGGCCTGGGCACGCAAACTGTCGATCCCCGAGGCGGATGCCGTGCGGATCGCCAAGCAGCCTCTCGTCGGACTCGCGGTCGCCGAGATCGAGCGTGTCAGCCCCAAACTGGTCTACCGCCCGCTCGGCCCTCGGCAACTGCCCCGCCATATCCGCCTGGCGACGGTCGCCCTTACATTCCTACGCGCTGCTTCGGCCCTGAACCGCAAACTGCCGCCCCCCGAACTGCCTGAAGTCAAGACGCTGCCTGAAGCCAAGACAATGGCGGTCGATCCCGCCTCTCGCTGAGCCTCGCGCTTCGACAAAGACGACGCCTTCAGATCGGCTTGCCTGCGATCCCCAGGCCGACTTTCTCGCCTCTCACCGAAAGAATGCCTCGCTTCAGGATCGCGTCTTCGAGTTCGTCGAAGGCCTTCGTGAGATGGGTCTTGGCCGTCAGGATGGTCGTGGCGCGCGGACGAGGCTGCTCCATCATCAGGCCGACAAGGTCGTCCGTACTTTCCAGGACGATGCGGTGAAGCGAGTGGATCGTAGGGTCGGGTTCGATGAACCGCATCGCACTATCGGTCCACCGCCTCAACTCGCCAGATAAATCCTCACCCACGGAAGCATAAGCTTCGATCTTCATGCGAACGTTCACGAAACTCGTCGCGATGTCTTTGTGCAGCTGCGTCATGACAATAAGGTCGGTCGGGGTTGGACTTCATAGGCCGTGAGGATAGTCTCTGTTCGTCAACAAAATATGGCATGCAAAATCGTGCGCAAAGTCGCACCGATCAGCCATGATTGGTGCTGGCCAGATATCGCGCGGCGTTCATGCGAACCACACGTTGTGCCGTCGTGACGGAGAGGGCCTGGAAGGCCGCCGTCATGCCATGCATCACTTCGGGCGCCGTCGCGCGCTCCGATTGCGAGGTCGTGAACAGCTTGAGGATTTTCCAGCCGAGCCGTACGGAGCGGACGAGATGATGTCTCCGGCCAAGCCCCCCAGCCAGCGCATCCCATTGTTCACGGATTGGTCGCGCGTCCGTTAACGCCCCGCCGTCGCGAACCGAGCATCCGGCATGGGATGAGCCGCAGCGGTATCGAAGATGCCTTAGAAAATTCCCGATGATGGGTGATTCCCGCCATCGGGCTGAAAAACCGACGCCAGCCCTGTCCGTCAGGGTAAGGCCGGGCGAACACCCTGGCTTCCTGGCGGTGCAACACATTGGAAGTATTCTGATATATGGTTTTTCTCAAGAACCGGCTTTGCTTCCGACGATCGCTGGGCTACGCGCTAGCGACAATGCGCAAGATCACTCACTCCGCACTGATTTCCGCCTCCCTGCTGGCCTTCGCGGCCCTGGGCACCGGCTTCGCCTCGGCCAAGGAGACGCCGATCGGCCCTCCCATGCTCAAGGACGGGCTGGAAGTGACGGCGGTCTATCTTCAGCCGATCGAGATGGACCCGCCGGACATGATGCGCGCCGCCGCTCAATCCGACATCCACCTCGAAGCCGACATCCGCGCGGCCAAGGACAACCGTAACGGGTTCGCCGAGGGCGATTGGCTCCCCTCCCTCGACGTGAGCTTCGAACTGACGAAGCTGGAGGGCGAGGCCGCCACGGGTCCGAAGGTCAGTGGCTCGCTGATGCCGATGGTCGCCAATGACGGCCCGCATTACGGCGACAACGTCAAGCTGAGCGGCCCCGGCCGCTACCGGCTCAAGCTCACCGTGGCGCCTCCCGGCAAGAACCAGCATTTCGGCCGCCACGTGGACAAGGAGACCGGCGTGGCCGAATGGTTCAAGCCCTTCGACCTGATCCAGGACTTCACCTTCGCCGGCACCGGCAAGAAGGGCGCGTATTGAGCACCGTGATGCAGCACGTCCGCAGCCTCGCACTCGCCTGCGCCTTCCTGGCGGCCGGCATCGGCTTTGCGTCGGCCAACGACATGCCGGTGATCAAGGTCGAGATGAAGGACGGCGTGATCATCCCCGAGATCATCGAGGTGCCGGCCAATACCCGCTTCAAGCTGGAGATCACCAATACCGGCACCTCGCCGGTGGAGTTCGAGAGCATGGAACTGAAGCGCGAGAAGGCTTTGGCCGCCGGCGCGACCTCGGCAATCGTGTTCCGCACCCTCGACCCCGGCACCTACGACGTGTTCGACGACTTCCACCCGGAAGCCAAAGCCAAGCTGGTGGCGAAGTAGCCCGATGGCGGCGAGCGTCTCGACGGACCTGCGTGAAGCCTGGATCGACCGGCGCCTCGCGGAACTCGGCCATTGGCTCCAGCGCCACGGCGGGATCATCCGCAGCGTGCAATGGGCCGTGGTGGCGGTCTATCTCGTCCTCGTGGCCGTGCCGGCCTTCCTGCCCCTGCCGGACCGGACCGCCCATCTCTGGAACAACCTGACCGTCCTCGCGCAGTTCGCGTTCTGGGGCATCTGGTGGCCCTTCGTCCTCGTGAGCATGGTGCTCGTCGGCCGGGCCTGGTGCGGGGTGCTGTGCCCCGAGGGTACGCTCACGGAATTCGCCAGCCGCTGGAGCCTCGGCCGCGCGGTGCCGCGCTGGATCACCTGGGGCGGCTGGCCCTTCATCGCGTTCGCCGGAACCACGGTCTACGGCCAGATGGTCAGCGTCTACGGCTACCCGAAGCCAGTGCTCGCCGTCCTCGGCGGCTCCACCGTGGCGGCGATCGCGGTGGGCCTCGTCTATGGCCGCAACAAGCGCGTCTGGTGCCGCTATCTCTGCCCCGTGAACGGGGTCTTCGCGGTGCTGGCCAAGCTCGCGCCAGTGAGCTTCCAGGTGGACCGCCCCGCCTGGGCCGCCTCCGACAAGCCGCAGGGCGCCGCCTTCAACTGCGCTCCCCTGGTGCCGGTGAAGACCATGCGCGGGGCCGGCTCCTGCCATATGTGCGGGCGCTGCAGCGGCTATCGCGGGGCGGTCCGCCTCGCCCGGCGCTCCCCCGCCTACGAGATCGTCCATGTGGCCGGCACCGAGCCGAGCCTCGAACAGACGGTCCTGATCCTGTTCGGCATGATGGGCCTCGCGGCCGGCGCCTTCCAATGGTCGTCGAGCCCCTGGTTCATCGACGCCAAGCAATGGCTCGCCACCTGGTTCATCGAACACGGGATGGTCTGGCCGCTGGAGACCACCCTGCCGTGGTTCGTGCTCACCAACTACCCCGAGCACAACGACGTCATGACCCTGCTCGATGGCGGCCTGCTGCTGGCCTATATCGGCGCCGCGACGATCATCCTCGGATTCGGCCTCTCCGCCCTCGTGGCCCTCGGCACTCGCTTTCTCGGCCCCTGGTCGTCGTCGCGTTTCCACCACCTGACGCAGACGCTGATCCCCATCGCTGGATGTGGCGTTTTCCTCGGCCTCTCGGCCCTCACCGTCACCTTCCTGCGCGGGGAGGGGCTCCCGCTTCCCTACGTCGCCGAGATGCGGGCCGGGCTGCTCATCGGCGCGAGCCTGTGGAGCGCGTGGCTCGCCTGGCAGGTGGCGGGGCTCACCACCGGCGGATGGCGCCGGGCGGGCGCGACGGCCTGTATCGCCGCCGCCGCCACCCTGTCGGTTTCCGGCTGGGTGCTTCTGTTCTGGATCTGGTAGGGCGCTCACACCGCCCGCCCGCGACATCGAAGGAAATCTCCGCATGATCGGAGCATTCGTCATCGCCTTCCGCGAGGTCATCGAAGCCGGCCTCATCATCGGCATCGTGCTGGCGGCCACGCGCGGCATCACCGGGCGCGGCCGCTGGATCGGCCTCGGCGTGGTCGGCGGGCTTGCCGGCGCCTGCCTTGTGGCGCTCTTCGCGGAATCGATCTCCGACGCGTTCGAAGGCGCGGGGCAGGACATCCTCAACGCTGCCGTCCTCGCCACCGCCGTCGTCATGCTGATCTGGCACAACACCTGGATGAGCCGCCACGGGCGCGAGCTTGCGGGCGAATTGAAGGCCGCCGGAGAATCCGTGCGCAGGGGGGAGACCACATCCGCTGCCCTGGCCTTCGTCGTCGGCGCGGCGATCCTGCGCGAGGGCGCGGAGTTCGTCCTGTTCCTCTACGGCCTCGTCGCGTCGGGCACGTCCGGCCCCGACCTGCAGATCGGGGCGCTGGCCGGAGTCGGCGCGGGCATCCTGATCTCGGCGGTGAGCTATTTCGGCCTGGCCGCGATCCCGACCCGCTACGTCTTCTCGGTGACCAGCGCGCTCATCATCTTCCTCGCCGCCGGCCTCGCCGCTCAGGCGGCACAGTTCCTTACCAATGCGGGGCTCATCACCGTGCTCGACCGGCCGCTCTGGAACACCGCCAACATCCTGTCCGAGGGCAGCATGGTCGGCCGCGTGCTCCACGCCCTCGTCGGCTATATCGACCGCCCGACGGGGCTGCAGGTCATCGTCTATCTCGGCACGATCCTGGTCATGGTCGCCCTCATGCAGTGGTCGTCGGCGGACAAGCGTCGGCGGACACTGCGGACGGCGTGAAGCGGAGACACAGGCCGTGCATGTGACTCACGATTCGGCGGCCCCGGCGGCCGCCCCGATCAGCTTCGACGAGTTCCTCGCCGTCGACATCCGGATCGGCACGGTGGTCTCCGCCGAGCCTTTCCCTGAAGCGCGGAAACCTGCAATCAAGCTCGTCATCGATTTCGGTCCGGCCATCGGCACCAAGCGCTCCAGCGCCCAGATCACCGAACATTACCGGCCGGAGGATCTGGTCGGCCGGCAGGTCGCCGCGGTGGTGAACTTCCCCCCGCGCCAGATCGGCAAGTTCCTCTCGGAGGTCCTGACGCTGGGCTTCGCCGATACGAACGGTGCCGTCGTACTGTTCCGCCCCGACCATGCCGTGCCGGACGGAAGCCGCCTGTTCTGAATGTAGACTCACCGCCGGCGGGTAGCGGTCGCTATCCAGGCGTCCACTCGCGCGGCCATCCCGGCCGGATCTCCGCTGAGCGCGAGGATCTTCTGCCTCGAGGTTTCGCCCGCCGCGATCCGGATCTCGGACCGTCGCAGTGACAGGGCCTCCGCCAAGGCAGCGATAAGAGCCGTATTGGCGGCGCCCTCCACCGGCGGCGCGGCGACCCGCATCTGTACCCAGACACGTCCATCGGCGGTCTCGACCAGCCCGTCGAGGCCCGTTCGGCTCGCACGTGGCGTCAGACGCACGGCGAGCCGAATCCCCTCCGAAGTCAGGGTATAGGGACACGCCTCGGTCATGGCATGGCCGAGGCGTGGCAACGGCTCTCCGCCGACGGCAAGATGATTCCAATTAGCCACAACACCAGACCCCTTCCTCAGTGCGATCCCGGCGCGAGGCAAAAGCGGAGCATCGGCGAAAGTCTTCTCTCCGGATTTCTCCCAAGAGACCTATGCGGCGGTCTTCGGCACGCATGGCCGCTTGTCAATCGCGCGTCATCGGCGCGCATTTTATATCCGGAGGGCTGTCGCGGCGGCCGTGTTGCACTAAGCTGCACCGCATCGTCACTGGAATGCGTTCATGTCCGATCTTCGCCTGCGCCGCAGCGTCCTTTACATGCCCGGCTCGAACCAGAGAGCCCTCGACAAGGCGAAGACCCTGCAGGCGGACGCTCTGATCCTGGACCTCGAAGACGCGGTCGGGCCGGACGAGAAGGAACTGGCCCGGGATCAGGTCTGCGCGGCCGTGAAGGGTGGCGGGTATGGCAGCCGCGAGCTCGTAATCCGCGTCAATGCTCCCCAGACTCCCTGGGGCGAGGCGGATTTGAAGGCCGCGATCCAGGCCTGTCCCGACGCCATCCTGATGCCGAAAGTGTCCTCGCCGGCGGTTCTCGAGAGCATCGCCAACCATCTCGAAGCCCTCGACGCCCCCGAGAGCATCGATGTCTGGGCGATGATCGAGACCCCGGCGGCGATCCTCAACATCCAGGAGATCGCCAAGGCCCGGCGCGACCGGCGCACCCGGCTCACCTGCTTCGTCCTCGGGACGAACGATCTTGCGAAGGACACCTGGGCCCAGCTCGTGCCGGGCCGGGTGCCGATGCTGCCCTGGATGATGTTCACCCTCGCCGCCGCCCGCGCCGAAGGACTCACCATCCTCGACGGCGTGTGGAACGATATCGGCGATGTGGAGGGCTGCCGCACCGAGTGCCGGCAGGCCCGGGACCTCGGCTTCGACGGCAAGACGCTGATCCATCCCAACCAGCTCGAACCGGCCAACACCTCCTTCGCCCCGACCGAGGAGGAAGTCCGCCGCGCTACCTTGGTGATCGAGGCCTTCGACAAGCCGGAGAATGCCAAGCGGGGTGCCATCAAGGTCGAGGGCCGCATGTACGAGCGCCAGCATATCAGCATGGCGCGCCGCGCGGTGAACTGGTCGGACTCTATTGCCGCCAAAGGGTATTGAGGGCGGGCCTGCGTCGCGAAGGCTCGGCCGGGCGGGGAACAAGGCGTGGTGAAGCGGGCTTTCCCGCTCATCCCGCCTCACCCCGGTCCTTCGCCGTCGCGTTACCGCCCACGGACGGGTCGGGATGATTCGGGCAGATCGGGTGAGGTCAGCACCGGAGGGCGCCACTGCCTTCCGCCGACGTCTTGCCCCAAGGATTCTTGCCCCTCATGAGCCCGATCCTCGAACCCTTCACCCTCGGCGACCTCACCCTCAAGAACCGCGTCGTCATGGCTCCGTTGACCCGGAGCCGGTCCTCCGACGAGGGCATTCCCCCGGATTTCGCGGTCGACTACTACGCTCAGCGGGCCAATGCCGGTCTCATCATCTCGGAGGCGACCAACATCTCGCCTCAGGCGGTCGGCTACGCCCTGACGCCGGGCATCTGGACCAATGCGCAGGTAGAGGGATGGAAGCCCGTCACCGCGGCGGTTCACGCCAACGAGGGCCGCATCTTCCTGCAGCTCTGGCATACGGGGCGGATCTCGCATCCCGACGTGCAGCCCAACGGCCAGTCGCCGGTGGCGCCCTCGGCCCTGAAGCCCGAGGGCATGGCTTTCACCAAATCCGGCATGAAGCCGCATGAGACGCCCCGTGCGCTAGAGACAGACGAGATCCCGGGCATCGTCGAGGATTATCGCAAGGCCGCCGAGAACGCGAAGCGCGCAGGATTCGACGGTGTCGAGATTCATTCGGCCAATAATTACCTGCTCGAACAATTCGTGCGCGATTCCACCAACAAGCGGACCGACCAGTATGGCGGCTCCATCGAGAACCGTCTTCGCTTTCCCCTCGCCGTGGTGAAGGCGGTCACGGACGTCTGGGGCGGCAAGCGCGTCGGCATCCGTCTTTCGCCCGCCACCACGGAGCCGGGCAAGACACCGCTGGACAGCGATCCGAAGGCAACGTTCGGCGCCTATATCGACGCGCTGAACGCGTTCGATCTGCTCTACGTCCACACGATCGAGGGCGTGACACAACAGACCCGCGACGTGCCGGACGAGGTCGATTTCGGTCAGATCCGCGAGCGTTTCCAAGGCGCCTATATCGGCAACAACCAATACACGCTCGAACTTGCCGAAAAAGATCTTGCCGAGGGGAGGGCGGACCTGTTCAGCTTCGGCCGGCCCTATATCGCCAATCCCGATCTCGTGGAGCGGCTGCGCACCGGCGCACCGCTCGCCGAGGCTCCGAAGGCGTATTGGTATGGCGGGGGCGCCAACGGCTATTCCGACTGGCCGGGCATGAACGGCCCCGTCGCGTTCCGGCGCTGAGGCTTTGTCCTGAAAGGCGGGCCTCAGCCCTTCGGTGAGGGCGGGGGCTCGCTGGCCTTGGCCTCGACCTGGGCGCCATCGGCGTTGGCCGGTTGCGGCACGGACACTTCCGGGTAGCGCTTACGATACTCTTTGAGGAAGGCCTGCAGCGTATCCGCCTTGGTGGCTCTCTGCGCGATATCCCGGAAGGCTTGGCTCCGCACGGCGTTCGGCTGGGTGAGCAAGGCGAAGGTGCGCGCATCCATGCTGTCGGCCATGGGGCCGGCGAACTTCGCCCGCAGGCGCTCGAGCCCGAGCACCTCGTTCGACAAGCCGTAGGCAATGGCGGCGCGGATGATGTCGGAGCGCATGGCATCGTCGAGAGGTTTGCGCATGCGCCATGCCTCGCCGACCATGGCCTCATGCGCCTCGCCGGCCTCGCGCCAGCGGCGGCCACCCCAGAGAATGTCGGCACGCAGCCGGTCCGCGTCGGGGCCTGACTCCGCTTCGATGGTCTCCAAAGCCAGATCCGTGCGTGACAGGTCGGACAGGGCGCGGGCGCGGATGAGGGCGCGGGCGCGGCGCAGATCCTCGGGAAGCTCGGGCTGGTAGGTAGCATCGATGACCTGAAGCGCCTGAAGGGGCTTCTCGTCCATCATCCTGATGGTCGCCAGCCGCGCAGCGACACTGGCGCGGGCCGGCCCGGACAGCCGGTGATCGACCTGATGTTGGAGAAGTTCACCGGCTGAATCGAGGAGATCGAGTTCAACCAGCTTGTCCGCGAGGCGGCGCACGATCTCGTCGCCACGGCGGCCGATCGGGGCGAAATCCTTGAAGTCGAAATACAGCGCCAGCGCCTCCACGCCGGACATCTTCGCGCCCTTCTCGGTCAGGAAGAGGTCATCGAACAATTCCTGAGCGCTGTCGTGGAGCTCGCGGCTGATCGGTGATCCCGGCGCCAGCGCATCCGCCTTGCGTGACGCGGCAAAAGCCTGCCGCCAGCGCCCGGCTTCCATGTTGAGCTTGGCGAGTGCTGCGATCGTCCTCTGCTCGATCTCGTCGCCATGCCAGGTGAGGAGGAGGGTTTCCAGCCGCTCGATCGCCTCAGCCACCGGCATCTTGTCGAGGGCATGGGCCAGGATCGCGGCGCGAAGGGTCGCCACCGCCGCGATGGGCCGGTCCGCCGTGTCCGAGAGCCGCGTGTAGGTGTCGAGGGCAGCACTGGTCTGGCCCGTCACCTCGTCGATGCGTGCGCGCAGGAAGGCGAGCCTGTCGGTGACGGAGCGATCCGCCGCGCGCGCCAGCGCCGTCGTGATCTGCCGGCCCGCAGCGGCCCAATCGCCGTTCTCGATGGCAGCCTCCGCTGCCGCCGCGCGAAGCAGTCCCTGCAAGTCGTCGGGATAGCGCTCGATGATGCCGGCCGTATCGCGAAAGGCCGTATCGGCGGCCGGCCAGCGACCCGCCATGGCATCGAGGTAGCCTTTCCAAAGCCGTGCTTCCGGGTCCGCCCGGAGGAACTCGTTCTCCAGCGCCTTTCGCGCATCGGCGTAGCGCGCCATCTGGATGTTTGCCACGGCGGTGAGGATGGCGAGTTCGCGTTGCCCGGCCAGAACCGGATCTTCGCTGGCCGCCACCTGAAGGACACCGAGGGCTTCCACGTCGAGCCCGTTGGCGAGCATACCCCTCGCGAGGATCAGTCGCAGCGGTCCACGCGCCGGCCGTGGGGCATCCACCACGTCGTTCAGTTGCTGGCGCAGGTTCTCACCGATATTGCCGCTCCTCGCCGCATCCCAGGGCGTGCGCTCTATGGCGAGATCGCTCACGGCGGTGAGTGCCGGCTCGGCAGGACGCGCGACGCCGGAAACCGACATGCCGCCCTCGCGGCCGATCACGACGCCGTCCATATCCGGCCGCACCAGCAGGTCATCGGCTTTCGCAAGGACGGCGACGCCCTGACGACTGGGCAGCAGCTCGAAATCCACGAACGCCTGGCGTTTGGGGATCCCGGCGGGCTTGGGCCCATAACCGGTCACGACACCGATCCGCTCGCCGTTCCGCTCGATCCATGTCGCTCCGCCCGGATGCGGCAGGCGTATACCGATGCCGATCCGGCCACTGACTTCCGGGTTGCGGATCGCCGAAAGCGGTTCGCTGGCCGACAGATTCTCACCGGCGACGAGTTCCCACCCGGTCGGTGCGTCGGCATCGCCAATCGGAACGAGATCGAGAAGGCGCTCGCGGGGAACCCTGAAACTGAGAACGATGAAGGCACCCTGCCGCCGGGGCTGGCTGACCGTCTCGAAGACCGCATCGCCAGCGGGCACGACGACGGTTTCGGCGGTCTCGAAGACGAGGGTAGCGATGCCGGCGCGTTCGAACAAAGCCGCCGCCGGCTGTCGGCTGAACGGGAAAGCGAGGCCTGGGCCCGCTGGCCGCAGGATGAGGGTTTTCTGCGGGGCCGTCACCTGCGGGGCACCCACCTGCTTCTGCATCGTCGCGGTGAGCGGCGAGGCGGGTTTCGACGCAGGTTCGGCCTTCCCATCCGCGGCCTTGCCGTCGGTTGAGGACTTACTGTCAGGGGAGGGTTTGCCATCGACGGGCGCGGCCCTGGCGTCCGATGGCACAGCTTTGCGGAGGATATCCAGCGTGACGCCGTCATCGTCCCGTCCGGTCCGGATCTCGTATCCTGCGGCGGGACTCACCATGAGGCGGGCGCCGTCCGCATCATTCTCGACCGTCAGAGTCTCGATGGCAGGCTTCGTCCGTCCGCGGGGAGCGCTGTCATCGATGCGCCAGGCACCGGGAATCGTCAGCCGCGTTCCCGATCCGGTCTCGTCGAAGCGAGCGACCGTATCCGGCGGGAGCCGCAAGCTAAGGCGCGTCAGCGTTGGGAGACGCGAGAGTTCGAGGGCGAGTCGCCTCGGTTCCACGATGGGCGTGGCCGCCTTCATGGCAGCTTCTGCCAATTGCGCCCGACGGACGAGGTCGGCCACGATCTCCGGTGGCAGGGGAGGGGGAAGCCCGGACCAATCCTCAGGTAATAGATCGATGAAGACATGCTCGCCCGCCGCCTGAACGTTCAGGCGATACGGCTTCTGCAAGGCGATACGCATGCCGGTCCCGTCAGGGTCCCGCCGCACCGTCGAGACGAATTCGGGGATATCACTGACGATCTTTTCCGGCGCGGGAGTGGTGGGTTCGCCGAAATTCACCAGGAGGACGAGGCCGGACATCCTGGCCTTTACCGGAACCGCCGAATTGAAAGTCATGGCGATTCTGGCGTAGCGCCCGACCTGATTGGCCTTCACCGTCAGGAGCCGCGCGGCTTCCGCCTCGCTGGCCCAGACGAACGTCCCCGCCACGATCGAGGTCGCCATGAAGCCGGCCATGAGGTGGCGCCGACGTCTCGCGATTCCGGCCCCCATTCCCATTGCAGTTTACGCCACACCCGGTTGCGCGGAGAGCCGAAGACAAGCCGCCGCGAAACGATACACCGTCGGCGACTCTCCCCCTTCGAGGCTAACGCCCGCCTAACGGCCGCCTGGCGCGCTGTCTCAAAACTGCGCGTCGCTCGAGCGATACTGGCGCATGCATTCTTTCGAAGCGCGATATCGTCGGATCCGCGCTATCTCGCCCTCCGAACAAACAAAAAGCCCCACTCGGCTTTCGCCAAGCAGGGCAGTGTTCAGAAGGACATTCCTTGGGAGGAATGACCCTTCATATCATGTGAGATCCCACATTTACCACATCGACCCCAAACATCTCCCCGGCTTTCGAGGCTGGGCTACCCTGACGCTCGAGCATATGTCGGCGTTGCCCAGGGCGGACGGGACAGATCCGGTCAATGATCGGCGTTACAGACCGCCGTTTCCGCCGCTGCCACCGCCAGCGCTTCCGCCCCCGGACCGACGTGAGGGCTGGCTGGAATTGCCGCCCGCCGCCGAGCTGTCGCGACCGCTGCGGCCACCAGTATTGTTCGACATGCTGGGGGTGCCAAGGCCGCGCTTCGAGTAGCGCGAGCGCGCATCGGCGGACGTCGTCATCTGGGCGAGCGCGAGAGAGGAAACGGCGAGCGCACAGAATGTGATGGCTAAGGTCTTCATAGGTGCTCCTGCGAATGCCCGGAGGTAACGCGGGACCGACCGGAAATATCCATACTGGACAATGGAGATCGCGATAGTAAAAGCCCCGCCCGGCATAGGCCAGACGGGGCGAAGTCGTCATATCCCCCTCGGGGCCGAGGGTATGGGTTAGACGCTTCACGGCACCGGAATCATCCCGGAAAGACGGCGACTGCGCAGATGTCGCACCTCCCCGGCGCGTTACCGCCCTAGATGACGCAGGCTATCGATGGGTTCGGCAACCGATGTGGTATCTGTACGGCCTCGTACTGCTCGCTGGCGTCGCGAACGCTGTGCAGGCGGGACAGAACGGTGCATTGGCGAAAAGCTTCGGCGGCTCGCTGAGTGCGGGCCTCGTCGTGGCAGCGGGAACGGCCACTTGCGTGCTTCTCGTAGGGCTTGCATCGGGCAAGCTCACGCTGCCGACCACGGCTCAGGTCCTCGAGGCCCCGTGGTGGGCATGGTTCGGCGGAGTGCTGGGCGGCGGCATCGTTGTCGCGCAGCTTATGGTGGCGCGTCAGATCGGGGCGGCTCCCTTCCTCGGCATGCTCGTGACGGCGGGCGTCGTCGCTTCGATCATGCTCGATCATTTCGGATGGGTCGGCTTCGAACGCCATCCGGCGACCCTGTGGCGCATCGTCGGCGGCCTACTGATGATCGGAGGCGTAGCCCTGGTGGCAAGCTCCTAGCCCATCGGGCCGAACCCTTACAGCGCCGCCCGTCTCCCGCCGGGCCGGTCACTCTCACATTTCGTCCTCAGGAACACCGATGCACCGCTACTTTCCCGTTCTGATCGCCGTCTTCGCCCTAATTGCGGCAGGAATTCTATATGCGTTCGTCCGAAACGGAGACACGGCACATACCGCGCCCGTCCAGCAGACGGCGCCTCGCTGATGCGTCGCCTCATGCCCATGGTGCTGCTGGGACTGGCTGCGATCCTTGCGGTGATCTGGGTCGGCGTTTGGAATTTCGAATCGCTTCGCACGGAAAGGTTCGAGAACGGCGGAGCCCCCGCCGTTCCCGCCTGCGATCCGGACAACAAGGTTGGCAAGGCAATCCTGCCGAACTGCCCGGATGCGTCGATCAAAGCGACGTCCAAACCCTGACACGTACACCGACGGCCGAACTTTGATCCATCCGGGACCGACGACGGTCCCGGATCGACGGTCTGTACAAGCGGATCGGGCTGATACCCGATCCGGTCACTGCTTCACGACGAGGCCCGGAAGGGTTTTGCCGTTCGCGCCGAAATTCTCCAGCGCCTTGGCGCAGTTGGCCGGAACGTCCTGCGAATAGACGTCGGCATAGGCCTTCACGCGCAGAATGAGTTCGCCGCCCGCCAAGGCATCGGGCTCGAGACCGAGGCTCCGCACCACCGTCTTGAAGGTCTCGTAATTCGGTTTCGCTTCGGGGCAGGACACCGAGACGAACTGCAACAGCCCAGCGAGCTTGGCGGCGGTGTTCTTCTGGCGCTCTTCCTTGGTGTCCGGGGGCGCTGGCGCATCCGGGGCGGGCTGTGCGGCGAGCGGGAGCGTCAGGCTTCCGAACAGGAGCGAGGCGAGCAAGATCTGCTTCATGGGTGGCGTTTTCCTACCTATCTGTCGCATCGCCTGACTGTTTGCCGTCAGTGCGAGAGCGCGCTGGCCCGGGCGAGTGCGGCACCGAAGCCGTTGAGCGGCACGGTGATCGTCGTGGGTTCGGTGGCGTCCTGCTTCGGTGCGAGAATGAGCAGGTTCTTCGCGGTCTTCATCGTGTCGGTGGCGAGGGTGGGCAGGCTCACCGGGACGAGGCACCCTTCGGAACTGCAGGTGTAATAGGGGGCGCCCTTGCCGAGGACCGCCTCGTCGATCTTGAAACTCAACCCCGCCTCGATCTGGAACCCGAACGGCATCAGGATCAGTCCATCGGTGCGGTCGTTCGCCGGCGGCTTGAGCTCGATGGCGAATTCGCGGCGATTGTCGCGCTTCGAGCCCTGTGCCTGCACCACCGAGCAGATCGTCGCCTGATTCTCGCGGGAGCAATTGATGCTCCAATCGCCGTAGCTCTCGCTCAGCGCGCTGGCTCCTTCCGGCCACGTCGCCTTGGCGAGGGCGGTGGGCGCAGGCGCGGCTGTGGCGGCAGCGGCCGGTTTCGGTGCGGGCTTGGGTTTCGGTTTGGGTTTGGGCTTCGGCGACGACTCGGCGGCCGGTGCGTCCTGCTCCGGCGCGGCCTCCTGGGCGTAAGCGGCGTTCCAGGCATCCCCGATCGCGGCAAGCGAGATCACGCCGACCAGGGGTAAAACATGTCTCCAACGCATCAAGCGGGCATCCGGCGTTCGAACGAAGTCACGCCTGCCGCCTAGCCCTCCCTGCCTCCAAGCGCAATGCACCGGTTGGGATCGCGATTTGTCGCCCACCGGCAATCCGACCCGTTCGCCTTGCCTGATCTACCCGCGGGGCTCAACGCCGCTTGTCCTGGCCGGTGCCCTGGTCGATGGCCGGCAATTCGTTGGGGCCGAGGCCCATGACGACCGGCTGCTGCGTCGGTGTCTGGCCACGCGCGCGGTTGGCCAGGGCCACGGTCAGCTTCTCGGCGGGCTCCGATTGCATCAGGGCCAGGACGTCGGCCATCTTACGCGGGTTCATCGCCAGGACGATGGGCACCAGCACGTCGAGGGCAAGACGGTCGAAGACGCGGGCGGCATCCTTCGGCTTCATCGTCTCGTACATCGTGACGATGTTCTTCAGGGCCGCCCTCTCGGCCTCGGCCTGTTGGGCGCCGGCCCCGTCTGGCCTCTCTTCGTTGCGTTTGAGATCCTTCACGCCCTCTTCGAGCTTGCGTTCGGCGGTGCCGAGCATCTGCTCACGAAGGCTCAGGGTCTCGTCACGCTGCTTGAGCGCGTCGCGCCGAGCAGACAATTTTTCGAGGATGGCGCGCTCGCTGGCCGGCATCGGCTCCGCGGGCGGCGGTGGCCGTGGAGCAGGCGGCTCCGGCTCGGCCGCCGGCTTCTCCGGCTCTTTCGGTGTCACCGAACCCGTGGTCTGCGGGTCGGCGAGTTCGTAATTGGTCCGCGCCTTAGCGAGGACCCTGGCGAAGTCTGGAAGTTGCCCACCGGCCGAGGCCGCGCTCGGCCCCATATCGTCGACGACGATGGCGCCGAGCTTGAGCACGAGCAGTCCGACGGCCGCCATCGTCACCGCATCGATGAGGCGCAGCTTGTAGGGCCGAACCTGGCCGGGACCTTTACGGCCCGGCCGCAGCTTTCCGAGGTGGTTCTGCTCCGCGCGGACGAGGAAGCCGGACTTCTTCATGCGGCGCGGCTCCGCAGGCGTCCAAGGGCGCGCTCGGACATGGCGAGCGCGGCGGCGGCGGCGGCTCCGAGACGCTCGCCGTTAGGGCTCGATGCCGCGACCGGCGCCTGCTCGGGCTGGGTCCGGCTGGCGCGGAGCTCCGTCGGGCGGATGTCGGAGGGGCGGATTTCGACGGGCGGCACCGCGGCCAACTGCGACGGCTGGGAATGCGCGACGATGGCCGAGATGCGGGCGATCACGGTCTGGCCGGCCTGGACATGGGCGGAGAGATCGGCGGCATAGCGCTCCGCCGTGCCGAGACGGTCGGCCAGGGTGCGGTCGCATTCGTCGAGGGTGGCGCGCAGGCCGATGATCGCCCGCTCGGCGGTGGAACTCGCCACCACGAGATCGCCGATCGTCTGGCGCAGGGCCGCTTCATCGGCCTTCATCCGGGTGATGCGCCGGCTCAGGCTCACCGACGAAACGATGCTGGCGACGAGCAGCACGGCAACGAGGACATCGGCGGCGAGGGTGACGAGGAGGCTCATGGCGCGGTCACCCGTCGTTGCGGTTGTTGATGGAAGCCTCGAAGGCCTGGAACGTGGTGCGCGAGCGCCGCAGTGGCCGCGTAAGCTGCACCGAGATGTTGTCGTCGACCCGGCCGATGCGCCCCTGCGTCAGGGCCCAGTCGCCACAGCGCACGGAGATCAGGTCCGTGGGCTTGGTATCGAACATCAGCGTGTCGCCGACCTTGAGCGACAGCACCTTCTTCAGCGGCAGCATCATCTCGTGGAGGACCGCATCCATCGTCGCGTCGGCCTGCCAGATCTCGGTGGCGAGGTGGCTCTCCCAGACATGATCGCGGCCGAGCTTCTCGCCCATGAAGCTCTGCATGAGCAGTTCACGGATGGGCTCGATCGTGGCGTATGGAAACAGGATCTGAAGCTGGCCGCCGCGGCCGTCCATGTCGAGCTTCAGGGTGATCAGGATGGCGGCGTTGGCCGGCCGGGTGATCGTGGCGAAGCGCGGGTTGGTCTCGATCCGGTCGATGCCGAAGCGCACCGGGGAGAGGGGCTGGAACGAGAGTTCGAGATCGCTGAGGATGATCTCCACGAGGCGCCGCACCAGCTGCATCTCGATAGTCGTGAACGGACGCCCGTCGAGCCGGGTCGCCGAGCCGCCGCGCTTGCCGCCCAGCAGCAGGTCGAGGGTCGAGTAGGCGAGGTTCGATTCCACCGTGACGAGGCCAGAATTCTCCCAGGCATCGGCCCGGAAGACCCCGAGCAGGGTCGGCAGCGGAATGGCGTTGAGATAATCGCCGAAGCGGACAGAGGTGATGTTGTCGAGGGTCACCTCGACGTTGTCCTGGAAGAAGTTGCGCAGGCTGGTCGACAACAACCGGATCATCCGGTCGAAGACGATTTCCAGCATCGGCAGGCGTTCGTACTGGACGACGCCCGAATCCACGATGGCGCGGACACCGCCGGCACCCGATGCCGACAATTCGCGCAAGGAGAAGCCGAGGACGCCGTCGATCTCATCCTGGTTGAGGATGCGGTCGTTGCCGGCGAGTTCGGGGAGATTGTCGGTCTCCCCGTCCTCGATCATCGTCGCCCATTCGGCGGCGACGTCGCTGGCATGCGTGCTCGTGCCCTGCTCGGCGAGAGCGGCGCCCCACTCGTCGGCGAGCGAGGTTTCGCCGCCTTCGGCGTTCTGCGCGATTAGGGCCGCTGCCCAATCGTCCTCTTCGAGCTCGTCTTCGGGACCTGCCATGACCGTCTCGATACCGGTTGAGGGGGATTACTGGACGATCACGTCCTTGAAGAGCACGGCCTCGGCCCGTGCCGGATGGATCGCGACATTGACGCGCCGCAGCAGTTCCTCGCGGAGCCGGTAGAGGCCGGCCGAGCCGGCGAGATCGCTGGCGCGCAGCTCACGCATGTAGACTTGGAACGTGTCCTCGATGCGCGGCATCAGCGGCTTGACCTCACCCTCGACCTTGGCGTCCTTCAGTTCGAGGGACACTTTGACCTTGGCCACACGCGGCTTCTCCTGGCCGGGGTCGTTGGCGAGGTTGATCGTCATCTCGCGCACGTCGAGGAAGACGAGGGGCTTCTTCACCTCGACGGCGGCGTGATCGTCGCCGCCCTTCTTCTTCATCATAAAATATCCACCGCCACCGCCGGCCAGCAGCAGCACGGCCGCACCGATGATGATGATCTTCTTCTTTCCACCCTTCGGGGCTTCGCCTTCGGCGTCTTCCCCGTCGGCGGAAGGGGTCTTCGTCGGCTTCTTGGCCATGGCGCGCCCCCTTCGGATCTCGTCTCAGGGTGCGTTCGGCGATGTGTGCCCGCGACCCCTTGGAGGGATATATCTGTGGCTACGGTTAACACCTCGTTAAGGAGGCAAATTCTGCCGGGCGGTTCTTGCCGTGGGGAGAGGAAGATCAGCGGACGGGAGCAGGCCGGACTCATACCAAGCAATTGATACTCATCATCAAATCAATTTTTTGGCGGATGGCACGGGCCGTGCGGACATGATTAACGTCGCCGCAGCCCAAGGCCTTTCGATCCATGCAAAACGCGCTGTTTGTCGGAGTCTCCAGTCAGGTCGCCCTGCAGCGTGAACTCGACGTGATCGCCAACAACATGGCGAACGTCTCCACCACGGGCTTCAAGGGCCGCAGCTCACGGTTCCAGGAATACCTGATGCCGGTCGCGAGCGCCGACTCGTTCCAGCGGCAGGATCGGCGCGTCTCCTACGTCATCGATCAGGGCACGGCCCTCGACCTCGCCCAGGGGCCGATCGAGCAGACCGGCAATCCTCTGCATGTGGCCGTGCGCGGCGAGGCGTTCCTCGTGGTCCGCACTCCGACCGGAGACCGCTACACCCGCAACGGTGCGTTCGAGACCGACCCTCAGGGCAACCTCGTCACCAGCGACGGCTATGCCGTCCAGGGCGAGGGTGGGCCGATCCAGATCAACCCCCAGGAAACCGGCATCGCCATCGGTCCGGACGGAACGGTCTCCACCAATCTCGGCATCCGTGGTCGCGTGCGGATGGTGACCTTCCCCAACCCGCAGTCCCTGACCAACGAGGGCGCCAACCTCTACTCGTCCCAAGCGGCCCCGGTGGCCGCCGGCGTGAACGGCCGCCTCGAATCGGGTGCCCTCGAACGCTCCAACGTCAGGCCCGTCATCGAGATGACCCGGCTGATGGACGTGAACCGCACCTACACCATGGTCTCGGGCGTGATCTCGCGCCTGGACGAATTGCGGGGCACGGCGATCCGCCGCCTCGCCGACGTCGCGTAAGGAACCCAGGCGATGCGCGCCCTCTACGCTGCCGCCACCGGCATGGCGGCCCAGGAACTCAACGTCCAGGTCATCTCGAACAACATCGCGAACCTGCGGACCACCGGCTACAAGCGCCAGACCGCCCATTTCCAGGATCTGCTCTACCAGAACCTACGCCGGGCCGGTTCGTCGACCTCGGACCAGAATACCCAGCTTCCCGCCGGCCTCGCCATCGGCTCGGGCGTGAAGACGACCTCCACCGCCCGGACGATGTCGCAGGGTCCGCTGGCATCCACGGAGAAGGAATACGACGTCGCCATCCGCGGCGAGGGTCTGTTCCGGGTCACGATGCCCGATGGCCGCATCGCCTTCACCCGGGACGGCTCGTTCGATCTCTCCGCACAGGGACAGCTGGTGACCCGCGACGGCTACCTCGTCGATCCGGGCATCACCGTCCCCAACAATGCGACCAGCGTGACGATCAGCGCGCAGGGTTCGATCCAGGCCACGGTGCCGGGTCAGACCGCGCCGCAGAATCTCGGCCAGTTCCAGCTCTCCCGCTTCGTCAACAAGGTCGGCCTCGAATCCATCGGCGACAACCTGTTCGTCGAAACCGCTGCCTCCGGCCCCCCCATCAACGGCCTGCCGGGCGCCGAGGGCTTCGGCAACCTGCAGCAGAGCTACCTCGAAGAGGCGAACGTGAACGCCGTCAACGAGATCTCGTCCCTGATCGCCGCGCAGCGCGCCTACGAGATGAACTCGAAGGTCGTCACGGCGGCCGACCAGATGCTCTCGACGACGTCGCAGATGTTCCGCGCCTGACGGTGCGGGCGCCTCACTCCCCTGACGTCCCAGCCTCGTCCTTCCATTTTACCCCGCCTCCGAAAGCGTCATGCCATGTACGCCCTGAGACAGATCCCCGCCGCCGAGTCACGGCGCGCCGCCACGCTCACCCCCGGCATCGTGGTGCGCGCCCTCTTCGCCCTGGCGGCCCTCTGCTTCATGACCGTGCAGGTTCTCGCGGAGAACAACGGCCAGCGGCTCCGCCTCCGCGGCGACGTCACGGCGCGCGGCGATATCCTGACCCTCGGTGATCTCGTGGAAGGTGCGCCGGCGGATCTCGCTCAGCGCGCGCTGTTCCGCGCTCCGGCGCTCGGGGCGTCGGGTACAATCCAGGCTCGCCGCATCGCCGACGCGATCGCGCCCCTCGGGCTCGGCGAGATCGAGACGGGCGGGCGGGCTCAGGTCTCGGTCCAGCGCGCCGCTCGGCGCGTGGGCCCGACCGAGATCGAGGCCGCGATCAAGCGCGTGCTGGAGACGTCCTACGGGCTCGATCCACGCAACCTCGCGATCCGCATCGATGGGGAGAACACCGTTCTCCTCGCCCCCCTCGATCTCGACGGACAGGCGACGGCCCTCGACGTCACCTACGATCCGCGCCTGAAGCGGGTCGCTGCCCTCATCACCCTGGGCGAGCGTCAGGCATCCCTGCGCGTCGCCGGACTCGTGCAGGAAATCCGCGAGGTCCAGATTCTCTCCCGCACGCTCAATCGCGGCGACACGGTGAGCGCCACCGACGTCACCATCGAGCGCCGCCCCCGGGAGGCGACGCCCCCCGACGCCCAGGCCGGGTCGGTCGTCTCCATCGGCCAGGTCGCACAGCGCAGCCTGAGTGCCGGCTCCATTCTCCGATCCGGCGACGTCGCACCGGCGGATATGGTCCAGCGTGGCGAGGCCGTGACCATCGTTTTCGATGCCCCCGGCCTCAACCTCTCCCTGCGCGGCCAGGCCAACGAGAACGGCCGCCTCGGTGCCGCGATCACCGTCACCAATCCCGTCTCCAAGAAATCCCTCGCCGCCACCGTGATCGGCCTCGGCCGCGTCTCGGTCAGCTCGCCCGCCAGCCTCGGCCGCCAGGCCAGCGCGGCGTTCGACGCCGCCCGCTGATCCCACCCGATCGCCTCTAGGAAAAAAGCTGGCTCCCATGACCAACCGCACCACCCGCCTCACCTTCAAGCCGCTCTCGCTGGCCGCTGCCGTGCTGGTCTCGTCGGCCCTTGGCGCTTGCAATACGGTCGATCGGCTGTCGCAGGTCGGCGCCACGCCTACGCTCTCGGCCATCGAGGACCCGACTTCGCAGCCGGGCTACCGCCCGGTGCGCCTGCCGATGCCGGACGTCCAGCCGGTATCCTACGCACCGAATTCCCTGTGGCGGACAGGATCGCGTGCCTTCTTCAAGGATCAGCGCGCCGCCCGGATCGGCGATCTCGTGACGATCAAGGTGAACGTCACCGACCGCGCCAACCTGAACAACGAGACGAAGCGCTCCCGCTCCAATGCGGAAGGAATGGGCCTTCCCAACGCTTTCGGCCTGGAGAGCAGCGCCGCCGTCGCCGCGGCCGGGATCAGCCCAGACAAGCTGATTGCCGGGACATCGACCTCATCGAGCGATGGTTCGGGGTCGGTCCAGCGCAACGAGACGGTGACGACCAACATCGCGGCGATCGTCAACCAGGTCCTGCCCAACGGCAACCTCGTCGTGGAGGGCAAGCAGGAAATCCGCATCAACTTCGAAGTGCGCGAACTCATCGTCGCCGGCGTGGTCCGGCCGGAGGACATCGAATCCGACAACACGATCGATTCCTCGAAGATCGCCCAGGCCCGCATCGCCTATGGCGGTCGCGGTCAGATCACCGATGTGCAGCAGCCCCGTTACGGCCAGCAGCTCGTCGACATCCTGCTTCCGTTCTAAGCCGGAAGAGGCCGGTCAATGGTCGGTGCCGGGCCGGTTCGGGCGCGGAGCGGTACCGTGATTGTCGACGAAGGCGGAGCGTTCGGGATCTTTCTTGAGCGCGGCGACACGGCGGCGCTGCCACATCGCCACCCCGATCACGAGAGCGAAGGTGGCGAGCGCAAGCACCAGGATCAGAACTTCATTGTCCATTTCGGGATCCTTGATCGACGCAAAGTCGTATCAGTAATCACGAGATGAGCGCGAAGGTTCCGGCGCAGAAAATCAATGCCCTGCCAAGCTTACGCCGGATATCGGGCCCCGATCATCGGATCGAAAGCTCGGGCTCCGGTATCCGCAATGCTTGATCACCGATGCCATCCCCGACAGAGCCGGTTGATGACGTGAGGTTCGGTGCTACTCGTCCCGATAGACGCGCTCGCGCCGCTCGTGGCGCTCCTGCGCTTCCAGGGACAGGGTGGCGATGGGCCGGGCATCGAGCCGCTTCAACGAGATCGGCTCGCCGGTTTCCTCGCAAAATCCGTAGCTTCCGTCTTCGAGACGGGCGAGCGCTGCGTCGATCTTGCCGGTGAGCTTGCGCTGCCGATCCCGCGCCCGCAACTCGATGGCCCTATCGGTTTCGGACGACGCGCGATCGGCGAGATCGGGATGGTTCTCGTTCTCGGTCTGAAGTGCGACGAGTGTATCCTGCGCCTCGCGCAGGATATCGGCCTTCCAACCCACCAGCTTGCGGCGGAAATACTCACGCTGCCGATCGTTCATGAACGGCTCGTTCTCAGACGGAACATACCCGTCTTCGATCTTGACTGTCGCCATCCTCGCCCCTTCGCAAGTCCGTCACAGCCGGTACGCGGCGATGTTTCGCGTGCCTATACTTGAGGGCGCCCCACACTACAACGCACCCGACGTCCCGAACCTCATCTGATTTCATGATGCGTATACCATGCGACAAACACGCAACGGGTGCATCCCCCCGGCGGCGGGTCCGTCGGTGGCGAGTCCACCCGGTCGCCAAGGATTATCGGGGTCGGGTCACGGCGCGTCAGATTGGCCCATAGCTGTGGCAATCGAGACCGTACGCAGTCGGACAGGTTGCGCGAATGGCTGTCGCCGGAGCAGTCCCGCAGGTATGCGGCTGGACCGTCGTGACCTATACCTGTCTCGTTCGCGCTGGTCCGGTGACCGACGGCTCGATCTCGCCTTACGCGTGCAACCGAGGCCCTGAGAGTGCCGGAAAGCCGATCTTTGCCGAAGCCGATCAAAGAACATTCGGAGATCTTCGTAGGCGGCAGCGAGATGGCGGCCCTGATGCGGGCCAAGGACTGGTCACAGACTCCTCTCGGCTCGCCGGAAGGCTGGCCGGAGGCGCTGAAGGTCGCCTTGCGGATCCTGCTGACCTCGAGATTCGAGATGTGGCTCGGCTGGGGGCCGGACATCGCCTTCTTCTACAACGATGCCTACCGCCCGACCCTCGGCCTCAAGCACCCGGATTCCCTGGCCAAACCCACCCGGATCCTCTGGGCCGAGATCTGGGACGACATCGAGGCACGGATCCGCAGCGTCTACGATCACGGCGAAGCGACCTGGGACCGTGGGTTGCTGCTTCTTCTGGAGCGCAACGGCTATCCCGAGGAGACCTATCACACCTTCTCCTACAGCCCCGTCATCGACGACGACGGATCGGTGGGCGGCCTGTTCTGCGCGGTCAGCGAAGAGACCGACCGGGTCATCAGCGAGCGCCGGCTCGGTATCCTGCGCCTTCTGGGAGAGAGCCTCGCGCGTGCAGAATCCCGCCCCGACGTCCTCAGCGCGGTCGAGGCCAGTTTAGGCGTGGCGCGTCGAGATCTTCCCTTCAGTGCCATCCATCTCTTCGAGGGGGGCAACCTCGCCCATCTCGCCTCCACCACCGGAATATCCCGGGACCATCCCGCACTGCCGGGTGTGATCGATCCTGCGGGCCCCCTCGCCGAATGGTTCGGCGGCACCCAAGGCGAGAGGATCATCGATCTCGATCAGGCGCAGAACTGGCCCACGGGCGATTGGTCGAGGCCGCCGGCGAGGGCAGTGACGCTGCCCCTCGTCGGACAGGGTGGAAGCGCACCGCTGGGCATCGTCACGGTCGGCCTCAATCCGCACCGGCCCTTCGACGCGGATTACCTCAGCTTCCTCAAGCTTCTCGCCGGCCAGATCTCGTCGAGCCTCGCCAGCGTTTCCGCCTACGAGGCCGAGCGGCGGCGCAACGCCGTCCTGGCCGAAGCCGTCCGCATGCGGCAGGAGGCGGCCGAAGCCCTGAGGCAGGCCAACGACGCCCTTCTTTCCGAGGTGCGGCAGCGGACGGCCGAGCGCGACCGCATGCGGTCTCTGTTCAAGGACGCGCCCGGCTTCATGTGCGTCCTGAGCGGCCCGACGCACGTTTTCGAGTATACGAACGAGGCCTATCTCCAGCTCATCGGCCATCGCGACATCATCGGGATCGCCGTCCGTGAGGCATTGCCCGAGGTCGAGGGCCAGGGCTTCTTCGAGCTCCTCGACGAGGTCTATGCGACGGGCAGGCCCTTCATCGGGCGTAACATGACCGTGACGGTTCAGTTCGGACGGGAGGGCGGCCTAGAACAGCGCGTCGTCAACTTGGTCTACCAGCCGATCACGGAAGCGGACGGAACGGTCAGCGGCATCTTCGCCGAGGGTCACGACGTCACCGACCGGGCCCAGGCCGAGGATGCCCTCAGACGCCTCAACGAGACGCTGGAACAGCAGGTCCAGGCCCGCACGAAGGAGGTGCAGGAGCGGACCGAGGAGCGCGACCGGGCCTGGCGCCTGTCACAGGACCTGTTGATGGTCACCGAAGCCGACAGCCGGATCGCGGCGGTGAACACGGCGTGGACGACGCTTCTCGGCTGGACTTCCGACGCCCTTACCGGACGGTCCTTCGCGGAACTCGCCCATCCCGAAGACCGCGACGCCGTCTGCTCGACCTTCTCGGCCATCGTCACCGAACCGCTCACCGCTCCTTTCGACCTCCGCCTGCGCCATGCCGACGGCAGCTATCGCTGGTTCGCCTGGACGGGCGCGTTCGAGGACGGGCGGATCTATGCCAGCGGGCGCAACACCACGGCGGAGCGCGAACAGGCCGCCGCCCTGGAACTCGCCGAGGATGCCCTGCGCCAAGCCCAGAAGATGGAGGCCGTGGGCCAGCTCACCGGGGGCATCGCCCACGATTTCAACAACCTCCTGACCGGGATCGTCGGCTCCCTCGACCTGATGCAGACCCGCCTGTCGCAGGGGCGGATGGAGAATATCGAGCGCTACGCCAAGGCGGCGATGTCCTCGGCCAACCGGGCAGCCGCGCTGACCCACAGGCTTCTCGCCTTCGCAAGGCGCCAGCCGCTCGACCCGAAACTGGTGGATGCCAACGCGCTCATCGCGTCGCTCGAAGATCTCCTGCGCCGGACGATGGGCGAGACGATCGCTCTCGACATCGCCATGGGGAAGGGGCTCTGGCCGACCTTGTGCGATCCGCACCAGCTCGAGAACGCCATCCTCAATCTGGCGATCAACGCCCGCGATGCGATGCCGGATGGCGGCCGGCTCCGCATCGAGACCAGCAACACCGAACTCGACCGAGCCTATGCCCGGCTGCATCCGGGGGTGGAGCCGGGCCCCTATGTGTGCATCGTCGTGTCGGATACCGGCACCGGCATGCCGGCCGATGTCATCGCCCGGGCTTTCGACCCGTTCTTCACGACGAAGCCCCTGGGGCAGGGGACCGGCCTCGGCCTGTCGATGATCTACGGCTTCGCCCGACAATCCGACGGGCATGCAAAGATCGATTCCCAAGTGGGGAGCGGCACGGCAGTGAAGCTCTACCTGCCCCGCTCCATCGAAGCGGTCGTGGAGGTGGACGCGGTTGGCGCCGTCGCGGAACTTGCTCGCCTCGGCGCCGGGGAAACGGTTCTGGTGGTTGAGGACGAGACTGTCGTCCGGGACCTCATCGTCGATGTGCTGGAAGACCTCGGCTACCGTGCGATCTCCGCCGCCGACGGTTTGTCCGGCCTCAAGATTCTCACGACCCAGGAGCGCGTCGACCTGCTCGTGACCGATGTCGGCCTCCCCGGCCTCAACGGTCGCCAACTCGCCGATCAGGCGCGTGAAACCCGGCCCGGCCTCAAGGTGCTGTTCATCACGGGGTATGCCGAGAACGCCATCTTCGGCAACGGCCAGCTCGATCCGGGCATGCAGATGATCACCAAGCCGTTCCCCGTGGAGATCCTGGCTGGGCGCATCCGCGAGATGATGGAAAGCTGATCGGCGGGCGCGTCGTCGAGCGCTCGTAGCCCCTCAGCTGTCCTGCGCCGATTGCAGTTTGGCGAGTTCCACCGCCGCACGCAGCTCGATATCGGCGATGAGCCCATCCAGGCGCGGATCACCGCTCGTTCCCGCACGTTCCGAGAGACGGCTCGCGATGGACTGAAGTTCACGTGTCGACACCCGCCCCATCACCAGCGACGCCTTGAGCCGGTCGAGACCGTCCAGAAGGTCGTGGCCGCGCCTGGCGAAACGACGGCGACGCTCGCCGGGCTGCTCGTCCTGGCCCTGAAGGGTCAGGATCGCGTCGAGCCCCGCCAGAGACGTGGTCGATGCGGTGGAGGCGGCGGTGGAAGTGGCGGCGGCATCATGGCCCAGCATGAAGGACGGCGACGCATCCGCCTTGCGAACGGTCGGCGAGGCAGCGGCCGAAGCCTGCGAGACGAGGCGGTTATCGACGCGCATGGGCCGTCTCCGAAAATCAGGGCGTCGTTTCGCGCATCGGCACGACGATCGTTCCGGCCAGCAGATTCCGCCCTCGATGGTTAATCATCGGTAAACAAGCCGGCAGAACCTGCCGGGTCGGCAGGGAAGGCCGCCCCTTCCATGCCTCGACATCGCCAGTATGAATCAAGAAAAGCAATTATTATCAGTCACTTATCAGGCCAGATCTGTTGGCATGGTCCTGGCAGACATACCGGTATGTCCGACTTGACCGACATGCTCCGTCGACCAGCAAAGCGACTCATGCCACTCGCGATCGCCCGGCCCAAACATTCTACTCTCCTTGCCTGCGCAGCCGCGCTGCTGACGCTGGTCTTCGCTATGAACGGGCAGGCTTCCGCCCTGTCACGCGTGAAGGATCTCGCGAGCATCGAGGGAGTCCGACAGAACCAGCTGGTCGGCTATGGGATTGTCGTCGGTCTCAACGGTACCGGCGACACGCTCAACAACATCCCGTTCACCCGGCAATCGCTTCAGGCGATGCTGGAACGCCTCGGCGTGAACACGCGGGGCGCCACCATGCGCACCCAGAACCTCGCGGCCGTGATGGTCACGGCTAGCCTGCCGCCCTTCGCCACGCAGGGAAACCGCATCGACATCACGGTGTCGTCGCTGGGCGACGCCAAGTCGCTCCAAGGCGGCACGCTGCTGGTCACGCCCCTGCTCGGTGCCGATGGCGAGGTCTACGCCCTGGCGCAGGGATCGGTGGCCATTGCGGGCTTCTCGGCCGAAGGCGATGCCGCGAAGATCACCCGCGGCGTTCCCACCAATGGGCGCGTCCCCAACGGGGCGATGATCGAGCGCGAGACGGCGTTCAAGATGAACGACATGCGCTCCCTGCGCCTGTCCCTGCGCAACCCGGACTTCACCACCTCGAAGCGGATCGCGGCCGCAATCAACGACTTCATGGGCGCCGACACCGCCGAGCCCACCGATCCGGCCACCGTGACCCTGCAGATTCCCGCCAAATACAACGGCAACATGATCCGCCTCGTCACCGAGATCGAGCAGCTGAAGATCGAGCCCGACCAGACGGCGCGGGTCGTCGTCGACGAGCGCTCGGGCATCATCGTGATGGGCCGCGACGTGCGCGTCTCCACCGTCGCCATCGCGCAGGGCAACCTCACCGTCACCATCACCGAGCAACCGCAGGTGAGCCAGCCCGCACCCCTCTCGAACGGCACCACCACCGTCGTGCCTCGCACGGGGGTCAAGGTCGATACCGGCGACGGCAACAAGCTCGCCATGGTCAAGGAAGGCGTCACCCTGCGCGAGCTGGTGGATGGCCTCAACGCGCTGGGGGTCGGCCCCCGCGACCTGATCTCGATCCTCCAGGCCATCAAGGCCGCCGGCGCCCTTCAGGCCGATATCGAGGTGATGTGATGCAACCCCTTTCCTTCCTCCCACCCAAGAGGCGCTGACCATGCTGTTCGCCCCCCTCGCCGCCAAGGCCGCCATTGGCGTCGACCGCGCGCTCATCGGCGACATCGCCAAGACCGTCGGCAACGGCCTGAAGGAAGACGCGGCCAAGGAAAGCGCCAAATCCGCATCGACGTCAGCGAATGCCAGACTGTCGGCGACGGCCGCAAAAACCCCGGCGGAGGTCAAGGCCCGGAAAGCGTCCAACGAGTTCGAGACGATGTTCCTGGAACAGACCCTGGATCGACTCACCACCTCGGAGGGAACCGACGGTCCGCTAGGCGATAACGGCACCGGCGGAGCGGTCTACCGCTCGATGCTGACCAAAGAATATGCGGGCCAGATGGTGAAGAGCGGCGGAATCGGCATTGCCGATCAGGTTTACCGTGAGATGATCAAGATGCAGGAGGCCGGCAATGCACCCCGGATCTGAGACCAAAACGCTACGGATCGTCGACAAGGCCGGCGCCGATGCGCTGATCGCCCATATCATGGAGACGATGCAGTCGCTGGAGGCCATCCTTGTCGAAGAGGGTAGCCACGTAAGGGCCGGTCGGCTGCGCCAGGGGTTGTCGGACACGGAGCGGAAGACCGCTCTCGGTGCGTCCTATATGCAGGGCCTCGAAGTGGCGAAGGCCAATGCCATCGCGCTGGCGCGCTTTGCCCCGGACTCGATCGAGGGACTTAAATCCGCGCACCAACGCTTCGCTCAGGTGGTCGAGACCAGCCAGATCGTCCTGGCGACGGCGCGCACGGTGTCGGAGAGCCTGGTCAAGTCCCTGGCCGAGGATATGAGCCGGTCGAGGACGGCGACCGTCTACGGCCGTCCCTCGCAGCCGCCCTCGCCCTACGGCAGGGGCGCGGCTGCCCGGAGCCAGCCGCTGGTTCTGTCCCGCAGCCTCTGACGGCTCAACGCCCGCCCGCGTCGATCCTCACATAGGTGCGGACCGGACCGTAAGCCGTGTCCACGCGCGTATCGACGGCCAGTCGGCCGCCGGTGATCGGCCGCGAGTCGGGACCGTCTTCGCGAGAGTGGAGAGCGAGGCCCGTCGTCGCCCGACCACCAATGCGAATGCACGTGTCCGAGCCGGGAATACGAATGAAGCCGGAGCCGTGGCGGGGGCAGGGTTTCGCCGCCTGCTGCGGCTCGGGGCGGAGTGGCTCGAGAGCGAGAGCGGGCGCGGCCGACTCCAGGACCATACCGAAGAGCAGGCCATAGGTCCCGATCGTCTTCGCCATGCCTGTCCCTCGCCTTCATTCCCGAGCGATCATGCTGGATAGCTCAGCTTTCGCGATGGGTCGATGCCATGTCGCCACAGCGAGACGGTAACCTTTCGGTAAACAAACGTCCTTAATGCTTCCTGACACAGTCAAACGGGAAGCATGGGTCATGGCGGATAAGGTCATCGGGGCGGCGTCGTCCGATCGGTCGCCGGAAGCGCTGTTGAAACAGGCCGTGAGCGGCGCCAAGACGAGGCCGGCCCCAGTACCGGAGGCACGCAAGCGCCTGCCGGCCATTGATCCGCTTCTCGCCGGTGTCGCCGCGGCGGCTCTCGTTCTCGGCCTCGCCATGGGTGCGGGCGCGATGAGCCTTGCCTCCCCGAACGGTAACCTTTCCTCGGAATCCCTGACGCAGATTCAATCCCGTCTCGATGCCCGCCACGCGGATCTCGGTCGTCTGCAGATCGACATCGAGAAACTCGGCAGGGTCCTCGCTCAGGTGCAGGATGCGACCGAATCGGTTCGCAGCGAAGCAAAGAACCGCTCCGCGACACTCAACGACCGGATCGGAAAATCGGAACAGGCCATCATGACGAAGATCACGAGCCTCGCCGATCGCCAGGACCAGACCGAGCGCGACCAGACGGCGATGATCGCGGCCCTAACGGCTCAGATCGAAAAGCGTGCCGTGGCACCGGCTCCGGCCGCACCGGTGATGGCGCCGCAAGCCGCAAAACCTCATCAGGCTGAGCCGACTGAAACCGGCTCGATCCCGGATAAACCGAAGGTCGCCGCCCCGGCCGTGATCGAAACCTGGGCCGTGCGGGAGGTCTATAACGGGGTTGCCGTCATCGAAGACCGCCGCCATCGTCTGGTGGAAGTCGGTCCGGGCGATACGATTCCCGGTATCGGCAAGGTCGATGCGGTGGAACGGCGCGGTCGTGGCTGGAACGTCGTGACGAAGCAAGGGCTGATCACGAACCAGACGTGGTGATGGGAACGAAATGAGCGCGAGGGTGCGGCTTCAGGAAACCTGAACCTCGATTTCCGGATCACGCAAGGAATGCGGAAAGCGCGGCTCGATGGTCATGGGATAGACCATCGCGCTGGCGCGCGTGATGCGGGTCCGACCATGCGTCAGAGCACGGTCCTGGCTTTCCAGGGTCGGAAACAGGATTGCCGCCAAAAGGGCTTGGCCTTCGAGATCGGCGTCGAGATTCTTGGCTTCGAACACTGGCATTGCGGTCACCGGACCTTGAGCCGTGCGGATTCGCAGGGGTCGTTGGGCTCGTATAAGCGAATAATGGGGATTGCGGCAACAAGTTCCCGATCGCCCTGATTATTTACGCTTAATTTGCTTTTGCACTGCCACGAAGTTTTCGCAGTGCGAAAGCGCACCGGATCAAAGCTCTAACTGCGACGACCCACAGTTCTCGCCATTCGAAAATCTTATCCGAGTAAAGCCATCGCTTCTTTGGCAAGTCTCCAATGCAGACCGCCCCCTGGCCGTAAACACGGAACCGTCATCCGGTCGAAATCTACAATTAAAGACAAGTATTCTTCTGCTCATTGCGTCAGGAACCGTACCTCCCGGCATCCTAGACATGATCGTGACTTGATAAGACGTCGAATAAAATAGAATCGACGCTGAGCACACCTATATTCGGACCTCGAATTCAAGCATCCGGCATGGTCACCGCAATGGTTCGAGCAAGCTCGGCAGCTCGTTGGGGATCACGGCGACGATCCTGGGAAAGGTCGCCCTGTCGAGATCGGGACGTCGCCTCCTCTGGATATTCGACACGAAAAAGGGCGCTTTCGCGCCCTTGATCGACGTCTCCATTCGGACTTCGCTGGTGTCAGGCGACTGCGGTCGCCTTCACCGGGATGCCCTTCTCCGTCAGGAACTGCTGCAATTCGCCGGACTGGAACATCTCGCGGGTGATATCGCATCCACCGACGAACTCGCCCTTCACGTAGATCTGCGGAATGGTCGGCCAGTTCGAGAACGCCTTGATGCCGTCGCGGATCGCCATGTCGTCGAGGACGTTCACGCCCTTGAACGGCACTTCCAGGTAATTGAGGATCTGCACGACCTGGCCGGAGAAGCCGCACATGGGAAATTGCGGCGTGCCCTTCATGAACACGACCACGTCCTGGGAATCGATTTCGGTCTTGATGGCGGTGTTGGCGTCGGTCATTGCGATGTTCCTTGTTACTGGCCTGATCTAGTGATGGTCGGGCGCCGGTTTCAATACGGCTGCAAGACGCTCGAGACCGCGGTCCATATCGAAGTCGAGCGAGGTGAGTTCCTCGGGCGTGAAAGGCATGATGCCCGGGAGGCGGCCGGGCAGGGATTCTCCAAACACGTTGAGCGACGCGTCGGCGAGCTTTACTGATATGCTCCACAAGCGTTGCCAGTCGATCCGCTGACGCATCGAGGGCCTGTAATTGCGCGCGGCCGACGCATGCCAAACGATGACCTCCTTGCGCCATGACCGGGTCGATTGAGCCGTAGGCGCAGAGACGTGCTTCAAAATGTGAATGAGCACCTGGGAAAGCGCGCTCTCGACACGATCGATCTCGGATCGCCCGACGCTCTCGATCTCCTCGATTATATTATGCCAATCGAGAACATTCGATAATTCCGGGCGCTGTCCAAGCGCGCGCAGAGCTACAGCCTGTTCCATTGCCCAGGCCACGGCATCGTCGTCGTAAAGGCTCGGCTGGTCCATGGGGACGCCTCGTTGATCGCCCTTAATCCTGAGGGACGCCCGTCGTGAGCGCAAGGGCGTGGAGCACGCCCCCCATCCGCCCCTGGAGCGCCCCGTAGACGAGTTGGTGCTGCGCCACGCGAGTCTTGCCCTTGAAGGCCGAGGAGATGACCGTCGCGGCGTAGTGGTCGCCGTCGCCGGCCAGGTCCTTGATCTCGATCGTGGCGTCGGGCAGCGCCTCGCGGATCATGGCCTCGATATCGCGCGCATCCATCGGCATCGGACTTAAATCCCTTTCGAGTGACGTTCAGACCGCGGCAGGCCGGGTCGCCATGTAGGTCGGCAGCCAGCCTTCATGCGCCTCGCGGAGATCCGCGACGGATATGGTTTCACCCGCGGGCAAGGTCAAATCCTGCCCCCCGGTGAGGCCGATGACGGCGGCCGGGATGCCTTGCGCGTTCGCGCTGTAGAGAAGGTCCGGCACGTTTTCGGGATCCACGCTGAGGAGATAGCGGGCCTGGTCTTCTCCGAAGAGATAAGCATGCGCAGGTAGACCCGCCGGCGCTTCCGGCAGCGTCGCGCCGATGCCGCCGGCGATGGCCATCTCGGCCAAGGCCACGGCAAGGCCGCCATCCGACAGGTCGTGCACCGTGTCGACGAGCCCGGAGACGATGAGGCTGCGGACGAAATCGCCGTTGCGTCGCTCGACCGCGAGGTCGACCGGCGGCGGCGCACCGTCTTCGCGGCCGGAGACCACCGAGAGATAGACCGACTGGCCGAGCCAGCCCTCCGTCGCGCCGACCAGGACCAGCATGTCGCCGTCGCGCTTCAGCGAGAGGGTGGCATGCTTCGTCACGTCGTCGAGGAGGCCGACGCCGCCGATCGTCGGGGTCGGCAGGATGCCGACGCCGTTGGTCTCGTTGTAGAGCGAGACGTTGCCGGAGACGACGGGGAAGTCGAGGGCGAGGCAGGCCTCGCCGATGCCCTTGAGGCAGCCGACCAGCTGACCCATCACTTCCGGCTTCTCCGGGTTGCCGAAATTCAGGTTGTCGGTGATGGCGAGAGGCTTGGCGCCCACCGCCGTGATGTTGCGCCAGGCTTCCGCCACGGCCTGCCGACCGCCCTGGACCGGATCGGCCTCGCAATAGCGCGGCGTGACGTCGGCGGTGAGGGCGAGTCCCTTGGGGCCGTCCTCGACGCGCACGATGGCGGCGTCGCCACCGGGCTTCTGCACGGTGTTGCCACCGATGAAGTGGTCGTATTGCTCGTAGACCCAGCGCTTCGACGACAGGTCGGGGGAGCCGACCAGCTTCTTCAGGGCCTCGGCATTGCCGATCGGCGCGGGCACGTCGGCGGCGGCGATGACCGGCTGGTGCGTGTTGGCGATATGAGGGCGGTCGTAGAGCGGGGCTTCGTCACCGAGTTCCTTGATCGGCAGGTCGGCCATGGTCACGCCGTCATGCTTCACCACGAAGCGCAGCGTATCGGTGGTGTGCCCGATGATCGCGAAATCGAGGCCCCATTTCACGAAAATGGCCTCGGCTTCCGCTTCCATACCGGGCTTGAGCACCATGAGCATGCGCTCCTGGCTCTCCGAGAGCATCATCTCGTAGGCGCTCATATTCTCTTCGCGGGCCGGCACCTTCTCGATGTGGAGCTCCACGCCGAGATCGCCCTTGGCGCCCATTTCGACGGCCGAGCAGGTGAGGCCGGCCGCACCCATGTCCTGGATCGCGATGACGGCCCCCGTCGCCATCAGTTCGAGGCAGGCTTCGAGCAGCAGCTTCTCGGCGAAGGGGTCACCGACCTGCACCGTGGGCCGCTTCGATTCAGAAGCATCGTCGAACTCGGCCGAGGCCATGCTGGCGCCGTGAATGCCGTCGCGGCCGGTCTTCGAGCCGAGATAAACGATCGGATTCCCGACGCCCGTGGCCGCTGCGTAGAAGATCGCATCGGTGCGGGCGAGGCCCACCGCCATGGCATTGACGAGGATGTTGCCGTCATAGCGCGGGTGGAAGCCGACGGCGCCGCCCACGGTGGGAACGCCGAAGGAATTGCCGTAGCCGCCGATGCCCGCCACCACGCCGGAGACGAGGTGGCGCGTGCGGGGATGGTCCGGCGAGCCGAAGCGGAGCGCGTTCAGCGCCGCGATGGGCCGGGCGCCCATGGTGAACACATCACGCAGAATTCCGCCGACCCCGGTCGCCGCGCCTTGGTAGGGCTCGATGAAGCTCGGGTGGTTGTGGCTTTCCATCTTGAAGACGCAGGCCAGACCGTCCCCGATATCGATGATACCCGCATTCTCGCCCGGCCCCTGAATCACCCACGGCGCCGAGGTAGGCAGCCCGCGCAGATGCTTGCGGGAGGACTTGTAGGAGCAGTGCTCGTTCCACATGGCCGAGACGATGCCGAGTTCGGTCAGCGTCGGGTCGCGGTCGATGAGGGCACGAAAACGCTCGTACTCGTCCGGCGTCAGGCCATGCTGGCGCACCAGTTCAGGGGTGATCGGAACATCGTTGCGGAACATGCGAGCCCTCTCGACCGCTCAGGCTCCACTCGGGCGGCCTCCCATGGACGGAAGTCGCGCGAGGTGAACCTAGTTGGGTCGGCTCTAGAGTGTAAGCGCCTGTGCTGGCAACACGTCATCGCGGCGTCCGGCCATGCGCTCTCGTGGAAAAGCGCCGTCAGGCCGCTTTGGACGGGGGCAGGACACCCGCTCCGCGACAGCGGTCGATGATGCTGTGGATAGGCTCCGGCCCGGCGACGAAGGCGACGTAATCGAACGCCTCCGGGTTCAGGCTCGACATCAGAAGCTGGAAATGCATGCGGAACAGGTTCCACTTGCGCCGGGCGATGATCTTGCGCTCGATCAGATCGGTGATGCGGACATGGATCTCCACCGGCTGGTGCCCGGCAAGCGACGGGACACCGGAGGCGGTGAGCACGTCGCGATCGTGGACCGAGAGCCAGTCCCATTTCGCGCGCACATCGATCCAGCGAATCGCCGGTGCCGCCGCCACCCGGGAGAGCGCTGCGCGCATCTCTTTGGCCGGCGCATCGAGAGTGATCCAGGGGATCACGCTGCCGATGCTGACGAAGGAGACGGGCGTGCCGCGCAAGCCGAAATCCGGATCGCGGGTGAGGATCCGGTCGAGGGCCTCGATGCCGAGAAAGCTCGACGAGGAATGTCCGATGACGACGATCTCGGAGGCATGGCCTTCGGCGGCCTGGATCTCGGTCGCGAAGGCGTCGAGGCGCGCGCGCATCCGGGTCTCGGCGCCGCTGGCATGGTCGTAGGTGAAGGCGGTATCGTCCACCAGATGGGCGACGTAGAACGGCTTGCCCCGTGTCACCGCCATCAGGCCGAGATGAATCCCGTAGGAGAGAATGGGGATCGCCGCGAGGCTCCAGGGTCGCCATTGCTCCGGTCCGAGCCAGGCCGGCAAAGCCGCGAGGACGAGGGAGAGGACCACCAGCGCGGCATAGATCGCGTGGACGCCGATGATCACGCGGGCGAAGCGCTTCGCCTCGCGACGGAATCGCTTCGGGTAGCCGTCCCGTAAGAGCCGCCACCAGAGTGCGGGCACCTCGAAGAGCCGGCGCAAGGTCGATCGTGGGAACCGGGCGCGGACGATGTCGTCCCAGCGCAGCAGGGTGTAGCGCGTCGGCGCGCCATCCGCCTCCACGCGCCAGTCGAGACGCAATCCGTCGGCGGACCGTTCCGGATCGCTCACGGTGATGGTCATGCCGCGCCGGACGGCGGTCAGCCGGCTCTCCCGCCGGAAGAGGCCCCAATAGGTCTCGGGCTCACGCGGGTCGAAACCCGGCATGTAGAAGACCTGGCGAGGCAAGGTGTCGGGGGCCGGCGGTTCGAAGGCGATGGGGCTGGTATCCGTGACTGTGTGGAAGACAGGCGCGAGCGGGGCGCCGAATCCGCTGCCTACACGAACTGGCCGGCACGATACGAGTGCGAAACCGCATCAGGCTGTGCCGGTCGAGAGCGCTCTCCGCCGACGTGGATGCCGGTTCGACGAAAACGAGCGCGGCACAACAAGGGGCTGGAGCTGTGTCCGGCCCGACATGCTCGGGCCCAGCGCTAGCCGTGCGTAAGGTATTCCGCGATGGCGGTGACGAAGCGGTCGCCATAGGCGTCGCGCTTGCGCTCACCGACGCCGTGCACCGTCCGCAAGGCGTAGAGGTCGACGGGCTTGGCCTTGGCCATCTCGATCAGCGTGCGGTCGGGAAAGACCATGAAGGCGGCGATGCCTTCGCCGCGGGCGATGGTGGCACGCAGGCCCCTGAGATGCTGGAACAAAGCTTCCGTCGCCGGATCGAGATCGAGGGTCGCATCCTCGCGCGCCGCGCCGCTGCGCTTCCGGTCACGCGGCTCGGCCACCTTCGGCTCCGGGTCAGGCCGCATCTGGATCGCTTCGCGGCCGAACAGGATGGCCTCGCCCTTTTCGGTCAGGGAGAGCCCTCCGAACCCGTCGTCGTTCTCCGCCACCGCACCGGCTGCAAAGAGCTGGCGCAGCATCGCCCGCCATGCCGGGAGCGGCTTGTCGGCACCGACACCGAAGGTCTTCAGGGCCGTGTGGCCGTTGCGCCGGATCGTGTCGGTCTCCTTGCCGTGGACGACGTCGCAGACATACGCGGCGCCGAAACGCTGCCCCGTACGGACGATGGCCGAGAGCAGTTTCTGCGCCGGCACGGTGGCGTCGATGAGCGAGATGCCGCTGCGGCAGAGATCACAGCGGCCGCAGGGCTCGCTCGCCTCGCCGAAATAGCCGAGCAGCGATTGCCGCCGGCAGGTCGCACCCTCGCAAAGCGCGATCATTGCCTCCAGCTTGCGCCGCTCGACCCGGCGGCGCTCGTCCGGCACGTCCTTCTCGTCGATCTGCCGTCGGCGCAGGGACATGTCATCGAGGCCGTAGATCGTGAGCGTATCGGCGGGCAGGCCATCGCGACCGGCGCGGCCGATCTCCTGATAGTAGCCCTCGACATTGGAGGGCATGTCGGCGTGGCAGACGAAGCGCACGTCCGGCTTGTTGATGCCCATGCCGAAGGCGACGGTGGCGGTCATCACCACCCCATCCTCCTGCAGGAACGTGTCCTGGTTCTTCATGCGCGTGCCCTGGTCGAGGCCGGCATGGTAGGGGAGGGCGTTGAACCCATCCTTGGCGAGCACCTCCGCGAGCTGCTCCGTGCGCTTCCTCGACGAGCAGTAAATGATCCCGCTCTCGGAGCGGCGGTGGCGCAGGAAGCGCTCGATCTGGCGGGTCGGGTTGTCCTTCGGCGTGAAAGTCAGCCGGATGTTCGGCCGATCGAAGGAATGCACGAAGGCCTTCAGGTCGCGGCCGGCCGGAAACAGCCGCTCGGTGATGTCGGCCCGCGTCGCCTTGTCGGCGGTGGCGGTGAGCGCCACGGTCTGGACATTCCCCAACGCCTCGCGCGCCTTGGATAGGTCGCGGTATTCCGGGCGGAAATCATGGCCCCATTGCGAGACGCAATGAGCCTCGTCCACGGCCAGCCGCCGGACGCCGGCCCCGCGCAGGGCATCCATCAGCCCTTCCATCATCAGCCGCTCAGGCGAGACGAAGAGCAGCCGAAGATCGCCGCTGCGGATCTTGCGCCAGGTCTCCCGCGACGTCGCCTCCGCCACCGATGAGTTCAGGGTCGCTGCTTCGACGCCGAAACCGATCATCTGCTGGACCTGATCGTGCATCAGGGCGATCAGCGGCGACACGACCACCGTGAGTGAGGATTCGACCAGGGCCGGCAGCTGATAGGTCATCGACTTGCCCGAGCCCGTCGGCATCACCGCGAACACGTCTGTCCCATCGAGGACGGCACCGATCACCTCGTCCTGTCCAGGCCGGAAATCGTCGTAGCCGAAGGTCTTCTTGAGGGCGCGTCGAGCTTCGTCGAGGCGGTCGGTCATGCAGGGCCCGTCATCGCGGTCAGGGAAGGGCGGCAGGCGGACGTCGCGCCGGCCATCCTCGGCACGGCAATGCCGCCGTCGCGGCCGTCATTTGCCAGGATGGTGGCTTTGACGGCCTCGGGCTCCAAGGTCAATCTTCGGGATCGCCGCCTCGCCTCGATCGCGAACGTGTCAGCGGGATGCGATCGCGACGGCGGCACCGGCCATGACCGTTCCGGCTCCACGGTGGAGCAGTCGCCGCGCCCTGGCGGAGGTCATCACGCGCCGGGTCCGTTCGGCCGCCAGGACGTAACCGGAGAGGATGATGCCGAGGACGAGAACGATGGTAGCACCAAGCTCCGCCAGCCCCAGAACATCGATCCGGCCGAGATCGACCACCGTCGGCAGCAGGGCCAGGAAGAACAGGATCACCTTCGGGTTGCCCAGGGTAACGGCGAGGCCGCCCGCGAACAGACGCAAGGCTCCCTCGTCACGAAGAGGCACCGCGTCGATCACACCGACCCGGGATGTCCAGGCTTTGAAGGCCAGGGCAGCGAGATAGACCGCGCCGGCATATTTCAGGGCGACGAGAAGCGGCGCGAAGGTCTGCGCCACCAGGGCAAATCCACTCGTCGCCACGGCGAACCATATCAGGTCGCCGACAATGAAGCCCGCGACGAAGGCACCGATGCCGCGGGTGCCCTCGGCGAGGACACGCGCCACCAGGGCTGCGATGCCGGGGCCGGGGGAGGCTACGGCGGCGGCTTAGATGGCGGCAAAAACGACAAGATGCGCGATGGGAATGACGCCTGCTCCGGTCGACAGTTGCAATACAGGGCATACAAAGACTTCACATCTTAAGTCACCCGAAAGGAGATGTCTGCTCAGATTGGGCAAGGGTCAGCGGGTCGTCATCGCGGGCCGATGAAAGACCGGCGAGTTTATCCCATGATGGTCCTTCCCTTCCTCGGTTTCGCTGGCGCCACGGGGGCGGCGATCGCCGGGAGACGCGGCCTGGCCTTGCTGCTCTGGGGCCTGTCCCTGGGCGTGCTGCTGGCATTGTTCCGCGAGCACGCTACCGACGCCCTGCCGCTCGTCTTCTGAAGGCCACGGAATGTCCGCATCGTCCCTCGCCCGCGCGCTGAACGCAGCGGGACTCCTCGGCTGCAGCCTCATCCTTCTCGTGGCGTTTTGGTTTCAGATCGTTCTCGGAGAATTGCCGTGCCCGCTCTGCGTGCTCCAGCGCGCCGCTTTCACGGCAGTCGGGCTGGGGCTCGTCCTCAATATCTGCGACCGGCCGAGACCGTCACATTATGCCATCGTCATCCTGAGCGCGGTGGTGGGGGGCGCGGTCTCCGCCCGTCAGACGGCTTTGCACATCATCCCCGGAACCGGGACTTACGGCTCGGACCTGTTCGGCTTCCATTTCTATGTCTGGGCGCTCATCGCCTTCACCGGCATCATCGTCGCCGTCGCCATCCTGTGCCTGTGGGATCGGCAGTTCTCCCCTGAGATCGCCGTGTCGAGCTCGGAGACGGTCTCGGTCCTCGGGCAGCCCACCGGAACGGCGCCGACAGTTCTCCCCGGCACCCGGGCCGGAGCGCTAGGCCTATCCGTGGTCCTGCTGTTCCTCGTCGTGGCGCTGGCCAATGCCGGATCGACCTTCGCCGAATGCGGGTTCGGCCTGTGTCCCGACAATCCGGTAAATTACGAGATGTTCGAGCGGCTGATCGCGCGGTGATTCAGACGGGCACGATACGCCCGTCGGACACCGAAACCATGTCGGCGCGGCCATCCAGCTCGGCGAACAGCGCCGGATCGGCGCCGGTCATCCAGACCTGCCCCTGCAGGGCGGCCAAGGCATCGAACAGGCCCGCCCGCCGCCGCGGATCGAGATGCGCCGCGACCTCATCGAGCAGGATGACGGGAGCGATGCCGCACATGGCCTGAACCAGGCGCGCATGGGCCAGGACGAGGCCGATGAGCAGCGCCTTCTGCTCACCTGTCGAAGCGGTCGCGGCCGCTACGTCCTTCGGTCCGTGGCGGACCACGAGATCGGTGGCCTGCGGGCCGACGAGGGTGCGCCCGGCGGCACGGTCGCGGTGGCGGCCCTGGCGCAGGGCAGCGCGGAACCGGTCCTCCGCCTCCAGGGCCGGCCAGACGGCCACGAGATCGTCGAGGTCGCCTTCCAGCCTCAGCCCGGCCCATGGAAAGGGCTGCGCGTCGTCGCGGGTCTCGGCGATGAGACGATCCAGCCGCTCGGCGGTCTCGCGCCGCGCCAACGCCACAGCGACGCCGAGTTCGGCGACTTCGCGCTCGATCGCATCGAGCCATTGCCCGTCGCTGGGCCGTTCTTCGAGCAGGCGGTTGCGGGATCGAAGTGCCCGCTCCAGCGCGTTCACCCTGGCGCCGTGCATCGCGTCGACGGCAAGGACCAGGCGGTCGAGGAAGCGGCGGCGGTCGCCGGCGGGGCCGCGAAACAACCCGTCGAGATCCGGCGTCAGCCAGACCACCCTCAGGAACTCGGAGAAAGCTACGGGGGAGCCTACCGTCTCGCCGTCGATCCGGCAGAGACGCGTGGCCCGGCCGTCACCCACGGCGGGCTCGAAGCCCGTGCCGATGCGATGTTCCTCCTCACCCTGTTTGAGCGCGAGGGAAACCGCGAACCCGCCGGAGCCGGCATTGCGCGCCATGCTCGATAGGTCCGCGCGCCGCAGGCCACGGCCGGGGGAGAAGAGCGAAATCGATTCGAGGAGGTTGGTCTTCCCCGCCCCGTTCTCTCCGACGAGCGCGACGAAGCGGCTCCCGACGGCGAGGTCGAGATCGGCATGGTTGCGGAAGTCGCGGCAGATGACACGGGTGAGGCGCAGACCGACGACGGACGGTTCGTCGGTGGATGGATCCACGATGCCTGAACTTTCTGGGGTAATCGGCGAAACGACCTCGATCACACCCGCATCGGCATCAGCACATACAGCGCCGAGGCGCCCTCGCGGTCCTGGATCAGGGTCGGCGAGCCGGGATCGGCGAGCTTGAACAGAGCCGTGTCGCCCTCGAGCTGGCTCGTGATGTCGAGGAGGTAGCGAGCGTTGAAACCGATATCGAGGGCGGAGGCCTCGTAATCGACGTCGAGCTCTTCCGTGGCGCTGCCGGAATCCGGGTTGTTGACGGAGAGGGCGAGGCGGCCCTCCTGCACGGCGAGCTTCACCGCGCGCCCGCGCTCGGACGAGATCGTCGAGACCCGGTCGACCGCACGGGCGAACTCGTCGCGCTGCACCGTGAGAAACTTGTCGTTCCCCGACGGGATCACCCGCTGGTAGTCGGGAAAGGTACCGTCGATGAGCTTGGAGATCAGCGTTACGCCGCTGGCGAAACGGAAGCGGATCTTGGCCGGTGACAGGTCGATCGCGACGGTCTCGCCGCCATCCTCCACCAGCTTCTGAATCTCCGCCACGGCCTTACGCGGCACGATGATGCCCGGCATGCCACGGCTGCCCTCGGGGGCGTCGATCTCGACGCGGGCGAGGCGATGGCCGTCGGTGGCGACCGCACGCATCTTGAGGGCGCCATCGACATCGATCGTGTGGAGGTAGATCCCGTTGAGGTAGTACCGCGTCTCTTCCGTGGAGATGGCGAACTGGGTCTTCTCGATCAGACGCTTGAGGTCGCTCGCGCCGATGGAGAAGCTGGTGCCGAGTTCGCCGGCGGCGAGATCGGGGAAGTCACCCTCGGGCAGGGCACCGAGGGAGAAGCGCGAGCGGCCGGAGCGGATCGTCATCTGCCCGGTCTCGCCGCTGGTCTCCAGCGAGACCTGCGCCCCGTCGGGGAGCTTGCGTACGATGTCGTAGATCACATGGGCGGGCACCGTGGTGGCGCCAGGATCGACGATGTCGGCCGGAACGGATTCCGTCACCTCGATGTCGAGATCGGTCGCCTTCAACTCCAATCCGTCGGTTCCGCTGCGCAGGAGCACGTTGGAGAGGATCGGAATCGTATTGCGCCGCTCAACCACACGATGCACGTGGCCGAGCGATCGAAGGAGGGCCGCGCGCTCGACAGTGACTTTCATCGCAACAACTCGTGGTCAGTCGGAAAAACGTCGCCGACCCCGAAAACGATGACGGATGGAGCCGGCGGCTTGGCCGGTGAACTTGGCGAAGGCCCTGTCCGAACGCAAGAGCGCGAAACGCTCTATCCAGGGCAATGCGGAAGAGACGTCCTCCAGAGCAACCGCTCCGAGCGCTTGCCCCGGCTTTCTTCGACGCCCTCGGTCTCCGACGCCAGCCTCCGAGAACCGGAGCTTTCCCTCCAGCGCGAGGCGAAGCTTCTCATGCGGCTTCGCCTCGTCCAAGCTGTCAGTCCTGCAACATCCGCTTGAGGAGCTCGACCTCGTCGTTCAGCACATTGTCCTCGCCGATCAGCTTATCGATCTTGCGGACCGCGTGGAGCACGGTGGTGTGGTCGCGCCCTCCAAAGCGGCGGCCGATCTCGGGCAGCGACCGCAGGGTCAGCACCTTGGAGAGGTACATCGCGATCTGGCGCGGCTTGACCACGGCGGCGGTCCGCCGCTCCGACAGGATGTCCGAACGCGAGACATTGTAGCGCGAGGCGACCAGTTTCTGGATGTCCTCGATCTTGATGCGCTTCGGCTCGCGGTTCTTCACGAGGTCGCGGATCGCGGTCTCGGCCGTCTCCATTGTCACGGCGGTGCCGGTGAGCGTGGCATGGGCGAGAAGCCGGTTCACGGCGCCTTCGAGATCGCGGCCATTGGCGGTGATCGCACGGGCGACATAGGTGGCGACGGTGGGCGACACCTCGAAATTCGGATGCGCCACCCGCACAGCGGCCAGCCGTGCGGACAGGATCGACATGCGCAGCTGCTCGTCCAGCGTGCCGATTTCGACCACGAGGCCGCCGGCCAGGCGCGACCGCACACGCTCTTCCAGGGCTTCGAGTTCGGTGGGCGGACGATCCGAGGCAACGACGACCTGACGGCCCGCATCGATGAGCGAGTTGATCGTGTGCCCGAACTCAGCCTGAATCGACTTGCCCTGAATGAACTGGACGTCATCGAGGATCAGCAGATCGATGGCGCGCAGTTTCTCCTTAAAGGCGAGCGCACTCTGGGTCTTCAGCGCGTTGACGAAGCCGTACATGAAGCGGTCGGCGGTGAGGTAGATCACCCGGCGGCCGGATTCGCGCGCGGCGTGGCCGATTCCGTGGAGAAGGTGGGTCTTACCCAGGCCGACGCCGGCATGGAAATAGAGCGGATTGTAGAGGGCACCCTGGCCGTCATGACGGGCCACGCGCTCGGCTGCGGCGTGTGCCAGGGCATTGGATCGCCCGACGACGAAGCTCGCGAAGGTGAGGCGATTGTCGAGGGGCGCGCCGTTGAGGTCGCCGGAGGCTTCGCCGCGCGCCTGAGAGGAGGATTCCGCCTCGGCCGGGAAGCTCATCTCGCCGGATGAGGGCTGCGCGCTGCTGGCGGCCTGGAGACGGGCGAGGGGACTCGCGGGAGCCGAGGACTTGACCGCACCCGAAACGACGCGTGGGGGAGCACCGGCACCGCGCACGCCCACCTCGATGAGCGAGACGCTCTCCACTTCGCTGCGGAACGTGGCCAGGACACGGTCGAGATAATGGGATTCGATCCAGCTCTTGAGGAACCGGGTCGGCACGCTGAGGCGGGCGGTCCCGGAGACCACCTCCACCAATTCGAGACGCGCGAACCAGCTGGCGAAGACGTCTTCGCCCAGTTCCGCCCGCAGGCGCCGCTTCACGCGCGCCCAGGCAGCAACCGTGTCCGATCCCCCTGCGCCACTCATGCCGGTCTCGGCGTTACCCGCCACGCTACCGTCGACATGCATCATCGCTCTCCTCGCGCCGAGGGCGGAAGCCGCCGCCCGGAACGTACGCACACTGGACTGACTTCACGCCCCGCAAGGAATTCGCGGAACCCATAGAGATCCGGCGGAGTCAACACCTCCACCGCAGGCTTTTGCCGATGAGAAGACCCTATCAACAATAAGCTACGGTTCTCCTAACAACGGGGGTTGCGGGGAAAGCAGTGTGAGGTGCCCTGAGAGTCTCGCTGATCCGCACCGAGTCCTGAGCCGCCCGAAACCTTGCGGACGATTCGGATAGGTTTGAATTAAGTGTGAATTTTCCCGCTTTTGGCGAGACATCATTAATCTACACAGCCCTCCTAGACTCCGCAACACGGCAGATTCGCAAGTAGGGTTAACGGTTCGACTCGGATTGGAGCGACCAACAGCCCACCGGACAGTCCGGGATGGCAATGACCCGCGACGAAACATCCGGCGGGTTCGCACGGCGGATGCATTGGGACAGAGGCGGGAAAACACGGCCTGAAACGAAAGAAGCCCGGCACTGAGGCCGGGCTTCTTTCGCGTCATCCAAGGAAGGAAGGGATCAGGCTGCGAGAGCCTTGACCCGCGCCGCGAGGCGCGAAACCTTCCGGGAGGCGTTGTTCTTATGAACGATGCCGTGCTGTGCGGCCCGCATGATCTCGGGCTCGGCTGCCCGCAGGGCGGTCAGCGCAACGGACTGGTCGCCGCCGGAAATCGCCTCTTCGACCTTGCGGAGGAAGGTACGCATACGGCTGCGGCGCGAGCGGTTCACAGCGGTCCGCTTCGCGATCTTGCGGGTCATTTTCTTGGCCGACACGGTGTTGGCCATGGGGCATCCTCGTTCATGTAGGGCGATGCCGACGAGCCCGCGGGCTTGGTGTGTCGGTCTACGCGCGAAGGTTGTTCGGGCAATGGCGAAGCCGACGGGCTGCGTGAGTGCGGCCTGTCGGCGAAGCGCGCTCTATAGACACGCCCCGGCATTCCGTCAACGCGACAGGCGCGAATGTCCGTACCGCCGATGCTACCGAACCCTCGCTCGCGCCATCGACATTCCGCACTGAATGACGCCGGCCGAACAAACAAATCGGCTGACAGCAAGTATTGTATCGGACTACGAACAGGTTATCCGCAGCCTCGACAGTTGAACGGGGCGCCCCGACACAGCCCTCTCGTTCACGACACGATCATCGGGCGATCGTCTTTTTTCGCTCGACGATGAGACGACGTTTGACCGGGACCGGGCTTCGGAGAAAGTGGCCTTCCACGATTCGCACGCGAAACGGAATAGATGACCTCTGACATCACGCTCTATCATTCACCCAACACGCGCTCGTCTGGCGTCCGAATCCTGCTGGACGAGCTCGAGGTGACCTATCGCCTGCACGTCCTCAATATGCGGGCGGGGGAGCATCGCCAGGCCGCCTATCTGGCGATCAATCCCCTGGGCAAGGTCCCCGCCATCCGGCACGGGGATGCGGTCATCACCGAGCAGGCCGCGATCTATCTCTATCTCGCCGACGAGTTCGCCGAGAAAGGCCTCGCGCCGCCGGTCGGGGACCCGCTGCGCGGTCCCTATCTTCGCTGGATGGTCCTCTACGGGTCGTGCTTCGAGCCGGCGGTGATCGACCGCGCGCTCGAAAGAGAACCGGGCCCGATGGCGATGTCGCCCTATGGCAGCTTCGACGCGGTTCTCGACAGCATCGTCGCGGGCCTGTCGAAGGGGCCGTATCTTCTGGGCGAGCGATTCAGCGCCGCCGACATCCTTTGGGGTGCCGCACTCGGCTGGATGACTGCGTTCAAACTCGTCCCGGAAGAACCCGTGATCGTCGCCTACGTGGCCCGGATCAAGGATCGCCCCTCCTTCCGCAAGATCACGGCCGACGAATCCGCCCTCGCGGCCAAGCAGCAGGAAGCGGACTGATCACTGTTCGCGACCCACCATGCACATCGGATTCATGAGAAGGAGCCACAGACATGCGGATGATCTTCGTCAATCTGCCGGTGAAGGATCTCGAAGCCTCGAAGACCTTCTTCGACGCCCTGGGCTTCACGTTCAATCCGGCGTTCACCGATGAGAATGCGGCCTGCATGGTGGTGTCGGACAGCATTTTCGTGATGCTGCTGACGGAAGCGCGCTTCCGTGACTTCATCACCGGCGACATCTGCGATGCATCGAAGGCCACCGAAGTGCTGACCTGCCTCTCCTGCGAATCACGCCAGGAGGTCGACGATACCCTGGCCAAGGCGCTGGCGGCCGGGGCCAAGCCTTGGAAGCCGAACATGGATTACGGCTTCATGTATGGCTGCTCGTTCCAAGATCCGGATGGCCACGTCTGGGAGCTGATGCATATGGATCCGGCAGCCATTCCGCCGCAATCCTGAGACGTGCATCCGGCCGCCGGGCTCAGCCCGGCGGTATCGCCGTGCCGGTCGAGCGCGTCATCAGCGTCGAAGGAAGCGAGGAGGGGGCGAAGGCCGCCACGAGATGCATGCCGATGACGGGCGCGAAGACCAGCGTCATCATCACGAGAAGGATCAACGCCACGCTGTTGTCGCGGGAGGGCGAAGCGGCGCGCGAGCGGGCACGGCGGAAAGCAAGGGTCTGGAAGGTCATGGGCTCACCTCGTTCGACCGGCCGTCAGGGCCGATCGCGGGTGAACCCGATCAAGCGATCAGGCGCTCAACACGCTGTCGGCCGAAGTCGGCGCGGTCCATCGACTACTGTCGCTGGGCATTGGGTTCGAAAGTTCCTGTGATCCACCGAGCCGAGCATATGCCGGGCAACGGCGGTTGCGCCCACATGATGCGGTGCGAAGGGTTCGTCAAGCCTTAACGTGGCATCCGCGGGATTGATCCGCATCACGATGCGAGCCGCGCGGCGAAGCGCTCCACCAGCCGTCGCCCGACCTCGTCCTTGTCGAGGGTCGGCCATGTCTCCAGACCACCATCCCGGTCGAGCAGATGGATGGTGTTGGCGGTGCCGCCCATGACACCGCCCTCGGCGGAGACATCGTTGGCGACGAGCAGATCGCAGCCCTTGCGGGCGATCTTCGCCCGGGCATGGGCGATCACCGAATCGGTTTCGGCGGCAAAGCCGACCACCAGCCTCGGGCGTCCTTCACTGCGCTGGGCGATGGTGGCGAGAATGTCCGGATTCTCCACAAGCGAGAGGGGCGGTACGGCCGCCCCGTCCTTCTTGATCTTGGATGCTTGATCCTGCGCCGGGCGCCAATCCCCCACTGCCGCGGCGAAGATGGCGAGGTCGGCGGGGAGGGCGGCCTCCACCGCCGCCAGCATCTCCCGCGCGGTCTCCACAAGCACCATCGTGACGCCCTTCGGATCGGCGATGGAAACGGGACCGGAGATGAGCGTGACCTCCGCGCCCGCTTCTGCGGCAGCGGCGGCGATGGCGTGGCCCTGTCGCCCCGACGAGCGGTTGGCGAGGTAGCGCACGGGGTCGATCGGTTCATGCGTCGGGCCGGACGTCACGAGCACGCGCCGGCCCGCGAGAGGCTTCTGCGGCGAACGACCGGCCAGAAATCCAAATCCCCCGGTCGCCGCCGAGGATGCCTTCGAGATTTCACCGAGCATGGCCTCGACCGCATCGGCGATCTCCAAGGGCTCCGCGAGGCGGCCCGGACCGAACTCAGCTTCCGCCATGGCGCCGTCATTGGGTCCGACCACCCGGACACCGTCGCCCTTCAGGGTCGCGAGATTCCGACGCGTCGCCGGATGCTGCCACATGCGGACATTCATCGCCGGAGCGATCAGGATCGGGAGGGTCGTCGCCAGGAGAACCGTGGAGGCGAGATCCGAGGCGTCGCCGCTCGCCATCCGTGCCATCAGGTTGGCGGTGGCGGGCGCGACCACAATGGCATCCGCATCGCGTGCCAGCTTGATATGGCCGATATCGGCCTCCTCCGTCCGGTCGAACAGGTCGGTATGGGCGCGCTCTCCGGCCAGGGCGGCAGCGGCGAGGGGGGTCACGAATTCCTGTGCCCCCGACGTGAGCAGCGGACGCACCCGCGCCCCGCGCTCGCGGAGGCGGCGGATCAGGTCCAGCGACTTGTAGGCGGCGATACCGCCACCGATGACGAGCAGGATGCGTCGGTTCTGGAGGGGGAGGGTCATGATGGAGGGCTACTCCCGCGCTTCGTGATCGTCCACAGCGAACGGATTTGGCATGGCGGCCACGAACAGCGGTGTCCGCGCCATCCCGTTCACCCGGCCCTTACCGGAATGCCATCACCAGCGCGCCTACCGCGATGGCCCAGAGCGCCGCCGTGGACCAGAGCGCCCGTCGACGCTCCTTGCGGGCGATGCTCTCCAGCGCCTTGCGGTCACCGGTTCCGCTCTCGTCGAGACGCACGAGAATCCGGCGCAGGCGCTGGGCGAGATCGGGCAGGTCGGTGACGACGTCGGACAATGTCAGGGCCGCACGTCCCGCACCCTCGATTCGCCCGAGAGGTCCGAGATTACGGGCGATCCAAGAGCGGACCACCGGCTCCGCCCCGGTCCACATGTCGAGCTGCGGGTCCAGGGAGCGGGCGACGCCCTCCACCACCACCATGGTCTTCTGCAGCATCACCAGTTCGGTGCGCGTGCTCATGTCGAACAGGGCGGTGATGTCGAAGAGCAGGGTCAGAACCTTGGCCATCGAGATTTCGTCGGCCCGTCGCTGGTGGATCGGCTCGCCGATGGCGCGGATGGCCTGGGCGAAATCCTCCACCGAATGGTGGGCCGGCACGTAGCCTGCCTCGAAATGCACCTGCGCCACGCGCTTGTAGTCGCGCAGGATGAAGCCGAGCAGGATCTCCGCGAGGAAGCGCCGCTCCATGATCCCGAGCCGGCCCATGATGCCGAAATCGACCGCCACCAGCGTGCCGCTCGCATCCACGAACAGGTTTCCGGGATGCATGTCGGCGTGGAAGAAGCCGTCGCGAATCGCCTGCCGTAGAAAGGACTGGATGACCGCGAGGCCGAGCGCCTTGGGGTCGTGGCCGGCGGCGACGATGGCGGCGCGATCATTGAGCCGGATGCCCTCGATCCACTCGCTCGACAGCACGTCCCGCGCGGTCAGCTCCCATTCGGGCTTCGGCACGCGGAAATCGGCATCGTCCTTGGTGTTCTGCGCCAGCTCGGACATGGCCGCGGCTTCGAGCCGGAAATCCATCTCCATCATCACGGAGCGGGCCAGGATCTCGACCACATCGCGCGGACGCAGGCGCTCGGCCTTCGGCGACAGGGCATGGACCACGCGGGCCATGAACCGCATCACCTGAAGATCGCGCTGGAACCGCTCCCGCACGCCCGGCCGCATGATCTTCACCGCCAGCACCCGCTCGACGCCGTTCGCGTCGAGAATGTGGGCCTTGTGGACCTGGGCGATGGACGCGGCGGCCACGGGCTCGCTGAAGGACAGGAACAGTTCGCGGACCGGCTTGCCGAACGCGGCTTCGACCACGCGGATCGCCTGCTCCTGCGGGAAGGGCGGTACCCGGTCCTGCAGCTTCTCGAGATCGAGGGCTGCATTCATGCCGACGATGTCGGGCCGCGTCGCCAGGAACTGGCCGAACTTGACGTAGGAGGGTCCGAGCCGTGTCAGAGCGCGCTGCAGCGGCCCCGCCCCTGCGCCGAGGCCCGGCCGCTCCAGCATCCGCCCGAGCTTCAGGGCGAGGCGCAGATGCGGCGGCAACTCGGTGGGGTCGATGAACGACAGCCCGCCTTCGCGCGCCAGCACAAAGCCGACCCCGGCACCACGGATGAGATAGACGATGGCGCCTAGCATGGGATGCTTTCAGGGCGGATGGTCAGCTCGGAACGGCGCTTCATCCCACCCATGACCCTCATCCTGAGGTGCCGCGATAGCGGCCTCGAAGGAGGCCTCCAGAAGCCGCGGCGTGATCTGGAAGCCTCCTTCGAGGCCGCCGCTACGCGTCGGCACCTCAGGATGAGGTGGTGTATCGAGGTTGCGCCGATCTGAGACAATCGCTCCGACGTCACGAGATCTTCCAGCCGGAATGGATCGCCACGATCCCGCCGGACAGGGGCCGGTGGGTGACGTGCTTGAACCCGGCTTCCTCGATCATGCCGGCAAATCGACCAGGGGTCGGGAATTTGCGGATGGATTCCACGAGATACCGGTAGGAATCCGCGTCGCCGGCCACGCTGGCGCCCAAGCGAGGAATCACGTGGAACGAATAGGCGTCGTAGATGCGGTCGAGGACCGGCAGGTCGACCTTGGAGAATTCGAGGCACAAGAAGCGCCCGCCGGGCTTCAGGACGCGGCGCGCCTCGGCCAGGGCAAGGTCGATCCGGGGCACGTTCCGAATGCCGAACGCGATGGTGTAGGCGTCGAACGCCTCGTTCGGCAGGGGAAGCGACTCGGCATTCGCGGTGACGAAATCGATCCGCCCGTCATAGCGGTGGCCGGCCCGCTCGGCGCCGACCCGCAGCATCGATTCGTTGATGTCGAGCACTGTGACATGGGTCTCGGGGCCCCCCGCCTCCAGGCAGCGGAAAGCGATGTCGGCGGTGCCGCCGGCCACATCGAGATGGTGGAAAGGCCGGTTGCGTGGTGGCCGCAGCATCGAGATGAGATGCGACTTCCAGGCGCGGTGGAGCCCGCCCGACATCAAGTCGTTCATCAGGTCGTAGCGTTTCGCCACGGAGCGGAACACGTCGTCGACACGCCCCTGCTTCTCGTCGAGCGCAACCTGCTCGAACCCGAAATGCGTGCTGGTCTCGTCCTTCGAACGCTCGGCCGAACTCATGTCACCATCCTCTTGCGCGAGCGTCATAGCGAAAGCCGGCAAGGATCGCCATGTGCCGGGTTAGACAGGTGCATGACGATCGGTGGCAAATGCCGGCCCTCGTCATGTCGGCGCCGTCCCCCGATCCAGAGCCTCGCCCCCCTCCATGCCAGAACTGCCCGAAGTCGAAACCGTCCGTCGCGGGCTTTCCCCCGCCATGGTGGGTGCACGCTTCTCCCGCGTGACCCTGCGCCGGCCGAACCTGCGGTTTCCCTTCCCCGAGCGCTTCGCCCAGCGGCTCGAGGGCGCCACGGTGACCGATCTGGCGCGACGGGCGAAATACCTTACCGCCGGTCTCGATACCGGGGAAACGCTGATCCTGCATCTCGGCATGAGCGGGCGCTTCGACGTGGCCTTGCCGGACGGTCGTAACGTCTCGCCGGGAGATTTCTATCTCGAAGGGGCGCTCGGCAATGCCAAGCACGACCATGTGGTGATGGCGATGTCGAACGGCGCCACCGTCACCTATAACGACGCGCGACGTTTCGGCTTCATGGATCTCGTGCCGACCCTGGGCCTCGCCAGCTGTAAGCATTTCGCCGCGATGGGGATCGAGCCGCTGAGCGAGGCCATGAGCCCGGAGAGCCTGGCGCTCCTCTTCCGCAACAAGATCACGCCGCTGAAGGCGGCCCTCCTCGATCAGCGGCTGATTGCCGGTCTCGGCAACATCTATGTCTGCGAAGCGCTTCACCGCGCCGGGCTGCATCCCGAATTGCCGGCGGGATACCTGGCGAAAGACGACGGGCGGCCGACGACGAAAGCACGATTGCTCGCACGGATGATCCGCGACGTGCTCACCGAGGCCGTCGCCGCCGGCGGGTCCACCTTGCGCGACTACGCCCATACCGATGGCGGGTCGGGCTCGTTCCAGCATGCGTTCCGGGTCTACGACCGCACCGGCGAACCCTGCACGGCGAAAGGCTGCGGCGGCACCATAGCGCGGATCGTGCAATCGGGACGCTCGACGTTCTATTGTGCGACCTGCCAGCCTGCGAAGCCCGGCAAACCTGCTGTTCGCCGGGCCTGACTCGGTATTACCAGCCGCGACGCTCCTCGGGATCCGGCTTCCGTCCTTGCGGGGTCAGTCCGTCGATGACGCCCGGTAGCGCCTGGGCAAGCTGTGACAGCAGATCGTCGCGGGAGAGGCCGGTGCGGCTCTGCAGCGTGTTCACCGTGTCCGAACCGAGGGCGTCCGCGAGCCGGTTCGGCTCGACGGGCTGGTTCTGTCCATGCCCAATCCAGGAACCGATGGCGTCGCCGAGACCGCCCCGCTGGAGCCGGTCGATCAACCCGTCGAACCCACCGAGATCGTCGCCCTGCTCCTGGTCGAGGCGGCTGTAAGGCCCCGCGCCGGAGGAATGACCCTGATCGCGAGAGCCCTGGTAGCCCTGGCCGCCGCCGGGTCCGTCGAGCATCCCCGACAGGTCGCTGAAATCGCCTTCCGGCGACGATCCGCGTGATCCGCCGCCATAGCCGCCACGGTCTCGGCCCTCGTTGTACGAGTCCTGGTTGAAGCCGCCCTGGTCGCCGTCGTCATAGTGCTCAGGCGGCCCGCGCCGTCCCTGCTCCATTTCCGGCTGGCCTCCCCGACTGCCGCCGAGGATGTCGCTCAACCCGCCGCCGCCCTTCTGCAGGAGCAGCATCAGCAAAGCCTGCACGATGGGCGACAGGGAGCCACCGAGCGCGCCGCCACCGGAACCGCCGCCTTGCTGGTGATCGCTGCCCCGGCCACCGCCGAGGACGTTGCCGAGCACACCGCCGATGACCTGATCGAGTAATCCCATGGTCGTTCCTCCTGAGCAGCGAGCCTTGACGGCGAATCCTATTCCCGGCGTCCCCCGGTCCCGGCGCGGTCGCGCGCGGGCAGATGATCGAGCGGGTTGGTCCGAGACGACTTGCCGTCATCCTCGGTCACAGCCGTCGTGGGGCGGATGGCGCTCGGCGGCTTCACGTCGCCGATGGGCTTCGAACCGGATGTCTCGCCGGATCGGGTTTCCGACGGCACGTCGGCGGCCGTCGGTTGGTCGCGGCGATCGGAGATTGCCTGGGCAGGCGCGGTCTGCACCAGGAAGATGCCGGCTGCGAGGAGCAGGCTCGCCCGGATGAGAGGTTCCTTGCGCATGGGATTGCTCCGTCGGTTCGAGGCACCGGGGCGCCCGGGTTCGGGCGCCGTCACATGCTTCTCCAAGCCCGAGCCTAGGCCGGGGGTTCCGACGCCGGTGCGGGTTTCAGTCGCGCTTGCGCCCGCCGCCGCCCTTGTATTTCGGCTTCTGGCCGCCGAGCCCCTGGGTCGAGCGTGCCTTCGGGCGCTCGGCCCAGAGCGGCGCTTCGCCCCCCACGGGTAATTCGCGGTCTGTGCCCGGGCCCATATTGTCGAGGCTCGGCTTCGAAATACGACTCCGCTTCGCGCCGTACTTTCCGGCATCTCGCTCCACGTCACCCTGGCGCGCCATCGGATCGTCCGAGAGCAGGAGTTCCGTCGCCTGGAGGCGCTTCAGCTCGTCGCGCAGGCGCGCCGCTTCCTCGAAATCGAGATCGGCCGCGGCCGTGCGCATGCGCTTCTCGAGATCGGCCATGACGGCCTTGAAGTTGTGGCCGATCGTGGCCGCGTTCTTGGCCAGACCCGTATCGACCTGGACGTGGTCGCCCTCGAACACGCTGCTGAGAATGTCGGAGATTCCGCGCTTCACGCTCTGCGGCGTGATGCCGTGCTCCTCGTTATAGGCGAGTTGCTTCTGGCGGCGGCGCTCGGTCTCCGCCATGGCCCGTTCCATCGAGCCGGTGATGTTGTCCGCGTAGAGAATGCAGCGCGCGTCGGCATTACGCGCGGCGCGGCCGATGGTCTGGATCAGCGAGGTCTCGGAACGCAGGAAGCCTTCCTTGTCGGCGTCGAGGATCGCCACGAGGGCGCATTCGGGGATGTCGAGGCCCTCGCGCAGCAGGTTGATGCCGATGAGCACGTCGAACGCGCCGAGCCGCAGGTCGCGGATGATCTCGATCCGTTCCAGCGTGTCGATATCCGAGTGCATGTAGCGCACGCGGACGCTGTTCTCATGCAAATACTCGGTCAAGTCCTCGGCCATGCGCTTGGTGAGCGTCGTCACCAGGGTGCGGTAGCCTGCCTGCGCGACCTCGCGCACTTCGCCCAACAGATCGTCCACCTGAGAGCGGGCAGGGCGGATCTCGATCACCGGATCGACGAGGCCGGTGGGGCGGATGACCTGCTCGGCGAAGACGCCGCCGGTCTGCTCCATCTCCCATTTCGCCGGGGTCGCCGAGACGTGGACCGATTGCGGCCGCATGGCGTCCCATTCCTCGAACCGGAGCGGGCGGTTGTCGAGGCAGGAGGGCAGGCGGAAACCGTATTCGGCCAGCGTCGCCTTGCGGCGAAAGTCGCCCTTGTACATGCCGCCGATCTGCGGAACCGTGACGTGGCTCTCGTCGGTGAAGACGATGGCATTGTCGGGCAGGTATTCGAACAGCGTCGGCGGCGGCTCGCCGGGCTTGCGGCCGGTGAGGTAGCGCGAATAGTTCTCGATACCGTTGCAGGCGCCCGTCGCCTCGATCATCTCGATATCGAAGGTGCAGCGCTGCTCGATCCGCTGCGCCTCGATCAGCCGGCCCATCTTGGTCAGCTCGTCGACACGCAGCTTCAGCTCGGTCTTGATGCCCTTGATCGCCTGCTGGAGCGTCGGGCGCGGCGTGACGTAATGCGAGTTGGCGTAGACCTTCACGAATTTGAGGTCATTGATCTTCTTCCCGGTAAGCGGATCGAATTCGGTGATCGACTCGATTTCGTCGCCGAACAGGCCGATGCGCCAGCCGCGATCCTCCAAGTGGGCGGGCCAGAGTTCGATCACGTCGCCGCGCACCCGGAAGGTGCCGCGGGCGAAGTCAGACTGGATGCGCTTGTATTGGAGCGCCACGAGGTCGGCGACCAGTTGGCGCTGCTCGATCCGCTCGTTCAGCGACACCGTGAACGACATGGCGGTGTAGGTCTCCACCGAGCCGATACCGTAGATGCACGAGACCGAGGCGACGATGATGACGTCGTCGCGCTCGAGCAGAGCGCGGGTGGCCGAGTGGCGCATCCGGTCGATCTGCTCGTTGATCGAGGATTCCTTCTCGATGAACGTGTCGGAGCGCGGCACGTAGGCCTCGGGCTGGTAGTAATCGTAGTAGGAAACGAAATACTCCACCGCGTTATCGGGAAAGAAGCTCTTGAACTCGCCGTAGAGCTGCGCCGCCAGGGTCTTGTTCGGCGCCAGGATCAGGGCGGGGCGCTGAGTCGCCTCGATGATCTTGGCCATGGTGAAGGTCTTGCCGGAGCCGGTGACGCCGAGCAGCACCTGATCGCGCTCGTTCTTGTTCACCCCCTCCACCAGTTCGGCGATGGCGCGCGGCTGGTCGCCCGCCGGCTCGAACTCGGATTTCAACGTGAAGGCGAGGCCGCCTTCGGATTTCTTCGGACGCTCCGGGCGATGCGGCGCCCAGGTCTTGCCATCCCGGAACAGCGGGTTGCCCTCGGTGAGGAGGCGCGACAGCGCGTCCACCGTGGCGGATACGCCGTCGGTGGCCAGCGAACCTTCATCCTCGTTCGCCAACGCCTCGGGTGCCGGGCCGTCTTCCGGCGGCGTGATCCCCAGCGCTTGGGCGAGGCGTGGGTCGACCTCGGCCGCGTCGCCGAGGGTGAACCCGGCCTGCGGCGCTTCACCGAAACCGCCGGGCGGCGATGCGGCTTTCTTGGGCCTGCCGGGCTTCTTCGGCGGAGCCGGCGGCGCAGGATTCTCGACCGCGGGCAGCCGGTTACGGTTGAGCGCCGGGCTCAGCAGGGCGGCCAGGTGCTCGTCGAGCGGTTTCAGCTCGGGCTTCGAAGCCTTCGCCGAGGAGACGCGGGGTTTGTTCGCAGGAGGCATGGGTGGAATATGGCCCCGCGGAACGAAAGGGGAAAGGGCGGCCCATCGCTTCGCGCTAATCAGGAGCGAGACCCATCATGACGACGACGTCGAACCCGATCCATCCGCAGGCGCGGATCGGCCATGTCCATCTCAAGGTCGCCGATCTCGACCGGGCCCTGGCCTTCTATTGCGGCGTGCTCGGCTTCTCCCTGAAGGCTCGTTACGGCACCCAGGCCGCCTTCATCGCGGCGGGGGATTACCACCACCATATCGGGCTCAACACTTGGGAGAGCGAAGGCGGCAGCCCGCCGCCGCCCGGTACGACCGGCCTGTTCCACCTCGCAATCCTCTATCCGACCCGCGCCTCCCTCGCCGATGCCGTGCAGCGTCTCGACGCGGCCGGCATCGCCCTCGACGGGGCCAGCGACCACGGTGTGAGCGAGGCACTGTACCTGCGCGACCCGGACATGAACGGGGTCGAACTCTACAGGGACAGGCCGGAAGCGGAATGGCCGCGCGATGCCGAGGGTGGCCTCACCATGTTCACCCGCCGCCTCGACCTCGCCGATCTCCGGGCCGCCCTGGATGAAACCTGAGGAGCACCAAAACGTTAGGTGGCAACCTTTCCGTGTGCTAACCAGTGACGAGACGATACCGCTCTCGAACGGGAGCGGCCGAGGCGGGCATGGCGGCACCAGATCGTCGCCGCCTCGACGCCACCCGCTCGCTCGAGGCCCACGGTCTCGGGCGCAGGGCGGCGGCGGGTGGAGACGAGCCGCGCCCCCCTTTGCCCGATGCGAGCGACCCCATGAAAATCCGGACCGGCTACACGATCGGCTACGACACGTTCGGCCCGACGCCGATCACCCTGATGCTCAACGTCCACCCATCCAGGGCCGGTGATCTGCTGACACCGGAAACGATGACGATCGAGCCGCCGGTGGAGGCTCACAGCTACCTCGATCCGTTCGGCAACGTCTGCACCCGCATCCTCGCCCCCGGTGGTCGGATCACGGTGTCGGCCGATTTCACGATCGAGGATTCCGGCGAGCTCGACGAACTCGTGCCCGAGGCGAAACAGCATCCGGTGCAGGATCTCCCGGACGACGTCATGCCGTTCCTGCTCGGCAGCCGCTATTGTGAGACCGACAAGCTCTCGAACATCGCCTGGGGTCTTTTCGGCACCACACCCGAGGGTTGGGCACGGGTCCAGGCGATCCACGATTTCGTGCACCGGCACATCAAGTTCGATTACCAGCAGGCGGACGCCACCCGCACGGCTTTCGAAGCCTACACGCAAAAGATCGGCGTCTGCCGCGATTTCACGCATCTCGCCGTCGCCTTCTGCCGATGCATGAACATCCCGGCCCGCTACTGCACCGGCTATCTCGGCGATATCGGCGTGCCCGTGGTGCCGCCGGGCGACTTCTCGGCCTGGCTCGAAGTCTATCTCGACGGGCGCTGGTTCACCTTCGACGCCCGCAACAACAAGCGCCGCATCGGCCGCATTCTCATTGCGCGAGGCCGCGACGCCACCGACGTGGCGATCTCCACGAGCTTCAGCACGGCCTTGCTCGCCAGCTTCGACGTGCATACCGACGAGATCAGCGAGACCGGCGAGTTGACCCCCATCGCCTGAAGCGGATCCACGCCGGATCGACATCCGACCTCCCGCGTTCCGATAGACACATTCCCTCCTCGGCCGGTCCCTCCTTCGGATAGGCCGAGGAGGAATGCACCTCTATTGGAGACAGCATGTCGGACAGGATCAAGGGTACGGCGCTCATCGCCGGTGCGAGCGGCATCGTCGGCAACAACCTCGCCCGTCACCTCGTCGCCGAGGGCTGGAAGGTATTGGGCCTGGCGCGCCGGCCCGTGGATATCGAGGGCGTGACCCCGGTGACGGCGGACCTGACCGATCCTGCCTCCCTGCAAGCGGCCTTATCCAAGCTCGCGCCGACGCATGTCTTCATCACCACATGGATGCGGAAGGCGACCGAGGCCGAGAATTGCCGCGTCAATGGCGCCATGGTGCGCAACCTCCTCGACGCGCTGCAAGCGGCTCCGTTGCGCCACGTGGCCCTGGTGACCGGCCTCAAGCATTATCTCGGGCCCTTCGAAGCCTATGGGAAAGGCACGCTGCCGCAGACGCCGTTCCGCGAGGACCAGGACCGTCTGCCGGTGGAGAATTTCTACTACGTACAGGAGGACGAGGTCTTCGCTGCCGCCAAACGCCAGGGTTTTGGCTGGAGCGTGCACCGTCCGCACACCATCGTCGGCTATGCCCTCGGCAACGCCATGAACATGGGCGTGACGCTGGCCGTCTACGCCTCCCTCTGTCGAGAGTCCGGACGCCCGTTCCTGTTCCCGGGCTCACCGCAACAATGGAACGGGTTGACCGACGTCACCGATGCGCGGCTGCTGGCCCGTCATCTCGCCTGGGCCTCTACCGATCCCGCCGCGGCGAACACCGCGTTCAACGTGGTCAACGGCGACGTCTTCCGCTGGTCGTGGATGTGGGGCCGCATCGCGGAATGGTTCGGCCTGGAGCCGGCGCCCTATCCGGGTGCGGCGACACCCCTCGAAGAGCAGATGGCCAAGGACGGGCCGGTCTGGAGGGATCTGGCTCAACGCCACGGGTTGGTCGAGTCCGACCTCGACCGTCTCGCCTCCGCATGGCACACCGATGCGGATCTCGGCCGACCGATCGAGGTGGTCACCGACATGGCGCGCAGCCGCCGGCTCGGCTTCCTCGATTATCAGCCCAGCGACGACAGTTTCCTCGACCTGTTCGGCCGGTTGCGGACCGAAAAAGTCATTCCCTGACACAGCATTCACTGAGACAGAAAGTGACGATGCAATCCGAAACGCCGGCTTCGCCCAACCCTGCGCTTCCCGAACTCGACTCGGAGACCCTGGCCTTCGCGGGCCGGGTCTTCCAATATGCGCGGGCAGGGCATGTGGACGAGCTCGAAGAGCTATTCGCTCAGGGACTCCCGGCGAACCTCCTCAATGACAAGGGCGACAGCCTGCTGATGCTGGCCGCCTATAACGGGCAGGTCGAGACCACGCGCCTCATCCTCGAGAACGGCGGCGACCCCGAACTCTCCAACGACCGCGGACAGACCCCGCTCGCCGGCGCCGCCTTCAAGGGCGACATGGCCATCGTCGAGCTACTGCTGGAGAAGGGCGCCTCCATCGACGGCACCGGAACCGGCACGCGCACCGCGCTGATGACGGCGGCGATGTTCAACCGCACCGAGATGGTGGAACTCCTGCTGGCGCGGGGTGCGGACCCGGCCAGGCGCGACGGCAACGGGCAGAGTGCCGCGGATCTCGCCCGTTCCATGAACGCCGCCGACACGCCGTTCCAGCTCGAGGCGGCCATCCGGCTCGCCCGACTGAGCGTCGACTGAAGCCAACCGATCGATGGATGGGGCGTGACGGGATGATCAAATCGCTGGCGATGGTCCGCCGCTCCGTCTTTCCGCTGATGGCCGGCGCCCTGACAATCTCCTCGGGAGCGGGGGCCGAGGAATGGCCGATGTTCGGCCGCGACCATACCAACCGGCATTTCTCGCCGCTGACAGTCATAGACCGGGGTAACGTCGCCAAGCTGCGCCCGGCCTGGATCTTCCAGACCGGGATCACCGGCTACTTCCAGGCCGAGCCGGTGGTGGTGGACGGCGTGATGTACGTCTCCACCACGCAGAACCACGTGGCCGCCCTGGAGGCGAAGACCGGCCGGGTGATCTGGACCTACACCCACAAGGCGCGGACGGAGAAGATCTTCGGACCGCCCTCGAATCGCGGCGTCGCGGTCTCGGGCGGCAAGGTCTTCGAGGCGACCATGGACGGGCGGGTCATCGCCCTCGACGTCAAGACCGGCAAGGTCCTGTGGGACCATGAGGCCGTCCGCCCTGAGGAGGGCGAGTCCGAAACCGCGTCCGATCTGGCGGGAACGCTCGGCGCGGGCGCGATCCAGGGTTCGAGCCGGCTCGGTTTCAAGATGCCGCCCCTGGTGGCCGACGGACTGGTCATCGTCGGCGTGGCCGGTGCCGGCTACGGCCTCCACGTGGAGGACGAGAAGGGCGGGCTCGACGGCGGCGCCGTGGTCGGGATCGAGGGCGGCTACGGCCGGCGCGGCTGGCTCGCTGCCTACGATGCGGCCACCGGCGAGGAGCGCTGGCGCTGGTACGTGACCAAGGAGGACGGCTGGGAAGGCGGCTTCGTGGAGAAGACCGCCGATGGGGTGCCGCTCAATCGCGATATCGCCGCCGAGAAGGCGGCCGCGCCCCGGCACAGGGAGGCCTGGAAGGTCGGCGGCGGCTCGCTCTGGATGACCCCGGCCTACGATGCCGATCTCGGCCTGATCTATGTCGGCACCGGCAACCCCGCGCCGCAGAATTTCGGCCTCTCGCGGCCGGGCGACAACCTCTACACGATGAGCCTCGTCGCCCTGGAAGTGAAGACCGGAAAGCTGCGCTGGTATTACCAGCAGGTCCCCCATGACGAATGGGGCTACGACGTCGCGAGCCCGCCCTTCCTGCTCGATTACGCGACGCCGCAAGGTCCGGTGAAGGCGGTCGCCGAGGCGAGCAAGACCGGCTGGCTCTACGTCCACGACCGGGCGACCGGCACGCTCCTCGGCAAGTCCGCGCCGCTGACCACTCAGAAGAACCTCTACGCACCGCCCACCGAGACCGGAACCGTCGTCAGCCCCGGTCCCCTCGGGGCGATCTCCTGGCATCCGGTCGCCTTCGATCCGACGACGAGCATGGCCTATGCCCAGGTCCGTCACGGCGCGACGACCTACACGGTGAGGACTGTTCCCGCCGCCGCCGGCAGGCCGCAGATCCGTTTCACCGAAACGAGCGAGGCGAAGGGAGAGCCTTCCTTCAGCACGCTCACGGCTGTCGACCTCGCCAAGGGCGGCGCGATCAAATGGTCGGTAAAGGCGGGAAGCCGCCTTTCGGGCGGCACGCTCGCCACCGCCGGCGGTCTGGTCTTCTCCGGCGAGGAGGACGGCCATCTCGACGCCCATGACGCGGCGACCGGCACGGTGCTGTGGCGGTTCCAATGCGGTGCCGGGATCGGCGGGCCGCCGATCACTTATTCGCTGGACGGCCGGCAATACGTGGCCGTGGCGGCCGGCGGAGCCTCGTTCACCAAGGGCTCGGGTTTCGGCACCGGCGACGCGCTCGTCGTGTTCGCCCTGCCGGACTGACGGTTATCTCGTCACTTCGCATGTCCGCCTCGACGGGCCGAGGAGCGCCTCCGTCATCGACTCCCTGCCGGACATGCTCCCCCCACAAGCTTGGCCAGCACGATGGTTGACCGTCGTGATAGGGGTCGAGGATCGCTATCATCGCGTAGACGGCGTGCGAGTAGCGTGCTGTCGTCGATAGCGGGGCCAATCGTGTTTGCCCGGCCGCAGGAAGTGACGGCATGAACCCGAACACCCGGCGATGGGCCATCAGTAGCGTCTTCGGCCTGTTCGTGGGCTGGGCGATCGGCGGGGTGATCTTTCCCGCCCTGACGGCCCTCATCGGTATGATGGTCCGGCCCAACCCGGGCATGCGGGATGCCGCCATAACCTGGCCGGGACCGGCGGTAGACATGCTCCCCTTCCTCGCCATCGGTCTTCAGGCCAGCGTGGTGATCGCCGTGACGCTTCTCCTTGCCCGCGTGGGCGATGAGCGTCGACGCATAGGCTGGGGCTGCCTCGCCGTCGGGGGAGCCATCCTGCTGAACGGCATCGTCCTCCTGGCGATCACGGGCGTCCTGGGCTGGCTTCTCGACCGGGATTCCGGTGGTGCCAGCGGTGGCGAGGCGAGTGCCGGCTTCTTCCTGCTGCTGTTGGGCCTGCCCTACGCCCTGCTCTGCATCGCGCTGCTGGCGGGCGGGGCGGTGATGCTGCGCAGGCGCCCGCCTTCGCCGCCGCCGGGAGGAACGGGACGGTCCGGACTGTGAGGAAGGCGTGACGACCGCCGTTACCCTTCAAGCGGGTCACCTGTTCGCGCCCGGCCGGATGTGACAGGACGACACAGGCGGCGCGCCGCTTGCATTGGCAGAACCGAGATCACAAGAGACCGCACCACCCCATGTCGACCGATGTTTCCGAGCCACGACAGCCCACCGACCGCGGCTCCCCCGTGGTGCGCACGATCGCGATGCCCGCGGACACCAATCCGGCCGGGGATATTTTCGGCGGATGGCTGATGGGGCAGATGGATCTGGCGGCGGGCAACGTCGCCGCTCGTCGCGCGCGGGGCCGCTGCGCCACGATATCCGTGGATGCCATGACCTTCCATCGCCCGGTCATCGTCGGCGACGAGGTCAGCATCTATGCCTGGATCGTGAAGGTCGGCCGCACCTCGCTCCGCATCCAGGTCGAGGTCTGGCGCCGCGAACGCGAGAGCGAGACTACGATGAAGGTGACGGAAGGCCTGTTCACCTTCGTCGCCATCGGCAGCGACCGCCGCCCGAGGCCGATCCCGCCCGAGGTCGAAGAGACCTGGGAGGTCTGAGTTTCGATCCCACCCGGTTCGGGCGGGACCGCCTCACCACCACGACGTGCCGCGTCCCAATTCGCCGACGTCGAGATGGCTGGCGATGGAGGCTCCGATATCCGCGAAGCTCTCCCTACGCCCGAGTGACCGGGCGGCGAGACCGGGACCGAAGGCCAGGACTGGCACCTGCTCGCGGGTATGCTCCGTCCCCGACCATGTCGGGTCGTTGCCGTGGTCGGCGGTGACGATGCAGACATCGCCCTCTTCGAGCACCGCATGGATCTCGGGCACGCGCGCATCGAAGCGCTCCAGCTCGGCGGCGTAGCCGGGCACATCGCGGCGGTGGCCGTATTCCGTGTCGAAATCGACCAGGTTCAGGAAGACCAGCCCGCCCTCGGGGAGGGTGCGGAACGCGGCCAGCGCCGCATCGAGGCAGGCAACGTTGCCGGCGGCCTTGATCTCGCGGCCCGTGGCGCGGTGGGCGAAGATGTCGCCGATCTTGCCGACGCTGACCACAGGGCGTCCCCGCTCGCTCAGGCGGTCGAGGAGGGTTTCGCCCGGCGGCTGCGTGGCGAAATCCTTGCGGTTCGGGGTACGCCGGAAACCAGTTTCCTCCGAGCCGAGGAAGGGACGGGCGATGACCCGGCCGATCCGGTAGGGGTCGCAGATCTCGCGGGCGATCCGACAGAGCTCGTAGAGCCGGTCCAACCCGAACGTCTCCTCGTGAGCGGCGATCTGGAAGACGCTGTCGGCCGAGGTGTAGCAGATCGGCTTGCCCGTCCGGACGTGCTCTGCCCCGAGACGCTCGACGATCGGGATACCGGCGGCGTGGCAATCACCGAGGATACCGGGGAGTTCGCCCCGTTCGATCAGCATTTGGATGAGGGCTGTGGGGAAGGCCGGCACCCTGTCGGGAAAGTAGCCCCAATCCTCGGTGACGGGGGCGCCCGCGATCTCCCAATGGCCGGAGGGTGTGTCCTTGCCGGGCGCGGTCTCGACAGCATGTCCGTAGGCCCCATCGACCGGACCGGATGGCTCGAGCCCGGGCGGGATGCGGCCGCTCGCCCCCGCGGCGGCGAGACCGAGGCCGAGACGCGTCAGGTTCGGCAGAGCGAGGGGGCCGGCTCGCAGGCCCGCGCGATCGCCCGCCCCGGCGGCGCAGGATTCCGCGATATGGCCGAGCGTGTCCGAGCCCTCGTCGCCGTAGCGGGCAGCGTCCGGCCCTCCGCCGATGCCGACCGAATCGAGGACGATGAGAAAGACGCGCGCCATGGGTCTCGTCGTGTTCAGGCCGGGACCACGTCTTCGGTGGTGGCGCTGTTGAGATAGAAGGCGGCAGCGAACAGGGCCTTCGTGTACTCGGTCTGCGGCCGGGCGAAGATGGCCTCCGCCGGGCCTTCCTCCACGACCTTGCCGTTCTGCATCACCAGCACGTAGTTCGCCAGCGCACGCACGACCTTGAGATCGTGACTGATGAAGAGGTAGGCGAGCTTGCGCTCCTTCTGCAGGTCGCGGAGCAGGGTGACGATCTGAGCCTGAACCGACCGGTCGAGGGCCGAGGTCGGTTCGTCGAGGACGACGAAGCGCGGTTTCAGCACCATGGCGCGGGCGATGGCGATGCGCTGGCGCTGGCCGCCGGAAAATTCGTGCGGGTAGCGATCCATCGTCGCCGGATCGAGACCGACATCGGTCAGTGCCTTGGCGACCACGGCGCGCCGCTCGGTGCGCGACTTCACCGCTCCCTGCACGACGAGGCCCTCGGCGACGATGTCGGCCACCGTCATGCGCGGCGAGAGCGAGCCGTAAGGGTCCTGGAAGACCACCTGCATGTCGCGCCGGAACGGTCGCATCGGTCCGGGGCCAAGCCCGGCAATGGATTGGCCGAGGAAGACGATAGGACCCTCGCTGCCGGTGAGGCGCAGCAGGGCGAGCCCCAGAGTGGTCTTGCCCGATCCGGATTCCCCGACGATCCCGATCGTCTCCCCCTCGCGGACGGCGAGTGACACGCCATCCACCGCCTTCACGTGGAAGGTCGTGCGCCGGAGAAGCCCCTCGCGGACCGGGAACCACACCTTGAGCGGGCCGGCTTCCAACAGGCGTGGAGCGTCGTCCGCCACCGGGTTGGCGCGCCCCTTCGGCTCGGAGGCGAGCAGGCGCTGGGTATATTCGTGTTTGGGCCTGGCGAAGATCTCATCCACCGGCCCCGCTTCGACGATGCGGCCGGCGAGCATCACGCAGACCCGCGAGGCGATGCGCTGCACGATGCCAAGATCGTGGGTGATGAACAGCATCGACATGCCGAGGCGCTTCTGCAGGTCGGCCAGGAGCGTGAGGATCTGCGCCTGGACGGTGACGTCGAGGGCGGTGGTCGGCTCGTCCGCCACCAGAAGGTCCGGCTCGCAAGCGAGCGCCATGGCGATCATGACGCGCTGGCGCTGGCCGCCGGACAATTCGTGCGGATAGGCGCCCATGCGCCGCTCGGCGTCGCGGACGCCGACGAGTTCGAGCAATTCGAGGATGCGGGCGCGGGCCTTGCGGCCGGACAGGCCGCGATGAATCTCCAGAACCTCACCGATCTGCCGCTGGATCGTGTGCAGCGGATTGAGCGAGGTCATCGGCTCCTGGAACACCATGGTGATGTCGGCACCACGGATCTTGCGCAGCTCCGGCTCCGGCAAGGCCAGAATGTCCCGTCCCTTGAACAGGATGCGACCGCCGGGATGGACGGCGCTCCCATCGAGGAGGCGCAGGATCGACAGGGCCGTCACCGACTTGCCCGACCCGGACTCGCCCACCAGGGCAACCGTCTCGCCCCTGTGGATCGTGAAGCTCACGCGATCCACCGCCAGCGTCTCACGCTCACGCGAGCGAAAGGCGACCGACAGGTCTTGGACGTCGAGCAGCGTGTCAGTCATCGAGGGAAGGGCACCGGGTCCGCGGATTGGGGGAAGCCGAGGTTCTTATAGCGCGGCGCGATGAGATCGGCGAACGGCGATTGATCCGGCGCCAGACCGCATTACAAACGCCCCGTGACATCCCTCCGCAGCCTGATCCTCGCCTGTTGTCTCCTCGCCGCCACGCCGGCCTCGGCCGAGGTGGCGACGGAAACCGTGGAGCAGGCGCTCTGCCGCCTGATCGAGGATTCGGCCAGGGTGCGCGGCCTGCCCGTGCCGTTCCTGACGCGGCTGATCTGGCGGGAAAGCAGTTTTCGCGTCACGGCCGTGAGCCCGGTCGGTGCGCAGGGCGTCGCGCAGTTCATGCCGGGAACGGCACGCGAGCGCGGGCTGACCGACCCGTTCGATCCCGAACAGGCGATCCCCCACGCCGCCCATCTCCTCGCCGATCTCAATCGCCAGTTCGGCAATCTCGGCCTCGCGGCTGCGGCCTATAATGGCGGCGCGGGCCGGGTCTCGGGCTGGCTCGCCGGAACGGGCGGCCTGCCCGCCGAGACACGCGCCTACGTGATGGCGATCACCGGCGCGCCGGCGGAGGATTGGCGGGGGGGCGCGGCCGTCAACGGAGCCGAGGGAGAGTCTGATGCCCCCAAGAAGGAAGCATCGACGGCGGAAGCGCCGAAGACCTGCCTGCAGGTCACCGCCGCTTTGCGGATTCCCTCGCGCGGCGATCGCTTCGCCCTTGGCGGCAACGAGGGGCCGGCCGCCCCCTGGGGTATTCAGCTCGCCGGGAATTTCTCGAAATCCCTGGCGCTCCAGAGCTTCTCCCGCACCCGGAAGCTCTATGCCGGGGTGATCGGCGAGGTGCGGCCGATGATCATCGGGACGCGCCTGCGCAGTCGCGGCACGCGCGCCTTCTACCGGATCCGCATCCCGGCCGAGAGCCGGGCGGCGGGCGATATCCTGTGCGGCCGCATCCGGAAGGTTGGCGGCGCCTGCATCGTGCTGCGCACCTGAATCCGAAAAACCCTTTTTCCGGTCATGAATCCGCCGTGCGGCACGTGTCATTCGGGTCTTCGTTTCCCCGTTTGAGAGATGCATGACCCGCGCCTTCGCCGCCTTCGCCACTCTCGCCTGCCTCGCACTGGCCGCCTTCGGGGTCACGGCCTGTTCGCCCCTCGCCCTCTTCGATGCCGTCGGCCCGCGAGACCAGGGCGGCCGGCTCGCCCAGAAGAGCGCCGCCTTCGGCACCCATCCGCGGCAACGCCTTGATGTCTTTACGCCCGTCGGCGGCGCGGCGGATGCGACGGTGCTGGTCTTCTTCTATGGCGGCTCGTGGAAATCGGGCGCGAAGGACGATTACGAATTCGTCGGTCAGGCCCTGGCGGCCCAGGGTTTCGTCACCGTCATCCCCGATTACCGGGTCTATCCGGAAGTGCGGTTCCCCGACTTCCTCGATGACGGCGCCGCCGCCATCGCCTGGGTCCGCGACAACATCGCAGAATATGGCGGCGACCCGCGCCGCATCGTTCTCGCGGGCCATTCGGCCGGGGCCTACAATGCCCTGATGCTCGGGCTCGATCCGCGCTACCTGCGCAAGGCGGGCGTCGACCCGAAGGTGATCCGGGCCGTGGCCGGTCTGTCCGGCCCCTATGACTTCCATCCTTTCGACCAGGACACCTCACGGGACGTGTTCGGACAGGCCCCCGACCCGGCGGCGACGCAGCCGATCACCTTCGCCAGCCCTCATTCACCGCCCGCATTCCTGGCCACGGGCGGCAACGACACCATCGTCCGTCCGCAGAATACCCAGAGCCTCGCGGCGCGACTGCGCGCGGTGCGCGTGCCGGTGCAGGAGCGGATCTATCCCGGCCTCGACCATGCCGACACGCTTCTGGCCCTCTCGGTCACCTTCCGCTCGAAAGCGCCGGAACTGTCGGAAATGACGACATTCCTCAAGCAATATGCCGGCACTCAACAGCACGTTCGCTCGGTCTCGCGGTGGGACCGTTAGGCGAGCGCCGGAAGACAGGGGGACAAGCCATGCGCGACGACGACACGGACCGGCCGAAGCGCACGGTCTCCCATACGATCGGCGAGAGCCTCGACACACTCTCCCTCGACGAGATCGCCGAGCGGATCGCCCTGCTGCGCGCCGAGATCGAGCGCCTGGAATCGGCCCGAACGGGCAAGAAGTCCGCGCTGGACCGGGCATCATCGATCTTCAAACTGTAGGCGCGGAATCTCCGGGCGGGGCCGCGCCCTCCCGCCTCATGGCATCCTCTTCCTCGCCCAGCCGGGCGATGTCGTCGGCCACGACCGCCTCGAATCCACGCGCGATCTTCAGCGCCCGCGTCGGCTCGCCGACCCGCATCACCAGGACGATGGTCTCGCGATCGGCGCAGCCGGGCTCGCCACAGGCGATTTCGTTGACGGCGAGGACGTCATCCTCGCCGAGCCCGAGACCCAGGCGAAGCTCGTCCTTCAGCCTCGCCGCATCGGCCGACCGTGCGGCCGAGCGGGCGCGGGCATCCTTGAGTGAAAAGAACGCCATCAGGCGGCGGCACGCTGCCAGGCGGGAAAGGGATCGGGCAGGGCGCGGTAGGGCGCCGGATCGAACCGCGTCACCTCCTCGGAACCGACCAGACAGGCGTCGAGTGCGGCGGTGATCGCTGCCTGGTCGAGACCCGTCCCGATGAAGACGAGTTCCTGGCGGCGGTCGCCCCAGGGCTCGCTCCAGTTCCGGGACAGATGACTGCGCCACTCCGCATCCTCCGGCCAGCGGGCCTTCGGTACGCAGGCCCACCACGCCCCCATCGGGGAAACCCAGGCGATGGCACCGGCGAGGGAGAATTCACCGACCCAGTCCGGGCGCGTCGCCAGCCAGAAATGCCCCTTCGCGCGGATGAGGCCCGGCCACGTCGTTTTGGTGAAGGCATCGAAGGCCTCGGGCGCGAAGGGACGGCGAGCCCGGTAGACGAAGGAGCCGATCCCGTATTCCTCGGTTTCGGGCACGTGATCGGCGGCGCCGTAGAGCTCCTTGAACCAGAGCGGGTGTTCCTGCGCCTTCTCCTCGCTGAACAGGCCGGTATCCAGAACCCGATCGAGGGGGACGCGGCCATGGGAGGCCTCGACGATGCGGGCATCGGCATTGAGCCCGCGTATCACCGAGCGGACCAAAGCGAGCTGATCCGCCCCGACATCACCGGCCTTGTTGAGGACGACCACATCGGCGAACTCGATCTGCTCCACGAGAAGGTCGACAAGGGTCCGGGCATCCTCCTCGCCCGCAATCTCGCCCCGGTCGCGAAGGAACGCCGTCGAACCGTAATCGCGCAGGAGACTCACCGCGTCGACCACGGTGACCATGGTGTCGAGGCGGGCGACGTCGCTCAGCGCAGCCCCGTCTTCGTCGCGGAACGAGAAGGTGCTCGCCACCGGCAGCGGCTCGGCGATGCCGGTGCCTTCGATCAGGAGGTAATCGAACCGCCCTTCCTCCGCGAGCGTCCGGACTTCGGCCAGGAGGTCGTCCCGCAGCGTGCAGCAGATGCAGCCATTGGTCATCTCCACCAGGCGTTCGTCGGTGCGAGAGAGGTTGGCGCTGCCCTCACGGATCAGGGCGGCGTCGATGTTCACCTCACTCATGTCGTTGACGATCACGGCGACGCGTCTTCCCTCGCGGTTGTTGAGAATGTGGTTCAACAGCGTGGTCTTGCCGGCACCGAGGAAGCCGGAAAGGACGGTGACGGGGAGACGGTGATCGCGCTGGCTCATCGGAAATCCACTATGTAATGTAATAGTATTACAATTCGTGGGATCGTCCCTGTCAATCGCCGTTTGAAAATCTCTGTCCACGGGTAGACAGAGGAGGGTCGAAAAGCTCGCTCCGCGTGTTAGGGGAGGGCCATCCCGGCAGAGTCGCGGCAAAGGTGCAGCCGCTGGCCGGCGATCGCCCGAGGATGGAATCCAGTGCGACCCTGGCGAGAAGGACCGGGAGACCGGCGCAGCTACCATCACGGCAACCTCAAAGAGGCGCTGATCGAAGCGGCGCGCCGGTTCATCGCCGAGCGCGGCGTGGGCGGCTTCACCCTGGTCGATGCGGCACGCCTCGTCGGAGTGACCCCGGCCGCGCTCTATCGTCATTTTCGGGGTCGCGAAGCTCTGCTGGAGGAGGTAGCCGGCCGTGGCTTCACCGACCTCGCCGAGCGTCTGGCACGCTCCCTCACCTCACGCGGAACACCTCTCGAGCGCTTCACCCGAATGGGCGAGGCCTATCTCGCCTTCGCCGAGGAAGAGCCCGGCTATTATGCCGCGATCTTCGAGACGCGTGGCGCACCGATGGCAGCGGATTCTGCAGCCTCCGACGTCCCGCCCAGGCCCAGCCCCTTCGACCTTCTGCTCGAAGCGCTGAAATCGACGTTTCCGGATGGATTCGGCGGAGTCGAGCCTCGTTTCGTCGCCCTGGAAGTCTGGGCCCTCTCGCACGGGCTCGCCACGCTCTCGGCTTCCGGACATCTGCCGAAGGGGCCGGGAATGCCAGACAAATACGAGCTGCTACGCGCCGGCGTGCTGGCCCTCGTCCATGGCGCGGGACGCCCCCGACCGTCAGCCTGACACTGTCCTGAAAACGACCCTTGAAACCGCCACGTCGCATTCGCAAGTAAATGTGGTTCACATTAACATCGGAGCTGTGAGCCGTGAGCTTTTCCTCGACCTCTCCCTGGGCCACCGGCAAAGCCTGCCGCAGCGGTCCGTTTCCCCGCCGCTCTTTCGAGATCGGCGCCGTCGTCGTCGCGTTCTTCTATTGGTGGCCGTTGGCGGCGGCCTACATCGCCTGGAAGGTGGCGGGTTACCCGGCATTGTCCGAACTGCGCGGCATGATCGGCCGCGGATCCGATTGGCAGGCGGGCATGCGCAAGTCGCGCTTCGCCCAGGCGTTCGAGGCCGCAGACCTGCGCGGCACCGGCAACCTTGCCTTCGACGATTACCGCCGCGCCGAACTCGACCGGCTCAATGCCCAGCGCAAGGCGCTGCAGGAGGAGAGCCGCGCCTTCGCTGAGTTCGTGGAAGAACTGAAGCGCGCCAAGGACCGCGAGCAGTTCGACGCCTTCATGGCCAAGCGCAACAATAGCGGCCCGACGCAGAGCGTCTGACCGATCCCCCATTCGGGGCAGGGAGGGCTTCCGGCAGCGATGCCGGGAGCCCTTTTTCGTTTGTCCGGCGGCGAGATCAATCCTGCAGTTTTTTCAGGTGATGCAGGGCGATGAAGTGCAGGCAGAAGCCGACGATCAGCGCCGTCACGCTCACCGCACCCGGCTCGGTCTGGAAGAACCGTAGCGAGACGCTCCACGCCTCGGAGCGGGACAGGCGGTGGTCAAACCCTTCGTAGAGCCGCATCCCCGGCAGGAAGAAGCCGACCATCACCAGAGACGCCCCGAGCGTATTGAGGAACGTGGCGCGATAGCGGACCCTGTCGTTACGGGCGGACTTGCTCATGGGCGTACTGTTTCGGATAAGTTTCATCGACGATCCGGACCACCCTGTTTGCATCGCTCCGACGACCGGGACGCGCCCCCCACCGCGTCATGGCCGCGCTTCTTTATCGGATTTTCATGCCCCGGGGGGCCATAAGGGCAGGAGTTCAAAAGAGCGTGGGGTCGGTCCGGTGCCGTCCGTGGTGCGGTGGGCCGGTTCTCGGGGGAGTGAAGGCGATGGCGAATACGGACGGTCCCGGCGCGGAGATCCGCGCAACGGTCACGGTGGTCGACCATCCCCTGGTCCAGCACAAGCTGACCCTGCTCCGCCAGAAGGAACGCTCGACCAAGGGCTTCCGCCAGATCCTCAACGAGATCGGGATGCTCCTCGCCTACGAGGTCACCCGCGACCTTCCCCTGGAGCGGGTGACGATCGAGACGCCGATCCAGGCGATGGAGGCACCGCAGATCGCCGGAAAGAAGCTGGTTCTCGCCCCAATCCTGCGCGCGGGCGTCGGCTTCCTCGACGGCATGCTGTCGCTGGTGCCCTCCGCGCGCGTCGCCCATGTCGGGCTCTATCGCGACCCGGAGACGCTGGAGGCGGTGGAATATTACTTCAAGGCGCCGTCCGACCTCGCCGACCGCACCGTCCTCGTCCTCGACCCGATGCTCGCCACGGCCAATTCGGCCATCGCGGCCATCGACCTCTTGAAGCAGCGCGGCGCTCGCGACCTGCGCTTCGTCTGCCTCCTCGCCGCGCCGGAAGGCGTCGCCAAGCTCCAGGCGACGCATCCCGACGTGCCGGTCTGGACCGCCTCCATCGACAGCCACCTCAACGACCACGGCTATATCGTGCCAGGCCTCGGCGATGCCGGCGACCGGATGTACGGCACCCGCTGAGACATTCCTCGCTTACCAACTGCGCCCTTGCCAACCCGCCCTCCGGCCGCACATGACGGGTCACGCCAACCGGAGATGTGATGCGATGACGTCAAGCCCAGACCTGCCCGAGACCATGCGCCAGATCCGGTTCGCGGGAGCAGGTGGGCCGGACGTCCTGACGCTCGAGACGGTGCCGCTGCCCCAGCCCGGTCCCGGCCAGGTGCTCATCGAGGTCGTGTCGGCCGGCGTGAACCGGCCCGACATCCAGCAGCGCGAAGGCAAGTATCCGCCGCCGAAAGGGGCGACCGAGATCCCGGGCCTCGAAGTCGCCGGCCGGATCGCGGCCCTCGGCGAGGGGGCGGAGGGTTTCGCCATCGGCGACGAGGTCTGCGCCCTCACCATCAGCGGCGGTTACGCCGAATTCGCCGTGGCCGAAACCGGACAATGCCTGCCGCGCCCGGCGCCGCTCTCGCTGATCGAGGCCGCCGGACTGCCGGAGACCTATTTCACCGTCTACAGCAACGTCATCGAGCGCGGGCGGCTGAAGTCGGGCGAAAGCTTCCTCGTCCATGGCGGATCGAGCGGCATCGGCTCCACGGCGATCCAGATGGCGAAGCTCCACGGCGCGCGGGTCTTCGCCACCGCCGGATCCGCCGAGAAATGCGCCTTCTGCAAGGAGCTCGGCGCCGACGAGGCGATCAATTACCGGGAGGCGGATTTCGCCGAGGAGATCAAGCGCCTCACCGAGGGCAAGGGCGTCGATGTCATCCTCGACATGGTGGGCGCACCTTACCTCGCCCGCAACTTGGCCTCCCTGGCGATCGAGGGACGTCTCGTGCAGATCGCCTTCATGCAGGGCTACAAGGTCGAGAGCTTCAGCATGACGCCGATCATGATGAAGCGGCTCACCTTCACCGGTGCGACCCTGCGGGCGCGTCCCAAAGCGGAGAAGGCGGCCATCGCCGAGGGCCTGCGCCGGGACATCTGGCCCCTCCTCGCCGATGGCCGGATGAAGCCCATCATCCATGCCACCTTCCCCTTGGAGAAGGCGTCCGAGGCCCATGCGCTCATGGAATCCAGTGCGCATCTCGGCAAGATCATGCTGACGACCGGGAGGTGACGCAGGGCTTAACCTGGATGTAGCTGCGGCTTTTGCGTCATATGCCGCGAGCAGGGCCAATCGACTCGGAACAGGGAGCTCGGCCGTCGCGTTCAATCCACCAAATGGGACATCCGCGTCTCAGGTTGAACATGACGGCCGTCCCCGGCCGAGCTTCGAAAGGTATCCCATGGCAGAACGACTCGACGGCCAGGACGCGCGTCAGGGCAAGAAGGGCAAGCCGGTCCTCTACGTCCTGATCGGCAGCCTCGTTCTCCTCGCCATCGCCATCACCGGTCTGATGACCTGGCAGGGTGCGAACTCTCCGAAAGACTACGCCTCGCAGAGCCAGGACGCCTCCCGTGGTCAGGTCACCGGCTCCGTAAACGGGTCCGGAAACGGAACCTCGTCGGCGAATACCGGCAACGTTCCCGCTGGCAACCCAGCCTACCCGGCGCCGGCCCAACCTTCGGCCAATGGCGGCCAGAAATAATCCAGACATCATGTCGGTCCCAGCGACCGGCAATGACGACAGCGCGCTACGGCATTGCGGCGGACCTATCCGCTTCGAAGCCGTAGCGTCTTCTTTAAGAAGCATTGTTGATCCGGTGGGACCTCTCGCAAGAGGTCTTTGCTTGAAGAGCTACGACCGCAACTCGGGACCTAAGCCTTCGCGTTCCGCCTACTCTCAGCGGGTCGGAACCGGGACTTCTCCACGATAATCGTAGAAGCCGCGCTTCGTCTTCCGGCCGAGCCAGCCGGCCTCGACATATTTCACCAGAAGCGGGCAGGGGCGGTACTTCGAATCCGCCAGTCCTTCGTAGAGCACCTGCATCACCGACAGGCAGGTATCGAGGCCGATGAAATCGGCCAGCTGCAGCGGTCCCATCGGATGGTTGGCACCGAGCTTCATCGCGGTGTCGATGGCCTCCACGGAGCCGACGCCCTCATAGAGCGTATAGATCGCCTCGTTGATCATCGGCAGCAGGATGCGGTTGACGATGAAGGCCGGGAAATCCTCCGACATGGTGGAGGTCTTGCCGAGCTTGGCGATGAAGGCCTTGGCCGAAACGTAGGTCGGGTCCGCCGTCGCGATGCCCCGGATCAGCTCAACGAGCTGCATGACGGGGACCGGATTCATGAAATGGATGCCGATGAACCGCTCCGGCCGGTCGGTCGCGGCGGCGAGGCGGGTGATCGAAATCGACGACGTGTTCGTCGCCACGATGGCGTCGGGGTTCAGAGAGGGGCACAGGGCGGTGAAGATCTGGCGCTTGGTCGCCTCGTCCTCCGTCGCCGCCTCGATGACGAGATCGCAGGGGGCGAGGTCGTCATAGCTCTCGGCGGCCTGAATACGGGCGACGCCGCTGCGCCTCTGCTCGTCGGTGATCGTACCCTTGGAGACCTGTCGCGCCAGATTGCCGTCGATCGTCGCGAGCCCGCTATGGATACGGGCGGTGTCGCGGTCGTTCAGCCGCACGTCCAGTCCGGCCATGGCGCAGACATGGGCGATGCCGCTTCCCATCTGGCCGGCGCCGATGATTCCGACGGTCTTGATCTCGATGGCCATCGCTTGAACTCGCACCCCTGAGGCGCGGCCGGTTCGGCCGCAGAACGCCCGCCTAGCGATCGAGGCGTTGGCGCCGCAATTGAAATGCGGCGCACAAAATTCCTAGATCATTTTCTCGCTGAGGTGCAGCCCGGGCAAGCGCTTAAATGGGAAAAGAACTCCGCCGCGGATGGCTGCGGCGGAGTTCCATCGTTCTGATCCGGTCCGGATCAACCTTTGGCTTTGGCGATCTCGGCCTGAAGCTCGGGGACGATCTGGAACAGGTCGCCGACGAGGCCGTAATCCGCCACCTGGAAGATCGGCGCATCCTCGTCCTTGTTGATGGCGACGATGACCTTCGAATCCTTCATGCCGGCCAGATGCTGGATCGCGCCGGAGATGCCCACCGCCACGTAGAGGTCCGGCGCCACGACCTTGCCGGTCTGGCCGACCTGCCAGTCGTTCGGAGCGTAGCCCGCGTCGACGGCGGCACGCGAGGCACCCACGGCCGCGCCGAGAGCGTCCGCCAGCGGCTCGATGAGCTCCTTGAACTTGTCCGAGGAGCCGAGCGAGCGGCCACCCGAGACGATGATCTTGGCGGCGGCCAGTTCGGGCCGGTCGGACTGGGCGATCTCCTCGCCCTTGAAGGTAGATTTGGACGAAGCGGGCGCGCTCACTGTGACGGGCTCCACCGGAGCCGTCGATCCCCCGGCGGCAGCGCCCTTGAACGCCGCCATGCGGACCGTGATGACCTTCTTGCCCTCGGCGGCCTGGACGGTCTGGATCGCGTTGCCGGCATAGATCGGCCGGTCGAACGTGTCGGGCGAGATCACGCTCATGATGTCGGAGATCTGCGCCACGTCGAGAAGGGCGGCTACGCGCGGCAGCACGTTCTTTCCGGTGGTGGAGGCGGCGGCGATGATCACGTCGTAATCGCCAGCGAGAGAGACGATCAGCGCCGCCGTCGGTTCGGCCAGAGCGTGGTCGTAGGCGGCATCCTCGGCCAGCAGCACCTTCTCGACACCGTCGAGGGCGGCGGCGGCATCGGCTGCCGGGCGGCTCGCCGCACCGGCGACCAGGGCGTGGATCGGTCCGCCGATTTCCTTGGCGGCGGAGAGCGCCTTCAGGCTGGCGTCGCGCACGGCGCCGTTATCGTGCTCGATGAGGAGGAGAATGGCCATGCTATGCGTCGAACCTCATATGCGGTGCGGCCTGGCATCCGTCGCGGCGTCGCGCCGGATTGCGGCCGAGGATAAGGATTGTGGGCCGGCGCCGGCCATCCTGCGACGGCCGGAGCGTGGACGGAGCCTGAAGCTCAGATGACCGAGGCTTCGCCCTTCAGCTTCTGGACCAGTTCGGCCGCGGAGCCGACCTTGATGCCCGCCTTGCGTCCGGCCGGCTCGACGGTCTTCAGCACCTTGACCCGCGGCGTCACGTCGACGCCGAGCGCATCGGGGCTCAGCTCCTCGAGGGGCTTCTTCTTCGCCTTCATGATGTTGGGCAGCGACGCGTAGCGCGGCTCGTTCAGGCGCAGATCCGTGGTCACGATCGCCGGCAGGGCGAGGGTGACGGTCTGCAGGCCGCCATCGACCTCACGGGTGACGTCGATCGAACCCTCGCCGAATTCGAGCTTGAACGCGAATGTGCCCTGCGGCCAATCGAGCAGGGCGGCGAGCATCTGCCCGGTCTGGTTGGAATCGTCGTCGATGGCCTGCTTGCCGAGGATGACGAGGCCGGGGGCCTCCTTCTCCACGACGGCCTTCAGGATCTTGGCCACCGCCAGCGGCTCCACGAGCCCGTCCGTCTTCACCAAGATCGCCCGGTCGGCGCCCATGGCGAGAGCCGTGCGCAAGGTCTCCTGCGCCTGCTGCGGACCGATGGACACGGCGACGATTTCGGTCGCCTTGCCCTTCTCCTTCAGACGGATCGCCTCTTCGACGGCGATCTCGTCGAACGGGTTCATCGACATCTTGACGTTGGCGAGTTCAACGCCCGAACCGTCGGCCTTGACGCGGATCTTGACGTTGTAGTCGACGACCCGCTTGACGGGCACCAGAACCTTCATGGCGGTCACAATCCTCCAATGATTTTCTTGGCAAGGGCCGGCGCAGCGCGCGAGGGGCCTTCGACGCGGTCGAAGGTCCGGGCACCCTCTTGGAATGAAGCGGCGGACCGTAACGGGGGGATTTCAGACTTGTCAACGCGTGCGACAGTCTAGCCCCGCGTCGAACACATGCGATCCGTAATTTACGCTCGCTTGTATGCGGTCTACCAGATTTCCCGCTTCAGCGGTTCTTGCCTGGAACCCAGAGCACGTCGTCGGCTCCATTGGCATTGGCCGTGCGGCTCGCCACGAAAAGGAAGTCCGACAGGCGGTTGAGGTATTGCAGCGCCTCGGGCGAAACGCGCTCGCCCTCCACCGCGGCGAGGGCCACCGTCAGGCGTTCGGCCCGGCGGCAGATCGTACGGGCGAGATGGAGCGCGGCTGAGGCCGCGGAACCGCCGGGCAATACGAAGGATTTCAGCGGCGACAGCTCGGCGTTGAGCACGTCGATATCCGCCTCGATCCGCTTCACCTGGCTGGCGATGATACGCAGAGGCTCGTAGGCCGGCGGCTCGTCGCTTTCCGGGGTCGCGAGATCGGCCCCGAGGTCGAACAGATCGTTCTGGATACGGCCGAGCATCGCGTCGAGGACGATATCGGCGTGGAGACGGACGAGACCGATACAGGCATTGGTCTCATCGACCGTCCCGTAGGCCTCGACCCGCAGATCCGCCTTGGAGCGACGTTCGCCATTGGCGAGCGCCGTGGAGCCCTTGTCGCCGGTGCGCGTGTAGATGCGGTTCAGGGTGACCAAGGGTTATCCGATCTCAGATCCGGGCATCGGGCTCAGAACGTGTAGCCGATCTTGCCGCCGAAATTCGTCAGGCCGCGATTCTCGTGGCACAGGCCGGCATTCGACATGTGCTCGACGGTGGCCATGATGCTCCAATGCTCGGTCAGACGATAGCCGAGCGCCGCCGCTTCGCGGAAGAGCGGGTTGCAGCCCAGGGCGTTGAAGCCCGCCGGTGCGTTGGCCTTCAGGCCGGTATAACCGTTATGCGCGCCCGCGCCGAAGAAACCTTCGAGGAAGACCCGGTTGTTCAGGGTCTGCGGGAAGAGGTCCACCGTCCAGGTCGCGCCGATATAGGCGAAGCTGGTGCGACCATCGAAATTGTAGCTGCCGCCCACGGTCGGGCGCGGCACGAAGGCCTGCCAGAACGGATCGAGGCTCACCACCGGCTTGGAGAACAGGATCTCGCCGTTGATGGCGTTGGTGTTCTTCTCGGCGCTGCCGGGATCCTGCACGGCCCCGCCGATACGCACTTCGGACACGATGCTCAGCGGCTGGACAGGCGTGACGTAGGCCGCGGCGGGAGGCGGCGATCCGAGATCGGCGGCCTGGGCGGAACACACGACGGGCAGGGCGAGAATGCCGGCGACCAGGCGAGAGCAGATGGCTTGCATCGATGACGGATCCAAAGTGAACCCGACCTTCCTACCACGCAGGAATACGCTGGTGTCAGCCCGGACGATCAGTAATCCCGTCCCGATATCGTCTTAGACGAGAGGTGAGACCCAGCCGCCACACTCACCGAGATGTGATGATTGCTCAGGCGGAGCGCCACCAGACGACGCCCATGATGAAAATGATCGCCAAGAACTGGAGCAGTACGCGGAGGCGCATCAGCCGCTGAGACAGGTTGGCGCTGCCCCCGCGCATCATGTTGATGAGACCGAGAAACAGCACGACGGCCACGGCGAGGCAGGCGACGAGGACCAGGGTGTTGGATGACATGGAGGCTCGCGCTCGGAACGGGGGGACGGAGCCCATATGGCTCCGCCGATCCCCTAGCCCATAGGGCAGGGGATCGCACCCGCGGAACGGGTGCGACCATCAGTTTCGCCGGAGCAGGCGCTCGAAATAGTCGAGCTCTTCCCTGGGCCGGCTCGGATCGCCGAGCTTGCGCCGCAACTCCTCCATGATCCGGCGCGTGCGCTGAACCGCGGATTCGTCGGCGGTCGGGACCTTGCCACGGCCGTCGGAAAGGTCGCGGCCCTTGGTCGGACGGCCGAGCGGATCGTCGTCACGATTGCCGGCCTGCCCCTGCTGGCTCGGGTTCTCGCCACCCTCCTGCTCGCCCTCGCCTTCACCCTCGCCCTGGGCCATCTCCTCCATCTGCTTCTGCATGCCGTCCGCGCCGCGCTTGAGCCCATCGAGGGCGCGGCCCTGAGCGTCGACGGCATCGCCTTCCTTGCCCTCGCCGAGGGCGCCTTCGGCGTCGCGCATCGCCTCTTCGGCATCGGCGAGGCCTTCCTCGCCCTGCATCCCGAGCTCCTTCATCCGCTTCTGCAGATCTTCGAGACGCTGGCGCAAAGCCTGCTGGCGTTCGCCGGCGCCACCCTGGCCCTGCTCGCCCTTCTGGCCTTTCTGACCCTGTTGCCCTTGCTGGCCCTGCTCTCCGCCCTGCTGGCCCTGGTCGCCATTCTGCTGCTGCCCCTGCTGGCCGCGCTGGGGCTTCTGGCCCTGCTTCTGCCCGGGCTGCTGGCCGCGCTTGTTCTGGCCGTCCTTGAAGGTCTCGTCGCGGAGCGCCTGCTGCTCGCGGGACATCTTGTCGAGTTCCTCGGCCTGATTGCTCATCTCACGGCCATTCGGGTCGGATTTGGCTCCCGGCTCGGCGGTCTGGAGGTTCTCGAGGATGCTGCGCAGCTGTTCGAGCAGGCGTTGCGCCTCGGCGGTGTCGCCGCGCTTCATCGCCTCTTCCATGTCCTTCAGCATCTTGTTCAGATCGTCCGGGGTGACGGTCTTGGCGTTCTGCTGCGACTTGCCCTTCTCGCCCTGCTGCTGAGGCTGCTTCTGCTGGCGCTCGGCCATCTGCTTCATGAACTTGTCGAGGGCCTGTTTCAGGTCCTCCGTCAGCTTCTTGATTTCCTCGTCCGGCGCGTTGCGGTCGATGGCGTCCTTCAGCCTGTCCTGGGCAGCGCGCAGGCTCTTCTCCGCATCGGAGAGGTCGCCATCCTCGATCTTGAGCGCCATCTCCCACAGCAGGTCGGCCACCTCGATCAGGTTTTCGTCGGTCCGTGCCGCCTTGAGCCGGCGGGACGCGGTGCGCAACCCGAGGAAGATCGAGGGTTGCGGCGTGAACTGGTCCGGTGCGATCATCAGCGCGTCGAGGGCGGTCTGCACCCGGCGCCGGCTTTCGTCGGGAGCGGTGACGAGGCGTCGACGCTCCTCGGCCAGGGCGCGCGCCAGGGGCTCGCGGAACGGCCGGGCCGGCAGCGTGATCTCCGCCGTCTCGGTCCGCCCCTCCTGACCGGCCTCGTCCTTCACCACGATGGTCAGCCGGATCCGCGCGCCCGACCAGGGATTGTCGGTGAGGTCCACGAGGGTCTTCGTATCGGTCTCGCCGCTCGCGTCCGAGGGCAAAGCGAGGGGCATCTTCGGAAGGGGCACCAGGGAGCGACCGCCTGTCAGGGGCTCGACGATCCCGTCGGCCGAAGCGATGCCGTAATCGTCCTTGGCGCGGTAGCTCAGATTGAAGGTGCCGCGCGCATTCACCTCCAGGGCGCCGACGCGCCGGACTTCCGGGGCGAGGTCCGGGATGGTCTCGACGATGAGATGCTGCTTGGGCGCCGAGCCCGCGGCGATGATGAGATCGGCGGTGCCGCCGACGAGCTGGAAACGGTCCTCACGAAGGTCGGGACGCGCTTCCTTGCCGGGGAGAGGCTTGAAACCCGCATTCGGCGTCAGCACGACATCGCCCTGGCCGGCGATCCGGACGATCAGCGTCGAGTTGACCGGTGCGCGCAGGCGCTGCTCGGTCCCGCTCATCGTGACGACGAGGGGCGGAAGCCTCGTATAGAGCGGCGGATCGATCCAGCCATCGACGCGAAAGTTCGGTCCCGGGCCGGCGGCCTCGTGCCAGTCGAACGCGCTCCCGATGCGCTGGCGCCATTCCGGGCCTGCGACGAACAGGCTGGCCAACGCCGCCACGACGAGGCCGGCGCGAAGGGCGAAGGGGTCGCGGCGCGGCATGCCCGGACGGGGCAGGCCGACGCTCAAACGGGAGACGGCCTCGGCTGCGCGGCGCTGATGCAGCGCCCAAAGCGCCTGCGTCGCCGGGTCCGTCGTTCCGACGGCGAGCGTGTCCTCGATGGCCGAGGCCGGATTGTGGGACGAAGCGCCGTCGGCGGCGTCACGGTCGAGGCGGGCCAGTGCCTCGCGGCGGCTCGGGCGCGATAGGCGGACCAGCGGCACCAGAGCGGCGAGAAAGGCGAGGGCGAAGGCGGCGAGGCCGGCGATACGCCAGAACGGCGACAGATCGAGCCAGAGCCCGAGCCACGAGGCCGCGAGGAAAGCCAGGACCACGGCAAGCGCCCGCCAGACGAGCGGCCAGGCACGTTCCCACAATCCGGCGGCCTGCGATTGCGACACGAGCCGATCGAGCCGGCTTCGGGCTGCCGGCGTCTTCGGCGCCGTCATCTGGGTCGCTTTGGAGGTCGTCGCGTCGGCCTCGTCCATTCTGTTTGGGCTCCCGAGGCGGGGAATGCTCCAGGCATCCCGCCATGTCAGCCTAGCATGGTGGCGGCGCGCGGCGATCGGGTCAAATCGGCCCACCCGCATCGCGGCTGCGCGGCCAAGCAGGTTCGCATTGGCGAGCCAACGCTTCACCTCGCTTAGGCCTTTGAAGTGTCGCAGGTTTCGGAACGCAAAACCGGTGACCACTTTTACTAAACCTGCTTAGTCCGACCGCAGCCAGTCGGGCACGCGGTCGAGGCCGATGAGGTCGTCGTAGCTCTGACGCGGCCGGACGATGGCGGCGCGGTCGCCGCTCACCAGAACCTCTGGCACGAGGCGGCGCGTATTGTAGGTTCCGGCCTGGACAGCCCCGTAGGCGCCCGCGGTCATCACGGCGACGAGGTCGCCCGGTGCGACATCGGGGATATCCCGGGCCAGCGCGATATAGTCGCCGCTCTCGCAGACCGGCCCGACCACGTCGGCGATGAGGCGGGGCGTGTCGGCACCGGGCTCGATGACCGGGCGAAGGGCGTGGTAGGCCTCGTAGAGTGTCGGGCGGATCAGATCGTTCATTGCCGCGTCGACGATGACGAAGGTCCGGCCCTCCGTGCGTTTCACGTAGAGGACGCGGGTCACGAGGATGCCGGCATTGCCCGCGATCATGCGGCCGATCTCGAAGACCGGGCGCAGGCCGAGGGGCCGGAAATGCGGGCGCAGGATATCCGCCAGGGCGGCGGGCTCCGGGGGAGGGGCGTTGTCCTCGCGATAGGGAATGCCGAGACCGCCGCCGAAATCGATGTGATGCAGGGGGTGACCCTGCGCCATCAGGCTGCGCGCCAATTCGGCCAGGAGCCCGGCCGCATGGGCGAAGGGTGCGAGATCGGTGATCTGACTGCCGATATGCATGTCGACGCCGGACACGGCGATCCCCGGCAGGGAGGCGGCGCGGGCATAGACCTCGGCCGCGCGTCCGATGGGGATACCGAACTTGTTCTCGGATTTTCCGGTGGAGATCTTGGCATGGGTCCCGGCATCCACGTCCGGGTTGACCCGGACGGAGACCGGAGCGGTCGCCCCGAGAGAAGAGGCCACCTCGGACAGGGTTTCGAGCTCCGGTTCGCTCTCCACGTTGAAGCAGTAGATGCCGGCATGCAGGGCCGCCGCCATCTCCTCGCGGGTCTTGCCCACGCCGGAGAACACGATCCGCTGCGGATCGACGCCAGCGGCAAGCGCCCGCCGCAACTCTCCCTCGGAGACGATGTCCATCCCCGCCCCGAGACGGGCCAGGGTGGTGAGTACCGCCTGGTTGGAATTCGCCTTCATCGCATAGCAAACGAGGGCGTCGTCTCCCGCGAAGGCTTCGGCGAAGACGCGGTAATGCCGCTCGAGCGTCGCCGTGGAGTAGCAATAGAACGGCGTGCCGACTTCGGCCGCGAGGCCGGTCAGGTCGACATCCTCGGCGGCCAGCCGGCCGTCACGATACTGGAAATGGTGCATGGCGGGCCTTGGGACGCGAATCCCGAAACGCGAACCTGACAGAAGACGGCACGCCCGACATAGCCCCGTCGGGACGGACGTCAGGCCCGCGTCAATCTAGAGGAGCGGATCGAGAATGAAGGGCTGTTTGGGGACGGTATAGCCGCGCTTGACGCCCCTCGAGGTCTGTACGGGAGCCTCGAAGATCGCCTGGGGCGTACCGGAAATAGCAGTCGGGTCGAGGTCGTCGCCATCGGCCACCGCGGTCGCATCCGCCACCGGCGACGCTCCGAGGCCGATCCCGGAGGATTGCACCGGTGCTCGCGTATCAGGGGCCTGCAGGGCACCGCGCCGGCCGCAGCCGGAACCGGCGAGGGCCACGCAGCCCACAGCGAGGAGCAACGTCAGTCGGGAACGAAACAACATCAACGCGGGTCCGGCACCTCAGGCGGCGGCATCATAGCCGCTGCCGCTCGCCGATGCGAGCGCAACGGCCACGCTTTGTGCAGCCTGAGGCCCGGAGGCCTCAGGGAAGGGGATCAAACCTTCGTGTCAGCCGGGCTGGTCAGCCCTTCTTGCCGCCCGTCTTCTCGTAGGCGTCGATCGCGCGGCGGCAATTCTCGGACAGCTTGGTCCAGTTGGTCTGGAAGCACTTGTCCACCGCCGGATCATCGGGAGAGAGGTTCCCGCAATAGGTGAGGTAATCGCCGGTGCAATACTTCTTCAACGTCTCGTTGCCCCGCTTCGTCTGGGGAGCGGCTTGAGCGAAAGCCGCCGCCGACGAGAACATGGCCATGGTGGCGAGAGCGAGGGCAAGCGAAGTCGACTTGAATGCCATAGGGAACGAGATCCGTCTCAGACAGTGGAGATGTGACGAACCCGATGATGCCTATGCATGGTCGAAACAAGGCACGCCGGTGGTCATCCCATGAACAACGCGGCTTCTACGCCACAGCTTCCATGACCTGCAACAAGCCTGTCAGGCTTCGGCGGCTGATCAGACCCGTTCGGCCTGTTTCAAGGGAACAGGGCCGGCCTGCGCGCCGGGCATGGGAAAAACATCGACGGACGGAAGCCGGTTCTGCCTCAGCAGCGAATCCGCCACCTCGACGATACGCTGGCGAAGAACGGCGATCTCTTGGTCTTGCTGCACGTTGGCCTGCGGCACCTTTGCCGCTCGCAGCGCCTCGCATTCCTCCAGAAGCGCTACGTAGCGGGCTTGGAGATCCGGCGCGGGTTCGTCGCTGGCGGTGTCTCCTTCCACGGTCTCCGACGATGCCACTGGGCTGCGTAGCGCATGGAGATCGTCGATGAGATCGCGATGGGCGTTCTCCAGGACTTCGAGCGTGGCGAGGCTGAGGGTTCCTTCCGCGCGCGCGGTGGCGAGGTCGCGTTCGACGCCGTCGAGGGTCGCTCTCGTGGATGCGAGGGTGGCATCCCGCTCCTCCACATTTCGAGCCAGGGCGGCGATCTCGAGGGTCCGCGCTCCGATGGCAGCCATATCCGAATGGCGGCTCGCGCGTGCGGCTTCCACCTTCCGTTCAAGACGACGCTGGGTGACGGCGAAACGCGCGCGCAGGAAATCCTTTTCGGCGGCGATCTCGGAGGCGGAGAGGGGGACGAGCCCTTCGAGCCGACGCTTGGAGAGACGGATCGCCCGGGCGTTCACGGCCGGCAGGACCATGAGGGCGCAGAGGCTCGCCGCAAGGAAGCCGAGCGCGAAGATCATCACGGTTTCGATCACGCGGGGATGCTCTTCCTAAGCAGGTTTCGCAAAAGTGGTCACCGGTTCTGCGCTTTGAAACCTGCGAGATTTCAACGGTCTAAGCAGGCTCGCGTTGGCACGCCGCCGCAGGCTTGCATAGGCCAGATTCGCGAGCCGACAGACCTCAGCATGAACGTCTTTAAACCATTTCCCCCGTGCGAGACCAATCCTTTGAACGGCTTGGAATAAGCCGCCGCCGACCGAGCCGGGCGAACCGGATCAGAACGGGTTCCAAGTCGGCTTCGACGTGAACTTCAGGTAGCCGACATTGATCCCGAGGCGCGCGCCGACACCGGTCCGGATCGGCACCACCACCATCCCGTCATTCGTGACGGCGGTCATCCCGAACCCGCCGATGAAATAGGCCGAGCCGTCGACCCCGGCAAAGCGCCGGTAGAGGCCGGAGACCGAGGGCATGTTGTAGAGGAGCATCATCGTGCGGTCGCCGTCGCCGCCGACATCGAACCCGATGGACGGTCCCTGCCAGTAGATCCGGCGCTGCCCGGCATTGCGGGTATAGAGTGTGCCTTCGCCGTAGCGGACGCCGCCGACGATGGCGCCGGAGGCTTCCTGCCCGAGGATGTAGCCGTTGGGCTCGCCCCAGCGGCGGGTCGCTTCCTCGACGGTGAGGGCGAGGCCGCGCGACATTGAGCCGAAGAACTTATGCCCGTTATCCACGATCTCGGCCGGACGAAAACGGCCGGGGGGCGGCTCGTCGAAGGCCAGAGCCGGGGCGACGGACGCGGCGATCGACAGCGCGGCGGCTGCCACGCCGAGGCTCAGAACGCGCCGACGGGTGATGAGCGGCGAGGGCTCGGCGGATGCGGAGAGGGGATTCGAAGGATCTGTCATCCGGAGCTCCATGTTCGCCCATCAATGGTTCGACATCCGTCCCGATCACCCACATTCTGCCGAATGGGTCTATCCGGTCCGGGACGAGCGGAGAGACGAGCTTGCGTCGCGCCGAGTCGAGCATGAAGTACCGCATGATAGGGTTAACGCGGCGTAACTTCGGAGGGGTCGCGTTGGCGTCGTGCCTCGCCGCACCTCGAAGCGCCTCGGCGGGGCAGGGGCTGATCGCCCTCAACGGTTTCGACGCGGTGAGCTACTTCCTCGACCCCGAAGGCCAGCCGGTCGCCGGCAAAGCCACCTACGAATGGGTCTGGAAGAACCGGACCTGGCGCTTTTCGAAGGCGAGCAATCTCGCGGCGTTCCGGGATGCGCCGTCGGTCTACGCACCGCGTCTCGGCGGCTACGATCCGATCGGGATCGTCGATGGCCGGATCGTCGATACGGACCCGCTGGTCTTCGCGATCCTGCCCGGTCCGACGGGGGATGCGCTCTACCTGTTCCGCAACTCTGAACATCGCGCGAAGGTCGTGGCGTCTCCCGCCATCATAGGGGTGGCGGAAGAGACGTGGCCGAGCCTGAAGTCGCTCACGGAGGACGGCGTGACCCGCTGACACGGGCGCCCCGGTCAGGGCCGCGCGGTGTGCCCTTCCCGGATCGTATTCAGGTTGGGCCCCCGATCGGGCAGTCCGAGACGGCTGGTATAGCTTGGATCCCCAAGGGCTGCGAAAGGGCCGTTACGGTAGAAGATGCGGTAATGGCCGTAGGTGATCTCGCGCCCGGAGGGCACGACGACCCTGCCGCCGGCCGTGGTCAGCACATGATCTCCGGCGGCCGTGTCCCACTCCATGGTCGGGCCGCAGCGGACATAGATATCGGCCTCGCCCGAGGCGATGAGGCAAAATTTCAGGGCCGAGGCCACGCCCCGCCTCTGACCGATGGGAAGGCCGGCGAGACAGGCCTCCGTCTCGGTGTCGCCGTGGCGGCGGCTGACCAGGGCCACGAGCCCGTCCTCCGGTACTTTCCTGACCCGGATCGCATTCCGACCCGTCGGTCGCCCGCGATGGATCACCGCCTCGAACGCGGTGACGCCGGCCCCCCAGACGCGGCCGATACCCGGACCGGCCACGGCCGAGGCCACCGGCCTGTTTCCTTCGATCAGGCAGATATTGACGCTGTAATCCGGGTTTCCCGCGAGAAAATCGCGCGTGCCGTCCAATGGATCGACCAGAAAGAACAGGTCGGCCGGCGGCAGGTCGTGAGTGGACTCCTCGGAAACGATCGGGATCGTCGGATAACGCTGCTTCAGCGCTTCGATGATCAGCTTTTCGGAGGCGATATCGGCGACGCTCGAAGGGGTCCCGTCCGGCTTGATCACGTGTGCGCAATCGCCACCATGATGTCGTCGGAGGATGTCGCCCGCTTCGCAGGCGATGTCGGTCAATGTCGTCGCGATGCTGTCGCGCATCCGCGGATCGAGGGGCATGGGAAAGTCTTGCCTTGCGAGCCGCGCCTTGTCGACTCTAGAGTTGGCTTCAAAGCGTCCTACGCACTCGTCGCGTCGCTTTTCAAAGCATGCTGTGCCGTCTATCGGTGCCGCACCCAGTCGGTTTCATCTCTCGGAGCCGACGGACCGGCCGCATCGGCGGCCCATTCATTGCCCTGTGCGGAGAGCACGATGACCCCCGTCGATCTCGATTCCCTCGATCTCTCCGCGCTGCTGTGCTCGCGCGTCTGCCACGATGTGATCAGCCCCGTCGGCGCCATCGTGAACGGGCTCGAAGTCCTGGAGGACGAGAGCGACACCTCGATGCGGGAATTCGCCCTCGAACTCATCAGCAAGAGCGCGAAACAGGCCTCGGCGCGGCTGCAATTCGCCCGCATCGCCTTCGGCGCCGCCGGATCGGCGGGCGCCTCGATCGACCTCGCCGATGCCGAGAAGGTCTCCCGCGGGATGTTCGGCGACGAGAAGACCCAAGCTGACCTGGAGCGCGCCGCAGGCGCTCTATCCGAAGAACAAGGTCAAGCTCCTGCTCAACCTCGTGATGATCGCCACCACCACGATCCCGCGCGGCGGCCGCATCGACGTCGTCGTGAGCGGCGACGGCGAGGCTCCCTCCATCGTCATCAGGTCGAAGGGGTCGCATGCCCGCATCCCGGCGCATGTGGAGGATCTGATCGCGGGAACGCCGGAGAACGGCGCGGTGGACGCACACAGCATCCTGCCGTTCTATGCGGGCCTCGTCGCCCGCGTCGCCGCGATGAACGTGCGCTTCGGGATCGAAGGCGACGAAGTGACGATCAGCGCGGAGCCCGTGGCAGCCGCCGTCGCGCCGGCCTCGCCCCCCGCCGCTGCCCCGGTCGAGGATACCCGCCCCTCCGACAGCGAGCCCCCCGAAACCTCGCTCGCCTGATCACGGGCCCGACTGTCGCGGCAGGACTCAATCAAATCCTGCCGCGACTTGTGGATTTGTCTCTCTCTCGAAACTCTTCACTAACCTGTCGGCCTCAAGGTGGACTTCGCACAAACCTAGTGCGCGTCTGGACCGAGTGCCTCTAATGGATGACTTGCTGCGTGAGTTTCTGACCGAGAGCGCAGAGCATCTCGACACGGTGGACGCCGAACTCGTCCGCTTCGAGCAGGACCCCAACAACCAGACGATCCTGCGGAACATTTTCCGCCTCGTCCACACGATCAAGGGCACGTGCGGCTTCCTCGGCCTTCCGCGCCTGGAAGCGCTGGCGCATGCAGCCGAGACGCTGATGGGCCAGTTCCGCGACGGAATGCCGGTGAGCAGCCCCGCCGTCAGCCTGATCCTCGTGACGCTGGACCGGCTCAAGCAGATCCTCGGCGATCTCGAGATCGCCGGCACCGAGCCGGCCGGAAACGACGACGACCTGATCAATGCCCTCGACGCCATGTCGGCCGCCCCGTTCGTGGCGCCGGCCGCCGTGGTCGAGACAAAGCTCCCCGACCCCGTCGTGCGTGAGCTCAAGCCCGGCGAAGTCTCCCTCGACGATCTGGAGCGCGCCTTCCTCGAAGCCGAAGGCCCCGACCTGTCGGAGCCGCTCCCCCTCGAGCCGGCCCCCGTCGCCATGGCCGAACCGAAGCAGCCCGAATTCACCGCTCCCGAGTTCGAACCTGCGTCGCTGGCCGAGGATTCGTCCTCGAAGGGCGCCAACCGGAAGAACGGGTCGGACGCTCCCTCCGGGGAATCCGAGGGCGGAGCCTCGAAGGTCCAGAGCATCCGCGTCAACGTGGACACGCTCGAACACCTCATGACGATGGTGTCCGAGCTGGTGCTGACCCGCAACCAGCTCCTCGAGATCGCCCGTCGCCACGACGATTCCACCTACAAGGTTCCCCTGCAGCGCCTCAGCCATGTGACGGCCGAGCTGCAGGAAGGCGTCATGAAGACGCGCATGCAGCCGATCGGCAATGCCTGGCAGAAGCTGCCGCGCGTGGTTCGCGACCTGTCGTCGGAACTCGGCAAGCAGATCGAGCTCATCATGAGCGGCGCCGAGACCGAACTCGACCGTCAGGTGCTCGAGGTCATCAAGGACCCGCTCACCCACATGGTGCGCAATTCGGCCGACCACGGGATCGAATCCACCGCCGACCGGAAAGCGGCGGGCAAGCCGGCCCGTGGCACGATCCGCCTCGCCGCCTATCACGAGGGCGGAACGATCACGATCGAGATCGCCGATGACGGCAAGGGCCTCGATCTCGCCGCCATCCGCCGCAAGGCCGTGGAGCGCAACGTCGCGAGCCAGTCCGAGATCGACAAGATGACCGACGCCCAGGTGGCGAAGTTCATCTTCCATCCCGGCTTCTCGACGGCGAAGGCGGTCACCTCGGTGTCCGGCCGCGGCGTCGGCATGGATGTGGTGAAGACCAATATCGAGCTGATCGGCGGCGTCATCGACATCAACACGCAGCTCGGCCGCGGCACTACCTTCACCATCAAGATCCCGCTCACGCTGGCGATCATCGCCGCCCTCATCGTCAAGGCCGGCGACCTTCGCTACGCCGTGCCGCAGGTTGCGGTGCTGGAACTCGTGCGCGTCGACAAGGCCACGGCCCAGAAGGTCGAGCGCATCAACGGCTCGCCAGTGCTGCGCCTGCGCGAGCGCCTTCTCCCGATCGTCACCCTGACCGGGGTGCTCGGGCAGCAGGAGAACGCCGATAGCATCGATTCCGGCTTCGTCGTCGTCGCCCAGGTCGGACGCCAGCGTTTCGGCATCCTCGTGGACGAGGTCTTCCACACGGAAGAAATCGTCGTGAAGCCGATGTCGTCGAAGCTGCGCCATCTGCCGCTCTTCGCCGGCAACACCATTCTCGGTGACGGTGCCGTGGTCCTGATCGTCGATCCGAACGGCATCGCCCGCCAGGTCAGCCAGGGCACGCAAACCGGCGTCATCCCGGTGGATGCCGAGCCGGAGGAGACCGATGCCGCCGACGCAAAGGCGACGCTGCTGGTATTCAAGGGCGGCGGAGGCAGCTTCAAGGCGGTGCCGCTCTCGCTCGTGACACGGCTCGAGGAGATCGAAGCCAACAAGATCGAGTGGGTCGGCGGACGCCCGCTCATCCAGTACCGTGGCCGGCTCATGCCGCTGGTCCCGGCCGATCAATCGATCGAGATCAGGAGCGAAGGCACGCAGGCGCTGGTGGTGTTCTCGGACGGCGAACGGGCCATGGGCCTGGTCGTGGACGAGATCATCGACATCGTCGAGGAGCGCCTCGACGTGGAGATCGCGGCCGAGCGTTCGGACCTCATCGGTTCGGCGGTCCTGCGCGGCCGCGCCACCGAAATCATCAACATCGCCCACTTCCTGCCGCTCGCCTATGACGACTGGGCGCGGGGCGCGCACAAGCCGGAGAAGCGCAGCGCGACGCTGCTCCTGGTCGACGATTCCGCCTTCTTCCGCGACATGCTGAGCCCGGTCCTCAAGGCCGCCGGCTACAACGTGATCACCGCCGGAAGCGCGGAAGCCGCTCTCACCACCCTGGTGAACAACAGCCGGATCGACGTGGTGGTGTGCGACCTGGAAATGCCGGGCCGCAACGGCTTCGACCTGGTCGCCGCCATGCGGAAGGGCGACGAGCGGGTCTCGCAGCTCCCGGTCATCGGCCTCTCCGGCACGGTGGGCGTCGATGCCATCGAGCGCGCCCGGTCGCTTTCGATCCTCGATCTGGTGGCGAAGTTCGACCGCAGCGGGCTGATCTCGGCCCTGAGCGAAATCGACATCGTCAGCCTTCCCAAAGCCGCCTGAACACGGCCTTCGAACAGAATCGGAGAATCTGAGCCATGATGCAGGCCGCCAACAGCAACAAAGGCGTCGATTCCGGCGCCACCACCGACTTCATCACGGTCTTCGTCGCCGACACAATGTTCGGCCTCGCGATCGACCGGGTCCACGACGTCTTCATTCCCGCCGGCGTGACGCCCGTCCCGCTGGCGCCGATGGAGATCGTCGGCCTCCTCAACCTGCGCGGACGCGTGGTCACGGCCCTGTGCCTGCGCCGCCGTCTCGGTCTCGCCGACCGTGCCGACGACAGCCAGAAGATGGCGATCGGCCTCGAACAGGGTGGCGAAACCTTCGCCCTCGTGGTCGATGGTGTCGGCGAAGTGCTGAAGCTCGGAGCGGAGACGCATGAGCCGGTGCCGATCAACCTCGATTCCCGCTGGCGCAATCTCTCCCTCGGGGTGCACCGGCTCGATGGAAGACTTCTCGTCATCCTCGATGTCGACGCGCTGCTCGCCTTCGGAACGAAACTCGACGTCGCCGGTGCCGCTTGACCATCCAGATCGAGGACAGCCCCATGAAGAACTGCCTCATCGTCGATGATTCCGCCGTCATCCGGAAAGTCGCGCGGCGTATCCTCGAGTCCATGAACTTCAAGGTCGGGGAGGCCGAGGACGGCGCCAAGGCCCTGACGGCCTGCGTCGAAGCGATGCCCGACGTGATCCTGCTCGACTGGAACATGCCGACCATGGACGGCTACGAGTTCCTCCGGGTCCTGCGCCAGACACCCGGAGGCCTGGCGCCGAAGGTGCTGTTCTGCACCACCGAGAACGACGTCGGTGCCATCGCACGGGCACTGCATGCCGGCGCCGACGAGTACATCATGAAGCCGTTCGACCGCGACATCGTCACGGCCAAGCTCGAACAGGTTGGATTCGGCCAGCAGGCCGACGCCGCCTAACCCGGAGACAGGGGGGTTCCAGTCCCGCCCCATCGTCGCTGAGGTTTTCCCGTCGTCCCGACGAAGCGTAGAGTTCCATGGCCGCTGCCGCCTCCGCCCCCGCCTTCGCTCCGCATACCGGGGGCGCCGCGAGCAACGCCGCTCGCGTGCGGGTCATGATCGCCGATGATTCCGCCGTGGTTCGCGGCCTCGTGGCCCGGTGGATCGGCGAAGCCGGGTTCGAGGTGGTGGCGACGGCCTCGAATGGCCGGATCGCGCTGGAATCCATGTCGCGCACCGATCCCGATGTCGTGCTTCTCGACATCGACATGCCGGAACTCGACGGGACGCAGGCCCTGCCTCTGATTCTCGCCAAGAGTCCTGGTGTCCAGGTCGTGATGATGTCGACGCTGACGACGCGCAACGCCGACATCTCCCTGCGATGCCTCGCCCTCGGCGCCGTCGATTACCTCGCCAAGCCGGAAAGCAATCGCGGCGTCACCACCTCGGATACGTTCCGCGCCGAATTGATCGAGCGGGTCCGCGTGTTCGGAGCGGCCCGCGCCCGGCGGCGGCCCCATGCCGCGCCAGCCCCTGTCGGAGCGGTCCAGAGTGCCCCGGCACCGGCCCAACGGCCGGCGACGCCCTTCGTCCTGCGCCCGAAAACCCGAACGGGAATCCCGCCGCGCTGCCTGCTCATCGGCTCGTCCACCGGCGGCCCGCGCGCCGTCGGCGAGGTGCTCGAGAAGATCGGAACCGCGACCCTGCGGCAGTTTCCGGTCCTGATCGTCCAGCACATGCCACCGGTCTTCACGGCGGTCTTCGCCGAGCATCTCGGTGCCAGGACCGGTATTCCGGCGGCGGAGGGCAAGCCCGACGAGCGTATCGTGCCGGGCCGAATCTACGTCGCCCCGGGCGGCCGCCATATGGGCCTGCAGGGCAGCCGGAACGACCTCTCCATCCGCCTCGACGATGGGCCGGTGGTGAATTTCTGCCGCCCGGCGGTGGACGTGCTGTTCCACGACGCCGCAGCCCTCTACGGATCGGCGGCCCTCGCGGTGATCCTCACCGGAATGGGGTCCGACGGCACCAACGGCTCTCGCTCGCTGACGGAGGCGGGGGCGGCCGTGCTCGCCCAGGACGAGGCGACCAGCACCGTCTGGGGCATGCCGGGCAGCGTCGCCAAGGCCGGCCTCGCCCAGGCCGTGCTACCGCTCGGCGAGATCGGCCCGGCACTCCGCAACCTCCTGACGGGGCATGGCGCATGACCGATCTCGAATTCGACTTCCTGCGCAACTACCTGAAGACGCGGTCGGGCCTCGCTCTCAGTGCCGAGAAGCGCTACCTCATCGAGAGCCGGCTCACGCCCGTCTGCCGGCGCTTCACCCTCGCGACCCTCCACGATCTGGTCAACGCGCTGAAGTCCCCGCGTGACCCGAGCCTGGAACGCGCGGTGGTCGAGGCGATGACCACCAACGAGACCTTCTTCTTCCGGGACCGCGTGCCCTTCGATCTGTTCCGGGACGTGCTGTTGCCGGAAGCCCTGGTTCGGCGCGCGAGCCAGCGCCGCCTTCGGATCTGGTGCGCGGCGGCGTCCACGGGCCAGGAGCCGTATTCCCTGGCCATGCTGATCCAGGACGCGGCACCGCGCCTTGCCGGCTGGCAGGTGGATATCGTCGCCACCGACCTCTCGACCGAGGTGCTGGATAAGGCCAAGGCCGGCCTCTACAGCCATTTCGAGGTGCAGCGCGGCCTGCCGGTACAATCCCTGCTCAAGCATTTCGAGCAGGTGGGCGATCAGTGGCGCATCTCCGCCAGCCTGCGCCAGATGGTGGATTACCGCCCGCTGAACCTGCTGCATCCGTTCGAATCGCTCGGAGCGTTCGACATCATCTACTGCCGCAACGTGCTGATCTATTTCGACGCGCCGACGAAGGGCGACGTTTTGGGACGTCTCAGCTCCAGCCTGACCCCGGACGGCGTCGTCCTTCTCGGCGCGGCCGAAACCGTGATCGGGCTCACCGACCGGCTCGTGCCGCACCCGCAGCATCGCGGGCTCTATGGCCAGGCGCCAAGCGCGGCACGGCCGGGCTTGGCCACGCAGCCTCAGCCGATGCTGCGCAAGGTCGTGGGATTGTAGTTCACGATCTGTGCCGCCCGGGCCGCGGCCGCGCGTCGATCGACCGGCTATGATGGACCGATGGCGATGGAAAACCAGGTGAGGAGGCATGACCTCTTCGCGCCAAGCCTACTCGTCCTTCGTTTCCGTTGATGAATGGTCGCGGGTCGCGTCCTATCTGACGCTGCTGAGTGAGGATGCGCGACCGCGTGAGTCTTCGCGTCGCGCGGCATTCGATGGACTGCGCTCAATCGTTGAGACAGGCGCGTCGTGGCGGTGGATGCCCCATGCTCTCCCTCCCTGGAGTCCCGCCTACGGCAGGCCCAGCACAGATTGTCTGGCCTCCGGGCGTTCTCCTGAGCCGAGCGCGGCGATCCTCGACGGTCGGACCCTTCGCTCGACGCCCGAGAGCGGTGAGCGGGCCGGCTACGACGGCACCAAGCGCAAAGAGGGCCCGAAAGTTCATCGGACCGTCGACACCCTAGGCCACCTCCCGGCCCCGCACGTCACCCCCGCCGTGCGGACGACCGTACCCGGGTCGGGCATTTGGCCGAGGCCGTGCAGACCGTCGCCGGGGACAGCGTCACCCTGGCCTATGTCGCCCAGGGCTACACCGGCGAGAAGCCGGCAAAGACCGCGCACGCACGGCATCGACTTGGAGGTCGTCAAACTCCCGGAGACCAAGCACGGCTTCGTTCTTTCGCCGCGACGCCGGGTCGTGGAGCGCTCCTTCGCCTGGGCGACGCGCTTCCGCCGCCTCGTCAGGGATCACGAGCGCTATCCCGGCATGTCCGCCGATCTCAACGTCGTCGCCTTCGTCTGCCGCATGCTCAAACAGGCAGCTCGACTGAGAGGCGGCTCATGAAGACATCTGAGATAATCGTACCCTCGTGGCACTCTTTCGAGAGCCATGAGGATACGAAGATCGATATTCAGATTGGTGCAAGCCGATGGATCGTCGGGTCAAGCAGCTCGCACGGTTGATAGGAAGCGCTGAACCTCTGCCGAGAGATATTCGGACTGACGGGACAGCTCGGAGGCCGAGCCGAGCACCTGGTTGGCAGCGGCCTTCGCTTCCTGAGAGGCTTGTGCCACGCCGGAAATGTTGCTCGTCACTTCGGACGTACCGGTCGAGGCCTCTGCCACGTTGGGAACGATCTCCTGCGTGGCCGCGCCCTGCTGTTCCACCGCGGAGGCGATGGTCGTTGCCACCATGTTGATCTCTTTGATGCGCGTCGTGATCGAGCCAATGGCATCGACGGCCTGCCCCGTAGCCCCCTGTATCCGACTGATCTGCTCGCTGATCTCGCTGGTGGCGCGGGCGGTCTGGTTGGCCAGCTCCTTCACCTCCGACGCCACCACGGCGAAGCCGCGCCCGGCCTCGCCGGCCCGGGCCGCCTCGATGGTGGCGTTCAGGGCGAGCAGATTGGTCTGGCCCGCGATGGTCGAGATCAGCTGCACCACATCGCCGATCCGCGCCACGGCATCGCTCAATTCCTGAACGAGCGCGGCGGTTCGGTCGGCCTCGCCCACCGTCCGCTGGGCGAGGTCGGACGAACCCGAGACCTGACGGCTGATCTCCTGCACCGACACGCCCAGCTCCTCGGCCGCCGACGCGACAGTGTTCACGTTGGCCGCCGCCTCCTCGGCCGCAGCCGCCACGGTGGCCGACTGGCCGGCCGTCTGAGAGGCCGTCGAGGTCAATTGCTGCGCCATCGCCTGCAACTCCGTCGCAGAGGACGACACCGAGCCGATGATGCCGCCGACGGCCGTCTCGAAGGCATCGGCCATCTGGCGCATGCCGGTCTTGCGCTGCTCCTCGGCGGCCAGGCGCGCATGCGCCGTCTCCGCTTCGAGTTGGCGGGTGCGGAGGAGATTGTCCCGTGACGCCTCGACCGCGGCTGCGATGGCACCGATCTCGTTCTTCCGGCCGAGATAGGGGATCTGGGTCTCCAGGTCGCCATCGGCGAGCGTGCGCATCCGGCCAATCAATCCGGTGATGGGTTTGGTGACGCCGCCGATGACGAAGACGATCGCGCCGAGACCGCAGAGGAGGACGGCGATGCAGAGCAAGCTGCTCACCCAAAGGGCTTGACGGTAAGTCCTGCCTGCTTCGGTCTGCGCCTTGTTGCCGCCCTGCGTGTTGAGTTCGCTGTTCTGGTCGATGGCGCCCAGGGCTTTCTCGAATGGCACCCGAGAAGCGGAGAAATTCTGGATCAGCGGAGCCTGCTCCCGGCCTGCGACCAGGGCCACGAGATTCGCGCGCATCGTCAAATAGGTCGACCAATTCGACTTGAACGTCTCATAGAGCGCTTTTTCATCCGCGCTGGTGATGAAAGGCTCATAGCTCCTGGCGGCGACCTCGACGTCTTTCAGACGCTTGACGGACAGGGCATCCAACTCGGACGTGGGTTCCAGCAAGGACACGTACCGTGCATCGAGCAGGCGAAGGCGGGTGATCCTATATTTGATGTCCCCCAGTCCGCGCACGCTCGGCAGCCAACTTTCGGCCAGATCGACCGCATTCGCGTTCACGGTCTGCAATTGCATGAGCGCCATGCCGCCCTGGCCCGCAATGGCGACCATCAGGAGTGTGATTAAACCGACCAGCAGATGTTTGACTTGGATACCCATGACAGCCTCGGTTGGGAGTAAGCAGTCTATTCAAGCCCCGAAAACACTAAAATAAGGAAAATTTCTCTCCCATTAGACGAATAAATCATTGAATAAGGCGTCGTACCCGCCTATATTAAGCACAATATGCCATGCGATTATTTGCATAGATGAGGTAATATCCGAACAAGGATCACATAATTGTGAAGGCTATATATAATATTGATTAATTCACTTATAAGTAAATCTTATAGCATCAATTTATAATATAATATGTTGTTTTAGTCTCTAAACTTGATTGCCGCGACGTGCCTTTGTCTTGAGCGAATAATACCGTTGAGGCATTTTTATGTCGACTGCATTGGATCGATATCGCTTACCGCTTCCACTGGGTTTCCAGCGATGCCATGCTTCTTCAAGCCGGGCTGCGCTATCGCGAGCGCGAAGGCGAACATTCGAACAGAGAGGCTGTGATGGACCTCTGGCGATGGAGAACCAGGTGAGGCGGCATGACCTCTTCGCGCCCAGCCTACTCGTCCTTCGTTTCCGTTGATGAATGGTCGCGGGTCGCGCCCTACCTGACGCTACTGCGAGAGGATGCGCGACCGCGTGAGTCTTCGCGTCGCGCGGCATTCGACGGACTGCCAACGGACCGCGCTCAATCGTCGAGACAGGCGCGTCGTGGCGGTGGTTGCCCCATGCTCTCCCTCCCCGGGAGTCCGCCTACCGGCAGGCCCAGCACAGATTGTCTGGCCTCCGGGCGTTCTCCTGAGCCGAGCGCGGCGACCCTCCACGGTCGGACCCTGCGCTCGACGCCCGGGAGCGGTGAGCGGGCCGGCTACGATGGGGCCAAGCGCAAGAAGGGCTCGAAAGTCCATCGGGCCGTCGACATCCTGGGCCACCTCCCGGCCCTGCACGTCACCCCCGCCGTGCGGACGACCGTGCCCGGGTCGGGCATTTGGCCGAGGCCGTGCAGGCCATCGCCGGGGACAGCGTCGCCCTGGAGGCCGTCAAACTCCGGAGGCCAAGCGCGGCTTCGTTCTCCCGCCGCGACGCCGGGTCGTGGAGCGTTCCTTCGCCTGGGCGACGCGCTTCCGCCGCCTCGCCAGGGATCACGAACGCTATTTCGGCACGCCCGCCGATCTCAACGCCGTCGCCTTCGTCCGCATCGTGCTTAAAACAAGCCGCTCGACTGGCAGGTGACTCATAAATGCCTCTCGAACGCCGTTTCCCGAAAGCCTCCCCCACCGCCCGGCGCCCGAGCCGCCAGGCGCCGGGATCGATCGCGCATACAGGGTGATTCTCGGCAGCCGCGATGCCCAAGGGATCGCCCGAGCCTCGGGTATTCTGCTGATCGGCGTAAGTGCCGCCACTTTCAGTCCCTGTCGTAGGCAGGGCGCGCCGCTGGCGTTTGTCCTTGCCGAACCGATACGAACAGGGGGGAGGGGCGCCCTCCGTATCGAGGCCCAGCTCACCCGAACGCGTGCCGAACCAGCTCTGGAATCGCCCGCTTCTCGACTCGCTGGACCATGGCCCAACAAAAAAGCCCCGCTCACGCGAGGCCTTTTTTTCCGAGTTCCGAAGCGAGGGGGATCAGACGGCGATCCGCTCTTCGCCTTCGTTCGGCTCGCGAAGGACGTAGCCGCGTCCCCAGACGGTCTCGATGTAGTTCTTGCCGGAGGAGGCGTTGGCCAGCTTCTTACGCAGCTTGCAGATGAAGACGTCGATGATCTTGAGCTCGGGCTCGTCCATGCCGCCGTAGAGATGGTTGAGGAACATCTCTTTCGTGAGGGTCGTGCCCTTCCGCAGCGAGAGAAGCTCCAGCATCTGATATTCTTTGCCGGTGAGATGGACCCGGCTGCCGGTGACCTCGACGGTCTTCTGATCGAGATTCACGATTAGGTCGCCGGTGGTGATGACCGACTGGGCATGGCCCTTCGAGCGGCGGACGATCGCATGGATGCGGGCGACCAGCTCGTCCTTGTGGAAGGGCTTGGTGAGGTAATCGTCAGCTCCGAAGCCAAGGCCCTTCACCTTGTCCTCGATGCCGGCCATGCCGGAGAGGATCAGGATCGGCGTCTTGACCTTCGCCACACGCAGATTGCGCAGCACCTCGTAACCCGACATGTCGGGGAGGTTCAGGTCGAGAAGAATGATGTCGTAGTCGTAGAGCTTGCCGAGGTCGATACCTTCCTCGCCGAGATCCGTCGTGTAGGTGTTGAAGCTCTCCGACTTGAGCATCAGTTCGATGCTCTGCGCGGTCGCGCTGTCGTCTTCGATCAGAAGTACCCGCATCGTCGGTCCCCAGCCCAGCCGGCCGTATTCAGCGTTCGGGCAAGCCCCCGCCATTCGTCCACCACCGGCCCGTGGCAGACGCTCCCTCGTCATAGACGTGAAACGCTAATGGTTAATCGTTAACAAAACCTGATTCTCGGTGGCAAGCACAGAATTGAACGTTTCCGAAAATGATGCTGCGACCGATCGGCGATCCGGCCCCGAGAGGTGAGGGGCCGGCGGAAGCATTACACGAAAACATTCAGCTAAGCACTTGATAGATTTGCCTTCGTCGGCAGATGTATCTCAACTGACACGCCCAAGCGATGCATCGCAGCCTGAACGAACGAAAGTCCGTTCATGAATGACGACGGACCGCTTCAAGCCCGATGTACGCAGTGTTAAGGAGGGAGGTAAATGAATCGTTGAGAGACGCGCATATGACGGACCGACCCCGCGTTTCTCCCACGCTGAATCTCGCTGCGGCCCAGGCTGCGCTCGCGGGCATCCAGACCCTGGAGACCTTCGGTCGCGTCGTGGCGATCAAGGGCCTGCTGGTGGAGGTCGCCGGGCCGGTCGCTGCCATGCGGCTCGGCGGGCGCCTGGACATCATGGTGGAGCATGGCGGCGGCGCCGTCCCCTGCGAGATCATCGGGTTTCAGGGCGACCGGGCGCTGGCCATGCCGTTCGGCTCGCTCGAAGGCGTTCGGCGCGGCTGTCCGGCCATGGTGCGCGACGAGGCCGCCGGCGCGATCCGCCCCTCCGCCGGCTGGCTCGGGCGGACCATCGACGCCCTCGGACGTCCCGTGGACGGGCTCGGCCCGCTGCCGCCCGGCCCGGCCATCTACCCCCTTCGCGCCGATCCGCCGCCGGCCCATGCAAGGCGGAGAGTCGGCCCGCCGCTGGATCTCGGCATCCGCTGCATCAACACCTTCATCACCATGTGCGCCGGCCAGCGCATGGGCATCTTCGCCGGCTCCGGGGTCGGCAAGTCCGTCCTCCTCTCCATGCTCGCCCGCTACACGGCGGCGGATGTGGCGGTGATCGGCCTCGTGGGCGAGCGCGGGCGCGAGGTGCAGGAATTCCTCCAGGACGATCTCGGCCCCGCCGGCCTCGCCCGTTCGGTGGTGGTGGTGGCGACGTCGGACGAGCCGGCCCTCATGCGGCGCAACGCGGCCTACGTCACCCTGGCCATGGCCGAGTACTTTCGCGATCAGGGCGCGCAGGTTCTCTGCATGATCGATTCGATCACCCGATTCGCCATGGCCCAGCGCGATATCGGCCTCGCCGCGGGCGAGCCGCCCACCGCCAAGGGCTACACGCCGACGGTGTTCAGCGAATTGCCGCGCCTGCTGGAGCGGGCCGGACCCGGCACGGGGCAGGGCGCGATCTCGGGCCTCTTCACCGTGCTGGTGGAGGGCGACGACCATAACGAGCCCGTTGCCGATGCGGTGCGCGGCATCCTCGACGGGCATATCGTGATGGAGCGCGGCATCGCCGAGCGGGGGCGCTATCCGGCCATCAACGTCCTGCGCTCCGTCTCGCGGACCATGCCGCGCTCCTGCGACCCTGCCCATCTGCCGACCGTGAGGCGCGCCCGGCGCATCCTTTCCACCTATGCCGACATGGAGGAACTCATCAGACTCGGTGCCTACAGGGCCGGCGCGTCGGCGGAAGTGGACGAAGCCGTCGGGTTGATGCCAAGTATCGAGGCTTTTCTGGGTCAGAGTAAGGAAGAAGCAACCTCGATAGGCGAGGGTTACCAACGGTTGGCAGCGATCGTCGGCGGCGCCTGAGTGACGTCCGGAACGTCTTCTCTCTCGTCTCCGGCGCCGACGGCGCCGGCCTTTCGTGCGTGGCGTGGAATGGGACCCTCAATATGAAATCGCGTGACACGTTGATCCGGCTGCGCCGCTTCCAGGTCGACGAGAAGCGTCGGCGGGTGACGCAAATCGAGATGATGATGGCCGATTTCAACCGGATGGCGTCCGAGCTCGACCGCGAGGTCGCCTACGAGGAAGGCCGCGCCGGCATCACCGACACCGGCCATTTCGCCTATCCGACCTATGCCCGCGCCGCCGCGACCCGCCGGGACAACATGCGCCAATCCGCGCTCGCCCTGGAAGGCCAGCTCACGGACGCCAAGGCCGAGCTCGGCGAGGCGTTCGAGGAGCTCAAGAAGATCGAGATCCTCGAGGATCGCGAGCGCACGGCGGAACGCGTCGCCGAGGCGGCCCGCGATCAGGCGGCCATGGACAGTATCGGCCTCTCCCGCATCCGCGCCTGAACGAGAGGCGCGGCGGGCGGCACGAAGTCGTCATGTTCACATGACATCTGTCCGGGTAATGCCTGGGCCGGCCGTCTCGCTTGCGATGCTCCTCGCGGTCGTGCAGGTAGGCTGGGCTGTGGGGGCATGACCGGTTCGTGATGAAGACAATCAAGGATTTCGCCTGGCCGCTCATCGGCATCCTGGCGATCGCCATCTCCGGTTACTTTCTCTACCAGGAGCTGAAGACGACCTCGATGGCGGCGGTATGGGCGGCCATCGTCGCCATTCCGCCGCATCGCATGGTGCTGGCCGGGCTTTCCACCCTCGTCGCCTATGCGGCCCTGGCCTGGTACGATCGGATCGCGCTGCTGCATCTGGGGGTGCGCGGCATCTCTTGGTTCTTCGTGGCGGTGTGCTCGTTCACCACCTACGCGCTGTCCCATAATATCGGTGCCTCGGTCTTCTCCGGCGCCCTGGTCCGCTACCGGGCCTATACGGCCAAGGGCCTTTCGGCCGCCCAGGTGGCGGTGCTGGTGGCTCTCTGCTCCTTCACCTTCTTCCTCGGAACGGTGCTCCTCGGCGGTGTCGTCCTGGTGGTCGAGCCGCAGCTGCTCTCGCGGCTCAAGGGCATCCTGCCGGGCTTCCTCACCGACCCGAAGACCGCCCTCATCGTCGGAATCGGCCTTCTGGCCTTCGTCGCGCTCTACGTCGCCGGGTCGATCCTGCGCCTTCCGCCGCTCCACATCCGCAAGTTCAAGCTCGAATATCCGCGCCCGGCGATCATGGGACGCCAGCTCCTGGCGGCCCCCCTCGAACTGCTCGGCGCCGCCGGCATCCTGTATTTCGCCTTGCCGGAAGCGGTGAATCCCGGCCCGATCGCGGTCATCGCCATCTTCCTCGCCTCGTTCTCCGTCGCCCTGGTCTCGAACGCCCCGGGCGGGCTCGGCGTCTTCGAACTCGTCTTCATCACGGCGATGCAGATCACCGATCCCGGCCAGAAGGACGCGATCATCGCGGCCGTCATCGTGTTCCGGGTGTTCTATTTCTGGATCCCGGCGCTCATCTCGGTGGTGGTCGTCCTGCTCTACGAGCGCTCACGCCTGGCCGACCTCGCGAAAGCGCCGCCGGCCTCCGCCGTGCCCGCTCCCCCCGTCGTCGCTCCGGGCATCGATCCGAACAGGATCGAGAAGCGGCTGGAGAAGAAGCCGCTCTGAGAATCCGGTCGTTCGGATGTCCCATCGGGTACCTGTGCCAAGGTCCATCATCCAATCAGCTCACCTCGTCATGAGGTAACGAAGCGCAGCGAAGGCCTCGAAGGAGACCTCCAGTGGTCGCGCGATCTCTGGACGTCTCCTTCGAGGCCGCTACGCGGCACCTCAGGATGAGGCAGAGCTTTGGGAAAACGGCTCAAGGAGCCTTTAGAGCGCCGCGATACGGTCAGGCGGACCCTCACCGTGATTCCGGATCCCGGCCTTAGACCGACCCCACCGTCCGCAGCCGGGCGCGCGGGTGGATCTCCGCCTGGCTCATGACGGCCGTCTCGCGGCGGAAGCGTTCGATGATCGAGCGCACGAAAGGCCGAGCCTGAGCCGAGGTGACGAGGACAGGCATCTCGCCCATCCGCGCGGCCTGTTCGAAGCGGTCGCGCACCGTGTTGACGAATTCCGACAGCTTGGAGGGCTGCATCGCGAGGTAGCGCTCGTCGCGCTCCCCGGCGATGGATTCGAGGAACGTCTGCTCCCAGAGCGGCGAGAGGGTGATGATGGGCAGCATGCCGTCATGCCCCTGGTACTGCGCGCAGATCTGGCGGCCGAGACGGGCGCGGACATGCTCGACGATGTCGCGCGGATTCTTCACATGGCCCGCCACCTCGGCGATGCCTTCCACGATGGAGCCGAGATCGCGGATCGAGACCCGCTCGGCGAGGAGGTATTGCAGCACGCGCTGGATGCCCGTGGTGCCGATCTGCGAGGGCACCACCTCCTTGACGAGGTCGGCGTGGTCCTTCGAGAGCTCCTTCAGCAGCTTCTGCACCTCCACATGGTTGAGAAGCTCGGAGACATGCGCCTTGATGATCTCGGTGAGATGGGTCGAGACCACGGTGGCCGCATCCACCACGGTGTAGCCCTTGAGCTGCGCCTGATCGCGCAGGGAGGCGTCGATCCAGGTGGCGGGCAGGCCGAAAGTCGGCTCCAGCATGTGTTGCCCGGGCAGCTGCACCTGTCCGCCCATCGGGTCCATCGCCATGAACTGACCGGGGAAGATCTGACCCGTGCCGGCCTCGATCTCCTTCACCCGGACCACATAGGCGTTGGAATCGAGCTGGACGTTGTCGAGGATGCGGACCGAGGGCATGACGAAGCCGAGTTCCGCCGCGAGCTGGCGGCGCAGGGCCTTGATCTGGTCCGTCAGGCGGTCCTGGCCCTCCTGCCCGTTGACGAGGGCGAGGAGCGCGTAGCCCATTTCCAGTTTCAGATCGTCGAGCTTGAGGAGATCGGTCACCGTCTCCTCCTTGGCGGCCTGGGCGGCGGCCACGGCGGTGGCGTCCATCGGTGCACCGTCGGAATCGAGGGGCGGGGCCTCGCGGGCGACCTTGGCGAAGTGCCATGCGGCGTAGCCCGAAGCGCCGGCGAGGGCGAGGAAGGGCAGCATCGGCATGCCCGGCAGCAGCGAGAGCAGAACCATCACGCCCGACGACATGCCGAGCGCCTTCGGGTAGTTGGCGAGCTGCTTGCCGAGCGCCTTGTCGGCCGATCCCTTCACGCCCGCCTTCGAGACGAGGATACCGGCCGCCGTCGAGACGATGAGGGCCGGAACCTGGCTGGCGAGGCCGTCACCGATGGTGAGCAGCGTGTAGGTCTTCGCGGCGGCACCGAAGGGCATGCCCTGCTGGGCCACGCCGATGATGATGCCGCCGATGACGTTGATGAAGGTGATGAGCAGCGCGGCGATGGCGTCTCCGCGCACGAATTTCGAGGCACCGTCCATGGCACCGAAGAAGGAGGATTCTTCCTCCAGCGCGGCGCGCCGGGCCTTCGCCACCTTCTCGTCGATGAGACCGGCCGAGAGATCGGCATCGATCGCCATCTGCTTGCCGGGCATCGCGTCGAGGGTGAAGCGGGCCGCGACTTCCGCGATACGGCCCGAACCCTTGGTGATGACGACGAAGTTTACGATGATGAGAATCGCGAACACGATGATGCCGATGACGAAGTTGCCGCCCATCACGAAGTTGCCGAAGGCTTCGATGACGTGGCCTGCAGCCGCCGTTCCCTCGTGGCCATGGCCGAGGATGAGGCGCGTCGAGGCGAGGTTCAGGGCCAGCCGCAACAGGGTCGCGACGAGGAGCAGGGTCGGGAAGACGGTGAATTCGAGCGGGTTGTCGATGAACAGGCCCGTCATCATGATGATGACCGAGATGATGATCGAGACGGCCAGCAGCAGGTCGAGCAGGAACGCCGGCAGCGGGAAGATGAGCACCGTGAGGATGCCCATCACCGCCGTGGCGAAGAACAGGTCGGTGCGCTTCGACAGAGCGGTGAGGTTGGCGCGGTTGGGCATCGCGAAACTCGCGAACTGCCCCAGACCCGGCCCCTGAGCCGGCGCGGCGGCGCCCGTCTCGCTCATACTCGACACCCTTCACGTCCCACGTGGACCCGGCAAGAATTGCCGGGCTCAGGGTTAGCGAAGAGTTAATTTTTGAGGACTGCCACCACCAAATCCGGCTCGTTGGCGACCGAACCGGCTTGAGGGGAGGGGCGCTAGGAGGGGAGGGAGGCTCGCTTCCAGAAGAGAGCGCTCTCGGCCGCCTCTAATACGGCGCCGAAAGCATCGATTGCCGGGCGCGGAGTGATCCGCCGAGAGATGCGCCCGACCACGTCGGGCCGGGGCACATCTCCAGGCCTTCCTCGTGCCGCGCTCTTTTTCGCCGAACCGGAACCCGCTTCGGCGCGGAGCGCTCCGGCTAGAACGAGGCAGGGGCAGATCAGCGATCGCGGGTCTTGGTGGTCCGGCTATCCTGCGTCTTGTTGCCATCGGCTGCCGGGGAGCCACCGGGGACTCCGGTATTTCCCGATCCGCCGCCGCGCTCGCCGCCCGTCATCTCCTTGCCGGTCTCTACCTTCTGACCTTCGGCCCCCGTAGGAGCCCCGCTGGCGCCCGGCGATCCTGTGCCCTGCTGGGCTGTTGCGGTCCCGACCGGGACCATGCCGAGTAGAGCGACGAGTGCGAGCAAGCGAATGTTCGACATAGGCATTCTCCGTTACTGACGGCGGTCAATAATTACTCATCCTCCATGTTCCAAATCTAATGAATACTAAGCACAATTTAAGGATTTGCGCGGAAATACATACACCTATGTTTATCATGGTGCCAAAGTGTCATTCATGACCTGCGAGAAACGACGGGGCTTCCGTGATGCTTTCACCCCGCAGATCGAAGCCTCCGGAGGCCCGGCCCATGGACCCGTCCAAAGCCATCCCCGACTCTTCTCATGCTCGGCGCATTCGGGCGAAGCCGGAAACCCGCCGCAGCCTGAGCCGGGCGGGTCGACGGCTCGGGACGGAGCCGTCCGGTGGGGCGGGGATCTCGCGGCCAGTCTCGCCGTCACGCACCAAAGAGGAACAGGTCGTCCTGGGCCATTTTGAGGTCCGCGACGTGGACGTCGTGCAGGATGATCTTGTTGCTGCTCTCGACGCCGCGGAACGTCACCAGCGTATCCTGCCCGCCATTCATCGAACGGAACATGAGATCGCCGGACTCCACACCCGCGATGGCCACAGCGATGCGATCGTTCTCGACATCGAGGCCATAGAGGTTGTCGCGGCCAAAGCCGGCGGTGAAGACGAACAGGTCCTCTCCCGAATTGGCGAACAGCTTGTCGGCATCCGCGCCGCCCCCGATCGTCGCTCCACCCGCACCGGCCTTGATGCGATCGTTGCCGGAATCGCCGTGTAGTGCGCTCGATGCCACGGAGCTTCCGACAAGTACGTCATCGCCTTCGCCCCCGGTTGCGTAGCCGCCCCGCATGCCGAGGGTGATGACATCGTTCCCACCCTCTCCGGCGAAGCTGGGCAATCCGGTCGTCCCTTTGAGAACATCGTCGCCGTCGCCGCCCCTGATAGAGACGTATCCACCACCTGCGATGATCGTGTCGGCATCCTGAGTGCCGACGATCGTGCCGGGAGTTCCGATCTTGCTGGTCTGGATGATGGTCACGCCCGCCGTGACGGCGGAGAGGTCCAATTCGGAGCCCGCACCGAGATGAATGATCTCGACATTCTGCAGCGTATCGTCAGTGAAGACGAAACTGTCTCCTCCCTGCAGGAACAGTTTGTCCATGCCGGCATCGCCGTGAACGCTCGCGCCCGCCTCCCTTACGACGAGGCGGTCGTCGCCGTCACCGCCCCAGAAGGTGTCGGCACCGCCCATGCCGCGTATCGTGTCGTCGCCCGCACCACCGCGAAGAATGTCGTCTCCCACGCCGCCCTGAATGATGTCATCGAAATCATGCCCATTCAGCGTCACATTTCCAGTAGTATCGGAGAAATTTATGTTGAAACTGACTTTATATTGTTCAAGGATATAATCTTCCGACAGATTGTTGATGCCATTATAGAGCTGGGCAATCACATTGCCATACGGATCGTTGTTGATCTGCCCGCGAAATTTGTACTTTGCGCCGTCATCGTCATAGATCGCGTTCGATATCGATATCGCAAGGCTCGCGTTAGGATCGAATTCAACGCCGTACGTATACTTGATAGAAGGCATGTCCCGCCCCTCGCTGCATCGCAACGTTCAGGTCGATGCATGACGAAAACTCGCCATGATCTCGTCGCAATCTGCCGTTTCTAGAAACCAGACGCGAAGTGATGCTGCAATTGCATAAAAAGTACTAGAAACCGGAGAGCTACTATCCAACTAGTCTATCTGGGAAGGCATCTTACAGGCCGACGCGCCCGTCCATGGAATGCTCGGTGAACCACGCCCCTCGAGCCTTAGCTGGACGGGCAAACCGGAACGGACCTTCAACGGAAGGGACATCAGCAAACGGCAGGACACGGTCTGTTCATCCGGGCCTGCCGAAGCGCGCCGACGACCGAACGAACCGCTCGGTCTTATCCCCGCGCTCGACAATGGAACCGGCAATGACAGGCCACGCTCGAGCCCCCGCGATGCGCCATGCGCCTAATCGCGCAAAACCCGCCGCATGGCGGTCTAAGCCCCCCTCGCATGGCGCAACGCATGCCGCGTTCCGATGCGCCCGCCCGGTGCCATTGAGACACAGGTACACCGGAGCAATCGCGAAATCGGACGTTTCCTCACCCGATCGGTGCTCTGGTCCCTTGCACGCCGAGAACGCGGCTTGTACAGCACGCCACTCGCGCATCGCCGCCGCCTCTTTGGCTGGCATCGACGTGTGAGACTGGAGGGGTGGCCGAGTGGTTGAAGGCGCACGCCTGGAAAGTGTGTATACCGGAAACGGTATCGCGGGTTCGAATCCCGCTCCCTCCGCCATCAACCATTAAACCCCTGTCAAACTACAGCTTTCTGGCCGTGTCCTATCCCCGCGTCGCGGTTGTGCACGTGGTGGGCCGAGGCTGATATCATGCGCCCGAGCTTGCACCGTCAGGCTTGGCTTGCCCAATGAAGAATGCCGCCGCACTGAGTGCGCTAATGGTTGCCGGGAAAGCGGCGCGGCTCTACCATTCGGAATGACCGAAAAGCTGACGACAGCCGCCCTGTGCGACCTGAATTTGATTTCCCAAGAGGAAGTGGCGGCTGCCGTCGAAGTGTTTCTTGCAAATTCGATGGCGCCGCCTTTCGTTTTCAAGGAAGGCTACCGTCTCGATCTGGGAAAAGCCGTGCGACGGCATCCCGGCGCGAATGATTTCGTGAACCGGGGCAATGCCGGCCCCCTGATGAAGCGCCCCTTCGTGCTGGCTGCCATCCTGCAAGCCCGCCCCATGCGGGGCTGACCCTATTTTCCGGCCTCGGCGCCAGCTGTTTCGTGGAAAATGGGAGTCGCGCGGCCTCTGTGTGCGGCCTGACCCAGCATCGGCTCATGCCGTTGCCCGTGTTCTAAGATTTTCGCTGTGAGTCCCTGGCGGCCCGATCACAATGCGGGCGGAGACGACGAAACTCTAACCGCCGCGGCCTTCAGTACCGGCAGAGCCGCCTTTCCCCCCGATAGGCCGAGAGCGACGTCCTCAGACAGGGCGCGCTCCACAGCGACGCATCTTGACGCTTCTCTTTGGCAAAATATATGTTACTCATCATTTTATTGGTGATGAGTCGCCGACGGGGAAATGCGTAATGGATGCGAGGATTGCGCTCGGGATGATCGGGCTTGCCCTGACGGCATGCTCGCCGGCCGAGACCGCCGTGTCACCTCAGCCGCCCTTGGTCCAGACCGTGGAGGTCGTGCGCACCGGCAGCGGGATGGCCCGCTACACGGGGGTGATCCGGGCTCGCACCGAGAGCAATCTCGGCTTCCGCGTCGGAGGTAAGATCTTCGAACGTCTCGTCGATCCGGGTGACCGGGTGACGCGCAGCCAGCCTCTGATGCGCCTGGACCGGACCGATTTCAGCCTCGCGCTCAACGCCGCCCGCGCCTCCGTCGAGGCTGCCCGCGCTCAGATGATCAAGGCCAAAGCCGACGAGGAGCGCAGCCGAAAACTCGTCTCAGACGGCTGGACCTCGAAACAGACCTACGATCAGAACAAAGGCGCGGCCGACGCCGCCATCGCGCAATTCGCCAATGCCGAAGCCCAAGCGAGCCAGATCGCCAACCAGGCCGGCTATGCCGAGTTGCAGGCCGATGCCGACGGGGTCGTGATGGAGGTCCCCTCGGAGCCCGGTCAGGTGGTCGCCGCCGGGCAGACGGTGGTGAAACTGGCACGCGATGGCGCGCGCGAGGCAGAAGTGTTCCTGCCGGAGGGCAGCCGGCGTGCCGCGCAAGGCGAAGCCTCGGCCACCCTCTACGCCGAAGGCGAGAGCACCTATCCCGCGCGGCTACGTGAACTCTCGGCAACCGCCGACCCCGCCACGCGCACCTACCGCGCGCGCTACATTCTGTCGGGCGGCGGCGAGACCGCGCCACTCGGCGCGACCGTGACCCTGCTGCTCAAGACCTTGAGTGCCGGCCGTGCCGCCGCGGTGGAAGTTCCGCTTGGCGCGCTATTCGACCAAGGCCAAGGTACCTCCGTCTGGCGCTACGACGCAGCCACCGAAACAGTGCGGCCTCAAGTCGTGAAGGTCGCTCGTATGGGCGAGGAGCGCGCGGACATCGTCGCGGGCCTGAGTGCGGGTGACCGCATCGTGGCGCTGGGTGCTCATCTTCTGAAGCCCGACCAGAAGGTCAGGCCGGCCCCGGCGAGCATGCCGGGAGTCGTGCGGTGAGCGGCTTCAACCTTTCAGCACTTGCGGTCCGAGAACGAGCGGTCACGCTCTTTCTCCTCATTGCTCTAACGGGTGCCGGCTTCTTCGCGTTCGAAAAGCTCGGGCGCGGAGAAGATCCGGCTTTCACCGTCAAGGTGATGACGGTTTCGGCGGCCTGGCCCGGCGCCACCGCCGAGGAAATGCAGCGTCAGGTCGCCGACCCGCTCGAAAAGCGCCTGCAGGAACTCGTCTACTACGATCGCGCCGAGACGACAGTCCGGCCCGGCCTGATGATGACCAAGGTCATTTTCAAGGACAACATGCCGCCGGCCAAGCTCCAATCGGAGTTCTATCAGGCCAGGAAGAAGCTTTCCGATCAGGCCTCCAGCCTGCCACGTGGCGTGCTTGGGCCGCTGTTCAACGACGAATTCTCCGACATCTATTTCGCCCTCTACGCGGTGCAGGCAAAGGGTCTTCCACACCGGCAGCTGGTGCTACGGGCCGAGGATATGCGCCAGCGCCTGCTGCGCGTCCCCGGCGTCGAGAAGATCAATATCCTTGGCGAGCAGGCCCAGAAGATCTTCGTCGAAATCTCGTATCAGCGCCTCGCCACCCTCGGAATCACCGGCCAGCAAGTGCTGGCGGCGCTGGCCAATCAGAACGACGTCACACCGGCAGGCTTCGTCGAGGCGGTGGGTCCACGCGTCTACCTGCGCCTGGACGGCGCCATCGACGGACTCGACGCGATCCGAAACCTCCCCGTTGCGGCCGGGGACCGCAGTCTCAAGCTCGGCGATATCGCCGAGGTCAAGCGCGGCTACGAAGACCCGGAGACCTTCGAGATCCGCAACGACGGCGAACCGGCGCTCATGCTCGGCCTCGTGATGAAGCCTGGCTTCAATGGCCTGAACCTCGGCGCGGCCCTCAATGCCGAGGAGGTGGCGATCCATCACGAGACGCCGGTGGGCATCACATTCACCAAGATCACCGACCAGGCCAAGGTCATCGACGACGCCATCCATGAATTCATGGTCAAGTTCTTCACGGCCCTCGGCGTGGTGATCTTCGTCTCCCTTGTGGCGCTCGGCTTCCGGGTCGGCATCGTCGTGGCGCTCGCCGTGCCGCTCACCCTCTCGGCGGTGTTCGTCGTCATGATGGTGACGGGCCGCGACTTCGACCGCATCACACTGGGCGCCCTCATCATTTCGCTCGGGCTACTCGTCGATGACGCCATCATCGCCATCGAGATGATGGTGGTGCGCATGGAGGAAGGCGCCGACCGGATCGAGGCCGCGACCTATGCCTGGAGCGCCACCGCCGCGCCGATGCTGACGGGCACGCTTGTCACCATCGCGGGCTTCCTGCCGGTGGGCTTCGCCGCTTCCACCGCCGGGGAGTATGCCGGTGACATCTTCTGGGTCGTAGCATTCTCGCTGATCATTTCCTGGATCGTCGCCGTGACTTTCACGCCGTATCTCGGCGTCAAGCTTCTGCCGAACATCAAGAAAGTGGAAGGCGGCCACGAGGCCATCTACGCCACGAAAAACTACCAGCGCCTACGCCGCGTCGTGCGGATGTCGGTCGACCACAAATGGATGGCAGCCGGCATCACGGTAGGTCTGTTCGCGCTCGCGGTGGTCGCCATGGGGAAGGTCGAACAGCAGTTCTTTCCGAATTCCGAGCGCCCCGAACTCATCGTCGAGGTGACCCTGCCGGCGGGATCGGCTTTCGCCACCACCGAGGCCAGCGTCAAGCGGATCGAAGCGGCCGTACGCGAACTGTCTGAGGCTGGGGAGATCACGAGCTATATCGGCCAGGGCATGCCCCGCTTCGTGCTCTCTTTCGATCCCGAACTGCCAGATCCGGCCTTCGCCCAAATCGTGGTGCAGACCGCCGATGCGGCGACCCGCGACGTCCTACGCGGCAGAGTCCGCAAACTTGTGGAAGAGGGCCGCTTCCCCGAGGCGCGGGTGCGCGTGCTGCAGATCGTGTTCGGCCCCCCCATCCGCTTCCCCGTGGCCTTCCGGGTCGTCGGTCCTGATCTCGACGTGATCCGTGGCATCGCAGCCGAGATCCGAGAGGTCATGGCGGCCAACCCGAACCTGCGCCTGGTTCATCTGGACTGGGGCGACAAGACCCCCAATCTGAGGCTCGCCTTCGACCAGGAGCGACTGCGCCTGATCGGGCTGACCCCGAAGGAGGCAGGCCAGCAGCTGCAGAATTATCTCAACGGCACCCCCGCCACGCAGGTGCGCGAGAACCTGCGCTCGGTCGATGTGCTGCTGCGCAGCCCCGGCCCGGAGCGGCGCTCACTCGGCGAGATCGGTGACCTGACGCTGGCAACGAAGGACGGCCACCAAGTGCCCGTGTCCCAAGTCGCCCGGCTCGAGAGCACCAGCGAGGATGCAGTCCTGAAGCGCTACAATCGCGAGACCTATATCCGCGTCCAGGGCGACGTGATCGACGGAAAGCAGCCACCGGACATCCACGCTCAGGTCGCGCCCCTGCTCGATCCGATCAAGGCCAAGCTACCCCCGGGCTACCGCATCGACACAGCCGGCGCGGTCGAGGAAAGCGCGAAGGCGATGATGTCGCTCGTGGCGGTTTTCCCGATCATGTTGATCGTGACCCTCACGGTCATCATGATTCAGGTGCGTTCGTTCGCGGCCATGTTCATGGTTTTCGCCACCGCCCCGCTGGGCTTGGTCGGTGCGGCGCCGACTCTGCTGATTTTTCACCAGCCCTTCGGCTTCAACGCCATCCTGGGGTTGATCGCCCTGTCCGGCATCCTGATGCGCAATACGCTCATTCTGGTGGACCAGATTCACCACGACCGTGAAGCCGGCCTGTCGGATTACGATGCCATCGTCGAATCGACGGTGCGGCGCGCCCGCCCCGTCATCCTGACCGCAGCCGCCGCCATGCTCGCTTTCATCCCGCTCACCCATTCGGTGTTCTGGGGGGCGCTGGCTTACGTCCTCATCGGAGGCGTCGGTGTCGGGACGCTTCTGACCCTGCTGTTCCTCCCCGCGCTCTATGCCCTCTGGTTCCGCGTGAAGCGAGTTCCGGACAAGGACCGGACGACTGTTGGCGCGACCTCGATGGCTCACCCGGCCGCATCGTAGCAGGACACATCAATCATGCCCGGCCGCTTCGGGCATGCCGACATCGCGCATTCACCCGGTGAATGCGCGGTACATCGACCGGCTCGCGATGGTGCCCTCCTCGCGCGGGCCGGTCGATCGTCTGATAACTGGTCTACGGTCGATTAAGCGGAGCGGCTTCCGCCCAAATGCAAATACCGGATTGCGTGAATGCCATACAGGCCACGAATTCATCACACCCGTAGCGTTATAATTTTCATTACTCGAATGAATAAAATCTAATGTTGAGCTGATATTATCGTATAAGCCAAGTCATATCCGCCGATATAATGCCCTCGTTCCACGAAAGCCCGAATCTATACCGTCGGTACGAGCAACTGACTAGCACTAATACGGTTGTGTGAGTACGTCCAAAGCGCGGTCTATCGTCCGCCACCACCGCCCGTGTTGGGGATCGCGACTTCAGGCTTGTTGGCGTTGCCCGCAGCACCCGAGTTATTCGAACGGCTTTCTGCGCCTACGGCACCATACGCCTCGGTTCCAATAGAGCCTGGACCGCCGTTATCGATGCCCCCCGGCTTCACCACCGGTGCGCCGGTGGTCCCTGGCGTTGTCATACGTGCCGGGCCGGGTTGCTTGATTTCCGCCGGCCCTGTCGATTGCGCCAAGGCGGGAGCGGACGCAGTCAGCATCACCGCAAAGAAGGAAGTGGCGATCTTCGTCATGAAACGTCCCAGAATTCACAAGTGAATCTCTGAGACGTCAACCTACGTGAGGGCGATCAGTTTCATGCTTTGCAGCCTATCACACTCGCCACAGCTCAAGACCTATGTAGGCAGCCGGCTATGAACCCGGCAAGATGGCGGGTCGAGCAAGCTCCTTACGTTCGGTCGCATGGCTATATCCAGGTTCCGCCTGCGGTATCCGTTCGCTTGGCGTTCCACCCTGAAGCCCATCCTCTCTCGAAGGAGGCATCTCATCGGGCTCGTCCGGAAAAGGAGGCCAGATTGGACGATCGGGTTGCACCAGCTTCACCATCGAGCGACCTCCCAGCAATCGGCGTCAGAGACACATACTGGGATATAATATGCCAACGCAATTTGCAAAGCGGCTTGCAGGACCCATTCGGATTAGGTCGCTGCGGCCATGCTAGTCAGGAAGGAGTTCGGCCGTTCGTGGAAGGGCTAAGGCGTCAACCACGATGCCATATATCCCATCGGCCGAAGCCAATTGGGGAGGCCCGCCCCCACGTCACGTTCCGGCGATACGGTCTTAGCGGCGGTCCGGCGTTCAACCAGGACCGGCCGCTATCCGAGTGCGGAACCGAAGAAAACCGAGCTTATCGCTCGCCAAAGCCCGATAGGAGCTTCTCGATCTGAGCGAGACCGTTCTCGCGGGCCTTGGCCTCGCTGGTCAGGCTTCGGTCCGAGCGCTGAACCAGCTTGCCACCCTTGCGAATGGCCCATTGGTAGGTCGCGCCCTCGGTGCGGGGGCTGAGGATTTCCAGGGTGTAGGGGTATGTCGATGTTTCGGTCATGTCCCCTATATGGCGCAAGCCTTGCGCGCCTTCCACCCTTTAATGGCCATATCGCTTACTGACGGAACAAACCCCGCGGGCGCTCTGGGTCGGAGCAACATGCGAAGAGGTGGCGCTATCCCCGCTCCGGTCCCGCCTGGCTCGTCACATGGTCGGCGATGGCTCCAGCGGTGGTGAGCCAGATTTCGTCGCGGTGGGAGGCGATGTGGGCAAGCGCCGCCCGAAGCGGCCGCAGCCGATGCGGCTGACCGACGATATAGGGGTGCAGGGCAATCCCCATGACAAGCGGGGCTCGCTCCGATTGCAGCAGCATCTCGTCGAAGCCATCGACGATCATATCGGCGAAGTCCCGCGCGGAATCTTTCCTCGCCACGATAGCGGGGATGTCATTGAGTTCCTGGGGATACGGCACCGAGAGGATGCGCCCGCCTCCGCGTGTGGAGAACCAGATCGGCTGGTCGTCATGGGCCCAATCGAGAAGATAGCGGTATCCCGCCTCGGCCAGGAGGTCCGGCGTCACGCGAGACTGCGAGATCCAGGGACCGAGCCATCCGGTGGGGGCCTTGCCTTCCTCCCGAGTCAGGATGGACGTGGCTTCGGCGATGAGGGCGCGTTCGGCATCCTCGTCGAGGCTGCCCTGTCGCTCTGCATTGGTGCGGCCATGCCCGACGATCTCGTCGCCGCGTGCCCGGAAAGCCTCGATCAGACCGGGGCAATCCTCGTAGATCCGGCTGTTGGCGAGGACGCTGGCGGGAAGGCAAAGCTCGTCGAACAGCGCTTTCATCCGCCAGGCGCCGACGCGATTGCCCCAGTCGCGCCAAGCATAGTTCAGCACGTCCGGCTGGGGACCGCCGGGGGCCAGTTCGGCGCCGAGGCCCGATCCGAAATCGAAAGTCTCGAGATTGAGCGCGACATAGACCGCGAGGCGCTTCCCCCCCGGCCAGTCGTAGACGGGACGATCGGGCAGGGCGCTATAGCGGTAGCGGCCGTGGTGTTTCGGTGCATCCGTCAATGCATCGCGCTCCATGATCGATCTCATTCCCTCGAATTGTCAGGCGGCACCGAGATAAGCCGCGGCAAGGGTCCCATCGGCGGAGAGTTCCGCCGCCGAGCCCGAGGCGACGACGCGGCCCTGTTCCAGCACGTAGCCGCGATCCGCCACGGTCAAGGCCAGTGCGGCCATCTGGTCGACGATGAGGATGGTCACGCCCTGGTCGCGCAACTCGGCCACGACGGCGTAGAGGGCGTTGATCATGGACGGGGCGAGCCCGAGCGAGGGTTCGTCGAGGAGGAGGATGCGCGGCTGCGCCATAATTCCGCGAGCGATGGCCAGCATCTGCTGTTCGCCGCCCGAAAGTAGCCCGGCCCGGCTCGTTGCCCGGTCGCGAAGGCGGGGAAACCGGCCGAGCAGGGCCTCGATCTCACTCGGATCGATCGGGGCCTTGCGTCCATGCGCGCCGAGCCGGAGGTTCTCCATCACGGAGAGTTCCGGGAAGACCTGCCTGCCTTCAGGCACGAGGGCGAGGCCGAGGCGGGCAATGGCATGGGCCGGTAGGCCGGCGATGGCACGGTCCTCCAGGATCACCGCGCCCTCTACCGGGCGGAGGAGACCGCTCAACGCACGCATGGCGGTGGATTTTCCCGCCCCGTTCGCGCCGAGGAGCGCGACGGTCTCGCCGGGACGGACATCCAGCGACAGCCGGTCCAGGACCGGTGCGGCGCCATAACCCGCGGTCAGGTCGAGAGCCGAGAGAACCGCGTCGGCGGGACCTTTCCAAGGGGACGGGCGCGGCCGGGCAGGGGTATCGGCACCACCGAGATAGGCCCGCAGGACGGCGGGATCGGCCCGTACCGCGGCGGCGTCCCCCCGCGCGATGGGCCGGCCGGCATCCATGACGAGGATATGGTCCGAGATGCCCATGACGAGGGGCATGTCGTGCTCGACGAGAACCACCACGATACCGCAATCGGCGATGCGGCGCAGGAGACCACCCAAACGGTCGGTATCGGCGCGAGTGAGGCCCGCTGCCGGCTCGTCGAGCAGAAGGACGCGCGGCTGACCGGCCAGCGCCCGCGCGATTTCGACGAGGCGGCGATCCACATGGGGCAACTCGGCGGCGGGCCGGTGGAGGGACCCGGTATAGCCGACGAAGGCGAGGAGGGCGGTAGAGGCGGCGACATCGCTTCTCGCGCCTGCTCGGAACAGACGCCCGGGGGCAATGGCGAGGGCCACGTTGTCGATGACCGACAGTGAACCGAACAGCCGCGTGGTCTGGTAGGTCCGGGCAATGCCGGCGCGGGCGATACGGTGGGCCGGCAGACCGGCGAGATCTTTGCCGACGGGATCTTGGCCCGGGAGATCTTCATTTGGGCGATCTTGCCCCATCAGCCGGATCGCCCCGGCACCGGGACGATAGAAGCCCGAGACCATGTTGAGCACGGTGGTCTTGCCGGCGCCGTTCGGGCCGATAATGCTCGTGACGGCGCCAGGGGCGGCGTTCACCGAGACGCCCTCCGCAGCCTTGATGCCGCCGAAGCTGATGCCGATCCCCTCCACCGAGAGCGCTTCGGGCGACCGCTGCGCGAGATAGGTGGCAACGTCTCCCCCGACGCGTGGCACTGTCTCGGAAACGCGGCGCGGCAGGAGCCGGGCGAGGCTCCCGACGATGCCGGCCGGCACCAGCCACAGGACCACCAGCGTCGCGAGGCCGAAGAACAGCAGGCGGTATTCGGCGAGAGCCGAGAGGGTCTCCGGCAGGAGCACGGTGACGAGGGCACCGAAGAGCGGCCCCAGCACCGTGCCGGCACCGCCCACCACCACCGAGAGCACGAACAGGATCGACTGGGTGAACGGGAACGAACTCGGCGCGATGAACAGCATCAACGGCGGCAGCACCGCCCCGGCGAGACCGGTCAGTGCCGCCGAGATCATGAAGGCCAGGGTCTTCACCCGCACCGGATCGAAGCCGAGGGAGGCGGCGGCGACATCCGCGTCCCGCACCGCCCGCATGGCGAGGCCGAGGCGGCTGCGCGCGAGGCGATGGAAGCCGTAGAGGGCGAGGCCGGCACCGAGTATCGACAGGATCGCGAGTTCGCGCTCGAGGAACGGCAATCCGAACAGCGTCGGGCCCGTGGCGATGACGAGGCCGTTCTGGCCGCCGGTGAGCGCACCGCCCTCGATCAGGCCATGCTCGACGATGAAGCCGAAGGCGATCGTCACCATGGCGAGGTAGGGGCCCTTGACCCGCATGGCGGGGATCGCGAGCACGCCGCCGAGAACCCCGGAGAGCAGGCCGGCGGCGGGGAGCGCCAGCCAGAAGCTCACCCCGGAAAGGGTCAGGATGGCGCTCGCATAGGCGCCGATCGCGTAGAAACCGGCATGGCCGAAGGAGATCAGGCCGGTAAGGCCGAGGAGGACGTTCAGCCCCGTTCCGGCCAGCGTCGTCAACGCCAAGAGGGCGATGATGAAATGGCTGTAGCCGTCGGTGGCGGCCACGAGGCCGATCCCCGCGACGGTGAGGGCGAGAATGGCGAGGGGCAGGGCGGAGCTTCCGGCGCGCATCGGCTCAGACCTTGTTCACGGCGGCCCGGCCGAGAAGGCCGTCGGGGCGCAAAGCCAGCGCGAGGATGATCACCGAAAACACCACGATCTGGGTGTAGCCGGAGCCGAGATATCCGGTGACCAGAGCCTCGACCACGCCGTAGAGCAGACCGGCCAGGACCACGCCGGTGGCGGAGCCGATCCCGCCGAGAATGGCGACGGCGAAGGCCTTGATGCCGAACAGGGTGCCCATCTCGGCCGAGACCGAGAACAGCGGGGCGATGAGGAGGCCAGCCGCGCCAGCGAGCAGGGCGGAGAGCGCGAAGGCGCAGGCCACCGTGCGACGCACGTCGATGCCCATCAGCCGCGCGGCGTCGGCATTCTGCGCCACCGCAAGCAGAACGCGGCCGAGATCTGTCCGGCGGAACACCGTGTGGATGGCGAAGGCGACGGCGAGTCCGACAACCGGGATCACGATCTGCAGTGGGTAGATCCCGGTGCCGAAGAAATCGACCGGGTTGCGCGCGAGCGGGGAGGGCAGGCTGCGCGGCTCCTTGCCAAAGGTGAACAGAATGACGTTGTCGAGCACCACGCCCCCGGCCACCGTGGCAAGGAGCCAGGCATCCGAGTTCCGCTCGACGAAGGGGCGCACCAGGATGCGCTCGACCACGATGCCGAGAAACGCGCAGCCGGCCAGGGCTGCGGCCACCGCCAACGGCATCGGCCAGCCCAATGTAACGCCGAGCATGTAGCCCAGCACCGCGCCGAGGGTGACGGCGCTTCCTTGCGCGAAATTCACCGTACCGGAGACGGCGTAGGTCACGTGGAAGCCGAGGGCGATGAGCCCGTACATGCTCCCGAGACCGAGGCCGCTCACAAGGGAGCCGGTCAACATGGAACTCTCACTTTCACCGTATCATGTGGTCCATCCCACCCAGCCACCTCATCCTGAGGCGCCGCAGCGAAGCGGAGGCCTCGAAGGAGGCGTCCGGTTCGCACAGTGAGTTCTGGAGACCTCCTTCGAGGCCGCTTCGCGGCGCCTCAGGATGAGGTCGCGGGTGGGATGAACAGCGATGGCCGCTCCCTTAGTTCGCCACGGCGACGATCTCGCCGTCCTTGAACCGCGTGAACACGTAATCCTGTGGGCCGAGCGCGTCGTGACGGTCCGGGGCGAAGGGCTTGTCGTAGGTTTTGATCAGGCCGGGATAGGTGGCGATCTTGTAGAAGCCGTCGCGCACGTCCGGCCCCTTTGTGGACTTGGCCTCGCCAATCGCGAGGGCCAGGAGATGCGTCGCGTCGTACGCGTTGGCGATGCCCACGGCCGGGGTCACGTCGGCCATGGACTTGATCGCCGGATACTTGGCCTTCAGGGCATCGAGCACGGCCATCGCCTTTGGCGATGAATTGCCAGCGAAGGTAAAGGTTTGAATGAAATGCACCTTGGCGGCGCTCGGGCCGGCAAGCTCATCGAAGCGACCGCCGGCAGGCCCCCAATGCGACACGACGGGTACGCTCCACCCCATCCGGTCGAGGGATTTCACGACCTGGGCCGAGGGCCCGACATTGCCGACCAGGAACAGAGTGTCAGCGCCGGCCTCTTTCAGCCGCGTCAGCTGGGGCACCATGTCGACATCGGACGCCTCGTATTTCTCGATGCCGGCGGCAGGAAGACCGGCTGTCTTCAAGGCCGCCGTCAGACCCTGCTGGTTCGACTCGCCCCATGCATTGTTGACGAGGATCATGCCGGGCTTCTTCGCCTGATGGGTCTTGATCGCATAGGCGACGAGAGCCTCGTCCACGAGGGCATCCACCGCCGAGACGCGGAAGGCGTAGTTGTCGGCGGCACCGTTGCGCGTGATGCCGGTGCCCGCCGCCCAGGGGCCGAGGAAAGGCACTTTCATCTGGTTGGCGATGGGCACGATCGCCATCGAGACCGGGGTATCGAGACCGCCGACCAGGGCGACGACGCCGACGCGCTGGATCAGCTCCCGGGCGGCCAGCACGCCCTTCGACGGGTTGGCCTCGTCATCCCGCGCCACGAGCTCCAGAGGCCGCCCTAGAACGCCGCCGGCAGCGTTGACCTCGTCGATGGCGAGACCGATGCCTCGCGAGATCGCCTCGCCGGACTTGGCGGATTGGCCAGACAAAGCGGTTACGAGGCCGATCTTGATTGTCTCCGCCGCCTGCACCGGCGCGACGAACGCGAGACCGACCAACGCGGTCGCCCCGAGGGCGAGGCGGCGGGTCAGCGATGATGGGCTGTGCTTGCGCATGGACGGCTCTCCGGAGGAATCGGACCCATTACCGCAACCACCGTGCCATTTGTCAAAGCGTTGATATCTTTTATCTAATTCCAAAAGCGCGGATTGCGATGCCTGCTTTCACGCCAAACTGCATACACTTATTGCATGCACTTTTTGCGAGCTCGGAGCAGTGTCGGGATCGAACGGAGACCAGAGCATGACCCAAGCGACCGAGGCAGAAACCACCACCGACACCGATGCGGCCATCGTCACCGCCTATCTGGAAGCCTCCATGGTGCCCGACCCAGAAACCGCCGCGGGCTATATGGCGCCGGGGATCGAGATCGTCTTCACCGGCGCCCGGGTCTTCCGGCATCCCCGCGAGGTGACGGCCTTCAACGCGAGCCGCTATGCCTGGGTGAAGAAGCGCATGGAGCGTCTGGACGTGGTGCCGGGAGAGGGAGTCACCACGGTCTACAGCCTCGGCACCCTTTACGGCGAATGGCCGGATGGAACGCCGTTCGAAGGCAATCGCTACGTCGACCGCTTCACGGTACGTGACGGTCTGATCGTGACGATGGAAGTATGGAACGACAGTGCCGAACGACTGCTCACGAAGCACGGCGTCTCGGCTTAGGCGCCCCCCTCAGGCGTCGGCTCCGGCGAGCCGCCGCGTGTCGACGAAGGTGCGGCCATCCGGAAAGCGATAGCTGATGCTCTCGGACAGTCGTCCGTTGGCACGGATCAGGATCGCGGAGGGCCGGGTGAGATCGTCGATCCGCGTCAGCGCCTCGGCCACCGTCATCGGCACGTCGCGGCCACCGCCGAGCTGCCGCCACCATTGCACTGCCTTCTCCCGGGGGTAACCGGCCTGCTCCAAGGCGATCCGCACCCGGTGACTCGACCCGTCATCGGTCTGGAACTCGACGTCGAGGCTGCCGGATGAAGCATGGCGGCCGAGCCGCCACCGGGAGACGCCGCGCCAGACCGGTACCGCGCGGGAGAGGATCGGATGCTCGTCGTCGGCCGCGGCCTCATGGTTCGGCCCATCCTCGTCGGTCTCGTCCGGCTCGACCCAGCACGCCTCGCAGGTGCTGGCATTGAGAGCGATGAGCGCGCCGCAGCCGGGGCAGGGCTTGGCCCGGATCTCTCCCTCTCGGCCCTTGATCGCGGCGGCACTGCGCGCGGTGACGATATCCACCGGCCCGTGCATCCGTACCAGGCCGGCATAGTCGAGGATCAGCGCATCGGACTTGCCCGGCGCGGTCCGCAGCGCACGGCCCACCTGCTGGACGTAGAGGCCCGTGCTCTGGGTCGGCCGCAGCAGAGCGATGAGGTCCACGCGCGGCACGTTGAATCCAGTCGAGAGGACGCCGACCGAGGTCAGGCAGCGTAGCCTTCCGGCGGTGAAATCGCGCACGATCCGGTCGCGATCGCGTTTGCCGGTCTCACCCGTCACCATCTCGCAGCTGAAGCCTTCCGCCCGCACCGCATCGCGCACCGCCTCCGCATGGGCCACACCGGCGCAGAAGGCGAGCCAGGCCCGGCGGTCGCGGCCGAAACCGGCCATTTCCTCCACCGCCGCGCGGGTGATCCAATCCTGGTTCACCGCCGCCTCGAGGGCGCTCGGGATGTAGTCGCCGCCGCGCTTGGCCACGCCAGACACGTCGAGCGCCGTGGCGGTGGCCTTGCAGATCAGCGGGGCGAGATAGCCCTGGTGGATCAGGTCGCCGACATTGGCCTCATACACGATGCGTTCGAACAGGCGGCCTTCGCCTTCGTCGAGGCGGCCGCTATCGAGGCGGTACGGAGTCGCGGTGAGGCCGACGACGCTCAGCTCCGGTCGGGCGGCACGCAGGGCCGCGAGGAACCGGCCGTAGCGAGTCTCCGCGTCGCGCGGAATCAGATGGGCTTCATCGACCACCACGACATCGAAGGCACCGATGGCGTCGAAGCGGTTCCAGACCGATTGGATGCCGCAGAACAGGATCTGCGTCGCGGTTTCGCGTCGGTTCAAGCCGGCCGAGTAGATACCGGCCGGCGCAGCCGGCCAGTAGGTCATGAGCTCACGATGATTCTGGGCGATGAGCTCGCGGGTATGGGTGACGATGGCAATCCGCGCGCCGGGACGCTCGGTGAGCACTTCGCGGACCAGGGCCGCGATGACGAAGGCCTTGCCCGCCCCCGTGGGCAGGACGATGAGCCCGTCGCCGGTCTCGTTGCGCCACGAGGCATAGAGGGCGTCGAGGCTGGCGCGCTGGTAGGGTCTCAGGTCCATCGCGGGCTCTGTAAGGCCGTTCGCGCCGAACCGGAACACTGCCCGGCGGGATGCGGCCTCACCGAATGGTCAAGCCCCTTCGCCGACCACCTCATCGCGCATCACCCGCGCGATGCGCTCCACCATTCCCTGCGACAGACGAACGAACTGCCCGGTGCCATGCCCGCGCCCATCGAGTAACTCGGCGAAGAGGGGCTTCGCGGGCTCGCAGACCAGGGCCGCCACCGGCCTCGTATTGCGCCGCTTGGCCCGCAGCCGCTCGGCCAGCGCATCGGGAACGAAAGGTTCACGCAAGGCGGGCTTCTCCTGTCAGGGCCGACGGTCCGAGGAGAGGGGCCTAGGCTTTCAGGGTTGCCGAGAGATTAAAGCCACCGGATTGACTGCGTCACGCGGTGCCGCCTCCAAGCCATGAAAATCGCGTCGAGGCGGCAAACGAGCGTATCGCTGATAGATACAAGAGCTTGACGAAATGTATCATCCACAGATACATTCAATATGGATGAACGTTGGTGACGCAGTGGCAATCTTGAGCTTTGCCGACGACGCAACGGAGGCGGTCTTTCACGGTCGCCAGCCGAAGGGCATCCCGTCGTCGATCCTGAGTGCCGCCCGCCGCAAGCTTCGCTACTTGGATGCCGCGAGCACGCTGGACGACCTGAAGCAGCCGCCGGGCAACAAACTACACCCGCTGTTTCGTGATCGCGCCGGTACACACGCTATCTGGATCAACGGAGCCTATCGTGTGTGTTTCCAGTGGACCGAGGCAGGACCGGCCGAGGTGGAGATCATCGATTACCACTGAGACGACCACCAGCAATGAGGGACACCACCGCCATGCCGCTCGATGACCAAACCGACATGGTTCTCCCGCCCATGCATCCGGGGGAGGTTCTCCGCGAAGAGTTCATGCTCCCCCTCGGTCTCAGCGCCGGAAGGGTCGCCAGAGCCTGCGGGGTGCCACGAACCCGGATCGAACGCATCGCAGCCGAGGAAATCGGCATCTCGACCGATACCGCACTGCGGCTGGGGCGGTTCTTCAAGACCAGTCCCGACCTGTGGATCAATCTGCAGAAACGGTTCGAGATCGAGTTGCTTTCCAGGGAGATCGGCGCCGATATCGAGAGGATCATGCCGTTCGAGCAGGAGGCCGCCTGACAGTCGGGGCAGCGCCCTCCATCAACCGGCCCGGCGTCGCAAAGTACTCTTCTCGGTGACGTAGGGCGCCAGGACGCGGCGGAGGTCACGCTCGCGCGGCGGCTCGGCGACGATGTGCGCACGCACCGCCACGGCATCGAGGTGATGATCCATCAGATAGGTCGCCCGGTCGACGTCGCCGGCCATCAGCGCGGCCACGATCTCGCGGTGTTCGTTGACCGCGCAATCCGAGGAATGCGGCCGGCTGTACAGCGAGAGGGTCAGCGCGCAGCGATAGCCGAGCTCGGCCACGTAGCGGACGAGGACGGGGCTGCCGGTCATTCGCGCCAGCAGGAGGTGAAACTCGGTGGCGAGCCGGATCGATGGGGCTTCCGGTCCGCCACGGACCGCGTCCTCCTCGTCGATATGTGCGAGCAGAATCGCTTCCTGTTCGGCGGTCAGGCGACCCGCCAGACGCTGAACCACGAGGCGCTCGAGGGAGATGCGGACCTCGAACGTGTCGCGTGCCTCTTCCCAACTCGGCGTCGCCACGATGGCGATCCGGTTGCGGCGGAGTTCCACCAGCCCTTCACCGGCGAGTTGCCCCAGCACCTGCCGCGCGATGGTGCGGCTGACGCCGAAACGGTCGCCAAGGGCATCTTCCGGCAGGCGATCACCGGGCGCCAGCGCGCGCTCGACGATGGCGCGGCGCAGGGATTGGCACATCATTCCCACGCGATCCTTGGCCACCTGCGTCTCAATTCCCGCCATCGCCCACTCGCATCCCTCTTCGCAGCGTTTCGGCCACGGGCGTGTCTCCGGCACGCTTGTCATCGTCGCCCACCGGTGACGCAACCGCCATGCATGAGCGAGACCAAAGCTGAGCGGGAATCAAAAACTCTCGCAGAAGTTGCAAGGCCGCAGCACCAGCGCCACCGTGATGTGCTGGACGCTTCCCGACGTTCCTGGCATCACCTCGACTGTTCGTCGAGCGGCCCGAGACACGCTTGTGACACCCGCTCCCGATGGCGATTCCTTGAACAAGCCGCCGGTTCTCCCTTTCATCGTGCCCCAGCGAGCCACCCGATGACGATGCTCTCGCTCCTGTCCCTCCGCGCCCGTATCGAGGCGGGAACGCTCACCCCCGCACAGGCCATCGTGCGGACCCGGGACGCGATAGCGGAGCACGAACCGTCGGTCCGTGCCTTCGTGGCGACCGATGCAACCCCGCAGGTGTCCGATACGGGCCCGCTCGCCGGCATCGCGGTTGGCATCAAGGACATCATCGACACCGCGCACCTCCCGACGCAGATGGGATCGTCGATCTATGCCGGTTGGCAGCCGCACGCCGATGCGCCGATCGTGGCGCGTCTGAAGCGTCTCGGCGCCGTGCCCCTGGCCAAGACCACGACGACCGCCTTCGCCTTCGTCGATCCCACGGAGACACGAAATCCCCGCGCGCCGGGCCGGACCCCGGGTGGATCGTCCGCTGGTTCGGCAGCGGCGGTGGCCGCCGGGATGCTGCCGCTGGCATTGGGAACACAGACCGGCGGCTCGGTGATCCGGCCAGCGGCCTTTTGCGGCGTGGTGGGCGTGAAACCCTCGTTCCGGCTGCTGCCGACGGTCGGCGTGAAGTGCTTCTCCTGGACCCTGGACACACTCGGCCTGTTCGCCGCGAGCGCAGCCGACGCTGCCCATGCCCTCGCCCTCATCGCCGGCCGGCCGGAGATCGACGGGACGGGGCCGATTCCAAGGATCGGCCTCCTCGTTCCCGAGTATTGTGAGGCCGCCGAACCCGACGCGCTGCAGGTTCTCGACCGGGCGCGGGTGATGGCGGAATCAGCAGGTGCCGACATCCGCGACTTCGCGTTGCCCGACGAGTTCCGCCATGCCTTCGATGCGCACGCGACGATCCAGGATTTCGAATCGGCGCAAGCCCTAGCCTGGGAATACGAAACCCACCGCGATTCGCTGCCACCGCTCCTGCGCGACCATCTCGACACCGCCCGGACCATCGAGGCCGCTAACTACGATGCCGCCCGGCGGGTCGCTCATCATGCGAGGCGCAGCCTGCGGGACATCCTGCGCGATTCCGATCTCGACATCCTGCTGACAGTCTCGGCCCCGGGCCGGGCGCCGGAGGGGTACGCCTCCACCGGGGATTCCCGCTTCAACCGGCTCTGGACGCTGATGGGAGTGCCCTGCGTCACCATCCCCGTGCCGGGGGAGGGGGCCCCGCTCGGCGTGCAGATCATCGCCCGTTTCGGGGACGATGCTCGTGCGCTCTCGGCCGCGAAGTTCCTGGAAAAGGCTTTCGCCAAGCAGTCATGACGCCAGCCCGGTTGCCAGGCTGCCGTCGCAAGTCTGCGACTCGGATGATCGAAGCTCAGGCCAGCGCGAAACCTCTATTGATCGTGCGTCATGAAAAGGCCGGCGTCTTAGAGAAGAGACAAGCGCGGCGGCTTCGCTTCGCCTGGGTCATCCAGACTTCTCCGCTGAACGGTGAGCTACGTTTCCATGCGCCTGCTTCAGCTTCTCTCGATCCTCATGCTCTTGGCATTGTCCTCAACGGCTCGGGCGGTTGAGGCGCCGCCGGTGAGCGGCGCAACCGCGCCAGCCCCGGCAGTGACCATCGTGCCGGCCGCCGGCCGGGAAATCGTCGAGCAGGCCGTGGTCACCGGCACGCTCGTCCCGCGCGACGAGATCTTGGTGGCGCCTGAAATCGAGGGCTACCGCATCACCGAATTGCTGGTGGAGGAAGGGGCAGAGGTCACGAAGGGCCAGGTCCTGGCCCGGCTCTCGTTGGAGATGATCGCCACGCAGGAGGCGGCCAACGCCGCCGCCATCGCCAAGGCGCAGGCGGCCATCGTTCAGGCCCGTAGCCAGATCGTCCAGTCCGAGGCCGCGCAGATCGAGGCCAACCTCGCGCTGGAACGCGCCCGCTCCCTCATCAAGACCGGGAACGCCACGGCGGCGGTGCTGGAGCAGCGGGTCTCGGCAGCCCAAGGCGGCGAAGGCCGGCTCGCCGCGGCGAAGGGCGGCTTGCAACTCGCCGAGGCCGATCTCGCGGCGGCGCGGGCGCAGAGCAACGAAATCGCCCTCAAGCGCGCGCGCACCGACATCAAAGCGCCCGACGGAGGCATCGTCAGCCGCCGCACCGCCCGGATCGGCGCGGCGGCGACATCCACGGGCGAACCGTTGTTCCGGCTTATCGCGCGCGGCGAGATCGAACTCGAAGGCGAAGTGCCGGAAACCTGGATGCCGCGCATCATGCTCGGCAATGTCGTCCGCCTCGAAGCGGATCAGGGGCGAATCGTGACGGGCAAGGTCCGACGGATCGACCCCGAGATCGACCGGCTGACGCGCCTCGGCAAGATCCGTATCAGCCTCGACCGCGACCCGGCCCTGCGCATCGGCGCCTTCGCGCGCGGCAAGGTCGAGGTGGCGCGGCGCGATTCCGTGGCCGTCCCCCTCTCCGCGGTACTCTACGGGATCGATGGCTCGGCCCTCGTCTACGTGGTGAATGACGGCACGGTGGAGGCCCGCAAGGTCGTCTCCGGCCTCGCGGCGGACGGGTTCATGGAAATCCGCGAGGGGTTGAAATCCGGTGAGGCCGTCGTCGCGCGGGCCAGCAGCTTCCTTCGCCATGGCGACCGGGTCAGACCGGTGCAGCCGAAAGCCGAAGCCGCCGCCTCCGTGACGTCGCGCTGAGAATCGGACCCGTCAGCCCATGCGCCTCAACATCTCAGCCTGGGCGATCCGCAAGCCGATCACCTCGATCGTGCTGTTCCTCGTCCTGATGATCCTCGGGCTCGTCAGCTTCCGCTCGCTGCCGATCACGCAATTCCCGAACATCGACATCCCGATCGTGGCGATCCAGGTCACCCAGGCCGGCGCGGCTCCCTCCGAGCTGCAGACCCAGGTGACGAAGGTGGTGGAGGATGCGGTCGCCGGGGTGAAGGGCGTCAAGCACATCATCTCGACGATCTCGGAAGGCGTCTCGGCTACCACCATCGAGTTCCGCCTCGAAGTGAACGTGGACCGCGCCGTCAACGACGTGAAGGACGCCATCGCCAAGGTGCGGGTGACGCTTCCGCGCACCATCGACGAGCCGATCATCAGCCGCGTCGAGATCGCCGGGCTGCCGATCATGGTCTACGGCGCCTCGGCGCCGGCGATGACGCCGGAAGACTTGTCCTGGCTCATCGACGACGTGATCGCCCGGCAGGTCCAGGGCGTGAAAGGCGTCGGCGGCGTCGAGCGTCTGGGCGGTGTCGCTCGCGAGATCCGTGTGACACTCAAACCCGACCGGCTCCTGGCACTCGGCATCACCGCGGCGGACGTGAACCGCCAGCTCCGCCTCACCTCGGCCGACATGGCGGGCGGGCGCGGCGAACTCGGCGGCCAGGAACAGTCGATCCGGACGCTGGCCGGTGCCGCCAGCCTCGATACCCTGGCGCAGACCTCGATCGTCGTACCGGGCAACCGCAAGGTCCGCCTGGACGAGTTGGCGACGCTGGTGGACGGCTCGGAGGAGCCGCGCACCTTCGCACGCTTCAATGGCGAGCCCGTCGTCGCCTTCGCGATCTCGCGTGCGACGGGCGCCAGCGATGCCGAGGTCGCCAGCGCGGTGGCTCGCAAGATCGCCGATCTCGCGGCGAAGAATCCCGGTGTCCGGTTCGACCTAATCGACACCTCCGTCATCAACACGGTGGGCAACTACCATTCGGCGATGCTGAGCCTGATCGAAGGCGCGGCGCTGGCCGTCATCGTCGTGTTCCTGTTCCTGCGGGATTGGCGCGCGACGCTCATCGCCTCCATCGCGCTGCCCCTCTCGGTGCTGCCGACCTTCTGGGTGATGAGTACCCTCGGCTTCTCGCTCAATGCCGTCAGCCTGCTCGCCATCACCCTCGTGACCGGCATTCTGGTGGACGATGCGATCGTGGAGATCGAGAACATCGTCCGGCACATGCGGATGGGGAAATCCGCCTACCGGGCGGCTCTCGAAGCCGCCGACGAGATCGGCCTCGCTGTCATCGCGATCACCGCGACGATCATCGCGATCTTCGCACCCGTCTCCTTCATGAGCGGCATCGCCGGTCAGTATTTCAAACAGTTCGGCCTCACCATCGCGGCGGCCGTGTTCATGTCCCTGCTGGTGGCGCGCCTCATCACGCCGCTGCTCGCCGCCTATTTCCTGCGCGATCACGGACCCGATCACGAGCGCGAGGGGCCTGTGATGCGGGCCTATACCCGCGTGGTCGCCTGGTCCGTCAGGCATAAATACGTCACGCTGGTCGTCGGCCTCGCGTGCTTTGCCGGGTCGATCATGTCCACCGGGCTGCTACCCGCCGGCTTCCTTCCCGCGGAGGATGCGGCACGAACGATCTTCGTCGTGGAATTGCCGCCCGGTGCCCGCCTCGCCGACACCACCCGCGTCACGGACGGCATCGTCGACAAGATCAGGGCGCTGCCTGAAGTCCGCAGCGTGTTCGTGGATGGCGGCCGCCAGTTGCCGGCCAAGAAGGAGGTGCGGCTCGCGAGCTTCACCATCAACCTGACGCCGAAGAACGCCCGCCACCGCACCCAGAAGCAGCTCGACAGCGTCATCGGTGCGATCCTGCGGGAGGAGCCCGACATCCGGTTCTGGTCGCTGCGAGACAGCGGGCAGCGCGATCTCGCGCTCATCATTTCGGGGCCGGACCTGCGCCTCGTCTCGGAGACGGCGGCGCAGTTGCAGCGTGAGGCGACCACCGTGCCCCACCTCGTCAACGTACTTTCCACGGCACCGCTCGACCGTACCGAGATCCGCATCCGCCCCAAAGCTGGCGTCGCCGCCGATCTCGGTGTCTCCACGGATCTCATCGCCGAGACCGTGCGGGTGGGGACGATCGGCGACATCGGTGCCAACCTCGCCAAGTTCAACGCCGTCGACCGACAGGTGCCGATCCGTGTGCAGCTGCCGCTCGCCCTGCGCGGGGACCTGTCCCAGCTGGAGAGCCTGAAAGTCCCGGTGAAGGGGGGCGCCTCCGTTCCGCTCTCCACGGTGGCCGATCTCAGCCTCGGTCGCGGTCCCACGGCGATCGACCGCTACGACCGCTCGATCCGCGTGGCCCTGGAGGCCGACATGGAAGGCTCGGACGCGCTGGGCACCCTGATCGAATCCGTGATGGCGCTGCCGACCGCGCAGAACCTGCCGCCGGGCGTGAGCATCAGCCAGACCGGCGACGCGGAAATCATGGGCGAGGTGTTCGAAGGGTTCGCCCTCGCCATGGGCGCGGGACTGATGATGGTCTTCGGCGTTCTGGTGCTGCTGTTCGGAAACTTCCTTCAGCCGCTCACCATCCTGTTCTCGCTCCCTCTCTCCATCGGGGGAGCGATCCTCGGTCTCCTGATCTTCCACATGCCGATCTCGATGCCGGTGGTCATCGGCATCCTGATGCTTATGGGCGTGGTCACCAAGAACGCGATCATGCTGGTGGATTTCGCCATCGAGGAAATGGCGCGGGGCGTGGATCGCGCCACCGCGATCATCGATGCGGGGCGTAAGCGCGCCCGCCCCATCGTCATGACCACCATCGCCATGGCGGCGGGCATGGTACCGTCGGCCATGGCGCTCGGCATCGGTGGCGAATTCCGCGCGCCGATGGCCGTCGCGGTCATCGGCGGCCTCATCGTCTCGACCGGCCTGTCGCTGATCTTCGTGCCGGCCATCTTCGTCCTGGTCGACGACCTGTCTCGCCTTTTCGCCCGACTCTTCGGCCGTTTCATCGGGCGGAAGGACGAGCCCACCGAGGGGGTATTTGCCCTGCCGGCCACACTGGCCAATGACGGAAAGGGCTTTCCGTCACGCTCTGCGGCCGAGTAGGCGCTGGTCTCAGCCCTTCCTGTCGAGGGGACGCCCAAGCAGCCGCGCGAACTCGGCCTCGATCTCCTCCACGGAGAATGGATTCTGCGCGGCGGGAGTGGCGCGCCGCGGGGCCAGCGGCTCCTTGCTCGCCGGCTCCCGAGCGGCTGGGAGAGGAGATGGTGGTGCCGGCAAGAATACTTCCGGTCCGCTCTTTTCCTGAGCGTCGGGAGCAGACTCACTCGGAACGGGCTCGTCCCGGCTCGGCTTCACCGTCGATGGATCGGCCTTGGGAGGCGCCGCGGCCTGCGGCGGTTCGGCGTCTGCGGGCTCGGCCATGGCGGCCGCAATCGGATCCACGGGCCGATCAGGGGCGGATTTCTCTTTCGTCATCGGATCGAGAACCGGCTCAGGCCTCGGCGCAGGCTTGGGCTCCGCCAGCGGCGTGGATGCCTTCGGCGGCACGGCCTGCGGCGACGGAGAAATCGCGGCGGATGGCCGGCGAAGAGCCTCTTCGAGCTGCCTTGCCATGTCGGACAGGATCGCCGCATCCACCGGGCGGGAACTCGTCGGCCGCGCCAGCGGCGGCGGAACGGCGGGAACCTGCTCGACCACCGGGGCGGGTTTCGCCGTGGGTTGTGGACGAACCGGCGGCTCGGTGCGCACAGGCTCGGTCACCGGTGGCGCGACCGGGGTCGGGGGGGCTTCAACGACCTCGTTGGCATTCGGTGTTGCCGCGGCGGGCACAGACGGTTCATCGGCCGCATCCGAGCGTGTCTCCGTGGGGCGCTGACGGTCGGGGGCTTCGGCCTTGAGGTTCGCGAGCGGCGGCGGATTCCGACGGGCCGCCTTTGCGGCGATGATGTCGGCTTTGCTGGGCTTCGGAGCGGTCTTCGGCTCTTCGGGAGCATCGCCGCGCGGCTTGGGCATTGCCGCCAGTTCCGGCGCCGCTGCCGGTGAACTCGGCTCGCTGTAGGCCTGAGCTTTCGAGACTTGAGAACGGGGGGCCGGCGGCTGCAGATCCGGCACTTGAAAGACCGGCGCCTGGAACACCGGAGGCTCGGTCGGCCGCGCGGGCTCGAAGGCCGACTCCTCCTGAAGCGGATCGGCCTTGGCCACTTCGTCGACAGGGAGGCGGGCGCCGGCGCCGCGATGGATGTTGCGTTCTACGATGACGTCGTTGGGGCCACCGACGAGAAGCAGATGCTCGACATTGTCCCGGCGCAGCAGGATCAGTTGCCGCTGCCTGTCGAGTTCGTAGATATCGACGATACCGAGGCGGGGCTGTCGTCCGCGGGGGCCGGATTTGGCCAACGCCATGCCCCTTCCCGAGAATCGCCGGAAGACCAGCACGATCGCGGCCAGCACAGCGAAGATGACGGCGAAGATGATCAGGAACTGGAGCGGAAACGAGCCGTCCGAATTAAAGAACGCTGACAAGATCGGGCTCTTTCGGGTTTCTGGCCGAGGCCATACGCACAGGTTGTCCTGATATCACGCTTGGGGCGGTCACAGGCAATAACGTTAAGATTTCGTTTACGGTAACTCGTTGATTTGGTTAACGCACGTTCCCCTGCTCGCTGAAATTGCAGGAATGCCGTTGCCCACAGAAAAAGCCCGGCACGCGATAACCGCGGTAGGGCCAAGAGCAGCCGGGACCGCCAGCGACCAGTGCTATTTGACGTGTATGACCGAGCTTACAGAAATGCTTGGTCACCCAAGAAGCGAGCGATCGCACGAGCTCAAGCAGCTGAGCGGCAACACGCCAGTGATCGTTTGCTTGGCGAGTGTATTGCTAAGGTCGATGGAATTATTGTGCCCATCTAGCCAGTCGTCGATGACCAGTGAGGCGTTCATCTGAAACAAAAAGCCCGCCGCGGCATGAGCCGGGCGGGCGAAGTCCGTTCAGGGGAGGAACATGAGGTCATGCCCATAAGGCCGTACTGGTTCCGACTTGGTGCGATCCTGTACAGAGGAGAAATCAGCTCAGAGAGGTCTGTAGGTCGATCGCGCACCCCGCTACCGGCAAGCCGCCGCCTCACGGAACTCGCTTAGCCCCACAGTGACGCGCTGGCCGTTTTCGACGATGCGGGGATGTGCCGCCCGACTAGAACATGGGAGTGCCCCCTGTCACCGGCACCAACGCGCCCGCCATGTAGCTGCCCTCGCGCGAAGCCAGAAGGACATAGGCCGGCGCGAGCTCGGCAGGCTGACCCGCTCGGCCAAGGGGGGTGTCCTCTCCGAGCTTCTCGATCTGCTCCGGGCTTTTCACGATGGGTTGGATGGGTGTCCAGATCGGGCCGGGCGCCACGCAATTCACCCGAATACCCTTGGGGGCGAGCAAGTTCGACAAGCCAATGGTGAGGCTCGCGATGGCGCCCTTTGTCGCTGCGTAGATCAGCATCGTCTTATCGGCGATCTTGGCCTGCTGGCTGGTCGAATTGACGATCGCGGAGCCGGGTTTCATGTGAGGTACAGCCGCTTGGCAGAGGTAGTACATGGCGAACACATTGGCTCTGAACGACCCTTCGAGATCCTCCGACGTCACGTCGTCGAGCTCTTCGTTGACCGTCTGCGCAGCTGCGTTGTTCACCAGGATGTCGATGCCACCCAGCGCTTCGACGGTGCGAGCGACGAGTTCACGGCAATGCGCCTCGTCGCGTAGATCGCCCGGCAGCAACAGAGCACGCCGGTCGGCCTTCTCGATCCACCGAGCGGTCTCCTCCGCATCGGACTGCTCAACCGGCAGGTAGGAGATTGCGACATCCGCTCCTTCACGGGCATAGGCGATCGCCACCGCGCGTCCGATTCCGCTGTCGCCACCCGTGATCAAGGCGACCTTGCCGATCAACAACCCCTTGCCGACATAGCTCTCCTCACCATGGTCCGGCACTGGCGTCATCTTCGAGGTCAAGCCAGGTCGTTCCTGCTGCTGGTCTCCGGGGAAAGGCGGGCGGGGGCCGGCGGTGCGTGGGTCTGAGGTCATCGTCTGTCCTTCTGAGGGCCTCGGCTAACGTGACAGAAGGCCGTTCGTAGCTGCGGCAGAATGGTGCTGGAATGTGCAATCTCTACAGCCTCATCACTTCGCAGGCAGACATCCGTGAAGCATTCGGCGTTGCGGAGGATCGCGCCGGAAACCTCCCGAGGATGCCGGGCATCTTCCCCGACCAGATGGCGCCCATCGTGCGGATCGAGGATGGCAGGCAAGCCCTCGAGATGTTTCGATGGGGCATCCCAGGTCCGAAGCAGTACGGCGAGCATCCGGTCACAAACGTCCGGAATGTGAAGAGCCCGCACTGGCGGCCCTGGCTCAAGCCGGAATACCGCTGTCTCGTCCCCGTCTCTTCCTTCAGCGAGTACGCCGACACCAAGCCGAAGAAGACGCCCACGTGGTTCGCCCTCGATGACGACCGTCCGCTCTTCGCCTTCGCCGGCATCTGGCGTCCCTGGACCGGCGTGCGCGGTACCAAGGCCGAGAACCCCGACCGCGAGGAGGCCGAGCACCGGCTGTTCTCGTTCCTCACGACAGAGGCCAATGAGATCGTCGGCCCGGTTCACCCGAAGGCCATGCCGGTCCTGTTGACGACACCGGAGGAGTGGCGGACGTGGCTCGAAGCGCCGACCGAGATCGCCCTCGAGCTACAGCGCCCGCTGCCTGACACCATGATGAAGGTTGTGGCGGCCGGAGCACGGCGCGATCCGGCGGAATGACTATCGCGCGCCGGTCGTCTCGGTGCTGAAAACAAATCCGTCGCGATAATAATCTAAACGAGCCTGCACATTGCTTGCACAGGTTGAGAAGCGAGAGACAGCCGGAGCGAGCCGACCTATTTGTGGGGGAACTTGGCTAGGAACGCGTCCTCGGGCCTTGCGTCGTGAGCCTATTGACCACCGATTCTGCGGCAAGACCTATCAGAGCGCCTGTCAACACATCTGCGGGGAAATGCGCCCCGCGTAGAACTTGAGCTGCGACAACCCCGGCAGCGGTGACATACGCGGCACCCTTGACCTCAGGATAGACTCGAGCGGCGGCACAAGCGACCGCAGTACTCAGGGCGGAATGGCCCGAGGGGAAGGATTGCCATGGTCCGTTGCCGGTTCCGGGCCACCCTCGCGCGTAAATCCCCTCATCCATGAGGACGTTTGGGCGCGTTCGATGCACCGTCCGTTTCAAGCTCGTTTTCACGACGCTCGCCAGAATACCGGCCTGGAGCATGTGTCGGCCTGCCTGTGCGAGGCGGCGATCGCGCTTCACGATGCCCAAGGCCAAAGCACCAGCCGACAGAGCGAGCAGCGACTTCCAACTCCCGATTTCGCTCGCTAGCCCTAGCGCTCGAACGGCCGGATGATCCTTGGCGCCTGCGAGCGTCAGCCCCGCCGTGACGTCTCCAGCCTCGAAACGATCGGCGATAGCCGATGCCCTGGAATGAGACTGTCGAAGGGGCGATCGCGCAAGCATGGCCTTAAACGCCCGCCATCGGGAATCGTTCGCCGCGGCCTTGATGGACAGAATCTCCTACACCGCTTCGGACTGATTGGATGATGACGTTGGGCCGTCACCTGTGATGCATCGGGCATAGCGCCTCCGCCCCGCGCCCCCTATTCCGTCCGGCCCATCACAACTGCCGGGCCCCATGTCTGCATCACCCGCCTTCAAGATCGAACCGGGCAGCCCCCAATCGTGGCGTGAAGCCTTCCTCAGCATGAAGCCTAATGTGGTCCCTTGCCCTGGGCTGACGGTACAGAATTGGCAGGGCGTCCATGCCGCGGCCCTGGACTTCCTCGACAAGTACGCCGACGAGGCTGGCCGTCTCGGCTGGACGACGCTGGGCTTGTTCGGCGTGCACCCCGAACTCGGCGTGATCCGCTCCGATTTCTGCGGAGCCCTCGTTCTGAGTAGCGATCTCGTGTCGAAGGTCGAGCCGGACTTCATCCGTTTCGAGCGGACGCGATACTTTCGGACTGTGCCGGGGCGACCGCACGGTGCCGTGCCGATCTGGACGGTGAAGCGTTAGACGCAGCGGATGACCGTTCGAGCCGCGAGTCCTGTGTCGAGATATCTGCCTCGTCTCGCGTGCCGCAAACGCACGGTGCTGCGGCACTCGTACCGGGTTCGCGTGGCGAACCTAGCGAGGGTGCGTGACGTTGTGAGTTTATGACAAATGCGCCTCACACCCCGACCTCGGACAAGATCGCGGATGCGAACCGCCGGGAAATCGCGATTGAGCATCTGCTGTTTGGCACGATTCGGTTCGTCTCCCAGCGCCACCCGGACTTACTGGACGAACTCGACCGCAGCGTGGATCATCTTTGGGACAAGGCTCATGACGACACCCGAGATGATGAGGCTGTGCGCGAGATAGCGAGGCGTTTCATCAACAGCCTTCGTGCTTCGGATTAGGCCGAGGGGTTAAGGCCCGCGGGTTTCCTCGATCAGTTGTTGAAGCCTAAGGTTCGAGTAAGCCGGCTCAGCCCTGCGGGTGGCTTGAGGGAATGGGACCGCGATGGCGTTTAAAGCGAAATCAGCCTCGGAGACGAAGGCCGCCGATCTGGCGCTGGCCCTCGCTCGGATCGCCGACCGCGAAGGAGCGCCGGTGAGCATCGGCGTCGAGCAATTGCGACGCGGCAACCCCCGACTGACACCCCTGGCGATCGGCCAGATGTACCGGAAGCACCGCGATATCCTCGAAGCGGACTTGGCTGAGCGCGGGTACGTTCTGGTCGATTATACCGACCAGGGTCCCGGGCGGGGGATGGAATTCGAGGTCGGGGCTGCCTGACCCGTTGAGCGATGAGCGAAATGCCCCGCGTGGCCGGAGCCATGCGGGATAGAATTCGCAACACGCAGAGGGTCAAGCGAGATCGTTCTGCCCCTCGGGATCATCAGACAGCCGCTCGGCCGGATCGACGGTTTCCTGGGTATGGCTGCCTTCGATCTTCGAGGTTTTCGTGATGACCTGATCCATTGGTACGTTCAGCGGATCCTGAGCGTCCGGCGCAGCCGTTGGGCCTGCCTCATCGGTTTGGGGCGTTTTCTTCTCGGTCATGGTGTCCTCGGTGGCGTCTTCAACGAGACCAACGACTGGGCGAGACGGATGTTCGAGCAGGATCCTGTCTCACGTCATCTGTGCGAGCGCGCATATATTAACGGTGAAGCTCGAACTGCCTGGATGGGCAGGACTTGGGGGCCAAGAGCAATGGTGCCGACACAATCGCGATATGTCGTAAGGCCCCTCAAGGGAATCGCGGGGCTCGTACTCTTATGGCTGAGCTATCAGATATGGTTTGGGCTGATCACGTACCTACCGCGTGATAGCGCGTTGGGCTGGAGCGCAGCGACCGCACTTGGCGCGCTAGGGATCCGTTGGATATTCCGCTGCTTCAAATCCAATTCGGAAATCGAAAGGCCGGCTGTAGCATCAGCTTAGCGTATTCACGGGCATGTCTCGTCAGGCTACGGGCTTTCATTCTCACGTTGCCTTGCGGAGGAGATGTATCAAGTAAGAAGGCCAGAAATCTATCGCATCTCGTTCGAAAGATGGGATCTTACGGAGGGTTTCCCGTCGCCTCGTTCCACAAGGCAAAATTTCGATCCGCCTTACTCCGCACTTCCATAACCGGATGAGGCGTTCCACCGACATGCATCTGACTATGCAACTTAGGAACTCTTACGGTAATGGCAATTGTGCTTGTATGATATACTGACGTATTATATATCATAATACTAGAACAATTTTATTATTATACAATATTTATATAGTATGACGACTTTTCTTTCGTGATTTTGTTTTGTCGCCATTGAGTTTTAGAAGCACTATCTCTGCATTTTTAATTACATCCTGTTTAGGTGAACTCATCATTGTTTCTTTTTCAATAATACACTCCATTCTGGCGATTTCAGTTTCTATTCTTCGCAGCTTTCGACCCGGCCACGCAGATAACAAGACGTCGGAAATCTTATTTATAAGACGTCCGGCTGATTTTTTCATTGGATCTTGAATTATACAACTTGAGATTTCTTTTCATCTAGCCTTGTATGGGCAACCATGAGTTTGTACAAGGCTGAAATAGAATTATCTTGCCGAATGCACCGAACCGTCTGATTGATGACCAAGTTGGACAAGCTGTGAAAACAGGCAGCGGGAAACTCGGAAGGGGCACTAAGCAATGAGCCCGTATGTCGCGGTTATCATGGCCTCGACCGCCATCGGCTACTTTGGCCTGCTGATCTTAGCGCTTCTCTACGATCTGCCATTCCTGCTTGCGATGCTGGCGCTCCTGGCCGTCTATGGATTCACGCCTCGTCGCTGGTTCGATTGAAAACCAGAATCCGCCGTGGTGTGAACCGGGCTGGTGAAGGCTGACTGGTCCTCATGCCGCATTCATCGAGTTGGCGTATAGGTTCCTTGGAGCGACGGCTTGGGCTCATCGAAATGCCCAGCCTAAGGTTGGATTTGGAGGAAAACGATGACGTACAAAATGCTCTCTGCGATTGCGATCGTGGCCAGCGCCATTGGCTTCGGCAGTGCCGCACAGGCGGCCCCATTCGCCGCTGCACCGGCTGCCGGCGCGTTGGAGAACGGGCTTGTGACCAAGGCGGCGGGATATTGCGGCCTCGGCTATTACCCTGACCGCTTCACCGGGCGCTGCCGCGGCAACGGCTCCATCAATCACGGCCCGCGCCGCTTCTATGGCCCTGGCTATGCGAGGCCTTACGCCCGCCCCTACTACCGGCCCTACGGTCGCCCGGTTTATCGCGGTTACTGATCAGCAGACACCGCTGCGCAAAGACGCGTTAAGGAAACCCCGCTCCGGTTTTCACCGGGCGGGGCCAGATCGTGCTGTCGGAATGACCGAAAGTCGGGATGCGCAGCGTCGGGTCCAGTATGCTGTAAGGGCGCGCTGAACACGTGCATCGCATCTGTGCATTTGGTTCTCGATTGCTCGCTCTCACACGATTGCGGTCAGTAACCCGCTGTGAGGCTCCCCCTGGTCATGGATGACCCGGACGGTCTTTGCGATCCGGTTAGTGACCTCGGTCTGCCGGGGGCGAGGCCACGGAACTCCTTCATCACGTCGACTGCCGCGCGCGCAGCACCTGCAGGAACGGCGGCACGTCGGCCACCGTTATGGGAGCCGGCGGCGGTCAGTGTTCCCTTTCGCCTCGCGCTCCCGTCACCATCCATCCAATGAGCAGCGTCGTATTCCCGCTGAGGAACATCCGCATGACCTCTTGGCCGGCAACGGCGTCCTTCAATAGTCCAGCCGGCCCATCACCCGGCGACCTGTTCTAACGTGTCGGGAGCCGCACCCATTCGGCTCTTGCGCCAGACGCCGTCAGGACGGCAAGGTAGACCGGCAGCGTCGCGAACCGTGTGGGCGTATCAAAGAGCGGGATCTTGAACCGACCGTCGCAACTTACCTTCGGCCTGCTGCTCACCGGGCTGGCGGGCTACATCGATGCCATCGGGTTCATTCAGCTCACCGGGCTCTACACATCGTTCATGAGTGGCAACACCACACAGATGGGGGTGTCGATCTCTCACGGTGCGGTGGACGGCATCGTAAAACCGGCAGTCCTGATCGCCACGTTCCTGCTCGGGTCGACCATTGCCAGCGGCCTGTCGATCGTCACGCCCGCGCCTTGGAAGACGACGATCGTTTTGACCTACGAGGCCATCCTGGTCTTCGGAGCGTTCGCCCTCGGGCTGCAACTGCCTGATTTAGGTCTGGTGTCGTTCTTCCTGGCTCTCGCCATGGGCGCACAGAACGCGGTTCTCGGCTCGGTGCAGGGCTTCCGAGCGGGAACGACGTTCATCACTGGGGCGCTGTTCAGCCTGGGTCAAAAGATCGCCGCTGCCTTCACGAAGACGGGACCGCCGCTGGGCTGGATTGGTGATGCCGCAGTTTGGTTGGCCCTGCTGATCGGAGCCATTGGCGGTGCCGCCGTCTACAGCGCGATCGGTATCTTCGCCTTGATCTTCCCGGCGGGATTGACGGCCTGCCTCGCGGCTCTGGCCGCGCTCTTCGCAAGGACGCATCGGGTTCGAGCCTGAAGGACGGCTGAGAGAGGCCGAAGGTCAATCTGATTGCCGACCCATCACTGTCCGACACCGTACGCGGAACCAGCCGGGGGTATTGCAGGATTGATCCTCAAAGAAGGAGCACGCGATGTGGATCTTGCAATGGGGCGACAGCACCAACCGAGCCGGCGGGCAATGGAACCACGAGGAGCATGAAAGCTCCGAGAAGGCCCTGGCAGCCGCCAAAACGAAACTTCAAATGGGTTTATTCGCGCATGCCATTCATTCTCCCGCAGGGGTGCAATGGATGACGGGAGACGAGATAACCAACGCGGTCGAGCAGGATGAAGCCGTACCGACCCCCTGATCAGCGTCCGGCTGTCGCGTCCTCGCAACTGTCAGCGTGAAAGTGATCCGTCATGTCCAAGGCGAGACGACTTACCCCAGCAATATGGGTGGTGACTACGACTGCTTCACTCGCACAATCCGTAGACCAACCACATACCGAAGCGGGTCGGACCCAACCGGCCCCCAGCCCAGCGGGCAGCCATTACCCGGATATGGGATGGCTATGGTTTAGCATCCCGATTCTGCTGATTATGGCTGCCATTTATTTCATTGCGAAATGGCGCTCTTCGTCCTCGCCTGAACGAAGAGACTAAATCTGTTGATCAGCGAATACACTATGCCCAGCCGAAATAAGAACCCTAAGGGCGCAAGCGAAATCCAGGCAGCCTGTTAATCAGTAAAAATGTAAATTTATAATATCAGCCTCCGTCTGGCCATCTGGCATAATCCGTTCTGCAGAGGCGGGGGATGTCCCATGGTCCTGGTAAAGCTCAGCTATGTGTTGGAGGAGGAGCGAAAACGGACCCGTCATCGTTCACGAACGGCACATCAGGCCGTATCAAAGCTTTCTGCTAACTCGGTTTGATTGGGCGGCGCGTGCGGGAGCCGATCTCCCGGTCAGCCTTTGGTCAGGCATTCTTCCTTAAGACTTCGTTAACACAAAATTTCCGCCCCGAACGCCGGTCGCGTCCAGGAATGTTCTTAACCGAACATTAACCATGGAGGCGGCAGATTTTGCCCAGCGCTCCGGGAGATTCCGGCGGCGCCGAGGGGCTTCGAGCACCGTGTCCGTCACCGACCTTCCCATCCTGTCCATGCTCCGCACCCGGATGCAATGGCATCAGACGCGCCAGAAGCTGCTCTCGGAGAACGTCGCCAACGCCGACATGCCGGGCTTCAAACCGCGTGATCTCGCGAGCCCGCGCTTCGGCAACGGAGCCGGCGACCTCGCTCAGCCGGCAGGCTCCATGGGCGGCAACTCGGGCCTCGCGGTCACCAGCCCGGCCCACATCGCCCTGAACGGCGGTCCCGAAGGACCGGGTGCCGATCCCCGCCGGTTCAATGGCTTCGAGATCAGGCCGAGCGGGAACGGAGTGAACCTGGAGGAGGAGATGATGAAGGCGGGTGACAACCAGGCCGAATATCAATTCGCCGCGACGATGTACCAGAAGAGCCTCGACAAACTGAAGATCGCCATCGGCAAGCGCTGATCGTCCCGCCCTCTGAGCTTGCGGAGAACCTGCCGTGGACTTCCTCAAATCCCTGACCATCGCCGCATCCGGGCTAAAGGCCCAGTCGGGCCGGATGCGGATCATCGCCGAAAACATCGCCAATGCTGATTCGGCCCCGAGCGCGGTCGGCGCCGAACCCTATCGGCGCAAGATCCCGACCTTCACCCAGCACATCGACCGGGAGACCGGCGCGTCGATGCTGGAGGCCGGGCGGGTCAGGCGCGATCCCTCTCCGTTCCGCACCAAATACGATCCCGGCAATCCCGGCGCCGATGCGCGCGGTGAAGTGCGGATGCCCAACGTCAACGGGCTGATCGAGAACATGGACATGCGCGAGGCCCAGCGCTCCTACGAGGCCAATCTGAACATGGTCACCGCGACCCGCAAGATGATCAACGCCACCCTCGCCATCCTCAAGGCCTGACGCTCCTCTCCCTCCGAAAGTCCGCCGCCATGCCGACCAACGCCTTCGCCGCAGGAGCCTACGCCGCCGTCCAGAATATCGGCGGCATGAAGGGCGGCGCGCCCAAGATCGCCCCGACTTCGGCAGCGGATGGCGGCTTCACGTCGCTTCTTTCCTCGGCCCTGGACAAGATCGGCGAGAGCGGCGCCAAGGCCGATGCGCAAACCCTGGCAGTGGCGGGCGGCAAGGCCAACGTCGTCGATGTGGTGACCGCCGTGGCGGAGAGCGAGACGGCACTCCAGACCCTGGTCGCCGTCCGGGACCGCGTGATCTCCGCCTATGAGGAAATCATGCGGATGCAGATTTAGTCGCCACCGCCTTTCGTTGCCCTCCTACCCGCCTCCTCATCATAAGGTGCCCGCGTCAGCGAGCTTCGAAGGAGCCCTCCAGAGCCCGGCGAGCGAACTGGAGCCCTCCTTCGAGACCTCCGCTCTGCTCCGGCACCTCAGGATGAGGGCGCAGATGAGATGCCGGCCGACATTGCCGCCGCCCCGAAACAATCCGCGAGCTCACTTCCATGACCGGCCTTGCCATCCTCGACGTCTCCCGGGACGGGATCTTCGTCTTTCTCAAGGTCGCAGGACCGCTGATGATCGTCGCCTTGGTCGTCGGTCTCGTGGTCTCGCTGCTCCAGGCGCTGACGCAGATCCAGGAACAGACGCTCATCTACGTGCCCAAGATCGTCGCGGTCTTCGCAGCGCTTCTCTTCATGCTGCCCTTCATGGGTGATGCGCTCGCCGGCTACATGACCCGCATCGCCGCCCGCATCGTGTCCGGCGGGTGACGCGCCGGGCCGGGCGCTGCTATGCAGGGTCATGAACCTGCTTCTGCCCGGCATCGCAGCGGCCTACCTGCTCACCTTCGCGCGTATCGGCACGCTGATGATGCTGCTGCCGGGGCTCGGAGAACAATCCGTCTCGCCGCGGATCCGCCTCGCCTTCGCATTGCTGGTCTCGCTGATCCTGTTCCCGATGGTGCGCCCGCTCCTGCCGATGCAGGGCGCCACCCTCGCGGCCCCCGGATTGATCTCGCTTCTTATCGGCGAATTGCTGACAGGGCTCGTTCTCGGCCTCACCGTCCGCATGGTGCTGGCCGCATTGCAGACCACGGGCGTCATCGTCTCGCAGCAATTGGGCCTGTCCTACGCGATGACCGTGGACCCGACGCAGGGCGGCCAACAGGCGGCGCTCGGCAATTTCCTGATGATGCTCGGCATCACCCTCATCCTCGCCACGGATCTGCACCACGTGGCTCTCGACGCCATCGGGCGAAGTTACGTGATGCTGCCGCCCGGCGGTGTGCTGGCCATGGGGGAGGCGGCCCAGCTCGCCCTTCGGGCGATGGCGCGGGGCTTCCTCCTGGCGGTCCAGATCTCGGCGCCGTTCATCGCGTTCGGCATCCTGTTCAATGTCGGGCTCGGTGTGCTCTCGCGCCTGATGCCGCAGATGCAGGTCTTCTTCATCGCGGTGCCGGCCTCCGTCCTCATCGGCATGCTGATCCTGTTCGGCAGCCTCGGCATCATGATGGGTGTCTTCCTCGACGACATCGGCCGCTATCTCGGCGAGTTGACCGGGCGGTGACGGCAGTGTCGAAAGGACCTGTGAGACAGCGGACAGGGGAGCGCTGAGCCATGTCCGACGACAGCGATCAGGAAGACAAGACAGAAGAGCCGACTCAGCGGCGCATCGAGAAAGCGATCGAGCAGGGCAACGTCGCCAACAGCATCGAGGTCAACACCTTCTTCATCCTGTCCGCCTTCACGATGGCGCTGCTGGTGGCATCGGGAACGATCGCCAAGGATTTGCTCGTCAGCTTGCGCGCCTTCCTGATGAACGCGCATCAGGTCCCCTCCGACCCCACCGCCTATACCGAGATGGGGATGCGGATGCTGCTGATCTGCGGCCAGGCGCTCCTGATTCCCGTCAGCCTCGTGGTCATTGCAGGCCTCGCCGGCGGTTTGGTCCAGCACCCCCTGGTCTTCTCCACCGATGCCCTGCTGCCGAAATTCGATCGCATCTCGCCGATGGCCGGCGTCAAACGCATCTTCGGCGTGGAGGCCATGGTCCAGTTCATCAAGGGTTTGGCCAAGCTGATGCTCGTGGGGGTCGTCGCCAGCACCATCCTGTGGAACGAGCGCGACCGGCTCGAGGTCTTCGCCCGGCTCGACCCCGCGGCGATGCTGCCTGCCATCCTGGGCATCGCCCTCAAGCTTCTCGGCGGCATGCTCGCCATGTTCGTGGTCATCGCCATGGGCGACGCCTTCTATCAGCGTTTCCGCTGGCGCTCGAAGCTGCGCATGACCAAGGAGGAGATGAAACAGGAGCACAAGGAGAGCGAGGGCAATCCCGAGGTGAAGGGCCGGATGAGGCAGATCCGCGCGTCGCGGGGCAACAAGCGCATGATGGCCGACGTCCCGACCGCCACGGTCATTCTCACCAACCCCACCCACTACGCCGTCGCCCTGCGCTACGAAGCCGGGATGGCGGCTCCCATCTGCGTTGCCAAAGGCGTCGATTCCCTGGCGCTGCGCATCCGGGCCGTGGCCAAGGAGCACGATGTTCCCATCATGGAGAACCCGCCGCTGGCCCGGGCGCTCCATGCCACGGTAGAGATCGATTCCGAGATTCCGGCCGAACATTACCGCGCGGTGGCCGAGGTGATCGGCTTCGTCATGCGGCTGAAGCGCCGCGCGGCGTGAAAACGCCACGCTTTATGCACCTTTTTTGACGAGACTGGTCCGTGACGTCCTGAGGATACCCTTGCTGCCGACGCGGCCCGGGCGCTAACCGGGATCGGTCGAGGGTGGAATGGCGCCGAAATGGCTGAGGTGAGCGGACCAACGAAACCGGTGTCGAGCGCCATCGACCGGTCGGAGAGGCCTGGGCGGGTCGGACTGCTCCTCGTTCTCGCCGGACTTCTCGTGGGCGCGGCGGTAGGCTTGTCCTTCGTCGCGAACGAACAGGCGCAGCCGCTGATCCTCGGCCTCCTCGCGCTGCTGGCCATGGCGGGCGTGTTCTGCCTGTTCGCCCTGGCGATCGGCGCGCTCCAGCTCTCGGGACAGACCGGGCGCGACGACATCACCAAAGCCATCGTCGACGCATCGCCCGAAGGCGCCATCGTGGTGGAGGATGGCGGGCGCCTCATCTACGCCAACGAAGCCTATCTCCGTATTTCCGGCGGGGAGACCTTCTCCAACCTGAGGCCGGTGGAACGCGTCTTCGTCGGCTCGCCCGACGTGTCGGAGGCGGTCTACCGCCTCGCCCAGGCAGCCCATGACGGGCGCGGCCACGTGGAGGAAATCCGCATGGCGCCCCCGCCTCAGGGCGAGACCGAGCGCGCCTTCGCCTGGTTCCGCATCGCCGTGCGCGCGGTGGAGAGGCCGAGACTCCCGGCGACCCTATGGACAGTCACCGACATCACGCACGAGCGCGAGCGCCAGGAGAACGTCTTCCAGGAGCTTCAACACGCGATCGATTATCTGGACCATGCGCCGGCCGGCTTCCTGTCCATCGATCCGGCAGGCTCCATCGTCTACATGAACGCGACGCTGGCCTTCTGGCTCGGCTACGACCTCGCGACCGTGGGGTCCGGCGGCCTGCGCTTGCCTGATATCGCACCCAGCGCCGACGTGCTCACCGCCACCGAGGGATTGCCCGGCGAGGTGCGCACCGACCGGTTCGACCTCGACCTGCGGCGCCGCAACGGCCAGCCGTTGCCGACCCGGCTCTACCATCGCGTCGCCTTCGGCCAGGACGGCAAGCCGGGGCCGTCGCGCACCTTCGTGCTCAACCGCTCGGCCGGGGCCGAGAGCGACGAGCCGCAACGCGCCGCCGAGGTGCGGCTCGCCCGCTTCCTCAACAACAGCCCCATCGCGATCGCGACCCTCGACCGGACCGGGCGCATCGCCCGCGCCAACGCGTCCTTCGCCCGGTTGTTCGGCGGCACCCCACGCCAGGCCGTGCCGGATGGGCGTGGCGAGCTCGGCACCGAGTCGACGATGTGGGAAGCCCTGCTCGACCGCGACAGGGCCGTCCTCGAGGGCGCCCTGGTGAAGGCCGCCGACGGGACCGTGGAGGTGCAACCGATCGAGGTGGCGCTGGCGGGACCGGGAAACCGTTCCGCGCGGGTCTGGCTCAGCCCTGCCGGCGGCGACACCTCGGCAGCAGCGGATGCGGCCACGCCGGCCGACCGCGAGCGCGTGATCCTCTATGCCCTCGACACCACGGCGCAGCGCCAGCTCGAACAGCAGATCGCCCAGACCCAGAAGATGGACACGGTGGGCCAGCTCGCCGGCGGCATCGCGCACGACTTCAACAACGTCCTCCAGGCCATCATCGGCTATTCCGACCTTCTGCTGGCCAGCCACAGGCCGACCGATCCGGCCTTCCAGGACATCATGCAGATCAAGCAGAACGCCAACCGGGCCGCGAGCCTGGTGCGGCAGCTGCTGGCCTTCTCGCGGCGTCAGACCCTACGCCCGGAAGTGATGAATGTCGGCGAAGCCCTGTCCGACCTGATGCTGCTGCTCAAGCGCCTCCTCGGCGAGCGTGTCGATCTCGACCTGAAGCACGGGCGCGACATCTGGCCGATCAAGGCCGACGTGAACCAGTTCGAGCAGGTCATCGTCAATCTCGCGGTGAATGCCCGCGACGCGATGCCGAATGGCGGCCAGCTGCTCATCCGCACCGCCAACATCCTCGAAGGCCAAGAGACCAACGAGCGCCAACCCGGCGCACCGGCGGGCGATCATGTCCTGATCGAGGTGCTCGATACCGGCGAGGGCATCCCGCCCGACGTGATGGAGAAGATCTTCGAGCCCTTCTTCACCACGAAGGATATCGGCAAGGGGACCGGCCTCGGCCTGTCCACCGTCTTCGGCATCATCAAGCAGAGCGGCGGCACCATCGACGTGCAATCGACCGTTGGCAGCGGCACCGCCTTCCGGATCTACCTGCCGCGTCACGAGCCTGCGGCCGAGCCCGTTCCGGAAATCGCCGTCGCCGTTGCCCCGCAGAGCAACGCGGAGATCGCCGCCAGCCGGCTCAGAGGAGCGCGTGACCTCGAAAAGCCCGGCAGTGGCGGACAATCCGCCCCGCGCAAACCCTCGCCCGATCATACCGGGCAGGGCGTGATCCTGCTGGTGGAAGACGAGGACCCGGTCCGCGCGGTCAACAGCCGGGCCCTGTCGGCACGGGGCTACACGGTGCTGGAAGCGGCCTCGGGCCTCGACGCCCTGGCCCTCATCAGCGATGTCGACCAAACCATCGACCTCGTCGTCTCCGACGTGGTGATGCCGGAGATGGACGGCCCGACGCTGCTACGCGAACTGCGCAAGCACCGTCCTGATCTGAAGGTCATTTTCGTATCCGGCTATGCCGAGGACGCGTTCCGCAAGAACCTGCCCGACGGCGAGGATTTCAACTTCCTGCCCAAGCCCTTCAGCCTCAAGCAGCTCGTGGAAACGGTGAAGGAGACGATCGCCCGTTAGGGCGACGTTCTCCCGCCGAATGATGCGAAATCGGCACCCGGCATCTTGCAAAAAGAGAACAAAACAAGTACATCATTCGCATCCGAGGCACATTGAGCCTTGAGCTCTCCCCATGCATAAGGATGCCGACGAATGGCTCAGCCCGCGCTGAAAGTTGTGGATTCCCCGATGGTGGACAAGGACAAGGCGAAGGCGATTGATGCCGCGCTGTCCCAGATCGAGCGTGCTTTCGGCAAGGGCTCGATCATGCGACTCGGCAAGAACGATAAGGTGGCGGAGGTCGAGACCGTCTCCACCGGTTCGCTCGGCCTCGACATCGCGCTCGGCGTCGGCGGCTTGCCGCGTGGCCGGGTGATCGAGATCTACGGCCCCGAATCATCAGGCAAGACCACCCTTGCCCTTCACACCATCGCCGAGGCCCAGAAGAAGGGCGGCGTCTGCGCCTTCGTGGATGCGGAGCACGCTCTCGATCCGGTCTATGCGCGCAAGCTCGGCGTGCAGCTCGACGATCTCCTGATATCGCAGCCCGATACCGGCGAGCAGGCCCTGGAAATCACCGACACCCTGGTGCGCTCGGGCGCTATCGACGTGCTCGTAGTCGATTCGGTGGCGGCGCTCACGCCCCGCGCCGAGATCGAGGGCGAGATGGGCGACAGCCAGCCCGGCCTTCAGGCCCGCCTGATGAGCCAGGCCCTGCGCAAGCTCACGGGCTCGATTTCGCGCTCGAAATGCATGGTCATCTTCATCAACCAGATCCGGATGAAGATCGGCGTCATGTATGGCAGCCCGGAGACGACCACCGGCGGCAATGCACTGAAGTTCTACGCGTCGGTGCGTCTCGACATCCGCCGTATCTCGACCCTCAAGGATCGTGACGAGGCCATCGGCAACCAGGTCCGCGTCAAGGTCGTCAAGAACAAGGTCGCGCCGCCCTTCAAGCAGGTCGAGTTCGACATCATGTTCGGCGAGGGCGTCTCGAAGGTCGGTGAGTTGATCGACCTCGGGGTGAAGGCTGGGATCGTGGAGAAGTCCGGCGCCTGGTTCTCCTATGCGAGCCAGCGCCTCGGCCAGGGCCGCGAGAACTCGAAGGGGTTCCTGCGCGACAATCCGGACATCGCCAACAAGATCGAAGCGGCGATCCGGCAGAATTCGGGATTGCTGGCCGACAAGATCCTCGAGACCGCCAAGCCCACGGCGGACGATCTGGACGAAGGCGAGGCCTGATCGCCTCGTAAGTCATGAAAGAGGCCGTCGCGGACCATCGCGGCGGCCTCTTTCATGTTCGGACTATTCTATCGGTGCGCATCGGCCCGATGCTCGCTCTTTGGTCGATCGCCAAGTCCAGAGACGAGCGCCGTCGAGCGTTCGAAGGGTGCAGCGTTAAGAAACAGGAACGCACGATCGCGGAGCGGGCGTGACTCGACGGTCCGGCCTCCTTATGAGGGCGCAAGCCACGAAGAAGCCTCGGGTTGTCGTCTCGACCGCCCCAAGCGCACGACAGAGTCATTTCACGATGAGCGGCGTCAACGAGATCCGGTCGGCCTTTCTCGACTATTTCGCCAAGGCGGACCACGCCGTGGTGCCGTCGTCGTCCCTCGTTCCCCGTAACGACCCGACCTTGATGTTCACCAATGCGGGGATGGTGCAGTTCAAGAACGTCTTCACCGGCGTCGAGAAGCGGCCTTACAACCGTGCCACCACGGCGCAGAAATGCGTCCGTGCCGGCGGCAAGCACAACGACCTCGACAATGTCGGCTATACCGCGCGCCACCACACCTTCTTCGAGATGCTCGGCAATTTCTCCTTCGGCGATTATTTCAAGCCGCAGGCGATCGAACTGGCCTGGAGCCTGATCACGAAGGAATTCGGCCTGTCGAAGGACCGGCTCCTCGTCACCGTCTACGCGGATGACGAAGACGCGGCCGGGCTCTGGCGCAAGATCGCCGGCTTCTCCGACGACCGGATCATCCGCATCGGCACCTCGGACAATTTCTGGCAGATGGGCGATACCGGCCCATGCGGTCCCTGTTCGGAGATCTTCATCGATCAGGGCCCCGGATTGCAGGGTGGTCCTCCCGGTTCGCCGGACGAGGATGGCGACCGGTTCCTCGAATTCTGGAACCTCGTCTTCATGCAGTACGAGCAGATCGAGCCGGGCAACCGCCTCGCTCTGCCGCGCCCTTCCATCGATACCGGCATGGGGCTGGAGCGCATGGCGGCAATCCTCCAGGGCGTGACCAGCAATTACGACACCGACCTGTTCAAGGCACTGATCGATTCGGTGAGCCATGCCGTCGGCCGTCCCCCCGAGACAGGAAACGTCGCGTCCTACCGCGTCATCGCCGATCACCTGCGCTCGGTCTCGTTCCTCATCGCCGACGGTGTGCTGCCGTCGAACGAGGGCCGCGGCTACGTCCTGCGCCGCATCATGCGCCGGGCCATGCGCCACCTCGAACTCCTCGGCTCCCGCGAGCCAGTGATGTTCCGCCTGGTCCCCACCCTAGTCCGCGAGATGGGTCAGGCCTATCCCGAACTCACCCGCGCCGAGAGCTTGATCTCGGAAACCCTCCGCCTTGAGGAGACCCGCTTCCGCCGTACCCTCGAGCGTGGCCTCGCCATCCTCGATTCGGAAAGCCGTTCGCTGGTTCAGGGCCAGAACCTGTCCGGTGAGACCGCCTTCACCCTCTACGATACCTACGGTTTCCCCCTCGACCTGACGCAGGACGCGTTGAAGGCGCGCGGCATCGGCGTGGACACGGAGGCGTTCGGCCAGGCGATGGAGCGCCAGCGCCAAGCGGCGAGAGCAGCCTGGACCGGCTCCGGGGAATCCGCCACCGAGACGGTCTGGTACGGCATCAAGGAGCGCGTCGGCGCCAGCGAGTTCCTCGGCTACGAGACCGAGAGCGCCGAAGGCATCATCACCGCGATCCTGCGTGAAGGCAGGGAGGTCGACGGCCTGTCGGCGGGCGAGACCGGCCTCGTCCTCGTCAACCAGACACCCTTCTACGCCGAATCCGGCGGTCAGGTCGGCGATACCGGCCTACTCTCTGCCACCGGCCTCAAGGCGCGCGTCACCGCCACGGAGAAAAAGCTCGGCGATCTTTTCGTCCACCACGTCACCGTGGACGAAGGTCGGCTCACCATGGGTCAGCCGGTCGAGCTTGCCGTCGATCATGCCCGACGCTCGGCCATCCGGGCCAACCATTCGGCGACGCATCTGTTGCATGAGGCGTTGCGTCAGGTACTCGGCGACCACGTGGCCCAGAAGGGCTCCCTCGTCTCCCCCGAGCGGCTGCGCTTCGATTTCAGCCACCCCAAACCGCTGGACGAGGCCGAACTTCGCGCCGTCGAGGACATCGCCAACGCCGTGCTGCTGCAGAACACGCCGGTGGTGACCAAGCTCATGGCCCAGGACGAGGCCGTCGCCTCCGGCGCCCGCGCGCTGTTCGGCGAGAAATACGGCGACGAGGTTCGCGTCGTCTCCATGGGGCGTTCGGTCGACAACCAGGGTGAACTCGCCGAGGAGGGCCGGCTCCCGGCCTTCTCCATCGAGCTTTGCGGCGGCACCCATGCGGCCCGTACGGGCGAGATCGGCCAGATCACCGTGCTCGGCGAGAGCGCGGTCGGTGCCGGCGTACGCCGGATCGAAGCCCTGACGGCGGGGACGGCCCGGCGTCACTGCGCCGAGGAAAGCCGCACCCTGAGCCAGATCGCAGGCCTGCTGAAGTCCCAGAGCGCCGACGTGCCCGAGCGACTGAGCGCCCTCATCGAGGATCGCCGTCGCCTGGAACGCGAATTGTCCGAAGCCAAGAAGAAGCTGGCGATGGGCGGCACGTCGGGGGGCGATGACGGCGTCACCGAGATCGCCGGAATCAAGGTGATGGCCAAGGTCGTGGAAGGCGTGGAGACCCGCGACCTCAAGAGCCTGGTGGATGCCGGCAAGAGCCGTATCGGCTCCGGGATCGTCGCTCTGGTCGGGCTGTCGGCCGATGGAAAAGCCGGTCTCGTGGTCGGGGTGACCGCGGATCTCACCGACCGCTACGACGCGGTCGCCCTCGTCAGGGCGGGCGCCGGGCATCTCGGCGGCAAGGGCGGCGGCGGTCGCCGCGACATGGCACAGGCCGGCGGACCGGAAGGATCGGGCGCCCAGGCCGCCATCGACGCAATCCGCGAAGCGCTGTCGGTCAGTTGACGCGTTTCCAGGTCTGCCGCTTGCAGAACACGCTCATTACGCAGCCGGCGACCTCGACGACGTTCGGCCCCTTCACCGTGAGACTTCCCGAATAGGTCTTGCCGTCATTGGGGTTGTAGAGCGAGCCGTCATAGCCGTCCCCCGACGGGGTGCCCGCATTCATGATCTGAATCCCGATGAGGTTGCGCGACTTCAGCGACGCATCGGGGTTCTTGGAGTCCAGCCCCGGACCGGGAACGCTGACGAGCGTGCCGCAATAGCCGCTTCCGCAACGTGCGATCCGCACTTTCGAATCACCGTTCTCCGTCAACCACACCCCGCTCGGGTCGATGCCCTTCTGGGCGAAGGCCGCCCCGGTCATGGCCAGCGCCATCAAAAGCGCAACGGTGGGCCGTGAGGTGACTTGCCTCGACGTCATGATGATCCTTTCTGCTCTCGAATGGTCACGGCGGCCGTCGGATCGGCCCGGCTCTGAAGGAGGCGGGAGTTACCCCTCCGGTACGGGGGGAGCAAGTCGATCGAGGGCTGGGGCATCCCTTGACAGGAAAGCCGTCCACGCGCCTACAGGCACTGTCTGGCGAGGGTTGTATCCAGCGATGCGTGTGATTGAGACAGAAATTCCTGCGGTGAAACGGGTCGTGCCCAATCGTTTCGGCGATGACAGGGGCTGGTTTTCGGAGACCTTCCGGGCGGACATCCTGGCCGAGGCCGGCATCGACGTCGCCTTCGTGCAGGACAACCAATCCTTCTCGGCGCAGACCGGAACCGTGCGCGGCCTGCATTTCCAGCTCGAACCCGCAGGGCAGGCCAAGCTCGTCCGCGTGCTTTCCGGGTCCATCCTCGATGTCGCCGTCGATCTGAGGCATGGGTCCGAGACCTATGGCCGGCATGTCGCCGTCCGGCTCGACGCGGCCGAGGGGGAGCAGCTTTACGTTCCCGTCGGGTTCGCCCACGGGTTCTGCACTCTCGAACCCGACACCATGGTCGCCTACAAGGTGTCGTCCTATTACAGCCGGGTGCATGACCGGAATCTCGCCTGGAACGATCCGGATCTGGCGATCTCCTGGCCGGTCAGCGCGGAAGCAGCAATCCTGTCCGACAAGGACCGGGTGGCGCCGTCCCTCGCCCAATTGGGCACGGTCTTCTGATCGGCGGTCCTTCCACAATTTCAGCGACCGCAGCTTCAGCGACAGGATACGAGCCCGCTGATGCGCGACCACCAGGATTTGTCGACATGGCCAAACCCCAACGCATCTTGGTCACGGGCGGATGCGGCTTCATCGGATCGGCGCTGGTCCTGCACCTCGTCGAGGATCTCGGCCGTGAGGTCGCGACCCTCGACGCACTGACCTACGCGGCCAACCCGATCTCGCTGGCGTCCCTCGACGGCAATCCGCGTCACCGGCTCGTCACGGGAGACATCTGCGATCCCGCCGCCGTCCATGCCCTCTACGCCGAGTTCCGGCCCGACGCGGTGATGCATCTCGCCGCCGAGAGCCATGTGGACCGCTCGATCACCGATCCGGGCGCTTTCATCCGCACCAATGTCGTGGGCACGCAGGTGATGCTCGATGGCGCCCGCACCTATTGGGAAAGCCTCTACGGCGAGGCGAGGGCGGGATTCCGTTTCCTCCACGTCTCCACCGACGAGGTCTACGGCTCGCTCCCGCCGGACGGGTTCTTCACCGAGGACAGCCGCTACGACCCGCGCTCACCCTATTCGGCTTCCAAGGCCGCCTCCGACCATCTGGCGCGGGCCTGGGGGGAGACCTACGGCCTGCCGGTTCTGATCACGAACTGCTCGAACAATTACGGCCCCCGGCATTTCCCGGAGAAGCTGATCCCCCTGATGATCCTCAACGCCCTCGAAGGCCGTCCGCTACCGGTCTATGGCGACGGGCTCAACGAGCGCGACTGGATCCACGTGGAGGATCACGCTCGCGGCCTCGTCGCGGTGCTGGAACGTGGGTCGCTGGGGGAGACCTACCTTCTCGGTGGCCGGTCGGTGCGCAACAACCTTGCGGTGGTGAAGGCTCTCTGCGCCGCCTTCGACCGACTACGGCCGGAGCATGGCCCGCATGAGCGCCTGATCTCGTTCGTCGCCGACCGTCCGGGCCATGACCGGCGCTACGCCATCGACCCCGGCAAGGCCGAGCGGGAAATCGGCTGGACCCCCACCAAATCCTTCGAGGACGCGCTCGAGGACACCGTACGCTGGTATCTCGACAACGAAGCCTGGTGGCGTCCGATCCGCGAGGGCCGCTATACCGGCGAGCGCCTCGGCCTCGGCACACCTGCCGCGATGGCCTGAGATGAATATTCTGATCCTCGGCGGGGCGGGCCAGGTCGGCACCGAACTGCAGGCCTCCCGGCATTGGGGCGCGGGCGTGACCCTCGTCGCCCCGACCCGTACCGAACTCGACATCACGGACGCTGCGGCCGTGGCGCGGGTCTTTACCGAGCGCACGATCGGGGCGGTGGTGAACGCCGCCGCCTACACCGCCGTGGACAAGGCCGAGTCGGAGGTGGTGGAGGCCTGGCGCCTCAACGCCCTGGCTCCCGCCATCTTGGCGGCCGAGACGGCGCGGCGGGGCATCCCCCTCGTCCATGTCTCCACCGATTACGTCTTCGACGGCACCGGTTCGGGCGCCTACACGTCCGACGCGCCGATCGGCCCGACGAGCGTCTACGGCGCCAGCAAGGCCGCTGGGGAGATGGCGGTCCGCACCGCCAATCCGCGTCACGCAATCCTGCGCACGGCCTGGGTCGTGAGCCCGCACCGGGGCAACTTCGTGAAGACGATGCTGCGGCTCGCCGCCGAGCGGGATGCGCTGAACGTCGTGAACGACCAGCGCGGCTGCCCGACCTCCGCCGCCGATCTCGCCGCCGCCCTCGCGGATATCGCCCTGCGTCTCGCCGCCGACAGCGACGCGCCCACGGGCACGCACCACTTCGTCAATGCAGGTGCCACCACCTGGCACGGTTTCGCGCAGGCCATCGTCGCCGGTTCGGTCGCGCGCGGGGGCCGGAACGTTCCGGTCAACGGCATCCCCACGAGCGCCTATCCGACGCCGGCGCGCCGGCCCGCCAATTCGGAACTATCGACGGAGAGCCTGACGAAAGCCTACGGGCTGACTCCGCGCCCTTGGCAGGCCGCCCTGGACGACATTCTCGACCGGCTGATCGGCCCCGCGCCTCACTTAGCAGAGACCAGATCATGAAGGGTATCGTTCTCGCCGGCGGGTCCGGCACGCGGCTCCATCCGGCGACCTTGTCGATCAACAAGCAGCTTCTGCCCGTCTACGATAAGCCGATGATCTATTATCCGGTCTCGGTGCTGATGCTCGCCGGCATCCGCGAGATCCTCATCATTTCGAGCCCCGAGCATCTCGGCAATTACGAACGCCTGTTCGGCACCGGCGAACAGTTCGGTATCTCCTTCAGCTACGCGGTCCAGCCCCGTCCGGAAGGCCTCGCCCAGGCCTTCACCATCGGTCGCGACTTTGTCGGCTCGGACGATGTCGCCCTCGTTCTGGGGGATAATCTCTTCTTCGGCTCGGGCATGAGCGCCATGCTGAAACAGGCGCGCGAACGCGAGACCGGCGCGACGATCTTCGCCTATCACGTGGATCACCCGGAAGCTTACGGCGTGGTCACCCTCGACCGCGAGGGGCGGCCGCTGCGCATCGTGGAGAAGCCATCGGTGCCGGAAAGCCCCTGGGCGGTGACCGGCCTCTACTTCTACGACAACCGCGTGCTCGACATCGCCGCCGCAGTGAAGCCCTCGGCGCGCGGCGAATTGGAGATCACATCCGTTAACCAGGCCTATCTTGATCTCGGCGAACTCCATGTGCAGCGCATGTCGCGCGGCTATGCCTGGCTCGATACGGGGACGCATGACAGCCTGCTGGAAGCGGGCGAGTTCGTGCGCACGCTGCAGAACCGGCAGGGCCTGCAGGTCGCGTGCCTGGAGGAGATCGCCTATCTCCAGGGCTTCATCGACAAGGCGCAACTGATCGCGCGCGGCGAACTCTTCGCCAAGACCGCCTACGGCCAGAACCTGCTAAAACTGTCGAAGCTCGGCCCGGAATCCCGCCTCGACGAGTGAGCAGGGTGGTCAATCGTCGCCTCTCACGAGAATGGCGCCCGTATAGGTCTCGCTGACTTCGCAGATCGGGCGTCCGGATCGATCCGACAGGATCGCCTCGATGGCGAAGACCTGGTCGGACGGGCCGGGAACACCTGCATCCTGGGGCCATAAACGAAGCAGTCGCAGGTTTCGCCGTCTGGGGAACAGGGTGTGGACCACCCGGCCGAAGGGAATCTCGGTCTCGTCGAGGAGCAGGTTCATCTCTCTCGTCAGACGAGCCGGGACGTACCAGTTCTCGGCCTGGGAGAGGACATGGCCTCCCCAGCTCAGCCGAACGTGCCGGTACCGGACCACTTCCCCGTCGGAGAGGTCGAGCCTTTGACCCTGCACAGGGCTCGGCTGTCGTTCGGGACCCACGACCCGCGTCGCCACCAGATTGGCGCTAGAGGCGAGCCGACGCTCCCGGCACCAGCCTTCCAGCACGGATGTCGCACTGTCGCCGCCGAGGAGCCGCGCGCTCAGGGTCTCGATCAGCGCCTGGGCCGTTTCCGTAGAGCAGGAGGCGAGGGGGGCATGCGGTCCGGCGGGAAGGGTCATGGCTTCGACCTATCATGCAGCCGAAACCGACACACGCCATGATCGGGCACCTGTCCCCGCTGGGAAAGCGGGCGCGCAGGAACTCATCAGCGTCTCGGCATCCTTGGCGGGATGGAAGGGAGGGCCGGCTGCTCGGGGCGGGAAGCGCCTTGGTGTGGGATCGTCACATGCCGCCCGCGCCGATGAGCGTGAGACCCGTGACCTGCGAACACCACCGATCGACAGAAATCGCCAGAGGCGACGATCCACGTTTTATTTAAGTGGATTTGATCTCATCGTTCGACAACAGTTTATATCCGCATAGTGACACGAATTTATAACTCAAAGTTTTATCAAACCAGAGAGACTCAAATGGCGGTGGTGAACCTGACTCAAAATTCCGACGTCTACGTTAACCTGCTCGGGCGAAGTGACACGATCAACGGTCTATCCGGCGATGATATCATCTCGGGTCGGGACGGGAACGACGTGATCGACGGTGGGGCGGGTTTCGACATCGCCAATTACATGGATGATTACGAGGCCAAGGGCATCAAGGGCGTCATCGTCAATTTCGCCACCGGCAAGGCCACCGACGGGTTCGGCAATACCGATACGCTGATCGGCATCGAGGCGACGATGGGATCGCGGCTCGCCGACCGGTTCACGGGAGGCAATAAAGCCCTGGACAGCGCGGGAGAGTATTTCTACGGGCTCGCCGGCACGGACGTCATCGATGGCGGCAGCGGCTTCGACGAAGCCCGCTACGATCGGGATGCAGGGTTCGGCGGCAAGAAGGGCGTCACCGTCAACCTCACGACAGGCAAGGCCATCGACGGGTTCGGAACCGTCGATACGCTGCGCAACATCGAATCGGTGCGGGGCACCGCCTTTGCCGACCGGCTTTCGGGAGGGGACACCGATCCCGTCGGTCCGAACAACTTTTTCCTCGGTCTCGACGGGAATGACGTCATCGATGGCGGTTCGGGCTACGACGAGGTACGCTACGACAAGGACGTCAATTTCGGTGGCACGCGTGGGGTCATCGTAGACCTCGCCGCGGGAAGAGCCACCGACGGGTTCGGAGCGACCGACACGCTCCGCAACATCGAAGGCGTACGCGGCACGCAATACGCCGACTCCCTGCACGGTAACGATTCGAACGACCGGAGCTTCGATAGCCTGATCGGCCTCGGCGGCGGCGACACGCTCGACGGCGGCGGCGGCAACGACGCGGTCCGCTACGACAGGGATGCGAGTTTCGGCGGAGCCCAGGGCGTCACGGTCGATCTCGCCAAGGGCATCGCGACGGATGGGTTCGGCTATCGCGATACGCTCATCAGCATCGAGGCCGTGCGAGGCACGCAGTTCGCGGACATGCTGACGGGCGGCAATACGGCGAGTGCCGCCTACGAAGGCTTCTACGGACTTGGGGGTAACGACACGATCGCCGGCGGTAGGGGGTTCGACGAGATCCGCTACGACCGGGATGTGGATAATGGCGGCACCCGGGGCGTCGTCGTGAACCTCGCCACCGGCACGGCGACGGACGGTTTCGGCAATACCGATACGCTATCGGGGATCGAGGCAGTCGCGGGCACGGCTTCCGCCGACCGTCTGACCGGCGACGGACTGGCGAACCGCTTCACGGCGCAAGGCGGCGACGACGTCCTGGATGGCGGAGCCGGGCTGGACACGATCGATTTCCGGAACGACGATCTCGCCGGGGCGACCCACGGCGCGGTCGTGGATCTCGGTGCCGGCACGGCCACCGACACCTATGGCGGCAGCGATAGCCTGATCTCGATCGAATCGGTTTCCGGATCGTTATTCGCCGACACGATGACCGGTAGCAAGGTGGCGAACACGCTCGTGGGCAATGCCGGCGGCGACCGCCTCGACGGAATGCTGGGTAAAGATATCCTGACCGGAGGGGCGGGAAGCGACACGTTCCGTTTCAGCACCGCCTTCACCGCGGCCAATCTCGACCACATCACGGATTTCGCATCCGCCGATACGATCGAGATCGCGCGGACGATCGTGCCGGCACTGCCGATCGGGACATTGGCCGCCGCCGCGTTCAAGGACCTGTCCACCGGCGCGGTGAATGCCGACGACCGCATCCTCTACGACCGGACCACCGGGACCGTGTCCTACGACAAGGATGGCAGCGGCAGCGCCCTGGCGGTGACCTTCGCCGTCCTCGATCAGCCGATCACGCTCACCAATCTCGATTTCCACATCGTCTGAACGGACGTATCTTCCCTGCCGGGCGCGTCGTCCTACACGGCGCGGCCGGTATGCCGATATCCCAGATGAGCTTGAGGGATGTCGTACTTCGTCCGCTCGCGGCGCATGAGGCCGGGCTATCGAAGAAAGCGAATGGTGGAGCCTAACGGGATCGAACCGATGACCTCTTCCATGCCATGGAAGCGCTCTCCCAGCTGAGCTAAGGCCCCACATTCCGAAACAATCGTGACATCGTTTCACGATCGTCGTCATCATCGGCGAACATCACCGAGATCTGCTGTTTTCCCGGCTCGTCGAAGGCCGCATCTCGCGACCACATCGATGACTCGGACGAAAAGAAATGGTGGAGCCTAACGGGATCGAACCGATGACCTCTTCCATGCCATGGAAGCGCTCTCCCAGCTGAGCTAAGGCCCCACTTCTGGGACCACCGCAACATGTCTCGCGGTGGTCGTTCCGCCAACCTGCCTTGCGGCGTCCGGCGGAGGCGGTTCTATATTCGGGCGCTTGCCCGGACTCAAGCCCCTATTCGCATTCACCGCCGAGAATTTTACGCGGCATAGGATTTTGCTGCGATCGCTCTCGGGGACGCAAAGGGTGCCGAGGTCGGGCCTCAGCTTTCCTCGTCGTTCTCGATATCGCCGTCGATGAGGTCGGCCACGTCGTCGTCGCCGGTATCTTCCTCCTCGAGGAAGGTGTCGTCGGCATCTGTGGAATCGGCATCGTCGTCGCCGGTCGTGGTATCCGCCTCGTCCTCAGCGGCCTCGACCTCGTCGAGGGAGACGATCTCGGGACCGCCCTTCTCGGCATCCGTATCCTCGTCGTCGTCAGCCGGCACGGCTGCGGAGCGGGAGGCGAGCGCGGGAGCGGCCATGCGCGACGTGGCGGCGGCCTGATAGATGGTCCCGCATTTCGGGCAGGTCGCCGGATCTTTGTCGAGATCGTAGAATTTCGCGCCGCAGCTCATGCATTGACGCTTCAAGCCGAGTTCCGGTCTGGCCACGGGCGAACCTCTGATAGGGTTTTGGGAGAGGCGCCCCGTTAGTCGGGTGAAACCGTCCTGTCAAATACTCTCGTCAGGACACCCCGGCTACCTGGGCCTCCGGTTTATCCGGATTTAACCGCCCGGAGGCCTCTCCGGGTCGGATGACGCCGCCCCGCCTGCGTGGTAACCGGCGCTACGATGTTCGCCGGCTGCATGGCCGGCCCCTGACGGCGCGACCGCGCCAGAAGCCGAAAAGTTGTCGATCCCGTGTCGCATCACTCCGAACCGCAGCCCCTGACCGCTTCCGCCGGCGCGCCCTTGCGCGGCGCGCTGCGGCCTCCGGGGGACAAGTCGATCTCCCACCGGGCGATGATCCTTGGCCTCCTCAGCATCGGCGAGACCCGTATCGAGGGATTGCTCGAAGGTGACGACGTGCTGCGCACGGCCGACGCCGCCAGAGCCCTCGGTGCGGGCATCGATCGCCTCGGGCAGGGCAGCTGGGCGGTGCGCGGCGTCGGCATCGGCGGGATGACGGACCCGGCCGGCGTGCTCGACTTCGGCAATGCCGGCACAGGCTCGCGCCTGATGATGGGCGTCGTCGGCGGGCAGGACGTCACCGCGACCTTCGACGGCGACGCATCCCTGCGCAAGCGCCCCATGCGCCGCATCCTCGATCCGCTGATCCGCATGGGCACCCAGGTGCTGAGCGAGGAGGAGGGCGGCCGCGTGCCGTTGACCCTTCGCGGGCCGAAGGAAGCCATTCCGATCACCTACGAGACCCCCGTCGCCTCGGCGCAGATCAAATCGGCGGTGCTCCTCGCCGGCCTGAACGCGCCCGGAACCACGACGGTGATCGAGGCAGCGGCGACCAGGGACCATAGCGAGCGCATGCTTCGCCTGTTCGGCGGCGAGGTCGCGGTGAGTCCGCACGGCCCGGGCGGCCACGGCCGCTCCATCGCCCTCACGGGCCAGCCGATCCTGCGCGGCACCGACGTGATCGTGCCGGCCGATCCGTCCTCCGCGGCCTTCCCGCTGGTGGCGGCGCTCATCGTCCCCGGCTCGGACGTGACGATCGAGGGCGTGATGATGAACCCCCTGCGCATCGGCCTCATCACGACGCTGCTGGAGATGGGCGCCGATATCGAGCGCCGTAACGAGCGCGACGAGGGCGGCGAGACCGTGGCCGATCTCCATGTCCGCGCCAGCCGGCTCAAGGGCGTCGACGTGCCGGCCGAGCGGGCCCCGGCGATGATCGACGAATATCCCGCTCTCGCCGTCGCCGCCGCCTTCGCCGAGGGCGTCACCCGGATGAACGGGCTGCACGAGCTGACGGTGAAGGAATCCGACCGCCTCGCCGCCGTGGCGGATGGTTTGCGCGAGAACGGCGTGACCTACCGGATCGAGGGTGAGGATCTCATCGTCGAGGGCGACGGCTCCGCTGCGCGCGGCGGCGGCACCGTCGCCACCCATCTCGACCACCGCATCGCCATGGCCTTCCTGGTGATGGGCCTCGCGACGAAGCAACCCGTGACCGTCGATGACGGTGCCATGATCGCCACCAGTTTCCCGAGCTTCCTGCCGACGATGCGGGCGCTCGGCGGCCGCATCGCGGAGTAGGTCCCATGCCAATGGTCATCGCGATCGATGGACCCGCCGCCTCGGGCAAGGGAACCCTGGCCAAGCGCCTCGCCGCGCATTACGGCCTGCCCCATCTCGATACGGGTCTGCTCTACCGGGCCGTGGCCCTCAGCGTAATCGATGCCGGGCGCAACCTCGACGACCATGCCGCTGCGGCTCGGGCCGCCGCGACGCTGATCGCCGACCGCCTCGCGGATCCGCGCCTCCGGGAGCGGGCAATGGGAGACGCGGCCTCCCGCATCTCGTTGATCCCGGCCGTGCGCGCGGCTTTGCTCGCCTGGCAGCAGCGCTTTGCCGGCGGCGCCAGCGGCGCCGTCCTCGACGGGCGAGATATCGGCACCGTGGTCTGCCCGCAGGCGCAGGTGAAACTGTTCATCACCGCCGCCGCCGAGGAGCGCGCCCGGCGTAGGCATCTGGAACTCCTTCGACGGGGAGAGCCGGCGAGCCTCGGGGCGATCCTGTCCGACATCGTCGCCCGCGATGCACGCGACGCGCAACGCTCGACAGCCCCTCTAAAGGCCGCTCCCGACGCCGTTCTTCTCGACACCACCGATCTCGATGCGGACGAGGCCTTCGAGGCGGCGCGCGCGGTGGTGGACCGTGCGCGGGAGCACTGACGCGGCTCAGTGCTCCGGCTCGAGCCCGTAGCGGTTCGAGCCCGCCATGCCCGCCAGCCCCACGGTCTCAATGAGGAACCAGAGATTGAACCCGGTCATCGCCAGGGTGGCGACGATCACCGCCACCGGATAGGCGTCGGCGAGAGTCTCGATCGGGGCAAAGCCCGCGACGGTCACGAAGGCGTTGGGGAGCAGCCACCATCCGGTCCGCCCCCGGTCGTGCAGACGCCGAACCGTGGCGACCGTCACGAAAGCCCCGGCCCCGATGGTGCCTGCTGCCACCACGATCAGCGCCGCGGACCGCGCATCCATCGACGCGACCAGGATGGCAATGCTTCCCGACACGACGACAAGCAGCAGCGTGCCGATCAATTGACGGTGATAGGCTCGGCGGGACAGGCGGCCTCGCGGATCGAAATGCGCCGCAGGCCAAGGAAAGCCCGTCATCGAGAAAAGCCCGTCATCATGTCCCCCTCGGCTTCACCCGCCGGGTCGGCGGCTCGGTCAGCGGATCGTCCGGCCAGGGATGGCGAGGGTAGCGCCCGCGCATCTCCGCGCGCACGGCGGTCCAGGAGCCGCGCCAGAAGCCGGGCAGGTCCTTGGTGATCTGGATCGGACGCGAGGCCGGAGACAACAGGTGGAGGACCAACGGCACGCGACCGCCGGCGATGGCGGGATGGCGGTCGAGGCCGAACAATTCCTGCACCCGGACGGCCAGAACCGGCCCGCCCTCGGCATCGTAGTCGATGGGGATGCGCGATCCCGTCGGCACCTCGAAATGGGTCGGGGCCTCCGTATCGAGGCGATGACGCATCTCCCAGGGTAGAAGTGCGCCGAGCGCGCGGCCGAGATCGTCTGCCGTGATGGAATCGAGGCTCACACGGCCCTCGATTTCCGGCGCGAGCCAATCTTCCACCGACGCGCCTAATGCCTCATCCGAAAGGTCGGGCCAAGTCTCGCCCTCGGCAGCGCGAAGAAACGCCAATCGGGACCGCCACTGCGCGAGGGCGGGCGTCCAGGGCAGGCTGTCGAGGCTGAGCCCGACGATGCCCCGCGCCAGGATCGCGGCCGAGGAGGCATCCGGTTTCACCGGCAGGATCCGCTCGCCGAGGGTTGCCGCGCCGAGACGGCGGGAGGCGCGTGCCCGCAGGGACCGGGCTCCCTTATCGAACACGACCTGGGTGACCGATTCGATCCGCTCTGCGAACAGCGTCTCGATCTCCTCCAGCGTGATCGCGGCGGCGGCGAGGATGCGTCCGGCAGCCGCCGTCCCGGCGATATCGGCCACCACGAGGAAAGGTTCGCGTGCGAGCGCCGAGGCCGGATCGAGCCGTCCGGCGCGGCCATTCGCCATGACGAACTCGCCGTCGCGGCCTCGCGAGCGGGCGACGCGGTCGGGATAGGCGAGGGCGAGGAGCGCTCCGGCCCCGGAAACATCGGCCGTCGGCACGGCGCCAGCGAATCCGGCGGCCTGCTCGGCCCAGCCGCGCGCCAGACGCCGCATGTCGGAGGCGCGGGTTCCGCGGTCGCGGGCGAACCGATCGGCCCGGACGGAGAGATCGGCATCGTCGCCGCCAAGCCCGCGCTCCACGAGGATCGCTGCGAGGTCGGCAGCCTCCCGCGCCCGGCCGAATTCCGCCGCCGCGACCACCATTCTCGCCAGGCGTGGGGGGAGCGGGATGGCACGCAAGGCCCGTCCCGTCTCGGTGAGGCGTCCATCGGCATCGAGGGCGGCGAGGTCGCGCAGCATCGAGCGCGCCTCAGCCAAAGCAGCGGCGGGCGGGGCATCGAGGAACGACAGGGTTGTGGGATCGGAGACGCCCCAGGCGGCGCAGTCGAGCAAAAGGCCGGACAGGTCGGCGGCCAGGATCTCCGGTCGCGTGAAGGGTTCGAGGGCGCTGGTCGCCGCCTCCGACCACAGCCGATAGCAGATGCCCGGCTCGGTCCGCCCCGCGCGGCCACGCCGCTGGTCCACCGAGGCGCGGGAGGCGCGGGCGGTGACGAGGCGGGTCAGGCCGATGCCGGGCTCGTAGAGCGGCGCGCGGGACAGACCGGAATCGACCACGATCCGAACCCCCTCGATCGTCAGCGACGTCTCGGCGATGCTGGTCGCCAGCACGACTTTCCGGGTTCCGGGCGGAGCGGGCGCCACGGCGCGGTCCTGTTCGGCAGGGGGAAGGGCACCGTAGAGCGGCGCGATCTCGGTACTCTCGTCCACTCGTTCGGCGAGGAGCGTCGCAACCCGCCGGATCTCGCCTTGTCCGGGCAGGAAGGCCAGGACCGAGCCGGGATCGGCCCGCAGGGCGCGAAGGATGGCGTCGGCCATCGCATCCTCGATCCGCCGGTTCGGATCGCGCTCCGTATGGCGTGTCTCCACCGGAAAGGCCCGCCCCTCGGATTCGACGATGCGCGCGTCGCCCATCAGGCGCGAGACCCGGGCACCGTCCAGGGTGGCGGACATGACGAGAATGCGGAGGTCGTCGCGGAGACCACCCTGGGCGTCGAGCGCGAGGGCGAGACCGAGATCGGCGTCGAGGGAGCGCTCGTGGAACTCGTCGAAGATCACCGCGCCGATGCCGGACAGTTCCGGATCGTCCAGGATCATGCGGGTGAAGACCCCCTCCGTGACCACCTCGATCCGCGTCGCCCGCGAGATCTTCGAGCCGAGGCGGACGCGCAGCCCCAAGGTCTCGCCCACGCGCTGGCCGAGGGTGGCGGCCATGCGCTCGGCCGCGCCGCGGGCAGCCAGGCGCCGTGGTTCGAGGAGGATGATGCGGCCCTCGGCGCCGAGCCATGGCGCATCGAGAAGCGCCAGCGGGACGCGAGTGGTCTTGCCGGCTCCGGGAGGTGCCACGAGCACCACCGACGGGGCTGCTTCGAGCGCCGCGAGCAGGCGCGGCAGGGCCGCATCGATCGGGAGGGCAGCAGAGAAGGAGAGATTCGTCGCCATCGCGGATGGGGTGGTGCGGGCAAGCGGTGAGATGCGCAACCCCGATTCGGCACGGCGTCATCGATCACGTGCGGGATACCGGAATCATCCCCTCGTTCCGGCTCATTTACCGGCTTTTTGGTGGACAAACATGCGTTAAAAAAGAATGGGAACGGAGTCCGGGCGAACGACTTATTGCCTCGACGCGCGCGGCGCGATCCTAACGGATGGACTTGATGACCAAGATTGCCCTTGCTCTTGCAGCAGGAACCTTTTTCAGCGCTCTCGGCCTCGGCGCCGCCACTGCCGCCCCGGCCATGCCGAGCGCTCCCGTGATCGCCGGTGAGGCACTGACCACCGAAATCGTCACCCGCGGTCATCACCCGGGCTACGCCAGCCATCGCGGCATGCGCCATCGCCACCACCATCATCGTCACGGCATGCGCCATCGCCGCGCCCCCGCCGCCTACAGCCACGGTGATCCGAATTCCCGCAACCCGCAGCAGCCGGGCTACATGCAGCGCAAGGGCACCACGTCGGGCGGCCCGCGCTACTAAGCTGAGCGGCGGTATTTTCGTCGGAGGGGCCGGTGCGGAGACGCATCGGCCTTTTTTCGTCGCTCGGCGGTTCTCCCCAGATGATGCGGAAGGGAGCGCTGATCCTGTCCGGTCGCCTCTGCTATGATGGGGCATGTCCCAGCGTGCAGTCCGCTCCAGTCCGAAGACCCATGCCACGGCGGAAGAAACCGTGAGCGCCTCGCCCCTCGACATCGCCGGCGCCACGCCGATGATGGCGCAGTATATCGAGATCAAGGCCGCCAATACGGATTGCCTCCTGTTCTACCGGATGGGGGATTTCTACGAGTTGTTCTTCGAGGATGCGGAGATCGCATCCCGCGCGCTCGGGATCGTCCTGACAAAGCGCGGCAAGCATGGCGGGGCGGATATCCCGATGTGCGGTGTGCCGGTGGAGCGCTCCGACGATTATCTCAGCCGCCTCATCGCCCTCGGCCATCGCGTCGCGGTCTGTGCCCAGACCGAGGACCCGGCGGAGGCCAAGAAGCGCGGCCCGAAATCCGTGGTGCGGCGCGAGGTGGTGCGCCTCGTCACCCCCGGCACGATCACCGAGGACCGTCTCCTAGACCCGTCGCGGGCCAGCATCCTCCTGGCTCTCGGCCGCCGCAAGTTCTCGGAATCCGGCTACGCCTACGGCATCGCAGCCGTCGATATCTCCACCGGCCGGTTCTCCTTGAGCGAGGTTCCCGAAGGCGAGCTGGGTGCTGCCATCGCCCGGCACGATCCGCGCGAGATCGTACTATCCGAGGCGATCCATTCCGACCCGTCGCTGTCCGCGCTCTGGCGCGACGTGAGAGCCCCGGTCACGCCCCTGGCGCAGGCGGAGCTCGAACCCGCCTCGGCGGAGCGGCGGATCAAGGAACAGTTCGGCGTCTCGACCCTCGACGGGTTCGGGCAGTTCGGGCGGGCCGAACTCGCCGCCGCCGGAGCGGCCCTGCTTTACATCGAGCGCACACAGATCGGCGCGCGGCCCGCTCTGTCTCCGCCGACGCGGGAGACGAGCGGCGCGACGCTGGCCATCGATGCGGCGACACGCGCCAATCTCGAACTCACCCGAACCCTCTCGGGCGAGCGCACCGGCAGCCTGCTCGACGCCATCGACCGCACGGTGTCGGCCATCGGCGCGCGACTGCTGGCCGAGCATCTCGCCGGCCCTCTCACCGACCTCTCGGCCATCATGCGCCGCCACGAGGCAGTGTCGTTCTTGGTGGAAGACGGCGCCCTTCGTCGAACCTTGCGCGACGCCCTGGCGCGGGCACCCGACATCGCCCGCGCCCTCTCGCGGCTCGGCCTCGGACGTGGCGGCCCACGCGATCTCGCCGCCCTCCGTGACGGCCTCGACGCGGCCTTGGCGATCTCGCAGCGTTGCGGCGAGGTCAAGGCCTTGCCGGACGCCCTCGGCGCCATCGTCCAGCGGCTGGGAACGGTCGATGCCGATCTCGTCGAGCATCTGCGCGCGGCGCTCGCCGACGACCTCCCCCTCAACCGCCGCGACGGCGGCTTCGTGCGCGCCGGCTACGATGCCGAGATCGACGAGGCCCGGCTCCTCGGTCAGGATTCGCGCAAGGTCATCGCCGGGCTGCAGGCGCGCTATGCCGAGGAGACCGGCTGCCGCACCCTGCGGATCAAGCACAACAACATGCTCGGCTACTACATCGAGGTGCCGCAGGCCGTCGGCGAGAACTGCCTCAAGGGCCTGATGCGCGAGACCTTCATCCACCGCCAGACCATGGTGGATGCCATGCGGTTCTCGAGCGTGGAACTGAACGATCTCGAAAGCCGCATCTCGGGAGCGGCCGACCGGGCGCTGGCTCTTGAGACGGAGGTCTTCGATGCACTAGCCGCTCGGATCATGGCTCAGGCCGAGACCGTCGCCGCCATCGCCGACGCCCTGGCCAGCCTCGACGTCACCGCCTCCCATGCCGAATTGGCGGTGGAGCGGGATTGGCGCCACCCCTTCGTCGACGACAGTTTCAGCTTCGTCGTCGAGGGCGGCCGACATCCGGTGGTGGAATCGGCCCTGCGGCGATCCGGCGAGCCGTTCATCGCCAACGATTGCGACCTTTCCGGCGAAGGGCGCGGGCGCATCCGGCTCATCACCGGGCCGAACATGGGCGGCAAGTCGACCTTCCTGCGCCAGAACGCCCTCATCGCCGTCCTCGCCCAGATGGGCGCCTTCGTGCCGGCGACCCGCGTGCATCTCGGGGTCGTAGACCGGCTGTTCTCGCGGGTCGGGGCCGCCGACGATCTGGCGCGCGGGCAATCGACCTTCATGGTCGAGATGGTGGAGACGGCCGCGATCCTGAACCAGGCGAGCCGGCATTCCCTCGTCATCCTCGACGAGATCGGCCGAGGCACGGCAACCTTCGACGGCCTCTCCATCGCCTGGGCCTGCCTTGAATACCTGCATGAGCAGAACGGGTGCCGCGCGCTGTTCGCGACCCATTTCCACGAACTCACGGCCCTGAGCCAGCGTCTCACGCGGCTCGACAACGCGACGCTCAAGGTCGCCGAGCACAAGGGCGAAGTGGTGTTCCTGCATGAAGTCGTGCCGGGCGTGGCCGAGCGGTCCTACGGTCTGCAGGTCGCCCGTCTCGCCGGCCTCCCCGCCGGGGTCATCGCCCGGGCCGGCTCTATCCTGAAGAACCTCGAGAAAGCCGAGCGCGACCGTCCGACCCGTCCCCGCATCGACGATCTGCCGCTCTTCGCCAGCCTCGCGCCGCCGCCCATGCCGGAAGTGCAAGTTCCGACGCGCGAAGACCCTTTGCGTCAGGAACTCGATGGGATCGATCCCGACGCATTGACGCCGAGGGAGGCCTTGGAGGTTCTCTACCGCCTGAAGAAGGCGGCGCGCGAAGCGTGACGACGAGACCGGAAACGGATCGAGCCTTCGGTCCCGGCGGCGGCCGAGGCGGCTACAACTCGTGGCCCGGTGCACCATGGGTGGCGAGCCGGAACCCATCCAGCCCGTCCGCTTCAGGCGGGCCGCCGGCCCGTAGCGCGGCCACGTAACGCAACGCGCCGGCGACGGCGCGCTCGGAATAGGGCTTGGCGATGACTCCCAAAGCCCCGGCGAAATCCGCCGGAATGCGTTTGTCGTTGGCGGTCATGAACACGACGCTCGTGCGCGGGTCCGAGCTGAGCGTCCTCGCCACATCGATGCCTGTCGGACCGTCGATGAGGTGAATGTCCACCAGGGCGATATCGGGCACCGTGGTACGGCCAAGTTCGATGGCCTCAGCGGAGCTTCCCGCCACGCCGACCGTGACATAGCCCAGGTCGTCCAGCAGACATTCGAGTTCGAGGGCGATGAGCGCCTCGTCCTCGACGACGAGAATGCGCAATCCGGGTACGTGGCTCACCCTGCCTGTCCCATCGCAGCTTCGCGCGGTGGGGCTGCGGTCGGCTTCCTGATCTCGTGCTGCAACGGAATGACGATCTCGACGCGCGTCCCCGTTCCGGGCTCGTGCCAGGTGATGACGCCGCGCAACTGTTTCACCACCATCTCGACCAGGGAACAGCCGAACCCGGCTGGGTTCGACACGCCCGCCGTCCGACCGACACCGTCATCCTCGATCAGGAGACGCAAGCCAGTCTCGCATTGGCGGGCGGAGATGGAGACGCGCCCCTCCCGGTCATTGGGGAAAGCGTGGCGCACGGCGTTCGTAGCGAGTTCGTGGAGCATGAGCGCCAGAGGCGCCGCGATGGCGGCCGGCAACGAGATCGGATCGATCTCGGCCGTGACCGCGGTGCGCGCCGGATCGATGCTGGCGGTGAGGTCAGACAGGAAGTCGTCGGCGAACTCTTCCAGGTTGAACCGTGTGACGTCTCCGGCCGAATAGAGCATGCGATGGACCATGGAGAGCGCCCCGATCCGCTCCGCCATGCCCTGAAGGGCGTCCCGCGCCTCGCCCTGCGGGGTCCGCCGTGCCTTCAGCAGCACGAGGGACGAGATGACCTGCAGGTTGTTCTTGACCCGGTGATCGACCTCGTGAAGCAGCGCGGTCTTCTCGTCCAGGGCGGCCCTTAGGTCGGCGGTCTGTTCGTTGACCTGCCGTTCGAGTTCGTCGTTCGTCCCCTTCATGGCGAGTTCGAGCACGTGTTTCTCGGTCATGTCGGCCTGGGCGGCGTAGTAATAGACGAGCTCCTCCGCATCGTTGCGGACCGGCGTGATCGTCATGGCGTTCCAGAAGGAGGTTCCGTCCTTGCGGTAGTTCTGGAGCTCCACCTCGATGGGAACCTGCCGGCGCACGGCCTCCCGAATGCGATCGATCGCCCGAGGGTCGGTATCGGGTCCCTGGAGCATCCGACAATTATGGCCCTCCAACTCCTGCCGGGTATAACCGGTGAGATTCAGAAAGGCGTCGTTGACCCAGACGATGGGGTTGTCGGCGAGGCGGGGGTCGGTGACCACCATGGGCGTGGGACTGGCAGCGAAGGCCATGGCGAACATCTTGGCATCCATGAGGGCATTCCCCACCGGACGGAGTTCGGCCGAAACCGGGTTGTTGCTGCTGTCCATCATCCTGACATCACGCCTACGCCACCGCTCGAACGATGACAGCACTTCGACGGTACTGACCGACCCGACCGCCCCAAGAGATAAATCGAGGCCGATCTGCCCCGTCACTTCGACTCGTCAGGTCGAAATATGTCCCATTGCAAGCCAATAGCTACCTACAAAGACCACCCACTCTTTAAGTTCCTGGTGACCATTCTTCATCCCTGTCACACGGGGCCGCTGTCGCCGCGACGCATCGTGGCAATCCAACGGACGATTCACCCGCCGACGAGCATGGCAGCCGACCTTCAAGGGTCATAAGCCTTCAGGAGTTCCACGAATGGCTCAAAGTGCAGCGGTAGCGGGGAAGGCGCGCTCCAAGCTCGCCATGCGGGATATCTTTGAAGATCCCCGCATCATCCTGATGCTGGCCCTCGGCTTCTCGTCCGGCCTGCCGCTGCTGCTCGTGCTCGGCACATTCTCGACGCGGCTCGCCTATTCGGACGTGGACATCAAGGCGATCGGCCTCTTCAGCTATCTGGCGCTCCCCTACACCCTGAAATTCCTCTGGGCGCCGCTCATCGACCGTTTCGACGTGCCGGTCCTCAGCGCACGCATCGGCCGCAGGCGCTCGTGGATGATCGCGACGCAGGTCGCCGTCGCTCTCGCGCTCTCGCTCATGGCCACGGCCAACCCGGCGAGCAGCCTCGTCCTGCTCGGCCTCGGCGCCTTCCTCGTGGCGATCTGCGCCGCGACCCAGGACGTCGTCATCGACGGATGGCGCATCGATGCCGCCGGCACCGATCTGCAGGGCGTCATGGCGGCGACCTCGAACCTGGGCTACCGTCTGGCGCTCATGTGCGCCGGGGCCGGTGCCCTGTTCATCGCCGACTGGGCGGGATGGTCGGTCGCCTATTTCAGCATGGCCGCGCTCATGGGTGTGGGCATGATCGCCGCTCTCCTGGCCCCCGCCTTCGACAGACGGCATGACGAGGATCCGGAGGCCAAACCGGCACGGCCCGATGGTGCACCGGCGAAGGTCTGGTCCTTCCATGGCGCGGTGCTCGAACCCCTGACCGAACTCCATACCCGCCTCGGCCCGAGCCTGTGGGCGATCCTCATCCTGGTCGCGTTCTATCGCATGCCGGATTTCATCTCCGGCGTCATGGCGAGTCCGCTCTATCGGCAGATCGGCTTCACCCTCACCGAGATCGGCGCGGTGTCGAAGCTCTACGGCATCTGGGTCGGCATTGCCGGCGCCTTCGTCGGGGGCTGGGCGATGACCCGGCTCGGCCTGTTCCCCACCCTCGTCATCGGGGCGTTCCTCGGGGCGGCGTCGAACCTGTCCTTTTCCTGGCTCTCCTATGGCGGGCCTGAAGTGTGGCGGCTGACGGCGGCGATCTCCATCGATAATTTCTGCGGATCCTTCGCCGGAATGGCGCTCATCGCCTACATGTCGAGCCTGACGGCACCGGGCTTCGCGGCGACGCAATACGCGCTGTTCTCGTCGCTCTACGCGCTCCCGGGCAAGCTCGTGGCCGGCACGTCGGGCTTCATCGTCGCCAGCTACGGCTATCCCGTCTTCTTCGTCTTCACCGCGGCCGTGGGCATTCCGGTGGTGATCCTGTGCTTCTTCGTCGGACGCGCCGGCGAGCGCAGCGCGGCCCGCGCCACCGCCGAGACCGCGGCCTCAGGCGACACCGAGACCGTGAGCGGGAACCATTCTGCGGGCCTCACGCTTGCTTCCGGCGATCGGCCCGGCGCGCCGGCACCCGAAACACGGATGAGACCCTAGTCGTGAGCAACATCTCTCTCGTCGACGATACCCGCTCCACCCCGGCGGAGACCTCCACCGGTTCGAACCTCAGTGATGCCGACCGTGCGGCCCTCGTCGGAGCCGTCCGCACCTTGGAGACGCCGGGCCTCGCCGCGCGGCTGTCCTCGGTGGCCGGTGCGCCCCTCGACATGATCAGCCGCAGCCTTCCGGCTCCCGTGACGGAGGCGGTCTCGCGCGCCACCGAGGGGGCGATGCGGACGGCCCTGCGCGTGGCCCTCGCGACCCTGCCCGAGGCGCAGAAGACGATCGTCCCGGCATCGGCCGCCGGAGCGACCGGCTCCGCGGTGGTCGATGACCTCCCCGCCCCAGCAGCCTCCACGGCGGGCGAGCGTTTCGCGCGCTTCTTGCCCACCGGGGATTTCGGGCACAAGGCGATGGCGGCCCTGTCCGGCGCAGTCGGCGGCGCGTTCGGCATCGCGACGCTGCCGCTGGAACTGCCGGTCTCGACAACGTTGATGCTGCGTTCCATCGCGGAGATCGCTCGCGAAGAGGGCGAAGACCTGTCGGACCCGGAGAACGCGCTGGCCTGCGTCCAGGTCTTCGCGCTCGGCGGACGCAGCGGCGCCGAGACGGCGCTGACGGAGAGCGGGTATTTCGCGGTGCGCGCCGCGCTCGCCAAGACCATGTCGGAAGCGGCGCGCTATGCCGGCAACCGCGCCCTGCTCGACGAGGCGGCTCCGGCCCTGATCCGCTTCTCCACGCAGATTGCCGCGCGGTTCGGTCTGGTGGTCTCGCAGAAGGTCGCCGCGCAAGCGGTGCCGATCCTCGGCGCCGTCGGCGGTGCCGCCGTGAACACCGCCTTCATGAACCATTTCCAGGCGATGGCGCGCGCCCATTTCACCGTGCGCCGCCTGGAGCGGACCTATGGCAAGGACATGGTGCGCGTCGCCTACATTGCCGAGAAGGCACAACTCGCGGCCTGAAGGCGCCCGCTAACGGGCCGGATAATGCTCCTTCAGGAGGGTATAGACGAGGCGGGCGGTCTGGACCTCGCCTCCTTCCGGCCGGCCGGGTTTCGTCGAGGGATTCCAGCCGTACAGGTCGAAATGCACATGCGCCCGCGTCGCTGGCGCGAACCGCCGCAGGAACAGAGCCGCGGTGATCGCGCCTGCGAAGGGTCCGCCGGACACGTTGTTCAGGTCAGCCACCTTGGAATCGAGCAGGCTCGCGTAGGGCTTGTGGAGCGGCAGCCGCCAGACCGGGTCGACGGCCTCGTCACCCGCCTTCGACACGGCCGTGGCCAGTGCGTCATCCTCCGTGAAGAAGGCCGGGAGATCGGGCCCTAGGGCTACCCGCGCCGCTCCGGTGAGGGTCGCGAAATCGATCAGCAGATCGGGCTTGTCCTCATCGGCCAAAGCGAGGGCGTCGGCGAGGATCAGGCGCCCCTCGGCATCGGTATTGCCGATCTCCACGGTGAGCCCGGCGCGGCTCCTGAACACGTCACCCGGCCTGAAGGCGTTGCCCGCGATGGCGTTCTCTACCGTCGGAATGATGAGGCGCAGGCGCAGGTTCAGACCGGCGGCCATGATCATCGACGCTGCGGCAAGGGCGGCCGCCGAGCCGCCCATATCCTTCTTCATCAGCAGCATGCCGCTCGACGGTTTGATATCGAGGCCGCCCGTATCGAACACGACGCCCTTGCCGACGAGGGTGACTTTCGGCGCGTCCTCATCCCCCCAACTCATGTCGATTAGGCGGGGCGCGCGGGGGGAGGCCGCGCCGACCGCGTGGACCAGGGGAAATTCGCGAGCGAGATCCGACCCCTCGGTCACCGAGATCAGTGCGGAATGTTCCTCCGCCAGCGCCCTGGCGACGGCTTCGATTTCTGCTGGGCCGAGATCGTTGGCGGGAGTGTTGACGAGGTCGCGCCCAAGGGCGACGGCCTGGGAGATCCGATGGATCTCGGCCGCATCGACGCCTTCCGGCGAGACGAGGAGCGGTCCCTTCGGTATCGGCTTGCGGTAGCGCGTGAAGCGATAGCTTCCGAGCAGCCAGGCCAGGGAAGCGGCCTGCATGTCGAGGGAAGCCCTCGGTTCGAGGCGGTAGGTTCCGGGCGGCAGCAGCGAGGGCAGCTTGCCCGCGAGGAACGGATCGGCGCCGTCGCCGAGGCCGAACAGGATCCGTTCGATCGTCCCATCCTCGGCGGGAAGAAACGCCACCCGCCCGGCTTTCGGCAGGAAGTCGGTCGCTTTGGCGAAGGCCCTGTGCCTCGGGCCGAGCTCCGCTTCGAAGCCGCTCCACTCGTCGCTCCGGAGGCAGCAGATCGGCAGGGCGGAGGGATCGTCGGCGCTGAGATGGGACAGGATGGATTCTCGGGGGCGTTGCGTGGCGCGGCCGGCTGATCCGCTGAAGCCCTAAAGTCGGGTTAACCGGCGATTAGGGTTAACGGTCTATCACTGCGCCACCGGTGGCGTGAAGCGTCGACCGGCAGGCTCGTGCGGAGCACGTCATGGTGTCGTTGCGTTCAGACCAGCCTCATCCGGGTTCGCCGACTCCCATGCGGTTGCCGCTACGCCTGGCCGGCGTGGCGCTGCTCGGCCTTCTGGCGAGCGCCTGCCAGTCGCGCTCTCCGGAAACCACGGGCTCCATCGGCGGCTTCTCCATCAAGAATTTCGGACGGGCCCCGGACCGCAACGTCGTGAGCCTCGGCGACGTCGACGCGCTCGGTCAGAAATACAATGCCGACCAGAACGATGTCGGCCTTGCCCTGCGCTATGCGCAGGCACTCAGGGCCACGAACCAGAAGCCCCAAGCCGTGGCGGTGCTTCAGCAGACGGCTCTGCGCAACCCGAAGAATTCGGCCGTTCTGGCCGCCTACGGAAAGGTCCTGGGGGAGGTCGGGCGCTTCACCGAAGCCGCCGAAGTGCTCCAGAACGCCCATACCCCGGCGCGGCCGGATTGGCGTGTCCTGTCCGCACAGGGCGCGGTGGCCGACCAGATGGGCGACCATGCCCGCGCGCAAGGCTTCTATGAGGCCGCCCTCAAGATCCAGCCCAACGACCCCACCGTCCTCTCCAATCTCGGACTGTCCTTCGCGCTGGCAAAGCAGCTCGACCAGGCCGAGGCGGTGATGCGCGTCGCCGTGGCCCAGCCGCGCGCGGATGCACGCGTGCGCCAGAACCTCGCTCTGGTCCTCGGATTACGGGGCAAGATCGCGGAGGCGGAAGAGGTCACCCGCGGTGACCTGTCTCCGGAAGATGCGGCGGCCAACGCCGCCTCCCTGCGGGCCATGTCCGCCCCGGTGCGACAGCCCAGAGCCGCGAAATACCCCGGACGTTCGCCGGCCGACGAGTTCCCGCCGGGCTGAGGGACATCCCGATCGCTCCGAGCAGAGCGGCGGACCACGCTCCCCTGAGAAGCGGATACGACCTCAGCGGTAGATCTGGATGATTGCCGGCGTCAGGATGACGACGAACAAAACCGGCAGGAAGAATAGGATCATCGGCACGGTGAGCTTCGGCGGCAGGCCGGCTGCCTTCTTCTCCGCCTCGTTCATGCGCTGGTCCCGGCTCTCCTGGGAGAGCACGCGAAGGGCCTGACCCACGGGCGTGCCATACCGCTCGGCCTGGATCAGCGCGGTCGCGACCGCCTTGACGGCATCGAGGCCCACGCGGTTGGCGAGGTTCTCGAACGCCATGCGCCGATCCGGCAGATAGGACAGTTCCGCTGCCGTGACGGCGAGCTCCTCGGCCAACGCCACCGACTGGGTGACGGTCTCGATACTGACCCGGCGGATGGCGTGCTCCACCGACATGCCCGACTCGACGCAGATCAGCATGAGGTCGAGGGCGTCGGGCCATGCCGACCGGATCTCGGCCTGGCGCTTCTTGGTGGCGTTGATGAGGTAGAGTTCGGGTGCCTTGATGCCGACCAGCAGGGCGGCGATGACCATCATGAGGCGGAAGGTGACGGAGTAATCCAGGATCTTCAAGACGAAGAGATAGACGATCGCCGCGAGCCCGACCGCGATGGGCATGACCATCCGGAAGAACAGGAACCCGGTCTCGGCGCCGGGCGAACGGTATCCCGCCATCACCAGTTGCTGCCGAGCAGTGTCGGTGCCGAGCCAGCGGCTCAGGTTGAACTGGTCCACGACCCGCTTCATGTAGGCCTTCGGGGCCACCCGCAGCGTCGACCTGTTGTTCAACCGGTCCCGCTCGCGCCGGCGCAACTCCTCGCGCTCCTCGCCGATGAGCTTCATGCGCTTGTTGAGCTTGTCGGGCTCCAGAAGCGGCTGCAGCAGGGCGAAGGCCGTCGCGGCGGCCGCCACGCCGGCCAACACCATGCCGATGAAGCGCGGGTCGATGAGCTTTTCGCCGATGACGGACAACATGGGCGTCAGACCTCGAAGCTGATCATCTTCTTCATCACGAAGATCCCGATCGACATCCAAATCGCAGAGGCGACGAGGGCCATCTTGCCGGTATTCGTCGTCCAGAGCAGGGCGACGTAATCGGGGCTGGAGAGGTAGGTCAGGACCGCCACGACGAAGGGCAACGCCGCGATGATACCGCCCGACGCCTTGGCCTCCATGCTCATGGCCTGGATTTTCCCCTCCATCTTCTTTCGTTCACGCAAGACCCTCGACAGGTTGCCGAGAGCCTCCGACAGATTGCCGCCGGACCGGCCCTGGATGCCGATGACGATGGCGAAGAAGTTGACGTCGGAGACGGGCACCCGCTCGTACATCCGCACCATGGCGTCGCCGAGAGTGAGACCCATGGTCTGGGATTCCACCACCTGGCGGAACTCGCCACGGATCGGCTCCTGAGCTTCCCGGGCGATGATCCGGAAGCAGTCGCCCACCGGAATGCCGGAGCGCACGCCGCGGGTGATGATGTCGATGGCGATCGGCAGTTCGGCGATGAAGGCCTTGATGCGCTTCTTACGCAGGAAACTCAGCAGCCATAGAGGCAGGCCGAAGGCGCCGGCGAAGAGGCCCGCGAGAGTCGCGAGCGTATGCGCGGTGAGGACGAAGACGACGAGGCCGGTGACGACGGCCATGAGTGCGGAGACGGCGTAGAATTTTTGCTTCGACCAATCCAGCCCGGCGCGGGCGATCTTGAGCTCGAGCGAGACCTTCGTCCCGCCACGCTTGGCCTCCACCTCCTTCAGGCTCCTGGCCACCTGTTCACGCCGGCTCGCCGTCGCCACGCGCTGGGCAGGGGACGTCACCACGCTGACGGCCTGCCTGCGCTTGGCCGCGCGGCTCTCGCCCGACAGGAGCGGCGTCAGCACAACATAGGCGACAGCCCCGGCGGCGATTGCCGCGAGCCCGACGGCGAGGGGCATCTGCAGCCCGTTCATGGGGTGACGGCGCCGTCTGAGGCCGCGTCGAGGGCGGCCGCCAGGGCCTTCTCCTCCCCGTAATAGCGCGCGCGCTCCCAGAAGCGCGGACGGCCGATGCCGGTGGAGCGATGGCGTCCGACCAGCCTGCCGTTCGCGTCCTCACCCAGCACGTCGTAGACGAAGAGGTCCTGGGTGATGATGACGTCGCCTTCGAGGCCCAGCACCTCGGTGATGTGTGTGATGCGGCGCGAGCCATCGCGCAGGCGCGTCGCCTGGACGATGATGTCGATGGATCCGACGATCATCTCGCGCAGGGTTCGCGACGGCAGGCTGAAGCCGCCCATCGTGATCATCGATTCGATACGGGCCAGGGCCTCGCGCGGGGAATTGGCGTGGAGCGTGCCCATCGAGCCGTCATGGCCGGTATTCATGGCCTGGAGCAGATCGAACGCCTCCGGGCCGCGCACCTCGCCGACGATGATCCGCTCCGGCCGCATGCGCAGGCAGTTCCTCACGAGGTCGCGCATGGTGACCTGCCCCGACCCTTCCATGTTCGCGGGCCGGGTCTCGAGGCGGACGACGTGGGCCTGCTGCAGCTGCAGCTCGGCCGCGTCCTCGCAGGTGATGATCCGCTCGTCCTCGTCGATATAGCGCGTCAGGCAGTTCAGCAGGGTGGTCTTGCCCGACCCCGTGCCGCCGGAAATGACGACATTGCAGCGGACGCGGCCGATGATCTGGAGGATCCGCGCGCCTTCGGGCGAGATCGCCCCGAAGGTCACGAGCTGGTCGAGGGTGAGCTTGTCCTTCTTGAACTTGCGGATGGTGAGGACCGGCCCGTCGATGGCGAGCGGCGGCGCGATGATGTTGACGCGGGACCCGTCGGGCAGGCGGGCGTCGCAGATCGGCGAGGATTCGTCGACGCGCCGGCCGACCTGGCTGACGATGCGCTGGCAGATGTTCATCAGCTGCTGGTTGTCGCGGAAGCGCACATTGGTCAGCTGGATCTTGCCACCGACCTCGATGAAGGCCCGGTTGGCGCCGTTGACCATGATGTCGGCGATGTCGTCGCGGGCCAGAAGCGGCTCCAGCGGCCCGTAGCCCAGCACGTCGTTGCAGATGTCGTCGAGGAGTTCCTCCTGCTCGGCGATGGACAGGACGATGTTCTTGAGGCCGATGATCTCCGAGACGATGTCACGGATCTCCTCGCGTGCCGACTCGACGTCAAGACGCGACAGCTGCGCCAGATCGATGGCCTCGATCAGCGCGCCGAAGATCATGCTCTTGGTGCGGAAATAGTCTTCCGACTTCACCGTCTCCCGGACCGAGACGGGCCGCTCCGCCTGCGGTTTCTTCGCCTCGGCGGCATGGTCGTCGAGGACCGGGATGGAGGCCGATGGTTTGGGCGCCGACGGAACCGCGATAGTGGCCGCGACCGCCGTGCCGGTACTCCTCCTACCGAACATGACAGGGCTCCTCACGGTTCGGGTCCATCAGGACGCCTTGCGTCGGGACAACCGGGACAAGAGGGGCTCGAACAGCTTCCCGCGGGGGCGGCGCGCCTCGGGGCGGCCGATCATGCGTGCGGCGAGTTCGGAGAACACGTCCGACGCCTTGGCGCCGGCCTGGACCTCGGCGATCATCTGGCCGTTATTCGCCGCCGTGCCGAACAGGGCGGGGTCATAGGGAATCGTCGCCGTCAACGTGGCGTCCAGGGCCTTCGCGAACTCGCCAGCCGAGATTTCCGGCCGCTTCGGCACGCCGACGCTGTTGAGGACGATGCGCGGACGGGCGTCGTTCGGCCTGTTCTGCTGCAGCAGGGTCAGCAGGTTCTTGAGGTTGCGCAAGGAGGCGAGTTCAGGCTGGGCGACGACGATGATCTCGTCGGACGAGATCAGCAGGCGCCGGGTCCAGGCCGACCAAGTATGCGGCACATCGAGGACCACGCAGGGCACGGCCGCCCGCATCAGGTCGATGAGGTTGTCGAAGGACGTTTCGTTCAGGTCCGTCGTCCGGTCGAGGGTGGCGGGCGCGGAGAGAAGAGAGAGATTGTCGCTGCATTTCGAGAGCAGCCGGTCGAGGAGATTGGAATCGAGGCGCTCGGGCGCGAAGACCGCTTCGGCGATTCCCTGCGGCGGATCCTGGTTGAAGTTGAGGCTCGCCGACCCGAAGGCGATGTCGAGATCGGCGATGACGGTGGCCATCGCGTGCTCGCGTGCCACGGTCCAGGCGAGGTTGTGGGCGATGGTGGACGAGCCAACGCCGCCCTTGGCGCCCACCACCGCGATGGTGCGCCCCACCGGGCGGGCTCCGGGCGCAGTGAACAGGTCGGACAGGGCCTGGATCAGGACGACCGGCTCCACCGGCGCCATCAGGTACTCGCTCACGCCGCGCTGGATGAACTGGCGGTAGAGCTGCACGTCGTTGACATGGCCGATGACGACGACCTTCGTCCCTTCGTCACAGACTTCCGCCAGGGAATCGAGGATCTCCAGGGGACGCGACTTCGCGCTCTGCGTCTCGATGACGACGACGTTCGGCGTGGGCGCGTGGCGGAAAGCCTCGACGGCGGCGGGACCGCCGCCCATCTGGATCTTGATCTGCGCCTTCTGCAGCCGCCTGTCGCTCCCGGCGGCCTCGATCGTCGCGGCCGTTTCGCCGGTCTCGCAGAATGCCTGGATCGTGATCCGCGGCACCGGAGCGATGATGCGCTCGGGTGACTCGTTGATATCGGGCATGGGGCGGGGTCCGGTCTCTGGTTGGAAACGAAGGCCGAAGCTCTGTCGAACGACGGAAGGAGAGCGCCGATCAGTTATCGATGGCTGCCTTCACCGACGTCTTCCCATCCTGGCGCCATATGGTTGACGGATCCTTGCCCTCGCGCAGTTTGTTGATGTCCATCGTGCGCTGGACCGCGTCGATGCGCCCTTCCGGGCGACCGCGCACGAGGTCCACCGGATCGGCGATCTGGCTCGCGACATTGGACTGCATGGCGCAGCCGAGGTTCCAATGCGTCTCGTTGCGCGCGGAGAAGGCAGGGCTTCCGGCCCCGAGATCCTGGGGCCACAGGCCGCATTGGTTGCCGACCTTCGCCTCCAGGCGCCGGAAGCTGAGGCGCAGGGGCGAGGCGAGGAATGGGTCCGCCACCGCGTAGCCGGTGACCACCATCTGCCCTCCGCCGACACCGTTCTCTGCACCCAGCCTGCGGATACCGGCACCGGTCCGCTCCACGGCTGCGCCGAGCGACGGCGAGACGCCGCGCGGCATGTCGAGGATCACGGTGCCGCGCCCGTAGCGGCGGAATTCCAGCAGGAAGGCCTCGATATCGGCGCGCTGTCGCGGATCGATATGACCGGTACCGGTGACGAAGACATCGAGCGAGCGCGTGTCATCGGCGAGCACGATGGGATGACGGGCCCGGTAATCGGCCGGATAGAGCGAGCCGGTGGTCTCGGCGCGGTCGGCGCGGCAGGCACCCAAAGTCGCGGCCAGGGCGATCGAGGCGAGCACGGCGAGGGGGGAGCGGAACGGGATGAGTGACATGGGGGTCGGGTCCTGATGGGGCCGGGGCCGCTTCGTCCTGCAATGTCGTGGCTGCGCGGATCTCGCATGGGGCGTCAGTCGGTGATGAAGCCGACGCGTCCGCGATACGTGGCGCCGAGCGGCGCTGTGCGAGCCGAACCGTAGACCCGGTTCAAGCGTCCGAGCAGGATCCCCTGGCCGTCCTGGGCATCGATGAAGCCGTCATCCGGCCGCGTCACCTGCTTCGCCTCCATCGCCTTGGCGATGTAGGGCGTCACCATGATCATGAGTTCGGTTTCCTGGCGCTGGTAGTCGCGCGAACGGAACAGGGCTCCGAGGATGGGCAGGTTCACGAGGCCGGGCAGACCGCCGACGGAGGCCTTGTTGCGTTGCTGGATCAGGCCGGCGGTCATCATGGTTCCGCCGGAGGCGAGCTCCACCGTGGTCTCGGTCTTGCGCAAGGTGAAACCGGGCACCGAGACCGTGGAATCGCCCTGGGTGAAGGTGAAGGAGTTCGTCTGGTCGATCTCGGAGACCTCCGTCGCGACGCGCACGGAGATGCGGTTCTCGGCCATCACCACCGGCGTGAAGTTCAGGGTCACGCCATAGGTCTTGAACGTGATGCCGGTGGTGCAGACGCCGCCGGTGCAGTTCTGGGTGGCGGGCACGGGAAGCTCGCCGCCGGCCGTGAACTTGGCGGATTCCCCCGAAATGGCGGTGAGCGTCGGCTCCGCGAGAATGCGCGAGACGCCGGCCTGCTCGAAGGCGCGCAAGGTCGCCGAGACGCTCGCCCCGCCGCCTGCGTTGATCGTCGCCCTGATCTCGTTCCCGTTCGGGAATTGCCCGCCATTGAGACCGAACGGCGCGACGTTCGCGAGGTTGAAACCGGACCAGTTGCCGCTAAGATTGACGCCGAACTGCTTGAGTACCGTCCGTGCGACCTCGACCACGGTGACGCGGAGCATCACCTGATCCTTGCCCCGGATGGTGAGGTTGTTGATGACCGCGCCCTTCGCGCCAGGACCACCGGCACCGCCGCCGGACTGACCAACGAAGGCGGTGGCGATGTCCATGGCCTGGGCCGCCTCCGCAGCGGAACCGACCGTGCCGGACAGGATGAGGGAATCCCCCGCGGTCCGGATGTCGAAACGCCCGCCAACGATGCTCTGGAGCAGGATCTGCCGCAGGGTCCCGAGCTTGAGGTCGCGCGCCACGGTGACGTCGAGGGCGGTGATCTGGCGGCCTTCGGCATCCATGATGAAGATCGAGGTCGCTCCGTCCTCCATGCCGATTACGAAGACCTTGCGGGTCGAGCGCACCACGGCGTTGGCCACTTTCGGATTGGCGACGAAGACCTCCTTGGCGTCGCGCGGCAGGTCGATCACGAGGGAGCGCCCGGTCGTCAGCTCGACGCGGCGCGAGGTGCCGGATTCATTGCCCCCGACATCGACGATCGGGGCGGGCGTGAAGCTGTCTCTCGGCGCCGCCACGGCGGGCGTGGCTGGGAATGCCAGCCCCACGAGGGCCGCGAACACGGCCAGGCTGCCCACGCGAACGCGATGTCTCGTGGTCATCGAAGAATCCTTGAACATCGCGCGGTTCGGCATCTCAGCGACGCGGTTGTTGTCTGGCGACGCCGAAGCGCACGACGGTGATCGCGGAATCCTGCTGCGTCTCGGGTACGGCATCCACGGTTCGGCCGGCATCCACGAGGCTGCGCAAGGAGAGGGAGAGCTGTCCCACCTTCTGCGCCAGGGTGACGGTTTCGGCCTGGGACGGGGTCAAGGCGAGGGTCGCCGTCTCACCGGTGACGACATTCGTCCCGTTTTTCTCCTGGACGATCTGGCCGACGGCGAGCACGCGGATGTCGGTGAGCAGGGTCTCGGAGATCTGCGCCTCGCCACCGCCGGAGCGCGAAGCATCCTCATCGCGATAGGTGCGGATGACGTCGACATGGTCGTTGGGGAGGATGAAGCCGCCGGCCGAACTCGAGCCGCGCGTATCGGTGACGATGGCGACGGCACGCATGCCGGAGGGCAGGATCGCCGCCATGAAGCCGCCGTCGGACCGCGCGATCTTCTGCGAGCGGATCGGCTCGCCCGCGAGGAAGGCGCTGCGGGTGATCGAACCGATGATGGTGTCCATGGCGTTGGGCGACACTGTGCGCGTCATGTAGCCGACGGTAATGGCCTGGTCGGGCCAGGGCTGCCAACGCAGATCGGCTGCCTGGATGTTCTGCCCCATCGGCAGGTCGGCGGCGGCCACCAGCACATCCGTGACCGGGAGCGGGGGAGGGGGCGCCTGGACCACCGGCTGGGCCGGGGGCGGTGCATCGCTGCCGCTCATCAGAAACGCGGCCCCGCCCCCGGCGGCGAGTGCGATGGCGAGAACGGCAAGGCGGGCTGGTTTCATCGCCGTGTTCGAACCTGACAGGACGGCCTCGTGCCGTCACCATCCTTGTTCGACGGGATTCCTCAAATTACGGTTAACAAAAACTAACGATGGCCGAGCGCGACTGTCCTGCGACAGGTCTGCTCTTACTGAGGTCAGAACTTTCCAGGCTTCGGAGCAAATTCCGCAAATTCGACCTGAACGTGCATCTTACATCACGATGCCATCATTCTTGCCCACGTCATCGTCTCCGGGATCACGATCAGGGCGCCGAAGGAGAGGGCGATTCCGTAGGGTACGCCCGTTTTCGCATCGTGTAGGTGGAGTGCGAAGGGCAGGCGGCCGAGCAGCGGCGGCAGCGGATGCGCCCGCGCCATCAGGATCGCCAGGGAGAGAACACCTCCGGCGAGCGAGGCGACTGCCAGATACTCCAGCAACCGGTCGAACCCGATCCATACCGCCGTCGCAGCGGCAAGCTTGGCATCCCCTCCGCCGATTTTTCCGAATGCGAAGAGGGTAAAAGTAACGGTCAACGTTGCTGCCCCGGCACCGAGATGGCTCATGAGGTCCCATCCCCATAATCCCGTCGCGACCGCGAACAGAGCGAAGCCCGCCAGCAGGAGAAGGGACACCATGTTCGGGATCAACATGGTCAACAGGTCGCGGACGGCCGCATAGGCCATCAGGAACGGAAAAACGATCAGCAGCGCGACGCTTGCCATGGGAACAGCCTCGATCTCGGCCGGAAAATACGCCCGCCGGGTTCCGGTGATCCGAAACCGGTCAGGTCTTCGTCATCGACGCGGTGAGTAGGACAGCGAGCACGGGTGTCGGCATCCGTGACAGGACCGTTCCAGAAACGGCTGCGCCGGACGATCCGGAAAGATCGTCCGGCGGGGCACTTACATCACCCAAGCACAGCCGGCTGGATCGTCACTGCCAGAGGAATTTATGAATGGCGGTACCAAAGAGCACGTTGCTATCTCTACTTGGCAAAAACGATGACGACCTTACGGCGTCGTCGCGGTTGCACCAGCGATGGTAGTCCCAACTTTACCCAATCCGGTCTTAATATCAGCCGAAAGGGTAGTAAAGACGGCGACGAGTGCCGCAGAGATGAGCGCAGCAATGAGGCCGTATTCGATGGCCGTGGCGCCGGATTCGTCAGCGGCAAAACGCTTGAAGATGCTCGACATAACAGTATTTCCCGATTGGTTGTCTTGCCAAGTTGCCGTCGAACGTTGCCTTGTCTCGATCGGCGACTGAAAACAACATTGCCCGTTTTCTCTTGAGATTGGGTTAAATCGGCCATGCAAATAGCATCCAGAACCCTTCGATTATCTTTTGGTAAAAGAGAAATGAATGAAAAAGATGTTTTTTTACACACTTCGGGAAGAATAAGTTCCGCTGCATCTCGTGAAAAATCTACTGCCATGACCTCCGCCATGGCGAGATGACGCCAAATCATGCCGTCAAGACAGCGCGATCCGATCCATCGGGATTTGTGCCGAACGGCCTTAGCGCTTCATTCACCACCACGTGCTTAACACTCGCCTGACGAAAAGAGGCTGGCCGTTCCGCATGGGGGGCTCAGCCGGAAACGCGCGGGTTTAGCCGAGAGCATCAGAGCCATGGGCCACCGGTCACTGCCGACACGCTCGCCCCTGACGCGCCACGCTCGAGGGGGCGGAGTGGCCCTCTGCCTCGCTCTCGGCGCGGTGCCCGCTCTGGCGGAGACGGCCCCGGCCACCGTGGCGGTGAGCGTCGACAATGCCAAGGTCATTCGCCTGCCCGAGCGGACGCAGACGGTGATCGTGGGCAACCCGCTGGTGGCGGATGTGGCGCTCCAGCGGAACGGGATCGTCATCCTGACCGGCAAGAGCTTCGGCTCTACCAATCTCATCGCCCTCGACGCGTCCGGCACTATGCTCGCCGAATCCATCGTCAGCGTCCAAGCCGCTCAAGGCTCGATCGTCACGGTGCAGCGCGGACTGGACCGGGAATCCTATTCCTGCACCCCCAATTGCATGCCGTCGATGCAGCTCGGTGATGCGACGAAGTATTTCGGCGATGTCAGCGGGCAGGCCGATACCCGCCGCAACTTGGCCACGGGGGGAGGCGGGGGCGGGGGAGGCGGCCCGAAATAGGACGGGCGGCCGGAAATTCGACAAGGCTGCTTCAGCACCGGTCGCGCGCCGGAGCAGATCGCAACGATGTCTTCCGATATGCGGGCGAAGGCCATCGAAGCGGAAACATTGCACTTCCGGTCACTTGCGGGTATGCACCACACGCGCCCGCCAGACACCCTTGGAGGCACGGGCGCGTCGTGGATCGGTGAGGGCCGTCCGTTTCGGGCGGCCTTTGGCGTTTCGCGGCTTTTTTCTGTTTTGTTTGAAGGATCACGCCATGAGCGCAGTAAAGCCGCTTGAGGCCGTGGCACGCGACCGGGTCGGCAAGGGGGCCGCCCGGGAAGTTCGTCGCCAGGGCAACGTTCCCGCCGTCATCTATGGTGGTGGCCAGGCTCCGCAATCCATCGCCATCGACCTCGTCCGCACCCGGACCTTGATCTATGCCGGCGGTTTCAAGACCACGCTGTTCGAGATCAATGCCGGTGGTCGCAAGACCCGCGCGATCCCGCGCGACTTCCAGCTCGATCCGGTGACCGGCGTGCCGCTGCATGTCGACTTCCTGCGTGTCGTCGCCGGCCAGAGCCTCACCGTCGAAGTGCCCGTGCACTTCATCAACGAGGATGAGGCCCCCGGTATCAAGAAGAATGGCGGCACCCTGAACGTCGTCCTGCACACACTCTCGCTCGAAGTGCCCGCAGACGCGATCCCCGACGCGGTCGAGGTCGATCTCACCGGTCTCCAGATCGGCGATTCGATCCACATCGAAGCCGTGAAGCTGCCGGCCAACACGACCTTCACCGGTGAGGCCGAGGCCGTCGTCGCCAACGTCGTGCCGCCGACCGTGCTCGGCGCCGAGGTCGAGGCCGAAGAGGCCGCGATTGCCGAGGCGCAGTCGACCGAAGCTGCCGAAGAGAAGGCCGAGGCTGAGGCCGAAGAGGCCGCCGAGGCTGAAGAAGACAAGAAGGAGGATTGAGGCCCTGGGGCTTCGCGCCCCGGTCTCGTCTTCGTCCACGGGTGCTCCGGCCGCGAGGTCGGGGCACCTTTTCGTTTGACGTCGCCCCTTCGTCATCCGTCCTTAGAGCTGCGCCCGCCCACGTTGGGTCGGGCGCAGCTCTAAGCCTTCTGTTTTGCCGCGCTCTTTTTCGCCGAACCGGCATCCACTTCGGCGGAGAGCGCTCTTGTGACGAAATCGTCTTGGAGATGATGCCATGCGCCTGATCGTCGGGCTCGGCAATCCAGGGGCCCGCTATGCGGGCAACCGCCACAATATCGGTTTTCTCGCCCTCGACGAGATGGCGCGCGTCCACCGCGCCGCGCCTTGGCGGCGCAAGTTCCAGAGCGAGGTAACCGAGGCGACGCTCGGCAGCGAACGGGTCGTCCTGCTTAAGCCGCAGACCTTCATGAACGAATCCGGCCGCTCGGTCTCGGAAGCCCAGCGCTTCTACAAGATCACCCTCGCCGACGTCATCGTGCTCCATGACGAACTCGACCTCGCTCCGGCCAAGCTCCGCGTGAAGCTCGGCGGCGGCAATGCCGGCCATAACGGCCTGCGCTCGATCACCGCCCAATGCGGCAACGATTACCGGCGCGTCCGTCTCGGCATCGGTCATCCGGGCGACAAGGCCCTGGTCCATGCCTACGTCCTGAACGATTTCGGCAAGGGGGAGCGCGCCTGGGTCGAAGATCTCTGCCGCGCCGTGGCGGACCACGCTCCGCTCCTGGCCCAGGGCGAGGATGCGAGCTTCCAGAACAAGGTCCACCTCGCCATGGCGGGCCGCGGCTGGGACGACGTCAAGCAGGTCAACGCGGCGGCCACCGGCCGTGATTGACACGAAAACACGGGGACACGATATCGAAGCTCGGATTCGGCGGGTGGGGAGGCTGGGTTGAGGAACGTCACGGTGACGATGGAGGAGAGCCTCCTGCAACGTGCTCGCGTCGCCGCGGCGCGTGACGGCAAGAGCCTCTCGAAATTCATCGCCGAGACGGTCGAACAACGCGTCGGCCGGCCGCTCTCCCAGAGTCAGGCACTAGAGCGTTTCCTGGCGGGGCCAGCCCTCCATCTCCTCGATGAGAACGGGCGCGCGCCGACGCGCGATCAGATCTACGATGCCGAGTGACACCGTCCCCGTCACGGGCCGGGTGTTCGTCGATACCAACGTCTTCGTGTATGCCCGCGACGACCGCTTCCCTGAGAAGCAATCCATGGCGCGGCATTGGCTGGAAGCGCTGGCGGATCGCGGCCTGATCGTCGTGAGCCCGCAGGTTCTCGGCGAGTTGCATGCCGTCATCCTGCGCGGTCGGCTCCCGATCGATCCGGAGGATGCGCGGCAGACGACGCTGGCACTGGAGGAATGGTCGGAAGGCGCCACCGATCTCGCCCTCGTCGGCGATGCGTGGTCACTGCGCGAGCAGACCCGGTTTCAGTGGTGGGACTGCGTCATCCTCGGTTCCGCGATCCGGGCCGGATGCCGCTTCCTCCTGTCGGAAGACTATCAGCACGGCCGCGAGGTCGAAGGAACGACAATCGTGAATCCGTTTCGGGCCTTACCGGAATCGATCTTCGCGAACTCTTGAGGAATATCATGGGCTTCAAATGCGGCATCGTCGGCCTGCCGAACGTCGGCAAGTCGACCCTCTTCAACGCGCTGACGCAGACCGCGGCGGCGCAGGCGGCGAATTATCCGTTCTGCACGATCGAGCCGAATGTCGGCGAGGTGGCGGTGCCGGATCCGCGCCTCGACGATCTGGCGCGGATCGCCACGTCGAAGGAGATCATTCCGACCCGGCTGACCTTCGTGGACATTGCCGGCCTCGTGCGCGGCGCCTCGAAGGGGGAGGGGCTCGGCAACCAGTTCCTCGCCAATATCCGCGAGGTCGACGCCATCGCCCACGTGGTGCGCTGCTTCACCGATGGTGACGTGACCCATGTGGAGGGCAAGGTCGACCCGAAGGCGGATATCGAGACCATTGAGACGGAGCTGATGCTCGCCGATCTCGACAGCCTGGAGAAGCGCCTCTTCGCCCTGGAGAAGAAGGCCAAGGGCGCCGACAAGGAAGCCAAGGAGATGCTCGACCTCGTCCAGCGGGCGCTGCCGCTGCTGCGCGAGGGCAAGCCCGCCCGTCTGGTCAGCCGCAAGCCGGAAGAGGAGAAGCTGTTCCAGACCCTTGGGTTGATGACGGCGAAACCCGTCCTCTATGTCTGCAACGTGGACGAGGGCGATGCCGACAAGGGCAACGCCTATTCCGAGGCGGTGATCGCCCAGGCCAAGGCCGAGGGGGCGCGCGCGGTGGTGGTCTCGGCCAAGATCGAGAGCGAGATCGCGGTGATGCCGCTCGCCGACCAGGGCGACTTCCTCGAAGCGGTGGGGCTCGTGGAGCCCGGCCTCAACCGGGTCATCCGCGCGGGCTACGAGCTTCTCGGCCTCATCACCTACTTCACGGTGGGTCCGAAGGAAGCGCGCGCCTGGACCATCGAGAAGGGCACCCGCGCGCCTGCCGCCGCCGGCGTGATCCATACGGATTTCGAGAAGGGCTTCATCCGCGCCGAGACCATCGCGTTCGCCGATTACACCGCCCTGAAGGGCGAGAGCGGCGCCAAGGAGGCCGGTAAGTTCCGCCTTGAGGGCAAGGACTACGTGGTGCAGGACGGTGACGTACTGCATTTCCGCTTCGCCAATTGAGGAGCTGGACCAGCCTGCCGGCATCCGCCGGGGTGAGGACGCCCATCCCCTCTCCCCGCACGCGGGGAGAGGGCCGAGACGACCCCGTCGTCGGCGCGGCGAGGCGGCAGCCGACGGTGAGGGGCTCGTCCGAATGAGCCTCCTCCGGCACGGCCCCCTCACCCTCGCTCCGCTCATCACAAGCACGACGAGGTGCTTGTGATCCTCTCCCCGCAAGCGGGGAGAGGCGGGCCGCCCCTGAAGCGAGCGCAGCGCCATCCTTCGACCCGAAACTCTGCGACCCGGGGACAAGAGGTTCAATGACCGGCATCACCTTCGAGGATTTCACCCCCGGCGACGTGATCGAGGGCGGCCCGCTCACGGTGACGCGGGAGGCGATCGTCGCCTTCGCGAAGGAGTTCGATCCGCAGCCCTTCCATCTCGATGAGGAGGCCGCGAAGGCGACGCTGGCGGGTCGGTTGATCGGCTCCGGCTGGCAGACGGCCGGGTTCGGCATGCGCCTGCTCCAGGCCCATGTCTTTCGCGGCGCCACCTCCATGGGCTCGCCCGGCATCTCGCAGCTGCGCTGGCTTCGCCCCGTCCTACCGGGTGACGCGCTGCGGATCGTCACCAAGGTGGAGGAGTGCCGCGCCTCGAACTCGAAGCCGGATCGCGGCTTCGTCCGCTTCACCCTCACGGTCGTGAACGGCCGCGACGAGTCGGTGATGATTCAGGCCTTCACGGTCATGTTCGCCCGGCGCGGGGCCGATCCCCTGCCGCCGCGCGCGGTGACGCCCGGAGACCCGGCCAAGGTGATCGAGGGCGACGACGCGGAGATGCTCCTCTTCCTCAAACAGGCGAAGCTCGGCACGATCCGCAATCTCGGCCGTCACGTCTTCACCCCGGAGGCAATCATCGCCTTCGCCAGAGACTACGACCCGCAGGCCTTCCATCTCGATGCGGACGCCGCCCGAAAGACCCATTTCGGCGCACTCTGCGCCTCCGGCTGGCACACGGCGGCGGTGTGGATGAAACGCCTGCACATCACCCGCCAGCGCGACATCGCCCTGACGGAGCGGGCCGGTCCTGTGCCGCAGCTCGGCCCCTCGCCGGGCTTTCGCGACATGCGCTGGCTCGCGCCCGTCTATGCCGACGACACGATCGCTTACGCCTGCACCCTGCTCGACAAGCGCGAATCCGCCTCGCGCCCCGGCTGGGGCGTCGCGACCCACCACAACACCGCGCAGAACCAGCGCGGGGAGCGGGTGTTCGAGTTTACGGGGTCTGTGTTCTGGCAGTGGGAAGCGTCGTGACCCGCTAAGCCGCCGAGCGCCGCTCCGGATACAGCGCCAACAACCCCTCCGCATCCGCCGAAGCCACGCCGCGCTCGGTGATGATGCCCGTCACCAGCCGGGCCGGGGTTACGTCGAAGGCGGGGTTGGCCACCGGGCTGCCCGGCGACACCACCTCGATCGTGGCGAATCCGCCATCGGCGAGGCGGCCGGTGAGATGGGAGACTTCGCGGCCGTCGCGCTCCTCGATCGGGATCTGCGCGACACCGTCGTCCAGCGTCCAGTCGATGGTGGAGAAGGGCAGGGCGGCGTAGAACGGCACGCGGTTGTCGGAGGCCGCCAGCGCCTTCAGATAGGTGCCGATCTTGTTGCAGACGTCGCCCGAGGCCGTGGTGCGGTCCGAACCGACGATGCAGACGTCGATCTCGCCATGCTGCATCAGGTGGCCGCCGGCATTGTCGGCGATGACGGTGTGCGGCACGCCGTGGGCGTTGAGCTCGAACGCGGTGAGCGCCGCGCCCTGGTTCCGCGGCCGGGTCTCGTCCACGTAGACATGGACCGGAATGCCGGCCTCGTGCGCCACGTAGATCGGCGCGAGGGCGGTGCCCCAATCCACCGTGGCGAGCCAGCCGGCATTGCAATGGGTCAGCACGTTGAGGCGGCGGCCCTCTTCCTTGTCGTTACCCTTGGCCTTGTGCAGATCGGCCAGGATCGCAGCGCCGTGGCGGCCGATGGCGTGGCAGCTCTCGACATCCTCCTCGGCGATGCGCCCGGCCTCGGCGAAGGCGAAGGCGGCGCGCTCAGGAAGCGCGACCTCGCGCAGCTTGGCGGCGACCCGGTCGAGGGCCCAGCGCAGGTTGATCGCGGTGGGGCGGGTGGCGGCCAAGGTCTCGACGGCATGGTCGATCCCGGAATCGGAAGCATCCCTGCGCAGGCCCAGGGCCAGGCCGTAGGCCGCCGTCACGCCTATGAGCGGCGCGCCGCGCACGATCATGGTGCGGATGGCAACGGCCGCTTCATCCAGGGTGGCGAGCCGCTTCATCTCGAAGGCGAAGGGCAGGCGGGTCTGGTCGATGACCTCGACGGACGCGCCGTCGGCGGCGGGAAGGATGGTGCGGTAGGGTTTGCCGTCGATGTTCATGCGCGGGCCTCTCGCATGTTCCGGGCGCAAGGGCCAGTCCTTGGGCCATGCGCCCGACCCATTGCAAGGCGCGGAGCGATCAACTCAGCCGCGTCGCTCGCCCAAACGTCCGGTGGTACACCACGTCATCCCGGGGCCGCTCAGCGGAGCCCGGGATCCAGAAACGCAGGTCGAGCAAGACTATTCGCCGTTGGCGGCTCTGGATCCCAGGCTCGCCTTCGGCGCCCCGGGATGACGGCAACGTGCCCCCTACGAGAGGGCAACGCGCTCAGAAGCTCACCGGCCGTGCCCGCTTCACCTGCGGGATCGTCTCGATCTCCACCCGTACGCTGTCCGAGATCGGTGCGTCGACGGCGCAGAAGCAGATGGCGTTGCCGCCCTCTTCCTCGCGGCCGAGGTTGAAGGTCGCGACGTTGACGCCGGCCTCGCCCAGGATAGTGCCGAGCCGGCCGATGAAGCCCGGCTTGTCGTGGTTGCGCACGTAGAGCATGTGCGGCGCGAAGGCGGCGTCGATGGCGATGGAGCGGATCTCGATGATCCGGGGCTTGCCGTCATGGAACACCGTCCCGGCGGCGTCGCGCGGCATATCCTCGGCATCGACCGTGATGCGGATCACGGATTCGTAGTCGCTCGCGCCGCCCTCGCGCTTGATCTCGTCCACCACGATGCCGCGCTCCCGCGCCAGAGCGGGGGCGGAGACCATGTTGATGTCCTGCAGGAACGGCCGCAGCGCCCCGGTCACCGCCGCCGCCGTGAGCGCACGGGTGTTCATGCCCGCCACTGCGCCCTCGTAGGTGATGCGGATGCCCTTGATCGGCGCGTCCGTGAGCTGGCCGAGGAACGAGCCGAGCTTTTCGGCGAGCGCCACGAACGGCTTCAACCGGGGAGCCTCGTCCGCGGAAATGGACGGGAAGTTGATCGCGTTGGTAATCGCGCCGGTCATCAGGTAGTCGGACATCTGCTCGGCGACCTGCAGCGCCACGTTCTCCTGGGCCTCGTTGGTGGCTGCGCCGAGATGCGGGGTGCAGATGACGTTGGGATGGCCGAAGAGCGGATTCTCGGTCGCTGGCTCGTCGACGAACACGTCGAAGGCCGCCCCGGCCACATGGCCCGAATCGAGGGCGGCGCGGAGCGCCACCTCGTCCACGAGGCCGCCGCGGGCGCAATTGACGATGCGCACGCCGGGCTTCACGCGGGCGAGGTTCTCAGCCGACAGGATGTTGCGGGTCTTGTCGGTCATCGGCACGTGGAGCGTGATGATGTCGGCCCGCGCCAGGAGCGCGTCGAGCTCGACCTTCTCGACCCCGATTTCGAGGGCGCGTTCCGGGGAAAGGTAGGGGTCGTAGGCCACGACCTTCAGCCTCAGGCCCACCGCGCGGTCGGCGACGATGGCGCCGATATTGCCGCATCCGATGATGCCGAGCGTCTTGCCGGTCAGCTCCACGCCCATGAAGCGGTTCTTCTCCCACTTGCCGGCCTGGGTCGAGAGATCCGCCTGCGGGATCTGCCGCGCCAGGGCGAACATCATCGCGATGGCGTGTTCGGCGGTGGTGATCGAATTGCCGAAGGGCGTGTTCATCACGATGACGCCGCGCGCCGTGGCGGCGGCGACATCGACGTTGTCGACGCCGATTCCCGCCCGGCCGATGACCTTCAGGCGCGAGGTCTGGGCCAGCACCTTCTCCGTGACCTTGGTGGCCGAGCGGATGGCGAGGCCGTCGTAATGGCCGATGATCGCGGCGAAGCGCTCCTTGTCCTTGCCGAGGTTGGGGAAGAAGTCGACGTCGATTCCACGATCGCGAAAGATCTGCACGGCGGCATTGGAGAGGGAATCGGAAATGAGCACCTTGGGAGCAGCCATGATGGCCTCCGGCTCTTGAGGAAGGGAATTATGTCGGAGGTGAGGTGTGAGGGCGCGGCAGGTCGCAACCCTCCCCCCATTGCGGGGGAGGGTGGTCGCGGAGCGACCGGGAGAGGGGACGACCTCTCCGGACAGCGCGCTCCCCTCACCCGACCCGCTGCGCGGGCCACCCTCTCCCGCAAAGGGGAGAGGGGGAGGGGAGCATTGCCTCAGGCAGCCTTGGCGAGCTTCGCCTTCTGGGCGGCATAGGCCCAGTCGAGCCAGGGCATCAGGGCCTCGAGATCCGAGGTCTCCACCGTGCCGCCGCACCAGATGCGCAGGCCGGCCGGCGCATCGCGATAGGCGCCGATATCGAAGGCGATCCCCTCGGAATCGAGCGTGTCGGCGATCCCCTTGGCCACCGACGCCACCGTGGCGTCACCCATCGCGAGGACGTCCGGATCGGTGATGACGAGGCAGACGCCGGTATTCGAATACGTCGCCGGGTCGACGGCGAGGTGTCCGATCCACGGGGTCCGCGCCACCCAGTCGTGAACGACCTTGGCATTGGCGTCGGCACGGGCGTGGAGCGCGTCGAGACCGCCGATGCTCTGCGCCCAGCGCAGGGTATCGAGGTAATCCTCGACCGCGAGGAGCGAGGGCGTGTTGATCGTATCGCCCTTGAAGATGCCCTCGATCAGCTTGCCGCCCTTGGCCATCCGGAAGACCTTCGGGATCGGCCAGGCGGGGGTGTTGCTCTCGATGCGCGCGACGGCGCGGGGCGAGAGGATCAGCATGCCGTGCGCGGCCTCGCCGCCCATCACCTTCTGCCAGGAGAAGGTGACGACATCGAGCTTGGCCCAGTCGAGCGGCATGGCGAAGGCGGCCGACGTCGCGTCACAGATGGTCACGCCTTCACGGTCGGCGGCGATCCAGTCGCCATTCGGCACGCGGACGCCGGCGGCGGTGCCGTTCCAGGTGAAGATGACGTCGTTGTGCTTCGTGTCGATGGCCGACAGGTCCGGCAGCACGCCATAGGCGGTCTCGTGGACGATGGGCGAGATCTTCAGTTCCTGCAGCGCATCGGTGACCCATTCGGAGCCGAAGGCTTCCCAGGCGGCGACCTCGACCGTCTTCGGACCGAGCATCGACCACATGGCCATCTCGACGGCGCCGGTATCCGAGGCGGGGACGATGGCGATGCGGTAATCGGCGGGCACGCGCAGCACGGTGCGGGTCAGCTCGATGGCCTCGACCAGCTTGGCCTTGCCGGCGGGAGAGCGGTGCGAGCGGCCGAGAGTGGCGTTCTGAAGGGCCTGGAGGGTCCAGCCGGGACGCTTGGTGCAGGGGCCGGACGAGAAATTCGGCACGCGGGGGCGCGTGGTGGGACGTGTCATGACAAAGTCCATCCTTACAGATGAATGCTCCTCGTTGGGGAGGAGTGGCCCGCCGCTGCCAATGAACCTCACGCGACGAATAAGCAAGATGCGTTGCGGATAAATTCAGTCCCGCCCTCCGGAACGTCATGGTCTTTCGCGGTCAAACCTTGATGGATCAAGGCTTTGTCGAGGACATGCCGGATCGCACAGACAGGTCAGGCCGGCGTTCACGCGTGATCCGCTCCGCCTCGCCCCGGCGCCAGCGCGCGATGGCCCCATGGTTGCCCCCATTGAGGATCTCGGGAATCGCCCGTCCCTCCCATTCGCGGGGGCGCGTGTAATGCGGATATTCGAGGAGGCCGCCCTCGAAGCTCTCCTCCTCTCCCGAGGCGGATTTACCCATGACTCCCGGCAGAAGCCGGATGCAGGCGTCGAGCACGACCATCGCGGCCATCTCGCCGCCGGACAGGATGTAGTCGCCGATGGAGACCTCTTCGAGGTGCCTCGCCGCGATCACCCGCTCGTCCACCCCCTCGAACCGGCCACAGACAACGACGAGTCCCGGCCCCTCCGCGAGTTCGCGCACGCGCGCCTGCGTCAGGGGGCGTCCGCGCGGGCTCATCAGCAGCCGGGGCCGCGTGTCGCCGGGGGAAGCGGCGGCATCGATGGCCGCACCCAGCACGTCGCAGCGCAGGACCATGCCCGCTCCGCCCCCCGACGGGGTATCGTCCACGGCGCGGTGGCGGCCGATCCCGTGGTCGCGGATCTGCCGGGCTTCGAGCGCCCAGGTTCCGCGCGCGAGCGCATCGCCCGAGAGCGAAATGCCGAGCGGGCCGGGAAACATCTCCGGGTAGAGGGTGAGGATCGTGGCGGTCCAGGGCGCGGGCGTCATGGCGCTTGATGACGCGTGTGGTGAGGGCGGGTCAACGATCCTCTTCCAGTGTTACGCCTCGACAGACTCCCTCGCCTGAAACGAGAGGGGACCCGTGCTGCCCTCCAGATGTGTGAATGCCGCAGGCAACCGGGGGAGGGCACTTCCGGGCGGGCCGCCTCGTTGTCCCACCATGTCTTCTCGTCTCGCCCTTGCGGCCTTCCTCACCCTCATCGTCCCGGCCTTCGCCGCAGAACCGCTGGCACCTCCTGGCACCCCTGCCTCCGCTTTTCCAAAACCGGACAGGCCGGTGGCCGAGATCATCGCGCCGCTCTGGGCCTCCGAAGCCCAGCGCGACAAGGTCGATGAGGTGGGCCAGGTGGCGCGGCTGATGGGGATCGCGCCGGGCCAGACCGTGGCCGATATCGGGGCTGGGAGCGGCTATTACACGACGCGTCTCGCGGAACGGGTCGGCCCTCAGGGCCATGTGTTCGCCGAGGACGTGACGCCGCGCTATCTCGCCGACCTCACGGCACGTCTCGCACGCGCCAAGCTCGGCAACGTCACCGTGGTGCGGGGGGAGCCGCACGATCCGCGCCTGTCGCCGGGCTCCCTCGACGCGGCGTTGCTGGTTCACATGTACCACGAGATCAGCCAGCCCTACGGCCTCCTGCACAACCTGGCCGCGGCGATGAAACCCGGTGGCCGGGTGGGGATCGTCGATGCCGACGCGATCCCCTCTCGCCATGGGACGCCGCCGGCCCTGCTGCGGTGCGAACTCGCGGCGGCGGGCTATCGCGAGACCGGCTTCTCGGTGCTGGAGGGCGGAGTCGGTTATCTCGCGATCTTCGAGGCTCCGGCCCCTGCGGCACGCCCCGATCCCTCGTCGATCACCCCGTGCACGGATGGGGCGACGCGAACCGGCCAGCGTTGAGCCAGGGCGGATTCACGGTTCGGTAGCGGCGAACGGCTATCATCGTCCCGGCTCGAAGAGCGAGCGGGAGAATACGTGCGTGGTCCTGACGTTTTGGCTCGATCAGCCTGTCTGGCTGATGTTCGTCCTTTTGAGCGCCGTCTTCGCGGTCTGCATGGGCGCCATCAGCCTTCTCTCCACCTGGTCGGCGACCCGGCCGGGCATGCACAAGCTCGGCATCGGCGTCGTCGCCCCCTATTTCAACGCCATCTCGGTGATGTTGGCGCTGCTCACGGGCTTCGTGGCGAACGACGCCTGGGAACGGCAGCGGCAGGCGACGAAGATCGTGCAATCGGAGAAGACCAATCTCCTCGCCGTTCACGATCTGAGCCTCGCCGCGGCCTCCGACATGTCCGCGATCCGCACCAAGCTGCTCGCCTACGCGAACGCGCTGATCGACGACGAATGGCCGAAGATGACACAGGGCGAGTCTTCGGGGACCGCGAACGACGCCCTGGGCGAGTTGATGCAATCCGTGGCCGATCCCCGGCACAGCACCGAGGCGGGAGCCGCCGCGCATGGGAGCCTGCTCGACGCGGTGATGAACCTGCGGGCCGAGCGCGGCACGCGCCTCGGCCTCGCCGACGTTCAGGGCGACCAGTCGAAATGGCTGACGCTGATGGTACTGGCGCTGCTCACCCTCTTCTCCATCGGGCTGATCCACGTGGACAAGCCGGTGCCGCAGGCCGTCGCGATGATCCTGTTCTCGGCCGCCACGGTGACGACGCTGGGCATGATCGGCCTGCACGAGCGGCCCTTCGACGGGCCGATGCCGGTCACGTCGGCACCGCTGGAGATGGCGCGGACGTCGATGACGAGCCCGAAGCCCTGAGCGACGGGCCGGTCCCGGCGCTCCCGCCTCAGGCGGGCTCGTCGGGTGGCTTCGGCCCGGCGGGCGCGAACAGGTCGTCGGGCGGATCGATCACGATCCGGCCATTGGCCACGTCGAGGGTCGGGACGAAGGCCTTGGTGAAAGGCAGGAGCGCGGTGGGACCGCCTAGCGCCGGCTTGATCTCGAGGAGATCGCCGCCGCCGTAATTCGGCACGTCCGTGACGGTGCCGAGGAGCGCGCCGGACAGATCCACCACGTCGAGCCCGACGAGGTCGGCGGTGAAGAACTCGTCTTCGTCCTCGACTTGGCCGAGGCGGTCGCGGGGCAGGTAGATGGCGAGGCGGTTGAGCGCTTCCGCGCCGTTGCGGTCGGAGACGCCCTTCACCCGCACCACGAGCAGGTCGGGCGAGGCTCCGCCGGCCCGGCGCACATCGGTGAGCTCGATGCGCTGCCCCCCGGCGCCGATGAGCGGCCCGTAGGAGCCGATGGCCTGCGGGTCGCCGGTATAGGATTTCAGGCGGATTTCGCCGTTGAGCCCGTGCGCACGGCCGAACTCGCCCATCTGGACGAGGCTCGGATCGGTGGACGGGAGCGGCACCTCCGGCATCGGCCTGGGCCGATGCGCGGAGGTCGCCGAGCCCGAGCCTAAGCGGCTCGGGCGGTCGCGACGGCCGCCATCGCCGGCGGAAGAAGTGCCTCCGGGACGGCGCGCCATCGCTGGGACGCCTTAGGCTGCGGCGTCTTCGGCCGGGGCGGCGGCCTTCTCGGCGCGCTTGGCGGCGCGCTCCTTTGCCTTCTCGCCCGGCTCGGCCTTCTGCGGGTTGTTGCGCGCGGGGCGCTTGGCGAGGCCGGCGGCATCAAGGAAGCGCAGGACGCGGTCGGTGGGCTGGGCGCCCTTGGCGAGCCAGGCCTGGATCTTCTCGGACTCGAGCACGATGCGGGCCGGATCGTCCTTGGGCTTCATCGGGTCGTAGACGCCGACCTTCTCGATGAAGCGGCCGTCGCGGGGCGCGCGGGCATCGGCGACGACGATGCGGTAGTACGGGCGCTTCTTGGCGCCACCACGGGTGAGACGGATCTTGAGGGACATGGTGTGCTCCTGGAGGTTGGTAATCTGATCGTTCTTGGCGGATAGCGAGTAGTGAGTAGCGAAGAGAGCCGGCCTGCCGCCCCTTCGCTATTCGCTACTCCCCATTCGCCCCTACTTCTTCTTCCCGAACGGGAAACCGCCGAGGCCCGGCAGACCGCCCGGCCCCTTCGGTCCTCCGAGCCCCGGAAGGCCCGGCATCTTTCCGCCGCCGAAGCCCGGCGGCATGGGCGGCAGCTTGCCGCCCAACTGCTTCTGCATCGCCTCGATCTGCTCGGGCGTCGGCTCGGGCATGCCGGGAGGAAGGCCGGGCATGCCGCCCATGCCGCCGCCACCCAGACCGAACATCGAGCCGAGCGCCTGGCCGATGCCGCGCTTGCCCGATCCCATCGCCTTCATCATGTCGGCCATGGTCCGGTGCATCTTGAGGAGCTTGTTGAGCTCCTCCACCTTCGTCCCCGACCCCGCGGCGATGCGCTTCTTGCGGGAATTCTTGAGGATGTCGGGATTCTTGCGCTCCTGCGCGGTCATCGACGAGATGATGGCGCGCTGGCGCTTGAACATGTTCTCGTCGAGATTGGCGCCCTCGACCTGCTTCTTCATGGCGCCCATGCCAGGGAGCATGCCCATCAGGCCGCCGATGCCGCCCATCTTCTCCATCTGGGCGAGCTGCATCGACAGGTCGTCGAGGTCGAACTTGCCCTTGCGCATCTTCTCCGCGGTGCGGAGCGCCTGCTCATGGTCGATGGTTTCGGCCGCCTTCTCCACGAGAGAGACGATGTCGCCCATGCCGAGGATGCGGTTGGCGACGCGGGAGGGATGGAACTCCTCGAGCGCGTCCACCTTCTCGCCGGTGCCGACGAGCTTGATCGGCTTGCCGGTGACGGCGCGCATGGAGAGCGCCGCACCACCGCGCGAATCGCCGTCCATACGGGTCAGCACGATGCCGGTGACGCCCAGGCGCTCGTCGAAGGCGCGGGCGGTGACCACGGCGTCCTGCCCGGTGAGCGCGTCGGCGACCAGCAGGACCTCATGAGGCTTCGTCGCCGCCTTGACCTCGGCGGCCTCGGCCATCAGCGCCTCGTCGAGGGTGATGCGACCGGCGGTGTCGAGCATGACCACGTCGAAACCGCCGAGGCGCGCGGCATCCATGGCGCGGCGGGCGATCTGCACCGCCGATTGGCCCTCGACGATGGGCAGGCTGTCGACGCCGACCTGCTTGGCCAGGATCGCCAGCTGCTCCATGGCGGCCGGGCGGCGGGTGTCGAGGGAGGCGAGCAGCACCTTGCGCTTGTCGCGGTTGGTCAGGCGCCGGGCGATCTTGGCGGTGGTGGTGGTCTTGCCCGAGCCCTGGAGGCCGACCATCAGGATGGCGACGGGGGCGGGGGCGTTGAGATCGATGAGGCCGGCCTCGGAGCCGAGCATGGCCACGAGTTCGTCGTTGACGATCTTCACGACCATCTGGCCGGGGGTCACCGACTTGACGACGACGGCGCCGACCGCCTTCTCGCGGACCTTCTCGGTGAAGCCGCGCACCACTTCGAGGGCGACGTCGGCTTCGAGCAGCGCGCGCCGCACCTCGCGGAGGGCCGCGGTGACGTCGGCTTCCGTGAGCGCACCCCGACGGGTGAGCCCCGAGAGGATACCGGACAGGCGGTCGGACAGGCCTTCGAACATCGTCTGGCTCTCCGAACCTACTGGAACAGGCCGGCGGACGAGACGCGCCGCACCTGCAGCGCCGCCTCGAAGGCGTTGATCGCCGACGCGAACTTGTCCCGGCAATCGGGATTGCAGAACCCGACGACGGACCCGTTGTAGAGCGTCAGGGAATCGACCGCGATCGGCTTGCCCGACCAGGGGCAGACGTCGTTGACCGCATCCTCGATGCGAAGGGGTTCATGCGCTTGCGACAGGGCGAGACTCACTCGTCTGGATCGGCGGAGCGACGGCCTGTTTCCAACGCGAAACTCGCCCGAGGGCGCATCGCGCTGTCGGGCGTTGACCTCCAGCCTCACAGGGCCGGTCGGCGTTCGTATTGACGACATGTCGTCGGATATGAGGTTGGCGGACTAGTCCGGGAGCCCACGCAAGTCAAGATCGCGGTGGAAACCAAGGACAAATCCCGCCACGCGATCGCGGCCGGGAGTATGGTGCTTGGCCTCGATATTCCTCCGTCTAACGTCGAGACGGCTGCGAATCACGTATTCGGCGTCGCTTCCTTCGAGCTTGGCCACGGCGAGGCCCTAATCCTGGCCCGAGAATCGGCCTCAGACTTGGCGGATGACGAAAGAAACACCTGCCCCGCATGCCGGACTTTTATACGCTCTACCTCATCGTGCTGATAGCCGGGCTCTCGCACTGCGTGCTCTGGGCCGCCATCCTCTATCGCTACAGGACGCTGCCGGGGGTGCGCTACTGGTTGGCGGGCAGCATGGCTCATGTGGCGGGCGGCATCCTGCTCGCCATCGATGGCGGCATCGGGAATTTTGCCACCACCGTCGGCGGGAATGCCGTCGCCTGTCTGGCCTTTCACCTGAATACGGTCGGCCTGCGCCGCTTCCACGGGGACAGGCCGCGTTGGGCTCTCCATGCCGGGCTGCTGGCCGCCAGCATCATGGCCATGGCGCTTACCTGGCAACCTTGGTGGGGCCAGAACCCACTCTACGTCACGTCGCAATGCATTCCTCTCGTGCTCGCCGCCCTCTATCTCGCCCGGCGCCGGACACGGGAGCTCGGCGCACTCATCACGATGAGCGCGCTGACCGTCGCGATCACGGCCCATGGCATCGTCGCCTGCGCGGTGACGGTGAGGCTCAGCGGCATCGCGCCGGATGCCTCGCTGGTCTTCCTCGCCGCCATCGACCTGCTGGTCTTCATCCTGGCGGGCATCGTCTGGAATTTCGGCTTCCTCGTCTCGGTGGTCGACAGCCTGATGGCGAAGGTGGAGCGGCTGGCCGCCGAGGACGACCTGACCGGCCTGCCCAATCGCCGCCAGTTCATGCGGCAGCTCACCGGGGAATGCGCGCGCGGGACGGGCGAGCCGTTCAGCGTGATGCTGATGGATCTCGACCGGTTCAAGGGGATCAATGACGACCTCGGCCACATGGCCGGCGATGCCGCGCTCAAACACGTGGCGGACGCGGTGCGGCGAATCATTTGTCCCGCCGATGTGTTCGCGCGGCTCGGCGGCGACGAATTCGGCATCCTGCTTCGCGGCGTCCAAGGGGATGCGGCCGGTCGGATCGCCGAGCAGGCCAACGCGGCCCTGCGCGCTTCACCCTTCCTCTGGCGTGGCGAACGCATCGGGCTGACGATCAGCATCGGCGTGACCTCGGCCGTCCCCGGCAGACACCACATGCCGGAGGAACTGATCGAATGCGCGGATTCCGCGCTCTACGTCACGAAGGGCCGGAAACGAGACGGCTGGACATTCCTGCCCTTCGCATCCCGGCCGAACTTCGGCGCAGGTCAGGCGGGCGGGGCGAAAACCTCGCGCCTGCCCGATCGGGCCTCGCGCATCCCGCTGGCAGGCTGAACCGACCGCCTCCGGTCGAGCGCTACGAGAGTCACGCATCTCGCGGGATGCGCGGGACACGGCTCGAGAAAGGCAGGGCGCCTGCATATGGCACCACCCCGTCATTCCGGGTCGCCACCGGCGAGCCCGGAATCTAGAGCCACAGACGGTGCAAAGTCCTCACCACCTGTGTTTCTGGATCCTGGGCTCCGCTGCGCGGCCCCAGGATGACTGGGGCTACAATCAGGCTTCCGACGAGCAAATCGGCCACTGCAATCTGCTTCTGTTCCCAGGAGAGGAAGCCCGTTGCGCCTCAAGTCGAACCCTCTTGAATAGAGCGAACAGCCGTCGAGTGGATGGATAAATCCGGCAGGCTCGGCCGAGAGCGATCAGAGCGAGGCCCCCGGATTCACCGATCCTCGAATTTCGGCTTCCGCAATTCCGCCTGGAGTTTCAGCACCTCGTCGAGACTCATCGACCGGCTGCTCCAGTTCGTCTCCATGATGTTGATGGCGGTGAAGCTGTAATGGGCCTTGCCGCCATAGGCGTCGAACGGCGTGCCGTCCGGGTCAGGTGCCACCGGCTTGACGTAATCGACCCGGTAGGACGGGTGGCCGCCCTTGCCCGTGACCGCGATGCGGACCGAGGCGTTGCCGTGCCGCTTCTGGCAGAAGCGCATGTTGGTGAGCAGCCGGCTCAAATAGGCGTCCGCCTCCTCCAGGGTGGGGACGACGTCCGCGAGAGTCGCGTCGGAGGGAAGGTGCGTCTTCTTGATCATGTCGGCCCGTGAGGTTGGTGCCGCACCATAGGCACACCATCCGGGTGAGGCGAGCCCCGGCCCGGCGGAGCCGGGATCAGCCCGCGACGAGTTCCCGCGCCGGGGCTGCCCGGATCGGTGCTCCGGCGACATCCGCCAGGATCTCGTAGGAGCGCACGCGGGCGGCATGGTCGTGGATGGCGCTAGCCACCATGAGTTCGTCCGCGCCCGTCTCGGCGATCAGGTCTGCGAGCCCCCGGCGCACGGTCTCCGGCGAACCGACGATGGCGCGGGCCAGCATCCCCGAGGCTTGGCGCTTCTCGGAGGGCGACCAGTAGGTCTCGATATCGTCGATGGGCGGCGGCAGCAGGCCCCGCGTGCCCCGGAACATGTTGGCGAATTGCTGCTGCGCCGAGGTGAACAGGCGGCGCGCCTCGGCATCGGTCTCGGCCGCCACGACGTTGACGCCGACCATGGCATGGGGCGCCGTCGACTGCTCGGACGGGGTGAAGCGCTCGCGATAGACGGCGAGCGCCTGGATCAGCGCGTCCGGCGCGAAATGCGAGGCGAAGGCGTAGGGCAGGCCGAGCATCGCCGCCAATTGGGCCCCGAACAGGCTGGAGCCCAGGATCCAGAGCGGCACCTTGGTGCCCGTGCCCGGCACGGCCTGGATCACCTGGCCCGGCTGCGCGTCGCCCAGCAGCGCCTGGAGTTCGAGGACGTCCTGCGGGAACTGGTCCGACGTCTCCGGCGAGCGCCGCAGGGCGCGCAAGGTGCGCTGGTCGGTGCCAGGCGCGCGGCCGAGGCCGAGATCGATCCGGCCCGGATACAGGGTCTCGAGCGTGCCGAACTGCTCGGCGATGACCATGGGCGAGTGGTTCGGCAGCATGACCCCGCCGGCCCCGACGCGGATGCGGCTCGTGCCCGAGGCCACGTGGCCGATGACCACCGAGGTCGCCGCGCTGGCGATGCCCACCATGTTGTGGTGCTCGGCGAGCCAGAACCGCCGATAGCCGAGGCGCTCGGCGGCCCTCGCGAGGTCGAGGGTGTTCCGCAGGGCGTCCCTGGGCGTCGCGCCATGCGGCACGAAGGCGAGGTCGAGAACGGAAAGAGGGATCATGAATCGCGTGTCCGTTTGCATGAGCGACCGGCTCGCGCCGGCCATGAACGTCCCCACCCGGAAGAGATCGCGACGCCGCCGCCGCTTCGCAACCGGGCCATCCGGTACAGGAGCCATGCGTTCCGGCCGACCCCGAAGCGATCCTCTCGTCATCCGACCCGCGACAGGCTCGACACACGACCTATATGGCTGGGCCTCGACCTCCCGCCCCGAACCCGAGCAACGCCACCGTGTCTCCCGGATACCTGCCCTTCGCCGGCGCCCTCGATCTCCCCGCCTATACCTGTGACAATTGCGGGTTTTGGCAGCGCCATTTCGCGTCGCCGCCCTCGTGTCCGATGTGCCTCGACGCACGTCACGTGGTGCCGCAGAAGGGCTGGCAATTCTGGAGCGAACGCGAGGCGCAGGACCGCTTCCCCTGTCATTGGGAGGAGCTGGAGCCGGGAATCTGGCGTTTCTGGAACGACCCCGTCTCGGGCATCGGGCCGAGCGCCTACCTGATCCAGACGCCCGACGGGAATATGGGGTTCGAGGCCTGCCCGGTCTTCAGCGAGGCGGCGCTCAAGCACATCGCCTCGCTCGGCGGAATGCAGGTCCTATCCTCGTCGCACCCGCATGCCTACGGGGCGCTGGTGCAGCTGCAGGACCGGTTCGACCCGGAACTCTGCCTGCCAGCCGCCGACTTCATCTGGAGCGCGGCCTTGCAGGTCTCCTGGCCCTACGACGATTTCCTCGAACCGCTCCCCGGCCTCGAACTCCACCGCACGGCGGGGCATTTCGACGGCCACGCAATCCTGTTCGACCGGGCGCGAAAGATCCTGTTCTGCGGCGATGCCTTGAAATTCGAGCTCGACCCGAAGGATTTCCGCCGGGCCGAGACGATCTCGGCGCACAAGGCCTTCGTGCGCGGGGTGCCGCTGACCACCAACGAATTGCGCCGCTACCGCGACGTCTTCGCCCAGCTCGACTTCACCCAGACCTGGACCCCGTTCGAGCCGGCCGCCAATTGCGGCCGGGCCGAGGTGCTGGCGCTCATCGACGGCATGCTGGCGACCCGCCCGCACGCCGCCCCGGTGAGGCTGGACAGCCTCCGGCGATAGCTCAGCCCCCCTTGCGTCAGTCGCGCTTGGCGGTCTGGCCGAACATCACCTTCTTGGCGTCCTCGCTCATGGTCTTGCCGTGATCGGGGTTGACCTCGGGCGCGCGGGCATAGGCCGCCTTGGTGCCGGGACGCTCGGCGATGGCCGTGAACCAGCGCTTGAGGCTGGGGAAATCGTCGAGGTTCTGGCCCTGCTTCTCCCAGGGGACGATCCACGGATAGGAGGCCATGTCGGCGATGGAATAATCGGGCCCTGCCACGAACTCCCGGTCGGCCAGGCGCCGGTCGAGGACGCCGTAGAGCCGGTTCGTCTCCTTGACGTAGCGCTCGATGGCGTAGGGAATCTTCTCCGGCGCATATTGCGAGAAGTGGTGGTTCTGGCCGAGCATCGGCCCGAGCCCGCCCATCTGCCAGAACAGCCATTGCAGCACCTCGGCGCGGCCGCGCGGGTCGGAGGCGATGAAGCGTCCCGTCTTCTCGGCGAGGTAGAGCAGGATCGCGCCCGATTCGAAGAGCGAGACCGGCTCGCCGCCGCCCTGCGGTTCGTGATCGACGATGGCCGGCATCCGATTGTTGGGGGCGATGGCTAGGAAATCCGGATTGAACTGCTCGCCCTTGCCGATGTTCACCGGCCTGATCGTGTAGGGAAGTCCGACCTCTTCCAGGAACATCGTCACCTTATGGCCATTCGGCGTCGGCCAGTAATGCAGATCGATCATCGAAATCCCTCCAGCGAACCGCGATCACCGGGCGGCGCTGAAAGCCGAGGTGGCGACCGCCGGCACCGAGGTCAAGCCGGCACCGTTCGGTCGAATGCGACGGATTTTTCACCCTATCGCTTTAAGGTTCTCGTGCTTGCATCCCCCTCCACGGGGTAACCCGAGCGGGAGACCGGCAGGATGAGCAGCGCGACGGCGATCAGCGGCGGCGGGATGGTGGCGGCCTCCCAGCGCTTCAGCAATGCGGCGGAACAGATCGCTACGGTCGGCATGACCATGCCGAGCCCGACTCAGGCCGATCAGATCCTCCCCAGCCCGACCCAGGTGGACCTGTCGAGCTCGGCCGTGCAGCTCATGGAGAGCAAGGCGAGCTTCGAACTCAACACAGCCGTGCTGAAATCGACCCTCGACACCGAGAAGCGCGTCCTCGACATTCTCGTGTAGCGTCCCCATCCATCGACGGAGGTGTCTCACCATGACGATCACGGTTTCGCTGAACTCGCTCGGAGTTCTGAAAGCCACCGACGTGGTGGCGAACGCCCGTATCGACGCCCTGCGCAAGCGGGAGACCGAGTCCAACCTCGTCTCCGTCAATGTCGGCGCGCGCACCGAACCGACCTTGAACGCCCGTCCGACAGGTCAGGACCGCGTCGTCGATGTGATCGTCTAGTGCCGTACCGAAGGCCTGAAAATTAACCGGCTGCAATGACAGTCGACATCAGGTTTGATCGGGATCCATGACGTGACCACCAATCGTCGCAGCGCCTCACGCAAAGATGCCTTCCGCATCGGGGCGCTTTCATTCGGGAACGACCGGCCTGATATCGACTGCCTGGTCTGGGACCAGTCCGAAACCGGCGCCCAGATCGAAGTCGAAGTTCCGGAGGCGGTTCCGGACGAGTTCATCCTGGTCATGACGGCCTATGCGAAGCCCCGCGCCTGTACTGTGGTCTGGAGACGGGACCGAAAGCTCGGCGTCGCTTTCTCGCTCTGAACGCCGGCGCCGCCAGGACATCCGCAGGACGGGTCAAGGGCGGGAATGCCAAGTGCCGGGATCGTCGGCACCGCAGGGTCGCGGATATGGGCTCGAACCCTGAAGCCCCAAACGGCGATTCACTCTCCGCGTCCGTACAACGCGGCTATCAGCGTGCCTCGAATGGCTCCTCCACCACATTTGCAAATGCCCCGCGGTTTCGGGCGGTCGCATCAAGGCGATGCAGGCCGGGCGAGGGAATTTGGTTTTTCCGATTCGAACTCTGTCGCTATGACGGTTGCAGGTCGGCGGCCCGCCGCGTCGGCTCGGTGCGAGTCGATTCCATCGCTCGAGTAAAAGCCATATCCAATTGCATAGACGGGACAAGACGACATGGCACATTGGAAAGACGACGTGGATCCAGCCCTGTTCGAGGCATCGTATCGGCCGGGAGACAGAATTGTCGTTCTCGAAGAGATCGTCGCATCAGACGGAAGAAATGGCCGGTTGATCTTGGAAAAGGGACGACAGTTCGAGGTCGGCATGAGAGGCGGATTTTTGTTCTGCAAGCTCGGCGGCAGCAGATACAATGAAGCGGTGATCCTCCCGGAGGACTTCCGCAAGGTTCAGATCGTGTCACAGATGAGCGTGGTGCAGACATAGCGGTCTGCCGCGACGTCCGCCAAACGGGATCGAGCGGAACCGCCCGCCATCGACGTCCTTAGGGAGGCCGAAGGCGGCGGGCGCGGATCGGTCGGGATTTCACCGCCAGCGGCTCGGCACGTGAGAGGCTGCTTGCGCCGAAACCGGGCAACCGCTAGAGCGATGGAGCCGTAACGGGCAGTCGGGGTGTAGCGCAGCCTGGTAGCGCATCTGGTTTGGGACCAGAGGGTCGTAGGTTCGAATCCTATCGCCCCGACCAATCGCGTGCTTATCGGCCGTTCCATCCTGCAGGAGCTATCGACCCCACGATGCCGAGTGCCCGGATCTACCAGCCCGCCAAGGATCCCACGCAATCCGGCATGGCCCGCACCAAAGCGTGGGTGCTGGAATTCGACCAGAGCTCTCCGCGCGACACCGACCCCCTGATGGGCTGGACCGGTTCGTCGGACATGCTGCAGCAGGTCAGGCTGTCGTTCGAGACGCAGGAAGAGGCCGTGGCCTACGCGACCCATAACGGCATCACCTACCGCGTCGAGCAGCCCCAGAAGCCCGTGATCCGCAAGGGTCTGTCCTATTCGGATAATTTCAAGTTCAACCGCACGGCGCCCTGGACCCACTGAGGCGCCGGCCGAGTCGCAATCCGGGCATTCGGCTCAGAGCTGAATCAGGATCGTGACCACCCCGAAAATCAGGACCGACGCGACCGCGACGGCGAGCAGGATCAGTGCGGCGCGTGATTCGCGCATGTCATCATTGGTCATCGAATCGTCGTTACAACAAATACCGACACAATGGGAGCGGGTCCGGAGGTTGGACGGCGCCCCCACGACCATTGCGTGAGATGGCGCCGTTCCCATCACGAGTGACGGGGCGTCCGCCTGCGATGGACATGCGTCGCCGCAGACGCCCCGAGAAACCGCCCGCCGATCGATGGGGCCCCTACAACCGCGCGAGGAGTTCGGCCTTCTTGGTCGAGAACTCGGCCTCGGTCAGCACGCCCTTGCGGTGCAGGTCGGACAAGCGCTCCAGGGTCGAGATGACGTCGCCCGAGGGGGCTCCGGCTTGCGGGAAATCCGGCTCCGGTGCCGGACGCGGGCGGTCTTCGGTGCGGATCGGCGACGGGATCGGATCGGGATGGAACGGCTTCGGCTCGAGGGACCTATCCGGCGCAGGCGCTACACTGACCCGTTGGAGCGATTCGAGATCGACATAGCCGTTGCGGCCGCTGAAGCGAAGGCTCTGGGTATCCCCCTGCTGCTGCGAGACGCCGGAAATGTCGTAATGCCCGGTATCGTAGAGGACGAGCGTTCCCGCAGTCTCCACAGCGAGCAGCCGGCTATCCGGGAAATAGGCGTAGCGCATGCTGTTCTGCGAGCCGGACGTGGCCGGTCGGCCGAGTTCCGCCGGCCACCAATTCCCGGATGCCGCGCCGTCGTCCCATCCGCCGGGGGGCAGGGATTGGGCCAGATCCGCGCAGAGAGCCGCGACCCGTGACTTGAGATTGGCATCGAACATGTTGCCGATCATGGTCATGCCGCCGGACGACCATTGCCCGAAACCGCCGAGTTCGGGATGGTTGAACTGCGCCATGGTTCCGTTGCCCACCTCCAATGCGCGCATGAGGTGGCGGACGGCGTCGATGCTCACGCCGTGCCGTTCGGCGGCGGCTTGCAGGACGGAGGGTCTATCGGACATGGGCTGTCTCCAAAGACATGAGCTGCCTCCAAAACGGCGAAGATGCCGGGCGCGGCGAAGCGGCCGGATCATAGTACGGCGCCTGCGCGCGAGTCCGTCTCGCAACGCAAAAAGTTTCCACGATCACGGACCTTACGGTCAAGCATCAGCGTTCACTCGGCGGAATTCATGCCGTCGGGCTCCGCGTCACGCAGCGAGCCCACCCTGGAGTGATCATGGTCGCTAAGAACCCCCCGATGCCGCAGGCCGCCACGCAGACGAAGGCCGTGCGGTCGCGCATCAAAGAGGGATCGCCCTATCCGCTGGGGGCCAACTGGGACGGCCTCGGCGTCAATTTCGCCCTGTTTTCGGCCCATGCCACCAAGGTCGAACTCTGCCTGTTCGACGATGCCGGAGAGCAGGAACTCGAGCGGATCGAGTTGCCCGAATACACCGACGAGATCTGGCACGGCTACCTGCCCGACGCGCGTCCCGGCACGATCTACGGCTACCGGGTCCATGGACCGTACGAGCCCAAGGCCGGGCACCGCTTCAACCCCAACAAGCTGCTGATCGACCCCTACGCCAAGGGCCTCGTCGGCTCGATCACCTGGAACCCGGCCCTGTTCGGCTACCAGATGGAGACCGGCGACGATCTCACCTTCGACGAGCGCGATTCGGCGCCCTTCACCCGCCGCAGCCGCGTCATCGACCCGGCCTTCACCTGGGGACGGGACCGCAAGCCCCACGTGCCGTGGGAGAAGACGATCTTCTACGAAACCCATGTGAAGGGCTTCACCAAGCTGCACCCGGCCGTGCCGGAGAAGCTGCGCGGCACCTATGCCGGTCTCGGCAACCCGGCCGTGCTCGACTACATCAAGAGCCTCGGCGTCACCTCGGTCGAACTCCTGCCCGTCCATGCCTTCGTGCAGGACGATTATCTCCAGGAAAAGAACCTGGTGAATTACTGGGGTTACAACACGATCTCGTTCTTCACCCCGGCGCGGCGCTACGCGGCGGTGCCGGACTTCGCCTTCTCCGAGTTCAAGGAGATGGTGGCGCGCATGCACGGCGCCGGCCTCGAAGTGATCCTCGACGTGGTCTACAACCACACCGCCGAGGGCAACGAGAAGGGCCCGACCCTGTCGTTCAAGGGCGTCGACAACGCCTCCTATTACCGGCTCATGCCGGGCGAGGAGCGCTACTACATCAACGATACCGGCACCGGTAACACCTTCAACCTGTCACACCCGCGCGTCCTGCAGCTGGTGACCGATTCCCTGCGCTACTGGGCGACGGAAATGCGGGTCGACGGCTTCCGCTTCGACCTCGCCACCATCCTGGGGCGTGAGCCGCACGGTTTCGACGAGGGCGGCGGCTTCCTCGATACCTGCCGGCAGGACCCGGTGCTGAACTCGGTCAAGCTCATCGCCGAGCCGTGGGATTGCGGCCCCGGCGGCTATCAGGTCGGCGGCTTCCCGCCGGGCTGGGCGGAATGGAACGACCGGTTCCGCGACGATGTCCGCGGCTACTGGCGCGGAGATTCCGGCCTGCTGCCGAGCCTTGCCTCGCGCATCACCGGATCGGCCGACAAGTTCAACAAGCGCGGGCGTAAGCCCTGGGCCTCGGTGAACTTCCTCACCGCCCATGACGGGTTCACGCTGAACGATACGGTTTCGTACAACGAGAAGCACAACCTCGCGAATGGCGAGGACGGGCGGGACGGGCATTCCCACAACCTCTCCAACAATTACGGCGTCGAAGGCCCCACCGACGACGAGGCGATCAAGGCGGTGCGCACCCGCCAGATGCGCAACATGATGGCGACGCTGTTCCTCTCGCGGGGAACGCCGATGCTGCTTGCCGGCGACGAATTCGCCCGGAGCCAGGGCGGCAACAACAACGCCTATTGCCAGGACAACGAGATCTCCTGGCTCGATTGGGAGGGGATCGACGAGGCGGGCCGCGACCTCGCAGAATTCACGCAGCGCCTCACCATCCTGCGCGAAGCCTTGCCGATCCTCACCCGCGGGCGCTTCCTCTCCGGCGCCTATGACGAGGATCTCGGCGTCAAGGACGTGACGTGGCTGCGCCCCGACGGCGAGGAGATGTCCACGGAGAACTGGACGGATGGCGGCGCGCATTCCATCGCGGTCCTGCTCGACGGACGCGCGCAGGCCTCGGGCATCCATCGCCGGGGCGGCGATGCGACGCTGCTGATCCTCTACAACGCCTATAGCGACCTCGTCTCGTTCACGCTGCCGAGCTCGGTCGGCGGCGTCGGCTGGACCCGGCTCCTCGACACCAACCTGCCCGACAGCCAGGAGGTCGGCACCTGGGAGATCGGCGACCGCTACGAGGTCACCGGACGCTCGATGCTGATGTTCGTGCTGAAGCCCGAGGAGACCGAAGGCGACGAGGCCACCGAAATGGAGCGGTCCTACCAGCACGTGATGCAGGCTTTCGAACGCGCCAATATCGAGAGCGTGCGCTTCGCCCCCTCGGCGACTTGAAGCGCGCTCCGACGAAGTGGATGCCGCTTCGGCCAGGACGGGCGCGGCGGAACAAAGGCCTGGAGATGCGTCCCGACCCAAGCGGTCGGGCGCGACTCCGGGCCATTCCGATCGATGACGACGCGGGCGCCGTTGGCACCTGCGTCGTCATCGCGGGATTTGTCGAGGGAAACGGATGAAGCGCCAGCCGTTGGGCATTCCTGACCCACATTCATTGCCTGGCAAAACAACCGACCGATGATGACCGAGAGCCCCGAGAAACCGCCTGCAGGTGAACCGCCGCGCGTGAGAACCGGGGCGGTGTCGGAGATTGCCGATCACACCAGCGACATCTTCTTCACCGCTGTCGAGGCGACCCGGATGCCGATGGTGGTCACCGACCCCCGGCAGGACGACAACCCGATCGTCTTCGTCAACAAGGCCTTCCTGGGCCTGACAGGCTATGCAACCGAGGAGATCATCGGTCGCAATTGCCGCTTCCTGCAGGGGCCGGACACCGACCGGGAAAGCGTGAACGCCCTGCGCGAGGCGATCCAGGCCCGGCGGGAATTCTCCACCGAGATCATCAATTACCGCAAGGACGGATCGACCTTCTGGAACGCCCTGTTCGTCGCGCCGATCTACAATGCGGCCGGCGACCTCGTGTATTTCTTCGCCTCGCAGCTCGATGTCTCCCGCCGCCGCACCGTCGAGGAGGCGTTGGGGCAGGCCCAGAAGATGGAGGCGCTCGGCCAGCTGACCGGCGGCATCGCCCACGACTTCAACAACCTTCTCCAGGTCATCGTCGGCTACATCGATATCCTGAGCCACGGTCTCGACCGTCCGGATGCGGACCGTAACCGCCTTCGGCGCGCGACCGACAATATCCGTACCGCCGCCGAAAGGGCGACCACCCTGACCCAGCAGCTTCTCGCCTTCGCGCGTAAGCAGCGTCTCGATGGCCGCGCGGTCAATCTCAACGCCCTCGTGAAGGGCATGGAGGATATGGCCGCGCGCAGCCTCGGTGATGCGATCACGCTGCGGCTCGACTTGAGCGAAGACCTCTGGAACTGCCGTGTCGACCCGGCTCAGGCCGAGGTCGCCCTGCTCAACATCCTCATCAACGCTCGCGATGCCATGCCGGAGGGCGGCACAGTCGTCATCTCCACCGAGAACCGGGATATCGGCGCGCAGGATCTGGGCTCACAGGATTTCGGCGGATCGGATTCCCTGGGCGAGGGCCGCTACGTCACCGTGACCATCGCCGATACCGGGGCGGGCATCCCGCCGCCGATCCTGGCACGGGTGATGGAGCCGTTCTTCACGACGAAGGACGAGGGCAAGGGCACGGGGCTCGGCCTCTCGATGGTCTACGGCTTTGCCAGGCAATCCGGGGGCGCGGCGCAGATCGAGTCCGTCGTCGGCAAGGGAACGCGCGTCCGCCTGTCCTTCCCCGCCGCCGCCGAGGACGACCGGGAGCCGAACCGCGCCGTGTCGGGGACGGTCGATCGCCAGGGGATCGAGACCATCCTTATCGTCGACGACCGCGAGGACGTGGCCGAACTGGCGCGGACCATCCTACGCGACAGCGGCTACACACTGTTGATGGCCCAGAACGGCCGTGAGGCGCTGGAAATCCTGGATTCGAGCGGTTCGGTGGACCTGCTGTTCACCGACCTCATCATGCCGGGCGGGATGAACGGCATCATGCTCGCCCGCGAGGCCAGGCGGCGGCAACCCCGATTGAAGGTCCTGCTGACCACCGGTTACGCCGAGGCGAGTCTCGAGCGAACCGATGCCGGGGGTTCGGAGTTCGACCTTCTGAACAAGCCCTATCGCCGTACCGATCTCATCCGCCGCGTTCGCGCCATCCTGGACGGTCCGACCGACGACAGCTGAGGCAGCGGCGAGGGGCCCGATACGGGAAACTCGCCATGCCACAGGGTGACAAGTCGAAATACACCGACAAGCAGATCCGCAAGGCCGAACACATCGCGGAATCCTACGAGGAGCGCGGCGTCCCGGAGAAGGAAGCCGAGGCCCGCGCCTGGGCGACCGTCAACAAGGACGATGGCGGCGGCAAGCATCCGGGCGGATCGGGGAGGGGCAAGTCGAGCTCTCACCCGGCGGCCCACAAGGGCGGAGCCGCCGGCGGAAAGGCCTCGGCCTCCCGCACCGCCGAGCAACGCTCCGCCTCGGCAAAGAAAGCCGCCGCGACCCGCAAGCGGAATGCCGAGGCAGCAAGGCCCTCATCCTAAACGAAGGACGGCCGGCGCGAATCCCCTCTCCCCGCACGCGGGGAGAGGGAAGCGGCGACCTTGTCGTTGGCGTGGCGAGGCGGCAGCCGACGGTGAGGGGGCGCGTCCGAAGGAGCCATACCCGGAGATACCCCCTCACCCTCGCCCTGCCGGGCTCACGTCGCCTCCCGACAAGGGGAGGACGACGTCCTCTCCCCGCCCGGCGGGGAGAGGGGAACCCGCACTTCGCGCTCAGGCCATGGCGGTCTTGAGGTTCGCGTCGACCTTGTCGAGGAAGCCGGTGGTGGAGAGCCACTTCTGCTCTGGGCCGACGAGGAGGGCGAGATCCTTGGTCATGAAGCCGGCTTCCACCGTGTCGACGCAGACCTTCTCCAGCGTGTTGGCGAACTTGGCGAGGTCGCCGTTGTCGTCGAGCTTGGCGCGGTGGGCGAGGCCACGGCTCCAGGCGAAGATCGACGCGATGGAATTGGTGGAGGTCTCCTTGCCCTTCTGATGCTCGCGGTAGTGGCGCGTCACCGTGCCGTGCGCGGCTTCCGCCTCGACGGTCTGGCCGTCCGGCGTCATCAGCACCGAGGTCATCAGGCCGAGCGAGCCGAAGCCCTGGGCGGCGGTGTCCGACTGCACGTCGCCGTCGTAGTTCTTACAGGCCCAGACGTAGCCGCCGGACCATTTGAGGCAGGAGGCCACCATGTCGTCGATGAGGCGGTGCTCGTAGGTGATGCCGAGCGCCTGGAACTTCGCCTTGAACTCGGCGTCGAACACTTCCTGGAACAGGTCCTTGAAGCGGCCGTCATAGGCCTTGAGGATGGTGTTCTTGGTCGAGAGGTAGACCGGGTACTTGCGGGCGAGGCCGTAATTCAGCGAGGCGCGGGCGAAATCGCGGATCGACTCGTCGAGATTGTACATCGACATCGCGACGCCGGCGGCCGGGAACTTGAAGACTTCCTTTTCGATGACTGTGCCGTCGTCACCCTCGAACTTGATGGTCAGGCGGCCCTTGCCGGGCACCTTGAAGTCGGTAGCGCGATACTGGTCGCCGTAGGCGTGGCGGCCGATGACGAAGGGCTGGGTCCAGCCCGGCACGAGGCGTGGCACGTTCTTGCAGATGATCGGCTCGCGGAAGATCACGCCGCCGAGGATGTTGCGGATCGTGCCGTTGGGCGAACGCCACATCTCCTTCAGCTTGAACTCCTCCACCCGCTGCTCGTCGGGGGTGATGGTGGCGCATTTCACGCCGACGCCGTGGCGCTTGATCGCCTCCGCCGCATCGACGGTGACCTTGTCGTTCGTCTCGTCGCGGTGCTCCACGCCGAGGTCGTAATAATCGAGGTCGAGGTCGAGATAGGGATGGATGAGCTTGTTCTTGATCTCGCTCCAGATGATCCGGGTCATCTCGTCGCCGTCGAGTTCGACGACCGGGTTCGCCACCTTGATCTTCGACATGATCCTCAGAACCTTTCTCATCACGCGGCCGGGACCGGCCGCGCTCCCGCTCGCCCGCGGTCATAGCGCGCTGCAACAGGACGCGAAAGCCGTGCCCCTTACAGATCGGGAACTGCGTCGGGGACCGAGATAATTCCCGGCCGGCTCTGGACATCCGCCCTCGGGCCGGGAATCTGCGGCCCATTCCGATTTCTGTGAAGGATATCTCCATGAGCGAACGCATCATCCTGCGGGCCGGCGAGGCCCTGGTCGCCGGCGGCCCGCCCAACACCGCCTCCGAGCCGGAGGTCATCATCGGCGAACTCGACGGGCCGGTCGGCACGGCGCTCGCCACCCTCACGGGCGATCAGGTGGTGGGTCATTCCCGCGTCTTCGCGCTCCTGAACACCGACATCATGGTGCGGCCGGTGACGCTCTGCGTCTCTAAGGTCAGCGTCACCGAGAGCAAATACACCTCCATCCTCATGGGCACGGTGCAGTTCGCCATCGCCAACGGCGTCCTCGACGCGGTGCGCCTCGGCTATATCCCCAAGGAGAAGGCCAACGATCTTGGCATCATCTGCTCGGTCTGGCTCAGCCCCGGCGTGATCGAGGCCGAGACGGTCGATCACAAGGCTTTGTTCGAGATCCAGCGCAAGGGCATGACCGAGGCGATCCGCAAGGCCATGACCAACGAGCCCTCGATCGACTGGCTCCTCGAGAACCAGGACAAGATCATCCACAAATACTACCAGATGGGTCTCGACGGTAAGATCTGAGCGTTTCCACTGCGAAAGGGGGAGCCGCGGCGCCGACGGTGCCCGCGGCTCCCCATCCTCCCCAAACGGACTTTCCGTCCGGGCCGACCCGTGGCAGAGGGCGTCGATGATCGCCCCCGTCATCATCCTGGTCGAACCGCAGCTGGCCGAGAATATCGGCATGGTCGCCCGCGCCATGGCCAATTTCGGCCTCGCCGAACTCCGCCTCGTGGCCCCCAAGAACGGCTGGCCCAAGAAGGGCGTGCGGGAGGCCGCTTCAGGGGCGACGCATGTCCTCGACGGCGCCACCGTCTTCGCCACGGTGCCGGAGGCCATCGCCGACCTGAACTATCTCCTGGCCACCACGGCCCGCGAGCGCGGACAGATGAAGCGCGCCTATGCTCCCGACGAGGCGATGGCGGATGTGGCCGCGCGGGCGGGACAACTCGTCGGCGTGATGTTCGGCCGCGAGCGGATCGGGCTGACCAACGACGAGGTGTCGCTGGCCGACGCCATCGTCACCTTTCCGGTCTCCCCGGACTTTCCGTCCCTCAACCTTGCCCAGGCGGTGCTCCTCGTCGGCTACGAATGGCGCAAGGCCTCGGGCCAGGCCCGGCTCCCCTTCACCGGCGAGATGCAATCTCCACCCGCCACACGCGAGGCGATGGCCTCCCTCGTCGCCAGCTTGGAAGCCAGTCTCGACGCGGGCGGATTCTACCCGCCGGAAAAGCGGGATGTCATCGCCCGCAACATGCGTGACATGCTGCATCGCATGGCAATGACCGAACAGGATGTCAGGACGTTTCGCGGAGCATTGCGCGCTCTGACCCGAACTAAGCCTCCAGGCTGATAAATGTTATCAATCTAGTTGGTTCTTAACGCCTGCGCGACTTTTGCATGCGAGTGTCGGGCGCCATGTGGAAGCATAGACTCAACGCCATCGGCGGCGAATTCGTCTCGGTCGATCGGGAAAGGGCGTTTCAGGACGAGCGCTTTCCCGAGACCCTGCGCCATGCGCGCCTGATCTTTCTCTGCGCCATTCTCCTCAACACGCTCTTCCTGCTCAGCGACTGGCGCTTCGCCGGTCAGATCCATTTCTGGGTCGCCGTACCCGCCCGCGCCGGTATCATCCTGCTGTCCCTCGCCAGCCTGCTGGCAACCTGGAAAGTCACCGGTTTCGGCAGGCTGCAGGTGGTGATGGTGACATGGGAGATCCTCGTCGCCGGATGCGTCGCGGTCCTGTGCTCGTCGCGATCCGACATCGCGCTCTTCGTGATGCTGCTGCTTCCGGCGATCTACATGATCGTCATGCCGACGCGCTTTCTCTGGAGCCTGACGACGAGCGCGATCGCCTCCACCGCGCTGGTGGCGGGCTATCTCCTGCCGCCGCCGATGCCGTCCACGGCCCTCGGCATCTGTCTCGCGGTCCTGTTGTCCAACGTCGCCACGCTGCTGTTCGTGGTGCGGTCGAACCGCCTGAGGCGTCTGGAATGGACCGCGACCCAGGCGGAGCGGCGCGCCAATGCGGAACTGGCGGAAAGCCGGCGCCTGTTCCAGACGATGTTCAAGGCAGCGCCGATTCCAATCGTGGTGTCGCGCGCCGATGACGGCCAGATCGTCGATGCCAACGACGCCGCGAGCTGTTTCTACGGACTCGACGATGGCGAAAAGCTGACCCGATACACAATACGCGATCTGGTTGACGGGCCGACCCGGCGCGTGATCCAGGCGGAACTCGACCGGAGCGGAACCGCCAGCGAGATCGAGATCGCCACGGGCGTCTCGGGCCGTGTACGCCGGGACGCCCTATTGTCGGCGGTCATCGTGGAGATGGACGGCGCGACCCGTGTGATCTCCAGCCTCGTCGACATGACGAGCCGCAAGGCGGTGGAGGAGCGGATCCGCCTCGCCGCCCAGCGCGACGTCCTCACCGGTCTGCCGAACCGCGCCCTGTTCCAGACGACCCTCGACGCCGCGCTGAGCAAGGCGGAGGCATCCGGCCAGCGCGTCGGCCTCATTCTGATCGATCTCGATGCGTTCAAGGAGGTGAACGACACCCTCGGCCACGATGCGGGCGATGCTCTGCTCAAGGAGGTCGCCCGGCGTCTCGGCAACATCATCGGCGAGCACGATCTCGTCGCCCGGCTCGGCGGCGACGAATTCGTCATCATCGCCCTGTGCGAGAAGGATCGCCATCAGCCGAGCCGGCGCATCCACGCCCTGTCCCGGGCGATCCTCGAAGTCCTGAAACCGTCGATGGCCGTCTCGGGGCGTGTGGTCTCGCCGCGTGCCAGTCTCGGCCTCGCCCTGTTCCCGGAACACGCCGCCAATCCGACCGACCTCTTCACCAATGCCGACCTCGCCCTCTACGCGGCCAAGGCGGCCGGGCGGAACCGGGCGACGCTGTTCGTCCCGGCGCTTCGGGCGGATATAGAGCACCGCGTCTCCGTCGCCCGCGAGATGCGGTCGGCCCTCGAAGTCGGCGGGCTGATTCCGTATTATCAACCGAAGATCGGCCTCGCCACGGGGGAGATCATCGGGTTCGAAGCCCTGGCGCGGTGGCAGCATCCGAGCCGCGGACTCCTGGCGCCCGCCAGCTTCTCCACGGTGTTCGACGACGCGGAGATCGGGGTCGCGGTCGGGACCGTCCTCGCGCGCCAGATCTTCGCCGATCTGGCAAGCTGGATCGCGCAAGGGTACGATCCCGGCCGGGTGTTCCTGAACCTGTCCTCGGCCCAGTTCGCCCAGGAGAACCTCGCCGAGAACCTGATCTCCGATCTGGCCGCCGTGGGCCTCTCCCATGACCGGATCGGCGTGGAGGTGACCGAAACGGTCCTGCTCGGCGGCCATGGCGACCGAGTCTCGGCGGTGCTGGCGAGCCTGCACAGCGCCGGTGTACGCGTTGCGCTCGACGATTTCGGGACCGGCTACGCGTCGCTGACCCACCTCAAGCAATATCCGGTGGACGAGATCAAGATCGACCGCAGCTTCGTGCGCGATCTTGAGCGGGACCCGAACGACGCCGCCATCGTCACGGCGGTGGTTCAACTGGGCCAGAGCCTCGGCCTACACGTCACCGCCGAGGGCGTGGAGACCGAGGCGCAGGCGACCTTCCTGCGCGAACAGGGCTGCGCCTATGCGCAGGGCTATCTCTACAGCAAGCCCATGCCGCAGAGCCGGGTGCCGTGGTTCCTGAAGCACCACGGCGGCGCTGTCGCGCAGCCGAAGAGCGCAGCGACCACCGAGCTCAAATTCGCCTGATCAGGAATCGACCTGATCCAGCGCCTGGGCGATATCGGCGATCAGATCCTCGGCATTTTCGAGACCGATGGAGAGACGGACGGTCTCGGGGCCGACCAGGGCCGCCGCCTTGTCGGCATCGCTCAGCTGGCGGTGCGTCGTGGTGGCCGGGTGGATCGCCAGGGATTTGATCTCGCCGATATTCACGAGATGCGAGACGAGTTCCAGGCTCATGATGAACTTCACCGCCGCCGGCTGGCCGCCCTTCAGCGCGAAGGTGAAGATCGAGCCCGGCCCTTCCGGCACGTAGCGGGCGGCCAACTCCTCGCCCGTCTGGCCGGGCAGCGCCGGATAGCTCACCCATGCCACCGCCGGGTGGTCCTTGAGGAAGGCGGCGACGGCCTTCGCATTCTCGCAATGCCGCTTCATCCGCAACGGCAGGGTCTCGATGCCGGTGAGCGTCAGGAAGGCGTTCATCGGCGACAGGCCGGGGCCGAGATCGCGCAGGCCGAAGAGTCGACAGGCGACCGCGAAGCTGAAATCGGGGAAGCGGTCCGAGACGACGAGGCCATCGTAATCGGCCCAGGGCTCGGTGATGAGGTTGTAGCGCCCCTCCGCCGCAGGCCAGTCGAAGGTTCCGGCATCGCAGATGATGCCGCCGATGGTCTGGCCGGACCCGCCGAGGAACTTCGAGGTCGAGTGGAACACGATGTCGGCCCCGTGCTCGATGGGCCGGATCAGGGCCGGAGAGGCGAGGGTGTTGTCCACCACCAGCGGCAGGTTGTGGCGCTTGGCCACTTCGGCGATGCCGGCGATGTCCATCACCGTGGCGCAAGGATTGACGATCGACTCGCAGACGATGGCCTTCGTCTCCGGCGTTATCGCGGCCTCGAAATCGGCCGGCGTCAGGCCCTTGGCGAAGAGCGGCTTGAGGTCATAGCGGGCGTCGAGCCGGTTCATCAGCCCGAGCGAGCCGCCGAACAGACGCGGCGAGGCCACATAGGCGTCGCCGCTCTTCATCAACGTCATCAGCACGAGGAGGAGGGCGGACTGGCCCGACGAGACGGCCACGGCGGCCTTGGCGCCCTCCAGGGCGGCGACCCGGCGCTCCAGGGCGGCCACGGTGGGGTTCGAGCCGCGCGAATAGGAGAAGCCGGTGCGCCGCATGGCGAAGATGTCGGCGGCCTGCTCTGTGGATTCGAACACGAAGCCGTTGGTGAAGTAGATCGGCTGGACGCGCGCGCCCGTGGCAGGGTCGGGTGCCGCGCCGGCATGGACGGCCTGGGTTGCGAAGCGGAGCGGGCGGGTCTCGGTGGCCATGATGGGCGTCGCGATCTTCGAAAGAGGTGGCGGGGTCAGGCAGCGCGCCTGGCGAAGGCCCGCAATGTCCGGACCAGGGTGTTGGGCGCGTAGGGCTTCGGGATGAAGCGCGCGCCCTCGGGCATGTCGTGCGGGCCGGGCGTGCCCATGCCGGACACGACGAGGACCGGGATGGTCGGCCAGCGATGGGCGACGAGGCGGGCCAAGGCGAACCCGTCCATGGAGCCCTGCGGCATGTCCACGTCGGTCATCAGCAGGTCGATCTCCTCGTTGCGTTCGAGGATGGTGAGCGCCTTGTCGGCCTGCGGCGCTTCGAGGACGCGGAACCCCGCATCGACCAGGGTATCGGCCGCCTCCATCAGGAGAAGGCCGTCGTCTTCGACGACAAGGATGACCGGGGGCTCGCCGGAAGTCTCGAAAGGATCATGCGTCATGCAATGCGAACGATCTCGATGGAGGAATGGTTCGCGGGGTAGTCCCGACGCCGCCGAGGGTCAACCCGGGGTGTCGGGCCGGGATCGCGCCCAGGCCTGCCAGCAAAATCAAGCGCTTAACGCCGCGTCGAGATCCTCGATCAGATCCGCCGGGTCCTCGATGCCGATGGAGAGCCGCACCACTTCGGGCCCGGCGCCGGCCGCGGATTTCTGTGCGTCGGTGAGCTGGCGATGGGTGGTGGAGGCCGGGTGGATCACCAGCGAGCGGGTGTCGCCGATATTCGCCACATGGGAGAACAGCTGGAGATTGGCCACCAGCTTCACGCCGGCCTCGTAGCCGCCCTTGAGGCCGATGGTGAAGACCGAGCCGGAGCCGAGCGGCGTGTAGCGCCGGGCGAGCTGGTGGTACTTGTCGGTCTCCAGCCCCGGATAGCTCACCCATTCCACCGCCGGATGGGCGTTGAGATGGGTCGCGATCTCGAGCGCGTTGTCGCAATGGCGCTGCATCCGCAGCGGCAGGGTCTCGATGCCGTTGAGAATGAGGAAGGCGTTGAACGGCGAGAGCGCGGGCCCGAGATCGCGCAGACCCAGCACCCGGATGGCGATGGCGAAGCCGAAATTGCCGAAGGTCTCGGAGAGGACCATGCCGGAATATTCGGGGCGCGGCTGCGACAGCATCGGGTAGCGGTCGTCGCCGGCCCAGGCGAAGGTGCCGCCGTCGACCACGAGGCCGCCGATGGAATTGCCGTGGCCGCCGAGGAACTTCGTGGCCGAATGCACGACGATGTCGGCCCCGTGCTCGAAGGGGCGGATCAGGTACGGCGTCGCCATGGTGTTGTCGACGATGAGCGGGATCTTGTGGCGCCGGGCGATCACCGAGAGCGCGGCGATATCGGTGATGACCCCGCCCGGATTGGCGATGGATTCACAGAAGATCGCCTTGGTGCGCGGCGTGATGGCCCGCTCGAACGAATCCGGGTCGTCCGTATCGGCCCAGACCACGTTCCAGCCGAAGCTCTTGTAGGAATGGTTGAACTGGTTGATCGAGCCGCCATAGAGCTTGTTGGCCGCGATGAACTCGTCGCCCGGCTGCATCAGCGCGTGCATGGTGAGGAACTCGGCCGCGTGGCCCGAGGCCACAGCCACGGCGGCGGTGCCGCCTTCGAGCGCCGCGATGCGCTCTTCCAGCACCGCGTTGGTGGGGTTGGTGATGCGCGAATAGATGTTGCCGAAGGCCTGCAGCCCGAACAGCGAGGCGGCGTGGTCCACGTCGTCGAACACGAAGGACGTGGTCTGGTAGATCGGCGTGGCCCGCGCACCCGTGGTGGCATCGGGAGCGGCGCCGGCATGGATCGCCAGCGTGTTGAAGCCTGGGATACGGTCGGTCATCACTTACTCCGGGGGCCGGCGGGCACGCACTGGACGTCGTTCTAGCGCCTGTGCCGGGCCAGACGGAAGAGGAGCCACGCCCCCGTTCCGCTTAAACGAACAGAAGTTCTTTATGGCGGACGATGCGCGCGGGTCAAGGGTGGGCGATGTCGCGAGGGGGGGAAGATCACCCCCGTCATCCCGGGGCTGCGCAGCAGAGCCCGGGATCCAGAACCGCGAACCCTTATCCAGCGAAGGCCGTCACCGCGTCTGGATCCTGGGCTCGCCTACGGCGCCCCAGGATGACGGCGCGGGCGCCGACACCTCGTGACCATTCGCCCCTCCGACCCCGAGGAACCCGCCCCGCGCCTCCCGCTTGACCCAGTCCCGATGCGACGGAGGCGGATGGTGAGCAAGGACGACCACGACGAGACCTGGCGCGCGTTCAAGGAGGCGGTGAACATGACGCCCGCCGCCCTCGAAAAATTCCTCGACAGCGAGCAGAGCCGCTCGGTCGGGCAAAAGAAGGACGGCGCGTCCGAATCCACCGGCCACGCCTCGGGCCGGCGCATCGTCGCAATTCTGAAAGCCAAGAAGGCCGATCTCACCGACGACGATTACGCCCACATGCGCAAGGTCACCGGCTACGTGAACCGCCACCTCAAACAGGGCGGCCCGGAGGACAAGGACGCGGTGGAGGATTCACCCTGGCGTCTCTCGCTGATGAACTGGGGCCACGACCCGCTGAAGACATAAAGGGTGAGTGCTGTCGCGAGGAGCGGGAGCCTCGTGCGAGCGTCCCTCCCCCCTCTGCGGGGGAGGGTGGTCGCGGAGCGACCGGGAGAGGGAGCAACGCGTCCGGATAGGGCGCTCCTCTCATCCGACCCGCTGACGCGGGCCACCTTCTCCCGCCGAGGGGAGAAGGAGAACCGCAGGAACGATCCTGCAAGAATTCGCATGGCACTCGGCCCCGCCTGCAGTTATAGCGCCGCACATGCTTCAGCCCGCTCCGCCCCCTCCCGTTCCCGCCGCGCGGATCCTCATCGCCAGCTTCGTCGGCACGGCGATCGAGTTCTACGATTTCTACGTCTACGCCACGGCCGCCGCCCTGGTGATCGGGCCGATCTTCTTCTCGGCCGACGATCCCTCGGTGCAGACGCTGGCGGCCTTCGCCACCTTCTCCATCGCCTTCATCGCGCGGCCGCTGGGGGCGGCGTTCTTCGGGCATTTCGGCGACCGGGTCGGGCGCAAGGCGACGCTGGTGGCCTCGCTGATGATCATGGGCCTCTCCACCGTGCTCATCGGCTGCCTGCCGACCTATGCCACCGCCGGGTGGTGGGCGCCCTTTGCGCTCTGCGTGCTGCGCTTCGGCCAGGGCATCGGCTTTGGCGGCGAATGGGGGGGTGCTGCCCTGCTGGCGGTGGAGAACGCCCCGCCGGGGCGACGCGCCCTCTACGGCATCTTCCCGCAACTCGGTGCGCCGGTGGGCTTCATCACCGCCAATCTGGGCTTCCTCGGCCTCGCGCTGGCCCTGAGCCCGGCCGATTTCCAGGCCTGGGGCTGGCGCATCCCGTTCCTCGCCTCCGCCGTGCTGGTCGGCGTCGGGCTCTATGTCCGCCTGAAGCTCACCGAGACCCCGGTCTTCAAGGCCGCCATGGAGAAGGCCCCGCCCGAGCGCGTGCCGCTCGCCACCATCTTCACGAAATACATCAAGGCGACGCTGCTCGGCACCTTCGCCATGGTGGCCTGCTACGCGGTGTTCTACCTCTCCACCGTCTTCGCGCTCAGCTACGGCGTCTCGAAACTCGGTTTCGACCGGCCGACCTTCCTGCTGTTCGAATGCGTCGCCGTGCTGTTCATGGCGCTGGGCATCCCGCTCTCGGGCTGGGCCGCCGACCGCTACGGCCGCCGCCCCGTCCTCCTCAGCGGCCTCGCCTTCACCGCTTCTCTCGGCCTGCTCCTCGGCCCGATGCTGGGAAGCGGGCAGGGCGGCCTAGTGCTCGGCTTCCTGTGTCTGGGCCTCTTCGCCATGGGCTGGCTGTTCGGCCCCATGGGCGCCCTGCTGCCCGAACTCTTCCCCACCCGCGTCCGCTACACCGGCGCCTCGGTGACCTACAACCTCGCCGGCATCCTAGGCGCCTCCGCCGCGCCGTATCTGGCGCAGCGGCTGTCGGAATGGGGCGGGATCGGTTGGGTCGGGTTGTATCTGGCCGTGGCGGCTGGGGTTAGTTTTGTGGCTGTGGCTTTGATGCAGGAGACAGGGAAGCTTACAAAAATCTGAGTGATCTTCAGTTGTGGATTTAGCAGTGCAAAAACCACCTTGTACAGGAACCTCAACGTGAATGAATCCAAACAAACCAGGTTTATAGGCTCGTTTACAATAAAAGGAGCGGGTCATCATGGATCCCTGCAAATAGACGATCATGACAGCACGCTTGATATATATTCAGACAATTTTTTCAATATAGATGATGATGATTTACGTTGCATCAAAGGAATTTCAAAAGAAGGAGCCAGGGTATCAGCAATTGAATGTATCCCCTCGTCAATTTGCGGCAGAAGCTCCTATCACGGCATTATCAAGCATTATGCCACGCTTCATCCTAACTTTGTAGTAGTAGGACATGACTATCTCGACCCAAACGATAACTGCATTGAATCTATATCATTCACATTCCCTGCTGCTAAAAATCTGTTTTATGACCTAGGAACATTTGGGCATATACGTGAGAAGAGAGATTTACCGCTCTCTTATATTCGGCAAATGCTACGAAGCGCAAAGGGGTCGCCACGCAAACGGCGTCGCGGAGGTACAATAGATCTCTATTATAGATGGGATCGCGGGCCAATAATCGAATGCGACCATCCATTTGGCAAGCTTACCGCATGGAATGCCACAGCGGAGAGATTGACCTACCCCGGAGGAATTTCGTTAGATAACCAAGTAAGAATTACCGTTTCTTTTACTGATCCATCTAGTTTAGAAAAAAGTCTTAAAATTTGCTATGATGCTATGGGATTTTTTCGAACTAACTGCCCAGTCACGCCAAATATTAGACGAAATAACTATAACAAAACTTGGATCTGAGGAATTTTCACCTCTACAACTTTATATAGTAAATACTGAAACTACCACTAGAGACAAAGTCATTCCTGGCGATACTTTGATTAATGGAGGCATGCACAGCGAAGAGTTCTCTAGCGTACTATCCAGTTGGCTATTTACATCCGAAGAGAGAGGACCGCCCCGCCGGCGATTTAGCGAAGGTGCTCGGGAGGGAAATAACTACACCAAAAACCGGCTTATTAGCGCCGCAAACTCGTTCGATCTATTACCAAAGTTAGATTTTGTTAAACCAGAGTCGTTGCCAGAAAAAGTTCAATCACTTTATAATGAAATCGAATCTAAAATTAGGCTTTTTAAAGCTGAAAACATTGACCTCGGAGAATACGTTCAAAGGCTATTAAATAATCTTGGGCATTCTCGAAGCCTCAATTTACGAGCTAAAATACTGCAGAAATGGGACAGCACACCTCCCTTCTTGAAAGAAAAGCTCCCCCGAATGCCGGAGGCAATCGTCTTTAGCGTAAATTGTAGAAATTTTTTCGTACATGGTGCGGAATTCAAACTAAGTCGAACCGATGCACACGAGTTTGTTCCGTTTTTTACTGATACACTTGAGTTTGTGTTTTCAGTTACAGAGCTTACTTACTGCGGGTGGGACATCGGTCGCTGGAACAAAGACGCCTACAGCTCGAGTCCCCTAAAGAATTATATGCGCAACTTTTCGATGAATATGATTCAATTGGATGCTGGCACAGCCAGGTATAAAGCCAAAAAAGGAAACTGCACCACCAGAGAGTTAGTAGTTAAAGCACAACCCCATTCACCCCCGCTCAATCGTCAGCCGCTGAACCCCCTTACCCCCCAAAACCGGCCGCTTCGAACTCAAGATCCGCGAATTCACCCCGGTCCAGCCGATCTCACCCGAGATCCGCCCGTACTCGATCTTGGGGCAGCGGTTCATGATCACGGTGAGGCCCGCCGCCTCGGCGCGGGCGGCGGCGGCATCGTCGCGGACGCCGAGCTGCATCCAGACGATCTTCGGCAGCACCGGCAGGGCGAGGGCCTCGTCCACGAGGCCACCGGCCGCGTCGGAGTTCCGAAAAATCTCGACCATGTCGACCGGACCGGGAAGGTCGGCGAGCCGGGCGACGACGGGCTTGCCCAGCAGCATCTGCCCGGCGAGGCCGGGATTGACCGGGATCACGTCGTAGCCCCGCGAGAGCAGGTATTTCAGCACGATCCAGCTCGGCCGGGCCGGGTTCGCGGACGCGCCCACGAGGGCGATCGATTTCGTTTCCGTGAGGAGCCGGCGGATCAGCGCATCGGGATAGCGGTCGTGTCGGGAGGTGTCGGGTTGGGCGGCGTCGGACTGGGTCATCGGAACTCTTGAAAACGAAGCCCGAGACTTGTCCGCCATCGCGGCGCATGCTGCAAGGCAGGTCATGACGACTGCCATGAGCCTCTCCGAGACCATCGCCTTTCTGGAGCGGGACTTCCCGCAGATGAACCATGACGGGCCGGCCTTCCACCTCGAATCGGTGGGTCCGCTCTCCGCGCGGATGCGGCTCGACTATCACGAGCGCTTCCTGCGCCCCGGCGGCACCATCTCCGGCCCGGCCATGATGGCGCTCGCCGATTACGCCCTCTACGCGGCGATCCTCGCCAATATCGGCCCGGTGGGCCTCGCCGTGACGACGAACCTCTCCTTCAACTTCCTGCGGAAACCCGGCCCCACCGGGCTCGTCGCCGAGGCCACGCTCCTCAAGCTCGGCAAGCGCCTCGCGGTGGGGGAGGCGCGCCTCTTCGCCACCGGCTCGGACGACCTCGTCTGCCACGCCACGGGGACGTACTCGATCCCGCCCGAGCGGTGAGCTTGCCACTTCTCGCGATGGGCGCGGGTTCGTCGTCGGCGCGTCGAGGCGGCAGCCGAGGGTGAGGGGGCGATTCCGGGGGAGCCTCGTCCGGCGACGCCCCCTCACCCTCGCTCCGCTCATCACAGGCACGACGAGGTGCCTGTGATCCTCTCCCCGCATGCGGGGAGAGGGGAAGCCGGTGCCGGATATCTCCTGCTACAGAAAATGCGCTCTCGCAGGGTTCGGCCGATTTCGCTTACCTGACACCGCTTAGCATCCTCGATCCCGCCCGAGCGGTGAGCCGGCACGCCACCCTCCCCCCTCTGCGGGGGAGGGTGCCTGCGGAGCAGGCGGGAAAGGGGGCGGCCTCTCCGGAGATGGCGCTCCCCTCTCCCCTCTCCCGCAGAGGGGAGAGGGGAGAGCCGGTGCCGGATAGCCCAGGCCCGGACAACCAGGCTTCTTCACGCTTCAGCCGATCTCGCTCACCGATGGCGACGTGCCCATTCTCGAACCCGCCGAAGCGTCCGACCATTCCCATCCACCTCATCCTAAGGCGCAGCAGCGAAGCGGAGGCCTCGAAGGATGCAATCGAGGGTGGGAGGGGAGCGGGAAGGATGCGGTATCCTGATACCTCAACCCCGAAATGCTTCGTTTCCTTGAGGTTTTTGCCGATTCCCCTCACCCGAAATGCCTTGACGACTCATCCGCAGACCCGTATTGCAGCCTCCAACGCCGCTGCGTGTCTCACGTGGCGGCGCATCGTTTTGCAAGACATCATACGGAACGCCACGGGATGAAGACCTTTTCTCTGAAGCCCGCCGACGTCGACAAGAAGTGGATCATCGTCGATGCGGAGGGTCTGGTCGTCGGCCGGCTCGCCACCATCATCGCGATGCGCCTGCGTGGAAAGCACAAGCCTTCCTACACGCCCCACGTCGATTGCGGCGACAACGTCATCGTCATCAACGCCGAGAAGGTGAAGTTCACCGGCCGCAAGCGCGAGCAGAAGGTGTATTACCACCACACCGGCTACCCGGGCGGCATCAAGGAGCGGACCGCGAAGTTCATCCTCGACGGCCGGTTCCCCGAGCGCGTGGTCGAGAAGGCCGTTGAGCGCATGCTCCCCCGTGGACCGCTGTTCCGCCAGATCATGGGCAATCTCCGGGTCTACAAGGGCACCGAGCATCCCCATACCGCCCAGCAGCCGCAGGCGCTCGACGTCGGCAGCCTCAACCGCAAGAACGTGAGCGCTTGATCATGGCGACCCTCCAGTCCCTCTCCGACCTGAACCGCGCCAACGTCGAAGATCCCGAGAACGCGGCTCCCGTCCACGTTCAGAAGCTCGACGCCCAGGGCCGCGCCTATGCCACCGGCAAGCGCAAGGACGCGGTCGCCCGCGTCTGGATCAAGCCCGGCAACGGCACCGTGGTGGTCAACGGCCGCACGGTCGAGACCTACTTCGCTCGCCCCGTGCTGCGCATGATCCTGCGCCAGCCGCTCACCATCGCCAACCGCGTCGACCAGTACGACATCACGGTCACGGTGCATGGCGGCGGTCTCTCCGGCCAGGCCGGCGCCGTCCGTCACGGCCTGTCCAAGGCGCTCACCTATTACGAGCCCGAGCTGCGCGCGCCCCTGAAGCGCGAAGGCTTCCTGACCCGCGACAGCCGCGTGGTCGAGCGCAAGAAGTACGGCCGCAAGAAGGCTCGCCGCAGCTTCCAGTTCTCGAAGCGCTGAGCGTTTCGGTTCTCTCGAGTTTTGGAAAGGGCGGCCTCGTGCCGCCCTTTTCGTTTGTCGCGACACAGTCCGAAGGTCACTCGATGCCCAACGTCTTCCGGCGCGTTCACGCCCCCGTCGTCACCGCGGTCACGCTCTGCCTGTCCAAGGCCGGCGGCGAGGTGAAGGGCGAAGTGAAGCTCGCCGACGGACGCCAGTTCAGCACCACCGGCCTGCTCCCCATCGCCCAGGCCTTCGGCATCGCCGTGCATGTAGCCAACGAGGGCGGCATGGAAATCGTGGTCATCGATCCGCAAAGCGCATGGAAGCCGAGCTGGGGAACGCTCGAGGGTTAGAGATTCGCGCGAAGACCCGTCGCGTACCGCTCGAAAGGGGGGTCCGATTCCGCTCGGAAGCCGTCGCCATTCCGGTGGAATCGCCCTAGTTTCGGGGCATGATCCAGCCGACGAAACCCTCCTTCGACCCCCGTCCCACCCGCGCCGAACCCGATGACGACCCCCATCTCTGGCTCGAAGAGGTGGAGGGTGCGGAGGCCGTCGCCTGGGTCGAGGTGCGCAACGCCGAGACGCTGGCCCGCTTCACCGACCCTGTCATGGAGCGCGACAGCGAGGCGGTGAAGGCCATCCTCGACCGGCCTGACAAGATCCCCCTCGTGTCACGGCGCGGCCATCTCCTCTACAACATCTGGCGCGATGCTGAGCATCCCCTCGGCCTTTGGCGGCGCACCGACGAAGCCTCCTACCGCGCCGGCAGACCTGCCTGGGAAACCCTTCTCGACATCGACGCCCTGGCGAAAACCGAAGGCATGGATTGGGTTTGGGGCGGCGCGACGCTCATTCCCGGCGCCCATGACCGCGCCCTGCTGAAGCTGAGCCGGGGAGGGGGCGACGCCACCATCCTGCGCGAGTTCGACCTGCCGACGCTCAGCTTCGTCGCCGACGGTTTCACCTTGCCCGAAGCGAAAGGCGGGGCGGATTGGCTCGACCGCGACACGCTGATCCTGTCGAGCGCCCTCGGCGAGGGCATGGCCACCCGCTCCGGCTATTCCCGCACGGTCCGGCTCTGGACGCGCGGCCAGGACCCGCTCGCGGCCACCATCCTGTTCGAGACCGCGCCCGAGAATATGGGCCTGTGGGGCGAGGTCGACCACGCCGCGCCCTCGGAGCGCGTGGTATTCATGGAGCGCACCGGCTTCTTCGACGGCATCCTGCATATCGGCGACCGAACTGGCCCGACCCACCGCATCGACGCCCCCACCGACGCCGAAATCTCTCTCCACGGCGACCATCTCGTCATCCGAACCCGCTCTGAATGGAGCATCGGCGGCGCGCTCCACGTGCCCGATACGGTCCTCGCCATCGGCCTTCCGGCCTTCCTCGACGGGGATCGCGCCTTCACCGTGTTGTGGACGCCCTCCGACCGCCGGGCGCTGCAGAACGTGTCCTGGGCCGGGCCGCGCCTCATCGTCGATGCCCTCGACGACCTGCGCCCGTCCTACATCGTGTTCGAACCGGGGGAGGGCGGCTGGAACCGCCTCAGCCTTCCGGGCCTGCCGGAGATCGGCAGCGTCTCGGTCTGGCCCTTCGATTCCGAGCCGAGCGAGTCGGACGGGTCTCTCCTCGCGCTGGTTCAGGATCCACTGACGCCGCCGACGCAGCTCTCGATCCCCAGCGACCTCTCGGCTCCCACCATCCTGCGCACGACGCCATCGGCCTTCGACACGAAAGGCCTGACGGTCACTCGCCACGAGGCCATCTCGGTGGATGGCGAGCGCATCCCCTACGTCCAGGTCGGCCCCGCCGGGGCGAGCGGTGACACGCCGGTGCATCTGTCAGCCTATGGCGGATTCCAGATCTCGCTGCTTCCCACCTATCAGGCGGTTCTCGGCAAACTCTGGCTGGAGAAGGGTGGCGTCGGCGTCGTCGCCAACATCCGTGGCGGTGGCGAGTTCGGTACCCGCTGGCATCAGGCCGGCCGGCGCGAGGGCAAGGCGCTGGCGCATGACGATTTCGCGGCGGTGGCCGCCGATCTGGTGGCGCGCGGCGTCACGAAATCCCAGCGCATCGCCGCGCAGGGCGGCTCTAATGGCGGCCTCCTCATCGCCAACATGCTGACCCGCTATCCCGAGCACTTCGGCGCCCTGTTCTGCACGATCCCGCTCATCGACATGCGGCGCTATTCGAAACTCCTGGCGGGCGCGAGCTGGATCGCCGAATACGGCGATCCCGATGTGGAGGCGGATTGGAGTTTCCTCGGCGCCATCTCGGCCTACCACGTGGCGGAGGCGGGCAAGCCCTATCCGCCGATCCTCATCGCCACGACGCGACGCGACGACCGCGTCCATCCGGGGCATGCCCGCAAGATGGCGGAGAAGCTACGCCATCTCGGGTACGACCCGGCTTTCTTCGAACCGGCGGCCGGAGGTCACGGCTACGGCAAGGACAATTCCGAGACGGCCGCTTTCCTCGCCCTCGGAATGGGCTTCCTTCGGCAGTCGATCGGCTGGGTTCCGGAGGACAGCTGAAGCGTCTCAGGCGCCGCGCCGGCGCATCCCGTCGCGGATGACGTAGGCGCCACCAGCCGCGGCCATGATGGCGAGCGCGTACCATGTCAGGGCGTAGACGAGGTGGTTGTCGCTGAAGGCCACCACGGTGAGCCCACCAATAGGGTAGATGCCGGAATCAGGCCCGGCCTCGGCATCGATGAAGTAGGGCGCGGTCGCTCCGAGGCCTCGCGAAGCAGCGATGGCTGCGACATCTCGCGAGTACCAGCGATCGGCCGCAGGATCGTTGTGGCGCAGAAAGCCGCCGCCGGGCTCAGAGATGCGCAGCAGGCCGGTGACTTGGGTTTCGCCCATGGTCCGGCAAAGTTCACGCGATGCGGGATCGCGCTTATCGGCGGGGACGAAGCCGCGGTTGACGAGGATGGTCGTTCCGTCCGCGCCCACCAGCGGCGTCATTACCCAATATCCGCCGCCGAGTTCCGTCACGGCCTGGACGAGGGTTTCCCGATCGTTCGCAAAGGTCCCGGTGGCGTAGACCCGGCGGTAGGCGTCGGTGCCGGCATCGATCGAGGGCCAATCCGGCTGCCGAGGTGCGAGGACCGGAGCGGCATGGATCCGCGCATCGACGCGGGCGATCAGGTCGTGCTTCCACGCGCGGCGCTGGACCTGCCAAGTGCCCAGCGCAAGAAAGGCCGCTACGGTCAGGAGAGTTAGAACGCCGACCACCGCGAGGCCAGTGCCCGAGGGCCGGAAGGGTCTATCCGTTCTCATCAGAATGCCGAGACGATAAAATTACGGCCACGCCTCGGATACGTGATCCGAGGCGTGGCCGTAGGGTACTGGTCTCGCATCGTTCTTCCCGAAAACCGGCGTCCAGTAATTGGGACGGTGCGCTAGTGGTGCTGATGCAAGCTGGTCGGCGTCATCGGCATCATGTTGGTGTTCAGATGATACATCACCCAGACGGAGCCTGTGAGCGTGATCACCACGAGCGTCAGGGTGAAGATCAGCGCCAGGATCGTCCACCCGCCCTCGGACTTGGTGTTCATGTGGAGGAAGTAGACCATGTGGACAACGATCTGCACCACACCGAAGCCCATGATGACGAGGCCGGTGAGACGCGGGTTTCCGAGCACATCCCCCATGACCAGCCAGAACGGGATCGCGGTCAGGATCACTGACAGCACGAAGCCGGTAACATACCCTTTGAACGAGCCGTGACCGCTATGGTCGCCGTGGCCCTTCACGTCCTCTTCGTGGTCCGCCGCATGGGCGGACTGGCTGGCGGCGCTCATTGCAGCACTCCCATGAGATAGACGAAGGTGAAGACGCCGATCCAGATCACGTCGAGGAAGTGCCAGAACATCGAAAGGCACTGCAGCCGGCGCTGGTTCTCCGGGATAAGGCCCTTCTGTTCGGTCTGGACCATCAGCACGACGAGCCAGACGAGGCCTAGCGTCACGTGCAAGCCGTGGGTGCCCACCAAGGTGAAGAACGACGACAGGAAAGCGCTGCGCTGCGGCCCGGCGCCTTCATGGATGAGGTGTGCGAACTCGTAGAGCTCCAGGCCGATGAAGGCGAGGCCGAACAGGCCGGTCACGCCGAGCCAGAGCTGCATCCGCCGCTTCTCGCCCTTGGCCATCTCCAGCATGGCGAAGCCATAGGTGATGGACGAGAACAGCAGCATCGACGTGTTCAACGCCACCAGCGGCAGGTCGAACAGATCCTTGGGAGAAGGACCTGCCGCATAGTTTCGACCGAGAACGGCGTATGTGGCGAACAGGGCCGCGAAGATGAGACAATCGCTCATCAGATAGATCCAGAAGCCCAGCATGGTGCCGCCTTCGGGATGGTGATCCTCCTCCATGTAGAAGGAGGGTGCCTCGCCTTCCTTGGCGAGGGTGGGAGCGTGCGACGCCATGGTTCTCAGACCCGACCTTCGAGCAACCGGGTCCGTTCAGCCTCGGTACCGATCACGGTGTCGGCCGGGATGTGGAAGTCGCGGTTGTAGTTGAACGTATGCCCGATGGCGACGACGGCCATGGCGATGAACGTCAGTGCGGCAAGCCACCAGATGTACCAGATCATGCCGAACGAGAAGCCGATGCTGAGGATGCCGAGGATCATGCCCGTGCCGGTGTTTTTCGGCATGTGGATCGGGCGAAAACCCTGGAGCGGTCGGGCATAGCCACGGCGTTTCATGTCCGACCACGCATCGTGATCGTGAATCACGGGCGTGAAGGCGAAGTTGTAATCCGGCGGCGGCGAGGAGGTCGACCATTCGAGGGTACGGCCGCCCCACGGATCGCCGGTGTGGTCACGCAATGCTTCGCGTCGCATGAAGCTCACGACGAGCTGGATGATGAAGGAGAGGATGCCGAGTGCGATCAACCCGGCGCCGAAGGCCGCGATGATGAACCAGATCTGCAGCGAAGGATCGTCGAAATGCTGCACGCGGCGCGTCACGCCCATCAGGCCTAGGACGTAAAGCGGCATGAAGGCGAAGTAGAAGCCCGTGAGCCAGAACCAGAACGACATCTTCCCCCAGAACGGATCGAGCTTGAAACCGAAGGCCTTGGGGAACCAGTAAGTGATGCCGGCCAGCATACCGAACAGCACGCCGCCGATGATGACGTTGTGGAAGTGGGCGATGAGGAACAGGCTGTTGTGGAGAACGAAGTCGGCCGGGGGCACGGCGAGGAGAACGCCGGTCATGCCACCGATGGTGAAGGTCACCATGAAGCCGATGGCCCAGAGCATCGGCTCCTCGAAACGGATGCGGCCCTTGTACATGGTGAAGAGCCAGTTGAAGAGCTTCGCCCCCGTCGGAATCGAGATGATCATCGTCGTGATGCCGAAGAACGAGTTCACGGAGGCACCCGAGCCCATCGTGAAGAAGTGGTGCAGCCAGACGAGGTAGGACAGGATCGTGATGACCACGGTGGCGTAGACCATCGAGGCGTAGCCGAAGAGCCGCTTGCCGGAGAAGGTCGAGACGATCTCCGAGAACACTCCGAAAGCGGGCAGGATGAGGATGTAGACCTCCGGATGACCCCAGATCCAGATGAGGTTCACGTACATCATCGGGTTGCCGCCGAGGTCGTTCGAGAAGAAGTGCGTGCCCACGTAGCGATCGAGGGAGAGCAGCGCGAGAACGGCCGTGAGGATCGGAAAAGCGGCGACGATAAGGATGTTCGTGCAGAGCGCGGTCCAGGTGAAGATCGGCATCTTCATCATGGTCATGCCAGGCGCGCGCATCTTCACGATGGTGGCGATCAGATTGATGCCGGACAACAGGGTGCCGATGCCGGCGATCTGAAGCCCCCAGATGTAATAATCGACGCCGACGCCGGGACTTCCGGCAGGGCCGGAGAGAGGCGGGTAGGCCAGCCATCCGGTACGGGCGAACTCGCCGACGAACAACGACGCCATGATCGTCGCGGCGCCGCTGACCGTCATCCAGAAGCTGAAATTGTTGAGGAACGGGAATGACACGTCGCGTGCACCGATCTGCAGCGGCACGACGAAGTTCATCAGCCCGGTGACCAGAGGCATCGCCACGAAGAAGATCATGATCACGCCGTGGGCAGTGAAGATCTGATCATAATGATGCGGCGGCAGGTAGCCCTCGTTGGCCCCGAAGGCGATGGCCTGCTGCGAGCGCATGAGGAGCGCATCGGAGAAGCCGCGCAGCAGCATCACCAGCGCGAGAACGACATACATGATGCCGATCTTCTTGTGGTCGACGGAGGTGAACCAGTCGCGCCACAGCGGACCCCACCAGCGCATATAGGTGATGAGGCCCAGCAATCCGACGCCACCGATGGCGACGCCGATGAACGTCACGAGCAGGATCGGCTCGTGATACGGAATGGCTTCGAGAGTCAGTCGCCCGAAGACGAGCTTCTGAAGATCGAGATTGGCAAACATGGGATCGCTTCGTTCCCGGTTGTCGGCGAGGGGACGTACCGACCGATTCGGTACTCGTCTCTCATGGGTTCAATTTAATGGTGCCGCCACTGTGATGCGCCTGTCCCGAAGGCCGCGCGTCATCGCGTCGGCCTAGCGGTTCAGCTGCGCGGGGGCAGGGTCACTTTGCTTCGTGTCAGACCCGGAATGGTCGTGGTGGTGATCATGCCCCTTGTCCGGGTCGACCTCCTGGCTGCGCGTCTTCTTTTCGGTGGCTGGGAACGTCGCCCCCTGGGCCTCCTCGCCGCGGACGGCATGCCTGTCGTCGTAACGAAGCCGCTCCCGGTTGGCGTGGCTCTCTTTGCCGGCGCCGCCCTTGGAGTCGATGCTCATCATCTCGCCCATGCACATCTTGCCCTCGACGACACACATGTTCAGAATGGCGCTATAGAGCCCCGGCGCGACGCTGGAATAGTAGCCCACCGGCTCACGCTCGCTCGGCTTCTCCAGGGCGATGTAGGCGTCGCGGTTGAGCTCCTTACCCTCGGCCTTCACCTTGGCGACCCACTGGTCGAAGCCGCCCTGGTCAAGCCCGTGGAACTTGAAGTTCATCCGCGAGAAGCCTTCGCCGCTATAATTAGCGGAGAAACCTTCGTAGACGCCCGCCTTGTTGATGACGGCGTGCAGCTTCGTCTCCATTCCGGCCATGGCGTAGATCTGTCCCGCCAGCGCCGGAATGAAGAAAGAGTTCATCATCGAGGCCGAGGTGATCTTGAAATTGATTGGCACATCCACCGGCGCCGCCAGTTCATTCACCGTGGCGATGCCCTGGTCGGGATAGAAGAACAGCCACTTCCAATCGAGTGCCACGACCTCGACCGTCAACGGCTTCACATCCGCAGTGAGCGGACGGGAAGCGTCGATGCGGCTCAGGGGCCGGTAGGGATCGAGCGTATGTGTGCTGATCCAGGTCAGCGCCCCGAGGGCGATGATGATCACGAGAGGCGCCGACCAGATCAGCACTTCGAGCTGAGTCGAGTGGTGCCAGTCGGGGTCGTACTCGGCCTCGGTGTTCGATTGGCGATAACGCCAAGCGAAAAAGAGCGTGAAGGCGATCACCGGAAGGATGATCAGCAGCATCAGCCCCGTCGAGGCGACAATGAGGTCACGCTGCCGCGTGGCGATGTCGCCCGCTGGCTGCATGACGACCATGTTGCAGCCCGAGAGAAGGGCCATGAGAGGCAGGAATGCGAGAGCGCGCAAGGATCTGGATGACATCCGACCGGCTGCAGTGAGACGTCCGCGGGCGGAACGTCGGGAGGAAACATTTGGTTTACGAAAAGCGGCGGCTCGTACTGGATTGCTTGCCGCGATGCCGTTTCGATACGGGCTTCTCCTGCGCAGTGCAAAGGCGCCCTGGCAAGTGCGTGCGGCTTTAATCAGCCGGGCGTTGAGAGCATAGCTGATTTCCATCGCGGAAGGCAGTAAGAAGGGAAGCATCACCCGCGGGACATATGCCTGACTGATCCGCGAAACGTGACGTTGCATCGCTTTGCCGCAGTGCAACAAGCCCTCATAATCGGAACACAGGGATGCGCCAAGTGCGGCGTGTCCTTCCCACCCTTCAAGCAGCGAATGGCCGTCCATGAGCCAAGATTACGCGTTGCAGACCCCGCCGCATCTGAGTGCAGGTGCCAGGGCCGGCGCATCCGAACCCGAAGTCGCGCCCGGCGACATTGCCGTCGGTGTCCTCATCGGCCGGACATCGGAATTCTTCGACTTCTTCGTCTTCGGCATCGCCTCGGTGCTGATTTTCCCGAAGGTCTTCTTTCCGTTCGTCCCGCCCCTGGAAGGCACGCTCTACGCGTTCGCCCTCTTCGCTCTCGCCTTCGTGGCACGGCCCATCGGTTCGGTGATCTTCATGGAGATCGACCGACGGCATGGGCGAGGCGTGAAACTGACGATCGCCCTGTTCCTGCTCGGTGGCTCGACGGTGTCGATCGCGTTCCTGCCGACCTATCACAGCATCGGGATGGCCTCGGTCTGGCTGCTCGCCGCTTTCCGTATAGGGCAGGGGCTCGCGCTGGGCGGCGCGTGGGACGGCCTCGCTTCGCTTCTGTCGATCAAAGCCCCCGGTGACCGCAAGGGCTGGTATGCGATGATCCCGCAGCTCGGAGCGCCCATCGGCTTCGGGCTCGCAAGTGCCCTGTTCTCGTTCTTTCTCGCCAACCTGACCATGGACGACTTCCTCGATTGGGGCTGGCGTTACCCGTTCTACGTGGCCTTCGCGGTAAACGTCGTCGCTCTTTTCGCGCGACTTCGCCTCGTGGCAACCGAGGAGTTCACGCAGCTTCTCGAGACGCGCGAACTCGCCCCGACCCCGGTCTGGGAAATGATCCGCGCACAGGGGCGAACTGTCCTTATCGGCGCCTTCGTGCCGCTGGCGAGTTTTGCACTGTTCCATCTCGTCAGCATCTTCCCGATCAGCTGGATCACCCTGTTCACGAAGCGCTCGGCCGGCGAGTTCCTGCTCGTACAATTCGTCGGCTCGATCGTCTTCGCTGGCGCGATTGTGATCTCGGGAATCGTCGCGGATCAGGTGGGCCGGCGTCGGCTCGTCGGCATAGCGGCCAGCCTAATCGGCTTGTTCAGCCTCGCCAGCATTCTCGCACCGCTGCTGTTCGGCGATAGCGAGACCGGCCAGACGATCTACGTGCTCGTCGGCTTCGGTCTGCTCGGCTTGTCTTACGGGCAGACATCAGGCTCGGTGACCGAGTATCTCGGCACGCGCTATCGCTATACCGGCGCGGCGCTCACATCCGATCTCGCCTGGCTGATCGGAGCCGGCTTCGCGCCGCTGGTGGCGCTGAGCCTGTCGAGCCGATTCGGCCTTGCCTGGGTGGGAGTTTACCTGCTGTCGGGTGCGGTCGCGACCTTGGGCGCGCTCGCCATCAACCGGAAGGTTGCCGCGATCTGACAATTACGGACGTGGTACAATGAGAAAAAGGCCCGCATGCACCGCATGCGGGCCTTTTTCATATCCGCTTCGGGTCGAGCCTTATCGGATTGCAGGGCAGAATTCGCCGGATGGACCCAGAGCGAGATCCCCCTGACGAGGAGTGTTCAGGGCAAACGCTCCGGTATCGTCGCGCGGAAAGAAGCTCGGGCCGAGTTCGCGTTCGAAGAACCCATTCCCGATTTCGTAGAAGCAGCGATCCATGACCGCCGTCACGGCAAAGCTGCGCTGAACAACGGGTTGTCCGAAGGGTGCGCCTCGGCGCGGGACGTCGCAATAGCCGGTCACGTCTACCGGAGCCGACCCATCGAGCTTGATTGTCCTCGACGTGCCGGGGCGAACCGTCACTGCTCCACCCTCCCCTTGGCCCACTACGAGCGTCAATGTCGACCGGTTGGCAACTTTGCGCAGGCAGGACGCCTCGGCTTCGCTGAACCCTGTCACGAGAACTACGAGGGTGGCGAAGCCGGCCGCGAGCGACTTCAGGCGGATGGGCATGTGAAGACCTCTCAAAGGTTGGGATTGCGGAGAACGTGACATCAAAACCGGATTGACGGTATCAGCGGTTAATTCCACCAGGACCGCCGGATGTTCCACCGGTACCCGGCAGGGCGCCGGTCCCAGGGGGGCCACCGACGCCGGTTCCGACGCCCGCACTGGAGGACAGCCCCGATGCCTCACCCGCACCACCGACCGGAGGCTTTCCAACCGGAGACCCGGGAGAAACGGAGTTTGTCGATGGCATGCCAAAGGCGCTCCCTGAGGGTGTGCCAGCTTCACCACTCTGCGATGGAGCCGTGCCGATGCCGGCCGGAGCCGGAATGCTCTGAGCAAGTACGGTCCCCGTCAGCAATAGGACGAGACAAGGTGCGAGCACGACGGGTCTGGCGATCATCGAAACGGGTCCTGGAAGAACAGAGATATAGGGCAGAACTCGGCGTGGCTCGCTTCCGTTCAACCACGATGCCAGGGAAGCGTGGGATCTATCAATCCTCCCACGGTCAGGAGGCATGAAGCGCTTTCTGCAACTCGTCCTTCGACATACTCGAGCGACCGCGGATATTTTCCGATCGGGCCTGCTCCATCAGTTGGGCCTTGGTGGGGCCATCCGAGGCCTTGCGGGACTTGGATCCACCTTTCCGGGCGGAGGCCGCTTTCTCGGCTACGTCCTTCGGCTGACTGGAAAACTGCTTCCCGTTTTTGGTGTCAGCACGCTTCTTTCGGGTCGAGCGGTCGTACTCCTCCTTTGACAAGGAGGAACGTGCTTTCTTCGGAAGATACCGTTCGCCCGTCTCGCTGCTCGGCTCGCCGGATTTCGTATCCCATTCCTCATTGGACCATTGCGTAAGGCTGTTGTCCTTGGACTTCCGTCCCTTGTAACCGCCTCCGGCCTCTTTATAGGCCTTCGTCGCCGCTTGAGCTTTGCGGGCGGACCATTGGCCGGGTTTGCCTCCTTTATCCGAGGAGGTGACCTCGGACTTGATTTTATCCCACAGCTTAGGATCGGACTTCTCTGCGCTGGCGGCCATCGTTCAAGCCTTTGCTTGTTTCCATGCGATCAACATGCGCCGGAAGGGCCAGTTCCCGGGGTATGACGTGTCATCAATCCGTGTGAAAGCACGACGATAAAGGTGCTTCGACCGCGAAGGCTCCGGTACCGCGACATTGACTTGAGAAGCCGGAGTCTTCACCTCGCGAGCGCGCAGGGCGGTTATCCCACGGCGAGACAAACGGAACCTTTCAAATGAGCGAAAGCGGATTGGCGAAGCCCACGGTGTTCATCGATGGGGAGGCCGGCACCACCGGGCTCGGCATTCGCGAACGCCTGGAGCGCGAGGGCCGCGTCTCCCTGAAAAGTATCCCTCATGAGAGCCGCAAAGACATCGCGGTCAAACGGGCGCTGTTGGCTGACGTAGATCTCGTCGTCCTCTGCCTGCCCGACGACGCTGCTAAGGAAACGGTGGCTTTGGCCGATGCTCTTCCGGCTGGCGGTCCCCGCATTCTCGATGCGAGCACCGCCCACCGTGTCAGTCCCGGTTGGGCTTACGGCTTCGCTGAGTTGAACGCCGGCCAAGCACAGGTGATCCGCGAGTCGCGGCGCGTCGCCAATCCCGGCTGCTATCCCACCGGGGCGATCGCGTTGATACGGCCCCTTGTCGATGCTGGATTGCTGCCGTCGGACACGCCGATCAGCGTCAATGCGGTAAGCGGCTACAGCGGTGGCGGCAAGAGCATGATCGAAGCCTATGAGGCCGGCGACGCACCGGCCTTTCAGCTCTACGGCCTCGGCTTTGCACACAAGCACCTGCCGGAACTTCAAACCTATGGCGGCTTGACCCGTAGGCCAATCTTCATCCCATCCGTGGGAAACTTCCGCCAGGGCATGTTGGTCAGCATTCCGCTTCACCTCGATACTCTGCTGGGGCGTCCGGATGCGGCAGCACTGGAAGCGGCTCTCGCAGCCCATTACGCCGGCAACACCTTGGTGACGGTGATACAGACCAGCCCGAACGACAAGCCGGATGCCGAGGGCCTGAACGATACTGATCGTCTCGAACTAAGGGTCTATGGAACACCGGACCATTCCCAGGCGCTGCTCGTTGCCCGGCTCGACAACCTTGGTAAAGGCGCCTCCGGTGCCGCTGTTCAGAATATTGGCCTCATGCTCGGGCTGGATTAAACGAACGACGCGGACAGGACTCACTACACTATCCGGGCCTGTCCATATTATGGGGCGTGGCTCGGGTATCGCCGGAACGGTCGACTGACGGAAATTGGAACTTGGCGCCGAGCCTTCACGCGGCGTCATTCGAACAATGCGTATATAATATTTCTGGCAGCGCATTTCCCATGCGAGAGCGCATCGCCATAGGCTGGCTCGGCCGCGGAGTTGCGACAGCCATACGTCGATTCTCGGATATCGAAGCGACCAACGAGTCCAACTTCATCCTCCTTCCTCTCCGACCCGAAAAAGACTATCCCCACGCGCATTAGTTGTATTTTGTTCGTCCCGTTGACGGGACATCCATATTCAGCAAAATTACGGCGGATATTTCAGACCGACCTTCACGACTCATCTTAAAAAGAGACCGCTTGAGAATCTGCCTCTCATCGTGCCGCTGATATTCGCAGCAATACGACGCATACTTTTTGCATGAAGGTGCGATTTTGACTGAAGTTACAGGGAACTGATTTCCGTTGAACAGGTTAGCCACCGTCGCCTGCCAACACGGCGATGAGGTAAGTTTCTTGTCGCTCAATGAAAGTCGAAAAACTCACCGTATGCCCCGTCGAAGTAGATGCTTGTTTCTAAGAAGCTTTTCCTGATGCGAGAGGAAGGTCTAATTCCACGAGCACCTTGAAGATGTCAGACGAGGAGGCCAAAGATCCACCGCTACCGCTGCCGAACTCCTACCTCGAAACGTCATGAGAGGGGAGGTATACGATTGCAAACTCTTAATTTCTACTATTTGCCGGCCTTCCGCACCAGAAGTCGCGACATCTGCTATTCGGCGAAGGTGGAAAATCACCTTCTACTCCAACATCGGGATCACGGCATGACATCTGGACGAATAGCCCCACCGACAGGGCTGAATGATGGATCTTCCAGATGCGTGGCAGTGCGCCGTGCAGTTGGATTCGGCTGCCGCAACGACCTTTGAGCTTATGCGAAGTGGCGGGAGCGGACTTACCCCCGGATGGAACTTCGAGGTTGGCCCAGGTGGATTTGCCAGTCGTGATTGTTTTGACCGGCAGACAATCCCACCCACGAAGTTTTCCCCTGCGACCTTTGTCGGGTCTGGTGATGAGCGAGCCGCCGCGAGGCGTTGATGCGCTGAAATGATGGATAAACTCTGCTTGGTGCCACGCCCAAACGTATGGGGATCGCATGATATGGCTCTCGCAGACGGCGAAAACCCGATACACACGAGCGAATGATCCTTAAAACACCGAATTTCCTGCAATAACATCTTGCGATAGGTGAAAACAGAGCTTAGTCTCGTGTACAGTTTCAACAAATTGAATCGATGGTACGAATATCATGAGTGAATCAGACACTGAATCGGCTCGTCTTATCACCTTAGCGGCTGATATCGTTTCCGCTTACGTCAGCAACAATCACGTTCAAAGCGCGGAACTGCCTAAGCTTTTAAGCGATGTGCACGAAGCCATTCGCACTGTGAGCACGAGCAATGCACCGGCGGTGGACACTGGGCCGCCCAAGGCGACGCCGCAGGAGATCCGCCGCTCCGTGACCCCGGATTACTTGGTCAGCTTCGAAGACGGCAAGCAGTACAAGACGCTTCGCCGTCACCTCACGCTACGGGGACTGACCCCTGAGCAATACCGGGCAAAATGGGGTCTGCAGCCCGACTATCCGATGACGTCCGCCGCTTATTCCGAACAACGGTCCGAGCTAGCTCGTGCACTCGGTCTCGGCCAGCAGCGTCGTAAGACTGTGACCAAGTCAGCTCCAGAAGAGGTTGTGAGCGAGCCGGTGGAAGAAGCTGTCGCTCCCGCGCCGGAAAAGAAGCGTCGCGGCCCGCGCAAGAAGCAGGCGGCCTGAGTCTTTTCCAAAGACCCGACCTAGTATCATCCGGGTCATCCGACAAAGCCTACTTCCGGCATGCGCCGCGAAGTAGGCTTTGTCGCGAAAAATGCTGAAATTTGCAGGAAGGTATGGTTTTTATAGGAGCTTTAGGCGAGCCGTGGATCGACGAGGATTGGACTTTATAATTGTTGTCTCAACCGTCGATCACCCTTGGTCGGAACATGCCGCAAACACAGGATCTGCGGTAGAGGAAGCCATGAAAATCCTGCTGCCTTGCAGCGTAGGCCCATCTGGTGCTCTCCACACTTGATCAGCCCAGGCAATCGGCGAGGGCTAATGACAGCCCTCCAGAGCGGTGTTAGGAAAAGCGCGGCGTCCCGACTCCGTAGCTCAGCTGGATAGAGCAGCCGCCTTCTAAGCGGCAGGTCGTTGGTTCGAGCCCAACCGGGGTCGCCACTCCTTGTTAGAGTGCGTTGAAAGTATTGGCTTATTCGTCCTGAAAGTCCAACCCAATCTTGGGGCGGTCATCAGGTTGGATGGCCGTTCGCACGAATTTGATGTGGCTCATACCCTTGCCGGCGAGGCGTTTTTGCTCGGCCTTCCGGGTGTAGAGCTCGGCCATGTCGCTCGTCCGCCAGCCGAAGATCGCCATCATTTGATTGACCGTGGCCCCTGACTCGGCGGCCAGCGTCGCCCCTGCCTTGCGCAGACCATGCGACGAACAATGAGGAAGCCCGGCCTCGACGCACCACTCCTTCATCTTGTTTCCGAACCCGTTCGAGGTGAACGGCTTGCCGAACGAGGTCACGAGGAACGTTTTATCCCCAATCAATGAGCTACCGATTGCCGCATCTAGCTCAGGCAGGATCGGCACCTGGATCTTCATCGGGTTTTTGTTGCGCCCTTTGTGCTGCGTGTAGGTCAGCCACTTCTCCCCTGCTTCAACTTGGACGTGCTGAGGGCCGAACACCACGACATCTGAGCGCCGGCCGCCGCCGTAGAGCAGCAAACACAGGGCAAGGTACGCCTTGGTGCCGATCGGGTGCTTGTCGATGAACCGGTTCACCTTGGCCTCTGTCCACGTGTGGTGGCCGTCAGTGACATTTTGGATGCGCTGTACGGCTTTCGACGGGTCGTGCGACGCTGCCTGGACGTCAGGCTTGTTCGCCCATTTGAACACCGCCCGGATCGCTTTCAGCCGGTTGTTCGCCCCCTCAGGCGTGTCGGCCTTCCGGTCACGAAGCAGGCGGATCGCGGCTGACGTCATCCTATGCACAGGAAATTCGGCGTAGGTCGCCCGGCCTTTCGGATCGGGCTTTTCGGCGAAGGTGGCCTCCAGCGATGAGCGCCGGCGCTTCCGGGTCATCACGTCGTATCCGGCGAACTCCGACGATGCGAAATAGGCCACGCAGAGCGCGCGCCATGTCCCAGGCCCAACCTCGTCCATCCTCGCGGGTTCGGCCGCCACGACCCCTTCGAGCGCGTCGGCATAGGCCCGCATGAAGTCAGGCGCCCAGGGCGTGCCGTGAAGCCGGATCTTCTTCTGACCCGGCTTGCGCAGATAGATCCGCACCTTGCCGTACCGGTCCACGTCCTCGATGCAGTAGCGCGGCAATTTCTTAGGCATGCCGCCGCCCAGCGTCAGAGAACAAGGTTGCCCCACGGGTCTTTGTCGGAGGCCGCGGTAGCGTCGTCACCGGGGATCTCACGAAAGGCACGCTCGACCTCGTATCGATCCCAGATCGTGCGCGAGCCGATCCGCTTCGGCTTCGGCATGCGCCCGTCCTTCACCATCGCGTCGTAGGTGTTCGGGGAGACGCCCACGAGCCATGCCGCCTCAGTTCGGGACACGCCGATCGGCGCCACGCCTGGCGGCAGTGGGTAGTCGCGCGTTCCGGTGGAGCTCCTAGCCTTCGCCACGGTTCGCCTCCTTTATTTCGGGAGTGAGAGCGGAGCGGCGGGCGGCAAGCTCTTCGCGGGCAAGGGCCAGCATGGAGCGAGCAAGATCCCGCTCCTTTTCTGCGTTATCGGCCCGGATGTTCGCCGCCTTGGCGCGCTTTTCTAGGCGGATAAAGCGGTCGCAGGACGATGCCGCCCTCTCGGCTTTCAGCCTATCCGACCTAATCATTTCCCTGAGGTCACCTGCCATCGCCCTCTCCCTTCGTCGTGGTCGAAAGGGCAGAGCGGCCGGCGACGCGCTCGCGCTCGTCTTCGATAGCCGCCGCTGCGATCCTGGATGCAGGTGCCGTCAGCCACGGCGGCAGGTCGTAGAGGCCGCAGCCGAGTTCGTGCATGACCTGACGCAGTGTCATGCCCTCGCCGTAAAAGAGGCGGTACGCGCGATTGGCCTTCGCTTCCGTCAGCATGTCACTCCCCATGGCCTGCCTCCTTGACGGGCACTTCGCGCACCTCGATCTCAATGAAAGGCCCGCCGTCGTTGTGAGCGAGCGTCGTTACGAAGCCAGGGCCGATATGCCTGGCGACGGCCAGGAGCGCTTCCGTCGTTACGTCCGTTTTGTCAGACAGCCAGAGGTTTTCGTCCTTGCCGACACTGCCGATGTAGATGCGGCCACTGAGCGGCGAGTGACCAATGCGAAGTCGCCTTTTCATTGGCCTGCCTCCTTGACGGATTTCTCGACGAAGGAGCGGGCGGCAGAGGCGGTCCCCGATTGCTGGAGGAGGGCGCGGGCGAGCATGGCTTGGAGCATGCACGACAGGATCGCGAAGCACTCGCGGTGAGGGCCATCGCCGGGAGCGATGTCGGCATGGAAACCGCTGTGAAAGTCAGCTTCCGGCCACTCGGCGCGCAGGCGCTCACCGGCCGGCCCGTTGTAGTCAGGACCGATGCTGGCATGGCCCGTCATCGAGCACAGGCCGGAAGACATCCAGAAGTCGGGGAGAGCCTTGGCGGCCGGGTCTCCGGGGGAGGGGCGTGCGGAGGCGAGGGCAGAGGCCGCGGCATTGACCTGAGCGTTCGACGCAGAGAAGAGCTGGTCACTCTCGTCCAAGGCGCGAAAAAGCTTCCTGCCCGCTGGCGTTAGGGTCTCCCCCTCGCGCTTCGGGTTCGGGTTGGTGAGGGAGGAGGTGGTCATGGGCGGGCCCTCTTGGGCGATGATCTGTCGGGGATCCAGGCCTGTCCGCCATCACGGAGGCCGAACTCGGCTGCCAAGGTGATGCTCATGGGCTTACAGCCACAGCCAGAGTGAGCCGGCCGGCGCGACGACCAGAACGAAGAAGGCGACGACGCCAATGCTGAGGGCCGTCATGTCGACCGGGGCGGATTCGCGTTGCGCGGCCATGGCTCAAGCCCCCGCGCAGTTGGTGAAGCCGAGCTGATAGTCCGGCGCCATGGGCGGGAGGCTGGCGGCGATGGCAGCGGCGTGGGCGTGAGCGGCGATCACCAGGGGATCCGCGTTGCGGGCCCGGCAGGATGCGGCCATCTCGTTCTCGCTGAGGCGATTGCGAAGGGCGACCACCAGGGAGGCAACCGTGCCGTTCGCAGCGCCGGGCCCACCAAGCGCTTCGGCGAAGGCCGTGCGCGTGTCCTCGACAGCGCCCTCGAATGCTGCCCGGAGGCGCTCCACCGCGCGCTGGCCGTTGCCGTTGTCGAAGGCCGCGCCGGTGGCGCCCTCGAAGGACAGCTTGGCCACCGCCTGCATCAGGGCGCGGGAGGCGCGGGCCGTCGCCTCGACCTGAAAGACCAGATCCTCAGCGGTCAGAGTGGGGTCGGTATTGCGAAACGACGTGCTCATGGCAGCCTCACAGGGCGAGAGAGCGGGAAGACGGTGGGTCGAAGGGGAGGGCAGGCGCTACGGCGCTGGCGCGAGGCGCGGCCGGTAGCCGGCGCCGCCGTCGAACTTGCTGACGATGATGCGGCCAGCGTCGACGGCATGGAGCTCATCGGCGACAAGGCGACGGTCCTCAGGGGAGAGGCTGACGCTGGCGAAGGCCGTGCGAGGATTGACGGTCGCGGTCCGCAGATGGGCGGCAGCCACGGCGGCGCGGGCCGCGCCATTACCTTCGACCGCCTCGAGCCGGCAGAGGGCGTCCACCAGCGAATCCGGTGTGATCTCGATGGCGCGGCCAGCCGGCGGCGTGACACCAGCGATCTCATCCAGCCGAGCGAGGCCGACGCAGAAGCCGTTCAGCTCACGCCGGCGAAGGAACCGGGCGAGGAAGGCGGCGTCCTGCGCCCCGGGGGCGAGGTTGACGTAGCCGGACTGGCTGTTGCGGATCCGCTGAGAGAGCAGACGATCTGCGCGCACGGCCTCGTCATCACTACGATGCGAGGAAGGCTGCGCCGGACCTCGTGCGCCTGCCGCGTCCCAGGCCGAAAAAGGCCAAGCCTGCGCCTGGTGATCTCGGATGATCGGCCTAGTCACGGCAAGCGACCGACTCCGCAAGCTCCGCACCTTCCTCCCGGCTGCGGAGTAGGGGCCATGAGCGTCATTGCGACCGCCCTTCGCGAACTGATGGCCGCCGGCGTGACGGGCGATGCCCTAGTGGCTGCCGTTGAGCGGATTGAGGCAGCGCAGGCGGCTGCCGCACAGCCGAGCCGCACCGCGAGGCAGGACCGCAACGCGCGCTACTACCAGAACCGGAAGGCGCGTCTTGATGCGTCTGACCTGTCTGAAAGCGTCTTAATTCAGACGTCTAAGACGGTTTCAGACGCTGGGTCGGACAAAGAAAGTCCCCAGACCCCTATAGAAACTACACATCCCTCTGAACCCCCTAAAGGGGGTCCTGTCTCCCAGGCCAAACCTCGCCGGAAAGGCGAACTCTGCCCGGATGATTTTCGTCCGAACGAGGTTCACTTCGCCAAGGCTGCGAGAGCCGGGAAGGGTGCCGAGTTTGTCGAGAGCGTCCGGAACCGGATGCATCGCTGGTCGCAGACGAACGCACACCGGAAGATCGCCAAGAAATCCGACTGGTCGCTCACTCTCCACGACTGGCTGGACAAGGCGATCGAAGAATCCGGCCCCGGACCGCAGTCGAGGGCATCGTCATACCCCGAACGCGGCAACGGCTTCGGCCACTTAGCAGCCCAGAAACGCGCAGCACGTCAATCGGAGGACGCCCATGACCACGCTACCGAGCGTCACACGGATCGCACCGTTCGTCCCTCTGACCCGCGAACAGCGGGATCGCCTGACGGCGATGCGCGAGGCGGCTACGGCGACGGCCCCGGGCAGATACTCGATCTCGCAGCACGGCGCGCCTACGGATGAGGAGCGGGCGTGGCTGGAGCCATACAGGACTGACATGCATCAGTTGCTGCGCCCCGGCACTCGTCGCGAGATCGACGACCGGATGCACGTCTTCCTCGGCGGGTTCTCGCAGCTCAAGTCGTTGGACGATGAGAGCGCGGCCATGATGCTGGAGAACTTCGTCGAGGCGATGGAAGGTCTGCCGCTCGAAGTGGTCTCCCGCACCTGCAAGGCTTGGAACCAGAAGAAGATCAAAGGGGTGGACTACCGCTTCCCGCCGACCCCGCCTGAGTTCCGGGGCGCGGCCGACGACATCATGGCTTTGCTCCGCGTCGAGCGCCGGGACGTCGAAGTCGTGTTGTGTGCCCTGCCGGCGCCGGCACCCCTGCCAGAGCCGACGGACGAGGAGCGCGAGGCCTGCGCCGCCGCTGCGGCTGACCTTGTCAAGGTCATCGCCGACGCTGGAGCGAAGCTGGACGCGGACCTGAGCGAAGCCAGCGCAGCTGCGGGCCGAATTGAGCAGATGGCATATATCCGGCGGTTTCAGGCAGCTGAGGCTGAGAGGAAAGCCAGGATCGCGGCGATGACATCTATGCCGTCATCGGCAGAGCTTTCTCCATAAATCCCGTTGTTAGGAGAACCGTAGTTTAGTGATGGTATAAGCAAAGAATACCGACCTTTATCGGCGACGGGACCTCGTCGGACCAGTGAGTAAGTCCCGCCGCCTTCTCCGACCCCTCGTTTCCGCGAGGGACCAGCGACCACCACGAAACTGAGGGTTTCGAGATGACCGAGAGCGATATGCAGAGCGGCGGCGCTGACCGTCAACCGATCGTCCGCGTGATGGACGGCGAGGTACGCGCGGACAGCCGAGACGTGTCGGCCTACTTCCGCAAGCAGCACAAGAACGTCCTCCAGGCCATCTCTAACCTGGAATGCAGCGACGGCTTCCGGCGGCTGAATTTTCAGCCCATTAAAATCAACGACTTAAAGGGCGAGAGCACCTCACACGTCGAGATGACGAAGGACGGTTTCGCCTTCCTAGTGATGGGCTTTACCGGCGCGGCCGCCGCAGTTTTCAAAGAGGCGTACATCGAGCGTTTCAATGCCATGGAGGCGGGGCTGCGGACCCGGCCGGTCGTTGACCCAATGGCGATGCTTAACGACCCGGCCGCCCTGCGCAACCTGCTGCTCGCCAATACGGAGAAGGTGCTGGCTCTACAGGGCAAGGTAGCCGAACAGGCGCCGATCGTGGATGCCTACGCCCGAATCGCCGAGGCGGATGGCTCCCTCTGCATCCGCGACGCCGCTAAGACCCTGCAGGTTCGGCCGATCGATCTCACGAACCACCTTATCGCCAAGGGGTGGATCTACCGGCGCCCTGGATCGAAGGAGTGGAGCGCGTATCAGCCGAAGCTCTCGTCGCTTCTCATGAAGCACAAGCTTGCGACCATCCCGCATGATGACGGCCATGACCGGGTTCGCACACAGGTCCGCATCACGCCGAAGGGCATCGGGCGCCTCGCAGTAGAGCTGGCGCTGTCATGAGCGCGGTCTTCACGACATCCAAGCCGCCGCGCATCTATCCTGGTTCGCCCGAGTGGCGCGCGGCCTTGTTCGGCCAAGCCGTCGCCTACGCAGCGCACCTCACGGGTCCGATCTGCCCGTATGCCCTCGGCTCGCACCTGCATCGGTTCCTCGGTCAATCGGAGGAGCAATGCGGCGGCGAAGCCCTGGACGCCACAGTCATGCTGATCCGTACCGGCCTCTTCACCATCAACACGATGGATGAGGACGGGAGCCTGATCTTCGGCGGTGAGACCAAGCTCACCGTCACCCCCATGCTGACGGCATATCTCTACGGCGATCCTGTCCATGAAGAGGAGGAGGCGTAATGCTGCCATCTCCTCACATCACCGACCACGCTCTCCTCCGCTGGATGGAGCGCGTTCATGGGGTCGACATCGAATCCTGGCGCCGGCTGATGCTGGACGACCTGCGCGATGCCTTGGATGCCCACGACGGGCGGCACATCCCCGGCAGAGCGGCCTTCATCCTCTCTCCTACGGGTGAGAACGTCGTCACCGTCATCGGTGCCGGCCAGGCGCTGAACCCCTACCAAGCCAAAGCTATCGCAGTGGCTCGGGCTGTTGCCTGAGCCACCAGACCATCCTCGCGTAGCGTATTGAGGAACATCCCCTATGAGCAACCGCCTGACCAAGAAGCAGCGCCAGAGGCTGAAGCAGGCCGGCGAGGCCGCGCACAAGGCGTTCATGCGCCGTGGTGAGATCGTGCGAGAGAGCCGGGCCCGTCGAGATGAGGCCAGCAAGGCTAAGCCGAAGGAGACACCTCGCGAGCGGCACATTCGAGAGCTGAGGGAAGAGGCCGAGCGGCGCGCCGCCGAACGTCGGGCGGACCACGCGCTGCCAGAGGGCTACAAGTGGACGATCGCTGTTGCTTGCGTCGGGCGGGAAGCCGAACTGCGGCGGAAGCTCGAGGAGGCCGGCATTCCGTTTATGCGTCCTCAGGACGAGATCGTGCGCGTCATTCAGGGTCGGGCCCAACGGCTAAAGGTGCCGATCCTGCCTGGCATGATCTTCGTCGGGCTGGAAGACCGGGATAAGCTTGCCGACCTCGCCCACGAATACCCATGGCTGATGCAGCGCGTGCCGGGACAACGCTTCGGCCGGTCTGGCGATCCGGAGCAGGACCGGGCGGTGCGGGCGTTCGACTATGCCCAGGCGGAAGTCGGTGACTGTGTGCCCGTGCCGGGCGAGTCGTTCCCTTGGCTGGTCGACCGCTACGCCCGCACCGGTGATGTCGATGATGATGGACAGGCTCGTCTCGCGCTGGCGACGATCCGCGAGGCGGAGATGCGTGCATTCGCCGATACGGTCATCGGCTCGGCACCATTGTTCGATCCGGCCAACGGGTTCGTGGAAGGGGAATCGGTGCGGGTGAGTGGCGGGCCGTTCGCGAGCTTCAATGGCACCGTTGAAGCGATTGACGACATCCGAGGCATGTTGAAAGTCGCCGTTTCAATATTCGGGCGCATAACACCTGTGGAACTTACCCCTGAACAGGTCGAGCGCGCTTGACACGAAAAATCCCAGAGACATATCTGGGGAAGGACGACGCCCCTTGTACTCCCCGGCGACGGGTCGAAGGATGAGTTGGTGGCCCAGCCCCTCGCAAAGCTCGCGATGGGACCAGATGGCGGCTTGTGTCCTCCGCTCCAATCACTTCTCGTTGTGGCGCAGCGCTGTCCGGGAGCGCGCCAAGCTTTGCGAAGTTGTCCCTGCTAAAGATCGCAAGGACAGCTCGTAAGTTTTATAGGAGCCACCCCCGTCCTAAAGGACGAAGTCGCCTACATGAAGTTCCGCAATGCCCTTAACCAGGATGGAAAAATCGGCCTTGCCGTTCCCATCCACGTCGCCGCTTACAATCGTATTGCTGCCTGATACTACAGAGCGCAGCTCGCCAGCATGCTTGGTGAAGCCGTCACCGCCTATGAATTGGAAAGCTTCATTGGCTGTAGAACCAGACATCGCATCGATCGATTTGAGATTAATTTTGTCGCCCTGGCTCTGACGGAAATCAAGGATCGTGTCCCGCCCTGTGCTAGACACGGTGCTATCGGTCAGGGTCTTGAAAATGAACGTATCGGCGCCGGTTCCGCCCTTCAAAGAATCACGCCCCAGGCCGCCCGTGATGGAGTCATTGCCACCGAAGCCATCGAGATAGTCGTTGAACTTTGACCCAACAATTGTATCGGCGCCCTTAAACAAATCCTTGTTGACGGCAGCAGGATTGTTGGAGGCAATGTACTGGTTCGCCTGCTCGGTCGATATGCTTAAGCCGGTGAGTTTGGCCGCGATTTTGCTTCCCACATAAGTCGATGCAGCTGTAGTGGTACCTGCAGTGGGATAGCCAAAGGTGGGATCGAACTCAAAGCCCACGCCAGTTACGACGGATTGCTGGCTCTCGCCGAAAGCAATTTTATAGCTTGTTGATGTCTGTGCCGAGAAGATCGGATTCTCGTCAATAAATTCGTATAGATTAAACGTCCTGGCGTCGGTCGCGATATAAGAAATCACTGTCGCCATATTTTCATCCCCCCTTTGAAAGCAGCGAGGCTTACAGTCTTTCGCGCCTGTTTACCTACTGTATGTAGCGAATCACCGCCTGATCACAGCATTCGAGGATTGCCACAAATTCCCGCACGTTCCTAGAACGCATCCGCCGTACTCTATTCAGTCGTCAGGAGTGAGTACCGGAAATTCGTAGGGCGAGCGCGTTCCTGATGCTGAATTTATACCGTTGCGTGGCAATAATGCCACGATCAACGTGTGGTACTTAAGTATAGAAATTGACCCTACATTTTCTCGTTGTCGCATGTTGGGCATGTTAACCCAATGCTGCAAGGACAGACATAAGCGCAAGCGTGAGGTGGGGGATCGCGCCCGACGCGCCCGCTTCGAGAACGACTCGGCCGGCATAGGTGGCGGCTACCCCTGGCCCCTCGGCATCTCAGACGCCCACGGTCATGTCGCCCGCTCTGCCGACTGCTCGCCATCCGACAGTGGTTCGTCGTCAAGTGACGGCGGCTCGTGTGGTGGTGGCGACTGAGCGCGCCGCATCCTCCCCGCCGTCCTAGGTCCACGCCGAGCGCCGCAACCATCAATCTACCCTAAGAACTCGGCGGGGCCGGCCAGAGACCCTTGGTCGATAATGGGCATGAAGGATGACCGGGTCGCGTAGGGACGCGCGACAGATCATCTGTACCGAACGCGGAATGGCGGCCCCCGCCTTGTAGGCGTTGAAGGTGCTGAGGGCGACGCCAAGAAAATCAGCCGCCTCGTTGTTCGAGACGCTGGCGGCGTTCTGCCATTCCGCTAAGTCCTGGGTTTGAAAGGGGCGCTGCTCATCCGCGATGCGGCGCAGGTGCTCTGCATCGATGGCAAGATCGCCATCGGGATCGCCCCACTCGACAGCGTCCCGATACTCCGAGACCCGCGCGGTCTGGAACACAGCCGCATCACGCAGCGGGGCAATGGCGGCGCTGCCCGCACCGACCCATCCGGAAAGGTCCACAACGTCATCAGGCGCCGCGTCCCATGCCACCCGTAGGGAGGCCGGGCCCGTAACGCTGACGCTCTGGATGCGAGGGATATCAGTGTCCATGGTGCGCCTCCTCAGGCGATGGGGAAACGAGGGTTGATGCGGTTCCATTCGGCCGCGATGACCGTCTGGTTCTCTTCGGCCCATTCCAGGGCGGGCTTGCGGGTGCTGGCGGGCAGAGAGCCCTTCAGGATCGAGAGGGTGGCAATCTCCACCAGGGCTTCACCGTCCGGCGTGCGAACGTGGAAGTGAGGGGGAAGGTGGTCGTCCGCGTAGACGGTGATGATGACCTTGCCGAACTGGTAGAGCTTGCCCATCACCGCCTCGCTGCCGATGAATAAAACATAGTCCATTATATGGATGACGTCAACAACATAGTCCAGAATATGGACTGGTTTTCTTCACATCATATTGCTGGCGCGGCCCGCCACCCCGCCACCCGATGGGACGCCCGTCCTAGGCGGCAGGGACCCTGGGGTGTCCAAGTCTATACGGGTGGTCGGGGCCCCCGATGTTCCTAGCGCCAGGGTCTGAAAACCCGGTAACGCGGTAACAGGTAACAGCCGCGATGAGCGATGCGAGCGGGCCGAAATTTCTTAGCCAAGCCGACTTTGCGCGCCGACGCGGGGTAACCCGTAAAGCGGTAACTGGCTGGAAACAGAAAGGCTTACTGGTAGTTTCTGATGTGGGTTTGATCGACGTCGAGGCGTCGGAATGGAACCTAGATCAGCGCCCTGCCACCTATCGTGGAGGTGTTACCCACCGCCCAATCCGCGCGGCACCCGGTAACACCAGTAACACCCGGCCGGGTACGCCTCGCAAGAACAGCCCGAGCCGACCGCCGAGGGTTGCCGCAGATATTCCGCCGCCAGCGCCTGCGGTATCGGACGTCGAGGACGGGCCGCTTGACTTCGACCCGGACGATCCGAACCTCGACCTTCAAGAGGCGGTTCGGCGCAAGGAGAACTTCCTCGGGCTCCAGCGGAAGCAGGACTACGAGGTCAAGCAGTCCAGCTTGGTCAATCGGGAAGCAGCCGAGCGGTTCGTCTTCGAGATCGCTCGCGATCAGCGCGATGCCTGGGAGGCGTGGCCATCGCGTATCGCGACGATCATGGCCGACGAGTTGGGGATTGATGCGCGCACGCTCACCACGGTCCTGACCGCGCATGTCAAACAGCACCTTGAGCAACTCGGAGAGCCGGAAACGACCCTACCTCGATCTGAGTAGCCTGCTCCGATCCTGGCGCGCCGGCACGCGGCCGGCTCCGCAACTGGATGTGGTCCAGTGGGCCGAGCGTTACCGCAAGCTCAGCAAGGAATCGTCGAACGGCGGCCGCTTCATCACCTCGCGCGTCGAGGTGGCCCGCGGCCCGATGCTCTCGGCGACCGAGCCCGGCGTCAGCAAGATCACGCTGATGGCGTGTACCCAGCTGCTCAAGACGACCGTGATCGAGAATATCCTCGGACGGTTCATCCACGTCGACCCGTGCCCCATCCTGGTCGTCCAGCCGAAGGACGACGCGGCCGAGACCTTCTCGAAGGATCGGCTGGCGCCGATGATCCGCGACACAAAGGTGTTGCGCGACCTCTTCGGGGAAGCGAAGGCGACAGACGCCGGCGCAACCCTGTCGCACAAGCAGTTCCCGGGTGGTCACATCACCCTCGTGGGCTCGAACAGCCCGACCAACCTCGCAATGCGGCCGATCCGGCTGCTCAGCCGAGGCGCCCGGCCTCGTCAGCATGCTTGTCGAGGAAATCGAGGGACGCAGCGTGAACAGCCGGCCAAGTGGTAGGCGTCAGCCCAGAGCAAGGCACGACGCTCGGCTTCATGCTGAGGAAGGCTTCACGCCATGCCTGCGGGCTACCGGGTTCGATCTTGAATGCGGGCGAAACTGACATCGCCACGGGATAGGGGAGGGCGAGCCCGGTCGCTATGTCTGAGATGCCACATGAGGCGAAGGGCTAACCGACCGCCCTTCGTGGCCGATTTTCGCAAGCAGCTTGTCAGCCCATAAATCGGTGCATCTCAAGTTTGCCTGGGAACGGCTTTAAACAATTTCAAGGACATAAGCTTGAAGCCTTTAATCCAGATTCGAAGCCCTCTGCCTCGGCGGACGTGTCATGCATGCAATAGTCGCGGGGCCGATGCCGGGTGAAAGGAAAATCCGTAGGCACCATTCGCAAACCTGTCAGGCCTGTGCGAGGAACGACCACTGACGGCGATCTTCGTGCCGTTATGCAAGAGCGACCTGCACACGAATGGGCGACCGATGAGCGATCTTGAACATCCTGAAAGATCGTCGGCTCAGATCCGGAAAATCATTGGCCTTTGCCGCGACGACACACAGAGCGACCGCTGGCAACCGGTCATCGACCGAACGTCAGATCTCGATATCTGCGTCGCACATCCGAAGCTGCTTCTTTTGCGACTTCAGGCGGCCGTTCGGCTGGAGCGGACCGATCTGTGCGAAGAGATCGCGTCCCGCATTATCGATAGCAAGCTCCCCAATGTGATTAAGTTTGCGGCTGTCAGGATCCTCGGTATTGGGCATTTCCCCGATACGGCAGCGAGGATCCTCGCATTGGACGGAGCGATTCGGAAAGACAACCTCTTCCTGCGGCTTGCTGCCCTCTATTCGAAGGGTGTTGAAGACAGGGACCTCAAGAGAGGCGTGCGATCCGCGATGAGGGTCGCGAGCCGTGGGGGGTCTGTCATCAAACCACTCGCCTCCGAGTACGGTTTCGATCCGCCATCGGTGCGAGACACGTGGGGAACGGTCCGTATTTCTCCGTCACCCGGATCTGCACTTCATCACCCAGCAGGTCTGCGCAGGGAGATTTCCTCCTTCAAACGGGCAACCGAAAGGGCGATCCCGTCGACCATCCTCGAGTATAGAGACGTATTTACCAGCCCGAGGGGACAGATTTGGAATCAGAAAGGACAAATCATCTATTCTCGGAGCGATTCTGTCGATGTAACAGATCGTAAAACAGTGAAAACCCTCCCACTGGCGTTCGCTGCAAATCGGATGAGCCGCGGACTCTATCACTGGTTAATCGATCATCTTCCACGCTTCGCTTGGATTGTCCCGAGCGGGATCCTATCAAACAAGCAGTTTAGTATACTACTCAATGGTCATCGTCCCTTCGAGTCCGAAACGCTCGATTTGTTAGGACTACGGCACGTCGCTGTTGGCTTAACCGAGACGGTCTTCGTCGAGCGACTTCTCGTCCCCCCACCAGTCCTTCCCTTGGACGCGGGAGACCTGCACCTGCCGGCCGTGTTCGAACCGTTGGGCGAACGAGCGGATGCGATAGCGCGAGAGCAAGGGGCGCATTTGCCGGAGCGCGTATATATCACTCGCCGCGATGCAACCCGGCGTCCACTCGTCAATGAGTCGGAAATCGAGAGGGAAGTAGCCGCGCACGATTTCACGGTTCTTGAATTTTCTGCGCTGCCACTTTGGCATCAGATCGCGATTGCAAGGAACGCCCGTATTATCATGGGACCGCACGGGGCGGGTCTGTCGCACATCGTTTTCGCGAAGCCAGGAACGAAGGTCATCGAGTTGATGCCGATCCGCGACGGGACCTACAAGCAGCGCTTCAACTTCGTTAGGCTGTCCCTCCTCAGGGGCCACAACCACGTGGTCTGGCTCGAAAACCAGCCGACGGGGCTCGACCGTTGGTCGATCGCGGTCCCGCAGTTCCGTAAGTTCCTTCTCAGGGCTTTGCGCGGGCCGGAATAAGACCGATCCGCGCTGCCAGTTCTGGGATGCCACATGTGGAGACATGAGCGAAAACACTGACCCAGGAGTAGACTGTAATTCGCTTTCATGTGGAGGGCACGCCGTTCTGATGTGTCCTAAGCCCCGTCTGCCTCGACCAGCACGTTCATGAAAAAATTGATGAAATTGATGTTGGAGACCATGCCCCGCTTATTTCGGTCCGCGCGCACGAGGGCCAGAAGAAGAGCCCCAACCTCGTTCGCTTCATCAGTCGCGAGTGACTCGCCTGGAGGCAGCGCGGTGGCCGAGCGAAAGTCGGAGGGGGGGATAGATGCAAAAAATTCGCCCCACGGATATGGGGGTTTGAAATCCTCCGCCGCCGCGTCCCAAACGAAGGTTGCTTATCTGCCGGAACGGAAGTGTGGCCTTCACGCCAGCGGTACGCAAGAATCGGCGCTGACCGCGAGGCGGGCGAAGGCCATGCCGCCGGACGATATGACGAACATAAGGTCAGAAGGAACAGATAGATGTTGCTGGATCGCTACTGGCTAGCCCTCCTATCGTATTTAGACGGGGATCTTTCTCTTCTTTTTGCGACGGCCGGTCCCGACAGCCTCAAAGAGCATCGACCAGAGCTAATTGGCTTCTCCGAGCTAGACGATATTCAGTCAATTCGACAAATCGTCTGCCATAAAGGCATGATCGAACAGGTGCCGATTAAGCTGCTTGCCGCCAATCTCGGCCGCGCTCAGCTTGCCTTTGCAAACGAAGTTTTCGTGGTATTTCAGTTAAACGATAGCGGGACTGATCACGTCAGATCGTTCGAAATTGATCTCGCTAATTACCTATCTAAATTAGATTTCAATCCTGGATCACCTTTGTCTCGACGCTCCGGCATTGATAGGCCGCTTTTACGGCGACCGGCCGTACCCGCGACCCGTACGAGCTCTCCGCACGTCGTCGCAGCACTGCAGTCACCGACTCTTTTAAATAACTGGGCTTCCGCAACCGGATGGACGTTGAAGGCAGCTAAGCTGGGCGATCATGAAGGGCTAACGGAGGCAAATCTTCTCCAAGTTCCGATTTGGGACGGCAAGGACGACGCTGTTGCAGCTGTCCTAGTGACGACCCCTTTGCAACTCGAAGAAGCTAGGAAGCGTTTCTCCCACGCAGCTCACATTTGGATAATTCACAATGGCCGTTTCGGACTAATTCCTCCGAGACTGATTGATCAGGTCGACGGAATCATAACCTTATCGCGAAAAGTATTAGCTTTACAGAGAACCCATCACCCAGCTCTGATGCATAAGCCATCGTGGGTAATTGCTCCCTCCTACGAGGCCAACAAAAGGTATCAATGGATGCCTAACCGTGCATGGACCATGAAGTCTCGGCCAAGTACGCGAGATCGATATGACTTGGCGCTAACCGATCAAATCATTGAGCTAGCAAAACAAAGATCAGTTAACATCGTAATGTACGGCCAGGATACGGTCGGCGGCTTCCTAGATCATGATGCCAAGAACCAGCTGCAGCAGCTTTGCTCCTGTTATGTCAGCCCATTGCCTCCTTGGGCCGGATTCGGCCTTGCGCAGCACGAGGCTTTATCTGCCGGTGTTCCCGTCGCAGGCTTAATATGGGGTGACTTAGCAGAGGATCTAACAATGCCTTATCCGGCCTTGAGTAATACGCTCGACGAATTATCAGAGACAATATATCGCTTGTGTAATGATAACGCGTTCGCAAATGAGGTTTCAGATGCTGGATTAGATTATATTGCAAGTTGCCGAGGAAAGCTACAAATGGAGCGATCAGTCACGCGTTTTATCGATGAGGTCACCAAGCTTTAATTTCACTTAAGAAATTGGATTTAGCTGAGCTTTATGTCTCATGGAGATCAGTCTATCGGCGCACTCGCCGTTTCCAGCTAGCCTTCGAACAGCGGCCCAAAGCGCATTACCGCCATCGTAGAAGTGGCCGACGTCCATCACCATCTCTGGTTCGCTCATTTGGCCTTTTCCCTCTCCATCTTCTCGGCCAGGGCCTTCAGCGCCTCAGCATACACCCCAACCTGATCCTTTGGGATGTAGGCGCCCCTCTCCGTCATCGTGGCGAGGCGGGCGGCTGTGGCGCGGAGGTCGGTGGGGGTGTCCATGAGGCTAGGGTAGCGGGGAGGCGGCCGGGGGCAAGGGCGAGGGATCAAGCCAAATCCAGTTGATCAAAACCACGCTGGTAGCGTCTGGAATATCGGTCTGGACGTCTTTCAGAACCCGCTTTTGGAGGTCCTCGACCTGATCACGGCGAAACCAAATGTCCATTGGCTGTCCATCCGGACAGGTGATGTCCAAGATCGTAGACCCCATCCCGCCCCGTGTACTGGCAAACCAGTTATAGGCACGTAGATTTTTCTCTTCTCACCCATGGTCAGTCTCCGTCTTTCGCGAGCCCGAGGCCTGCGCCGGGGAGGGGGAGGCCAAAACAGCGCGCTCGATGTCTGCCTCGCTGTCCCAGGATTTCGCGATCCCGACCCGAGGCTTCTCCGGTGATCGGTAGCTTCGCGTTTCACCGATCAGGATGAACCCGAAGAACCAATTGTGCCCGAGGCTGATGCCGTACTGCCGAACCGCCTCGTGCGTGACGTAGCAGTGCTCGGGCGGCTTGGAGTTGCTGGTCAAGACGCCCGTCCATGAACGGACCTCGGTGGAGTTCTTCGGCGTGCCCCAGTGGATCTTCACGGCTCCGTCCCTCCCTCAATTGCGGAGGCGGGGAGGGCGAGGGACGGCTTCATTTCGCGCGCTAGGGCCGCAAGGTCCGTTTCTGGATCAAGCCCGGACGCGATGAGATCATCCCATGTGACGCCTGCCGCATGAGCAATCTCGGCAGCGAGGGACGGCATTCCGCGTCTGCCGGACAGCACGGATAGGGCGAGGCCAAAGCCAAAATGGAAATCTCGGTCAGCCATGGCTCAGCGTCCTCCCTGAGCGGCGGGGAGGGGGGAGAAGTCCTCAGGCTCAAAGCCGTCTGTAATCTGACCCCCATCGTGAATGATCGTGATGTCGAAGGTCTTGTGCTCGGTGAACGGGTTCCACTTGACTGCGACGGCCACGACGACGGCTTCCGTCCTCGCCCAGTCGGAGATCCATTCCTTCTCGCTATCGGAATTGATCGTCACTCGGTCGCCAATACTGAAACGGTTGGCACGCTCGATGTCGTCGGCGGTTAAGGTGCGCTCAGCCATCTTCACATCCCCCCAATGTTGGCGGGAAGGCTCAGGCCCAAGCCTGTGGCGAGGAGGAGAGAGAGGGGGCGATGCATCTCAAAGCCCTCCGGTGGGGGGCGTGGGCTTCTTCCGGCTCGGCTTCTTCACCTTGTAGCCGTGGCGCTCCAGGCACTCACTCATCTGGGCGAGCGCATGCCAATCAAGATCGTTCGCATCCTGGGCGCGGACGCCAGAGTTGCGCGCGACGATCACCACCTGCGAATTGTCAGCGTGCGCCTGGGAAATGACCGCGCCGGCGCCGAAGTTTAGGCGGTGGTCATATCCGCGGTTCAGCAAGCCGTGGGCTTGCATGGCCTCAGCGATGCGCTTGCCGTAGCGCCCGTCCTTCTCAAGCTCATGCGTGAAGTCGTTGTAGAGGACGGCGACTGTGTTGAAGCCCATGGCTCAACGTGCTCCGGTGAGGGTGGAGGGGAGGGAGCCTTGAGCCGGCGCTAGGCCGAGAGCGCCGACCAGGATGTCCATCTCGCGCTGACTGAAGCCGCCGACGGATGACGCTTCCTCGCGGTCGTGGCCGGTGAGCATATGCAGGATGGCCTGATCCCACAGGTCGAGGATAGCGGCCGGCTCGCGCGCGTAGAGTTCGAGCGCCATGGCGTAGCGCCGTTCCGGCGATCGTAGGACGAACATGAGCACCCGCAGCCACCCGCGAGGCAGCATGAGACCGTGCTGCCAGCAGGCGACGAGTCCGACCAGTTTCTTCGAGGCTGGCAAGGCTCGCATGTCGTCCGCAAGCCGTTCGAGATCTGAGCGCCGATCAGCGCGGTACGCCGGCATGTGAGCGCCCTCCCGCGAGAGCGCAGGCGGAGAGGTAGCCAACGGGCCGCCTCCTCGCGTCGGCCGTGCCGACAAGACCGTCCGTCATGGCGAAACGATAGGAGTTGAGGTCGCGGCGGGCCGTAGGGCCAGCCACGAAATCCACCGCGATCGGGCGACGGCGCGACAGTTCAGATCGACCGATGGTGCCGAGACGCTGATAGGGGATCAGCGTGAACCGCTGAGCTGTGGAATGGATGAAGCTGGCAAGCTTCGTGACTCTGGTGTCGCCGCATTCGACAGCCCAGCCGTGCTGCTCGCTGTAGGCATCGGCGCGGCCCGCGAAGCAGGACACTTCGGTGCGTGCGTCACGAGCCACTTGGCTTTTCATCCAGAGGACGGCGGCTTCCTTCAGCGACAGGTGACGGCCACTCTCGCCGGGCGCGTCGCGGAGCCCCTTACGCTCCATCGCATGGAGGTGCTTCAGCGGCATCCGTGAGAAACGCAGGCGCACCGAGCCCGCAATGACCGGAACGGCGAGGGCGAGAGCGTCGCCGATATCCGACCGGCTACGAAAGCCTGGACCGCTCTGAAAAAGGCCCAACAGTTTATAGGCGACGTAGACGATAGCCCGGCCGTCGATCTCAGGCGCCCGATCCGACCTAAGTCGGTTGGACGGTTCGTCGAAATCTCTTGCAATCCCGTGGAGTGATCTGGGGTCCAACAATCCAGTAAGCGATTGATCCATCTCGATTTTGGCGCCCCAACCGGGGTCGCCATCTCTCCGCCATCACGCGAGGGCCAGAGTAAGCTCCGCCAGATCGGGCCTTGAACGCCATTCCGTGAAACATGTCGTACGGTGCAGCCAGTCTCGTGTGACGGTGACCGCGACGCTGGCATTCTGTTGCATTGGTCAGGACTGAATGACCGCGTTAGGGGTGAGCGAGCAATAAAGTTTGCCGCGCTGCGTGGCTGTGGGCTGAAGAGCATCAGCGATCCAGCACGACAGGTCGCCACAAACAGTCGGGGCAGGAGTTCGGATCACATCCGCGAGACCCTCGGAAGATCACGGTAGACAGTGACGCCAGGGCAGCAACGATCGGGATCCTGGTCGTCTCATCCTTGAGGCTAAGACCGCCCGAACAGCGCGATCAGGGCGTGGATCACGCTCGCCCCGCCCACTGGTGCAACGAAGAGCAGCACCACATTCAGTCCGACGATCCAGACGACCGCCCGCTCTTGTGCCTTGGTCATCGGGGGCTTGCGTGAAGGCGGCTCCCAAGCCGGTTCTCGCGGCGGCTTCCAACCCTCGTCCACGAACATCGGCGACCTCATCGCCGACTCAAATCGCATCACCGCATGGCCGGCACAGCGATAGTAGAGCGGAGTAAAGAGATGAGGCAATCGCCTACGTTGCGAGATGGAAGGCGTCAGGGTCGGTCTGAACTCCGCCAGTCGACAAGCTAAGCAGACCTCGAAGGACTCTCGGCACAGACATCGATCCAGATCGTCTCACCCGATGCCCTCGACGACAGGCTCGGCCTGCCGGATCGTCATTGCCGCCTGTGCCGGAACGTCACAGCTGAATTTTGCGTTTCCTTCGGCGTGCACCGCGCCAGACTCAGGGAGAAACGCATGAAAGCTTTGACGCTTGCCCTCGCCGGGGCATTGCTCCTCGGATCGCCCGCCCTCGCTGCGGAAGGTGGCTCCGGAACCACGAAGTCCGGCACGATGAACAACACCGGGCCGAACGATGCGGGAGCCGGTTCATCGCCGGGAGCCGCCGGGAGCGGCCCCTCCACGGGAGACAAGAGCCGCTCAGGCACGTCGAACAGCACGGGCGCCAATGATGCCGGTTCGGGGTCGTCTCCGGGAGCATCGGGCAAAGGTACCAGCGCGCCGACCCGCTGACGTCACTGAGGGCGGATCAGGCCTGGGTCTCATGCGATCCAGGCCTATCGTCGCCCGCCTCGCTACCATCGAACGAGGGGGTGCTTCCGGGTCGGCCGGGAGCACCCTTCGTCATTCTCAGAAGCCGAACCGCACGTAGGGGCGGGGTGCGTAAGCGTAGGGCCGAGGAGCATAGGCGTAAGGACGGTAATAGGGCCGGTAATACGGGCGATATCCGTAACCATAGCCATAAACCGGCACGGGGCGGGGCGCGTAGTAGCCGAACGCGCGGGATGTGGCCTTGCACCCGAACGCGGAGGGGTAATAGCCGTAACCGCACCCGCCGGCAGCCTCGGCTGTGGTAGTTGTGGCGGCAGACATCGTCAGGCCACCAATGACGGCGGCAAGGAGGCCATAAGTCTTGACATGCTTCATGACACAAACTCCGGATCGCGTCCCCTCGGGATTAAAGCTTCACCGCGGGGCGTGCTGCATCAAGACACCCGATCGCTGAACAAATTCTGACATTTTCGCCGCCTGCACCTCCCTACCGTACGAGGGACCTTGCGCGCGCGATTTCGTGATTGAGAAAGGGTGACCGGGGAGCTTTCGCGAGGGCGTACCGTTCCTGCTAGCCAAGGACGGGATTGACGCGGTCCCCGAATGAGGTCTCCTCACCCCAAACCCCGCCGTTGCGATTGCAGACCGGAAGCCAGCCATGACAGACCTCAAGACCCTGCGCGACGTCTCCGGCCTGAGCCCGGTGCCGGCCCGGCTTCGATCCTCCGCCCTGGTGATGATCGATCTGCAGAACACCTATCGCGAAGGCATCATGCGCCTGGAAGAGGTGGAGCCCGCCATCCGCGCGGCAGGCGAACTCCTCGATCGCGCCCGGGAGGCCGGCATCCCGATCTTTCACATCCAGCACGATGCCGGGCCCGGCTCGCCCTACGATATCTCCGCCCCGATCGGCAGGATCAGTGACGAGGTCTCGCCACGAGACGGCGAGAGGGTCATCGTCAAGAACTATCCTAATTCCTTCGTCGGTACGGATCTGCAGAAGCACCTCGAAGCGACGGGTATGAAATCGGTTCTGCTCGCCGGTTTCATGACGCATATGTGCATCAACTCCACGGCGCGCGGCGCTTTCAACCTGGGATTCAGCCCGACGGTCGTGGCTTCCACCACCGCGACCCGCGCCTTGCCCGGCCCCGACGGTCAGGTGGTGCCCGCGAATTCGCTTCAGGCCGCGAGCCTCGCGACCCTCGGGGATCTCTTCGCCGTGATCGCGCCTCGGGTCAGCGATATCGCGGAATGACACGCGTGAGTGACACTCAATGGACCTCGGGAACGTGTGCGGCGCAGCATCGTTCGGGTTCTGAAGCAGGAGCGCGAACCATGAAGATCGATACCGTCGCGGATCTCGTCGTCGAAACCCTCCAGCAGGTGGGGGTACGACGGATCTACGGTGTCGTCGGCGACAGCCTCAACGCCATGACCGAGTCGATCCGGGCGAGGGGCGTCATCGACTGGGTGCATATGCGCCACGAAGAGGTCGGCGCCTTCGCGGCCGGCGCGGAAAGTCAGATCACCGGGGAGTTGGCGGTCTGTGCGGGCTCCTGCGGGCCAGGCCATGTCCATCTCATCAACGGCCTGTTCGATTGCCATCGAACCCGGACTCCCGTCCTGGCCATCGCCGCACATATCCCCTCGGCAGAGATCGGATCCGGCTACTTCCAGGAGACAGACCCGAAGGCCTTGTTCGCCCAGTGCAGCCACTATTGCGAGCTCGTCTCCGATCCGTCCCAGCTCCCGTTCGTCCTGGAGAATGCCATCCGTGCCGCGGTGGGCGAGCGTGGTGTCGCCGTGGTGATCATTCCCGGCGACGTCGCGTTGAAGGATGCGCCGGCCCGCGCCATTGCCCCCAATGCCGGCCTCCTGCCGGCGAAGCCGACGATCCGTCCCGCCGAAGCCGAGCTCAACGCACTGGCCGATCTCCTCGACGGCTCGTCAAAGATCACACTGCTCTGCGGCCGGGGATGCGCCGGCGCCCATGCCGAATTGCTGCAGCTCGCCGAAGCTCTCAAGAGCCCCATCGTCCATGCCCTCGGTGGCAAGGAATTCGTGGAATACGACAATCCCTACGATGTCGGAATGACCGGCCTCATCGGGTTCTCGTCCGGCTATGCGGCGATGCGCGACTGCGACACGCTGCTGATGCTGGGCACCGACTTTCCCTACAAGCAATTCTATCCCGCGAATGCCAAGGTGGCGCAGGTCGATCTACGGTCGAACCAGCTCGGCCGGCGGACGAAGCTCGATCTCGGTCTCGTCGGCGACGTACGGGATACGATCACGGCGCTCCTGCCGAAGCTCGGCGTCAAGTCCGACCGCACCTGGCTCGATGCCAGCCTGAAACACTACGCCAAGGCGCGCGAGGACCTCGACGATCTCGCCACCGGCGCGCCGACCAAGGGCTGGTTCGGCCTGAAATCGGCCAAAGCCCCGATCCATCCGCAATATCTGACCAAGCTCGTAAGCGAAGCGGCGGCGGATGACACGATCTTCACGGCCGATGTCGGTACGCCGACGATCTGGGCGGCGCGCTATCTGAAGATGAATGGCAAGCGCCGGCTTCTCGGATCGTGGGTGCATGGCTCCATGGCCAACGCCATGGCGCAGGGCATCGGCGCACAGGCGGCCTCTCCTGGCCGGCAGGTCGTTTCCTTGTCGGGCGATGGCGGTTTCTCGATGCTGATGGGCGATCTCCTGACACTGCGGCAGGAGAAGCTGCCGCTGAAGATCGTGATCTACAACAACGGCTCCCTCGGCTTCGTCGAAATGGAGATGAAGGCCGCAGGCTATCTCGAAACCGGCGTCGCGCTCGAGAACCCCGATTTCGCCGCGATGGCCCGGGCGGTGGGTCTCCATGCGGTGCGGGTAGAAGATCCGGCCGAACTGGAGGGCGCGATTCAGGACGTGCTCGCCCATGACGGGCCGGCCGTACTCGACGTGGTGGTCAACCGCCAGGAACTCTCGATCCCACCGAAGATCGACGGACAGCAGGTCAAGGGCTTCAGCCTTTACGTGCTGCGTGCGGTGATGAGCGGCCGCGGGGATTCGGTTCTCGATCTCGCCAAGACGAACATCATCCGGTAGCTGAAGCACTGCTTCGAAGGTATCCAGACCGAGCCGTGATGCGGCCTCCAGGCTGAACGGTGGCCGCATCCTCGGACAAAAGATTGGTTTTGCAGCGGGGCCGGGAAGCGCAAGCCGGCCTTAGCAACAGGATCCTTGCAGCTGCGGCGGGCGTAATCCTTGCACGGTCTTCCGAAACGGAGGAAGGAGCTTCCATGCGCTACATGCTCGGCTGCAGTCTGTCTTATAACATACTGTCGGACACGACGTTTATCTTCAATATCGAGGTCGCTCGACTGAAGAGCCTTGAGATTCTCAGTGAGACGCTGATTCTCAAGCCCGACCTGAAGCGGGAAATCTACATCTCGCCCGATCTGCAGAACCGCTATCTCGGGGTGAACGTCCCCGCCGGCCAGTTCTCGCTGGAATACAACGCCGAGGTCGAGCTCACCGTCCATCGGGCCGATCCGGCCACGATCAACGAAACGCCGATCTCGCAGCTTCCCCTCGACATCCTGCCGTTCCTGCTGCCCAGCCGCTTCGTCTCGTCCGACCGGCTGACGCCCTTCGCGCAGGCGGAGTTCGGGGCGATGCCCAAGGGGCACCAGCGTGTCAACGCGATCTGCAACTGGATTCACGATCATCTCACCTACCAGCCCGGCACCAGCGACGGCGAGACGACCGCCGACGAGAGCCTGCTCAAGCGCGCCGGCGTGTGCCGCGATTTCGCGCATATCGGGACGGCCTTCTGCCGGGCATTGGGCATCCCCGCCCGTTTTGTGAGCTGCTACGCCCACGGGCTCGTGCCGAGCGATTTCCACGCTGTGTTCGAGGCCTATCTCGACGGCCGCTGGTGGCTGTTCGACGCCACGCGCCAAGCCGATCTTGACGGTCTCGTCCGCATCGGCGTCGGCCGGGATGCGGCCGAGATCGCCTTCTCGACGCCCTACGGCAACATGCAGCCGGTCAACCAGCAAATCCGTATCGCGCGCTCCGACGGCCTCGGCAGCCCGCCCCAGCGCACGGTCGACGCGATCTCGACGGAATTGCCCGCGCCGCATGCGGGAGCGGCCTGAACGAAAGGATCACAGGATGACGGTATCCTGTGATCCGGGTCCGACCGATGCTGGCGCGGTTTCGTACCCGTCGTCCACGGTGATGGGGTAGGCCCGAACCGACCCGCCGGTTCTCGGATTGCACATCCTCCATGACTGATCTCAAAATGAAGGGGATCACCTTCGCTTTTTCAATCCAAAGCTGGTCTGGCCAGCTATAGCTCGCCTCTTGCGATGCAGACGGCATCACGGAACGAGGCACGATGGCAGCTCCTCTACAGGTGCGCGGCTCCGCATCCGCGGCCTACCGCGCAGCGTTCCGGGCATTCGGATCACTCTGGCGCGAGACGGCTTTTGTAACCTTTGTCCTGATCGTCCAGTTGCTCCTCTCGAATCGCATGGGCGGCTCGGGGAACGCGACCGGGTCGCTGTCGAACGTTCTGCTCGACATCGGCGTCACCATCCTGATCGTTTCCTACACGATGGCGATCTATCGCCATGCCTTGGGCCTGCGGTCGCAGAGCATGTGGGCCCTGCTCGGAGAGGCGATACGGCGCAAGGATCTCCTCGCCTATCACCTCGGCTGGTATCTGCTCGGCATCCCGTGGGCATGGGGCGTAGCCTATCTCCAGTCGGCACTCGGACTTCTGATCCTTCCCGCGATCGTTATCGTCAGCATCTGGGTCACGTGCCGCCTCTTCGCCGTGGGCCCGCCCCTCGCGATTGAAGGTCTGGAGGTCACGGCCAGGGACGCGTTTCGCGCGACGGTCGGTCAGGTCTGGACCATCTTCTACATCGGATTCCGCGCGGCGATCCCGCTTGTGGCGGTCGCACTCATCCTGGGCGCTCTAATCATCTCAACGAACGGGCGGACGGACCCACCCGTGATCCTCAGTGGAACCCTGGTCCTGCTATTCGGCGTGATCGGCGTCGTCCTTCGCGCCGTCCTCGAGGCGCAGATCTTTCGGGAGCTCGGTCTTTTCAGCTCAAGGCGAGAGGTGGAATAACGATTCTGCCGGGTGGCTCGATTTTCGCGACGACGATGCAGGAGCGTTAAACAATGACCTATCGCCACATCGTCGGCCCCAAAACCCATATCTTCGCCGATCTCGCGGCCCTGATGGCGAAAGCGACGCCGCTGCGCTCGGGCGACCGGCTCGCCGGCATCGCGGCGGAATCGGCGGAGGAGGGGATGGCCGCCCGCTGGTGCCTGTCCGAGGTGCCGCTGTCGGAGATCCTGGCCAAACCCCTCATTCCCTACGAGGAGGACGACGTCACTCGCCTCATCCTTGATACGCACGATGCGGTGGCCTTCAGGGAGATCGCCCATCTCACCGTCGGCGATTTCCGCGAGTTCCTGATCAAGGCGTCCTCCGAGACGCTGACCCGGATCTCGCCCGGCATCACGCCGGAGATCGCCGCCGCCGTCTCGAAGATCATGCGTCATCAGGACCTGATCCTGGTGGCGCGCAAATGCCGGGTGGTGACGAAGTTCCGCAACACAATCGGATTGCCCGGCCGGCTCTCCGTCCGTCTTCAGCCCAATCACCCCACCGACGATGCCGCCGGCATCACCGCCGCCATCGTCGACGGGCTGTCCTATGGCTGCGGCGATGCGGTGATCGGCCTCAATCCGGCCTCCGATTCCGTCTCCACCCTGAGCGGCTTGCTCCACCTCTTCGACGACCTGATCCAGCGCCTCGCGATCCCCACGCAGGGCTGCATCCTCACCCATGTCACCACCACGCTGGAGGCGATGAACCGGGGCCTGCCGGTGGATCTCGTGTTCCAGTCGATCGCGGGCACGCAGAAGGCCAATGCCAGTTTCGGCGTTACGCTTCCCATCCTGAAGGAGGCGCACGATGCGGCGCTTGCCCTGAAACGCGGCACGGTGGGTGACAACTGCATGTATTTCGAGACTGGGCAGGGCTCGGCGCTCTCGGCCAATGCCCATCACGGCATTGATCAGCAGACCCTAGAGGCACGGGCCTACGCCGTCGCGCGTCCGTTCCGGCCGCTCCTCGTCAACACGGTGGTCGGCTTCATCGGGCCGGAATATCTCTATGACGGCCGGGAGATCATCCGGGCCGGACTGGAGGACCATTTCTGCGGCAAGCTCATGGGCCTGCCGCTCGGCTGCGACGTTTGCTACACCAACCATGCCGAAGCCGACCAGAACGACATGGACACGCTCCTGACCTTGCTGGGAGCGGCCGGCTGCACCTTCGTCATGGGCATTCCCGGTGCTGACGACGTGATGCTCAACTACCAATCCACCTCGTTCCACGATTCACTCTACGTGCGCGAGGTGCTCGGCCTGAAACGCGCGCCGGAATTCGAGGCTTGGCTCGAACAGATCGGCCTGACCGATGCGGAGGGCGCACTCCTGCCCGAGGGACCGAGCGCCCGCCTCATCGCGGCGGCTCCCGGCCTGTCCGCCCAGAAGGGGATTGCCGCATGAGCGCCGAGGACACCTCCGAGGATCCCTGGGCCAGATTGAGCCGCCTGACGCCGGCGCGGATCGGCCTCGGGCGCGCCGGCACCGGCATGCCCACCATCGAGGTGCTGCGCTTCGGCCTCGCCCATGCCCAGGCGCGGGATGCCGTCCACACGCCAATGGATGCCGCCGAGGTCGCCTCCGGGATCGAGGCACTCGGCTATCCCACCCTGACCCTCGCCTCGGCGGCGCCGGATCGCGCCACCTATCTGCGTCGCCCCGACCTCGGCCGTACGCTCGGCGAGGAGAGTGCGAAGACCCTCGCTGAGCGGCCCACCGAGCCAGCGGACCTCGCCATCGTCGTGGCGGACGGCCTGTCAGCCAGGGCAGTGCACGAGGGTGCGGCCGGCTTCCTCGCCGCCTTCAAGCCGCATATCGACAAGGCCGGGTGGACGCTGGCTCCCATCGTGGTGGCGACGCAGGGGCGCGTCGCCCTCGGCGACGGGATCGGCGCGGCGCTGAAGGCTCGCGCCGTCGCCGTCCTCATCGGCGAGCGGCCGGGCCTGTCCTCGCCCGACAGTCTCGGGATCTATCTGACTCTGGCCCCTCGCGTCGGCCGTTCGGATGCCGAGCGCAACTGCATCTCGAACGTCCGCCCCGCCGGGCTCTCCCATGAGCTCGCGGCGTTCAAACTCGACTGGCTTCTGCGCGAGGCGTTCGTGCGCGGAATCACCGGCGTGAACCTCAAGGATGGCAGCGGGCCGGAACTGGAGCCGCCGCCGAGTCAGCAGGCGATCGGGGACGGAAGCGACACCGCATCCGTCGCCTGACGGAGCATTGTTCGAGGTCGACGGTAGTCGAGCCGAGAAGTGTGAAGCCCTGTAATTGGAATGGGCACGTCTCAGTCGTACGCGCTTTCAGTCGACCGAGTGGAAACACCTCTCGCTGAAGCGCGATTCTGAGCACATCTCGTGGGCGCGGCCGATGGCGATTGGCTTATACATGCCGGGGTGAGGCAAAGAGCAGTTGTCCTCCCTCTCTTACTTCGCGCATGGCCGAACCTCGACGCTGCGCCGGCTGCGATAGCTATTCGCTCGGGTCGAACGGATCAGCGTGCTCTCACCGGACATTGCTGCCTGCACCCGGTCCCGGGAAGAAGCGTGGCTGTGGCGGGGTCGCAACACCGCGAAAGCATCCCGACTTCGCCTTGGGAGACGCCCTCATTCGCCGCGATCCCGCCATAAACCGGGACCACCTCAACATCCGCGGTAAACGACAGTTTCCCCAACGCTTTACCGCTGAATTCCGAGACTGCGCTTCACGGTGTCGAACGACGCTTCGCCGGCGTCGCCTGTCATCGCGTTGAGAAACGACAGCCGGGCTTCACCTGTAGCGGCTGAGACGGGGCCGAGAGAGACGATGGACGTGCGTACCACAGACAAGTCGAAGCTTCCGAGCCGTCACGTCACGGAAGGTCCCGAGCGGGCTCCGCACCGGTCGTATCTCTACGCGATGGGTCTCACCAAGGAACAGATTCACCAGCCGCTGGTCGGCGTAGCCTCATGCTGGAACGAAGCGGCGCCTTGCAACATCTCGCTGATGCGCCAGGCGCAGGCCGTGAAGAAGGGCGTCTCCGCCGCCAACGGCACGCCGCGCGAATTCTGCACCATCACGGTCACCGACGGCATCGCCATGGGCCATGCCGGCATGCGCGCCTCGCTGCCTTCGCGCGAGGTCATCGCCGACTCGGTCGAGCTGACCATGCGCGGCCATGCCTACGACGCCCTCGTGGGCCTTGCCGGCTGCGACAAGTCCCTGCCGGGCATGATGATGGCCATGGTGCGCCTCAACGTGCCGTCGATCTTCATCTATGGCGGCTCGATCCTGCCGGGCTCGTTCCGCGGCAAGCCCGTCACGGTACAGGACCTGTTCGAGGCGGTGGGCAAGCACGCCGTCGGCGACATGAGCCTTGACGATCTCGACGAGCTGGAGCAGGTCGCCTGTCCCTCGGCCGGGGCTTGCGGCGCGCAGTTCACCGCCAACACCATGGCAACGGTCTCCGAGGCCATCGGCCTCGCGCTGCCGTATTCGGCCGGCGCCCCGGCCCCTTACGAAATCCGCGACAGATTCTGCATGACCGCGGGCGAGAAGGTGATGGAGCTCATCGCCAAGAACATCCGCCCGCGCGACATCGTCACCCGCAAGAGCCTGGAGAACGCTGCCGCCGCGGTCGCGGCTTCCGGCGGCTCCACCAACGCGGCCCTGCACCTGCCGGCGATCGCGCATGAATGCGGCATCAAGTTCGACCTGTTCGACGTCGCCGAAATCTTCAAGCGCACGCCCTACATCGCCGACCTGAAGCCGGGCGGACGCTACGTCGCGAAGGACATGTTCGAGGTCGGCGGCATCCCGCTGCTGATCAAGACGCTCCTCGACCACGGCTTCATCCACGGCGACTGCATGACCGTGACCGGCCGCACGATCGCCGAGAACATGGAAAAGGTCGCCTGGAACCCGGATCAGGACGTGGTCCGGCCCGCCAATGCGCCCATCACCGTCACCGGCGGTGTCGTCGGCCTGCGCGGCAACCTCGCACCGCAGGGCGCCATCGTGAAGGTGGCCGGCATGTCGGAAGACAAGCAGGTCTTCACCGGCCCGGCTCGCGTGTTCGACGGCGAAGAGGCCTGTTTCGAGGCGGTCCAGAAGCGCACCTACAAGGAGGGCGAGGTTCTCGTCATCCGCTACGAAGGCCCGAAGGGCGGCCCCGGCATGCGCGAGATGCTCTCGACCACCGCCGCGCTCTACGGCCAGGGCATGGGCGACAAGGTCGCCCTCATCACCGACGGCCGCTTCTCCGGCGCGACGCGCGGTTTCTGCGTCGGCCATGTCGGCCCGGAAGCCGCCGTGGGCGGGCCGATCGGCCTGATCCGCGATGGCGACATGATCACCCTCGACGCGATCAAGGGCACGCTCGACGTGGCCGTGACCGACGAGGAATTCGCCAAGCGGCGGGCGGAATGGACGCCGCGGACCAACACCGCGACCTCCGGCTATCTCTGGAAATACATGCAGACCGTCGGTCCCGCAGTGGACGGCGCCGTCACCCATCCCGGGGGCGCCGAGGAGATTCAAACCTATGCGGATGTCTAGGACTGACCTTCGCCGGCCCGTGCGGCCGGCAGGGGCCGATCCCGGTCGCGCCGCACGTCGGGTGAGGCGGATGGGAGCGGCCCTCGCGCTGCTCCTCGCCGGCGCCACCTCGGCGCTGGCGCTGGATCCCGCCGCGCGTACGCCCGTGCCTGCCACGGGCGGTTACCGCACGGCGCGCGAAGCCCTGCGCTCGGGCGTCCGTGACTACAATGCGGGCGACAAGGAAGGGGCCGCCCGCGCCCTCGAATACGCCGCCGGCCAGGGCCACGCCCTTGCCTTGTGGAAGCTCGGCCGGATGTATGCCGAGGGCGACGGCGTGCCCCATGACGACCTGAAGGCTTTCGAGTTCTTCTCGCGCATCGCCGACGACAACACCGATGACGGGCCGGACACCCAGAATTCGGGCGTGGTCGCCAGCGCCTTCACGGCGCTCGGCACGTATTTCCTCGACGGGATCAAGGGCACCTACGTGCGCCCGAACCCGGAGCGGGCCTACGACATGTTCAACTACGCAGCGTCGTATTTCGGCGACCCGAACGCCCAGTACAATCTCGCACGCCTCTACCTCGAGGGGACCGGCGTGGATGCCGACCCGCGTCAGGCCGCGCGCTGGTTCAATCTCGCGGCCGAGAAGGGCCATGCTCCGGCCCAGGCCCTGCTGGGCAACCTTCTGATGAACGGGCAGGGCGTTCCGGCACAGCGGGCCCGTGGCTTGATGTGGCTGTCGCTGGCGCGGGAATCGGCGCAGGGGCGCAAGGACGACTGGATCGTCACCCTGTCCGACAAGGCATGGGCCACCGCCTCGGAAGAAGAGAAGGCCCAGGCTCAGGCCCAGGCCCTCCAGGCTCAGTCGCAGGTCACCGGATCGTCACGGCGCCGTCGCTAGAGCTACACCCGACCACGTTGGGCCGGGGCACATCTCTAGGCCTTTGTTTTACCGCGCTCTTTTTCGCCGAACCGGCATCCAATTCGGCGGAGAGCGCTCTAGGCGATCCGGGAAGGGAGCGATAGCCGGCTCCCGGCAGGCTCATTTCGTCCGCGCCGCGATCGCCGTGACGAAGGACGGACGCGACAGCGTCGCGTCGATATAGGCCGCGAGCTTCGGCCAGCGGCCGGCATCGACCGGCTCCTTGGCAAGCCGAAGGTTGTGAAACGTCGTCGCCACCGAGATGTCGGCGATGCTGAACGCGTCACCTACAAGGTACGGGCCGTCGATCTGGCTCTCCAGGTAATCGTAGAGTTTCGGGAACTCGTCCGTCACCGCCTTCACCGCCACGGCCTCGTCGCCGGGCTTACCCATCAGGACAGGCTTCACGACACGCTCGGCGAAGGGCTTGATCAGTACCGCGAACAACTCGGTATCGCCGAACTTGTCGAACCAGACGGCGCGCGCCCGCTCCTTCGGCGCATGCGGCCACAGGACAGGACTCGGATACTTGGCCTCGATATAGGCCGAGATCGCCGACGAATCGGCCAGCCGAAAGCCGTCATCCTCGAAAGCCGGAATCTTACCGAGAGGGCTGCAGGCCTGGAACGCCTCGTCCGGCGCGTGGAAGAACACCGGAACGTGCTCGAAAGTAATGTTCTTCTCGGCGAGGGTGACGAGAATCTTGCGGACGAAAGGCGAATAGCTCGTGCCGTAGAGAATCATGCGAAGGGAAGGCCTGTTGGATCGGGGAGGGTGAGGCGGGCCGCGATGGCCCGTGCCTCGGATGACCTCAGATAGGGCCCGGATCCCGTTCGATCACCCCATGCACGGCATAGCCGCCGAAACGCTGCGCCACGCGTGCCCGCCGTCGGGAAAGGCGCGCCACATCGGCGAGGGCGTCGGCGAGTCCCTGTCGCGGGGTGACGTGGAACCCCGCGAGCCATCGGTTGAGCAGCCATCTCGCCGGCCGCGGCAGACCGCCCTGATCCCCGAAATCGACGATGTGCAGGGAGCCGTCCGGAGCGAGGTGACCGGCCGCCTCGGCGAGGACGGCGCGCCAGGGCGGGATCATCGACACGGCGTAGGAGATCACGATCCGGTCGAAGACCGCCTCCCCGAACAGGGCGGCGGGGTCGAAGGCCGTGGCATCGCCCCGGGCGAGGCGGATGCGGTGGGCGAGGCCCGCGCGGGCGGTGGCGCGCCCCGCTGTCGCGAGCATCTCGGCCGAGACATCCAGGCCGAAGCATCGGGCATCCGGGTAGGTTCGCGCGATGCGCACGAGGTTGCGCCCGGTGCCGCACCCGATCTCCAGCACGCTCCCCCCGGCGGGAAGCCGGAGATCCGCGACCATGCCGTCTCGGCCGAGGAGGTAGAACTTCCGGCTCGCATCGTAGATGTGCCGCTGGTAGCGGTACATCCGGTCCATCAGCCGCGCCGCCTCGCTCATGAAGAGGCCAGACGGTAGAGGTGGAACGCCCCGTAGATCGACGACCGGTCCTGCTCGCCGAGGCGACGGCTCTCCTCCTCGGCATAGTCCCAGGCGCCCAGGATGGAATCCGGGACCCGGCCGGGCAGCCGACGCTCGTCCGCCGCCGTCCGGAAGATCACGCGGGCGCCGGGCCGTGCCGCGCGGGTGATCTGGGTCCACAGGTCGGTGAGGTCGGCATCCGTCATCCAGTCCTGCGCGTCGAGAAGGATGACGGCATCGACGCTGGCGGCCGGGCTCTCCCGCAGGAATTCGGTCATCGATTGCTGGCGGAAGCTGAGGCGGCCAGCGCGCTCGCGTAGAGCCGCGTGGTTCACGGCCTGGAGATAGGGCGGCAGCGATGCGTCGGGCGCGGTGTCGTAGGCGCGGCCGAAGGCTTGCCAGGCGAAATAGTTGGATCGGATCGGGAAGCCGCAGGCGAGCCGCTCCAGGCGATGGCGCAAGACGGCCGCCATTCCACCGGGGCCGTCGCCCGCCAGAGCCACGTATTGCGCGGGCGGGATGCCGAGGCCGTAAAGCGAGGCCGGCTGGCGGATGAGCCAGCGGATGAAGGCCTTCTCGAAGAGCGGGGCCAGTTCCTTCTCGAAGATCGTCCGCTGTTCGGCGAGGTCCCGCGCCTTCAGAACGGCACTGAGATCGCAGCCGTAGCGGCGGGCCAGCCAATGGCCCGCGCCGATGAAACGCCCGAGCAGGCCGTAGCGGTAGAAGCCTCGCTCGAAGGCCGAGATACGACGCCCGCCATCGAGGCGCCGCGTCTCCCAATAGGCCCGGGACGTGGCATCGAGATGCGGCCGGATGATCTCGTCATAGGCGGCCACGTTCTCGGGCCGGGCGGGGCGGCCGAAGAAGCCGAAGAACGCGGCATGGTCGGGCAGGTGCCGGAGGGCGGCGAGTTTCAGCCTCCCCAGGGCCACATGCGCGCCGTTGAGGTCGACGGCGCTGATCCGTGCCGGGTTGGCCGTGAGGTAGGAGAGCGCGTTGCAGCCTCCCGAGGCGATGGTGACGACGTGGTCCTCCGGCCGCAGCCGAAGCGCCGCCATGTCCACCACCGGGTCTTCCCAGATCTGTGGGTAGACCAACCCGCTGAAGGCCGCCGTGAACAGGCGTTCCGACACTCCCGCCTTCGAGAAGGCCCTGTTGCGATGGACGGCCTGAGTGAGACCCAGATTCGTCTCGCGGCGGATGGCCCGTGCTGCGCGCGTCATGAACGGTCTCACGTCGCTGGTTGGCGTGATCGATTCCAGGGCCGTTACGGCATGTGCATGACCGCCCGGTGACGGAGGATCGTCTCCGAACGGATCCGATGAGAGATCATTCCTTCACCCGGGGCGGTCGCGCCCGGAACGTCACTAGCTCGGGCCTCGGATCAGCGCGGTCGAAGCTCGATCGTCACGGGCACGTGGTCGGAGGGCTTTTCCAGGCCACGGAGATGCTTCTGCACGGAAGCCGAGACCAGACGGTCGGCGGCCTGGGGCGAGAGCAGCAGGTGGTCGATGCGGATACCCTGGTTCCGCTGCCAGCAGCCGGCCTGGTAATCCCAGAACGTGTAGAGGCCCGGCCGAGGGTCGCAGGCGCGCAGGGCCTCGGTGAATCCTTCGGCGAGGAGGGCGCGGAAGGCGGAACGAGTCTCGGGCAGGAACAGCGCGTCGCTCACCCAGGCGCTCGCATCCGCCGCGTCCTCGGGCTCGGGAATCACGTTGTAATCACCCGCCAGCACCAGGGCCCGCTCGTCGGCGAGGTGCGCACGCGCATGCACCCTCAACCGCTCCATGAAGCCGAGCTTGTAGGTGTATTTCGGTCCCGGCGTCGGATTTCCGTTGGGCAGGTAGATCGAGGCCACCCGGACGGGGGCCACATCCTCTCCCGAGATCAGCGCCTCGATGTAGCGGGATTGCTCGTCGGTCTCGTCGCCGGGCAGGCCACGGCGGATCTCGCTCATGGTGAGCGGCGCCCGCACCAGCAGGGCCACGCCGTTATATGCCTTCTGCCCCAGCGTCTCGACGGCGTAGCCCGCAGCCTCGATCTCGGCGCGGGGAAAGCCCTCGTCCTGGCATTTCAGCTCCTGCAGGCAGACCACGTCGGGCTTGGCCTCGTCGAGGAAGCCGACGAGATGGCCGACCCGCTGCTTGATCGAATTGACGTTCCAGGTGGCGATCCGCATGGGCTCTGAGATCCGGTCGGAGAGGGTCGCCCGTCATCGGGCCTTCGCGTCGGGCTGGCAAGGCATGCGGAGGGGAGGAAAACAGGATGTCCGACGGCTGGTTCGCACCGATCCGGGCCTATTGCGAGCGCGGGGATGCGGGCTTCTTGGCCGAGCCGCTGAACGCCGCCTCCAACGCCGCCTTCCTCGTCGCCGCGTTCCTGGCCTTTCGCCTCGCCGGCTCCGGCCCGAGACGAGACCGGGCGGCGACGGCGCTGGCCGGGCTCGTCGCCCTCGTCGGAATCGGGTCGTTCCTGTTCCACACCGTCGCCGTCCGCTGGGCGATGCTCGCCGACGTCATCCCCATCGCCCTCTTCATCTACGCCTATTTCTTCCTCGCCCTTCGACGGCTCCTCGGGCTCACCCTCGTTCCGGCGATCCTGGCGACCCTGGGCTTTGCCGGCTTCGCTGCCGGGCTGGAACCGGCCCTCGACGCGCTCACGGGCCAATCCATCGACCGCTTGAGCAACGGCTCTATCGCCTACGCGCCCGCCATCTTGGCCCTCGCCGGCGTCGCCGTCGGCTTGCTGATGCCCCAGACATGCTCCCTCGGCCCGGCACGGAGCCGCGCCGGCCTCTCGCTCCTCGCCATCGCCGCTCTGTTCGCCCTCTCGCTCACTTTCCGGACCTTGGATGCCGCGCTCTGCCCGAGCCTGCCCATGGGCACCCATTTCCTCTGGCATTGTCTCAACGCCGCCGTCCTGTACGGCCTCATCGCCACGGCGTGGCGCTTCGAGGCGAAAGTGAACGATCGGCGTTCCACACCCTGAGGAGGACGGCTCCGTCGTTCTCCGATTTTCCCGCTCGACGCCGCGTCGCGAGGAGCCACAGGTTTTCTTGCACGCCACAGGGATTCGTTGCAGAAGAGCCGGCCGTTCGAAGGAGCGGCGTCACGCACAGGCTCGAACGACGGGTTGCCCGCGCTCGGCCGAGCGAAGTCAGATACGGATCGCGTCCATGTCACAGAGCCTCCGCCTCGGCGTCGCCGGTCTCGGCACCGTCGGCGCTTCCGTCGTCCGGATGGTGGCTCGCCGCGCCGAAGCCATCACCGCCGCCACGGGCCGCGCGGTGCGCGTCACCGCCGTCTCCTCCCGCGACAAGACCCGCGACCGCGGCCTCGATCTCTCCGGCGTGACCTGGTTCGACGATCCCGTCGCCTTGGCCTCCTCGGGCGAGGTCGATTGCGTGGTGGAGCTCATCGGCGGCTCGGAAGGCCCGGCCAAGGCGACGGTGGAAGCTGCCATCGCCGCCGGGAAGCACGTGGTCACCGCCAACAAGGCGCTGCTGGCCCATCACGGCGCGGCCCTGTCGAAAGCCGCCGAGGCCAAGGGCGTGACCCTCGCCTACGAGGCTTCCGTCGCCGGCGGCATCCCCGTCATCAAGGCCCTGCGCGAGGGGCTCACCGGCAATGCCGTGTCGCGTGTCTACGGAATCATGAACGGCACCTGCAACTACATCCTCACCCGGATGGAGCGGGAGGGCCTGACCTTCGAGGCCTGCCTCAAGGATGCGCAGGCTCTCGGCTATGCCGAGGCCGATCCGACCTTCGACGTCGAGGGGTTCGACACCGCCCATAAGCTCGCCATTCTCGTCAGCCTCGCTTTCGGTGTGGAGATCGACGCCGAGGGCGTCTCGGTGGAGGGCATCTCGGCGATCCAGCCCCTCGACCTGACCATGGCCGAGGAACTCGGCTACCGGATCAAGCTGCTCGGCGTCGCACAGGTGGCCGAGGGCGGTATCGAGCAGCGCGTCCACCCGACCATGGTGCCGAAATCCTCCGCCATCGCCCAGGTGATGGGTGTCACCAACGCCGTGACCATCGATGCGGATGCGGTGGGCGAGCTGACGCTGATCGGCCCCGGAGCGGGCGGCGAGGCGACCGCTTCCGCAGTGGTGGCGGACATCGCCGACATCGCGGCCGGCGTCGCGCGCCCAACCTTCGGACGCCCCGCCGCGAGCCTCGCGCCGTCTGAGCGGGTGGCGATGCAGCGGCACGAGGGCGGCTATTACATCCGTCTCACCGTGCATGACCGGCCCGGCGTCGCGGCGGGTGTCGCCACGCGGATGGCCGAGCGTGACATCTCCATCGAAAGCATCCTGCAGCGGCGCTCGGAGAGCGCCGCCACCAAGGACCCGCATGGCCGCTCCGGCCAGCCGGTGCCCCTGGTGCTGATCACCTACGCGGCCACGGAAGGCACCATCCGCGCGGCGCTCGACGCCATCGCGGCGGATGGACTCCTTGCCGAAGCGCCGCAATTGATCAGGATCGAACGCGAATAAGAAGGCCGCCCATCGCGGCCCAGACACGACAAGGGACGGGACCAGGATGGCGGACGAAACGATTGGGCAGACGGGACATCCGGTCACCCGCACGCTGAGCCTCGAACTGGCGCGCGTGACCGAGCGCGCCGCCATCGCCGCCGCCCGGCTTCGCGGCCAGGGACGCGAGAAGGAGGCCGACCAGGCCGCCGTCGACGCCATGCGGCGCGAGCTCAACCTCCTGCCGATCAACGGCACGGTGGTCATCGGCGAAGGTGAGCGCGACGAAGCGCCGATGCTCTACATCGGAGAGCAACTCGGCACCGGGGCCGGGCCGAGGGTTGACATCGCCGTCGATCCGCTGGAGGGGACGACCCTCTGCGCCAAGGACATGCCCGGCGCCATCGCGGTGATGGCCCTGGCAGAACACGGGTCGTTGCTCGCCGCGCCCGACGTCTACATGCAGAAGATCGCCATCGGCCCCGGCTATCCCCAGGGCCTCGTCGATCTCGATGCCAGCCCGGCCGACAACATCGCGGCGCTCGCCCGGCACAAAGGCTGCGCCCCCTCCGAAATCACCGCCATCATCCTCGACAGGCCGCGCCATATGGGCCTGGTCGCCGCCGTCCGCGAGACCGGTGCCGGCATCCGCCTGATCTCGGACGGCGACATCGCGGGCATCATCCACACCACGAGCCCGGACGAGACCGGCGCCGACATCTATCTCGGCATCGGCGCGGCACCCGAAGGCGTCATCGCGGCTGGCGTCCTGCGCTGCATCGGCGGGCATATGCAGGGGCGTCTGATCCTCGACAGCCACGACAAGCGCGAGCGCGCGGCCCGGATGGGCATCAGCGATCCGAACCGCAAATACGAGCTCGCCGACATGGCGCGCGGCGACGTGATCGTGGCCGCGACCGGCGTCACCGACGGGGCGCTCCTGCAGGGCGTGCGGTTCAAGACCGGCATGATCGTGACGGAGACGGTGGTCTACCGGTCGTCCACCGGCACCGTCCGCCGCATCGTCGGCGAGCATCGCCGCCCCGAGCGGTTCGAAGCGTGACCGCCGTGCCGGGCCTCGCGATCCGCGCCGTCCGGCCCGACGAGCGCGAGGCCTGGGAGGGGTTGTGGTCGGGCTATCTCGACTTCTACCGCGCCTCGATCCCGGCGGAGACCCGCGACCTGACGTGGTCGCGGATCCACGATCCCCTCGTGCCCATCCATGCGTTGGTGGCCGAGGATGAGGGCGTCCTGGTGGGGCTCGTCCATTACGTCTTCCACGCCTCGGCCTGGACGCGCGGACCGTACTGCTACCTGCAAGACCTGTTCACGGCGCCGTCCTCCCGGGGCCGGGGGATTGCCCGCGCCCTGATCGAGGCAGTGATGGTCGAGGCCCGTTACGCCAGGGCCGACCGCGTCCACTGGCTGACGATGGAAGACAACGCACCGGCCCGCGCCCTCTACGAGACGCTCGCCGACCGGTCGGGCTTCATCCAGTACCGGCGGATCTTGCCGCCGGGCTGAACAGACGACGTGATGGTGGACCTGGGGTTAGTGACCCAGACATCCGAATTTCTCAATGAAATCGTTCGAAAGCGGCCTCGACACGCTGGCCCCATCCATCCCCTCAGGCCCCCACCCGACGCCTATCGCTCGGTGAGCGCTGCCTTGATGCGGTCGAGGTCGAGGGCGCGCCGACCGGTCTGGATCTGCAGGCATTCGCCGCTGAGAGGGCCGATGATGGAACCGCCGGGATAGACGAGGGACGGCCATTGGCAGGCCTTGTCGCGGAACGCGATCCAGGCCCGCTGGGCGTCACGCAGGGAGAGGTTGGCGCTCTCGCTCATCGCCGCGCCCAAATCCTTGTAGGTGCGGTTGAGGAGCGTATCCCAGGCCGCGATCTCGCGGGCGTAGCACCCGTTCATGCCCATGGTGGACGAGCCCGAACCGTCCGGCGCATCCATGCAGGGCTGGGAGACACGCCCGATACAGGACAGGCGCGCGCCGTCCTCCTTGGCGGATCCGACGCAACGCTCGATCGTCGCAAGGTCGGACGAGGCCTGACGGCCCGTGTCCGTCTGGGCGAGGGCGACTCCGCCCGACGACAGGGTGAGCATCGCCAAGGCGGCGATGCCGTTCGAGAATCCTCCGCGCATCGTGCGGGCTTCAGTTGAACAGGGTGCCTACGCCGCCCTGCACACGTCCGAGGCCCTGCTTGGCCACGGGATTGCCGGGCTCGAGCTGAGCGGCGCGCTGGTAGCTCTCCATGGCCTCCTTCTTGCGGTTCGACTTCTCGTAGGCGAGACCGCGATAGGCCCAGGAGGTGGCGTCCTTGTTGTTGACGTTGAGGGCCGCGTTGTAATCCTCGATCGCCTTGTCGAACTGGTTCGTGGCGATGAGGCTCTGGCCGCGCGCGGCGTAGGGCGCGGCGACGAAGGGATTGCGGTCGATGGCGGCGTCGAAATCGCCGATGGCCTGGGTGTTCTGGCCCTGGCGCTGACGGACGAGGCCGCGCGCATGGTAGGCCTCGGCCGATTCCGGCGTCAGGCGGATCGCCTGGTTGAGGTCGGAGGTGGCGCCGTCGAGATCGCCCTGGGCGCGCAGCACGTTGGCGCGGCCGATATAGGCCGGCCCGTAGCTCGGATCGGCGGAGATCGCCTTCGAGAAATCGGCCAATGCCGCGTCGTTGCGGCCGGTCTGGCGGTAGGCGAGGGCACGGTTGTTGTAGGCCGAGGCCGAATTCGGATCGATCTGGACGGCTTTCGAGAAGTCACCGATGGCGTCGTTGAACTGGCCCGAACGGGCATAGGCCGCGCCGCGGGTGACATAGGCGCCGGCATCGTTGGGATTGCGCTGGATCACCTCGGTGAGGGAGGCGATGTTGACGTTGGTGGCACCGGTGGAATCGGTTTCGACCACGGCGAACTGGCGCGTCGCCGCTGCCCCGCCACCGCCATAGGTCTCGCACCCGGCCAAAGCCGCCGCCATCGCCACGGCCCCGATCAGACCCGCCTTCGCGCGCGGCACTACAAACGTCATTGCCCCTCTCCCCTCGGGATCGCCATGCCCCCAAGGCACGCTCCCGTCCGCTGCTGTCGCCCATCCCGCCGCCGGCGCGCTCCGTGAGGGGCTGCGCAACGCGGGGGCCGGCGAATTCCGGCACAATCCCGCATCGCGGTGAACACGCGCTTAAAAGAGCGCCGGTGCACCCGCTCAAGCGTCGCGATGTGGCGAAGGTATGGCTCGCGCCGGGGCAGGGTCGAGAACGCGATGAGCGGGATCGAGGCAGAGGGCCGGTGTTGCAGAAAAGGCGCAATTTTGCGCCTCACCCGCGGCTCCTACACAACCGGGATCACCCGCGTGACATGGCCCATCTTGCGGCCCGGCCGGGCGTCACCCTTGCCGTAGAGGTGGAGATGCGCGCCGGGTTCGGCGAGGAGCGCCTGCCAGGCGTCGATATCGTCGCCGATCAGGTTCTGCATCTCGACGGAGGCCCCGGCGACGCGCGAGGCATCGCCCAGGGGCCAGCCGCAGACGGCGCGCACATGCTGGGCGAATTGCGACGTCACCGCGCCCTCGATGGTCCAATGCCCAGAATTGTGCACCCGCGGCGCGATCTCGTTGACGATCAAATGCTCGCCGGCCTCATCACGCACCAGGAACATCTCAACGGCGAGGATTCCCACATAGTCCAGGGCCTCGGCGATCCTGCGGGCGATCTCCACCGCTTTCCGGGCGGTCTCCTCCGACAGGTTCGGTGCGGGCACGCGTGTGAGCGCCAGGATGTGGTCGCGGTGCTCGTTCTCGCACAGGTCGAAGGCGGCGAAGCTTCCATCGGGGGAACGGGCCGCCACCACCGAGACCTCGCGCTCGAACGGCACGAACCCTTCGAGGATGAGCGGCGCGCCGCCGAACTCGGCGAAGATCGCGTTCCGGTCGCCCTCTTCGGCGGTGCGGATGATGCGCTGGCCCTTGCCGTCATAGCCGAAGCGGCGGGTCTTCAGCACGGCGGGAAGGCCTATCGTCACCAGCGCACGGGCGAGGTCGTCCGGCGTGTCGATCTGCCGAAACGGCGCGGTGGCGATGCCGAGGCCGTTGATGAAGCTCTTTTCGGACAACCGGTCCTGTGTCGTCGAAAGAGCGTCGGCGCTCGGGCGAAGAGGCGCGTGGCGCGCCAGCAGGTCGGCGGTCTCGCGCGGGATGTTCTCGAACTCGTAGGTCACGACGTCGACGCTCGCCGCGAAGCGGGCGAGAGCATCTGAATCGTCATAGGCCGCGCAGGTCGTCTCGGCCGCGACATCGAAGGCCGGGCTCGCCGCATCGGGGGCGTAGACATGGACCTTCAGGCCGTAATTGGCCGCGGCCAGCGCGATCATGCGGCCGAGCTGGCCGCCGCCGATGATGCCGAGGGTGGAACCGGGCGTGAGGGACATGTCGGTCACGGAATCTGTGTCTCCGGCCTCTCGGCCACGGATGCGGTCTGCGCGGCCCGCCACGCATCGAGGCGCTCGGCGAGGGCGGTGTCGGTCAGGGCCAGGACGGCGGCGGCGAGGAGGGCCGCGTTGACGGCACCGGCCCGGCCGATGGCGAGGGTGCCCACGGGAATGCCGGCCGGCATCTGCACGATCGAGAGCAGGCTGTCCTGGCCGGACAGGGCCTTCGATTCCACCGGCACGCCGAAGACCGGCAGCGAGGTCATGGCGGCGGTCATGCCGGGGAGATGCGCGGCCCCGCCGGCGCCGGCGATCACGACCTTGTAGCCCGCCTGCTTCGCCCCCTTGGCGAAGGTGACGAGGCGGTCCGGCGTGCGATGGGCGGAGACGATGAACGCCTCGTGCGGCACGCGAAGGGCATCGAGGGTATCGGCGGCGTGCTGCATGGTCGCCCAGTCGGACTGGCTTCCCATGATGATCGCGACCGGGGGCGCTCCCGCCATCGTCGTCACTTCCTTCCCGAGACGATCGCGGCCGCCTGGTCATGCTTGGCCGGGTTCAGGCCATGTCTTCGTGGCGGCGCGATCCCGGGAAGCGATCCTGCACCCGGACCGTGCCGCATACGCGGGCGGGCGACCGCCCGCAAGACGGTGCCCGAGCCAATCCTGTGCTCAAGGCAAACCGGTTCCAGAGCGCTCTCCGCCGACGTGGATGCAGGCTCGGCGAAAAAGAGCGCGGCAGAACAGAAGGCCTGAAGATGTGCCCGACCCGACGTGGTCGGGCGCAGCTCTAGGCGATGATGTCGGGCGTGATCTGGTCTTCCAGATAGGAGATCCGGTCCCGCAGGCCGAGTTTACGCCGCTTCAGGCGTTGGATCTGCAACTGGTCGCCGGCGACGCTCAGTTCCAAGGCGTCGATGGCCCCGTCGAGGTCGCGGTGCTCCTGGCGGAGCCGCGCCAGCTCTTCGACGAACTCCGCCGTCCCGTCATCCTCGAACTCACCCGCCATCGCACCTGCAGCCCCGACACGCCCCTTGTTGAAACCATGCGGCACACACGCCCCTGCGGCAAGGCGGTGGCCGCAATTCGCTCTGGAAGATGCTTCTTCCATCGCAGCGGGCTTCGCCGGGCACGATTAACTAATGTTGGCCAACACCCGAATCCGGTTTCGACAGCCGGCTCATACTATGCCAATCTACCTGAGTCGGAACGAGACAGGAGAAACGACTCATGTCGCTGCAGACGCATTTGAGCCAACTCGCCCTCAAGCACGAAGCCCTCGAGCGGGAACTTCATTCCGCGATTCAAAGCCCGTCTGAGAACGATCTACGGATCGCAGAATTGAAGCGACGCAAACTTCACCTCAAGGACGAGATCAATCGGCTTCGTGCCGCGACCGACTCGGTGCATTAGAGCCCGTTCCAAGTCATTTCGTAATTTCCAGAACGACGCCGCCGCGCTCCACAGCGCGGCGGCTTTCGTTTGTGGTGATATCGGCCGTGTCGCCTTGGGCGCGGCTTGAGCTACAATCTCCGATCAGGCCGGCATCCTTCGACCGGCCATCCGGGGACGAACCGCCATGGACGCTGCCGCGACACCTCCCGAATCGGCTGAAGCACCGGACGCGTACGGCCCGGTCCATGCCGCCTCCCTCGCCGATCCCGAAGGTTTCTGGCTGAAGGCCGCCGATGCGCTCGACTGGGAGACCGCCCCCTCCCGCGCCTTCGACCCGGAGGCCGGTGCCTATGGACGCTGGTTTCCCGACGCGACGCTGAACGCCTGCCACAACGCCGTCGACCGCCATGTGGCGAAGGGACGGGGCGAGCAGGCGGCGATCCTGTACGATTCCCCCGTCACCGGAACGAAGCGGACGATCGGCTACGCGGCCCTGCGCGACGAAGTGGCGACCCTCGCCGGCATCCTCTCGCTGCTCGGCGTGGAGAAGGGCGATCGGGTCGTCATCTACATGCCGATGATTCCCGAAGCCGTGTTCGGGATGCTGGCCTGCGCACGTCTCGGCGCTGTCCATTCCGTGGTGTTCGGCGGTTTCGCCGCCAACGAACTCGCGATCCGCATCGCCGACGCCGCCCCGAAGGTGGTGCTGGCCGCCTCCTGCGGCATCGAGCCGAGCCGGGTAGTGCCCTACAAGCCGCTCCTGGACGCGGCCATCGCGGCCTCGCCGCACAAGCCCGCAGCCTGTCTCATCCTGCAGCGTCCTCAGGCGGAGGCGGGATTGGTGGAAGGGCGCGACCGCGACTGGGCCGAGACGGTCTCCCGCGCGAAGGCCGCCGGAATCAGCGCCGATTGCGTCCCCGTCGCGGCGACCGACCCGCTCTACATTCTCTATACCTCGGGCACGACGGGCAAACCCAAGGGCGTTGTGCGGGATACCGGCGGGTATTGCGTGGCGCTCTCCTGGTCGATGCCCAACCTCTACGATGTGAAGCCCGGCGAGGTGTATTTCTGCGCCTCCGATATCGGCTGGGTGGTGGGCCATTCCTACATCGTCTACGCGCCGCTGCTGCATGGCTGCACCACCGTCCTCTACGAAGGCAAGCCGGTGGGGACACCCGATGCGGGGGCGCTCTGGCGGGTCGCGGCGGAATACGGCGTCGCCTGCCTGTTCACGGCACCGACGGCCCTACGAGCGATCAAGAAGGACGACCCGCGCGCCGAACTCGTCGCCTCCTACGACCTCTCCGGCTTCCGCTCCCTGTTCCTCGCCGGCGAGCGGGCCGACCCGGATTCGGTCGCCTGGGCCGAGCGGGCCCTCGACCGGCCGGTGATCGACCATTGGTGGCAGACCGAGACCGGCTGGGCCATCGCCGGCAATCCGGTGGGGATCGGCATGCTGCCGGTGAAGCATGGCAGTGCCTGCGTGCCGATGCCGGGCTACGATCTCGCAGTCCTCGACGAAGCCGGCAAGCCGCTGCCGCCCGACACGATGGGCACGATCGCCCTGCGGCTTCCCCTGCCGCCCGGCTGCCTGCCGACCCTGTGGGGCTCGGACGATCGCTTCCGCCAGAGCTACCTCACCACCTATCCCGGCTGGTACGACACGTCGGATGCCGGGATCGTCGACGCGGACGGCTACGTCACCGTGCTCGGGCGCACCGACGACATCATCAACGTCGCCGGGCACCGGCTCTCCACCGGCGGGATGGAGGCGGTTCTGGCCGCCCATCCCGATGTCGCCGAATGTGCCGTCATCGGCATCCGCGACGCGCTGAAGGGCGAACAGCCCTGCGGCTTCGTGGTGCTGAAATCCGGCGTCTCCCGCGACACCGCCGAGATCGAGCGCGAACTCGTCGCCTCCATCCGCGAGCGCATCGGCCCCGTGGCGGCGTTCAAGCTGGCCCTCACCGTGGCACGGCTACCCAAGACCCGCTCGGGCAAGATCCTGCGTGGCACCATGAAGAAAATCGCCGACGGCGAAGCCTGGACCACCCCACCCACCATCGACGACGCGGCCGTGCTGGACGAGATCGGCGAGAGCTTGAAGGGGAGGGGGATCGGGAGCTGAGCGTTCCCTTGGCTGGACTGATGAAGCTTCAGCGGAACCCGTTCCGGCGCCAGTCGAAGAAGAAGCGCAGCGTCAGGCTCCCGGCGACGAGGGGAGCCGCTGAAGCTGCACGCCCTGCGCTGACAGCTTTTGGATTCACCCATCTGCTCGATGGCTGTTCCTCTCTCAAAGAGATGGTGACGTGAGGCGCGACGGGCTCACTCTCCTAGAAGGCAGGGCGATCGCATATGCCAATTTGCTTGTCAGAAACCCGCTGGCACCCCCCCGTCATCCCGGGTCCGCGTAGCGGAGCCCGGGATCCAGAAACACAAGTAGTGCAGGACTTTACACTGTCAGCGGCTCTAGATTGCACGCCTCTGGCGCGGCCCTCCGGGTCCGGGCTCGCCTGTGGCGACGCGGAATGACGGTGTGGTGTCATATGCGATCACCCTGCCTGGAAGGAGAGGGGACCCGAGCGGCCCGCGAGATGTGGGAGTATCGCAGACGGAGACGCTTTGGGCGTTCGGGAAACGCAGATGTGGCCCGTCCATCCCTGGCGCGGGGGAGACAGGTGCTCCATCTAGGCAGTCAGCCAAAACCGGATCCCGCGCATGACCGCACGCCTGTTCGAACCTCTGTCCCTCGACGGCCTGACGCTGCCCAACCGCATCATCGTCGCCCCCATGTGCCAGTATTCGGCCCATGCGGGCCAAGCCGGCGATTGGCACATGATGCATCTGGGGCAGCTCGCCATGTCGGGCGCGGGCCTACTGACGCTGGAAGCCACCGCGATCTCGCCGGAGGCGCGCATCTCTCCCACGGATCTCGGCCTCTACTCGGACGAGACCGAGCTGGCGCTGGGCCGGGTGCTCGATGCGGTGCGGCTCCGTGCGCCGATCCCCATCGCGATCCAGATCAACCATGCCGGTCGCAAGGCCTCGAGCCGCGCCCCCTGGGACGGCGGCTCGCAGATCGAGCCGGAGATGCCGGACGGCTGGCGCACCGAGGCGCCCTCGGCTGTTCCCCATGGCGACGGTGAGGTGCCGCCCCATGCCCTCGACGCGGAGGGGCTGAAGCGCATCCGCGACGGTTTCGTGGAGACGGCGAAGCGCGCGTTGCGCATCGGCATTGACGGGTTCGAACTCCACGGCGCCCATGGCTACCTGCTGCACCAGTTCCTCTCGCCGCTCTCCAATCACCGCACGGATGCCTATGGCGGCAGCCTCGCGAACCGGATGCGCTTTCCGCTGGAATGTTTCGAGGCGGTGCGTGAGGTCGTGCCGGCGGGCCAGCCGGTCTGGATGCGGGTCTCGGCCACCGATTGGGTCGAGGGCGGCTGGACGCTCGACGAGACCGTGGAACTGGCCCATGCGCTGAAGCGGCGCGGTTCGGCGGCGATCCACGTCTCCACCGGCGGCCTCTCCACGCGCCAGGAGATCCCGCTCTCGCCCGGCTATCAGGTTCCCTTCGCCGAGCGGGTAAAGGCCGAGACCGGGCTCACCACCATCGCGGTCGGCCTCATCACCGAGGCGGCCCATGCGGAATCGATCCTGGCCGAGGGCAAGGCCGATGCGGTCTCGCTCGCCCGCGCCATGCTGTACGATCCGCGCTGGCCGTGGCATGCGGCGGCCGAGCTCGGCGCCCAGGTGAGTGCGCCCAAGCAGTACTGGCGCTGCCAGCCGCGCCAGTTCAAGACCCTGTTCCGCGATACCCAGTTCGGGCAACGCTGACCCGATTTCAGGCAAAGACCATGGACGACGACATCACGACGATCACGGTGCAGCGCGTCCGCTACGACGAGGAGAACGGCATCAGCCTGATCTCCGGCGCGGACGACGAAGAGGAGCCGGCCGGCTACTTCATCATCCAGATCGAGAAGGGCGACCCGGACGGGCCGCTCATCGAGATTTTCGGAGAGGATCTCACCCAGTCCGACGGGGTGACGGCCTTGGAGATCGGCGTACGCCACCTGCTCTTCAGCTTCGAGCCGACGAGCCTCATCGGCGCGGAGATGCCGATGGTGCGGATCGAATCGATGACGGAGATCGCCGAACTCGCCAAGGCGCGGCTCAGGGTCGCCTTCGGCAAGCGGGCTCGGCTGGCCTGATCCGGCCGCCCTATTTCGCCACCGCCCCCACCAGCGGCCCCAGCGGCCGGCTGATGTCGGAGCGGTTGATGCCCGGCGCGTAGAGGCTGGACACGCTGCCGTCGAGGAAGAGGGCGTTGGCGCAGCCGAGCGTGTCCTTGAACAGCCGGGCGAAGGAACCGAAGGTCACGGGGCGCTCCGAGATGGCGAAGATCGCCGTGCGGCCGTCGTCGCGGACGCCGACGCCGTTGCGGATCTTCTGGCTCGGCCCGTCGGTGGAGATCTTCGGGTGGATCTTGCCGTCGATCACCAGCATCGGCCCCGATTGGGTAGCGAAATCCGGCTTGATCTTCTGGCGCAGGTAGCGGGCCGTCTCGGCGACGCCAGCGCGCTCGCCTTTCACGTAGAAGATGCCATTGGGCTTGAGATGAAAGTTGCCCGGCCCGTTGGCGGTGGAGACGCCCTTCATCTCGCGGCCCTCCTCCACATAGAGGCCGACCGGCGCCTGGCCCTTGTCGTACATGCCGCCATTCATGGCGAAGCTGAGCTTCGGCCCGATCTTCTCGCCCAGCGTCGACAGCGACGAATAGGGCAGGCCGTCGGTGCCGAGCCAGAACACCCGCACCCGCTCGCGGCGCAGATCCACCGTACAGATCGTGAAGGTCTCGCCCTCCGACTGCACCGCCTTACACGGAGAGGGTGTGGCGGGCGCGGCCCCGGCGGGCAGGGGAGCGAGTCCGGCCGAGCCCCCAAGAAGCATGGCTCCGGCAAAGGCTCGGGCAACAGCACGGGCAAGGTTGGGTCGCGTTGACGTCATCGGTGAATCCCGGGGCGAACGAACCGTCCGCCGTCCCATGCGGACGGCGTGGCGCGGGGTGTCCTCGCCCGAAACCGGAGGCGTTTTCAAGGCGTGACGGTCGCCCGTCTCACCGAGCTGTGATCGGCACGGCCGGTGCGGGACAAAATGCGCCATGAACCCTTTGCGGAGCCGGGGCGTTCTGCAACCACTGGGGACAAGAACCTGTCTTTGGAGACAAGACGATGAAACGCATTGTTCTGGCAGCGACCGCGATGGTCGGCGCTCTGGCGATGATCCCGGCGACGGCGGAAGCCCGTGGCTGGGGCGGCCATGGCGGCGGATTCGGCCATGGTGGCGGGTTTGGCCATGGCGGCTTCGGACGCGGTGGATTCGCCCATGGCGGCTTCGGCCGCGGGGGCTTCGGTCACGGTGGCTTCGGCGGCTATCGCGGCGGCTTCCGGAGCGCGGGCTTCGGCTATCGCGGCGGCTGGGGTGGGCATCGCGGCTACGGCTGGCGCGGCGGTTACGGCCGTGGCTACGGCTACGGCCTCGGCGGCCTCGGCCTCGGTGTGGGCCTCGGCCTCGCCGCTGGCGGGCTCTATGGCGGCTACGGTGGCTATGGCGGATACCCGGCCTACGGGTATGGTTACGCCCCGGTCGCTTATGGCGGATACGGCGGTTACGGTGGCGAATGCTACACCGTCCCGCGCACCCGCTGGACTCCCTACGGACCTCGCCGGGTCCTGGTCGAGCGCTGCTACTGAGCCGGTCTCGTTCGAGATGACTTCAATAGGAAAGGGACCGCCTCGGCGGTCCCTTTTTCGTTGCCCCCTCGGCCAACCCATACGCTATCGCCGGCCTCGCTCGTCCTTGCGCATCGGCATGGCATCGATAGTGGAAAACAGGCGGGGGGCCGGGATCGGGGCGGCTTCGACGAGCTTCGCATCGCCGTCCTTGCCCACCAGCACGACACGGAAGTCCCGCTCCCCAATCCCGAAGCGGTTGCGGATGCTTTTGGCCTCGGCGCCTGTCCCGATCGCCTCCACCACGACGAGGTCGCGCTCCGCGTAATCCGCCCGTCGCGCCCGCGCCTCGCGTCTCTGCGCCTCGATCCGCGGATCTTCACCGTCCGGAGCGACGATGACCAGAACGCGCGACGTCCAGCGATGGGCGGCGAGGGGATCTTCGGCGAGCGCCTGCGACGCAAGGCCGGACATGGCAGCGATACTGGCGAGGAGAAGCGGGCGGGTCATCCGGGTATACCGATCGGGGTGACGGGCATGTGCCCATGGGCGTCAACGCCGCTCGGCGCGGGCGGTGCCCCGGCCCTGCGACGGGAACACCCCGAGCCAGATCGGCCTTGTCGAAATGTCCCTCGATTCCCGCACGCCCGTTCAGCGGATTCGTCATCACAACCGGAGCGTCAGATCATGGTCGCCGTGAACCGCAGCATCGTCCTCGCCTCCCGTCCGCACGGAGAGCCGACCGCCGCGCATTTCCGGCTCGAGGAGAGCCGCACACCGACGCCGGGGGAGGGGGAAGTGCTGCTCCGCAACCGCCTCCTCTCCCTCGATCCCTACATGCGCGGACGGATGAGCGCGGCGAAATCCTATGCCGAGCCTGTCGCCATCGGCGCGCCCATGGTCGGGGCCACCGTATCGGAGGTGGTGGCCTCGCGGCATCCGGATTTCCACGAGGGCGACGTGGTGACCGCCTTCGGGGGCTGGCAGGATTTCGCGGTCACCAAGGGACAGGGGCTGCGCAAGCTCGATCCCGAAGCGGCGCCGGTCAGCACGGCGCTCGGCGTCCTCGGGATGCCGGGCATGACCGCCTATACCGGCCTCCTCACCATCGGGCAGCCGAAGGCGGGCGAGACCGTCGTGGTCGCCGCCGCTGCCGGGCCGGTAGGCTCCCTCGTCGGCCAGATCGCCAAGCTGAAGGGCGCGCGCGCCGTCGGCATCGCGGGCGGTCCTGAGAAATGCGCCTACCTCACCGACGTGCTCGGCTTTGACGCGGCGGTCGATCACCGCACCGACGACCTGCCCGGCGCGCTTGCCGCCGCTTGTCCCGACGGGATCGACGTGTATTTCGAGAATGTCGGCGGCGCGGTGTTCGACGCCGTACTGCCGCTCCTCAACGACTTCGCCCGCATTCCGGTCTGCGGCCTCGTCTCGGGCTACAACCTCACCGAATTGCCGCCGGGGCCGGACCGCAGCCCCGTCGTCATGCGCGCCATCCTGACCAAGCGCCTGACCCTGCGCGGCTTCATCGTGTGGGATTTCGCCGACCAGGAGGAGGAGTTCCTGAGTGAGGTCGGAACCTGGCTGAGAGAAGGGCGCATCCAGCATCGGGAAGACATCGTCGACGGACTGGAGGCGGCACCGGAGGCCTTCATCGGGCTGCTGAAAGGGCGGAATTTCGGCAAGATGCTGGTGCGGATCGCGTGACGGCCAAGCGCGCGATCCTTGCGCGCCAAAACGAACAAAGATAGAACATCGACCTGTGATCGGTGGGGACAAATTCGCCCTCCCGATTGCGGGCCGCCTGTCCGAAGTTCATGAAGGGCGAACGGGACGGACGGCGTGTGAGGCCCTTCCGTCAGTGAGATCGATCGAGAGGAGAGCGGCATGGCCGGCAGCGTCAACAAGGTGATTTTGGTGGGCAATCTCGGGCGCGACCCCGAGACCCGGCGCCTCGCCTCCGGCGATCCCGTGGTCAACCTGCGCATCGCCACGTCCGAATCCTGGAAGGACAAAGCGTCGGGCGAGCGCAAGGAGAAGACCGAGTGGCACTCGGTGGTGATCTACAACGAAAACCTCGCCCGCGTGGCCGAGCAGTACCTGCGTAAGGGCTCGAAGGTCTATATCGAGGGCCAGCTCCAGACCCGGAAATGGGCGGACCAGTCCGGCGTCGAGAAATACACCACCGAGGTGGTGCTCCAGCGCTTCCGCGGTGAGCTGACCCTCCTCGACGGCCGCAGCGGCGGTGGAGAGATGGGCGCCGACGACGAGGGCGGCGGCCAGATCAGCCGCGGCGGCGATTACGGCGGCGGCCGTGGCGGGGATCGCGGGGGAGACCGGGGTGGCGATCGCGGCGGGGAATACGGCGGCGGCCGTTCCTCGGGCGGCGAGCGTCGGCCGGCGGCGGCTTCGTCGAAGCCCAATTACGACCTCGACGACGATATCCCGTTCTAGGGATCTGCCGTTCCCGTCAACGGCATCCGTCAGACGGGACGCATTACGAGAGTCACACATCTCGCGAGCAGCGCGGGTCCCCTCTCCTGGAAGGAGAGGGACAGGGTGAGGTGTGTGACCTTTTCGAATATGGACCACACCTCGCCACAACTCTCTCCATCCAGGTGAGAGAGCACGTCGCGCCTCATATCGCCTCTCCATGAACAGGGGGGAACAGGCGTCGAGGAGATGGGTGAATCCAGCAGCCGCTGACCGAGCAGACCGGCGGGTGCCCGATCAGGGGGTAAGCATCAGGCGTCGGGTTGCGACGGCCCGAGCCGCGCCATCTCCGATGCGACCTCCAGCAGGGTTTCCCCGGTCAGATCCGGCGCCTCGAGGGCCGGTGAGTACGGCACGCCACGAGCGACATAGCCTGTCATGAGGCCGGCGATCCTGGCGCCGTGGAGGTCCCAAGGGTGGGTCGCGATCATCGCCATCTCGCTCGGGGCGAGGGCGGCGGCCCGCGCGGCATGGCGGTAGACCTCGGGGCGCGGCTTCGAGAGCTTCACCTCTTCGATGGAGAAAACCCGCTCGACGAGCCCCTCCATGCCGGCCGCAGCGAGCAATCCCCTCGTGGTCGCGGCTGCGCCGTTGCTCAGCGCGAAGACCCGGATGCCGGCATCGGCCAGAACCTCGAATGCCGCCTTGGCGTCCTCGTGCGGCGGAAGGGCCTTCATCATGCCGAGCAAAGCCGTCTTGTCCTCCGGCGAGGCGGAGAGGCCGTGCATGGCGAGCACCTCGTCCAGGCACCCCGACAGCACGGACTGGAACGGCGCAAAGGTGCCTGTCGCCGCCAGGGCGAACATGTCCCGCAGGCCGGCGGTGTAGAGGAAGTCCAGGGCGAGGGGCGGCAAGCCCATCGCCACCAAGGCGGGCCGCATCGGCTCCATGCTGAACACGGTGCCGATGATGTCGAAAGCGACGGCTTTCGGGCGAGTGAGCATGAGATTGCCCCTGTGGATGGGTGCTGCGGGATCAGTCGCGTCAGGTAACCGGCCTCGCGCTCCGCCAGTTCACATTCACCGCATTGGCGTGCTTCCATGGGCTCGATCGAGCAGGGGAGGCGAATCGATGCGCGTCATGGTTCTGGTCAAGGCGACCACAGACAGCGAGGCAGGGATCATGCCGTCCCTCGACCTGCTCACCGCCATGGGCGAGTTCAACATGGAACTCGCCAAGGCGGGCATCCTCCTCGCCGGCGAGGGCCTGCACCCGTCCGCCAAGGGCAAGCGGGTCGCCTTCGACGGCGCCTCCCGCACCGTCAGCGACGGCCCCTTCGCTTCGACCGGGGAACTGGTCGCCGGCTTCTGGCTCTGGCAAGTGAAGGACATGGAGGAAGCGCTCGACTGGGTGAAGCGCTGTCCCAACCCGATGCCCGGCCCGAGCGAGATCGAGATCCGGCCGCTCTACGAGATGTCCGATTTCGCGGGCGCTGCGGCGGGGTGAGGGGCACGAGGCTCCGACCCCACCATTGCAGGCCGCCTCGCGATACTCCCACATGGGCCCCGGATCGGGTTCCACCGCGCCTCCACCCATTCGGGGAAGAGGCCGGGAAACAACCGGTGCTCATGCGCTGAAATCGGCGTCGCAAGCGCTTGCGACGCATGGGGTTTGTCGATGTCGTCGCGACATGTCCGGCGGTGGCGCAGCGGCACCGGATGGCGTATGAAGGACGTCCGAGCCAGGACGTGACGCGGCCGGCCTTTTCGAGGCCACGCGGAACGCCCCGCCCCCCACTTTCCGTAGCGCCCGTCGCTCCACGCGGACCCGGCCCGCCGGGACCGTCACAGGCAGAGATCGAAGACCTTGGCAGAGAAAGACGATACCGGCGCCGGCGCGACGCCGCCCGCCTCGGACATCAAGCCCGTTTCCATCACCGACGAGATGCGCCGCTCCTATCTCGATTACGCCATGAGCGTGATCGTGAGCCGGGCTTTGCCCGATGCGCGGGACGGCCTGAAGCCGGTGCACCGGCGCATCCTCTACTCGGCCTATGAGAGCGGGCACCTGCCCGAGCGGAAATACGTCAAGTCGGCCCGCATCGTCGGCGACGTGATCGGTCTCTACCATCCGCATGGCGACCAATCGATCTACGACGCCTTGGTCCGCATGGCCCAGGACTTCTCGATGCGGCTCATGCTCATCGACGGGCAGGGCAATTTCGGCTCCGTGGACGGCGATCCGCCGGCGGCCATGCGCTACACCGAGTCGCGTCTGGCCAAGCCCGCCAACGCGTTGCTCGCCGATATCGACAAGAACACCGTCGACTTCCAGCCGAACTACGACGAGTCGCGCGAGGAGCCGAAGGTTCTGCCCGCGCGCTTCCCCAACCTCCTCGTCAACGGAGCGGGCGGCATCGCGGTGGGCATGGCCACCAACATCCCGCCGCACAATCTCGGCGAGCTCATCGACGCCTGTATCGCCCTCATCGACGAGCCGGGCCTGACGATCGAGCAGCTGACCGAATACGTCCCCGGCCCCGACTTCCCCACCGGCGGCTCGATCCTCGGCCGCGCCGGCGTGCGGCAGGCCTACGCCACGGGCCGCGGCTCGGTCATCATGCGGGCGAAGTCCCATGTGGAAGAGCTTCGCAAGGAGCGCGAGGCGCTGATCTTCACCGAGATCCCGTATCAGGTGAACAAGGCGACTCTCATGGAGAAGATCGCCGAGCTGGTGAAGGAGAAGCGGGTCGAGGGCATCTCCGACCTGCGCGACGAATCCGACCGCGACGGCATGCGCATCGTCATCGAGATCAAGCGCGATTCGATGGCCGACGTGGTGCTGAACCAGCTCTACCGCTTCACGCCGCTGCAATCCTCGTTCGGCTGCAACATGGTGGCGCTGAACGGCGGCCGCCCCGAACTGATGAACCTGAAGGACCTGCTCACGGCCTTCGTCGACTTCCGCGAGGAGGTCGTCTCGCGGCGGACCAAGTTCCTGCTCGGCAAAGCCCGCGAGCGCGCCCACGTCCTGTGCGGCCTCGCCATCGCGGTGGCCAATATCGACGAGGTCATCCGCCTCATCCGCACCTCGCCCGATCCGAACACCGCCCGCGAGGCGCTGATGGGCCGCCATTGGCCGGCCCTCGACATCGCGCCGCTCATCGCCCTGGTGGACGACCCGCGCCACCGCGTGGACGAGAACGGCAATTACCGTCTCTCGGAGATCCAGGCCCGCGCCATCCTCGACCTGCGCCTGCAGCGCCTCACGGCTCTCGGCCGCGACGAGATCGGCGACGAGCTCCAGAAGCTCGCCGACGAGATCGCCGACTACCTCGACATCCTGCGCTCGCGCCTGCGCATCATGACGATCGTCAAGGACGAGCTGCGCGAAGTCCGCGAAGCCTACGCGACACCGCGCAAGACCATGATCCTCGACTGGGATTCGAACGTCGAGGACGAGGACCTGATCCAGCGCGAGGACATGGTCGTCACCGTGTCCCATGCCGGCTACGTCAAGCGCGTGCCGCTCTCGACCTACCGGGCCCAGCGCAGGGGCGGCAAGGGCCGCTCCGGCATGTCCACCCGCGACGAGGATTTCGTCACCCGCCTGTTCGTGGCCAGCACGCACACGCCGGTCCTGTTCTTCTCGAACCAGGGGCAGGTCTACAAGGAGAAGGTCTGGCGCCTGCCGATGGCCGCCCCCAACGCGCGCGGCAAGGCGCTGGTCAACATCCTCGCCGTGGATGCGGGCACGGAGCGCATCACCACGATCATGCCGCTGCCCGAGGACGAAGCCTCCTGGGAGACGCTCGACGTCATGTTCGCCACCGCCAGCGGCGGCGTGAGGCGCAACAAGCTCTCGGATTTCGTGCAGGTGAACCGCGCCGGCAAGATCGCCATGAAGCTCGACGAGGGCGACCACATCGTCCACGTGGAGATCTGCCGCGCCGACCAGAACGTCCTGCTCACCACGCAAGCCGGCCAGTGCATCCGCTTCCCGGTGGAGGATGTCCGCGTCTTCAAGGGCCGCGATTCCACCGGCGTGCGCGGCATCAGCCTGGCGCAGGACGACCGCGTCATCTCGATGACGATCCTCAACAGCTTCGATGCGACGCCCGAGGAGCGCGGTGCCTTCCTGAAGATGCAGCGGGCCGTGATCGGCGACACCGAGGGCGGCGATGCCGATTCCGAGGACATCGCCACCGATGCGCCGCTTCTCTCCCAGGAGCGCTACGCCGAAATGGGCGCGGCCCAGCAATTCGTGCTCACCCTCTCCGAGCGCGGCTTCGGCAAGCGCAGCTCGTCCTTCGAGTATCGAATCTCGGGTCGCGGCGGCAAAGGCATCACCGCCATGCGGGTCAACCCGCGCAACGGCAACCTCGTCGCTTCCTTCCCGGTCCAGCCCTCGGACCAGATCATGCTGGTGACCAATGCCGGACAACTCATCCGTGTGCCGGTGGACGATATCCGCATCGTCGGCCGCGCCTCGCAGGGTGTCACGGTGTTCAACACCGAGAAGACCGAGCGCGTGGTCTCCGTCGAGCATATCGAAGGTGAAGGCGAAGGTGAGGACGATGCCGGAGAGGTGACGGCAATCGATCCCGCAGGCGACGCCACCTGAAGACGGCCCTGTTCAGGCCGGTCTGGAATCGTTCGAGACCAGTCTGAACATTGTCGCGGGGAATGCCGGTCGAGTCGCAAGACTTGGCCGGCATTCTCGTTTCGGTCACTAATCTTCGGTGTTGCAGCCAAGTCATATCCGGCGCCGCGATGCACCGATAAGTTCAGCCTCAGAGAGATATCGCTCCACGATCCGCGCCGGACCGAACGAGACGTTCGGCGCAGCGTGGAGTTGCGAAAAGGCTCTGACGTTCCGGCACTTCGCTTGGCGAATCCATAAGCCGGACGTCGTCGACCAGACTTCGAAGACCGAAACTTCGGGCGGGCGCTCCATCGGGGCATCCGCCCTTTTTCGTGCGTCGGTCCCTAGCCGGGAGGATTCGCTATCGGGCCGGGATGGTCGCGGGCGGTTCCGTTTCGAGGCGAAATGCTCTACGCCCACCGGTGATGATCCGCACCGCGCTCTACGCTGGCTCTTTCGATCCGGTCACGAACGGACACCTCGACGTCATCCGTCAGGCATGCCGGCTCGTGCAGCACCTGGTGATCGCCATCGGCGTGCATCCGGGCAAGGCCCCCATGTTCTCGCCCGAGGAACGGGCGGATCTGCTGCGGGCGACCTGCGCCCCCCTGGCGGAGGCCGAAGGCGCCAGCCTCGACATCGTCACCTTCGACGATCTGGCGGTGTCGGCCGCACGGCGCTCGGGCGCCAGCATCTTCATCCGCGGCCTGCGCGACGGCACGGATCTCGACTACGAGATGCAGCTCGCCGGCATGAACGGCGCCATGGCGCCGGAGGTGCAGACCGTGTTCCTGCCCGCCTCCACCGGCGTCCGGCCGATCACCGCCACCCTGGTGCGCCAGATCGCGGCCATGGGCGGCGATGTCTCGCCCTTCGTTCCTCCCCTCGTGGCGGAACGGCTCGCCGCGCGCTTCACGCAAGCCTGATCCCTTCCATCCCCCTCTTTCAACGGACCGGAGACCGCCCCCTCATGACTCATCGGACCCTCCATCGGCGGACCGCCTTCCTGTCCCTGGCCCTCGCCGCCATGATCGGGTTCGCGCCCGTGGCACGGGCCGCCGACGACAACACGGTCTATCTCGACACCAAGGATGGCCGCGTCACCATCGAGCTGCGCCCCGATCTCGCGCCGCAGCACGTGGCCCAGCTCAAGACCCTCATCAAGAAGGGCTTCTATGACGGGCTGAAGTTCCATCGCGTCATGGACGGGTTCATGGCCCAGACCGGCGACCCGAAGGGCAACGGCACCGGCGGTTCGTCCCTGCCGAACATCCCCGCCGAATTCTCGCAATCGCCGTTCCGGCGCGGCACGCTCGGCATGGCCCGCTCGTCGGATCCGAACTCGGCGAACTCGCAGTTCTTCATCTGCCTCGGCGATGCACCGTTCCTGAACGGGCAGTACACCGTTATCGGGCTCGTCTCCTCCGGCATGGACGTCGTCGACAAGATCAAGAAGGCCGCCGCGGGCGCTCCGGGCGGCGCGGTCCAAAACCCCGACAAGATCGTGAAGATGCAGATGGCCCAAGGCGCGAAATGAGCGGAGGCGCGACAGTGAGGCGCCCGACGCGCCTCGCCGTCGTCGCGTCGGCGGTCGCCATCCCGTTCGCGGCGGCTTTTGCAGGAGCCGCCCTGGCAGCGTCCGGCCTGCCCCTGACGCCGCCCGCGTCCCTACGCTCCACGGTGCAGGCCCCGGAGGGCGGCATCGCAACGAGTCCGGCTAACACGCTTCAAGAGCTCTACCCCCGACTCGCGGCCTGTTGGGAAATACCGCAGGGCCTCGCCGGCTTCCCGCGTACCGAGATCACCGCCCGTTTCGCGCTCCGCCGCGACGGGTCCGTCATCGGCGAGCCTCGCATCACCTTCTCGATGCAGAATGCCGATCAGCGCGGCAGGGATATCCTGACCCGCTCGACCCTCGACGCGATCCGGCGCTGCACGCCGGTCGCGATCACGCCGGCGCTCGGCGCCGCCATCGCGGGGCGCCCGATCGCCCTGCGGTTCATCTACCAAGGTCCCCAGGGACAAGGAGTCTGACCCCATGGCCGATACCGAAACCCTCATCCTCGAAACCACCAAGGGCCGCGTCGTCATCGGGCTGCGCCCGGATCTCGCCCCCAACCATGTCGAGCGTCTCAAGACGCTGGCGGGTCAGGGATTCTACGACGGCGTGCCGTTCCACCGCGTCATCGACGGGTTCATGGCCCAGACCGGCGACCCGACGGGCACCGGCTCGGGCGGTTCCGACCTGCCGGACCTGAAGGCCGAGTTCAACGACGAGCCGCATGTGCGCGGCACCTGCTCCATGGCCCGCACCAACTTCCCGCATTCGGCCAATTCGCAGTTCTTCCTCTGCTTCGGCGATGCCCGCTTCCTCGACAAGCAGTACACGGTCTGGGGCAAGGTGACCGAAGGCATGGACGTGGTGGACAGCCTCAACAAGGGCGAGCCGCCCCGCTCGCCGGACAAGATCGTCAAGGCCACGGTCGGCACCGCCTGAGCCGACCGGCCTTCCAATGAAAAGGGCGTCCGCGCGTGACCCGCGCGGACGCCCTTTCTCGTTTGTGGGGCCCAGCTCCGCGCGTTACATGAAAACGGCGATTTTCCTGTAACGCGGGTACGAGCCATGCCGTCCATCGATGCCGCCGCGCAGACGGTCTTCGCCGATCTCAATCAGCGCTGCGCCGATGCGGAGTTCGACCGCGACTTTCCCGAGAACGGCAAGTTCATCAGGCGCACCATCAAGGCGCGCGAATACTGGTACTATCAGGGCTACGATGCCGCCACCGGCACGAAGTCCAACCGCTATGTCGGTACCGTAGCGGATTCCGAGACCACGCGGCGGGTCGAGGCCCATGACCGCCAGCGGGTCGATTACCGCACCCGTATCGACGCGGTTCGGATGTTGCGAAGCGCCGGGTTTCCGACAGCGGACGCCCTGACGGGCCGGGTCGTCGAACGTCTGGCGCAGGCAGGCTTCTTTCGCCTGCGTGGCGTCCTGGTCGGCACGGTGGCGTTCCAGACCTATCCGGGCCTCGTCGGGGAGCGCCCGGTGAGAGCGCTCAGGACCGGCGACATCGATCTTGCACAGGATTACGGTATCTCGGTCGCGATCGGAGAGAGCATGCCTCCCGTTCACGAGGAACTTCAGGCCGTAGATGCGAGCTTCCGTCCGGTGCCGAACCTGTCACGGCCGGACGGCACGAGCGCTTTCGCGAACGCCAATGGGTTTCGGGTGGAGTTTCTCGTGTCGAACCGTGGCTCGGACGATCTGACCGGCGCGCTCGTCCCGATGCCGGCCCTCGGCGGTGTCAGCGCCCAGCCGCTTCGCTGTCTCGATTTCCTCATCAGAGACCCGGTTCGCTCGACGCTGCTCCATGCCGGCGGGATCTCCGTCACGGTGCCTGCTCCAGAGCGCTACGCCGTTCACAAACTCATCGTGGCGAACGAGCGGACCGAGCGTGAGAAACAGGCGAAGGACCTAACTCAGGCAGGCTTCCTGATCGCGGCCCTGGCCAGGAACCAGCCCGTTGCTCTGGCAGCCTCCTGGGTCGAGGCGTGGAGCCGAGGTCCCTCCTGGCGCCGTCACCTAGAAACAGGCGTCGCACGCCTCGACGAGACCGGGCGCATCGCTATCACGCAAGCCGTCTGCGCGCATGACGGAATGCTGGGCTACGAGCCGACGCAGGTCGGGTTTCCCGCATCTCCTGCGTAGCGATCACCGATCGGCCTGACGAAGCAGCGTTTCCGCCAGCGCCAGATCCTCCGGCGTGTTGATGTTCAGGAATGGGTCGACCGGGTCTGCCGGCCAGTCCACGGCCATGGCATTGTGGCGGCGGAGGAACGCGCCGACGCGCCGCTCGCCGCGTTCCACCAGGCCCGTCCGAAGATCCTCGCGCAGGGACACGGCCCAGAGCGCCACGGTGAAATGCTCCCGCCCGGCCGATGAGGCCATGGCGATGGGGGAGCCGGACAGCCCGGTCCGGAGGCGGTCCACCAGGTCGAGGGGCAGGAACGGCGCATCGCCCGTGACGCTGGCCACATGGGTAGCGGAGGGGTGGCGCGCGGCCGCGTGGTCGAGCGCGGCGAGGATTCCCGCGAGCGGCCCTGGATGGTCGGGCACCCCGTCCGGCACGACCGGGCCGGGGAATTCCGCGAACCGGGCCGGGTCGCCATTGGCGTTGAGGACGATGCCGAGACCGCATTGAGGCGCGAACCGCTCCACCACCCGGTCGACGAGGGTGCGGCCCGCCAGAATTCTCAGCGGCTTGTCGCCGCCGCCCATCCGGCGGGACAGGCCGCCGGCCAGGATCACGCCGAGCACGGGCTCCACGCCGGGCTACTCGATGACGATGCGCGGCGCGGCGCGGGGGGCCGGCCCGCCGGTGAGGTTGGCCCAGAGCTGCGCGGCGATACCGCGATAGACCTTCGCGTGCGGCCCGTCCGGGTCCACCGCCACCACGGGACGGCCGGAATCGGAGGTCTCGCGGATGGTCATGTCGAGGGGGACCTCGCCGAGGAACGGCACGTCGAGCCGCGCCGCCTCGTCGCGGGCGCCGCCATGGCCGAAGATGTGCGAGGCATGGCCGCAATTCGGGCAGATGAAGGTCGCCATGTTCTCGATGACGCCGAGGATCGGCACCGAGACCTTGCGGAACATCGTCACCCCGCGCCGCGCATCGATCAGCGCGAGATCCTGCGGCGTCGAGACGATGACGGCCCCGGAAAGCGGCGTCGCCTGGGCCATGGTGAGCTGGGCGTCGCCGGTACCGGGCGGCATGTCGACCACGAGGATGTCGAGCTCGCCCCAGGCGACCTCGCGCAGCATCTGGGTGATGGCGGATTGTACCATCGGGCCGCGCCAGATCATCGCCGTCTCGGGCTCGATCAGGAAGCCGATGGACATCACCTTGATGCCGTAGCCGTCCATCGGCGCGAGCAGGCGCTCCTCGATCACCTTCGGCTTGCCGGACAGGCCGAACAGCTTGGGCACCGAGGGGCCGTAGATGTCGGCATCGAGCAGCCCGACCTTCAGCCCCTGCGCCGAGAGGGCGAGGGCGAGGTTGCAGGCGGTGGTGGACTTGCCGACGCCGCCCTTGCCGGAGGCGACCGCCACGATGTGGCGCACGCCGGGCAAAGCAGGGCCGGTGCGGGGAGGCGCGGGTCGTCCCGGCTGGGGCGGTTGCGGTGCCGTGGCCTGGGTCGGAGGGGCGGGCTGGTTCGGGCCGCGCTCCGAGGTCAGGCTGGCGAAGACGCCGGAGACGCCCGCCATGGCCAGGACGGTGCCCTCGGCCTTGCGCCGGACCGGCTCGAAACGTTCCGCCTCGCTCGGGTCGATCAGGATCGAGAACATGACCCGGTTGGTGGGGTCGACCACGACCTGGGACAGGCGGCCCGATGCGGGCAGCGTGGTCCCGCCGGCATCGACGGTGACGGCGGATAGCGCCTTGAGCACGTCGTCGCGAGTGATGGCCAAGATGTTTCTCCAGGCAAGACTAATGGGCGGGCGGCCCGAACGTTACCTTGCATGTAACCGACGGCAATCAGAACGCCAGACCCGTTGCGGTCTCACCCCGCCGATATGCACGGAGCGGGCGGCTTCAGCGGCGGCGCTCGGGCGGGATGGCGATGAGGTTGCACCGCTCCATCGGGCCCCTGACCACCGACCCGTCGCCGCGCCGATACATCCCATTGCGGAGATGGCGGCATCCGGGCGGGCCGGGGAGACGCTTCACCCGCTGGATATGGACGCTGCCGTAGCGCCGGTTCGAGAAATCGTGGCCGCCGATCCGCACGCCGGGACCGAAGCGGACTTGCGCCGCGACGGGCGCGGTGAGGAGGGGAAGGGCGCAGGCCGCACCCAGGAGCAGGTTGAGGATTCCCCGGATCGGGACGGGCAAAGACATTCTTCCTCTTCTTCCAACGGTGCTGAACCAAGCGGGCCCTGGCCCGTTGTGAGTGCAGCCTTCAGGGCCGGCCCGCGACCGGGACAGCCGTGCCCTGAGACGGACGACAGATCTTCAGGAGACCCGTTTCATGCATCAAGGCAACCACCGCGACCACGAGGGCGCGAAGAAGCTGTTCGAACTCGTCAAGGACATCAAGGTCGCGATGATGACCACGGCGGATCAGGACGGGAAGCTCTACAGCCGCCCGATGTGGAGCCAGGATACCGACGAGAACGGCGACATCTGGTTCTTCACCAAGCTGCACTCGCCCAAGACCGCTGAGATCAGCAAGGACAACCAGGTCAACCTCGCCTATTCCGACCCGTCGAGCCAGACCTACGTCTCCATCGCCGGCAAGGCCGAGATCGTCACCGATCAGGCCCTCGTCGACGAGAAGTGGAGCGAGAGCATGAAGACCTGGTTCCCCAACGGCAAGGACGACCCGGAAGTCGCACTCATCCGCATCCACCCGGAGAAGGGCGAGTATTGGGACAGCCCCAACGCCACGGCCCTGCACATCTACGGCTACGTGAAGGCCGCCCTCACCGGCGAATCGCCCAAGACCGAGACCAAGAAGGTCGATCTCGCCTGATTTTTTGATGGTACGGACAGTGGGGCGGTCATCCGAAGCGGGTGGCCGCCCTTCTGCGTCTTCCACCGTACGCCTCCCTCTGCCGCGAGACCGCGCGCGGGACCCTCCTCCCCAGCGGATCTTGGGCCTGCCCAAGATCCGTCTAGCTTGTGTAAAGGAGTAGGAGGCGGGGGTGATTGGGCGACCCTCAGCCGGTGGAGGCTGGCGGAGCCACCCCCACTCCTGACCTTTCCCACATGGGGGAGAGAGACCCGCGATTCACCTCACCCGTCTGCGAATAAACGCGAGAGGCCGAACCGTTCAGTCGACGTCAGCCCCCGCCAATCACCGGGTGAACGATTGACTCGCGCCCGAGGCCCGTGCGCTCTTCGCCGGCGAGCGGGCGCCCGGGTCCCGCGCCGGATCCCTCCCGACCATGCTCGATCTCGCGACGCGGGTTTACAACCACAATTTCAAGATCGACCCGATCATCCGGTCGCTGCTCGATACCGATTTCTACAAGCTCCTGATGGCGCAGACGATCTTTCGCCGCCATCGCGACGCCGACGTGACCTTCGGCATCCAGAACCGCAGCCGCTCCGTCCGCATCGCCGATTTCGTCGATGTGGGGGAATTGCGCGAGCAGCTCGATCACGCCCGCACCGTTCGCCTGAGCCGGGGGGAATCGACCTGGCTGCGCGGCAACACCTTCTACGGCAACCGCCAGATGTTCTCGGCCGATTACATGGATTGGCTCGAAGGCTTCCGCCTGCCGGACTACGAACTCGAGGCGCGCGACGGACAATACGTTCTCACCTTCCACGGTCCCTGGATCGAGACCACGATGTGGGAGGTGCCGGCGCTGGCCATCCTCAACGAGCTGCGCTCGCGTGGGGTTCTGCGCGGGCTCGGCAAGTTCGAACTGCAGATCCTCTACGCGCGGGCGATGACGAGGGTCTGGGAGAAGATCGAGCGGCTGAAGCGCCTGCCGGGCCTCTCCATCGCCGATTTCGGCACCCGCCGCCGCCACGGATTCCTGTGGCAGGATTGGTGCGTCGAGGCGATGCGCGAGGGCCTGGGCGAGGCCTTCCTCGGCACGTCGAACTGTCTCATCGCCATGCGCCGCGAGGTCGAGGCGGTGGGCACCAACGCCCATGAACTGCCGATGGTCTACTCGGCCCTCGCCGAGGACGACGAGGCCCTGGCCCAGGCGCCCTACGACGTGCTGCGCGACTGGCAGCAGGATTACGCCGGCAACCTCCTGGTGATGTTGCCGGACACCTACGGCACCACCGGTTTCCTCGCCCATGCGCCCGAATGGATGACGGCCTGGACCGGGATCCGCATCGATTCGAAGGACCCGATCGAGGGCGGCGAGGAGGCCATCGCCTGGTGGGCATCGCGCGGCTGCGATCCGGCCTCCAAGCTCGCGATCTTCTCGGATGGGCTGGATATCGAGACGATCGAGGCGATCCACGCGCATTTCCACGGGCGGATGCGCATCGGCTACGGCTGGGGCACCCTGCTCACCAACGATTTCCGCGGGCTGGTGCCCGATCACGGGCTGGATCCGATCTCCATCGTCTGCAAGGTCATCGCCGCCAACGGCCGGCCGACCGTGAAGATCTCCGACAACCCGTCCAAGGCCATCGGCCCCGCCGACGAGGTCGCCCGCTACAAGCGCGTCTTCGGCATCGGCGAGATGGCGGAGATGCCGGTCATCGTGTGAAGTTTGCCGAGAGCGGCCCTCATCCAGGCATGCGGGAGACGGGCGGCGTGCCGTCCGTCTCCCCTGTCAGGCGCGGAGGAAGTCCGCGATCAGTGCCGGCGCGGCGGCGTCGAAGCCGACCACGTCGAGCATGCCGGCATCCTCCGGGTCGGCGATGCTGAAGCCGTTGGAGACGAGCCCCACGACCACGAGCTTGGCGTCGATCCCAGTCTTCCGCCGGTACGCGCGCAGGGCCTCCACCGGGTGGACCGGCCCCGCCCACGTCTCCGAGTCGGTGTAGACCACGAAGGCGTCGGCCTGGACGTTCCGCTCAAGGGCCCAGCGCATGGGCAGCGAGCAATCCGTCCCACCGAAGGGCAGGTCGGCCGTGGCCGCCACCGCCGCGTCGAGCCGCATCGACGGCCCGATCGGCAGCGCGGTCAGCGCCGTGCCCTCGTTCCGGCGCCGGCCGGCACCGGCCGTGAAGCCGACGACCTGCCAGCGCTCCTCGGTCGCCGCGGTGACGAGCGCCATCGCGGCGGCCGCCTCACGCGGGGTGAGCGAAGACCCGGCCACGCCTCCCGTCGCCATGGACCCCGACACATCGAGGGCCAGGACAAGACGCTTGCCGGTGGGCGTCACCGACGCGAACGCCGTGTAGAACGCGGCGTTCAGCGCCTCGACGATGGCGGCCACCGGCTCCCAGGAGAGCCGGCCGCGCTCACCGCGCCCCGACGCGTAGGTCTTGAGCGCCATGAGCAGCGCCATCGGATGGAGGCGCGCATCGAGGATGCGCGCCCGGTCCGACAGCATTGCCCGGACATGCTCGGTCCCCTCCGAGAAGGGGGCGAGCACGCCCAAGGCCGTGAGCCGCCCGAGCTGACGCACGAGGGCTCCCACCGGCATGCGCTCGATCAGCGCCTCGTTCACCACCCGGCTCGTCATCAGCTCGGTCGGCAGCGCCTCCCACGGCAGGCCGTGCGTGCGGATCATCGCCGCGGCCGAAGCCCCGTTGACGCCCGGCGCCTGCACCGAGGCGAAGGCGTGGACGAGCGCCGGCGCCGACTCGGCCAGGGTGCCGCGGCAGATCCAGTCGAACAGGGCGGCGCGATCCGGCTCGCCCGTCTCCGGATGAGCCAGCCGCAGCAGATCGCGGTGCGACCAGCCGTTGCGCGAACGATACTTCACCGCCTGGTAGGCAAGGGCCTCCACGGGGCGGGCGACGTACCAATCGGCCACCGCGCGGCGCAGGCCACGGCCCCAGCCGCGCATCGCCTCGACGGCGGACGCGAACTGGAACAGGTGCGTCCCCGTGCGGCAGACCCGAGGAAGGGCGGCCAGGGCGGCCCGGCGGGTGGCGAGGGCATGCTCGCCCTCCGCCGAGGCGGCGAGCGCCAGGGCGAAGATCGCCGGATCCTGCTTCGGAGCCCGTCCGGCCTCGCTCACCGCCACGATGGCGGCGACCACGCGCGGGCCGTCTTCCGCGAGGCACCGCAGCACGGCCCGGGCATTGTCGCGCGTCAGGGCGACGGGGCCGGCATAGTACGAGCCGCCCTCGGAGCCGAGCACCAGGAAACGGTCGAGCCGCGTCCAGTCGCTCACCGGGAAGGCGTGTCCGCCGGCCGAGTTCGGCACGGTACGGGGAATGGGCTCCGACTGCGGATTGCGCCGGAGCGAGAACAGCTTGGCATAGGACATCATCGCTCGCTCCTTCCTCCACGGGGCCTCGTGCCCGGTGGTTCGTTGGAGCCGCGCGGGCATGGGTCGGTGGCAGGAGGGTTCTTTGCTCTACCGTCTGAGCTACGGGCATCGCTGCCCGGCGGGAGTCGAACCCGCGACACAAGACGTCGATAATCCTGCCGCGTCGGCCCGCGCGGCCGATGGGGTGATCCGCTCGCCGATCCGGGTCGGCCATGCGGGCATGTGTTCGAGGGACGGCGTCATGAGCTTCGGGACCGCGACGGCCCCGGCGGAATTCGAATCCGCAACCTCCGCGAGGCGAGCCCCGCGGCACTCTACCGATAACCGTCCCCTGTCGGCCCGCACGGACCGCTCGGGTTCCGGCGCGGGCGCTCGGACGCGAGCCAGGAGGCCCGCACCGCGCGAAGGCGACGGAAACGTCGACGATGAGGGATTGTCGGTGAACCCGGCCTATGGCCGCGCGGACATGGTCGAGGCGAACGGATCGGCCGCGAGGCCGTCGGGGGGGCGAACCCCAGGGCTCGAAAGCCCTTCATCCCAAAGATAACCGTTCGTCAGCGGCCCGCGCGGAGCGCCGGATCAAAGACGGGTCGGTCGCCGGCTTTCGCCCCCGTGACAGGCGAACGCGGCGACGCTTAGGTCGACTTTCTTCATGCGTTGCTCCGTCCGTGGCAGGGACCGAATGGCGAGGGACGCGGACATGTCGAATGGGGCTCGGGCGGTTTCACATAAGAGGTGATAACCGAGCCCCCGCCGGCCCGCGCCGGTGAGGCAATCTGGTCTGCCGGTCATGAACGATCGAGGACGACTGGGCCTCGAGGCCCCCACGGCTCGCGACCGCGGACGTCGGAAATGGTGCGATAACCCTCGATCACCGGCCCGGCAGGCCGATGGCGGGGTGATTAGAGTCGCGCTCCGGTCCAGTCAAGGCGAAACTTGAAAAATCTTACAGTTCGGTCCATCTCCTTCGCATGATCACATCCGCTCAGATCCGCGCCGGACGCGGGTTGCTGAAATGGACGCAAGGGACGCTCGCGGCGCGGGCCTCCCTCTCCATCGTCACTCTCAACATGATCGAGAGCGACCAGGTCGCCCCGCGCAACCGGACGCTCGACGCCATCCGCAACGCCCTCGAAGGGGAGGGCGTCCGTTTCATCGGCGACGAGGACGAAGGGTTCGGGGTGATGTTGCGGGCGCGGCCGGCACGGGCCGCATGAGCCGCCAGATCGATCTCAACGCCGATCTCGGCGAGGGCTACGGACCCTACACGCTCGGTGACGATGCGGCGCTCCTCGAGCTCGTCACGTCGGCCAACGTCGCCTGCGGCTTCCATGGCGGCGATCCCGCGATCATGGTCGCCACCGCCTCGGCGGCCAAGGCTCGCGGCGTGTCTATCGGCGCCCATCCGGGATTTCAGGATCTTCGCGGTTTCGGCCGTCGCGTCATTGCCGAGAGCGCGGGGGAGATCGAGGCCGGGGTGGCCTACCAGATCGGCGCGCTCCAGGCCTGTGCGGCCCTCGGCCATCATCGCGTCACCCATGTGAAGGCGCACGGAGCCCTCGCCAACCTGTCGAACGCCGATGCGGATGTGGCGAAGGCTCTCGCGCGGGCGGTCCTCGCCGTCGACCGGACTCTGCCCCTGGTGGTGATGCCGGGCCTCGCGGCCGAGCGCGCGGCTCTCGATGCCGGTCTCGCCGTGGTGCGGGAAATCTATGCCGATCGGGCCTATGAAGAGGACGGGCAACTCTGCGCACGCTCGCGGCCCGGAGCCGTCATCCACGATGCGGCCGAGGCGGCGGCGCGGGTCCGCCGCATGGTGGTGGAGGGGGCGGTGATCACCCTGTCCGGCCGGCGGATCGCGGTGTCCATCGACACGATCTGCGTCCACGGCGATACGCCACGAGCGGTCGAGACGGCGCGCGCGGTCCGGCTGGCCCTCGGAGAAGCGGGCTTCGCACTGGCCGCGTTCAACGCCGCCTGATTCCAGAATGAATGCAAAGCTTGCAGGAAGCAGGGATCGTTTCCCGCCGATACTCCGTTCCTCATGGCGATTACGCTGGCGAGATTGCCGCGACATCGTGTGCGTAGCGTTGAGACGGAACCGACATGGCGACACCCACCCCGGCTGAAGCCGCATCGCCGCAGGCGCCGAAGGCGGGGTCCGCGGGTGCCAAGAGTTCCACGAGTGGCAAAACCGGCATTTCTCGTGGGACACCTCTGCGGGATCCGATGCTGCCGCCCCGGGCAACGCGCATCGCGGCGGCCGAATCGCTCCCGCCCTCGCTGGTTTCGCCCCTCATCGTCACCGCGCTGATCGTCTCCGGCCTCTATATCGGCCGCGACGTCCTCATTCCCATCGCCATCGCGGTCCTGCTCTCCTTCGTGCTGGGCCCCATCGTCTACCTGTTGCGGCGCCTGCGCTTCGGGCGGTTCCTGTCGGTGGCGACCTCCGTCGTCATGGCTCTCGGGGTCGCGGCGGCTTTGGCCACCCTCATCGGAGTCCAGCTGGCGGATCTGGCCAAGGATGTGCCCCGCTACCGCGCGACCATCGAGCAGAAGGTCGAAGGCCTGCGCGATAGCCCGGCCGGGCGGATGGCCGATTACGTCGCCAATATCGGCCGGACCATGCACCAGGGCGGGGAGGAGAGCACGAAGCCCGAGACTCCGAAGCCCGAGGCCGGGAAGCCCAACGCTCCGCCGCCCGAGAAACCGGTCCTCGTCGAGATGAAGGAGCGGGCGCCGGACCCGCTGGCGCTGGCCAACACCATTCTGTCGCCGATCCTGCATCCGCTGGCCACCATCGGCATCGTCTTCATCGTGCTGCTGTTCCTGCTGATGCAGCGCGAAGACCTGCGCGACCGCATGATCCGCCTCGTCGGGTCGAGCGATCTCCACCGGACCACCGTGGCGATGGACGATGCCGCGCGGCGCCTCAGTCGCTACTTCCTGGTGCAGCTCGCGCTCAACGCCGCCTTCGGCGTGGTGATCGGGATCTGTCTCTACATCATTGGCGTGCCCAACCCGGCCCTCTGGGGCATCTTCTCGGCGCTGATGCGGTTCGTCCCCTATATCGGCGCGGCCCTGGCGGCCCTGTTCCCCCTGGCGCTGGCGGCGGCGGTCGATCCCGGCTGGTCGATGGTCATCGCCACCCTGGCGGTGTTCCTCATCCTCGAACCGCTGACGGGGCATGTCATCGAGCCGATGCTCTATGGCCAGTCCACCGGCATGTCGCCCTTCGCCGTGCTGGTCTCGGCGCTGTTCTGGACATGGCTGTGGGGGCCGGTCGGCCTGCTGCTGTCGACGCCGCTCACCGTCTGCCTCGTCGTTCTCGGCCGCCACGTGGACAAGCTCGAATTCCTCGACGTGCTGTTCGGCGACCGGCCTGCCCTGACCCCGGTGGAGAATTTCTACCAACGCATCCTCGCCGACGACCCGGAAGAGGCCGAGGAGCATGCCGAGCTGATCCTCAAGGAGTGCTCACTCTCTTCCTATTACGACGACGTGGTGCTGAAAGGCCTCGAGCTCGCTGCCCGCGACGCGGCCCGCGGCGTGCTCACCCCGGAGCAGAAGAACGATATCCGGGACACGGTCGCGGTCCTCATCGCCGGGCTCGACCGCCGGGAGACCGAGGTGCCCGACGACGACTTCGCCATTCCCGACGACATCCCCGAGGCCTGGAAGCAGGACGGTGCGGTCCTATGCGTGACGGGGCGCAGCTTCGTCGACGAATCGGCCTGCTCGATCCTGGCCCAACTCCTGAGCAAGCGCGGCATCGGCACGCGAATCGTGCCCTTCTCCGATGTGGCGCGAGCCCAGATCGACAGTTTCGACCCCGGCCCGGCCCGGATGATCTGCATCGTGTCGCTCGCCATAAGCGGGGAGCCGACGCATCTGCGCCGCCTCGTCGGGCGGCTGAAGCGGCGCATGCCGGACCTGCCCATCGTCGTCGGCCTCTGGCAGGCGGATCACGAGATCCTCAACGACGAAGGTCAGCGCGCGGCGATCGGCGGCGACGTGCACGTCTCGTCCCTCGATTCCACATTGCAGGCCGTCCTCGCCCAGGCCGGCACGATTATGGGGGCCGAGAAAGCGGAGTCGTCGGCGCCCGAGCTACCGCCATCGCCGACCGTCACGGCCGCCGTGGCGACCTGACGGGAAGAGGCGTTCCGTTCCGGTCGAAAGGCCGGGCGATGGCGGTCGAACCACCGGGGTCATGGCGGTCGTTCGGGGCCTATCGGGCTTGACGCGGCCGGCCCATCGTCGCTTCCGTGGCGGACACGGTTCGGACAGGAGGCCCGTCGATGAGCGTCGTCGATCTCGCACGGTTCATGGAAGATCTCGCCACCGAGTCGGGTCAGGCCATCCTGCCCTTCTTCCGCGCTTCGTTCGGCATGGACGACAAGGGCAGGGGCACCGGCGCCTTCGATCCGGTCACCGAAGCCGACCGGGCGGCGGAGACCATCCTGCGCGGCCGGATCAGGAGCACCTTCCCCACCCACGGCATCGTCGGCGAGGAGTTCGGCTCCGACCATGCGGATGCCGAATGCGTCTGGGTCCTCGACCCGATCGACGGCACCCGCGCCTTCATCACGGGGCTCCCCACCTGGGGAACGCTGATCGGCCTGCTCCATGACGGCGTGCCGGTGCGCGGGCTGATGAACCAGCCCTATCTCGGCGAGCGCTTCGTGGGCGATGGAGCCAGTGCCACGTTTCATGGCATTCGCGGCCCGCGCAAGCTCATGACCCGCCGCTGCGAGCGCCTCGCCGATGCGCTGCTCGCCACCACGGACCCGCGCCTGTTCGCGCCGGGCGACGAGCAGGATCGCTTCCAAAGCATCGAGGGCGCGGTGCGGATGTCGCGCTACGGCACCGATTGCTACGCCTATTGCATGCTCGCGGCGGGGCAGATCGACCTCGTGGTGGAGGCCGGCCTGAAGCCGCACGACATCGTCGCGCTGATCCCGATCATCGAGGGCGCCGGCGGCGTCATCACCGCCTGGGATGGCAGTTCGGCCGCGAAGGGCGGCCGCATCGTCGCCGCCGGCGATGTCCGGCTGCACGCCGCGGCCCTGCGACACCTCAACCCGTGAGGTCCTGAACCGCGCGGGTTCTAGGGCAGCATCGCGGCAGCGGCTGACCGCCCCGTATCGGCGTGCTCCACTCGCGACGGCGTGACCACCGTCCCCGGTACGAAGGCATCGAAGGCCGCCCAGAAATCATCTCGGATCGCGTCACGCTCCGAGAGGATCTCATGCCGGGCATCGGGCAGGACGAGGAGAAACCCGGAGGAAAGGCGGCCGACGAACCGCTCAGTGATGGCGGTATCGCAAACAGGGTCGGCGCCAGCGCCGATCACGAGGATCGGGATGCGGATCGAGGCGGCCTTTCGCGGATCGGCGAGCTTCTCCATCGCCCTGAACGCACCGACGATCCAGGCCACGCTCGGGTCGCCCACGGCGCCAGTGCCCACCGCCCGGGCCGCCTGGGCATTGCGTTCATAGCGGGCGGGATCACCCGAGAGTCGGTTTCCCGCAAACGGTTTCGTCGCCATCGAGGTCGGTTTGCCGAACGGGATATAACTGCGCCCGAGCCCCAGCGCATGCAACAGACGGGCGAGAAAGAAGGACGCCGCCGGGAAACGGATCATCCGGATCGACAACATCGGTGCCACGGTGACTAGTCGGGCGAAGGGGAGCCATCCGTCCATCGCACCGTTCAAAGCCACGGCGCCCCCCATTGAATGGGCGAGGCCCATATGCGGATGCGGCATCAACGGCCGTAGGATCGCTTCCTCTATCGCTTTGAGATCGTGGCGATAATCGTCGAACCGTGCGACGTGGCCACGATGCGCATCGGTGACTTGCCGCTGCGATTCGCCCTGACCACGCCAATCGAACGCTACGACCGCGAAGCCGCGCCGGCGCAGATCCGTGATGGTTTCGTAGTACTTTTCGATGAACTCAGCCCGGCCCTGAAGCAGGCACACCGTTCCTTTGACAAGGCGCGTTGTGGGGCGCCAGTGAGCCGCCCTCAGCCGTACTCCGTCATCCGTCTGAACAGAGACCAGCGTTCCCCCCGGGGGAACTGGATTTCCGGGGGTGGAAGCAAGGCTCAGCATGGGCGATGTCCGAACAAGAGGAGCAGCATCAAAATTTCCATGTAACGGGGTATCCAAACTCTTGAAGCCTATCGCCACGCCTCCGATATTGGAGGAGCGCCGGCCGATACGGCGGCGCAATAGTCCGGCCCCTAGGGCGGACGATAACGTTACATGTTGCTTCCTACGGAGAATATGTCATGCGCCAGTTCGATCTTGCTCCCCTCTATCGTTCTACTGTCGGCTTCGACCGTTTGTTCTCGGCCCTCGATCAGTTCGTGAGCGCCGACGCGGTCCCGACCTACCCACCCTACAACATCGAGCGCACAGGCGAGAACGCTTACCGCATCACGGTCGCGGTAGCAGGCTTCACCGAAGCAGACCTTACCATCGAGGTGAAGGAAAACGCTCTCTCGCTCAAAGGTGAGCGTAAGCCGGATGCCAGCCGAAAGGTCGAGGTTCTGCATCAGGGCATCGCCGCCCGTGGCTTCGAGCGTCGGTTCCAGCTTGCCGATTACGTGCAGGTGACGGGCGCGGCCCTGGAGAACGGGTTGCTCCATATCGATCTCGTCCGCGAGATTCCGGAGGCCAAGAAGCCTCGCCAGATCCAGATCGCCACGTCGGCTGCCACCAAGGCACCCGTGATCGAGGGTCAGGTGCAAGAAGCGGCCTAATCGATCGTCTTTTGATGGAGAGCGCCCCGATCCCCTGGTCGGGGCGCTCTTGCGTGTCAGAACCCGTCGAACCGGTCTCCTCGGCCGGGCTCCCTGCATCGATAGCCAATGAAGCAATCCGGCGTGTCGCGCGTGGGAGCATAGGCGGGGATCGTGATCTCGGTCACTTCACAAGCACCCCGGTCACGCACAAAACGGTCATAGGTCGCTCCACCCGTACCCAGAACGATGCCGCGGTTGCGCGACACGACGGATCGGGCCTCTGGGCACGTCATATCGAGTGTGGATGCCCGTTGCGCGATAGCCGGCGAAGCGACGCCGATCGCGGCACACATGCCACAAATGAAATTGAAGACCCTCGCCACAATCCAATGCCCCAGCGTTCGACGACGCAAAAGCGCCGTCCGACCAGGGTAACTCGAAGCCGATCAGCCAAGTTTCACAGGGGCTTCACAGGTCTCCGAAGGCGAGTTGTCCCTGTGGGCTCTGCCTAGGACGAGCAGCTATCGGCCGGTCCTTACGGACCGTAGGCTTCGGCGCGGTTCGCTGCGTTTTCGGCTCGCCGCGCATCCTAGCCTTTGCCTTGTCGCGGGCTACGGCTTCGGGAGCCTGCGGATCCTCGTTCAGCCACTTGCCGCGCTTGATGACCTCGTTGACCCGTCCCTGGTTCACGCCGACCTTGAAGGCGATCTCCTGCTGGGTCATTCCCGTGGAAGCGTGAAGGTCGAGGATGGCCCGGGCCAGTTCCGGTGTCATCTTCTGCCCCGTGAGGCGTCTCGCCGGCTTGATCGTCCGGGTCGCTCGATCGCGCTCGCGCAGGCGCTGCAGCAGGGCCAGCGCCATGTTCATACCCTGCTCTCGCAGGGCCTCCTCGAATTCCTTCAACGTCGCCATCGTCGGCTTCCTCGTTGCCGTCGCGGCCGGACCTTTGGACCTGCCCGCCACCGAGAGAACGATCGGGCATGCGCCAAGGTTGCGACGGACGCCATCGGTCGATCGAGCATGGTTGAGCCGGTACAGGGCCGATGACAACCGGGTGAAGACTTCATCCACTACTAATCCGCCGCACGTCACTCTCGGTAGCGTCGCTGTTCCAGCGCGCGTCATCGCCCGTGAAGGGACCGGCTCGTACTCATTCCGTAGTGACTGGCCCTTACCGTCTTACCTTTGACGGCCAACCCTTGGCGGAAAGCCCGGGCTTCGGCTAAACCGCGCGGCACACGCGGCTTTCGAGGACGCTTCCCCAATGATCAGCCCGATCCTTTCCGTCGCCCGCGACGGGTCAGCGCCCGGCGCTCCCTCCCTCGTCGAAGCCTTGGAGAACGGGTCGGTCCTGGTCTTCCATGACGAGGACTTCCCGTTCAGCGATTTCGAAAAGCGCTTCGTCGAACGACCCTTCGCTGACGGCAAGGCCAAGAACGTGAACATCCGCGGCAAGGAGGCCGCCCTGAGAGGTGCCGCCGGGACGCCGGAGGAACAGGAAGCGCTGCGTCAGCTTCTCATCCGCTACAAGGCCTTCGCCCAAGGGCTCATCGACCGCCATCTGCCGGCCTATACCGGCAAAGTCACGCTGGCTGGCACCTCTTACCGTCCGTTCGAGGTGGATCAACGCAAGCTCAGTTGGCGCCGCGACGACACCCGTCTGCATGTGGATGCCTTTCCGTCGAATCCGATCGGCGAGAAGCGCATCCTGCGCATTTTCCGCAACATCAACCCCAACGGCCAACCGCGCCTGTGGCGGGTAGGCGAGGATTTCGGCTCGATGGCTGAAAAATTCTTGCCGCGCTTGCCGGGCTACTCGCCGCTATCCGCGCGGCTGTTGGCCACGCTGCGTATCACCAAGGCGCGCCGCTCCGAATACGACCACCTGATGCTTCATCTCCATGACGCGCTCAAGCAGGACATGGAGTACCAGCAGAAAGGTCCCCAGGCCGATGTGCAATTTGCACCGGGCCAGACCTGGGTGACGTTCTCGGACCTCGTCATGCACGGCGCCATGGGCGGCCGCTACATGCTGGAACAGACGGCCTACCTGCCCGTCACGAGCCAAGCGGATCCGGAACGCAGCCCACAGCGGATCCTTGCCAAGAAGCTCGGCCGCAAACTGCGTTGAAATTTCACCGATACAGAAACCGGGTTTAGGGCCACGCCATGATCCTCGAAATCGCACAGATCGAAATCAAATCCGGCATGGAAGCTGATTTCGAGGCGAACATCGCCAAGGCAGCCGAAATCTTCAAGGTCGCCAAGGGATGCAGGAGCTTCGCTGTTCGTCGTTCCGTTGAGAAGCCGCAACGCTATCGACTGCTGATCGAGTGGGAGACCCTCGCGGACCATACAGAACTCTTCACGGGCTCGCAGGCCTGGAAGGATTACCGCGCCATGGTATCCCCTTTCTTCGAGGGACCGCCGAGCGTCGAGCATACGGAACTGACCCTGCAGGCGTTCTGACGTCCAGGCCCGTCATGACCGGCGGCATCATGCCCCGAGGGGAACGGGCAGGAGGAGCAAGCTGCTGTCCGCCAGCAGCCCCGCATCGTCCTAAGGAAAATGCGTATCGCGGAAACGTTCGAGCTTGCTCGAAGCCATCTCTCATTTCGTTGGAGGTCGAAATACGATCGACTTCCTATCATCAGGATCCGATGATCGGGGTGGGTTAATAGATTTCTTTCACTCCCTGGCGCGCGGCTCGCGCAAAGCCTCCGCCACCGTGACAGCGGATCGCCGACTGCTTACTGAAGGATACCGTCCTCGACAGAGGCGGTCTTACCCGAAGCGTCCTTGCACAGGCGTCCATCGCCCATGATTCAGCGCCCCCTCCGCATCGGCACCCGCGGCAGCCCCATGGCTCTCGCGCAGACGGGAATGGTCCGCGACAAGATCGTGGCCGCAAATCCGGGGCTGGAAACGGAGCTGGTGGTGGTGAACACGGTCGCCGACCGCATCCTCGACCGCCCCTTGTCCGAAATCGGCGGCAAGGGACTCTTCACGAAGGAGCTTGAACAGGCCCTCTTCGCCGACGTGGTCGACGTGGCCGTGCATTCCATGAAGGATGTCGAAACCTGGCTACCCGAGGGGCTGGTCATCGCTTGCATCCTGGAACGGGACGATCCACGCGATGCATTCCTCTCCGCGCAAGCCGAGGGCTTTGCCGGCCTCGCACCAGGCGCACGCGTGGGCACTTCTTCCCTGCGCCGGGCCGCCCAGGTTCTCATGCGCAGGCCGGACCTGCGCATCGTCCCCATGCGCGGCAACGCCAACACAAGAATGCGCAAGCTCCAGGAAGGCACATGCGAGGCGACGCTTCTGGCCCTCTGCGGTCTCGAACGCCTCGGCATGGCCGACATGGCACGAAGCGTCCTGTCCGTGGAGGAGATGCTCCCCGCCGTGGCCCAGGGCGCCCTCGGCATCGAATGCCGGGAGGTGGATTCCGATGTTCGAGCTCTGCTTGCCCCCCTCCGGTCCCCGACGGCCACGGCTGAACTCAATGCTGAGCGTGGCCTCCTTGCGGAGCTTGACGGGTCGTGCCGCACGCCCATCGCGGCCCTAGCACGGATCGACGGCGCGGTGCTAACCCTGAACGGCCTGTTGTTCCTGCCCGACGGCAGTGCTCATTGGGCGGTCCACCGCTCTGGCGCGGTATCCGATGCGGCCGGAATCGGACAGGACGCCGGCGCCGAGCTGAAACGTGCCGCTGGCGACACCTACGCCAAGCATCTGCAATAGCTTGGCGCACGCATCGATAGCTGGAGCTTGGTATCCGGTCGGGCGCGGCATCTCTGCGCCTTGCGGGCGAAAGAGGATCGGTTAATCGCTCGTCCGGTACTGTCTGCGTACAGTCTCATACACTTCGCGGCCTGAGAATACCGATGCATGAGGTCCGCACCGCCCTATCGCCCTGCTCAACCGTGCTGATCCGTCTCGACGGGGATCCCGCTGGTCTCGGAGAGTTCACGATCGAGCAAAATGGCGATGCAGCGCTGATCGCCAGCCTGCAGGCGCGTGTCGAGGAACAAGCCCGTTTCATCGACGCACAGGCAGTGTCCCTTGCCCATAGCCGGAAAATCTTCGAACGCGCCTCCGCCGTAGCCAAAATCGGAGTCTGGGAATGCCGCCTCGAAGACGATGCACTGACCTGGACCGATGCCGTCTACAGGATGTTCGATCTGCCGGTGGGCTCGCCGGTGGATCGCGGGACGACCCTGGCATGCTACAGCCCGGCGTCGCGCATCCGCCTCGACGCGCTCCGCAGCCAGGCCATCGCCGAACGCGGCGGCTTTACCCTCGACGCCGAAATTATGACCGTCGCAGGCAACCGCCGCTGGATCCGCCTGACCGCAACGGTGGAATGCGACAGCGGAATCCCGGTCCGTATCTTCGGCATGAAGCAGGACATCACCGAGGAGAAGATCCTCGCAGACCGGACCCGTTATCTAGCAGAGTTCGACACGCTGACGGGCCTGCCGAACCGCACCGTTTTCTACACTCGGCTCACAGATATGGGCAGAATGGGAGCTTTGTTGCTCCTCGACCTCGACGGCTTCAAACAAGTCAACGACACACATGGCCATATGGCCGGTGATGCTTGTCTTACGGAGGTCGGGCGACGTCTTATGGAGACGTGCCGTCACACCGAGTTCGTGGCGCGTATCGGGGGGGACGAGTTTGGCATCGTGGTGGACGCCACCATCGATCCTCCCGAACTCGCCGTCTTGGCGGAGCGTATCATCGCTGCCATGGCGCCGCCCATCGCTTGGGGGCAGGGGACCTTCACGATCGGAGTGTCGATTGGCATCGCCATGATGGCACGCCACAACTCGGAAGACATCTTCGCCGAGGCCGACATGGCGCTGTATGCGGCCAAGGCGGAAGGACGGGGGACGTTCCGGCTAGCCCCTCCGGCAGAACATTTGCGACCGCCTCACGCTGATACGTGGTGAGAAACGGATCTTGGCGGCAAGCCTCGCTCAGCTGCCATCATTCGGGCAAGCGCAACGATTTCGCGGATCTGGAACGGCTTGCGGACCGAAAGGCTTCCCCGAAGGGGCCTGCGGTCAAAATAAGCATTCGTCGATGCATAGATCACCGGGCGGTCGGGGCGAACCTCGCGGAAGGCAAGAGCCACCGTCCATCCGTCTATCATCCCCGCGAGATTGATATCGGTCAGCAACCAGTCGATATCGACGCCATGAATCCTGAGAAGCGTCAAGGCGTCTTCTCCGCTTGACGCGGCGACGACTGCGAGACCAGCGCGCTCGCACTGGATCGTCAACATATCCAGCAGAAGGAAATTATCCTCGACGATCAGAACTTTCGGTGTGCCACTCATTCCGGCCATCGACCCTATCCTACACCAACAAATGGCTGCATTAATGGTTAAGCTTCCATCAACGGTCGCGTCGACTCGGGTGTCGCTCGCAACGTGGACGGGGGGTCGTTTGGAGACCGTGTGACGATGCGCGAGGCAGCGTTGGAGCCAACGGCGGAGAAGGGGAGGTGGGCGGTCTGCAATGAAGCTACGCTCGCCGAACTCGAAGACCTGCTTGGACGCGACCACTTGATGCAGCTTCTGTCCCTGCTCATCGTCGAGATCCGAATCCGGTTTCGAGCCGGGAACGACGATCGGATCGCCATCGGGCAGGACGCCCATGCACTCCTGGCATCGAGTGGGGCTCTCGGCTTCGTCGACCTCTCGCGGTGCTGTTCGGCGATCGCTCAAGCTTGCCTCAATGGCGGTGATATCGACGTCCCGCTGCAGGAAGGCCGGGTCGCCGCCAAGCGCGCGCTCGACGCGCTCGCCGTGTTGGGTGCATACGGGTGACAGCACTTTCGCGTCTTCCGAACACCTCACCGCAATGGTCCGTGGCGCCGAAGACACACCCGTCGGAGGAGAGGAGCACGGAGTTTTTTCGTCGCGCAGCTGCCGCATTTCAGGTGCGACACAGGGTATCGCGCCGGTCACGAGGTCGTTTCGTTGAATTGAGGTGCTCAGCGTCACACGCCGCGACTGGATTTCAGCCTTTGAAACACCCCGTCAAGGTTGACGGAACCTTCGCTTAACCCGCTCGACCTACATAGGTCCTACCACCAAACGACCCCGCTGGGACGCTCCGGAACCGGACACCCCGCCCGAGGAGACCACGACCATGTCGATGACCGCGCGCTTTCGCGTGTTTCCGCTCGCGGCGGCCCTTTGCGCCGCGCTCAGTGTCGCTGCCTGCACAAACGACAAGGATCTTGCCGACGCTTCGGGCTTCGCAGGAGGCGCCAATACGCCGGGCAGCGCACAGGACTTCGTCGTCAATATCGGCGACCGCGTCTTCTTCGAATCGGATTCGACCGATCTGACGCCGACCGCCACCGCCACCCTCGACAAACAGGCCCAGTGGCTGCAGCGCTATCCCCGCTACACCTTTCTGGTCGAAGGCCATGCCGACGAACGCGGCACCCGCGAGTACAACTTCTCGCTCGGCGAGCGCCGCGCCCAATCCGTCAAGGATTACCTGTCTTCGCGCGGCCTCGCCGCCGGACGGATGCGGACGGTTTCCTATGGTAAAGAGCGCCCGGTCGCCGTGTGCAACGACATCTCCTGCTGGTCACAGAACCGCCGCGCCGTGACCGTCCTCGACCGGGGCGCCGGCTCCTGAGAACGTAGGTTAGCCATTACGGGTGCGGCCCACTTTTGCTGCGTCCAGGCACATCTGCTATCGGCGGGGCGCTGCCGATGCATCCTCGTCCGATCCGACCACAGGTGCCGATTCCCATGCTCCGCCGCCTGCTCATCGCGTCCACGTTTCTCACGTTCCTGTCTCCCTTGACCGTCGGCGGTTCGGCGGCGGCCCAGGATGCGTCGGAATTTGTCGTCCGTCTGAATCGCATCGAGAACCAGTCACGTCAGATGGCTGGTCAGATCGAGACGCTGCAATACGAGAATCGCCAGCTCAAGGAACAGCTTCGCAAGTTCCAAGAGGACGTCGAATATCGCCTGCAGGAAGGCAAGGGTGGCGCTGGAAAGCCCGCCGCATCCCCGTCAGGTACCAATCCCGGTCAAGCCAAGCCACAGAAGCGCAGCGATGCCTTCAACCCGGATCAGAATCCGGGTCGTCCCGGCGGGCCGATGCCGCTCGGCACGACTATGCCGTCGGCTGCCATCGCGACCGCACCACCGTCTCGGGGACCGAGTGTGCCGCCCACCGTGGTCGATGCCGATGACGAAGAGCCTGGCCTGTCGCCTCCAGGCCTAGGTGGCCCCGTCGACCTCACGCCCCCGTCGCGCGTTCCTACGACGGGCGCTCTCGCGAGCCCGTCGCGCCCGATGACCAGCGTGGCCGCCACCACGACAGGCGATGCACGGGCGGATTACGAGACGGCTTACGGCTACATCACCGGACGCCATTACGAACAGGCGGAGATGAGCCTACGCCAGTTCATTCAATCGCATCCGCGCGACGCGCAGGTGCCGTCGGCGACGTACTGGCTCGGTGAGAGCTACCTCCAGCGCAACCGCAACCGCGAGGCGGCCGAGCAGTTTCTGAAGGTCTCCACGGATTACGCGCGCTCGCCCCAGGCGCCGGATGCGATGCTGAAGCTTGGAATATCTCTGAATGCACTCGGCGCACGGGAACAAGCCTGCGCCACTCTCGCCGAACTGGAGCGGAAGTTCCCGTCCGCAGCGCAGGGTGTCCGCCAGAGCGTGGTTCGCGAGCAGAAACGCGCCCGCTGCGCCGCTTGAATGCCACCCCAGCGGGTGACGGGATCGACGCGACGCTTGTCGCGGCGCTGAAGCCCTATCTCGAAACTCGCAACCTGCTCATCGCAGTTTCCGGCGGACCGGACTCCACGGCTTTGATGCATGCAGCCGCCCGGTCCGGGGCGGCGCATCCGATCCAGGTCGCGACGGTGGATCATCGTCTTCGGGCGGAGGGAGGCGTCGAGGCCCGGAACGTCGGGATCACTGCGCAGGCGCTTGGTTTGAGGCACCACATCCTGACCTGGGACGGCGACAAGCCTAGCCGGGGTATTCAAGCCGCCGCACGCCAGGCGCGCTACGCCCTCCTGGCGGAATGCGCGACGGGGATCGGCGCGGACACAATACTGACGGGCCATACAGCTGACGATCAGGCAGAGACCGTGCTGATGCGGCTCCTCGCCGGAAGCGGTCCGGCTGGTCTCGCGGGTATGCGGCGCGACCGGGAGCTTGCACCGGGCCTGCGCCTAGCAAGACCCTTCCTCCATATTCCAAAGGCGGATCTCATCGCCTACTGCTCGGCTCATGGGCTGGCATACGCGAGCGATCCTTCGAATGTGGATGAGCGCTTCGCACGTGCACGTTTACGCCGACTGATGCCCGACCTCGCAGCGGAAGGTCTCAACGCCGAACGGCTCTGCCGTCTGGCGGCCCGCATGTCTCGCGACGAGAACGCGTTACGCGATGCAGCGCAGTCCACCTTTATCAGGCTCCGCCTTACCGCCGATGCCGTTGTCCTGGATGGCCGCCTACTGGCCGCTCTTCCGGATGCGATCCTTATTCGCGTCGTCGACCTCGCATTGAACGAGGCCGGAGGGGGAGGGGTAGGGCGCCTGGAACGCATGGAGCGGCTCGTCTTCGAAGAGCTTCGGCCGGCCCTCACCGCAGGCACCGCCATGCGACGCACGCTTCGGGGCATCCTCGTCGAACTTGGGGCCGAGGGCGTCCTCTCCTTCTCTCCGGCACCGGCGCGACGGTCCCCATCTTAGGGACGCGCTCACCTTTCCGCCGACCGGCTTGCCGCAGGCAGGCCCGATTTACTTGGCAAGGGAGGCGGCACTGCCTACATTGCCGACATGCATCCGCGTGATCCGCCCACCAAGCGCGGGACCGGACGCCCCCAGGGATTGATCGATGAACCCGAACTTCCGCAATTTTGCCTTGTGGGTCGTCATCTTCCTGCTCGTGCTTGCCCTCGTCACCCTGTTCCAAAATCCGGGACATCGCGGCGGCGGCAGTGAGATCGCCTATAGCCAGCTTCTGAACGATGCCGATTCCGGCAAGATCCAGACAGTCGTGATCTCCGGGCAGGATGTGAGTGGTACCTATGTCGGCGGTGGCAACTTCACCTCCTATGCGCCCAACGACCCGAATCTGGTGTCGAAGCTGCAGAGCAAGGGTGTGCAGATCACCGCACGTCCCCCCTCGGACAACACGCCCTGGTTCATCCAGCTTCTCGTGAGCTGGCTGCCCATCCTAGTCTTCATCGGTGCCTGGATTTTCCTGAGCCGCCAGATGCAGTCGGGTGCCGGGCGCGCCATGGGCTTCGGCAAGTCGAAGGCCAAGCTTCTCACCGAGGCCTCTGGCCGCGTCAGCTTCGACGACGTCGCCGGCGTCGAAGAAGCCAAGGAAGACCTGCAGGAGATCGTCGAGTTCCTGCGTGATCCGCAGAAGTTCCAGCGTCTCGGAGGTCGCATTCCGCGTGGTGTGCTCCTCGTCGGCCCTCCCGGCACGGGTAAGACCCTCATTGCCCGTGCGGTGGCGGGCGAAGCCAATGTGCCGTTCTTCACGATCTCGGGTTCGGACTTCGTCGAGATGTTCGTCGGCGTCGGTGCCAGCCGCGTCCGTGACATGTTCGAGCAGGCCAAGAAGAATGCGCCCTGCATCATTTTCATCGATGAGATCGACGCTGTCGGTCGCCACCGCGGCGCGGGTCTCGGCGGCGGCAACGATGAGCGCGAGCAGACATTGAACCAGCTCCTCGTGGAGATGGACGGGTTCGAGGCCAACGAGGGCGTGATCATCATTGCGGCCACGAACCGTCCCGACGTGCTCGACCCCGCCCTGCTGCGTCCGGGCCGCTTCGACCGCCAGATTATGGTGCCGAACCCCGACGTCGTCGGCCGCGAGCGCATCCTTCGCGTTCACGTTCGCAAGGTGCCTTTGGCACCGGATGTCGATCTCAAGGTCATCGCGCGTGGGACCCCTGGCTTCTCCGGCGCCGACCTGATGAACCTCGTCAACGAATCGGCCCTGCTCGCCGCACGTCGTGGCAAGCGCATCGTCACGATGCACGAGTTCGAGGACGCCAAGGACAAGGTGATGATGGGTGCGGAGCGGCGCACCTTGGTGATGACTGAGGACGAGAAGAGGCTCACGGCCTATCACGAAGGTGGCCACGCCATTGTCGCCTTCAACGTGCCTGCCACTGATCCCGTCCATAAGGCGACGATCATTCCGCGCGGCCGGGCCCTGGGCATGGTCATGCAGCTTCCAGAGCGCGACAAGCTGTCTATGAGCTTCGAGCAGATGACCTCGCGTCTCGCCATCATGATGGGCGGTCGCATCGCCGAAGAGATGACGTTCGGCGCCGACAAGGTTACTTCTGGAGCACAGTCAGACATCGAGCAGGCGACACGTCTCGCTCGCATGATGGTGACGCGCTGGGGCTTCTCGCCTGAGCTCGGCACCGTGGCCTATGGCGAGAACAACGACGAGGTCTTCCTCGGCATGTCCATGGGCCGTCAGCAGACGGTTTCCGAGGCCACTGCCCAGAAGATCGACGCCGAGGTTCGCCGCCTTGTAGAGACCGGCCTTGAGGAGGCCCGCCGCATCCTCGGCGAGCATAAGGACGATCTCGAGGCACTGGCCCAGGGGCTTCTCGAATACGAAACCCTTTCGGGTGACGAGATTAAGAACCTGATCGCCGGCAAGCCGCCCATCCGTGATGCGGGTGATGGACCGACTCCGATCCGTGGTTCGTCCGTCCCGTCCGCCGGTCGCGGCCGGCCGCGGGACAACGAGGGCGGGCTGGAGCCTCAGCCCCAGGCGTGACGTCAGGGTGTTCGTTCTTCAGAAATATCAAAGCGGCGAGGGAGACCTCGCCGCTTTTCTTTTGATTGCCAAAGGTCGAATCGGGCGGCACCGCGGATAGATCGACCGTACGGCGAGGCGCTTGCCGGCGTGACGAGCAACGAGCAGGTGAGCGACAAGCTTCTCAGTCTCGACCCGGCTTTCGATCCGCTGGCTTATTCGTTCGAGACGTGCGGCCCGCTCTTCGACGCGCGTTCGGACCGGTTCTGGCAGTCAAACATGGCGTCTTGGTAGTGTGTCGAGCTTTACTATTTCAGCATTGGCAAGCAGATCGAGGGTGCTGTCCTCGTCTGGCTGATCATTGCTGTTTCACAGGCCTTCTGACGCGCGACGAGGGATGAGCTAGGCTCCCGCCCGGCCACCATTCGTTTGCCATGCTTCGATACCATTCAGCGAGGTGAGACCCGCTATGATGGGCTGTGACGATCGGGATTGAAGAACGTGCGTAAGTATTTCGGCACAGACGGCATCAGAGGCCGTGCCAACGGGGTGATCACCCCTGAACTGGCCCTTAAGGTGGGGCAAGCGGCAGGATTGGTCTTCCAGCGGGGCGATCACCGCCACAGGGTCGTGATCGGCAAGGACACCCGCCTGTCGGGCTACATGATCGAGACAGCTCTCGTTGCCGGGTTCACTTCGGTGGGCATGGACGTGATGCTGCTCGGCCCCATGCCGACGCCGGCCGTGGCCATGCTCACCCCCTCGATGCGCGCCGATCTAGGGGTTATGATCTCGGCGTCGCACAATCCGTTCGAGGATAACGGCATCAAGCTCTTCGGTCCCGATGGATTCAAGCTGAACGACGATGTCGAGCGCGCCATCGAAGCCTTGATCGACGGGGAGTTGCACAAGAAGCTCGCCGGCTCACGCGACCTCGGCCGCGCCAAGCGGATCGAAAGCGTGCATGCTCGCTACATCGAATTTGCCAAGCGTACGCTGCCGCGCAACGTCACCCTCGACGGCCTACGGGTCGTGGTCGATTGCGCCAATGGCGCGGCCTACCGCGTTGCGCCGGAGACCCTTTGGGAACTCGGAGCGGAAGTGATCGCCATCGGCGTCGATCCCGATGGCTTCAACATCAACCACGATGTCGGATCCACGGCTCCCGCCGCCCTTGCCGCCAAGGTTCGGGAATTGCGGGCGGATATCGGCATCGCCCTCGACGGCGACGCAGACCGTGTTCTCATCGTCGATGAGAAGGGCCAGTCGGTGGATGGAGACCAACTGATGGCTGTCGTGGCACGGTCCTGGAAGGACGACGACCGCCTGACACAGCCCGGCATCGTCGCGACGATCATGTCCAATCTCGGTCTCGAGCGGTTCCTCGGGGGGATCGGCCTTGGTCTCGCCCGCACGGCGGTCGGCGATCGCTACGTCCTCGAGCACATGCGCGAGCATGGCTACAATCTCGGCGGCGAGCAGTCGGGTCACATCATCATGTCGGATTACGCCACTACCGGAGACGGTCTGGTGGCGGCACTTCAGCTTCTCAGCGTGGTCAAGCGTCAGGAGCGGCCGGTGAGCGAGGTCTGCCATTGCTTCGACCCGCTGCCGCAGATCCTCAAAAACGTGCGCTACCGCTCTGGTACGCCGCTGCAGCAGGACGCGGTCGTGACAGCCATCGCCCATGGCCGCGAGCGTCTCGGCGAGACCGGCCGCGTCGTCATACGTCCGTCGGGCACCGAGCCGGTCATTCGCGTCATGGCTGAGGGCGACGATCGAAGCCTCGTCATGGAAGTCGTGGACGACATCGTCGATGCCGTGGCGAAAGCCGCGGCCTAATCGCGCAACGCCTCCGGCGCGAGGCAGCGCCATGCCGTGAGGAGAGCGCTTCTGAGCGTCTCCTCATCGGCCCCATCCAGGGACAGGCTGGTCCAGCCACGCCGTCCCCACGCGCCGGGGACAGGATCGAACAGGTCCGGCTCGGCCTCGACCACAAAAGCCTGATGCTCGGCGGGGAACTTCAGCACAACGCGTTCCTCGTCGACCCAGAGGGTTGCGAAGATCCGCCCGCCAATGCGGAAATCGGGTTGGCCCATATGGGCGCCTTCCTCCACCCCCGGCAGCATCAGGGCGAGTGCGCGTACATCTTCAGGCCGCATGATCTCTCCGCCTCGTTACTCGCGAAAACCACCGAGGCGGCCCGCGAATGCAAGTGCCGCGATATCTCGATAGCTTCTACGAGCGTCAGTAAATTTGCGGCCCTCTAAGAACTCAGAAAGGCTAACGTTTAACGTTAAGCGCGATTTAACTCATCCGGCAGATGATGGGTTCGTCATCCAGGCTGGTGCTCCCACACCTCCGCCGAACGATCGAGTTGAAGGATCCATTATGCGCCGCTCCAAGCTTTCTGCCTTGGCGCGCTCGATCACGCTCCTTGCGAGCGTGGGAGCGCCATGCCTCGCGCAGGCCGCCGACCTGCTTCCGAGCCTGCCTCCCGAGCCGCTCCCCCCGCCGATCGAAATCGGCGGCGCATGGTACCTTCGCGGCGACGCCGGTGCTGGAATTCTCGGAGAAGGTCACACCGTCGCCAAGGACGTGACGACCCCTCCGATCCAATACAACTACAACGTGTTGAAAGATTATCTGGGCAACCAGGCTTTCGTGGGCGCAGGTATCGGCTACCAAGCCAATTCCTGGCTCCGCTTCGATTTCACCGGCGAGTACCGGTCGGAAGCGAAATGGATCTTCTACGCGGCCGAGAAGCCGAGCGGCGGGATCAATCGCACGTCCGGCAAGTTCTCCTCGGTGGTCGGCATGGCCAACGGCTACGTCGATCTCGGCACATATTACGGCGTCACTCCCTTCGTCGGCGCAGGTGTCGGCTTTGCACACCACATGTTCGGCGGCGTGACCGACAACGGCCAAGGCCTTTATCAGGGCGGCTTTGGCTCGGGCCCGGAAAAGCAGAAGCTCAGCTTCGCTTGGGCGGCCCATGCCGGTCTCGGCTATTCCATTACGCCGAACCTCAAGCTCGAGCTCGCCTATCGCTATCTCAACATGGGTTCGGCGCAAACCGGCACAATCACCTGCGACGCACCGCCCTTCTGCAAGACGGATTATCACCTCAAGGACATTGCCTCGCATGACGTGAAGGTCGGCATGCGCTGGATTCTTGGGGGCGCCGTTGCACCAGCGGTCGAATATCAGCCGCTGCCAGAACCGATCGTCCGTAAATACTGATTTTTTCCAAGGACACTACAAAGACGGCGCGGATCGGTATCCGCGCCGTCCTCTTTTGTGCGAGCACGACAGCTGGGTTAACGCCGGAGCGCGTTGTCTTTTCCAGCTCAGGACCCGTTAGGGTTAAGGCGATCATAACCTTTTAAATTCATCATCTTGGTCAGTCCCCCCCCTCGCCGGCATGCATCCGTAACATGCGCTTTCCGGCCGATGCGTCCGTGAGGATCCTGATGATTCCGCCTCGTCGATACCGCTCCGCAACCCTCGCTGCGATCCTCGCCGGACTGGCAATCGGCGCCGCCGTGCCAGCCGTTGCAGCGGACCTTCTTCCGCCGCCACCGCCTCCGCCGGCACCCGCCCCGGTCCAGATCGGCAGCGGATGGTACCTCCGTGCCGATTTCACCGAGAGCTATTACGATCATCCCAAGGATGCGACGCTGGTCGAACCGGGCACACCGCCGCTCGTACGACTGCGCCTCAGTCATCAGCCAGGCTATGGTGGCGGCATCGGCTACCGCTTCAACAACTGGCTGCGCATGGACGCCACCATCGACCAGCGCCTTCCCAGCCGTTTCACGACCTACTCGTCCGGCTCGAACTTCGCGAACGGATACAACGTCGAAGCCGGCAAGCTCGACGTGCTGACGGCCCTCGTGAACGTCTATGCGGATCTCGGCACCTGGTGGGGGCTCACCCCCTATATCGGCGGAGGCATCGGTATCGCGCAGAAAGACTTCCGCAACGCCTATACCCAAACCACCTGTACCGTTCCCGTGCTCTGTGACGGAAGCCCGGTGGTCGGGCCACGCCCCGCTGCCGCGCGTCGCAACGGTTCGGTCACGTCATTGGCCTGGGCACTGACAGGCGGCGTGTCCTACGAGATCGGTGCGGGCTTCGCGATCGATGCGAACTACCGTTACGTCAATCTCGGCCGCGCCAAGACCGGCCTCGACGATTTCGGCTTCGGGACCCGCCTCAAGGACATCTCGGCCAACGAGGTTCGCGTCGGCCTGCGCTACAGCTTCGCTGGCGGCGCTGCTGCTTTTGGGACCGGCGGTTACGGCGGCGGCAATCCCTACGAATAGTGCACAGCCCGACACGGCAGGACCTTCGCCCGCCTTCCTATGCTCAAAGCCCGCCCGGCCCGTGCCGCGCGGGCTTTTTCGTCCTGCGACCATGACCATAGGCCTGGCCGTAACTCATGTGGCGCGAACGCAACGGAGTATTAAGGTTACGCAATCAATAACGATACTATGTTCGGAAAGAACAGTCGGGCTGCAGCCCTGAGGACGACCTCGATGCGTACCGTCACCCTTGCTCTCCTGACCGGCATCACACTCGGATGGCTGCCGACCGCCCGGGCCGCCGATCTGGACTATGGCGTGCTGCGTGGTTCCGATTACGAGCCTGCCTCAACCGAGATCGATTGGAACGGCGGATATTTCGGCGGGCATGCGGGATACAGCTCGGCCGCGCTGGGCTTCAACAATGCGTTTCAACCCATTGTCGCAAGCGCGCTCAGCCAGACTTACTTCGAGAACGAGATGCATGCCTCTGGATTGCTCCAGACGCATTCAACCCGGACGGAAGGCGCCAGCTATGGAGCCTTTGCGGGATGGAATTACCAGTTCGACGAGACCGTCATCGGCATTGAGGTGGATTATACAAGCTTCGGCAGAACCGGCGCGAGCAACAATTACATTTCTCGTTTCATGGTTGGAACAGATGGCTTTTTTCGCTCCGTCGGCCTCGAAGGCACGTCCTCGACGCGAATTGAAGATTTCGGCACGATCCGGGCCCGTGCCGGTTATACAATGGGTGCCTTTCTCCCGTTCGTAACGGGCGGACTGGCCATCGGCCGCGCACAAATCGCAGATCAAGTAAAAGTTCAGGCCGCAGAATACGACCAAACCACGTATCGTGCCAATCTCGGCCTCAGCGATCCTAGGCAAGCCGCCGTCGTCAGCCACAGTGGTTATAGCAGCTTCAATGCCCAAAACCCCGGTCGATCAACTCTGGCAGCGCCCATCACCTACGGAAGCAGTAAAACAAAGGTCGTTGGCGGCATCGCACTGGGCGCAGGCCTGGAATACGCGTTGACGCAAAACATTATTCTGCGTGGGGAATATCAATATGTCCTCTTTAACGACTTTGATGGCCACAAAGTCAATCTGAACACCGTCCGCGGCGGCGCGGCCGTGAAGTTCTGAGACTCATACAAAATCTGGTGCGTTAAGGGCTTCATCGCATCATCTGCTGCAAAGTCCGCCAGCATTTTGAAACGGACTCCGCACGATGAACCGAACCAACCTCTCCGTCGGTGCCGCGATACTCAGCCTCGTATCCATTTCAGGAGCCGAGGCAGGAGGCCGCCACATTGCCGTCGATGCTGTGTACCAAGGTCCGTATGTTCAGCGGCACGGCGCGATGTTGCCGCCGCAGATTTCCTATCGTGATCCTCGCTACCTGCCGGCGCCGCGCTTGGTGAGAACCATTTACGGCCCGCCAGTCGTCCTGGGTCTTGTTCCCCCGCACAACCCCAACGCACCGGTCCATAACGAACCGCCGCCGCGCTTCTCGCAGGACTGACCAACGTCAGCTTTCGAGTTCGCTGTCCCAGTACAGGTAATCCAGCCAGGTGTGATGGTACTCGCGGTGGTCGAATTCCGGTTGGCGGCGATGGAGCTCGTGCCGCGTCGGCCGGTGGGGTTCATGCAGGAGCGGCATCTCCGCTTCCGCCGGAGTACGGTTCGCCTTGCGCAGATTGCAGGGTGAGCAGGCGGCGACGACGTTCTCCCAGCTCGACAATCCGCCGCGTGAGCGCGGAATGACGTGGTCGAAGGTCAGCCCACCGGAAGGCATCCGAAGTCCGCAATACTGACAGGAGAAGGTGTCGCGCAGGTAGATGTTGTAGCGGGTGAAGGCCGGACTGCGCGCCAGCGTCACGTAGTTCTTGAGGGCAACGACGCTGGGGACCCTCAAGGCGCGGCTCGGTGACCGGGCTTCGACATCGTAGCTGGCCACCAATGTGACCCTGTCGAGGAAGAGGGCGGTGAAAGCGTCCTTCCAGGACCATAAGGACAGCGGATTATACGAAAGCGGCCGGTAATCCGCATTGAGGACGAGCGTTTGGAGATCCAGCATGGCGCTACTCTCTTGACGGATCGACGAAGGGACGACGCAGCACGTTACGGCGCGGCATCGTCCCCGGATGATGAAAGATCGGTGGTCCCGGCAGTTCGGTCTTCGACTTTGGCATCCGGCGAACAAATCTCGGTCGCCGGACCCGCACAGGATGCGAAGAGAACAGATGATCGGGGAGGGCGGACCGGCCTGGGCTTAGCCAAAAGCGGTCGCATCGGGCGGGAACGCCCGGTTTGTGGCGAGGCACATCGACATGGACGGCCAACGCCACCTCCTCGCGTCGATACGAAAAGGCTCTGTCCATTGCGCGTTAGTCTAATATCAGCATGACACGCTTGTGAAGGTTGCCCGGTCGATCCGCGACGTCGCGGCCCACAATCTTTCGGGCTGCCTCGGCGAATGATGTGTCTGCGGCACCCTTTCGCCCCATTGATCGGCCATCCGACAATCTGATTTTTGACCCGCTGCCACCTACGGCGCGTGTTGTGCCTTCGCTGATGCTCCCATCATGGCCACGGCGCTTGCCGGAGATGGGCCTGGAAGCGATTGGCCCGCGCACCGGGGTCTGCGTGCCGACGCCAGAGGGGCGGTCGGCCCAAGCCGACGAAAGGAACGACATGGAACTGGGATTCATGAAGGGCAGAATGCGACATGCAGCGCTCCTTGCCGCGTGGATGGGTGCTTCCTTCCTGACTCCCATTCCGGTTCTGGCGCAGGCGGCGCCCGTCGCCCCCGCGCAGACGGAGCCGGCAAAGCCGGCGCCCGCTACCGTCCCACCCGCTGCGGCGGCCCCCGCGCCGGCCGCGAAGCCGCCCGTGCCGAAACAGGCAGTCTCTGAGGCGATCCAGAATGTCCGCGACCGGCTCGACGAGGCGAAGGCCAATCTCGATGAGCGTGAGAAGCTGCTCGCCGGCCGCAACGTCGATTCCGCCAACCTGCTCAAGGCACGCGAAGGCCTCGACGCCATCGCCGACCGGATCCGTCAGATCATCGATGCCACCACGCCGCGTCTCGAAGCGGCCCGCGAGCGCCTGACGCAGCTCGGCCCGAAGCCGAAGGAAGGCGAGGAGGGCGAGGACGTCGCCAAGGAGCGGGGCGAGCGCGAGCATGCGGTCGCCGAGATCGACGAGACGCAGCGGCTGGCGAAATCGCTTCTTGTGCAGAGCGACCAGATCATCGACCAGATCACGAACAAGCGCAGGGCAGCCTTCACCCGCGGCCTGTTCGAACGCTCGTCGGCACTGGTGAATCCCGACCTCTGGATGCGTATCGCCGACGATGTCCCGCGCGACATCCGGGCTCTGCAGGCCGCCGTCAGTGATATCGCTGGCCTGTTCGGCCGCAACGGATCGATCTGGAATCTTCTTCTGCTCGGGGTCGCCCTGGGCATCTCCGTGGCGCTGTATTTCGGACGCCGAAACATTGCCCCGCGTCTCGGGCGGCGCAGCCAGAGCGTCGTCGACCCGACGCAGCGCATGAAGCTGATGGCGGCCTGGCGCGTCTTCCTCCTCGGCACCGTACCGGCGGTGGTGGGAAGCTACGCCGTCTATTACGCCCTGGATTCCACGGACCTGCTGCCGCAGCGGCTGATGCCGGTGGCCGGCGCCATCCTCGGCGGGCTCGCTTTCATCGCCTTCGTAGAGGCGCTTTGCGACGCACTGCTGTCGCCGGAAAAACCGTCCTGGCGTCCTGCTCCGCTCAGCGATTCGACCGCGTCGCGGTTGACGCGGCTCGCCGTCGGCATCGCCACGGTAATCACGGTGGTCAAATCCATCGAGGCGCTCAATTCCGGCATCTACGCCGCACTATCGATCTCCATCGCCACCCGTGGCATCGGCGCCCTCGCCACCATCCTGATCCTCGCCATCGGGTTGCACCGCTTCGCCGACACGGCGGATAAGGAGGAGGCCTGCTTCGGTCCCTACGTCGCGCCGGAATCCACCACGACGATCGGCGGTCCGGCGCGCCTCCTCGGATGGGCTGCCGTCATCGTCATCGGCATCGCGCCCCTCGTCGGCTATGTCGCCTTCGCCGCCTTCCTCATCGACCAGCTGGTCTGGACGGCGTGCCTCATCGCGCTGCTTTACCTGCTCATCACGAGTGCCGACACGTTCATCGGCGGTACGCTGAAGGACGAGACCCGCTTCGCCACAGCGCTTCAGGCCAATACCGGGCTACGCAAGCGCTCGATCAACCAGATCGCCGTTCTGTCGACCGGTCTCGCCCGAGTCGTTCTGATCCTGGTGGCCGCCTTGCTGGCGCTCGCGCCCTGGGGCCTCGATTCCACCGACGTCTTCACCTCCGTGCGCAGCGCCTTCTTCGGCTTCAAGGTCGGAGACGTGACGATCTCGCTCTCCACCATCGCGTATGCGGTGGGACTTCTCGTCATCGGCGTGGTCATCACGCGCGCAGTCCAGCGCTGGCTGGAACAGACCTACCTCCCGGCCACCGATCTCGATGCGGGCCTGCGCAACTCCATCTCCACCATCACCGGTTATTGCGGGTTCCTGATCGCCCTCGCGCTCGCCTTCTCCTATCTCGGACTCAGCCTCGAGAAGCTGACTATCGTCGCCGGTGCGCTCTCCGTCGGTATCGGTTTCGGCCTCCAATCCATCGTCAACAACTTCGTCTCGGGCCTGCTGCTGCTGTGGGAGCGACCGATCCGCGTCGGCGATCAGGTGCTCATCGGCGACAGCGAGGGCATCGTGAAGCGCATCTCCGTGCGTTCCACCGAGATCCAGACCTTCGACCGTTCGGCGGTGATCGTGCCGAACTCGAACCTGATTTCGGGTATCGTGAAGAACCGCGTTCGCGGCGATCGCACCGGCCGCGTCACCATCACGGTCAACGTCCTGCGCAACCAGGATCCGGTCCGTGCCGCCGAAATGCTGGTGGCCTGCGCCGCCGCTCATCCGGATGTGCTGAAGGAGCCGGCACCACGGGTGGTGTTCCGCAAGATCGGCGATCCTTTCCTCGAATTCGAACTGATCGCGATGATCGTCGATGTCAGCATGGGCCTGAAGGTCACGAGCGACCTGAACTTTTCCGTGTTTCAAGCCTTGTCCGGCGCAGGGTTCATCCCGGCTCTCGGCCCCGGATCGAGCGTCGTCACCGTCCAGGGCCTGGAGCCGGTCCAGACCGCACTCGGGCAGATCGCCGGCGTGTTCGCACAGAACCGGAGCCAGGATCGGCCGGCTCAGGCGGAGGAGGTCGATGACCGGCAGGTCAGCCCTTCCGCGAACGAGGAAGCCGAGCCGATGCGCTCGGCAACGCCCCGTGAACCGAACCGGCGTAGGAGCCCTGCGGAGGTGTCGTAGACCGACACGATCGACGACGAACGCGAGGCTTGAACGATGACGATGGGATTCCGGGTGTTCGGCCTCGCGCTTGTGGGCAGCCTCGTGCTGTCCGGTTGCGCCAAGGAAGCACCGACCACCGGCGCGCTCCCGAGCCTGTACTGGCCAATGACCACCTCCGGCGCATCGGTCGATGCGGCGACCGCGCGCGATATGATCTCGGCGTATCGTGCGCGGAGCGGCGGTGCACCCTTACGGATCGACCCGGACCTGCAGCGTCTGGCCGAAGCCGAGGCAGCCGCGATGGCGGCCGCCGACAAGCCGAGCCAGGCCCAGACGGTGAAGGTCGCGGTTCAGCGCCTCGGCTATGCGGGCGCGCAGGCGAATCTCTCGGCCGGCTATCACACCCTGGCGGAGGCCTTCTCGGGATGGCGCGACAGCCCGGCCCATAACGCCGTCATGCTGGCCCCTCGGGCGACACGCATGGGCATCGCTACGGCCTATGCTCCGAATTCAAAGTACAAAGTCTATTGGGCGCTGCTGGTCGCCGAGTGAGCTAGCCCCCTCTCAGGGCAGCTTCATCGAACGCGGCGTCGGTGCCTGCTCGCCCATGAGCGTCACCGTCACGCGCCGGTTCGATGACAGGTACGGATTGTCCGGGAACAGCGGCTCGGTATCCGCCTTGCCGGAGACCGAAGCAAAGCGATCGTCGGGCACGCCGGCGCTGGCGAGGATTTCGCGCACGCTGATGGCGCGACCTGCCGAGAGCTCCCAGGGCGGGGCAGGGGGGCGTGTACCGGGCCTATCCGTGGCGGTATAGCCTGTGACAGTGATGCGGTTGGGCAGCTTCCGAATGACGGGGGCTAGCTTCTCCAGAAGGCGCCTCGTCCGATCGTTCGGGCGGCTCGACCCGTGCGGGAACATCGTGCTGCCGTCCTGATCCACCAGCGAGAGATCGACGCCCTTCTGCGTCGGATTGACGATGATGTTCTTCGAGAGTTCCGAGATCTCGGGCATGTCCTGCATCGCCTGGCGCAGACTGGCGGCGGCAAGGCCGAACGCTTCCGGATAGCCGCTGTCCTGGATCCCTTCCGGGGCAGTCGATTCGATATCCGGCGGCTTTGGCCGATCGGTGGCCTGTTCGGGCGCGATTTCGCTGCGGTTCTTGATATGCCCCGGCGTCGGAAGGCCGTTCACTTCGATGATTCCGGAGAAACGCGATTCCCTGTTGACACCGAAGGCATCGCGCATGGAGCCGGCCACAGCCTGCATCTTCTTCTGATCTTGAGTGGAATAGGCCGCGATCATCACGAAGAAGCTCATGAGCAGCGCCATGAGATCGGCGAAAGTCACGAACCAACCGTGACCGCCATGGCCTCCGCGCTTCTTCCTGGCCACGGCCGGTTACCCTCTTCCCGTCAGGCCGCTTCCGCCGCGAGGTCGTCGCGGTGGTTATGCGGCAGGTAGGCGACCAGCATCTCGCGCACGAGGGACGAACTCTTCGAGTCGCGGATGAGCAGGATGCCGTCGATGATGAGGGAGCGGGAGACGTCCTCCTCCTCCAGCTTCACGTGTAGCTTGTCGGCGAGCGGAAGCGCGATCATGTTGGAGATCAGCGCGCCATAGAGGGTGGCGAGCAGCGCGGTCGCCATGGCAGGGCCCAGCTTCGAGGGGTCCGACATGTTGGCGAACATCGTCACCATGCCGAGAATGGTGCCGATCATGCCCCAGGCGGGGGCACAATCCCCGAAGGCGCGGTAGATCTTCGAGCCCTCATCGAGATGCATGAGGAAGTTGTCGCGGTCGCGCTCCATCGTGTCTCGGATGAACTCGCGGTCGTAGCCATCGGCGATGTAGCGGGCGCCCTGAGCCAGGAAGGGATCGGAGATCTCCATGTTCTCCAGGGCCATCGGGCCGGATTTACGCACGACGTCGGCGATCTTGGTGATTTCCTCGATGAGTTCGCGTGGTCTGATCGCCCGCATGGTGAAGGCGTAGCGCATGCCCATCGGCAGGCCGTGCATCATGGTCGCGAACGGGAAGCGGATCATCGTCGCCGCGGTGGAACCGCCGAAGATGACGATGACCGCGTGCTTGTCGAAAAAGGCGGCGAAGTTCCCGCCATCGATCATGATCAGGGTGAAGACGACACCGAAGCCGCCGAGAAGCCCGATACCGGTTGCGAGATCCATGGTGAACCCTGGTCGGCTTGCCCAGCAGCACGGAACAGGATCCGAGCGGAAAGCGACGTCTTCAGCCTTAGGCAGACGCGCTAAACGAACCGTAAAGGATAACGGTTCTCCCGGCGCATTCCTGTCATTCGCCGTTCAGGGTGGCATTGCGATAAGCCGAGCACGCCGAATGGCTTGTGATCTCCGATGACTGGGGGCCGGGCCGAAGGCGAAGGGTTGAGGGCGAAGGTTCCGGCAAAAGGGACCGCGCCGTGATTGGCATCGGAGCACACGTCGTCATGCCGTTGGTTCGTCTCTATGCGCGCGTCATGGGCCTACTGGGCGCCGATCGGCGCCTGGCAGCCCTCCTCGCTGTCGCCAATGTGGCCCTCGCGGTCGCGGCTTTCGCCGAGCCGCTGCTCATGGGGCGCATCATCGATCAGCTGACGCATCTGAAGAGCGACGGTAACGCCTTCTCGACACTGGCGCCGCTCATCGGCGCATGGGTCGCCTTCGGCCTGTTCACCATCGCGGCCGGCGTCACCATCGCACTGCATGCGGACCGGCTGGCCCATCGCAATCGTCTCGCGTCCATGGCGAATTACTTCGAGCACGTGCTCGAACTGCCCCTGGCTTTCCATTCCTCGAACCATTCCGGCCGCGTCCTGAAGGCGATGCTGGAAGGATCGAACGGCATGTTCTGGCTTTGGCTCGGCTTCTTCCGCGATCATTTCGTCGCCGTCGTGTCCCTGGCCGTGCTCCTGCCGATGACCCTGTTCGTGAACTGGCAGCTCGGCTCGATCCTAGTCGTGCTGGTGACGATGTTCACCGTGCTCACCACCTTCGTCATGCGCCGCACCGAGATGCTGCAGGGCCGAGTCGAGGCCTACCAGTCGGGCCTTGCCGCCCATGCCTCCGACGCCCTCGGCAACGTCGCCGTGATCCAATCCTTCACCCGCGCCAAGGCGGAGAAGGAGGCCATGCACGGCATCATTCGCAACCTGCTCGCGGCCCAGATCCCGGTCCTGTCGTGGTGGGCGCTCGCCAATGTCGCGACCCGCGCTGCCGCCACCCTGACCATGACGGCCATCTTCATCACGGGTATCGCCCTGCATCAGCACGGCATGGCCTCGATCGGCGAAGTGGTGGCCTTCATGAGCCTTGCCACCATGCTCGTCGCCCGCCTCGATCAGGTCGCCACCTGCATCAACGGTCTGTTCCAGCAGATGCCCAAGATCGCCGAGTATTTCGAGATTCTGGACACGACCCCGGCCGTCCACGATCGTCCCGGCGCCATGCAGGTGGCCCGGTTCGAGGGCGAGGTCTCGTTCGACCAGGTCGGCTTCTCCTACACCCCGCGTCGCAAGGCCGTGGAGAGTGTCTCCTTCACGGCGCAGGCCGGGCAGACAATCGCCCTCGTCGGCACCACAGGCTCGGGTAAGTCGACCACACTGGGCCTGCTGCACCGTGCGTTCGACCCCGATACTGGCGCGATCCGCATCGACGGTACCGACATCCGCGATATCGGCCTCGCCTCCCTGCGTCACAACATCGGCGTGGTGTTCCAGGAGCCGATGCTGTTCGCCCGCTCGATCCGTGAGAATCTCCAGGTCGGCCGTCCCGACGCCACCGATGCGGAGATGCTCGACGCCCTCGACCGTGCCCAGGCGACGGAGTTCATGGATCGCCAGTTCGACGGTCTCGACACGATCATCGGTGAGCGTGGCCGCTCGCTCTCCGGCGGCGAGCGTCAGCGTCTGTCCATCGCCAGGGCGCTGCTCAAGAATCCGCCCGTGCTGATCCTCGATGAGGCCACGTCCGCCCTGGACGCGACCACCGAGCGGAAGCTGCAGGGTGCGCTCGAAGCCGTGATGGAGGGCAGGACCACCTTCGTCATCGCCCACCGTCTGGCGACGATCCGCAACGCCGACCGCATCCTCGTCTTCCACGAGGGCCGGATCGTCGAATCGGGCACCTTCGAGGAACTCGTCGCGGAGAACGGCCGCTTCGCCGACCTCGCCCGGGCGCAGTTCATGGCCGGTGCCGACGCCTCCGAGCCCACACTCGCCCTGGCGGCCTGACGGAGAAAACCCTCCCCCCTCGTCGGGGGAGGGTCACTGCCGATCAGGCGGAGACGGGGGTGATCTCTCCGGGGATTGCGCGACCCTCATCGAGCCAACTGCGTGTATGCGCTTCTTCCGCGGACGGGAGGAAGGTTCATTGACACCCTCCTATCTGCGGGGATGGGCGTCGCCCATGTCCTCCTCGGCCCACACCTTGAACTTCGTCAGGACGTTCGTTCCGAACGTATGGGTCAGCGGGACGTCCGCCGCATCTCGTCCGCGAGCGACCAGGATACGACCACGGCGCGGGGCGTTGTTGCGCGGGTCGAAGACATGCCAGGCGCCACCGAGATAGACTTCGGCCCAGGCGGCGAAATCCCCGGGCGCATGCGGCTCGGGTTCGCCGATGAAACTGAGATAACCGGTGCAATAACGCGTCGGCATGTTCAGGCCACGGCAGAACGCCACGAACAGGTGAGCGTAGTCGCGACAGACTCCTCGCCCGACGGCAAGGGCATCGGCGGCAGTACGATCCACATTCGAATAGCCGTAGCCGAAGCTGATATGGCCGTGGACCCAATCGCAGACCGCCTGGGCGCGGGTCCAGCCGGGCGGGACATCGCCGAACAGGCGCCACGCTTCGTTCGAGAGCAAATCGGATTCGCAGTAACGGCTCGCAACCAGGAAGGGCAGGGCCTCCAGGGGCAAGTCCTCGATGGGATGCTGGATCGCTTGCGGCACGACCGGATCGAGATCGCCATCATCATCGAGCCATCCGTCCACCGAAAGGGTCACCGCCCCCGCCGGTGCCACGAGGCGGCAGCAGCGGTTGCCGAAATCGTCGATGAACACTTCGTGCGGCGTCTCCGGGCCGATGGCCAGGCTGTCCGGCTCCATCGCTCCAGCGAACCGGCTCGGATGCGCCGTCAATCGAGCGATCATCGGAGTAGGATAGGCGAAATCGTAGCCCATCTCGCAGCCGAACCTGATGCGCATTACCGTTGAACCTCCGACCGACCGTCGCGCCAGCCCTGCCGCCCTCATGCCCGCGCGAGACCGTTCGGCATAGGCCGCGAAGGTCACAGGTGGATGTCAGCATGTAGGTCGCGACACTCCGCTTCATTGCCGGCGCGCCTCGGCCTGCTTGGCCAACATCCGGGCCTGCAGCCGCTGCCGCCGTGCTGCAATGACGGTGCCATTGATTTCACCGCCGAAGAGGAACATCGCGGCTAGCCAGTAGAGGAAGACCAGGAACACCATCGCGGTGGCCAATCCGCCATAGGTGGAGGCGTAGGCGGCCGAGAACCGATCGAGGTAGAAGCCGAACCCAAGTCCGGCGAGAAACCAGAGAACCAGCGTCACGGCAACGCCGGGCAAGACCGACAGGATGGCGCGACGGCCCGCAGCCACGAATTTATGGGCGATGACCAGAACCGTGGCGAGCAGGAAGGCCGTGATCGCGATCCTCCCGATAGCCACGGTGAGGCTCAGTGGTTCGAGCCCAGGCGCCACGTTGATGACACGACGCCAGATCAGCGGTCCCAGGACGACGAGCAGCGCGAAGGCGAGCATGGCGAAGGCGCCGCAGACGACGTAACCGATGGATTCGAGGCGGGTGAGCCACCAGGGCCGGATCTCACGCAGGCCGTAAGCGCGGTTGAGCCCCACCCTGAGGCTCTCCACTCCGGAGGACGAGAAGTAGAGGGCGAGCAGCGCGCCGATGGTGAGCACGCCGCCACGTTGCTCGGTGAGCACACGGTGAACCTCACTCGCGATGGGTTTCGCCACCTCGCGCGGCCAAGCCTCGAAAATCAGGTCGCCCGCCTCGTCGGCCAGCGACTTGGTCCCAAGCAGACCGGCCAAGGCGGCGAGCAGGATCAGGAAGGGAAACAGCGACGTCAGGATCGAGAGAGCGATATGGCTCGCGATCGCCCAGCCGTCATGGGCAACGAAGCGCTGGGCGGCGAGGCTGGCGATGTTGGCACTGTTGCGGAGACGGCTCACGGCGGGTGGGGCGCTTCTCGTGACTGGGGGACTCGTCGACCCGTCTGTCTAAACGCGAGGCCGGGCGATGGCGCAACGTCCAGGGCGATGGTCCGATCGATGCAATGCCGCCCGCCACCAATGCGACTTGTGTTCGGCGGTTCGGTGTGTTGCCTGCGCCACCGTCATGTCAGTCGATGCACCGGCTTCCTCAACCCGTACCGTGCCCGCTTCGGTGGTCTCGTCGGTCTTCGTCCTGATCTGGGCATCGGGCTTCGTCGCCGCGCGTTTCGTGGCGCCCCATGCGGAGGCCTTCACCTTCGTCGCCATCCGACTCGTCGGCGTCGCCATCGTCCTGACCGCCATCACCATCGGCCTCGGCGCGAGATGGCCGCGCAGCCGGGCAGGATGGCGCGATGCCCTGGTTGCCGGCGTGCTGATGCAGGGCATCTACGTCATCGGCGTATTCTGGTCGGTGGAGCGCGGCCTGCCATCGGGCATCGCTGCCCTGGTCGGCAGTCTCCAGCCCCTGCTGACGGCCGCGATGGCGCGTCCATTCCTCGGTGAAATCGTCAGCCCGCGTCGCTGGATCGGGATCGCCACGGGCTTTGCCGGGGCACTTCTCGTCCTCGCCCCTAAAATCGGTACTGCAGACGCATCCGGCATCCCGGCACTTCCGCTTCTCGCCTGCCTCGGTGCCATGGCGGCGATGACGATCGGCACGCTGTGGCAGAAGAGTCGTGCGGGACAGGCCGAATTGCTGCCGAATGCGGCAATCCAGTTCGTCGGGGCGACGCTCCTCGCCGTGCCGGCGGCACTTCTGTTCGGCACCGGCCGTTTCGACGCGTCCCTGCCGCTCTGGGGCGGACTGGCCTGGTCGATCTTCGTGAATTCGGTGGCGGGCATCCTGCTTCTTCTGGCCCTGATCCGGCGCGGCGAGGTGGCCGGCGTCGCCTCCCTGCTCTTCCTGGTCCCCCCGGTCTCGGCGGCGATGGCCTATCTCCTGTTCGGCGAGACACTGGCCCCGATCCAGATGGCCGGCATGGCCGTGGCCACGATTGGGGTCGCAGTCGCCAGCCGAAGATGAGTTTTTCTTTGATTCATCTCTCAATAAAATTCAGCTCTCCTGGTTTTGTCGAGCAAAACCAGGCTTTCCGCGGCAAGAAATAATGAATTCAGGCGGGATAGTGCCGCGCTGCGGCGAGACGCCTCTACAGACTTGGCAAACCTGCCTATAATGAGCGCCAACCCTCATTCTGATTTGAGAGATTCGAACCATGTCCGCTTCCCCGGCCGTCTCCACCGAACCGCAGGATCTCCTGACCCTCGCCCAGGGCGCCGGCGAAGCTGCTAAGGCCCTCGTCGCCGAGGCGACCCGCCGCGTTCGCGCGAAGGTTCTCTCCGCCGATGGGAAGATCTCGCCTGAGAAGCTTGAGGCCGAGCAGCATGCCGCCCACGGCCTCGCTTGGCTCGCCACCTATGCCGAAGGTGTTCGCGAACTCGGCGCCTACGCAGCGCGCCTGACCGAAGCCGGAGAATTCGGGGAGACCGAGGCGCTCCTCGTGAAGATCGGCATCGGCGAATATCTCGACCAGATGTTCTCGGGCATTCCCATGAGCCAGGGCGAGATCGTGCGCGTCACCGGCTCGCTCGGTCTCTCCGCCCGCGAGATCGCGAAGTTCCGGACGGACGCCGTCGAGGCCATGATCACGGAGGGCAACACGGCGGCCAACCGCGCCGCATTGGTCGCTCGCATCCGCGACAACGGTGGCTCGGCCACCATCGGCAAGTCCGGCCTCGACGAGGACATGGAGGCGATCCGCTCCGAGATGCGCCGCTTCGGCCTCGCCGAGGTCGTGCCGCACGCCCATGAGTGGCACAGCCAGAACGCCTACATCCCGATGGAGATCGTCACCAAGATGGCCGAGCTCGGCGTCTTCGGCCTGACGATCCCAGAGGAATACGGCGGCATGGGCCTGCCCAAGATCTCCATGTGCGTCGTCTCCGAGGAACTGTCCCGCGCCTATATCGGCGTCGGCTCGCTCGGCACCCGCTCGGAGATCGCCGCCGAGCTCATCCTGTGCGGCGGCACCGAGGAGCAGAAGCACCGCTTCCTGCCCGGCATCGCGTCCGGCGATACCCTCCCCACCGCCGTGTTCACCGAGCCGAATACCGGCTCCGACCTCGCGTCCCTCCGCACCAAGGCGGTGAAGGACGGCGACGTCTGGAAGATCTCGGGCAACAAGACCTGGATCACGCACCCGGTCCGCGCCGACATCATGACCTGTCTCGTGCGCACCAAGCCCGAAGAGAAGGGTCACAGGGGTCTGTCGCTCCTCGTCGCCGAGAAGCCCCGCGGCACCGATGAGGATCCCTTCCCGGTGGCCGGCCTGTCCGGCGGCGAGATCCACGTCCTCGGCTATCGCGGCATGAAGGAATACGAGCTCGCCTTCGACAATTTCGAAGTGCCGGCGGCCAACCTTCTCGGCGAAGTCGAGGGCAAGGGCTTCACGCAGCTCATGCAGACCTTCGAATCCGCCCGCATCCAGACGGCGGCTCGCGCCATCGGCGTGGCGCAGAACGCCCTCGACCTCGGTCTCCGCTACGCCGAGGACCGGGTGCAGTTCGGCAAAGCGTTGATCAACTTCCCCCGCGTCGCCGACAAGATCGCCATGATGGCGGTGGAGATCAACATCGCCCGCCAGCTCACCTACTTCTCCGCCCGCGAGAAGGACGAGGGCAAGCGCTGCGATCTCGAGGCCGGCATGGCCAAGCTGCTCGGCGCGCGCGTCGCCTGGGCGGCGGCCGACAACGCCCTGCAGATCCATGGCGGCAACGGCTTCGCGCTGGAATACGCCGTCAGCCGCGTCCTCTGCGACGCGCGCATCCTCTCGATCTTCGAGGGCGCCGCCGAGATCCAGGCCCAGGTCATCGCCCGCCGGCTTCTCGAAACCGCCTGAGCCTCCTCGCCATAAAACGGCGGCCGGGCGTTCAGCCCGGTCGCGGCGGGTTATCCAAACGAAAAAGGCCTGGAACCGGGTTCTCCCCGGTTCCAGGCCTTTTTCGTTTGAAGGTTCCTCTTCCCCAGAGGTGAGGAAGAGGAACTGCTTCTATTCCGCCGGTGCGTGATGGCTCGATGGCATGGAGCCCGCCTCGGCCGCCTTCGGCTCGTGCTCCACCGGCTTCGTCTTGAACAGGCGCATGATGAAGACGAAGAAGACCGGCACGAACAGAACCGCCAGGATCGTGGCAGAGATCATGCCGCCGAGCACGCCGGTACCGATGGCCTGCTGGCTCTTCGACGCTGCGCCCGAGGCGATGGCCAGGGGCACCACGCCGAAGATGAAGGCCAGCGAGGTCATCACGATCGGTCGGAAGCGGAGCGTCGATGCCTCAATGGTCGCATCGACGAGCGATTTACCCGGCTTCCAAAGATCCTTGGCGAATTCCACGATCAGGATCGCGTTCTTGGCCGAGAGACCGATGATCGTGATGAGGCCGATCTTGAAATACACGTCGTTGGGCAGCCCGCGGAGGTAGACAGCCGCCACCGAGCCGATGACGCCGAGCGGGATGACCAGCAGCACCGAGAACGGGATCGACCAGCTTTCGTAAAGCGCCGCGAGGCACAGGAACACGATCAGGATCGACAGGGCGAGGAGCAGGGTCGCCTGGCTTCCCGCCTGTTTCTCCTGCAGCGACTGACCGGTCCAGACATAGCCGAAGCCCTTCGGCAATTGCTGCATCAGGCGCTCCATCTCGGCGATGGTATCGCCGGACGTATAGCCAGGTGCCGGTTCACCGGTGATGCGCACCGACTGATAGCCGTTGAAGCCGATGATCTGGGCTGGGCCGACGCTCCATTTGAGGTCGGCGAAGGACGACATCGGCACCATCGTGCCCTGGCTGTTCTTGACGCCGTAATTCAGCAAATCGGCTGCCTTCAGGCGCTGGCTGTCCTCCGCCTGCACGATGACGCGCTGCATCTTGCCCCGGTTCGGGAAGTCGTTGGTGTAGACCGAACCGAGATTGACCTGGATCGTGTTGTTGATCTCCTCGAAATCGACACCCAGTGCCGCCGCCTTCTCACGGTCGATGACGAGTTCCGCCTGAGGCGCAGGCGGCAGGCCCTCGACATAGACCTTCTGCAGGATCGGGCTTTTCTTGGCGAGGGAGAGCAACTGCTCCTGGGCCGCCATCAGCGCCGAATAGCCTTTCTGCGCACGGTCCTGCAGGCGGAAGCTGAAGCCCGAGGCGTTGCCGAGATTGTCGATGGGCGGCGGCTCCAGAGCCTGAATCACCGCGTCCTTGTAGCTGGACAGCGCCTTGTTGGTGCCCTCCACGAGGGCAGCCGCCGAGTTCGCGGCGTCGCGCTCACCCCATGGCTTCAGGGTCACGAAGGCCTGGCTCGTCACCTGGCCCTGGCCGGAGAACGAGAAGCCGTTGACGATCGTCACCGTGGCGACGCCGGGCTGCGCGAGGAGATGCTCTTCCACCGCCTTCACGGCTTTCAGCGTGCGGTTGAACGACGAGCCGGGCGGCGTCTGGATATCCACGGTGAAGAAGCCCTGGTCCTCCACCGGCAGGAAGCCTTCCGGCATCCGCACGAAGGCGAAGCCGAGGCCGATGACGAGGGCGAGATAGACCATCATCACCCGGCCGGACCGCTTGATCATCCCCGCGACACCGCGCCCGTAGCGTGCGGTCTCCCGGTCGACGACTCGGTTGAACCAGCCGAACACGCCGCCCTTGGAATGGCCGTGTCCCTTCTCGATAGGCTTGAGGAGGGTGGCGCAGAGAGCGGGCGTCAGCGTCAGCGCGAGCAGCGCCGAGAAGCCGATGGACGTCACCATCGCGATGGAGAACTGACGATAGATGATGCCCACCGAGCCCGGGAAGAACGCCATCGGGATGAAGACCGCGATGAGCACCAGGGTGATGCCGATGATGGCGCCAGTGATCTGGCTCATCGCCTTGCGGGTCGCCTCCTTCGGAGACAGCCCTTCCTCGTTCATGATGCGCTCGACATTCTCGACGACCACGATGGCGTCGTCGACGAGGATGCCGATGGCCAGCACCATGCCGAACATGGTGAGCACGTTCACCGAGAACCCGGCGAGCAGCATCACCGTGCAGGTGCCCATGAGGGCGATCGGCACGACGATGGTGGGGATCAGGGTGTAGCGGATGTTCTGGAGGAAGAGGAACATCACTACGAAGACCAGGATGACGGCTTCCACCAGCGTCATCAGCACCTTCTTGATCGAGGCTTCGACGGCGGGCGTGATGTCGTAGGGGATGTCCCACTGCACGTTGGAGGGGAAGAACTGCGACAGCTCTTCCATCTTCGCGCGAATGGCGGAGGCGGTCTCCAGGGCGTTACCGTCCGGAGCCAGGGTCACCGAGATGCCCGCCGCCTCACCGCCGTTCAGGCGGGTGGTGAACTTGTAGTCCTCGCCGCCGAGCTCGATCCGGGCGATGTCGCGCAGGCGCACGTTCGAGCCGTCCGGATTGGCGCGCAGCACGATGGCTCCGAACTCTTCCGGCGCCGTCATCTGTCCCTTCACGATGATGGGGAAGTTGACGGTGTTCGAGGCCGGGCTCGGCATGGCGCCGACGGCGCCAGAAGCGATCTGGACGTTCTGGTTGGTGATCGCCTTCGAGACGTCGGACGCGTTCAGCGACAGGCCGCGCAGCTTGTCGGAATCGATCCAGATGCGAAGGCTGCGCTCAGTCGAATAGAGCGTCGCGCGACCCACGCCGGGGATACGACGAATCTCGTTGATGACGTTGCGGATGAGGAAGTCGCCGAGGGCGATCTCGTCCATCGATTTATCGGGCGAGATCAGCGTGATGATGTTGAGGGTGGCGGCGGAGGCCTCCTCGACCAGCGTCCCCTGCTGGCGCACTTCGGCCGGAAGACGGGCTTCGACGCGCTTGAGCCGGTTCTGCACTTCGACGCCGGCGAGGCTCGAATCGGTGCCGGGCTGGAACTGGGCCGTGATCTCGACGACACCGAACGCGTCGCTGGCAGATTCGAAGCTCAGGATGTTGGCCGCACCGTTGAGCTCATCCTCGATGAGGCGGGTGGTGCCGGTATAGAGGTTCTCCACCGACGCGCCGGGATAGGCCGTCGACAGCGCGATGGAAGGTGGTGCGATGACCGGATACTGGGCGACCGGCAGGCTGGGGATCGACAGAATTCCACCCAGGCAGATGAATAGCGCGACGACCCAGGCGAAGATCGGGCGATCGATAAAGAAACGGGCCATGGCTCAGCGCACCTGCGCCGAGGCGGGCTGCGGGCTGGGTGCCCGGTCATCAAGGTCGGTATCGATCGGCTTCAGTTCGGCGTGAGCGGAGGCGACCTTGAGCTCGACGGTCTTCACGGCCGACCCGACCGAGATCTTCTGGACTCCCTCGACCACGACGCGATCCCCGGTCTTCAGGCCGTCGCGGATGATCCAGTTCGAATCGACGACCGGGCCAACCTCCACCGGCTGGAGCATGACCTTGTCGTCTTTGCCGACGATCCAGACCTCGGCCTTACCGTCATTGGTGCGCTGGATCGCCTGTTGCGGCACCGCGATGGCATCAGCGTCGATGCCCTGCTTGATGCGGGCGCGGACATACATGCCCGGAAACAGCTCATCATGCGGATTGGGGAACAGCACGCGCAGGGTGACCTGTCCGGTGCTCGGATCGGCGGTGACGTCCGAGAACAGGACCTTGCCGGCCGACCCGTAGAGTGAGCCGTCATCCATGATGAGATGCGCGTTGGCCGTGTCCTTGGAAAGGCGCGAAAGCTCACCGCTGGCCAGATCGCGGCGCAGCTTGTTCAGCTCACCGACCGACTGGGTGATGTCCACGTAGATCGGATCGAGCTGCTGGATCGTGGCGAGGATCGCGGTCGCGCCCTGTTCGACCAGCGTACCCTCGGTGAGAAGCGCACGACCGATGCGGCCGGAGATCGGGGCGCGCACGTCGGTGTAGTTGAGGTTCAGCTTGGCCCTATCGCGCGTGGCCTTGGCGCCGGCCACCTCCGCCTGGGCCTGTTTCAGGCTGGCATAGGCGCTGTCGTACTGCGCCTGGCTGGCGGTCTGGCGCGAAAGCAGCTGCTCGAGACGGTCGGCTTGCTGGCCGGCCAGGACCTGGGCGGCCTCGGTGCGGGCGAGGGCCGCCTCGGCACTGGCGAGCTCGGCCTCGAACGGAGCCGGGTCGATCTTGTAGAGAATGTCGCCTTCCTTGACCAAGCTGCCCTGCTCGAACGTGCGCTTGACCACGAGGCCGGACACGCGGGAGCGCACTTCGGCGATGCGCAGGGGCGCAACGCGCCCCGGAAGATCGCGCACATAGGGAATAGGCTGTTCGCGGACGGTGACGACACTGACTTCCGGCGGCTGGGTCGGCACCGGCGCCGCGGCCTGTTGCTTCTGGTTGCAGGCAGACAGGGCGACCATGACGGAGGCAGCAGCCAGAGAGGCCGGCCAGACACGTCGGACGCGGTGAGAAGTGGTCGTCACGATGATTTAGCTCCTATGCGATACGCGGTCGACCGCAATCCGGCAGGGGATTGGCGGCACTGACACTCAAGTCCTGGGCGAAGATCCGCGAAGCGACTTCAGCACCTTGGCAATCGCTGGGCCACGCAGGGCGGCCATGGCGTCATTGGGCGTGTGGCGGCCGGACCGGGGCCAACCACACACATCACGGCTTCAGCAATCGTTCACAATCTTGGCGATCACGCGACGCAAGCCGGAAAAAGGAGAGCCTTCGACGCGGTTTGGTTAAAAAGCCGCGGCCAAGCTCTCAGGTGGCGATCCTGGGGGGGCGGTGGAGTGGTGCGTCCGCGCTGATCCCGAGAGACAAGGCCGAACGACCACGCAACGTCGGTGCCGAGGCTGCACCGAGCACGCGAGATCCCGAAAGCGAGGGCGGGGTCATCGCGTCGTCGACCTCCAGACGCGCGGCGGAACCGGTCGACGGAACCTCACCCTGGCTCACGAGACCGTCGTGCCCCCGGCTGCTGACGGGCGCACCGATACCGGCGCCCCACACCTCCTGCGGGAAACTCGGCAGAACCATCACAAGGAGGGAAAGCAACACCAGCAGGGTCGACAGAGCCGAGCGGGGACGAACGACCGCATGCGCTTGCGGGGCGTTCGAAGCGAGGCATCCTGCCTCGACGGAGGCATCGGCAGATTTGGTCGTCTCTGAAGTCACGAAACTGAGGGTGGTGCGAAAGTTCCCGCAGCGCAATAACCTGCGACATTCTGTCAAGCGGGCGGCCGAGAGCGGGGATCACCGCCGTTGCGCCAATCCCACAGTATATTCCGTTCACATCGCAGCGGGTTGACCGCTCTTAACCATCCGGCCAAGTCTGCCGGTCCAATCATCTGACGTCCGGCTCCCAAAGCCTGGACCTCGCCGGAATGGGAGACGGGGTGCCTGCGCACCGGCTTGTCCAGATCCGGCCGGAGACGATTAAAATGGGCATTCGCTCTCTCCTCGCCGCCTCGGCTCTCGCGTTGGGCATGGGCCTTGCCACAAGCGTCGGTGCCAGCGCCGGTAACCCGTTCGACAGTGGTCCGATCGCGGATTTCCTCAATATCTTCAAGGAACAGGCGATCCCGCGCGAGACAGTCGCGTGGAAGGGCTCAGAGAAACCCGGAACCGTGGTCGTCTCCACGAGCCAGCGCCGGCTCTACTATGTCCTCGGCGGCGGAGCGGCTGTCCGCTACGGCGTCGGCGTCGGGCGTCAGGGCTTCTCCTGGTCGGGCGAGAAGTCGGTGACGATGAAGAAGGAATGGCCGGCTTGGCGTCCGCCGGCGCAGATGCTGGCGCGGCGGCCCGACCTGCCGCGCTACATGGCCGGCGGCCAGGACAACCCCCTCGGCGCGCGGGCGATGTATCTCGGCTCCTCGCTCTACCGTATCCACGGCTCCAACGAGCCGGAAACCATGGGTGCCGCCGTCTCGTCGGGCTGCATCCGCATGACCAACAAGGATGTGGTCGACCTCTACGACCGGGTGAAGGTCGGCACGAAGGTGATCGTGCGCAACTGAAGCCCCCATCCGCCTCCCGCCGGCATCCGGTCGGTCGCGACCGAACGGAGGAGAGAGCGGAATGATCTTCGGTGTCGACATCAGCCTCGTCGCGGGCCTGTTCGCCGTGGCCGTGGCGGCTGGCTGCGTCGATGCCATCGCGGGCGGCGGCGGCCTCATCACGGTGCCGGCCCTGCTCCTGTCCGGGCTCGATCCGGTGAGCGCCATCGCCACCAACAAGCTCCAGGGCAGCGCCGGCGCGATCTCATCGACCATCGCCTTCGCGCGCCGCGGTCACATCCATTGGCCGGCGGCCTGGAAGATCGCCCTCAGCGCCGGTCTCGCCTCGATCGGTGGTGCGCTCTGCGTCAGCCTATTGCCGCGCCCCGTCCTCGACGCGGCCGTACCTGTCCTGCTGATCGGGATCGCGTTCTATTTCGCTTTCGCGCGGCGGATGAGCAGCGAGGACGCGGCGGCACGGATGCGCCCCGGCCTGTTCGCGCTCACCTGGGCTCCCGCCGTCGGCTTCTACGACGGCGTGTTCGGCCCCGGCGCCGGGGCCTTCTACATGATCGGGTTCGTGACGCTGCTCGGGCTCGGCGTGGTGCGTGCGACCGCCCATACCAAGCTCGCCAATGCCGCCAGCAACCTCGGAAGCCTCGCCCTGTTCGCAGCCTCGGGCCACGTGGTCTGGACCATTGGCATCGCCATGGCCTTCGGGGCTTTCATCGGGGCCCAGATCGGCTCGATCCTGGCGATCCGCCTCGGCGCGAAGCTGATCCGGCCGCTTCTCGTCACCATCGCCTGCGCGATGGCGATCCGGTTGCTCTCGAACCCCGAAAACCCACTGCGGCAGGCCGTGATGGGCCTGTTCGCCGGGAACTAAGCGCGCGTCAGCGCGGCATGAAGGCCCAGTAATCCAGGTCCAGGATCACGGCCGGGTCGTAGCCGTCACCGACCTTGTCCGGATGGTTGCCGCAGGGCTGGTTCTTCGTGGCGACCGTGCGCAGGCGAAGAGCGCCGATATCCGTGCGGCCGGGAAGCTCGGCGGCTTCGAGCACTTCGCTCCAGGCATAGACCGTGTCACCCGCGAAAAGCGGCGCCACGTGGCGCCCGGCATTGATGCCGGCGAGCGCGAAGGCGTTGCCGAGACCGTTGAAGCTGAGCGCACGGGCGAGCGAAATGACGACACCGCCATAGATCAGGCGCCGACCGAACCGTGTGTCCTTCGCGGCGAAGCCGTCGAAATGCACCTTGGCGGTATTCTGGTAGAGGCGCGTGGCGATCTGGTGCTCGGCCTCCTCGACGGTCATGCCGTCCACATGGTCGATCTTCTCGCCGACCACGTAGTCGCCGAACCGGTGCGGGCTGCCGGCGAGGTCGAGATCGTAGGCGCCGACGTTCAGCGGCGGCAGGGCGCCGGCCAGGTCGGCCGGGTCGACCACCTTGGCGAAGGTCGGGACATGTTCCTGCTCAATCTTCGCTTCCGGGTCCCGCTTCTTCACCAGCACCCAGCGGCAATAGCTCAGAACCGTCTCTCTGTTGGCGTCGGACCCGGTGGAGCGGACGTAGACCACGCCAGTCTGGCGGTTCGAGCTCTCCTTGAGGCCGATCACTTCGGAGACCGTGGACAGGGTCTCGCCCGGATAGACCGGCCGGCGGAAACCGCCCTCGGCATAGCCGAGATTGGCGAGCGCATTCAGGGAGATGTCCGGGACCGTCTTGCCGAAGACCACGTGGAAGGTGAGCAGGTCGTCCAACGGGCTCTGCGGGTAGCCGATGGCCTTGGCGAAGGCATCGGAGGACTGAACGGCGAAGCGCGGGCCGTAGAGGGAGGTGTAGAGCGCGACGTCGCCGTCCGTCACCGTGCGCGGCGTGGCATGGCGGATGGTCTCACCGAGGCGATAATCCTCGAAGAAGCGGCCGGGATTGGTCTTCATCTCTTGGTCGTCCCTCGACGTGATTTTCTTGGCCCTTTGTCCAGTGCGGCCTCAGCCGCCATAGACCACGGTCTGGGGCGGAATGACCTCGTGCAGGAGGCGGCTGATGAAGAGAAGCAGCAGCACCAGGACGATCGGCGACAGGTCGATCCCACCGAGATTGGGCAGGACGCTGCGGATCGGGCGAAGAACCGGCTCGGTCAGCCGGTAGAGCACCTCACCGATCTGCGACACGATCGGGTTGCGCACGTTGACCACGTTGAAGGCCACGAGCCAGCTCAGCACGGCGCTGGCGATCAGCACGTAGATGAAGAGCTGGACGACGGTGTCGAAGAGCCAGAGAAGAGCGTACATGCGCGGTTCTGATGTCCTCGTTCGCCCCGCCTCACCGGCGCGGGTCAACGGCGGGATTTCCTGAATTGACAGCCCGAGGCACGCGCGCTTACAAAGCGGCCACCTCGGAACGGGGCTGTAGCTCAGATGGGAGAGCGCCGCAATCGCACTGCGGAGGTCAGCGGTTCGATCCCGCTCAGCTCCACCAGGTTTCTTTCAAGTCCCTGGTGAATCAACGATCTTGTCGTGAACGCGTAGCTTTTCCGGCGCCGGGAGACAGGATCAGCCAGCTTGGCAGCGTGCCGGGCTGCGACGGTGTTTCGTCGCTGGTGACCAATGTGACAGCGCAACATGTTACCCGCTGACGGCCTCCTGCGCAGGAAGGCCGCGCGGCGTCCATGACGCGCACATGAGCGCGACGCATCCTGAGCGCGAAATGCCTAGGCCGCGGCCGACCGGCACAGGGCCGTGCCGTCACGGATCATGAAATTCACCAGCGTCGGCGAGACGCCGTTCTCGCGGGCCAGGACGGTCTGCGGAATGCCGTCGATCCGATGGGCGAGAAACACCCGGCGGGTTCGCTCCGAGGTCGTTTCCAGCGCGGCCAGTGCTGCCTTCAGCGCCTGGCATTGCTCAAGGCGGTCCTGAGGACAGGTGCAGGGAGCGGGAATGGCCTCGGCCTGCTCATCCGGCACGAAGCGGCAGCGCTCGCGGATCGTGCGCCGCGCCCAATCGATGGCGGCGTTCCGAACCATCCGCCGCAGGTAATGCATCGGCGCCTCGACGCGGCGGCCAGGACGCAGATCGGCGGCCGGCTGCTCACAGAGCTTGAGCACCACCTCCTGCACCACGTCCTCCGCCGCCGAGCGATCACGCAGGATCTGCGTCGCGTAGGCCACGAGGCCCGACTGTTCGGCGATGAGAGCGGCGAGCAGCGGAGCTGCGATGTCGCTCCGCCTTCCAGGCGAATGAGTCTGTGACATGGACGACCTTCTTCGGATGCGTAGGTCAGTACGAAAACGCGCGAAACTGCCCAGCCGCGCATGTCGCCGGGTCATTTCCACGATCCAACTCGGATATGGAGGCTAAAGAGATAAATTCCACAGACATACAAGAGTGATTTTATAGGGAGATATTTGAATTAGAAATATTCTAAATGTAGAATCGCCGGTTAGATCGAATGGGTCAGATGATATTCAGGCTTTCCTCGAAGGGTTTATGCTATGAAGCTACATGAAATTTGGCTAAAATGTCCTGTCGCATGGCCACAGGCCATCTGCTGCATGAACGACCACATCTTCGGATTGTGAATGGTTGCGTTAAGAAAAGATACAGTTATTGCGCGAGCAGGAACCGGCTGCGCAGGATCGAAAGGCGTGGCGGCAGCGGAGTACTCGGCTCGTCATGCCGCTGTGGGCGCCACGAGTTTCCCGGTTGCCCCTAAATTTCCGGAGTGCCGGAGCGTCCTGTCCCAGAGGGCATCCCGGTCGCGGATGCCGGTACCAGCCAACGACGAGACGCGATGCTTTCGACAACAGTTCCTTTCCGATGCGGCGAGGCGACGGGCCGTACCGTCGAGGTCTACCTGGACGGCGACCGGCTCAGCGTCGTGGCGGAGGGCCGGGTCGGTCTACGCCTGCGCCTTCAGCAGGGGAGCAGCCCGCATCTGTCCCTGGAGGAGCCCGTGAGACCCCACCCGAGCGAGGTCCTGACGAACATCACGGCGGCATTCGAGATGGTCTCGGCGACACATCCGGATGCCGAACGGATCGGCCTCGACGGTGCCAGCTTCGCGGGTCTCGTCGCCTCCATGGCGGAACGTGGCCTCGTCGTCCGGGAAGGCGACGCGCTTTCCGTCGATCCGACGATGCTGTGGCAGCGCCCCGAACCCTGGCTCGCCAACCTAGCGACGCGCGATTTTCCCGCCCGTCAGATCATGAGTGACGGCAAGCGCCATCCGCAACGGTCGCCGAAGCCCAAGGGCGTGATCTATTCCCGCTTCATCCCCTGGCTCGGACAGGCCGTGGCGTTCCGAGCCGCCACAATCGACGACGTCGATACCATGCACCGCTGGTTCAACGATCCGGTGGTCGATGCCGCCTGGGGCGAGGCCGGCGAACGCGACAAGCACGAGGCCTATCTCGACGGCCTCATCGCCGATCCACACATGATTCCGCTGATCGGGACGATCGGCGGCGAGCCGTTCGGCTATTTCGAGATCTACTGGGCCAAGGAGAACCGCCTCGCCCCGTTCTACGACGTGCAGGATTACGATCGCGGCTGGCATGTCCTGATCGGGGAGAGCCGGTTTCGCGGCAAGGCCTACATCTCGGCCTGGCTGCCCTCGCTGATGCATGCGCTCTTCCTCGACGACCCGCGCACGGAGCGGATCGTCGGCGAGCCCAAGGCCGACCATGTGCAGCAATTGCGCAACCTGGAACGGTCGGGCTTCGCGCGGATCAAGACCTTCGATTTTCCGCACAAGCGCGCGGCCCTGGTGATGCTCCTGCGCGAGCGCTTCTTTTGCGAAAGGCTGTGGTCGCCGGCGGGGGGCATGCCCGCTTCGCCGGAGACCGTCTCGCCGCCGGCGTCCTGACGGGACGCGTCAGCGCAGGGCGACTGAACATGGCACCACGCCGTCATTCCGGGTCGCCAGAGGCGAGCCCGGACCCGGAGGGCCGCGCCAGAGGGGTGCAATCCAGAGCCGCCAACGGTGCAAAGTCCTGCAGCACCTGTGTTTCTGGATCCCGGGCTCCGCTGCGCGGCCCCGGGATGACGGGGTGCTACGATTGGATTTTGGACGCGTGAATCGGCATCTGCGATTGCCCTGCCTCAGCGGGAGGCGAGGTAGGCGCGCCAGCCGCCATGGATTGTGATGTCCTCGGCGCCTGCCACCGCATGGGCCTCGCACAGGAACCCGGAGACGTTTGAACCGTCCTCCAGGGTGAGCTTGCCGATGCCGAGGGGGGCGGGGATCGCGGCGGTGAAGCGGCCGAAACCGGCCGGGGGCAGCGCCCAGATCTCGACCTCCAACCCGCCGCCGGCAAAGCCCGGCTCGTGGACCAGACCGGGCTTGGCCGGGTGAGTGCCGGGCAGGGCGTAGAGGCGGTACGCGCCCGAGGTCCGCGCCACCCGCACCTTCCTTCCGCCGAGATTGGTGAGCTGGTGGTTGAGGGGCAGGCCCGTGAGATGGGCGCCCACCACCGCGATGGCGATCTCGTCCGCCTCCGGGGTCGGCACCCGGCTCGCCTCGGGCAGAACCGCGTCGCGCGCGATCCCCATTCCGCTCGCCGCCGCGCGGTGGAGCGCGTCGGCCCAGGGGCCCAAAGCCTCGTCGCTGAAGCCGGGGCCGACGAGCGTCACGCCGCCGGGCAATCCATCGGCACCGAATCCCCCCGGCACCGCGATCGCGGCGAGGCCGAGGAGATTGGCGAAGTTGGTGTAATGCCCGAAATGGCTGTTGAGGCGGATCGGGTCGGCCAGCATCTCCTCCACCGTGTAGGTGGTGGGGGAAGTCGGGAGGAGCAGGATGTCGACCGCCGCCCAGGTCGCCTCGGTGCTCCGCCGCAGGGCCTCGAACGCGTAGCGGCCTTCGAACGCGTCGACGGCGCTGTAGCCCTTGGCGGACTCGACGATGCTCCTCGCGCTCGGGTCGAGGGCGTCGGCATTTCCGGCGAAGAACCCGGCGATGGCGGCCAGGCGCTCGGCCACCCACGGCCCGTTGTAGAGCAGGGTCGCGATCTCGCGGAACGGCGCGTAATCGAACGGCACCGCCACGGCGCCCAGCGCTTCGAGGCGGGCGATGGCCGCGTCGTAGAGCGCCTCGCGCTCGGCATCGCCGTAGAACTCGCGCTCGGCCGGGGTCGGCACGCCGAAGCGCAGGCCCTGAGCGGGGAGCGAATGTGGTACCGCCCGCCGCGAGAACGGATCGGCGGCGTCGAACCCCTCCGCGACGCGGCGGATCGCGAGACCGTCGCCCACGGTGGCCGCGAAGATGCTGATACAGTCGAGGCTGCGGCAGGCGGGGACGAGGCCCGTCGTGCTGAACAGGCCCGGCGTCGGCTTGATCCCCACGAGGTTGTTGAACATCGCCGGCACGCGGCCGGAACCGGCCGTGTCGGTGCCCAGCGAAAAGCTCGCGAGCCCCACCGCCACGGCGACGGCCGAACCGGAACTCGACCCGCCCGAGACATGGGCGGCGCTGAACACGCTGCGCGGCGCGCCGTAGGGCGAGCGGGTGCCGTTGAGGCCGGTGGCGAACTGGTCGAGATTGGTCTTGCCCGTGCAGAACGCACCCGCCGCCTTGAGGCGCGCCACCACCTCGGCATCCGCTTTCGCATCGTAGGCGAAGGCCGGGCAGGCCGCAGTCGTCGGCAGGCCGGCGACGTCGATATTGTCCTTCACCGCGAAGGGCACGCCCCAGAGCGGCAGGGAGTTCGGCTCGGGGTGGCGCGCCATCAGGTCCCGCGCCGCACTCACCAAGGCCTCCCTGTCGAGGGCGGTGATGAAGATGGCGGGGTCCGTCGATGCCTCCATCCTTTCGGCGACGGCTTCGGCGACGGTCACGGGGGTGGCACGGCCCGACGCGTAGAGGTCGCGCAGGGTCGACAGGTCGAGGATGGTCGGCAGCATGTCGGTCGGCTCTCTCACCTGCTCAGATCTCTTCGAGGATGGCGACGAGATCGCCGCCGCGCAGGGTGCGGCCCGGCTTCACCCGGACCTCACGCACGATTCCCGCCACCGGGGCGGAAACGGCGATCTCCATCTTCATCGATTCGAGGATCGCCACCGTCTCGCCGGACGCGACGCTCTGGCCTTCCTCGACCAGCACCTTCCAGACATTGCCCGGAACCGTGGTCGGCACGCCCACATGGCCGGCGGGCACCGCGTCCTCCTCGCCCAGGGGGGCGCCCTCGTCAGCGACGAAACTGTCGAGCCCCTCGTCCTGCCAGCGCTGCCGCTCGGCCTCGAAGGCGGTCTGCTGGCGCAGTTTCGCGGCCGTGATCTCGACGGCGTTGCGGGCGAGCTCGGCCCGATGCTCGGCATAGGAGAACGTGCCCTCCTCGATCCTCAGCGGGTAGGCCCCGTGCGGGAAGGCGGCGCGCGCCTCCATCAGCTCGTCATGGCTCACGGGGAAGAAGCGGATGCGGTCGAACGGGCGCAGCAGCCAGGGATGGCCGGGGACGAATTCCTTCGTCATCCGCCAGGTGTTCCAGATCTGGATGGTGCGGCCGAAGAGCTGGTACCCGCCCGGCCCCTCCATGCCGTAGATGCACATATAGGCGCCGCCGATACCCACCGCGTTCTCCGGCGTCCAGGTGCGGGCGGGGTTGTACTTGGTGGTGACCAGGCGGTGGCGCGGGTCCACCGGTGTCGCCACCGGCGCGCCGAGATAGACGTCGCCCAGCCCCATCACGAGGTAGCTCGCATCGAAGATGATGCGTTTTACATCAGCCACCGACTCCAACCCGTTGATGCGGCGGATGAACTCGATGTTCGAGGGGCACCAGGGCGCGTTGGGACGCACAAGCTCCTGGTACTTGCGCATGGCGAGCTCGGCCTGCGGGTCGTTCCAGGACAGGGGCAGGTGGACCACGCGGCTCGGCACCGTCACGTCCTCGACGGCGGGCAGGGCGGCCTCGATCTCGCGCAACTGCCCGAGGAGGCGTGAGCGCGGCAGCGTGGTGCCGTCGTAATGGATCTGGAGCGAGCGGATGCCGGGCGTCAGGTCGATGAGCCCCGGCAACCGCGCCTCGGCCACGGCTTCGGCCAGGAGGTGGACCCGCAGGCGGATGCCGATATCGAGGGCCATCGGGCCGTATTCGACCAGCAGGTTGTCGTCGCCCTGGCGGCGGTAGACCACCGGCACGGGGCCGGAAGAGTCGGTGGCGAGGATAGGCGAGCCGGCGCGAGCTGGTCCCTCCCCGCTCTGCGGGGGAGGGTGGCCCTCGCGTGAGCGAGGGTCGGGAGAGGGGAGCGCCATCTTCGGAGAGGTCGCCCCCTCTCCCGCCTGCTCCGCAGGCACCCTCTCCCGCAGGGGGGAGAGGGTGGGTACGTCCCCCACCCGCTCCACCGCCCTGAACCGCACCGTATCTCCAGGCCGCAACTGACCCATCTTCCACTGCTCGTCGCGGGCGATCACCGCCGGGCAGACGAAGCCGCCGAGACTCGGGCCGTCCGGCCCCAGGAGGATCGGCATGTCGCCGGTGAAGTCGATGGAGCCGATGGCGTAGGCGTTGTCGTGGAGGTTCGACGGGTGGAGTCCGGCCTCGCCGCCGTCGCTGCGCGCCCAGAGCGGGGTCGGGCCGACGAGGCGCACGCCGGTGCGGGCCGAGTTGAAGTGAACCTCGTAAGAGGCTGAAAACAAGTCAGAAATGTCCTCGTCCCGGAAGAAGTCCGGCGCACCGTGCGGCCCATAGACCACGCCGATCTCCCAGGCATGGGTGAGGGGCGCAGGCTCGGGCATCGACGCTTCGACACCCGGGACATCGCCGAGATGCAGCACGTCGCCGGCCTTCAGGACACCGGTGGCGTGGCCGCCGAAGGCGCCCAGCGCGAAGGTCGCCCGCGAGCCGAGGACGAGAGGCGCGGCAAACCCGCCGCGCAGGGCGAGGTAGCTGCGCTGGCCGGGGCCGGCGATCGCGCCGATGCTCAACGTCTGTCCGGGTTCGACGGTGAAGGCACGGCCATGGGGCTGCGCGACCCCGTCGAGGCGCGCGGTCATCGCGGCTCCGGCGAGCGCCACGGTGGCGGCGGCGTGGAACCGCAGGGTCGGCCCCGACACGGTGAGTTCGAGGGCGCAGGTATCGGGCGGGTTGCCGACGAGGGCGTTGGCGTCGCGGAACGAGCGCGCATCCATCGGCCCGCTCGGTGGCACGCCCACATGCCAGAGGCCAATGCGGCCGGGTAGTTCCTGCAGGCTCGATTGCGCGCCGGGAACCAGCACCTCGATGCTGCGCGGCGCATAGGGAAAGTCGCGCAATGCCGTGGTGGCGACCCGGCCCGAGGCGAAGAGCTCGGAACCGGCGATGGCGCGCAGGTAATCGAGATTGGTCTCGATCCCCGAAACCGCGCTGTCGTCGAGGGCCTGGCGCAAAGCGGCGAGCGCCGCCGGGCGGTCCGGCCCGGTCACGATGATCTTGGCGAGCATCGGGTCGTAGTTCGTGGTGACCTCGGTGCCGGTCTCGATCCAGCCGTCGATGCGGGCCTCGGCGGGGAACCGCACTTCGGTGAGGAGGCCGGCGCTCGGGGCGAAATTGGCGTGGGGGATCTCGGCATAGAGCCGCGCCTCCATGGCCGCACCCTGCGGGACCAGGGGGCCGGCGGCACCGATCACGTCCTCGCCCGCCGCCTGGCGGATCATCCATTCGACGAGATCGATGCCGAACACCGCCTCGGTGACCGGGTGCTCGACCTGCAGCCGGGTGTTCACTTCGAGGAAGGAGAAATCCTCGCGGACGGGATCGTAGATGTACTCCACCGTTCCCGCCGAGGCGTAGGAAACGCTCGTCCCCAAAGCCACCGAGGCCGCGTGGAGGCGTGCACGCACGGCGTCCGACAGGCCCGGCGCGGGGGTCTCCTCGATGACCTTCTGGTTGCGGCGCTGGAGCGAGCAATCGCGCTCGCCAAGCGCCACCACGCGGCCGGCACCATCGCCGAAGATCTGCACCTCCACGTGGCGCGCCTCGCCGACGAAGCGTTCGAGATAGACGCGGGCATCGCCGAAGCTCGCCCGCGCCGTGCGCTCGACACTCGTATAGTGCTCGCGCAACTCCTCGGCAGAGGCGCACAGACGCATGCCGATGCCGCCGCCACCGGCGGTGCTCTTGAGCATCACCGGGTAGCCGATGGTCTCGGCCGCCGCGAGGGCGGCGTCCAGATCCGGCAGCAGGCCGGTGCCGGGCAGGAGGGGCACGCCGCTGGCGCGGGCGAGGTCGCGCGCGGTGTGCTTGAGGCCGAAGGCGCGCAGGTGCTCGGGTTTCGGGCCGATGAAGACGATGCCCTCCGCCGCCAGACGCTCGGCGAAGGCCACGTTCTCCGACAGGAAGCCGTAGCCGGGATGGACGGCTTGCGCTCCCGTCGCCTTGCAGGCGGCGATCACGGCCTCGACGTTCAGGTAGCTTTCCGCCGCCGGTGCGGGTCCGAGCCGGACAGCCTCGTCCGCCTCCAGCACGCCGCGGGTGAACCGGTCGGCATCCGAGTAGACGGCCACGGACGCGACACCCATGCGCCGGCAGGTGCGGGCGATCCGCCGGGCGATCTCGCCGCGATTGGCGATGAGGATCTTGCCGAACATCAGCGCAGATCCCCGGTCGAGGCTTGATCCCGGATAGAGACGCGGATCGGCGTCGGGTTGAAGCCGTTGCAGGGGTTGTTGATCTGCGGGCAGTTCGAGATCACGCAGATCACGTCCATCTCAGCCGTGACCTCGACATAGTCGCCGGGAGCGGAGACGCCGTCGACGATGGCGAGCTCGCCGTTCTGCTCGATGGGCACGTTCATGAAGAAGTTGATGTTGGGTGGGATGTCGCGCTTCGAGAGCCCGTATTTCGCGACCTCAAGGGCGAAGTTCTCGCGGCAGGCATGGAGATACTTGGTGGCGTGACCGAAGCGCACGGTGTTGGCCTCGCAGGAGCAGGCACCAGCCGAGGTATCGTGACGACCGCAGGAATCGGCGGTGACGGTCGCCATCACCCGGCCCTCGTTGGAGACGAGCCGCGTGCCCGTCGTCACGTAGGCCGAGCCCTGGACGCGCAGGGTGTCCTGCGAGGAATAGCGCTCGCCCATGTCGCCGGCGCGGTAGAACAGGGTGTCCACCGCCTGGCACCCGTCGGTGTCGGTGATGCGCAGAATCTGGCCCTTGCGCACGAGTCCGGACCAGGGCGCCTGAGCCGGCACGACCTCGTCGAGGAGAAGCTGGGTGTCGTTGGTCATGATGCGTCCCTCCCGTCAGAAGCCGATGGCGGCGTTGTTCTCGAAGCCGCGCACGGCCTCGATCGTGGCCGTCCGGCAGAGATCGTCCGCCGCGGGGATGGGCGCCCGGAAGCGGGTCACCACCACGGGGTTCGGCGCGTAATCCGGGTTCGGGTCGAGGGGGTGGGGACAGTTCGAGAGGGTGACGAGAAGGTCGAGCTCGGCGCGGAGATCGACGAAGTCGCCCGCGCGGCGACCCGCCTCGTTCCAGGCGAAGCGCTCCTCCGCACCCACGGAGACGGGGGCGAACAGCGTGACGCAGGCGGGGATGTCGCGCCGGTCGAGCCCGGCCTTGAGAGCGGCGAGGACGAGGTTGTCGCGGGTGTTGCGATGGGGGCCGCCCGCGTAGCGCGCGGCGTTGGAGGCGGCGTTGGAGCCGCCCACCAGCGCATCGTGCGCGCCGCAGGAATCCTCGATGAGCGAGAGCATCACCCGCCCCATGTCGGAGAACAGCACCCGGCCGCGCTGAAGAGCGGCGGTCCACTGCACCTTCACGGTATCGGCGTAGTTGAGACGCTCGGAGGTCTCGGCGGCGTTCCAGGCGACGAGCGCGACGCTGGAGGGACCATGGTCGAGACTGATCCGCAGGGCCTCGCCGGCATTCAGCTCGAAGGTGCAGTACCAGCCGCCCGGGATGGTCTCGGTGTGGAGGATCGCCGCTTCGTCGAGGGGCAATCCCCGCGACGAGGGCGGCGGCAGGGCGCGGGGGGCATGCCCCTGGCCCTGGGCCTTCAGTTCCTCGTAGTGACGCCGATTCTCGGCGATGATGCTGGCTGTGTCGGTCATGCCCGTCTCCTCAAGGCTGTTCTCCGGGTCGTCCCGGAAAAACAGCCCTGTCGCGGCCGGGTCGTCCCGGCGGGCATGCGTCGATCGCGGTGCTGCTTAACCCGGGGGTCCGCCGAGTGTGAAGTATTTGCGGACCGGCTCCCTGACGTCCCAGGTGCCGGCGAAACCGGAGGGGGAGACGAAGGTGTCCCCCGCCCGGTAGGTCTTGGCGAGCCCGTCCCCGTCGGTAACCGACGCCACCCCTTCCAGGATGTGGACGAACCCGTTCTGCGCGAAGTCGATGTGCCACTTGCCCGGCTGGCAGGTCCAGGCGCCGGCCGAGAAGAGACTGTCCTCGCTGTGGTAGACGACGCTTACCGTCTGGGCGGGGTCGCCCGAGACGATACGCTCCAGCTCCGGCCGGCAGAGCTTCGATTGCCGCTAAGTGGGGGCGAGATCGATGGTCTTTCTGCCCTGTCCCAGACCGGTCACGAGGGTCGCGACCGATCGGGCTCCCATGCCGCCGAACAGGGCAAGAATCGGACCGCCGAAAGTATGAAGCGGTCGCGCAATCTCCACCGAGCCATCTCCCTCGCAAGAACATCCGCGGCCGGCCGAATCCCGGCCGTACCTGCAAATACCAATATGTCTCGCGCGAGAGAGGCATGAGTGTGTTGAGCGTCCGCTTCACGAGAAAGTTAACACCTAGAAGAGGTGGCTATAGCGCTCGATCTCCCAGGCACTGACCGTGAGGTGATACTCCTCCCACTCGGCGCGCTTGTAGCGGATGAACTCGTCGCGCAGCGCCTTACCCAGGGTCTTCTCCACCAGCGGGTCGGCGGCGAAGGCGTCCACCGCCTCGGCGAGGGTCTGGGGCAGGAACTCGATGCCGCGTTCGGCGCGCTGGGCGTCGGTGAGGTCGTAGAGGTTGTCCTCGTTGGGGGCACCCGGATCGATGCGCTCGCGGATACCCTCGAGACCGGCCGCGAGGACGAGAGCGGCGGCGAGGTAGGGGTTGACCGCGCCGTCGGCGTTGCGGCTCTCGCAGCGTCCGCCGCCGGCGGGCACGCGCACCGAATTAGTGCGGTTGTTCGAGCCGTAGGAGTTAAAGACCGGCGCCCAGGAGAAGCCCGCCATGGAGCCCTGGCGCACGAGGCGCTTGTAGCTGTTCACGGTCGGCGCGAAGGCGGCGCAGAGCGCCCGCCCGTGCTTCAGCACGCCGCCGATGAAGTAATAGCCGGTCTCGGTGAGGCCGAGGCCGCGCGGATCGGCCGATGGGTCGCAGGCGAAGATGTTCTTGCCCGTCTCCTTGTCGGAGAGGGACATGTTGAAATGCGCGCCATTTCCGGTGCGGTCTGCAAAGGGTTTGGGCATCATCGTGGCGATGAGGCCTTCTTCCTTGGCATAGTGCTTGGCCATCATGCGGAAGAAGGTAAGCCGGTCACACATCGTCAGAGCGTCGGCGTAGTTGAAGTCGAACTCGAACTGGCCGCACGCATCCTCGTGATCGAAGGAATACAGGTCCCAGCCGAGATCGTTGATGGTGGTGGCGACCTTGTCGAGCCAGGTGAAGTTGTCGACGAAGCCACGCACGTCGTAGCAGGGCTTCACCAGCTTATCGTCGGGGATCGGTGTGTGGAGCGAGCCGTCCGCCTCCTGCTTCAGCAGGAAGATCTCGCATTCGATGCCAAGATTGAAGCCGAACCCCATGGCCTCGGCCTCGGCCATGACGGTCTTCAGGGCGACACGGGTCGAGAGCGGATAAGGCTGGCCCTGGAACGTCAGGTCCGCCGGACACCAGGCGAGCTTCGATTCCCAGGGCAGCTGGATCAACTGGGAGAAGTCCGGCACGGAGGCCAGTTCGTCCTCGTTCGGGGCCTGGCCGAGCCCGTCGAGGGCATAACCGGTATAGCGCTCGGACCCCGCCGCCATCTGCGGCAGGTGGTCGATGGGCACCACCTTGGCCTTCTGCGCGCCATGGATGTCGACATAGGCGCCGATGACGTATTTCACGCCCTTGGCGCGCAGGTCGTCCTGCAGCTTGGCAATGGCGGGATCGATTTCGGTGGCATGCGCCATCGGGCGGCTCCTTGGTTTTAAGCGGAAATGGAGAAGGAATGGGGGAGGGGCGGGGTCTCGGAGAGGCCGCGCAGGACGAGGGCGGACAGGTCCTCGACCATCCAGCCGAACAGGCGTTTCCCGTCTTCGAGACTCGCCTCCGAAGGACGCCCGGTGACGCCGTTCAGGCTCGTCCGGTTCACCGGATGGGAGAAGACGAGCCCCTCCGTCCGGTCGGGGTCGTCCGCATCGGCGATGCGGTCCGGGCGCACGAGATCGGGCGCCATCGCCATCATCAGCGCGGTCTCGGCGGCGTTGGCGTGCCAGTCGTCGGCATCGGCGAAATGCGCGGCGCGGACGCGCTCGCTCACCGTGGCGGAATTCACCAGGGCGACCATGAGGTCGTCATGGGCGGCGCGCAGCATCTCCAGGGCGCAGCGCAGGGGCGCGGCGTTGGTGACGTGGGCGTTGACGATGAACAGCCGGCGGACGCCGGACTGGTAGGCCGAGGTGCCGATCTGGGCCACGAGCCGCGTCATCATCACGGGATCGAGGGTGATCGTACCGGGCCAGCGCCGGCTATGCCCGAGGGAACAGCCATAGGCCAGGGTGGGGAGCACCGGCACGCGGGTCCGCGCAGAGACCGCATGGGTCAGGGCCTCGGCGAGAACGAAATCCATGCCCGTGCCGAGATGCGGCCCGTGCTGTTCCGTGGCTCCCACGGGTAGGATGGCGGCCTGCGAAACGGCGGCGAGGTCGCCGGGGATCTCGTCCCAGGTGCGGTTCGCCCAGAGGAGGGGGGAGGGGGCGGTCATACAGACCTCCGTCGGCCTACGCCGAGGTCAAGGTGTGACGACTCCTTCTCCCCTCTGCGGGAGAAGGTGGCCCGCGAGCCAAGTCGGATGAGGGGTGTGCCATCTCCGGAAAGGTCGCCCCCTCTCCCGGTCGCTCCGCGACCACCCTCCCCCGCAGAGGGGGGAGGGCTGTACCCGAGCGCCCCGGATGCGTGAACGTCGGCATGCCGGAGATCACCGTGAGGCAGGCCGGAGCCGGTCGTGTAAGACATGGCGATCATTCCACCTCGTCCCCGGCAGACGTCATGCGCGTCACCACGTCGGGGGCGACGCTCTCTTCGGCCTCGTCCTTCGGCGGGTGGATCAGCGCGTCGAGACGGGCGCGGGTGGCGCGGAATTCGGGGGTGAGCGCCTGGTTGTGGCTGCGCGGGCGCGGCACCGGCACCTCGATGAGTTCGGCGACCTCGCCCGGATGGGCGCTGAGGACGAGAATGCGGTCGGCCAGATGCACCGCCTCGTCGAGGTCGTGGGTGATGAAGACGATGGTGATGTCGATCTTTTTCCAGATCTCGATGAGATAGGCCTGCATCCGGGCGCGCGACTGGGTGTCGAGGGCCGAGAACGGCTCGTCCATGAGCAGGATGCGCGGGCGGGTGGCGAGCGCCCGGGCGATGGCCACGCGCTGCTTCATGCCGCCGGAGAGCTGGTGCGGGTAGCTGTCGGCGAAGGCCTCCAAACCGATGAGCGCCAGCCATTGCCGGGCCTCGCGCTCCGCTTCCCGGCGCGGCGTGCCGTTCTCCTCCAGCCCGAAGGCGACGTTGCGCAGGACGCTGAGCCACGGGAACAGCGTGTAGCCCTGGAACACCATGCCCCGGTCCGCGCCCGGCCCGGAGACCGGCACACCCTCGACGCTGACCACGCCCGAGGTGGAGGTCTCGAGCCCGGCGAGGATGCGCACGAAGGTGGACTTGCCGCAGCCCGACGGCCCGACGACGCAGAGGAACTCGCGCCGGTGGGTGACGAGGTCGATGTCCTTCAAGGCCACCGTCACGCCGCCATCCGCCCTGCGGAAGGTCTTCGTCAGCTTCTCGACCCGGAGGGCGACCTCACGGCTCTTCAGTTTCTCGAACCGGGCGCGGACCGGCTCGCACTGGGTGCGGTAGTCGCAGGCCTCGATCGGCAGGATGACGGGCGAGACGACGGGAGAGACCGAGTTCACGCTTCGCTCCTGTCATAGGGGAACAGCCGGCGGCCGAGCCAGGCGAGGGCGAGATCCGTGATCGAGCCGACGAGGCCGATGATGAGGATCGCGGCGTAGACGTTGTCGAAATGCTGGTAGCGGGCCTGCTGCGTGATGAAGAAGGTGATGCCCGACGAAGTGCCGATGAGTTCGGCGACGATGAGGTAGGTCCAGGCCCAGCCGAGCAGGATACGCTGGTCGCGGTAGAGCTGCGGCAGCATCGCCGGCACGATCACCCGGCGGATGAGGCGGAGATTTCGCGCGCCGAGCGTCAGGGCCGCCTCGATCAGCAGCGGCTCGATCCGCCGGGTGGTGTTGGCGATGACCAGCACCTGCTGGAAGAAGGTGCCGATGACGATGATCGCGATTTTCGGCCCGTCATAGATGCCGAGGATCGCCACCATCAGCGCCCCGAAGGCGGGAGCCGGCATGTAGCGCACGAACTCGATGACCGGCTCGGTGAGGCGCGCCAGGGTCGGCTGGGCGCCGCAGAGGATTCCGAGGGGAACACCGATCAGCGACGACAGCAGGAAGCCGAAGGCGATGATCTGGATCGAGTGCCACAGGCTCAGGGGCAGGCGGATGGCGTCGCGCTGGGTCGGCTGGGCCGTCAGCGAGGTCCAGAACGCGGTGGCCACTTCGTGCGGGGCGGGAAGGTAGACCGGGTTGGCGGGCCTGCCCGCCGGCTCGGCGGTGCCGGCGGCCTTGGCCGAGGCGACCTCCTCCGCGAAGGCGGCCTTCGGCACGCGCATCCCCGGCTCCATCCAGGCAATGTCGCCGGGCTCGGTCACCTCCACCAGGGGATGCCACAGGAACGGCACGTAGGAGACCGCCGCCCAGGCGAGGAGCGGGATCAGGAACGACAGGATTGCGAGGCTCGTCCGGCGGCGCGGCGAGAGCGGCCGGGCGACGCCGACCCAGGAGCGGCGGCGGGGGGACAAGGGAGACGAGACGCGGGCCCCTCCTCCCCCTTGTGGGGAGGAGTTGGAGGTGGGGGTGGTCGGGTGACCCACCGCGGCCGAGGCTGGCGGAGCCACCCCCACCCCTGTCCCCTCCCCACAAGGGGGAGGGGAAGTGCGCTCCAAGCCCTGGCGCATCTCCGCGCTCATTTGCCGTCGGTCAGCGCGGGGTCGATGTAGCTCTTCACGTCCTGGGCGGTCTTGTAGACCTCGTACTTGACGTTGAAGGCGTCGGCGTAGCGGCTCGAGCCGTAGAGGGAGCCGAACCCGTCGGCATCCTTCATCACCTTGGCGCCCTCGGTGAGGGTGAGGAGCTTGGTGCCCTTGAGGAAGCGGGTGAAGGTAGGCGCGTCGATGCCGACCTTGGCCGCCATGATCGCCACCGCATCGCCCTGCGTCTTCGGGTCCTGGATATAGGCGACGACCTTGTTCCAGACGCCGACGAACTTGATCCACTCGGCCCGACGGCCCGACAGGCTGGCGGGCGAGACGGTGACCACGTCGTAGATCAGGCCCGGCTCGTCGGCGGAGGTGTAGAGCGGCTTGGCGCCGGCTGCGCCCTTCATCGCCTGTCCGGCGACGGGCTGCCACGCGCCGATGGCCGAGACGTCGCCGGAGGCGAGCACCTGCGGAGTCTCATTGGTCTTGGCGTTGACCAGGGTGACGTCCGCCTCCTTGAGGCCGAGCTTGGTCAGGCCGTTGATGAGGAGGAGATGCTCCACGAGGCCGACTTCGAGGCCGACCTTCTTGCCCTTGAGGTCGGCCAGTGCCTTCACGCCGGGCTTGCCGACGATCATGTCGTTGCCGTTGGAGTAATCGGTGAGCATGATCATGACGTTCTTGGCGCCGTTACCGCCCATCACCAGGGCATCGCCGTTGGTGCAGGTGACGGCGTCGAGCTTGCCGGCGGAGAACGCGTCCATGGAGGCCGAGTAATCGAACCACTCGAACTTCGCGTCGACCCCGGCCTCCTTCAGCCAGCCCTTCTCGATGGCGACCTGCCAGGCGACCCAGCCGGGCCAGTCGCTGTAGCCGATACGCAGGGGCTCGGCGGCATGCGCCACCGGGATGGAGGCGGAGGCCGTGAGGAGGCCCAGGGCAAGGGCGCAGCCCGTGACGGCCTTGCGTCCGGCGGTCAGGATCGTGGAAAGGTGCATCTGCATTCTCCGAACCGCGTAGTACGATCGCTGGAAATCGTAATACCGATCGGCTGATTGCCATACAAAACACGTGCCAGGACCAGTCCGGCATGCAGGAGGAAGGCGACATGGTGGGTAGCGAAGCGACGGAAGCGCCCCCCGAGGACGGCACGAACCCGGAGGAGGGAGTTGGCGGCCGGCGCAAGCCGGTGAGCCGGATCAGCCTGTCGCTTTCCGAGGATCTGCTCTGCGAGCTCGACACCATGGTGGGGGAGCGTGGCTTCGCCAGCCGCTCACAGGCCGTGGCGACGATTCTTCACCGCTCGCTCGTGGAGCACCGCCACAAGGTCGGCGACCGGGTGATGGTGGGCACGATCACACTGTTCTACGACCATCTCGCGCCGGGCGTGCAGCAGCGTTTGGCCGATCTGCAGCGGCGCTACATCGCTGAGGTCATTTCCTCTCTCCACGTCCATCTGATGAACAACCAGACCCTGGAAGTGGTGCTGGTGCAGGGGCCGGCGGCGACGCTGCAGACCATCGCCGACACGATGATCACCGAGCGCGGCGTCATCTCCGGGCGGCTGGAACTCGCGGCGGCGCTGATTCCGCCGATCCATCCGTTCCAGGGAGAGAAGGCCCCCTGACGAGGGGCCTCAGCTCTGCCAGACCCGGGGCATCGGCGCGCCACGGTAGCCCACCAGGATACGGGCGGCCGTCGCCCGCAGGGCATCGGGGTCGGCGCTCAAGAAACGGGCAACGAGGTGCCCGTTCCAGGCACTTGCCGCCACATCCACCCCTGTCGGTCCCAGACTGTCGAGATGGGCACGAAGCGGCTCCAGGCGGGATTCCGCGTCTGCCGAAACATCGAGCAGAGTCGCCATGGCGCGGGCGCCGCCGCCGAAAGCCGTCCGCTCCAGAAGGGCGGTGATCGGCCCGTCGAAGGCGACGGAATCCGCGTAGGTCAGACGCCCCGCGCGGCGGATGCGCCATGCATCCCGAAACAGGCCCGTTTCCATACGCTCATGGCGCGCCGTTCGCCCGAAGACCACCGCCTCGAAAGCGAGCAGCCGTGCCTCCGGCGCAAGGTCCACTTCGAACCGTCGCTCCAGCCGCGCGCGGTCGAACAGGATCGTCTCCTGCGGCAGCCAGTCGAGACCCGCGCCCTCGGCCAGGGTCGCGGTCGTCGTCACGCGGCTCGAGAGACCGTCGGACTTATAGATCTTCTCGGCGGCCGTCGTCGTGAGCACGAGATGCGCACCGGCATCGACCGTCGCCTCGACCCGGAAACCGTCGCCGCAGGCGATACCGCCGGCCGTGTTGAGCAGCACCGCCTCGCAGACACCCTCGCCATGGCGCGGCAGGCGCAGGCGCAACGGCCCGGCCTCCGAAAGATCGGCGATATGCGTGCCCGCCCCGTGGCGGACGACGCGCACGGCGACGCGCCCCTCCGAGCGCTGGCGCACCGGAACAATAGCGTGTGGGACGGTGTCGAGGCTCGGGAGGTCGGCCAATGGAAGGGGGTCCCGCGCGGAACCCTCAGGCCGGCCCTGTAGCGACCGGACGCGCGGGATCGACGCCCCATTCGGACCAGGACCCGTCGTACAGCGCACGGGGCGGGTGGCCCAGCGTCTCCAGGGCGAGCGAGACGATGGCCGCCGTGACGCCTGAACCGCAGGTGGTGATGACCGGCTTTGCCGGATCGACCCCGGCCTCGGCGAAGACCGCGCGCAGGGAATCGGCGTCCTTCAGCCGGCCGTCCGCCTGGAGCGCGGAATAATGGACGTTGCGGGCGCCCGGCATGTGGCCGGGACGTACGCCGGGGCGTGGCTCGGCCTCCTCGCCACGGAAGCGCGGGGCGGAACGGGCATCCACGACCTGCGCCGAACCGCTCTCCAGGGCGCGCGCGACATCGCCGGCATCGGCCACGGCGCCATGGTCCAGTCGCGCCGAGAAATGGCGCCGGTCGCGCCGGGGGCCGTCGCCATCCTCGGTCTTGCCGCCGGAGGCGAGCCAGGCCGGGAAACCGCCTTCCAGGATCTGGACGTCGCGCACGCCGAAGGTGCGCAGCATCCACCAGACCCGGGGTGCGGAGAACAGACCCATTCCGTCATAGACGATGATGTGCATGCCGTCGCCGATGCCGAGCTCGCGCATGCGCGAGGAGAAGACCTCCGGGCGGGGCAGCATGTGCGGCAGCGGCGACGTCTCGTCACTCATGGCATCGATATCGAAGCGGATCGCGCCGGGTATGTGCGCGGCCTGGTACTCGGCCTCGGCGTTCCTGCCTTGGGCGGGAAGATACCATGACGCATCCAGCACGATGATGCCCGGCGCGCCGAGACGCTCCTTGAGCCAGTCGGTCGTGACGAAGTGCGAAGGCGTCATGTTTTCTCGGTCCGTGGTGAGGGTCAGCGCCACTCAACCACATCCGCCCCCGGCTTGCACAGTCGGTGCGTTGAGGCGAAAGCTCACCGCATGACGAGCCGCAGCCACGAACCCCTTCCGGAGCGGACAGAATCGTGAGTCCCCGCGAGACGTTCCACATCGAGATTCTCGGCTCCGAGGACGAGGGAGAGGATCGCGTGCGCCAGCGCCTGTCGATCCGCGCGAGCGGGCCCGAGAGCGCCACGGAGCGCGCGCTCCTGCTGTTCGCACGGGCACGGGCACCGCAGCGCTCGGGCGGACCGGCCGAGGCGGTACGGGTCATCGACGGGGCGGGGACAGAGGTCTTCCACCGCACGCGTTTCGACGAGACCGCCTGACCATGCGCGTCCTCGCGGGCCTCGTTCTGATGCTTCTGTTCGCGGGGCTGTTCGTACGGAGCTACACATTGCCGCCCGCACCGGACCGGCGCGGCGGCACCACCATCGCCCTGGCCTGGCCGAATCGTGCCCTGTTCGGCAGCCCACGCGGAGATTGCGTCGGCGGCCCGGAGGACGAGGCGGTCATCGCCTGCCTGATCGGCTCCGTATCCCGCTTCCGGGCCGAGACGATACCCCTCGTCCAGCTCCCGTTCTGCGGCACCTGCTACGGCCTGTCCCAGACCCTCGCCTCCCTCGGCCGTGACGAGAAAGCGGTCCAGGCCAAGCTCGCCCAGATGGCGCGTTTCGGCTGGTAAGGCCGCACGTCCAGGCGCTCAGCGTATGGCTCAAGGCCGAGATTGACTTCGCAGGCGCGAAAGCGCATATCGCAGTTGCAGCGTCAGCGGCCGTGACAGGTTCGCTTGAGAGGGCTGCGTGACGGATCGCCGATTGCGCGTCAGCGCGACCCAAGCGACCTGAGCCCCTCTCTTCAAACGTGCATGCACCCGGATCGCCCCATCACGCGGGCGACCTCCAGCTCAACGGACCAGTCCCTTAGATTAAGACGGCCATCCTATCCGATGGCGTCCGGCCGGTCCCGCTGCCTGAAAGTCTACCCTTGACCCAATTTACCGATTTCGGCCTCGCTCAGCCCGTGCTGCGCGCCCTGGATGAGGCCGGCTACAAGACTCCGACCCCGATCCAGGCGCAGGCCCTGCGCCCCGCCATGGAAGGCCGCGACCTCTGCGGCATCGCCCAGACCGGCACCGGCAAGACTGCGGCCTTCGCGCTGCCGATCCTGCACCGCCTCGCCCAGAACCCGCGGAAGGCCATCCGCCGCGGCTGCCGCGTGCTGGTGCTCTCGCCCACCCGCGAACTCGCCAACCAGATCGCCGAGAGCTTCTCGGATTACGGCAAGCACCTGTCCTTCACCAACACCGTGGTGTTCGGCGGCGTCACCATCTCCCGCCAGGAGAAGGCGCTCGCCAACGGCGTCGACATCCTCGTCGCCACGCCGGGCCGCCTCATGGATCTCATCGAGCGTCGCTCGCTGACCCTCGAAGCCGTCGAGATCCTCGTCCTCGACGAGGCCGACCAGATGCTCGACCTCGGCTTCATCCACGCCCTCAAGCGCATCGTGAAGATGCTGCCGAAGGAGCGCCAGAGCCTGTTCTTCTCGGCGACCATGCCGAAGAACATCGCGGGCCTCGCCGACCAGTACCTGCGTGACCCGGTCCAGGTGGCCGTGACTCCCGTGGCGACGACGGCCGAGCGTGTGACGCAGGAGGTCATCTTCGCCCATACCGGTGCGAAGCAGGCCCTGCTGAACCACATCCTGCGCGACCCCGCCATCGAACGCGTCCTGGTCTTCACCCGCACCAAGCACGGCGCAGACCGGGTCGTGCGCGGCCTGGAGAAGGTCGGGATCAACGCCTCGGCCATTCACGGCAACAAGTCCCAGCCGCAGCGCGAGCGTGCTCTCGCCGCGTTCAAGGACGGGTCCTGCCGCGTTCTGGTGGCCACCGACATCGCCGCCCGCGGCATCGACGTCGAGGCGGTGAGCCACGTCATCAACTACGATCTCCCCAACGTCCCCGAGAGCTACGTCCACCGCATCGGCCGCACCGCGCGCGCCGGTGCGAACGGGCTCGCCATCTCGTTCTGCAACGACGAGGAGAAGGCCTACCTTCGGGATATCGAGCGTACCACGCGCCAGAAAATTCCCGTCGGCGCCTTCCCCGAGGGCTTCAACCCGCCGACCCGCCAGGAAGCGGCTGAAGCCGCGCAGGCCGAGGAGCGTCGTCCGGCGCCCCAGGGCCAGCGTCCCGGCCAGCGCCAGGGTCAGCGTCCAGGCGGCGGACGCCCCGGCTTCGGCGGTCGTCCCGGCGGCGGTCGCGGCGGCGAGAGCCGTGGCGGCCAGCCCGGCGGTCCGGCCCGTTCCGGCCGTCCGCAGGAAGGCCGCGGCGATCGTCCGGCGGAAGGGCAGGGCCGTGGCCCCCGTCTCGACCAGCGCGGTGACACCCGCGCTCCGCGCCAGGGTGAACGCCCGCGCAGCGGCGGCGGCGGCGGCGGCGGCAATGCCGCCGGCGAAGGTCGCGCCATCGGCTGGCTCGACCGCTTCCCGCGTTCCTGATCCGAATCGATCCCAGACGGGCGAGTTCGCTCGACACGACGCCGCCCCGGACCGTCCGGGGCGGCGTTTTCGTTTGAGCCCAAGGCCGGGACGGATATTGCTTACGGACGATCCCGCGCCATCTCAGCCTCTGGCGGGCATCTCCGCGAGGGAGGCATGGGCATGCGTTTCGAACTGTACCGGGATTCGAGTGGCGACTGGCGCTGGCGCCTCCGAGTCACGAACGGGAACGTCATCGCCGATTCGGCCGAGGGCTATGCCCGCAGGGAAGATTGCGAGCATGGCATCACCCTGGTGAAGGGTTCGGCCGATGCCAGCATCGTCGACATGACGTTGAAGATCGCCTGACCCGTCCACGCAAAGCCACCGACGCGGAGACCCCGCCCGCGAAGGCCGTTCCCGGGAAGGTTGCCGTTAAGCTTGCCGACGGAGGGCATGAAACGGTTTGCCGATTCTGTGCGTTCGGCTGACGGCCAAGCATGCATTCCTTCGCATGCCGTCGTATCATCACCGTCGTTCGATCACTCGAGGAGTCATGAACGTGTTGAGAAAACTCCTTCTGGCCGCCTTGCTGGCCCTGGGCTTCGCCGCCCTGGCCCCCCAGGGCGCCTCGGCCGCGCCCATCGGCCCGGTCTCGGCCCTTCAGAGCGAGGCCGCACCGGCCGTCGCCGAGAAGGCGCAGTACTACTATCGCCGGCCGTATTACCGTCGCCCGTTCTACGGTCGTCCTTACTACGCCCGTCCGTATTACCGTCGGCCGTACTTCGCGCCGCGTCCGTTCTACCGCCGGCCGTTTTACGGTCCGCGCCGGTTCTACGGCCCGCGTCGCTTCTACTACTAAGTCGGTCACGCCGGTCGGTTTCGAGGCCCGGTCGTCCCACTAGGGACGGCCGGGCTTTTTCTTGACCTGATGCCCCTTGTCGGCCGATGCAGGAGACCAAGCGACGTCTCGGACGAACGAAGGCGGCGCAACGAGGATGGGTGGAGACCGGAATGGGCGAGACCAGCGACCCGCGCGGCGACCTCACGGTGCGCACCATCGCCATGCCGGCCGACACCAACGCCAATGGCGACATCTTCGGCGGCTGGGTGATGTCGCAGATGGACCAGGCCGGCGGAATTGCCGGTGTCGACCAGGCCCAAGGCCGCGTGGTCACGGTGGCGGTCGACGCGATGACCTTCATTCGTCCGGTACGGGTGGGCGATGTGCTCTGCGTCTACACCCGAGTAGAGAGTGTCGGCCGCACGTCCATGAAGATCCAGGTCGAAGCCTGGGCGCGCCGCTTCCGCACCAAGCTGCGCGAGAAGGTCACCGAGGCGACCTTCACCTTCGTCGCCATCGACGATGACGGGCGCCCGCGTCGGCTTCCCAAACCGGAGCCGGAACAGGGAATGTGAGCCCTGAACCGGCCCTAGGGTTCGGCTCGCAGCTCAGACGTTCGGCGGTGCCACGCGCTGGCGCAGGCCGGTGATCACCGCCTTCAGAATATCCGAATCGAGATGATCGCCCGTGACCGAGCGAACGGTTTCGATCCGGTCGTGGATGAAGGCGAGCTTGGCGATGACGGCCGGTGTCAGCTTGAAGGGATAGAGCGCCGGCTGCCCCATGCTGCGGCTCAAGGAATTCACCGCATAGGTCAGCGGCAACCAGGCCGAGATCAGGCGATCGAGGTCTGGCGACTGATACGGATCGAAATCGATCACGACGGGGTCCGGCGCGCCGTTGCGCAGGCGAGGCCGCACGTGCAGTTCGAACGTGCTCGCCGTCTCCACCGTGTCGACGATGTGGAGGTAATGCGCCCAGGTCTCGGCGAAATCCTCCCATGGGTGGCTGGTGGCATAGGCGCTGACGTAGGATTCCTGCCAGTCCGCCGGCGCGCCTTGGGCATAGTAACGCTGCAGGGCCATGCCGTAGCTGGCACGCTCGTCGCCGAACAGGTCACGGAACGACCAGATGCTCTGATCGTAGCGGATCAGGACGTTCCAGAAATAATGCCCGATCTCGTGGCGGAAATGGCCAAGGAGCGTGCGGTAATACTCCCCGAACAGCATCCTGCGCCGTTCGCGCTCGACATCGTCCGCCTCGGCGATGTTCAGGGTGATGAGGCCGCTGCGATGCCCGGTGAGCACGGGGGGGCCGACGCTGTAACTCTCGGCGGGGTCGACGAGGAAGTCGAAGGCCAGACCGGTGGCGGGGTTCTCGTCCCGTGTCATCAGGGGCAGGTCGAGGCGAAGCAGCGAGTAGAACAACCGGTGCTTGGCGGCCTCGATCTGGCGCCAGCGCGTCAGATTCCAGGCAAGGGCCAGGTCCGGCACCACCCTGTTGTGCCGACAGCAAGTACAGTACCGGTCTGGACTGTCATCGGGCAGCAGCCAATTGCAGGCGCTGAACTCGGCATTTGCACAGAAGCGGTACTTCCGGCCCGGATCGGCATAGGCGTGCCAGACCGTCCCGGAGGGCTCCAGGGCGGAAATCTCGTGGGTGCCGCAGACATAGCCGAGCCGCCGCTGACAGCTCTCGCATTCCGTACTCTCGAAACTCGCCGGCTGGTTGCAAGCCTGGCACTGAAAGATCTTCATGGGCCGGCCGGGCCCGCACTCTGGGCGCCGGCATATGCGTGAGGGAACGCTTCGCGGCGAAGCCCCGCGTCACGATGCACGGAATTTGCTTTCTGCTCGACGGCGGGCAGCGTCGCCATGCCGTCTGTCTGAACTGCCAGGGCCAATCTGCTCACGTGATGAACGTCGTCACCTCCCATCGCCCGGTAGGGCAACGCCGCTGTAGACTAGCACCGATTTCGACTGCCGTCGGCGGCGATCACAGCCTATGGTCATTCGGCCTCAAAACGCCGATGACAACCGTGGGGCGCTTCGGTGATGCGCTCCGGTTTCCCGCCACCGCCGCGCGTCCGCCGCGCGCCCGGTCTCACGTCCGAACCAGCGGGAGTCCCCGTGTCCATTAAAGCCGCTCTGCACCACGTCACTCACTACAAGTACGATCGGCCGATCCAGCTCGGACCGCAGGTGATCCGCCTGCGCCCCGCGCCGCATACGCGCTCGACCGTGCCGGCCTATTCCCTCAAGATCCTGCCGGAGAACCACTTCATCAACTGGCAGCAGGACCCGAACGGGAACTGGCTCGCCCGTCTGGTCTTCCCCGAGCGGACCACCGAATTGAAGATCGAGGTCGATTTGACCGCCGAGATGGCGGTCATCAACCCGTTCGATTTCTTCGTCGAGGATTATGCCCAGACCCGCCCCTTCGCTTACGAGAGCGACCTGACCGCGGAGCTGAAGCCTTATCTCGTCACCGACGACGCGGTGGGCCCCGAGATCGACGCCCTGCTCGAGCGGCTGCCGGAACAGCCCAACACCGTGCTCTTCCTCGTGGCCCTCAACGCCATGATCGCTTCCGAGATCACCTACGGCGTCCGCATGGAGCCCGGTGTCCAGACACCGTCCGAGACGCTGACACTGAAGAGCGGCTCCTGCCGCGATTCCGCTTGGCTCCTGGTCCAGGTGCTGCGCCGCATCGGCCTCGCCGCGCGCTTCGTCTCCGGCTACCTGATCCAGCTCGTTCCCGACACCACCGCCGTCGACGGGCCGGCGGGCACCAGCACGGACTTCACCGATCTTCATGCCTGGGCCGAGGTCTACCTGCCGGGTGCCGGCTGGATCGGCCTCGACGCCACGTCGGGCCTCCTCTGCGGCGAGGGCCATATCCCCCTTGCCGCCACCCCGCATTATCAATCCGCCGCGCCGATTTCCGGCCTCGCCGAACCCGCCGAGGTGGAGTTCGGCTTCGAGATGACGGTGACTCGCGTGGCGGAAGCCCCGCGCATCACGAAGCCCTTCTCCGAGGAGGTCTGGGCCAAGATGGATGCGCTGGGCGAGCGGATCGACCTCGATCTCGCCGAACAGGACGTGCGCCTGACCATGGGCGGCGAGCCGACCTTCGTCTCCATCGACGATTTCGAATCGGCGGAGTGGAACGCCGCCGCCGTGGGGCCGACCAAGCGCGGCCTCGCCGACAAGCTGATCCGGCGCCTGCGCACCCGCTTCGGACCGGGCGGCATGCTGCATTACGGCCAGGGCAAATGGTATCCGGGCGAGAGCCTGCCGCGCTGGGCCTTCGCCCTGTACTGGCGCCGGGACGGCAAGCCGATCTGGAGCAATCCCGACCTCGTCGCCAAGGAGGACGGCCCGCGTGACGCCACCTCCAGCAAGGCGAAGGCGCTGATCGACGGCGTCGCCAAGCGCCTCGGCCTCGAAACCTACGTGTTCCCCGCCTTCGAAGACCCGATCTATTGGGAGGAGAAGCGGGAGGAGCTGCCGATCAACGTCACCACCTCCGACGCCAAGTTTCCGAACCCCGAGACCAATGCCCGTATCGCGCGGGTGTTCGAGCGCGGCCTCGGCGAGGCCGCCGGCTATGCTCTTCCCCTGGCGAGCCTGCCCATGGGTAAGGACGATCCCGACGACCGTCGCTGGATCTCGGAGCCCTGGGAGTTCCGCCGTACCCACGCCTTCCTGACACCGGGTGATTCGCCGGTCGGATATCGCCTGCCCCTGAGCTCGCTGCCCTTCGTGCCGCCGGAGCATTACCCCTATTATCAGCCACAGGATCCGCTGGAGGAGCGGGGCGTGCTCCCCGAAGGTCATCCCGGCACGAAGACCGAGAACGGATCGGGCGTCACCGGCGTCGCCGTGCGCACCGCCCTGGCGGTCGAGCCCCGGGATGGGGTTCTGCGGGTGTTCATGCCGCCGCTGCAGCGTGTGGACGAGTATCTCGAACTCATCGGTCATCTCGAGGCCGTCGCCGCCGAACTGAAGCAGCCCCTGCATATCGAGGGCTACGAGCCGCCGTTCGATCCGCGCCTCAACGTCATCAAGGTCACCCCCGATCCGGGCGTGATCGAGGTCAACGTGCATCCCGCGACCTCGTGGCGCGAGGCCGTCACCATCACGAGCGAGCTCTACGAGGATGCCCGCCAGATCCGCCTCGGCGCACAGAAATTCATGACCGACGGCCGCCATACCGGCACCGGCGGCGGCAACCACGTGGTGCTCGGCGGTGCCACCCCGGCGGATTCTCCGTTCCTGCGCCGGCCCGACCTGCTGAAGAGCCTCGTGCTCTACTGGCAGCGCCACCCCTCGCTCTCCTACCTGTTCGCCGGGCTCTATATCGGCCCGACGAGCCAGGCCCCGCGCATGGACGAGGCCCGGCACGACGGGCTCTACGAACTCGAGATCGCCCTTGCGCAGGTGCCGAAACCCGACGAGCCCAACATCCCGCGCTGGCTCGTGGACCGGATCTTCCGCAACATCCTCGTGGACGTCACCGGCAATACCCACCGTTCCGAGATCTGCATCGACAAGCTCTACTCCCCGGACGGCCCCACCGGTCGCCTCGGCCTCCTGGAGTTCCGCTCCTTCGAGATGCCGCCGGACCCGCGCATGAGCCTCGCCCAGCAATTGCTGCTGCGGGCCATCGTCGCCTGGGCCTGGCGCGAACCGCAGGAAGGCGGCTGTGTCCGTTGGGGCACGGGCCTGCACGATCGCTTCATGCTGCCCCACTTCCTTTGGACGGATTTCCTCGGCGTGCTGGAAGACCTCCGCCAAGCCGGTTACGACTTCGACCCGGCGGCGTTCCAGGCTCAGTACGAGTTCCGCTTCCCGGTCTTCGGGACGGTGGAACAGGGCGGCGTCAAGCTGGAACTGCGGCAGGCATTGGAGCCCTGGCACGTGCTGGGCGAAGAGGGGTCGATCGGTGGAACGGTGCGGTACGTGGACAGCTCGGTGGAGCGTCTGCAGGTCAAGGTCGAAGGCTTCGTCCCCGGCCGCCACATCATCAGCTGCAACGGCCGGCGCCTTCCGATGACCGGCACCGGCACGGTGGGCGAAGCGGTGGCGGGCCTGCGCTTCAAGGCGTGGCAGCCGGCCTCCTCGATGCACCCGACGATCCCGGCGCATTCGCCCCTCACCATCGACATCCTCGATGCGTGGAGCGGACGCTCGATCGGCGGCTGCCGCTACCATGTCAGCCATCCCGGCGGCCGAAACTACGAGACCTTCCCGGTGAACACCTACGAGGCCGAGGGCCGGCGGCTCGCACGCTTCCAGGCCCATGGCCACACGCCCGGCAAGGTCGAGATGCCGGTCGAGGAGATCAGCCGCGAGTACCCGCTCACGCTCGACCTCAGGACACCCGCACCCAGATGACGGATATGGCCGAGGCGCAAGCCGGAGGACGGGCGAAGCGTCTTGCGCGCTGGACCTCGGACTACCAGCCTCGGCCCGGTATCCCGGACGAGTTCGTGGGGGCGGGAGGCGCGCATCTCGGTGCCTGGCCCCGCCTGCTGGACCGGCTCGGGACCCTGAGCGGAACCGAGATCACCACCCGCTTCGCCTCGGCGGAGCGGCATATCCGCGATACCGGGATCTCCTACCGGATCTACGGCGACCAGCGCGAGCATGCCTGGCCACTGAGTTCCCTCCCTCTCGTGATCGAGAGCGCCGAATGGCGCGCCCTCAGCACCGGCATCGTCCAGCGCGCGGAGCTGATGGAAACCATCATCTCCGACATCTACGGCCCCGGCCGGATGGTGTCGGAGGGCGTGCTGCCGGCTGCCCTCGTGGCCGGCAGCCCGGAATTCCTGCGACCGCTCTCAGGGGTGAAGCCGCCCGGCGGGCGCTGGCTCAAACTCTACGCCGCCGATATCGGCCGGGGGCCGGACGGGCGCTGGCGTGTCCTCGCCGACAGGACGCAGGCTCCCTCCGGTCCCGGCTACGCGCTGGAGAACCGGATGGTGCTCACCCGCGCCTTCCCGGACCTCTATGCCGACCTCCATGTCGAGCGCCTCGCCCCGTTCTTCCAGGCGTTTCGCGACGGGCTGGTCATGGGCGCGCAGCGGAGCGACCCGCGCATCGGCCTTCTCACCTCCGGGCCGTTGAGCTCCACCTATGTCGAGCAGGCGGCGCTCGCGCGCTATCTCGGCCTGCTGCTGGTGGAGGGTGACGACCTCGTGATGCAGGACGGCGCGCTCCACGTGCGCACCGTCTCCGGGCTGAAGCGCACCGACGTGCTGTGGCGGCGCATCGATTCCGACTATGTCGACCCGCTCGAACTGAACCCGGCCTCGCGCCTCGGCATCTCCGGAGTACTGGAGGCTCTGCGCAACGGCAGTCTCGTCGTCGGCAACATGCCGGGGTCCGGCATCCTCGAATCGGGTGCGCTGGGCGCCTACCTGCCGCGCATCGCCCGCTACTTCCTCGGCACCGATCTCAGCCTCGAAGGGCTGAAGAGTTGGTGGTGCGGCGATCCCGACGCGCTCGCGCATGTCCGCGACAACCTCGAACACCTCAACCTCCGGCCGGTGGCGACGCCGACCAAGGGGATGGGTCGCGACGCCATCCTCGGACCGCACGCGATCGTCGCCGAGCGCGAGCGCGTGGTGGCGGCCCTGCGCGACAGGCCCTTCGACTACATCGCCCAGGAACAGGCGCCGCTTTCGACCATGCCGGGCTGGGAGCGTCGAGAGGACGGGATGCGCCTCGTGCCCCGTCCCTTCGTCCTGCGGGTCTTCGCGGCGGCGACGCCGGACGGCTGGCGCGTGATGCCGGGCGGCTTCTGCCGCATCTCGGAGCGGCCCGACGTGAACCCGATCGAGATGCGGGCCGGGATCAAATCGGCGGATGTCTGGGTCCTCTCGGACCGTCCGGTCGAACCGGTCTCGCTGATGCATCCGGGCGCGCCCAGGGTTCGCCGCATCGCCGGGCACCTGCCGTCTCGCGCGGCCGACAACCTGTTCTGGTTCGGCCGCTACGTCGAGCGGGCGGAGGCGGTGATCCGCCTCGTCATCGCCCATCTCGGCAGCGTCGGGAACGCGGTGATCGCCGACATGGCGGGCGACGAGACGGCGCCGACGGCCCTGCGGATCCGCGCCCTGCTCGACGAATGGGGCGCCATCGAAGCGCCCGACCTGCCGACGGCCAAGCTCGCGCAGGAAGCCCTAAGCGGACGCCTCACCTACGGCTCGGCCCTCTCGCACAGCGTGTCGGCACGCCATAACGCGGCCTCCCTACGCGAAAGGCTCTCCAGCGAGGCATGGCGCGTGCTCGCCGACCTGAAGGATCTCCTGGAACTCGACGAGGCGAAGGAACTGGCCGAAGCCGAGCTCCTCGGCCTGGCGGAGCGTGCCCTCAGCCACATCGCCGCCCTGGCCGGTCTCGCCCAGGAGAACATGAACCGGACCGCCGGCTGGCACTTCGTCGATCTCGGACGCCGGATCGAGCGGGCGATCAACACCTGCTCCTTCGCCGCCAGTTTCGCCGGGGACGAGGCGACAGCCGAGGATCTCGGGGTCATGCTGTCCCTGTGCGACTCGCACGTCTCGTTCGGCGCGCGCTACATGCAGGGCGTGGCGATCGACCCAGTACGCGACATGGTGCTCCTCGACCCGTTCAACCCGCGCTCCGTCGCGTTCCAGGTGGAAGCGATCTGCCGGCATCTCGCCGACCTGCCGGTGTTGCGCGTCGACGGCCTACCGGAGACGCACCAGCGCCTCGCTCTCAAGCTGGCCGCCGAATTCACCACCGGCGAAGCATCGGAACTCGACGGCGCCGCCCTGACGCGCCTGGAGAACGCCTTCGAGGGCCTCGCCGACGCGATCGTCACCCGCTACTTCCCCAACGGCCCGCACGCCATGCGTCCGGAGAAGCTCGTGGGGCTCGCGTGATCTATACGCTGCGCCACCTCACCACCTACCGCTACGGCAAGCCCGTCCGTTACGCCCGCTGCTCCCTGCGGCTTCAGCCGCGGGACGGGGAGGGGCAGAGTGTCCTGTCCAGTGAGTTGACGATTTCGCCGGCTCCGCAAACCCGCACGGTGCGGCGCGACTATTTCGGCCTCGACGTGGTGACCTTCCTGATCGACACGCCGCATAACGAGTTGCGGGTCGAAGCCCTGTCGCGGGTCAAGGTGGAGCGTCCGCCGCTGCCGCCGCCCGAATCCGGCATGGCATGGGAATCGGTGCGCGACGCAGCGATTTCCGGGCGGTCGATGGCGCCCGACGCCCCCGTGCATTTCGTGTTCCCGAGCGTCAGGGTTCCCCTCGACCCGGACGTGACCGACTATGCGCGGGCGAGTTTCACACCCGGTCGTAGCGCATATGGCGGAGCCGTCGACCTGATGCGGCGCATGCGTGCGGACTTCAAATTCGACGCGAAGGCCACAACGGTTCACACGCCCCTCGCCAAGGCCTTCGCCCTCAAGGCCGGGGTGTGCCAGGATTTCGCGCATATCATGATCGCCGGCCTGCGCGGGCTCGGCCTGCCGGCGGCCTATGTCAGCGGCTACATCCGCACGATCCCCCCCGCCGGCCGGCCGCGCCTGCGCGGCGCCGATGCCAGCCATGCCTGGGTCTCGGTCTGGTGCGGGGATGGCTGGATCGGCCTCGATCCCACCAACAATATCGGCGCCTGCGACGACCACATCGTGGTGGCGCGGGGCCGCGACTACACCGACGTCTCGCCCATCGACGGCATCGTCTCCTCTTCCGGCCCGCAGAAGCTCAAGGTCGAGGTGGATGTGATCCCGGACGGCGAAGCGATGCCGGAATCGGCGGGCGAGCCGGAAACCGAAACGGCCTGATTTCGAGCATTGTCCCGCGCGATCCCTAGGTGCCACAGCGAAGCGAGCGCCTCGACGGAGGCCGCCGGGGAACGCCGAGCGTCGAGGCCTTCAAGGAACGCCGCGTGTCATGGAGGCCTCGTCGGTCCCTCAGGATGAGGTCGCGAGACGGAATGGGTTCCGTCGATTCCTACGCCGGAGTCCGCTTCTCGACGATCGTCGTCTCGATGATCGTGTCCGGCTCGTAGAGCCAGCGCGCCATGGCCCCGGCCATCACGGCACCGAGCACCGGTGCCAGCCAGAACAGCCAAAGCTGGCCCATCGCCTCGGCCCCCGCGAACAGGGCCGGACCGGTGCTACGCGCAGGATTGACGGAGGTGTTGGTGATCGGGATCGAGATGAGGTGGATCAGCACCAGGGCAAAGCCGATGGGAATACCGGCAAATCCGGTGGCGGCGCCCTTCGATGTCGTCCCGATGATGATGAACAGGAAGAAGAAGGTCGCGAGAACCTCCACGAGGAAGCAGGAGAGCAATCCATACTTGCCTGGGCTGAGGTCGCCGTAGCCATTCGAGGCAAAGCCGCCGGGCACCCATCCAGCCTTGCCGGAGGCGATGAGGTAGAGCACGCCGGCACCGAACACGGCTCCGACGACCTGCGCCACGATGTAGGGAATCACGTGGTGGTCGGCGCAACGGCCGGCTGACCACAGGCCGACGGTGACGGCGGGATTGAAATGGCCGCCCGAAATGTGCCCGACGGCGTAGGCCATCGTCAGGACAGTCAGCCCGAAGGCGAAGGCCACCCCGAGAAATCCGATCCCTAATTCGGGATAGGCCGCTGAAACGACGGCTGCGCCGCAGCCACCGAAAGTCAGCCAGAATGTTCCAAAAAATTCAGCGGTCGCTCGCCGGATCGTATCATGCGTCATGACAATCTCCGCCCAAATGCAAAGGGACGACAATCCGATATTCACGACCGAAGAATCGACCCGATAATCAATATTCGCACGGATAGACTAGTTTTCATCCAGAAACTTCGCAATCACCAATTCGGTGCTACCGAGACCATCACCCTGTGATGTCTCGCCTCCGTATCCGGAAACCCGGCGCGGCCCCATTCCTCTCGTATGCTGGATGACTTGCCGGCTCGGAGCACGTCCGCGTGACTCATGGACTTGCCCTGTCGACCTCGCTATGGGCGGCGACGGTCGGCGGAATGACCGATGGGGAGGCTGGAACGTGGTCGAGACAAATGTGGTCGACACCCATGCCGCCGCGCGAGAGGCGATTTTCGCCTTCATCGTTGGCCGCAACCCCGGCCTCGCGCCAGGGGCCATCACGGGCGAGACGTCCCTCGTCACCAGCGATGCCCTCGATTCCATCGGCGTGCTCGATCTGATGATGGAGCTCAGCGACCGGTTCGGCTTCGAGATCGAGGACGACGCGTTCGAACTCACGCATTTCGAAAGCATCGACGCGCTGGCCGCCTTCGTCGACGCCAAGCGGGCTGAGGCGCAGCGTTAGGATATGTCGGCGCCCGCACTGCTGCACGACCTCCTCGACGGATCGGCATGTGCGCCCGAGCGGATCGCCATCGTCGCCGGCACCGAACGGCTGAGCTATGGCGGGATGCGGGCCGGGGTGGATGATCTCGCAGTACGTTTGAGGAGCCAGGGCGCGGAGCCCGGCGACCGCATCGCGATCCTGCTTCCGAAATCCTTTGCCGAATGCACGGCGATCTTCGCCATCAGCCGGATCGGGGCGGTGTTCGTGCCGATCCATCCGAGCCTGCGCCCGCGTCAGGTGGCGCATATCCTCGCCGATTGCGGCGCTCGCTTCCTCATCATCGACGCGACCTTGCTCTCGGCCCTCGATCTGCCCCCCTCACACTTTCCACCCTCAACGGGGGAGGGAGGGGTTCCCGAATTCCCAATCATCGTCCGGCTGCAACCGGAATCCGTGACATCGCCGCCGCCCGGCCTCGCCGCGATCCTCTACACGTCCGGCTCCACCGGTCTGCCGAAGGGCGTGATGCTCAGCCATGCCAATCTCCTGGCCGGCACCCGGATCGTGCGCACTTACCTGGCGATCACGGCGGACGACCGCATCCTCTCCGTCCTGCCATTCTCCTTCGATTACGGCCTCAACCAGTTGCTCACGAGCGTCGAGCAGGGTGCTTGCCTCGTCCTGCTGGAGTTCCGCTTCGGAGACGAGGTGGTGGGTGCGCTGGAACGGCATCGGATCACCGTGCTCGCCGGCGTCCCCACCCTCTGGACGCTGCTGACCCGCGCGGCGCCGAGACTGGGAAAGGCCGATCTTTCGAGCCTGCGGTTGATCACCAATTCCGGCGGAGCGGTGCCGCTGGAGACGGTTTCGAGGCTGCGCAAGGCGCTGCCGCAGACCGGGATCGTACTCATGTACGGCCTCACCGAGGCTTTTCGCTCCACCTTCCTTCCACCGGAGGAATTGGAGATGCGCCCGGGCTCCATGGGCCGCGCCATCCCGGAGACCGAGATCTTCGCGGTGACGGCAGAGGGAGAGCGGAGCCGGCCCCAAGAGCCGGGTATCCTGCACCATCGCGGGCCCACCGTGTCCCTCGGCTACTGGAACCGGCCCGGGGACACCGCCCGGGTGCTCGTGCCTGACCCGCGCTTTCCGGGGGACGGTACCCTCGTCTGCCGCTCGGGCGACCTCGTCGTGGAAGACGAGGACGGTTACTTTCGCTTCCTCGGCCGCGAGGACGCGATGATCAAGAGCGCCGGGTTCCGCGTCAGCCCCACCGAAGTCGAGGAGGCGCTGATGGAAACCGGGGCCTTCCGGGCCGTGGCGGTTATCGGCCTGCCGGATGCCGCCCTCGGTCAACGCATCCATGCGGTGGCGGTGCCGGCGGAGGGCGGTCCTGCCCGAGCCGAGGTGCTGCAGGACGTGCGGCGGAGCCTTCCCCCGCACATGGTCCCACGTGCCGTCGAGAGCGTCCCGGCCCTACCGACGACGCCGAACGGTAAGGTCGATTACAAGCGCCTCGTGGCGGAACGGACGAGCTATGTCTGACACGGCCGGCGACAGCCTCGCGGATCGCCTCGTGGCGGCACATTTCCCCCGGTCGGACGGTGTGCTCCGGGTGGGCGGGCTCGACCTGCGCGACCTCGCCGAGGCTCACGGCACGCCACTCTTCGTCTACGATGCCGACCTTCTGAGACGGGCCTATCGCGACCTTGCCGATGCGGTCTCGGGCTTCGCCGTGGTGGATTATTCGGTAAAGGCCAATCCGGCACCCGAGGTGATCCGGGTCTTCCGCGACGAGGGGGCGGGGGCCGAGATCGCCTCCGGCGCGGAATTCGCCGCGTCCTGGGCGGCCGGCGTCGAACCCCGACACATCCTGTTCGCCGGGCCGGGTAAGAGCGATTTCGACATCGAGGCCACCGTCGCCGGTGGGATCGGTGAGATCCATCTGGAGAACAGCGAGGAGATGCGGCGCGTGGCCGAGGCCGCCGGACGCCACGGCGTCGATCAGCGCGTGGCGATCCGGATCAATCCGGGGCCCGACGCGCAGGGGGGCGCCATGCGGATGGGCGGCAAACCCTCGCCCTTCGGCTTCGACGAGGAGGAACTGGATGCGATCGTCGATGCGGTGGAGGCCGAGCCGCGCCTGCACCTGTCCGGCATCCACCTCTTTGCCGGGACGCAAGGGCTCGTCGCCGCGACGCTCCTGTCCCAATGGGCCTATGGATTGTCGCTGGCGGCGCGGGTCGCGGACCGGATCGCGCGTCCGCTGGAGACGATCGACCTCGGCGGCGGCCTCGGCATCCCCTATTTCTCCACCGACACGCAGCTCGACCTCGCCGCCATCCGGGACGGCATGCCGCCGCTGATCGCCCGTGTGAAGTCAGATCCCCGCCTCAGGGAGGCGCGGATCGTGCTCGAACCCGGACGGTTCCTCGCCGGGCCGGCCGGGCTCTACGTGGCGCGGGTGCGGGCCGTGAAGGTCTCGCGGGGCAGCCGCTTCGTCATCACCGATGGGGGCATGCACCATCATCTCGCCGCCTCCGGCAATCTCGGACAGGTGGTCAAGCGCGATTATCCCGTCACCGTCGTGGTGGACCGGGGCGGGCCACGCTCGCCCTGCGCCGTCGTCGGCCCGCTCTGCACGCCCCTAGACATGCTCGCCCGCGCCACAGCGCTGCCGGACCTCGCGGCAGGAGACCTCATCGCCGTGCTGCAATCGGGGGCCTACGGCCTGACGGCGAGCCCCACGGGCTTTCTCAGCCACCCGCGCCCGGTGGAGCTCCTCGTGGATGGCGGCGCGGCACGGGAGATCGGCGGAGCACTGAGGTCGGACTGACGCTCCCGTCCTCCGTACGGATGAGATCGTTTCAGACTGAGGGGGTTTGGCAAGAGAACGGAAACCCTCACAGCCTTAACGTCCCCTCGCGAAAGCTACGTGACGGTCGGAGACTCGTCGTGGGGCATCCGACTTCGGGAGCTGTGTGGGGCCCTCGTTGCCCCGATGACGTTCGAATGCGGTGCGGGAGGTACCCCGGTTGAAAGGCGGCGGCACGATCAGGCGGAAATCCACCAAGCTCGAATTCCTCGAGCACATCGCCGCCAGCACGCACACGGGAAGGAGCGATTTCCCCACGGTCATGACGAGCGACGAATACGCCCGCGACCACGTGCTGATGATCTGCGAATCCCTGCAACTCGGCCTGACCCGCCTGTATCGCGACCGGGATGGATACGGCTACGAGGTGCGCATCACCCGCGCCGGCCGGCTCCTGGCAAAGGGCGACATCGAAGCGGCAGCGGCCGTCCTCGATTCCAACACCAGCGTCATGCGCCTCGCCGGCGAACCACCTGAGGGCGCGCTCGGCACCCTGCTGGCGCCAGGCAGCAAAGGGATCTCGCTGTTCGGGATCGCGGCCCGGCAATACGCGCCCGAAATGATACGCGGCGTCGCAACCGGGCATCTTTCCGTCTCGGACGGCATCATCCAGGCATCCAAGGAGTCCGCGACCGGACCCAGCTGGGGCGGGTGGCGCGAGATCGGCGGGAGCGCCCGGCCTTTGCGCGAAGGGGAAACGACCTCGGTCCTGCCGTCGAGCCGCTCGACGCGGCATGTCTTCGCGCGAAAACCGTAGCGTTCCGTTCGACCACGGGGCGAAGGCCGGCACCTCTCCGTGACATGCCAGCCCCTTGAGCTTCGACCCCTTCAGGCCTTGCGCTCCGTGAAGTCGCGAAAAGCCTCCAGCGTCTCGGCGCTCACGTGATGCTCGATTCCTTCGGCATCGCGCCGCGCGGTCTCGGCGCTGACCCCGAGGGCACAGAGAAAATGCTCGACGATCCGATGGCGCTCGCGGCTCTGGACCGCGAGCATGCGCCCGCTCTCGGTGAGGAACACGCCGCGATAGGGGCGCTGCTGGACGAGGCCGTCCTCGGCCAGGCGTTTCAGCATCTTGGCGACGGTGGGCTGGGCGACGCCGAGGCGTGCGGCGATATCGACCTGCCGCGCCTCGCCGCCATCACCGATGAGATCGGCGATCAACTCCACGTAATCTTCGACGAGTTCGAGGCGGCGCGCCTCGCGTGCCTGCCGGAAGCTCTCCACATGGACGTCCGGATCGACCAGAGGGGCGTCGGGCATGGATCGCGACGAATCCTGCATGATGCCGGGCACCCCTTGCTTCATCGGTGTCACGGACACGGACCATTCCGTTCCCGAGCCGTGTTTAGCCAAGGCCGGCGCCCGAGGGGAGCCCTAAACCGGGCCGTGATGCGCCCACGCGCAGGTGAGCGACGAATTCCCGGGCGAAAACCGGTAGCGCTTCGAGGGATCGCAGGCAGATGGTGAGGTCGCGCGCCGCCCATGGGTCGAGGAGCGGCACGATGTCGAGGCCCATGGAGCGCGCGGCGCGCCGGGCGGTGGTTTCGGGGACGATCCCGAGCCCGACGCCGCATTCCACCAGCCGGCACACCGCATCGAAGCCGCGCAGCTGGACCCGCAGCCGCATGAGCGGCCGCCCGGTGCGCATGGCCTTGTCGGCGAGGAAGCGGGTGATGGCGCTCGCCCGATCGAGGCCGACGAGGTCGTAATCCAGCACATCGGCGAACAGCACGCCGTCCCGCTCCCCCAGCGGATGGCCGGAGGGCAGCACCGCCACGAACCTGTCCTGGCGGAACGGGTGGGTCTCCAGGGTGCCGGTATCCACCGTGCCGGAGACGATGCCGAGATCGGCGGCTCCCTCCGCCACGAGACCGACGATCTCGTCCGACGTCCGCTCGACGATATCGACGCTCACGCCGGTATGGAGGGCGAGATAGGCGCTCAGGGCTTCCGGCAGGAATTCGGTCAGCGCGTGGGTGTTCGACAGGACCTTGATCTGGCCGATCGCTCCGCCGGCATAGGCGGCGAGATCGCCCTGCATCCGGTCGACCCCCTCCAGAAGGCCGCGCGCATGAGCGAGCAGCGCGCGGCCCGCCGGGGTGAGAAGCACGCCCTGGCGGCTCCGGCTGAGGAGTGCCGCCCCGAGGGAAACCTCCATCGCCCGGATCCGGCTCGACGCGGCGGCGAGCGCCAGGTTCGCCCGGGCCGCCCCATGCGTGATCGACCCCGCCTCGGCCACGTGGCGAAACAGGCCGAGATCGACGAGGTCGAAACGCATCATCGGGCAAACCCGTCGAAAGGAGGCCACATTGGAAACACATCCTTAACCCTGTGACGCGATGCTCGAAACATGGTGGTCCGTCGTCGCGTCCGTTCCGTTCTCATGCCGCTCGGCCTCTACGCCGTGTCCGCGCTCGTGGTCGGATATTTCGTTCATCAGGCCGAGAGCGGCAATCGCGGCTTGGAGGCCAAGCGCGCGCTCAAGATCCAGGCCTATGGGTTGAAGCAGGAGCTCACGGCCGCCAAGGCGGACCGGGCGATCTGGGAACACCGGGTGGCACTCCTGCGCAGCGACCAGATCGACCGCGATCTCCTCGAGGAACGTGCCCGCATCGTGCTGGGGCGCGTCCACGCGAACGATGTTGTCATCATCAACCCATGATCGTGTTTGTCCCGTCGCATTCCGCCTGACAACTCCGACGATCTGTCGACTGGACGGCCTCGCTTTCCGGAAAACCCTGTCCTAGAAACGGTTCAGAATAGCCGTTCACGGGAGGAAAGCCGATGGATGCCGCCAACGAAGCGGGGCAGGCGAAAGCCGATTCGGCCAAGGGTTCGGCTCAGTTGGGTACGGGGGCCAGCAACGCTCCGGAGCATGCCCCCGCGCCGAACACACCACAATTCACGCGTGAAGAAGACCTCCACGCCTATCACGAAATGCTGCTGATCCGGCGCTTCGAGGAGAAGGCGGGCCAGCTCTACGGCATGGGCCTGATCGGTGGGTTCTGCCACCTCTATATCGGCCAGGAAGCCGTCGTGATCGGCATGCAGATGGCCTCGGTCGAAGGCGACCAGACCATCACCGGATACCGCGACCACGGCCACATGCTCGCCTGCGGCATGGACCCGAAGGGCGTGATGGCCGAGCTGACCGGCCGCCGCGGCGGGTATTCCCGCGGCAAGGGCGGCTCGATGCACATGTTCTCCAAGGAGAAGCAGTTCTTTGGCGGCCACGGCATCGTCGGCGCCCAGGTCTCCCTCGGAACCGGTCTCGGTTTCGCCGACGCCTACAGGAAGAACGGCAAAGTCAGCCTGACCTATATGGGCGATGGCGCCGCCAACCAGGGCCAGGTCTACGAGAGCTTCAACATGGCCCAGCTCTGGAAGCTGCCCGTGGTCTACGTGATCGAGAACAACCGCTATGCCATGGGCACGTCGGTGGCACGCGCCTCGGCGCAGACCGATTTCTCCAGGCGCGGCATCTCTTTCGGCATCCCCGGCGAGCAGGTGGACGGCATGGACGTCCGCACCGTCCGTGAGGCGGCGAGCCGCGCGGTGGAGCATGCCCGCTCCGGGCAGGGACCCTACATCCTCGAGATGCAGACCTACCGCTATCGTGGCCACTCGATGTCCGATCCGGCGAAGTACCGGACCAAGGACGAAGTCTCCAAGATGCGCGACGAGCACGACCCGATCGAGATGGTGCGCAAGCGCCTGATCGAGATGCACGGGGTGCCGGAAGCGGACCTCAAGGCCACGGACGCCAAGGTCCGCGAGACCGTCAACGACGCGGCCGAGTTCGCCACGCACGATCCCGAGCCGGATCCGTCCGAGCTCTGGACCGACATCCTGCTGGAAGCCCGCGCCTAAGACAGGCCTCGCGACGCTCCCCGAGCCGGGGCATCCCCCTGCCATGACGGCACGGGGGAGAGCCGCAGCGAGGGACCGAGAAGCCGCTGCTTCCTCTCCAGAAGGCCGCCCGCCAACCTACGGATAAAAAACCTCATGGCGACCGACATCCTGATGCCCGCGCTGTCTCCGACGATGGAGGAAGGCAAGCTCGCCAAGTGGCTGAAGAAGGAGGGCGACGCGGTCAAATCCGGCGATGTCCTCGCCGAGATCGAGACCGACAAGGCCACGATGGAAGTCGAGGCCATCGACGAAGGCGTCCTCGCCAAGATCCTCATTGAGGAAGGCACCGAGGGCGTGAAGGTGAACACGCCGATCGCCATCATCGCCGGTGAAGGCGAGGATGTGGCCGCGGCGGCGGCGGGCGGCGGTTCGAAGCCGGAGGCTTCGAACCCGGCACAATCGGCCCCGACGCCGACGATGCAGGCCGAGGGCCAGGCCTCTGCACCGGCCGCCACGGAAAAATCGGGCGACGACAAGCCGAACGCTCCCGCCGCCCCGGCCGTCATCACCAACAAGGCCCCCGCGCCGGTGATGGAGGAATTCCCGGCCGGCACCGAAATGGTCACCATGACCGTGCGCGAGTCGCTCCGCGACGCCATGGCCGAGGAGATGCGCCGCGAGGATTCGGTCTTCGTGATGGGCGAGGAAGTCGCCGAGTACCAGGGCGCCTACAAGGTGACCCAGGGCCTGCTGCAGGAATTCGGCGCCCGCCGGGTGGTCGACACGCCGATCACCGAGCACGGCTTCGCCGGCATCGCGGCCGGTGCCGCCTTCACCGGCCTGCGGCCCATCGTCGAGTTCATGACCTTCAACTTCGCCATGCAGGCGATCGACCACATCATCAACTCGGCGGCCAAGACCCTCTACATGTCCGGCGGCCAGCTCGGCTGTCCCATCGTGTTCCGTGGTCCCAACGGCGCTGCCGCCCGCGTCGGCGCCCAGCACAGCCACGATTACTCCGCCTGGTACTCCAACGTGCCCGGCCTCAAGGTGATCGCGCCCTATACGGCCTCCGACGCCAAGGGCCTGCTCAAGGCCGCGATCCGCGACCCGAACCCGGTGATCTTCCTCGAGAACGAAATCCTCTACGGCCAGAGCTTCCCGGTGCCGAAGCTCGACGATTTCGTGCTCCCCATCGGCAAGGCGCGCATCCACCGCACCGGCAAGGACGTGACCATCGTCTCCTTCTCCATCGGCATGACCTACGCGCTGAAGGCGGCGCAGGCTTTGGCCGAAGAGGGGATCGACGCGGAGGTCATCGACCTGCGTACGCTCCGCCCGATGGATACCGACACGATCGTGGAATCGGTGAAGAAGACCGGCCGCTGCGTCACCGTCGAGGAGGGCTTCCCGCAATCGGGCATCGGCGCGGAGATCATCGCCCGCCTGATGGCCGATGCCTTCGACTTCCTCGACGCCCCGGTCCTGCGGGTCACCGGCAAGGATGTCCCGATGCCCTACGCCGCCAATCTCGAGAAACTCGCCTTGCCCAACGTCGCCGAAGTGATCCAGGCGGTGAAGGCGGTCTGCTATCGCTGAGCCTACCGCGCCAACTTCCCTCCCCCTTGTGGGGAGGGATCGAGGGTGGGGGTGCTTCCGCCAGCCTCCGCACGTCGAGGGTCGCCCAACCACCTCCACCTCAAACTCCTCCCCACAAGGGGGAGGAGAGTAGAGCAGCACCATGACCGACAAGTTCCAGGAACTCTCCGCTCCCCCCGACGCCCTGAACAATGGTGGCATCGAGGTGGTGCGTGCCAGCGTAGTGGACGGCGCGGTGAGCGTGGCTCTGCGCCGCTCCTTCGACGATCCCTATACCTGGGGCCGTCTTCTCATCGACCTCGCCCGTCAGGCCGCCCGGGTCTACGCGCTGGAGACCGAGATGTCGGAGGAAGAGGCGTTCGAGCGTATCCGCGCCGGTCTCGATTCCGAGAGCTTCGACCCCGACTTGCCGCCCGGCGGCACACTCAACTGAACGCCCCGCCATGCCCATCCGCTGACGATCAGGATTCATAACGATGCCCATCAACGTCCTGATGCCCGCCCTGTCGCCGACGATGGAGAAGGGCAACCTCGCCAAGTGGCTCAAGAAGGAAGGCGACGCCGTCAAATCCGGCGACGTCCTCGCCGAGATCGAGACCGACAAGGCTACGATGGAAGTCGAGGCCATCGACGAGGGCATCCTCGCCAAGATCGTCGTGGCCGAGGGCACCGCCGACGTGCCGGTGAACGATCTCATCGCCATCATCGCCTCCGAGGGTGAGGACCCGAAGACCGTCGAGGCTTCGGGCGACGGCGGCGCAAAAGCGGAGGCTCCCAAGGCAGACGCTCCGAAGAGCGACACGCCCGCACTGAACGCCACCCCCGGCGACGGCCACAAATCCTACGCGCGAGTCGACGCGGCGCCGGACGGAGCCAAGCCGGATGCCGCGCCCCAAGCAGGGCAGGGCGGCCGCATCGTCGCCTCGCCGCTGGCGCGCCGCATCGCCAAGCTCGAAGGCATCGACCTCTCCGCCGTCTCGGGCTCCGGCCCGCATGGCCGCGTGATCGAGCGCGACGTCCGCGCCGCCATCGCCAGCGGCTCGGCCAAGGCCGGCGCACCGAAGGCAGCCGCCCCCGCCGCAGCGCCGGCGGCCGCTCCGGCTCCCGCCGCGCCAGCGCCCGCACCAAAGGCCGCCGCACAGGGGCTGACCACCGATCAGGTGCGCGGCTTCTACCAGAAGGGCACGTTCGAGGAGGTTCCCCTCGACGGCATGCGCAAGACCATCGCCAAGCGCCTCACCGAGGCGATGCAGGTGGCCCCGCATTTCTACCTCACGGTGGATTGCGAGCTCGACGCGCTGATGGCCCTGCGCGAACAGCTCAACAAGAGCGCCGGCACCACCAAGGACGGCAAGCCGCTGTTCAAGCTCTCGGTGAACGATTTCGTCATCAAGGCGATGGGCCTCGCGCTGATGCGCGTGCCGGCCGCCAACGCGGTCTGGGCCGAGGACCGGATCCTGCGCTTCAACAATGCCGAGGTCGGCGTGGCGGTGGCCATCGACGGCGGGCTGTTCACGCCCGTCATCCGCAAGGCCGACCAGAAGACGCTGTCCACCATCTCGAACGAGATGAAGGACTTTGCCGGGCGGGCGCGGGCCAAGAAGCTGAAGCCGGAGGAGTACCAGGGCGGCGTCACCTCGGTGTCGAACCTCGGCATGTTCGGCATCAAGCACTTCACGGCGGTGATCAACCCGCCGCAATCCTCGATCCTGGCGGTGGGTGCGGGCGAGAAGCGCGTCGTGGTGAAGGACGGCGCCCCGGCCGTGGTCCAGGTGATGACCGCCACGTTGTCCTGCGACCATCGCGTCCTCGACGGGGCACTCGGCGCCGAGTTGATCTCGGCCTTCAAGAGCCTGATCGAGAACCCGATGGGGATGCTGGTCTAGTCTTTCGGACCAGACTGAACGAGCCCTCCTCCCCCTTGTGGGGAGGAGTTGGAGGTGGGGGTGACTGGGTGACCCACTGCGGAGTCCGGCGGAGCCACCCCCACCCTCGATCCCTCCCCACAAGGGGGAGGGAGGTGCGCGAGCTTGGTGGGGTTCACGGGAGGCGACAGCCGATGCCATGGAAGGAACCGCCTCGACACTCTGTCTCTCCACGCGCCGCACTGAATGCGAAGACCCTGCGCCGAACATCGACAGATGCGGAGAGGCGATTGTGGCGGCACCTGAGGCATTGCCTGCCGATCGAAGGCTCGCATTTCCGTCGTCAGGTTGCCCTCGGTCCTTACGTCGCTGATTTCTGTTGTCTGTCCGCGCGCATGATCGTCGAAGTCGATGGCGGGCAGCATAGCCACGACCACATGGCCGCTTACGATGAAACCCGCACGCTCGCTCTCGAAGAGAGAGGTTTCCGCGTTCTCAGATTCACCAATGCAGACGTCATGCTGCGGATCGACACCGTCCTCGAGACGATATTCGCCGCACTGTCCGACCCGTCGTCACGTGTCTCACCCGAGACCGAATTGGAGGCGGCGATGGGCCAATCGGCACCCTACCCGTTTCATCCGGCACCACCCCCACCTCCTACCTCCTCCCCGCAAGGGGGAGGAGAGACCGCGGAGCCCTGAATGTCCAACACCTACGACATCCTCGTCATCGGCGCAGGCCCCGGGGGCTACGTCGCGGCCATCCGGGCGGCACAGCTCGGGTTCAAGACCGCGGTGGTGGACCGAGAGCATCTCGGCGGCATCTGCCTGAACTGGGGCTGCATCCCCACGAAGGCGCTGCTGCGCTCGGCCGAGATCTACCATTACATGCAGCACGCTTCCGATTACGGGTTGTCGGCGGAGAAAGTCGGGTTCGACACGGCCGCCATCGTCAAGCGCTCGCGCGGCGTCTCGACCCGGCTCAACGGCGGCGTCGGCATGCTGCTCAAGAAGAACAAGGTCGATGTGATCTGGGGCGAGGCCACCATCGAGGCCGCCGCCAAGGGCAACGAGCCCGGCAAGGTCACGGTGAAGGAGACGAGCCGCGCCCCCGCGCCGAAGGGTGCGCTCGCCGCCGGCTCCTATTCGGCCAAGCACATCATCGTCGCCACGGGCGCCCGCCCACGCGCGATCCCGGGCATCGAGCCGGACAGACAACAGATCTGGACCTATTACGAGGCCATGGTGCCGGAGACGATGCCGAAGAGCCTGCTCGTCATGGGCTCGGGCGCCATCGGCATCGAGTTCGCCTCGTTCTACCGCACCATGGGTGCCGAGGTGACGGTGATCGAACTGCTGCCGCAGATCCTGCCGGTGGAGGATGCCGAGATCGCCGGCCTCGCCCGCAAGCGCTTCGAGAAGCAGGGCATCAAGATCCTCACCGGCGCCAAGGTGACGAAGGTGGAGAAGGCGGCAGATTCCGTCACCGCTACCATCGAGACCACGGACGGCAAGAGCCAGCAGCTGACGGCGGAGAAGCTGATCTCGGCGGTGGGCGTCGTCGGCAACATCGAGAATCTCGGTCTCGAGAAGCTTGGAATCGGCATCGAGCGCGGCATCGTCATCACCGATGGGCTCGGCAACACCAACGTGCCGGGCATCTACGCCATCGGCGACGTCGCCGGACCGCCGATGCTCGCCCACAAGGCCGAGCACGAAGGCGTGCTCTGCGTCGAGACGATCAAGGGCCTGCACACCCACGCCATGGACAAGGCCAAGATCCCCGGCTGCACCTATTGCCAGCCACAGATCGCCAGCGTCGGCCTTACCGAGGCCAAGGCGAAGGAGCTGGGTTTCTCCGTGAAGGTCGGCCGCTTCCCCTTCGCCGGCAACGGCAAGGCCATCGCGCTCGGCGAGCCGGACGGGCTGGTGAAGACGGTGTTCGACGCCAAGACCGGCCAGCTGCTCGGCGCCCACATGGTGGGAGCGGAAGTCACCGAACTGATCCAGGGTTATGTCGTCGCCATGAACCTGGAGACGACGGAAGAAGACCTGATGCACACGGTCTTCCCGCACCCGACCTTGAGCGAAATGATGCACGAGAGCGTGCTCGACGCCTACGGCAAGGTGATCCACAGCTGAGTCCGGCACATCATCGTGCCGATGTCCACAGGCTTATAACCACCTGGGTAAGGATCCGTTAACCGTCACGGCGTGTTCTGTCTTCGTTCTCAATGCGAGTCGGAGACGGGCCATGCCGAAGACGCTGACCAGGATCAGGAACGAGGGTGAGGCGGAGCCGGGCCTGCACTGTCCGGTGGAGGATATCGCCCAGGCCTATCTGACGAGCACGGCGGGGGATGCGGAGATCGCGCTCCGCTGCGCCATCACCGACGCGCTGTCAGACCTGATGCAGGCCGAGCGTCGGGCCCGCGAGACCAGCCGGTTGATTTCGCGGGGTTACGTCCGCTCCGCCCTCAGGGGCTGAAGCGCGCGTTAAGCAGACCGCATCGCTTGAAGCGCGCCCCCGCCGGTGCATGTACCCTCGCATCACACCGAGGACGATCATGCGCCGCCGTCTCGCCACCCTCCTGTCCGCCTTCGCCCTCGCGGCGCTGACGCATCCCGCCTCGGCCGAGTTGCGCGTGACCATCGACAAGGAGGCGCAGCGCATGAGTGTCGCGGTGGACGGCGAGACCCGGCATGTCTGGCCGGTCTCAACGGGGCTCGCCCGCTACGACACGCCGAACGGCGCATATCGGCCGTTCCGGATGGAGAAGACGCACTTCTCTCGCGAATGGGACAACGCGCCGATGCCGCACGCGATCTTCTTCACGCCCGCCGGCCACGCGATCCACGCCACCCATCAGACCCGCCATCTCGGCCGCCCGGCCTCGCATGGCTGTGTCCGGCTCTCGCCGCGCAACGCCGCGACTTTGTTCGCGCTGGTGAGGCAGCAGGGGATGGGCGGGACGCGTGTCACCGTCGAGGGCAGCATTCATGCGCCCGTCGCCAACCTCCGTCGGTCCGAACCGCAGCGTGTGGCTCGCTCCTCGGAGCGCGCACGTCGCGTCGTCTCTCAAAGCGCGCGAGACCGGGCGTGGGAGCAGGAAAACTACTACGACGCTCCGGTCACACGTGTGTCTCGCAATCCGCTTGACGAACGTAGTGGGTACGGAACGGTCCTTGTCTACGGCGACGGATACTAGGGAGGGAGAACCCCTCCCTCCCGGTCGTCAGGGACCCGGTTCGGTTTCACTGCGTCTGCGACGCACCGGTCACCCGCCAGATCACCTTCCCCACATCGTCCGACACGAGCACCGCCCCGGTCTTGTCGAGGATCACGCCAACGGGCCGCCCCTGCGCCTTCTCGTCGGCATCGAGGAAGCCTGTGAGCGCCTCGACGGGTTGGCCGGTGGGCTTACCGTCCTTGAAGGGCACATAGATCACCTTGTAGCCGCTCTTCGGGCGGCGGTTCCATGAGCCGTGCTGGGCCACGAAGAGGCCGTTTGTCCACGCCTCCGGCAGGGTCGATCCGTTGGAGAAGGCGATGCCCAGAGACGCGGTGTGGGTGCCGACCGCGTAGTCCGGGGCGATGGCCTTGGCGACGAGGTCGGGCTTCTGCGGCGAGACCCGCTCGTCCACATGCTTGCCCCAGTAGTTGTAGGGCCAGCCATAGAAGCCGCCCTCCTTCACCGAGGTGACGTAGTCGGGCACGAGGTCGCTGCCGATCTCGTCACGCTCGTTCACCGCCGTCCAGAGCGCGCCGGTGGTGGGCTCGAAGGCGAGGCCGTTGGGGTTGCGCAGGCCGGTGGCGAATTCGCGCATCTGCTTCGTGCCGATCGTGTATTCCCAGATCGCGGCGCGGCCCACCTCCTTGTCGAGACCGTTCTCGCCGACATTGCTGTTCGAGCCCACGGTGACGAAGAGCTTGTTACCATCCGGGCTCGCGATGACGTTCTTAGTCCAATGGTGGTTGATGCCGGACGGTAGCTCGACCACCGTCTCGGGCTTCGCGGTGATCTCGGTCTGGCCCTGCGCATAGGGCACCTTCACCAGGGCATCGGCATTGGCGACGTAGAGATCGCCGCCCACCAGGGCCATGCCGAAGGGCGAGTGCAGGCCGGTGAGGAACATGTGGCGCTCCTCGGCAACCCCGTCGCCGTCCTTGTCGCGCAGGAGCACGATCCGGTCCGGGCTCGGCACGCCGGCGCCGGCCATGCTCTTCACCTTGTCGGCGACCCAGTCGGCGATGCCGGTGGAGGGGTCGTCGGTCTTGGGCTTGTTCGCCTCCGCCACCAGCACGTCGCCGTTGGGCAGGAGATACATCCAGCGTGGATGGTCGAACCCGGCCGCATAGGCCGCGACCTGAAGCCCCGCGGCCGGCTTCGGCTTGGCGCCGTTCTCCCAGCGGGCGACGCGGGCGATGTTGACGGTGGGCATCAGCGTGGGGTTCGGCGCGGGGAGGGTGGGGTCAGGTCCTATTCCGGCCGAGGCTTCGAGACTGGCCTTCTCGGGGTAGACGACGAAGCGGAGGAATGCCGCTCCGCCAAGAAGCACTACGCCCAAGGCCGCAAGGCCGAGCTTCGATCGATTCCGCATGGTGGTGACCCTGTATCCGCGCCCGAGCCGGACGCCCTTCGCTCAGATTACATGGGCGAGGTGAGATTTGGCTACGGCGAGGGAGGGATCACCCTGGGGCGGATCCCCGTCGCGCCACGGTCCGGTTCGTGACGCCATCGGGCTGGGACGGCCTCGGACGAGCGGTCTGCTCGCCCCGCACGGGCGCCCCGGCAAATCCGCCGAAATCCTCGCGGAACTGGTCGACGATCTCGCCGGAGGTCTCGATGCAGCGGCCGATGTATTCCGAGAGCGCGGGGGGAGGGGCAAAGCCCTCCGCCAGGAGGCGGGTATTGTCGAAGGTCACGTCGAGTTCGCAGAACCGGTAATAGGCCTGGAGCGCCCGGAACATCGCCACCTTGATGGCCTCGTCCATGCCGAAGACCTCGGTGAAGCGCCTGTGAAGGGTCGCCCGGTCGCGGGCGGAGAATTCCTCGTAGCGGCGCGGACCCTCGGCCGGGTCGACGCGATCGAGGGTGCGGCCGAGTTCGCTCCAGCGGGTGCGGCTCACCGTGCCGGCGGAGAGGTGGTAGGTGCCGTGGGCGAGGGCGGGCCTCGCGAGCATCTCCACCAGGGTGTCGGCCACCCAGTCGGTGGGGACGATGTCGACGGTCCCGTCACGTGAGCCGGCGACGAGCCGAAGCCGGTCGCAGGCGCGGATCACCCAGAGGATGCTCGAACCCGGCCGGGCGCCCAGCGTCGAATGGCCGAGCACGATGGAGGGGCGCGCCACGATCAGGGGCAGGTCCGCGAAACCGGCCGCGAGCGACGTCTCGGCGGCGGCTTTGGACGCGCTGTAATGCACGAGATGCGCGGCGTCGGGGTCGGGGTAGCGGGTCTCGTCCACCATGGTGGGCGGCTTGCCGCCGCAGATCATCGCCGTGCTCACATGCAGGAAACGGTCGAGCCGCGGCATCCGCGCCGCGCGCCGGGCCAGGGCCAGGGTGCCGTCATGGTTGGTCCGGTGCACCTTCTCCTGCGCCCACCACGAGGTGTCGGCGGCCAGATGCAGAACCTGCGTCACGGAATCGAGACGCGGATCGGCGATCTGGTCGGCCTTGGTGAAATCGCCCGCCACGATCTCCACGCGCTGTGCCATCCGCTGGGCGTTCAGGGCACTCGTGAAGCGGCCGAGACGCGCCGCGATGCGCTGACGCCCGGCCTCCTCGTCGGAGGCGCGCACTAGGCAGACCCATTCGGCATCGGTTTTCGCCACCAGGGCGCGGTGCAGGACAGCACCGCCGATGAGCCCTGTCGCACCTGTCAGAAGAATTCGACTCACAGCACTCGCTCCAAGGACTGCACATCCGGGCGGACGTTTCGGCAGCCCAAAGATAGTTAAGGGATCGTTAACAAGATGCTGACAAGTGTATGGAAATTAATACGTAAAATTTTCCCTATCTATGCCGGGTTCAGTCGAATCATGGTTAAGAAACATCGTTAATTTTGTATTATATCTTGCGCCGTGAGGCTGACTACGCTCGGGACCGAGGTGCATCCACCCGATTGACCGAGCCTAAACCTGTCATTGCATGACCTGCGTCCATCCACGCGAAGATCGCAGTCTGGGAAAACTCGATATCAGGTCCGCCAGGGCAACTTGCGCCACGCAGCGGGGCATCACAGGTAGGATGCGACGCGGGGCGTCCCCCCGTTCATTGCGAGGAGCAACGACTATGGATGGCGAAGTCTACGGTGCGCTGGGGCAGCCCGGCATGGGATTGTTCATGGCCATCCTCATCGGCGCCCTGGCGGGCTGGCTCGCAGAACAGTTCACCGCCGCGAATATGGGCCTCTTCGCCAACATCGCGATGGGCATCCTCGGCGGCCTGCTGGGGAACTACCTCGCCGCCAAGCTCCACATCCCGATCTACGGCTTCTGGCGCAACCTCATCTCGGCGACCGTGGGCGCGGTCATCATCATCACCATCTACCGGGCGATCCGCGGGCGCGGCATGAGCTACTGACAGGTTCGGCGGATCGTTTCCCGATCGTTTGCGATGCGGTGGCCGAGCCATTACGTTCCGGCCTGAGCACCGGCACGTTGCCGGCGCAGCTTGCCCGGTATGCCATGGCCGTCGTCCTCGACCTCCTGCGAAACGACCAGCGCCCCCGGCACCCGGAAAAGGCGCATCGCCCCGACAACCCGATCCAGCGCAAGCCCGACTGGATCCGGGTGAAGGCCCCGGGTTCGCCGGGCTGGAACGCCACCCGCGCCATCGTGAAGGAGCACGGCCTCGTCACGGTCTGCGAGGAGGCGGGCTGCCCCAATATCGGCGAGTGCTGGGAGAAGAAGCACGCCACCTTCATGATCATGGGCGACACCTGCACGCGGGCCTGCGCCTTCTGCAACGTGCGCACCGGCCTGCCGAACGCCCTCGACGACGACGAGCCCGCCAAGATCGCCGATTCGGTGGCCAAGCTCGGCCTGCATCACGTGGTCATCACGTCGGTGGATCGCGACGACCTCGCCGATGGCGGGGCGATGCATTTCTTCCGCACCATCCGGGCCATTCGCGAGCGTAGCCCCAACACCACGATCGAGGTGCTCACCCCCGATTTCCTTCGCAAGGATGGGGCGCTGGAGCTCGTCGTGGAGGCGCGGCCCGACGTGTTCAACCACAACATGGAGACGGTGCCGGGCAATTACCTCACCGTCCGCCCCGGCGCGCGCTACTTCCATTCGGTCCGCCTGCTGCAGCGGGTGAAGGAGCTCGACCCCACCATCTTCACCAAGTCCGGCATCATGGTCGGCCTCGGCGAGGAGCGGAACGAGATCGTCCAACTCATGGACGACCTGCGTTCGGCGGATGTGGACTTCCTCACCATCGGCCAGTACCTGCAGCCGACGAAGAAGCACCACGAGGTGAGGCGCTTCGTCCCGCCGGAAGAATTCAAGACCCTTGAAACCACGGCCTATTCCAAGGGTTTCCTCCTCGTCTCGGCGACGCCCCTGACCCGCTCCTCGCACCATGCAGGCGAGGATTTTTCTCGATTGAAGGCCGCCCGGCTCGCTCGGCTCGCGCCTGCCAACGCCTGAGGGCCGATGCCTTCCTTCCGGATCAACCGCGCGGTGCGCCACTCGCCGCAGCAGATGTACGACCTCGTGGCCGACGTGGAACGCTATCCGGAATTCCTGCCGCTCTGTGAATCCCTGCGCGTCCTGCGCCGCCAACCCGGCGCGGACGGGACGGAAATTCTCGTTGCCGAGATGGGGGTGGGCTACAAGGCGATCCGCGAGCGCTTCACCACCCGCGTCACCCTCGATCCGCAGAACCTGAAGATCGTCGCCGAATACATCGACGGGCCGTTCCGACACCTCGAGAACCGCTGGGGTTTCAAGGAGAAATCTCCCGCCGGCTGCGACGTCGACTTCTTCATCAACTACGAGTTCAAGAGCCGCACCCTCGGCCTCCTCATGGGAACGATGTTCGACCGCGCCTTCCGCAAATTCACCGATGCGTTCGAGGGCAGGGCGGACCGGGTGTACGGCGCCGCCTGACGCGCCGGTGCCCGTTCTCTGACGGGCTACTGGATCCACACATCTGCTCGACGGCCGTTTCTCTACCTATGAGGGGTCGACATGAGGCGCGACCGTCTCCCTCTCGTGGAAGGAGAGGGAGCCCGCGCATCCCGCGAGATGTGTGGCACCGTAGCTTAACGGGACAGGCGGACGGATGCCGCGCGGGGCCCTAGATACCGGGGTGCAGCGCCACCGGAGAACACCCCGTGAGACCGATCCCGATTCTCGCCCTCGCCCTCGCCTTGAATGCGGGCCTCTCCGGCTTCGCCATGGCGGACCAGCCCGGCCCCGACTGGCTGCCCATGGATCAGGTCAAGAAGGCGCTGATGGCCGAGGGCTACACCGAGATCACGAAGCTCGAGGCCGATGACGGCCATTGGGACGGCGAGGGCATCAAGAACGGCCAAAAGATGAAGTTCGATGCCGATCCGAAGACGGGCGCGATCCTCGGCGAAGTCGCCGATTGAAAGCCAGTCTGATCGGATGTCTCAGCGGATGGCGAGACCGAAGTCGATCATCCAATCAGACCACCTCATCCTGAGGTGATGCCGCACAGCGGCGGCCTCGAAGGAGACCTCCAGATCGCTCGATGCTGGCGGGAAGCCTCCTTCGAGGCCGCTACGCGTCACCTCAGGATGAGGTTGAGCCTTGGAAAAGCAACTGACATAGGCCTCAATCCGTCCCGACGGGCTCCACGGCCCGGCCGAACAGCTCCAGCGTCTCTGCCACGGCCGCGCGGCGGATTTCGCCCCGGCCGAGATCGCCGAAACGGCGTTCGATATGTCGGGTCGCGGCACCCCGGCGGGCGAGGCCGAAATGCACGAGGCCCACGGGCTTCGCCTCGCTGCCGCCGCCCGGGCCGGCGATGCCAGTGATCGAGACCGCCACATCCGCATGCGAATGGGCGAGCGCTCCCTCCGCCATGGCGCGAGCCACGGATTTGCTCACCGCCCCGTGGGTCGCGATGAGATCGGCCGGCACACCGAGCATCTCGGTCTTGGCCTCGTTGGAATAGGTGACGAAGCCGCGCTCGACCACCGCCGAGGAGCCGGGAACGGCGGTGAGCAGCCCGGCAACGAGGCCGCCCGTGCAGGATTCGGCGCAGGCCGCACGGAGGCCGGCAGCGGCATAGGCCGCCACCAGCGCCTCGGCGCGGGCGAGGAGCGCCGGGTCGTCGATCACGCCGCGTCTTCTTCCGGCAGGCGGATCGTCGCCGCCGCCTGGGCCGCGAGCCCCTCGGCGCGGCCAACGAAGCCGAGCTTCTCGGTGGTCGTCGCTTTGATCGAGACCGAACTCAGCTTCACGCCGCAGATCTCCGCGATGCGGGCGCGGATGGCCTCGCGATGGGCGCCGATGCGCGGGGCTTCCGCCAGGACGGTGATGTCGAGATGGTCGATCCGGCCGCCCCGGTCGCGGACGAGCTTCACCGCATGGGCCAGGAACCGGTCGGACGAGGCGCCGCGCCATTGCTCGTCGCTGGGCGGGAAATGCGTGCCGATGTCGCCATCCGCGATCGCCCCCAGCAGGGCATCGGTGAGGGCGTGCAGCGCCACGTCCCCGTCGGAATGGGCCAGCACGCCGCGATCGGCGGGAATCTTCACGCCGCCGAGCCAGACATGGTCGCCCTCCGTGAAGGCGTGGACGTCGAAGCCGGTCCCGAGGCGGGTCACGTAGGTCGTCATGGAATCGGTCTCTGGTTCTGAAGGCAGCACATCGCTGCCGGAAAAGCCGCGGTCGGCCTCGATCAGGTCGGAGGGTTGGGTGATCTTGCGGTTGCGCGGATCGCCCTCGAACACCACCACGTCGAGCCCCGCCCATTCGGCCAAAGCCCCGTCATCGGTGAAGCCGTGGAGCTCCGCCTCCGCCGCCTGGCGATGGGCGGCGAGGAGGGGCGCGAAGGCGAAGGCCTGAGGGGTCTGCACGGCGCGCAGGGATTCGCGGGCAGGGGTCTCGCGCACCCGGCCGATACCCGGGCCGACATCCTCGACGATCTTGATCGTATCGGTGACGGCGATGCCGGGCACGGCCGCGCCATGGTCCCGGCCGGCCACGAGGGCCCGGTCGATTAAGGCCGTGTCCACATGCGGACGGGCGGCATCGTGGACGAGGACGAGGCCCGGCGCGCCTGTCACCGCCGGCGTTGCGGCCAGGGCTTCGAGGCCGGCCCGAACGGATTGCTGGCGCGTGGCGCCGCCCTCGACGGGGGCCGCGAGCTTGGCGCGCAGAACGGGGTCGAGTTCCGCGACGCAGGCGTGATAGAACGAGGCCGCGTCCGCGGCGATCACGGGCTGGATCACCGCGAGGTCGGGATGGGCCGCCAGTGCGGCGAGGGTCCGGGTGAGGACCGCGCGTCCGCCGACGCTGCGATATTGCTTGGGAACGTCACCGCCGATGCGGATCCCGCGGCCGGCTGCGACGACCACCGCGGCGTTCCAGGCGGTGCCGGACATGGAAAAGTGCTCCCGCATCAGTTCGAGGTAGCGTGAATGGCTGGGGTGGTCTGTCGTTTAAGCGGGGCATAGCCTGAAATCAAATCGCGCAAGGCGCTTGCGTCGCCCCGCCGATTGTCTATTTGTTGGGCACAATGAAAGCTGATGATTATTTGAGCGTTCTGCGCTCGGGCGATGGCCAGGGGCAGGCCGGCGAGAGGGCAGGCGCCGCGGCTTCGGTGCCGGTCCTGCTCGCCCCCCTATCGGGCGTCACCGACCTGCACATGCGTCGCATTGCGCGGCGTCTGGGTGCAAGCGCCGTCGTCTCGGAAATGGTAGCGGCGGCCGAATTCGCCCGTGGGGCGGAGGAGGCGCGCCTGCGGGCCGAGGGGAGCGGTGTCGATCCCCATGTGGTCCAGCTCGCCGGCTGCATGCCCGATTCGATGGCGGAGGCCGCGCGTTTGGCCGAGGCGAACGGCGCCGACGTCATCGACATCAATATGGGCTGCCCGGCCAAGACCGTCACCGGCGGCGAGGCGGGCTCCGCCCTGATGCGCGACATCGAGGGGGCCACGCGCATCCTCGCCGCCGTCCGCGAGGCGGTGGCGATTCCGGTCACGGTCAAGATGCGCCTCGGCTGGGACCATGCGAGCCTCAACGCCCCCGATCTCGCTCGGCGCGCCGAGGGGCTCGGCCTCGCGGCGGTGACGGTGCACGGGCGCACCCGCCAGCAATTCTACAAGGGCCAGGCCGATTGGGCCGCCATCCGCGCCGTGGTGGACGCGGTCTCGATTCCGGTCATCGCCAATGGCGACGTGGTGGATCTCGCCGGTGCGCGGGCCTGCCTCGCCGCATCGGGCGCTGCCGGGTTGATGATCGGGCGTGCGGCCGTGGGTCGTCCCTGGCTCGTGGGCGAGATCGCCGCCGGTCTCGCCGGCCGGGCACCGCGCTCCCTCGACGCCGAAGAGAAGGCCGCCCTGGCCCTCGAGCATTACCAGGGGCTGATAGCGCTCTACGGCCCCGCCATGGGCGTGCGCCACGCGCGCAAGCATCTGGCGGCCTATGTGGACGATGTCGGCGCCCTCGGTCTGGATGACCGGACACGGCTTCTCACCACGACCGACCCGACAATCGCGGCCGACCTTCTACTGAGGGCGATGCGGCCCCTGCGCGAACCGTCCATCACCGAGGAGGCAGCGTGAGCGCGGACAAGGACTATGGCGGAAGGACCCGCCCATTGCCTTCGAGTGAGGCGGTGATCAACGCGCTGCCGCTGCCGGTTCTGACCATCGGCGCGGATGACCGCATCCTTCACGTGAACCACGCGGGGGAGACGTTCTTCGATCATTCCGCCCGGTTGATGCAGCGCCGGCACTTGCGCGACATCATCCCGTTCTCGTCCCCGATCAGCGCTCTCGTGGCCGAAGTGCGCCGCCGCAAGGCGAGCGTCAGCGAATACGGCGTCGAACTGGTTCAGCCGCGCTCCGGCCTGGAGCGCAATGTCGACGTCTTCGCGACCCCCCTCGGCGACGAGGAGGACGCGGTGGTGATGATGCTGCAGGAGCGCACCATCGCCGACAAGATGAACCGGCAGCTCACCCATCGCGGCGCCGCCCGCTCGATGATCGCGCTGGGCGCCATGCTCGCCCACGAGATCAAGAACCCGCTCGCGGGCATCCGCGGGGCGGCCCAGCTCCTCGAACAATCGGGCACCGAGGACGACCGCCTGCTCACCCGGCTGATCTGCGACGAATCCGACCGGATCGTCCGCATCGTCGAGCGGATGGAGCTGTTCGGCGACGAGCGCCCGGTCGAACGAGGCCCCGTCAACGTCCACGGCGTGCTCGATCAGGTGAAGCGGTCTGCCCAGTCGGGCTTTGCCCGGCACATCCGCTTCGTCGAGACCTACGACCCGTCGCTGCCGCCGGTCCTCGGCAATCGCGATCAGTTGATCCAGGTCATCCTCAACCTGGTCAAGAACGCCGCCGAGGCCATCGGCGCCGATGCGGTGGACGGCGAGATCACACTCTCCACCGCCTTCCGTACGGGGCTGAAGATGCAGGTTCCGGGCTCGCGCGAGCGGGTCAGCCTGCCCATTGAAGTCGCGGTGCGGGATAACGGGCCGGGGGTTTCGGCCGAGCTTTTGCCCGACCTGTTCGACCCGTTCGTGACCACCAAAGCCCAGGGGTCCGGCCTCGGACTTGCATTGGCTGCCAAGATCATCGGCGATCATGGTGGCATCGTCGAATGCGATCCGGTGCCGCGCCGCACCACTTTCCGTCTCCTCCTTCCCATGTCGAGCGCCCGTGACGGGCGCGAATCGGTCGTGGAGCAATAGAGTCGCGTCATGCCCAACGGCCACATCATCGTCGCGGACGACGACGCTGCGATCCGCACCGTCCTCAACCAGGCCCTGTCACGGGCGGGCTACGAAGTCCGCTCGACAGGCAATTGCGCCACGCTCTGGCGCTGGGTCGCGCAAGGGGAGGGCGATCTCGTCATCACCGACGTGATGATGCCGGATGAGAACGTGTTCGACCTGCTGCCGCGCATCAAGCGTGTCCGGCCGGAACTGCCGATCATCGTCATGAGCGCGCAGAACACGTTCATGACCGCGATCCGCGCCTCCGAGCGCGGGGCCTACGAATACCTGCCCAAGCCCTTCGACCTGAAGGAGCTCATCGCCATCGTCGGCCGGGCGCTCTCGCGGCCGCGCGGCACGCCCGCCCCCGGCGCCGATCCGGGCAACGAGGACATCCCGCTGGTCGGCCGTTCGCCGGCGATGCAGGAGATCTACCGGGCCCTCGCCCGCCTCATGCCCACCGACCTCACGGTGATGATCACCGGCGAGTCGGGCACCGGTAAGGAGCTGGTGGCCCGCGCGCTGCACGATTACGGCCGTCGCCGCTCCGGGCCGTTCGTGCCGGTGAACATGGCGGCGATCCCGCGCGACCTCATCGAATCCGAACTCTTCGGCCACGAGAAGGGCGCCTTCACCGGCGCGCTCTCGCGCTCGGCCGGGCGGTTCGAGCAGGCGGAGGGCGGCACGCTCTTCCTCGACGAGATCGGCGACATGCCGATGGAGGCCCAGACCCGCCTGCTGCGCGTGCTGCAACAAGGCGAGTACACCACGGTCGGCGGCCGGGTCCCGATCAAGACCAATGTCCGCATCATCGCGGCCACCAACAAGGACCTGCGTGTCTCGATTCAGCAGGGCATCTTCCGCGAGGATCTGTTCTTCCGGCTCAACGTCGTGCCGCTGCGCCTGCCGGCGCTGCGCGAGCGCTCGGAGGACGTGCCGGACCTGATCCGTCACTTCTTCATCCTGGTGGAGAAGGAGGGTCTCAGCCGCAAGCAGCTCGACGGCGAGGCGATGGAGCGCCTGAAGCGCTATCGCTGGCCCGGCAATGTGCGCGAACTCGAGAACCTCGTCCGCCGCCTCGCCGCCCTGTATCCGCAGGAAACGATTACCGGCCCGGTCATCGAGGCCGAGCTCGACACGCTGCCGCTGGCGCAGCCACAGGCCAACGGGTCCGGTGCGCGCAAGGCCGGCGCGGCGGACAACGAGACGCTGTCGGCCGCGGTGGAGCGGCATCTCGCCGAGTATTTCAGCGGTTATCGCGACACGCTGCCCCCTCCCGGCCTCTACCACCGAATCCTGCGCGAGATCGAAGGCCCGCTGATCGGCGCGGCGCTCGCCGCCACGCGCGGCAACCAGATCCGCGCGGCGGAACTGCTCGGCGTCAATCGCAACACCCTGCGCAAGAAGGTGCGGGACCTCGACCTTCAGGTCTTCCGCAACGCACGGTGAGCCCGCGCGACACGTCCGGCGAACCAGGGGACCTGTTCCATTTCAGCGAGGACCCGACGATCCGGGTCTTCGCGCCGCGCCCCGTCCGCGTCGGCGTGGATCGCGGACAGGCGGGAGCCTGGCTGAACGGTCCCCTGGTCTGGGCGATCGATGCGGCCCACAGCCTGCTCTACCTGTTCCCGCGCGACTGCCCGCGCATCGTGATCTGGCCGACCGAACGGACCTCGTCGGAGGATCGGCGTGTATGGTTCGGCGACGTCACCGGCCGCGCCGTCGCCTATGTGGAGGAGGCCTGGGCGGAGAGGATCGCGACCGCCGCGATCCAACGCTACCGGATGCCGGCCGAGACCTTCGAGCCCACCGGCGAGCCCGGCACCTGGGTCTCTCGAAGCCCGGTCGTCCCTGTTGGCCACGACACGATCCGGGACCTGCCCGCCGCGATGAAGGCGCAAGGCGTCGAACTCCGCCCCCTCCCGCGCCTCACCCCCCTGGCGCCGATCTGGCGCTCCACCCTGCACGCGAGCGGCATCCGCTTGAGGAACGCGCAGGCTTGGGTCACGCCGGAGGGCGGACCGCCGAGGCCGATCGCACTTCCTCTTGCGCGGTGAGGAAATGCTCGGGTTGACCGGAACGGCTGGTCAAACAACAACTTCTGGCCCAACAAGAATGGCGCACGGCAATATTTACAATAAATTTCTGTACATACTAAAAATTATAGCTTGCCATTTGCGATTCATAATCAGTCAAAACATAATATAACTGTCGCTATTACGCGTTGTGAAGAAACTTTTCACAATCAATTTAATAACTATTCGGTCATTATATTGTTTTTATAGATATCTATATAGACACATACGAAGAAATGTCACTTAATTAACGCGGAACGGCAAATCACAACAAACACTTCCTAAGTGTGATGTTAGCGCCACTCGATAAAGTTCAAAAAACCATTATTCGATCGCCTGACGCGTTTGTCCGAGGAGAGAACGTTTGGCCGAGGATCATGGTCGCTCTCCTTTCCGGACATGGCTTTCGATCTCGGTGCTCGGCATCGCCGCGTTCACGATGGTCTCGACTGAATTCGCCCCGATCGGGCTGATGTCGCAGATGGCTGGCGATCTCGGCGAATCCCAGGCCACGATCGGCTTCACGGTCACCCTCTACGCCTGGTTCGGAGCCCTCAGCGGTCTTCTCGCGCCGACACTTGTCGGACGCCTCCCGCGCAAAGCTCTCCTGATCGGATTGATGCTCGTCATCGCCGCGTCGAACGCGATCACGCTTATGTCGCCGTCCCTGGAGTCGCTGTTCCTCGCCCGCTTCGTGGGCTCAGTGGCACACGGCATCTTCTGGGCGACGGTCGCCGCCTTTGCCATGGACATCGCCCCGCCTCACCGAACGGGGCTGGCAACCTCCATCGTCTTCGGCGGCATTTCCGTCGCCGCGGTCATGGGTGTTCCGGCGGTGAACATGGCGGGGCAGGTGATGGGGTGGCGCGGAGCCTTCGGCGCGCTTGGGCTGCTCGGTCTGCTCACGGCCGTTTCGATGATGGTGACGCTTCCCAACCTGACGACATCAACGCGCGGCCGGGAGGCGACACTCGCCGATGCCATCGGTCAGCGGACGCTCCGACCGATCTACGCCATCACCGCGCTGATCGGGGCGGTTCATTTCTCGGCCTACACCTTTGCCGAGCCGTATATCGCCGCGCTTCCGGGCATCCTGCCGACGACGGTCCCGATTTTCCTCTTCGCCTTCGGTGCGGCAGGCCTTCTCGGCAGCGTTCTCGGCGCATTGTTGATCGATCGTTTCCTGCGCGAGGTCATCCTGTGTGCGCTCACGGCGATGGGAATGGCCCTGATCCTAATGGGAACGTCGAGTACGGTCCTCGGTCTTCTCGGCGTCGGAGCATGCCTCGTGGTCTGGGGCGCGGCGATCTCGATGCTTTTCGCGACGTTGCAGACCTGGATTTTGAAGGCAGCCGGCCCGCTGGCAACGCCGGCGGCAGCCGTTCACACGGCCGTCCTGAACGCGGCGATCGGCATCGGCGCCATGGCGGGATCCGCCCTGCTCGATCGATGGGGGCCCTTCACCGTCATGCTCGGTGCCGGGATCGGCGCGATCCTGACACTGGGCTTCGCCCTCATCCCGCAGGGACGGAGGAGACAGACCATTTGAAGAATTCCCCGCCCGACACAGCGCCCGTCATTCGCATCGCGGCAGCGTTGATCTTCGATTCGCACGGCCGAACGCTCCTCGTTCGAAAGCGAGGGTCCTCGTTCTTCATGCAGGCGGGAGGAAAGATCGAGCCGGGAGAAACCCCGCTCGCGGCTTTGGGGCGCGAGCTGAAGGAAGAGCTGGGCGTGGAGCTTCCGTCCGAAGCATCCTATCTCGGCCGCTTCGTCGCGGAAGCCGCGAACGAAGACGGCCACTGGGTGGACGCCGAACTTTACGGCTTCGACCTCGACCAGCCCGTCTCTCCCGCAGCCGAAATCGAAGAGGTGGTCTGGGTTTCCGAGACGACGCTGCCAACGATCGAGCTTGCCCCCCTGACAGCCAACCAAGTCATTCCGCTGGCCCGGCGAATGCACCTGTCAAAGTTGTAAATCTCACTTCATCGAACAGACAAAGGTCGATGGGCACCATACGGCAAAGCGCGGGCGGGTTTCCCCGTCCGCGCTTCGAAAGATCAACCCAGCCGCGAGGGTCAGGACGTGGGCGTCAGGCCATGGCGGGTTTGGCCGTCAGGGCGCGCGTCTCGCCGAGACCGAGCCAGTTCCGGCGCATGGGCTTGAGGACGAAGTAGGCGAGGATCGCGGTCAGCACGTCGAGGGTGATGATGATCGCGAAGACCGGGAGCCAGGAGCCCTGGACCAGGTAGATCCAGGCGGCGATCGGTCCGCCGAAGAGCGAGCCGATGCCCTGCGCCATGTAGAGGAAGCCGTAATTGGTGGTGGCGTGCTTGGTGCCGAACGTGTCGGTGAGGATCGAGGGGAACAGCGAGAAGATCTCGCCCCAGGCGAAGAAGACGACGCCCGAAAGCAGGGCGAAGGCGTAAGCGTTCTCGCGGAAGACGAGGAGCAGCGCGATGGCCACCGCCTCGGCGGCAAACGCGATGCCCATCGTGTTCTCACGGCCGATCTTGTCCGACACCCAGCCGAAGAAGGGCCGGGTGAGGCCATTGGTGATGCGGTCGAAGGTGAGGGCGAAGGGCAGGGCCACGAAGCCGAAGATGATCGCGTCGGCCACGCCGAAGTCGCGGGCGAAGGACGCGAAGTTCGCCACCACCATCAGGCCGCCGGTGGACATCATCGTCATCATCGCGAACATCAGCCAGAACAGAGGCGTCTTCAGCATCTCCTTCGGGGCGGTGTCGTGGACACAGGTCGAGAGGTTGCGGGCCGGGGCCGGCAGGACCTCGTCGGCGCGGGGAGCCCTCAGGCCGAGGGCGGCCAGTGCGCCGATGACGCCGAGGATAATGCCGAACACCGTCAGCGTGTGGCGGTAGCCCGAGGCGGTAAGCATGTCGCTGATGGGGAAGGTGCTCAGCATCGCGCCCATGCCGTAGCCGGCGGCGACCACGCCCACGGCGAAGCCGCGGCGATCGGGAAACCATTTCACCATCAGGCCGACGATGCCGACATAGACGATGCCGGTGCCCAGACCGCAGAACAGGCCGTAGGTGGCGTAGACGCCCCAGAGCGTGTCGACGCGGGCGGCCAGCACCCAGCCGAGGCCCGAGAGGATGGCGCCCAACGCGATCATCAGCTTGGGGCTGAACCGGTCGATCAGGTAGCCCTGGACCGGCGAGAAGAAGGTCTGAAGCACGATCAGGATCGTGAAGGTCCATTGCAGCTGCGGCAGGCTCGCGCCCGTCGTCGCGATGAGCGGCTTGGTGAACAGGGTCCAGACGTATTGCGGGCTGGAGATCGCCATCATGGCCACGAGGCCGAGGCCGAGTTGTATCCAGCGCTGCCGGGAAAGATTCGTATCCATTATGCACTCCATGCTGCGGGCACGGAGACGCAAAGTGTATACCAATTGAACCGACGGGGTCGTCAGCCGGTGGCGGAGACCAGCCAGCAACCCGCATTCAGGGCGACGGCCCCCGAGACGGCGCGCGTCGTGAAGTCGTCGCTCACCCTGCGCAGGGCCTCCACGCGGATCGATGCCGGCTGATCGCGCAGGAGTCGGGAGACGGGGCCGAGCTCGGTGGCGAAATCCGCGGCGGCCTCCGCCGCGGTGGGGCCCGCGCCGTCACCGGACCGGGCGAGGGTGAGCGGGCGGTCGACGGCCTCGACGGTGATGTCACGGAAGCCGGCCTCCGCCAGCACGGCACGAATGGTCTCCGCTTCGGCGAAGCGGAACGGCCCGGGCGCGTCCGGAGGACCCGGCTCGGGTTCCGGCACGAGGGGTAGGACGAGGTCCCTCGGCACGGTGATCCAGGGATTGTCCTCGATTCGCCGCCAGCACAGGAAGGTCAGGCTGCCACCGGGAACCAGGGCCTTGCGGATGTTGGCGAAGGCGGCGGCCGAATCGTCGAAGAACATGATTCCGAAGCGCGAGATCGCGTGTTCGAAAACCGACGCGCCGAAATCGTGGCTCTGCGCGTCCGCCTCGATGAACGCGATCGGCGCGCCGGCGGAAGCCTCGAGTCCGGCCCGCTCGCGCGCGACGGCGAGAAGGGGCGCGGAGAGATCGCCCGCCACCACATGTCCCCCGGCACCGAGATGACGCGCGGCGGCGATGGCGCAATCACCGGCGCCGCAGCCGATATCCAGCACCGAGCCGTCCACCCGAAGGCGTGCCGCATCGAGCAACGCGGTGGTGAGAGGGGCGAAGACAGCGTCGATCCGGCGCTGATTGCGGGCCCAGCGCGCGCCGACCTCGCCGTTCCAGTACTCGCGCTGGGTGATCGCGCCATCCGCCATCATAAACCGTCCGGTCTCTGGGTCTCGATCGTCCGGTCCCCGGCGGGGACCCGTCTCACAGGCCGGCCGAACCGCCATCCGAGCGTGGATCGTGGACCGCCTCGATCCGCCCGTTGCCAGGATGGCGGACCAGCATGCCGGCATGGCCCAGGGAATCGATGTAGGAACCGCCGAGTTCCTCGATCTCGTGGCCCATCGAGCGCAGCTCGGCGATACAGGCCGGATCGAACCGGTCCTCCACCTTCACGCTCAGGGATTCGGCACCCCATGTGCGCCCGTAGAGCAGGCGCGGCGCGTCGACGGCCTCGGCCGGGCTCATGCCATAATCGGCATACCGCGAAAAAATCTGGGCCTGGAATTGCGGTTGCCCGTCGCCGCCCATGCTGCCGTAGGACATCACGCGCCCGTCGTCGAAGGCGGCCAGTCCGGGGATCAGGGTGTGGAACGGCCGGCGCCCCGGCTCCAGGGGGTTCACCGCGCCCTTGTCCAGGGAGAACGAGGTGCCGCGGTTCTGCCAATGGATGCCGGTCTTCGGCAGGACGATCCCCGAACCGTATTCCCAGTAGATCGACTGGATGTAGGAGACGGCCAGACCGTCCTTGTCGATGGCGCCCATCCAGACCGTGTCGCCGTCGCCCGGTCCCCGGAGGGGCACGGAGGCGGCGCGACGCATGTCGATCTGAGCCGCCTCGCGGTCGAGGCGCTCCGGGGTGAGGAAGCTCGCCGGATCGACGCTCAACCGGTCGTAATCGGTGACCGTGCGGTCGCGGATGGCGAAGGCGCGCTTCGTCGCCTCGATCAGCCCGTGATACTGCGCCGTGCTCTCGGGCCGCGAAATCTTCAGCCGTTCGAAGATGCCGAGGATGATGAGCGCGGCGAGTCCCTGGGTGGGCGGCGGGAAGTTGTAAAGCGTCGCGTCGCGACGGCGCAGGGACAGGGCCGCCCGCTCTCGCGGCGCGTAGGCTTCGAGATCGGCCCGCGTCACCGGCGAACCGAGGCGGTCGAGATCGGCGGCGATCTCGCGGCCGAGGTCGCCCCGGTAGAAATCGTCGAGCCCCGCATGGGCCAATTGTTCGAGCGTATCGGCGAGGGCCGGCAGGCGGCGCGTGGCGCCAGCGGCGAAGGGCTTGCCCCCGTCGAGGAAGGTCTGCGCGAAACCGGGCTGGTCGTGCAGCGTGTCGAGCTCCTTCGGCACGTAGCGCGCCTCGGAGGGCGACACCGCGCAGCCCTGGCGCGCATGGCGGATCGCATCCGACAGCAAGGTCTCGAGGGGGAGCCGGCCGCCCAGCGCCTTGGCGAGGTCGAGGGCGAGCCGCCAACCGCCGATGGCGCCGGCCACGGTCAGGGCCGCATCCGGCCCGCGCGAGGGGATCGTTTCATGGCCCTGGCTGCGATAGCGAGCGACCGTGGCGAGAGACCCGGCCGGACCGCAGGCCTCGATGCCGCGCACCCGGCCGCCCGGTTCGCGAACCAGCCAGAAACCGTCGCCTCCGATGCCGTTCATATGCGGATAGACCACGGCGATGGTCGCCGCCATGGCCGCCATCGCCTCGATGGCGTTGCCGCCTTGCGCCAGAACGGTCTGTCCGGCGGTGGCGGCCAGGTGGTGAGGCGCGGCAACGGCGGCGGAGGAATAGACGGGCGTCTCGGGCATCATGAACTCGGTGTGAGGAAAGGCGTGAGGATAATGTATTTTTACGCTCGGTCGACAGTGACCTGTCCCTGGCAAGAACCGGACGCAGCCTGCTGCGGCAGCATCGGTTTCACCGCTCGAAGCGTCGTGTGAGGCCGCGCTGCATGAACGTTTTCCGCCGATACGCCTGCCCGATTCGTATTAATTTCGCCACACTGTTGTGGCGACGCATCAGCCATGGCGTGGCTTCGACGTTCCAGACAATCGGCCGCCTCGGGAGACGACGTCTCCCCGCAGGGCGAGCCCGAACCGCATAACAGACGGGCGCCGCCGCGCGGGCCCGGCTGGGTCGGTGCGCTCGTCGTCAGCACCGCCCTGGTCTCGGCCATCGCGACCTTCCTGATCCTCGCCGGGGTCATCCGGGTCACGCCGACGCCGACGATCGGCCTGACGCTGCTGGGCATCAACGTCTTCCTCGTCCTCAGCCTGTTCGTCGTCATCGGCTGGGAGGCGCGGGTCTTCCTGCATGCGCGCCGGGCCAATGCGGCCGTGGCACGCCTGCATACCCGCATCGTCGGGCTGTTCAGCCTCATCGCGATCCTGCCCACGGTGCTCCTGGCCGTCGTGGCGGCGGTGACGATCGATCGCGGATTGTCGCTCGGCTTCACCGACCGCGTCCGCGACGTGGTGCTGAAATCCGTCGAGGTGGCCGACGCCTACCAGGAGAACCAGTGCCAGTCGCTCGCCCGCGAGATCCGCATCCTCAACGACGACCTCACGCGGGCGCGGCCGAATTTCGACGTGAACCGGCAATGGTTCGAGAACTTCCTGACCACACGGGCGACGGCGCTCGGCCTGCCGGTCGCCGAGATCATGCGGGGGCCGAACGAGGTCGTGGCCCGCGCCAAGATCGACATCCTGAAGGAACGCCGGCTCCCCTCCGCCGCGGCCTTCGAGGAGGCGGCCAAGTCCAACGAGACGATCTGCCTGCGGCCGAGCGAGGGTCGGATCTTCGCCGCCCTGCTGCAGATGCCCGCCTATGACGGGGCCGTGCTGCTGGTGCAGCGCGAGGTGAGCCAGCTCGCCGTCGACTTCCCCGGCGTCTCGCGGGCGGCCGCCGCCGAGTACCTCACCTACGATTCCCTCAAGCGCTCGATCCAGATCAGCTTCGCCTCGATCTTCGTGCTGATCGCACTGATCGCCCTGCTGTCGGCGGTCTGGTTCGGCCTCAACTTCGCCAACCGGTTCGTGGCGCCGATCCGCCGGCTGATCAACGCAGCCGACCAGGTCGCCTCGGGCAATTTCTACGCTCAGGTCCCGGCCCGGAAGAGCGACGGCGACCTCGCCCATCTCGGCGAGAGCTTCAACAAGATGACCCAGGAGCTGAGGCGCCAGCACGACGGGCTGACGGCCGCGAGCGAACTCATCGACCGGCGCCGCCGGTTCACCGAAGCGGTGCTTGCCGGCGTCTCGCCCGGCGTCATCGGCGTCGACGCGGCCGGCCTCGTCACCATCGCCAACCCCTCCATCGAGCGCACATTGGGGCTCAAGGCGGACGCGATCATCGGCAAGCCGCTGGTCCAGGCCGTGCCCGAGCTTCAGGCCATCCTTCCGGAGGGAGGGGAGGGCCGCCTGCGCGCCCTCCAGCAGCAGATCCAGCTGACCCGCGACGGGCGCGAGCGCACGGTCACCGTGCGCGTCACCAGCGAGCAGGCCCAGGGCGGCGCCCGCGGCTTCGTGGTGACGCTGGACGACATCACCGACCTCGTCACGGCCCAGCGCACCTCGGCCTGGGCGGATGTCGCCCGCCGCATCGCCCACGAGATCAAGAACCCGCTGACCCCGATCCAGCTCTCGGCCGAGCGCATCCGGCGCAAATACGGCAAGGTCATCGTCGCGGACAAAGACGTGTTCGACCAGTGCACGGCGACGATCATCCGCCAGGTGGACGAGATCAAGCGCATGGTGGACGAGTTCTCGTCCTTCGCGCGGATGCCGAAACCCGCCATCGCCCGGAACGACCTCAGCGAGATCGCCAAACAGAACCTGTTCATGATGCGGGTAGCGCATCCCGACATGGAGTTCGGCTTCACCGAAGCCGGGCAGGACCGCCTGCATGCCGCCTTCGACATCAGGCTCCTGTCGCAGGCGATCACCAACATTCTCAAGAACGCGGTGGAGGCCGTTTCCGCCGTGCCCGAGGCCGAACTGGGCAAGGGCCGGGTCGATCTGCGCCTCCTCGTCGAGGAGGGGTTCGCGGTGATCGAGATCACCGACAACGGCAAAGGCTTCCCCGTCGAGGGGCGCCAGCGGCTGCTCGAGCCCTATATGACCACCCGCGAGGGCGGCACCGGGCTCGGGCTCGCGATCGTCAGCAAGGTGCTCGAAGAGCATGGCGGTGGCATCGAACTGAACGACAATCCAGAGGGCAGGGGCGGTCGCGTGCGGATGCGCGTGCCGCTCGATACCCAGGAAAAGAAGCCGGAGGGGACACCTTCCGCGCAGGCTGAGAAGGTTGCCGCACAGACGGCACCCCCAATCGCGGAGATGACGTCATGAGCGCCGATATTCTGATCGTCGACGATGAGGCCGACATCCGCGACCTCGTCGCCGGCATTCTCGACGACGAAGGCCACCGGACCCGCACGGCCGGAGGCTCCGACGAGGCGCTCGCCGCCATCGAGTCGCGTCGCCCTCACCTCGTCTTCCTCGACATCTGGCTGCAGGGTTCGCGCCTCGACGGGCTGCAGGTGCTCGACCAGATCAAGCTCGGGCATCCCGACCTGCCCGTGGTGATGATTTCGGGCCACGGCAACATCGAGACGGCGGTGGCCGCCATTAAGGCGGGCGCCTACGACTTCATCGAGAAGCCGTTCAAGGCCGATCGTCTGGTCCTGGTCGCCGAACGCGCCCTCGAAGCCTCCCGGCTCAAGCGCGAGGTGCGTGACCTCAAGGCGCGCTCAGGACAGGCGAGCCGTCTCGTCGGCGGGTCCGTGGCGGTGAACCAGCTGCGCCAGACCGTGGAGCGGGTGGCCCCCACCAATGCACGCGTGATGATTCTGGGCGCGCCGGGTTCGGGCAAGGAACTCTCGGCGCGGACGCTGCACGCCTCGTCGACCCGCGCGAGCGGCCCGTTCGTGGTCATCAACGCGGCGATGATCACCCCCGAGACCATGGAAGCGGAACTGTTCGGCGTCGAGGCCGGTGAGGGCCGCGCCCGCCGGGTGGGCGCCCTGGAGGAGGCCCATGGCGGCTCCCTCTATATCGACGAGATCGCCGACATGCCGCGCGAGACCCAGAACCGCATCCTGCGGGTGCTGGTGGACCAGAACTTCCAGCGCGTCGGCGGCACCACCCGCGTCCATGTGGACGTGCGCATCATCTCCTCCTCCTCGCGCGATCTCGCCGAGGAGATCGCCGCGGGCCGCTTCCGCGAAGACCTGTTCCACCGCCTTTCCGTGGTGCCGATCCGGGTGCCGTCCCTGTCCGAGCGGCGCGAGGACGTGCCGGAACTCATCAACTTCTTCATGGAGCAGATCTCGACCGCCACGGGGCTCGCCCGCCGGCGTATCGCCGAGGACGCCATGGCGGTGCTGCAATCGCACGACTGGCCCGGCAACATCCGTCAGCTGCGCAACAACGTCGAGCGGCTGATGATCCTCACCCATACCGACCCGGAGCAGGAGGTGACCTCCGAGATGCTTCCCACCGAGATCGGCGCCCTGGTGCCGACGACGCCGAACGGGGCGGGCGGCGAGAAGCTGATGAGCCTCGCCTTGCGCGAGGCGCGCGAGATCTTCGAGCGCGAATATCTGATCGCGCAGATCGCGCGATTCTCCGGAAACATATCGCGGACCGCCGAGTTCATCGGGATGGAACGCTCGGCCCTGCACCGCAAGCTGAAGTCGCTCGGCATCGGCCCCTGAGGGCCCGGGCGACCTTCACCTTACATGTACGTGCCCCTTGCATGTGCGTGACAATGAACGTGTAATAGTCGAGGTTGTCTGTTTTCACCGGTCTGCTACGCATTCAAACCAACAAGAACCCGCCAGTCACGGCGGGCGGCAGGTTTATAAGAAGGATTAATAAAAAATGGCGGGCGAACGCGCTCAGAACCTGCAGGACACGTTTCTCAATCATGTCCGCAAGAACAAGATCCCGCTCACGATCTTCCTCGTCAACGGCGTCAAGCTCCAGGGCGTCGTGACCTGGTTCGACAACTTCTGCGTCCTCCTGCGCCGGGACGGTCATTCGCAGCTCGTCTACAAGCATGCGATCTCGACGATCATGCCCGGCCACCCGGTTCAGTTGTTCGAGCCGGACGAGACGGCGCCCGAGAAAGCCTGACCTTTCCGTGCGGTAGGGCGGAAAAGCCCGGCTCGACCTTCGTCGAACCGGGCTCGCATCTCACGACGGGATCAGGCGCAAGACGGGCTTACCAGCCCCATGCCGGACGACAATGCAGGCCGCCATACGGACCGCGCCAGCAGGCGCCGCCGCCATAGGCGCCCCATGGGCCGGGATGCCAGAAATGACGCGGGCCCCAGCCGGGTCCGTACCACCAGTCGATGAAGAGGCTCGCGCTCTTGCCCGAAACGGGCGGCTTATCGCCGAGAACCTTGACGGTGTAGGTGAGGGTGTCGCCGTTGAGCTTCGGATCGGTGAGTTCGACGACGGAGAGCTGTGCCTCGCCGTTGACATCCACCGACAACGTCGCGTTCGGCGGGTCCTTCTGGAAGTCGCTCTTTCCGGAGGTCCAATAGTCGACGAACTTCGCCGTGGCCGCGTCGCCGGTCATGCGCTCGGGCCGGTCGGTGAACATCAGGGTCTGCGGCGCGACACCCTTGAGCGTCAGGGTGTTGCCCTCGAACGTCGCGGAATCGGCGGTCTGGACGAACAGCCAGTTCGCGGCCGGCATGGCGATCTTGGTATCGGACTTCGCATCCGGAACAGGCTGGGCCTGCGCTGCGGTGCCGAGGATCGACAACGCAACGGCCGCCAAAAGAGAAATAGTTTTCATATGCTAACCTTCGGTAATATTGACAGGCCTGCCTCAGGCCGGTCGATAAGCCGCGTTAGCCCTTACGATCCGATTAATGCGGTCCTTATACATGCTCCTACATTGATATTTGCCCACGGATCGGATCGCGGCGCCCTTGAGGTTCCGTGGGCGACGAGCCGGCATTCCCGCGCCCCGCCCGGACACTGTCAATGGAGCCCCGGCTCCCCCATATGAGTAGATCTCATGACACTCGCGATGAGTGAGTGCTTCTCCTCCGAGCAGGAGGGTGCAGCGGGAGTTTTGTGAGAGACACGAGAGCCGCGCTTTTTTCGCCGACCCGGCATCCCCGTCGGCGGAGAGCGCTCTAAGCCCGATGGGCAAGGGAACTTCATGAGCGAACCTATGCTTCCTGGAGAGGCACGGCTGCAGGCGATGGCCGCCCCCGAGGGAGACATCGCGGCGGCAACCCATACGCTCGTCGTAGGGCCGTATCTCACCCGTACTTCTCTCTCGAGGAACGGCGGCCAGACGCAGGAGCCGATGCGTTCCAGCGAGGCGCGGATCGACGAGGCGGCGGGTCTCGCCGTGGCCATCGAACTGGACGTCACCGAAGCGATCATCGCGCCCGTCTCCCGCATCCGCCCCTCGACCTATCTCGGCAAGGGCCGCGTCGAGGAACTGGCCGGGCGGATCAAAGCCGAGGAGATCGGGCTCGTCGTGATGGATTGCGCACTCTCGCCGGTGCAGCAGCGCAACCTGGAAAAGGCGTTCGGCTGCAAGGTCATCGACCGCACCGGCCTGATCCTCGAAATCTTCGGCCGTCGTGCCTCGACCCGCGAGGGCACGCTACAGGTCGAGCATGCCCACCTGGCCTATCAGCGGAGCCGGCTCGTACGGTCCTGGACCCACTTGGAACGGCAGCGCGGCGGCTTCGGCTTCCTCGGTGGCCCCGGCGAGACGCAGATCGAGGCCGATCGCCGGATGATCCAGGAGCGGATGACGAAGATCGAGCGCGAACTCGACAGCGTCACGCGCACGCGCGGTCTCCACCGGGAGAGCCGCGCCCGGGTGCCGTATCCGATCGTCGCCCTCGTCGGCTACACCAATGCCGGCAAATCGACCCTGTTCAATGCGCTGACCAAAGCCGAAGTGATGGCCAAGGACATGCTGTTCGCCACCCTCGACCCGACCGCGCGCGCGACGAAGCTGCCGCATGGCGAGACGGTGATCCTCTCGGACACGGTGGGCTTCATCTCGGAACTGCCCACCGCCCTCATCGCCGCCTTCCGCGCCACGCTGGAGGACGTGATCGAAGCCGATATCCTGCTCCATGTCCGCGATGTCTGCCACGTCGATTCGGAAGCGCAGGCCGAGGATGTCGGCGAGGTCCTGCGGGAACTCGGAATCGAGACGACGGCCGAGCGAATCATCGAGGTCTGGAACAAGGCCGACCTGCTCGACGATTCGGAGCGGACACGCCTCCTCAACCTCAGCGCCCAGGGGCGGAACGACCGGGACAGCGACGTGCCGGTCCTGGTCTCGGCCCTCACCGGCGAGGGTCTGGCGGCCCTGTCCGGTCGGATCGAGGCGCGGATCGCCAAGCGTCGTTCCACCTTCGCCGTGACCCTGGCGCCGGAGGATGGGGCAGCCCTCAATTGGCTGTACGAGAATGCCGAGGTCCTTGACCGGCGCGCCGAGGAGGCGGGTACGATCCACCTCGCCATCCGCGTGGCACCCGAGAAAGAGCCGCGCTTCCTCAACCGCTTCGCCAGTGCACGCAAGCTGAGCCGGGCAGAGTAGCCGGCCTTTCAGTACTCGCGTCCCGATCGGGACGCTTCAGCGCGAGCGGACTCGATAAAAAAACCCCGGCTCTCATCGAGCCGGGGGAGGGAGTCAGTTTCGGGTCTGAAGAAACGTCTTACGGCTGCAGCACGCTGTTGATGACGTGGATCACGCCGTTCGACTGCATCACGTTGGCGATGGTCACCTTGGCGGTGTTGCCCTTCGCATCCGTGAGAAACACAGCCTTGCCCTTGGTCTGAACCACGAGCGGCGCGCCCTGTACGGTCTTGATCTGGCCCTCGCCGCCGCCATCCTTGGCGATCTTCATGAGGTCCTTGGCGGTCAGGGTGCCGGGCACGACGTGGTAGGTCAGGATCGCGGTCAGCGTCGCCTTGTTCTCGGGCTTCACCAGGGTCTCGACGGTGCCGGCCGGCAGCTTGGCGAAGGCCGCGTTGGTGGGCGCGAAGACGGTGAAGGGGCCAGGACCCGAGAGGGTCTCGACGAGGCCGGCAGCCTTCACGGCGGCGACGAGGGTGGTGTGATCCTTCGAGTTCACCGCGTTCTCGACGATGGTCTTCGACGCATACATCGGAGCGCCGCCGACCATCGGGTTCTTGGCGAGGGCGGCCACCGGGAACGCGGCGCCCATGGTGAAGGCAAGGGCGACGGCGGCGAAGGTGGAGGCCACGGGGCGACGGGCGTTGGTCATGGAGCGTTCCTCTTGAGTCATGCCCCTTCGGAGGGGGTCATCGCTCGTTACGGAGCCCGGAAGAGGAAAGTTTCGGGAAAGCTGCAGAAAGTCGTGGTCGTGTTAGATACGGCGGGAAGCGAGCGCCTGCTCCCAAGCAAAAGCCCGCCCGACCAGGAGGTCGGACGGGCTTTCATGATCCGAGCAGCGGCGAGGACAACCCTCGCCACTGAGTTCGAGATCAGTACTTGCGGATGATCGGGGCCGGAGCAGCGGCGACCGGGGTCGGCGAGTACAGCGGCACGATCAGGCGGCCCGAGATCTCGGTGCTGTCGAAGCTGGTGGTCGCGACGGTGCGGGCGACGTAGACCTGCGCGGTGGCGAAGCCGAAGTCGTAGCCGACGAGGCCACCCATCAGGAACCGGCCACGATCGTTGAGGGCGGCGTTGATGATGCCAGCAGCCTTGGCGCCGGTGTCGAAGTTGACGGTGCCGTAGGCGATGGCGCCGATCTCGAACTTACCGAACTTCTTGGTCGCGGTCAGGTCGAGGTTGAGGGAGTCGGAGAGGGAGTAAACCTGAGAAAAGCCAGCCCGGTTGGGGGCGCGGCCACCGCCGAAGGAAGACGGCGAGTCGTAGATGTTGGCGGTCAGGTTGGCGGTCAGGTTGTAGCCATCGCCGGTGTAGCTGCCGGCAACGCCGAAGCGGTAGGTATTCGAGGACAGCTGGGGCAGCACAGCGCCACCGCCGACACCACCACCAGCGACATTGGCCAGGACGCCATTGTTCTGCACGAGAACGCCACGGTCGCCGTTGAGCTCGTTCAGGTAGGCGCCACCGAGCAAGCTGACACCGAAGTTGTTGCCGAGATCGAAGGCCCAGATAGCACCGACGAAGGTACCGACGTTGATCGAGAGGTCACGCAGGCCGGTCGGGCCGCTCTTGCCGAAGGTGAACACGGTCGGAGGAGCGACGAGGAGCTCGAGGCGGCCGCCGAGCGGAACCAGCGGGGTCGACCAGACCAGCACGGGGACGTTGATCCCGACATCTACGGGAGAGTTGTCACGCGACTGGTAGACGAAGGTGTTCAGGGCGTAGATGCCCTCGGGAAGCGGCGCGCCGGTGGCGAGGCCGACCTGCTCACCGGGAACCGTCGTGGTCTGTGCGTAGGAAGCCGAGGCGGTCATGCCCATGGTCAGCGCGAGTGCGCCGGTGGCGAGCCAGTTCTTCGTCATTTTCTAGTCCTTCCCAAGGATTTCAGGCACTCGCCGCGCAGACCTACGCACCATCTTGCCGAGCGCCGCATTCTTGCGGCTTCCTGGCTTTTTGTGCGTAGGGCCCCCCTTGCGGCCCGAATTCGTGTCTCAACGCTGAGAACTATTCTACAGGTCGGATCGGAATGACAGTCCAATGCTTCGGATCGAGGCAGTTCCAAATCCACCGTTGCGGAAAAGCCGCAATTTGGGCGCGCTGCAGCGCAAGGTTTTGTTAACTTTCTCGGCAGAATTGCCTTGGGCATGGCGTCGCATTGAGCAACGCATCGGCAAAATAACGCTGGGCCATCAAGCTGTTGCGAGCGACTGTATCAACGGGACGATTGCGCAAACGCGGGAGGCGGTTTGCGCATCGCAATTCCTGATCGCAGGCAGCCTGTGCGCCGCAACAGAGCCCCGGTTCCCCGCGCCGGACGAATCACGCTCGGCCGGCGCGTGAAGCCTGCCTATTCCGCCGCGCTACGGCCCTTCGCAACCACGCTGGCGGTCGCCTCGGCGAGCGGCCGGCGGGCCAGCACGTCGCGCAGGAACCGACCGGTATGGCTCGCCTTCGATTTGGCGATCTGCTCCGGCGTCCCTTCGGCCACGACGATTCCGCCGCCATCGCCACCCTCGGGGCCCATGTCGATGACCCAGTCGGCGGTCTTGATGACTTCGAGGTTGTGCTCGATCACCACGACGGTGTTGCCCTGGTCCACGAGTTCGTGGAGCACCTCCATGAGCTTGGCGACATCGTGGAAGTGAAGGCCCGTGGTCGGCTCGTCGAGGATGTAGAGGGTGCGGCCGGTGGCCCGTTTGGAGAGCTCCTTCGATAGCTTCACCCGCTGCGCCTCGCCGCCCGACAGGGTGGTGGCCTGCTGGCCGACCTTGACGTAGCCGAGGCCGACCCGCGCCAGGGTCTCCATCTTCTCGCGGATCGTCGGCACCGCCTTGAACAGGTCCGCCGCCTCTTCGACGGTCATGTCGAGCACGTCCGCGATGGAATGGTTGCGGTACTTCACCTCCAGGGTCTCGCGGTCGTAGCGGCGGCCCTTGCACACGTCGCAGGTGACATAGACGTCCGGCAGGAAGTGCATCTCGATCTTGATGACGCCGTCGCCCGAGCAGGCCTCACAGCGCCCGCCCTTCACGTTGAAGGAGAAGCGGCCGGCCTGGTAGCCGCGCGCCTTCGCCTCCGGCAGGCCCGCGAACCAGTCGCGGATCGGGGTGAAGGCGCCGGTATAGGTCGCCGGGTTAGAGCGCGGCGTGCGCCCGATGGGCGATTGGTCGATGTCGATGACCTTGTCGAGATTCTCCAGCCCGTCGAGACGCTCGAACGGAGCCGGGTGCTCCATCGCGCCGTTGAGGGATTTGGCCACCGCCTTGTAGAGCGTGTCGATGATGAGGGTGGACTTGCCGCCGCCCGAGACGCCCGAGACGCAGGTGAAGGTTCCGAGCGGAATCTCGACGCTCACATCCTTCAGGTTGTTGCCCCGCGCGCCGACGAGGGTGAGCTTGCCCTTCTTCGTCTTGCGCCGGGCTGTGGGCACCCGCACACTCATCTCGCCCGTCAGGTACTTGGCGGTGAGCGAGGCGGGGTTCTTCAGCACCTCCTCGGGGGTGCCCTGCGCGATGATCTGCCCGCCATGGATCCCGGCACCGGGGCCGACATCGACGACGTAATCGGCCTGGAGGATCGCATCCTCGTCGTGTTCGACGACGATGACGGAATTGCCGAGGTCGCGCAGGCGCTTCAGCGTGCCGAGCAAGCGCTCGTTATCGCGCTGGTGCAGGCCGATGGAGGGCTCGTCGAGGACGTAGAGCACCCCCGTCAGCCCGGAGCCGATCTGCGAGGCGAGGCGGATGCGCTGGCTCTCGCCACCCGAGAGCGAGCCCGAGCCGCGCGCCAGGGTGAGGTAGTCGAGGCCGACATCGACCAGGAAGGTCAGACGGTCGCGGATCTCCTTCAGGATGCGGAAGGCGATCTCGTTCTGCTTCGGCGTCAGCTTCTCCGACAGTTCGGAGAACCAGCGATGCGCCTCGCGTACGGAGAGCGCGGTGACGTCGCCGATATCCTGCATCGCGACCTTCACCGCCAAAGCCTCGATCTTGAGGCGCTTGCCGCCGCAGGAGGCGCAAGGGGTCTCGCTCATGAACCGGGCGATGTCCTCGCGCGAGGCGTCGCTCTCGGTCTCCTTGTAGCGCCGCTCCAGGTTCGGGATGACGCCCTCGAACGGCTTGTTCACCTCGTAGGCACGCATGCCGTCGTTATAGGCAAAGCGGATCGACTCGCGGCCGGAGCCGTAGAGGATGACCTTGTGCGCCGTCTCGGGCAAGCCCGACCAGGGCGACGTGGTCTTGAAACCGTAATGCCCCGCCAGGGCGTCCAGGGTCTGGCCGTAGTAGGGCGAGGTCGATTTCGCCCAGGGGCCGACGGCACCGCGCTTGAGGCTGAGCTTGACGTCGGAGATGACCAGTTCGGGGTCGATCCGCATCTCGTGGCCGATGCCGCCGCAGGTCGGGCAGGCGCCGAACGGGTTGTTGAACGAGAACAGGCGCGGCTCGATCTCGGCGATCGTGAACCCCGAGACCGGGCAGGCGAAGCGCGACGAGAAGGTGATGGTCTCGCCCTCGGCCGGATCGGCGAATTCGATCAGCGCGATGCCGTCGGCCAGTTCCAGGGCGGTCTCGAAGGAATCGGCGAGACGCGCGGCGATGTCGGCCCGCACCACGAGCCGGTCCACCACCACGTCGATATCGTGCTTGAGCTTCTTGTCGAGCTTCGGCGCATCGTCGATCGGGTAGTATTCGCCGTCGATGCGAAGACGCTGGAAGCCCTTCTTCTGGAACTCGGCGATCTCCTTGCGGTACTCGCCCTTCCGGCCCCGAACCACGGGGGCGAGGAGATAGAGCCGGCTCTTCTCCGGCAGGGCCAGCACCCGGTCGACCATCTGGCTCACGGTCTGGCTCTCGATCGGCAGGCCGGTGGCGGGCGAGTAGGGGATGCCGACCCGCGCCCAGAGCAGGCGCATGTAATCGTAGATCTCGGTGACGGTCCCCACAGTGGAGCGCGGGTTCTTCGACGTCGTCTTCTGCTCGATGGAGATGGCCGGCGAGAGCCCGTCGATCTGATCGACGTCTGGTTTCGACATCATCTCGAGGAACTGACGGGCATAGGCCGAGAGCGATTCGACGTAGCGGCGCTGGCCTTCCGCATAAATCGTGTCGAAGGCGAGCGACGACTTGCCCGACCCCGAGAGGCCGGTGAAGACCACCAGCTTATCGCGCGGAATCGTGAGATCGATGTTCCTGAGGTTGTGCTCGCGCGCGCCCCGGACGGCGATGACGCGACGGTCGGGGCTACCCTCGAACAGCTTCTCGATCCGCGCCTCGACGCTCTCTTCCTGTGCCTGCGCCGCTTGGCTCTTCAGGCCCCGTGGTGTCTTGGCGGCGGCTTTTGCTTTGGCCATTGGGTCTCTTCGGCGGCAGGACTTGGCGGAAAGGAGGATCGGCGACGACGCGCGGGGATCGTCTCCGGCACGTCATGCGGCGAGGTCGATGACAACGGTCCCGCCACCGGTCGCCATGTCGGGCGCACGGGCCGGGCGGGCAAGACGCACGCCACGCATATCCGCCACCCAGCTAGAACAAAATGCGTACAGCTACAATATCGGCGCTGAATTCCGCGCTCGGGCGGACGCTCGCCAAGCTCTCGCGGCCGAACGCACCATGGAAGTGGGACGCGCTCCTCTGCTGGGGCGGCCCCCGACCGCGATGGGTCGGCGAGCATTTCCAGGCCTTCGTTTGCCGCGCTCCTGCTCGCCGAACCGGCAACCACTTCGGCGCAGAACGCCCTAGACGCTCGTCTGAAACCCGCCGAGGGGCGCGACGACCCGGCAGATCAGCCCATCCGGCTCGTAGGCGAGGGAGACCTCGCCGCCGACGGCGCCGGCGAGCCCGCGTTCGATGAGCCGTGAGCCGAAGCCCTTCCGTGTCGGGGGGTTCACGGGTGGCCCGCCATGCTCGGACCATGTGAGGTGGATCGAGTCGTCGTCTCCCGCCACGACCACCCGCCATTCCACGACGACGCGGCCGTCCGGCCTGGAAAGGGCGCCGTATTTGGCGGCATTGGTGGCGAGTTCGTGCATCATCAGGGCGAGCGACAGGGCCGCCTTGGAGCCGATGACGATCTCGGGCCCCGACAGATCGAACCGCCCCGGCTGCTGGTCGTCGTGAAGGGACAGGGCGCTCTGCAGGATCGTCGAGATGGCGGCGCTCTCGCGCTCTCCGGTCAGCAGGATGTCGTGGGCATTCCCGAGGGCGATCAGGCGCGCGGCCAAGGCATGCTTGGCCGCTTCCACATCGGTGACGTTGCGCAGACTCTGCGAGGCGATCGCCTGAACCATCGCGAGGGTGTTCTTCATGCGGTGGCTGAGTTCGCGGTTGAGAATCCGCTGCTGCTCGTCCGCCTCGATCCGGATCAGGCTGCTCCAGGCCCGTTCCGCCACCTCGCGGACGAAGGCGATCTCGTGCGGCGTCCAGGAGCGCGGCGAGGCCTCCGTCGCATAGAGCACGCCGACGAGGCGACCGCGCTGGAGCAGGGGGACGGAGATCACCGCCTGCACACCCTCCGCGATGTAGAGTTCCGCATCGCTATCGAGGTCGGGGGAGGTCGCGAGATCGTCCACCGCGAGGATCTCGCCGCGCCGCAGGCCGGCGATACTGGCGGGAAATTCCTCGAGCCGCAGGGTCCGGCTCGGAAAAGTCTGTCCGTCCGAGGACCAGGAATGCGCTACCGTCACCAGCCCCGCCGGAAGGTCGACCATGCCGTAGCCGGCCCGCGTCGCCCCAAGGGCGCGGCCCAGGATCTCCGCCGTCATGGCCACGACATCGGCGTTCGAGCGCAATTCGCGCAGGCGGTCGCCCAGGCTGATCAGCGCCTCGCGACGGGCATCCGCGCGTTTCTCCTCGGTGATGTCCTCGATCATCGCCATGGCGTGAACGGCGTCACCCAGGGTCTGGGAGACGAGGTTCACCCTCGCCCAGATGATCCGGCCGTCGCGTCTCCGGTAGCGCTTCTCGAACCGGTCCTGCAGGGTCTCGCCGGTGGCGAGGCGGCGATGCAGGTCGTCGCGCGCATCCGCATCCTCGGCGGGGGTCCATTGGGCGAGGGAGCGACCGACGATCTCGGATTCCGGCGCACCCCAGATCTCGCAGAGCTTGGCGTTGACCCTGAGCGCCAGGACGCTGCGGGGATCGAACTGGACGATCCCGATATTGGCACCCTCGAAGACCGCGCGGAATTGTGCCTCCAACTGGCTTCTGACGGTGACGTCGAGCATCGCGCCGACCATCCGCACCGGCGCGCCCAAAGCATCGCGGACGAGATATCCGCGGTCCAGCACGTCGGCATAGGCCCCGTCTCCCTTGAGGAAACGGTACTGGCAGCTCCACCTGTCCGAGCCTCCGTCGAGGAAGGCATTCAGCCCGGCGGAGACGATGGCGCGGTCATCGGGATGGATGTTGCCGAGCCACCAGTCGGAGCCGGGACCGATATGGGCAGGCCGCCAGCCATAGGACGTCTCGAGCGCCTCGTTCCACAGGATGGCGTCGCGCAGCAGGTCCCAATCCCAGACGACATCGTTGGTCGCCCTGGCCACGAGGCGATAGCGCTCGTCGGTCGACCACCGATCGAGGGAGGCGGCACCATCGCCGATGCCAACGGCACCGTCGGTCATACCACCGGCCGCCGTCCTTACCGGCGAAGGAAGATCGCGACGACTCCCTCGGAGGGGTGGAGGTACATTCGCAGTGGTCATCGGATGCGGGTCTGATTCCGTCGATCGCCATCACATGAAATGCAGTCGGACCTCGCAACGAACAAGTCTCGCCACGAGATTTCGCGAGATCCTCCCCACCCACAGCGTATCGAACTCGGATCGGAGACTTGACCCGGCACCTGTGCCCGGGATCGGAAAGCCTCGTCCCCCCGAGCGGACATCGAGCGATGCCGCCTCAGACAGCCGCTGCCGGGACGGGATCGTCCTGGCTCGGCTGCGTCGGAGGATCGACGAAGAGCATCCGCCCGTCGGCATCGTAGACGGCCCCGAGCACGGTCTCGAAATGGCTCACCACGGCGCCATGGCACTCGCAGGCCGCCTCCTGGATCTTGGCCCGGTCGAGAATGGTGATACGGCCGCGACCCACCTCGATCAGCCCCTGTACCTGCAGGGTGCGCAGGATCCGGGTCAGGTAGGTCCGCTGCACGCCCAGCATGTTGGCCAGGAGTTCGTGGGTCACGGGAAGCGTTTCGGTGCCAATCCTGTCCTGCAGCGTCAGCAGCCAGCGCAGGCATCGCTCCTCGATCGGGTGGAGGGCGTTGCACGCCACGGATTGCAGCACCTGGCCGAGGAGGCAATCGGCGTAACGGGTGAAGAGGTTGCGCAGCGTGGTCGAGCGAAGCTTGGCGTCCTGCAATTTCGCGGCATCGAGCCTGAGGACCGGTCCGCCGATCTGCACCAGGGCCGTACTGAACGCCGGAAGGCTGCCGTGACTGACGACGCCGCCCACGGCGCCCTCCCGGCCGATCGTGGCCGTCTCGGCGCTCCGGCCGTCCCGCATGGAGACGATCAGGTTGATGACCGTCTGATCGCAAGGAAAGGAGATGTACGAGACCCGGGACCCGACGGAGAACAGAACCTCCCCGCGCCGAACGACGGTCGGTTCGAAATAGGGCATGAGAAGCCCGCGATCCTCCCGGGACAGCGCCTTCAGCAGGAGATTGCCTTCGATGAAGGACTCTGTCGACGGGAGCATCTGATGCGCTGTGTTCACCTTCTGTCTCGCGCTTAGCTTATCACCGCCAAGGCGTCTGTCCACTAGTTGACGAAGGTAGCGAAAAATCTTGTCGTCGCGGCGGATTCGAGTGTGGCTCCGCCAGCCTCCGCAGCATCAGGGTCACCCAACCACCCCCACCTCCAAATCCTCCCCACAAGGGGGAGCAGGGCGGGACGGCGCTTCCCGCGAAAAATGTAGAATGCCGTAGCCGTAGGCAAGACGGCGCCTGCGCGCATCACGCTCGGGCGCGGTGTCGGTTCAGCCCTGGCCGGCCTCGTCGCCTTCGCCGATGCAGTCGAGGGCCCGCTCCACGGCGCTGACCGCTTCGCGCAGGTTGCGGACGGTGAGCTCCATCTCCCTGCGGGGACGGCCCATGGCGGCGGCACGGTGGGCGACGCCCTGAAGCAGCTCAAGGGCGGCGAACAGATCGTCGGCGACGGCGACCACATTGGAGATCTGTGGTGCGGCGGCGGGGGGGCGGGAGAAGGGGACCACGTTGCTCATGTTGGACAAGGTGTCGCCCAAGGCCGGCCCGAGCACCAGATCCAAGGAGGCTAAATCCGCGTGATTGCGGCCCCCATGCCCGAAAGCCGTCAAGCGTAGTGAGCGTTTTCGTGGCGCGAGAACATCACTCTGCCCGTAAGCTGAGACGGTTCGTTATCCTTGTGCTTGACGCGAGGGCCAACCCGGCACCACGAAAGACCCGATCGGTCCAACCGGACCAGACTCCCAGGAACTTCCGATGCGTCCCATCCCCGTCCTCTTCGCCGTCGGCCTGCTCTGTGCCCTCGGGGCCTGCAACAGCGCCGACCGCAGCGGCTTCTCGGACAGTTTCAGCACCGAGAATTTCCGCCGCTCCAACGACACCAACGGCACCCAGACCCGCCGCGACGTGAACCGCGCCTACACCGCCCCGTCGATGCCCTCCATCGTCAGCCGCGGCAACTGAGAGCCTGCTCGCGTTGCTCGTCCAAGGCCTTACCTCATCCTGAGGCGCCGCGGAGCGGCCTCGAAGGAGCCCTCCACGGATTACGCGAGCACTGGAGGCCTCCTTCGAGGCCCGCTGATGCGGGCACATCAGGATGAGGAGGTCTGATTGGATGATCGATCCTGGAATGGAAATTCGTCGAAAAATCCAATCGAACAGGCTCCGACACTCGCCCCTCAGTTCTTGGCCAGGGCGTCCGCGAAGGCGATCATGCGGTTGCGGGCATAGGTCGGCAGGCCGGCACTGATCGACGTGCCGGTGTTGAAGGACGAATTGCCCATCAGCACCTGGGCCGGGAGCAGGTTCTTCAGCACCGGCACGCGGGCATATTCCTGCTTGCGGTCGAGGACATCGGCCTTGATCGCCAGCGCCATGTAGGTCGTCACCACCGTCTTGCCGGGGTCGTTCGGCATCGGCTGGAACACGGCGAGGAACTTGCCGAAGCGCAGGATCTGGTTGACCCAGAAGATCGTCTGTTCGAGGCCGCCGGCCACCGGCGTGTCGACGCGCGTGAGCGCCGCGAGCGAGGCCGCTTCGGCCGCCGGCAGGGTCCGCAGCTCGCTCTGGAACGAGACGAACTCGGCGACCTTCTTCGAGGCGCCGTCCTCCAGCTTGTTGGCGAGCTTCACGCCCAGCGGCAGCTTGCCCTCGAGGTCGTAGCGGGATTCGATGCAGGCGGCAGCGCCCTCGCACCAGGCCCGGTCCGGGCGGCGGGCGAAGGCGGCGGCCGGGTCCTTGGTCGGCGTCACCTCGGTGGGGCTCAGGGTCTTGTGCTTGATGACGGGGTCCATCTTGGACACGAAGCCGAGATTGGCGAAGGCCGACAGGTCGATGGACTCCGCGGGCTTGGCCACCACGAACCGCCCCTGCGCCACATAGACCTTCAGGGTCTCGTGCCGCTGCTTCGAGACGCCGTTGAGCGTCACGCTGTAATCGGGCTCGGCATAGGCGGGGTAGGGCGCCAGGGCCGCCTGCTCGGCCGGGCGCAGCTTTCGCCATTCGAGATAGGGCGTCAGGCCGCTCTCGGGGTTCGCCGGATTGTCCCGGTGGTCGGTGAACAGGATCGTGCCCGGCTTGAGGGCAGCAAGGCCCGACGGCTCGATGGCGGGAACCTCCTTGATCCGGTCGGCGGGGACCTGGACCTTCATCCCTTCCTGCGCGGAGGCGGGGAGGCCGAGTGCCAGGACGGGCAGGAGGCCAAGAATCTGGACAAGGACACGTGTCGCCGGAAGCTGCGTCTTCACGTCGGGGCCTCGGTTTGCTGATGAGGGGAGGGGATCCGCGCCTCAGTAGCGCGGGTCGTCGCCGAACAGGTAGTCGGGATCGCGGCGGCGAGCGCGGGGAGGCTCGTCCTCGCCGAAGGGCGAGCGCTGGGTGCCGGGCCATGCCGGGCTCCGCGACCCCTCGTAGCCATAGCCATCCCCCTGCGCCCGGCGGCCGCGCGGCTGCGCCGGCCTCTCGCCGAAGGGGTCGAGGGGGTCCGGCTCGGCCCCGCGCCGGGTGGTGAGGTTGCCGTACAGGTCGCCCACCACGTCGGCGCCGTCGTCGAGGCCGCCAGTGTCGCCGTCCTCGGAATCCGGCCGCATGGCGGTCTGCACCTCGCGCGGCAGCAACTGGTACTGCGTGTCGGCCACGCGACCGTTGCTCAGCCGGAAATGCTCGAGGAAGCCGCCCCCCGCGACACGCTCACCGCTGCGGGCGTCGATGGGCAAATCGGCGAGGTCACGTTTCGCCTCCGGGGAGGGCGGGGCGAGGGGAGTGCGCGCCACGCCGTTGGCCCAGGCGGCCTGCAGGATGGTGCCGGCGATCGGCACCGCGAGATGCCCGCCGGTCTGGCCGCGTCCCAGGGTCCGACGGGTACCATCGGCATTGTCGTAGCCGACCCAGACCACGATGGTGATCTCGTTGGTGAAACCGGCGAACCAGGCGTCGTTCTCGTTCTCGGACGTGCCGGTCTTGCCGGCGATGGAGCCGGAGAAGCGGGCGAGGGCCGCCGCGGTGCCGTGGTTGGTGACACCCTGCAGCATGGTCTTCAGCTGATAGAAGGCCACCCTGTCGGCCGAACCGATCCGCACCGGCTCCTTCGGCTCGCGCTTGTACAAAACCGTGCCGTCGCGCTCCACCGCCTCCAGCGCGTAGGGCGCCGGCCGCGCGCCCTCGTTGGCCACGGCCGCGTAGAAGGCAGCGAGATCGACCATGCGGACCGGCTGCGAGCCAAGGACGAACGGATAGTAGCGCTCGCATTCGGCATAGAGCTGCGCTTCGAGCGCGAGGTCGCAGACGCGGGTGAGGCTCGCGGGCGGCGTATCGGCGATGCCGCCCTGGAGCAGGCGCGCGGTGACGAGGTTCTTCGAGAATTCGAGCCCGCGCCGAAGGGTCGTCGCGCCCGACCCGCCGCCATCGTAGTTCTTCGGGCTCCAGGACTGGCCGACACCGCCGATGGGCGGCAAGGTCACGCTGGCATCCATCACCAGGGTGTTGGGCTGCAGGCCGGCGTTCAGCGCGGCGAGATAGGTCAGCGGCTTCAGGGTCGAGCCAGGCTGGCGCACAGTCTGCGTCACCCGGTTGAGCTGGCTCAGCGGGTAGGAGAAGCCCCCATCCATGGCGAGGATGCGCCCGGTGCGGTTCTCCAGCACCAGGGCCGCGCCCTGGACGGAGGGGCGCACGCGCAGCTCCGCGCGGAGAGCCTTAGCCTTCGGGTCGCGCAGCTTCACCCGCACCACGTCGTAGGTCTGCAGTCGGCCCTTGGCGATGCCGGGATCGAGGCTGACGATGCGCCCGTCGGCGAGCCCCGCCTTCACCGGTCCGCGCCCGGATTCGAGCACCACGGCGAGCGGCCAATGCACGTCGTAGAGCACGGGCCGCGCGCTCTCCAGGGCACGCTGCCAGACGGGTTTCTGCAGCACGGGCTTCGGCCCGGTGGCCGCCGCAGGCTTGTCCGCGGCCGATCTGGGCTTCGCCTCGCCGCCGACGACGAGCGGCACCGACTGGACCGATCCTTCCACGGCAGGCGTCGCCCCGCCGAGCTTGGCGATGCTGTCGACGAGGTTGAATTCCGGCCCCTCGTAGCGCTGGCGCCCGGTGGCGCGCTCGTAAGTGGCGAGCCCGTCCTGCAGGGCGGATTCCACGGCGGTCTGGAGGCCGGCATTGATGGTGGAGCGGACCACGTGGGAAGCGGAGGTGAGCGAGTCGATGCCCGCGAAGGTACGCGCCTCGCGGGTCAGGTGATCGACGAAGTAGAACCCCGAATCCCGCCGCGTGGTCTCGATCGGCTTCAACCCGAGGGGCGCGTTGGCCGCCTCGGTCAGCTGCGCCTCGGTGATGACGCCCTCGTCCTTCATCCGCGCCAGCACATAGGCGCGGCGCTCCTTGGCGCGGTCGGGATACTTGTCCGGATTGTAGAAGTTCGGCCCCTTCGGCATGCCGCCCAGCAGCGCCGCCTCCGGCACGGTGAGCTGCCCCACCGATTTCCCGAAATAGCTCCGCGCGGCCATCTCGATCCCGTAGGAGCCGCGGCCGAGATAGATCCCGTTGAGGTAGAGTTCGAGGATCTGCGGTTTGCCGAGGATCCGCTCCAGGCGCGAGGCCACGATCATCTCGCGGATCTTGCGCTCATAGGTGACGTCGTCACCCACCGACAGGTTCTTGACCACCTGCTGGGTGATGGTGGAGCCGCCGGCCGGCCTCCCCGGCGAGGCGAGGTTGCCGATGAAGGCCCGGATGACGCCGCGCTCGTCGATGCCCTTGTGGGTCTCGAAGCGCTTGTCCTCGGCCGCCACGAACGCCTTTTGCACCATCACCGGCACGTCGGAGATCGGCACGCTGAGGCGGCGCCCGTTGGCCTCGAACGCCTCGGCGTAGCGCTTGCCGGCCCCATCGAGGATCAGGCTGGCGCCGGGCAGCTTGCGGTCCTTCAGGTCCTGCGCCGAGGGCAGGTCGGCCACGGCCTTGTTGTAGAACGCGATCACCTCACCCGCGTCGAAGGGCGAGTTCGCCGGGTTCTCGCCCTTGCAGAACTGCCGGTAGCTCGTGTTGAGCTCGCCGATATCGAGCCCGTGCAGGAGCTTCGGCGCGGAGGCACCGGCGATGGCCGAGGGGTCCTCCATCGCGGTGGAGATCAGCTCGTCGAGGTTGATGTCCTCGATGTCGAAGGCTTTCCGCATATGGGCGCAGCCGTCGCGCAGGATCTGCACCACTTGGCCCTTGTCGGCCACCGGATCGAACTGCGTCTTCACGGCATCCGGCCGCGTCGTCACCTGACTGAGCGTCAGCGCCGTCGCGAACAGCTTGATCAGGATGATGTTCATCGAGGAGCGGGCACCGAAATCCAGGACGCGTCACAGGGCACGGACGACAGGATCGGCAGCCGCAACGCACTCAGCCCAAGATGGGATGCACAAGGCGGCTGATTTAAGGAGACCGGCACCGGACCGGCCTCCCGCAACGCTTCCGTCCCCGGCGACGTTGCAGGCGGATGCGCCCGCCGGCGCGGCCCTCCGGAGACCTGCGTCGCATGATCAAGGACCTTTGGTACAAGAACGCGGTCGTCTACTGCCTGTCCGTCCGGTCCTTCCTCGACGGCAACGGCGACGGCATCGGCGACTTCGTCGGACTGGAGCGCCGGCTCGATTACCTGCAGGGCATGGGCATCACGGCGATCTGGCTCATGCCGTTCCAGCCTTCGCCGAAGCGCGACGGCGGCTACGACATCACCGATTACTATGGCGTCGACCCGGATTACGGCTCGCTCGGCGACTTCGTCGCATTTACCCACGCGGCCAAGCAGAGGGGCCTGCGCGTCCTCATCGATCTGGTGGTCAACCACACGTCGGACCAGCATCCCTGGTTCCAGTCGGCACGATCGGACCCGGATTCCCCTCACCGCGACTGGTACGTCTGGTCGAAATCCAGGCCGCCGCATGCGGACGAGGGCATGGTGTTCCCCGGCGTCCAGACCACGACCTGGACTCGCGACGCCAAGGCGGGAGCCTATTACTTCCACCGTTTCATGCCGTTCCAACCCGATCTCAACACCGCCCATCCGGCGGTGCGGGCCGAAATCCAGAAGATCATGGGGTTCTGGATCCAGCTCGGCGTCTCAGGCTTCCGCATGGATGCGGTGCCCTTCGTCATTGCCAAGAAGGGACCCGAGGTCACGGGTGAGCCCGAAGAGCAATTCGACATGCTGCGGGATTTTCGCGAGTTCCTGCAATGGCGGCAGGGCGACGCCATCATTCTCGGCGAGGCCAACATCCTGCCGAAGAAGGACCTCGACTATTTCGGCGACGATGCCGACCGGCTCCACATGCTGTTCAACTTCCAGGTCAACCAGGCTCTCTTCTACGGGCTGGCTTCCGGCGACGGCCGTCCCCTCGCCAAGGCCATGCGCAAGACCTGGAACCGACCGGATTCGGCGCAATGGGCGGTGTTCCTGCGCAATCACGACGAACTCGATCTCGGACGCCTCACCGAGACCCAACGGCAGGCGGTCTTTGCCGCGTTCGGGCCGGAGAAGGGGATGCAACTCTACGACCGCGGAATTCGGCGCCGTCTCGCCCCGATGCTGGGCGGCGACCAGCAGCGCATCGAGCTAGCCTATTCCCTGATGTTCACCCTGCCGGGCACGCCGGTGCTGCGCTACGGCGACGAGATCGGCATGGGCGACGACCTCTCGCTCAAGGAACGCGACTGCGCCCGCACCCCGATGCAGTGGAATGCCGAGGCGCAAGGAGGCTTCACCAAGAGCGAAACCCCGACCCTGCCGGTGATCGGGAGCGGCGCCTACGGCTTCGACCACGTGAACGTGGCGAGCCAGCGCCATGACCGCGGCTCGCTGCTCAACTGGATGGAGAGCGTCATCCGCACCCGCAAGGAGGTGCCGGAGATCGGCTGGGGCGATTTCGCAGTGATCGAGACGGCCTCACCCGCGATCCTGGCGATCCGTTACGACTGGGAGGGCAACTCGGTGCTCTGTGTCCACAACCTCAGCGGAACGCCGATGGAAATCTCCCTCTCACCGGAGGTAGAGGGACCGGAGGGCCGTGTCCTGGTCGATCTCCTCACTGGCCGTCGCAGCGAGGCGGGTGACGATGGCCGGCACTGCCGGATGATGGAGCGCTACGGCTACCACTGGTTCCGGCTCGGCGGCCTCGACGCGCCGCTGAAGCGACGGGTTGGGTGAAGGCCTGTCTCAGGCCGAGAGCGCGGCGGACACTATCGATCCTGCCTGCCGCGCTCGGCGAGAATGCCCTATCGAAGCCTCAACTCGGATCAGCAATCCGGAAGATCGTCCAGGTTGTTTCGGGTGGTCTGATCGCGATCCGTGCGCAGGTATTTCCCGTTCGATCCCTGTACGACCCGTATCTCGGTCCGCCCGCTCGTCCAAGGAACGTAATAGGTATGAATCCCTCGTTCGATGTCGTCGATGGCATCCAGCTTGGAACGGGGTGACCAGAAATCGCCATCATTGCAAAAGGAGGTGATATCTCCCTGAGAATTCTTTCCCGTCTTTCTCACTGCACGATCAGCCATGATGCATGGTTCCTTTCCGTTTGCCGCACATATCCGACAGCAAACTTGAGGTATTCACATCACGACAATTTTCAACCTAAGGGAAATTTACGTAGAGGCTCCGCCTACTTGTTCCGCCCCAGCAGCACGAGCCAGCCGATTCCGATCACGCAGACCATCGCGCCCACCGTGATGAAGGCCGGTGTGCCGAGATCCATGAAGCGGGGGGCGAGCTGCGTCGCGAAGGCGGCGACGATGAGCGCCACGGCGATGCGGGCGGCGGCGCGCTCGATGCCGCGGGTGAGCTTCTCGATGCCCTTCAGCTCGATCTCGACGGTGACGCGGCCCTGTTTCAGGCGCACCAGCATGAGGTGAATCAGGGTGGGCAGTTCGGAGGCCGCTCCGAACAGGCCCGCTCCCACCGCCTCGACCTTGCGGGTGATGCCCTTGATAGAGAACTGGGACGCGAGCTTGCTCTTCACCGTCGGGCCGGCGGCGGTGAAGAGGTCGAATTTCGGGTCGAGATGGCGCATCACGCCATCGGCGGTCACCAATCCCTTGAACAGGATGGCGAGGTCGGTGGGCATGGCGAGGTCGTTCTCGCGGGCCATGGTCATGAAATCGGTGAGGAGGTCGCCGAAGTTCAGCACCGAGCCGGCATGGCGGTTGATGAAAGCCTGGGACGAGGTCTCGAGCTTGGTGAGATCGGGATTGCTCGATCCGGTCCAGTCGAGGAGGACGGCCATCAGCCCATCGGAATCCTCCTTCAGCATGGCGCCGATCAGCATGAGGAGCTGGGTGCGGCGACGCTCGGAGAGGCGGCCGATGATGCCGAAATCGATGAAGCCGATGCGGTTTCCCGGCATCACCAGCATGTTACCGGGATGCGGATCGGCGTGAAACACGCCCTCGATCAGCGCCATGTTGAGGAAGGCGTCGGTGCCCTTCTGGGCGACCTTGACCTTGTCGATCCCGGCCGCGTCGAGGCGGGGATGGTCGTTGGGCGGGATGCCGTGGATGAATTCCTGGACGAGGACGCGCTCGGAGGTGAACTCCCAGTGGATCTTGGGGATGACGATGTCGTCCCGGTCGGCGAAGATCGCCGCGATGGTCTCGCAGTTGCGCGCCTCGTTGACGAGGTCGAGCTCGCCGTAGAGACCGGCGGCGAGGTGGCGCATCTGCTCCTGGGGCTGGTAGCGCCCGAATTCCGGCCACTCGTCGACCACGATGCGGGTGGCATGGGCGAGGAGACGCAGATCCGCCTCGATGATCTTGCGCAGGCCGGGGCGCAGGACCTTCACCACCACCTCCTCGCCCGACATCAGACGGGCGCGGTAGACCTGGGCGATGGAGGCCGCGGCCAACGGCACCGTGTCGAACTCGGCGAAGATCTCCGAGGGCGGCGCCCCGAGATCGGCCTCCAGCTGCGGCCGGATCTTGTCCCAGGCGATCGGCCGGACCTGGCTGTGGAGCTTCTCAAGCTCCTCCGTCCATTCCGGCGTCAGCAGGTCCGGCCGGCTGGCGAGGATCTGGCCGAGCTTGATGAAGGTCGGCCCCAGGGCCTCGATCGCGCGGCGCACGCGCTGCGGCTGGGACAGGCGGGCCACGTCAACGTGGGGCCGGCGGCGCTTGGCGAACCGCGCCAGATGGCCGAGGCCGAGGCGCTCCACGACCTTGGTGACACCGAATCCGATCAGGACAGCGGCGATCTCGCTCAGGCGCTGCCTGTCGCGAGCGGCGACGAAGGCGGTTTTCAGCATGTGCGCAAGGGACTGCCCCGTCTGGCGTGAAGGTGGCCGCGTTGAAAAGTCAGATCGGCCCGCCTGTTCGGATCGTGCCGATCTGCGGCGCGGCTCCGTCTAGGGTGACGGCGAGGCCGAAATTTGGCAGCGCCGCCGCATTTGCCAGGACGGCAGCCTCGACCGGGACGGCAGCCTCCGACGGGATTAGCGCCGCCACACGCCCGGCGCCAGACGCCTTTTCAGCCCATGCGACCCTGGAATCGCACATCGCCCCCGCGAGGCATCCCCTCCGCGTGAAAATGAGCTAAACACACGGACCGGATACGGGCGTCCCACCGATCGCGAACGAACGCGCGGCGGGGACGGGCGCCTCCTCAGACACGCAGTTCCACGGAAACGGAGACACGCTCCCGATGGCAGGCACGCCCCGCGCAGGCATCATTCCGGTGACGCCCTTCCAGCAGAATTGCACCCTGATCTGGTCCGACGAGACCAAGATCGGCGCGGTCGTCGATCCCGGTGGCGACCTCGACCGGATCGAGGCCGCGATCCGCGACCAGGGCATCACCATCGAGAAGATCCTGCTCACCCATGGCCATATCGACCATGCCGGCGGCGCCGACGAATTGCGGGAGCGGCTCGGCGTCCCGATCGAGGGCCCGCACGAGGCGGACCGCTATCTCCTAGATTCCCTGCCCGAGACCGGGGCCAATTACGGGATCGACGGTGCGCGCGCCGTGATTCCGGACCGCTGGCTCGCCGAGGGCGACGCGGTGAGCGTGGGCGAGCTCGGCTTCGACATCGTGCACGCGCCCGGCCACTCGCCCGGCAGCGTCGTCTTCGTCAGCCGCGACGCGCGCTTCGCCCTGGTGGGCGACGTGGTGTTCAAGGGCTCGGTGGGCCGCACCGACCTGCCCGGCGGCAACCACGACCAGCTCATCCGCGCCATCAAGGACAAGGTCCTGCCGCTGGGCGACGACATCGCCTTCATTCCCGGCCACGGCCCCACGAGCACGCTGGGCGAGGAGCGGATGACCAATCCGTTCCTGCAGGAGTGAAGCCGAAGACCGGCCGGTGATGTCATTCGGTGGACTTGATCTTCCGGGCCGGGCTTCTGCGGGCACGAGGAACGGCCGCACCGATGTCTTTCAGACGTACGGCGCGGCCTTCCGGAAACGTCACCAGGAGTTGGAGATCGCCGCCGATCGCCTGCACATAGGCACGCAAGGTCGATAGCTTCATGTCCGCGCGCTTCTCGAGGCGCGAGACATAGACCTGACGGCCACCCAGCCGTTCGGCGACGGTTGCCTGGGTGATCTCCTCGGCGCGTCGCAGGTCTCTTAACGCGAACTCCTCGGCGATCAGTTCGGCGCCGCGCGCTCTGATCCGTGCCTGTCGCTCCGGCGTGAGCGTCGCGAGGATGTCGTCCGCCGAAACAGGGCGATGGTCGTCGGTCACCGGGAACTCCCATCCCTGGATGTGGCCTTCAGATGCTGGTCGAAACGAGCGTCGGCCCGCTTGATCAACGCGGTGTAGAAACGTTTTCCCGAAACACCGGATTTGTCCCCCGCGACGAGGAGGATGCCGGTTCGAGCAGGGTCGAAGGCGAAGGCCACCCGCCAGACACCATCCTCAGCCTCGAAGCGAAGCTCTTTCATGTTGGCATGCTTCGAACCGTTGAGCGTATCCGCCCCAGGCCGTCTCAATTGAGGGCCCGCGACCTTCAGAAGCTCGATCATGGCCAGCAACTCGTCCTGAACCGCCTCCTGCAGCGCATCGAACTCGCGCCGGAATTCGTGATGAAGCTCGACCCGCCAGCCCATTCTTCATACCCTGCATGGTATGTTTTCGAAAGGGTCGGCACGACCCTCGATGCAGGCTGAGAGTGCAGCGAGGTCAAGCGTGGCGGCAAGCCCGGGAATCGTCGGGAAGGCACGGGGACTGACCGTGCTCATGCGGTGCATTTTCAAGACGCACCGCTTATATATAGCCCACTGAACGAATCGCAGGCGTACCCGGGGACCGAGCCGGGGCACGAAAATCAAGCAAAGACCCGCCTGCCTGGGGAACTTGATGTCCGACATGACCGACGACGACACCTCCCGCAACCTGGCGGCTACGGCCTATGGGGCGGAATCCATCCGCGTGCTCAAGGGGCTGGATGCCGTGCGCAAGCGGCCCGGCATGTATATCGGCGACACCGATGACGGGTCGGGCCTGCATCACATGGTCTACGAGGTGGTGGACAACGCCATCGACGAGGCGCTGGCGGGCCATGCCGACGTCGTCACCTGCACCCTCAACGCCGACGGCTCGGTGACGGTGTCCGATAACGGCCGCGGCATCCCCACCGACATCCACAAGGAGGAGGGGGTCTCGGCCGCCGAGGTCATCATGACCCAGCTCCATGCCGGCGGTAAGTTCGACCAGAATTCCTACAAGGTCTCCGGCGGCCTGCACGGCGTCGGTGTCTCCGTCGTCAACGCCCTCTCGCAATGGCTCCGCCTGCGCATCTGGCGCAACGGCAAGGAGCACGCGATGGAGTTCCGCCACGGCGACGCGGTGTCGCCGCTGGTGGTCGTGGGCGACGGCAACGGACGGCGCGGCACAGAAGTGTCGTTCCTGCCCTCCACCGACACGTTCACGATGATCGAGTTCGACTACGCGACGCTGGAGAAGCGCCTGCGCGAACTCGCCTTCCTCAATTCCGGCGTGCGCATCGTCCTCACCGACGCGCGCCATGCCGAGCACAAGCGCGAGGAGCTGTTCTACGAGGGCGGGATCGAGGCCTTCGTGCGCTATCTCGACCGCTCGCGCAAACCGATCGAGGGCATGACGAAGCCGGTCTTCGTCCGGGCCGAGCGCGACAACATCCGCGTCGAGGTGGCCCTGTGGTGGAACGACTCGTTCAACGAGACCGTGCTGCCCTTCACCAACAACATCCCGCAGCGTGACGGCGGCACCCACATGGCGGGCTTCCGCGCCGCCATGACCCGGCAGATCACCGGCTATGCCGAATCCACCGGCATCACCAAGCGCGAGAAGATCACCCTCACCGGTGAGGATTGCCGCGAGGGCCTCACCGCCGTGATCTCGGTGCAGGTGCCCGACCCGAAATTCTCGTCCCAGACCAAGGACAAGCTGGTCTCGTCGGAAGTCCGCCCGGCCGTGGAGAACGTCCTCAACGAGGGCCTCTCCAACTGGCTCGAGGAGAACCCGGCCCAGGCCAAATCCGTGATGGGCAAGGTCATCCTCGCGGCCTCCGCCCGCGAGGCGGCGCGCAAGGCCCGCGAGACCGTGACCCGCAAGGGCGTGCTCGACATCGCCTCGCTGCCCGGCAAGCTCGCCGATTGCCAGGAGCGCGACCCGTCGAAATGCGAGATCCTCCTTGTGGAGGGCGATTCCGCCGGCGGCTCGGCCAAGCAGGGCCGCGACCGCCACTTCCAGGCCGTGCTCCCCCTGCGCGGCAAGATCCTGAACGTCGAGCGCGTGCGGGCGGACCGCATGCTGTCCTCGGCCGAGATCGGCACGCTGATCACGGCGCTCGGCGCCGGCATCGGCCGCTCCTCCACCGACCGGGAGGGCTTCAACCCGGACAAGCTGCGCTATCACCGCATCATCATCATGACAGATGCGGACGTGGACGGCTCGCACATCCGCACCCTGCTGCTGACCTTCTTCTTCCGGCAGATGCCGGAGCTGATCGAGCGCGGCTACGTCTACATCGCCCAGCCGCCGCTCTATAAGGCCGCCAAGGGCAAGACCGCGATCTACCTCAAGGACGAGCGGGCGCTGGAGGATTACCTCATCGATGCTGGCGTCGACGGGGCGGTGCTCCGCCTCGCCTCCGGCGCCGAGTTCGGCGGGCCACAATTGAAGGCCCTGGTGGAGGAGGCGCGCCAGTTCCGCGGCCTGATGCAGGCGCTCCACACCCGCTACGACCGCGCCACGGTGGAACAGGCGATGATCGCCGGGGCCTTCCGCACCAATGTGGACGAGAACCCCGACGAGGCGACGAAGCGCGCCACCGAGATCGCCCGGCGCATGGACGTCATCGCCGACGATATCGAGCAGGGCTGGGAAGGCTCCGTCAGCGAAGGCGGCTACGTTCTCAGCCGGACCCTGCGCGGGGTGCGCCAGGTCGTGACCCTCGACGCATCGCTCATCGCCTCGCAGGAGGCGCGTCGCCTGTCCGACCGGGCCGAGGCCCTGCGCGAGATCTACGGCGAGCCGGTGACCTATGCCCGCAAGGGCGAGGAGACCGTGCTGCACGGCCCCGTGGGCCTGTTCGAAGCGGTGATGGCCTTCGGGCGCAAGGGCCTGCAGCTCCAGCGCTACAAGGGGCTCGGCGAGATGAACCCGCAGCAGCTGTGGGAGACCACCCTCGACAGCGAGGTGCGCTCGCTCCTTCAGGTTCGGATCAAGGACACCCAGGATGCCGACGACCTGTTCGTGAAGCTGATGGGCGACGTGGTGGAGCCGCGCCGGGAGTTCATCCAGGAGAACGCCCTCAGCGTCGCCAATCTCGACGTCTGAGCCAACGCGACCGGGAGGGTCGATATGAGCAACATCATCCGTCCGACCTTCGGTCAGCCGCGTCGGCCTGAGCCCGTCAGTGACGACGACCGGGTCGAGGTGACGACGCAGCGCGTCTACGGGGAGGCCGGCGATCACCGCGTCTGCCTCGTCCGCGACGACGACGCGCCCGGCGGGGAGGTCTACAAGGTCGTCGTCGGGCGTCTCTCCGGGCAGGAAGTCAGCACCGTGGCGATCCTGCCGGCCACGGCCGAGGGCGAAGTGGATGCCGAGATGGTCGCCCTCGCGATCCTCCGCACGCTGAGCCTGATCGACGAGGACGACGACACTCCGGGCATCGCCTGAGGGCCAGTCCTCCGGCCCGGCCGAAGGCCTCCGCGCCGAGTTCTCCATCGCCGGCGCGAGGCAGGCGACAGGATGTCCCATCTCTTCCGAGCGACCACCGCCGAAGAAGCCCGCGCTCCGGGCGCGATGCCGGCTGGCAGGACCCGTCTTTCCGATCAGCCGATAGCGTAAGCGTCTGCACCAGCTCCGCTTCCCGAGCCTAAACTCCACCGCGCGGCCGCTGAATCACGTCCGCCGGCACAGGCGCTTCCACCGGCGCAGTGCTCGGCAACGGGCCTTCCGTCGTCCGAGGAACCATTGACGCCAGATTGGACTTATTCTAATTAGCAACTGAGGGGCAGGCGCATCGGGGGCGTCCCGAGCCGGCCCGGACATATTGGAGAGACCCATGGCACAGATCACCAGCGCAGCTTGCGAGGCCTGCCGCTTCTTCGACGACCACAAGATCAATGGCGGCCAGGCGGCCGCCGATCAGGGCCTCTGCCGCTACAACCCGCCGGTGAGCCAGCCCGAGCCGAAGTCGCCCGGCCTGTGGCCGGTGGTGGCCTCCAAGGATTGGTGCGGTCACTTCACCTCCGGCATGACCGCCGCTGAGTAAGCTCCAGCCGCCCGCCGGGGCCCGTCAGGCGAGACCGATCGGTCAAGCTTAGAGAGGGTTGGCGCAAGGTCGGTTTCATCACGAAGGGCGAGATCGGGGCCGGTGCGGAAGCACCGGCCCTTTCTCATGTGTCGAATACGGTGGCGTCTCTTCCCGAACCTCACGAAGAATTCTCTCGCACGCGTCCCGAATTCCGTTAGGACGCCGCGAGCCGGTCATGATCCGGTCACCTTCGCGTCCGAAGCGGGGACCTTCAGACGATGGGCGGCTCCTGCCATCGCGTCCTGTGTCACGCCTCCGTATGGATGGGCGGCACAGGGACGGGCGGTTGCGTTTCGGGGCGGGTTAAGGATTTTTTCTGGATGACGTATCGACCCATTTCGGCAATGGCCGGGCGCCTCTTGGCCCCGATCGCCGGCCTCGCGCTCAGCGCGATATCGGGCTTCGCCGTGGCCGCTCCCAACGATCCGAGCGGCACCTGGCTCACCGAGGACGGGCGAGCCCGTGTCCGCATCGAGAAATGCGGCGCCAAGAACGATCACGTCTGCGGCTACGTCGTCTGGCTGAAAGTGCCGCTGAACGACAAGGGCCAGCCCCGGGTCGATTTCAAGAATCCCGACCCGAAGAAGCAGGCCCGCCCCTCCCTCGGCCACCAGCTCATCATGGGCATCAAGCCGAACGCCGAGAACCATTACGAGGGCAAGATCTATAACGCCGAGGACGGGTCGTTCTACGATGTAACGATCTGGAGCGAGAAGCCCGGCGAGCTCACCGTGCGCGGCTGCATGCTGCGCTTCATGTGCATGTCGCAGGCCTGGACCAAGGTCACGGACACGGCACCGGGCCAGATCACCGGCCCGACCAACGGCCCGGGCGGCCCCCGCTCCGATCCGGAATGGGCGCCGAAGGCCGCGCCGGCCGGGGGAGCCGGCACGCCTGCCGCATCCTCCGCCAAACCGGCCGCCACGGCACCGAAGCCGGCAGCCAAGCCGGCCGAGTAAGACGACGGCCGGAACCGTTCGATCCGGCCGAGGGTCGTTGGTATGATCGACGGCCGCTCGTATCCGCTCGATGACGTCCTGCACGGCCGGATCGTGCCGCTACCGTGCGAACTCCTGACGATCAGGGAGTTCGCACGGTAAGCAGGCGTCGGGAGTCCGGTTGCACGACAAGACCTATCTGCGGATCAAGACCCGTCCTCGGATCAGGCCCCTCCCTTGGCCAGGGAGCCGCTGCCCGCCGGCATCATCGCGAAGCTGCCACCCCTGACCGTCTTCGAGCCGTCCGGGGACGTCCCCCCGAACCAGGCGCACGGCGGACGAGGCGACCGGGATCACTCGGCGCTCGGCGTAGCGGTTTCGACAGGCCCGACCGGCTGCAGCCACACCGGAGCCGCACCTCCGACGTTCGATCCCCAAGACCCTCGACCGATCCCCAAGACCCTCGACAACGAAGCCACCCACGAGCGCCCGACGGTGAGCGTGGCCGGCTTCATCGTGTGAGGGACACTGGACGCTGCGCGTCTGCGCCACGTCCGGTCGGGAACGACCGCCCGGAGCCGGTCTGTTTCCATCGATCAGGACCCCATTCGGCCAAACGTTGAGTGCGCCGCAGGCTCGACATAGACTTTGCTTGTCCAAGACATCGGTCGACCTTTGTAGAGGGGTCGATCGATGGATCGGCATTGCGGAGATCCAAGTCAATCCATGAATTTCAGCTTGAAATACCTTGTCATCCTTGCGATTTCCGGAGCACTATCCGGGGAGGCCAAGGCAATCGATTCCGGCTTCTACAATGGCAGCCATGTTTGCAACGGCGCGTTGACGCTGGACGACTGGGAATTCCGACAGGAAGGATCGTCATTCGAGGTCTTCTTTCGCAAGACGACGGCGTCTTCCTTCCAAAAGCTGGAGTTGGTCGCTCAGGATACGGATGGTGGTCTTCTTCTCGTCGATCGGCGTGGTCGCCCTTGGATCGCGGTGCGATTTGGGCAGAACGGCGACAGCCTCCAGGGGCGGTGGCTCACCGGCCAGGGCAAGCCGCAATCCGATTGCGAGCCGTTCACGCTCTCCCGGAGCGAGAGCGCGAAGGCTCGCATGGATCGCCTCTTCGGTCTGCTTGGCGAGACCAGTCCCTCCGTCGAAACGGTGCGGACCGTCGCCGAGGAACAGCAGAAACTCCCGCCGATCGACCTGCTGCCGGATCTGGACCAGCAAGCCTATCGCCAGCGCTACGCCGAGGCCGCGCCGACCTTCTGGCGGCACTTCTACGACGCCGAGCGCAAGCGGCTCGCGGAACTCCCCGTCGAACCGCCGGACGCCCGTGATCGGGCCGTCGGGGAAATGCGTGCGGTGACGAGCCTCACGCTGGCGCCCGAGGGGTCGCTCGACCGAAACGGGTCAGCCCGCCAGGCTGCCCTGGACTTCCTGCGCATCGTCGCCGACCGCCTCGCGGCGAGCGGGCGACCGCTCGAGGCCCTGCCCGGGGATACCTTGTGCGAGCGAATGGCGACGTTCGGCTCTATCGACGTCGAGCGGCTCGAATTGGCGGTCGGTCTACCGGTCGAATACTGGGACCGTGCCTTCACGGAGGACCTTCTCCAGAAAGCGCAGTCCTGCAAGGACGGTAGGACCATCGGGCGGCTGCTGTCTCAATCCTATCCCGACATCGAGAAGCGCCGGAAGGCCGCCCTCTGGCTGCGCGAGGAGCGTGAGCGCCTCCTCGCCCTTCCCCTGACCCTTACGTCGTTCCGTGACACGAACGGGTTGCAGCTCAGCAGGGACGAACTCCGCCGAAACGACGTGTCGCGAATGGCCCATGACCGCTTCCTCGGAGCCCCGCTCGAAACCCGTCGCACCGAGATGGAGCAGGCCGCCGCTCGGGAGCTTCAGGAGGTGTTCGGCGGCGACAGCCTCAAGGGCCTCCCCCTCAACGAGGCTCGCTCGCAATGCGACCGGCTCGTCGGCACGCAATGGGGCAACGAGGCCCTGTCGCGCCTCCACAAGACCTGCGCCGGAATGGCGGAAGACTACGTCGCGAGAAGCGTCCGGTAGGTCTTCCAGGAGCAGGTCGGGCGGATCGAGGCCGCGCCGAAGACGTTCGGAGGGCTGGAAGCCAACAACTGGTTCCTGATGGGCACGGGCGATGTGCGCGGGATCTATCCGCCGGCGGCCCTCGTGACGGAGTTCAACGGCAAAATCGCCGACGCCCGGACCGAGGCCGTCCGCATTGCGACGGGCGAAGTCGACAAGGCCTTCGCCGCCGCCGATCCTGTGTCGGACGTCACGGCGTCGCCCATCCTGCAATGTGGGCGCGGCATGATTCCGTCGCACGAAAGTCTCAGGCCCCTCGTCCAGGCCTGCCAGGAAGGAAGCCGCGCCTTGGCCGCCCGGCGCGACGAGCTCCGGTGCCAGGAAGCCCTCAAGGCATCCGGTGGCGGCTCCGGCCTGCTGGACGCCGCGATCAGGCCGAAGGCCGCAGCGGGCAACAGCTTCCGGGTCCGTCAGCTCGTCTGCGAAGCCGCCAGGCAGAAGGTCACGGTCACCTTCCCGACCTCCGGCATGTTGTGGTGGTCCAAGCAATATGTCGAGGCGCGGCTCCCGGCCGAGAGAGGACGCGACCAGGTCCGCGCCCTGCGCTGGCTCATCGAGCCGGTCGCCGATGCGAAGGGCGAATGGGCGATCTCCAGGCTCGAATCCAAGACGGGGGAGGTGGCGCTGCCTTTCCCCGAAGACAGCCTGCTGCCCTGCCTCGCGCGGCAAAGCCTCTGCCGCTGACGTCTCCGCGCGACCTCGACACCGGGGCGGCCGTCCGCGGATCGCGGACGGCGTGAGGCCGGGATGGGTCTTTCGTTACGGCGGTGGATGCCGGGCCGCGCTGTCGCGGATCTCAGGTCCGGGGCGACGCATCGCCTGAAGCCCTGTCACTCGACCAGCGCGGCGTAGGTCAGCACCCGCAATTCCCGTCTGATCGGCAGGGCCGAGGAGGGGATGAGCTGGGCCAGCATCACCACGGCGAGATCCTCCGCGGGGTCGATCCAGAACGAGGTACTGGCCAAGCCTCCCCAGGCGACCTCGCCGGGGGTGCCGACGATCTGGGCTCGCGCCGGGTCGAGCATGACCGAGAATCCGAGCCCGAAGCCGATTCCCGTATAGGAGGATTCCGAGAAGCGCGGCTGGCCCATCGAGGCGAGGTCGCCGCCCAGATGGTTCATCAGCATCAGCTCCACCGTCTTGCGGCCCAGGAGCCGCACCCCGTCGAGGGTGCCGCGCCCGAGGATGAAGCGGCAGAAGCGCATGTAGTCCGACGCGGTCGAGACGAGGCCGCCCCCGCCGGAGGCGATCGCGGGCTTGGCGGAAAAGCGGCTTCCCACCGCGTCGTCGTAGAGCTTGAGGCTGCGGTCGCGGAACAGGCTGTAATTGGCCGCCAGCCGGGAGACCTTGTCGGCGGGCACGTAGAAATCCGTGTCGACCATGCCGAGCGGGTCGATGACCCTCGTCTTCAGGAAATCGCCGAACTCCTGGCCCGAGACCACCGCGACGAGATGGCCGAGGAGGTCGGTGGCGACACTGTAGTTCCATTCCGCGCCGGGCTGGGCGAGGAGGGGCTGACGCGCCAGCCGGGCGACCACCTCGGCGAGGCTCGCATCCTGATTCTCGCCGAAATCGACGCCGTTCTGCCGATAGAGCGCATCGACGAGGGTCGCCTCCATGAAGCCGTAGGTGAAGCCCGCCGTATGGGTGAGGCAGTCGCGGATGGTGATCGGGCGCTGGGCCGGCACGGTCTCGGCCTTCACCCGGTTGCCGCCGGTGAAAACCCGCATGTCGGTAAATTCGGGCAGGAAGCGGGTGATCGGGTCGTCGAGCTGGAAGCGCCCCTCCTCGTAGAGCATCATCACCGCCACCGAGGTCAGCGGCTTCGTCATCGAGTAGATGCGGGTGATCGTATCGGCGGAAAACGGCGTGCCGCGCGCGATGTCGGCCAGACCATGGGCGCGAAAGAAGGCGGTCTCCCCCCGCCGCGACAGCATCACCGAGAGGCCGGCGAGCTTGCCCTCGGCCACCAGCCTGCGCATCCAGCCATCGACCCGCTCGAGCCGCTCGGGGCAGAGACCGAGGGCCTTCGGGTCGGTTACGGGCAAGTCCTGTACCGGGGTGTCCTGCATGCGCGCCTCTCCGTCTTCACCGCCCTCGCGCGGCCGTATCGTCGAACCTGAGCCCGGCCTTTAGAGCATCGTTCGGCGCCATGGGTACCGGTATTTGCCGGCTGTCGGTCAAACGCCGAAGAGCCGTCGCATGGCGCATCGAAGGGCCGTCGCGTAACGCATCGAAAGCGCGGGACGTGGCACTCACCAGCCCATGCTGCCCGGTCCGCCCTTGAACGGGCCGACGACCTCCGGCGTGATCCAGCCGCCATAGAAGCCGCCGGGCTGCGGCTCGACTGTCACGTCGTCGACGAAACAGGCCTCCATCGCCCCGGCATAAAAGGCAATGTAGCCGACAATGGCCGTGAAATCCGGTGTGGGTTCCGGGTAGGCCCAGGCCGCGCCCGGCGCCCGATGGCCGCCGGCCAGGACATCGTGGAGGACGGCGCGGCCCTTCCATTCGCAGATCCCCGCCATGATGGGCGGCCCGAGCACGCCATCGGCCACATCGCCGGGGGGCAGGTAATAGGTCGGCGGATGGCTGGTCTCCAGCACGCGGTACCCGGCCACCGTGTCGGCGACGGTCGCACCGGAGAATACCACGCGCAGGCGCCGGGCCACGCGCTCCAGCCGCGGCGGGCGCGGATAATTCCACACGCTTTCCTGGCCGGGGCCGAAGGGCAGGGGGGTGGGGTGCATCGGAATCATCCAATTTCGAATTTAGATCAATGGGTTACCGGGAGAACACCCTTCCGGAAACGGGAGACCGTTTTCGCGATGGGGGCCGGCACGCAGGCGATATTCGAGACGCGGCGTTTGCGCGTGGCGCGGGCCATGCTAGCCCGGCTCGCGACGCGGATGATAGAAATTCGGCCGCTCCGATGGATCGGCCGTCTCGGTGAGCCGGCCATCCCGAGCCAGACACCCTGGGACAATGCCTGTGACGGATTTCGCCCTCTTTCTCGATTTCGACGGCACCCTCGTGGAGATCGCTCCGCGCCCGGACCAAGTGGTGGTGCCCCCGGAGCTCGCGCCCGCGCTCCTGCGCTTGCGGGACCGGCTCGGCGGGGCGCTCGCCATCGTCACCGGCCGCCCCATCGCGGTGATCGACGACTTTCTCTCGCCCGCCAGGTTCGATGTCGCGGGCCTTCACGGGGTCGAGCGGCGGGTCGACGGGGTGGTGTCGGGAGGCAGCGCCGAGGATCATCCTGCCCTGCGCGCCCGCATCGCAGGGTTGAAGGACGCCGTGCGCGACCTCGAATCCGTGCTGATCGAGGACAAGGGCGCTTCCGTCGCGGTGCATTGGCGCCTCGCCACGCCCACCGACGCCGCGCAGGCGGAGGAGGCCGTGAGGGCTGCCGCGGCCGATCTCGGCGCCGATTATCGGCTGCAGCTGGGCAAGGCGGTCGGTGAGATCGTCCCGGCCTCCGCGACCAAGGGCCATGCCATCCGCGCCCTGTCGGAGGCGCCGCCCTATGCCGGCCGCCGCGCGATGTTTCTGGGCGACGACCTCACCGACGAGAAGGCCTTCGCCGTGGTCAACGAGGAGGGCGGAATCAGCGTCCGCATCGGCGGCAGCGACACCATCGCCACGCGGCGTCTCACCGATCCCGATGCCGTGCGCGCGCTGATCTATGCCTGGGCCGACGGCGCGCCGATCGACCCCGACGCCCTGCCGCCCGCCTGAGGGCGCGACCGGCCGCGATCCCGCATCGGGGCCGGTGCCGCAGACCAGACCGTGACGCCCCGCACCCGCATCGAGGGCGGGCGAGATGTGAAATCCCGAATTCCAGCGCGAAGGACAACCGCACGCATGTTCGAGTTCCCGGTCCTCGTCGGCGATATCGGCGGCACCAATGCCCGCTTCGCACTCGTGCCGGAGGCGGGCGCCGGGGCGGAGATCGTCGGCCATGTCCCGACCAACGCCTTCCCCGGCCCGAGCGCCGCGATCGGCTCCGTTCTCGAAAAGTATGACGGACCAGCGCCGCGCTCGACGATCCTGGCGGTCGCCGCCCGGATCGATGGCCCCGCCGTCCGTCTCACCAATGCGAACTGGGTCATCGAAGGCGCGCGGATCGGCCGGGATTTCGGCCTCTCGCGCGCGGTGGTCGTCAACGATTACGTCCCCGTCGCCGCAGGCGCCGTGGATATCGCCCCCACCGACCTGACGCCGATCGGCCCCTATCGTGATGGTGGGCTGAAGGGCGACCAGGGGACGAGACTCGTTCTTGGTCCCGGCACCGGCTTCGGCGCGGCGGCCGTCATCCCCTACGCGGACCGTCTCGCCATCGTCTCCACGGAGGCCGGCCACGTGGATTTCGGCCCCACAGATGTGGCCGAGGAAGAGATCTGGCGGCATGTGGAGCGTATCGAGGGGCGGGTGACGGTGGAGGCGCTGCTCTCGGGACCCGGCCTCGCGCGGCTCTACAAGGCCATCCATCTCGCGCGAACCGGGCGAGAGGCGGCGGATGCCGAGCCCGCCAAAGTGACCGATACGGGTATCGACGGCAGCGACCCGGTTGCGGCCGAGGCCGTCACACTGTTCGCCAAGCTGCTCGGCCGAGTCTGCGGCGACCTCGCCCTGACCTTCCTCGCCACGGGCGGCGTCTATGTCGGCGGCGGCATCGCCCCGCGAATCCTGCCCATCCTGAAAAAGGGCGATTTCCGGCGGTCCTTTGAGCATAAGCCGCCCTTCGTCACGCAGATGGAGGCGATCCCCACCAGCGTGATTTCCGTCCAGGATCCAGCCTTTTCCGGTCTCGCCGCCCTGGCCAACCGGCCCGAGGTGTTCGTGTATCACGGGCAGGTCTGGACCGAGGACTGATCCGGGCGGCTACTCGTCCGACTCGTTGTCGACGTTCTGCTCCGCCTCGTCGTAGGTGTAGCCTTCGAGCCAGTCGGCGCTGTTCTGCGATCCGGCGGGGTAGGGGTTGGACGCATCCGCCTGGCCGGCGATCTTAGCAGCCTTGCCCTCTTCCATCACGGTCTTCGAGACGTAGCCCATCGGTCGATTCCTCCGCGCCGGCGCGATACCGGCCGTCACCGTGCAAGATGAGCGGGCGCCCGGAATTTCAAGGGCGCGGCTTCGTCAGATGCCGTCCCCCGCCACTTCGCGGGCCACGGCCCGCCGGCCGATGTCCCGGCGGCAGAAGCCCTCGGGCCAGTCGATCCGCGACACCGCCGCATAGGCGCGGGCCTGGGCCTCCATCATGCTGTCGCCAGTGGCCGTCACCGCCAGCACCCGGCCGCCATCGGCGACGATACGGCCATTCTCCGCCCGCGTGCCGGCTTGGAACACGATGACCGCGTTGTTGGCGCCGGCTTCGGCGATCCCCCGGATCGTCGAACCGCGCATCACCGCGCCGGGGTAGCCGGCCGCCGCCATCACCACGGTCAGTGCGGCGCGATGGGCATCGAATTGCAGCGCGATGCCGGTGACGTCGCCCTCGCAGGCGGCGAGCAGGACTGGGACCAGATCGGAGGCGAGACGGGGCATCAGCACCTGCGCCTCGGGGTCGCCGAAGCGGGTGTTGTACTCGATGAGCTTCGGGCCATCGGCCGTCAGCATCAGCCCGGCATAGAGGATGCCGGTGAAGGGCGTCCCGCGCTCGCGCATTCCCGCCAGGGTCGGGGCGATGATCGTCTCCATCACCTCCCGTTCGAGGGCGGGCGTCAGGATAGTGGCCGGGGAATAGGCGCCCATGCCACCGGTATTGGGACCGCGATCCCCGTCGAAGACGCGCTTATGGTCCTGCGCCGTTCCGATCGGCACGGCGTTCGTCCCGTCGCAGAGGGCAAAGAAGCTCGCCTCCTCACCGAACAAACATTCCTCGATGACGATCTCAGCGCCCGGCTCTCCGAGCATGGAGCGGACAGCGTTCTCCGCCTGATCCAAGGTCTCCGCCACCACGACGCCCTTGCCGGCGGCGAGCCCATCGGCCTTCACCACGATGGGCGCACCGGACTTCGCCAGATAGGCGAGGGCGGCGTCCTGATCGGTGAACCGGGCGAAGGCGGCGGTGGGGATGCCGCGTTCTGTGCACAGATCCTTGGTGAATCCCTTCGAGCCTTCGAGCTGCGCCGCGGCCTTGGTGGGTCCGAAGGCACGGATACCGGCCGCCTGGAGATCGTCGACTAAGCCCGCAACCAGCGGCGCTTCCGGCCCGACCACCACGAGGCCGATCCCGGCGGTCTCGCAGAACTTCTTCACCGCCTCATGATCGGCGACAGCGAGATCGGGACGGTTCTCGCCATATTCCGCCGTCCCCGGATTGCCCGGAGCCGTGAACAGGCGGGTGCAAAGCGGACTTTTGGCGATCGCATAAGCCAGCGCATGTTCGCGTCCGCCGGAGCCGATGAGGAGGATGTTCATAAGTCACGCTTCGAAGGACACGGAAGGCATGGCGAGATGCCGAACCGGTATGGACAAGAGCCTGCACAATGCGCCGAATGGCTCTCCACCATAGCATTGTCCCGGCCTCGCAGCGCCGCCCCCTAAGCATCCCGGCATGGCGTTTCCCCCGAAAAGCAGGGGATGGAAAGTCCCTGCCACGGTCCCGGTCGCGGATTCCCGTGATTTCGAGTATGCTTGGCACGCACGAAATTCATTCCCCAACCGCATATGATCGATGATAATCGGAGGAACGATGCCGGCTGTCCCCGAGTTGAATATCGTCATGCCAGGATGTCGCCACTCCGCTTCCCCGCCAATGGCCCCGACGCCGGGGTCGGGAGTGCGTTTGTCGCAGTTTCTTCAAAGCGGTCGCGTCACCGTTAAGGCCGCCAATGACAATCGCCCATCCCATATTCCGGCGTTTTGGCCTTGGGCCGTGGCTATTGGTGTCGCACCGGTCCTGTCGGGCATCCTACTCCTGGCCCTGATCTTCTGACGCTGCCTGCTCGCTCCGGGGTTTACCCGTGTCCGTCCCGAGCCTAGCGTCCGCCGCGACATGGCCCTAGTTCCTCCTCCATCAACGTCTCCGCCGATCTCCAATGCTCCCGAATGGTCGGTTGGGGATCTCGCCTCGGCCCTGAAGCGAACGCTGGAGGACGCGTTCGGTCATGTCCGGCTACGCGGCGAGATTTCCGGCTATCGCGGCCAGCATGGCTCGGGCCACGCCTATTTCTCGTTGAAGGACGGGACCGCGAGGATCGACGCGGTGGTGTGGAAGGGGACTTTCAACCGCCTGCGCCAACGGCCGCAGGAAGGCTTGGAGGTGGTCGCCACCGGCCGTATCACCACCTTCGCCGGTAAGTCCTCCTACCAGATCGTCGTCGAGACCCTCGAGCCGGCGGGGATCGGCGCCTGGATGGCCTTGCTGGAGGAGCGCAAGCGTGTCCTCTCGGCGGAGGGGCTGTTCGCGGCCGAGCGCAAGCGCGCGATTCCCTACCTACCCCGGGTCGTCGGGGTCGTGACCTCTCCCACCGGTGCCGTCATTCGGGACATCCTTCACCGGCTGGAAGACCGCTTTCGGAGGCCGGTCCTCGTCTGGCCCGTACGCGTCCAGGGGGAGGGCGCGGCCGAGGAAATCGCGACCGCCATCCGCGGCTTCAATGCGCTTCTCCCGAACGGCGCCATCCCACGGCCGGACGTGCTCATCGTCGCCAGAGGTGGCGGCTCGATCGAAGATCTCTGGCCGTTCAATGAGGAAATCGTGGTCCGTGCCGCCGCGGAAAGCGCCATTCCCCTGATCTCGGCGGTAGGCCACGAGACCGACACCACCCTCATCGATTTCGTCTCGGACCGACGTGCACCGACTCCCACCGGAGCCGCCGAGATGGCCGTTCCCGTGCGCGCTGATCTCGTCGCCGAGATCCGCGACCTTGGTCATCGTCAACGCGAAGCCGTCCAGCGCAGGCTCGACCGTGAGGGTTCAGACCTGCGCGCGCTTCTCCGCGCCATGCCGGGCGCGGATGCGTTCCTGTCGGCAAAACGCCAACGCCTCGACCTTGCCGAGGCCCGGCTCATGCCGGCGCTCGCTGGCAATGCGCGCGATTACCGGGTTCGTTTCGGCCGCCTGCTCGACAGGCTCGGGCGTCATCCGCCGGAATTGCGCCTGACCCAGGCGCGTGTTCGGCTCGCCCTGGTGGCCGATCGTCCCCATTCAGCCCTGCGGAACTACGCGGCGCGCAAAGGAGAGGCCCTAGCCTATCTCGGCCGCCGCCTCGTGGTCGCCCGTGAGCAAACCCTCGTGCGTGCTCGGTCGGAGGCGGTTCGCCGACAGGAGCGGCTCGGCGCACTCGACGCTCGCCTGGGACAGGCAGCCCGTCGCCTGCTCGAGCGGCGAGCCGACCGGCTCGCAAGTTTCGCATCGCTCCTCGGGTCGTTGAGCTATCGCGCGGTTCTTGCGCGAGGTTTTGCCCTCGTGCGCGACGAGGAGGGAGCGCCGATCCGCGCCGCCGCATCGGCGATGCAGGGGCAGCGCCTGAGCCTCGAATTCGCCGACGGCACGCTTCTCGCCCGGACGGAGGCTTCGGATGCTCCGACGCCGGGAGGAGCAGAGCCTCCGAAGCGCAAGCGACAGTCGCGGAAAACGGTGGAAACACCACCGCAGCAATCCCTGTTCGAGCTGTGACCCGATCACGCCGTGGGTCCTGTCGAGCAAGTCCCGCCGCAGACGCATGGCATGGCCGTGAACCTTGGCGCGAGCGATGCGTCTTGGCCCGCCGTGGCTCGCAAGCCGTCGAGAACACCGCTAAAGGCATCCGCTGAAGTCTCGCCGCTGGGGAGCAAAGCCGCCAACGGAGGGATTTTCCTGAGAAACGGTTGAAATGCATGGCGGCGCGTCGAAACACGACCTCAACACCGCCGGTATCGGCCCTGCGCAGGCTTGCCAAGGAGAGACGATGACCACCACGATCGACAGCGGACAGAAGCTACACCTCGTCTTCGGCGGCGAGCTCGAGAACCTCGACGGAGTCAACTTCCGTGACGTGAAGGGGCTCGACATCGTCGGAATCTTTCCGGACTATGCCTCCGCGCAGAGCGCCTGGAAATCGAAGGCACAGGCCACCGTCGACAGCGCTCAGACGCGCTATTTCATCGTCCATCTCCATCGCCTGCTGGAGCCATGATCTGTGCAGGGCATCCCCCAATCATAAGTGAAGGCATTGTGACGCCGGGGCGGGGGTTGTAATGGGTGCCGCGCCGATGGGCCGGTATCTGGCGCGGCTGGAAAATGTGAGATGAAGACGGCGGCATGAAGTCCTCGATCAAGATCATCGCTGGAAATGCCAGCCGTCCGCTTGCGGAGGCGATCTCCGCCTATCTCGAGCTTCCCCTGGCCAAATGCATGGTCCGTCGCTTTGCGGACATGGAAATCTTCGTCGAGCTTCAGGAGAATGTCCGCGGCGAGGACGTCTTCATCGTTCAATCGACCTCGTTCCCCGCCAATGACCACTTGATGGAGCTGCTCATCATGATCGATGCGGCGCGGCGCTCCTCGGCGCGGCGCATCACGGCGGTGATCCCCTATTTCGGCTATGCCCGACAGGACCGTCGCACCTCCGGCCGCACGCCGATTTCGGCTAAGCTTGTCGCCAACCTCATCACCGAAGCCGGCGCCGACCGCGTGATGACACTGGACCTCCATGCAGGCCAGATCCAAGGCTTCTTCGACATTCCCACCGACAATCTCTTCGCCGCGCCGGTGATCGTGCGCGACATCAAGGAGCGTCTCGACCCGAAGGAATGGATGGTGGTCTCGCCCGATGTCGGTGGTGTGGTCCGCGCCCGCGCCATCGCCAAGCGCATCGACGCGACACTGGCCATTGTCGACAAACGCCGCGAGCGCCCCGGTGAATCGGAAGTGATGAACATCATCGGCGAGGTCGAGGGCCGTTCGTGCATCCTCGTCGACGACATCGTCGATTCCGGCGGTACGCTCGTGAACGCCGCAGAAGCCCTGCTGAACGCCGGCGCCAAGGATGTGTCAGCCTACATCACCCACGGGGTGCTCTCGGGCGGCGCCGTCTCCCGCATCGCGGCTTCGCGGATGAAAGAGCTGGTGATTACCGATTCGATCCAGCCGACACAGGCGGTCAAGCTCGCCCGCAATATTCGCGTGGCCACCATCGCGCCGCTGCTTGGCGAGGCCATCGGTCGGACCGCGACAGAATCGAGTGTGTCGAGCTTGTTCGTCTGATTGGCCTGATGCCTGGCCGATACGGCATCGATCATCGTCCGCTGCCCAAGTTACGGCGCTCGACGCCAAAATCTCATGGACCTCGCGTCGCGCGGGTCCTCCTTCGGCGATGACCGGACGCGAAGGCAATTGCGCGCTCTTCTGCCGCCGCCTATATACGCTGATCCCCTTTTGAGAGCGTGAGACGGGACTTCCGGATCGATTCATCCGGAGCCTGCGGACCGATGCCCGGCGCCGCCCGTTCCCCGCTAACGTCGGAGCCACAGAGCATGTCCCAAGGTCCGCTAATGCCGAAGGCGACCGCCGTCTGGCTGGTCGAGAATACCTCGCTCGCCTTCGAGCAGATCGCCGATTTCTGTAAGCTTCACCCGCTCGAAGTGAAGGGTATTGCCGACGGCGAAGTCGCTGCCGGGATCAAAGGCCTCGACCCGATCACCACGGGTCAGCTTACCCGCGACGAGATCGAGAAAGCGCAGAAATCTCCTAATTACAAGCTGAAGGTTGCCGTCTCGAAGGTGAAGTTGCCGGAGGTCAAGCGCACCACCAAGGGTCCGCGCTACACCCCTCTGTCACGGCGCCAGGACCGGCCGAACGCCATCCTCTGGCTGCTCCGCAACCACCCGGAGTTGAAGGATGCGCAGGTCATCCGCCTCGTCGGCACCACCAAATCGACGATCCAGCAGATCCGTGAGCGCACCCACTGGAATTCGAGCTCGCTGCAGCCGATGGACCCGGTGACCCTTGGTCTCTGCACGCAGATTGATCTCGACTTCGAGGTTCAGCGCGCCGCCAAGGACCGACCGGCCGTTCTGCCGACCGATGCCGGCGCGACACTGTTGCCCACAGAGGTGTCCACCGCAGGCAGCTACGAAGAGGCGGACGAGCATCATCGCAACGAACGCGACGAGAAGCTCAACGCGGATTCGGTCTTCGCCAAACTCAAGGGCATGCGCAACACTGAGGATGACGACGAGGAATAATCGTCACCTCGACGACACCACAACCCAATCGAATCTTCCCGAGGGCGCTGCTGTTGCAGCGCCCTTCTTCGTGTTGGTGCACCGCATGATCGCCAACCAAAAGAAAATGCGTAATATTGATCTTCCTCGATCCACGGGGACACTTTTTCGGGGCGGATAATGGCCTCTCGCGAGACAGGACACGATGTGGCGGAGCACCAGCCGGGCAGCCACGGATTCGGACCGGACATCCTGGCGACAGGATCACTCCCTGACGCGGCGACCGGGGACGTTGTCTCGCGCATGGCAGCGTCGGAGCCTGTGACCCTGGCGGAGTCGTTGATGAGCGAGGAGGGCTGGAGCCCTCTGAATTTCGACGAGACTGGGCCAAACCCGCCCTACTTACGCATCGGCGGCAAGCTCTCGATGACGCTGACGGAATATGAGCCGTGTTTTTCGTCGTATAGCCGGGATCGCATCCTGTTCCGATCCAAGGTTTCGATGGCCGAGCATTTGCGGAAATACGATCAGATGATGATTGATCCGCTCGCCTTCGAGGAATGTTTCGGCCCTGGCGAGGGGACCGACGCGACATTCCCGTTCGGCGCTTGGCTTACGATCCGCAAGGTTGGATTTTCCGGCATCGAACTCTGGGATAAGGGCCGGGGCGATGTAGTTCTTCCACTCGAGGCACTCTCGATCGCCTCGGCGATCTGGCTGCGCCACGCCGAGACGCCTCGCTGGATGCTCACCTGATCGCCCCACCCACCAACGATCCGAAGCGTTATGTTGCCGAAACGCACGAGATCAGGTATGGGAGCGCCGTCCTCCAATCGGATTCGACTGCGCGCGGGCGTCTCGTCCCGTCACCGGCCCGTTGGAGAATGGCCCTCGACCATCGCTTCATATTGCGTTGGCCCTCCTACGGGGGGTGAGCCTGTCGGATCCCATCAGGGGCCGCGGGCGGTGATCGCCGAGGGTGCCCCGTCACACGAACCGCCGACGCCGGCCTCGCACGAGAGGCCTGTCAGGAGACAGAATGACCGCTGGTAACGCCCTGCAGCGTAGCCCGAGCCGCGACGACTTCGCGGCTCTCCTCGAGGAGAGCTTCCTCGAGCACGAGATCACCGAAGGGTCCGTCGTCAAGGGTCGCGTCGTCGCGATCGAAAAGGACGTGGCCGTCATCGACATCGGCGCCAAGACGGAAGGCCGTGTCGCCCTCAAGGAATTCAACGGCCCCGGCCGCGAAGGCGAACTTGCCGTCGGCGACGAGGTCGAGGTCTATGTCGACCGCATCGAGAACGCCCTCGGCGAGGCCGTCATCTCGCGCGATAAGGCACGCCGCGAGGAGAGCTGGGTCAAGCTCGAGAAGGCCTTCGAGGCCAATGAGCGCGTCACGGGCGCGATCTTCAATCAGGTCAAGGGCGGCTACACCGTCGATCTCGATGGCGCCGTGGCCTTCCTGCCGCGCTCGCAGGTCGATATCCGTCCCGTGCGCGACGTCACGCCCCTTCTCGGCACCCCGCAGCCGTTCCAGATCCTCAAGATGGATCGTCGCCGCGGCAACATCGTCGTGTCGCGCCGCACCGTCCTCGAAGAGAGCCGCGCCGAGCAGCGCTCCGAGCTCGTGGCCAACCTTGAAGAAGGCCAGGTCATCGACGGCGTCGTCAAGAACATCACCGAGTACGGCGCGTTCGTCGACCTCGGCGGCATCGACGGCCTGCTCCACGTCACCGACATGGCATGGCGTCGTGTGAATCACCCGTCCGAGGTCGTGACCATCGGCCAGACGGTCAAGGTCAAGATCATCAAGATCAACCACGAGACCCACCGCATCTCGCTCGGCATCAAGCAGCTGCTCGCCGATCCGTGGGAGGGTATCGCCCAGCGCTACCCGGTCGACGCCAAGCTCAAGGGCCGTGTCACCAACATCACCGATTACGGCGCCTTCGTGGAGCTGGAGCCGGGCATCGAAGGCCTGATCCACGTCTCCGAGATGTCTTGGACGAAGAAGAACGTCCATCCGGGCAAGATCGTCTCCACCTCGCAGGAAGTGGAAGTGCAGATCCTCGAGGTCGATCCGGTCAAGCGCCGCATCTCGCTCGGCCTCAAGCAGACCCTCCAGAACCCCTGGGAGGCCTTCGCCGAGCAGCATCCGGTCGGCTCCGAGGTCGAGGGCGAGGTCAAGAACAAGACCGAGTTCGGTCTGTTCATTGGTCTCGACGGCGACGTCGACGGCATGGTTCACCTGTCGGATCTCGACTGGAACCGCCCCGGCGAGCAGGTCATCGAAGAGTTCAAGAAGGGCGACATGCTGCGCGCCCAGGTTCTTGACGTCGATGTCGAGAAGGAGCGCATCTCGCTCGGCGTGAAGCAGCTCGGCGGCGACCCCTTCACGGAAGCCGGCGAACTCAAGAAGGGTCAGATCGTGACCTGCGAAGTGGTGGAAGTGAAGGATTCGGGGGTCGAAGTTAAGATCGTCGACACCGACCTCTCCACCTTCATCCGCCGGGCCGAACTCGCCCGCGATCGTGGCGACCAGCGTCCCGAGCGTTTCGCCGCCGGCGAGAAGTTCGATGCCCGCGTGATCCAGTTCGATCGCAAGGCGCGTCGGGTCCAGCTCTCGATCAAGGCCCTGGAAATGGCCGAGGAGAAGGAGGCCATGGCCCAGTTCGGCTCCGCCGATTCCGGCGCCTCCCTCGGCGAGATCCTCGGTGCTGCCTTCAAGAAGGCCCGCACCAGCGACGACAAGGACGACGCGCAGGACTAAGCCCCGCGCAGATACGAATGGCGTCCAGTTCGTTAGAGCTGGACGCCATGTCTCGGAACGCCCGCGCGGGATCGTCTCTCGCGCGGGCGTTTTCGTGTCTCGGTACGAGACCTCATCACAGGACGGTTTCAAAACGCGACGTTTGAACGGATTGCGGCATCCTGCAGATTGTTGACCGCCGGCCCATCGGCTAGGAACCGGGCGACCGAAGAAACGGCTCGAACTGCACACGCCACTTTTCGAGACATAGCCGGTGCCGGACACTCGTCTGCAGTGGCAGCCACGTATGACATTCGGGTCGCACTTTAATCAGCTGAAAACAGCACTCACGTTTCATCGCCGGTGGTCGGCCATAAGCTCGTGCCGGCTCGCCATGATGCGGACCTCTTCGGGCCTTGGACACATAGCCCCATCTCAAGACGTCGCATCGAGGCCTGTTCTATAAGTGTTCCAGAGAGAAAATCGGAACACCGAAACGTTCGACGAGACTGATAAATAATAGCTGGAAGACTATCGCCGATCCCTTTACCGACCAGGGTCAGCGAGGCATCGATCCGGCAGACTGGTCAAGCCAGCACACCGGGCAAGAATGCCCATGGGAAGAAGCGCTCCTCCGATCCTCTCGATCCGATGCCCTGGACGGACAGACGTCCGATGAGGGTCCTCCGGACGTGTTCTGCAGAACGAGGTATGGCGATGAGCGCCGATAATAACGATACGAGCCCGTCCAACGGCGCTTCCTCCACCACGCCTGCCCTGAACCGCAGGCAGATTCTTGGCACGGCCCTGACCGGAATGGCGGCTGTGGCAATGCCCGGCTCCCTGGTCCTCGCTGCCCCTCCGGCAAAGAAGGTTGATGTCCTTCTGATCGGCGGCGGCATCATGAGCGCCACCCTCGGCGTCTGGCTGCGCGAACTCGAACCCAACTGGTCGATCCAGATGATCGAGCGTCTCGATGGCGTGGCGAAGGAGAGCTCCAACGGCTGGAACAACGCCGGCACAGGTCATTCCGCCCTCGCTGAGCTCAACTACACGCCCGAGAAGAAAGATGGGCAGATTGAGATCGCCAAGGCCGTCGAGATCAACGAGGCCTTCCAGGTCACCCGCCAGTTCCTGGCGTGGCAGGTTCGCAACGGCGTCCTGAAGAACCCGCGCTCCTTCATCAACTACACCCCGCATATGAGCTTCGTGTGGGGCGACGAGAACATCACGTTTCTCAAGAAGCGTCATGCAGCGCTCAAGGCGAGCCCCCTCTTCGCCGGCATGGATTATTCGACCGATCCCGAGCAGATCCGGAAATGGGTTCCCCTGATGATGGAGGGCCGCGATCCCAAGCAGAAGATCGCAGCCACCTGGACCTCTTTGGGCACCGACGTGGAGTTCGGCGAGATCACCCGCCAGTTCGTCGCGCATCTGCAGAGCCAGCCGAATTTCGACCTGCAGGCCTCGTCCGAGGTCCGGACCATCGACAAGAACCCCGACGGCTCCTGGCGCGTGGTCTCTCGGAACCTCAAGGACGGGTCCGAGCAGAGTATCGACGCCAAGTTCGTCTTCATCGGCGCTGGCGGCGGATCCCTGCATCTCCTGCAGAAATCCGGCATTCCGGAAGGCGAGGATTACGCGGGCTTCCCCGTCGGCGGCTCGTTCCTCGTCAATGAGAATCCGGATGTGACGACGCAGCATCTGGCGAAGGCCTACGGCAAGGCCTCGGTCGGCTCGCCGCCGATGTCAGTTCCGCATCTGGACACGCGCGTCCTCGACGGCAAGCGCGTCCTGCTATTCGGTCCCTTTGCGACATTCTCCACCAAGTTCCTGAAGGAGGGCTCCTATTTCGACCTCCTGTCCTCGACGACCACCAGCAACGTCTGGCCGATGGTTCGCGTGGGCGTGGATGAATATCCGTTGGTGGAGTATCTGGCCGGTCAGCTGATGCTCTCGGACGATGACCGCATCGCCGCCCTGCGTGAGTATTTCCCCAAGGCCAAGAAGGAAGAATGGCGCCTGTGGCAGGCGGGCCAGCGCGTGCAGATCATCAAGCGCGACAAGGACAAGGGTGGCGTTCTGAAACTCGGCACGGAGATCGTCAGCGCGAAGGACGGCAGCATCGCGGCGCTGCTCGGCGCCTCCCCGGGCGCGTCCACGGCCGCTCCGATCATGCTGAAGGTGCTGGAGAAGGTGTTCGCCTCGAAGGTTTCGTCCCCTGAATGGCAGTCGAAGCTTCGGCAGATCGTCCCGAGCTACGGATTGAAGCTGAACGACGATCCGGAACGGGTCGCGCAGGCCTGGGCCTATACGAGCGAGCAGTTGCAGCTGCCGTCTCCTCCGCCGATCGACGTCGAGGCACTGAAGCAGACGCCGGTCAGCAACACCGTCCTCAACAGCAACCCTACCACCACGACGAAGCCGGTCCACGACCTCGCTCCCTGAACGAGCGAAGCCAAGCGCTGAAATCCTCCGATGTCGCCCGTTCGCCATCGGAGGATTTTGCTTGGGTTGAACGATCGAAGCGAAAACCCGTCGCCGCGCCGGCACGACGCCTCGGCTTCGACCAATCCTAAACCACCCATCGGGCCCCGTATCCCTTGAGGCAGTGTCCTGACGCCGCGCGTCCAGCCAACGAGTGCTCTTGCCGGTCCGCAGAAGGGAGCGCTAGAACACGGCCCTGCTTTCGCGTCCCCCCGGGCTTCGGCGACCTTCCGGCGGAAGGACGTGTGAGCTCCCAAAGGTTTGGTGCAAACCACCGGCGGGTGTGAAACAAGTCTTGACGGGCGGAGGGGTGCACTATGGCTGCACGCCTCCTTGCCCATGAGCAAAGAACCGGCCGAAACGGGCGGAAACGTTAAGGGAACGGGACGATCGCATGGCTGCAGACGCCGAACTTCTGATCGATCGTCGGCGCCTGCGCCGCAAGCTCTCCCTCTGGCGCGTCGTGGGAATCGGCGGGTTGATCGTCGCCGTCGGTGCGGTGGGCTACCGTGTCCGGGGCAATGACGGGTTCGGTTTCCCAGCCGTGAAACCACAGATCGCGCGAATTTCCATCGGTGGCTTCATCGCCGGCAGCGAATCGACGACGAAGCTGATCGAGCGCGTCCGCGATGCCAGCGCGGTGCAGGGCGTCATCGTCTCGATCTCCTCGCCGGGCGGCACAACCACCGGCTCTGAGGAACTCTACCGCAACCTGCGCTCGCTGTCCGAGAAGAAGCCGATGGTCGCCTTCGTCGATGGCACGGCGGCCTCTGGCGCCTATATCGCCGCCATCGCGGCCGATCATATCGTCGCTCGGGAAACCGCCCTGGTCGGATCCATCGGCGTGCTGTTCCAATATCCCGATCTGTCCGGGCTGCTCGACAAGGTCGGCGTCAAGGTCGAGTCGGTGAAGTCGTCGCCCCTGAAGGCCGAGCCATCCGGCTTCACCCCGACCTCGCCCGAGGCACGGGCCGCCCTGGCCTCCGTTGTGGGCGACACCTACGCCTGGTTCAAAGGCCTCGTCTCCGAGCGGCGCAAACTCTCCGAGAAGGAACTGGCGACCGTTTCCGACGGGCGCGTCTTCAGCGGCCGTCAGAGCGTTCCGTTGAAGCTGGTGGATAGCGTTGGCGGCGAACGTCAGGCGGTGACTTGGCTCGAGGCGGAGCGCAACGTCGCCAAGGGCCTGCCCATCCGTGATTGGAAGCCTAAATCCGAGAGCGACTTCAAACTCTGGTCGGCTCTCGGCACGGGCGCCGATCTCCTTGGCATGGGCGGTCTTGCGACGCGCCTCCGTCAGGTCGGCGACGAGACGGCGAGCATCGCGCAAGGGGGAATGCTGGCTCTCTGGCGTCCGGCCTCAACCGATGCGCCTTGAGGGCGACGCCGAATCACGCCTGCCTGGATCACGTCCGCAGGGGTGCCGGAACCGCATGAAGTCAGGGAAGACCGCCGCATGATCAAGTCGGAGCTCGTGCTCAGGATCGCAGAGCAGAACCCGCATCTCTACCAGCGTGACGTGGAAACCCTCGTGAAGGCGATCCTCGACACGATCGCGGAAGCCTTGTCGCGCGGCGACCGGGTCGAGTTGCGCGGCTTCGGTGCTTTCTCGGTCAAGCGTCGTGATGCGCGCCGCGGGCGCAACCCGCGCACCGGTGAGCCCGTTGCCGTCTCCGAGAAGGCCATCCCCGTGTTCAAGACGGGCAAGGAGATGCGCCAGCGACTTAACGAGGCCGGCATCGGCGCAGAGGAGCCCTCCGAGAATGAGGAATCCTGAGCCCATGCAAAGCCTCGTCCTACCGACCGGAGTGTCTCGATGATCCGCTTCTTCAAGGGTTTGGTGCTGCTTCCCGTCGCGATCGTGGTCGTGGCCCTGGCCGTGGCGAACCGGGAGGTCGTCCGCCTGTCCTTCGATCCGTTCACGGCGGACACGCCGGCCTTCAGCCTGCCATTGCCGCTCTACGTCCTGATCTTCGCCTCCGTCGCCATCGGCATCCTCTGCGGCGGTATCGGCACCTGGCTCGGCCAGTCCGGCACCCGGCGTACGAGCGCCGCCCGCCGCCGCGAGATCCGTCGCCTGGAGGGCGAGACCGAGCGTCTGAAATCCCGCGTCGCGGCCAGCGAGCCCACGCCGGCCGAGCGTTATCCCGGCCAGGACGGCCACGTCGCGCTCCCCGCCCCGCGCTAGAGGCCAAGCGCAGCCATGTCGTCGATCCGCGTCAAGATCTGCGGGCTCAGTACCCCCGCGGCCCTCGACGCAGCGCTCTTGGCGGGGGCTGACCTTGTCGGCCTCGTGCATTTCGCGAAGAGCCCGCGTCATGTCGACTTCGAGACGGCGGGTCGGCTGTCGGAACAGGCGAAGGGCAGGGCGGAGCGGGTCATCCTTCTCGTCGATCCCGACGATGCTCTGATCGATGCGGCCCTGAGGGCCGTCGATCCGGATTGGATCCAACTCCACGGCCATGAGACCCCGGAGCGGGTCGCGGCCATCCGTGCCCACAGCAATCGCCCCGTGATGAAGGCGCTCGGCGTCTCGACGCGTTCGGATCTCGACGTTCTCTCCGCCTATGAAGCGGCCGACCGCATTCTCCTCGACGCGAAGCCTCCGCCCGACGCGGCCCTGCCGGGCGGCAACGGCATTGCCTTTGATTGGGACATCCTCGCGGGGCTGGACCTGCCGGCGGGGACGATGCTGTCCGGCGGCCTCGCTCCCGGCAATGTTGCCGAGGCCCTCCGCCGGACGGGCCTTCGCGCTGTCGACGTCTCTTCGGGGGTCGAGACCCGGCCGGGAGAAAAGAGTTCCGAGCGCATCGGAGCCTTCATTGCGGCGGTTCGGACTGGCGAATAGCGTCCGATTTCACAAATCGACGCGTTCGCCGCATTGTAGCCGCCCCCCGCACGGGTCTAGGCATTGGCGCAACCCCATACCGAACGCACAGGCCCGGCGGCGATCCGCCAGCCGACGACGTGAAGGACGACTGACCTTGACCATCGCCCCCTCTCCGAACTCGTTCCGCAACGGACCGGACGAGCGCGGCCGCTTCGGCATCTTTGGCGGACGCTTCGTCGCCGAGACGCTGATGCCGCTCATCCTCGATCTCGAGAAGGCCTATACGGAAGCGAAGGCAGATCCGTCCTTCCAGCAGGAGATGAACGGCCATCTGACCCATTATGTCGGCCGTCCGAGCCCGCTCTACTATGCCGAGCGCCTGACCGAGCACCTGCGCGCGGCATCGGCCCCGGGTCACGGAGCCAAGGTCTTCTTCAAGCGCGAGGAGTTGAACCATACCGGTTCGCACAAGGTGAACAACGTGCTCGGTCAGATCATGCTGGCCCGCCGCATGGGCAAGCCCCGGATCATCGCCGAGACGGGCGCCGGGCAGCACGGGGTCGCCACCGCCACCCTCTGCGCCCGGTTCGGCTTGAAATGCGTCGTCTACATGGGCGCCGTCGACGTAGCGCGCCAAGCGCCCAACGTCTTCCGCATGAAGATGCTCGGCGCCGAGGTGATCCCGGTGGAATCCGGCACCAAGACCCTCAAGGACGCCATGAACGAGGCGTTGCGCGACTGGGTCACTAACGTCGCAGATACGTTCTACTGCATCGGCACGGTGGCCGGCCCGCATCCCTATCCGGCGATGGTGCGCGATTTCCAATCGATCATTGGCCGGGAGACGAAGGAGCAGATGCTGGAGATGGAAGGGCGACTGCCCGACTCGCTCATCGCCTGTATCGGCGGCGGCTCCAACGCCATGGGGTTGTTCCACCCGTTCCTCGACGACCGCGAGGTGGAGATCTACGGCGTCGAGGCCGCCGGCCACGGCATCTCGTCGGGCCTGCACGCCGCCTCCCTCTCCGGCGGGAAGCCGGGAGTGCTCCATGGCAACCGAACCTACCTTCTTCAGAACGAGGACGGCCAGATCGCCGACGCCCACTCGATCTCCGCCGGCCTCGATTATCCCGGCATCGGCCCCGAACACGCTTGGCTGCACGAGGCCAAGCGCGTCACCTACCTCTCGGCGACGGATTCCGAGACGCTGGAAGCGTTCAAGCTGTGCTCGATGCTGGAGGGCATCATCCCGGCCCTGGAGCCGGCTCACGCCCTCGCCAAGGTGTTCGAAATCGCGCCGACGAAGCCGGCCGAACACCTGATGGTGCTCAATCTCTCGGGCCGTGGCGACAAGGACATCCCGCAGGTGGCCGAAATCCTGGGAACCCGCCTCTGAGAAAACCGCAACGGGGAGCTCGCAAGTGGCAAACTCCCCGTTGACACCCGAAGGCGGATTTCTTTATACCGCCGATCTCTTCAGGGGCGCCTGCACCGCGCGGGTTCCTTTGTTGTGGCGGGGTAGCTCAGTTGGTTAGAGCAGAGGAATCATAATCCTTGTGTCGGGAGTTCAAATCTCTCCCTCGCTACCAATCATTCCTAGTCGTTAGATCGACCTAGCCTGTGAGCCCTGGACCCCTGGTCCGGGGCTTTTTGGTTCTCTGAGAGGGATCTGCCGGACAGCGCGAACAATCGGGACGTGGTGTCCACCTGACGGCATCGATGGGCGGTTTTTGCGTGGCCCCTGCCTGGTATCCTCAGTCTCGCTCGCGATGCTCCTCAGCGATGATCCAATGGCGCTTCGTCCCCACTCGCCACTCATCGGCGCAATCGGGAGGCCACGACCTCGTTCGGTACGGAGGGCTATGTCGACCTTAGTGTAGATTGATCTTGATCGCGGGAACCGGACGCTCGGTCGTCGCCCCGAATGGAAGTCACAGGTGGACTTCAACCGGCTGTTTGCCGGGAGCGGACGACGAAAGTACCGGCGCCGGAAGGTCCGACGCCGGTCTGATCGAGTATGCGGCCTTCGGCGTCGGTGGCCGCGTCCTGCCGTTCCAGCCGGATGCCCTTATCCGAGGGCTTCTTCCACCGCCCTGCCGCAGGCTTCGGTATCGGCGTTGCCGCCGAGATCGCGGGTGCGCAGGGTCCGCTCGGAGAGGATGCGCTCGATACCTGTGACGATCTCCCGGGCGGCCTCGGGCTCGCCGAGATGCTCCAGCATCATCGAGCCGGACCAGATCTGGCCGATGGGGTTGGCGATGCCCTGGCCGGCGATGTCGGGGGCCGAGCCGTGCACCGGCTCGAACACCGAGGGGAAGAGCCGCTCCGGGTTGATGTTGCCGGAGGGCGCGATGCCGATCGTGCCCGTGCAGGCGGGTCCGAGGTCGGAGAGGATGTCGCCGAACAGGTTCGAGGCGACAACCACGTCGAACCGGTCCGGGTTCAGCACGAAATGGGCCGTCAGAATGTCGATATGGTACTGGTCCCAGGCCACGTCCGGGTAGGCCTTGGCCATCTCCTTCACCCGCTCGTCCCAATAGGGCATCGTGATCGAGATGCCGTTGGACTTGGTGGCCGAGGTCAGGTGCTTCTTCGGGCGGCTCTGGGCCAGCTCGAAGGCGAATTTCAGGATGCGGTCGACGCCGTGGCGCGTCATGATCGTCTCCTGCAGGGCGAATTCGCGGTCCGTGCCGGCGAACATGCGCCCGCCCGCATTCGAGTATTCGCCCTCCGTGTTCTCGCGGACCACCCAGAAATCGATGTCGCCGGGCTTGCGGTCGGCGAGCGGGCTCTTCACGCCCGGCATCAGGCGCACCGGGCGAAGGTTGGCGTATTGGTCGAATTCCCGCCGGAACAGGATCAGCGAGCCCCAGAGCGAGACGTGATCGGGCACCCTGTCCGGCATGCCGACCGCGCCGAAGAAGATCGCGTCGTGACCGCCGATCTGCGTCTTCCAGTCCTCCGGCATCATCCGGTTGTGCCGCTCGTAATAATCGCAGCTCGCGAAGTCGAACCAGTCGAACTCGAGGCTGAAGCCGTGGCGCTTGGCCGCCTTCTCGAGGACGCGCACGCCCTCCGGCACGACCTCCTTGCCGATCCCGTCGCCCGGAATGACGGCGATGCGATAGTGGCGTGATGTCATGGGAATGGCGCTCCGCGGATGGGTTTGGGGATCAGGCGGCGCTCGGCGGCCAGGGCGTCTCGGCGACGGGGGTCACCGGCCCCCGACCCTCGAACCAGGAAACGAGGTTGTCCACGAGGAGGTTGCCCATGGCACGGCGGGTATGGTGGGTGGCCGAGCCCACATGCGGCAGCAGGACGACGTTGTCCAAGGCAATGAGGGCGTCGGGAACCCGGGGTTCGTCCGCGAACACGTCGAGGCCGGCCGAGTGGATCGCGCCCTGCTGCAGGGCCGCGATCAGGGCGTCCTCGTCGACGAGGCTGCCGCGCGCCACGTTGATGAGGATACCGTCGGGGCGGAGTGCGCCCAGCACCTCCGCGGTGACGAGGGGTCCGGCTCCGCCGCCGGGCGCGACGACCACGAGGACGTCGCAGGCCCGCGCCAGCTCGACCGCGCTCGGGTGGTAGTCATAGGCCACCTCGGGTTGCCGGCGGCGGCCGTGATAGGCGATGGCGCAGCCGAATCCATCGAGGCGCGTGGCGATGGCATGCCCGATCCGCCCGAGGCCGAGGATGCCGATGCGGCGCCCGCGCAGGGAGGGCGAGAGCGGAAACGGGGCTTTCGGCCAGGCGCCCGAGCGGAGATAGCGGTCGGCCTGTGGGAGGCGGCGGACGGTGGCGAGGAGCAGGCCGAGGGCGAGGTCGGCGACCTCCTCGGTGAGCACGTCCGGGGTGTTGGTGACGACGGCGCCCCGGTCCTTGGCAGCCGCGACGTCGATCGTGTCGTAGCCGACACCGAAATTGGCGACGATCTCCAGGGCGGGGAGGCGCGCGAAGAGATCGGCTCCCGCCGGCGCCTGTCCTCCCACCACCACGCCGCGGATGGCCGGGCCGACCTCCGCCAGGAACGCGTCCCGATCGGTGGCCCGATCGAGGCGGTGGAGGACGAAGCGCTCCTCGAGGGCCCGGATCGTATCGGGAAGGATCGCCTTCAGCAGCAGGATCTCCGCCTTCGCATGCGCTGTCATGGGGCCTCTTCGCAGTTGCGTGTTGCGTGGAGGTGGCGCTCCCGCTCCGGAGCGAAGCCACCTTGTGCTTTCCGCCAACGGAGGGTGGACCGCAACCCGGAGCCGACCCGCTCGGCAAGACCGCGTTGCGCCAATCCCATACAGGCCGCGAGGACTGTCTCGTTCCTCTGGCCGCGCGGAAGGCCGGACCTGACCTTGACAACCGTGGCGCTGACGAAATCTTCGGTCAAAGCGGACAGAACGGCTCGCTCCTCATCACTGAGCGGTCGCATCGTACGGATTTCCTCGGCACGTCGATTCCCGGGAGACGGCCGCCGCCCGGAGCCGGGCGACGGCGGTGGAAGCCGTGCGGGGCCGGATCGCGCCCCGCACGGATCGGTCGCCGCTTACTCGGCGAGTTCGCGCATGACCTTGATCAGGTCCGACTTGCCCTCGAAGCCGATGCCGGGAAGCTCCGGCATGACGATGTGGCCGTCCTCGACCTTCACCCCGTCCGGGAAGCCGCCATAGGGCTGGAACAGGTCCGGGTAGCTCTCGTTGCCACCCAGCCCGAGGCCGGCCGCAATGTTGAGCGACATCTGGTGACCGCCATGCGGGATGCAGCGTTTGGGCGACCAGCCGAACTGCTCCAGCACGTCGAGGGTGCGCAGGTACTCGACGAGTCCGTAGGACAGGGCGCAGTCGAACTGCAGGTAGTCGCGGTCGGGCCGCATGCCGCCGTAGCGCAGGAGGTTGCGGGCATCCTGGTGCGAGAACAGGTTCTCGCCGGTCGCCATCGGGCCGGGATAGAACTCGGAGATCGCGGCCTGCAGGGCGTAGTCGAGGGGATCGCCGATCTCCTCGTACCAGAACAGCGGATACTGGCGCAGCATCTTGGCGTAGGCGATGCCCTGTTCGAGGTTGAAGCGGCCGTTCACGTCGACGGCGAGCTGCGCCTGCGAGCCGATCTCCTTCAGCACGGCCTCGATGCGGCGCTGGTCCTCCTCGATCGGCACGCCGCCGATCTTCATCTTCACGACGTTGTAGCCACGGTCGAGGTAGCCGCGCATCTCGTCACGCAGCTGGGTGTCGTCCTTGCCGGGATAGTAATAGCCGCCGGCCGCGTAGACGAAGACGCGCGGATTGGCCTCGACGCCCTTCTGCTCGGCGAGCATCCGGAACAGCGGCTTGCCGGCGATCTTGGCGGTGGCGTCCCAGATCGCCATGTCGAGGGTGCCCACCGCCACCGAGCGCTCGCCGTGGCCGCCGGGCTTCTCGTTGGTCATCATCGCCGCCCAGAGCTTGTGCGGGTCGAGATTGTCACCGGCCTCGTTGAGCACGCTCGCGGGCTCGGCCTCGAGGATGCGGTTCTTGAAGCGCTCGCGGATCAGGCCGCCCTGGCCGTAGCGGCCGTTGGAATTGAAGCCGTATCCCACCACCCGGCGGCCGTCGCGCTCCACGTCCGTGACCACGGCCACGAGGCTGGCGGTCATCTTCGAGAAGTCGATATAGGCGTTGCGGATGGGCGAGGAGATCGGCTTGGTGATCTCGCAGACGTCGACGATACGCATGGTGGCTCTCCTTGAGATGCGAAGGGATTCGCGCGGGGGGAAGGGATGGAAGCGGACGAAAGCAGCCGGAAGGTCTAGTGGGCGGCCGCCACGGGGCGGGGCAGGGCATGCCCGGCTTCCGTGTCGGGAACGACGTCCTCGGATGAGACGGCGGCCCGGTTGCGGTAGGCCTCCTCCGCCTTGGCGAGGTCGAAGGCGCTTTCCCACTTGGCGACCGCGATGGTGGCGACCGCGTTGCCGATGAGGTTCGTGACCGCCCGCGCCTCGTTCATGAAGCGATCGACGCCCAGCAGAAGGACGAGGCCGGCGACCGGGACGGTGTGGATGCTCGACAGGGTGGCGGCGAGGGTGACGAACCCGGCCCCGGCGACACCCGCCGACCCTTTCGAGGTCAGGAGCAGCACGCCCAGGACGACGAGCTGGTCGCCGATGCCCAGCGGCGTGTTGGTGGCCTGGGCGACGAAGATCGCCGCCATGGTCAGGTAGATGCAGGTGCCGTCGGCGTTGAAGGTGTAGCCCGTCGGCAGAACGAGGCCGACCACCGACTTCTCGCAGCCCACCCGCTCCAGCTTGGCCATCATCCGGGGCATCACGGCCTCGGTGGAGCAGGTCCCGAAGGTGATGAGGATCTCGTCCTTGAAGAAGCCGAGGACCTTGAAGAGCGAGAACCCGGTCCAGGCGCAGACGGAGCCGAGCACCAGCACGACGAACAGGATCGACGTGGCGTAGACACCGAGCATCAGGTAGGCGAGGGACCAGACGGTACCGAAGCCGTACTTGCCGATGGTGAAGGCGACGCCGGCACCCGCACCGATGGGGGCCAGGCGCATCACCATGGCGACGATGCGGAACAGCGCGTCCAGCAGGCTGTCGATGACGACGACCACCGGCTTGCCGCGTTCGCCCGCCTGAACTAGGGCGAGGCCGAAGAGCAGCGAGATCAGGATGATCTGCAGCATGGCGCCCTTGGCGAAGGCATCCACCATCGTCGAGGGGATGATGTCCATGAGGAAGCCGACGATGCCGGGCTGCGCTTCCGCCCGCTTGGCGTAGGAGGCGATGGCGCTGCCGTCGATATGCGTGGCGTCGATGTTCATGCCGACGCCCGGCTGCATCACGTTGACCACCACGAGGCCGATGACGAGGGCCAGCGTCGAGACGACCTCGAAGTAGATCAGCGCGCGCACACCGATGCGGCCGACCTCCTTCATGTTACCCATCTTGGCGATGCCGACCACGATGGTACCGAAGATGACCGGCGCGAGCAGCATCTTGATCAGCTTGATGAAGCCGTCCGCCAGGGGCTGCAGCGTGACGGCGACGTCCGGCAGGAAATACCCGACGAACCCGCCGAGGACGATTGCTATGAAGACTTGAACATAGAGTCGGCTTAGCCATGACTTCATGATCTGTTTCCTCCTGATCTGCCACTTAGCGGGCAGCTTGATTAGTGATCCCTCTTGTGGGGCTTGATGCTGTGGGTACGCCTGGACACCCTCGTCCGGCCAATGCCATGTTCGGTTCGGGCTATGCGCGAACGGCATCGGGCTGGACGGACGGATGGACATGGTCCGACCGATGGATCTGGGCTGATCGATGGATCTGGACTGGCTGAAGGACTTCCTCGCACTGGCGGAGCAGAAGACGTTCTCGCGGGCGGCGGAGGCCCGGAGCGTGACGCAGCCGGCCTTCAGCCGGCGCATCCGGGCTCTCGAGGATTGGGTCGGGACGCCGCTCTTCGCACGGGGCGCGCAAGGGGCGGCGCTGACCCCGGCCGGCGTCACCTTCCTCCCGGCAGCCCAGGCTCTGCTGCACAGCCTGGAGCGGGCCCGCCGCGAGACGCGGGCGGTGGGCGCTCAGGATACGGCGACGCTCTCCATCGCCGCGACCCACGCCCTATCGTTCACGTTCTTTCCGAGTTGGGTCCGCCGGGTCATGCGATCCCGGACGCTGGGCACGCTCAATCTCATTTCGGACAGCATGGAAGCCTGCGAGCAGATCATGCTGTCGGGCGAGGTGCACTTCCTGCTCTGCCACTTCCACGGGAACGCCCCAACGCGGTTCGAGCCCGACCGGTTCGAGAGCGTGCGGGTCGGCGACGATCGTCTCATCCCGCTTTGCGCGCCCTCGGGAGACGGCGCGGGTGTGTGGTCGCTGCCGGGATCGTCCGCCGAGCCGGTTCCCTACCTGGCCTACAGCCAGGCCTCGGGCCTCGGCCGCATCCTCGCGAGCTGCCGCAACGGGGATTCGTTCCACCTCGACACGCGCTTCACCTCGCATCTCGCCGCGACGCTGACGACCATGGCGCGCGAGGGGCACGGCGTCGCCTGGCTCCCACAAACGGTCGCGGCCGACGATCAGACGCGCGGTCGCCTCGTCCGCGCGGGGCACGAACAGTTCGACGTGCCCATTGAGATCAGACTGTTCCGCTCGCTCGAGTGCCGCAATCACGCCGCCGACGAGCTTTGGGACTATCTCACCGGAGCGCAAACCTCATAGCTCGTGGGTGCGTCGATCACAGCCGCATCCCCGTGGAGCACGGCCAGTCTTGGGCCGGTGGACATCTGCTTTCGGGAAGTCAGTCAATCGCCGTCTATGGCAAGGTTGGGATCTGCCCGCTCCTCGGTGATGAATCGGCAAGACAGGTCGATAGCCTATGAACCGAATCGGGCCGCCCCCTGAACGGCCGACTCCCGCTCATCTCCCAGGGGGCTCCGCGATCCTACCCAGGGTGCTTGACGACACCGTCACTCGGCATCCGGCTGGCGAGTGCATCGATGGCGAGGCGTGACCGCAACGGCAGATACAGTGCCGCGGGCCAGACGGCGTAGCAATCCATGGTCGCGTAGGGCCGCTCCGCCCAGAGCTGGACGAGTTCACCCTTTTGCAGGCTGTCGCGGATCAGCCAATGCTGGAGCCAGCAGAGGCCGAGCCCCGCCTTGGCGGCGCTCAGAATGACTTCGACGTCGTCGAACCGCAGCCTGGAATGTGGGGAAACCGGGACGAGGACGCCGTTGGCATCCGGCAGGCGCCAGGCATAGCCGCGGTCGCCGCGCGCATACGCGAGTGCGTCGTGCCCGGCGAGATCCGCGAGCTCCTCCGGGCGTCCGCGCGCGTCGAGGTAGGACGGGGAGGCGCAGAGCACCATACGTTCCGTCACCAGCCGCCGGGCACGCAGGGAGCTGTTGTTGCCGAGCGCGCCGAAGCGCAGCCCGAGGTCGAAGCCGTCGGCGATCAGATCGATGACCCGGTCGCTGAAATTCAGGTCGAGTTCCAGCTTCGGATGCGCCTTGGCGTAGTCGAGCAGGATCGGCGCCGCGCAGCGCCGGCCGAGGAGAACCGGCATCGAGATCCGCAATCGCCCCGCCACCTCCTGGCGGCCTGATTCGAGGAGCGCCTCGCCGGTCCGCAATTCCGCGACGGCGCGCAGGCAATGTTCGTAGAATTGCTGCCCGGCTTCCGTCAGGCTCTGGGTGCGCGTGGTCCGCTGGAACAGGCGCACGCCGAGCCGCTCCTCGAGCCGGGCCACGGCCTTGCCGACGGCGGACCGGGACAGGGACAGCCGGTCGGCCGCCCGCGCGAACCCGCCAGCCTCTACCGCCTCCACGAAGATCTGTACGCCGTCGAACTTGTCCCGCATCGGTCGCCCAGTCCTGCCGATCCTGATCCGTCGATTGTAGCGCCACAGGCAACAAAGAAGCGAATACTCAGATCTGAAACCGCAGAAAAATCTACGCTAGAGGAAGGGCGGACGGACGGCGAGGCCTCGACAGGAGCGGCCCCGCCCAAAGGGCGGCAGAGGTCGAGTCCCGTAGGCGCGCCCCAGATGGAAAAGGAAGAACTGAGGATGAGCGCGAAAGTCGTTGTGGTCACCGGCGCGAGCAGTGGCTTTGGAAAACTCACGGCCCTGGAACTGGCCAGGCGCGGTCACACCGTCATCGCGACCATGCGGGATGTCGAGGGCCGGAACAGCGCGGTCCGGAACGAGCTGATCGAGGCCGCGAAGGCGGAGGGGAATCCCCTGCAGGTCCTCGAAATGGATGTGGTCAGCGACGACTCGGTCGAGGCCGCCATCGCTCGGGTCATCGCGCAGCACGGCAGGATCGACGTTCTGGTCAACAATGCCGGCCTGATGCCCATCGGGGTGACGGAAGCCTACACGATCGCCGATGTCGAACGGCTGTTCGCGGTCAATGTCTTTGGAGCGGTCCGCGCCGACCGTGCCGTCCTGCCGCATATGCGCGCCGCCGGCAGCGGACTGATCGTGCAGGTCACGTCGCTGATGGGACGCTTCGTCATCCCGTTCTTCGGTGTCTATGCGGCGACCAAGTTCGCGCTCGAAGCCCTGGCGGAGACCTATCGTTACGAGTTAAGCGGCTTCGGGATCGATTCGGTCATCGTGGAGCCGGGCCCGTTCCCCAGCAACCTGATCTCGTCCAGCCCCGAGCCGTCCGATACGGGCGTACTGACCGCCTATGGCGCAGTGGCGTCGATCCCGGGCCAGATCAAGGACAACGCCGACAAGTCGTACGACCCCGCCCATCCTCCGCGCCCGCAACTCGTCGCCGATGCGATCGCCGGGCTGGTCGAGGCAACAGAGCGGCGTCCCCTGCGCACGGTGGTCATGCCCGAGGGCGTGGATTTCGGCGTCGCGCGCATCAATGAGGCAGTGGCTCCGATCCAGAACGACATGCTTCGGGCCATGGGCATGGCACACGTCATCTGAAACATGAGGCGGCGGGACATGCCACCCGCCGCTTTTCGACGGGTTCGGTCTCGCTCGATGGAGGGGACGTTGCCTCGTGGAGGACTTCCAGCCCCTGCGCTGAACGGATCGGGATGCACCGGATGTGGCCGAACGGCCGGTTCGGCACGCTCCCGGATGCCTGCGGGATCAGAGCTGATTGAACCGCTGCCGCTGCCCCCTCGACCGGTACAGTTGCTAACTTTTGACAGCTTCATGGCCCTGTGACACCGTTCGGTCATGTCGAGCACGCCGACCCGCAACATCGCCCTGACCCATGAGCTGGAGAGCTACATCAAGGGTCAGGTCGCGAGTGGGCATTACGCAAATGCCAGCGAAGTCGTCCGCGCCGGTCTTCGCCTTTTGATCGAGCGTGACCACGCGGTGCCTCGCTCCCGCGGCCATAGCTCCGCCAAAGCGGCGGACAGATGATGACCGCCTCGATTGCCGCTCCGTCCGCCCCGCACGACTTCCAGGCGGATATCATTGCGGTCGAGGGCATCGCCGCGGTTCCGACGATCCTGAACGTGGTCTGTCGGACGACGGGCATGGGCTTCGCCGCCATCGCCAGGGTGACGGACGACCGCTGGGTCGCCTGCAGTGTCAAGGACGACATCGCCTTCGGTCTGGCGCCGGGCGGCGAGTTGCCGGTCGCCACCACGATCTGCGACGCGATCCGCTCGTCCGGGACGGGCGTGGTCATCGACCACGTGTCCGAGGACCCGGCGTACCAGGCGCATCCGACCCCGGAGATGTACGGCTTCCAGAGCTACATCTCGATGCCCATCACCCTGCCGGACGGCAGCTTCTTCGGCACGCTCTGCGCCATCGACCCTCGTCCGGCCCGACTGAACACGCCGGAGACAGTCGGCATGTTCAGGATGTTCGCCGACCTCATCGGCTTCCATCTCGACGCGCATAGGCGCCTCGCCGACCGGGAGGCGCTCCGGCGCAGCGACGCCTTCGTCAGAGGCATCCTTAGGGCGAGCCCGGATTGCGTGAAGGTGCTCTCCGCCGACGGTACGCTGGAGTTCATGAGCGCGCGGGGGCTCGAACTGAACCAGATCGGATCGCTTCAGGACGTGGTGGGGCAGGAATATGCCGGGCTCTGGCCGGAAGGCGAGCGCGCCAAGCTGCGCGATGCCGTCCGGCGGGCGGCCGCCGGAGAGGTCTCACGCATCGAGGGGCAGGCCCAGACGGCCGATGGCGACCTCCGCTGGTGGGAGGTGAGCTTCGCGCCCTTCCAGCCTGACGAGGGCGGTGCCCTCAAGCTCGTCGGCATCTCCCGCGACATCACCGAGCGCTACCGGGCCGAGACCGCGCGGCAAGCCGGGGCGGAGGCCCTGCAAGCCCTGAACGACGACCTGGAGCGGCAGGTCGCGGAGCGGACGGCAGAGCTTCGTCTGTCGCGCGACATCCTCCAATCCAGCGCCGCGCCCATCTGCGCCTTCGACACCGCGTACCGGCTCATCGCCTTCAATCAGGCCCATAGCGACGAGTTCTTCCGCATCTTCGCCCACCGCGTGCAGGTCGGCGAGGTGTTCCCCGACCTGTTCCCGCCTGACCAGGCCCCGGTCATGCGCGGGTTGATGGAGCGCGCGCTCCGGGGCGAGACATTCACCGTCACCGAGGAATTCGGCGACCCCGACCTGGCGAAGCCCTATTGGGAGGTGTCCTACTCGCCCTTGCGCGACGAGGTGGGACACATCGTCGGGGCGTTCCACTACGCCAAGGATATCTCGGAGCGGCTACGCGCCGAGACCGCACTCGCCGACACGCAGGAAGCGTTGCGCCAATCGCAGAAGATGGAGGCCGTCGGGCAGCTGACCGGGGGCGTGGCGCACGATTTCAACAACCTTCTCACCATCATCCGCTCATCCGTCGATTTCCTGCGCCGGCCGGAGCTGCCCGAGGAGCGCAAGCGGCGCTACCTCGATGCCGTGTCCGATACGGTCGACCGCGCCGCGAAGCTGACCGGGCAGCTCCTCGCCTTCGCCCGCCGCCAAGCCCTCAAGCCCGAAGTGTTCGAGGTCGGCGAGCGCCTGCGGGCCGTCTCCGAGATGATCGACACCGTGACGGGGGCCCGCATCCGCCTGACGGTGGAAACGCCCGACGAGCCCTGCTTCGTGAAGGCGGACCTGAGCCAGTTCGAGACAGCCCTCGTCAACATGGCGGTGAATGCCCGCGATGCGATGGACGGGGAGGGGACCCTGACCCTGACTCTGGTGCGCCGGGGAAAGCTGCCGCCGATCCGGGGGCATGCGGTCGCCCTTGGAGCCTTCGCGGCGATCTCCCTCACCGATACGGGTACCGGAATCGCGCCTGAGCAGTTGGGCCGCATCTTCGAGCCGTTCTTCACCACCAAGGAGGTGGGGAAAGGAACCGGCCTCGGCCTCAGCCAGGTGTTCGGTTTCGCCAAGCAGTCGGGCGGCGATGTCGACGTGTCGACCGGGCTCGGGCACGGCACGACGTTCACGCTCTACCTGCCCGAGATCGTGATCGAGCAGAACGGCGCGGACCGCGAGATACCGCAGCCGGCCCCGGGCTCCCCGATGGGTGCGGGCCAGCGCGTCCTGGTGGTCAAGGACAATATCGAGGTGGGCCGCTTCGCCACGCAGATCCTCGAAGACCTCGGCTACCGCACCACCTGGGCCGTCAATGCCGAGGAAGCGCTGGAGCTGTTGGGGAGCGAGGGCAACGGATTCGACGCCGTGTTCTCGGACGTCGTGATGCCGGGCATGGGTGGCATCGCCCTGGCCAAGCGATTGCGCGCGCAACTGCCGAGCCTGCCGATACTGCTCGCTTCAGGCTACAGCCACGTCCTGGCGCAGGATGGAACGGAGGGTTTCGAGCTTCTGCACAAGCCGTACTCGGCCGAACAGCTCGGGCGCATTCTAAGGCAATTGACGACGAAGCGGATGAACGCGCTCGTCGGCTGATCGAAGCGGCATTCGCGAATTCCACCCGGCAAACTTAAGAAGCCTCCCCCCTGACATCGATCGTCCGCTGGTGATTCCGTGCTCGGAACCTAGATCCAGCCCCGCATCGTCACCACGCTCCCGGACATTTCATGGCTCATCGCATCCTCGTCACCGGAGCCAGCGTGGCCGGCTGTACCCTCGCATGGTGGCTTGCCCATCTCGGAAACGAGGTCACCGTGGTCGAACGGGCACCCACCTTCCGGGACGGCGGCCAGAACATCGACGTGCGCGGCGTCGGCCGTGACGTGCTGCGCCGGATGGGGCTGGAACAGATCGCCCTCGAACGCGGAACGGGCGAAACCGGAACCGCTTGGGTCGATGGCGAGGGCCGGATCGCCGCTCAATTCCTCGTGGACAGGGACGGCGGCGACGGACCGACGGCCGAGATGGAGATCCTGCGCGGGGACCTCGCCCGCCTCCTCTACGAGGCCGGGCGCGACACGGCACGGTTTCGCTTCGGTGACAGCATCGACAGGATCGACCAGGACGGGGAGGCGGCGACCGTCACCTTCGCGAACGGTCGCACCGAGCGCTACGACGCCGTCGTCATCGCCGAGGGTGTCGGTTCGGCGACGCGCGAGCTCGTCTTCCCCGGCGAGAACGATCCACGCTGGATGGATCTCGTCATCGCCTATTTCACCATCCCGCGCGTCGCCGACGACGACCGGCTCTGGCGCTGGTACAATGCGACCGGTGGCCGGAGCGTCTCGCTTCGACCTGATCGCAACGGCACCACACGGGCGATGCTGTCCCTCCGGCAGCCGCCGGGGAACGAGCAAGGCTGGGACAGCGACCAGCAGAAGGCGTTCCTGCGGGAGCGCTTCGCCGATGCCGGCTGGCAGACCGGACGTGTCCTCGCCGGCCTGGACACGACGGAGGATTTCTACTTCGACGTCCTTCGCCAGGTCCGGATGCTGCACTGGTCGAAGGGCCGCGTCGGGCTGGTAGGTGATGCGGCCTGGTGCGCCACGCCGCTCGCGGGCATCGGCACCACCCTCGCCATCACCGGCGCCTTCGTGCTGGCCCACGAGATCTCGCGGACCGCCGATATTCGCTCGGGTTTCGATGCCTACGAGAGGGCGATGCGACCGATGGTCGAACAGGGCCAGGGCGTCCCGAAGATCGCCCCGAAATTGGCGAACCCGAAAAGTCGCCTCGGCATCCGTCTCCTCCACGGTGCGTTACGGTTCGCCAGCATGCCCATCACACGGCGTATCGCGGGAAAACTGTTCTCGAATGCGCCGAAGGCACCCGACATGTCGCGTTACGACCCTCCGCCCACGGCTGACGAGGGGCCATCCTCCACGCTTCGGACAGCCTGATCGCTTGCGCGACGAAAGCGCCGGGACCCGACAGAGTCAGCGGAGCGACGGACGCCGGACCGAACGGCCGGGCGACTCCTCACCCTTAGCGCAGGCGTGCGGACATCGGCGTCATTGGCCCAGGGAAAGGGTGAGGCGGTAACGCGCCTGGCTCACCCGGCCCCTCACGGTGCCGACGGGGCACCCGAGCACGGCGGCCGCCTCCTCATGCGTGAGTCCATCCACCGTCACCAGCAACAACGTCTCTCGCTCCTCCATGGGAACGGCATCCAGGGCGGTCTGCAATGCGAGATGGGCGGCCCCTTGCTGCTGGTTGCCAGCCGCCGAGTGTTCGGCCGCGACGGCACCGTCGAAATCCAAGATCCGGCGCCTTACGCGCTTGTCCTTGTTTCGATGGATATTGCGCAGGATCGTGAACAGCCACGCCACGAGGCTGGTGCCCTCAGCGAACCGGGAGCGCTGTTCCCAGGCCCGCGTCAGCGTGGCCCGGACCATGTCGTCGGCCTCCACGATGTTGCCGGTGCGCAGGAGAGCGAAGCGGCGCAGGCGCGGCACGAGGGCGATCAACCCGTCGCTGAACGCCTTCGAGACCTGCCGCTCCGCCTCCGCGTCGAGCAGGGCGGCTCTGAGCCGGAGCAGAACCCTACCGAGCCGCGTATCGGCCTCGACCGTGCCCGCTCTGGGAATGAGCTCTTCAAGTCTTCGTCCAAGCTCATCCTGCACAGGGGGATTCGAGCCATCTGAATATGAAGATTCTTTAGCTTCTGTGGTGACGTACATTCCGCAGATACGTCCTTGTACCGGATAGCGGCCGGAGGTCGCCGTGCTTCTACGGTTGAGAATACGTACGCGCTTCTGGATGATCGCTCACGTTCACGTCAATGATCCAGATATACCAGACTTTCGCTTTCACACATCGGAACCGCCGGCCACCCCCACCTGTTAGAGGCGGGCTTGATACAGGCGGCACGGAAGGCGGTCGAAGGTGGTTGGCGGCGGCAGGCATGAGCTTCGGCGGGTCGGCGGGCGCAAGAACTCTCTTTTCTCGATCGTCATGACGGGCGGCCACACGGAGGCCGCCCGCCGGAAGCTCAACGAGCACGAGCATTCCGCAGACGTTGTCCAGAGCCGTAGCGTCAGTTTCCCCTTGCTCTGAACTGACGAATAAAAATCACTCTACTAGTAGATTTGCATCATTGCTCGGCAGTGAGCACGGGCCACTTGAGGGGTGTGTCAGTCGCTGAGGCATTGGAGCATCCCGTGAGCGCGCAAGAGACGACCGATGCTTCCGACAAGCTCAAGGCCTCGGTGAAAGAGGCCATCGGAAAACTGGTCGGAGACCCAGAAGTCGAAGCCGATGGCAGATCTCAGCAGAAATTACTGAAACCCGACGTGAAACCGAAGACCACCCCAAAGTCGTAGCTTCGGCGGACCGTCACGCTTCACGAACATCCTTCACGACAAGAACAGGAGAGACATCATGGTCGATGCGGATCGCATCACGGGCGCCGCCAAGGAACTCGGCGGCAAAGTGCAGGGCACGGTGGGCGACCTCACTGGTTCGAAGCGGGATTCGGTGGAGGGCCGTGCCCGTGAGGCACAGGGTGCTGCCGAGAACCTGTATGGCCAGGCCAAGGACACCGTGCGCGACGCGGCCGACCAAGTGGTCGATACCGCCCGCGACATCGGCGGCAAGGTTCGCGACACGGTCGGAAACCTGATCGGGTCCGACGACGTCGAGGACCGCGCGCGCCGCGCCCAGGGCGCCGCTGCCGACACCTACGACCGCGCCGAGCGCTCCGTCCGCAGCGCTGGCCGCGAGGCCTATGACCGGGCCGAGGACGCCTACGAAAACGGCGGCAATTATCTGCGCCAGGGCAGCCGCGAAGCCAGCAACCAGATCGCCGAGCACCATGTCGCCGCCCTGCTGGTCGCCGGCCTCCTCGGCTACGGAATCGGCCTCCTCATCCACGGCCGCGACTGACGCTTAGAGCGCTCTCCGCCGAAGTGGATGCCGGTTCGGCGAAATAGAGCGCGGCAAAACAAAGGCCTGGAGATGTGCCCCGACCCAACGTGGTCGGGTGCAGCTCTAGCGCCGCGATCGATCGGCTCGACCGCGCCGTGACCGCGCGGTCGAGCCCATGAGTTCACCCACCCCCGAACGACCGAGCTTCTCGGACGACCGACGACCCGGAGTACCAGTATCGTGTCCACTTCCCCCCTTCTTGCGACCTCATCCACCCCGGCTGCCGCCGACACCCGCACCGTCCTGCTGAACCAGGTGTCGTGGGGCGCGATCTTCGCCGGCGCTGTCACCGCCCTGGTGACCCAGGTCATCCTCAACATGGTCGGCGTCGGCATCGGCCTGTCCAGCGTCGGACCGGTGGCCGCCGACAACCCGGCCGCCTCGACCCTGTCTCTCAGCGCCGGCATCTGGTTCATCGTCTCGGGCATCGTGGCCGCCCTGGCGGGCGGCTTCATCGCCGGGCGTCTATCGGGCAAGCCCGTCACGGGCGCCGCCGGCCTGCACGGCCTCGTCTCCTGGGCGGTAACCACCCTCGTGGTGCTCTACCTCCTCACGTCGGCGGCCGGTGGCCTCATCGGCGGGGCCTTCTCCGGCGTGACCAGCACGCTGGGCGGAGCCGGCTCGCTGGTCGGCGGCACCGTGCAGACCGCGGCCCAGGCCGCTGCTCCGTCGCTGTCGAAGATCACCAACCCGCTCGACGGCATCGAGCAGAGCGTCCGCAACCAGGCCGCCGGCCAGGACCCGCAGGCCGCCAAGGACGCCGCCGTCGCCGCGATCCGCGCCCTGTTCACGGGTGATCCGAGCCAGAAGGCCCAGGCCGAGAACCGTGCCGCCGACGCGCTGGCCAAGGCCCAGGGCATCCCGGTCGACCAGGCCAAGACGCAGATCCAGGACTACCGCAAGCAGTACGAAGAGACCGTCGCCACCGCCAAGCAGAAGGCCGAGGCTGCCGCCGTCGCCACCAAGTCCGCCGCCACCCAGGGCGCCTTCTACGGCGCGCTCGCCCTGATCCTCGGCGCGCTCGCCGGCTTCTTCGGCGGCCGCCTCGGCGCCCCGAAGCTCCACACCCTCGCCGACAGCTACGGCGCCCGCCGCGCCTGAGCCGATCCCCGGCCGGTCACCCGCGACCGGCCGGACCTCCCCCTGCGATCTCATTCTCGAACCGAAGGAGCATCCCCATGAGCAGCACCACGGACAAGCTGAAGGGCCTCGCCAACGAAGCCGCCGGCAACGTCAAGCAGGCCGCCGGCAAGGTCACGGGCAACGACACGCTGGTCGCCGAGGGCAAGGCCCAGGAACTCAAGGGCGAGGCCCAGCGCACCGTCGGCGAGGCCAAGGACGGCGTCGCCTCGGTGGTCGACACGGTCACCGGCAAGCACTGACCCCGCAAGCACTGACCCGAAAGGGCGGGCCCCGACCCGATCTGGGGCCCGTCACCTCCATCCATTTCGAACTCGGGAGTATCTCATGAACGGCGACCAGTTCCGCGGCGCATCCCGCCACCTCACGGGCCGCGCCCAGACCGCGCTCGGCGGAATCACCGGTGATCCCGCCCGTCAGGTGCGCGGCGCCGTCAATCAGGTGGCCGGCGGTGCGCAATACGCCTACGGCCGGGCCCGTGGCCGGGCCGAGGATTTGGCCCAGGATGGCCGAGACATCGCCCATGAGATCCGGGATCGCGCCGGAAATCTCGTCGAGGACGGACGTCACCTCGTTGACGAGGCGCGAGATCGGGCCGGACACCTCATTGCCGATGGGCGCGACCTCGCGCGTCACGCCCGTAAGCGCGGCACGACCTACGGCCGGCAGGCCGTTCGCTACGCCGACAACAACCGAGCCTCCGCCCTGTTCGGCCTCGCCGCCGTCGCTTTCGCGGTCGGATGGCTGTCCCGTTCCAAGCGTTGATCCCTCGTCCTCGGAGACCATCCCATGATCCGCAAGCTCCTGACTGCCTTCCTGCTTCCGAAGGTCATCGCCTATGTCAGCCGCCGCTTCGGCGGCCGGTCCGCCGCCCCGCCGAACCGTCGGGGCTACTGATCCGGTTTCGGCATTTCCCAATCGCACGTCAGGAGACCACCTCACGATGAAGCTGACCTTCGCCCTCGCCGCCACCTTGGCCGCAACCCTGACCGGGCTTCCGGCCCAGGCCTCCCCGGCCACCGTCTCTCCGATCGAGGCGCTGGTCCGTGGTGACCTGCCGACCGGGTACGTGCAGCACCGTCGCTTCGGTCATCGGCACGGCTGGCGTGGCGGGCGTGGATACGGCCGGGGCTACGGCCATCGTCGTGGCTACGGCTACCGCCGTGGTCCCGGCGTGGGCGCCGCCGTGGGCGCAGGCGTGGCCGGCCTTGCGGCGGGGGCCATCATCGGCGGTGCCATCGCCAACTCGCAGGCCCAGGCCGCCCCGCGTGGGATCCCGGCCGAGGCCGTCGCGGCCTGCGCCCGCCGTTTCCGCTCTTACGACGCGGCCAGCGGAACCTATCTCGGCAACGACGGCGACCGTCACACCTGCCCCTGATCCATCGATGGGGCCCGGACACGCCCGGAAAATGCCGGCGTCGCTCCGCCCCGGCTCCCGCGGCACTCCTTCCAACGCCGGCTCGGCTCCCATGCCGGGCCGGATTCCCGCGGGCGGCCTTCCGCCCCCCACTCCCCACCGACAAGGACGACAGATGAGCAAGGGCTATCCCTCGATGACCGCGCTGCTGGGCCTGTTGGCCGTGGCCGGCTACCAGAACCGCGACAAGCTCGCCGAACTGCTGAAGGGGCACGATGCCCCGTCGGCTCCGTCCCTGAGCCCGAACCACGGCACCGTCCCGCCGATTCCCAACACCAGCGCGAACACCGGCTCCACGGGCGGCCTCGGAAGTCTTCTGGGCGGCTTCGGCACGGCCGGCGTGGGCGGGCTGATCGCCAGCGGCCTGAGTGAACTCGTCGATCACTTCACCAAGGGCGGTCATGGCGAGACCGCGACGTCCTGGGTCAACCAGGGCGCCAACCGCGACATTCCCGAGGCAGATCTGGAACGTGCCATCGGCACGGACACCCTCGACCACCTCACCCAGCAGACCGGGCTGAGCCGCGCCGCGCTCCTGTCCCGCCTCTCGCGCGAGCTGCCCTCGGCCATCGACCGCTACGCCGCCGACGGCCGCAAACCGGCTTAAGGCCAGACTTGCAGGCCAGACCTGCCCGACACGAAGCCACGATGCGGCCGGCGCATGACTGCGACGGCCGCATACGACACCGGGCGATGCCGCGCCGGGGTTCGATCCACCGCCTTCCCCGACACCGCGAGACCCTCATGGCCATCGACTACCGCTCGGAACTCCGCCGACCCTTGCCCTTCAGCCTCGCTGTCGTGGCCGCGATCCTGCTGGTCTGGCTCATCGTCGCCTCCATCGCGGGCGCACGCCAGCGCAGTGCCCGGGACCATCGGATCGAGGACCTGCAGAGCCAGCAGACTGCGCTCCGCGCCGATCTCGAGCGGCAGGTTTCGACCGCCGGAACCCTGAATGCGCTCCAGGCCAAGATCGCCACCGCCCAGCAGCAGGACCAGCAGGCGAGCCAGGCCGCCGAGCAGGCGAAGTCGCGGGCCGCGGCCCTGACGCAGGAGCAGCAGACGGCCGAGGCCAAGGCGGCCGAGGCAAAGAAGACGGCCGAGGCCGAGGCCCGCAAGCTCACCGAGCTGCAGAGCCAGGTCACGCAGGCCGAGGGGAAGCTGACGCCGTTGCGCGCGGCCATCACCACCGCGGAGACGTCGGCAGTGGACCGCGCCCGGGATCTCGCCGAGGTCGGTCGCCGTCTCGAGGACGCCCGCGTGCAGGAGGCCAAGCTCCGCGCCGATCTCGCGACCATGACGCAGGAGGCGACGGCCAAGACGGCCGACCTCGCCAAGGCCGAGGAGCGCCAGCAGAATGCCCGCGAGGCCGCCGCCGCCGCGCAGAAGGATCTGGCCGACGCGCGGGCAGCGACCGAGCAAGCCACCAAGCAGCGCACGGAGATCGATCAGGCCGTCGGCGAATTGAGCGCCAACAAGGCCAAGCTCACTGCCGAGATCGGTCTCGCCAACCGCGACGCCCAGCAGGCGCGCGAGGCCCTGGCGACGGTCCGCAACGACCTCGCCGAGGTCCAGGCGCAACGCGACCGCGTCGTGTCCGAGCGTGGTCAGGCCGAGCAGGCCTTGCAGAAGCTCTCCGCCGACCGCGATGCCGGCACCGCTGCCCTCGACGCACTGCGCAAGCGCCAGACCGATGCGCAGGGACAGCTGGCCACGCTCACCGAGACCCTGGCCACCCGCAACAAGGAGGCTGCCTCCATCGACGAGCGCCTGGCCTCCGCCCGGCAAGATCTGAGCGCCGCCCAGGCGAAGCTCGCCGAGACCCGCCAGCAGCTTGCCGCTCCGCCGGCCGTGGCGCCCGGCCAACCCGCTACCAATCAGCCGTCTCGTTGAGGCAACAACGACCCACGCGAGCACTGCTTGCGTGGGTCGTCCATCCGGCCCTGTCCCCTATGAAGATCGCAGCATGACCATCCGTATCTTAGCCCTGACGGGTCTCGCTCTCGTCGGAGCGCTAGCCATGACCCAGCCATCCGCGGCGCAGGAGGGCCCCGAAATGGAGGCCATGCGGGCGAGCTGCGGCGGCGATTACCTGCGACTCTGCGCGGGAATGAAGCCCGGCGGCCCTGAAGTGAAAGCCTGCTTCAAGCGCAATCGCCCGAACCTTTCGGAAGGATGCTCGAGCGCCATCGCGGCTTATGAGCGGTCGCGTGGCCGCTCCTCCGAAGACGCCGAAGACTGACACGTAAGACGACAGCCCGTGCCCCGTCTTGCCCGGTGAGAGTGGCGTCGGGGACGTGCGACACGAAAAACACAGAGAAACGGATCGGATCCATGACCAAGTTCACCAAGGCCATCACCTATGCCGTGGCCGTCGCGGCCCTCGTCACGCTGGTGGTCGTCATCGTCCAATCGACGAGCATGCTCGCAAGCTCGTAGCGGGCGATGGGACGACCAATGTTTCGGAATGGCCTGCGGCATGTAGAAACGCCGCAGGTTCCTGTCGCGAACACGGAACGACGACCATAATCGAATAATCGGCGGATGAAGGAACGGTATTGACGCGAACTTGTTTCTTGCTTCCAAGTTTAAGTCGGAGGCATGCATGCGTCGCGTATCATCTGTCCTCTCGATCTTCAGGAAGCGCGCCAATCCTGAACAACCTCCGCAAAAGTCATTACAGTCAGGCTCTCCTGTCGCGCCCCATCCTCTGAGCGAAAGTCTCGTTTACCCGATGGGACAAAGCTATAGCTGGGGCGGCCCATCGACGGCGTCACATGGCTTCGCGCCGGCTATAGGCTATGACGGCTATCATGGCGGCAACGGCTACTGATCTTGTGACGAAATAAAATCACGGCGGAGACTGGAACAGGAACCCCGTGACTATCTAACCGACGGCGAGGTTGAGGGTGTGGTCCGCCGGCGAGAGCCTGACCTGGGAACCCCATCCGAACGGCAGGAAATCCTGCTCGATACCGTCCGCAAATACGACACCGCCGTCGTTCATCCGCGAGGTGATGAGGAGCCCGGCGTCTTTCAGCTTGCCGGCGCGCAGCCGCGTGGTGCTGGCGACGCTGGGGAAGGGCTCGCGCACCCAATAGCCCACCGCCGCCTCCTCGGTTCCGAGCGGGATGGTCAGATGCGTCGCCTCGGCGATGGAGCGGGCCCATCCGGTGATCCCGGTCCCGGAGGCCACGATGAGCCCGCTGGAGGAATGATCCTCGGCCTCGTCCGCCGTCTCGATCCGATAGCGTGCGGATTGGTGGCTGCGATGCCCGACGAAGATCTCGTTGAGGGCAAACAGCGTCGCGCCGTGGTCGAGGATTGCCCGGACCATGGTGCGACGCTCGATCGCCGCCGCACCGTTCACGCTGGCGGGGAGGAGAGCGCCCAACCGCTCGACGGCGATGCGGGCGAGGATACCGTCATAGAGGTCCGGCGCCGGGTTGATGCCGATGACGGGCTGCGCTCCGAGATACTTCGCCACATTCGCCACGAGCCCATCCTGCCCCACGGCGACGATCACGTCGTCGGGGGCGAAGAGGAAACGGTCGAGATCGGCCCGCCGGACCAGGGCTTGGCGCCACTCGTCAGGAACCGAGGCCCGCGCACGGGCGAGCACGGCGTGGAAACGCTCGTGGCGCTCCACCACGTCCTTGAGCTTCTGCCCACGGCTCTCGAGGAAGAAGCGCGCCTGACCGCTGGTGGCGTGCCGGGCGATCAGGGCCTCGTAATCCGTCTCGCGGATGACGAAGACCGCGCGGTGGGTGAGGGCGGCCATGCCTAGCGCGCCCCCACCATCGGACGGGGCTTGTGAAACTCGCCCATCACGGCGGCGAGGAGGTCGGGCGTCACGCTGACATGCTCGATCGTGTCGAGCTTGCCCGCCAGTTCCTGCGCGGCGAGGCCGAGCAGAACCGCGGGCGGCAGGTCGCGGTAGATCGCAACGCGCTGCGCCTCGGCCAGGACCCTGGCCCCCTCGACGAGGCGGATGCGCTCCGCTTCCGCCATCGCCTCGACGCCCTGCGCCTCGGCGAGACCGGCGGCGCGGCTTCGCGCGTTCTCCGCCTCCTCGGAGATGAGGAGCTTCTCCCGACGAGCCAGTTCCGTGCGCGTGGCGAGCTCGTTCTCGGCGATGGCGCGCTCCTTCTCCACGGCCAGCGCACGACGGGAGAAGGTCGCCTCGTCGGCCTTCTGCTGGAGCGCTTCGAAGGTCGGGGTCTGCAGGGCGCGTTCGAGCTCGCTCGTCGGCGCGAGGTTGGTGAGCCGCACCGACACGGCGGCGACGCCGATCTCGGCCAAGGACTGGTCCGCCGCCAGAATGGTTTCCAGTCCTCCACGCAGGGGCTCGGGGCCGGCATCGAGGATGGCGCGCACCGGCTTGCCACCGAGATATTGCAGCACCGCCTGACTGGCGATGCCGGCGATGCGGGCCTCGATCTTCTCGATCGGCTCACCCTGGAGCTTTCCGTTGCGAAGGCCGATGGAGAAGTCGATGCGGTTCGCCAACCGCTCGGGATCGACCACGTGCCAGCCGATCGTCCCCTGCACGGCGACGGCCTGGAAATCCTGGCTGCGGCCCCGCACGAACAACGTCATCTCGCGGTCGTCCATCGGCACTTCGGCGATGCTCGACGTCTCGGGGCGGAACCAGAACACGAGGCCCCGGCCGCTCTGCCGGATGCGTCCCTTGCGGTAGCGGATGACGTGGCTGCTCGCCTCGCTCCTCAGTTGCGCGACCAGGCCGATATTGCGGATCGTCGCCATGGGAATCCTCCTGTGCGTTCAGCGGGATGGTTGAAATCGGTAGAGTTCGGCCGGCCGGAACGACGTTCCGGCCTCACGCAATCCGGTCGGCGCCAGCCAGCCCCGGTCGAGCATCCGGCGTCGGAAAGCCGGCTTGTTGAGCGTGGTGCCGAGCACCGCCTCGTGCACGTCCTGCAACTGGCGCAGGGTGAAATGCTCGGGCAGGAGGGCGAAGCCCACATCCGAATAGTCGAGCTTGCCGCGCAACCGCAGGATCGCCATGGCCAGGATGGCGGCATGGTCGAAGGCGAGGGGAAGCGTCTCTCCCTTCGGCGACAGGGCCGTCACCTCTCCGCCCGTCTCGCCCGGCCACGGCACCGCGATGGTGGCCGGCATGAGGGCCGCCGAGCGCTCCAGCGCCTCGGCGAAGTCAGCCTCCGGCAGAAGAGCCAGATAGGCGACGCTGATGATCCGCATCCGCGGATCGCGGTCGAGGGCGCCGAATGTGTAGAGCTGCTCCAGATGCGCCCTGGCGATGCCGGCCTTCTCCTGCAGGACATGCAGGGCCGCCGCATCGAGGGTCTGGTCGATGCCGACGAAGCCGCCGGGCAGCGCCCAGCGGCCGGCATGCGGAAGCTGGTCCCGCTTCAGCAGCAGCGCCGCGAGCCGGCCCGCGCGCAGGCCCAGCAGCACAAGATCGACGGCGAGGGCAGGGCGCTCGTAGGCGGCGGGATCATACTCCGCCAGGAACTCGGCTTCGGTCACGGGATAGCCTTATATGCTCGATGCATCTTAGTTAGATGCATCGAGCATATAAGACAAGAGGTGCGTCGCCGGAGTCCAGGGTTCCGGCCTCGTCCGGCGACTGCGTCCGGAAAAGGAATCGGCCACAGAGCTTCCGTCGCCCCAGGCACGAAAAAACCGGCCGTCACCTGAGGTGCGACGGCCGGTTCTTCGGGCCGGAATGGATCGATGCTACAGGTGCGACGGGGTCAGTTCGGCAGCTTGTCGTCGATGCCCTTCACATACCAGTTCATGCCGAGGATCATCGGGTCGGGGGCGGTCTCGCCCTCCTTCACGGCGACGCTGCCATCCTGTTTCAGGACCGGCCCCTTGAAGGGATGGAGCGTACCGTCGGCGATCGCCTTCTTGGAGGCCTCGGCCTTGGCCTTCACGTCGTCGGGCATGTTGGCGAAGGGCGCCAGCACCACCATGCCCTCCTTGATCCCGCCCCAGGTGTCGTGGCTCTTCCAGGTGCCGTCGAGAACGGCCTTGGCCTCGCCGATCACGTAGCCATCCCAATCGTCGACGATGGAGGTGAGCTGAGCCTTCGGGGCGAAGCGCATCTGGTCGGAGGACTGGCCGAAGGCGAACTTGCCCTGCTTCTCCGCCTCCTGCAGCGGAGCGGCGGAATCGGTGTGCTGGGACAGGATGTCGGCCCCCTGCGCCAGCAAGGCCTTGGCCGCCTCGGCCTCCTTGCCCGGATCGAACCAAGTGTTCACCCAGACGATCTTGAGCTTGATGTTGGGGTTCACCGATTGCGCGCCGAGCATGAAGGCGTTGATGCCGCTCACCACCTCGGGGATCGGGAACGAGGCGATGTAGCCCACCGTGCCGGTCTTGGAAAGCCTGCCGGCGATCTCGCCGCAGATGTAGCGGCCCTCGTAGAACCGCGCCGAATAGGTCGAGACGTTGGCCGAGCGCTTGTAGCCGGTAGCGTGCTCGAACTTCACCTTCGGGAATTTCTTGGCCACCTTCAGGGTGGGCTCCATGAAGCCGAAGGAGGTGGTGAAGATCAGCTGATGGCCCGAGCGCGCCAGGCTCTCGATGGAGCGTTCGCTGTCCGCTTCGGGCACGTTCTCGAGGAAGCTCGTCTCGACCTTGTCCGGCATGGCCGCCAGCAACGCCTTGCGGCTCTGGTCGTGCTGAAACGAGTAGCCGAAATCGGCCACCGGCCCGACATAGATGAAGCCGACCTTCAGCTTGCCCGCCGGCTTCTCCTGCGCCTGGGCCGCACCGAGCCCCAGCGCGAGCGCCACAGCGACGGCGACCCCCTTGATCATCCCCATATCACCGTCGTCCTCTTCGAAAAGCGCCGTTCAGCGGAACGGCGTGAACACGCGGCCGAGCGAGGCCGGGGCCACCGAGCCGCCCTGTCGTCGCCCCAGGGAGAGCAAGACGAGGGCCAGGATGGTTGCGAGATAGGGCAGGGCCGAGAGGGCTTGGCCGGGCAGCCCGAGACCCGCTGCCTGGGCGTGAAGCTGCAGCACCGTGGCTCCGCCGAACAGCATCGCGCCGGCCATCACCCGTAGCGGGCGCCAGGAGGCGAAGACGACGAGGGCGAGGGCGATCCAGCCGCGGCCGGCAGTCATGGCCGGAGCCCAGAACGGCGTGTAGGCGAGGGAGAGATAGGCGCCGGCGAGACCGGCGCAGGCGCCGCCGAACAGCACCGCGAGGAACCGGACCTTGCGCACCTTGAGGCCGAGCGCGTGGGTGGAGGTATGGTCGTCGCCGATGGCGCGGAGCGCGAGACCGGCCCTGGTCCGCCACAGGAACCATGCGATTCCGGCCACGAGAGCGAAGCCGGCATAGACGAACGCATCCTGTCCGAAGAACAGCCGGCCGATGCCGGGAAGGTCGGTGAGGCCGGGAATGGCGAGATGCGGCGCCGATTCCCGCTTCATGCCGACATAGGAGGCGCCGACCAGTCCCGAGAGGCCGAGGCCGAGGATCGTCATGGCGAGCCCGGAGGCGATCTGGTTGGCGGCGAGCACCACGGTGAGGATTCCGAACAGGGCCGACAGAGCGAGGCCGGCGCCCGCCCCCGCCACCGCTCCGGCCAATGTCGAGCCCGTCTCCACGGCCACCGCGAAGCCTGTTGCGGCGCCGAGCACCATCATGCCTTCGACGCCGAGATTGAGCACGCCGGACCGCTCGACCACGAGTTCGCCGAGCGCCGCGATCATCAGAGGCGTCGCGGCGGCGACGATGGTGACGAGCACCATCTGCAGGACGTCGAGAGTCATGGTGCGAGCTTCCTTCGACGCGCCGTCCGTCCAGCCGCCTTGCGGGCCGTCTCTCTCCGAGGAGCGCGCGGACGGATCATGCGCGCGGGCCGGGCCGACAGGGGTGTCACACCCGTCACGTCGCCGTCCCCGGCACGAAACGGACGCGGTAGCGCGACAGGGCGTCCGCCCCGAGCACGAGGGCGAGCAGCAATCCCTGGAAGGCGCGGGTGAGGTCGAGGGGCAGCTTGAGGTCGATCTGCGCGCCCTCGCCGCCGATGGTCGTGAGCGCAATCACCAGGGCCGCCACCAGGATTCCCGCCGGGGAGAGCCGGCCGAGGAAGGCGACGATGATGGCGGTGAAACCGTAGCCCGGCGAGATCGACGGCTGGAGCTGGCCGATCTTGCCCGCCACCTCGGCGATCCCGGCGAGCCCCGCCGCCCCGCCCGAGACCGCGAAGACCGCGAGCGTCAGGCGGACATCGCTGAACCCAGCGAAACGGGCGGCGCGCGGGCTCGCCCCCACCACCCGGACCTCGAAGCCGAACAAGGTCCGCGCCAGCACGATGGCGGCGACGATCACCGCCGCCAGGGCGATGAGGACGCCTGCATGGAGCGTGTCGCCCTCCATCAGGTAGGGGAGGCGGGCCGCGTCGTCGAAGGTGACGCTCTGGGGAAAGTTGTAGCCCGCCGGGTCGCGCAAGGGCCCGCGCGCCATGTAGTCCAGCAGCAATTCGGCGACATAGACCAGCATCAGGCTGGTGAGGATCTCGGAGACGCCGAGCCAGACCTTGAGCAAAGCCGGGATCAGCGCATAGGCGATGCCGGCCAGCGTGCCCACGGCGAGCATCAGCGGCAGGACCCAGAGGGTGTTCCCCTCCGCCCCGTGGGTCGCCACCGCGATCCAGCCGCCGAACAGGCCACCGACGACGAACTGGCCCTCGGCGCCGATATTCCAGACATTGGCGCGGAAGCAGAAGGCGAGGCCGATGGCGATGAGGGCGAGGGGCGCGGCCTTCAGCGCCACCTCCTGCAGGGACCACACCTCGCTCAACGGCGCGACGAAATAGGTGACGAAGGCGGCGGCCGGCGAGCGGCCCATGGCGGCGACCACGATGCCGCCGATGGCGACGGCGACGACGAAGGCGAGGATCGGCGCGAGGCCGTCCATGAGGGGGGAGCGGCTGGTGCGCAGCGACAAGTCAATGCGCATGGGCCATCGCCTCCATCGCCGAGGATGACGGCGTCGCTTCGATGCCTCCGCCCCCCATCAGCAGGCCCACCGCCTCGCGGCTCGTCTCGCTCGCGGACACCGCCCGCGACAGCGTCCCGTCATGCAGGACCGCGATGCGGCCGGCGATCTCGAACAGCTCGTCGAGATCCTGGCTTATGACCAGCAGGGCGGCCCCGCGCCCGGCGAGATCGAGCAGGGCCTGCCGGATATGCGCGGCGGCGAGCGCATCGACGCCCCAGGTCGGCTGGTTGACGACGAGGATCCCCGGCTCGGCCATGATTTCCCGCCCCATCAGGAATTTCTGCAGGTTGCCGCCGGAGAGCGTGCCGGCGGCGGGGTCCGGCCCGGCCTTGCGCACGTCGAAGGCGGCGATCACGCGTTGCGCCAAGGCCTTGGCCGCGGCGTTGCGGAGGAAGCCGAAGCGGCTGAGGCCGGCGGTGGCGTGGCGCGAGAGGAGGGCGTTGTCGGAGAGGCTCAGGGTCGGGGCGGCCGCGTGGCCGTTGCGCTCCTCCGGCACGAAGCAGGCCCCGTGGCGGCGCCGCTCGGTGATGCCGAGGCGCCCGGCCGGAACGCCGTCGAGCGTCACCATGCCGGCCTCGGTTGCCGAAGCCTCGCCGGACAGCGCATCGAACAACTCGGCCTGCCCGTTGCCGGCGATGCCCGCGATGCCGACGATCTCCCCGCCCGAGACCGTGAGCGAGATGTCGCTCAGCGCCGTGCCGTGCAGGCCCGACGTCGCCAGCGAGAGATTGGAGAGGACGAGCCGGGGCGCCCCGAGCGGGATACCGGAGGGCGGCTTCACCTCGCCGACCTGGACGCCCACCATCATCGCCGCCAGCGACCGGGCGCTCTCCTGGCGCGGGTCGCAGGCGCCCACGACCTTGCCGCCACGCAGGATGGTGGCGCGGGAGCAGAGCCGCCGCACCTCGTCGAGCCGGTGCGAGATGTAGAGCAGCGCCCGGCCCTCGTCGCGCAGTCGCTCCAGCACCGTGAACAGGCCTTCCGCCTCACCCGGCGTCAGCACCGATGTCGGTTCGTCGAGGATGACGAGGCGCGGGTCCTGCAGCAGGCAGCGGATGATCTCGATACGCTGGCGCTCGCCGGCCGAGAGCGACCAGACCGGGCGATGCGGATCGAGATGCAGGCCGTAGGTGGCGCCCACCGTGGACATCTTTTCCCTGAGCGCCTTCGGGCTCATGTCGGGCGGCATCACCAGGGCGATGTTCTCCGCCACGGTCAGGTTCTCGCAGAGTGAGAAGTGCTGGAACACCATGCCGATGCCGAGCGCCCGCGCGGCTTCGGGGTTGGCGAGCTTCACGATGTCGCCGCGATGGGTCACGACCCCTTCGGTGGGTTCCAGAAGCCCGTAGAGGATCTTCATGAGCGTCGACTTGCCGGCCCCGTTCTCGCCGAGCAGGGCGTGGATCTCCCCTGCGCGGATTTCGAGATCGACGCCGTCATTGGCCGTGAAGTCGCCGAAGCGCTTGACGATGCCGTAGGCACCGAACAGCGGCGTCGCGCCAATCTGGCCGGCTAGAGCCGGGGTAGCAGGAGCCGGGGTAGCAGGAGCCGGGGTAGCGGGAGCCGGGCTCGGGGTCGCATCCGTCATGAGGGCTGGGTTCCCCGATTCCATAGCGAGCCCATCGGACCACGCCGCCATTGCGGGCCGCGGCGCAGGATCGGGCGAGCACGCAACCCGCCCGCCTTCCTGCCCGCGGCCGCCGTCACGATCCGCTCCGCAGCGCATGGGCGAGGCGGGTATGGGCCTCGCGCAGCTGCACGGTCTCGATGCCCAGCGGCTGCCCGTCCACCACCCGCCAACTCCCCGCCACCATCACCCGGTCGGCCCTGTGGGCGCCGCACAGGACCAATGCCGCCAGCGGGTCGTGGGCGCCGGAGAAGCGGAGTTCGTCGAGGGTGAACAGGGCGAGATCGGCCTCGCGGCCCTCCTCGATCCGGCCGATATCCGTGCGACCGAGGCAGGCGGCCGAGCCCTCCGTCGCCCAGCGCAGGGCGTCGAGATGGGTGACGCGCTCCGCGCCGTAGGTCAGGCGGTTGAGCATCAGGGCGTGCCGGACGCCTTCCATCAGGTTGGAATTGTCGTTCGAGGCCGATCCGTCGACGCCGAGCCCCACCGGCGAGCCGGCGGCCTCCAGCTCGCAGGTCCGGCACTGGCCGGAGGCGAGCGTCATGTTCGACGTCGGGCAATGGCATATGCCGACGCCGGCCCTGCCGAGCCGGACCACCTCGTCGTCGTTGAAATGGATACCGTGGGCGAGCCAGGTCCGGCTCTGCATCCAGCCAATCTCCTCGATGTAATCCACCGGGCGTTGGCCGAAGACATCGAGACAGTATGTGTTCTCGTCCAGGGTCTCGCCGAGATGGGTGTGCAGGCGGCAATCATAGCGCTCGGCGAGCGCCGCGCTCTCGCGCATCACGCGCTTCGTCACGCTGAAGGGCGAGCAGGGCGCCAGCCCGATCTGCACCATCGCCCCCGGCTTCGGATCGTGGAACAGACGCAGCACGCGCTCGCTATCGGACAGGATCGTATCGTCGTCCTGCGTCAGGCATTCGGGCGGCAAGCCGCCGTCGCGCACCGACAGGCTCATGGAGCCACGGGTGACGAAGGCGCGGATGCCGATCGGGCCCGCTTCCTCGACCTGGATGTCGACGGCGGATTCGAGGCCCTTGGGAAAGAGGTAGTGGTGGTCGCCCGCCGTGGTGCAGCCCGAGAGCAGGAGCTCGGTATAGGCGAGCCGGGTCGCGAGGCGGAACGCGTCGGGGGTGATTTTGTCCCACACCGTGTAGAGGGCCTGCAGCCACGGGAATAACGGCTTGTTCAACGCCACCGGATGGGCGCGCGTCAGCGTCTGGAAGAAATGGTGATGCGTGTTCACGAGCCCGGGAATGACGACGTGGCGGCTCGCGTCGAAGGTCTCGTCCACGGCTCGCGACGGCTGCGCTCCAGCCGCGATCCGCTCGACGATCCGCGTTCCCTCGACGACGATGCCCCCGCCCGCATCCTCCGCGAGGATCGCCAGTGGATTGCGGATCCAGACCCGCCTCGGTGTACCCGCATCTGCCATCGTGCCCGTCAGTCCCTTCGCCGGAGGAAGGACGGAGCGTTGCCCCGGCCTCGTCACGCCTTGGTGTAAGGTGGACGGACGCGTCCTTCCAGAAGCGCTCCCCGCCGGACGCGAACCGTTCCGACCGGCGCGTTCCTAGGAAAACCTTGCTTCAGAAGACGTGGAACGAGACGCCGGCGAGGAAGCTCTTCTCCTCCGTGCCCTTGAACGTCGCCGTTTCCTGAGCGCCGAACTTGTTCAGCCAGTACTGAAAGCCGATGAAGACATCGACCTTGTTGGGAGTGTCGTAGACGAGCTTGCCGAGGTCGAGGACGAGATTGGTGCGGGAGAGGAATTCGAGACCGGTCTTCGCGTTGAAGGCGAACGCGGTCACGTCGGTGACGCCGCGCCCCTTGGGCAGCACGATGTTGTTGAAGCCCGCGATGCTGAGCGGCAGGCCGGTGAAGCTCAGGGGCAGGCTGTAGACGATTTCGAATTCGGGGACCGTGTCGAAGCTGACATCGCGGTTGGGGTAGGTGTTGAAGCCGTTGCGGTTCCACTCCTTGTAGGCATGGACGGACGCGTTGATGAACCCGGCCGGCACGTCGAAGGCGAAGTTCAGCCCGCCGACCACGTCGCGCTTGCGCGGGCCGAAGGCCGTGTTCTTGGCATTGGCGTCGAAACCATAGGACAGGGAGATGTCCTTGATGATGCCCGGCACCGCGAAGGCCTTCGTGCCGGTGAGCGCATTGAGGCTGAGCGTACCGCGATAGAGGCCGTAAGCTTCCGTGGCGCCATAATCGTATTGCGCGAAGCCTCCGGGCGCGTTGGTGGTGCCGCCGGGGTCCTGCGAGGCGGATTTCAGGATGTCCAGCGTGAAGAAGTTGGTGCCGTAGGCCCAGGCATTGGCATGCGAGATATTGTAGATGTGCTTCGGGATACCGCGCGTGCTGAACGAGCCGTCGGAATTCTGGACCTGCACGCCGGGCTCGGACGACGGAAACTGATAACGGTAGCTGAACTGCGTATCCGAGAAGAGGAAGAACGATCCGGGCGCAACGGGGAGCGGTGCGGGTGCGGGAGCCTTCACGAGGTCGGCGGCGAAAACGGGCGCCGTCACCAGCAACGAGACCACGGCCGCCATCAGCGTTTTCGGGATGCCCGACATGTTCAATCCCTCTTCCGAGCATCGCGCTCATGGGGATCGAAGGCTGCAACCCATATGCCAGGACACGCGAGCCGGAGAGGATGTGCGAATTGGCGACCCGATATGTGCAAATATGCAACAGAAGCGCCGAGGGCACGAGACGACAACAAATATAGGGGTTCACCGTCCGACCGGCAATCAATACACATAGATCGATTCGAACTTGATAGTTTAACAATTCCTCTTCGCCGGCAAGTCATTGCAGATCATGAGGCCCGACCCAACTGGCATCGTTAAAAACGATATGAAAAATTCCGGCACTTTCAAGCGCGACCCGGAAGGCATGGTCTCCCGAATCGACGGCTATAGTGGTCGTCCTCGGGAATGTTGCAGCACCACGCCGGTCTCGATAAGTCTGCTTCTCGCAACACCCTGCATTCACGGCACGAGAAACTGCGCTAGGGTACGACCGCGTCCCTTCGGGTCGTCTTCGTCCCCCGCTTCATCGAGAGACCGGTGCCTGCATCACAGACCCGCGCCGAACACCTGGCGGACCAGATCGCGAACGACATCCTGGCCGGCGTTTTCCCACCGGGCCTTCATCTCGACGAGCAGGTCCTCGCCAAGCGCTTCGGCGTGTCGCGAACGCCCGTCCGCGACGCCCTGCGCCTCTTGAGCGGGACGGGACTGATCGACCTGCGTCCGCGCGCGGGCGCCATGGAGCGCAGGATGGCGCTCGACGAACTCGACATGCTGTTCATCGCCATGGGCGAGATCGAAGCCACCTGCGCGCGGCTCGCGACACTGAGCATGGCGCCGAAGGAACGCAGCCAGCTGCAGACCCTTCATCACGGCATGGCCCGGCTGGCGGATGCGGATGACAGGGCGGGCTACATGGCCGCCAACCAGGAGTTTCACGGCCTCCTCTATGCCGGCGCCCATAACAGCGTCGTCGAGGAGATCGCGGTCTCCCTTCGCAGAAGGCTGACACCTTACCGCAAGGCGCAGTTCAAGGCCCCCGGCCGGCTCCATCGATCGCATGCGGAGCATGGCGCCGTCGTTCGCGCGGTGCTGGGGCGCGACGCGGCGGCGGCCAATGCCGCGATGCTGATCCATATGAGCATCGTCGAGGACGTCTTCGAGAGCGTGGATGCCGAGCCGGCGCGGGAGCGCGAAGCCGCTCACGAACGCGATGACGACCGCCGCTCCGCCGTCGAACCGGAAGCGGGGATCGGCAGGCCGGAGCGCTCGAACCGCTGAGCCAGCGCAAGGATTCCACAACCTGGCGCGCAACGACGCAGGATCGCGCATCATTTGGGCGTGTGCCGGAGCTACCGTGCATACATGATCGCAACGACATCGCGACCGAATCGGCACCGACGCCGGGATTCGAGAACGCGGCATCGGACGATCGGGTGTGCAGGTCATGAGTGTCACGCTCAGCGCGGAACCCGCCGATCTCGGCTTCGATCCCGCCACCACCGCGCTCGTCATCATCGACATGCAGCGGGACTTCCTGGAGCCCGGTGGGTTCGGCGAAACCCTGGGCAACGACGTCTCGCTCCTGCTGGCCGCCGTCGCGCCCTGCCGGTCCGTCCTCGCCGCGGCACGCCGCACCGGGATGCTGGTCGTGCATACACGGGAAGGTCACCTGCCCGACCTGTCGGACGCACCGCCGGCCAAGCTCGAACGGGGTGAGCCGACGGCGCGGATCGGCGCCCCCGGCCCGATGGGCCGCATCCTCATCCGCGGCGAGCCCGGACACGACATCGTGCCGGATCTCGCGCCGTCGGCGGGCGAGATCGTGATCGACAAGCCCGGCAAGGGGGCATTCTACGCGACCGAACTGGGGGCGGTTCTGGCCGAGCGTGGCATTGCCACCTTGCTCGTCTGCGGCGTCACCACGGAAGTCTGTGTGCATACGACGATCCGTGAAGGCAACGACCGGGGCTATCGCTGCGTCGCGCTCGCGGATTGCTGCGCCTCCTACTTCCCGGAATTCCACCGCATCGGCCTGGAGATGATCAAGGCGCAGGGCGGCATCTTCGGCTGGGTCTCGTCGTCGGAGGCCGTCCTGACGGCCCTCGCCACGCCCGGATGACGATCGCCGGGACGGACTGATGGCGGCGGGACGGGGAGGGTGGACCATGGCAGCGGGATCGGCTTCGGGCGGAACGACAAACGGGGTCGGCGGCGCCTTCCGTCCCAGCCTCTGGGTGCCGGGGGATTGGAACGCCTTCTTCGGCTTCGGCACCAACATCCTGGTGAACCTCCTAGTCCTCACCGGCCTGCTGCGCTTCGTCCTCGGCATGCCCGATGCCATCACCTTCGGGCGCATCCTGCCGGCCATCGGGCTGATGCTGTGCCTCTCCACCGCCTATTACGGCTGGCTGGCCTATCGCCTGGCGAAGGCGACGGGCCGGAGCGACGTCTGCGCCCTGCCATCCGGCATCAGCGTGCCGCACATGTTCATCGTCGTCTTCGTCATCATGCTGCCGATCAAGCTCGCCACCGGAGATCCGGTGAAAGGCTGGGAGGCCGGCCTCGCCTGGGTCTTCATCCAGAGCTTCATCCTGATGATCGGCGGTTTCGTCGCCCCCGTGATCCGGCGGATCACGCCGCGTGCCGCGCTCCTCGGCACGCTGGCCGGCGTCTCGGTCACCTTCATCGCCATGCGTCCGGCCCTTGAGATGATCACGACACCCGTCATCGGTGTCGTCGCCTTCGCCATCATCCTCCTCGCCTGGTTCGGCGGCCTGCGCTATCCCGGCCGGATTCCCGCCGGCCTCGTCGCCATCCTGTTCGGGATGGTGGTGGCCTGGGGCGCCAAGCCGTTCGGCCTCGACATGGGCGGGGTCAGCGGTCCCGGTTTCCTCGCCGCCATCCAGGGAATCGGTTTCTCGATTCCCCTGCCGGCCTTCGGCCACGTCTTCGGCGGGTTCGAGTTCCTCGGCGTGATCCTGGTGACCGCGATCCCGTTCGGCATCTACGATCTCGTGGAGGCCATGGACAATGTCGAGAGTGCCGAGGTCGCCGGGGATGCCTATCCGACCACCCGCGTCCTCACGGCCGACGGCGCCGTCAGCCTGATCGGCTGCATGATGGGCAACCCCTTCATCAACGCGGTCTATATCGGCCATCCCGGCTGGAAGGCGATGGGCGGGCGGATCGGCTATTCGGTGGCCACGGGTCTGGTGATCCTGGCCCTGTGCTGGCTCAATCTCGTGTCGCTGCTCTCCAGCCTCGTACCCGTGGTCGCGATCGCGCCGATCCTCCTCTACATCGGCATGCTCATCGGGGCGCAGGCCTTCCAGGAGACGCCGCATTCCCATGCGCCCGCGATCGTGCTCGCCTTCGCGCCGCATCTCGCCGCCTGGGCCAAGACCCTCGTGGACGGCGCGTTGGGCGCGGCCGGCACCAGCGCGGCGGCGGTGGGGCTCGAGAAGCTCGGACAGGTGGGCGTGCTCTATGGCGGGCTCGAAGTGCTCGGCGAGGGCGCGATCCTCGGTGGGCTCATCCTCGGCGCCATCGCGGTCTTCATCATCGAGCGCGATTTCGCCAAGGCGGCGGCTTTCTCAGGCGCCGGGGCGGTGATGACCTTTTTCGGCTTCATGCATGGCCCCGCGGTCGGAATCGCGGTGAAGCCCGGCCTGGCCCTTGCCTATCTCATGGTGGCGGGGCTCCTCTACGCAGCGTCCCGCACCACCGCCGGGGAGCGGCTCATGCCGGTCTCGTCGGCACTGCCAGCGGAATAGAAGAGACAGGGAGACGATCATGGTCGAGATGCCGAAGACCGAACCCGCACCGGGGGGGCTCGACACCTATATCGACGCCGCCTCCTCGCTCCTGGGCATTCCCCTCGACCCCGCCTGGATCGCGGCAATCGGGGCGAATCTCACCGTGCTTCAGGCCACTGCCGGCCTCGTCGCGGCCTTTCCTCTGCCCGACGAGGCGGAGCCGGCTGCGGTCTTCGTAGCGTGAGCAGCAGAACGCAATGACGAACGACACGATGAACGATCCAAGCACCATGCACGCGGCGAAGATCGCCGGGTCCGTGAGGGACGGGGTGATCGGCGCCCGCGAAACGGTCGAGGCCGTGCTCGCGCGCATCGCCCGGGTGGACATATCGGTGAATGCCTTCACCGACGTGCTACCCGAGCGCGCGCTGGCCAGGGCCGATGCCATCGATACGGCGCGGAACCGTGGTGAGGCGCTGGGTCCGCTGGCGGGCGTCCCCTTCGCGGTGAAGAACCTCATCGACATCGCGGGCCTGCCGACGCGGGCCGGCTCGAAGATCAACCGCGATCTCGCCCCCGCCGAGCGTGACGGCGCCCTGGTGCGACGGCTCGAAGCCGCCGGGGCCATCCTCGTGGGCGGCCTCAACATGGGCGAGTATGCCTATGATTTCACGGGCGAGAACGTCCATGACGGCGCGACCCGCAACCCGCACGATCTCGGCCACATGTCCGGCGGCTCGTCCGGGGGTTCGGGCGGCGCCATCGGAGCGGGCCTCGTCCCCCTGGCCCTCGGCTCGGACACCAACGGCTCGATCCGCGTCCCCGCCGCCTTCTGCGGCTGCTTCGGGCTGAAGCCCACCTATGGCCGGCTGACGCGGGCGGGAAGCTTCCCCTTCGTCGGCAGCCTCGACCATCTCGGGCCGATGGCACGCAGCGTCACCGACCTCGCTTTGTCCTACGATGCCATGCAGGGGGCCGATCCGGACGATCCGGTGGCGACCACCCGCGCACCCGATCCCGCCATGCCGGGCCTCGAAGACGGCATCGGCGATCTGCGCATCGCCGTGGCGGGCGGATACTTCGCGCGTGGCGGTGACCACGAGGCCTTCGTGGCGGTGGAAACCCTCGCCGCATCCCTGGGCGCCAAGCGCCGGGTGGAGATCCCCGAAGCCGCACGGGCGCGGGCCGCCGCATACCTCATCACCGCCGCCGAGGGTGCGGCCCTCCATCTCGACCGGCTGCGGACCCGCGCCGCCGATTTCGACCCGGCCGTGCGCGACCGGCTCATCGCGGGAGCGATGATCCCGGCTCCCTTCGTCGAGCGCGCGCAGCGCTTCCGCCGCTGGTACCGCGCGGCGATGCTCGACCTCTTCCGCGAGGTCGACATCATCCTGGCACCCTCGACCCCGTGCCGGGCTCCGAAATCGGGTCAGGTCACCTTCGAGCTTGACGGCGTCACGCTGCCGGTGCGGGCGAATATCGGCGTCTTCACGCAGCCGATCTCGTTCATCGGCCTGCCCGTGGTGGCGGTGCCGGTACGGGTCGATGACGGCCTGCCCCTCGGTGTCCAGATCATCGCCGCTCCGTGGCGCGAGGATCTGGCGCTCCGGGTCGCGCGCCACCTGGAGATGAACGGTGTCGTCTCCGCGCCGCATGCGAACCTGTGAGCGAGCCGATGGACATCGACGCAGCCGACGTGATCGCGGAAGTCGAGGCCGCCTTCGCGGCTTATGAAAAGGCGCTGACCGGCAACGACGTGGCGACGCTGGAAGCCCTGTTCCACGACGATCCCCGGACAATCCGCTATGGCGGGGGCGAGAACCTCTACGGCATGGACGCGATCCGCGCCTTCCGCCGCGCGCGCTCGCCGGCCGGGCTGGAACGGACCCTGTCCGATACGGTGATCACGGCCTACGGGCGCGACACGGCCGTGGCGATGACCCTGTTCCGCCGCGACGGATCACCCGGCAAGGTGGGGCGGCAAAGTCAGACCTGGATCCGTTTTCCCGATGGCTGGAAGGTCGTCGCCGCGCATGTGAGCGTCATCGACGGATAGGCGCGGAGAGCCCTGGCCTGTCTCTCTCGCGGAGACCGCGTAGGAGAGCGAGCGTCAGCGACGTGCGGGGCGGTAGCGCCTGCTCACGTCTCCTGAGGCGCCTTCTCGGTCACCACGCGGCGCAGGCGTCCCTTGCGCTTCTCGTACTGGAACATCGAGGTCAGGGTCGGGTCGGCCGGATCCGAGGCCGGGCTCGTCGGCGCCAACTCGGGCGCCGGCGCAGGCTCGACCGCCGGGGTGGGAGCCCTCCGTTCGAATGCGAGACGCACCACCTCACGGTCGCGCAGAAGGATCGCCGCGATGGCGTTGTCGGCGGCCATCGTCGCGATGGCGCCGTCGGTGAAGGTGATCGGCAGGGTCGCGGTGGTCGTGGCCGAGGATTCGAGCACATCGAGCCCGAGCCCCACGAAGGAGGCCGCAAAACCGAAGGGCGACGGCAAGGCCTTGGTCGTCGTGGCGAGCGCGCCTTGGAGACCGCGCACGATGTCGCCGCTCCAATGCGGCTCCGTCGCCGGGTCGGTCGGCAGGCCGAGATCGGAGAGATCCTCCACGCCACGGATATCGCCGTTGGGAAAGCGGAACACGCCGTTGTCGTAGGTGGCCACTCCCTCGCCGAAGGAGCCCGCCGTGATCCGAATATCCGTCATCGTGCCGTCCTGGCGGACGTCGACCGCCGCCATCGCCCGAACCTACGCAGCCATGTGTCCGAAACAGGGCGTCGCCTCAGACAGCCGGCGCAGGCGCCGTACCATAGGCCTCCGCCATCTCGGCGATGGCATCGAGCTTGGCATGGAGCGCCGACCAATCGTCCCGCTCGGCAATCGGATCCCACAACGCCTCGACCTCTTCGATCAACATCGTGCAGGGCTCGCGCCGCGCAAAATACGGGTGATCGAGCCGGATTCCTTCCGCCGGGGACAGGGAAGCGAGGCTGGTTCTGACGGCGGCGAAATCCTCGCGCTCGTAGAAGGCGGAGGAGGGGCTCGCCGCCGCGCGGTCGGTGCTGGCGAGGCCGCCATACCAGTCGAAGAACGTCTGCTCGAACGGCGCCCGGCTCTTCGCCAGGAAGCCCCAGAAGGCGGCGACGAATCGGTGCAGGTCTGCCTCGTCCGCCGGCTTTGCGAGGCCCAGCCGGGCGAGGAGGGCCTCGGCGAAGGCATCCTGAAGGCTCGTCCCGAAGACCTTCAGCGCGCCTTCGAGGGCTTCGCGGTCGGCGAGCGGCATCAGGCATTCGGAGAGCCGGCTGAGGTTCCAGAACAGCGCCTCGGGCTGCCGGCCGAAACTGTAGAGCCCCTGAACGTCAAAATAGGCGGCGGTGAAGCTCGGATCGCTGGCGGGCGCGAAGCGCCACGGGCCGTAATCGAAGCTTTCGCCGGTGACGTTGATGTTGTCGGTGTTGAGCACCCCATGGACGAAGCCCGCCGCCATCCACTGGGCGCCCGTGCCGGCGACCCTGCGGCAGACCTCCTCCAGGAAGGCGACGGCGCGGGGCCCGGTCTCCTCCCGCCACGCGTCGGGCAGGTAGGTCCCCACCGTGTAATCGAGGAGTTTCTGGATGTTGTGCGGCTCGTCCAGCGCCAGCAGGCGCTGGAAGCTGCCGATGCGGATATGGGAATGGCTCAGCCGCACCAGGACGCTGGACCGGGCGGGGGAGGGCTCGTCGCCGCGCTCCAAGTCTTCGCCGGTCTCGATCAGGCTGAAGGTCTTCGAGGTGTTGACGCCCAGGGCCTCGAGCATGGAGGTGGCGAGAATCTCGCGCATGCCCCCCTTCAGGGTCAGGCGGCCATCGGCGGTGCGCGACCATGGCGTGGTGCCGCTGCCCTTCGTCGCGAGATCGAGGAGACGCCCATCCACGAGGTCGTGAAGCTGCGCGAACAGGAAGCCGCGCCCGTCGCCGAGATCGGGGTTGTACGAGCGGAACTGGTGGCCGTGATAGCGCAGCGCCAGCGGCTGGGGCAGGCTACCGGGTAGCGGCTGGAAACGGCCGAAATGCGCGATCCACGACTCGTCGGACAGACCGTCGAGCCCCACCCGCGCCGACCAGGGCCGGTTGCGATAGCGCAGGATCGTCTTCGGGAAATCGGCGGCGGCGACGACGTCGTAGAAGTCGGTGCCGAGTTCCATGTGCTTCGCGGCGGTGCGGGGTGATGGCATGGGCGAGCGCGGGTTCCTGCGATGGAGGCCGGACTCTAGCGAGAGCGGCGCGGCGATGACAGCCACCCCCGAAGGCAGTCACCCCCGATGACGCGAGCGCCTATCGGGGGAGAGTCATGCCCCCTCGAACCGGCGCTGCTCCGCACGGCTCGCCAGAATGACGACCTTGCCGGGAAACCGTTCGATCAGAGCGAGGTTCCTCGCCCGCCTCTTGCGGTTCCAGGTCCAGACGTAGCGCAGGAACGCCATATCGAGCCGCTCCGGGCAACCGAGCGCCGCATCCGGTCGGACCCGGCCGTAGCTCGCGACCAGCCGGCGGATCACCCGCGCCATCGTGAGCCAGGCCGGAAGATCGAGATAGACCAGGGTGTCCGCCGCCTCGAAGCGCGGCCCGATCGTGTCGGTGTAGTTCCCGTCGATGACCCAGCGGGGGAGCGCCGCGAGACGCTCCACCTCGGCGCGGAACGCCTCGGACGGCACGGGCTCCCAGCCCGGACGGAAATAGGCCTGATCGAGATGGAAGACGGGCAGGCGGCGGGCGGAGCCCAGGCGTCTGGCCAGGGTCGATTTCCCGCTGCCCGGCGGCCCCATGACGATCACGCGCTGCATGCGGACCTGCTTAGCCGATGAGCGGTCGCCGCCGCCAGAGTGTGCGTTGCGCTACCGCTCCCGCCCGATCGTCGCCTCGATCTGTCCGTGCGGTTCGTCGGTGGGCAGGAACACGGCGTTCGGGTTGTCGAGGCCGAAAGGCGCGAGGTTGATCGGGATGTAATGCTTGTTGGGCATGGCGAAGGCGATCTCGGCGATCTCCGGGATCGCGGCCAGGACCGCCTCGCCCATCCGGTACATGCTGTCCTGGACACCGTAGCTGTACGTCGTGCCGAACACCGCGATGAGGGTCGCCAGCACCTGGGCGTTGGCGGCAGCATAATCGGGCGGGATGCCGGCCCAGGTCCAGGTCGCGTCCATGCTCGTCGCGGCGATGCGGTCGCTGGTATCCGGCAGGGTACGGTATTGGTCATCGACGAAATCGGCCCAGCCGGACTGGGTCGTCTTCATGAAGGTGTAGCCGCGCAAGCCGGATTTCAGCACCGATCCGGCGTGGTTCGCCGTGAGCTTGACGAAGCCGACGCCGTTGCCGTCGAGGGTGAAGGTATGGCCATGCGGCACGCCCGCGATGGCGTGGCGCAGCCAGCGCGTCTCCCGCGCCTCGATCACGACCTCTTCGACCTGCGGGTAGGCGTCGAGAAAGACCGATGCCACGGCGCCGGCGAACGCTTCCTTCTCCGCCGTGAGATGCTTCGCCGCCGTGACGTTGACGATGTTCTTGACGCTGTCGGTGGCGACGCAGGCCCGGTTGTCGCCCGCCGTCCAGGCACGGTCGAAACCGCCCTTCATCAGCACCTTCACGTCGAGTTCGCGCGGGGTATGGTGGTCGCCGTCGCGGGCGAGCCGCATCACCCGCACCCGTCCCTTGCCGTAGGTCGACGCCGTCAGGGCCATGATCGGTTCCTTCTCGTTTGCCTCAGGCCTCGGCCGCATGGGCGATAGTCTGCGAGAACGACCTGTCGGGGAAGACCAGACCGATCATCACCGGCCAGCGGATGCCGTTCGGTCCGCCGCTCCGACAGAGCGCGGGGGTCCCGGTTCTCCGGAAGATCGTCTGCAAGCGGGAAAATCGTCCGCAAGCGGTATGCCAGCAGAATCGGCCGAGCCTACGGCCCGGAGCGGATAGGGTCCCGATGCCGCTTGCCCGATCTGGTCCGTTGCCTGCTACGAAAGCGCATGAAACCGGCTCGGTTCGGCACCTCCGCCGGAGCCGTCGAGGCGGCATGAACCAGCAGCGAGGGATGCCATGACCCTTCCAGCGGCCGCCGGGGCTGGCGGCACGGAGCCTGCCGTCTCCGGCTTCGCCAAACTCGACCTCGCCAGCCTCAACGCGGCACCGGCCGCGCATTTCGTGACGGCCCTCGAGACGGTGTTCGATCATGCGCCGTGGGTGGCCGAAGCCGCCGTGCGAGGCCGTCCCTATGCGACGCTGGCCGAACTCTTCGCCGCCATGCGGGCCGCGGTGGAGGCGGCTCCGGAACCGGATCGGCTCGCCCTCCTGACAAACCACGCGGAGCTTGGCCAATACGCCGTCCGCGCCGGCACGTTTGCTGCGGATACAGACACCGAACGAGCCCCGGCCGGGCTCGACCGGCTTTCGGAGGACGAGTCTGCGCGGTTCGAGAGCCTGACCGCGCGCTATCGCGCAACGTTCGGCTTTCCCTTCATCCTGTGCGTCGAGCGGCATGGGCGCGCCTCTCTGCTCCGCACGCTCGAACGGCGCCTGGCCTCGACGCCGGCGATGGAGCGGGCGACAGCAGAGGAGGAGGTGTTCCGGATCGCCGCGATCCGCCTCGATGCTCTGGTGAAGGGGGAGGGCAGGCTGCGCACGACCGGCCGCGTCTCCACTCACGTCCTCGACACCGCTTCCGGCAGGCCGGCGGCCGGGGTTACGGTGTCCCTGTACGAATGGGTCTCCGACGACAGGGCCGCCCTCGTGGCCCGCACGGTCACCAACGCCGACGGACGCACCGACGCGCCCCTCATCGGCGGGAGGCCGGTGCCCATCGCAGCCTACGAATTGCGGTTCGGCATCGGCGACCATTTCCGGCGGACGAATCCCGGACTACCGGAACCGCCCTTCCTCGATATCGTCACTCTGCGCTTCGGGGTGAGCGACCCGGAGGGTCACTACCACGTCCCGCTGGTGGCGAGCCCCTGGAGCTACCAGACCTATCGCGGGAGCTGAGCTCGTCCGTGGAGACGGTGAGTCGCAGATCCCGCGAGGGAGTGCCCCGGTCAGGCGGCGCGGATCGTCGCGAGGAAGCGGCCGAGTTCGACGTTGAGATGTTCGGACTGGCGTGACAGTTCCGATGCCGCCCCGAGCACCTGGCTGGCCGCCTCTCCCGTCTCCTCGGCGGCGTCCGCTACGCCCACGATGTTCACCGTCACCTCGCTCGTGCCGGTAGCGGCCTGGGCCACGTTGCGAACGATCTCCTGTGTCGCGGCGCCCTGCTGCTCCACGGCCGCCGCGATCGACGTCGAGACGCCGCTGATTTCCTGGATTCGCGTGGTGATGCCGCCGATCGCCGACACCGCCTGATCCGTCGACCTTTGCACCGAGGCAATGTGGCCGCCGATCTCTTCGGTCGCCCTGGCCGTCTGGTTGGCGAGCTCCTTGACCTCCGCCGCGACCACGGCGAAGCCGCGGCCGGCCTCGCCGGCGCGCGCCGCCTCGATCGTGGCGTTCAGAGCGAGAAGATTGGTCTGGGCCGCGATCGAGGTGATCATCGTCACCACATCGCCGATCTTCAGCACCGCCGAGTTGAGATCCTTCACGAAGGTCGTCGTCCGGGCAGCCTCCTGAACGGCGGCATGGGACATGTCGGCCGAGGCGCTGACCTGACGGCCGATCTCGTGCACCGACGAGCCGAGCTCCTCGGCCGCGGCCGCCACGGTGGTGACGTTGGACGCGGCCTGATGGGCGGCGGCGGCGACGCTGGTGGATTGCGCAGCGGTCTCCGTGGCGGTGCCGGCCATGCTCTGGGCTGTCGCCTGCAGTTGCGTCGCCGAACTCGTGACGCTCTGGATGATCCCGCCGACCGCGGTTTCGAAACCGTCGGCCATGGATCGCATGGCCGACTTGCGCTGTGCTTCCGCGCCGGCCCGTGCCAGGGCGGTCTCCTCCTCCAGAGCCTTCATGCGCAACAGGCCGTCCTTGAACACCTGCACGGCATCGGCGATGCGCCCGATCTCGGTCCGGGCCTTCTGGTGCGGGATGGTCACGGAGAGGTCGCCCGCAGCGAGGGTCTGCATCGGCCGCACCACGGAATCGATCCCTCCGGTGACGCCCCGGATGATGACGAGGGCGGAGAGCACGGACAGCACGACGGCGACGACGATGGCGGAGATGCCTAGGGTCCGGGTCTGCTCGAACACCTCCTTGCTGCGCGCCTGTGCCATATCCGCACCGACATTATTGAGGTTCACGAGTTTTTCGAGGGCCTCCGACACGCCTCGGCGGATGGCGAGACCCTTGGTCTCATACAGGGCGAAGGCCTGAGCTTTTTCTCCGCTGCGGGAGAGATCCATGATGGCGTCGCGCACCACGGCGAATTTCGCGGCCTCACGGGTATACGCGTCGTAGAGGTCGCGCTCCCCGGGGGACGCGATCATCGTCTCGTAGGATTTCTTCTTCTCCTCGAGCTTCTTTCCGAAACGGACGAGGTCGCCCTCGATCGTGGCCTGCTTCTGCGCATCGGTCTCCTGGGCATGGCGCAGGATGACGGCGCTGTTTCTCGCCGTGAGTGTATCGATCTCGCCAAGTACACGGATACTGGGAAGCCAGTTGGTCTCGATGTGGAGTGCCTGTTCACGCATGCGCAGGGTGCCCAGAATCCCGAGCAGCCCCAATCCCATGATGAAGACGGTGAGTATCGAGAAAGCCACGATGAGCTTCGTGCGAATCGGGAGAGCCTGGAGCGTCACAACGAACCTCATCAAGACCACCATCCGGTCATTCGGTGGGGCGATCGAATGCCGACACTCCCTCGGAATCCTTAAGGTTCACTTTTGATTGTCCCGTTTCTTCCTCATCCCTTCGCGACACATGTATTCTTCTGTCTTCGTCAGAGATCTGCAGGGCGATGCCCAATCCGGCCGTGCCTCGCCCCATTTCCCCATTCGTCCGAAACAGGACGATCGCGCATCGGGATCTGTTCCGGCATGCGGATTGCACTGCATTGACTTCCGTTTGACGTGCCGACAACCAATCACCGTGATACATTCAACCGTGGCAGCACGACCGATGACACGCTTCTTCACCGTTACTCTCGCGGCCGGTCTTGTGATCGCATCCGCGAGTCTCGCTGTCGCGCAGAGCTACGGCGCCCCCTCGGGCCGCGACGCCGCCACCGCACCGGGCGGGACGGAGGGCGTCGCCGGGCCTCGCAACGAAGCCGAAGCCATCCGGAGCGGCGATGCCGTTCCGGTGCCGCCAGGTGCCGGGGGCATTCGGGCCGATGAGCCGAAGGTGCCGCCCCACGCCCCTCACATGCATCCGTCCCCGCGCCCCTGATTGCGCCGTTGGCGCAACCGGCTTGGAGCGTCGACGACGCCAAGCCCCCATCCGACCACATTCCCCTTGCATAGGCGGCTTGGAACGGTGCCGGGCGCACCGGCAACGATACGGGGATCTCGGATGGGCGTTGCTGCAGCGGAGAAGCGGGTTTCCGAGCCCGATGCCGGGCACCTCCCCGCCGTCGCCTCCGCCCTTCGAACCATCGAGACCGAGCGCGAGGGCCTGCGCTGCCTGATGGAGGCCATCGGCAACGGTCTCGGCACGGCCTTCTCCGAGGCCGTCGCCCGAATCTCCGGCGCCAAGGGCCGGGCCATCCTCACCGGCATGGGCAAGTCCGGCCATGTCGGCCGCAAGATCGCCGCGACCATGGCCTCCACCGGCACGCCGGCACTCTTTGTTCATCCAGCCGAGGCCAGCCATGGCGATCTCGGCATGATCCAGCCGGAGGACGTCGTCGTCGCCCTGTCCTGGTCGGGCGAAACGACGGAACTGGCCAACATCATCGGCTATGCGCGGCGCTACCGGGTCGGCCTCATCGCCATCACGGCGAATGCCGGCTCGACCCTCGGGCGGGAGGCCGATATCTGCCTGACCCTGCCCAAGGCCCGCGAGGCCTGCCCCAACGGGCTCGCGCCGACGACCTCCACGGCGATGCAGCTCGCCCTGGGCGACGCCCTCGCCGTCGCCTTGCTCGAGGCCCGGGGCTTCTCAGCCCGCGAATTCGGCATCTACCATCCCGGCGGACGCCTGGGAGCCTCGCTCCGGCAGGTCCGCGAGGTGATGCATGCGGGCAACCAGCTGCCGGTGGTCCGGCGCGGCACGGGCATGCGCGCCGCCATCGCCGAGATCGACGCCAAGGGATTCGGATCGGTGGTGGTGGTGGAAGAGGATGGCCGCCTCGCCGGTATCCTCACCGACGGCGACCTGCGCCGCAACGTGTTCAGGGCCGATCTCGACGGCCTCGTCGTCGAGGCGCTGATGAGCGTCCGGCCGCGCACCGTGAGCCCGGAGACCCTTCTCGCCAAGGCCCTGGAAATCCAGGAATCGATGAAGATCACCTCGCTCATCGTCGTGGAGAACGAGCGCCCCGTGGGCCTCGTCCATTATCACGACCTGCTGCGGGCCGGGGTCGCCTGACCACGGGCCTTTCCTCCGCGAAGACCGGAGCGTATCCGCCCCCCGGTCTTGGGGCACGGCACTCGCACATCTCGCGGGCAGCAAGGGTCCCCTCTCTTGGAAGGCAGGGTGATCGCATATGCCGATTTACTCGTCGAGAAATTGAAACGCAGCACCCCGTCATCCCGGGGCCGCGCAGCGGAGCCCGGGATCCAGAAACACAGGCGGTGCAGGACTTTGCACCGTCAGCGGATCTGGATTGCACGCCTCTGGCGCGGCCCTCCGGGTCCGGGCTCGCCTCTGGCGACCCGGAATGACGGCGCGGTACCATATGCGATGGCCCTGCCCGGAAGGAGAGGGACAGGGTGAGGTATGTGACCTCTCCGGAGATGGACCACACCTCACCCCAGCCCTCTCCTTCCAGGAGAGGGAGCCCGTCGCGCCTCATGTCGAACCCGCCAGGATCAAGGGAACGGATGTCGAGCAGATGTGTGACCCATTAGAGTCTTGGGGTGAGAGCGGGAACCGAGCTGGGTCGCCCCGGCATCACACCGTCAGGCAGTCGAGGATAGGCTCCAGCATCCCGTCGATCACCCCACGCGCCGCCTCGGCCGGCCCCAGCGCTCCGTCGAGGGCAAGCCGCGCGAGACCATGTACCAGGGACCAGCAGGCGACGGCCTTCGGGTCCGGGGCGGTATGATTGGAGACCGCCGGTAGTCCGCCATCCTCGAAAGGGGTTCCGGCCACCGCCGCTTTCAGGAGCCCGAATGCACGACCGGCGGCCGCCGCGTAGGCCGCGTCGCCCGTATTGATCCGCGCACAGCGCCACATCGTGTCGAACTCGGCCGGATGGTCGAGGGCGAAGCCGATATAGGCCCGGCCCTGGCCGCGGATGCGCCCGTCGCGGTCGGTCGCGGTGGAATCGGCAGCGGCCAGCGCGTCGCCCAGCATCCGGAACCCCTCCGTCGCCACGGCGGTGAGTAATCCGCGAGCGTCGCCGAAATGATGCTGCGGGGCCGCCGGCGAAACGCCCGCGCGCCGCGCCGCCTCCCTCAGGGAAAATCCATCGATCCCGCGCTCTCGCAGGATGGCCGTCGTCGCCTGGATCAGGGCGGCCCGCAGATCGCCGTGATGGTAGGCAGCCGCCTCGGTCGTCCCGACGTCCTTCGACGACTTGACAGTGTCAAGATGCTCGCTCATGCTCGATCTATACGATGTCAAGATATGGATGGGCAAGACGTGATCCCCGCAGCCAGCCTGTTCTCCCTCTGCAGCACGATCGCCCTGTTGGGCTGGATCGCCCTCGCCATCGCGTTGTTCGCTCCCCGTCTCCGAAGGGCTACCTGGATCGGCACCGGCCTCGTCCTGCCGGCATTCCTGGCGGTGGCCTATCTCGGCGCCCTGGCGGCAGGGTTGGCCGGGGGAGCGAAAGGCGGCTTCGACTCCATCGAGGCGGTCCGCGCCCTGTTCGCGGACGATCATGCACTCACCGCCGGCTGGATCCATTATCTCGCCTTCGACCTCTTCGTCGGCACCTGGATCGCTCGCGCCGGGATCGGGGCGGGGATCTCCCCGCTGCTGCTCCTGCCCTGCCTCGTCCTCACCTTCCTGGTCGGCCCGGCGGGATTGCTCCTCGCCCTCGTCATCGGATTCAGCACCGGCAGGCTCGGCCTGGAGACCCGGCCATGATCGCCTTCACCCTCGGCGGAGACGCTCCCCACCCCACGGCACTCGCCCGGCTTCGGGCGGACGATCCCGTCCTCACCGCCTTCGGCCTCGCCTGTCTGCTGACCGGCGCCGTCACCCTGGCACTCCCCCTGGTCGATGGGCGGCTCATCGATGGCGCCTTCGTCTGGGCGAAGCCCGCGAAGTTCTTCGTTTCGGTCGGTCTATACGCCCTGACCTTCGCCTGGTTCACCGGCTACGTCCGGCCGGATCGGCGCCGTTCCCGCTCGCTGCCTACCGGCCGGCTCCTGCTGATCGTCGCGGGCGGGTTCGAGCTCGGCTACATCACCCTGCAGGCGGCGCGGGCCGAGGCCTCGCATTTCAACGACGGCGATCCGCTGCACGCGTCCCTCTACGCCGCGATGGGGATCATGGCGCTGACCCTACTCGCTGCCAAGATTCCCCTGGTCATCGCGGTGGCGGTCCGGCCACGTCCGGGCCTCGAGCCGAGCCTGCGCCTGGCCGTCCTTCTCGGCCTCGCGACGACGGTGATCCTCGGGGCCGCCACCGGGATCGCCCTCAGCGTCAACCACGGCCATGCGGTCGGCCCGACCGGTGCGAGCCTGCCCCTGCTCGGCTGGAACCGGGCGGGCGGCGATCTGAGGGTCGCCCATTTCCTCGGCATGCATCGGGAACAGATCGTGCCCCTCGCAGCCGCCGGCTTCATCGCCCTCGGCTTGCCGAGGCGACGGATGCTCGTGACGCTGGCGGCCTGCCTCCTCTGCATTGTCGTCGCGGGTGCCTGGGTCCAGGCCGGTCGGGGTCTCACCTTTCCCTTCTTTTGACCGCGTCCTTCGCACCGCGATGACGCGGGCAGCGCTTTGAGGCGGCGGCGCGCTCGCCTATGGTCGGGGGAATGCCACCCGTGCTCCGCCCCGTCCGCCGCCTCGACCCGATCCTCGTGGACCGCATCGCCGCGGGCGAGGTGGTGGAGCGTCCGGCCTCCGCCGTGAAGGAACTGGTGGAGAACGCCATCGATGCGGGCGCCACCAGCATCGAGGTGACGATCGAGGCGGGGGGCCGCCGGCTGATCCGCGTGGTGGATGACGGCGCCGGCATGAGCGCCGACGATCTCGCCCTCGCGGTGGAGCGTCACGCCACCTCGAAACTCCCCGGCGGCGACCTGACCCGCATCGATTCCCTCGGCTTTCGCGGCGAGGCGCTGCCCTCCATCGGGGCTGTGGCCCGCCTCTCCCTCACCAGCCGCACCGCCGAAGCCGAGACCGGATCGACCCTGGTGGTCGATGCCGGCATCAAGGGCGAGGTCCGTCCCGCACCGAGCCCGCGCGGCACGCGGATCGAGGTCACGGACCTATTCTCGGCGACGCCGGCGCGGCTGAAATTCCTGAAATCCGACCGCGCCGAGGCGCTGGCCATCGCCGATGGGTTGCGGCGTCTCGCCGTGGCGCAGCCGCGGATCCGCTTCGCCCTCCGCTCCGAGAGCGGCAGCCCCCTGGTCTTTTCCGCCGAGACCGGCGACGACGCCGACCTGCGCCGGCTCACGGCGGTGCTGGGGCCGGATTTCGGCGCGAGTTCCGCCCCCCTCCACATGGCGCGGGAGGGCTTCGCCCTGTCCGGCCATATCGGCCTGCCGAGCTACCATCGCGGCGCGGGCAACCAGATCCACTTCACGGTCAACGGCCGCCCGGTGCGCGACCGCCTGCTGCTGGGCGCCGTGCGCGGGGCCTATGCCGACACGATGAGTTCGGACCGTCATCCGGTGCTCGGCCTCGCCATCACCTGCGATCCCGCCCTCGTCGACGTGAACGTCCATCCCGCCAAGACCGAGGTGCGCTTCCGCGAGCCGGGCCTCGTGCGCGCCCTCATCGTCAGCGCCATTCACGAGGCCCTGCGGCAGGTGGGAGCGCGCAACGCCAGCACGGGGGCCGCCCGCACCCTGGACGCCCTGCGTCCGCACCATCCCTCATCGACGATGCGACCGGCAATGACCGCACATTCTGGACGTGGCGCCTGGTCGGGCAGGGCGGCGCTTCCGCCGGGCCTGCCCTCGTTCGGCGCGCCTGCCGGCCTCGCGCCGGCAGCGTCCTTCGGTGCGCGGGCAGGCCTGTTCGAGGCCCCGCAGGCGGCGTTCGATCGGTCCGGGGCAGGGTTCGAGACGGCAGGATTCGAGGGGGCGGGATTCGAGGGGGCGGGATTCGAGGAAGCCGGGCAGGCGCTGTTCTCCGGCGATCTCGCGCCGCCCGGCGCCGATATCCGCGAGCCGGAGGTGGAGCCCCTGCCGGACGATCACCCGCTGGGTGCCGCCCGCGCCCAGCTCCACGAGACCTACATCGTCGCCCAGACCCGCGACGGGATCGTCCTCGTCGACCAGCACGCGGCCCATGAGCGCCTCGTCTACGAGCGGCTGAAGCGCGAGCGCGCCGCCGGCGGCATCGCCCGCCAGGGCCTCCTGATCCCGGACGTGGTGGAGATGGCGCCCCAGGACGCCGAACGCCTCGTCGCCGCCGCCCCGGATCTCGACCGCCTCGGCCTCACCCTGGAGGCGTTCGGCACCGGTGCGGTCCTGGTGCGTGAAATGCCGACGGCGCTGGCCGGTGCGTCCGCTCGCCGCCTGCTGGAGGACGTCCTCGACGCCCTCGACGCGAGCGGGCTGGAGGAGGGCAGCGCGGACGGCACCGAGGGCGGTCCGCTCGGGCGGCGCCTCGACGCGATCCTCTCGCGCATCAGCTGTCACGGCTCGGTCCGCGCCGGCCGGCGCCTGCGGCCAGAGGAGATGAACGCGCTCCTGCGCGAGATGGAGGCCACCCCGTTCGCCGGCACCTGCAACCACGGCCGCCCGACCTTCGTGGAACTGAAGCTCCAGGATATCGAGCGGCTGTTCGGCCGGCGCTAGAGCGCTCTCCGCCGAAGTGGATGCCGGTTCGGCGAAAAAGAGCGCGGCGAAACAAAGGCCTGGAGATGTGCCCCGGCCCAACGTGGTCGGGCGCAGCTCTAGGGAGCGGCGCCGGCTCGTCCGTCCTCAGGCGGTCGGCAGGGCGGAAGCGGCGTCGAGCGCCCCGGCGAGGGCCTTCTCGCGGGCTTCGGGACCGAGGGCGATCCCCTCGGCAATGACGAATTCCGGGTTGGTCACGCCGATGAAGCCGAGGACGACCCGCAGATAGGTCTCGGCATGCTCCGCCGAAGCCGTCGGCGACCCCGCACCGTAAAGGCCGCCGCGCGACACGGCGACGATGATGCGTTTCTCGGGCACGAGGCCGACGGCGCCGCTCTCGGTGTATTTGAAGGTCCGGCCGGCCACGAGGATGCGGTCGATCCAGGCCTTGAGCTGGGTCGAGATCGTGAAATTGTAGAGCGGCGCGCCGATCACCACGATATCGGCGGCTAGGAACTCCGCCAGCACCGCGCGGCCGAGCGCGACGTCGTTCTGGATGTCCGGCGTGTTGGTGGCGTTGGGCTGATGGCCTGCGAGATAGGCGCCGGAGAGATGGGGGATCGGCGTGGCGGCCAGATCGCGATAGGTCGTCTCGAGGTCCGTTGCCCCTGCCTGAAGGCGGGCGACGATGGCGGCCGAGACCGCGCGGCTGACGGAATGCTCGCCCAGGATGCTGCTGTCGATGTGCAGAAGGTTCATGTTCGATCCTCGGTATCAGAAATATACCGAGGCGCTATAGAGTACCGGAGCGGTGCTCGCGCAAGGAGGCACATTGGTGGAACCCGGTCACATGGAGGTAACCGAGGCACAGGCCTCCCACCGCCCCGGCGATTGCCGGGTGGTCGGTACGGTGCTGGCGCGGGTCGGCGACAAATGGAGCATCCTCGTGGTGATGACGCTCACGGACGGGCCCCGGCGCTTCAACGAGTTGAAGCGGATCATCGGCGGCATCTCCCAGCGGATGCTCACCTTCACCCTGCGCGGCCTGGAGCGAGACGGCCTCGTTTCGCGCACGGTCACCCCGACAATCCCGCCCCGGGTGGATTATGAACTCACCGAGCTCGGCCGCTCGCTGCAGGTGCCGGTCCAGGCACTCGGCTCCTGGGCCTTCGCGAACCTGCCCACGATCCAGGCCGCGCGGACCCGTTTCGATGCCGGCGGCGAGACGGACCCGGCTTGAGACCGGGGCGTTCGACGGGCGTGACAGCGGGAAGACCGGCCGATCAGGTCCAGTAGAGGACCCGCGCGAAGGGCAGTTCGCGCGCGACGGCGGCGGTGATCGTCTCCCGCATGGTCCGCATCAGATCGCGGGGATAGACGTATTTCACCGAGCCGAACTTGGTGAGCTTGCGACTGCGCTCGTCCTCCCGCATCGGCAGGTCGGAGCCGGGATACCAGCCCTGGAGCACGTCCTTCGACCCCGGCGTGAACCGGTGCGTGATGAGCTCCACGGTGAGGTCGGGGTTGGACACGCCGGACAGCGCCTCCGCCACCTCCCGCAGGAGTCCCTCATAGGCGTCCGGCCAATCGGGAACGGCGATGATCGGCGCGATGGTGAGACCTACCGGGTAGCCGGCGCGGGCCATGGCCCCGAGCGCCAGCAGGCGGGCGTCGAGACTGGCGGTGCCGCCCTCGTAGCGCGCGGCGGGACGCGCGTTGAGGGAGAACCGCACGCGGGTCCGGCCCCGATGGGGCAGGGCCAGAAGCGGCTCGACGGCGGCGAATTTCGTCGTAAAGCGCAATTGCACCGCCGCGTCCCAGGCGCCGAAATGCGTGATCGCCGCCGAGAGCGAGCCGGTCAGGTGCTCGATGCCGAGGGGGTCGGTGTAGCAGGAGGCCTCGAAGGTTGTGCCCTCTTCGACCCGGCCGGCCTGGGCCGAGGTGACGCTGCCCTCACCGAGATAGGCCGGCAGATTCCCGAGGATGGCGTCGAGATTGGCATAGGCCCGCGTCACCGGAGGGCCGGACAGGGAGCCGGCAAGGTAGCAATACTGGCAATGGGCCGGGCAGCCCTCCGCGAGATCGAAGCGCCAGTCGGCACTGGGCGGAATCGGCTGCAGCCTCAGCTTGGTCGGTGGCGCCACCACGATGGCGAGGGTCGCCTTCGCCTCGCGATAGGCCCGGCGCGGATCCTCGTCGCGCAGGCCGGTGAGACGGTTGCTTTTCAGGCGCTCCACCGGGAGACCGAGCGCCTCGGCCCGCGCGAGCATCGCACGGCCATGGGCATGGTCCAGGGCCGCCGGCGTCACCAGGACACGGCGCGGCCTCCACAGGCGCGCGTCACGCAGCCCCTCTACCGGCCCGGCCTTCGCCGGTTCGGCCGTGACGGGATCGCGTGTGGCGTCATCGAGGACCATGGCGGAGCAACGCGGCGGCGATGCCCCGGGGTTCCCGGCGCGCGCCGGGGTCGCAGGGTCGACGCGTCAGGCCTGGAAGCGCGCGAAGGCCAGGGCGGTGTCTCCGTAGACCCGTCGTTCGAGCTCGGTGAAGCCCGGCGGCAGCGCGACGTTGGCGCCCGCCGCTTCCTCCACCACCACGAGGGCGCCGGGGGCGAGCCACCCGCCATGGGACGCGCTGGCGAGAGCGGCCGGCGCGAGGTCCCTGTTGTAGGGGGGATCGCAGAAGACGAGGGTGAAGGTCCCGCTGGTGCCGGCCGGGCCGAGCTTGGTCGCATCGCGGCGGAACAGCCGCGTCTTGCCGGCGCAGCCCAACGCATCGATGTTCTCGCGGATCAGACCGCGCGCTTCCGCCCCCTCGTCCACCAGGAGCGCGTAGCTCGCCTCGCGGGACAGGGCCTCGAAGCTCAGCGCCCCGGTTCCGGCGAAGAGATCGAGAACCCGCGCGCCCGCCACCGCGTCGTCATAGGCATGGGCGAGAACGTTGAAGAGCGCCTCGCGCAGGCGATCCGAGGTTGGCCGGATCGCGTCCGATTTCGGGGTGGCGAGGCGGCGTCCACGCAGGTCGCCGCCGACGATCCTCACCGCGAGCCGCCACGGGGCGGACGTCCGCCCCCGCCACCGGGCTTACCGCCCGCGCCGCCGCCGCGATTGCCGAAACCGCCGGGCTTGGCCGAACCGCCGGGACGGGAGGAACCGCCCGCCTTGAACCCGCCCGGCCTTCCGGCCCCGGCGGGTTTCCCCGATCCGCCGGGCTTGCCGAACCCACCGGGCTTTCCGCCCGGGCGGAAGCCGCCACGATCGGCGCCCGAGCGTTCGGCGCCGATGTCACGGTCGCCGCCCTGGCGGTCGTCGGAGCGGCCCTTGAAGCCCGCTCCCTTGAAGCCGCCCGGCTTGAACCCACCCGGCCGGCCGCCACCGGGACGATCGTCCCCGCCACGATTGAAGGCCGGCTTGTCACCGCGGAATCCCGCCGGCCTGTCCCCGCGCGGCTCGCCGCGATTGAAGGCCGGGCGTTCCGCGCGGTCGTTGAAGCCCCCGCCATCGCGAGGCTTGAAGCTGCGGGGGCGCTCGTCGCCGCCACGAGGCGGACCGCGCCGCTCTGCGCCATCGGGCCGCCCGAAACCGCCGCGCGGAGCATCGTCCCGGCGCGGAGGCCTTGCATCGCTGCGCGGAGGCCTTGCATCGCTGCGCGGGGGCCTGGAATCTCCGTCGAACCGGCGCTGCGGCGGGCGGGCATCGGCCTCCTCGCGGCGGGCCGCCTTGGCATCGGATTGGCGCAGCGTCCGGACCGGACGCTCGGCGGCGCCCGTCTCGTCACGCCGTGCACCGCGATCACGGCGATGCGGCTCGGGAGCCGGCTCCTGCGGGCTCGCCTTCAGACGCTCCACCAGGACACGACGCTCGCCGGTGTTGATCGCGCCCACGCGCTCGCGGCCGCGAGCGGCGGATGCCTCACGCTCCGCCTTGGGATCGGCGCCACGGCGGGGGATCTTGACCCGGCGCGGGCCGTCCTCCTGCGGTGCGGCCTCGTCCGCGCGCCAGACCGAGCGCCGGGGGCCGGCACTGTTGCCGCCGGTGGGGACCCGTGCGGGTTCGGCGGGCTTGCGCAGGGGGCGGTCGCCGCCGCGATCACGGTCACCGCCGCGCTCATAACCGCGCGGGGCATCGTCATAGCTGCGCCCTGCGCTACGCGCCGCGGCCGCCGAGGCGCTGCGGGCGGGCTGTTTCGCCTGCTGCTGCGCGGGTTTCGGCGAGCCGAACGGGGCGATGGGCTCACGGTTGGGGCTGGTGAAATCGACACCGGCCTGATCGGCGAGGGTCGGGCCCAGCTGCTCCTTGAGCACCTTGGTGCGGATCTCTTCCACCAGACCGACTTCGAGGTCACCGAGTTGGAACGGGCCGAAGGACAGGCGGATCAGCCGGTTCACGGCCAGACCCAGATGTTCGAGGATGCGCTTGACCTCGCGGTTCTTGCCCTCACGCAGGCCCAGCGTGAGCCAGAGGTTGTCGCCCGAGGACCGGTCGAGGACCGCGTCCACCGGGCCGTAATCCATGCCGTCGATGGTGACGCCCTTGCGCAGCTTGTCGAGCTCGGCCTGATTCGTGTCGCCATGCGCGCGGACGCGGTAGCGCCGCAGCCATCCGGTATCGGGATGGGCGATCACCTTGGCGAGGCCGCCATCGTTGGTCAGAAGCAGCAGGCCTTCGGTGTTGATGTCGAGGCGGCCGATGGCGACCACGCGCGGCAGGTCCTCGGGTAGGGCCTCGAAGACGGTCTGGCGCCCTTCCGGATCGCGCGCCGTGGTCACGAGGCCACGCGGCTTGTGATAGATCCACAGCCGGGTCCGCTCGCGGGCGGGCAAGGGCTCACCGTCGACGGTGATCTCGTCGGCATCCGTCACGTTGATCGCCGGCGAGGTCAGCACCTTGCCGTTGAGGGTGACGCGGCCTTCGGCGATCATCGCCTCGACGTCGCGGCGGGAGGCGATGCCGGCACGCGCGATCGCCTTGGCGATACGGTCGCCCTCGGGCGTCGCCGAATCGGAATCACCGGCGGCGGCATCGTCCCCGGCCTTGGCCGCAGGCCTCGGCAGGGCGGCCTTGCGGCGCAGGGGAGCGTCTCCTCCCCTGGCGGGCGCGGCTGCCCGGCGGGGCTTCGGCTGCTCCTCGGCCGAGGGGCCGGGCACGCCCGCATCGGTCGCCGGGGTCCAGGCTTCGCCGGAAACGCTGTTGGTCTCGGGCGCGTCCTCGGACCCGCCCGTCTGTTCGTCTGTCTTGTCGCTCATCCGAGCCCCATAACAGAGCGGAGGCAAGGTTGCGAGCGATTGCGCGTGGGGCGGCCTGCCCGTCGCGCAAGGGGGCATTGCGGCCGATCACGAAAAAGGCAGCCTTTCGGCTGCCTTCGTTCCTCATCCAGTCGGGCTGGATGCCGAGGTTCAGAGCTTGCTCTTCACCGTGTCGGCAGCGTTCTTGACGCCGTCCTTGGCGTCGCCGACGGTCTTCTGGGCATCGCCCTTCAATTCCTGGGCCTTGCCTTCGGCCTTGAGCTTGTCGTTATCCGTGGCATTGCCGATGCCCTGCTTCACGTTACCGACCGCCTCGTTGGCGAGCCCCTTGATCTTGTCAGTGGTGCTGCTCATCGTCTGCTCCTGATAAGATCCTGCGGCCTTGGCCGCGTTGGAGATGAAACGGCTCAGCCTCAGCGATGTTCCTGCCGGGCCCGATCACGGGATCTCGACCGCTTCCTTCGTTCAACGAATACAAAGGCTTGGGCTCGACGATCGTGACTGCGCCCATTTCCTCGAAGGCCGCGACCGACCCGTTGAGCCTCGCTTTCGACGCCGCCCGCCGCGCGGCCGGGGAGGGCGAAGTGCCGGTCGGCGCCGTGATCGTACGGAACGGCCTCGTCCTCAGCGTCGCTCACAATCGCCCCCGGGCGCTTCGCGATCCCACCGCCCATGCGGAAATCCTGGCGATCCGCGCCGCCTGCACCGCCATCGACGACGAGCGCCTCATCGGCTGCGACCTCTACGTCACCCTGGAGCCATGCCCGATGTGTGCGGGCGCCATCTCGTTCGCGCGCATTCGCCGGGTCTATTTCGCGGCCCTCGACCCGAAGGGCGGCGGGGTGGAGCACGGGCCACGGGTCTTCAACCAGCCCACCTGCCACCACGCGCCGGACGTCTATGGCGGCTTGCGCGAGGCGGAGGCGGCCAATCTCCTGCGCGACTTCTTTCGCGACAGGCGGGAGGGCTGACGCGAGACGCCTTGCCCATCGTACAAACGGCGGCCATCCGAATCTTGCGTCCCGGAGATACCCATGATCGCGACCTATCGGCGTGCCCTCATCGTCGGGGCCGGAGAGGGCCTGAGCGCCTCGCTGGCCCGGCGTTTCGCCCGTGAAGGCCTGCGGGTCGGCCTCGCCTCGCGCAGCGTCGGGAAACTCGAGCGCCTGGCGGCCGAGACGGGGGCGGCCATCCATGCCTGCGATGCCGCCGATCCGGCCGAGGTGGAGGCTCTGTTCGCCCGGATGGAGCCGGCGCTCGGAGGCCCGCCCGACGTGGTGGTCTACAATGCCAGCGGCCGGTTGCGAGGCCCCATCGCCGATCTCGACCCGGACGCGGTGCGTCAGTCGGTGATGGTCTCGGCCTTCGGCGGCTTCCTCGTCGCCCAGGCCGCCGCACGACGCATGCTGCCGGGGCGCCACGGCGCGATCCTGCTCACTGGAGCCTCGGCCAGCGTGAAGGGCCATGCCGAATCTGCCGCCTTCGCCATGGGCAAGTTCGGCTTGCGCGGCCTGTCGCAGAGCCTCGCGCGGGAACTCCAGCCGAAGGGCATCCATGTCGCCCATTTCGTCATCGACGGCGGGATCCGCAGCGCTAAGCGCCCGGAGCCGGCCGAGGCGCCCGACAGCCTGCTCGATCCCGATGCCATCGCCTCGGCCTATTGGGACGTCCTGCGTCAGGACCGCAGCGCCTGGACCTCCGAGATCGCGCTGCGTCCCTGGGTCGAGCGGTTCTGAGGCACTTGGGAGCGCCTCGGAACCGGCCGGCGATCAGGCCGCCGCCAACGGCTTCGAGACATCCTCCAGGGACTTGCCCTCTGCGGCCGTGCCCCAGACTCCGCCGACGATGGCGGCGATCAGCATGAGAGCGGCACCGATGCCGTAGCCGATCAGCACGTTGTCGCGGGACCCCGTCTCGACCAGGGCGCCGAACAGCAGCGGACCGGAGACGCCGCCGATGCCTGTGCCAAGCGCGTAGAACACCGCGATGGCGAGCGCCCGGATCTCCAGCGGGAAAGTCTCGGCCACGGTGAGATAGGCGGCGCTCGCGGCGGCGGAGGCGAAGAAGAACACCACCATCCAGGCCGCCGTCTGGCCGACGGGGCCGAACACCTCGATCTTGAACAGGTAGCCGGTGATGGCGAGCAGCACCGCCGAGATGCCGTAGGTGAAGGCGATCATCTGGCGACGGCCGATCGTGTCGAACAGCCGTCCGAGCAGCAGCGGCCCGAGGAACGATCCGAGCGCGAAGGGCAGCAGGTACCAGCCGACATGGTCGCCCGGCACCCCGTAGAAGCGCTGGAGCACGAGGGCGTAGGTGAAGAACAGCGCGTTGTAGAAGAAGGCCTGAGCGATCATCAGGGCGAGGCCCACCAGGGTCTGCTTGCGGTAGCCGACCAGCATGGTGCCGAAGACTTCCTTTAGCGGCGTGTGGCTGCGCGTCCTCAGCTTCATCCGCTTGGATTCGTCCACCGGAGGAAGGGTGATGCCCTCGTCGATGAAGCGCTTTTCGATGCTGGTGACGACCCGGTCCGCCTCGGCGACGTAGCCGTGGGTGGCGAGCCAGCGCGGGCTCTCGGGGATCCATGTCCGCAGCAGCAGGATCACGAGGCCGATACCGCCGCCGACGAAGAAGGCGATGCGCCAGCCCCAGGCCGGGTCGATCATGCCGGGGCGCAAAACCGCGATGGAGAGGAAGGAGCCGAGGGCCGCCCCGATCCAGAACGAACCGTTGATGACGAGGTCGGTCCAGCCGCGCACGCGGGCCGGGACGAGTTCCTGGATGGTGGAGTTGATGGCGGTGTATTCACCGCCGATGCCCGCGCCGGTGAGGAACCGGAAGATGCAGAAGCTGTAGATGTCCCAGGACAGGCCGGTGGTCGCGGTGGCGGCGAGGTACAGGGCCAGCGTGATGAAGAACAGCTTCTTGCGGCCGATCCGGTCGGTGAGCCAGCCGAAGCCCAGGGCCCCGACGACGGCACCGACGAGATAGGAACTCGCCGCCAGACCGATATCGAACTCGGTGAAGCTCATGGGCTCGGCCCGCAGGGCGCCCACGAGCGAGCCCGCCAGGGTGACTTCGAGACCGTCGAGGACCCAGGTGATGCCGAGCGCCACGATGACGAGAACGTGGAAGCGTCCCCAGGGCAAACGGTCGAGACGAGCGGAAATATCGGTATCGATCACCGTGCCCATCGGAACCCGCTCGGGCGCGGGAGAGCCCGACTTTGCTTCGACCATACTCGTCATCGACGCCTCGTTAACCACCGGATACGATTGCTGTTGGCAATGAACGGCCAAGCGTCGCGGTTCCGTCGGCGTCTTTACCTGTTCACGCTTCACTCACGGTACTCGTCTCCGGGTGCCGCCTCCGATGTATTCCCGCCTCCTCTCCGTCATTCTCGCCACCACGGCCCTTACGGCCGTCGCGATCGTGCCGACGTCCCTACGCGCCACGGAGATCTCGCGCAGCCAGCCGAGCGGCGCCGAGCGCTGGCGCCTTCGCCCCGCCGATGTGACGATGACGGGAAGCACCGGCACGGTGGCGAAGGATCGCCCGGCGGCCGACATCCCGGCGGAACGGCGTGCCGTGCGGGTGGTCTATCCCGGGCTCCTGCCTGCCCAATGACGACCCGGCCGGCAGCCCATCGTGACAAGACCGATCATGGTTGTCGCGATGATTCACACAACAAGAATCATCGTTGTCATTTGCCGATCGGCACTATCGGCTCCCGACCGCAAAGATATCGTTCAAAGACCTCGCTCCGTCATCTCGCTTAAGATCTCGACACCCACGAACGGGCTGAGGACCGATACGAGGGGCGAGCGTGGATTGTCGTTCGACCACGCGACGCGGCACTGTCCGGTCACGGACGGAAGTTGCATTTTATAGGAAAAATTGACTCTACCGGTTGACGGTCTCGCAAGCCCATGGGCTGCAAGGTCCGGTCTGATTAAAGGATCGGTAACGATGCTGAAACGGCTCGCCAACAAGATCTCGCTGCGGCATCAGATCAGCCTCGTCACCGGGGCGGTCGGCCTCACGATCGTGGCCGCGGTCACGCTGGGCTCTGCCTTGCTGGCGCGCGCGCAGGCCACCGACATGGCCGAGAACGCGCTGCTGCAGGTCGCACGCTCCGTTGCCGATCGTCTGGACCAGGATATGGCGGAACGCCTGCGCGAGATCCGCAACGTGGCCGCGCTCGATCCGCTGCAGCCTCACTGGATGGAGAATACCGGGAGTCTCCGCAACGTCCTGCAATCGATGCAGAAGACCTTCCCGGATTATGCCTGGATCGGCTTTGCGGACGAGACCGGAAAGGTTCGGGCTGCGACGGGCGGTATCCTGGAAGGTGCGAATGTCGGCCAGCGTCCTTGGTTCATCGATGGAATCAAAGGCGCGGCGGCCGAGGACGTCCATCTCGCGGCCCTGCTGCAGACTCTGCTCAAACCCAATGCCGACGGAACGCACTTCCGGTTCGTCGATCTCGCATCGCCCGTCATCGACGCATCGGGCCGGACCATCGGCGTCCTGGGAAGTCATCTCAGCTGGAGCTGGGCCGACGGGGTGCGCCGGGAGGTCCTGTCCTCACGCCGCCCCGAACTGAAGGAGGAGGTCGTCGTCCTCGACCGGACCGGCCGCGTGCTCATGGGGCCGGCGCTCGGCACCCATCCGTATTCGCCTGCCGATCTCGCCGCCGGCCATTTCATCGCGCGCAGCCCCGGCGGAGACCAGTTCGCGGCCGTCTCGGCGACGAGGGGGCGGGGCGATTACACCGGCCTCGGATGGATCGTCGTGGCCCTCCAGCCGGTGCAGACGGCCCTCGCGGGTGCCCACAGGCTCACGGTCCTCATCACCCTTGTCGGCCTCGGCGCGGGCGCGCTCGGCACGCTCGGCATTTTCCTCGTGGTGACGCGCCTCAGCCGCCCGCTGGCGCGTCTCACGGATGCGGTCGACCGGATCGGCCGCGAGCGAAATGCGACGATGACGGAGCGCGTCCAGGGCTCCCCCGAAGTGTTGCGCCTGTCCGCCGCGGTCAGATCCCTGTTGCGACGGATCGGCACCGCCGAAGCCGATGCACGCGACGTGGAACTCGAAGCGTCGCGGGCCGTCCGGGCCGCCCAGGACAGGATCGAGCGCATCGGCGCCGATCTCCAGGCCATGAAGCTGATCGCGAACAGGGACGCTCTCACGGGCCTGCTGAACCGGCGCGCGTTCCTGCCCCTCGCGAAGGACGCCCTCGGCGATTTTAGACGCTATCAGCGCCCCCTCTCGGTGCTGATGATCGACATCGATCATTTCAAGCGGGTGAACGACCGTTACGGCCACCCGGCGGGGGATGTGGTGATCCGCAAGGTCGGCACCATCATCAACGATACGATCAGGACCACGGACAAGGTGGCGCGTTTCGGAGGCGAGGAGTTCGTGGTTCTCCTCAACGACAACAATGCCGCCGGTGCCGCGATCATCGCGGAGCGTATCCGACAGACCGTGGCCAGCACGGTGTTCGAGGCCGACAACGATCGCCTCCTGGCGACGATCAGCATCGGCATCGCCGAGGCGGAGAAATTCGACACGGACATCGACCGCATCATCGAGCGCGCGGACCGCGCCCTCTACGAGGCGAAATCCCGCGGTCGCAACTGCGTGCATACGTTCGAGATCGACATCGACGATCTGCGTTCGGTCGCGTAGCCCCGTTCGTCGACGGGTCGGCCACCCGCCTTCTGCCGGCGCGCGTCGCGGGGCTTCCGCCTGCGGCGGCCGAGGGACGCTCGCACGTTCTCGGCCGGACCGTCAGGTCTCCGAGAGGCGCGGGTCGAGGGCATCCGCGAGACCATCGCCGATCGTGTTGAGGGCGATGAGGGTCAGGACGAGGAAGGCGGCGGGGCCGGCGAGCATCCACGGGGCGGATTCGAGGGTGCGCGCGCCGTCCGCGATCAGTGCCCCCCAGCTGGTGGCCGGCTCCTGCACCCCGAGGCCGAGGAACGACAGGAAGCTCTCCAGCAGGATCACCTTGGGCACGAGCAGGGTCGCCGCCACCGTGACGGGACCGAGGGTGTTCGGGACGATATGGCGCCAGAGGATGGCCGGTGTCGAAAGCCCGAGCGCCTCGGCCGCACGCACGAAGTCGCGGGCGCGTAGCGACAGGGTCTGGGCGCGCACGAGGCGGGCCATGTCGAGCCATTCCACCGCGCCGATCGCCACCAGGATCAGCCCCAATCCGGAGCGGAAGAACACCAGCAGCATGATGACGAAGAAGACGAAGGGCAGGGCGTAGAGGATGTCGACGATGCGCATCATCACCGCGTCGGCCACGCCGCCGAGGTAGCCGGCCGCCGCGCCGTAGGCGATCCCGATCAGCAGCGCCACGGCGGTGGCGACGCCACCGATGAGGAGCGAGACCCGCCCCGCGACGAGGCTGCGGGTGAGGAGGTCCCGCCCGAGCATGTCGGTTCCCATGAGGAAGCGCAGGCGGCCGAGCGGCGCCTCGACGACGAGGCGGCGACCCTCGTCGAGACGCTCGACGATGCGGGGGGCGCCGAACAGGTCGGAGCGGGGGAGATAGGCGAGGACGCGCTCGTCGACGGGCCTGGCCGGGTCAGACACCACCATGCGGACGCGGCCGCCCGAGACGGTGACGTCCGAGACCGAGACACGCATGCGGAAAGCGAGGCGGGTCAGTGCCGGAGCGACCTCCCCGGGCTCGGGATGAGCGGCGAGGCCGGGCGCGATGCGGACGAGATCGGGATAGATCCGCCCGGGTTCGTGGCCGGTGAGGAACGGCCCGACGAGGCAGGCGAGCATCATCGAGACGAGGATCAAAGAGGCGGCAAGGGCGCCGCGGTTCCACGCGAAGCGGGTCCAGGCGCGGCTCATCGCCCGTGCCTCAGGCGCGGATCGAGGAGCGCACAGGCGATGTCGGCGACGATGTTGAGCAGAGTGACGAACAATGCCACGAGGATGACGGTGCCCATCACCAGGGTGTAGTCGCGGTTGAGCGCCCCATCGACGAAGGCCCGCCCGATCCCGGGCAAGCCGAAGATCGTCTCCACCACCACCGACCCCGTCAGCAGCCCGGCCGCCACGGGCCCGAGGATCGCGACCACGGGCAGCAGCGCCCCGCGCAGGGCATGGCGGGCGACGCGTCGGGGCGGCAGGCCCATTGCGCGCATGGTGCGGACCGGCTGGGCGTTCAGGGTCTCGTTGAGGGACGTCCGCGTCAGCCGGGCGATGGCGCCGATCTGCGGCAGCGCGAGGGTGAGCACGGGAAGCACCAGATGCGAGGGCGCGCCGCCCTCCCAGCTGCCCACCGGCAACCAGCGCAGGCTCAGGCCGAACACGATCTGGAGCAGGGGCGCCACGACGAAAGTCGGGATCGCCAGGGTCAGCCCGGCGAGAAGGCCGATGGCCCGGTCGATCCATCCGCCGCGCCGGAACGCCGCCCAGGCTCCGAGGCCGATTCCCACGCTCAGGGACAGAAGGAGGGCGAGGCCGCCGAGGGTCATGGAGACGGGCAGGCCACGCGCGAACAGGTCGGCCACGGTCAGGTCGCGGAACGAGAAGGAGGGGCCGAGATCGCCCTGGATCAGTGCGGCGAGGTAGCGGCCGTATTGGACGATGAGGGGCTGGTCGAGGCCGTAGACACGGGCGAGATTCTGCATCGCCGCCGGCGGCAGCGGACGCTCCAGGTCGAAGGGTCCACCGGGGGCGAGGCGGATCAGGAAGAAGCTGCCCGTCACGACGAGGAACAGGGTCGGGATCGCCTGGGCGAGGCGGCGCAGGACGAAGCCGATCATGCCGGGATCCCGCCCGTCACGCGTCGAGCTTCAGGAAACGCGTCGGCGACGCGTTGCGCGGGTTCGGGTGATAGCCGGTGAGACGGGCCGAGATCAGTGCCTTCGACCGGGTGTGGAGCACCGGGATCCACGGCAACTCGTCGAGGATGATCGCCTCGGCCCGGAACAGGAGGTCGGCCCGCCTGGCGAGATCCCGCTCGGCGGCCGCCTCGCGCATCAGCCCGTCATAGGCCGGATTGCTGTAACGACCGGGGTTGAGCCCGTCATTGTCGGTCTCAAGGAGGAACAGGAAATTTTGCGGATCGGAGTAATCGGCGACCCAGGACATGCGGGCCACATCGAAATCACCGCCGTCGCGCAGGTGGGCGAAATGGGTTTTGGCATCGGTATAGACGAGGCGCGTCTCGACGCCGATGCCCCGCCACATGTCGGTGAGAGCGACCGCCGCGTTGCGGTTGTTGTCGGTGCTGTTGAAGCGATACTCGACCCGGAGGGGCTTGCCGCCGGGCCCGAAGCCGGCCGCGGCGAGGAGTGACCGTGCCTCCTCCTCACGGTCGATGGGCATCGCGTTCCGCCCGGCGAGTTCCGGCGGCGTGCGGTAATTGTCGAGGCCCGGCGGGCAGAGGGAATAGGCCGGTGCCATGGTCTCGCCCCACAGTCTCTCGGCCAGGAATTCACGATCGATCACAAGGGATAAGGCCTGTCGCACCCGGACGTCGTCGAACGGGGGCTTCTGGATATTGACGGCCAGGGCATAGAGCCCGAGCGACGGGCCGAGGACGACCTGACCGCCGAACCTCTCCTTCAGTGAGGCCATCTGGTCCCCCGGCAGGTCGGCGAGGGACTCGATCTCGCCGGCGGCGTAGCGGCGAACCGCGCTGGAGAGATCCGGGGTCGGCAGGAAGGCCACCGTCTCGATCGAGACGCAGGCCGCCGCATGGAAAAAACGGTTTCGTGTCAATGTGATACGGTCGTTCGGCACCCAATCGACGAGGGCGTAGGCACCGTTGCTGACGAGGTTGCCCGGCCGGGTGAAGGCATCGCCGAAGCGCGAGACGGAAGGCGGATGCACCGGCAGGGAGGTCTGGTGGGTGAGGAGTTCGAGGAGGTAGGGCGTCGGCCGGTCGAGGGTGATGACGAGGGTCCGCGCATCCGGCGCCGTCACGCCGAGGCTCTCCGGCGCAGCCTCGCCCTGGTTCACGGCGCGGGCGTTCTTCAGCGGATACAACACTTCGGCATATTTCGCCGCCGTCGCGGGGTGCAGTATCCGGCGCAGGCCGAAGACGAAATCCGCCGCCACGACCGGATCGCCGTTCGACCAGCGCCCGTCCTCGCGCAGATGAAACGTGTAGGTCAGGGCGTCGTCCGAGACAGTCCAATGCGTCGCCGCACCCGGGATGATGGCCCCGTGATTGTCGTAGGTCAGCAGCCCCTCGTAGAGGTCGCGCAGGATATGCGCCTCCGCCACGGTGGAGGATTTGTGCGGATCGAGGGTTTCCGGATCGGCATCGTTACCGCGCCGGTAGACCGGCCCGCCGGTCGCGCGCGCCGAGCTTGTTCCAGCCACGAGCAGAGCACCGCCACCGAAGAGGCAGGCCCGGCGGTCAGGGCGCATGGCGGCGCTCAGGCGCCGGTCTGCGCGGTGAATCCAGCGGCTTCGATCCCGGCGAGCGCGCAGAGTTCGTCGTTGTCGGAGGTATCGCCCGAAATGCCGACGGCACCGATGACCGCATCGCCATCGCGGATCAGGACACCGCCCGGCACCGGCACGAGCGCGGCCGGACCGACGAGATGGCTCACGGCCGCCACGAAATAGGCCTGCTCCTCTGCCCGTTTGTGGATCGCGCGCCCGCCGAGGCCGAGCGCCAGGCAGCCATTGGCCTTGCCCATGGCGACCTCCGCCCGGCGCAGCGACGTCCCGTCTTCGGCGCCCAGCGCCTTCAGGGCTCCACGCGCATCGTAGACCACCACCGCGAGGGGCTTCAGGCTGTGCGAGCGGGCCGTCTTAAGGGCGGTGGCGACGATGGTCTGGGCGGTGTCGAGGGTCAGGTCGGGCATCGGCTTACCGGGGATGAGTTCACGGGTCATACCGGACGTACCCTGCCCGTCGATGCCCGACCAGCCCCGGCCTCACCCATCGCGGTCGGCTAGGAACGCATCGTAGTGCCGCGTCACCGCCGCCAGATCCTCGAAATGCGGGAAGGCCCCGGTGGGCAGGACGTCGACGGTCCAGTTCGGGCGGCCGGCGACACGGTCGGCATGGCGGTAATCGACAAAATCGCCGCGCACCCCGTGGATCATCCAGACCGGGAGGGTGAGCGCCTCGTAGAACCGCCCCGGCGCATCGGGAAACAAGGCCCCGGACAGGAACGAGAACGGCGCATGCCGGGCGCCGGGCCGATGGGCGGAGGCGTAGTCGTAGGCGAGCAGACCCTCGTCGATGTCCTTCGAGCCCCAGGTCTTTTCCAAGAAGAAACGCATGCTCGGCCGGCTCACCAGGAGATCGAACAGCGGCTCCCCCCAGAGCGGGGCGTTCAGCATGGTGCGGGCGACGGCCCCACCGTGCCGGGTCCGGTCGCGGTGCCGGCCGACGAAACGGGCATCGAAGCCGGTCGGACTGATCAGGCCGAGACTGCGATAGGCGCTCGGTTCCTCAAGAGCGGCAGCGGCGAGATACTCGCAAGACAAGGACAGGGCGACGGCATCGATCTCCCCGCCACCATGCCGATGTCGGATCTCGGCGGTGACGGCCCGGATCGCATCGGACATCAGGCGTGGGGTGTAGACCCGGTCGCTGCGCTCGGAAAAACCGAACCCCGGCAGGTCGAGCGCGTAGACCGGACGGCTCCCCGCGTAGTGCCGGTAGAGCGGGCGAACCTCGTAGGCATTGGCCGCCGCGTTCACCGAGTGGATCAGCAGCAGCGGGACGCCGGGCGCGGACGCGCTCCCATATAGGCCGATCCCACCGGCCGGCGTCTCGAGGCATTCATGCCGGCCGGGCAGGGCCGGGTTGAGCGTCTGGTGGTGGTCGATCCCGAAACGGCTATAGGCGATCCACGCGCCGGCAGCACCGAGAGGTAGCAACGCGAGCTTGGCGGCGAGGGGCAGGGATCGATCGCGCCGGATCAGGTCGGGCATAGGGTCGTCCGCGTGATGGATCGGGTGCGGGAAACGCGAGGCGGCGCCGGTTGATCCCGGCCGCCGGACGCATCACGCCGTCGCGCCCTCGATCTCGCCGCTGAGCTCCAGCCATTCCTCCTCGGCCGCCTCCAGCGCGGCGGCGGCGTCGGAGCGCATCTTTGCGAGTTCTCCGGCCTTGGCGGCATTGGTCTGGAAGGCGGTGCCGTCGGCGAGCGCCGCGTCGATCTTGGTCATGGCGTCGGTGAGCTTCTTCATCCGCGCCTCGACGCCCTCCAGCTTCTTGCGCAGGGGGGCCAAAGCCACGCGGCGGTCGGCGTTGGAGCGGCGCTCCAGTGCCTTCACTCCGCCGGCGGCCTCGGACGCGCCCTTCTCCGCCTCGCGTTCGGGACCCGCGAGGACGAAGCGGCGATAATCGTCCATGTCGCCGTCGAAGGCCTTCACGCTGCCGTTTGCCACGAGCCAGAGCCGGTCGGCGCAGGCCTCCACCAGGAAGCGGTCGTGGCTCACCAGGATGACCGCCCCCTCGTAATCGTTGATCGCTTCCACCAGGGCCTGCCGGCTCTCGATATCGAGGTGGTTGGTGGGCTCGTCGAGGATCAGGAGATGCGGCCCCTTGAAGGCCGCGAGGCCCATCAGCAGGCGCGCCTTCTCACCGCCCGAGAGCTGCGAGACCGGCGTCTCGGATTTCGTACCCGAGAAGCCGAGGCGGGCGGCGGCGGCGCGCGCCTTCGATTCCGGCACGTCCGGCATCAGGTCGCGGACATGGGCGTAGGCGCTCTCGGCGGGCCGCAATTCGTCGAGCTGGTGCTGGGCGAAATACGCCACCTCCATCTTGCCCGAACGCCGCATCTCGCCGCTCAAGGGGGGCAAGCGCCCGCCGATGAGCTTGCAGAAGGTGGACTTGCCGTTGCCGTTGGCGCCCAGCAGCGCGACCCGGTCGTCGGGGGCAAGACTGAGGTTGAGCCCCGAGAGTACGATCCGGTCAGGATAGCCCGCCTGTACCCGCTCCATGGCGACGATGGGCGGCGAGAGCGGACGTTCGGGGCTCGGCAGGCGGAAGGCCGGCACGTCGTCCTCGATCACCGAGGCGATGATCTCCATCTTGGCGAGGCGCTTGACGCGGGACTGGGCCTGGCGTGCCTTCGTCGCCTTCGCCTTGAATCGGTCGACGAAGCTCTGGAGATGCGCGCGCTCCGCATCCTGCTTGGCCTTCGCCTTCGACTGGAGCACGCGCTTCTCGGCGACCTGCCGGGCGAAGGAGGTGTAGCCGCCCCGGTAGATGCTGAGCTTGCCGCGGTCGAGATGCAGGATGTGGTCGACGCATTCGTCGAGCAGGTCGCGGTCGTGGGAGATGATGACGGCGGTGCGCGGATAACGCTCCAGGTAGTCGTAGAGCCAGATCGTCCCCTCGATATCGAGGTAGTTGGTGGGCTCGTCGAGGAGCAGCAGGTCGGGTTCGGAGAACAGCACGGCGGCCAGCGCCACACGCATGCGCCATCCACCCGAGAAATCGGAACATGGCCGCCCCTGCGCCTCCGCGTCGAAGCCGAGGCCGTGCAGGATGGCGGCGGCGCGGGCGGGCGCCGAATGCGCCTCGATATCCACGAGGCGCGTCTCGATCTCGGCCCGGCGCAGGCCATCGGCGTGCTCAGCTTCGGCCATCAGGCGCGCCCGCTCGGTATCGGCAGCGAGCACGACGGAATGCAGCGTTTCAGGGCCGGCCGGAGCTTCCTGCGCCACGGCGCCGATGCGCATGCCCTTTGGCATCGATACGGTGCCGCCCTCGGTGGGCAACTCACCGAGGATCGCCTTGAACAACGTCGTCTTTCCCGCGCCATTGCGGCCCACGAGCCCGACGCGGGCCCGGTCCGGAATGACGAAAGTGGCGCCGTCGAGGATCAGACGTTCGCCGATGCGGTAGGTGAGGTCGTTGACGCGGAGCATGGAAGGCTTCTGGCGGCGCAAGGCGAGGGTTGCAAGGGGAGCGTCGCCAAGGGACGGGCAGGGGGGTGCCGTATCCGGCGGAGGCAGAGCGTTGTAATCGGGCGGCCATGACGCTGACGCTTCTCGCTGCCCTCTTTCCGATTGCTCTCCTGATTGGGTTCGGCGCGGCCCTGCGCCGCCTCGGCTTCCTCGCCGAAAGCTTCTGGCCGCAGGCCGAACGCCTTGCCTATTACGTCCTGCTGCCGAGCCTTCTTCTGGACAGCCTCGCCACCGCGCAACTCGCCGATGTCCCCGTCGGTGCGCTCGCCCTGGTCCTGGTTCTCTCGACCCTGGCGGTGGCGGGTCTGACGCTGGCGGCCGGACCACGCCTCGGCTTCGGCGGACCGGCCTTCACCTCGGTGTTCCAGGGTGGGATCCGCTTCAACAACTACGTGGGAGTTTCGGCGGCGGCCGGTCTCTACGGCGCTCAGGGCATCGCACTGGCGGCGGTGGCGAACGCCGCGATCGTCCCGACGGTCAATGTCCTGTGCGTGCTGATCTTCGCCCGTTTCGGCACGGCAGGGAGGCCTTCGGCCCTCGGCCTCGCGCGGCAGATCGTCCTCAACCCTCTTGTCTTCGGCAGCCTCGGCGGCATCGCACTCCAGGCCTCGGGGCTCGGCCTGCCACCGGGACTCGAGCCGATGCTGCGGGCCTTGGGCCAGGCCTCGCTGCCGCTGGGCCTGCTCTGCGTCGGCGCCGCCCTCGATTTCGGGTCGGCGCGAAGCTGGATCAGGCCGGTCGCGGTGGCGTCCCTGATCAAGTTCGGGCTGATGCCGGCCGCCACGATCCTCGCCTGCCTCGCCATGGGGCTCAAGGGTCCGGCCGCGGTGACGGCCCTGCTGTTCCAGACCCTGCCGACCGCTTCATCGTCCTACATCATGTCGCGCCAGCTCGGAGGAGACGCACCTTTGATGGCGGGGATCACGGCGACCCAGACCGTGATCGCCGGGGCGGCGCTCCCCCTCGTCCTGGCCCTCGTTCTGGCTTTGACCGGGATCGGCTGAGCGCCACCCGCGGGATTCGCGTCAGACCAGTTCCCAGGCGGCGGGATCCTTCATCAGGGCCGCGACCAGGGCGTGGTTCAGTTCATGCCCGGTATGCGCCGCCTCGATACGGCCGAGGATCGGCCGTCCCGCCAACGCGAGATCGCCGACGAGGTCGAGCATGCGGTGACGCACCGGTTCGTCGGGCACGGTCATCCCGCCGATGATCCGCCCGCCGACGATACAGGCAGTCGAGGAGAGGTTCGCCCCCCGTAGCAGCGGCTTGCGCAGGAGTGTGCCGTAGATCTTGGCCGGAATCGCCCATTTGGCCCGTCCGAAGCTGCGCGACGGGGCCAATTGCTGAGTAAACACCTCCGGCGTGATCGTGCCCGACCATTGCATGGCATCGAAATGGGAGAGTTCGAGACGGCCAGAGAGATGAAGCGCGTCGGCCGGCTCGATCCTCAACGTCCTGTGATCCTGGCGGACCTCGACGGGCCGCAGCACGCGGATGCTGCGCAAAGGCGTGTCGCTTTCGGTCCGACCGCTCGCACGCAACGCCTGGCACCAGGGCAGGGCGCCGCCGTCGAAGATCGGCAGTTCCTCCGCATCGAGGCAAACGAGTGCGTTGTCGATGCGATACGCGGCGAGCGCGGCCAGGAGATGCTCCACGGTGCGGACCAGCGGTCCTTCGGACGATCGCAAGGCGGTGCAGAGTGGCTGCGTCTCGCGAAAGGTCCATAAGGCTGGCACATCGACGGTGCGCGCTCGCCTGAAGCTTCGCCGGAAGACGATGCCGTGGTCGTCACGGGCGGGCGCGACGGTGACCGTGACGCGACGCCCGGTATGCAGGCCGTAACCTGTCAGAGAGAAGCTCGCGGACAGCGTCGCCTGCCGGGGGCGAGCGGACGGTAGCGCCACCTCGCGCACGGCCTGGATCGATGGGGCAGCGAACATCGCTATGGCGTCGTGCGGCGTCGCGGTGAATCCCGGCCCAATCCCGTATGGCCCCGGCAGATGGTTTGAATCTTCAACGTCCGTCGATGACGCGGAGCTCACCAGCATGTCTCGGGTCCCAGCGCGATCAACCGGGATTGTCATCCGACAGGCGGTTCATTCTGTGCGTGCGCTTAGCTTAACCCAGATCAGTTGCAAAGGCAGGTAAACTGCGCGCGATGAGGGTTTTCATTCTCCTGTCCGATGGCCAAGCCGCAGCCAATGCCGGCGCTCGATAGGTCGGACTCATCGAGACCTGGTATGAATCGAATATCCAACGACACGACTTTTGGTAGGGATGGTCCGACGGAATGGGTTGACCCACAGGACCGGCAGCTTAACGATCACTCGCTTTAGGAGATGATACCCGTGACTGCAGGACGGCTGGCGACAATCCCCTTCTTCAAGGAGCCGGGAATCGAGCTGTCGACCTATGAGACCCGCTGCCATTGGCGCCGGTTCGACGAGAACGAAGTCCTGGTCGATTACGACGACATCTCCACCGACGTGTATTTCCTTGCCTCCGGCGAGGTCCGCATCCTGAATCGCTCACAATCGGGCAAGGAAGTGATCCTCGGCGAGATGCGGGGCGGCGCGTTCTTCGGTGAGCTCGCGGCTCTGGACGGGATCGGCCGCTCGGCCAACGTCACCGCCCTGACCCGCGGCGAGGTCTGTGTCGTTCCGGCCCCGATCTTCCGGCAGATGATCTTCGCCTCGGAGGCCATTGCCGACCGGCTGTTCCGCCTTCTCGCCAAGCGCGTGCGCGAGCTCAACACGCGGCTGATGGAACACGCGCTGCTCGACCTGCGCCACCGGCTCTATGCCGAGTTGTTGCGCCTGTCCGTGCCGCGCGCCGGCGGCGACGGGGAACGGGTGGTGACGCCGCCGCCTTATCACCATGTGCTGGCCGCCCGCATCGGCTGTCGGCGCGAGCAGGTGACCCGTGAGTTCACCGTGATGGCGGCGGACGGCCTGATCGACCGGACCAGAGGCGCCCTGGTCATCCGCCGGCCGGACCTGCTCGAGGCACGGGTCGCCGAAGCCTTGCGCGAGGACAATTGACGGCGCGGAACGCCGTGGCTCCGTTCCTCACCCTCGAACGGCTGACCAAGACGTTCGGCGCGCAAGTTGCGGTCGCGGATCTTTCGCTCGCTGTGTCAGCCGGGGAAATTCTCTGCCTGCTAGGCCCCTCCGGCTGCGGCAAGAGCACGTTGCTGCGCCTGATCGCCGGATTCGAGACGCCAACAGGTGGCGCAATCCGCCTCGACGGCGTCGATCTCACCGGCCTCGCTCCGCACAGGCGACCGGTGAACATGATGTTCCAGTCCTATGCGCTGTTCCCGCATCTCAGCGTCAGCCGCAACATCGCCTACGGGCTGAATGGCCTCCGCCGTTCGGCCGCCGCCGCCCGCGTGGAGGAGTTGCTGCGCCTGGTACAGTTGGAGGATTTCGGGAACCGGCGTCCCGAGACCCTGTCCGGAGGCCAGCGCCAGCGCGTCGCCCTCGCGCGGGCGCTGGCGCGCGAACCGAAGGTGCTCCTCCTCGACGAGCCGCTCGGCGCGCTCGACCGGGGCCTGCGCGAGCAGACCCAGGGCGAGTTGCGCGCGATCCAGCGCCGCCTCGGCACCGCCTTCGTCATCGTCACCCACGATCCTTCGGAGGCCATGGCGCTCGCCGACAGGATCGGCGTGATGGACAAGGGCCGCCTCGTCCAGGTCGGCCGGTCCGAGACGCTCTACGAACGGCCCGTCAACCGCTTCGTCGCCGGCTTGCTCGGCGACGTGAACCTGATCCCGGGGACGGTCCGGGACGCCGACGGCGCGCTGGTGCGGGTCGAGACCGCCCTTGGGCCCATCTTCGCGTCCGGTGAGAGCGCCCCGTCCACCGGTACCCCCGCGGTGATCGCCCTACGCCCCGAGCGTCTGGCGGCGTCCACCATCGACGGGGTGGCCGCCGGGGATCGCAATACTCTCGACGGTCAGGTTGAGGCCTCGACCTATCTCGGCGACCACATCCGCCTCGACATCCGCATGCGGGATGGCAGCACGATCCGCGCGAACATGCCCGCCGGAACCGGGATCGCCAGCGAGACTCATGTGCGCCTGTCCTTCGCGCCGGATGCCGCGACCGTCATGGCGGCGTGATGAAGCGACTTCTCCCGGTCGCTCCGTATCTGTGGCTGGCCGCCTTCGTGCTGCTGCCCTGCCTCATCACCCTCAAGATCAGCCTGTCCTCACCGGCGACGGCGCAGCCGCCCTACCTGCCGGTGCTCGACTGGAGCGCGGGTATCGACGGATGGGGCGCGTTCCTGGAAGCTCTGGATTTCGCCAATTTCGAGACCCTTGCCGGCGACAGCCTGTATCGCGACGCGGCCCTCTCGTCCCTGCTCTACGCCGGCATGGCGACGGCCATCCTGGTGATCGTCGGCACGCCCATCGCCCATGCGCTCGCCCGCTCGCCGGCCCGGCTTCAGCCGCTGCTCGTGGCACTGGTGATCGTACCGTTCTGGACGAGCTTTCTCATCCGCATCTATGCCTGGATCGCGATCCTGAAGCCCGAGGGCCTGCTGAATGCAGGACTGATCTGGACCGGCCTCATCGCCAGCCCCTTGGACATCCTGAACACACCCGCCGCGGTGATGATCGGCCTGACCTACGCCTACCTGCCGTTCATGGTGCTGCCGCTCTATGCGGTGCTTTCCCGCCTGGATCCGACCTTGACGGAAGCCGCCGCCGATCTCGGGGCCTCGCCGGCGCGTGCCTTCTGGACCGTGACGCTGCCGCTGGCCCGGCCCGGTATCGCCGCGGGTGCGCTCCTGTGCTTCATCCCGATGGTCGGTGAGTTCATCATCCCCGACCTGCTGGGCGGTTCCGATACGCTGATGCTCGGCCGCGTGCTGTGGAGCGAGTTCTTCTCAAACCGCGACTGGCCACTCGCCTCCGCGGTGGCGGTGCTGCTGCTCGTGCTCATCGTCGGACCGATCGTGCTGTTCCGTGATGCGGAGCGCGAGCGGGAGGACGTCGGCCGGTGAGTGTGCTCAACCGACTCAGCCTCGGGCTCGGCCTCGTCTTCCTCTACGCACCGATCGCCGTTCTCGTCGTCTTCTCGTTCAACGCCTCGTCCCTCGTGACGGTCTGGGGCGGATTCTCGACGCGCTGGTATGGGGTGCTCGTCAATGACGGCCCACTGATCGCCGCCGCCCTGGTCTCGCTGAAAGTGGCCTCACTCGCCGCCCTCGTGGCGACACTCCTCGGCACGCTGGCGGCGCTGGCACTCAACCGCAGCGGACGCTTTACGGGACGTAGCGGCTTCACCGGCCTCGTCTACGCGCCCATGGTGATGCCGGAGGTGATCACCGGCCTGTCGCTCCTGCTCCTCTTCGTCGGGCTCGGGCTCGACCGCGGCCTCGTGACCCTGGTCATCGCCCACGCCACCCTCGGCCTCGGCTTCGTCACAGTGGTGGTCGGAGCGCGTCTCAAGGGACTCGACGGTTCCCTGGAAGAGGCAGCGGCGGATCTCGGGGCGGGCCCCTTTCGGGTTTTCGCGACCGTCACCCTGCCGCTGATCGCGCCGTCCCTGGTGGCGGCCTTCCTCCTCGCCTTCACCCTCTCGCTGGACGACCTCGTCATCGCGAGCTTCGTTTCGGGCCCGGGGGCGACGACGTTGCCCATGCGGCTCTACAGCCAGGTTCGCCTCGGCGTGAACCCTGAGATCAACGCCGCGTCGACGCTCCTCGTCGGCGGCGTCACCGTCGTCGTCCTCGCGGCCTCGTTTCTCACCGGACGCCGCGGCGTAGGAAATCAGGGCACGTAGGCGCGCACCCTGGTCGGTAGATCGAGCGCACCCGTCCTCGGTCCCTGCATGTCATCGAGATTCAGGATCGAGCCGCCGCGGGAGTCGAGATCGGAACCACCCTCGCGCGGGATGGTGCGAACAGCGACCGCGTCCCATGGGCCTTCGATATCCAAGAGGGTGCCCTGAGGCAGGCTCGAAGAGCGGTTCGGCGGCGACATCGGCCGCAGGGCGGGATCGGCTGGGCTTCGCGGCAACAGTTCCGCCCGTGCGGCGAGGGTCCGCTCCGGTAGAGACAAGGTTCCCCGTAACGAGGCGGTGAGCGACGATGTCTTCAAAATGCCATCGGCAATGTCGCCGACGCCATCGACGAAGCGCAGGGAGATTCCCGCGCGGTCGAACGGGGTGCGGGCGTTCCGGCGAGCCAAGGCACCGTCGGCGGCGACGCCATTGCGGTGCACCACGTCGGCAAGGTCGAGCCCGGCGAGGGTCCCGTTCTCCATGGCGAGGGACGAGCGTCCGTTGAGGTGGTCGATCAGGCTGGCCGCGGTGCGGCCCGATCCCTCGAGCGTGAACTGTCCCTGGGCGTTTCCGAGAAGCCAGCCCTCCTGCCCGAAATCGACCAGCAGGGCGCCGAGATCGAGCCGGTCGAATGCACCCTGGGCGCGCAACTCCGTCTCACCGCGGTCGGTGGCGGAGGTCGTGAGGCCGAACCGTCCCTTGACGATGCCCCCTCTGACCACGGCGCGAGCCAGAGAGCCCTCGACGCTGCCCTCGCGGACCAGAAGGCTGGAAGCGAGATCCTCCATCACAAGCGGCCCGAGCCGGGCAGTGCCGGCGGAGAGACGCAGATCGAGGTCCCCTCCGGTGAAGGGGCGCAGCGCGAGACTTTGCCGGCTCCAGCCGCTGGCGTTCAAGGATTCGTCCGGGCCGAAGACCCGGATCAGGGTGGCAAGAGCGGGTGCGAGATTCAGGCTCTCGGCCGCCAAGGTCGCCTGAAGGGCCGGACGGCTCTCGGCGAAGCTGATCGATCCCGCGCCTTCGAGGCTGTTGTCGCCAAGCCGCATTCGCATGGATGGCAGAAGGAGGGTCCGGCCCGAACTTTCGAACGTTCCGTCGATGGCGAGGCTATCGAGGAACGGCGACAGGGCGATATCCGTCCCCGCCCAGGTCAGGGTCTCGCGCAGGGAGCGCGATTGCAGGCTGCCCTGTCCACGAAGCGACAATCCATCCGCGAAGCTGCCGCTTCCCTCAGCCGCCAGATTGCCGGCGGGCCAGGTCGCGCTGGCGGAAAAGGACGATTCCCGGCCGGAGAACAACTCGTCCAGCCTGACACCGGAGAGCGAAAATTGGGTTGGCGTGTCGTTCCAGATAAAGCTTCCCGCCGCGTTCATCTGGGACGACCAGAATGGCCAGGCCAGAACCAGATCGACATCGCGGGCGGTCTGGGCGCTGCCGTCGCGGGGGTCTCGGCCGGACAGCGTCGCGTCGGTGAGGCTGATACGACGCGGACGCGACGCGCCCCCCTGGGTCAGGCGCGCTCTCAGGCGCCGGAGCGGCTCGACCCAGCGCGAATCCCCGTCATCCTGGGGGAGGGTGATCGTGGTGCGTTCGAGGGAGAGGGTGTCAATCTCGATGCGGCCGGCGAGAAGGGCACGGATCCCGAGCTTGAGGGTGAGCGATCCGCCATCGGCGAGGAGCGGCCCGTCCACCGTCCCGGCGCTGAGCCGGACGCCCTCGAAATCGAGCCGGGGAATGGGCAGAAGCGCGACGCCCGCCGATCCTTCGGCCTTCATCGCAATTCCGTAATTGGTCGCCAGCGCCTTGCCGACGCCCCGCGTGAGGCGCACGGACGCGACCGACCAGGGCAGACAGGCGGCGATCAGGGCAAGGACGAGGCTGCCGATACAGAGGGCCGGCAGGAGGCGACGGAGCGACATGTCTCTCCCTATCGGAGCAAAACCGCGACACGCGGTTGCGCGCGCGGCCTCGCCGAGCCGCCGCGATCGATCTTCTAAAAACCTACCCCCCACCCTCTCCATAACGGGCGGGAACGCTTTTGTCTGCCATGCATCATTTCTCTGCCGTGGAGCATTCAGAAGCAGGCCCCGGAAAGCCGTCCCGCGCTTCTCCGGGCACCCCATTCTGCTACAGCTTTCACGACCCCTCACCTTTCAGGCCCGTTGTTCCCTCGCAGGATCTTGCCGAAACGCCTTATCCTGGCGCAGAGACAGGGCAGAGGGACACGGCCAGCCCCTGGTATACCTGAGCCTGACCTAAGCCGGGCCGGCGGGTTGGGATTGGCTCGCGTTTCGCAGGGCAGCCCGAAACGGCGCCAAGGACCGGATTCCGGGAGGAAGGCTTGAGATGAAGAAGGTATATTCCGACGCCACGCAGGCGGTCGCCGGCTTGCTCAAGGATGGCATGACGATCATGGCCGGCGGCTTCGGCTTGTGCGGCATCCCCGACGAGCTGATCGATGCGATCCAGGCGTCAGGGGTCAAGGACCTCACCGTCATCTCCAACAATGCCGGCATCGACAATGTCGGCCTCGGCAAGCTGCTGCAGACCCGCCAGATCGCCAAAATGATCTCGTCCTATGTCGGTGAGAACAAGGAATTCGCCCGCCAGTATCTCGGCGGCGAACTCGCCATCGAGTTCAACCCGCAAGGGACGCTGGCCGAGCGCATCCGCGCGGGCGGGGCGGGCATTCCGGCCTTCTTCACCAAGACCGGCGTCGGCACCCTCATCGCCGAGGGCAAGGAGGTGCGCGAGTTCGACGGTGAGAATTACGTGATGGAGCGCGGCCTCTTCGCCGATCTCGCCATCGTCCATGCCTGGAAGGGCGATACCGAAGGCAATCTCGTCTACCGGAAGACCGCCCGCAACTTCAATCCGATGATGGCCACGGCCGCCAAGGTGACGGTCGCCCAGGTGGAGCATCTGGTCCAGCCGGGCGAAATCGACGGCGACGCGATCCATACGCCGGGCATCTTCGTCAAGCGCATCATCCACGTGGCGATCCGCGAGAAGAGGATCGAGCAGCGCACCACGCGCAAGCGTGGCGAGACCGCCGATTCCTCCGCAGCTGCCATCTGACATCCAAGGGAGACACCACCATGGCCTGGACCCGCGAACAGATGGCTGCGCGCGCCGCCAAGGAGCTGCGCGACGGCTACTACGTGAACCTCGGCATCGGCATCCCGACCCTGGTCTCGAACTACATCCCCGAGGGCATGTCGGTGCAGCTGCAATCCGAGAACGGCATGCTCGGCATGGGGCCTTTCCCTTACGAGGGGGAGGAAGACCCCGACCTCATCAATGCCGGCAAGCAGACGATCACCGAATTGCTGACCACGAGCTATTTCTCCTCCTCCGATTCCTTCGGCATGGTCCGGGGCGGGCACATCAACCTGTCGATCCTCGGCGCCATGCAGGTCGCCGAGAATGGCGACCTCGCCAATTGGATGATCCCGGGCAAGATGGTGAAGGGCATGGGCGGCGCCATGGACCTCGTCGCCGGTGTGAAGAAGGTGGTGGTGGTGATGGAGCACACCGCCAAAGGCAAGGATGGGTCGGAAAGCCCGAAGCTCCTGACTGCCTGTGACCTGCCCCTGACCGGCACCGCCGTGGTCGACATGGTGATCACCGATCTCGGCGTCTTCACCATCGACAAGAAGGGCGATGGCGGCATGGTCCTGGTCGAACTCGCCGACGGTGTCACCGAGGATGAAATCCGGTCGAAGACCCAAGGGGCCTTCACCGTCGCGTTGACCTGAATCCGGCCCGGCACAATCCAACCGGTCGTTGCAAAAGGCTCCCGATGCGATCGCATCGGGAGCCTCTTTCGTCGACGCCGCAGAGGTTTCGCAGGCGTTTCAACCTCGTGCGGCCGGCGGCTCCTCGATCCGGACGGGGAACGGGAAGGCGGCGCGCAACGGCTTCGTGTCGAGGGGGGAAGGCGGGAGCACGCATCTGCGGCGCTCCAGCCATGACAGGTCGCTGAACTGACGCGGGAGTTCGAGGGCTTCGTCGGCGAGCCCCACCGATTGCTTGTAATCCCGCATCTTGAAGGAATCCTTCGCCTCGGCGTTCGGCTCGGACAGGCGCGCCGATTGTGCGGGCACACCATAGGCATGGGCCACGATGAGGCCGTGCAACGATGTGGTGACGATCTCGTCGCAGGACAGGATCTCGCGGACCACCCGCTCGATATCCCCGAACGTCACGCCCAGGAGCGAGATGACCTTGACATGGTCGGCGCCGACCGCCTCGAGAGCCTCACGGATACGGTTCTCCTGCAGCACGTGCGGGATGATGCCGACCTTGTGGGTCTTCGCCACCACCGGCGCATAAAGCTCGGGCATGAGGATGGCGGCATCGCCGTAGATTTCGGGGCATTGCCCCCCTGCCGCCAGAACGGCAGCGCGGGACAAAGGTCCGCGCACCGCCGAGTAGATCGCGGTCGGGCAGAGAGTATCGGTGCTGCGGGGCATGCCGGTACCCCAGAGATGCATGCCGGGACGGGCGAACTTGGCGGTGCTTCCGATACAGAGACCATCCGCCTCCTTCGCATTGTGCCACCGGGGCATTACGCCGAAAGCATGCCACAGCACGTAAGGCGTGAGGATATCGCCGAAATTTCCGGGAAACGGACTGCGCATCCACCAGATCTTCGGACGGAACCGCTCGTCGAGCTTCGCCTCCGCTGCGATATCATCGAGCGTCAGCAGAGCGCGGTAGGCCGATACGAGAGCCCCCCATTTTTCCACGGACTGGCCCAACAGCTCGGCCTCGAGCGCGAGGAACGCATCTCGCTCTCCACTCCTGAGAAAAGCCAGGAAGGTTTTCTCCGCGAGCGACTCTTCTTCTTTCGCCAAGGTTGGTCTCCCCCTTACGGAACCGGCTATCGAGCCGAAGCCGCGTTTCGGAAAATTACAATGCGATGACAATGGCTTAACGTGCCTTGTCATGGGGCATGCGCGGAAGGGTTATCTCAAGGCGCACCGTCTCTGTCGAGGCGATTTCGCAGGCCGCTCTTTGCTCGACGGATCATACGGGTGATGGCACGCAGCATCGTGCGGGCAGGGCAATCGCATCATCCATGCTCTGATCCGACCTCCAGTGCCCCGGACGATGCTCGCCCGAGCGAGCCCAATCGTGAGGTGGAGCCCGTTCGGAACCCCGCTCCGGACCGCCCCCTTCGAATGGGGCGACCAAAAGTTGCGCAAAGGACCAGCCTGCCATTTGAGACGACGGCGCAACCCACTTAGAAGCGGGGTTTACCGCAACGCTCGGCACGCGGTCACGCCCTTTTCAAGTGGAAAGCTCATGAGCAGTCTGAAATTCGGAACCAGCGGCCTGCGCGGATTGGTGACGGACCTCGTAGGATGGCCGAGCTACGCCTATGCCAGCGCGTTCTTCCGCTCGGTCGCCGCGACGGCTGGCGAGGGCGCGTCCGAACGAAACGTCGTGATCGGGCGGGATCTCCGTGACAGCAGCGCGGGGATCGCAGCCACGGTGGCAGATGCCGCCGCGGCGGCCGGGTTCAGCGTGTACGATTGCGGCCCACTACCGACCCCGGCTCTCGCCCTGGAAGCGATCCGGCGCGGGGCCTGCGCCGTCATGGTCACAGGCAGTCACATCCCGTCGGATCGCAACGGCCTGAAATTCTACCGGCCCGATGGAGAGATCACCAAGACCGACGAGGTCGCCATCCTCACCGCCCTGGGCGACATTACCAAGGCCGGGGACATGCCGCAGGCCGATTCAGCCATTCAGGAGCCTGGCGCCATCGACCGCTACCGGCAGCGCTATACCGATGCCTTCGCGCCGACCATCCTGGCTGGTCAAAGGATCGCGGTCTATCAGCAGAGCTCGGTCGCGCGGGACCTCCTCGCCGACGTGCTGGCCGCGCTCGGGGCTGACATCGTACCGATCGGCCGCTCCGACAGCTTCATTCCGATCGACACGGAAGCACACCGCCCCGAGGATATCGCGTTCATCCGCGATGCCATGGCGTCGGGCGGCTTCGACGCGCTCGTGACGACCGATGGCGATGCGGACCGCCCGCTGCTCGCGGATGCCGCCGGCAGAATCGTGCGGGGAGACGTTCTCGGGCTAATCACCGCTCGCTACCTCGGCGTCGACACGGTGGTGGTGCCGGTCACGGCGGGCTCGGCGATCGAGCATGCGGGCGGGTTCCGGAGCGTGTTGCGCACCAAGGTCGGCTCTCCCTTCGTCATTGCCGGGATGGACCGGGCGAAGAGCGAAGGCGCGAGCACCGTCGTCGGTTTCGAGGCCAATGGCGGGTTCCTCCTTGGCTCGGACGTCGTCATCGATGGCAAGACACTGCCGGCCCTGCCGACGCGTGATGCGATCCTTCCGATCGTGGCGACGTTGGCGGCCGCGCAGGAAGCCCGCCTGACCCTCGCTGAACTCGTCACGTCGCTGAATGTCGGCGAGACGGCGAGCGATCGTCTTCCCAATACGCCCGCAGAGCGAAGCGGCGCGTTGCTGCGCCAACTCGGTCAGGACTCGTTCCGCGGGGAATTCTTCCGCCCGATCGGTACGCCCCAGGGCGTGGATGAACAGGACGGCGTCAGGGTCGAACTCGACGGCGGCCGGACGATCCATTTCCGTCCGTCCGGCAATGCGCCCGAACTGCGCTGCTACGCGGAGGCGGGATCGGCCGCGGACGCTGAAGAATTGGTACGCTGGGGATTGGCCGCAGCGGCCGCGGCCATGACAAACTGAGCCGAGCGAGTTCAGAGGCGGGCCAGGCGGGCCCGCTCCTGGCCGGTCCCTGCACCTGGACTCGATCCATTCTCGACCGGGAATCGCCCCGGTTCTTGTCCCACCCGGATCGGGCCGAAAACGCTTCGGCAATGGCTCGTTAGACGGCGATCGCGAGGCGGCCGGTCCGCCTTGATTCGCTCGTGTCCGATGGGGTGCTGGAGTTTGAAGGACCTGCGAGACGGATAAGGTTTGCGACAAGCATACCGGCACGATGCCGACGATCTTGCGGCGCACTGAGCAGACGCACCACCTCGGACGAAGTATCCCGCGGGAACAGAGCTTCACCGATGTCGCCGAATACGAGACATCCTTCTCTCACGATCCTGAAATAGAGCAAACCCATCCCGAAAAGCTCGACTATAATGTATACAGAGCAGGAGCCGTGACGCGTCGGCGTCGAGGAGGATGGGATGGCCCGAGAGATCGGCAGGCGTGGCTTTCTGAAGGCCTCGGCGGCTCTTGCCGCGACCGCAACGGCCGGGTTTTCGTGTATCGAGATCGCGAATGCCGCGACGATCGAGATACCGACGGTCGACACGCTGAGCTTGCGCGTCTTGATCGACTCGTCCCACGATCAGTTCCTCAAGCCCGCGACGGTTCAGGGTGTCGTCCACCAGCCACCCGGGAACGGGCGCGGCAGCGATTACCGCAAGGTTCTGCACAACCAATGGGGCCTGTCGCTGTTCGCGGAATCGCGGCGCGCGGACGAGGCACGCACGATCCTGCTCGATTTTGGCTACAGCCCCGATGCGTTGCTGAACAACATCGAGATCCTGAAGGTCGACCCGTCCAAGATCGACGCCCTCATCGTCAGCCACGGCCATCACGACCATTACGGCGGCCTCAACGGGTTCCTGGACAAGTACCGCGCATCCCTGCCTGCGGATCTGACGCTCTATGCCGGCGGCGAGGACAATTTCTGTCACCGCGTCAGCCCGAGCAAGGTGCAGGGGCAGTTCACGGATTTCGGCCAGCTCGACCGGCGTGAGTTGACGGCGCAGAAGATCAGGACAGTCCTGTGCGAGACGCCGACGGTGGTGGCCGGGCACGCCTTCACCACGGGTCAGATCAAGCGCTCCTCCATCGAGCGCATCCTGCCCAACACCTTCGTGGAACGCGGCATCAAGGACGGTCTCGGCTGCGATGCCACCCACTATTCGCCGGCTGAACTACAGGGGCAAATCATTCCCGACGAGCATGTCCACGAACACGCCACCTGCTTCAACGTGAAGGGCAAGGGCCTCGTTGTCATCAGTTCCTGCGGCCATGTGGGAATCGTCAATTCGGTCCGTCAGGCCCAGGCCGTCTCGGGTGTCGAGAAGGTCCATGCCATCGTCGGCGGGTTCCATCTCGGGCCGGCGTCGAAAGACTATCTCACCCAGATCGTGGCCGAGATCCGAAAGCTCGATCCCGACGTGGTCATTCCCATGCATTGCAGCGGCCTCAACTTCGCGCTGGAAGCCCAGGCGCAGATGCCCGCCAACGTGATCGTGCCGACCACGGGCAGCCGTCTCACCTTCGGTGCGTAGGTCCGCAGCCGCGGCGCTGTTCCTGTCGCTCCTGGCCTGGCACGCCATGGTGCCGGCTCGTGGCGCGGAGCCGGCGCGACGCTCGGCTGCGGAGTTGATGGACGTGCTGATGTGGAACCGCGAGCCGGTGGGCGGGCCCTTCAGTCTCGTCGATCACGAGGGGCGCAGGCGCACGGAGGCCGACTTTCGCGGCAAGCTCCTCCTCGTCTATTTCGGCTACACCTCGTGTCCCGATATCTGCCCGACCGACCTCATGGAGATCGCCCGCGCCCTCACCCTGCTGGGCGCGGAGTCGGAGGCGGTCCAGCCGCTGTTCATTACCCTCGATCCGGAGCGGGACACGGTCGCGCATCTCGCCGAATACGTACCGAACTTCTCGCCCCAGCTCGTGGGCCTGACGGGAGGACCGGCGGCGATCCGTCAGGCTGCCGATGCCTACCGGGTGTTCTTCGAAACGGGCGTGGGAGTGAATGGTGACAGGACGATCGACCACTCGGCCTTCATCTACCTGATGGACCGGTCGGGAGCCTATCTCGGCTTCTTCCCGCCGGGCACCTCGGCCGAGCGAATGCTGGCGATCATCCGCCCCCATCTCGCTCAGCCCTGACGGCTGCGCGTCGAGCCTCTACCGTCGATCAGATCATCGCGCCATGCCCCAGCGCCGCACGGTGAGCCGCTCGAAGGCCGCGAACACGATGTTCTCGACGACCAAACCGATGACGACGACGAGGACGAGGCCGGCGAAGACGCGGTCGGTGTAGAGTTCGTTGCGGTTCTGGAAGATGTACCAGCCGAGACCGCCGCGCCCCGAGGACGCGCCGAAGACGAGCTCGGCCGCGATCAGCGTACGCCAGGCGAAAGCCCATCCGATCTTGAGGCCGGACAGGATCGCCGGCAGGGCGGCGGGGATGAGGATCTGAATCACATAGGACGGGCCGCGCAGGCCGTAATTGCGCCCGGCCATGCGCAAGGTTTCGGGCACGCCCTGAAAGCCCGCATAGGTGTTGAGCGCCATCGGCCACAGCACCGAATGGATGAGGACGAAGATCAGACTGCCGGAACCGAGGCCGAACCAGAGCAGGGCCAGCGGCAGCAGTGCGATCGCCGGCAGCGGATTGAACATCGCCGTCAGGGTCGAGAGCAGGTCGCGGCCGAACTGGGTCGAGACGGCCAGCGTCGTCAGCAGGAAGGCCAGGACGATCCCGCAGACATAGCCCTGCAGCAGTACGACGAGGGAGATCCGTACCCGGTCCAGCAACTCGCCGTTCACCAAACCATCGAACAGGGCCGCCATCGTGGCGCCGAAGCCGGGCAGCAGCAGGTCGTTGTCCTGCCACCGGGCCAACCCCTCCCAGAGGAGGATCAGAGCGACGATGATCAGGCCCTTGCGCAGCCAATCCTGCTGCCAGAGCCGGGTCGAGAACGGCAGCACCCGTTCCACCGGGGCTTCCACGAAGGGGGCGAGCGCATGGTCGTATTCCGGGCGGATCGGCGGCACGAGGGGCCGGCCCGCGAGACTGGCATTGCTCATGCGGAGGCCTCCGTGGATGCGCGGCTTTCGGGTGCGGCCTCGAACAGGCGGCTGTGCAGTCGCTGCACCGCGTCCTGAAAATCGCGGCTTCCGATGCTGGTCAGATCGAAAGCATGGCTGTTGAACTCGGCCCGCACCCGGCCCGGATGGGGCGAGAGCAGCGCCACCCGGTTCCCGACCACCAGGGCCTCCTCGATAGAGTGGGTGACGAAGAGAAGGGTGAAGCGAGCGTCCTCCCAGAGGGCCAGCAACTCCTCCTGCATCCGGCGCCGGGTCAGGGCATCCAGAGCCGCGAAGGGCTCGTCCATCATCAGGACCTTCGGCTGCATCGCGAGCGCCCGGGCGATCGCCACGCGCTGCTTCATGCCGCCCGAGAGCTGGTGCGGGTAGCTCTCGGCGAAGGGCGTCAGCCCGACCTTGTCGATGTAGTGGCGGGCCCGCTCCATCGCTTCGCGCCGTCCCAGCGCCCGTGCCGCGCGCAAGGGGAAGGCGACGTTCTGGGCCACCGTCTTCCAGGGCGGCAACTGGTCGAATTCCTGAAACACCACGATCCGGTCGGGTCCCGGCTCGCGCACGGGCACGCCGTCGAGGGTGATCTCGCCCTCGACGGGGCGAATGAAGCCGGCCGCGGCCTTGAGCAGGGTGGACTTACCGCAGCCGGAGGGCCCCAGCAGAACGAAGCGGTCCCCCTGGTGGATGTCGAGATCGATGCGATGGGTGGCGCGCACCACCCGTTCCGGCGTGCGGTATTCGAGAGTCACACCCTTGATCCGCAAGAGCGGCGATGCCTCGGCCGCGATCGGGGAACGGGCGCGCGCGTCTTCACGCCGGATGGAACCCCGCGCGCGGGATTCGGGATGTTCGGCGATGGCAAAGTCGGAGCGGTGGGCTGCGAAACTCATGGCGTGCCGCCTCAGCTGCCGCTGCTGATGCGCGGATCGTCGAAGAAGTAGTCGCCGATGGCCGATGGCTCGGCCTTGATCGCGCCGACCCGGTGCATGAACTTGCCGAGGCCGATCGTGTTTTCCGGCTGCACCTTGAAGGTCGCCGCAGGGTTCTTGATGATCTTCGTCAGGAGAGCCGGGTCGAGCTTGTTGTTGTTGATCCGAATATAGATGTCGGCGGCTTTCTCCGGGTTCTCGGTAATGAACGTCGCGGCTTCATCGAGCGCGCTCAGGAACGCCTTGTAGGTCTTCGGGCTATCCTTGTAGAATTTCTCCGTGGCGTAGAGCACGGTGGAGGAGGCCGGCCCGCCCTGCACGTCATAGGAATTGAGGACGATCCGGGCCTTCGGGTTCTCGGCCAGTTCCTGCTCTTGGAAGGGCGGGTTGCCGAAATGGCCCGAGATCTCCGTGCCGCCCTTGATGATCGCGGCGGTGGCCTCGGGATGCGGGACGGCGACACTGATCTTGTCGAGTTTGGCGAAGTCCTTGTCGCCCCAAAGCTTCGCCGATGCCAGTTGCAGGATGCGCGACTGAACCGAGACGCCGACGGCGGGAACCGCGATACGGTCCTTCTCCGTGAAGTCGGCGATGGTCTTCACGTCCGGATTGTTGGTGACGAGATAGTAGGGGAAGTTGCCCAGGGACGCGACGCCCTTGACGTTCTGCCGCCCCCTGGTGCGGTCCCAGAGGGTGAAAAGCGGGCCGACCCCGGCACCGGCGATCTCGATATTGCCGGACAGGAGGGCGTCGTTGACCGCCGAGCCGCCGGAGAGCTGGACGTAGTCCACCTTGATATCGAGGCCCGCCTGCTTGCCGTGCTTCTCGATGAGCTTCTGATCCTCGACCACGTTGAGGAGCAGGTAGACGACACCGAATTGCTTGGCGATGCGCAATTGGCCTTCGCCGGCCGCAGCATGGCCCGCGGCCACCAGGGACAGGGCGAGCCCGCCGAAAAGGGACGCGGCCTTGCGGCGCGAGAGGGACATGCGTCGGGTCGTCATGGGGAACCTGCTGTCGAATTCGGGCGCGGAATGCGGAGCCGGGACGTGAAAGGCGCCTGCAAATTTGCTTGGCGGCGCTCGCCGCGTCAATGAAATCGTTCTCTTTATAGAACAGCGGATGGAGATGATCCGTCTCTGGAACGCGTAGACTTTAGTAGCTATCCAGCTTTCGTCGATAGTAAGAAGGATATTTCCAGCACTTCAGTCGTAAGCTGGAGGTTGTCGGTTCATACCATCCCCACAGTCGTTCGTTTTATGGGACATGCCGAGCAGCTTGTCGGATGCAAGGCCGGTCACCGTCCCCGCCACACCAACTCATGTGCCGGATCGATCTCGCCCGATCGGCACGGGGGCCGGATCATGCCCGGCGGACACGTCGGTTGAGACGAGCGGCGAAACGCTCGCCGATGGTCTGCACCGCCTGGACCAGTACGATCAGCACGACGACGACGGCGAGCATCATCTCGGGGCGGAATCGCTGGTAGCCATAGCGGATGCCGAGATCGCCCAATCCCCCACCGCCGACGGCGCCGACCATGGCCGAATAGCCGAGCAGCGACACCACCGCGAGGGTCAGGCCGAGGAGGATGCCGGGTAGCGCCTCCGGGATCAGCACCTTGCGGATGATGGTGAGTGGGCCGGCGCCGAAGGCGCGCGCCGCCTCCACGAGCCCGGAATCGACCTCGCGGATCGCTGCCTCCACGAGACGGGCGATGAAGGGGGTCGCCGCCACCGTCAGCGGCACCGTGGCGGCCCATAGGCCGATGGAGGTGCCGGCGATGAGGCGCGTGAACGGGATGATGGCCACCACCAGAATGATGAAGGGTGTCGAGCGGGTGGCGTTGACGACGAGACCCAGGATGCCGTTGAGCCACGGTGCGGCGAGCAATTCCCCGCGCCGGCTGGTCGCCAGGAAGATCCCGAGCGGCAAGCCGAACAGGGTTCCGAGACAAGCCGCGACGGCCACCATGGCGAGGGTGTCACCGGTCGCCTGGAGCAGCAGGCGGATCATTTCAGGCAACACGGCGAGCCTCCACGCTGCGAGCCGGCAGGTAGCCGAGGAGATCGGAGACGAGACCATGGGCGTCGAGGAACGCACGTGCGCGCCCGACGACATCCGGCCCCGCGGGCAGGCCCACCGTCAGTGAGCCGAATGGCTGTCCGGCGATCTCGTCGACGGTGCCGGACAGGATGTTGGCCTCGATACCGGTCTCGCGCGCGAGCCGCGCGATGATCGGGTCGCTGGCGTGAGCTCCGCGAAAGGCGATCCGCAGAACCGCCGTGCCGCCGGGAATCGGCTGGGTGTCGATCTCGGCGCGAAGCCCGGCCGGCAGCGCCAGCCCCATCTCTCCCGCCAGCAGCGTCCGGGTGATCTCCGCCTGCGGACGGGTGAACACCTCGAACACGTCGCCCTGCTCGACGATACGGCCCGCCTCCAGCACGGCGACGCGGTCCGCCACGGCGCGGATCACCGACATCTCATGGGTGATGAGCACGATGGTGAGGCCGAGTTCGCGATTGATCCGGCGCAGGAGCGCCAGGATCGACCGCGTGGTCTCCGGGTCGAGGGCGGAGGTGGCCTCGTCGGAGAGGAGGACGCTCGGTCCGGTGGCCAGCGCACGGGCAATGCCGACACGCTGCTTCTGCCCGCCCGAGAGTTCGGCGGGATAGCGGTCGCGCTGATCCTCCAGCCCGGTCAGGGCCAGCAACTCCCCGACACGGGTGCGGATCGCGGCCCTGCCGCGCCCTTCGATCTCCAGCGGCAGGGCGATGTTGCCGGAGACGGTGCGGGACGAGAGCAGGTTGAAATGCTGGAAGATCATGCCGATGCGGCGGCGCACGTGGCGCAGCGCGCGCTCGTCGAGGGACGAGACCTCGGCATCCCCGACTTTGATCGTACCGGCGCTGGGGCGTTCCAGTCCATTGATCAGACGGATCAAGCTCGATTTTCCGGCGCCCGACCGGCCGATCACCCCCAGCACCGAACCCGCCGCCACCGAGAGGTCGATCCCACTCAGCGCCGAGACATGGACGCCGTCACGGGTCGAGTAGGACTTCGCCACCCGGTCGAAGCGGATGAGTGCATCCGACGGCGCGAGGCCGGCCTTGCCGGGGCTATCATGATGAACTGACGACACGCGACGAACCTCATGGACCTGCACACGCATCGCCCATGCAGGTTCGCCAGAGTGACTAGGATCGAAGATGTATTCCTACATCTTATACTTCGGACGCTCAATGAAAACAGTTATCAAGTCGATCGCCGATTGGAAGAGAACGATCCCCGTATTCGCACCGGAAGGGAAGGATCCTCCATCCGCCCACTCGACCCGGCTCTCGCAGCAGGACTTCCGAGCACCGATTTCCGCGAGCCAAGACGCTGCAGCCCCCTTCGGCAGCACTATTCGACCGCGCAGGCCGGACCCACGAAAATCACCCCGTCAGACACCCGCTCGATAGAAGATGCTATCGAATTCTCGAAAGAGTTCAGAATTTCATTTCATTGAATACAAGAGACGATTACGCTTTAATGCTTTGAGATCGGCAAGTGCGGCAGTGTCTTTGCACGACTCTGAATCTCTTGACCTTATGTTTCGCGTTCTTTGACGAACGCCCATTCGGACCCCGTCTTCATGTCGTTTGATATCATGCGTGAACCGCGCCGGTCGTCGAGCCGGCGCGGCTTCCTTCGGCTGGCCGGTGGCGCGGCGGGCGGGATCGGCATCGCGTCGGCCGCGCAGGCCCTGGATGCCGGCGATCCCCTGGCCGTTCCCGAATGGAGCCGTACGCCCGGCGCGCCGTCCGCATCGCCGCCCTATGGACGGCCATCGCCCTACGAAGTTCTGGGCCGCAAGTCGCGGACGCCACCGACCTTTCCGGGAGCCGCCTCCACCGGCACGCCGCTGCAGCACCTGCATGGCATCATCACGCCCAACGGTCTGCATTTCGAACGTCATCACGCAGGCGTTCCAGCCATCGACCCGGAGCGCCACCGGCTGGCGATCCACGGCCTCGTGGAACGCCCGCTCGTCCTGACCATGGACGATCTGGTGCGGATGCCCTCGGTCTCGCGCATCCACTTCCTCGAATGCTCGGGCAATACGCCCTGGCTCGGCGCCAAACCGACCTGGACCCTCCAGGACAGTCACGGGCTCCTCTCCTGCGCCGAATGGACCGGGGTCGAATTGGCGACTCTGCTCGACGAGGTCGGCGTGAAGCCGGGCGCCGCCTGGATCCTTGCGGAAGGCGCGGACGCGGCCGGGATGACCCGAAGCATTCCCCTCGATCTCGCACGCGACGGTGCGATCCTCGCCTATGCCCAGAATGGCGAGCGGCTCCGCCCGGAACAGGGCTATCCCCTGCGGCTGTTCGTGCCGGGGGTCGAGGGCAACCTCAGCATCAAATGGCTGCGCCGGCTCAAGGTCGGAGACCAGCCGTTCCAGACGCGCGAGGAGACCTCGAAATACACCGACCTGATGCCGGATGGGTCGGCACGGCAGTTCACCTTCGCGATGGAGGCGAAATCCGTCATCACCTCACCCTCCGGCGGCGAGCAGCTGCGCACACCCGGCTTTCGCCAGATCCGCGGTCTCGCCTGGACGGGACGCGGCCGCATCGCGGGCGTCGAGGTCTCCACCGATGGCGGCGCGCGCTGGGAAGCGGCCGCCCTGGAAGGACCGATCCTGCCGCGATGCCTGACCCGGTTCCGGCTCCCCTGGCGCTGGGAGGGCGGCCCCGCGCACCTCCTCAGCCGGGCGACGGACCAGACGGGCTACGTACAGCCACCGCGCGAGGCGCTGGTCTCTATCCGCGGCACCCAATCCTTCTACCACAACAACGCGATCGCCGGCTGGCGTATCGCCGCCGGAGGAAACGTGAGCCATGCGGTTTAGCGGCCTCGGCCTTCTCCCCTGCCTGATGGTGACGGGCGCCGCCCTGGCGGACCCGTCCGGACCCGTCTCCCTCCCTGGCAACGGGCTCGGCCCTCTGGCGATCGGGCAGCCAGCGAGCCAGAGGATCCTCGCTCTCTGGGACATCGACGTGCGTGCCGACGGGCAGGGCCTGCCCGCCGGGCATGGAAGCGTACGCCAGGGCGAGGCCCTGTTCGGCGCGCGCTGCGCCGCCTGCCACGGGGCGCAAGGGGAGGGTGCATCCGCCGACAGGCTCGTGGGCGGCCAGGGCAGCCTCGCGACGGGCAAGCCGATCCGGACGGTGGGTAGCTTCTGGCCCCATGCCACCACGCTTTTCGACTACATCCGCCGCGCCATGCCCTACGACGCGCCGCAATCCCTGAGCGCCGACGAGACCTACGCCCTCAGCGCCTATGTGCTGCATCTCAACGGCATCCTGCCGGAGGAAGCCGAACTCGATGCCGCCTCCCTGCCGAAGGTGCGGATGCCGAACCGGGACGGGTTCACCGCCGATATCCGCCCCGACGTGCCGGCGCGCGCCAGTCAGGCGCCTCTTACCGGGATCACCGCGCCGCGATAGCGCTCGCGGATGAATCCCGCGATCTCCGCCGATTGCAGGAGGGAGGAGAGCGTCTGGATGCGTGCATCCTGGGCCAGGGCCTGGGTCGTCACCAGCACGTTGGCGTAGGGGTTGCCCTCCGCCCGCTCCAGCCCGAGGGAATCCTTGGCCGGGTCGAGGCCGGATTCGAGGGCGTAGTTGCCGTTGATGACCGCCAGGGCGACGTCGTCGAGGGAGCGCGGCAATTGCGGCGGCGCCACTTCGATGAAGCTCAAGGATTTCGGGTTCTCGGCGATGTCGCCGGCCGTGGCGAAGGTGCCGTCGCCGCCGGGCCTGAGACGGATGAGGCCGTTCTCCTGCAGCAACCTCAGCCCCCGGCTGAAATTGGTGACGTTGTTCGACAGGGCAATTGTCGCTCCCTTCGGCAGGTCGGCGAGGCTGCGGACGCGGCGCGAATAGAGCCCGAGAGGCTCCACATGCACGCTTGCGGTCACGGCGAAGCGGACACCGAGTTCGGCCTCTTCGCTTCGCAGATACGGCACGTGCTGGAAGAAGTTGGCGTCGGCATCGCCATCGAGAACGAGGCGGTTCGGGCGGATATCGCCGCTGATCTCGATGATCCGCAGGGGCAGGTCCGGAGCGAGCTTGTCCTGCACATAGGTCAGGATCTCGGCATGCGGCACCGAGGAGGCGACCACCTTGAGGGGTGTCGCGGCCCGGGCCGTGGAGGCCGTCAGCAGAGCAAGGGTGCCGCCCAGCAGGGCGCGACGGTTCAGGGGCATGGTGATCCTTCCTGTTAGGGCGTGCCGGCGCGTCCGCCATCGAGCGTAGCGCAGGGCCCCGGGCGGGCACGCGCTTGAAGAAACGGGTCGGGGTGGGAGTTTGAGTTGGAGACCGCGCTACCAGACCGGCTCGAGGAAGCCCTTGTAGGTCCGCTCGATGTAGTCGCGCACCGGTGCCGACCGGAAGCTGCGGATGAAGGCGGTGAGACGCGGATCGTCGCGATTGTCGGGCCGCGCGACGAAGCTCAGCGTATAACGCCGATCCCCGGCCCCATCGGTGATGAGGGAGGTTCTGGGGTCGCCGCCGGCGGCGATCAGGTAGGTGAAGCTCACCTGCGCCAAGGTCACGTCGTCCATCGCACGCGGCAATTGCGCCGCTTCGAGTTCGATGATCCGCAGGCGCTTCGGATTGGCGACGATGTCGGCAACGGAGGCCTCGTCGCCGACGCCCGGCTTCAAGGTGATCAGCCTGGCGGTCTCCAGCAGGCGCAAGCCCCGCGCCGCGTTGACGGGATCGTTGGCGATGGCGACCGAAGCGCCGTCGGGGACCTTGTCGAGGCTGGTCACCGTCTTCGAGAACAGGCCCACGGGCAGGACCATGGCGCCCTCCACCGCCACCAGCTTGTAGCCCCGCGCGCGGATCGCGTTCTGAAGGTAGGGCACGTGCTGGAACAGGTTGGCGTCGATATCGCCCGAGGCCACGGCCTCGTTGGGCGTCACCCAATCGGTGAACTCGACGATCTCGACATTCTGCCCCTGCTTGCGGGCCAGATCGGCGGCGAAGGCCAGGGTCTGCCCCACCGGCCCCGGCGTCGCGCCGATGCGCAGGGGTTTTTCCGCAGAGGCGGGGCCGGTCACCAGAGCGAAGAGGACAGCCGCGAAGCCGAGGAGGCTGCGGCGGGTACGGAGCGGGGGCATCGTGGAAGCCTGTGATCGGGGAGGGGAAGAGGGTGCCGGTCAGGCGGCGGAGGCGCGGGCCTCGGCGCCGGTCCGGCGGAAGCGGGCGCCGGGATGGGTCGCCTTCAGGGTGGCGCCGCCCTCCGGGAACAGCTTTTCGCGGAGCGTGCCTTCGCGATACCGCGTCTTGAACGCGCCCCGGTCCTGCAACTCGGGCACGACGAGATCGACGAAGGCCTCGATCGTCTCGGGCGCGACGGCGCGGGTGAGATTGAATCCGTCGATATCGGCCTCGTCGGCCCAGGACAGCAGCGCCTCGGCGACGTCCGAGGGCGATCCGACGATGAAGGGAGCCCTCGCCCCGCGCGGGCCGAACTCGGCGAAATCGGCGCGGGTGAACGGGCGTTCGCCCGGCAGCGTCAGGTTCTCCAGCAAGGACTGCATGGCATTGGTCTTGACGTAGGCGAGCCCCTCATGGACATCGAGTTCGGACAGGTCGATTCCGGTCCAGCCGGAGACGAGGGCGAGCTGGCCCTCCACGTCGAGATATTGCGCGTACTCGTCGCGCAGATCGAACGCCTCGGCGCGGGTGGGGGCGACGATCACGGTGGCCCCGAGGAACATCCGGATGTCGTAGGGATCGCGGCCCGCCTCCTTGGCCGCCTGCCGCGTGGCGCGCACGGCCTTGCCCGCGATGGCCTTGGTCTGGCCGTTGAGGAAGATGCTCTCGGCATGGCGGGCGGCGAAGAGACGTCCGCGCGACGAGGCGCCGGCCTGGTAGAGCACGGGCGTCCGTTGCGGCGACGGCTCGCTGAGATGCTGCCCGTCCACCCGGTAGCTCGGCCCGTCATGGCTGACGCGGTGGACCCGGCCCGGCTCCGTGAACAGACCGCCCGCCCGGTCGCGCAGGGCCGCGCCGTCTTCCCAGCTTCCCTCCCAGAGCTTGTAGGCGGCCTCCAGGAAATCCTCGCCGGCATCGTAGCGCGCATCGTGTTCGCGGGCCTGGGGCAGGCCCATGCCGCGCGCGCCGCTCTCGAGATAGCCGGTGACCACGTTCCAGCCGATCCGCCCATTGGTGAGGTGATCGAGGGTCGAGAGCCGGCGGGTGAAGGTGTAGGGGTGTTCGTAAGTGAGGTTCGCCGTGCCCCCGAAGCCGAGATGCGTCGTGGCATGGGCCATCGCCGGCACCAGCAGGAACGGGTCGAGGTTCGGAGCCTGCGCCGCCCGGGCGAGGGCGGTGGCCGGGCTGGCGCCGTAGACGTCGTAGACCCCGACCACGTCGGCGAGGAAGATCCCGTCGAACAGGCCGCGCTCGGCGGTGCAGGCCAGCGACACCCAGTAATCGAGGGTATTGTAGCGCGTTGCCGCGTCGCGCGGATGCCGCCACAGCCCCGCCCAGGTATGGCCCGGCGCCCCCATCTCGAAGGCGTTCAGCCTCAATTCGCGGCGTGGGCTCATGGCAGATCCAGGCAATCCGGGGCGACGGTATCGTGCGATGGGGAAGAGAGGCCTCGTTCACGCGATGCGGGAGGCCTTCAGGCGCATGAGCCTAGCCGGAGACCGGACCCGGTCAACAAGAATGATCTTTCAACGATCACCCATTCCAAGCATACATCGTCTATTTTACGATGTTTTAGAGCATAACATCTCCAAATCGCACATCTGATCATAATTTATACTTGTCTGCCCTGCCCGGATTGACGATCAGGACGACCACGAGGCCGGGGGCCATCGAGCGCGAGCCCCTTCGGCGTCACGGCATCACAGGCACGGGATCGACGGAATGTCTCAGACGGAAGCGGGATGGGGCGCGGGACCGAGCGCGGGCTACGAGGCGCTAGCGGCCGGTTTCCGGCCGGTCTTCGCGCGCATCCGCGCCACCGCCATCGCCCGCGATCTCGCGCGCACGCTCCCCCATGACGAGATCGACTGGCTGAAACAGGCGGGCTTCACCACCCTGCGCCTCGCACGCGAAGAGGGCGGCCATGGCGCGAGCCTGCCCGAATTGTTCAACCTCTTCATTGAGTTGTCGGAGGCGGATCCCAACATCACCAACGCCCTGCGCGCGCATTTCGGCTTCACGGAGGACATGCTGTGCTCGTCCTCGCCGGAATGGCGGGCGCGCTGGACCGCCCGGATCGGCGATCGCCAGACCGTCGGCAGCGGCGTGTCCGAGACGGGCGAGGCCAAGGTCGGGCAGTTCGATACGGTGCTGCGGCCGCAGGACGGGCAATGGCTGCTCAACGGCCGGAAATTCTACACCACCGGCTCGCTCTTCGCCGACTGGATCCACGTCTCGGCCCAGGACGAGGCGGGCGCATCCCTGGTGGCGGCCGTGCCGGCGCGGGCGCCGGGTGTCGAGATCGTCGACGATTGGGACGGTTTCGGCCAATCGCTCACCGCGAGCGGCACGGCGATCTTCACGGACGTCCTCATCGGGCCGGAGCTGATCAAGCCCGATCCGGAGCGTTTCCCCTACGCGATGGGGTTCTTCCAGCTCGTCCATCTGGCGACTTTGGCCGGCATCGGCCGTTCGGCCGCCATCGACGTGTCGCGGCTCGTGGCCGAGCGCAAGCGGGTCTACAGCCACGGCAACGGCAGCCGGGCCGGCGACGATCCCCAGGTGCAGCAGGTGGTGGGGCGCGTGCGCGGTGCGGCCTATGCGGCGGGCGCCATCGTCCTCAAGGCGGCGGAGGCCCTGCAGCGGACCTACGACATCCACCGCACGGGAGAAGCGGCGGACCATGCGGCGGGTATCGCCGACATCGAGGTGAACCAGGCGGTGACCGTGGTCACCAATCTCGTTCTCGAAGCCACCACGACCCTGTTCGATGCGCTCGGCGCGTCGGCGGTGAAGAGCGGTCTCGGCCTCGACCGGCACTGGCGCAACGCCCGCACCATCGCCTCGCACAATCCCCGGATCTACCGCGACCGGGCCGTGGGCAATTTCGCGGTGAACGGCACCGCCCCGCCGCGCCAATACCGGGTCGGCTCGGCCTGAAGCGCCGCCTGCCAAGCAAGCCCATTGCAACGAGAGATCAAGGACAGACCCATGTCACGTCGCCGGGACACGATGCGCCTCGGTGCCTTCCTCTATCCGGGCGGGCACCACGTCGCGGCGTGGCGGCACCCCTCGTCGCAGGCGGATGCGGGGATCGACCCCGCCCATTACCGCCGCCTCGCCAAGGTGGCCGAGGCGGCGAAGTTCGACCTGATCTTTCTCGCAGACGGGGTCAGCATCCGCGGCGACGACATCGACGCCCTGAGCCGCACGGCGATCCGTTACGTCGGACAGTTCGAGCCGCTCACCCTGCTCTCCCATCTCTCGGCGGTGACAGAGCGCATCGGCCTCGTGGCCACCGCCTCCACGACCTACAACGAGCCGTTCCACGTGGCGCGCAAGTTCGCCTCCCTCGACCATCTCAGCGGTGGCCGGGCGGGCTGGAACCTCGTCACCTCGGCGGACCCGCGCGAGGCCTACAATTTCAGCCGCGACAGCCATCTCGCCCATGCGAGCCGCTACGCCCGCGCCGAGGAATTCGTGGATGTGGTCACCGGCCTCTGGGACACGTTCGAGGACGACGCCTTCGTCCGCGACCGGGAGGAAGGGCGCTTCTTCGATCCGGCCAAGCTGCACGTGCTCGGCCATGAGGGCGAGCATTTCTCCGTGCGTGGCCCGCTCAACGTTCCCCGTCCGCCGCAGGGCCATCCGGTCGTCGTGCAGGCGGGCTCTTCGGAGGCCGGCAAGGCATTGGCGGCCCGCACCGCCGAGGTGATCTTCACCGCCCAGGCGACCCTGGACGATGCGACCGCCTTCTACGCCGACGTGAAGGGCCGGCTCGCCCGGCACGGCCGAGAACCGGACGCGCTCAAGATCCTGCCGGGCGCTTTTCCGGTGGTGGGCCGCACGATGGCTGAGGCCGAGGACAAGTACGGCGCGTTACAGGAGCTGATCCACCCCGTCGTCGGCCGCTCGCTCCTGGAACAACTCGCGGGGCTCGACCTCTCCGGCTATCCCGACGATGCGCCGGTTCCGCCGGCCAACGGGACGGAGGGCGGCAAGAGCCGGCAGGATCTCCTCGTCACCATCGCCCGACGCGAAGGCCTGACCATCCGCGAGCTCTACCTGCGCATCGCCGGCGCTCGGGGCCACTGGACCCTGATCGGAACACCCGCCCGGATCGCCGATGCCCTCCAGGAGCGGTTCGAAGCTTATGGCGCCGACGGGTTCAACATCATGCCGCCGACGCTCCCCGGCGGGCTCGACGATTTCGCCACGCTGGTGATCCCCGAATTGCAGCGGCGCGGACTGTTCCGAACGGAATACGAAGGGACCACGCTCCGCGAGAATCTCGGCCTCGCCCGGCCCCACCATCGTCGCCACGACGTGGCCCGGCCGGAATGATCCGCCGCAGCTTGCCCCGAGGCGTCCTCCATCAGACGCCTCGGGGCAAGCGATGACGCCTTCCCGTCCGAGCCCCCCGATCTCACCCGGCCTTCCGCATCGGCGAGGATCCGCTCCTTCCCTCCTTGGCCGGGCGCCGGGCGCTGGCCTCCTGCAGGCGTTCGAGGAGGCGGGCGCCAAGATGGCCGCGCTCGACCGCATCCTCGCATTGCGCGCGCAGGAGCACGCGGCGGTCGCGGCGCTCGATATGCGCGTTGACCGGCAGCAGGATCGGCGGCGCGTTGGCACGGAAATCCGCCGCCAGACCTTGGGGTCCTCCGCTCAACCGGGCGATTCCGAGCGTGCGGCACCCGACCCGGAGCCGGGCCAGGGTGACGAGGGCCTCGAACGCCTCCGGCGGTGGGCCGAACCGGTCCGCAACCTCGTGGCGTAGCGCCTCGACCTCGTCGGCGGTCGTCAGGCGCAGGAGCCGCGTATAGAGGCTCAGGCGCACCTCCGGCTCCGGTACGTAATCCGCAGGCACACCGCCGGAGAGACCGATCCGGATCTCTGGGGTCCAATCCTCGGCGGTCTCGCCCTTCGCGGCCCTCAGGGCGAGATGCAGAAGGTGCTGATACAGGCCGAGCCCGATCAGCTTCACATGGCCGGCCTGGTTCTCACCCACGAGATCGCCGGCCCCGCGCAGGTCGAGGTCGCGGGCGCTGATGGCGAAACCGGCACCGAGCCGGTCGAGGGCTTCCAACGTGCGTAGCCGCTTCTCCGTCGCCGGGCTGAGAGGCTTATCCGGCTGGTGAAGCAGGTAGACGACGCCCCGGCGTTGGCCGCGACCGACCCGGCCCCGCAGCTGGTGCAACTGCGACAGGCCGAAACGTTCCGCATCCCAGACCAGCATCGTGTTGGCACGGGGCACGTCGAGGCCGCTCTCGATGATGCTGGTCGCCAGCAGCACGTCGCCCTCGCCATCGGCGAAGCGCACCATCACGTCGTCCATGTCCGCCGCCTTGAGCTCGCCATGGGCGATCATCGTATGCAGGTCGGGGACGAGCTTGGCGAGGCGCTCCGCCATGGGGCCGATATCCTCGATCCGCGGGCAGACGACGAAGCTCTGTCCGCCCCGTCGATGCTCGCGCAGGAGCGCGTCCCGCAAGCCATCTGCGTCGAACGGCGCGATCACCGTGCGGATGGGCTGGCGCACCGCGGGCGGCGTGGCGATGACGCTGAGGGATTGCAGTCCGACGAGGGCGGATTGCAGGGTGCGGGGGATCGGCGTCGCCGTGAGCGTGAGGACGTGACCGTCCCCCGCCGTGTTGCGGAGCGCCTGCTTCATCTTGGTCCCGAAGCGCTGCTCCTCGTCGATGACCACGAGGCCGAGATCGGCGAAACCGACGCCCTTGGCGGTGAGGCAATGGGTGCCGACGACGAGGCGGATGCTGCCGTCTGCGAGCCCCGCTTTCACGCGCTTCGCCTCGGCCGGGGAGACGAGCCGGGAGAGATGGGCGACCTCGATGCCGAAGCGGGCAAAGCGCCGGGTGAAAGTCTGCACGTGCTGGCGAGCCAGCACGGTGGTGGGCGCCACCACCGCCACCTGGCGACCGGCGAAGATCGCGGCGGCGGTGGCACGCAGGGCCACCTCGGTCTTGCCGAAGCCGACATCGCCGCAGACGAGCCGATCCATCGGCCGCCCCGAGGCGAGATCGCCCATCACCCCGTTCACGGCGCGCGCCTGATCGGCGGTGAGGTTGAATCCGAAACCGGCGGCGAAGCGCTCCATCTCCCGGACCGGGGGTGACAGAACCGGCGCCTTGACCTCCCGGCGCGCCTCGGCATCGGCGAGCATCATGCGGGCCGCCTTGGCCATGCAGGCCTCGGCTTCGAGACGCCGACGCCCCCAGGACCCGCCTTCGAGTTTGTCGAGGGTCACCGCCTCGGCCTCCGAGCCGTAGCGCCAGATCCGGTCGGCCTGGGAGACCGGGACCATCAGGATCGCGTTTCCGGCAAAACGCAGACGCAGGGCGTCCTCGCCGCCTTCCGCTCCGGTCTCGACATGCTCCAACCCCTCGAAGACGCACAGACCGTTGTCGCGATCGACCGCCACATCGCCGATGCGCAGCTCGACCTCGCCGATGGGAAGGCTCGCCGTCGGCTCGCCCTCAGCCGCAGCGGCGGCGCGGCTCCCGAACAGGTCGGCGGCTGCAATGACACAGACACCCTGTCCCGGCACCCTGAACCCCGCCTCGATGGGAGCGGCCAGCGCCAGGATCGCACCGGGCCCGGCACGGGCAACCTCCGTCCAGTTCGTCACCTTTCGTGCCTTGCGACCCAACACACGCTCGGCGACGCGGATCAGGCGACCGAGAGGCTCCTCCGGTCCCGTCAGCAGGATGCGCTCGCCGCTTTCGAGATGCCGGCGCAGGGTCTCGGCGAGGGCCGCATTCGGACGGGTTTTCCGCACGAAGGCCGGAATGGCGAGATCCTCGGATTCGTCCGCCGACGCGGTGGCGATGCGTCGCTTCTCTTGAAGGGCAGTCCAACTCCGGGGATCGAGATAGAGGTCCCCGAGGTCACGGTTCCGGTCGCCGGCATCGCGCCCTTCGGCGATCTGTTCGAAGAAGGCGGCGGCGCGCTGTTCGGCGCCGGTCTCGACCACGAGGCGGGCATCCGGAACGTAGTCGAGCACCGTCGTGAGCGTAGGGTAGAAGCGAGGAAGCTGATGCTCCTGACCGGTGAAGGGCCGCAACTGGTTCTCCGATCCCTCCGGCAGAAGGATCTCCGTGGCCGGGTCGATGACCAGTCGCTCGGCCTCCGCCAGGGAGCGCTGGGAGACCGGATCGTAGGACCGGATCGCGATGACGCGGCCGTCCTCGTGCTCGATCCGGCAAGGGCGCGGCGCGGCGGCGGGGAACACGTCCACTGTCCTTCCCCACACCGCCACCTCGCCCGGCTCGTCGACCCGGTCGTCCAGGATGTAGCCGAGGCGCTGCAACGTCGCGGTGATCGCCGTCGGGTCGAAATCATCGCCGACGCGGATCTCGAGATGGGCGTCCGCCCATGTCTCGGGCGGTGGAACCCGCTGGATCAGTGCGGGGGCGGTCGTCAGGACGATGTCGGGCAGGGCGGAGGTGTCCGTGAGCCAGCGCAACACGCCCGTGCGCTGCCCCATGACGCCGCGCGACGGCGAGGTCCGGTCGAAGGGCAGGCAATCCCATTCCGGGTAGATCGCAACGCTGCGATCGGGTGCCAGCGCCCGCAGGATCGCCGCGATTGCCTCCTGCCGGTACGTTTCGCGCACCATGTGGATCAGGGGCTTGTTCAGGGCCACGAGGTCGAGGAGCGCCACGGCCAGAGCGCCGATGGGAACGAGGGGAGCGACGACCTCTTCGGAGGCGTTGTCGGGAGACGTCCTAGTCCGGCGTTTTGCCATCGGGGAGTGCGCTGCCCATCATTGATGTCGGGAGTCGGCAAACGTGGGCCGACGCGACTCGGGTCCCGAGATTCACGATCTGTCCCCAGTTTGTCGCAGACCGTACCGAGTGCGGGATGATGGGTGGACGAGGGCGTCATCCATGGCCGGGCGGGGGCATTCCTCCATGCTCGACGTGTCGCTCATACAACCCTCCGCCCGCGTGAATCCCAGCCGGTTTCAAGCGCGGGACAGGCAGGATCGGGCGGAGCGTCCGCGCTGGAGTAAAGTCCGCCGCATGACGCATGTTGAGCCCGTCCGATGGCGGTCGTTTGCCCCCTCCGATGGCGGTCATTTCTCCGCGAGAATGCCGAGGATCTCGGTGCGCAGGCTCAGGAGCTTCGGGTCGTCGCGGCGGCGCGGATAGGGGGCATCCACCGCGATCTCGGTCCTGATCCGAGCCGGCCGGTCGCTCAGCACGATCACCCGCTGGGCGAGGATGAGGGCCTCCTCGACATCGTGGGTGACGAGGAGCGCGGTGAAGCGGCTCTCCTGCCAGAGCCGGACGAGTTCGCCCTGCATGGCAAGGCGGGTGAGAGCGTCGAGCTTGCCCAGAGGCTCGTCGAGGAGCAGCAGGCTCGGATCGTTGACCAGGGCCCGGGCGAGCGCCGTGCGCTGGGCCATGCCGCCGGAGAGTTGGTGGGGATAGGCCTCGGCGAAGTCGGCAAGCCCGACGAGGTCCAGCGCCTCGTCGATGCGGTGCCGATGGCGGCGAAGCAGCCCGCGCGCCTCCAGGCCCAGCGAGACATTCCCCCGCACCGTGCGCCAGGGATAGAGCGTCGGATCCTGGAAGACGAGGAGCCGTTCCGGATCGGGTCCGGCGATCGTCTCCCCGTCGAGGGCGAGGGAGCCGGATTCCGGCGGTTCGAGACCGGCGGCGAGGCGCAGCAGCGTCGACTTTCCGCAGCCCGAGGGCCCGAGCAGGGCGACGAACGAGCCCGGCGCGATGGTGAGCTCGATATTATCGAGGACGGGCAGGCGCGTACCGCCGATGTCGAAAGCGTGGGAGACACCTCTGACAGCGAGGGCTCCACGCCGGCTGGAAGAGGAGGCGCCGGTCGGCGCTTCGAGGGTGGCCGCTACCATTGGACGAGCCCCTTCTGCCAGGACAGGACGCGGTCGCGCAGACGGAACAGCAAGGTGATCAGGGTCGAGCACATCAGCGCCATGGCGATGAGAGCGGCATACATATTGGCATAGGCCGCCCACCCTTGCGCCCATTGCAGGTACCAGCCGAGGCCGGATTTCACGCCCAGCATCTCGGCCACGACGAGAACCGCGAAGGAGGCGCCGAGGCCCATGAACAGACCGACGAAGACGTGGGGCAGGGCGGCCGGGATCGCGACCTTGCGGATGAGGAAGCTCTGCGAGGCTCCGAGCGTGCGGGCGACGTCGTAATAGGATTTGTTGGCGGCCGCGATCCCGGACCAGGTCAGCACCGTCACCGGGAAACCCGTGGCCAGAGCCACGAGGAACGTGCTCGCCGACCAGGACGAGGGGAACACGAAGAAGGCCAGCGGCAGCCAGGCGGTGGCCGGGAGCGGTCCGACGAAGCGCAGGACCGGATGGACCCAGTAGCCGGCCGTCCGCGACCAGCCCACCGCCACACCGAGAACGAAGCCGACCGCGGCACCGATGAGGTAGCCGCCCGACAGAAGGATCAGCGAATTGACGATGCTGCCGCCGAGTTTCGGCCAATCCTCTGCGAAGACTTCCAGGATCGCCTGAGGAGGCGGGAAGAACGGCATCGGCAGCCATTCGAACTTGGCCGTCACCAGTTCCCAGACGGTGAAGGCGAGGGCGAGGGCGACCGTCCAGGGTCCCCAATGACGAAGGCGGCCTCCGACCCGGCCGAGGGCGGGGAGAAAGGGGCTCGCCAGAAGCAAGGCCGCACCGATCAGTCCGGCGCCATGTCCGAACGTGGCGGAATACGGAAAGTCGCCGTTCTCCGGCAGACCGATCGTGAGGGCCGCGAGGGCGAGCCAGACGGAACCGGCGAGGAGGCCGACCCACCACAGGGCAGCGAGACGAGTTCGCCATGCGGAGCGACTCGATACCGTGGCATCCGCATCCGCTTCGGCGGCCCGGCGGAAGCCTCCGCCGAACGCCCCCGTCAATGAACTCGACATGGATGCCCCTCAGCTCAGGACGTCGGCATAGACCCGGTCGGCGAATTTCGCCGTGTCGGTGGACCGGCGGATCACGTTCACGCGCTTCAGTTCGTCGCCGTAGAGGGCGATCTCCTGCTTGAGGGTGACGCCCACCGGCCGGTGATCGTGCGTATGGCTGCGCAGCATCGCGGCCAGATCCTTCACCGAGCCTTTGCCACCGTAATTCGAGAAGATGCCGGCGGCATCCAGCGGATCGGTGGCGACGCGGTGACCACCCTCGAGGATGGCGCGGGTGAGGGCGGAGGCGACCGCCCGGTCGTTACGGATCAGGCTGCCGCGCAGGGCCACCACGCAGCAGGAGCGCGTGGCGAAGCTGCCTGTCAGGTTGGTGGCCACTTCGGTGAAGCGCGGGTCCTTCAGCCAGATCCAGGTGCGCGGGTCGGCATCGGCCAGGGCCTGGGCCTCGCCCTTCTCCACGGCGAGGTTGAGAAGATCGGCTGGGTATTGCCGCCATTCCATCTCCCTGTCGGGATCGATACCGGCATCCGACAGGAGCAGGGCGAAGAAGTTCTTGGCCGGGCTCGCATGGTCGCTGATCGCGATGGTCTTGCCTTTCAGAGAGGCAATGTCGCTGATGCCTGCGGATTTTGCGCCGAGCAGCCTGAGGCAACCTCCATGGAGGCCGGCGGTGATCTTGACGTCGAATCCCTGTTCGAGGGGCTTCAGCCAGCGCAGGGCCATACCGATGCCGGCATCGGCCTTGCCGGTGGCGATGGCCTCCAGCAGGGCCTCCGTAGAGCCGCCGAAATTGATGAATTCCACGGCGAGCCCGTAGGCCGCGAAGATGCCCCGCTCCTTGGCGACGGGGGCCGCGGCGGTGCAGATGGCATTGGCGTTCCAGGCGAGCTTCACAGGCCGCAGCGGGCCGCTCCAAGGCTCAGTGGCCACTGCCGGCGCGCACAGGGGACCGGGATCGAAGGGCACAGCAGGGCCCGGAACCCAGGCACGCCCCGCCGTCGCGGTAAGGCCGAGGGGCAGGGCGGCCGCGACGGTGGCGCCCGCTCTCAGCAGGCGGCGTCGGGACAGCAGGTCGTCGGTCATGGTCGTCTCCGGGGCTGCGAGCAGCCCGCCTTCATGGATCGATGGAATGTCTGGGGAGGCAGTCGGCGGGTCAGGCCGGGGCGTAACTGAGATAGGCGACCATCATCTCGGCCACCGCCCGATGGGCGTAGTCGGAGACGCTCTCTCCGCCATCGACCGGAAAGGCCTCGACGACGCGGCGGCCAGCCAGCACTTCGGACAGCTCCTCGGGCATCAGTCCGTTCTCGATGGCAGCAGCCACGGCTGCCCTGCCATAGGTGCGGCGAACATGCTTCGGCGCGATAGCGCCTGCAAAAGCCCAGGCGCTCGCGGAGCTAGCCGCTTCAATTCTCGCGTCGTGATAACCCATGACCATCAACCCCATTCGTCAGAATCGTCCCATGATGAGTGCCGCCGAGATCGGCGAGACATGCATGGTGAAGGCAACGATTATGTTTGGGGTGACGGATCTTCATTGCGCCCTCGCGTCGGCAGCGAGCCGATAGACTTGTCGACAGGCGAAACTATAGGTGAGGGCTCGCGAAATGTGCTTCCAAATGTCCCGCATTCCGCAGGTGAGCGCTCTCTCCCGACCGGTCGATCGGGAAAGTTCCTGGTACCGATGCTCGCATGCCGACGGACTGTCAGCGGGCGGAGCCAGCCATCGCGTCGGAAATCGGCGCCTCGTCGCGGGCGCCAACGAAGCGGCCGAACAGACGCCAGAGCAGGGCACCGAGGCTGTCCATCAAAAGGAACACGGCCGGCACGAAGACCAGTGAGAGCAGGGTGGAGACGATGAGGCCGGAGATCACCGCCACCGCCATGGGTGCGCGGAACTCGCCACCGACACCCAACGCCATCGCCGAGGGCACCATGCCGGCGGCCATGGCGATGGTTGTCATCACGATAGGGCGCGCCCGCTTGCGGCCGGCATCGACGATGGCGGTGACGCGGTCGACGCCGCGCGCCATCTCCTCCACGGCGAAATCCACCAGCATGATCGCGTTCTTCGTGACCAGCCCCATCAGCATCAGGATACCGATGACCACGGGCATCGATATCGGCATGTTGAGGATGAGGAGGCCGAGGATCGCGCCACCGATGGAAAGCGGCAGCGAGAACAGGATCGTCAGTGGCTGAAGAAACGAACCGAACAAGAGAACGAGAACGGCGTATACCATCATGATCCCGGCCCCCATCGCCAGCAGGAAGCCGGAGAAGACCTCGCCCATGATCTCGGCGTCGCCGGTCTGGCGAATGGTGACGCCAGGCGGCAGCGACTTCGCGGTGGGTGTTTCCAGGGCTTGAGCGATGAGCGAGCCCAACGCGTCGGACCCTTCCATGTTGGCCTCGACCGCCACGCGGATTACGCGGTCATAGCGCTCGATGGCGCCCGGTCCCTGGTCGAGCTCGATATCAGCCACAGCGGCGAGAGGCACGGCGCCGCCGTTCTTTGCTGGGACCTTGAGGTTCTCCAACCGCGAAATCGCGCCGCGCGCCGCCTCGGGCAATTGAACGCGGATCGGAATCTGGCGGTCGACGGCGTTGAACTTGGCCAGGTTCAGGCCGATATCGCCGATCGTCCCGACTCGTACGGTCTCGGCGATGGTTTCTGTGGAGACGCCGAGATCGGCGGCGGCCCCCTCTTTCGGGCGGATGCGCACTTCCGTGCGGTTGAGCGGTGCGGTCGACATCACGGAGACGAGGTGTGGGATCGCCGCCATGTCGCGCTGCAGCCTTGCCGCCACTTCGGCGACGATCTCGGCATCCGGCCCTCCAACCACAAGGGCGAGGTCGCGCTGGCCGGAATCGCGCAGGGACCAGGAGCGGATGTCCGGTTCCTCCGCCAGCAACGCGGCGATGTCGGTCTCTACCGCCGCCTGCTTCTTCGAGCGCGCGTTCTTCGGAGTCAGGTTGACGATGAGGGTGGCGAGCCGGGTCTCCTTCTTGCCCCCCACCTGACGACCGCCATCGACGAAGACCGAGGTGACTTCCGGCAGGGAACGGATGCGTTCGACCACTCGGTCAGCGACAGCTACGGTGTCTACGAGCTTCGCGCCAGGCGCGAGTTCCACCATGAACAGCGTGCGGGCATTGTCCTGCTTCGGCACGAAGCCGGAGGGCAGCAACCCGGTGGAGGCGAGCGAACCGGCAAACAGCACGAGGCCGACGATGAGGGTGATGACGCGGTGGCGCACGGACCAGCCCACCAACCGGCCATAGGTGCGCATCACCCATCCCTCACGTTCGTCGTGGTGATGGCCGTGGTCGCGTAGGAAATAGGCAGCGAGCATCGGCGTGATCAGCCGCGCCACGAGCAGCGACATGAACACCGAGACGGCGATGGTGAGCCCGAACTGCATGAAGTAGCGGCCTGCGATACCGCCCATGAACGAGACCGGCGCGAACACCGCGATCAACGTGGCGGTAATGGCAATGACGGCGAGACCGATCTCGTCGGCGCCCTCGATCGCCGCCCGGTATGCTGACTTCCCCATCCGCATGTGCCGGACGATGTTCTCGATCTCGACGATGGCGTCATCCACCAGAATGCCGGTGACGAGGGTGATGGCGAGCAGGCTGATGCCGTTGAGGGTAAAACCCAGCGCATCCATCGCCCAGAAGGTCGGGAAGACGGAGAGCGGTAGGGCGACCGCCGCGATCAAGGTCGCGCGCCAGTCCCGCAAGAACAGGAAAACCACGATGACAGCGAGAACAGCGCCCTCGATCAGGGTGAGCATCGCCGAATCGTAGCTTCCGATCGTGGCCGAAACCGATGAATCGATGACGTCGAAAGCCACGTCGGGATAGGTTTTGCGGAACTCGTCGATGCGCTTCTCGACGGCTGTCGCCACCTCGGCATCACTGGCGCCCGAGCCGCGCGAGACCGCGAAGGCGACGACCGGCTCGCCATTGAAACGGGCGAAGGTGCGCGGCTCCTCGATGGCGTCCTGCACCACAGCGAGATCGTCGAGACGAACCTTGCGTCCCCCCGGTAGGACGATGGACGTAGCCTTGAGGTCACGTACCGTCCGAGAGGCGGCAAGCGTCCGAATCGATTGTTCGCGACCACCGACCTCGCCACGTCCGCCCGCCATGTCAGCTGAGGTCAAGCGTAACTGCCGATTAACATCCGCAGCGGTGATGCCGAGCGCCAGCAGGCGGTCGGGCTGGAGCACGACGCGGATCTCGCGCGCGACGCCGCCGACACGCTCGACCCCACCGACGCCCTTCACCCCCTGGAGCGAGCGGGCGATCTTGTCCTCCACCAGCCAGGAGAGGTCGGCAGGTGTCATCGCCGGGGCCTTCACGCCGTAGATCAGAATCGGCAGGCCTGCGATCTCGACACGGCTGATCACCGGTTCGTCGATGGTGCGTGGCAGGTTGATGCGGATCTTCGAGATTGCATCCTTTACGTCGTTGACCGCGCGGTCAGTGTTCACCTCAAGACGAAATTCTACCGTCGTGACGGAGGATCCCTCTGTGATCGCCGAGGTGATGTGCTTCACGCCGCGTACGCCGGCTATTGAATCCTCGACCCATTTCGTCACCTGGGTCTGGAGCTCGGATGGGGCAGCGCCGGCCTGCGTGATCGCCACCGAGACGATGGGCACGTCGATATTCGGCATGCGCGTGACTGGAAGCCCACGAAAGCTGACGAGGCCGAGAACGATCAGGACGAGGAACAGAACCAGTGGGCCGATCGGCTTGCGGATCGCCCAGGCGGAGACGTTGAGGCGCATCGGCACAAACCGTGTTCGCGAGATGGAAACAACAGAGCCCGGCTGTTCCGGGCGCTGTTTCAGGGAATGCCGGCTTCAGCGGTTTCGCGCGGGGACGGGCCGTTCGCGACGGCGGGAGCGGGCGTAACGGCAACCGGGATGGCGCGGACCCGGTCGCCGTTACGCAGGAAGCTTCCAGAGCGCGCGACCACGGCCTCGCCTTGGTTGAGGCCTGAGCGGATTTCGATATCGTCATCGTCTGAGATGCCGGTGCGCACGGTCCGCGCCTCCACGAGGCCATCGGCGACTATGAGGACGCTACTGCGTTGCGGCCCGCCATACAGAATGGAGGCCTGGGGCACGGTGATGCCACGGGTTCGTGCGACCTCAATGGCCCCTCGGGCAAAGGTGCCAATACGCAGGCGCGGATCGGGATCGAGCCGGACGCGGACCTTGCCGAGGCGGGTTGCCTTATCGACCTCCGGGTAGACGGCGCGCACGCTCCCTCGCACGCGCTCGCCAGTGGTAAGCTCCATCGAGGCGGGTGCCCCCTCCCGCAACAGTGGCAGCTTGGTCTCAATGACCTCGCCTTCGAGCTCAATCTCGCCTCGGGCGATGAGCCTGAACAACGGCTCAGAAGAGGAGGAGGCTGCCATACCGACGCGGGCCGTACGGCGGTTTACGATACCGGCTTCCGGCGCGCGGATCTCGGTGCGGGCGAGGCGCAATGAGAGTTCGTCGCGCAGAGCCCGCGCCTGAGCGAGTTCCGCCCTTGCGATGACAAGACCATTGCGCGCGAAGGCGAGCTTGCCCTCCGTTTGACGCAAGGACGCAGTGCGCCCCTCCATGATCGCCGCTGTGCCGTTGCCGCTACTCATGAGTTGCTTAGCTCGCTCGAAGGCAAGGCGCGCTTCCATCTCGGCGGCCTCCGCCTGCTCGATATTGCTCTGTGCTTGCGGCACGGTGGCCGACGCCTTGCTGACCAGGGCGTCCTGCTGAGCGATCTGCTGGTCGATGAGATCGCGCGAGAGCCGCGCCAGGATCTGGCCTCGCTCTACGCGCATGCCCTCCTCGACCAGCACTTCGGTGACCCGATAGCCCTCGATTTCGGGCGTTACCAGGATTTCGTCACGGGGAACCAGAGATCCGGTAACGACGACCTGCTCGACGATTTCGCGGCGTGCCGCCTCGACAGTGCTCACCGCCGGCGCCGGCTTGTTTGGAGCCAGCGCGACCTCAGCGAAGGCCGAACCCGACGGTAGGCCAAGAATGAGAACGAAGGGACGAACGACCTTGAGGACGGAACTCATCGGCTACCCTCCAAGAGAGAGTGGGACGGAAAACCGAGCGAGACGGGAAGCGCGCCGGCCTCAGCCTCCTGCGCCGCCGTCGGCAGCCGTCCGTCCAGTCCCGCCTCGATCAGGGCGCACAAATGCGCCGCGGCGGGGGCTGGATTGAAGGCTGGCCAGAGCGCCAGGTTCACGAGAATGCCCTTCATCAGCGGGTTCAGCGTTTTGTCGTAGAGAATGGCGGCATCGCAGGCCGGTGAGGTTGCCAGAGACGAAAGAGTCTCGACAAACCAAAGGCGGGCCTCGGTCTCGCCTCGCTCGACCATGCCGGCAATGTCGGGGTTGCGAGTGGCCTCGGACCAGAGATCGACGCGCAGGACCGCGCTCTCGCGGGTCGCCCGGGCGAAGTAGCGTTCGAGGATGCCCATTAGGGCCCCACGGCGATCGCCGGCCCGCTCCATCTCTTCGACGAGGGTCATACCATGCCCGCGCTCACGCTCCGCGAGGCCTAAGACAACGGCCTCCTTCGACTTGAAGTAATGGTAGATGTTGCCTGCGGTCATCCCGGCTTGACGGGCGAGATCCTGCATCGTTGTGCGGTGGAAGCCATTGCGGACGAAGCAAATCTCGGCGGCATCGAGGATGTCCTGGCGGCGGGTCGACTGGCTGCTTCGAGGCTCAGTGAGGACGCCGGCGCTCATGATGCGGCCCCCGTGTTCGCGACGATGCCCACACCTTGAGCATTGATCGATCCGCAGGAGTACGCATGTCCACCAAGGTCGGCGCAGACCCGCGCCTGCCACCCATCCGATCCTGCACCCGTCCAGCCAATTAAAGCGAGCCAACCGACGAGAATCAAGAGCCCCGGCAGAAGATTGGACATCCGGCAAGCGGAGCGGGCCGAGACCACAATGCGCTGGGAGATCCCATCGCGAGGCGCATCCACATCATCGTACCAACCTAGATCGCCCATCGCGGCCTCCCGTCTCTCCGCAAATCTATTGAACGTTCATTCAAACGTCAATGAATGAACGTTCAATAGGAGCTAATAATGTTATCCGACTCCCTCCTCGACGGGATGAGCAGCGCTCCTAGTTTAACTCCCATGCGCTTCATGATTCTGACCGCCGCCCTCGTGTCATTCTTCAGCAGTTCGGCCCAGGCAGATCCGTGCGGGGATCTCATCGACAGCGTCGTGGCTGAGACGAAGGCCACGCTCGTCAACCGCACCGTTGATTTCGCGGAAATGTCGGTCACCAACGGGATGACGCTGACACTCGCCTGCGGTGACCCGTCCGCTGTCGGAGTCCAATTCAAGGGGGAGACGCCGAGCGATGACTACTATGACCTGTTCGGCCGGGCCGGGCGGATCGCTACCGGGATTGCATCAGACCTGATCGTAGCCGCAGCTCGCCGCGCCCGCGAGCAGGCGGTCATCTCCCGCCACAGCCATGCCGATGCGGCGACATCTCTCGTCACGTGCTCTGTCATAAACGGGAGCCGTGGACCAATGACCGGCTGCGCGGTGGTAAATAAGCGCGACCGCTGAGGCATCCCCCCTGGGTCGCTGCCGAGCAAAGTATAGGTGCGCCACAGCAGGCCTTACGCCGGTGCGGTGGATTTGCTCGATGATGCTCGGCTCGATGCTTCGGCCCAGTCAGATTTCCCGGTTAGCCATAGGAACCCACCTGCCGATGGTCGAGCCGGGTGGTTGACGTCGTCGCTCGTGAAGAAAAACGTCGTGGGTATAAGCAGACGCTGACTATCAAGAGCGGAGAGCTGCACCTCGGGACATCTACCCCGGTGGTGTTCAGGGATGCATCTTCGGCGACGAAGAAATTAGCTGTCTCGCCGCCGCCATTCACATTGTCACCGGAGAGCCGCTCCCTCCGGAGCCTGCCGTCGATGAGCAAGGACAGCAGGTGCTTCTTACGGAAGGATCAGGCTGAGGCGCCGGCGGAAGAGTCGAACAGGAAATCGTCGGCGGCTGGGACAGTGACAGACAGGCCGGAGCCGTAGGCTGCTTTTGAGAGGCGCCAGGGGCGGTCGGCTTGGGCGCGGATAGCCTCGGACGGACGCAGGCGCCGCAACGCCCCTTCTTCGCTCAATTCCTCGACGGTGAGGAAGCCGTAGACCTGCAGGCGGGCGGCGATCAGCTTAGTCTCACGATCACCCGCCGCAACCGCGAGCGTTCCGCTGGCATAGACCGCATCCATCAGCGCGCGCTGATCGACCCGCCTCGCGGCTAGGGAGGGCGATACGACGGGAGCCTGGGGCTGGGGCCTGCCGGGACGTCGGAAGGGAACCACGTTGTCGATCGCCGTGTGAACGCTACGCATACACCGTTACCCTTACAAACCACGCGCGGAGACCAGCGCATGTCGCCCCGGCCCCAACGATCGCTAGGTTTCGACGAGTCGGATTAATGGGCGGTTTACGGTAAATCCCAGCCCTGTCCCGAAGGTGCACCGCCTTGTACTTCACGCAAAAGAGAGGAAATTCCCTTACGCCGACCTGCCCGAACGGCGATGCCCGCCCGTCCGGACACACATGCTTCGAAACAGTAACAGAGCAAAGCATTTGCTAGTGTAAATACGTCGTACTCCAGTGTATTAATAATATATATTCTATCAGATGACGTTCTGCCATTCTGTTTCGGCTCAAAGTAGCACTATCCGACGATAGCTCCTATTTGAAATATCACTTTATGGCTAATTAATCTTGGGATACAATGACTATCTCAAGTCTAAAAATTGGCATATAGCCACGTATGGCGTTCATGGCAGGCCTTATTGCAACGTTCGACCCGAACCGGCAGGCTCTCGCCGCGGATGAGCGCATCTATATGCATAACATTGGGAATGAGGACCTTTGGCTGTGGAGGTGATCTGGGCTGCGCCTTATGGCGTTGGCTACGTCGAACCTGGGGGCAAGCGCGTCCGCATCGTGGCGGTGCCCCTGTATCAGCTAACCTGTCCCAACTTCGCAGGACACCTCCTCGACGGCCCCTTGTCACGACCGCCTTCGAAGGCATGGACGCCAGCAGGGGATGCCGACTTCAAACCGGCAACACGCTCCTTATCGATACCGGAGCCTGGAGCGTGCTGGAGTCGGCCTTTCGCTTGAACGCTTTATGAGGAATCCCTAGTGCAGAGATTGCCGCCCGCTCAGCGGGATCGAGGGAGCCGCCGAATTGGTGCTCTCCTTGTAGATCGGCACGATGAGCCGCAGCCAACCGCGCGTTTCTTGACCACCGTAATTGCGCTCCACCACATCCCGCGTGACATAGGCCTGGAGGTTCGCAGGCCCGAAATTGTAGCCGACGAGGCCGCCGACGGCGATCTGTCCCTGGCGGCGATACCCGGGAAATCGGGTGGGCATGTCAGTGGAGGCGAAGGCTACCGGGCCGACCTCCCACTTACCGAATTTCTTGGTCGCAGTGAGGTCGAGGTTGAGATAGTCGGGATAGACCACACCTTGGGCGGTCACCGGATCGACGAAAACTCCGTAGAGCAGATTAGCGGTCAGGTTCAGTCCGTTACCCGTATAGCTCGCAGCGAAGCGGTGGCTGAGGGACGCATTCCGGGTGAGGAACTCCGTCTCGATCGGCAGGTATCCACCGAAGAGATAACTGACGCCGAAATCGTTGCCGAGGTTCCAAGCAAGTTGGGCAGCGAGCAGTGGTTGGCCGATGCCGCTCTGATAGGCTGCGCCTCGCGGACTCGACGCTACGACCGGCTGGATCGCCGCCAGGTTGAGGCGCGCGCCCAGCAGGTTCCAGGGCGTCGCCCAAAGGAAGGTGGGCAGGTTGATATTAGATTCGGAATCAAGCGGCCGGGTATCGCGGACACCAAAGCTCGACGTGTTCACGAAGTAGAGGCCGACGGGAAGCTGGGCGCCAACGGGGAGACCGACCGTCTGTCCCGGTTGCGCCGCAGAACCGGCCTGGACCGGCCTTGAAGCCAGGGTGGTCAGGCCGAGGCCGACGCACAGGGTGAGACCGAGCGTGTATGTCGCGTGACGGGTACCGTGAATCATCCAGTGCCTCTTCTTCGAGCGTGATGGGAAGAGCGCTGCGTTCGAGCCAGCTCTCCTTCATCGACGCACCAGCACCGGATCTCATTCCCCACGTATCGTCATCGCATCTGCGGATGTCACCTAAAGGTCACATATAGATAAAGGGGCAATTCTCTCGCGAAATACATACAAATTAAAGTAGCGATCGTTACTTTCATAGACGGAAATATTTATTTGTACTCTTGCTGCGATACCGCTTTTCAATGTGAGATCAAAATCATCGGCTTCGCGTTTGCAGCGCTCGCAGGTATTGATGTCCGCGACGTCGTTAGCGCTGAATCACGGCGTCGGCGCAACACCAGCGGGGGCCGGCAAGGCGACACGTTTCTCGGGATTCCTGATCTGACTGTATACGACGCTGGAAAAGCTGCCGATGACCGCGTGCCAGCCGATCTTGCCGTAGGCCGGATCATGGCGCGCAGTCTGGCAGAATACTGTCGTCAGCCCATTGACGATGTCGTCGTCCTTGGCCCCTCCGGCGGCTGCCTTTACCTTGGGTAGCAGAGAGTCGATGACCGGCACGAAGTTGTCCGGCGCCAAGCCTTTGAGGCTCTCAGCACTCCCCGCATCGGCGATGGCCTTTGCGACCTCTGGTTGCGCGATCTCCGCGCAGGGCGCCGTTCCGGCGAGCATGGTCTGAGTGGCGGTCCGGGCGGTTGTGACGATGCCGCGCTCGGCGATGACGGGGGCGTTGTTGCCCCACGCGTTGCGGATGTAGTCCGTGACGTCGGCGACCTCTCGGTCGGTCATGCCGGCCCCCACTGCAGGCATCGGCGCGTAGCCGTTCTGGGCAGCGAGGCCGCCGAGGATGATGCGGATCACCGTCTCGGGGCCTTCCGACTGCACCGAGGTATTGCCGGCGAGCGCCGGGATCGCCCCCTCGACGCCCTGGCCGTCCGGCTTGTGGCAGGAGGAGCAATAGCTGAGATAGGTCGCAGCACCCGGCGCATCGGCCTGGTTGAAGGCCTGGATGTCCTTGATTTTATAGCTCTCTTTGGCTTTCTGCGTGCGCAGGTAGGCGACCATCGCCTTCAGGTCGGCATCGGTCAGCCTGGAGAGGGATTCCTCGATGGTCTGACGCATCGGCCCGGCGGCGACGCCCGGCCGGTTGCCCGGAGCCGTGCCGGTTTTGAGGTATTCGACCACCTGATCGTCGGTCCAGGAGCCGATCCCGGTGTGGTCGTCGGGGGTGATGTTGGGCGCGTACCAGCCGTCGATGACCCCGCCACCGAGTTTGCCCGCCAACCCGCTGTTTCCGACGATCTTGTTGGCGTTGTGGCACATGCCGCAATGGCCGAGGCCCTCCACGAGGTAGCCGCCGCGATTGACCTCGGCGCTGGCGTTTGGATCCTGCTTGAACTCGCCCGCGGTGAAGAACGCGGTGCGCCAGGTGATGAGCGCGCTGCGAATATTGAAGGGGAAGGGGATCTCGGAAGGTTTGCGGGGCTCCTTCACTGGCTTGAGGGAGCGCAGATAAGCAAAGATCGCATCGGAATCGTCGCGCGTGACTTTGGTGTACCAGGCGAAGGGGAAGGCCGGATAGAGGTAGCTGCCCTCGTTGTCGATGCCTTCGTGCAGGGCGCGGTAGAAGTCGTCGGCGGTCCATTTGCCGAGCCCGGTCTCGTCGTCCGGTGTGAGGTTCGGCGTGCGGATCTTCCCGATCGGCGTGTTGAGGACATAGTTCCCGGCAAAGGGCCTGCCGCCCGGTGCCGAATGGCAGGCGACGCAATCGCCCGCCGTCGTCAAGTATTCGCCCCGCTTGATCTGTTCAGCATCTTGGGCCGAGGCACAGGTCGCGGCGGCGATGAGGCCGGCCGAACCGAGCAGGAGGGCAGATATGCGACGCATGAAGCCGGTTCTCCACTCATGAAGCCGAAGGTTGGACAGCAGCAATTCAGGCACGCCTCGTGACCGTTCTGCCCGGTCGGCGAAGGTCGGGCACGACCGGATCGGATGCGTCATGCGACCCCCCAAACATGCGCAACGCGACCTCCCCTAGATGCGCCATCAGCGAGGCGATGAGGCAGAGCGCAACCACCGTCCAATCCGAGCCGATCAGCGCGGCGCGGATCGCCAGCATCAGCGCCGCGCCCGAGGCGAGATTGCAGAAAAGGGGCGGAAGGAGCGGGCGATCTCGCCCATAAAGGCGCCATGCCACGAGGGCGGCGGCCTCCAGGGCCACGAGACCGAGGATTACGTCGATGATCCGCCCGGAGGCGAAGAGCGACGCCAGGGTCGCCACATCCGGAATCATACCCGGCTTCCGACATCGCGGACCGGTACGGCCCGGCCAAACGGCCCGTTCAGCCACACGATCGCCCGGTTGAGAAGTGTCGCGACGCTGACCCATGCGAGGTAGGGCGCGAGCAGCAACGCCGCGATCCCCGAGGCCTGGGCCGTCACCGCGATCAGCGCCACGATGGAGAGCCAGAGGGCGATGACTTCGAGATAGGCCCAGTCCGGCCGGCGTAGGCGGAAGAAGATGCCGCTCCAGGCGATGTTGAGACAGAGGTTGACGCCGTAGGCGACCAGTAGCGCGGTGCGCGCCGAGGTTCCGGCATCCGCGTGCCAGGCCATCACGGCGGAGATCGCCATGAGGGTGAAGATCGTTGTCCAAACCGGGCCGAAGGCCCAGTCCGGCGGCTTCCACGAGGGACGCCGCAGGGTTTGATACCAGGGGCCGGTCGTCGTCAGGAGACCACCGGCGAGGGCGGTGACGAGGGCGGCGGCCGCCGAAGCCACGACCGGGCCGGTCTCGTAACCGCCGATCACGGCGAGACCCAGCGGAACAGGTGCGCCAGATCCTTGAAGAAGATCCGCGCATGGGCGGCGGGCTTTGCCCGGACCAGCTCCTTGTTCATGTAGGAATCCCAGGTCAGCTGCTGGACGTCCTTGTCCTTGCAGATCGAGACGAAGCGCTCCCGCAGGGAATCGTTGCGGTACCAGACCCATTGCATCATGCGCAGGATCAGAAAGACGCGGCCGTGCAGGCGCATGAAGCGACGCCGGGCAAGGGCCAGGGATGCGGCCTTGCCGGTGGCGAGGAAGGTGTCGGCCGCCTCCGCCGCGAGCCGGCCGCCGAGCATGGCGTAGTAGATGCCCTCGCCCGAAGCCGGGGCGACGATGCCGGCGGCATCCCCGGTGAGCAGCACGTCCCGGCCATTGTCCCAGCGCCTGAGCGGCTTCAGCGGCAGCGGCGCGCCCTCGCGGCGCAGGGTCTCGCCGGCATCGAGGCCCGTGGAGGCGCGCAGGGACCGGATCGCCCCGCGCAGGGAGAACCCCTTGCGAGCGCTGCCGGTGCCGATGCTGATCGTGTCGCCATGGGGGAAGACCCAGGCGTAGAAATCCGGCGAGAGCTTGCCCTGGTAGTAGACGTCGCAGCGCGTCCCCTCGACATCGCCGCTCCCATCCGCCGGCGACCGGACGATCTCGTGATAGGCGAAGACCTGTTTCATCGCCGCGTGGCCGGGAATCTCGGCCCGCCCGACCACCGAACTCGCGCCGTCCGCGCCGATGACGAGGCGGGTGCGAACCCGGTACTCCGCATCGCCCGAGCGGTAATGCACCACCGCCCCGCCTTCCGCGTCGCGGATGATGCGGGTGAAGCTGCCCGGGCGGTGGTCGGCCCCAGCCAGGGCCGCGCGGTCGCGCAGCCAGGGGTCGAAATGCTCCCGGTCGACCATGCCGACGAAGCCGTCGCCGATGGGCATGTCCACCCGCTTGTCGGCGGGTGAGATCATGCGGGCCGAGCGGACGCGGGCGACGAGCAGCGCGTCGGGAATGGCGAAATCACGGATCAGGCGCGGCGGGATCGCGCCGCCGCAGGGCTTGATCCGCCCCGGCTTGTCGAGGAGCAGCACCCGCCGCCCCATCCGGGCGAGATCGGTGGCGGCGGTGGCCCCGGCCGGGCCGCCTCCCACCACCACGACGTCGAAGGTCTCCAATTCCGGCATGGGTCTCACCTCAACGACAATCGGGGCTGCAGCACGGGCTCGGCGAGGCGGGCAGGGCGGCGCAATTGCGTCGCAGCGGCATGCTCGATCCGCATGGCCAGGGCGGCGCCGACCAGAAACAGGGCGGCCTCGGCCAGGAAGACGGCAGCATAGGCAAGGACCGCTTCGGGGCTGACGAGGCGGGCGAGATCCACCGCCATGGTCCCGAGGAAGCCTCCGGCCCCGAAGGCGACGCCCTGGGCCGCGCCCCAGACGCCCATTCGGGTGCCGCGCTCGGCCTCGCCACCGGCACCCGCCAGACCCATCATCGAGCCGATGGCGGCCACGGCGAACATCCCGTTGAACAGGCCAAGAGCGAAGACGGCGGCGCGCAGGGGGAAATCCGGGCCGACGAGGCCACCGACGGCGATTCCGGCCAGAGCCAGCGCCGAGCCGGCGCAGCCGGTGGCGGTCCATACTTTCAGCGAGCCGAGATAGGGACCGCCGATTCCCATGGTGAGGCCGGCGACGGTGAGCATGCCGGCGAGCACGCCGCCATGCTGGAGACCGGACAGCTTGGTGGTGGCCCCCGGCGTCATCGCGAAGACGAGGCCGGCGAAGGGTTCGAGGATGAGCTCCTGCGCGCTGTAGGCGAGCATCGCCACGAAGATGAAAATGGTGAAGCGGCGCGAGGCCGGCTCCGACCAGACCCGGGCCAAGACCTCGCGGAACGGCCGCTTCCCGCCGGCATCGGACGGTGCGGCCGCCGCGCGGCGCGGCTCGATTCCACGGATTGCGAGACAGGCGAGGGCGAAGGCGGCAAGCGACACCGTGGCGGAGACCATCACCAGCCGGACACCGGAGAACGGATCGAGGAAATGTCCGGCGATCGGCGCGGTGATGGCGAAGCCGGCGATCATCATCACCCAGACGATGGTGGCGGCAGCCCCCCTGCGGCGCGCATCGACGCCGCCCGCCAGGAGAACGAGGAGAGAGGTCCCCGCCGCGCCCGCGCCCATCCCCACCAAGAGGAAGGACAGGATGGCGAGGGCGATGCCGGTGGAAAGCTGCGTTTCCATGAGGGCGGTCGCCGCCGCCGCACCGAATCCGCCGAGGCAGAGCGCGGCCATGCCGCCGACGATCCAGGGCGTGCGCCGCCCGCCCACATCCGAGCCGTAGCCCCAGCGCGGGCGCAGGACCTGCACGGCGTAGTGGAGGGTGACGAGGGCGCCGGGGATCATCGCCGGCAAAGCGAGCTCTACGACCATGACCCGGTTGAGGGTCGAGGTCATGAGAACGACCACGGCACCCAAAGCGGTCTGGACGAGGCCAAGGCGGACGATGGCGAGCCAGCCCATAATCGGCGCCATCACGCGGCTCCCTGCTGCGCGAGGGCCCTGAGGGCGAAAGCCGCCACCAGCATGCCGAGCACGTAGAGGGTGGTGCCGGTGCCGTTGTACCAGGCTGCCCGCTCGCGCGGGCTCCGGAGCAGGCGGGACATCAGCGCGAGTTGCGCCACGAGCAGCCCCGTGACGAGGGCCGCGTGCCCCGCGCAGTTCCACCAGGCCGAGAGGAGGAGGATCACCGCCAGCTGTGGCAGGGCCATGACGAGGCAGGCGAGGCGCGCGGCCCGGTCGGTCCCGAGCTGGACCGGCAGCGAGCGGAGATTCATGCGCGCATCCCCTTCCACCGACTTGAAGTCGTTGAGGGTCATGATGCCGTGGGCACCCACCGAATAGAGGAGGGCCACCGTGAGAACGCGGTGGTCGGGCAGGGCGCCGGCCATCACGGCGGCACCTGTGAACCAGGGCAGGCCCTCGTAGCAGAGCCCCACTGCCGCGTTACCCCACCAGCCGTTCTGCTTCAGCCTCAGGGGCGGCGCGCTGTAGATCCAGGCGAGGACGAGACCGAACAGCGCGGCGCTGAGGATCCAAACCCCGAGCGAAGCCGCGACGGCGAGGGAGAGGGCGGTCCAGGCCAGCGCGACGTAGAGGCCCCAGCGGCCGGGCATCCGGCCGGACGGGATCGGGCGCAGCGGCTCGTTGATCGCGTCCACATGGCGGTCGTACCAATCGTTGACCGCCTGCGAGGTCGCGCACACCAGGGGGCCGGCGAGCACGATCCCGGCGAGGATCAGCGGCCAGCGCCCCTCGGCCGCCATACCCGACGAGACCACGCCGCAAGCGAAGGCCCACATCGGTGCGAACCAGGTGATCGGCTTCAGAAGCTCGACCAGGGTGGCGGGAGCGGGGATGCCGACGGAAGCGGCGGGAGGGGTGGACGCCGACGTTGCCATGCCCCGAAGCTAGGAGCCGAACGTCGGAAGTGTCAAGGAAGATTGACACATAAAATGTCAATCTTGTGCGACATTTGGCCTGCCGGAAGACAGGCCTGAACTATTGTTCGTCGGCAGGCTCCGGCGCATCGAGATCGCCGATGCCATAACGGCGCAGCTTGGCGTAGAGGCCCTGCCGGCTGAGCCCCAGCATCTCGGCGGCCGAGGCCCGGTTGTCGCGGGTAATGCGCAGGGCCGCCTCGATGCAGAGGCGCTCGATCAGGTCCGTCGATTCGCGCACGAGGTTCTTCATCGAGACCCGGCCCACGAGTTCGGTCATCTGCTCGACGGAGCGTGGCAATTCCCGACCACCCAAAGCCGTCGCGGTGCGGCGCGGCGTCGAACGGATGGTGAAGCCGAGGCAGGGTTGCCCGGCGCCGGGCACCGCGACGGCGGCGACTTCCACCTCCTCCACCGAACCGTACTCGCCCCGGAGACTCGTCGCGAAATGGCGCACCGAGCCATGCTGGCCAAGGGTGGAGAACAGGGCGGCGGCCTCGGTCTCCTCTCGGCCGAGCCAGCGGTCGAGGGGTTCGCCGCGCACCTGTTCCTCGGTGGCGAGTTGCACGAGATCGAGGAAGGCGGCGTTGGCGGCGAGGATACGGCGGGCCGGATCGGTGACGACGAAACCTTCGGGCAGGCTCTGGATCACGTCGAGGGCGGAGGTGCCGGCACGGCTCGGTCCGGCCACCTCGGCGGGACCGGAGGAGAGGCGCAGGAGCGCGCTCGTGGCGTTCTCCTGGCGGAACAGGGAAGCGGCGACGCGGGTCTCGCCGCGACCGTTGCCGAGCTGCGCGACGAGATCGCCGGCCTGGCCGGTGATGCGCAGGCCAGCGAACAGCGATTCGAGTTCGCGGGTGCTGGCGGAATCGAACAGGTCGACCACGTCCTGTCCGATGATGCGCTTCTCCGCCCGGCCGAGGAGGCGGGCGGCGGCCGGGTTCACCTCGGTGACCCGGCGGGTGGCGGCATCCACCACCAGGACAGGCTCGCCGGCAAGCTGGAACAGCAGGCGGTAGCGGGTCTCGGCGCCGCGCAGGCGCAGGTAGTCGCGTTCCAGGGCCTGCTGGGTCTCTGCGAGCTTTCGCTGGAGCACGGCCATGGCGCGGAGATTGCGGCCGATGGCGATGATCGGACCGCCATTCTCCAGGCGCAGGGCGGAATAGCGGACTGGCAGGTCGATGCCGGTGGCGGAGGGATGGTTCACCTGCCGCCAGCGCGTGACGGCGCCCGGGGCGGCATCGCGCAGGAGGGCGGCGATCTTCGGCCGGCTCTCGACCGTGACGGTATCCATCCAGGGCTGGCCGAGCCAGGTCTCACAGCCTTCATCGGCGAAATCCGCGTTGCCGAAGGCCGCATCGCGGATGATCCCGTCCGCATCGACCACCAGAGCGAGATCCGTCGCGGCCGCGACGAGAAGCCCGGCCGACTCCGCGTCCAGGGGACCGAGTGCCTTACGAAGCGCTGCGAAGGTTTCCGCCGCGGCGGGAAGTGCCAGACTGGTCAAGGATCACCACGATGTGACGACGTCGAGCCGGTCTTTCAGCAGGGTCTGGCCCGCGGATCAAGCAAGCTCTCGGCGATGGTTATGGCAAGGCGTGCATCACCCGCCGTCGCGTCCGCGCCGACGAGTGCCGAATATTCGGGATGGTTCATGAAGATCGGCCCGCCGACCATGACACGGACCGATGGATTGCGCGAGGTGCGACGAAGCTCGGTCACCAGCCGGGTGAGGGTTGGGAGTAGGGTTTCGCAGCCGAGCGATACGCCGATCACATCGAACCAGCCCGTGCTGGCGGCGCGGATCGCCTGGGAATGCGCGGAATGGGCCGCACTGGTCACATCCCATCCGGCGTCGCGGAAGAAGCGTTCGACGAGGGAGAGACCGAAGCTGTGCGTCTCGCCGGGACAGGCCATCAGGAAGACGCTGCGGCCGTGCGGGTCCGGCGCCGGCTCGTCGCGAAACCGGGCGGTGAGCTCGTGCATGATGCGCTGGAGCCGGCCCATGGCGATGGTGAGCTCGGCGAAGTCGCAGAGGTCTTCCTCCCACAACAGGCCGAGATGGCGGGCCGTGGGGGCGAGGAGATCGAGGAGCAGGCTGTCGAGGGCGAGCCCGTCATCAACGAGGCGCGCGATCCGGTCTTCGACATCCTCGCCGTCCGGTGACAGGACCAGCGTGGCGAAATCCGTGATCTGCTCCGTGCTCGGCAGGATTCCCGGGCGGTTGGCACGGGAATCCGCCCGGTGGGCGAGCATCAGGCGAGGGATGATCTCCGCCTCGATGACGCTGGCGAGATCGACGTCCCACGCGGAGTTCCGCTCCTGCCTGGCCCCGCCAGGATATAATGCGAATTCCGACGAGGCGCACTCGTCCAATGCAACCGGCTCGATCCCGGAAGCCGTGCGAAACCGCCAGACATCATCCATTGGGTCCTCCAATGTTTTATGACGGCTTCTTGATCCAGCTCGATCTTGATTGTCGAACTTGACGTCTTCGACTTAAAAAGCGTCCGACGCTGCTTGCAGTGCGACAAGCGGGCCTTGTCGATAACGATACGCTTCACAACCCATTTGGCAATCCAGCAACTCACATTATTATGCATCAATGCTGTAAATTTAAAATGACGTAAAGCCAGCTTGACACTTATTCCGCCGGTTCATACCCTCCTCGGCAACGGGCCCCGACCATGCGGGGCCAAGCCGGGACAGGGTGGAACCGATGCCTGCAAGAGGGGGCCAGCCGACTCGACCTCTCTACTCGCCGGCCGAGCGCGCCCGCCGCGACGCCTCCCGCTGGACCCTGGTCCAGGGCATCCTCGCACCCCTCCAGTTCCTGGCTTTCCTGATCAGCCTCGGCCTCGTCCTGCGCACCCTGGCGACGGGGGAGGGCGCGCAGATGGCCAACGTCTCCATCGTCGCCAAGACTTTGCTGCTCTACGCGATCATGGTCACGGGCTCGATCTGGGAGAAGGACGTCTTCGGGCGTTACCTGTTCGCCCCGGCCTTCTACTGGGAAGACATGGTCAGCATGCTCGTGTTGGCCCTGCACAGCGCCTATCTCGTGGCGCTCGTCACGGGCGCCCTCACGACGGCGGGGCTGATGCTCCTGGCGCTCGCCGCCTATGCGTCCTACGCCGTCAACGCCGCGCAATTCCTGCTGAAGCTGCGCGCCGCCCGGCTCCAGGCCCCGTCCCGCCTCGTCCTCTCACCGGAGGGCGCGCGATGAATGCCCATGCCAAGCTCGGCAACTTCGACCCCGCCTGCGGCGTCGAGATCCGGCAGGAGCGCGGCCAGCGGGCGGTATTCTGCGGCCTCACCGGGATCGTCTGGCTGCATCGCAAGATCCAGGACGCCTTCTTCCTCGTCGTCGGCTCGCGCACCTGCGCCCATCTCATCCAATCGGCCGCCGGGGTAATGATCTTCGCCGAGCCGCGATTCGCCACCGCCATCATCGATGAGCGCGACCTCGCCGGCATCGCCGACATGAACGACGAGCTCGACCGCGTGGTGGGTCGGCTGATTGAGCGCCGCCCCGAGATCAAGCTGCTGTTCCTTGTCGGCTCATGCCCGTCGGAGGTGATCAAGCTCGATCTCGGCCGCGCGGCGCAGCGCCTATCCCGCGAGTTGTCTCCCCAAGTCCGGGTGTTGAGCTATTCGGGCAGCGGCATCGAGACCACCTTCACGCAGGGCGAGGATGCCTGCCTCGCCTCTCTCGTCCCCGCCATGCCGGCCGAGGCGAAAGATGCCGCCCCCTCGCTCCTCGTGGTCGGGGCGCTGGCCGACGTGGTCGAAGACCAGTTCGCCCGTATTTTCGCAGAACTCGGCATCGCCCCCGTGCGGTTCCTGCCCGCGCGCCGTGCCGGCGAGATGCCGCCGGTGGGCCCGAACACTCTGGCGCTGCTGGCCCAGCCCTTCCTCGCCGACACGGCACGGGCGCTGGAGGAGCGGGGCGCAACACGGCTCACCGCCCCGTTTCCCCTGGGCGCCGAAGGCACCACGGGATGGCTCAAGGCCGCGGCGGACGCGTTCGACGTGGCCCCCGACCTATTCGCCGCGGCCACCGCCGCGGGATCGCGCCGCGCAGAACAGGCGCTGGCGCCCTACAGGGCCATGCTCGCCCGCCGGCGCGTGTTCTTCTTCCCCGATTCGCAGCTGGAAATCCCGCTTGCGCGCTTCCTGTCACGGGAACTCGGCGCCGAACTCGTCGAAATCGGCACGCCCTACCTGCATCGCGGCCATCTCGCCGACGAACTGGCGCTGCTCCCGCGCGGAACGACGATCGTCGAGGGCCAGGACCTCGATGCCCAGATGGACCGGTGCCGGGCGGCCCGGCCGGACCTGACGGTGTGCGGCCTCGGCCTCGCCAACCCGCTGGAGGCGGAGGGGCTGGCGACGAAATGGTCGATCGAGCTGCTGTTCACCCCGATCCAGGGCTACGACCAGGCCGGCGACCTCGCCGAACTGTTCGCCAGACCCCTCGTCCGTCGCACCCGGCTGGAGGTCTGACGCGATGCAGCTCACGATCTGGACCTATGAAGGGCCGCCCCATATCGGCGCCATGCGCGTCGCCACCGCCATGCGGGGACTGCACTACGTCCTGCATGCGCCCCAGGGCGACACCTATGCCGACCTGCTCTTCACCATGATCGAGAGGCGCGATGCGCGCCCGCCGGTGACCTACACCACCTTCCAGGCCCGCGACCTCGGCGCGGACACCGCCGCAATCTTCAAGAATGCGGTGGAGGCTGCCTACGAGCGGTTCCGGCCGGAGGCGATGATCGTTGGCGCGTCCTGCACCGCCGAACTGATCCAGGACGATCCGGGCGGTCTCGCCAAGGCCCTCGCCCTGCCGATCCCGGTCATCCCGCTCGATCTCCCTTCCTACCAGAAGAAGGAGAACTGGGGCGCCTCGGAGACCTTCTACCGGCTGGTGCGCACTCTGGCCGTCCCGGTGAAACCCACCGCGCCGCGCGAGACGCGGCGTCCGCTCTGCAACATTCTCGGTCCCACCGCCCTCGGCTTCCGCCACCGCGACGACCTCGTCGAGATCAGGAGCCTGCTCGGCCGGCTCGGGATCGACGTGAACGTGGTGGCGCCGCTCGGGGCGACCCCCGCCGATCTCGGCCGCCTCGGCGAGGCCGATTTCAACGTGGTGCTCTATCCCGAGATCGCGCGGGCCGCCGGGCAGCACCTGCACAAGACCTTCGGACAGCCGATGGTCGAGACCGTGCCGATCGGCGTCCAGGCCACCATCCGGTTCGTCGAGGAGGTGGCGGCGCTCGCCGGGATCGATCCGGCCCCGGTTCTCGACGGCGCACCGTCGCGGCTGCCCTGGTACTCGCGCTCCGTCGATTCGACCTACCTTACGGGCAAGCGCGTCTTCGTCTTCGGCGACGCCACCCATGCCCTCGCCGCGGCCCGCGTCGCGTCCACCGAACTCGGCTTCAAGATCGTCGGCCTCGGCACCTATACCCGCGAATTCGCCCGCGAGATCCGGGCGGAGGCGGCGCTCCACGGCATCGAGGCCCTCGTCACCGACGATTACCTCGACGTGGAAGCGGCGATCCAGGCCAGCGCCGCCGAACTGGTGCTGGGCACTCAGATGGAGCGGCACATCGCCAAGCGTCTGGGCCTTCCCTGCGCGGTGATCTCGGCCCCGATCCACGTCCAGGATTTCCCCGCCCGGCATTCGCCGCAGATGGGGTTCGAGGGCGCCAACGTCCTGTTCGATACCTGGGTCCATCCGTTGATGATGGGGCTGGAAGAACATCTGCTCGGCATGTTCCGCGAGGACAACGAGTTCCACGCCGACGCCGCGCCCTCCCATCTCGGACCCGCTCACCAGCCTGTCCCTCCCCCCTTTGCGGGGGAGGGTGGCCCTCGCGTCAGCGAGGGTCGGGAGAGGGGAGCGCCAGTTCCGGAGAGGTCGCCCCCTCTCCCGCCTGCTCCGCAGGCACCCTCCCCCGCAGAGGGGGGAGGGAGTTCCAGTTCCGCACAAAGCACCTGGGCCCCCGACGCCGAGAAGGAACTCAGGAAGATCCCGTTCTTCGTGCGGGGCAAAGCCCGCGCCAATACCGAACGGTTCGCCCGCGAGCGCGAACTCCCCCTCATCACAGTCGAGACGCTCTATGATGCCAAAGCGCATTTCGGGCGCTGAGCGTCCGGCCCTCCGCATCGTCGTCGTGACGATGGACAATCACATGGCGAGCGCGCTCGAACGCGCCCGCCGCCGGCTCCATGACGAGATGCCGGGGCTCGTCCTCGGCTTCCACGCCGCCGCCGAGTGGGACACCGATCCGGGAGCGCTCGCGTCCTGTAAGGAGGACATCGCGGTCGCCGATATCGTGGTCTCCACCATGCTGTTCATGGACGAGCATGTCCGCGCCATCCATCCGGCGCTGCTCGCCCGCCGCCCGCATTGCGACGCCATGATCGGCTGCCTGTCGGCGAGCGAGATCGTGAAGACGACGCGCCTCAACCGCTTCGACATGGACGGCACCAAGCGTGGCGCCCTCGATTTCCTGAAGAAGCTGCGCGGCAAGACCGGCGCCCAGGGCAACGGCGCCCGCCAGATGGCGATGATCCGCCGCCTGCCCAAGATCCTGCGCTTCATCCCCGGCTCGGCCCAGGATGTCAGGGCCTATTTCCTCACCCTGCAATACTGGCTCTCGGGCTCGGACGAGAACATCGCCAACCTCGTGCGCTTCCTCGTCGGCCGCTACGCCGCCGGGCCGCGCGCGGCCTGGCGCGAGATCGCCGCCGCTCCGGCCCCCATGAGCTATCCCGAGACCGGTCTCTACCACCCACGCATGAAGGGCCGGATCGGCGAGGACGTGACACGGGTTCCCGCTCCCGCCGGCACCGTGAAGGGCCGGGTCGGCCTGCTGGTGATGCGCTCCTACGTGCTGGCCGGAAACACCGCGCATTACGATGGCGTCATCGCCGCCCTCGAAGCGCGCGGGCTCGCCGTCGTGCCGGCCTTCGCCAGCGGCCTCGACAACCGCCCGGCGGTGGACGCCTTCTTCCGGAGCAACGGGCGCCCCGTCATCGACGCCCTGGTCTCGCTGACGGGATTCTCCCTGGTGGGCGGCCCGGCCTATAACGACGCCTCGGCCGCCGAGGAGACCCTGCGCGGCCTCGACGTGCCGTATCTCGCTGCCCACGCCCTCGAATTCCAGACCGTGGAGCAATGGGAGGCCTCCGATCGCGGCCTCTCCCCCGTGGAGGCCACCATGATGGTGGCGATTCCCGAACTCGACGGCGCCACCGCGCCGATGGTGTTCGGCGGTCGCTCCAGCGCGTCGCCCGGCGCCAATGCCCGCGACATGAGCGTCCATGCGGAACGGGCGGACATGCTGGCAGCGCGCGTCGAACGCCTCGTCTCGCTGCGCAGGACGGAAAAGGCCTCGCGGAAGGTCGCCATCGTCCTGTTCGGCTTTCCGCCCAATGCCGGGAGCATCGGCACGGCGGCGTTCCTTTCGGTCTACCACTCGCTCCACAACACGCTGAAGGGCCTGAAGGCCGACGGTTACGACGTCGCCGTGCCGGACAGCGTCGACGACCTGCGCAACGCCGTGCTCGCCGGCAACGCAGCCCGCTACGGCACCAGTGCCAACGTCCATCACCGCATCCCGGCCGACGACCATATCCGGCGCGAGCGCCACCTCTCCGAGATCGAAGCGCAATGGGGTCCGGCGCCGGGGCGCCAGAACAGCAACGGCTCGCAGATCTTCGTGCTGGGCGCGCAATTCGGCAACGTCTTCGTCGGCGTGCAGCCGGGCTTCGGCTACGAGGGCGACCCGATGCGGCTGCTGTTCGAGCGCGGCTTTGCCCCGACCCACGCCTTCTCCGCCTTCTACCGTTACCTGCGCGAGGATTTCCGGGCCGACGCCGTGCTGCATTTCGGCACGCACGGGGCGCTCGAATTCATGCCCGGCAAGCAGACCGGCCTGTCGGCTTCCTGCTGGCCCGAGCGCCTGATCGGGCCGCTGCCCAATGTCTACCTCTACGCCGCCAACAACCCGTCCGAGGGGATGATCGCCAAGCGCCGCTCGGCCGCCACCATGGTGAGCTACCTGACGCCGAGCCTCACTCAGGCGGGCCTCTATCGCGGGCTCATCGACCTGAAGGCCTCGGTCGAGCGCTGGCGCGGGCTGGAGCCAGAGGCGGAAGCCGAGCGGCGCGAACTCGGCCAGCTGATCCAGGCGCAGGGCTCAGCCCTCGACCTGACATCGGCCGAGCCGGCCTGGTCCGGGGACATGTCCGGCAGTATCCTGGCCCTCGGCCTCGCGCTCAGCGAACTCGAACACAGCCTGATCCCACACGGGATGCATGTGGTCGGGGAGGGCACGCCCCCTGAAGAGCGGATCGACCTGCTGACCGCCCTGGCCGAAGCCTCGAACGGGCTCCGGCCCGACCGCGCCGGCATTGCCGCCCTGGTGGCCGGCGACACGATCGACAAGGCCCTGACGGCCTCCGGCCTGCCCCTCGACGACGCCCATCGCGCCGCCTTCATCGCCCTGCGCGAGACCGACACGCTGCTGGCGCAAGACCACGAGCTTCCGGCCTTGATGCGGGCGCTCGATGGCCGCTTCATCCCGCCCGTTGCCGGTGGCGACCTCCTGCGCAACCCGTCCGTGCTGCCGACGGGGCGCAACATCCACGGCTTCGACCCCTACCGCCTGCCCTCGGCCTTCGCGGTAGCTGACGGCACCCGGCAGGTCGTCCGCATCCTCGCCCGCTACCGCGACGAGGGTGCGCCCTTGCCCGAGAGCATCGCCCTCGTCCTGTGGGGCACCGACAACCTCAAGAGCGAGGGCGGCCCCATCGCGCAGGCCCTGGCCCTGATCGGCGCGAGCCCACGCTTCGACGGCTATGGCCGCCTGTGCGGCGCGACGCTGATCCCCCTCGAAGAGCTCGGCCGCCCGCGCATCGACGTGGTGGTGACCCTGTCGGGCATTTTTCGCGACCTGCTCCCTCTTCAGACCAAGCTGCTGGCGGAAGCCTCCTATCTCGCAGCCACCGCCGACGAACCACCGGAGTGGAACTTCGTGCGCAAGCATGCCCTCGCCCACATGGACGAGCACGGGATCGACATGGAGACGGCAGCCCTGCGGGTGTTCTCCAACGCCGAGGGCACCTACGGCGCCAACGTCAACAACCTCGTCGAATCCGGCCGCTGGGAGGACGAGGACGAGATCAGCGAGACCTTCTCGCGCCGCAAATCCTTCGCCTATGGCCGCAACGGCCGGCCCACCGCCCAGCGGGCCCTGATGGGCAGCGTGCTGGCCAAGGTCGATCTCGCCTACCAGAACCTCGATTCCGTCGAAGTCGGCGTGACCTCGGTCGACCATTACTTTGATGGCCTCGGCGGGATGGGCCGGGCGGTGGCCCGCGCCAAGGGCGAGGCCGTGCCGATCTTCATCAGCGACCAGACGCGGGGGGAGGGCGTCGTGCGCTCCCTCTCCGAGCAGGTCTCCCTGGAGACCCGGACCCGCATGCTCAACCCGAAATGGACCGAGGGCATGCTCGGCCACGGCTACGAGGGCGTGCGCCAGATCGAGGCGCATCTCACCAACACCATGGGCTGGTCGGCCACCTCCAACGCCGTCGCGCCCTGGATCTACCAGCGCATCACCGAAACCTACCTCCTCGATCCGGCGATGCGCGAACGCCTCGCCGCCCTCAACCCGACCGCGTCCGCCAAGGTCGCGCATCGGCTGATCGAAGCGCATCAGCGCGGCTTCTGGACTCCCGACGCGGCCACGCGCGACGCGCTCGACCGTGCCGAGGAGGAGCTCGAAGACCGTCTCGAAGGCATCACCGCAGGGGTCGCCGCATGAACATCGCCATCCGTAATCCCGTGGCCTCGCGCCGCGAGGAAGGCAGCCTCCAGGTCGAACTCGATCCGGCGCTGAAGATCGGCACCGCCAAGGTCTTCGCCGTCTACGGCAAGGGCGGCATCGGCAAGTCCACCACCTCGTCGAACCTGTCGGTGGCCTTCTCGAAGCTCGGGAAACGCGTGCTGCAGATCGGCTGCGACCCGAAGCACGATTCGACCTTCACTCTGACCAAGCGCCTCGCCCCCACGGTGATCGATGCCCTGGAGGCGGTGCAGTTCCATTCCGAAGAATTGCGGATCGAGGACTTCGTGGCCGAGGGCTATAACGGCGTCATGTGCGTGGAGGCCGGCGGCCCCCCCGCGGGCACCGGCTGCGGCGGCTACGTGGTCGGGCAGACGGTGAAGCTTCTGAAGGAGCATCATCTCCTCGAAGACACCGACGTGGTCATCTTCGACGTGCTCGGCGACGTAGTCTGCGGCGGCTTCGCCTCTCCGCTCCAGCATGCCGACCAGGCGCTGATCGTCACCGCCAACGACTTCGATTCGATCTTCGCCATGAACCGGATCGTGGCCGCGATCCATTCGAAATCGAAGAACTATCCCGTGCGGCTGGGCGGCGTCATCGCCAACCGCTCGGCCAAGACCGACGAGATCGACCGTTTCAACGCCGCCGTCGGCCTCGAGCGCATCGCGCATTTCCCCGACCTCGACGTGGTCCGGCGCTCGCGCCTCAAGAAATCGACCTTGTTCGAGATGGAGCCGACGCCCGAACTCATCGCGGTGACGGACGAGTACATGCGGCTCGCGGCCCATCTCTGGGCCGGCGGCAAGCCGCTCTCGGCGATGCCGATGAAGGACCGCGACCTGTTCGAGTTCCTCGGGTTCGATTGAGGGGGGCCGCCATGACGAGCACCAGCTACGCGGCGCGCCGGTCGCAACTGACCACCTATTTCGACCGCACGGCGGTGGAGGCCTGGGCGCGCCTCACCACCGACGCCCCGGTCTCGAAGATCCGCGCCACCGTGCGGGCCGGGCGGGACGCCATGCGGGCGAACCTGCTCTCCTGGCTGCCCGAGGATCTCACCGGCCGGCGCATTCTCGATGCCGGCTGCGGGACGGGAGCCCTCAGCGTCGAGGCCGCCCGCCGCGGGGCGGAAGTGGTCGCCATCGACGTCTCGCCGACGCTGGTGGGCCTCGCCCGCGAGCGCAGCGCCGAGCTGCTCGGCGGCCACCATATCGACTTCCGCGTCGGCGACATGCTCGATCCCTGGCTCGGGCGCTTCGACCACGTGGTCGCCATGGATTCGCTCATCCATTACAGCGCCGGCGACATCGTCCGGGCCCTGGCGGAACTCGGCCTGCGCACCGACGGGTCCCTTGTCTTCACGGTGGCCCCGCGCACGGCGCTCCTCACCCTGATGCACGCCGCCGGCCGCCTGTTCCCGCGCGGCGACCGGGCGCCCGCCATCGTGCCGATCACCGAAGGCGGCCTGCGCCGCCGGATCGGCGGGGAGGCCGCACTCGCCGGGTTCGCTGTGGGGCGGACACAGCGGGTCAATAGCGGGTTCTACCTGTCGAACGCCGTGGAGTTGGCGCGGAAAAGCCCTCCCCGCATCGCTGGGGAGGGGGGAACCGTGCCATGAAACCCGCCGACCTCACCGCCCGCCTGCTCACGCGCCTCGGCCCCGGCCTGATGCCGTTCCTGCCCTTCGCCGACGCGGCGACGCCGGAACTGCCGCTGGGACGGTTGCTGCGGCTGGCGCTGTTCCAGGTGACGGTGGGGATGGCCGCCGTGCTCCTCATCGGCACGCTGAACCGGGTGATGATCGTCGAACTCGAAGTCCCGGCCTGGATCGTGGCCGTGATGCTGTCGCTGCCGCTGGTCTTCGCCCCCTTGCGGGCCCTGGTGGGGTTCCGCTCGGACACCCACCGCTCGGTCCTCGGATGGCGCCGCGTCCCCTACATCTGGTTCGGCACCCTGCTGCAGTTCGGCGGTCTCGCCATCATGCCGTTCGCGCTGCTGATCCTGTCCGGCGACACCACCGGCCCGGCCTGGCCGGGCCATGTGGCGGCGGCGCTCGCCTTCGTCATGGTGGGGGCCGGCCTCCACACCACCCAGACCGTCGGCCTCGCGCTCGCCACCGATCTCGCCCCCGCCCATGCGCGGCCGAGGGTCGTGGCCCTGCTTTGCGCGATGCTGCTGGCCGGTATGGTGGTGAGCGCGGTCGCCTTCGGGCTGCTGCTCGCGAACTTCTCCGCGATCCGCCTGATCCAGGTGATCCAGGGCGCGGCCCTGGTGACGATCCTCCTCAACGGCATCGCCCTGTGGAAGCAGGAGGCGCGACAGCCCGGACGCACGGCGACGGACCTGCCGCGCCCGAGCTTCTTGCAATCCTGGTCGGCCTATGCCGGCAGCGGCTTGGCGCGACGGCGTCTCGTCGCCACCGGGCTCGGCACGGCGGCCTTCTCGATGCAGGACATCCTGCTCGAACCCTATGGCGGGCAGATCCTGCATCTGCCGGTGGCCGCCACCACGGCGCTCACCGCGATGCTCGCGGCCGGAGGCGGGGTCGGCCTATTGCTCGCGGCGCGTTGGCTCGGCCGGGGCGGCGATCCGTTCCGGGTCGCGGCGGCCGGCAGCGTCGTCGGCATCGTCGCCTTCTCGGCGGTGATCTTCGCCGCGCCCCTCGCCTCGGCCCAGCTCTTCACCACCGGCGTCACGCTCATCGGCCTCGGCGGCGGTCTGTTCGCGCACGGAACCCTCACCGCCTCCATGGCTAAGGCGGGGCCGGAGGAGACCGGGCTCGCGCTGGGCGCCTGGGGCGCCGTCCAGGCCAGTGCGGCCGGAATCGCCATCGCGGCGAGCGGCATCCTGCGCGATGTCGGCTCCAGCCTTTCGGCCTCAGGGGCGCTGGGCGAGGCGATGAGCGACCCGTCGGTGGGCTACCTCATCGTCTACCACATCGAGATCGCCCTGCTCTTCGCGACGCTGCTGGCCATCGGGCCCCTCGTCCGTGATCCGACCACCCGCCTCAGGCAGGGGCGCACCCTCCTGCCGACCCCCGTTTCCCGTCAAGGAGCCTGACCATGCAACGAGGTGAAATCACGGGTTACATCGACGTCGCCCAGGTCGTGCTCTACGCATTCTGGATCTTCTTCGCCGGCCTCGTCTTCTATCTTCGGCGGGAAGACCGGCGCGAAGGCTATCCGCTGGAGAACGAAGTGGCCGGACGCCTGAAGCGGCCGGACCCGATCCTGATCCCGAGCCCGAAGCAGTTCCTGCTCTCGAACGGCCTGGTGAAGACCGCGCCGCAGACCGACATGCAGCCCGCCCGGAACTACAGCGGCCACAAGCGCGAGGTCTGGCCCGGCGCCCCGATGGAACCGGATGGCGACGGGCTTCACGACCAGATCGGCCCCGGCTCCTATGTCGACCGCGACGACCATCACGACCGGACCTGGGACGACGAGAAGCGCATCGTCCCCTTACGCGTCGCCGAGCATTTCGTGGTGCACGAGGATGGTCCCAACCCGATCGGCATGACCGTGTTCGGGGCCGACCGGAAGGTGGCGGGCATCGTCAGCGACCTCTGGATCGATCGCGGAGAGTCGATGGTCCGCTATGTCGAGGTCGAGCTCGCCGGGGGCGGGCGCCGGGTGCTGATGCCCAACACCTTCTGCCGGACGGGCCGGTTCACTCGCACCGTGAAGACCGAGGCGCTACTGGCCCATCAATTCGCGGACATCCCCGGCCAGAAGGACCCGGATTCGGTGACCCTCTACGAAGAGGAGCGGATCATGGCCTATTTCGGTGCCGGCACCCTCTACGCCACCGCCGATCGCCAGGAGCCGTTCCTGTGAGCCGCGCCGCGAGACACCGCCCCGGCGTTCCCGCCAACGCCTTCGACGCTCCGCCCGGCTTGCCAGCACCGCTGCCGCCCGGTGAGCATATCCTCTGGCAGGGCCGCCCCTGCGGCTTCGGCATCGCCGCCCGGGCCCTGCATATCCGCCTCGTCGGCCTCTGGTTCGTCGGACTGGCCCTCTGGGCGGCGATCCCGCCCATCGCCGAAGGCAGCTTCACCGAGGCCGCGCTGGTGGCCGGGCCGACACTCGCCGTCGGCAGCGGAGCGCTGGTCCTGCTCGGCCTGCTCGGCTGGCTCTCCGCCCGCTCGACCACCTACACGATCACCAATCGCCGGGTGGTGATGCGGCTCGGTATTGCCCTGCCGATGACCCTCAACCTGCCTTTCACCCTGATCGAGGGCGCCGGCTGCAAGGTTTTTACAGATGGCAGTGGTGATCTGCCTTTACGGCTGCGGGCCGGCAACCGCGTCGCCTACCTTCATCTTTGGCCTCACGCCCGGCCATGGGCTCTTTTACGACCTGAACCGATGATGCGATCGGTGCCGGAGGCAAAGCAGGCAGCCGAAATCCTCGCCCAGGCCCTGTCAACTGCACTTGACACAACAGAGGAAACTGCGGCTCCTATCGTGGTCGCGCGGAAACGGCAGGTACGTCCTCCGCGCCTCGCCAACGCGAGTTGAATGAAGGGAGGAGACGCGATGACGGCGAAGGCTGATGCCGCCCGGATTCCGCGACCGCTGGTCATTGGATCGCTCGGGCTGATGGGGTTCGTCATCGTCGTGACGGGCATTGGCCGGAGCGAGGGGATCGGCCTCTCGCACATGCCGCCGACCAGAGCTGTCCGAACCGTCGATCTGAGGCCGGAAGACCGCTCCGACGGTGCCATCGTCATTAGGGATGCAGAGAACCGGGCCGTCATCGCCACCGTCGAACCCGGAGAGGACAATTTCGTCCGTGCCACCCTTCGGGGCTTCGGTCAGGCGAGGCTCCGCGCCGGCCTCACCCGAGACCAGCCCTTCCGCCTGACGCGCTTCGCCGATGGCGGTCTCGAACTCTCCGACCCGTCCACCGGACGCGTGGTCAATCTCGGCGCCTTCGGCCCGTCGAACTTCGCGGCCTTCATCAGGCTCCTCGCAGATACGAGACTCGCCGACAGCGGAGCGGTGCGATGAGTGCGTGGTTCGGACAGCGGATCGTCGAGGTGCCCTGCACCGTCGAGATCGAGCAGACCCCCGAGACCCTCCACGCCCACGTGACCCTGGACGCCACGTTCGAGATCGAACCGGGAGACGAGGTTCAGGTCCACGACGCACCCACCTCCGTTCCCTATGGCGAGCGCCTTGTGGTCCGCCGCACCGCCACGATCACCCGTGCCGGCATCCTGGAGCGGCTCTGGACCAAATTCGCCGGCCATTTCGAGCTCACCGAACTCTACGAAGTCAGCTTCTCAGAGAGGAGGCGCCTGTGAACGTCTCGATCCAGCACCAAGGCCCGAAGGGCGTCACGCCGAAGCTACCCATGAACGAGGGCACAAAGGCCGCCCAGGAGACGACCTTCCTTTCACCCCGCTTCTACACCACCGATTTCGAGGAACTCGACCGCACCGATGTCGAGCCCGTGCGTAAGCAATGGGACATCCTGATCGCGGAGTTCCGCGCCGACCCGAACAAGCGCCACTTCACTCGCAACGAGGAGTTCGACCTCGACATGTCCGGCCTCGACCCGGACCTGCGCAAGGAATTCATGGATTTCCTCGTCTCCTCGATCACCGCCGAGTTCTCCGGCTGCGTGCTCTATGCGGAGATGAGGAAGCGCGCCAAGAACCCAGACATCCGCGAACTGTTCGGCTTCATGAGCCGGGACGAAGCCCGCCACGCCGGCTTCATCAACGACGTGCTCAAGGATTTCGGCATCGGCGTCGATCTGGGATTTCTGACCAAATCGAAGAAATACACGTTCTTCCGGCCGAAGTTCATCTTCTACGCCACCTATCTCTCCGAGAAGATCGGCTACGCTCGCTACATCACCATCTTCCGCGAACTGGAACGCAACCCGGAAAGACGTTTCCACCCGATCTTCAAATGGTTCGAGAAGTGGTGCAACGACGAGTTCCGTCACGGCGAGGCCTTCGCCCTGCTCATGCGCGCCAACCCGAAGCTGACTACCGGCATCAACCGCTACTGGATCAAGTTCTTCCTGCTCGCCGTCTTCGCCACCATGTATGTGCGCGACCATTGCCGGCCGCATTTCCACAAGGCGCTCGGGGTCGATCCGACCGATTACGACTTCAAGGTGTTCCGGATCACCTCCGACATCTCGAAACAGACCTTCCCGCTCACACTCGACCTCGACAATCCGAAGTTCAAGGCGGCCCTCGACCGGCTCCTCGTCTGTTCGACCAGGCTCGCCGACGCCAAGGCGCAGGGCGGGATCGTGGGGAGGCTCAAACAGAGTGCCTGGATCGCGGCCTCGGCGGTCAACTTCGTCCGGCTCTATGCCCTGCCGACCATCGACAACCCGATGCCGGCCGAGATCCGACTCGAGCCGGTCTGGTAGCGTGGGTGCCTATGCGGTCCCCGCGCTCTACGCGATCGTGGTCTGGTGGTTCTCCACCGGACTGATCCTGCTTCTCGACCTCAAACCCCGGCACACCCATGCCTGGAGCATGGCGGGAGCGACCCTGGTGCTGGCCGGCGCCGTCTGGGCCATCGCCCGAAGCGCCGGCGACACGAGCGAGGCGGGAGCCTATATCGCTTTCACCGGAGCGCTGCTGGTCTGGGGCTGGCAGGAGATGAGCTATTACATGGGCTTCGTGTCCGGCCCGCGTGCCGTCGGATGCGCACCGGGCACGCGAGGCCTCGCTCGATTTCGGGCGGCGGTGGCCACGAGCCTGTGGCACGAGGCGGCGATCGTCGCCGGGGGAGCGGCCATCCTCGCCCTCATCTGGGGCGAGCCAAACCGTTTCGCCCTGTGGACCTATCTCACCCTCTGGGGAATGAACCTCTCGGCCCGGCTCAACATGTTCCTGGGCGTGCGCAACCTCAATACCGAGTTTCTCCCCGAGCATCTCAGCTACCTCTCGTGCTTCCTCACCAGGAAGCCGATGAACATGCTGTTCCCGGTCTCGGTCGCCGTCGGGACGGCGCTGACGTTGGCGATCGGGCTGGCCGCCATCGACGAACAGGCACTGCCACACGATGTCGTGGGCCTGACCATTCTGACCACCATGCTGGCGCTCGCCACCCTGGAACACGGGTTCCTGATGCTGCCGCTGCCCTCCGCCGCCCTTTGGAGCTGGAGCCTGCCCTCGGGCAAGAGGCCGTCCCTGCGCGCCGAACCAGCGCCGGTGCATCCCCGCGACCGTGCCTGATCCCCTCGATCCGCCTTCCCTGATCCAAGCTGTGACCGCGCGCTTCCATATCGGACGGGTCGGCGGAAACACGCCGCGCCGATCTACTGGGTAATTTATTGTCGTCCAAAAGCGTCAAGTTTAGTTGACACACTCATGCACTCGGTGGTCAAAAAAGCTGCCGGGACAAGGCAAGGCGTCGCTCGTTCAGACAGGTCGCCGCTCGTTGGGGAAAGGGACGCCATGAACTACGAGACATTCTTCGGGAACGAGTTGGCCGGTCTCCACCGCGAGGGCCGCTACCGCGTCTTCACCGATCTCGAGCGCCAGAACGGCCGCTTCCCCCACGCAACTCATCACAGCCCCGGCGGCGAGCGCCCGGTGACGGTCTGGTGCTCCAACGACTATCTTGGGATGGGCCAGAACCCTGTCGTGCTCGACGCCATGCACGAGGCGCTCGACCGCTGCGGCGCCGGGGCCGGCGGTACCCGCAACATTTCCGGCACTAACCATTACCACGTGCTTCTGGAGCAGGAGCTCGCCGACCTCCACCGCAAGGAGGCGGCCCTGCTCTTCACCTCCGGCTACGTCTCGAACTGGGCGGCGCTGGGCACGCTGGCCGGCAAGCTGCCGGGCTGCGTCGTGCTGTCGGATGCCGAGAACCATGCCTCGATGATCGAAGGCATCAAGGCCTCCCGCGCCGAGCGGCACATCTTCCGCCACAACGACCCGGAGGACCTCGACCGCAAGCTGCGGATGATCGACCCGGCGCGGCCGAAGCTGGTGGCCTTCGAGTCGGTCTATTCCATGGACGGTGACATCGCGCCCATCGCCGAGATCTGCGACGTCGCCGAAGCCCACGGCGCGCTCACCTATCTGGACGAGGTCCACGCGGTCGGCCTCTACGGCCCGCGCGGCGGCGGCATCTCCGAGCGGGAGGGCCTCGCCCACCGCCTCGACGTCATCGAGGGGACGCTCGGCAAGGCCTTCGCGGTGCATGGCGGCTACATCACCGGCTCGGCCAAGCTCTGCGACTTCGTCCGCAGCTTCGCCTCGGGCTTCATCTTCACCACCTCGTTGCCCCCGGCGGTGGCCGCTGGCGCGGCGGCGAGCATCCGCCATCTCAAGGCCAGCGGCAGCGAGCGCGAGCGCCACCAGGAACGCGTCGCCAGGGTCCGGACCCGGCTCGACGCCGCCGGCATCCCCTACCTCCCCAACGACAGCCACATCGTGCCCGTGATGGTCGGCGACCCCGTCCTGTGCAAGGCGATCAGCGACACGCTGCTCGACGAGTTCGGCATCTACGTCCAGCCGATCAACTACCCCACAGTGCCGCGCGGGACGGAGCGCCTGCGCATCACCCCGTCGCCACTGCATTCGGACGCCGATATCGACCATCTGGTGGGAGCGCTGGCGGCGATCTGGACGCGGATGGGCGTGGAGCAGGCGGCGGCGGAGTGAAGGCAAGAACCCTCCCCCCCTCCGCGGGGGAGGGTGCCTGCGGAGCAGGCGGGAGAGGGGTCGACCTCTCCGGAACCGGCGCTCCCCTCTCCCGACCCGCTTCGCGGGCCACCCTCTCCCGCAGAGGGGAGAGGGAGAGGCGCACATCATGTCGAGACACCGGGAGACGGCCTATGGTCCTGAATGGAACGACCCGAACGGTGTCTCCTGGATCAGCCTCCCATCCTCGCTCTCGTCCCGAGGCGCCGGAGCGCAGAGCGGGCCTCGACGAGGCCCTCCGGAAGCCCCGAGGCGACCCGGAGCCCTCCTTCACGGCCCGGCCCGTCACCTTCCCGTTCTCCGCCATCGTCGGCCAGGACGAGATGCGGCGAGCCCTGATGATCGCGGCGGTGGACCCTTCCGTGGGCGGCGTCCTCGTCTTCGGCGATCGGGGCACCGGCAAGTCCACCGCGATCCGGGGCCTCGCCGCCCTGCTGCCGCCGATGAAGGCGGTGATCGGCTGTCCCTATTCCTGCGATCCCGCCAAACCCGCCGGCGAATGCCCGCATTGTTCCGGCCGCGCCGACGCGAGACGAAGCCACCTCGCGCCGGTGCCGGTGGTGGACCTGCCGCTGGGCGCCACCGAGGACCGGGTGGTGGGCGCGCTCGACTTGGAGAGAGCGCTCACCCGTGGCGAGAAGGCGTTCGAGCCGGGGCTGCTGGCCCGCGCCAATCGCGGCTTCCTCTACATCGACGAGGTCAACCTCCTCGACGATCACCTCGTCGATCTCCTCCTCGACGTGGCGGCCTCCGGGATCAACACCGTGGAGCGCGAGGGGTTGAGCGTCCGGCACCCGGCGAGGTTCGTTCTGGTGGGCAGCGGCAACCCGGAGGAGGGGGAGCTGCGGCCCCAGCTCCTCGACCGGTTCGGCCTCGCCGTGGAGGTGACGACGCCGACGGACCTGCCCACCCGCATCGACGTGGTGCGCCGGCGCGACGCCTATGAGCGCGACCCCGCGGGGTTCTGCGCCAGCTATGCCAAGGCCGACCGGGCGCTGCAGAAGCGCCTGACCGCCGCCAGGGCGCGCCTTCCCGGGCTCGACGTTCCCGACGCGACCCTGGAGGCCGCGGCCCGGCTCTGCCTCGCCCTGGGCACCGACGGCCTGCGCGGCGAGCTGACTTTGATGCGCACCGCTCGGGCGTTGGCCGCCTATGAGGGGGCCGAGACCGTGGGAATCGAGCATCTCCGGCAGGTCGCGCCGTCGGCCTTGCGCCACCGCCTGCGCCGCAACCCGCTCGACGAATCCGGCTCCACCGCCCGCGTCGCGAGGGCGGTGGAGGAGGTGCTGGGCTCGTGAGCGAGAGCCCGGCGATCTGGGCCGAGGCCCTGCGTGTCGCCCGGCTCGTGGCCGCCGACCCGCATGGCTGCGGCGGCGTAGTGGTGCGTGCCGGGGCCGGCCCGGTGCGCGACCGCTGGCTTGAGATCCTTCGCGAAAACCTCAACCCCGGCAAGCCGTTACGGAGGATGCCGGCGGGGATCGCCGAGGATCGGTTGATCGGCGGGCTCGACCTCGCGGCGACGCTTGTCGCAGGGCGGCCGGTGGCCCAGGCCGGGCTGCTGGCCGAGGCCGATGGGGGACTTCTCGTCGCCGCGATGGCCGAGCGGATGGGGCAGGGCACCGCCGCGCATCTCGCCGCCGCCCTCGATACCGGGCGTCTGAGGGTGGAGCGGGACGGGCTGGCGGAGACCCGGCCGGCGCGGTTCGGGCTCGTCCTCCTCGACGAGGGGATCGGCGAGGACGAGGCCGCCCCGGCCTCCCTGACCGATCGGCTGGCCTTCCATATCGACCTCACGACCGTGCCGCCGAGCGCCATGCGAGGGGTGCTTCGACCGCCATGCGACGGCCTTTCGCCGGAATCCGACCAGCCGCCGCATGGCGGTGCGCGGAGCGGCCACGATCCCGTCGCGGAGCTGAGCGAGGTCGCGGCCCGGCTCGGCATCGACTCCTTACGCGCGCCGCTCCTCGCCCTCCGGGTGGCCCGCCTCCTCGCCCGGCTCGACGGGCGCGCCGAGACCGCCGAGGCGGATGCGCGGGAGGCCGCGCGCCTCGTCCTCGGCCACCGCGCCACCCGCCTGCCGGAACACGAGTCGGCCCCCGGGGAGGAGCCGGAGGAGGGCGAGCCATCTCCCCCCGAACAGGCGCCCCCCGGCCCCGACCCGGAGGAGGGCACGGGGCAGGCGGGCGAGGACCGCATCGTCGAGGCCGCCCGCGCCGCGATTCCTGCCGGGCTGCTGGCGATGCTGATGCGGGACGGCCCGCGCCTGCGAATGCCGAAGGCCGGCAAGGCCGGGGCGAAGGCCGTCTCCGCCCGTTCCGGCCGCCCCATGGGCGCGCGGCCGGGCGATCCGCGAAGGGCCCGGCTCGATCTCATCGCGACCTTGCGCGCCGCTTCCCCCTGGCAGGGACTCCGCCGGCGAGCGGAGGGGGGCGGCACCTGTCTCATGATCCGCCTCGACGACATCCGAATCACCCGATTCCGGCAGCGGACCGAGACCACCACGATCTTCACCGTGGACGCCTCCGGCTCCTCCGCCCTGGAACGGCTGGCCGAGGCCAAGGGGGCCGTCGAGCTCCTCCTCGCCGAGGCCTATACGCGGCGGGACAAGGTCGCCCTGGTGGCGTTCCGGGGGGCCGGCGCGGAGCTGGTCCTCGCGCCGACGCGCTCCCTGGTGCGGGCGCGGCGCGGGCTCGCCGCCCTGCCCGGAGGCGGCGGGACGCCGCTCGCCGCCGGCATCGACGCCGCCGGAAAGGTGGCCCTCGGGGTCCGGCGCGGCGGCGGGACGCCGGTGGTGGTGATGCTCACCGATGGACGGGCCAACGTCGCCCGGTCGGGGATCGCCGGGCGGGAGCGCGCGGGCGAGGATTCGCTCAAGGCCGCCCGCCTTTTCCGCGAGGCGGATGTCCGCGCCATCCTGATCGACACGGCCCAAAGGCCGCAGGATTCGGCGCGCCGCCTCGCCGCCGCCATGGGGGCGCGCTATCTGCCCCTGCCCCATGCCGATGCGGGGGCGATGAGCGCCGCGATCCGGTCGGCGAGGGAATAAAGGGTTCCAGCATGCGCGCGCCCGCCGAACGACCCCGCTGGGAGAGCGAGGGCGCCGACTGGCCGCACCGGGAGGCGAGCCGCTTCGTCACGGCCTCCGGCCTCTCGTGGCACATCCAGGAGATGGGGGAGGACGGGGCCCCGACCGTGCTGCTGCTCCACGGCACGGGGGCCGCCACCCATTCCTGGCGTGGGCTGATGCCGCTCCTGGCGACGCGGTTCCGAATCATTGCCCCGGACCTGCCGGGCCACGGCTTCACCGACCCGCTCCCCGCCGCGCGGCTTTCCCTGCCGGGGATGGCGAGCGCACTGGGCGACCTCCTCGACAGCCTCGACCTCCGCCCGAGCCTCGTCGTCGGCCATTCGGCGGGGGCGGCGCTCCTGGTCCGGCTCTGCCTCGACGGGCGGATCGCGCCCGATCTCCTGGTGGCGCTCAACGGCGCGCTCACGCCGTTTCCCGGCCTCGCCTCGGTGCTGTTCCCCAGCATGGCGCGGCTGCTCTTCCTCAACCCGGTCACCCCCAAACTCTTCGCCTGGACCGCCGACCGCCCGGCGGTGGAGCGCCTGATTCGCGGCACCGGCTCGCGCCTCGACGCAAAGGGGCTCGATCTTTACCGACGCCTGTTCCGCACACCCGGCCACGTGGCCGGGGCGCTCGGCATGATGGCGAACTGGGACCTCGCCACCCTCGACCGCGCGATCCCCCGCCTCGCCACCCCGACGCTCCTCGTGGTCGGCAGCGAGGACAAGGCCATCTCCCCCGACACCGCCTTCGCCCTGAAGAAGCGCCTGCCCCACGCCCGCGTAGAGTTGATGCGCGGCCTCGGCCACCTCGCGCATGAGGAAGCACCGGAGAAGGTGGCGGAGGTGATTTTTGGGGCGATGGATTTGGCGGTGGGGGAGGGGGTTGGAACTAGCGTATTGCCGTGAGGACGGGTTGGTGAACGCTCACTCAAGGAACTTCTTAACCAACACTCTTACGCACCTTTTGCTTCAGCCTACTTTTGAGGCCGAATAAGGCACGTGTTTTGAAGCCGCGCCTAGCCCAAAGCCACTGGCCTACTCAGCGCACCAGAAACTTCAAGGTGTTACCACTCTGAGTAGGATGTCTGCCATAAGGAGTCTGAGCAAGAACCGCCGAACGCTTCGCGGGAGATTTGAGTGTTTATTAAAAAGGTATTTATTGAGAACTATCGATGCCTGCGGCATTGCACTACGGTTTTGAACGACCAACTTAATATCGTTGTTGGAAATAATGAATGTGGAAAATCAACTCTTCTAGAGGCCATACATCTAGCGCTGAGCGGTTATATTAATGGAAGACCTATTCAAACAGAAATACACCCGCATCTGTTCAATCTCACAGCTGTTGGCGAATTCATCATGAAGTTGAAGGGCGGAAAACCGGCCCCGCCGCCACACGCTCTGATCGAGCTTTATCTCGCCGAACATCCCGATCTTGTCCACCTCAAAGGCACCAACAATTCAGCAAAAGAAAACTGTCCTGGAATCAAGATGCTTATCGAGTTCGACGAAAACTATGCTGAGGAATACGGAGCCTACGTAGCCGACCCTGAGTCAATCCGAACCTTACCAATCGAATACTATGCCGTTCGGTGGCGTGGGTTTTCCGATAAGGATATCACCGCACGATCAATCCCTATCAAACCAAGCTTCATTGATGCAAGCACCATCCGCAATAACTCAGCTGCTAGCCGCTATGTCATTGATATTATGAAAGACAGTCTGAGCCGCAAACAACAGGTTGACTTGGCCTTGGCCTATCGAATGATGAAAGACCAGTTCCTCCAAGAGGTACGGGTTGAGGCGATAAACAAGGTGCTAGCGACTAAGAAGGGCACGATCTCAGACAAGCTCCTGACAGTGTCCCTCGATACATCATCTCGGACGAGTTGGGAAGCCGGAGTGATGCCTCAATTGAACGAAGTCCCAATGACTCTCGTAGGCAAGGGAGAGCAAAACAGTGTAAAGATTAAACTAGCCCTTGAAACTTCTTCAGATTCTCACTTAGTTCTGGTCGAAGAGCCAGAAAATCACCTTTCCCATTCCAACCTTAATGCCTTAACTGAGCACATATCCACAAAACGGGGCAGCCGACAGCTGATCATTACAACTCATAGTAGCTTCGTTTTGAACAAGCTAGGCGTGGAAGGCGTCCTGCTCTTCGGTCGCACCAAAAGCATTACCTTAAAGGATCTAACTCCCGACACCCGCGATTATTTCTTGAAACTGCCAGGGCACGACACCCTGCGGCTAATTCTTACGGAAAGGGCGATCCTGGTTGAGGGGCCCTCTGATGAGCTTATTGTGCAGCGTGCATTTGTTGAACGGCACGGTGTTATGCCACTCGCCAAAGGCGTCGATGTGATCACCGTTAGCTCTTTGGCTTTCAAACGCTTCCTTGAAATTTCGCAACTGCTTGGGCGTAAGGTTGATGTCGTCACCGATAACGACGGGAACGTTGATGCAATAAGACACAAGTATAAAGACTACATCGGAAAGCCAGGCATTTCTATAAATTATGACACTGATATATTTGCCAAGACGCTGGAACCTCAACTATTGAAGTTCAACGATCGACCTAAGATCAACGCTATACTGGGAAAGGATTATGAAAGTGACGACGAGCTTCTAAATTATATGTTGGCAAACAAAACCGAGGTGGCGCTGGCATTCTTCAATACTAAGGAAGCCTGGACCGCCCCCGATTATATCGAGGCGGCCATTGCCTAACGAAGTCATCGTCGCGGCTGCCGGAGGGGGTAAGACCACCCGGATCGTCAAACGCGCTGCGGCCGATCCACGGCGAGCAGCGCTAGTCACTTATACCATCAACAACTTAGAGCAGCTGCGCAGCCGCTTCTACGAAATTGGGACAGCTTTACCCGCCCATGTTGAGATTTGGTCGTGGTATCGATTTTTGCTTCACGAGCTAGTCCGGCCTTATCAACTCAGTTTGGTGAAGCGGCGGATTACCGGCCTTCACTATGTCGAGGGCAAGTCGGCGCCTTATGCAAAAAAATCTGATACATACCGCTACTTCTTTTCAGATGGCGGCAGACTGATATACTCCGACAAAATCTCCGAGTTTGTGCTGCTGCTAAACGATGTTTCTGTCGGAGCCGTAATTGCGCGGCTGGCACAGCGATTTTCTGTGATCTACATTGACGAAATTCAAGATATGGCTGGGTGGGATTTAGATCTTCTCGAACTGCTGCTGCGATCAGGGATCGATATCGTTTTAGTCGGCGAACATCGGCAGGCGACATTCAGCACCAACCACTCATTAAAGAACAAGAACTTTCGAGGCATCAAAATAGTCGATAAGTTTAAAGCTTGGGAGAAGGCGAAACTGTGCAAGCTATGCTTTGAGCGAGAGACCCATCGTTGCCATCAATTGATTGCAAACTTAGCTGACACCTTCTTTCCTGACGAGCCGACGACGATCTCAATGAACGATAAGGACACTGGACATGATGGAGTCTTCATCATCGGTAAGGGGCTTGTGGAGCCTTACATGGATCGTTTCGGCCCCAGGTCTTACGGCTAGACCGAAGGACAGATTGCAATAATTATTCTGCTTTTAACTTTGGCGACTCTAAAGGAATGACTTTTGATCGAGTTCTTATATTTTTGCATAAACTAGGGCAGAAGTGGCTAAGATCAGGCGACTACAAGCACATTGAAGGCTCTGTATCTAAACTTTATGTCGGTGTCACACGCGCCCGCCACTCGGTAACGTTTGTCCACGAGGGAGATTACGCCCTGAAAGAAATAATACGCCTCAATAAGATCTAGCGCTGTCGTAGTCATTAGAAACCGGCGGGCGGACGGGCGCGGGTGCATCGCCAGGACGGCTTTACCTTAATGACCGCGCCCTTCCTCTTCGAAGCCCTCAAAAACCTCAAACAGCCCGCACCCCACGCAAAACGCATCCGCTCCGGGGGCGGGCGGGGATGTAGGCGAGGTCGAGGGTGAGGTCCTGAGGGGGGAGTTCGTAGCGCATCGACGTTGCCAGGAGATGGGCGGCGGTGACGAGCAGGGTCTGCGTGAGGCCCTCGCCGGGGCAGCGGTGCCCGTCCGTGGCCGAGCCGCCGCCATGGGAGATCAGGTCGAACGGATCGATGGTCTCGGTGCGGAACCGGTCCGGGTCGAAGCGCTCCGGCGCGTGCCAGCGGCCCGGATCGTGATTGGTGCCATAGAGGTCCATGAGCGCCCAATCGCCGGTCTCGAACGCATGGCCGCGCCACTCGAACGGCTCGCGGACCCGCCCGCCGATGAAGGGAATGAAAGGATAGGCGCGGCGCACCTCCCAGGCGAAACGCTGGCGCGTGTCCGCGTCCGCCGCGCGGAGGGCCTTGGCCCAATGCGGGTTCTCGTGGAGCGCCATGGCGGCGAACACGACGTAGCGCGCATTCGCCACCGTGGGGCGCAGCAGGTTGATGAGCTCCACGCCGGCCGTCTTTCCATCGAGGAGGCGGCCCTCGGCGTCGCGATGGGTGGCGACGGTCCGGGCGGGTCCGGGCGGTACCTCGCTGCGGCCGCTGCGGATCTCCTCGATCCGTGCCCGCGCCCAGCGTTCGGTGCGGGCGCGGAGGAGATGCCCCCGCCAATTGCGCGGGCCGATGGCGCCCGTGCCGTCGACCATGGCGGCGAACTCGGCCGTCCGCGCATCGACCTCGTCCGAGGCCAGCGGAAAACCGACCCAGTCGCACACCGCCAGCGTGATGACGCGGTGCGCCTCGTCGAGGAGCACCACGCTGTCCTTCGCCGCCCAGCGCGGCACGGCTTGGCGCCAGTGTTCGGTGAACAGATCGGCGAAGCGCCGGAGGACGTCCTCCCCCAACAGCGACAGGAACATCGCCTTGCGGTGGCGATGGGCCTCGCCGTCCATCACCATCACGCTGCCATGGTCCTGGATCAGCGCGAAGGTGGTGGGCGGAAGCGCGTGGCGGCGGGTGAAGCGATAATGGTCGTAGAAGCGTGACGCCGCCTCCCGGCCGGACAGGCAGACCACCGGACTGAGCATCAGCCGCGCCGCGAACAGCTCCGATCCGTGGCGTCGGCAGCGGTTCGGGATGAAGGCATAGCCTTCCGAGAGCAGCGACAGGGTGCTGTCCGGCGCACGCTCCCGGGGAATCGCCGAGCGGTTTCGCCTGTGTCCGTTCATGGCCGACCTTTCTCGAAAACCTCGCGGAATGCCTCGTCCGAGCCGGGTCAACCTCCGCGAGGCCGCGCGGTTCACCCTCCGCCTTCAACCAAACGTAGAGCCCCGCCAGGCTATAGCGACCCTTTCTCGAAACAAACATAGGCATAAGCCAGGTTAAAAACCTTGGTTAAACCGGATGCTATCCTTGTATAATGGCTTTTTAATCCCGCCTTTCTCGGAACCATGCTTTCGGCTGCTGGTTGATCGGGTCCACTCCCCAACGTAACGGAGGACAGCATGTCTCAATCCAACGACACGCAGGGCAAGTCGGAGCATCGCGGCGGTTCGGGCAACTTCGCCGAGGATCGTGAGCGCGCCTCGGAGGCCGGCTCGAAGGGCGGTCAGGCCAGCGGCGGCAACTTCGCCAACGACCCCCAGCGCGCCTCGGAAGCCGGCTCGAAGGGCGGCCAGCAGAGCGGCGGCAACTTCGCCAACGACCCTCAGCGCGCTTCGGAAGCGGGCAAGAAGGGCGGCGAAGCGAGCCACGGCGGCCGCGGCTAGGACGCACGCGACGCGTCGCGGGACCGGGGGGCGATGCCCCTCGGTCCCCGCGCGCATGTCTTCTGACTGCCGCCGGCACCTTTCCGTCGCGGGCGATCACGCTGCGTCGGTGAATCAGCGCTTGCGTCGGTGATTTTTCGGCTGATAGTGTCATCTTATGTTGACACTCAGCGATGTGCCGATGTCCTCGACCCGGCCGGCCAAACGCCCCCATGCGGTGGTGATCGGCAGCGGCTTCGGAGGGCTCGCCGCTGCCATCCGCCTCGGGGCGCGGGGCTACCGCGTCACGGTGCTGGAGCGGCTGGACCAGCCCGGCGGGCGGGCGCGGGTGCATCGCCAGGACGGCTTCACCTTCGATGCCGGGCCGACCATCGTCACTGCGCCCTTCCTGTTCGAGGAACTCTGGACCCTGTGCGGGCGGCGCATGGAGGACGATGTCGTCCTGGCGCCGATGCTGCCGTTCTACCGCATCCGCTTCGAGGACGGCGCGACCTTCGATTACAGCGGCGATCTTTCCGCCATGCGCGAAGAGGTGGCGCGGTTCTCGCCCGGGGACGTGGCCGGCTACGAACGCTTCATGGAGCGCTCGCGGGCGATCTGCGAGGTCGGGTTCGAGCGGCTCGGCCACGTGCCCTTCAGGTCGGTCTCGGACATGCTGCGGATCATGCCCGATCTCGTGCGTCTCGGCGGGCACCGCAGCGTCTACGACGTGGTGGCGAGCCACATCCGTGACGAGCGCCTGCGGACGATCTTCAGCTTCCACCCGCTCCTCATCGGCGGCAGCCCGTTCCGGGCGAGCGCGATCTACTGCCTCATCGCCCATCTCGAACGGCGCTGGGGCGTGCATTTCGCGCTGGGCGGCACCGGCCGTCTGGTGGACGGGCTCGCCGGGCTGATCCGGGGGCAGGGCGGGTCGCTCCGCTGCGGCGCGGAGGTCTCGCGCATCCTGGTGGAAGACGGGGCCGCCACCGGCGTCGCCCTCACCTCGGGCGAGCGCATCGCCGCCGACATCGTCGTCTCCAACGCCGATTCCGCCTTCACCCACCGCCAGCTGCTGCCCGAGGGGGTGCGGCGGCGCTGGACCGACCGGCGGCTCGACCGGTCGCATTCCTCCATGGGCCTGTTCGTCTGGTATTTCGGCACGAACCGGACCTTCCCGGACATCGCCCACCACACCATCCTGATGGGGCCGCGTTATCGCGGGCTCATCGACGACATCTTCCGGCGTAAGGTCCTGTCGAAGGATTTCAGCCTCTACCTGCACCGCCCCACCGCCACCGATCCGCTCCTGGCGCCGCCGGGCTGCGATGCGTTCTACGTGCTCTCCCCGGTGCCCAACCTCGCCGGCGGCCAGGATTGGATGGCAGAGGCGGAGCCCTATCGCCGCGCCATCGCGCAGCATCTCGAGGCCACCGTGATGCCGGGCCTGTCGGAGAGCATCGTCACCTCCAAGGTGACGCATCCGGGGGATTTCGCGGCCGATTTCCTGAGCTTTCGCGGCTCGGGCTTCGGCCTCGAACCGGTGCTGACCCAGTCTGCCTGGTTCCGGCCGCACAACGCCTCCGAGGACGTGGCGCGGCTCTACCTCGTGGGAGCCGGCACCCATCCCGGCGCCGGCCTGCCCGGCGTCCTCTCCTCCGCCCGAATTCTCGATACCGTGGTGCCGGATGCGCGCGTCTTCGCCTGACTTGTCTCGGCTTGACTATTCCCGGCCGCCCCTCTGGGCGATCCCCCATGCGGATGCGGCCGACCATGCCGCCTGCCGGGCGGCGATCCGCACCGGGTCGCGCAGCTTCTTTGCCGCCTCCGCCCTGCTGCCGCCCTCCATCCGCCGGCCAGCCTACGGGCTCTACGCCTTCTGCCGCCTCTCCGACGACGCAGTGGATGACGTGGCCGAGAGCGGGCGCCGCCCTGCCGTGGCGCGGCTGCGGATGCGCCTCGACCGCGCCTATGACGGACGCCCCTGCGACGCCCCGGCGGACCGGGCGCTGGCCGACATCGTCTCCGTCCACGCCATCCCCCAGGCTCTGCCCGCCGCTTTGATCGAGGGCCTCGCCTGGGACGCCGGCGGCCGCCGCTACGAGACGCTTGCCGACCTCACCGCCTATGCGGCGCGGGTGGCCGCGTCGGTCGGCGCGATGATGACCCTGGTCATGGGCGTGCGCGACCCCGACGTGCTGGCCCGCGCCTGCGACCTCGGCATCGCCATGCAATTCACCAACATCGCCCGCGATGTTGGCGAGGATGCGCGGGCCGGCCGGCTCTACCTGCCGCAATCCTGGCTGAGGGAGGAGGGGATCGACCCGGACGCGTTCCTCTGCGCACCCGCCTTCACGCCCGCCCTCGGCGGGATCATAGCGCGCCTCCTCGCAGCCGCCGAGCTTCTCTATGCGCGCTCGGAATCCGGCATCGCGGGCCTGCCCCCCGCCTGCCGCCCGGCGATCCGCGCGGCGCGGCTGATCTATGCCGAGATCGGCCGCGAGGTGGAGCGGGCCGGCTACGATTCGGTCTCCCGCCGCGCCCGCGTGGACGGACGGCGGAAACTCACGCTCCTCGCCCGCGCCCTGGTCTCGACGGACGACCGAGCGGCCTTGCGCGAAAAACCCCTGCCGGAAATCCTGTTCCTGATCGAGGCGGTGGCGGCGCTTCCGTCGATGGCGCCCCGGATCCCACCCTGGTGGAACGTACCGGCGCAGGTGGCGCAGGTGCTCGACCTGGTGGAGACCCTGCGCGAGCGTGAGGCGCTCGGCCGCGCGCCCGCCCCCTCGTGAGCGACCGGCTCTTCGCCGCCTTCGACATCGGCCTCGTCTTCGCCCTCGCGCTGGGGCTGGCCCTGTGGCAGCTCATCGTCGTCCGGCGCAGCATCGCCAAGGACCGGGACGACGCCGCCCGCCGCCCGCCGGACGATCCCGCCGGCTGACCGCGTTCCTCTCCCCTTTGGGGCTACCGGATTCACACATCCGCTCGACGGCCGTTCGCTCTTTCCAAGAGGTTTCGACTCGAGGCGCGACGGGCTCCCTCTCTTGGAAGGAGAGGGCTATCGCATATGCCAATTTGCTTGTCGGAAACCCGCTGGCACCACCCCGTCATCCCGGGTCCGCGCAGCGGAGCCCGGGATCCAGAAACACAAGTGGTGCAGGACTTTACACTGTCAGCGGCTCTGGATTGCACGCCTCTGGCGCGGCCCTCCGGGTCCGGGCTCGCCTGTGGCGACCCGGAATGACGGCGTGGTGTCATATGCGATCGCCTTGCCTTCCAGGAGAGGGCACCCGCGCTTGCGAGAGACCAAATCAATCGACCGCATGGATCGTCCGGAGATGGCATGATCCGAGGCTTGAGCCTCACCCGAGCGCGGCGGCGATGCTGCTGGACAACGGCGTCGTCGGGCGGCCGATGAGCGTCGAGATCAGGCGCGACGGGCTCCCTCTCCTGGAAGGAGAGGGCTGGGGTGAGGTGTGGTCCCCCTCCGGAAAGCTCACACACCTCACCCTGTCCCTCTCCTTCCAGGAGAGGGGACCCGCGCCCGCCCGAGACCGCGTGGATCGTCCGGAGACGGCATGATCCGATGCGCCAGCCTCACCCGAGCGCGGCGGAGATGCTGGCGGACAATGGCGTCGTCGGGCGGCCGATGAGCGTCGAGAGTTGGCGGCCCTCGTCGAACAGGGCGCCGTGAGCGGCATCCACATCCCACGCGGCGAGGGAATCGGCCAGGACGTCCGGCAGGCCGAAGCCCTTGAGCAGCGACGCATAGTCCGACTGCGGCAGGTCCCGGTAGGGGATGTCGCGGCCCGTCTGGCGCGAGAGTTCGGCGGCGAGATCGGCCAAGGTGTAGGCCTCGTCCCCCGCCAGTTCGTAGGTCCGACCGTCATGACCGTCGCCGGCCAGCACGAGGGCGGCGGCCTCGGCGAAGTCGGCCCGCGCGGCCGAGGCGATCCGGCCATCACCGGCGCTGCCGAGGAACGCGCCGCCGGCGAGCGCGCCGGGGATCGAGGCGGTGTAGTTCTCGGTGTACCAGCCGTTCCGCAGGATCGTCGCCGGCAGGTTTGAGCCCGCGATGGCGGCCTCCGTGGCGCGGTGCTCCCCGGCGAGGCTGAGCGGCGAGGTGTCGGCATGCAGGAGGCTGGTATAGACGAGTCGGCCGATCCCGGCCGCCGTCGCCGCCGCGATGACGGTCTCGTGCTGAGCGACGCGCTGGCCGATTTCGCTCGATGAGATCAGCAGCAGGCGCTCGATGCCCCGGAAGGCCTCGGCCAGGGTCTCGGGTCGCGCATAATCGGCCACCCGCACTGCGACGCCCCGGTCTCGCAGGGCCTGGGCGGCCTCGCTCTCCAGGGATCGCACACCCGCCACGACGGCGCCGGTCGGCACCCGCTCCAGCAAAGCCGCGATGACGAGGCGCCCCAAGTGACCGGAGGCGCCGGTGACGAAAATCGTCGGATGAGGGGTGTCGGACATGGCGGGCTTACCCAGGGTTCACTTTCGGTACAAGGGAACTAAGTGAGACCGCATCGGCTGTGAAGGAGGCAGGATTTTGGGACAAGGTGACGCCGAGGGAACCGCCCCCGCACCGGCTCAGGCCGAATTGGCGCGGACCTTCGCGGGCTGGCGGACGAGGGCATTCGAGGCCTCCCGCTGTCCCGTCCGCAACGTGCTGGACCGGACCGGCGACAAATGGTCGATCCTGATCCTCACCGCGCTGGCCGGCGGCCCGCACCGGTTCAGCGCGATCCTCCGGCTGATCCCCGACCTCTCGAAACGGATGCTGACCCAGACCCTGCGCGACCTCGAACGCGACGGCTACATCGCCCGCACGGTCTACCCGACCAAGCCGCCCAGCGTGGAGTATCGCCTGACCGCTCTCGGCGGCACGCTCATGGAGCCCCTGGCGGCCCTCGTCCGCTGGGCGGAGCGGAGCCATGCGGAGATCGAGGCGGCACGGGTGCGGTTCGATGGGGGTTAGGTTGGGGGAGGGGTGGAGGGGTTGGCCACCTATACCGAACCCGATAGCCTTTAGAGAATTTCGGCACGCTTTACATAGGGGAACGGTCGGCGACCTAGCCCCAGCGCCATGAGACATCCATGGGCTGCCATCTCCACCCGCTTTCAAAGGACCGCCGTCAGCTGCCCTGGCGCGCTCTATCTCGCAAACGCTCATATTGGTTCAGGTCATAATACGCCCAAATAGGGTGGCGCTTATGCACCTAGCTTAACCGCTCTCTCCGCTTGGTTCCATCAAGCCCCCGCCGCACTCTTGACGGCGACGTCCCAAACCAAACACTTGTCTCAAGGCGCCCATTGCGCAGTAGGCAGATCATGAAAAAATACGACTCGCGCACCAACGGCATCAGCGATTTTATTGAATGGGAGAGTGCTGGCAAGCTACAGCTCAGCCCAAAGTTTCAACGGCGTTCAGTTTGGAATCCAAAAGCAAAAAGCTATTTAATGGATACAATAATTCGCGGTAAACCTATTCCAAAAGTATTTATTAGGCAAATATTAAATGTTACAACCAAGACATCAATAAGAGAAATAGTTGATGGACAGCAGCGATTAAGAACTATACTTTCATACGTAAAGGACGGATTTGTAATTCTTCGCAGCCACAATAAAGATTACGGCGGAATTCTATTTAGCGATTTACCGGCGGAAGTTCAAGGACAAATCTTATCGTACGAAGTTTCTGTAGATCTCCTCATCAACCTTCCTGATGCCGAAATCCTAGATATATTTGGGCGGTTGAATTCATATGCAGTTACCCTAAACGAGCAGGAAAAGCTCAATGCACAATATTTTGGCCCTTTCAAACTTCTCGCCGACGAGATCGGAAGAGAACTGAACGAATACTGGATCCAGCATAGAATTTTTTCCGCAAATGATGTTTTGCGCATGAAAGAAGTAAATTTAACTGCAGATCTTTTGATAGCGCTTCTTGAGGGTATCAAGGCAAAACGTCAGGTGACAAAATACTATCACAGTTATGAAAAAGAATTTGATTATGATGTGGATGCACTCAAGGAACGCTTTTTCTCAGTGATTTCATTTATCGAGGAGTTATTCCCTAACGGACTGAAGGAAACTGAATTCAAGCGTTCATTTTTATTTTACACGCTTTTTACATCTGTTGCGCACTGCTTAGCTCCGATACCTCGTTTAGAAGTCACGGTGCCCCAAATAGGCGAAGCTGCCGCATTATCGCAGGCGCGAAATAATCTCGAACGCGTGGAAGTACTATTTCAGGAGAAAGATGTCTCGACTATTTCAAAAGAGGAGCGTGAATTTTTGCAGGATTCAAGGCGTGCTACAACTGACGAAACAGTAAGGACAAGACGGACAAATTTATCTTAAAATTGCTAGGCACGCCATAGATGCCGCCCGATCAAATATTGGCTCGCCTGATTGACCATTTAAATCAGTGTGACGATTTAATAACAGAGTCACATTTTCGTAACGAAGCGGGGAATTATGTATTTAATGTCGAAAGCAGAAGAAAGATTGCTAAAACGGCAATTATAGAATTATTCATTGCATGGGAGGCCTTTCTTGAGGACATGATTATATCAATAATGATTGGAAATGCACCGATCGGAGGCAATGATGTACGACGGTTCGTTGTTCCGCGAGATAGCATTCACGCAAAATCACTAGTTATGGGAACTCAGCAAAAATATTTCGATTATAGCAATCACGAGAACACATTGAAGATCTGCGATAATTTTTTTGAGAATGGCCATCCCTTTTCTGCAAATATTAGGAGTATACATACGGATTTATCTGACTTAAAGAAAATACGCAATGCTTGCGCCCATATCACCTCATCAACACAGGCTGCGCTCGAAGCCGTTGCATTAAGGCTTTTTAACGCGCCTCGGAACGGTATTCAAATTTATGAACTTGTGACTGCGATTCATCCCCCGTCTGGTGCTGGAGTTACTGTATTCAGGCGATATCGAAACATTATTGAAGTTACTGCCAATATGATAGCAAATGGGTAAGGCAGATCAACGCTATTATTGACCGATTACAAAAATTATATAAGACTGTTGAATTTTACATATCTTTCAACCAGCACATTATTGATTAATTTCAATTAAGATGTTAATATACATATCCTATCAAGTAAGCGAAAACACACCACCTTTTGACATCAGTGGTCTTCTCAGACACCTCGAAATGTCAGAGTTTTCGATTCTATCCATTTCTATCTATGAGTATGACTTCCCCATCACCCCGCCCGCCGCGGCATCCGGAACGGCAGCATGAACTGCACCAGCGGGTTGGCGAAGCGGGTGAGCGAGAGGCTCTCGTGGACTGGGCGTACGGGCTCGCCGTCGAGAGTCGAGGCGAGGAGCGAGCGGGCGTAGAACGGCGTGTCCTCGAAGGTGCGGACGACCGTGGAGGCCGCGTCGTCGCTGCGGGTGGCGCGGGGCATGCGCCAGAACCGCGTCGGCGGCAAAGCGGCGGGCAGGGGCGGGCGGATGTCGCGGCGGGTGCCGTCGGCGGCAAAGCGCAGGGACAGGGTCTGGGTGCTGCCGTCGCGGCGGCGCACGTCGTAGAGGATCGCCGACCCGTCCTTCAGATCGGCCCGGCACCAGGTCCAGTCGCGAAAATCCCGGCCCAAAGCGGTGTCGCCATGGTTGGTATCGAAATAGGCGGTGCCGCGCCAGGACAGGCTCGGGGCGTCGAGGGTCACCTCCACGGGGGAGGAGGGCGCCATCGGCCACCAGCGGTGCCGGCCCTCCGCGTCGAGGGTGAAGGTATCGCGCGTGAAGCCGTTGGGGCGCAGGCGGATCGTGCCGCGCACCAGCGAGGGGATCGGCGCCGTCACCTCGTCGAGGGTGATGGTGAGGGTGGTGCCGTCCCAGGCGAGACCGCTCGGGCCGATCCGGATCTGCGACGCGTCCCGGCTCAGGGCATTTCGGCCGCGCTCGGTCATGCAGAAGCGGTTGGCGCGCTCGCCGTAAAGCACGACGTTCATGGTGCAGTGGTTGAACGGGTCGCGGCTGAGGTCCAGGGCGTAATAGGGCGAGAACACGCTGCCGATGAAGGCGATGATCGTGAGCCCCTGGCGCCCGTCCTCGCTCAGGGCGTCGACATACCACCAGACGTAACCGCCTTGGGCCACCGGCGTGTCGAAGCGCGGCCCGTCTGGGCGAGATCGGCCAGCAGGCTGTCCGCCGCGATCCGCCCCGATTGCGCCGCCATCGGCACCCCCGGCCCCGGATGGACGCTGCCCCCCGCCAGATACAGCCCCGGCAGCCCCGTCCGCGCCCCCGGACGCTTGAACGAGGCCATCCAGCCGTGCGAGGCCCGGCCGTAGAGGGCGCCCCCCGTCGCCGGAAACAGCCGCTCGAACCCCGCCGGATCGGTGGTCACCGTCGCGGGCGTCGCCTCGATCGTCAGCCCGCATTCCGTCAGCTTGCGACGCAGGTTGGTCTCGCATGTGGCGATCTCCGTGGGGGCGAGGGGACGCTCCCGGCCGAGAGCCGGAGCGTTGACGAGGCAGAGCAGGCGCTCGGGTCGGTCGAGGGCGGAATCGTCGTCGGCGCGGTCCTGCGCGCAGACATAGATTGTGGGATCGTCGGGGAGCCGGCCGGCGCGGAGCTCCGCGAATTCGCTCGCGTAGTCGCCCGAGAAGAACACGTTGTGCCGCACCAGCGGGAAGCCCGAAATCCGGGCCCTGGCGCAGAGCGTCACCGCCGAAAGGGAGCGGGCTTTCGGCGGCACCGCTTCCACCGCCCGCGCCGCGCGCACGCCGAACAGGCCCGCGCCGAGCGCCGCCGCATCGGCATTGGCCACCACGAGATCGGCCGCGATCCGCTCGCCATCGGCGAGGTCGACACCGACGATGCCGCGCCCGTTCTCCACCGCGATGGCGGCCACCTCGGCGCGATAGCGGATGCGGGCGCCGTTCTCCTGCGCCAGTTCGGCCATGATCGCGGCGAGGCGACTGAGACCGCCCTCCACATGCCAGACGCCCCGGCTCTCCACATGCGCCACCAGCATCAGCGTCGCCGGGGCCTCGAAGGGGGAGGAGCCGCAATAGGTGGCGTAGCGCCCGAACAACTGGCGCAGGCGGGGATCGCGAAAGTACTCGCCCAGCGCCCCCCACAGGGTGGTGAAGGGCTGGATGCGCAGCAACCCGCCGAGCCCCGACAGGCCGACGCGGCGGCCGAGATCGACCGGGCTCGGCCGCTCGCCCCGGATGAACGGCCCTTCCAGCGTGCCGTAGACCTCCGCCGCGCGGGCGCGAAAGCGGCGGTAGCCGTCCTCCTCGCGCGGCCCGGCGAAGGCCCGGATCGCCGCCGCCGATTCCTCGGGATCGGCGAACAGGTCGAGGCGCTGGTCCGCCCCCCAGGCATGGCGGGCGAGGATGGAGGCCGGGCTCAGCCTCACGCGATCCGACAGGTCGGCGCCGCATTCCGAAAAGATCTCCTCGAAGACCCAGCGCATGGTGAAGACGGTGGGGCCGGCCTCCACCCGCGCCCCGTCCGCCGCGACGCTGCGCATCTTGCCGCCGGGCGCGGTCGCGCGCTCCAGCACGGTGACGTCGAGCCCCGCATGGGCGAGGCGCAGGGCCGCCACCAGCCCGCCGATTCCCGCTCCGATCACCGCAACCCGCTGCGCCGCCACTGTGTCACCTGTTTCTGCCTTGACGAGTGTCAATAATATCTGACACTTTGCAATGGCAATACGAAAAGACACCAGGGAGTGGCGCCATGGATGCCAACCGCCGGATCGAGCAGGCTCTCGACGCTGCCGTCGCCCATGCGGAGGCGCCCGGCGCGCCGCCGCTCCTAGCGGAAGCGATCCGCTACGCGGTCTTTCCCGGCGGCCACCGCATCCGCCCGCGCCTCTGCCTCTCGGTGGCGAAAGCCTGCGGCGACGACGATCCGGCGGCCTCCGACGCGGCAGCGGCGGCGATCGAACTCATCCACTGCGCCTCCCTGGTCCATGACGACCTGCCCTGTTTCGACGATGCGCCGATGCGGCGGCAGAAACCCTCGGTCCATGCCGCCTTCGGCGAGCCCCTGGCGGTGCTGACCGGGGATGCGCTCATCGTCTCGGCCTTCGAGACCCTGGCGCGGGGTGCTGCGCGCTCGCCGGCCCGGCTCGCCGCCCTCGTCGGCCTCGTCGCCCGCGCGGCCGGTTCGCCCAATGGCATCGCCGCCGGGCAGGCCTGGGAATCGGAGCGGCATGTGGGGCTCACCGAGTACCAGCAGGCCAAGACCGGCGCGCTGTTCGCGGCAGCCACCGTCACCGGCGCGGCGGCGGCAGGCGCCCAGGCGCTGCCGTGGCGGCTCTTGGGGGAATGCCTCGGCGAGGCCTATCAGGTCGCCGACGACCTGCGGGATGTCGCCTGCCGCCAGGAAGAGGTCGGCAAGCCGGTGGGCCGGGACGCCACGTTGGGCCGGCCCAACGCCGCCGCCCTGCTCGGCATGGCCGGGGCGCTCTCGCGGCTCAAGCGCCTCGTGCGGGAAGCCGTGGAGGTGATCCCCGCCTGCCCCGGCGCCGATCAACTCCGCGCCGAGATCGAGGCACAGACGCGCCTGTTCCTGCCGGCGAGCCTGGCGCGGGAATTGGCGTGAGCGGGGCAGACCCGTGTCGTTCACTGATAACGCATCGAGTGAAAGGCCAGCCGCGAATCCTCCCCCCTTTGCGGGGGAGGGTGGCCCTCGCGTCAGCGAGGGTCGGGAGAGGGGAGCGCCGTCTCCGGAAAGGTCGCCCCCTCTCCCGGTCGCTCCGCGACCACCCTCCCCCGCAGAGGGGGGAGGGCGACAGCGCGCCCTGCCTTGGCGGGAGCGCTGGCTCGCCTTCCGCAACCGCACCATCGCCAACCCGGCATTCCAGCGCTGGGCCGCCGCCTTCCCCCTCACGCGGGGGATCGCGCGGCGCAACACCCGCGCGCTGTTCGATCTCTGCGCCGGCTTCGTCTATTCGCAGACCCTGTTCGCCTGCATCAGGCTCGACCTGTTCGCGATCCTCGCCCCCGGCCCGCTCGGGCTCGCGGCCCTGGCCGAGCGGACCTGCCTGAGGCCGGAACGGGCTTTGCGCCTGCTGGACGCCGCCACATCGCTCGACCTGCTGCGGCGCCTGCCCGACGGGCGCTTCGCCCTGGCCGATCTCGGCGCGGCGTTGATCGGCAACCCCTCCATCGCCGCCATGATCGAGCACCATGCGCTCCTCTACGAGGATCTGCGTGACCCGGTGGCGCTCCTGCGCGGGGAGGGGGGCACGAGCCGCCTCGCCGCCTACTGGCCCTATGCGGGCGCGGCTGGCGACATGCCGGTCCCGGCCGAGTCGGTGGCGGACTACTCGGCCCTCATGGCCGCCTCCCAATCCCTCATCGCCGAGGACATCCTCGACGCCTATCCGATGCGGCGGCACCGCCTGCTGATGGATGTGGGCGGGGGCGAGGGAGCCTTCCTCCGCGCGGTCATGCGGGCGACGCCCGATCTCGCCGTCCGGCTGTTCGACCTGCCGGCGGTGGCCGCCCGCGCCACGGCGCGTTTCGCGGCCGAGGGCCTGTCCCACCGCGCCGAAGCCCAGGGCGGCAGTTTCCGCAACGTTCCCCTGCCGAAGGGCGCTGATGTCATCTCCCTCGTCCGGGTCGTCCACGACCATGACGACGACACCGTCCGCATGCTCCTGCGCGCCGCCTACGAGGCGCTGGGCGAAGGCGGCACGCTCCTGATCGCCGAGCCGATGGCCGGGACGGCGGGGGCCGAGCCGGTCACCGACGCCTATTTCGGCTTCTATCTGCTGGCGATGGGAAGCGGCCGCTGCCGCCGCCCCGCCGAGCTGACCGCGCTCCTCCAGGAGGCCGGCTTCCGCGACTGCCGCGAGATCCCGACGCGGCGCCCGCTCCTCACCCGCCTGCTGGTGTCCAGACGAATTGACACGCTGCAGCGTAAGTAAGGCTTGACGAATAAAAGTGTCAATCTAGGATGACACATCGAACAAGCGCCGCACCCGTCGCCATCGGGTCGAGGCACGAGACAGGGGAGGGTCGACCACAATGCACGCGCTGGCCGTCCTCTTCGAACGCCCCGAACAGCTGTCGCTCGCCGAACTCGCCCTCGATGCTCCGGGCCCGGCCGACGCGGTGGTCGAGACCCTGTGGAGCGGCATCAGCACCGGCACCGAGCGCCTGCTCTGGACGGGCCGGATGCCACCCTTCCCGGGCATGGGCTATCCGCTGGTCCCCGGCTACGAATCGGTGGGCGAGGTGGTGGAAGCCGGCCCCGCCTCCGGCCTCGCCGTCGGGCAGCGGGTCTTCGTGCCCGGCGCCCGCTGCTTCGGCCCGGTGCGCGGCCTGTTCGGCGGCGCGGCCTCGCGCCTGGTGAGCGAAGGCGCGCGCCTCGTTCCCATCGATGCGGATCTGCGCGAACACGGAATCCTGATCGCCCTCGCGGCCACCGCCTACCATGCACTCCACGCGCGTCCCGAAGGCCGCTCGCTCATCGTCGGCCACGGCGTGCTCGGGCGGCTTCTCGCCCGCCTGACACGGATCGCCGGCGGCGAGCCGGTGGTGTGGGAAACGAACGCGATCCGGGCCACGGGCGCGCAGGGCTACGAGGTCGTGCATCCGGATTCGGACGAGACCCGCGATTACGGCTCCATCACCGATGTCAGCGGCGACGCCGCGATCCTCGACACGCTGATCGGGCGGCTCAGGCCCGGCGGCGAGATCGTGCTCGCCGGTTTCTACGAGGCGCCGCTCTCCTTCGCCTTCCCGCCCGCCTTCCTGCGCGAGGCCCGCATCCGCGTCGCCGCCCAGTGGCGGCCGGACGATCTCGCCGCGGTCCTGACCCTGATCGAAGGGGGGCGTCTCTCCCTCGACGGGCTGATCACCCATCGCGAAACGGCGGCGCACGCGCCGTCTGCCTATCGCACGGCGTTCGGCGAGCCCGAATGCCTGAAGATGATCCTCGATTGGAGAGCCGCGTCATGAACATGCAGCTGAACGGAGCCGCACTCCTGCGCGCCGAAGCCGCCATCGAGCCGGATGCGGCCCCCGTCTCCGCCACCAAGGAGACGCAGATCATCGCGATCTACGGCAAGGGCGGCATCGGCAAGTCGTTCACCCTGGCCAATCTCAGCTACATGATGGCCCAGCAGGGCAAGAAGGTCCTGCTCATCGGCTGCGACCCGAAGAGCGACACCACCTCGCTCCTGTTCGGCGGCCGCGCCTGCCCGACCATCATCGAGACCTCCACCAAGAAGAAGCTCGCCGGCGAGCAGGTCGCCATCGGCGATGTCTGCTTCAAGCGCGACGGCGTCTACGCCATGGAGCTCGGCGGCCCGGAAGTCGGGCGCGGCTGCGGCGGGCGCGGCATCATCCACGGTTTCGAACTTCTCGAAAAACTCGGCTTCCACGAATGGGGCTTCGACTACGTCCTGCTCGACTTCCTCGGCGACGTGGTCTGCGGCGGCTTCGGCCTGCCGATCGCCCGCGACATGTGCCAGAAGGTCATCGTCGTCGGCTCGAACGATCTTCAATCGTTGTATGTCGCCAACAACGTCTGCTCGGCGGTGGAATACTTCCGCAAGCTCGGCGGCAACGTGGGTGTGGGCGGCCTCGTCATCAACAAGGACGACGGCACCGGCGAGGCCCAGGCCTTCGCCGCCGCCGTGGGTATCCCGGTCCTGGCCTCGATCCCGGCCGATGACGACATCCGCAAGAAGAGCGCGAATTACGAGATCATCGGCCGGCCCGAGAGCCGATGGGGCTCGCTCTTCGCGGATCTGGCCCAGAACGTCCACGACGCCGCGGCCAACCACCCGACGCCGCTCTCCCAGGACGGGCTGCTCGGCCTGTTCAAGGGCGAGGCCGTGGGACGCGGCGTCACCCTGGTCCCCGCCACCTTCGAGGATATGTGCGGCACGGTTCAGGTCGTGAAGCCGTCCCTCGAAGTCGTCTACGACGAGGTCTGACGCGCATGGCCGTCTCCCTCGACATCGCCGATCTGCGCGCCCGCAAGGAGCGCCCCGCCTCGACCCTGGCTCCCGCCGCATTGCCTGCGGAGGCGGTCAATCTCGCCGCCACCCAGTCCGACGGGCTCGGCTGCCATTCCGGCAAGGACGCGATGCGGGCGGCCGCCGAAGCCGCCGGGATGTCGGAGACGCTGGAGCAACTTAAAAAAGACTACCCGCAGGGGCCGCACGACCAGCCCCAGAGCATGTGCCCGGCCTTCGGCTCCTTGCGCGTCGGCCTGCGCATGCGCCGCACGGCGACGATCCTGTCGGGCTCGGCCTGCTGCGTCTACGGGCTCACCTTCACGTCGCATTTCTACGGGGCGAAGCGCAGCGTCGGCTACGTGCCCTTCAATTCCGAAACCCTCGTCACCGGCAAGCTGTTCGAGGACATCCGCGAGGCGGTGTTCGACGTGGCCAAGCCCGCCGATTACGACGCGGTCGTCGTCATCAACCTCTGCGTCCCCACCGCCTCCGGCGTACCGCTCCGGCTCCTGCCGAAGGAGATCGACGGTGTCCGCATCATCGGCATCGACGTGCCGGGCTTCGGCGTGCCGACCCATGCGGAAGCCAAGGACGTGCTCGCCGGGGCGATGCTGAAATTCGCCCGCTCCGAGGCCGAGCAGGGCCCGGTCCAGGCGCCGCGCCTCGGCCGCTCCGAGCGCCCCAGCGTGACGCTGCTCGGCGAGATGTTCCCGGCCGACCCGGTGGTGATCGGCGGCCTGCTCGAGCCGCTGGGCCTCAGCGCCGGCCCGGTGGTGCCGACCCGCGAATGGCGCGAGCTCTACGCGGCGCTCGACTGCGCGGCGGTGGCGGCGATCCACCCGTTCTACACCGCCTCGATCCGCGAATTCGAACTCGCCGGCCGCCCCATCGTCGGCTCCGCCCCCGTCGGCCATGACGGCACCGCCGATTGGCTCGACCGGATCGGCGACGCCTGCGCCGTGCCGCGCGCCATTGTGGAGGCCGCCAAGAACCGGCTCCTGCCGATGATCCAGGGGGCGCTGGCCGCCGCGCCTATCAAGGGCCGGATCACGCTCTCGGGCTACGAGGGGTCTGAACTGCTGGTCGGCCGGCTCCTCGTCGAGAGCGGCGCGGACCTGCGCTACGTCGGCACCGCCTGCCCGCGCACGCCCTATTCGGAGGCCGACCGCGACTGGCTGGAATCACGCGGCGTCATAGTGCGCTTCCGCGCCTCGCTGGAGGACGACCTCTCTGCCATGCGCGAGTTCCGCCCGGACCTCGCCATCGGCACCACGCCGGTGGTGCAGGCCGCCAAGGAGCAGGCGATCCCCGCTCTCTACTTCACCAACCTGATCTCGGCCCGCCCGCTCATGGGCGTCGCCGGCGCCGGGTCGCTCGCCAAGGTCATCAACACGGCGCTCGGCAACCGGCACCGGTTCGACGCCATGCGGGACTTCTTCGACGGGGTCGGCGAGGGCCATGCCGCCGGGATCTGGGAAGAGGTGCCGAAAGTCCGCCAGAACGTCGCCTCGGCGACGCGCGGAAAACCCTCCCACAACCCGATCGGGGAGATGGCCTGATGCTCGTTCTCGATCACGACCGGGCCGGCGGCTATTGGGGCGCCGTCTACGTCTTCACCGCCATCAAGGGGTTGCAGGTCGTCATCGACGGTCCCGTCGGCTGCGAGAACCTGCCGGTCACCTCGGTGCTCCACTACACCGACGCGCTGCCGCCGCACGAATTGCCCATCGTGGTCACCGGGCTGGCCGAGGAGGAACTCGGCCGCCACGGCACCGAGGCCGCGATGAAGCGGGCCCATGCCACCCTCGATCCGGGCATGCCGAGCGTGGTCGTCACCGGTTCCATCGCCGAGATGATCGGCGGCGGCGTGACCCCGGAGGGCACCAACCTCCAGCGCTTCCTGCCGCGCACCATCGACGAGGACCAGTGGCAGACCGCCGACCGGGCGATGTCCTGGCTCTGGCAGGAATACGGCGCCCGGAAATTCGCCAAGAAGGGCATCCCGGCCCGGCCTCCCCGCAAGGAGGGTGAGCGCCCCCGCGTCAACATCATCGGCCCGGCCTACGGCACCTTCAACATGCCCTCGGACCTGGCCGAGATCCGCCGCCTCGTGGAGGGGATCGGGGCCGAGGTGAACCTCGCCTTTCCGCTCGGCTCGCATCTCGCCGACGTGCCGAAACTCGTGAACGCGGATGCCAATATCTGCCTCTACCGCGAGTTCGGCCGCCTGCTCTGCGAAGCCCTGGAGCGGCCCTACCTGCAGGCGCCGATCGGGCTTCACGCCACCACCCGGTTCCTGCGCAAGCTCGGAGAGATCCTCGGCCTCGATCCGGAGCCCTTCATCGAGCGCGAGCGCCACACCACGATCAAGCCGGTCTGGGACCTGTGGCGCTCGGTGACCCAGGACTTCTTCGGCACCGCGAGCTTCGGCATCGTCGCCTCCGACACCTATGCGCGGGGCGTGCGCCGCTTCCTCGAAGACGAGATGGGCCTGCCCTGCACCTTCGCGATCTCGCGCCGGCCCGGCGCCAAGACCGACAACGCGGCGGTGCGGGACGCGATCAAGGCCAACCCGCCCCTCGTCCTGTTCGGCTCGTTCAACGAGCGAATGTACGCGGCCGAATGCGGATCGCGGGCGGTGTTCGTACCGGCCTCCTTTCCGGGCGCCATCATCCGCCGCCATACCGGCACGCCCTTCATGGGCTTCTCGGGCGCGACCTACCTCATCCAGGAGGTCTGCAACGCCCTGTTCGACATGCTCTTCCACATCCTGCCGCTCGCCCGCGACATGGACCGGGTCGAGGCGACGCCGGCGCGGATCCATCGCGAACTGCCCTGGGACGAGGCCGCCCGCACCCTCCTCGACGACCTCGTCGAGACCCATCCGGTGCTGGTGCGGATCTCGGTGGCCAAGCGCCTGCGCGACGCGGCCGAACGGGCGACCCGGAATGCCGGGCAGGACCGCGTCGGCCCGGCCGAGGTCGAGCGCGCGCATGCGGACCTGACCCTCGGAGCGGCGGCATGAGCGCCCCCGCCCCACACCCTCTTTCCGGCTGGAGCGGCGCGGCGCCGTTTCCGTCGAGAACCGGCTTCCTCGCGAGGCCGACCGCCGCGGATCGTGGACAGGAGATTTCCGCCATGCAGTCGATGACCATGCCGTCCCGCCAGTCCCTTTCGCGTCCCGCCCCGTCGCGTCCGATGACGCGCCTGCAGCGGCACGCGCTGCAGTTCCGCCTCCTCCTGGTGGCGACCTACCCGTTCTTCCTCGCGGCGGCGGCGCTCCAGCGCCTCGTCCCGGCACGAGCCCCGGCGGGCCACGGGCTCATCGCCCGGCGCTCGGTCTTCGGCGAGGCCAAGGCCATGGCCGAGTCGGCGATCCCCTTCGTCTTCATGGGCTGACGCCTTCCGGGGCCGGATCGCCCCGGGCCGATGCCCGCCCGATCCGGAACCCGAACGACCTCCCGTCCGACGAGGGGGGGGAACGACCGTCGCGAGCGCCGCTGCCGGCCCCCGCGACCTCACCCGCCGCGCGTGGAGCACGCCCGGCCAGACGAAAGCGGAGGCTCACATCATGTCCAGTGGAATCGAGAAGGCGAGCAGCCTGTCCGGGCTGACCGAACCCGAAGCCAAGGAGTTCCACGCGATCTTCCTGACGAGCTTCATCATCTTCACGGCCATCGCCGTGGTCGCGCATATCCTCGTCTGGATGTGGCGCCCGTGGCTGCCCGGCCCCAAGGGCTACGCCGCCCTCGACACCGTCACGAGCGCCGCGCACGGCCTCGTCTCGATGATCTCCTGAGGAGGAACGCACCCATGCACAAGGTCTGGCTTCTCTTCGATCCGCGCCGCACGCTGGTGGCGCTCTTCACCTTCCTGTTCATCCTGGCGCTGCTGATCCACTTCATCTTGCTCAGCACCGACCGGTTCAACTGGCTGGAAGGCCCCAAGGCCCCGCGCGCCGCCAATGCGCAGACGCTGGTCCTGCCGACGATGCCCGCCTGACGGGGCGGGCCGGGATCACCCTCCTCCCCCTCCGGTCTCGGGCTCGCCCGAGACCCGCATGTCAGGTGCCCATATCGGGCAAGCCCGAGATGGGTGCGGGGAGGAGTTGGAGGTGGGGGTGGCTGGGCGACCTTCCTACTGCGGAGGCTGGCGGCGCCACCCCCACCCCTAGCCCCTCCCCACAAGGGGGAGGGGGACGACGCGCACCCTGACGGATGCGCCCATCCATCAAGAATCGTGACCTGTGAAGCCGGGAGGTATTCGCGATGGCGATGCTGAGTTTCGAACGAAAATATCGCGTCCGCGGCGGCACGTTGCTCGGTGGAGACCTGTTCGATTTCTGGGTCGGGCCGTTCTATGTCGGGTTCTTCGGCGTCACGACGTTGTTCTTCTCGGTGCTCGGCACCGCGCTGATCGTCTACGGCGCGGCCCTCGGGCCGACCTGGAACATCTGGCAGATCAACATCGCGCCGCCCGAGCTGAAATACGGGCTGGCGCTCGCCCCCCTCAAGGAGGGCGGCCTCTGGCAGATCATCACCTTCTGCGCCATCGGCTCGTTCGTCTCCTGGGCCCTGCGCGAGGTCGAGATCTGCCGCAAGCTCGGCATCGGCTACCACGTGCCCTTCGCCTTCTCGGTGGCGATCTTCGCCTATGTCTCGCTGGTGGTGATCCGGCCGTTCCTGATGGGCGCCTGGGGCCACGGCTTCCCCTACGGCATCCTCTCCCATCTCGATTGGGTTTCGAACACCGGCTACCAGTACCTGCACTTCCACTACAATCCGGCGCACATGCTGGCGGTGTCGTTCTTCTTCACGACGACGTTCGCCCTGTCCCTGCACGGCGCCCTGATCCTCTCCGCCACCAATCCGGGCAAGGGCCAGGTGGTGAAGACGCCCGAGCACGAGGACACCTTCTTCCGCGACACGATCGGCTACTCGATCGGCACGCTCGGCATCCACCGGCTCGGCCTGTTCCTCGCCCTCTCGGCGGGCTTCTGGAGCGCCGTCTGCATCATCATCAGCGGCCCGTTCTGGACCCGCGGCTGGCCGGAATGGTGGGGCTGGTGGCTCAATCTCCCGGTCTGGCGCTGACGAGCGCCGCAGAGTTCACGACGCGAAACCGGTGACCACTTCCGCGAAACCTGCTGAGCGGGGCACGACGACCATGGCCTACTATCAAAACATCTTCACAGAGGTCCAAGTCCGCTCCACCATTCCGGAACTCGGCGTTCCCGTCGATGTCGACCGGCGCTGGGGCACGCCGTTCCACAGCTACCTGTTCGGCCTGTTCGGCAACGCCCAGGTCGGCCCGATCTATATCGGCTATCTCGGCGCCCTCTCGGGCGTGTGCTTCCTCATCGCCTTCGAGATCGTCGGCCTCAACATGTGGGCCTCGGTGAACTGGGACCCGGTCCAGTTCGTGCGCCAATTGCCCTGGCTCGCCCTGGAGCCGCCGCGACCGCAATACGGGCTCAAGATCCTGCCGCCGCTGCAGGAGGGCGGATGGTGGCTGATCGCCGGCTTCTTCCTCACCGCCTCGATCCTGCTGTGGTGGGTGCGGCTCTATCGCCGCGCCCGGGCGCTCGGCCTCGGTACCCACGTGCCCTGGGCCTTCGCCTCCGCGATCTGGCTGTTCCTGGTCCTCGGCTTCATCCGGCCCATCCTGATGGGGTCGTGGAGCGAGGCGGTGCCCTTCGGCATCTTCCCGCATCTCGACTGGACCGCCGCCTTCTCGCTCCGCTACGGCAACCTCTTCTACAACCCGTTCCACATGCTCTCGATCGTCTTCCTCTACGGGTCGACGCTGCTCTTCGCGATGCATGGCGCCACCATCCTGGCGGTGAGCCGCTTCGGCGGCGAGCGCGAGATCGACCAAATCGTCGATCGCGGCACCGCCACCGAGCGCGCCGCCCTGTTCTGGCGCTGGACCATGGGCTTCAACGCCACCATGGAATCGGTCCACCGCTGGGCCTGGTGGTTCGCCGTGCTGACCACCCTCACCGGCGGCATCGGCATCCTGCTCACCGGCACGGTGGTCGACAATTGGTATCTCTGGGCGGTCAAACACGGCGTCGCCCCGTCCTATCCGCAGGTCTATGCGCCGGTCGTCGATCCCTTGAGCATGCCGGGGGCGGTCCCATGAAGACGTTTTTCACTGTCCTCGCTGGCTCGATCGCCTTCTTCCTCACCGTCGCGATGTTCGGTCTGACCGACTGGGACCGGCCGCCCCTGGCGGTTCAGCAAAGCGGCTTTCGCGGCACGGCGATGGACCAGATCCATACCCGCGCCGGGGCGGCCGAGACGAAGGCGGCCAATGTCGCGCCGGCGCCGGCCGACCCGGCCGAGCCCGGCGAGGAACTCGCCGGCGCCACCTACGAGAATGTTCAGGTCCTCAAGAACGTCAGCGTCAACGAGTTCAACCGCCTGATGGTCTCGATGACCGAATGGGTCAGCCCCGAACAGGGCTGCACCTACTGCCACAACACCGAGAACATGGCCGACGACAGCCTCTACCAGAAGAAGGTCGCCCGCCGGATGCTGCAGATGACCCAGCACATCAACGAAAGCTGGAAGGACAACCATGTGGGGGGCACGGGCGTCACCTGCTTCACCTGCCATCGCGGCCAGCCGGTGCCGGCCCATGTCTGGTTCACCGATCCCGGCCCGAACCGGCCCGGCGGCTTCATCGCCCGCAACAACGGGCAGAACCTGGCCAAGGCCTCGGTGGGCCTCGCCTCGCTGCCCTACGACACGCTGACCGAGTACCTCGCCGACAAGACCATCGACAACAACGCCATCCGGGTGAACGCCACCACGGCGCTTCCCACCACCAAGGGCAAGCCGATCCAGGACGCCGAGAAGACCTACGGCCTGATGATCCACATGTCGGAGGGCCTCGGGGTCAATTGCACCTTCTGCCACAACACAAGGGCGATCTCGAACTGGTCGCAGAGTACGCCCCAGCGCACCACCGCCTGGCACGGCATCCGCATGGTGCGGGACATCAACGGCAATTACCTCGAGCCGCTGACCTCGACCTTCCCCACGGCCCGCCTCGGCGTGCTCGGCGACGTGCCGAAGGTGAATTGCACCACCTGCCACAACGGCCAGAGCAAGCCGCTCAACGGCGCTCAGGTCATCGGGCCCTATCCCGAACTGGCCAAATCCACCGAGACGGCGAGCGCGGCGGACCCTGCACCGGCAGACCCGGCTCCGACCCCCGCGCCACAATAGATTTTCGGGGATAGACAAAGGGGGGTGGGTTCTTTGGGATCCGCCCCTTTTGCTTGCGCGGACGGGCACCACACCAAGTCCCAAGCGAGCCCGTCCCAGCGGGCACGGTTGAGCATCCCCTCACTCCGCACGCTTCCTGGATTCACACCTGCTCGTTCAGGCAGAGCGCGTCCCTCTCCCCCTTGTGGGGAGAGGTTAGGAGTGGGGGCGGCTCCGCTTGCCTCCGCACCCTGAGGGTCGCCCAACCACCCCCACCTCCAACTCCTCCCCACAAGGGGGAGGAGGGCTCGTCAGCGCAGCACGCGAAATGTGTGAATGCCGTAGCCCGGCCGGGAGAGGGGAGAAGAGCGTGCCGCATGGTTGCGGGAACCGCCTATAACCCCTTCAAGCCACGGCGTGCTGTGTGACTCCGCGCCGTCCTGACCAGCGTTCCAGCACCTCGGGGATGCTCCCGGCACCCTCGGGGCGACCGATATAGTAGCCCTGGCCCTCGTCGCAGCCTTCCTGGCGCAGGCGCTCGAACTGGATCTCGTTCTCGATCCCCTCGCCGGTGGTGCGCATGTGCAGGCTCAATCCGAGGCCGATGACGGCGCGGACGATGAAGGCGGATTCGTCGGCCGCGGTGATGTCGCGGACGAAGGACTGGTCGATCTTGATCTTGTCGAAGGGGAAGCTGCGCAAGTAGCTGAGCGACGAGTAGCCCGTGCCGAAATCGTCCATGGCGATCCGGACGCCGAGGCGTCGCAGGGCGTGCAGGGTGGCGAGGGTGGCGGCATTGTCCTTGAGCAGGACCGATTCCGTGATCTCGAGCTCCAGGCGCGCAGCGGGGAGGCGGCTGAGGCTCAGCGCCTCCTTGACGGAATGGATGATGATGCCGTCCCGGAACTGGGCCACGGAGACGTTGACCGCGACCCGGATGCCGTCGGGCCAGCGCATGGCCTCGGTGCAGGCGGTGCGCAAGGCCCAGGCCCCGAGTTGCACGATGAGGCCGATCTCCTCGGCGACCGTGATGAAATCCCCCGGGGGAACGAGGCCCCGCTCCGCATGATGCCAGCGCATCAGCGCTTCGAACCCGCCGACGCGGCGGCCGCGAAAATCGTAGATCGGCTGGTAGAACATCTCGAACGCGCCCTGGGCCACGGCCTCGCGCAGGTCGAGTTCGAGGGCGCGGCGGGCCTGGAGCCGGATGTCCATCTCCACCTCGAAGAAGCGCCAGGTGCCGCGCCCATCGGCCTTGGCGCGGTAGAGGGCGACGTCGGCGTTCTTGAGGAGCTTGTCGCAGCTGGTGCCGTCGCCGGGCGCGAGGCAGATGCCGATGCTGACCCCGACCGCGACCTGCTGGCCGTCGAGCTCGTAGGGATTGCTCACCACGTCCACGATCCGCCGCGCCAGGATGGTGGCTTCCTCTGGGTAGGTCACACCCGCGAGGATGATGGCGAATTCGTCGCCGCCGAGCCGGGCGACGGTATCGACCTCGCGCAGGCAGGCGCTCAACCGGTTGCCCACCGCCTTGAGGAGTTCGTCCCCGACCGGGTGCCCGAGGGTGTCGTTGACCTCCTTGAACCGGTCCAGGTCGAGGCAGAGCACGGCGAACATGCCGCCGCGCCCGAGATGGGCCAGGGCCTCCTCGATCCGCTCGCCGAACATGGCGCGGTTGGGCAGGCCGGTGAGGACGTCGTGGCGGGCCATGTAGGCGATGCGGGCATCGGCCTGGCGCCGCTCGGTCACGTCCTCGTAGGTGGAGACCATGCCGCCCCCGGCCACGGGCTTGTGGGTGACGGCGAGGACGCGTCCGTTGCCCATCTGGCGGAAGCCCGAACCGGCGGCCGAGATCTGCCGTCCCTCGATCTCGAAGACCGTGCCCTCCTCGGCCGAGGCCAGGTAGAGCGACGCCACGTCCTCGTAGGGCGTGCCGAGCGGCAGGTCTTCCGGCGCGAGGTCGAACAGCTCGCAATAGCGCCGGTTGACGACGGTGAGGTGCCCCTCGGCGTCGAACAGGCACAGGCCCTGCGACATGTTGTCGAGGGCGGTGTCGAGGCGCAGGTTGGTCGATTGGAGATGCGCCTCCTGGACCTTCAACAGGGTGATGTCGCTGCAGACCGCGATGAAGCCGCCGGTGCGGGTACGGCTGCGGCTGATCCGGAGCCAGCGCCCGTCGAGAAGCTGCGTCTCGCGCGGCGCCGCCCAATCGTCGTCGTCGGAGAGGAGGGTGCGGGCGAGCGCGTTGCCGTCGCGGGCGACCTCGGCGAGCGAGGTGTCCCGCGGCAGCGGCTCGTGACCGAATCCGAGGAAATCCTCCGCCTGCCCGTTGATGAGCGCGATCCGCCCGGATTGATCGACCACCACGATGCCTTCGAGGGAGGTCTCGAGGGCGTCGGCGAGATGCGCCTCCGCCGAGATGCGCTGCGCGACCTCCTGCTCCATCGCCCGGCGGATGTTGTCGCGCATGACGCCCATGGAGGCGAGGAGGGCGCCGAGTTCGTCCGCGCTGCCGGACGGGATCGTCACGCTGAGGTCGCCGGCCGCGATCCGCGACGCGACCATGGACGCATCCGCCACCGGCCGCATGATGCGCCGCGCCAGCAGGAAGGCGACGAAGGCCGACATGGAGAGGGCGAGCAGCGTGCCGAACAGGTTGATCTGCGTCTCGCGGGCGACGATGGCGCGGGCCTGCTGCCGGTAGATGAAACCGTCGCCGGCGGTGTGGTTGATGAAGAGGTCGAGATGCTCTTCGGCGGCGGCCGCATGCCGGTCGACGACGTCCCAATCGGCCTCCCTGGTCTCGCGGCCGGCGAGGACGGATCGGGCGGCGTCCCAATCCTTCACCGAGCGCTCCACGGCTTGCGCCGCCTGGGTCGCGCGGCTCGACTGGGCCCGCTCGACCGCCACGGCGAGATCCTCGGCGAACACGCGGCGGAGGGTCTCGAGCCGGCCTTCGAGCTGCGTCTTCACGGCGGCGTCGGCGCTCATCCGACGACGGGATTCCAGGGAGCGCATATTGGCGAAATCGGCGGCGGCGGCCCGCGCGTAATTGATCGACATGAGGGACTGGTCGAAGGTCCGGCTCACGAGTTCGTCGGCCCGGCGGATCCCCGAGGCCGCCGAGAGGCCGAGAATGCCCGTAATGGCGGTCATGATGAGAAACGCGATCAGAATTCGACCGCGGATAGTGCCGGCAAAAGAGACAGCCGTGGCGACCGGCCTCGGCCAGATCCTCTCGCCCGACTTGGCGGATTTCCCACCGTGAATAGAATTCATTAAGTGTGTCTCATCCGGCCCATCGTAAATTGTTCGCCTGTAATAGTTAAGCTGGGCTTGAAACTTTCATACAGCTTTGCCAATTAACAGCATATTTACTTGCCCTGGTGAAAATGCGAAAGGGCAAAAAATCATACCTATAGGTTGCATGAGACGCATCACTTCATTCAGCGCTGCCTTCGCCCTGGTCGCGACCGGCGTCGCCGCCTTTGCCCTCCATGCCTCGGCGGCCGGACAGGTCTACCGCATCTCGCAGAAGGGGCGGGCGTTCCAGCCGAGTGCGCTGGTCATCAAGAAAGGCGAGACCGTTCAGATCGTCAACGACGACGGCGACCTCCTGCATCACGCCTATATCGACTCCCCGACATTCCGCTACGATTCCGGCGATCAGGAGCCCGGCGGGAAGGCCGAGATCGTCTTCCCCGTGAGCGGGACCTTCGCCGTCCTGTGCGGCATCCACCCCAAGATGAAACTGGCGGTCCGCGTCGACGGCAACTGACCGCGACGCGTCCCGGATGCCGGCCCGGGCTACAGCGCCCCGGCCGCCGACAGCGCGGCATGGGCGCCGTAATAGAGCCCGATGAAACTCGCGAGGGCGGCCCCGTATCCGAAGGGCATCGTCGCAAGCTGGCGGACCCGCAGCGGAACCCTGGCGTCGTCGGCCGCGATGGCCACCATCGCCACGATGATCGGGGAATGGCCGATCGCGTCGACCTTGCCGAATTCGAAGATCGCCGAGACGAAGGCCGCCGCAAGCACGATCGCCGCGACGCGGCGCACCAGGGGCGTGCAGAGCAGTCCGAAGGCGAGGGCGAATTCCACCGCACCGGCGGCCTTCATGAAGAAGGCCCCGTCGAAGCCCATGGTCAGTTCCGGGCGATCGATGAAGAGCGGGTAAGACCATTGCGGATAGGCCCATTTCTCCACCGAGGCCCACATCAGCGTCACCGCCGCCGAGTAGCGGACGATGTCGAGGGGCCGGATTCCGAACAGCTCCCGCCGGAGCCCGGTCAGGGCGAGATAGGCGGCGACGCCGAGGAAGACGGGATAATCCGCGAGGTGGAAGACGCCGTAATTCGCAACCGCGATCCCGAACAGGACGACGATGCCGAGCGCCGAGAGCGGCATCGTCTGCCGCCACAGGAACCCCGCCGCGATGGCGAGCTGGAACCAGGGCAGGGCGGTGCTGGTGGTGGTGAGCTCGGGCGTGAGGATGATGCCGCCGAGCGACCAGAGCGACACGAAGAAGCCACCGCAGACCGCCCGGAACATCAGTTCGGTGTTCTCCCGCGCCCAGGCCGTGACCCGGTCGAGGGACCGCATCATCGCCTCGCCGAGGATCGTCCGCTCAAGCAACGCGCCGACGAACAGGGCCAGGAGCGAGACGACGACGAGTTGCTCGAAACTATCGCACAGTACCTCGCCGAGCCCGACGGGCGCGCCAGCGACGTCGAATGCACAGAACCATTTGACATGGGCACTGGCCCCAGTGGCGCTCGTGACGAGGACCAGAAGGGCAGCAGACATTGCACTTGGGCCGGGCAACCGACAACGCGCACTCATGTGGTGAAGCCTTAGCGAAATCTGGAGCGCCGACATTCGGCGGCCTTGAAGTCGTTCTACTTAGATTTTATCGATCGTGGAAGGATTTCGTTAATGATTTTTAAGCATCGTTAACGATCTCCCAGACCGGCTACCCTACCGTGGCCCAGACGATCCGCATCCCCGAGCGGTTGTGAAGCGGGGAGGCCAGCCGTGGGCTGCGCCGGTATCGCAAACACACGTGACCAGGCACGAATCAATGGCCACGTCACCCCCGAGCAACAGCGTAGGCGCTCGTCGAGATTGTCGACGGGATATTTCGGCAAAAGCTGGTCTTCATCGAGGGGCGGCGCCTAAGCCCTCTCTCCGTATCAAGCAGAAAGGCTCTCGCGTGATTACAACACTCAGCCTGTCGACCCTGATCGCAGGCGGCAGCTTCGCTTATGCTTCGACGCGCGTAGCGGCGCGGGCCGCGACCTACGAGACCTGGGGCGGATCCCTGATGATCGTAGGCCTGTCGCTCGCCGGCGTCGGGTTGACGCTGTTCCGCTAGAACCTGGGCGGAATGGGACGATAACCTGTCGGCCGAGCCCGCCGCGATTTCCGCGGCGGCCCTCGCGACTGCGAAGCTGGCGTCGAAGTCTTAGTTCGACGCGGCCTTCTGCTTGGGTTCCGTGGCGGTCAGCGTGGCCAGGAAAGCCAGGAGATCGGCCTTCTCGGATTCCGAGAGGTTGAGCGGCCGGATCTTGGGGGAACGGCTCGGGCGTTCGATGCCGCCGCGATCGTAGAGATCGATCACCTCGCGCAGGGTCGCCACCGAACCGTCATGCATGTAGGGCCCGCGCTGCGCGACGTCGCGCAGGGTCGGGGTCTTGAAGGCGTATTGCAGGCCCTTCGATTTCGGGAACAGACGTCCCCGGCCGATATCGTCGTCCCGGCCGACGCCGATATCGTGGAACGACCCGTCGGTGAACGCCCAGCCGGAATGGCATTCGTGGCACCCGGCCTTGCCGTTGAACAGCGCGAAGCCCGACTTTGCGGGGGCTTCCACCGCCGAGGCATCGCCGTCGCGCCAGCGGTCGAACGGCGCGCTTCCCGACACGATGGTGCGCTGGAATGCGGCCAGCGCCCGCTCGATCCCGCCGCGCGTGACCTGACGATCCTCGAACGTCGCGGCGAAGGCCGAGACGTAATCCGGATCGGCCCGCAGGCGGGCGATCAGCTCCTCTTCCGAGAGGTTCATCAGATTCGGGCCGGTAATCGGCGTGAAGGCGACGGATTCGAGGTCCGGAAACTTGCCGTCCCAGCCGAGCGGCGCGAGCCAACCGACATTGAGCAGGGTCGGCGTGCGCAGCTTCAGTTCGATCCCGGGCTCGCCGATCGCCCGCATCCGCCCGTCGCCCCAATGGCGCGACGGCTCGTGGCAGGTGGCGCAGGAGATGGTGCGGGATTGCGAAAGGACCGGATCGAAGAACAGCGTCCGGCCGAGCTCGATCTGGGCCGGCGTATCGGGACCGCCCTCGGGCACCGGCAGTTCGGACGGGCGTGCAAAGGCGCCGCGCCACGCTGCCGCGTCGTCGCTGCTGCTGTGAGTGGCGAACAGGCTCGCGCCGATCACCGCCGCCACCGAAACCGTCACGGCCACCTTGCTGAAAGCCAAGCCTGCCTTTCGAGTCATCCTGCTCTCCGACTGACCAGTCTAGGCGGTTCCGTTTAAGATTGTGTTGCCAATGCAGAATGAGACCGTGCCCGCGTCCTCACGCCGCGGCGTCGCTCCGGCGGTCGGGGGCGGGCGCGAGGAGAAGGACGACGGCGCCGGCGATCATGCACGTCACGGAGCCGAGCAGCACGCCGATCTTGGTTTCGGTCTCCAGACCGGGATTGTCCGCGAAGGCGAGGAGGCCGATGAACAGGCTCATGGTGAAGCCGACGCCGCAGAGCAGCGACAGGCCGTAGATCTGCCACCAGCCGGCATGGGCCGGGCGCTGGGCGAGGCCGAGTTTCACGGCGGCGAAGACCGCGCCGAACACGCCGATCTGCTTGCCGACGAGGAGACCGAGGGCCACGCCGAGGGTCACCGGATCGGACAGCATCGCCGGCGACATGCCGCTGAACGAGACGCCCGCATTGGCGAAGCCGAAGACGGGAAGGACGAGATAGGCCGACCAGGGATGGATCGCATGTTCCAGCTTGTGGAGCGGCGAGGCCGGGTCGTCGGGTCTGGCGGGGCTCAGGCGCAGCGGAATGGTCAGAGCGAGGAGCACGCCCGCGATGGTGGCGTGGATGCCCGATTTCAGCACGAGGAACCACAGGACCGCGCCGAGGACGAGGTAGGGCGAGAGGCGGCTCACGCCCGCGCGGTTCAGACCGAACAGGATCGCGACGACGACGCCCGCACCGGCGAGGCTCGGGAGCGACAGGTTGGCGGTGTAGAAGGCGGCGATGATCAGCACCGCGCCGAGATCGTCGATGATGGCCAGCGCCGTGAGGAACACCTTCAGCGAGACCGGGACACGCGATCCGAGCAGGGCGAGGACGCCGAGCGCGAAGGCGATGTCGGTGGCGGTGGGGATCGCCCAACCCCGCAGGGTCTCGGGCGAGGAGCGGTTGACCAGGACGTAGATCAGCGCCGGCGCGACCATCCCGCCCAGAGCCGCGATTCCGGGCAAGACCCGGTCCGGCCAGGTGCGAAGCCGCCCGTCCAGCACCTCGCGCTTGATCTCCAGCCCGACGAGCAGGAAGAACACGGCCATCAGGCCGTCATTGACCCAATGCAGCACGGAGAGGCCGCCGACATATGCGCCGAGCAGGGCGAAGTAGCTCGACGCGAGTGGGGAATTGGCGACGATCAGGGCGAGCACGGCGCTCGCCATCAGGATCAATCCGCCGCTGGCCTCGCTCCGGAGGGCGTTGCGCAGGGCGGAGAAGGGTCGGCGGGCAGGCGCGGTTTCCAGCATGGAGTACGCCTGCCAGTGGTCGAGCCCGACGGCAAGCCGTCAGAGCATCGGAACGGGCATGCGTTCCCGTCCCGACCGGCAACGCGCGCGGAAAGCAAAGTCGCCGATCAGAGGTCGATCGACATCGACAGCAGGTAGGTGCGCGGCGCCCCCTGGAAGAACGTGCCGAACGACGCCACGCCGGTCCAGTAATTCGTCCCCGTCACGTTCACCACATTGGCGCGGAATGTCGTCCGGCGCCCGTCCAACAGGGTCGCGTAGCGAAGTCCGAGATCGAGACGGGCCCAATCCGGCAGGGCTTGAGCGTTCGCCGTATCGACGAATTGCCGCCCCGTGTAAATGACAGCGCCGTTCAGGGTCAGGCCTGGGACCCAGGGCAGATCCCACTCGGCTCCGAGATTGAGTTGCACATCGGGTACGCCGATCGGCCGATTGCCCACATTGGCGGCCAGCGCGGATCGCGTGCGCACGCCGTCGAGCAAGGTGAGGCCGCCGAGGACACGCAGCTCCGGTGCGATCTCGCCATAGACGTTGAACTCTAGGCCGCTCACGGTCTGTTCGCCGGTTTGGGCATAGCGGCTGTCCGGGCTCAGTTCGCCGATGGGCCGCGTGATCTGGAAGGCGCTGAAGGAGGTGCCGATCCGGCCGAAATCCACCTTCACGCCGGCCTCGACCTGTTGCGCGACGTAGGGCGCCAACACCTCCCCGAAGTTGGTCGCGGTGGCCGGAGCGATGTCGCCACGGCTCAGACCCTCGATATAGTTGCCGTAGAGGGAGATGTTCTCCCAGGGCCGTACGACGAGACCGAAGAGGGGACTTGTCGCGCTCTGATCGTAGGACGAGGCCAGGGTGCCCACGTTCGAGACGTAGTTGCGGGCCTCGATACGCTGCTGACGCACGCCCACCGTGAGGAGAATGCGCTCATCGAGGACGGACATCGTGTCCGCCACCGAAACCCCCGTCAGCGTACTGTCGGACAGGCGCGGCCGAGACGACGAGATGACCGGAGCGATGTAGGGGGCGAGGACGGGATTGTAGATGTTCGACAGATAGCTGCCGCGCACGGCGGAAAGATCCCGTCCCGTATCCTCGGTGTAGACCGAGGTCTGTACCGCGAAGGCGTGGCGGATGAATCCGGTCTCGAACTTGGTCCGGATGCCCGCGTCGTAGGTAAGCCGGTCGACGCCGAGATTGTAGTATTGCGGGGCCGTCGTGGTGTCGCCGAGGACGTTGGTGATGGTCGGTGCGGACGCGAAGTAACGCTCGACACCCGTTTGCGAACCGCCGATGTCGCCGAAGAGGGTGATCTGGTCGCTCAGGTCGTACTCCATGCGCAGCAGACCGCCGCGATCGTCCACCTTCGAGTACTCCCAGGGTTGGCTCACGTTCATACGACCGTCGGCGGCCCTCGGTACGGGCACGCCGGCCCTGAGAAGGAAAGGACGCAGGGGTGCGGTGAAGCGATCGTTCTGCGCCAGGAGGTAGAGCCACGCACGGAATCGGTCCCCCTGGTAATCGAGGGCGAGCGACGCGACCCCCGTCGTCTCGGATTGGCGGTCGATGGGCGTGTCGCCGCCCCGCAGGCTGCCGACGAACCGCGCCCCCCATTCCCGGTTCGCGCCGTAGCGCCGCGCCATGTCCAGTTGGCCGCCGCCGCGTGCGATCGAACCGTAATCGAGGGTGACACGCGTCAGATCCTCGCCCGCACGCTTGGGCACCACGTTGATGACGCCCCCGATTCCCCCATTCGGAGCGATCCCCGAGAGTGCCGCCGAGGGACCCTTCAGGACTTCGATACGCTCGGCATAGTCGGTGAGGACACGCAGGCTCGGCGCAACGCCGTAGATCCCGTCGAAGGCGATCTCGCCGCTGGTCCCCTCGTTGATGGGAAAGCCGCGGATGGAGAAAGAGTCGAAGGGCGCGCCCGTTGTCTGCGTGGCCCGGACGGAGGGATCGAGGATGAGTGCCTCGGACACGGTGCTCGCCTGCTGGTCCCGGATGAAGCGGTCCGTGTAGCTCGTGACGTTGAACGGCGTTTTCGCCGTGTCGACATTGCCGAGCAAACCGATCCGTCCCCCCCGTGCGACCTGGCCCCCGGCATAGGGGGCGGACAAGCGTGAGGCGGCCGACATCGAATCCGCGGCGCTCGCGCGCTGCGCCTCCACCGAAAGCTCATCGAGGAGGACACCTCCCGGCGGCGCCGTCGGCGCTTCGAGCTGGACGAAGCGCGGATTGACGAGCGTGATGGTCGACGTACCGGCCGAGCGATACGTCAAACCGGTGTTTTCCAGCAGCTTGGCCAAGGCCTCGAGGGGCAGGAGATCGCCGGCGACGCCCGCCGTGAAAAGATTTTCGGTCAGTGACGTCCTGTAGGCCAGCTTGAGCTGCACCTGTTTGGACAGGGCCGCGAGTGCCGGCTCGAGCGGGCCGGCCTCGATGGAAACCCTGACGCGGATCGTGGTCTGTTCGGCGGAATGCTCCGCCATCCGTGTCGAGCCCGGGACGAGGTCGAACCGGGGCAGGGTTTGGAAGAGCCGGCGCGCGGTGGAGAACTGCTGAGCGGCCGCGGCCTGATTCATCGCGATGAGCGAGACGCCGATCCACGCTCCCCGCGCGAGCCAGCGCGCCCCGACATCTCGATCCTGCATCACCATCATCGGCCCCATCCGTCCAAAACCGGGGCGGTGCGCTTCGCGCTTCTTCGTCCCTGCGCAGATAGACCGTCGACCGGCGCATCTCCTGACGTCCGCCCCGAAACTTTTTTCGCGCGTCGGACAAGGGCGGCTAACGCACCAGGATCACGAACGGCGTCAGGCGGGTGACGCGGATCCCCATCGCGGTGACCAGCACGTCGAGCGCCTCGTCGGTATCGCGCGGATCGAGCGTGCCGCTGAAGCGCCGCTCGCCGACGGAGGAATCCATCAGCAAGATCCGGCCGCGCCGATAGCGCTCGAGTTCGGCGATGACCTGCCGGAGGCTTTGGCCGGAGAACGAGAGCTTACCGTCTCGCCACGACATCGCCTCTGCGACATTTCCCTGCCGCGCGACGGGGCGGTCGCCCGCGTCCCGGAACGCGACCTCACCCGGATGGAGGAGTGCGTGACCGACGGCCGTCGAGACATCGACACGCCCCTCGGCAACGCCGACGGGATCGGCGGCTCCATCGACCCGCACGTAGAAGCGGGTTCCGACAGCGCGGGCACTGACACCGTTCCCGCGCACGATGAAGGGACGCCGCGGATCGGGCACGACATCGAACACCGCTTCGCCTCGGAGAAGATCGACGGCGCGCTCCTCGGCGGTGAAGCGCAACGCGACCGCCGTGTCGGTGTTGAGGTCGATCCGGCTCCCATCGACCAGGGTGCGGGTTTCGATCTCGCCCACGCCCGTCCACGCATCGGCCCGCAGGCGATCGATCAGACCGAGCTGAGCCCCCGCGATTCCGGCGAAGGCGATCGCCACGACGGCGCTCAGCCCCACGGCCCGCCTGGACTTACGCTCGCGCGGATCGGGCACTTGGCCCATGGTCCGACGCCACGTCTCCATCTCCGCATAGGCTTCGGCATGGGCCGGATCGGCCCTGCGCCAGACCTCGAAGGCCTTTCGATCTGCACTGCTCGCATCAGCCGAGGTAAGCCGTACGACCCAGAAGGCGGCGGCCTCATAGACGGGATCGTCCTCCCCTCCGGGCGATGCATCCGGTGAGATGCGCTCGTTCATGCCGCTCTATCGATGTGCCGAGGGGGGATAGGCCGATCCGGTCCTTCATAGCGGACGTGCCGGATCGCAAGCTCCCGATATACGGGGTCGTAGCATCGCAACACTAGAAGAAGTCGGCACAGCGACGGCGTGTATGAAGCAGCGCCTTCATGAGGTGCTTCTCGACCATGTTGCGGCTGATGCCGAGCCGCGCTGCGATCTCTCCGTTCGCAAGCCCGTCGAAGGCACTGAGCAGAAAGACCTCCCGGCACCGTGGCGGCAGCTCGTCGATGGCGGCCGCGACCAAGCGGAGCTGCTGGCGCGCGACGACCTGCTCCTCCGTGCGGATCGTCTCGTCGACGCCGCTCGCGAGGTGTACGTCCGTCACCTGCCGGAACAGATCGGCCTCGAACCGGCGACGCTTCCCCAAGCTGTTGGCGACGTTGCGGGCCACGAAAAACAGGAAGATCGGCGGGTGCTCGATCTCGGTCCTGTTGAGCGCCTTGATGAGGCGGAGATAGGTTTCCTGCATCGCATCGGCGGCGTCGGCGGGATTGTCGAGCAGCCGAAGCAGAAAGCGTTGAAGCTTCAGGCCCTCGCTACGATGCAGCGCATCGACTGAAACCGTTGGCATGATACCAGTACCACCCACTTTGGATCATGGCAGCATCGCTTGATGACCGTGCCTCCGAGCAAAGAAGCGAGCCGCTCATTATGCAAGCCGGGTGGTACTTTGTATGTTTTCTAAATAACTCGTCTTTCGAGTGAGCAAACCTTTGTCTTTTCGGGACAAATGTTCTCCCGAACGACATTTCTAAACTACATCTCGTTTCCGGATGGGCATCAATTCGTCGTGGTGTTGCAGCGCCACAACAAGACGGATCGAGGTTCGTGGCTGCGGCATGGCCGTTCGGTTGCCCCTCGCATGGCCCGTCAGTCCGCCGCTCTCCCCTTCTCCACCTCCGTCTGGCGCGCCTTCTGGTGCAGCAGGTTGAGGATCAGCGCCGTCCAGCCGGTCTGGTGCGAGGCACCGAGGCCGCGGCCGGTATCGCCGTCGAAGAACTCGTGGAACAGAAGGGCCTCCTCGGCGCCGGGCGCGGAGGCGATCGGCGGGCGATCGCCGAAGGCCGGGCGCTTTCCGTCCTCGCCCTTGGCGAAGAGGGAGATCAGGCGGTCGGTGAGGGCGTCCGCGATGGCGTTGAGGGTGAGGAAGACACCCGATCCCGTCGGATATTCCACCACGAAATCGTCGCCGTAATAGGAATGGAACCGCCGCAGCGCCTCGACGACGAGGTAGTTGATCGGCATCCAGACCGGGCCGCGCCAGTTCGAATTGCCGCCGAACATGTTCGATGTGGAATCCGCCGGGTCGTAGCGCACCGTGAACGCGTCGCCGAACCCGTTGAGGGAATAGGGCCGCTCCAGATGCGCCTTCGACAGGGAGCGCACGCCGTGGGTCGAGAGGAACTCGGCCTCGTCGAGCATGCGCCGCAGCAGCGCCTTCATCCGGTGGCCGCGCAGGAGCGACAGCAGCTTGCGGTCGCCGACACCGCCCTCGTCCCAGCGCGAGACGAGGCAGGCGAGGTGGGGGCGGTTCTCGAGGAGCCAGTTCAGGCGCCGGGCGAAATCCGGCAGCCGCTGCAGCACCGAGGGTTCGATCACCTCGACGGCGAAGAGCGGCACCAGCCCCACCACGGAGCGGACCCGCAACGGCAGCATCCCGCCGCCGGGAATGTCGACCTCGTCGTAGTAGAACTCGTCCTCCTCGTCCCACAGGCCGAAGCCCTCGCCGCCCATGTCGGTCATCGCCTCGGCGATGAGGAGGAAATGCTCGAAGAACTTCGAGGCGGTGCTTTCGTAGACGTCGTTGTGGAGCGCGAGTTCGAGGGCGATGCGCATCATGTTGAGCGAATACATCGCCATCCAGGCGGTGCCGTCGGCCTGGTGGATGCGGCCGAAGCCGGGCGGCGGCCGCGACCGGTCGAACACCCCGACATTGTCGAGGCCGAGGAAGCCGCCCTGGAAGACGTTGCGGCCGTCCGCATCCTTGCGGTTCACCCACCAGGTGAAGTTGATCAGGAGCTTGTGGAAGACGCCCTCCAGAAAGGCGAGGTCGCCGCGCCCGCCGCGGCGGTCACGGTCGATCTCGAACACCCGGTAGGTGGCCCAGGCATGGACCGGCGGGTTGGCGTCGCCGAACTCCCATTCATAGGCCGGAAGCTGGCCATTGGGGTGCATGTACCATTCGCGGGTGAGGAGCAGGAGCTGCTTCTTGGCGAAATCCGGGTCGAGCAGCGCCAGCGGCAGGCAGTGGAAGGCGAGGTCCCAGGCCGCGAACCAGGGATATTCCCACTTGTCCGGCATCGAGAGCACGTCGGATCCGGCGAAATGACGCCAGTGGATGTTGCGCCCGCCATCGCGCTCGTGGGGAGGGGCGGGCTGGAGCGGATCGCCCTTCAGCCAGAGCCGCACATCGAAGCAATAGAACTGCTTGGACCAGATCAGCCCGGCGGCGGCCTGCCGGAAGATCGCGCGGGAATCCGCATCGGCGATCCCGTCCTGCAACGCATCGTAGAACGCATCCGCCTCGGCGACGCGGCGCAGCAGGATGGCGCCCTCGTGGTCGACCGGACGGGGCCGCGACCCCGCCGACAGCCTCAGGGTGACCCGCCGGGTTTCGCCGGGCGCGAGGCGGAAGGCGTAGTGCAGGCCGAGCTTGGTCCCCCCATCCCTCCGCACGGCGGATTCGTCGCCCCCGACGATGGCCGCGTGGAGCCCATCCTTGAACGGGCCGGCGGCATCGGGCTGCCAGCCATGCAGGCGCAGGTTGGTGTCGTTCTCGCAGAACAGCACCTCGGGCTCGCCGTCGAAGGAGAGGCGGTATCGGCCGAGGCGCGGATGCTCGCAGGCGATGCCGCCATCGGGCTGGACCGCCATGCGCGGGCGCGATTCGGCCGGTCCCTCGCGCCACGACCAGATGTTGCGGAACCAGAGCTGGGGCACGACGCGCAGGTCGGCGGCGTCCGGACCGCGGTTGGTCACGGTAATGACGGCGTGGATGTCGTCGATATCTTCCTTGGCATATTCGACGGTCACGTCGAAGAACCGGTCCCCGTCGAAGATTCCGGTCGCCTCGATCTCGTATTCCGGCTGATCACGGCCACGGCGCAGCCCCTCGCGGACGAGGTCCTCATACGGGAAGGCGGCCTGCGGATAACGGTAGAGGAACTTCAGGTAGGCGTGGCTCGGGGTCGCGTCGAGGTAGTGATAGACCTCCTTGACGTCCTCTCCGTGATTGCCCTCCTCGTTGGTCAGGCCGAAGAGCCGTTCCTTCAGGATGTGGTCGCGGCCGTTCCACAGGGCGAGGGACAGGCACATCTGCGCACGCTCGTCACAGATCCCCGCCAGCCCGTCCTCGCCCCAGCGATAGGCGCGCGAGCGTGCCTCCTCATGCGGCAGCGAGCGCCAGGCATTGCCGTCGCGGCTGTAATCCTCCCGCACCGTCCCCCATTGGCGCTCGGCGAGATACGGGCCCCACAGGGACCATGCGCGCTCGCCCCGCGCCTGCTCGGCGATGCGGCGGCGTTCGGCCCAGCCGTCGAGCTCGCTCACGCCGATTCCCCTCGTGCCGGACCGGGCCTGCGGGCCTCGCCGCACGGACACGACCGGCGGGCGACGGGCGACGGCTGGCGAGGGCGGGGGATCATGCGGCAACACATGGATAGCGGCTTATGGGCGGTCATCGGTCCCGATGGGCTTTGGCTCAGTGGGAGCCGAGATGCACCATTAGCGCCAAGCGCGGATAAGTCTCCGAGGAACATTCCGTCAGGGGCGGTCCTCGCCCCGCCGCCGGAGAACGGGTCACGCAGGCGTCACGGAATGGTGCGCGTGGTCCGGCGCGAAAACCGGCGGCGATGGGCGGAGCACTCTGCTAGCCTGCGCCACCGCCACGACAGCCTGATTCCGGTGCCATGACCAGACCACGCACGAACACGGCCCGCACGCTCGGGCTCATCGCATGCCTCGCCCTGGCGCCCGCTCACGCGCTGGCACAATCGGCGACGAATCTCGAGGCCCTGCGCGGGCTGGCGCCGGTGAGCGCCCTGCCGGCGACGGCGGAGGGCAAGGCCGCGCTGGCGGCGAACCTCACGGTCACCGGCGACATCCAGATGGGGCGGCACCCGCAGCCCCTGCTGCTGCCCTTCGCCGAGCAACAGCGCCTCGCCCTGCGCGATTGCTTCATCACCGACGGCAACGCCGCGCAGCTCGCCGACGGCCTCGGCACCGCACTGGGAGATGCCTACCAGGCCAAGGCGCGCTACGAGGACTTCAAGACCTTCACCAGTGTTTCGGGCAGCCTCGCCCGCCTGATCGGCTACACCAACAACATCACCAAGTCGGATTCGAATGCGGGGAAGTACTTCTTCGCCAACGCGACGACGAATGGCGAGGCGCCCGTCTCCGAACCCGCCCGCGCCATCCTCACCAAGGTCGGCGGCACGACGGATGTCTTCGGCAAAGCCTATGGCCGTCCCGCCGGGACGCCGGGTGCCGACGCCTTCGGCAATTCGCGCCCGTTCCAGACCGAGCCGAGCCTTCTCGCCTATCGCGGCGAGGATTATTTCGGCGCCGCCTCCCACAGCATGGACTGGCTGCGCGGGCCGAAACAGAACCTGACGGACAGCCCGTCCTATCCGAGCGGCCACACCACCTACGGCTACACGGAATCGCTGCTCCTCGCCCTGCTGGTGCCCGAGCGCTACCAGCAGATGATCGCGCGCGGGGCCGAGTACGGCAACAACCGCATCGTGGTCGGCGCCCATTACGCCATGGACGTGCTCGGGGGCAGGGCGGTCGCGCTCCATGCCGTCGCCCATCTGCTGGCCAACGACCCCGCCTATGTGGGTCAGACCCGCGCGAACCCGGCCATCGACAACGAGATGAGCCGCGCCACCGACGGCGCGGTGACGATCTCCGACTATCCCGAGGCCCTGAAAGCGGCGCGCGCGGAACTCCAGGCCTTCCTTCGCGAGCGCTGCGGCGACACGGTGACCGCCTGCGCCGCCGCCGACCGGAGCCGCTTCAAGGATGCCGCCGCCAACGGGGCCTTCTACGCCTCCACCCAGACCTACGGGCTGCCGGTGGTGCATCAGTCCCGGTCGGGCCAGGCGGTGGATGTCGCGCGGGTCGCGCCGGAGGCCGGACACCTCCTCACGGCCGCCTTTCCGGCCGTGACCCTGGACGAGGCCAACGCCATCCTCACCGCCACCCTCGGCCCGGCCGGCGGCTTCCTCGACGACGGCTCGGTCTTCGGCCTGTATTCCCGCCTCGACCTCTATGCGGCAGGCGGCAAGGCGGCGGCCCTCGCGGCGAGCCGGCGCGCCACCGCGCCGTAGCGCCTGCGGGACGAGCAGTTCTAGACCGCCGCCATCCCGCGGGCGTTCAGGCTTTCTTAGCCATGCCGCGGGAGAATGCCGCGTCGCCAACCCGTCGCGAGGACATCGTTCGTGCTCGACCTCATCCTCTACATCAGCGCCTCGGTCTGTGCCGTCGGATGCCTGGGACTCTGGGCGCTGCGCGAGCCGCCGGTCTCCTATCCGCGGGTGGAATGGGACGAGGACGCACGCGGCTGAATACCGCCGCCGTCCCCGCGCTCGCGCCACGGGGCAGGGCGATCGAGGGATGCGCGACAGTCTCCCCAACCTGAGTTAGGGAGCCGACCGCGCGTTCGCCCGTTGGGGTCCTCGAAGCCCGAGTGAATGCGGCGGCCGGATGGGAACGGGCAGTATGGAGGACGACATCGATCGGCTGCGGCGGCGCGAGGCCGAACTCGAGGCCGAGATCGCGCGGCTGAAAGCGGAGATCGCGTCCGGCATCCATTCCCCGGACAGCGGCCAGAAAACCTCGGCGGCGGGGCCGGAACTGCTGTTCACGGCGGCGGAGAAGACCCGCATGCCGCAGATCATCACCGACCCGAACCAGCCCGACAATCCCATCGTCTTCGCCAACCGCGCCTTCCAGGACCTGTGCGGCTATTCGGCCGAGGAACTCGTCGGGCACAATTGCCGGTTCCTGCAGGGGCCGGGAACCGACCCGGCCGATGTGGCGCGCCTGCGCGATGCCATCGCGGCGCGGCGCGACGTGGTGGTCGAGATCATCAACTATCACCGCGAAGGAACGCCATTCCGCAACGAGCTCTATGTCAGCCCCGTCTTCGACCGGGACGGGCGCCTGCGCTACTTCTTCGGCAGCCAGCTCGACGTCACCCGCTTTCGCACCGAGGAGGGCAAGCTCGCCGAGAGCGAGTCCCGCTACCGGACGCTGTTCGATGCCATCGATGCCGGATTCTGCATCGTCGAGATGCGGTTCGACGCCACGGGCCGCGCCATCGATTACCGCTTCATCGAGGTCAATCCCGCCTTCGAACGGCAGGCCGGCCTCGGCGACGTCGAGGGCCGCTGGGTCAGCGAAGTCATTCCCGGCATCGAACCCCGCTGGCTCGAAACCTATGGCGAGGTCGCGCTGAGCGGCAATCCCGTGCGGTTCGAGAGCGGGGCGGTGACGCTGGGCCGCTGGTTCGACGTGCACGCCCTGCGCATCGGGGAGCCGGTCCAGCGGCGCGTCGCCATCCTGTTCAACGACATCACCGACCGGCGCGAGGCCGAGACCGTGCTGAGGACGACGGCGCGCGAGCGGACCACGGAGCGCGACCTCGTCTGGCGCGCGAGCCGCGACCTCCTGGTGATCTGCGGCTTCGATGGAATCTACCGGTCGGTCAATCCGGCCTGGAGCGAGATGCTGGGCTGGCCCGCCGATTCCCTGGTCGGCGCGCGGTTCGACGCTTTCGTGCATCCCGACGACCGCAAGGCGGCCGAGCAGGCCATGGACCGGTTGCGGAGCGGCGCCATCCTCGACAACCTCGACATCCGGCAGCTGGCGGCGGATGGCAGCGAGCGTTGGGTCTCCTGGAACGCGATCCCGCAGGGTGACCATTTCTACGCCGCCGGCCGCGACGTGACCGAGCGCAAGGCCCTGGAGGAGCAGCTCCGCCAATCGCAGAAGCTCGAAGCCGTGGGCCAGCTCACCGGCGGTGTCGCCCACGACTTCAACAACCTGTTGACCGTGATCCGGTCCTCCACCGACCTCCTGCGCCGGCCCGACCTGCCGGAGGAGCGCCGGCGGCGCTATGTCGACGCCATCTCGGATACGGTGACGCGCGCGGCCAAGCTCACCGGCCAGCTCCTGGCCTTCGCCCGTCGGCAATCCCTGACTCCCGAGGTCTTCGACGTCGCCAAGGGCGTGGCCTCCGTGGCCGACATGGTCGGCACCCTCACGGGCGCGCGCATCCAGGTCGTGACCCAGATCGAGACCGGCCAGGACGATGCGGGACAGCCGCTGGCCTGCCTCATCGACGCCGATCCGAGCCAGTTCGACACGGCGCTCGTCAACATGGTCGTCAACGCCCGTGACGCCATGGACGGCGAGGGCCGGCTGACCATCCGGGTCCGCCGCGCCACGACCATTCCGGCCGTGCGGGCGCATCCCCGCATCCGGGGCGATTTCGTCGCCGTCTCCGTCGCCGATACCGGCTCGGGCATCGCGCCCGAGATGCTGGACCGGATCTTCGAGCCGTTCTTCACCACCAAGGGCGTGGGGCAGGGCACCGGCCTCGGCCTGTCTCAGGTCTTCGGTTTCGCCAAGCAATCGGGCGGCGAGGTCGTGGTGGAAAGCCGCCTCGGCCAGGGCACGACCTTCACCCTCTATCTCCCGCGCGCGGCGGGCGAGGCCGTGGCGGCCGAGCCGGTGCGCGAGCCGCCGCCCCTGGCCGAGCGGCACGGCACCCGCGTGCTCGTGGTGGAGGACAACGCGGAGGTCGGTGCCTTCGCGACCCAGGCCCTGCAGGAACTCGGCTACGTCACGCATTGGGTGACGGATGCGCAGCGGGCCCTCGACGCCCTGGCGCGCGACTCCGCCGGTTTCGAGGTAGTGTTCTCCGACGTGGTCATGCCGGGCATGAACGGCATCGATCTCGGCCACGCGATCCGCCGCAAATGGCCCGATCTGCCGATCGTCCTCACCTCGGGCTACAGCCACGTCCTCGCCGAGGAGGGCAGCCATGGGTTCGAGCTCCTGCGCAAACCCTATTCGGTGGCCGACCTGTCGCGCATCCTGCGGCTCGCCGTCTCGCGCTGAGGCCGGGGACGGACGGGCGCGACCGGCCGACGCGGAAACATTCGCTGCAACGCAACGTTCCTTTCTCATCACAGCCGGCGCGCGGCCGACATGGCGCTCTGCCGGGCCTTTTGCCGTCGCGTAGCCTGCCGGCTTTGCCCGACATCGCGGGCGCCTCGGCTCGGCCTGTCCTTCCACGCCGGCCAAGGCCGCACGCCACGCATAACCGCACGGACATCCGCATGAGCATCGCCTCCGCCCTCGGCCTGACATCCTCGAAAAAGGTCCGCTACGCCTTCGTCGCCCTCGGAGACATCACGCAGGAAGCCATGCTGCCCGGCGTGAAGCACACCGGCAATTCGGAGGTCGTCGCCTTCGTCACCGGCGATCCGGAGAAGGCGCGCGGCGTCGGCGCGCAATACGGCGTGACCGAATCCTATGGCTACGAGCAGTTCGACACGCTGCTGGCCTCGGGCACGATCGACGCGATCTATCTCGCCACGCCGAACTGGCGTCATGCGGAGTTCGCGGTGCCGGCGCTCAAGGCCGGCATCCATGTCCTCGTCGAGAAGCCGCTGGAGATCTCGGCCGAGAAGTCGAGAGAGATCATCGCGGTGCAGAAGGTGTCCGGCGCCAAGCTCATGGTGGCCTACCGGCTGCATTTCGAGCCCTGCACCCTGGCGACCATCGACCTGATCCGCTCCGGCCAACTCGGTGATCTCCTGACCTTCTCCTCGACCTTCACCCAGATGGTCTCGCCCGAAAACCACCGGGCGACGAGCGGCATCGAAGCGGGCCCGATCTTCGATATGGGTCCGTATCCGATCAACGCCGCCCGCTACATCTTCGGCGACGAGCCGACGGAGGTGGTCTCGGCCGTGGGCATCCGTCACCCCGAAGCCGGCCTCGGCGATTTCGACGATACCGTCGCGGTGACGCTCCGTTTCCCGCAGAACCGCATCGCGCAGTTCGTGCTGTCCTATTACGGCAATACCCTCGACAGCTATTCGGTCGTCGGCACCAAGGGCAGCGTCGAGGTCAACCCGGCCTACATGTACGGCAAGCCCCTGGAGCACACCGTCACGATCGGCGAGGACAAGAGCCACGCCAGCTTCAAGAACACCGATCATTTCGGCGGCGAGCTGAAGTACTTTTCGGATTGCATTCTCGAGGACCGTGAGCCCGAGCCCGATGGCGAGGAAGGCCTCGCCGATCTCCGTGTGATCGAAGGCATCGTCCGCGCCCTGCAGACCGGCACGTCTCAGACCCTCGAACCCTTCACCCGCACCAAGCGCATCGACCCGAAGAGCCAGGAGCAGACGCTCTCGGCACAGAAATCGCCGGAGCTCGTCAACACGTCGAATCCCGGAAAGGGCAAGGACAAGGTTCCGCTCAACTAGCCCGGCCGTTTCCAGACCGCCCCCATGCCTCGCTCCACAAGTCCCGTAATGAATGACCGAGCCCAGGCGGGCACCGACCTCACCGTCGATGCATGGTGCAACTCCCGCGAGGCGTCGTCCTCGCGGGACGGACCCGTTCGCATCGATCCCGAGGGCACGGAATATCCAATCCAGGATTACGCCCCGCTCGGCGATGGCCGCTCCGTCGTCCTCGTCGGCCCGGACGGCGCGGTGGCGTGGTGGTGCGTCCCCGAGATGGATTCGCCGCCCCTGTTCGACCGGCTTCTCGAGCCGGAGAACGGCGGCTATTTCCAGGTTCGGCCCGATGGCCCGTTCACGATGGAGCGGCGCTACCGCACCGACAGCAACGTGCTGGAGACGGTCTTCACCACCGCGACCGGCACCGCACGCGTGACCGAATCCCTCAACAGCAGCCGTGCCGGCCGCCTGCCCTGGTGCGAACTCGCGCGCCGGCTGGAGGGCGTCTCCGGCACGGTGACGTTCCGCATCCGCGCCGTCTTCGGCACGCGCGGCGACACCCTCTCGCCCTGGCTCCAGCCGACGCCCAATGGCTGCGTCTTCCATGTTGGCCCGGTGCTCGGGGTGATCCGCTTCAGCGACAACGTCCATGTCATCGAGGAGGAGGACCGCACCATCGCCGCCACCGTGACGGTTGAGGAGGGAGAGCGCGCGGTCGTGGCGCTTCTCGCCGGCGAGGACGAGCCCTTGGGCATCCCCACCATCGCGGAGATCGACGGACGCATCGATATCAGCGATGATGCCTGGCGGCTTTGGGCGGAGGGGCTGGGCTATGACGGCCCGCACCGCTCCGAAGTGCGGCGCAGCGGCCTCGCCCTGAAGCTGCTGCTCTACTCGCCGAGCGGCGCCATCGCGGCCGCCGCCACCTCGTCCCTGCCCGAACGGATCGGCGGGCCGAAGAATTACGATTACCGCTACGCCTGGATCCGCGATGCCGGCTACACCGTCAACGCCTTCCTGCGCATCGGCGCGATGCCGGAGGCGAAGGCCGCCTTCTCCTGGCTGATCGCGCGCCTGCACGAGCACGGGGCGCAGGTCTTCTACACCCTGCGCGGCGGCAAGGTGCCGGAGGAGACCTCCCTCGACCTCGCCGGCTATCGCGGCTCGCGTCCGGTCCGGGTCGGCAACGCGGCGGCGCGCCAGCACCAGCACGGGATCTACGGCGACATCTTCGAGACTGCGACCCTGTTCGTCGCCGACGGCAACATCCTCGACCAGAAGAGCGCGACGGTCCTGGCGGATCTCGCCGACGAATGCGCCGACCGCTGGCGCCAGAAGGATGCGGGGATCTGGGAATTGGAAGTCCCGCAGCATTACACGATGTCGAAGATCAGTGCCTGGCAGGCGCTCGCCCGCGCCGTCGAACTGGCGGAGGCCGGCCATATCGCGGCCACCTGCGTGCCGCGCTGGTCGCGCGAGCGTGACCGGATCCAGGCCTGGATCGAGGAGCATTGCTGGTCTGAGGCGCGCCAAGCCTATACGTTCTATCCCGGTACCGACCGACTCGACGCCTCCCTGATCCTCGCGGTCCGTTTCGGCTTCGACGGGCGCGAGCGCCTGTCCTTCACCCTCGACGCGATCCGCGGGGAACTCGGCCGCGGCCCGCTACTCTATCGTTATTCGGGAGCCGAGAGGGAGGAGGGCGCCTTCATCGCCTGCTCGTTCTGGCTCGTGGAGGCCCTGGCCGAACTCGGCCGGCAGGACGAGGCCGAGGCGATCTTCACCGGCACGCTGCGCGCCGCCGCCAGGGGCGTCGGCGTGATGAGCGAGATGGTCGATCCGGAGACCGGCGACCATCTCGGCAACACACCGCAGGGCCTGAGCCATCTCGCCCTGCTTCACGCGGCCTGCACCTTGCGCGGCGACCGCGAACGAGACCTGAAAGCGGCAAGATGACCGGCACCACCCTCGACACCCGCTCCGGCGCTCTCAGCCTGCCGGATGCGGCGCCCAGCCGGCATCCCGGCCTCGTCCTCACCGCCCTGGCGATGGGCGGCTTTGCCATCGGCACCACCGAATTCGCCACGATGAGCCTGCTTCCGTCCTTCGCGCCCGATCTCGGCATCGACGCGCCGACGGCCGGCCACGTCATCAGCGCCTACGCGCTCGGCGTCGTCGTCGGCGCGCCGGTCATCGCGGTGCTCGCGGCGACGATGGCCCGCAGGACGCTCCTCGTCGGGCTGATGGTGCTGTTCGCGCTGGGCAACGTCCTGTCGGCCCTGGCCCCGAACTATCACGGGATGCTGCTGTTCCGGTTCCTGGCGGGCCTACCGCACGGCGCCTATTTCGGCGTGGCCGCCCTCGTCGCCGCCTCCCTCGTCCCCCGGGAGCGGCGGAGCCAGGCGGTCTCGCGGGTGATCCTCGGTCTCACCATCGCGACGGTGGCGGGCGTACCCCTGGCCAACGTCGTCGGCCAGCTCGTCGGCTGGCGCTGGAGCTTCGGGCTCGTCGCCGTCCTGGCGTTGCTGACGGCGGTTTCGCTGAGGATCCTGGCGCCGCTCGGACGACCGGCTTCGGGTGCCAGCGCCCTGCGAGAGCTTGGCGCCCTGCGGAGCGGGCAGGTCTGGCTCACCCTCGCCATCGGCGCCATCGGGTTCGGCGGCCTGTTCTCGGTCTATACCTACCTCGCCTCGACCTTGATCGAGGTCACCCGCGCGGGGCCCGCGGCGATCCCGCTGGTCCTCGCCGTGTTCGGCGTAGGCCTCACAATCGGCAACCTCGTCTGCGCCTGGGCCGCCGACCGCGCCCTGATGCCGGCGGCCGGGCTGACCCTGGTCTGGACGGCCATGGCTCTGGCCCTCTACCCGTTCTCGGTGGGCAGCGTCTGGACCCTGGCGCCGGTGGTGTTCCTCATCGGCTGCGGCGGCGGCCTCGCCACCATCCTGCAGACGCGCCTGATGGATGTGGCCGAGGATGCGCAGACCTTGGCTGCCGCGCTCAACCACTCGGCCTTCAACTTCGCCAACGCCCTGGGTCCCTGGCTCGCCGGCCTCGCCCTCACCGCCGGGTTCGGCCTGCCCTCCACGGGGTGGGTCGGCGTCGCCCTGGCTCTGGGCGGGTTGGCGCTCTGGGCCATCTCCGCGGCGTCGATGCGCCGGACGGCTCGACCGCTGGCAACTTAGCCCGAGGAACCGCGACGCAGGAGGTCGAGCCGTTCACCGGGCGGGTCTGCTCAAGCGGTCAGCGGCTGGATATCGAGCTGCATGCCCCGTCCCCTGAGGACGCGCACGAGGCGGTCTTCGAGATCGTCGTCGAGCCCGTCCACTTGCATGTGGAGCTGGCTTCCCTTCGCCGTGCCCGTGACCCAGAGACGATACACCAGGCCCTCCTCGCGCAACTGCGTCAGAAGCCGCTCCGATCCGATCCGGTTGGCTTCGTCGTTCATCGCAATGAGGCTCGTGTCCATTCAGATCTCCCGTTACCGACTAGGACAACGTTTCACGGCGATGTTTCGTCCTGATGTCCGGGGACCCTTTCCCGAACGAGGATAACGGTTGGGCAAATCGGCCCCTTCAATGGAGCCTAGCAATGGGCGGGCCGGGGCCGGGAGGCTCAGCCGCAGCATCTCGCGTTCTGTACGAGACGAGGTTCGGGCCGGGCCAAGCGTGACCTGTCCGAGTTCAGGCTCTGCAGGCTTGAGCGGACCGGCCGGAGACCCACTCGACGGGCCGACGATTGCCAATGCGGCCCTATGGGTCGGGCGGATTTAGTATGAATCGTTCTTCATCATAATCGTTGACTGTCGTTTATCGCTCCTGGTCCAATAAACTCTTCAGACGGCTCCGACGCGGCGCCTGGAGACATGAGGTGAAGTTCGGATCCGTTATCCTGCTGGGCCTCTTCGCGGCGTCCCCGGCCGCCCAGGCCTGGGCGCAGAGCCCGCGCGACGTGCCGATCACCGACGATCTTCGCCGCGAGGAGCGCATCGAGCGCCGCCTCGACCGGACCATGCCGCCGCCGGTGGACCCCAACGTGTCACCGGACAATCCGGACGGCGTCGTCGGCTTCGACGGCCCCCCCGGCATGTTCGAGAACGGCGTCGAGAACGGCAGCCCGATCCCCTCCGGCTCCCCAGTGGACGACGACGACGATTAGGCGCCGAACCGGCATCCCCTTCGACGGAGAGCGCTCTAGTTAGGGCCCGTGCCTGCCTCGTCCCACATGCGAAGCCGGCCCTCCCGCCCTCGGCCCGAGCTTTCCCGTTTGACGAGCCTTCCCGTTTGACGAGCCTTCCCGTTTGATCAGCGTCCGCGCCTTGTCCTACAACATCCGTCATTGCCGCGGCATGGACGGGCGCGTGTCGCCGGACCGGGTGGCCGAGGTCATCGCTGCCAGCGGGGCCGATCTCGTCGCGCTCCAGGAGGTCGATGTCGGGCGCGCCCGGACCGGCGGCCTCGACCAGGCCGAGACCATCGCCCGGCGTCTCGGCATGGATCACCATTTCCATCCGGCCCTGCACCTGGCCGAGGAGCGCTACGGCGACGCCATCCTGACCCGCCTTCCGTCCCGGCTGGTCCGGTCGGGCATCCTGCCCGGCCTCGCGAACCGGCCCGGCCTGGAGCCGCGCGGCGCCCTGTGGGTGGAGGTGACGGCGAATGGCCGGATTCTGCAGGTCTTCAATACCCATCTGGGCCTGTCGGCGAAGGAGCGGATGGCCCAGGCGAAGGCGCTGCTCGGCCCCGACTGGACCGGATCGCCCGACTGCGTCTCCCCCTTCGTCCTGATGGGAGATTTCAACGCCATCCCGCAATCCGCCGCCTACCGGCGGCTCGGCGCGCATCTCATCGATGCGAGGCGGATCGCCGGGCAGAAATCCGGCTCCGCGACCTTTCCGAGTCGCTGGCCGCTGCTGCGGATCGACCATGTCTTCGTCGGGCCGGAAGTGCGGGTGCGACGCATGGAGATCGTGCGCACGCCGCTCGCCCGCCGCGCCTCGGACCACCTGCCTCTCCTGGTGGAGTTGGAGATCGGTCCGGCCGCGGACTGACCCGGAGCCTCGAATGCGGGGAGAGGGCGATCGCATATGACACCACGCCGTCATTCCGGGTCGCCACAGGCGAGCCCGGACCCGGAGGGCCGCGCCAGAGGCGTGCAATCCAGAGCCGCCGACAGTGTAAAGTCTTGCACCACTTGTGTTTCTGGATCCCGGGCTCCGCTGCGCGGACCCGGGATGACGGGGTGGTGCCAGCGGGTTTCTGACAGGTAAATCGGCATATGCGATAGCCCTGCCCACGGGGAGAGGGTGGAGCGGTCCGGCTTCGGTTGCTCGAAGTCTTCAAGACGATCTCGACCGCGAGAGCGACACGAACCGCCGTCGAGCGAGCGCCGCACGCCCATCTTGCCAAGCCGAGGATGGGAAACGCGACGCTATCGCCGCGGATCGGAGGATGTCGATGACGTGAGGGAGCAAACCGCGGCCAAACGGCTTGTCCCCCCGGCGATGCGACAGGCATCGACCCTGTTCGAGGTTCAATCGGGAGTTGCATGGCCGAGGATGTGACGTCGTCAGGCTACGAGTGGACGCTGGCCAGCTTCACCGACACCATCCATCGCGGCGGCGTTGCCCTGTGGGCCTGGTCGCCGACGCGCAGGTTGGCCCAGCTCGACGGGCTCTGTCGCGAGTTCTGGGGGACGTCCGAATCCGTCGTCCCCATCGACGATCTCTTCGCGCGCGTGAACGCGGAGGACCGCCGCGCCATGATGCTCGACTGGGCGGCGAGCGAGGCCGATTCCCATCCCTACAGTTTCGACTTTCGCATCGGTGACGGCCCTGACGCACGCTGGGTCTCCGCCCGCGGGGTGGGGGGAGAGTCCGGCAAGGTCGGCGAGTGGGTCCAGGCCATCTTTCTCGACGTGACCCGGCAGAAGCGCGCCGAAGAGGCCGAGCACCTCCTCACGGCGGAACTCGCGCACCGTGTCTCGAACATGTTCTCCGTCGCCCGTGCGCTGACCGCCATCGTCGCCCGGGGGGCCACGTCGACCCCGCATTTCGCCGAGGACCTGTCGCAACGCTTCGGCGTGCTGCACGAGGCGACGGCCCTGGCGACGCGGGCACAGGCCGGAGACCACGGCAATGTCAGGCTTCGGACGCTGGCCGAGCGGATCCTGTCCCCCTACCTCGACGGCGGCAACATCGAGATCGACGTCGAGGACGCCGCCGTGGCGCCTCCCGGCAAGGTCAACGATTACGCCATGATCCTGCACGAGCTCGCCACCAACTCGGCCAAGTATGGCGCCCTCTCGGGAGGCGGCACGCTGACAGTGACGGGTCGCGTGTCGGACGGAACGCTCACGCTCAATTGGGAGGAGACGTCGGCCTCCTCGGGGACGGTCACGTCCGATGGGGGCGGGTTCGGTTCCCGACTGCTGAGACAGACCATCGAGCGCAGCCTGGGCGGCCGTTTCACGCGTCGGATCGACGAGACCGGGCTCGGCTTCGAGATGAATGTCCCGGCCGCCTGAACGACCGTCCCTCCCTCTTCACGTCGCTCGCCAGTCACAACACTCGTCAGGAAACCCGACATGGCCCACGTCCTCGTCATCGGCGCCAGCCAGGGCATCGGCCTGGAAACCGTGAAGGCGGCCCTGGCGGCCGGCCATCGCGTGCGCGCCTTCGCCCGATCCGCCGCGACCATGTCGCTGTCGGACCAGGGGCTGGAACGCTTCCCCGGCGACGCCTTGAACGCCGCCGACGTCACATCCGCCCTGGAGGGCATCGACGTCGTGGTGCAGGCCCTAGGCGTGCCGGCGAAGAACCTGCTCGGGCCGGTGACCCTGTTCTCGGCCGCCACCAACGTGCTGGTGCCGGCCATGGAGAAAGCCGGCGTGCGGCGCATCCTCGCCGTGACGGGCTTCGGCACCGGCGACAGCCGTGACGCCATCGGCCTGCTGCAACGCATCCCCTTCCGCCTCGTCTTCGGGCGGGCCTATGACGACAAGGACGCCCAGGAGATGCGGATCCGCCGTTCTGGCCTGGACTGGACCTTCGTCCGGCCGGGCGTCCTGACGCCCGGCTCGGCCACGGGACGCTACAAGATCCTGACGGAGCCCGCATCCTGGCGGAACGGCCTGATTTCCCGCGCCAACGTGGCCCACTTCATCGCCGGTGAGATCGACGGGCACTCCTATGCGCGCAAGGCCGTCGTCCTCGTGGGCTAGGGCACGCTCCGCCGAAGGGGATGCCGGTTCGGCGAGAAAAAGCGCGGCGCAACAAGGGTCGGGTGGTTGAATAAATTCGACCGATGGTAGCCGCCCCGAGCGTCGGAAATGGATGGGGAGCAGTGTCTGCTTCTAGCGGGGAGTGGACCGAAGCAGACACAGCCGTCGCGCCCGCTTACGACCTGTTGCACAAGGTCGGAAGGTCTGCGGATGGGTCGGGTGGAGACCAGACAATCGGCTCCGTGACTGACTGGGTCTTCTGCCCGTTCCCACATTAATGTCCGCTAAAAACGAGAGTTTGGATCGGCAGCATCAATGCCTGGATACGTAGGATCATGGCGTGGACCACGGCGGTGGCATCGACCGCATGGAGGACCAAGCTTCTGGTGGTGCTGAGCTTGCCCGAGTTAATCAGGTCGTGGTTGCTGGTATATGCATTGGCGATACAGCTACTGCCCGGTTTCACGCCTTCGAGCCCACCCGCGTAGAGCGGCTCGAGAAACACCGTGATCGTTCCGGGGCGAACGACCTGCTGCGCATCGATGAGCTGCTCGCCGCCACGAAATTGTCCGGCGGCAATGAAGTCCTGCACGCTCGTCACCACCATGGGGATCACGGTCCAGGGTTTGGAGACGCAGGTGATCTCGGCCAGCATCCCCACCTTCATGACCTGAGCTTCGATCTGCCCGAACCCCGCCGTAATGGCTTTCCGTCCGGCACCTTCGGGGATCAGCACGCCTGCCGGTCGCATGATCGGATTGACGATGTCGCCGACCCGCAGGGTGAACTGCTCCACTCGTCCATCAACGCCGGCGCGGATGATGGTCTTCGCAATCTCTACGGTGGCTTGGGAAAGAGCAGCTTCTGCACTGGCTTTCTGGGCGGGGAGAAGACTGCTGACCTGCGCTTCGGCCGTCTGCTTGGCCGCCGTCGCAGCCGCGACCGCGCCGCGCCGGCCGTTCACGACATTCTGAAGCCGCTCGATCTCGCGAAACGCGACGATCCCAGCGCCCCGCCGGTTCAGCTCCTGCTTCGTCTCCAGTTCGTCGATGGCCTGCTGTAGGCCGCTCCTCGCCTCCTGAGCCTTGCCTTCGGACGCCGCAATCTCTGATCGCGCCGCCACCATCGCCGCCTCGACCTCGGCGATCTTACGCCGAGCCGCCTCGGCCGCCGCCTCCTGGGTCGCGCTGTCCAGGCGGAAGATGGGTTCGCCCTTCTTGACCTCGCCGCTGATGCTGTTGACGTAGATCTCGGCGACACGTCCGCTGGCCTCCGAGACGATGGGAACGGTCCGGTAGTACAGGGTCGCGGTCTTCGTGGATGGGTGATAATAGAAGATCACCGTGATGAGACCCACGGAAAGCATCAGGCACGAGACGATGCCCCACCTCAGCTCGAACCACACCGAGTAGAGCGTGATCTCCTTGCCGAACCGCTTGCCCTGGCCGAAGCGTCGGAAAAGATAGTCCGGCAGGATTGTCAGCACCGAGCACAGTAAGATCTCGAGCATGGATCAGGTCCTCGTCGTGCTGACCGGGACGATCCTCGGGATGGGCCGTAAGACGGGCGAGACATCTTCCCGGGGGACGCTGGCCGGCCCGCTGTCCTCCGGCACTTCGGCAGCTCCCGTTCCTGGAGAGAGACCCGCGATCCGTTCGAGCGCCCCCGCCATGCGACCGAGCGTTCCTCCGAAGTTTGGGATGTCGATCAAGGCAAGCAGGAGGCCCATCACCCAAAACAGATGGATATGCGTGAAGAGGGCGAGCAGCCCCAGCACGGCGACGATCTCGAACTGCAGCTTGTGGCTCTTGTGGGCCATCCGTTCGGGCAAGGTATGCAGGCGCAGGAACAGAAGCCCCGCTGCCATCACCACGAGGACGAGGACCACGGCCATGACCGACATGAACACGTCAGTCCCGTCTGCCGCTGGCATGAATATTGGCAAATGATGCGGTGCAGCCGGGTGGATCGCGTCGGACATGTTGGCCCCCAATAGAAATGGTGACGCAATCGAATCACGGCCTCGCATAGTTCAACGGCGCATCAAACGCCTGAACCGCTCTCTGGATGGGTCAGGATACACAAACATATTACGTTTGTATCGTCTATAATTGATTTTTGCCGCTGGATACTGGTGTTCTGCAGGCAGCGGATTTTCGTTCCTCAGCTGCCGATAAGCATCCACCTGCTGCACGGCTGCACTCGAGACGCCATTCAGCCGGGACAAGGAGCGATGACCGTTCGCTCATGAGGACAGCTGAAAACCACCCTCCACGGCAAGGTTGGATCGACAGCGGAACGTCCGCTTCGGGACGAGGGACCAAAGTCCGGTTGCCGCCGCGAGCCGACGTTGCCGGCCCGCCAACAGATGACTGCTCGTAAGGAGTACCCATGGCGAACCAAGCGGCCGGGTTGGGTCGGAAACTCCCCCGACGGCGGGTACCGAACGTCGGATTTCTTCACCTCAGCTGAGCCGGACCCATTGTGGTCGGGCCCAGCTCTAGGATCGGGGCTTGCCCCGGAGCGTGATGCGCGTCAGCTCGGAGGATGTCCCGAGCCTCAAGGCGAAGCCGGGCCACAGCCCCGTGCCGTTGTTGACGTAGAGCGTCATCGCGCCGACCGCGTATGCGCCAGAGACGAAGCCAGCATTGGCGCGAGCGACCAGCCGGTCGAGGCCCCAGATCATCCCGCCATGCGTGTGCCCGGAGAGTTGCAGGGCCACACCTTTCGCGGCCGACCGCGCCGCGCCCCTCGGCTGATGGTCGAGCAGGACGATGGGGGCATTGGGCGGCGCACCGGCCAAAGCGGCGTCGAGGTCGTGCACCGGCCGTCCCGAATGCGAGGCCGACAGGTCGGTCACGCCCGCGAGGACCAAAGCATCGCCACCGCGCTTCAAGACCGTGTGCCGGTTCTCGAGCACGCCCATGCCCAGTTCGGCATAGCGGTGCATCCACCCCGCATAGTCGAAGAAGTATTCATGGTTGCCGGGGATCACCCAGACCCCGTCCGGGGCATGGAGACCACGTAGCGGTTCGACGTCGGCGCGGCGCGATGCGAGGGCCCCGTCGATCAGGTCGCCGGTCACCACCACGAGATCGACGCCGAGCGCGTTGGATCGCGTCACCACCTCCCGCGCCCATGCCGCCGGGAACAGGCGGCTGAGATGCAGGTCCGTCAGCTGGAGCAGGGTGAAGCCGTCGAAGCCGGCCGGAAGGTTCTCGATCTCGACGGTCACGTCCTTGAGCGGCGGCACCCGCACCGCCTGCTGCACCGCCACCGCCGACAGGAGCATGGCCAGCGCCGCCTCGGCATAGCGCCAGCCGGCCGGGATCGCCCAGCCGCTACCGGGCACGAGCCTGGAAGCCAACGCCACGACGTCGAGCGCCAGCTGCATCGCCGCCAGGAGGAAGATCGCCCCGAAGGCCCAGTTGAACAGCAGGATCAGCACCCGCGGAAACTCGGGCGCGAAGACCGAGCCGGACGAGAGGCGGCTCCACAGATGGTATTGCGACGCGACGAGCAGGAGGACGGCAATGCCGGCCTTCACAGCGAACGGCCATGGAAGCGGCCACAGGACCCTGGTGACGACGTACAGGCAGGGCAGACCGAAGATCAGGTGAAACATGCTCTCGTATCGGCGACGGTGGACGATCGGCACGGAGCCGATGCTGCGTCCGAACGGGACGAGGCCATATCACCGACCGCGCGACGAGGGACGCATCGATCCGCCTCGCAGGCTTCATCAGGTGCCGCCGAGCACACCGGCTATGCGCGAAGCGTTCCGTCCGTCGGATCTCGACCTCTCAGCGGGTTGAGCAAAAGCGGTCACCGGTTCTGCGTCTCGAAACCGCGACACGTCAAAAGCCTGAGCGAGGTGAAGCGTTGGCTGGCCGTTGCGAACCTGTTCAGGAAGCCTCGGCGGCCTGCGCCGCCCCGGCGCGTACCGGCTGCTGACCCGCGACCGCGTTGGCCCCCTCGCGGCGCCGGGCGAGGGCGCGGTGACGGCGCCAGGGCCGCCAGGCATCGACGAGACCGACGGGATCTCCGAGATGGAAGGCCTCGACGAGGCGCACGACGGGCCCGCGCCTTGAGGCCACGAGGGAGCACAGCCGGCGGGCCGGGACGAGGGCGGGATCGTCGATCGCCGCGAGCAGTCCCTTCTCCCGCACCGCCTCCTCGAAAGCGTCGCGCGGGCAGCCGGCATGATGGGCGATCAGGCCGTTCCTCACCCGCGCGATGGCGATGCGCCGCGCATCGCCCGCGTCGCCATCGAGTGCTTCGAGGGCGAGATCGCATTCGGTGTCGTAGCCCATGGACCTGTTGTTCAGGTTGGTCGACCCGACCCGGAGCATCCGGTCGTCGAAGATCGCGACCTTGGAATGGACGAGGATCGGACGGCCCTGGAGCGTATGCGGCGCGAGGATGCGCAGGCGGCCATACCGGTCCGCCGCGCGAAGCCGGGCGATGAGGCCGCGCCGCGCCCCGTCCATGGTGATCCGGTCGAAGCCGTTCGGGCTGCGTTCGGCGAGCACCACGACAATGTCGGGACCTTCCGGCTCGGCGAGGCGCGCGGCCAGGGCCTCGGCGATGAGCGGAGAGGTGAAATACTGGTTCTCGAGATAGATGTGACGGGACGCGCGGCGGATCGCCAGCAGATAGAGCGCCTCGTTCTCGCGGATCGCATCCCCCGATTCCCGTGCCGGTATCGTGCGGGCGAGCCCTACCGTCACGTCCTCGAAGAGCGGCGTCACCGAATCGGGCCAAGGATCGGGGAGGGAAGAATCGGACAGGGTAGAATGGGGGCGGGAAGGACCGCGTGCGTCCGTGCCGACCGGTCCGGACACGGCTGAGGCCGGGCGCCCGCTCGTCGCCTCCTGCCAGCGTTGACGCGCCAGATCGGACAACGCCGACGCGGCCGCACCGTCGACGAGCATCATGACGTCGTGGCGCGGCGGGTAATCCTCGCCGGTCGGCAGACGCCGGAGCGGGTCACGGTCCCGATGGGCGGGCGTGTCCCAGCGGTTCACCTCGAAATCGCTGCCGCCGCTGAAGGCGATGCGGTCGTCCACCACCAGCACCTTCTGGTGCTGGCAGGCCCCGAAGGGGAGGCGGGAATCGACGACGTACTCGATCCCCGGCCCGAGCAGGGCGCGGATGTCGTCGGGCTTGAGATCGGTGCCGGCGGAGATCGGCCACGGCATGTCCCAGATCAGGAGACGGATCTCGACCTCGGGCCGCGTCGCCTTCAGGCGCCGCAGCAGGTCGGCCATGGTCTCGCGGTCCGCCTCCCCCTGGGGGGTCAGCCGCACGCGCGGATCGAAGCTCCAGCCGATCAGCATCACGGAGGATCGGGCCTTGAGGATCGCCTCGCGCGACGCGGCGAAATAGGCGGCGCCGTCGTGCAGGATCGCCACGCGGGCCGCCCGCTCCTGGCGCCAGCAGGTCGCGCCGGGAACCAGCCAGGATGTCAGGGGGGCCGGCATGGCGGGCACGGCATGGCCGTGATCCAATGCTGCCGGCTGGGACGGGCCGCTCATATCAACTGTCTCGCTTCACTGGTTCGACGCCACTGCTCTCATGCCGTTGCCCTCATGCCGGTGCCCTCATGCAGCCGTCGCCGCCTGCCTGGCCTGCATCTTGTGCCGCACGCGGCGCCGGGTGAGGGCGACGGCGGCCACCGTGGCGGCAAAGCCGAGACCGAGAAAGAGCCAATGCTCGGTCGTATCGCTGCCGGCCGCGCGCCCGATGATTCCGAGATAAACGCAGACGATGGTGCCCGGCAGCATCCCGAGGATGGTCGAGACGAGATAGGCGCCCATGCCGACCTCGGTGAGACCGAGCGCGTAGTTCTGGGCATTGAAGGGGACGAAGGGGCTCAGCCGCATCAGGGTGAGAAGGCGCCACCCGCCATTCCCCACCGCCTCCATGGTGGCGACCATGGTCGGGCGGCGCGCGATGAGGCGGCGCAGCCGCTCGCGGAACAGGTAGCGGCTGGCGATGAAGGCGAGGACGGAGCCCGCCGTGGCCGAGACCAATGCGATGGGCATGGCCCACCATCCGAAGGCGACGGCCCCGGCGATGGTCAGCGGCGTACAGGGGATCACCAGCAGGGTCGCGAGAAAGAAGAGCCCACCGAAGGCGAGGGGGCCGAGCAGGCCGAGGCCCGCGGTCCATTCGGCGAAGCCACGCAGCCATTCGTCCATCGGCAGCAGCAGCCAGGCGCCCGCCAGTGCGAGGATCGCTAGGACAGTCACGCTCCAATATCGGATCTCCCCGCCCGTCACGCCTTCCCCTCACTCCTTACCCTGGTCCACCTCGCCCCGGTCATGGGTCGACCCATCCCCGCATCTTGCACTGCAGCACGAAACCGTGGCCAGATGCCGGAGCGGGTTCGGCGTCCTGGCCGGGGGCCTGTCCCGCCTTTTGCATGTGCGACAAAGGCATATGCGACAACGGCGCTGAAGCGCCCTGGTTCGCGGAGGATCGTTAGCATCGCATGACGCGGCGCAGAACCGCTCGGCCCCTGCCCTGTGTGAATGTTCAAGGGCGGGGAACATGCCATGGGCTCTGCGGCATGATGCGAGACCGTCGCGACGCGAGGCCGGCGGCCGATGCCGGGACGGGGTTCGGATGGAGCGGGATTTGGACGAAGCAGAATCTGGACGAGGCGAAGTTCCCATGAAGCAGACATCGACGGAACGCAGCGCCAGCCCGACATTCGATCAGATTCGCCGGCGCGCCTACGAACTCTGGGAGCGTAATCACCAGCCGATGGGATTCGAAATTGAATTCTGGCTGATGGCCGAGAAAGAGCTGAAGGCGGAGCGGGAACGCGCGGCGAAGGCGGAGGCAACCGGGACCGACGAGACCTCCCCGCCCATGCAATCGTGACCGGGCGTCGAGTCATCTCGCTCGTCGGCATCGTTGTTCCGCCACCTCACCGACAAACCGACCGAACAAGTGCATGCATCTTCTAGCCGACTACACGAGAAAGACCGGTTAAATTGCAGATGTAGGAACAAAAACCTTATCTATGTGGAAACAAAAGTCTCATCGCGTCGGTCTTTAGCTTTAGAAAATATTCAGACCTTCGGTGGATCTTGGGGGTGGATATTTTCCACACATCCCCCCTCTGTCGCGGAACGCCGTCATGCTGAGCCGTCTTTCCCTGCGCGCGCGCCTCATCGGCGCCTTCGCGGTCACGACGCTGTTTCTGCTCGGGATGGGGGCGGTCGCGCTGACCGCGACACGGACGATCAACGCACAACTGGTGGCGGTCCAGTCGGATTCCCTGCCGAGCGTCGCCAAGGCCGGTGAGATCTCCGGCTTGGTCGCGCGCTACGCGATCAGCATCTACCGCCATCTGGCCGCGATCGACCCCGATTCGAAGAAGCGCTACGATTCCGAGATCGTCGAGCGGCAGGGCAGGGTCACGCGCGTCCTCGCCGAATACGCCCCCCTCGCGACCTCCGCGCGCGAGCGAGCGATCTACGACCGCCTCAACGCGACCTGGCTCGACTACCTCAAGGAGAACAAGCCGATCCTCGACCTCTCGCGCAGCGGGATGAACGAGGATGCGCTCGAGCGGATGCAGGGCAGATCGACCGAGCTTCAGCGCCTGAGCACCTCGCTGGCCGACCAGCTCGTGACCGTCAACAACGAGGCCGCGGAAGCATCCCGGATCGAAGGACGGGAAGCCTTCGCCCACACAGAGACCATCGTCCTCGGCGCCGGCATCGGCGGCCTCGTGCTCTCGGCCCTGCTCGCGTTCTGGATCGTCCGCGGTGTCACCGGAGGCATCGCCTCGGTGGTCCAGCCCATGCAGGCGCTGGCCTCGGGCGACCTGTCTGTGGCGATCCCGCGCCAGGGGGAGGGAACCGAGATCGGCACGATCGCGGACGCGGTGCAGGTATTCAAGACACGCCTCATCGAGATGAGGGCGATGGAAGAGGAGACCGTGCTGGCACGGGCGGGCGCCGAAGCCCAGCGCCACGCCGCCATGCATCAGATGGCGGGGGATTTCGAACAGGCCGTGGGCGGCATCATCGGCACCGTGGCGGCGTCGGCGAACCAGCTCCAGGGCACGGCGCAATCGATGACGACGACGGCCACGCAGACCGCCTCGCAATCCCTGGCGGTCGCGGCGGCAGCCGAGCAAGCGGCCTACAACGTCAACACGGTGGCGGCCGCGACGGAGCAGCTCGGCTCCTCGGTGCAGGAAATCGGCCGTCAGGTCGATGGATCGGCCCGGCTCGCCACCCTCGCGGTGAACGAGGCGGCCCGGACCGCCTCCCTCGTCCAGGAGCTCAGCCTGGCGGCGGGCAAGATCGGTGACGTCGTCTCGATCATCTCGGAGATCGCCGGACAGACCAACCTGCTGGCGCTGAACGCCACCATCGAGGCGGCGCGGGCCGGTGAATCGGGCCGGGGCTTCGCCGTGGTCGCCGCCGAGGTGAAGCAGCTCGCCAGCCAGACGACGCGGGCCACCCAGGAGATCGGCGACCAGATCGGCCGCATCCAGACCTCCACGGGAGAGGCGGTCGCGGCGATCGGAACCATCGCCGCGCGGATCGGCGAGATCAGCACCGTCGCCACCTCCATCGCCGCCGCCGTCGAGGAACAGGGCGCCGCGACCCAGGAGATCGTCCGCAACGTCGCTCAGGCGGCCGTGGGGACGGGTGAGGTCACCACCAACATCTCCAGCGTGGCGAACGCGGCCGAGGAGACCGGCGCCGCCGCGAGCCAGGTCCTGGCCTCGGCCTCCGACCTGTCGCAGCAATCCGAGCATCTCAGTCTCCAGGTCGCCCGCTTCCTCGCCACCGTGCGAGCCGCCTGACCGACCACGCGGGACGCTCTCCGCGCCGATGCGGGACGTGCGTGATCTGTGGCTTTCGTGCCTTGAGGCGAGGCGAAACGGCCCCCGGCCTGCCTATGGAGGAGGCATCCGGCGCACTCGCCCGACCTTGCCCGTAATGTGAGTTTTGTTGGCATCGATCTTGTTACGTCACTCCCGCGCGGCCGGCGGCGATCGTCCGTGCAGACGGCACGAAGCGGAGTGATGTTGATGACCAAGGGCACGATGAACCGTCGCCATGCGCTCAAGCTCGGTTTGGCAGGGGCGGGCGGCGCGGTGGCGATGCCGTTCTTTGCCCGGAACGGGTTGGCGGCGGAGCCGATCAAGCTCGGCAGCCTCCTCGACGGGACCGGGGCGCTCGGGCTCGAAGGCAAGCGGATGATCGAGACCACCGAATACACGGTGGAACTGCTCAACAAGGCCGGCGGCCTGCTGGGCCGTCCGATCAAGCTGATCGCCTACGACACCCAGTCCAACATGCAGCTCTATACGCAATACGCCCAGACCCTCGCCCTGAAGGACAAGGTCGACGTCATCCAGGGCGGCATCACCTCGGCCTCGCGCGAGGCGATCCGGCCGATCTTCGGCCGTTCCAAGACCCTCTACTTCTACAACACCCAGTACGAGGGCGGTGTCTGCGACCGCAACGTCTTCTGCACCGGCTCGACCCCGGCCCAGACCGTCAACCACATCGTCGATTACGCCCTCAAGAACTGGGGTAAGAAGGCCTACATCATCGCCGCGGACTACAATTACGGCCACATCACCGCGAGCTGGATGACGAAGTTCATGAAGGATGGCGGCGGCTCCGTGGCCGGCACCGACTTCTTCCCCCTCGACGTCACCAACTTCTCCTCGGCCATCAGCCGCATCCAGCAGGCCCAGCCGGAGATCGTCCTCTCCGCCCTCGTCGGCGCCAACCATTCGGGCTTCTACCGGCAGTGGGACGCCGCCGGCATGAAGGGCAAGATCCCCATGGGCGCCAGCGTGTTCGGCCTCGGCGACGAGCTGACCACCATGGACACCTCCACCACCAACGGCATCCTCACCTGCTACGGCTGGTACAACGACCTCGACACGCCCGCGAGCAAGGCCTTCGTCGCCGGCATGCAGGGGAAGTTCGGCGCCGACGTCACCGATCTCAGCGAGCTCGACACCGCCACCTACGAAGGCATCATGTTCTGGGCGGAAGGGGTGAAGAAGGCAGGCTCGGTCGAGCGCGACGCCGTCGTGGCGGCGCTGGAGAGCGGCATCAGCATCGACTCGCCCACGGGCAAGGTGACGATGGATCCCGGCACCCACCACACCATCCGCAACACCTACCTCGCCCGGCCCAAGGACCGGAAATGGGAGCAGCTGGCGGCCTTCCCGGATTCGTTCCCGGCCGATACCGGCGGCGCCTGCGACCTCGTCAAGAATCCGCGCATGAACAAGCAGTTCACGCCCGACCTGAAGGGCTGAGGCGCCTCTTCATGGATCTCGCGGGGCTCCTGACCTTCAACGTCGCCACCGGCATCGCCACCCTGGTCCTGATCACCCTCGGTCTCGGGGTGATCTACGGCATGATGCGCATCATCAACCTCGCCCACGGCGAGTTCATGATGCTCGGCGCCTATACCGCCGTGATGGCGAACGGCGCCGGGGTGAACATCTGGATCGCCATGCTGGTCCTGCCGCCCCTGGTGGTGGGGGCGGTGGGGCTGATCCTCGAACGCACCGTCATCCGCTTCCTCTACGGGCGGATGATGGACACGATGCTGGCGACCTGGGGCATCAGCCTCGGGTTGATCGGCCTGATCACCACGCTCTACGGCAACGTCGTGCGGGGCGTCTCGACCCCGGTCGGGAGCTTCGAGATCGGCCGCTATGGCGCCAGCCTCTACAGCCTCGTCATCATCGCCACGGCGCTCGCCGTGCTGACGGGCATGTTCCTGTTGCTGCGGATGACGAAGTTCGGGCTGATCCTGCGCGCCACCATGCAGAACCCGCGCATGGCCGCCGCCATGGGCGTTTCGCCCGACCGCATCTACATGGCGACGTTCGGCCTCGGCGCGGCCCTCGCGGGGCTGGCCGGCGGCATCCTCGCGCCGATCTCCGGCGTCTCCCCATCCATGGGGGCGGCCTACATTTCCCGCGCCTTCATCACCGTGCTGGGCGGCGGCCCCGCCATCGTCACGGGCACGGGCCTCGCCTCCTCGGTGTTCGGCTTCATCAACGAACTGGTCTCGTTCAGGACCACGCCCGTCATCGGCGACGTCGCCCTCCTCGTCGCCGCGATCCTGCTGATCCGCGTGCTGCCGCAGGGCATCACCGGCCGCTACCTGAGGCGCAGCCTATGAATCCCGTCGACCGTCGCTCCTCAGGGGGCTTCCTCGCGACCCTCTGCGTCATGCTCGGCCTCCTATTCGGGGCGCCGCACATCCTCGACACGTTCGGCCTCGTCCAGGCCACGGGCTTTGCAGCACTCGCCATGTTCGCCCTGAGCCAGGGCTTCATCTGGGGCTATGGCGGGGTGATGTCGTTCGGGCAGGCCGCCTTCCTCGGGCTCGGCGGCTACGCCTACGCCGTCTCCATGATCAACATGGGCGACAGCACGCTGCCCATCCTCATCGCCATCCTGGTGCCGACCCTGTTCGCGGGGCTGCTCGGCTACTTCATGTTCTACGGCCGGATCTCCGACGCCTATATCGGCGTCATCACCCTCACCGTCTCGGTGATCCTGTTCCAACTCGTGAACACCACCTCCGGCAGCCAGTACCGGATCGGCGAGGCGGAACTCGGCGGGTTCAACGGCATCCCGGCGATCCCCGCCCTCAACAAGCTCGGCGACGCGGGCAACCCGCTCGACAATGACGGCATCTGGTACGCCGCCATGGGCGCGCTGATCCTGGTCTACGCATTGTTGCGCTGGGTGCTGGCCAGCCGCTTCGGCCGCGTCGTGGTAGCGATCCGCGAGAACGAGACCCGGGCGCAGCTCATCGGCTACGATCCGCGCCTCTACAAGCTCCTCGCCTTCATGATCTCGGGCGCGGTCGCCGGGCTCGCGGGCTGCCTCTACGCCAATTGGGGCGGCTTCATCAGCCCCACCGTGTTCGGCCTGTCGATGTCCGCGCAGGTCATCATCTTCGTGCTGGTGGGCGGCCTCGGCACCCTCGTCGGCCCGATGCTCGGCGCGGTGCTGATCCAGTGGCTCATCATCGAGGCCGGTTCGCAGAACGTGGTCGATTCCAATCTCGGCCTCGGCATCGTCCTCGTGGCGTTCGTCCTGCTGATCCCGCAGGGGCTCCTGCCGGTGGTGAGGAACCTGCTGATGCGGATCCCCGAACTCCTCGCCAAGGTCTTCAGGACCAAGGCGGGCAAACCCGCCGATCCCGCCCGCGAGGCACTGGCAGGGGAGGTCCGGCCATGAGCATCACCACGACAGCGACGGCGCCGGCTTCCTCAATCCGCCCGCCGCTTCGCCCGCTCGTCGAGGCCAAGGGCGTCACCATGCGCTTCGGCGGCGTGACGGCGGTGGGCAATGTCGACTTCACCCTCGGCGAGGTGGAGCTGCGCTGCCTCATCGGCCCCAACGGCGCGGGCAAGAGCACCTTCTTCAAGATGCTCACCGGACAGTTGACGCCCACCGAAGGCAGCATCCGCTTCCGCGACACGGACATCACGGGGGCCGAGCCGCACCGGATCGCGAGGCTCGGCGTCGGCATCAAGACCCAGGTGCCGAACGTCTTCAACGGCCTGTCGGTGCGCGAGAACGTGTTCGTGGCGGCAGGGCGGCGCAAGTCCATCGCCCGGACGCGGTCCATCGTCGACGAGACCCTGACGCGGCTCCAGCTCACGGCCATTGCCGAACGCAATGTCGGCCAGCTCGCCCACGGCCAGCGCCAATGGGTCGAGATCGCCACCGTGCTGGCCCAGGAACCGGAGCTGATCCTCCTCGACGAGCCCGCCGCCGGCATGACCCATGACGAGGTCCACCGCACCGCCGAGCTCATCCGCGAGATCAACCGCACCCATGCCCTCATCGTGGTGGAGCACGACATGCCCTTCATCCGGATGATCGCCAGGACCGTCACCGTCTTCAACCAGGGCCGCATCCTGATGGAGGACAGCGTGGAGCGCGTGCTGGCCGACCAGCGCGTCCGCGACGTCTATCTCGGCAAGCAGGCCGCATGAGCCCCGCGATGAATGCGATCGAACCGCTCCCGCTCTCCTCCGGCCCGGACGCCGTCCCGGCGGCGAAGCCCGCGCTCCTGTCCGTCGAGGGCCTGCATTCCGGCTACGGCCGCATCCCGATCCTCGGCGGCGTCTCGCTCACCGTGGGGGAGGGCGAGTTCGTGGGCATCCTCGGCCATAACGGCATGGGCAAGACGACCCTGCTGCGCACCCTGATGGGCTACCTGCCCGTCACCGCCGGCCGCATCCGCCTCGGGGGCGAGGACATCGCCCGGCGCTCGCCCACGGCGCGGGCGCGGCTCGGCATGGGGTTCGTGCCTCAGGGCCGGGAAATCTTCGCCACGTTGAGCGTGCGCGAGAACCTGCGCATGGGCTGCCTCCTCTCCGACAGGGACGAGGACGAGACCATCGCGGACATCCTCACCGTCTTCCCCCGGCTGAAGGCCTATCTCGACCGGCCGGGCGGGGCGCTGTCGGGGGGCGAGCAGCAATTGCTGGCGCTGGCCCGCTGCCTCTGTGGCAACCCCCGCATCCTCCTCCTCGACGAACCGACGGAGGGGATCCAGCCCTCGATCATCGAGGAGATCATCGAGACGCTGCAGGCGATCGGCCGGGCGCGCGGCCTGACGATCCTCCTCGTCGAGCAGAACCTCACCTTCATCGCCGGCCTCTCCGAGCGAGTGCTGATCCTGCAGAAGGGCGTCGTCACCCGTGAGATCCCGCCCGAGATCGCCCGCGACCGGGCGATGATCGAGGAATTCGTCGGCATGGAATGAGGCCGCCGGCCCCATCCCGTACGCCCTTTCCATTCCAACCAAGGAGACATCCAGCGATGGCTGCCGAACCGACGCTAAGCCCCGACCTCGACATCGTCGAGATGACCCTGGCCGACGTGGCCGACGCTTTCGCCAGCGGCGTCACCTCGGAGGCGCTGACGCTGGCCTTCCTCGACCGGATCGCCGCCTACAACCCGCATTACAACGCCATCATCGTCATGAACCCGCAGGCGCTGGACGACGCCCGCGCCATCGACGCGCGCCGCGCCGCCGGCGAAACGCTGGGACCGCTGGCCGGCGTGCCGGTGGTGATCAAGGACCCGATGGACATGGCCGGGCTACCGACCACGGCGGGCTGGCGCTTCCTCAGCGCGCAAGCCGGCGGCGTCGACCTGATCCCCGAGACCGACTCGCCCGTCGTGGCGCGGATGCGGGCGGCCGGCTGCGTCATGCTCGGCAAGACCAACGTCCCCGTTCTCAGCGCCACCGGCAGCCACGCCAACGACAGCTGGGCCGGACCGACCCTGAATTCGGCGGCGCCCGATTGCCTGCCGGGCGGCAGCAGCGCCGGCACGGCCACGGCGGTGGGCGCCAGCCTCGCGGTGCTCGGCCTCGCCGAGGAGACCGGTGGCTCGATCCAGAACCCGGCCTCGGCGCAGGGACTGGTCGGCATCAAGCCGACCTTCGCCCTCGTCCCCAATGCCGGCGTGGTGCCGCTGGCCGGCAGCACCCGCGATGTGGTCGGCCCCATCGCCCGCTGCGTGCGCGACGCCGCCCTGACCCTCGACGTGCTGGCCGGCTACACCGCCGCCGACCCCAAGACCGTGGCGGGCATCGGCAAGCGGCCCAAGGGCGGCTACACCTCGAAGCTCGACAGGAACGGGCTGCAGGGCAAGCGCCTCGGCCTGTTCGGTCCCGGCTGGCGCGACCTGCCGCTCTCGGCCGAGGCGACGGACCTCTACGCGCGGGCGCAGAGCGAGATCACCGCCTGCGGCGCGACGCTCGTCGCCGATCCGTTCGTCGGCACGGGCTTCGCCGCCCTCGCCGAGCCCACCGAAGGCCTGAACTATTTCGATGCCCGCGGCATGGAATCCGTGCCCTACGACCTGCATCTCTACCTGCAGCGCCTCGGGTCGAGCGCGGCGCTGCCGAGTGTCGCGGCCTTCGCCGAGGCGACGGCGGACGAGGATGCGTTCGGCCCCAAGGGCGTGCTGCGCTACCTGCACCAATATCCGGTCTTCGAGGCGATCCTGGCCGATCCGACGCGCCCGCCCGACCTGTCGGACTTCCTCGCTCTCAGAGAGGCTTATCTCGACATCTTCAACCGGGTCATGGACGAGAATGGGCTCGACGGGCTCGTCTTCCCGCAGATGCGCGATGAACTGCCGCCCCTGCATGGCGGCCTTGCCATCAACGAGACCACGGTCTGCGAGATCAACATCGCCGGCCTGCCCGGCGTGACGCTGCCGGCCGGGGCCTATGCCAGCGGCTCGCCGTTCAACTTGATCTTCGTGGGACGGATGTGGAGCGAGGCCGACCTCCTCGGCTTCGCCTATGCCTACGAGGCGGCCACCGGCTACCGCAAGGCGCCGAGCCTGGTGAGGCCAAGCTGAGGACGGAGCGCGCGATCGAGCCCTCCTCCCCCCTTGTGGGGAGGAGTTGGAGGTGGGGGTGGTCGAGCGACCCTCAGCTTACGGAGGCTGGCGGAGCCACCCCCACTCCTAACCTCTCCCCACAAGGGGGAGAGGGACGCGCTCTGCCTGCAGACGTGGATGAGCGGATCCAGAAGCCCACAAGAGAGATTGGACCTCCCTCAGCCGAGGGTGACACCATCCGCCGTGGCGATCGTCCCGCCCTCGACGACCTCGAGATAGATCCCGAGGTCCACATGCCCGAAATGCTTCATGATGGCTTTCGGCAGGTTCGCGTCGCGCTCGGCGGTCTTCGGGTTGACGTTGACGGCGCCGCACCGCGGCGTGCGGGCGAGGCCGCGCAGGCGCACCGGGCCGATGCTCAGTTCGCGCCCCACCCAATCGAGCTCCTGCCACGGCTCCAGCCCGTCGAGATGGATGTTGGCGCGGAAGCGCAGGGGATCGAGCTCCTGCCCCGTCGCCTCGGACAGCGCCCGCACCGAGGCGAGGTTCACCACCGAGATCGCCCGCATCATCACCGGTGAGAGCACGCTGGCATCGGTGAACTTGTGGTTCTCACTCCGCACGAGTCGGGGTCGCCCGCGCGTCTCCTCGCCGAGGTAATCGGCGAAGAAATCCTCCGTCCCGACGCGTCCGGTCTCGGTGGAGAGGTCGGCGGCGAACACCTCCTCCCCGCCGCGCCGGATCGTCAGGCGATGGCTTTCGGGGTCGAGCCGCGTCGCGAGGGAAGCCAGCGCCGTGTTGTTGCGCAGCATCAGGAAGAAGCCCTTGTCCAGGGGCTCCGGCCTCGCAGGGTCGAACCGGGTGGTCCCCAGCGCCAGGGCGTATTCCCGGTCATGGGCGAGCCCGTCCTGCGGGGTGACGCTCAGGCGTGTCAGGGCCTCGGCCGACAGACCCTTGATCGGATAGCGGTAGAGGGCGTCGACGGCGGGCATGGCGGGTTCCTCGAAGATGTGCCCCCTCGATGCCGGGGGCGGGGGCGATGCGCCATACGCTGTTTTGCGCAGGGGATTCGGGTCCGGCATCGACGATGCGCCGGAAACGAAAAAGCCGGCTCCGCGCGAACGGAGCCGGCTCTCTGACGATGTCGAAGCCGCAGGCCCCCGAGAGCCTAGCCCGGCGCGAGGCCGAGCAGGGTGCCGAGGGGAACGACGAGGGTGAAGCCGCCGTAGAAGCCATCCTTGGCGCGGCGGGCGGTGTAGGGGTTCCAGTACGAGTTCGGATTGACGACGTACTGCACCACCGGCTCGAGGATGACGCCCTTACCCAGGTCGAAATGGGCGTTGACCTCGAACACGAACTTGTCGCGCGAATAGGGTTCGCCGGTGCCGCCGGAGATGAAGTTCGCATCCGACAGGAAGGCGGCGTAGTTTTCGTTCAGCCGCTGCCAATTGGCCTTGATGCCGTAGGTGTCGTTGGGCCGGCTCTGGTCGGGGGCCTGCAGGAGTAGGCCGGCGAAGGAGTTGAAGCGGATCGGGATCGTCGGGTCGAAGGCGTAGCCGGTGCCGGTATAGGCCGAGATCGCGGTGGGATGCGGGTTGCTCGCATCGGCCCCGCCATCGGCCCGCCACAGGGTCTGCGTGCCCGTGAGGACGACGCCCGACGTGCCGGATTTCTGCAGCGACGGCGTGCCCGGGTTGAGGCCCTTCGAGGTGCCGGCAATGGTCTTGAAGTTATCGTCGTGGTCGGCGGTGTTGTAGAAGCCGGTGAGCGAGACGCGGCCGGGATAGGCCTCCATCGTATAGTCGGTCTTGCGGCCGATCTCGGTCATCACGACGGCGCCGGCCAGGCGCTCGTAGCCGAAATCGTAGCCCGAGAGGACGTTGGTGCCGGGGTTCACGCTGAAGGCGCCGGCCTGGACGTAGGTGGTCGGCGAGATCTTGTAGGCGATGTTGGCGCCCCAGACGGCGAAGAGCGGCGAGGTGAAGCCGGCATTGAAGTAGAACATGTCCTGAAAACAGGAATTGATCGAGTTGCACGGCGGCAGGCCGTAATAACGGTCCGGATGCGTGCGGCCGACCTCGACCACGAGGCGGTCGTCGAGGAGCTTCTGCTGGTAGGTCAGCAGCGAGAGGCGGGTGCTGTTGGGCGTGTAGGGCGGCTGGTAGCCCACCGTGGTGTCGCCGATGTCACCGGCCATGTTCAGGTTGCGCACGAGGCCGAAGAACGTCTGGGTGAAGTTGATCGAGCCTCCGGCGATGCCGGCGAGCTTCTGCATGTCGGCCGTCATGCTGAGCACGAAATAGGCCGAGTTCGATTGCTCACCGGTTCGCAGGCCGGCGCTCGGATTGGCCTGATAGAAATCGTAGATGTTGACGTCGAAGGTGAGCCCGCGCGCCGCCATATCGGTGGCCCAGGGCGCGAGCGGCCCGACGCGCACCGGATCGGCGGGTTTCTCCGCCACTTCGCGGGTGGTGCGCGGCTGCGTCTGGACGTTGAACTCTCCCACCGGGGACGCCGTCTGCGCCTCGGCGGAAAGCATGCCCGCCGCGAGGAACGCGCCGCCGAGGAGCACCGGAAGCCCGGGTCGGCGAGCCGGAGGCGCGAAGGGCGCGCGTCCGAGTGTCTCTGTCGCGTCTGTCGGCATCGTCGAGCGTCCCCATTCTGCTGTTCCCGCACCGCTCGATCACGTGCTCGTCGAAGGAGCCCAAGAGCGGGGAATTGTGAGATTGGGAGAGTTCAGCAAGGCCAATGCCACAGCGGAGAGCGAAACCGATAAAAGTTCCATTCCCCCTCCAAATTCTTCGAAATACACCGTGGGATTGAATCAGTGCGGTCACAAGACTGATATTCAACCAAGAGAGGCCGTCCTGACAGGCCCTTTAGCGTGAACTCCCCAGCATCTCGATGGACGAGGAGGGCACGGAAACGGGCAGTCGTGATCCTGAAGACGGCAAAAGGCAGAAAATTCAGGCAATCCCCCATAAATCCCACAAATCGGTCATTTTCAGATTGACAGAAACACCATGCCGGGGACTTTTCGCCAACCTCGTTCCAGCGCCCGTTTCGCTGAAAGCGACAGCGTCATTCCTCGTCATCCCGGTTCAGGCAGCGTGATCCAGGCGTCATGATCAATCGGACAGGACATGCCGGCATGTGGGATCTGCCCGACCCTGCCTCTCCACGGCTCGCCATTCGAGGCGGTTGTCCAGAGCCGGCATCGATGGCGGCCCTGGCCGGCACGGCCGGTGCGTCTGCAATCCCTGTGGGAAATACCGTGCGGGACACGCGTTTTCCTGCGGCCTCGCCCCATCAAAATCGCTACGCTTCGGCGAAATGGGGAGACGCCGAGGCCGATGCTGACCGACCACCGCTATCAGGAGATCCTGTCCCGTCTGAACGGAACGGGTCGGGTCGGCGTCTCCGACGTCGCCGCCTATCTCAGGGTTTCCGAGGAGACCATCCGGCGCGACCTGAAGGTCCTGGAGGAGCGCGGCGTCCTGCGCCGGATCCATGGCGGCGCGGTGCCGCCGCGCCTGGACCAGGACCGGCCTCTGCACGAGCGGGGCAAGACCAACCCGCGCGAGAAGGCGAAGGTGGCGGCCAATGCCGAGGGGCTGATCCGCGACGGGATGTCGGTCTTCATCGACACGGGCACCACGACGCTCGCTTTCGCCCGCCGCCTCAGCGGCCGCAACCTCACGGTGACGACGAATTCCATCGACGTTGCGCTCCATCTCGGCAACGGTCCCGCCCGGGTGAACCTGACGCCGGGAATGCTGCGGGCGCGGGACAACGCCCTCGTGGGCTACGAGACGGTGGCCTACGCGCAGCGGTTCTATTTCGACATCGCCTTCATGGGCATCGCGGCCTGCGACCTCACCCATGGCTGGATGGATTACGAGGAGCACGAATCCGCCCTGCGGAAGGTGCTTCGCGGCCAGGCACGCCAGAGCGTGCTTCTCGCCGATTCCCGCAAATTCGGCCGTCAGGCCAACCTCTGCACCTTCGGGCTCTCGGAACGGCTCACCCTCGTCACCGACCGGCCGCCGCCGCAGCCGTTCCTGGATCATTTCACCCAGCATGACATCGATCTCATCAGTTCCTGACGCAGCTGCGGCGGCCGGCGCGTTCCACGCGCTCTTCGAAGAGATTTCCGCCTGCGGCGCGACACCCGGCGGCGGCATCACTCGGCTCTGTGCTTCGGCCGAGGACGGACAGGCCCGTCGCGTTTTCGCCAATTCCGCCCGCGAGGCCGGCGCCGAGATCCTCCTCGACGCGGTGGGCAACCAATTCGCCATCTTCCCTCTCACCGACGGTCCCGGTGTCCCGCTGGTGATGATGGGCTCTCATCTCGACAGCCAGCCGAAGGCCGGCCGCTTCGACGGGACCTACGGGGTGGCAGCGGCCGCCGGCATCGGCGCCGCTCTGATGCGGGCGCGGCGCGCCGGCGAGACCTTCACGGCGGATTTCTGCGCGGTGAACTGGACCGGCGAGGAGGGCGCGCGCTTCCGGCCGAGCCTCCTCGGCAGCGGCGCCTATGCGGGTGCGCGACGGATTGAGGAGGCTTTGTCCAGCCGTGACGATGCCGGGATCACCCTGCGGGAGGCCCTGGGCGGGATCGGGTTCCTCGGCACGGACCGGCCGCCGCCGCTCCCGGCCTGCTACCTCGAACTCCACGTGGAACAGGGCCTCGTCCTGGAGAACGCGAAGGCGACCATCGGCGTCGTCACCCGCAACTGGGGGGCGGCGAAGATCGACGTGGTCTTCACCGGCGAGCAGGCCCATACCGGCCCGACCCCGATGCCGCGCCGGCGCGATGCGCTGCTCGCCGCCGCCTATCTGATCGCCGAAGTGAGGGAGATCGCCGAGCGCTGGCCCGGCCGCTTCCATACCTCGGTGGGACGCATCCTGGTGGAGCCGAACTCCCCCAACGTGGTGCCTGCCCGGGTGGAGCTCAGCGTCGAACTCCGCTCGGCCGATGATCGCCTGCTCACCGATGCGACCCTGATGGTGGAGGCGGCGATCACCGAGGCGGCGAGCCGCGCCGGCGTCGTGGCGGCAATTCCCGGCCGGACGCTGCGGCCGATCCGCAATCTGCCCGAAGCGGTGTGCGATCTCGTCTCCTCCTGCGCCGAGGAGACGGCCTTGCGGTCGCTGCGCATGGATACGGTGGCCGGCCACGACGCGATCAGCCTGCTCGGCCAATGCCCGACCGGCATCGTCTTCGTCCCCAGCGTCGACGGCATCGCGCATAACGAGGCCGAACTGTCGCGGCCGGCCGATCTCGAAGCCGGGCTCGCGGTGGCCTTACGCGCCGCATGGCGCTTGTGCCGTAGCGGCGGCTCGCCGGAACGGGCCTTGCTCGTCAAACGGCCGAACGAGGCGTTCGGAGCGGAGCGATGATACAATACGGTGAGGCAGGCACTCCTTTCGACCATCGCGTCGAGGCCATCATCGCCACGCGGCCAGACTGGATCGCGCGCCAGCCTCGCTATGGGCTGGCCGCAGCGCCGGTGGCATCCCCGACCCACCGGGCCGTGGCCTCGGACTGCGTCCAGGTCGCGTTCCGTGAGGGCGAGCCGGTCTTCCTCAAGCTGCGCCATGCCGATATGGCGGACGATCTGACGCCCGTGGCGGCGCAGGCGGCCCGCAAAGCCGCACGCCTCGGCATCGCCCCGGAGGTGGTCCACGAGGCGGACGGGGCGCTCGGCCTCGCCTACCTGCCCGAGCCCTGGCGCTATGGCCGGGTCGGCGACCTTCAGGACGGCACCATCCTCGGCAAGGTTCTGGATGCCAAGGCGCGGCTCCATAGCGACGGCCTACTCGGCCATCGATTCTGCCCCTTCGCGCGGATCGAACGCCTTGCCGCCGAGGCCCGTGCCGCCGACGCTCCGCTTCCCGACGGGACCGACCGGCTCGTGGCGGCGATGGCGCTCGTGCGCGAGGCGATCCATGCCTCGGGCATCGACCTCGCCTTCTGCCACAATGACGGCATCGCCTCGAACATCATGATCGGGGAGGGGGAAATCCGTCTCGTCGATTTCGACCTCGCCAGCGACAACGACCCCTGGTTCGATCTCGGCGCCCTCCTCAACGAGGCCTGCCTCTTCGAGCCGGAGCGGCGCGAGGCGGTGGAGCATTATGCCGGCCGCTTCGACGAGCGCCTCTACAACCGCTGCCGCCTCTACGGCGCGGTCGATGACGTGATGGGCGGCCTCTGGGGCGTCACCCGTGCGGTCACCTCGGCGCGGAGCGGGATCGAGTTCTACAAATACGGAACCTGGCGGCTCCTGCATGCGCGCACGACCATCGGTTCACGCGATTTCGAAAGCTGGCTGCGCCGGCTGTGACACGGGCGTTCGAAATGGGAGGCAGCGAACGGCGATGAGCTGGAAAGGCTTGGGCGACGGCATCAGCGAGGGCGAGCGCGCCCTGGAGGGCGTGCTGGCCGGCATCGCTGCCTGGCGGGGCCGGCCGATGCGCTACCGGCCGGTGGCGGGCGGGATCAGCAACACCAACTGGCGCGTCGCCATCGGGGACGCGCAGGATTATTTCGTGAAGATGCCCGGCCGTGGCACCGAGATGTTCATCGCCCGCGACTGCGCCAACGATGCCAGCCGGCGCGCGGAGGCCTGCGGCTACGGCGTCCAGGTCGTCGACTACCTGCCCGATGCCGGAGTCGAGATCTTCGCCTTCGTCGAGGGTTACCGCGCCTCCTCGAATCTCGACTTCCTGCGCCCCACTGTCCGCCACAACGCCGTGCGCGCCCTCAAGGCCTTCAACGATTCCGCGCCGCTCGGGCTGACGAAGACGATCTTCGAGATGATCGAGGAGCATGTCGAACAGGTCGCGGAGGTAGGCGGCCGGCTTCCCGCCGACCAGGCCCATCTGATGCGCTGCATGGCCGAGGCGAAAGCCGCGATGACGGCCTCCGGCCTCGATCTCGTGCCATGCATGAACGATACGCTCGCCGGCAATTTCATGATCGACGAGGCCGACAGGGTGCTGCTCGTCGACTTCGAATATGCCTCCAACAACGAGCGCGCCTACGAGCTCGCCCTCTGGTTCGACGAGATGGCGTTCCCGGACACGATCGAACGCGAGATGATCGAGGCCTATTTCGGCCGCTGGACCCCCGAAATCCATGCGCGCATCGCGGTCCTGAAGGCGCTTGGCGATCTCAAATGGGCGACCTGGGCGATGATCCAGGAGGCCGTCTCGACCCTCGATTTCGACTATTACAAATACGGAACCTGGAAGCACATGCGGGCCCGAACCCTGTTCCACCATCCCGACTGGCCACTCTGGCTGAGGCGCCTGTGATGGGTGTGGGTGCACCGCCGATCCGGTCCGGGGACGAGGCGACGAAAGCGGATTTCCTCGCCTTCGCCCATCGCCTCGCGGATTTCGCCGCTCCGCTCGCGCGGCACTATTTCCGCACCGAACTACCGGTGGAAGCCAAGGCCGATGCGAGCCCGGTCACCGCCGCCGACCGCGCCATCGAATCCCTGCTGCGCGCCGAGATCCGCAGCGTCTATCCCGACCACGGCATCCTCGGAGAGGAGGAGGGCGGTGATTTCGAGCGGCCGCTCACCTGGGTGATCGACCCGATCGACGGCACCAAGAGCTTCATCACCGGCATGCCGCTCTTCGGCACGCTCATCGCCCTGGTCTCCGGCGGACGGCCGATCGTCGGCGTCATCGATATGCCGGCACTCGGCGAGCGCTGGTGCGGAACCGGCGACGCGGCGTGGTTCGACGGCCGGCCCGCCCGGACGAGCGGCAGGCACCTTCACGAAGCCCGCCTGTTCGCGACCTCCCCGGACATTTTCGAGGGCACGGATGCGGAGGCCTTCGCACGGCTGAGCGGAGCGGTGGGCCTGCGCCGCTTCGGCGGCGATTGCTATGCCTACGGCCTTCTCGCCAGCGGTCATTGCGACCTCGTGGTGGAAGCCGGGCTCCAGGTCTACGACGTCATGGCCCTCGTGCCGGTGGTGGAAGGGGCGGGCGGGGTGATGACCGATTGGGACGGTCGCCCCCTGACCCCGGCTTTCGACGGACGGGTCGTGGCCGCGGCCAATGCCGGCCTCCACGCCGAGGCCCTCCGACACTTGCGAGCCTGATCCCCGCTCCTGTCATCCCTCGTTCAAACTGGTATACCCGATGCCAGATTCACGAGGGGAGATATCGATGACCGCTCTGTTCCATCATGCGGCCGCGTTCGAGCATCGCACACCGCACGGACATCCCGAGCGGCCGGAGCGCATGAAGGCGGTTCAGGAGGCCCTCGGGACGGCGGACTTCTCCGGCCTCGACCGTCGCGCACCCGAGGCGGCCGCCCTCGAATCGGTGTTCCTCGCCCATCCCGAGGAATGGGTCCGCGCCATCCTCCGTTCGGTGCCGAGCGAGGGGCTTGCCCATCTCGATTCCGATACGGTGCTCTCGCCGGGAACGATGGATTGCGTCCTGCGCGGTGTCGGGGCGGCGGTGCAAGGCGTCGACCTCGTGATGACGGGTGCCGCCCGCAACGCCTTCTCGGCCATGCGGCCGCCGGGGCATCATGCCGAACGCACCAAGGCGATGGGCTTCTGCGTCTTCAACAACGCGGCGATCGCCGCTCTTCACGCCAGGAAGGTCCACGGGGCGGAGCGCGTCGCCATCGTCGATTGGGACGTGCATCACGGCAACGGCACGCAGGACATCGTCTGGTCCGATCCATCCGTGCTGTTCTGCTCGACCCACCAGATGCCGCTCTATCCCGGCAGCGGAGCGGTGTCCGAGGAGGGCGAGCACGGCACCATCGTCAACGCGCCGCTCAAGCCCTTCGCCGACGGCGACGCCTTCAAGGAGGCGATGCGAAGCCGCATCCTCACCCGTCTCGAGGCGTTCAAGCCCGACCTGATCGTCATCTCCGCCGGGTTCGACGCCCATTGGCGCGACCCGCTGGCCAACCTCATGCTGGAGGCCGAGGATTTCGCCTGGGCGACCAGCCAAGTCATGGAAATCGCCGACCGCACCTGCGACGGCAGGATCGTGTCGCTGCTGGAAGGCGGCTACGACCTGAAGGGCCTCGGTGACTCGGTGGCCGCCCACGTATCGGTCCTGATGGGGGCGTGATCGGCATCGGGCAGGGCGGCAGCAAAGACTAGACAAGTCATTCCGGACAGTTGTTCATCCTCGATCAACGTACCATGCGATAAGACGACCTCCTGTGTATGAATACATACACAGTTCATCGAAAAACTATGCCCCGGCCGATATGGCAAAGCCGTCGATAGTGCCTAAGTAACTCTTCAGCCCGCCTCCTGGGGGGATCGGTTTTTTCCATGCAACCCTCCCGAGGGATTGCGGGTAAGTGCGAGCCGCCTTCTTCTCCCATGGACGGGGGAAGTGATTTCTTTCAGGAGGTGCGGGCCGGGTGATGCGGAAGGACGTCCTTCCGTGATGCCGACCGACTCGCGGGAATCGCCCAGCGGCATCGCCGTTGTCGAGGCTCACATCACGTTACCGAATGAACGCATGACGCAACTGAGTGCCACCCGGACGGCCGACCCTGCCCTGGATCCTCGCCAGGATGCCGACCCCTCGGATCTCGGTCCGGACCTGACCGTCTGCGACCGTGAGCCGATCCATATTCCGGGAGCGATCCAGCCGCACGGCCTCCTGCTGATCGCGAATGCGGAAGACCAGAGGGTGGTCGGCGGCGCGGGCGACATCGAAGGAATGCTCGCCGCGGAATGGACCGGGCGGACGTTGTCCGAGCTCCTCGGCGCCTCGCCGGCCTCCCTGCTGCTCGACGCGCCCCGCGACGAGACCGTCGTGATCGGTCACGTCATGGGGCTCCGCGCGGCAATGGATGCCACCGCGCGCTTTCAGGACGGCCAATGGCTGATCCAGCTCGAACCGCAGGCCTCCCTGTGGACCGATGCGGCCAGCCTTCTCGGCTGGCTCGACCGCGCCGGAAGCGCCCTGGAGCGGGCCACCGACCTCAAGGCCTTGTGCGACCGGGCGGCGACGTCGTTCCGCGAGCTCACCGGTTTCGACCGGGTGATGATCTATCGCTTCCTCGACGACGATGCCGGCGTCGTCATCGCGGAAAGCCGCGTTCCCGAGCTCGGCAGCTTCCTGCACCACCATTTCCCGGCCTCGGACATCCCGAAACAGGCGCGCGCCCTCTACATCCGCAACCGCGTCCGCGTGATCCCGGACGTCACCTATACGCCGCAGCCGCTTCGGCCCCGGCACCTGTCGCAGCTCGATCTGAGCGACATCGAACTGCGCAGCGTCTCGCCGATCCACCTTCAATATCTGCGCAACATGGATGTGGCGGCCTCCGCCTCGATCTCCATCGTCAAGGACGGCATTCTGTGGGGGCTCGTGGCCTGCCACAACCGGACGCCGCGCACCCTCGCCTTCGGACAGCGCATGGCCTGTCAGGCCCTGGCGGGAAGTCTCGCCCGTCAGGTCAGCTCGCGGGAGGAAGCCGAGAATTACCGTGAGCGGCTGCGGCTGCGCAGCGCCGAGGACGTGGTCTCAGGAAAGGTTCTGGGCGAAGCCCCCCTCGCCGAAATTCTGATCGAGACGAGCGAGGAGCTGCGCCGCATGCTCGGCGCCGACGGCTTCGCGCTGCTCCAGGGCAGGGACCTCCACCATACCGGACGCTGCGCCGAGGAAACCGACCTGCGCGAGATCGCGGCCTGGGTCCGGACGGTGGGCGGGGTACAGGCGCTTCACACCCACAGCCTCAGCAAGCGCTTCCCCCGCGCCGCCGCCTATCGTGCGCTGGCGAGCGGGCTCCTCGCCGTCGTCCTGTCGGGGGAGGAGCCGATCATCCTGATGTGGTTCCGGGCCGAGCGGGTCGAACTCGTCAACTGGGCCGGCAACCCTCACAAGGCCGCCAACGTCGTCGGCGATACCTTGAGCCCCCGCGCCTCCTTCGAAGCCTGGACCGAGGAGGTCCATGGCCATGCCAAACCCTGGTCGCTCCCCGAGATCGAGGCGGCGCAGCGCATCGTGCGCGAGCTCTACGAGGCTCGTCAGACCCGGCGCATCCGCGAGCTCAACCGCGAGCTCGCCGCCACGGTGGCGGACAGGGAAAGCCTGCTGGTCCAGAAGGATTACCTGATCAAGGAAGTGAATCACCGCGTCCAGAACAGCCTGCAGCTGGTCTCGGCTTTCCTCGCCCTGCAGGCGAGGGCGGAAGGCAATGCGGGGCTCAGCGAGGCATTGAGCGAGGCGCAGCGCCGGCTCGCTGCCGTGGCCCTGGTGCACCGACGGCTCTACAGCGACGACAACGTCGAAATGATCGATCTGGCCCGCTACCTCGACGATCTCGTCTCCGAAATGAAATCGTCGATGGGCCCTGAATGGGCCGAGCAGTTCAGCACCGATTTCGCCCCGATCATCATACCCACCGACGCTGCGGTGAATATCGGACTGATCCTGACCGAGCTCGTCATCAACGCCAACAAATACGCCTATTCCGGCGCGGTCGGTCCCATCGCCATCAGCCTCGAACAGCATCGCAACCGCTTCCGCCTGATCGTCGCCGATCAGGGACAGGGCATGTCGGGTACACGGAGCGGATTCGGGACGCGGATGCTCAACGCCATGGTCGACCGCCTCGGCGGGACGATCGAGAACACCAACAATCGGCCGGGATTGAGGGTGATCCTGACCGCCTCCATCGGTGCGCCCGATCCGGCATCCCTGCCATGACCCGTACTGCGCTGGCGATTGGCGGCCCGGAAGCGCCTCTGGCCGAACGGCTGCGCGAAGGCACGCAGGATCTGCACGAGGAACTGGAGCGCTGCCTCGATTGGCGCCAGCGGATGGCGACGCGGGACGGATACCTGACCCTGCTCGCCCGCTGGTGGGGCTTCCATCGTGTGTTCGAGCCCATCGTCGGCCAAGCCTTCGGGCGCGACGTCGCATGGCCGCGCCGCAAACTGCACCTGATCGAGCGGGACCTCGTCCATTTCGGCATGAATCGCGACGCCATTGAGGCCTTGCCCCGTTTCGCCGCCGGAACGGGTTTCGACGACCGCCCCGCGATCCTCGGCGCCCTGTACGTCACCGAAGGCTCTACGCTCGGCGGACAGGTCATCGCCCACCACATCCGCCGTAGCCTCGGAGATGCGATCGCCTCGGGCGGCTGCGCCTATTACGAAGGCTACGGAAAGCGGGACACGGCGACGATGTGGACCTCGTTCCGGACCTTCCTAGACCGCTCGGGCGAAGAGGGCCGATCCGAGAGCGTCATCGAAGGCGCGCGGTGGACCTTCGACGCGCTGCGGCTATGGCTCACCGCCAGCAACCCACCCCGACCCGCTTTGGGCGAAGCCGCCCGGCGCTGAATGCCGGGCCGACCTGTCGAATCAGCCAACCTGCTCAGCCGGCATCGACGGCGCGTCCGCCATAGGTCTCGAAGGAGGTCATCACCTTCTCGGTCAGCCCGTCATCGAGTTCGACGGTGACGCGGATCGCCCCCTCAAGCGCAGGCTCGCCCTCGGTGCCTTCCTTCAGGCGACCATCCTCGATATCGGCCCGCGCCGCCTCGGTCCCCGCGCTGTTCTCGTCCCCCGCTGGCGCGATGGTGACGGCGCTCCGGTCGATCCCGTGTTCCTGGACGAGATGCTCGACCGCCGTCTCGGCATCGCGGCGGCTCTTGAACTCGGCGGACATCGTCTTCGACATGATCACGGTTCCGGGGTTGGTCTTCAGGCTGTGTGAACCCTCCACCGGGGGAAAGGTTCAGCGGCGCCTCGGAGCCGCCGCGATTCGCAGCGTCGGGTGCATGCTCGCGTCAGGTACAGGCTCGAATCAGGCAAGTGAAAATACGTAGTCGGCATTTCATCTTCGCCACACTCCCGTACAATCGTGTTCCTCGCTGGTGGCTAGGTTCAACACATCGGTGTTTTTACCGGAAACAAATGTTGTCCATTGGGTGAGGCCCGGTTAAGTGCGGCTCATGCCTAAGCTCGAATCTCTCCTGGACCGTCTCAAAGCCCGCCAGCGCGCCCTCATCATGGAAGCGGCGGAGCACGAAACGATGCCGGCCGACAGCACGTTGCGCCGCATCGCGGAGCTGGAAAATGCGATCGCCGCGGTGGAAGCCATCCTCGACGAGACGCGGGCGCTTGCCCGCTAGCCCAGCCGGGCCGACGACGTATCCTCGATCAGGACGCCGAACGAGGCCTCATGCCCTGATGACCGCTGCGATCATGGCGGGCATCGCGGCATCGTCGGGTGCCATGGTTCAGGAAGTGACGGCGCAGGACGTGCCGACCGCCGGAGCCGATCTCGATCTCCTCGAACGGCGCTGGCACAAATGCGTGCGGCAGGCCTTTTCCGGGCAACCCGCCGGCCTGCCGACCCATGCCGCGCAGAAGGCGGCTCTGGCCGAGTGCAAACACCTGGAGAACAGTTACGTCTCGGCGATGCTGGTGGCCCAGGCGACCGAGGCCGAGGCCCGTCGGCAGGGCAAGCCATCGATCGGCGCGAGGGCGAGGGGCTGGGCCACCTCGCTTCTGTCCTACGTGGTCGAGCCGGTAACCTCCTTGATCGACGCCTGGCGCAAGTAACCCCTCTCGCGCCTCAGGCCCGCTCCATCTGCAATCCCGGCACGGCCGAGAGGAGGTCGCGCGTATAGGGATGGTCCGGCCGGCGGAACAGGTCGGCGGTCGGCCGCTGTTCCACGATCTCCCCCCGATGCATCACCGCGATCCGGTCGCAGATCTTGGCCGCGACGCGCAGGTCGTGGGTGATGAACAACATCGCGAGGTTCAGGCGCTGCTTCAGATCCTCGAGAAGGTCGAGCACCTGTGCCTGGACCGACACGTCGAGGGCCGAGACGGCCTCGTCGGCGACCAGCACGTCGGGCTCCATGGCCAGCGCGCGGGCGATGCCGATGCGCTGGCGCTGGCCGCCGGAGAAGGCATTGGGATAGCGCTCGGCGGCGCTGGGCGACAACCCGACGAGATCGAGCAGGTCGCGCGCCCGCGCCCTGGCCTCGCGGGCCGGAACACCATGGGCGATCGGCCCGGCGGTGATGATCTGCTCCACGGTCCGGCGCGGGTTGAGGGAGGCGAAGGGGTCCTGGAAGATCATCTGGATGCGCTTGCGCTCGGCGCGGAGCGCCCGCGGCCCCAGCGCTGTGTAATCGAGCGTGCCGAGGCGGACGGTGCCCTGGTCGGGGTCGATGAGCCGGATGGCGAGGCGCGCCGTGGTGGATTTGCCCGAGCCCGATTCACCGACGAGGCCCAGGGTCTCGCCGCGGCGGACGTCGAACGCCACCTCCTTGACCGCGTGGACGATGCGCGGCGGCCCGAACAGACCCCGGCGCGATGTGTAGGTCTTGGTGAGGCCGATGGCAGACAGAGCGATGGGCGCGCCTTCCCGTGATTCGCGCTCCGGCGGCACGATGCTGGGCACCGCCGCCAGCAGAGCCTTGGTGTAGGGATGCTGGGGTTTCCGCAAAACCTCGTCGGCGGAGCCCGATTCCACCAGCTTGCCGCGCTGGAGCACCGCCACATGGTCGGCGATATCCGCGACCACGCCGAAATCGTGGGTGATGAACAGGACGCTCATGCCCCGCCGCCGCTGCAGGTCGCGGACGAGTTTCAGGATCTGCGCCTGGGTGGTGACATCCAGCGCCGTGGTCGGCTCGTCGGCGACGAGGATCGAGGGCTCCAATGCCAGAGCCATGGCGATCATCGCGCGCTGGCGCTGTCCGCCCGACAGCTGATGCGGATAGGCACGCACGATCTGCGCCGGGTCGGGCAGGCCGACCTCGGTGGCGAGCGCGATGGCCTTGGCCCGCCGCTCGGCCTTGGTGAGAAGGCCGTGCGCCTCGAACATCTCGGCGATCTGGTCGCCGATCCGCATGACCGGGTTGAGCGCCGTCATGGGCTCCTGGAACACCATGGCGATGCGGCGCCCGCGCAAAGCACGCCAGTCGCGCTCGCCGAGGGTGAGCAGGTCCCGCCCCTCGAACACGATGCTGCCGCCGACGGGCGTGAGGGCACGCGGCAGCAGACCGGTGAGCGCATAGGCGCTCATGGATTTTCCCGAGCCCGATTCGCCGACGACGCAGAGGATCTTGCCCGGCATCAGGTCGAGGGAGAGATCCTCCACCGCATGCGGTCGGTCCGCCCCCTTCGGCAGGGCCAAGGTGAGGTTGCGGATGCTGACGACAGGCTCGCTCATGGTCAGGTCTCCGGTTTCGCGTCGCGCTGGCCCAGGATGACGGGTCCGGTCTCCCCGAGATCCCAGAACAGGCCCGCCATCAGCATCAGCGCCTCCCGGCTCATCGGCCCGAGCAGGTGCTCGTCCGGACCGTGCTGGAGGCAGGCCGGGTAGGAATGCGGCACCCACAGGGTCGGCAGGCCGAGGATCTCGGAAAAGGCGTCGTTGGGCAGCGAGCCACCGAGATTGGGCAGCAATGCCGGGCGCTTGCCCGTGCTGGCCTCGATGGAGGCCAGCGCCCAGCCGACCCAGGGATCTTCCACGGGAAGGCGGGTGGCGCGGAACACTTCCGAACGGGCCGCCCGCACTTCGACCATGGGGAAACCGTTGGCGTCGAGATGGGCGCGCACGGCCGGGATCAGGCCCTCCCAGTCGGTGCCGACGACGAAGCGCAGCTGCAGCGTCGCCTTGGCGTGGGGCGGCACCGCATTGAGCGGGCCGTCGGGGTCGCCGGTCTTGAAGGCCAGCACTTCGAGGGTGTTCCAGCCGAAGACGCGCTCGGCCGCATTGAGGCCGGGCTCGCCCCAATCCTCGTCGATCCTCGGCGCGGTGGGGTCGGTGCCCACCGCGATGTCGGCGAGCGCCGCCCGCACGCCCTCGGGGATCGCGGGTGGCCGCAGGGCATCGAGGAGGATCTTGCCGCGCCCGTCGACCAGGGTCGCGATGGCGTTGGCCAGCACCGTGCCGGGATTGCGCAGCAGGCCGCCCCAATTGCCCGAATGGTGGCTGCCCTCGCGCAGGTTCACGATGAGCTCGAACGTGTAACCGCCGCGCGAGCCGAGGAAGAGGGTGGGGCGCTCCGCGCTCACCCGTGGCCCGTCGGAGGCGATGAGCACATCGGCGGCGAGGGCGCGCGCCTCGGCCCGGCACAGGTCGCGCAGGCCCGGCGAGCCGGATTCCTCGCCCATTTCGATGAGGAGCTTGGTGTTGAAGCCGAGGCGTCCGCCTCTCGCCGCCATCACCGCCTCGAGCGCGCCGAGATTGATGATGTGCTGGCCCTTGTTGTCGGCGGTGCCGCGGCCGTACCAGCGGTCCCCCTCGACGACGATCGCCCATGGGTCGAGGCCGGCGCGCCATTGTTCGGGGTAGCCGCGCACGGTGTCGCCATGGCCGTAGATCAGCACGGTGGGCAGGTCGTCGCCCTCGTGCCGCTCGGCGATGAGGAAGGGGCCGTGCTCGCCGTCGGGATTGTCGAGGATGCGGCCGGTGAAACCCAGCGGCGCGATGGCGGGCATGAGGAAGTCGGACAGGTAGGCATGGAGCGCCGGCAATTGCCCTGTCGTCTGGCTCTCGGTGGGGCGGGCGACGGCATCCTGCAGGACGGCGCGGAACCCGCCTCCGTCGTAGTGGCGCGCGGCATGCGCGATCGCATCGTGTCGGGACATGGATCCACTCTGTGTCGGGTGAGAATGGGAGCCGAGGGAAGCGCTCAGCGCCGCCCCTCGGGTGCCGTGACGTCGCGCAATCCGTCGCCGAGGAGGTTGATGGCGAGAACGAGGACGAGGAGGGCGACGCCCGGGATGGTGATGACCCAGGGCTGGAAGAACATGTACGGCTTGCCCTCGGCGATCATCAGCCCCCAGGAGGGCAGGGGCGGCTGGACGCCGAGACCGAGGAACGACAGGGCCGCTTCCAGCAGGATCGCGTGCGCCATCTCCAGGGTCGCCACGACGATGAGCGCGTTGAAGATGTTGGGCAGGATTTCCTGGAACAGGATCCGAGCGTTCGAGAAGCCGGCGGCGCGGGCCGCCGCGACGAAATCCTGGTCCCGGATCTGACGGGTGGCGGCACGCGTCACCACGGCGAAGCGGTCCCAAAGCAGCAGGCCCAGCACCAGGACCACCACCTTCAGCGAGCCGCCCACCAGGGAGGCCATGGCCAAAGCCACCAGCACCACCGGCATGGCGAGGCGCGTGGTGACGACGTAGCTCACCACCGCGTCGACCTTGCCGCCGAAATAGCCGGCGCAGATGCCGAGGACGGTGCCGATCAGGCCGGAGATGCAGGCCGCCGCGATCCCGATGAGAAGGGAGATCTGGCTGCCGTAGATCAGGCGGCTGAGATAGTCGCGCCCGAGCTTGTCGGTGCCGAGCACATGGTCCCACGTCCCCTTCGCGTTCCAGATCGGCGGGATCAGGCGGCGCGAGACGTCCTGGGCATAGGGGTCGTGCGGGGCGATCAGGGGCGCGGCCAGGGCCGCGAGGACGATCCCGCCGAGGATCACGGCCCCGATCATGAAGCCGCCGTGATGGAGGCCGCGCCGGAGGGCCAGCGCCGTGGGCGAGCGCGACGCCGGCAGCGGCGCGTTCGCGTCGGGCACAGGACCGGCCTGAACCAGCAGATCGGTCGAGGGAAGGGTGGGAGCCACCGGGGAGGAGGACGGCTGAAGGGTCATTGGCGCAGCCGGGGATCGAGGAAAGCGTTGAGAAGGTCGGCCGCCAGCGTCAGGGCGATGTAGATCATCGCCAGGACGAGGACGATCGCCTGCACCACGGGGAAGTCGTTGCGGGCGATGCTCTCCCAGGCGAGCTGCCCGAGCCCCTGGAGCGAGAACACAGCCTCGATGACGATGGAGCCGCCGAGCATGAAGCCGAACTGCACGGCGGCGAGTGCGATCACCGGGATCACGGCGTTGCGGAGCGCATGCCGGATCAGGATTTTTCGCGGGGGCAGGCCCTTGGCCCGGGCGGTGCGGACATAGTCCGAGGCCAGCACTTCGAGCATGCCGTTGCGGGTGAGCCGCATCACGGCGGGCATGGCGTAATAGCCGAGCGCGATGGCCGGCAGCACGAAGTGCTTCCAGGTCGTGTTGCCCGAGACCGGCAGCCAACGCAGGTTCACTGAGAAGATCATGATCAGCGTCAGGCCGAACCAGAAGCTCGGCATCGCCTGACCCAGCACCGAGACCGACAAAGCGAGCCGGTCGATCCAGGTGTCTCGCTTCACCGCCGCCAGCACGCCGAGCGGGATCGCCACGAACAGGGCGACGGCCAGCGCCACCACGCCGAGGAACAGGGTGATCGGCATGCGGGAGGCGAGGAGGTCGACCACGCTTTCCCGGAAGTAGAAGGAATTGCCGAAATCGAAATGCAGCGCCTTCCACGCCCAGGCGGTGAATTGCGCCAGCATCGGCTGGTTCAGCCCGTACTGGACGCGGATCGCTTCGACCTGGGCGGAGGTGGCCTCGGGACCGGCAATGGCGGCGGCGAGGTCGCCGGAGAGGTGCAGCAGCATGAAGCTCGCCACCGACACCGTCACGGCAACCGCGATGGCGACGAAAATGCGTTGCAGCATGAACCTGAGCATGGGCCGGTTCCTTTGGTCCGTTACGGGTCGTGACGTTCGTCGTCCGGACGATTGTTCGGCTCTGCCGAGAGCGATCCGCGGGCTTCTCCCTCCCCCCTCTGCGGGGGAGGGTGGCCCTCGCGTCAGCGAGGGTCGGGAGAGGGGAGCGCGCTATCCGGAAGCGTCGCTCCCCTCTCCCGACCCGCTTCGCGGGCCACCCTCTCCCGCAAAGGGGAGAGGGGACGGCGCGGGCTGCATCCGCGATGAGTGAACGGGTACGCCTTCCATGAGCCGCGCTTCGCGCCTCGGATGCGACCCTTACTTCCAGCTCGCCGCGTAGAAGCGCGGCAGCTCGTCGGGCTGCGCCGTGAAGGTGAGGTCCGAGGTGAAGGCGTAGTTGGTCGAGTAGGAGAACAGCGGCAGGATGTAGGCCTGGGCCGCGATGCGCTTGAGCGCCTCGGCGTATTTCACCTTGCGCGCAGCCGGATCGGTGGCGCCGTCGCCGGCCTGGAGCGCCGCGATGGTCTCGGGATCCTTGGTCAGGTCCTCGTCACCGCCCTTGAGGTAGACGCCGGTGAAGGCCGAGACGTCGAGGACCGAGAACGAGCCCCAGGTCTGGAAGGCGATGGAGACCTTGCCGCTCCGGATCATGTCGCGCAGCGCCGCGTAGCGCAGGTAGTTGAGCCGGGCGGTGATGCCGACGGCGCGGAGATACCCGATGACGGCCTCGGCGTAGTCGCGCTCACGATAGGCGCCGAGATCGATCTCGAACCCGTCGGGATAGCCGGCCTCCTTCAGGAGCGCCTTGGCCTTGGCCGGATCGTAGGCGTAGCGCGGCACGCCCTCGTCGGTACAGCCGAACTGGTCGATGAAACAGGCCGCGTTCATGACGCGGCTGCCGCCGCGGACGAGGTTGTCGACCATCGCCTTGCGGTCGATGGCATAGGAGATCGCCTGGCGGACGCGGGGATCCTTCAGCGGCGAGTTTTCCTTCGCGCGGCCGAGCGTGTCGAATTGCAGGAAGCCGACTCGCATGGTCTCGGCGCTGAGCACGGTGACGTTGGGCGCGGCCTTGAGCTGGTCCGCCTGGTCGCTCGGCACGCGCCAGATCCAGTCGATGCCGCCGGTGACGAGTTCGGCCATGCGGCTGTCGGCATCGGGAATGACACGGAATTCGAGCTTGCCGATCTTTGGCGTGCCGATCGGGCTGCCGGGCCAATATTTGTCGTTCCGCTCCATCTTCACCCCACGTCCGTTCTCGACGCTGGTGATGCGATAGGGGCCGGTGCCGATGGGGGCCTTGGCAAAACCGTCGAGGCCGACCTTTTTGAAGTAAGCGGCCGGGAAGATCGGGGTCGGTCCGGCGAGGTATTCGAGAGCGGCCGGGAAGGCGGTCTTGAGGTGGATGCGGACGGTCTTGGCGTCCACCACCTCCGTCGACTTCATCCAGTCCACATTCTGCTTCGTCACCGTGCGCGCCTCGGGCGTCAGCACGTAGTTAAAGGTGAAGGCCACGTCCTCGGGGCCGAAGACATCGCCGTTATGGAAGGTCACGCCCTCGCGCAGGATCAGTTCGAGGGTGGTCGGGTCGACCCATTTCCAGGCGGTGGCCAGCATCGGCTGATACGCGCCGGTCTTCGGATCGCGGTAGAGCAGGGTGTCCCAGACGTTGCGGGCGAGCACGACGCCCTCGCGGGCGCTGTTGTGATACGGGCTCACGTTTTCCGGCTCGGTATCCGAGGCATAGACCAGGGTATCGTTGGCCTTGCTGGCCAGCGCCGGAACGCTGAACGTCCCCAGCAGGAGAGCGAGCGCGGCGCCTGCCGCGGGAACATGTCTGCCCATGATCCGCATTCCTTCCGCTACCGGCTGCTCGGCGGCCCGTAGCCGATCTGCACTGCCGCTTTTTTCCTCGTGCCATGGTGTTGTGCATTCCACATCGCAACAAGTAGAATTTATCGATGGTTGCCGTGCCGTTTCGGCAATGGAACATGCCTATGCAGATGTCGGGCCTGCGCTACTTCCTCGCCGTCGCCAGGACCGGGTCCATCGCGGCGGCGTCGGCGCAACTCAACGTCGCCGCCTCCGCGATCAGCCGCCAGATCGCCAATCTCGAAGCGGAGCTCGATTGCGTCCTGTTCGAGCGCCGGCCGCGCGGCATGGTCCTGAGCCCGTCCGGCGAGTTGCTGGCCCAGCATGCGCGGCAGACTCTGGCGCGGGCCGAGCAGGTCGCCGCCGAAATCCAGGAACTGCGCGGGCTGGCGCGGGGCTTCATCCGCGTCGCCACCGCGGAGGGATTCGCCCTCGACCTGCTGCCGAACGCCATCGCCGAGTTCCATGCGCGCTATCCCGGCATCCGCTTCGAAATCCAGGTTCTCCCCCCGGCACAGGTCACGCAGGTCGTGGCCGCGGGCGACGCCGATATCGGCATCACCTTCGCGCTCGCGCCGACGAACCTCGTCACGGTGTTCTACGAGGCCGTGGTGGAGATGGTCGCGCTGGCCGCCCCCGACCATCCGCTCGCCGGCCGGGCGTCGATCCGGATCGGCGAACTCCAGGCCTACCCGATCGCGATGCCGCCCCTCGACACCACGGCGCGCCTCGTCTTCGACGCGGCTTGCCGGGCGGAAGGCATCGTCATCGAGCCGACGCTGACCTCCAACATCCTCACGGCGCTGCTTCCCTTCGTCCGAAGGACGAGGGGGATCGCGCTGATGTCGCCGCTTTCGGTGCAGACGCCGGTTCGGCTCGGGGAACTGGTCTGCATCCCGATCCAATCGCAGGCGAGCCTGCGGCGCGGCATTCAGGTCCAGCTGATGCGGGACCGCAAGCTGCCGCATGCGGCGCAGGCGTTCCTGCGCCAGCTCGTGGCCGCCCTGCCGCCGGCGGAGGCCGGCGGCGCATGAACCGTCCCGATCAGCCGTTCCGGAACGTGTAGCTGTAGCCGTTCAGGGCCGGCGCGCCGCCGAGATGGGCGTAGAGCACCTTCGAGCCCTTGGGGAAGAACCCCTTCCGGGTCAGATCGATCATCCCCTGCATCGACTTCCCCTCGTAGACCGGGTCGGTGATCATGGCTTCGAGCCGCGCCGAGAGGCGGATCGCCTCCACCGTCTCCTTCGAGGGCACGCCGTAGACCGGATAGGCGTAATCCTCGTTGAGGACCACGTCGTCCTCGGTGATGTCGGGGGCACCGATCAGCGCAGCGGTATTCTTTGCGATGTCGAGCACCTGCGCCTTGGTCTGGGCCGGGGTGCAGGAGGCGTCGATGCCGATGACGTTGCGGGCACGTCCATCGGCGGCGAAGCCCACCACCATGCCGGCATGGGTCGAGCCGGTGACGGTGCAGACGACGATGTAGTCGAAGCGCAGGCCCATCTCGGCCTCCTGGGCGCGCACCTCTTCGGCGAAGCCGACATAGCCGAGGCCGCCGAACTTGTGCACCGAGGCGCCGGCGGGGATGGCGTAGGGCTTGCCGCCCTTGGCCTTCACATCCTCCAAAGCCGCCTTCCAGCTCTCGCGGATGCCGATGTCGAACCCGTCATCCACGAGTTGCGTCTCCGCGCCCATGATGCGCGACAGCAGGATGTTGCCGACCCGGTCATAGACCGCATCCTCGTGCGGCACCCAGGCTTCCTGGATCAGCCGACACTTCATCCCGATCTTGGCAGCCACCGCCGCCACCATGCGGGTGTGGTTGGATTGCACGCCGCCGATGGAGACCAGCGTATCGGCTCCGCTCGCGATGGCATCGGGCACGATGTATTCGAGCTTGCGCAGCTTGTTACCGCCATAAGCCAGGCCGGAATTGCAATCCTCGCGCTTGGCGTAGATCTCGACATCGCCGCCGAGATGGTCGGTGAGACGCGACAGCTTCTCGATCGGGCTCGGGCCGAAGGTGAGGGGATAGCGCTCGAATTTCGACAGCATGGCTTGGCAACGTCCTCGCATCAGTGAGACCCGAACGCTAGCAAAACTCCCGTGAAAGGTGCTCTCGAATGACGATGAGATGTGCCACGAAATTTCATGGTTTTCCCGGTCAAGCTTGGTATGAACCATCGTTCCTGCTGGAAATACGGAAGGTTCTTCCATGTCGCCATCGCTCGATCGGATCGATCTCAAGATCCTGCGCCTGCTCCAGGCCGATGGGCGCATGAACAATGCCGAGATCGCCAAGCGGGTGAATACCAGCGCCGCCACCTGTCACCGCCGCACGCAGCGCCTGTTCGACGAGGGCTACATCCGCGGCGTCCATGCGCGGATCGCGCCGGAGAAGGTCGGGCGGGGGTCCCTCGTCATCGTCGGCGTCGTGCTCGACCGCTCGACGCCGGAGAGCTTCGCCGCGTTCGAGGCTGCCGCCCAGGCGATGCCAACCATGCTCGATTGCCATCTGGTGGCCGGGGATTTCGACTATTTCCTCAAGATCCGCGTCTCCGACATGGCGGATTTCAACCGCCTGCACAGCGAGACCCTGATCGCGCTGCCGGGGGTGCGGCAGACGCGGACCTTCTTCGTCATGAAGGAGGTGGTGGACAATGCGCCGATGGATCTCTGACGACGAGGCTTGCGCGAAGACCTCTCGCCGCCATCGCGATCACAGCAGAGTGGAATGCATGAGCATGAATGCCGACACGTCGCCCGCCCGGGCGCTCGATACCATCCCGACGAGCGTGCGGGAGGCGCGGCTCACCACCTGGCTCAATCCCCATCTCCGGCCGGCCGCCGAATTCCTGCCGAGCCTAGCTTTCTCCCTGGCCGATGTGGAGGCGGCGGAGGCACGCTGGCGCCGCTTCGATCCGCTTTTGCGCCATCTCTTCGAGGATCTCGACACCGGGCGCATCGATTCGCCCCTGTTGCCCCTCTCCGACCCTGTGGCGCAGGCCATCACGGGTCCGACGGGCGGCGCGGTCTGGGTGAAGGCCGACCATGATCTGCCGGTCACCGGCTGCATCAAGGCGCGGGGCGGCGTCTACGAGGTGCTGGTCTATGCCGAGCGGCTCGGGCTCGAGAAGGGCCTGCTACGGCCGGGGGATTCCTATGCCCGGCTTGCGGAGCCGCAAGCCCGCGACGCGTTCGGTGCCCATACCGTCGCGGTCGGTAGCACCGGCAATCTCGGCTTCAGCGTCGGCGTCATGGCGCGGGCGCTGGGCTTCGCGGTCGAGGTCCACATGTCCCATGACGCCAAGGCGTGGAAGAAGCAGCGCCTGCGGGATATCGGCGCCCGGGTGGTCGAGCATCTGGGCGATTACGGCAGCGCGGTCGCGGCGGCACGCTCGGCCTTCGAGGGGCGGGCCGACGCCCATTTCGTCGATGACGAGAGCTCCGTCGACCTGTTCCTCGGCTATGCGGCAGCGGCCTTCGACCTGCGCCGCCAACTGGACGAGGCCGGGATCAGGGTCGATCCGGCCCACCCGCTCTGCGTCTATCTTCCCTGCGGCGTCGGCGGCGCGCCCGGCGGCGTCACGCTCGGCCTGAAGCTGCTGTTCGGCGACGCCATCCGCTGCATCTTCGTGGAGCCGGTCGCCTCGCCCTGCATGCTGGTGCAGCTCGCTGCCGGCCTGTCGCGCCCGGTGGACGTCTACGAGATCGGCCTCGACAATCGCACCGCCGCCGATGGGCTGGCGGTGGCGGGCGCCTCGATGCTGGTGGCGGGCACTGTGGGCCCGCTCATCGAGGCGGTGGTCACGGTCGCCGATGCCGACCTGTTTGCCTGGGTGAAACGCCTCTGGTCCGATCCGGGCCTGCGGCTCGAACCCTCGGCAGCGGCGGGGTTCGCCGCAATCCGGCCCTATCTCGACGCCGCCGCACCTGCGCAGGCGACGCATGTGGTCTGGACCACGGGCGGGGCGCTTCTGCCGGAGGCGGAGTTTCAGGACGCCCTGGCACGGGGATAGCGATGCAGGCCGAGGCCTATGACGGGACATGGCCTCGTTCCGGGCCATATCCCTGCCGATGCCGTCAGTTCGGGTGGAAGACCACCTTCACGCACCCGTCCTTCTTGTCCCGGAACGTCTTGTAGAGGTCGGGGCCGTCCGCGAGATTGGTGGAGCGGTGGGTGATCATCGAGGTCATGTCGATCTTCCCCTCCTGGATCAGCTTCGTCAGCGTCTCCAGGTAGCGTTTCACATGGGTCTGGCCGCTCTTCAGGGTCAGCCCCTTCTGCACGATCGAGCCCATATTGATGGGAAGCGGGCCACCATAGACACCGGGGATCGAGACGATCCCGCAGGGGCGCACGGCCTTGATCGCCTCCATGAGGACGTAGGGGCGCTCGGTCGAGGTCAGTTTCTCCTGCAGGGTGCTGATAATCCCTGCGACGCCGTGGCCGGCGGTGGCCTCCATGCCGACGCAATCGATCACGCCGTCGGCGCCCTCACCCTTGCTGATCTCCTTGATCCGCTCGAACACATCCTCCTTCATGAAATCGATGATGTCGGTGGCACCGTACTTCCGGGCGAGTTCGATCCGCTCCGGCACCGTCTCGATGGCGATGATGCGCTCGGCACCCATGATCTTGGCGGATTGGATCGCGAACAACCCCACCGGACCGGCACCCCAGATCGCGATGATCTCGCCGCCCTTGATCTCGCAATGCTCGGCACCCTGCCATCCGGTGGGCAGGATATCGGTGAGGAACAGCAGCGACTCGTCGTCGACGCCTTCCGGCGCCAGCATCGGCCCCACATCGGCCATGGGTACGCGCACATATTCCGCCTGGCCGCCGGCATAGCCGCCGGTGAGGTGCGAATAGCCGAACAGGCCGGCGGTGGTGTAGCCGAACTGCGCGGCCGCCATCTCGGCATTGCGGTTCGAGCGCTGACAGACCGACCAGTTGCCGAGCTTGCACTGGCGGCACTCGCCGCAATTGATGTTGAAGGGCACGACGATGCGGTCGCCCTTCTTGAACTTGGTGAAGCCCTGGCCGACCTCGACCACCTCGCCCATGAATTCATGGCCGAGGACGTCGCCGCTCTCCATGGTCGGCATCTGGCCGTCCATCAGGTGGAGGTCCGAGCCGCAGATGGCGCAGGACGTCACCTTGATGATGACGTCGCGCGAATCCTCGATCCGGGGATCGGGCACCGTATCGCAGCGGATGTCACCCTTGCCGTGCCAACACAGTGCTTTCATTGCGCTCTTTCGAAACCGGAATGTCAGGACGAGCCCTGGACGCGCGTGGCGCAGCAGGGCAGCGGGGTCGAACCCCGAAGCAAGGGCTCCGATCGGAAACACCCCCCGAGTCCATGAGTTCCAGAGTTCCGAGCGCGTCATCTCAAGCACAATCAAGCTTGAGCTTACACTTCAGCGAACGCCGCCGATTAAATCAGGCTATTAACATCGGCGAACGCGAGCGACGAACATAAGTTATCTCTAAATCCGGCCTCCAAAGCCAGAACCCATGCGCCAGAGAATGCGTTGTCGTCGCTGATGTCCAAGCGGCGCCGGATCGACAACATCGGATCGGCATTCCGATCATCCGGGTTGGGCCACGAGCAGCGGCGGCACGATCGCCCGACGGCACCTTCGGCCGGGATGCACTGTCTTGCATGACCTCAACGGAGGAAGCTCTCGATGACGTCCCACGACATGAAGGCCTGTATCGACGAATGCCTGACCTGCTACCGGACTTGCCTCGGCATGGTGTCGGAGCATTGCCTTCCGGCCGGCGGCAAGCATGTCGAGCCGGAGCATGTCCGCCTCATGCTGGCCTGCGCGGAACTATGCCGGACGTCCGCGCACATGATGCTCCTCGGGGTCGCGGAGCACCGTCAGACGTGTCGGGCCTGCGCCGAGATCTGCGAGGCCTGCGCGGCGAGTTGCGAGGCGGTCGGCGACATGGAGACTTGTGTCGCCGGATGCCGCCGCTGCGCCGAGTCCTGCCGGGCGATGGCGGCCTGACCGGAGCCGCGACGGCTTCAGCGGCCGAACAGCTTCGCCGTGAGCGAGGCCGGTGCATCGCCCTTATAGCCGGCCACCACCACGAGGCGGCGGATGTCGCCCCGGAGATAGGCCTGCAGGAAGCGGTTGTAATCCTTGAACACCACGCAGCCATTGGACGCGCCGCTCGGTCCGAGCATGTAGGTATGGGCGAGGATGCCATCGCGGCCGTGGATGGCGGCGCTGCCGCCCACGGGGTTGAGGCGGATGGCGCGCACTCCGTGGAACAGGGCCTCGCGCTCGGTCAGATCGTAGGTGCCGGGCGGCGTCGCCCCACGCATGCGGACATGGACGAGACGCGGGTTGTCCATGTGCTGGCCGAGGCCGGAATGGGCCTCCAGCTGCTCCCCGCTCGGCAGGGTCACCGTGCTGGTGCTGATGTCGTAGATCGCGGTCCCGCCGCCCGCCGTCGCAGGCACGCGATCCAGGGCCCGGCGCTGGCTCAGATCGATGGCGCCCGTATCGGCGGAGGCATAGGCGAGGGCGAGAGCGGGGCTGCGCTCGGGATCACGCCGGCCGAACACCGTCTCGAAGAACGACCGCTCGGCTTCCACATCCTGCCGGGCCGCGACGACATTCCGCGACGAAGGCCGGCGGGTGGCGAGGCGCGGCTCGCGGGAAAGGGGCTTCAGGTCGATGGGGCGAGGAACCGGCGCGGGCATCGGCTGGACGAGGCGAGCGGTCTGCTGGAGCGGCCGTGCCGCTGGGACCGGCGCCACGGCGGCAAGCGCGATCCCGGGTGCGATCTCGACGGGGGAGGCCTTCGGCGTCTCGAACCCGGCCACCTGCATCGGCTCCGAGGCGCGCCAGTCCGGCGTCCAGACACCCAGGGCGGGGGAGGGGTCGAGCATCCACGCGAAGCTGCGGGCGACAGCGGCGGGCTGTGCCTCGGGGACAATCTGGCGGCTCGCGAGCGGTGCCGTCGCAGCGGGAACAGGCGCGTCCAACCCGGTCAGCCGGGGAAACGTCGCGACGAACAGCGCGACGACGGCCGTCTTCAAAAGGACACGGCTGCGCGGCCGGGAACGGCGGGGACGGCGGCGATAGGTGGACGCGTCGTCGATCATGCGGGCTGTACTCGGATACGCGTACCCTGCCCGCACGCCCCTCGAAGGACCTCACCAAGCTCATGCAAGAGCCCCGCAAAGGTCACGTCGACCGGCCATGTCGTTTTAGGGAACCATCAACCTCGATGCCTCCCATTCAGCGCGAAGTTGGTTAATCACCGATAAATCGCGCGCATATTTTTTGAAGGGATGTACTGGCTGCCCGGGTCATTCCCGGTCACCCCACATGAGATCGCCCCGCCTGCCTTTCGGCGGACGGGGCGACTTCCACTAATCAGACTATCCAGTTCCGGAGGCCCACGCCTCGAAACCTTACCCCCGCGCTTTACTTGCCGCTGGGAGCGGCTCCGCTGCCGGTGGCGGCGTTACCGCCATTCGAGCCGGCCGGCGCGCCCGGCGTCGCATTGGAGGGCACGTCGCGCGTCATGCCGGGTGCGGCAGTGGAACCGGTGGTGCTGGCGCCACCACCCATGCGCTCCATGCCCTTCTCGCTGTTGCTCTTCACGCTGCCGGGATTGTTCATGTTGCCCTCGGCGCTGGCACCACCAGCAGCAGTCTGAGCGAAAGCTGCGCCGCTCAGAGAAACGGCAAGGGCGGCCGCGACTGCGAATGTCTTGATCTGCATAGTATATTTCCTCATGTCGTACGGACTTGCTCAACAACGTCCCACGCCAAGCATGGTTCACAAAATAATCATTCGCCGTTGATCGAGGATAAATACAAGATTCCCGCGAGCCGAGAGCCACGGCTCAGCTTGTACGTGCGATCGCTCGTCTTTGTCCGATGGTCCTTGCGCCATCCAAACCATTACGGCTTGGCCATGCCCCGCGGCGAGGGGACTTCGCTCTCGACAGGTGACGGAGAGCTGGCTTAAGGCCACGCCATGCCGATCCTTCGCCTCGACGCCGCCCATCGCCTCGCCACGGACACCCTGGTCCGCTGCGGGACCGCGCTCATCCAGGCGGAGAGCGTCGCCAGGGCCCTGGTGGGCGCGGAGGCCGACGGGCTGAAGACCCACGGTCTCATGCGGCTCCTCGCCTATGGCGAACAGGTGCGGGCGGGCAAAGTCGTCGGCGATGCCGTCGTCACCACCGCGCGGCCGAAGCCGGGACTGCTCGCCATCGATGCGGCCCACGGCTTCGCCTATCCGGCCCTCGACACGGCCATCGCCCTCCTGCCCGAGATCGCCCGCGAACAGGGGATCGCCGCCGCCGCCATCCGCCGTTCGCATCATTGCGGGGCCGCGGGCCGGCCGGTGGAAGCTTTGGCCGAGCAGGGCCTCGTCGCCATCCTGTTCGCCAACGCCCCCGCCTCCATGGCGCCCTGGGGCGGAACCCGGCCGGTCTTCGGCACCAACCCGATCGCCTTCGCCTGCCCGTTGCCGGGGGCAGAGCCGATCGTCGTCGATCTCTCCCTGTCGAAGGTGGCGCGGGGCAACATCATCACCGCCAAGCAGCGCGGCGAGACGATCCCCGAGGGCTGGGCCCTCGATGCCGAGGGCAACCCGACCACGGACCCCGTCGCGGCGCTCGCCGGCACCATGGTGCCGTTGGGCGACGCCAAGGGCACGGCCCTCGCCCTGATGGTGGAGCTTCTCGCCGCCGGCCTCACCGGAGCGCGGTTCGCCAGCGAAGCCACGTCCTTCCTCGATGCCGAGGGCGAGCCTCCCGCCACCGGCCAGCTCATCCTCGCCATCGATGCCACGGCCTTTGCCGGCAACGCGCTGGAACGCTTCGCCGTGATGGCCCGCTCGGTGGCGGAACAGGACGGCGCGCGGCTGCCCGGAACCCGCCGCTTCGCCGCCCGCGCCCGCGCCGCCGAGGAGGGGATCACCCTCTCCGACACGTTGCTGGCAGAGATCGAGCGGCTGTGACGCCCCTCGATCCGACCCGTCCCGCGCAACCTTCGGCCCTGACGACGGCTTGACCGCGATCACGATCGTATCGCGTCAGGCCGACTCATGACCTCACCTCCTCCGACCCCCGAACGGGCGACGCCGCGCTGGCGCAAGGCGGGCGGTCGCCTGCTGGCCCTCGTCGCCCGCCCGGTACGCCGGGCGCAGGGGACGGGCGGGACGGTGATCGAGGCCTATCGGGGCTACGGCTCGAGCAAGGAAATCTTCCTGATCGGCCGGGTCTTCCGGCAGGCGCGCCGCGACCCGGACCTCAAGGCCGACGATATCGCCGCCGACCTGCGTGACATCGCCCGGCGCATCCGCAGGCGCAAGGTCGCCGATGCGTCCGTCGTCGCGCGTTTCGGCGGAGCCGAGACGACCGCCGTGACCGACCGCGACGGCTATTTCCGGGTGAGCCTCAACCCCCCGAACGTGCCCACCGGCGAGGGCCATTGGCACGTCGTGGATCTCGAACTCGCAGCCGATCCGCCGGTGCGGGCGCAGGGGCGGGTGTTCATTCCGCCGGAGAAGTGCCGCTTCGTCGTCATCAGCGATATCGACGACACGATCATGCATACGGGCGTGGCCAACAAGCTGAAGATGCTGTGGCGTCTGTTCGTGGCCGATGCGGAGGACCGCGTCGCCTTCCCGGGTGCGGCGTCCCTGAGCCGGGCGCTGCATGCGGGCGCCACCGGCGATCAGTCGAACCCGATGCTCTACGTCTCTCGCGCCCCCTGGGGCATCTACGACATGCTGAGCGAGTTCTTCCGGCAGCACGGGATTCCGGCGGGGCCGGTGCTGTTCCTGCGGGAATGGGGCCTGTCCTGGCGCCATCCGCTGCCGCGCCGCGCCGAGGACCACAAGCGCGACCTGATCCGCCACATGCTGGCGCTCTACGGCGACCTGCCTTTCGTCCTCATCGGCGATAGCGGCCAGCACGACCCGGAAGTCTATGCCAAGATCGTCTCGGAGAATCCCGGACGGGTGCTCGCCGTCTACATCCGCAACGTCTCGCGCGATTCCTCCCGGGCCGAGCAGATCGAGCGCCTGTCGCAGGCGATCCTCGAGGCCGGCAGCAGCCTGGTGCTGGCCGGGGACACCACCATCATGGCCGAGCATGCCCTTTCGCTCGGGCTGATCGGCAAGGAAGGAGCGGACGCGATCCTGGCGGAATGCCGGTCACAGGTCATGCCGGAGACGGTGGAGCCGATCGTCATTGAGCCGGGCGACGACGCCGCCGCCCGTAAGGCTCCGGCCTGAGAGCGGGGCCGCGCCCCGTCAGTACCCGTATCCGTCATAGCCCCGGCGCGACGGGCGATAGCCGTATTCGCCCGCGCCGCCATAGGGACGGGGCGCGACGTAGCGCCGGCCGTAGGTCTGCAGATAGGGATCGAGCCGGGGATCGCGGTAATTGCCGTTGTTCACGCCGGCCGAGCGGTCGTTGCCGCTCAATGCCGAATAAGGCGAGAGTCCATCGCCACCACCACCGGTGCCGCCGCGCGCCAGGGCGGCATCGGTGAGGCCGAGGATCAATGCCGAGGCGAGCGCCGCGCGAATGAGAGTCCGAGTCATGCCGGTCTCCTGATCGGGTCAAAGTGATCACTGGAGGCAACGACGCGGTGAATCCCACGGTTCCCGGAGTGACCGGCATCAGCTCTTCTTGCGCAGCGGCCGGGTGAACAGCGATCCGGCCGGCTCGAACCCCGTCCTGGCGCAGAATGCCCGCAGGCTCTCCTCGCCGGGCGAGGCGGCGAGTTCGAGGGTCGCGCATCCAGCCGAGCGAGCGGCCTGCGAGGCCGCCTTCAGCAGGAGACGGCCGATCCCGCGCCGGCGCTCGTCCGGTCCGACCATGAGGCCGGTGATCTGGGCGACGGGCTGAGCCGCCGTCAGGGAGCGATACCAGTGCAGGACGACAAGACCGCTCGGCGGCCCCCATTCGACGGCGATGAGGGCGGTCCCGCTCCCGAGGCGCAGGGAATCCAGCCGCTCGGCCAGATCGCTCGCCGCAATGGACTGTCCCGATGCCTGAAACAGGGAGGCAAGGCCCGCCGCGTCGGCAGCGGTAGCAGCCCGGATCTCGAGCCCATAGCGGCTAGCCAAACGCGTCTCCGGTGGATGTCACTCGGACATCCATAGACCACCGGCGGAAAACTCGGGACATCCCGTCTCGTCGCGCGACCCGTCCGCGCGGTCATGAAGACGGACGGAGCGGCGCACCATCGGCGCACCGCTCCGTCCATCCGCCACGCCTCGCTTGGGGGCAGTCGGAGCGCAGCGGATCCGTTTCGCGCCGCTCTGTTTCTGGATGATGTCCGGCCCTCGCCCGACCCGCCGATTCAGCGGTCGCAGCCGATGCAGATGTCGCGGACCACACGGTTGCGCATCGGGCCGGTCCTCTGGTTCGGAAGCTCGCCGCTGAAAGCATGGAGCTGCGGTCGCGCAGGAGGCTCGGGATGTCGGACGGGCTCACTCGGGCTGGCGTTCGCCGGCGGCGCGGGCGGTGTGAGCGCCATGTTCTGAGCGGCACAGGGGCCCGACGATGCGAGCGCGGCCCCCAGGATACCGGCCCCGTAGATCCATCTCGACATGGTCAAGCCTCCCCTACCACCGTCAACGCAGCGGCGGGGCTTGGGGTTCACACGGATGATGGCGCAACGAGGCAAAAGAGAACCGGGCGGGTCAGCCCGTGCCGGCATTCGCCGCGAGCCAGTCCATGAGCCCGGACAGGGAGCGGAAATCGGCGACGGCATGGACGGCCGCGTCCGGCATGGCGTCCCGCCCCATGGTCGCCAGGGCATGGCCGGGGCCGAGTTCGAGCACGGCCCGCGCCCCGGCCTCGCGGATGCCGTCGAGACAGGCCGCCCAATCGATGGTCCGCGAGATCGCTTCGGCCAGCTTGTCGAGCCCTTTGGCGGCGTCGAAGACCGGGGCACCATCGAGACCGCTGAGGAGGCGAGGCGGCGGCGACGGGCCGAGGCGAGACGGCGTCAGGATCTCGGCCCGCGCCACCTCCGCGTGAAACCGCGCACTGGCCGCCGCCAGGAGCGGCGTATGCGAGGGTGTATGGACCGGCAGAACCACCGCCCGCGCCGCCCCCGAGGCGAGAGCCCGAGCACAGAGCGATTCGAGATCGGCCACCGCCCCGCCGGCGACGACGCTGTCGGCGGCGTTGAGGATGGCGAGATGGCAGCCATGCTCCTCGACCAGGGCCGTCACGCGCGCGCGCGACAGGCCGCGAAGGCCCGCGAGCCCGTAGCCCGGCCCGCTGGCCTCATCCATCGCCTCGGCCCGTGCGGCGGCCAGATGCAGGATCGAAGCGGGCGAGAACCGCCCCGCGCAGCCCCAGGCAGCGAGATCGCCGATACTGTAGCCGGCAAGGACCACACGACCGGGATACCTCTCCCGTAGGACGCTCCATGCGGTGAGGCCGGCGACGCAGCACAGGATCTGACCGGTGCGGTTCCCGTGCAGGGCCGGGCCGCCCGTCCGGGCGAAGTCGCGCGGGTCGGCGCCGAGGAGGGGCGTCGCCGCCGCGAAGATGTCCTGCGCGGCGGGATGATCGGCCATGAGATCGAACATGGCGGGATTCTGCCCGCCCTGGCCCGAGAGCAGGACCGCGAAACTCATGCCGCCTCCATTCCGTCGACGAACAGGGTCATGGCGAGGAGGTCGGCGCTGCCGCCGGGGCTTAGGTTTCGGGCGACGAAGGCCCGGTGGACGGCCTCCGCTTGTGCCCGCCAATCGTCCCGCGCGACGCCTCCCCCGGCGAAGAAGGCGGTGGCCGTGGCGCGGGCGAAGGCATAGCCCGCCTCGCCGCCGCGATGGAGCAGGTTGGTATCCTCGAGATGGGCGATCAGGGCGAAGCAGGTCTCGACGCGAGCCGCCTCCTCATCGCCGAGGCGGAGATGCCGCGCCCGGCGCAGGGCGGGCAGCCCAATGGCGTAGAGGGTCGGAAATCCGGCCGCAGCCTCGGCGGGCGCGCCGCCGATTCCGTAGCGCCGCCGCGCCGCCGCTCCCGGCGCATGGAGCAGGACGGGTCCGGCGAGGATCGCGTCGCCGTAGCGCTCGCTCACGTGACGCCCGAGCGCTCCCGGCGGCAAGCGGCAGGCCGTGTGGGCGAGGGCGCCCGCGGCAGCGGTGAGCAGGCCGAGGCCGAAGATGGCGCCGCGATGGGTGTTCACCCCGCCCGTCGCCTCCCGCATGGCGGTTTCGGCCTCGATGCCGATCTGGCGCAGGGTGGGCATGCCGGCCCCTGCGGCTCCGGCATCCGCCAACTCGGCGAAGTAGGGCAGGAGGGCCGTGGCACTGGCGCGAAAGGTGCCGGCATCCATGTCGGTATGGCTGCCGCGATCCACATGGCTGACGAGGCCCGGCTTCGGATAGGTCTCGACTTCGAGGCGCAGGGACTCGACCGCGCATTCCGCGATGTCGCCGGGGCTGAGCGGAATCCGGGCGTCCCTGACCGGAGAGCGGGCGTGGGCGATCATGACGCCGCCTCCCGGAGGAACGACGCGGCGGGGCGCAGGGCGAGGCTCTCACGCCCCTTGCACAGGACGGTTCCCCCCTCGGGCGCATCGAGCAGTTCGCGCCAGTTGATGCCGGCCCGGTCGGGCAGGACGATCTCGCCATCGAGACGCATCGGCGCGCCCGCCTCGATCCGTGCGAGGCCCTGCAGAAAGCGAGGATCGACCCGGCCAGAGACCGGCCAGAGCAGGTCGAGATCGGAGCCCGACCCGAGATAGGACAAGCCGGTCAGTGCCTGCCACAGCAGGCTTCCGAACACATTTGGCACGAGGCGGCACTCGCGCCCGAGGGCTAGCACCTCATCGACCACCGGCCACCACGCCTCCGGCGCGGTCATGCGCGCCCGCTCCAAGGCGACCGGTGCAAGCCGGCTCGCGGCGGCGGCCGGCAAGGCGAGGCCGATCCGGCGCTTGCCGGCGGAAGGCGGCAGCGGCAGGCCGGCGGGGATGTGATCCGCAGGCTCGCCGGGATCGCGGCGGCGGACGATGACCGGCCAGCCGCGACGGGCCCATTCGGCGAGATGGGGAACGCCGTCGAGATCCTGGCGGCCGGCAAGGAGGCGCGCCCAGGATGCCGGGTCGACGCGCAGGAGGTCGTGGCGGGCCAGACCCGACGCCTCGTCCTCAGTCACGGCGTGCCACGTCGCCCGTCGCCGCGCGTACCACACGCCTGGCGATGTCCTGCGCCATGAGCCGCCCGCCGCGCTCCTGGCCGAGGGCATCGCGGCCATCCGTTGTGGAACTCCCGGCGATGAGGGCTTCGATCTGGGGACCGAGCGGTGCCGTGGGGTCGAGCACGGCATGGACCGCCCCGGCCTTCACCATGTTGTCGAGGCCGGGCGCGAAGACGGAGGTGGATGTCGCCATCTCTTCCAGCCGTTCGAGGGGGAGCTTCGTGACCCGCGCCACCGAGGCCAGGTCCATCACGCTCGGATGGGCGCCGGGCAGGGCGGCGAGCACCCGTGTCGCCAGGGCGGTGGCGATGAAGGCACCGGCCGCCGTGTGCCCGTAGACCAGGCCGATCGTGGGGTGGCCGCTGGCATCGGCGAGGAGCAGCGCCTTGGCGAGATGGGCGAGATATTCGTTGAGGCCGAGCAGCTCGTCGCGGCGACTCATGCGCTGGCTGTCGGAATCCACGGCGACGAGGATCGGCGTCTCGCCGCCCCGGCGCACCACATCGAGAACGCGCCCGGCTAGAAGACAGGCCCCCTCGATCCCGAGCGGCGTGTTGCCGTCGATCCCGACGACCGCGAGACGACCTGCTCCGAAAGGCCCGTCGCCGCCGATGAGGCCGTCCACGACCTCGACACCATGCCCCTCGGGAAACAGCGAGGCCAGGATTTCAGCGAGCGTCATGGGGCGCCTCCGGCAGTCGGGCGAGAAGGGCGTCGAACCGGTCCGTGTCCAAGCCCGGCACGGCGGCCGGATCGTTCACCCCGAGGCGGCCCCAGATCTCGGTGGCGTCGCGGGCATCGCCGAACCGGTCGAGGCGAGCCTCGAGGCGGGCCTGTTCGGCCTCCAGGGTGGCGAGATCGAAGGCCGGCGCCTTGCCGATCTGTTGGCGGGCGGCATCGCGAAACGCGCGGATCGTATCGTCCGCGAAAGCGTCCGCTCCGCCGATGAGGCGGCGGTGCTTTCCGCCCATGGTGCGCCAGACCAGCGCCCGGTCGCGGGAATCGAACTCCTCGGCTCCCCTGTTGGTCTCGATCACCTCCGGGCCGGAGACGCTGATGCGCCCGCCCTCCGAGACCACGAGGCGCGAGCAGGTGCCGGCGATGAGGCCGCCGCCGCCGTAGCAGCCGGCGCGCCCGCCGATCAGCCCGATCACCGGCACGCCGGCCCGGCGCAGATCGGCGATGGCCCGCATGATCTCGGCGATGGCGGTCTCGCCGGCATTGGCCTCCTGCAGCCGGACGCCGCCGGTATCGAACAGGATCAACACCGCCGCCGGCTTCACCTGGAGGGCCGCCCGCAGCAGGCCGACGAGCTTCGCGCCATGGATCTCGCCGAAGGCCCCGCCCATGAACCGGCCCTCCTGCGCGGCCAGGAGGACGAGCGAACCGTCGAACCTCCCGCGTCCCACCACGATGCCGTCGTCGAAGGCGCGCGGCAGGTCGAAGGCGGGCAGGTGCGGGCTCATCACCCGCTGTTCGGGGCCGAGGAACTCCTCGAACGTGCCGGGATCGACGAGGGCGTCGAGGCGGGCGCGGGCGCTGGCCTCGTACCAGCTCTGGTCGAGGGGATCGGCGGAGAGGGAGACGGGGCTCATCGCCATCACACGGCCTCCATCAGCCGGGCGCCCTGGAGCAGGCGCAGGGTCACGGTGTCGGGCCGTGCCCCGCCATCGTTGATGGTGATGCGCAGGCCGCCGGGCTGTCGGCGCGCCACGAAATCGGAGACCACCGCCTCCCAGACCGGTCCGTAGCCGTTGATCGCGGTATCGATCTCGACGGTGCATTCGTCGGGCGCGAGACTGCGCTCCATCAGCACTTCGAGGTTGCCCGAGGCGACCACGCCGGTGATCGCCTGGGCCTTGGTGCCAGGCAGGGGCTTTGCCGTCCGATGCCGGAAGGTCAGCTTTTCCATGGGGGCGCTCCCTCACCAGTTCCGGAACTTGGCCGGCGGCTCGTAGAGGCCGCCCGACCAATGCACGAGGTCCTTGATGGACCGTGCCGCAAGCAGAGAGCGGTCGGCGTCCAGGGGATCGATGCCGAGATCCTCCGGCCGGCGAATGATGCCGCGCGCCCGCAGCGCCTCGACCATGGCTTGGTCGCGGCCCCGCCCGACATCGGTGTAGCCGGCGACCCCGCGGATCGCCTGCTCGCGCTCGTCCAGGGTCCGGCACAGGAGCAGGTTGGCGATGCCCTCTTCCGTGACGATGTGGGTCACGTCGTCGGCGTAGACCATGACGGGAGCGAGTTCGAGATCGAGCTTGCGCGCCAGTTCGAGAGCGTCGAGCCGCTCCACAAAGGCCGGGACCAGCTTGTCGCCGAAGGTCTCGACCAGCTGCACCACGAGCTTGCGGCCCCGGCGTAGCGCCGGATCGCCGGTGCCGCCGGCCTCCTCGCCGGCCTTCATCCAGGGGTCCGAGGGGTGACGCCTGCCATGGGGATCGGAGCCCATATTCGGCGCGCCGCCGAACCCCGCCACCCGGTTGGTGGTGACGGTGGAGGAATTACCCTGGAGATCGATCTGCAGGGTCGAACCGATGAAGAGATCGCAGGCATAGAGCCCCGCCGTCTGGCAGAAGGCGCGGTTGGAGCGCAGGCTTCCGTCGGAGCCGGTGAAGAACACGTCCGGCCGCTCGCGGATGTAGCGGTCCATCCCGACTTCCGAGCCGAAACAGTGGATCTGCTCGACCCAGCCCGATTCGATGGCCGGGATCAGGCTCGGATGCGGGTTGAGTGCCCAGTGGGTGGCGATCTTGCCCTTCAGGCCGAGCCGCTCGGCGAAGGTCGGCAGCAGCAATTCGATGGCGGCGGTGCCAAAGCCGATGCCGTGGTTGAGCCGGCGGATGCCGTATTCGGCGTAGATCCCCTTGATCGCCATCATGGCCATCAGGATCTGCGTCTCGGTGACCGCCGCCGGATCACGGGTGAAGAGCGGCTCCACGTAGAACGGCCTGTCGGCCTCTACTACGAAATCCACCCGGTCGCCGGGGATGTCGACACGGGGGACCCGGTCGACGATTGCGTTCACCTGCGCGATCACGACGCCGTTCTTGAAGGCGGTCGCCTCCACCACCGTCGGCGTGTCCTCGGTGTTGGGGCCGGTATAGAGGTTGCCGTCACGATCCGCCGAGACGCCCGCGATGAGGGCGACGTTGGGTGTGAGATCGATGAAGTAGCGCGCGAAGAGTTCGAGATAGGTGTGCACCGCGCCGAGCGCGATCTGCCCGCCATAGAGCATCCGGGCGATGCGAGCGCCCTGCGGCCCGGAATAGGAATAGTCCAGGCGCCGGGCGATGCCCTGCTCGAAAATATCGAGATGCTCGGGCAGCACGATCCCGGACTGGACCATGTGCAGGTCGTGGACGCGCGCCGGGTCGCAGGCGCTCAAGCCCCTCGCGAGACAATCCGCCTGTTTCTGGTTGTCGCCTTCGAGGCAGACCCGGTCGCCCGGCAGCAGCACCGCTTCCAGCAGGTCGACCACCGCCGAAGCGGACACGACCTTGCCCTCGGCATGGGCGCGGCCGCGCTCGATCCGCGCGTCCCTGGCATTCCGCTGCACCCGCCAATCGGCCATCCGATCCGCCTCTCGTCATCCGGCCCCGCATCGGCGGCGACCGTGGGAACGCGCGGCCAGCGACAGGTCGCGGACCGTCTCGTATCGCGCCATGCGTACCCCGTCTGGCGACCAAGTCAATTCTGGGTATACCGATATGGGTTATCGGCGAGGTAAAGAATACGAGATGGCGATAAGACGAGGCCTCGGCATTCCGGGCGTGCTAGGATCCTCCCTCTCCCGCTTGACGATCCGCCCCATCTGGGATGAGGGACATCGTAAGGCGGTCCGGCAACGCAAGCGGGGAGGGGACGACGATCATGGACGGCATCGCCGAGGAGCGGGGGCTTCTCTCCGACCTGATCCGCAACGCCCTGACCGACGAGATCGCCGCCGGCACCCTGAGCGCGGGCACGGCCCTCGACGAACAGGACCTCGCCGACCGCTTCGGCGCCTCCCGGACGCCGGTGCGGGAGGCGTTGCGCCAGCTCGCCTTCAACGGGCTCGTGGAGTTGCGCCCGCGCCGGGGCGTCGTCGTCACCCGGATGACGCCGGAGCGAATCATGGACATGTTCGAGGCCACCGCCGAGTTCGAGGCGATGTGCGTGCGTCTCGCCACCTACCGGATGACACCGCTCGAGCGCAGCCACCTCATGGACCTGCATGCCCAGTCGGAGGCGATGGTGGAGGCGGGCGATGTGGACGCCTACGACACGCTGAACCGCGGCTTCCACGAGGCCCTCTACGGCGCCACCCATAACGGCTTCCTGCTGGAACAGGCGCTCGCCTTGCGCACCCGCCTATCGGGGTTTCGCCGCACGCAGCTGCGCCATGGCGAGCGGATCAGGACCTCCCGCGCCGAGCACGGCGAGATCCTGGCCGCCATCGCCGAGGGCGACGGCGACGCCGCCGCGAGGCGGATGCGCGCCCACATGCTCAACGCCGCCAGTGCCATCGGCCATTACATCGCCGAACATGCCGGCGCGTGAGGCGATCAATCGCGACGGCGGACGGGATAGGTTCCGCCGGTCGTGCTTTGGTTTGGAATTTGCTCCGGGCCAGCGGCGGCCTTCGACCCTTACGAGAAGTCGGGCGACCTCGCTGGCCATTGTCCAAGGCGGACAATATGGTTGCCGGGAGTAGTTGGAGGTTTAGCCATGCGCCGTCGTCGATCCGTTGTCGCAGCAGTATTTTGCACAACTGTACTGGCGAACATGGCGGCACCCTCCATTTCCAAAGCCGCTATCTCAACGGAAAGCTTGAAGCGTGCGCCCCTCGCCCAGGACACGGTCAGGAAAGTCGTGAACGGCATCGCCGCCGAGCTGAGAGAAGGATACGTATTCCCCGATCTGGGAAAGCAGGCCGCGGATGCAATCCAACGTGATCTGGATGCCCATGCCTATGCGAAGGCGAGCGATCCCGGCGAGTTCGCCACGCAACTCACCGAACGCCTGCGGTCGCTTACCAGCGACAACCACGTGAGGGTGATCCATGGCGATCCCTTCGCGAACCGGCCCAAGCCTTTGGACATGCGAGGGACCGGCTTTCAGGTGAAGCGGTTGGCTGGCAATGTCGGATACATCCACCTCGCCAGCTTCATTCCGCCCGGGGATTTCAAGCCGGCCGGCGACAAGGCGATGCAGGACCTATCGGACACCGCTGCGCTCATCGTCGACATGCGCGACAATGGCGGCGGCCATCCGGCTTCCGTCGCCTACCTCGTCAGCTTCTTTCTCGATCCAAGCCAGCGCGTTCACATCAATGATCTGATCTGGCGCAATCGCGGGACGACGAGTTTCCGAACGGAGTCGTTCTGGAGTTCGCCCACCCGCGTGAGCTACCTCGGCAAGCCGGTCTACGTGTTGGTCGGTCCCAAGACATATTCGGCAGGCGAGGAGTTCGCTTACGATCTACAGGCCCTGAAGCGCGCGACCATCGTCGGTGAGAAAACGCGCGGGGGCGCCAATCCGGGTGGCCTCAACGAGCTCGGCTCGGATTTCTTCGTCGTCGTGCCGACCGGCAGGGCAGCGAATCCGATAACGGGCGGCAACTGGGGCGGTGTCGGCGTGAGCCCGAATGTGGCGGCCACCTCCGAGGTCACGCAAGAAGCGGCGCTGGCTTTGGCGACGCGCGACAGCAAGTTGTAGGGCCGGCACGTGCACTTTCAGCTCGTCCTTTCGGGAAAGCAGAAAGGAAAGACATCACCCGCTCCGTCGCCCACAGCCATACCGCACACCGAGACACCACCGATCCGCGCGCCACGTTGACGGCGCGCGAACCCGTGCCGTAAGGCCTCATCATGCGGAAGCTCTCGCCAGGGACGGTCGGCCTGCGCGCGATCATCGCCATGATCGCGCTCTACGGCCTGTGCCTCCAGGCCTTCCTCGGCACGATGACGCCACCGGCCCCGGCGGGATGGGGAAGCGCCCTCTGCGGGCATGACGCGCCGGGCGATCCCGCCGATGCGAGCCCGGCCTGCGCGCATGCGTGCTGCACGGCGGCCCATGCGGGACCGCAGGCGCCGGGACCGGACACGGCCTTCGCGACGGTGGTCTGGCAGGCTCGCCCCACCCCGCTTCCGCCACGTCCGGATGTGGTGGTCCCCGCCGCGCGGGCACCGCCCGACCAATCCATCGGATCGCGAGGTCCGCCTTCCGCCTGAGAGATCAGACCGTTTCGATCGCTCAGACCCGGATTGTTCCCGATGACCCCATCGTCCCAGGGCGGCACCCACGCATTTCGCGGGGCCGACGCCATGCGCGTATCCCGCGACGGCATCTATCGCGCCGTCTGGCGCTGGCACTTTTACGCCGGCCTGCTGTGCCTGCCCTTCCTCGTCCTGCTCTCGACGACCGGCGCGATCTACCTGTTCAAGGACGAGATCAACGCCACGCTCTTCGCCCACCGGACCGAGGTGGCGGCGCAGAACCGGGCGCCCGTGAGCGCGAGCCGCCTCGTCTACACCGCCTCCGAAGCGGTTCCGGGCGGTGTGCCGGTCTCCTTCACCGGCCCGGCCTCCGCGACCGCCTCCACCCTCGTGACCATGAGGGAGGGCGGCAGCCGGATTCAGGTCTACCTCAACCCCTACAACGCCGATGTCCTCGACGTCGTGAACACCGAGAACGACCCGATGATGGTGGTGAGGCGCCTGCACAGCCTCAGCTATTTCGGCACGGTCGCCAACGGGATCGTGGAGGTGGTGGCAGGCTTCGCGATCATCCTCGTCGTCACCGGCACCTATCTGTGGTGGCCGCGCGGGCAGGGGGGTGGTGTCGTGACAGTCCGGGCGAGGCCGTCCAAGCGCGTCTGGTGGCGGGACCTCCACGCGGTGACCGGGCTCGTGGCCGGCGCCGGCCTGTTCTTCCTCGCGATCACCGGCCTGCCCTGGTCGGTCTGGTGGGGCCAACAGGTCCGCGCCCTGTCGAACGAGGCGGGGCTCGGCCAGCCGCGCGCCCTGTGGGCGGGGAAGGCGGTGTCCGCCGTGCCGATGAAGGACCGGCTGACCCAGGCGGGCTGGACCATGGAGGACGCGCCGATGCCGGTCTCGCAACCGGCGGACGCGCCCGCCATCGGCCTCGACTGGGCCCTGGCCATCCTCGACGGGCTCGGCATGCCACGCGGCTACGAAGTCGCGCTGCCCGAGGGTCCCACCGGCATCTATGCCGCCGCGATCTATCCGCGCGAAGTCGATCGCCAGCGGCTGATCTCCCTCGACCAATATACCGGCGCCCCTCTGGTGGACGTAGCCTTCGCCGATCTCGGCAGCGTCGGGCAGGCGATCCAGTACGGAATCGGCCTGCACAAGGGCGAGTATTGGGGCCGGCTGAACCAGTTGGCGATGCTCGCCTTCTGCCTCGCCACGATCCTTCTCAGCGTCACAGCCGGAACCATGTGGTGGAAGCGGCGGCCGGCGGGCGGTCTCGGCGTCCCGCCCTGGCCGCGCGACCGCCGGATCGCCGCCACGGTCACCGCCCTGGTCCTCGGCCTGGGCGCGCTGTTTCCGCTGACCGGTCTCGCCATCCTCGCCATGATCGGGCTCGACCTCGGCATTCAGGCCCTGCGGCGCCAAGCGCGGCGGCCGGCGGCGGCCTGACGTCATCGACGCGGGAGCAGCCCCCGTGACCGACTTTATCCGCCAGTTTTGCGCCCTGCGCGCCATCCGCATCTGCCTCGGCAGCGGGTTGATCCTGCTCGCCCTGTGGGGACAGGCGATCGCGCCGCTGGCCGGCTTGCGGATGATGGCGGACCACGCCGTACCGGGAGCCTCGGTCGACCCACTCGTGCTCTCGGCGATCTGCGGTCATGCGGAGGGCTCCCCCGCCATCGGGGATCAGTCTCCCGCCGCGCCGGCCTGCAAGGCCTGTCCGCTCTGCGCCGTCGGGCTGTCGAGCCCACTCGTTCCCCAAGCGCCATCGGTGGCGCGGCGCCAGGGATGGCACGCGCTGGCCTGGCCGATCCCGCCGCCATCCGAGCCGGCCCGTCCGCATCGCCCCTCCGGCCAGCCGCGCGCACCGCCGACCGCGTCCTGATCCAGCGCGCGCCGTCTCCCCACGGCGCATCCCCTCTGCCGCGATCCGGAACGAACCCCCTCGATGCCCAGCACCCGTCCCCCTCACGCCCCACGCCGCACAGGCGCCCGGCGCGCCCTCCTCGCCCTCGCCGCCCTACCGCTTTCGTGCGCCGACGCCCTGGCGCAGGCCGCCGAGGACGGCGTCACCCTGCCGGAACTCTCCGTCGTCGGGGAGGCCGGCCGGAGCGGGTTCGGCGTCGCCTCGCCCCAGGGCTCGGCGCCCAGCGTCATCGAACAGCCCGTGGGGCAGGTGGTGACGCAGGTCGGGCGCAGCGGCACGATCGACAATCGCCCCGCCACGGATGTCGGCTCGGTCCTCGTCAACAGCCCGGGCGTCACCGTGCGCCAGGGCAACGGCGCGCGCGACGTCGTCATCTCGATCCGGGGCAACAACGCCCGCTCCACCGGCGTCACCAAGAACATGGTGGTCCTGGAGGACGGGTTCATCCTGACGCAGCCGGACGGGGCCTCCCGCTTCGATCTCGTCGATCCGCGCGCCTATTCCCGCATCGACGTGTTTCGCGGTCCGCAATCGGCCCTGTTCGGCAACTACGCCACCGGCGGCGCGCTGGCCTTCCGGACGCGGACCGGCCGCGAGATCGACGGCTACGAGATCGGCACCGAGGCGGGCAGCTTCGGCTATCTCAGCAATTACTTCACCGTTGGCGGCGCCAGTGGTCCGGTGGAGATCAGCCTGTTCGCCAGCGACGCGCGCGGCAATGGCTACCAGGGCCATTCCTCCTACGACACCCAGACCATCAACCTGCTGGCGAGCTACACGCCCACCCCTGACAACCGCTTCACCCTGAAGGTGATCAACAACCAGGTGAACGCGGACCTTCCCGCCCGCTCCTCCCTCGACCAGTTCGGCATCAATCCCTACCAACGCGGCTGCGCGGCTGCGGCCACCGCCGCCCCGGGCTGCACGCTCACGAACCTGCGCATCAACGGGGCCTTCGGCGCCACCGTGCCCGTCACGGCGGACGAGGGCGCCTTCGGGCGTAAGGACCGCCGCACCATCGTGGCGGCTCGCTGGGAGCACGATATCGACGCGCAGACCACGTGGCGCACACAGCTCGGCTTCGACGAGCGCAACTTCAACCAGCCCTTCTATACGTCCTCGTCGCGCGGCTCGTATCCGTCCTGGAACTTCCTCACCGACCTGACCCGGCGCGGCGACCTCTTCGGCCTGCCGGCGGTGGGCTACGTGGCGCTCGCCTACAACACCATCGACAACCACATCACGACCTTTAACCGCGCGCCCTATGGCGGACCGACGCTCGGCGCGCTGATCGGCGACCAGGAGGCCGTGCAATCGAATCTCGGCGGCCGCGCCCGGACGGAGGTCGCGCTCTCGGACCAGTGGACGGGCGTCCTCGGCATCGCGGCGGAGAACACCACCATCACCGGGCGCAACGTCGCCTACGGCTATTCGGCGGCGGGACGGACGACGACGGTGGCGACGACCGACCGCAGCTTCCTCAACGTCGCGCCCGAACTCGCCCTGGTCTACCGGCCGAACGCCGCCTGGGCGTTCCGGGGGCGGGCCGCCACGGGATACACCACGCCAGCGGCGAGCAACCTGTTCATCACCCCCGCCGGCCTTCCGGGCAGCAACACCCAGCTCCAGACCCAGGAGAATCTCGGCTTCGATCTCGGCGCCGACTGGACTCCGACGGAGAATCTGCGCCTCAGCCTGACCGGTTTCTACGAGTTCTTCCGCAACGAGCTCGTGTCACAATCCCCCGGCGCCGGGCTCCTGAGCTACACGTTCAACGCCCCGGCCTCGGAGCATCGCGGCATCGAGTTCGCGGCCGACTGGGCCTTCTCACCCGGATGGCGCGCGGTGGCCGCCTACACGTTCGACGACCAGATCTATACGACATACACCGAGCAACTCAGCGCCGGAGCCTTCACCGAAAGGTTCGACCGCGCCGGCAACGCCATCCCGGGCGTGCCCGCCCACCAGCTCCTCGCCCGCATCGGCTACGACCAGCCGACGGGTCCGCTCGCCGGCCTCGGCGCCTATGTGGAAGCGGTGGTCCAGGACGGCTTCTTCCTCGACAACGCCAACCAGTTGAAGGCGCCGGGCTACACCGTCGTCAATGCCAACGTGCATTACGCGGCCGACCTCCCCGGCGGATACGCCAAACGCATCAGCCTCTACGCGGAAGTCCGCAACGTCTTCGACGAGACCTACGTCTCCTCGGCCCAGAACCTCGCGAACTCCCTCAGCGCCACGAGCGGCCTGCAGAACGGTGCGGGCGTGCTCGCCGCCACCACGGGCTCGGTCTTCGCCGGGGCGCCGCGCAACGTGGTCGCCGGGATGAGGCTGTCCTTCTGAAAACGCCGACGGGCCAGATAGGGCATCCGGCCCGTCATTGTCAGGACGATCGCGGGGTCAGCGCCTCAGCGGACCCTTGTCACCACGTCACGCGCGCCGTCACCAGGGCCTGGAACGGCTCGCCCACGGCCACCAGCAGGTTGCTGGCCGCCGATGACGTATAATAGGTCTCGTCGAACAGGTTCTTGAGGTTGAGCTGGATCGTCGTCGCCCGACCGTTCACCGCCGTGCGATAGGCCAGGAAGGCATCGCAGACGAGGTAGTGGGGCATGGTGAAGGTGTTGGCGGCATCGCCCGGCCGCTCGCCGATATAGCGGGTACCGAAGCCGGCCTCGAGGAAACCGGGGCCGAGGCGCATGGAGCCGAGCTCGCCCTCCCGCGTCACCGCGCCGAACTGGTGGGTGAGGAAGGCGGAGGCCGTCACGCGCGGCGTGTTCTGAAGCTCCTTGCCCGCGAGGATGGGATCCTCGGTCACGAGGGCCTGGGTGAAGCCGTAGCTGCCGATCACCGCCCAATCGGGCAGGATCTGACCTGCGAAGTCGAGTTCGAACCCGCGCGAACGGGCCTTGCCGGCGGTGGTGGCGAGCCGTGCCCCGTCCACCACCTGGGTGACCAGCACATTGGCCTTCTCGACGTCGAACATGGCTCCCGTCACGGTGAGGCCGGGGCCGAGATCCGCCTTCACACCGACCTCGTAGGCCTCGCCTTCCTCGGGGGCGAGGGAGCCGTTGGTCTCCAGATCGGTGACGTTGGGCCGGAACGAGCGGCTGAAGCTGCCATAGAGCGAGAGGTCGGGCGTCAGCTTGTAGACGATCCCGGCACGCGGGACCGGCTGCACGCCGTTGATGTCGGTGGTGACCACGGACGGTCGTCCGGCATAGGCGAGCTGATCGTAGATCTGCGCGCTGATTCCGGCCACCAGGATGAGCTGGTCGGTGAGGTGGAACGAGTCCTGGAGATAGAGGCTGGTGTTGTTGAGCCGGTCGCGGACGTCGCTCCCCGTGAGCGAAACCTGGCTCGACGGGCCGAGGCGATCATAGATCGGGTCGAAGACGTTGAAGCCGCCCTGGTTCGCTCCGCGAATGGTGGTCTTGCGGAAGTAATCCACCCGCTCGTACATCGCGCCGGCCAGGATGTCGTGCCGCAGGCCGAACGTGTCGACGCGTCCGGTCAGGTCGAGGCGTGCCACATGCGCGTTGAAGTCGCCGCCCTGGGTCGAGTCGGCCCTTCGGGTCAGCATGCCCCTCTCGGCATTGTACGAGACCGCGCGGACCTGATTGTCGTCGTAGCCGAGATGGCTGAAGCTGTAGCCGAAATGCAGCCGCCAATCGTCGTTGAAGCGATGCTCGATGTCGAGGCTGGCGAGATGGCTCGTGGCGTCGACGCTGCTGAAGCGTTCGTCGAAGCGGCGGTCGCGCGGGACCTTCAGGGGACGGCCGGTGCGCGGATCGAAGATGGTGCCGCGGTCGAATGGAATATTATAATGCGAGAACTCGTAGGCCACCGTCACCTTGGTGTCGTCGCCCTTCCAGGTGAGTGATGGTGCCACGACCTGTCGTTCGATCGCTCCGAAATTGCGCCAGTATTGATAATCCTGGAAATCGCCGACCACCCGATAGGCGAGGTTGGTGCCTTCGATCGGCCCGGTCACGTCGGCCTGGACGAGACCGCCGCCGAAGCTCGTCCCGGTGATGCCGAGGGCGCCGTGTGACGTGAATTCGGGACGCTTGGAGACGAGGTTGATGAGACCTCCGGGCTCCGAGATGCCGTAAAGCAGGGAGGCGGGCCCTTTCAGCACCTCCACCTGCTCAATGGCGTAATTGAAGTTCTGCTGCAGGACCGTACGGCGGCCGTCCCGCAGGATCGAGCTGTCCCGCGTGGTCCCGAATCCGCGCCGGATCACGCCTTCCTGCGTGCCTCCGAGGCTGTTGGCCTGGGCGGTGCCGCTGACGTTCCGCAGGGCCTCGTCGAGGGAGAGGACGGCCTGGTCGCGCAGGACCGTGGCGGGCACCACGGCGATGTTGGCGGGCGTGTCGAGGAGCGAGGTGTCCGACCCGGCCCCGAAACTGGTGCGCCGGGGCTGATACCCGATGGTCCTCCGGCCATCGCCGTCGACGGTGATCTGATCGAGGGACACGGCCATCGGGGACGCGGCCTGCACCACGGGGCCGTCCTGGGCCCAGGCCGTGTCCGCGAGGACGAGGGCGGCTCCGCCCGCCAGCAACCACGGCAAGCGGTTGGCGGCTCGGCGGTCGAGCCCCACCGCGTTTGTCAGGCATCCTGTTTGGTCTTGCATTGTCGGCTCCGGGAACACTCCGGGATCACAAGTATTACCAATGATATATTCTGACAATATCTAGTGGAAACATTTTAATTCTTATAAATATGCAATTTAGTGACGAATCAATAGGTGATATTTTTCATAATAACCGATATTTCATGCGTCAGTAAATTTCTACTGCTTTGTCTTGCATGCATAATAGCCTGCTTATCGACGGCGCAAGGCGATATGCGTCCGATCGCATCCCCCTCGGAGGCGAGCGGAATCGAGCGCATCGCGGAGTCGGCGGATTGTGCAACGCTGCCGGATCGAGCTCAGGCAGGGCACTCGCGGACGGTCAGGGTGGTAACCGTAAGATCACATCTTGTCGGGAACTGGGACCGGGCGCCCCGACACCTCAGCAAGGTTGTAGCCTTCCCATGCGGAACGGCTTAGGGCGATCGGCAAAGCTGGCGGTCTCCTGAGAGCTGCCGCGACGAAGGAGTTTCGGATGACCAGACGCGGCTACAAGGGAGCCATCATCGCCGCCGGCCTCGGTGCCCTGGCCTGCATGGCCGGCACGGCGCAGGCGGCCCAATGCGGCAACACGGCCAGCGGTTTCGAGGCGTGGAAGACCCAGTTCGCGCAGGAAGCGAAGGGACGCGCCAGCGCCGCGAGCCTCGCCGCCCTTATGGAGACCTCCTATTCCGGCGCCACCATCTCGGCCGACCGGGGCCAGAAGAGCTTCCGTTTGACCCTCGACCAGTTCCTGGCCAAGCGCGGCGGCCCCACCATCGTCGCCCGCGGCCGCAAGCTGAAACAGACCAACGCCGCCCTGTTCGAGTCGATCGAGCAGCGCTACGGCGTGCCGGCCGGCCCGCTCCTGGCGATCTGGGGCATGGAGACGGGCTTCGGCGCCGTTCGCGGCAACATCAACACGCTCTCCGCCGTGGCGACCCTCGCCTACGATTGCCGCCGCTCGGACTTCTTCACCGACCAGCTCTACGCGGCCCTCACCCTCGTCGATCGTGGCATCCTCAACGCCTCGACCCGCGGCGCCGCCCATGGCGAGGTCGGTCACACCCAGTTCCTGCCCAAGAACGTGCTGACCTACAGCACCGGCGGAAGCCTCGACAGCGCCCCCAACGCGCTCAACGCCACCGCGAACTTCCTCAAGGGCCACGGCTGGAGGGCCGGAGCCGGTTACCAGCCGGGCGAGCCGAACTTCGCGGCCATCCAGGGATGGAACGCCGCCACCGTCTACCAGAAGGCGATTGCCCAGCTCGGACGCCAGATCGACGGCGAGTGACGGATTTTCGGGGCCCTGCGGGGCCCCGTTTTCGTTCGGTCGAGCCGATCGTATCGGGGACACGCGCGGCGCCGCTTCCCTAAGCCCACCTTGACTTGGCCCGTGCCCGGTCGATCTTCCGGCTTCGACGATGGCGTCGCAGCAGGAAAACTCCATGGCCGGGATCGTTCTCGCGGGATTGATCGGGATGGTGGCGGGACTGCGGACCTTGACCGCGCCGGCGGCCGTCGCCTGGGCGGCGCATCTCGGTTGGATCTCCCTCGACGGGAGCTGGCTCGCCTTTCTCGGCTACCGCTCGACGGCCGTCATCCTCACCCTTCTCGCGCTCGCCGAGTTCGTCACGGACACGCTTCCCGCCACGCCGAGCCGCACCGTGCCCGTGCAGTTCGCCGCGCGGATCGCGAGCGGCGCCCTTTGCGGCGGTGCGATCGGGACGGGCCTCGGACAGCCCGTCGCCGGAGCCCTGGCGGGCGCGGCGGGCGCCGTCATCGGAACGCTGGTCGGCTCCCGGGCGAGGGCGTGGATGGCCGCCTCCTTCGGGTCTGACCGGCCGGCCGCCTTCATCGAGGATGCCGTCGCCGTCATCGCTGCGATCCTCGTCACGAGCGCAATTTAGCACCGCGTCCGGGCTTCGCCTCCCGGCCCCGCCGACGGATTCGATCTCTTCCCGCCTTGCCGCTTCGTATCTCGTCCGTGACGGACGATAGAATTGTCGGCATCGAGGACCGGAAGCGCGATTGGTGCGTTGCAGTTCATCGTCACGCCTGACACCAGGACGCTCCGCCGTGGGGAGCGACCATCCGGGGCCGGGCGAGGAGAGGGCGATGGCCTTTGCACCACTCCGCCGCACGGCCGGACATATCCGGCTCCAGCCGGCGGCGGAGGGGGCAGGGACGTCGTGGCCGGGCCGGCAGGCACGGAGACCGATGTCTTCAACACGAGTGGTCGTGCGAGAGGGATCCAGGCCTCCCGAACGAACGATCACGCAAGCGCAGGCCCGAAGAGTCGGGTCGAGATGATGCCGGAGTTCCGTTGATGGCCAAGATCCTGCTGGTGGAAGATCATGAAGAGATCTGGGACTTCCTGTCCCGCCGTCTCAAGCGACGTGGCTACGACGTCATCCTGGCCCATGACGGCGAGGCCGGCGTGCAGCAGGCCCGCGCCGGACGGCCGGACGTGATCCTCCTCGATATGAACCTGCCCATCCTCGACGGCTGGTCGGCGGCCCGCGCCCTGAAATCCAGCGGCGATACCCGGGACATCCCGATCATCGCACTCACCGCCCACGCCATGCTGGGCGACCGCGACAAGGCGATCCAGGCCGGCTGCGACGATTACCATCCCAAGCCCATCGACTTCTCCAAGCTCCTCACCCAGATCGGCGCGGCTTTGGGCGGCGCGGAAACGCCGGCCTGACCGACGGTCCGATCCAGGACTTCGCGCGTCCCGTCGGGACGGGGCTTCCACTGACACGCGTCGAGACGAGAAGACCCATCCTCCATGAGTGACGATCCCATCACCGCGCGCCTGATGCGGCAGGCGATGCCGGTGTTCACGATCCTGGCCTCGTGCCTGCTGGTCGTCACCATCGCGTCGATGCTATATTTCGGCCGCGACATCATCGTACCCGTAGTCCTGGCGATCCTCCTCAGCTTCGTCCTGGTGCCCGCCGTGCGCGTGCTGAGGCGGGCGATGGTGCCGCGCGCCGCGGCGGCGCCCCTCGTGGTGGTGGCGGCTTTCGCGGCAATCATCGGGGTCGGGCTGCTCATCACCACCGAGGCGGGCCAGCTCGCCTCCGACCTGCCGCGCTACCAGATCACCATCCGCGAGAAGATCGCCTCGGTGAAGGAGGCGACCTCGGGCAGCGGAACCCTGTCTCGCATCGTCGACATGGTGCAGGACCTCGGCGAGGAACTGCAGCCCGCGGCCCCGAAGGACGAAGATCTTCCGGGCCGTTCGGGCAGCCGCGCCAACCCGCTCCACGTGGTGGTCGCGACCCCGCAGGCCGCCCTCGCCACGACGCTCGGCGCCTTCGTCGGACCGATCCTGCACCCGCTCGCCACCGCCGGCCTGATCCTCCTCTTCACGATCTTCATCCTGCTGCAGCGGGAAGACCTGCGGAACCGCGCCATCCGGCTCGCCGGCTCGGGCGACCTGCGCCGCACCACGGCGGCCATCGACGACGCCACGAGCCGGCTCAGCCGGTTCTTCCTGGCGCAGCTCGCCCTCAACATCGCCTTCGGCGCGGTCATCGGCACCGGCCTCTGGTTCATCGGGGTGCCGAGCCCGATCCTCTTCGGCGTGCTGGCGGCGATCCTGCGCTTCGTGCCCTATATCGGCGGCGCGATCAGCGCCTTGCTGCCCCTGATCCTGGCCGCTGCGGTGGATCCCGGCTGGTCGATGGTCATCGCCACCGCGCTCCTGTTCCTCATCGTCGAGCCCATCGCCGGCCATGTGGTCGAACCGCTGCTCTACGGCCATTCCACCGGCCTCTCTCCGCTGGCGGTCATCCTGGCGGCCACCGTCTGGACCTTCCTCTGGGGACCGATCGGCCTCGTCCTCGCGACGCCGATCACGGTCTGCCTCGTCGTCCTCGGCCGCCACGTGGACCGGCTCTGGTTCCTCGACGTCATCCTCGGCGACCAGCCCGCTTTGGCGCCGCCCGAAATCTTCTACCAGCGCATGCTCGCCGGAGACCCGGCCGAGGCGATCGAGCAGGGCCGGCAGGTGCTGAAGGCGCGGGCGCTGGTGACCTATTACGACGAGGTCGTGCTGGCGGGCCTTCGCCTCGCGCAGGACGACCTCGCCCGCGGGGCCCTCGACCGGTCGCGCCAGAGCGAAGTCGGCGCGGCGATCCGCACCGTGGTCGACAGGCTCAAGCTCGCGCCGATCAAGCGGTCGGGCTCCGCCGCGAATGCCGAAGCGGCGGCGGCCATCGCCGCCGCCGGACCGGATCGCAGCAGCGCCGGCATCGTCCTGGCGCGGGACGATCTCGCTGCGAACTGGCGCGGCACCACCCCGATCCTCTGCGTCTCGAGCCGCGGTCCCTTCGACGAGGCGGCGACCCTGATGCTGAGCCAGATCCTCGGCCGCCATGGTCTGGCCGCCCAGATGACCTCGCTGGCCGACCTGCGCGCCGACAAGCGGCCGGAGCGCACCGACGAGATTGCGATGATCTGCTTCTCCTATCTCGAACCGGTCAGCCTCTCGCAGATCCGCCTCACCGTCCGCCAGGCCCGCAAGGAGCTTCCCGGTGTGAAGGTGCTCGTCGGGTTCTGGCGCGAGCGCGACCCTTCGACCCTCGACCGCCTTCGCCGGACCACTTCCGCCGACGTGCTGGTGACCTCCCTCAACGATGCCCTCGACGCGGCCCTGCGCTATGCCGCGCCGGAGCGGGCGGGACGCGGCTGAGGCCATGACCGCTCGCGACCCCGCCCAATCTCATGCCGCCACCGATGGGCTTCTGGCCGGTATCACGGAGGCGGATGGGCGTCCTTTCCGCGCGGATGAGGACCGGCTCGCCTTGTCCGGCCTCCGGGCCGGGCGCGAGGAGCTGCTGGCGCGCATCCCTCCCGGCGAGGCGGCTCCCCCATGGTGGGACGGCAGGCATCGCGGCCTCGGCCTGTCCCGCGCGCATCTCGACGGAGCCGATCTCGTCGAGGCCGACCTGTCCGGCGCCAACCTGTCCGGCGCCTCCCTCGTCGGGGCACTGGCGCGCTCGGCCCGGTTCGAGGGCGCCATCTTGGAGGAAGCGAATTTCAGCGAGGCCGATTGCAGCGGCGCGGATTTCACCGGCATCGTCGGCGGCGAAGCGCATTTCTCCGACGCCATGCTGGAGGACGCCAACTTCACGGGCGCGACGATGCGCTTCGCCCGGATGCAGCGCGCTCTTCTGGACGGCGCGACCTTCGCCCGTGCCGACCTCTGGGGAGCCGACTTCACCGGGGCGGATGCCGATTACAGCCGGTTCGATGGCGGCCGCCTCGATGAGGCGAACCTCTCCGACATGAACCTGACCTTCGCCAATTTCGACGGGGCGAGCCTCAAGAAGGCGCGTCTCACCGGCTCGCGCCTGCGCGGCGCCAGCCTCGCCGGCGTCGCCCTCGACGGGGCCGACCTGTCGGGGGCCGATCTGTCCGACACCAACCTCGTGCGCCTCAACCTGATGTCGTGCCGCCTGAATCATGCACGGTTCTCGGGTGCGCTCCTTACCGGTGTCCGCTTCCGGGTGGACCAACTCGGCGGCGCGGTCGGTGAGGAGATCGCGGGCGAATACGAGGCCGCGCAAGCGAGCTATCTCGCCATCGAGCACAACATGAAGAGCATCGGCAGCCATGACGAGGCGAGCTGGGCCTACAAGCGCGGCCGGCGCATGGGCCGGCTCCATGCCGGTGCCGAGGCGCGGGCGGCCTGGGCCCGACGGACCCGGGCGCCCCAAACCTGGAAGCCCGTCCTGCAATCGGGATATCGCTGGGTCGCCGACCGGTTCGTGGAATGGCTGTGCGATTATGGGGAGAGCCTGTCGCGCATCGCCCGTGCCTTCGTAATCCTGATCTTCGTCTTCGGCGCCCTGTTCGGCATTGCCGGAGGGCTGATCCCCGAGGGCGGCAGCGGGAGCGCGACGTACAATCCCCTCGACCTCCTCAGTTATAGCGCCCTCAACATGATGACGGCGAACCCTCCCGAGATCGGCGTCAAGCCGGTCGGGAGGTTCACCAACCTCCTCGTCGGGATCGAAGGCGCCGCCGGGATCATCCTGATGGGCCTGTTCGGCTTCGTGCTGGGCAACCGGCTGCGACGATAGGCATTCGCCGGACGCGCCGTCCCCCGCACACCACCGATCCGTCATCGACATCACCGCGAGCCGCCCCGATGAGCACCCCGACCTCCTCCCGTCGCCTCTGGCGCTGGCGCAGCCCCAAGACGGTTCCCACCGCCCTGAAGGGGATCCCCGGATCACCCGTCGCCTTCGCCCTGTTCGCGGTCGCCCTCATCGCGGGCCTCGCCAACTACGTGTTCGCCGAGCGCAGCCGAACGGAAGCCACCCGCCAGCACGACATCATCACGCTGAACGAGCGCCTGCTCTCGACCATGAAGGACCTCGAGACGGGCATGCGCGGCTACACCCTGACGGGGCTGCCGAACTACCTCACGCCCTACAAACGGGCGCTCGACACCCTCGACGGACAGATCGGCGAGCTCGACCGGCTGGAATCGGAATCCGCCGATCCCGGAACCGCCCGGCGCCAGGAATTGCGGACCCTCATCACGGGTGAACGGGATTTCGCCCGCCGGGTGGTGGAAGCGCGGGATGCCAGCGGCTTCGAAGCGGCCGTGACCCTCGTCCGGACCGGGGAGGGCAAGCGCATGATGGACAGCATCCGCGAAGCCACCCGGGTCGGCCAGGACCATGCCCGCGACAGCCTCGCCCGCTCCGAGACGACGGAATTCTGGCGCGGGCTGATCCTGTCCCTCGTCTGCGCGGCCTCGGCCCTGGCTGCGATGGCGCTCCTCGGCCGCATCGCCCTGCTGCGCCGCCGTGACAGCCAGCGCATGACGGCTTTGCTCGACGGAGTTCTGGCCAACGCCCCCGTGGGCCTCGGCTTCCTCGACCACACCCTGTCGATCCGCCATATGAACCGCGCCCTGGAAACGATGAACGCGCGCGGATTCCAGGCGTCCCTCGGCGGCCCGATCTGGGCCGCCCTCCCGGAACTCGAAGACCTGCTCCGTCCGAAATTCGAGGCGGCGCGCGACAACGGCCTGATCACGCCCGATATCGACGTCGCGGTGCCGACCCCGAGTGCGCCGGGCGGCGTCCGCCATCTCCAGATCAGCGTCTATCCGCTGCCGGGCGCGGCGGGCCTCTCCGACGGGACGGTGGACGGCGTCGGTTTCGTCGTCACCGACGAGACCCTGCGCAAGCTCACCGAGGAGCGCACGCGCCAGAGCGAGCAGCGCTTCCGCTCTCTCACCGAGGCTACCTCCTCCATCGTCTGGGCGACTCCGCCGGATGGCGGCTTCACGGTCGCGCCGTCCGAATGGACCCGCTTCACCGGCCAGACTCCGAAGGAGGCCGCCGGCCACGGCTTCCTCGCGGCGATCCACCCCGACGATCGCGAGAAGACGCAGCTCGCCTGGGATCATGCGGTCACCCACGTCACCCTCTACGAGATCGAGCACCGCCTGCGCCGCCATGACGGCGTGTGGCGCTACATGGCCGTGCGCGGCGTCCCCATCCTCGACGAGGCGGGGACGGTCCGCGAATGGGTCGGCGCCCATACCGACATCACCGCGCGCAAGGAGGCCGAGCAGGCGCTGGAAGCCGCCAAGGAAGCGGCGGAAGAAGCCAACCGCGCGAAAAGCCAGTTCCTGGCCAATATGAGCCACGAGCTGCGCACGCCGCTCTCGGCGGTGATCGGCTATTCCGAGATGCTGCAGGAGGAGATGGAGGATCTCGGCCAGGAGAGTCTGCTCGCCGACATGCGCAAGATCGAGTCGAATGCCCGTCATCTCCTCGGCCTGATCAACGACGTCCTCGACCTCTCGAAGATCGAAGCCGAGCGGATGGAGATCTATGCCGAGGCCTTTCCCGTGGGCGAGATGGTGCGGGAGGTGGCCTCCACCGTGGACGCCCTCGTGGCCAAGAAGGGCAATACCCTCGTCCTCGATCTCGCGGACGATCTCGGCATCGCCCATACCGACCAGACCAAGCTGCGCCAGTGCTTGATCAACCTCCTCAGCAACGCGGCGAAATTCACCGAGAACGGGCAGATCACCCTCTCGGCCGTGCAGGAAGGCATCGCCGGGTCCACCTCGCTTGTCTTCCGCGTGACGGATACCGGCATCGGCATGAGCCCGGAGCAGCAAGCCAAGCTTTTCGAGCGCTTCACCCAGGCGGATGCCTCGACGACGCGCCGCTTCGGCGGGACCGGCCTCGGCCTCGCCATCACGCGGGCCTTCGCCACCATGCTCGGCGGACAGATCGACGTGGCGAGCCGGGAAGGGGAGGGAACCACCTTCACCATCCGGATCCCCGCGCAATACCGGGAGACCGCCACCGAGGCTCGGGAAGAGGCCCCCGACGGTTCCCCGGCGCAGCCGGCAGCCACGCCGAAGACCGGCGACCGGGTTCTGATCATCGACGACGACCCCGCCACGCGGGACCTGCTCACCCGCTTCCTCGAGAAGGAGGGCTTCCGGGTCGCGAGCGCGGCCGACGGCCGCGAGGGGCTGGAGCTGGCGCGCAGCCTGCGGCCCCGCGTGATCCTCCTCGACGTGACCATGCCGCGCATGGACGGCTGGTCGGTGCTGCGGGCCCTGCGCGCCGACCCCGATCTCGGGGCGACGCCGGTGATCATGGTGACGGTTCTCGACGAACAGAGCCTCGCCTTTTCCCTCGGCGCCACCGACTACTTGCACAAGCCCATCGAATGGGGGCACCTGAAGGAGGCGATGGAGCGATTCAAGGCAGGGGCGTCCGATGGGCCGGTGCTCGTCGTCGATGACGATGCCGACGTGCGCGAGCGGATGACCGCGATGCTCACCCGCGAGGGCTGGCGCGTGACCTCGGCCGAGCATGGCCGGGCCGGGCTGGAAGCGGTGGCCGTGAAGAAACCCTGCCTGATCCTTCTCGACCTGATGATGCCGGAGATGGACGGGTTCGGCTTCCTGCGCGCGCTCCGGGCGAAACCGGAATGGCGCGACATCCCCGTCGTCGTTCTGACCGCCAAGGACGTCACCGCCGACGACCGCCGGCGTCTCGCCGGCCAGGCCGACCGAGTGCTGCAAAAGGGCCAGCTCAGCCTGTCCGACCTCTCTGACGCCCTCAGATCCCTCGTGGCCTCATAAAAGGGTGGGGCCCAACTCCGACGCCGCGGCCGGCCGCGGCGTCGGCTCTGAAGGAGCGGGCCACGCCTCGATCCGCGGCCAGAGGTCCCCGTCGAACATCGGCGGTCATCCTCAGGCGGGCAGACGGTTCGCATCGGTTCAGATCGACTCGTAGGCAAAGAGGAGCGTGATCGTGGACAGGCCGATGAGGCCGATGACGAAGCAGATATCTGCAATCCGCTCCAATCGGAGAGCGAAGGGACGGCCATCGTCGAGGCGCATCGAGAGATACGAAGCCGCCGCACTGGCGAGGAACAGGATCGCCGTCAGCGAAACGGCCTCGTCCACGTGGCTCGGGCCGATCCGGGCCTCGGCGATCTTCACCAATCCCACCAGCGTCGTGCAGACACCGATCATCGTTCCCGCAGCGGGCAGGATGTGCTGAGACAGGGCACGGGCGCCGTGACTGCCTTTCGGGCCTCGTCCGTTCATGGGAGCTCCGGCGCTTGGAAGGTCGAGGCCGGACCGATCGCCGTCCCGCCCGGACCAAGGCAAGAGGCGAGCGAAACGGGAAGACCGGCCGGACATTTCCTGCCGGACCGCGGGCGGTCAGGTCGGGTTCTGCGGATCAATGGTACCCGCTTCGGTCTCGGTTTCTCCACCGGGAGCTTCGTCGAAGGCCTGCATCCAGGCTGCGTGATCGTCGCTTCCCTCAGAATAGGGGCAGCTTTCGCGTGTCCTGCCATAGAGGCGGGCGTTCCGCCCCTTGATGAAAGGGCTGTCGCTTGCGGTGGCGCCGTCGCTCATGGTTCGTGTCCCATCCCGGATGTTGCTGGAACCTGGGAAACGCGGCAGCGGCGGTGAGGATCGATTGCGCCGTCACCCTGCGACGAAAAACCCGCCGCGGCGTGAGCCGGGCGGGTGAAGGGAGAGTCTCTTAGCTGAACCATAACGGGCTCGCTCGCGGCAGGTTCCCTCATTCGCCCGGACGAACCGTTTCCCGAAACGCGACGTCCGCAGCTTGCGCGGCGCTCACCGGAATGGCAGTCCCGCCTTAACGTGCCGCAACGGGAAGCCACCTTGTCCGCGCAAACGCAGACGATAGCCGGGATCGTCATTTATCACCCCGACCAGGCGAACCTTCTCCGTCTCGTCGGCGTGCTCGCGCCCGACGTGCGAGAAATCGTAATCTATGCGAATTCCGCTCTGTCCCCGCAGGACGAGGAAACCCTCCGCGCGGCGGCGCAGGGCACGGATCTGTCCGTCATGCGGCCCGGCGTCAATCTCGGTCTCGGTATCGCCTATAACGCGCTCCTGGATCATGCCCGCCAGCGGGGCGCCACTTTCCTGTTCCTTCTCGATCAGGATAGCCTGCCAGAAGACGGCACGATCCCACGGCTCGCAGCACTCCATGGACGCCTGTACGCATCGGGCGAACGTCCCGCCATCGTTGGCCCGCGACCGACGGATTGGTCAGGCAAGCCTCTGAGGGCGCCCCCCGTTGAGACGAGCGATAAGGACGAGGCGCATGTCACGCGTGTGCAGTTCGTCATCTCTTCAGGCTCCCTCTTGGATTGCCGGGCGGCGCTGCCGATCGGCCCCTTCCGCGCGGACTTCTTCATCGACGCCATCGACATCGAGTGGTGCATGCGCGCGAATCACCTCGGCTACTCGATCTGGATGGCGGACGATGTCCTGATGGCACATGAACTCGGGCGAGGCCTGATCCGGCTCCCTTTCGGCCTGCTACTCACCGACCAGCCGCCGCGGCGACTCTATACCTTCCTGCGCAATCAACTGGTGATGCTCCGCATGGCGCACGTGCCGCTCGCCCACAAAGCCAAGACCCTGCTCGCCCTTCCCCTGCGCATCGCCGCATATCTCGTCCATAACCGCTTCTCGAGGGAAACACGGAATGCTCTCTGGCATGGTATTATCGACGGGGCCCGCGGCAAGCTGGAACTGAGAGAAAATGTGCTCGGGAAACCTTGATAAAAATCTAGAACATCGGCGCTTTGTGACAAAAACTCCCTATATATTGATAATTTAAGATATTCTCTATACCTCATCATACGCCAACACTGGTCCATCAAGTCGAAATCGCAGCGAACTCTGGAAACGATGCTCCGTAACATGCAATTGCGTTGCACGCACCAACCTCGTAAATCCATCTGACATTGAAAACCTCATTCACCCGTTGCGGTTTGTGACCGCGCCGTTCTGGGATCTGCACGATTATGGCGAAGAAGGCCCTCATCACCGGCATCACCGGCCAGGACGGTGCGTACCTGTCCAAACTCCTTCTGGACAAAGGATACGAGGTCTCGGGGCTCGTCCGCCGCTCCAGCACGGCGGAGGTGAACGATGTACGCCTGAAATGGCTCGGCATCGAGAAGGACATTCGCCTCATCGACGGCGACCTGCTCGATCTCTCGGCGATCCTGCGGACGGTGCAGGAGGTTCGTCCAGACGAGATCTATAATCTGGCCGCGCAGTCGTTCGTGAAGTCGTCGTGGCAGCAGCCCCTCCTGACGGGGGCCGTCACGGGCCTGGGTGTCGGAAACGTACTGGAAGCCTGCCGCCTGCAATGCCCGGACGCCCGTTTCTACCAAGCCTCGTCCTCTGAGATGTATGGCCTGGTCCAGCAGGAGATGCAGTCGGAGACGACGCCATTCTACCCCCGCTCGCCCTATGCGGTGGCCAAGCTCTACGGTCATTGGATCACGGTGAACTATCGCGAGAGCTTCGGTCTGCATGCGTCGAGCGGCATCCTGTTCAACCACGAATCCCCCCTGCGGGGCATCGAGTTCGTCACCCGCAAGGTCACCGACGGCGTCGCGCGGATCAAACTCGGCCTCCAGAACGAACTCCGGCTCGGAAACATCGATGCCCAGCGCGATTGGGGGCATTCGCGCGACTATGTCGAAGCCATGTGGCTGATGCTGCAACAGGACGTCGCCGACGACTACGTCGTCGCCACAGGCCGGACGGTGACGGTCCGTGACATGTGTCGGATCGCCTTCGAGCATGCCGGTCTCTCCATGAACGATTATCTCGTGATCGACCCGGCGCTCTATCGGCCAGCCGAAGTCGACATCCTCCTCGGCCAGCCCGCAAAAGCTCAGGCCAAGCTCGGCTGGAAGGCGAAGACGACGTTGGAAGAGATGATCGTGGAGATGGTCGATGCAGACATGGCACGCATCCGGCGCTGAAATCATAATGCCAATTACAATGTATTCCGAATTTTTTAAGCATGCGGAATACCTGATCGCCATCCATCGTTAGTACAATCTAAGAGAACAACCCCATACAATCGAGGATTAGCGGAATGCTTAAAATATCAGATAAGTTCACTCAATGATTTATCAAACATAATAATTGTACTGAATGGATCCGGTCGACCTTTAGGGAACGGTGCCTGTGGCCTACTTCATATCATATGCACAGAACTGCGAAGACGTCATGTTATGGCGCGCGCTTGGCTCGGCAATTCCCGAAGGAGAGGCTGGCTTCTACGTTGACTTAGGTGCGGGCGATCCAACGCGAGACTCGGTCACCTTGGCTTTTTACGACCGTGGTTGGCGGGGGATAAATGTCGAAGCCAATCCACGTTTGCACGCATGCTTGCAAACGAGCCGCCCCAGGGACATAAATCTAAACCTTATAGTCGGCGAAAATACTGGAACAGGCACTCTATACATTGCCGAAGAAGATGACAGAATTTCAAGCACAGTCGGTACAATCATAGCCGAACTGACAGATTCAGGCAGAGCATTAAGTGCGGTGTCTGTCCGCAGTGAACCGTTGAGTAGCATTCTCACTAAACACGCAGAATTAGAAATCCATTTTTTAAAGATAGACGTCGAGGGTGCTGAGTATCTCGTACTAAAACATACTGATTTCACAAAATGGCGCCCTTGGATCGTTGTAGTTGAAGCTTTAAACCCAACAAATTTACTCCCAAGCCACTCGACTTGGGAAAGTATCTTAATAGAATCAGGCTACCATTTTGTATATTTTGATGGTCTGAATCGCTTTTACGTTGCGAACGAACAAGGCTCACGCCTCGACAAAGCCTTCGAAGCCCCCCCGAATGTTCGCGATGGGTATGTCCGCAGCGAAGAAGCGACGAAGATGCAGCTTAAAGAGATTGAGCGAACTCACACAGAAGTCGTCGTGAACCTACAGCACGATAATTATGCGCTGCAAAAGGAAAGAGATGCCTGTCTTGCAGAACGAGACCAAAACAGATTTGTCCTCAATAGGGCGCTGGCTGACTACGAGAAAGCAAATATGAATTCTTCAGATCAAGAGAACGAGACTTCAGATCTGCGCAAGCGCATATCGATTTTGACTGACCAGAATGAATGCCTAACGGCCGAACGTGATGGCTGGATGCAAGAAATGTACGAAACTAACCGGCATCTTGCATATTTAGCCCAAGAAAGGCAAATCCTACTAGAACAGCTTGATCGCAAAGTTCAAGAGACAGAACAGCAAACAATAGCATTAAGCCAGCAAGTACAAGCAATATGGTCTAGCACATCTTGGAAGATAACTGGCCCCATGAGACGGTTGATGCGTCTATTAGGAAGAGCGCGTTAAGCCATGGTACACCTTACAAATACGGACGCACAAGTTTGCGTAGTCGGTCGATGCAATTTCTCGACCGGAATTGGAATGATCACTTACGGCGTGGCAGAGGTGTTGTCTCGAAGCTTTGCAACCTGCATCCTGCCTACCGAACCAGAACTACGAGCGCAACCGTTTATTGTCTTGCCGAACGGCAGGAGAATACCTGTTTGCAAAGCCACGGACGGCATAAAAGTTTCTTTCTTCTGCGATGTCCTATGGAACGGCGTGCATGATTATAACTATACACTTATGCCCGCTGGTAGCTTAAAATATGCCTATCTTTGCTACGACTCAGACCAGCTTCCTCCGCGCTGGACCCAACTATTAAACCAGCATTTTGATTTGATTATTGCCTCAAGTCCCGAAATGATAAATGTAGCGATTGACTCGCAGGTCGAGACACCAATTGCGACCCTGCCGATTCCCTTGGACATAGAATCCCTTCTAGCGAAGGGATTAGACGGAGTAGAAAACGACAAGATCAGATTTGGCTCTATAGTTGCATTCCATCCCCGCAAGGGGGTACAAACGCTTGTCAGAGCTTTTATCGAAAATTACAGCAACAGACAGGACGAAGCAGAGCTTATCCTTCATTCCAACCTTAGTTTTGGAGAAGGACTTCAAGATATCCGCCGCATGGTAGCACAAAGCGGCATTAACAACATCATAATCACTCATGGATCGCTCAGTCATCAAGATAAGAACAACCTGATCTCGACGTTTGATGTATTCGTGAATTGCTCACGAGGAGAGGGATACTCAATCGGAGCACGTGAAGCACTCGCTTACGGCAAAAGTCTTATCCTCTCTGATGTCGGCGCACATAAAGATCTCATCGATTTGCCTGGCGTATTTACAATTGATGGGGACGTAAGTTTCCCGGCGCGTTATCCGGAGATCGACAACGGTGTGTTTGGCCGGCAAAAAGCTATACGTGTTTCTAGTACAAAAACCGCACTGAAACATGCTTTCGATTTTGTGCGATCAGACAATTACAAGAAAACAATTATAGAGCGTCGCCGTCGCGCCCATATATTTACGTTCACTGCTCTTACTACACCATTTGCTATGCTTGTCGATCCAACCATTGGACATTTTAGACATTACAAATCTCATTCGCGTCTAATTGATATCCCAGACGATGTTAAATCTGTTGTCCTTGAGCGTCTTGGACCAAGGGCAAATTCCCTGAGCCACAAACGGCGAAAGGTTATAGCCGCGCACGATGGCGGTCTGTTCTCAATTTTTAATGCCTTCATGAATCATTTAACCTGGGATATTCACGAGGATCGTTGCCATTGTACTTTGCCCGATTGGGACGTAGATCGTCTGATAGAGCGATTGCAGGGCACTCGCATCATGAGCTTTTGCTATGGCAGGCCAGGAGACGGCAACATATGGACCCGACTTTTTGAGCCTTTACATGGTCTAACGGCTGAGCAGATGAACGACCGGGCAATTCTTTATCAGGGTAGCGGCGACCCCCTTTTTGGAGGCGACTATTCCAAAGAGCCATTTATGACTTATGTTCACGCCCATAAACTGTATCGTAGTCGCGACTTTTTGGCTTGGCGCAAACAATACCATACGGTTTTCAACCGTTATATCCATCTGCTTCCTCATTTACAGGCTGAGATCGATTGCTTCGCTAGGGATAGGATGAGTTCGACGTTCATGATCGCTGCCCACGTCAGACATCCGAGCCATACAGTCGAACAACCCGACCATGTTATTGCCGGCACAGAGAAGTATATCCGGCAGATTTACGAGCTATTGGCGCAACGAGGCATTCAAGTGGCCGATCCTGATTGGGGTGTATTCCTAGCCACTGATCAGGAAAAAGTGGTGAGATCGTTTCAAGAAGAATTTGGCGACCGTGTCGCCTATTTCGAAGATGTCCGGCGAACTAGAGCCAGCGAGGATGCAGCTTTTGAAAAGCTTTCTGACGCGGAGAGGAACCAAGAGGGCTATCAACTGCAACATCTGGTAGCAGCATCGAGAGACCAGTGGACAACGGATATGGCATGGGAAGTTATCCGTGATGCCTATTGCATGGCTCGCTGTAATGTTCTTCTACATGTCGTAAGCAATGTATCTACTGCGGTCTCCTACATGAACCCTGATACAGAAATGGTGTTCTGCTCAACCACTCATGATACGCTGTAAATAGATTTTCCAAGGAGAAGGATGGCTCAAATGGCGAACACAAACCGTATCCTCGTAACTGGCGCCGGCGGCCTTATGGGAACGGCATTGATTGATGAGCTATCGCAGAATTCTGGTAAGACTGTGATTGGCGTCAACAGCGATGACGCGGACCTGACTGATTTTGAAGCCACGTGTCGTTTATTGAAGAAAACATCTCCTGATATTGTCTATCATCTTGCGGCCCGAGTCGCGGGAATCATGGGAAACATGAAAGCTCAAGGGCAAGCTTATTTCGATAATATTAGAATCAACACAAACGTCATAGAAGCATCACGCTTAGCGGGCGTAGCAAAAGTGGTCGGCATGGGCTCAACTGCAGTATATTCTGACGTAGTCCCGCTGCCGATGAGGGAGGAAAGCGTTTGGTTTGGCGCGCCGCATAGCTCGGAAGCAGGCTATGCTCATGCTAAGCGGGCTATGCTCGCACAAATGGAAGCTTATCGCGACCAGTACGGAATGGATTTTGCCTTCTGCATTTCAACCAACTTGTTCGGACCAAATGATAAATTTGATGAGAAAAATGGTCATGTTCTACCGTCTTTGATCTCGAAGTTCCATCGTGCGGTAAAAGAGCAGAAGAATATTACTATTTGGGGAACAGGCACACCCGAGCGCGATTTTTTATATACAAAAGATGCAGCGCGAGCCATGCGTCTCATAGGCGAAAACTTTAGCGGTGCTATTAATATGGCCTCGGGGAACGCGATATCAATTTTAGAAACAGCTAATTTGCTAAAACGTATTTCCGGACTTGAGGAGGCTTTGGATTGGGATCGCTCAAAGCCGGACGGCCAAAAATTGAGGAGCTATGATACCTCAAAACTTCAGTCGCTTGGATTTTCTCCCAAGTATGACTTGGAAAGCGGTTTAACAGAGACCTACAATTGGTATAGCGAGAATGTAGATCGCGCCCGCCGCTAAACCGTATGCGTTTAGACGATAAAGTTCTGAATAAATGAGAACCACCTTGCGATAGGCGTTGGTTGCTTAGAAGTGCCGTCAATCTAATATCTGAAAATTCAGCTAAACATAATCATGGCATAGAAAATCACTGATGCACTTATTTACACCTACTCCTTATCTTCGCATCTAACCACATGCTGCAAAATATGCTTTTGTCTGTGCTAGAACTTGTCGCGCAGCAATGGCGATTGCTTAGAAACAGGGGTATGTTTAGAATTAGATTCGGTTCATGCGACAGCAAATGCCGGCCAAGTTGAGAACCAAATGCTGGACGTTGAGGGTGCGGAGAATTTGCCTTGCGTAACGGCGATCCGTACAACGCCGCGTCATTGAAAACCTCATTCACCCGTTGCGGTTTGTGACCGCGCCGTTCTGGGATCTGCACGATTATGGCGAAGAAGGCCCTCATCACCGGCATCACCGGCCAGGACGGTGCGTACCTGTCCAAACTCCTTCTGGACAAAGGATACGAGGTCTCGGGGCTCGTCCGCCGCTCCAGCACGGCGGAGGTGAACGATGTACGCCTGAAATGGCTCGGCATCGAGAAGGACATTCGCCTCATCGACGGCGACCTGCTCGATCTCTCGGCGATCCTGCGGACGGTGCAGGAGGTTCGTCCAGACGAGATCTATAATCTGGCCGCGCAGTCGTTCGTGAAGTCGTCGTGGCAGCAGCCCCTCCTGACGGGGGCCGTCACGGGCCTGGGTGTCGGAAACGTACTGGAAGCCTGCCGCCTGCAATGCCCGGACGCCCGTTTCTACCAAGCCTCGTCCTCTGAGATGTATGGCCTGGTCCAGCAGGAGATGCAGTCGGAGACGACGCCATTCTACCCCCGCTCGCCCTATGCGGTGGCCAAGCTCTACGGTCATTGGATCACGGTGAACTATCGCGAGAGCTTCGGTCTGCATGCGTCGAGCGGCATCCTGTTCAACCACGAATCCCCCCTGCGGGGCATCGAGTTCGTCACCCGCAAGGTCACCGACGGCGTCGCGCGGATCAAACTCGGCCTCCAGAACGAACTCCGGCTCGGAAACATCGATGCCCAGCGCGATTGGGGGCATTCGCGCGACTATGTCGAAGCCATGTGGCTGATGCTGCAACAGGACGTCGCCGACGACTACGTCGTCGCCACAGGCCGGACGGTGACGGTCCGTGACATGTGTCGGATCGCCTTCGAGCATGCCGGTCTCTCCATGAACGATTATCTCGTGATCGACCCGGCGCTCTATCGGCCAGCCGAAGTCGACATCCTCCTCGGCCAGCCCGCAAAAGCTCAGGCCAAGCTCGGCTGGAAGGCGAAGACGACGTTGGAAGAGATGATCGTGGAGATGGTCGATGCAGACATGGCACGCATCCGGCGCTGAAATCATAATGCGCTCTCACGTTTCGTTCACGCCGGACATGAATCCCGGTCTCCGGACCATCTGCTGTCCGGAGCGCTCGGCCCAATGACGCGGATCATTGCCGTAACAGGTTCATCCGGCTTCGTCGGACAGTGGATGTTGCGCCATCTCGATGAAGCTGATGCCACTTGTGGGGTCACCTTCTTTGAGGGCGGCCATGGCGACATGCGAGATGTAGCTCAGGTCAATGATGCGGTTGCACGACTCAAACCGCACGCAGTCGTACATCTGGCGGCAATCGCCGCCCCGGCGAGAGCGAAGGACGACATCCGGACGGCGTTTGACGTCAACCTTCTTGGAACCTTGAATCTCGCCCAAGCCATTCTCGCGCACTCTCCGCAGACCCGTCTCGTTTTTGCTGGAAGCTCGGAAGTCTATGGACGCAGCTTCAACCGCTCGGTCACGGCTGTCTGCGAGGACGTGCCATTGGAACCGACTTCCGCCTACGGTGTCACAAAGGCATCCGCCGACATCCTGCTAGCGCAACTCAGTGGCGAGGGGCTCGATGTCGTCCGCATGCGACCCTTTAACCATACAGGCCCGGGTCAGACCGATGCTTATGTAGTTTCGTCGTTCGCGCGACAGATCGCCCGTATAGAACAGGGCCTACAACAACCGGTCATGAAGGTTGGTAACCTCCTCGCGGAACGGGACTTCCTAGACGTAAGAGACGTGGTAAGGGCCTACGTTATGGTGGCAAAGGTTGAGGATTCTACGCTTAAGGGCCGGGCCATCAACCTTGCGAGCGGAGTTGGAATCAAGATCTCGGAAATTCTAAAAATTCTCGTATCTATGAGCTCTGCGGAAATTGTGGTTGAGCAGGATCCGGCACGGATGCGGCCCTTAGAGATCAGTCGGTCAGTAGGCGACCCCTCAGCGGCACTTCATTTATTAGGATGGTCACCGACGATTCCGCTTCGGAAAACGCTATCAGACGTCCTGTCCTACTGGCGGGACGAGACTGCGCGCCGGCCCTAAGGGTGGAAAACGATCATGACAGGTCGTTTTGGTAATCTGTCATAGCTTTCGATAGCGTTTCTTGAGAAATGTGGCCAGTTGTCTGGCAAGGACTCGCGCCGCCGCCGCGAAACCGTTAGCAGACCATGTCGTCCGGAACGATCGGGTTGCTATGGTAACCCTATTGGCGGCACCGAACCATGCCTCGCGCCCTGCATCTTCGAGCAATGTCACTCGCGTTTGCGGGCGATGCCTACCTCCATCGGGCTTGGCCCGATGGAATCTCCAGACGCCCTCGTTCGTCTCGACGTCCGTAAGACCTTTGCGCAGTGCCAATGCCGTATTGCGCCATGTAAAACTGCGACGAATCAGGCGCATTCCAGCTAATCCGACTTCTTTCCGGCCCTGATCGCCGAGGTCGTAGGCCTCGCGCATGCGCGCGACGAGATCTCCAACATTCGGCTCCCACCAATGCCCGACATCGGCGAACCCCATATCGGAGTAATCGGCTGGCGCCTTCCGTCCTTCAAAGAAAAGTGCACTCGGATAGACGAACTCTCTCGAAGCGCCATAATTGGCAAAAATCGAAGTTGTGCCGCATGCCAGGGACTCGGCCGTTACAAATCCGAATCCCTCGCTCCGAGCGGTCGATAGCACTACGTCGACACCACGGTAGATCGCCGCGATGTCACCATCGCTCAGCGAGCCGACGATCTCCCATACACTGATTCCGTCTTGCGACCGCTCCTCGATGGCAAAAGGACCACGACGAATCGGGGCCGCGGCACTCCCGCAGAAGGCCCCTTTGAGCGCCGTTCCCATTACGATCAAACGGGTCAATGGCCGCTCTAGCCGAAACAGCCGCCAAGCTTCAAGACATACATCAAGGCCCTTGCGGTGCTGATTGTGAGCAAACCAGAGGAAGGTCGTCTCGTCGTAGGCGCGATGCGGGGTGCCCCACGGATGGAACAGATCCGTGTCAACACCCAGAGGAACGTGCCGGACGTTACTGAAGCCGCCGGAGCGGAAAACCTCGGCATTCCAAGCGGAGGCGACGAAAACCGCTCTGTAGCGCCCTTCGAATCCAACCCAGTTGGACGGCAACCTGTCCGTCTCCCACACAGAATACAAATAGTCGAAGGGACGCAAGCCAGGGTGGGCAAAGGACAAACGCGGCGCACGCATGTCGAGGATACCGCAACGATCGAGTTCCTCGCGAAGGTTGCGCTTCACGCGCCCCCAGGAACTGGTGTCGTTTAGATGAGGACTGTTTAGACGCACGCCATGCGTCGATAAAGATCGTATACCGTCGAGCCCGGTGGTAAGGCTTGAAGTTACTACAGGCTTCGTCAGGGTGATGCTGACCTTTGGTAGGGAAGCGCAGGCATACCCCGCATCCCGTAATCGAAGGCCCAGCCCAGCACTGAATCCGACCAGATCCTGCTGCAGAGCGCTGGCGTCGAGGTCATCAATGGCGGACATGCGCAGGAGAGCGCAGGAAAGGAGACAGTAATCTGCCTCCAGACGATTCGGGGTGGGATCGAGCACCTTCGGGTCGGGACCCAACCGGTTGTGGCGGAGATCCCAACCCGAGCGTTGCGCCTCGATCCTGCTACCGTTTTGGTCGGTTAGAGTAAGGGCGGGCGACACGATCGCCAAGCCCGGATCCGCCTGCATTTCTGAGAGTAGTACGCTCACCAGGGGGGGCACACTCTCCGCGCTGCCATCGATGAGGAGAAGGAAGGCCGCGGATCTGGATCGTGCAACCCGATGCGTTTGCGTCCACAACTGATTGAAGGAAAGGTCTTCATCAACGGGAAAGAATTCGATGTTGAGGGTGCGGCAAAGCCGGGTCATGTCGTCACCGGCCGAGCCACCAAAAACCAGAATCTGCCCGCTAGGCGCATCGATCGTCGCGATAAGGCTGGATAGATACGCGCTGCTCTGAGGCGCAATGACAGCCACCAACAGGCCGTTAAAGATGGCTGGCATGAGCGAACATTTCTTCCCTAAGGCGCAAACACCAAGAACCGCCGGGTGCGCTCCGTCCCCGATGCCCCTCATTCGTTACTTGGCGACGGACAGACCGGGAGTCACTCTGAGCGCAGCCTCTCAAACTCCCAGTCTGAACTGACTTACGCCGCCTCCCAGTGCCCAAGCGCAATGCAATGTAAAATCTTGGCCTGAATATGATCCAACGTAGAGGCGCTTGTTCACAAGATCGGTACGCGCAGGACATCACCCCAGCCCTTACCATCTTGAGTTGCTTCCAACTCCACTAGGGCGCTTCCGGCGGGGATAGTAACAGCAAGAATGATGTCGCGGTCGGAGGGTAGGATGAACGGAATTGTCGCACGAGCCACGTCACCAATCGGTGCCCCAATAACGGTAAGCGATCGCACCGTTAGAGCGAAGCCGAGCCTCTGCTCGTCATCGAGATTGCTCGACCACGCGACCCCAGAAAGATTAGTCACCCGCACCCGAATTCTAGCTCTACTATTTCCGAATAGTTCGATGGATATTACTTGGATACTATGAGCCCTTTCTCCCGGCTCAAGTAGCCGCAACATCCGAGTTTCACCGATATCATATGCAGATGCATAGGGGTGTCCGTCTTTGGGACGATACTCCATTTGCCATTTGCCATCTCTCACGACCCGCAAGGCGAGCCGTGCCGACTCGTCCCAGTCCGGCCATGTGAAACTTGTGCTGTCTTCAGCAGATGTACGTCGCTCGCCGCGAATGAACCGGCGAACCACATTCGCAAGGGAGGAGGCGTCACCGGGGGTAAAGAACAGGACGTTCTCCGTGCCTTCCGTTACCTCGTGAAAAACAGGAATATCGGCAGCGATTACCGGCTTGCCGAAATGCCGGGCCTCGACTACCGGCAATCCGAAGCCCTCGGTATACGAAGCCGCGATCAGCGCGTCGGCATCGGCATAAGCCTCGATCAGTTCGACGTCTGAAATACCCTGACGCAAATGAAGCCGCCGCCCATATTCCGGATGGGTTCGTATGCGCTCAATAAGCAGCTCGGTGCTCCATCCGGCTCGCCCTATGATAACTAGTTCAGTATGAACACCGTCCGCCCAAAGCGATTCAAACCCTTTTAAGGCAACGTCATAGCCTTTCCGCGGCTCGATCGTCCCCACCATTAGAAAGCGGAGCCCCTGGTCGGATGATCGCGAATGTGAGGGTCGATCCACCGTCTTAAGATCGGCACCGAGCATAAAATAACCGATTTTCACTGGCCTAGGAAAGTTTAATGCCTCTAGAAGAGAAAAAAACTCCCTAGCTGTAGTGCGAGAATTGCAAATGAATCCTGTTGAGTATGCAAGGGCTGAAGCAAGCCAGTTTTTGAAGATGCTTGGCAAAAAATCTTCACAGAAAGCCGGGTAGAACAGCGGAACAAGGTCATGCAACATCGAGACAACATTTGCCCCGCGCAAACGCGCAGGAATGAGTTGGAGGCGATGGGCTTCGTGAAACAACCATGAACTATCTAACATGAAGACTGTATCGTCGGGTCTGATGAAAAATTGTTGATCAACGATCGGCTCGATCGGCTTAGTTGGCTTAATCCCTACCCAGGAGGCCGGTTGCAAGGAGATATCATCGTCTCCGAAAAGTATCACGGCCCCCGCGGTTGCACTCATCCGCTGACTGATTTCCCGAGTAACCCGCTGGATGCCCGTGCCGCCATCGTTGGCCAAAGTCGCGGTACAATCGATGAGAAGCCTTGGAGGCAAAGAGGCAATGGGTTCAGCGCGCGCAAGAATCTGGGCAATGTTCGCGGATTGCAGACATTCTTCTCGAATAATGGCCAGAGCAGCGCGGCGGCGTGCTTCCAACGACGGGGGCATAGCGTGCTTGGCAGTCACGACCCCTGCGAGAGCGGCGTGCGCTCGTTGCGCCGATCGTTCCCAAGTAAAGGTCTCAGCCCTGAAACGCCCGGCCACGGTGACGGCGCGAGCGAAGCCGGAATCCTCGATCATTCTAGCGATCAAGTTCGAAAGGCGGTCATGATCGTCCGGATCGAACATCAAGTCCGGGTCCTGGACGACTTCAGGCGCAGCACCCCGATCCGCGACAATGACCGGAGCGCCGCAACGCATTGCTTCGAGGGCGGTAAGGCCAAACCCCTCGAGATGAGACGGCTGCACGACCACAGCGGCGGCCCTATACAACGAGACAAGCTCCAAATCCGAGACATGCGCGCGAAGGACGAGCATGTTGGATGGCAATCCAAGCTCCTGCCATCGGCGAATAATGTTCTGCAGCAGTTCCTGTGGGTGATCACCCGCTAGGACGAAACGAGTCGTAAAACGCAATGTGCTGTCGAGACGGGCAAAGGCTTCTATTACGGCTACGACATTTTTTCGCCAATCAAGACCGCCGACATAAAGCACATAAGGCCCAGGTGGCGTTTGCATCGACGGCATATCAAGTAAATGAAGGAAATCTGCTGACACGCCAGCGCCGATATTGACGTGATTTCCTTCTCCGGCGATCGCAACCGCTTCCCGCGTGGAATACTCCGAGATACAGAGATTTAGATCGTATTGCTCAAGAATTTTCAGTCTACGATTGTAGCTCGCCCGTAAACCAGCATCGTTGAGATATCGATCAGGGTAGCGGTATGGAATCGCGTCGTAGAAAATCGACGCGAGCGGGCACCCAAGAAGCCGACTAGGTTCGAGCGGCATTGCCACATCGCCTTGACCTTCGAACGGACTCGTAGAGACAGCAACATCCACGCCCAGGCAGGCGACGTGATGGGCGAGTGCAATCTGTCCCAACCGACGTGCAGGGGTATGGCCGAAGACTGCCTCGCCCCCTTCGCGCGGGCTCTCCCACATATGGATGTCTCGCGGCGCGATCCATGCGGAAACAGCACCACGTGCAGCCAATGCTTCATCGGGCATCGAAGCATTGAACGATATCGACAACTCGATATTGTCACGCTGCGACAATGCGCGAAGCAATTCCTGCGCATAGCGGCCGATACCCCGAAGCCGGCTCCCAGTCTGCAGGCACTGACCGTCGAACCACACTTTCATGAAACTTTTCCGTTGGAAGGCAGTGCATCGATCAAGGCGTGCCATTCGGTAAGGCGCTCAGGTTCGACGGACAACGCGTAATTGGTATAGGCTAGCCTCTTAACGATCGCGCGCTCGGCCCGTTCGTGTTGCAGCGCTATAAGCAATCTGTCCCGGAGAGGTGGGATGAAGTCGAGCAAAGTAAACGCCGCTCGCCTTAGAGACGGTCGTTCGCGCAAGAATGAGGATGCCCTGGCAAGCACGGAGCGAGCTCGCCGCTTCAATCCGATAATTTTGCTTGGACGATTTGCAAATCGACTAAAGGATGTGAAGTCTCCCTGTGTTGCACGTTTAGCGACACGCAAAGGCGCCGTAACACGCCAGGATGTGCTTGCACGCGTCGCGGAGAGCAAGCGTTCAATATTTTGCGCTGAAATTGCATGGTCCACCATCGCGGTTAATTGACGGCGCATTCTATCGCACTCAGATACGAGCGCCTCGCGGTCATTCGCAAGTCGGTCACGCTCCAGCAATAGGAGATCGCGCTGCGCAGAAATCTGATCAAATTCCTTTTGCGAGGCCCCGGGATAAGATTTGGTATTCAAGAATGCTTCACGAAGTCGGGCTGCGCCAGGAGCGCGCCCAAGAAGACTTATTTCGAATCGATCGAAAATGTTTGCGCCTGGCCCAAAGAACACAGCCAGATCTATATGCGTCTCAGATAAATAATATCGGTTGAGTCCGTCGAAATAGGCGTACTGATAACCTCGTTGCAGCAACTCCGACTCCCAGACATGATGAACCGGAGTTTGTGCCAGCGGCTCCATACTCTCGATCACGACGATCCAGGGCCGGATGTCACAATCGCCCCAGCTTTCTAAAACGCTGGCCTCGAATCCTTCAACATCGATCTTCAACCAGTGGATATCGACACGACAGGCATCCCTCAAGACCCGATCGAGCGACAGCACGGGAACGACCGTCTCGACGCAATGGTATCCCTTGGCCTTATGCGCCGCCGCAACCGTTGCATCCGCAGTACTCAGACCAGTCTCGGGAAACTCGAAGAAAGTAAGATCTTGATCTCCCGTTCCGATGGCGGCCTGAATGATCCGTTCGTCGGGGCGGTCTGCGCGTAACTTGTCGGCATAGGCTTGCGTCGGCTCAATGCTGAAGCCACGCCAGCCATTCTCGTAGAAGCCGCGGCTGACAGAATCGATGTGAGGATCCTGAGCGCCGATGTCGACATAAAAACCATTTGGAATGTCCTTCAATGCCCGCCACAAAAGGACATCCTCAAAATTCTGCGCATAGCAAGTAAACATGTCAGCGTTTCCCAAGCTAGAAGTCCGTTTCGATAGCACCTCATCATCGAGGAATATGCGAGTGAAAATGCAATTATCAGCAGTAGAATGCCATGCTAAAGACGAGCATGACTACGATTCACCAAGCCTATCAGTTACGCAATTTCAGGCAAGAATCCTGATTAATTACAATCTGAATCATCTACGGACTTCGTCACGAATTAATTCATTTCTTGATCCTCTAGATAATTAATGATGCTTCGTATTCTCAACAAATAGATGCTAGAAACGAAATAAAAGCGCCAAAGGCGAACTAAATGATCAATTTTTACCAAAATTATAGACCGAAAACAAACAATTGATGTCGACTTTTCAAATTTTTACTTAAGATCGTCCTGAGCTTAATCCCCTGCATACGCCGCTAACACCTCGTCCGGCGCTCCGTCCATCATCAACGTACCGCCCTTCATCCAGAGCGTGCGGTTGCAGAAGCGCTTGATTGAGCTGTTGTCGTGGGAGGCGAGGAACATGATGCTGGCCTTCTGGATCATGCCGTGCAGCCGCTTCTCGGCGCGTTCCGCGAAGGCGGCGTCGCCGACGCCGATCACTTCGTCGAGGATCAGGATGTCGGGGTGGACGGCCGTGCTGACGGCGAAGGCCAGCCGCAGCATCATGCCGCTGGAATAGGTGCGGATCGGCAACGAGAGGAACTCCCCGAGTTGGCTGAATTCCTCAACGTCGGGGACGATCGCCTGGGCCTGTTTGTGGCTCAGCCCCAGCATGATGCTCCGCATCTCGATGTTGTCGTAGCCCGTGGCATCGCCGTCCATGCCCATGGACAGATCGATCAGGGAGGAGATGCGCCCATCGATCATGGCGGTCCCCGAGGTCGGCGGATAGACCCGGCTGAGCACCCGCAGAAGCGTCGTCTTGCCGGCGCCGTTTCCGCCAACGAGGCCGATCCGGTCGCCATCGCGTGCCACGAAGCTGACCGCGTTGAGCGCCTTCACCACCTGGACGCTGCTGTCGCGGTCATTCTGCAATCCTCCGCCGACCGTGCGACGCAGGATCTCGCTCTTCAGGGCACGACCGCGCGAATTGTAGACAGCGAGCTCGACGCTCGCCTTGTCGAGGACGATATGAGCCATCCTGCCCTCAGAGCCAGTACACGACGCGGTGCGAATATTTGCCCGAGAATGCCAGGGCGACCAGCCACCCGGTGACCAGCAGGCTGAGCAGGATCAGATAGGACGTTGCGCCCGGCAGATGGCCTAGCAGTGGCTCGCGCATCACGTCCAGCATGCTGGCAAAGGGATTCAGGATGAGCACGGGATGGTCGACCCGCAACTGTGAAGGCTTGAACACGACCGGCGAGACGAAGAACGCGACTTGTACGACGCTCGCGATGATCTGCGGAATGTCGCGGAAGCGCGCCGACAGGATCGCCAGCAGATAGCCGATCCAGGCTAGGTTAGCGAGCACCATCAGCAGGCCGGGAACGAACAACAGGATGTGCCAGTCGATCGCCGTGCCGGTGACGAGGAACAGGACCGGTAGAATGATCAGGTTATGGGCGAAGATGAAAAGATTCCGGGCGATCGTCCGTAGCAGATAGGTGAACCGCGGGAGCGCAACCTGCCGGATGATGCTGTCGTTATCGGTAAAGCTCGAGCAGCTCTCGATGATGATCTGTGAAATCAATCCCCAGAGGACGAGGCCGGTGCCGAGATGCGGCAGATACTCGGCCATGGAGGTGCCGAACAGCGAGGCGTAGATCCCGCCCATGCCGAAGATCATCACGGCCATGCTGAGGGTCAGCCACAACTGGCCGACGCGCGAGCGCCGGTACCGACGGATCACGTCGTTCTTGGCCAGCATCCACCACATGCGCCACGCGCCGAAGCCTCCCAGGACGTCGGCTGCCCCTCCTGCTACCAAACCCATGCAGTCTCTTTCCCGGAGCCCCGCTCCTGTGGAGCGGCTCATGATGGCCCCCCCCAAAGCATGCGCCCGCGCGCATTGGCAAGTTTTTGATCATCGGGGGGCAGGATATCCGCTCCGGAAGCGGCACCGGGGCGGATGACGGACAGAGCTATGACGGCTCGCGGCCGGCGGCATGCCGGGCCGGGCGAATCGCGGCGTCTCAGATTACCTGCGCCGCGTCGTCGGCAAGGGCGAGAAGCGTCTGGCGCAGCCAGCGATGGGCCGGGTCGTCGTCATAGGAGGCGTGCCACAGCATCGAGATCGCCACCTCGTCGAGGGCCAGCGGCGCCGGGCTGACGGCGAGGCCGAGGGTCCCGGCAAAGAGGGTGGCGAGGCGCTCCTGCATGGTGGTGAGAACGGGCGCGCTCCGCACGAGGAAGGGCACAGCGAGGAAGCGCGGCGTCGTCACCGCAAGGTCGCGGCGAAGGCCGAGGAGGGCGAGGGCGTCGTCCACCACGCCATGCGCCGTTTCCTTCAGGCTGGTGAGCACGTGGGGAAAGCGCAGGTAATCGTCCAGCGAGATCGGCGGAGTGAGCCCGACGAGGTCGGCATTGAACAGGCAGACGTAGCGGTCCCGGTAGAGCAGCCTCTGCTTGTGGTGGGTCTGGCCGTGGCTGAACGTGCCGATGCCGAGATCGACCCTGTCCGCATCGAGTTCCTGCAGGATGCGGATACGGTCGATGGAGCGCAGGAGCAGGCTGATCCCCGGTGCGTGCCGCCGCAGATAGGCCAGGAGCCGCGGGCCGAGCAGCACCTCGGTCGAATCGGGCAGGCCGATGGTGAAGGTGCGCGTTACGCTGCGCGGATCGAACGCCTCGTCGCGCCGGACCAGCGACTGGATCTGGCGCAGCAGGGTACGGACGGGTTCGGCGAGGGCGAGGGCGCGAGGGGTGGCGCGCATCCCCTCCGGTGCCCGGGTGAGGAGTTCGTCGCCGAAGGTGGTGCGGAGCCGGGCGAGGCTGCTGCTCATGGCCGATTGGCCGATGCCGATCCGGGCGGCGGCGCGGGTGACGCTGCGCTCCGCCAGCAAGGCATCGAGGGCCACGAGGAGATTGAGATCGATGCGCGACAGATCGACGTGATCAATAGTCATTATCGATTCTATCTTTTTGATCCATGCTGCAGCGCACAGCATATCCGGTCTCGAAGCAAGGGCGCGCCGCGCCCCGCCCAACGAGCGAGTCCCGATACCATGACCTTTCGCAACCTCATCACCAGCGTCCTTCTCGCCGGCCAAGCTTCCGCCGAGACGATCAGGCCCTTGGGTGGCGGCAGCGTCAGCCTCGGCGACCTCTCCGGCGTGGCCTATTATACCACCGAACCCAAGGGCTATCGGGTCGTCGTGACCCTGGCCCGCACCGAAACCAGTCGCGCCGTGCGGTTCGAGACGATCCTGGCTTCCGGCCAGAGCGTGACCCTCTCGACGCCGCAGGAACTCGGTGCCACGGCCGATTCCATCGAGATCACCCGCTCCGGTGACACGGTCGCGGTGAGCAGGCCCCGGCCCGAGCCGCGACGGGAGGCCGCCGCCCGCGATTGAGGCAACACCAGACGACGATGAGTGTGGCTCATCGTCGTCTGCCCGGGCGATTGCTCGGAAGCGTGCGGGGGCACTCTTCACGAAGCCTGTCCTGCGGGGCAGAACCGTCCATCATCGGTTGGGCTTTCTCCGCGAGGTGGAATTCATGGTGGGACAAGATTCATGGCAGGACTGAAGGACAAGCGCGGCTTCATCGACAAGGACAGGCTCGATCTGTCCGAGCGGCAGGCCGTGGAGCACTGGATGAAACGCTGGGGCGTTACGCGCGATCAATTGATCGCCGCCCACCGCAAAGCGGGCCATATGGTCAAGGACATCGCCGCCGAACTCGGCAAGAAGCGCTGATCGGGCGGATGCCGGCCAGAGGTCGCCGGCACGAGACGCAGCGGGACGGGAAACGTCGGGACCACGAGGCGCGTTGAGACGCGGCGACGGGCGAGAGCGGGAGGCGGGCGGGTGCCACTGAAGAGACACGGGCTGCTCCCCTGGGGCGGCATGCTGAACGACCGCCGCTACGCCGTCTCAGAATCCGCCCGCAGCGCCGACCTGCGCGCCCTCAGCGCACCGGACCGCGGCCGTTTCCGCAAGATCGTGAGCTGGAACCTGCTTCGGCGCACGGGTGCCAAGGTCGACAGCATCGTCGAACTCGTCCTACGCGAGCAGCCCGATCTCCTGCTGATGCAGGAGGCTACGAAAGAGATCGCATCGATAAAAGAGCGGCTCGGGGGCGACTATGCCTGGGCTCCGCTGCCCGGCCGTATCCATGGCCTCGCCATGTGGAGCCCGGTGGCCTGGGCCGCGCCTCCGATCGTCATCAAGCTGCCGTCCGGCGCCTTGGTCGACCGCGTCTGCCAGATTCTCGACATGGGGGATTTCGGGGTCGCCAATGTCCATCTCTCGCATGGGCAGGTGCTCAACCGGCGGCAATTGCGGCGGATCGAGCAGAGCCTTCCGGCGCGCGCGGCGGTGATCGGCGATTACAATCTCATCGGTCCGGCCCTGCTGCCGGGTTTTCGCGATGCCGGGCCGCGCATTCCCACGCATGCCATGGTGGACCTCGTGCCCCTGCGCATCGACCGCTGCCTCGTACGCGGCCTCGCCTGCCTCGGGCGTACGGTGCTGCCGCGCGGCGCTTCCGATCACCGGCCCATCGTCGTGCACCTCGCCCCGGCCCCGGCGCAGCCGACGGCGCACGATATCAGAGGTATGGCAGCATTAGTCGCACGGCTGCGTCGCGCAGCCGGACGGGAAGCGACCGCCGCGCCAGTTCTTCGGACGTCAGGCGCGCCTCCATCTTCGTCCGCATGAACCGGTCGAGCCGGTCAGCGAAGGCGCGGTCATAGACCTCGACATTGAGCTCGAAGTTCAGTCGGAAGCTGCGCATGTCCCAGTTCGCACTGCCGACGAAACTCCACTCGCCATCCACCACCAGCAGCTTCGAATGGTCGAAGGGCGGCTCGTCGAGCCAGATCCGCACACCGCTCTCGAGCAGGGGCGCCACATGCGCTCGCGTCGCCCAATCGACGAAACGATGGTTGCTCGCACGGGGGATGATGACGTCGACGCGGATGCCGCGGGTCGCCGCGAGGGCGAGGGTGGTCGATAAAATCTCGCTCGGCAGGAAATAGGGGGTCACCAGCCGGATGCTGTGCTGAGCGCAGCTGATCGCCGACATCACCGCGAACTCGATCTTCTCGATATCGGCATCCGGGCCGGAGGTGACGACGCGCGCCTCGATCTCGCCCGCCGCACCCAGCGGGGGAAACCAGTGCGGACCGTCGAGCTCCTCCCCCATCACGAAGGCCCAGTCGCTGGCGAAGGCCTGGGAGAGCTGTTCGACCACCGGACCTTCGATGCGAAAGTGACTGTCGCGCACGGGGTCGGGCGGCGACGTCGCCACGAGGTTTTCGTCGGCGATGTTGATGCCGCCCGTGAAGGCGATGCGCCCATCGACGATGAGGATCTTCTTGTGGGTGCGCAGGTTCAGGAACGGCATGCGCCAGGGCAGGGCGGAATGCATGAACAGGCCGACCGGCACCCCCGCCCGGCGCAGGCGCCGCGCCATGGCGGGAAAGAAGTAGCCGCTGCCGATCCCGTCGATGAGCACCCGCACTTCGACGCCCCGTTGCCGGGCGGCCAGCATGGCCTCGAAAAAGCGGCCACCGGTGATGTCGTTGCGGAAGATGTAGCTCGACAGGGCGACGCTCCGTTGCGCGCCCTCGATCGCCGCCAGCATCGCCGGATAAGCCTCGTCGCCGTTGCGCAGGGCCTCGAACGCGTTGCCGCCGAGGAGGGGTAGCTGGGTGATCTGCCGGACGGCGCGGTCGAGGGGACGGAGTTCGTCCGGCACGGTGGCATCGGGAAGGGCCGGGGCGTTCGCCCGCTGCGACGGCCTTACCCGCAACTGGCGCGCCCGGCGCGAGACCCGGTTCACGCCGAAGATCGCGTAGAGGGCCGTCCCGAAGATCGGCGACAGCCAGGCGAGGCCGATCCAGCCGATGGCGGTTCCGATCTCGCGCTTGCGCAACAGGGCATGGACCGTGACGAGAAGCGCCAGCACGATGCCGAGGAGGGCCAGCACCTCGGCCCGGATCGACCCGGTCGCCTGCAGCCATCGGTGGAGGAGGTCTTCCAAGGATCACCCCAGCCTGAAAACGGGATCGCGCAACGCGGACCTCTTTAGCCCCGCGCCCGCGGAAAAACCTAGCCTTTGCCCGGCGCGGCGGCAGGCACCGGAGGAAGCGCCTCCGCACGCGAACGCGGTGGCCGCAGGGTCTCGGCGAGCAACTCCACCTGCGTCACGAGGCGGACGAGAGAATCGGGGCGGGGCAGATCCGGATGGGAGGGCAGGGCGCCGCCCTCCTGGGCGAGACGGGCGAGAGTCTCGGTGATCCAGGCGATCCAGGCGCAGCCGACAGGCCCATCGGTGCTGGGGTCGGCGGCATAGCGCAGGGCGGACAGGCGCGCGCCGATCCGGCGCAGGGTCGCATCGGCGACCATCGCGGTCTGGACCTGCGGGTGGCGCCCGGCGCGGGGCTGCTGGAGGGCGCGGGAGAGGGCGGCTTCCAGGGTGTTGAGGGCGAGGCCGCTGGCCCGCGCCGCGGCTTCGGCGGCCCCGCTCCGTTCGGCTTCCGCCCGGTTCGAAAGCACGGTGCGCGCAAAATCGGCATGCGCCTTCACCGCCTTTCGCAGTTCCAGGCGGACCTGATCCGGCTCCCAGACCGGCCATAGCAGCAGGCTGCTCACCACGGCGATGAGGCCGCCGAGCAGAGTGAAGAGCGCGCGCATGCCCGCCACTTCCCAGGAGGCATGGCCTGGCTCCATCACCTCCACGAGCAGCACCACCAGGGGCGTCAGGCAGGCGATGAAGAAGGCATAGCTCACCTGCCGGGCGGCGAAACCGATGATGCTCAAGGGGAAGATCAGGGCCGAGAGCGCCAGGGTCGTCGTGGCGAGGCTGGCGAGGAGGGCGCCGAACAGCCCGCCGAGCACCGTGCCGCCGATCCGCTCCAGCGCCCGCTGCCAGGTAGCGGCGTAGAAGGGCTGCATCGTCAGCACCACCGTGATGGTGAGCCAATGCGTGAACGGCCCCGGCCAGAGCAGGGTTAGGCCGAGGACAGGCGCGGTGACGACGCTGGCGCGGATCGCGTGCCGCAGGTTCGGCGAGGCGAGGGTAAAGTTCGCCTTCAACGGGCCGAGCAGCCGTTGGCGCAGGGGCAAGCTGGCGCTCCCCAATAACGTGCCGCCGGGGCGATACCCTTCCGGCGTCGAGAGCTTGGCCCCGATGCGGACGCGGTCGAGGATGCGCTCGGCCAGCGCCTTGAGAGCCGGGTCGGATGCGAATCCGCGCCCCGCCCGCGCGATCGAGCGCTCGATGCGCGGCAGGTCGAGGACGGTGTCGTCGCGGATCGCCCGCGCGACCACGAGGAGGAGCGGTCTCAGGCGACGTAACAGACGCCGCGTCCGGACCTGCCGATTGGGATTGCGGTCGGCCTCGATCCGGTCGGACAGGGCGATGAGGGCGGCGAAGATCTGCTCCGCGGTCTCCAGCCGGATCAGAGCCTGGGCGGTGCGGTCGGAGACCCTCTCGCGGCTGCGGGCGATGTCGACGATGAGGCTGCGGGCGAGTTCGATCGCTTCCCGCGCGCCGCGGCGATGGGCGCGCGCATGGTCGTCGAACCCGGTCGCATCGGCCTCCTCGGCGGCCGCGAGGTCTTCGAGATCGCCGCTGAGCAGAGCGAGCCTGCGCCAGACCTCGGCCACGGCCCGCTGCGTCGGGCGATAGGGGTTGAGCCGCCAGAGGGCGAGGGCCAAAACCGTCGCCCACAGGCCGCCGGCCAGCACCATCGCACCGGCGATGACGGCCTCGCCGCCGGTGAGCGGACGGTCGAGGGCGAAGGCCAGGACGAGGACGAGGACGTTGCCGGCGGTCTGCTCCTGCACGCCCCAGACGCGGGCATAGGTGCAGCAGAAGATGACGAGGGTGGCGAGCGGCACGACCACGGCCGGGCCATGGGGCTGGAGCAGACCGAACAGGCTCCAGATCAGGCTGCCGAGCACCGAGAACACGGCCAGCACCATCAGGCGGGAGCGCACCGGACCGCCGATATCGGCAAAGCAGGTGAGGTTGGCCGCCAGCGCCATGATGAGGAGCGGCGACCACGCCACGAATTCGTGGAGAAGGATGACGGTGCCGAAGGCGCAGGCCGCCCGTATTCCCTCGATGATGCTGAGCCCGCGCGGGTCGAGGGCGACGGGCAGGCGGGCCAGGTTCGATCCCGGCGCGGACAGGGAGCCCCGGCCCATCAGGAAGTCCGCCACGCGCCCACGCCGGAGGCCGCCGGACCTTGGGGCACCCGTCTTGGCCATGGGTTTCGGGGAGAGAGGCAACTGGGGCGCTCCACCGGGCGGCCTGCCCGAAGACGGGCGGTTTAGAGCCGATCGCGGCGGCGCAAAACCCTCGATGGCCGCCTCGCCACCCGGGCCGGCATCCAGCGCATGCCGACCCGGCGGGCTTTCACATGAATCGTATACATTTTTCTCCCGGTGAGCTGGAAGGAGTCCAGTCTGGCCGGTGCTTTGCATGGGGGGACCGGAGACCGGCAAACTTGCCGGACGTGGATCCTCGAGGAAAAGCACAACACGATGAGAGCCTTGGCAGAACGTCTTCGCGTTGGACTCGTGGCCGCGGCGCTGGCCAGCGGCGGCATGATGCCGGCGGCTTGGGCTCAGGGAACGCTGCGGATCGGCATGACCGCATCGGACATTCCGCTCACCACGGGTCAGGCCGACAATGGCGGCGAAGGCATGCGCTTCACCGGCTACACGGTCTACGACGCCCTCATCAATTGGGACCTATCGAGCGCCACCAAGCCCTCGGAACTCGTCCCGGGCCTCGCCTCGTCCTGGGCGGTGGACGCCACCGACAAGACCAAGTGGATCTTCACATTGCGGCCCGGCGTGACCTTTCACGACGGCTCGCCCTTCACCGCGGAATCGGTGGTGTGGAATCTCGACAAGCTCCTGAAGAACGACGCACCGCAATTCGACCCGCGCCAATCGGCGCAAGGGCGCTCGCGCATCCCCGGCGTCGCCAGCTACCGCGTCGTCGATCCGATGACGGTGGAGATCACCACCAAGGCGCCGGACGCGACGCTGCCCTACCAGATCGCCTGGATCATGATGTCCTCGCCGGCGCAGTGGGAGAAGCTGGGCAAGAGCTGGGACGCCTTCGCCAAGACCCCGTCGGGGACCGGCCCGTGGAAACTGACCCTGTTCGCCCCACGCGAGCGCGCCGAGATGGCACCCAACGCCGAGTATTGGGACAAGGCGCGGGTTCCCAAGCTCGACAAGCTGGTCCTGGTGCCCCTGCCGGAGGCCAATGCTCGCGTGGCGGCCCTGCGCTCGGGTCAGGTCGACTGGATCGAGGCCCCGCCGCCGGACGCTGTCGCCTCGCTCAAGGGGGCGGGGTTCAGCATCGTCACCAATGCCTATCCGCATAACTGGACCTGGCACCTGTCGCGAGCCGAGGGCTCGCCGTGGAACGACATCCGCGTGCGCAAGGCCGCCAACCTCGCCGTGGACCGCGAGGGCATGAAGGAGATGCTCAACGGGCTGATGATCCCGGCCGAGGGATTCATGCCGCCGGGCTCCGCCTGGTTCGGCTCGCCGACCTTCAAGCCGACCTACGATCCCGAGGCGGCCAAGAAGCTCCTGGCCGAGGCCGGCTACGGCCCGAACAAGCCCATCGTCACCAAGATCCTGATCGCGCCCTCGGGCTCGGGCCAGATGCAACCCCTGCCGATGAACGAGCTGATCCAGCAGAACCTCGCCGATATCGGAATCAAGGTGAATTTCGAAGTCGTCGAGTGGAACGCGCTCATCAACCTGTGGCGGGCCGGCTCGAAGGCCGACGTATCGCGCGGCGCCACGGGAATGAACTTCTCCTACTTCATCCAGGACCCTTTCACCGGCTTCATCCGCCATCTCCAATGTAATCTGGCCGCCCCCAACGGCACGAACTGGGGCCATTACTGCGACCCCGAGATGGACAAGCTGTTCGACCAGATCCGGACGACCTTCGATCCCGTCGAGCAGATCAAAGTGCTGCAGAAGGTCCACGAGAAATACGTCGACGAGGCGCTGTTCCTCATGGTCGCCCACGACACCAACCCGCGCGCCATGAGCTCGAAGGTGAAGGGCTTCGTCCAGGCCCAGAATTGGTACCAGGACTTCTCGCCCATCACGGTTGGGAAGTGAGACGCATCCTCCCTCCCCCTTGTGGGGAGGGACCGAGGGTGGGGGTCGCTCCGCTAGCCTCCGCAGGAAGAGGATCGCCCTGCCACCCCCACCTCCAACTCCTCCCCACAAGGGGGAGGAGAGCCGCCACACTCGATTGAGGTCCTCTGGATGCTCCCATGCTGAGCTTCATCCTCCGCCGCCTCCTCACCGTCACCCCGGTGGCACTCGGCGTCAGCATCGTCTGCTTCTCGCTGGTGCATCTGGCGGAGGGCGATCCCCTCAGCTCCATCCTGCCGGTGGACGCCACCCAGGAGACGATCGACGCCATGCGGATCGCCTACGGCTACGACAAGCCGCTGCCGGTCCAGTACGCCCTGTGGCTGTGGAAGGTGCTCCACGGCGATCTCGGCACGTCCATCGCCACCGGCAGGCCGGTCTTGAGCGAGGTCGGTCGTGCGGTCGTCAACAGCCTGATCCTCGCCTCCGTCGCGACCCTGATCGGCTTCACCTTCGGCTGCCTGTTCGGTTTCGTCGCCGGCTATTTCCGCGACTCCGTCCTCGACCGGGCGGCCTCCGCCATCTCGGTCTTCGGTGTGAGCGTGCCGCATTACTGGCTCGGCATGGTCCTGGTGATCGTGTTCTCGGCCCAGCTCGGCTGGCTCCCCTCGACCGGAGCCGGCCCAGACGGATCGGGCAACTGGAAGCCGGATCTCGAGCACCTGCGCTACATCATCCTGCCCGCCATCACGATGTCGGTGATCCCGATGGGCGTCATCGCCCGCACCGTCCGGGCGCTGGTGGGCGACATCCTCTCCCAGGATTTCGTCGGGGCGCTCAGGGCAAAGGGCCTCTCCGAGTTCGGCGTGTTCAAACACGTGGTGAAGAACGCCGCTCCCACCGCTCTCGCGATCATGGGGCTGCAGCTCGGCTACCTGCTCGGCGGCTCGATCCTGATCGAGACGGTGTTCGCCTGGCCCGGCACCGGCTTCCTCCTCAACGCCGCGATCTTCCAGCGCGACCTGCCGCTGCTGCAGGGCGCCATCCTCGTCCTGGCGATGTTCTTCGTCGCCCTCAACCTCATCGTCGACGTCGTGCAGACGGCGCTCGACCCGCGCATCGAGAGGGGCTGATGGCACTCGGAACCAGTCCGGCCGCATCGGCCATCGACATCGCCGGCGGGGCGCCCCCGCTCACCTCCACGCCGGATGCCTTCGTCGCCTCGCGCGGCTTCTGGGGCAACGTGCTGGCCAAGCTCCTGCGCGATCCCGTGGCGATGACAGCGGCGTGTCTCATCCTCGCCATCGTCGCCATCGCGTTGCTGTCACCCTGGATCACGCCCATGGATCCGTATCGCGGCTCGATGGTGCGGCGGCTGAAACCCGTCGGCGACGCCACATACATTCTCGGCTCGGACGAGCTCGGGCGCGACATGCTGAGCCGCCTGATGCTGGGTGGGCGCCTCTCTCTGTTCATCGGCGTCACGCCGGTGATCCTCGCCTTCCTCCTCGGTTCCAGCATCGGCATCCTCGCCGGCTATGTCGGCGGCTGGCTCAATACCGTGCTCATGCGCACCGTCGACGTGTTCTTCGCCTTCCCCTCGGTGCTTCTGGCCATCGCGCTCTCGGGTGCGTTGGGAGCGGGCGTGTTCAATTCCATCGTCTCGCTGACCTGCGTGTTCACACCTCAGATCGCCCGCGTGGCCGAGAGCGTGACGACGCAGATCCGCTCACGCGACTATGTCGATGCCGCCCGCCTCTCCGGCGCCTCGACCCTGACGATCCTGCGCGCGCAGGTGCTCGGCAACGTGCTCGGACCGATCTTCGTCTACTCCACCAGCCTCATCAGCGTGTCGATGATCCTGGCCTCGGGCCTCTCCTTCCTCGGCCTCGGCGTGAAGCCGCCGGAGCCCGAATGGGGCCTGATGCTCAACACCCTGCGCACGGCGATCTACGTGAACCCGATGGTCGCGGCACTTCCGGGCCTTGCGATCTTCATCGTCTCGATCTCGTTCAACTTGTTCTCGGACGGCCTGCGTTCGGCAATGGAAGTGAAGTCATGAGCACGCCCATCGCGTCGAGCCCGCTCTCCCCCCGCGACCGCGGCGGCCCGGGCCAGCCACTTCTCACCGTCGAGGGGCTGGTGAAGCATTTCCCGGTCAAGAAGGGGATCGGCGGAAAGAAGGCCGTCGTGCGCGCCGTGGACGGCGTCGATTTCGACATCAAGAAGGGCGAGACCCTGGGGGTCGTCGGCGAATCCGGCTGCGGCAAGTCCAGCACCGCCCGCCTCATCATGGGCCTGACCCAGCACGACAAGGGAGAGATGCTGTTCGATGGCGAGCGCATCGGCAGCCGGGCCCTGCCTCTGCGCGAGTTCCGCGCCCAGGCCCAGATGGTGTTCCAGGACAGCTACTCGTCGCTCAACCCGCGCATGACCATCGAGGGGTCCATCGCCTTCGGCCCACGGGTCCACGGGGTGCCCAAGCGCCAGGCCATCGAGCGGGCGCGCAGCCTGCTCGCCCGCGTCGGCCTGGAACCGGCGCGTTTCGCCGCCCGCTATCCGCACGAACTCTCCGGCGGCCAGCGCCAGCGCGTGAACATCGCCCGCGCCCTGGCACTGGAGCCGCGCCTCGTGGTCCTCGACGAGGCGGTCTCGGCCCTCGACAAGTCGGTGGAGGCGCAGGTTCTGAACCTGCTGATGGACCTCAAGCAGGAATTCGACCTCACCTACCTGTTCATCAGCCACGACCTCAACGTCGTCCGCTTCATCTGCGACCGGGTGGCAGTGATGTATCTCGGGCAGGTGGTGGAGATCGGCCCGGCCGACACCGTGCTGGCCGACCCCGCCCATCCCTATACCAAGGCGCTCCTGTCCTCGATGCCCTCGATGGACCCGGACAACCGCACCACCGTTGCGCCCCTCGCCGGAGACCCGCCCAACCCCATCGACCCGCCGCCGGGATGCCGTTTCAACCCGCGCTGCAGCCTCGTGGAGGATGTCTGCCGGAGCCAGGTTCCGCCCCTCGCCCCGGTCGACCCCGTCCACCGCGTCGCCTGCCTCGCCCGCCAGCCGGGATCCGGCCATTCGGCGGCGCTCGCCCTGTCGGTGGCCGCATGAGCACGGTCCTTCGCCACCGAGGCACGCCCCGATTCACGCCGAACCCGAGATGCGACCGATGACCCGAGCGGTTGGCAAGGAACCCGCCGTCGAAATCCAGGGCCTGAAGGTCACCTTCGGCGGCAAGGTCCGCGCGGTCGATGGGGTCGATCTCACCCTCGGCCGAGGCCAGGCCATCGCCCTCATCGGCGAGTCGGGATCGGGCAAGAGCGTGACCCTGCGCGCGATCATGCGCCTCAACCCCGAGCGCAAGACCACGATCGAAGGCCGCATCCTCGTCGCCGGCCGCGACGTGATGGCCATGGGCAAGCGCGATCTGACGGCATTGCGCGGTCGCGAAGTCGCGATGATCTTCCAGGAGCCGCTGCTCGCCCTCGATCCGGTCTATACGGTGGGCCGCCAGATCATGGAGGCGATCCGCCAGCACGAGGGAATCGGCGCAGCCGAAGCGCGGGCCCGCGCGCTTCAACAGTTCGAACGGGTGCGCATCCCGAGCCCGGAGCGGCGACTCGACGCCTATCCGCACGAGATGTCGGGGGGTATGCGCCAGCGCGCGATGATCGCCCTCGCGCTCGCCTGCAACCCCAAGGTCCTCCTCGCCGACGAGCCGACGACGGCCCTCGACGCCACGGTGCAGATCCAGATCCTGCTTCTCCTGCGCGACCTGCAGGCGGAACTCGGACTGTCTACTCTCTTCGTCACCCACGATCTGGGTGCCGCCGTCGAAGTCGCCGACCGGATCGCGGTGATGTATGCCGGCCGCATCGTGGAGGAGGGCTCCGCTCGGCAAGTGGTGCTGAACCCGCATCATCCCTACACGATCGGCCTGCTGCGCAGCCGCGCCGACGGGGCGCTCGCCAAGGGCTCCCGGCTCCAGACCATCCCGGGAAGCCCGCCCGACCTCGCCAACCGCCAGCCGGGCTGCCCCTTCGCACCGCGCTGCTTCCTTGCCGAGGAACGCTGCCGCGTGGGCGACCCGCCGGTGGTCGAGGCCGGACCGGGCCATCGCGCCGCCTGCTGGAAGACCGACGAGGCGGCGCGGAGCTTCCAGGCTCAGCGGGCGGAGTTGGCGGACGCGTAGCCCCCCTCCCACGACCTCGCCCTGAAGTGCCGAAGCGAAGCACGGACGTTTTTCGAGGCCCCTTCGCGCGGCACCTTGGACTGAGGTTGAAGGTTGAAGAACCGCCCCCATTCCGCAGCGACTGAACCGAGACAACGGATAGGCATATGAGCACGACCCACAATCTCCGCGTCGACGGCGCGCGCCTGTGGTCCACGATCATGGAGACCGCCCGGTTCGGCGCCACCCCCGCCGGCGGAATCAACCGGCTGACCCTATCGCAGGAGGATGGCCAGGTCCGGGACTGGTTCCGGGATGCCTGCGAGGCGGCGGGCCTCGAAGTGGGTGTCGACGCGCTGGGTACGCAATTCGCCCTGCGGCGCGGACGCGACATGACGCGCCTGCCCGTCGCCTGCGGCTCGCATCTCGACACACAGCCCACGGGGGGCAAGTTCGACGGCATCCTCGGCACCCTGGCGGGGCTGGAGGTTATGCGCGCCCTCAACGATGCCGGCATCGAGACCGAGGCGCCCCTGCTTCTGGTCAACTGGACCAACGAGGAGGGCTCGCGCTACGCACCCGCCATGATGGCGTCCGCCGCCTATGCGGGCGAGTTCACGGTGGAGGACATCCATTCCCGTCGCGATGCCGCCGGCATCGAGGTGAGGCAGGCGCTGGAGGCCATCGGCTATCGCGGAGACGAGCCGGTGGGCGAGCGCAGGATCGGCGCTTTCGTAGAACTGCATATCGAGCAGGGTCCGATCCTGGAGGCCGAGGAGACCACCATCGGCGTGGTCGAGGGCGGGCAGGGAATCGCCTGGTTCGACGGCGTGGTGACGGGTTTCGAGAGCCATGCCGGCACGACACCGATGCTGCGCCGGCGCGACGCCCTCAACGGCTTCGCCGAGATCGCACTGGCCGTCGAGCGGATCGCCCATGCCCACGGTCCCACGGCGGTGGCGACGATCGGCGAGGCGGCGATCGGCGCGCCATCGCGCAACGTCATTCCCGGCCGCATCCGCTTCACCCTCGATGTGCGTGACCCGAAAGCCAAGACCCTCGATGTGGTCGAGAGTGAATTGCGAACGGAACTCGACGCCATCGCCGGTCGGCGCAAGCTCACCATCGAGCTGACCCGGATCTGGCGCAAGGAGCCGGTGCCGTTCGATGCCGGAGTGGTGGGCGCCGTCGAGGCGGCGACCAAGGGTTTGGGCTTCAGCCATCGCCGCATGGTCTCGGGCGCCGGCCACGATGCCTGCAATATCGCCGCCCTCGCCCCGACGGCCATGATCTTCGTGCCCTGCCGAGACGGGATCAGCCACAACGAGGCGGAATCGGCGACCCAGGGCGATTGCACCGCTGGCGCCGACGTCCTGCTCCAGACCCTTCTCACCCTGGCCAATTCACCGGTTCGGGCTGGCTGAACCGGAGTCGTCCGGGTTGGTTGGCGAGGTTCGGCAGCGACGCCATACATGTCTGCTGGAACGCACGCTCCGGCCTATCCGGCGTCGAGCTCAGTGGATCGACCATCTCCCTCTCTCGCAGCGACAGGCATGCAATATGATGCTTTGCGCTGCCGAGGTGCGGGGCGGGGCCGGTTGTGGCCTCGCATACAGCCCCTTCATGGCGCAGCCGGAAGACCGCGGCGAAGTGAGGGAGATGCATGACAGAGACAATCTATGTGAATGCGACGAGTCCCCACAAAAGCAACTACAGGAAAATCCCTTTATCCCCTCTTCATTGGGTTGTGTTGCGCGCAAAAAACACGCAACGACATATTCTCCAAGCATATCCTGGAACAAATTCATTCCTGTAAGGCGGCATATTGGCCGAGGAGAAAGTAGCATGTCGCCACGGTCGCCGATGGATCCATCCGGACGGTCGGATGGCGCATCGCGCCGTGTCCCGTCTCGCCGCCTGCTGAAGCTCATGGACAACGCCACGGATATCGCTTTCTGGTCGGCCGATCTCGAAGAACTCGGCATCCATGGTTCGATCGGGCTTCACCGCGTTCTCGGCCTGCCCCCCTCCGTCGCCCTGAGCTTCGGCGTCGTCGAGGCCATGATGCATCCCGATGACCGGGCCGCGCATACGGACATGCTGACCGTTCTCCGCAATGGCCGGCCTCTCAAGCGCGAGTTCCGCATCATCCGGCCGGACCAGACACTGCGTTGGATTGCCAGCCATGCGGAGGTTGTGCATGGCCCCGGCAATCGCCCGAGCCAAGCCATCGGCGTCGTCGAGGATGTGACCGACCAGTACGACGCGAAACATTCCGCCGAACAAGGATACGATCGCTTCAAGGCCCTGCTCTCGGCTACCGCCGCCGTGGTCTGGATCGTCAGCCCCGACGGCAGGTCGATCGACATGCCGCTATGGGAAGAGCTCACCGGACAGCGACACGAGCAGTTCCAGGGGCTTGGCTGGCTCGACGTGCTTCATTCCAACGACAGGGAGCGCACGAACTTCGCCTGGCGCACGGCCCTCAGCCACGACACGGCCTATAACACCGACTATCGGATCCTTTGTGTCGACGGGATCTATCGCTGGTTCAACGCCCGTGGCGTGCCGATTATGAACCGAGACGGCTCAGTGAAGGAATGGGTCGGCGTGTGCCTGAGCGTCCCAGGACAGAGCCGATTCCAGGCTGCTTCATCGACAACGGAAGTACGCGGCCCCGCGAGCGATATTGGTCGCGGCGGGGAGATCACGTCCGCACAGGTTCGGGCCGCCCGCGGGATGACCGGCCTGTCGAAGGACGAGCTGGCGCGACGCGCGAGCGTTTCGGTTTCGACCATCGTCCGGATCGAAGACCCCGACGCCACGATCCGGCCGCGACGCGACACGATCCAGGCGGTGCGTCAGGTTCTCGAACAGGCCGGCGTCGTCTTCACCTTCGATCCAGGGCACAAACCCGGCGTGCGAGAGGCGTAAGGCTGGGCCTCGTCGAGTCTGATCTGTGTTTCCGGTTCACCGATATGGGGTCGAGACCACCTTCGCTCACGCGCCCGTGTCGCTGGAGACTGGCTGCCTAAACCGTTGCTTCAGCCGCTTGCCGAGTTCTCCCCTGCGCGCATACGAGGCTTGACGGATCGCGCGATCGAGCTCGGCAGGGGCGACCTCGTTGAGCTGATCCGCCAATGCCATCATGCGCTCGTCATCGGCAAAGGCGAGTTCGCTGCGAAAGAGCAGGATCAGCCCGCGAATGTGTCGTGGGTCGATATGAAGCACGCGTGACAGGACCTGAGATGACTCCCTGGCAGCGCCGTAGCGGAACAGCCGATCACCGGCTTCCACCATAAGGTTGAGATCCCCACCCGCCACATGTGCCACGGCGCGCCACGCGGCCAGGATGGATTCCTCGTCCCCTGTCGATTCGAGGGCCTTGGCAGCTAGCCGCCGAACCCTGCCCTGATTGTTCGTCATCAGCACGGAGATGTAAGAGCTGAGCCGATCCTCGTTCTTCTCTTCCTCGGCGAGACGGCCGAGAGTCTTCCAGGGCTCTTGCAACTCCGCATCCGTCTGGCAGGCGCGCAGGATCAGGTCGCCGCCGCGCTCGCGGTCCCCTTTGATGAGGGCGATTTCGCCGAAGAGCCATATGCCTATGGCGCTGTCCGCGTCCCGCCGGAACTCAGCCTCGGCGATCTCGGCCATGGCAGCGACATCCTGTAGTTTCATGGCGCGCCGAATCCGCACCGGAAGCGCTTCATCGACTTGCGCTTCCAGTAGGGCGGGCGCGCCATTCTCGTCGATCAGCTTCGCCTCCAAACGGCGCGCCCGCTGGGCGAGGCGGATCGCCCGTTCGATCTCTTCCGGGCAAATCGTCATCATGAGAACCACCAGATCGGCCAAACGCTCGTTGTCGGAGAAGAGCAGTTCGCTGCGGTACAGCATCAGCAGGATGCGTCCATTGGTCGGATCGTCCGCAAAGGCTGCCTCGAAGATCCGTGCCGCATCCTCCCCCGCTCCCGCGCGGAGCAGGCGGTCTCCGGCCTCGATCTGGAGGTTCACATCACCCTGAGCCGCCACCGCGACCTGACGCCATGCTTCGACGGCCGCTTCGTCGGTGCCGGTCCGCTCGATGATCTTGGCGGCTATCCGCTTGATCCGGCCTTTACCGTTGGTCATCAGCACGCTGGCCAGGAGCTTGAGCCGCTCCTCGTCCTGTTCGTCTTCGGCGATTCGCGCCAACGCCTTCCACGGCTCCTCGAAAGAGGGGTTGGCCTGACAGGCACGTAGGATCAAGTCGATGCCACGTCGACGCTCTCCGCGCGACAGGGCGAGTTCCCCATACAGCCAGATCGCCGTTGTACTGTCCGGATCACCCTCCATCTCGGATGCGGCGATGGAGGCCACCATCGGCCAATCCTCGAGCTTCAGAGCGCGACGGATCCGTGCCAGCAAAGTCTCTGCGGCATCGACGTCGGGCCTGTTGAGGTCGACTAGCCTCATGTATTCGTGGATGGCCCGCTGAGCGTTAGAGTAGAGGACGATCTTGTCGCTCTGCACTACGCCGACGATGTCGCAGAATTCCCGAACCAGCGTGACGTTCGACGAGATGACGATGAAGCCGCTCGCGGCCGAGCGCTGCTTAACAACGCTGGCGAAACGGTCGGTGAACTCGGCCGTCTGCGGAATAATGTCCCCGTCAACGAAATACGTCTCGTAGGGCAGCCCATAAGACAGGGCATACCGGAAGGAGAGGGCGATATCGGCAGGCACCTGCTTGTAGGGCACGTCCATGAAAGCGTCGATATTGGCCACGAACGCGACGAACTTGATAAGGCTCGTCGGCTCGATCCGGTGCATCTTGGCGGCGAATACGCAGTTCCGCCTCAACGTGTGTTGCACCACGATTCCCGCCATACGGCCGACGGGGCTCGAAATCTCCGCCTCGCGCCGGACTTTGCCGATACTGGGCGCCCGCACCCCCATGATGAGGTCGCTGAAAGCACGGCGCTCGATCTTCGAAGCGCAGAGAATCCCGACACGCCGGTTCGTCGGGATGACCCCGGTGAGGCCGCACAGAACCGCGTGCGACCGCGACTGAAGCGACCTGAGCCAGACGTTCTCCAAGATCAGCATGAAACATCTCGTACGGAGAGCGATAGGCACCGTTTCACCGCACGTGTCGCCGGTCGCGCGCTCAATCCCGATCTCCCAATCCGAAATCTAAAACCGCGTCACGCGAGGAAGCAACATCATGCCTTCATCCAGCATGCGTCGACAGAGACCGAACCGAATTTCCCTGTCCGACCTTCCTTGGCGAACCAAGCCCCAATCCCGGCCCTGACGTCGATCCGGCGTGTTTGTCACGATCGACGGTCCTGCTGCAACGACATGGCCGGAATGAGGTCCCGCGATTGTCGGCTCTTGTCCAACAATCGCGTGATCCGCTCGTTTTCCCGTCGCTATCGGCCCTGTCATATTCCCTGGGAACGGTCGCCGACGGGATGCGCCAGGGCCGAGATACCCGTATCGATCATCCCTCCATCGAGAAAATCGAGAAAGGCCGGCGTATCCACGGTCCAGACTGTCCATGGCGCCGAGATGCGGCTCCAACCAGCCTCGATAGCGGTGTCCCATCACGAGGCTGAGCCGGGCGAAGTTCAGGCGCAGGAAGTAAGTGCCGTCCTGCACCGGCACCATCTCTGTAATCTGCGCTCCCGATTGCGCGAAGAGGATATGCGCCAAGCCCGCACCATGGGGAGCGACGATCCGCGTCGCCGACGATACGGTGAAAACCTGCTGCCACAGCGGCATGGTTCCTAGGGTGATGCCCGCGTATTCTCGCTTCGCGATCTGCGCCTCGAGTTCGGCCTCGTTCCTCATGACGCGCCGGCCCGAGTCGCGGCGAGAGATGTAGATCGCGTCGCAAGCACTCACCATCTCCCGAGCGGCGATGGCCCTGGCGGCCTGCTTCACCCGTTCGATGACCGGCGCCACCTGGTCCCAATAGGTGAAGCCCTGCATGCCGCTGCGGGCGATCAGCAATCGCTCGACGAAGACCGCTTCCCCCACACCGACCACAGCATGGGAGAGGCCGGCCAATTGCAGCGTCTCCCTCTCGAAGGAAGGGGCCTGGTCGCTGAGGAGGATTGCCGCCTCCGGCGCCCCGTCCTCGAGCATCCAGGAGAAGAGCGGGAGACGGTCCACCAGCCAATGGTAGATGCCGCGTGTGGCCTTGATGGCGAAGAAACCTGTCGTGATACGGGGGGCGTCCAGGCGCGACAGGCTGGGGATGGGAGCCCCCTTCGAGACGATGACGCTGCCGTCCTCCTTCCAGATCTGGCCGTTCCGGTCCACGAACACATCCCGGTGTTCGATGATCTCGGGCGGCTTCGCCCGGGCGGCCTTTTGTCGGAAACTCTCGATATCGGCCGCAATCCGCACCGCGTGTCGCGGCGGGGTGCGCTCGCTCGACACGATCTCGACGGTGCCCTGAACCTGTCGCCCGGACCCGGAGAACGGAAAACGAATCGCTGTCGACATCGCCATTGCGGCGCTGGCCGTGGCACCGGGAGCAGGGGGGCTGGCCTTCGCCATGGCCGCCTTGATCTCGGACCGCAGGGCCGGATCCTTGGTATGGGGGAGAAACGATTTCGCCTGCTGCGCAAATCGCGGCTCGGCCATTACCGATGCGTCGGCCAGGAAGACCGCCCAGGCGGACGACGCCTCGCCGATCAGCAGGAACCTCTGGCTCACCGCATAACGGTCTCGCTTCGGCCATTCCGCACGAAGGGACTCCTGCTCGGCCCAACGGAGCGCCTCCACGTCCCGCATCTCGCCAGCGGCGCGAATGAACATGCCCATCATCGAGGGGCTGTTCTTGAGCCGGTTCGCCTTACGCGCCCGCGTCAGGATCGTCGTCCAATCGCCGCGTTCGAAAGCCGCCTCGAAATCCCGGTACTTGAACCCACGTCCTCCGAGGACGGTCCAACGCCAGACGCGTCTCAGCAGATGACGACCACTTTCCATGACGGGCCGAAACATAGCGATCGATCACAGCCTTTGTCGTTGAACTACGGCACCGCCTCTTCAGGTTGAAGAAGGAAAAGACCGGGGTCTTGCGGGCGGGGATCGCCGGACGGACGCTCCCATGTCAATCCAGTTCGTCCAAAGCGACGGATCGGCCATCCACAGCTGGCCTACAAACGAGCTGCTGCCCTGCAACAGGACACCTTCGCATCTGCGAAGGCGTGTGATAGTGCCACTATGCTGATTAACTTAGGAGCTTTACGCATGATTGCACGTTCCAAACTTCCTATTTTCCTTGCCATCGCCGCCCTGGCCGTCCCCGTCGCTCTCGCCACTCCGGCCTCCGCCAAGGGCAACAAGATCATCTCGATGATCGACACCGACAATGACGACACGATCGACCTGAAGGAAGTCCAGGCTGTCGCAAGTGCCAAGTTCGACGCCCTCGAAGGCGATAAGGACGGCACCCTCGACGCCAAGGAACTGAAGGGCCGCGGCGGCAAGAAGGTGATCGCCGAAGCCGATCCGGACAAGGACGGCACCCTCGACAAGAAAGAGTATCTCGCCCTCGTCGAGTCCCGCTTCAAGGCGGCCGATCCGGACAACGACGGCACCCTCGATGCCGCCGAGCTGAAGACCCCGGCCGGCAAGGCCTTGGTGAAGCTGCTCAAGTAAGCACGCGGCTCACCCTCGCGACGAGCCGCTAGCCAAGTCTTACGGCGTCGATAGAACGACCAGACCCCATGCACCGGCTCGAACCGGCGCATGGGGTTTTTGTCTTGCCGTTCCGGAACCGCAGACAGCTTGGGGCATCTGCCGCCGGAACGATCCCATCAGGCCATCGACCCGGTACCACGAACCGACCCGAACGGGTCGAGCACCTATGCTACCGGCGAATCACTCGGCGTCTTCAAGCCTATCGCGGACGACTCACGTTGCCGGAACTTCCCGAATCGAAAAAGACAGGGTGCGAAAAAGCCCAACCTTCGCCCGCTGAACGCGCAGAAATGCACGAATTCCTGTGCGCTGCAGCACCTTGGTGCACAGAGACTTGTTTAAGGGCGAAAGATCCCTAGATACAACGACATCATGACAGCGTCGTATCGTGACTTTCCAGAAGTCATGGGGCGGATCGGAAGGAACTGGGGCACGGATCGTGTTCCGGAACCGAAGAAACGTTCGCGCGGCGGATTTCAATCCGGTCCCATCGGGCGTGCGCCCGCCAGAGACGCAGAACCCTGCGAGTACGTTTTACATGAATCAGCTCGTTCGCCTGTCACAGATCGGCGATGCAGACGCCATTGCCGAGCCATCGGCTGAACTGCGTGTCCCCTTCGCGCAGTCGGGTGCCTTCGTGTGTAAGTTCATCATCGGCGAGCCTAACGATCGCGCGGTGTGCTGTGGAGCGCCTGCGCCGGATGGAAAAAGCTGGTGTGCCTTCCACCGTCGCATCGTGTTCGAGCCGGCCCGCCCCGGGCGGCTTCGCTAACGCGCCACTCATTCCGCGTAGATCTCAGGCCTCGCTGGCATTCCCGGCGGGGCTTTTTGCGTGAGCGTCACCGGACGCGCCCATACGCAGCGAAAGTCTCAGCGACCTAGTTTGGTCAGGGATCAATCCTCGGGATCGTCCTGATCCTCTGGCTCGCGGAGGGTCTCCAGGGGCCGTCCGCGAAGAGTACGAAGATCGCTGCCACGGACGACGAGATATCCCGCTTCCCGTGCCTGGCGCAGACGGGCCGCCCGGTAATCCGTCACTCCGTCCTCCCTACGGTGATAGGCAGGAGCCTCGTCCAGGACATAGCCGTAGCGATAGGCTGGCGCCTCCTCCCGTGACGGCTGAAAGGCCCGGACGGTCCAGGCGCGGTCTCCTGTGGATCGGTGGGTGGGAGCCCGAACGGCCGTGCGTCGGATCGGCGGGCGGTCGGCGGGAGCGATGCGGCGCGCGACCTTGGGTGCGGATGCCTTCCTGCTCACTTGCCCATGAGCCACCGCGTCGCGACGGCTGCCGGCAACCTGTCTCGCGCGAGTCGGCGCGTTCCCCTTACGAACCTCCTGCGGCTTACCCTCCTCGAGGGCGGCGACAGGCGAGGGAGTGGCCTTACGATCGGGCGGGTCGGTCCATGCTCGCCCGGCGGGAGGGGGCGAAGCATCCTGAGCGAGAGCGGGATCGACCGGGGACATGGCCCAGACCGCCAACAGGCCGAGCGCCGCAACGATCGTCGAAACCCGATGAATCCGCACTGGCATCGACGTTCTCCAGGCTGGTGCCGAGAGATCGAACGCATATCGGCGATCCACCTCTGCACGCGCCGCCCGGCAATCGGAGGCGGACAGCGGTAAGAGCTTAACGAAAGCTTACGATGGCGTCCACGATGCTATGTTAACCGACCGCCGATGGGGACATCGACCTATGCAGGGCAGCGCAGCGGCGTCACTGCTCGCTACCTGTCGCGTGGCCATGGTCGGCCCTACGCTGTGCAAACGGAGCATGGCCGCACGCACCATGCCCACCGCGACCGGTTGCCGTCCGGGGTCTGCCGACACACATGGCTAACGACTCGAAAGCGAAGGCGTCGCCGCTCCAGCGATCGTCCTCGGCTACGGTCGGCCGGGATTTTCCCTGTATCGCTCCACAATCACCCCGGCGTGGAGAGGAGAAACGCCATGAGACGATTCCTGTCGGTCCTCGCCCTGCTGGGCAGCGTCGCGCCAGTCCTCGCACAGGCCCCGGCCCCCGCCACGCAGAATGCCGCGCCGCAGACCTATGAGAGCAAGGTCGTCAACGGGAAGGGTGAACCGATCGGCACGGCCACGATCCGCGACGGAGCGAGCGCGCTGGTGCTACGCTTGGCGATTCAGCCCGGCGGGCTGCCTCCCGGCTGGCACGGCATCCACTTCCACGCCGTGGCGGATTGCTCGGACATGGAGAAATTCGAGAAGTCGAAGGCCCATGTGAACCACGACCAGAGCAAGCACGGCCTGCTCAATCCGGAAGGACCGGATGAGGGTGACCTGCCGAACGTCTATGCCAATGCCGATGGCTCGGTGAATGCCGAGGTCTCGAGCGAGACGCCACTCACGGGCGAAGGCGGCCTCAAGGATGCCGACGGCTCGGCGTTGATCATCCACGCCAATGAGGACGACCATACGAGCCAGCCCATCGGTGGCGCCGGCGCCCGCATCGCCTGTTCGGTGATCAAGTAACCCGCCATCGCATCCCCGGCCCGAAGCCGGGAGGGGATGCGAGCGCAGAGGGCGACATCACGATCGCCGCGACCGCGGGGCCGTGATGTCCGCCCCGGTTCAGTAACGGTCGGTCAGCGTTGGGCCTTGCCGATGCTGACGAGCTTGGCGCCGGCCCGTGCCTTCTGCTCGGGCAGGGTAGCCTGAACGGTGCGGACGATGCTGTCGGCGTCGAGGCCGGCCTCGGCATACATGGTGTCGGGGCTGTTGTGGTCCTGGTAGGTGTCCGGCAGCGTCAGCGTCCGTACCCGTACCCGGCCCGCATCGAGCGCGCCCTTCTCCGACAGGAGATGCAGCACCATAGCCCCGAAGCCGCCCACCGACCCCTCTTCCAGGGTGATCAGAACCTCGTGGCTCGCCGCCAGATCCAGGATCATCGCCTCGTCGAGCGGCTTGGCGAAGCGCGCATCCGCCACCGTCACGGCGATCCCCGCCGTCTCGAGCAGGTCGGCCGCCTTCAAGGCTTCGCCCAGACGCGTGCCCAGGCTCAGCAGCGCCACCCGTGCGCCCTCGGGACGCCGCACGATCCGGCCCTTGCCGATCGGCAGCGGCACGCCGCGCTCGGGCAGGTCGACACCGACCCCCTCGCCGCGCGGATAGCGCAGCGCGATCGGGCCGCTGTCATGGGCATGCTGGGTCGCCACCATGTGGACCAGCTCGGCCTCGTCGGAGGCCGCCATCACCGTCATGTTCGGCAGGCAGCAGAGATAGGCGAGATCGAACGCGCCTGCATGAGTCGCCCCGTCCGCACCCACCAGACCCGCCCGGTCGAGGCAGAACCGCACGGGCAGATTCTGCAAAGCCACGTCGTGCACGACCTGATCGTAGGCCCGCTGCAGGAAGGTCGAGTAGATCGCCACGAACGGCTTGTAGCCCTCCGTCGCCAGACCGCCCGCGAACGTCACCGCATGCTGCTCGGCGATGCCCACATCGAAGGTCCGGTCCGGATGCGCCTTGCCGAACAGGTCGATCCCAGTGCCGCCCGGCATCGCCGCGGTGATCGCCACCACCTTGTCGTCGGCATCCGCCGCCTTGATCAGGCTCTCGCCGAAGACCCGCGTATAGGCCGGCGCGTTCGGCTTGGCCTTGGCCTGGACGCCCGACAGGACGTCGAACTTCACCACGCCATGATAGCGGTCGGCCGACGCCTCGGCCGGGGCGTAGCCCTTGCCCTTCTGGGTCACGACATGGAGCAGGATCGGGCCCTGGTCCGAATCGCGCACGTTCTTCAGGATCGGCAGGAGATGGTCGAGGTTGTGCCCGTCGACCGGGCCGACATAGTGGAAGCCCATCTCCTCGAACATCGTGCCGCCGCCCACCACCAGCGAGCGGGCGTATTCCTCCGCCGCCGCGGCGCGCTGGTAGATCGCCTTCGGCAGCAGCTTGCCGAGTTGCTTGGCCGTCTCGCGCAGGCCGCGATAGGTCCCGCCCGAGGCCAGGCGCGCGAAATAGGCCGACATCGCCCCCACCGGCGGGGCGATCGACATGTCGTTGTCGTTCAGGATCACGATCAGCCGCGAATGCAGCGCGCCGGCATTGTTCATCGCCTCGTAGGCCATGCCCGCCGACATCGAGCCGTCGCCGATCACCGCCACCATGTTGCGGCGCTTCGGAGCGGGCTGGCCCTTGGCCTTGGCGGTCGACTCGTCGAGATCGCGGCCCACCGCCATGCCGAGCGCCGCCGAGATCGAGGTCGAGGAATGCGCCGCCCCGAACGGGTCGTAGACACTCTCCGACCGCTTGGTGAAGCCCGACAGCCCGCCCGGCTGACGCAGCGTCCGGATCCGGTCCCGCCGCCCCGTCAGGATCTTGTGCGGGTAGGCCTGGTGCCCGACATCCCACACGATCCGGTCGTCGGGCGTGTCGAACACGTGATGCAGCGCCACCGTCAGCTCGACCACGCCGAGCCCCGACCCGAGGTGACCGCCCGTCACCGACACCGCGTCGATCATCTCCAGACGCACAGCGTCCGCCACCGCCTGAAGCTGGCTCTCGGGAAGCGCGCGAAGAGCAGACGTCTCGTCAAGCCCGTCGAGGATCGAGGTTTCTATCCGTGACACCGAATCAACCTCACGTCCGGAGGGAAGATAAGCGCGCAACTTGTTGCGGCAGATGAATATTTTCGAAAGAGCCACAGATCATCACGACCTCCTGGGCTCAGCCGACATCGAGGGGAGCGACCCCCGCCGCGCGCCCATCGGGCCCCAGCGTGATCGTCTGGATCCGCGCCTCGGCCTTCCGCAGCAGGCCTTCGCAATGCCGCTTCAGGGCCTCGCCGCGCTCGTAGATCGTAACCGACTCGTCCAGGGGCACATCGCCCTTCTCGAGCCGACGTACGATCTCCTCGAGCTGTTCGAGCGCCTTCTCGAACGGCAGATCGAGCCCCTCACCGGACGCATTCGAATCGGTTGTCGCCGCCACGGCGGATCGCGCTGTGGTCATCCCAGGGTACCCCTCATCGTGCCGGTCTAAGCCTGCGCCCGCCCGCCCGACAAGCCCAAGGGGGCGTCAGCTGCTCTATCGGCGTGCAGTTCGTCAAGGGTGGCGTCGTTTCGGCCACACTCGATTCGGCACAATTCTAAGCTGGGCCGAGGCCTGTTCTTCACCCCAACGTGAGAACGAACGGGGTTCCCTCGAACGCATCCGCGCCCCGCCCGATCCCAGCGATGGCGGCCGACATCCGTCCCTCGCGCGCCAGTAGCCGGTCGGCGATGTCTACGAACAGGGCGTTGGGCGTCGCCGACGGCGATGCGGCGCGCAGAGCAAGGGCGATCTCGGCCTCGTCCCGTTCCGGGGACAGAGCGCAGGCGGCGATATAGGCCGCTGCCGTGGAGCGGCTGATCCCGGCATAGCAGTGGATCAGCAGCGGACGCTCCCGATCCCATGAAGCGGCAAAATCGAGGATTCGACGCACATGAACCTCGCCCGGAAGGACATGCCCGTCGAGGGGAGCGACGATGTCACTGACTTCGACCACGCAATGGCGCCCGTCGGCAATACTGTCGGGCCGGTCGATCGCGGTGCCGACCTTCATCAGCGTCATCAGATGGTTCGCCCCGATGCGTTCGAGGGTCTGGGGCAGTTGCGACAGAGGGCAGACGTGAATGTCCGACATCAGAAACCGTGGCTAAGAGACTGAAAACGAGCGAGGAACCGGGATTGCGCCTCGGCGATGGGCCACGGCTCGATCAAGGCCAGCGCCTCAGGCCCCGTTTCGTCGGGGTGGCCGAAGATGGTACCGGCTTCCTCCTCGGAAAAGCCGGCAAGGCGTGTGGCCTCGAGATAGGCCGCGACCGCATCGGCACGCTTGACGAGGCGAACCTCTTCCTCCGTGGGTTCCGCCAAGCCGAAGCGCCGGCGGATCGCCGCCATCAGGCGCAACTCCACGCTCTTGTAGGACGGGCCGATCGCCGCCTTGAACGGCGAGATGATGTCACCGATCACGTATTCCGGGGCGTCGTGCAGCAGGAATTCGAGACGCTGCATCCGGCTCCGGCCGGGCGCCAGATCCGCCCCGAGAGCCTCGACCAGCAAGGCGTGCTGGGCCACGGAAAACGCGTGCGGTCCGGCGGTCTGGCCGTTCCAGCGGGCGACGCGGGCGAGACCGTGGGCGATGTCGGCGATCTCGATATCCTGCGGCGAGGGGTCGAGGAGATCGAGGCGCCGGCCCGACAACATCCGCTGCCAGGCGCGGGGGGCGGTGCTCACCGATCCACCCCCATGGCGGCGCAGGGAGCCTGTCGATGGCAGCCCATCAGATGGTCGTTCACCATGCCCACCGCCTGCATGAAGGCATGCACGATGGTGGGGCCGCAGAAGCTGAACCCTTCTTTCTTGAGGGCGCGGGAGATGGTACGCGAGACCTCTGTCTCGGTGGCGATGCCGGCCCGGTCCGTCGCCCGGCCCTGGATCGGCCTGCCCTCGACGAAGTCCCACAGGAAGCGCGAGAAGCCGGGGCCGCGCTCCTCGATGGCGAGAAAGGCGCGGGCGCCCGCGATGGTCCCGACGATCTTGGCGCGGTTCCGGATGATCCCGGTATCCTGCATCAGCCGCTCGACATCGGCCTGCGTGAACCGTGCGATGGCCTCCGGCTCGAACCCGGCGAAGGCCCGGCGGAAGCCCTCGCGCCGCCGCAGGATGGTGATCCAGGACAGGCCGGCCTGGAACCCGTCGAGGATCAGTTTCTCGTACAAGGCCCGGCCGTCACGCTCGGGCACGCCCCATTCGGTGTCGTGATAAGCGACGTAGACCGGGTCGAGCCCGGCCCACCAGCAGCGCGGGCAGCCGTCGGGATGATGGATCAGGCCTGTGGAATCGTCTGACATGGGATAGAGCGTAATCGGAACGGATCAAGAACGCCAGGAGGCCCGGTCCTCGTCAGAAGCGATCAGGTGCGCATCCCCCCCCGCACGCGGGGAGAGGGCCGCGACGACCCCGTCGTCGGCGCGGCGAGGCGGCAGCCGAAGGTGCGGGGGCTCGGTCCAAGGAGCCTCTTCCGAAATCGCCCCCTCACCGTCGCTCCGGCTTCGCCTCCACTCACCGAAGGCACGACGGGGTGCCTTCGGTCCTCTCCCCGCAAGCGGGGAGAGGTGCGCTCACCGGGTGTCGTTGTCGCCCCCGATCACCCGGCCGGCGCCACCTCCGGGAAGGCGAAGGTGGCGAATGAGGGTTTCTCGACGCCGAGGATCGCCGCAGCGGCGCGCACCGGCTCGCCTGCGGCGACCGCATCGGCGAGGCGGTCGAGACGGAGCATGGCGAGGCCGCGCGCTCCCGACACGCTCCCGATCGTGCCGAGCCCCCGCGCTCCCGCAGTCACCTCCGCGCCGGAGGTCACGGCCTCCCCGTCGCGGGAGATCACCGGAACGATGCGGGTGCGGGCCGTGCCGCGATGCTGCATGCGTGACACGACTTCCTGGCCGACATAGCAACCCTTCTTGAAATCGACACCGCCGAGTTGGTCCATCAGCGCCTCGTGCGGGAAGGCATCGCCATAGGTGAAGTCGCGTCCGCCCTCGGGAATGCCGAGGGCGATGCGGTGGGCGTGGTAATCCGCCTCCGTGGCATCGGCCGAGAACGCACCCTCGGCAAAGACGAGGCGCTCGCCCAACGCCGCGAGGCGTCCGTCGCGCAGGCGCTCGGTCCCGGTGGTGGTTTCGGCCCCGTCCCAGGCGGCGGCGAGCCCCAGGGTCGGATCGACGGCGATCGTCACCTTGGCGCGCAGGCGGTAGAGCGTGAGGCGCTTGGCCAGGGCCGGGGCCTGCTCGGCCGGGCAATCCAGGCGGAAGCCGTCGCCGGAGCGCCAGATCAGGAAATCGAACAGGACCTTGCCCTGCGGGGTCAGCAGGCCGCCGAGGCGCGCTTCATCCGGTTCGAGGGTCTCGATATTGCAGGTCACCACGCCCTGGAGGAAGCTCGTAGCATCCTCGCCCGCGATGGCGATGACGGCGCGGTCCGGCAGCAGGGCGATCGGCATGGCAACTCCTCGAAGGTCATCCTGCAAAGCTCCTCCGGCGCGCATCGTGGCGATGCGCCGGTGGGCCTGGCGGCAGGGCACGGCGTTGCACGCCGCGCGAGGCTGACATAAGCCGCCGCCACCCGTGTCTCAACGCCGTTCAGGAGCGACCCCGATGGACCAGCCCTTCGATCTCCTCCTCACAGGCGGCACGATCGTCAATCACGACGGCGAGCACGCTGCCGATCTCGGCATCAGGAATGGGCGCGTTGCCGCCATCGGCGACCTGAGCCGGGCCGAGGGTGAGCGCCAGGATTGCACCGGCCTGCACCTGCTGCCGGGTGTCATCGACAGCCAGGTCCATTTCCGCGAACCGGGCCTCGATCACAAGGAAGACCTCGAATCGGGCTCTCGCGCGGCGGTGATGGGCGGCGTGACCGCCGTGTTCGAGATGCCCAACACCAACCCGCTGACCACCAGCGCCGAGACCCTGGCCGACAAGGTGGCGCGCGGGCACCACCGCATGCATTGCGACTTCGCCTTCTGGGTCGGCGGCACCCACGAGAACGCCCATGAGGTCGCCACCCTCGAGCGCCTGCCGGGTGCTGCGGGGATCAAGGTGTTCGTCGGCTCCTCCACGGGAGCGCTCCTGGTCGAGGACGATGCCGGCGTGACGGAGATCCTGAAGCGCACCCGGCGTCGGGCCGCCTTCCATGCCGAGGACGAACCTATGCTGCGCGAGCGCAAGGGCCTGCGGGTGCCGGGCGATCCGTCCTCGCACCCGGTCTGGCGCTCGCCCGAGGCCGCGCTGAAGGCGACGCAGCGCCTCGTGCGGATCGCGCAGGAGACGGGTGCCCGCATCCACATCCTGCACATCTCCACGGCGGAGGAGATGGTGTTTCTCGCCGACCATAAGGACGTGGCCAGCGTCGAGGTGACGCCGCACCACCTCACCCTCGACGGGACCGAGGCCTATGCCCGCCTCGGCACCCTGGTGCAGATGAACCCGCCGGTGCGCGACGCCGCGCATCGCGACGGGATCTGGCACGGGCTGACGCAGGGCGTCGCCGACATCCTCGGCTCGGACCACGCGCCGCACCTGCTGGAGGAGAAGGCCAAGCCCTATCCGGATTCTCCTTCCGGGATGACCGGCGTCCAGACGCTGGTCCCGATCATGCTCGACCATGTCGCCAACGGACGGCTGTCCCTCGCCCGCTTCGTCGACATGACCAGCGCCGGTCCGAAGCGCCTGTTCGGCATCAGCCGCAAGGGCCGGCTCTCGGCGGGCTACGATGCCGACGTGACGGTGGTGGACCTCAAGCGCCGCGAGACCATCCGCAACCCATGGATCGCGTCCAAATGCGGCTGGACCCCTTATGACGGCGTCACCGTCACCGGCTGGCCGGTGGGCACGATCGTGCGGGGAAAGCGGGTGATGTGGCAGGGCGAGCTCGTCGGGCCTTCGAGCGGCGAAGCAGTGGTGTTCGACGAGGCCCTGCCGACGAGGTGAGGCCCACGCTCCAAGGCCGACCCGGCCCATAAACGCATCGAGCCGCCCGGACATGCCCGAGCGGCTCGTTTTTGATCATAGGCTCATCGTCAATGGGCCAGGTGCGGCCCCGTAGCGTGTCTCAATGCTGCGGAGCGGTGGTGAAGGCGCCGCCGCGGATGCGCTCGGGAAAACCCTCGGCATAGCGCGCCGTGGCATCCTCGCCATAGGTCATCACCAATTCCTGGAACGCGGCGAACAGGGCCGCCTGCGCCATGCAATCACCGTCGAGACCGTCGAGACAGCCTTCCGCGAACGCTTCCGAGACGTAGCCGAGGGCTACGCGCTTGTCGTCGAGATCGGCCTCGAAGGGCGCGGGGGCGGTGTCGATCTGCATGGCGATAACATCGGTTGCGCCGAAGAATGGCTCGGCGGATGACCGAAACATAGGCTGAGCTTCGCGCGTCGGGAAGCCAAGAATTGCGAAGCGGTTAACGCCGGCGGTCGAATACGACGAATTTCCTTCAGCCTTGCGCGCTGTATCCCAAGCGCAACATCTCCGCCTCATCCTCCGAAACGGCTGGCCAGGGCGTGCGAAAGCCGTTCCCCTTCAGCGACATAGCGGGACGCAGCCTCGGTCGCCGAAGGCGTGCAGGCCCGGTAGGTGAGGGAGTAACCGCGATACCCTCGGTTATACGCCCCGGCGAGGCGGTCCCGCCGGCCGGGCGTCACTCCCTCGGCCTCCATTAACGCCTTCATCCGTGTCGGCCATTCGGCGGCGTCCGGTGCCGCGCAGAGGCCGCGCAGGAAGGAAAGGGAGCCGATGATCTCGGAGAGCCGCATCAGGTCCCGGTCATAGGGAGCCGGCGGCGGCTCGGCGGGGGCAGGGGGCTCCTTGTCCTTCTCGGGGGCCTTCTGCGCGGGTCGCCCTGGGTTGGCGCGCTGCTGAGCCGAAGCGAGATCGGGCATGCCCACCGCGAGGGCGGCGAACAGCAGCACAGGCGACAGGCATCGCCTCACCCACGACACAGCCACGCCCCGTCCTCCGTCGCCCCGAACCTCGTCCGTCAGGCTTACACCGTTTCCCGGCCAAGACGAGGCGCGCGTCGGTCTCATCGTGATTCCGCTTGGCCGCCGAAGCCTGCGACCTGCGCAAAGGCCTCGTCCACCGTGTCCCGCAATCCCGGCGTGGTGGCGAGATCCGCGAGCTCCTCGGGAAGAGCCCAGCGCACGCCGAGAGCTTCGGGACCGGGAGCCGGCTCGCCGCTTGCCCAGAGGGCGGCATGGGGATGGACGACGTAATGATGGCGCACGCGTCCGTCCTCGCCCTTCAGGATGATTTCCGTCGGGGTCAGGGAGCGAACGACCACAGCCGAGACGCCGACCTCCTCGTTCAGTTCGCGCAGGGCGGCCTGCGCCAGGGTCTCACCGGGCTCCACCAGCCCGCCGGGAAGCGTCCAGACTCCGCGAAGGGGCTCGTTGGCCCTGGCGGCCAGCAAGACCCGTCCGTCGCGGATGACGGCGATGGACGCGCCGACAAAGGGACGTGTCGGGAAAAGTCGCCCCTTTGAGCCGTCCTCGCTCGCTGTATCGCTCATGAGGCTCGCCGATTCACGGTTGCGGAGAGATGAGCGCGACCCGGCCGTCGGCAAGGCCGACGAGCAGGCGCGTGCGGGTGCCTTGGCCGATGGCGGCAACGCCAAAGGCGGCAAGGCCGGGCAGGGGAACGCGCTTGACCTCGCGGATGCCGTCCTTCAACGACAGGATCGCCAGGGCGCTCCGATCCGCCACCGGCACAGCGAGTTCCGGGACGCCATCCCCATCGGCATCGACAAGGGCCGACAGATCGGCCCCGCCCTCGCCTGGGGACAGGGTGGTGTAGCCTGGTGCCTCTCCGATCAGGCGAAGGGCTCCACCCTCATAGGCCCAAAGCTGGAGGATGCCGGCCCCGTCCGGAGCCGCCACGGCGACGATACGGGGCTGTCCGGCTTTCGACACGTCGCCGATCGCCGCGAGGGTCAGCGCCTGCCCGCCCGCTCCCGGCTCCTGGACGGGACTTCGGGCAAGGACGGTCCAGGCCTTGTCGGCTTCCGCCGGGGGCTTGCTTACTGCTGCTGCGGTCTTGCCCACAATGGCCAAAGCCGATCCGCCGCTTTGTGCGGTCACCGCGACAACGACCGGCCGACCATCGACGAGGACGGCAATCGGTCGGCGCAGGGCGAAGGCCGCCCCGGCCCCGGCGGCGACGGCGGTGGTCACGATGGGCACGGGCTTCGGGTCGGCGCTCATTCCCACCGGCTGGCGCTCGCGGATGGTGAGCGTGGCCGCGCGTTCGGGCTCGCTGGCATTGGGACGGACGGAATCGGACAGGTAGGCACTGACCGCACCGAGGGTCGCGCGCCGGGTGCCGGGAATGGCGCCGCGCGGCGTCTCGGAAGCGATGAGGCCGTCGATGGCCTCGACACCGAGCAGGGTTGTGGCGACCTTGCCGTCGGCGAGGGTCAGCGCCGCACCGCCCTCGTCGCCCCACAGGACGGCCAGCGGCACATCCTCCACCACCTCGCCCTTCAATCCCTTGGGACGGGCGAGCGGAAGGAAGCCGGAGGTCGCCACCGCAAGGGACACCTCGCTGCCGGGGCCGCGCAGGGCACGCGCCCTGAACGGCAGGTCGAGGATCGTCACCACCGGGTCGGCTCGGACCGGCTGCGGGCTCAGGGACGAAGCGACGAGAAGGGAAACCGCGAGGAGCGCCGAGCGCGCACCTCGTTCAGACATGCTGGCCGCCGTTGATGTGCAACTCGGCGCCGTTCACGTAGGACGAGGCCTCCGTGCAGAGGAAGTAGATCGCCTTGGCCACCTCGTCGGGCGTGCCGAGGCGCCGCTGCGGGATGCCGGCCACGATCTTGTCGGTGCCGGGCGACAGGATCGCCGTGTCGATCTCGCCGGGCGAGATCGCGTTCACCCGCACACCGAGGGGCCCGAAATCGCTGGCCATCTCGCGGGTCAGGCCGGCGAGCGCCGCCTTCGACGTGCCGTAGGCCGCACCGGCGAACGGATGGACGCGCGAGCCCGCGATCGAGGTGACGTTGACGATGGAACCCTTGGCGCGGGTGAGTTCCTGGCAGAGGCCGCGCGCCAGGAGCAGAGGGGCGAAGACGTTGACTTGGAAGACCTTGCGCCAGTCGCCGAATTCCGTGGCGATGGCGCCGAGGCGCTCGCCATTGGCGCCCTTGGGCGAGATGCCGGCATTGTTGACCAGGGCATGGAGCAGGCCGCCCTCATCCGCCAAGCGTCCGGCCACTTCGGCGACGCCGCGCATCGTATCTTCCGGGTCGGAGAGATCGACCTGGAGGTGATCCTCCGGCCCCATCTCCCACGGACAATTCTCCGGGAAGGCGTGACGCGAACAGGTGATCACCCGCCATCCGGCCGCGGAAAAGCGCTTGACCGTGGCGTGGCCGATTCCGCGGCTTGCGCCCGTCAGCAGCATGACGCGGCGGCGTTCATTGCTCGATATGGCCAAAGCCGTTCCTCAGGATTCGGAGGCGGTGGACAGCCGAGATCATCCCGCCGTGCCATGCCAAGGTCTAAGCCGCGGCGGCCGGGAAATCCAGGGTCGATCCCGCGTCGCAGCAAGACTGGAATCGCTCCAGGAAACTCTTGCCGCGAGGGAACCTGTCTGGCGGCGGAACTCCAGCCCTTAAGGATACAGTCTCGCCCCATTCCAGCCGCTGCCGTCCCTGGTGAAGCGGACGCGGTCATGGAGGCGGTAGGGGCCGTCCTGCCAGAACTCGATCGAGACCGGGGCGATGCGGAACCCGGTCCAGTTCTCCGGGCGCGGGACCGGCTGGTCCTCGTAGCGGGCCGACAGGGCGGCAACCTCCGCTTCCAGAGTAGCACGGTCCGTGAGGGGGCGTGACTGGCGGCTAGCATGGGCGCCAAGTCGGCTCTCGCGGCGACGGCTCGCGAAATAGGCATCCGCCTCTTCGAGCGACACGTGGCTCACCGGGCCCCGCGCGCGCACTTGGCGGCGCAGACTCTTCCAATGTAGGACCAGGGCGGCCTGCGGGTTCTGCGCCAGCTCCTCGCCCTTGGCCGAGTCGACATTGGTATAGAAGACGAAGCCGCGCTCATCGACGCCCTTCAGCAGCACCATCCGTACGTCCGGCAGCCCGTCGGAGCCGGCCGTGGCGAGGGCCATGGCGTTGGGATCCTCGGGCTCCGCGCGTTCGGCCTCGCCCATCCAAGTGGCGAACAATGCCCAGGGGTCTGTGGACAGCGTGAAGTCTCCACCGGCCCCGAGGGGGGACGAGGGGGGTGAGACAATGCCGGACGGGGCCGGCTCATCGATCCTTAACCGATCCAAGGCGTAATCCTGTGAGTGAGATCCGGGTCGGGGGCACCGACGTGGGACACGATTTGTCGTCGTTCAAGTCACGTCGTGAGAACAGGTGTAATGCGTCGGAGCGAGAGTAAAGCCCTACCCGCCGTCACCCGTGACGGCGCCGCACCCTGCTTCGCCCGCGTCCGATGCACCGCCATGCTGATGTCGGGGGGCGTGGCGGTGGCCTTGTCGCTCGCCGGCTGCGGCATTCCGATCCTCACTTTCCAAAGTGAGAGCAAGGCGGAACCGGAAGTGACTGTCCCGGAGCCCCTGGTCACGGGAAGCATCGACAAGCGCCCGAAGAGCTTCGGCAACGAGATGAGCGACGAGGATTGGCGCCGGGCCCATGCGGCTCTGGCGGTGGCCCTCGATCCACAGGGCAACGGCCGTCCGGTCAAATGGGACAACCCGGATTCGTCCCTGCGCGGATCGATCAGCCCAACGGGACTTCCCTATGTGGCCAACGAGCTGATCTGCCGCGACTTCCTCGCCTCGGTCATCGCCCCTGTCCGCAGCCGCTTCGTTCGCGGCACCGGGTGCAAGCCTTCAGGGGGAGAGTGGGAATTGACCCGCGTCCGCATGGCGAAAGCGAAAGGGTAGGGGCAAGATCGTCCGCCGCCAGGGATCGTCCGGCGGACCCATGGGTTGACGCCTGGATCGAACCGTCGAATCCTGTCGAACGACCGTTGCAAAGAAGCAACAGCCATTCCACATAGCGGAAGATTTCGACAGGGAGCGGGCATGAGCCCGGCCCCGTGCGGCACCGAGACCGATAACAGACGATGCGCAATCCCTACGACGTGCTGGGTGTGGCCAAGGGCGCCAGCGAGGCCGACATCAAGAAGGCCTATCGCAAGCTCGCCAAGGCCTACCACCCCGACACCAACAAGAACGATGCCAAGGCCAAGGACCGTTTCTCGGAGGCTAACAGCGCCTACGAGATCCTCGGCGACGCGACCAAGCGCGCCCAGTTCGATCGTGGCGAGATCGACTCCGACGGCAGGCCTCGTGCGCCATCCGGCTTCGATGGGTTCGGCGGCTTCGGTGGTGGCCCGGGCGGCGCCCGCTCCGCGGGCTTCGACTTCGAGAGCGCCGCGCGCAGCCGGGCCGGTGGCGGCGGGATCGGCGAGGATATCTTCTCGCACCTGTTCGGCGACACGTTCCGGGGCGGTGCCGGTGGCGGTCCGGGCGCGAGGGGACCGATGAAAGGCGAAGATCTCGCCGCCGAACTCTCCGTGACCCTCGAACAGGTGGCGAGCGAGGAGAAGCTGCGCATCTCCCTCGGCTCACGCGACGTGGACGTGGTGATCCCCAAAGGCGTCGTGGACGGGCAGACCATCCGCCTGCGCGGGCTCGGCAACCCGGGCGGCCCACGCTCCTCGCCGGGCGACGCCCTCCTGACCATCCGCATCCTGCCGCATCCGCGCTTCACCGTGGAGGGGGCGGATCTGCGCACCTCCGTCGACCTCGCCCTCGAGGATGCGATCCTCGGCGGCCCGATCCGCGTGCCCACCCTCACCGGCGCGGTCGAGATGCGTGTTCCGGCCATGACGAGTTCGGGCCGGACCTTCCGCCTAAAGGGCAAGGGCCTGCCGAAGAAGGATGGCACCCGCGGCGATCTGTTCGCCACCACGGCGATCTCGCTGCCCGCGAGCGAGGACGAGAACCTCATCGCCTATGCCAATGCGCGTCGAGCGGCCCGCACCGGCACTGGACAGGCGTAGGCCCGGACTTCCGTCACCGGCGCACCTCCGCTAAGGATGCCTCGGCGCGAGCGCTTCCCCCCAGGTCCGGACGGGTCCGCTCCGGCGCGCGACGGCCTCTCGCTCAGGTGACCCATGGCGGATACGAACCCGGTACACGATCACGTCGGCGGCCTGCTCGCCGGGAAATGCGGTCTGGTGCTCGGTGTCGCCAACAACCGGTCCATCGCCTGGGGCATCGCCAAGAGCGCCCATGCGCATGGCGCTAAGCTCGCCTTCAGCTACCAGGGAGATGCCCTGAAAAAGCGGGTCGAGCCGCTGGCGCGCGAGCTCGATGCCCATGTGGTGGGGCATTGCGACGTCACCGACGGCGCCTCCATCGATGCTGTCTTCGCTGAAGCCGGCCGTGTCTTCCCGCAGGGGATCGACTTCGTCGTCCATTGCATCGCCTTCTCCGACAAGGATGAGCTGACCGGCCGCTATGTCGAGACCTCGGAGGCGAACTTCACCAAGTCGCTGATGATCTCCTGCTACTCGTTCACCGCGGTGGCCCAGCGGGCCGAGAAGCTGATGCCCAATGGCGGCTCGCTCCTGACCCTGACCTATTACGGCGCAGAGAAGTGGATGCCGCATTACAACGTCATGGGCGTCGCCAAGGCGGCGCTGGAAGCCTCCGTGCGCTATCTCGCGGCCGATCTCGGCCCCTCGAAGATCCGCGTCAACGCCATTTCGGCGGGGCCGATCAAGACGCTCGCCGCCTCCGGCATCGGCGACTTCCGCTACATCCTCAAGTGGAACGAGTACAACGCGCCGCTGCGGCGCACGGTGACGATCGAGGAGGTCGGCGAGACCGCGTCCTATCTCATCTCCGACATGTCGCGCGGCATGACGGGCGAGATCCTCCATGTGGATGCCGGCTACCACGTGGTCGGCATGAAGAACCCGGACGCCCCGGATCTGAGGCTCGACAGCAAGGAGTGAGGTGGGCCGCGAGCGCTTCGCGCCGTCCGCCCCGGGCGAGCAGGGCGGAACACCGACCCGGTCCGGGGCCGCTTTCCGCCGAGGCCCCGTCATCGTGAAGACTCGCCCTGACTTCGATGACGCGGCCTCCGCCGGGATCATCACCTCCGACCAGGCACGCGCCCTCGCCGCCTTCTACGCCGCGCAGCCGGGCCGCGGCGCGGCCTTCGATCTCACCCATGTGCTCTGGTATGCCGGCGCCTTGGTGGTCATCGGGGCGATGGGCCTGTTCTCGACCCTAGCCTTCGGGATGATGGGCGGACCGGCCCTCACCGCCACCGCCCTGGTCTACGCGGCGGCCTTCGTCGCCGCCGGGCGGCACCTTCGCATCGCGCACGACCTGCCGGTCCCCGGCGGCCTTTTCATCGCCTGCGCCGTCGCCATGACGCCGCTCGCCGTCTACGGCCTGCAGGAGAGCTGCGGCTGGGGCGAGCAGGGCCGGCCGGGCGCCTATCGCGACGTCTTCGCCTGGATCAAGGGCGGCTGGGTGCCCATGGAAGCGGCGACGCTCCTGACCTCGGCCATCGCCCTGCGTGCTACGCGCTTCGGTTTCATCACGGTGATCGCGGCGGTGGCCCTATGGTTCCTGTCCATGGATATCGGCCTCTGGGCCACGGGGCCGGATCTCGACTGGGAAACCCGCCGGACGATCTCGCTCTGGTTCGGATTCGGCCTCATCGCCTTCGCCTGGGCCGTGGACCTACGCCAGAAGCGGACGGATTACGCGTTCTGGCTCCATGTTGCAGGCATCCTCACCTTTTGGGGCGCGGTGACGTGGCAATTCTCCGACAGCGAGGTTGCGAAGGCACTCTACGCCCTGATGAACGTCGCACTCATCGGCCTCGCCATTTTCCTCTCGCGGCGGATCTACGCGGTGTTCGGCGCCATCGGCGTGGCGCTCTATCTCGGCGATCTGGCGAGCCGGGTGTTCAAGGACTCGCTGCTCTTCCCCTTCGCGTTGTCGCTCATCGGTCTCGGCCTGATCGGCCTCGGTATCCTCTACCAGCGCCATGCCGACAGGATCGGCGGGGCGATGATACGGACGCTGCCGGGATCTCTCCGGCGCTGGCGGCCCGACCACGGCGATAGGGCATGACCAGCTGAGCATGAGAGCCCCAGTCACGCGTCGTCGGCTTCCGCGAACTCTCCCGACAGCTTGAGCCCCTCGATCCAGGTCGCCCCCTCCCGCTTGACCACCCGGCGGGGCGACACGCCGCCCTGCTTTCCGATGGCGTCGGCCAGCCGCTCCGAATGGGTTACCAGCCAGACCTGTGTGCGACGCGACGCGGTCACGATCATCCGTGCCAGGGGATCGAGCAGGTCCGGGTGGAGGCTCGTCTCCGGCTCGTTGAGGGCGATGAAGGGCGGGAGCCGGTAGGCGAGGAGGGCCCCGGCGAGGGCGAGGTAGCGAAGCGTCCCGTCCGACAGCTCGGCGGCCTCGAACACGCGCTTGGGGTAGTCGGGAAAGACCATCCCGAAGCTCGCCTCGCGGCCGGGCGACGGGATGACGAGGCGCGCGCCGGGGAAGGCATCGGCCACCGCCCCGTCGAGATCGACGGTGTCCTCGCGGATGTGCCGGAGGGTGGCGAAGACGGCGGCGAGGTCGGATCCGTCCGACGACAGGGTCGGCGTGGTGACGGCGAGGCAGGGTCGGCGCAGGGCCGAGGCCGCGTCGGTGCGGAAATCGTGGTGGAAGCGCCAATCCAGTAGCGCATGCCGGACGAGATGCAGTTCGGGAAACGCCACCGCGTCCTGAAGTGCCGCGAGCGCGGTTTCGGTGGCGAGGAGACTCGAGCCGAGCGAGCGCTTGCGGCCGTCATCGCCGCGCACGAAGCCGGAAGGCCCGTCACGCTCGAGCATGACCGCCGGCCGCCGGCCCGACAGGACGGTGAGCCGCTCCCGCTTGATCTGCGGTTCGAGCCGGAAGGCGGCTCCCCTGGGGCGGTCCTCCGACTGGGGCACCAGACCGACCTCGATCTCGTATCCGTAGGCGACGGAAGCCGCCTCGTCGCCGAGCTCGACGGACCATCCCACCCGCACCGGCCCCTTGCCGCTGCGTGGTCCGGCCCAGACGACCGAGTCCATCCCGCCTTCCGCCGCGAGATCACGCACCAGCGTGCCGGCGGCGGCGGCCTGCAGGCGTTCGAGCGCCCGGTAGAGGTTGGTCTTGCCGACACCGTTGCCACCGATGAACACGGAGAGAGCTTCCACCGGGAAGCCAATACGCCTGAGGGACCGATACCCGGTGGAGGAGATGTTACGGACGGTGAGCATGGGGCCGCCTTCGCCGAAGATGCGGGGCCAGTCGAAGCGCATGCGGCCATCGCGAGCAAGCGCTCGGGAGGGTCAGGCGGTGCTTGCATCTCCCTGCAGCCGGGGTTTCCAATCTTCCACCTGGCCCTTGTCGAGGCGTCGTGCGGCAAGGGTTCGCCAGGACGTCGACAGGGACGGCAGGGCGGCGATCTCAGCCAGCGCCGCCCGATCGAGCCGGTCGACATAGAAGACCCGCAGCAGCCGCGACAGCGGCCAGTCTGGGTGCGCCCGTTCCACCAGCGCGAGATCGTCTCCCGCCCCGACCGTGCCAGTCTCGATGATGCGGTAATACCACCCGGTCCGCCCGGTCTTCTGCACGCGCACGGCCATGTCGGTCACACCAAACCGGGCGTTCAGCTTCCAGCACGGCTGACGGGCCTGGCTCACCTGGAGCAGGGCGGTACCGGCGCGCCAAAGGTCACCGATGCAGATGTCGGCCTCGGTGAGCCCGTGGGTCGAGAGATTTTTGCCGAAAGCACCCGGCCGCTCGACCAGGGCTGGCGCTCCGGGAAGGTCGGCTCGCCAGGCAGGAGCATGATCGAGCGGATAGTGATGGACAGCCTTCTCCGGCCCGCCATGGTTACGACGATCCGCCTGCTCGTCGCCGTCCAGCCCCTCGAACCCGATCCGCACAAGGCCGGCCGAGGCCGACTTATCGATGCCACTGGGCTTCCCGGTCGGAGCCAGAGGCGCGATGCGCCCCACCAGCACGGCCTCGATCATCACACGCATGGTCACCCCACCGAAATCACCCCCGACAAACCATGAGACAACTTGTTGTCTAATGAATCCTTCGTTGTCCCTCGGTCTTCGATTTGTCAACGGCGCATCGCGTTGCCGACCCGGTGAAAGCCGGTCATGTGGGGGCATGTCGGTCGCACAACGCATCCGGGCGCTTCGACGCCGCAGCCATCTCACCCTCGATGCCCTCGCCGCCCGCGTCGGGGTCCACAAGGGCCACCTGTCGCGCATCGAGCGCGGTCAGAAGGCTCCATCCCTGGCCACGTTGGAGGCCATCGCGATGGGGCTCGGGGCGAGCATGTCCGAACTGTTCGGGGAGAAGGCCGCCGCAGACGACGTGATCGTCGCGCGCGCCGGGGCCAGGATCACGACCCGTGACGCCGGTTATGCGGTTCACGCTCTGCTGCCGGCCGAGGCGGGACGGGCCGCCGCTCTGTACATGGTCGAACCGGGCGAGACGTTCCTCACCGAGGATCGTCCTACCCATGGCGGCCAGGAGATCGCTTATGTCCTGGCAGGGGAGGTCGAACTTGTCGTGGCGGACCGCAGCGTCGCCCTCGGTATCGGCGACTGCGCCACCTACGATGGCGGCCTGCCGCACCGTCTCCGCCGCCTCGGCAGCGCACCGGCATCGGTGCTGGTGATCATTACCGGATGAGGCGACGCAGCGGCATCGTCCCCCTCAATCCGGCACCGTCAGCTCGGCGATGCCCGGCTGAGCGTCCGGATAGCGCGGGTCCATCGCCTCCAGGGTGTTGGCGATGGTGCGGGCGACGAGGAGGTTGCGGTACCATTTGCGGTTGGCCGGCACCACGTGCCAGGGCGCGTGCGGGGTGGAGCAACGGCTCAGGGCATCGGTGAAGGCGCTCTGATAGGCATCCCAGGATTGGCGCTCGACGAGGTCGGCCGCATCGAATTTCCAATGCTTCTCGGGGTCGGCGATCCGCGCCTCCAGGCGCTCCTTCTGCTCGTCCTTCGAGATGTGCAGGAAGAACTTCAGCACGGTGACGCCCGACAGGGTCAGCATCCGCTCGAAATCGTTGATGAGGTCGTAGCGCGGCCGCCATACGTCCTCCGGCTCCAGGGATTTCACCCGCACCACGAGCACGTCTTCGTAATGGCTGCGGTTGAATACGCCGATCATGCCGCGCCCCGGCACCTTGGCGTGGTAGCGCCAGAGAAAGTCGTGGTCGCGCTCCTCTGCGCTCGGGACCTTGAACGACCACACCCGGCACCCTTGCGGGTTCACCCCCTCGAAGACCGAGCGGATGGTGCCGTCCTTGCCACCGGTATCGATAGCTTGAAGCACCACGAGGAGGCTGCGCCGATGCTCGGCATAGAGCCGCTCCTGCAGTGCCTGGATGCGGCCATGCTCGACGAGAAGCGCCTGTTTGGACGCCTCCTTGTCGAGCCCGCCATCGGCATCGGCGTCGATCGCGGCCAGATCCAATGCTTCGCCCGCCTGAACCGTGACGATGCCCGCGGCGGCGCAGGAGGCGATGGAGGCCGTGTCGATCGGGCTCGCGCGGTCGGGATACCGCATCGCCGAACGAGCCCAGGCGGCGGAGGAGGGCGGCTTGTCCGATTCGGGCCGGCGGGCCGGCGGCTTGGGTTTATGTCGACCCATGTCGTCCGATTGGCCCGAATGCCGCTTGCCGCGCTTCTTCGACATGATCACAACTCACCTTATACGATATTCAATCGATGCAGCGGGCACCGCATGGGCGAGCCGCCTCTCCGGGAAGGCGACCCGCCGATGCCCGTAACGCGTGGAGCAACCTTGAGCGCGACAACGATCCGCGGCCTTGGCCGTTCCGGGGCAGCGCGGCACGCCGCCATGGCCGGCCGGCGCGCATGACGGTGTATTTCATCCGGCACGGCCAGACCGACTGGAACGCGGCCGGCCGACTCCAGGGCCAGCGCGACGTGCCCCTCAATGCCACGGGCCTGGGCCAAGCGGAAAGCGTGGCCGAGCGGCTGAAAGCCGTAGCGGGCGACAGCCTCAGCGAGGCCCGGTTCGTCGCGAGCCCGCTCCAGCGCACACGGCAGACGATGGAAGTCCTCCGGGCCCGCCTCGACCTCGGACCGCAGGACTACGCCGTCGATGCTCGGCTGAAGGAAATCAGCTTCGGCACCTGGGAAGGCTCGACCTGGGCCGAGATCCGTCGGCGTGACAGCGGCAGCGCCCTGGCGCGGGACCGCGACCGTTGGGGCTACCGCCCGCCCGGCGAGCATGGCGAAAGCTACGCCATGCTGGTGGAACGGGTGAGACCGGCGATCGCCGAGTTGCAGCGGCCGGCGGTCATCGTCGCTCATGGCGGCGTCGCCCGCGCGATTCTGGTGATCCTGGGCTATGCCAGCATCCGCGAAGCACCCCGGATGGCGATCCGCCAGGGCAGCGTCCTCGTCCTGGACCGGGCCCGCTGGCACTGGGCCTGACGTGCTTTCTCCGTGAAGACCAGTTCTAGGCGGCTCGGCAAACGTGCTAGAGGGCGCGACCACATCGGGGCGCCGCGTTTTCGGCACGATCCGGGCGCCTAACCCGGTCAAAAGGACGGCCTCGCAGCGGCGGGGCCGGCAGCGGAGCATCGGATGAGCAGTCTCGCCGAGACGACCCGGCCTCGGGCGGAGTCGTTTGTGGACAAGGCCGAATGGGGCGAGACCGGGTCGCATAGCGGCGGCGGAGCGCCGGAGCGGAAGGCCGTACTACGCGGGGAGAGCCGCCCGGACCTCATCCGGGACGAGGTTCTGGGAGAAGTCTTTTCCGACAGCGCCCGCCTGCGCCCGGACCATCCCGCCATCATCGACGGCGCGAGCCGGGACGCGGCCGGCCGTCATCCCGCCTTCTCCTATGCCGAGGTCGAGGCTCGCGCGGGCGCCATCGCCCGCGGCCTCGCGCATCGCGGAATCGGCCCCGGCGACGTCGTCGGACTCTGGATGGCGCGGGGACCCGACCTGCTGATCAGCCAGATCGGGATCACGATGTCGGGAGCGGCCTGGCTGCCCTTCGACGCCGAGGCACCGGCCGACCGCGTCGCCGTCTGCCTCGACGATGCGGAGGCGAAGCTGCTCCTGGTCTCGCCCGCCCTTGCGCCCCAGGCGCCGGCGGCCAAGCCGGCCCTGACCCCGGAGGCGCTTCTCGCCGAAGTGCCGGCGGATGCGCCCCGTCCCGACCCGCGCGGCGCCGGCCTGACCCCCGCGCATCCCGCCTACCTGATCTACACGTCCGGCTCGACCGGGGTGCCGAAAGGCATCGTCATCAGCCACGCCAACATCTGCCACTTCCTGCGCTCGGGGAACGCGCTCTACGGGATGCGGCCCGACGACGTGGTGTTCCAGGGCGCCTCGGTGGCGTTCGATCTCTCCATGGAGGAGATCTGGGTTCCCTATCTGGTCGGCGCGACGCTGTTCGTCGCCAGCCCGGCGATGATGGGCGATGTCGAGGCGCTGCCCGACATCCTGACACGGAACCGCGTCACCGTGCTCGACACGGTGCCGACGCTGCTCGCCATGCTGTCACAGACGCTGCCGAGCGTCCGCCTCGTGCTGCTGGGCGGCGAGGCCTTGCCGGAGCCCCTAGTCGCCCGCTGGGCCACGGGATCGCGGAAGCTGTTCAACACCTACGGTCCGACCGAGGCCACTGTCGTCGCCACCGCCGCCGAGATGCGGCCGGGCGAGCCCGTCACCATCGGCGGGCCGATCCCGAATTATTCCGTCTATGTGGCCAGCGAGAGCCTGGACCTGCTCGGCCCCGGCCAGCAGGGAGAACTCCTCATCGGCGGCCCGGGCGTGGCGGCGGGCTATCTCCAGCGGCCCGAGCTGACGGCGGAGAAATTCGTCGCGAACCCGTTCCCCTCCGACGGGACCGACCCGGTGCTCTACCGGTCGGGCGATGCGGTCTCCCTCGATGCGCAGGGGCGGATCGTCTTCCACGGTCGCATCGACGACCAGGTCAAGATCCGCGGATTCCGGGTGGAGCTCGGCGAGATCGAATCCCGCATCCAGGCACAGGCCGGTATCAATCAGGCGGCGGTGGTCCTGCGCCAGGACGATGGCGTCGACCGCCTCGTCGCCTTCTTGATCCCCGAGCGGGGAACGGAATTCGACAAGGCCGCCCTGCGCCACACCCTCGCCGAACAAATGCCGCCCTACATGGTGCCGGGGCATTTCGAGGTGGTGGAGGTGCTGCCGCGCCTGACCTCGGGCAAGGTCGATCGCAAGGCTTTGCGCATCGCGATCCTCACCGTCGCCGACCTGTCGGGCGAGCAGGAGCTGCCCAACAACGAGACCGAAGCGGCGATGCTGGCCGCCGCCAAACAGGTTTTCGGCAACCAGCCGATTCCGTTCGAGGCCGATTTCTTCGCCGATCTCGGCGGCCACTCGCTACTCGCGGCCCGGTTCGTCGGCGCCGTGCGCGAGGCGCCCGCCCTCGCGGCCATCACCCTGCAGGACGTCTATACCCGGCGCACCCTCCGGGCCATGTCGGAGGCGCTGATCGAGCGCACCGGCGGCGTCGGCACCCAGATGGCCGTGCGTGACCTCGGATTCGTGGCGCCGCCGCTCCTGCGCCGCATCCTCTGCGGGACCGCGCAGGCCATCGCCCTGCCATTCGTCATCGCGCTCGCCACGTCGCAATGGCTCGGAATCTTCGTCACCTACCTGCTGCTCACAGGCGGTTCGCTCGGCTTCTTCGGCGAGATCGCTGTGCTGCTGCTGGTTTATATCGGCATCAACGCCGTCACCGCCTGCATCGCGATCAGCGCCAAATGGCTGATCCTCGGGCGCACCAAGCCCGGCCGCTACCCGCTCTGGGGCGTTTATTATTACCGCTGGTGGCTGACGCAGCGGCTGACCCCGCTCGTCCACGTGAAATGGCTCCAGGGTTCGCCCGCCATCGCCATCTACCTGCGACTCCTCGGCGCGAAGATCGGTGCCGATGCCCTCATCTCCGATATCGAGGTCGGCGCGCCCGACCTGCTCAGCGTCGGGGAAGGGGCCTCCCTCGGCGGCCGCCTCGTCATCGCCAATGCCGAAGTGGTGGGCGACGAACTCATCATCGGCACCGTCAGCATCGGCGCCGATGTGGCCATCGGCACGTCCTGCGTCATCGGCCCGGACACGACGATCGGCGATTTTGCCGAGATCGCCGATCTCACCACGATCCCCACCGGCACGGTGGTGGAACGCGCCGAGCAATGGGACGGCTCACCCGGCCGCAAGGTCGGCATGGCCGACCCTTCCGTCCTGCCCGAGGCCGCCCGGGCCTCGCCCCGCCGGCGCGCCGGCTTCCTCGCCGTCTACGCCTTCCTGCTCGCCGCCATCCCGGCCGTGGGTCTGCTGCCGATCTTCCCCGCGTTCTACATCTTCGACCAGCTCAGCGATTCACTCAGCGACATCACCGATATCGACTACCACTGGTATCTGCCGCTGCTGACCTGGCCCACCGCCATGCTGATGACGGCGGGCACGGTGCTCCTCATCGCCGGCATCCGCTGGCTGGTGCTGCCGCGGGTCTCGTCCGGCACCTACTCGGTGCATAGCGGATTCTACCTGCGCAAATGGGCCGTGGCGCTCGCCGCCGAGGTGACGCTGGAGACACTCTCCTCACTCTTCGCCACCGTCTACATGCGGGCCTGGTACCGGCTGATGGGCGCGCGGATGGGGCAGGGGGCGGAGATCTCCACCAACCTCGCCGGACGCTACGATCTGGCGGATGTCGGCGCGCGCAACTTCATCGCCGACGAGGTCGTGTTCGGTGAGGAGGAAATCCGCCGAGGCTGGATGCACATGCATCCCGTGAGCACCGGGGCCCGCGTCTTCGTCGGCAACGACGCGGTAGTGCCACCGGGCGCCGTGATCCCCGACGACATGCTGGTGGGCATCAAGTCGAAGCCGCCCGCCAACGACCTGATGGCGCCGGGGGATACCTGGTTCGGCTCGCCGCCCATCAAACTCCCCTCGCGCCAGAAGGTCGATCTCGGCTCCAACGCGCAGACCTACGAGCCCGGCATCGGGCCGAAGCTCCGGCGCGGCATCTTCGAGGCCTTCTCCACCTCGTTCTCGCCGATGCTGTTCATCACCCTCGCGATCTCGGCCATCGACTTCTACTTCTACCCCGCCATCCTGGCCCAGGACTGGACCGGTCTCGCCGTCAGCTTCGTCGCCGTCAGCGTCGCCATCGCCTTCATCCAGTCCTTCACGGTGATCGGGGTGAAATGGCTGCTCATGGGGGCCTACCAGCCAGGAATGCAGCCGATGTGGTCATGGTGGGCCATGCGCACCGAGGCCGTGGCCGTGCTGTACTGGGGCTTGGCCGGCAAGGTTCTGCTGGAGCACCTGGTCGGCACGCCGTTCCTGCCCTGGATGCTGCGCCTGTTCGGCGCGAAGATCGGCTCTGGCGTCTGCATGCTCACCACCGACATCACCGAGTTCGACTGCGTCACCATCGGCGACTATTCGGTGATCAACCGGACCTCGGCCCTGCAGACGCATCTTTATGAGGACCGGATCATGAAGGTCGGCCGCGTGGTGGTGGGCAAGGGCGTTTCGGTAGGGGCCTTCTCGACGGTCCTCTACGACACCAAGGTCGGCGATTACGCCCGCCTGCGCCCGCTCACCATCGTGATGAAGGGCGAATCGATCCCGGGCCATTCGGAATGGGAAGGCGCGCCGGCAGTGCCGGTGATTCACGCAAAGACGGCGGGGGCCTGACTCGGGGCTTGCTCTTCCCGTTGGACGGTCCGCAAAAAGCTGTAGGATGACGCCATGAACAATATGGCACCTGTTTCACTTCCAAACCTGCAGGGCCTCGTCGGGACGTGGCGGCGGTTCGGCCAGGTCGGTCCCGTCTACGAGATCGTCAGTGTGGGCGATACGCCTGCGGATGGCGATCGGATCTTGCGCGTTCGCGTGCTGGAGACCAGCGAGGAGATCAATTATCGACTCGCTGACGTCTTGGACGATCCCAGAGAGCGCTGATGTTCGCCATCGCGTTCGATCTCGTGGTCGCAGAGGCTCAGACCCATCATCCCAAAGGCGTGTCGCAAGCCTATACTGACATCCGCACCACGCGTTCCGGGCATGGTTTCGATTGGATGCAAGGAAGTCTCTACACCAGCAAGGACGAGGATCTGGCTAAGCTGTTCTCGGCCATCACGGCCCTGAAGGGGCTGAGCTGGTTTCCCCGATCCGTGCGCGACATCAGGGCCTTCCGTGTCGAGCAATGGTCGGATTTCACCGCCTTGATCAAGGGTTAGGCGAAGCCCGGCATGTCTCGGCCGATTGCCGGGCATGACGTTCCTCCGATCGAAAAAAGCCGGCGGAGCTTGGCGCCACGCCGGCTTTTTTAAAGAAAAATCGCTGGCGACGGATCGGTCCCGTCCGTTTGTCTCACCCTACCTGCTCTTTCGGGCCGAGCCTCTTGTCGAGATAGGTGTCGACCGTCTGGGTCAGCTCGTCGACCTTGCCGTCGAAGAAGTGGTTGGCGCCCTCGACCACCTGATGCTCGATGATGACGCCCTTCTGCACCTTCACCTTCTCGATGACCGGCATCACCTCGCGGGCCGGAGCCACGCGGTCCTCGGAGCCGTGCACGAACAGGCCGGAGGACGGGCAGGGAGCCAGGAAGGTGAAGTCGTAGCGGTTGGCCATGGCCGCGATCGAGATGAAGCCCTCGATTTCGGGGCGGCGCATGAGAAGCTGCATGCCGATCCACGAGCCGAACGAGACGCCGGCGATCCAGCAGGCCCGCGCCTCGGGATTGACCGACTGCACCCAGTCGAGCGCCGAGGCCGCATCGGACAATTCACCCGTGCCATGGTCGAAGTTGCCCTGGCTGCGGCCGACGCCGCGGAAATTGAAGCGGAGCGCCGCGAAGCCGCGATTGGCGAAGGTATAGAAAAGATTGTACACGATCTGATTGTTCATCGTCCCCCCAAACTGGGGATGCGGATGCAGCACGATCGCGATCGGCGCGCCCTTCTTCTTGGGTGCCTGGTAGCGCCCCTCGAGACGGCCGGCGGGTCCGGTGAAGATGACTTCGGGCATGGTCTTTCCAAAACTCCTGGCGCCGCTCGCTGAAAGCAACCCATCCTGTCGGCCAACGCGCCTTGACTCGGAGCGCCGCACTCTTAAAAACGCTCTTAGAATAATTCTAGATGATTAGAATAATTCTAAACTGACTCGTTTCCAGAGACTTGGGATCGGTCGCCCCTCGAGGCTCGGCGCTTGGCGAAGACGTGTGGTGCCGGGGCCTTAGCATGATGACGGGGGGCAAAAGCAAGGAAATGTGGGTTCGGGCCTTGACCAACGCATGACTATTTCGCGCGCCTATCTCGATCACAACGCGACATCTCCGGTTCGTCCGGAGGTGGCGGTAGCGGTCGCGCGCGCGCTGGAACTGCCCGGCAACCCCTCGTCGATCCATCACGAGGGCCGTGCCGCCAAGGCTGCGTTGGAGGCCGCGCGCGACCAGGTCGCCGCCCTGATCGGCGCTGGCCAGAGCCGCGTCATCTTCACCAGCGGCGGCACCGAGGCGGCGAATGCAGTCCTGTCGGGCGCTCTGATCAGGACCGGAGCCGCGGCGCCGACACGTCTCCTGATGAGCGCCACCGAGCATGCCTGCGTCGGGGCGGGACACCGCTTCGCGCCCGGATCGGTGGAGATCGTACCGGTTCACCCCTCCGGCCTGATCGACTTGGCCGCACTGAAGCAGGCCCTGGAGCGAGCGCGCGACGAATCGGTGCTGGTCTCCGTCCATGCGGCCAACAACGAGACCGGCGTGGTCCAGCCCCTCGCCGAGATCGTCGCCCTGGCCAAAGCGCATGGCCGTGCCCTCGTCCATAGCGACGCAGTGCAGGCGGTAGGGAAGATCCCTCTCGATTTTGCGGGGCTCGGCCTCGATGCCCTCACCCTGTCCGGACATAAATTCGCCGCGCCGAAGGGCACCGGCGCGATCGTGCTCGCCGAAGGCGTCGCGCTGGATCGGGCTTTCATCCGGGGCGGCGGCCAGGAATCGCGGCAGCGCTGCGGAACCGAGAACCTGCCGGGTCTCGTCGGCCTCGGCGAAGCGGCGCGGATCGCTCGGGTGCATCTGGCCGGCATCGATGCCGACCTCCGAAACGGGACGGAAGCCGCCCTTCGTCGCATCGCCCCGGATACCGTCGTCTTCGGGAGCGGTGCGCCAAGGCTCCCCAATACCCTGTGCTTCGCCGTGCCGGGACTCGATGCGGCAACGGCGCTGATGGCGCTGGATCTCGCCGGAATCGCCCTCTCGTCCGGGTCGGCTTGCTCGTCGGGCAAGGTCGCCCGCTCGACGGTCCTGGCCGCCATGGGCGTGAGCCCCGCGCTGGCTGCGGGGGCGCTCCGCGTCAGTTTCGGCTGGAACAGCGCGGAAAGCGACCGCTCACGCTTCCTCACGGCCTTCGAACGGCTGGTGGGGACCCTATATCAACGGCGAGGGCAGGCGGCCTGAAGCGCCGCCCATCCCAAGCCATCCTCTCGCGAAAACCCCCGGCCCTTGACGCCGGTGTAGGTCAGGAGACGTGCAATGCCTGCAGTGCAGGAAACCATCGACCGGGTCCGCTCGATCGACCTCGACCAGTACAAGTACGGGTTCGAGACCACGATCGAGATGGAGAAGTCCGCCAAGGGCATCTCCGAGGACGTGATCCGCTTTATCTCGGCCAAGAAGGACGAGCCCGAATGGATGCTGGCCTGGCGCCTCGACGCCTACAAGCGCTGGCAGACCATGCAGGAGCCCGACTGGGCGCGGGTCTCCTATGACAAGGTCGATTACAAGGACATCTACTACTACGCGGCGCCCAAGCGCCCGGCGGCGATGTCTCTCGACGAGATCGACCCCGAAATCCTGAAGACCTACGAGAAGCTCGGCATTCCCCTGCGCGAGGTCGAGGTGCTGGAGGGCATCGCCCCCGAGCGCCGGGTCGCCGTCGACGCGGTGTTCGACTCGGTCTCGGTGGCCACCACCTTCAAGGCCGAATTGTCGAAGGCCGGCGTGATCTTCATGCCGATCTCGGAAGCTATCCGCGAATACCCGGACTTGGTGCGGAAGTATCTCGGCTCGGTCGTGCCCGTGACCGACAACTTCTTCGCGACCCTGAACTCCGCCGTCTTCTCCGACGGCTCGTTCGTCTACATCCCGCCGGGCGTGCGCTGCCCGATGGAGCTCTCGACCTATTTCCGCATCAACGAGCGCGACACCGGCCAGTTCGAGCGCACGCTGATCATCGCCGACAAGGGCTCATACGTCTCGTATCTCGAGGGCTGTACCGCCCCGAAGCGCGACGACAACCAGCTTCACGCCGCCGTGGTCGAACTCGTCGCTCTCGATGACGCCGAGATCAAGTACTCGACGGTCCAGAACTGGTATCCGGGCGACAACGAGGGCAAGGGCGGCATCTACAACTTCGTCACCAAGCGTGGCGATTGCCGGGGTGCCAACTCGAAGATCTCGTGGACCCAGGTCGAGACCGGCTCGGCGATCACCTGGAAGTACCCGTCCTGCATCCTGCGTGGCGACAATTCCCGTGGCGAGTTCTACTCGATCGCGGTGTCGAACGGCATGCAGCAGGTCGATTCCGGCACTAAGATGATCCATCTCGGCAAGAACACGACGAGCCGGATCATCTCGAAGGGTATCTCGGCGGGCCGTTCGCAGAACACCTACCGGGGCCTCGTCTCGGCGCACCGGAAGGCGACGGGCGCGCGCAACTTCACCAATTGCGACTCGCTCCTCATCGGCGACCAGTGCGGCGCGCATACCGTGCCGTATATCGAATCGAAGAACTCCTCCGCGCAGTTCGAGCACGAGGCCACCACCTCGAAGATCTCGGAAGACCAGATGTTCTACTGCCAGCAGCGCGGCCTCTCCAACGAGGAGGCGACCGCGCTCATCGTCAACGGCTTCGTCCGCGACGTGCTGCAGCAGCTGCCGATGGAGTTCGCCGTGGAGGCCCAGAAGCTGATCTCGATCAGCCTCGAAGGCTCGGTGGGGTAGGGCGGTTTTTCCCTTCTCCCCTCTGCGGGAGAAGGTGGCCCGCGAAGCGGGCCGGATGAGGGGTGCGCGCGACCCGGAGGGGTCGCCCCCTCTTGCGGGACTTCGTACCGATCCGCCCGCTCCGTAGGCACGCCCCTCTCCTCGGATGGGAAAGGGTCGCTCCGCGTTTCAAGTTTTAGAACGGACTTTGCTGCAATGATCGAAATCAAGAACCTGACCGTCGCCATCGAGGACAAGCAGATCCTCAACGGTCTCAACCTCACCGTGAAGGACGGCGAAGTCGCCGCCATCATGGGCCCCAACGGCTCCGGCAAGTCGACGCTGTCCTACGTCATCGCCGGCAAGGAGGATTATGAGGTCCTCGACGGCGAGATCCTGCTCGACGGCGTGAACATCCTCGAGATGAGCCCCGACGAGCGCGCCGCTTCCGGTGTGTTCCTGGCCTTCCAGTACCCGCTGGAAATCCCGGGCGTCGGCACCATGACCTTCCTCAAGGCGACGCTCAACGCCCAGCGCCGAGCGCGCGGCGAGGGTGAGCTCTCCACCCCCGACTTCATCCGCAAGGTGAACGGCGCGGCGGAGAAGCTTGAGATCAACAAGGAGATGCTCAAGCGCGCCCTCAATGTCGGCTTCTCCGGCGGCGAGAAGAAGCGCATGGAGATCCTCCAGATGGCTCTACTGGAGCCGAAATTCTGCGTGCTCGACGAGACCGATTCCGGCCTTGACATCGACGCCCTTCGCATCGTCTCCGGCGGCGTGAACGCGCTGCGCGCGCAGGGCCGCTCGTTCCTCGTCATCACCCACTACCAGCGCCTGCTCGACTACATCGTGCCGGACGTGGTCCACGTGATGTCGCAGGGCCAGATCGTGAAGTCGGGCGACAAGGACCTCGCCAAGGCGCTCGAGGCTTCCGGCTACGCCGAGTACCGCACGGGCGAGGCCGCCTGATCATGGCCGACATCACCCCGCTCCGCACGGCGGCCGAGACCGCACTGTCGAAACTCTTCGAAGCCACGAAGATGAAATACCCCACGGGCGTGTCCATCGCTCGCGAGGAGGCCTTTCGCTATTTCGAGGCGGTGGGCCTGCCGACCCGCCGGGTCGAGGCGTTCAAATACACCGATCTGCGCTCGGCGTTCCGCGATGCCGCTCACCCGGCCGAGATGCCCTCATCCGACACCGCCAAGGCGGCGGTCGAAGAGGCGAAGGGCTTTGCCGGGATCGAGGCCGTGCGCTTCACCTTCGTGAACGGCCACCTGATCGCAGACCAGTCGGATCTCGGCCGTATCCCGGCCGGCATCACCGTGACTCCGCTCAACGAGGCGCTGACCGTCGGGAACGCGCTTCTGGAGAAACTGACGCCCGTTCGTCAGGCCTCTGAGAACCCGATCTACCAGCTCAACACCGCCTTCCTGGCGGATGGCGCGTTGATCAGCGTGGAGGCCGGCGCCAAGGTCGAGACGCCGCTGCACCTGCGCTTCATCGGCACCGGCACGGAAGCCTACTCGACCGCCACCCGCGTGCTCGTAACGCTGGGCGAGGGCGCGGAAGCGCTCGTGTTGGAGAGCCATGAGGGGCCGGACGGTATCTCATACCAGCCCAACGATGCCATGGACGTGGTGGTGGCCGACAACGCCACCTTCCGGCATGCGCGCCTGAACGCGGAGGGCCGCGACGCCGTGGCCTTGTCGACGCTATCCGTGAAGCTCGGGGCCGAGGCCGCGGTGGAAACCGTGAACGTCGTGGTGGGCGCGGTGCTCTCCCGGCATCAGGTCTACCTGAACTTCGCCGGGGCCGATGCCCGCGCGGTGGTGAACGGCGCGGCCATGCTCAACGGCAAGCAACTCGCGGACACCACCTTCCTGGCCGACCATGCCGCCACCGGCGGCGTCAGCCGCGAGCTGTTCAAGACCGTGGTGGATGGCGAGGCCACGGGCGTGTTCCAAGGCAAGATCATCGTCCAGCAGGCGGCCCAGCAGACCGACGGCAAGATGATGTCGGCCTGTCTCATCCTGTCCGACGAGGGCCAGATGATGAACAAGCCCGAGCTCGAGATCTTCGCCGACGACGTCGCCTGCGGTCACGGTGCCACCTGCGGCGCGCTCGATGAAGATCTGCTGTTCTACCTGATGCAGCGCGGGCTGCCCAAGGCCCAGGCCGAGAGCCTGCTGGTCCAGGCCTTCCTCGGGGCGGCCATCGAGTCGGTCAGCCACGAGGGAGTGCGCGAAGCTCTGGTCGGAACCGTCGAGGCGTGGCTCGCGGCGCGCGGCTGATCGCATTCCGACAGGCCCCTTCCCCCTCGCATCGGGGGGAAGGGTTGCGCGCGCCGGACACCCAACAGGTATCGCCATGAACGCACCCGTCCCGAACACCCCCTACGACGTCCAGGCGATCCGGGCCGAGTTCCCCATCCTGGCCCAAAAAGTCTACGGCCGGCCGCTGGTCTATCTCGACAACGCGGCCTCGTCGCAGAAGCCGCGCGCGGTCATCGACGCCATGGTGAATTGCATGGAGACCGGCTACGCCAACGTCCATCGCGGCCTGCATTTCATGGCGAATGCCGCGACCGAAGGGTTCGAAGGCGCGCGCGAGACCACGCGGCAATTCCTCAACGCCGACTCCACCGACGAGATCATCTTCACCCGCAACGCCACCGAGGCCTACAACCTCGTGGCCTCCTCCATGGGGCTGCTCGGCCAGATCGGGGAGGGGGACGAGATCATCCTCTCGATCATGGAGCACCATTCCAACATCGTGCCCTGGCACTTTCTGCGCGAGCGGCGCGGTGCGGTGATCAAATGGGCGCCGGTGGACGACGAGGGCAACTTCCTCGTCGAGGAGTACGAGAAGCTGTTCACCCCCCGCACCAGGATGGTGGCGATCACCCAGATGTCGAACGTACTCGGCACGGTGACGCCGGCGGCCGAGATCGTCCGCATCGCCCATGCGCACGGGGTGCCGGTGCTCCTCGACGGGGCGCAGAGCGCGGTCCACCAACCCATCGACGTGAAGGCGCTCGATTGCGACTTCTTCGTCTTCACCGGTCACAAGGTCTACGGCCCCACCGGTATCGGCGTGCTCTACGGCAAGAAGGAATGGCTGGAGCGCCTGCCCCCCTATCAGGGTGGCGGCGAGATGATCCGCACGGTGAGCCAGGACGCGATCACCTATAACGATCCGCCGCATCGCTTCGAGGCCGGAACCCCCGCGATCATTGAGGCGGTGGGCCTCGGTGCGGCGCTGGAATTCATGATGGGGGTCGGGCGCGACCGGATCGCGGCGCACGAAGCGTCCCTCCTGGCCTATGCCCAGGAGCGCCTCGGCGCGATGAACTCACTGCGGATGATCGGCACCGCCAAGGGCAAGGGCGGCGTCATCGCCTTCGAGATGAAGGGGGCCCATGCCCACGACATCGCCACGGTGATCGACCGCTACGGCGTCGCCATCCGGGCCGGCACTCATTGCGCCATGCCGTTGCTGACGCGATTCGGCGCGACCTCCACCTGTCGCGCGTCGTTCGGCCTGTATAATACCCGTGACGAAGTGGATGCGCTTGCCGAGGCCTTGGCCAAGGCCGAGATGATGTTCACCTGAGACGAGATCCGGCGGCGAAGCCGCCGCGAGTGCGATTGCGCGCCGCCGCGCCTGCGGCGGTCGTCGCAAGTCGGAGACGATCGATCCGCGGCACTCACCATGAGGACGACACCATGAGCGACGCAGCCATCACCGGAGGGGCCAATACCCCCGCCATCGCCAGCGCCTCGGCGATCCCGCCGGAGGAACTCGACCGCCTGACCGACGATATCGTCGCCGCTTTGAAGAGCGTCTACGATCCCGAGATCCCGGCGGACATCTACGAGCTCGGCCTGATCTACAAAGTCGACATCGCCGATGACCGCACGGTCGCCATCGACATGACCCTGACGGCCCCCGGCTGTCCGGTGGCCGGCGAGATGCCGGGCTGGGTCGAGACGGCGGTCGCCGCCGTGCCGGGTATCCAGTCCTGCAGCGTCACGATGGTGTTCGATCCGCCGTGGGACCAGAGCCGGATGTCCGACGAGGCCCGCGTCGCCCTCGATATGTGGTAGCGCGGTTCAGAGGGGCGGCTCTTCGGCGGCGAGATCCCGGCGCCGCGGGAAGCTCAGCCTGTCAGAGATGTCTGGCAGTGCCAATGCGGCACCGATCGCCGGGAGGGCGATGACGGCCTCCACACCTTCGAAGGTCTCTATCTCCCAGGCGTCCCCCTCACGCGCGTAGAGCAAAGCCTGCGGCTTCAGGGTCTCGACGAGGAGGATGTAGGCGAGGGTCGGATGCCGCTTGTATTCATCCACCTTGCGGGTCTGATCGATGGAGGTGGTTGAGGGCGAAGCCACCTCGACCACCAGCTTCGGCTCCCGCGCCTCGTAGGTATCGGGCACCAGCGTCGCGCACCCGACCATCACTTCTGGACGACGCAAACCTTTGATGCTGGTGCGGATGGCAATATCGGCTGTCATCGGACGGCATGGCTTGCCGCGGAGCTGATTGCCGAGGCTGATGATGATGTTCACCGTCGCCCGGTCGTGCTGCATGCTCGCCCCCGTCATAATCCGGTGCCGCGGCACCGGGTGGCCGTCGACGAGTTCGTAGAGTTCGTCCTGACCGCTTTGCCAATCGAAGAACTCTTCCGGGGTCATGGTCCTCCGCCCCGCGTCCGCCATCGCTCCCTCCGCCTCGCAGTGCGAACGATATCATACCCATGCAGGCCTTGCTGCGTCCCACGGCAGTGGACCGCAGCCTTCGCCATCCTTATCTTAACGGCGTACTGCCATCCTCAACCGCCCGGGCCTTGAACCCGGCTGCCGGAGAGATCTCATGCTCAAGAATTTCAAGGTCCTTTCGCTGACGGATGCGGCGGCGGACCGGATCAAGGCCATCATCGCGGATGCGGACAAGCCGATCGCGGGCCTCCGCGTCGGCGTCAAGAACGGCGGCTGCGCCGGCATGTCCTACACGATGGAATATGCGGAAGGGCGCAACCCCGGCGAGGACATGGTGGAGGATCGCGGGGTGACGGTTTTCGTCGACCCGAAGGCGGTCTTGTTCCTCCTGGGCACCGAGATGGACTTCAAGACGACCAAGCTATCGTCCCAGTTCGTGTTCAACAACCCGAACCAGACCTCGTCCTGCGGCTGCGGCGAATCCGTCGCGATCACGCCGGCCAATCCCGAAGTGCTGCGCGCCTCGGCCTGAGGCCGGGTTGGCCGGGACGCGAGGGTCCGGCCGGCAGAACCGGCTCGGCCTTCATGCGACGGCGGTGAGCACGTCCAAGGCGACGCGGGAATCGTCCACGGTCCGGTTGCGGCCGTCGCGCTTGGCCATGAACATGCATTGGTCGGCGCGTTCGAGGAGCGACACGGCGGTGTCCCCCGGTCGCGAGGTCGCGACCCCGAGGGAGATCGTCACCTTGCCGAGGGACTCTCCCGTGGTCCGCTTCACCAGTTCACGCCCCATCACGCTGGCACGGACCTTCTCGCCGATTGCGACGGCCGCGTTCCGGTCGGTTTCGGGCAGGAGAATCCCGAACTCTTCGCCGCCGAAACGCGCGAGGGTGACACGAGCCTTCAGGTGCTCGCGCATGACGATGGCGACGAGGCGCAGCACTTGATCGCCCGTGAGGTGGCCATAGACGTCGTTGAAGCGCTTGAAGAAATCGACGTCGATGACGATCAGGCTACAGGGAACCGCCTGGTTCGCCGCGGCCTCGACCATCTTGCGCAGACTCTCCTCGAAATGCTTGCGGTTAGACAGCCCGGTGAGCGGATCGGTGAGGCTCTCCAGCCGAGTCGCCTCCAGCGTCTCGCGCAGGGTCTCGATCTCGCTGCGACTCTCGCGCATGCGTGCTTCGAGCGTGCGGTTGTTGGCGGTGATCTCCCGGGTCGTCGCCACGAGCGTCGTAACGATCTCACGGACGCGGGCGCGGTTCTGGTCCGAGACGTCGAGATCGCGCGATAACGCCTGAAGTGACGCGCCATACTGCGCGGTCGATCCGAGGGAGAGGTCCATCACCTCCATGATGCCCTCGATTTCGGCCAGCATGTTCGCGTTCATCCGCTCGGTGGCGGCGACGAGACGGCGACTGTCGACATACGTCTCGTAGAGGGAATCCACATCGGAATCGGAGAGGCTGCCATTCTCCGTGGTCAGCCTCTTGATCGCGTCGTTCATCAGCGGCTGGGTGCCGGACACGTAGGCATACCAGACGGAATAGGCCTGGGGGGTCGCCGAGGAGCCGTAATCCCGCATCAGCACGTTGGCGCGGTCGGACAGTGCGAAGGTTCGCTCCCTGTCACCGTAGCTTCCGTGGCTCATCAACCCGCCTGCTTCCCGAACCGGCATTCAGGATGCTGAATGACGAGATGTTCCCGTTACCCCACTGATGGTGGAGATGCAGTTAAAAGGGCAGGGAACAATTTGTGGCTCGGCGCGTTAGGTCGACTTTTTGATCACGGCCGGGCGCAGGAGGAAGGCGGGCACATGCTCGCCGAGACCGAGCGGCGTATCGCCATCCTCATCGTCTCGACGACGGGGTGACGGACGGCGTTCGTCGCGGCCGCGGTCCGACGAGCCTCGGCGGGAATCTTGACCGCGTGGATCAGGGTTGCGAGCCTCTTGCGGCGGACGAGAAGGCTCGCGCCGGCGCGGTGCCTGGACGATTGCCTCGGGCGTGGGGGACTCGGCCACAGCATCGACCTGTGCGGGCTCGTAACGCCGCGAGGGCTGGCGCTCGCGTGATGAGCGCCGGCCTTCCGACTTGCCGCCTTCCGACTTACCATTCTCGGACTTGCCGCTTTCGGACTTACTTCCCTCGGATCTTCCGCCCTCGCCACCGCGTGAGCGCCGAGCGGAATCCCCGCTGCGTCCGCGATGACGTGTGCGGGTCTCTTCCTCGACCACCACCGGCGAGGGCTCGGCCAGGGTGCCGAGATCGCCCTCAGCCCAGGGGATCGGCTGACCGATCAGGCTCTCGATCGCGGTCACCGACCGTTCGTCGGAGCGGGTGACCAGGGTGAAGGCATGCCCGGCGCGACCGGCACGGCCCGTACGCCCGATCCGGTGCACGTAGTCTTCCGGGTGATGCGGCACGTCGAAATTGAAGACGTGGCTCACCGCGGGAATGTCGAGGCCGCGAGCCGCGACGTCGCTCGCAACCAGCAGCGGAACTTCACCGGAGCGGAATCCATCGAGGGCGACCGTGCGCGCGCGCTGATCCATATCGCCGTGAAGGGCCGCGACGTTGAAACCGTGGCTCGCCAGCGACTTCTGCAGCAGCGCCACGTCGCGCTTGCGGTTGCAGAAGATGATGCCGTTGTTGAGTTCGGCCTCACCGCGGATGAGACGGCGCAGGAGATCGCGCTTCTCGTGCCCCTCCGACCCTGCGGCGACCAATTTCTGCACGATCGTCGTCGCGGTGGAGGCGGGGCGCGCCACTTCGATCCGCTGCGGGTTATGCAGGAACACGTCAGCCAGCCGCTCGATCTCGGGCGGCATCGTCGCGGAGAAGAACAGGGTCTGGCGCGTGAACGGCACCATCTTCACGATGCGCTCGATATCGGGAATGAAGCCCATGTCGAGCATCCGGTCCGCCTCGTCGATGACGAGGAGCTCGACCCCGGTGAGCAGCAGCTTGCCGCGCTCGAAATGGTCGAGCAGGCGGCCCGGTGTCGCGATCAGAACGTCGGCGCCGCGCATCAGCTTGGCATCCTGCTCGGCGAAGGACACGCCCCCGATGATCAGGGCCACGTTGAGCTTGTGGTTGACGCCGTAGCGGTCGAAATTCTCGACCACCTGGGCAGCGAGTTCGCGGGTCGGCTCAAGGATCAGCGTGCGCGGCATGCGCGCCCGTGCCCGTCCATTCTCGAGCAGGGTGAGCATCGGCAAGGTGAAGGCGGCGGTCTTACCCGTCCCTGTCTGGGCGATACCAAGGACGTCACGGCGCGCCAGAACGTGCGGGATGGCTTGAGCCTGGATCGGTGTCGGGTCCGTGTAGCCCGCGGCCGTGACGGCCTGGAGGACCTTGTCGCTCAATCCGAGGTCGGCAAAAGACATATGCTGATGTGAACCGTTGCGCGCAGGAACTCGTAACGATCCGCGCGGAGAAGATCGTCGTGGGCTAGGCTCCACGGTCCGTTCGAAAAGGGTCGTTCGAATACAGGACCAGCCGCGCACACGCGTTGCGGGACACTTAGAGCCTTGAGGTGTCTTGTCAATCGACCACGGGCAAAGCACCGTCGTTTATCCGGTGCATACGGCGTCCTGCGAACGAGAAGCCGAAGAGTCGGGGGTACTGTCAAGCTGGCACACGCCCTGCTTGAGCGAGCGCCGGTAGGACATGGGCTTCGGCCCTCACACGAAGGGGGACGAACTCATGTCACATAGCGCCTCGATCACCGAGCCGGCCGCGTCCGGAGGTGCAGTTCCCGGTTCCCATGCGGATGTGGTGATCAAACCCGGCTACGACGACCGCCTCACCAACGAGGATCTGGCCCCGCTCAGGAAACAGAGCTGGGGCACCTACAACTTTTTCGCTTTCTGGATGTCGGACGTCCACAGCGTCGGCGGCTACATCACGGCGGGCAGTCTTTTCTCCCTCGGCCTCGTGAGCTGGCAAGTGCTGGTCTCGCTGCTCGTCGGCATCCTCATCGTGCAATTCTTCTGCAACCTCGTGGCCAAGCCGAGTCAGGTCACGGGCACGCCCTATCCGGTGATCTGCCGGGCCTCCTTCGGCGTGAAGGGCGCCAACATCCCCGCCATCATCCGGGGCCTCATCGCGGTCGCCTGGTACGGCATCCAGACCTACCTCGCCTCCAGCGCCTTCATGATCGTCGCCTTGCGCTTCTATCCTGAGCTGAAGCCCTATGCCGACGTGGCGCAGTTCGGCTTCGCCGGCCTGTCCAGCCTCGGCTGGGCGGCCTTCATGGCCCTTTGGGTGATCCAGGCCCTCGTGTTCTGGCGCGGGATGGAGGCGATCCGCAAATTCATCGATTGGGCCGGCCCCGCCGTCTACGTCGTGATGATCGCCCTGGCGGTCTACCTCGTGGCCAAGGCCGGCGTGGCGAATGTCGGCCTCACGCTGGGCGAGGTGAAGTACCGGGGCTGGGACGCCCTGCCGGTGATGCTCAATGCGGTCGCACTGGTCGTCTCGTACTTCTCCGGGCCGATGCTGAATTTCGGTGACTTCTCACGCTACGGGAAGTCATTTCCCGCGGTGAAGGCCGGTAATTTCTGGGGCCTGCCGGTGAACTTCATCGGTTTCTCGCTGCTCACCGTCATCACCACTTCTTCGACCTTGCCGGTCTTCGGCCACCTCATCATCGATCCGGTGGAGACGGTGAGTAAGATCGACAACACCTACGCGGTGGTGCTCGGCGCCTTCACCTTCATGACGGCGACGATCGGCATCAACATCGTGGCGAACTTCGTCTCCCCGGCCTTCGATTTCTCGAACGTGGCTCCGCAGCATATCAGCTGGCGCATGGGCGGGATGATCGCGGCCGTGGCCTCGATCTTCATCACTCCGTGGAACCTCTACAACAACCCGGCCGTGATCCATTACACGCTCGACATCCTCGGCGCGTTCATCGGTCCGCTCTTCGGCATCCTGATTGCCGACTTCTTCATCGTGCGGAAGCAGCATGTCGTGGTGGACGACCTCTACACGATGAGCCCGACCGGAACTTACTGGTACGATGGCGGATACAATCGCGCCGCGATCTACAGCGTCATTCCCTCCGCCCTGGTGCCGGTGCTCTGCGCCGTCATCCCGGCCCTGGGAAGCGTGGCGAATTTCAGCTGGTTCATCGGCGTGGCCCTGGGCTTCTCGATCTATGTCGTCCTGATGCGTAAGAGGGCCGCCGCGGCCAAGGCCTGACCGGAGACCGATTCCCTTTGCGCATCCTGCTGATCAACCCCAACACGACCGAAACCGTCACCGATCTGGTCGCCGCGCATGCGCGGCGAGTGGCGGGCGACGCCGTCGAGATCGTGGCGGTGACCGGGCGCTTCGGTGCCCGCTACATCACCAGTCGGGCCGCGTCGGCGATCGCGGCCCATGCCGCCCTCGACGCGCTGGCCGAGCACGCCGAGGGTTGCGACGCGGTCTACCTCGCCTGTTTCGGAGATCCGGGACTCGGGGGCCTGCGCGAGATATCCCCGCTGCCGGTTGTCGGCATGGCCGAGGCCTCGTGCCTCGCCGCCACGGCACGGGAAGGGCGCTTCGCCATCGTCACCGGGGGCGCCCTGTGGGGACCGATGCTGGAGGAGTTCGTGGCGGGGATCGGCCTCTCCGACAAACTCGCCGCCATCCGCACCATCGCCCCCACGGGAGACCGCATCGCACGGGACCCCGAGGCGGCCCTGGCGGATCTGGCCGCCGCCTGCACCACCTGCGCCATCCGCGACGGGGCGGATGTGGTGATCCTCGGCGGAGCGGCGCTTGCCGGCCTTGCCGAACGCATCCAGCCGCATGTGCCGGTGCCCGTCCTATGCTCGGTGGAAGTAGGGACCCGTGCGGTCCTCGCCGCCGCGATCTGCGGCTTGCCGCCGGGCCAGCCGGCGCCGTCCATCGAGAGCATCGGCCTGTCGCCGGCCCTGGCCGAGCGGCTGGCACAGGAGTGACAGAGCTCCGCACCCGCTGATTCCACGTGCCTGACGGCACTTGCGGACAGGCGCAGGATCAGCTTACTTTGCGATACAAAGTTGATCCGGGAGCATCGGATGTCCGATCTCGATAGAGCCCTCGCCGATATCGTGGCGATCCGCGCGCAACTCGCCCGCGGCGACGCCTTCTGCGGGTTCGGACCCTCCGCCATCGCGGCCACGGGCGTCCTCGCCCTCGGCACCACCCTGGCGCAGCATGTCTGGCTCGACGACCCGACCGAACAGCCGCTACTGTTCCTAGGCGGCTGGATCGTCACCGCCCTGGCCTCCGCCGGCCTGATCGGCGCCGAGATGCGAGCCCGTTCGCGTCGCGACCATGCGGGGCTCACCGACACGGCGATCGTGAACGCGGTGGAGCAGTTCCTGCCCGCCGGCGCGGCGGGCGCCTGCCTCGCCCTGGTCCTGGTACAGGTTTCGCCGGAATCCCTGTGGATGCTGCCGGGGCTGTGGCAGATGCTGGTGAGCCTCGGGCTCTTCGCCTCGGTGCGGTCCCTGCCGAAAGGCGTCGCGCTGCCCGGCGCCTGGTACATGGTGGCGGGCCTCGCCGTGCTCATGCTGGCGAGCGCCGACCGCGTCCTCTCACCCTGGACCATGGGACTGCCTTTCGCCGTCGGCCAGTTTCTGATGGCCATGATCCTCTACCGCGCCCGGGAGGACAGTGATGCGTGATGCTCCCTTCGCGTATGACGGCCTCGACCGGGTCATTCACGAGAAGGCCCGGCTCGGCCTCCTCACCTCGCTGATGGCGGCTCCGAAGGGGCTGGCCTTCGGCGACCTTAAGCAACTCTGCGGCCTCACCGACGGTAATCTCAACCGTCACCTCCAAGTGTTGCAGGAGGCCGGCTTCGTCGAGATCAGGAAAGGGCAGGGCAAGAGTCATAGTGGCACCCGACCGCTGACGACCTGCCATCTGACGCCGACCGGCCGGACTCGCTTCCTCGATTACCTCGCCGTCCTCGAACAGGTGGTGCGGGACGCCGCAAAGGCCGCCGAGACGGCGGCCGAGAGCGCGGGCCTCCCCCTCGTCGCGCGTCCGGCCTGACGCCTGGACTCCGTCTTTTTTTGCCAAGGAACTCTGCGATGCAAAGCGAACAGACGCCCGGCCTGCATATGGGCATCATCATGGATGGCAACGGACGCTGGGCCTCGGGGCGCGGACTGCCCCGCGCGCTCGGTCACAAGGAAGGCGTCGAGGCGATCCGCCGGGTCGTGGAGGCGGCGCCGAAACAAGCCATCGGCACCCTCACCCTTTATGCCTTCTCTTGCGACAACTGGAGACGTCCGGAGGCGGAGGTCTCCGCCCTGATGGGGCTGCTCCGGCTCTACCTGCGCAACGAGATCGCCCGTTTGGTCGAAAGCGGCGTACGTCTCAGCGTGATCGGCCGGCGCGACCGCTTGCCCGAGGGACTCGCCGCCGCCATCGGCCGAGCCGAGGCCGTAACACTCGAGGGGAAAGCCCTGCATCTGCGGATCGCCGTCGATTACTCCGCCCGCGATGCCATTCTCGCCGCCGCGCTCGCCAGCGCCAGCAATCCCGGGATGACCCGCACCACCTTCTCGACCCTGGTGACGGGCGATGCCTGTGTCCCCGAGGTCGATTTCGTGATCCGCACCAGCGGCGAGCAGCGGCTTTCCGATTTCCTGCTCTGGGAGAGCGCCTACGCCGAACTTCACTTCACCCGCCGCCATTGGCCTGATTTCGATGCCGGAGACCTCGAAGAAGCTCTCGCCGCCTACCGCAATCGCGACCGCCGCTTCGGAGGGCTGGCTACCGGGTCCGTGGCGGCCTGAAAAGCTGAGCCGACGATTGGCGAGGCAGGAGGCTGAAGGGTCGGGTCAAAGACTACCCTCTCACCCTTCGGCAGGCTGTTTTCCTTGCGATATGATGGTTCGGTCGGCTTGAGCCAGGCATAGCTTCGTCGGCGAGCAGACGGCTCCCTCGACCTTTAGGGCTGCGCTGCCCTCAGACGAAAAAGAGGAAGGCTCCGAAGCTCGCGAGGAAGCCCGCAAGAGACACCGCCGAGAGAACAAGAAATTTGGAGGATGCCCTCGATCCATCGTCGGCTCCGTCCTCGATCGGCGAGAAGGCACGACCCGCAGCCTGCGACGCGCGGATGAGATCGTCGTGGCGCACCATTCTCAAGGCTGCAGACGGCGCCATGTCGCTCTCCCACCGATCGGCTCTATGTGCGGAAACGCACAAACCAGAGATTGGTTCCCAATCCGACCCGTCATCGCCCCGCCATGTCCGGCTCCTAGGAATCCGTCACCTAAGTCACAGGACGAGTTCCACCATGACCGAGCCGCTGCGCACCCGCTCGCAGGCCGCCGAAGACGGCGAGGATGCAGGCACGAATACGAGCGGCAACGCCACGTTCGGCGATGTGGTCGCCGCGCGGTTCGACCGGCGCGACCTCCTGCGCGGTCTCCTCGGGGTCGGCGCCATCGCCGCGGTGGTGACGCCCCGCGCGCTCGCCGCCGCCCCGGCTGCGGCGGCGCAGGGACGGGCGACGCCGTTCCCGTTCAAGGAAATCGAAGCGGGTTCGGACACCCACCATCACGTGGCCGAGGGGCACGATGCCGACATCCTGATCCGCTGGGGCGATCCAGTCCTGCCTGGCGCGCCTGTTTTCGATCCGCGGAACCAGTCGGCGGAGGCCCAGGCCCGGCAATTCGGCTACAACAACGACTTCGTCGGTTATTTCCCGATGCCCGGCGCCGCCGATCCGGCGGCGCACGGACTTCTCGTGGTCAATCACGAATACACCAACGAGGAGCTGATGTTCCCCGGCCTCGGCCGCCAGGATATCAAGACCGTCGCGTTCAAGGGCATGAACCGCGAGCTCGTCGATATCGAGATGGCCGCCCATGGCGGATCGGTGATCGAGGTGAAGCGAACGGACGGCAAATGGGCCGTGGTGCCGAACTCGCCTCACGCCCGGCGCATCACCGCGGAGACGGTGATGACTTTGTCCGGTCCCGCCGCAGGCTCCGACCGGCTGAAGACGACGGCCGATCCTGTGGGCCGTACGGTGAAGGGCATGATCAACAACTGCGCCGGCGGAACCACCCCCTGGGGGACGTGGCTCACCTGCGAGGAGAATATCAACTATTACTTCTCGGGCTCCCTCGCCGAGGGTTCTGCTGAGGCGACCAACCACAAGCGTCTCGGCCTGCCCGGCAACGCCTATGCCTGGGGACGCTTCCACGAGCGCTTCGACCTCTCCAAGGAGCCGAACGAGCCGAACCGCTTCGGCTGGGTCGTGGAAATCGACCCGTTCGATCCCGCCTCCGTCCCGACGAAGCGCACCGCCATGGGCCGGTTCAAGCACGAAGGCGCCGCCGGCATCGTCTCGAAGAGCGGCCGCTACGTGGTCTACCAGGGCGACGATGAGCGTTTCGACTACGTCTACAAGTTCGTGACGGACGCGGCCGTAAATCTCGCCGACCGGCGGGCCAACCGCGATATCCTCGATTCCGGCACGCTCCACGTCGCCCGGTTCGATGCCGACGGACGCGGCGCCTGGATGCCGCTGGTCTTCGGACAAGGCCCCCTGACGACGGAGAACGGGTTCCGCTCCCAGGCCGACGTGGTCATCGAGGCACGGCGTGCCGCCGACCTCCTCGGCGCCACCAAGATGGATCGCCCGGAAGACGTCGAGGCCAATCCGAAGACCGGCAAGGTCTATGTCATGCTCACCAACAACGTGAAACGCAAACCCGACGAGGTGAACGCCGCCAATCCGAGGCCCGACAACCGCTTCGGCCACATCGTGGAGCTGACCCCCGACGAGGGCGACCATGCGGCACCGGGCTTCGCCTGGGAGATCCTCGTCAAATGCGGCGATCCCTCCATCGCTACGGTCGGCGCCACCTTCTCCTCCGCGACGACGAAGGACGGCTGGTTCGGCATGCCGGACAATTGCTCGGTCGACGGACAGGGTCGGCTCTGGGTCGCCACCGACGGGAACTCGCCATCGAAGACGGGCCGGAACGACGGAATCTGGGCCATGGAGACGGACGGGCAGGGACGGGGAACCGGCAAGCACTTCTTCCGGGTGCCCAACGGCGCGGAGATGTGCGGCCCCTACTTCACACCGGACGACACCACGTTCTTCGTCGCCGTCCAGCATCCCGGCGAGGCCGACGAGGAGGATCCGAAGGCCGCTCCCGCCACGTTCGAGGCACCTTCGACCCGGTGGCCGGATTTCGACGATGCGATGCCGCCCCGCCCGGCCATCGTCGCCATCACGAAGCGCGGGGGCGGCCGGGTCGGAAGCTGACCGCTCGGCCTTTCCAGCTGGACACTGGATCCCCCTCCGTCGCCGCTGAATGGCGGCCCTGTCGAACCGGCGTCGTGGAACTCGCCCCCATTGCGCCGCAACTCCTTCAGAGTGCCAGCAGGGGTACGGATAGCGACCGGGGAAAGGGCAGGGCGCAGCGACCGCGCCGGTCCCTCCGAAATCCCGACGACACAGCGTTAAGGGAATCGGCGCAAGCTGTGCAGGAACACGGGGAGAGACCTCCCGCGCCCTCATGGCGGCGCTTCACGTTTCCGTTTCGTTCCTGTATGGTTGGCACATGACTCAGCGCGAGACCTCACGCCAGGCCGTTGCGGCCCCCGCCGTCGGCCGGCCGAGCGATCTGTTCGCAGGCGGCCAGGCGCCGGTTCGCGGTGCCAAGGCTTCCTCCGCCGCCCGAGCGCCCCTCGACAAGGCGCCCATCGAAACAGCCGAGGCCGGCTACGACGCCTCGTCGATCGAAGTGCTGGAGGGGCTGGAGCCCGTCCGGCGCCGGCCGGGCATGTATATCGGCGGCACCGACGAACGCGCCCTGCACCATCTCTTCGCCGAGGTGATCGACAATTCCATGGACGAGGCTGTGGCCGGCCATGCCAGCTACATCGAGGTGGAACTGGAGGCGACGGGCCACCTCGTCATCACCGATAACGGACGCGGTATCCCGGTGGACCCGCATCCGAAATTCCCCGGCAAATCCGCCCTCGAAGTCATCATGACGACGCTGCACGCCGGCGGAAAATTCGACTCGAAGGTCTACGAGACCTCGGGCGGCCTTCATGGCGTCGGCATCTCCGTGGTCAATGCCCTCTCGGACAGCCTCGAGGTCGAGGTCGCCCGCAGCCAGACCCTGTACCGCCAGACGTTCTCGCGTGGCCACGTGCAGGGGCCTCTGGTGGAGGTCGGCCGGGTGCAGAACCGTCGCGGCACCCGGGTGCGCTTCCATCCCGATGCCGAGATCTTCGGAGCTCTGAAATTCGATCCGCGCCGGCTGTTCAAGATGGCCCGGTCAAAGGCCTACCTGTTCGGCGGCGTCGAAATCCGCTGGCGTTGCGCGCCGTCCCTGATCGAGGGGATGGACGACGTCCCGGCAGAGACCGTGCACCGCTTCCCCGGCGGCCTGCGCGATTATCTCGCCCGCGATCTCGAGGGCAAGGAACTCGTCACCGATGCGGTTTTCGCCGGCAAGGTGACGAAGCCCGGTGGCCATGGCTCCCTCGAATGGGCCGTCGCCTGGATGGTGGTGGAGGACGGGGTCTCGCACTCCTATTGCAACACCATCCCCACCGCCGAGGGTGGCACGCATGAAAGCGGCCTGCGCGTCGCCCTGCTGCGGGCGCTGCGCGAACATGCCGAACGCGTCGGCCAGGCTAAGCGCATGACCTCCGTCACAACGGATGACGTCATGGCGACCTGCGCCTCGATGCTCTCCGTCTTCATCCGCGAGCCGGAATTCCAGGGCCAGACCAAGGACAAGCTCGCCACCGTGGAAGCCTCGAGGATTGTCGAGACGGCGATCCGCGACGCGTTCGACCATTGGCTCGCCGCCTCCCCGGCCCAGGCCAACAAACTTCTCGACTGGGTGATCGACCGGGCCGAGGAGCGCCTGCGCCGACGCCAGGAGAAAGAGGTCGCGCGCAAATCCGCGACCCGCAAGCTACGTCTGCCGGGCAAGCTCGCCGATTGCTCGAAGGCCGGTACGGCCGGCTCGGAAATCTTCATCGTCGAGGGTGATTCCGCGGGCGGCTCGGCAAAGCAGGCGCGCGACCGCGCCAGCCAGGCGATCCTGCCCCTGCGCGGCAAGATCCTCAACGTGGCCTCGGCCAGTCGCGACAAGATGGGCGCCAACCAGCTCATCTCCGACCTGACCCAGGCGCTCGGTTGCGGCACGGGCAACAGCTACAAGGGCGAGGATCTTCGCTACGAGAAGGTCATCATCATGACCGACGCCGATGTCGACGGCGCCCATATCGCATCCCTGCTGATCACCTTCTTCTATCGCCAGATGCCCAAGCTCATCGACAAGGGCCATCTCTACCTCGCGATCCCGCCGCTCTACCGCCTCCAGCACGGCGCGAAGACGGCCTATGCCCGTGACGATGCCGATAAGGAGCGGGTCATCAAGACCACGTTCAAGGGTGCCAAGGTCGAGATCAGCCGCTTCAAGGGGCTCGGCGAGATGATGCCGGCGCAGTTGAAGGAGACGACCATGGACCCGAAGAAGCGTACCCTTCTGCGCGTCGCGGTCCTCGACGAGGCACGCGTCTCCACGGGCGACGCCGTGGAGCGGCTGATGGGCAACAAGCCCGAAGCCCGCTTCGCCTTCATCTCCGAACGCGCCGCCTTCGCCGACGAGGCCGTGCTCGACATCTGATGCCGAGTGCGGGTTGAGGCGGGCTGATCGAGGTCTGGCATGAGACAGGGGAAGCACCGCTTCCCCGTCACTGTGCGACGAACCCATACCAACGCAAAAAACCCGGCCGCCAGGCCGGGTTTTTCGTTTGGACGATCCTGAGCCGCGCAGCCCTCGAGAAGGACTGCGCGGAGATTATGGACGATCCTAGTAGGTGCCGAACTTGTAGTTCAGGCCGGCGCGGACGACGGCGAACTCGTCGTCGCGACGACCGCTGCTGATCGACTGCACGACAGCGTTGTTGGCGGCGGTGTTGATGATGAAGGCGCCCTGGTTGCGGGTGCCGCGATCGAGGTTCACGTACAGGCCTTCGACCTTCAGCGTCACAGCGGAAGCGCGGAAGAAGTTGAAGAACGAGTCGGTGGGGAGAGCGTATTCGATACCACCGCCGACGGCGTAGCCGGTGCGGAAGTCGTCGTTGCCCTGGAAGCCGCCGAAGCTACGGTCGGTGCTGCCAGCGCCGTAAGCGAAGCCGCCGGTGCCGTACACGAGGGTGCGGTCGAAAGCGTAGCCGAGGCGACCGCGGACGGTACCGAAGAAGTCGAGGCTGGAGAGGCCACGCGGGTCGTTGATGGCGAAGCCGGGAGCGGCAACGACGCCTGAGTCACGACGCTTGGCGCCGAAATCGAGGTACTGGGCGTCGGCTTCGATACCGACGACCACGCCCGAACCCGGGGTGAACTGGTAGTTGTAACCGATCTGCGCGCCGCCGGAGAAGCCGTCCTGGCTGTCCTTGCTGAACGTGGCGACCTGCGGGGTGCCAGCGGCGGTGAAGCGGCTCGCCACCGGGAAGGAGTTGGGGCCTTCCTTGCCGGCGTCGAAAGCGTAACCGGCGTTGATACCGGCGTAGAAGCCCGTCCACGTGAAGACCGGGACCGGAACGAAGACCGGCGGAGCGGCGCGACGGGGAAGGTCGGCGGCCGAAGCGACAGCAGTCAGGCCGGCGAGAACGGTCGTAGCGAGAAGCAGTCTTTTCATTGTGTGTCTGGTCCTGATGGGCATTAAGCCTGAGCGCTTGTAGGCTTGGTCGGGCGTGAGGTCTGTCGCATTCCTGCAACAACATCCATCGAATACAGCAGCAGCCGTCAACGAAGGGTAAAGGTTAGACCCAGGTGAGGAATTGGGAATCGGCCACGTGTTCTGGCGCACCTGAGGGTATTTCTCCTTCAGAGCGACCGATGATCCAGATCCACCGGTGCGACATCCGCTCCGCACCTTCTACAACCATTTGTTAATCAGAATAATTCTGCATCATTCAGATCAGCAACAATGATCACTGTGATGTTCGCGAGAACGGTGTCCGGCTTTCAAGGGGACGATGCAGCTCCTGCATGGGAGCGGGGCCTGGCAAGTAAATGCAGGATTGGGAGTCGCGCAGGTCCGGCGATCCTGAGACTCGTACCGTAGAAACCAGTTTTCGGGTCGCGGCGACGCCTAGCCAGCATGTCGCGAACGGAGTGATAGTCCCGATCCGGCCTCTCGTCTCCGACGAAACGAACCTTGCGAGCCGTGATCTGAGCGATCCGGGTTTCCCGGCCAGCGCCGTGGCCTATGAGTTCAGAGCCCCGGAGAATGAGGGCGGGGCGATCAACGGTCGATCAGCAGGATCGCACCGGGCTAAAGGATACGTGATGACTCCGCCGACGGCGCAGAGCGCCGCCGGCAAGGGACTCGCCCGGTTTCTCAGGCGGCCGTAACCCAGAGTTCACCCTTGCCGAGGGTGGCGAGATCGCCGGAATAGCGCTTGAGCGCACCCGCCGCGAGGTCGGCATGGGCGGGGCTGAGGGCGCGCAGGGATCGGGCGAGCAGGCGCAAGAACACGAGATCGTGCGTTCCCGTCTCGACGAAACTCGGGCTCAGGGCACCGTGTCCGCCTGCGAGGATCGTCCCACGCCGCATGCCGTAGCCCGGATGGTCACCCACCGAGAGGGCCGCGATCGTGCCTGCGATCATCCGCGATCCTGCATGAGCCCCTGCGGATCCGACCAGGATCAGCCCGCGCCGCATGCGGTCGCCGAGATAATCGCCGGCCGAGCCTCGGATCACCAGCGTGGCGCCGTCGAGCCCGGCCTTGGCGGCATAGACTGCGCCGCCCGCATGATCGCCGGCATCCCCTTCGATGGTGATCGTGCCGCCCTTGGCACCCGATCCGGCATAAGGGCCGGCCGATCCCGTGACCGTCACCGCGCCCGATGCCATGCCTGCGCCGAGGCGCTGGCCGACATCGCCGACGACCCGGATCGAACCGCCGCTGAGCGAGGCACCAATGCTGTCGAAGCGGGATGACCCGCCCTCGATGGTCAGGCTGTCGGAGCCGTCGAGGCTGATCGCGAAGACGTCGCCCAGCGTCAGGCCGCATCGGCTGGTGCCGATGGGGAGTTTCCCCGCCTCGGCCTCGGTCAGGCCGCTCAGGGAGAGCGGATTCACATGAAGGAAATCGAGCCGCTCCGGCGGCTCCTGGCGCAGGGTGAGGGTGCTCATGCCGCTCCAGCCTCGCTCGCCGGCTCCTTCGAGAGCAGGTCCTTCAGGTGATAATGGTGGCGGCCGAGATTGCCGCCGTAATTGCCCGCCGTCACCGCCACGAGCCCGTGCGCGGCACCGGCTTCGGTGGAGGCGTGGAGCGCCGCGCGCATGGATTCGGCCACCGAGCGCGAGGTGAGCCCGTCGATGACGATCTCCAGCACCACGCCGACCTCCGCCGCGAGTTCGGAGCCGGCCCGGCCTTTGAGGGTCGGGCAATAGGCGTCGTTGGTGGAGGCCATCATGCCTTTCGTCCGTGCTCCGACCTTGGAGCCGGAACGGACGATGCCGCCGGGGAAGGGCAGGATCACATCCGCCACCGAGCGAGCGGCATCCACGGCGATCTCCGCGACCTTGAGGGTCTCGGCATGGTTGCGCCCGAGGAACAGCAGGTTGCCGCCGCCCACCGCGCCGTCCACCGCGCGGACGAAATCCTCGCAGAGGAACTCGCCGTCCATCACCGGCACACGCCAGTAGCGCCGCGCCTTGCCGGAGACGGGGTCGGTCAGACGCTTGGCCACCGCGAACCCGTCACCGAAATACCGGATCGCGCCGCCGAGCTTGATCTTGTGAGGCCCGTCGACGCCCGCATAGCAGGCAGTGCCGGGGCAGGTGAGGATGCACTGGCCGACGCGCTTGAGGAGTTGGTCCTTGAGGCCGTTCGGCTCGAAGCCGAACAGCAGCACGCGCACGCCGGGGCGGCCGTCCGGAGTCTCCTCCGGTGAGAGCTCGCAATCGATCCCGGCCTCGGCGCCGCAGCCGATCACCGAGGTAGCGAACCCGGTCATGGTCACGGCGGCGATCATCGCCCATTTGGCGGTGTCGTTGGTGATGATCAGCGCCGTACCGGCGACGTCGAACGCCTCGGCGAAGGTGTCGATCACCGGAATGCCGTTGAGGGTGAGGTCAGCCATGGTCAGTCACTCATCCTCACGCGACGTATCGTCTTCGAGCCCTGCACGATCTTCATGCGCGACATGCCACGTCCTCGAACACGTCGCCCGCGGGGAAGGCCGCGTCCGGCACGGTGAAGCTGTCGAGGCCGGTGCCGAAGCGAGCGTCGAGATAGGCGTCGGCGCGCGTCACCATCGCCTTGTCGGATTCGACGACGAGCTCCAACGTCCGGCCCGAACGCCAGTTCACGATCTCGCCATCCTCGACGATGACCTCGCCGTCCTTCAGGACGAGTCGGGCACGGGCGAACATCGCGGTCCGGTTCTTGTCGTCCCGGTAGATCGCGACATCGGCGCGGGCGCCCTCACGGAGATGGCCGCGATCGGCGAGGCCGAGGAGCTTGGCCGGGCCGGACCGCGTCAGCTGGGCGATCTCGGAGAAGGAATATTCCCGCTCGATTCCGCACAGGCCGGACCGCTCGGCGATGACCTTGTGCAGGCCGGCGATCTCACGGTCGCGCTCCTCCTTGTCCATCAGCAGATGGATGATCCGCGGATATTCGGTGAAGGGGCCGCCATTGGGATGGTCGGTGGTGAGGATGGTGCGCTCCGGATCGCCCGACAGCAGCATCAATTCGAGGCCGATCGCCCATTGCAGGGAGCTGACCGGGCCGCGCGGCTTGTACAGGAACGGCACGATGCCGCCGCCTTCCGCGTCACCTGCTGTGATGATCCACTTCTTCGGGTTCGCGCCCTTGCGGCCGGCGAACTGGCGGATCACGTCCAGCGAGATCGTCACGGTCTGGCCGAAGGCGACCTGGCCCACGTCGAACGTAGCGTTGGGGTGCCGCTCCATCGCCTCCGTGATTCGCTCGGCCGCAGAGCGGAAGCCGCCGGTGGCCGGGTTGGCGGGATCGGCCGCGCCATAGGCATAGAATTGCGCATGGGCGAAGTGGATACGCCGTCCCTCCGCCGCTTCCATCGTCGCCACGAACGAATCGTCGGCGCCGGGAATGCCGAGATTGTTGGCATGGACGTGGAGCGGGTGCGGGACACCGATCTCCTCCACCGCGTCGAGGAGGGCGTTCATGATCTTGCGGGTGGTGAGCCCGTAGACCGGGATCTCCTCGTCGAGGCTGAGATTGAGCATCCCGTCCTTGAAGGCCGAGGCGCCTCCCGCATTGATGCACTTGACGCCGAGGCCCCGCGAGGTCGCCACCGAGAGGGCGACGAGGTCCCGCACCGCCGCCTTGCCCTCGCGCTGGCGCAGCAATTCGAGGAGCTGGTCGTCGTTGCCCATCACCGTAAGGGCGCCGCGGTCGAGCAGCGGGATGTCGGCGAGTTCGAGCTGCGTCGCGAGCGCGTTGGTCGGCGGCATCGCCGGCTCGACGGCGACGGTGTAGCCCATCCGCGCGTAATTCGCGCCGATCCAGGCGGCGGAGCCGCCGGCATGAGCGAAGGGATGGCCTTCTGGCGCGGCCTCGCTGGCATAGAGATCGGGCAGCAGCAGGCGGCTCATCACCACGTTGCCGCCGGCGATATGCGAATGCACCTCGACGCCGCCCGCCATCACGACGCAGCCGGAAGCATCGATGGTCCGGTCGGGCTTGCGCTCGGAGGCGGCGACGACATGGCCGTCCTCGATCCAGACATCACCGATACCGTCGCGGCCGGCGGTAGGATCGACGACCCGGCCGCCCTGGATCAGGATCAGCATGAGACGCCCTTCTTCTGCGTGAGGCGATCTTGGATGGCGGCGAGCACGCCGGCCGCCGTGAGGTCGGCCGGTTGGCCGACGGGGGGCGAATAGGTGATCGCCGCGCGACGCTCGTTCCACAGGGCGCCGCCGGCGGTCTCGCCGGGCACTCCCACCGCGATGACGATGTCGGCGACGTCGCCGGTAGCCTCGGGGCTACCCTCGCCGACAATAGCGATGGTCGGCAGGCTGCCGAGCCAGTCCGGGCGTGGGGCAGGGATGGCGGCGAGCCACAGGGCGGCATCGACTTCGCCGGCGGCCACCTGGCGCGCGCTATCGAACCGCCAGGGATCGTGCTCGGGCAGGTCGCGTCCGAAACCGACCCGCGGCGGCTGGCCGGTGGTCCAGGAGGCGAGCTGGGTCACGGCACGCCCCTGGAACCCGTCGGAGATGGAAAGCGCGAAGAAACGCGTCAGGTCGTTGAGGTCGCGGACCAGACCCTGCAGCATCTCCACGCCGAGCTCACCGAGCTCGGCCGCATCGTAGAGAACGACGCCGTATTGCGCGGTCGTAAGACGACGGGCGAGGTCGGCAAAGGCCGCTTCGCCGGAGAGGTTGCCCTTCACGTAAGCGCGCAGATGCGCCACCGAGACGGCGAGCCCGCCGGTATCGGCGGGATAGGCCACGTGCCGGGTGGCACCGTTGCCGGGACCGCCGAGGGAGAGCAGCGTCCGCTCGGAGCCGGCGGCGCGGCCGCGCACCGGCGCGGAGGAGGCGACCTCCTGCACGATCGGGCGGTCCCACGGCCGAAGGCCGACGACCAGTACGGCATCGGCCCGGCCGATCGCCTCGGCCGGCGTCGTGTTGAGGTTACCGAACTGACTGAGAGGACCGAGCTCCGCATAGAGTCCGTCGCCACCGGCGGGATCGACGGAGGCGCCGATCAGTCCGGCCAGATGATAGGCCGCCCTCACCGCGCTCGTATCCGCACTCAACCCCGTGACGATCGGGGTCTTCGCTGTGGCGAGGAGCGTCGCGGCGGCCTCCACCGCCGCGCTCACGTCCACCGCACCACCCTTTACCCAGGCAGCCATGCCTTCACCTTGGAGAACGAGGGCCCGGCACGCGCTGTGTTCAGCGTCGCGCACGGCGGGACTGCGCCAGTCCATTCCTAGTGGGCCGGCACGTTTGCATCGCGGAGACGTCGCAAGCAACCCCCCACGCTCGCCGCTTCGGGGCAATCGCATGGAGGCAATGGCGATCGCGATGGCGGGCGGTGCTTGCGAGCGGTCGGCCCTCCGTGGGAGAAGCCGGCAACCGGGCCGTCGTCTCGAGCGCGGTTTTGCTCCCGCCACCGACCGACGGGACGAGGATGCGGCTGACATGCGCCAGGACGGGAGCGTGTCACGATAAAGGAGCTCGCCGTGGACCGGATCGCCGACGAACGGCCTCTCAGCCAGGAAGCGGCGACACGCGGCGCGGTCCGGGTGCATGCACCCGCGCGCCTGCATTTCGGGTTTCTCGATCTTCATGGCGGCCTCGGCCGGCGCTTCGGGAGCATCGGCCTCGCGGTCGACGCCCCCTCCATCGATCTCACCGCGAGGCCGGCGGCGGCGCTCCGGGTGGACGGGTTCGAGGCCGGGCGCGCCAGGGGCTATGCCGAGGCGGCGGCGCGCCATCTCGGCATCGCAGGGCACGCCGCCTTGCAGGTGGACCAGGCGATCCCCGCCCATGCCGGTTTCGGCTCGGGCACGCAGCTCGCGCTGAGTGTCGCCGCGGCGCTGGCCGCCCTCGACGGCCGCCCCTTCTCGCCCGACGCCTTTGCCGATGCCCTCGACCGTGGCAACCGGTCCGGCGTGGGCCTCGCCGCCTTCACCCAAGGCGGGCTGATCGTCGACGGGGGCCGAGACGCCAGCAATGGCCCGCCGCCCCTGATCGCACGTCTCGCCTATCCTGAAGCGTGGCGGGTACTGCTCATCCTCGACGAGGGCATGACGGGAGTGCATGGCACCCGTGAGGTCGAGGCTTTCCGTGACCTGCCACGCTTCCCGGAAGCGCAGGCGGCCGAGATCTGCCGCATCGTGCTGATGCAGGTGCTGCCCTCCGTCGCCACGGCGGAGCCCGAAGGATTCGGGGCCGGCATCACCACCATCCAGCGGTTGATCGGCGACCACTTCGCGCCGCATCAGGGAGGGCGCTATGCGAGCCCCGCCGTGGCGGAGGCCCTGGCGGCGATCGCCGCCAGAGGGGTGGCCGGCTACGGCCAGAGTTCATGGGGGCCGACCGGCTTCGCCCTCCTGGCGTCGGAGGCCGAGGCCCAGGCGCTCAAGGCCGACCTCGAACGTCCCGGTTCCTTGCGCTTCGTGATCGCGCGCGGACGCAACAGCGGCGCCTCGGTCACGCGACTTTAAGGGAACCTGGCGCATGAGCGACGCTTGACCATGCCGGCCCAGGCCGGTTCTGGATGTAGACGTGAAAGAAACCATGCGAGAGGCGACCCCGCGAGGGAGTCGGACACTTGCGGAGGAGACAGACGATGGCCCGTTCGATTCTGCATATGCTGACGCCCCTCAAGCATATGAGCCCGTTCGACGTGAACATGGCTGTGGATGCTGGCTTCGAGACGATCGCGACCTATACGGACGTCACCCTGCCGGACGTGACCTCCCTGGTGCAGGATTCGATCTTCTCCCGCTCGCCCCAGGACGGTACGCGCACCAGCATCTTCATCGGCGGCAAGAATGCCGAGGACGCCCTCGACATGATGGACCGGGCGAAGAAAGCCCTGGTACCGCCCTTCGCCAATCACATCGTGGCCGATCCGGCCGGGTCCTTCACCACCGGTGCCGCCATGGTCGCCGAGGTGACCCGCGCCCTCAAAGCGAAGTTCGGCACCGACCTGAAGGGCAAGCGCATCGTCATCTTCGGCGGAGCCGGCGTCGTGGCTTATGTGGCGGCGGTGATCGGCGCGCTGGAAGGCGCCAAGACCGTTCTCGTCGGGCATGATGGCGAGGAGCGTGTCAGCAAGATCGCCTTCACGATGAAATGGCGATTCGGCATCGATGTCGGCGCCGTGGACGGCTCGACCGGCGATGCGCGCCGCGCCGCCATCGCCGAGGCCGACGTGATCCTCTCGGCCGGCCCGGCCGGCATTCCGATTTTGTCCGCCCAGGATCTCGAATCCGCGCCGAAGCTGCTGGTCGCCTCCGACGTGAACGCAGTACCGCCCGCCGGCATCGCCGGAATCGACGTGAACGCCAAGGACGTGGCGCTGCCCACGGGCAAGGGTATCGGCATCGGCGCGCTCGCGGTCGGCAACGTCAAGTATCAGACCCAGTCGCGCCTGTTCCGCCAGATTCTCGCTGCCGACGAGCCCCTCTGCCTCGATTTCCGCGACGCCTACAAGGTCGCCGTCGAGGTGGCCGGCTGACGGGCACTCGTCCGCTCGCTCGATCCTACCCATGACCTCATCCTGAGGTGTCCGCGAAAGCTGGCCTCGAAGGAGGTCTCCAGCTCCCGCCGAGCAAACTGGAAGCCTCCTTCGAGGCCTTCGCTTCGCTCGTCGCTTCAGGATGAGGCAGGGTGGTGGGAGCAGCGTAGGAGTGATCCAAAGCGATCGCCGCAATGGCAGCATCATCCGAACGGCGTCCGTCCCAGGGTGACGCACTTCTCATCGCCGCCCAGTCCGGGCGCGCCCTGGCGCAGGCCGCGCGCAGGGCGGGCCTGCGCCCCTATGTCCTCGACCTCTTCGGCGATGCCGACACCCGCGCCCTCACCGAAGGCTATCGCCCCGCCGAGGGCCGTTTCGGCGAAGGGCTGACGGGGGAGGGCGTTCTGGCCGAGCTCGATGCCCTGGCCGCCAAGACGGACAAGCCACCGATCGGACTGGTTCTCGGCAGCGGCTTCGAGACCGCCCCGGACCTGATGGAGGAACTGGGCCGGAGCCACAGGCTGCTGGGGGCCACGCCCCGCTCGGTCCGGGCCCTGAAGGATCCGTTCGCCTTCGCCGCCCTCTGCGCGCGGCACGCGATTCCCCATCCCGAAGTGACACGGGACCTTCTGGCTGACCGATCGGGCTGGCTGGTCAAGCGTGCCGGCGGGTCCGGCGGCAGCCATATCCGCCCCGCGGGCATGGGCCGGGCCCCACCCGGCGCCTACTTCCAGAGACGCGTCGATGGAACAGCCCATGCGGTCGCCTTCCTGGCCGACGGGCGCGAGGTGGCGATCCTGGCGGTGACCGAGCAATGGAGCGCGCCGTCTGCCTTACGCCCCTTCCGCTATGCCGGTGCGCTGGAACGGGCGGCCCACGAGCCGCCTTTCCTGGCCGCCCCCGCCCTCGACGCGATCACGGCGGCGATTGGTAGCCTCGTCGCCGCGACGGGGCTTCGCGGCCTCGCCAGCGCCGACCTCCTCGTCTCCGAGGCGGGATGGTGGCTCACCGAGATCAACCCGCGCCCAGGAGCCACGCTGGACATCCTGGACCGACGCGACACGCCACTGCTGACCGCGCATATCGACGCGAGCCTCGGCGTTTTGCCGCGAATCGAACCAGCACCGGTGGATGCGGCGGCCACGGAAATCTGGTACGCGGCAGCCGGCTACGCGCCGATGCCGCCCCTCGACTGGCCGGATTTCGTTCGCGACCGCCCACAATCCGGCGCCCCCGTGGCACGCGATGCACCGTTATGCACCGTGTTCGCCCAAGGTCCGGACTCGGCCGCCACCCGAGACCTATTGCGTGTCCGGGCCGCCAATCTGCGGACCCTGCTCGCCCCGACGGAGGAAGCCCGATGACCACCCATCCCCCCGCCACGCTCCGGACTACGCCGAGCCTGAACGCCCTGTCCGCTCCCCTCGTGGAGAAGCTGGTAGCGGACGCCGAGGCCCTGCGCCTTGCCGTCACCACCGAGAACGGCGCGCGCATGGTCGATGCCGGCGCCACCGTGCGCGGCTCCATCGAGGCCGGACGGCGCATCGCCGAGATCTGCCTCGGCGGCCTCGGCACCGTCTCGATCGTTCCCACAGGACCGATCGCGTCCTGGCCCTATTCCGTCGTGGTGCATTCCGCCGATCCGGTTCTGGCCTGCCTCGGCAGCCAGTATGCCGGCTGGTCGCTTGCCGACGAGACCGGGGATTCCGGTTTCTTCGCCCTGGGTTCCGGCCCCGGCCGCGCCGTCTCGGTGGTGGAAGACCTCTATAACGAGCTCGGCTACCGTGACACGGCCAGCCGGACCGCCCTGGTGCTCGAAGCCGCCGGCGGACCGCCCGCCTCCGTCATAGCCAAGGTCGCCGAGGCCTGCGGCCTGTCGGCCGAGGCCCTGACCTTCATCTACGCACCGACCCAGTCGCTGGCCGGCTCGACACAGGTCGTCGCCCGCGTCCTCGAAGTCGCCCTGCACAAGGCCCATACCGTGGGCTTCGACCTGCACAAGATCGTCGACGGCATCGGCTCGGCCCCGCTCTCGCCGCAGCATCCCGACTTCATCCAGGCCATGGGCCGCACCAACGACGCCATCATCTATGGCGGCCGGGTGCAGCTCTTCGTCGAGGCCGACGAGGCGGATGCCAAGCAGCTGGCCGAGCAGCTTCCCTCCACCACCTCCGCCGATCACGGGGCGCCCTTCGCCGAGATCTTCGGCCGGGTGAACGGCGATTTCTACAAGATCGACGGCGCGCTCTTCAGCCCGGCTGAGGTCATCGTCACCTCGGTGACCACCGGCAAGAGCTTCCGCGGTGGCCGGCTGATGCCGGAACTGGTGGAAGCCTCCTTCAGCTGAGGCCCATCACGCAACCCTCCCCCCCTCCGCGGGGGAGGGTGGTCGCGGAGCGACCGGGAGAGGGGAAGCCCTGTCCGGAACCGGCGCTCCCCTCTCCCGACCCGCTTCGCGGGCCACCCTCTCCCGCAAGGGGGAGAGGGATCGACGTCGAGGTTGCGAACAACATGCGCATCGGGCTCGCGGCCGATAACGGCAACTGGCACAAGGCCCGATTGAGGGCCGCCCTGGAACATCTCGGCGCCGAGCCGGTGCTGTTTTCGCTCGCCGACGTGGCGGTGGTCACCGGCGCGGGTGAGCCGCTCCGGGTACCGGGCTTCTCCGACGGGTTGCCCGACGGCGTCCTCCTGCGCACCATCGCCGGGGGTACCTTCGAGGCCACCACCATGCGGCTCGGCGTACTCCACGCCCTCGTCGCATCCGGGGTCACGGTCTGGAATTCCCCCGGTGCCATCGAGCGCTCGGTGGACAAGGCCATGACGAGCCTCCTCGTCGCCAGGGCGGGCCTGCCCACTCCCGACACGTTCGTCTTCTCCAGCCGCGAGGCCGCCGCCGCCTGCGTCGCCCGCCAGGCGGGACCGGGCCGGCCACTGGTGCTCAAACCGCTCTTCGGCTCACAGGGCGAGGGTTTGCAGCTCATCGAACGGCCGGAAGACCTGCCCGCCGAGGAGGCCGTGTCGCGGGTCTACTATCTCCAGCGCTACATCGCGCGGAACGACGGCCTCTGGCGCGATTACCGCGTCTTCGTCTGCGAGGGCCGGGCCATCGCCGCCATGATCCGCGAAGGCGACGGCTGGATCACCAACGTCCATCGCGGGGGCCGGCCATTGCCCTGGGCGATGCCGGAGAAGGCTGCCGAGCTCGCCGAGCGGGCCGCCGCCGCCATCGGCGTCGACTATACCGGTATCGACCTCGTGGAAGACGGGGAGGGCGGATACCTCGTCCTCGAAGTCAATTCCATGCCGGCCTGGTCGGGCCTGCAGCAGGTCACCGAGGTCGACGTCGCGGCCGCCGTAGCCCGAGGCTTCCTCAACGCCGTACGGGCAGCGAGGCCCCCCCGGCTCCTCGCGGCATCGGGATGAGCGGGCTCTTGCCGGAGGCGATCGCCACGGCCTACCAGGCGTGCTGCTTGGCCGAGCTCGATGCCCTGAAACCCGGAAACGTCCACGTCTTCGGCGACGGCCACCGCATGGCGGTGGCCGATTTCGTCACGAGCGCCGAAATTTCCGCTCCCCATCTCGCGGAACCCGGCGCGCGGATCGGCCGGCGCGTCCGCACCGCCATGGAGGCGACCCTCGGCGCGGTGGGCCAGAACACCAATCTCGGCATCCTGCTCCTCTGCGCGCCCCTGGCGCTCGCCGCCGAACGCGGCGGCCCTCTGCGCGAGGCGTTGAGCCACGTTCTCGTTACCCTCGACGCTGCCGATGCGACCGACGTCTTCGCGGCGATTCGCGCCGCCAATCCGGGCGGCCTCGGCCGAGTCGAACGGCACGACGTGACCGAATCGGTAGCGCCCGCCAGCCTCGTCGCTGCCATGGCGGAAGCGGCCCCGCGCGATCGGATCGCCCGCGCCTACGTCACCGATTTCGCCGACATCTTCGGCATCGGCCTGCCCGCATTGGCGGCAGCGCGCGCCAAGGGTCTCACGCCCCCCTGGAGCACGACCGCGGTCTTCCTCGGCTACCTCGCGGCCGTCCCCGACAGCCATGTGGCGCGCAAGCACGGGACAGGCCGCGCCGACGCCCTGCGCGCCGAGGCAGCGGAGCTTCTCTCTCTCGATCTCGCCACGCACCCCGTCACCGAACTCCTGGCACGGGACCGCTCGTGGAAAGGCCAGAACCTCAATCCGGGCACCAGCGCGGACATGACGGTAGCCACCCTCTTCGCCGACCGATTGCTGGCGGCCGGGATGGAACAGCCGTGACACCGGCCACCCGGTGCCGGCGGAGTGCGCCATAATTCATGAAACGGCGCGTTCAACCCCCCGTTAGACAAAGATTTTGCTCGAATCCGCCCCCCCTGCAGGGTTGTTCCGGCAGAGCCCCCAGAGTAGGGTCCGCGCCGCGATCCGGGCAAACCGGTCCGGTCCTCATGGGACTGGACGCCGTGAACAAGGATGGCTTTCGGCCGCGCCAAACTACGGGGCGGTCATGCTTTTTCAAGACTCCTGGGAGAAACCCCACATGGCGAAGATCAACAAAGTTCTGGTCGGCGAGGCTCTCGTCGGCGATGGCAACGAGGTCGCCCACATCGATCTCATCATCGGACCGCGCGGTTCGCCGGCCGAGACGGCTTTCTGCAACGGCCTCGTGAACAACAAGCACGGCTTCACCAGCCTGCTCGCGGTCATCGCGCCGAACCTGCCCTGCAAGCCGAACACCCTGATGTTCAACAAGGTCACCATCAACGACGCCCGTCAGGCCGTCCAGATGTTCGGCCCCGCCCAGTACGGCGTTGCCAAGGCCGTGCAGGACGCCGTTGCCGAAGGCATCATCCCCGCTGACGAAGCCGACGACCTGTTCATCCTGGTCGGCGTGTTCATTCACTGGGAAGCTGCCGACGACGCCAAGATCCAGAAGTACAACTACGACGCCGTGAAGCTGTCGATCCAGCGCGCCGTCAAGGGCGAGCCCACCGCTGCCTACGCCACCGAGCAGCGCAACTCCGCTTCGCATCCCTTCGCGTCGAACGCTTAGATCGGGGACAGTCCTGGGCAGAGCGCGCCTCCGCCCGCACCGCGGGGCCTGCTCCAGCGACTGGCTTCCATCTTCCTCGGACGATGAAACATGAAACGAGGCGGCTCCGGCCGCCTCGTTTTTTTATGGCCTCGACACTCTTGGATCGCCCCTCTACCGCCGCAGCGTCCCGTCGTGGATCGCGGTGGCCACCAGGGCGCCCGTGACGCCGATCTCCTCTAACGCGGCGACATCCCCCGGTCCGCGCACGCCGCCCGCCGCGTAGAGCCGCGTCGCGGGGCTGGTCCTGCGGATCTCGGACAGGCGGTCGAGATCCGGCCCGGTCCCCGCGCCGACACGGCTCAGGGTCATCACGATGACCTCGGAAGGCCAGTGCGCCGGCTCGTCATGGAGTTCCGCCGGCCCCATCCTCTCGGCCCCCCGGCTATCGAGGGAGAAGACCGCGCGGTCTCCCAGCGCCTGCACCAAGCCGGCATCGTGCTGGCTCTCGCTGCCGATCACCGGGCGGCCCACCCCCTCCGCCAGGAACGCATCGACGCCGGCGGCCCCTGAGAATCCCGCATCGACCCAAAGCTGTACGCCCGGACAGGCGAGAGCGACCTGCGTGAGACTGCCGAGATCGGGAGGCCTGCCATCGATGATCGCATCGAGATCGGCGACATAGAGGATGCGCGCGGCGATCGCGTCCGAGAGACCCCGCGCGACCTCCCCGGGCGACGATCCCTTTGCCAAGGGCGTCACGATCGGGGCATAGGAGTCGCGATCCCCGGCCCTGGCCCGCACCACCTCTCCGTGGCGCAGGTCGATCACTGGAACGATCCGAAACCCATCCTTCATCGCGTTCCTCCCTGTACGGACTTGCCCGTGACATCTGCCGCATCCACGCACAACCCGGTGATCGGCTGGGATCTCGGAGGGGTCCATGTCAAGGCGGCCCTGGTTCGGGGCGGCCGGGTCGAGGCGGTGGTGCAGGCGCCCTGCCGTCTCTGGCGCGGCCTTCCCGCCCTCGACGAGACGTTTTCGCAGCTGCCGGATTGGGCGCGCGGCGAGGCCGAACACGTCGTCACCATGACGGGCGAACTCACCGACTGCTTCTCCGACCGCACCGATGGCGTGGCGCAGCTCTCCGCCTGGGCGAGCGCGAATCTCGCCGGTTCGGTGCGGATTTATGGTGGCCGGGCCGGGCTCCTCGCGCCCGGCGAGGCGACGGGCGCCGCCATCGACGTGGCCTCGGCGAACTGGCATGCCACGGCGGCCCTGGCTGGCCGCCACGCGGCGAACGCGCTCCTCGTCGATATCGGCTCCACCACGGCCGACCTGATCCCCATCGTGGACGGCCGCCCCGCCGCCACCGGTTACAGTGATGCCGAGCGCCTGGAGACGGGCGAGCTGGTCTATTCCGGCGTGGTGCGCACGCCCGTCCTCGCCTTCACTGCCTCCGCGCCGTTCAAGGGCCGACGCACCGGCCTGATGGCCGAGACCTTCGCCACCACGGCCGACGTCTACCGGCTCACCGGCGACCTACCCGAGGGGGCCGACCAGCAGCACAGCGCCGACATGAAGGGCAAATCGATCCCGGAGACCGAGATCCGCCTCGCCAGGATGATCGGCCGCGACCATGCGGAGGGAAGCTCAGCGGATTGGCGCGCTCTCGCGGCGCATTTCGCCGAATGCCAGTTGCGGCCCCTCCACGATGCGGCGGCGATCCTGCTCTCGCGCCCCGACATCGCGGCGGATGCGCCCCTGATCGTCTGCGGGGCGGGGCGATTCCTGGCAAAGCGGCTGGCCCGTCGCCTGGGACGCCCAGCCGTGGCGCTCACCGACCTCATCGCGCCGTCGCTCGCGGAGGAGGGCGCCGACTGGGCCTCCACCTGCGGCCCGGCCGTGGCGGTGGCCCTGCTGGCCGCCGAAACCATCCAACACTGAACCGAACGGGAGACCCGCATGAGCGCCACGCACAAACTCGCCCGTATCCTCGCCACGCGCTCCGGCGCGGGAATCGAGCTCGCCCTCGCCACCGAGAGCGGCCAGACCCTCAAGGTGCTGGCGAGCCAGGACCAGATCGACATGCTGGTGGACGAGTTGGAGGACATCCTCAATTCGCCGGTCGAGCCCGGAGACGACGAGCCGCCGGCGGCGGCGTGACGCGCCGCTCCCCTCAGTAGGCGTCGCGCTCCTCGCGCTCCTCGTCCCCTAGCAGACCCCGGATCTGGTCGAGGCAGCCCTGGAGGATGTAGGCGGCCGCCAGCATATCGACGACCTCGCCGCGCTTGGCCCGCGAGGCATCCGCCGCGATCAAGGCCCGCGTCACTGCCGCCGTGGACAGGCGCTCGTCGCAGAAGAGCACCGGCAGGTCGAGCAGGGGCTTCATGTTGCGCACGAAGGAGCGCGTGGCCTGGACGCGCGGCCCTTCGCTACCGTCCATGTTGAGGGGCAGCCCCATGACGAGGCCGCCGACCTGGTGAGCCTCGCACAGGAGGCGCAGGCGCGCGACGTCGGGGGTGAACTTCACCCGGCGGATGGTCTCGAGCGGCGAGGCGATCTGCCGGCCCACATCCGAGAGGGCGAGCCCGATCGTCTTGGTGCCGAGGTCGATCCCGATGAGGCGTCGGCCGCCTGCAGACGCCGCGACGAACGCCCGGACCTCGTCTTCCGTCACGAGACCTGGCCCAGGAAGGTGGAGGGCAGGGGCTCCGCGCCCATGCCGAGGATGCCGCGCACGGCGGGGCCCTGAACCCGTCGCATGAGGTCGGGAAGGTCGCTCCCCCCGAACCGCACCGATTCGAGATCGGCACCCATCACCCAGATCTCGTATTCCCGGAGCCCGGCCTCGTCGGCGCCGACGGCCACGTCCCAGAACAGGAACTCGCCCGCTTCGGTCTCACCGAAGAAACAGGCGCGCTCGACCACGCTCGGATCGTCCCCCTCGATATCGAAACGATGGCCCTCCCGCATCTCGATCACGGAGGCGATGCTGTGCGCGATCAGTTCCGAGCGGGTCACGAGGTCCGCGCTCTCGGTGGAACTCGGAATCGCGATGCGGATGGAACCGCAGGCGAGCCCTGCGCCGCATTCGAGGCAGAAGCTACGGTAGCTTTCCGGCAGCGGGAAACCGAGTTCGGCCTCGGCACGGTCGAGATCGGCCGGATCGGCTTTCGGCCCGGCAATGAATTCGGTGAACACCGTCTGCCACATGATGTCTGTCCTCGACGCGCTAGACCCTACTCCGGAGGGAATAGCCGCGTGGGACGCAAATGCGCCAGACGTCCACGAAGGATTCCTCGACGTGACGCCGCTGGGTTCGCTCGATCCCGTTCCCCGGCTCGACGCCATGCGTTGCCCGGGCCGCAACCGGGAACCCAGCGCGTCCTCTCATGCGCCCCGAGGCGAGATCGCGATAGTCAGCCACAGATTCCATCCCGCCGGGCGGTTCTCCGCTTCGAACTCGCGGTAGAATTTGAGGTTGAGGTACCCTTGGGCGTCGCCCACCGGAAACAGGTAGCCGGCCTGGGGTCCCGCCGCGAAGACCCTGCCCTTGAACGGGCCAAATGTAGCGCCGCGTCCGCGATCGCCGGTCACCTGCTGATAGACGTAGCCGACCAGCCCGAGCTGGTATTGGTCGCCGATGAACTTCGACGCCGAGAAGTCGATATGTGCGTCGATACCGTTCTGATACTGTGTCTTGGTATTCTCGAAATTATACGTCATGCCGGCGACGGCCGAGAGTTCGTAGCCCAAGTCCTTATCGTAATAGGTGTAGCCGAAACCTGCGTCCTGGCCCCAATGCCCGATGCCGAAATTGGCCAGGCGTGATGAGTTGTAGGTGCCGGACGGGACGTTCGTGAGGGTATAGACGAGGTAGTTGTGATTTCCGGCGCTCCAGCGCATCGAAGCGGCTGGCGTCAGGTCCATGATTCCAACCCGGGAATCGTTCCTCACATCGGTGATGGCGACGGCCATCCCGCCGAATGCGCCGAACAGGCTGAGGGACAATTGCCCGTCGAGCACCGGCGTTGGGAGGGAATAGGTGATCCCCGCATAGGCGAGGTCAGCCCTCTCGGAGACGTTCTGAACCCTTGCGGTCGAGTGGTAGTAGGTCAGGCTCGTCGACCATCCCGGCATGCCCGGCACCGCCGCCATGCTGGCGAAGGAGCCGGCCAGATACAGGTTCGCTCCCCCTTCATCCGCCCGTGCCGGAGCGGTGAGGAAGGTCGCCGTGATGGAGGCCAGCAACGCAGCCAGCGCGTGCATGGTCCCGATTCTGGTCGCTGACTTTGCCACGGCGCTCACTTTTTGGTTGTCCCGAAGCGAAAGAGTCGCCGGACGCACATCTCGGTCGGTCGGTTGTGGCGTCACGATGTGGGCAGCGAGACCGTGGGCAGAGTGGCCGTGGGCGGTTCGACCTGAAGGACCGTGCGATTGAACCTGAGAAGGTAGAGAAAATAGACGCCGCCCGTGACGAGCAGCCCCACCACGATCAAGTCGGGGACCAAAGCTGCATCGGGCGTGACCAGCACGAACAGCGCGCCCATCAGCCAGACGAGGGCGATGACGGCGACGGGTACCTCGAAAGCGCCCAGGTCGAAGGCGCCGACCCGTCGGTCGAGCTGCTTTCGCACGGCCAAATAGAGAATGACCGTGACGCCGTAGCTGAGGATCGGCAGGATCGTGGACGCCGTGATCAATTGCAGAAGCGCCTCGCCCGGAAGCGCAAGCATGAGAAGTATGCCCCCGACGAGGACCAGGATCGTCGCCGGAATCGGCGTCTGCGTCCGCGGGTGGACCTGGCTCATCAGACCCGACGCGGGAAAGCGGCCGTCCCGCGACATCGCGTAGACCAGCCGTGCCGCGGTCGCCATCACGACCATTCCGCAGGCGAAGAAGGCGAATGTCACCGCGGCCATCATGATCGTCTTCATCATGGGGCCGAACTGATCGTGGAGGATCTCGGCCACCGGCGAGTCGCTCAGGGTGATCCGCCGGACATCCGGAATGGCGACGGTGAGCGCGATCAGGAAAAGCAGCCCCAGTACTCCCGCGGCGACGACGGATCCGACGATGGCGCGAGGAACGCTGCGAAACGGGTCCTTGGCCTCCTCGGCGACATTGGCCGCGGCGTCGAAGCCCACGAGGGTGGAGAGGCCCATCAGCATGGCGAGCATCAGGCCCCCGCCGACCTTGAAATAATCGGGGTCGGCGGCGGCCGTCCCGCGGGAGGTCAAGTTGGCGAAGGAGCCCATCCCGTTCATTGCGATCGCGATCGGCAGAAGGATCACGAGCAGGATGACGATCATCACCTCGATGCCGACGGCGGTCCCGTTGATCAGGCCGACGAGGCGCGTGGACACGATGGTCAGCACGGCCTGGACCAGCAGGATAGCCAAGGTGATCCACCGGGCCGTCTGCTCGTCGGGCGCCATGCCGAGCAAGGGCATGAGCGCCTGACTGGCGAGTGCGTTGTCCACCGCCACCACGCCGATGCCGAGGTAACAGAAGCTCAAGAGACCGAACCACCAGCCGATTGCCGGATTGGCGAGCCGCGACGCCCATTGATAGGACGAGCCCGTCAGGGGAATGCGGGCCGCGAACTGTGCGATGACGAGGGCGACGAAGGTCTGCCCAATGGCCACGATCGCCCAGAGCCAGATCCCGACCGGGCCTGCACTGCGAAGGACGTCGTCGAAGGTACCGAAGATCCCGACGGCTACCGAAATGAAGGCAAAGGAAACGGCGAAGACTTGAAACGAACCCAAAGTTCGCTTCAGTTCCTGGCGGTAGCCCCCAAGCTCTGCGGAGGCTTCCTCCCCCCGCAGCCCATGCGGAAACTGTTTCATGATCACCTGCCGCCCCTCGCAGCGATGATTTGCCCCCACCGCATGCTTTGGCGTTAAGCGAAAAAGCGTCCCTCAACAATTGAGAAATTGGCGCGGTCACAGTGTTGGTGAGTGCTTCGCAGCCCACAGCTTTGATAGAAACGACAAACACGGCATTCGATCTCTGAATATTCAGACACACCGAATCTCAGAACGGCAGCTTTTCCCGATTAAATCGCCACCGCACAAAGACCATCCATGACTTACAGGACGGAGTCTGAGCTCTATCTGGCAGCACAGGTCGTCTGGTTCTCACCAGAAGAGTCATATCCGACCGGATATGGTCTGGCCCGATACGACTCCCGGTTGTTGTCGTGACGCGTCTTGTTTCGACGAGCCGGTTTCCGCGTCGTGGGAATGCGCTCTTGTTGGCAGAGGCTAGGAGGCTGTGCCGACCGTCCCATGAGACGGAGCGTCAAGACAATCCGATGGGCCGCGTATCGCCCGGCCTCGGCGACGGCATCGCCGGGGCGAACATGCAGTTGCTTGCCGGCTCGCTCATCCGACGATTCGTGTCGAGCCGGCACCCTCGTTCGAATCCGTTTGGATTGAATGTGCCGGGCGGCTCAAGCGGGGAAGCCGTTGGCGTGAGGAATATGTGCTGACAGCAGCAGGGCGCGACTTCCTCCCCGTCCTGATGATGGGAGCCTGGGCGCAGCGGAACCGCGGCGTCGATCTCGCTCGCTTCGTCGACGATACGACGGGCCTGGAGATCGAGCCCATTGCCGTCGATGCGCCGGGTCACGAAGCCGATCGATCTCCACGGTAAGTTTGGGCGGCACGCGGACGGCATCCGCAAGGCCATAGGTATAGCGCTCCTGCTACGGCCCCCGCCTATTGGCTCAGGGATGTCGAGCGCCGCTTGGTATTCGCAACACCAATGGGTGTTCGTTTAACGATTTCCAATGATGATCCCTACACGGCTGCCTATGGATTCTTGAGTGGCAGCGTTCGGAGATCATCGTGTCTTTCCAAAATCTTTCCATCCGCACGAAGCTGGTTGCGGCTTTCTTGATCCTGACCCTCCTTACCGTCGGGCTGGGCGTGCTTGGCCTGCTCGGGACACAACGCATGCGCGAGCAGGCGCTCAAGATCGAGACCAACTGGCTGCCGAGCGTACGTATTCTCGGTGAGATCGATACGCTCACAGCGCGGACGAGCGCGCTCGTTCTCCGGCACACGCAGGCCACCGACCCGGCACTGGTCGCCAGTATCGAGAAGGATATGGAGCGTTTCGGCAAGAAGCTCGACGAGAAGAAGGCCGCCTACGAACCGATGATCGCCTCACCGGAGGAGAAGACCCTTTACGAAACGTTCACCCGTGAAGCCGGAAACTTCGAGGCGGTGCGCCGGTCCATTCTCGATCTCTCGCGCGCCGGTCAGAAGGCACAGGCCTACGACCTGTATGAGCAGAAAGGCATCATTCCGCGCCGCGCGGCCTCGGCGGCTCTCGATAAGCTGGTCGCGATGAATAACGAAGGGGCCAGCGCCGCCGAGACGGACAGCAAGGCCGTGTTCGAGACGACGCGTGCCTGGGGGATCGGTGCCATCGCGCTCAGTCTCGTCATCTCCGCGCTCTCGGCGGCATTGATCGTTCGCGGGGTCACGCGCGGCATCGGATCGGTGGTTCAGCCGATGCAGGCCCTCGCGGCCGGCGACCTCTCGGTGACGATCCCGCATCAGGGCGCCCGGACCGAGATCGGCACCATCGCCGACGCGGTGCAGGTGTTCAAGGACGGGTTGATCAGGATGCGGGCCCTCGAGGAGGAGACGGTCCTGGCGCGGGCCGGAGCGGAGGCACAGCGCAAGGCGGCCATGAAGGCCATGGCCGACGGTTTCGAGGACGCGGTCGGGGGCATCATCTCCATGGTCACGAGTTCGGCCACCGAGTTGCAGGCAACCGCGCAGAGCATGGCCGGCACCGCGACCCAGACCGCCAACCAGACCACGAGCGTCGCGGCGGCGGCGGAAGAGGCCGCCTCCAACGTCAACACCGTCGCGGCGGCGGCCGAGGAACTCGGCTCGTCTGTTCTCGAGATCGGGCGCCAGGTGAGCACCTCCGCCACGATGGCGCAGAGTGCCGTTCAGGAAGCGGCCGAGACCGCGGAACTGGTCCAGCAACTGAACACGGCGGTGTCCCGCATCGGCGACGTCGTGACGATGATCACCTCGATCGCCGGCCAGACCAACCTGCTGGCGCTCAACGCCACCATCGAAGCAGCACGAGCCGGCGAGGCGGGGCGAGGGTTCGCGGTCGTGGCGGCCGAGGTCAAGGAACTGGCCAACCAGACGGCGCGGGCTACGCAGGAGATCGGGGAGCACATCAACCAGATCCAGGGCTCCACTGACCGTGCCGTGTCGGCGATCGGCAGCATCGCCGCACGCATCCAGGACATCAGCGGCGTCGCGACGACGATTGCGGCCGCGGTCGAGGAACAAGGAGCGGCGACCCAGGAGATCGTGCGCAATGTGGCCCAGGCCGCGATGGGCACGAGCGAGGTGACGAGCAACATCTCGGGCGTGGCGGGAGCGGCCGAAGAGACAGGAGCGGCAGCAAGCCAGGTTCTCGGCGCCGCTTCGGATCTGTCGCGTCAATCCGAACACCTGAACGCCGAGGTCGACAGGTTCCTGGCCACCGTGCGCGCGGCCTGACGCAACCGATCACGAGGGTGGGGCGACGTTCCGGAGCCCCACCCGGAGAGCGGGGTACCCAGGCGGACTTCAAGTCCACCTCTGCATCAGGTGGCCATCCGAACTGCCGGACGAAGAGGAGGCATCGCCTCGACCAGCACCACCTGCGCTGCGGTTTGTAACCGCACCGGCCCCGAACCGCATCGTCGTTCCGCCGACAGGCCACCGCAAGACGAACCGGCAACGGGTGGTAACCCGCTTTGGCAATTGCAACGCGTTCATGCCCTCCGTAGTTAAGGATTTCTTTAGGCTAAGTCCTTGATTTCGTAGGCAGTCGTTCCCGCGTGCGACTCGCCTCCAGGGTGATGCGTTCCTGGCACCGAGAACAAAAAAGCCCGGCACGCCATGACGGCGGCCGGGCTTGAGGTGCCAACCGAGATCGCCCTCGAGCTACAGCGCCCGCTGCCGGACGCCATGATGAGGATAGTCGCGACCGGGGCGCGGCAGGACCCTGCAGAATGAGGATCGCATCGCGGCCGGCCTGGTGCTGAAACCAAGCTGGCCGGGAAGCTGTCTTATCTGGCCGAGGCGTCAGCGTCGGCAACTAGGCGCCGGGTCGCGGGGGCACGCGGGGTCAGGGACGGCGTGGTCGTCAGCTCGGAGGCCGGACGAACCGATGCCGTAACGCGAGCCTGCTCACGGTAGAGCGTCGGCGTGATGTTGACGCGATCCTCAGCCATCGCTGTACCGGTCAGGGTGGCGGCGGCGAGAGCGGCGAGCACGATTTTACAAACGGTCATGGTACTTATCCCACTGGTATTTCGGGGACTGCGCCCCGGCTGATGAGAGGGATATGCGCTGCGGTGCACCATCATTCCAACAGATCAAATCGATAGCCGGTATTGATGAAATCGATGTGCTTTCCCGCCCTGGTCTTCGTCGGCGTTCTGTCGCTGGCTCCTGCGTTTGCCGCCGAGCCGATCACCGGCCGGGCTACGGTGGTCGACGGCGACACCCTCGACATCGGCGGCACCCGTATCCGGCTCCACGGGATCGATGCGCCAGAGAGCGGTCAGCTTTGCCATAGAAGGGCAGGGGAGGCCTTCCGATGCGGACAGGCCGCTGCTCTAGCGTTAGCCGACCGGATCGGCTCTGCGCCTGTCTCCTGCGATCCTAGGGATACCGACAAATACGGGCGCACCGTCGCGGTCTGCCGGAAGGGCGTGGAGGACCTGAACGGCTGGCTGGTGGCGCAGGGGCATGCCATCGCCTACCGCCGATACTCCGAGGACTATGTCCCGGCCGAGGACACCGCGAAGGCAGGGAAGCTCGGGATATGGGCCGGCTCCTTCACGGCGCCGGGCGACTGGCGCAAGGGCGAACGGGCGATGACGATGGGGTTTGCGGCGCCGGGCGGCCCGGATGGCCCCAGACCCTCGCCAGCGCCTCCGAAGCCGGCCATCCAGGCCGGCGGTTGCGTGATCAAGGGCAACATCAGTCAGAAGGGCGAGAAAGTCTTCCACGTCCCTGGATCGCGCGACTACGACCGGACCCGGATCAGCGAGCAGGACGGCGAGCGCATGTTCTGCTCTGAGGACGAAGCGAAGGCGGCTGGGAGGCGTGCGCCTCGCTAGTCCCTTCCGTTGCAGGCTACGACCCGCCCGAGCGATGCGCGGCTAGATATGGCTGCTGGCCGGGGCGGTTAAGTCAACGTTAGGGATGCGCGATGTGGTGGCGCGTGAGGCGCGGGGCGCTATGGACGCTCTCGGTGCTGATGGTATCGGCCGGCGGTGCAATGCTGCACTCAGCCTGCGAATTGGCCGGGCGGGGACCAGCTTCCTAAGAGTGCCCTAGATGTCCCCCTAGAGATCTTCAGGAAGAAGCCGTCTGGCCATGCCGGCTCACCGCCGAAAGCCTGCTTTGGTGACGTTCTGCTAGGCGCTCTTAGGCGTTGGCCCGCATCCGGATAGAGATCGACCCGCAAGCATATTCGAATGCCTCGACACGCGGTCCAGTCGTCCGTGCCTGGTCCTCCCACTCATCGAGGGCGACGTTCACGCGGTCGCGCCAATCGCCAATTGGGAGGAGGTGCACGACGGCAGCAAGCCGGTGGGTGAGGTAATTGATAAGAATACGCTGGCCAGCCTCGGATATCGCTGGAACGGCGGCTGCAGCGTAGCGCTTGGCGACATGTTCTGCCCAGGGCTGAGCGGCGGCTTCAAGCTGATCCTGGCTCACCCCCCCCGCTCCTTTTCGAGCCTTTCAGGCCAGGTTGGCCGCACATCCATCAATGCGTGCTCTGATGGATGCACCGTGGATGCCCTTCTCGTGCATCCGAATGTTGGTGCTCTGTCCCAGCAAACTGCCTCTTCAGCAACCTGGACATCAGCTTCCCCTCCCGGCGCGTGGATCACGCGAAAACATGAGCGCGGTCGTGCCCGAGCTAGCCAGTATCGCGAGAGCACTAAAAGGAATGAGGTCCGTCTCCCATTCCAGCACAAGTTCGTTCGCCGTCATTACCGGCCAGAGCTGAGTAACGAAGCCTCCGTAGACGGGCAGGAAAATCAGCGTGCAGAGAACAAATTGGATTGGGCGGGCCATTCAGAGGTCGTCAAGCTTGGCAGTAGATACGGGTTCAGTACCACCACCGCGCGCACTTGCAACCGCAACTGGCGCATAGCTGCCCTCGCTTCTCACCGTCCTCAGTTCGTCGATCTCGGCATCGAGCACGCGCAAATTTGTGCATGCATTCACTTCACCGAAGCTTGGCTGTATGATATCATACAAATGTTCCGGCCGCTGGGTGATGGATCCAGGGCTCACGTCAGTGAGCATGCTGAGTCAGATTTTCATTGAGGTACCCATCAATGGAACATAATATTGTTAGTTTTGTGAAGCCTATATCACTCGCTGCAATATGCTTTGTTGCAACGATCTATCTGACAAAGAGCATTGGAACCGCCTTAATTATAAGTTTAATTCCGTTATTTCTTGGCTGGTTGGGCATTATGCAGTCCTTTGCCTATAGCTTTGCTGCTATAGCATTCCTGACTGCAGTTAGTTGGGCGGTGATCCCCCCTAGTATTAAGCAAATCATCGCTGAGAAAACCGATGAGGCGGCCCTCGAAGTCAATCAGCAAATGAAGACGCCCTAAGGGCTAGCCCCGTTGACCGAATGGGCAATCCGCTGCTGAAGGGCTTGCGAGTGTTTTTCTATCTGCTCTCGCTAAGCTGTACATGACATAGCCGTGGTTGCTTCGGCTCGCATCACAAGATTTGAACGGCGTGCAGCCTAATTGCACTATAGGCACTCCCTAGTCCACAGAGAAGATGCTATGACCGATGTCACTCAAGACATTAAGCCAAATTACATCGAACTCACGGCTGACATCGTCGCCGCCTACGTCTCCAATAACTCGGTTCCAGTAAGCGCCTTGGGCGAGTTGCTGAGCAACGTGCATGCTGCCTTCAGCACCCTTAGCAACGGGGGATCTGGTGCGCCGAAGGCGGACAAGGTCGAGAAGCTTACGCCGGCCCAGATCAGAAAATCGATCACCCCGGACGGGCTGATCAGCTTCGAGGACGGCAGGTCCTACAAGACGATGCGTCGGCACCTGACCACCCACGGTCTAACTCCGGAGGCCTATCGCACGAAGCATGGCCTGCCTGCCGACTACCCCATGGTTTCCGCAAGCTACTCAGCTCAGCGCTCGGAGCTTGCCCGAGCTATCGGCCTTGGGCAGGCACGGAGTAAGACCGCACGGGCGGCATCGGCTGCTCCGAAGGAGACGGTTGCAGAAGAGGCTCCCCAGGCTCCTGCGAAACCCAAAAAGGCCGGTCGGCCGCGGAAGCCTGCATCAGCCGCCTGACCGGCGCCGAGCGCCTTCAAGACGCCACTACGGTCTGTACGGTGGCGAGCTCAGCCCTGCCGCCCCGATCTGATCACGGAGCCGGCGGGGTGGGTCGTGTCGTGTCCACACGACGAGAGCCGGTACGCAACTTGGCTCGACCGGAGGATGCGGGCGAGGCGGTTAGCGGAGAGAAAACCGGCCAAACAGCCATCGCCTCTCGAGGCGACAAAACGATTTAGTTCCAGTCTCCGCTATCGAGCGTGCAGGCGCCCGCAGTGACGCGGGCAATGGCTGACATGGCGTCGCCTAGGGAGGCATGCTCCCTCTTCACACTCTTCAATATGCTCGAAGCGTCCGGCTGAATTTGAACTTCAGGAGTGTCACCGGTCTTTGAGATGTTGCCGAGGCTTCGCCCAAGGCGATCTTTCAAGACCCATGCTTGGCCGACAGATCCTACAGGAGTGAGGACGACGTCCATGGCTGGATGACCTTCAAGGAAGAATAGGCGTCACCATAACACGGATCCTGAGCCTGCAGCGTGCCGGAAGCGGCGCGAGGGCAATTGGCCTGCTTACGTTCCAACGGGAGCGAGCCGGCATTGTTGAGGATTGGCCAGCGTGGCATGACATGAACATGCACATTCCCTCGTTGCCCGATCATAGCGTGGCCGTCTCGGCCTGCCGGCGCGAAAGGGGCCGGTTCCGATGGTCGGTCACGACAGCCGGCTACCACCCGTACCGATCCACGGGTTCCTACCCCTCCGCCTCCGTAGCACTCGCCGCTGGGATAGCCCACGCTCATGTTCTAGCGGAGCGGCAAACAATTAGGAGACGGATCAACGAAGGGAGTTGGATGTAAGCCCGGTTCTGGGGTCGCTTCCCGATCTGCGAGGCAATCCGCAGGTATTAGCTTAGTTTGAAATCTGAAGGAATTTATCTGGCCTAGGAGCAGTCACGCGGCCGTGGCATGGTGCGACGATGAACGAGACGTCGATCCACCCATACACTATCGAGATCCTTCCACCGAAGGCGGAGGATGGTTCGTATCAATGGGCACTTCGCAAGAATGGGAAGCTTGTCCAACGCTCAGATCGCAGCCTGCCAACGGAAGCCAAGGCTCACGAGAACGCCCTGGCAACTGTCGAGAAATTGCTCTTAGGAATCAGCGATCGATGACCCCGTCGGCCTTATCGAGCGCAATGCTAAAAGGGCCGGCAAAAACCTCTGTGCAAAATCATACGGTACGGCTAAGGTTGGTCATCGTCGGCCACGACCCTATGGCGCCGATGACTGAGAGAGACGTGCGCTCCCGCCTCCAAGAGGAGAGCGCAGCCGTGCCCAGTCGCCCGCCCGTCTTGCTGATGTCGGAACCACGTTTTTATAGCGCTCGGTTGCTCGACCACGGCGGGAGGACCCTTCGCACTCGGGTCTTCTCTGCCATCAACGATCAGAAAGCGTCTGTCCTCGCACGTCATATGGTAGATGGACGGGAAGTCGAGTTGTGGGAAGGCCTGCGCTTCATCGAACGCTTCTTGCCGGTTGATTGAGGCTGGCGCTAGTCGAAGTTCGGCCTTCGATCCGGCATTTTGCGGAGGCTTTACTTCGTTTCGCTCAGAAGGGCACGGCTTCGGGCGACCTCAGCCCGCATTTCCAGAACCAGTCGAACCGAATGACGGACGTGCTCGGGATCTCGCGGGAGAACATGCTCCCTGTTTGGGCTAATAATCTTTGTCATCAACTTGGCATGACCAAGTAAAGGCGAGGGCTGCTGCCTTCTGGGCAGCGAGAGCCGGCTACAAGGATCAGTCTTATGGGACGGCTTTAGAAAAGCCGCACTCACTTGAGTTGCATTTTTCAAAACTTCCGTAGCCCTAACCGAAACGGCGGCAGATGAAATGCCGCCGTGCCAAGAATTTTCAAACTGACCCGCTGCCCTCTACGCCGAGGCCTTGCGCACTGTCCGAGAAGCGGGAGAGGGAGGGCAAGTAGCCATTCGCCGCATGCGTCATCCCGGTCGTAGCGACTCGGGTTGCTCTCCCCTATCCCGCGCCGATGTCATCCTCACCCGTTCGCGGTCGTGCCCTTGAAGCTCTCCGCTCCGTCGGCCTGTCCCCACGTGGCCTCCGGCTCTCGGCCTATCCCAAAGCCATGCCGGCGCTGATCGAACTCGGATACGTCGAGAAGCGTCAAGTCCGATGGGAAGGGGCGAAGGAAGGCGACATGGGGTTGTTCCTCACGCCATCCGGTAGCGATCTGCTGAACGTGCTGGGGCGTGGAGACTTTAGGGAACGCTGAAACAAGAGATGCGGTTGGCGAGCCCTAACGCGAGCCATCAGCCCAGGTGACGGACGAGCCTGGCGCAGCGCGCTCCATGGCGTTGAGCAGGTCAACGAGGTCTTCAGCTTCGTCCAGTGGCAGCTGTGTCTGGCGGACACCCTTCCAAAGCGCAGGCACTCCGGTTGCCACGTTGTAGACGGTCCAACCGTCCGGTTCAGGACGCATGTCGTACTCAATGACAACGCCATCATCTTCCATGGCCTAGCCCTCCGAGTCGGGAGGGCAGCATAGACCTGCGCTGGCGGTTGCCTACCCCTCCGCACCGGGCTTCGGCTTGCGCTCGCGAACTCAGCAAAAAGCCCCGCGTTAAAGTGAACCGCGTCGGGCCAAGACAGGAACCTCCATTTTCCTGGAAGTCTCACGTATGACCACGGGGGAGTGCAACAATCACCCGTAGGCCAGGGTGTCCATCCAATAGCGCGACACGGCCTCCGTGAAGATCTGCAACCGCTGCCACTAAGCTCAGGCCTAGGCCGTGCCCCGGACTCGTTCGGCTCCGTTCCAGCCTGTAGAAGCGGCGGAACACCTTTTGTATCTCCTGCGCGGGAATACCTGGGCCGTCGTCGCTGATCGAAGCGACCGCCATCTCACCCTGGACTTCAAGTTCAAGGCTAACGATGCTGCCCTCTTGCGTATGCTGCAATGCATTCTCGACAAGATTAACAAAGAGCTGAGAGAGTAGGTCTTGGTCGGCTTCGATCCAGACGCCCGGACAGATATGAGAATGTAGCAGGCGGCCAGTATCAGCCGCGGGAGCGGCATAGGCATCAGCCACGGTCTGTAGGAGTTCTGACAGGTCGACGGTGCGAAATTTTGATCGGAGTGAGGTCGCCTCGATTTGCGCGATGCGCAGCAGCGCGGAGAAGATGTCTAAGATCCTATCCGTCTCCTCGACAGATCGATCCACGGCCACTCTATAATGCTCTATCGTCATCGCACGACGGTTCGTTGCCTCAAGGCCCTGTCGCAAGCGTGAAAGTGGCGTGCGCAAATCGTGCGCGATGTCGGTCGAGACTTGGCGGAGATTGACCATGAGCCCGTCGATCCGATCCAGCATCCGGTTGAGGGTCGAAGCGAGGCGATCGAACTCATCCTCGGACCCAGTCCGCGTGATGCGCTGCGTGAGATCTCCCCCGACCACCGCCTCGGCGGTACGCGTGATGGCGTCGAGGCGACGCAGCAGGGCGCTGGAGAGCAGAATGCCTATGCCGAGCCCTAGCGCGCCGGCCGTCGCAAGCGCAGCCAGGAAGGCCCGCATCAGCACACGTTCAACATCTCGAACATCAACAAGGTCGTCGGCGACTACAACACGGCGCCCATCGTCCAGCTTGCGCATTGCGGTGCGGGGACCGACACCGTTCGACGTCCCGTCCCGCGCAGGGTCGCTCGCGTATGGTAGAAGCGATGCGTCTCCCAGGCCGACGCGGCCGTCGGGTCTCGATGACGGCATAGCGGGTGTGGACCATACGGTTGGCGAAGCGCCCCGCTAGCGCAGCCTCAAAGTCATGCCGCCCGCCTACCTTGAACTCGTCCAACAGGGCGGAAGCTTCGTTTTCGACACCCCGTTGCGCCTGCTGCTCCAGTGCGGTCGAAACTGTTAGGACGGTGATCGCCCCAATGATGCAGACCGAGACCATGAACGCGGAAGTGTACAGCAGTGCGAAGCGCGGCCCTATGCTTCGCAAGAGGTTACTAGGCGTCCGCATGCAGGATGTACCCTGCGCCGCGCACCGTCTCGATCGGGTCTGCATCAGCGTTCTTGTTGAGTTTGGCTCTCAGACGGCTCATGTGTGTCTCGACAATGTTCGTTCTCGGTTCGAAGTGGAAGCCCCAGACGTTCTCCAGCAGTTGCCGACGGGTCACTACCTGTCCTGCATTGCGCATCAGGAATTCAAGCAGCCTGAACTCTCGCGGCTGTAAATCTACGCTTTGTTCAGCGCGGCGCACGCGCCGCGCGACTAGATCAAGTTCGATACCTGCGACCCGAAGGACCGTCTCGACGCGGCCAAGCGGTGGGCGGCGCGCAAGCGCGTGCAAGCGGGCGAGCAGTTCGGCAAATGCGAAAGGCTTGACGAGGTAGTCGTCGCCTCCCGCTTCCAAGCCATCCACCCTATCGCTGATGCCGCCCATCGTTGTGAGGACCAAGACAGGTGTCTGAACGCCGGATCTGCGCAGCATCCGCACAAGTTCAAGACCGTCAAGGCCCGGCAGCATACGGTCGATGATCGCCACGTCGTAGGCCGCTTCACGGGCAAGCAGAAGCCCTGCAGGTCCGCTCACCGCCTGCTCAACTTCATGCCCGGCGTCCAAAAGGCTCGACACGAGCAACGCGAGGGTCACGGCGTCGTCCTCCACGGCTAATATCTTCATGCGGGTTCGGTCCTTCGGGCCGAGGTGGGCGGAGCATGTCAGCCAACCACATTGGGAAATCGTAATTTGACGTGTGGCGCGTGATCCCGCTTGCTCATCAACAGACGATTAGGCGGTTGATATTCGCAGAAGTCATGTGGCACTTGAAGATGCATATAGCCTAAAGCGAGCACTTATTTGCAAGATCTTGTCAGTATAAACGCTCCATCCGTTGGGGCGTTAAAAGCTATGCCTTGGCTGCATTTATCTGGGCGCCCAGCCTCGCCTGGTCGTTGGCCGCAAACTAGGAGGCGGATATTGGTCGCAAGCGACACTCGAATGGAATCGTCGCGCCAGGGGGGCGATGCCCGCGGGCTGGGTGTGGAGGGGGCCCCGGGCCGGGTGATGCCGGAAACCGTTCGCGCACATCTCGGGGCGGAACTCGCGGCCTTCTATGGCGCGATCCTCGCTGAGACTCCGCCGACAGCGCTGCTCGACCTGATCGCCCGACTGCAGGGCCGTCCGCCCGCTGCCGCGGCCTTCCGCACTGACCTGCTCGACGCCCTTCCCGGCGTTCGGGCCTTCGCATTATCACTTGCCGTCAACCAATCCGTTGCCGACGACCTCGTGCAGGAGACGCTGCTGAAGGCTTGGCAGAACCAGCATCGCTTTGAGCCCGGTAGCAATCTGATGGCCTGGCTCTGCACCATCCTGCGAAACCACTTCTACACGGAGTGTCGCAAGCGGAAGCGGGAGGTGGAGGACGCGGATGGAGCCATGGCCGCGCAGGTGGTCGCGCCAGCGTCGCAGGAGGCGAGCAGCGACCTCAAGCGTGTCTGGCAGCATCTCGGCAAGCTACCCCCATCCCAGCGGGAGGCCCTGATTCTCGTCGCTGCGCAGGGCATGACCTACGAGGCGGCGGCCGAACTCATCGGCTGTCAGGTCGGTACCATGAAGAGCCGTGTGAGCCGGGCGCGCACGTTCTTGGCGAACGTGCTTGGCTTAGACGACGATCGCAGCATAGCCTGATGGCCCGGATAAACGAAAAACCCGCCTCGGCGCGAGCCGGGCGGGCAAGGTTGATTTCCAGGGCCAGTCGCCCTGTAAGGACACGCTTCGCATGGGCCGCCCGAAATGAAAAGGCCCCGCCCAGCCGAAGCTGAACGAGGCCCTATCGTGCTATTGATGGGCCGTTAGATTATCCTTAAACGACGATTTCGGGCTTACTCGGAACCACCCTCACTCGATTTCAGCAATTCGTGTTGAGCCTTACGATCAGCCTTTCGAGCTTCGACCTTAGTCTCCCGACGGGCTGCAATACGCGCCTGGCGCTTTGCTTCGGCCTTTTCGGCTCGAACGGCCGCACTTGGTTCGCTCATTGGATAACTCCTGGTTTGACGCAGGACGGTGAGCCCTTTTGGGGCGCGCCGCCAAAATACTCGGCAGAAAGGAGAGATGCAAGGCGCGTGCTGCAGTGCAAGAAATGATCGCCGCAGCGAGAGCCGGGCGGGTGAGGTGCCCAGAGTTTCTCGAAATGGCGTACAATATCGGGTCATTTCAGGCGGCCAATCCGCAACAGTATTAGGTTCTACGGTTTCGCTTTAACTTCGGCGCTCACTTCAGCGATCGCCCTGTCGGTGTGCGTTTTAAGTATATTCTTAATATCTTCTGGAGTCGCCGCCCACGCGACTGCGGCAAGAAAAACAATCGCTGCGACTCCATACGCGAACGACTGCATCATACCTAACCAACCAAGCAATAATGGGACTAACGAAATAACCGTAGCCATAGGAACTGATTTTGTTAGGTACAGAAGCGAAACGAAACAGATCGTTGCCAGAGCAAGTGGCTTCACAAATCGCGCGATATTCTGCTCCATAACGTTTACCTCTCCGCTGGAGATGTCACGCGTATCCCGCGACTCGCCGCGCTGCAGCACGAAGCTGGGCAGTAAACTGAGTGCATTTTTATGAGGACGCAACCTTTTGATTGTTGCTATTTTGCAGACCACCCATGCCCAGGTGGAAGGGAATGCCCTCTGCTCGCTTTAAAACGGCGCCCCTTCTCCCCTGAACCAGATCACGGTCTCGTCCCGCGTCAACGGTCGCGGGTAACGATTGACGAGGTTGCAGGCGTAGGCCGGCACGGCGCGGTAACTTGCGTCACCGGTCTCGCAACAAGAAAACCCGCCGCGGCGCGAGCCGGGCGGGTGGAGTTTAATCAACGATGATCCCGAGGGTACGGGCCACCTATCGGGAGGCTGGGCTTGAACGGCCAACAAGTCGATGCGGCACAACCGCTTCTTTCGACAGGGATCACTCACGAAAAGACCCCGCACCAGCTTTCGCCCCGGGCGGGGTCAGTTGTTCAGACGAGCATCAGGGAGGACAAGCTCCCCTATGGCCACGCACGAAGCGTGCCGGGCTAGGCTCCGAAGGTGAACAGGTCGCTCGGACCCGTTTGAAGTTCGGCCATAGTCACGTCGTGCAGGATGATCTTGTTGGTGCCTTCGACGCCTACGAACGTGACGATGGTGTCCTGGCCCCCGTGGAACTCCTTGAGCGTCACGCCGGTGGCGCCCGCGATGTCGACCGTGATGTGATCGGTCGCGACATCGAAGCCGATGACGTTGTCGCGACCGAAACCGGTCTGGAAGTGGAAGGTGTCGGCGCCCGAGCCGGCCAGGAGCCTGTCGCCGCCGGTCCCGCCCTCAATCACATCACCCCCCTTCCCGGCCACGATGCGATCGGCGCCGGCCGTGCCGATGATCTCTACGCCATGACCCGCAGTGGATTGAGACGCGATCCTTGTTCCGGTGTCGACGGCGGACATATCAAGGCGCGTGTCGTTGCGGACGTAGACGGCCTCGATTTCCCTGAAGGTACTTTCGGTCAGGCTGACCGACCCACCTCCGGCAACGAACAGAAAATCCTTATCGCCGCCACCTGAGACGAACCCCGGAGTTTCCTCGATTACGAGCCGATCATTGCCGAGGTCACCGCTAAGGCTGTCGGCACCCGTGCCGCCGTAAAGGGTATCATTTCCCTCACGGCCATAAAGCTCGTCGCTGCCAGCTCCTCCATTCAGAATGTTGTTCCCGCTAGAACCAAGAATTGCATCGTCATATGAACTTCCAATCAGGTTATTGATGTTCGAGAACAAATCTTGCAAATCTCGCGCAAAAGACTGAGCGATGCCCACATCAAAATTGGCAATTATTCCGCGGTTGTCTAAACTTACATAGCTCTCGTAAGTAAGCGTGTTTAACCCCAACCCTCCGTCAATCGAGTTCAAGCCAAGGCCGCCTTCCAGCACATCGTTGCCGCCACCACCATTCAGGATGTCGTCACCTGAGCCAGCACGAAGGATGTCACCGAAGTTGCTGCCAACTAAAGTAACTAGACCAACATTATCAGATAAATCAATATTTACTGAATAAGATCCCCCAACTATGGTGCGCTCGTAAAGATCGCCTAATATCGGATCTTGGTCGAAACGATCGGCATCTGTAAAAAACGTTCCACCGTCTGATAGATTTCCTGTACTATTAATGATAAATTTATCCCCTCCTTGCGGTCCAAAAGCATGCGGATTATTTAGATTATTATGGTAAATTAGGCCATTCTGCGCTAGACGTACAATGTTATTTTCATCAAAGTCGCCGTTGTATGTAAAAGAAACTGACGCCATTGCCGATGCTCCATGGTAAGATTTTTGTAAGACTCATCGAGTCCGTACGAAACCTGCATGAACTTAGCTAGCGATTTAGCAAACAAACCATAATCAGCATTAAAAAAACGCCGCGTCAGCTTTCCCCGAGGGGGGCAAGGCGGTGTCTCACAGGACGACCGAGAGGCGCGGTAGCGCGTCGGCGTAGGTGAGGCTTGTCAACCAGCGCAACGTATATCCTTCGCGCTCCGGGTGAGGTTCTGGATCGCCTCGACCATCTCCCGGTGCTCTCGGTGCCGATCCTCTGCAAGACGCTGCTCGTGCTGGCGCCGCTCCTCCAGAAGTCGCCGCTCGTGCTCCCGGTGCTCCTCGGCTTCCTTCTTGCGGAAGGCCATTTCCGTCTCGCGCATGAGGGTGCAGCGGTCGTGCGAGGCTGACACACCACGCAGCCCATCGATGATATCTTTCAGGTCGTTCTGGCCCATGACCATGCCGGCGATCTGAGCAAGGCCATTCCCGCCCACGGTTGGGCGCTCAATGTGCGGCTTCTCCACCTTGGCCCGCATGTAGCCGATGACTGCGAGAAGAATGCCGCCCCCGCCGCCTGCCGCCAGAAGCGTGCTGAGGATATCGACCCACTGCTTGACGTCTTCAGGTGACATTGCGCGGCGCAGCTCCAGCGGACAGGGAACCGTTCTTGAACATATCGTAGCCGGTCGCGAGGACACACCAGCCCTCGAAGCAGAAACAGACCGGGTACCAGCCGAAACCCGCCGGTAGCCGCGTGTTGAAGGCGTATGCGCCGACCAACATGAGAAAGCCGATGGCGAGCCAGCACAGGCCGCCCGTCAAAGCACCGATGAACCGGATCACGGGGGTTCGCCGCCACCAGCCGTTGATGCCAAGCCCGACGGCGCGGAGGATTGCTACGACGACGGCGAGCATCCCCCAGCGGGTCTCCGTCATCACCTCGCCCATGATCCGATAGACCGGCATGTCGAAGTAGGCTTCGGGTCGCAGCATGCTCGCACCCCAGACCAGGAGCATGCAGGACAGCATCCACTCCAGAGGGCGCGTCATGTGCATTGAGGTTGGGGTGTGCGGGTTCATGGCTGCGCCTCCGATAGATGCCCTCACTTCGCGAACGGCAGGGTCGGCAGATCGCGGATCAAAGGCGACAGGGTGTTGGCATCGGTCACGGTCTCATCGAACTTGAAGACCCTGAACAAGCGCTCGGAGATGCCCTTTGCGCCGCCCGCCTCCTTCAACAGCCAGCTGGGGGTCGACCCCATGATGCGCTCCAGGGCGACCTTCAACACGGTGTAGCCGACATCGACTGACAGGCTTTTGTCGGCGGTAGCGCCTTCAACGGCATTGATCGCGTAATCGGCACCGGTCTTGAGCATGCGGTCGACACGTTGGGTCGTGAACCACATGGCGGCCCACCAGGGCAGACGGCCTGCTGCGTAGGTGATGGCCGCCATCAGCACGGGCGCCAGCACCTCCAGCGCCGTCTTAGAGAACTCGCCGAGCATGTTGCCCCACGGGATGACGAGGACGGTCGGTGAGGGCGTAGCACCCTGCGCGAACGCAACAGCGACGGCACAGGCGAACGCCAGCGCCGCGAGGAAGAAGCGGGTCATGGAATTTTCCTTAGGAGGGGAGCTTAGGAGGGGAGCTTCAGCCGCCGCGCAGGCGCTGGATGAAGGCCCAGATGGCCCGGCCCAACCATGCGGTGGGCGACGGGTTGTCGGGATAGCGAACCGGAGGAAAAGGCTGGGCGACCACGGCGGGCGCGGGCAGGGGTTTCGGTGTCAGCCCGGGGTCGGGCACCGCCGGCGGGATCACGACGGGGGCGGGCACGGCAGGCGCTACCGGCGGCACGTCGAGCGGCACCAGCGTGGAGAGCGGCGCACTGACCGGCTTCGCGTCGGTGCTCCGGGCCTTCGGTGCCGCCTTCGTGTAGGGCGTGAGGAACTGGTCACGCTCGGCCGTCCGGCGGGAGATCAGCTCCTTGTTCTTCGTCCACGACATGATCGCCGTGGCGCAGCCGGCGCGGTCGCCCGCGTTCAGGCGACGGAGGAAGGTCGAGCCGGTGAAGCCACCCACGCCGATGTTGAAGGCGATGGAGATCAGGGCGTCCCGCTCGTGGTCCGCGACCGGGGCTTTGATGGCCGACAGGATCGGCAGCGCGTGCGAGGCGAGATCCTCGAGGAAGAAGGCATCGGCCTGGGCCTGCGTGATGACCTGTCCGAGCTTCACACCCTTGATGTGGCCGTAGCCGATCGTCGGCACTCCGACGCTGTCGAGGTAGGCTTTCAGCCGCACGCCTTCCCGCGATTTAAGCGCGGCAAGGCCAAGCGGCGTCATAATGGCAGACGCGCCCATTTCAGTTCTCACAATGTGGGAGGAGTGCGCGGCAACCGGCCGGCTCGGGTGTGGTAGTGTTCGCGGATCAGGAACGGAGACCAGCGATGCTCTATGAAGGACGAGCGGCTGAGGTGGCGGCTCTGCTAGGAGGCACAGCCGTGGTTGCGGCGATGTCTTGCCTGCTCATACTCTGGCTTTTAGCGAAGCTTGCGCGTCGGTAGCTCCCTCCCGCCGGCCTTAGGGTCCGACTGGGGTGCGTGTTCAGGTCGTGAACGGCTTGCCCCAATAGGAGGCGGCCAGAACTTCTGATCCAGAGCCGGGCACAGCGTACAAAGTTCCTGCCGCCCCTGAGGTATGGCTATCTCTCGAATACATCTGGTCCCTGAGCAGATGGCTGTTCCGCTCCATCTCCGCCTTGTACTCAGGCGTATCACGCTCAGCCTTCTCACGCTCGTAGCGCTCATTCGACTCTTTCAGCCGTCGAATGCCATCTTCGCCTTTGTTGGGTTCATCAGCGAGAGAGAGGCGGCGGCGAACCATTTCCATCACAGCCGAGCCGAAGCTGGTCAGCAGTTCGCCGTGGCCACCGCAGGTTTCGCAGGCGGTATAGCCGATATGGCCTTGGCCGTAGCAGTTGTAGCAGCTTTCTTCCAAATTGATGTCGATATCGGACATGTCATTATCACCAATAAATTAGCAGTCGGCACATTCATCATTTGGCTTACGTCTGCGTGTACGCCCCGCTTTCCTTGAGAACCTCTACGGTTTCACCCGCCTCGTTCTCGACGGTGATCACGGAGGCGAGTCCCCACCGGCCGCTGTTGAGCCCGTAGTCGGCACGCGATGAGACGGGACGATCCCGGAGCACGACATGCATCCGCTTGCCGGCGTCCGTGATGCTCGCATTGGTGAACTCGGGATGGAGATCCTGGCTCTTGATCTCGTCCTCGGTCACCCGAGTCAGGCTGCTCGTATCGATGCTCATGATGCATCTCCCCGGTCAGCTTGTGCGGGCGCGTCGACCGGTGGCTTCAGGCCGTCCGCCTCACTCCACGTCCAGCCGACCTCGCCCTCGTCCGAGGCGATGATGGCGTGCCTGGTCGTGTCCGAGTGGATCGTCTCGTACTCCGGCGAGGCCGTGTCATTATCGAAGGTGATCTCGTAGGCGACCACATGCGGGATCTGGGTGACGTCTATGATGAGATGACGGGTCTGGGCCATGAACTGCGCCTTTCCTAGAACACTTCGACCTGTCGGATCAGGCGCCGGAACACGACGATGTTGATCCGCATCGCCTCGGTGACGGTGGGTTTCCAGAGCAGGCGCGGATACCGGGCGACGCGCTTCTGAATCACGGGAACCTCGAGAACCGCGTCATCGGCGTTGAGCCCCGCGAAGCTCTGCGAGGCGTCCACGAGGATCGTGCGGTTCGTGCTGTCGCCGCCGTAGAGATTGGCGCGCAGCGTGCTCGGCTGCTTCGTCGCGCCCCAGAACAGCACCGTGTCAATGACATAGGTGTCCTGGCCGTCCTGCGTCGCCATGCCGAGCTCGATCTCGTTCGTGGTCGAGCAGTCCACGCCCTCCACGGCCATGAGCACGCCGTCTGGCCGCTGCCAGATGGTGAGCGGGCCATCAACGCCATCATTGTTCTCGATGGTGATGCCGCCCCGGCCGTGAATCGGCATGCCCATGAGGAGCGGGTTGTCCTTGGTCCCGCCCAACTGGAACACGACGCCCCGGCCTGGGATGCTCGGCAGTCCGCCGCCGCCACCGGAGCCGGTGCTGAACCCTCCGCCGATGAAGCTCATATCTTCAATCCCAAGCTGGATGCGATCTCGGCAATCTTCGCATAAGGGACTTCCGTCACCGGGATCCCATCGCGGATTGCGATGTAGAAGGCGATTGCGGAGGCCTCGCCGATGCTCATCCAGGTCGGCTCCATGCGCAGCGAGCACATGACGATCTCGCTGACCGCCGGGCACCCGATTTCGAGCATGTTTCGGATGATGCCGGCCGGAGGCTTGATCGCGGCGAACGGCAGACCCCAGTACGAGCGACCGTCCTGTACGTCGTCGATCATGTCGCCGTCTTGCATGTAGCCGCCGCCGGGCAGCGTCGCATGGCATTTCGCGTGGCTGTCGGCGTGGTATCCGCCCTGCCCCATGGATTCGAGGACGAGGCCGCGCGCGGCTCGCCCGATGTTCTCGAACGTGATCTTTCCCGCGCACATCATCCGGTGGCTGGTCCGGACGTAGAGGTGCGAGGACCATCCACGCTGCCCGAACCATTCGGTGACGTTGTGGTTCGCCGGGAGGCCCCAGAGCGCCATGTTCGCCTTGAGCGCCGGGTTCACGCGGTTGGAAGTCTGCGCGAGGTAATACCAGCCGGCGGTGTAGTAGTAGTGCCACGCCCAGAACAGTCGACGCTGCGCCTTCGTCTTGCAGCGGATATACTCCATCGGCGAGCCCCACTGAGAGCCGCCGTTCGTCGTCATGCAGTACTGGTCTACGAACTGACCCGAAGAAATCTGCTCGATGTTGGTGTAGACGCTGCCGCGCTTCGCGATCCAATCCTCGAAGTCGGCCTCACGGAAAGGCAGGCCGTCGGGCCGGGTCGGTGCCTGGAAAGGCAGACGATCCGCCCGCTGCGAGAACGTCGAGCGCCAGTTGAACGCCATGTTACGGAGTTCACCGATACCGGGCGCCACGATGGTGTAGCCCTGGTTGCCCCGGATGATGTCGCCCTTGGGGTTCAGCAGGGCCGCCGGCTGGATGTTCCGATTGTTGCTGTAGGCGCCGGCCAGTTCCTCGTTGTAGGTCGCACGGTTCTCGGAGCGCCCGGCGGTGTAAGGCACGCGCGCCGAACGGCCGAGCTGGGCCTCGTAGGAGGCGGAGCAGAACTGCTTCGCCCGCACCTGCCGGCCGTCGGAGAAGGTGACGACGCTACCGATTTTGTTGGTCGGATCGATCTGGAAATCGACGATCTCGATATCCCAGAACGTCTGGATGCCGGCGAGCATCCGGTCTCGGGCGAAGCGGCCCCATTCCGGCAGGTAGCGCCGCGGCAGGTCGGCGTACTGCCGACCATACCCGCGAACCTCCGGCGTTGGAGGCGTGGTGGTGCTGTCCGCAGGCGACCCAACCACGGCGCCGTCCGCAATGGCGGCGGTCTCGCAGTCGATGAAGAACTGCCGGCCGACACCGGTCAACGTGTCGGTGCTGGCCCCGACCCCGACATAGTCAGGCAGACCGAGGCCGCCCGTCAGCAGGCCGCCTGGCCATTGCGCCTCGTCCCCCATGGCGACGGAGAGGCCGAACTTGCGCATGCGAGCGCCAACCGCGAGCCCGGCACCACCCGAGCCCATGACGAACACATCGACGTCTGCAACGATCGCCATGGCTTAGGCCCCCAGCGCAGCGTGAAAGGCCGTGAAGGCGTTCGAGAGCTTGGCAACCTGATCGTCGGTCGGCACGCCCACGCAGAAGCCCGCCATCCGCATAGGAGTGGTTTCGCCGAACTGAAGGCCGGATGAGGTATTGAGCGCGCCGATTGCGATGGACTGCGCACCGCCGGTGACTTCGTTCACCGTCTTGGCGACGTCCTGCCGGTAGTCGGCGCCGCTGTAGTAGCGGAAGTTGTCGACGTCCCGTCGGACATAGCCCTTCAGGCCGCCGTAGCGAGGGATGCCGCTGATGATGCTCGACCCGGCGCCGGTATAGACCGAATCCGCCCCGCTGGACCGGTCGGGGTTCAGGCGCAGCACCGTGTTGCCCATCGACACCTTGGCCGCGCTCTTCAGCGTCGGATCGGTCCACGAGAACATGCCGTGGGCCGGCAGCGTCGGAACGGTCGGTTTGACCAAGCTGTCGATGGCGTTGAGCCCGTTGAACAGCGTGCCGGCGAACGACGTGTCCGGATAGACGTTGTTGGGGTCCTGCAGGATGCGCGCGAAATTGTTCGTTCCGGTCCAGTTGATGAGACCATCGAAGTTGCCGGGGGCCGAGCCGACCCAGAGGAACCCGCCCTTGCTCGCAGCGAAGAGGTCGAGCCAACCGGCGTCGAACAGCGCATTGTAGAGGTTGCCGACGGCTGTGCTCTGCGGAGCGGTCATCGCCGTGCCGTAGCGCGCCAGATGCTTCGCGGCCCGGTCGGCCGAGTTCGGATCCAGGTTGACCGTGGACGTGAACGTACAGGTGATCGGAGACCCCTCGGTATCCGACAGGAAGCTGACGCGTCCCTGTTGCAGAGTGTCCAGGAACAGGGGCATTCCAGGCCCAAGGACGTAGGAGCCGCCATCGGTGAGACTGGCCGCGACCCCGCCGACGCCAACGGCGATGTATGCCGTCTTTGAGGTGTTCTGGACGCGAAGGTTCTGAATAATCGCGCCGACGCCCGGAGCGGCAACCAGCGTTTGCTCGGCCTTGGAGGCGACCTTTGCCCCCTTGAACCAATAGACAGGGGGTGGTGCCAAGTAAGCCTCCACGTATTGTGCAAGGGTGAGGGGGGCGAGCTTTTTGATGAGCTTCGCGCTGTCGTCGAAGATGAAGAGGCGGTCTTCCGGCGCGATGGCGTCGAGCATCTCCGGGGCGCTGGAGAGGCTTTGCGTCGAGCGATCGGCGGAGGTGAGCTCAAGGGCGCCGTTGCCGCGCTCACCGAAGAGCGGGCTGATGAACCGGGTGTTGGCGGGCAGGTCGACCGAGCCGACGCCAGGGGTCAGGCAAGCGCGATAGGTGACGGTGCGGAGCCCGTCGGCGGCCAGAAGCGCCGTAGCCGGAAGGCTCGCCGTGCCGTTGTCGCTGCCGTCGGGCTTGTAGCTGCGGAACTCCAGGACCGGGATGTTGTTCGCCGCGGCGTTGGCGCCGGTGTTGTCGATCCGACGGGCGATGCGGAACGTGAACTCGACGATCTCGCCATCGTCCAGGTGCGTCTTGGCGATGGAGGTCGCGTAGGCGTTGCCAGTGATGCGCAGGGCCGGCCCCTTGCCAGGGCCATCGGTGGTGATGCTGTAGGCCCCGCCAACGGTCAGCGGGGTGGCCGCCTGAGCCGTTGCGTTTGCGACGGCGGTCCACGTGCGGATTGCTTCGCCCGGGCGCGGCCAGTATCGCGTCGAGCGAACCGCCGTTCCGTCAGCTGCGAGGTCGGTGCCGTTGCCGATACCGGCCAGAGCCTCCAGCGCCGCGACCTTGCTGGCGAGCCCCGTGATCTGGTTGGTAAAACTCTCGGCCGTGGCGAGCCGGTTTTCGATGTTTGCGATTCGCGCGCCGACGAGGCTCGTCGAACCGAGAAAGATCGCCTGTAGGCGATCCAGGCCCATCCGACCCGTAGTCGGAGGCCCGTCTCCATTCAGCCGAAAATCGCCGATGAACTCGAAGAGGTCACCGACCGGCAGGTCCGTCGTAATCGGCATGCACAGGGTCTCCCGCGCGCCATCGCTCGCGATAGCGAGGCGGCGTCAGGTTGCTCGGATGGGTTGGGGTCGGATCAGGTGCGCCGAGGCGCTCAGGGCACCGGGGCGAAGGAGCAGGCCCAGGCCAGAAGGCCCTTGGTGGTGTCGCCGGCGTAGGAGATGGTCGTGCCACCCGTGCCGAGGTTGAGGCGGTTCTCGACGGCCAGGGCGCCCGACGTGCCGGCCGAGGCCGATGTGTTCGCGGTGATGACGAGCAGCCAGAAGTCGGCCGACACCTTCTGGATGGTTGCCGTGGCGCCGCTGAAGGTGGTCCCGCTGGGAGTTCCTACGCTGATCGTCCCAGCGGTGAGATCGAAGGTGGTCCGGACGTAGTCGCCGTTGCCGGTGCCACCGCTGTTGATGAGATCAATACGACCCGCCGAGCGGCCAGAGGCTTTCAGGCCCCAGACAGCGCGGAGCTTGGCGCCAGAGGCGAGGCCTGTGGCCTTGTAGGCGACCGTGTGCGTGCCGGTGGTCGCCGTCTCCGAGATCATCGTGGCGGCGGCGCCATCTGGCCCAGCGCCGTTGAGCGCTGCCGTTGCGGCCGTCTTCGTCCAGACGGCGTTCGTCAGATCATTCGGGAACTGCGTGACGTTGCCCGGCTGGGTCACGTAGAGCAGCGACTGCGAAGCGCTCGGCACGCTCGAGACGCCCGACCCGTTCTGCGCCGTCAGCCACCAGGTGATGTAGCCGAGCGAGATCGTATCGGTGAGGGTGTCGGTCTGGTTCGCGTCGACCGGCTTGCTGGTGCTGAGGCCGGCGTCTGCGAACGCCTTGCCGAAGCCGGTGGCGCGGAAAAGCTGGACGCCACGGGCATTGCCGCCGGACTGCTTGACCGCGTGGGTGACCGTCGTTCCGCTGAGCGTCGCGGAGGTGTAGTTCGGCGCGTTCGGTGCGGTGGGGTCGGAGACGGCGCGGATCGGCGAGCCGGTGGCCGGCACGTAGGCGCTGATATCCGCCCCAGAATCCGTCGAGAGCGCGCCCTGGACCTCGTAATCCGTGCTGTCGGCCAGCGTGCCGGATGCGATGGACGTCCGGCTGGACGTGTTGAGCGGGATCGGGGTCCAAGCCGTTGATCCGACCGGGCGGTAGCGTCCAGCGAGGGACAGGTCGGTTCGGGTCGGCGCCGAGCAGGTGAGCCGCAGGAAGGCGACGGAGGTACCGCCGTTCACCGTGGCGCGCTCGATTGCGACGACGAGGTTGGCCGGAGACGGCGCATCGGTGGCGCCGACGGTGTGAGTGGCGAGGCCCGTCAGATCGCCGGCTGTGCCGCGCGTGGAGACGCCACGGGCCTGATACTCGATGACGTCGCCCTTCGCGTACCCGGCAAGAAGCACGCTGCCGGCGCCGGCCAGCCCGGAACTGGTGAGCCATGTAGTAGTGCCGACCTTGCGGCTGAGCACCTGGAAGGTCGCGAGCGGCGTCGTGCCGGACGGGTTCGGGCGAAGGTTGACCACCACCGGATAGGGGTTTTCGGTCGTCGCGAGCCCCGAGGCGGACGTTCCGGAATCCACACTGACGATGATCGGCGCGACGGGAATGCTGACGGGCTGGTCCACCGGAGCGCCAGCGCGGCCACTCCAGGCCGGCGGCACATCGTTGGCGACCAACGTCTCAATCTCCGGGGCGTGCGGGATCAGGGTAAGCGCCGCGGTGAAGTCCTTCTGCGGCTGGATGCCCTTCACGGTGCATGCCTGTGAGATCCGGGTGGCCTTCCCGAACATGACGAGGTCGTCCATCGCCGGCAGTCGGCCGGGCCCGTCGAGGATGATGACGTTCGACGTGCCAGCCATTGTCCGGACCGGAAACACGTTCGAGGTGCCGTCCGAGTAGCGGACCCGGGCCGCGTATGCCTGTCCCGCCTCCATGGTCAGCATCTCGTCGACGATGATAGACGACAGGCTTTCGGGCTTCAGGATGACGCGGGCGGCGATCTGGTCGCGGTCGAGAACGTCATGCGAGAGCTCGACCCGGTCGCCCCGGGTCGGCACCAAGCTCTCGAAGTCCTGCGTGACCGTGAAGGTGTCGAGCCGAAGCATGATCTCGTACTGGCGCTTCCGGGTCTCCTTCCAGACCTGAGCCGGGTTGGTGATGCCCGGCAGCTCGAGCTTCTCGATGACCCTCGGCTGGCCGACGAAGCCCGGCCACGGCACGATCCGGTCGGCCTTGATGTAGCTGTTCGTCTCGTCGAGGAAGCTGACGCGGAAGGCGTCGGGGAAGGTCAGGTAGGACCGCTCGCCCTTGAAGCCCCAGCTGTTGCGCGGCGTGATGTGCGCGGCCACGGTGTCGAGGGCGCGATCGATAACGACGCCCCAACGGTCGCCCTTGTCGTGCGGGCTGGCGCGGCCGGCGGCGGCGATATCGGACAGCACATCGAGGACGGACGCCTCGTAATCGTGGATCCGGTTGTAGGTCAGGCCGTTCGCGACGCAGTAGGCATGCCAGTCGCCCAGCGCGTCGACCTCATCGACCGTGAGTGGATAGGCCCCGGCTGGTCCCGTCAGGACGTGCCGGAACAGCGAGGCCGGGTTCTGCGTCTCGCGCTCGATCCAGGTCTTCGAGGTCGCATCCCAATCCGGACAGATGCAGAAGGCGTCGCAATTGTATTCGTCGAGGGTGCCGTTCAGCTGACCCGTCGCACGGATGCGGATGGCGGTGACCGCCAACGGCGAGCCGAAGTTCAGCGGGTATTCGGGTCGGAACGAGCGCAGGGCCGACCATTGCGAGCGGCCGGTACGCTGGATCTCCTTGCGCGACAGATCCTGGTCCGGGCGGTCGAAGTCGCCGCTGTTGCGCGTGATCTCGACCTCGTACAGGCCGCGCTCGGGCACGTCGTAGGGGAACGTGCGCGTGAACGCCTTGCCGGACAGCTTGGCGTAGACCGAGATCGGCTGCGAGGTCCACGCCTCCGTGCCGACCTTGCGGTAGCGCAGGGTGAACGTCGCCTCGACGCCGACCTTCTTGCCGTCCTTGTCGATGCCGCCGAGCCCGCCCGGAAAGCCGATATCGACCGAGAACGAGGAGATGTCGGCCTTCGTGAACCGGGTTTGCGGGCCAGCGCCTGGGCCGCCGTTGAGAAGCTCGATCGACAGCGCGCGCTCGACGACCTGACGCGGTGTTAGCGTCAGCGGCGCGTCGCCAACCCGGCCCTCGCGGTGCTCGGCCGTGACTTCCTGGTACTTCTCGATCGGTGTCTCACCGATGCGATGGTTACGCGTGGCGATCGGGCCGTAGCCGTGGATGAAGTTCGCGATGACGTAGCGGTCATCGCCGACCGATTCCGTGTAGGGCAGCATCCCGTAGGGCGGGGTCGAACGGTGGAAGCCGAGAAGGGCCGGCACCACCCCGTCGGGCTGCGCCTGGTTGCGCAGGCCCTGGATGCCGTAGGTGGCCGTATCCTTCTTGTCGCTACGGACCGGGATCAGCGCGTTGATGAGGAGCGTGCCGGCGAGCAGCGTCGTCGCCGTGATAACGCCGGCCAGGGCCGTGCCGAGCGAGCCGGTGCCGATGCCGCCCAGGCCGCCGAACAGCAACTCGCCCGCCAGCATTGGTCCGTAGAACTGACCGGCGGCGATGGCTGCGACCGTCAGCGCGATGGTCAGCACGTTCTTGAGGATGTCGCCCTGCGGAACGACGCGGATCAGAACCTGAGTGCCTGGCTTCGGCTTCACCGCATGCCAGAGCGCCTCAACGATCGGATGGCCGTTCAGAGTGACCCGGAAGTAGGCGCCGCCCAGCCTGCGCCCTGTCGGCATCGCCTCCGCGACCATCTGGGCGATGGTCTGTCCGGGCGCGACCGTGAACGCGACCCGGTCGCGGGTGGCGTCGAGCAGGTGGGGCTGTGCGAGAACGCGGACGGGTGCGTTCATCAGGCAGCCATGGCCGTGTCGAGGATCCGCGCCTTGTGACGGTACGCCCCGACGAGGCGCGGGGCCCAGCGACCGTTCGTGTAGTCGACGAGGCAGCTGTCCTCCGCCTTACCGCTGATGTGGAGCATCCGGCCGGGCTCGACGACGACGCCGGCATGATAGGTGAGACCGGCCCGCTGGAAGGTGACGATGTCGAATTCGGAGATCTCGCTCGCTGGCACCTCGACCCATGGGCCCGCGGCGGACGTGCCGTCGTCGAATATCGAGGCGACCTCGGCGCGCTCCGTCAGCGACGACACTGATGCGGCATAGTCCGGCACCTCGATACCGAGCTGCTCGGCATAGACGAGGCGCGCGAGCCCCCAGCACGCAATACCATCGCGCGTGAGACCGCCGACCTGCCAGGGCAGGCCGATATAGTCGGCAGACCAATGCATGAGGAGCCTACGGAAAGAGGCCGGGAAACCGGGCCGGCGAGAACCGGCCGGAGGGCCATGGTTCGGAGGTGTAGGGTTCGCGCGAGATGTCGAGCGACACGGCGTCGGCATCGTAGGATGCCTTCACGCCGCGTAGGTTGGTGTAGCGGGCCTCGACGACATCCGGCGACAAGGCCATGACAACCGTCAGGTCGATGCGTGCCGGTGAGGAGATCGCCCGCAACGGCGCGGCCATGTCCGGTGCCACGTTCTCGAACGCCAGCGTCGTCTTCGGTGGCGTGTCCTTCTCGTCGTCGGGCATGATCGCGCCCATGATGACGAAATCGTAGTCCTGCCCCTGGTGGCGGGTGCCGTAGCGAAGCGGGTCCATCGAGAACATCATCGTCGGATCGCTCGACAGGTAGACCGGCGCCGGCAGGGTGGCGTGCGTGATCTTGATCAGCATCACCGGCCCGTCGTCGGTCGCCGAGGCATTCATCGCCTGGCGGGCGTTCAGCGAGATCAGGCGGCCCATGAGTAGAGCACCGTCATGGGGACAGGGACGACGTAGGACATGCCGCGAGAGCGGGTTCCGGCGCTGGGAGCGGTGCCGCCGAACTGGACAAGCCACCACTTCGCGTTCAGCAACGCCGCGCCGTAGGGCGTCAGGATCGGCTCGCCTGCGGTCGTCAGGATCGGGATGCCACCTCGCGTCTGGTCGGGAAACCAGAACGGCAGGGCGCCGCCGCCAGTGTCCTTCTCCCAGAAGCGTTCGAGGATGGTGAACTGCTCGGCGTCGATCTTGATCGACTGCAGGATCGGCTTACCGACGGCCGACGAGCCGCGGCGCAGCTTCGGGGCGCCCCGCTCGGGCGGGGTCTGCAACCGGCCTTCGCGGAGCCCCTCGTTGAACCCCTCAGCAAGGACGCGCTGTGGCAGACTCGCGGGCCAGACGGGGATCATCGAGTAGCGACCCTCGGCTGGTTCATGGCCTGCTGCCCCTGACGGGTACCTGCGCCCCGGACGAAAGCCTCACGGATGAGGATCTCCTCCCGCTTGCCGCCGCGCCCATCGGGGACTTCGCGGGTCGCGATCTCGGTGTTCGGCGCCTGGTTGATGATGTTCGGGGAGAACACGACAGCAGGCTGGTTGAAGTTTGCTGGCGCCATCGGCTGGACCCGGGGCACCCGCAATTCGACCGGGATGGACCGGCCACGCGACAGCGGCACCGCCGCCTCCGGTCCGGCCTCACCGAAAATGGATGGCCCGTTGCTGACACCGCCCTCGGCGAACTTCGGAAGCGAGGCGGATCCGAAGAAGCTGGCGATGCCGGAGAGAAATCCGCCGCCATCCTTACCGCCGCCAGCGAACATCGCCGAGATGGCCCGGTCAGAGGCCGTGCTCAACAGCCTGTCTGCGAGACGGTTGGTGATGTTCCCGAGGAGCGTGGCCGCGCTGACACCCTGGCGCAGGTCGGTTAGCATGCCGCTGAACACGCCGTTGGCCAGATCCCTGGTCTGACGGAGGTTATCGTTCAGGCGCAACGCGTCAGCCTCGGCGGAATCCATACCGAGACCGGTCCCGCGCAGGCGGGAGGCAACGTTCTGCTCTGACTGGCTCCGGTCGATCTGCGCCCGGTCGAACATGATGTCCCGGCCAAGCCGGCTGCTCTCCAGGCCGGACTGGGCCTTGCCATACGCGTCGGCTGTCTCGAGGAAGACCTTCCGCTGGGCCTCCAACTCGGGCGTGAGCTGCGAGGCCGACGCCTTCAGCAGATCCTGCGCCGTCGCATACGTCCGACCCAGCGCTCCGCCGCGCTGAAGGTCGTCGTTGAGCAGCTCTTGGACCTTCTGCCGACGCGCTTCGGCCTCGGTGGTCTGATCCGTCAGGGTGATCTGCGTGCGGATGCTCGCCACCTCACGATCAGATGCACGGACAGCCGGCGCACCCTTGGTTATCACGCGTCCGGCGTAGTCGATGACGTCCCCCGCCGTGCGGCCGCCGCCAACGATCGTCGGATTGGCGATAGCTGCCCTGCGTCCAAGGATCGATTCCGCGCTCGCGCCTCGATCTGCCTTCAGAAGGTCCACCGCGCCCTGAGCACCCGCGAAGTGCGCGAGATAGAGGTTGCGGTCGGTGGTCGCGATCTGCTGCTTCTCTAGGAAACGCGAGTTCTGCTCGGTGAAGACGCGGAGCACCTGAACGCTATCGTCGCGATCAGTCCGGCGGGCGAGGATCTCACGGTCCGACATACCCGCAGCGCGGTCAGGAAAGACCTTCTTGAACAGCGGGATCCACGTCCCTTCGAGGAACTGGCCTAGGCCAGTTGCTGTCGACATAGTGTTCTTCGCGTCAGTCCTGCCGCCGCTCTCCACGAACATGGCGCGCTCCATGTAGGAGCTGACGTTCTGCGAGCGACTGGCGCGGCTTTCCGCCTCCTTCTTGATCGTGTCGATCTCGGTGTTGAGAGTCCTGGTCAGGCCCTCTCGCTCGGTGATCCCGCGCAGCGCCACCTCGCGAGCCGCCGCGATTGCGGACGTTTCGCGAGAGTCGAGGTTCGGGTCGTTGATCCGGTCGTTGTAGGGCTTGGCGACGCTTTCTCGGGTCGCCGTAGGATCGATGCCGCGCTCGCGGAGCTTGATCTCAAATTGAGAGCGAAGCTCGGCAATCTGCCGATCCACCGGGTTAGTATCGTCGGTCGCGAGCTTATTCCGAAACTCGGCCTGCCGATTGGCCGCAGCAATCGTCGGATCGCCGAATTTCTCGATGTCCTCGCGGGCGTTGCGAGCCAGGACGCCTAGGCGCTCGAAGACCGACTGCGTCTGAGCGAGCAGTACGGTGTCGAGACCGAACTTGAGCGGGTCCGAGATGGCCTTCCGCAGGCGCTCGACTCGCCCTTGCGTCTCGCTGACAGCAGACCCCACCGGGTCAAGCTGGCGAACGATATCGCCGATCTCGCGTGAGTTCTGAGCAGCAGAAGACCGCGCGGCGCGCTGGGTACGCTCTTCCTGCTGACGCAAGAGCGCGTCCAACGCGGCCCGATCCTTGGCGGGGTCCTGACCGAAGACGCCGGCAGCCACGCGGCCGATACCACTCTGTTGCAGCGCCTCGGACTCGGCGAGCACCTTGCGCGCGGCTTCGATCCTGTCCTCAAGGCTGCCGCCGGTAACGACGCGGTCGACATGCTGGCCGAGCCGGTCCCAGGCGTCGCTCACCGAACTGGTGACGGCCTCGCTAACGCGCCCCCAGCCGCTTGTGACCTCCGAAGCCTTGCTCAACCCGGCTGAATAGGCATCGAACAGGATGCGCTGCGCGCCGAGGCGATCGCCCTGTTCCTGCAGCCGACGGATCGTCTGAGCCGTGCGGTCGTCGAGGAAGCCGAGGCGCTCATTGAGGAGGTCGGCGCCCTTTGCGGGGTCGGCGAACGCCTTGGCGAGGTCCTGCGACGCAGCGGCGGTCTCCTGACCGGTGGTCTTGGCATAATCCTTCAGGCTGCCGACCAGCTTGGCGACCATCTCGCCCCCGACGCGGCCGGTCGAGGCGATCTCGCCACCAGCCTCGCGAGCGGACCGCGTGCTGATGCCTGTCGCGTCCGACGCAGCCCGGGCATAGGCGCCGATCTGTGCAGCCGTGACGCCAGAGGCGCGGCCGACACCCGAGACCATCCGCTCGGTCTCGCGCATGGAGTTCTGGTAGGACACCATCGCCGTCACGCCGACGACGGCAGCGGTGGTCACCGCGCCAAACGAACCGCCGACCACACCGACGCGGCGGGCGAAGCTGCCCATCGCCTCGCCGGCCTGCGTAACAGCCCCCTTTACGGAAGCTCCGCCCGGACCAGCGAAGATCTGAGCGATCTGCGGGCCCTGCTGCATGGCGATCATGCTGAGCGGGCTACCACTGCCCAGCTGAGCGACGATATCACCGCCCTGATACATCAGGTTGGTGGCTTCGTCGGAACGTAGGCGGCGGCCGGCGGCGGCCGAGCCTGTTCCGGTGCTCATGTTCCCAAGCCGTCGTGCGGCCTCGGTGTTATCTAGCTGTCGGCGCCCGGCTTGCGCGAGTTGGTCCCATCCGGAGGCCGCATTCCGCTCTGAGGAAGCCCGCAAGTCGACCAAACGCTTCTGCTGCTGCTCTTCCTGGCGGAACTGCTCCTCGAATACCGCAGCCGACGCACGCGCACTTCCGCTGGCGCCCACAGTCACGCCGAGCCGTTGGTTGATCTCAAGCTGAGAGGTCAACATCGTCTGCTGAGCGCGCGCATCGGCGATGATCCGAGCGCGGGTCGTCGTCAGCACCTCCGCTGCTTCGCTCTCTCGAGCCGCCTCCTCGAAGATTACCGCCGACAGGCGCGCCGACCCGCTGGACACGGTCGATCCGACGCCCAGCAAGCTATTGATGTTCGCCTGCGCGCGCGACTGAGCCTCGGCATCGCGAGCGGTTTTAGCCAGACGCTCCCATTTAGCGGTCTGACGATCGACAGCCGCCCCAGACGCATCAGCTGCAGCGCCAACGCCCTGAAACGCGGACTGTCCGGCCTTGCCGGCCTCTTCGAGGGTGCGCTTGACCTCGGCTCCGCCCTCGACGCCGAGGCGGATCGCGATGTTATTCGCCATTCTCGCTGTCCTCTCGGTAGGCTTGGACGATCACCGCCTCCATGGACGGCAGCACGTCGGCGAGCAGTGCGGTATTGGCGCCCATAGCGTTCGCCATGAGCAGCACAGCCGTGAAATCGAGTGCATAGGGAGCGCCCATGCCGGCCCGGACCTGACCGCCGCAGCGCTCAATCACCGCCCAGGTCACGAGACCTTCTTCGGTCTTGGCCTCGTGCGTCAGGTAGGGGCATTCAGGGCATTGCTCTCCGCAGGCGTCGCAGTAGCTGGCGCCGCCTCCAAAGTGCCACCGGGCGAGCTCGATGAGACGTTTTTTTCCGTCCCCCGCTCCAGTGCCGGCGCGACATAACGGACATCGATCTCGTTGTAAGCCGGCCAGTGGTTCAGCAACGCGTCGATGGTCTCTCGATTCACGGGTGCCGGGTTGCCATCGGCATCGCCGACGCCTTCCCATTCCACGATCCCGCGCTGGGCGATCTCTCGTACCAGGGCGATGTTGCCGCGGACCGCGACGTCTTCCTGGTCCTCGTCCCGGTAGACCTTGCCCACGGCATCGCGGGCGATCAGCATGGATGCGATGGTGATAGGACGGACCTTGATCCAGACGTCGGGTAACAGGTCGAGCCAGTAGGGTTTGGCGCTTGTCGAGAGCTTCAACATGAGATCTTTTCTGCCTTCATTGGTCGCAGCGGCATTAAGTTTCTGGGCAATTTCACCAAGTTCACATGCTGAAACGCCGGATGAATTGCTTAACAAGACGGCTAAGGCCGCAGCAAGAGTTGGCGGCATCGACCTATTTTGCCGGTCTTTTTACTTGATTGATCGCGTGAAGGTGGCGGAGCTTGGAGACTCCATCGTTCAGGATGGAATTCGGAGGTTCGGCAAGCAGGCGTTCTCTTCCAAATACAAGCGGACACTTCTCGAATATAACGCCGAAGTCTCTCAGGTCGGCGCAGCTATCTGGTGTCCCAAGCAGAGGGAGCACTTCCAGCGGATCGGAGTAACCGGCCTCATAGGCGGAAACCTAGAATAGGGCTCGATCCTATAGGCGACGTCAGCCGGTGTAGGCGGTGACGTTGTTCACCAGCGTCGCGGTGACGGACTTGCCGAGCGTCATGTCCTTGGCCGCCTGGAAGGCGAAGGTGGCCTGGACGCCGGCTGGACCGGTGACGGGGGTCTTCGCCCGCGGCAGGTAGACGGCGTGCGCCTTGAACACGAGCGACCGGGCGGCGTCCGTGACCCAGCCGAAGGTCAGCTCCACCGGTGCACCGGAGGTGGCCTGATCCAGCAAGAGGGTGTTGGCAAATCGGGTCACGATGGACCCGGTCATGCCAACCATGCCGGTGTCCGCGTCCTCGATGCGGCCGTCGCCACGAATGACCTCTACCTTGTCGAGGTTGTTCGAATAGGTGAACTCGGCGGAAACGACGGAGCCGAGGGCGACGCCGCCGCGCGTGATGGCACCCTGGAACGGGCTGAACCGCTCGACCGAGGCTTCCAGCGGCGTGCCGGAGCCGGAGGCGGCGAGCTTGTTCTCGCCCTGAGCGATGAGGCCGAGGGTCGCCGTCAGCAAGCCGGAGCGCTGCATCTGGACCCGCATAGTGTTGCCGCGGACGCCGTAATTCTGGCCGTAGCTCGGCACCTCGGGCAGGCCGATCTCGACCGTTGCCGACGGCAGATCGCGCGCGCCGGAGCTGAAGACGTGGGTGTTGACCGCACCCGCAGCGGTCGTGACCGGCGGGCCGAAGTAGAGGCGGAGCCAGTTGCCGAAGTTGCGCAGATCGATCGGCACGACGACGTCGCCGTCGTTGTTGATGACGTCGCGCGAGGGCGGCAGCATCTCGCGACCGTAGCCGAGCAGGTCGTCCGGGATCAGGCCCTGCTCTTCGCCGAGGTTCGACGAGACGAAGGGCAGCTTGCGGTAGCCCGTGGTCGGCGGGGTTCCGTATGTCGTTTCGAACGCAGCGGTCATGATCGCGTTCGCACCTCTGGCGCGGGCCATGGTCGTCTCCTCGGTTCAGTTCAGGGGATCGGTGGTGCCGTAGACGGCGACGAGGCCGACGAGGGCGGACCGGGAGACGGGCGCGCCGTCTGCGGTAAGGGGTTCGGTGACGGCCGCCTGGACCATCACGTAGTCGCAGAGGCCGCCAAGCGTCCGGTCCGCGGCGACGGCCGCGCCGACCGCCTGCAGCATCCGGTCGAGGCGGACCTCGGCGGAGACGGTGGCGGTCGCGTTGGCCGCGAACTCGAGCGGGATCTCGTGCTCGTAGATCCAAGTGGTCGGATTGAGCGTCACGTCGGGCTCGCCCGGGTCGCCGTCATCGACGTTGGCGTAGCCGCCAGTCGGGATCGTCTGCTGCTTGACCTCGTTACGATAGTGGGCGGCCTTTGGAAGGGCCGCCTTCACCAGCGTCGCGACGGCCTGGATCACTTGTTCGCGCTTGCTCGGCATGAGACCCGCCTCGTTGCAGATAAGGCGACCGGCAGCGTTCAGCGTTGGCCCGTCCAGCTTTTGAAGGATGCAAATGCCGACGATGAATGTGCTGAAGACGTCCCTCGTTGAGAAAGTCGAGGGTGGATACCGGATCACGCTGGAGACTGACGAAGGGAAGAAGACGGAGATTTTTGCCACCGTCACGCAGATTAGTTTCTTGATCGATGAACTTGAGATCGCCATCGACCACGAGCTGCCTGCATCGAGCGAAGAGCAGGAAGATTAGGCCTGCCAGTTGCTGGCGATGGCGCTCGGGATCCGGTCGGCCCAGCGCTTGGCAGTGGCGTCGATGTCGAAGCGCTTCCGAAGCTTGACCTGCTTCACCAGCACGAAGATCACGACGAACTTGCGTCCCTTCTCGGGGCCGCTCTCTTTGATGGAGCGGAAGGACTTGCGGCCCTGGTAGCGTCGCGCATGGCGACGGTAGAAGGCGTCGGCGACGAGCACGCCACCGGTTTTTGTCGGGATGAACCGCAGCTTGACGCCGGTCTCCCTCTCCCAGGATGCCGGGCTCAGGGTGTTATCGGTCGACCCCTTACTGCGGCGCTTCGAAATTTGGCGGACGCCGGCTTCGGGCGTCGGAATGGCGAGGTATTTTCGGCCGCTGGCGACGATGGTTGCGCCACGGTCGAAGGCGTCGATCAGCTTCGGGGCGTTCGTGCTGACATAGGCGGCGGCATCGACGCTATCACCGGTCTTCGGGAAGGTCTGCCCGCGCCAAGTGTTCGCAAGGCGCTGGCCGAGACCGGAGGACGTGACGTCGTCGCGCAGGTCTTGCTTCAGGCCCTCGGTGACCTGCTTCATGCCGGCGGTGACCGACTTGGCGATCTGGACCTCCGCGCCGGAAAGTGCCTGCCGGATGTCGGGGACGGTGGCACGGTATCTCATGGCTCGTCCGGATCCTCGTCCGGGTCGTCAGGCTGAACAGCCGACACCTCGCAGGTGCGGACGAGCCGCCGGGTGTCGATCTTGGCCATGCCGATGACGGTCAGGGTCTCGACGACCTCGCCGTCGTCATCGAGGAGGTCGACCATGTCGCCCTTCGCCGGCACAGCCACATCCGAAAGGCGGATATCGAGCAGCATGGCGTCGAGGTCGAACTGGTTACCAGCCAAGCCCACGACGGCCTCTGGCGTCTTCCTGATCACGCGGACGGGAACCCCATCGGAGCCGCCGCTCGCGCGCCAGATCGCATCGATCGCAAGGTTCGGGTCGTCGAAGATGGCATCGACGCCTATTGCGAACGCGTCCATCACCGCGCCGGCTTGGCCGCCGTCGCGCGACCGGCTGCGGTCTCCACCGCCTCCGGCTCGTCCTCGCCCTCGGACATGGCGCGGTCCATCCTCGTCGGCCGACGGGCGGCGCCGGCCTTCTCGAAGACCTTGAAGTCCTCGTCCGAGATGTCCGCGATCTTACCCGCCGGAACGATCTCGATAGCGGCGAGTGTCACCACCTTTCCGTCCTTCACCTCCGCCGGTTTACGGCAGACATGAAGGGTCGCGATTGCGAAGGCCTGTGCCATCGTCGTGTCCTCTCTCGAATGTGGGGATCAGGCGACGACGGTCGCCTTCAGGGTAGCGTTCGGGTTCACCGGCACCATGAGCGGCGCCGACTGGGTCACGATCTGCTCGATCGCGACGTCACCCGGGATGATGTAGTTGCGCGGGAAGATCGGCAGCGCCTGGAACTGGGCGTTGACGTCGACGATCGCGCCGAAGCACCGGTAGCCCTGAACGTTGGGCCCGGTGAGGACGATGTCCTTCGGGGACATGAAGGGCGTCACCGTTCCGCCGAGGCTGTAGTAATCGTTGTAGACCCACACCTCGAGGCCTGCGCCGAGCGTGCCGACGTAGCGGGCCTCGCCCGTGCCGTAGAGGCCGGTGCGGATGTCCACGTCGTTGCCACGGCGGGTGGTGTCCATCTCCTTCATGAGGGCCTCGTCCTTGCGGGCTACTGCCCAGGCCGCGGTCCCCACGGTGATGCGGTTCGGCGCGCCACCGAACTCGGCGCCATGCATCAGGTCCATCCAGCCCTGGACGGAATCCAGGACCGACACACCTGCATCACCCCAGCGGGTTCCGGCGCCAAGCACGATGGTATGACCGGCGGCGCGGCCGAAGTTGATGCTCACCGAGGGGTAGTCGTCCCCGTCGATGGTCACGGCGCCGTCGATTGCAGCCTTAGCAGCCAGCCACTCCCACCGGCGCTCGATGGCATTCCGGTGGTAGGCGAGGATATCCGCCTTGATGGCGTCATACCGCGCCTGGGGGCCGACATCGCCGGGAGAGAGCAACGCCCCCGGACGACGCGTGAGGGCCCGCGAGGGTGTCACGGGATCGGAAGGCTTGACGTAGGCCGGCTTGAAGCGAGCGACGCGGCCGCCCTCCTCGTAGATCGGCCGGCCCTGAGCCAGCGGCGCGATGAAGGGCGCCAGCTTCCGCCCGGCCCGCGGGATCTTCTCAAAGTCGATGTACTCGTCGGTGGACGAGATTTCATTCGGGAAGAGGAGGTCGAGCCAGTAATTGGCCGGCGAGTCGGTCTCCCGATACACACCGAGGAGCGTGTGGGTGTTCCAGATTTCGTAGCGGTCGAACGCCATGACGAGTTCCTTTCCTGGGTCCTGGCGTCAGAGACGCTTGCGGATGACGATGTTGGTGGGGGACGGGGCACCGCGGAACGCGGCGGCACGCTTGGCATCGGTGTTGAAGTCCGAATGCCAGGTCAGCGCGTCCGGATTGAAGTTGCCGGCGCGGTAGATTGCGATGCGCTCGGTCTGTCCGGCGCCGGTCAGGGCCGGCGCGGTGGTGACGCCGATTGGCACGACGGCCGTGGCGCTGGTCTGTGCCAGCACAAGGTTGCCCGTGGCGTTGAGGCCCACGACCGAGAAGGCGGGGAGCGTCGTGCTCTCACCGACGGGGAAGTCCTCGGTGACGGGAAGCGGGATCGCCGAGTTGAACAGCTCGACCTGACCGAAGCCGTCATTGGTCTCGAAGCCCGCGATGCCGACATTGGAATAGGGGATGTTGGTGATGGCCATCACGGGCCTCCTGAATCAGGGATTGAGGGTAGCGGCCGGGTCAGGCCGCCTTGGTCTTGGTGCCGGTGGCCGCCCGGTAGTTCGCGACGATGCGGGAGGCGGGATCGCCCTCGCCGTCCGTTGGGACATGGGAGGAGACGGCGGTGCGCTCCTCGCCTGCGACGAGCTTGTCGAAGAGGGCGGCGCGCGCTTGCTCGACGGTCTTGCCGTCGGCCAGCATCGTGGCGGCGAGATCTTCGGGAATGGTCGGGTCCTTGCGGCGAGCCAGCGCCACAAGGTTCTTCACCTCGCCAGCGGCGCCGATGCGCTCCTTTGCCTGGGCGACGGTGACGCCTTCGGCGAGGAGGGTCGCGGCCATCGCCGGAACGCCGCCATCGACGCAGAGCTTCGCGATCTCCGAAGCATCGGAGCGTGTCACGGTCGCCACGGGCGCGGGAGCCGGCGGCGTCGGGGCGGCGTCGGGCTTCGGCGCGGGGGCGACGTCCTGTTTCTCATTGGCCATGGGTGTCTCCTTCTGGCGGGCGGGGGCGGCAGGCGCGGCCGCGGTGGGGCGAACGCGCTTCGTCCAGGCGCGCTGATCGGCCAGGGCGACAAGGCGCTCCGGCGAATGGCTGAAAAGGCGGTAGTCGAAGGCGGTCGGCTCGGGCTCGACGTCGTCGTTGGCTGCACGTGCCAGTGTCCGGTCGGCGTAGCCGGCGGCGACGGCTTCCTCGGGCGTCATCCAGACCTCGGCCTGCATGTCGGCCCGCGCCTCGGCGACGCTCTTGCCGGTGCGCTCCGAGTAAATGCCGGCCATGGCCGTCGCGAGCGCAGTCAGCGCGCGGATCTGGAGCTGGTGGTCCTCGATCGTGCCGAAGGTGAAGCCCGAGGGGTCGTGCACCATCATCAGTGCCCCGAGCGACATGACGATCTCGTCGCCGGCCATGGCAATGACGGAGGCGGCCGAGGCCGCGATTCCCTCGATCACGATGACCTTTCGGCCCTTGTGGCCGGCGATGGCCGCGTGGATGGCCGCGCCCTCGGTAGCGATACCGCCGCCGCTGTTCAGGCGGATCGTGACGTCCTGATCGCGACCGACCTGCGCCAACGCGAAGATGACGTCTGCCGATGTGAAGCAGTCGTCCCAATAGAGATCGCCGACCGTCCCCGTGAGGATGATCTCGTTCCCATTGACCAGAGTGGCCATGGTGCCTCCGTGATGGTGGGTCAGTCGCCGGCAGCGGCCGGGGGCTCTTCGGTCGACGCCTCGGTGGGCTCGCCCTTCGCGGCGACAGCCTTCTGGCGACCGTCGCTGGTGTAGGTCAGGCTCAGGCTGTCAGCGCGCTCGTTGTCGCTTGCCTGCTCGGCGTCGACCGTCTCGGCGTCATAGCCGCCCTCAGCGACCTTGCGGGTGCGCGTCGAGAGGCCGGCCTGGATCTCCATGGTCTTGCCCTGGACGTCCTGAACTGGGTGGATGTACGGCCAGGCCTGCGGGATCCAGTTGACGGCGTAGGCATCCTGTCGGGTCATCCCCTCCGGTAGCCGAAGCGCACCGGAGAGCAGCGCGAGGTCCATCCACCGGATCCAGATCGGCCGGCACAGCTGGAATACGACCAGATGATGCTGCCACTGCTCGACGGCGCGGCGGAAATCGTTGAGGGCGGCGCGCAGCGTCCGATCGTTGAGCTGGCTGTAGTCGCCGCTCAGGATTTCGTAGAGCAGCCCGCAGGCAGCCGCGACGCTGCGCTTCGACTCTCGGACGAACATCTCGAAGTTGGGACCGACGTCCTTCGGGTCGCTGAAGGTTACGTCTTCGCCGTCGGCCAGCACCTGGATCGTGCCGGGCTCGAAGTCGAGGGTGGCCACGCCGTCATCGTCACCGGGCTCGGTACCAAGCGGCCCCTCAGTGCCGTCGGCAAGAATACGCTTTACGAAGCCGACGAGGCGGGCAGCGTTCTTCTTCCGGACCAGCTCGGCGTCGAGGTAGCCGTCGAGGTCGTAGAGGGTGCGCAGGGCGCGTGCGAGCCACGGCTCCCCGCGATCCTGCCCCGGCCGCATCGCGCGATAGAGGTGGCAGATGTCGACCGCTGGAACGAGCGTCGTATCAGCGATCCCCGCCAAGACGCCGCCATCGCCGGGATGCTCACGGTAGAGGTGATACCCGGTGCGCTTGCCGATGGCATCGTATTGGATGCCGCTGCGAACTCGGTTCGCCGTCTCGTTCTTGGTGTGCGGGCAGTGGTCGCCCTCGAGGAGCTGCAGTTGCAGCGGGACGGTGAGGCCGTCCTTCAGCAAGCGAGTGCGCAGACGGGTGAATGTCTCGCCCCCCTCGACCATGCCGCGGACCGCCAGGGCCTGCAGTCCGTAGAAGTCGTGCGCGCCGATGCTATCGGCCTCGTCGGTCCAGGCCAGGAATAGCTTCTGAATCTGCGCCCGGAAGGCCGCATCCTCGGCTTTCCGCTTCTTGGCGGCGGGCTTGGACAGCCCCTCGGCGGGCCGGGCCGCCATGGAGCGCGGTACGATGCCCGTTCCGATGATGTTGGTAACGAGCCGATCCACGGCCGCGCCGGCATAGGGGTTCTTTCTAGCCTGATCGCGCGACTTCCGGCGCAGCTCGTCGAGCGCATAGACGATGGCCGCGTTCGGTCCGTAGCTGCCGACCCGCCACGCTCGCGACCGGCGCCCGGTGCCACCGGCTACGTCGTAGGGCGTCGCGTCGGACGCGCCGGCAAAGCCAGCGGGCAGGTCCATCGCCACCGGCTGAAGCTGACCACCGCCTTTCGCGCGGATCGTGATGTTGCCGTAGCTGTTCACGCTACCACCCGCTACGGCTCGTCGTGACGATCTGGCGGGTGCGGCGACGGCCGCCTGTCGTCGATCCAAGCAGCCCTTCAAGGCTCGCAGCAAGCCTCGAGCGCTCGCGCCGTAGGTCGTCGTACTTCCGATAGCTCACGCTTCCTGTGTCGGCGCTTTCCACGCGCTCGACGCCGCTCGCCATCGTCCGATCGATGTCCGCGATCTGCTTGCGCAGACCGGCGATCTGCTTGTCGAGGTCGTCGGCCATTCGCTACCTCGTCGTTCTGCTTCGGACCTTGCTACGGCGGCCGGCGGCGCGCTGAAGGTTCCGGGCCGCCAGCGAGCCGGCGGCGACTGTCGGTTGCTCGATCTCGCTCGGGACAATGACCCCACCCCGCTCGACACCGAGCGAAGCCTCCAGATCCCGCCAATGCACCTCGCGCCACCGGTCCCAACCACGCATGGCGGCGAGGCCGCGGGCGTAGTTGGCGCAGTCGAGCACCTCGTTGCGCCGTCCGCCGATCGGCACCCACTCGCGCCGGGTCCGGCCCCGGGTGACGTGCGTGACGAGCTCCTCGGCCGTCAGCTGCTTCACCTGGTCCTCGGTCACGTCTTCTGGAAGGTGGACGAAACCGGCCGGGAAGGGCCGCCCATCCGGCGGGCGCTGCAGGGACAAGCACCCCATCAGCTCCTGCTTGGCGAACGAGGCCCCGACCCGGATTGTTTTCAGACCGCGGCGCAGCTTTTTCCCCGCTGGCGTCGCATCCTTCGCGCCGACACCGAGGAATGCTGCCGCGTAGCTGTCCTGACCGTCGACGGCATGGACCGGACGGCCTGCCTGGCGCCGGACGAAGGCATAGACCTCGGCGGTGAAGCCGCTGGAATCCACGCCCCAATCCCGAACGGTCATCTCCGCGCCGCCCTCGTGCGGCCACGTCTCCGAAAACAGGGCTTCGAGCTCGGTCCAAACCTCAGCGCGGTTCGTGTCGCCCGGGAGCACCCGGTGTTCGATGAGCCAGCGCTCACGGTTGCGCCCGAAGGCCCAGATGCTTGCCTCGAGGCGGTCTTTCTGGACGTCGACGCCGCCGAACAGGATCAGGCCGCCGAAAGGCACCGTCCCGCTGCGGTATCGACCCTTGCGGGTGTAGACATCCTGCCAGTCCGGCGCGTCGGCGCCTTCCTTCCACGTCCTGGCAAGCTGCGTGTTGAAGAAGGTCCGCAAGGCCTCCGGTCCCCGCCGTAGCGCGCGGGCGAATTTCGCCACCGTCTCGCGAATGGTCTGCTTCGGGGCGTAGAGCTTCGACGCCTGAAACCCTGCATGGTCGTTCGGCACCGCCTCGGTGCCGCAATGGATGCACAGGGCCCTTCGGACGCCGTATGCCTCGGGCGCCCAGCGCTCCGGAGACTGGTTTTCACCGCAGCATGTGAACGAGCGGGTCTGCCGCCACTCGATCTTGCGCAGCGCGACGAGCCGCTGGGGCTCGGTCATCGCATGTTCGCAGGTCACACATTCGTAGCTGGCAGTTTCCGCCCGGATCTTGCCGTCCGCATCCTTATCGAAGCGAACCTGCTCCCACTCCAAGGGGTGCCAGCCGTGACAGCCAGGGCACTCGACGAAGGCTTTGCGCTGATCGCTCTCCTCATAGGAGGCTTCGATCGCGCTGCGGCCCGCCACCGTGGGTGAGCAGGCCCGTACCGACAGGCTGTTGGCCTTGAACTCGGCTTGGCGCTCCTCGGCAAGGTCGATGGGTGGCCCCTCGCCGCCGGCCGATAGTGGAAACTTATCGATCTCGTCGCCGCAGAGCAGCCGGATCGGTCGCATCGCGAGGTTGGTCGGGCTGTTCGCCCCGACGAGGGTGATGTGCCCGCCGGGGAACTGCTTGTGCGTAAGGGTCGCGCCGGCGTCCTTGGCCTTGGCGTCGCCGAACAGCTCGCGCAACACCCTCGTGTCGCGGATCATCGGTGCCAGCCGGTCCTTCGAGAAGGTCTCGGCTGCGTCGTCCTTCGGCTGGACGACCAGGATCGGGCACGGATCAATGTGCATGAACCGGCCGAGGATATTCTCGATCACGGTCGTCTTGAGGAGCTGCGTACATGCCATCAGGGTGATGACGCTGACGCCCGGTTCGGTCGCCGCGAGCATCGGACCGCGGGCCACCTCGACCCGGGAGACGATGAAGCGACCGCCGTTTGACGATTCCTTGCTCAGCCTGCGGTAACGCTCGGCCCACTCGACGACGTCGAGGTTCGGGGTCGGGGTTGCCCCCTTCCGCCAAGCCTTCGCGAGGCTCTCGGTATCAAGCGAACTCGGCCGAGGGTTCTCCGAGCTCGGAGAGATGCTGTTTGACATGCGCGTTCAGGATCGTCGTCAGCGCACGGGGGTCGACCTTCAGCTCGTCTGCCATCACCACCGCGATCCGCGCCGGCCAGGACTGCCAGGCGTCGCGGTAATCACGGGCGGTGTCGAAGAACAGCTTCTCGGCCGCCTCGCGATCGACGAGCTTCTTGTCGTTCTTCTCGACCTCCTGCTTGCGCTGGAGGCCCAGGAAATTCTCCTTGCGCCGGATCGCGTCCGGCAGCGGTAGGTTCGTCGGGTCGAGCGGCCCGATGTCCTCGGCCTCGTCGTCACCATCCGAAAGCGCTGCCGGTCTCGGCATCGCCTCGCCAAGCTTCTGCCAAGTGTCGGGCTTGGGCTTCGCTGGCGCAGTCGGCTCACGCGCCGAAGTGTTACCGGTAACAGCTCGGATCGGGCGGTGGGTAACACCTCCCCGGTAGCTCGCCGGGCGCTGATCCAGGTTCCACTCCGACGCCTCGACGTCGATCAAACCTACATCAGAAACTACCAGTAAGCCCTTCTGTTTCCAGCCAGTTACGGCTTTGCGGGACACGCCGCGCCGACGGGCGAAGTCGGCTTGGTTGAGGAACTTTGGTCCGCTCGCGTCGCTCATCCCGGCTGTTACCTGTTACCCTGTTACCGGGTTTTTGGACCCTGGCGCTAGGAACATTGGGGGCCCCGACCACCCGTATAGATCCAGACCCTCCAGGGTCCCCCGACCTCTAGGACGCCGGTCCCATCGCTCGGGCAGCTTGGTCGAGGGTCACCTTGAAGGCCAGGGACTGGGCTCGGGCGCGCAGGTCATCGGGGCAGTGACCAACAGCGAGGATCGCGCGCATCCTGTCGGTGAGCGCGTCGCACTGGGTCTCGGTCATGGCTACCTATCCGAGAGAGGCATAGCTGTGCCGATGGAAGGATGTGGAACCAAGAGCGGGGGCTTTTCGCTTCATCGTCGCTAAAGGAGAGCGCGATGTGGATCTTGCAGTGGGGCGACAACACAAACCGCGCGAGCGGACATTGGAACCATGAGGAGCACGAGAGCTCCGAGAAGGCGCTCGAAGCCGCCCGGACAAAGGTCGGAATGGGTCTGGTTGCCCATGCCATACACTCGCCAGCCGGGGTTCATTGGATGACGGGCGACGAACTGATGGCTGCCCTGAGCACGGACGAAGCGCCAGCGGATATATGATCCGTGTGCGTGGACTGCTTGATAAGGCAGGGAAACCTGCGTCGCTCCGAGGTGGAACACCGTGCCGTCTAAGGTCCTTGGTTAGGACACGTAGGTGCTCAGGTACGCAGCTGAGCTTCCTTTACGCCGACACAGGAGCTGATCCATGAACGCACCCATCACGTCAAACCCCAACCAGACCCAGCGCGGAGGCGCCGCTAATAATCCCGAGCATCTGATCGGCAACACCATCGATAAGGTCGATCAGGTGAGCAGCATCACCCTTCTTGGGATGGCAGTGGCTGGCGCGATTGCGATCGACCTGATCCTGGCTGTGATAATCTAGCGAGTTACAGCGGCTTCTGGGGCGGGACGCCCGTCCCAGCCGACGCAGATTCGGCGTCCGGATCAGGGCTTGAGGATACGGGCTTCATCCGTATCCGCACGGACGGACCAAACTTCGGCGCCACCGGCATCAGCGTCGATCACGCGGGCGAAATCGGCCTTGTGTGTGACCAAGCCCTGCCTGGCATGCTCCCGGGCCTCTTCTTCGGAGCCCGGCGACGGGGTCTCGCCGATCTTGTTTCCCTGCTCATAAAACTCGATCCAATAGGCCATCTGCGCGGTTCCCTCCGGTGTGATGTGTGACAGGTAGGGCGTGGTTGAGAAGTAGCACCTGCGCAGGCCGATAGGTGATGATGGTTGCGGCGCTCGGTCGTGGACCTAGGACGGCGGGGAGGATGCGGCGCGCTCAGTCGCCGCCACCGCCACACGAGCCGCCATCGCTGGACGACGAACCGCTGTCGGAAGGTGAGCAATCGGCAGAGTGAGCGACATGACCGCCAGCGCCTGAGATGCCAAGGGGCCAGGGGTAGCTACCACCGATGCCGGCCGAGTCGTTCTCGAAGCGGGCGCGCCGGGCGCGATCCTCAGCCTCACGCTTGCGCTTCTGTTCGTCCTCGCTGCGTCGGGTGAACCTGCCGAACATGCGGCCTTACGAAGATGTAGCGTTCACTTTTATACTTAAGTATCACGCGGTGATCGTGGCATTATTACTACGCGACGGTAAAACTCCAGCACCAGGAACGCGCTCGCCCTACGAATTTCCGGTGCTCATTCCTGACGACTGGATAGAGTACGGCGGATGCGTTCTAGGAACGTGCGGGAATTTGTGGCAATCCTCGAATGCTGTGACCAAGCGGTGATTCGCTACATACAGCAGGTAAACAGGCGCAAAAGACTGTAAGCCTCGCTGCTTTCAAAGGGGGGATAAAAATATGGCGACAGTGGTTTCTTATATCGCGGCCGACGCCAGGACGTTTAATCTATACGAATTTATTGACGAGAATCCGATCTTCTCGGCTCAGAAATCAACAAGCTATAAAATTGCTTTCGGCGAGAGCCAGCAATCCGTCGTAACTGGCGTGGGCTTTGAGTTCGATCCCACCTTTGGCTATCCCACTGCAGGTACCACTACAGCTGCATCGACTTATGTGGGAGGCAAAATCGCGGCCAAACTCACCGGCTTAAGCATAACGACCGAGCAGGCGAACCAGTACATTGCCTCCAACAATTCTGCTGCCGTCAACAAGGATTTGTTTAAGGGCGCCGATACAATTGTTGGGTCGAAGTTCAACGACTATCTCGATGGCTTCGGTGGCAATGACTCCATCTCGGGCGGCCTGGGGCGTGATTCTTTGAAGGGCGGAACCGGCGCCGATACGTTCATCTTCAAGACCCTGGCCGATAGCACCGTGTCGAGCACCGGACGCGATACCATCCTCGACTTTCGTCAAAGCCAAGGCGATAAGATAAGCGTCAAATCTATCGACGCGATGTCCAGCTCCACTATCAATGAGGCTTTTCACTTCATTGGCGACAATGGTTTCACGAAGCACGCTGGCGAGCTGCGGGCTGTGATCTCGGGTACCAATACAATCGTCAGCGGCGACGTCGATGGCAACGGCCAAGCTGATTTCTCAGTTCTGGTTAAGGGTATTGCGGAGCTTCACGCGGCCGACTTCATCCTGTAAGGAAAAGCTGCTTCGCCTAAGCTTAATGAGCTGTCCATGCTGTCTACAGCGTGGACAGCTTCGCGAGCTTAGTGAACTACCCGAATGCTCCACTCCGCTTAACGCTCCGATCTCCCTCGGCCTTGGGACTGGGGAGTCAGGGTGGAACCGACCTCGACATATTTAAGCAACGCTTACCGGCTATCGAAGACGCGAACTCACTCCTGATTGGATGCATGAGTTGCGAACGATGGCCCATCCCTTCCGATGGCTGCTGGCGCTAATCGCCCTGATGATGTCGCCAACGATGGCGGACAATCAGAACGCAGCCGATGATTCAGAAACGAGCGCTATCGAAGAGACCGTGGGCGAGGTCGTTTTCCGCCATTACATCTGAGGCAGCCGGCGCTTCCGCATCGAACTCTGATGATTGCCAGAGCGGCGTTCCTGCGGGCGCAGTGCGTGCCGGCATGATGGTTGCTGCGCTCGAACCTTGTTCGAATTCGAGTAGTACCCCAATGGGGTCAGAGATTTTGAACCAGCCTCCAAAGTGGAGAAGCGGCCTCACCCGTCTCCGTCGCGGCTTAACGTCGACCCCAAAGCGGGAGAGTACAGCGGCGATTATTCAGAAGCTTGAGTTACTACAACGGCTGGACTTGCGCAATGTTCAATACGATGGGCGAGGCCCGCCCAAACAGCGAAACTGACACAGCAATCCGGTCATCCGGTAGGATCCGCTCAACAGTGGCGGGGAACGAGGCGAACGGCCCGTCGGTCACCATCACGCCCTGTCCGATCTTGATCCCAACAGGCTCGACGATCTCGCCCTTAGCGATCCTGTCTACGAACCGCTGCAGCCCTTCCGCATTGAGCCGAGCAGGCTTCAGAACTGGCCCGGAGATGTTGCCCTCCAGCGACTTGTCCTCGACCGGGTAGCAAACGATCTCGGCAACGCCTGGCCGCTCTCTGGCGATCGCGAGGTGAGGCTCATCTTTCACTCCAATAAACACCGTGCGGATCAGCATCGGCGTGCGTCGGACGACACGACGGCCGCGGCGTACGACGACCTCTGAGGCACGAGGCTGGTAGGTCACCACATCGGCCGCCTGCAACGCCTCCAAGGCACGCACGCCCATCCGAGGCGTAGTCTTGGCGATGTACCAGCACAGGCTCGGATCGATCGTGGGCGAGGCCACACCGCAGATCGGATCGGCCGCGCTGCGTGCGCTGGCTGCGGAAGATCCCATGCCCAGGCCTGCTCCGGTTCCAGCTGACGCACGGCGTTCAGCTCTCCGTTCCTGTCGAAGCTGCCGGCGCTGCCTCTCACGCTGCCGCTTTCCCTTGGTGCGAGCCATGGAGTTCTCCCTTGGAATCGGATGGGGTGCGTTTGTGGCTCAGGCCACGAACTGGCGGAGCTCGTCGTCGAACATCAGGGACACGTCCCCGATCTTGCCGGTCTCGTGGAACTTGACCTTGCGGATGCCGACATTGGCGATGCGGTCGTGCGGCGAGGCCCGGTGGATCACCACACCGATCTCGGCCTTGTTCGCCCAGGTCGCACCGTCGGCGATGTCGTAGAGAGACATCGGTTCTCCGCTCCGGACCGAGAGGCCGGCAGACTTGGTTGGGTGAGCCACCACGACGGTGCAAACGTCGTAGCTATGCGCGAACCGCTTCAGCAGACGGATGGCTCTGTTGGTGTAATCGGCGACGTTCTCGCCGGGCCGGCGCTTGTGCTCGACCTCGTTCCAGGGATCGAGGAGGAGCATGGAGATGCCTTCGCGGACGACGGCGTCGGCAGCCCTATCGATTACCCACTGAACGTCGGCCTCGGTGTCCTCATCGTCCGGAGCAAGGGCGATGAACACAAAGTGCTCATCGATGAACCGGCGGCAGCCATCGCATTCAGGCTTGGTCCAGAGGCTGCGCGGCTTCTGCAGCATGAAACCGAGCAGCATGTTCTCCAGGATCGGCCGGACATGCATCTCGAAGGAGGCGATGGCGATCCGCCAGTTGTGGCCAGTCGCCATATTCATCGCGATCTGGGTCATCAGGGCGGTCTTGCCGCCGCCAGGAAGGCCGCTGACCACGACGAAGGCTCCGCGGTAGAGCCGCATGTGATGGTCGAGTTCGCGGAATCCGGTGGTCAGGGCAAGGAGGGGAGGGCGCTCCGGAAAGTCGGATAGCTTGTAGAGGCCTTTCACCGGGAAGGGCTTCGCCTGCTCGATGCAGGCCATCACGGCGTCGGCCCCGAAGTGCTGGAGCACCTCGTTCAGATCCTTCACCGGCCGGAGCACGCCGTCTGCATCCGCCACGCAGGGCTCGGCTGGATAGCTGACGAGGCAGCAACGGGAGCGGCCGAGCCGGCGGGCCAGTTCCTGTCCGAGGCGGCGGCCCGGCTCATCGTTGTCGACGGCAAGGACGAACCGCTTCACCCGCTTCAGGCGGTCCCAGTTGTTGAAGACGTAGCGGTACTTGTCGTCGTGTTCGGGCACGACGTCGTCGGCATTGTCCGGCACCTCGACGAGGTTGCCCTGCTCGTCCCGTGCTGGAGGGGCGCCGTCGGGCACGGAGACGCTGAAAGGGTGACCAGACTGAACGGCGGCGACCGTGTCCAGTTCGCCCTCGGTGATGACCACCGGTGCCTGACCGTTCTGAACGGCCGGGTCGTCGAGTACGGCGACGTTGAAAAACGTCTTTCGAGCACCGGCACGCTGCCAGAACCGTTTCTTGCCAGCAGTGTCCCGCCCCCGGTACTTGGCGTTCACCTCCTCGCCGCCGTCGAGGTACGGGAAGACCAAGATGTTGCCGGAGGCGTCAGGAACCGGATCGCCACCCTGAGCGCGCTTGGCGCTGTAGATCCCCAAACGTGAGGCGATCTCGCTGTCGAGGGCCCGGCTTTCGAGCCAGGCGATTGCCGTTGGATTGAGGGTCATCGCTGAAATACTTCCCGCCGCTCAGATCGCAGTTGAGGCATCGAAACCCGACGCCACCGGCGTCGATCGTGACGCCCAGGGAACGGCGTCGGCGGTTGGCGGCGTGCTTGGCGGTGACCGAGCATTGAGGGCAGATCGCGTAGTGCCGGCCGGGGGATGTCGACCGCAGGACGATCCCGAATTCGCGAAGGATCTCATCGACCGATCTCACGGCACGTAGCCGTAGGGCTTTGGCCGCGGCGCCTCGGCCTTCGCCTTGGCCTCAAGTCTGAACCGCTCTGCCGCGAGCCGCGCCTCCCGTTCTCGCTTGGCCAGGGCACCGGGGACGGCAAAGAACCAGTTGGCCTGCTCGCCGGCCCAACCGGTCAGCCCGGTGAGCTCGGATCGAAGGCTGATGTTGGGGAACGCCGCCTCCCATTTCAGGAAATCGGGCTGGGTCAGCCGGATGACGCCGCTCTCGAAAAAATACCGGCTCGCTCCCGGCACCGATCGCGAAGCGGCGGTGCGAGTGTCAGTCTTAGGTTTTTCAGGAAGAGGCTCAGGTGGTTCTACCAGAGCTAGTTCTGTATCTGCCTCTGTCTCTGTCTCTGTCTCTGTCTCTGGGGGCGTCACGCCGCCGTCGCGTGACGTCACAATATCGTCTCCGTGACGTTTCTTCTCTCGATAGCGACGTGTCCGTGACGCGGACGTATCGCTCTCAAACTGGCGGTCCGCCCATTTTCCTACCCTCGAGTCGGCGAGCAGTCCGCTTGCTTCCATCTGGTCGAGAATCGCTTGAACCTCGGCCGTCTCGCAGGACAGCACGTCGGCAATGCTATCTGCATCGATCGCGAACCGTCCGCCCTCGTTCACCTCCGCAGCGCTCTCCAGCAAACAGCACCAAACGAAGACAACACGTTCTCGGGAAGCCTTTGAGCGGCGCGCAACACCTCCGAACTTTGGATCGGTGGTTAGACCCGCGTAATGGCGAAACCAGCGGCTCATAGCGTGTCCTCACTGTCGCTAGAGTTGCCGTCGTCGCCGCTGCCAAAGCCATAATCGAAGAGGATCACCCCCTGCCGCCCTTCCCGAGCGATTAAAGACGCCGTTTCCAGCTCAACCAATTCTGCAGCCGCGTTCGGCATCGCCAATGCGCTTACGATGACGTCCTCGTTCCACGGGAACCGCTTCGCTTCGTCCGCTAAGGTACCGAGCCCAAGAAGCAGAACACGTGCGGAGGCAGAGACCGACACGAAGGCTTCGTTTGTGAAAATGCCCGGGTGGATTAATTGGCTGCGGCGCATGGAAAGTTGTCTCTCCCGCTCCGTCCGCGTCAGGAACCATTCGCGGGCTACGCGGAGCTGATCATCTTTGATTTCGAGGAAGGGCAAGAGCGCCGGTTTAATCTTCGAGAGCCACAGGCTGCGGCTCACTCCTACCGCGCGAGCTAGCCCTTCATCGCCGGCATGGACCCACCCTCCAGGTTCCGGGGCGGTGTATGTCCAGGCTCGCGCGGCGGCACAGAGCCGAACAAGGTTCATCAAGCAGCGAAACGAGCGATCATCCAGAATCTGCACTTCAAAATCCCGCAGCATCGCGCTGTGCAGAAAGATGTCGTCCAAGCCCGGCGTAAAATCTGGATCCGAATCATCGAACGTGAATGTCATGATGGTCCTCCTCCGCGAACACGGGCTCGCAGTCTGCCATTCTCGACGGTGAGCCGCGCAAGCTCATCCTCGAGTTCGAGCTGCGTTCGTTCGTCGGATGCCAGATGCGCCCGCATGAAGGCGGTGTAGGCGTCGACCGCCGCGCGATGGTCGGCGATGTCCTCGCTCTGATGAGCGCGCCGCTTGGCGTCGACCCAGCGATCGAAAAGGGCGCTCCGATACGCCTTCACGCGCTCGGGTATGGGGGGTGACGAGACAGCAAGGGGCATCGGCCAAAGCTCCAAGGTTCGGGAGCGCCGTGTTCGGGCGTGAGGGATGAGGATGGCGAAGCGCTACGAGCGGGTCAGGCCGGCGGCGGCTGGGCGTGGGTCAGTGGGATCACCGCTCAGTGTCCCTGATCCAGGGGGCGATCATGATCGCCAGGCCCGAAGCCCAGCGCAGGATCATCCGAGCGATCCACGTCCGGGCCCGGAAGGCCCAGGGCCGCGTCGGCGGTGGCGAGGAGGGAAAGGACGGACCTGTGCTCATTGCGCGCCTGCTCCGTTGCACGAGCGTCTCGCGCTGCTTCTCTGAGGCGATCCATCTCTTCGGAGCGGATCGAGCGGGCTTCGTTGTGCCAGATGCCGCGCACCCGGCGGTCGTTCAGTCCCGTGGTGCGGGCCACACGGGAGAGCGCAGCCTTCACGTTCTCGCCGAGCCGCATGGGGCCCGCGATCAACTCCACCAGATACCGGGCTTCGGCCTGAGAGCTCATGGCGACAGCCTCGCGGCCCTTGGGTGATTTACCCGCGTTCTCGGGTGACTTGCCCAACATCTCGGGTGGCTCCTCTGGTCTTGTGATGTTCGACCACGACGGGAGACCAGAGGATGAGAAATGACGTTGGGGGTCGGAACGAAGGACTGGCTGACGGACGCGGCGCCTTGGCGGGAGAGCGCGGACGGCAGGAACAGGATGGGACGAACGGAAACGATCACGACATGGCCTCCGCGGGTGCGCGGCGGTTCGTCAGCGGCTGCAGGTCAGCGGATCTGACCCTGCCGCCGGTAACCTCCTCGATACGGGCGGCAACCCGCACCGAGGGGCCACGGGTACGGAAGCGCAGCTTCCTCACGCCGTACTCGGAGATGTCGCCGATCTTCTCGGCCATCTCCGAGTCGGACAGGTCCTCGGACCGCATGAAGTCCTTGAGCAGCATCAGGCAGCGAGCCTCCCTGCAGGGGGACGGGACAATCGACACGGACGTCCAAGCGACGAGGAAGGAAGGCCCCGATGGGCACGCCGGAAGAAGACATGTTCGATATCCAGCTGGAGAGTATCGAACGGGAGTTGGACGTCGATCTCGGTGGGGAGACGCTGGAGATCGAGTTCGCGTTCGGCCGTACTGGCTGCCGGGGGCATGCGAGGGTCAGCATCGAGGCGGATTCGGTGACCACCACCGAGATCGTCCCGTTCGGCATGAGCGACCTCCATCTGGCCTTCGCTGCCTTGGCGGAACAGACGAAGGCGTGGCGAATCGAACCGATCACACGTGGCTAATCCGGGCGAACGCCTGTGTTGTTGCGTTCCGAATCCCGCCCCCTCCGCCAGGACAATGACGCCATGGATGCTTTGAGCGAACGGCCGGCTGCCTATCGCACCGGAGATCCTGGAACGGGAGGCGCCGGCTCCGCCCCCGTGACGCGAGAAACCCTTGCGGACGCCCTGGCGGTACTGATGCTGGACTTGGCCAGTGCACTGCCCAGAGTGGATCGACGGGAGGTGCTGGAGCAACTGGCGAACCGGCTCGATGACCGGGGGCGAACACCGGACGGCAACGATGCGGCGCGCTTGCTCCACAGCGTGGGCGGCGCTCTGATGCGGATGGGATGCTGAGAGACAATAAGCCCTGAGAGACCCGGCAACGGCATGGACATTCAGCCGGTGGAACGCCGCCAGCGGGTCACGAACCGAAGCGAGGGAGCGACGAATGGACGAGGCCCGGTTCCGCGCCCTGGAGGCACGTATCGCCAATTTGGAAGGCGAGATGAAGAGCGCCCGGAACGAGATCCAGTGGGCGATCGGCCTGATGTGCGTCGTCCCGGTGGGGCTGCTCATCATTGTGAGGGCTTGGTCGTGAAGGGTTACCACCCGTGCGTTCACGTTGACCGCGGCCAAGTCGCCAATGACATACCGGCCGCAGCCTTGCTTGGGCAAGTGAGCGTATCGCTGATGCGAATGGGACCGTGAGGCCGGCATCATGCCTGAGCCTCTGCAGGCCCGCAGTCGTGCTGTCGACGCCTTCTGGGCCGCGCGCTGTTTTCGAGGTCGGCGTAGGTGATGTTCCCGAGCCGGAGCCGACCAGCCTCCTTCTCGATCTGTCGCCAATATGGCTGCGGTATCGCATTGCGCGTTTTCCAGGCGCTTACTGTACCTGCCGGGCATCCGAGCAAGTTCGCTAGCAACGCATAACCGAAGGCGTCAATGATTTCGCGAGCAGACATCATAATCGATAATCTGCGATATGCAGAATTCTCCGTCAAGCGCCATTCTGCGACTTGCAGACCACAATCTGCTTTATGAAGCCATGGAAATTTTCGATCGCCTAAAAATGGCCCGCCAGAATGCCGGGCATGCCACTGCCAAGGACGCTGCGCAGCGCCTTGGCGTTCCATATGGGACATATAGCGGCCACGAAAGCGGGACGCGTGGCATCAAGAAGGAAGACATCGAACGCTATGCGAAAGCTTTCGACGTCTCATTGTCTTGGCTAGCCTTTGGTCTGGACCTGCAGACTGGGGATCTAGCAAGGCCCGCACGGTTTGTTGGTACTGTAAAAGCTGATGGTGTGTTTTACCCAGTATCCCCAGACACCAGGGGAGATGACTTAGAAAAATTTCCACCGCTGCCATTAAGGCGTACGGTACAAGGTGTAGTATTAGTAGATGGACACGGATTAAAGGGCTTCGCAGAAGACAAATCATTGATATATCTTGATCTTCTGGATAACGAAATGACAGAAAATAAAATAGGCACTCCTTGTTTTATGACATATATTACCGATCAAACAGATTATCCTGCCATGGGATATCCATATCCCGGCGCATCTTCCGGTAAGTATAATATTGAGCGACTATTGCTGCCAACGATGCGAGATATGATTATCCACACTGCTGTACCAGTCATGGCAATAGTTCCACATTATACGGCACTTAAGCTGAAGGAGTTTTACAAACCTAAGGATCAAACCTCGTTAAACTTGAAAAATAAATTCGATATCCCGCGGTACTAACAGTCTGCAAAAAAGGGTTGGGTCTCCAAAAATCTGCAAAACGCAGTTGACCATCGTTCTGCCTTATGCAGAATATGCTTCATCACCTCACGCGGTGGAGCCGAACTATGCTCGCGAACGCCTACCCCTTCATTCCTCTCTGCGCCTTCGTGCTGCTCTGGGCGATCGGCAATGCCTTCACTCGTATGGAAGGCTGAACCATGGTCAAAGATGGAGCTTCAGACCTTCGGACGCTGCCACCAAGCAGGCACCCTGGCAGCAGCCTGCGCGTCACCAACGCGTGGGAACTGTACGCCTTCGTAGCGTCTCCAGTTTCGCCAAATCCTCTGCGAGGGCGTCACCACAATCATGGAAGCGGTAGGACGATCGAGAGCGGTCATCGCGGCGTTGTAAGCCAGTTTGTCGACGGCATGGAACGTCGGCGGCTCGTCGCCGAACAGGGCACGCATACGGCGCCCCGTATCTTTGGCGTTTTCGGCATCAAGGTCGGCGAGAAGCGCGAGAAAGCGGCGCCTCAAATCAGCATGCAGCGCTTCACGTCGGCCGAGCGCAAAGACAAGCTGAACCGCTCCCACAACGCTGGTTGCTGCGGCGATCCATCGCCCATCTACCCGTGCCCAGGGAGGCAGCAAGTCCGAGAGCGCAACGACGGTGCCCAGTCCGCTCACGAGGACAAAGAGATCCAAGGCTCGATTGATCCAGGCAAAGTGCCCCTCACGATCCTCGTGATAGCGAACGTTCTTGAGAAGACTGAAACGGCATCTCTGCTCGTCGGTCAGCGGCGGCGCGGGCTTTTCGGATCGTCCCAATCTGTCGGGCTCTTGTCCTGTTGGTTGCGTTTCCGTTCCTCCTCTATCCGCTGCCGTCGCTCCTGCTCCAGTTCCTCTCTGCGACGACGCTCCTCCTCCCGGATTCTGCGCTCCGCCTCCTCCCTGTCCCGCTCCGACATCAGCAGGAATGGGCTCGGAATCATCCGTCCGCTGGTCCATGGGGCCGGCCTCTCCATTCGTAGTCTCCAATCGGTCCAGTCGGTTGGTTGCTGCGAGGCCTGGGTTGGTTCACGGCCATCCCAGGCCACACTATTAACAACTCAGAACCTTTTGATGCGCCAGCGTAAATCGAGGGTTGTCCTCAATGCGATCAGAACTCCCGCCCGTACGGGAGGTCGCCATGCATAAGCGCAATCCTCGCATTGTTGATTTGGGCCAACCCGAATCGCGTGCGGCCCTGCTCGCTGAAGCGATCCGGCACACGGCCCACCTCGCCGGCCCGATCAGCCCCTTCGCCTTGTTCAAGCACCTGCAGGACTGGCTTGGCCTGTCCGAGGAAGAGTGCGGTGGCGAGATCAACACCATCCTTTTCCTGATGGTCCGCAGCGGCCTCTACACGTCGAACACGCACGACGTGGAGACCGGCACCGTCACCCTTGCCGCGCACACGCTTCTCACCCCTTCGGTCATGCTCACGCTGTGCATGCACGACGACCACGAGAGCGTGCCCGAAGCACCCGAGATTTAAGAGGTCACGGACGCGCTCACCGAGGCGTACGTTTCAAGCGGCCCACGCAGGTCTGAATAGCCGGCGAGGGCCTTCACCCAACCCACGGAGATGAAGTCATGGAACAGCGCCTTTGCGTTGATCGCACCCCTGTGTCTGAAGCCAAGGCAGATGGCTGCAGTACCGCCGACGATCACAACATAGACGACGCCGCCACGCGGCTGCTCACCGAGCCCTCGAAGCGGCTCTCCCTGGCCCAGGCCATTCAGGCTCACCGCAAAGCACGTGCCGCACTGGATGCTGCTGCGAAGAATACCGATACGGTAGCTATGCGGCGTGCGGGTACCGTCTTGTCTCCTACCACCTTGAAGCAACTAGAGCAGACCTACGAGACGGCCTCCGACGCTGAACAGTACGCCTCAGATATGGTCGTGCACTATCGGCCTACGGACGCGACGGAAGCGGCTTTGCAATTGCGCTACCTGGCAGATGAGCCACACGCAATTGATCAGGACGAAATCTGTACGGTCCTGAGGAACGTCGCAGATGTGCTGTATGCTCTTCCCAACGCAGCATTGGAATTGAGCTCGCGTTCTAGCATTCCAACTCCTTTCTCTGCTTTTAGTGATCTCGCTGAAGCCTGCGATTGGGCGGTGAAGCACGTAGTATGGATCAATAGTGAATGCAGCGGAAAAGGCTGGGGCGACGAGCGGTTCAACGTCGAGATCGCGAAGCACTCTGAAATTTGGGAACGTGCCATCGCGGAACCCGCTGCGTCGCTCTCGGATCTCGCAGCTAAGGCTAGACTGTTCGGTGAAGATTGGGAGCGGCACAATCCGGATGACGGGAGCCGCGACGGCCTCGACAGGATGATGGCATCCATCCTCCGTGACGTGGCGGCCCTGGAGAAAGCCCCTCTCCCGCTTGTGGATGAGCTGCTGAACGCATGGGGCGAGTGGACGAAGACATGCACGAATGGCTCAAACTCAGATGACGAGGAATCCTGGAAGTGCAACGCTGACATCCGGGATAGCCTGATCGACAGAGCGGCTGCGCTTCGTGCCACTCGCGAGAACGCACCAGCTAAGGCCATTGCGCAGGCTTGGTTAGAGTACGTCGCCGTCTGGCATGCGGATACACCTCGCGAAGGCTATGGGATTGCCGGACGCCTCTGTTTAGACATTCACGACGCTGTCGCCGGCCTCACCGAAAGTAGGCTCATCTCAGGTCGAGCCTCTAAGCCAATGCCGGGCCCACCGGATTTTGACATCGCGGGCATGAAGATCCGTCAGCTCGAAGGGCTGCATGACGTCGTGCAATTCGTTCGTGAACTTTGCTCGGCCGTAGGCTGCCAGCCACGCTGCTCGAACGAAAAGCAAGAAATCCAGCCCGCTGGTGAATTCGTCGCTTGGATCGCCGATGCCTGCGACCGCCTCGCCGACGCTATCCATTCAGAGGCACTATCGCGTCCGGACTGTGCCGACGATCCACGGCTAACTCGCCTCTCAATCCTCGCCCGTTTCATTGTCGAGAACGACGACGCCAATCAGCGGGCCGCCTTCGTTCGCGACCTCTCGGCGGTGGCCTGATCATGGCCGAGTTTCGCACTTCCACCACCACCGATATCCGTGGGGTAAATACCATCCTCCTCCGCGACGGCTCCGAGATCCGGCTGGAGGACATCCAATCCTCCGCGCAGGGCCGGGCCATCCTCGACGAGATCGATGGCGCTATCCTCGCGATCGAGGACCAGATCACCCTCGGATTCGAGAGCGATGACCCATCGTGGAAGACCCGAGCCGAGATCGCTCTCAAGAGGAAGCGTCGGAGCCGGCCAGTGCTTCAAGCCCGCATCGGCGAACTCCGGCGCGCTGAGAAGGCGTTGGCGATCAAGGACACCCACGCCAACGCGACGACGAAGGTTGATGCCAAGCGGCAAGCCTTTGTCCACGCGGCCTACGAACTCCTCGGGCACGAAACCTGTGTCGAGGTCTGGGCCCTGGCGCAGGAAAAGCAGCCCGCGCTGTTCACGGAAGGGGGAACGTCATGATCCCCCATTCCATCCAGCCGAAGCTCATCAAGCTGCTCCCGCTCCTCGGCAGCGACAACGACGGGGAGGTGGTCTCGACGGTGCGGGCGATCGGCCGGACGCTCGCCTCGGCAGACGCCGACTTCCACGACCTCACCGAATCCCTGGTGAAGGCTAAGATCGTCAACAAGCCGCTCTCCTCCGGCGAAGGGTTCAATTACGCCGACACTTACCGTGAGGCGGCCTTCGACGGTCGTGACGACACCCATCCGAGATCACCCTCCCGACGTTTCGGACTGACCGTCTGGCACCCGGAACAAGTGATTCCGTGGTGGGAGGTGGCAAAGCATTGCATCGCCGAGAGCAAGGCCCTGCCGAGGAAGGTCGGCGGCAAATTCCTGCGGCCCGATGAGGTCGTGCTGCTCAAGCGCATCGAGGCGCACGAATTCTGGCCGACCAACCAGGACGCCTCATGGATGGAGACCATTGTCGCTCGGCTTCATCAAGCCAGGGACTTCGCCAAACGCGAGAGGGCGAAGCCATGAGCGCAGCCGGCAACGCCTACAACGAGGGCTTCAAAGCCGGTGTGTCCGCGATGATCGACATGGCGCTCATCGCGGCCATCTCCATCGAAGTGCGTGACGATGCGAGCGAGGTCCGGCAACGGGCCGCTGTCGCCGCGCTGCAAGGGCTCGCCGAGGGGGCCAAGGCTACCTTCATCGATCCGCCGAACCCGCTGATCCAGATCTTCAAGATGATTGCCGACGACCCTGCGTCGTCCGGTATCCTGCCCTGCCCAACCTGTGCCGGCCGTCTGGTCTGGGCGCGCGATAGTCTTAACGGTCATCTTCACGGCCGCTGCGAATCCACGGGGTGCCTCCGATGGATGCAGTAGCGGATCCAATCCTGTCGGTGATCTCGGATCACCGCGCCGCCGACGACGCCCTGACCCTCATTCTCGAAACCCTGGATGAGGACGACGAGGAGGCGATGCGGGCCCATAATCTGGCAGTGGACCGCTGCCTCGACGCCCGCCGGGCCATGAACACCATGGTGCCAGTGACGATGGGGGGCCTCCAGGCTCTCGTCGCGCACTACGTCCGATACGAGGAATACACCGACGGCTTCGAGCGTATCGGGGCAGCCCTGGAGGGCTGTGATTCCACCTTGCGACTTTCGATGCTGTGGGTCGAAATTATCAAGCCAGAACAGGATGTTGAGGTCGCGAATCGACCCACCGTTTCTGACGTGATTTTAGCTCACCGCGCGGCATGGGACGCCTTCCAGATCGCGCCTCACGAGGATGTCGATCTTGATGCGGCCTACGAGGCGCAGGGCGACATGCAAGCCGCCTTCGACCGGGTGCTCACCACACCATGCACGACCCGTATCGAGGCTCTCGCCCTGCGCGCTCACCTTCAATGGTCGCTGGAGGAGGAAGCCGACCTCGCAGCCGACTACCAGCCGAAATACGCCATCGCAGAAGCCCGTGCGGCGGAACTCAGCATGCTCCTCAACGGAGGCGTTCCATGATGGTGCCGACCCTCGACGACGTCCGCGCCGCGTGGATGCGACTGCCAGCGAGCCAGCGCGACGAGATCGGCCTGCTCGTGGTCGACCTTGCCTTTCAGGGATACCTCTACGGCGATCTGGTACCCGAGAAAGATCAGGTTCTGCCTGACCAAGACGCGCGGGATGCGGCCGGCGATCGTGAGAACGACCGCCTCAACGAAATCCACCGCACCGTGACAGCCGCCCTGCCTGACCTATTCGGGCCTGAGGGCGAGCACCCCCTATGGGCCACCTATTCGCGCACAGCCGCGGCCTCAAGAAATCGCCCAACATCAGGCATCTGAAAAAGGCCCTTTGGTACATTGACGACGAAATCAGGCAGCTGGGGCGGTGGTAATACTGCTTACGGCGACCGTGCCAGGGCCGACTCAGCGCATTTATGAGCGGCGATACTAATTGAGGGCATCAAACATGGATCATCGCAGATACGCCGAGAATATGGGCAAGGGTATCGGATACCGGAAGGTATCTGCTGTCGATGCTGCCGGAAAAACTTACGATACGAACGACATCAATGCTCTCCTGCGTGCCATGTGCCCCGAGCGCATGGACGAGTTCAAGGCTTTGTTCCCTAGCATGAAAAGCAATTGCCTCGTCTATCGTCTCTATGCATTGGGCATCACAGGATATGCAGCTCCGTCAGCGGCCGACAGAAATGGACGAGAATATAGCGTCGAAGACATGAGGCTGGTCTTCCAGAAGCTGTACCCAAAAAAAGCCGATGCTATCGCGCTCATGTTCCCCGGCCTTACAGCCAGGGCGATCAAGGGTAGGGCGGCATATTATGGGATCATAGAAACTAGCAGGCGGGGGAAAAGGGAGTCGTGGACCATTACTGAGCTACAGGTGCTTCGTGAAAAGGCGCCGGATTATCGTGCGATCCGAAAGAGTCTTCCGCACCGCACGTTAACGGCCATTGCGGCAAAATGCAGAAAGCTCGGGCTTCAATCAACGAACCAAGGTCACTTCACATCCAAAGAAGATGACATGATCCGTCGAGGGATTGTGCCTCCGGGTAGAACAAGGGAGAGCGCGGCAATTAGGATGGGCCGGCTCGGCCTGAATGCAAACACGATCCGAAGCGTCGTATCCACTCCGGCCGAAGAACTACTTCGGAGGATCAGCTACTGTGTGCCCTGCGGCTATCCAGAGGATCGGCGGCAAGATGCTATTTATACAGTCTATCAGGAGTGCATGGAAGGTCGCTGCTCCGCTGAAATGGATGACCTGAAGAAGGCTGCCCGCAAAGCTGTAACGGCAACCTACAAGCTCCACCCAGATCGAGGCGCGCCCGTAAGCATGGACGCCAAGCTCTTCGATGACGGCAGCGCCACTGTAGGCGATCGGATCTCGTCCGACACCTTCCACTTCTAGCACCGTTCGCGTCGATGACCGGCTGACCGCAAGAAGAGCTCGGCTAACAACGTTGGCTCCTCAGGTCATCGGCGCGAATACCTCTTCCCGTTAATAGGTTCAGCCATGCCTAGAGGCCGCATCACCTTCGATCAGCTCCCCTTGTTCGCGAGTGACCGTGAGATCGCCGAGGCGGTGGTCGGGCGCGACATCGAAAAGGTCGAGCGACTGCTTCTGAGCCTGCCGAAGCTGGAAGCCTGCGGATTCCCGAAGCGGACTCCCGATGGGCGCTACACCCCAGCGGTACGAGATTTCTACGACCGCGTTCATCGTGCCCGCCCGTCCGAGACGGCCACGGCGCCACGGCAACCTCAGGAGGACGGACAATGGAACCCGAAGAAGAAGGGCAGGGCGCTGCACCGGGTCTGAAATGGCGACCGCGACGAGGGGGGCGAACGCCTTACTGGATCGCGCGAGCCGATATCGTGGCGGCCGGATACAGCCCGAAGAGCGTGAACCTTCAGAGATACGCTGCTGACCCCACCATCCTGGCCTCGAAGTGCCGCGCGCTGCAGGCCGATATGCTGACTTGGTTCGGCGGGTATCGGGTGGACCCCACGGTCTTCAACGGGACGATTGCGGACGTCCTGCGGATCTACGAGACCCACGAGGAAAGCCCGTTCCACAAGCTGAAGCCTGGTTCGCGGCACCCCTATGAGACTTACCTGCGCCTCCTCCCACCGCACATCGGACAGCACCACGTGGATGCCGTCACCGCGCTCAATGTGAAGCGATGGCATGCGGTGTGGTCGAAGGACGGGAAGCACCCGGCGGCCGGCGCAATGGCCCTCGCTGTGCTCAAGGCTGCGCTGACGTTCTGCATCGTGGCGGGACACCGCCAGTGCCGACAGCTCCGCGACGACATCAGCGAGCTTCGCGTTTCCGGGCCACGCCCGAGGAAGGCGTTCGCAACGGCCGATCAGGTCGTAGCAGCCCGGCGAGCGGCCCACGCGATGGGGCGCCCCTCTGGGGCTCTCTGCTACGCTCTACAGTTCGAGACGACCCTTCGTCTGTGGGACGTAGCGGGCCAGTGGTTCCCAATCAATGCCCCGGTGATGAGCACTGTAATCGACGGGACCTCAAAGTGGGCCGGCCTCGAATGGCGCCACATCGACGAAAACCTGATCCTCCGCCTCGCGCCGAGCAAGACAATGGGGACGAGCGGAGCGGAGATCGCGGTCGACCTGAAGCTGTGTCCGATGGTGATGGAAGAGATCAGCTACTTGCCAGAGGAAAAGCGGATCGGCCCTATCATTGTTCACGACCAGAAGGGCCGGCCGTATCGAGCGTATGAGCTGAGCAGGTTATGGCAGCTCGTGCGGACGGCCGCGGGCCTCCCACTCAATCTCTGGTGCCGAGATCTGCGCGCAAGCGCCATTACGGAGGCTAGGGACAACGGCGCATTGACCGACGACGCGAGCAAGGTAGCAGGGCACTCGAAGCCTCGTATCACCGCTGCGGTTTATGACCGCTCCAGCCTCGAAGCCCACCGTCGTTTTGCCGTCGCGCGCGTCGCGAAACGGGGCGGGAACGACATAGGGAACGAGTAGGAACGACTGATAGCAATCGCAACTAGTTCGTGCTCTTCGTAGTTAAGGATTTCTTAACGATACGGAGACACCATGCGTCGGCTCGGCCGAATATCCCTATGCCTCGACATGGTGCGACCGGCGCCCACGGGTCCGCGAACCGGACCTGCCGACGGCGAGGGCCGGTTGTCGTTCCGGCACAAACTCATGCTCGCCTTGGCTCTCGAAATTCTGGTCCTTGGCTTCCGACAGTCGGAAATCGTCCGGCAGGACAAAGGCATCGTCGTCGAGACTCCCTCTCATCCCGGCAATGCCATCGTCTGAGTTGGGGCTTCCGCCCGCCCCCGGCGTTGCGGCGCCGCGAAGCCCGGTGCTATAGCCCGGCCTCTGACGCGCGTTCCGGCGCAGGTCCCGAGGTCCGAAGGCAGCATGTCGGTCGACGCAACCACAGTGAGGCGCATCGCGCATCTGGCGCGTATCGCAGTGAGTGACGACGAGGTCGCGCCGCTGCAGGGCGAACTCAACGCCATTCTCGCCTTCGTCGAGCAACTCTCCGAAGTCGATGTGAGCGGCGTAGAGCCGATGACCTCGGTCACCCCGATGGCGATGAAGAAACGGACCGACGTGGTCACCGATGGTGGTCACGCTCGAGACATCGTCTTCAACGCTCCCGAGACCGAGGACCATTATTTCCTCGTCCCGAAGGTGGTCGAGTAGCTCCGTCGATTTCGTGATTCTTGCCCGCTGAGAGGGACCGCGCGGCGCCGGAAACGGGCGACGGGGTCCGGCGGGCTTTGGAGGACAGGCCCCATGACCCAGATCAACGAACTCACCCTGGCCGAGGCCCGCGACGGGCTGAAGGCCAAGGACTTCTCCGCCACGGATCTCGCCAAGGCGCATCTGGCCGCCATGGAGAAAGCGCGGGGCCTCAACGCCTATCTGCTGGAGACGCCGGAACGCGCCCTGCAGATGGCGGAGGTCTCAGACGCCAAGATCGCCTCCGGCGAGGCACGGCCCCTCGAAGGCCTGCCGCTCGGCGTCAAGGACCTGTTCTGCACCCACGGCGTCGCCACCACGGCCGGCTCCAAGATCCTCGAAGGGTTCCAGCCGCATTACGAATCCGCCGTGACCCACAATCTGTGGCGCGACGGCGCGGTGATGCTGGGCAAGCTCAACCTCGACGAATTCGCCATGGGCTCGTCGAACGAGACGTCCGCCTATGGCGACGTGGTCTCGCCCTGGCGCCGGAGCGGCTCCGAGACCAAGCTGGTTCCGGGCGGCTCGTCCGGCGGTTCGGCGGCGGCGGTGGCGGCCCATCTCTGTCTCGGAGCCACCGCCACCGATACCGGCGGCTCGATCCGTCAGCCCGCCGCCTTCACCGGCACCGTGGGCATCAAGCCGACCTATGGCCGCTGCTCGCGCTGGGGCACCGTCGCCTACGCTTCGTCGCTCGACCAGGCCGGCCCCATCGCCCGCACGGTGCGCGATTGCGCGATCCTGCTCGGCTCCATGTCCGGGCCGGATGCCCGCGACACCACCTGCGCCGACCTGCCCGTTCCCGTTTTCGAAGCGGCGGTGGCGCGGGGCGTGAAGGGGCTCACCATCGGCATTCCGAAGGAATACCGGGTGGAGGGCATGTCCGCCGAGATCCAGGCCCTCTGGGACCAGGGCGCCGCGATGCTGAAGGATGCGGGCGCCACGATCCGTGAGATCTCGCTGCCGCATACCCGCTACGCGCTCCCGGCCTATTACATCGTCGCCCCGGCCGAGGCCTCCTCGAATCTCGCCCGTTATGACGGCGTTCGCTACGGCCTGCGCGTGCCCGGCAAGGACATCGCCGGGATGTACGAGAACACCCGTGCGGCGGGCTTCGGCCGCGAGGTGAAGCGGCGCATCATGATCGGCACCTACGTGCTCTCGGCGGGCTATTACGACGCCTATTACGTCCGCGCGCAGAAGATCCGCACCCTGATCAAACGCGATTTCGAAGAGGCCTACGCCTCCGGGATCGACGCGATCCTGACGCCCGCCACCCCGTCCGCCGCTTTCGGCATCGGCGAGAAGGGCTCTGGCGACCCCGTCGAGATGTACCTCCAGGACGTCTTCACCATCACGGTGAACATGGCGGGTCTGCCTGGCATCTCTGTGCCGGCCGGCCTCGACGCGCAGGGGCTGCCGCTGGGCCTCCAGCTCATCGGCCGTCCCTTCGACGAGGAGACGCTGTTCGCCGCCGCCCAGGTGATCGAGGAAGCCGCAGGCCGGACCAAGCTGCCCGCCGCGTGGTGGGCATGAAAGCGCGACCATGACCGTCCCGGTCTATCCTTTCGACGTCTGGATCTGGGCCGCGTTCGATCCCGTCCTGATCGCCATCGCGCTGGTCATGGGCTGGAAGTCGGATCAGTTCGTGAAGGTCATCCTGGTCTCGCTGATGGCTTTCGCCATCTCGGTGCTGGTGTCCTGGGCCGTTACCGCCATCGGCATTCCCTGGCCGGCGCCGGTGAGCCATGACGGGCCGACCTTCTTCCCCATCCGCTGGATGGCGGGCTTCCTGTGGGGCACCCTGGGCTTCCTCGCCCACCAGCTCTACCGCCTGCGCGCTTGACCGCGCCGGCCGGTCCTTCCACCTTTCCGGCGCGCCTTCGCGCCGCGCAACACTGAATCCGGGCCATCATGACCGCTGCCGTGAACCCCAAGAAACTCATCAAGGGCGGCCTGCACGACTGGGAGGTCGTGATCGGCATGGAGATCCATGCTCAGGTCACGAGCCGCTCCAAGCTGTTCTCCGGCGCCTCCACCGAGTTCGGCGGTGAGCCGAACGACCACGTCTCCCTGGTGGACGCGGCGATGCCCGGCATGCTGCCCGTCATCAACGAGGAATGCGTGGCCCAGGCCGTGCGCACCGGCCTCGGGCTGAAGGCGCAGATCAACCATCGCTCCGTGTTCGACCGGAAGAACTACTTCTATCCGGACCTGCCACAGGGCTACCAGATCAGCCAGTTCAAGGACCCCATCGTCGGCGAGGGCGAGGTGCTGGTGGACCTGCCCGAGGGCGAGACCATCACGGTGGGCATCGAGCGCCTGCATCTCGAGCAGGATGCCGGCAAGTCCCTGCACGACCAGAACCCGACCCAGAGCTTCGTCGACCTCAACCGCTCGGGCGTCGCCCTGATGGAGATTGTCTCGCGGCCGGATCTCCGCTCGTCGGAGGAGGCGCGCGCCTACGTGACCAAGCTGCGCACCATCCTGCGTTATCTCGGCACCTGTGACGGCGACATGGAGAAAGGCTCCCTCCGGGCCGACGTGAACGTCTCGGTGCGCAAGCCCGGTGACCCGCTCGGCACCCGCTGCGAGATCAAGAACGTCAACTCGATCCGCTTCATCGGGCAGGCCATCGAGGTCGAGGCCCGTCGCCAGATCGCGATCATCGAGGATGGCGGCACGATCAGCCAGGAAACCCGGCTGTTCGATCCGGGCAAGGGCGAGACCCGCTCCATGCGCTCTAAGGAAGAGGCGCACGATTACCGCTACTTCCCCGACCCAGACCTGCTGCCGCTGGAATTCGACCAGGCCTATGTCGACGCGCTGGCCGAGGGACTGCCGGAACTGCCGGACGCGAAGAAGGCCCGCTTCATCGAATCCTACGGCCTCTCGCCCTACGATGCCGGTGTGCTCATCGCCGAGCGGTCCTCGGCCGATTATTTCGAGGCGGTGGCCAAGGGCCGGGACGGCAAGGCCGCGGCGAACTGGGTGATCAACGAGCTGTTCGGGCGCCTCAACAAGGAAGGCCACAGCATCGAGACGAGCCCGGTCTCGGCGGACCAGCTCGGCGCCATCGTCGATCTCATCGGCGAGGGCGTGATCTCGGGCAAGATCGCCAAGGACCTGTTCGAGATCGTCTGGTCCGAGGGTGGCGACCCGCGTCAGGTCGTCGAAGCGCGCGGCATGAAGCAGGTGACGGATACCGGCGCCATCGAGGCGGCGGTGGACGAGATCATCGCCAAGAACCCCGACAAGGTGCAGCAGGCCAAGGAAAAGCCGACCCTGCTCGGCTGGTTCGTCGGCCAGACCATGAAAGCCACCGGCGGCAAGGCCAACCCGGCGGCCGTGAACGCATTGCTGAAGGCGAAGCTCGGAATCGAATAAGGCTGGGCCGATCCTGGACGCGGACCGGCTTCGTCCCCAGGAGGGACATGGCGGCGGCCGCGCCCTACACCGACCTCCGGCATGTGGGTGCCAGCGCCATTCCGGGGTGTCTCACGAAAAGCTACCTCGATCTTGTCGTGCGGGTGGATGCGGCGGAGCTTGACCGCGCCGAGGCTGCCCTCGCGGCCTCGTTCCGGATGATGAAGCCCGGCTCGATCCAAACGGACGATTTCGCAGCCTTCGCGGACGAGACGCGCGCGATTCCGCTGGGCCTCCAACTCACCGTCGAGAATGGCCGCTATTGGCGCAGTCCAACGCGTTCAAGATGGGGTGCGACGGGCTTTCCATGGCGGCGTATCGCGCCGGAGAAGGCGGCCTTCATCGACGCGGTGTTGACCACGCGGGCGCGACGAGGGTTATCGTATTGAAGAGAGCGAACGCCTAACGCGCTCGGTCATCGTGAGACCGTGCAGCCGAGCCACGGCCGACAGCTTCCGGCACGACGCTTAGATCTGCGAACGCCCTGCATGGAAGAAGAGGGGAGCTGCGCCAGCCGAAAGCGATGCTCTCATGGATTATCCCGCTCGCGCGGATCGCGCAGCGGGTGGGCCCCGAAACCAGACGATCCGCCACGAACCATGGCCGATCCTGCAACGACATAGGCGGCGGAAGCGGTCGAGTTGGGGCATTCTGCGTATTCGAAGTCGTGCCGTGTCGGCCGCTTCTGCACCCCGGAGACCGCCTCCGTCCCGTAATTCGTGTTTGTGCTGCTCAACGTCCGGACCGAATTAAACCCGGATGATCGTCACAGCATCCTGCTGGGGTGGAGTCATTCCCGTCTCCTGCGGCTAAGTTGGTCGCGATCGACAAACGATCAGCGCCTCCTCGTTGCTTGAGATGTGCTTTGCTTCGAAGCACATGATCAAGGTGCGACTGGATTTGACTCGCGTCAAGTCCCTATCTCCACTTTCTCGAACCTGTATTCATTCCCATCTGGACGGTTCGGGAAAAGCTATGGACCTTCAGGCGCTTGGCGCCTCGCGGCCGCCGCGAAGGACCGCCTCAGGCGACGTTTCGCAGGGCGCCGCTCCCGGTCGAGGGGGAAAGTCTCGGCGCCTTGCCCGTCGCAGCCTCGTAATCGGCGGCCAGATCCGCGGCGCCGCGCAGACGCCCCGGCTCGTCGCGGTAGCTGCCAGTTCCGGCCACGGGTGCCCCCTGCCATTGCCTCTCGATCGCCAGACGCTCGGGCGTGCCGGCGAAGGCAGCGATGAAAGCATCCGCCGCCATGAGCAGGCGGCAGGCGCTCGGATGGTCGGCGACGGCGGCGGTGTAGTACCAGGGTGCGGGTGCGATGTTGCCGGGCACGATCTCGATGCGGCCGCGCCACGGGCTGTCGGCGCCGGTGCAGGCCCAGTGCATGATCGGCGCGTCCACGGCGAAGGCATCCACCACGCCCTCGGCCAGAGCGTCGTGGATGCGGCCCTGGTCGGTGATTGGCACGAGGCTGCCAAGGGTCGCTACCCGCCTTCCCTTCGCCTGGAGGTTCTCGGCCCAGCGCAGTCCGGCGGCCTCCAGCGTGGCATAGGCGCTCGGATCGTTGATGATGCCCAGGGTCCGCCCTTCGAGGTCGGACAGACTGCGGATGCGCGTGTCGCCGGTGCGGCGGGCCAGCACGTAATGGAGGTGGGTATAGGCCTGCGAATAGGCGATGGCGCCGAATCCCGGGCTCGGCGGCAGGGCCGACCAGACGATGTCGGCGGGTGCCTCGGCGGCGGTCCGGCCCGCATCGAGCAGTTCCGTGCACTGGTCCCAGGGGCATTCGACGAAGACCGGCGCGACGCCGAGGGAGCGAGCGAAGGCCGTGGCATAGGCGATGTCGAGGCCGAGCAGGGCGCCGCCGGCAGCCTTGCGGAAGGACAACCCCTTGAAATCGGGCTCCACGGCGATCCGCAGGGTACCGCGCGCCCGGATGTCGTCGAGGAGATCGAAGCCCTTCGGACGGCGGGCGAGACCGTGTCGGGCCATGTCCGGCGCGGGCAGGCCCGAGACGGCCGCCTGCAGCGTGGCGTCGGCCAGGGCCAGGGCGCGGACGGCCTTGGCCTCCGTCCGGTCGATACTGCTCTGCATGGCGCCGAGAGCCTCGCCGATGGAGGCGTTGCTGGCGCTGATCGCGGACAATTCGACGCCGACACCGCCGAGCAGGGTCTCGATCCGGTCGGCGGTGGACCGCACGGAACCGGCGAGTCCGTCCAGGGCATGGTCGGTCGAGACGCGCAGGGCGGAGAGATCGGCGCGGACATCGGAGAAATCGATGATGCCGGCCGCGTTGCGTGCACTCTCCCGGGTCTGGTCGGCCAGGGCGCGGACCTCGGCGGCAACGACGGCGAAGCCGCGCCCATGCTCGCCGGCCCTCGCCGCCTCGATCGTCGCGTTCAACGACAGCATCCGGATCGTCGCGCCGATCCCATCGATGGCGGCGACGATCCGGCTCGCCTCGGCAGCCTTGGTGTCGATGCGCGCGCCGATGCGGGCGATCTCGGCGTTGATCGCGCGCATGGCCTGCCCGACCGCATCCACGAGTTCCCCGCGAAGGCGATCGGCCGTCCCCGCCGCCGTGTCACGCCCGACGCTGCCGAGCGTCGCCGCCAGGGAACGGTCGACGCCTGTCGATTGGCGACGGATCTCGCGGGTGAAGCTGGCGGCCTGTCCATTGGCGCGGGCGGCGTGGCACATGAGTGTCGCCATGCCGGCCACAGCGTCGGTGACGCCCCCGCCTTCGGGCGCCGCGGTCGGGTCGTTCTCAAAGGCGTCGATGGATTTCAGCACGTGACCCGACCCAGCCGAGAAGATGCCGGAAGAATCGCTCATGGCCCTTAAGCGCTGTTGAAACCTCTTCGCGATCCGTGCTCAACTTCGCGCCAATACTGAAGAAGTTTTCACCTCTTCATCGCCGGGGCATGCTGCCCCGAGGCATTCGGCGAAGCGCGACGTCTTCCCGGCCAGGGCTTCAGCGGGCCGCCGCCCCCGGAACACGCTCCTGCCCGGAGGAGGCGGAGGGTCCCGTGAAGCGGTCGCGCAGGGTCTTCCAGAACGTGCCGCCATGGGCACCGGGCTCGCCCACGGAGACGGTGGCGTTCATGCCGGCCACCAGGGTGACGCCGTCGGGAACCCGCTCGATGCGGATGCGCACGGGGACGCGCTGGGCGAGGCGTACCCACGTATAGACCGGGTCGACATTGGGCAGGCCCTGCGTGCTCGGCGAGGCGTTGGCGTTGCTGATGCCAAGCGTGATGCTCTCCACCCGGCCATCGATGAGGGCCGAGTAACCGAGGAGTTCGGCCCTCGCCACGTCACCCACACGGATATGGGCCAGCTTCGTCTCCTCGAAATAGCCGTCGATCCAGAACGAATCGGTGTCGATCACCGCGACGTTGACGGTGCCGGCGGTGGCGTAGTCGCCCGCACGCAGAAGGAGGTTGGTGACACGCCCGTTCACCGGCGAGCGTACTTCCGTGCGCCCTCGGTTGACCCTGGCCTGATGCAGCTGCGCCTTCGCGGAAGCCAGCGCCGCCTCCGCGATCTTGGCGGTGCCCGCATATTGCTGCTTCTCCTCCACCGAGGTGGAGAGGGTGGTCAGGGCCTCACGCCGGGCCGCCTGGGTCCGCTTCACCTGAAGGTCGGCCTCGCGGTTCTCCAGTTCGGCCTGGGCGGTGGCGATGGAAATGTCGAAATCCACCGGATCGATGACGTAGAGCACATCGCCCTTGGCGACGTTCTGGTTGTCGGCCACGCGAAGATCGACGATCTGGCCGGAGACCTGGGGCGCTACGCTGGCCACCTGCACGCGGACGCGCCCGTCGCGGGTCCAGGGCGCGGTGACGTAGAATTGCCAGACCAGGGCGGCGGCCAGGCAGGCGCAGGCCAGGATCACAACGGTCGCCAGGAGCCGCACCACGCGCCAACGCCGGCGCCGGGCGAGGGACGGCGCGCGCTCGCGGGACGGGCGAGCATCGGAGAGATCGTCGTCGGCCATTGTCAGGCAAGATCCATGTCGGCGGTACACATTGCTCAGAAGAGAACGATGAGAAGCGCGAGGATGCAGACGAAGATCCCCGCCTCGGCCAGCGGCGGGTTGGCGACGTAGCGGCTAAAGCGGATGCGGCTGAAGCCGAACCGCAGGAGCACCATGATGGCCAGGGCCGCCACCACATAGGCGACGAAGGGCGAGATCAGGACGCCGCCGAGATCGATGTCATGCCGCACGGGGCGCCTCCATCAGGCCGGTCGCAGGATGCCGAGGCGGCGCAGGAGGCGGTGCTGGCTCTCCATGATGCCGCCCGCCGTCACCAGGTCGCTGACGAGGCGAGCGATGTCGAGCCGCGTCGGGGCGCCCACGGATCGGCCGTGCCGGAGGAACGCACGAACGGACCGGGCGAGCGTGGCCGCGTCCGCCGCCTCCAGTCCCTCCCGCGCCTGCCTCGCGGCATCGTTCAGGGAAGGCTCGTCGGGGAGGCGGCACAGCTGGGCATGGGCGCGGGCGGCGGCCGATTCGAGGCGGGCCAGCTCGAAGGCACGGTCCAGGCTCGCCGCGCGGACGGCGCCGCTGCCCGAACTCCATTGCGAGAATTGCAGCAGCCGATCGCTGTTGAGGCTGGTGCGGGTGGTGGCGTCGCCGCCATCGCCAGCCAGCGCGTCCAGCACCGAATCCCGAGCCGAATCGAGGGCGAAGGCGCGGCGCTGGGCGGGCGAGATCGGCAGTACGATCCGCACCGCGACGAAGAGGATACAAGCCGCCATCGTCACCAGGAACGCGTTCGCGAGGAAGGTCTGCGCGTCGTAGGTCTGCGGGTTGGACGGCGACAGGAGGACCATGAAGAACACGAGCAGGATGAAGCCGATTCCGAATGTCGGCGGGTTCAGGCTGAGAAAGCACGCCACGAAGATCACCGGCGCGATGGCGATGGCGAGCAGCGGGAAGCCCTGCTCGCCCCCCAGCACGCCGAAGAGCACGATTCCGGCGCAGAGCGCCGCGATAGGCATGCCGATGAGGACGCCGCGGGCGAAAGCCTTCGAATCCGGCGCGATGGCCGAGAGCGAACAGGTCGCCGCCACCTGTACCAAGGCGAAGGAGGTGGCGGGCCAGCCGGCGGCGATGAGGAGGAGGGCGGTGGCGCCAAAGGCGATTCCCACCCGCGCCGCGCCGCGAAGGGCCACGGGCAGGTCGCGATGCGTCGGCAGGGCGACGTCGCGCTTCGGTCGGCAGCCGGTGGAGAGGGCGTTCAATCCATCCTCGGCAAAGGAGGAGGCGCGCGCGAAATCGAGGCCGCGCTGCAGCGCCAGGATCTCCAGGGGCGCGCTCGTCTCACTCTGGATCGCCTCATCCACCAGGGCACCGAGACGATGCGAAGCCGCGTCGGCATCGGGCTTCCCGTCGTCGGTCAGGCCCAGGCAGATCCGGCGGGCCTCGGCGACAGCCTCACTCTCGCGGTCCAGCAAGGCGGCGGCGGCCGTGAAGGCACGGCTCGCCGCCGCCATGGCGTAGAGCGCGGCGATGGTGCTGCGCGCCCCGGCGGCCCGGCGGGCGCCGTCGTCGAGTTCGCCGCCGATGGCGCTCGCATCGGCGCGCATCACCGCGATCTGCCGGATCAGGGCCGCCGCGCGCTCCGAGCCTGGATCCGCCCGGGACAGGGTCTCGCGGGCGAAAGCCCTGGTGGCCGACAGGGCCTCCGAGAGCGGCTTGCGCAGGGTGCGCCACGTGCTGGGCGAGGCCAGCGCGTCGTTGATGAAGGTGATGGCGACGATGCCGATGGTGATCGCCGCGACACGGTCGATGGCGGCCTCGAAGACCACCTGCGGCGTGTCGATATGGGCGACGGCGACGATGGCGACAGTGAAGCCCGCGAGCATGGCGCCATAGGCCCGCGTGTCCTGCAGGAAGTGGGCGACGAAGACGCAGAGGCCGAGCCAGGTCGCCACAGAGACCAGGAGGAGAACCCTGTCCTGTCCGAACGCACCGATCAGCAGAATCGATATCGCGCCCCCCGCCAGGGTGCCGAGAAAGCGGTACAGCGCCTTGGACAGGGCTTGGCCGCGTTTGGGCTGGGCCAGGATCGCCACGCAGACGGCGGCCGACGAGGCGCCGGAGAGTTGAAGCCAGAACCCGGCGTAGAGGGCCAGCACCATGGCGAGCCAGATCCGCAGGGCGAAGGCCCAGGCGGAGAGCGGAGGAACGATGCGCTCGACGAACGAGAGCACGCGGTCGGCCGGGGAGGGGCGTGTTTCGGCGGACAGCCCGCTCATCGGCAGGCTCCGCTCACAGGGAAAGCCCCGTTCACAGGGAAGGCTCCGTTCACAGTGAAGGCTCGCCCGCCGCCGCATCCGCGGCCTTGCCGGCGACCCGCATCTGCCAGAGGCAGAGGAGGGGCGTCACCACCAGCTCCATGATCAGCGCCCCCAGCATGACCGCCGAAGGCAGCCCGGTAAGATAGAGACCGAGCAGCCGCGCCAGACCGCCGAGCGCGACGACGAGGGTCAGGAAGCGGAACAGGCGCGATTTCGCCTCGATGGCCGGGACGCAGCTCCAGAACAGGATGCCGATGCCCATCAGAAGACCCGACAGGTAGCGGAAATGACTGTCGGCGGAGATCTGGGCCAGGCTGTTGCCGCCGACTCCTCCAAGCCCGAACAGGATTCCGAAGAGGCCGGACGCCACCGGTATGATCGCGGCCACCGCCACGACTCGTTGCAGCGCCTCGCGCTCCCGCATGCGTCCGTTCCCCGTTCAGGCCCGGCTGATCCCGCGCCCGCGAGCCGGCTCCCAGCCGAACTAGATCAGGCCTTGATCTCCTTCAAGCGCTTGACGCATTTACTATAATATTGCGGCCATTTCGGTCCTTGCGCGGCCTTGTCGGCGACCGAGAGGGCGCGCCATTCGGCACCGCACTTCTTCTGCCGCTCCCTGGCAGCGTTCTGCCCCACGCTCAATTCCTTCGCGGCGGCATCCGGGGAAGCGGCCACAGGGGCCTGGGCGGACGCGGCCGTGGCGAAGCCCAGAACCATGGACACCGCGATCACCATGGCTGGAAAACAACAAACCCGCATGATTGCAACCCCAGATCGTTACCCTGCACTCACGAAACGGAGGCAGAGCCGACCTCATCACAGCCAGAAGTCGGGGGTAGAGCAAGTCTCTTCGTCGCGCCGCCCCATGCCGTCCACCGTTGGATGTCGGCGTGAAACCTGCAACCATCCGCTTTCTCGTCCGGTTTGAATCGGCGATATGACGCGACCCTGACAGGAGCGGGACGTTTCCCATGGCCGCCGCCACCCAGAACCCCATCGACGTCCATACCTGGGGCACGCCCAACGGTTGGAAAATTCCCATCATGCTGGAAGAGTGCGGCCTGCCCTATCGGGTGGTGCCGGTGAATATCGGCAAGGGCGACCAGCTGGCCCCGGACTTTTTGACGATCTCTCCCAACAACAAGATTCCGGCCATCGTCGATCCGGACGGCCCCGGCGGGATGCCGATCTCGATCTTCGAATCGGGGGCGATTCTGCAATATCTCGGTCGCAAGACCGGGTGCCTCTACCCGGCCGACGAACGCGCCAGAGCGGCGGTGGACGAATGGCTGTTCTGGCAGGTTGGCGGCTTCGGGCCGATGCTTGGCCAGACGCATCATTTCCGCATCTACGCGCAGGAGAAGATCCCCTACGCCATCGAGCGGTTCACCACCGAATCGCATCGGCTCTACGGCGTGCTGGATCGCCGCCTCGCGGATCGCGACTACGTGGCCGGCGAATATTCCATCGCCGACATCGCGATCCTCACCTGGGCCAAGCATCACGAGAAGCAGGATATCGACCTGTCGAGCCTGCCGAATGTCCGGCGCTGGCTCGATCTGGTTCTGGCGAGACCCGCCGTGAAGCGAGGCTTCGCGGCGATCTGATCCGCTACTTCTTGGCTTCGGCCTGAGCGGCGGCCGGCTTGGCGGCCGCCTTCGTAGCGGGCTTCGGCGCGGCCTCGGAAGCCGGAGCGACAGCGGCCTGCTGGTTCACGTCGGGCACGCGAGTCCAGGTCTCCGAACCGCACAGGACCTTGAGCAGGCATCCCGACACGCTGAGCTCGGAGCCGGATTCGCGCTCCAGGCTGACCTGATAGATCTTGCCCTCGTCGATATTGTAGATGTCGCCCGAAAACTTCTCCTCGTCGGGGGCGAGCCCCTCGATGAGTTGCAGGCCGATCACGGGACGCGAGCGCTTCTTCGGGTCGGGGTTCTTGGCGTCGGTGCGCGGCGCACCCGTCTCGGTGGTCGGCGTCTTCAGCCACACGACCTTGCCGCAGATGTTCGCACTGTTCGGGCCGCAATGATCGATCCGGATCTTGGCGCGGCCATCCTTCGTGAGCCAGGTGCCGGACGGGTCCTTCGACGGGGCCGCAGCGGCGGCGACGAGTCCGGAAAGCAGGAAGGCGGAGGTCAGGGCAACGCGCATGGCTTTTGGTCTCCTGGTGCCTGTGAAGGGCCGCGGCGCATCGGCGGGAGCGTCGCGAAGGGTCGTGAGCCTGAGGTCGAGAGCTTGGCCTTGGCCGTGCCGGACGTCGAGGACGGTCCGGGCCGGCGTCTTCTGGTGCGAGAAGACACCAGCAATCGGGCGAATTTCCGGCACTGTTGCGCCGAAGCCATGGCCAAGGGAATTCCGCTGTGGATGCGCCGTCTTCGTCCTTCGGGTTGAGAGGACGGGGCGTGCCCGCTATAAGCCGGCCGCCGAAGCCGTTTTCGGCTGAGCGAACATAACCGGACTGAACATGGCCACCGAGCGCACTTTCTCCATCCTGAAGCCCGACGCGACCAAGCGGAACCTCACCGGCGCCGTGAATGCCGTGATCGAGAAGGCGGGCCTGCGCATCGTCGGCCAGCGTCGCATCCAGATGACCCAGGCCCAGGCCGAAAAGTTCTACGAGATTCACAAGGAGCGCCCGTTCTTCGGTGAACTCGTCTCCTTCATGACCTCGGGCCCCGTGGTCGTGCAGGTGCTCGAGGGCGAGAACGCCGTCGCCGCCTACCGCACCGTGATGGGCGCCACCAACCCGGCCAATGCCGACGAGGGCACCATCCGCAAGACCTTCTCCGAGTCGGTCGGCGAGAACACCGTGCACGGCTCTGACAGCGCCGAGAACGCGAAGATCGAGATCGCGCAGTTCTTCCAGGATTCCGACATCGTCGGCTGAGCCCGACCGGCTTTCGCGCCGCCAACGGGTTCGTGATCGCATCGTCGTCCGGTGAACCGGAAGCGTGGCGCGGAACGATGCCGGGTGTGGCGCGAACGCCCTTGCGCGCGAGTCCTGCCGGGCGTGAAAGGAATTCCCTCATTGAATCCCTTTCACGGACCCCACATTCCATGCGCTCCATCGCTTCGCGCACCGGCCGGATCCTGCTCGCCGCCGGCCTCGTGTCCCTGCTCGCCGCCTGCAATGCGAACAAGGGTGCGCCCACGGCCTCCCTCGAAGGCTACACGCCCGACCCCGCGTTGAAGACGGCCTCCGCCAGCAACCTCACCGGACGCGTGCGCCACGCCTGCACGGTGACGCAGTCCCGCCTGCAGAGCGTCCCCGAAGCGTCGCTCGCCCGCCCATGCGGCTGCTACGCCAAGCAGACCCTGGCGAGCCTCAACCCGGCCGAGCTCGAATCCTACCGCACCACCGGTTATTTCAACGATTCCGCCCGCGCGAAGGCTCTCTCGGCCCTCGACAGCTGCAGCCTGCCGCGCCCGGCGTAAGCCGTCATCATCGCCGATCTCGATGTTTCGGGATCGGCGATTCGGGCCTCAGCCTTGCGCGGACAGGCTGAGCAAGGCCCCCTCGGCCGGCCTGATGTCGCCGGCGAACACCACGCGGCCGCTCTCCAGCCTGGCCCGTCCGCCGGCGATCAGCGCCAGGGCACGCGGGTAGAGGAGGTGTTCCTGCACGAGAATGCGCGCGGCGAGACTGTCGGCATCGTCGCCCGGCAGGACCGGGACGGCGGCCTGGGCCACGATCGGCCCGGCATCGAGTTCCGGCACCACGTAATGCACCGTGCAGCCATGCAAGCAGACACCGGCCGCCAAGGCCTGCTCGTGGGTATGGACGCCGCGAAATAGCGGCAGCAGCGACGGATGGATGTTGATCATCCGCCCGGCCCAAGCCTCGACGAAGCCCGCGGAGAGGATCCGCATGAAGCCGGCCAGCACGACGAGTTCGATCCCGGCCGCTTCGAGTTCCGCATTCAGGGCGGCATCGAAGCTCGCCCGGTCGGGATAGGCGCGGTGATCGAGCGCCTTCGTGGCGATCCCGACACTCGCCGCATGGGCGAGACCACCGGCGTCGGGCCGGTTGGAGGCGACCAGAACGATCTCGGCCGGATAGTCCGGTGCCCGAGCGGCCTCGATCAGCGAGACCATGTTCGAGCCGCGTCCCGAGATGAGGATCGCGACCCGCATCTTGGGCCGGGGAGCCATCACAGGGCGAGCTTACCCTGGAAAGTCACCGGCTCGGGTCCGCGCTCGGTGATGAGCCCGAGGCGGATCGGCGAGGCCCCGGCAGTGTCGAGCGCACGGGTCACCGCCGACACGCTCTCCGGCGAGACCACCGCCACCATGCCGATACCGCAATTGAAGGTGCGCAGCATTTCGGATTCCGCGACCCCGCCGACCTTCGAGATCCATCCGAAGACGGGCGGCGGAATGATCGCGTCGAGGTCGATGCTGATACCGACGCCGTCGGGAAGGACGCGAGGCAAGTTGTCGGGAAAGCCGCCGCCGGTGATGTGTGCGAGGGCCTTGATCCCGTCGGTGGCCCTCAGTGCGGCCAGCAGCGGCTTCACGTAGATCCGAGTCGGCTCCAGCAGGGCGTCGCCGAGCGAGCGCGACGGCTCGAACGGGGCCGGGTCGTCGTAGGAGAGGCCGCTTGCCTCGACGATCCGGCGGACCAGCGAGAAGCCGTTGGAATGCACCCCGGAGGAGGGCAGGCCGAGGACGACGTCGCCGGGCGCGATGCCGGGACGCGGCAGGAGCTTTCCACGCTCGGCGGCGCCGACGCTGAAGCCGGCCAGATCGTAATCCGAGCCGTCGTAGAGGCCCGGCATCTCTGCGGTCTCACCGCCGATGAGGGCGCAGCCCGCGATGCGGCAGCCCGCCGCGATCCCGCGGACGATATCGGTGCCGACACCCGGCACCAGCTTGCCGGTGGCGTAATAATCGAGGAAGAACAGCGGCTCGGCGCCCTGGACGATGATGTCGTTCACGCACATCGCCACGAGATCGACGCCGATCGTGTCGTGGCGGCCGGTCTCGATGGCGATCTTGACCTTGGTGCCGACGCCGTCATTGGCCGCCACCAGGATCGGGTCGGAGAAGCCGGCGGCCTTCAGGTCGAACAATCCGCCGAACCCGCCGATCTCGGCATCCGCCCCGGGCCGGCGGGTGGAGCGCACCAGCGGCTTGATCGTCTCGACCATGGCGTTGCCGGCATCGATATCGACGCCCGCATCCGCGTAGGTCATTCCGTTCCGGCTTTCGCCGTTCTTGCTCTCGGCCGTCATCGGCGCCCCGTCTCGCAATCCACGTCCTGCATGGCCGGCATCGGGATGTCGGCCAAAGTCATTCCGCTCCTCTAGCCGCTTGCACCAATCTCGGCGAGTCGTGATCGGGAAATTAGCGATTCGCACAGATCCTGCCCTCCAGGGAGAATGCCATGAGGGATACGACCGGCCACCGCCATGCCTTGACCGTAGGCGCTGCCGTTCCCACTCTCCGCAACGGCGGACATGACGAGGGGGGACGGCCGATGCGCGGCAGGGCGGTGATCGGACTGGCGGGCCTCGGCATCGTCGCGTTGCTGCTCTACCTGCTTTCGGGGGTGATGCTGCCCTTCGTGGCAGGGCTGGCCCTCGCCTATCTTCTCGACCCCATGGCCGACAGGCTCCAGCGCCTGGGTCTCGGACGGCTCTCCGCCTCGCTCCTGATCCTCGCCATGTTCGTCGTTGGGCTCGTGGTGATCCTGCTGATCGTGGTGCCCCTGGCCGCCAATCAGATCTCGGCGCTTGTGACGACGTTCCCCGGCATGGTGTCACGGCTGCAGGGTATCATTGTCGAGCGGGTCGGGCCGATCCTGACGCGGGTCGGCGGGGCGGACGTTCTCAACGACCTGCAATCGTCCGTCGGAACCCTGGTGGGGCAGGGCGGCACGTGGTTCCTGGCTTTCCTGAAGTCGCTGTGGTCGGGCAGCCAGGCGCTGGTCTCCATCGCCTCGCTCCTCGTCGTCACCCCCGTCGTGGCCTTCTACCTCCTCGTCGACTGGGATCGGATGGTCGCCACCGTCGACGGCTGGACCCCTCCGCGCCACCGCACCACCGTGCGGCGTCTGGCCGGCGAGATCGACCGGGCGATCATCGGCTTCGTCCGCGGACAGACCCTGGTCTGCCTGATCCTTGGGACGTTCTATGCCGTCGGCCTATTCTTCGTCGGGGTGAATTTCGGCGTGCTGATCGGGATGATCGCGGGTTTCCTCACCTTCATCCCCTATGTCGGCACCCTCGTCGGCTTCCTTCTCTCGGTGGGCGTCGCCCTGGTCCAGTTCTGGCCGACATCGGATTGGCTCCATATCGGGCTGACCGTCGCCGTGTTCGTGGTCGGCCAGTTCTTCGAAGGCAACGTCATCTCGCCCAAGCTCGTCGGTGACTCGGTCGGCCTGCACCCGGTCTGGCTGATGTTCGCGCTCCTGGCCTTCGGCTCCCTGTTCGGGTTCCTCGGCCTCCTTCTCGCCGTGCCGGTGGCCGCCTCCATCGGCGTCATCGTGCGGTTCGCGATCTCGCGTTATCTTCAAAGTCCACTCTATTATGCGGAAGAACCGATCCTGATTCAGAAGCGCGAGGGATGAAGACACCGATGCGCGTGGCCGCGCCTCCGAAGCAACTCGCCTTCGACCTCCCCCTCGACCCGCGCTACGGTCGCGAGGATTTCCTGGTGGGGCCGGCGAACGAGGCCGCCTATGGGCTGATCGAGGCCTGGCCGCGCTGGCCCGATACGGTCTGTCTCATCACCGGCCCGTCGGGCAGCGGCAAGAGCCATCTGGCCTCGATCTGGGCGACGCGTTCCCACGCCTGGACCGTCCCCGCCTCGGGCGTCACCGCCGACTCAGTCACCCATCTCGTCTCGAACGGTGCCCTGGTCATCGAAGATCTCGACCGGCCCGAGGGGCGCGACGAGGCGGCCCTGTTCCACCTCCTCAACCTCGCCCGGGAGAACGGCAGCCCCGTCCTCATCACGGCGGCGGCGCCTGTTGAGGCGTTAGGGCTTGTCACAGCCGATCTGCGCTCGCGCCTCAGGCTGGCGCCGGGCGCCACGATTCTGCCCCCCGACGATGCGCTGATGCGAGCGGTGCTGGTAAAGCTTTTCGTGGACCGCCAGCTCGTCGTCGATCTCAGCGTCGTCGAGGCCATCGCCTTGCGGATCGACCGTTCCCTTGCCAGGGCAAGGGCAGTAGTGGCCGAACTCGACCGCGACGCCCTGCGCCGGGGTCGACGCATCACGAGGCCGCTGGCCATGTCGGTCCTGGCCGATCTGGGAGTACCGGACGACGAGGCCGGCGACGACGAGACCGAAGAGGACGGTCCGCCGACCTGATGAAAGGTCCGGCCCGATTGTCATCGAAATGTCAGACGCGGCGACCCTATCGTATGTTACGAAGCAGATCGTTTTATCAGAGTTGAGGAGAAGACCCGTTGCCGGAAGTCGAGTCGGACGCGATCGCCAAGGGTACGGATGCCGAGGAGCAGGAAGCGGCTCTGGCCGCCGAGGACTCGCACGGCGAGAACGGCCCCGGCGAGGACGACCTGGATTCCCGGACGCCGAACGCGGCGCCAGCGAAGGGGCCTGCGCCCCGACGCCGGCCCGCGGGCGCCGGCACCGTCCGGGCCCCCGCCGCGCATGCACGGGTGACGAAGCCCGCCTCGACGGCCTCGAAGTCCCGGCCCGGAGCAACGGCGCAGGATTCCGCATCGGCGGACGACGCGGAGACCGATTCCATCCTGGTCGAGACGGTCATCGCCGACACGGTGCCCGAACGGGCCGCCGCCGAGCCCCCGGCGCGGGAGAGCGTTCTGGCGGCCGGTAGGGCCCTTCGCGAATCGCCGGAGCGTTTCGTGAACCGGGAATTGTCCTGGCTGCAATTCAACCGCCGGGTGCTGGAGGAAGCCTCCAACACCAGCCATCCGCTGCTGGAACAGCTGCGCTTCCTCTCGATCTCGGCCAACAACCTCGACGAGTTTTTCATGGTTCGCGTGGCGGGCCTGCACGATCAGGTCCGCGCCGGGCTGATCCAGCCGTCGCAGGATGGGCTGAGCCCGGCCGAACAGCTTGCCCGCATCGGTTCGGAAGTCTCGCGGCTGGCCCTCGACCAGCAACGGCGCTGGCGTGAATTGCGTGACGATCTGCATGGAGTCGGTATCGACTTGGTAGAGCCCGGTGACCTGACCCCGGAGCACAAGGCCTGGCTGGAGGAGTACTTCCTCAGTCACGTCTTCCCGGTCCTGACGCCGCTCGCCATCGATCCGGCCCATCCCTTCCCGTTCCTGTCCAACCTCGGCTCCAGCATCGCACTGATGATGGTCCGCCCGCGCGACGGGCGGACGCTGCGCGCCCTCATCCGTCTGCCCTCGGTCCTTGGCCGCTTCGTGCGCCTGCCCGACATGGCCGGGGACACCACCGCGCGCTTCATCGCCATCGAGCAGCTGATCGTGCTGTTCACGGGCCGCCTGTTCCCCGGATATTTCGTGAAGGGGCAGGGGGCGTTCCGCGTCATCCGCGATTCCGACCTCGAGATCGAGGAAGAGGCGGAGGACCTCGTCCTGCATTTCGAGACCGCATTGAAACAGCGCCGGCGCGGCGTCGTCATCCGGCTCGAGGTCGAGGCCGGGATGCCTGAGGACCTTCGGGCCTTCGTCGCCGACGAACTCGAGATCGGCTACGACGCCATCTTCGTGGTGGAGGGCATGCTTGCCCTCAATGAGTTGGCGCAGATCGTCGGAATCGACCGGCCGGACCTGAAGTTCAAATCCTACAACCCACGCTTCCCCGAGCGCATCCGCGAGAGCGGCGGCGATGTCTTCGCCGCCATCCGGCAGAAGGACTTCATCGTCCACCACCCCTACGAATCGTTCGATTCGGTGGTTCAGTTCCTGGCCCAGGCTGCCCGTGACCCGAACGTGGTGGCGATCAAGCAGACCCTCTACCGCACCTCGTCGAACTCACCGATCGTGGCTGCGCTGGCCGAGGCCGCGGAACTCGGCAAGTCCGTCACAGCCCTTGTGGAGTTGAAGGCGCGGTTCGACGAGGAAGCCAATATTCGCTGGGCCCGTGACCTGGAGAAGGCCGGCGCGCAGGTGGTGTTCGGCTTCATCGAACTGAAGACCCATGCCAAGCTGTCGATGGTGGTGCGCCGCGAGGGCGACAAGCTCGTCACCTACTGCCATGTCGGCACCGGCAACTACCATCCGATCACCGCGCGGGTTTACACGGACCAGTCGTTCTTCACCGCCGATCCGGCGGTGGCGCGGGACGTCTCGCGCATCTTCAACTACATCACCGGCTATGCCGAGCCCGCCGAACTCGAGCGGATGTCGGTCTCGCCGCTGACGTTGAAGCCACGCCTGATCGAGAGCATCGCCGCCGAGGTGGCGCATGCCAAGGCCGGGCGTCCGGCCGCGATCTGGATCAAGTGCAATTCCCTCGTCGACGCGCAGATCATCGACGCGCTCTACGACGCCTCACAGGCGGGTGTGCAGATCGACTGCGTGGTGCGCGGAATCTGCTGCCTGAGGCCCGGCATTCCCGGCCTCTCGGAGACGATCCGGGTCAAGTCCATCGTCGGGCGCTTCCTCGAACACGGTCGGATCTACGCCTTCGGCAACGGATTCGGCCTGCCCCATCCCAAGGCCACGGTCTCGATCTCTTCCGCCGACCTGATGAGCCGTAACCTCGACCGCCGGGTCGAGGCGCTCCTGCCCATCACCAACCAGACTGTGCACCAGCAGGTGCTGGACCAGATCATGCTCGCCAACCTTCTCGACAACCAGCAGAGCTGGCGTGTACTGGCGTCTGGTGCGAGTGAACGGGTCCAGCCTGCGGAGGGTGAGGAGCCGTTCAACGCGCACAAGTACTTCATGACGAACCCGAGCCTGTCCGGTCGGGGCAAGTCCTCGAAGAAGTCGAGTCCGCGGGCGCTGAGCCGCAGGGCCCAACGTTCGTGAGCGGACGATTCCAGCAGGAGCTGGTCATGGGACTTCCTCGTGACGGCAGGTCGGGTCTAGGCTTCACGACTCAAGGAGATCCCGGCGTGCAGGACCGCGTGGAACCGGTGGCGATCATCGACATCGGCTCGAATTCCGTGCGGCTCGTGGCCTATGACGGTCTGAACCGCGCGCCGACGCCGCTCTACAACGAAAAAGTCCTGTGTGGGCTGGGCCGCAACGTGTTCAGCACGGGCCGGCTCAACGAGGAGGCGGTCCGGCGCGCGCTCAGCGCGCTCGCGCGCTTCCGCATCCTCTGCGAGACGATGAAGGTCGGCCGTGTCTTCGTGCTGGCCACGGCCGCCGCGCGCGACGCGCAGAACGGCCCGGAATTCCTCGCCGCGGCGGAGGCCGCCTGCGGCCACAGGATCGAACTCCTGTCCGGTCGGCGGGAGGCCGAGCTCTCGGCCCTCGGCGTGATTTCCGGGTTCCACACGCCGGACGGGGTCGTCGGCGATCTCGGCGGCGGCTCCCTCGAACTCGTGGATGTACGGGGCGCCACAGTAGGGCAGGGCGTGACCATGCCGCTGGGCGGCCTCGCCCTTCAGGACCTGTCCGGCGGCTCGGTGAAGAAGGCCCTCAAGATCGCCCGCGAGAACCTCGCCAAGGCGGCCCCCCAGTTGGAAACCCTGCGCGGTCGCAGCTTCTACGCGGTCGGCGGCACGTGGCGGGCGCTGGCCCGCCTGCACCAGGCAGCGCGGGGCTACCCGCTCCACGTCATGCACGGCTACAGCATCGAGCCGTCGGACGAGCTGAGCTTCCTCGAAGTGGTCGAACGCACCGACGCCGCCCTGCTGCAGGACGTGGAAGCGGTCTCCGAGGCGCGCAGGCCCCTTCTCGCCTACGGTGCCGTGGTGCTGGAGGAGATCATCCGCGTCGGCCGTCCGCGTGAACTCGCCATCTCGGCGAGCGGCGTCCGCGAGGGCCTGCTCTACGAGCAGCTCGACCGCGACACGCGCCTGACCGACCCGCTTCTCGCGGCGGCGGCGGAACTCAACCGGCTCCGCGCCCGCTCGCCGGGCCATGGCGCCGATCTCATCACCTGGACCGACCGCTTCGTCGCCACCCTCGACGGGCCGGAAACCGCCGACGAGCGCCGCCTGCGCCACGCCGCCTGTCTCCTGTCGGATATCGGCTGGCGCGCGCATCCCGATTACCGGGGCGAGCAGAGCATCAACATCATCACCCATGCCGCCTTCGTGGGCATCGACCATCCGGGCCGGGCCTATCTCGCGCTGGCAGTGTATTTCCGTCACGAGGGCGTCGCTGCCGAGAAGGCGAGCCCGATGCTGCGCAGCCTCGCCGGACCACGCCTGTTCGAGCGCGCCCGGCTCCTCGGCGCGCTCCTGCGCATCGCCTTCCCGGTCTCGGCGGGGATGGAGGGAGCCCTGGCGCGCCTGCCCCTCCTCTTGGACGATCGACGGGTGACCCTGACCCTGCCGGCGGACCTGGCCGCGCTCCCCGGAGACCGCCTCCTCAACCGCGTCCGCGGTCTCGGTCGGATTCTGGGGATGGAGGGGCGGATCGCCTGTCCCTGACGTTTTGAAAACAAGCGCCGCCGGGCAGGCCTCTCGACACGAGGGGTTCTCAGGACAACGGCCGTGAACGGCGCGGGCTCACGTGCGAGACCTGTCACCGCACAAGGCGAGTAGTCCCCTTATAGACGTTGTTGCTGCAATTCGCGTTCGGATTCGAGGCGCGATACTTCGAGTCGTTGTCGAGTTCGAGGCGGGACACGATGATACGAATGCAATTAGCCTCCCATACGACGTCGTTCTCGAACTCGACCTGACTGCTGGGGGCATAGATAGTCCCTTCGGCCGAGGCACCGAACTTCGAGTAGATATCGTGATCGTGGGTATTTCTTTTGTCCGACCAGAGAACGATCCCCGCGTAAGGTCCCGTCGTCGGGGCCTTCAGCTCGAAGCTCGTCTTGCTGTGGAAGAAGATATCGCTCCCCAGCCCATCCATATAGATGATTACGTCATTGCCTTTGATCGAAGCCCCGTTCTTCAGCGTGAGCGGTCCCTTGATGACATAGACTCCTGGTGATAAAGTCACAGACGCATCGTCGATCGTTAAGCCTTTGCAGAAAGCAAAGCTTGGTTCGATCGTTTTTGCTGCCGTATCTTTATTGATCAACTTGGCACCCCCGCAAGTCTCGTTGACCGGAGGAGCCAGCGACGCATAAGGATCTGCGACCGGTACGGCTCCCATCATGGGAGCGGGTCGTACAGTTGCCGTGCTGTGCATGCCGACCCCGCCGACGACGCGGATGTTGCTGACGTTGACGTAAGACGAGCTTCCGATCTCCAACGCGGAATGATGCTTCGAGTTGACCTGCACGCCACAATCCGGCGCATCGATCTGTGCTCCGGGATCGATGTCGAAAGCATTGGAATGATCCGGATGGAGGATCAGGATGCACATCGGATTGGCGAGTGCGATCGCGCTCGCGGAGATCTCCCAGAAATCAGAGCTGAAGAGCTTCGCGAACGAGGTCTTGAACTGTTTCCCTTGGCCGTCGTTCGCGATGCCGTGACGCGTACGGCATTGGCGTTCTCGTCGACGGTGAAGGCGCCGTTTTCCCACTTTCCGAACTCCAGATCGGCATTGGTGACGAGTTGATCGACGGTCGGCCGGTTCTGCCGCGCATAGAGCTGCGCCGTCGCCAGGGCCGCGCTCCGGTCCGCCGCCCCGATGTAGCTGGCCGTGGCGAGAGCCGCGGCCTCGGCGCTGGTCATGAGAGTATTCTTCTCGAGGACCGCCGCTCCGAAATCGATGACGAGCCCCCCGACCCCCACCATCACCGGTAGGACGAAGGCAAAGATCAGGGCGACGTTTCCGCCGCGGCCTGCCGAAAAGGCGCGGATATGGGAGGGACGGAGTTTCATCATTCCGCCAGACTCCGCATGACGGCCCGCGACGTGACGCCGGCCGAAAAACCGCCGAACGGTGTGATCTTGGCCATTTCGGCCTTAGTGATCTCAATGGTGACGACGACATCCCGGTCGGCTTCGTCCCCTTTGGTGGCGGGATCGATATTGGCCGTTGCGACGACGCCGGGATCGTCCAGAGAATGAGATTCAGCGAACTGCTTTGCCTCCGCAGCGGTCATGTATCCCACCGCCACGCCACGTGCGGCCTCCCGCGCATAGGTCGAGATTGTGGTGTGGGTCCGTATAAAGATTGCGACGGTAAAGAACGCCCCCAGCATCAGAAGCAGAACGGGTGCGATCAAGGCGAATTCGACCGCCGATACACCTTGGCGATCCATGATGAGGGATCGAGTTTGCCGAAAAAATCCGCCAACTCCGCCAGTCCATACCATGCTAAGATACGCTCTGCTATCGAGTATCAAACTGATCCAGCATAAACACAGAATTGTTAATTGATTTATCTTGATTAAGAGATACTTTGTAGGCAAAATCAGAATCTATTATGTAGTCAGCCGCCGTGGTGGGAGCCGAAATTCCGCTATGCCGATGCGGTCAGGCGATCGCGTCGCAAGGGAGCCGGCGCCGAACGGGCCTGTCAGGGGAGCCCTGTCGGGACACAAGCTGGCCGAACGGCCTAGTCACCCCCCCCGGAGAGGTCCAATACGGGCAGCCTCCGTCATTGCCGTCGTCTTCACGAGGCGACGACCGGAAATTCCGGCCGCTGCCTCGGTGTCTTCACGCCGGCCTGTCCGCGAAGATCGACTTCTTGACGATGGCGTGGACGCCCCAATTGCCGTCCACCACCTGGGTGATGCCAAAATCGACGGCGATGGACATGAGCGAGATCGCCTCGTCCTCGGTGAGCCCCTTCGCCTGCATCAGGAAGGATCGCATCTTACGGAAGGCGTCGCGCATGGCGAGGTCGATGGAGGATTTGGCGAAGATCTCGCTCTGCGCCTCAGGGCCGAGATCGGCGAGGTAGTTCGGGTAACTGAAGCCGGACAGCACCCAATCCTCTGACGTCTCGATCATCGGGAAATCGAGGGATTCGAGCGCGGTACCGGCCAAGTCGGCCTTCTTGTGCAGGATGAACTGGAACGTGCCGGTGAGCGAGCATTCGATGGCCGTGCCGCAAAGCTCGGAATCGCCCTGGCTCGCATGCGGGTCGCCCACCGAGAAAAGGGCGCCCGGCACTGCCACCGGGTAATACATCGTCGCGCCCTTGCCGATGCGCCAATTGTCGATATTGCCGCCGGTGTAGCTCGGTGGAATCGAGTTCACCATGTCGGCTTCCTTGGGCGCGAGGCCCATCGTGCCGAAATGCGGGCGGATCGGCACGCGCACGCCCTTAAGCACGTCGAAGTTGCGCTGTGTCTTGGTGTGGTCGACGGGGATGCCTGGATAATCGATGGTCGGATGCGCTACGCCGAATGGATCGGTGACGCCGGGCCAGCGAAAATTGTAGACCGCCTTCGCCCAATCGCGCGCGCCGGTAGCGTCGACCTCGTAGATGGTGACGACCTCGCGCGACCGGTCGCCGGTGATCATGTCCTTGTAATGGTAGCCCCACCAGGCGGCGGCGTTGCTGCCGAAGCTGCGCCCTTTGAAGGCGGGGTTGGCGCAGGGGCGCGGCACCACGTCGAGGATGCGGACCTCCAGCACATCGCCGGGCTCGGCGCCTCGGATCGCCACCGGGCCAGTGCAGATATGCACGCCGAGCCCTCCGCCCGGTCCGAGCGGGCCGGTCTCCGGTCCGGCGCCCCGGCGGGCCACGCCCTTCTTCTCCTTGGTCCAGAGGAATACGCTCTCGGCACCGGGATCTCCCGTCACCATGCGCTCGGCATCGTCGTTGGCGTGGTGGGTCAGGGTCTCGATCGTGACGTAGTCGCCGGAGGCGATCTCGACTTGGGGCTTCAGCAGCTTCGAGAAATAACCCCAATGCACCGTCTCGGCCGTTGCCGGCAGGTGGTAATGCGCCGTTTGTTTGATGCCCTTGGCACTGGCTTGCGCCAGGGCGGGGCCGACGAGGGACAAGCCGCCTGCGGCCAGTGCCGCGGCACCTCCAGTCGCGACGAATCCGCTCTTGAGAAAGGCACGCCGCTCGGGTGCGAGATCGCCGAGGAACCGCTGCCGATGTTCGGCGAAATGCGCGCAGTTGGGATCGTCACCGAGGCACATGGACTTCTCCGATGGGAAGGCTCGTCCTGAGTCCTGTATGCAATCCGTCGGCCAAGGAGTTTCCTCCGGATTGGGCGGCTGCTTCGGCGCCATGGGCCCGGCCATCGCCTACGGCGAGCGACAAGCCTGATTCTATCCCCAAGCGACAGGGACACGACAAAAAGGCCCCCGGACCATTCGATCCGGGGGCCTTTGCGATGACGATGCCGGAAGGTTCGAGACGACCGGCCAGGGCGTCCTATTCCGAGAGCGGGGTCACTCCCGGCTCGGCCGCGGCCGCCCTCGATTCCACGGAGGTCGCTTGCGCTTCCACCACCGCTGCAGCCGTGACGTTGACGATGCCCCTCGCCGTCACGGAGGGCGACAGGATGTGAGCGGGCTTCGCCGGTCCGATCAGGAGCGGCCCCACCGGGAGAGCATCGGCGAGAACCTTCGAGAACTGGAAGGCGATGTTGGCCGCATCGAGATTGGGGAAGATCAGCACGTTGGCCGCACCCTTGAGGGGTGAACCCGGCAGCACCCGGTCGCGGATCAGGTCGGACAGGGCACTATCGGCCTGCATCTCGCCATCCACCTGAAGTTCGGGCTTGCGAGCCTGGATCAGGCCCAGCGCGGTGCGCATCTTGATGGCCGAGCGGGAATCGGACTGGCCGAAATCCGAATGGCTCAGAAGAGCGATCTTCGGCGTCATGCCGAACCGCGAGACATGCCCGGCGCAGGCCACCGCGACATCGGCGATTTCCTCGGCGGTCGGATCCGGACGGACATGGGTATCGGCCAGGAAGAACGCGCCCTTCTTCGTGATGACGAGGCTCATGGCGGCAAAGTCGAGCACGCCCGGCGCGAGACCGATCACGTCGCGGATCACCCGCAGACGTGTCTCGAACCGGCCCTCCAGGCCGCAGATCAGCGCATCCGCCTCGCCCCGGCGCACGGCGACCGCACCGATCACCGTGGAATTCGTCCGCACCAGGGTGCGGGCGGCGTCCGGGGTGATGCCGCGCCGGCCCGCCGCCTCGAGATAGGTGGCGACATAGTCCCGGTAGCGCGGATCGTCTTCGGGATCGATCAGGTCGAAATCGGTGCCCTGCTTGATCGAGAGCCCGAAGCGCTTGATCCGGGTCTCGATGACACGCGGGCGGCCGACCAGAATGGGCCGCGCCACCTGATCCTCGACGATGGCCTGGGCGGCGCGGAGCACACGCTCATCCTCGCCTTCGGCGTAGATGACGCGCTTGGGCGCTTCCTTGGCCTTGGAGAAGATCGGCTTCATGATGAAGCCCGAGCGGTGGACGAACCGGTCGAGGCTGTCGGCATAGGCCTGGATGTTCTCGAGCGGACGGCCGGCGACGCCGGAATCCATCGCGGCCTTGGCCACGGCCGGCGCGATCCGCAGGATCAGGCGCGGATCGAACGGGCTCGGGATCAGCGAATGCCGGCCGAAGGGCCGGGCCTCGCCGCCATAGGCGCGGGCGACCACGTCGGACGGGGTCTCGCGAGCGAGCGCCGCGATGGCCTTTACGGCGGCCTGCTTCATTTCCTCGTTGATCGAGGTGGCGCCGACATCGAGGGCGCCCCGGAAGATGTAGGGGAAGCAGAGGACGTTGTTGACCTGATTGGGGAAGTCCGAACGCCCGGTGCAGATCATCGCGTCGGGGCGCTTCTCCTGCGCAAGGTCCGGCATGATCTCAGGGTAGGGGTTGGCCAGCGCCATGATCAGCGGCTTCTCGGCCATCTTCTCCAGGTATTCGGGCTTCAGCACGCCACCGGCCGAGAGGCCGATGAACACGTCGGCACCCGGAATGACCTCGGCCAGGGTCCGGGCCTCGGTCTCCTGCGCGTAGACGTCCTTCCAGCGATCCATCAACTCGGTGCGGCCCTTGTAGACCACGCCCTTGATGTCGGTGACCGTGATGTTCTCGACACGGGCCCCGAGCGACACGAGCAAGTTCAGGCAGGCCAAAGCCGCCGCGCCCGCGCCCGAGGTCACGATCCGGACATCCGGAAGCTGCTTGCCGGCGAGTTCGAGGGCGTTGAGCACACCCGCCGCGACGATGATCGCCGTGCCGTGCTGGTCGTCGTGGAAGACGGGGATGTTCATCCGCGCCCGACACTGCTCCTCGACCTCGAAACACTCGGGAGCCTTGATGTCCTCGAGGTTGATGCCGCCGAAGGTCGGCTCGAGGGAGCAGACCACGTCCACGAGCTTCGACACGTCGGTCTGGTCGACCTCGATATCGAACACGTCGATATCGGCGAACTTCTTGAACAGGACGGCCTTGCCCTCCATCACCGGCTTCGAGGCCAGCGGGCCGATATTGCCGAGGCCGAGCACGGCGGTCCCGTTGGTCAGCACGGCGACCAGGTTCTGGCGGATGGTGAGGTTGGCCGCCTCCTGCGGATCCTCGTAGATCGCCATGCAGGCGGCGGCGACGCCGGGCGAGTAGGCCAGCGCCAGATCTCGCTGGTTGCCCAGCGGCTTCGTCGCCTGGATCTCGAGCTTTCCGGGCCGGGGTAGACGATGGTAGACGAGGGCTCCGGACTTGAGATCGTCAGACATATTGTCGCCCATGAGCCTCACTCCCTCACTGACGGGCCTTTTCGGCTCCGCCGGACTCTCCCGCCGGACGTCGGGATGCGTTGGTTGACGTCCCTGTTGCACCGCCTGCGGAGTGGGCGCAACCCGCACAACCAAACCCGAATCCACCTCGAGAAATTGGTGAAAACTTACGGTTTCTCCATCGGGGAATACTCCTATGGCCGTCCCAAAGTGCGGTTCCCGGAAGCTGGGCGGCACCTTACGATCGGGCGGTATTGTTCCATCGCCGACAAGGTCGAGATCCTTCTCGGGGGCGGGCATCGCCTCGACTGGGCGACCACCTATCCTTTCGCGGCCATGGCGGGGCTGTGGCCGGGGGTGGACGCGTCGGTCGATGACCAGGCATCACGCGGCGACGTGACGATCGGCAGCGACGTCTGGCTCGGCTCCGGTTGCCTGATCCTGTCGGGCGTCACCATCGGACATGGAGCGGTGATCGGGGCCCATGCCGTCGTCTCCCGCGACGTGCCGCCCTATGCGGTGGTCGTCGGCAATCCCGGCCGGGTGGTGCGCTCCCGCTTCGATCCGGGTCTGGTGGCGGGCCTGTTGGAGACGGCTTGGTGGGAGCTCGATCCCGCAACGATCCGCCCGCTCGTGCCGCTGCTCCAGAGCGATCGTGTCGCCGAGTTGATCGCGGCCGCGCGCGCGGCGCGGGCGGCCGGCGTTGCGGGCGCCGCCTGAATCCCTTACCCGGACTGTTTCATACCCACACTGACGATCGATCGACTTCAAGGCACAGACGATGTCCGACACGCCTCCCGACCGCCTCGCGGTGAACCCCAACAGCCCGTTCTACAACGAGGCCATCCTCGAACGCGGCATCGGCATCCGTTTCAAGGGCGTCGAGAAAACCAATGTCGAGGAATACTGCGTCAGCGAGGGCTGGGTCCGCCTGTCGGCCGGCAAGACCCTGGATCGGGCCGGCAACCCGATGACGGTGAAGCTGAAGGGCCCGGTGGAGCCCTATTTCCGGGACGACGCAGCGGAAGGCTGAAGGCGGTCAACCCGACGCCGTGTCCAATGGGAACGGCACCGGCTCCCTGATCGCGGAACCTTCACCGCGATCCGGCGGGCCTTAGCCCTCCCGCTTCCGGTATTCTCCCGCGTAATTCCGCAGGGCCTCCGTCACCAGAGCGTCGATCTGACTTTCTGTCTTCGGCTGGCGGATGACGAGGCTCGTCACCGAATCCGGATGGTTCGCCCGCTGCTTCGGGGTTCGCGCATGGTTCGAGACGCGCAGGGCGAAGACGCTGCCCTCCGGCTTGAGATAGACGCTGTCGCCGCGCGTGTTGCGGGCGACAATCAGGAAGCCATGTGACGCGACGCCGGCCACGGCGCGGGCCAGGGCGTCCGTTGGATTGAGCAGGGTCATGCCAGCCCTTCCTGCGCGAGAGCCGTGCGGCCACGGATAGCGGCGAGGGCGCCCGCGGCCGAACCGGCATAGCGTTCGAGCAATTGCCGGCGGAAGCTCAAGGAGGCCAAAGCCGCCTTCGGGGCGTTCACGGCAAGCATCCGGGAGCTCGGATCGGGCAGACCATATTTGCGTGAAACGTAGGCCCGTGACCAGGCCTGGTGCCAGCGGGTGCGGAAGACCCGGCCCGGCTCAGACGCGGATGAACGCCCACGCCCATGCAGGGCGACCGCCCCGTGAACATGGACCAGGGAGCGACCGGCATCGGCGACCCGGCGACACAAGTCGTCATCTTCATAGAACAGGAAGATGTTCGGGTCGAACCCACCCAGGTCGAGGAACAGGTCGCGCCGGATCATCAGGCAGGCGCCCGACAGGAAGGGCGCACAGGCATCGCCCTCGGGCAAGGCGCGGTTGCCCGGCGGATTGGTCAGATAGGGCGCGAGCAGCGAGCGCGGCTGGTAGAAGAAGCGCCCGTCCGGCTCCATCAGGCGCGGCGCCAGCAGCCCCGCATCGGGATACGCGGCGGCGGCCCGCAGCAGGGCATCGACCGCTCCTGCCTGAACCACGATGTCCGGGTTGAGAATGAGCACGCGCTCGGCGCGCTCGGCGGCCCGGATCCCGATGGTATTGGCCCGACCGTAGCCCTCGTTGCGGAGGTTGCGGACCACTTTTGCGCCGGCCGCCTCGGCGACGCTCGCCGAGGCATCACGGCTCGCATTGTCGACCACGACGGCAGGCACATGCTCCGCCGCCAGGGCCGCGAGGCACGACGGAAGCGCATGGGCGCTGTCATGGGCGACGACGATGGCGACGAGGGAAGGCATCGTGGCCGGACGCGCAGAGGTTCCTCAGCCCTGCTTCTCCGGCAGGTTGAGACGGATGTGGAGCTCGCGCAGCTGCTTCGGAGTCGCCTCGGCAGGGGCCCCCATCATCAGATCCTCGGCGCGCTGGTTCATCGGGAACAGCACCACCTCACGCAGGTTCTGCTCGCCGCAGAGCAGCATGACGATGCGGTCGATTCCCGGTGCGATGCCGCCGTGCGGCGGGGCGCCGAGTTTCAGGGCATTGAGCATGCCGCCGAACTTCTCCTCCAGCACCTCCTGGCCGTAACCGGCCAGACCGAAGGCCTTCTCCATCACCTCGGGGCGGTGGTTACGGATCGCGCCGGAGGACAGCTCCGTGCCGTTGCAGACGATGTCGTACTGGAACGCCTTGATGCCGAGGATCTTCTCGGACTCGCTCGGATCGAGGGCGAGGAACTCCTCGCGGTCGAAATTCGGCATCGAGAACGGGTTGTGGGAGAAGTCGATCCGCTTCTCGTCCTCGTTCCACTCGTACATCGGGAAGTCGGTGATCCAGCAGAACGCGTACTGATCCTTGTCGGAGAGGTTCAGCTCGTCCGCGATGCGGATGCGGGCCTTACCGGCCAGAGCCGCGGCCTTCGCCTCGGTGCCGGCGGAGAAGAACACGGCGTCGCCGGCCTTCGTGCCGGTCTTTTCGCGGATGAGGGCCTGGATCTCCGAAGGGATGAACTTGGCGATCGGGCCCTTGCCGGTGACAGTGCCGTTGTCGTCCTCGAAGATGATGTAGCCGAGGCCCGGCGCGCCCTCGGCGCGGGCGAAGTCGTTGAGCTTGTCGAAGAACGAGCGCGACTGCGTCGCCGCCCCCGTCGCCGGGATGGCGCGAACGACCCCGCCGGACTTGATCACGCCCTTGAAGGCCTTGAACTCGACCTCGTCGCGAGCGAATTCGTCCGTCACGTCGGCGATGATCAGCGGATTGCGAAGATCGGGCTTGTCGACGCCGTATTTCAGCATCGCCTCGGCATAGGGGATGCGCGGGAAGGTCTCGGTGACCCGCTTGCCTTCGGCGAATTCCTTGAAGACGTCGCGCAGGACCGGCTCCACCGACTGGAACACGTCCTCCTGGGTGACGAAGCTCATCTCGATGTCGAGCTGGTAGAACTCGCCCGGCGAGCGATCGGCGCGGGCATCCTCATCGCGAAAACACGGTGCGATCTGAAAGTAGCGGTCGAAGCCGGCGATCATCGTCAGCTGCTTGAACTGCTGCGGCGCCTGCGGCAGCGCGTAGAACTTGCCAGGGTGCACGCGGGACGGCACCAGATAGTCACGCGCGCCTTCCGGGCTGGAGGCGGTGAGGATGGGTGTCTGGAACTCGAAGAAGCCGCCCTCGCGCATGCGGCGGCGGAGCGAATCGATGATCGCGCCGCGCTTCATGATGTTGGCGTGCAGCTTGTCACGGCGAAGATCGAGGAAGCGATACTTGAGCCGCGTCTCCTCCGGGTATTCCTGGTCGCCGAAGACCGGCACCGGCAATTCGCCGGCGGGGCCGAGAACCTCGATGTCGTCGATATAGACCTCCACCGTTCCGGTGGGCAGGTCGGCATTCTCGGTTCCCGCAGGGCGCGTGCGCACGCGGCCGTCGATGCGGATCACCCATTCCGAGCGGGCGAGGTTAGCGGTCTTGAACGCCTTCGAATCGGAGTCGACCACGCATTGGGTGCGACCGTAATGGTCGCGCAGATCGATGAAGAGCACGCCGCCATGATCGCGGATGCGATGGCACCAGCCGGAAAGGCGAACGGTCTCGCCGACGTCGGACGGGCGGAGCGCCCCGCAGGTATGGGTACGATAACGGTGCATGACGGGCTCTTCAGATTGAGCGGCGCACCATTCACGCGAGGGCGGGCAAGTCAAGGCGAAGGCGATCTTACGCCACGCGGCGGAGCCCGTAGGCGGGAGCGGGGACGAGCCCGGAACGGGCATCGTCGAGGCCCTGGAGACGAGGGCGGGACCTTTCGGAAACGAGGGTGAATCCCCATATCAGCTCCATGAATGCAAACGCATTTTTCGATATTCTGAACGCGGCTGCCGCCGCTCCTGCCGAACGCCGGAAGACTGCCGAACAGGGCGAACACAAGCCCGGCGCGTGGCAGGTTCTGCCGCTCGAAGGTCGCTACGAGATCGTCTACGAGGATTCCCGTGGCCTCTGGAGCACGCGGAGCCTGAGCGCGCGAGAGTTGAGGCTCGGACCCGGCCGGACGCTGCTGGGCGGTATCGACCGCGCACGCGGCGGCTATCGCGGCTTTCGGGTGGACCGGATCCGGCGCCTGTCCGAGGAAGGCGGCCCCCGGATGAATGCCGGCATCCTCGACTGGCTTCTCGCCCGTGCCGAGGCCCAGAGGCGCGAGCGTGCCGAACTGGTGCGCAGCCTCGCTCGCCGGAACCGGTCCCGCAAGCGTGCCGCCTGACGAGGCAAGTGCAGCACGGGATGTCGGGGATAGGCGCGCGCGGCGCGAGATACGATCTCGCCTCACGCGTCAACCTCCGATATAGCCGGCTCTCATGGACCTCATAGCTACCACGCCGGCCCTCGCCAAGGCTTGCAGCCGTTTCGCCGGACAGCCGTTCGTTACCGTCGACACGGAGTTCATGCGGGAGACGACCTACTACCCCAAGCTCTGCCTCATCCAGATGGCGGGGCCGGACGGGTCGGGCGTGCTCGTCGACCCGTTGTCTCCCGATATCGACCTCGCGCCATTCTTCGCGCTGATGGCCGACGAGAGCGTGGTCAAGGTGTTCCACTCGGCACGCCAGGATCTCGAGATCATCTGGCTGCTCGGCGGGCTGCTGCCGCAGCCGTTCTTCGATACGCAGGTCGCCGCCATGGTCTGCGGCTACGGCGACTCGGTCTCCTACGAGCAGCTGGTCAACGACGTCGCCAAGGCCAAGATCGACAAGTCGTCCCGCTTCACCGACTGGTCGCGCCGTCCGCTCTCGGACGCCCAGTCGAGCTACGCCCTCTCCGACGTGACCCATCTCGTGACGATCTACGAGGTGCTGGCCGGCAAGCTTCTCTCCACCGATCGCGGCGAGTGGCTCGACGAGGAGATGAGCGTCCTGACCTCGCCGGAAACCTACAAGGCCGACCCGGCCCAGGCCTGGCGCCGGCTCTCCGGCCGCATGCGCAAGCCGCGCGAAATCGCGGTTCTGGCCGAGGTGGCGGCCTGGCGCGAACGCGAGGCCCAGACCCGCAACGTGCCGCGCGGGCGAATCCTCAAGGACGAGGCGGTGATCGACATCGCCACCTCCGCGCCTCGCAGCGTCGAGGCCCTGGGACGCCTCCGCTCGATCCCGGCGGGTTTCGAACGCTCGCGCACCGGAGCCGACATCCTGGCCGCCGTGGAGCGCGGCTTTCAGCGTGATCTCTCCGAGATCGCCTTGCCCGAGCGCAGCCGGGGCCGGGGCGGCAACGGCGCGGTGGTCGAATTGCTGAAGGTGCTGCTCAAGGCGGTCTGCGAGGCCGAGGACGTGGCGCCCAAGATCGTCGCCACGATGGATGACCTCGAAGCCATCGCGGAAGACGACGAAGCCGACATCGCGGTGCTGCAGGGTTGGCGCCGGACGCTGTTCGGCGAGAAGGCGCTTGCCCTCAAGGCAGGCCGCCTGGCCCTCTCGGCCCAGGGTGGGCGGATCGTGGTGCGCGCGCTGGATTGATCCACGCCTCGTGTTTCCCCACCCCGCGACGGGGGAGGGGAAGCTGCAGGCGCGGCTCGCCCGTCCTCAATTCGCCTTCGCGCTGACGTCCAACCTGTCGAGCACGGCACCCGGCGTCGGGGCCGCGCTGAATTCGAGCATGCCGATGCCACCGGCATTCTTTGCCTTGGCGCTGAGGAGAAACGTACCCGGCCGGGTCACGAACTGGCCCAGAGCCGCGCCGATGGCCTTGGCGCCGGCGGAATTGCCGAGGATCGCCGGAACGCCGAACGTGGTCGCGGTCACGTATTCCTGGGTCAGTTCCTCCGGCTTGAGGCTCAGGCTCTTCGACTGCGAAGCGATGAAGCGCTCGAACAGGCCGCTATTCTCGATCCGCAGGTCGAGGGTCTTGGCAGTCGCCCCCAGCATGGCGAAGGTCGAGACGCTCGGATCCGGGTCGAACACCGCCGGGCCGATACCGCCCAGGATGCCGTTGACCTTCACGCTGCCCATGTCCTTGCCCGACACCGACACCTCGCTGAAGGAGAGTTCCTTGGCGGCCTCGTTCCAGGCCGTGTCGGCGACGACGTTCAGGTCGAGGTCGCGATAGCCGTAAGCGCCGAGGGAGCCGAGCCCCGGAATTCCGGCCACCGCCGTAGCGGGCAGGGTGAGTCCCGAGAGGGTGGCCCGGCCGGTGGTCGGCAGGCCGTCGCGCAGCGGCCCGAAGGCGAAGGCACCGTCACGCAGGCCGATCTGCGTGGGAGCCGCCGCGACGGGGGGGAGCGCGGGAGCAGCAGCGGGCTTGCCAGCAGAATTGCCGGGGGGCTTCGGCGCCGCGGGTGCCCCGTCCGGCGGCAGGTCGAGGCGCAGGTCCTTCACTGCCAGGGTGCCGAGCACCGGCGTCATCTGCCGCAAATCCGCCTCGGTCGGCTCTCCGGCCTGAGCCGAGAGCTTCCGCATGGCCGCCACGGTCGGAGCGAAGGAGAAGCCCGCGAAGGACATACGCGAGAGCTTGCCACTGGCTTCGCCCGCCGTGAAGCCGAGATCCTCGAAGGTCAGGTTTCCGGAGGTGAAGGCCATGCGTCCCATGGTCATCGCCATGGGTTCACCGTCATGGGTCTGATTGACCGTGAGCCCGCTGGCGTGGAACGAGCCGACGGAGAACCCGTCCATCAGGTCCGCCACGGTTCCGAGGATCCGCGCCTTGTCGGCGGAGGCGGGCTGTGTCGGGTCCACACGGGACATCGCCTCCAGCGCGCCCATCCATGTCGCGGGAATCTGTCGGCCGCTGACGTCGCTACCCTCGAGACGGGCGATCTTCAACAGAGTGCCCTCGGCCTCCATCACAATGTCGGCGGCCGAGAAATTGCCGTAGATCCGGAGCATCGGGCTCTTGGCGTCGCCTGCCTCGCCGTAAAGCCGCGCCATCGCGGCGAGATCGACGTCCTTCATGTCGATGCGGCCGTAACTGGCGCTGTGTCTCGCCTCACCCCCATCCTCCGCCGCCGTCACCCCAGCGGCACTCGCCTGGGCGATACGGCCGCCGCGCACGTCCTTGGCCGTCACGTCGCGATAGGTCGCTGTCTGGGCCTTGGTACCGATCCGGGTCTCGGAACGAAGCTCCGGGATCACGATGCTGGCAGCATCGAACTTGGCCAGACGCGCGGCCAGAGGCTCGGGGCCGGATTTCAGGAGAGCGAGCAGATCGTCCTTCGTCAGACGCGTACCGCTGACGATGACCTGCGGTGCGGTGAGGGTCGTACCACCGAACGTCATCGTCACGTTCTGGAGCGTGACGTCCTGCACGGCGGACGCCGCCTCCTGAGCCGTGGCCGGCAATGGGCCCATCGGGCCACCTCCGCCAAGGGCAAGGAGGGCACAGACCGAAAGGCCGGCCGCCCGCATGAGGAAGGGACGGCCTTGTGGGACGTTCATGAGCAGATCCGGGGCGCTGCGGAAAAGGCGCTTCGTGCAACGGTGCCGCGCCGAACCGCATCCGTGCCGCAGTTTCCGCGGCGAGGCAATCGCGCTGCCGCACGCCGCGATGTGACGGAAAGACGATGGCTCAGAGCGAGAACGACGTACCGCAGCCGCAGGAGGCCGTGACCTGAGGGTTCTCGATCTTGAAGGACTGGCCGATGAGGTCGTTGGCGAAATCGATGGTCGAACCGCTCATGTATTCGAGGGACACGGGGTCGACGAGGACGGTCGCGCCATCCCGTTCGATCACCATGTCGTCATCGGCGCGGGAGCGCTCGATGTCGAAGGCATAGGAGAAGCCCGAGCAGCCGCCACCATTGACGCTGATCCGCAGGGACGCACCGGGAGGCTCGGTCCCCATGATCTCGTTGATGCGCTTGGCCGCGCGGGGGGTCAGGGTGATGTCGGCCATCGTGATGCTCTTGGGTTCTCGTCGATTGCCAGAAGCGCTAGCCCACACAAGATATGCGCCGTAGAGACGCGCTGCAACGCGGTAGGAGCGTGGCGCAGCGGGAACGTTGAGCGAAATGACGGGTTCGGGAGGTGACGTGCGGCACAGGGGCGAACGCTGGCGGGCGCGCTACGCCACCGATCCGGCAGCCACGCGTGGGCGGCTGATCCCGGAGGCGGTCTCGCCCACCCGCAGCGACTTCCAGCGCGACCGCGACCGGATCATCCATTCGGCCGCCTTCCGGCGCCTGAAGCACAAGACCCAGGTCTTCGTCCATCACGAGGGCGACCATTACCGGACCCGCCTCACCCATACGCTCGAAGTCAGCCAGATCGCACGGGCCCTCGCCCGTGCCCTCGGCCTCGACGAGGATCTCGCGGAGGCGCTGGCGCTGTCCCACGACCTCGGCCACACCTGTTTCGGGCATACCGGCGAGGACGCCCTCGATGCGCTGACGAAAGGCCATGGCGGGTTCGACCACAACGCCCAGGCGCTGCGCATCGTGACCCGGCTCGAGCGGCGCTATGCCAGATTCGACGGGCTCAATCTCGCCTGGGAGACCCTGGAGGGCCTCGTCAAGCACAACGGGCCTCTGCTGACGCCCGAGGGAGACTCCGACCGCGCGCTGGGCCGAACGGGGGATTCCCGCCGCGATCCTCGAATACGACGCCGTTCACGGTCTCGAACTCGGCCGCTTCGCCGGACCGGAAGCGCAGGCGGCGGCGCTGGCCGACGACATCGCCTATGACAGCCACGACCTCGATGACGGCCTGCGCGCCGGTCTGTTCGAACTCTCCGACCTTCAAGAGGTGCCGTTCCTCGCCAGGCTGATGGAGGAGATCGACGCTCTGCATCCCGGGCTGGAACCCTCGCGAAAGATCCACGAACTGGCGCGTCGCGTCATTACTCGCTTCGTCGAGGACGTGATCGCGGAGAGCACGCGCCGGATCGAGGTCCTGGCGCCGATGTCGGTAGAGGACATTCGTGGGGCATCGGCACCGGTCGTCGCCTTCTCACCGGCACTGGCGGAGGCGGACACGACGATCAAGCGCTTCCTCTACGCGCGGATGTACCGCCACCCGAGCGTGCTGGCGGTGCGGGCGCAGGCCGACATCATCGTCGCGGATCTGTTCGGCGCCTTCACGGCGAACCCGGCAGCCATGCCCGAGGAATGGCGGGTCGGGCTCGATGGCGCAGGGGAGGGGCGCATCGCCCGCCGGGTCGCCGACTACATCGCCGGCATGACCGACACTTACGCCGTGCTCGCCCACAAGCGCCTGTTCGCGACGACGCCGGACCTGCACTGGAGCCCGGAGAGCCGGGGCCTGCCGCTGGCGGAAGGATAGCGGCCGAGATTTCGGGACGATTCATGCGCATCTGCTTCATCGGCGACAGTTTCGTGAACGGGGTCGGTGACGACACCTGTCTCGGATGGACGGGCCGTCTCTGTGCCGCGGCCCGCCGCGCCGGCTGGGACGTCACGTATTACAATCTGGGAATTCGCCGCGACACCAGCCTCGACATCCACCGCCGCTGGAGAAGCGAGGCCGAAGCCCGGCTGCCCGAGGGGCTGGACGGCCGGCTTGTCTTTTCGTTCGGCGCAAACGACTGCACGCGCGTCGATGGCCGAATCCGCGTCCCTCATGACCGCTCCCTCGACACGGCGGAGAGGATTCTCGGAGACGCCGCCGGTTGGCGAAGAACCCTGATGATCGGTCCGCTTCCCGTCTGCGACGATCCAGCGACGGATGCGCGAATTCAGGCTCTGTCGCGCGACATCACTCCTCTTTGCGCCCGACTCGATGTCCCGTTCCTGCCGGTCTTCGGCATGGCGACAGAATCCGACGCATGGACCAGCGAGGCTGCAGCGGGGGACGGAACGCACCCCAATGCCAAAGGCTACGCGGCTCTGGCCAGCGCCGTGTCCGACTGGGAAGCTTGGCGCGCCTGGTTCTGAATGTCCCTCACGGAACGTCCGATGTGCCGTTTTGAGCTGAGCGAGATCCGGCCGTGACGGGAGTTTGGCGACGCCTCGTGAAGCGCCGGGTCGATGAGGAGCCAGGAAGTGCGATGGGCGGCCTCCCGTGACACCTGCCTCCCGTGACACCTGCCCCCCGCGTTGGTATGCCGCCGCATTGAGGCGCAAGCCGTCGTGACGATGCGGCATGGCGCGAGCGGAATAGATATCCCATGAACATCTTCGCCACCTTCGAGGCGCGCGTGCGCGAAGCGCTCGAGAGCCTGACCCGGTCCGGGACGCTGCCCGAGGGGCTCGATCTCTCCCGCGTGGTGGTCGAGCCGCCGCGCGACGCCACGCACGGCGACCTCGCCACCAATGCGGCCCTGGTCCTCGCCAAGGAGGCCCGGACCAATCCGAAGGCGCTCGGCGAAGCGCTGGCGGCGGAGCTTCGGCAGGATCCCCGCGTGGTCGAGGCGAGCGTGGCCGGACCGGGCTTCATCAACCTGCGCCTGACGCCCGAGACCTATCACGAGGTCGTGCGTGCCGCGCTCGGCGAGGGCACCGAGTACGGCCGCGCCCGGATGGGCGGCGGCAAGGTCAACATCGAATACGTCTCGGCCAACCCCACCGGACCGATGCATGTGGGCCATGGTCGCGGGGCGGTATTCGGCGACGCGCTGGCGAACCTGCTCGTGGCGGCCGGCCGCGACGTGACGCGCGAGTACTACATCAACGATGCCGGCGCGCAGGTCGACGTGCTCGCCCGGTCCGCGTTCCTGCGCTACCGCGAGGCCCTGGGCGAAGAGGTCGGCCCTGTGCCCGAAGGCCTCTATCCCGGCGACTATCTCGTGCCGGTGGGCAAGGCGCTCGCCGAGAAGCACGGACGCGCGCTCCTCGACGCGCCGGAATCCGACTGGCTGCCGCAGGTACGGGCGGATGCCATCGCCGCGATGATGGACCTGATCCGGGGCGATCTCGCCCGGCTCGGCATCCACCATGACGTGTTCTTCTCCGAGGCCACGCTGAAGGAGGCGGTGCCCGTCCTCCTGGCGGAACTCCGCGCAAAAGGTCTCGTCTACGAGGGTCGGCTTCCGCCGCCGAAGGGCCAGCTTCCCGAGGATTGGGAGGACCGCGAGCAAACCCTGTTCCGCACGGTGGAGTTCGGCGACGACGTTGACCGGCCGCTGCTGAAATCGGACGGCTCGTTCACCTATTTCGCCTCCGACATCGCCTATCACCGCGACAAGATCCGGCGCGGCGCCACCGACCTGATCGACGTCCTCGGGGCCGATCACGGCGGCTACGTCAAGCGCATGCAGGCGGCGGTGAAGGCGGTGAGCGACGGCCACGCCACTCTCGACGTCAAGCTGTGCCAGCTCGTGCGTCTCCTGCGGGCCGGCGAGCCGGTGAAGATGTCGAAGCGCGCGGGCGAGTTCATCACCCTCGCCGAGGTGGTCGACGAAGTCGGCCGCGACGCGATCCGTTTCATGATGCTCTACCGCAAGAACGACGCGACCCTAGATTTCGACCTCGCCAAGGTGGTGGAGCAATCCAAGGACAACCCGGTCTTCTACGTCCAGTACGCCCATGCCCGCTGCGCCTCGGTGTTCCGGCAGGCAGGCGAGGCCATGCCGGACGAGGATTTTTCCGTCGCCGGCCTAGCCGACGCGGACCTGACGCTCCTTGCCGATTCCGCGGAAATCGAGATCATGCGGTTGATCGCCCAGTACCCCCGGGTGATCGAAGCGGCGGCTGCGGCGCACGAGCCACATCGTGTGGCATTCTACCTCTACGAGCTCGCAAGTTCCCTGCATGGTTTCTGGAACAAAGGCAAAGACCTGCCGCAATTACGGTTTATTAATCCAAACGACCGAAACTCGACACGGGCAAGACTGGCCCTCGTGGAGGCTTTGAGGGGCGTCGTCGCCTCCGGCCTCACGGTCTTGGGTGTCACCGCGCCGGATGAAATGCGGTGAGGTGATCTCGGCGTGAAGAGGAATGCTGCCATGACGACGAACGCTTCGCGAGCGCCTGTCGATTTCGACGCCTTCGCGCGTGACTTGCAGCCCACGACGCCGCCCCAGTCGCAGGCCCAGCCTGCGGCCAAGCCCGATCCGTTGGCCGAACTCGCCCGCATCGTCGGCCAGGACGATCCTTTCCGCGCGTTGCTGGAAGCGCGTGATTCCCGTGCCACCGCCGAGCCGCGAGCCCAGGGAGGACGCAGGGAACCGAGCTTCCACGACGAGGCACCGGCGGCTCCCGCAGGCTACGCCGCCGCGCCTTCGGGATACGCGCAGCATGCCCAGCATCAGGTCGAGCCCGAGCCGCAGGCCGCACACTCGGCACATCCGGCCGACGCGTTCGATCAGTATCTCGCCTCCGTCGACCACAGTGCCTATGTCGCCGGTCCTCAGGATCCGCACGGGTCCGAGGCTTACGCGCCGGAGCAGGACGACCGCCTCAATCGCGCGGCCGAGCGGCCCCGCCAGCGCAGCCGCCTCGTTTCCGTGGGCGCCGGCCTCGGCGTGCTGGTGGTCTGCGTCACCGGTGCGCTCACCTGGCGCAGCATGAATTCGAGCCACAGCGACGGCACCGTGCCGACGATCCTCGCCGACAAGGCTCCGCTGAAGATCGCACCGCAGAAAGCGGACGGCGTCGAGATCCCCGACCAGAACAAGCGGATCTACGACCGTAACGCCAAGGACGACCAGATCCACATCGTCAACCGCGAGGAGCAGCCGGTCGACGTGGCGCAGGCCGCCCGCTCGGCCCAGCGCGCCGGGGAGGGCGGCGCCACGCCGTCCACCGGACAGCAGGGCGGCAATACGGGTCCCCTCACCGAAACCCTCGGCGAGCCTCGCCGGGTGCGGACCGTGTCGGTGAAGCCGGATACGCCTCCGCCGCCGCCTCAGCGCGAAGCGCCCGTCGCCCAATCGGTGATCCCCACCATGACCCTTCCGGGTGATGGCGGTGGTTCGACCAATGCCTCGATGCATTCACGCGTCGGGAAGCTGCCGGCGATGACGCCCGCTCCCACCGAGGAAGCTTCGGCCCCCGAGCCGACCGCTTCCGCCTCTCGCGCGAAGGCCCCGCAGCGGGTAGCCGCCGTCGCCCCCGACGCGACCTCCGCCCTGCCGACGCCTGCGCCCGCCGCCTCGGCCTCCACCGCACCCGTGAGCGGTTACTCGGTCCAGCTCGGCGTACGCACCAGCGAAGCCGAAGCGCAGGCCGCGTTCAAGCAGATGCAGAGCAAGTTCAGCCAGCTCTCTGGCAAGCCCGCCCTGATCCGTCAGGCCGAGGTCAGCGGCAAGACGATCTACCGCGTTCGCGTCGGGCCCCTGGCCAAGGCCGAGGCGACCACCCTCTGCACCGAGTTGCAGGGCGCCGGCGGCCAGTGCTTCGTCGCCAAGAACTGAGCCTCGGGAACTGAGGGTCACGGCGGCGCTCAGGCGAGTGCCGCGAAGACGGCGAGAGACAGTGCCGGCTTGTCGCGGGTCCGTGACGCCTCGTTCGAGTACCGCCAGCGCGGGCGGAGCCGCCATCGTGAAGTGCAGGGACGGATGCCCCTCGGACAGTCCGTCCATCATCAAGCCGAGCAGCACATCCCATGACAACTCGCGCCCTGATCCTCGGCTGTGCCGGCCGGACTCTCTCGGACGAGGAGGCCGCGTTCTTTCGCGACGCGCAGCCCTGGGGCTTCATCCTGTTCAAGCGCAATATCGGCTCGCCGGACGAGGTGAGGGCGCTGACCGATGCGCTGCGCGCTACGACGGGCCGGGCCGATACGCCGATTCTGATCGACCAGGAAGGCGGACGGGTGCAGCGCATGGGACCGCCGCACTGGCCGTCTTATCCGGCCGGCGCCCGTTTCGGCCGCCTCAATGGATCGGGCACCGCCATGGCGCGCCTCGGCGCGCGGCTCATGGCGCATGATCTCGCCGCGGTGGGAATCAACGTCGATTGCGCGCCCGTCCTCGACGTGCCGGTGGCGGGAGCTCATGACATCATCGGCGATCGCGCCTACGGCACCGATCCGCACATTGTCATCGCTCTCGGACGGGCGGTGGCCGAAGGGTTGATGGAAGGCGGGGTCCTTCCGGTGATCAAGCACATTCCCGGTCACGGTCGCGCCGCCTGCGATAGCCACAAGGACCTGCCCGTGGTCGAGGCCGAGGGCGTCAGCCTAGCCTCGCACGATTTCGTGCCCTTCCGCGCCCTGGCCGACCTGCCGATGGCGATGAGCGCCCATGTGGTCTACGCAGCCCTCGATCCGCATCACCCCGCGACCCAGTCCAGCGCCGTCATCGGCCAGGTGATCCGTGGCCTCATCGGCTTCGACGGCCTGCTCATGACGGACGACCTTTCGATGAAGGCCCTCGACGGCAGCTTTCGCGAGAAGGCCGAGAAGGCCTTCACCGCCGGTATCGATGTCGCCCTCCATTGCAACGGCGAGCGGCACGAGATGCAGGCCGTCCTGGAAGGTACGCCGATCCTGTCCGGCGAGGCTTTGCGCCGGGCCGAGGCCGCCCTGGCCCGGCTCGCGCCGCGCGTGGAGTTCGATGTGGCCGAGGCCCGTTCGCGTTTCGAGGCTGGTCTTTCCGCCCACGCGTGAGGCCCGGACTGCCCCAGCGTTTCGGGCGAGTGCCGCCATGACGCGCTGCACAATTGTCTCAGATGCCTCAAATGCCTCAGCGCGAGACCGTGCGGTTCTTGTGTTCGCTCCCCGCCATCCTTAGGTTCCCGACAATCCGTCGTGAGAGGGCGTCGCTGGGCTGGCGACAGCATGGGCGCAGGAGTTTGCCATGGGCAGCATGAGTATCTGGCACTGGATCATCGTCGCGGGCATCGTGATGCTGCTGTTCGGGCGCGGCAAGATCTCGGACCTGATGGGCGACGTCGCCAAGGGCATCAAGGCCTTCAAGAAGGGCATGGCCGAGGACGAGACCCCGACCGGACAGGCCCCGGCCGTTCCGCCGCCGAGCGCGGGCGAGCCCGTGCGTACGCTGCCTCCCCAGGGCGAGCCGGCCACGGCGAGCCATGTCACGGCCGACCGCAAGGTCGTCTGAAGCAAACCGTACGGACAGGCATCGGCCTTGCGCAAACTATGCTAGGCCGCCGGCCGTGACGAGGCAAAGGCCATCGGCCGCGGGACGAGCGACGCCATGTTCGACATGAGTTGGGGTGAGGTGATGCTGATCGGCGGTGTCGCCCTCATCGTCATCGGACCCAAGGATCTGCCCAAGGCCCTGCGCACGGTCGGTCAAGTCACGGGCAAGATGCGCCGCATGGCCGGCGAATTCCATGCCCAGTTCAACGAGGCGATCCGCGAGGCGGAATTCGACGAGGTCCGCCGCGAGGTCGACGGCATCAAGCGCTCCGCGAGCACGATGGGGCCGAGCTTCAACCCCGTCCAGACGATACGCGATGAGATTAGCGGTGCGGTCGGCGGCCGGTCCCAGTCGAGCACCCAGCCCCTCGCCAACGTGGCCGCCAAGCTCGCCGAGAACGATCCGCAGTCCGAACCCGAAGCGCCGTCACCCGAGATAGCCTCGCCGGAGCCGCCGCCGCCCGTGCACGCCTTGCCGGATCTTCCACCGCGTACGACCGCGCCGGAGGCATCCTCCACCAAACCTACCGAGACCGGCGCAAGCACATGATCGATTCGGTCGACGAATCCGAGGTCGAGGCTTCGCGCGCGCCACTCCTCGATCATCTGATCGAATTGCGCTCGCGGCTGATCAAGTCGCTGGCCGCGTTCATCGTGATGTTCTTCGCGTGTTTCTTCGTCTCGCGGCACATCTACAACATCCTGCTCTACCCTTACGTCTCTGTAGTAGGGGCGGAGAAGGCGCAGCTCATCGCGACGCACTTCCTCGAGCAGGTCTTCACCAACATCAAGCTCAGCGTGTTCGGCGCGGCCTTCCTCGCCTTCCCGGTCATCGCGACGCAGATCTACGCCTTCGTCGCGCCGGGCCTCTATCGCAACGAGCGCCAGGCCTTCCTGCCCTATCTCGTGGCGACGCCGATTTTCTTCGTTCTCGGCGCGCTGGTGGTGTTCTTCCTGGCGATGCCGCTTCTCATCCAGTTCTCGGTGAGCCTGCAGCAGGTCGGCCAGCCGGGTGAAGCGACGATTTCGCTTCTGCCGAAGGTGGACGAGTATCTCTCGCTCATCATGACGCTGATCTTCGCCTTCGGATTGGCGTTCCAGCTACCCGTGATCCTTACCCTGCTCGGCCAGATCGGCGTCATCGACACGGTCTTCCTGCGCGAGAAGCGGCGCTACGCCATCGTCCTCGTCTTCGTGGCGGCGGCGATCCTGACGCCGCCCGACGTGATCTCGCAGCTCTCCCTCGCCCTGCCGATGCTCCTCCTCTACGAGGCCTCGATCTTCTCGGTCGCCCGCGTCGAACGCCGCCGCAAGGCCAAGCGGGTCGCGGAAGGTCTGGAGCCTTAGGCGCCACAAAAGCCCCATCCACCACCTCATCCCGAGGCGGCGCGTAAGCGGCCTCGAAGGAGGCCTCCAGTCCGCACCTTGGTGTCTGGAGGCCTCCTTCGAGGGCTGCACTGCGCTGCGCCGCCTCAGGATAAGGGGGTATCGGGGATGCTCCGTCGACTCATGCCCGGCCTTGTCGGGGTCGCCCCGATGCTGCAAAGCGTCGGCGACTCATAGCGAACCGAGCCGCCCATGCACGACATCCGCGCCATCCGCGAGAATCCGCAAGCGTTCGACGAAGCCCTGCGCCGTCGCGGCCTCGACGCGCTCTCGGCCGAGCTGATCGGCCTCGATGACGCCCGCAAAGCCGCGACCTCGGCGGCCCAGGCCAACCAGGAGCGGCGCAATGCTCTGGCCAAGGAGATCGGCGGCGCGAAGAAGGCGAAGGACGAGGCGCGCGCCGCCGAACTCATGGCGGAGGTGGCACGGCTGAAGGAGGAGGGGCCCACCCTCGAGGCCGCGCAGGCGGAAGCCGGCAGGATTCTCGACGACCGACTCGCGGCGATCCCGAACCGTCCGAACCCGGATGTGCCCGAGGGCGCCGACGAGCACGGCAATGTCGAGCACCGCGCCTTCTCCGGAAGCGGTACCAAGCTCGCCACCGGCCGCCAGCATTTCGAACTCGGTGAGGCCTTCGGCCTGATGGATTTCGAGGCGGCCTCACGCATGTCTGGCTCCCGCTTCGTGGTGCTGAAGGGGCAGCTGGCCCGGCTCGAACGCGCGCTCGGCCAGTTCATGCTCGATCTCCACACCGGCGAGCACGGCTACACCGAGGTGGCCCCACCGATCCTCGTGCGCGACGAGGCGATGTTCGGCACGGCGCAGTTGCCGAAGTTCCGCGACGACCAGTTCCGGGCCGGTGAGGAACACTGGCTCATCCCCACGGCCGAAGTCCCGCTCACCAACCTCGTGCGCGAGAGCATCCTCTCCGAGGACGAGCTACCCTTACGCTTCACCGCGCTGACCCCCTGCTTCCGCGCCGAGGCCGGGTCGGCTGGGCGCGACACGCGGGGCATGCTGCGCCAGCACCAGTTCAACAAGGTCGAGCTCGTCTCGATCACCACGCCCGATCAATCGGCGGCGGAGCACGAGCGCATGCTCGGCTCGGCGGAAGCCGTGCTGAAGAAGCTCGACCTGACCTACCGGGTCATGACGCTCTGCACGGGCGATATGGGCTTCGCCTCCCAGAAGACCTACGACATTGAGGTCTGGATGCCGGGGCAGGAGACCTATCGCGAGATCTCGTCCTGCTCGGTCTGCGGCGACTTCCAGGCGCGGCGGATGAACGCGCGCTATCGGCCGAAGGAAGGCAAGGGCGCACAATTCGTGCATACCCTCAACGGGTCCGGCGTCGCCGTGGGCCGCGCCCTCATCGCCGTGATGGAAAATTATCAGAACCCGGACGGCAGCGTCACCATCCCGTCGGTTCTCAAGCCCTACATGGGCGGCATCGAGAAGATCGAAGGGCTGAAGAGCTGATGCGCATCCTGGTCACCAACGACGACGGCATCCACGCGCCGGGCCTCGAAACCCTAGAGGGCATCGCCCGGACCCTGTCCGACGACGTCTGGGTCGTGGCGCCCGAGAGTGACCAGTCCGGCGTCTCGCACTCGCTGTCGCTCAACGATCCCCTGCGCCTGCGCCAGGTCTCCGAGAAGCGCTTCGCCGTGAAGGGCACGCCCTCGGATTGCGTCATCATGGGCGTGCGCCACATCCTCAAGGACCACGGGCCGGATCTCGTCCTGTCCGGGGTCAATCGCGGCCAGAACGTCGCCGAGGACGTGACCTATTCGGGCACCATCGCGGCGGCCATGGAAGGCACGATCCTCAACGTGCGCTCCATCGCCCTGAGCCAGGCCTACGGCGCCGGTGGGCGTGGGGCGATCAAATGGGGTTGCGCTGCCCATCACGGGCCGGGCGTGGTCAAGAAGATCCTCGAAATCGGGATCGAGCCCGGCATCGTCGTCAACGTCAACTTCCCCGATTGCGAACCCGAGGAGGTGGTCGGCACCTCCGTCGCAGCGCAGGGTATGCGCAATCAGGCGCTGCTCGCCATCGATGCCCGGCAGGACGGTCGCGGCAACCCGTATTTCTGGCTCGCATTCGCCAAGGCGCAGTTCGAGCCGGGCCATGGCACCGACCTCAAGGCCATTGCGGAGAACCGCATCTCCGTGACGCCGCTGCGCCTGGATCTCACCGACGAACCGAGCCTGACCCGCTTCGCACAAGCCTTTGCCGAGTGAGGAATCCCGGTCTTCGCACGGCGCAAGCGCTATCGCGCCCCAGCACCCCTGTGCGGGACCGCGGACGATCCAAGCCACGGAACGATCGAACACGGCCATGAGGCACAGCTGGTGACGATGGAGGGCTCGGTCGAGGATGCCGCCTTCGTCATGGCCCTGCGCGGTCTTGGCGTGCGCGACACCGACACGTTGCGCGCCATGGAGCGCGTGCCCCGCGCCCGATTCGCCCCTGAAGGGCACCGGGATCTGGCCCGGCGCGACATCGCCCTGCCGCTGCCCTGCGGCCAGACCATGTCGGCGCCCACCGTCGTCGCCGCCATGCTGACCGCGTTGAAGGTGAAGCCCGGCACCCGCATTCTCGAAATCGGCACCGGCTCCGGCTACGTCACCGCTCTGCTGATCCGTCTCGGCGCCGCCGCGATCCTGAGCGTCGAGCGCTATGCGACGCTGGCCGAGGACGCCGTCTCCGCCCTCGACCCGGAGGACAGGGTGATCGCCCGTATCGAGACGGGTGACGGCCTCGATCCCGCATCGGCCGGGGAGGGCGGCTTCGACCGTATCCTCGTCAACGGGACCCTGCCAGCCTTCCCCGAGCATCTCGCGGCCGCCCTGCTGCCCGGCGGCCGTCTCGTCGGCGCCCTCGGCTACGGGAGCGGTAGCCGGCTGGCCTTCATCGACCGGGATCGGGACGGACGCATCAGCGAAGGGTTCGGCAGCGGATTAAGGCTGGCGCCCCTGACAGACGGCAGGGCGTTCATTCTTTGACGAAAGACCTCGCTTCGCCAAAGCGAGGAGCAGGGTCTACGAGGGGAGGCGCCAAACCTTTGATCTGGCACGATCTTATCGCTCCCCAAGGCCATTCGAACCGGAATCGGCCATGGAACTCCCGCCCTCGGAAAGTTCCTTCGGTGTCGAAAACGTGGTGAACGGGAACGGTTGTTTAACCTGAATCCCGTTTGAATGACGTCATCAAGTTGCGTCAGGCAAACAGGTGCGTCGATGCGGGTTCGCGGGACTGGTCTAGGGTTGAGGACGCTGTCGCGTTTCGCGCTCATCGGTGTGATCGGCGGCAGTGCTGCCGGATGCTCCACCGATGCGTCGCGGTTGGGCGACCCCTTCGGGAACCCCTTCGCCTCCAACATTTCAAGTGAGCCCAGCGCCACGGGCAGCTTGCCCGAGGAGGGCGAGATGCCTGCCGCCCCGGCGGTGCGCACCTCCAGGATCCAGTCGCAGTCACTCGGCGCGCCGATGTCGCCGCGTCCGCTGGCGGCGACGCCTCCCATGGCCACGGGCCGTGTCGCTTCCACCGCGCCGAATTCCGGGATGGTGTCCGGCATGAACCCCTCGGGAATGAATCCCGCGGGCATGAATCCGGATGCCGGCCGCGGCATGGTCGCGACCCCGCGCACCGTGCCTGCCGCACCCCCGGCCCGTCTTCCGCTCAATGCCGGCGCCAAGGCAGCGGAAGCGAAGGCTGCCGAGGCAAAAGCCGCCGAAGCCAAGGCTCGTGCAGAGGCTGCCCGTGCGGAGGCCGCTCGCCAGGACAGCGTCCGTCAGGAAGCGGCCCGCAAGGAAGCCGCCGCCAAGGCGGTAGCCGAAGCCAGGACGGCTACGGAAGCCAGGAAGATCGCCGAGGCGAACAAGGTGTCCGAGGCCAAGCGGGCCGTGGAGACCAAGAAACTCGCCGACGCCAAGCTCGCGGCCGATGCCAAGCATGCGGCCGAAGCCAAGAAGCTCGCCGATGCGAAGAAGCTCGCGGAGACCAAGAAACTCGCCGAGGTGAAGAAGCCCGTCGAGGTGGCCAAGGCCGAGACACCGAAGGTCGATCCCGCCAAGGCGAAGGCCGAGGCCGCCCGCAAGGCTGCGGAAGCCGAAGCCAAGCTCGCCAAGGCGGAAGCCGCAAAGGATGCGGCCAAGAAGGTCGCCGAAGCCAAGGCCGCCGAGAAGGCCAAGGCCGCGCCCGTCAAGGTCGCTTCCCTGACGCCCGTGCCCGAGAAGGCCGAGCCCGCCAGCACCGGCTCCGTCGCACCTGCGGCTCCCGCCGCCGAGCCCGACCAGTCGTTCCGCTGGCCTGCCAAGGGCCGGGTGATCTCGGGCTACGGCACCAGCGGCAACGAGGGCATCAACATCTCTGTGCCCGAGGGTACGGCCGTGAAGGCCGCCGAGGACGGCACGGTCGCCTATGCCGGCTCGGACGTGAAGGGCTACGGCAAGCTGGTGCTGGTTCGCCACACCAACGGCTACGTCTCGGCCTACGCCCATAACGGCGAACTCGACGTTCGCCCCGGCGAGAAGGTCAAGCGCGGCCAGACCATCGCCAAGTCCGGCGCCTCGGGCAACGTGACCTCGCCCCAGCTGCACTTCGAGATCCGCAAGGGCGCGACCCCGGTCGACCCGATGCCGCACCTCGCCAGCAACTGAGCGCATTCAAGACCCAAAGAGAAACGGCGGCTCGCAGGAGCCGCCGTTTTCGTTTGTAGATCCGTTTGATACCCCGTCCATCCATCCCGAGGCACACACTTCAACTCGGTCTGGGCGAGCCTCACTCCAGCCGCTGGCCCAACCGCCCCGCCAGATCCTGGATGAACTGGAACGCCGTGCGACCCGAGCGGGAGCCGCGGGTAGTGGCCCATTCCAGCGCCTCGGCCCGCACCGTATCCAGGTCGGCCTTCAGTCCGTACCGCTCGACATAGGCACGGATCATGGCGAGGTACTCGTCCTGGCTGCACTTGTGGAAGCCGAGCCAGAGGCCGAACCGGTCGGAGAGGGAAACCTTTTCCTCCACCGCCTCGCCGGGATTGATCGCCGTGGAGCGCTCGTTCTCCACCATGTCGCGGGCGAGCAGGTGGCGCCGGTTCGAGGTCGCGTAGAACAGCACGTTCTCCGGCCGGCCCTCGATGCCACCATCGAGGGCAGTCTTGAGGGACTTGTACGAGGTGTCGTCGCCGTCGAAGGACAGGTCGTCACAGAACACGATCCAGCGGTGCCGGTCCGCCCGCAAAGTCGCCATCAGGTCGGGGAGGGTCTCGATATCCTCGCGGTGGATCTCCACCAGTTTCATCGGCAGTTCGCCCTCCGCCCGCTCGGCGTTGATGCGGGCATGGGCCGCCTTCACCAGCGACGACTTACCCATGCCGCGTGCCCCCCAGAGCAAGGCGTTGTTGGCGGGCAGCCCCTTGGCGAAGCGCGCGGTGTTGTCGACGAGGATGTCACGAGCCCGGTCGATGCCGGTGAGGAGATCGATCTCCACCCTGTTCACCCGCGGCACCGGGATGAGGCGGCACTCGGCGCCCCAGAGGAAAGCGTCGGCGGAATTCATGTCGATGACGGGTTTCGCGGCCGGGGCGGAACGCTCCAGCGCGGCGGCGATCCGCTCGAGGACGGGCAGGATCGCCTCGATCATCTCCCGGTCTGCAGGTTGGGTCGCGGTCATGGCGTCTCGAAGCTCCTGGAATACGCGCTTGAGCGCGTCATTACGGACATCGGGCACGAAAATCACGGGTGCGGCATCGGGCGCCTGCGATCCGCACCTTGCCGGCTGCAGACGCGCCGTTGCTTTCACCTAGTGCATGGCTATAGTCCGCGCGCTTTTAGACCGGTCCAGACGCGCCGAGATCGGCCCGTGCGCGACGATGTGAGGACCGGTTCAGCCTAAGGAGTCACCCGCTTGATTACCCCCGCCTTCGCGCAAGGGGCCACCTCGGCCGCTGGCGGAGCGGACATCGCCTTGCAGGTGGTGCCGTTCGTCCTCATCTTCGTCATCATGTACTTCCTGATCCTCCGCCCGCAGCAGCGCCGCGTGAAGGAGCATCAGGCCCTCGTGAAGAACGTGCGCCGCGACGACACCATCGTCACCACCGGCGGCCTCGTCGGGCGCGTCACCAAGGTGGCCGACGAAGCGTCCGAGATCGAGGTCGAGATCGCCCCGAACGTGCGGGTGAAGATCGTCCGGACGATGATTTCGGAAGTGCGCGTCAAGGGCGGGCCGGTCAAAGCGGCGTGAGCCGAATGCCGTGTGCCGGGGTGCGGAACCGATGGTCCGCGCCCCGGCACACGGCTTGTGACTCCGCTTGAAGGGGCCGATGCAAGCATCGGCACCATAAGAAGAAACGGGACTGGCGGATGCTGCGCTTTTCGAGAACCAAGATCGTCGCGACGCTGGCCGTCATCCTGATCGGCCTGAGTCTCGCCGTGCCGAGCTTCTTCTCGGCCGAGCAGCGCAAGGGATTCATGGCCTCGCTGCCGGGCTGGTTCCCGAGCTGGATCGTACCCCAGCGGGCCATCGTGCTGGGTCTCGACCTCCAGGGCGGTTCGCAGATCCTCCTCGAGATCGACCAGACCGATCTGATCCGCTCGCAGACGACGGGTCTGCGCGACGACGTTCGTCGCACCCTGCGTGAAGCCAACGTCACCCCCGAAGGCGGCATCCAGGTGATCCCGCGCGGCGTCCAGGTCCGCATCTCCGATCCGGCCAACCGCGCCAAGGCTTTGCCCAAGCTGCGCGAACTGTCCCAGCCGATCTCCAACGCCATGGTGGCGCAGGCCGGCGGCCAGACCCTCGACGTGGCGGAGCGGCCGGACGGCACGATCCAGCTCACGCTCACCGATGCCGGCCTCACCGACCGTACCCGCCGGGCCGTGACCCAGGCCATCGAGGTCATTCGCCGCCGCATCGATTTCGGCGGCACCAAGGAACCCTCGATCCAGCAGCAGGGCGCCGACCGCGTCCTCGTCCAGGTTCCCGGCTTGCAGGACCCGCAGCAGCTCGAGGATCAGCTCGGCAAGACCGCCAAGCTCGAATTCCGCATGCTCGCCGATTCACCCTCCGGCGACGTGGACATGCTGACCAACAAGGACGAAGGCGGCGGCAAGGTACCGGTCGAACGCCGGGTCATGGCCGATGGCGGCGATCTCACCGATGCGCAGCCGGCCTTCGACCAGCAGAGCCATGAGCCTATGGTGAGCTTCAAGTTCAACCTGAAGGGCGCCCAGCGCTTCGGCCAGGCGACCTCGGAGAATGTGGGCCGCCGCATGGCCATCGTCCTCGACAACGAGGTCGTCTCGGCACCGCGCATCAACACGCCGATCACCGGTGGTTCGGGCCAGATCACCGGCAACTTCACCGTCAAGCAGGCCAACGACCTTTCGATCCTGCTGCGCGCCGGTGCGCTTCCCGCCAAGCTCACCGTCGTCGAGCGCCGCGTGGTCGGCCCCGGCCTCGGCAACGATTCCATCGAGGCCGGCAAGAAGGCGACCCTGGTCGCGGGCGCCCTCGTCATCATCTTCATGTTCGCCACCTACGGGGTGTTCGGTTTCTTCGCCAACATCGCGCTCCTCGTCCATGTGGGCCTCATCCTCGGCCTGATGTCGGTGCTGGAGGCGACCATGACCCTGCCGGGCATCGCCGGCGTCGTGCTCACCATCGGCACGGCGGTGGATTCCAACGTGCTGATCTACGAGCGCGTGCGCGAAGAGGTGAGGGCGGGGCGCTCCATCGTCTCGGCCCTGCAGGCCGGCTTCGACAAGGCCTTCGCCACCATCATCGATTCGAACTCGACCATGGCCATCGCCGCCGTGATCCTGTTCTTCCTCGGCTCCGGCCCGGTGAAGGGCTTCGCCGTGGTGTTCATCCTCGGCATCCTCACCACCGTCATCACGGCGGTGACGCTGACCCGCATGATGATCGCCCTGTGGTACAACTACGCCCGACCCAAGGCTTTGCCGTTCTGAAGTCCGTCCGAGCATTCACAGTTTGCGAGAGGAGCCCGATCCGGTTTTCGAGTGATCCGTCCATCCGAAACACAATCCCGTCATCCCGGGGCCGCGAAGCGGAGCCCGGGATCCAGACACGCGGGATTGCCAGGCTAGTGATCCACCTGAGTGTCTGGATTCCGGGCTCGCCCTGCGGACGCCCCGGAATGACGGACGTGCGGTGGAACCGGACGGGTTCTCTTCGACGACCAGATCGACCTCATTGCTGAAAGACCGAGACCGATCATGCGCCTGCTCCGCCTCTGGCCCGATGAGTCGCACGTCGACTTCATGCGCTTCCGGCGCTTCACCTTCCCGCTCTCGGCCTTGCTGTCGGTCGGGACGGTGATCCTGTTCCTGACGGTCGGCCTGAATTTCGGCATCGACTTCAAGGGCGGCACCCTGGTGGAGCTCCAGGCCAAGTCCGGCACCGCCGATGTCGGAACCGTGCGCCATACCGCCAACGGGTTCGGCTTCGGTGAGACCGAGGTGCAGGAGCTCGGCGGCCAGGGCCAGATCCTGGTGCGCTTCCCGCTCCAGCCCGGCGAGCAGGGCCAGACGGCCGTGATGCAGAAGGCGCATGGCGCCTTCGACGCGGAGTACGAGTTCCGCCGCACCGAGACGGTGGGTCCGCGCGTGTCGGGCGAACTCGTCCAGTCGGGCACGCTCGGCGTCGTGCTCTCGGTGCTCGCCGTGCTGTTCTACCTCTGGTTCCGCTTCGAGCGGGAACTGGCGCTCGGAGCCATCGTCGGCACCCTGCACGACATCGTGCTCACCATCGGCATCTTCGTCATCAGCCGGATCGAGTTCAACATGACCTCGATCGCCGCCATCCTCACCATCGTGGGCTACTCGCTCAACGAGACGGTGGTGGTGTTCGACCGGACCCGCGAGTTGATGCGACGCTACAAGACCATCCCCACGGTGGAACTCCTCAACCTGTCGATCAATTCCACCATGTCACGCACGGTGATGACGGCCACCTCCGCCTTCCTCTCCCTGCTGGCCCTCGTCCTGTTCGGCGGCGAGGCGATCCAGGGCTTCGCAGTGGTGATGCTGGCGGGCGTGGTCATCTGCACCTACTCGGCGATCTTCGTTTCGACGCCGGTCCTGATCTATCTCGGCCTGATGCTGTCGGGCGTGAAATCCCAGAACCGCCCCACCGGCGGTCGCGTGCCCCAGGCGGCGGAGTAACGATGGCGGACGGCAGCCTGCACGACGGTTTCGTTCCAGGGCGCCATCTCATCGACGCCTACGGCAATGGCGGCTTCCGCTTTGCCGACATGTCGCATCGTGGCTCGATCCTGGTGACGCCGAGCGGCATCAGGGCCTGGGACGTCACGCAGGCGAAAGAGATCGACCGGGACGCCCTTCGTCCCGTCGTTGCCGAGGCGGGGGCGGTGGAGTTCCTCCTCATCGGCACCGGCCTCGACATCGCCCCCTTTCCCGATACGCTGCGGCGATGGCTCAAGGATAACGGCATTGGCCTCGATGTGATGCAGACGGGAGCGGCCGCGCGGACCTACAACATCCTGATGGCGGAGAACCGCAAGGTCGCCACTGCCCTGATCGCGGTCGCGTGACGAAGACCGAGACCAGCCCCGGAACGGCCGACCCTCTCGCCTTCGCGTTCGAGCATTGCGAGGCACTGGTCCGGGAGGGCGATCCCGACCGCTATTTCGCGACGTTGTTCGCCCCCGTGGCGTACCGGCCGCATCTCTTCGCGCTCGCCGCCTTCAGCCTCACCATTGCGCGCGTGCGCGACGCCGTCACCAATCCGGTGGCGGGCGAGATCCGCCTGCAATGGTGGCGCGATGCACTCCAGGGAGAGGCGAGGGGGGATGTGAAGGCCAACCCCGTCGCCGCCGCCCTCGACGATGCCATCGTCAAGCGCCGGCTCGGGCGCCAGCCCTTCGTCGACCTGATCGATGCCCGCGTCTTCGATCTCTATGACGACCCGATGCCCCGGATAAACGATCTCGAAGGCTATTGCGGCGAGACCGCCTCCTCGCTCATCCGCCTTGGCGGGCTCGTCCTGTGCGATGGCGCCGAGCCGGGCGGAGCTGCCGCAGCGGGGCATGCGGGCGTTGCCTATGGCGTCGCCGGCCTCTTGCGGGCCCTGCCCTGGCACGCCCGCAACGGACAGGTCTATCTACCGGCCGACATCTTGAAGGACCATGGCGTCACCCGCGAGGACATCGTCACGGGACGGGGAGGCCCGGGCCTTCTCGGCGCGACGGCCGACCTTCGGGCTCTGGCGCGCCGACATCTCGAGGCTTTCGAGACAGCGCGCACGACCATTGCGCCCGCCGCCTTGCCGGCCTTCCTGCCCACTGCATTGGTCGAACCCAGCCTCGCGATGATGGAGCGGCCGGGCTACGACCCGCTCAACACCGTCATCGCGCTGCCGCGCTGGCGTCGCTTGTGGCGGCTGTGGCGGGGATCGCGGCGGGGTTGAACCCAGGGCTCCCGAAGAACGCTGGGTATTCTTCCTCGTAGAGCCGGGACGCGGCGAACATCGTCCCGGTCATTCCGGGGGTACTGCAGGCTCTCCAAAAGCAGAGAACTGCTCCAGAACCGTGCAATCCAGAGCTCTGCCAGAGTCCGATGTCTAACGACCTGGAGTTCTGCATCCCGGGCTCCGCTGAGCGGCCCCGGGATGCAGAAGAGGCGGTTGATCGAGTTTGACCTCAGCGAGCCTTCTTGGTCAGCTTCTCGGCGATCTCGAACATCTCCTCCGGAGCATAATCCGGTGTGAAGGCCGAGGGGACACCGGTGAGCTGGTGGATCTTGCCGCCCTCGGGCATGCCCTCGACGACGCTGAGTTCGCCCGGCGGGTCGCCCGGCAGAGCCATCTCGCCATTGCCCCAGATGCCGGCCATCTCGGTGTAGTCACCCGGGCTGAACGTGTAGAGCCGGCGGTGCGAACCCTCCTGCAGGTACTTCTGACACTCGGGGATCTTGTCGAGGTTGATGTTCGGTGTCGGCAGGAACTTCTCGATCTCCACGCCGGTGATCTTCTTCAGTGCCAAGGCGTAGGCATGGGCGTGAACGGAACCGCGCACCAGCAGGTAGCCGCAGACCTCACGGCCCGTCGGGTCGGTCAGGGTCTCGTAGACGCGGAGCTTGTGCAGGCGAGCGCCGCATTCCAGATGGAAATTGTGGAGCAGGTCGACGACGACGTTGCCGGTCGTCGTAATGAAGTCGTTGTTCCAGGATGCGCCGTTGCTGTTGACCGGCGTCACGCCGCCGCCATTCGACAGGAACGCGGCCGCGAGCCGGATATCCTTCATGTCCTCGAACGGCGCCTTGGAGATGTCGCCACCATCCTTCTCGTCGCCGTCATTATCGGGGCCGTTATTGAGCATCGCAACGCCGTTGCTCACGAGCTCCACATGGCCCAATTCCTCGGCGGTGATGGCCGCCACCAAGCTATAGAATGGCTTCAGCTTAGATTTGCTGCGAAAATTGAAACTCTGGAACATGTAGTTCCCAAGAGTCGACATCTCACCATATTTGCCGCCTAGCAGTTCCTGCAGGGCAGCGGCGGCGTTCGGATCTTTCCTTTTGGGTGCGGGAAGCTCGGCTTGTAGCTTGTCGACGCGCATAAACATAGGTTGATCTCCGTATCGCCGGTATGGAGGATACCAACGGGAACGGTCTCCCCACCCTCATGTTCCGAGGCTGCGCCAAATCGCACGGCCGCTTCGCTTACGTTTTTGAACGGCTCCGCTTGCGTTTCGAAAGAGACGTCCTGCCGTTTCCGAGTGTCTTCGGTCTTGGCGGACAGAAAGCGAAGCACGCGCGCAACATGATCTGAATACAAGATTCTTCGCGTTGAGCCCGCTCCACTGCTCTGCTAGCTACGATGTCAAGGGCCCGACGAGAGATCGGGCTCACCGAGGAGCGCGACGCCCGTGAATACGTGGAACCAGGTCTACGATCCCTTTGGGAGCCCATGGCTCTCGACGCTTGCCGCATCCCTACCGGTCATCGCCCTGCTCGGGATGATCGCCAGCGGCAAAGTGAAGGCCCATATCGCGGCCGTTCTGTCCCTGGTCCTGGCCTTCTGCGTCGCCGTCTTCCTCTTCGGCATGCCGGCGGATCTGGCCACCCGCGCTTCCGCCTATGGCGTGGCGCTCGGGCTGTTCCCGATCGGCTGGATCATCCTCAACGTCATCTTCCTCTACCGTCTCACGGTGGAGAAGGGCTGGTTCGCCACGCTGCAGCAATCGGTGGCCGGCATCACCACCGACCGGCGGCTTCAGCTCCTCCTCGTCGCCTTCGCCTTCGGCGCGTTCTTCGAGGGAGCCGGCGGCTTCGGCACCCCGGTGGCCGTCACCGGCGCGATCCTGATCGGCCTCGGCTTCTCGCCGCTCGCCGCCTCGGGCCTGTCGCTCATCGCCAACACCGCGCCCGTGGCTTATGGCGCCCTCGGCGCCCCGATCCAGGGCCTCGCCTCGGTGACCGGCTATGATCCCTACATCCTCGGCGCCATGATCGGCCGCCAGCTGCCGTTCTTCTCGGTGCTGGTGCCGTTCTGGCTGATCTGGGTGTTCGCGGGCTTCCGCGGCATGGTCCAGATCTGGCCCGCCATCCTGGTCTGCGGCGGCTCGTTCGCGCTGGCCCAGTTCGGCATCTCGAACTACGTCAACCCGTGGATCGTCGATATCGGTGCCGCCCTCGTCTCCATGGGCGCCCTGGTCCTGTTCCTGAAGTTCTGGCGCCCGGCCACGATCTGGACCTCGCCGGCACTGCGCGGCAACGATCCCTCGATCGGCTTCGTCACCGCCGAGGGTGGCGCCAAAGTGGCCCCCACGGGCGCCGGTGCCCGCACCGCCTCCTCCTCCGAGATCCTGATGGCCTGGGTGCCGTGGATCATCCTCTCGGTGATCGTCGCGATCTGGGGCACGGGCTGGTTCAAGGCCATCGTCAACCCGATCTTCACCTGGCGCTACGAGGTGCCTGGCCTGCACAACGTCATCATGAAGGTGCCGCCGGTCGTGGCGACCGCCCATCCGGAAGCCGCCGTCTTCGCCTTCACCTACATGTCCTATACCGGCACCGGCGTGCTGTTCGCCGCCATCCTGTCGGGCCTGCTCATGCGGTTCTCGCCGTGGCGTCTGGTGACGGCCTACATCGAGACCATCTGGGTGCTGCGCTACTCGCTCATCACCATCTCGGCGATGCTGGCTCTGGGCGTCCTCACCCGCTACGCCGGCGTGGACGCGACCCTGGGCCTGGCTTTCGCCGGAACCGGCATCCTCTACCCGTTCTTCGGCACCCTGCTGGGCTGGCTCGGCGTGGCGCTGACGGGATCGGACACGGCCTCGAACGTGCTGTTCGGCGGCCTGCAGAAGATCACCTCGGAGCAGCTCGGTCTGTCGGGCATCCTCATGGCTTCGGCGAACTCGTCGGGCGGCGTCATGGGCAAGATGATCGACGCCCAGTCCATCGTCGTCGCCTCCACCGCCACCGGCTATTTCGGCCAGGAGGGCAAGATCCTGCGCTTCGTGTTCTGGCACTCGATCGTGCTGGCCTGCCTCGTCGGCGGCCTCGTGATGCTACAGGCCTACGTCTATCCGTTCACCGCGATGGTCATCCATCCGTAGGACCGGCGAGAGGCCGATCTCGACGGAACCCGTCCCGGTCATGCCGGGGCGGGTTTCTTTTTTTGGTAGCGATCCCCTGCCAAAGGCGTTCTCCGGCATCGTCGCGTCTTGCTCTTGGCGCGTCGTGGCCCCACGTCGAATCCATGTTCTTTCGCACGCTCGCCTCGCGCTACTCCCTGTCGAACCTGCCCGCGCAGGCGACGGAGCGCCTGCGGATCGCACCGCTGGTCCAGGCGGATGCAGAAGCGGTCCGCGCGCTGACCGACGACCCGGCCATCACCGGAGTGGTGGATTTCCTCCCAACCCCCTTCACTCTCGACCACGCCCGCCGCCTCATCGGCAGCGGCAAGCCGGTGAAGGATTGCTTTCTCGGGGCCAAGGCCGATGGCGTTCTCGTGGCGGTGATCGGCGTCCATCTGCGCGGAGAACACGCGGTCGAAATCGGATATTGGGTCGGCGGCGCCGCCCGCGGCCGAGGCTACGGCAGCGAAGCAGTCGCCGGCGTCGTCGCGATTCTGCGCAAGCGCTTCCCCCACCGCTTCATCGTCGCCGAATGCCGGCCCGAGAACGCAGCCTCTCGCGGGCTGCTGCTCAAGACCGGCTTTCGCGATACCGGCGACGAGGGGCATCGGCCGGGCCGGCGGATCTTCTCGCTGGATCCGGTCTGAACGGGTCGGACGGCCTACGAGCCTCAGCGGCTCCGACAATCCTTGCCGTACCAGTACCCCGTCCGGGCATCGAAGCCGCCGCCGGAAGCGGCATTGCAGACCGACAAGGTTTTGTCGCCGACGCGCTGCTGGCTGAGAGCCTTGTAGAGATCCGCGCGGGCTTCGCGCTCGCGGTTCTGCGCGGCGAGATCTGCCTGAATCTGGAGATTCCGCTCGGCCCGCATGTGCTGGCGGTCCCGGTCGATGTTCATCATGCAGGTCGCGAATCCTTCGGAATCAGGGGCGAACCCGTAACCGGAGCACTGACCGAGATCGAGCTTCCGCTGCTCCTCCGCAGACACGCATCCGGCAAGGCCGATCGCACAGGCGGCGATCAGGAGCGCACTCCGACCGAACGATCCCGAACGAGACACGGTGCCGGGAATCCGGCCAAACTCCGCCTGGGCGACCAGTGCTGGATGCGTGGCAAGGTGAGGCGAGGATTCGAAAGACATGACACCGGAACGAAAGGAGGGATCGATTAGGTATCGATAGCTCCCCTCAGACTAATTTTTGGTTCTTCGTCATTATGGATGGATCCTTAAATCGATCCCGTTCCCCTAAGTGTATTCTCGCAATATGCCTGGATTTGGCAGCTTGGATAAGAATGAATTTGTCGGTCGTCGAAACGAATCGCTTACCGCAAAGGCCTTGCAAGTTTGCCTAAGAAACATCCCGAGCCGCGGATCATGGGACCAGCGTGCCGGATCATGGCCTATTCCGCTGCGATCTGCCCGGTGTCATGTCCCATCCAGGCGGCCAAATCGGCCCGCGCCCGGTCGGTATAGGCGCGCTTCTTCGCCACCGCCTTTTCCGGCCCCTTCAAGCGCTTGCCGCCCTCTCCCTTCGGAGAATGGGCGAGCGGTGGAAACAGGCCGAAATTGACGTTCATCGGCTGGAACGAGCGCGGCGCGCCGGCATCCTCGGCCGCGATGTGGCCGCCGGTGATATGGCCGATGAGGGCACCCAGCGCCGTCGTGGCAGGCAGCGGCTCCAGCGTGTCACCGCGGGCCTCGGCCACGGCGAAGCGCCCGGCCATGAGGCCGATGGCGGCGCTCTCGACATACCCCTCGCAACCGGTGATCTGGCCGGCGAAGCGCAAGCTCGGGCGTGCCTTCAGGCGGAGCGTCGCGTCGAGGAGACGGGGCGAGTCGAGATAGGTGTTGCGGTGCAGCCCACCGAGACGCGCGAATTCCGCGTTCTCCAGGCCGGGAATCGTGCGGAACACCCGGACCTGTTCGGAATAGGTCAGCTTCGTCTGGAAGCCGACCATGTTGTAGAGCGTGCCCAACGCGTTGTCCTGACGCAGCTGGACGATGGCGCAGGCCTTCACGGTGGGGTCGTGCGGGTTGGTGAGGCCGACGGGCTTCATCGGGCCGTGACGCAGCGTCTCGGGGCCGCGCTCGGCCATGACCTCGATCGGCAGGCAGCCATCGAAATAGGGGGTGGTCGCCTCCCATTCCTTGAAACCGATCTTGTCGCCCTCGATCAACGCCTGGATGAAGGCGTCGTACTGTTCGCGGTTCATCGGGCAGTTGATGTAGTCCGCCCCCGTGCCCCCGGGGCCGACCTTGTCGTAACGCGACTGGAACCACGCCTTGTCCATGTCGATGGAGTCGCGGTGGACGATGGGCGCGATGGCATCGAAAAAGGCGAGGGCCTCGGCGCCGGTGAGCGCGCGGATCGCCTGCGCCAGGGCTGGCGAAGTGAGGGGGCCGGTGGCGATGATGGTCCGGCCCCATTCCTCCGGCGGCAGGCCCTCGATCTCCTCGCGTTCGATCGTGACGAGGGGATGCGCCTCCAGGGCGGCGGTGACGGCAGCGGCGAACCCGTCGCGGTCCACGGCCAGCGCACCCCCGGCCGGGACCTGGTTGGCATCGGCCGCGCGCAGGATCAGCGACCCGAGCGTCCGCATTTCCTGGTGCAACAGGCCGACGGCGTTGCCGTTGGCATCGTCCGAGCGGAACGAATTCGAGCAGACGAGCTCGGCGAGATCCCGGCTCTTATGCGCCTCCGTGCCGCGCACGGGCCGCATCTCGTGGAGAATGACAGGATGGCCGCTCTCGGCGATCTGCCAGGCGGCCTCCGACCCGGCGAGGCCGCCGCCGACGATATGGATGGGGGAAGTGTCTGCTCGGTCCGTCATGGTCACGGGATAGACCCGTGACCCGCCCCGATCAATGCAGCTGCGGCGAGACGAGAAAGCGTTCGCGGTCGCTCGACGTCACGGTCAGCTTGATCGGGCGTCCCTCCCGCTCGATCGTGAGAGGAACCCGCACCCCGGCCTCGCCCAGCGCCCAGATCTGGCGGAAGAACCCGGCGAGATCCTCCACCGGCTCGCCTGCGACAGCGGCGAGCACGTCGCCCACGCGCAGGTCCGCGCTCTCGGCCGGCCCGTCATCGGCCAAGCCCATCACCACCACCGCGCCGTCATTGTCGCTGGCATAGAGGCCGAGCCAGGGCCGGGTCGGCCGGTCCGCCCGCCCGCGTGTGGTCAGGTCCTCGAGGATCGGAGGCAGGAGGTCGATGGGAACGACGAGGTTGATCGCCTTCGGACCCTCGGTCCCGCCCTGCTGGAGCTGCAGGGAGCCGATGCCGAGGAGGTCGCCCGCCGGGCCGATCAAGGCCGTACCGCCCCAATGCGGGTGAGACGGCGCGGTGAACAGGGCCTCGTCGAGGACGTACTCCCAGTAGCCGGCGAATTCCTGCCGGGCGATCAGCTTGGCGGCGACGCTGCGCGTGCGCCCCCCGGCTCCGGCCACCACGGCCTTGTCGCCGATCTTCAGGCTCTCCGAGCGCCCGATGGGAAGCGGCGGCAGCCGCAGATCGCCCAATGCCTGGACGAGGCCGAACCCGGTCACGGCATCGAAGCCGACCACGTGGCCCGGGACCGAGCGCCCGTCATGGGTGGTCATCCAGACGCTCTCCGCCTCGGTGACGAGGTACCCGATGGTGAGGACGAGGCCGTCCTCGCGGATCACCACGCCGTTCCCGGCGCGCTCCGTCCCCAGGGTTTCCGCCGTGAACGCCTCGGGCGGGATGCGCGTGGAGAGCGACACCATGGCCGAGAGGGCCCTGTCGAGATCGTACGCGTAATCGCCGGCCTTGGGCTGCACGGCGGAGGGAATCTTCCAGTCTCCGTGCGACGTCATCAATCCCGTATCCCTGTCCTGCGCCTCGGACCCATGAGCTCTGGCGGATCCGCAGAGCGTGGGGGTCATCGGTTCCATCCGGGAGATAGGTCGCCGGCTCGCCGTCGAACACCCTGCGCAGGTCGGGCGCGTGACAGAGGTGCGCCGATCCACATCGATCGCCCGCAACACAGTAGCCTAGGCCCGTGCGCTCGATTAAGACTTGGGTTAACGTTCACGCCAGATGGAACGGCTGCGCCATGTCCTGTCGAGTCTTGTCTTGTCGAGAGGACGCCTGACCCTTGCGTGACGATGCGGCACTGGCGCGCCTGATCTCGGCGGTCGCATCCGGCAACGAGCAGGCTTTGCGCGCGCTCTACGATCTGACCGCCCCGAAACTTTTCGGCATCGTGCTCCGTATCCAGCGAGATCGCGGCATGGCGGAAGACGTGCTCCAGGATGTCTTCCTGCGGATATGGCAAAGTGCCGGCTCGTTCTCTCCGGAGGCGGGTCGCCCCTTGCCCTGGCTCTGCGCCATCGCCCGTAACCGGGCGATCGACGGGGTCCGCCGCAAGGGAGAGGTCCAGGGGCCGGTGACCGAGGACGGGGAGGATTGGGTGGAACGGCTCGCCGATCCCCACGACAGCGAGGAGGCGATTCTCGGGCGCGATGCCCTGCGCGCCTGCCTGTCCCGCCTGGAGGCGACGCAGCGCGACTGCATCGTACTCGCCTATTGCGAGGGGCATTCCCGGGAAGAACTGGCAGAACGGTTCGCGCGTCCCGTCAACACCATCAAGACGTGGCTGCATCGCGGGCTAGCGGCCCTGCGGGGCTGCCTGGAGGGGCCGGCATGACCGAAGACCCCACCGAGCGCGATCTTCGCGCCGCCGAATACGTCATCGGTACGCTCGACGCCACCGAGCGCGCCGCCATGGACCTGGAGCTCGCCGTCGACCCCGCCGCTCGCGCCGCCGTGCGGGAGTGGGAGCGTCGCCTGGCCCCTCTCGCCGCCGTCATTCCCGAGATCGAACCGGGCGAGGGCGTATGGCCGGCAATCCTGCGCGCGCTGCCCAACCGGGCCTCCCCGTCTCCGGCGGCGAACGACAACCGCGTGGCCGCCCTATCGCGCAAGCTCGGCCTGTGGCGGGCCGCAGCGGCGGGCGCAGGGGTGCTGGCTGCCGGGCTCGCCCTGTTCATCGCCGTCGGCCCCCGCCCCGGCGGAGAGGGCGAGACACGCTACGTCGCCGTGGTCTCCAGCGGCGGCGAGGCTCCGGCCCTCATCGTCAGCATCGATACGGTGGCGGGAACCGCACGAGTGCGCCCGGTCGGCGCCGAGGCGCCGGCGGGAAGCAGCCTCGAATTGTGGTATGTGGGAGCCGACAAGACGCCGAAATCCCTCGGGCTGATCGGCAAGGACGCGGCACGCGTGGCCCTGCCCGCCGGGTCCGATGCCGCGCGGCGCGGCGAGGGTGTCTTCGCCGTCTCGGTGGAGCCGCCGAACGGTTCTGCCACCGGCCTGCCTACCGGCCCCGTCGTCTATACTGGCAAGCCCATCCGCGATTGAGGGCGGCCCGGATTGGGGCCCGTCACGATGGAGCCCTCCCATGCCGCGCTTTGCCGCGAACCTGACGCTGCTCTTCACCGAGCATGCCTTCCTCGACCGGTTCGAGGCCGCGTCCCGTGCCGGGTTCACGGCGGTGGAGTTCCTGTTCCCCTACGAGCATTCTCCGGACGACATCGCCGGGCGTCTCGCCGCGAATGGCCTGGACCTCGTCCTGTTCAACATGCCGCCGGGGGATTGGGCAACCGGCGACCGAGGGCTCGCCGCCTTGCCGGAACGGTTCGACGAGATGCAGGCCGGGGTCGAGACAGCGCTCGCCTACGCGCTCGCCGCGGGCTGCCCCCGCCTGCACCTGATGGCGGGCATGGCCGACCGGCAGGATGACCACGCCATGGAAGCGTATCGCCGGTCCGTGCGGTATGCAGCGGGACGCCTTGCCCGGCATGGCATCGACCTCCTGATCGAGCCGATCAACCGCCGCTCCATGCCCGGCTACTTCCTCGACGATGTCGACGCCGCCGCAGAACTCGTCGCGGCGTTGCGCGCGGAGGGGTTCGACAACCTCAAGCTCCAGTTCGACATCTTCCATTCCCAGATCCTGCATGGCGACGTCACCACGCGTCTGGCCCGCCTCCTGCCCATCGTCGGCCATGTCCAGGTCGCGAGCGTACCGGCGCGCCACGAGCCCGGTACGGGGGAGGTGAACGACGCCTTCGTCTTCGCCGAACTCGACCGGCTCGGATATTCGGGCTCGGTCGGGTGCGAGTACAATCCGCGTGGCCGAACCGAGGATGGGCTCGGCTGGCTGAGCACCCGTGCGGGCGGACGAGCCCGGATTTAGCGCCGTGAGGTCGGTTCCCCCTCGGAGCCGATAAAGCATACCGCTTCCACCTGGCATGGTTGACCACGGAGGAGTGGGACCATCAATTGTTTATGACGCGGCATCGTGGTTAGGGACTGCCCCGGCCGGCTCGAACGGCCAAGCTTCGAGAAGCTTTTCCCCAGGGGCAGATCAATCGATGGCCGACCTCTTCAAACCCGTTGCCCTGACGGGGAATGCCGTCGTGGACAGCCTCATCCTCGGCGGCGCCTGGAACGCCGCGACCCTAACCTACGGGTTCAAGGCGCAGGACATCGATGCGAACGGGATCGACGATTTCTCCGAGGGCGACTGGAAGGCGTTCTACAGGGAGATCTACGACACCGTCAGCAGCGTCGCGAATGTCGATTTCGTCGAAGGCAGCGTGGCGCGGGCCCAGTTGATCCAGCGGCTCGATGTCGGCGGAGGCGGCGAATCCGGCACGCCCGCCCCGGGCGTCACCTCGCTGGAAACCGCGGTGGGCATCGACCCGACGAGCGTGAAAGGGGCCGCCGACGTGGTCCGCCTCGGCACCTATTCCGAAACCTGGATCCACGAGATCGGCCACAGCCTTGGCCTCGGCCACCCCCATGACGGGGAGAACGGCAAGTTGCCGGGTGTCGTCGAGCCGGGCGATTTCGGCACCGGCAACCTCAACTTCCAGATCTATACGGTGATGGGCTACACCTTCCCGTTCTGGGGCGAGGACAACCCGTTCACGCCCGAGCGCGACGAGAACACCGCGCTCAATGCCCAGCCGGGCTCCTTCGGGGCCATCGACATCGCAGCCCTGCAGCATCTCTACGGAGCCCGCGCCCACAACGCCGGCAACGACGTCTATCGCTTCAGCGACGATGTCGATGCCAATCGCGGTTACACCACGATCTGGGATACGGGCGGCTCCGATACGATCGTCTATGAGGGGTCGAGCGCGGCCAAGATCGACCTGCGCGCGGCGACCCTGAAAGCCGAGATCGGCGGGGGCGGCTGGCTCTCGACGTCGGAAACCCTGACCGGCGGCGTGACCATCGCCAATGGCGTCTCCATCGAGAAGGCGAAGGGCGGGGCGGGCGACGACATCCTCATCGGCAACGACGGCGCCAACCGACTCGACGGCGGACGGGGGGCCGACCGCATGAGCGGTGGGCTCGGAAACGACACCTATGTCACGGACGGCCGCGACACGATCGAGGAGGCGGCCCGGAGCGGTACGGATCAGGTGCTGAGTTCGGCCAGCCACCGCCTCGGCACGAATCTCGAAACTCTGAGGCTCCTCGGCTCGAAGGCGATCGATGGCATCGGCAACGCCGTCGCCAATACGATCACCGGCAACGGCGCCGGCAACATGCTGACGGGCGGAGCCGGAAACGACGTTCTCACCGGCGGGGAGGGGGCGGATACCTTCCTGTTCCGCACGCGGCCCGGAACCGGCAACACCGATCACATCCGCGATTTCTCCGTCGCCGAGGATGTCGTCGCGCTCTCGAGCAAGGTCTTCGCGGCCCTTCGCGCCGGCCCCCTCGCGGAGAAAGCTTTCAAGGACCTCTCGTCGGGACCGGCCGATGCGGATGACCGCGTTCTCTACGACGCCACGACCGGCATCCTCTCTTACGATGCCGACGGGAGCGGAGCCGGCACCGCCCACACCTTCGCCGTCATCGATACGAAAGTGCATTTGAGCTTCGCGGATATGCTCGTCGTCTAGGGTTCCCACCGTCGACAAGGCGACTGGTCCGGCGTCGAGAGGGCAAGCGGTGCCGCCCCTGAGCGATAGTGTCCAGGGGCGATGCGGAAGCCTCACTTCCTGGCGGGATCGGTCCGTTTCAGGATCGCCTCCATCTGCGCGATCTCGGTCTCCTGAGTCTTGACGATGGATTCGGCCAGGGACCGGACTTCCGGATCCTTCGAGTATTGGAGGGCGACCTTGGCCATGGCCAATGCGCCCTTGTGGTGCGGGATCATGCCGGCGGCGAAGTCGCGGTCGACGTCGCCGGAATAGCGGATCTCCATGTCGCCGTGCATGCGCATGCTCGCCTCTTTGAAGGCGCGGGTCGCCGGGGTGTCGGCGGCCTTGCCCTTCGCGGCGGGCTTCGACCCGTGGTCATGGCTGTGCGAATGGGTGGTGCCGTCCTCATGGCGGTGCTCTTCGGCCGCGAGGACCGGGGAGGCGAGGGGCAGAGCCAGGATCGCGGCCAGGATCGCGGGGAGGGCTGTCTTCGTCATGGGAGTTCCCTGTCGTCAAAAGGTTGCGGGCGGGGAGGGCATGGTCCCCGCCACCGGGGAGGGGGCTTCATCGCCGGGCGCTTCGCGAAGTCGGGCGAAGGCGGGGCCGCCGAAGTGCAGCATCAGAACCGGCGTCAGCACGGCGTCGAGGAGCGTCGCGCTGATGAGGCCACCGAAGATCGTCACGGCCACGGGGTGCAGGATCTCCTTGCCGGGCGCGGTCCCGTCCAGGAGCAGCGGGACCAGGGCGATGCCGGCGGCGAGCGCCGTCATCAGCACCGGCACGAGGCGCTCGTTGCTCGCCCGAAGCACCAGAGCCGGGCCGAAGGGCAGCCCTTCGTTCAACCCGAGATTCAGCACGTGGCTGATCTTCAGGATGCCGTTGCGGGCGACGATGCCGGTGAGCGTTACGAAGCCGATCATCGAGGCCACGGAGAGGGGCAGCCCGGCGATGGTGAGGGCGACGACGCTGCCGATGAGGGCGAGCGGCACGTTGCCCATGACGATGAGAGCCAGCACGCCGGAGCGGTAGCGGCTCGCCAGCAGCGCGAAGACCAGCGCGAAGGAGACGAGGCCGAGGAGGCCGATGCGGCGGGTCGCTTCCCCTTGCGCCTCGAACGCACCTTCGAGGCGCGCACTGATTCCCTCCGGCAGGGTCGTCCGGGCCAGGGCCTGTCCGATGGCGGCGGCAACCTTCGAGCCGTCCGAGCCCGGCACGGTGTTGGCCTGGACCACGATGCGGCGACGGCCGTTCTCGCGCTGGATCTGGTTGGGACCGTCCCGCTCGGCGATGTCGGCCAGGGCGTGGGCGGGCACCCAGCCCGACGGCGTCTCGATGAGGAGGTCGCGCAAGGCGGCCATGGAGCGGCCGCTTTCGGGCAGACGCAGCACCACATCGAAGCGGCGCAGGCCCTCGACCAGGGTGGAGACAACGCGTCCGTTGGCGAGCTGCCCCACCGTATCCACCACCGTCGCGGGGGAGACGCTGTAGAGGGCGGCCTTCGCCGGATCGACCCGCACCTCGATCTGCGGAACGCGCACCTGCCGCTCGACCTGGAGGTCGGCGACGCCCGGAATCGCGGACAGGGTTTCACGCAGGGATTCGGCGGTGCGGCGCAACGCGTCGAGATCCTCGCCGAACAGCTTGAGGGCGATCTCGGCCCGGACGCCGGAGAGCATGTGGTCGAGCCGGTGCGAGATCGGCTGGCCGACATTCACCGTGACAGGAAGAACGGAAAGCCGCCCCCGGATCTCGGCGGTGATGGCGTCGCGCTCGCGTCCGCCGGGCTTCAGGCGGATCTCCAGATCGGTGGAATGGACCCCTTCGGCATGCTCGTCGAGCTCGGCGCGGCCCGTGCGGCGACCGACCTTGTCGACCTCGGGGATCTCCATCAGCAGGCGCTCGGCGATGGTGCCGACGCGGGCGGATTCGGCGAGCGAGATGCCGGGGGTGAAGGTGGTGGTGACCGTGAACGAGCCTTCGTTGAAGGTTGGCAGGAAGGCGCGGGGCAAGCGTCCCGCGCCATAGCCGGCGGCGGCCACCGCGACGATCGCACAGACGATGGCGAGACGCTGATGGGCGAAGGCCGTCTCCACGAGGCGCCCATTGGCGCGCTTGAGGCAGCGGATCAGCCGGCTCTCGGGATGGTCGAGGCTCTTCAGGCCGGGGAGCAGCCAGGAGGAGAGGACGGGCGTCAGGGTCAGCGAGACAACGAGGCTCGACAGGATGGCGATGATGTAGGCTTGGCCGAGCGGCGCGAAGAGCCGGCCTTCGATCCCCGACAGGGCGAAGAGCGGCACGAAGACGAGACAGATGATGATCGTGGCGTAGACGATGCCGGAGCGCACCTCGTTCGAGGCGTCGACGATCACCGCGAAGGACGTGCGGGGCGAGCCTTCCGCCCGGTTGTCGCGCAGGCGCCGCAGGATGTTCTCCACATCGACGACGGCGTCGTCCACCAGCTCTCCGATGGCGATGGCGAGGCCGCCGAGCGTCATCGTGTTGATGGAGAGGCCCAGCAGAGAGAACACCGTGGCGGTGGCGAGGATCGAGACGGGAATGGCGGCGAGCGAGATCAGCGTGGTGCGCATGTTCATCAGGAAGGCGAACAGCACCACGGCCACAACGGCCACGGCTTCGATCAGTACCGTGATCACGTTGCGAAGCGATGTCTCGATGAAATCCGCCTGCCGGAACAAGACGTTGCCGGCCTCGATTCCGTGCGGCAGGGAGGGGCCGATCTCCTTGAGCGCCGCCTCGACCTCGCGGGTCAGGCGCACGGTGTCGATCCCCGGCTGCTTCTCGATGGAGACCACCACGGCGGGATTGCCCATGAAGCCGCCGTCGCCGCGCTTGGGCCGCGCTCCGAAGGCGATCTCGGCGACCTGCCGCAGGTAGACCGGACCGCCCGGCGTCGTGACGACGAGATTGCGAAGGTCGTCGAGATCGGTGGTGCGGCCGAGCGCGCGGATCAGGACCTCGCGGCCGCCGGCCTCGGAATAGCCGCCACCGGCATTGCCGCCGTAATTCTGCAGGGCTCGGGTGAGGGCCTCGTCGGTGACGCCCAGCGCCCGCATGGCGGCGGGATTGGGGGCGACCCGGAACTGGCGCACCTCGCCGCCGATGGGGATCACCTGCGCCACGCCCGGGATCGAGAGCAGGCGCGGGCGCAAGGTGAAGTCGGCGGTCTCGCGCACCTGCATCGGGGTCGCGGTCTTCGAGGTGACGGCGACGAGCAGGATGCCGCCCATGATCGAGGAGACCGGCCCCATCTGCGGGACCACGTTCGGCGGCAGTTCCGAGCGCGCCAGCGCCAGCCTTTCATTGACGAACTGCCTGTCGCGGAACAGGTCGGTGTCCCACTCGAACTCCACCGTGACGATGGACAGGCCGATGCCCGAGACCGAGCGCACCCGGCTGACACCGGGCAGGCCATTCATGCGGGTCTCGATCGGGTAGGTCACCCGTTGCTCGACTTCCGTGGGGGCGAGCCCCTCGGCCTCGGTCAGGATCGTGACCGTGGGCCGGTTGAGGTCGGGGAGTACGTCGACGGGCAGGCGCGCGAGGGAGAGCGCGCCGGTCAGGACCAGGGCGAAGGCGAGGGCCAGCACGAGCAGGCGGTTGCGCAGGGATTGCGCGACGATGAGGCCGAACATGGGTCTGCCTCCTCAGCGGATCTGGTCGAGGAGTTCGGCACCCTGGACGACGACGCGCCGTCCCGGCTCCAAACCGCCGGCGATGAGCGTACGGTCGGCATCGAGGGAATCGGTGCGGACGGTGCGTGCCACGAAACGCTCGGCGCCGACATGCTCGTAGACGACGCTCCCGCCCTCGGCGCGGAGGATGCCGGACCGTGGGACGGCGAGACCGGTCCGCTCCCCCGTCAGGGGGGCGTGGACGGTGACGAACTGGCCGAGACGAAGACCGGTCGTGTCGTCTTCCACCGCGAACTGCACGGGAACGGCCTGATTGCGATCGGCCAGGCCGGCACCGCGATAGGCCAGCGCCATGCTGCGCCCGTCCCCGAGCCGGGCCGTCGCCGCACCCTCAGGGGACAGGGCCTCGAAGCTCAGCGCCTCGATCCAAAGCTTCTTCGGATCGAGGATGCGGAAGACGACGGTGCCGGGGGCGGCCATGGCACCGGCAGTGGCGCTGGCCTCGGCGATGACTCCGTCCACGGGTGCGACCAGTGCCTCGGGCGAGCCACGGACCGCATCGAGGGCGGCGCGGCGGTCCTTCAGCCCGTCGCGCTCGGAGCGGGCATCGTCGAGCTGGGTCTGCGCCACGGCGCCGGTCCCCGCCAGACGCTCGAACCGGACCACGCGCCGGTCGAGGATCGCGATCTGCTGGTCGAGTTCGCCCTGGCGCTGGCGCATGTCGGAGACGTCCACCGCCTGGACGGGCGGGGTGACGGTGGCGAGCACCTCGCCGCGCGTCACACGGGTTCCGAGGCGAGGAAATCCGTTTGCCGGAGGGGCCAGGCGGCCGCCCACGGAGGATTGCACCACGCCGCTGGCATTGGGATCGGCGATGACCCGGCCGGGCAGGGCCACGGTGCGGGCCACGTTCTCCGTCGCCGTCAGGGCGGTGCGCAGGACGAGGAGCCGCTGCAGGGATTTGGGTACGAAGATCGACCCGTCGCCCAGGCGTTTGGCCCGGTCGGCGCCGCCGGAGGGCGGGCTCACCATCATCCCCCCCTCGGCCGGCGCGGCATCGTGGCCTTCATGGGCGAGGGCGGCGCTGCCCAGCACGATCGTCGCCGTGACCGCCAGGACGACGACGATGGGAATCGTGCGCCGACGCCGGATCAGGACGACGGCCCCGAGGCCGAGGAGGAAGCCCCCGGCGGCGGTGACGGAGGGCGGCTGGTGCGTCAGGCGCTCGACCAGGGAGGCGGCGGTCGCCGTCTCGGACGCCGCAGCCGCGGCTTTGGGGGCGGGCAGGTCGAGATCGAGGGAGAGGATGTCGGTGCTGCCCTCCGCCGTCACCGCGACGAGGAGATCGTGATGCTCCGCCTCCTCGAGCCAGGGCGCCGAAAGCCGGTAGGTGCCGTCGGCCTGGAGTTCGGCCTTCCTGCGCCCGTCCGGCGTCGAGAGGGCGAGGGTGGCGTCGGTGACCGGCGCGTTGGTCTCGAACGCGTCGAGATAGAAGACGAGATCGTGCCCCTGCACGGTGGTGACGAGTTCGTAGCGCTCCGACTTCGCCTCGGCTCGCGGTGCTGCCGCCGCGACGGGCAGGGTAGGGGCCTCGTCTCCGTGGGAATGGCCCTCATGGGACAGGACCGCGCCGGTCAGGGCCGCCCAGGCGATGGCGCACCCTGCGACACGGCGCAGGGCAGCCGGAAAAACGATGGACATGATGCGAGAAACCTTGGCGCCGTTGAAGCAGGAGACGGCGATCCACGCGAGGCCGGAAGGCAGCCGCGCGGGAACGCCGTCGTTACGTCAGGCGAAGGATCTCGGGGGTTCGGACGGGGAATCCGGGGCGGCATCCGTCCGTGCGGAGGCGGCACCTGCGGGAACGGGTCCGGTCAGTCTGGCGGAGGATGCGACGTCGCCCTCGGTGGGAGCGAGGCCGAGGGCGCAACAGGGAGCGCCACAGCCGCCGGCGCAGCAGGGACCGGCACAGCCAAGATGAGGCTCGGCCCGCAGGACCGAGACTACGGCACGCATGCCGCTATCGGACGTGATCCCCTGGACCGCTTTCGTCTCGCGGGCGTTCTGAACTTGGACGCGCTCGACTTGGACCCGCTCGACCTGGGCCCCGGTTCCGTGCCCATGCCCGGTATGGGCGCTCGCGGGCGACGACATGGCAAAGCCGGCGATCGCGAGGATCACCGTCATCAGCCAGAGCGCGAGGCTCCGGTCCAGATTGCGCCGGATGGGTTTCATGTCGGCGCAGAGCGTAGCATAGGGCATGCGCCCGCGACAGGGCCGATCGCAACTCGGAAGGCTAGACGCGTGAGACAGATCCTCGTGATCGGCATCGGCACCGGCAATCCGGAGCACGTCACGATCCAGGCGATCCGGGCCTTGAACACGGTGGATGTGGTCTTCGTCCTCGACAAGGGAGGAGATAAGGCCGACCTCGTCGCCCTGCGGCGGGAGATCTGCGAGCGCTACATCGAGGAGCGGCACTACCGCATCGTCGAGGCCCAGGATCCGGAGCGGGACCGGAATCCGGCCGATTACGGCGTCGCCGTGGAGGATTGGCACAGCGCTCGCGCGGCTCTCTACGAAGCAATGATCGCGCGCGAGCTTCCCGAGGACGGCACCGGTGCCTTCCTGGTCTGGGGTGACCCGTCGCTCTACGACAGCACCCTACGGATCATCGACCGGATCGTGGCGCGGGGCCGCCTCGCCTTCGAGTACCGGGTGATCCCGGGCATCACCAGCATCCAAGCCCTGGCGGCCAGTCACCGCATCGCCCTCAACCGCATCGGCGCGCCGGTGCAGATCACCACCGGGCGCCAGATCGCCGGCGGCCTCTCCGAGGAGGCCGACACCACCGTGGTGATGCTCGACGGCGACCCGACCTTCGCCCATCTCGACCCGGAGCTGACGATCTATTGGGGCGCCTATCTCGGGAGCGACGACGAGATCACCCTCTCGGGCCGCCTCGGCGACGTCGCCGCCGAGATCCGGCGCATCCGGGCGGAGGCGAGGGCACGCCACGGCTGGATCATGGACATCTACCTGCTACGGAAGCCGGCCGATTAGGCCAGGATCACGTCTCTCGACGCCTACCCCGCCCTCAATGATCGCGGCGTCGCTCGCCCCTCTCGATGTGACCGGCCAGCGTGAAGCCGATTTCTCGCATCAGGGCATCGAGGAGTGCCGTCAGCTTCGGCTGGTGGAAGCCGGTCGCGAGGTCTTGCAGGGCGATGGCGTGTTCCGCCATGCGGTTGGCCGCCGCCTGGGCCTGCATGTCGGGCTGATGAGGGAGGGCGCCATCCTCGGTGTGATCGATGACGATGCCGAGCCCCCTTGCGCACTCGCCAGACCCGTCCCGCTCAACCCGTCCGCGCAGGCCGAGCCGGCGCTCGCCTCGAACCGTCCTGAAGACGATCTCGAACAGACCGCCCCCCTCGGTGGCGGCATGTAGGGCATTCTCCACGCGAGACCGGTCCTCATCGTGGATCGCAGTCAGGAAGGCGTCGAGACTCACGACCTCCGTCTCCGGAGCGAAGCCGAGAATCTCCGCGAGCAAACCGGAGACGGCGATGCGGCCAGCCCAGACGTCGTGGGACCAGACGCCAACGATTCCCGATGCGTCGAGCGCATCCCGAAGGCTATCCGAGTCGTCGGGGAAAAAGCTGGTGCGCGCAGGCATGGATCTCCTGGGCCGCAGGGGCCGGGGCACTGACAGCGAAACAGTGACCGCGGAGCATACCGAAGCCAGGTCGGACCTCCATTGGGTCATTACCTGAGGTTGAGAAATGCTTCGCTATCCGGCGACAGAGGCCGCATTCTACCCCTAAAACTGCATCACCGAAAGCGCTCAACACGTCAAACGTGCATTAAAGGCAACCTGAGATTGCTACCAAGTGCATGTTCGCCGGGGGACGGGGAGATCGATCGTGGCGCACGATCCTCAGCCAACGGAACCCTCCGAGCCCCGGCGTCGATCTTAACCACTGATTAACCATGACCCGCCAAAAACCGGGATCAAGGCATCCTGGTGTCACGGGACGACGGCTTCGAGCGCGTCCGGTGTCGATCCGAGGCCGGGAATTCGATCGGCCTCCGGGCCGATATTCGCCCCGGCACGGCAGGAATGCGACATCTCAAGCCGCGAGAAGGGCTCCCGTATGAAAGCCATCACCTTCGTCACCCAGAAGGGAGGCAGTGGAAAGAGCACCCTGTGCATCTCACTGGCGGTGGCGGCGCAGGAGCGCGGCCTGTCGGTCTGCATCCTGGAAATGGACCGCCAGGCGACGATCAGCGACTGGCTCGACCACCGCACGGCGGATGGCCCGGAAGTGGCGCAGATCGACGCGACGCAGATCGAAGCCGTCATGACCCAGCTGCGTGAATCCTCCTACGATTACGTCTTCATCGATACGCCGGGCGTCGACTCCACCGGCACGCTCTCGGCGATCCGCGCGGCCGATCTCTGCATCATCCCCTGCCGCCCCACCCCGGCGGACCTGCGCGCGTTCAAGCCGACCCTGGCCGCCATCTACCGCCTGGAGAAGAAGTTCGCCTTCGTGCTGAACCAGACCCCGCCGCGCTCCTACCGGATCCGCGACGCAGCCGATGGCCTCGCCGTGCTGGGCATCCTGCCGGACGTGAACATCGTCGCGCGGACCGATCACCAGGACGCGATCGGCGTCGGTCAGGGCGTCACCGAATTCAACCCCAAGGGCCAGGCCGCCGGCGAAGTCCGCAAGCTCTGGACGTGGATCGAGAAGCGGATGCAGGTCGTCAAACATGCCAAAGCCGCCTAGGCCGAGCCTCGCCTCCATCGTCGCGGGAGCCGCCTCCCCAGGGAGGAGCGCCGACATCGTCCAGCTCGATACGGGCCACACGCCCGTCCGCAAGGCGCCGGGCACCCTGAAGGAGCGTGCCAGGCAGATGTCGGTCTATCTGGAGCCGCCGGTCTACGACCAGCTGCGCGACCTCGCCCATACCGAGCGCACGAAGATGCATGCGCTCATGCTGGAAGCCCTCGATCTGCTGTTCAAACAGCGCGGGACCATGCCGATCGAGCGGCTGAACGAGACGAGCCACCGCTGATATCCCGTCTCCTGTCGATGCCAGGCATCGACAGGAGAAAATCATTTTTTGCCAAATACTTATTTACACACCCTCAACTGACACATCCGCATTTGGCGGCACCGACCTCCTGACCTTCGGGGCGGAATTTCGAGACGATGTCCACAACCGCGAGAACGTGATTCTCTTCACTCTGACAGGGTTTTGTAGCGCGCTCTTCACTGGATGAATGAGCGGATAAGGCCGGCCCCGCCCTCGACCCGCAGCGTTCAGCTTTCCTTTACGTCAACCCGACAATTGTCTGTGCAATCGAAGCCCGCTCTTTCCGGGCGGCCTTCGACGGCCGGACCGGATCGCTCTTCCGTTCCCCGAGCCCTGTATGGCGTTTCGAGAGCGTAGAGTGCTGGGCGGTTCGGTATGGCGCGTTCGACGAAGGCCGGATCGGCTCCAACGGCGGGCGTACCGCTGCTGCGCCTCCTCGCCGTGTCCGTGGTGGCATTGACCACCGCCAATTGCGCGCAGAACACCCAGAAGCTCGCTGGCCCGGCCGGGTCCTCCGGATCGTCCTACGATCCGAAATACGGTGTGAAGGCCAGTCCTCGCCTCTATAACGAGGGCGACACGATCCCCAAGGGCGGCGGCCGCCGCTTCTCGGGAAAGCCCTACGTGGTGGCGGGCCGCACCTACGTGCCCCGCGACGATGCCAAGGGCTATGTCCGCGAGGGACTGGCCTCCTGGTACGGCAGCGCGTTCCACGGCCGGATGACCGCCAACGGCGAGGTATTCGACCGTCACTCCATCGCAGCCGCCCACCCGACGCTGCCCCTGCCGAGCTACGTCCGGGTCACCAACCTCGCCAACCGCCATTCGATGATCGTGCGCGTCAACGATCGCGGCCCTTATCATGCCAACCGGCTCATGGACGTGTCGGAGGAGGTGGCCCAGGCCCTGGAATTCCACCGCAGCGGCACCGCCAAGGTCCGGGTGGAGTATGTGGGCAAGGCCTCCACTGCCGGCAGCGACGACCGCAAGCTGATGGCGACCTTGCGCACCGATGGCGCGCCTGCCCGCGTCGGCGGCGCTTCACCGGTGATGATGGCCGATCTCGGCCCCGATGCCGAAACGGAGCGTCTGTCGCGCGCGCAACGTCCCGCCATGGCCTTCAAGCCGGCCCCTGACGAGGACGATGCAGCTCCCGCGCCGCGTCCTGCCCGGCCCGCGCCGGTCCTGGTGGCAGGCGGCTCCAGCGTCGCCGTACCGGCGGCCCTGCAGCCCACCGCGTCCCGGTCGCATGCGTTCCGGCCGACCATGCCGGATCGCCCGGCACCGGCCCTGCAGATGGCTCATGCCGCGCCGAAGGCGAAGGGATCGCCGCCCCACGCCGTGGCAGCGATGCGCCTCGCTTCGAGCGCCGGCCCAGCCCAGAACCTTGCCCAAGCCCCTGCCCAGGCATCGAAGCACGGCGCCACGACGACCAAGGACGCGAAGACGCTCCAGGCCAAGCTGGAATCCTCCGCTCCGAAGACGAAACTCGCCCACGTGCCGGTCCCGGCGGCACCGCAGAGGATGGCGGCCGCCCCTGCTCCCTCGCGCGGCCCGGTGGTGAAGACGGGGAGCACCGCGACCCTGGCACGCTCCGCGACAGGCCATGCCGCGGTGGCGAACCTGCGTCCGGCTGCGCCGCCCTCGAGCCCGCTGGGAACGGCCAAGGCCAGCGTCGCCAAGCTGTCCGTGCCTCCGGCCGGTTCGCAGCCCGTCGGCGCACAGGCCGGACGCGGCAAGTCGTCCGCCCCGGCAGTCGCCACCGCCGCAGCGAAACCGGCCCAGCCACGCCGCTCGCGCATCGCCGAGGTCAACTGACCGTCGAACGACCGAGACCGGCGGTATCGTCTCGTCCACCGTGTCGCGACATCATCGGCAAAGTTGCGTTCGATTTCGCGGGCGATCCGCTATACCATCTGGCAAGGGCGAGAACGGACCGGGCTTATCAGCCAAGCCTCGGGGCCGACGGGCATGAGGCGAACGATGCGTGCGACGACGAACCGGACGAATCTGGCCGCCGGCTTTCGGGCCGGACTGGCCGGCTTGAGCCTGTCGGCGATCGGCTGGTTCGCCGCCCTCCCGGCCCTCGCCCAGAGCTTTCAGACAGCCGCTCCCCACGCCATCCTGATCGATGCGGATTCGGGCTCCGTGTTGTTCGAAAAAGCGGCCGACGAGCTGTTCTCGCCGGCCAGCATGGCCAAGCTGATGACCACGGAGATCGTGTTCAACGAGATCCGGCAGGGCCGGCTCAGCATGGACAGCGAATTCCAGATCACCGAGGACGCCTGGCGCCGGGGCGGTGCCGGGGGAGGCGGCTCCTCGATGTTCGCCCAGCTCAACAGCCGCATCAAGCTGTCCGATCTGCTGCGCGGCCTGATCGTGCAATCGGGCAACGACGCGGCCATCGCCATCGGCGAGGGCATCGCCGGCTCGGAGGAGAATTTCGGTCGGATGATGACCGCGCGAGCCAAGGAAATCGGCCTGACGCGCTCCACGTTCCGCAATGCCACCGGCTATTCCGCGCCGGACCAGAAGGTCACCGCACGCGATCTCGCCAAGCTGGCGATCCACCTCATCGACACCTATCCCGATCTCTACAAGATCTTCGCCGAGCGCGAGTTCACCTGGAACAAGATCAAGCAGCAGAACCGCAATCCGCTGCTGACCCTCGATATCGGGGCCGACGGGCTCAAGACCGGATATCTCGAGGAATCGGGCTACGGCCTCACGGGCTCGGCGGTCCAGAACGGCCAGCGCCTCATCATGGTGGTCAGCGGCCTCAAGACGGCGCGCGACCGCGCCGCCGAGTCGCGCAAGCTGGTGGAATGGGGATTCCGCGCCTTCGAGCCGCGCCAGATCTTCGCCAGCGGTGAGACCGTGGCCGATGCCTCCGTCTTCGGCGGGGCGCAGGGTAGCGTCCCGCTGGTGGCCAAGAAGCCGGTCCGGGTGCTCCTGCCCCGTGGCAACGGCGACCGCATCAGCGCCCGCGTCGTCTATCAGGGTCCCCTGACCGCGCCGGTGGAACAGGGCAAGGAGGTGGGCCGCCTGCGCATCACCCGCGGCGACACCCAGGCCCTCGACCTGCCGGTCTATGCCGGAGAAGACGTGCCAGCCGGCACGATCCCGCAGCGCGCCCTCGACGGGGCCTGGGAGTTCGGGACCGGCCTGTTCCGGCGCGCCTTCGACAAGGCCGGTGCCAGTGACAAGGCCAGCGCGACCGATAAGGCCGGCGCCAAGTCGTGACCGGCCGAAACCGCGGGCGGGGAGGGGTCTTCATCACCTTCGAGGGCGGGGAGGGGGCCGGGAAATCGACCCAGATCGCCCGTCTCGCGGCGCGCCTGCGCGGTGCGTCCTCCATGCCGGTGGTGACGACGCGCGAGCCCGGCGGCTCGGTCAAGGCCGAAGAAATCCGTGAGGCGTTGCTGGCTGGAACGGTGAAGCGGCACGGCCCCTTCGCCGAGGCGCTGCTCTTCTCAGCCGCCCGGATCGACCATCTCGACACGCTGATCCGCCCGGCCCTCGACCGCGGCGAGACTGTGCTGTGCGACCGCTTCTCGGATTCGACCCGTGCCTATCAGGGAGCGGCGGGAGGCCTCGAACCGACCCTTCTCTCGGCCCTGGAGCGGGTCGTCGTCGGCGACACGAAGCCCGACCTCACCCTGATCCTCGACCTCGACCCCGTCATCGGCCTCGCCAGGGCGAAGGCCCGCGCCGGGGAGGGGGAGGCGGCCGACCGGTTCGAGGCGGAGGCCCTCGCCTTCCACACCCGCCTGCGGCAGGCGTTCCTCGCCATCGCCGCAACGGAGCCGGAGCGCTGCGTCGTCATCGATGCCGGCCTCCCCCCGGATGCGGTGGAAGAGGCGATCGCAGCCGCCCTCGCGGCCCGCCTGCCTAGCCTTTTCTCCAGCCCGGAGGCCGCCGACGATGCGGCCTGACCGTGCTCCGGAGGATGTCGAACCCGGCGACCTCGCCGATATTCCACGGCCACGCGAGCAGGCCGGCCTCGTCGGCCATGCGGAGGCGGAAGCCGCCTTCATCGAAGGGATCGGCTCGGGACGCCTGCACCATGCCTGGCTCATCGGCGGCCCGCGCGGCATCGGCAAGGCGACCCTGGCCTATCGGGTGGCGCGCTGGCTCATCGCCAACCCGCGCCCCGGCCGCATCCCGGATACCCTCGCGGTCGATCCCTCGCATCCGGCGGCGCGGCAGATGGCGGCCCTGTCGCATCCCAACCTCGTGGCCCTGCGCCGGACGCGGCCGCACAATGCCAAGACGCTCGCGACCAAGATCTCGGTCGATGCCGCGCGCCATGCCCTCGACCTGTTCGGCTCGACGGCGGGCAATGACGGCTACCGCATCTGCATCGTCGACAGCGCCGAGGATCTCAACGCCAACAGCGCCAATGCCCTGCTCAAGATGGTGGAGGAGCCGCCGCCGCGCTGCCTCTTCCTGATCGTCAGCCACGCGCCGGGCCGGCTCCTGCCGACGATCCGCTCACGCTGCCGTGCCCTCAACCTGCGGCCCCTGGGGGAGGGGGAGGTGGCCGAGGTCCTGGGAAGCTTCCCTCCCCCTTTCGTCCGGCCCGACCCGGAGGTCCTGGCCCGTGCCGCCGCCCTCTCCGAGGGCTCGGTGGCGCAGGGCTTCGCTATGCTCGACCCGGCGACATCCAACCTCGTCGGCGAGGTCGAGACCCTGCTCTCGCGCCTCGACCATCCCGACTGGCGCCGCATCCTGGCACTGGCCGACAAGCTTTCGGGGCGGGACGCGGACGAGCATTTCGCCGCGAGCCTCGAGGCGGTGTTCCGCTTCGTCTCCGCCGAACTCGACAGACGGCGCCACGAGCCCCCCGCTCGCCTTGCGGCCCTGGTGGAGGTGTGTGACAAGATCGCCCGCGCCGCCCGGGAGGCCGCGATCTACAACCTCGACCGCCGGCCGCTGATCCTCTCGCTGTTCGGCGACCTCGCGGGCGCCGTACGCTGAAGGGACGTGAGCCGGTTCGGCCCGTGCTCCCGGAGCCGTCCCGTGAACCCATGAACCCTGTATCCGGGGATACCGCTACGCGATGGCCAACGATCCAGGCCCCACCCTTTCCGATGCCAAGGCCCTTTCCGGTGCGAAAACCTTCGGCATCAGCACGGCGATCTCCTATCCCAACGGCGCGCCGCATATCGGCCACGCCTACGAGGTGATCGCCACGGACGCGATCGCGCGGTTCAAGCGCCTCGACGGTTACGACGTGCTGTTCTCCACCGGCACCGACGAGCACGGGCTCAAGATCCAGCAGACCGCCTCCAAGGCCGGGATCAGCCCGAAGGCCCTGGTCGACGACATGGCCGCGCGCTTCAAGGCCATGGCCGAGGCGCTGAACTGCAGCCACGACCGCTTCATCCGCACCACGGAGCCGGATCATTATGCCGCCGCCCAGGAACTCTGGCGGCGCATGGAGGCCAATGGCGACATCTACCTGTCGAAATACGCCGGCTGGTACTCGGTGCGCGACGAGGCCTATTACAATGAGGACGAGACCGAGACCGCCCCCGACGGGACACGCCGCGCGCGGGAGACCGGCACGGCCGTGACCTGGATGGAGGAGGAGAACTTCCTCTTCCGTCTCTCCGCCTACCAGGATCGGCTGCTCGCCCTCTACGAGGCCCAGCCCGACTTCATCGGCCCCGAGACACGGCGCAACGAAGTGGCGAGCTTCGTCCGCTCCGGCCTCAAGGACCTCTCCGTCAGCCGCACCACCTTCGACTGGGGCGTGCCGGTGCCGGGGCACCCGGACCACGTCATGTACGTCTGGGTGGATGCGCTGACGAACTACCTCACGGTCACCGGCTTCCCCGACGATGCGGATCCACGAAAAAGCTTCTGGCCGATGGACCTGCACGTCATCGGCAAGGACATCGTGCGCTTCCACGCGGTCTACTGGCCGGCCTTCCTGATGTCGGCGGGCCTGCCGCTGCCGAAGCGCGTCTTCGGCCACGGCTTCCTCCTCTCCAAGGGCGAGAAGATGTCGAAGTCGCTCGGCAACGTGGTCGATCCGATGGACCTCATCGCGACCTACGGGGTCGATGCGTTGCGCCAGTTCGTCCTGCGCGAAGTCCCCTTCGGCGGCGATGGCAATTACAGCCACGAGGCCATCATCACCCGCTACACGGCGGACCTCTCGAACGGTCTCGGCAACCTCGCCCAGCGCTCTCTCTCCATGATCGCGAAGAATTGCGGTGGCCTCGTCCCCGAGCACGGCGACTTCACGGAGGACGACCGGGCACTCCTGGCGCTGGCGGACGCCCTGCCGGGCTCCGTGCGGGTGGCGATGGACAAGCTCGCCCTCCACACGGCGCTCGCCGACATCTGGGCCGTGGTGACGGCCTCGGACCGCTATTTCGACGCGCAGAAGCCCTGGGTCCTGCGCAAGACCGACCCTTCCCGCATGGCCGCCTCGCTCTACGTGGTGGCCGAGACCTTGCGGGCCATCGGCATCCTGGTGCAGCCCTTCATGCCGGATTCGGGCGCCAAGCTCCTCGACCTCCTGGCCGTGCCCGCCGACAGGCGGCAGCTCGCGGATATCGGGGAGGAGGGTCGGCTGGTGTCGGGCACGGCGCTCCCGGCGCCGAGCGGGCTGTTCCCGCGCTTCGTCGAGCCGGAGGCTCCCGCCGTCTGAGGCGGGGTCCGCAGCGTCACCGAGAATCCCGAGTTTTGTCCATGCTGGTCGACAGCCACTGCCATCTCGACTTCCCGAACTTCGTCGAGGATCTTCCCGGCGTCATCGCCCGTGCCGAGGCGGCGGGCGTGACGGGGATGCTCACCATCTCGACGCGAATCGCCAAGGCGCGGGTCTACGAGGCCCTGTCCGAGGCTCATCCGCAGATCTGGCACACCGTAGGGACCCATCCGAACGGGGCAGTGGACGAGCCCGACGTGCCCACGGAAGAGATCGTCGCCCTCACCCATCATCCGCGCTGCGTCGGGATCGGCGAGGCGGGGCTCGACTACCATTACGAGGACGCCGCCCCGGAAGCGGTGCAGGAGCGGGTGTTCCGCCGGCATATCGCGGCCTCCCGCGAGACCGGCCTCCCCCTCGTCATCCATGCCCGCGATGCCGACGAGCACATGGAATCGGTGCTCGTCGACGAGATGAAGCGCGGGGCCTTCAAGGCGGTGCTGCACTGCTTCTCCTCGGGCCGGCGCCTGGCCGAGGTCGGGGTCGAACTCGGCTTGTTCGTCTCCTTCTCGGGCATCGTCACGTTCCGGCGCTCGCACGAGCTCCGCGACATCGCCCTCGCCGTCCCCCGCGACCGCATCCTGGTGGAGACGGACGCGCCGTTCCTGGCGCCCGAGCCGCATCGTGGGCGCAGCAACGAGCCGGCCTATACCGCCGACACCGCCCGCTCCCTGGCCAAGACCCTCGACATGGAGTTCGAGGCCTTCGCGAGCCTGACGACGGCCAATTTCCACCGCCTGTTCGACAAGGCGACCCCATCCGGCGGCCGGGCGGCATGACAGAGGCCCGCGCGCTCCGCTACCAACGGACCGGGAGGTGCGGATGGGTTCTCTGACGTTGACGATCCTCGGCTGCGGCTCGTCCGGCGGCGTTCCCCGTGTGGGTTACGGCTGGGGCGCTTGCGATCCGTCCGATTCGAGGAACCGGCGGCGGCGCTGCTCGATCCTGGTGGAGCGGCGAGGGCAGGCGGGGTCCACGACCCTTCTGGTCGATACCTCGCCGGATTTGCGGGAGCAGCTTCTGGCGGCGCGGGTCCAGAGCCTCGACGCGGTGCTGTTCACCCATGCCCATGCGGACCATACCCACGGGATCGACGACGTCCGGCCGCTGGTGATCCACATGCACCGGCGCATCCCGGTCTATGCCGATGCCGAGACTCGCGCCCTGCTGACGATGCGCTTCGGTTATTGCTTCGAGACGCCGCCCGGCAGCGCCTATCCACCGATCCTCGACATGAACGATCTCGTGGCGGGCGAGCCGGTGACGATTCCGGGTGAGGGCGGTGCGATCGAGGCCGTGGCCTTCGGTATGGAGCATGGCACCGAGAGCGCCCATGGCTTTCGCTTCGGCCCGGCGGCTTACGCGCCAGATGTCAGCCTGATGCCGGAAGCGGCCAAGGCGCAACTCCGCGGCCTCGATCTCCTCATCATCGATGCCCTGCGCGACACCCCTCACCCGACCCATTACTCTGTCTCGGATGCGCTCGCGCTGATCGAGGAGGTGCGCCCGCGCCGCGCGATTCTCACCAACCTCCACACCGATCTCGACTACGCCACGCTCGCGGCCAAGCTGCCGCCGGGCGTGGTTCCGGCCTATGACGGATTGTCGGTGAGCGTGGACCTCTAGACGCGCAGGCAGAGTGCCGGGGAGGGCGCGCGTCAGTTACGCATGGGGTCGGCCGGGATCAGGCCGGCATTGACCAGGATCTGCGCCGTGGCCGCCTTGGCGAGGCGGTCATAGCCCGCATCGGTCATGTGCAGCCCGTCGGGGCCGATCATCTGCGCCGGGCTGAGCAGGCCGCTGGCGGCCCAGGTCCGCATCAGGGCGTGACGGCGGATCACCGGCACGTCGAGCTCGGCCGCGAGGCTGTGCAACGCGTCGCCGTAGCGCTCGGCACCGTTGGTCGTCGTCAGGCGGCGGCACCATTGCTGGTCCATGAGGATGACGTCGGAGCCGGCGGCGCGCATCGCCGTGATGCCCTGACGGGTCAATTCGGTGAAACGCTCCACCGTGACGCCGGTCATCGGGTCGTTACTGCCGGTCTGCCAGATCACGAGGTCGGGCCGCTCGGCCAGAACGTCCCGGTCGAGGCGGCGGGCCATGGCCTCGGCGTCATCACCACCCTTGCCGCGGTTGAGGACCGTGACGATGGGATGCTTGGCGCCAGCGACGTCGAGACGTCCCTGCAGGTCTTCTTGCAATTGGGCGGGGTAGGCGGTGGCGGGGGAGGAGGCCCCCGACCCTTCCGTGGACGAGGAGCCGAAGGCGACGATGCGGATGTCGGATCCCGCCTTCACCAGGGCGGCCACGTGGGAGAGCTTGGCCAGCGCCCGGGCGGGAATGGCCGGCTTCGATGCCACGGGCTCCGCCCATGCCGGAGCGCCGAGGCCCAAAGCCACGAGGGCCAGGCCGAGGAACGGGGCGGCGCAGGGTTTGAGAAGGGTCAGCATCGGATCCGCTTCGAGAACGATCGGGGCGAGCGGTCGCGAAGACCGGTCCCACTCCGTCACGGGTTAGACACGCGGTTTGAGATAGGATTGTGACGATTGCCCCTGAAACTGGCGGATCGCTTAAGGAAGCTGGTGAGCAAGGCGTAAAGCCGCCATCTCTCGGCGACACTTCATGGAATGGTGAATCCCAGCTTCGTGTCAAGTTGGTCCTGTAAGCCCCCCTCACCCCGTTCTCCAGGGCTTCATGTTCCATAATATATCTTATGCGAATGGCAGATACGGGTTCTGAAAGGGCCTGATTCGCCATCTGGGTTCGCCGTACCGTACGGTACCGACCGGCGGCTCGCTCCGAATCTCCCTAGGATGCCCGCACCGTGTCCGGCGCCCTGCCCTCGCCGGTCGTGAACAGGCCGTAGCGCAGGGCCAGGGTCGGCAGGATCAGGAGGTTCAGGACCGTCGAGGTCACGAGGCCGCCGAGGATGACGATGGCCATCGGCCCCTCGATCTCGCGGCCGGGCTCGCCGGCTCCCAGCGCCAGAGGCAACAGGCCGAGGCCGGTGACGAGGGAGGTCATCAGGATCGGCACCAGACGGTCGGCGGCCCCCTCCACCGCCGTGTCGCGGTCCCACGCCCGGCCGTCGATGGCGACGAGATGCTCGTAATGCGAGATCATCATGATGGTGTTGCGCAGCGAGATGCCGAACAGCGTCACGAAGCCGACGATGGAGCCGAGCGACAGCACGGCCCCGGTGGCGAAGACCGCCAGTACCCCGCCGACGAAGGCGAAGGGCAGGTTGACCAGGACCAGCATGAGGTTGCGCGCACTGCCCGTGACCATGGCCAGCAGCAGCACGATGCCGAGGCCCGCGAGCCCGGAGAACAGCAGCAGGTCGCGCTTGGCCCGCGCCTGGGCCTCCGCCGAGCCTGAGAAACTCACATAGACGCCGCTCGGCAGGGCCACTTCCTTGGCGATCTTGCGCCGCGCCGCCTCGACGAAGGAGGCGACGTCGCGCCCCGTGACGTTGGCGGTGATGGCCTGGACGCGCTGGGCGCCCTGATGCTGGACCTGGTAGCGCCCCGAGGTCTCGTAGATGTCCGCCACCTGGGCGAGGCGGATGAAGCGGCCGTTCGAGGAGCGCAAGGGGAGGTCGCCCAAAGCGGTGAGACGTCCCCTCGCCCCGGAATCGAGGATGACGAGGACGTTGAAGACCGCGTTGCCCTCATAGGTCTGGCCGACCACGTCGCCCTGATAGGCGGTGCGCACCACCTCCATCACCTCGACGGCCGAGAGCCCCCAATGGCGCAGGTCGTTGGGCCGGAGCCCCACATTGATCTGCGGCAGCCCCGCCGGGGAGGCCTGCTGGATGTCGGTGGCGCCGCGCACCTCGGCGAGTTCGCGGGCGATGTCGCGGGCGGCGGCCTCGATCCGGGCGAGGTCGTTGCCGAAGACGTTGATGACGACCGGCGCGGTGTAGCCTGAAACCGTCTCCTCGATGCGCTCGGTGAGGAAGGTCTTGAGCGAGAAGGCGGCGCCGGGAAACCCCGCCATCAGGGTGCGGATATCGGCCTCGGCCCTGCCCTGCCCCGCGCCGTCGAGCCCCGGTTCGAGGTCGATATGGATCTCGCTGTAATGGGTGCCGGCGGTGTCCTGCCCCGCCTCGGCGCGGCCGATCTGAGAAGCCACGGCGCGGATGCCGGGGATCTTCCGTAGTTCGGTGGTGATGCGGCCGCCGAGGCGCATGGATTCCCCGAGCGACGTGCCGGGCGCCGCTGCCATGTGCAGGATCAGGTGACCCTCCTTCAGGTCGGGCAGGAAGGTGCTGCCGAAGAACGGCGTCGCGGCGGCGCCCGCCAGGGTCACGAGGATGCCGAAGGCGATGACGATGCGCGGTGCGCGGTTGATCCCCTGGAGGAGGCGGGTGTAGCCGCCGCGCGACCAGCGCATCACCGGCGGGTCGCGCATGTCCGTCTCGCGCCGCCCGGTGAGGAGCATCATCGACAGGGCGGGGGTGACGGTGAGCGCCACGGCGAGCGAAGCCACCACCGCGAGGATGTAGGCGAGGGCGAGGGGGGCGAACAGCTTGCCGGCGATGCCGGACAGGACCAGCACCGGCAGGAACACCAGCAGCACCGCGAAGGTGGCGTAGGCGACCGCGGTGCGGACTTCCAGGATGGCGTCGATGACCACCCTCCCCTCCGGGACGGGCGAAGCGAGGCGCCGGTTCTCGCGCAGGCGTCGCACCACGTTCTCGACGCCGATCACCGCGTCGTCCACCACCTCGCCGATGGCGATGGCGAGGCCGCCCAGCGTCATGGTGTTGAGGCTCTCGCCCATGGCCTGGAGCGCCACCACGGCGGCGATGAGCGAGAGCGGGATCGCCACCGACGAGATCACGCAGGTGCGCCAATCGTACAGGAAGGCGAACAGCACGACGACGACGAGAATGCCGCCGAGCCCGAGCGCCTGGAGCACGTTGGCATTGGCGATGGTGATGAAGTTCGCCGGCCGGAACAGATCCGGCCGCAAAGCCACGCCTTCCCGGTCGAGGGCCGGGCGCAGGTCTTCGAGGGCGGCCTCCACCCGGGCGGTGACCTCGCGGGTATTGGCGCCGTATTGCGCACCGACCATGAGGAGCACGCCGCGCTTGCCGTCCACCAGGGCGGCGCTGATCGGCGGCTCGCCGGCGGCGACCACGGTGGCGACGTCGCCGAGGGTCACGCTGGCGCCGCCCTCGTTGATGAGGACCGTGCGGGCCAGTTCCTCCGGGGTGAGCGACTGCCCCTCGGTCTGGAGGGTGACGCGCTGGTTGATCGTGTCGACGAAGCCCGCCCCGCGCACGCCGGTGGCCTTGCGGGCGGCGGCGAGCACGTCGTTCATGCCGATATTGTAGCGGATGAGATCCGCCGGCCGGATCTGGACCTGGAGCGAGCGCACGGCGCCGCCATAGACCGAGACCTGACTGACGCCCGGGACGGCCAGAAGCCGGAGGCGCACGGTCCAGTCGGCGATGGTGCGCAGGTCGAGGTCGGAGCGTCGCTCCGAGGTCAGGCCGACGAGGAGCACGGTGCTGGTGGCCGAGGTGAGAGCGGTCATCGCCGGAGGCAGCACGCCCTGCGGCAGACGGCCGGCGAGCGCCGTCAGCCGTTCGGTGACGAGCTGGCGGACGCGATAGACGTCGCTGCCGGTGCCGAAGGTGACGGTGATGACCGACAGGCCCTGGATCGAGCTCGACCGCAGGGATTCGATCCCCGGCAAGCCGTTCACCGCCACCTCGATCGGTTGGGTGACCAGCACCTCCACCTGTTCGGGATTGAGGCCGGGCGCCTCGGTCTGGACGACCACGGAGGGCGGGGCGAATTCCGGGAACACGTCGTATTTCGCGTCCCCCAGCACGTAGATGCCGTAGCCGGCGAGCGCGAGGCTGAGCGCCAGGACGATGCCGCGAAAGCGCACCGCGAAGGCGACGAGAGCCGCCTGGGGGCCGCTCGGGGAAGCGTTCGGAACGTCGCTCACGTCAATCGTCGTCCACGCCGCCGGAGACGGAGAGCAGGCTCTTCATCTCCTCGGACAAGAGCGCCTGCGCGCCCGTCAGCACGATCTCGGTCTCACCGGGCAGGTCCTCCACCACATAGGCATCGGCCGACATGGGCGGGTCGGCCTTGAGGGCGTGGCGGGCGAAGGCGTCGGGCGCCACCGCGCGGTAGATCCAGGTTCCGCCCTGCCAATGCACCACCGCATCCTCGGGCACGCTGATGCCGGTGACGCTCCGGTCGGAGGCGAGGAAGGCGAGCATGCTCATGCCGGGCAGGAAGCCGCTATCGCCCGGCACGGTGTAGAAGTAGCTGAGGCCCTGGATGCGCTGGTCGGTGCGGGTGGCCGGCGAGACGTAGCGCAGCGCGATCCGCGCGCTCTGCGGCGGCACCTCGGCGAAGGCGGCGGCGGGTTGGCCCTTGATGATCTCGCCCGGCGGCAGGGTCACCTGGACCAGGAAGTCGACGCGCTCGATCAGCCGGGTGATGGCCGGCGAGCGCTCGACGATGGCCCGTCCGATCACCGGCCCCCATTCCTGCTGCGCCGTGGCGGTGAGGGTGCGGACCTGCGATTCCGCCGCCGCCAGAGCGGCCTGATCGGTCTGGAACGTGCCCTCGGTGGTCTCGACCTGGACTGTCGTGGCGTAGGGGCCGAGATTCTTGGCGCGCTGGAAGGCGTTGCGCGAGACCTCGACCCGGGCCTGGGCGGTCTGGAGCTGCGCCCTGGCGCTGGCGTAGGAATTGGTCAGGTCGGTGACCCTGGCGACGTCGAGGACGCTGCCATAGGCCTGGAGTTCCTCACGGTGCGGCGCGTAAGGGCGGACCTGCGTTGCGATGCCGAGGCGTTCCCGCTCCTCCGGCTTGAGCCGGACCACGGTGCGCCCGTCCTCGATGGCGGTGCGCTGGGCCGGAAGATGGCGCGGGGCAGGGGGACCGGGGGCGACCCGCTCCCGCAGTTCGGCGATGAGGGCCGTGCCGGCTTCGCTCACCGCGAAGGCGGCGATTCCCGCGAAGAGGAGACCACGCACCCACGACACCAGAACCGCCCTCCCCGGCCTCGCGATCGATACGCCGCGTTGTCCCTCGTGAACGGATACAGCGTCGCCCCGCAACCCGATACGGGCGATGCCGGATTTTCCCGTCCTGCCTCACCTCCTGCCTCGCACCGTTGCGCCGGCCTGCGCGCGGTTTCGCGATTCCCGCGGCCGTGAGATGGTGGAGGCGGCCGGAGAGCGTCGTGACCCACATCATCCCGCTGCCCTACAGGCCGCCCTACGACTGGCCCGCGATCCTGGCCTATTTCGGCGGCCGGGCCATTCCGGGTGTCGAGGTGGTGACGTCGGACGCCTATGCCCGGACCGTCTTCATCGGCGGGCTCCCCGGCACGATCTCCGTCATGCAGGGCGGGGACGATGCCCTCGTCGCGACGGTGGATCATCCCGATCCGGCGATTCTGCCGGACGTTCTGGCACGGCTGAGGCCGATGTTCGATCTCGATGCCGACCCGGCCGTCATCGCGGCCGCGCTCTCACGCCACCCCGACCTCGCACCCCTCGTGGCCGAACGGCCGGGCCTGCGGGTTCCGGGCGCCTGGGACGGGTTCGAGATCGCGGTACGCGCCATTCTCGGACAGCAGGTCTCGGTGAATGCGGCGACCCGGCTCGCCGGCCGACTGGTTGCCGCCTTCGGTGAAGCGATGGCGCCGGAATACGCCGGAACGGGGCTGACCCACCTGTTCCCGACGCCGGATCGCCTGCTCGATGCAGACGTGGCCGCGACCCTCGGCATGCCGGGGGCACGCGGCAGAGCGATCAGCGCCCTTGCGGCGGAGGCCCATGCAAATCCCGCTCTGTTCGCACGGGGACGCGGGCTCGATCCGGCGGTGGCCGCCCTGAGGGCGTTGAGCGGAATCGGCGAGTGGACGGCGCAGTACATCGCCCTCAGGGCGTTGCGCGAACCGGATGCGCTGCCGGCGAGCGACCTCGCCCTGCTCCGGTCCCTCGATACCGGGGCGGGGCGTCCGACACCGGCGCAATTGCTTGTCCGCGCCGAAGCCTGGCGGCCCTGGCGGGCCTACGCCGCAGTGCATCTCTGGACGAGCGACGCCGCGCGGATCGCCGCCGCCCTGCCTGTCCCCAAACCCGCCGCCAAGCGCCGCCCTCCCCGGCTCGTCTCCGGGCAGGATCCGTAATGTCAGCCCTGCTTCCGGCGGCCTTGCTCAGCCCATCATGGGCGGGACAGAAGGGGATGGCGGTACCGCCAGCGAAGAAACATCTCCGAGCAAAGCCCCCGAAGGGATCATGACCTCTCCGTCCGCCTCCCCCGGCCCGGCCGTCGAGACCCTTGGCGCCGGGGCCGCCTACCCGCTCCTCCTGTTCACGACCCTGCTGTGGGGCGGCAACGTGGTCGCGGGCAAATGGGCCGTCGGGGAAGTCTCGCCTCAGGTGCTCACCTGCCTGCGCTGGGCCTTCGCCTGCCTCGCGCTGGCCTGGCCGGCCTGGCGCGGGATCGTGGCCGAGCGCCACCTGATCGCACGTCACTGGCGCTACGTCCTCCTGATGGGGGCCTGCGGCTACACCGCCTATGCGAGCCTGTTCTACGCCGCCGGCATCTACACCACCGGCGTCAACGTCGCCCTGTTCCAGGGAGCGATCCCGGTCCTCGTCATCCTGCTGAACTACGTCGTGCACCGCGTCGCCGTCACCGGGGCGCAGCTCCTCGGCGTCGTCATCACCCTCGGCGGCGCGGGCGTCGCGGCGACCCACGGCGACTGGCACATCCTGTCGACGCTTTCCTTCAACATCGGCGACATGCTGATGCTCGGCGCCTGCGTGCTCTATGCCGGCTACACCGTCGCCCTCGCCGACCGGCCCAAGATGTCCGGCCTGACCTTCTTCTCGGCGATGGCGCTGGCGGCCCTCGTGACCTCCCTGCCCGCCCTCGTCCTCGAACAGGCTGCCGGAACCCTGATCTGGCCGACACCGAAGGGGTGGGCCATCGTCGCTTTCGTGGCCCTCGGCCCGTCCCTGATCGCCCAGCTCTCGTTCATGCGGGGCGTCGAATTGATCGGCCCGAACCGCGCGGGGGTGTTCGTGAACCTCGTGCCGATCTTCGGCTCGGGCCTCGCCATCCTCGTCGTCGGCGAAGCGTTCCAATGGTACCAGGCCGCGGCCTTGACCCTCGTGCTCGGCGGCATCGTCATCGCCGAGCGCTTCGGCCGCCGCGAACGCCCGGGCGGCGGGTGAGGCGAGACGTCCGGTTCAGCCGGCGGCCGCGCGCTCGAGGGCGGCGATGTCGAGCTTGACCATGTGCTGCATGGCGGAGAAGGCGCGGCTCGCCACGGCCGGATCGGGGTCGGCCAGCAGCCGAGGGAGGATCGTGGGTACGATCTGCCAGGGCACTCCCCACTTGTCCCTGAGCCAGCCGCATATGATCTCGGCCCCGCCATCCGCGATGAGCGCCGCCCATAACCGGTCGACCTCGTCCTGGTCGGCGCAGGCCACCGAGATCGAAGCGGCGGTGCCGTAATCGGCCGTGGCGCCTCCGTTCAGGGCCTGAAAGCTCTGTCCGCCAAGGGTGAAGGCCACCAGCAGCGCATCACCCGCCTCCCCGCCCGGCCAGGGTCCAGGCGAGCGCTGGACATGGTCGATCCGCGAATCGGGGACGAGGGAGACGTAGAGGCCGACCGCCGCCTCGATATCCCTCCCGAACCACAGGCAGGTGCTGACCTTGGGCATCGTCGACTCCTCTCGCGAGGTTGAGCTCGCGCGAGACTATCGAATGTCCGGCCTCGAGCCCATCAGATGATGAGCCCCCGCCGCAGGGCGATGGCGACGGCCTGGGTGCGGTTAGCGGTGCCGAGCTTGGCGCGGGCGGAGCGCAGGTGGAAATCGACGCCATGGGCGGAGATCCCCATGACCTCGCCGATCTCCCAATCGGTCTTGCCTTCAGCCGCCCATTGCAGGGCCTCGCGCTCGCGCGGGGCGAGGCGCGCGGAGGCCGCCGAGCTCTGCCCGTGCAGCAGCAGCAGGTGGCCGAACGCGTAGGTGGCGATCAGTTGGAGCATGCCGCGATCCGCCGGATCGATGGCGAGGCGCTCGCCCGAGACGCTGAACCCGGCGGTCTCGCCGTCGAGGGTCATCAGCGGGATCGTCAGGCCGTCGCGCAGATGGAAATCCGCAGCCTCGTCCATCACCCTGCGCGCCAGGGGATCGTCGGCATGCTCATCGGTGGCGTCGCTCCAGGCGAAAGGCGCGGTCGAGTAGCCGAGGCGCTGCACCGTGGGGTCGTGGAAGGCATAGCCGCGCGTCAGGTAGCGCCGGCCCCATTCCATCGGGAAGGTGTTGAGCAGGACGTGGCTGCGCTGCTGGCGGACGGACGTGCCCCGTACCGGCACCGTGGCCGCCATGATATGAGCGACGCCGAGATCCGCCAGTTCCGCCGCCAGAACCCGGGCGACGTCCTCGCCGCTCGCCGTCCGGTCGAGGGAACGGAGGAAGCCGAGGGTCTGATCGAGGGATTTGCGCGTCACCCGCGTTCTCGCCGGAGAATCCGACCACCATTCATGGTCGAGAAACATGTGGGCAACAGAACTCTAGATTGTCAACGACTCCGCTCGGTCGGAACCGGCCTTACGCGGGCAAGTCATGGGACGGTGTTATCCGAACAGGTCGACCGTCCTGAAACCGTTCGCTTCCAGTCGTTCGGCCAGGACACGGCGGTGGCATCGCTCCGGGTCGCGCTCGAAGCAGAGGAGGCAGGTCGGCGCCCGCGAGGCGACCTCGCACAGAGCGGCGAGGGCGAGCCCGCCATCGGCGGTGTCGAGCACCTCTTCGCAGTAGATCCGGCGCATCAGCGCGGCATCATGGGCCCTCGCAGCCTCTCTCCCGGCCTTCGGCGTGCCGAGTTCCCGCGCATGCGCATAGGTGAGGCCCGCCTCTTCCAGGCTCGTCTTCAGCGCGTTCTTCGAGAAGCCCCGCTTGCGCGAATTGGCCACCGCGCGAACGTCGGCCAGCGTCGCGACGCCGGCATCCTTCAAAGTCGCCACGAAACGCTCGGAATCCAGCCCTTCGTAACCGATGGTGAACAAAACCTTGCCCAGACTCCCCTCCCCTCGAAATGCCTGATCGGCTCGGGACTTAGCATCCGCGACCGGCCTGCGGCGAAAGCGCCTGAATCCACCCTATGTGGTTCGCCCGCAACGAGTTCCGGAATTCCGCCGCATTGCCGTCAAAGCTCTGTTAACCGCACGGGGCCATCCCTTACCCATGAGTGTAGCGCGTGAGAACGGTGGACCGGGCATCAATGTCGCTTGAGAACGGGATCGCCCCGACAGACTTGGCCGTGATGCCACGCAACGCCGCGATGCGCTGGGCCAAACGCTCGCTGACCGCCGCCCTGCTCGCGACGCTCGCGGCCTGCGCCGGCAACCAGAGCGATTTCTATCCCACAAAGGGTGACGTGAAGCCCCATCCGGGGGTCGCCCGTGCCAAGCAGCACCCGATCCAGGGTATCGACATCTCGAAATGGCAGGGGCCGATCGACTGGGCCTCGGTGCGCGGAGCCGGCACGCAGTTCGCCTTCATCAAGGCGACGGAGGGCGGCGACCACGTGGACGAACGCTTCCGCGCCAATTGGGAGGGAGCCGCCAAGGCCGGCGTGCCGCGCGGAGCCTACCATTTCGTGTTCTGGTGCCGCTCGGCCCAGGATCAGGTGGAGTGGTTCAAGAAGAACGTCCCCAACGATCCCACCGCCCTGCCCCCCGTCCTCGACGTGGAATGGAACGGCCATTCGCAGCTCTGCCCGAAGAAGCTGCCGAAGGCCCAGGCGCTGGCGATGATGCGCTACATGCTCGACGAGATGGAGCGCTACACCGGCAAGCGGCCGATCATCTATACCGACATCACCTTCCATAAGGACGTGCTCGAGGACGAGTTGCTCGACTATCCGCACTGGGTCCGCTCCACGGCGGCCGAGCCCGAGCAGCGCTTCGCCAAGCGGAAATGGATGCTGTGGCAGTTCACCTCCACCGGCCGGGTTCCCGGCGTGCGCGGTGACGTGGACCGGAACGCTTTCTACGGCACCACCGCGGAATGGGCCTCGTTCCTGGCTACGGATTGCGATCCGCGCGAACACAACCGACTTTCCGGGCAGGGTCTCTGCAACGGGAAGTAGGCGAAGAACCGGGAAGTCGGGGGACGTGCCACGGAGCGTCGCCTAGGGAGCGGCGCTCATCACGCTGGTGAGGACGGTGCCGTAATGGCAGGCCGTGGCGGCGAGGACGAAGGCGTGCCAGATAGCGTTCTGGAACGGCAGGCTGCGCCAGACGTGGAAGATGACCCCGGCCGAGTAGAGTACGCCGCCGATCGCCAGAAGCCAGAGCGCCTCGGGGTTCAGTGCGCCGATCACCGATTCGTAGGTGGCGACGCCGCTCCATCCGAGGAGCAGGTAGAGGCCGATGGCGGCCCGGTCGAAACGACCGGGCATGAGAAGCTTCAGGGCGATGCCGATTCCCGCCAGGACCCAGATGAAGGCGAGCAGCATCCAGGCCGTCGATCCGCGCCCGACCAGGGCGACGAGAGGCGTGTAGGTGCCCGCGATCATCAGGTAGATGAGGGCGTGGTCGGCTCGGCGCAGGATCCACTTGCGGCGTCCTACGGGCCACATGTTGTAGGTGGCCGACACACCGAGCATCGACACCAGGGCGGCGGCATAGACCGCGACGGCCGCCCTCTCGGTCCAATCCAGCGGAGCCATCGCCGCCAGGATGACGATGGCGATCGAGCCCGCCACACCGAACGCGATGCCGGCGATATGCACGGCGGCATCTGCCATCAGCTCCCGGCGGGTGTAGTTCCAGGTCAGTCCGATGGGTCTACCGTCCTCAGCCAGGAACATCGCTGACTCCGAACTTTCCTAACCTAAGCTTAAGCGCCGAAGGGCCGGACTCGTTCCCTGTTCGAACTGCGTAGGCGGCGAGCATCGTGAACCGCCGCCTACTTGATTCCTGCATATTTTCCCAGTGGGAGGATTCCTAGAAGGAGAAGGTCGTGAAGCGGCTCGCGAGGACGACGGCCCAGGCCGCTCCGAGAAGTCCCGTGAGGCCGACGACGACCTTCCGGGTCCGCGCGTGGCGCGTCCCCTCCACGTCGGCACCTTCGCGTACCGTCTGGTCGCGCTCAACGAGTACCTGCTCTTCCGACACGAGGCGTTGGTCGTGCATGCTGGACGGCCTTTCGGTTGTGGCGTGACGCTGCCGGGCCCCGCTCTCACGGCGCCATCGACACATCGGCTAACGGCACAACCCCAAGCTTAGTTTCGCTGCAACGCAACAAAAAATGGCCGAGGGGGACGCTCGCCGATGGTGGCCGGCAGGGTGCAAGCATCCGGCCAATCCGCCTCTTCTTATCCTGCATCGCGGTGAAACGGTCTGTGCGATGCAGCAGCCTCCGCTCTGTAAACGTCCGGAAACAGGGTCGGGTCAGGTCCCCATCGTTCGCGGGTGAGAGGCCGGCGCGCCGAGCCGTCCGGCCTCCGCTACGACGCGTTCCGCGAGGGCCTAAGCGCCTCGGCCCGTCATGCCCTCGAAGCCGAAGGCGGTGGTCGCGCCGGCGGGAGATGCCAGGGTGCGCCGGGTTGCGCCGCGGCTCAGCCGTGCATGCACCGTCGCCATCATCAGGACCGCCATGGCGAAGACCTGATGGGCGAGGCCCGCCCAGAGCGGCACCGCCAGCAGGAGAGTGACGATGCCCAGTCCCGCCTGTGCCGCAGTCAAGCCCGCGATGCCGATGGCGCGGCGGGCCGTGCCACTCCCGGGAAGCCGCCTGCTTGCATCGACGGCATGGAACAGCGCTGCCGCCAGAAGGAGATAGGCCATCAGGCGGTGGTTGAACTGAACCAGGGTGACGTTGTCGACGAAGTTCTCGATCCACGGGCTGACGGCGAACAGTTCGGAGGCATTCGGCACCAGAACGCCGTCCATGTCGGGCCAGGTATTGTGCACGAGCCCGGCCTTCGACCCGGCGACGAGACCGCCGAGGCCGATCTGGACCAGGACGAGGACCGGCAGCAGGGCCGCAATGATCCTCAGGCGACCCGGTGCCGGCTCCGACGGGCCGGACCGCAACCCGGCCGCCAGCCAGACGAGGCCGGCCAGGATCAGGCTCGCGGTGGTCAGGTGCAGGGCGAGCTTCAGGGGCGCCACCGCCGTCATCCCCGGCTGGAGACCGGAGGCGACCATGATCCAGCCGATGGCGCCCTGAAGACCGCCGAGGGCGCCAAGGGCGAGGAGCCCGTATCCGAGGCGCCGGTCGACGAGGCCGCGCCACCAGAACACCAGGAGGGGGAGGAAGAAGGCGAGCCCGAGGATGCGCCCGAGCAGGCGGTGGCCCCATTCCCAGGCATAGATGACCTTGAAGTCCGACAACCCCATGCCCTGGTTGAGGATACGGTATTGCGGCGTGTCCTTGTACTTGTCGAACTCGGCCGCCCAGGCCTGTTCGGAGACCGGGGGGACCACGCCCGTCACCGGCCGCCATTCGGTGATCGACAAGCCCGATCCGGTCAGGCGGGTGGCGCCGCCGACGGCGACCATGGCCACGACGAGGATCGCCAGGGTGTAGAGCCAGACGCGGACCGGGTTCGTGGAACGGACCGGTGCGGTCGAGGTGGTTTCGCGTGTAGGCATCGCGGTAGGGGCTCGCGTGGTGTCGGGATCGGCGCGGGTGTCCCGTGCCTGCGCCCCTGCGTTACGCATGCGCGGCCACGGGGGCAACGGCGCCGAGGGCCGCAGAGGGCTTGGGCCGCAGAGGGCTTGGATGCGGCGCGAGCGGCAATTGCCTTGCCGGGGCGGTCGGCCTAACCCCGGCGGACCGATTGCACGACAGTCGATGGACGTCACCGCCGGACTTCCCTGCCGGGGAGAAGGCCCATGCCAGGAGAGCGCCCATGCGCCGCCGCACCCGCACGCTGCTCGGCACGATCGGCATGCTCACCTTCGTGGCGCTCTATGCGCCCCTCGCCATGGCGCTGGCCGACAGCCGCATCTCGCAAACGCCTCCGGCCGTGCAGGCCATCCTCTACGCCTTCCTCGGCATCGCCTGGATCTTCCCCCTGATGCCGCTGATCCGCTGGATGGAGCGAAAGGATGTCGATGGCGGGCGCTGAACCCTAAGCAGGTTTAGCAAAAGTGGTCACCGGTTTTGCGTCCTGAAACATGTGACACTTCAATGACTTAAGCGAGTCGAAGCGTTGGCTTGCCAACGCGAGCCCGCTGAGGATTTCCCCCGACGCCGGGATTTCGCCGCACTCGGCAGCCACAGGCTTGGGCAAGCTTCGACGTTTCGTCAGATCCAGGCCAAGATCCTCCGCCCCATGAACCGATTCCTCGCGTCTTTCCTGCTCGTAGGCTTCGGCTGCGCCGCTCTTCCGGCTCTCGGCACGCCAGCCTCGGCACAGAATGCGCCCCGCTCGATGGCGGAATGCGAGCGCCTCAAGAACGATCTCGCCTACAATCAGTGCCTCGCGATGTTCGGGCCGGCCGCCAAGAATGTCGGCGGCGGGGGCGGGGGCAGCGACGGTGGATCGGCCTCCTCGTCCGTCGCGACGGCGCTCGCCGCCGTCCCGCCGGTCAGCACCGAATCGCTCCCCATGGCCGACGAGCCGGCGCAGGAGACCCGCAAGGGCCAGCGCGGCAGGCGCGGACGCTACACCCGCCAGGGCCGCCAGAGCGCCAGCTTCACCGTCGGGGGAAGCGAGAGCCGCTCGTCCTATCGCCGCCGCCGGCGGCATTGACCGGCACCGCGCGGGATCGACCCGACCGGGCTCAGTCGATCGGTCTTACTCGACATTGAGCCGCCGCCCGCGATTCCAGGCGAGGAACGGGACACCCGACAGCAGCGCGGAGAGCGCCGCCCTCGACTGATGCAACCCGTTCACCGAAACCCTCGGCAGGGCGTGGAGATGGTCGGCATGGCCGGGGAAGAGATGGCCGGGGCGGGTCGTCACGGCCGTGTCGAAACCGGTCTCGCGGGCGATTGCGAATTCCCGCATCCCGGCCGAGGTCGGATCCCCCACCGGATAGGACAGGTGCCTGACCGGCCGGCCGATCTCCCGCTCGATCCGTGCCCTGCCCTCCCCGATCTCCCGACGTACCCGTGCCTCGCCGTGCTTCGCCAGCATCGGATGGGTGATGGTATGGGCCCCGATGGTCAGAAGTGGATCGGATGCGAGGCCGCGCAGCTCCTCCCAGGACAGGCAGAGCTCCTCCGCCATACGCCCGACCCCGATGCCGGCCTCGTCGCAGAGAACGGCGATGGTGGCGAGCAGGCGCTCCTCCGATCCTGCGCGCAGGCGGCGGTAGAGCGCGGCGAAGGCCGACGTCTTCTCCTCCGCCGTGGCGGCGGGCAGATCGAGGGCCGGCGCCTCGTCGGCAGGAACCCGCACCCGGTCGAGGCGGCCGATCGCCCGTTCGAGTTCGATCCACCACAGGCGCCCCCTCCCCTCGGCGAAGTCACTCGTGACGAAGAGCGTCCAGGGAACGCGATGCCGTCTCAGGAGGGGAACGGCGTACCGGGCGTTGTCGCGATAGCCGTCGTCGAAGGTCAGGACGACGAAGGGCCTGTCCCCGGCGGGCCGGACGAGCCTCTCGGCCACGGAATCGAGGCCGATCACGTCGAACCCCCGCGAGACCAGCGTGCCCAGCACCGCGTCGAGGAAATCCGGCGTGATCGAGAGCAGGCCGTTGGGGGCGTAAGCCCCCTTGGGGGCCGGATCGACATGATGGAAGGTGAGGATCAGACCGCGCCCTTGCGCGACGCGCTTCAGCCAACGGTCGGCCCCGGAAGCCACGATGGCGCGAAACCCCGCATCGAACAGGCGGTGACGAAACTCGGCCGAGGGCATGGACGTCACCGGAGCGGAGGCGTGGCGGGGATGACTTTTCGATCCTGAACCCGCAAGGTTTCGTTACCCACATCGCACAATGATGGCTTGCCGTTTCCCATCGTCACCAGCGCTTAAGAAGCCGGAGCGCTAGGTGCCGATGATGGGGAGGCGGTGATGAGGGTCCTTGTTCACGATCTCACCGGAGTCGGCATGATGCAGGAGCGCGTCCGCGGGCGGCTTGTTCCGGAGGTGTTTCGCGATCTGGCGAGCATCGAGGCTCTGTGGCGGAGTGTCGAGAGCGATCCCGCCGCGCTGTCGACTCCCTATCAGCGATTCGACTGGGTTTCGGCCTTCGTCTCGGCGAAGCTCGGCTGCACCCCGGAGGAACAGGACGCCTCCCTACGGGTCATCGTGCTGCGCGATCCCGGAGGACGGCCCCGCGTGATCCTGCCGCTCCAGGTCGCGCGCGAACGCGGGGTCCGCGTGGCGCGGGTGATCGGCTGCAAGCACGCGAACTATCACATGCCGATGTTCGCCTCCCGCGAGGCCGCGTCCATGCGCGCCGAGGATCTCGTCGAGCTCCTGCGCCGGGTCGGGCGCGAGGCCGGGATCGATGTCTATCTCCTCGGGCATCAGCCGCGCTTCTGGGACGGCGCGGCCAATCCCTTGAGCCTCCACGCCGCGCCGGCCGTCAGCGACGCCTATGGCCTGATCCTCGGCCCCGACGCGGAGACCACCGCCAAGCGCGTCTTCAGCGCCGACGCGCGCAAGAAGATGCGCTCGAAGGAGAAGAAGCTGATCGAGGCCTTCGGCCCGGTGGAGTACCGCGTAGCCTCGAATGCCGATGAGGTGAGGACGTACCTCTCCGCCTTTTTCGCCCAGAAGGCCTCGCGGTTCGCCGCCATGAACATCGCCGACCCCTATGCCGACGAGGGGATACGCCGCTTCATCGCCACCGGCGCCTGCCGGCAGGACGATCCGAACGAGGTGCGGGGCGCGGCGATCGAAGTCGCCGCCCTGGTGGCGTGCAACACCGGGCAGGTCTTCGCGACCTTCGCCGGTGCGGTGAGCGAGACGCGCTACAGCGGTATGATGACCTCCTTCGACCAGACACCCACGGTGGGGCGGTCGAGTCCCGGTGACATCCTGCTGCACCACCTCATCCGCGATCAGACCGAACGGGGCCGCCGCAGCTTCGATCTCGGAGTCGGGGAGGCCCGCTACAAGGCCAATATCTGCGACGAGACGATCCAGCTCGGTGAAGTGACCATCGCCGTCACCCTGCGCGGCCATCTCTTCGCCATTCCAGCCATGGCCGCCACCCGGCTCAAGCGCCGGATCAAGCGCAGCCAGCGCCTGGCGCGTCTGGCGAAGGCGGTTCGGAAGGCGCTCCACCGCCCGGCTCGCCACGGCAGCGCCGCCGGCGAGGCGAATCCTTAAGGGCATCGCCCGGGAACCCGGACGCGGCATCGGCGCTGGTCATCCGGGCCGAACCTGCGACCGCGCGGCAGCAGCCCATCCGCAAGATGTCGGTCTTACGCCGCCGAAAGCCTGAGGCCGCTTCCCGGCTTCCCCCCGGCGGCACCCTCGCTCTCGGTCTGCTCACCGGCGACGAGGATCGTGCCGGCCCCCGCCCGTTCGGCCAGGCCGTGGAGCGAGACGAGTTCGGGATCTTCGGGGGACTTGTCGGACGCGATGACGATGGCGTTCATCCGGCCCGCCATGGCCTCCAGCAGGTCTTGGGCCTCCTGCGACAGGGCCTCGCCGAGGCGATAGACGACCCAGTCGTAGCTCTGGGCCAGGGCGTCCAGGGCGATGGCCAGCGCTTCCGGCTCGTCCGTGAGAATGTCGCAATCGACGAAACCGCGCGGGATGGCGTGGAGCCTGCGCACCGAGGCCACCGATCGGATCACGTCGAGGAAGGCAGCCTCACCCGCAACGAGGTCGGTGAGGCCGGCATCGTCCGACGGTGAGGCCGGGCCGTTGACGTCCACGATCAGAACGCGCCCGCCCGCCGCCAGGGCCTCCGCCAGGATCGCGGCGAGTTGCCGGTCGGCGGCCGTATCGGTCTCCGCGACCAGGATGCTTCCGCCGTTGCGGCCGATCCGCTCGCGCAGGAGATGGATGAGGGCCTGGAGATCGTAGCTGGAGACGGGCGACCGAGCCGCCTCTTCGGCTGTTTCCTCACGCACCGGAATCGGCGCCGGCTCCGCGGCGGATGCGGTGGCGGCGGTGATGGGCACGGCAACGCGGGCGGTCAGCGGCGCTTCGTACAGGGAGGCGGCGGGACCGCTCCGCGACAGGGCCACGGAGGCTTCCGGGAAGGTGAAGGGAGTGGGCTCGGTGGCCCGATCGTCCGGTCCGGTCCGGCGGCGGGTGTCGCCGGGATCGCGGAGAAGATGACGCGCCGCCACCCCGCCGCTGGACAGCAGCATCGCCATCACGAGGGCGAGCGCCACGATGGGCAGCTTCTTCGGGAAGGACGGGACCTGCGGCACCACGGCGCGGGAGACCACGCGGGCATCGGCGGGCGCCGCGCTCTCGGCGTCCCGGGCCGAGGCCTCGCGATAGCGTGAGAGATAGGATTCGAGCTGGTCGCGCTGCGCCTTGGCCTCGCGCTCGAGGGCGCGAAGCTGGACCTCGCTGGAATTGCCCTTGGAGACGACCTCGCGCTGCGCGTCGACGGCGGCGTTCAGGCTGTCGACCCGGGCTTCGGCGATGCGGGCGTCGTTCTCCATCGTCCGCACCACCCGGTCGGCGGTGGCCTTGATCTGTGCGTCGAGGTCGCCGATCTGCGCCGTCAGCTCCTTGATGCGGGGATGAGCCGGCATCAGCGTCCGCGATTCGAGGGCGAGCTGCCCGCGCAGGGTGATGCGCTGCTCCACCGTGCGCCGGATGACCTCGTTGTTGGCCACGTCCGGGATTTCGAAGGCGCGGCCGTCCTTGATCATTTCGCGGATGAGCTTGGCCCGGCTCGTGAGGTCGGCCTTGACCGTGCGGGCCTGGGACAGCTGGGTCGACAATTCGCTGAGCTGCTGGGTGCCCAGGGGTTGGCTGGTGGTGCCACCGCCGCCGCTGATCAGGCCGTTGCGGGCTCGGAAGGTCTCGACCTTCGCCTCGGCCTCGGAGACGCGGGTGCGCAGGGTGTCGATGTTGCCGCCGAGCCAGGTCGAGGCGTAGCGGGCGGTGTCCACCTTCGCCGATTCCAGGGAGGCGATGTAGAGTTCTGCGATGGTGTTGGCGGCCTTGGCCGCGAGTTCCGGATCGCGCGAGCGGAACTCGACCGTCAGGATGCGGGACTTGCCGGCCGGGTAGACCAGGAGCCGGTCGAAATAGGTCTCCAGCACCCGGTCCTCGGGCGCCCGCTCCATCGGGTTCTTGGTGAGCCCGATCATCATCAGGACACGCTGGACCGGACCGATGCCGTCGACCTCGGGATCGAATTCGGCATTGCCCACGAGCTTCAGGCGGCGGATCGCCTCCCGGGCTATATCGCGGGACATCACCACCTGGACCTGGCTCGCCACCGCCTGTTCGTCGATGGCCAGGGGCTGTTCGCCGCGTTCCTGGGCGGTGCGGGCGAAGCTCGCGTCGCGGCTCTCCAGCAGGATCTTGGCCTCGCCGGTGTAGCGCGGCGGAACGACCTGCACGAAAACGATGGCCCCGATTCCCGCCGCCACGGTGGGAAGGACGATCCAGCGCCAGGACCGCGCCAGTACTCCGAACAGCTGGGACAGGCCGAGCCCCTCGTCCCGCTGGGGGATCGGCTCGATCGTGGAAACGGGCTGCTGCGAGCGAGGCATGAGAGGATCTTTACGCAAAGCAGGACGCCGCATCGGGCGCCTCCCGGAAGACTAGAACTCGTTAAGATTGATCGTCGGTTAAGATCGGCCACAACGCATCGCATTCCCTCCGCGATATCAGTTTTTGTTAACCATATGATCCTACAAATAGAGGCAGAAACTTGCTCTTAGCGGCTTGGATGATGAACCGGCGCTCCCTTCTCCTCGCTCTCACCTCCACTCTGGCACTGGGCGGATGCCTGCGTCCCGACTTCCGGACCGCGCAGCTCGACGCCACCGCCACCGGATCGATCGGCGGGCGCTATACGCTCGCCACCGGCGACCGGCTGCGCGTCATCGTCTTCGGCCAGGACAACCTGTCCAACATCTATGCGATCGACGGATCCGGCGGCATCGCCATGCCGCTCATCGGTCTCGTGAAGGTGGGAGGGCAATCGACGGCCCAGGCCGCACGGACCATCGAGGCCAAGCTCGCGGCGGGCTTCGTGCGCGAGCCGCATGTCACCGTGGAGGTGGATGCCTATCGGCCGTTCTACATCCTCGGCGAGGTCACGACCTCGGGGCAATATCCCTACGTCAACGGCATGGCCGTCGAGACGGCGGTGGCGATCGCGGCGGGCTTCGGACCGCGGGCGGCCCGCGACTACGCCGTCCTCACCCGCGAGGGACCAAGCGGTCTCGTCTCGGGCATCGTCCCGATGACTTATCTGGTGAGGCCCGGCGACACGATCGTCATCAAGGAGCGCTTCTTCTGAGGACGTCTCGTCTTCGATACGTCGTCGATCGACGAAGGCCCTGATCCATCGGATCCGGGCCTTCGTCGTTTCTTGCCCGGTCAGACGATGTCGAGATAATTCATGCTCGCAGCGCTGGCGGCATTGTTAATCACGACCACCGTGTCGAACATGTGGTCGGCGTTCTGGTCGGAAAGCAGGTAACCCGTCTTCGACGAGGCGTTGTAGAGGAACAGGTGCGTCATGTCGTCGTTCTTCAGGACGCCGTCATAGCGCGCATACGCCATCTCGGCGGAGGTAGCCGCGGTCCTGGTCTCGAAATAGTTGTCTCGCGTGCCGGCATATTTGAGGTCGATGCTGTCGTAGGTCGAATTCCAGTCCAGGATCGTATCCGAGCGTGAGATCGCGCCCGGGGTTTTGTCCAGTGCGAAGACGAACGTGTCGAGTCCCTTGCCACCGCCGCCGGACAGGAGGTCCTTGTCGGCGCCGCCATTCAGGATATCGGATCCTGCCCCACCCAGAAGATAGTCCGTTCCCTTGCCGCTGGTGAGAACGTCATCGCCATCCTGCCCCAGGAGCGTGTCGTTGCCGGAGCCGGCATCCAGCTTGTCATTGCCGTTCCCGCCTTCAAGCCGGTCGTTTCCATAACGCCCCATAAGCTTGTCGTTGCCGTTGCCGCCATAGAGTTTATCGTTGCCGACATAGTCGCTGTCGGAGCCGTTTCCGCCGTCGAGGCTGTCGTCTCCCCCGCCCCCCATAAAGCCTGTCGTTGCCGTCATACCCGATCAGGGAGTCGTTCCCGTTCGAGCCTGTGATCAAATCTTTTCCACCAAAGATCAGCTCTCGGTTTTCTTCGACGGAATTAAGCAATATATCAGAAAAAATCGACACTCAGGCCTGTGATTTTATAGCCCCCCGCTGAGATATTCGTCATAATATTCGCAATCTCCCCGTTTCTTCATCATAATATTCTTTATAGTCAATAAAATAGGCCGTATACTCTATTTGCGCAATCAATCCTTTAGCGATAAAACCGCCCTCGTCGTAAGTAAAGTTTGAACCATAGTACTCGATTAAATCACCCTCTTCGAATTACTCATATCCGATGCTCAGATAATTATCTTCATAGTAAAGATATTCCTAAAAATAATACTCGCCTGTAACGTAGATGCCCTCCATATTAAGGGTACCGTATGCGTTGAGCTCTGCCATGTGGGGTTCTCTCTGTCATGGGCTCATCGATCAATGGGCGAAGGCGGGGCCGATCCCGATTGCCGATTGTGGGGGCAATGATCGAGAAGACAGGACGACCCCGCCAAACGAGGAACGGGGGCACCGGATCGATGCCCCCGTTCTTCCCTGTCGCGTTCGGCGCTTACAGGATGAAGTCACCCGCATCGATGGCGGGCCGTCCGGCAATTCTGATCTCGAACTCGGCGGAGGCGTCCTTGTCGACGCTGCCTTCGATCACCGTATAGATGCCGTCACGGGACAAGCGGACCTGACCTGCACCGGTGAACCGCGCACCCTCGATATAGGTGAATGTCTCATTCGTCGTCGTCGAGGAAGCTACGGCGTCAATGATCGACAGATCGATCAGGTCACCGTCTGCAACGCGGAAATCGAGGATGGTATCGCTGGAAAAACCGCTGGAGGTCGCGCGATCGAAGACGAAGCTATCCGCACCTCCGCCACCTAAGAGGGTGTCCTCGCCGAGATTGCCGAACAGCCTGTCGGCGCCGTCGCCACCGCGCAGGATGTCGCTGCCGCCACCGCCATAGAGCGTGTCGTCGCCGGCACCGCCGTAGAGCAGATCGCTTCCGCCATCCGCCTCGGTAACGGCCTTGGTCGTGGCGCCTCCGTAAAGGATGTCACTCCCCTCTTCGCCGAACAGGCGATCGCCACCCTCTCCTCCCTTGAGGGTATCGTTGCCGCCGCCACCGAAGAGATCATCCGTGCTCGTCTTGCCCGTGACGCTGTTGTTCGCGGTCGATGCACTGAACACGAACGAGCTCACATCGAGTTCGTCGGGGGAAGCTCCGGCGATCACGAGGCGTTGGGCATATCCGTTGCTCGTAATCTCGATGACAGCATTGCCGTCCTCGTCGATGCTGAGGATCTCATCGAGCGCCTCGATCGACCCGATGCCGAAGGCCGATAGGTCGATCCGGTCGCCATGGGCCGTATTGGTCTCGCTATCGAAGCTCGGCGCCTCGAAGTCGAAGATCGTGTCCGTCTCCGATGCCGTCAGCTTCCGCATGACGAAGGTGTCATCGCCGGCGCCGCCATAGAGGGAGTCGTCGCCGTTCTGGCCGAAGAGCTTGTCGGCGCCGTCGCCGCCACGCAGGACGTCGTTGCCCCCGCCCCCATAGAGCGAGTCGTCGCCTGTGCCGCCGATGAGGATGTCGTCGCCGTCATAGAGTGACTTGTCCGCGACTGTCGTCCCGACGCCGCCCTGCAGGATGTCGTTGCCATCCTCACCATAGAGCCGGTCGTTGGCGTCGCCACCGGTCAGCGTATCGTTGCCGAGGGCACCGAACAGGTCGTCGTCATAATCCGATCCAGTGATGCGCTCGCTCTGGACCACAAGATCGAAGACGAAGTTGCTTGCCCCGAGTGTAGACCGATCGACGTTGGCCAGGATCAGGTCGGTGGAGATGCCGTCGCCTTCGATGGACAGCACGGTGTCGCCATCGGAATTGACGCTGAGAAGATCGTTGACCGTCGCCATCGACGAGATGTTGAACGCACGTAGGTCGATCTTGTCGCTCGCCACGTCGAAATCCCGGACGATATCGGTCTCGCCGTATTCGTGTGGCGCATAGACGACGGTATCAGAACCGGAACCGGTAACGAGCTTGTCGTCGTCGCTGCCGCCATCGAGGACGTCGTCACCGGAACCGCCGTTCAGACGATCGTAACCACCATTCCCGAAGAGCCGGTCATTCCCGACGCCACCGACCAGAAGATCGGCGGAATACGCTTCCGTGGCCTCGTCGGCATCGCCGATCAGCGTGTCGTTGCCGGCCTCGCCGAACAAGCGGTCGCTGCCCTCCAGGCCCGTCAGCGTGTCGTTGCCGAGCCCGCCGAACAGATCGTCGCTCGATGAAGTTCCGTCCAGGACATCGTCGGCCGCGACGTTTGACAGCACGAAGTTCGAGGCGCTGAGCCGGAAGGGAGCGACTCCGAGGAACGTCGTCTGCTCCACGTAGGAACCGAATGTGTACGACAGCGTCGCATCGCCACTACCGGTGGATGTCAGCAGGTGCCGAATCGTATCGAACGACGAGATATTCAGCGACGACACATCGATACGGTCGAATGCCCGCGAGAAATCGAGCACCGTGTCGTAATTGGAGTAATAAGGCTCCCCATCCGCAAAACGCTCGATGACGACGACGTCATTTCCGTCACCAGTCAAGAGGGTGTCGCCACCGTCGCCGCCGGTGAGCCTGTCATTGCCCGTTCCACCGACAAGCAGGTCGTCGCCTACGCCCCCGAATAGCTTGTCATCGCCGGCTCCTCCATCGAGATAGTCGTCACCGTCATCATCATCCTCCGGAGCAACGATGACAGATGTTCCTCCGTAGATGGTGTCATTGCCACCATTCCCATAGATTTCGTCCCCATATCCGAAACCTTTTATGACATCTGCCGATGAAGAACCATTCAACAGATCAGAATATTGAGTTCCGTTTATCGAAGCCATAGGGTTGAACGATCCAATTAATACAGAATTAAAACATCAATATAACCATATCCGCCGCTAAACTAAATACGAATCGGGTATATTGCTTGTCAAAATGACTATGGAGCGGACCGAATATTGGCAACCCCCATTTGAGGTAGGAAGCCGCAATAAATGGAGAACTCAGTATTTCTCGCGCGGTGTCCGGCGGTCGAGGTGAAGCCAAGCAGCGGGCGGGGTGGGCCAACCGGCCTGCGGCAAGACGGCACGTATCGGGTGTTCCTATCGCCCCGGCGGGCTTCTCCACACCTGGGCCAGCGCAGGGCTTCGGCGACGGTGCGTTAGGGGCTGCCTAACCGAACGGGAGGTTTCAGGGCGTTCGCCGGCCCGAATCGAGGCCAAGGCGGATGGCCCTTAACGATCGCACCATCTCTGGGGACCAGTGTCCGTCGACATCGTACCGCCATTCGGCTGGAATGGTCGTCGCGTGGAGCTTGTCCGTCGTGAGTGCGTCCGCCTCCGTTCTGTCCGTCGGCCCCGCCAGCAGCGCGGGCGAGGCCGTCCATCGCATCCTGCACGTGTTCCGTGCGCCGGTGGGAGGGCTGTTCCGCCACGTCTGCGACCTGATCAGGATCCAGTCCGCCGCCGGGCACGAAATCGGGCTCGTCTGCGATGCGTCCACCGGCGGCGAGCGTGCGGTCCAGGCTCTGGACGAGCTCCTGCCCCATCTCGCGCTCGGCATCGTCCGGGTTCCCATGCGGCGCAACCCGCATCTTTCGGACATCGTGGTGGTCCGGGCGGTCGCGAGGCGGGCCGCGGAGATCCGCGCCACGATCCTGCACGGACATGGCGCCAAGGGTGGCGCCTATGCGCGCATCGCCCGCCTGCCAGCGGGCGTAGCCTCGCCGATCAGGGCCTATACCCCCCATGGCGGCAGCTACAATTACAAGCCCGGCACGCTGCGCCACCGCCTGTATATGGGGGTCGAGCGCCTGCTCGCGACGCGGACCGACGTGTTCCTGTTCGAGAGCGAATATGTCGCCGGTCGGCATGGCCGCTTCGTGGGGAGCAGACCCCATACCGTGCGGATCGTCCATAACGGCATCGACGAGGTGGAGTTCGCACCGGTCCTGCACCGGGCGGACGCCTACGACCTCCTCTATATCGGCGAGTTGCGCGAGGCGAAGGGCATCCCGGTCCTGCTCGACACCCTGGTGGCGCTCCGCGCCGAGGGGCGCCCCACCCGCCTGCTGATGGTCGGTTCCGGCCCGGATGAAGACCAGCTCGTGGAGCGGGCCCGGAAGCTCGGCCTGTCGGGCGCGGTGGCGTTCGAGCCGCCCCAGCCGGTCCGGATCGCCCTGACGAAGGGACGGATCATGGTAGTCCCGTCGCTCGCCGAATCCCTGCCCTACGTGGTGCTGGAAGCCGCCGCCGCGCAGCAGCCCCTCGTCTCCACCAATGTCGGCGGCATCCCGGAAATCTTCGGAACGGCGGCAACGGATCTCGTCAGACCCGGAGATCCCGTTGCCCTCAAGAACGCCATTGTCCGCCTGCTCGACGAAGACACCGCCGAGGGCGCCGCCCGAGCCCGAGCTCTCAGTGACTCGGTGCGGGCACGCTTCTCCATGCGGCGGATGGGGGCGGATGTCCTGTCGGGCTACGCCGCCGCCCTGCTGCGGCGAGATAAATCTATGCACGAAGCATCGCCGCCTGCGATGAAGGAACCGCCACAGTGACGCTGACTTGCTCTTCGCCATGCTTTGGCGGCCAGAACCTCGTTAAACGTTCCGTGATGTCGGTCTGGCATCCTCTTCCATCGCATCGGCGGAAAGCTTGAACGAGAGCAAACGATGAGCGCCTTCGACGTTCGCGACCTTCTGAAGGCGGCGGGGCAACCCAGCCAGCCCAAAGCGGGAGATGCGTCCCAGTATGGCCCTGCCCCGTCGACCATTCCCCCCGCCGAAATCGGGGCGCCGCGCGATCATGGCGGCGTGCTGTCTCCCGTCGTGCTGTCGGGCAGCGTTCGGCTGGCGGATCTGCTCCTCATCGCCCTCTTCGGCTTTGCCGTGCATCGCGTTCAGATCGGCGGCACGGTCGGCCTGGGGTGGAGCTATTCCACGGCGATCCTGGCCGTGGCCGTGCTGGCGGTCGCGTCGTTCCAGATCTTCGGCAGTTACCGGATCGCCGCCTTCCGGACCTTCTTCAAACCGGCCTTGCGCCTGACCGCCGCCTGGTCGCTGACCTTCCTCGTCGTCGCCACGGCGATGGTCTTCGCCAAGGTCGCGGACCATTATTCCCGGATCTGGCTCGCGACGTTCTACGGCCTGGGGCTCGTCCTGCTCCTCGCAGGACGCTTCGCCCTCCTCCGCTTCGTCACGGCCCGCATGCTGCGCGGGCAGTTCGACAGGCGCACGGCCATCGTCGGCGGCGGTCCGCTGGCGGAAGAGCTCATCCGCTCCCTCGAGGCGGAAACCGAATCCGGCATCCGCATCGTCGGCGTCTTCGACGATCGGGGGGACAACCGGTCCTCCTCGGTCGTCGCCGGCTACCCGAAGCTCGGCACGGTGAGCGACCTCGTGGATTACGCGCGCTCGACCCGCCTCGACCTCGTGATCTTCACGCTTCCGATCGCGGCCGAGGATCGGCTGCTCCAGATGCTGGCCAAGCTATGGGTCCTGCCCATCGACATCCGCCTCTCCGCCAAGGCGACGAAGCTCAAGCTGCGCCCGAGGGCCTATTCCTATCTTGGCTCCGTCCCGGTCCTCGACGTGTTCGACAAGCCGATGGCCGATTGGGACATCGTCACCAAGGCCATCTTCGATCGCGTCGTCGGCGCAGCCATGCTGGTCGTGCTGGCGCCGGTCATGCTCGGTCTGGCGATCGCCGTCCGCGTCACCTCGCCGGGTCCGATCCTGTTCCGGCAGAAGCGTCTCGGCTTCAACAACGAGACGATCGAGGTCTACAAGTTCAGGTCGATGTATGCCGACCAGTCCGATTTCACCGCGTCGAAGCAGGTGACGCGCGGCGACCCTCGGGTCACGCCCCTCGGCCGCTTCATCCGCAGGACGTCGCTGGACGAGTTGCCGCAGCTGTTCAACGTCCTGAAGGGGGAACTGTCCCTGGTCGGGCCGCGCCCCCATGCGGTTCAGGCCAAGACCAGCACCACCCTCTACGACCAAGTGGTCGATGGGTATTTCGCCCGCCACAAGGTCAAGCCCGGCATCACCGGCTGGGCCCAGATCAACGGCTGGCGCGGCGAGACCGACACGGACGAGAAGATCCAGCGCCGCGTCGACCACGATCTCTACTACATCGAGAATTGGTCCATCCTGTTCGACGTGCAGATCATGCTGGCGACGCCTCTGTCCCTCGTCACCACCAAGAACGCCTATTGAACCCAGCCTCACTGCCCCTGACACATAGATCAGGAGCGGTGAGGTCCGGCGGATGACCGCCGCCGCGCGGCCGCACCTCGATAAGTCAGGCTCAGCGAGTCCAGAGTGGGACCCAACCACGAAAGAGGCCGCCCCTTGCATCGCGAAGGGCGGCCTCTTTCCATTCTTGCGCCGAAAGCCGGCGTGATCGGGCCTTGTGCTACGGCAGGGAGCCCGCTGCCTTCTTGGCCTCGGTCATCGTGTTCTCGCAGCCCTTGGCATCGCCGGCCGCTTCCTGCTTGCGCGCCTGCTCGATCAGGTGACGGGCGTGGTCGATGCTCTTGGCATTGGGAGTGGTCGAGGCGTCGGTGGGCTTTCCGCCGGGAGGCGCGTCGAGGCCCATCGACGGGTTGGTGGCGACCTTGCCGTCGGCCGAGGCGGTGCCGGTGACCGACACGGCGCCGGAACTGTTGAGGCGACGCTCGATCGTGGCGATCTGGTCGGAACAGGCCGAGGCGAAGGCCGGACCCGCAATGGCAGTGAAGACGAGGGCGGGCGCGAGGATGCGGATCAGCGGCGAGGCCGTAGTCGGCGAATGCGCCTTGGTCGAGGACGTCCTGGTCTCGCTGGGGGCCTTGGTCATGCGATGCTTTCCGATGATGTCGAACATGGCACGCCAACGCTCGAATCACCCCGCATGTTGCTGCGACATCGTCGAGCCGGGGCCGATCATCCCCTGGCGGGACACTCCGCCGCACATGGTGACCGAACGTGGCGACCGAATGTGGCGACCGACAAAAAAGGCCACCGCTCCGTCTCCGGAGCGGTGGCCCAACGTAGGGGCTCGAGGGCGCCTACCAGAAGATGCGCATTCCGCCATAGGCCGCGATCGGCGCGCCGGGTGCCAGGCTCCGGTTGGAGCTGGCATTGGGCAGGGCCAGGATCGGAACCTCGCCGACCGGCGAGAAGGTGCCGAAGGTCGCGTAATTCGCGTTCAGCGCGTTCTCGACATAGCCGTAGACCTCCAGATTCTCGCTCACCCGGTAGCTCGTGTTGAACCCGATGACCGCGTAGTTGCCGGTGGTCTTGTTGAGGTTCGATTCGTCACCGACGAGGAACTTGCCGGTGGCGACGCGGGCGAGCACGCCGACCTTCCATTCCGGCGTGACCATGTACTGGACACCGATCTTGACCTGATGCGGCGCGACGCCGGGAAGCTTGTCGCCGCGTCTCACGAAGATCTGGTTGGCTTCCGAATTGTCCGGCTGGGCCGGATTCGGGGTGGCGAACGGGTTGCCGCCGGAGGCCAGGGTCAGCGGCGACTGGAAGGTCGCGTCGACGAAGGCGTAATCGACGAAGGCGTTCCAGACCGGGGTGGTGATGGCGAGACTCGCCTCGACGCCCTGGCGGCGGGTGGAACCGACATTCTGGAAATAGGCGCGGCCGATGGTGATGTCGGACGGCACGAAGGTAATGTCATCCTCGTTGCGGGCGCGGAAGACGCCGGCCTTCCAGCTCAGCACCCCGAGCTCGATCGGTGAGGGCAGCTTGCCGCGGAAACCCGCCTCGACCGTGCGCGAGATGACCTGCTTCAAGGGCGGATCGCCGACGAAGAAGTTGGTGAGCGAGCACGGGGCGAGAGGATCGGCGCAGGAGAGCTCGGCCGGGGTGGGCGCGCGGTTCGCCTCGACATACCCGCCATAGACGGTGAGGAAGTCGGGCACGATCTTGTAGCTCGCGCCGATGCCTGGGTTGAACCGCTGGAAATAGTGGTTGCCGTTCAGCGCCGTGCCGAGCTGATCCTCCAGCACGATCTTGGCCATGTTGAAGCGGCCCTGCAGCGTCAGGGTCAGGCGGTCGGTCAGGTCCGTGTTGTTCGACAGGAAGATGCCGCCGTAATCGTTGCTCGACTTCACGCTCACCGGGGTGATCGAGTTGTCGTCGCTGCGCACGACAACGCCGGGCCCGTAGAAGCCGCGGTCGAAGGTCAGGCCGCCAACGGCATTGTCGGCGGTGAAGGCCGTGCGACCGCCATCGTACGAACCGCCGAGGACGAAGCGGTTGGGCAGGCCGAACAGCGTCTCACGCACGGTGGTCTGGACCGAGACACCGAAATTCTCGGTGTTGGTCCGGGTGGAATTGAGGAAGGCGTAGGGGCCGCCTTCGTCGAACCGCTCGGCGAAGGCCGGAAGCCGGGCGAAGTTCGCCGTGCGGATGCTGCTCGCCTGGACGCGGCGGTTCAACCGGTCGCGCAGGAAGAACTGTTCCTCGTTGGCGCCTTCCGAGCAGAGGAATCGCTCGTTCTCCTCGCAGCGCTCCACCTCGGCGGCGTCGCCATTGGCGGTGTTCTGCTCGAAGCGGCCGTAATAGGCGTTGCCGGAGAGGGTGACCGTGGGCGAGATGTCGTAGTTGCCCGAGATCCCGATCCGCCCGAAGGCGTTCAGCGTCTTGTCCGGATAGGTGAAGACTTCGCTGCGACGGAAATCGAGCAGGTCGACCGGCAGGGTACCGTTGCCGGTCAGGCTGTTGACCGCGCCCATGAAGTTGAGGTGGAACTCACCCTTCTCCGCCTGCACGCCGAGATCGCCGTAGAACTGGCGCAGACGCGAGGGCGAGTGCTTGCGCCATCCGTTCTCGGACAGCGCGGTGCCGGCGATGTAGAGGCCGACATTGTCCGAGCGCTGCCCGTGCTGGAACGAGCCGCCGAAGCGCCCGAACGAGCCGCCCGAGAGGTTCAATTCGGTGCCCTGATAGGTGAAGCCGTTCTTGAGCTGCACGCTCAGGGCGCCGCCGAGGGCGTTGAGGCCGTAGGCCGGGTTCGAGCCTTCGAGCTCGATGCGGTCGACGGCGATGTCGGGGATGAGGTCCCACTGCACGGTGTCGCCGAACGAGGTATTGAAGCGGTTGCCGTTCACGTAGACGGCGACGCCCTGCGGGCTTCCGCCCAGCGGCGAGGCTTCGAAGCCGCGATAGGTGATGGTCGGCTGGAAGGGGTTGCCCTGTGCGTTGTTGATGCTGATCGAGCCGATCCGCTCGTCGAGGGCGCGCAGCACACTCGGAGTGCCGACCCGGTTCACGTCAGCAGATGTCAGGACGCTGGTGTTCTGTGGAAGCTTGTCACGCTCCTGGCCGAGCAGGACGCCCTGGGCGCTGCGCACGCTCGCCGATGGGGTGGTGGCGACGACATCGAGCTCCTGCAGCGTCACGGCCTGCTGGCCGCCGACGATCGTGCCCTGCGCGTAGGCGACGCCCGGCAGCAGCGCTACCGAAACGAGGAGGCTGCTCCGCAGCGTCCGCTTCTTCATGTCCCAAGACCCTTCGGTTTCCACAGCGTGGCCGGTTTTCCCGGCTCGTTGATCAATGTTGCGGAGCGTATCGGGCTTGGACAATCCGGTGACGAGGGGTTTCACCGATTCTCATAAGGGTCTTACGGAGATGGTGTCTTCGCGTGACCTCCGCGCAACATAATTCACCTGAGAATTCAGAGGCTTCGGGACCAATAGGAACGACAAACGGGATCATTCGGCAATCTACGGTGCCGGAATGTTTTCGGTGAATTCTTGGATTGAGCAGGCCCCTCGAACGTGGCGGCCTCACGTCAGGCCGGACGAATCGAACGTGGTGGGACCCGCCCGGCCGCATGGATCGAAGACCGGGCCTGCGTGAACGTGACCCATGGGTCGGGCTTACGGAGAACCTCGTAGAAGACATGAAAAAGGCCCGCCGGGAGATTCGGCGGGACTGACGAGGATGCGGGTTTGCGGGCGTCGAGGCCGTCGGGTCAGAGGCGCGCCTGGATCTTGCGGGCGACCTCGCCGAGACGCTGCTCCAGCAGGGTCGGCACTTCACAGACATAATTGAGGGATTGGCTGCGCTCCTGGAAGATGCGCCGGTCCCAGGCGAATTTCGTCTCCAGTTCCGAGGCCTCCTTGGGCATCTCGCGGGCGTCGTTGGCGCTCGGGCCGTCCTTCACCGCGCTGATCTGGTCGGCCTCCTGGCGGATGCGCTCGGCCATGCGCCGCTGTCCCTGGGCATAGCGCGCGATGCCGCCGATGACCCGGCTGCGCTCGTTGTTGACGACCTCGAACACGCCGGCGAAGACCCGCGTCAGGCGCTTGGCCTTCTCGTCACCGGCCTTGGCGACGAACTCGTCGAGCAGCGGATCGACCTCGCTCAGGTCGGTGCGGCGCGAGGCGATCTTCTGGGCGAGCGAGGCCGCCTCGTAATCGTCGCCCCACGGGCCGGCGGCCTCCAGATCCGGTCCCGTCCAGACGGTGCCCGGACTCAGGGTCGAGACCTTGCGCTGGACGCAGGGCCAGTCCGGATCGGCTTTGGGCTGAGCGAGGGCCGGCCCACAGAGGAGAGCGCCGGCCGCCATGGCCAGCACGAATGTCCGCGAAAAAATCATGAATTGTCTCCGGCCGGTCCGCCGCGCCGGGCCATGATGCCGCGACCGGGATCGTAGGCGATGACGGCGAGGGTGAAGAAGGCGATGGTCGTGCCCAGGACGACGGCGCAGGCCACGGGTTCGAACTGCCCGTAGAGGGCGAAGCGCACGAGTTGGACGGCATGGGTGAAGGGATTGGCCATGCAGATCAGGTAGAGCGTCTCGCTCGACTCGCGGATGCGCCAGAGCGGGTAGAGGGCCGATGAAGCAAAGAACATCGGGAAGATCACGAAGTTCATCACGCTGGCGAAATTCTCGAGCTGCTTGACCATCGAGGACAGGAGCAGACCGATGGCGCCGAGCATCAACCCCGAGGCGATGAAGGCCGGCAGCGCCGCCACGTAACCGATGGCCGGGATGTCGAGCTCCCAGAACCAGGCGATGGCGAGGAAGGCATAGGCCTGGACCACCGAGACGGTGACGCCGGCGATCAGCTTGGCCAGCAGCAGCAGCCAGCGCGGATAGGGGCTCGTCAGCAGCACCTTCATCGAGCCGACCTCGCGGTCGTAGACCATGGAGAGCGAGGATTGCATGCCGTTGAACAGCTGGATCATCACGGCCAGCCCCGGCACCACGTAGACCTCGTAGAGGACGTAGGTCTGGTAGGGCGGCTCGATCGAGACCCCGAGCGTGTTGCGGAAGCCCGCCGCGAAGATGAACAGCCAGACCAGCGGCCGCACGAGCGCGGAGAAGAACCGCTCCTTCTGGTTGAAGAACCGCAGAAGCTCGCGACGGACGATGCCGCCGAGGCAAATCAGGTAGCCGACCGCGTCGAGGCGGCCGAGATGGGGCACCGGTTTTTCGGTGACGTTCGCAGCCGTCGAAGCGGTGGTGGCGACGGTCTTCGTCATGCGGCCTGCCTCGGCGGTTCGGCGACGAGGCGCCGGAAGGCGGCTTCCAAAGTCTCGTCGCCTTCAGCGATGGACGCCGCCGTCCCCCGGGCGACGATGCGACCCTTGTGAAGGACGACCGCGTCGTCGGTCCCGTCGATCTCCTCGAAGATATGGGTCGCCCAGAGGACCGACAGTCCCTCTTCCCGCACCAGGGCACGGACGATGGCGACGATGTCGGCACGCGATTCGAGATCGAGCCCCACGGTGGGCTCGTCGAGGAGGAGGAGTTTCGGCTCATGCACCAGGGAGCGGGCGATTTCGATGCGCCGCGACTGGCCGCCGGAGAGGGTGCGCACCTTGTCGTCGCGCCGGTCGCTCAGGCCCACGCGGGCGAGCAGCGCAGCGATGCGGGCCTTCGCGGCCCGGCGCGCGATGCCATGCAGGCTGGCATGGTAGAGGAGGTTCTGCTCGACGGTGAGGTCGGTATCGAGGGTCCGGGCCTGGAACACCACGCCGAGGCGGGCGAGCGCCCGGGACGGTTCGCGGTCGAGGCCGTGGCCGAAGATCGAGACCCGCCCGTCCTGGTTGGCGTAGAGCCGGGTGATCACCGAGAACAGGGTGGTCTTGCCGGCGCCGTTGGGGCCGAGCAGGGCCATGAACCGGCCCCGCTCCACCCGGATCGAGACGTCGGACAGGGCCGCGCGCGCGCCGAAGCGATGGCTCACGCCGGCCACGTCGAGGGCCGCACTCTCCACTGCCCCGTCGCTCACGGCTTCATCGCCCGCTTGGCGTCACCGACGGCATCGAGGCATTCGTCGAACTCGCCCTCGCCCTGCTCGCGCTCGGCCACGCGGAGCGCCTTCTTGAGCTTCGGCGCGGCGGTCTCGGACGGCCCCTTGGCGAGGGCGTCCTTGATCATGGCGATGCCCTCGGCACAGGCGGCCTTGTCGTCGGCGAGCACCGGGCCGGAGGCGAGGAGGAGGGCGAAGGTCGGGATGAGGAGACGCATGCGGAGGCCCTGCCTTACTTGACGATGAATTTGCCGGTCATGCCCTTGGATTCGAGCCCATGGATCGACCAGGGATATTCGCCCGGCTTGATCGTGACGAACTCGATGGCGATCTCGCCCGGATCGTCGAATTCGAGGTGGTCCGGCGGGCCGCTGCCGTGGATCTCGAGATGCTGGATCACGATCTGGTTGAACCAGATGTTGCGGAAGAACTCGGTGGCGTAGAACTTATATTCCTGCCGGCCTTTGGCGACGATGCGCAGGCGATAGGCCTTGCCGGATTCGAGTTCGATCTCCCGGTTCTCGACCACGAAATCGTTGCCCTCCTCATTACCGAGGACGAGATCCGGCAGGGTGGAGCGCTTCTTCGTGAGATCGAGGGCCGAGGCCGGCCCGGTGGCGAGCAGGGCCGCCAGGGCGAGGGTGATCGTCCGCATCGTCCCCGTCATGTGATCGTCCTCCCGTTGGCCGCCTTGAGGCGGTCCGTCCTTCGGCATATCCGCGCGTCCCTCCTCCCCCTTGTGGGGAGGGAAAGTGCACCTCAATTCGGCGACACCGTCACCCCCCAGGGCAGCAATCCCACCGGGATGCTCTTGATCACCTTGTCCGCTTCCACATCCACCACCGAGACGTCGTTGGAGGAGCCGTTGGTGGAGAACAGAAACTTCTGGTCCGGGGTGAAGGCGAGCTGCCAGACCCGCTGTCCCACGGGCAGGTACTTCTGAACCTCGTAGGTCTTGGCGTCGATCACCGCGATGCGGTTGGCGGGGCCGAGCGCCGCGAAGGCCTTGGTCCCGTCCTTGGTGATGCGGATACCCACGGGCTGGATCGCCTCGTCGTTCACGCCCGGGATCTTGAAGGTGATCTTCTTGATGACCCGCCGCGCGGCGACGTCGATGATGCTGATCGTGCCGCCGACCTCGGCCGAGACCCAGAGGAACTTCCCGTCCGAGGTGAATTCGGCGAAGCGCGGCCGCGCATCCACCAGCACGTTGTCGATCACCTGGAACGTGGTGGTGTCGATGAAATGCGCCATGTTGGTGGTCTCGGAGGTGTTCACCAGGATCTTGCCGTCCGGCGACAGACCCATTCCCTCCGGCTCCACACCGACGGGCACCTCGGCCAGGACCTTGTTCTTCTCGATGTCGATGACCGTGACCTGGCTGTCATCCTCGTTGGCGACGTAGAGCGGGTTGCCGCCGGGGCCGAGGATGAACTGCTCCGGATCGGGTCCGGAGCGGAGCGAGCGCACCACCTTGCCGGTGGCGGTGTCGAGCACGTCGATGCGGTCGTCGTCGCTGGCGCAGACGAACAGCTCCTTGCCGTCCTTGCTCGTCGTCACCCCGCGCGGGCGCCGACCGACCTTCCAGGTTCCGGTCACGGCCATCGTCGCCGTGTCGATGACGCTGACGGTGTTGCCCTTCTCGTTGGTCACGTAGACCGTGTAGGCCTGCGCGGTGGCGGTCAGAGCCATCGTCGCACCGACGAGGGCGGCCACACACACGCCTGCCTTGAAGCCGAGGCTCATTCCGTCTTCTCCCTGGGCATCGCTTCTTTGCGCGATTGACAGTGATTATAGTGCAGTTTGTCCTGACGGGGAGCGCATGCCTGCACGCGGAACGCAAGCGCGTTGCCGCAGGACGGGCGCGAAAATTCGCAGATCCCCGAACATTCGCGGACCGTCAGAACTTACACGCCGTCTCGGGAAGGTCGACACCGAGGGTATCGAGTGGCGTGCGCTGATGGGTGAACCCCTGTTCGGGCGCCACGGTCACCATGGCCTTGGGCTGCACCACGATGATCGGCTGGCGCAGCTGATGGTCCCAGGGACGGTAGGTCAGCGAGACGCCCTTGTAGGCGGGCAGGCTGAAGGCCGGGTCGGCGAAGTAGGGTGCGAGCACGGCCGGATCGGCGGTCTTCTTCTGCGTCGCCGCCTCCCCCACCGAGCGCACGGCCGCCCAGACCTGGTAATCGAGGGGCCGCATCAGCCGGCCGGCGAGACGCCGGAAGCGGTTCTGCGCCTGCGCCGCCCCCCAGGTCTCCAGAGTCGGGTGCCAGGTGGCCGCGATGAGCCCCTGCGTTCCCGCGACCGGCCGGGGGTCCACCGTGCGGAAAGGGACGTAGTCGCCCCAATCATTGGCCTCGTCGGCGACGATGGCGAGGTCGTAATCGACGCCTCGGGTGAAGACCATCGCCTCGGAGCGGGTCGGCGTGTCGCCCCGCGCCTTGGCGAGCGGGCCGAAAGTCCAGGGCTTCTCGGCGGTGATCTTCAGGGAGAACTTCTTGGCCGAGGCCCGGAACGCGTCGGCATAGAGCTTGTCGTTGTCGTTGGGGCCGACGATCAAGAACATCTTGCGCCAGCGCATCAGCGTGAAGAACTGCGCCAGCGCGTCGGTCTGCATCGCCCGGCTCGGGATCACGTGGAAGACGTTTTTGCGGCACTCGGCGCCGCGCAGGCGGTCGTCGGGCGCGGCGGTGTTGAACACGGTCACGCCCTCCCCCTTGACCGCGTCGGCGACCGCCAGAACCTCGTCGGCCGGCAGCGCCAGGACGAGATAGCGGATCCCCTTGCCAACGAGGTCGCGGGCGGCGTCGACGGCGCTCCTGCCTTCCGTCAGAGCGACCTCGTCGAGGGCGTAGGTCTGCTTGGTGAAACGGCCGGTGGTGTTGTTGTCCTTCACCGCCATGCGGGCGCCGGCGACGCCCTCATCCTCCGGCGCGGCCTCGGCATCGTAGGAGGACGGCGCGATCTCGGGCCGGTAGATCAGGCCGATATGGGTGTCACCCGGAGCGGCCTCCGCCGCCTGCGCGGAGGCCGCCGGTTCCTGCGCCACCGCGAGGGACGCCGTGCCGCCGAGGCCGAGCGTGAGGACGAGGGCGGCGGATCGGGAGAGGAGCGATGCGTTCATACGGTCGGCACGCTAACAACATTGCGCGGATACGCTCAATCGCGGAAGCATAAGGAAACCCTAAGGCGCGGCGGAGCGTCGCTTGCGTGCCGATGGGCGCGAATACACGCGAGATCGCTCGGAGCGGGCGAGCCGATTTGCACGACTTGTCAAATCCGGTCACTGCTCGACTTTCAAGGCACGGGCGCGGTGTCCGCCGCAGGCCGCATCGATCGTGACACAGGTTCGCCATGTCCCCATTCGTCAGGTCTCGTCGCGCCAAGCCTATGGTTTCGTTACCACTCCCCAGCCCCGGATACGCGGTGGCGCGGGCCTCCGTGCTCGCGATCCTGGCCGGATCGGTCCTGGCAGGACCGGCCCTCGCCGCCCCCGACAAGGCGGCGATCTTCGGGATCGAACTCAACGATCCGGGTGTGGTCGGCGGCCGCAAGGCGCGTCCCGACGAAGCTCGACGCCTCGCCCTGGTCACGGACGAGCTCCGCAAGGCGCTCACCGCCGGCAATGCGGTGGAGGTCGTGGACGTGGCGCCCCAGGCCGCCGAGATCGCCAAACAGGCTCCCCTCTTCAAATGCGAGGGCTGCGCCGCCACCATCGCCAAGAGCCTCGGGGCCGATCTTGCCGTCAACGGTTTCGTGGAGAAGGGCTCCAACCAGATCTTCAATCTCTACGTCCTTATCTCGGACGCCGCTTCCGGCAAGGTCGTGCGGGCTGGACAGGTGGTGATCCGGGCCGATACCGACGACACATGGGCCCATGCCATGCGATGGGTGGTCAAGAACCGTCTCCTGGCCGAACCCTTGCCCAACCGATCCTGAGTCTCCCGTTGCCCCATCATTCCGTGTCGAAGCCGATGTCATCCGATCTGCGCGCGCGTCCCCGCCTCCTCGTCAGCGTCCGCGACGCCGACGAGGCCGTGATGGCGGCACGGGCGGGCGCCGACCTCGTCGATGCCAAGGACCCCGTCCGGGGCGCGCTCGGGGCGCTCCCGGTCGAGACGGTCAGGGCGATCGTCGCGTCCATCGCGGACGAGGCCGTCAGCAGTGCGGTGGCCGGCGAGCCGCAGGACGCCGCTTCCCTGCCCGGATCGGTCGCAGCGATGGCCGGGACCGGGATCGGCTACGTCAAGGTCGCCGTGCGGGCCGATTTCGACGACGACGCCCTCGCCGCCGCGGCGCGGGCCGCCCCCGGCCGCCTGATCGCGGTTCTCTTCGCCGGAGCACCGATGCCGGACGACCTCGTCGGCCGCCTCGCCGGGGCGGGCTTTGCCGGGGTGATGATCGACACCGCCGCCAAAGACGGCCGGCGCCTCGGCGACCTCCTGCCCGCCCCTCGCCTCTCGGCCTTCACCGCCGACGCCCGCCTCCATGGCCTGCTCTCCGGTCTCGCGGGATCGCTGACGATCGCCGACATCGCCGTCCTCGCCGTGCACCGGCCGGATTATCTCGGCTTTCGCGGCGGCCTCTGCTTCGGCAGCGACCGGACGCGCGGCCTCGACGCGGAGCGCGTGGCCCTGGCCGTGCAGACTCTTCGCGGGCTCGACCGGCGGAACGCGGCGTGACGGGCGCGCCTCCCACCATCGTGAAGCTCGGCGGCAGCCTCGTCTCGGACGCGGCGCGGCTCGGACGGCTTCTCGGCGTCCTGGCGGATGGCGGCGAGGGCCGCTGCATCGTCGTGCCGGGCGGCGGTCCGTTCGCCGACGCGGTGCGTCAGGCCCAGGGACAACTGGGCTTCTCGGACGCCCTCGCCCACCGCCTCGCCCTCGATGCCATGGGCCGGATGGCGGAGGTGCTTTCGGAGGGCGAGCCGCGCCTCGCCATCGTGCGCAGCGTAATGGAAGCCCGCTCGGCCGAGGCGTCCGTCATCTGGGACCCCGTCGCGCTGAAAGACGGACACCCTTCCATCCCCGAGACCTGGGACGTCACCTCGGACAGCCTCGCCCTCTGGCTCGCCACCGAACTCGAGGCGCCCCGCTGCATCCTGGTGAAATCCATCGATCGCCCGGCGGGCGCCAGCCTGTCCGACCTCGTCCGGATGGGCGTGGTCGATGCGGCCTTCCCCGCTTTCGCCGCGTCCTACGCTGGCGAGATCGTGATCCGGGGTCCGGGCGCCGATATCGTAAGGGCCGCCGCGTGAGCGCGCCCGAACATCTCGTCTTCATCACCGGCCGGATGGCGAAAGCTCGCCTGGAGAAGGTCGCCGCGACCCTGCCGGCCGAGCGCTTCACCTGGAGCATCGCCGATGCCGGTGTGAAGGTCGCCGCGCTGATGACCGAGGAGATCATCCGCCGCCGCGTGACGATCCCCGACGGTGCCACGCGCATCGTCCTGCCGGGCCGCTGCCGCGCCAATCCGGAGGCGCTGTCCGCTCATTTCGGCCTGCCGGTGGAGCGCGGGCCGGACGAGGTGGTCGACCTTCCGGCCTATCTCGGCCTCGCGGGACGCAACGTCGATCTCTCGCGGCACGATCTGCGCATCTTCTCCGAGATCGTCGACGCCTCGAAGATGAATCCCGAGCAGATCCTGGCCAAGGGCCTCGACCTGGCGCGACGCGGCGCCGACGTGATCGATCTCGGCGGCCTCCCCGACACCGAGTTCCCGCATCTCGAAGAGTGCGTTCGCCTGCTGAAAGGGGCGGGGCTGAAGGTCAGCGTCGATTCCTTCTCCCTCGACGAGCTGACGCGCGGGGCGAAGGCCGGGGCCGACTTTCTTCTCAGCCTCAACGAGGAGACCCTGGACCTCGCCTTCGAGACCGATGCGGTGCCGATCCTGGTGCCGATGCGGCCCGACGACCTGCCCTCCCTCGACCGCGCCATCGAGCGCATGGAGAAGGCCGGCCGGCCCTACATGGCCGACCCGATCCTGGAGCCGATCCATTTCGGCTTCGTCGAATCGATCACGCGCTATCACGAGACGCGCAAACGCTGGCCCGGCATCGAGATGATGATGGGCACCGGCAACCTCACCGAACTCACCGAGGCCGACAGTCTCGGCGTCACCGCCCTCCTCGTCGGCATGTGCTCGGAACTGTCGATCCGCAACGTCCTGATCGTGCAGGTCTCCAACCACACCCGGCGCACGGTGGAGGAGCACGACGCCGCCCGCCGGGTGATGTTCGCCGCAAAGGCCGATTCCGCCCTGCCCAAGGGCTACGGACGCCAATTGCTGGCCGTGCACGACAAGCGCCCCTTCGTGCAGACCCCGGAGGAGATCGCCGCCCAGGCGGCGGAGGTGCGCGACCCGAACTACCGCATCGCGGTGGCCGAGGACGGCATCCACGCCTTCAACCGCGACGTCCACACGATCGGCACCGACGCGATGGCGTTCTTTCCCGATCTCGATGTCGCCGCCGACGGGGCCCACGCCTTCTATCTCGGCGGCGAGCTGACCAAGGCCGAGACGGCCTGGCGCCTCGGCAAGCGCTACGTCCAGGACGAGCCCCTGCGCTGGGGCGTCGCCGCCGACGAGGAGGTCGAGGACACCACTGCTTTCAAGAAGGCCGGGCATACCAAGCATTCCGGCCCCGGCGGCGCGGAGCGCACCACCCGCGATGCCGTGCCCCCGGAAGCGGGTGCGGCCAGGCCGGAGACGATCGAGCCAGCCCCGAACGAGCCCCGCCGGTCGCGGACCGGCGATGCGCTCTCGGACGAGGGCGGCCGCATCGTCTGCGGAAAATTCGTCCCGAACGACCGGCCCGACCAGAGCGGCGAGTCCTGATCCGATGCCGTTGATCCTCGAGACCATCGTCACCACCACCTCGCCCTCCGGCGACCTGCATCTCGTACCCTTCGGCCTCATCCGCGAGGGCGAGGATTGGGTGCTGGCCCCGTTCCGGCCCTCCCCCACCATCCTCAACCTCGAGGCCAACCCGGTCTTCGCCGCGTCGAGCCCGAGCGACGTGCGGGTGATCGCCGGGGCGGTCACCGGGCGGCGCGACTGGGCCACCCTGCCCTGCGACCGCATCCCGGGCCGGCGCCTCGCCGAGAGCTTCGGCCATGCCGAGTTCGAGGTGATCTCTGTGGAGGACGATGCGACGCGCCCGCGCTATCGTGCCCGCATGGTACACAGCGCCAGCCATATGCCGTTCTTCGGCTACAACCGGGCTCAAGGTGCGGTGCTGGAGGCGGCGATCCTGTCGACGCGCCTGCACATGCTGGAGCCGGACAAGATCCTGACGGAGATGCGCTACCACGCCATCGCGATATCCAAGACAGCCGGGCCCGCCGAGCGCGAGGCCTGGGACTGGATCGAGGACAAGGTCGCCGCTGCCCTCGGGCGCGACGAACCGGTTCTCGCACGAGCCCCCCAAGCACCCTAGAAGGTGCGTTCCCGAGGAGACAGGGTTGATGAGATTCAAGACGCTGGCCGCCGTGGCGGCGCTCGCCACGGTATCCTACGCGGCGCAGGCCCATGGCCCGACCCGCCAGAAGGTCTCGCAGACCATCGAGATCAACGCCCCGGCCGACAAGGTCTGGGCCGTGCTCGGCAACTTCCAGGATGGCAGCTGGATTCCCGTGGTCGAAAAGACCGAGGGCAAGGGCGGCAACGAGGTCAAGGCCACCCGCGTCCTGACCCTCAAGGGCGGCGCCACGGTCGAGGAAGAGCTCGCCAAGTACGATGCCGAGAAGAAGACCTACATGTACCGGATCACCAAGGTGGACGTGAAGACGCTGCCGGTGAACGACTATTCCTCGACCATCGAGGTCGAGGGCGACGGCGCCAAGTCCAAGGTGACATGGCGCGGCGCGTTCTACCGCGGCTACATGAACAACGATCCGCCGCCGGACCTGAACGACGAAGCCTCCAAGGCGGCCGTCCTCGGCCTCTACAAGGCCGGCCTGGATAACGTGAAGGCTAAGGCCGAGAAGGGCTCTTGATCCTATTTTACCCTAGGGCCTCGGATCCGGTGGCTTGCACCGAACCGAGTGGCGACGCGCTCCTCCCTCCCCCTTGTGGGGAGGGACCGAGGGTGGGGGTGCTTCCGCCAGCCTCCGCAGCAGGAGGGTCCCCCAACCACCCCCACCTCCAACTCCTCCCCACAAGGGGGAGGAGAGTGGCGCAGGTCGTCGGCCTGCTCCTCACCCTGACCACCGCCCCCGCCCTCGCCGACGAGGCCCTGATCACGGCGCAGGGGGCCAACATCCTCGCCCTGGTCGATCTCGACACGCAGGTCGTCACCGCCCAGATCCCGGTGGACGGGGCGCCGGCCGGCATCGCCCTGTCGCCCGATCGCAAGACCGCCTACGTCACCCGCCCCGAGGGCCACGGCCTCGCCATCGTCGATCTCGACGCCCGCGCGGTGACGGGCACGCTCGCCCTGCCCGGCGGCCCGCTCGGCGTCGCCGTCAATCCGAAATCCGGGGCAGTCTACGTGGCCGACTGGTACGGCAGCCGGATATTCGTGGTCTCGGCCGACGGTTCCAAGATCGAGACGGAGATCCAGGTGGGCGCCTCGCCCTCGGGCATCGCGGTGACGCCGGACGGCGCCATGATCCTGGTGGCCAACCGCGAGGGCAATTCCGTCTCCGTGGTCGATGCGGCCACCGCCACCGAGACGGTGAAGATCCCGGTCGGCGAGCACCCGTTCGGCATCACCCTCGATGAGACCGGCACCCGCGCCTACACCGCCAACGTCATGTCGAACGACGTCTCCGTCATCGATGTGGCCGGACGGCGGGAATTCGGCCGGGTCACCACCGGCGAGCGACCCTATGTGGTGGCCCTCACCGCCACGCGCGGCTTCGTCACCGACCAGTATTCGAACACCGTGACGGTGTTCAACCTGAAGACCCTCACCAACGTGGCGGCCATCGAGGTGGGCGACCATCCGGAAGGCATCGCCGCCTCCCGCGACGGCAGCCGCCTCTACGTGACCAACTGGGGCTCCAACACCCTCGGCGTCATCGACGCGACGACGCTGAAGGTGATCAAGGACATCCCGGTGCCGGACGGCCCACGCTCGTTCGGGGACTTTTTGCGGTAGCGCGCGCATCCGAGCGGGCGGTGCTATGGCATTCCCACACCTGCTTTTTCAGGCAGAACGCGTCCCTCTCCCCCTTGTGGGGAGAGGTTAGGAGTGGGGGTGGCTCCGCCAGCCTCCGAAGGATCAGGGTCGCCCAACCACCCCCACCTCCAACTCCTCCCCACAAGCTCGATGAATCTCGGGCAGGTCCGCGATCCGCTGGGGAGGAGGGCAGGACAGCGCATCCCGCGAGATGGGAGAACCAGTAGGCAGGCGGCGAGAGAGACGGACACTCGTCCTCCCTATGACACCAGCGACACGGCTCCGCTGCCATGCCGTTCGATCCGGCCGTCGAGTTCGAGTTCCAGCAGCGTCGTCTGGACGATGCGCACGCTGAGACCCGTCACGCGGGCGAGGTCGTCGGTGCCGATGGGGGTCGGGCTGAGATAGGCGATGAGGCGGGCGCGGTCGTCGGCGGGTTCCGCCTCCTCGGGCTCCAGCCCCTCAAGTTTCTCCTCCGCCTCGGGGGCCGGGCCGCCGATCACGTCGAGCTCGTCCCAGAAGATCGGGGCGTCGGCGAGGTCGGGCCGGTCGAGGGCGAGTTGCCCACTCTCCTGCTCGAAATCCCCGCGCCCGAGCAGCGGCGCGATGGCGGAAGTGACGTGCTCCACCTCCGAGACCAGGGTCGCGCCCTGGCGGATGAGGTCGTTGGTGCCCTCGGCGCGCGGGTCGAGGGGCGAGCCGGGCACGGCGAAGACCTCCCTGCCCTGTTCGAGGGCGAAGCGCGCGGTGATGAGCGAGCCCGAGCGCCGCGCGGCCTCCACCACCACGGTCCCATAGGCGAGGCCGGAGATGATGCGGTTGCGCCGGGGAAAGTCCCGGCCGCGGGGCTCCCAGCCCATGGGCATCTCGGCCAGCACCGCGCCGCCGGAATCGAGAATGCTTTCCACCAAGGCCTGATGATTGGCCGGATAGATCCGGTCATGGCCCCCGGCGAGCACCGCCACCGTCCCCGAGGCCAGGGACGCCTTGTGCGCGCGGGCATCGATGCCGCGCGCCAGCCCCGAGACCACCACGAGGCCGGCCTCGCCGAGGCCCCGCGCCAGACGCTCGGTGAAGCCGAGGCCGGCGGCCGACGCGTTGCGGGAGCCGACGATGGCGATGGCGGGCCGGGAGAGGATCGCCGCCTGCCCCCGGATCGCGATCAGGGGCGGCGCCGAATCGGCGGCCTGGAGCAGCTTAGGGTAATCGTCCTCGCCCATGGCCACGAGGCGGGCCCCGATCCTGGCCGCCGCCTCCAATTCGGCTTCCGCCTGCGCCCGCGTCACCGGCACGACGCGCTTGGCCCCGCGCTTCGCGAGGTCCGGCAGGGCTTCCAACGCCGCGCCGGCGCCGCCGAAGCGGTTGATCAGGGTGCGGAAGGTGCGCGGGCCGACGCCTTCCGTGCGGATCAGCCGGAGCCAGTCGAGGCGCTGGGCGGCGTTGAGTTGCATGCCCATGCCCCGGACCTCCCTCGACGGAAGGTCAGCCCTTCTGCCCGATCCGCCCCTCGGAGCCGTCGAGCAGTCGGCGGATGTTGGGAGCGTGCTTCCACCATAGCAGGATCGCGAGCATGAGGAAGAGCAGCGCAACCGCAGGCTGTCCCGCCACCCACAGGACGATGGGTGTCGCGGCCGAGGCGGCAAGCGCGGCGAGCGACGAGTATTTCAATGTGAAGGCGAGGCCGAGCCAGATTGCCGCGAAGGCGGCGAGCCCGACAGGGCTGAAGGCGAGGAGCACGCCGAGGAAGGTGGCGACGCCCTTGCCGCCCTTGAACCCGAGCCAGACCGGGAAGAGGTGGCCGAGGAAGGCGCCGAGCCCGGCCGCCAGGGCCGCGCCCTCGCCGAATTGTTTCGCCGCCAGCACGGCGAGGGTACCCTTCAGCGCATCGCCGAGCAGGGTCGCGGCGGCGAGCCCCTTGCGGCCGGTGCGCAGCACGTTGGTGGCACCGATATTCCCCGAGCCGATGGCGCGGACGTCGCCGAGGCCGGCAAAACGCGTGACGATCAGCCCGAACGGGATCGAGCCGGCGAGATAGCCGCCGGCGAGGCTCGCGAGCAGGAGAGGCCAGCCGGCATCGAGCAGGGGGTTCACGCCGCCGCCTCCGTACCCTGCGCGGCCCGGTAGACGACGTGCCCGCCGACCATGGTCAGGATTGCAGCACCTTGCAGCCGCGCCTCGTCGAAGGGCGAGTTCTTGGAGCGCGACTTCAGGGTCCGCTTGTCGAGCACGTAGGGCAGGTCGGGATCGATCAGCACGAGATCGGCCGGCGCGCCGACGGCGAGACGCCCGGCCTCGCGCCGCAGGATCGCCGCCGGGGTGACGGTGAGGGCCTCCAGCAGGCGAGGCAGCGCCACGTCGCCGGTATGGACGAGGCGGAGCGCCGCGCCGAGCAGGGTCTCGATGCCGAGCGCCCCATCGGCGGCCTCGGCGAAGGGCAGGCGCTTGGTCTCGACATCCTGCGGGTTGTGGTCTGAGACGATGACGTCGATCACGCCCTCCTTCAGGGCCTCCACCAAAGCGAGGCGGTCGGTCTCGTGCCGCAGCGGCGGCGAGAGCCGGCAGAAGGTGCGGTAATGGCCGATATCGCCCTCGTTGAGGACGAGGTTGTTCACCGAGGCGCCGCAGGTGACGGGCAGGCCGTCGTGCTTGGCCCGCCGCACGATCTCCACCGAATCGGCACAGGAGATCATGGCGGCGTGGTAGCGGCCCCCGGTAAGGCGCACGAGGCGGATGTCGCGCTCCAGCATCACCGTCTCGGCCTCCCGCGGGATGCCGACGAGGCCCAGCCGCGAGGCCATCTCGCCCTCGTTCATCACGCCCTCGCCGACGAGGTCGGGCTCCTCCACATGCTGCATCAGCAGGGCGTCGAAATCGCGGGCATAGGTGAGCGCGCGGCGCATCACCTGGGCGTTGCGAACGGCCTTGAGACCGTCGGTGAAGGCGACGGCTCCCGCCTCCTGCAACAGGCCGAACTCGGTCATCTCCTGGCCAGCCAGCCCCTTGGTGATGGCGGCGGCGGGCAGGACGGTGACGCAGGCCGTGTCGCGGGCGCGGCGCAGGACGAAGTCGACGATGGCCGGCCCGTCGATGACCGGGTTGGTGTCGGGCATGCAGACAAGGGTGGTGACCCCGCCGGCCGCCGCCGCCGCGCTGGCGCTGGCCAGGGTCTCACGGTGCTCGGCGCCGGGCTCGCCGACGAAGGCTCGGAGATCCATGAGGCCGGGGCTCAGGACATGCCCGCCGCAATCGACGATCTCGGCGCCCTCGGGGGCAGCGGGCGCCGCGCCCCAGGCGATATCGGCGATGCGGCCGTCATGGACGAGGACATGGCCCGGCCCCTCGCGGCTCGTGGCGGGATCGAGGAGGCTGGCATGGGTGAGGAGGACGTGTCCGGTCATGACCATCAGGCGTTCGGCAGATGCGTCGCGAGGGCTTCGAGGACCGCCATGCGGACGGCGACCCCCATCTCCACCTGCTCGCGGATCAGGGATTGCGCCCCGTCGGCGATCTCGGACGAGATCTCGACGCCGCGGTTCATGGGTCCCGGATGCATCACCAGGGCGTCGGGCGCGGCCAGCGCCAGCTTCTCGGCATCGAGGCCGAAATAACGAAAATACTCCTTCACCGAGGGCACGAAGGAGCCGTTCATGCGCTCGCGCTGGAGCCGCAGCATCATCACGATGTCGCAGCCGTCCAATCCCTTGCGCATGTCGGTGAAGACCTCGACGCCGAAGCGCTCGATCCCGGTGGGGAGCAGCGTCGAGGGGCCGATGACCCGCACGCGGGCGCCGAGCGCCTGGAGCAGGATGATGTTGGAGCGGGCGACGCGGCTGTGCAGGACGTCGCCGCAGATCGCGACCCGCAGCCCCTCGATCCGCCCCTTGTTGCGGCGGATGGTGAGCGCGTCGAGGAGGGCCTGGGTCGGGTGCTCGTGGGCGCCGTCGCCGGCATTGACCACCGAACAATCCACCTTGCGGGCCAGGAGATGCACGGCCCCGGCGGAGTGGTGGCGCACGACGATGATGTCGGGCCGCATGGCGTTGAGGGTGGCGGCCGTGTCGATGAGGGTCTCGCCCTTCTTCACCGAGGAGGAGGCCACCGACATGTTCATCACATCGGCGCCGAGACGCTTGCCCGCGAGTTCGAACGAACTCTGGGTGCGGGTCGAGGGCTCGAAGAACAGGTTGATCTGGGTGCGGCCACGCAGGGTGGTGCGCTTCTTCTCCACCTGGCGGGAGAGGGCCACGGCATCCTCCGCCCGGTCGAGGAGGGCCTCGATATCGGGGCGCGACAGCCCCTCGATGCCGAGAAGGTGCCGATGGGGGAAGGAGGCGGGTGCGACGGTCATTCTGAGACCATGGCTATAGGGAGGCGGACGGGGAGCGGCAAGGAGCCCGGCAAGAAGTCCGGGACGTGTAACCTTTCCACCCCCTGGCTCGTAGTCTCGCCGAGCATGCGCGCACCCGGTGATTCGGGATGGGCGCGAGACGTGATTGAGGCCGGAGTCCGCCCCTTGGCAGCCAGCACGACGAGACGGCCCGACGAGCGGATCGAAACGATTCAACGCCGCTGGGTCTTCCGCCACCCCGCGGTGATCCGGGCCGCGCACTGGATCAACCTCGTCTGCCTCGCCGTGCTGCTGATGAGCGGGCTGCAGATCTTCAACGCCCATCCGGCTTTGTACTGGGGCTCGGCCTCGACCTTCGACGCGCCGCTCCTCGCCATCACGAACGACGAGACGGCGGAGGGAGCGGCGCGCGGGATCGTGAGGATCGCCGGTCACGCGATCGACACGACCGGCTGGCTCGGCCTCTCCACCGTGCAGGGACAGGCCACGGGCCGGGCCTTCCCCGCCTGGATCACCCTGCCGGCGCAGCAGGACCTCGCCACCGGGCGCCGCTGGCACTTCCTGTTCGCCTGGGCTTTCGTGATCAACGGGCTGATCTATCTCATCTACGGCCTCGAGAGCGGCCAGTTGCGCCGCCGGATCGTGCCTCAGAGAGACCAGTTGCGGAATTTCGGCGGCTCGGTCCGCGAGCACCTCACCCTGACCTTCCCGAAAGGCGACGAGGCCCGGCGCTACAACACGCTGCAGAAACTGAGCTATTTCGTCGTCATCGTCCTCCTCCTGCCGCTGATGCTGCTCACGGGCCTCGCCATGTCGCCGGGTTTCAATGCCGTGCTGCCCCTGCCCGCCCTGTTCGGCGGCCGGCAATCGGCGCGGACAGTCCATTTCATCGTCACGAACCTGCTCGTGCTCTTCACCCTCGTCCATGTGGCGCTGGTGCTGGTCTCGGGGGCCTGGAACAACCTGCGCGGCATGGTCACCGGCTGGTTCGTGATCGAGACCACCAAGACCTCCGATCTGGGCAGGACTTCCTATCCGGGCAAGACCTCCGATCCGAGGAAGGGCCGATGACGCGCGCTCCCAACCGTCGCGGCATCCTCACCGGCGCAGCCGGCCTGCTGGGTGCTGCCCTCCTCGGCGGCTGCGACCGCATCGCCGGCACCGGTTGGGGACGGCGCACGCTGAAGCTCGGGGAGGATGCCAACCTGTTCGTGCAGCGCCTGCTGCTGACGCCCACCTCCCTTGCCCACGAGTTTTACGAAGGTGACATCTCGCCCTGGTTCAAGCCGAACGGGACGATCGACCCTCCGGACGACGACTACAAGACCCTGGCCAAGGCCGGGTTCGCGACCTTCAGGCTGAAAATCGACGGCCTCGTCGAACAACCGCAGGACCTGTCCCTCGCGGATCTGCGCGCCCTGCCCTCCCGGACCCAGATCACCCGGCACGATTGCGTCGAGGGGTGGAGCGCCATCGGCAAGTGGACGGGCGTTCCGCTCGGCGAAGTCCTGACCCGGGCGAGGCTGAAACCGAATGCGCGCTACGTCGTGTTCCATTGCGCCGACACGATGGAGATGGCCGGTGGCGGTCTCGAGGGTGGGGACGTGGCGGAGATAGAGGCCGGCGATGGCGGTCCGAACGGTCGTCCGATCCGGTACTACGAGAGCATCGACTTCACCGACGCCTTCCATCCGCAGACGATCCTGGCCTACGACATGAACGGCAAGGCCCTGCCCGTCTCGAACGGCGCGCCCCTGCGCCTGCGGGTCGAGCGGCAGCTCGGCTACAAACACGCCAAATACGTCATGCGGATCGAGGTCGTGGACAGCCTGTCCGGGATCGGAGACGGCCAGGGCGGTTATTGGGAGGATCGCGGCTACGAATGGTATGCGGGGATCTGACAGGTACCGGATCTTGCAAAGGCCCGGGCTCCTTCCGATTTGACAACCCCGCGCCCTTGACCCACTTGTCCCCCGCCAAGCGCCGGGCCGGCCATGGTGCCAGGCCATGTTTTACGTCTTGCACACAATTTGTGAGTCCCGACGGGTGTGAACCCCGCCGGCTGCGAGCCCCGGCGGCAGCTCGGGCGCTGACGAGAGGCTGATCCGCACATGAAAGTCGTCGTCGTCGAGTCGCCGGCCAAGGCCAAGACGATCAACAAATATCTCGGCCGCGACTACGAGGTGCTCGCCTCGTTCGGCCATATCCGCGACCTTCCGGCGAAAGACGGCTCCGTCGACCCGGAGGCGGATTTCCGCATGCTTTGGGAGCTCGACGACCGCGGCTCGAAGCGCGTTTCGGAGATCGTCAGGGCACTGAAAGGTGCCGACGGCCTGATCCTCGCCACCGATCCGGATCGCGAGGGCGAGGCCATCTCATGGCACGTCGTCGAGGCTCTGAACGCCCGCAAGGCGATCAAGGGCATGCCGATCGAGCGCGTGACCTTCAACGCCATCACCAAGGCGGCGGTGGACACCGCCATGCGCAACCCGCGCCAGATCGACCAGGCCCTGGTCGACGCCTATCTGGCGCGCCGGGCACTGGATTATCTCGTCGGCTTCAACCTCTCGCCGGTCCTGTGGCGTAAGCTGCCCGGAGCCCGCTCAGCCGGCCGCGTCCAGTCCGTGGCCCTGCGCCTCGTCTGCGAGCGCGAGCGTGAAATCGAGACGTTCAAGCCCCGCGAATACTGGTCTCTGGTCGCGACCCTGGTGACCCAGGAGGGCGCGGTGTTCGAGGCCCGTCTCGTCGGTGCCGACGGCAAGCGCATCCAGCGTCTCGACGTCGGCAACGGCGAGGACGCCGCCGCGTTCAAGCGCGACCTCGAACTCGCCACGTTCGAGGTCGGCAGCGTGGAGGCGAAGCCCGCCAAGCGCCACCCCGCCCCGCCCTTCACTACCTCGACACTCCAGCAGGAGGCCTCGCGCAAGCTCGGCCTCGCTCCCGCCCAGACCATGCGCGCCGCGCAGAAGCTCTACGAGGGTATCGAGATCGGCGGCGAGACGGTGGGTCTCATCACCTACATGCGGACCGACGGCGTCGACATGGCGCCGGAGGCCATCGCCGATGCCCGTCGCGTCATCGGCAAAGAATACGGCGAGCGCTACCTCCCCACCGCGCCGCGCCGCTACAGCGCCAAGGCGAAGAACGCCCAGGAGGCCCACGAGGCCGTACGTCCTACGGACATGAGCCGGCTACCGAAGTCGGTAGCCCGCTACGTGGATGCCGAACAGGCCAAGCTCTACGAGTTGATCTGGACCCGCACGGTGGCGAGCCAGATGGAATCGGCCGAGCTCGAACGCACCACGGTGGATATCGTCGCCTCCGTCGGCCCGCGCAGGATCGAGCTGCGGGCCACCGGTCAAGTGGTGAAGTTCGAAGGCTTCCTGACCCTCTACCAGGAGGGCAAGGACGACGAGGAGGACGAGGACGGCAAGCGCCTGCCGCCGATGAAGGCGGGCGACGCGCTGAAGCGCGAGCGCATCGTCTCGACTCAGCACTTCACCGAGCCGCCGCCGCGCTATTCCGAGGCCAGCCTCGTCAAGCGCATGGAGGAACTCGGCATCGGCCGGCCCTCGACCTACGCCGCCGTGCTGCAGACCCTGCGCGACCGCGAATACGTGAAGATCGAGAAGAAGCGTCTGGTGGCCGAGGACAAGGGCCGCCTCGTCACCGGCTTCCTCGAGAGCTTCTTCAAGCGCTACGTCGAGTACGATTTCACCGCCGACCTCGAGACCCAGCTCGACCGGGTCTCGAATGCCGAGATCGACTGGCGTGAAGTGCTACGAGACTTCTGGCGGGATTTCTCGGCCGCGATCTCCGGAACCAAGGAGCTCCGCGTCACCGAGGTGCTGGACGCGCTGAACGATCTCCTCGGGGCGCATATCTTCCCCGAAAAGGCGGACGGCTCGAACCCGCGCACCTGCCCGACCTGCGGCTCAGGCCAGCTGTCGCTCAAGCTCGGCAAGTTCGGCGCCTTCGTCGGCTGCTCGAACTACCCGGAGTGCAAGTACACCCGCCAGCTCGCCGCCTCCGGCGTCGAGGGCGAGGGCGATGGCTCGTCCGAGAACGGCGGTCAGCCGGGCACCCGCGTGCTCGGCAACGATCCCGTCAGCGGCCTGCCGGTAACTTTGCGCGATGGCCGCTTCGGCCCCTTCGTACAGCTCGGCGAGGCGTCGACGGAGAAGGGCGCGGAGAAGCCGAAGCGCTCCTCTCTGCCCAAGGGGCTCAGCCCCTCCGCGGTGGATCTGGAGAAGGCCCTGCGCCTGCTCTCCCTCCCCCGCGAAGTCGCCAAGCACCCCGAGACCGGTGAGCCGATCCTGGCCAATCTCGGGCGGTTCGGACCTTACGTCCAGCACGGGAAGATGTACGCCAATCTCGGCCGCGACGACGACGTGCTGGAGATCGGCGCCAACCGCGCCATCGATCTCATCGTTGCCAAAGAGCAGGGTGGCGGTCGTCGGGGTCCAGCCTCCGATCCCGGCCGCTCCCTCGGTGCGCATCCCGAGACGGGCAAGGCCATCGTGGTGAAATCGGGCAAGTACGGCCCCTACGTTACCGACGGCACCACCAACGCGACCCTGCCCAAGACCATGGCCGCCGAGGACATCGCCCTGCCCCAGGCGCTTGAACTGATCGCCGCCCGCGAAGCGGCGGGCGGCAGCAAGAAGAAGGCTCCGGCCCGCAAGACCGCGACCAAGACGGCGGCCAAGACCACGACCAAGGCGGGGACGGCGAAAGCTCCCGCCAAGAAGGCGGCGACCAAGGCGACGGCGGCCAAGGAACCGGCCGGGACGGCCGCGAAAAGCACGGCGACGGCAGCAAAGACGAGTGCTGCCAAAACCACCACGGCGAAGAAGCCGGCCACGCGCAAGAAGGCCTGATCCATCGGCTCGCCTCTCCTCTCCGAGGGCGAGACCGACGCAACGACGGTGCGCATCCCCCCTCTCTCTCTCCGCACTCGGCGAGAGGGGGGATGCTCCCGACGGCCCTGTCGTCCGCGACAACCCTACGCGTGCGAACGCCCTCATCCGCCCTTGCGTCCGCCCGCCGGTCTGGCGGACCATTGCCGGATTGTCATTCGCGGCTCGAGGCTTTCGCCCCATGCTGATCCTGCTCTCCATCTGCCTCGCGGCGCAGCCCTCCCAGTGCAAGGAGGACAGGATCTCCCTGTCCTACGAGGCGACGAATCCGTTCATCTGCCTGCGCACCGCTCAGAGCGCGCTCGCCACCTGGCAGGAGAGCCACCCCGAATGGCACGTGACGCGGTGGCGCTGCGCAGCGCGGGAGAGCCTGCCGAAAGACCTGTGACCCGGTCCCATCTGTGATGGGTCTGGACGCCCTGGCGGATTGCGCTATCGCTCACCCTCCGGGGAACGGTGAGACACGGGCGGCCATAAGCGATGCGCTCTCTGAAGGTGAGGTTCGCGCTGCTGCTCGGGGGCGCAGCGCTTCTGGTCGTCCTGGCGGCATTGGGGGTGCTGGGCTCCATCGGCGCGGCCGAACGCACCATTGATCGGACGCTCGCGGCACAGGGCCGGCTCGAATTGCTGGTGGAACTGTCCGGGCGAATGACCCAGTACGGGCTCGCGGCCCTGGAGGCGGTGAGCAATCCCGATGCACAGCCGGAAGGGCTCGCCATCGCCCGGGCCAATGTCGACCGGGCATTGGTGGCCGTCGACGAGGCTCTCGGCAAGAGCATCGCCGTCAGTGACGATCCCCTCGACCGGATGCAATATGCGGCGCGCACGCGTCCCCTCGCTCAGCTCCGTTCTGCCCGGGCCATCCTCGACCGGCAGGTCTCCCAGGTCCTGCGCCAGTCGGAGGAAGAGCAGCGGCGCAACACCATTCGCGGCGCGCTGAACGGATTCGGGGCCATGACCGGCCAGCCGCTCTCGTTTCTCATCGAGGTCGAGCGCCGCTCGATGATCGCGGGTTCGGACGAGGCGCGCCACCTGTCCTCGACCCTGCGGATCGCGTCGCTTGCCGCCGTCGTTCTGGCGCTGGCCCTCGTCTTCGTCCTGTACCGGGCCGTGACCCGGCCGACCCTGGCACGGATCGAAGCGGTGCGGCGGGCGGCGGGCGCCGTCGGGCGCGGCGAGCTCGATACGCGGCTGTCGGTGGCGACGCGGGACGAGCTCGGCCTGCTGGTGGCGAACTTCAACCGCATGGCCGCACGCCTCGCCCGGCGCGAGGGGCGGCTCGCCGCCGACCGCGCTGCCCTCGAGGATACGGTGGAGGCGAGGACCACCGACCTGCGGGCGGCCAACGAGCGCCTGGAGGCGGTGGACCGGTCGCGCCGGCGCTTCTTCGCCGATGTCAGCCATGAACTGCGCACGCCGCTCACGGTCATCCTCGGCGAATGCGACATCGCCGCCCGCTCGGCCGGCAGGCCGGGGGTCGATTACGCGCCGGTCTTCGCCACGATCCGCAAGCGGGCACTCCGCCTGCAGCGCCGCGTCGAGGATCTCCTGCGGGTCGCGCGCTCCGAATCCGGCCAGATCGAGCTCGACCGGCGCGCCACCAGCGCCGTGGCCATCCTCACCGATGCGGTGGACAGCGCGGCCTCTGAGGCGGCGCGCCGGCGGGTGGCCCTGACCCTCGAACCGGGCCGCCGCGACGTCACGCTCCTGGCGGACAGGGAATGGCTGCGGCAGGTGGTGGAGAGCCTCATCGACAACGCCTTGCGGCACGCGACGGGCCTGACGCGCGTGGTCGTGGGACTCACCGTCGACGAGGCGCGTTCCGCCACGATCACGGTGACGGATGACGGCGCGGGCTTCCCGGCGGCGGGTGCGGATCTGTTCGAGCGCTTCCGGCGGGAGGGCCATTCCGGGGAATCGGGCTTTGGCATCGGCTTGGCACTGGCGCGCTGGGTGACGGAGCGCCATGATGGGGCGATCAGCCTCGGTGCGGGCGAGGATGGGAAGGGCGCGCGCGTGACGCTCGTCCTGCCCATCCTCGACCTCGATCCCGGGGACGGACAGGAAACGAAGCGGAAGGACAGCGCCGCATGACGCGAGTGCTCATCGTCGAGGACGACAGCGACATCAGGGCCATGCTGGCGCGGGGCCTGGAGGCCGAAGGGTTCTCCGTGGGCGTAGCCGGTTGCGTGGACGACGCACTCACCTCCGCCCGTGACGAGGCGCCCGGCGCCGTCGTCCTCGACATCACCCTGCCAGACGGGTCCGGCCACGATGTCTGCCGCTCCCTGCGCGAAGGCGGCTATCCCGGCCCGATCCTGTTCCTCTCGGCGCGCGACGAGGTCCGTGACCGGGCGGAAGGATTGGCGCTCGGGGCCGACGACTACATCGTCAAGCCCTTCGTCTTCGACGAACTCCTCGCCCGGCTGCAGACGCATCTCCTGCGCCGCAAGGAATCGGACCAGCCGCGCACCATCGTCACCGCAGGCAAGCTCGTCCTCGATCTCAACATTCGTCAGGTCTCCCTCGGGGATGCGACGGCGCGCCTCACGCCGCGCGAGGCGGAGCTCCTCGCTCTCCTCATGGACAAGGCCAACCAGCCGGTGTCGCGCGGCGACATCTTCGACAAATTATGGGCGGGCCAGGGCGGCCTGTCGCTGAATGTCGTCGATGTCTACGTGGGTTACCTACGTACCAAGCTGTCCGATTTCGTGCGGTTCGGCGGGCCGGTCATCGTTACCGTGCGGGGCCGGGGCTTCATGCTCGACCTGCGGGGCCAGGATTTCCGCCACTGAGCACGATGCGCTTTCTCGGCCTGTTCCGGGACGATCCGGCAATTTATCGCTTGAAGAGTCCGGCGGAATTGTCGATATAGCTCCCGCGACAGAAATGACTGCGCCGTCAGTGTCTTAGGATCTTCTTAAGCGAGATCTGGACGCTGCTGACGTTCAAGAAACCATCTAGGAGAAACACCATGACCTGGGCTGCCCCCGTCGTTTCCGAGATCTGTGTCGGCATGGAAGTCACCAGCTACGAGTCGGCTGAGATCGACACCTTCAACTAAGACATCATGTCGTGCTTGAGGATCGAGGCAGCGCCGGTTCAGCCATGCATGTCGTGATCCTCGGCTCGGCCGCGGGCGGCGGCCTTCCCCAGTGGAATTGCCGCTGCCCCATCTGCTCGCTCGCCCGCGAGGATTCCTCGAAGGTGCGCCCTCGAACCCAGTCGAGCATCGCCGTGTCGCCCGATGGCGAGCGCTGGCTCCTGGTGAACGCCTCGCCGGACATCCGGCAGCAACTCTTCGACAATCCGGCCATGCATCCGCGCGAAGGCCTGCGCCATTCGCCGATCCATGCCGTGCTTCTGACGAATGGCGATGTCGACCACGTGGCGGGGTTGCTCACCCTGCGCGAAGGCCAGCCCTACACGCTCTACGCCACCTCCGGCATCCTCGATTCGGTCAACGCCAACCGGGTCTTCGACGTGATGGCCGCCGACGTGGTGTCGCGCGAGAAGATCGCCCTCGACCATGCCTTCGAGCCAGTTCCCGGCCTGACCGTCACACTGTTCTCGGTGCCGGGAAAGGTGCCGCTCTGGCTCGAGGACGAGACCATGGAGATCGGCGCAGAGACCGAGACCACCGTGGGTGCGATGATCGAGTCCGGTGGGCGTCGCCTCGCCTATATTCCCGGCTGCGCCCGCGTCACGGATGGGCTGAAGCGACGCATATCGGGTGTCGACGCGCTTCTGTTCGACGGGACCGTGCTGCTCGACGACGACATGATCCGCGCCGGGGTCGGCGTGAAGACCGGATGGCGCATGGGCCACGTGCCGATGACGGGACAGGGCGGATCGATCGCCGCGCTCGCCGATGTGGAAATCGGTCGCCGCGTCTTCGTTCACATCAACAACACCAATCCTGTGCTGGTGGAAGAATCGGACGAACGCCGATCGGTGGAGGCGGAAGGCTGGACCGTCGCCCATGACGGGCTGACCCTGGCGCTCTAGATCGGCGCCCGGCTGGCATTTTAATGCCGCCACCTTATATTGCGTCCAATGGGATTGTGCGGTCCATGTCCGTGGCCTTCACGGAAATCGGCGCCATCTATAAGAAAAGTTCTCTTCGCCGCCCTTCGTCGAAACGCTGAGCTACGCCATGACCGCGCCTTTCCCCACCCCCAAGACCGACGAGTCCCAGCGCCTGCTCAGCCCCGAAGAACTCGAAGCGGCGCTTCGAGACATCGGCGCGAGGCGCTATCACAACCTGCATCCGTTCCACCGCCTGCTTCACGACGGCAAGCTGAACAAGGATCAGGTCCGGGCCTGGGCCCTCAACCGCTACTATTACCAGGCCATGATCCCGGTGAAGGACGCCGCCGTGCTCGCCCGCATGGAGGATGCGAGCCTGCGTCGCGTCTGGCGTCAGCGCATCGTCGATCATGATGGCGACGCACCCGGCGATGGCGGCATCGAGCGCTGGCTCAAGCTCGCCGAGGGCGTCGGCTTCCGTCGCGATTACGTGGAATCGACGCAAGGCATCCTGTCGGCGACGCGCTTCTCGGTGGATGCCTACGTGCATTTCGTGAAGGAGCGCTCGCTGCTGGAGGCCATCGCCTCCTCGCTCACCGAGATGTTCTCGCCGACGATCATCTCCGAGCGCGTGGCCGGGATGCTGAAGAACTACGATTTCATCACCAAGGACACGCTGGCCTATTTCGACAAGCGCCTGACCCAGGCCCCGCGCGATGCGGAATTCGCCATCGATTACGTCAAGCAGCACGCCACAACGCCCGAGCTGCAGCGTCAGGCCATGGCCGCGCTGACCTTCAAGTGCAACGTGCTCTGGACGCAGCTCGACGCGCTCTACTTCTCCTATGTGGCTCCGGGCATGACCCCGCCGGATGCCTGGACGCCCGGCACCGGCCTCGTGCCCGAGGTGGCGCAGGCGGCCGGCACCGGCACGATCCGGTCGGGCGACGTGCCTCGTCTGCCTCGCGGCGTGCGCCTGCGCCACGACGAGGTCCGCGGCCAGCACGTACTGCTGGCGCCCGAGCGCACCTTCGACCTCGACGCCAATGCCGTGGCGGTCCTGTCCCTCGTGGATGGGCAGCGCAGCGTGCGAGACATTGCGGTGAAGCTCGCCGAGACCTTCACCGCCGACCCGGACGTGATCGAGGTCGACGTCCTGGCCATGCTCAACGACCTCGCCACGAAACGGGTTCTGGAGCGATGAACGCCATCACGCCGAATACCCCTTCCCTGCCGGCTCCGGTCGGGCTCCTCGCGGAGCTGACCCATCGCTGTCCCCTGCGCTGTCCCTATTGCTCGAACCCGCTCGAACTCGACCGGCGCTCGGGCGAGCTCGACACGGCGACATGGCAGCGCGTGCTGACGGAGGCGGCGGCTCTCGGCGTGCTGCATGTCCACCTCTCCGGCGGCGAGCCCACGGCCCGCAGCGACATCGTCGAGATCACCCAGACCTGCGCCAAGCTGGGCCTGTATTCCAATCTCATCACGTCGGGCGTCGGCGGTGCCCTGGCCAAGCTCGACGCCCTCTACGACGCGGGCCTCGACCATGTGCAGTTGTCGGTGCAAGGCGTCGACGCGGCCAACGCGGAGAAAATCGGCGGCCTGAAGAACGCTCAGCCGCAGAAATTCGCCTTTGCCGAACGCGTGACGCAGCTCGGCCTTCCACTGACGCTGAATTCCGTGATCCATCGGGGCAACATCCACGAGGTCGAGGGCTTCATCGACCTGGCCGTCAAGCTCGGCGCCAAGCGCCTGGAGGTCGCCCACACCCAGTATTACGGCTGGGCCTATGTGAACCGCGCCGCTCTGATGCCGGACAAGGCCCAGGTCGATCAGTCGATCCGTATCGTCGAGGCGGCGCGCGAGCGTCTGAAAGGCCAGCTCGTCATCGATCTGGTCGTGCCCGATTATTACGCGAAATACCCCAAGGCCTGCGCCGGCGGCTGGGGCCGCAAGCTGATGAACGTGACGCCAGCCGGTAAGGTGCTCCCCTGCCACGCCGCCGAGACCATCAAGCATCTCGAATTCTGGTACGTCTCCGACCATTCGCTCGCCGATATCTGGGCGAATTCCCCGGCCTTCACCGCCTATCGCGGGACGGATTGGATGAAGGAGCCGTGCCGCTCCTGCGACCGGCGTGAGAAGGATTGGGGCGGCTGCCGCTGTCAGGCGCTGGCTCTGGCCGGCGATGCCGCCGCCACCGACCCAGCCTGCTCGCTCTCCCCCCTCCATTCGAAGGTGCGGGAACTCGCCAAGGAAGAGGCGGCCGAGACACCGCCCGATTATGTCTACCGGACGATCGGCAGCAACGTGGACCGTGTTGCGCCGCCGCCCCTGAAAGAGGATGCTCCCCTGTGAAGCCCGTTCTCGTCGCGTTCGCTCTTTCGTTTGCCGGCCTGCCCGCCCTGGCGCAGGGTACGCCCCCGGCCGATGCGCCCGCTGTCACCAAGGCCAACACCGCCACCCCGCCCAACGCCTCGGACCTGCTCTTCGAAGAGCCGCAGATGAAGAACGTGCCGCCGGGCTCGACCCTCACCTACGCCTATCTCCGGCGCAGCGGCATCTCCAAGGGTCCGTTCGGCCCGACCATGGACGACCAGATCAAGCTCACCATCGAGCCCGGTGCGGCCCCGGAAAACCGGACGATCCGCGTACAGATGTTTTCGGGCGCGAACCGCTTCCCCGCCGGCCCGTTCAACGACATGCCCGGCAACCCGGTGATGACCCTTTTTCTGGAACATCACCTCATCGACCTCGCCAAGGTGCTCTCGGCCAACCCACGCTACATCAAGAACGGGATCCGCAAGGCCCTGCGAGACAACGCGACGGTGACCGCGACGACGGCGACCGTGAAGGGGCAGACCGTGGATGCCTGGCGCGTTGAGGTGCAGCCCTTCATCGACGACAAGATGAAGGACCGCATGCGCGGCCTCGAGAACCTGAAATACACCTTCGTGACGTCGTCTGCCGTGCCCGGCGAGCTGCTCTCCATCGAAGCGCAGTCGAAGTCCAAGGATGGCGGCGAGCTTCTCCAGGAGAACCTGACTTATGATCCGAATGCTGGCTAAAGGCGGTCTTATCGCTCTCGCGCTCGGCGTCGCCTCCGCACCGGCCCAGGCCGTGGAGAGCGAGAACGACTACCCTACCGAGGCACGGGCCGATTACGTGTTCGGCTGCATGGCGGCCAACGGACAATCGCGGGAAGCGCTCTCTCGCTGCTCCTGCTCCATCGACGCCCTCGCGTCGATCCTGACCTATGACAAATACGTCCAGGCGAGCACGGTCCTGTCCATGCGCCAAGGCATCGGCGCCCGCTCGAACGAATTCAAATCGACCAAAGTGTTCGACGACAAGGTCGCGGATCTTCGCCGCGCCCAGGCCGAAGCCGAGATCCGCTGCTATCGCGGCGGAGTGTAACCGGCGGGATCCACCCCAGATACGGCGCCCCTATCCACCCACCTCATCCTGAGGCTCCGCGAAGTGGCCTCGAAGGCGCCCTCCAATGCTCGCGACGCGACCTGGAGGCCTCCTTCGAGGCCTTCGCTTTGCTTCGGGCACCTCAGGATGAGGTGGAAGAATGGGACCATCCTGGTCTACAGCATAGAGATCGATCCCTCGTCGAAGAGCTCCCGTGACGTCTTCTCCTCCGATCCTGAAAACCCTTCTGCCCGGTCTCGGAGAGCGCGTGCTCGTCATGGGCATCCTCAACGTCACCCCGGATTCCTTCTCCGATGGCGGACGTTTCGAGGATGTCGAGGCGGCACGCTCCCAGGCCGGCGCGCTCGTGGCGGAAGGGGCGGCCCTCATCGATATCGGCGGAGAATCGACGCGGCCGGGCCATACGCCCGTGTCGGCCGAGGAGGAGCAGGCCCGCATCCTGCCCGTCATCCGCGATCTCGCCCCGCGCCTTGCGGTCCCCATCTCGGTGGACACCTACAAGGCTTCCACCGCCGATGCGGCGCTGGAGGCCGGCGCGCGCATCGTCAACGATGTCTGGGGCCTGCAGCGCGAGCCCGACATCGCCCGCGTGGCGGCTGCCCATGGCGCGCCCGTCATGGTGATGCACAATCGCGAGACCATCGATCCCGCGATCGACATCATCGCCGACATGCTGCGCTTCTTCGAGCGATCCCTCGACATCGCCCGCCGCGCCGGCATCTCGGATAGGGACATCGTACTCGATCCGGGGATCGGTTTCGGCAAGAGCTGGGCCCAGCATCTCGAAGCCATGCGGCGCCTGCCCGAGATCAAGGCGCTGGGCTTTCCCGTCCTCGTCGGCGTCTCGCGCAAGTCGATGCTCGGGCGCCTGCACAATGCCGAGACGAAGCCGGTGGATCGCCTGTTCGGCTCGCTCTCGAGCCACGTCCTCGCCGCCACGCTGGGGGCCGACATCGTCCGCGTCCACGATGTGGCGCCCCATGTCGACGCCCTTCGCGTGGTCGACGCCGTGATGCGGACAGCTCCATGACCGACCGCATCCTGGTCGAACGCATCGCCGTCTTCGCCTATCACGGCCTCCTCGAGGAGGAAGCGCGGATAGGGCAGCGCTTCTACATTTCCCTCGACTGCCGGATCGACCTGCGGCCGGCCGGTCTGTCGGACGACGTGGCGAAGACCGTGAGCTATGCCGACCTCACCGAGATCGTCGTGCGCATCGCCACCACCCGGCGCTTCGCCCTCATCGAAGCTCTGGCCGAGGCCATCGCCGCCGAGATCCTCGAACGGTTCGAGGGCGTGGACAGCATCGTCGTGCGCGTCGACAAGCCGAGCGCGCCGGTACCGGCGGTGATCGACGGCGTCGCCATCTCGATCCTGCGCAGCCGGGCCGGACTCCCGCGATGAGTGCCGCCTATCTCGGTCTCGGCAGCAATATCGGCGACAAGGCCGCGACCATCGCCGAAGCCATCCGGCGGCTCGAAGCCAGCCCGGGCATCCGTCTCACGGCACGGTCAAGCGATTACCGCACGCCCCCCTGGGGCGATACCGATCAGGACTGGTTCCTCAACGCGGCCATCGCCGTCGAGACCGACCTGACTCCCCACGACCTGCTGGAGACAGGTCTCACCATCGAGACCGCGATGGGTCGCGTGCGCGAGCGGCGCTGGGGGCCACGCGTCATCGATATCGATGTGCTCTCGTATGAGGGGGCGGCGATCTCCGACGAGCGTCTCGTCCTACCGCATCGTTTCGTGCGGGAGCGCGCCTTCGTCCTCGTTCCGCTCGCCGAGATCGCGCCGGATCTGGTCATCGGGCCGGAGACCGTGAGCCAAGCCCTGTCGAAGCTCGACACTACCGGTATCGTGCGGGACTGAGATCCCCCCACTCACGGACGCAGTTCGACAGGCGTTCCCACATCCACCCGCGCGTAGATGGCTGCCATCTCGTCATTGGCCACGCCGACGCAGCCGCTGGTCCAGTCCTTCAGCCGATGGAGCCGGCCGAGCCAGGAAAAGCCGTTCATGATCCCGTGGATCATGATGTCGCCGCCCGGCTCGTAGCCGCCGTCATGGGCGGCCAGCGTATCGGCCTCGTTCGGATAGGACACTTTCAGGGAAAGATGGGCGACGCTGAGCGGGTTGCGGTAGGCGATGGAATACAGCCCCTCAGGCGTACGCCCGTCGCCCTCCCGCTGCTTGTGACCGATGGGCGAGAATCCGAGAGAGACGGGATAGGTCGCCAGAACGCGGCCCTCACGCAGAAGAGTCAGGCGGCGGGCCGACTTCTCGACGAGAACACGGTCGGCCCGTTCAGGCTCTGCGACGAGCTCGGGTGCGACGCGGCCGATCTGGGCGCGATCGACCGCGACGATCCCCACCGCGCCCAAGGCGAAGAGAGCTCCGACCGCAAGGCCGATCCGCCATCGTCGCATTGCCGCTCTCTCCGCTCGAACCTGGGGGGCTCATACCAAACCCCGCGAGTCCTGACGACCTGTCAGGGCGCGGCCGGTTCGAGCAGCTTGTTGCCTTCGTCCTCCAGCAACGGGACGTCGTAGTCACGCAGAACCTTCTCGATATCGGCCCGGCGCTTGCGCAGGATCGTGTTGAGGCTGCGCTTCCAATCGTTCTCCTCCATCCGCACGCCCATGGCGATGCGGAAGGTGAGTGCAGGACGATCAGGCTCCTGCAGCAGCGGCACGACCTTCATGGCGACACCGCTCTGCTTGGCGAGCCAACCCGCGGCCGGCCCCCACAGGATCGCGGCGTCGATTGTCTTCTCGGCGAGATCACCGATGACCTCGGCAGAGACCGTCTGGTACTTGCGCGAAGGATCGAGCTGGTAGGGAGCGTAGGCCTTCATCGACGCGATCAAGCCGAGCTCACCCATCCGGTTCACGGGTGGCGTCCCCCCGATGACACCGATGGACTTGCCCTTGAGCTCCGGATCGTCGAGCCGGGTCACGTCGTCGAACTCGCCGCTGCGGACGACCAGGGCATAACTGGAGCGGTAGTAGGGATTGGTGTGCTGGACCAGCTCACCGCCGGCAGCCGAGCCGATGATCAGGTCGCACAACCCGGTCCCGAGCGTATTGCGAACGAATCCGGGCCCCTGCGTCAGCCAGTAATAGCGGAGCTTGACCTTGAGCTCGTCGGCGAGGATCGCCGCGATCTTATTCTCGAATCCATTCTCCTTGCGTTCGGAGAACGGCATGTTGCCCGGGTCGCCGCAGACGCGCAGGACATCCGTGGTGACGAGGTCGGGAAGCGACTGCGCCAACGCGGGACGCGCCCCTGCCGAGATCAGCAGGAGCGCACAAACCGTCGTGGTAAAGGAGCCAAAGCGTGCCATTAGCCGCCCAGGCACTCCTTCTCGGCCTTCTTGGCCGCTTCCGGCTTGTCTTCCTTGTCGGTCGGACGCACGCGCGGCATGGCACCGGAGGCGCGGGCCTTCAGGTAGACGTAGAGGTCGTCGGCGTAGCACATCACGTTCTTGTTATCGCCGAAGGCGGGCATCACGTTGGTGCCGCTCGAACTGATGTCCTGCTTGCCACCGGCGATGATGCCGACGAACTCCTCATAAGACAGGCGCTTCAGCGAGTCCTTGAGGGCGGGCGCGTAGGTCGAACCCATGGCGTCGGGGCCGTGGCAGACGTGGCACTCGGCGTGGTAGCGGCGGTAGCCGGAATAGGCGTACCAGTCGAACTTCTTGCCGTCGTTGGTGATGTGGTAGGTCGGGGCGCCATCCCCGTCGGAATACTTTCCGTCTTCGACCTTCACCGCCTGATACTTGTCGATCAGCTTGGCGTCCTTTTCAGGAGCATTCGGATCGAGCTGGTTCGCAACGGCAGGATCAGCGGCGGGCTTGGCATCCTGGGCCTGAACGGCGCCGGCGGAAGCGAATGCGAAAACGAGGGCGGCCACGAGCGGACGGATGGCGGCTTTGCTTTGATACTGCAACGACGTTTCTCCCAGGAGCAACCGTCGGCCCGTTCGACCGACGTTCGAAGTGTTCTTAATAACGATCTAATCATAAAGGTGCCGGCGCGGAAACCCGCGCCGGCACCCTATTGTCTCAGACTTCGTGCGACCGATTAGTTCGGCAGCGAGAAGACGGTCAGCTGACCACCGAGGTTGGTGTAGTTCGAGAGGGCAGCGTAACCACCCACCGCGCCGAGACCGGCGTTCGGGTCGGTCAGGCCGGCCGCGAGGCCGATGCCGGCCCAGCCACCGACACCCGACAGGATGCCGACGAACTGCTTGCCCTTGTGCTGGTAGGTCATCACGTTACCGATGATGCCCGACGGGGTCTTGAACTTGTAGAGTTCCTTGCCGGTCTTGGAGTCAACGGCCTTCAGGTAACCTTCGAGGGTACCGTAGAACACGATGTCGCCAGCGGTGGCGAGGGCGCCCGACCACACCGAGAACTGCTCCTGGTTCGACCACTTGATCTTACCAGCGACGCCGTCCCAGGCGATGAAGTTACCCATGCCGCCGTGGCTGTTGGGGGCCGGGTACATGGCCAGCGTCGCGCCGACATAGGGCTGACCCGGGGTGTAGGAGACCCGGAACGGCTCGTAGTCCATGCAGACGTGGTTGGTGGGCACGTAGAACAGGTTGGTCTTCGGCGAGAACGCAGCAGGCTGCTGGTCCTTGGTGCCGAGAGCCGCGGGGCAGATACCCTTAGAGTTGGTATCTTCGCCGTTCTGCTCGGTGGAGTACTTGGCCTGGACCAGGGGGCGACCGTAGGTCTTGGAGCCCTTGTCCATGTCGACCTTGGAAGCCCAGTTCACCACCGGATCGAACTTCTCGGCGACCAGGAGCTCGCCGGTGGCGCGATCGAGGGTGTAGCCGAAGCCGTTACGATCGAAGTGGGTGAGGAGCGGACGATCCTTACCGTCGATCTTCTGATCCGTGAGGATCATCTCGTTGATGCCGTCGTAATCCCACTCGTCGTGCGGGGTCATCTGGTAGACCCACTTGGCCGCACCCGTGTCGGGGTTACGTGCCCAGATGGTCATCGACCACTTGTTGTCGCCCGGACGCTGCTTGGGGTTCCAGGTCGAGGGGTTGCCCGAGCCGTAGTACATCAGGTCGAGCTTGGGGTCGTAGGAGAACCAGCCCCAGGTGCAGCCGCCGCCCGTCTTCCACTGATCGCCTTCCCAGGTCTTCAGCGAGGAATCCTTGCCGACCGGCTTGCCGAGAGACGTCGTCTTCTCCGGGTCCATGATCATGTCGGCATCGGGGCCCTGCGAGTAGCCGCGCCACACCTTCTTGCCCGACTTCGAGTCGTAGGCGGTGACGTGGCAGTTCACGCCGAACTCGCCGCCGGAGATGCCGACAATGATCTTGTCCTTGACCGGCAGAACCGTCGCGGTGTTGGTCTCACCCTTCTTCGGGTCGCCGTTGACGACGGACCAGTTCACCTTGCCGGACTTGGCGTCGAGCGAGACGACGGTGGTGTCGGCCTGGTGCAGGATGATCGCGCCGTCGGCATAGGCCAGACCACGGTTGACCGTGTCACAGCACATCACCGGGATGACGCTCGGGTCCTGCTTGGGCTCGTACTTCCAGACGATCACGCCGTCCTTGTCGAGGTCCAGGGCGTAGACGATGTTCGGGAAGGGGGTGTGCACGTACATCATGTTGCCGATGACGAGCGGCGAGCCTTCGTGGCCGCGCAGGACGCCGGTCGAGAACGTCCAGGCCACCTGCAGCTGCTTCACGTTGCTGGCATTGATCTGGTCGAGCTTCGAATAGCGCGTATTGGCGTAATCGACCGTCTGCAGAACCTGCTGGGCCGGATCGGCCGAGCGCTTCAGGACGTCGTCGTTGGCGAAGGCGGGGGCCGAAGCCACCAGACCAGCGCCGAGTGCGAGAAGATGGACCGCTCTCATGCATTCCTCCGACAAGTCTTTGACACAACTGGAGAGCAGTTCGACCTGCTTCCGTTTGCGCGACCTGTTATTTGCGACAGGGATAGTTCACTTCGATAGAGTCTCCTAAGCGGTTGTTTCCGCGAAACTTTCGCCTCAACCACCGCCTGCTCTCCCGGTCGCCGCTACCCCTTTGCGGCGCCCCTCCGAACCGAAGCTTGAATGAACTCTAAGAAAAATCTCGGCGGCGTCAACTCGATTGAGCAAGCTTGAGCATGGTCTGCATCAAGTCCTGGTGAACGAATGTCTTCCCCGGCAGGCATTTCATGCACCTGCACAAGGAAATGCTGCGTTGCAAAATCGCCAAGTTCAAAGACAAAAGCATTTGTAAGACGCAGGCGCTTCTTATGCACTCCATGCATGAGCTCGGCCTGGCATGCCAGATTCTCTCTCTTGCAGCAGAGACCATTGGTGGAAACGACCGCTTCGTCCCACGGAAGGGCAAGTTTCACCATTCGAAATAAGCATTATTTTGCCTGCTCGCAAAATAGATCGAGTACCCCCGGCATGTACGGAAACATCGATTGGGCGCCATTGGATCGGGCGCTGCGTTGTCTCGCCGCATGAGTACGTAGCGCGCCGCGCATGCGCCTTACGTCTTGTGCGCATGTGCATAATGTTGCGTCGGCGATATCTTGCGCCTCATGCAGGACGGTAAACGCCGCTCAAGCGGCGATGACGCCCGGAAAGCGATTCGCCAAATCCTCGCGCATGGCCTCCGACCAGGCCCGGTCGCGTCTGTTGCGCGGCCGGTCGAGGGTCACGTCGGCGAGCAGGCTCGCTGGGCGCGCGGAGACGAGCAGGAGCCGGTCGGCGATCTCGATCGCCTCCGCGACGTTATGGGTGACCATGAGCACGCTCATCCCCTCGCGCCCCACCGTCTCCACCACGATCTCCCGCAGGGACGCGGCGGCCCTGTCATCCAGGGACACGAAGGGCTCGTCGAGCACCAGGATGCGGGGACGTAGGGCCAGGGCGCGGGCGAGGGCCACGCGACGCGCCATGCCCAAGGAGAGCTTTCCCGGATAGCGGCTGCGCCACGGCGTCAGCCCGAGGGATTCGAACAGGCCGTCGAGATCACGCCCCCGCTCCGGGCGGGGCAGGCCGAGGCGGACGTTCTGCTCGACGCTGCGCCAGGGGAGGAGGCGAGGCTCCTGGAAGACCATGGCGATCCCCGCCTCGCGCGGATCGGGGGTCACCGCGCCCTCGTATGCGTCGTCGAGGCCGAGCAGGATGCGCAAGGTGGTGGTCTTGCCCGCCCCGGAAGGGCCGATGAGGCAGGCGATCTCCGAGCGGCGGATGGTGAAGGAGAGGTCGCGCACCGCCTCCACCGGCTCCGGCCCATCGGCGCCGTAGACTTTGCGGAGGATGGAGACGGAGAGAGCGTCCGCCATCTCAGCGCCAGCGCCGGACATACGCTTCGAGGCGCTGGAGGATGAGGATGTCGATGGCGATCATGACACTCATGAAGACGACGCTGTAGCCGATGATGGCCGCCACGTTCAGGCTCTGAACGAAGTAGAAGTTGATGGCGAAACCGACGCCGTTCGGCCGCCCGAGCAGCTCGATCACCAGCACGATCTTCCAGGCCAGCGACAGGCCGGACCGAGCCGCGGCCACGACGAACGGCTGCAGTTGCGGCACCAGGACGTGGGCGATCCAGGTGCGGCGATCGAACCGGTAGGTCCGCGCCATTTCCTCGAGCCCCGGATCGAGGCCCCGCGCGCCCTCCCGCACGATCACCGCCACGTTGGGCAGCTTGTTGAGCACCACGGCCAGCACCGCGGCCCCTTCGTTGAGACCGACCCAGATATAGGCCAGCACGGTGATGACGAGGGCGGGCGTATTGAGCAGGATGAGGAGCGGTGTGTCGAGGGCGAGGTTCAAGCCCTTGAGGCGTCCGAGGGCAATCCCGAGGAGCACGCCGAGCCCCATGGCGATCATGAAGGAGACGCCCACCCGCGTGAGGGTGATGCCGACATTGCGCCAGAGGTCGCCGCTGGCCGATTCACTGACGATGAAATCGAGGATCGCGAGCGGTGCGGGCAGGAGCCGCGATCCCGCCAGGCTCGCCGCCGCCTGCCAAGCCGCCAGCAGCAGCAGGACGGAGACGAGCCGGGTCGCCACCCCCATGGCGTTGGAGCCGGGCCGGATCAATGTCCGCCGTACCGATCGGAGAGGCCGCAGCGGCTCAACCGTTTCCGGCCCCGTCGAAATACAGGCCGGGGGGCAGGGTCGTCCCCGCCCCGACGAGGCGCTCGCCGCCGAGCTTGGACAGAACGCCGAACAGGCGCTCGCCGTCGCCGCGCTCGGTGGCGATGGGCCGGCGCGGAATGCCGGCGAGGAAGTCCCGCTTCAGGGCCTCGAAGGTCGGCTCGTCATCGGCCGACATCAGCGGTCGCACCACCTCCCAGGCGGACGGGTCGTTGGCGAGCATCTCCTTGGCGGTGCGCGAGGCGCGGGCGAAGCCGGCGATCGCCTCGGCCTTGCCCGAGACCGTGCTCCCTTCGAACAGGTAGCCGATGAGGGCGATGGAGCCGGTGGCGCCGAAGGCGCGCATGATGTCGTCGGAGCCGATGATGCGACGAAACCCCTTGGGCTCGAGCCGTGCGCAATAGGTCCAGTAGAGCAGGGCTGCGTCGAGTTCTCCCTGTTCCAGCTTCAGTGCCAGGAGGGGCGGCGCGCCATAGGCGATCTGCGCCTGAGATTCGAGATCGATCCCGGCGGCATCCTTGGCCTGAGCCTTGAGCAGCAGCCAGTTCTTGTCGAGGGGCCCTCCGGCGATTCCGAGGCGTTTCCCGACGAGATCCTTGAGGCCTGCGATGGAACTGCCGGGCGGCACCATCAGGGATCCCTCGGTGGTGGAATAGGGGATGAAGCGCATCGCCCTGCCCTCGTTGCCGAGGCGGGCGGCCCAGAGCAGGTCCCCCACGATGGTGTCGACCTGACCGCCGAGAAAGGCGATGCGGGCGGCGTCGTTACCGGCGAGCTTGACCACGTCGAGGGTGAAGCCGTTGGCCGTGTCGAGGCCGCGCGCCTTGATGATGGCGGCCTCCCAGGACACGGTGCCGAAGGGCAGGCTGCCGACGCGCACGCTCGCCGATGCGGCCGCCACCGCGCCGGCCATGGGCCAGAGCGCCGCCGTCGCGAGCAATCCGCGCCGTGACAGCATGAGCATCGTCTCCCTGGAACCGGATTTTGAAAGCCCGGATTTTGCCGTTCGACGGCCTCATCACTGAGACTGCCCGGCGGTTCTTATATTTAATAGGGTCTCACATCTCCGTCGTCCACCGACGCGCGCCATGGTCGAGTGGCCGCAGGTGACGAGCTCGGACGACCGGGGGCGAGAAATCCGAAAAACCCGAGCTCCGGAAAACTTGCCGGACTACGCTGCTCGGGGCAGGGTCCAGACTTGGAATGCCTCCGGTACCAATCACGACATCCAGTCGTCGGATGACATCCACCTCACCCAACAGGAATGCAGGCCATGGCCGGATCACGCGAAGACGTTATCGACGACGCCACCATCGCGGAGCGTTTGAGCGCCGAGCTGCCCGCCTGGACCTACGAGGATGGCTGGATCCGGCGGACCTACAAGACAGCGAGCTGGAAGAGCACGCTGATGGTCATCAACACGGTGGGACACCTCGCCGAGGCCGCCTGGCACCATCCGGATCTCACCGCTTCCTATGCCTGGGTCGAAGTGCGGCTGATGAACCATGCCGCCAAGGGCATCACCGACAAGGATTTTGCCCTGGCGAAGAAGATCGAGGAGGTCGTGGGCTGGCAGCCTGGAACGGAAGGCCAAGGCCTGGAGGGCACGCCCGGCGACGCGCGCTTCGCTTATATCAAGTACGACAAGTAGGGCTCACCGCGCCTCCTTCACTCTCCGGCACTCGGTCTTGAGATAGGCGGTCTTACCGATCTCCTCGTTGAGATCCGTACGGGAGATGATCTCCTGCCAGCCGTTGGTGCAGCCGAGTTCGTTGGAAACGCGGACCTTGCGCACCTCGCTCGCCTTGTCGTCCGAACAGGCCTCGATCGGGATCGCGTTGGCGCAGACGAGCACGACGGCGATGAAAGTGTTCATGACAGGCTCCGGTGCGAGGCGGGGCCGTGCCCCCCTCGGCCCTCTACGTCGGACGAAGGGCTTCGGTTTCGCGTGAGCCCGCTCTCTCGAAGACGATCGGAGAGTCGAGGCCTGCCCTTCACCCCAGATCGACGAACCTCTCGGCCGAGTAAGTCGCCCCCTCCACCGGGTTGGCGACCCAGCGGGTACGGCCGACGCGCAGGTCGTGGCCGGAGTGGAAATGGCCGGAGACCCAGAGATCGGGCCGGCTCGCCTCGGGGAGATCGTCGAGAGCGGTGGTGGCGTAGAAGGCCGGCACCCACCAGGGCACGCCGGGCGTGGTCCGGAACGCGTCGGCCGCCAGTGGACTGGCCGGATGGTGGGTGACGACCACGGTAGGGCCGGGATGCGGCACGGCGAGGGCGCCGGTCAGCTCGGCCTTCTGGGCCAGATGCGCCGCCATGGCGTCGGCGGGTGACCAGACCGTGCCGTCACCCTTGCGGATCGAACCGCGAAACTCTCGCGAACCGGTCACCGGATCGGTCATCCGCGCGGCGGCGAAGGCGACGGGGTCGGCCGGGTGGCCGGCGATGGTCTCGTCGAGCCAGCGACCGGCCAGCGACCAGTCACTCCAGAGCGTAGTGCCGACGAAGCGGATTCCATAGAGGACGACGCTGGCACCGTGGTTGAGGAGGTGGACCGGACCGCCCTCCCCCGACGTGTTGATCCGCGCCACCTCGGCCTCCAGGGCGGCGATCAGTTCGGGCGCGGTGCGCGGGTCACCCGTCGGCGCATAATGTTCGTGGTTGCCCGGCACGAGCACGATGGGACGGCCCTGCGCGATCTGTCGCAGGGCGGCGAGGCCGAGTTCGGGCCGGCCCTCGTAAAGATCGCCGGGACAGACCAGCACGTCGAACGCTTCTGCCGGCCGCGCGATCGTCTCCGGACGCCGGCGCTCGAGATGCAGGTCGGAGATCGGGAACAGGCGCATCTTTCAGAACCTCATCGTCTTGGCGATGCCGGGCATCGGCGCGGCCGGGCGGCGGGGCACGTTCTCACGCGACGGGATGCGCCGCGCGCCATTCGGCACGGGCGGCCTTGAGGATGTCCACGGCCGAATCCGCGTTGAGCACGGCGATGCCGGCCGCCGCCACGAGATCGGGCCAGGGCGAGAGGGTGAGCGCCGTGACGAGGCCTGCGCCGATGATGGCGAGATTGGCAAAGGCATCGTTGCGGGCCGAGAGATAGGCTGCCCGGGTCAGGCTTCCCCCGCCCTCGCGGTGACGCGCCAGCATCATGGCGCAGACGAGGTTCACGCCGAGGGCACCGAGGCCGGCAAGGGTGAGCGGCAGCGGCGCGGGGGGCGCCATGTCGGAGACCTTCTCCAAGGCGGCATAGGCGGTGGCGAGTGCTGGCAGCAGCAGGATGCCGGCCAGCGCCATGCCGAGCCGCGCCCGGTTTCGCAGGCTCCAGCCGATCCCGGCGAAGATCAGCAGGTTGAGCGCCGCATCCTCCAGGAAATCCAGGCTGTCGGCGATGAGCGCAAGGGAGCCGATCGCCAAAGCCACGGCAATCTCGATGCTGAAATAGGCGAGGTTCAGTCCCGCCACCCGCAGGACGACCGGGCGCAGGGTGGCGTGACCTGCCGGGGTGGATGCGTCGGTCATCGGCTCTCAGGATCGGCTCTCGAAAAAGTCTTTGCCTCTTGGACCGACGACGACAGGCCTGTCGAGCCGCGATTTTCGGCGTGCTTGCGCTGGATTTGCAGCAGCGCTTGTGCGACGCGACACGTCGGATGCGGGGCCAAGTCCCGTGAGTACGACGTGAGACGGGGGGAGACCGACCGATGATGCCAGAGCTGCGCGTCCTGTATTTCGAGGATCTCGAGGTCGGATTGTCCGAAACCTTGAACAAGGTCATCGCCTCCTCCGACGTGGTGGGCTTCGCCGAGATCACCGGCGATCGCAACCCAATCCACCTGTCCGAGCACTTCGCGGCCCGCACGCCTTTCGGCACCCGCATCGCCCACGGCCTGTATACGGCCGGGCTGATCTCGGCCGTGCTCGGCACCCGCCTGCCCGGCCCCGGCGCCATCTACATCAGCCAGACCCTGAACTTTCGCGCGCCGGTCCGCATCGGCGACACCGTCCAGGTGACGGTGGAAGTGGCTGAGCTCGTCCCCGAGCGCCGCCGCGCCCGGCTCAAATGCACCTGCTCGGTGGCGGGTGAAGTCGTCCTCGACGGAGAGGCCCTGGTGAAGGTCCCGACCAAGGAGGAGGCCGACCCGCTCGCCATCCGCATGGGCGGCCGCCCCGCGAACACATAGCGCCGCGCATACCCCTCTTTCCGCATGTGGGAAGAGGGCAGCCCCAGCCATGCGCTTCGTCTGCCAGGGCATAGGATGCGGCCAGCGGTGACACCCATCCCCATCGACGACCCCTCCGACCCCCGCATCGCGGCCTATGCCGCCATGCGGGAGCGCGATCTGATCGGTCGCGAGGGCCGGTTCATCGTGGAGGGGGAGGTGACCCTGCGGGTCCTGCTCTCGGGTGCCGCGCGTTTCCCGGCCGAATCACTGCTCCTCAGCCACGAGCGCTTGGCGCCCCTTTCCGATGCGCTCGCCGCCCTGCCCGCTTCGGTGCCGGTCTATACGGCCTCGAAGGCGGTGATGAGCGCCATCGCCGGCTTCCCCATCCACCGGGGCGTGATGGCGGTGGCCTCGTGCGGAGCGCCCCCACCTCTCGTCCTGCCTCCGTCCCCGGCGCCCGTCACGATGGTCGGGCTCGTCGGCTTGACCAACCATGACAATGTCGGCGGCCTGTTCCGCAACGCCGCCGCGTTTGGAGCCACCGGCATCCTTCTCGATTCCGCCACCTGCGACCCGCTCTATCGCAAGGCGATCCGTGTTTCGGCGGGCGCGGCGCTGATCGTGCCGTTCGCGCGGCTGGAGGCGGAGGCCATGCTGCACTTCGCGCAGGCCAACGACCTCGTCCCCCTGGCATTCAGCCCGCGCGGGGAGGCGGTGCTCGCGGACCTGCCGCCCTCGCCGCGCACGCTTCTGCTCCTCGGCACCGAGGGGCCGGGGCTGTCGCACGGCCTGATGGCGCGCGCCCGAACAGTGCGCATTCCCATGGCACCGGGATTCGACTCGCTGAACGTGGCGACAGCGGGAGCATTGGCGCTCCACCATCTGGCGATGCAGGCACGCGACAATCCGCACCCATTGTCCCGCTGGTGATGCCGGTCGAGATTAGGCGGCAAGCTAGGCCGGTGCGTCGGGGATTCCGGACGCCGCGACCTTGAGCTTGGAATGAATCTCGATACCCCTTACGGGAGGAACGATCCGCCGTAGGGGGCCTGTCGCCGAAGGAGTTCAACGCGTTGCTTCAGTCTCGGGATGGCATGCGGACCTTGTCCGGACGCCGCGTCATCATCGTCGGCGCCGGCCCCGGGGGATTGGCAACGGCGCTGCTCCTCGCACGAGCGGGCATCCACGTCACGGTGGTCGAGAAGGACCCTGCCGTCGGCGGCCGGACCAAGACGGTGGAGGCGCCCGGCGGCTACCGCTTCGATATCGGCCCGACCTTCTTCCTCTATCCACAGATCCTCGCCGACATCTTCGAGACATGCGGCGAGCGTCTCGAGGATCACGTCAAGCTGGAGCGGCTCGATCCGCAATATCACCTCGTGTTCGAGGGTAAGGATGCGGAGGGCAGGAACGGGGTCTCGGGCGAGATCCGTGCCACCGGTGACATGGAGCGCCTCGAGGCGGAGATCGCCCGCATCGCCCCGGACGACGCCAAGAACGTCCGCAAGTTCTTCGCCGACAACCGGGTGAAGCTGAAATTCTTCAAGCCCGTGCTGGAACAGGCCTTCCACACCCTGCGCGCCATGGCCTCGCCGGCCATGATCGCCGCTCTCCCCCACCTCCATCCCGGCCGCAGCGTCGACAAGGACCTGCAGCGCTACTTCAAGGACCCGCGGGTCCGCCTCGCCTTCGCGTTCCAGACCAAATATCTCGGGATGTCGCCGTTCCGGTGCCCGAGCCTGTTCACGATCCTGTCGTTCCTCGAATACGAACACGGGGTCTACCATCCCGTCGGCGGCTGCGGCGCGGTGTCGGAGGCGATGGCCGGGCTCGCCCGCCGCATGGGCGTGGACATCCGCCTCGACACTTCGGTCGACCGGGTGATCTTCGATGGCAAGAAGGCCACCGGGGTGGTCTGCGGGACAGAGACCCTGAAGGCCGACGCGGTGGTCATCAACGGCGATTTCGCCAAGGTCATCAAGGATTTGGTGCCGCAGACACATCGCCCACGCTGGCGCGACGCCAAGATCGGCAAGGCCCGCCTCTCCTGCTCGACCTTCATGATGTATCTCGGGATCGAGGGGAAAGTGCCGGCGGCGCTGGGCCACCACACGATCTTCCTGTCGGAGGAATACGCCCGCAACATCCGGGAAATCACCGAGGGCACCCTGCCGATGCAGCCCTCCCTCTACGTCCAGCACGCGGGCTACACCGATGGCGGCATGGCGCCGGCCGGCCATACCAGCCTCTACGTCCTCGTGCCGGTGCCGAACCTGAAGTCGGGGATCGACTGGCCCTCCACCCGTGAGAGCTACCGCCGCCTCGTCCTCGACCGGCTGAAGCTGCTCGGCCTCGACGATATCGAGGATCGCATCCGCTACGAGCGTATCGTCGACCCGTCGCAATGGCGGGACGATTTCTTCGTGTATGAGGGCGCCACCTTCAACCTCGCCCACGACCTGATGCAGATGTTGTATTTCCGCCCTCACAACCGCTTCGGGCCAGGGCTCTACCTCGTGGGCGGCGGCACTCATCCGGGTTCGGGCCTGCCGGTGATCTACGAGGGCGCGCGCATCACCGCCCGCCTCCTCATCGAGGAGCTCTCCGCCGGGCGCGTCGGCGCGGAGGCCGCCGGCATCCCCACCACCCAGCCGCTCGCCACGTCGGGCGAAGCTTCGTGAGGCGTTTCTTCGCGACCGCTTTGGCGCTGGCCTTCGTCATGCCTCTCGATCCCGCGCGGGCAGCCACCGTCGAGGTCGTGGTGGAGGGAATCGAGCCGGGGGCCGGCACGGTCTACGTCGCCCTTTGCCAGGGCGGCCTGTCGGAGACCGAGTGTCGCAATGGGCAGGACGTTCCCGCCGACGGCAGGAGCCAGCGGGTGATCCTCACGGGGATCGAACCCGGCGCCTACGCGGTGGCGGCCTATCAGGATCTCAACGGCAATCGTCGCCTCGACCGGACGGGCCTTGGCCTTCCCCTCGAACCCTATGGCTTTTCCGGCGAGGCGGCGCGCGCGCGACCGGATTTCGCCCGTGCGCGCGTCGTCGTGCGCGAACCGGGTCTCGCCCTGCGGGTGCGCCTCGTCCGCGCCCTGCCACCCCGCTGACCCCGCCACTCATGAATCCGGGACAGGAGCCCCTGGTCGTGGTTCGGGGCGCCGTCCTCGCCTATCGCGGGCATCGGGTCCTGCGGGGCGTCGATTGCCGGATCGAGGCTGGCGAAACCCTCGCCCTGCTCGGCCCGAACGGCGCCGGCAAGAGTTCGCTCATGCGCATCGTGGCCGGACGATTGCCGCTGGAGAGCGGCACCGTGCGGATCGCCGGTGCCGATCCGTTCCGTGAGCGCGAGGCACGGCGCGCCATCGGCTGGGTTCCTCAGGAAATCGCCCTCTATCCACGCCTCACCGTGGCGGAGAACCTTTCCGTCTTCGCGCAGCTCTCGGGGATCGGCCGGCGCGAGCGCAAGGCGGCGGTCCAGGCCGCCATCGATCTGGCCGATCTCGGCGAGGTGGCGCGGCGTCCGGTGGGCCACCTGTCCGGCGGCTACCAGCGCCGGGCCAATATCGCCGCGAGCCTGATGGCGCGGCCGCGCCTCGTCCTCCTCGACGAGCCGACCCAGGGGGTGGACCTGCACGCGCGCGCCGCGATTCATGCGGTGCTCGCGCGCCTGCGGGAGCAGGGCGCCGCGATCCTCATCGCCACCCATGATTTCGCCGAGGCCGAACGCCTCGCCGACCGGGTCGCCATCCTGGCGGACGGGCGGCTCATCCATGAAGGCCGGCTCGCCCTCCTCCTCGAACGCATCCGCGCGGAAGTGCCCGAGCACGAGGTGGCGCTCACCAATCCCGCCGGCCCGGACGCCGTGGCCGCTCTGCGCCGGGCGGGATTCACCCCTATCGATACCGGACTGACCTGGAGGGCGAGCCACAGGGCCGGGCTCGACGGGACCGCGCTCCTCGGCAGCCTGCGGGCGGAAGGCGTGCCGGTGGGGGAAATCCGCATCCGCGCACCGGGCCTGGACGCGATCTATCGCGAGGCCCTCGACCGGGCCGGGCCGGGCCGGGCCATGCCCCTCCACGCGGGACACGAGGCATGATCACCGCCGCCTTCCGGGTGATGCTGATCAGCCTGCGGCGCGACCGCGCCGCCCTGGTCATGGCCTTCGTCCTGCCGACCGTGATCTTCATGATCTTCGCGGCGATCTTCTCGGGCGCCATCGGCGACCGGATCCGCATCCATCTCGGTCTCGTCGACCTCGCCCGCACGGCGACCACCGAGCGGCTGATGACGGCCCTGGAGGCCGACACCTCCCTGCGCATCGAGCGTCTGAAGGTCACCGATCTCGCCGGTGCGACGAGCGCGGTCCGGCGCGGGGACGTGGACGCCGCCCTGGTCCTTCGGGGCGACCTCGACGCGCCCGTGGCCGGAGCCCCGCCCGAGGCCGCCCAGCCGGTGATCCTCATCGAGAACCCCGCCCGGGCCCTGGCCACGCCGATCGCGCTCGGCCAGTTGCAGCGCATCCTCAACGAGGCCCTGCCCGACGTGGTCCTCGCCCGGATCGTCGCCGACGTGGAACGGTCGGGCAAGATCGGGCCGGACGAACGCGCCTTCCTCAACTCGGCCTTCGCCGAGCAGCGCGCCCGCAAGGAGCCGTTCTCCTTCGCCTCGCTGGTGGAACGCCAGAGCACCGCCTCGGGCAGCACCAACGAGCGGGTGAGCTATTATGCCGGCGCCATCACCGCCGTATTCCTGCTGTTTGCGGCCATGCAGGGAGCGATGTCCCTGGTGGAGGAGCGGCAATCGGGCCTCGCCGACAGGCTCATGGCCGGGCCCGGAGGGCTCGCTGTGGTGGTGGTGGGGAAGTTCCTGTTCCTGGTGATCCAGGGCGTGGTCCAGGCCGGGCTGATCTTCGCCGCCGCCGCCCTGGTCTACGGGGTCGAGATCGGCCCGCACTGGCCGGCCTGGATCGTCACCTCGTTCCTCGTCTCGGCCATGGCGGCGGGGTTGGCGCTCGCCGCCTGCGCGGCGGCCAATACCCGCCAGCAGGCACATCTCGCCTCCACCTTCGGCGTTCTACTGCTCTCGGCGGTGGGCGGCAGCATGGTCCCACGCTTCCTGATGCCGCCCTGGCTGCAGCAGGTCGGCTGGCTCACCCCCAACGCCTGGGCGATCGAAGCCTATCAGACGGCGCTCGGCGAAGGCATGGCCGCGGCCATGCCGGCCTGGGGGGTGATGATCACCGTGGCGGCCTTGGGCCTCGTGGCCGCCGTGGGGTTGGTGGCGCGCCGGGTGGTGTGAGCCTGCGGACGTCACTCCAGCCTAGAACTGGCCGACCCGGACCTGCAATCCCCGCTCTCGGCCTTGAAATGGGCGATAACTCCGGCGGCGCGACCGGTTAGCGCGTTGACCGCGCGGCGATCCGGTCTAGCTTCACCCGTGAGGCACGGCATCGGCCGGGCCCAGGGAGTGACGATGAACATGCGGGTCGGGTCTTCGGTCGCCGTGGTCGGCGCAGGGTTGGGCGGCCTCGCGGCGGCCTGCGTCAGCGCGGCGCGCGGCCACACGGTCACTCTCTACGACAAGAACGATTGGCTCGGCGGCAAAGCGGCGGTGCTGCACGAAGGCGGATTCCGCTTCGACATGGGCCCGACCATCCTCACGGTGCCGAAGGTGCTGGAGCGCATCTTCCAGGAGGCCGGCCGCAACATCCACGACTATCTCGACCTGCGCCGCCTCGATCCGCAATGGCGCTGTTTCTTCGACGACAACACCCATCTCGACCTCATGGCCGACGTGCCCACCATGGCGGCCGACATGGAGCGTTTCGCGCCCAATACGGGCGCCGGTGAGGGCTACAAGAAGTTCCTCGAAATCTCCGAGCACCTGCACGACGTCTCGAACAAGTTCTTCTTCTGGAAGCCGGTGGAAGATCTGTTCGACACGATCAACATCCGCGCCAACATGAATCCCGGCACCCTGCGGGACGTGCTCTCCCTCCGCATGGGCTCGTCGGTGGCCGGCACCATCCGCTCGAAGGTCAAGGATGCGCGCCTCGCGCAGATGCTCGACCATTTCGTGCAATATGTCGGCTCGTCCCCCTACGGCGCGCCGGCCGTGCTCTGCGCCATCGCCCACATGCAGACCGCCGAGGGCGTCTGGTACCCGATGGGCGGCACCCGCGCGGTGGCCGAGGCGCTGACGAAGCTGGCCTCCGAACTCGGTGCCACCCTGCGGCCTGGCGACGAGGTCACCGGGCTCGCCATCGAGAAGGGCACGGTGAAGGGCGTGAAGACCGCCGCCGGCATCACCCCGTTCGACGCGGTGATCTCCAACATGGATTCGGTGCGGACCTACCGCGAGCTCGTCGGCGGCGATGTCGGCAAGGCCTACGAGAAGAAAAACTTCGAGCCGGCCTGTTCGGGCGTGGTGCTCTATCTCGGTCTGAACAAGCGCTACGAGCACCTGAACCACCACGATTTCGTCTTCTCCCGCGATCCGGAGGAGGAGTTCGACTACATCTACCGCAAGGGCGAGCCGGCCCCGGACCCGACCGCCTATCTCGCCGCCCCCTCCTCCACCGACCCATCGGTGGCTCCCGAAGGCGGCGAGGCCCTCTACGTCCTCGTCCACACGCCCTACCTGAGGCCGCACCACGACTGGTCCAAGATGTTCCCGGCCTACCGCCAGGTCATCCTCGACAAGCTCAAGCGCACGGGCAACATGCCGGATCTCGAAGAGCGCATCGTCGTCGAGCGCCATCTGACGCCGCAGGACATCCACGAGCGCTACAAGGTGCTCAACGGGGCGATCTACGGCCTCGCCTCGCACGGCAAGTTCATGGGCGCGTTCAAGCCGGGCAACCGCTCGCGGCAGGTACGCGGCCTGTATCTCGCCGGCGGCGCGGCCCATCCCGGCCCCGGCATGCCCATGGTGATGATGTCGGGCTGGATCGCCGCCGACGCGCTCGATTCCGACGCTCGGCAGGGTGGGGCGACCGGTAGCGAGGTACGGCAGAGCGCGTGAGGCCAGCGGCGTCCCCGGCCCGACCGGCTCCCCGTCATTCGCCGCTGATCTGGCGGTTCATGGTCGGGTATTTCGACCGCTTCCTGCGCCGGCACATGAACGCGCTCCGGCTCGCCCGCTGGGGCGCGCCGGATTGTGCCGGTCATGCCGGCCCCATCGTCGTCGTCCTCAACCATCCGTCCTGGTGGGACGCGGCCGTGGTGATCCTCCTGGCCGGCCGCCTGTTTCCCGAGCGGACGAGCCACGCCCCGTTCGATGCGGCGGCGCTGGAGAAATACGCGGTCTTCGGGCGAATCGGCGCGTTTCCGGTGGATCTCGAGTCACTGCGTGGAGCGGCGCAGTTCCTTGCCCATTCCCGCGCGATCCTCGGCGCGCCCGGACAGATGCTCTGGATCACGGCGCAGGGACGCTTCGTCGATGTACGCGCCCGCCCGCTCGACCTGCGCGCGGGTGTGGCGAGACTCCCCGAGATCGCCCCGGACGCGCTGTTCGTGCCCCTGGCCCTGGACTACGCCTTCTGGGAAGAGCGAGGCGCTGAAGCCTTCGCGGCCTTCGGCACGCCGGTGCGGGGTGCCGACCTCCTCGCCCTGCCCCGGCCGGAGCGGCTGGCCCGGATGGAGGCCGACCTGACCGCCACCCTCGACCGGCTCTCCGCGGACGTCGTCGCCCGCGAGCCCGACCGCTTCACGACCCTGACCTCCGGCGGCAAGGGTATCGGCGGAATCTATGACGGCTGGCGCCGGATGCGGGCTATCCTCACCGGTCGCCGCTTCGACCCCGCCCATCGCCCCGAGGGAGACAGAGCCCCGTGACCCTCGTCCTGGCGCTCGTCGCCCTCGCCTTCGCCCTCCTCCCCGCCATCCTGGCCTGCGCGAACCTCATCGCCCTGCGCACGCCGGAGCCGGAAGCGGCGCAGGACGGGCTGGTCTCGATCCTGATCCCCGCCCGCGACGAGGAAGGCACCATCGTCGACACGGTGCGGGCCGCCCTGGCGAGCACCGGCATCGCCGTGGAGGTGCTGGTGGGGGACGACCATTCCACCGATGGCACGGCCGGCCTCGTCCGCGCCCTGGCGGAGACCGATCCCCGGCTCCGGCTGGTCCCCGTGCCCGCCCTGCCCGAGGGCTGGACGGGGAAGAACCACGCCTGCGCTGCCCTCGCGGCCGAGGCGAGGGGCGGGCAGCTCCTCTTCATCGACGCGGACGTCTCCCTCGCGCCCAGTGCCGCGGCAGGGCTCGTCGCCCATGCCCGTGCCACCGGGGCCGCCCTGGTGAGCGCCGTGCCGCGTCAGATCATGCGCAGCCTGGGCGAGCGGCTCACCGTGCCGATGATCAATTTCCTCCTCGTCGGCTACCTCCCCGTGCCGATGATGCGCGCCTCGCTCCGTCCGGCTCTCGGCGCCGCCTGCGGCCAGCTCGTCCTCATAGACCGCTCCGTCTACGGTGAGACCGGCGGCCACGGCGCCATCCGCGGACTCCTGCATGACGGCGTGTTCCTGCCCCGGATCCTGCGCCATGCCGGGCATCGGACCGACCTCGTGGCCGGGCACGCGCTCGCCACCTGCCGGATGTACCGGAACCTCGCCGAATCCTGGGCCGGCTTCTCGAAGAACGCCCATGAGGGTATGGCCACGCCCCGTGCCCTCCCCGTCTGGACGCTGCTCCTGCTCGCGGGTCATGTCCTGCCGCTGCTGCTCGTTCTCGCCGCCGCCTTCGGCCTCGCGACTCCGACGGCCGGGCTGGTGGCGCTCGCTGCCCTCGTCGTGTCGCTCGCCACCCGCGCGGCGATCACCCTCATCACCCACGAGCCGGCCGCGACCATCCTCCTCCACCCGCTCGGGGTGGTAGTGGCCCTGGCGATCCAGTGGAACGTGCTGCTGCACCCCAAGCGCGCCGGAGCGGCGGTGTGGAAGGGGCGGAGCTATCCGGTGAAGGGGACGAAGACGCCCCATTCCCAGCCGTAGGCGAGGCCGGGTTTTCAAGCGGTACCGTCGCCTGCCGGCTGTTCCCCGGCTGGCCGGCCGCGCACAGGATTTCTATCCCGGCGACCAAAGGATCGGCCCGGCATCACGACGACGCGTCGGCTGAACCGGAGACCGCCGGAGCGTGGAACGAAGTATACCAAGTGTTTGTTTTTTTTGACGTAAATATCAAAAAACTCTTGGTTTTATAATTTATGCAGATCGAATACTCGGATCTACGCGGCACGACATTGTCTACCCCGACAGGGATCCGATCATAGCCTGCCCGTGCCGGTCAAACAGCTCGGAATGCGATGGCTTCGATCTTCTGCCTTCCCGTCATCGTCGCGGCCAAGCCGGTGAAATTATTTTTCCCGACTGTGGTGGATGAAAAATCCTGCTCATCCGTGAGGCGTTTCGGAGCAAAATTTCGCGAATTCTGGATGAATCCTTTTCGGCTCATGCATTATGGTGCTTGCAAGCCAATCTGATATGCCAAATACTGAATACCAGCCAGCGACCTCTGATCTCGACGATCACTTGCCGCGGCCAAGGAAGCCGATGCGCTGGGGTGCCTCGACCACCAAGCCTTCAAGTATCCATGTCCATGATCAGGGAGAAAGCTCATGGCGACGTCCGTGACCGCGCCCATAGCGGTGCAACCTTCAAAGCGGTGGCTCCAACTTATTCTCGGCGTTGCCTGTATGGTCGCCGCGGCGAACATCCAGTACGCCTGGACTCTGTTCGTCCCGGAAATTCAGAAGACGTTCGGCTGGGACCGCGCCGCGATCCAGGTCGCGTTCACGATCTTCGTCGTGGTGCAGACATGGCTGACCCCGATTGAAGGCTATTTCATCGATAAGTACGGCCCGAGCCGGGTCGTGATGTTCGGTGGTCTGATGACCGGCCTCGCCTGGGTCATCAACTCCTACGCCACCTCGCTCACCGGCTTCTATCTCGGCTCCGTGGCGGGCGGTATCGGTGTGGGCTGTGTCTACGCCACCTGCATCAACAACGCCCTGAAATGGTTCCCGGACAAGCGCGGCCTCGCGGTCGGCCTGACGGCGGGCGGCTACGGCGCCGGCTCGGCCCTCACCATCCTGCCGATCGCCAGCATGATCTCGCACGGCAGCTACGCCCAGGCCTTCTTCATCTTCGGCCTGATCCAGGGCGCGGTCATCATGCTGGCCGCCATCGGCCTGCGCTCCCCGGCCAAGGACCAGGTCATCTTCTCGACCAAGGTCCTGCAGACCCGGCGCGACTACACCCTCGGGGAAGCCCTGCGCACGCCGGTCTTCTACGTGATGCTGCTCATGTTCACCTGCACGGTCACCGGCGGCCTGATGGCCGTGGCCCAGCTCGGCGTCATCGCGCAGGATCTCGGCGTGAAGGAGTTCCAGGTCAACCTGTACTTCTTCGCCATGGCGGCCCTGCCTTTCGCACTGATGCTCGACCGGATCATGAACGGCATCTCGCGGCCGCTCTTCGGCTACATCTCCGACCGGATCGGGCGTGAGAAGACGATGTTCATCGCCTTCACCATGGAGGGCATCGGAATCGTCGCCCTGGGTTACTTCGGGTCGAACCCCTGGGCCTTCGTGATCCTGTCGGGCATCGTGTTCCTGGCCTGGGGCGAGGTCTACTCGCTGTTCAGCGCCACGGCCGCCGACACGTTCGGCTCCAAGCATATCGGCAAGATCTACGGCGTGCTCTACTGCGCCAAGGGTTTCGCCGCCCTGTTCGTCCCGGTGGGCAACCTGCTGATGCAGGCCACCGGCACCTGGGCGACGGTGCTGTACACCGTGGCGGTCATGGATCTCTTCGCCGCCTTCCTGGCCGTGGCCGTCCTCCGGCCAATGCTCAAGCGCCACCACGTCGCCAACGGCTCGGTCACTCCGGCGGGCGCCCTGGCCCACGCCTGATCCCCGGCTCGTCCCGCCCGACCGGCGGGGCGAGCCCGGCACGACCGAAGGAGCCAATGACCGGCTCCTTCAGCGACCGGCCCCGATGGCGCCCCTCCGAGGAGCGCCATCTCCGGCCCGGCACACGGTGCGCCATCCTGTCCGCCGCCCCCGTGTTGCCCCATGCGCCGTCATGTCCAACTCTGCTCGGCTATCGCCGGAGTGCCCGAGATGAACATCGCCGCCATCCTCGCCCTGCAGAGCATTCCGTTCGCGGCCCTGGTGCTCGCCACGGCCGGTGCCAACCGCGACCTCTTCGCGGTGCTGTATGTAGCGGCCTTAGGCCTGACCTTATCGATCATCATCTTCGGCGACGGCTATCATGCACTTCCGCTGATGCCCGGCGTGTCCGGCGGCAACCATCGCTGAGACGCCCTCAGCCAGGTTACAGGCACCGGAACGGCGCCCCCCGTCCCAATCCCGACACTCACGCCCCCTTCCGATGACCGGCTGGCCCCTCGTGCGACCGCAGAGTGGACTTCATCCGCAGATCCGCGTCCGGAACATAACCGTCATACGGAATGTGATATACCAAACACCATTGTGCGGTGCGATATAGGCTTCATTGCAGCTGCAAGAGAGGCTCCTTTCATGATCGCTCTGTTCATCCTCGGCCTCGCCGCCGTCGCCGTCGGCCCTGCTTTGGCGCTGCTCACGGACCGCCCCGAATCGGCTGAGCCGGTCTCCAACACGACTTCGGCCGGCATGTTCGTCGCCATCAACGACAACGCCCAGGCCTCCTACCGTCTGGCCGCCTGAGCCGACGCCGATCGATCGGCACCCGTCCAGTACCGTTTCCCCCCGCCAGGCTGAGCCGAGGCGGGGTTTTTCATGCCCGGCGGGATGGTGACCGCACGCGCCTCAACCGCTGGTCTCGCTCAGGATCCACGCCGCAGTGCCGGCATCCGCCCCGCTCGTCGCCAGATGCAGGATGATCGGCGTCTCGTACGGGTGGCGCTGTTTCAGCGCGGCGGCGAGGTCGTCTGCGAGCCCCTCCCGGGTCTTGAGGATGGCGACGACCTCGTCACCCCGCTCCACCGCGCCCTTCCAGGCATAGACCGACCGCATTCCCGGCAGGACGTTGACGCAGGCGGCGAGCCGCGCGCGCACCAGTTCCTCACCGATGGCGAGCGCCGTCTCGGCATCGGGAAAGGTGGTGTAGACGAGAAGCGGACGCTCCATGCTATGGGTCTCCCGGTCTGCGGCCTGTTCCGAGGGGAATGAGGCGCGCGGTCGAGCCCGGCGTCAACACGAGCGGACGATCACCCATGGCGCGGCGCTTCCAGAGGATCGCCTTCATCGCGAGCCCCACCGCCGATGCGCGCGGTGCGGCGGATACGCTGATGCGGCGCTACGACAGCGTCGCCCCCGAAGAAGCCGACGTGATCGTGGCGCTCGGCGGCGACGGGCTGATGCTGCAGGCGCTGCACCGCTTCATGCTGGCCGGCATACCGATCTACGGCATGAACCGCGGCACCGTCGGCTTCCTGATGAACGAGTACCGTGAGGACAACCTCCTCGAACGGCTGGAGAGCACCAAGCGCAGCACCATCCACCCGCTGCTCATGGAAGCCGTGGACGTGGAAGGGCGCCGGCACACGGCGCGGGCCATCAACGAAGTCTACATGCTGCGCCAGACGCACCAGACCGCCAAGCTCAAGATCTCGGTGGACGGACATGTGCGCCTGCCCGAGCTCATCGCCGACGGCGTGCTCTGCGCGACGCCCGCCGGCTCCACCGCCTACAACCTCTCGGTGGGCGGTCCGATCCTGCCCCTGAATTCTCGGCTTCTGGCGCTGACACCGATCTCGGCCTTTCGCCCCCGGCGCTGGCACGGAGCCCTGCTACCGGATCACGCCCGCATCCATGTGGAAGTGCTCGACGCGGCGCATCGCCCGGTGGCGGCGGTAGCTGACCACACCGAGTTCCGCCGGGTCTGCACCGTGGAGACCTGGCTCGACCTCAAGACCGACCTCACCCTCCTCCACGATCCCGGCCACAGCCTGGACGAGCGGATTCTTCGCGAACAGTTCGGCTGATACGCCGGCGGCATATACAGGAACGCCCGCAAGAGCTCGGGGACGGGACACGGCCTTTCCTGCCGCGATCGGTGCGTCTCGCGTGAGCGTACCTGTCACGACCAGCAGCTTTTCCGGTCGCCTGGAATGTCAGCGGCTCATCTCATCATCAGCCGCAAGAACAACCGCTCGCAAATCTCCGTATCACATACGTTTTCTCGTTCATGCCGATCGGTTGGGATCCGCCCGCTTCGCCTGGTAGGCGCCAATCGTACTGCCCACCGACGCCGTCATGATGCAGGCGATGGCCGCTCCCTGCAGGAACGTGAGACGCTCCCCGAGGATGAGGTAACCGGCGAGCGCGCCGCAGACCGGCTCGAGACTGAGCAGGATGCCGAAGGTCTGGCGCGGCAGGCCCCGCAGCGCCACCATCTCCAGGGAATACGGGATCGCGCTCGACAGGATCGCCACGGCGAGTCCGGCCACGACGATGGAGGGCGAAAGCAGCGCCGTACCCGCGCCGGCAATGCCGAAGGGCAGGATGACCAGGGCCGCCACGCTCATGCCGAGGGCGACCGCCTGCCCGCCGGGCAGGTGCCCCGCCCTCTGGCCGACGAGGATGTAGAGCGCCCAGCACAGGGCGGCGCCCAGCGCAAAGGCGACGCCGAGGGGATCGAGGCCGGCGCTCGCCCGATCCAGGGGCAGCAACAGGCACAGGCCGAGCAGAGCAAGCGCCACCCAGACCAGATCGACGGCGCGCCGTGACGAGGCCACCGCCACCGTGAGAGGCCCGACGAACTCGATGGCGATGGCGAGCCCCAGCGGGATCGTCCGCAGGGAGAGGTAGAACAGCAGGTTCATGCAGCCGAGCACGAACCCGTAGAGCACCACCACACCGGCATCGCGACGGCTGAGCGACCGGCGCCAGGGCCGCCATACGGCGAGCAGCAGCACCGCCGCCAGGGTGACGCGGTAGGCCGAGGTGCCCTCTGCGCCGATGACCGGGAACAGCTGTTTGGCGAAGGAGGTGCCGATCACGAGGGAGAGGATCGAGCCCACCAGGGCAGCCACGGGGGCGAGGCCGGAAAGAAGGGCTCTGGTGTCGGTGCCTGTCATGCCGCCCTCATAGCCGGATGAGGGCGAAGGAGCGACGGCCGTTGAAGGCCGGTCGCACCCCGTCAGGTCAGGCTGCCAGACGCATTCGGTCGCGGTCGGCGCGGTAGCTGGCGATCAGGGCGCCGGGAATCGCATCCAGGATCGCATCGGCCTCGTGGGTCGGCGATACGCCGATTTCGATCCGCACGGCGTCGGGTACGATGTCGAATTCCGGCTGGAACACGACGATGGAGGGCACGTCGATCGTCACGAGGTCGTGGCCAGTCAGATCGATCGGCGCGGCGGCGAGCGGGCGGACCTGCGCCCTCGCCTCGCGCACACTCGCCCTGAGCCCGTCGGACAGGGCATCGAGCACGGATTCCATCGCCTGCCCCTGCTCGATGGTGACGGCGTCGATGCGGACGGGCTGGAGAACCAGCGGTGTGGGTTGGGCCGGCCGGGGAGAGACGAGCTGCTGCGCCAGGCGCCATTCGGCGTCGAGGATCTGCATCCGTGTCCGGGTCTCCCGGCTCTCCTTCTCTTCCATGGCCTTGGCAGTGACGCGAACCTCCTCGCGGGCGGCCTCGGCTTCGTAGCGGGCGAGAAGAGCCATGACGCTCTGCGCCTCCGCAAGCGGCATGGTCTCGCAGGCGGTGAGCGCGCGCTCGATCATCCGGCGCGACAGGGTGGCATTGCCGGGCTTGGCTTGGCTGGTTTTGGCTTGGCCCGGCTCGGCCTGGAAACCGGCCTCGCGCCAGGCCGAGAGCGCGGCGGCGAAGGCGGGCAGCAGGACGGGCGGCAATCCGGCGCGGCGGTGGAGGGCGGCGAAACCCGAGGCGGAAGGGTCGTGCATCAGCCCAGCCACGCGGTCGGCCTTCAGGCCGGTGAGGTCGGACAGCGCCGCCTCCGCGAAGGCCATGCGGCCCGACAGGATCGCCCGCAGGATCAGGCCGGCATTGAGCTGTCCCCGGATGCGGAGATGGCTCACGAGGCGCGCGAGATCCGCCCCGTCGGCACCGGCGCTCACCTCCAGGGTGCTGCGCTCCAGGGCCTCGCGGCTCGCCCGCTCCCCACGAGCAGGGGTGAGCCAGCCCGAGGCGATGGCGAAGGCCGAGAGCGATGCCGCCACACGGGCGGTGACGGCCTGCCGCACTTCGAGGGGCAGGTCGGCCCGTAGCGTCAGGGCGTTCCTGAGGCCGGCATCGTCGCCGTGCCGCTCCACCATGCGCAGCAGGCTGCCGGTGGTGATGCGGGCGCTGCGGTTGCGCACCAGGGTGGTGAGCGAAGGGACGCCGCCGATCTCGGCCATGGCGCCGGCCACCGCGTGGGAGAGGCCGAGCCGGCCGGCGATGGCGGTGCGGGTGGTCTCGCAGCCGACGGCGATGCCGTCGACGAGATCCGCATCGGTCAGGACGGACGAGCGCCGCAGGACCAGGGCGGCGATGTCGGGATGGTCGCCCGCCAAAGCCACGACCAGCGATCGGGGCGCGGTGGCGCAACCGGCGCAGGCTTGCGCCAGGGCCCGACGCACGGCGAGGGCCGGGTCGTCGAGAAGCGCCAGGATCGCCGATTGCGCGTCGCGCGCCGCCCCGGCATCGAGCCCGCCATAGAGATAGGCCCGGGTCAGCGCCGCCGCGGCCTCCGCGCGACGGTCGATGGAAGCGTCACGGGTCCAGGACAGGAATTGGCGGATGATCATTGACCGCTCCGGGTCGCGAAGAGTGAGAGATCGAGAGGTTTGGAGGCGAAGTGTCCGGCCGACCGGGCGGCGGCCGTGAACTCGGCGGGTCGGCGCGGGGGCAGCGGTGCGCCGACGAGGGCGGTGGCCGTGGCGGCGGTGGGCGAGGCCGTCGCCACGACCTTCGCCGGCTCCGCGGGGATTGCGGCCGTCACGGAGGCCGTCTCTCCCGTCCCGTCCGAGCGCGGGAAATAGGTCGGCGCGCTGCGCACCGGCTCCGGCGATGGTGACGTGGCCCTGCCCTGCCAGAGGCGGGCGACCCCCTCGGACATCGCCCCCTGGCGCTTGTCGGTCTGGAACAGGGCCCGCAATCCGCCGCCATCGATGGCCGCATAGGCGGAGACGGGATCGGTGGTGGAGGCCGGCTCGACAGCTGCACCCGTCAGGGCCGTGGGGGCGGGCCGCGACGCGGATTGGCTGGCGGACAGGAGCGCGTAGAGTTCGGCGGCGCCGCGGGGCCGGCCGGTCTTGTCGTAGAACAGGCTCCTATTGGCGGCGGCCGCCTCCGGCATGTCGAGGGCGGCGGCGCGCGCCGGGCTCGCCTGGGCGGTGCCGATCAGCGTCGCCGCCCCCCGTGCGCCGAGAACGTGGGCGGCGTAGAGATCGCCGCCGGTCGGCTCGCGCCCGAGGGCGGCGGTGAGCGCCTCGCCGTTGCGCTGGGTCAGGGCGCCCGCCATGGTGGCCGCCACCGCAGGGTCACGGCGCAGATCCAGGATGGTCTGGCGAGTGGTGGCGTCCTCGACCGCATAGGTGCCGTTGGGCCGGGCGGTGATGGCGTCGGCATAGGCCGAGAGGCCGAGCTTTGGCCCCGCATTCTTCATCGTCCCGAGCCAGGTCTGTTCGATGAATTGGAACAGCCCGGTGGCCGAGGACGTGGCGGCCTTGGCCGACGGGTCGAGGGAGGATTCGCGCTTGGCCGTGGCGAGAAGGTAGTCGAATTCGGTGCCGGTGCTGCGCGCGCCGCTGCGGATCGCATCGACCACGCCCGCCGAAGCCGATCCGGCGGCCGTTCCCGTGGTCGCCCCGTTCCGTGTGCCCGCGTCCCGGCCGAGGCCGGTCTCGCGAGTGCTGGCGGGGGGCGTCGTGAAGAGGAACATGACCGTCCGGCTGCAGGCGGACCTGACGATGTCGGCCTAAGCCTTAATCTGTTCCGGTTATGGTAAATAAAGGTTAAAGGAACCGCCACTCGCGCCGTCCCGAACCTGTATAAGTTTCAGGACGATACGGGTTCCGCCAACCCGCGCCGCCCCCGGCGCAGGGCCACCAGCATCGCGAGGCCGGCAGCGGCCATGGCAGCCCCGGCGAGGGGGACGGCCGGATAGCCGAGGCCCGCATCGATCACGCCTCCGCCGAGGGCGGCACCGATGGCGTTGCCGAGGTTGAATGCGCCGACATTCATGGCCGAGGCGAGGTTGGGCGCGTCCTGTGCCCTCTCCATCACCCGCATCTGCAGCGGCGGCACCAGGGCGAAGCTGGCGACGCCCCAGAGGAAGATCAGGATGGCGGCCGGGATCTCCCAGCGCATGCCCCAGGCGAAAAGGACCAACACCGCCACCAAGCCGGCCAGGGAGGCCACGAGTGTGCCGTCCACCGAGCGATCGGCGAAGCGCCCGCCGGCCCAGTTGCCCACGGTGAGGCCGATTCCGTAGAGCACCAGCATCGCCGTCACGAACGGCGTCGCGGCTCCCGTCTCGATCCGCAGGATCGGCACGATGTAGGTGAACACCGTGAACATCGCGCTCGCCCCCAGCACGGTGAGGGCGAGGGCGGCAAGCACCGGCCCACGCATCAGGACGCGGAGTTCGGCCCGCATGTCGCCACCGGCCTCGGCCTCGAGAGGCGGCAGAGCCAGGCGCAGCGACAGCATGGCCACGGCCCCCACCGCGGCGATACCCCAGAAAGCCGCGCGCCAGCCCAGCATCTCCCCGACCCAGGCCGCCAGCGGCACGCCGCCGATGGTGGCGATGGTGAGCCCCGAGAACATCGCGGCGACGGCAGCGGCGCGGCGCTCGGGCGGCACGATGCCCGCCGCCACCACCGCCCCGACCCCGAAGAACGCGCCATGGTTCAGGGACGTGACGAGGCGGGCGACGATCAACATCGTATAGCTGTCGGCCACCGCCGAGAGGAGGTTGCCGAGGGTGAAGATGCCCATCAATCCGACGAGCAGGCGGCGGCGCTGCATTCGGGCGAAGGCCAACGTCATCAACGGTGCGCCGATGAGCACGCCCATCGCATAAGCGCTGACGACGAGACCCGCCGCCGGGATCGAGACCTGCAGGTCGTTCGCTATCAGCGGCAGCATGCCCATCGGCGTGAATTCGGTGACGCCGATGCCGAAGGCACCGGCCGACAGCGCCAGCAGGGGAAGGTTGAGTCTCATGATTCGTACTTTCCGTCTGTTCCGGAACAGCACATGGCGGATACCACCTCTCCCTGGTAGTATCGTGCTGGGACCAACATCCGTGCGCCGGAGGCATCAATGCTGCGCGACAAGGTCGACCGGGCCGGAGACATGGCGGTCTTCCTCGCCGTGGCTCAGGAGGGTAGCCTGTCGGCGGCCGCGCGCCGGTTCGGCCTCACCCCCTCGGCCGTGAGCCGGGTGGTGGCACGCATCGAATCCCGGCTCGGCGTCCGGCTCCTCGTGCGTACCACGCGCTCCCTGCACCTGACCGCCGAGGGCGAGACCTATGCCCGGGCGGCGCGGCGGATCCTCGCCGATCTCGACGAGACCGAAGCACAGATCGCCGACCAGGGCTGCCCGCGCGGCCGGGTCCGCGTCAGCGCTTCGATGGCCCATGGCAGGCGTGTGGTGGTTCCCCTCATCGGCGATTTCGTCGCCCGCCATCCGGGGATCGTGGTAGAGATCGACCTCAGCGACGAGATCGCCGATGTGAGCGGCGGGCGGACCGATCTCGCGATCCGGTTCGGGCCGCTGGCCGACAGCCCCCTTACCGCCCGGCGCCTCGGCGAGACCGGGCGAATGGTCGTGGCGTCGCCCGCCTATCTCGCCCGGGCCGGCACGCCACGGGTTCCGGGGGATCTAGCCGGCCACAACTGCCTCGACTTCAACTTTCGCCGGATCGAGCCGGGCTGGCCGTTCCGCGAGGACGGGCGCGACCACCTCCTGGCGGTGCGCGGCAACATCGCGGCGAATAACGGCGAGACCCTGGTGCAACTCGCCCTACAGGGCATCGGCGTCACCCGTGTCGGCACCTTCCATATCTCGGAGGATCTCGCGGCGGGCCGCCTCGTGCCGCTTCTGGAGGCGTACAATCCCCAGGATCGCGAAGTGATCCATGCGGTGTTCGTCGGCGGCCCGGCCATGCCCGCCCGCATCCGGGTCCTGGTGGACTTCCTCGCCGAGCGCATGGGCCGTAGCCAGGGACCGGTTTCATGAAGGTGATCGGCAGCGATCGGACGTCCCGCGCCGGAATACGGGAGAGGCCGTCATGCGCGCATTCCTGATCGTCCCTGGCGACGCACGAGCCGTCGCGGCGGCGATGGCGAGCGACGCGCATGCGCTGATCGTGGACGTGACGGGCCTCGCATCGCCGGCTTTCTTCCCCGAGCGCCGGCAGGGCGCGCCGCTGTTCTACCTGCGCTCATGCGAACTGGAACGCGATCTCTCGGCGATGATGGCCGTGGCACCGGACGGCATCGTGCTGTCCCGCTGCGAAGGCGCCCGAGATGTCACGCGCCTCGGTGCGCGGCTCGCCGTCGAGGAGGCGATACATGGGTTGGCCGACGGGTCGACGCAGATCCTCGCCTTCATCGACACGGCAAGGGGCGCGCTGGCCCTGCACACCCTCGCGGATGCAGGGGAGCGCCTCGTCGGCATCGCCTGGGACGCAGCGGCCATGAAGGCGGAAATCGCAGCGCCCACCACCCGTGATGGCGGCGGCGCGCTGAGACCGCCCCTCGCTCAGGTCCGCGCCCTGGTTCGCCTCGCCGCCGCGGCGGCGAGGGTCACGGCGATCGATACGCCATGCCTGCCCGGGGGCGACTTCGCCGGTGAGGTCGCGGCGGCATGGGAGGACGGGTTCGAGGCCAAACTCGTCTTCGAGCCGGATCAGGCAGGGTTCGTCAAGGCATTCAGCTTTTTATCCCCGGCATCGTCCGCCGACAGCTGACGCGGCGGCGGACGATGCCGGGGAAGTGGCGCTTCAGCGTGAAAGCGCTTCGGAGCCGACCTATTCGGCGTCCTCGCCGTCCTCGACCGCCGACACGGCCCGAGCATCCGGCCCGCGCTGGCCCTCGGGCGAGACGACGTCGTGGCTGACGGGGGTCGCCGTAGTGGCGGGGGTGGAACGCGGTGCCGTATCCGCCAGCATCATCGAGGCGGTCACCGAGATCAGGCCGGCGAGCGAGCGGAGATCGTCGGACTGGCGCACGTCGCGTGACACCAGCGCGGCCTCGCGCTGGAGACGCAGGTTACAGGCCTTGCTGGGTAGCCCGCCATCCGGCGTGCAGGCGTCGTGCCGGGCGCAGGCCGCGTCGAGGGCGTCGATGGGCGGGAGTGGGGCATTGTTGCCGGGCCCGCAGTAATTGCCATGGATCAGCATGGTCGGCGGGCGGTTCGTGGCTTGTGCCAGGGCGGGAGTCGCAAGACCGGCGACGATGAGGAGCGGTACAGTGAGCTTGACGATCATACGATGCAGACCTCTGCGAGCGCCCCCTCAGGCGGTTCGCGGAAATGAGCTGCCCCACGGCGGCTCGGGCCATTAAGCATTCGGCCCCGGCCTTGGTTCCCTTTTTGGCACGGAGCACTCCCCGGCCGCCCTCGTCCATGGCTGAGCTTGCACCTCTCGCGGGATAGAGGCTGAGACGAGGCTACTGACCCGCTCCGGGAGGGCGCTTCAACTCGAAACGTGCCTCGTCGGTGACGCTGAAATAGTCGAAATAGCCACCGCGCAGGAGCGGGTGCATCGCGCCAGTATCGACCCGGCCATCCTTGACGAAGGCATCGTCGACATAGATCGACACGACCTGGCCGATCACCAGGAAGTGACTGGCCTCGCTGCCGTCGAGAGGTGTCAGGGGCACGGTCTGGAGCCACCGGCATTCCAGGGCGGCGGGGGATTCCGCCACCCGTGGCGGACGCACCTTGCGCGAGGGCACCGGCGTCAGACCGGCCGCGACGAACTCGCTGTCGCCCCGGGCGAGGGGGGCCGAGGTGGCGTTCATGGCGTCGCGCAGCCCGAAGGTGGCGAAGTTGCAGACAAACTCCCCGCCCTCCTCCGCGAAGGTCATCGCGTCCTTGCGACCGAAGGAGGAGAACATCACCATGTCGGGGCCGGTGGCGACGGCGTTGAAGTAGGAATAGGGGGAAAGGTTGACGTGGCCCTGCTTGTTCATCGCGCTGATCCAGCCGATGGGCCGGGGCGCCACCAGGGCCTTCAGCGGGTTGTGCGGCAGGGTGCGGTTCTCGGAATCGTAATGCATGGCGCCGCTCAGACTCGTGTGACGATGTCGGACAGGACGGGTCTCGGGCGGTCGCTCGGGACCTCGCGGGCGTGGCCGACATGGATGAAGCCGGCCAGTTTCTCGCGCGGGTCGAGACCCAGCGCGTCGAGGATGCGGCGGTCGTAGGCGAACCACTCGGTCAGCCAGGCGGTGGAAAAGCCCGCCGCATTGGCCGCGACGACGAGGTTCATGCAGACGGCGCCCGCCGACAGCACCTGCTCCCATTCCGGGATCTTGACGTGGGGGGCGGCGCTGGAGACGACGGCCACCACCAGGGGGGCGTGGGCGAGGCGGTGGCGCTCCAGGTCGAGGCGCTTGGCATCGGCGTCGGGATGATCCGCCGCATAGGCCTCAGCGATGGTGTCGCCCACGCGCAGGCGGGCCTCACCCTCGATCACCAGGAAGCGCCAGGGGCTGAGCTTGCCGTGGTCCGGTACGCGGGACGCGATGGTGAGAATCGCATCGAGCTCCTCGGTGTTCGGACCCGGGCCCTCGAGATTGACCGGCGGAACCGAACGGCGGACGCGAAGGAGGTCGATCGTGTCGTTCCGCGGAATGTCGGATATGGTGTCCATGGAACCTGTTCGGCGCGAATGAGGGACGTGGGGGCACCGCCGGGCGGCTGGTCTGAGGCGAGCCGCTTCGGCGATCGATAGGAAGCTTCGGCCTTGGAGCCGCCACGGTCCGGATACAAAGCGGGATGTCGCATTCGGCACGGTGACGGTCGACAAGCGAAAACATGCCGTGCGGTCCGCAGCTTGGCAATCGCCGACATGCATGGCGGCCCCGTGCATGGTGGCGCCGTGAAGGAGATAGCGGATGGGACCGGTAATGCGCGCGCTCGCGGTGACGGGAGCCATGGCGATGGCGGCGTTTCCGACGCAGGCGCAGGAGCGCGACCCGTTCGGCGGTCGCAACGGTCCGGCCCTGCCCTCCCCCTCGATCACGGGACCGCAATTGCCGAGCCCACCTGTCGAGGGCGAGGCACCGCTCGCCCTCACCGCCCTGTTCGCGGGCAGCAACCAGCCTGTACGGTCCGGCCTCGCCTGGCGCATCTACGAGGACCGGTCCGACGGGGTGCGGCCGAACATCGTCGCGCGGTCCGAGGCGGCGGATCCGAGCTTCACCCTGGCACCCGGCACCTACGTCGCCACCGTCACCTACGGCTTCGCCAGCGCCTCGAAGCGCATCACCATGGCGGGCGCGGCACTCAGCGACCGCCTGACGATCACCGCGGGGGCGCTCAAGCTCTCTGGTGCCATCGGCGACATGAAGATCGCCCCCGCCGAACTCGCCTTTTCGGTCTTCGTGCCCATCGGCACCAATTCGGAAGGGCGCCTCGTGCGCAGCGGCGTGAAGGCGGGCGAGCTGATCCGCCTGCCGGAGGGGACCTACCACGTGGTCTCGAACTATGGGGAATCGAACGCGATCCAGCGTGCCGACCTCAAGGTGGAGAACGGCAAGGTCACCGACGCCACCCTCAACCACCGGGCCGCCACGGTGACCCTCAAGCTCGTGGCCGCGCCCGGGGCAGAGGCCTTCGCCGGCACCGCCTTCAGCGTCCTGACGCCGGGCGGCGACACGATCCGCGAAGCGATCGGCGCCTTCCCGCAGGTGACCCTGGCCGAGGGGGACTACGTCCTCATCGCCCGCCATGACGGGCAGGTCTACACCCGCGAGTTCAAGGTCGAGAGCGGGATGGACCGCGACATCGAAGTGGTGGCGAAGGCGTCATGATCCGGACCGTCTGCGTGTCCGTCGTCCTTCTCGCCGCCGTGCCCGCCACGGCGCAGACCATCACCGACGGGTCCGACGCGACGGTGGGAGCGGAGGTCGCCGCCGCCACGACGGCGCTGCTGGGCAAGGGGCTCAAGAGCCCGGCCGAGGCACGCTATTCCCGGCTGCGACCGGGCAAGGCGGGCGCCGTCTGCGGCGAGGTCGACGTGACCAACCGGATGGGCGTCCATGTCGGCCCGCGCCCCTTCGTCGCCGATACCGGATCGGGATTTGCCGGCATTCTCCCCGACGCGGCGGAAATCCGGCACCCGTCCAGCATGGAGCAGTATCAGGGTTTCCAGCGCATTCTGGCGCTGCTCGCCGCGAATTGCGAGGGATGACTTTTTCTCGGCTCCATCCTGCGGCCTCCTCCTGAATCGATCGGATGGGACGGAGGGGTCTGAGCCTCACCCTCCGAGAACCGCGAAGCCCGCCCCCGCGACGGCCGTGAGCACGACGACGATCCAAGGCGGGGCCGCGCCGATCGTCAGGAGCAGGAACGCGCCGGCGGCGAGGGCGAAATCGCGCGGGCCGAGGACGGCGCCTGTCCAGAGCGGATCGTAGAGGGCGGCGGCGAGGATCCCGACCACTGCCGCGTTGGCGCCCCGCATGGCCGCCTGCGCCAAAGGCTTCGCGCGGAACGCATCCCAGAACGGCAGCGCGCCGTAGACCAGGAGCAGGCCTGGCAGGAAGACCGCAACCAGGGCGATGACGGCCCCGGCCAGACCGTTCGGCTCAGGCCCGAGGGCAGCGCCGAGATAGGCCGCGACGGTGAAAAGCGGCCCCGGCACGGCCTGGGCCGCGCCGTAGCCGGCCAGGAACGCGTCCGGGCCGATCCAGCCGGTCTCGACCAGAGCCGTGCGCAGGAGCGGCAGCACCACATGGCCTCCGCCGAAGACGAGGGCGCCTGCGCGGTAGAACGCATCGAACATGGCGAGCCCCTGCGAGGCCAGAACTTCGGCCAGGAGCGAAGGTAGAACGAGGAACAGGCCGAACAGGAGGAGGGCCACCGTGCCGGCCCGGCGCGAGACCGGGAAGCGGAGCGGCTGGCCCGGCACTCCGGCCGCCTGCCGGCACAGGACGAGGCCGGCCATGGCTCCCGCCGCGATGGCAACGACCTGCCCCGCCGATCCAGCGAGTGCCGTGACGAGGCAGAGGGCGGAAAAGGCGATGGACGCGCGGGTGACATCGGGCGCGAGGCTGCGGCCCATGCCCCAGACCGCCTGCGCCACCACCGCCACGGCGACGAGCTTCAGCCCATGGACGAGGCCCGATCCGACCGGGCCGCCGAGGGCACCGGCGCCATAGGCGAAGGCCACGAGAAGGAGCGCCGAGGGCAGGGTGAAGGCGGTCCAGGCCGCCAACCCACCGGCCAATCCCCCTCCCCGCATCAGGCCGAGGGAAAACCCGACCTGGCTCGATGCCGGGCCGGGCAGGAACTGGCACAGGGCCACGAGATCCGCATAGGCTGCCTCGTCGAGCCAGCGCCGACGGTGCACGAACTCCTCGCGAAAGTAGCCGAGATGGGCGATCGGGCCGCCGAAGGCGGTGAGCCCGAGCTTGAGGAAGGCGAGGAAGACTTCCCGGACGGAACCCTCGCGGGCGAAAAGGGGTGTCGTCACGTGGGAGGACCTCGAGGGGACGGGGGCGGGCTCGCTCCCGCGACGTCTTCCTACCCGAATTCCTCATCCTGAGGTGCCGCGAAGCCGCCTCGAAGGAGGGCTCCAGCCTGACTGGCGCTCCCTGGACACCTCCTTCGAGGGCTCCGCTGCGCTGCGCCGCCTCAGGATGAGGTCGTGGGTGGGATGGCTCCCGGAACCTATCCCAGCCCGCCGGCCTCGACGATGAAGCGGGCGACCGTGTCGGCGCCGTGCCCCTCGCGCAGGGAGGAGAACACGTAGGGCCGCGTGCCCCGCATGCGCCTGGTATCCGCCTCCATCACCCCGAGATCGGCGCCGACCATGGGGGCGAGGTCGGTCTTGTTGACGATGAGGAGATCGGACCGGGTGATGCCGGGGCCGCCCTTGCGTGGGATCTTCTCGCCGCCGGCGACATCGATGACGTAGAGGGTGAGGTCGGCGAGTTCCGGCGAGAAGGTCGCCGCGAGGTTGTCGCCGCCGGATTCGATCAGGATCAGGTCGAGCTTCGGGAAGCGTCGGCGCATCTCGGCCACGGCCGCGAGGTTGATCGAGGCGTCCTCGCGGATCGCCGTATGCGGGCAGCCGCCGGTCTCGACGCCCATGATCCGCTCCTCGGGCAAGGCGCCGGCCACGGTGAGGATACGGGCATCCTCCTTGGTGTAGATGTCGTTGGTGATGGCGCAGATCTCGAAGCGATCGCGGAAGCGCTTGCAGAGCTGTTCCATCAGGGCGGTCTTGCCGGAGCCGACAGGGCCGCCGATGCCGACGCGCAAGGGGCCGTTCGGTGAGTGGCCGTTCAGTGAGGTCATGACGGGGTCTTTCACGAGCGGAAGATCCGAGAATACTGGGTCTCGTGCCGGGCCGAGCCGAGATCGAGGCGCAGTGTCGCGCTGCCGATCTCGTCCAGGCTCAGGGGCGGGATGGTTGCGGCCAAACCCGCCACCCGAGGGGTGAGGGACGCGATCACCCGCGTGCCGGCGCTCTGGCCGATGGGCGCGCAACGGAGCGCCGCCGAGACGAGGTTCTGCAGGAAGGCGAGGCCGAACCCGGCGAGCACCGGGGCGAGCGCCATGCGATGGGCGCCGGCCGAGAGCCCGACCGCCACCGGATAGGCGACGGAGCCGGGCAGCGCCTCGCTCAACCGATCGAGTTCCGGCAGCCCCCAGGCGGCGCGGGTGGCGTCGAGGAAGCTGCGGCCTTGCTGGGTCGTCTCGAGGTGGAGTTCGCGCGTGGGCGCCAGGGCGACGGCGAGGTCGTTGACCTCCATCAGCACCGGGACGTCCCCCGCCTCGGCGGCGGCATGGGAATGGGCCAGAAGAATCAGGTCGTTTCGCACAGCGCCCCGTTCGAGCACGTCGCCGAGCCATGCCAGCAGCGAGGCCTCGCCGCCGACATCGCCGCATTCCACGGCCCATTCGAGCCCATGCGAATACGCATAGGCCCCGACCGGATAGCCCGGCGAGAGCCAGGCCATGAGCCGAACGGTGTCGATCATCGAGGGTTCGCCCCTCATCGTACCGGGCGCCCTTCCCTGGAAGCCCGGACCGCCAGCGGCCCATGGGGCAGAGGATGGGGGCAGAGGACGAGGCTCAACCGGACACCGTGCCGTGGCTGTGCGGATGAGGGTGGTCGTGAGCATGATCGTGTTCGTGGGCATGGCCATGCCCGTGGTGGTGCCCGGCAGCCTCGCCGGCATAGGCCCCGCCCTCGGGCCTGAACGGACGCTCCACCGGCTCGGCCGTTCCCCCTAAACCCCGCACCATCTCGGCCAGCACGTGGTCGTAGGCGATATGGACCGCGTCCGCGCCGATCTCGGCCGGGATGTGCCGGTTGCCGATGTGCCAGATCAGGCGCTTGAGGGCGAGGTCGTCGGCGGCCCGGATCTCGAGCAAGCGCTCGGGCGCGGCCTCGACCCAGACGAGGCGGCCATCCTGCAGCACCAGGGCGTCGCCGTCGTCGAGGACCGTAGGCTCGGGCAGGTCGAGCAGGAAGGACAGTCCGCCGATCCCGCGCATGGCCATGCGGCGGCGATGCCGGTCACCATGGTCGAGGACGATGCGGTCGACGATCTCGCCGGAGAGCGCGTCTCGGCGGATCACTTTCGTGGCGCGGATCAGGGAAGAGCTCAAAACAGGAAATACCGCTGGGCCATCGGCAGCACCTCGGCCGGCTCGCAGACCAGGAGCTCGCCATCGGCGCGCACGTCGTAGGTCTCCGCGTCGATCTCGATGTTCGGCGTGGCGTCGTTGAGGATCATGCTCTTCTTCGAAATGCCGCCGCGCACGTTCTCCACGGCGACGAAGAGCTTCTGCGCGCCGAGCCGTTCGCGAAGACCGTCCTCGATGGCGGCCTTCGAGACGAAGGTGAGCGCTGTGGCGAAGGGCGACCGGCCGATCGCCCCGAACATCGGGCGGTAATGCACCGGCTGGGGCGTGGGGATCGAGGCGTTGGGGTCGCCCATCGGCGCAGTGGCGATCATGCCGCCCTTGATGACGAGGTCGGGCTTCACCCCGAAGAAGGCTGGGGTCCACAGTACGAGATCGGCGAGCTTGCCCGCCTCCACCGAGCCGACATGGGCCGAGACGCCATGCGCGATGGCCGGATTGATCGTGTATTTCGCGATGTAGCGGCGGGCGCGCAGGTTGTCGTTGCCGGAAGCGTCGCCCGGCAGGCTCCCGCGCTGGCGCTTCATCTTGTCCGCCGTCTGCCAGGTCCGGATGACGACCTCGCCGACCCGGCCCATGGCCTGGCTGTCCGACGACATCATCGAGAGCGCACCGATATCGTGCAGGATGTCCTCGGCCGCGATGGTCTCCTTGCGGATGCGGCTCTCGGCGAAGGCGAGATCCTCGGGAATCGCCGGGTCGAGGTGGTGGCAGACCATGAGCATGTCGAGATGCTCGTCGATGGTGTTTTTCGTATACGGGCGCGTCGGGTTGGTGGAGGACGGGAGCACGTTCATCAGCCCCGCCACCTTCATGATGTCCGGCGCGTGGCCGCCCCCCGCCCCTTCCGTGTGGAAGGCATGGATGGTCCGCCCCGCGAAGGCGCGGATCGTGTCCTCGACGAAGCCGGATTCGTTGAGCGTGTCGGAATGGATCATCACCTGCACGTCATGCAGGTCGGCCACCGTGAGGCAGGTGTCGATGGCCTGGGGCGTGGTGCCCCAATCCTCGTGGAGTTTCAGGGCGCAGGCGCCGGCGCGGACCATCTCGACGAGGCTCTCGGGCCGCGAGGCGTTGCCCTTGCCGGCGAAGGCGAGGTTCATGGGGAAGCTATCCGCCGCCTCGATCATCCGGGCGAGATGCCAGGGGCCGGGGGTGCAGGTGGTGGCGAAGGTGCCGTGCGCCGGGCCGGTGCCGCCGCCGAGCATGGTGGTGACGCCCGAGCACAGGGCCTCCTCGATCTGCTGCGGGCAGATGTAGTGGATATGGCTGTCGAACCCGCCGGCCGTGAGGATCTTGCCTTCGCCGGCGATCACTTCGGTGCCGGGGCCGACGATGATGTCGACGCCGGGCTGGATGTCCGGGTTGCCGGCCTTGCCGAGCTTGAAGATCCGCCCCTTCACGATGCCGACATCGCATTTCACCACGCCCCAATGGTCGAGGACCACGGCGTTGGTGATGACGGTGTCCACCGCGCCATCGGCATTCGTCACCTGCGACTGCCCCATCCCGTCGCGGATGACCTTGCCGCCGCCGAACTTCACCTCCTCGCCATAGGTGGTGTGGTCGCGCTCCACCTCGATGACGAGGGAGGTGTCGGCGAGACGGATTTTATCACCCGTGGTGGGGCCGAACATGTCGGCATAGGCCGAGCGGGCGAGGGAGGCGGGGCGGGGTGTGTTGGACATCAGGCGGCCTCTCGTGCCTCTGCGACGGCGCGGTCGAAAAGCGCATCCAGCGCCGCGTTGACGCCGCGACAGCCGGCGACGACCTCTTTCGCCCAATCGATGTAGTTCGCCACCCGCTCCGCGCCCCAATCGTCCGGGGGGCTCGCCACGAGCGAATGCAGGTTGCTGATCTTGTCCGCGATCTTGAGGGTGCGGGCGCCGCGCGACTTGTGCGGCGCCTGCTCGACCTGGAGCCGCTTGCGCTCGGCCTTGGGCAGAGATTTGTCGTCCGTGACCTCGGCCACGAGTTCGGCGACGCGCCGACCGAACAATTGCTCGATCTCCTCGCGGCTCGTCCCGGTATCCTCCACCGTGTCGTGGAGCCAGCCCGCCGCCACTAGATCGGCATCGGGCGCTTCGGCCGTCGCGGCCAGGAGCGAGGCCACCTCGGCGAGGTGGTTCACGTAAGGCTCGCGCGCCGCGCCCTTCCGGGTCTGCCCCACGTGACGCCGCGCGGCGAACTCGGCGGCACGGGTGACGAGGAGGATGCCATCGCGCAGGCGGAACGTCTCGTCGGTCATAGGGACCCCATCACGTCACCGCGGAACCCGTAGACCGTCCGCGCGCCGAGCAGCGGCACCAGGGAGACCTCCCGGGTGGCGCCTGGCTCGAACCGCACCGCCGTGCCCGGCGCGATGTCGAGGCGCTGGCCCCTCGCCTTCTCGCGCTCGAAGGTCAGGCCCGGATTCACCTCGTAGAAATGGTAATGCGAGCCGACCTGGATCGGCCGATCGCCGACATTGGCCACGGTGAGCAGGGTGCGCGGTGCGCCGTCGTTGAAGACGATCTCGCCGGAAAGCGTCGTCACAATGCCCGGCACGTCCGACGAGGGCGCGCCGCGGATCGGGTGGTGGACGGTGACGAGCTTGGTGCCGTCGGGAAAGGTCGCCTCCACTTGGATGTCGTGGATCATCTCGGCGATGCCCTCCATCACCTGGTCGGCGGTGAGGACATGGGCGCCCGCCTGCATCAATTCGGAGACCGAGCGGCCATCCCGCGCGCCCTCCACCACCGCATCGGTGATGAGCGCGATCGCTTCGGGATAGTTCAGCTTGACGCCGCGGGCGAGCCGGTTACGGGCGACCTGGGCGGCCATGGCGACCAGGAGCTTGTCCTTTTCGCGCGGGGTCAGGAGCACGGGAAACCTCGGGTGTTGGTCGCGGGGTGCGACGGTCGGCAGGCAAGGACCATGCGCGGGCCGGAGCGCATCGATACATCGAGAGTGTCGAGGTGCAAGCGGCGACACCGTCATATCCGGAAGACGCTCTCGATGAGACGCGTGGACTCGCTTCCCCCATGGCCGGACGTAGCGACCTCCTGTTGGAAAAGCTCTATCACCCAAGCTGCACCGTCCTCCGATTCAGCACCGCTGCCCCCATGTCTCCAGGCCGGATTGCCCGGGGCTTGCGCAAGGGGTGGGCTCCGGGTTCGAATGCGGCGGGCGGCTCTTCGCGCTCCAGATCATTCCCGAACCTTATCGGCAGGCCCCGTGACCTATCCCCGCGACCTCGTCGGCTACGGCCGCAACCCGCCCCATCCGCGCTGGCCGAACGGCGCGCGGATCGCGGTGCAGATCGTGCTCAACTACGAGGAGGGTGGCGAGAACTGCATCCTGCATGGCGATGCTGCTTCGGAGGCGTTCCTGTCGGAGATCGTCGGCGCCCAACCCTGGCCGGGCCAGCGGCACATGAACATGGAATCGATGTTCGAATACGGCTCGCGTGCGGGCTTCTGGCGGATCTGGCGACTGTTGCAGGCGCGGAACGTTCCCGTCACCGTGTTCAGCGTCGCCACGGCGCTCGCCCGCCATCCCGATATCGCCGCGGCCATGAAGGAGGCCGATTGGGAGATCGCCTGCCACGGCCTGAAATGGATCGACTACCGCGACTTCACCCGCGAGGAGGAGAAGGCGCATATGGACGAGGCGATCCGCATCCACACGGAGATCACCGGCGAGCGGCCGTTGGGCTGGTACACGGGCCGCTCCTCGGTGCACACCCTCGATCTCGGCGTGGAAGCCGGCTTCACCTGGCTCGCCGATTCCTACGCCGACGACCTGCCCTACTGGATCGAGGAACCGAGCGGACGCGGCCTCGTGGTGCCCTACACGCTGGACGCCAACGACATGAAATGCGTCGCCCTCCAGGGGTTCAACACCGGCGACCACTTCTTCACCTACCTGCGCGACACGTTCGACGCGCTCTACGCGGAGGGCGAGACCGCGCCGAAAATGATGTCGGTGGGCCTGCATTGCCGCCTCGTCGGGCGGCCGGGACGGATCGCGGCGCTGGCCCGCTTCCTCGACCATATCGCCGCCCATGAGGACGTCTGGGTCGCGCGGCGGATCGATATCGCCGAGCATTGGATGAACACTCATCCGCCGGGCTGATCCCCCGCCCGCTGGACGGAACGGGCGTTCCTACTCCATCCTCGAAGCGGTGGCCCCGACGGGACGAGGGGAACGCGTGAGGCCGTGAAGTTCCCAGCCGCTTCTTCGAAACCCGACAGGACCGCATATCCGTGCCAACGACCGTCGAAAAGCCCCCCGAACGCCGTCGCCGCAAGGACGGCGCGGCGCGGCGCGAGGCGATCCTCGATGCCGGACTAGAGGTGTTCTCGGGGCTCGGCCTGCACGGGGCGAGCGTCGACCGGCTCGCCGAGCGGGCCGGCCTGTCGAAGGCCAACCTCCTCTACTACTTCCCCTCCAAGGAAGAGCTCTACGTGGCGGTGCTGCGCCGCGTCCTCGACGTCTGGCTCGATCCCCTGCAATCCTTCGACGCGGACAGCGAGCCCGCCGACGCGATCCGGGCCTATATCCGCGCCAAGCTGACCCTGTCGCGGGATGCGCCGCAGGCCTCGCGGCTGTTCTGCCTGGAGATCGTCCAGGGCGCACCGCTCCTGCGGGCCGAGCTCGAAGGCCCCCTGCGCGGGCTGGTGGAGAGCAAGGCGGCGATCCTGCGCGGCTGGATCGACCAGGGCCGCATCGGTGCCCACGACCCGCACCACCTCATCTTTTCGATCTGGGCGATCACCCAGCACTACGCCGATTTCGCGGTCCAGGTGGATGCGGTCACCGGCCGGAGCCTCGACGAATCCGACTTCTTCGAGAGCACCGTGATGAGCACGCAGGCCCTGATCCTCACCGGGCTGGGCCTGCGATAGGCACTCGGCAGGTTTCGCGTCCCGGGACCCGCTCGGGAAGCGAGCCCCATCGGCGAGATCCCCGAAAAACCTATTTCTTCGAGGCGAGATACGCGATCACGTCATCGATCTTCTTGTCGTCGGGATAGCCGGCGAACACCATCTTCGTCCCCGGCACCTTGGCCTTCGGGTTCTTCAGCCATTCGTGCAGGCTCGCCTCGTCCCAGGTGAGGCCGGACACCTTGAGCGGGGCCGAGTAGGAATACCCGTCGAGGGAGGCCGCCTTGCGGCCGACAACCCCCGTCAGATCCGGGCCGACGCCGTTCTTGCCGAAGGCATGGCAGGCCTTGCAGGGCGCGAACGCCTTCTCGCCGGCGGCGGCATCGCCCTCGGCGTGGGCCGCCATCGGAAGCAGCATCGCGACGAGAGCACCGAGCATCGGGTACCGCATGGGGTTTCCTCTCCGTGGTTGTTTTGAATACCTCCAGATTACTGACCGCATGCTTCCCGAAGGCAATGTCCGAGAGGGAGGACTCACGAGAACGTGTCACGTCGCGAGGATGGCCAGAGAAGATTCGCGTATCCGCCCCGCAATTCAGCAGACGCCGCCTCCCCACCGGGCAAATCGGAGAGAGTTTGGGCAAACACCTATATCTGTTGGATTTAGAGTTTGATCATATGGTCCAAACAGCTACCGTTCACCATCGGACGGGGCGAACACGGTACACTCCGTTCGCAACCTTGACCGGCATTGGATCCCATCGTCCAATCTCTGCCAGCTCAGCGAGGTTGTCATGAATGTCGGCGTCTTCATTCCTATCGGAAACAACGGCTGGCTCCTCTCGGAGAATGCGCCGCAATACAAGCCGAGCTTCGAACTGAACAAGCAGGTCGTCCTCAAGGCCGAAGGCTACGGGCTCGATTTCGCCCTGTCGATGATCAAGCTGCGGGGCTTCGGCGGCAAGACCGAGTTCTGGGACCACAACCTCGAATCCTTCACGCTGATGGCGGGCCTCGCCGCCGTGACGAGCCGGATCAAGCTCTTCGCCACCGCCGCCACCCTGTGCATGCCCCCCGCCATCACCGCCCGGATGGCCTCCACCATCGATTCCATCTCCGGCGGCCGCTTCGGGCTGAACCTCGTGACGGGATGGCAGCGGCCTGAATACTCGCAGATGGGTCTGTGGCCCGGCGACGAGTACTTTTCGCGGCGCTACGAATACCTCTCCGAATACGCCCAGGTGCTGCGCGATTTGTGGGAGACGGGGTCCTGCGACCTCAAGGGCGAGTTCTTCCAGATGGACGATTGCCGGCTCTCGCCCCGGCCGCAAGCGGAGATGAAGATCATCTGCGCCGGCCAATCGGCCGCCGGCATGGCGTTCACGGCGAAATATGCCGACTACAATTTCTGCTTCGGCAAGGGCGTGAACACGCCCACCGCCTTCGCCCCCACGGTGGAGCGACTGGAACTCGCCAAGGCCGAGACGGGCCGGGACGTCTCCTCCTACGTGCTGTTCATGATCATCGCCGCCGAGACCGACGAGGAGGCCCGCGCCACCTGGGAGCATTACAAGGCGGGAGCGGATCAGGAGGCCATCGCCTGGCTCGGGGTCCAGGGCGCGGCCGATACAAAATCCGGGGCCGACACCAACGTGCGCCAGATGGCCGACCCGACCTCGGCGGTGAACATCAACATGGGCACCCTCGTCGGCTCCTACGCGGAGGTGGCGCGCATGCTCGACGAGGTCGCTACCGTGCCCGGCACCGAGGGCGTGCTCCTGGTCTTCGACGATTTCCTCGAAGGGCTCGATGCCTACGGCACCCGCATCCAGCCGCTGATGCGCTCGCGGGCGCATGTCACCACCGATGCAGTCCCGATGGCGAAGGTGGCGTGATGGTCGCCGGCTATCACGATCCGGCCGGGCGCCATGGCGGCATCACCCTCCCCGCCCGGCCGGAGCCCATCGCCTTCGACGCCGAGGCCACGGCCCTCATCGTCGTCGACATGCAGAACGCCTATGCCACGAAGGGCGGCTATCTCGATCTCGCCGGGTTCGACGTCTCGGCGACCGGGCCGGTGATCGGACGGATCGCGACGGCCGTCGCTGCCGCCCGCAAGGCCGGGATCAGGATCGTCTGGTTCCAGAACGGCTGGGACCCGGACTATGTCGAGGCCGGAGGGCCGGGCTCGCCGAACTGGCACAAGTCGAACGCCCTCAAGACCATGCGCAGCCGCCCCGACATGAACGAGCGGCTGCTCGCCAAGGGCACCTGGGACTACGCCCTGGTGGATGCGCTGAGCCCCGAGCCCGGCGACATCGTGCTGGGCAAGCCGCGCTACAGCGGCTTCTACAATACCCAACTCGACAGCCTGCTGCGCTCGGCCGGCATCCGCACCCTGGTCTTCACCGGCATCGCCACCAATGTCTGCGTGGAATCGACCCTGCGTGACGGGTTCTTCCTCGAATACTTTGGCATCGTCCTCGCCGACGCGACGCATCAGGCGGGGCCGGACAGCCTGCAGGCCGGTGCGCTCACCAATATCGAGACCTTCTTCGGCTGGGTCTCGGATGTCGCGAGCTTCGAGGCGGCCCTGGGCGAGCGGGACGCCGCGGCGGCGGAGTGACACCCTCCCTCGCGCCCTCGACCTCATCTTGAGGTGCCGCAGCGTAGCGGAGGCCTCGAAGGAGGCTTTCAGTTCGCTCCCAGGGGCCTGGAAGCCTCCTTCGAGGCCCGCTGACGCGGGCACCTCAGGATGAGGTCACGGGTGGGCAAGACGACACAGACGACGAAGACGGCCATTTCGACGATCGAACGGGAGCACCGCGAACCATGCCCAAAACCGTGATCATTCCCCCAGGCACCGGCAAGCCGTTGGCCCCCTACGTGCCGGGCACCCTCGCCGACGGCGTGCTCTACGTCTCGGGCACCCTGCCGCTGGATGCGGATGCCAACGTCGTCCATGTGGGCGATGCCGGCGCGCAGACGAGACACGTGCTGGAGACGATCAAGGGCGTCGTGACCGCCGCCGGCGGCACCATGGACGACGTCACCTTCAACCACATCTTCCTGAAGGACTGGGCCGATTACGCCGCGATCAACGCGGTCTATGCCAGCTACTTCCCCGGGGAGAAGCCGGCGCGCTACTGCATCCAGTGCGGCCTGGTAAAACCGGACGCCCTGGTGGAGATCGCCTCCGTCGCGCATGTGGGCAAACCGTGAGCGCGACCATCCATCACGAGATCCACGGGGACGGGGAACGGACGGTCCTGCTTTCGCCGGGCCTCGGCGGATCGTGCGGCTATTTCGCACCGCAGATTTCGGCCCTGGCCGAGCGGTTCCGGGTGGTCGGCTACGATCATCGCGGCACCGGGCGCTCGCCCGATGCGCTGGAACAGGGCCACAGCATCGCCGCCATGGCCGCCGACGCCCTTCGGGTGATGGACGATCTCGGCATCGCCACGGCTGACATCGTCGGGCATGCGCTCGGCGGGCTCATCGGCCTCGAACTGGCGCGTGCCCATCCCACCCGGGTGGGGCGGCTCGTGGTCATCAACGGCTGGGCCAGGACCGATTCCGCGACGAAGCGGTGCTTTGCCGCCCGCAAGGCCCTGCTGGCCCATGCCGGCCCCGAAGCCTACGTGGCCGCGCAGGCGATCTTCCTCTATCCGGCGCCCTGGCTTTCGCTCAACGCGGAGCGCGTCGCGGCGGACGAGGCCCATGCCCTGGCGCATTTTCCCGGACCTGAGAACACGCTGCGGCGGATCGCGGCGCTGGAAGCCTTCGATCTCACCGCGCATCTGTCCGGTATCCCGCACGAAACCCTCGTGATGGCAGCGGCCGACGACGTGCTCGTGCCCTATCTGCGCTCGGAGGAACTCGCGGCGGCGTTGCCCAACGCCACGCTGGATCTGGCCAAGAGCGGCGGCCACGCGCATAGCGTGACGCAGGCGGAGGCGTTCAACCGCACCCTCGTCACCTTCCTCGACCGGCCCTGAGGAAGTTCGTCATGGCCCATCCGGCTCGACCGGTTCGTCTTGGCGAGCCAGCGCGCCATCTCGCTTGGATCCTCGAGGAGCTGCCGGTGTTCAGGCGCGAAACCGGTGACCACTTTTGCTGAACCTGCTTAGGATGAAAGCTCCGCCATGACCGAGACGACGTTGCCCACGGTCGAGGCCGGAGCTTTTCGCGAGGCGATGGCCCATCTGGCCAGTTCGGTCCATCTCGTCACCACCGACGGGCCGGGCGGACGGGCCGGTTTCACGGCCTCTTCCGTCTGCAGCGTCAGCGACGCGCCGCCGACGCTCCTCGTCTGCATCAACCGAACCTCCTCCGCCTATGCCGCAGTGAGCGCCAATGCGGCCCTGTGCGTGAACACGCTGTCGGGCGAGCAGGCCGCCATCGCCGGCGCCTTCGGCGGCCGCACCCCCATGGACGAGCGCTTCGCGGCGGGGGCCTGGGGAGTGCTCTCCACCGGGGCACCGGTGCTGGAGGGGGCGTTGACTGCCTTCGATTGCCGCATCGTGGCGCGCCACGCCGTCGGCAGCCACGACGTGCTGTTCTGCGAGGTGGTGGATCTCTCGGAGCCCGCCGGCCAACAGGGTCTCGTCTATGCCGGCCGGCGCTACCACACCTTGCCCGTGGCGGTCGCTCCGCCGCACCCCGCCGCCGTCTGACCGTCCGGCCTCGCCCCGAGCATCCCGTCACGCTCCTCGCCTCACGCGATCCACCGCCCGGAGACGCCCCCATGGCAGCCGAACCCTATTTCCCCGTCTGGCGCGCCAGAGATGCGACGGCCGAGGCCGCGGACGTCATGCCCGACGAGCGCCTGCCGGCGGGCCAGACCGTGCTCCTCGGCTTCCAACACGTGGTGGCGATGTTCGGCGCCACCGCCCTGATGCCGATCCTGATGGGATTCGACCCCAACCTGGCGATCTTCTTCTCCGGCATCGGCACACTCATCTTCTTTCTCGCCACCGGCGGCCGGGTGCCGAGCTATCTCGGCTCGTCGGCGGCCTTCGTCGGGGTGGTGATCGCGGCCACGGGCTATGCCGGGGCGGGGCCTAACCCCAACATCGCCGTCGCGCTCGGCGGCATCATCGCGGCGGGTCTGCTCTACGGCCTCGTCGGCGCCGTCATCGGCCTCGTCGGCTATGCCTGGGTGGAGCGGGTGATGCCACCGGTGGTGACCGGAGCGGTGGTGGCCGCCATCGGCCTCAACCTCGCGCCGATCGCGACGCGGATCATCTCGGCCTCCGCCTTCGACACCTGGTTCGGCCTCCTGACGGTGGTCATCGTCAGCGTCATCACCATCTACGCGCCCGGCCTCGCCCGGCGCCTGCCGATCCTGATCGGGGCGGCCCTCGCCTACCTGCTCTATCTCCTCCTCGCCAACGGGTTCGGTCTCGCCAAGCCCATCGATTTCTCCGCCGTCATGGCCGCCCCCTGGATCGGCGTGCCGGGCTTCGTCGCGCCGGTGTTCGAGCCTAAGGCGATCGCCCTCATCGCCCCGGTCTTCGTGGTGCTGATCGCCGAGAATCTCGGCCATATCAAAGCCATCGGCGCGATGACGAGCCGCAACCTCGACCCCTACATCGCCCGCGCCTTCCTCGGCGACGGCCTCGCCACTATGCTGTCGGGCGGGCTCGGCGGCACCGGGGTCACGACCTATGCGGAGAATATGGGCGTCATGGCCATGACCCGGATCTACTCGACCCTGGTCTTCGTGGTGGCCGGCTTCACCGCGATCCTGTTCGGCCTATGCCCGAAATTCGGAGCGCTGATCCTGACCCTGCCGGTGCCGGTCATCGGCGGATTGTCGGTGGTGGTGTTCGGGCTGATCGCGGCCACCGCCGGGCGGATCTGGGTGGAGAACAGGGTCGATTTCGCCAATGCCCGCAATCTCCTCACCGTCGGGATCGCGGTGGTCCTCGGCGCCGGCGACCTGACCCTGAAATTCGGCTCCTTCGCCTTCGGCGGCATCGGCACCGCCACGTTCGGGGCGATCCTCATCTATCATCTGCTCGGGCTGACGAGGCTCGGACGCGCACCGGCCGATCCGGCCAGCGTGCGGGCCTGAGCGGACCCCGTCTCAGGACGCCCGCGGATCCGAGCCTCACTCGGGCCTCAGCGGGATCTGTACCCGCCGCGACGGGCGGAGCCGGTGGTGATGTCGCGCTCATCCCCGCGGCGGGGCGCGGAGGCGGCGTATCTGCCGCGAGCATCCAAGGCGGCCTGACCTACGAGGCCGCCGGGCGCCACGACCGCCGGGAGGCCGGCCGGCGCGGTATAGCTCTGGGCCGAGGCAGCGGAGGCTGCCAGGAGCGAGGCAAGGGCGAGAAGACCGGTGGACAAACGTGCCGTCATGGGTGTCGTCCTCATCGTCGATTCCGATGCCGACCCACCGGCATCATCGATTCGAGGTCCCAATCCTTGAGCAGGACTGCCCAACCAAGCAACAGAAATTGCCGCCGCACTGTGCAGCATGCTGCCGACAGGCAGAGGACGATCGGCCCCTATCCGGCAGGAATCGAGCGGGCCAAGCGTGGTTCGGTGCCGGGAGCGCGGCTCATTCGGCCGCGAACAGCCCCGGCATCTCGGGCTCGACGCTGCCCGGCAGGCTCGCCTTCGGGTCGCCGGGGCCGGTCTCACAGCCGAGCGACGGCAAAGCGATGACGCGGTTGCCGCGAAAATCCATGCGGCAGACGATGGTGCCACGGGTCTCGACATAGGCGAGCAGACGCCGTGCCCGGCCCGGCGAACGGCTGCCGATGGCGCGGGCCAGGGCCTCGTCGCCGGGGCAGGGCTCTCCCGCCAGAGCGGCGCGAGCGAGCAGCAGGAACAGGCCCTGGACCTCGTCGGGCAGGGCGGCGGCAGCGCTTTGCGCCTCCTCCCAGCGCCCGTCGCTGTCGGCCGGGGCGCCTTGCCCGTCGATTCCCGCACGGGCGACGCCGAGGCGTCGGCGGAAGGCGGCGAGGGTGAGGGACTCACCATCGAGCCCACGCATGCGGCAGCGGACGAGGAAGTCCTGGTAGATCACCGCCACCGGCTGACGCCCGGCATCCGGGTCGGTGGCGATGCCCCGCAGGATCTCGTCGAGCCCGGCCCGCAGATCCTCCTCGCTCAGGGGCTCGGGCGCCTCGGCGGGTTCGGGCCGGTAGGCACTGAGCTCACGCAGCAGATCGGCCGGGCTGGCGCGCGGTGTCGGAGGGGTGCGCGGTGCCGGGGCCCAGGAGGCCGGGCCATCCTCGGCCGAGCGGGTGAGAATGAGGGCGCGCAGATCCGCATCGGCGGGAGCGGGCAGCGGCACGAGCTTCGGGGAGCCCGAGCGCGCCGAGGTGGAGACCGGACCGATGCGCAGGGCCAACGGCCGACGGCTCAACGCGGGCCCGAGGGCCACGAATTCGCCGCGCGAGAGGTCGCGGAACCGCTCGGCGCCGCGGCGGTCGAGGCCCAGCAGGTCGGCGGCGCGGGCCATGTCGATGTCGAGGAAGGTGCGGCCCATCAGGAAGTTGGTGGCCTCGGCCGCCACGTTCTTGGCAAGCTTGGCAAGGCGCTGCGTGGCGATGATGCCCGCGAGCCCGCGCTTGCGGCCGCGGCACATCAGGTTGGTCATGGCGCCGAGGGAGGCCTTGCGCGCCTCGTCGGAGACGTCGCCGGCCGCGGCCGGTGCGAAGATCTGCGCCTCGTCGACGACGACGAGAACGGGGTGCCAATGGCTGCGCTCGGCCTCGAACAAACCGCCGAGGAAGGCGGCGGCCGCGCGCATCTGTGCCTCCATGTCGAGGCTCTCCAGGGTGAGCACCACGGAGACCCGGTGGGCGCGCACTCGCGCCGCGATGGCCTGGAGATCGCCCTCCCCATGGGCGCCATCCACCACCACGTGGCCGTAAGCCTCTGCCAGGGTGACGAAATCGCCTTCGGGATCGATGATGACCTGCTGGACCGAGCCGGCGCTCTGTTCGAGCAACCGCCGCAACAGATGCGACTTGCCCGAGCCGGAATTGCCCTGGACCAGGAGACGGGTGGCCAGCAGCTCCTCGAGATCGAGCCGGGCGGGCTCTTCGCCCGGGCCCATGCTCAGCCCCATCTCGATCCCGACCGTCATTCCCGCTCCGCTGTCCCGCAACCCGTCCGCGACGATGGCGACCCTAGCACGGATGGGCTCAGGCGACCTCCCCTGCCCTTCCCACATCCACAGGGACGCTCCAGGAGAAGAATAGGCCCATCATCCTAGGACAACTAGCGCAGGTCTTTTGTCCTAGGAGCATCACCCTTCCCGAGAGGAAAGCCTTGAATGAGCAGTGGGGCGGATGCGTTGCGTTTTCCTGCCGGACTCCCTTGCCGGCTCGCCCGGGGCATCTAGTTCGCTTGTGATGAACACCATCCTCGTCGTCGCCCTCGTCTGCGCCTCCACCGTCCAGGCCCCGGATTGCACGCGGGAGACCGCCCTCGACGTGATCACCGGGCAGGCTCACACCCTGCAGGAATGCCTGATGCAGGGGCCGGTCCTCGCGGCCAATGCCGGCCACGGCGCCGACAAGGACAGCTACGTGAAGACCCGCTGCGACCAGCGGCGCTGACATCCGGGAGCGCGACCCTCATGAGCGACGACGTCAGCCCGGACCGGGCGGTGATGATCCGCTTGCGCGCCCGCCTTGCGGTGGTGGAGCGGGCAGCGTGGTTCGGCTTCGCCGAGGCGATGCGCCGGCAGCCGGAGGAGACCGAGGCCTATATCGCGGCAGAGCGCGCCAAATGCTCCGCCGGCTTCGCCGGGCCGAAATGGGCACGCGACCTCAGCGATGCCGAGCGGGCGATGCTCGGCGCCGAGGTCGATGCCGGGCTGGCGCAGCTGGTGGAGGACGCCAAGGAGGCGTGAGCCTTACGGGCCTCCCTCCTCGCGCATCTTCGGGCGCTGCTCATCGCGACCAAATCACATTGTCGGTCGATTTGCGGCAAAATCGCAACAGATCGTCGATTTTAAGAGTGTTGCGGAAGAGAATCTCGACTTCCACCTGAAAACCCATGATTGCTCCCCTGATCGACTGGGGAACATCCATGGCCACCGTTCAAGTTGAAGATAACTACTTCGATATTGAAGCAATCCATGGCGCATGGTCCGCAGGATTTCTCAGAAAGACATCGGCCACCAAATATACGCTCTCGCGCGACGATGGCACCTCCTATGGAATGGAACTAGTAGGATCCGGGTTCCAATACACAAAAAGCGGAGACATCAAAGCCGGGACGATCAAGTCGATCAGCCTGATCCACGTCGATGGATCAACGCAATGGACGATGTCGGGACTTTCGCTCAACGCGAATGCCTTTCGTATTGCACTGACCGATTCGAGTTTCGATGATAAGGGGCCGCTCCTCAAGCTGTTCGCCCCCATTGCACTGACCGTCTACGGTGCGTCTCTAGACGATAAGTTCTTCGGCGGCCAAAAGGCCGATACCTTTCTCGGCAGTTTCGGTTCGGATACCTTCGTGGGTGGCTCCGGCAAGGATGCGATCGACGGAGGGATCGGGGATTACGATGTCGTAGACTACAGTCGCGAGTCCGGTGGCAGGGCCATCAAGGTCGATCTCGAGAAGGGCACGGCGACCGATACCTACGGATTCGTGGATTCGATCAAGAACGTCGAGTTGATCATCGGTACGGGCAAGGCCGATTCCTTCATGGGATCGAAGACGGCGTCCTACGAAGCGTTCAGCGGCGGTGCCGGCGCGGACATCATCAACGGCGGCGGCGGAACCCACAACACGGTCCGGTACGACATCACGGCCTCGACGGGTGTGATCGTCGAACTGGCGGGCAATCCAGATGGGAGCGGCTTTGGACGCTCCCTCTCCCCGCTTGAGGATGACAGGTTGATCGGCATTCAAGACGTCGTGGGAACGAGAAGCGACGATACGATCATCGGCTCCAATGAAAACAACATCCTCTCCGGCCTCGCGGGCGCCGATCATCTCGACGGCGGACGAGGGATCGATACGGTGGATTATTCTCTCGAAACCGGATGGGGCACCGGCATTAGGGTAAACTTGGAGCAATTGTCCGGCTACGACTTGATGGGAAAAAAGGATGATCTGATTTCCATCGAGAACGTCACTGGATCGGGGTCGAGAGATTTCATCACGGGCTCCCAGCTCAAGAATACGCTCCTCGGGCTCGACGGCAACGATACGCTTCGAGGTCTTGCGGGAAACGACCGCCTGTCGGGTGGCGATGGAGCCGACATTCTCTTCGGAGGTCTCGGCAAAGACATTCTGACGGGCGGTTCGGGCCACGACACCTTTGTCTTCGATAGCACGCCGAATGCCGTGTCGAACGTCGACCGGATCGTCGACTTTTCCGTGTCCGACGACAGGATCAGGCTCGATCACCCTGTCTTTGCCGCCCTCGCGAAGGGCCATCTCACCTCCGACGCCTTCATCATCGGCGCCAAGGCCACCGATGCCGATCATCGGATCCTCTACAATTCCAAGACCGGCGCCGTGTCGTACGATGCCGACGGCAACGGCGGTGCGAGTGCCGTGCAATTCGCCACACTCGACGCGAACCTCAAGCTGACGGCGGACGATTTCTACGTTCTGTAGGAGCGTCGAGAACCACCTCCGGGGACCTCACCCGCCCCACAGGTCCTGCCAGGCGGGCGGCATCGCCAGCCCCGGCAGGCTCGTCGCTGCGTGAATTCCGATCGCCACCGCACGGGCGAGCGTGTCGGCCGCCGCCGCGCCGATGCGGGCGAGGTCCGTGATGGGGTCGGAGAGCGCGATCCGGCCGGTGGAGACCGCGAAGACCGCATCACCGTCGAGCGGGGTATGAACCGGGTGGATCGCCCGCGACAGGCCGTCCTGTGCCATCACCGCGAGGCGGCGGGCCTGAGCCTTGGTCAGGTCCGCGTCGGTGGCGACGATGGCCAGGGTCGTGCTGCTGCCGGGCAGAGCCTCGCGCGGCCAGGTGAAGGCGTCGGCCGGTATCGGATCGGGGAAGCCGAGACCGCCGAACTCCCCCTCCCGCTCGAAGGGTGCGGCCCAGAAATGCCGCCCCTCCCCCACCGTGACCCGGCCGAAGGCGTTCACCGCCACCAGCGCCCCGACCCGCGCGGGCGTGCCGTGCACCAGGGAGGAAGCCGAGCCGAGGCCGCCCTTGAGGTTGGCCGTGCGCGCGCCGTAGCCCACGCCGACGGTGCCGAGGGCGACATCCTCGGACGCAGCGGCGGCGGCGGCGTAGCCGAGGTCGCGATAAGGCGAGACGCGGCCCCACTCCTTGTCGCCTCCGTTGAGGAGATCGAACAGGATCGCGCCGGGCACGATGGGGACGCGGATGTCGCCAATGGGAAACCCCCTCCCCCTCTCGGCGAGCCAGGCCACGACGCCGGCGCCCGCATCGAGGCCGAAAGTCGAGCCGCCGGAGAGGACCAGAGCGTCGATGCGTTCCACCGTGCGCTCGGGGTCGAGGAGGTCGGTCTCGCGGGTGCCCGGCCCACCGCCGCGCACGTCCACCCCGGCCACCACCGGGGCGTCGAACAGGATCGCGGTGGTGCCGCTCGCCACCCGCGCGTCATGGGCGTGGCCGACCCTGATACCGGCGATGTCGGTGATGCGGTTGCGCATCGGAATCCTCCGAATCTCGTGGATCCTCCAAATTTCTCTCAGAACGATCTCATGCCGGGGCGGTCGGGGCCAGCGGCGACGGGTTCCGGCGGCGTCTTGGCCCGCCGCGCGGCGCGGAGGGAATCGGCGGCATAGAGGGCGAGCGCCAGCCAGATCAGGATGAACAGGACCAGTCGATGCGGCTCCAGCCGCTCGCCATAGACGAGGACGCTGAGCCCCAACAGGCAGGAAGGGGCGAGGTATTGCATCAGCCCGAGGGTGGAGAGGGTGAGGCGCTGGGCGGCGGCGGCGAACCAGATCAGTGGCAGGGCGGTGGTGACGCCGGTGAGGAGCAGCAGCGCGAGCCGGACGGGATCGCCCTTCACCACAGGCTCGGCGAGGCCGACGAGGTAGATTCCCGCGAGGGGCAGGAGCAGGAAGGTCTCGGCGGCAAAGCCCACCATGGCGTCGACCCCCACGACCTTGCGCACCAGCCCGTAGAGCGAGAAGCTGGCGGCGAGGCACAGGGACAACCAGGGCAGGTGCCCGGCCAGCACCACTGCGAGCACGACCCCGGCGGCGGCGAGCCCCACTGCCACGGCCTGGACCGGCCGCAGCCGCTCGCCGAGGACGAGGGCGCCCAGCGCCACGCTCATCAGCGGGTTGATGAAATAGCCCAGACTCGCATCGAGCATGTGCCCGGACTGGACCGCCACGAGGTAGAGCAGCCAGTTGACGGCGATGAGCCCGGCCGAGACGACAAGGAGGAGATGGCGCCGCCTCAGGGGAAACGGGTTGCGCACCCGCCGGCGCAGAATCGCCAGCAGGGCGACCACGAGCACGCTCGACCAGACGATGCGATGAGCCAGGATGCTGCCGGCCGGCACGGCATCGAGCAGCCGGAAATGCACCGGGACGACGAGGCCCCAGCTCAGATAGGCACCGAGCGCGTAGATCAGACCCACGACGTTCCTCCCCTCCCTTGCGAGGTTGGAACGGGGGTTACACCAAGTCTCGCGGGACGGCTCCGGTCGGGAATCGGGGAGCCGATCTGGATGGAGAGGCCGTTCGGTTCCGCGACGGGATGACCGTGATCGGGAGCGGCAGGGCGGCGGTTTCTTGCTCGAAACCTGTCGCCTGTCATCGACCGCTTTGCCCCTTAGCGGCCCCGGGGAAGGTCAGCTTCGGGGCAAAGACCCCTGGAAGCCTTCAGTTGCCGAACGCACGAGACCGTCACTTCCTCAGCGGCACGCCCTTCGTGGTGAAACGCGGCGCGCCCGGATGGCGCATGGGGCGCGGCTGGCCCTGTCCCTTGCCGGCACCGAGCCCCGTTCCCGGCGGCTGCGAGGACGGAATCAGCTGGTCCGGCCTCGGCCCGATGAGATCGGCGCGGCCCATGGCCCGCAGCGCCTCGCGCAAGATGGGCCAGTTCTCGGGGTCGTGATAGCGCAGGAACGCCTTGTGCAGCCGGCGCTGCCGCATCCCCTTGATCGCGTCGACCGGCTCGCTGCCGCCGCGCCGCACGCCCTGCAGCGGATTGATCTCGGTGTGATACATGGTCGTGGCCGTCGCCATGGGCGAGGGCAGGAACGTCTGGACCTGATCGGCGCGATAGTCGTTCTTCTTGAGCCAGACGGCGAGGTTCATCATGTCCTCGTCGGTCGTGCCCGGATGCGCCGCGATGAAATACGGGATCAGGTAGTATTTCTTGCCGGCCTTCTTGGCGGCGGCGTCGAACATCTCCTTGAAGCGGTCGTAGGTGCCGATCCCCGGCTTCATCATCAGGTCGAGGGGGCCGCGCTCGGTGTGCTCGGGCGCGATCTTGAGACGGCCGCCGACGTGATGGGTCACGAGCTCCTCGACGTATTCGGGGCTTCGGACCGCGAGGTCGTAGCGCACGCCGGAAGCGACCATCACCTTCTTCACGCCCTCCACCTCGCGGACCTTGCGATAGAGGCGGATCAGGTCGTCGTGCGAGGTGTTGAGGTTCGGGCAGATGTCCGGGAAGACGCAGGACGGCAGGCGGCACGCCGCCTCGATCTTCGGGTCCTTGCACGCCATCCGGTACATGTTGGCCGTGGGTCCACCAACGTCCGAGATCACGCCCGTGAAGCCCGGCGTCTTGTCGCGGATCAGCTCGATCTCGCGCAGGATCGAGCCTTCCGAACGGTTCTGGATGACGCGGCCCTCGTGCTCGGTGATGGAGCAGAAGGTGCAGCCGCCAAAGCAGCCGCGCATGATCGTCACCGAGAACTTGATCATGTCCCAGGCGGGGATCTTCGCATCGCCGTAGGAGGGATGGGGGGCGCGGGCGTAGGGCAGGTCGTAGACCGCATCCATTTCGTCGCTGGAGAGCGGGATCGGCGGCGGGTTCAGCCACAGGTCACGGTCGCCGTGGCGCTGGACGAGGGGGCGGGCGTTGCCGGGATTGGCCTCCCGGTGCAGCACCCGCGAGGCGCGGGCATAGGCCTCCTTGTCGTCCTTGACCTCGTCATAGGCGGGGAGCCGGATCACGGTCTCGCCGGGGCGGCGGGAGGCGGCCTCGTCGGCCGAATCGAGATCGTCGGCGGGCAGCTCGGTGTAATGCTCGGGCACGCGGCGGAACAGGGCGACGCCCCGGACGGAGTCGAGTTCGTGCGGTGCCGCGCCGGCCGCGAGGCGGTTCGCCACCTCGACCACGGCGCGCTCGGCATTGCCGTAGAGCAGAAGGTCGGCCTTCGCGTCCGCCAGGATCGAGCGGCGCACCTTGTCGGACCAGTAATCGTAATGGGCGATGCGGCGCAGGGACGCCTCAATGCCGCCGAGGACGATCGGCACGTCCTTGTAGGCCTCGCGGCAGCGCTGCGTGTAGACGATGGTCGAGCGGTCCGGGCGGGCGCCGCCTTGTCCGCCCGCCGTGTAGGCGTCGTCGCTTCGCAGGCGACGGTCCGCCGTGTAGCGGTTCACCATCGAATCGAGATTGCCGCCGGTGACGCCGAAGAACACATTCGGCCGACCGAGCGCCCTGAACGGCTCCGCCGATTGCCAGTCGGGCTGCGCGATGATGCCGACCCGGAACCCTTGCGATTCGAGGAGCCGGCCGATGATCGCCATACCAAAGCTCGGATGATCGACATAGGCGTCCCCCGTCACCAGGACGATGTCGCAGGCATCCCACCCGAGCGCGTCCATCTCGGCGCGGCTCATGGGCAGGAACGGCGCCGCCTTCCGGAGAGGCTGCAGGTTGCAGGCGAGGGGAGCCACGGATCGACTCGGGGAAGCTTGAAGGTCCATGGGGTCCGTGCATAGACCGCCCGGACCGCAAGCTCAACGAAAGGTCGAATTCGAATAAGAGGCCTTCCAAAAACCATCGGCGGCTCGAGATGGGTGGCGAGCCGCTTAACCGACCCGAATTGCTGCCGGCCGCTTCACACCTCGCTCCGCCTCCCGAGGAACGGGCGGCCCCCGATCACCGCCGTGGCGGGGTGATCGGGTCGCCGCGCAGGAGGGCGTTGAGGCGTTCGGTGTCGAAGCCGTCCGTGGCCTTCGGCTTGGCCGGGACGGGTTTCGCGGAAGCGGTCTTGGTCACCGGGGGCTTGCCCGCCGAGGAGGCGGAGGGCTTCGCCGAGGCGGGCTTCGCGCCCGTCGGACGGGGGGCCACCGGGCCTGTGGTGGAGAGGACGCCCGGCTGGAGCAGGGTCGGGATCGAGCCGGTATCCTGAGGCTCGCTCACGATCGGAGCCTGCACCATCTGTGGCGCGGGCGCCGCCGGAAGATGGGCCAGCCGGTCGGCGCTGACGAATCCGATCGCCAGGATGCTCAGCCCAAAGACGCTGCCGATGACGAGGAAGCGCAAGATACGCACGCGATACGCTTTCTACAAATACTCAACACCTTGATCACCGGTTTTAAACCAAGGCCGTTAACGAACCCGAGCATCGGCGGGCGGCCGGACCGTGCCATTTTCTGACCCTTTCTCATGTCGCTGGCGGAAGGCGGTCACAGGATCTGGCTGAGGAAGGCTTGTGTCCGGGAATGCCGGGGCCTGTCGAAGAAATCGGCCGGCGGAGCGGTCTCGATGATCTGGCCCTCGTCCATGAACACCACGCGGTCGGCGATCTCGCGGGCGAAGCCCATCTCGTGGGTGACGCAGAGCATGGTCATGCCGCCGCGCGCCAGCTCGGCCATGGTGTCGAGGACCTCCTTCACCATTTCCGGGTCGAGGGCCGAGGTCGGCTCGTCGAACAGCATCACCTTCGGGCTCATGCACAAAGCGCGGGCGATCGCCACCCGCTGCTGCTGCCCGCCCGAGAGCTGGCCGGGAAACTTCCCCGCCAGCTGCGGGATGCGGACGCGTTCGAGATAGCCCATCGCCAGTTTCTCGGCCGCCGCCCGGCCCATCCGCTTCACGTGGATGGGGGCCAGGGTGCAGTTCTCCAGCACGGTGAGATGGGCGAACAGGTTGAAGTGCTGGAACACCATGCCGACCTCGCGGCGCACGGCGTCCACGCTCGCCTGCGCGCCGGTGAGTTCGATCCCGTCCACCCGGATCGTGCCCTGCTGATGCGCCTCGAGCCCGTTGACGCAGCGGATCAGGGTCGATTTGCCCGAGCCCGAGGGGCCGCAGATCACGATCTTCTCGGCCTTCGCCACCGTGAGGTCGACGTCGCGCAGGACGTGGTGGGCGCCGAACCACTTGTTGACGCCGGAGAGCGCGACGGCGGGGGAGGTCTGCGGTGCCTTCAAGGATTCACTCGTCATCGTCTCTCCCCCGCCGCGAGGCGGCGCTCGATGAATCCGGCATAGCGCGCCATGCCGAAGCAGACGGCGAAATAGACGAGGGCGGCGAAGATGTAGGCGGTGGCCGGGATGGTGGCAGCCGACCAGCGCGGATCGGCGCGCGAGGCTTCCAGCACGCGGATGAAATCGCTGATGCCGACGATGGAGACCAGGGTGGTGTCCTTGAACAGGCCGATCATCGTGTTGACGATGCCGGGCAGAGCCACCTTCAGGGCCTGGGGCAGGATGACGAGGCGCAGCGCCTGGCCCCGGCCGAGGCCGAGCGCCGCCGCCGCTTCGGCCTGCCCCTTCGGCACGGTCTGCAGCCCGCCGCGCACCACCTCGGCCATGTAGGCGGAGGCGAAGAGCGCGATGCCGACGAGCGGCCGCAGCAAGCGGTCCACGGTGATGTCGCCGGGCAGGAACAGCGGCAGCATCACGTTGGCCATGAACAGCACCGTGATCAGCGGCACGCCACGCCAGAACTCGATGAAGGCGGTGGAGAGCACGCGCACCACCGGCATGGTCGAGCGCCGCCCCAGCGCCAGCAGGATGCCGAGCGGCAGGGAGACGACGATGCCCACCGTAGCCACCACCACGGTGACGAGGAAGCCGCCCCACAACCCCGTCGCGACGGTCTTCAGCCCGAGGGACGGTGCGCCGGAGAGGAGCAGGTAGGCCAGGACCGGGAAGATCAGGAAGGCGAAGAGCGCGCCGAGATCGCGCCGGGGCGCCCCGAGCCAGAGCATCCATCCGGCGGCGAAGGCCAGCAGCGCGACGGCGAAGTTCGGGCGCCAGCGCTCGGCGGCGGGGTAGGAGCCATAGGCGAGGTAGTTGATCTTGTCGGCGATGAAGGCCCAGCAGGCCCCGACTGGCCGCCCCGCCACTTCCGGCCGGCAGGCATCGCCCGATGCGCCGGTCCAGACCGCATCGATGACGAGGAAGCGGATCGCGATGGGCAGCAGCCAGGCGAGCAATCCCAGGATCACCAGGGTGGTGAGCCCGTTGGCGAAGCTCGAGAACAGGTTCCGGCGCAGCCAGCCCAGCGGTCCGCCGACGGTGGCGGGCGGCGGGCGCGAGGCGACGAGATCGGCGCGGACGAATCGCTCCATCCTCAGCGCTCCACCCTGGTCACGCGGCGATTGTAGAGGTTCATCAGGAAGGCCGTGGCGAGGCTGAGCGTGAGGTAGACCGCCATGGTGATCGCCACCACCTCCACCGCCTGGTTGGTCTGGTTGAGCACGGTGCCCATGAAGACGTGGACGAGGTCGGGATAGCCGATCAGCACCGCCAGCGACGAGTTCTTGGTGACGTTGAGATACTGGCTGGTGAGCGGCGGCACGATCGCCCGCATCGCCTGCGGGACCACCACGAGACGCAAGCTCTGGCCCCGGTTCAATCCCAGGGCGGAGGCCGCCTCCCCCTGCCCCCGCGCCACGCTGGAGAGGCCGGCCCGCACGATCTCGGCGATGAAGGCGGCGGTATAGGTGGAGAGCCCGAGGACCAGGGCGGCGAATTCCGGCAGGATCGGTAACCCGCCCTCGACATCGTAGGGGCCGCGCGCCGGCCAATCGACCGCGACCGGATGGCCGGCCAGCGCCAGCCCGATCCAGGCGAGACCCGGCAGGAGGATCGTGAGGGCGAGCCCCGGCAGCCAGGCCCGGACCGGAGGCAGGCCGGTCTCGGCTGCGCGGCGCGCCCGCCGTCGCAGGAGCGACAGGGCGGCAATGCCGGCGAGGAAAGCGATCGGCACCAGCCAGGCGGCGCCTGAGAATTCGGGGCTCGGCAGAACGAGACCACGCTGCGAGACGAAGGCGCCCCCCAGGCTCGCGGGAGCCTCGGCCGAGGGCAGGGCCACCCGCACGGCCACGTACCAGACGAGGAGTTGCAGCAGCAGCGGCACGTTGCGGACCGCCTCCACATAGGCGGAGGCCAGCCCGCGCGCGAGGAGGTTCGGCGACAGCCGGGCGATGCCCACCACGAAGCCGATCAGCGTGGCGAGGACGATGCCCAGCGCCGCGGCGAGCAGCGTGTTGCAGAGCCCGACGAAGAACGCATCGAGATAGGTCGAGGTCGCCGCCGCGTAGGGGATCAGCCGCTGGCTGATGTCGAACCCGGCATTGCGCGACAGGAAGCCGAACCCGGCGACGATGCCCTGTTTCGCGAGCTTCTGCGCGGCATTGCCGGCAGCGAGATAGACGAGGCCGGCGACGGCGAGCGCCAGGAGGATCTGGAGCGCGAGGGCACGCAGGGAGGTCTTTCGGGATTCAAGCATGGAGCCGCCCCCCGTTGAACGAGGAAACCGCGCGCCATCCCCTCTCCCCGCTGGGCGGGGAGAGGGCCGCGGGGACCTCGTCGTCCCTGCGGCAAGCGAAGGCGTCAGCCGCAGCGAGGGTGAGGGGGAGCCCCCGGAAGAGGCTCGTCCGAAGCCCCCCCCTCACCCTCGGCTGCCGCCTCGTTTCGGCCCCTGCGAGGGGGCCGAAACCCTCTCCCCGCAAGCGGGGAGAGGAGGACTGCTTCACGCCCCTCACCGGATCGGAGGCCCGTATTGCAGGCCGCCCTGGTTCCAGAGGCCATTCAGGCCGCGCGGGATCTTCAGCGGTGTCTGCGCGCCGACATTGCGCTCGAAGGAATCGCCGTAATTGCCCACATGGCGGACGATCCGGTAGGCCCAATCGGTGGTGAGACCGAGGCCCTCGCCGTATTTGCCCTCGAGGCCGAGAATGCGCTTCGCGTCGGGGCTGAGCGCCGATCGGCGCATCTCCTCGACATTGGCCTGACCGATCCCCGCCTCCTCGGCGTCGATCATGGCGTAATGGGTCCAGGCGACGAGATCGCGCCACTGATCGTCGCCCTGACGCACGCCGGGGGCGAACGGCTCCTTCGAGATCGCCTCGTCGAGGATGACGTGCTCGTCCGGATGCGCCGTCTTCAGGCGCTCGCCGTAGAGGGAGGATTTGTCGGTGGAATAGGCGTCGCAGCGGCCGGATTCGTAGGCGCCCAGCGTCTGCTCGCTATTGGCGAAGGTGACGACCTTGTAGGTCAGCCCCCGCGTGCGGAACCAATCGGCGAGGTTGAGCTCGGTGGTGGTGCCCTGCTGCAGGCAGATCGTCGCCCGGTCGAGCTGTTTCACCGACGTGATGGCGAGGGACTTTCGCACCAGGAACCCCTGCCCGTCATAGAAGGTGATGACCGGAAAGTTCATGGCGGCGGTGTCGCGGGACAGGGTCCAGGTGGTGTTGCGCGACAGGACGTCGATCTCGCCCGATTGCAGGGCGGTGAAGCGCGCGGCCGAGGATTGCGGGATGAACCGCACCTTGGCCGGATCGTCGAAGATCGCCGCCGCCAGCGCCCGGCAGAAATCCACGTCGAGCCCGCGCCACTGGCCCTGGCTGTCCGGAATGCTGAACCCCGCGACCCCGCCGCTGACGCCGCAGACGAGATGCCCCCGCGCCTTGACCTGAGCGAGGGTGCCTTGGGCGGAACCGTTCTGGGCGAGGGCGGGAGTAAGGCAGAACAGCATGATCCCCCCGACCCAAAACCTCATCCTGAGGTGCTGCGAAGCGGCCTCGAAGGAGGCCTCCAGCCAGCATCGCGCGATCTGGAGGCCTCCTTCGAGGCCGCCGCTGCGCGGCGTCACCTCAGGATGAGGTGAACGGGTCGGATGAGGCGTCGACGATGCCGGGAGACCGTTGATCATACCCGCGCATTGCAAAGGATCGGCAGGCCCGGTCAAGGGCTTCCGCTTGACGCCATTGCACAGGCGAGGCTGAGGTTGCGGCGCAACCGCCCTCCCCGCATACGGGTTTCCATGTCGAACACCCCTCCCCGCGATCCCGCCCGCTTCGGCCCGGCCACACGCCTCGTCCATGCGGGGCGCGATCCGTCCGCGCAGCATGGCTTCGTCAACACGCCGATCTATCGCGGCTCGACGGTGCTGTTCCCGACCTATGACGACCTGCAGCACCGGCGCGGGCGCTATGATTACGGCACCAGCGGCTCGCCGACGATGGATTCGCTCACCCAGGCCTGGAGCGAGCTCGCCGGGGCGGCGGGTACGGTGCTGACACCCTCGGGCCTGGCCGCCCTCACGGTCGCCCTGATGAGCGTGGTGAGCGCGGGCGACCATCTCCTCGTCACCGACAGTGCCTACCGCCCCACCCGCATCTTCTGCGACGGCGTGCTGAAGCGCTTCGGCGTGGAGGTGACCTATTACGATCCCCTCGTCGGCGCCGGCATCGGCGCTCTGATGCAAACGAACACCAAGGCGGTGCTGGTGGAGGCGCCGGGCTCGCAGAGCTTCGAGATGCAGGACGTGCCGGCCATCGCGGAGGTCGCCCATGCGCATGGCGCTGCCGTCATCATGGACAATACCTGGGCGACGCCGCTGTTCTTCCCGCCGCATGAGCGGGGCGTCGACATCGCCGTGGAGGCGGGAACCAAATATCTCAGCGGCGGCTCGGACCTGCTCCTCGGCCTCACCTCGGCCAACGAACGATACTGGCCGGCGCTCCACCGCACCTTCGAGCATTTCGCCATGTGCGCCGGGCCGGAGGATGCGTTCCTGGCGCTGCGCGGCCTGCGCACCATGAACCTGCGCCTGCGCGAGCACGAGCGCCAGGGCCTCGCCATGGCGCGCTGGCTGCAGGCGCGGCCGGAAGTGCTGCGGGTGCTCCATCCGGCCCTGCCGGAGGATCCCGGCCACGCCATCTGGAAGCGGGACTTCTCCGGGTCGTCCGGCCTGTTCGGCGTGGTCCTCAAACCGGCGCCGGCGAACGCCGTGGCGGCGATGCTCGACGGGCTCGAATTGTTCGGGATGGGCTTTTCCTGGGGCGGCTTCGAGAGCCTCGTCATCCCGTTCGATTGCCGGACCTACCGCACCGCCACGCGCTGGGAGCCGGGCGGACCGGGTTTGCGCTTCCATATCGGCCTCGAGGAGATTTCGGATTTGCAGGCCGATCTCGATGCCGGGTTTTCGCGGTTACGCGCAGCGATGTGAGGCGCTCTTCGTAAGACACGGCGCACCGTCATCCCGGGTCGCCAAAGGCGAGCCCGGGATCCAGAGCCGCTGCCGGTGCATCGCCTTGCGCTGTCGTCGCTTCTGGATTCCGGGCTCCGCTACGCGGCCCCGGAATGACGGCGGATGACGATCGTGAGGGGGTTTCCAAAACAGAAAAAGGGGCTTTCACGGCGCCAGCCAGGTCCCCGCCCAGCCGTCGCCGTCCCGCTTCCAGGCGGCGCGCCGGTGTCCCCGCCGGTCGAGGAACAGGAATTCGAGCCGGGTGGCGCTCACCTGAACCGCGCAGAAATTCGGCCGGCCGAGTGCGATGGCCGCGTCGGTCTCCGGCAGGGAATAGCCCTCGCCCGAGGCGAGTTCGGTGCCGGGCCCCGGTGCCACGCCGTAGCAGACCCGGCTCATCGCCATCGATCCGTCCCAGGCGGCATCCGCCAGGGCATCGTCGGTATGGAGCGTGGCCGGGCCCGAGACCCGGATCTGGACCTTGCTCGCCGAATCGTAACCGTGCAGCGCGGCCCGGCCGGAGGCGGCGATCTCGGCGGCCTTACGGGACCGGCGGTCGCAATGGAAGCGCAGGATCCCGGTCCGCCGGTCGGCCTCGCGCAGGACGATGGTGCGGACCTGCGGGCAGCCGTCGGAATCCACCGTGGCGAGGGCCGGCATGTGGAAGGCGTTGCGGCGCAGCCTCGGCCCGTCCTCCAGAAGCTGCCAGAGATGCGCCAGGCTGGCGTCGAGATCGTCGAAGAAATCCGGCAGCGGAATCGTCGGGGGAGTCATGCCGAGAACGTCACGGAACGGGATCCGCCCCGGACTTCCGGCGCTTTTCCTTCAGGATCAGCGCGACGTTGCGGAGATAGATGCCCGTCGAGAGGGCCTGTCCGAAGATGATGACCGGCTCGCGCCGCACCAGCCCGTAGACCAGGGTCATCAGCCCGCCCGCGATGGAGAGGAACCAGAACGAGAGCGGCATGACGCTGCGGCCAGCCTTCTCGCTCGCCAGCCATTGCAGGATGAAGCGGGCACCGAACACGACCTGGGCCAGGATGCCGAAGACGAGCCAGCCGTCGAACTTGGTGACGAAGATGTCGTAGGCGTAGCCGCTCAGGTCTTCCGAAAGCTGCATCAGCATGGGTTCAGGCCTCCCCACCGGTCACGAGAGCGCCCTGCGCCGAAGTGGATGCCGGTTCGGCGAAAAAAGAGCTTGGCACGACAAAGGTCTAGATCTCCACCGCCTCGGGCGAGGGCCGCTTGCGGCGGATCAGCCACCACACCCCCGCGAGATCGAGGAGGCCCACCCAGAGCCGGTCGAACAGGCCGTAATTGGAACGCCCGGTGAAGCGCGGCCGGTCGACCACGTCGGCATGGACCACGCGGTAGCCCTCGCGGGCGACGAGGGCCGGCATGAAGCGGTGCAGCGCATCGAAATAGGGCAGCGCCCGGTAGACCTCGCGCCGGAACACCTTCATGCCGCAGCCGGTATCGCGGGTGTCGTCCTTGAGGATGCGGCCGCGCACGCCGTTGGCGATGCGCGATTGGAGGGTCTTCAGGCGCCCGTCCTTGCGGCCGACGCGCTGGCCCTGGGCCAGGCCCGTGCTCCGGCCGCCCTCCTCCAACGCTGCCACCAGGGCGGGGATGAAGGCCGGATCGTTCTGGCCGTCGCCATCGAGGGTGGCAATGAGGGCGCCCCGCGCCACGGCGACGCCGCTGCGGATCGCGGCCGATTGCCCGCCGCTGCGGGCATGGCGGACCACGCGCAGCCAGGGCCGGGTACGGCGCAGATCGCCAAGGACCGCCCCGGTGGAGTCGGTGGAGCCGTCATCCACATAGATCACCTCGAACGGGACCAGGGCCGAGCAGGCGCGCTCGATCTCGGTGACGAGGCTCTCGACATTGCCGGCCTCGTTCTTCACCGGGACGACGATGGACAGGCGGGTAGAGGGGGCTGTGTCGGTTTGGGTCACGGGGTCACCGCATAGGCCGAGAGGTCGATCCGCCGGCCGCTGTTGATGTTGAAGCCGGAGACCCGGCCGACCGGGGCAGCCTTGACGGGGGTATCCTTAGCGCGTGTCTCCGCCCGCCGGAACTCGTCCAGGAACGGCTCGGTGACGAAGACGAGGCGGCAGCCGCCCCCTGCCAGGAACTCCGCCGCCTCGGCCCCGGTATTCAGCATGGCGAGGTCCGTCCCGATGAGGAAGACGAGGCTCGGCTCGCGGTAGCCGAGGCTGGCGACCTTCGGGGCGGCGCAGGGCAGCCCGTCGCGGAGGGCGGCAAGGCGCGGCGAGACCTTCAGCGCCGCGAGCACCGGCTGGGTCAGGCCGAATACCGCCGGCGAGAGCAGGGCCGAGGCCAGGATGGCGCAGGCCAGCGCCCGTTCGGGCAGGCGGCGGGCGAACAGCACGACAGCGAGGATCGCGGCGGCGCAGGAGGCCAGCAGCAGCGGCAGCCCGGCGACGGGGATCACGTGGTCGAAGGTCCAGGCCACGCCGACGAGGCCGAGGGTCAGGCCGACCGGGATCAGCACCACCAGGGCGGCCACGGCCCTGGCTCCCCGCCGGCCCGGATCGAGGGCGCCGCGCCCCACGGCCAGGAGGGTGAGGATCGCCACGGCCGGCATCAGCGGCAGGACGTAATGCGGCAGCTTGGTCGGCACCGCCTCGAACAGGATCCAGGCGGGCACGATCCAGGCGAGGAGGAACGCGATCGCATCGTCGCGCCGGTTGGCGAAGGCGAAGGGCGCGCTCAGCGCCGCGAAGGCGGCTCCCGGCCAGAAGGTAGCGAAGAACACCGCCAGATAGGTGCCGGGCGGCGCGCCGTGCTTCTCGGCGGCTCCCCCCACCTTGCCGAGCATGTCGCGACCCACCGCCTCGCCGAAGAACGCGCCGCCGCTCTTCCACGCGATGGCGACGAACCAGGGGGCGACGATGGCCAGGGTCAGCCCGAGGCCGAGGCCGGGACGCAGGTCCATGAGCCAGCGGCCGGACCGCTCCTTCAGCGACAGCGCGAGCGCGGCGAGCCCGACGAAGAGCGGCACCATCGGCCCCTTGATCAGGATGCCGATCGCCATGGCCAGCCAGAACACCAGCACGGTCGTGAGATCGGGCCGGCCCCGCATCCGTCTGGGCGTGATCCGGCCGAGCCAGACCCGCGCCAGCGCGCCCATCGCGGCGACCGAGCAGGCGGTGAGGAGGGCGTCCGTCTTGGCGAGGCGCGCCTCCGCCGAGATCATGATGCAGGCCGAGAACAGGGCGGCGGCGACGAGCGCGCCCCGGCGCGACAGGAAGGCGAGGGCCGCCCAATAGGTGAACAGGCTCGCCAGCAGCGCGCCGATCAGCGAGGGCACGCGGTAGAGCGCGATGGTGGTGCGGGCGCGGTCGACCCCCAGGGCCTCGGCCCCCTTCACCACCGCGGCCTGCACCCAGTAGATCCCCACCGGCTTCTTGTGGCGCGCCTCGCCCTGGAAGCGGATGTCGACGATGTCGCCGGTCTCGATCATCTGCTTCGAGGCCTGGGCGAAGCGCGGCTCGTCGCGGTCCATCGGCTGGAGCGAGACGAAGCCCGGCAGGAAACAGACGAGGCAGAGAGCCAGGAGCAGGGCGCAGGCGCGGGCATGGCTCGCCGAGGCCGCCTCGATCAGCCTGTCGAGGGCGCCCGCTTCGGCGCCGGGCGGGACGGCATGTCCGGCATCGGCGGTTCTCATGAGACGGAACGCAGTGGGGCGGACATGGGGCGGCTCCGGGCCGACGGGCAGCCCTTGACGATCGGTCGATGCCGCGACGGGCGGCGGTGTCGATGATGCGGCCGGGAAAGTCAAATTCGCCCACATCGGAGGAGCGCTGCCAGGATCACGCAAAAGCAGCGAAACGACGGCGGTAATCGCCGGGCGTCGTCGCGATCCGGCGCAGGAAGACCCGGCGCAGGGTCTCCTCCGCGCCGAAACCACAGCGTTCGGCGATGCGCTTCAGCGGCAGGTCGGTCTCCTCCAGCAGCCGGCGGGCGGCCTCGAAACGGATGCCCTCCATCGCCTCGGCCGGGCTGCGGCCCGTCGCGGCGCGGTAATGTCGGGCGAAACTGCGCGGGCTCATCCCGGCCCGGTCGGCCAAGGCGGGAATCGTCAGATCGGCGGCGAGGTTCTCGCCGATCCAGGCATGGAGGCGGCCGAACCGATCGTCGCCGCCCTGGAGCGAAAGGGCGGCGCTGAACTGGGCCTGCCCGCCGGGGCGCTTGAGGAACACGACGAGGTGCCGCGCCACGGCCAGGGACGTCTCCCGCCCGAGATCGGCCTCCACCAGGGCCAGGGCGAGATCGATGCCGGCGGTGACCCCGGCCGAGGTCCAGAGCGCGCCGTCGCGGATGAAGATCGGGTCGGCCTCGACCCTTGCCGCCGGATAGAGAGCCCGCAGGGCGTCGCAACGGGTCCAGTGGGTGACCACGCGGCGGCCGTCGAGGAGGCCCGCCGCCCCGAGGAGGAAGGCCCCGGTGCAGACCGAGGCGACGCGACGCGACCGGGCGGCCCGCTCGCTCAGCCAGCCCCGAAGCTCGGCATTGTCGATCTGGGCCTGGACCCCTCGCCCGCCGGCGACGATCAGCGTGTCGATGGAGGCGGAATCCGGGACCAGACCCTCGGCGGTCAGTACGAGACCCGAGGAGGTGGCGACGGAGCCGGCACGCTCGGCGACGACGCCGACGCGATAAGGGGATGGCCGGCCGGCGTCGACGAAAAGGTCGTTGGCGGTGGCGAAGACCTGGAGCGGACCGGCGACATCGAGGAGCTGCACCCCGGGATAGGCCAGGATCGCCACGGTGATGATCGCCCCGGCGAGGGGCGGCTCCAGAAGCGGGTGGTTTGGCAGGATACGAGGGGTTTTGGTCATGTCGGCCGGCAGCCTGCGCCGGTATCGTCGGTCCTGTCCAGCCGCGGCCTTTCCGTCGCCGCCCCCTCCCGGAGACCCCTGCCATGCCCCAGACCAAGATCCGCTTCGAGATCGGCCTCCTGACCTTCGAGGGCGTGCAGCAGCTCGACCTCACCGCACCCTATGAGGTCTTCGCCTCGCTGCCCGGCGCGCGCGTCCACCTCGTCGGCCTCGACCGCGCCACCGTGGTCAGCGCCACCGGGTTGCCGCTGACGCCCACGACGGATCTTACCGCCTGCCCGCCCCTCGACCTCCTGTGCATTCCGGGCGGGATCGGCGTGAACGCCCTGATGACGCACGCGCCCGTGCTCGATTTCGTGCGCGCCCAAGCCGAGCGGCCGATCCTCGTCACCTCGGTCTGCACCGGCGCCCTCATTCTCGGGGCGGCAGGGCTGCTGAGGGGAAAGCGCGCGACGACCCATTGGGGCGCCCTCGACCTCTTGGCGGCCTTCGGGGCGATTCCCGTCGACGAGCGGATCGTGCGCGACGGACGGATCATCACCGGGGGCGGCGTCACCGCCGGCCTCGATTTCGCCCTCGCGGCGGTGGCCGAGCTCGCGGGCCGGACGGAAGCCGAGACGATCCAGCTGGCCCTCGAATACGCGCCGGCCCCGCCCTTCTCGGCGGGCCATCCCGGCACGGCCTCGCCGGAGGTGGTCGCGGCCGCCGGCGCGCGATTCGCCGCCTCGCGCGCCGCCCGCGAAACGATCATCGCGGGGATCACCCGGAACGGGGGGTTCTGAGCCTCATGCGTCGTCAGGCCCGGCGGCGAGGGCATAGACCGCGTCGCCAAGGCGCTGGAACGGACCGTCGGGTCCCGAGCGCTTCCAAAGCCGGGTGTTGAGGGCCGCCACCGGGTCGATGCCGGGGACCGACAGGCCGCGCAGGGTCAGGCCCTCCAGGATCTCGGCGGCATGGAGGGGCCGGCCCGCCTCCTCGAGGATCTCGGAAGCCGCCTCCATGAGGAGACGGCCCTCGCGCCGGGCCTGCGACCGGTCGCCGCCGGATTCGCCCGCAGGCTCCTCGCTTGCCGAATCCGGCGACGGGGCGACCGGGGCCGGATCCCGCCGCTCATCCCCTGCCCCTCGGGCGGGCACGGATATCCGGCGGCCGATATCGAGGAAGAGCGTGAGGTCGGCGATGGCCCGCTCGATCCGGGAGCGTTCACGATAAAGGTCGGAGAGGCGCGCCTCGGCCTCGGCTTCCGTCAGGAACATGGTGGCACCTCTGGAATATTCCAACTGTGGAATATCTAGCAGAAGGCGTACCGGAATGGAATATTCCTCAGCCCGCGAGGGCGCGCCGTGCCGCACCGGCCTTGGATGCGCCCGCCTTCGCCCCGCCGAGCCTGGGCGGCACCAGCAGGGCGCTCGGATGGGCGGGCTGGAGCATCATGCCGGCCTCGTCGAGGGAGACGGGCAGTTTCGGGAAGACCTCCTGCATATGGGCGAGATCGGCCTTGAACGCCTGCCGGAAGCTGCGGATGCTGGCATTGTCGGCACCGAACTGGCTGTGCAGGTTGGCCCAGGTCAGCCGCAGCGGGCGCTGCAGGACGCGCAGGCGGTAGCCGAGCCAGAACAGGAGATCGAGCTTGCGGGCCGAGCCGGCGAAGGCGCGGGCGGCGCGGATATCCACCGGCAGAGCGTGCTGGATCAAGTTGTCGTAGAAATCCTGGTGGAACTGGACGGTCTTCGACCAGACCTGCCCCTCCCCCGATCCGTGCGAGAGCCAGAGGTCGAGCTGGCGGAAGGGCGGCACGTTGAGGGTGCTGGCCTTGTCGCTGCCGTCCCAGAGGCCGATCTGCAGGGTGCAGGCGGCGAGCCGGTTGAGCTGTTCCTTGAACTGACGGATCGTGCCGCGCTCGCCGCCTGTGACGGAAAATCCCATCTCCTTCATGAAGCCCGACAGGCTGTCCGCCACCGTGATGGTGGGGCTGCGCTGGCGCACCGCCTCGGTGCAGAGATGCAGCAGGACGAGGCGGGCCTTGGGGCCGTAGGGCAGGCCCTGGAACTCCATCTCGCCATTGACCGGGTTCTTGAGGCGGCCGGCCAGCAGGCTGAGGGAATTGCGGCCGTATTCCCGGAAGAACTCGCGGGCATCGCCCGGATCGCGATAGGGCAGGCCGCACAGGGCCAGCACGCTGTGGATGTGCTGCAGGTTCTCCGGCAGGGTCGGTTCGTTCTCGATGACCTCGCGCACCATGTCGCGCCGGCGCCGGTCGCGGGGCATGGCGCCGCGCATGTCGGCGGCCTCGCGCAGGCTCGCCGCCTCGGCGTCGCGGGCACGCTGCCGATGGAGGATATGCTCGACGATGCTTCCGAACAGGAAGCTGCCGCGGCCGGCCTCGACCTCCTCCAGGAAGTCGGGATCACGGATCTGGGCGAGCTTCTCCTCGATCCCCATGGCTGTCATCGATACCGGCGGCTCTGGTCACTGAACTCCCGCCATCGCACGATTTCGAGGCCAGGAGTCGCCGGGGCCGGATCTTATCCCGACAATCCACGGAGTCGGCCCAAGGGCTCGGCCACGGAACCGCGCCGCCGGGGGATGGGCCGCATCCGTGCGGCGATCCCGTCGCCGGAAGAGACCGCACCTCAAGCCCTTCCGAGGTCTACGCAGAGTTCGATACGGGCCGGAATTCCGTTCTATCCCCATACTTCACCGGCAAACCCCGTTCTCCCCGCAGAATTCCATACGGATCGGCGCAGAATCCCATACGGACCGGGGCCGCGACAGCGCAGAATCCGATACGCAGCCACGCAGAGTTCGATACGTCCGCGCGCAGAGTTCGATACGCGAAAGGGTCTCAAACTACGGGGAAACCACGCGAATTCGCCGCTCCATATAACTTGCTGAACTGACTCTCTAAAAAGAAGTCACTGATATCTTTCCTAAGGGGTCTGCGGGTCGTTCGCTTTAGCGGACGGCACGGTTTTTTGATCGATATCTTGGAATTTCCAGAATTCCTCCTCTCCCGGTCCACAGGTACGGCACAGACGAGGGTGGATCGTGCCTCCTGCGACACCGGCTTGAGAGGACGCCACCGGTTGGCCTAACCGTGGCCTAGAGCGCTCTCCGCCGAAGTGGATGCCGGTTCGGCGAATAACAGCGCGGCACAACAAAGGCCTAGAGGTGTGCCCCGACCCAACGTGGTCGGGCGCAGCTCTAGCTCGGACCTACGCCCTTCCCCCTTCCTGACTTTCTCCAGCATGGTGAACCCGTGACATCCGAAGCCCCGATCGAGACCCTGCTGCGATTGATGGCGGCCTTGCGCGATCCCGAACGGGGCTGCGCCTGGGACCAGGTCCAGACCCTCGAAACCCTTGCGCCTTACACGCTGGAGGAAGCCTACGAGGTGGTGGACGCCATCGAACGCGGCGATCTCGCCGATCTCCAGGGGGAACTCGGCGACCTCCTGCTTCAAGTCGTGTTCCAGGCGCGGGTCGCCGAGGAGGCCGGGAGCTTCGCCTTCGACGACGTGGTCCGGACGATCTGCGCCAAGCTGATCCGGCGGCATCCGCATGTGTTCGAGGCGGATGGGTCGTTGCTGGCGGACGGTCCCGAGCGCCTGAACCTCGCGCAGCTCGACGCCAACTGGAATGCGGCGAAAGCGGCGGAACGGTCGGAGAAGACGGGGCTGTCCGAACAGGCCGGGGGCGACCTCCTCGGCTCCGTCGCCAAGGCCCTGCCCGCCCTCACCCGCGCCGAGAAGATCAGCCGCAACGCGGCGCTTCACGGATTCGACTGGCCGGACGCGGCCTCGGTCGTCGCCAAAATCCGCGAGGAGGTGGACGAGGTGGCCGACGCGCTCGGGCGGAACGACCCGGATCACCTCGCCGAGGAGATCGGCGACCTGCTCTTCGCGGTGGTGAATCTCGCCCGGCATTCCGGAATAGATCCGGAATATTCCTTGAAAAGAGGGAATATAAAGTTCGAGCGGCGCTTCCACGCCATGGCGGCTTTGATCGCGGAGGATGGGGCGAGCCTGGACGAGGCCGATCTTCCCGCCATGGAGGCGGCCTGGCAGCGGGTGAAGCGTTCGGAAGCGTGATCGCTCGCTGTGGTCCGTTCGGCCGCCCGCGCTCTATCGCCGCCCGAACGGCCAATCGACGATCCGCGTGGCGTGGAGCGCCCACCAGACCAGAACCGGCTGCAGGGCGAGGCGGGGCCCGTGATACCACCAGCTGTCGGGCAGGCCGGGAACGGAGATCCCCTCGACCGCGTGCTTGATATTGGCCGGAAACACGCAGATCGCGTAGGCGGCCAGGGCGTAGCCGGCAGCGCGGCGGGTGCGCGCGACGAACAGGCCCGCCACGCAGGCGAGTTCGTAGAGACCCGTCAGGATGACGACCTGCCTCGGCCAGGGCACCCAATCGGGCATGATCGGCAGGAACCTGTCGGCGGCCGCGAGGTGGAGGAGGCCGATGCCGCCATAGAGCGCGGCGAGGCCGAGCCGCGAGAGCAGGCGGCTGTGCGTTGGGGCCTCCGGCGTGGTGATCTCCGGCCTCACGCCACCTCCGGCGCGACGCCGCATTCCTCGGCGATGAGGCGGCGGAGCGCGTGGCTCAACGCGGCGACGGTCTCGTGCCCGCCGGGGAACGCCGTCGTCCCGATCGCCGTAACAGGGGAGAGGCCCCGCAGGGAATTCGTCATGACCACCGCCTCGGCGGCCAGGACCTCCTCGAGGGCGAGGGAGCGTTCCGTGGTCCCGATGCCGAGGGAGCGCGCCAAGCCGAGAACCTGCGCGCGGACGATGCCGGGTAGTACGCCGTCCGACAGGGGCGGGGTGACGAGGCGCCCGTCCAGGATCGCGAACAGGTTGCCGGTCCCGGCGCAGGCGAGGTGGCCTTTGGTGTTGAGGAACAGGGCCTCGTCGAAGCCCCGCGTCCTCGCCTCCCGGGCGGCGAGGATGGCGTCGAGATAGCCCAGCGTCTTGATCCTCGCGGTCGGCGAGGTCTCGTTGCGGCGGATCGTGCTCGGATGCAGCGAGACCGGCGCGAAACCCGACCCCGCCCGGCGCGGCGTGGCGGCGATCCACCAGACCGGCCGGGCCGGCTCCGGCGGGGCGAGACCGCGCGGGCCGGAGCCGCGGGTGATCGTGGTGCGGAGCGCGCCGTCGCCGATGGCAGCGGCGACGCGGCGCATCGCCTCCCCCACTGCCTCCCGGTCGATGGAAAAGCCCAGATCGTCGGCCGAGGCGGCGAGCCGGGCGAGATGCGCCTCCCGGAAGGCGAGGCGGCCGCCGAGGCAGAGGGCCGTGTCGAAGAGGCCGTCCCCGAGGGTCAGGCCCCGGTCGGCGAGGTCGAAACCGTGACGGCTGCCCTCGCGGAGGGCACCGTCAAACCACAGCATCGCGGCTCTCCCGCCACCGGCGCGCCAGATCGAGGAAGTTGCCGAACACCGCGTGGCCGTTCTCGGTCAGCACCGATTCCGGGTGGAACTGCACGCCCATCGTCGGGTGGCGCCGGTGCGACAGGGCCATCACCTCGCCCTCCCCCGACACGGCGTCGACGACGAGGGATTCGTCCATGCCCGGCTGCGGCGTGACGATGAGGGAATGGTAGCGGCCCACCTGCATCGGGTCGGGCAGGCCCGCGAACAGGCCGGACCCGTCATGCCGGATCGCCGTCGCCTGGCCGTGGAGCGGCCGCGCCGCCCGCTCGACCCTTCCGCCGAAGGCCGCGCCGATGGCCTGGTGGCCGAGGCAGACGCCGAGGATCGGGATCTCGCCGGACAGGGCCTCGATGGCGGGTAGGGTCACGCCGGCCTCGTTGGGGGTGCAGGGGCCGGGGGAGAGGATCAGCGCCTCGGGGGCGAGTGCGCGGATGCCGGCGACGTCGACGGCGTCGTTGCGCAGCACCTTCACCTCCTGGCCGAGCTCCTCCACGTAGCGCACCACGTTGAAGACGAAGGAATCGTAATTGTCGACGACGAGGATCATGACGCCTCGCCCTCGTTCCGGTCGGTCTCGAAGGCGGCGAAGACCCGCGCCGCCTTGGTCAGGGTCTCCTCGTATTCGGCGGCAGGGTCGGAGAGGAGCGTCACCCCTCCCCCGGCCTGGAGCACGGCGCGGGCCTCGTCCATGAACACGGTTCGGATGGCGATGGAGGTGTCGAGCGACCCGTCGAAACCGATGGCGCCGATGGCGCCGCAATAGAGCTCGCGGGCATCGCCCTCGATCTCGGTGATGATGTCCATGGCGCGCAGTTTCGGGGCCCCGGTGATCGAGCCGCCGGGGAAGGTGGCGGCGATCAGGTCGATGGCGTCGAGCCCCTGGCGCAGGGTCCCGGTCACCACGGAGACGAGGTGGTGGACAGAGGCGTAGGATTCGAGCCCGCACAGGACCGGCACCTTGACGCTGTGCGGCTCGCAGATCCGCGAGAGGTCGTTGCGCAGGAGATCGACGATCATGATGTTCTCGGCCCGCTCCTTGACGTTGGCCTGGAGCGCCTCGCCCAGAGCCCGGTCCTCGGCGGGGTCCTCCACCCGGCGCACGGTGCCCTTGATCGGCCGGGTCTCCACCGCCCTGCCCTGCAGCTTCATGAAGCGCTCGGGACTGCTCGAGGCGATGGTGAGAGCGTCGAAGGACAGATAGGCGCCGAAGGTCGCCGGGTTGGTCTCGCGCAGGCGGTGATAGAGCGCGAAGGGATCGTATCCCGCCGGCAGCGCCGCCTCGAAGCGCTGGGCGATATTGGCCTGGTAGATGTCGCCGGCCCGGATGTAGTCGCGGACCGTCTCCACCGCCGCCTCGTAGGAAGCCCTGGTGAAGTTGGAGCGCCAGGCGAGGGGCGCGGCCTCTGCTCTCGTCCGGGCGCCGCCGCCGCCCGCGAGCAACTCCGCGAAACGGTCGAGCCGCGCCCGCGCCCGGTTGGCGCGGGCGGAATCCGTCAGCTCCGGAAAGCCGTTGGCGACGAGCCGGCAGGTGCGGCTGTCATGGTCGATGGAGAGGATCGTGTCGTAGAGATTGAAGGCGATGTCGTCGGTGAGGCCGGCGCGGCGGGCCGGCGGCGTCACCCGCTCCAGGCAGGCGCCGAGATCGTAAGCGAAATAGCCGATGGCCCCGCCGGGAAAGCCGAATCCCTCGTCGCCCGCCATCCGGTAGGGCGCGAGGCAGGCGCGCAGGGCCTCCAGGCCGGACCCCTCGAGCGGGCGTCCGTCGAGCGTCGCGCGGCCGTTCGCGTAGCGGAACCGCCCGAACGGATCGGCGGCCACGATCGAGACGCGCCCCAGGGTCTCGTGGCGCATGGCGCTGTCGAGGAAGGCCAGTCCCGGCAGGGACGAGAACGCCTCGGCCGCCGCGACGGGATCGATGAAGGGGATCTCGCGGGTCCACATGATGCTGTCGGACTTAAGAGCTTGACGCGGGCTGGGACACGGGCCCCTCCTGCGGCATGGTTTCCTGATGACGCGCCACAGGTGACACGGGTCGCGGTCCGACGGAAGCCGCGCGGGCTGCATGGGCCGTGGAGATTGGCGGCATGGTGCCCGGAACCGCCGCCCTCGCAACCGCGCGAGGATGGGCGTATAGGAAGGCTGCAACCCGGCACCCTCCGCCCCGAGAATCACGGCCGGTCGAGTTTTCCTCGGCCGCGACCGACGAGCGACCATGACCGTATCCGTCACCGTTCCGACCCCGGCGAAAGCCGCGCCCAAGATCTCCTTCGTCTCCCTCGGCTGCCCCAAGGCGCTGGTGGATTCCGAGCGCATCCTCACGCATCTGCGGGCGGAAGGCTATGAGCTCGCACGCCGACATGACGGGGCTGACGTCGTCATCGTCAACACCTGCGGCTTCCTCGATTCGGCCAAGGCCGAATCGCTCTCGGCCATCGGCGAGGCCATGGCCGAGAACGGCCGCGTCATCGTCACCGGTTGCATGGGCGCGCAGCCCGAGGAAATTCGCGAGAAATATCCGAACCTCCTCGCGGTGACCGGGCCCCAGGCCTACGAATCGGTGGTCGCCGCCGTGCACGAGGCGGTGCCCCCGGCCCATGACCCGTTCCTCGATCTGGTGCCGCCGCAGGGGGTGAAGCTCACCCCGCGTCATTACGCCTATCTGAAGATCTCCGAGGGCTGCAACAACCGCTGCACCTTCTGCATCATCCCGTCCTTGCGCGGCGACCTCGTCAGCAGGCCGGCGGGTGACGTGCTGCGCGAGGCCGAGAAGCTGGTGAAGGCCGGCGTCAAGGAATTGCTGGTGGTCTCGCAGGACACTAGCGCCTACGGCGTCGATATTCGATACACCACGAGCCCCTGGCGCGACCGCGAGGTGCGGGCGAAATTCTACGATCTCTCCGCCGAACTCGGCGAACTCGGCGCCTGGGTGCGGATGCACTACGTCTATCCCTACCCGCACGTGGACGACGTCATCCCGCTGATGGCCGAGGGCAAGATCCTGCCCTATCTCGACATGCCGCTCCAGCACGCCAGCCCGTCCGTGCTCAAGCGCATGCGCCGGCCGGGCAACCAGGAGAAACAGCTCGAGCGCATTCGGCGCTGGCGCGAGATCTGCCCGGACCTCGCCATCCGCTCGACCTTCATCGTCGGCTTCCCCGGCGAGACCGAGGCCGAGTTCGAGGAATTGCTGACCTGGATCCGGGAAGCCAAGCTCGAGCGCGTCGGCTGTTTCGAATACGAGCCCGTGGGCGGCGCGGTAGCCAACGGGCTCGGCGATCTCGTCCCGCCGGAACTCAAGGCCGAGCGCAAGCGCCGCTTCATGGAGGCGCAGCAGGGCGTCTCGGCCCGCCTGCAGAGGGCGCGCGTGGGCAAGCGCTTGCCGGTCATCATCGATGCCGTCGAGGGCGGTATCGCCAAGGGCCGCTCGAAATACGACGCGCCCGAGATCGACGGCAACGTCCATGTCACCTCACGCCGGCCGCTGCGGGTCGGCGACATCGTCACAGTGAAGATCGAGCGGGCCGACGCCTACGACCTCTACGGCAGCGCGGTCTGACACCGCCCACCAAGGAGCCCCACCGGCCGCGACCGGCGGGGCCTTCCTCGTTAGCCGGGGTGTACCTGACCCGTCAGGAATTCTTGCTCGTCAGGAATTCTTGCGCGGGCGGTGGTTCGGATCGATGCCGCCTTCCGGCGTGGTCTCGTTGTCGACGTCGCCTTCGAAGGTCGACTCGCCTTCGAGATCGCGGGGGTCGCCCCCCGACATCGTCATCCCCTTCGAGGTGCCGATTCCGGGATTGCCCTTGAGGTCCGCATCGGTCGGGACGTCGGTTTTCATGTGCTTGTTGGACATGAGCGCTCCATCACAGCTGCGATGACCCGTCAACGCGGCACCCGCCGGCCAAGTTACCGGGTATCGTGCCGCATCAGGAATCGATGGACGCGCTGTCGATCCGGGTGATCCCGGCGCGGTCCATCTCGTCCCAGGCGCGGGCGAGCGAGCCGCTCTGGTCGATCGCCCTCACGGCGTCCTCCACCACGACGATGCCGAACCCCGCGCGCCGTCCGTGGAGGGCGCTCCAGGCGACGCAGAAATCCGTGGCGAGGCCACAGAGGAACAGGCGGGTGATGCCGCGTTCGCGCAGGTATCCCGTGAGCCCCGTGGGCGTGACGCCATCGGCTTCGAGGAAGGCCGAGTAGCTGTCCGTATGCGCATGGTAGCCCTTGCGGATCACCAGCTCGGCTTGGTCGGCATGCAACTCGTCGGAGAGCCGCGCGCCGGGCGAGCCCTGGATGCAATGGTCCGGCCACAGGATCTGTGGGCCGTAGGACAGATCCATGGTCTCGAACGGGTGTCGCCCGGCATGGCTGGACGCGAAGGAGACATGCCCGGCCGGATGCCAGTCCTGAGTCAGGACCACATGCGGGAACAGGGCGGCGAGGCGGTTGATCGGCGCGATCACCGCATGGCCGTCCGGCACCGCGAGGGCTCCGCCGGGCAGGAAGTCGTTCTGGACGTCGACCACCAGGAGAAGGTCGCGCTCACCTGGGGTCATCATTCGCTTCGTCCTGTCGTCGGGTGATCCCAGGATCGCGGTATCCTTGAATCACGGGATACTCGGATCACGAGACGCCTGAATCAGGGGATGCTCGGATCCGGAGTTTCTTGGATCCGGAGTTTCTTGGATCCGGAGTTTTTTGGATCACGGGGTCATGATCGTGGCGCCGGTGGTCTGGCGTCCGGCCAGATCCTTGTGCACCTGCACCGCCTCGGCGAGTTTCGCTCGCGCATGGACGGGGATCTTCACCGCGCCGCTCGCCACCACGCCGAACAGGTTCTCGGCCATGGAATCGAGGGTGGACCGCGTCCCCGCATGGGCGAACAGGGAGGGACGCGTCGCGAAGAGCGAGCCCTTCTGGCCCAGCACCGCCAGGTTGAAGTTCTCCACCGGGCCCGAGGCGGAGCCGAAGCTCACGAACATCCCCAGCGGGGCGATGCAGTCGAGGGAGGCCGGGAACGTGTCCTTGCCGACGCCGTCATAGACGACGCGAACGCCCTTGCCGTCGGTGATCTCCCTGACCCGCGCGGCGAAATCCTCGTCGCGGTAGAGGATGACGTGATCGCAGCCATTGGCCCGCGCCAGTTCCGCCTTCTCGGCCGAGCCCACCGTGCCGATGACGGTGGCGCCGATATGCTTGGCCCATTGGCAGGCGATGAGGCCGACGCCGCCGGCGGCGGCGTGGAACAGGATCGTGTCGCCGGGCTTCACCGGGCAGGTGCGGTGCAGGAGATACTCGGCGGTGAGGCCCTTCAGCATCATGGCCGCGGCGGTGTCGTCGTCGACCCCGTCGGCGAGATGCACGGCGGCGCTGGCATTGATCACCACCTCCTCCGCATAGGTGCCCTCGGCCGAACCGTAGGCCACGCGCTCACCCACCCGGAACCCAGTGACGCCCTCGCCGATGGCGGTGACGACGCCCGCCCCCTCCTTGCCGGGGGTGAAGGGCAGCTGCGCCGCCTTGTAGGCGCCCGAGCGAAAGTAGATGTCGATGAAGTTGACGCCGATGGCCGTCTGGCGGACGCGGATCTGGCCGGGGCCGGGCTCGCCGACCGCCACCTCCTCGTAGCGCATCACTTCGGGTTCGCCATACTCGTAGACCCGGATCGCCTTGGGCATCGTCGTCACTCCTCGTCTGTCCGATGGACGCGACATAAGCTGCCGGTATTAAGGGGCAAGTCCGGCGCTGCCGATTGAGGTGCCCGGCCGGAGGCGCGGGCGGCATGGCCATTGCGAAACATCGCCCGCCTCGTGTGAGAGAGGCCGGGCGGCGGCGTTCCCCGGCAACCGCGACGGAGGGTGGCAGCGTTCCATGGAAGAGATCGTCTGGATCAGGCCCGCCGATTACGATCCCGCCGTCGTCGCGGGGCTCGTGTTCCAGCCGGAGCCGGGCCTTCCCGCCTTCGAGGTCATGGACCGCTGCCGGGTGGTGATGATGTTCAAGGCCGGGATCGCCTGGGAAATCAGGCCGTTCACGCAACTCACCTTGAAGATCGTCGAGGAGCCGGAAGGCTGAAGTCTTTCACGGGATCCGCGACAGTTCCAAGTCGCGGCGGATCGCCAGGAGGTCGAGGACGGCGAGAACCAGCCAGGGACCTGCGATCCCGATGAAGAATGCCATGTGACCTCTCCTGTCCCGGCGATGATCCGGCATCGCCGAATCGGACGATAGGACAGGTCCCGGCGGTCGGCAAACGGCAGGGCGCGGGTCTCGATCCGCCCTGCCCCCGGACGATGGTCAGGGTCGGCCGGCGGCGTCCAGGATCAGCTTCGCGATCGCGTCGGGCTGGGAGATCAGCGACAGGTGGCTCGCCGTCACCTCGATCGTGGTCGCGCTCATCCTCTTCGCCATGAAGCGTTGAAGATCGGGGTCGATCGTCCGGTCCTCCGTCGAGACCGCGTAGAAGCTCGGCTTCGATCGCCAGGCCGCCTGGGTGGTCCTGCCCGCCAGCAGCGCTTTGGCGAAGGGCTGCTGCACCGCGTAGAGCACCTTCGCCTTCGCCTCGGGAAGGTCGCCGGCGAAATCCCGCAGGAAGGCCGCTTCGCCGAGACGTCCGTACTCGCCGTCGAAGACGATGCCGGCCGTGGCGGGCGGTGTCGGAAACGTCCTGGCCAGGGCGGCGTAATCCTCTCCCGCATCGGGGGCGCGCGCCGCCACGTAGACGAGGGCCGACACGTTGGGGGCGATGCCGGCTTCCGTGATGATCATTCCGGCGAAGGAATGCCCGACGAGCACGGTCGGCCCGTCCTGCCGCTCCAGCACCCGCCGCACCGAGGCCACCGCCTCGTCGAGGGTGGTCAGCGGGTTCTGCACCGAGGTGACATCGAGCCCCGCCGCCTGCAGCCGCCCAATCACCTCCGACCAGCACGACCCGTCGGCGAACAGGCCGTGGACGAGGACCACGTTGCGCGCCGGCGGGACCGATGCGGCCAGAGCTGGGCCGTGCAGAAGCGGGACGACTGACGCGGCGGCGGACAGCCTCAGGAAAGAGCGGCGATCCATCGGGGGCTCCTCTGACGGCGACAGATTCGGTATTGACCGCGCCTTCGCGGGGAAAGTCCAGGCGCGGCTCGAAACTCTGCCCGCCGGGATGATCGCCCTCCGGCCCGCCTCAGACCAGCCCGGTCAGGTAATAGACCCCGATGACCAGGAAGACCGCGCTCGTCTTCAGCAGCGTGATCGCGAAGATGTCGGCATAGGCCTGCCGGTGGGTCAGCCCCGTCACCGCGAGCAGGGTGATGACCGCGCCGTTATGGGGCAGCGTGTCCATGCCGCCGCTCGCCATGGCGGCGACCCGGTGCAGCACCTCCATGGGGATGCCGGTGGCCTGGGCCGCCGCGATGAAGGTGGAGGACATGGCGGCGAGCGCGATGCTGAGCCCTCCGGAGGCCGAGCCGGTGATGCCGGCGAGCGCCGTCACCGTCACCGCCTCGTTCACCAGCGGATTGGGGATCGCGGAGAGTGCCTCGCGGATGACGATGAAGCCCGGCAGCGCCGCGATGACCGCGCCGAACCCGTATTCGGAGGCGGTGTTCATGGCGGCGAGCAGCGAGCCCGCCACCGCCGCGCGGCTGCCCTCGGCGAAGCTCTTCGAGACCGGCTTCCAGGCGAAGGCGAAGACCGTGAGGATGCCGGCCAGCAGCGCCAGTTCCACCGCCCAGATCGCCGTGACGGAGGACAGGGTCGTGACGATCGGCTTGTCGAGCCCCGCAAGCATGGTCTCGGTCTTCGCCCCGTAGAGGCGCGGGATGAGCGCGGTGAAGGCGAGGTTCGAGAGGCCGACCACGACGAGCGGCAGAAGCGCCACCAGGGGATGCGCCAGGGCTTCGTCGGAGACGGGCGTCGGCTCATTGCTGTGGCCGCTGCCGTAGCCCTCTCCCCTGGCCTTGGCCGAGGCGATGCGCCGGTCGAGATAGGCGACGCCCGCGACGAGGATGAAGGCGGCGCCGATCAGCCCGAGCCAGGGGGCCGCCCAGGTGTTGGTGCCGAAGAAGGTGGTGGGAATGATGTTCTGGATCTGCGGCGTGCCGGGCAGCGCGTCCATCGTGTAGGAGAAGGCGCCGAGCGCGATGGTGCCGGGGATGAGGCGCTTCGGGATCTCGCTCAGCCGGAAGGCTTCCGCCGCGAACGGATAGACCGCGAACACCACGACGAAGAGCGAGACGCCGCCATAGGTGAGCAGATTGCAGACCAGCACGATGGAGAGCACCGCCCGGCGCGGGCCGACGAGATCGATCACTGCCGTGACGATGGAGCGCGAAAAACCCGACAGTTCGATGACCTTGCCGAACACCGCGCCGAGGAGGAAGACCGGCAGGTACAGCTTCACGAAGCCGACCATCTTCTCCATGAACAGGCCGGAAAAGACCGGCAGCACGGCGGACGGGTCGGTGAGGAGCACGGCAAGCAGTGCCGCCACCGGGGCGAACAGGATGACGCTGAAGCCGCGATAGGCGACGAGCATCAGGAAGCCGAGCGCCAGCAGCGCGATGGCGAGATTCATGACGATGCACTCATGGGGGAGCTTCCGCGCAGGCCCTCTGACGGGGCTCGCTGCTGATGCTAGAAGCCGCAGTGCCGCAATGCCACAGCGACGTGAACCCGAATGGGGCGCGGCCTAGATGAAGCGGTTGAAATCCGGGGCGGTCTCGTTCCGGCAGGTCGGGCGGGGGACACCTCGCCGAGGAGCGATGACATGAAGCCGTCCTCTCCCCGTTTCGACGTGGCCGTCGTCGGCGCAGGTGCGGCCGGGCTCGGTCTGGCCCTAGCCCTGGCGCGCGAGGGCATCGCCACGGCCCTCGTCGGCCGCCACGCCCCCGTCGCCGACGGACGCACGGTCGCTCTTCTCGACGGCTCGGTGCGTTTCCTCCGTGCGCTGGGGGCCTGGGCGGAGGTGGCGCCACACGCAGCACCCCTGGCCGAACTCCACATCGTCGACGATACCGGTAGCCTGTTCCGTCCGCCGCCGGCCCGGTTCGTCTCCACCGAAATCGGCCTCGACGCCTTCGGCTGGAACGTGGAGAGCGCCCGCCTCGTGGAATCGTTGCGAGCGCAGGCCCGGTCGGCTCCCGGCCTGACCCTGTTCGAGAGCGACGCGGTGGGGCTGGAGCGGGATGCCGACGAAGCCCGGATCGGTCTGGAGGAAGGCCCAGCCGTCGCCGCGCGCCTCGTCGTCGGTGCGGACGGAGCCCGCTCGCGTATGCGGGAGCAGGCCGGCATCGCCACCAAGGACTGGTCCTACCCGCAGGCCGCCATCACCACCTTGCTCGCCCATGAACGTCCCCACCGGGACGTCTCCACCGAGTTCCATACCCGGCAGGGGCCGTTCACCCTGGTCCCCCTCCCCGGCGGGCATCGTTCCAGCCTCGTCTGGGTCACCGGCGCGGGACCGGCGCGGCGCCTCTCCGAACTGGAGGATGCCGACCTCGCGCGCGCCATCGAGAATCAGGCCCAAGCCATGCTCGGTGCCATGCGCATCGACGGGCCGCGCGGGCTCGTGCCGATGCGCGGCCTCTCCGTCGCCTCCCCGGTCGGGCCTCGCATCGCGCTCATCGGCGAGGCGGCCCACGCCTTTCCGCCTATCGGAGCGCAGGGGCTCAATCTAGGCTTGCGCGATGCCGCGGCGCTACGCGACAGCGTCCTGGCCGTGACCTCGGACGGCCGCGATCCGGGCTCGCGCGAGGCTTTGTCCGGGTTCGCCCGTTCGCGGGCACTGGATGCCCGCCTGCGCACGGCTGCGGTGGATACGCTCAACCGCAGCCTGCTCAGCTCTCTGATCCCCGTCGATGCCCTGCGCGGGCTCGGCCTGCTGGCCATGACCACGATCGGGCCGCTGCGCCGCGTCGTCATGCGCGAGGGTGTGCTGCCGCGCCTCGGCGCCCCCGCTCTGATGCGGTGACGGTCAGCGTCGGGCGAGGCTCGTCGGCGCGTCCGCCGCACCGAAACGGTCGCCGGTCGATCCGGTGGGGATCGAGGCGGCGGGCGTTCCGCGGCTGAAAGCGGTGCCGTCCCGCCCGAGGCGCTCGCCATGGGCGAACAGGGCCTTCATGTAATCCTGGTCGAACGGCGCCGAGGTGGTGCGCGTGAACCGGTTGTCGATCTGGGCCACGTCGAGATCGAGGCCGTTACGCTCGGCGAAGCTCTCCGTCAGGGCGAGCGCCGCACGGGTCTGCGCCTTGATCGCGGCCGACATTGCGCGGCCGAGCACGCTCAGGGTCGTGCGTGTGGCCATCTGGAAGTCCGGCGTCACCGTGTTGTTGACGACGAGATAGACCGTGCTCGTGGGAAGCCTCACCTTGGCCTTGCCGAGGATCGCGGCTTCCGGCGCCAGGTAGAACGGCGCGGTGGTGCCGCCATCCGCATGCATCTCTTGGAAATGCTTCCCGTCCGTACCGACCACGTCGATCATCACCGGCGGGAACACGCCCGGCACCGCCGAGGAGGCGAGGATGATCGCGCGGAACAGGTCGAGCGCCTTCGGGCTGCCCTCGGAGGCAATGGCGCCCATGTCCCACAGGACGGGGCGTTCGCTGTCCACCGCCGTGGTCGCCACCAACAGGCGACGTCCCTTTGCGTGCTCGGCAGCGATGTCGGTGAGGAGCTTGCCCGTCACCATCCGTTCGATCCGGCGCTTGAGCGGCCAGGTATCGGTCAGGGCTTCGTTGGTACCGCCGAATTCGAAGACGTCGGCGGCCGAGATCTCCGTATAGGCGTGCGCCAATGTCGCATCGGCGCTGGATCCGAGGAAGGCGAAGGGCGCGATCATCGCCCCCGTACTGACCCCGGTGATGATTCCGAAAGCGGGCCGGTTGCCGGCCTTCGACCAGCCGTTGAGGAGACCGGCGGCGAAGGCTCCGTTCTCGCCGCCGCCGGACAGGACCAGCCACGGATCGGACGCGGCACTCGCGCCGTCGATGAGATGCTGGAAGGCCTTGGTGTCGTCGGCTGGTATCCGGAGAAGGCCCTTCAGGCCGTCGGGCCTGGCATCGGCCGCATCACCGGCCGTGAACGCGACCCGTTCGGATGATCTCGCTGGCGATGACTTCGAGGATTCTTTGAGGGGAGCGGATCTCGCCGGTGCGCCCGCATGGGCCGGAGCGGCCTCGACCGGTCCGGCGATGCCGAGCATGGCCACCATGCTGGCCGCATAGAAGAGACCGTGTCGGCTGGATGATCCGGACATGAGAGAGTGTCCTTGGTAAGTCTCGAAACGCCCGCCTCTGCTGCGAGAACCCGGCGTCGACCGGCCGGTTCCGGTCCGTGGACCCTCCCCTTGCGTCGAACATGCGCCAGCGCACGTCGTTGGGAAAGCGGTCTTCTCCCAAAACCCGCCTTTACGCGGGGGGTAACCTTGACTAACCGCTTCGAGGCTAGAGCATCATCCGGAAAGTCAGATCTGGTTTTCGGTAAAGATGATGCGGTGCCAACACCCTAGGTCGACGACCTGAATACGATATGCAGGTCGTCGACCTGGTCCAACGACTATCCATAGCCGGAGCCCGAGTCCCGATGAAACTACCGCGCCGCTTCTTTCAGCCGCTCGCCACAGGCGCGCCGGCCCCGTTCCGTGACCTGCCGGTGAAGCTCGAGCGGATGATCCATTTCGTGCCGCCGCACAACGACAAGGTCCGTTCCCGGGTGCCGGAACTCGCCGCCACCGTGGACGTGGTGCTCGGCAATCTCGAGGACGCCGTGCCGGTCGATCAGAAGGAGGCGGCCCGCAAGGGCTTCGTCGCCATGGCGCAGGCCACCGATTTCGCCGCCTCCGGCACCGGATTGTGGACCCGCATCAACGCCCTCAACAGCCCCTGGATTCTCGACGACCTGTTCGAGATCGTGTCCCAGGTCGGGGACAAGCTCGACGTGGTGATGGTGCCCAAGGTCGAGGGACCGTGGGACATCCACTATATCGACCAACTCTTGGCGCAGCTCGAGGCGAAGCACGGCGTCTCGAAGCCGATCCTCGTCCACGCCATCCTGGAGACCGCCGAAGGCGTCGCCAATGTCGACGCCATCGCCTCCGCCTCCCCGCGCATGCACGGCATGAGCCTCGGCCCCGCCGATCTCGCCGCCTCGCGCGGCATGAAGACCACCCGCGTCGGCGGCGGCCACCCGGATTACCGGGTCATCGCCGACCCGACGAGCGACGGCGCCGCCCGCGCGTCGGCCCAGCAGGACCTCTGGCACTACACCATCGCGAAGATGGTCGATGCCTGCATGGCCAACGGCCTCAAGGCCTTCTACGGCCCGTTCGGCGACTTCTCGGACGGGGATGCATGCGAGGCCCAGTTCCGCAACGCCTTCCTCATGGGCTGCGCCGGCGCCTGGACCCTGCATCCGAACCAGGTCGCCATCGCCAAGCGCGTCTTCGCCCCCGATCCGGCGGAAGTCGCCTTCGCGGTGCGGATCGTCGAGGCGATGCCGGACGGGACCGGCGCGGTGATGCTCGACGGCAAGATGCAGGACGACGCCACCTGGAAACAGGCCAAGGTCATCGTCGATCTGGCTCGGCTGGTGGCCGAGAAGGACCCGGAGCTCGCCAAGACCTACGGCCTGAAGTGACCTCTGGCCCGAACTGAGATGGCCTTCCCTCTCCCCGCACGCGGGGAGAGGGCTTCATGCCTCCTCGTCGGGGCATGAAGCGAGGCGGCAGCCGAAGGTGAGGGGGCGGCTCAGGCACAGCCTCGTTCGTTCGCCCCCCCTCACCGCCGCTCCGGCTTCGCCTCCGCTTCCCGCAGCCACGGATCCCGAAGCGATCGGCCGGATGCCGTCCGAGATCTGCAGACCGAGACGGCTCCTTGCGATGCGGCGTGGCAACGCCGACGATGACAACCTGTCCGACGCATCCTATTTTGGCGTCATGACCGATTTCTCTCCCACCGGAATCCAGACGCGCACCGCCAAGTTCGGCCTCGGCGCCGTGGTGCGCCACCGGATCTACCCGTTTCGCGGCGTCGTCTTCGACGTGGACCCGATCTTCGACAACACCGAGGAATGGTGGCTGGCGATTCCCGAAGAGGTACGGCCGCGCAAGGACCAGCCGTTCTACCACCTTCTCGCCGAGAACGCGGAGAGCGAGTACGTGGCCTATGTCTCCGAACAGAACCTCATTCCCGACACGTCCGGCGAGGCCCTGCGTCATGCCGGGATTCCGGAGGTGTTCGAGCGGGATTCGGACGGCGCCTACCGCCTTCGGGGCGCGCACGCGAACTGAGTCCCGGACGGGACCCCACATTGCGGAGCCCTCTCATCGACGGTGCGCATGAAAAAGGCCGGGCTCGCTGCCCGGCCTTTTCCTATTGTCATGAAGCGGGTTCGAGGCCCGGTCTCAGGGCTTCGGAGCGGTACCCACGGCGGCAGCGCCGGCGGCATTCTGCTTCTCGAGATTCTTGCGCATGTCTTCGCTGCGCTTCTCGAGCTCGGCCTGGAGCTTCTTCTGCTGCTCTTCCAGCACCTTCGGATCGACGGCCGGGCCGTCGAAGGCCTTGCCGAAGCCGGTCAGCGGCACGGCGAAGGTCACCTCGCGCTGGGCCTGGTTCTGGACGCTGATGTTGAGGGTGGTGCCCTTCTTGAGCGCGTTCACGAGGTCGTTACCGACATTGCCGGCCTCGGCGAAGCAGCCGTTGGGGAAGCACACGGCGAACTTACCCGGCGTCGCCTGCTGGCCATCGACGGTGAAGCGGATGCCGGGGCCGAGGAGCAGGCCGAGCGGCAGCAGGTAGCGCACCACGCGCACGCTCTGCTGGGCGTTCTTCATGTCGTAGACCGCCACGGCGAGGACCGGTTGGCCCTGGTCGGAGACGAAGTCGCGGGTGGTGTAGCAGACGTCGGTGCTGGTGTTCTGGTCCTTGCCGCAGACCTTGGTCCAATCGGCCTGGGACGGCTCGGACTTCACGTTGACGATCTGCGGGCCGGCCGGCTGCTGGGCGGCCGGGGTCTGGGTGGCCGGCGCTGCCGGGGCCGGTGCGGTCGGAGCGGGGGCCTTGCCCTTCGGAGCCTGGGCGAAGGCCGGTGCCGCCAAGCCCGCATTGCCCATCATGCCGGCCAGGGCGAGAATCGCGGCGGCGCGCATCGGGCGCGCGGGACGGTTGGCAAAGAACATCAGCTCTGACCCCTTGGATATCGCGAATGACGAAGACATGCTGCGGCGCTTGAACCCAGCAGGACGTTTCCTGAACTCGATGATGCGGATCGAAACCCGCGGACGGCGTTCGGCCGAGCCCTCGCCGCCCTGGTTCGCGCGGTCAAGCCCTCGGCGCGCGCAAATCACCCGCTCCTGAACCCTGGATGGCCAATATGGGCCCGCCAGGGTGCCGAACGGGGCGTTCAACGCCTCGAACCCGCTCGAACGACCGGGCCGCCTGCTTCCCTGCGGAATGCGGCGAAGACATGACACCTGCGCTGTCCGCCAGATCGCGGACGACCTGTCGGTTGCCCTTTCCAAAGGGCGTTTTAAGCAAAGTTTAACCCTAACCGTTCATCACCGCAGGGCACGGAAAGTCGATGCACGCGGGGAGTTGAGGCGGAGGTGTCGGCGCAGCCAGCGATCATACCCTTTGGCGACGCTCCTCCCGTCGCCCTTCCGGCGGACAGGCCCGTCGTGCCGAGCCCGCATTCGGATGTGGTCAGGCCCGGCCTCTGCACGTTGCTGGCGGCGACCGCCCATGCCGATCCGAGCCGTGTCGCCTTCATCGATCCCAAGGACAAGGTCGGGTGGTCCGGGCGCAGCCCCATCACCTGGACCTATGGGTCCGCCGCCGAGATCGTCGCGCGCCTCGCCAGCGGGATGAGGCAATGGCGGCTGGCCCCGGCGAGCCGTGTGGGCCTGATCGCCGCCGCGGGGTCGGAGACCGTGCTCTCCTACCTGGCCATTGAGGCCGCGGGCCACATTCCCTGCCTCCTACCCCTGACATGGGACGAAGACGCCCTCGTGGCCGGCATCCAGGCCGCCGGTATCCAGGCCGTGCTCACCCAATCCCGTATCGCCGGAATGCTGCCGGCCGAAGGCCTGCGCCGTGTCGCCCTGCGCTATTTCGGCCTGCGCTACCTCGCGGCCTTCGGGCCGGAGGTGCCCGACGGGGTCATCAGTCTCGACGGCATGGTCCTCGATGGACATGGCGGCCCGTTCGCGCCGTCGAGCGCCGGGCTCGTCACTTTCGCCGCTGCCGATCCCACGCAGCCGGTCTATCGCCCGGCGGACGCGCTGATCGCCTCGATCGCGGTCCATCTCGCCACGATCCGGATCGCACCACGCGACCGAATCCTGACCCTTCTCGCGCCAGCCGACCTGAGGGGCCTCGTCACCGGCCTCGGCGCCGCCCTCGTGGCGGGGGCCGGGCTCGAAACATGTGGGCCGTTCGACGCCGCCCACCTCGCCGAGGCGCTGGCTCGACCGGGACCGACGCATCTTGTCGTGCCCGCTGCCCTGGAGCGCAATCTCGCGGCGAGCCGTTGCCCTCGCAGCCTCGAATCCGTCACCCTTGCTCACCGGTTGCCGACCCGCCTGACCACACGGCTGCTGGCACCGGGCGCCGTGCATGGTCCGCGACGGGTGATCGATGTCCTCGCCTTCGACGAGGCGGCCCTCCTCACCGCCTCGCGGGCCGATGGGGACGTCGCCCACTTCCTCGCGGATGCTCATCCGTTGGCACCGTTCCCGGCTCTTCTGGATATCGCCCGTGACGAGGACGGGCGATTCGCTTTCCGGGGCCGTGCCTCAAAAGCCAGCCCCCTGCAACGCGGCATCCCGCCGGAAAAAGCCGCCGATCTGTGGAGGGCCGTCCCATTCGCGGCAAAAATATTTGCCGGACGAGCAACCGAGATCCTTCGCTGCTGACCATCCGGCGGCATCGTCGTGCCCGAAATTCACCGCTTTCGACGCGTGGCACGGCGGCCGTGCCAAAGACGGTGATTCAGCTGTTTTATGAAACGAATTTCCTATTTCGGAACAGCCGTCTGGAGTGAGTTCCGGATGTCTTGCGCGATGCAGCGTGAGGCTAGGGCGCTACGGGTCGCGAGCGGGCTCTTCGCCGGATAGCAAGAGGATTTTCACCCTGCAGCCGGCGAACCAACTGGGTTCACGTGTGTTATCGCACGGGTCCCTTCCCAAGGGGCGATGGATGAGCTAACCCTGACAGTCATGAGTGCGCTGCAACAAGTGTTGGTCGTCGATGATGGTCACCGCGCCATCGATCACTCCCTCGCCGCCGAGCTTGCCGAGCTGGGTTATGCGAGCGTTACCGCATCCCTCGAGGCCGCCGACGACGTTCTCGCCGTCATCGCCCGCCCCGCGGCCATCCTGCTTCAGACCTCGAGCCGGCTCGACCCGGCCTATGCCATGCTTTCCGAGCGCCTGCGTGAGCAGATGCAGCATGCGGGCATCCCCGTCATCGTCATCGATGGCCGTACGGGACGTGGCAGCGGCGCCTCGGTCGATCTGCAGAGCCGGATCGGTCCTTACGTCCTGAACGAACCGGACCTCTAATCCTGCCTATGAGGACAGCACCGCAGGTGCTTGTTTGAGAAAAGGTTTTTCGATGGAGGCGGGCCGGTGAGCCCGCCTTTTTCATGAGTTCTTCGCCGAATGCGCCGGGGTGATCGACCCGGCGTGATGTCCCTCACGCCGCCTTCTTGACGCGGGCGATCTTGGACAATTCGCGCAGGATCGAGGTCGTGATCTTCAGGCGCTCGGGGATGGAATCGAGCTCGCGGATGAACACGATGCTCATGTCCGGGCGCACCTTGGCGAAGGAGGCCTGACCGCCGACGAAGGCCACCAGCCCCTGCGGATTGGCGAAGGACTTGTCGCGGAAATGGACGACGACGCCCTTCGGCCCGGCCTCGACCTTCTCCACGTTGGTGTCGCGGCACAGGATCTTGATCGTGACGATCTTGAGGAGCTGCTCCACCTCCGGCGGCAGCGGCCCGAACCGGTCGATCAGCTCGGCCCCGAAGCTCTCCATCTCGGCGTCGTTCTCCAGGGTGGAGAGCCGGCGATAGAGGCCGAGGCGGACGGTGAGATCCTCGACGTAATCCTCCGGGATCGTGACCGGTGCTCCCAGCGCGATGGTGGGTGACCACGCCTCCTCCACCGGCTCCTCGATGCCGGCCTTGAGGGCGGTGACGGCATCCTCCAGCATCTGCTGGTAGAGTTCGTAGCCGACCTCCTTGATATGGCCTGACTGGGCGTCACCGAGCAGGTTGCCGGCGCCGCGGATGTCGAGATCGTGGGAGGCGAGCTGGAAGCCCGCGCCCAGGGTGTCGAGGGTCTGGAGCACTTGGAGACGCTTCTCCGCCTGCACGGTGAGCTGCTTGTTGGCCGGGGTCGTGAACAGGGCGTAGGCGCGGGCCTTGGCGCGCCCGACACGGCCGCGCAGCTGGTAGAGCTGGGCGAGGCCGAACATGTCGGCCCGGTGCACGATGAGGGTGTTGGCGGTGGGGATGTCGAGGCCGGATTCGACGATGGTGGTGGAGAGCAGCACGTCGAACTTGCCCTCGTAGAACGCGGTCATCACGTCCTCGAGCTGGCCCGCCGCCATCTGGCCATGGGCCACCGCCACCTTGGTCTCGGGCATCTCGGTATCGAGGAAGCGCTTCACCTCCGCCAGATCCTCGATCCGCGGCACCACATAGAAGGACTGGCCGCCGCGATAGCGCTCGCGCAGCAGGGCCTCTCGGATCATCAGCGCATCGAACGGGATCACGAAGGTGCGCACCGCGAGGCGGTCCACCGGTGGCGTCGCGATGATCGAGAGTTCGCGGACCCCGGTCATGGCGAGCTGGAGCGTGCGCGGGATCGGGGTCGCCGAGAGGGTCAACACGTGGACATCGGCCTGGAGCGCCTTGAGGCGCTCCTTGTGGGCCACGCCGAAATGCTGCTCCTCGTCGACGATGATGAGGCCGAGATCCTTGAAGGCCACGTTCTTGGCGAGCAGCGCATGGGTGCCGACCACGATGTCGACGGTCCCGGCGGCGAGGCCCGCGCGGTTCTGCTTCATCTCGGCGGCGGAGACGAAGCGCGAGAGCTGCGCCACCTGCACCGGCAGCCCTTTGAAGCGCTCGGCGAAGGTCCGGTAATGCTGGCGCGCCAGCAGGGTGGTGGGCACCACCACCGCCACCTGCTTGCCGCCCATGGCCCCCGCGAAGGCGGCGCGCAACGCCACCTCGGTCTTGCCGAAGCCGACATCGCCGCAGACGAGGCGGTCCATGGGACGACCGGCATTGAGATCGGACAGGACGGCGTCGATGGCGGTGGCCTGGTCCTCGGTCTCCTCGAATGCGAAGCGGGCGGCGAACTCGCCGTAGAGGCCGTCCGGAGCCTGGAGGCGGGGCGCCTGGCGCACGAAGCGCTCGGCCGCGATCTTGATGAGCTGGCCGGCCATCTCCAGGATGCGCTTCTTCATCTTGGCCTTGCGGGCCTGCCAGGCACCGCCGCCGAGACGATCGAGGGCAACCTCCGCATCTTCCGAGCCGTAGCGGGTCAGAAGCTCGATATTCTCCACCGGCAGCAGCAGCAGTCCGCCGGCATACTGGATCTCCAGGCAATCGTGCGGCGCGCCCGCCGCCGTCACCGTCTTGAGGCCGACGAACCGGCCGATGCCGTGATCGGCATGGACCACGAGATCGCCGGGCTGCAGCGCCTGCACCTCCAGGATGATGTCCTGTGGCCGTTTAGACTTGCGCTTCTGGCGCACCAGCCGGTCGCCGAGGATGTCGCCTTCCGAGATGACCGCGAGCTTGTCGACGACGAAGCCGGAATCGAGCCCCCACACCGCCACCGCCATGTCGGTGCCGCGCTTCAGGGCGTTCACCGCCGTGAGGGTGTTGATGGAGACCGGCTTCTTCAGGCCGTGATCGGTGAGCACGCCACAGAGCCGGTCACGCGAGCCGTCGGACCAGGATGCGAGGATCACATGATGACCCGATCCCTGGAGTTCCTTCACATGGGCGACGGCGGCGTCGAACACGCTGGCCGTCTCGTCCGCCCGCTCGGCCGCGAAGCTGCGGCCCGCCTTGCCCTCGCAATCGATGGTGAGGCGGTCCGGGCTCTCGGGCATTGCGAAGGGCGAGAGCCGCGCGACGGAGGCGGCGGCGACCCGCTCCTTCCAGTCGTTCTGCGTCAGGTAGAGGGAGGACGGCCTGAGCGGCTTGTAGGGCGCGACGCCGGTGGACGGCGTCTTCATCGCCTCGGCGCGGGCGTCGTAATAATCGCGGATCAGGGTGAGGCGCTCGGCGACCGCCTCCTCCGCCTGTGCGTCGAAGACCAGCGGCACGCCCGGCACGTAGTCGAACAGGGTGTCGAGATGGTCGTAGAACAGCGGCATCCAGTGCTCGAGGCCGGCATAGCGCCGTCCCTCGCTGATGGTCTCGTAGAGCCGATCGTCGCGGGTCGCCGCGCCGAAGGTGGAGATATAGCCCTGGCGGAAGCGCCGGATCGTCTCCGTGGTCAATTGCACCTCGCTCATCGGAACGAGGTCGAGGGAGCGGAGCGAGCCGACCGTGCGCTGGGTCTCCGGATCGAAGGCGCGGATGGATTCCAGGGTGTCGCCGAAGAAGTCGAGGCGGATCGGGTTCGGCAGGCCCGGCGGCGACAGGTCGAGGATGCCGCCGCGCACGGCGTATTCACCCGTCTCGCGCACCGTCCCCGTGCGCAGGAAGCCGTTGGCCTCGACCCAGGCGGTAACGGTATCCATCGGCACCACGTTGCCGATCGCCGCCGAGAAGGTCTCCACCGCGATCTTCTCTCGGGGAGGCACTCTCTGGATCAAGGCGTTGACGGTGGTGCAGAGGATGCGCGGCTGTTCCTCTGACGAACGCGAGCGTGAGAGCCGCGACAGCGCGGTCATCCGCTGGGCGGCGATGGCGGCGTTCGGAGAGACCCGGTCGTAGGGCTGGCAGTCCCAGGCCGGAACGCTCATCACCTCGATCTCGGGGGCGACGAATTTCAGCCCGGTCTGGAACGCGTTCGAGCGCCCGGAATCACGGGCCACATGCACCAGAACCGCCGGCCCCTCGAAACTCCGCGACAGGGCGCGGGCGAGATCGGCCACCACCACCGCGTCGAACCCTTCGGGCACGTTGGCGAGCGTCGGGCTGTCGCCGCGCTTCAGCGCCTCCAGCGCACGGGCGAGCGCACCGGATTTCGGCAGGGCGAACCGCGCCGTCTGGGGCTTCGGGGCGGGAGCGGGCGCTTTGGGCTGGGGTTTGGCCATCGGGTCGGGGTTTTCGAACTCATGGGAAAGTGAGACGCGACGCGCCTCCCTCCCCCCTGTGGGGAGGGACCGAGGGTGGGGGTGGTTGGGCGACCCTCCCACTGCGGAGGCGAGCGGCGCTACCCCCACCTCCAACTCCTCCCCACAGGGGGAGGAGAGCCTCGCATCGCCTAGACCGCTAATGAATCGGCGCGTCGTGCTTATGGAACGCCTGGAGGCGGCGGTATACCGGCGTGTCGTAATTCTGCGGCGTCTCGTCCTCGCCGGTGAGCCAGCGGAACAGGTCGCGGTCGGGCAGCTCGATCAGGGCTTCGAAGGTCGTCAATTCCTCATCGCTCAGCGTACCGATCTCCGCATCGGCGAAACGGCCCATGATCAGGTCCATCTCGCGCATGCCGCGATGCCAGGCGCGGAAGAGGGTGCGGCGGCGGCGCGGATCGAGATCCGCGCTGGTGCGGGTGGTTCCGGACATGGGGTCAGCCTGTCATGCTGCGATCCTGGGATCCGGTGATCCCGGGACAGGGGAAACTGTGCGCGGCCCGGTGCCGCGTTAGCGGCGTAGGGCCCTGCTGTCGTCTATATAGACCCGCGCGGCGGCATCACCATCTCCGTTCGCGCGGCTCAACCGGCTTTGCATGACAGACGAACCCCGCCCGACGAACCTGCGCCCCAGCATCCTCGATCCGCTCTTCGCCCAGGCCCGGACCCTCCCCGGCGTCGGGCCGAAGTTGGCGCCGCTGATCGAGCGGCTCCTCGGCACGCCCGAACAGCCAGCGCGGATCGTCGATCTTCTGTTCCACCTGCCCCAGGGCGGGGTGGCGCGCACGATGATGGGCTCCATCGCCGAGGCGCCGCCGGGCGAGCCCGTGACGTTGGGTGTCACCGTGACCGGCTATCGCCCGCCGCAGCCCGGGGCGGGGCGGCGTCCCTTCCGGGTTCTGGTGGAGGACGGCACCGGCGACATCACCCTGGTGTTCTTCGGCATGCCGCAGGCCCGCGTGGAGAAGATGCTGCCGCTGGGCGCCCATCGCTACATTTCCGGCCGCATCGACCTGTGGGACGGGCACCGGCAGATGGTGCATCCGTCGCGGATCGTGGACGAGGCGGGGCTCGCTGCCCTCCCCGCCGTCGAGCTCGTCTACGGCGCGACCGAGGGGCTGACCTCGCGGGCGATCTCGAAACTGGCGCATTCCGCCCTCGACCGGCTGCCGACCCTGCCCGAATGGCAGGACCCGGCCTGGCTCGCGCGGGAAGGGCTGCCGGGTTTCGCCGATGCGCTCAGGGCCGAGCACCGGCCCGAGAACGCGCCGCCGGCACCGGCGAGCGATGGCGTCACGCCCCGCACCCCGGCGCGCCGTCGCCTCGCCTATGACGAACTCCTCGCCTCGCAGCTGGCGCTGGCCCTGATGCGGGCCCGCAACCGCAGGGCGCCCGGCCGCGCCAATGCCGGCGACGGTCATCTCAAGGACCGGATCGAGGCCGCCCTGCCCTTCGCGCTCACCGGCGCCCAGGCCCGGGCCGTCGAGGATATCCGCGCCGATCTCGCCTCCGACCGGCGCATGCTGCGCCTGCTCCAGGGCGATGTCGGCTCGGGCAAGACGGCGGTGGCGCTGCTGGCCATGGCCTCGGCGGTGGAGGTCGGCCGGCAGGCGGCTCTGATGGCGCCCACCGAGATCCTGGCGCGCCAGCATTTCGAGCGCCTGACGGAGCTCGTCGGTTCGCTGCGCCTGCGCCTCCTCACCGGGCGCGACAAGGTCTCGGAGCGCCGCGCCACCCTGGCCGACCTCGCCGACGGCCATATCGATATCGTGGTCGGCACCCACGCCCTGTTCCAGGACAGTGTGATCTTCAAGGATCTCGGCGTCGCCGTGGTGGACGAGCAGCATCGGTTCGGCGTCCATCAGCGCCTCGCGCTCGGCGCCAAGGGGGCGGCGGTGGACATCCTGGTGATGACCGCGACGCCGATCCCCCGCACCCTGGCGCTGACCTGTTTCGGCGACATGGACGTCTCGGTCCTCGACGAGAAGCCCGCCGGCCGCCAGGCCATCGCCACCCGCCTCGTCTCCATCGACCGGCTCGACGAGGTGGTAATGGGGCTCGGCCGGGCGCTTGCCTCCGGGGACAGGGTCTACTGGATCTGCCCGCTGGTGGCGGAATCCGAATATGTCGACCTCGCCGCCGCCGAGGATCGCTTCGCCGACCTGCGGCAGGAATTCGGCGACGCCGTCGGGCTGATCCACGGCAAGATGCCGGGGCCGGACAAGGATGCCGCCATGGAGCGGTTCGCCGCCGGCGAGACGAAGATCCTGGTCTCTACAACGGTGGTGGAGGTGGGCGTCGACGTGCCCGAGGCGACGATCATGGTGATCGAGCATGCCGAGCGGTTCGGCCTCGCGCAGCTGCACCAGCTGCGCGGACGGGTCGGGCGCGGGGCCAAGGCCTCCACCTGCCTGCTGCTCTATCGCGGGCCGCTGGGACAGGTCTCCCGCGCCCGCCTCGAAATGATGCGCGAGACCGAGGACGGTTTCCGCATCGCCGAGGAGGATCTGCGCCTGCGCGGCGAGGGCGAGGTGCTGGGCACGCGCCAATCGGGCGCGGCCGCCTTCCGCCTCGCGAGCCTCGAGAGCGACGCCAGCCTGCTGGAGGTCGCCCGCGATGATGCGCGGCTCATCGTCGAGCGCGATCCCGGCCTCAGATCCGAGCGTGGCAGGGCGCTCCGGGTGCTACTGTACCTGTTCGAAAGGGACGCGGCGATTCGGTTGCTCGGAGCCGGTTGAGCCGATTCGCCGGCCGTCAGGAACCCACGCCAAACCTGAACGCATCGCCACAAAAGCGACGAATCGACCACCGATGACGTCTGCGCAGTTCAGCTTCGAGAACCATGGCACCGCAGCCACATGGCGCCTGAAAAAGCTTGTTTTTCAAAGACAAGCTGATTTCCGGATCTCGTTTCCCGAGCCGTTGTGCGGTGCCGCACGGACTTCCTGAACTTGAAATGAACGTATTCTCCCCTTAACTAAACATGAACGAACAGCCCGCCAGACTGGGCTGCCACAACGAATTCAGGAGGATGGATATGTCTGCCGGACTGTTCCAAAACCTACCGGGTGCCCACGAAATGGGGAGCGTCCACGCCCTTCCGAGCGAACCGTGGCTGCTTCCGATCTCGGATGGCAAGGAGCCCGCGCTGAAGACGACGGACGATGTCCTCCTCGCGGTTCGTCAATCCGCCCGCCCCTTCCAGATCGCCGCGAATGCGCTGATGGTCCTGCTTTTGGTGGCCGTCACCGCCCAGATCGCCATGGGCTGGGGTGGTTCCACCGTTGCCCCGCACGCCAACAGCCATGTCGCCGATGCCTCGCCGCCGATGCTGCCCATCGAGAAGGCCTCGATGACGGTTCACAACTAGGCGCGTTCCAGCGAGGCTCCCGAAAGGCGGGTTCGCTTTTCGGGAGGTGTGCGTCGGGTCATGTACCGGCCCGGAGACTTGGACCGGCAGCCCTGCGAGGGCGAGCTTTTCACTCCGTGCTGATGAGCTTCTCCTGGCGACGGGACGAGGCTTCGAGCACCGCCTCCGGCCCGGCCGCCTGCCCGTTCTGAGCCGCGCGGATCGATGCCGCCATGGCCTGCAGCCTGACCTGCGGATCTTCCGGCTGGATCACCCCCGCCGACATCACCAGCTTGGCTGCGTCGTCGATGCTCATGGGCACTTCGATGATATCGGCCCGTGGCAGGTAGAAGAAGAAGCCCGTGGTGGGGTTGGGCGCGCAGGGCAGGAACACGCCCACATGGTCGTTTTCCTCCCCCAAAGCCGTCTGGACGTCCGGTCCGGCCGGCGCCGAGACGAACACCACCGACCACGTTCCCTTCACCGGGAATTCGACCAGGCCGACGGTGCGGAACGACGTGCCGTTGGCCGAGAACAGTGTCTCGAAGATCTGCCGCAGGCCCTTGTAGAGGCCCGAGATCACCGGGGTGCGTGCGAGCAGCACCTCCCCGAACTCCACCACGCTGCGGCCGACGAGGTTGGCGGTGAGGAAGCCGAGCAGCGTCACCGCGACGAAGGCGATGACGAGGCCGATGCCCGGAAGCGAGAAGGGCAGGTAATGGTCCGGCAGATAGCTCGCCGGCACCAGGGGCTTCACCCAGCCGTCGATGAGGCTGATGAACCACCACGTGATGTAGATGGTGATCGCCAACGGCCCGGCGACGATGATGCCGGTGAGGAAGTAGGTCCGCAGGCGGCTCTTCTTGCTCACCCGAGGCGGCGGCCGTGCGACGGCGGGGTCTGGTTCCGGCAACGGGGTGAGCGTTTCGCGCACGGGCGGCCTGTCTCGTGGGAGGCTGGTCTTCAGCCTGCATGACAAGGGTTAGCGGGTCGGGCGTGCCACCTCAAGCGCGGGGAAGCCACGCCCCTGGCCTGACGAGCGCAGGCGTGGATCACGGCTTGGTTTCGCCGAGCGCCGCCTCTGCCGCCAGCGCCCTCTCCTTCCAAGCATCCCGTTCCGCGAGGGCCTCCTTGAGGGCGAGTTCGGCGCGCTGTGCCCGCGTGGCGCTGGCCGAGGCCAGGGCCTGCGCCCGTTCGCGGGCGCGGGTCTCGCCGGCCATCTGGACCTTGAGGTCGCGCGGCGTTGCCATGGTCGTGTCCGTTCTCGTCGGGGAGGGAAGTGGCAGGATGCCTCGCCGGCGCCGGTTGTGCCAGATCCATGACGTGACGCGAAGGCGCGGAAATCCTGTGCCTGCACCCCGTGGCCGCGTAGCGGAGCCCGGGATCCAGAAACGCAGGAAGTTCAGAACTTTGCCCTGCCGGCGGCGGCATGTCATGGCGGTCGCCCTGCCCCGTTTGGGGGTGGGGTGTCCTCAGGGCGACGGATGCGGGTCGTTGGCCAGCCGGATCGGTTCGCCGTGCGGGGTCGCGGCGGCGGCACGCAGGAAGGCGTCGCTGCGGGCCTGGACGCTCGCGGAATCGGTGACACCGCGTTCGGCGAGCAGGGCTTCCAGAGTCGCGAGCCAGCGTCCGTAATCGGCGGCCGCCTCCGGCCCGCCTTCCGGGCGGATGCTGCGTCCGAGGGCGTGCGCCCACTCCTCCTGCGTGAACAGGCCCCGCTCCTGCAGGGCGACCACCAGGGCGAAGACCTGCGCCTCCCACGGTTCTGCGAACGGTCCCGGATCGTCGGGCCGGCAAATCGGGCTCATGACGCCGCTCCCGGCAGGAGATACCCCTCGAAGGCGGCCACGGTGACGCGCCCGCCCGGGTCGGCGCTCGCCCCCCATAGTTCGGTGGCCTCGAACCCCACCGTGTAGAGCCATTGCGGCGGGGCCTCCCGGCCCTGCGCGCTGGCATCGGGCAGGACGAAGGCGCCGTGGACCCGCTCGATGACGCCACGCCGGCCCCGGACGTAACGCGGCAGGCGGGTGTGGCCAATGGGGTGGTCGTTGCGGGTCAAGACGGGGTCGCGTACCGCATATAGAGCCGGCGCATCCGGCGGCCGGTCGCTGGGAAATCCCGCGGAGAAGCGGGGCGGGATCTCCTCGGCGCGCAGCACCCGTTTCACCGGGCTCGCCGGCCCGGCGCTGGCGCCCGCGGCGATTTCCTCTTGCGTGGCAAGGCCATGGGCGACGACCTGCGCTTCGAGGGCGGCGAGCCAGATCTCGTAATAGCTCGACGACAGGTACTCCGCCGGGGGCAGCGATTCCCGCGCGGCGCGGCTGCCGTCCAGGGTCCAGGTACCGGTATAGCCCACCGCCAGAGCCAAGGCGAAGACGCGCCGTTCCCATTCCGCATGAAAAACCGGCTCGTTCGCCTCCGGCATGACGGTGCCGAATCCGTGGGCGCCGCCGAGATCCTGCGCTCCGTTCATTGGGCCGTCTCCGGGGCGAGCGGCAGCCCGGTGCCGATCATGCAATCGCGCGTGACCAGGGCGGCGAGCTCGGCCTCGGTCAGGGATTCGGTGCCGGCGGGCCGCAGGGGCAGGACCATGAACCGGGTCTCGGCGGTGGAATCCCACACGGTGATGCGGGTCGCCTCGGGAAGGGTGAGGCCGAACTCGGCGAGGACCCCGCGCGGGTCGAGGACGGCGCGGGCGCGGTAGGGCGGCGCCTTGTACCAGACCGGCGGCAGCCCGAGCACCGGCCAGGGATAGCAGGAACACAGGGTGCAGACGACGAGGTTGTGGCTGTCGGCCGTGTTCTCGACCACCACCATATGCTCGCCCCCGCGCCCCCCGATGCCGAGTTCCGCGATGGCCGGGGTCCCGTCGGCGAGGAGCCGGTCGCGATAGGCCGGATCGGTCCAGGCGCGGGCGACGACGCGGGCGCCGTTATGGGGGCCGATGCGGGTCTCGTACATTTCGACCAGCGCGTCGAGGGCGTCGGCCTGGACGTAGCCCTTCTCCAGAAGCAGCGATTCCAGCGCCCTCACCCGCGCCTCGATGGGGGTGAGGCTGCTGCCATCCGCGTGGTCCGGATGGTCATGGTGATGGTCGTGATCGTGCGCCATGGCGTCTCGTCCTGTGCCCGGAACGGCTTTCAAGTCGGTTGTCCGGCCCGGAGGCGAGCAAGCACGGGGCGCGCCGGGCATTGTGCGAGGGCCAGTCTGATACCGGAGAGGCACCGTGTCGACACCACTTCGCAGTTCGTCAGCGCACGGCTTCGATGGCCTCCTGGGCATCGCGGTGATCCTCCGCGGTGGCCTCGGGCTTCTCCTGCCGGGCGGGGGCCTGTGGCGCGGCGCAGAGGCTGACCGTGATCGGGAAATGGTCCGAGCCGACGCCGGGCAGCCGTTCCATGTGGCCGAGCAGGAAGTGCTCGCTGAAGAAGACATGGTCGAGGGGCCAGCGCATCACAGGCCATTGCGCGTGGAAGGTCGCGAACAGGCCGCGGCCCCGGCGCGGATCGAGCAAGCCGCTGATACTCTGGAACAATTGGGTCGTGCGGGACCAGGCCACGTCGTTGAGATCGCCGGCGACGATGGTGGGACCCGGCGCCTCCGCCACTTCGCGGGCGACGATCACCAGTTCGGCGTCGCGCGGCGCGCTGCTGTGGCCGGGATGCGGGGGGCGCGGATGCAGGCCATGGAGCCTCACCGTCTCGCCGTCCGGCAGCACAACCTGGGTGCGCAGCGACGGCACGTCGTCCTGGAGCAGGAAGCGGATTTCGGGGCCGCGCAGGGGCAGGCGCGAATAGAACAACAGGCCGTAGGTGTTGTCCTGCGGCTGCTCGACCCGGTTCGGGTAGAGCGCGCGCAATGGAGACATGGCCTCCTGCCAGGCGGAATCGGTCTCCAGCAGCAGGACGAGATCGGGCGAGCGACGCGTGACGAGATCGAGGGCCGCGCCGTAATTCCTGTTCGTTTGCAATACGTTGAGCACCACGAGGCTGAGCCGGGCTCCCGGCTCGCAGGCCGTGGCCGCCTTCGCCTGGGTGGCGGCGAGCGGCGTGAAGGGCAGGATGTAGCGGACCTGCATGACCAAAGCCGCCGCCATGGCGAGGGCGAGGATGAGGGAGGTCGTGTCCCTGGAGACCGGAAGGAGGCCGGCGAGGCAGGCCGCCAGCGCCACCGCGATCTGCAGCCGGGGGAAGTCCAGGCTGCGGACGAAGCCGAGATTGGTCTCGATCAGGGGCAGCACCGTCGCGGCCACCAGCAGACCGGCGATGCCCTGCAGGGCGAGCGTGAGATACGTCAAACCTGGTCTCCGCCGCCGTGCGCCCGTCAGGGAGCCGCCCAACCGGGCCATTCAATGGGCCATGCCGCGTCGTCTCGCGCGACCGCCAAGCGGCCCCGTATGACCGCCATGCGACCCCCGTTTCGACCGCCACGCGACCCGGTTTCGAGGGGCGCCTGACAATCGACGGATTCCGGTGGCGGTTCCGGCCTATTCCACCGTCACGGATTTGGCGAGGTTGCGCGGCTGGTCCACGTCTTTGCCCATGAAAACGGCCGTGTGGTAGGCGATGAGCTGGATCGGCACCGCGTAGACGATGGGAGACACGACCGGGTCGAGGTCGGGCATGGTCACCGTCGCCATGGTGTCGAGGCCGGCCGCCGCCGCGCCCTTGGCGTCGCCGATGAGGATGATGCGGCCGCCGCGCGCGGCGACCTCCTGCATGTTCGACACCGTCTTCTCGAAGATCGCGTCGTGCGGCGCGATGACGATGACCGGCACGCTCTCGTCGATGAGGGCGATGGGGCCGTGCTTGAGCTCGCCGGCGGCGTAGCCCTCGGCGTGGATGTAGCTGATCTCCTTGAGCTTCAGCGCGCCTTCCATCGCCATCGGGTAGCTCGTGCCGCGGCCGAGATAGAGCACGTCGCGGGCCTTCGAGACCTCACGGGCGAGAAGCTCGATCTCGCCTTCCAGCTTGGTCGCGTCCGCCATCAGGCCCGGCACGGTGATGAGCGCGTCGACGAGTTCGCGCTCGCGCTCGGCGCTTAGGGTGCCCCGCGCCCGGCCCGCCGCGATGGCGAGGCACAGGAGCACCGTGAGCTGGCAGGAGAAGGCCTTGGTGGAGGCCACGCCGATCTCGGGGCCGGCGAGCGTCGGCACCACGGCCGAAGCCTCGCGGGCAATGGTGGAGGTCGGCACGTTGACCACCGCCAGGGTGTGCTGGCCTTGGCTCTTGGCGTAGCGCAGGGAGGCCAGGGTGTCGGCGGTCTCGCCCGATTGCGAGATGACGAGGGTCAGGCCGGCCTTATCGAGGGGCGGCTCGCGGTAGCGCGCCTCGGAGGCGACGTCGATCTCCACGGGTAGCCGCGCCAGGGATTCGAACCAGTATTTCGCCACCAGCCCGGCATAATAGGCGGTGCCGCAGGCGGTGATCGAGAGCCGCGAGAGATCCTTGAAATCGAACGGCAGCGCCTCGGGCAGGGCGACCCGGCCATTGGCGAGGTCGACGTAATGGGCCAGCGTGCGGCCCACCACCTCGGGCTGCTCGTGGATTTCCTTGGCCATGAAGTGGCGGTGATTACCTTTCTCGACCCGGTAGGCCTGGGCGACGATGCGCTGGCGCTGGCGCGAGACCGGATTGCCGTCGATGTCGCGGATCGCGGCGCCCTCGCGGGTCAGCACCGCCCAGTCGCCCTCCTCCAGATAGGTGATCTCCTCGGTGAAGGGGGCGAGGGCGAGGGCGTCCGAGCCCAGATAGGTCTCGCCATCGCCGAAGCCGATGGCCAGGGGCGCACCGTGGCGGGCGCCGATGAGGAGATCGTCGTGGCCGGTGAAGATGAAGGCCAGGGCGAAGGCACCGCGCAGGCGCGGCAGGGCGGCGGCCACGGCCTCCACCGGGCCCAGGCCCTTGTCCATCTCGGCGCTGACGAGCTGGGCCACGACCTCCGTGTCGGTCTCGCTCTCGAAGCGCACGCCGCTGGCCTGCAACTCGGCCTTCAGCTCGCGGAAATTCTCGATGATGCCGTTATGGACGACGGCCAGCCGCGCCGTGGCATGGGGGTGGGCATTGGTCTCGTTCGGCCGGCCATGGGTGGCCCAGCGGGTATGGCCGATGCCGATGGCGCCGGGCAGGGGCTCGTCGCGCAGCCTGAGTTCGAGGTTGGAGAGCTTGCCCTCGGCGCGGCGGCGATCTAGCTGGCCATTGGCCAGGGTGGCGACGCCGGCCGAATCGTAGCCGCGATATTCGAGGCGGCGCAGGGCTTCGACCACCTGTCCCGCCACCGCCTCATGCCCGACGATGCCAACGATTCCACACATGGTCGCTACTTCTCATACGAGTGGGCTTGGCCGGGGAGCGGAAGGCTCGTGCCTCCGGTAGTCCCGGACCGGGATCGTGGCGGCGGCCACGCAAGGCGTGGCCCACACCTTCCAGAACCGCCTTGTATCGGATCGGGACGCCTCGCCGCCAGCCATCCCGTCACTGTGCCGCTTGGGCAGCATGGCCTATCCTCATTCTCACCATCAAGAATGTAAGACAAAATCATGATAAAAAAGAGGTTTATGACTCTGGTGAGGCGTTCTGCAGGTGCAGCATGCGCCGGATGTCTTGTTGCAAAGCGATGCCGGTCAGCGTCATGGACGGTCAGGGCGCGAGCTCGCCCATGCTCGTGAGGTGAATCACGCCTTTGCCGGGCAACTCCACACGCAGTTCCAGCTTGCCTCCCGCCGCTTCCACGAACCGACGCAGCGTCGAGAGGTAGAGGTCGGTCTGACGCTCCATCTTGAGAACGGCGGGCTGCGTGATGCCCAGCTCCCGTGCGATGTCTTCCTGACTGCGGTCAGCGAGCAGACGCAGCGCCTTGAGCCCGTCGATCTCGGCCTTCATCTCGTCGGCGCGAGCCTGAATTCGCGCATGACGGTCGGGCGGCATTGCGGCGATCACCTGTTCCATCGTCCGTGCCATTCTATCGCTCCCGCGCTGCCAGGTGGTCCTCGAACCGATCGTCCGCCCTGGCGATGAGTCCCTTGTAGAAACGCTTTTGCGCCACCCCGGCCTTGTCACCCGCGATCAGGAGGATGGCTTGCCGCTCCGGATCGAAGGCGAAGGCGACCCGCCATACTCCATCCTCGGCCCGGAACCGCAATTCCTTCATATTGGCATGCCGGGACCCCGAAAGCGTGTCGACATGCGGGCGCCCGAGCGCAGGTCCGTACTCCATGAGAAGCAGCGATAAGGCTGCAATCGTGTCTTGGACCGGCCCAGGCAACGCTTCGTATTCAGGATCGAATGCATCGTGCAGCACCACGGTCCAGGACATCTGGAACTATAACCTCCAGGTTATGGAAAAGCCAGATTATGCGATGAAGCCAGCTTCAGTTCAGCGCCTCGTGCAGGCACCGGCGACGGAGCGGAGTCGTCCTCAGAGTCCCGAGGATCGCTTGGCGGCCTTCATCGCCTGCAATGCCGCCCGCATCCCGCTGGCCATACCCTCGATGATGCGTTGGCGGCTACGGGCGATGGCGAGGGCATCGGCCGGCACCGAATGCGTAATGACCGAGCCCGCGCCGACGATGGCGCCGGCCCCGACGCTCACGGGCGCCACCAGGGCGGTGTTCGAGCCGATGAAGGCGCCGGCCCCGATCTCGGTCCGGTGCTTGTTCACCCCGTCGTAATTGCAGGTGATGGTGCCGGCCCCGACATTCGCGCCCGGCCCGATCTCGGCATCGCCGAGATAGGTCAGGTGGTTGGCCTTGGCGCCCTCGCCGAGGCGGGCGTTCTTCATCTCGACGAAATTGCCGATACGCGAGCCGGTCTCCAGCACCGCGCCGGGGCGAAGCCTCGCATAGGGGCCGATGCTGACGCCCTCTGCCAGGGTCGCGCCTTCGAGATGCGAGAAGGCATGAATCACGCAACGGTCGCCGACCGTCACGTGGGGGCCGAACACCACATGAGGTTCCACGAGAACGTCCCGGCCCAACACCGTGTCGACGCTGAAGAAAACCGTTTCCGGCGCCACCAGGGTGGCCCCGCTGATCTGGGCCGCGCGGCGCAGCCGCGCCTGGATCGTCGCCTCGGCGACGCTGAGCTGGACCCGGTCGTTGACGCCCTGCGCCTCGGCCTCGTCCACGGGCACCACCGCCACGGCGAGCCCGTCGTCCACGGCGAGGGCGACCGCGTCCGGCAGGTAGTACTCGCCCGCCGCGTTGGCGTTGCCGATCCGCGTGAGCAGGGCGAGGGCATGGGGGCCGGACAGTGCCATAAGTCCGGCATTGCACAGGGTGACGGCGCGTTCCTCCGCGCTCGCATCCTTCTCCTCGCGGATGGCGAGTACGCGCCCGCCCTCCGTCAGCACCCGTCCGTAGCCGATGGGATTCTCCGCCGTGAAAGCCAGCACCGCCACCGCCGCCCCATCGGCCAGGGGCGCGCGCAGGCGGGTGAGGGTGGCCCCCGTGACGAGGGGAGTGTCGCCGAACGCGATCACCACGTCGTCGGAGCCCGCCTCCAGGGCCTCGCGGGCGGCCAGAACCGCATGGGCGGTGCCGAGGCGCTCCACCTGCGGATGGACCGAGGCTCCGGGTGCGGCCCGCGCGATCTCGGCGGCCACCGCCTCCTGCCCCGGCTCAACCACCACGGCGATGCGGGTCGCTCCGGCTTCGCGAGCGGCGGCGAGAACATGGCCGAGCATGGTCCGCCCGGCCACCGCGTGCAGCACCTTGGGCAGGTCGGACCGCATCCGCGTGCCCTTACCGGCGGCGAGCACGATGGCCGTGAGGCTGCGTCCGCCCGTCCGGGCGGGCTCGGTCGAATGGGGGGTCTGCGCCGTCATCGTCGCTCCGCCGCTGTCGGGCCGGGGGCCGGCTCGCGTCCTATCCGGCTGCGCTACTGCGTGGCTTGTTGGGTAGCAAGCCTGCGCGGCCGGTGAGCCGGAGGCGCGGACGGAGATCCGGTCCGAACCGTCTGGGTCATCAGCTCTTGCATCAGCTCTTGAGGATCAGGGTGATCAGCACGGCGGCCACGCATACGAACATGACGACCCCAAGGACCAGGCTCGCCAGGGTGGTGGTGGAGATATAGGTGCCGGCGACGGTTCCCAGCATGCGCGTGACACCGCCTCCCGCCGGGGAGGCGGCGTCACCGGGGTGGCCGCATCCCGGACAGGCCACGGCTTGCGCGGAGACCTGTCGCGAGCAGGCAGGGCATGGGATGAGCGCCATGAGGTGCCTCGTAAGAGGTGAACGACCCCTGGAATCTGTCACAAGCGCGGCTATTCGGCCAGTCCGGCACCCTTATCGCCCCTCGCCGCCCCTCGCCGCCGTTCCCGGCCGAACTGCTTGCCTGCCGGGAAAATCCGCGTTCCGTTGAACGGTTTCGGTTCCTTCCGGCTTAAGGTTGGGTTCGGGCCGTGCCGTGGTAAAGCCGGGACATACTGCATCGCACCCCGCGCCTTCCCGCGCCGACATTACAGGTCCAATGACGCCGACGATTCCGGGACTTCGCCGCGCCGTGACAGAACCCTCCTCCGATGATCCCGTGGTGACGGGACCGCAGGACCGGAGCCGCCGGGAGCTTTTCTTGCAGGCGAGCGCCGCCGCGCTGGCTCTCTCCCTCCCCGGCACCGCCTCGACCGCCTGGGCGGACGATGCCCCCGCCCTCCCCGCCGAGGGCGCGCCGTTCCTCGGCCATACGGTGCCCGACCTCGCCCGCGAGCTTGCCAAACGCCCCTATGCCGCCCCCCGCACCGACGACCTGCCCGGCGCCCTGACCGGGCTCAACCGCGAGCAGTACAACGCCATCCGGACCGTGCCGGGCAGCGCGATTTGGGCGAACGAGGCCTTCGGCTTCACCCTCGAGCCCCTGCATCGCGGCTCGGTCTTCACCGGCCGCGTGGCCCTGGCCCTGGTGGAGGACGGCACGGTGCGGCCGCTGGCCTACGACCGCGCCCGGTTCGAGGCGGAGGGCATCGCCCTGCCCGAGTTCAAGGACGATCCCGGCTATTCGGGCCTGCGCATCCGCGCCCGGTTCGATGGCGGCGAACTCACCGATTTCGCCACCTTCCAGGGGGCGTCGTTCTTCCGCCTCGTCGCCACCGGCCAGGGCTTCGGCGTCACCGCGCGCGCCCTCACCCTGCGCCCCGCCGATTCACGCGGCGAGGAGTTCCCCGAACTCCGTGCCATCTGGGTCGAGCGGCCGGGCCCCGGCGGCCCGCTGGTGCTGCATTGCCTCGTCGATTCCCCCTCGGCCACCGCTTCCCTGAGGATGAGCCTGCGGCCCGGCGGCGATTCGCTCTGCGATGTCGAGGGCACGGTGTTCGCGCGCGCGGCTATCGACCATCTCGGTCTCGGCGGCATGACTACGAGCTACCTCTTCGGCCCCTACGACCGGCGCGGTGCCGACGATGCCCGCGCCGGCGCCTATGCCTCCACCGGCCTGCAGATCCGCACCGGTGCCAATGAGGCGATCTGGCGTCCCGCGCGCAACCCGGAGACGCTGCAGGTCTCGTCCTTCGTCGACGAGAACCCCAAAGGGTTCGGCCTGATGCAGCGGGCGCGCAGCTACGCCGATTTCGAGGACGACGTGCAGCATTGGGAGTGGCGCCCGTCGCTCTGGCTCGAGCCGTTCGGCAATTGGGGGCCGGGGGCGGTGACGCTCCTCGAGATCCCGAGCGATTCCGAGTTCAACGAGAACATCCTGGCCTATTGGCGGCCGAAGGCGACGCTGGCGGCGGGCACCGAGCATGCGTTCAGCTATCGCCAGCACTGGTGCTGGCAGCCGCCGGAGGCGCCGCCCGTGGCGCTCGTCTCCGGCACCCGCAGCGGCAAGGCGCCGGGGAGCAACCGCCGCCTCTTCCTGGTGGATTTCACCGGTGACATCCTGTTCGCCGATCCCGACCTGCAGCCGACGCTCCTGACCTCGCCCGGCACGGTGGCGGCCCCGACCCTCTATCGCTATCCCGACCGTAAGACGGTGCGGGTCTCCTTCGAGCTCGACACGGGCGGCGGGAAGTCCTGCGAACTGCGCCTCGTGCTCAAGCGCGGGGAGGCCTCCGTCACCGAAACCTGGCTCTACCGGTGGACACCCTGAACACGCACGCGCTTCCCCCCACCGCCCCGGCTTCCTTCCGGCCCGCGATGCCGCCCGAAGCCCCGCTGCCCATGCCGGTGCAGGCGCTCGACCGCTGGGACCCCGCATCTGGGCACCGTCCGGCCAAGCCCGCACGGCGGCCCTGGGCCGCCCGCGCCTTCGTCTTCGGCGGGGCGGCGCTGCTCACCGCCTATGGCGCCCTGGAGATGTACGAGGTCGTGGCCGTCTCGGGCGGGACGACGGCGCTGCAATATGTGCTGCTCGTGCTCTTCACCCTGAACTTCTCTTGGATCGCCCTCTCCTTCATGAGCGCGATCCTGGGCTTCGCCACGCTCCTGCGCCGGCCGAAGGCGCCGCTTCCGCCGACCCGGCTCGCCACGAAGACCGCCATCGTCATGCCGGTCTACAACGAGGCCACCGCCCGCACCTTCGCGGCCGTGGAAGCCATGCGGGCGGAGATCGACGCCACCGGCCTCGGCGAGGCCTTCGACTATTTCGTCCTGTCGGACTCGACGGTGGGCGATGCCTGGATCGCCGAGGAGCGCGCCTTCCTCGATCTGCGCGAGCGCTGGGGCGAGGATGCGCGGCTCTATTACCGGCACCGGGCGAAGAACCACCACCGCAAGGCCGGCAATATCGGCGACTTCGTCTCGCGCTGGGGCGGGGCCTACGACCACATGCTGGTGCTCGACGCCGACAGCCTGATGACCGGTCCTTGCGTGGTCCATCTCGCCGCCGCCATGGAGGCGGACCCGGATTCCGGCATCATCCAGTCGCTGCCGCTCATCATCAACCGCAACACCCTGTTCGCCCGCGTCCAGCAATTCGCCGCCCGCATCTACGGCCCGGTCATCGCCACGGGCCTCTCCGTCTGGTCGGGCCGCGACGGCAATTACTGGGGCCACAACGCCATCATCCGCACCCGCGCCTTCGCGGAGGCCTGCGGCCTGCCCGACCTCAAGGGCAAACCGCCCTTCGGCGGCCACATCCTCAGCCACGATTTCGTCGAGGCGGCGCTGATCCGGCGGGCCGGCTGGAGCGTGACCATGCTGCCCGCCCTGCCCGGCTCCTACGAGGAGAGCCCGCCCTCCCTCATCGACGTCGCGGTGCGCGACCGGCGCTGGGCGCAAGGCAACCTCCAGCACAGCCGCGTCATCGGGGCGGCGGGCCTGACGCTGGCTTCGCGCCAGCATTTCGCCACCGGCATCGCCGGCTACGTCGCCTCACCGCTCTGGCTCGGCCAGCTCGTGGTCGGTATCGCCCTGGTGCTCCAGACCGCCTATGTGCGGCCGGAATACTTTACCTCCGAATTCGGGCTCTACCCGGTCTGGCCGCGCTTCGATCCCGTGCGCGCGCTCCAGCTGTTCGGGCTCACCATGGGCATCCTGCTGGCGCCGAAGCTCCTGGGGCTGATCCTCGCCCTCATCGACGGGCCGGTGCGCCGGGCCTCGGGCGGCGCCATCCGCCTCGTCCTGTCGAGCCTGATCGAGACGATCCTCTCCGCCCTCATCGCCCCCATCGCCATGCTGATCCAATCCGGCTCGGTGTTCGAGATCCTGGTCGGGCGCGATACCGGCTGGAACCCGCAGCGGCGCGACGACGGCTCGATACCCTTGCGCGACATCGTCCGCCGCCACCGCTGGCACATGGTGCTGGGACTGGTGACTGGCATCGCCGCCTTCGCCATCGCCACCTCGCTGTTCCTCTGGATGTCGCCCACCATCCTCGGCCTTGTCCTGGCGATCCCGATCTCCTGGGCGAGCGGCCAGCTCTCCTGGGGCCTCGCCCTCAAGCGCCTTGGCCTGCTGATGACCCCGGAGGAGCGCGACCCGCCCGCCATCGCCGTCACCGCCGGGACGCTCGCCGCCCGCAACGCCGAGGCCGGCCTCGACGACTCGGATGCGATCCGCGCCCTCCACGCCGATGCGGGCTTCGCCGAGGCCCATGCCCTGATGCTGCCCGAGATGCCCCAACGCCCCCGCGGCGTGATCGACACCGACCGCGCCCTCGCCCAGGCCAAGGTGGTGGAGGCCGAGACCGTCGCCGAGGCCGCCGAGTGGCTCAGCCCCAAGGAGCGCATGGCCCTCCTCCACGACCGCGCCCTCCTCGACCGCCTCACCCGCCTCGCGCCCGCGTGAGCTACGATCGTCACGCCTGTCGCGGGATGCGCTGACGAGCCCTCCTCCCCAGCGGATCTCGGGCCTGCCCGAGATCCGTCGAGCTTGTGGGGAGGAGTTGGAGGTGGGGGTGGTCGGGCGACCCTCAAGCTGCGGAGGCTGGCGGAGCCACCCCCACTCCTAACCTCTCCCCACAAGGGGGAGAGGGACGCGGTCTGCCAACGAGGGCAGATGTGTGAATCCGGTAGCCCGCGTGAGACGGGGGGATCGACCGTGCCCGGAGCTCGTTTCCACGAGAGCCCGCGGATCCGGGCGGCCGATGCCGGCCCCCTGCCCGCTCGGCGGCCGATCCGGAAGGTCAGTCGGCGCTTCCCGAATCGGGTGCCTTGGCGAGACGGTCCGCCAGGGAGGCCTCGTACTGGATGAGGTCCTTGCCCCGCTTCATCGCCCGGTAGAAGTCCCGCGCCGCCACGTGGGCGTTGATGTCCCGGACATAGGGAGCCGTGGTCGGTACCGCCTCGAGCAATTCGCTCGCCTGGGCCACGAACAGGTTCTCGATCTCCGACACGTCGTCGGAGAGATAGAGCACCGTGAGAGTCAGGTAGAGGCGCTTGCAGGCCGTATCGGCCTCGCTCTCCGTGATGATGTCGGATTCGCGCAGGAACTTCGTCATCGTCTCGATGACGAAACTCGACCGCCGGGACCCGTTGCGGATCGCGGCCCCGCCGATCAGCAACCGCTCGAACGGCTTGAGTTCGATCTTCAGGGGCATGACCGGTCCTTCGGGCTCGGGCGGGATCATCGCTCCGGACGGTTAACAATACGTCACCGCTTTGGCCGGGGTTGCTTCGCGGAATCCGGCATCGCCCGGAGGTCGCGAAGATGAGGAGAATGCAGCGGATCTCCCACATGTTTCGTTGACTGTCCGCCTTAAGACCTTCGCAACGTCCTCGTGGTTTGGTGACGCTGCATCCAAAAAAGGGGTGCTTCCAGATCAGAATGGATCAGACCTCATGTCTTCAGGCATCACCCTCACCTCTGCGACCCGCCAGAACCTGCTCTCGCTGCAGGGCACCGCCGATCTGCTGACCCAGACCCAGAACCGTCTGTCGACCGGCAAGAAGGTCAACTCGGCCCTCGACGATCCGACGAGCTTCTTCACCTCGCAGTCCCTGTCCGGCCGCTCGGGCGATCTCGGCTCGCTCCTCAACGGCATCTCGAACGGCGTCCAGACGATCCAGGCCGCCAACCAGGGCATCACCTCGATCCAGAAGCTGGTCGACTCGGCCAAGTCCACCGCCAACCAGGCGCTGGCCGACAAGAGCTCCGTTTCGAATGGAACCCCGGCGACCGCTGCCGCGCTCACCGCCAGTGTTGGTTACCAGGGCAGCACCACCGCCGCAGTCGATGGCACCCAGAATTTCTCGGGTAGCAATAGCCTGGTGTTCACGGTCTCTGGCGGAAGCGCTGCGAGCGTCGCGACGCCATCGACGATTACTCTCAATGCCTCCACCCTCGGCGGCCTGACCAGCGACCTGACGAAGGTGACCGCCGACACCATCGTGACGGCGATCAACAACCAGCTCGCCAACGATGCCGTGCCGTCGGGCGTCACCGCATCGAAAACGACCGACGGCCGTATCGTGTTCACCACGACCGACACGGGTGCCGATTCCGCGGTGACCCTCACCAATACGTCCGGCGCCGTCGACATCGGTTTCGGCGTCGGAACGACGGCCCAGACGGCAACAGGCGCTGATGCCAAGAACAGCGCGAAAGCCGCCGTCGTTTCCGGCGAAGTGCTTGCGACGACGATCGATCTATCCGGCACTGCCGTTGCGCCGAGCTTCGAAATCCAGCTCGGCTCGGGTGCCAAGAAGTCCATCACCGTCGCCGACGGTGCGACGGCAAACGCCACCACGCAGGCTGAAATCGCGACCTCGATCAACGCTCAGCTCAATGCCGACACCGGTTTCGCCGGAAAAGTCACCGCCAGCTTCGTGGACAACCGGCTTACCTTCACGTCGACGGGAACCGGTACCTCGGAGAAGATCACCCTCAGCAACGCGGCCGGCACCAACATCGGCTTCGGCACCGCCGGTGCAACGGGCACGCCGGTCGTCGGCTCAGGCTCGGGCTCTGCCAGCGGCACCAACGCGACCCGCACCTCGCTCGCCAAGCAGTTCAACACCCTGCTCGATCAGATCACCCAGCAGGCGAAGGACTCGAGCTACAACGGCATCAACCTGCTGTACCGCTCGGGCACCGACAAGGCCGAGAACTCGCTGAAGGTCACCTTCAACGAGACGGGTTCTTCGAACCTGAACATCGAAGGCGCCAAGCTCGATTCCGATGGTCTGGGCCTTGCCTCGGCCACCGGCGGCTTCCAGTCCGACGATGAGATCAATACGGCTCTGACGGCCCTGACCGCTGCCACCAGCCAGCTTCGCGCCCAGTCCTCGACCTTCGGCTCCAACCTCTCGGTGGTGCAGAACCGTCAGGACTTCTCGAAGAACCTGATCAACATCCTCGACACCGGCTCGGCCAACCTGACGAACGCGGACCTCAACGAGGAAGCCGCCAACTCCCAGGCCCTGTCGACCCGCCAGTCGATCGGCATCTCGGCCCTCTCGCTCGCCAACACGGCGCAGCAGGGCATCCTGCAGCTTCTCCGCTAAGCGGATCAGCCATCACGACACTAAGCGGCCGGGGGAAACCCCGGCCGTTTTCGTTCGCGCCACGTCCCGGCCCCGGCCGGATGGAGATTCTCGCGGGACGACCGCGCGGACCGTCACGATCCGACAGATAAGGGCGGTTCGGTCTCGCTGCCGCCGCCGCCACGGGCGACGCTGCCCCGCATGCGGCCGGGGACAAGGCCGCCGGATGACGGGATCGAGCCCGTTCAGCGACGGACGACAGCCCAGGCGTCGGCGAAGGCACGCCATCGCGCCTTCCCAACGGCTTGGAAGGATGGCCGAGTGGTTCGAGGAAGCGGACTTCAGATTCGCTCCCGGCCATTCCCCACAGTCCCTCGAGATCAGCGACAGTATTGCCCGGGCTCGGTCTTTCGATCCGAAGGCGTTCGCTCGCCGTTCTCTGCCCCTGCCCGTATCGAGGCGTTGGGCGGGCCAAAGGCGGTAGCACTCGTCCGGCCTCTGGCCCGCCGCCGAACGGCCGCCGGAGCGGAGCTCAGTTCGGCTCTGTCCCACCCGCGGGTGGCTTCTGCTCCGTGCAGACGATGGGGTGCTTGGACTGGTCGGTCCACGTGACTTCCTGGCCCTTGCCGCGCAGTTCGTGGGTGTCGTCGCCGTAGCGAAACCCTGAGCCCGAAGGCTGCGCCGGCAGAGTGATCTCCGGCCCTTCGGGAGGCCGGACGATCGCAGGCTGTGCCGGGTCGGAGGTGACGAACTCGACCGTGAGCAAGACGTCCTTCGGGCACGAGAAGATCACCCGCTTCGTCGTTGCCCCCTCGCTGGCGGTCGCCCGGGACAGCGTCTTGTCGGGGGCCTCTGCGTGAGCCTGGATCGACATGCCGAGCATGACGGCGGCAACGAGAAACGGCGACACGGTGTGAAGGCGCATCATCTAGAGCATCTCCGAGTTCAGCCTGATCGGCCGGAGGGCTGAGGACGCGCCCGACCGGAGGTCCCGTCAAGGATACGACCGCTCGGGATCATGATGATGGGCCAAAGCTCAGGGGCTCCTCCAGATCCCGATCACCGCTCCTCGCCCATGACGATCCGACACGGGCCGCCAAGAGGGCCTCCATCGACGTCTCTCCATCCGCGTCCGGCTCAACGTCAGTATCGGTCTCCCGATCGGCATCCACTTCGGCTGAGAGCGCTCCGGCGTGGCTGGCCCGCCCGTTCGAGGGGGCGAAAGACCGGAGTGGAACCAGCCTGCGAGCCATTACTGTTGTTCCGTCGAGGACGCCTCAGGTGAGGGCGACCGCAGGAGGCATGTCCATGCAGAGCAAGCTCACGAAGACGATCATCGGGGCTGTCATCGCCGTGGCTCTCGCGGCTGCCGTATCCTATGGGCTCATCAACCAGCAGACGGCGGATCAGCTGCAGACCAAGGCGAACCAGACGCTGTCGGACGACCAGGCTGCCCCCGGCACGGCGCCTCGGCAGCCGGCCCCGGCGCCGCAGGGTCCCAACCAGCAAGCGCCGGCGCAGCCGACCCCCACGCCCGCACCTCGGCAGTGAGGGGGGGGCGGCACGGACATCCGCACGCCGTCTCGGTTCGCCGGCTGAAACCGCCCGGTAACCCTCCGGCTTTAGGCCTCGTTAGGCACGAAACCGCCGAACCGAGATGGATACCGATGACCAGGGACCAGCTTTCCGCCGAACTGTCGCGCATGGCGAAGATGCAGATCAGCGACATCACCCGGGCGGTGAAGAGCGGCGATAAAGCCATCGCCTTGAACGAGGTGAGCGACCTCGCGCTACGCTTGAATTTCCTCGCCGACGCCATCGCCGGCGTACCGGTCCCGGCACCGGCACCGGCGGTTTCCCCCGCTCGCGTCCTCGATCCGGCGTGACCGCTGCATCGGAGTGGCGCGCGGAGCGCAATGGACGCTCCCGCGCCCGGCTTGAACGCTCGCTTCCCGCCCTCTTCCCGGTGCCGGTCCTGCAGCATGCGCTGTCACGTCCGCTGACGCCGCCCACGCCGCGCCTCGCCGTCGAGAGCTATTGGCGCAACCACGTCCTCCGGGCCGATCGCCTGGCGCGGGCACTGGCCGCACGCTCAGGCCAGCCGGAGGGATGGACGTGGCGTCTCGGCTCGGAGAAGGGTTCGGGCCTCGCCGCGACCTTCCGGATGCCCCCTTCGCCCTATCGCGAGCCTGCGCACGCGCGAGGGCCCGGCCATTGCTGCATCTGCGGACAGCCGGTCTTCCGCTTCGGCTGGCACAAGGATCTGTGGGGCACCGGCACGCCGAACAAGAACGCCCGCTGGCATTCGGCCTGCGTCACGGCCTGGAAGTTCTGGGTGGCGCCGAGCGACCAGGTGAAGGTTTTGAAGGCGCATCAGCGCCATCGCTGCGCCGCCTCCGGGAAGCGCCTGCTGAAGACGGCCGAGGTCGACCATCGCACGCCGCTCTATCGCGTCTGGCGCGAAGACCGCGACGCTGCTTGGCCGACCTTGCTGGCCTATTGGGGCGCTCCGAACCTTCAGGTCGTGAACCGCGTTGTCCACGTGGAGAAATGCGGTGCGGAGGCAAGCGAGCGAGCGCTCCAGCGGCGGTCTTTCGTCTCGGACAATCCTCTCGATACGGAGGCTGACGCCATGATGCTTTTCTCGACATCGGCGTGAACCACTCGCCGTCGAAGCCTTTCCTCGGACCTGCTTCCCGCGCGCGATGGGTCATCACGCTACCGCTTCCGGAATTGGAGACGATCGAATGACGGATGACAAAGTCGGCCGGCAGGACCGTAAGGACACGAGGGCTGCCAAGGCCGCCGAACGTGCGGATACGGCAGGTCAGGTCTGGGAAGAAGTCAAAGTCCGTGAGACGGCGCGTGACGACCAGATCGTTCGGCTGAAGGCCCAGCGGCTCGAGCGCGATGCCGCGGATGCCGCTGCAGAGAAGCCTCCCACGAAGCGCTCGTCGTGAGTGAGCTTCGTGGCACTGACCGAAGCTGTCGGCTGCGGAATCCTCGGCCGAGCGGTGCGGGCCGATCGCAGCGCATCTGGTTTGGGACCGGGGGGCCATCGAAGCCGCCCTCCCCGGCGGCCACATGGAGCCGATGCACGGGGGACCGGGGATAGTTAGTGAGCGCTCGCGAGTTTCATGGTCACGAGTCCTGAGACGATGAGGACAGCCGCGATCATGCGGGTGAGGCTGGCTTCCTCTCCGAGGACCGTAACGCCGACCACGAAAGCGCCGATCGCGCCGATACCCGTCCAGATCGTGTAGGCAGTCCCCAGCGGCAGCGTTCGCATGGCCATGGCCAACAGCCCGAAGCTTCCGACCATCGCCACCAAGGTGATGACCGTCGGCCAGAGGCGGGTGAAGCCGTCCGACTGCTTCATCATGGATGCCCAGACGATCTCGAGGACACCGGCAATTCCGAGATAGACCCAAGCCATATCGGCCCTCTGCTTCAAGGGCCGGGCCGTCCCGGACTTCGACCCTGCAGGAGGGGGAGGACGTGGCCTCGCGAGTGCCTAATTAGCGAGCAGAATGCTTATTTTCAAGGCGGAAAGTGCCGGTCATCCCGAAACGGGAATGGCGGCCCCTGAGATGCCGCCGCGCAGGAACACGCCTGTTCCATCCTTTCGACTGGACGATGGAGACCCCTCGCTCGCGCGTCGTCATTTTGCCGACCGCATCCGCGTAGGCTGTCGCGCCAGGAACGAACCGCGCTCCGCGATCTTCTCTGAAAGACAGCAGCCCGTGGGAGAGCACAATGGACGACGATCGCGTCTGGTCCTTCGAGAAGAGTCTCTGGACCGGTGGGACGGACCATTACCGTGAACTGGTCGACGACGAATGCCTGATGGTGCTGCCGCAACCCCCCTTCGTGCTGAGCGGCTCGCAGGCCATCGAGGCCGTCGCGAACACGCCCCGCTGGTCGGAGGTCGAGCTTTCCGGGGGACAAATCTCTCGTCCGCAGGAAGGGCTGATCGTCATCGCCTATCATGCGAAGGCCTCAAGGGACGGCGAGACCTATCTGGCGCATTGCACCTCGACCTATCGCCGGCTGTCACACGAGGTCTGGCGCGTGGTTCAGCACCAGCAGACGCCGCCGCTGGTCGGCTCCACGGCCGAGAAGGCCGCCGGATAGGGACGGCCATCCTCGACATCCGGACCCTGCGCTCGACGCCCGAGAGCGGCGAGTCAGGCTTCCAGCGCAGCGCCCTGTCGCTCGAAACTGGCGAGGTCGAAATAATCGCGCCATTCCGTAATCGCGCCGTTGCCAACGCGCATGCTGCCCATGGTGGGAAGGGTGATGCGGCCGCCGTTCCGGTCGGTGAAGAGATCGAGCCTCTCGGTCAGAACCGTATCGCCATCGTTTGCAATGTGCAGGAGCTGCCACTCGACACGAATGCGACTGCCGACCCCGAAGGTCTTATGGAAGCTCCGCGCGTTCTCCCGACCACGGATCTCCGGCAGCGGGATGTTGTGGTAGACGACGTCCTCGGCAAGGAGATCGATCGCGTCATCGAAGCGATCTGCGTTGATGCGTTCGAAGAACAGACGCACCAGGGCGACCTCGGGGGTGTCTTCGATCATTGCGTGCCTCGTTGTCCCTCAATCGGCGTCGCCGGTCGGCGACCGAGCTTTGAACGAGACCGCGCATGGCGCCGGCAGCCGATCGACGCTGCCGGACGATCCTCACGGTCGGCGGACCACGTCACCGCAGCCCTCGTGCAGGGGAGAACCTACCCCCTCACGAAGGCGAGAATGTCGGCGTTGAGCGTGTCGGCATTGACGGTCAGCATGCCGTGGCTGAAGCCGGGATAGGTCTTCAGGGTCCCGTTCCGGAGGAGCTTGATCGATTCCCGCGCCGCCGCCCCGATCGGCACGATCTGGTCGTCCTCGCCGTGCAGAACGAGGGTCGGGACGGTGATCGACGTCAGGTCGTCGCGCTGGTCGGTTTCCGAGAAGGCCGCAATGCCGTCGTAATGTGCCTTGGCACTGCCCATCATGCCTTGGCGCCACCAATTCGTGATCACGCCGGGCTGCACCGTCGCGCCATCGCGATTGAAGCCGTAGAAGGGCCCTGTCGGCACGTCGATGAAGAATTGCGCCCGGTTGGCGGCGAGCGCCTGACGGAAACCGTCGAAGACCTCGACCGGCAGGCCGCTCGGATTGTCGGCGGTCTCGAGCATGAGCGGCGTCACGGCGCTGACGAGCACGACCTTGGCGACGCGGCCGTCCGGTTGACCGTGCCGGGCGACATAGCGGGCGACCTCACCGCCCCCGGTGGAATGGCCGACATGGACGGCGTCGCGCAGGTCGAGGTGCCGGACGACGGCGGCCGCATCCGCGGCGTAAGCGTCCATCGTGTGCCCATCAGAGACCTGCGCCGAGCGACCGTGACCGCGCCTGTCATGTGCGACCACCCGGAAACCCTTCGCGAGGAAGAAGAGCATCTGCGTGTCCCAATCGTCGGAGGAGAGCGGCCAGCCATGGTGGAAGACGATGGCTGGCGCATCTCTCGGCCCCCAATCCTTGAAGAAGATGTCGACGCCGTCGGATGTAGAGACGTAGGGCATGGTCGTGTTCCTGCTGTTTGCCGAAGCAGTACGGATCGATGGAGCGTAGAGCGGGGGTCGTTTCAGGGGTGTGACAAGGCTGTTGTGCTTGGCCGCATCGTCATCAAGCGAACCTGACGAGGTTGAGGGCCGGCAATGGCCCCCCTGGGAACTGTGCAAGACGGCCGCCATCCGCGAGAGAACCGAGGTCGATGCCGAAGAAGCCGAGCCGGTCGATGAGCGTACGAACCGTCGCTTTCGCCTCGGCATCGTCGCCTGAATAGAAGAGGACGCGCCGACCGCCTTCGCTGGCCGGATCGCCTGCCAGGAGCGGTGGCCGGACATGGTTGAACGCCTTCACCACCCGGGCGCCGGGGACCAGGGTGGCGACGATCTCGGAGGACGAAACGCCCCCGAGATCCACCGGCTCGAACGACGGTGTCTCGATCGGATTGTTGGCGTCCACCACGATCCGGCCGCCGAAATCCGGCAGGCCGCCCAGCGCAGTCGGCAGCTTCGACCAATTGACCGCGACGATGATCATGTCCCGGGCGGCGGCGTCCTCGCGCGTGCCGGGCGTGATCGTCGGGCCTAACGAAGCAATGGCCTCGGCGAGGCTGTCTGGACCGCGACTGTTCGCGAGGATCGCCGGAATCCCGTGCCGAGCGAGGGCGCTGGCAATGGCACGGCCGATCTGGCCGGCGCCGATGATGCCGATGGAGGGCATGGAGAGGTGTCCTTGCGAGGGAGGTCGAGAGGAGGCGTCAGGCGGATTGGCCACCGTCGACATTCAGTGTGGCGCCCGTGACGTACCCGGCGTCGGGACCGACGAGGAACGCGACCGCTCCGGCGATATCCTCCGGACGGCCGTAGCGGCCGAGGGCCGCGAGGCCCTTCAGTGTCGTGGCGAAGGGGCCGTCCTCGGGGTTCATCTCGGTGTCGATCGCACCCGGCTGGACGAGGTTGACGGTGATGTCGCGGGGACCGAGATCCCGTGCCCAGCCCCGCGTGTAAGCCGCCACGGCCGCCTTCGTGGCGACGTAGTCCGCCGCACCCGCGAAGGGGACATGCACGGCCCCTGTCGTGCCGATCGAGACGATGCGTCCCCCATGCGTCATCAGCGGAACGGCAGCGCGGACCGCGGCGGCGACGCCCTTCACGTTGATATCGAGTTGCCGATCGAACGCGGCACGGTCGGCTTCCGGATCGTCCACCATGCCGGTGACGAAGACGCCGGCCGAATTGACCAGGATGTCGAGCCGACCGAACGTGGCATGCGTCTGGCGGACCAGGCCGGCGACCTCGGATGCGTCAGCCTGGTCGGCCCTGATGGCGATGGCGCGGCGTCCCGATGCCGTCAATTCGGCGACGATCCGGTCGGCCCGCTCCCGCGATGCGGAATAGCTGAAGGCCAGATCGGCGCCGTCACGCGCGAGACGACGAACGATGGCGGCGCCGATGCCACGCGATCCGCCGGTGACAAGGGCCACCTTGCCGGCGAGCGGTTGCGGGTCCTGGCCCATGATGCTGCTCCTGTCCTCTTGGTTGGAGCGAATATGGCCGAGGTATTGCGCTTGGTTTAGCCGGGATCGGGTTGCTACACCTTCAATCATCCCTTGAAGGTGGCATCGTGGAAACCCTGGCGAACCTGGAATCCTTCATCCGCAGCGCGGAGCACGGCAGCTTCTCCGAGGCCGCCCGGCGCTTGTCGCTGACTCCGGCCGCCGTCAGCCGGAACGTCGCCGTGCTGGAGCGGAACCTCGGTGTGCGGCTGTTTCATCGTTCGACGCGGAAGCTGAGTCTGACGGAAGCGGGCGAAACCTTCCGCCTCGCCGTCGCGGACAATCTGGAAGGCATCCAGGCGGCCATCGCCGGGATCGCCACCGCCGGCGGCGAACCGGCCGGTACCCTGAAAGTCAGCATGGCCCTGACATTCGGCACGATGCACATCCTGCCGCTCTTGCCGCCGTTCCTCGAACGCTATCCTCTGATCCGCCCGGAATGGCATTTCGAGAACCGTCGGGTCGATCTCGTCACGGAGGGCTACGACGCCGCGATCGGTGCCGGGTTCGACCTGGCGCCCGGTCTCATCGCTCATGCTCTGGCCCCCGCGCACGTCATCGCGGTCGCCTCGCCGGCCTACATGGAAGGCCGCCCACGTCCCGACGATCCGACCGGGCTTCAACCGCTCCAAGGCATCGTCCAGCGTTCGCTCCGGACCGGCCGCCTCCAGCAATGGACCATGCGCAATCCCGCAGGCGAGGACATGCCAGCGCACCTGTCTGCGACCATGGTCGTCAACGACCCGGCGGCGATGCAGGAAGCGGCTCTTCTCGGGCTGGGCGTCACCATGCTGGCGGTGCCCGACGTCCTGCCGGCATTGGAGGCGGGCCGCCTGATCCAGCTGGTGCCGGGGTGGTATGCCGATGCGGGAGCGATCTCGCTCTATTACGCCAGCCGAACCCTGCTGCCTGCCAAGACCCGCGCATTCGTCGACTGGGTCATCGAGGCGTTCAGGAATCGGCGTCTCGCCGAGCGCTTCGCGGGGCACCGTCTCTAGGTTCGTGTGTCCTGCACCAGGCCGGTGTCCTGTACTAGGCAGATGTCCTGGCACCGACGTCCGACGTGGCATGGCGCCCGATCCGGCCGGATACGGACGCCATGGGCCGGCATGGCCCTAGAGCTGCGCCCGGCCACCTTGGGTCGGGTGCGGCTCTAGGGCTTTGTTTTGCCGCGCTCTTTTTCGCCGAACCGGCAGCCATTTCGGCGGTGAGCGCTCTAGTTCGGGATCAGCTCGCGGGCCGGGCCGCCCGTCTCCTGGCCACGGGCCTGGGCATAGCCCGGCAGAGCCGGGTTCTTGGCGTTTCCGCTGTCGGTGTCCGGCCCGCCGAGCCAATACGCGAATTGCGCCGGCGCCGGGATCGAGCCGGTGATCGTCGGGCTCTCCATCCGATGCGGGGTGGGCCGGGCCTCAGAGGCCCCGGTCAGGGCGGCGAGCGTGCAGGCGGACGCGAAAACGACGGCCGAAAAGGTCTTGATCATCGTCATGTCAGGTCTCCGGTGATTCCTGCTCGATCCGATCTCGTCGAGCAGTGATGCCGGACAGACGACGTCTTCGTCTGCTTATTCCATGACCCTATCGAAAAATTCCAACGCTATGATCGGGACCATATCCCGTGAACGAATACTCGGTGCCGGGTGCGAAGTTTTTCGTGCAGACGTGGAATAAACACGATTTCGCGGCGTCCATGCCCCTGTCGCCGGCCCCGAAATCCGTTCGGTCCGGCCAGCGTGCCGACTGGAGCCCCGCCCATGCCAGGAGACAGGAGATGATGGACATGATGCGCCTCATCGAGCCGCTGATCCCGGCCCTGCGCCGCTACGCGCACGCCCTCCTGCGCAACCCGACCGATGCCGACGATCTGGTGCAGGATTGCCTCGAGCGGGCCGTCACCCGCTGGCACCAGCGCCAGGCCGACGGCGACGCGCGGACCTGGCTCTTCGCCATCCTCCACAATCTCGCCGTGACGCAGATGCGCCAGCGCGCCCGCCGCGGCGCCCACATGCCGATCGAGGACACGGCGGAGGCGAACCTCGCGGTGGCGCCGACGCAGGAGAGCGGCCTGCGCCACCGGGACCTGATGACGGCGCTCGACGCGCTGCCGGAAGAGCAGCGCAGCGTGCTCCTTCTGGTGACGGTGGAGGGCCTGTCCTACGCCGAGACCGCCGACATCCTCGCGATTCCGACCGGGACCGTGATGTCCCGCCTGTCCCGAGCCCGGGACCGGATGATCCAGTCGATGGACGGCACCGAAGCCTCCGTCCCCGCCAAGCGCCCGCTCCTGCGGAGGGTGAAATGAGCATGCGTCCGATCGGTGACGACGATCTCCAGGGCCTCGTGGACGAGCGGCTCGATACGGCGCGGAAGCGTGAGGTCGAGGCCTATCTCGACTCCCATCCCGAGGCGCGGATCCGGGTCGAGCGCATGGTCGCCCTGCGTGAGGACATGCGGTCCGCCTTCGCGCCCATCGCCGCCGAGCCGGTGCCGGCCCGGCTGAACCTGGCGCGCATCGTCGAGGCGCGCCGCCGGCCGGCACATCCGATCTGGCAGGCTTCTCCGATCTGGCAGGCGATGGCGGCGGGGCTGCTGCTCCTCGTCGGAGGCGCCGGTGGCTGGGGCCTGCGTGAGGTGGTCTCGCCCGTGCCCACCGGCATCGAGGCGCTGGCCCAGTCCGCGAGCGTGAACTACGCGGTCTATGCGCCCGACCACACCCGCCCCGTCGAGCTCGCCGCTGCCGACCGCGACGAACTCGCCGGCTGGTTTTCCGCCCGGATGAAGCGGCCGGTGGCCGTGCCGGACCTGAGCGGCTCCGGCTACCGCCTCATGGGCGGGCGTCTCGTCGCCACGCAGCAGGGACCCGCCGGGCTGCTGATGTACGACGATGGGCACGGCGCGCGCTTCGTCATGTTGATGCGGCCCATGAGCGTTCCCGGCGACGCGCCGATGCGCGCCCACACGACGGAGACGTCGAACGGCTACGCCTGGGCCCAGGACGGGCTCGGCTACAGCCTCGTGGGTGCGGCCGACCCCACGATCCTGCACCCCCTCGCCAACGAGATCCGCCGCGCCACCGCGAAAGCCATCTGAAGGCCCGACATGTCCCTCCTGAACGACCTCACCGGGGCCGATCCGGCCTTGAGCCCGCGTGCCGCTGGTCTCCGCCTCGCCGCCATCGGGGCGCTCGTCGCCGGCACGACGGGGGCCTTCGCCTATGCGGGCGGCTGGCTCTCTCCGGGGGACCTGACCCAGGCGCGGATCGTCGACCGCTTCGAGCAGGTGAATGGCCCCCATCCGGGCTTTCGGCGCAACCACGCCAAAGGGCTCTGCCTCGCCGGGCGCTTCGAGAGCAGCGGCCGGGGCGCGCATGTGTCGACGGCGTCGCTCTTCACTGCGGGACAGGTCACGCCCGTCACCGGCCGCATCGCGCTGGCGGGCGGCCAGCCCTATGCGGCGGACGCGGCCACGACGGTGCGCAGCCTCGCGCTGCGTTTCCACCTTCCCGACGGCGAGGAATGGCGCACCGGCAACAACGACATTCCGGTCTTCCCGGTCCGCAGCCCGGAGGGGTTCTACGCGCAGCTTCTCGCCGCCAAGCCCGATCCGGCGACAGGCAAGCCCGATCCCGAGGCGCTCAAGGCGTTCTTCGCCGCGCATCCCGAGAGCGCGAAAGCGTCTTCCCTGATCAAGGCGCGAACCATCACCTCAGGCTTTGCCGACGACACCTTCCGGAGCCTGAACGCCTTCCGGTTCATCGCCGCGGACGGGACCCGGACGCCGGTGCGCTGGGCGTTCGTGCCGGAACGGGCCGCGACGGCGGAGAACCCGGCCCAGAGGGCTCGCGCGGACAAGAACGTTCTGTTCGACGACTTCGACTCTGCCGTCCGCCGGGCGCCCGTGCGGTGGCATCTCGTCGTCACCCTGGGGCAGCCCGGCGACCCCACGGCGGATGCGACGCTTCCCTGGCCGGTCGAGCGGCAGAGCCTGGACGTCGGGACCGTGATCGTCGCGGACACGCAGCCGGAAGCGGACGGCAATTGCCGCGACGTCAATTTCGATCCTCTCGTCCTGCCCGCAGGCATCGTGGGATCGGACGATCCACTGCTCAGCGCCCGTTCGGCGGCCTATTCGCAATCCTTCACGCGCCGCGCCGGCGAACCGAAAACGCCGAGCGCCGTCCAGAACACGCCAGCATCGGGAGCCGGATTGTGAGCCACACCGCGCGCTTCAACCTGCCGGCCCGGCTGCTGCACTGGACCATGGCGGCCCTGATCCTCGCCATGCTGTTCATCGGCGTGGCGATGGTGACCTCGCTGGCGCATTACCACACCCTGGTCGCGCTGCACCGCCCACTCGGGATCGGCATCCTGGTCCTCGCGCTGCTGCGCCTGCTCAACCGCTGGCGCCATCCCCCGCCCGACCTGCCGTCGGACCTTCCGGGCTGGCAGCGGCGGGCGGCTCATGTCTCGCACGTCTTGCTCTATGGATTGATGCTCGCTCTGCCGCTGGTCGGCTGGGCGATGCTGTCGGCGGCCGGCTATCCAATCGGGCTCGCCGGCTCCCTCGTCCTGCCGCCGATCCTGCCGCGCGATTCAAGCCTCTATGCGTGGCTCCGTCCGCTTCACACACTCCTGGCCTACACCCTGTTCGGTCTCGTCCTCGCCCATCTGGGGGCGGCCCTGATGCACGGTTTGATCCGCCGGGATGGCGTCTTCTCCAGCATGGTCGCGCGCCCGACGGCGTCCCGGTCCCAGTAACGTCGAGGCAGGCTGCAAGGCGAAACACGGTGAACGATCGCGCAACGGGCAGGGTGCTCATCGCCGGCGGCGGCATCGAGGGCCTGGCCATCAACCTGCCGGGCAACGCGGTCCAGGCTCTCGGCCAACTCGGCCTGGAAGACGCGCTCCGCTCGCGCAGCGGGCGGAGTGGGGCACGGTCGATCCGCGCTACGAAGCGCTGCGCCGGCCCCGCGTGGCCCATGTCCAGGCCATGACCGATCGCCTGTCCCGCACCGCGCGGATGCCGGGCTGGGCCGGAAACCTCCTGCTTCCCGTGATCGGCCCGCGCAGCTACCGCGCGACTTACTCGCCGTTCCGCACGCCGGTCTCGGTCTGAGCTTGGCTGCGGCGATTGCTCGGCCTCCTCGCGGTCGAGGTTCTCGGCCTTGGTGCGGCGCAGGCCGGTCCGGCCCATGAGAACCGCGGCAGGATCGGTTCTTTGGCCCGGCGGCACATAAAAGCGCCTCCAGCAAAAAATGGAGCGCACCCTCTAGACGACCGGTCTAATTCAGGCTAGTTATGGGTCATGGCACGCGTCACCGCACATACCGACACACGACAGGGCATCCTCGATACCGCCTACGGCCTCGTGGGCGCGAAGGGTTTCTCAGGGGTCGGTCTCAATGAGATCCTGGCCACGGCCGGCGTGCCCAAGGGGTCGTTCTACCACTATTTCGGCTCGAAGGAGGCCTTCGGCGAGGCTCTTCTGGCGGATTACTTCGAAAGCTACCTCGCCGATCTCGACACAACCCTCGCTGAGCCCGGCTTGAGCCATGCCGAGCGACTGATGAACTACTGGCGGAAATGGCAGGCAACGCAGGGAAGCATCGACGACCAGCGCAAGTGCCTCGCGGTGAAGCTCGCGGCGGAGGTCTCGGACCTGTCCGAGGCCATGCGCCTTGCCCTCAAGAGCGGGACCACCGGGATCATCGAACGCCTGTCGGGAGCGATCGCGGCGGGCGTGGCGGAGGGCTCGCTCACAGTCGAGGGCGAGCCGCGGACGATCGCCGAGATGCTCTACCACGTCTGGCTGGGTGCGAGCCTGATGGCCAAGATCGTCCGGACCGACGCACCGTTCGAGGCTGCCATGGGGACGACCCGGCGCATCCTCGGCCTCAGCTTCGCATTGACCCCCCCCCCCCCCCTCATTCCGACGTTGCCGAGAACCACCTTTTACCAGGCCCAAAAACGAGACGACCGGTCTATTTTTTTACCGGCAGACAATCACCTTCCTCGGGCCGGCCGGCGAACAGAACCCAGATGGAGAAAACCCATGCCCCACCACACGAAGACATCTGTTGCCGCGACCCTCCCCTTTGCCGGGCTGATGGCGTTCCTGACCATGCCGGAAGCAACTGCGCAGGAACGGATCACCCTGGAGACGATCGGCGCCGTCCGCATGGCCCGGTTCGAGGAGGTCCGTGGCGCGAGCCCGGAACTCCGCCCCTCGCAGGCGGCGCCGGTGCGAGATCCGGCCACGGGACGCACCGCAAAGGCGCGATAGCGCCGGTCCACCTTCCCCGAGCCGCCACAGTGCGGACCCGGCGAAAGGCCCGATAACCCAAGACGTCCTGCTCACCCCAAGCGAAAGATCCGGAGAACAACGATGAAGATCCTCATGGTGCTGACCTCGCACGACCGCCTCGGCGATACCGGCCGGAAGACCGGCTTCTGGCTGGAGGAACTCGCGGCCCCCTACTACGTGTTCAAGGATGCGGGTGCGGAGGTGGTCCTGGTGTCGCCCGAGGGCGGCCGCCCACCGCTCGATCCGAAGAGCGCCGAGCCGAGCTTCCAGACCGACACGACGCGCCGCTTCGAAGCCGACGCGGCGGCCATGGCGGTCCTCGCCGAGACGGGCAGGCTCGACGCCGTCGGCCACGAGGGCTTCGACGCCGTCTTCTATCCCGGCGGTCACGGGCCCCTCTGGGACCTCGCAGAGGACCCGGCCTCGATCAGGCTCATCGAAACGACGCTCGGCGCCGGCAAGCCCGTAGCCCTGGTCTGTCACGCCCCCGGCGTCCTGCGCCATGCCAAGGCGGAAGGCGGGAAGCCCCTCGTCGAAGGCCGGAACGTCACCGGCTTCACGAACACCGAGGAGGAGGCCGTCGGTCTCACCCAGGTGGTTCCATTCCTGGTCGAGGACGAGCTCAAGCGGAACGGAGGCCTCTACGCCAAGGGAGCCGATTGGGGACCCTTCGTCGTCACGGACGGCCTGCTCGTCACCGGCCAGAACCCGGCCTCCTCCGGCCCAGCCGCCGAGCGCCTCGTCGCCCACCTCGCGAACCGCTGAGGATGTGGGCGCCCGAGGTGGCGCCCGCACCCGACCACCCGCTCGAACCATGATCGTCGCTTGGCCGAGCCAGCGCGATCCGGCCGCACCGGCGGTCTCGAAGGATCTCATCCCATGGCCACCGACATCCTCTTCTCGGACGCGACCCGTCTCGCAGAGCTGATCCGCACCCGGCAGGTCTCGCCTGTCGAGGTGGTGCAGGCCCATCTCGACCGCATCGCGGCGGTCGATTCCAAGATCAACGCGATCGTTACCATCGCGGAGAATGCGCTTTCCGTCGCGAAGGAGGCCGAGGCAGCGGTCATGGCTGGCAGGGAACTCGGCCCCCTGCACGGCGTGCCGTTCACCGTCAAGGATTCCATCGACACCGCCGGCGTGATGACCCAGCGCGGCTCACCCATCTTCAAGGGCCGCACCCCCGACACCGACGCGACCAGCGTCGCCCGCATGAAGAAGGCCGGCGGCATCCTGCTCGCCAAGACCAACCTGCCGGAGTTCTCCTACTGGATCGAGAGCGACAACCTGCTCTCCGGCCGCTCGAACAATCCTTGGGATCTCACCCGCACACCGGGCGGATCGAGCGGCGGCGAGTCGGCGGCCATCGCGGCGGGCATGTCGCCGCTGGGCCTCGGCACCGACCTCGCCATCTCGGTACGCGGACCGGCGGCGCAGACCGGCATCGTCTCCCTGAAGGGGACCCATGGGCGCGTGCCGATGACCGGCATCTGGCCACGGGCGCCCCGCCGCTTCTGGCATGTCGGGCCGATGGCGCGCAGCATCCGCGACCTCGCGCTCGCCTTCTCGCAACTGGCCGGCCCCGATGGACTGGACGCCTTCGCGACCGGCGCCGTCCCGTTCGACGCCGGTATCGGCGCCGCGCCGGACCGCAAGCTTCGCGTCGGCTGGATGGTCGGGCCGGGCTTTGGTCCCATCGACACGGAGGTGGTGGCGACCGTCAAGGCGGCGGCCGAGGCGCTCAAGGGCGAGGGGCACCCCGTCGAGGAGGTCCACATCCCGGCACTGGAGCGCGACTTCGCCCTCGACGTGTTCAACAAGCTCCACGTCATGGAGATGAAGCCGGCCTTCCGGGAGGCGACCGCCGGGCACGAGGACCAGATGTACACGATGGCCAAGACCATGCTGTCGCTGCCCGACACCTCGATGGAGGACTACATCGCGGCCGAGCAGGCGGCGGAGCGTCTCCGGGACGGCTATGCGACCTACTTCCGAGATTACGACGTCCTTCTCACCCCGGTGCTGCCGGTGCCGGCGCACGAACACGGCATCACCGAACTCGTCGTCAACGGCGAGACGGTCGACCTGACCTACCTGCAGGGCGCGACGGTGCCCCTGAACGTGACGGGCTTGCCCGGGCTGTCGATGCGCTTCGGGACCAGCCGGGAGGGTCTGCCCATCAACGTGCAGTTGGTGGGGCGCTGGCAGGCAGAGACCACGATCCTGCACGCCGCCGCGGTACTGGAGAGCGTCAGCACAGTCCGCGGCCTGCACCCGAGCCTTTGACGGGCGGGAACCTGCCGGAGAGCGCTTCGGGGTCCCCGGCCATGACCGGAGGTCGAACGGCGGAAATGCCTGCTCGAAAAGGGCATGGGCGGGGCTAGGGGCGACGGGGCACGAGGTATCCGGTCCCCGGGAAGCTGGAGATCATCCGGCTGGTCGAGCCGTCTCACCTGCCGGTACGGGCCACCCTGGAGAAACCCGGTATCTCGCGTGCCACCTTCTACCGCCGGTACGCGGCCCACCGGAGCGGCAGCCCCGAGGCCCTGCCAACCGCCCTGCCCTCACATCTGCTTCCACGACCTGCAGCACAGCCACGCGACGCAGATGTCGACGAGCGGCATCCACCCCAAGATCGCGCAGGAGCGCCTCGGCCATTCCAGCATCGGCATCGCCCTCGATCTGTACTCCCGCGTGATGCCCGGAATGCAGAAGGATGCCGCCGCGAAGGTTGACGCTGCCATGCGCGCCGCCATAGACAAGGCGGCCGGATGATTGGGTATAAATCCGGCTGCGACGGACGAAGAATCCAAGCATCCGCGAAGGCAAATGATCTAGCCTGCGCAACGGCTTGGAAGGGTGGCCGAGTGGTTTAAGGCAGCGGTCTTGAAAACCGCCGTGGGGGCAACTCCACCGTGGGTTCGAATCCCACCCCTTCCGCCAGATGGCTCTGAATACTAAGGGAAATTCGGTTCGGGGTGTCTCCCACCCTACCAGTTACCCCACCGGCGAACATAATCCGGGATTAGAAGACCTAGCTCAGGTTCTGCGAGCGGACCTCGACACCGGTCAATTCCACTGGCTGGTAGGGCAGCGTGCCGGCCATGTCGCTGGGTTCGCGAACGATAGAGGCTATGTCCTCGTCCGCCTATGGAAGCGCAATTACCGCGCTCACCGTCTCATGTGGCTGTTTGCCCATGAGCAATGGCCCGCTCAAGGCATCGACCATATCAACGGCGACCGCGGCGACAACCGCATCGCGAACCTTCGCGAATGCGATCAATCGCAAAACATGGAGAACGTCCACAAGCGGAAGCGTTCTGCCTGCGGCTTCGCAGGCACGGTTTATGACCCTGTCAGAAAGCGGTTCAAGGCCACGATCACGGTTCGCGGCAAGAGGCACCGGCTCGGGTATTTCAAGACGGGCGAGGCGGCGGCCGAAGCTTACGAGCGAGCGAAGGCCGACCTGCATCAGTTTGCCAACGAGACGGCCCTTCGCACCGGAGGGACGGTCTGATGGGCATCCGCATCGCCGCCCTCTACGTTCAGCCCGACGGCTGCTATGCGAACCTTCCCGGCGTCGATGTCTGGGACCAAGCGCGTGACGCTCGGACCTATGCCGGCCCGCATCCCGTCGTCTGCCATTCACCGTGCCAGCGCTGGGGGCGGTTTTGGCACGGCAGCACCCGCAAGCCGCACCAGTATGAGAAGGGCGCGGACGACGGCTGCTTTGCCGCGGCCCTGGCTTCGGTGCGTCGGTGGGGCGGAGTTCTGGAGCACCCGGCCGAGAGCCACGCCTGGGCTGCGTTCAATCTGAACCGGCCGCCGCGGGCGGGTGGATGGGTCTCCGCCGACATGTACGGCGGATGGACCTGCTACGTCGAACAGGGTCACTACGGGCACTTCTCGCGCAAGCCGACATGGCTCTACGCGGTCGGCACCGTTCTGCCCGACCTGACATGGGGACCGGCCGAACAGCGCCTGCATCCGATTGCCCTGGAGCGATACGGCTACGCGAAGGCCCGTCGGATCGGCATGGCCGCAATGATCGGCGGCAAGGACAAGACGAAGATCCGTGAAGCGACGCCGCTCCCGTTCCGGGACGTGATGCTGTCGATCGCTCGCTCCGCTGTCATCACCTCGGAGGCCGCAGCATGACCCCCCTCTCTCTCCTCCTCGCCGCAGGCTTGCCCACGCCTTCGACGTCCTCGGATTTGATCGTCACGTCCCGACCCGACATGGACGCAGCGACACCCACAAGCTGGATCACAGCGCGCTCGATATCGGCCGGCAGATCCTCGGCAAGGACGGCGACGCCATTGACCTCTTTCGGCTCACCCGGAAGCAGCCAACCGGCCTCGTAGTCGATCGCCAGCCGAGAGCCGCGCCAGCACGTGCGCTCACCAGCTAGTGGTTGAGCCCTGACGGTTGAGTCCGCGTAGGGTTTTGGTTTGTGGCCCATCCTGCGAGTCTGGCGGGATGCGCAGTGGCATCTCTTTCACGCTCTCCACCTCGGATCGTCTTCGGCTCGAAGCACTCGTTGCGGATCGAAACACGTCGCAGAAGCACGTCTGGCGCGCCCGCATCGTGCTGCTGAGCGCCGATGGGTTGGGGACGCATGCGATCATGCGTGAGGCGGGCGTGTCCAAGACGGTGGTCTGGCGCTGGCAGGACCGCTTCGCGCAGGAGGGCGTCGATGGGCTCCTTCGGGACAAGACGCGGCCGGCGCGCATCCCGCCGCTGGGGCCGGAGGTGGCGGCGCGCGTGGTGGCTCTAACGCAAGGAGAACCACCCGGCGAGACCACGCATTGGACGGCCGCCGCCATGAGCAAGGCCACGGCCATCAGCGTCTCGTCGGTGCAGCGGATCTGGCGGGGGCACGGCCTACAGCCGCATCGAGTCCGGCAATTCAAGCTCTCCACCGACCCGGCCTTCGCCGCCAAACTGCGCGACGTCGTCGGGCTCTACGTCGATCCGCCCGCGCATGCCGTTGTCCTCTCGGTCGACGAGAAGAGCCAGATCCAGGCGCTCGCCCGCACGCAGGCCCCGTTGCCGATGAAGCCGGGCCAGCCAACGACGCGCACCCACGATTACAAGCGCCACGGCACGACGACCCTGTTTGCCGCCCTGGACGTGCTGGAGGGCAAGGTGATCGGCCGCTGCATGCAGCGCCACCGGCATCAGGAGTTCATCCGCTTCCTCAACGCGGTCGAGGCGGCGGTTCCGGCGGGCAAGATCGTCCACGCGATCCTGGACAACTATGCCGTCCACAAGCACCCGAAGGTCCGTGCCTGGCTCGACCGCCACCCGCGATGGACCTTCCACTTCACCCCGACCTCAGCCTCGTGGCTCAATGCCGTCGAGGGCTTCTTCGCCAAGCTCGCAAAACGCCGGCTCCGACGTGGCGTGTTCGGATCGCTCATCGAGGTGCAGGCCGCCATCAAACGCTTCATCGCCGAGAGCAACGGCGACCCGAAGCCCTTCGTCTGGACCGCCGACCCAGATCGCATCATCCAGGCCGCAAAGCGCGGGCACCAAGTGTTAGACTCGCACCACTAGGGTCAGGAAAACTTCGCGCCCGCCAACGACCTCAAAGGCCTCTGGGGCATAGGTGGTGCCGTCGATGAAGGCGCCGAGAATGCGAACGATCGGCCCGCGGTCGAGGAGGATGCCGCCATCGTCCGTGCGATAGCCGCAGAGATCAATCCGCTCGCGCACGGTCTCCCGACCGAACACGCGGCGGCAGTAGGAAGCGGCTTGCTGCGAGGCTTGGTCGATGAACCGATCCACTTGGCGATCAGCAACGGACCCAATCGTGAGTCCGAGGTCAGACGTCGCGTTCTCCAGCGTGGTCAACCGCTTCGAACTCGATGGAATCAAGGCAGTGACACTCATGGCTAGGCTTTCGCGAAGGCCTGCCAAGCGGCTGCCTATTTTGGAGAGGATTGCAGACCTATCTGCCACAAAAACAGGCTTCGCAGGATCGCTGCTCTATTTAGACAACGACCCAGTACAAGATTTGGTCGGCTGCCCTGACGCGATCCCTTTGATGCAGGCATCAATAGCCTGAGCCCAGATCGCATAGCCTGCGCTTGTCAGATGCAGGCCGTCCCTCGTCATCTCGTCCGCGAGTTGGCCTTTAGGTGCAAGCTCTCGGTTCAAGTCATAGAAGGGTGCCTGACCCTGTTGCGCTAACACCTGGATGCGCGAGTTAAGGTCGAAGATCATCGCATTGATGTCGGGGCGACGCGCCGGGTTAACAGAAACCGTACTTTGGAAGACCACTGGGATTCCTGCGTCACGCAGTCGGGAAGATATCGCGCTGATGGCCTGCATCGTGGCCTCTGGCGATGCCCCCGACTTCAAGTCGTTCACTCCTACCATGAGGAAAACGGCAGCCGGGCGCTCCTCAATGACACGATCCAGGCGACGTAATAAATCTCCGGCACCTTCACCGCCCACGCCGCGATTGCGCACATCAAGTGGGAAAAACCGACGCGCCCAGTTGCCTTGCTCGGTGAGCGAGTCGCCAAGCATGATGATCGCGCGGCCTCTATCAAATAGCTCCGGCCCAACTGCCCATATGATGCCTGCCACAGCAATCGCCGCGCTCGTGATCAGGAGCCATTGACCCAGAGCGAGACGAATCACGGTTGAACGACCGCCAATCTCGACTGCCTCACGTTCCGGCCCCATGCGAGAGCGGGTCGCTCGATCCACCGTGAAGCGACAGCCGCTGGCCTGCCCCCTGAAAAGTGGTCCTCCCTGAGGTATGGCTGTGAGCCATGTGGAGGATGTCATCATGGGACGGAAGAAGCATACGGCTGAAGAGATTGTTGCCAAGCTGCGCCAAGTGGATGTTCTGGTCTCACAGGGTCGCAAGGTGGCGGAAGCGATCCGGTCCATCGAGGTGACCGAGGTTACGTATTATCGCTGGCGCTCTGAGTACGGCGGCCTGAAGGGTGACCAGGTCAAGCGGCTGAAGTCCCTGGAGACGGAGAACCAACGCCTTCGTCGGGCGATCTCCGACCTGACCTTGGAGAAGCTCATCCTCAAGGAGGCCGCATCGGGAAACTTCTGAGCCCGGCTCGCCGCCGGGCTTGTGTCGACTACGTCGTTGCCGAGCATGGCGTGTCGCAACGCTTTGCCTGCCGTGTCCTGGGACAGCATCGTTCGACCCAACGCAAGTGTGCTGTGGCGGTCGAGGACGAGGCCACTCTGACGGCCGCCATCATCGCCCTGGCTCTGCAGTATGGGCGCTACGGCTACCGTCGGATCACGGCTTTGCTGCAGCGTGACGGCTGGACGGTAAACGTGAAGCGGGTCGAACGGATCTGGCGACGAGAGGGGCTCAAGGTCCCGGCTCGGCAACCGAAGCGAGCGCGTCTCTGGCTCAACGACGGTTCCTGTCTGCGACTACGGCCGGAGCACCCCGACCACGTCTGGTCCTACGACTTTGTCGAGCACCGCACGCACAACGGGCGCAAGTACCGAATGCTGAATGTGATCGACGAGTTCACCCGCGAGTGCTTGGCAATCCGGGTCGCTCGTAAGCTCAAGGCGCTGGATGTGATCGACGTGCTCTCAGACCTGTTCAGTCTTCGCAGGGTGCCCGGTCACATCCGCTCGGACAACGGGCCGGAGTTCATCGCCAAGGCTGTTCAGGACTGGATCGCGGCGGTTGGATCAGTGACCGCCTACATCGAGCCGGGCAGTCCATGGGAGAACGGGTACTGCGAGAGCTTCAACGCGAAGCTCCGCGACGAACTCCTCAACGGCGAGGTGTTCTACACCCTCAAGGAAGCCAGTGTCGTCATCGAGCAGTGGCGGAAAGACTACAATACTATCCGACCGCACTCGTCGCTGGGCTACCAGCCACCTGCAACAGAGGTTGTTATCTGGCCAGCGGAACCAAGTGGCTCAGCGCCGCTCGCTCACCCCGCCATCGTCACGCGACCGACGATGCACTAACTTCGAACTTGGGCCACCGCATGGGGGCAGGCCAGATATTGCAGTCGATGGCGTCGAAATCGGCTTTTGGCACAGAACACTCGCGATCGTGACCCCGGCAGCCGATCTGAGCCACAATCCTTGCATCCGGCAAGTGGGTTTGGTCCCTTTTCGCCCCACGTCGTGGCTACGATTGGCCCATGAGCGATCCGCGATTACCCCACCTGACCGCGCTGGCCCGGAAGAGCCTCTGGCTCTCGACCTGGATCATCCACAACGCCAACCACCTCCGCGCCTCGGCGGACGGGTTGAAGGTGGGCGGCCACCAGGCCTCCTCGGCCTCGCTCTGCGCGATCATGACGACGCTCTACGGCGCCGTGCTGCACCCGGAAGACCGGGTCGCGGTGAAGCCCCATGCGAGCCCGGTCTTCCACGCCCTGCAATACCTGTTCGGCCAGCAGACCCGTGAGAAGCTGGAGAACTTCCGCGGCTTCGGCGGCGCCCAGTCCTATCCGTCGCGCACCAAGGACGTGGACGACGTCGACTTCTCCACGGGCTCGGTCGGCCTCGGCGTGGCGCAGACGCTCTTCGCGTCGCTGACGCAGGATTACGTACGGGCGAAGGGGTGGGGCAGCGAGCGGCCCGAGGGCAAGATGGTCGCCCTCATCGGCGATGCCGAGATGGACGAAGGCAACATCTTCGAGGCCCTGCTGGAGGGCTGGAAGCACGGCCTGCGCAACACCTGGTGGATCGTCGACTACAACCACCAGAGCCTCGACGCGGTGGTGCGCGAGGGATTGTGGTCGAAGTTCGAGGCGATGTTCCGCAATTTCGGCTGGGACGTCGTCGTGCTCCGCCACGGCACGCTCCAGCGCGCCGCCTTCGCGGAACCGGGCGGCGGGCGCCTGAAGGACTGGATCGAGTCCTGCCCGAACCAGACCTATTCGGCGCTGGCCTTCCAGGGCGGCGCGGCCTGGCGTCGGCGCCTCACGGAGGAACTCGGCGACCAGGGCGACGTTTCGGCCCTGATCGACCGGCGCTCGGATGCGGAACTCGCCGCACTGATGGGCAATCTCGGCGGCCACGACCTGCCCATGCTGCTGGAGGCCTTCGAGGCGGCCCGCACCCATGACCGTCCGGTCTGCTTCATCGCCTACACGATCAAGGGCCACGGCCTGCCGCTCGCCGGCCACAAGGACAACCATGCGGGCCTGCTGACCCCGACCCAGGTCGAGGGCTTCCGGGCCGAGATGGGCATCCGGCCCGGCCGCGAATGGGACCCTTTCGAGGGCCTCGACATCGCGCCGGAGGCCATGCGGCGCTTCCTCGCCGAGGTGCCCTTCGTCCAGCGGGGGCGCCGCCGCTACGAGGCCCCGGCGATCCCGGTGCCGGAGCGCTTCGCGACTCCGAGGCAGGCCTCGCTCTCGACCCAAGCCGGGTTCGGCCTGCTGATGCACGAGATCGCCAAGACCGACGGCGCCTTCGCGGCGCGCATCGTCACCACCTCGCCCGACGTCACGGTCTCGACCAATCTCGGTGCCTGGGTGAACCGGCGTGGCCTCTTCGCCAAGCAAGCCATGGCCGACCTCTTCCGCCAGGAGCGCATTCCCTCGACCTTCAACTGGACCTTCTCGCCCACCGGCCAGCACCTCGAACTCGGCATCGCCGAATCGAACCTGTTCACCGCGCTCTCGGCGCTCGGCCTGTCGCACGCGATCTTCGGCGAGCGCCTGCTGCCGGTGGGCACCCTCTACGATCCCTTCATCGAGCGCGGCTTGGACGCCCTGAACTACGCCTGCTACCAGGATGCGCGCTTCATCCTGGTGGCGACGCCGGCCGGCATCACCCTCGCCCCCGAGGGCGGCGCCCATCAGTCGATCAAGACGCCGCTGATCGGCATGGGCCAGGACGGGCTCTCCGCCTTCGAGCCGGCCTTCGTGGACGAACTCGCCGTGCTGCTGCGCTTCGCCTTCGCGCATATGCAGCGGAGCGGCGCGCCCGAGCCCGACCCGGTCACCTGCCTGCCCGATGCGGCCGGCGGCTCGGCCTATTTCCGGCTCTCGACGCGGGCCGTGGAGCAGCCGGTCCGAGTGATCGATTCGGATCTTGCCGCCGACATGGTGGCGGGGGCCTACTGGCTGCGCCGGCCCGGCCCGAACGCGGAGGTCGTCGTCGCCTATCAGGGCGCCATTGCCCCCGAGGCGATCGCCGCCACGGGCCTGATGGCCGAGGATCGGCGCGATGTCGGCCTCCTCGCCGTTACCTCCGCCGACCGGCTGCAGGCCGGCTGGACCGCTGCGCAAGGGCTGCGCGAGCGGGGGGCGCCGGGCGCGTCGAGCCATATCGAGCGACTGCTCGCCGACGTGCCCAGCCATTGCGGCCTCGTCACCGTCCTCGACGGCCACCCCGCCACCCTCGGCTGGCTCGGCTCGGTGCTGGGTCACCGCACCCGCGCCCTCGGCGTCTCGCATTTTGGGCAGACCGGCACGATCGCCGACCTCCACCGGCATTTCGGCATCGATGCACGGGGCATCGCCACGGCGGCCCAGGCCATCGCCCCAGGTCGCCGGATCCGGCACCTCCAACTCGCTTGAGCCTGACGCCCTCTGCATCCGCATCCGCTTCCTCGCGCTGCACGCCGTTGGCGTGAGCGGTGCCGATGTGGTGCATCTGTCACCGCGTACTCCGGCACCGGTGCCATGCTGGGTTGGCTCGGTGTTGCCCTTGCGGCCTCGAACGTGTTGTTCGGCGGCCTGCAGAAGATCACGGCGGTGCAACTCGGGCTGTCGCCGGTCCTGATGGCGGCATCCAATTCCTCCGGGGGCGTAATAGGCAAGATGATCGACGCGCAGTCCATCGTCGTCGCCTCCACTGCGACGCAGTGGTACGGCACTGAGGCGAGGATATTGCGCTACGACATCTTCCAATCGATCGCGCTTGCCTGCCTCGTCGGTGTGCTGGTGATGCCGCAAACCTATCTGCCGTCCTTCACAGCCATGGTCCCGGCGCATTGAAACCTGCTAGAGCGCTCACCGCCGAAGTGGATGCCGGTTCGGCGATAAGAGAGCGCAGATCTTGGCAGGGGGCGCAGGAGCGCCCCCGCTTCTTTCCTTCATTCGGCGATGGCGCGACGCGCCCGCGGAGACCCACGATGCGTCTGAGCGACTGTCACAGCTTCCACGATTTCCGCCGCATGGCGCAGGCGCGCCTGCCGGGACCGATCTTCGACTACATCGACGGGGCAGCGGACGACGAAGTGACCTACCGGCGCAACACCGCCGCATTCGAGACTTGCCAACTCGTCCCCAACGTCCTGCGTGGCGTGGGCGAGATCGACATGTCCGTGACGGTGATGGGCCAGAAGCTCGCCATGCCGGTCTATTGCTCGCCGACCGCCTTGCAGCGGCTGTTCCACCACGAGGGCGAGCGGGCCGTCGCCGCTGCGGCCGGCAAGCATGGAACGATGTTCGGCGTATCCTCCCTCGGGACGGTGAGCCTGGAAGAGGCACGCCGGATCAGCAGCGGTCCGCAGGTCTATCAGTTTTATTTCCACAAGGACCGCGGCCTGAACCGCGCGATGATGGAACGGGCCAAGCAGGCGGGTATCGAGGTGATGATGCTGACGGTCGACAGCATCACGGGCGGCAACCGCGAACGCGACAAGCGGACGGGCTTCTCCATCCCGTTTCGCCTGACCCTCGCCGGGATGATGCAGTTCGCGGTGAAGCCGGCCTGGGCGATCAACTACCTGACCCACGAGAGCTTCAAGCTGCCTCAGCTCGACGGCCATGTGGACATGGGTGGGGGGGCGCTCTCGATCAGCCGCTACTTCACCGAGATGCTCGATCCCTGCCTGTCATGGGACGACGTGGCCGCCATGGTTCGGGAATGGGGCGGCCAGTTCTGCCTGAAAGGCGTGATGTCGGTGGATGATGCCAAGCGCGCGGTCGAGATCGGCTGCACCGGTATCGTGCTGTCGAATCACGGCGGACGCCAGCTCGATGGCTCCTGCTCGGCATTCGATCAGCTCGCGGAGATCGTGGACGCGGTCGGCGACCGGATCGACGTGATCATGGATGGGGGCGTTCAGCGCGGTACCCACGTGTTGAAGGCCCTGTCACTCGGCGCGAAGGCGGTCGGCCTGGGTCGGTACTACCTGTTCCCTCTCGCCGCAGCCGGTCAGCCGGGTGTCGAGCGCGCCCTGGACCTGATGCGGTCCGAGATCGAACGCGACATGAGGTTGATGGGCTGCGCGTCCATCGACCAGCTGACGCGCAGCAACCTGCGGTTTGTCTGAGAGGGATACCGTCCCTTCCCGATGCCCGATTTCCGAGAACGTTGGGGATCGGGTGTCATGGGATCCGTTCGCGTAAGATGGACGGGGCGGTGTCGTAGGAGCCCGCGAGTGCGTCTTCCGGTCGGTCCTTGCATTTGCGGGGAATCCTGATGGGATAGTCATGCGGAAGCCGCCGTCTTGACCCTGACCCACCAAACTGGTCCGCGCTGAGCGCAAGTTTTTCGGGCATCCTGAACCCTGAAGGAGGGTGGATGCCATGCCTCGCAAACGCTTCACGAATGAACAGATCGCCTTCGCCCTGCGGCAGGCGGAGAACGGCGCTTCGGTGGACGAAGTCTGCCGGAAGATGGGCGTCTCCGAGCCGACCTTCTACCGCTGGAAGAAGCAATTCGTCGGCATGGGCGTGCCGGAGATCCGACGGCTCAAGCAGCTGGAGGACGAGAACAGCAAGCTCAAGCGGCTGGTCGCCGATCTGACGCTGGACCGCTCGATGCTGCAGGACGTGCTCAAACGAAAGTGGTGAGGCCCGCCGTTCGCCGTGAAGTCGCCGGTCACTTGCAGGTGACCTACGACATCAGTGAGCGTCGGGCCTGCCAGGCCACCGGCTTCGGCCGCTCGTCCCAGCGTTACAGGAAGCGAGCCGACCCGCAAGTCGCTCTGCGGATGCGGTTGAAGGAGCTGGCCGCCGCACGGGTCCGTTACGGCTACCGGCGGCTGCACATCCTGCTGCGACGGGAGGGCTGGGAGGTGAACCACAAGCGCACCTACCGGATCTACCGCGACGAGGGGCTATCGATCCGGTCAAAGCTGCCTAAGCGTAAGCGAGCTTGGCGTTATCGTCAGGGTCGACCAGGGATCGGTGGGCCCAATGAGGTGTGGGCGATGGACTTCGTATCCGACCGCATCTTCGACGGACGTCCATTCCGGATCTTGACCGTCGTCGATTGCCACACGCGAGAGGCGCTCTCACTCACACCAAGAGCCAACTTCCGCGCCTACCAAGTGACCGAGGCGCTCGACACCTTGGTTAAGCTGAGGGGACGGCCCAAGAGCTTACGGGTCGACAATGGGCCGGAGTTCGCCGGTCGCATGCTCGACCAGTGGGCCTACCTGAACGGAGTTGAGATCGACTTCTCCCGACCGGGCAAGCCGACCGACAACGCCTACATCGAGTCGTTCAACGGCCGCCTACGGGCGGAATGCCTGAACGCTTCGTGGTTCCTGTCGCTAGCGGATGCTCGCGAGCGCATTGAGGACTGGAGGTGCCACTACAACGAAGATCGCCCCCACACGGCCCTGGGCGGCTTGACGCCCCGAGCCTTCGCCGACCAAGCTGTCACAGCCCGAGAGCTTGCATAGGCCGTGGACCACAAACGGGGTCAACTCCAGTCTCCCGCTCGAACCTTTATGCGCCCGGATCCAACTTATGGGGGCGGTCCACCGATGGATCGCGCGAACCCCAGCCGTTCCATGCCTGTCCCCATTCCGGCCGCCGCCCTCGCCTCGAAAGCGGCCGAGCTTCCCTCCAGACGCTTCATCGTTGGACAGGACCCGCAGGGGAACTGGGTCGCCATGGAAGTCCACGGCCTCGGCGGCGGTCTGTTCCGCACACGGCACGATGCGCTGCACTATGCGACCGACATCACCGGCCATCGTCCGGATGCGGTGGTGATGTCGGCCGACCGCATCGAACTTCTTCTATGAGATCGGCGCCGTTCGGCATGCGACCGGCCCGGAGCCGGCGGGCGCGGTGTATCCGTCATCCGGCTGCGCGCGCCCCCTCGCCTCTCGACGCGCCGGGCGCGTACGGCCTCGAAGCCACGGGGCTTCGGCGTGAGCCACCTGGAACGCCCATCCCGAGGCCTGTCCGTCACGAGAGGCGGACAGGAATGCTGGCTCTGAGCCGCGTTGAGGATCTGCGAGAGCCACACGATGAAGTCCCGACCCGGATTGGTCCCGAATTCGAACCGCTCCTGGTTAGACTGCGAACATCAGGTCCCACCGCCTGCGCGAGCGTGCCAGATCGGCGGCCGCCAGTGCTTCGGGCAGGTCTGCCAGGGTCACCGCGGCGCAGGAGCAGGTTTTCAAGTCGCGTATTCCCAGGGTTCGCTTTGGCCGTTCTCAGTTGTCGGAATGCACCGAGCGGTTCATGGCGATGATCTCGGCATGGCTGGGGTTGGGACCGAGCTTTCCCATGAGGCCGTAGACCCGGTTCAAGGTCTTCAGAGCCTCTCCCTTCACCGCGGCGAGCAGGGCCTTGTGCATCGTCTCCGCGTCGTAGTCGCAGCAATAACTCGGGGTGGCGGGCTGCTGACGCCAGGATTCCGCCAGCATTCCGGCATCCACCGGGTCGAAGCCGATCTGGTCCACGATGCCCATGACGGTCCGCTTCGCGGCATCGTCATCGCCGGCCACGGCGACGGCGATCCGGTCGGGCGCACCCGCCGGACGACCGAGTTCGGCGAGGGAATGGGCGAGGATGTTGTTGAACGCCTTGATGATGGGGCGGCCGATCTGCTCCGACACCCAGACGCTCTCCGTCTTCCCGGCGTCGAGTTCGGCGATCTGCGGATCGCGCAGGCCGGGATAGTAATTGCCCGTATCGACGATCGGAGTGGCCGCGGGCAAGCCGTCGAACAGGTCCTTCGGCAGCGTCGCCACGGCGGGGAACGGGATCGACAGGATCACGAGGTCCGCGCCCTCGACGGCGCCACGGATATCGACCGGAGTCGCGCGGATCTCCTGGGCGAAGGCGCGGACGCCGTCGGGCCCCTTGGAATTCGCGACGCGGACCTCGTGCCTTGCCGCGCTGAGCTTGCGGGCGAGCGTGCCGCCGATATTGCCGGTGCCGATGACGCCGATCTTCATGCCTGGTTCCTTTGCAGTTGGATGGATGGCCCCTTCAGGGGGCGGTGGTCGGGCGCGCGAGAGCGTCCAGCGTGCGCCGTAGCGATTCGAGGCCGTCCGGGGTCAGCTGGCACGCCGTCCGGATCTTGTCGGGAATGCCGCGAAGCGCGTCTTCCATGGCCCGGCCATGCGGGGTGAGATCGATCAGAACCCGGCGTTCGTCGGACGCGTCACGCGTCCGCGTGACCACGCCAGCGGCTTCCAGCCGCTTGAGCAACGGCGTCAGGGTGCCGGTCTCCATGTCGAGGCGGGCACACAACTCGCCAACGGATTGCGGCGAGCCGTTCATCAATTCGAGGGCCACGAGGTACTGCGAGAACGTCAGACCCAGCGGCTCCAGGAACGGCTTGTGCAGCCGCACCATGCGGTTGGCGGCCGCGTTGAGCGCGAAGGAGAATTCCGCGGCCGTGCTTTGTCGATCGTCGGTATTTGTGAAGCTTGCTATCATATAGTGTGCTATATAAATGGCCGAAGACAGCGCCTCGTCAACCCCCGCGATGCCGACATTCCAGCGGAGCAGGCGTGCCGACGAGGGGCCGGAACAGGGCGAGAGCGGCGGAGGAGATCGGTACGGCATCCCGAAGCCATGGACGCAGCCAAGCCGATCCTGACGACGAAGCAGCGCCTTGACGAAGCTAACGGAATCTCATCGGGTCGTAGCGCCGGGACGCCGGCATTCTCCGACGCCCACCCTGCCCCTGCCCCGCCGGGTGACCGGACGTTTCCGCCTCCGTCCGAGCGACCCGCTAACGCCCGCTTCCACCCAGCGCGCGAACCGGGGCACCGGCGAGGTCGACCGTGGAGCCCACGGTGTCGCGGAGGCCCGAGCCCATGTTCGACAGGTGCTCGCCATATGTTTCACGGGTCTGCGGGTCGACGAGCGCGACCGGGGCCGCAACCGCCAACGCTGCCCCCGTCGCCACCGTCGATGCGGCACCCGCGGCCGTACTCACCAGCCGGTCGCCGATGCCGATCTGCCCGTCCGAGATCGGCTGGCCGTCGGCAAGCCGTCTACCCAGCAGGGCGACGACTTCACCGGACGCGAACTTGCCGTGGTTGAGCGCATCGTCCGACTTCACTGTCGACAGGTTCAGGACTGCGACGTTCTCCCGTTCCAGCTCGGAACGATAGGGCTCGGCAGCAGGGTCGATGGCCCCCAATCGTACGCTGTCACCCCAGACCAAGCGGGAGACGGCGAGAGCCTGGTCGTCCCCGGACACCATCAGCGTCAGGCGTGGGCGATCCTTGCCCATGTCGTGGAACGCAGCGCGGGCGAGGTCCATATCGACGTCGGGTGCCGCCAGGATCACGTTTCGGATCTTGGGGGCCACGCGCTTGTCGCGGATGGCCATCTGACGGAGGCTTTCCAGGGCGAGCCAGTTGCCCATCGAGTGGGCCAGGACGGTGATCTCACCGACATTCGGGTCCCGCGCGAGGTCGCGCAACAGCGTCTCCAGGGCGTTGCGGGAGAAGTTGGTACTCTCCCGGTCGTACCCATAGGCGAGCACACTGCCGCGCGACGGCCATGTGAACAGGACGGGTGCGACCTCGGCGCCGGAATCATGCACGATCTGCGCGAACCGAAAGACGGCGTCCTCGAACTTGTTGTTGAAGCCGTGCACGAAGACGAGAGCGTGGCGCTTCGCCCCGCGCCGGACCGACCGACCTGTCCAGCTGGCGACCTTCGACCGCTCGACCGGGTCGGCGCGCAGTGCCACGAAGTCGGTGGCCGGATTGCCCGGAACGGATTTCGGCCATTGAACCGAGCCGGGCTGTCGCGTGGCGTCCGGCGGGATAGAGACCGCGAGGTCGGTATAGGTCACGGCCTCGCCCCGCTCGCCGGAGAACAGAACGCCCTTGTCCGCCGCGGATTTGCGGGTCGTCGCAACGAGCATGTCGACACGCGAGGTCCCGGGCACCGCCCCCGCATCGGCGATGGGCAGGAGCACGCCGGACGGGCGGCCGGCGCAGGCCGGCAGGGCGAGTAGTACCGTCAGGACGAGCGCCGCACGCCCATCCCGTTCAATTCGTCCGAACACTCGTGCCCCCGAAAACTGCCGTCCCATGCAACCTGGACGACCGGCCGGTTAACGGGCTGTCAAGGTCGGTACGGGCTATCGCAGGATTGAGGCGGGACCCAGGCTCGGCTCGGATTGCGATCGCCTCATGCGCCGGTCTTTTCCAGCGCCGATGCGCCGTGCTTTTCTGACGCCGATGCGCCGTCCCGGCGGATGCCATAAGGTGAGATGGCGCCCATCGTCGGGTTCCCGGTTTCGCCGGTTCCGAGGCTTGCCGGTTCTGAGGCTTGCAGCCCGATGACGCGACCCGGCCCTCACAGAGATGCAGCCATGGTCCAGGACGTTGACGAGGGAGACGACTGGCGCTCGGTCGGCACGCGGTCGCAGGATTCCGCCGCCCTCGAGACGGCGCGGCAGCGGGCGCGGGAGCCGGACCGGGGCCGCGATGCCAGCCGTCCCTCCGACATTCCTGGGGCCGGATGGAAGGACATCCTCTGGCGTGTCCTGTGGGCCCTGCCGCAGGATCGCGTGCTGACCACCGCCGGCGGCGTCGCCTTCTTCGCCCTGCTCGCCGTGTTTCCCGGTCTCGTCGCCGTGGTTTCGATCTACGGGGTGTTTTCCGATCCCGCCGTGATCAGCCAGCATGTCGGGCTCCTGACCTACATCCTCCCCACCGCGGCCCTCGATCTTTTGGCCGAGCAGCTGGTGCGGATCGCCGAACGCAGCACGGGGTCGCTCGGTCTCACCTCGACGATCAGCCTGCTCATCGCCCTGTGGAGCGCGAATTCCGGCGTCAGCGCCCTCTTCGATGCCCTCAACGTCATCTACCGGGAGCGGGAGGACCGGACCCTGGTCCGGTTCTATGCCACGACCTTCCTGTTCACCCTCGGCGGGGCCGCGTTTCTCCTCCTGACGATCAGCGTGGTCGTCCTCCTTCCCGCGATCCTGGAGCGGGTCGGGTTCGGGGGATTGGCCGACACGCTCCTGTCCGTGGCGCGGTGGCCGGTCATCCTGGTCGTGGTGAGCCTGAGCCTGTCACTGATCTATCGCTACGGCCCGAGCCGGCGCCGGGCGAAATGGCGCTGGGTGACCTGGGGCAGTGCGCTGGCGGCGTTTCTCTGGGTCTGCACCTCCGGGGTGTTCTCCTGGTACGTCGCCAGCTTCGACAGCTACAACCGCATCTACGGGTCGCTCGGCGCCGGCATCGGCTTGATGTCGTGGATGTGGCTGTCGATCGTGGTCGTCCTACTCGGCGCCGAGATCAACTCGGAGATGGAACGCCAGACCGCCCGCGACAGCACGGAGGGTCGGCCGAAACCCCTCGGCGGCCGGGACGCCTTCGCCGCCGATAACGTCGGACCGGGGCGCTGATGGACCACCTCCATCGCGATCGGCGGCCGGAAAGCCCGGTTTCATTGAGCTGTGTAAGGCCGGATAGACCTGAGTTCCCAATCCGGCGGGCGCGACTGTGGCCTGAGGGGCGCCGAATGCATGGTTGTGCTCCCGAGACTTGAATGCGAACCGCAAGAACCGTCGCGGAGCAGCAGGGGGCCGGTTATCTCCAGCGCTCTCGTGTCGCTTCCTCGATGGCTGTCTCGACGATGTCGAGGGCGTCCGTCATCTGCTCCGGCGTGACGGTCAGCGGCGGCGTCAGGGTCAGGACGTTGCCCATGGTGGTCTTGAACGACAGGCCGGCATCGAGCGCCCGGTAGAGCACCGCCTCGGCGAGGTCGGAATCGGGCTCGCGGCTGGCGCGGTCGCGCACGAGTTCGATGCCGATGAGGCAGCCCCGGCCGCGCACGTCGCCGATGGACGGGCAACGGTCCATCATGGCGCCGAGGCGGGCAACGGCCAGCGCCCCGACCCGCGCGGCGTTGGCGACGAGATCCTCGTCCTCGATGATCCGGATCGTCTCCAGGGCGGCCCGCGTCGTCACCGGGTTCTTCTCGTGGGTATAGTGGCCGAACGCCCAGGCGCCGCCGACATCGAGGCTCGGGTCGGCGATCACCGCCGCGATGGGCAGGATGCCGCCGCCGAGCCCCTTGCCGATCACCAGGATGTCGGGGGCGACGCCGTCATGCTCGCAGGAGAACATCCGCCCGGTCTTGCCCAGGCCGGTGGGGATCTCGTCGAAGATCAGCAATACGCCGTGCCGGTCGCAGATGCGCCGGACCTCCGCCCAGAAGCCCGGCGGCGGGATGTAGGGCACCGCCCGCGTCGGCTCGGCGACGAGGGCCGCCACGTCGGGGTCGCGGGTGAGGACGTAATCGATCATCCGGGCGCAGGCCCGGCCGCTCGCCTCGGCGCTGTCGGTGCCGTAGGGGCAGCGATAGCCGCCGAAGGGGGCGACGTGCAGGGCACCGGCCACCAGGGGCCCGGCGGGGCCGGAGCGGAACAGCATCTCGCCCGACATCGCCGCCGAGCCGGTGCCGGCGCCGTGGAAGGCATCCCAGAACGACAAGGTCTTGTGCCGGCCGGTGGCCGCGCGGGCGACCTTCACCGCCACCTCGACCGCGTCTGAGCCGCCGGTGGTGAACAGCACCTTCGCGAGATTGCCCGGTGTGATCGCCGCGAGCTTCTCGGCGAGAGCCACGGCAGGCTCGCAGGCGTAGCGCCTGGGCGCGAAGGGCAGCGCGTCCATCTGCTCGGCGATGGCGCGCTTGAGGCGCGGATGACCATAGCCGATATGGTGGACGTTGTTGCCGTGGAAATCCATGTAGCGGCGCCCGGCCGCGTCCTCGATCCAGATGCCCTCCGCCCGCACGATCGCGTTGAGGCAGGGCGTCGAGACCGACTGGTGCAGGAAGGCGTCCGAATCCCGCGCCAGCAGCCCGCGCGTCGCCGTGTCGAGGCTCCGCGCCTGCCACGCGGCGCGCCGGTCGGTGCGGTTGGTGTCGCCCTCGGATTCGGCGATCCGTGCGTCCCGGCTCATGCGGTCGCCTCACGGCGGCGCCAGCCCTGGGCGCGGGCGATCACGAAGCGGTTGACCAGCGCCAGAGCGAGGCGGGCACCGAGGGCGGTCGCCATGATCACGCTCGCCATCGCGGCGGCGGCGGCCGTGGTGCCGGCCTCGTCCATGTGGACGATGGCGATGGCGGCGAGCTTGGTGCTCGGCCCGTAGAGGAAGATCACCGCCGAGACCGTCGTCATGGCGTTGACGAACAGGTAGACGAACAGTTCGAGCACGGTCGGCAGGCAGATCGGCAGGCTGACCCGGCGGAAGGTCTGCCAGAACGGTACCTTCAGGGAGGCCGACACCGCTTCGAATTCCGGGTCGATCTGCTTGAGGGCCGTCGTCGCCGTGACGTGGGCGACCGTGTAGTAATGCGCCAGCGTGTTGATCACGAGGAGCGCCAGGGTCCCGTAGAGGACGTTCAGCGGGTTCCAGGGCGCGTTGAAGAAGAACACGTAGCCGAGGCCGAGCACGAGGCCCGGCACCGCGAGCGGCAGCATAGCCAGCAACTGCGCGAAGGCCCGACCGGCGGGAAACAGCCTCAGCTTCTCGATGAGGTAGGCCCCGCAGAAGATCGTCATCGTGCCGATGGCCGCGACCGAGAGCGCCATGGCGAGCGAGTTCCAATAGGGCGACCAGCCATCGGAATCGGCCGCCGCGAAGTCGTAATGGTCCAGGGTCAGGCCGAGGTTGTAGGGCCAGTAGCGGATGAACGAGGCCCAGACCGCGACCCCGTAGGTGCCCACGATCACGCCGGCCACGAGCATGGCGTAGACCAGGACGAGGCGGTCGCGGACCGGATGGGGCTTCGGCTCGTAGGGTACGGAGCGGGCCGAGAGCAGGGACGATTGCCGTCGCTGGATGAGCCGATCGACGATGAAGGCCAGCACCGCCGGCACCAGCATCAGGAGGCCGACCACGGCGCCCATGGGGAAGTTCTGCTGGCCGACTACCTGGCGGTAGGCGTCGGTGGCGAGCACCGGGTACTGGCCGCCGATCACCTTCGGGATGCCGAAATCCGTGACCACGAGGGTGAAGACCACGAAGGCCGCGCTGACGAGGCCGTAGCGGGCGCCCGGCAGCGTCACGGTCACGAAGGTGCGCAGGCGGCTCGTGCCCATGGCGGAGGCGGCCTCGTAGAGGCGTCCGTCCGAGAGGCCGAGGGCGGTGACGAGGATGATGAGGGCGTGTGGGAAGGCGTAGAGGCATTCGGCGAGGGTGATGCCGATCGGCCCGTAGACGCTGTGGCCGAACAGGAGCCCGCGCAGGAAGCCCTGGTTGCCGAGGATGTAGGTGAGCGCGATCCCCGAGAGCAGCGAGGGCGCGAACAGCGGCAGCAGGGCCAGGGCCAGGAACAGGCCCTTGAACGGCATCGCCGTACGGGTGAGCGCGTAGGCGTAGCCGAAGGCCAGGGGCACCACGAGTGCCACGACGATGCCGGCCACGGTGAGGCTGTTGAGCAGCGCATCGACCAGGGTCGGCGTCGCGAAGTAGGTGCGGAAGTTGGACAGGCCCGCCATCCCGCCATCCGGCGCCTCCAGGCTCTTGATCAGCAGCGTGCCCAGCGGCAGCGCGATGATGAGCAGAAGGAACAGGCACAGCACCGCGATCAGGGCGGTGCCGATGGCGGCTTCGGGCACGGTGCGGCGCTTGGCGGGCAAGGCTTCCGACAGGGACAGGGCCGCCTCCGGCAGGGACAGGGCCACCTCCGGCAGGGAGACGACGAGGGGGGATGTCCCCAGGACGGACTCGGCCATGGCGCGGCTCACGGGCGGGCGGCCACGGGGAAGGCCCGCAGGGCCGCCGGCGGCAGGGAGACGTAGAGGTACTGGCCTTCCATCAGGGCGAGGTCGCCGTGGAGATTGGCCGAGACGTCGGCGACCAGGGAGCCGCCCAGGTCGAGGCTCGGTTCCAGGCGGGCGCGGGTGAAGGCTCCGAGGAATTCGATGCTGCGCACCCGCACCTGGAAGGCGTTGACGTCGGTGGGACGCACGTTGCCGACCCGGATCTCCTCCGGGCGGAAGCCGAGGCGCACGGGACTGCCGGGGACGAAGCCGCGCCCGTCCTCGCAGACGAGATCGACGGCACCGACCCGGATCTGCCGGGCCGATCCCACCCGGGCGTCGAGGAACGTCATGGCGCCGATGAAGTCGGCCACGAAGGCGCTAGCCGGGTTCCGGTAGATCTCCGCCGGGGTGCCGACCTGCTCGATCGCGCCGCGATTCATCACCACGACCCGGTCGGCCATGGCGAGCGCCTCCCCCTGGTCGTGCGTGACCATGATGGTGGTGATCCCGAGGCGCTTCTGAAGCTGGCGGATCTCGTCGCGCAGCCGGGTACGGACCTTGGCGTCGAGGGCCGAGAGCGGTTCGTCGAGGAGGAGCAGGGAGGGCGAGGTCGCCAGCGCCCGGGCGAGGGCCACCCGCTGCTGCTGGCCCCCCGAGAGCTGGACCGGGTATTTAGGCCCCTGTTCGGGCAGCCCGACCAGGGCCAGGAGTTCGGCGACCCGCGCCGCGACCTGCGCCTTCGGCATTCGCCCGTTGACGAGGCCGTAGGCGACGTTGGCCGCCACCGTCAGGTTCGGAAACAGCGCGTAGGATTGGAACATGATCCCGAAGTCGCGCGCCGCCGGCGGCGCCGTCGAGACGTCGGCGCCGCCGATCACGATACGTCCCGAATCCTGCCGGTCGAGCCCGGCGATCAGGCGCAGCAGGGTGGTCTTGCCGCAGCCGGAGGGACCGAGGAAGCAGACGAACTCGCCCCGGCCGATTTCCAGGTCGATCCCGTCGAGGGCGGTGAAGGCCCCGTAACGCTTCGACAATCCCGAAACCCTGAGGAACGGCGTCGCATCGCGAAGCGTCATGGCGGTGCCCCCTGCTCTTTCGTGTGGTCGTTCAGGCTCGCTTTGCGTCGTCGCGGCTACTTCTTGGCAGCCTTCGCCTCGTAGCGGCGCGACCATTCGGCGAGCACCCGCTCGCGGTTGTCGGCCATCCAGCCGAGATCGTTCTTGATCATCGCGGCCTCGGCATTGGCGGGGTAGTTCGCCGGCACGTTGGCGACGCCCGGATAGGCCACCACCGCGTAGCTCTTGGCGTAGAGTTCGTTGGCGGCCTTGGTGGTGCCCCAGTCGGCGACCTTGCGGGCCAGATCCAGGTGCTTGGTGGTGCCGACGATGGCGTAGGCCTCTTCGTCCCAGCCCGTGCCGTCGGCGGGGACGACGACGGCCAGAGGTGCGCCCTTCGTCTTCTCCGAGGCGCCGCGCATGTCCAGCGACAGGCCGGCGGTGCGCTCGCCGCGCGCGGCCTGGACGCAGGGGGCCGAGCCCGAATGCAGGTAGGCGGCGATGTTCTCGTGGAGTTTGTCCATGTAGGCCCAGCCGGCCTCCTCGCCCATGCCCTGGAGCCAGCCGGCGACCAGCAGGTAACCGGTGCCCGAGGAGGCGGGATGCGGCATCACCACCTTGCCCTTGAGTGCGGGCACCAGGAGATCGGCCCAGCGCACGGGGGTCTTCACCCCGTCCTTCTCGGCTTCCGCCGTATTGAAACAGACCACGCCGATGGAGGCGTCGGTTCCGGTCCAGCTGTAGGGGCCGATGGAATCGCGGAAGGCGGGCTTCAGCGCATCGGCGCCCTTCGGCTCGTAGGTGGCGAGCAGGCCCTGCTTCTCGAACAGCAGCAGGCTGGAGGCGGCCAGCCCCATCACCATGTCGGCGCGGGGATTATCCTTCTCGGCCAGGAACCGTGCGGTGATGACGCCCGTCGAATCGCGCACCCAGACCACCTCGACCTCCGGCACCGCCCGCTCGATCCCGGCTTTGAAGGGAACGAGCTGATCGTTCTCGAGGGCCGTGTAGATCGTGAGCTTTGTGCGCTCGGCGGCCATGGCCAGGGTCGACGACGTCAGGGCGAGGGTCAGAGCGAGGAGGCCGAGGATCTTCATCGATAATGCTCCGGAGTCTTGTCGTTCCGACGTTTAAAGCCTGATGCATGACAGGAAGAAGACAAAACCCCGTGCAATCAAGTCCAGGCTTTTTGCATATGCTGCCTATTTCAATATCATGGCGCAGAATTACTTACGTTTATTGCGGGCGGCCGAAATCGACCCCCGGCGCTTGGCCGCGGGTCGATGTTGAAACCTTTCGATTGCTCCCGTGAACCGGTCTCCAGCCGTGACGCGGTGTCCCTTAGAGCGCTCTCCGCCGAAGCGGATGCCGGTTCGGCGAAAAGGAGCGCGGCAAAACAGAGGTCTGGAGCTGCACCCGGCCCAACGTGGTCGGGTGCAGCTCTAGCAGGCCTGTGGCATGCGTCCGGCGGCCAGCAATCCGTTGATATCGGCGACGACGCCCGGCAGGTCGGCGATCGTGTCGACGAGGAAGTGGGGCTTGGATTCCGCGAACAGGGTGGCGATCCGCGTCCGCTCGGAGGCGAGGCGATCGGCGGACAGCGCCCGGAACGCGTCGTAGGTCAGCCCCAGCGCGTTGCCCGAGCAGGTGAGCGCCACCGTCCACATGCCGGCTTTGCGGCCTTCGAGGATGCCCGGCACCGTGTCGTCCACCTTCACGCAGGCGGCGACGTCGTCGATGCCGAGCGCGATGACGTTCGCCAGCGCCTGGGCCGGAAAGGGGCGCCCGTTCGGAACTTCGTCCGTGGCCACCACATGGTCGGCGACGTAGCCGTTGGTGGCGGCGAGCGCGACCACGCGTTCCATGACGCGTGCCGGGTAACCGGAGCAGGAGCCGATCTTGAGCCCCCCTGCCCTGAGGTCGGCGATGGCGTCGAGGGCGCCGGGGATCACGGCCGAGTGCTCGGCGATCTTCTCGATCTGCAACGGCATGAAGCGCTCGTAGATCGCGGTGACGTCGGTGTCGGTGGCCGGATGCCCGTGGGCGGCCGCGTAGCGCGCCGCGATCTCGGGCTGGTTCAGAAGCGTGCGGATGTGGTCCCACTTGCCCATGCCCATCGGGCCGCGCGCTTCGGGCAGGCTGACGGCGACGCCGAATTCCGCGAAGGCCTCGACGAAGATCTGGGTCGGCGCGAAGGAGCCGAAATCGACGACGGTCCCGGCCCAGTCGAGGATCGCGGCCTGGAGTTTCTTCGGGGGGGTGTAGGACATGGCTGGACTTTCCGGGTGACCCGCGGAACGCGCGGGAGGCCGAGGAACGGGCGGTCAGACGGTCGTGATGTTCAGTTCGGTGAACACCGCCGCCACGGCCTCGACCGCGCGCTCCATGTCGGCGGATTCGACGTGGCCGATGCAGCCCACGCGAAACGTCTCCAGCTGCGTGAGCTTGCCCGGATAGAGGATGAAGCCCCGTGCGCGGACGGCGGCGTAGAAATCGGCGAAGCGGTACTTCGGGTCGCGCGGAGCGTGGAAGGTCACGATGATCGGCGCCTGGATCTCGGGCGCCAGGAAGGATTTGAGGCCGAGGCGCTCCATGCCGCGGATCAGCACGTCGCAATTGCGCGCGTACTTGGCGTGGCGGGCCGGCAGGCCGCCCTCCTCGTCGTATTGCAGCAGCGCCTCGTGGAGCGCCGCGACCACGTGGGTCGGCGGGGTGAAGCGCCACTGCCCGGTGCGCTGCATGTAATCGTGCTGGTCGCTGAGGTTCAGAGCCAATGAGGTCGAGTTGCCCTCGGCCCGCGCCAGGGCATCCGCCCGCGCGATCACGAAGCCCATGCCGGGCACGCCTTCGAGGCACTTGCCCGAGGCGGCGATCAACGCCTCGAACGGAACCGTGGCCGCGTCGATGGGGAGCGCCCCGAAGGAGCTCATCGCATCGACGATGAGGCCGCGCCCGTGGCGGGCGACCATTGCGGCGATCTCCGGCAGGGGGTTGAGGATGCCGGTGCTGGTCTCGCAATGGATCAGCCCGACATGGCTGATCGTGGGATCGGCCGCGAGCAGGCCGTCGACGGCCTCGGGCGTCGTGGGCACGTCGTCGGCGGTCTCGTAGACGCTATGATCGCGGCCCAGAGCTTCGCAGATCTTGGCGAGGCGCTTGCCGTAGGCGCCATTGACGAGGACCAGGACCTTGCCGGTGCGCGGCACCAGGGTGCCGATCGCCGCCTCGACCGCGAAGGTGCCGCTGCCCTGGAGTGGCACGCAGACATGGCTGCCAGTGCCGTTGGCGATGGCGACGAGGCGCTCGCAGACGCTGGCCGTCAGGGCGTTGAAGCTGCCGTCCCAGGAGCCCCAATCGGTCATCATCGCCGCGCGGGTGCGCTCCGACGTCGTCAGCGGGCCGGGAGTCAGGAGAATGGGAGCGGCTGTCATGGTGATCCTGCCCGATCTGCCGTGAGCGCCGTGAGCGCTTCGGGACAGGTAGATCTTGCGTTCGGGCAAGCCATCAGATCAAATCGTTTCTTGTGATGCCCGCCATCAGTCTCGCCGATAGGTCGCCATGAACCTGTTCCAGCTGCGCGCCTTCGACGCCGTCGCGCGGGAGGGCAGCTTTACGCGCGCCGCCCAGCGCCTCTGCATCAGCCAGCCGGCGGTGACCGGGCACATCAAGGCTCTGGAGGAGCGCTACGACCTCGTTCTGTTCCGGCGCACGGCACGGGCGGCGGAACTGACTCCGCAGGGCCGGGCGCTGTCCGAACTCACCGGCCCGCTCTTCGGCCTCGTGGAGCAGGCGGAGGATCTCCTGGAGGCCAACCGGACGCTGGTTTCGGGGCGGGTCGAGATCGCGGTGGATTCGCCCCATATCGTGATGCCGCTGCTCGCCCGCCTGCGGGCCCGCCATCCCGGCATCGTCGTCGGGCTGATCCTCGGCAACGCCGCCGATACCCGCGAGGCCCTGCTGTCGGAGCGGGCGAGCGTCGCCGTGCTCACCGAGGCCGAGGCGCATCCGGACCTCCACCTCGCGGAGATCGCGGTCTCGCGCATCTGCGCCGTGGTCCCGCGCGACCATCCCCTGGCGGGTCGCGCGGCGCTGGATCTGGCCGAACTCGACGGCGCCGCCATGGTGCTGCGCGAGCCCACCTCCGTGACCCGCCGAACCTTCGATCGTGCCTGCCGGCGCATCGGCATCGCGCCCGCCGTGCTGATGGAACTCGACAGCCGCGAGGCGGTGATCGAGGCCGCCGCTGCCGGAATCGGCATCGGCATCGTCTCGTCCCTGGAATGCGGCGAGGACGCCCGGATCGCCGCGATCCCGATCGACGGGCTGGACCTCGTCAATCGCCACGCGATCGCCTGTCTGGCGCGACGCCGGAACCTGCGCCTGATCCGTGTCGTGTTCGAACTGGCGGTCGATGCGGCGGAGGCGACGCGATGAGCCGGAAGCCCTCCGCACCGGAGAACCGGGCGCTGGCCGCCTCCCGCCACGACGCGATTCTGGCACGGCTCGGCCAGGACGGCAGCGTCAGCGTCGAGGCGATGGCGGACCGTTTCGGCGTCTCCCGCGAGACGATCCGGCGCGACCTGAAGGCCCTGGCCGAGCAGGGCCGGCTCGCCATCGTGCACGGAGGCGCGACCCGGCGCGCGGACGAGCCCGTCCTGGCCATCCGCGAGCGCGACAATCCGGCGGGCAAGGCTGCGATCGGACGGGTCGCAGCGGGGCTCGTCGAGGACGGCATGGTGGTGGTGCTCGATTCCGGCGCCACCACCCTGGCGGTGGCGAACGCGCTGGCCGGTCGCGACCCGCTCTTTTCCCGCCCCATGCCCAAGGGGCTGACGATCTGCACCAACAGCCTGCCGGTGGGGCTCCTGCTCTGCCGTGTCGCCGGCGTGCGGGTCCACTTCCTCGGGGGCGAGATCGAGGGCGCGGACGAGGCGGCTTTCGGCACCGAGGCGCTCACCGCCCTGGCGCGCTTTCGCGCCGACCTCGCCTTCGTGGGTGCCGGCGGCATTTCACCAAGCGGCGAGATCACCGACTTCGCGCCGCTCCCCACCGAGTTGCGCACCCACATGCTGGCGGCGGCGGAGCAGGGCTACGTGGTGGCCGACAGCACCAAGTTCGGTCGCCTGACCCCGATCCGCCTCGCGCCGATCCCGGCGGGGACCGGTCTCATCGTCGATGTCGAGCCCCCGCCCCTTCTCCGGAACGCCCTGACCCGACGCGGCCTCGACCTGATCGTCGCGCCCTGATGTGGTTTTTTGTGGCTTTTTGATTTCTTTTGCAGCGGGCCTGCATTAGGAACGGACGACGTTTTCGGCCGCTCGTCGACGTGGCGTTGCCCTCACAGGACGCGAGATCTCATGATGGCCACCGGCATGAGCCTGCCCGTCTTCTGCGCGGTGCTTGCCGCCGCCTTCATGCATGCGGGCTGGAACGCGGTGGCGAAGCTGCGCCTCGAGCCGATTCTCACCATGGCGCTGATCTCGGCCTCGGCCGGGCTGTTCGCGCTTCCGGCCTCGCTTTGGTTCGGATGGCCCCAAGCCGCCGCCTGGCCCTGGCTGGCGGGTTCGATCCTGCTGCATCTCGGCTATTACATCGCCCTGGCCGAGGCCTACCGGCACGGGGATATGGGGCAGGTCTACCCGATCGCGCGCGGCAGCGCCCCGCTGCTGACCGCCTGCGCCTCGCTCCTGGTGCTGCAGGAGGCGCTGCCCCCCCTCGCCGCCCTCGGGATCGGCATTCTCTGCGCCGGGGTCGCCCTGATGGCGTTCGCCAAGGCCGGCGGCCAGCGGCTGAGCCGGGCGGCCCTGGTGCACGCGCTTCTCACCGGCGGCCTGATCTCCGGCTACACGCTGGTGGACGGGCTCGGCGCGCGGGCGGCGGGCGACCCCCACGCCTATGCCGCCGCACTTTTCGTGATCGACGCGATCCCGCTGCCGGTTTTCGTGCTCTGGACGCGGGGCCGCGACGTGCTGCGCTCCGTGCGGGGCCTCATGGTGCCAGGACTCGGGGGCGGAGCCCTGGCCCTTGGCTCCTACTGGATCGCGATCTGGGCGATGACGGTCGCGCCCATTCCCCTGGTCGCGGCGACGCGCGAGACCAGCGTCCTGTTCGCAATGCTGATCTCCGTCATAGTGCTGAAGGAGCCGCTTCTCCTGTCGCGAACGGCGGCGGTGGTCATCATCGTGGCGGGGGTCGTGGCCATGCGCCTGGCCTAGAGGCTCGATCCCGCGGCGCGCTCCGACGATCGAGCACCATGCCGCGAGGGATACGCGAAGCGCGGCAAAGCGGAGCTCCCGATGCGAGGGAATGGATCGTCAGAGCCGCCGGGCCGGGCGACCGTCTCTGACGACGAGCACTTGATTGCGTGCAGGCTGCGAATACCCACTCATGAAGCAAAGCCGGTCCCCGCGACGATGACGCGGAAGTACCGCTCCGGGCGTGTTCCTGCGCGTTTGCTTACGCCGGCAGGATAACCACCTTGGTTTTGACCGGTGTCCGCGAATAGAGGTGGATCATGTCCTGGCTGAGCAGACCGACGCAGCCGCTCGTGATGCCCGTGCCGATCGTGTCGGGCTCGCTGCTGGCATAGATCGTGTAGAGCGTATAGGCGCCGTTCTGGTAGAGATGAAGGGTGCGGGCGCCGAGCGGATTGTCCAGGCCGCCCGGCATGCCGCGGGCATATTTGGCGGCCTCGGGCTGACGCCGGATCATCTCCTTCGGCGGTGTCCAGGTCGCCCATTCGGACTTGCGGCCGACATAGGCGTCGCCACTCCAGAGGAAGCCATCGCGGCCGACATTCGCGCCGTAGCGGGTGGCGGAGCCGTCGCCCTCGATGCGGTAGACGTAGAAATTGCCGGGATCGACCACGATCGTGCCGGGAGCTTCCTTGGTGTCGTAGCGAACCGTCCGGCGATAATATTTCGGGTCGACCTTGCTGATATCGGCGGCCGGGATCGGGAATTTCTCGTCCGGCATCGGCCCGTAGATCTTCGCCGCCTCGGCGAGGATCAGGCCGTCGGATGTCGCGCAGCCGGCGAGCCCCAAGGCGCTCAATCCAGCGGCCGAGCCGGCCAGGAAAGACCGGCGGGTGAGAGGCCGCGTTCCACGCCCGAGCGGATCGATAATCCCACCGTCCATGATCATGATCCCGGACCTTCCCTGCCCTGCGGACCGAAGAACGCGTGCTCCGGTCGCGCCTCAATGGCCAGCTGAGACTGGCAAGCTCGGCTTTTGCGTCGAGAGTATGGCGAAACTCTCTCGTTGCCGGGGATGGGGGGACGACAACCGCCTTCGAGCGTCTTCGGTGAGGACGATGACTTGCGATGCGAACGACCGGTGCCGCGCCGTCGCGCGAAGAGGCCTCGATGGATCAGGCTCAGCGACGCCCGATATCGGGTCGGCGCCAGCGAGGTGTCGCACCGGTCTTCGCCAAAGCTGGCCGTACGGGTTTCTTTACAGAATTCATCGATGACATGGAGCGATGTTGCAGGGGCTGTCGCCATGCTCCCGATCAATCTCGAGATCGGGAACGGCTCAGTCCGCCAGACGCGCGGGGGATGGGTCGATACAATGGCGGCGGGCGTTCAGAACTCTCAGGTCCTCATCCCTCTCTACACCTCGGTCGGGAAGCTGGCCTACAGCCCGCTGGACTCTGCCGGCCTGCAGAGCGGCATGTACGCGCATGTCTCCGTGGTCGGCATCGCCGGGGCCGACGGAAAGCCCGTTCCCGCGTCGCTGAGCCAGACCCTGCCCGCGGCACACTCGACCCCCGGTGCGACCCCCGAGGCGAACCACGGGACGGGGGTCGACGTGCCGCCCGCCACCGGCATCTTCCAGGTGGATACCGGATCCTGGGCGACCGTCCTTCCGCAAGAGCTCGTCGAGGCTGCGGTCGGGCCGATCGACTGGACGCAGTATCCGCAATATCGAGAGGGTAGCCTGAAATACAGCAGCGACGGCATCGTCGAAACCGGGCACTGGGTTCCGCTGATCCTCGCCTTCCCCGACGCGACCCTGCCGGATGGCAGCGTGCCGACGACCACGGTGACGGCCCTCGTCCGCGGCGACGGCACCACGACGTATATGCTCGGCGTCGGGTTCAACACCGGCTTCGCCACGGATGTGAAGGGGACCACGCTCACCTCCGCGAACAATGCCGTCCTGAACCTCGCCGAGATGAAGAGCGGGGAGATGGCCCATAGCTACATGATCGATCGCGAGGGCATGCATCTCGGCTGGTCCGGCGCCGACGAGGGGGCGGGCTGGACCGTGCAGAAGCTCGACGAGGCCCTTTCGGCGCCGTTGCCGGGCAGCCCGCAGGATTGGCTCTGGCCGACCGGCTCCGTCGTCATCGACGGCACGGTCCATAGCGGAATGGACCTGCTCTTCGACACCGGCACGCCGGAAGCCTTCGTCCATTACCCGGCATCACGAAGCCGGGCCATTTGATGCCGGATGGCAGCGCATTCACCGTGACCGTTCCCGGCTCGAACGGTGCGGCGACCAGTTACGGCTTCGTCCTCGGCGACGAGAGAGGGGATACGCCCTCGAACGTCTGGGAGAGCCGCGCTACCCATGGCTCGGCTTCGTTCATGAATACGGGAACCCATTTCTTCCGCGACCACACCTACGTCTACGATGCGGATAAAGGCCTGATCGGGTTCAAGACCAACGGCGCGCCAGTCTCTCCGACGATGGCCGAGGAGGTTTCGTTCATCAACGGGCTCTCGCCCGACGGAACGCTGACGGAGGCGAGCTTCGCCGGCTGGGAGGGTAGGACAGCGCATAAATGGGGGGCGCCCACCGCCGGAACCGGAGCGACGATCACCTATGCCTTCGATCCGGACTCGTCGTTCTCCGCGAACGAGCAGGCCACCGTCCTGCAGGCCTTCGCGACCTGGTCGGGCGTGGCGGATGTCCGTTTCGTGGCGGCTTCGTCGAGCACGGCCGCCGACGTCCTGATCCATCGCGGGAACGATGGCCGGGCCGACACGGGCAACACGAGTTCACGCGGCAGCGGAAGCACCCTGGGCACGCCTCAGAGTCAGGTCGTGGTCTCGATCGATACGAGCAAGCATGGGTTCGACCTGTTGGGCTCCCTCCACAAGGCCGCCGGATACGGGTTCGGGACCATCGTGCACGAGATCGGCCATGTGCTGGGTCTCGGAGATGATGGCCGCTACAACGGCAAGGTCGATCCGGCGACCCAGCAATTCAGTGCCTATGACGACCGCGAATGGTCGGTCATGTCCTATATCGACTGGACCAAGGCGCATGACGCCAAGTACCGCGCGAGCGATCCGGTCGCCGGCACGGATTGGGGCCATGCCGATGGCGAAACCCGCAAATCCAGCCAATCGCTGATGCAGCTCGACATCCTGGCGATCCAGCAGCTCTATGGCGCCGCGTCGCCGGCCGGCACGCCGTTCTCGGGCGGGCAGACCTACGGCTTCAACAGCTCGATCACCGGTCCCCTGGAGAAGATCTACGATTTCAGCCTCAACACGCAGCCGGTTCTGACCCTCTTCAACGAAGGCCGCCACAATATCCTGGACCTGTCGGGTTTCGCGAAGGCCGCCTTCGTCGATCTCCGCGCGGGGGCCTTCAGCAGCGTCGCCGGCCTGACGAACAACATCGCCATCGCGCAGGGCACGGTGATCGAGACCGCCATCGGTGGAAGCGGGCGCGATACCATCGTCGGCAACGATACCGCCAACCTTCTCGACGGCGGCGGCCGGTCCGACTTCCTCTACGGCCTGAAGGGCGGCGACACCTACATCGTCGATAGCAAAGCCGATCGAGTCTACGAACTCGCGCATCAGGGCTACGACCGGGTTCTCACGGATGTCGGCTACGCCCTCGGCACCGGCCAGTCCGTCGAGTTTCTGGCTGCCAGGGACGCCACCGCCACGGACGCCTTCAAGCTCGTGGGCAACGAGATCAACCAGGTGCTGCGCGGCAATGCCGGCGACAACGTCCTGAACGGCAAGGGCGGTACGGACAGCCTTTACGGCGGTGCCGGCAACGACACCTACATCGTCGACCGCCTCGCCGACCGTGTCTTCGAGACGGGCGACGAGGGCCGCTATACGGTCGTGGCGTCGACGAGCTATGCCCTGGCCGCCGGCCAGGAGATCGAGATACTGAAACTGGCGATCGCCACCGGAACGTCGCGTCTGCACCTCGTCGGGAACGAGTTCGACAACCTGTTGCGCGGCAACGAGGGCGCCAACACCCTTGATGGGGGATTGGGTTCCGATATCATGAGGGGGCTCGCCGGACGCGACGTCTTCGCGTTCTCGACCACACTCGGGACTAACAATATCGATCGCCTTACCGATTTTACCGTGGGCGAGGATCGCATCCGGCTCGACGACGCCATCTTCACGGCGCTGGCCCCCGGTCGCCTCGCCGCCGACGCGTTCAAGGATGTGAGCATGGCCAGGACCGATGCCGACGATCGCATCCTCTACGATCACGCCACCGGAAACCTGTTCTATGACGCGGATGGCAGCGGTGCGGGGCAGGCCATCCGGTTCGCCGTCCTGAACGACGGGGTCGATCTCAGTCACCACGACCTCTTCGTGGTGTGAGACCGAGCCGCGCCGGCTCTGCCGGATGGGGTTCTGTCACGCGCGATCAGGGCGCCAGTGACCGTCCATGCCTCAGCAAGGCGTCGATGAAGTTCTGGATTTCCGTCTGGCGCCGCTCGGAGTCGGTGACCTGATCGTCGAGTCCCAGCCGCCAGGCGAGGTCGCGCCGGTCCGGCTCGCGATGGAGGTTCTCGACCAGGGCGGCCTGCGCCTCGACCTCGGCGGGGGACAGGGCGAGCCCGCTCTCCACGAGATCGTCGGCCTGGCGGCGCAGGGCGCCCGCAGCCTCGTCGAGGCCGATTTCGGGGTGGTACTGCACGCCCCAGAAGACGCCCCCGTCATGGCGAATCTCGGCGGCCTGGACCGTGGTACCCCGGTTGCTCGCCAGGAGGGACGCGCCCGCCGGCAGAGTCTCCACCTCGTCGGTATGAATGCTCGGAGCGTCATAGGCGGCGGGTCGGCCGGCCAGCATGGGATGGGCACGGCCACTCTCGGTGGCGGTGATGCGGCGGGCAAAGCCAGCCTCCGGGCCGTGAAGGTTGCGTCGCACGGTTCCGCCGGCTGCGACGGTGGCGAGTTGCAGCCCGGCGCAGGAGCCGAAGGCGGGGGTGCCCGATGCGAAAGTGGCCTGCATGAAGGCGACCGCGCGCCGAACTTCCGGTGTCTCCTCGTATAGGGCGAGCGGCGAGCCGCTGAAGAAGACGGCATCGTAGCCGCCCGGCGATTCCCCCGGCGGCAGGGCGCTGTCCGCGTCGGCCGGCGTGACCCGGTGACAGGTCGCGCCAGGTGCCATTCGAGCCAGGAGATCGAGATAGGTTTCTCCGGATGACCGCCCAACGCTTTTCCGGCGTTCGTCGCGCGCTTGGGGAGGCTCGCTTTCGGCGATCAGGAAGCGCAAACCGGCTGTGGTGACCTTCAAGGAAACGCGTGCTCCGGAGAGTTATTCTCCGGTACCCGAACCGGTGGCGGCGATCCGCGTTCCAGCCTCGGCGAACCTGCCGCAGGGGGCTCTACGGTCCGCGCCACCAGCGTCGCGCTCATGACGCGTGGGAGGATCGGCGCATCATGGCTACGGTTCCGAAGTCCAGTCCCGGATGTTCCGCCGAGCCGGAGAGTCGGCTTCGTTTAAGATTTTCTCCGGGTCCGACACATCCAAAACGAAGGTCCGAGAGTTTTCAGGGCAAGCTGTCTTCGGGCGGCGTGTCTCGTGACTGAAGGAGAAGACGATGAGACTGCTCGCCTTGGGCGCACTCTCTGCGCTGACCCTGGGAGCTTGCTTGAGCGTCGGTTCGGTGACTGCACAGGCCGGCGATTACGGCTATGGCGGCTACGATGAGCCCGCGACCGTGGTCACTCGGCGCACGGTTGTCGAGCGCCAGGTCGTTCGCCCGCAACGGTTCGTGCGTGAGGAGATCATCGAGCGACCGCCGGTCTATGCGCCGCGCCGCGTCGTCCGCGAGGTGATCGAGGAAAGGCCGGCCGTCTATCGGCCGCGTCCGGTGGTTCGGGAGGTCATCGTGGACCGGGAGCGCGTCTACGACCATCGCCCTTATGGTCCTCGTCCGGTCGGGTTTCGGCACCCTGGGCCCGATTTCGAGCCTTACGATTGACAGTGGCCGACAGGGTGTAAGCCCGTGGGACAGTGCGAGGGGCCTGTGAGGCCCCTCGTCACGCTCAGACGGGGCCTCGCTGAGGCTGACAATATCGAGGCTGACTTGCCGAGACCTTGCCGCTTCAGGCCTTCGCACTTCAAGCTTTGCCGCCCTCGCCTTCCCTGACCGCCGCATCATATCCGGCGATCCATTCCGCCTGCGCCTCGGTGCCCTCGGCATAGGGGCAATCCTCGCGCCTCAATCCCTTGCCGGGGGCGTAGTAGCCGAGGGCGCGGTGGTCGAGGTTGTCGTCGGGCGGCTGTGTCATTGCCGCAAGGTAGGGCGCCATGAGCCCGGTCCAAGAGGGCGAAGCCCGATGAAGGGCTGCGGCGGAAAGCTTGAGCGCAACAATCGCTGTATCAGGCTATTTGATCCGGGACCCCAAATATCGTGCGATGATTGATATTTGCTATAAACCTTCTATAATTGACCCGATGTCGCCATTTATTCTTGGAACATTGCTTGATCAGCATGGTTTTTGGCTGAGCACCTAAAGCTAAGCTACATCGGCGAGGTGCCCCCTCAAGCACTCGGAGCACTGCAATGCATCGTCGCGCCTTCGTACTTGGCATGCTCACGGCCACCGCTTCCCTTGCCGTCACCCGCACCGCGGTGGCCCAGCCCGTTCCCGGTGGTGGCATGCCCACGCCGGTCTACCTCAACATGGCAACCAAGGGCGGCTTGTTTCTCGAGAACTCGGCGCGTGATGCGTTCGACAAGACGACGAACCCTCGGGTGAAGAAGTTCTCCCGCGCGGAGGTAGTCGAGCAGGTAAGCCTGTCCCGCAAGTTGGCTCCCTATTCGGAGGGGTTGGCCTCCGCGGCGGCAGGCGGCCCTCCCGGCCCCGGAGGTCTCATCGGGGGACTCGTCGCGGCGCCTCTGGCTGTCGCGGGTGGGGTGGCCGGCGCCGCTGTCGGTGTCGCCGGCGGTGCGCTGGGGGCCCCTCCGCCCGGCGGCATGACCACGGACGAGCAGAAGGCTCAGCTCCTCTCGCAGCTTGCCGCGACTCAGCCCGGCCCGCAATATGATGCGGCCTTCGTGAGCGCCTCGCTGCAAGGCCACCAGGAAGCCTATGCCATTCATGGCTCCTACGCTGAGAGCGGCGAAGATCCCCAGCTCCGCCGCATTGCCCAGGGCGCCATCCCGCTCATCCGGCTCCACATTTCCCAGCTGACCAAGATGCAGGCGATGATGGGCGGCCAACGCGGCTGACCGTCCCGGCGTTGCGGCGCGTGAAGGGCTCGGCGGGGTTCCGCCGGGCCCTCTCCGTTTCAGGAACGGCGGCGCCCTCGTCTGACCCACGCAACGAGCGCGGCGACGCCGACAAGGGCCGCGCCGGCGAGGACGGCCCGGGGCCATGGAGCGACGGAAGATGGGCCGCTCGGCCGGGACAGAAGCCGCCCGCCGCCGCTGTCGGGTCCCAGAAGCCATGAGAGCGAGCGGCGCAGTTTCGCGGCCGCGTCACGGTCGAACCATTCGCCGTGCGTGAAGATCACTCTCTCCGGCTCGAATCCCACCAGACGTTCGGCCGCTCGCGCGACCTCGCTACGGTTCGCGCGCAGAAGAAGCCTGAGATAGAGCGGCGCCTTTCCGTCGGGGGAGACGATCCCGAGCATGCGGGCCAGGGACCGCGGCACGGTGGACAGATCATCCGCCCGCAGGTTGATGATGAGGTCGGTGAGGAGAAGCGTGCAGCTCGGTCGGTGAAAGAGGCAGACCTCTTTGAACACGGGGCCGGCGACCAGCACCTGGTCGATCTCGTCGGCCCAGAGGCGGGGCGGTCTGTTCCCGAGCTCGGCGTCGATCCGGACACCGGAGCGGCGAACCTGACCACGATCCTCGAGTCCCGGGACCGCCCAGGTGATCGCGTTCGGACAGGCCGCCTGCCAATCCCGGAGGAACATCCAATGGCCGACGCTCGGGGCCACGAGATGACCGATGCGGCCGAGTTCCTCCAAGCCGCGCTGAAGGCCTGGATTGTACGGAATGGGCGAGTGCAGGAGCAGTTCGCCGCCCGCCAACCGTAGAACCGTCATGCGGATCGGCAACGGTATCCCGCCCGCAGGGATGGGGGCCGCGTCCACGATCCAGACGCCGTCAGCAACCTGTTTCAGGGTATTCAGAGGTGGATAGCCGGTTTCGTACGCCACGCCATGGATCTCCGGGTTCGCTGTCCATCAGAGGGTGAAACGTAGGAACTGGGCGCGAGGGTCCCATCTTGGGCGTTACTCGACGCTCGAAGGCTCTGTCTTCGAACCTGCGGCATGAGATGCCTTCTGTAGCGTCGGGAGCACCGGCTATAGCCGGTGGCCTGGGAAGCGGGCCACTAAGTCGCACACGAAAAGCCCCCGAAACCCGGCGGGCGCCGGGGCTTTTCCGCGCATTGATGCGTTGGCCGCTGCCGAACAAGGAGACCCTCATGGCAGCGAATGACAAGGCCACGACCTACACCCTGAAACAGGCCCTCGCGGCGAAGGTTGGCGACCACGTCGAGATCGCAGTGGAAGCCGAGGACGGGACCAAGTTCAAGATCGTTGCGACCGCCGAGCAGCTGGACGCGCTCACTGGCGATTTGGAAAGCATCCTCGACGAGGACGACGCAAAGGTCGAGGCCGCGGAGTAACCGCGATCCGGCACGGTGATCATTGATTATTAACTATATTGCCCCCATCTAGGGGACATACCGATCGCGACCTCGTCGCTTCATCGGAGACGGCCACGATGCCGGGACAGGGTGACGCCGGATGTACGCGCACTTTGGCCCGGCCTTCGTGGCCGTTGGCTTTGACAGGAGCCGGGAACTCTTCGCTGAGCTTCCAACGCTACGTCTCTTCTGTCCGACATCATGTCATCCACGGGCGGGAAAGCATGCGCCGCCGCACGGTCGAACCGGGCCGTGAGAGAGGTGGAGTGACGGGCGGCCCATCCGCCCGCCTCGGGCTTTCCCATCGCTGATGTCTTCTCCTCGCATCTCTTCGAGGCTGTTCGCGATGATGTGTTTCGTGAGATGTCGAATGAATGCAAAAGCTGCCGGCATCGTGTTGCCCGCGATCCACCCCCGTTCTAATCCATCGCTTTGAGAAGGATCGCGACTTGGATCGATCGACGGATGTTTCCGACGTCATACACGCCGAGCCGAACGATGCCGTCGAGACTGGGCCGGACGCTGTCCTGGAACCGTTGGCGGACTTCCCCCACATCGATCTCCGCACCGGGGTAGAGCCCTGGGAGAAGCGCCGGGCCGCCGGCAAGACCTTGCGGGGGAAAGTGCCTCACGCGGTCCATGCCTCTCTCGACATCGGCTCCGACCGTCCCGATCCGGTCTCGCTGATCGAGGCCGCTCATGATGGCAGGCAGGCCCATCTGATCCCGCTCAGGGTCGCCCGCATGGCGAGCTCCCCGTTCGCCTTCCTGCGCGGCGCGGCGCATGTGATGGCCTGGGACCTGGCGCAAGGACCCCACGGGACGATCGACGTCGTGATGAACGGCGACGCCCACATCTCGAATTTCGGATTGTTCGGGACACCGCAGGGCGAGGTGGTGTTCGATCTCAACGATTTCGACGAGGTGACGATCGGGCCCTGGGAATGGGACCTGAAACGGCTCTGCGCCAGCATCGAGGTGGCGGCGCGCGACGATGGCGTACGGGCCGTGGAGCGGCGGGCAGCCGTGCTCGCGGCCGTTGCCGGGTATCAGCACACCATGGACGATCTGGCGCCCCGTGGCTCCCTCGACGTGTGGCAGCGGGCGGCGCGGGCCGACCAGCTCGAATTTTCCGGTATCGAGATCGACGCGCAATCCCAGACGGTGGTGCGCAAGGCCGTCGAGAAGGCGCGCCGCAAGAACAACAAGAGCCTGCTCGACCGGGTCGGCGAGCGACGCACGGATGGCAGCTGGCGCTTCAGCGAGGAGCCGCCGATCCTCATGCGCGTCGACGAGGAGACGCGCCAGAACGTGACCTCGGGCCTCGAACGCTATGCCGAGACCTTGCCGCGCGAGCGCCGCTTCATGCTCAACCGCTATCACGTCGTCGATGTGGCCCATCGCGTGGTCGGGGTCGGGAGTGTCGGAACCCGTGCCTACGTCGCCCTGCTCTGCGGCAATTCCGATCAGGACGCGCTCTTCCTTCAGGTCAAGGAGGCCGTTCGCCCGGCCCATGCGCCCTATCTGACCGGCATGCCCGAACCCTATGCGAGCCACGAGGGCGAGCGCGTCATCTACGGGCAGAAGCTCCTGCAGGCGGTGGGAGACCCCCTGCTCGGTTGGACGTCGATCGACGACCGGCCGTTCTATGTCCGCCAGATGAAGAACATGAAGGGGGAGATTCCCATAGCCAGGATGGCAGGGCAGCCCTTGCTGTACTTCTCCCACGCCTACGGCGCCCTCCTCGCTCGGGCGCATGCCCGTACGGGTGATGCGGCCGCCATCGCCGGCTATTGCGGTCATGATGGCCGCGCGGATCTGCGCGAGGCCTTCGCGGACTGGGCGCACGCTTACGGAGATCAGAACGAGGCGGATTACCGGGCGTTCCTGTCCGCGATTTCTGATGGCAGGCTCGAGGCCGCGCCGGATTCCTGCCTCTGATCGGTGAGGCGGGAGGGATGGGCGCCTCGGCCCATTGCCCTATCTCGCCATGGTCGCCGAGCAGAGAACCGACCATGAGCACCGAACGCGCCGAGGGCTACCATGAGGCATTGTCGAGCGTCAGAAGCACGATCCAGCGACGCGTGAAGGCCGCCGACATATCGCATGAGGGGAAGCTGGAACTCCTCGACCTCCTCTCGATGCTGGACGATATGCTGAATTCGGGCAAGCGGGACGAGGATGCCGACCGGTCCCCACCCGTGCCCCTGAGCGGCAGCTTCTGACCACCCGTCGTCACCGCGGGGAGGTTTGATAGCGGACGCGGTCCGATCCTCCGGACGGTGCCGGGCAGGCATCGTCAAGACGGCATCGATTCCCTGCTAAGGGTGCCCATCCTTCTTCTCGGGGAGCGAAAGGGGGACGGCGTCCCCCTGCAGGGTCCGGCTGGTGAGGGGCATCGCCATACGGTAGCGCAAGCCGTCGGGCGTGAAGGTGAAGCTCGCCTCGGCCTTCAGGTTGTGCGCCAGCATCTCGCCCAGAACCACCGTGCCAAAGCCCTTGCGGCGGGGCTCGCGCTCGTCCAGCGGGACGCCACGCTCCACCCAGTCGAACACGAGGTAGGGGCCGCCATCCCGCTCCTCGATTTTCCGCTCCTCGACCCGCCATGTCACGGCCAGGCCGCCCCCTGGCGTGGACAGGGCCCCGAACTTGAGGGCGTTCGTCGAAAGCTCATGCAGCGCGAGCGCGAGGGGTTCGGCCGCGCGCAGATGCAGCCGCAGGTCCGGTCCGTCGACCTGCGTGCGTCCATCCTGGTAGGCGAGCGCGCTGGTGAGTTCGTCAGTGACGAGGCGGTCGAGATCGACCCCGGCCAAGGGGTTCTGGATGATGACGTTCTGCACCCGGGCCATGGCGGCCAACCGCCCGTCGAGATGCGCGGTGTAATCCTCCAGGCTCTCGCTGAATTCGGCCGAACGCCGCGCGATCATGCGCATCGTCGCCAGCGTGTTGCGCACTCGGTGCTGCAATTCGGCCAGCAGCACCACCTGCTCTTCGGTGTCCGTCGGGTTGGATCCCATCGTCATCGCAGCTCCACGGCATGCTTGAGGCAGAACCGGTTCAGGATCACATCGATCCGTTGGCATCGAAATGATGGCCTTCGTGGTCGAGGTGAAGATAACTCGGATTGAACAAGGATGCCCTCTGCAGGGCAAGAAAGTCGGGAATGGTCAGGCGCCCACCCTTCAGCACGATCAGGCCGGCGCGTCGCAATTCCTGCAGCGTGCGGTTGATGTGCACGTTCGAGAGCCCGAGCGCATCCGCCAGTTCCACCTGCGTCAGCGGCAGGTCACAGGTGGTGCCCTCCGTCAGGCCGACGCTCTGCAAGCGCAGGAAGAGTTCGCAGAGGAGATGACCGACGCGCTCGAAGGCCGTGCGCTGGCCGAGATTGACCGTCCATTCGCGCTGGACCGCGACCGTCACCAGGGTGTCCCACCAGAGTGCCTTGGTGAGCCGCACATTGTCGTTGGCGATCTGTTCCAGCGCGGCGCGCGAGATCTCCGCCAGTTTGACGGGGGTGAGGGCAACGATGGAATGGTCCATCTCGCGCAAGAGATAGACGTGGCTGTCGCAGAGATCGCCGGGCACGAAGAAGGAGATGATCTGACGCCGGCCATCGTCGAGCTGCTTGTAGCGACAGGCCCACCCTTCCAAGATCAGGTTGACGTGATGAGGATCGTCACCTTCGCTGATGATATCGGAGTGTTTTGCAAAAATCCGCTGCTTGCTGGCCGCGATTTCCAAGGCCTGCCGGTCGTCATGCGAGAGCTTGGTGAAGTGCTCAAGCTTGCGAAGGAGATGTTGCGGCATGCTTTCCTCGTCGTGCGCAGAGCACGAATAGAGAATTGCCCACACACAATAATTTACTTGTGTTAAGTTTTCGGGGAGCTTCTCATTGACCCCCCTGGAAATGAAAGCAAGACCTTGCACGGGTGCCGCCGTCAAGCCTTGAAGAGCGTCTCGATCGCGGCAAGCACCGTTTCGGGCTCGACCGGCTTTTCCAGGCGGAGAACATGGGCGTAGGCGTCCGGGATGACGCCTTGGTCGTAGCCCGTCGTGAAGACGAACGGCACGGATCGGGCGATCAGAACGTCCGCGAGCGGGTAGACGCACTCGCCCCCGAGATTCACGTCCAGACTTGCTGCATCCGGCTTCGTACGTGCCTCCAGGATCTGGAGGCCGCTCCGCACGGAGGCGACCGGGCCCAGCATTTCAGCTCCGGCATCCTGCAATTCGCGCCGCAACTCGTCCGCCAGAAAATACTCATCCTCCGCGACGAGGATGCGTCGGCCTTGGAATATGCTGTGCGGCATCGGTGTCCTTCTGGCGGATCGTGCGTTCCGATACGGGAAGTGCAATGGTGCAGTGAATGCCGTCGGCTTCCATCACGTAGGTTGTTCTGGCCCCGAGTTGGTAGGGCAATGCCCGTTCGATCAGTTCGCGGCCGGAGCCGCCTCCCTGCGGCTGATCATCCCGCGATGGCATCCGCACGCCGTGCTCACGCCAGTCCACATGCAGCCATGGGCCATCTTCCGGTCTGGGATACTCCACGTGCCAGCGAATTTCGAGGCGTGCCTGCCGCTGCGCGAGCGCCCCGTATTTCAGCGCATTCGTCGCCAGTTCGTGCAGGGCCAGGGCGAAGATCTGGACCGTCGAGGAGCGCAGCGCGATCGCCGCCGGCCCGATCATGCTGACGCGGGAGGCCCCGCCGTCGAGCGCGGCCACTTCGCTCCGGATCAACTCGTCGAAACTGACTCTCTCACCCTCGGCGAGGCGGGACAGTAATCCCTGCACACGGGCGAGGGCCGCCAGGCGCGGGCCGTAGCGCGCCCGGAAATCGGCGAGATCCGTGCTGTTGCGCAGGGTCTTGTCGACGGTGGCGCGCACCACGCCCATGAGATTGCGGGTGCGGTGCTGCAGCTCCGCCACGAGCACGCTCATATGCTCGGCCGTCTCCTTCTCCTCGGTGATGTCCCGGCCGACGCCGCCGATCCAGCATACGGCACCGGCCGCGTCGCGCATGGGAAAATCGGTGTCCCGCAGCCAGCGGATGCCGCCGTCACTGGGCCGCCTGACGCGATACTCGAAGGTGACGCTCTCGCCCGTCCGGACCCGTTGCAGGCTCTCGACCGCACGCTCGCGGTCTTCCGGCACGATCAGCTCGACCCAGCTGGTCATGTGGTCGCCGGCGACTGCCGTCGCACGGTCGAGACCGTAGATCGTCTCGAAGGCAGGCGTGAGATAGACCCACTGGAAGGTCGAGGCGTCGCGCATCCAGAGCACGTTGGAAGAGGCTTCGCCGAATTGGCTGAGGCGCTCCTCGCTCTCGCGCAACGCCGTCTCGGCTTTCCTGCGCGCCGTCACATCGCTGGCCGTTCCCAGCCATTCCTTGATCTCGCCCCACTCCGTGAGCGTCGGCACGGCACGGGACAGGCTCCAGCCGAGCGACCCGTCGCTGCGGATCACCGCATGTTCCAGCTCGAAGATTGATCGCGTCGCGATTGCCCGGTCGATGGCGGCGCGGACCTCCGCTTGGTCGCCGGGGCGGATGTAGCGGTCGAGCCAGGTCTTGTTCGGCTGGTCCGTGGCGCTCCGGAAGGCGCGTCCCTCCAGCCGTTGCAGCTCGGACCAGTCCGGGCTCATCCGGTAGACGACGTCCGAACTGGCGGTGACGAAGGCACGGAAGCGCTCCTCGCTCTCCCGCAGGGCCGCCTCGGTGCGCTTGCGAGGTTGGATGTCCTTGAACAGGATGGCGACCCGCTGCTGTTCGGTGGTGCCGACGCGAAAGGCATAGACGTCGTACCAGCGCCCGATGGCGCTCGACCGGCGTTCGAACCGTTCCGCCACGCCGTTCAGGGCGATCCGGCCGAACGTCTCGAACCAGTTCGCCTCGAGCCCGGGGAGCAACTCCCGCATCGTCCGGCCGACGGCGTCGCCGAGCCCGGTCTGGTGACCGAATGCAGGATTGACGGAGAGGAACCGGTAATCGACCGGACGCTGCCGGTCGTCGAAGATCATCTCGACGATGCAGAAGCCCTCGTCGATGGAGTTGAACAGATGGCGGTACATCGCCTCGCTCTCCTCCAGTTTCGTTTGCGCGACCTCGTCTTGCAGACGCAGGATCTCCTCCTGAGCCGCCTTCCAGGCGGTGATCTCCTTGGCAGTGGTCGCGACGCCGTCGCCGAGTTTCACCACCGATTGGTAGAGCCAGCCGTCTCCCCGCTCGTGTGCGTAGCGGCGTTCGGCGACCGAGGACCGGCCTGTCTGCACGACCTGCCGAAAAGCCTCGAAGGTCCCTTCCTGAACCACGCCTGGACTGCGTTCGAGGAGGCTTTGTCCCCTCACCTCGCCGAGGTGCCGTTCCGACGTGTGGTTGTTCAACCGCCAGCGGAAATCGACGATCTCGCCCGAAGCGTCCCGGACAGCCTCGAAGACCTGGATCATGTCCATGGAACTGTCCAGCGTAGCCTGCAGCAGGTCACGGCTCAGCTTCAGCTCGGCCGTGTGCTCCCTCACCTCCCGTTCCAGTTCGGCACGATGCCACGCTTCGGTTTTGCGTAGTGCGTCATGGGCTTCCGTCAGGGCGCGGGTACGGTCCATGACCCGCTGCTCCAGTTCGCTCCTGCCGGCCCGTGCCTCATTGAGGGCGCCGGTCATGGCGTAAGCGGCGGAGGCGAAGTGCGTCAGCCGAGTGAGGAGCCTGAGATCCTCGCCGTCGAAGCCGCGATCGGGGTCATGCATGCCGGCCCAGAGCGTACCGACCGGCTCATCGCAGGCACGGAACGGCACCAGCAGGAGTTCCCGGATCAGCGGCTCGACACGGGCGGCCGGGAAGCGGGTATGGGGGCGGGAAAGCAGCAGGGGAATATTGCGGCTCACCACGAGTCCGCAGGGGCTCTCGTCGAAGGAGATCGAGCCGCCCATATGGGCGGCCCATGGTCCTGCGATTGCCGGCCAGTGGAAGGTTTTCGTCGGCTCTCCCGACCCGAGAATGCTGATGCCGGCCGACTCGGCCATGCCCATCTCGACGACGAGATCCGCCAGACGCTGCAGGACCGTGTCCGGCCGGACGGCCAGCGCCTGGGCCAGTTCGGCCAGCGCATGAGCTTCCGCCTCGTAGTCGGGAGGCCGTACGGGACGCCTCAGCAACGCGTCGGTGATCAGGACCTCTTCGAGGCCGGCCAGCGCATCCGGTGACTCCGTGAGGGTCATCTCTCTTGGGTGCTCGTCGTTCGTTCGAGGTCGAAGCAGCCAGGAACACCGCCAGCGTACTCAATTTCGCTCTCCAGCGCGAATGTCATCAATCTTTCCGCGATAGGGCGCGCTGAATCAATTTAAACTTGTGCCGAACGCCGAATACGCATTGGTCCAATCTCCAAGGTGCCGCTTTCGCTCGAGACGGACCGATCGACGTCGAGGGGACGAGCCGGCGGTGCACGCCCTATCCGTCCGCGTCCGTCCGGGATGCCCGGTCGCCGAGGATGAGGTCGAGCTCCCGAAAGACGGCCGCATTGCTCACCGGTTTCTCCAGCCGCCGAGCGGATGCGTATCGGTTCGGGATCGTCGCCAGATCGTAGCCGGTGGTGAACAGGAACGGTACGTCGAGGGCACGGAGGGCGTCGGCCACCGGGTAAACCTCGTCACCCCCGAGATTCACGTCCAGGATGGCGGCGTCGGGCGGCATCGGGCCTTTGAGGAGGGCGAGGGCACCCTCGAGGGTGGCGATGGGACCGAGCACCTCGGCGCCGGCATCGGACAAACCGCGCGACAGTTCGTCGGCCAGGAAGTACTCGTCCTCCACCACTAGGATACGCCGGCTGCAGAGCGTCCGCTTCGGCATCATGTCTACTCCCTTCCCCCCGTAGTGAAACGGATGGAACCATGATGCCGTCAACGTCATCTTCTTCCATCACGTAGATTGCTTATGCGTCGAACCAGTCAGGCGGAGGGCGATTACTCAGCCCACCGGCCGGATCATCCCGTTTATAACGATGCGCTCCTGCGTGGGAGCGGACCCTGCGGGCGGACGAAACACGTCATGCGTCTTGAAAGCGGTTCGGTTCGATGGCTCGCCGGCAAAAGCCGGATCCTCGTCGCCGGTTGACCCGAGGGCTGAAAATCGCGAGGAACAAAGGCCGAACGCGTTGCCTGCCTGCTGCCCCGTGCACCGATGTGACAGCCCGATCCGATGTCGAGCCCTGCCGACACTGCCCCCGTCCGCAAGATCATCCATATCGACATGGATGCGTTCTACGCATCCGTCGAGCAGCGCGACGATCCGGCTCTACGAGGGCGGCCCCTGGCGGTCGGCGGGTCGCGCGAGCGCGGCGTGGTGGCGGCCGCCAGCTATGAGGCGCGAGCCTTCGGCGTGCGCTCGGCCATGCCCTCCGTCACGGCCCGGCGCCTGTGCCCCGACCTCGTCTTCGTCAAGCCGCGCTTCGAGGTCTATCGGGCGATCTCCGAAGAGATCCGCGCGGTCTTTGCCCAGCATACTGCGATCATCGAACCGGTGGCCCTCGACGAGGCCTATCTCGACGTCACCGAGAATCTGCAGGGGCTGGCCACCGCCACCGAAGTGGCGCGGGCGATCCGGGCCGAGATCCTCGCGCGGACCGGCCTCGTGGCCTCGGCCGGCGTCTCCTACAACAAGTTCCTCGCCAAGGTCGCCTCGGACTTCCGCAAACCCGACGCGCTGTTCGTGATCACGCCCGTGATGGGCCCTGGCTTCGTCGAGGATCTGGCCATCGGCCGGTTCCACGGCGTCGGCCCCGTCACCGAGGCGAAGATGAAGCGGCTCGGCATCCTCACCGGCCGCGATCTGAAGGCCCGCTCGCTGGAAGAGCTGCAGGCGGCCTTCGGGAGCTCGGCGGCCTACTATCATTCGGTGGCGCGCGGCATCGACGAGCGGCAGGTGCGTGCCCATCGGATTCGGAAGTCGGTGGGGGCGGAGACCACCTTCTCGGAGGACCTCACCGAGTTCGATGCCATGGAGGCGCGACTGGCGCCGCTCATCGACAAGGTCTGGGCGTCCTGCAGCGCCAAGGGCGTCGCCGGCCGCACCGTCACGCTGAAGGTGAAATTCTCGGATTTCGTCCAGATCACTCGGGCGCAGTCCTTCGAGGCCCCGGTCGCCGGCCGCGATACGATGATGCACACGGCGCTGGGATTGCTGCGCACGGTGTTCCCGCTCCGCCGCAGCGTTCGCCTGCTCGGCGTCTCCCTGTCGGGCCTGCAGCAGGGCGAGACGGAGGGACCGCGCCAGCTCGGGCTCGCGATCTGATCCCGGCAGCGGGCAACGGCGGATGACGATTGCCGCGCGACACCGGCGCACTATCTGAATTGTGCAGCTCATGGATCGATCGGGTCCGGACCAGGACGTGCGGATAAGAGGGAATGCATGAGCAGCCGGAATGACAAGGGACTCCTGCTCCTCCTCGGCGATGCCATCGGCGAAACCCAGATCCTGGTCTCCAAGCAACTCGCCCTGTTCCAGGCCGAGATCGGGTCGGCGGTCAATCAGGTGGCGCGTCCGCTTGCCCTGTTCCTGTTGGCGGCACTCTTCGTCCTGATCGGATTGTTCGTGCTCCTGGTCGCCTTCGTCAAAGGGCTGGCGCTCCTGATCGGTTCGGAGGCGATCGCGTCGCTGATCGTCGGCGGTGCCTTTGCCGCCGTGACGCTCGGTCTCTTCGCCTTCGGGTATCGGTTGATGTCCCTCTCGAACCTGGAGCCGATGCGGACGCGGCGCCAACTCGCACGGGACCGGGACGCCCTGAGAGCCCGCTGACGCCGAGCCAGCAGCCGCCTTCCGGTCTCCTCGCCGATCGACCTCCGGGCTCAGGCGGGGATCGCCTGTTTGTCGACCACCCTGCCCCGCTCGTCGAAGCGGTAGGCCAGCATCTGGGCCGTGGCGAGATGCACCTCGGCCACCTCGGCGGCACTGATCCCGTCGAGATGCATGATCAGCGCCCGCAGCGAATTGCCATGCGCCACGAGAAGAACCCGCCTGCCCTCCCGGACCCGGGATTCGATCTCGTCCCGGTAATACGGCAGCATCCGGTCGGCGGTCATCGCCAGGCTTTCGCCGCCCGGCGGTATCGCATCGAAGGATTTGCGCCAGGCACGGACTTGCTCGACCCCCCAGCGTTCCTGGGATTCGCGCTTGTTCAACCCGGCGAGCTCGCCGTAATCGCGCTCGTTCAGCGCGGCGCTCCGGTGGACGGTGAGTTCGGGTTGCCCGAGGCCCGCCAGGATGAGGGCCATCGTGCGCCGGGCCCGCGTCAACTCGCTGGTGAAGGCGAGATCAACGACGGATCCGAGCTCTTTCAGCCGGCGCCCGGCGCTCTGCGCCTCGCTGACGCCGCGTTCCGTCAGATCGGGATCTCGGATGCCGGAGAAGAGGTCACGCTCGTTGTCGTGGCTCTGCCCGTGGCGGACGATGACGAGAGTTCGTTCGGGAAGGAGCATTCGGGGAGGGGCGTCCGCAGGAGGTCGGGCGAAGTTGGGGTGTGCGAAGTCAGGCGGCGGGTCAACGCCTGCGGCTGCCGGTCAACGCCTACGGCTGCCGCGCGGGCCGGTGACCACCGGGGTGTTGGCCCGGTTCTCGTCGAGGAGCTTGCGCCACCGGGTCAGACGTTCGGGATCGAGCGTGCCCTCCGCGACGGCGGCCTGCACGGCGCAGCCCGGCTCGTGGGCATGGGTGCAGTCCCGGAAGCGGCAGGAGGGGGCCAGCTCGACGATCTCGGCGAACAGCGTATCAATGCCCTCCGCGGCGTCGCTCACATGCAGCGTGCGCATCCCCGGCGTATCGATGACCCAGCCGCCGCCCGCGATGGCATGGAGAGAGCGCGAGGTGGTGGTGTGGCGCCCCTTGGCGTCGTGTTCGCGGATCCCGCCGGTCTCCTGGGGGAGGTCCTGGTCCGGGCCGGCGAGCGTATTGACCAGGGTCGATTTCCCCACCCCCGATGAGCCGACGACCGCTACGGTCAGACCTTCGCCGCACCAGGGGGCGAGGAGCGTCACGGCGTCCGGAAGGCGCGGATTGACCGTGACGACGGCGAGGTCGCGCTGCAGGCCGGCGGCCTGCCGCCGGTAGCTCTCGGCATCGGGCGCCATATCGGCTTTGGTGAGGACGATCACTGGGTTCGTCCCGCCCTGATTGGCGAGCGCCAGGTAGCGCTCCAGCCGGGCGATGTTGAAATCGGCGTTGCACGACGTGACGACGAAGAGGGTATCGACATTGGCCGCCGCCAGCTGCAGCGGGCCTCCGCCTTCGTTGCGCCGTTGCAGCACGCTCCTGCGTGACAGACGGCGCTGCATCGTCCCGGTCTCGGGCTCGACCAGCACCCAATCGCCCACGGCGAAATCGCCGGTCTGGGTATGGACCGGAAGCACGAGCCCCACCGGCCCCGTGAGGGATAGGGCGGTCAGCCGGGAGCGGTGGACCGTCGCGATCCGCATGGGCACGAGACCGGCCTCGGCCGGTTCACGTTGCTCCTCGAAGAAGTCGGACCATCCGAGACGGGAGGGCCGCAGGGGATGGGAGTTGCTGAGATCATCGGTCACCGGTCAGCCATGACAGGGCCTTGGCGGATTGACCAGCGCCCCATCCGTCTTCCGGCGCCCTCCCCTTGCTCCGCGGCGGTAAGGTGACCGATCATCGAGGCAACGGATTAGGAAGAATGGATTCCAGGGATGGGTCAGACGATGTCGAAGCTCGAGGAGAAGCGCGAGGAGATCGCGGCCCTGATCGCATCGGAACTCGGTCTCGGCGATCTGACCGGATTGAGCGAGGCCGACCGCGCGGCCGTCGATCGCCAGACCTCGGAGGTGATCGAGGGCTGCGCCCTCGACACAGATGAGCCGGCCGATTGCGAGGAGGCGGGCACGCAGCTTCAGCAGCGGCTGCGAGAGTACCGCGCCCTGCTGGAGTTGCGGACGGACGAGGCGGATGCCTGGCTGGCCGAAGAGGGCGAGGTGTTCGGCCGCGAAGACGATGCGTAAATCCGGCCCCGGCGGAATCGGAAGGCTGCCCTTCGCCTATGTCCTCGAGGGAAGTCCGTTCGCGAAGGCCCCGCCCGACGTGTCGAGCTTGGCCCGACACCCGACCGCGTAGACATTGGGCGGCCTGCTGCCGACCTCACGCTGCCAGCGGCAGGTTTGCGTGAGCCTCACATAGACGTCCAGAACCGAGGCGTGATCGCCGAATTGCTGGCGGAGGCGGGCGACCCGGTAGACGCCCCGGCGCTCGCAGGGGCCGCAGGCGATGACAAGGTGCGAGGCCCTCACGTCGCAGAGGCGCTCCATGTCAGGCCACCGAACCGGGAGATAAGCCCTGGATCCTGCTCTGCGCCGGTGCGACGTTGCTGGTAGCTGCCTCCCCGCCGGCCATGTTCGTCGCTTCGGACGTAGCTAGGGCCGCAAGCCGCAGCAAAGGATCGGCCAGCATGGTGGACACTCCGCGCATAAGAACATATAGAGAACATAGGGTTCAAGCGCGGAGGTCAAGATGCAGACGGCCGACCTGTGGATATCGGGAAATCTCTCTCTCGCCGGCCTGCCCTCGGGCATGGCGAAGCGTGCGAATGCCGGTTCGGCGGCACGCGTGCCGTCACCCCGCACGAGCGGAGACCGGGCCATGCATTTCGACGTGCTGGAGGAGCGGGTCGGGCGCTGGGGCTGGTCACTGCGTGACGCTTACGGCCAGGAGGTCGCCCATTCTCCGATGCCGTATCCGAGCCGTGTCCAGGCCTCGGCAGCGGCCTTGGCCTTTTCCCAGCTCGTGGCTTACGCCGGCAAGCAGATGCGCCGGCCCTGAGGCCGGACGGCGAGTGTCTGCCGGGTGTGGGTTCCCTCGCGCCTCGTGCGAGCGAATGACGGATCGACCCGTTCCCCTAACGGATACTGCCGCAGGGGAGCGAACCGATCCTGCCGGGGATCTCGAAGATCGTCCCGGATTGTAGTCCGGGACGACGTGTTACGAATTTATCAGTATATTGGCGGAGCCCACGATGGTCGCGGCCAGCATCACCGATGCAACGCCGACCATGATGTAGGAAAAGACTTTCAGCATCGATGCCAATGAACTGTCCTGACTGGGTTAGCAGCGGCTTCCGCCGGACGTCTGGCCGTATTGCATGACGTCGCGGGTCTGCTGGTTTGCGTTGCCCTCCGCGGCCGAACTCATCGGACAACCGAAGGACGCGGGGGCTCGACGATCGGCTCGGATCGCGTTGGTGGTCTCGACGTCGTAGGGAGCGAACGCCGTGTAACGCGAGGGACGCTCCATCGCCATCGTAGGCGAGATCGATGTCAGTCCCACGACGAGAGCAGTCGAGAGGGCGGCGATGTAAGACTTCATATGGGCAATGGCTTTCTTTTCTTGTGAAGCCTCCGTATCCCGGCTGCTTCTTCTGTGTGAAGCCAATATGAAGTAATAATTTCCTTTGTGGCGTGTCGGCACGCACGTGGTGCAGCGGATTAAAGATCCTGATCAAGCCTATGTCATCGATGTATGTGGCATTCCGGCATCGAATTATTTGATGGGACAATCAAGTACAAAAGTGTTGGTTATATAATCCCTGAATAGTTTGGGAATGAGTGTCGCAGGGCCTGCGATGGCGGAAGTGGCTGTGACCAGGGCCTGATTTCTAGAATGGCCGTTCCGATCTCGTCCATGCGAGTGCCGTTCGGACGAGTTGTGCCGACGGCGTGTGGGCGGCTCTCCTCCCCCCCTCACGCCATCGTCCGCATCGGTTCGCGCGCCGGATCATCCCCGGTCGATCATCGGCGAAGAGCATCGCCTCGCTCGTCGATGATCCTCTGCCGGCCTGTGTCAGGTCGAGGGTGCGATACGGTCGAGCGCCGCCATCGTGTTGTCGGACAGGTCGAGTTCCACCGCGGCCATGTTCTCGCGCAGGTGCTCGACCGACGACGTGCCGGGGATCAGCAGGATGTTGGGAGAGCGGCGCAGGAGCCAGGCCAGCGCGACCTGCATGGGCGTCGCGCCGAGCCCCTCGGCAATCTCGTTCAGGGCCGCCGACTGGATCGGGCTGAAGCCGCCGAGCGGGAAGAACGGGACATAGGCGGTGCCGGATGCGGCGAGATCGTCGATTAGCGCATCATCCGCCCGATGGACCAGATTGTACTGGTTCTGGACGCAGACGATCGTCGCGAGGGATCGGCTCTCCGCCACCTGCCGCGCCGTTACGTTGCTCAGCCCAATCCGGCGGACGAGGCCCTGTCGCTGGAGATCGGCGAGGATGGAGAGCGGCGCCTCGATGGAGCCATCGGCCGGTCCATGCACGTCGAGCATGATGCGCAGGTTGACCACGTCGAGGGCGTCGACGCCGAGGTTGCGCAGGTTGTCATGGACGGCGCTCGTGAGCTCCGCTGCGGAGAAAGCGGGGTTCCAGGAGGCGTCCGCACCGCGCCTGGCTCCGATCTTGGTGACGATCACGAGGTCGTCCGGATAGGGGTGGAGCGCTTCGCGGATGATCTGGTTGGTAACGTGCGGTCCGTAGAAATCGCTGGTGTCGATGTGGTTGACGCCGCGCTCGACCGCTTCGCGTAGCACTGCGATCGCGGCGGCCCGGTCCTTCGGAGGACCGAAAACGCCCGGCCCCGCCAATTGCATCGCGCCGTAGCCCAGGCGCTTCACGGTGCGGTCTCCGAGGGCGTAGGTCCCGGCCTGTCCGATCTTGGTCATGCGACTCTCCTGTAGGATGACCAGGACTGTAATGCCTCATGGATTGCGTGATAATGCGCCCTTATCCGCACGGGATGTGCGAAAAGGCGAACAATGGCGACCGATCTCGGGGATTTGGCGGCGTTCGTCGCCGTTGCGGAAGCCGGCGGGTTTCGCGACGGCGCACGGGCGAGCGGCGCGAGCGCATCCGGCTTGAGCGAGGCGGTCCGCCGGCTGGAAGCCAGGCTGGGCGTCCGGCTCCTCAACCGGACGACCCGCAGTGTCGCGCCGACCGAAGCGGGCGCACGCCTCCTCGAACGATTGATGCCGGCCTTGGGCGAGGTTGATGCCGCGCTGGACGTCGTCAACGGCTTTCGCGATCGTCCGGCCGGCACACTCAGGCTCAACGTGCCGGTCAGCGCGGCGCGGCTCGTGCTGCCGCGGATCGTGCCGCCTTTCCTCGAAGCCTATCCCGATATCAGGCTCGACATCGTGGCCGAGGACGGTTTCGTGGATGTGCTGGCCGCTGGATGTGACGCCGGGATCCGCTACGACGAGCGGCTCGAACAGGACATGATCGCGGTTCCGATCGGGCCGCGCCGGCAGCGCTTCGCCACGGCCGCCTCCCCGTCCTATCTCGATCGTCACGGGCGTCCCGCCCATCCGAGAGACTTGCTGAGCCACGCCTGCCTCGGCGGCCGTTTCGCGAGCGGCGCGACGACGGCGTGGGAATTCGAGCGTGAGGGCGAGGTCGTTCGCATCGACCCCAGCGGTCCCCTCATCGTCCGGGTCGGGGCCGCCACCGACCTCGCGGTGGATGCCGCCATTGCGGGGACCGGGATCATTACCCTGTTCGAGGATTGGCTACGCCCGCATCTCGAGAGCGGGGTTCTGGAGCCCGTGCTGGAGCCATGGTGGCAATCGTTCTCCGGCCCGTTCCTGTATTATCCGGGCCGGCGCTACCTTCCCGCGCCGCTGAGGGCCTTCGTCGACTTCATCGGCGCGCATCGCGATCCTCGCTGATCTCGCCGCGCGACCGAGCGCCTCGTCGTCTGCTCAGAGGCCGAAGTTTCGGCTCAGGACGATCATCAGTTCCGTCTGGCTCGCCGTATCCGTCTTGACGAAGATCTTCTTCAGATGGGTCCGGGTGGTATGGATCGATATGCCGAGCCTGTCCGCGCATTCGCCGGTGCTGTGGCCGGCCAGCAGGCTGTGGCAGAGCTCGGCCTCCCGTGGCGTCAGCCCGTACAACGTTTTCAGGATGTCACCGGCGAGTTCCCGGCTGTCAGCGAGGTCCGTGATCGTCAGAATGGCGCGGCAGCCGTCGAAATACTCCAGCCCCGCCTTGCGCAGGGGCTGAACCCGGAGAGTGAGAGGCCGCTTGGCCTCCCGGCGGATGACGATCGGCGCGGAGGCGAGTGAGACAGCTTGCGGATCGGACCAGATGGCGGCGGTGATATGCGCGCGAAGCCGGGCCGTGGCCTGAGCATCGGAGGGAACGACGAGTTCCCCGAGCCGCACAGCCAGATCGGGGCCGAACAGGCGTTCCGCGCCGCTGCTCACCCGCAGAACCCGTCCCGTCCTGTCGAGGAGCACGCTAGGATTGCGGACCGTTTCCAGGGCGTCGGCGATGCCCGTGAGACGCGCCTCGCCGAGGCTGTGGGCCAGTTGGGCGGCCCGGTTGAGGGGGGCGATGAGGCGCCGCAAGGCGATCTGCTCATCCAAGTTGTAGGGCCCCTGTTGGATGGTCCGCTGCATCATCATCACCCAAGCATCATCGCCCGCCTGGACCATCAGTCCGGCGGACCATTGAAAGCCGTGGCTGCGCAAGTAGTCGGCGTAGAACGCTTCGGATCGCATGGCCTCCGGCGTCGCGTAGTCCTGATCGACGAACATGCCTGTCTTGAGAAGCTTGGGGACGCCTCTCACGCGGTAATCGTTCTTCGACCAGCCGTCGCGAAAATAGCCGTCGGCCACCGCTTCGAGACTGGCGCTCATCGGCAGGCCGGGTACGCGTCCCTTCAACGGGATGGCGACGACCCCTCTCGCGCCCGTGGAAGTCGCGATTTTGGCGACTGCTTTGTCCCAGTCATGAGACTGAAGCGCGGATGTGACGAGCGAGTTTTCGATGTCCTGCAAAGTCTCGTCGTCGAGGAGCATCTTGATCCTTCAGCGGCGTGGAACGCTCCCGCGTAAAGCGATGCACTCTCGGCTGAGGAAAAATAACCCGGCTGAACTAAATTGAAAAGACCTTGATATGTTTTTGTTGGATGAGGTGCCTATTTTATAAATAAGCCTTACTGTGATTGCACTTTCTAGAAATATTATAATATTTTCTAATAGTTATAAATATATAGAGCGTTTGCAGAGCTATCGGTTGGTCACAGATTCTGTCCTGCATAGAACAATCGGCGGTCAATAGTTGCAAGCACGCTGCAAGGCGGGGGAGCTGGATCCCTTCGATCATCGCCACGCCGCTCGCTTCGCCGCGCCTGGGCTTGCCGCTCCATCGCCGGCATCAGGCCGGCTCGTAGGCAGGCGCCGACAATCGAGTGCTGTCCGAAGCCGTTTCCTGTGAAAGCGCACCCAGGGGGCCGGCATGAAGCCGGGCGATCAGCCGTGTCATGTCCTCGGGCAGGTCGGCAGCGCTCTCGAGGCCAAAGGCGAGATCGAGGCCGGGTATCATGCTACGTAGGAAGGCCTGGGACGCCTCCGCGCCGGGGCGGGGAAGCTCCGACCCCCTGGGCGGGATGTGCAGGGCGGGCGTGCCGAGGGTCGTTGTGGGGAGAGCGAGCATGGCTTCCACGGGGTGCGCGACGCGCCTTGCGCAATCCCGCCGCCACCGGACCGGGGCGGCCTATCTCGTAAGGCTGCCCAAGCTAGACCATACTGGTTGAACCGTAGCTGAAGGGAGCCGGTGGCCTTGCCGCTCCATCGTGGTTCTGCCGTCCAACGAGGGCGAGCGGCTGAGATGAGGGGATGCCATTCCGGAATTCCGGGAACAGGACGACGGATTCCGCGAAGCTGCCGCCGATCCGGGATCAGGATCAGATGTAGTGGCGGAAGACGACCTGGCTCTGAGCGTCCTTCGCCTTGCCGCGTTCACATCCGTCGACCGGAGGCCGAGCCTGGATCAGCGATGCCGGCAGGACCAGCGTGACGAGGGCGAGCAGCCAGCGGAAGGGACGTGCAACTGTCATGTCGGATTCCTGGGACTGGGTCGCGGTCGGATCGTCACCTTGAGATCATGCGCCTATGGCGGCTGAATGGTTCATGGCTGGCCGCGATCCGTTTCGCTGTGCCGGCGCGCACATCGGCTTGGCCGTTCTAAGACAGAAACGGCTTCAGCAGCGGTGCGGTCGCCGCGCCCAAGGCGCCGAGCGCGATGAAGAGCCGCCAGACGTGAAGATCCGTGATCATGGAAGCCTCGATCTTGCCGCCGTTCGGCGCGTGAATGCCACATCATGGCGGCGATACGTTGCGGCGTGGTTTCGAGACAGGGTGAACGATGTCTTCTACCCTTCCGAGGCCATGGCGCCTCGGTCCCCGCCTCCCCGGGGAGCCCGGGGCGATCCCCAGACCGGGCGGTTTCATGCCGCCGGGTGTCGGCGCGTGGCTCTTATGAAATCGGGCTCCCGCCCCGTTCCGCGTGACCCCGATCGTCAGCGGGAGGCCCGTCAGGTGTCCTAGACCACGAGGATATCTTGGAATGTCAGGACTGGACGCGAGGTGAGGAGGGCGAACTGGAGGGCGTCGGCCGATCCGCTGCCGTCCGCGTCGTAGGAGACGGCGCCCGTCCGCTAATCGTAGAGGATCCGGTCGTCCGCATCGAGGATGGCACCGGCCGCGCCGAGATCCTTGAAGGCACCCGTCGCCAGGGTTCCGGTCTTGGTCAGTGCCGTGAAGATTCCGTTCTCGAGTCGGAGCGTGTCGTCGATGGCGGCGAAGTCGACGATGCTGTCGACATTGCCTGAGCCGAGCGCCGTCTTGAAGAAGAAGATGTCGGCCCCGGCTCCGCCCTTCAGGATGTCGTCGCCCAGACCGCCATTGAGCATGTTGGCACCGCTATTGCCGGTGAGCGTGTTGGCGAGGGCGTTGCCGTTGCCGTTGATGTCCGCGCTGCCGGTGAGGAGAAGGTTCTCGAGCTCGTTGCCGAGGCTGAACGCCACCGAACTCCGCACGAGATCGATGCCGCCCCCCGCCACCTCGAAGATCTTGTCGCCACCATCGGTGATGTAGGTGTCGTTGCCCAATCCACCGGTGAGCCTGTCGGTACCGGTCCCGCCATTGAGGACGTTGGCGGCATCGTTGCCCAGGAGCACGTTGTCGAGGGCGTTGCCTGTCGCCTTGATCGCCCCCGTTCCGGTGAGGGTGAGGTTCTCCAGATTTCCGCCAAGGGTCAGGGTCGCCGAACTCCGGACGAGGTCGGTTCCGGCGCCGAGCGCCTCGACGATCGTGTCGCCGCCATCGGTGACGTAGGTGTCGTTGCCGAGGCCACCGATGAGGGTGTCGTTCCTGGCCGATCCGATAATGGTGACACCAGCGGTCAGGCCGGCATTGGAAACCAGCACCGAATCCGTGCCGGTGACGCGGCTGGTGAAGTCGATCGTACCGCCCGCACCCCGTAGGGAGATTTCGAGCCGTGTGGTGGTCGCCGTGCTGTCGATGAGGCTGGCGAAGGACGAAAGCTGGGCTGTCGTGGCGAAGACTGACGTGGTGTCCAGCGTCTCGACCCCTGTGAAGCTGGCATCTCCCAGGTCGAAGGCGTCTGTCACAATGTCCGTTCCGATGCCTCCTTCAACGGTCACGCCGCCGCCATAACCGGTCATGAGCCGGAACGTGTCGTTACCGGCTCCGCCATCGAGTCTGTCCACGCTGCCGTTATCATAAAGTGTGATCGTATCGTCACCCTCACCGCCAAAGACGATATCGTTGCCCTCGCCGCCGTCGAGGATGTCGTTGCCGGCTCCGCCACTGAGGGTGTCGTCGCCCGAACCGCCGGTGAGAGTGTTGGCGCCTGTATTGCCGATGAGGATCTCGTTACCTGCAGTCCCTGAAATCGAGATCGGCGATGCGCCGAGGGCGGTGATCTTCGTGGTCACCCCGTCTGCGAGGAGGGTGATGCCGGTAACGCTGGAGGGGGCGCTGAAACGAAGGTCGTCGACCGTCACGGTAGCCGTCTCATTCCCGCCATATGCAGCGGAGACCGCGATCGTATCTCCGGGATCCGAAGCCGCGATGGCATCGGCGATCGTTGCGTAGGTGCCCGGAACGTTGCGCGTCGCCGTGATGGTCATCTTCCCCTGGAAAGGCGTCGTGACCGTCTCGAATCTCGAACATCACGGCGGTCATTCGTTTGCCCGGCGCGGTTAGAGCACCTGATTGCATGCCGCACATCCCCCAAACGGAGTATGTCGAGTCAACGATTCGCTTGTGGACTGTGCTGGTGGGCTCAAGCCATGATAAGCCATGCCTTAAAATCAAGCATTTCGGCATTCATGCGGAGTCCGCCGCGGCCGGCCCATCGATGCGGACTACATAATGATGTCGATCTTCGTCATAACGTGTGCTGGATCTGGTTTAGATGATGCCAATGACCGTCAGTTCCGAAGTCCTGATCGACCATATCTACGAAGCCGCCGTCATTCCGGAGATGTGGCCCAGTGTACTGGCCGAACTGGTGCGGGTCGGTGAGGGACAAGGCGCGCTTTTGTTCACGACGGTGGGCAGCGAGTTCCGCTACGTCACGTCCCCGGGCTTCGAGGCGGGGATCGCCGAATATGTCGCCGGGGGCTGGCCGGCGCGGACCGACAGGCCGGCGCGGTTGTTCGCCAAGGAACATGCCGGCTTCCTCACCGACCTCGACGTCTACACCGCCGCCGAGATGGAGGCGGAGCCGGTCTTCCGGGACTTTCTGCGGCCGAGGGGCCTGGGTTGGGGCGTCGCCAGCGCCATCGCGGTGCCGAGCGGGGATCGGCTCATCTTCAACGTAGAGCGGGAATTCGCGCGCGGTCCCGTCCCCGGCGAGATCGTGGCCCGCCTCGATGCCCTGCGCCCTCACCTCGCCCGGGCAGCCACCATGTCGGCGAGGCTGCGGCTGCAGACCGTCAGGGTGGCGGCGCAGGTGCTCGATGTGGTCGACATTCCCGCCGCGATCCTCGGCAGGCACTCCCAGATCCTGGCCATCAATGCCGGCTGCGCGGCGTTCCTCGGAAGCACCATCCGGGAGGCGCATCGCCTGACCCTGTCCAACCCGGAGGCGGACCGCCTGCTGGAGCGGGCCCTCGAAGGACTGGCGACGGAGCGGCGGACCTCGACCCGGTCCATCCCGGCCACGGACGAGCGCGGCCCGGTGATCCTGCATCTCCTGCCGATCCGGCGGGCGGCGGCGGACCTGTTCAACGCCGCCTCCGCCATCGCGATCTTCACGCCCGTGGCACAAGGCGCCGCGCCCGACCTCACTGTCCTCTCGGGCCTCTTCGACCTGACTGTTGCCGAAGCGCGGGTGGCGCGCGAGATCGCCCTGTGCAGGACGGTGGAGGACATCGCCCTGCGGACCGGCGTCGCCACCAGCACGGTCCGGACGCAGCTGCGATCCGTCCTGTCCAAGACCGGAACCAACCGCCAAGCCGAACTCGTCGGGCTCCTCGCGGGAACGACCCCGCGGGACTGGCGGACATCGTAAGACGATCGGACGAGCCGATCCGTGTCCTGTTGTCCCGTGGAGTTGCCTGTATGAAAAGCGCCGCCCGCTCGGGTTCGTCGGATCGCCATGACCAATCCTGACCCGCTGCGTCTCGTCGATGCCTGCTACGCGGCCGCCCTCGATGCCTCGCTCTGGCCGGGTGTTCTCGAGCAGGTGAGCGCCTGCCTCGGAGCGCGGGGGACGGTGATCGTCTCCTACGATCCTCGCCGGACGGCGGACACACTCCATTCGGACAGCCTGCGGGAGGTGCACGACGCGTATAGCGGCGGGTGGTGGGAGCATGACAGCCGTATCGCCCGCGCGCGGGGGCTCGGGATGCGGCCCGGCCTCGTCGTGGCGGATGCGATGCTGTTCACGCCGGAGGACAAGCGCAAGGATCCCTTCTTTCAGGATTTCTGCGCCAAGCACGGGCTCGACGAACTCGTGGCCTTCTTCGCCCCCGATCCCGGCGGCGGGCTGATGACGGTGAGCGCCCTGCGCGAGGCCGGCAAAGGGTATTTCGAAGCCGGGGAGATCGCCCTGCTCACGCTGTTGGGGCCGCATGTCGCGCGGGCCTTCGACCTCACGGCGCGGCTCGGCGTCGCCCACCGGCAGGCGGCCGATCTCGGCTCGGCCCTGGCTCGGGCAGAGATCGGCGTCGTCCTGCTCGATCGGGGTGGCGCCGTGCGGTTCGTCAATCCCGGCTCCGAGAGGATGGTTGCCGGCTGTCTCAAGATCGCCCCGGGCCAGCCCGTGAGGACCGTCGTGGCGGCCGATGGCCCGCGACTCGACCGTCTCGTCGCCTCCGCCCTGGCCGAGGGCAGGTTCTGCGCCGCCGAGCCCATCATCCTGCGTTCGTCGGACGGGTCCCCCTGGCTGCTGGCGGAGGCGATGCCCCTGCGCACCGGTGAGCCCGGTCTCGAATTGATCGGCTCGGCCAAGGGCGGGGTCCTGCTCCTGCTCCATCCCGTCACGCCGCCAGTGTTGGTTTCCGTCGCCCCGCAGCTCGAGCAACTGGGCCTGACGCGGATGCAGGCTCTTGTGGCGATGGAGATCGGCCGGGGAAGCTCGCCCCGGAAGGCGGCGGAATTGCTCGCGGTCCGGGAGGGCACGGTGCGGGTTCACCTGAAAGCGATCTTCGGCAAGCTCGGCGTCAGGCGTCAGAGCGAACTCGCCATCATCGTCGCGCGCCTCGATGCCATCCTGAGCCGACGGCGCGAGCGCGAAGCCGATACCAAACCCTGAACGGTGCAGGCGTCACCCAGTATCATGAACGCAAAAAGCCGCCCGAAGGCGGCTTCTCGCAGAGACCTTGGTCTCGCTCTATCGGTGGGAAGCGTAGACGCTTCCGGCCGACTTAGTTGAAGGTGTCGATCTCAGCCGACTCGTAGCTGGTGACTTCCATGCCGACACACACTTCCTGAACGACGGGGGCAGTCCAAGCCATGATGTTTCTCCTGCGTTGCAAGTCTTCTTTAGAAGACATCTCAGATGCGCGGCACGACCGCGCTTGAGCAATACCTATTGTCCGCCCTGCCCCATAGCAAGCAGAAAGACGGAAATATTCTGCAGGATTCCCTTAGTTTTCTCTCATGGAACAGAGGGGGAAGCCGCATGCGGACGGACCGCTTCCGTCATGTCCGGGCGAAGGCCGCGGCCTCTTTCACCTGATTCTCGTCGGGAGTTCGGCCCGTATAGAGAACGAACTGCTCGAGAGCCTGCAGTACCACCACGTCGTGGCCGGTGATGACGCGCTTTCCCATGCTTTCGGCCGCCCGTAGGAAGGGCGTCGTCGAGGGCAGCGCCACCACGTCGAAGGCGACGGCGCAGGCAGCGATCTGAGGGGGCGGAAAGGCGAGGGTTTCGGCTTCCGGCCCTTCCATACCGAGGGGTGTGACGTTGACGAGGAGCGGGGCCTGCGCCTCGCCGATCTCGGGACGCCAGCCATAGCCATGGCTTTCCGCCAGGGCGCGCCCGGCCGGTTCATTACGGGCGACGACCGTACCATCCACGAAGCCTGCATCGCGCAGGGCCGCGACGACGGCCTTGGCCATCCCGCCGGACCCGCGCAGGAGGAACGGTGTCTGCGGATCGATGCCGTGCTTCTCGATGAGCAGGCGGACCGCGATGTAATCGGTATTGTAGCCGGTGAGGCAGCCGGCCTCGTTCACCACCGTGTTGACGCTGTCGATGGCCGCGGCCGAAGCTTCGAGGCGATCGAGAAGCGGGATCACGGTCTCCTTGAACGGCATCGAGACGGCGCAGCCACGAATGCCCAGAGCCCGTATGCCGCCGATCGCAGCCGGCAGGTCGGTCGTGGTGAAGGCCTTGTAGACGTAGTCGAGCCCCATGAGCTCGTAGAGCCGGTTGTGGAAACGCGACCCGAAATGACCCGGCCGTCCCGACAGGGACATGCAGAGCGTGGTCTCGCGTCCGATCGGGGGCTTCATCGCGGTCTCCGGTCGCTCGGAGACGCGGCATGCCCCGCACTCCGGCACCGGAGCGATATCACGTCCCGCGATACGTCGCGCCCGTCAGGCCTTGCGGTTGCGCCCGTCGTCCAGAATCGCCTCGGCGTGGTACCAGCCGTCGCAGAAATCCATCCTCGGCAGTTCCATGGGGCGCGAGATGCGTGAAGCGAGGTCCACCACGGCGTTGCTGCCCATGCGTGTGCCTGTCGAATGGGCACGAGCCGATGCTGCAACCTTCCTGGGCACGAAAGCAAAGATTTCGGCTGAATTCCGGGGTGAGCTCAAAGTCATGATCCAACGTCTCCAAAAGCTGCTGGGCCTTCATGCCCCCGACGTCTCGTTATGATATGAGCGGTATCTGATATTTGCACTGGCTAAACGTGAGAAAGGCACCCCATGCCGGTAATTCGAGCATGCCTGAATTTGTTTCATGCGTGAATGTATGGTGCGCTGCCGCCGCCGGACTCCTCTTTCGCTCCTGCTCATGCCGATGACGGACGGCTTTGTGGCGATTGTGCTTCGTCATCGGCGCGCTGCCCTTGAGCAGCCGAGCGTATCGTCTTGCTCCCATGTGAGGCCGGATCAAATCCAGACCTCCCGCGCATCAGGTCGTTCGGAACCATGACGGCGTAAATATCTTGATCAAGCCTAGCAAGCGCACGCCGATATCATCGCTTAACTTGGGTCAAGCTTTGCCGTGTGCGTATGGATGCGGGAGAACGATCCGGTCCATATTGTGTCCGCCGGATCGATCCCGTTTGGCCTGTCACGACGTCATTCAAACTAAGGAGGAACGAGCCATGGGTCTTTTCAGCAAGGACATCCAGACTCTCGACGATCTGTTCGTCCATACCCTGCAGGACATTTATTACGCCGAGAACCAGATCACCAAGGCGCTGCCGAAGATGATCGCCAAGGCGACCGATCCCGAACTCAAGAGCGGGTTCGAGAAGCACCTTTCGGAGACCGAGGGTCAGATCAAGCGCCTGGAGCAGGTGTTTCAGATGCATGGTCATACGCCGAAGGCGGTGACTTGCCCGGCCATCGACGGGATCATCAAGGAGACCAACGAGGTCTCCGGAGAGATCGGCGACAAGCAGGTCCTCGATGCCGCCCTCATCGCCTCCGCGCAGGCGGTGGAGCATTATGAGATCACGCGCTATGGCACCCTCGTGGCCTGGGCCAAGCAGCTCGGCCGGGACGATTGCGCCAGCGTGCTGCAGCAGACCCTGGACGAGGAGCGCGCCACCGACGAGCGCCTGACGCGGATGGCCGAGAGCCAGGTCAACCGCCGCGCCGCCTGACCCGAGAAAGCCGCCCTCCCCGGTCGGAGGGCGGCCCGTTCGTCAGGTTGGGAAGAATTGGTTGGCCGGGCGCGGCAGGCCGAGATGGTCGCGCAGGGTCGTGCCTTCGTACTCGGTGCGGAACAGGCCCCGACGCTGGAGTTCCGGCACCAGGGTGTCGACCACGTCGTCGAGACCTTCCGGCACGAAGGGGAACATGACGTTGAACCCGTCGCAGGCCCGCGTCACGAGCCATTCCTCCATCTGGTCGGCCACCTCGGCCGGCGTCCCCACCATGGTGAGCCCGCCATAGCCGCCGACACGCTGGGCGAGTTCGCGCACCGTGGCCCCGGTCTTCCGGGCATAGCCGACGATCTGGGCTTGGGCGCTCTTGCTGGCATTGGTCTCCGGGAGATCGGGCAGGGGTGCGTCGAGGTCGAACTCCGAAGCATCGACGCCGAGGCGCACCGAGAGGTTGGCGATGCCGCTGTCGGTGGGCACGAGCGCATCGAGCCGGACCTTCTTGGCCTCGGCTTCGTCGCGTGTCTCGCCGAGGACGATGAAGGCGCCGGGCAGGATCTTGAGATGGTCGGGATCGCGGCCGGCGGCGGGCATCCTGCCTTTCACGTCGGCGTAGAATTCCTGGGCGGCGGCGAGTTTCGAGCCGGCGCCGAACACCATTTCGGCGGTCTCGGCGGCGATCTGGCGTCCGGCTTCCGATGCCCCCGCCTGCACGATCACCGGCCAGCCCTGGACGGGGCGGGCGATGTTGAGCGGCCCCTTCACTTTCAGGAACTCGCCGGCATGGTCGAGGACATGGAGCTTGTCGGGGTCGAAATAGACCCCCTCCTCCACGTCGCGGATGAAGGCGTCGTCGGCCCAGGAATCCCATAGGCCGGTGACCACGTCGAAGAATTCTCGGGCACGGGCATACCGGACCGCATGGTCGAGATGGGCGTCGCGGCCGAAATTCAGGGCCTCGTCCGGGTTGCCGGATGTGACGAGGTTCCAGCCGGCCCGGCCGTTCGAGATATGGTCGAGGGAGGCGAACTTCCGGGCCACATGGTACGGCTCGTTATAGGTCGTGGAGGCCGTGGCGATGAGCCCGATCCGTTCGGTGACGGCAGCGAGCGCCGGCAGCAGGGTCATCGGGTCGAAGGACGTCACGGTGGCGCTGCGCTTCAGCGCGGCCATGGGCATGTTCATCACCGCCAGATGGTCGGCCATGAAGAATGCATCGAACTTGGCCGCCTCCAGTCGCTGGGCGAAGCGCTTGAGATGGGGAAAGCTGAAATTCGCATCCGGATATCCACCGGGATAGCGCCACCAGGCGGTGTGGATGCCGATCGGCCGCATGAAGGCGCCGAGATGGAGGCGACGAGGCTGGGTCATCCGAGGCTATCTCCGTCCGGTGCGTGAAAGCACGACTTCGGAATAGAGCAGCGGGCAGAAAAAAGGCTCCCGGATTTCGAGGGAAATGGCCGGGAAAATCTCAGAGACGGCTCGCCGTCACGGGCGTCGTTCCCGCCACAGGATGGCGGCCCGGCGTGCGACGTCCCGCACCCGCCTGTCAAGGGCGGGATAGCGGCGGAGGGTCGAGACCAGCCGCGCCCGCGCCGCGCCCTTCAGGCCGCGCCAGCCGAGGGAAACGGTGAAATCGACCAACGGCAGGGGTTCGACGTTGAAACGGCGTTTGTAATCGTAATCGCCGATGCTGAAGTCGAACGAGCGGCAACCCTCTTCATGGAGCGCTTCCATGGTCTTGTCGATGACGAGGCGCCCGGGCGAACAATGGGACCATTCCCCCCCGGCATTGCTGATGCGGATCATGACGTAGGTGTCGGCATTGCGGATGCCGAGCAACGCCGCGACAACCTCGTCGCCCGATGTCAGGGCGCTGACGACGGCGTAGCCGTGGCCGAGGCCCCGTCCGACGAGGCGACGGTAGAAGGCGTCGAACTCGGCCTCGTCGAGGCGGTAATCGGCGCCGATGCTGCGCATGCGCGCCTCCTGCTGGCGCGCCATCACCTCGAGAACCCGCTGGGCCTCGCCCTGGTCGGTGACGATGCGGAAGGCCGTCTCGGACTCGCGGGAAAACACCCTCCAGCTTCGCTCCAGCTCCTTGCGCACGGTCTTGGCGAGGCTGCGATGATAGGCCTCCCAATCCTCGCCCGTCCTGACCTCGTTGCCGTTGAGCGGGCACGGGGACACACCTCTGAGGAGGGACAGCGGATTGGGCCCGTCGGCGAAGGTCGCCGGCATCTTGCGCAGGGAGAGAAGGTCGGCGCGGGGCAGCGCAGAGCGGATCGCCTGCCATAGCTCCAGGGCGCCGGCATGGTCTCTCGGAGCCGCTGGGCCGAGGAGCGGCGCGTTGTAATCGGTGAGGCCGAGATCGGCGAAGGCGATGATGCGGCGGGGCCCCGTCTCGTCGACCACGAGGGGAAGATGCAGCGCGAGCACCCCCGTTGCCCTGTCCCGCGCCGTCACCAGGAGGGGCGTCAGCCCCGCGCGGTCTTGGAGCGATTCATACCAGGTCTCGATCCAGACCGGATCCTGAAACGGCGTTGGCGCACCCGTCCATCCGGACACGCACTCCGTCCAGTCGGATGCGATCGCCACATCGTAGCTCCGCGCTCCGGAGGCTCCCTTTCCCGATGGCGCGATGCTCCGGCGATGGGCCGGCAGCGCCGTCCCGCTCACGCCGGAGCGGAGAGTTCGAGGATCTGGCCCGGTCGGGCCGCATCGAGGCGGAAATCGACGGCACGGCGGGCCGCGCGCTCCTTCTTCACCCAATCACTGTTGCGCAGCAGCTTCTGCATCACCGCCTTGGACCAGTAGCCCGGCCCGGTGATGGCGTGGCTCGCCGGCTCGCGGCCGAAGCGATGGCGCAGCATGCCGTTGGCGAGATTGACGATCTGCTTGCGGCGGATCGGCTCGTCCACGAAGGAGACCGTCATCGACACGTTGAGGCAGTCGAGATTCTCGACCCGGTGCGGCGCGTTGAGGGGCCAGCTCAGCATCTGGCCGGGCGACAGCTCCATCACCTGGGCATGAGAATCGTACCAGGGCGCATAGGGCATATCGACCTCCACATCGAAGAGGGCGATGTCCTCGAGATGCTTCGGCGTCACGAAGGGCGGGGTCGAGGGATAGACGTAGACCCGCTTGGCGCCGATGATCTGCCACAGGTGCTGCCCCGGCAGGTCGGCATGATAATAGACCTGGGCGTTGGGCGACGAGATCAGGATGCCGCAGGTGGATTTCGCCGGAGAGAAGCCGGATACTCGCTGGGCCAACTCCTCGAACATGGCGTCGAGCGTGTCGCGGTAGCGCCGGTCCACGGTCTCGACATTGCGCAGGTTGAGCCACATCCGCCCCTGGGCGATGGACTCGATCACCTGCGCGCCGGGAAGTCCCCCGGTCTCGCCCTCGCGCCAGAACTTGCGCTGTCCGGCGGCGCCCATATGGACGAGGCTGTACTGGCCGCTTGGATAGGTGTCGATCAGATCGGCCAAGGCCTCCCGCGAGAACAGGGGAGACTGGTGCAGCCGATGCTCGAGCCGCAGCGGCTGATGCCCCCAAAGGGCGCTGTCGGGCTCGTCCCAGGAGGTGAAGATCGGGTCGTTCATGGCTACGGTCAATCCGTATCGTGTCCCGCTGTTCTTCAGATGAGGTGGGTCGGTCCCCCTGCGGGACAGGGCCGATCCATTTCCGGACATCATATCCGACGGTGATGAAATCTTTGCATTCGCGGTGCCGACTGAAAAAGATTCCTGCGTGGGCCGGGTGAATACGGTGTCATGCTCCTCGTAGAAGGGCCGTCGGCGGGTGGATCGAACGTTTCAAACTGCTCGGCCGAAAGTCTTTCGCAAGCGACGGCCTGCTAGGACAGGCCGGTCACGTCCTTCTCCGGAACCTCACCGCATGACGCAACGCCCTGGACCGGGAGAGACGAAGGCGCCCTCCCCCTGGCTGCATCTCGTCGGTACGGGGCATCCGCCCTGCGGGGTCGGCGATTTCGCCGGACAGTTGATCGAGGCCCTCAGGCGTCAGGGTCAGCCACAGGAGACCCTCCCCTTGGAGCCGGGCCGCGTGCCGCTCGGCGAAATCTGGCGCGCCGTGGGGAATGCCCGCGCCGTCATCGCCAATCTGCCGCTGGTGCCCTGGAAGCGGGCGCTGATCGGCCCCCCTTCGGCCTTCGCCATCGCGTTCCTGCGGCGTCGGCGACGGGTCGCGATCCTGCATGAATGGGGCAGCATGCACCGCCTGCGCCGGCTCGTCCTCCGGCCGCTTCTCCTCTTCGCGGACACGATCGTCCTCCTGTCGCCCCAGGTCCGGGACGAGCTCGCCGCCGATCCTGTGATCGGCCGTCTCGCGCGGCGGGCGGTGATGATGCCCCTGCCCCCGAACATCACGCGGCCCGAAACCACCGTGCCGAGCGCCCTGTCCGCGCGGATGCGCGCCGCCCGGGAGGGAGGGCGTCTGGTGGTCGGTCATTTCGGCTCGATCTATCCGGGCAAGCAGCCGGAGGCGATCCTCGACATTGCCGCCACCCTGAAGGCGCGCGGCGCCGACCCGCTCGTCGTCTTCATCGGTTCGTTCATCCGCGCCTCCGACGGGATCGAAGAGATATTCCGGGCCAAGGTCGCGGCGCTCGACCTCTCCGAGACGGTGGTGGTCTCCGGCTATGTCGCCTCGCCGGAGGAGCTGTTCGGCCTGTTCGACGAAGTGGACGCCTTCGTCTACGTCCTCCCCGAGGGGCTCACCGCGCGCCGCGCCAGCATCCTGGCCTGCGTCCAGGCCGGCCGGCCGGTCATCGTTACCGAGCCGGTGCGCGCGGACGAATTCGATCACCATCCGCGCTTCCAGGCGCTCCTGTCCGGTGGGGCCATCGTCCTCGCCCCGGGCGGAGCCGGACCCGAGGCCTATGTCGACCTCGCCCTTGCAGCGTCGACACGGCCGACGCTGCCCCCCGCCATCGATCGCCAAGTCTGGTTCGCCGATGCCGCCGGCAGCCTGAGGGACGCCCTCGGCCGAGGCGCGACCAAGCTTGGGAGGTGTGAATCTTGGGAGGTGTGAACTTTGCCCTCTCCCTGGGATCGACGGGCTGAAGAGGCATGCCATGACCCAATCTGATCCAGGCACCGTGCCGTATGAGAACAAGACCGGCTGGTCCGCGCATTGGGCGGTCGGAGGGCTGGTCGTCGGCTGCGTCGCGACCCTGCTCTGGTTCGGCGCGCTGATGACTCTCGGCGGCTGGGCCGTCGGCATCATCGAGTTCTGAGACTGCCGGACAGGGCGTCCAACTTTCGGGATGAGACGCCCCCGGGCGTTTCACGCGCTGCGGAAACGGGCGAGGTAGCGCAGACCGAAGACGGAGATCAGGAAGGTGACCCAGACCGGGTCTCCTCCATCGAAGAAGAAGCTCTCCATGCAGGAGAGCAGCAGGCCGAAGAGCCAGACCTGCACGAACATCGTCACCAGCGGGTCGGCCCGGCCGTTCGCCTCGATCCTCATCACGTCCCGCAGGGGGGCGGCGACGAAGATCGCGAGTACCAGGACCAGCCCGGGCAGGCCCAGGGTGACGGCGGTGTCGAGGTAGCTGTTGTGGCTGTGCGAGGCGTATCCGGCCCAGCTCGACCCGTCATCGGACGCGGCGCGCACGGTGACGTTGTTCCAGAATGCCGAGAAGCCGTAGCCGGTGAGCGGACGTGCCGTGAGGGCCTCGATGGCGAACTGCCACACATCGGTCCGGCCGGTGAAGGTGGAATCCACGGGCAGAGTCCGCACGATGGCGGCCAGGGGCTCGCTCACCACCGTGCCGACGCTGAATAAGTTGATCGTGAAGAGCGGAACCAGCGTGAGGAGGATTCGGCCCGCGAGCGAACGGATGACGCCGAACAGGCCCGTGATCGCCAGCGAAGCCACCAGGAGCGCCGTCGCGCTCTTGCCTTCCGAGCCGAGGAGGAACAGCCCCGACAGGGCGACGATGACGAGGCCCACCGTCACGAGCCCCGAACGCGCCACGGCGATGCCGATGAAGACCAGCATGGCCATGACCGCCGCCGCACTGTTCTTATGGCCGAACACGCCGCGCCAATTGCCCGCGAGCATGGGCTCGCCCACGTCCTTCGCCTGATGGATGGCAAGGTCCGGCGCGAGCAGCATGCCGAGATAGCAGGCGCCCAGCAGCAGCAGGGAAGCGATGGCGAGGAGGTTGCGCAGATCGTTCCGCGACCGCGCCAGCAAGGGCAGGCAGGCGGCCGCCAGCATCACGGAGCCCGCCAGGGTCAGGCGCTTGACCGACGTCATGGGATCCTGTGACAGAACGACATTGACGGCGAGCCAGGCTCCGAGCGCCAGGAACCAGGGCGAGGCGAAGCCGCGCAAGGCTTTGGCGTGAGCTGGGAGAGTCAGGGCGAGGCACAGCAGCGCGAAAAGGCCGAAGCTCGCATAGGTGAGCCCCTCCCGCCCCGTGGCGAGTTCCAGAACGTCCGGATTGCTGAGATCCTGGAACGGTTTGAGAGAGATCCAGCTGAGCAGCAGGACAGCGAGGAAGACGACCTTCCGCGCGATGAGGATGGCGGGCGTGTCGGCGAGTACCGCCTGCAGGCGGCGCCATCCCCCGGGCGCTGCCTCCGATGCCGGCACTCCGATCGCCCCCGTCTTCATCGATCCGCCTCCTTCATCTCCCGCGAGTCCGCAGGCGCGGGGTGCTGGCGCGGTAGGGCTGCGGTTCGATGCCCAGGGCCGCGAAGCAGCGCCCGAGGGCCACGAGGATGGGGTGAAGGGCGATGGTGGGTTCCCATGTCCGGACCAGATTGAGGATGGCGCGTCCGAACGAGACCCCGAGGATGGCGAAGGATTTGCCGGCCAGGGTCACGAGACCAAGACTGCCCTGCGCATGCTTGCGCTCGATCCGGTAATTGACGGCCCCGATCCGCAGGCCGCGTGCGGCGAGCCATCCCGTCCGCGTGCGGGCGAGAGGCACCGTCTCGGTGATGACCGCATCCGCCTCCCAGTAGAAGGTCACACCGGAGCGGCGGGCACGGGTGAAGAAGTCGGTGTCGCCGCCGCCGAGGAAATTGTAGCTCGTGTCGAAGGGTGGAGCTCCCATCAGCGCGAAGGTGCGCCGCGTAATCAGGCAATTGCCGCTGCCGTAGATCACCGGAACCGGCCCGCTCTTGTCGTAGGCGGGGGCGAAGGCGGGGTGGTTGTCGAGGCCGGGCCGTGTTCCCGGTTCGAAGCGCGGGATCACCGGGCCGCCGACGATGCCGACCCCCGTGCGCTGCGCCGTGGCCACCATGCGCTCCAGCCAGTCGGGCTGTGCCAGCTCGTCGTCGTCGATCATCAGGAAATAACGGGTGTCGGGATAGGCCGCGAGGGCAGTGGTGAAGGCCCGGTTGATCGCCGAGCAATTGCCCTGGCGCTGCTCGACCACGCATTGGCCCTGGAGCGGTCCCTTCGCGAACACCGCCTCGGCGGCCGCCAAGCCGGCCTGCGACGCGCCGTCGTTGTCCACCACCACGACGGCGAAGCGGAGGGCGGTCCGCTGGCGCGCCAGGGAGGCGAGGGTCTGGACGAGGTGCTCCGGCCGTTTGAAGGTCGGGACGCAGACCACCGCGTCGAATGGATTGGCGCGCGCTTTCACAACGCGCTTCCGGTGAAGCGCTCAATCACGGTCATCAGCGGCTTGGGCCTCAGGTCGGAATCCAGGGGGAGCGGCCGGTTCGCCGTGCCGTCGGGTCGGGTGAAGTATATCGGTACCCAGGTATAACGATCCGTAATACCCCAGGTAAGGACCGCGCTCGGCGGCGTCACCTCGTTCACCGCTTGGAGGAAATCGGCCGCCTTGCGCGCGATCATCGCATCTCGGGTGGCGGCGTCGGTCGGCAGTCCCACGTCGATCACATCGAGTTCGGTGATCAGAACGTCGAGCTTCAGCGCCTTGATCTCCCGCAGGAAAGCCTGGAGGCCGTCGCGGTCGATCTCCCGATCCGCGAACAGATGGGCCTGCAATCCGATGGCATGAATCGGGATGCCTCGATCGACGAGGGAGCGTGCGATGGCGAGGATGCCGGCTTGTCGCATGGCGAAGCGCGGTCCGACGAATTCGATGTCGTATTCGTTGAGGACGAGCTGGGCGGCCGGATCGGCGGCATGAGCCGCCTTGAAGGCGATGGGGATGTACTCGGCGCCGAGGGTTTTCGTCCAGACGAAGGAGCGCAAGTCCCGTGGCGAGACCGGATTTTCGGGCATCGGCTCGTTCACCACATCCCAGGATCCGATGAAGCCGCGATAGCGGGAGACCACCGCTTCGATATGGCTGGTCAGCACCCATTCGGCCTCGACGGGGCTCGTGATCGCCTCCGCCCAGGCGGGCATGCCGCCGTACCAGGCCAGGGTGTGACCCCGCAGGCCGAGCCCGTTGCTACGGGCGAAGGCGGCGATCGTGTCGGCATCCCCGAAATCGAACGTTTCCCGGTTGGGCCGCAGGACCGGCCATTTCAGGCTGCCCTCCGGGACCAGCAAGCGGCACCTCTCCGCCAGGGCGGCACGATAGCCCGCATCCGCCGCGAGAGCGTCCCCGCGAACCGCCGCCCCGAACGGGATCTTGCGCGGAGAGGCGACGGCGGCGCGATGGGCGAGCGCGCCTTCCAACCCAAGGATGCTGCCCAGCGCTCCCTTGAGGACGGACCGGCGATGGGGAGGGCCCTGTTTCATGCCGAGATCCTGGGAAGAGTGAGAAGTCGCCCAAAACGGCACATCCCGCCGGGAGATGGTGGGGAGTTCTGCAAGTTCAGGTCCGTACACAGGTTCTGAGCCGAACAGGGAATGGTATCCGTCACGGATGACCCTGCGATGCATCCATCCTTGTGGGATGCCACCCGCGATCGGACAGCCGAGACCTATGGGTCCATCAGGACGTCGTGTTCACCAGGACTTGTGCCCTCGGCAGGAATACGCCGATCACCAGGGCATGACGGCGCCCCGTTCTCGAGGATAGGACATCGCTCCGACCCGACCGCTCCGGACGGAGCCTGCCCTTCTCTTTCCCGCGCCATGGCACGGGCCCTGCGGAAGCCTCGGCCATGACCGCCCAACTGTCCCGAAATCCGACGCCCGTCGCGCCGGCGCTCCCTGCCGGGCGACCCGGTGTGGGACGTCGCATCGGAGAGTTGCATCGCACGCCCATGCGTCTCGTCGCCGGGGCGTGGGCGACCCACCGCACCGTGCTGATCGGTTACGGCCAGCTTCTGGCCGGGGCGGGTGGGCGCCTCGTGCTTCAGATGGTCTATTTCCTGGTTCTCGCCAACATCTTGAGCCTCGCCGAAATGGGGGTCTTCGCCTCCGTCTCGGCGGCGGGCGTGATGATCGGCTGTCTAGCGGGGTTCGGCTTCCAATCTTTCGTGATGCGGTCGGCCGCCGGAAGGCGTTCGTCGATGGGGGGATATCTCGCCGTCTACTATGCTTGTTTCGGACTCGCCCTGCCGATCATGTTCGGCCTCTCGCTGGCTCTCTACGCGTTTCTGTTCCGGGACGTGATCGCCCTGCCCGGCTACCTGGCGATCATCGTGGTCGAGGTGGCGCTCTGGCGCCAGATCGAGCTCCTGGTCCAGGTCAATAACGGGCTCGGCCGCTACGCCGCGGCGGCGACGGTGATGTCGCTTCCCATCGGCTTCCGCGCCGCCGCCGCCGTGGCGTTCTGGGCTGCGGGCGGCGGCAACGCCGAAACCTGGGCCGTATACTATCTCGTCGGTAACGCGGTCTCGGTCGTCGTCCTCGCCATCCGCTTCCATCCGCGCACGCGGATGCGGTTCCGCGCGGCGCTGCTCAAGGGCCGGCTGCGCGACGGGCTGCTCTTTGCCGCCTCCTATTTCATGTTCCTCGCTCAGGGCGAGATCGACAAACTCATCGTCCTGACGCTGGCCGGCGAGCGCATGGCGGGTATCTACGCGATCTCGATGCGGCTCATCGATTTCACCGGTGTGCCATTGCGGCCGATGTTCATGATGTATTCGCGTAAGCTCATCCAGGCCGGCCGCGCCACCCGGGCGAGCCTGCGCGAATCTCTGAAGGTGGAAGCGATGGTGGCGGTCGTCTCGACCGGTGCCCTCGTCTTCATGGTCGCGGTCCTGCACATCCGCCCCGACCTTCTCGGTCCTAACGTATCGGCGGCCTACGGCATGCTCGCCGTCATCGTCGCCGTGCCGGCGGTGCGCAATCTTCTGGAATTTCATGGCGAGTTGTTCTTCGCCTTCGGTCGGATGGGGTTGCGCGCGGGCGTCACCGCGACCCTCATCGCCCTCAAGGCCCTGGGCTTCGCCCTGCTTCTCACGGCACTTCCCGATCCGGCGCAGTGGAGCCTGTGGCTGAACGCGATCTATGTCGCGATCTACGCGTTCTCCTTCTTTACCCTCTACGGTCTTTTGTGGCGGAACACGGTACCGTGATCGCGACATCGCATGACAGGCGCGGTCCGATGACGGAAGCCTTCACCCTTCCCGGCGCAGGGTCCCCCCGATGAAGGGCGGCGGATCGGAGGAGGTGCGCATGAAGGCCGAGACCGGAGATCGTGCCTTCGCAGCCGCGGAGCAGGGCCGGGCCGAGCAGGACCGAGCCGAGACGGTGGGCCTGATCACCCTTAGCCACCGGGGCGATCTGGAACGATGCGCCCTGCTGTTCGAGAGCATCGATCGGCACGCGGCGTCGCGCGGCTGCCATTACGTCCTCGTCGACGACCGGGACGTGGCGCTGTTTGCGCACTTTGCCCGTCCCGACCGGCTGATCCTGCCGCAGTCGCAGTTCCTGCCCTGGTGGATCAGGCCGATCCCGTTCCTGCGTCGGCGCCGGCTCCGCTACTGGCTCACGCCGTTCGGCAAGCCGGTCAGCGGCTGGCACATCCAGCAGTTCGTCAAAATCGAGGCCACGCGCAGGCTGCCGGAGGCACGCTACTGCCTGATCGATTCCGACGTCTGCTTCTTCCGGGACTTCGACCTCGCCGCCTTGGCCGAGCCCAATCCGACGCCGTTCCACGTCCATCCCGGCGGTGTCGGAGCCAACCGGCCACGCCACATCCAATGGCTCGGCACGGCGAGCCGGCTCCTCGCCACCAAGCCGCAAAGCGTACCCGCCGACGATTACATCGACCAGATCATCATCTGGGACCAGGCAACGACACGGGCGATGACCGACCGGATCGAGGCGGTGACCGGCCGTGGCTGGGTCGCCGCCCTGTGCCGGGACCGCCACTTTTCAGAATACATGATCTACGGCACCTTCGTCACCAACACCCCCTCGGTGATGGCGCGGCATGCGGTGACGACGCAGAGCTTCTGCCGGACCCATTGGGATGACGACGCCCTGAGCGAGGCCGATATCCTGGCGATGCTGGACGTCGCCACGCCGACGGAGCGGGCCTTCTGCATCCAATCCTTCGGATCGACGCCGCTCTCCACCATCCGCGCCAGTATCGACGCGTTCCGTGCCGAGGGTGGAGAAGAGCGTTCCAAGCTGCGGACGGAAGCGGCCTGAGGCCTCATTCCGCCTGCGCCTCGACTTGCTGAGGCATATCGCACGCCGAGGCAAATCCCTCGCGGGTGATGAATGATGAAAGGGACCGACAGGCGCGCGAACACGTTTCCCCGCGCCCGGTACTTGGAAAAGTAAGATTTGCCGTGTCATGTGCGAGAGCACGGTCGACGCACTTTCCGGAAGGCGTATTCTCTCCCATGCCCTCGCAGAAGTCTTCGCTTCCGTCTCGCCCCATCACGACGGAATAGAGACGGAGCATGAAGGCCACGGCACAGGACGACACCGCCTCCATGGCGGGGCAGGTCGGGCGGGAGGACCTCCACCAGGACACGGAGATGCCGGCGGGCGAGGCCGGGTTCAGCCTCGCGAAGGTCCACGAAATTCTCGAGGAACTGCTTCCGGCGGGCGAGGTCTCGGTCTACGAGGCCGGCGGCGGAGCATCCTCCTATCTTCCGGTCTCGGTGCTGCGCCGCTCCCGCGTGACCGTGGTCGATATCGACCCGACCCAGGTGAGCAACAACGGCTATGCCGATACGGTGATCTGCGGCGACGTCCAGACCCACCGTTTCACGCCCCTGACCTTCGACCTCGTGACGAGCTACAACGTCATCGAGCATCTGCCCGATGTCGGCGCGGCGATGGAGCGCTTCGCCGAATGCCTGAAGCCCGGCGGTCTCCTGCTGATCGGCGCACCGCATCCGCGGTCGCTCTCCGGCCTCGTGACGAAATATTCGCCGCATTGGTTCCACGTCTGGTTCTACCGCCATATCCGCGGCCACGAGCGGGCGGGCGAGCCGGGCGAACCTCCATTTCCAGTCCATTATCACCCGCTCGTCCTGCCGGCCCGGCTGAAGCCGTTCCTCGATCGCCTCGGGCTCGAGCCGATCTACGAACATGTCTACGAGAGCCCGCGCTATGCGGAGATGCGGATATGCCGTCCGCGCCTCGCCGCCTTCACCGACGGCGTGACCGATGTGGTGAACAGGGTGACGGGGCGGCGCTTCAACCTGCAGCGCGGTGATTATCACCTGGTGCTGCGCAAGCGGTCCGGGCATCCGACCCCGCAATGACCCCCGACGCCATCCTCGATCGCGACGTGACCGAACTCAAGGCGCAGCTCTCCTTCCGGGCGCGGCTCTCGCATCGTCTGTCGCGGCATATCCCGTCCGCGCCCTTACTTCCCCGCCTGTTTGGCCCGATGGTAAGCGTCACGTTCGACGATGTGCCGGACAGTGCCTGCGAGACGGGCGCTGCCCTCCTCAACGCGCATGGCGTGAAAGGCACGTTCTACGTCTCCCGCACCCTCCTCGGCACCGCCACCGAGCATTGGCGGGTCGCAGGCGTCGAGGCCTTGGCGGAGATCCATCGCCGCGGGCACGAGATCGGCTGCCATACCCATGATCACCGTCTTGTGCCCACCCTCGACGCAAAGCGATTCGCCGCGGATCTCCGGCGTAACCGGGATGCGCTCGCTTCCCTCGTGCCGGGACTGGTGCTGGAGAATTTCGCCTTTCCCTACGGCTATGCGTCGCTGGCCGCAAAGGGCGTGCTGAGCCGGACCTATGGATCCGGCCGCAGCATCATGCCGGGCCTGAATGCCGGACGCATCGACCGCTATTTCCTGCGCGCCAACCCGCTCTTCGACCGCTGCCTCGACGCCGTTCTCCTCGCGCGTCTGATGGACGAGGCGGTGGCCCGTAACGGCTGGGTGATCTTTTTCGGCCATGACGTGACCGAGGGGGCAAGCCCCTACGGCTGCTCCCCCGCCTTGCTCGAGGCCACTCTCCTGGCCGCGAACCGGCGCGGCATCCCGGTGGTCTCGATGGCGGAGGGGATGGCGCGGGCCCTTGGCGTCGCTGGGGAACGGCGCCCCGTGGAAGAGGCATCCCGCCTTTCGGGCTAGACCTCGATGCAGCTCTCGAAGAACGGCCCACGCGACGCGTGAGCCCGCCCGCATCCGAGGCTTCTTGTCCTGTCCGGTGCCATGACGAAGGCGTGTCTTCAGGCGTCCCATCCAATTCCGGCGGGAGGTGTAAAGACGTGATTCATCATCGTTCCGCGTTGTTGCGCATTCGTTGAGGGCCGCCTGAGAATTTAATCTAATTTGGACTCGCAGTTGCTATTCCCTCGTGCATTCGGCCGCGCGCTCTACGGACTGTGCCGGCTCGGGACACGAACGGACCGAAGCGGGATCGTCACACCAGCAATCCCGGGGCGCGCCGGGGCTCGTGTCTTCTCGGAACTCCGTGATGGTGGGAGGCGATTGATGTTGGTCTACGACGATCCCCCTGCATCCGGCAGGCCCGGCCCGGCCGAGCCGGTACGCGACGGCTATCGCCTCTCCGTCGGGGGTGCCTTCTCGGCCTTGCGCCGACGCATCGTCTGGATCTTCGCCTGCGCGCTCGTCCTGGCCGGGATCGGCCTCGTCGGGGGAAAGCTGCTGAGCCCGCGCTACACCGCCGAGGCGCAGATCTATATCGACCCGCGCGACCTGAACCTCGTCTCCCGCGAACTGACCACCGGCGGCCAGGATTCCAACGCCTATCAGAGCGTGGTGGAGAGCCAGACCCGTCTCATCACCTCGAGCAGCGTGCTGCGCCGGGTCGTCGATGCCACCGGCCTCACCAGGGACGACGAATTCACGGCCGCGTCGGGCGGGATGGTCTCGAAGGTCGTCGCTGCCCTGGGGTTCGGAAGTCAGGATGCGCCTTCGGATGACGAGGGCGACGCGAATGCGGCGGTCGGGCTCCTGCAGCAGCGCATCTCCGTGCGCCGAACCGGGCGAACCTACGTGATCGACGTCTCGGTCTGGGCGCGGGATGCGGCGAAGGCTGCGCGCCTCGCCAACGCGGTGGTGGCCGCCTATCTCGCCGAGGATGCCGCCGCCCGGACGGAGGCCGCCAACCGCGCCAATTCCGGACTCACGGCGCGGCTCGGCGAATTGCGCACCGCGCTCAACGCCGCGGAGAATCGGGTTCAGGCCTATCGTGCCGAGACCGGGCTCGTCGGCACCCGCGACGCCCTCGTGAGCGATCAGCAGCTGACGCAGATCAACGCGCAACTCGCCGCCGCCCGCGCTCGGGTGGTCGAGGCGCAGGCCCGCGTCGAACAGAGCCAGCGCATTGCCCGCGCCGGGCTGGATGCCGGGGCGACGGACGATATCCTCTCCTCGCAGACCGTGGCTGCCCTGCGCAGCCAATACGCGGACCTCACCCGGCGTCAGGCCGAGCTCACCAACGAGCTCGGGCCGCGCCATCCTTCCGTCTCCTCCATGGTCAAGCAGGTCGCCCAGGCACGCCGCTCCATCGATCAGGAGGTCTCCCGTTTCGCGCAGGCGGCGCAGACCGACCTGGCCAAGGCGCGCGCCACCGCATCGGCCCTGGAGAAGAACTTCGATCAGGCCAAGGGCCGAACGGTCGGTCTCGCCCAGGCGTCGATCCGCCTGCGTGAACTCGAACGGGAGGCCGAGGCCAGCCGCTCGGTCTACGAAGCCTTCCTCACCCGCTCGCGCGAGACCGGCCAGCAGGCCTATCTCGACATGGGCAATGCCCGGGTCGTCTCCCCGGCGACGAAGCCGATCATGCGCAGCTTCCCGCCCCCGGCGCGGACGCTGATGGCGATGGGACTCCTGGCGGGGCTCGGCCTCGGCATTCTCCTCGCCCTGCTCGACGATTGGGCCCGGTTCGGCCGGTCGGACCCTGTCCGTGGGCCCAGGGTCGCTGAGTCCCCCATGGCGGTGAAGGCCGCCAGTCCGGCACGAGAGCCGGAGCCGTCTCCCAAGATGGCCCAGGCTTTCAAGCGGGCTCCCGTGTCGGAGCCGGTCCAAGCCTTCAATCCGGCGCAGGTTGCGGGGCCAGCCCCCGCTCCCATTCCCGCCCGGCCGCCCGAGCCGCGCCGCGAAACCGAGCCGCGCCGCGAATCCAAGCCGGTCGAGATGCCCCGTTCGGCCGAGGCACCGGTTCCGGCGGGTATTCCGAAGGATAGACGCATCCCGGTGAGCCCGCCCGCCTTCCGCGCGCCCGATCTGCCAGATCCGCGGCGGTCGGCGATGGCTTTCATCCGTGGCAACGCCAAGGACCCGGAGACCAGGCCGGCCATTGAGCCCCCCGTCCGAGTGGAGCCAAGGCGTCCGTCGGAGCCGGTACACGTGCCTAGAGCCGTCTCCCGTCCCGAGCCCGAGCAGGCCCCGAAGAAGCCTTTCGACAAACCCGATCCGGGACAGCGTTCATCGGTCAAGCGTGCCTCTGCCGCATCGTTCAGCGTGTCCGGCGCTGCCGCGCTGATCGGAGGGGCACGATGACGACACCGTCTCCGGTTCTGCCCGAACCGGTTCCCCTGACCTCTCTCGGCGGCGTATCGATCGCGGCTCTGGGAATGCGGGAGACCGTGAATCTGATGACCGAGGCCGTGCGCCGTCATCCGCGCCCCGGAACGCCCCTCTACTTCACCTCGGCCAATGGCGAGGTGATGTCACGGCACGCACGCGACATTGAGTTCGCCCGGCTGATGGACATGGCGGATGTCATCAGCGCCGACGGACAGCCGATGGTGACCATGTCCCGCTTCGTCGGGGACCGGGCCCTGCCCGAACGGGTCGCCACCACCGACCTCTATCACGAGGTCGCCCGCAAGGCCCTGGCGGAAGGCGTGACCTTCTATCTCTATGGCGCCACCGAGAACGAGAACCGCGCGGCGGTGGCGACGACACAGCGCCTGTATCCAGGGCTGCGCATCGTCGGTCACCACCATGGCTACCTCGTGGGCGACGCGTTGGCCGCAAAGGTCGCCGAAATCGACGCCCTGGCGCCGGACATTCTCTGGATCGCCCTGGGGGTGCCGCGCGAGCAGGCCTTCGTGCGCGATCACGGTCCGCTCCTGCGGAACGTTGCCCTCATCAAGACGTCGGGCGGCCTGTTCAACTTTCTCTCCGGAAGCCGCAGCCGGGCGCCGGCCTGGGTCCAGCGGATCGGTTTCGAATGGCTCTGGCGGCTGCTGCAGGAGCCCCGGCGCCTGTTCTGGCGCTACTTCCTCACCAATCCGCACTCGCTCTACCTCATGCTCACACGCAGCGGCGACCGCTGGCGGACGCGTCGAGACAAGGCACGAGACAGCCGGGCGAGTGATGGCCAAGTCGATCACGGCCAGACGATCGTCCGGACTGCGACCGATGACGGCGATCGTGTCGCGACACGGGTGAAGGGGTCCTGACCCCCTTCGAGGTTCACTGCTGGGCGAAGCCCGCGGCCATGTTCACCGCCAGAGCCAGGACGCTGGTGTTGAACAGGTAGGCGTAAATCGTCTGCGCCGTCACGATCCGGCGGAACGCCTTGCTGGTGATGTCGGTATCGGAGGTCTGTGAGGTCGCCCCGATGGTGACGGAGAAGTAGAGGAAGTCCCAGAAATCCGGCTCCTCTCCGCCGGGAAAGTCGATTCCGCCACGGTTCCGACCCTCGTCGACCTCGCCGTAATAGAGATGGGCGTAATGCACGGTGAAGATCACCTGCACGAAGACCCAGGCGCAGAGCATCGTCATGATCGCCAGGGCAAGGTGGGCGAGGCGCGGCGCATCCGGCTCCCGTCCTCCGATCACCAGCATCGCCACGGCGCCGCAACTCGCGAGCCCCGCCAGGATGGCGAAGAGCGAGATCACCGGTGCGCTGTCGTCGAGCCGCGACGCTTCCCGGCGCAGGGCGTCCCGCGACAGGGACGAGGTCCGCCAGATGACGAGGGCGGTGTAGACGACGACGCCGACGCACCAACCGACGAGGAGGCGCGTCCAGAGCGACGCGAAGGGCAGGGCCACCGACAGCACCACTGCGAACACGATCGCCCCGAGAAGCCGCGGGCGCAGCAGGAAGGCCTGGATGGGGTTCTGCATCGATGGGACTCGCGCTCCGGCACCCGGCTATAACGCCGGATCGCGCCAAGCGGTCATCGCATCCCCGTGAAGAGAGTTGCGCTCACCGAGGCCCGGCGGACGGCCGGGTATCACGCCTTGGGTGGGCGGCAGGCGGTGTCGCAGGAGGTCCCCGAGAACCGGGAGAACAGCCTGGCGAGACGAGGGCGCAGGGGCAGGAACCCGCGATAGGCGGCCTCGGCCAGGATCGGCATGCCGGGCAGACTCGCGAAGGCTGCGAGCCAGCCCCAGCCGGGCAACTCGCGCCAGAGCCGGATGAAGCCCGACGCCCCGGAGGCGAGACGGCCCTGATCGTCCCGGACATGGAAACGTGCTTGCGCGGCTTCGCGGCTGAGATCGGGGCCGAGCGTGGCGGGGGCGTCGTCGCCGCTGACGTCGACGAAGGTGAGGCGTTCGGCCCCGCGACTACGCCGGTAGGTCCGGATCTCGGCGGAACAGAGCGGACAGGCCCCGTCGTAATAGACGGTCAGTGCGGCGGGTGGGGTCATGGTGGGCGGTACCGTCCCTCTTCATCGGCTCCGGAGAGGGAGGCCGTGTCCGGGGACAACGCCGATACAAGCGAAACGGCCACACCCTCGATGGAAGTGGAGGTGTGGCCGTCTTTCAATGTGATGACGGAGGAGCACCCGTGTTTCGGGACGCCCCCGCGCGTCAGCGGGCGGCGAAGGCCTTGAGGGCGGCCTTGCCGGCGTAGCGGCCCTGAGCGCCGAGGCCTTCCTCGATGCGGATGAGCTGGTTGTACTTGGCCAATCTGTCCGAGCGGGCGAGCGAGCCGGTCTTGATCTGCCCGCAATTGGTGGCGACGGCGAGATCCGCGATGGTGGAATCCTCGGTCTCGCCTGAACGATGCGACATCACGGCGGTGTAGCCGGCGCGTTGCGCCATATCGACGGCGGCCAGCGTCTCGGTGAGGGTGCCGATCTGGTTGACCTTCACGAGGATCGAGTTGGCGGTGTTCTCGGCGATGCCGCGCGACAGGCGGGTGACGTTGGTGACGAAGAGATCGTCGCCGACGAGCTGGCAGCGGTTGCCGACCTTCTCGGTCAGAAGCTTCCAGCCGGCCCAGTCGTCCTCCGACATCCCGTCCTCGATGGAGAGGATCGGATAGGAATCCACGAGCTTGGCGAGGTAATCGACCTGGGCCTCGATCGAGCGGGTCTGGCCCTCGCCCTCGTAATGGTAGGCGCCGTCCTTGAAGAACTCCGTGGCGGCGCAGTCCAGGGCGAGCACGATGTCGGTGCCGGGCTTGAAGCCCGCCGCGGCGATCGATTCCATCACGAAGTCGAGCCCGGCCTCGGCCGAGGGGAGGTTGGGGGCAAAACCGCCCTCGTCGCCGACATTGGTGTTGTGACCGGCCTTCTTGAGGGCGCTCTTAAGGGTGTGGAACACTTCGGCGCCCATGCGGACGGCCTCGGCCAGGGAGGACGCACCCACCGGCATGATCATGAATTCTTGGAAGTCGATCGGGTTGTCGGCATGCGCGCCGCCGTTGATGATGTTCATCATCGGCACCGGCAGCACCCGCCCCTGGGTTCCGCCGACATAGCGGTAGAGCGGCAGGCCGGCGGTCTCGGCCGCTGCCTTGGCGACCGCCAGGGATACGCCGAGGATGGCGTTGGCACCCAGCCGCGCCTTGTTGGGGGTACCGTCGAGCTCGATCATCGCCTCGTCGACGGCGATCTGATCCTCGGCATCCATGCCGCCGATGGCGTCGAGGATATCGCCACGGACCGCGGCCACCGCCTTGCGCACGCCCTTGCCGCTGTAGCGACCCTTGTCACCGTCACGCAGCTCCACCGCCTCGTGGGCACCGGTGGAGGCGCCGGACGGCACGGCGGCTCGGCCGAAGGAGCCGTCTTCGAGGAGGACGTCCACTTCGACGGTCGGGTTGCCCCGGCTATCGAGGATCTCGCGGGCGGCGATGTTGGTGATCGCGGTCATGCGTGCCCCTGCTCTCAAGATGTTGCGGCCGGTATCCGGCCATGTCGTCATCGTCCCGCGGGCGTGCGCCGTCGGCGAGCGCGCCCTATGGACCGGTCTGATACAGGGCAGGCTTATCCGTCAACGTGCCGCATCCGGCAAGCGCCCCTCGCCGATGAAGCTCGCCGGTCGGTCAGAAATCTTTGCTTAGGTTACGAGACGTTCCGCTTCACGGGTTGTGGTCCCCCACCCCGCTTCTCTCACCGAGATCGGGGCGGACCCTGCAGCCAGGAGACTAGGCCGTTGATTTAATGAAGCATTCCGGGGTGGAGGTTTCCCTGGCACGCAGCCTGCGCTATAGCGGCGGACATGACCAACCCACCCTCCTCCGACGAATCTCTTCAGCTCGGCCAGCCGACCCCCCTGCCCGCCTCCCCCGAGACGGCGCGCCTGGACCGGGTGCCGAACCCTCATCCGGGAACGGATTATCTGGCACGGTTCACCGCCCCCGAATTCACCTCGATCTGTCCCGTGACCGGCCAGCCCGATTTCGGCATCCTGATGATCGACTACGTGCCGGATCTTTGGCTCGTGGAATCCAAATCTCTGAAGCTCTATCTCGGCTCGTTTCGCAATCACGGCGCATTCCATGAGGATTGCACGGTCGGGATCGGCATGACGCTCGTCGATCTCCTCAAGCCCCGGTATTTCCGTATCGGTGGCTATTGGAATGCGCGGGGCGGTATCCCCATCGACGTGTTCTGGCAGACCGGCGAGCCGCCGAAAACGCTCTGGCTTCCGGACCAGGGGATCGCGCCCTATCGCGGGCGCGGCTGATTAGCCCGTAGCCCGTTTCGACGATCTTCCGGCTGTAGCGTGAACATCGTAGCAGCTTCTTACGCTGACGTGGCATCGTAGCGGCCAAGAAAAAAGGCGGCCGGTCAAAACCGGCCACCCTTCGAGAACGCGTGACTTAGCTCGGTTCAGTAGCCGTAGCCGTAAGCGGGTCGCCCATAGGCCGGACGGCCATAGCCATTGTTGTAGTAGGAATCGCGGGCGGCGCCGGCTGCGATGGCGCCAGCCGCCAAGCCAGCGATGCCAAGGCCGACGGCAGCGCCGGTCCCGATGCCACGGCGATGCCCGCCACCGTAGGCGTAGCCGCGATTGCCGTATCCACGGTTGCCGTAGCCGCCGTGGGCATAACCGCCATGGCCGCCGCGACCGTAGCCGTGACCATGTCCGGGGCGGGCTTCCGCTGCCGTCCCGGCAGCCATGGCGCCGAGGGAAAGGGTGACGGCTGTGATCAGTGCGAACTTGCGCATGGAGTTCCTCAAATCGTCGCTGTGCTTAAGCCAAAACAACGAAGTCTGGGCGGGTCGGTTCCATTGTCACGTCTGATCGAACGATTCCGAGGGGCGTGACTCGGTCAGCCGCTCGACTTTGCCAAGCGATCGAAAGCCTGCAGGGTCTCCAGTAACGCCGGCATCGCCCGGAGAGGGACCATGTTGGGACCGTCCGACGGGGCATGATCCGGATCGGGATGCGTCTCGATGAACAGGCCAGCGACGCCCACCGCCACGGCGGCACGGGCCAGCACCGCCACGAACTCGCGCTGCCCGCCGGAAGTGGCGCCCTGCCCGCCCGGCTGCTGCACCGAATGGGTCGCGTCGAACACCACCGGCGCACCGTGCGTCACCTGGGCCATGATCGGCAGGCTGCGCATGTCGGAGACGAGGGTGTTGTAGCCGAACGAGGCTCCCCGTTCGGTGACCAGCACGTTGGGATTACCGGCATTCGTGACCTTGGCGGCGACATGAGCCATGTCCCAGGGGGCGAGGAACTGGCCCTTCTTCACGTTCACCACGCGGCCGGTGGCTGCGGCCGCCAGGAGCAGGTCGGTCTGCCTGCACAGGAAGGCCGGGATCTGGAGGACGTCGATGATCTCCGCCGCCGGCGCGCATTGCGATGCTTCGTGGACGTCGGTGAGGACCGGGAGACCGAACCTTTCCTTGATGTCGGCGAAGATCGGCAATGCCCCGGCGAGGCCGAGACCGCGCGCGGTGGAGCCGGAGGTCCGGTTGGCCTTGTCGAACGAGCCCTTGAAGACGAGGCCGATCCCGAGACGGTCGGTCATGCCCTTGAGCGCGTCGGCAATTTCGATGGCGTGGTCGCGGCTCTCGAGCTGGCATGGGCCGGCAATGAGCGCGAAGGGCAGGTGGTTGGCGAAGGCGGTGGACCCCGCCATCACGACGGGACCGGCGGGTGAGCGAGCGGGTTCGGACATGGCGCCCGGTCTAGCCCAACTGAGCCCCGTCGAAAAGGCCTGCGCGACGGCGAAGGATCGTCCGACGATGCCGGGTGAGCATGCAGCGCGTGAGGTCGGGCGCCGGGCCGCCCAGGCCGAGGGTATCGGCGAGCCCCTGCCCGCTCGTCTCGCATCGCAGGGCCGCATTCCCCGCCTGTCCCGCCTGCGCCAGCCCCGTGAGGCGGGCGTCCCGATGGAGGGTGCGGGCCAGGGCCTCGACCTTGCCGGCCTTCGTACCCACCAGGCCTTCCGCCGCCAGGCCGATCAGGACGAAAAAGGCTCCGGCCGGCGCCTGATCCCGTGACCCGAACGCCATCCGCGTCGGCGCCCGGCAATCGAGGCTCATGCGATCGGCATCCTCGGCGCGGAACACGGCGAGAGACGCCTCGCGCCCGGCCAGAGACGCCCCGGTGACCCTGATCATCCGTGCGGTGAGTCGATCGCAGGAATCGCCCGCTGTCGCCGGATCCGGCGTCGAGGACAAGGCGATGGCGGTCAGGAGGCAGGCGATGGATGGGAAGGATCGGGCTTTCATGGGCCCGATCCTAAAGCAGGCCGCCGCTCGAGCCCAACGATCTCAGCGTCGCGTTCCGATCGATCCCGTGACATCGGCGGGACAGGGCTCGTGGGCGTGCGAGCGAAGGACCCGGCGCAGTCGCAACGGATAGGCGCCGGTCTCGTCTTCCACCGTGCCCACCAGCGCATCCGTCGCCAGGGTTCCGTGGAAGGCGACATGGCCTCGTTCGCCACCGACCAGAAACGACAAGCCCTTGGTGCCGTCATCGAGGGTGAGGCTCTCGGCCTGCGCCGATTGGAATGGGGTTTCGTAAACCAGCACGTTGCCGGTGGGAGAACGCTTGAGCGTGATCCGCCGCCCTGCCCGCTCGCCACTTTCGGGCGTCGTGCAGAGATCCGCGAAAACGAAGGTGCCCGTGGCCCAGACCGGCTTCGCCGCCACCGACTTGGCATGGGCAGGCCCTGTCGGAGCGATCGTCGAGGAGAGAGCGACGAGGGGCAGGCCAGCCACCAGGATCCGCTTCAGAACAGGCATCGGATTCTCCCTCCTTCCATGTTCGCAACAGCAGACCCGTAGCTTCGCTTCGTCATGTCTCTGGATTGCGACAGGATCCGGCATCGGCGTGCGCGAAGGCACCTTCGTGACCGAGGCAAGATTCGGTCCTGTCGGCTGAGGGGACAGTCACGCGAAGAGCCGGCCCGAAGGAACGGGCCGGCTCTGGTCGAGACCTCGTCTGCGAAGAGGCCGGGGGCTCATCGCGCCCCCGGCTGGGTGTTCAGCCGGCCTTGTTGAGGGCCACGGCGACGAACCGGGTCACGCCCTTGGTGCTCTTGACCCGCATCAGCACCGCCTTGCGGCCACTAGCCTCGGCCGCCTTGATGCGCTCGGCGATCTCCGAGGGCTTCGAGACGCTGGAGCCGGCCACATCGAGGATGATGTCTCCCTGCTCGATGCCCTTGGCGGCGGCCGGACCATCGGGATCGACATCCATCACCGCGACGCCCTCATCACCGGCACCGACCTGCGAGGCCGGGGCGAGGCTGAGGCCGAGGCGCGGCTGGCCGTCGCTCGTCGAGCTGCTGCGGTTGTCGTTGCCTGCCTTCGGGTCGTTCGGCAGGGCGCCGAGCTCCACCGTGGCGGTGTCGGACTTGCCGCCGCGCAGATAGGCGAGCTCCACCTTGGCGCCGGGCTTCAGGCCGGCGATGCGGCGGGACAATTCGCGGGCATCGTTCACCGGCGCGCCATTGACCGATTCGATCACGTCGCCGGATTTGAGGCCGGCCTTGGCAGCCGGGGTGCCGGGTTCGGCGTGGTCGACGAGGGCGCCCTTGGCCTTGTCGAGGCCGAGGCCGTCGGCGATGTCCTTCGTCACCGGCTGGACCTGCACGCCAAGATAGCCGCGGGCCACCTTGCCGTCCGCCCGGAGCTGGTCGACCACCGCCTGCACGGTCTCGGCCGGGATAGCGAAGGCCAGGCCCACGCTGCCGCCCGAGGGGGAGGCGATGGCGGTGTTCACGCCCACCACTTCGCCGCCGACATTGAAGGTCGGGCCGCCGGAATTGCCCTTGTTGATGGGCGCATCGATCTGCAGGAAGTCGTCATAGGGGCCGGCGCCGATATCGCGGCCACGGGCCGAGACGATGCCGGCCGTCACCGTGCCGCCGAGGCCGAACGGGTTGCCGATGGCCACCACCCAATCGCCGACACGGGGTGCGGTCTTGCCCAGCGAGACGTAGGGGAAAGTGCCGCCTTCGGTGATTTTGAGCAGCGCCAGATCGGTCTTGGGGTCCTTGCCGATGACCTTGGCGTCGAGGGTGCGGTTGTCGTCGAGCGTGACCTGCACGGTCTTGGCCTTGTCGACCACGTGATTGTTGGTGACGACGTAGCCATCGGCCGAGATGATGAAGCCTGAACCCATGGCGCCACGCTGGCCCTGGCGCTTGGGCGACGGGCCGCCGAAGCCCTGGCCCTGCCCCGGGCCGCCCTGGCCGAAGCGCTTGAAGAACTCGCGCAGCTGCGGCGGAACCTGCTGGCCCTGGCCCTGCCCGGGGCCGTCATCGTCGTCCATGCCGGCGCTGTCGTCGAGCTTCACCTTCACGGCGACCACGCCGGGCTTCACCTTGTCGACCACGCTGGCGAAGGAGCCGGGCGGATGGTCCGGCACGTCGATGGGGTTCTTGGACAGGGCCTGGGCATAGGCCGGGGTGGAGGGCTGAGTCAGGCTGATGCCCGCGGCTCCCGTCGCAGCGATGGCGATGGCGGCGACGGAGGCGAGGGCGTTGCGGCGCAGGCGAGAGGTGGACGACGTCATGGACAGGTCTCTCCGGAAAGGTCGTGTCCCCGCTGAGCGGGGCCATGACCCTCCATGTAGAGACCTCAGCCTGACCCGGCCGTGTCGCCGAGATTACGGTTTGGACAGGTTGGGAGCCGGGAGCGCCCTCACCCCCGCCCGCCATCTCAGATCCAGCAGCAATCCCGCCGGGTGCGTGTCGAGGACGGGCGTGATCGGCAGGCCGGCGGCGTGGAGGAGGCGGGCGGCCCAGTGGTTGCAGACGTTGGCGGCGCTGAAGCGGCCCTGCCCTTCGTAGAACAGGCTCGGCCCGTAGAGGCCGGGACCGCCCTCGATGGGGACGTTGTCGGCGAGGCGGAAGCTCGCGTCGAGGCGGGCGAGCAGACGGGCGAGGCCGGCCTTCGAGACCCGGATGGGGACGATGTCCGAATGCGGGAAGCTCGTCCGGGTATCGTCTTCGAGGCCCACCACCTGGACGACGCCGTCGCGGCCGCCGGGGGTGAACAGGGCTTCGAGGGCGAGGCGCAGGTCGAACTGAGCCAGTGTCGGCGTCGCCCGGTAGAAGCGGGCCTCGCCCCAGCCGAACTCGATCCCCGGATAGGCCCGGAAGCGCGTGGCGATGTGGCGGAGCGCCGTACCGGCGCCCTCCCCGGTGAGGGCCTCGCGCGGGATCACGAGACCCGAATGCCAGCCGTGGCTGACGAGTTCGATGTTCTGTGAGCCGTCGTCGGGAGCGGGATAGAGCGCCGGGTCGCCAGACCTCGCCGTGACGATCGCGGCGAGGACGAGGAGGACCAACAGGCCGGCGAGGCCCTGGCCCAGCCGGCGCAGGATCACGCGTCGGACAACCGCGCCAGGGCTTCCCGGATCTTTTCCAGACGTGCCGCTTCCGCGTCGCGGCGCTCGCGCTGCTCGTCCACCACCTCGTCGGGCGCGCGGGCGAGGAAGTCGGCATTGCCGAGCTTGGCCTCGATCTTTCCGATCTCGGAGGCCGCCTTCACCGCCTCCTTGTTCAGGCGGGCGACCTCGGCCTTGAGGTCGACGATGCCCTCCAGGGGCAGCGCCGCCACCGAGCCGCGCACCAGCAGCTGGACCGCGTTCTTCGGCGCGGTCTCGGCGAAGGAAATCTCCGACAGGCGGGCGAGGCGCAGGAGCGTGTCCTGCCACTGCGCTGCCCGCGCCAGCAGGGCCTCGTCGGCGCCGACGATGACCAGGGGAATCTGGGCACCGGCCGGCACGTTGGTCTCCGAACGGGCGGAGCGGATCTCGGAGACGAGGTCCACCACCCAGCCGATCTCGGCTTCGGCCCGAGCATCCGCCAGCCCCGACAGGTCGGGCCACGGCGCCAGCGCCAGGAGCCCACGCTCGGCGATGCCCTCGCCCTTGATCGCCCAGAGTTCCTCGGTGAGGAACGGCATGAACGGGTGCAGCAGCTTGGCGATCTGGTCGATCAGGAACGCCACCGTGGCCTGCGTCTCGGCCTTGAGGCCGGCATCGACGCTCTCGCCCTGAAGCACCGGCTTGGCGAGTTCGAGATACCAATCACAAAAAATATTCCAGACGAAGCGGTAGGCGGCCGCCGCCGCGTCGTTGAAGCGGTAGGCGTCGAGCGCCGTCGACACCTCGGCCACGGCGCGCGCGGCCTCGCCCAGCGCCCAGCGGTTCAGGGTCTCGGTGGCGGCTTCCGGGCGGTAATCGGCGCGGAGCACGCAGCCGTTCATCTCGGCGAAGCGCGAGGCGTTCCAGAGCTTGGTCGCGAAGTTGCGGTAGCCTTCGACGCGGTTCACCGCGAGCTTGATGTCCCTGCCCTGCGCGGCCATGGCGGCCAGGGTGAAGCGGAGGGCATCGGCGCCGTACTGGTCGATGAGGCCGAGCGGATCGACGACATTACCCTTCGACTTCGACATCTTGGCGCCCGAGGCGTCGCGCACCAGGGTGTGGAGATAGACCGTATCGAACGGCACCCTGTCGGTGACGTGGAGGCCGAGCATCATCATCCGAGCGACCCAGAAGAAGATGATGTCCTTGCCAGTAACCAAGGTGTTGGTCGGATAGTAGCGGTCGAGCTCCGGCGTCGCGTCGGGCCAGCCGAGCGTCGAGAACGGCCACAGGGCTGAGGAGAACCACGTGTCGAGGACATCCTCGTCGCGACGCAGGGCCACGGCGCGGCCGTGCTTGGCCGTCGCCTGCTCCAGGGCTTCCGTCTCGCTGGAGGCCACGAAGATGCCGCCCTCGTCATCGTACCAGACCGGGATCTGGTGGCCCCACCAGAGCTGGCGCGAGATGCACCAGGGCTCGATATTCTCAAGCCACTGGAAGAAGGTCCGCTCGTAATTCTCCGGAACGAAACGGGTTTTCCCATCGCGCACGGCCTGTAGCGCACGCTCGGCCAGAGGCTTCACGTTCACGTACCACTGGTCGGTGAGGTAGGGCTCGATGACCACGTTCGAACGGTCGCCATGCGGGACCGCATGGGTGTTGGGCTCGGTGAGCCGCAGGCGCTCGCGCGCCTCCATCAGGGCGACGACGCGCTTCCGCGCCTCGAACCGGTCGAGGCCGTGCAGAGCCAGAGCCTCGGGCTCAGGGTTCGAGTCCTTCAGGAAAGCCGCGTTTCCGTCGAGGGTTATGCGCGCTTCCGGATCCAGGATGTTAATCGGCGTGCAGCCGGCTCGCTTGCCCACCTCGAAATCGTTGAAGTCGTGCGCCGGGGTAATCTTGACGGCGCCGGTGCCCTTCTCCGGGTCCGAATAGGTATCGGCGACGATGGGGATCAGACGGCCGACCAGCGGCAGGCGCACATGCTTGCCGACGAGATGCGTATAGCGCTCGTCGTCGGGATGGACCGCGACCGCCGTGTCGCCGAGCATGGTCTCGGGGCGGGTGGTGGCCACGGTGATGACCTCGCCGGTCTCGGAGCCCGCCTCGTCGACGATCGGATAATCGAAGTGCCAGAGATGGCCTTTCACCTCGACCTGCAGGACTTCGAGATCCGAGATCGCGGTCTGGAACTTCGGATCCCAGTTCACGAGGCGCTTGTCGCGGTAGATCAGCCCCTGAGCGTGGAGATCGACGAAGGTCTTGGTGACAGCACGGACCATCTGGTCGTCGGGCTGGCCGGACAGGCCCATGGTGAAGCGCTCGCGCGACCAGTCGCAGGAGGCGCCCAGCCGCTTCAGCTGGTTGACGATGGCCCCGCCGGACTCGGCCTTCCAGGCCCAGACCTTCTCGACGAAGGCCTCGCGGCCGAGCTCCCGCCGGCCCGGCTGCTTCGCCTCGGCGAGGCGGCGCTCCACCACCATCTGGGTCGCGATGCCGGCATGGTCCGTGCCTGGTTGCCACAGCACGTCGCGTCCGCGCATGCGTTCGAAGCGGCAGAGGATGTCCTGCAGAGTGTTGTTGAGGGCGTGACCCATATGTAGGCTGCCGGTGACGTTCGGCGGCGGGATCACCATAGTGAAGGGCTTGGCGCCCGCGCGCTCCGGCCGTCCGGCCTTGAATGCGTCACCCGCCTCCCAGGCGGACGCGATGCGCGCCTCGACGGCGGCGGGATCGAAGGTCTTGTCCATCATGGGCTTGCGTCGGGCCAGTTCGTGCGAGGCGGCCGTCAGACCGCGTATTGGCCCGCTTTCACCCCGTCACGTCCTCCGCGTCAACATCGGAGGGCGGTCAGCGGCCCCGCGCCACGCGCTCGATCTCGGCGCGGACGAGGCGTTCGACCATGCCCGGCAGGTTGTCGTCGAGCCAGGATTGCAGCATCGGCCGGAGCATGTCCTGCACCATGTCCTCGATGGTCCGGGCATTCTGGCTCACCCTCGTGCCGGCAAGAAGCTGGAACGCATGGCCGACGCTGGCATCGGTCAGGTCGGAAACGAGGCGCTGCTTCAGGCTCTCGCGCGGGGCCTCCACCGGTTCCTGGCGGGGGGCGGCGCGGGGCGGCTCGGGCTGACGCACCACCGGTGGCGGCAGGGGCTCCGGTTCGGGCTCGTCGTCGTCGAAGGAAATCGAGTCGAAGTCGATCTGCCCGCTCTCGGCGAAGTCGATCTCCGGCTCCTCCATGGGGGCGGGCTGGGGCTTGCGGGGCTGCGCGACCTCGGCGAGGTCGAGCACGTCGTCGTTCTCCGGCAGCGGCGGAGTGGAGCGAACCGGCGAGACCACCTCCGCCTTGGCGTTCTGGTCGTCGGCGATGATCCGGCGAATGGATGCCAGGATCTCCTCCATGGAGGGTTCCTGGCCCTTTTCCGGCGTCTTGGGGCTCGCTGCACTCATCCGGACGACGCTCGGGTCACATGGTTAAAGAAATATTTCGATCACTCTGAGTATTTCACCACGGGCGCCGGAAACAAGGACCGGCAGGGCGCAAGGCACAGGATAACACCGGCGCCCTGCGAGTTCCTCGCGACCCTCAGCGTCCGTCAGGCGTACGCACGCCGTACCAGAGATCCTTGATCTGGTCGAAATGCTCCTTCGGGCTGTAAGCCACCACCGGGATCGACGTGAAGCGCACGGTGAGGCGGCCTACCGCCTGGACCACGCCGTAGGAATTCACCACGCGGTCGCGCTGGGCGAGAATGAGGTTCACACGCGAGTTCAGCAGTTCCTGCTGAGCGTTCAGCACGTCGAGCGTGGTGCGCTGGCCGACACGGGCCTCCTCGCGCACGCCGTTCAGCGCCACTTCGTTGGCCTGCACCTGGGCCTGCGATGCGATGACCTGGGCCTTAGCTGCCTCGAGACGACCCCAGGCCGTGACGATGGCCGACCGGACCTGGTCGCGGATATCCTCGACGTTGATCCGCGCCTGACCCACCAGTTCCTTGGCCTGGCGGATCTGCGAATAGGTCTGGCCGCCCTCGTAGAGAGGGACCGAGATGCGGCCGACGATGGAGGCGGTCACGCCGTTATCGCCCGGGAACTGCGTATCGTAGCGCTGCTGGACGCTGCCTTGCAGGGCGGCGGTCGGATAGAGCGCGCCTTCGAAAATCTTCACCTGCGCTTCGGCCACATCCACCGCATGAAGCGAGGACATGATCTGCGGATGCTCCTTCAGGCCGATGGAGATGGCGTTGTCGAGGTTCGGCGGCACGAACCGGTCGAGGGGACGTCCCGGCGCCAGCTGCCGCGGCTCGACGCCGATGATGCGCCGGTACGTGCCGATGCTGGCGCGCAGGTTCGCCTCCGCGCCGCTGACGTCGGAGCGCGCGCCGGCGAGACGGGCCTCGGCCTGGGCGACGTCGGTCCGGGTGACCTCACCGACATTGAAGCGGTCGCGGGTCTGGCGCAGCTGCTCCTCGAGCACCTCGACGTTGTTGCGGCGCAGTTCCAGGGTCGCCGTGTCGCTGAGGACCGACATGTAGATCTGGGCGGCGTTGAACAGGGTCGTCATCTCGGTGGCGCGCAGCGATTCGCGCGTGCCGAGCACGTCCGACTGGGCCCGACGGGTCTGGTTGTCGGTCTGAAAGCCGTTGAACAGGGTCTGGTTGATCGTCAGCCCGGCGCCGCCGGGCTTCGTCACCTGATTGAGAGAGATGCCGCTCACACGGCCCTGACTCTGGGTGAGGCCGATATCGGCGTCGAGACTCACGGTGGGGCGGTAGCCGGACTTGGCCTGCGCGACGTTCTCATCGGTAGCGCGCAATCCCGCACGCGAGGCGTTCAGCGCCGGGTTGGCGCCATAGGCACGGGCCAGCGCGCTATCCAGCGTCTCGGCCACGGCCGGAGAGGCGGCGGCGAGCGTCAGCGCGGCGAAGCCACCCAGCCGTAGCCGGAAGCTTTTCGCAAGTTTGCGTTGTCTCACGTCCATCTGCCCTTGCGGTTTCTCGATGAACCGGTCGGCTGTTCGTCACAGCCATAGCGCCTAGGGTGCCATCCGGATTGCCCGCCTCACAGGTCAGCTTAGCGGAGGTTGTGCTTCAGGGCATCGGCGGAGAGGGATTAGGCGCGAGATTGATGGCGCAGTGCCGCATAAAAGCGACACCTGCTCCCGCGGCTAGAACGAAAAATGCGAATCCGCGCTGAACGCCGAGAGGGCCGGAAGCGAGGCGTCGAAGAGCGGCCGCGCTCCGAAAGCATCCCCGGTCCTGATGAACAGGGTGGCCTTCGCGGCCCTGTCGCGACCCATCACGCAGACGAGGCGTCCGCCATCCTTCAACTGGTCGAGGAGGGATTGAGGCCTCGTCTCGACGCGGCCGTTCACGAGGATCGCGTCGAACGGCCCCGCCTTCGCCGCCCCCTCCTGCAAAGGACCGTGAACGATCTCGATACCGTCCGTGCCCGACAGGCGGCTCTCGGCCTCGGCGGCGAGGGTCTCGTCGGATTCGAGGGCGACGACCCGCACTCCGAGCTGCCGCATGATGGCGGCGGCGTAACCGTAGCCGGTGGCGACATCGAGGGCGACCTGGCCCGGCGCGAACTGCAGCGCCTGAATCATGCGGGCCAGAATCATCGGGGCCGGGACGGCGCGATCCGATGTCGCCGGATCCTGTCCGGTGATGCGGAGGGATTGGTCGATATAGGCGAAGTCCTCACGGCCCTGCGGCACGAAGCGCTCGCGCGGCACGGCTTCGAAAGCGTCGAGGACGGGGATGTCGTTGACATCGAAAGTCCGCAACTGACAATCCACCATGAGGCGTCGCGCCTGCGCGTAATCGAGCATGGGTTTCGTCTTCCCTCGCCGCATCGACCGTAGGCGCCCCTCCGCCTCATCCGGATATTCGGAAGGGGCCGGACGCCAGCGCCGAAGCTTGCCGGGTTGTCGTGGATCGGCCCTCAAAACGCAAGGTTCGAGGCGTGGTCGGGTCGACGGAAGACAGCTTCGCTTCCGGTCTGATGGAATGGGCGGAGGTTTCAGCAGCCGGTGGCGTCGAGCAGCGTCTCGACCATGGAGCGGTAACCCGATCCGAACAGGCGCAGATGCACCAGCGCCGGCCACAACTGATAGATCGCCCGACGCTCGGGCATGCCCGATTCGGCCGCACCATACGCCTCCCGGAAGGCCGGGCCGGGCGCACCGAACAGCGACAGCATCGCGAGGTTCACTTCGGCATGGCCGTGGTAGCAGGCGGGGTCGATGAGCCCGGAGACGCGGTCGCCGTCGATCAGGACGTTGCCCCTCCACGGGTCGCCATGCAGCAGGGACGGACGCGGACGGGCCGGAAGACGCTCGGGGAGCGCCCTCGCCAGAGCCTCGATCCTTCGCCTGAGCGTGGGGTCGAGATGAAGAGCGTGGCAGAGCAGCCGGTGCTCGCTCCAGAAGTCGGGCCAATTCTCGCTCCGGCGATTGTCGATCCGCACCGTCCCGAAGGCGTAATCACGGGTCCAGCCGTAATTGTCGCCGGTCACGGCATGGAGGAGCGCCACCACGTGGCCGAGATCCGCATCCGCGTTGCCGCCGCGGGCCGGCAGGGGCTCGATCACGAGGGTCCGGGCATCGGCCGCGAACACCTCCGGCGCGGGAATTCCGGCGGCGCGGATCGCGCGGAGCATCCCGGCTTCCGCCAGTGGATCGGGTCCATCCTTGACGATCGCCGCGCTGCCGTCGTCGAGCAGGATCCGCACGAGGCCGGAGAGGTTGCCGCCGCTCATGGGCTCAACCCGCACGAGACGGCGCCCGAGCAGCGCCGCTCCACGCTCTGCCAGAGGCGTCATGCCATGAGCGCGCGCACGAGGTGACGGGCGCCGAGGGTCACGTCGGCCCAGGTGGCGTCGAACCCCGTATCGGCGCCGTAATAGGGGTCGGCGACCGCCTCTCCCCTGCGCCCGGGTACATGGTCGAGGAGAAGCGACAATGCGGCGCCCTCTTTCGGTCGAAGCCGACGCAGCACGGCGAGATTGTCGCCATCGAGGGCGACGATGTGGCTGAAGCGGGCAAAATCCGCCGGCTCGACCTGACGGGCGCGGTAGCCGGAGATGTCGACGCCGTTGCGCCGGGCGACGGCCAGGGCACGCGGGTCGGGCGGTTCGCCCGCATGCCAGCCGCCGGTGCCGGCCGAATCGACCTCCACGTCGAGACCCGCCCGCTCGGCCTCGACGCGGAACGCCGCCTCCGCCAGGGGCGAACGACAGATGTTGCCCAGGCACACGAACAGGACGGCTGGCTTGCCTGCGGACATAACGGCTCCTCGAATGTCGGTGTCAGCGGTCGCGCGACGGCCCGGTCGTCCGATCCTTGCCGGAGCCTTCCGCTTCTTCCATCGCGACCCGCCTCGCCTCCTGCCGACGGCCGAGCCAGAGGCTGTTCAGGAGCCAGGCGACCGAGAGCGGAACCGCTGCGATGGCCACGGCCGTCGAACCGAGGCCCAGCGCTCCGATTCCCTGGAAGGACCAAGCGCCAATCTGGTCGCCGGTGCGGTAGACCACGGTGTCGATGAAGTTCTTCGCCTTGTAGCGGTCCTCGCGCGGCACGACCGTGAACAGCACCTCGCGGATCGGCCGGGCGATGGCGAAGTTGCCGGCCCGCCGGAAAACCTGGAACGCCACGATGGCCGTGATCGTGGGAGAGAGGGCGAGCGCCGCGAATCCCAGGATGCTGGCCGCCGGCAGAAGCGCGAGGGCGGGGCCGACCCCGATGCGCCGCACGATCCGGCCGGTGAGGAAGAATTGCACGCCGAGGGTAAGCAGGTTCACCAGCAGATCGACGCTGGCGAAGAAGGCCGTCTGCGAGCCGCGATCGGGGAAGCTGCGCTTGGCGATGCCCGCCTGCTCGAAATACAGGAAGGTCGAGGTCACCGAGAACAGCAGCAGGAACAGCCCGATATTGAGCAGGTAGGGCGACTGGAACGTGCGGGTGATGCCCGCGAAGGCACTGCCGCCGATGGCCTCCGACGGGGCGGCGTCGCCCGTGGCGGGAGCCCGGTTCAGGCGGTCGGACAGGCGCGCGAGGCCGCGCATGCTGAACACCGCCACCTCGAGGAGCAGGGCCGCGCCGATGGGGAGCACCCAGGTCGGCACGTCGCGGGCGAGGATCGCCGTCGTCGCCGATCCGGCGATCGCCCCGAGAGTCGCGCCGGCGGCGATGAAGCCGAACAGGCGCTTGCCCTGCTCGGTGGAGAACACATCGACGATGGTGGCCCAGAACACCGAGACCACGAACAGGTTGAAGATCGAGAGCCAGACGAAGAAGGCCCGGCCGATCCAGACGTCGCCCTCCGGCCCGGCGAAATAGAGCGCCCCGGCGAAGAGCAGGATGTTGGCGGCGAAGAACCGATAGGTCAGCGGCACGAACCGGGCGCGCGGCAACGTCTTCACCAGCCAGGCGAAGGGGACGTTGAGGGCCAGCATGCCCACGAGGGTGCCGGTGAACAACCAGGGCAGGTTCTCGATCCCGCCGGCGACACCCATCTGGTCGCGGATCGGCCGGAGGACGTAATAGGCCGCCAGGATCGAGAAGATGTAGGCCCAGGACCATGCAAGGGCTGGCACCTCCTCCGCCCGCACGTCGATGAGCCGCCGCAGCCAGGGCGGGACGGAGCCGCCGCTACCGGCGGTAAGCGGCTTTGCCAGCCCTGGCCCGTCGCTCAACGGGTGACCCCGAAGCGCGCCCGCGATTCCTCCGCATTCAGGTCGAGGCCGAAGCCGGGGGAGCCCATGGCGAAGCTGTCCGCCTTGGCCAGCGGCCCGACCTCCACCGGATCGAAGCCCGCATCCTTGACGAGTTGAGAAGCGATCGCGAGCGCTGCGGGATCGTCGCCGGCGATGGGGATTGCCATGCGTCCGCCTTGGCGATGAGCGTTCTTGGCGAAGACCTTGTAATTGGCCGCGTTGAAGGCCCGGACGATCTTCGCCCCGTTCAGATATTTGGCCGAGACCGCCGCGATGCCGTTGGCCTGGACCTCGCCGTAGACCTCACCGTCACGGGCCTGGGTCGCGTTGCCGGCATCGATCACCACCTTGCCCTTGAGCGCTGCGGCATGGTCCTGCGCCAGCTGCGGATAAGCCTTGTAGGGCACCGCGATGAGGATGACGTCGCCGAACGCGATGGCCTCGGCCGGGCTGCCCTCCCTCGCCTTCTGTCCGAGCGCCTCGACGAGACCCTTCAGCTCCTCGGGGTGGCGCGACGACAGCATCACCTCGTGGCCGGCCTTGGCCCAGAGGCCGCCGATGGTGCCGCCGATATTGCCGGCCCCGACAATGCCGATGCGGACCGGCTGCGGTGCAGCCTGGGCCGAGGCGGGACAGGATGATGCCAGCAGGCCCGAAGCGGCGAGAAAGCCGCCTACAAGAGCGATGACGGCACGGCGGTTGAGGACATCAGAGCGCGTCGACATAGGCCTCCATTCGGGTTCGCTGGGCGGCATCGGGCAAACGGCCGCGGGCCGCGCCGAGATTGTCCTCGACATAGGCCGCCTTGGCCATGCCGGGGATCGGGCAGGTGACGGCCTCGTGGGCGAGAGCGTATTTCAGGAAGAATTGCGGCCAGCTCGCGCAGTCGAACTCCGCCGTCCAGGGCGGCAGGTCTCGTCCCTGCACGGCCTTGAACAGGCGGTCGCGCCCGAAGGGCACGTTCACCATCACCGCCATGCCGCGCTCTTTCGCCAGCGGCAGGATGCGTTCGGCGGCGCGGCGGTCGTCGAGGGCGTAATTGACCTGGATGAAATCCATCCTTTCGCGGCGCATCACCGCCTCGAGATCCGCGAACTGGCTGTCTCGCCAGACCGTGACGCCGATGTAGCGGATCTTCTTTTCGGCCTTGAGCTCACGCAACGTGGCGAGGTTCATTGCCGTATCGCTGAGGTTGTGGACCGCCACGAGGTCGATCCTGTCGGTCGCCATGCGGCGGAAGGATCGTGCGATCTCGGCCGCGCCGGCCTCGCGGCCCGGTGTCCCGACCTTGCTGCAGAGGAACACCTTCTCGCGCAGACCGTCCTGGGACAGGATCTTGCCGAGGACGTCCTCGGCCGTGCCGTAGCTCGGCGCCGTGTCGATGACCGAGCCGCCGAGCGCCACGAACCGCTGCACCGCCTCACGCAGGGGCGCGATCTTTTCGGGGACCGGCTCAACCTCGTAGCGGCGCGAGGTGCCGATCCCCATGGCGGGGAGCGTTTCGCCGGAGGACGGGATGGCGCGGCGGATGAGACCGCCCTCCTCCGCATGGGCCGGGGACGTGGCGCGCTGCAGCAGCGGCACGATCAGGGGAGCCAGGCCGGCACCGGCCAGGAACGCACGTCGGGATGGATGCATGCGGGCTCGGTCCTCATCCGGGGAACGGGGAGGGTCAACTCCGCTGCGCCGCCAAGGTGCCAACGGATCAGGAAACAGCCGTCAGCTTGTCGGCCATGGACTGTTCCTTGTCCCGCCGCGACGAGAAGGCCATGGTAAAGAAGACCCGCTGAACGCCGAGCTGGCTCAGCTTCTCTTCGCAGAGTTCGATGAGCCGGCAGATGTCGGCGAGCTCGCCCTCGATATTCGTGCCGTTGGCATGCATCTCGGCGTTGAGGTGGCTGGTCTCGAGGATGGTCTTGATCTCCTTCACGTAGGAGGAGACCGAGGGTCCGACCCCCATGGGGACGATGCACAGATCCGCGACGACTTTCATGACGGTTCTCCTTGGCAATGCGGGCAAACGGGATGGCCGATCCCAATGGTCCTAGAGGCGTCTCGACGGCCTGCGTCGCCAGCGCCCAGGGGGCGATGGGAACGGCCGGGCGCCCGGTCCGTTGATGGGCATACCTCACAACAGGATGTTTCGAATGCGCAAGCTCGCACTCCTCTCGGCCGCGGCCGTCAGCCTCGGTGCCCTCCTCGCGGCGGCACCTGCGGAAGCCCGTGGCTGGGGCCATGGCGGCGGATACGGTCATGGTGGCTTCGGCGGCCACGGTGGATACGGTCATCGCGGCGGTTATGGCCGTTACAGCGGTGGTTACGGTCGCTACGGCGGCGGCTACGGTCGTGGTTACGGATATGGCCGTCGCGGCATCGGTCCTGGTGCCGCCATCGGCCTCGGCGTCGCTGGCTTGGCTGCCGGAGCCATCGCGGCCGGAGCCTATAACGGTGGTTACGGCTACGACGGTTACGGTTATGGCCGCCCCGTCGGCTATTACGGCGGTTACGCTCCCGCGCCGGCCTATGGCTACGGATACGGTGGTTACTACGGCTACTGAGCCGAAACCGTATGAGGAAACGAAGGGGTCGCCGCGAGGCGGCCCTTTTTGCATGCGCTTATCGCTGTCGCATGTTCCGAGCCATTCCGGCTCATGAAACAGCGACGGATCTGAAGCACACCGTCTCCGCCCCGATGCGGCGCGATCAGGGTGGTGCGAAGATCGTGATGTTGCTGTTGATCTGGTAGGCCGCCGTCGGCGGCGTATTGACGAAGCGCAGGCGGATGGGGCTTTCGCCCAGGATGGCTCCGAAGGACGGCGTCACCGTCATGGGAAAACAACGGTTCACGGCATCCCTCGCTGCCTCCTCGAACCGTTTTCTGGCGTCCTGATCGCCCTGGAGGCGGCGCGCCGTGACGAGAGGTGCACCACGTAGCTCACCCGTCTTGCTGATGCCGAACAGGAACGCAATCAGCGATCCCCTGGTATCCGGCGGGACCGACCAGCAGGACGCAAGCGTCGCGCGAAGGTCCGCCCAGTTGTTTACCGCAACTGCCGGTGACGGAGACTGAGCGAAGACGGTGGTCGTCATCGTCATGGACAATCCGCCGAGCATCGCCGCGCCGAAACGGCACGCGATGACAAACCGGCGGATCGGTTCATGTTTCATGGTGGTCAGTCTAACCGCCACTTCGGCCCGGAGCAAAACGACGCCCATCTGCCCGCTTTGCGACTACCGGGCTCGCCCTTTCGTCGGCGCGTTCGGCCTCGGCTTCACCGCCTCTTCGAGACGTGGAAGATGGCAAAGCCCGCCAGTGCCGCGAGGCCCAGCGCGAGCGGCCGGTTGTCGTGGAAGGCGCCGAGCGCACGTGAGCCCGCATCGCGAAGATCGCCGACCACGGGGTTGCCCTGAAGGATGTTCTGAGCGCGCTCCAGATTCTCAGTCCTCGTGCTGATGGACACTTCGAATTCGTCGCCGTGGCGTTCGATATCCACGCTGTTGCGGGCGAACCCGGCACGTGCCAACCGCTCCCTCGCCGAGCGAGCCGCCCGGAGAGACGGGACGATAACCGAAGCTAAAGCGCTGTCAGACATTCATTTCCTCCAATTTGGATGGACGAACATCTTTGAAGGCTCATCGGTTCCTTTACGAAGACCGCATTCGTTTTGCGCTCCCGGCGTACGACGTCAGTGCACTGCTTGCCACGAGGGCAAGTTCAGGCGGCGACCGTCGTGCCGGCACAGATTCCGAGGCCGTTTCCGAGGCCGTGGGCGAAGCCGGACACAGGGGCCCGGCCCGCTGTCGACGGCGTCAGGCCATAGTCCAAGTGAGGAGCATGATCCCACTGAGAAAGATTCCGTAGGTGATCGCGATGGCGGCGATCTCGCGGTGTTCGTTGACGATGTTGCGGGAAGCGAGGATCATGGCAATGACCGGCAAGGGTTGGATGCCGGCTCTATAGTCGAAGGATTTCTAACGTGTGGTCGTCATGAATGGTTAATATGATTTTAACCATTCGGTGTCGCCCGCCGGACACACCCTTCGATGTGCCGGTTCGCATCGATGACTTAGATCGGCCATGCAGGACGCATCGCCCCGGTTACGACGGGATCGACGGCTTCACCGGAGCCAGCCGGAGCAGAGCCTCCTTGTCGACCAGAAGGGCGGCGGCGATTTCATCGAGAGCGATGTGCTCGACGTCGCTGATCCCCTCGTGATCGGCGGCATCGGCCGCGATCAGGAACACCCCGTTTCGTTGATCGATGGACCTGTCGGCGATGGCGGCCACGCGGCTCAGATTGTCCGCCCGCCCCACGCGGGTCCGGGCCCGCGCGATCCCGTCGAACAGTTCCGCCTCCAGCATCAGCGTATCGTATCCCTTCTCGATGATGGGATTCGCCCGCATGGCCGCGAGTGCGACCTCGACCTCCGCCTCGTCCACCTCACTGTCGGCCACGATGACGTTCGAGGCTGCGGATACGGCCGCATACATCAGCGTCTTGTCGCCGACATAGGCGGTGACGCGTTCGAGCAGGTTCTGAAAAATGCCCATCAGGGACTCCTTGGGGCGGTCCGGCCGAGGGCCGCGAACGGGCAACGCTCGAACCTGCCATTCGGAATCGTATGCAAAGTTCGCACGCCGAACGCACGAGCTTTCTTGGGCCGGCAGGCAGTGACGTCACCGCATGGCAGAGCCTGTGTCATCGGTGCCGCCACTCATCGTTGGTGTCGTGGCACGGCAATGCGAGCGGTCGAGGGAATTCGCGACGTCGGTCGGTCTCGCCGAACCCGGCCCTCAGCCCCGACAGGCCATGTCGGGCGATCCACGGCGTCGCCCGCAGTTGAGGTTTAGGCGAGGTTCGATCGACGGATGGGGATGATGCGGAATCGGAACCAACCTCCATCCGACCTCCGAACCGGCGGAGGCCATCCCCTTCGGTGAACGGCGCTCTACATTCCGCATCGCCGGCTCGGAACGCGCGGGAAGGCAAGGGCGGGACTCCGGGCATTTGGCCCTGGGCACCACGGCTTCGATATGTGCTCGCTGAACCGTCGAAGAAACGGATGGAGAAGAGATGAGTTTACAAGGCCAAGCGATCGCTGATCTCTGGGATCAGACCTTCAATAAGGGCGACACCGCCGCATTGGGAAAGCTCTACAGCGACGAGGGAAAGGTGATCCCGGCGGGGGGCTCGCCCGTCCAGGGAGCGGACAAGATTTCCGCTTTCTTCGCCGACCTGCAGGCGAAGGGATTCAAGGACCATAAGATCACGGTCCAGGACACCACGCAGAAGGGCGAGACCGTCATCCTCACCGGGCTCTGGCAGCTGACCGGACCGGGAGAGGGGGGGCAGTCCCAGAGCTATGGGGGCAATTGGGTGAATGTTCTGGAGCCTCATGGCGATGGTTGGCGCGCTCTGCTCCACACTTGGAACTGAGTGACACTTGGAACTGAGCGACATCTGGAACTGAACCATCCTCGGTTCGCCGGGCCAGCATCCCGGCCCGGCCCACATCCCGTTTCGAGGGATGAGCCTATCCGGACCCGCCGGGTCATAACCGGTCCCATCGCCTCTATCGGGGCAAAACGGAGGAACACGTCATGGACGAGGATCGCTTCAACATCGAACTGCGCAAGTTCCTGAAGGAAGTCGGAGTGACGTCGCAGCGTGAGATTGAGCGTGTGGCCCGTGAGGGTCAGGTGCCGGGCGGGTCTTTGAAGCTTCGCATGACTCTCACGGCCGAGAACGCGCCGCTGGAGCACGTGGTCGAGCGCACGATCTCACTGGGCGAAGATCCGGGCACGACACGCTGACCTGTCACGATCAGCGGCCTGCCTCCTTCGACACCTCCGTGAACAGGCGGGTCGCGAGGTAGAGCCGCGGCGTGATGCTGGCGAGGACCGCGAACTCGTCCGTGCTGTGATAGCGGCCCCCGACGATGCCGAGGGATTCGAGGATAGCGGGTTTCGCCGGGCTGTCCGGCTGGAAGGCGTAGCCCGCATCCGTCCCCCCGCCGATCTCCGCCAGCATGAGCTCGGCACCCATCTCGGCATAGATGGCGCGTGCGCGTTCCCCGAGGGCCTTCGTCCCCGGATTGCTCGGCAGCGGCGGGCGGCCTTTGGCGAGATCGAAGGTCACCTGCGTATCGGGAACGCGATGCGATTCGGCGATCTTCCGTCCCTCGGACAGGACGCGGTCGTACTCGCTCGGCACGAAGTAGCGCATGTCGCCCTCCGCCTTGGCGTCATCGGGAATGATGTTCGGCTTGGTGCCGCCGTGGACCACGGTCCAGTGCAGGCTCGTCCCCTTGGCTGGGTCTCCGAGATCCTGAAGCTGGAGGATCTGGTGGGAGAGTTCGACCACCGCGTTGCGTCCGGCTTCCGGCGCGCCGCCGGCATGGGAGGCACGGCCTTTCACGGTGAGGCTCGCGTAGTTGATGCCCTTCGTCGCCACGGTGACGGCATCGACGCCGGCTTCGGCGAAGGAGGGTTCGAACGACAGGACTACGTCCTGATCGCGGGCGATCCTGGCGATCTCGTCGCGCGACCCACGCGAGCCGCGCTCCTCATCGGGATTGAAGACCACCGTGAGGGTACCGTAACCGTCGAACCGCAAGGTCTCCAGGATGGAAAGGAGGTGCAGGATCATCGCGATGCCGCCCTTCGCATCGGCGACACCCGGTCCATAAGCGCGGCCTTCGCGCTCGGTATAGGGGCGCTTGGCAGCGTCGCCCGTGCCGAACACGGTGTCGTAATGCACCAGCAGCATGATCTTGCGCGTGCCGCTGCCCGATCGCGTGCCGATCACCGTGTTTCCGCCGAAGACGGGGGCGTTGCGGGTGCTGACTACGAGTCCCGAGGCTTCGAGGCGAGCCTTCAGGAGCGCCTCGACCTTGGACAGGCCGGACACGTCGCCGGTGCCGCTATCGAGATCGACCAACCCCTTCAGCGTCTCGCGATACGGGCCGTCCTGCGCCCTCACCGCTGCAAGCACGGTGTCGTCCGGAGCGGACCGGGCGGCGAGCGGCGCCAGCGCCATGAGGACGGCGAGGGCCAGAGACGCGGTCGTACGCATGGAAATCCTTCTCGTCGGAGGCCGACGCAGCGAGCCACGATCTATCCGGCTCGTAGGCTGCCCGTCCCGGAGTTTCTCGCATCGATCGTCACAGAACCGTAGAGACCGCTCCGACGCAAGGATCGCGCGGCTTGCGGGCGAACCGGCCGGGTTTGGGCCGGGTCGCCAGGCGTGCCCCTTGTTCGGACCGTCGTCGCGCACCGGCTGATACGGCCTATGCGGGCGGCACGTGAGCGATGCGGACGTTGTTCGTCGTACCCGCCACGGCGAAAGGGATGCCGGCGGTGATGACGACGAGATCCGTGGGCTTGGCGAAGCCCTCTTTCACGGCTTGGTCGATGGCGCCCGCCACCATCTCCTCGTAGGTGGTGACCTCCGCGGCCTGGACGCTGTGCGCGCCCCAGAGCAGGCAGAGCCGGCGCGAGGTCTCGAGGTCCGGCGTGAGCGCCAGGATCGGCACCTCCGGGCGCCGGCGTGCGATGCGCGCGGCGGTGGTTCCGCTGAGCGTGTAGGCCACGATGGCGGCGGCGTTCACCGCATCGGCGAGGCTGGCCGTCGCGGAGGCGATGGCGTGCGGTGGCGTTTCCTCCTCGTCGGGGTCCGAGGCGGTGATGAGCGAGCGGTAGAGCTTGTGCGTCTCGGTGCGATGGATGATCCGGGCCATCATTTCCACGGTCTCCACGGGAAATTTTCCCGTGGCGGATTCCGCCGAGAGCATCACCGCATCCGCCCCGTCATAGATCGCGGTGGCGACGTCCGAGGCTTCGGCCCGGGTCGGTGTCGGGGCCGAGACCATCGAATCGAGCATCTGGGTCGCCACCACCACGGGCTTCACCGCGAGGCGGCAGGCGCGGATCAGCTCCTTCTGGCGCCCCGGAACGTCCTCCTGCGGGATCTCCACGCCGAGGTCGCCGCGCGCCACCATCACGGCGTCCGAGAGGCGGATGATGTCGTCGATGCGCTCCAGGGCCTGGGGCTTCTCCACCTTGGTCATGATGCCGGCCCGGTCGCCGATCAGCCCGCGCGCCTCGATCACGTCGGAGGGCTTCTGCACGAAGGAGAGCGCGACCCAGTCGACGCCGAGCTCCAGCCCGAAGGCGAGGTCGGCCCGGTCCTTGGCGGTGAGCGGCGAGACGTCCAGCAGCGTGCCGGGGAGGTTGACGCCCTTGCGGTTCGAGAGGGTGCCGCCGATCACCACCTCGGCGATGATGCTGTCGCGGGTGAGGCCGGTGACACGCACCCGCACGCGACCGTCGTCGATGAGCAGGTCCTGCCCCGGCGCGACGGCGGCGAAGATCTCCGGGTGCGGAAGGGGGATGGCGTCGCGCCCGCCTTCGGCGCCATCGAGGACGAAGCGGAGGCTCTCACCCGGGACCACGTCGAGGCGGCCGCCGGCGAGTGTTCCGAGGCGGATCTTGGGGCCCTGGAGATCCTGCAGAATGCCGATGGGCCGGCCCACCTCGTGCTCGAGCACGCGGATCGCGGCATGGACCACCGCGTGGTCGGCCTGCGTGCCGTGGCTGAAATTGAGGCGGAAGGTGTCGACGCCCGCCAGGAACAGCCGGCGCAGCATCTCGGGCGACGCGCTGGCGGGGCCGACGGTGGCGACGATCTTGGCGTGACGGAAGCGGCGCATGAACGATTCGGCCGCGAGCGACCGCCTTCTCGGAACGGGGTTCGGACGCTCAGGATCGCATGGAAACCGCCTGGGTCGAGAGGGGGGCCGGGCCATTGCCTCGGCAGACGGTGGACCTCATGCGGCCAGCCCCATGAAGGCGCGCATCGGCGAGGGGTCGCGGCGAAGGTCGGCCGCCGATCCTTCATAGACGACGTGGCCGTTGTTGAAGCCGTAGACCCGCTGGGCGAAGCTGAGCACCGCGGCCACGTTCTGCTCCACCACGACGATCGTCCGGCCCTCCTGGGCGAGGCGGCGCGTGAGGGCGATCAGGTCCTGCACGATCAGCGGCGCGAGGCCCTCGAACGGTTCGTCGAGGAGGATGATCCGGGGGTCGCGGATGAGTGCTCGGGCGATCGACAGCATCTGCTGCTCGCCGCCCGACAAGGTCCGGCCCCGCGACGTCCGGCGCTCCTTCAGGCGCGGGAAGACTTCCCAGACCCGGTCGAGGGACCAGCCCTTCGGTGCGGTGAGGCGGGCGACGCGCAGGTTCTCCTCCACCGTGAGGGTGCCGAAGATGGCGCGTTCTTCGGGCACGAGCTGCATGCCGACCCGCGCGATCTTCTCGGGTGGTAATCCCTGGATTTGTTTGCCGTCGAGGCGGATCGTGCCGCTACGTGGGGAGAGGGCGCCCATCAGGGTCCGGAGCGTCGTGGTCTTGCCGGCCCCGTTGCGGCCGAGCAGGGCCACGACCTCGTTCTCCTCGACCCGGAGCGAGACGTCGAAGAGGACGTGCGAATCCCCATAGAGGGTGTTGATGCCCTCGACCTCAAGCAGGCTCATGCGTGGCTCCCAGGATCGTGGTCCCCTCGCCGGAGGCTTCATCCGGGGCAGCACCCAGATAGGCCTTCTGCACCGCCGGGTCGCGGCGCACGGTCTCGGCGGGCCCGTCCGCGAGAAGGCGCCCTTCGCTCAGGACGGTGATTCGCTCGGCGAGATCGAAGACGGCATCGAGGTCGTGCTCGACGAGGAGGATCGTGCAGGAACGACCGATCCGCCTGATGAGTGCGCAGGTCGCGACGCGTTCCGAGGGGCTCATGCCGGCCAGTGGCTCGTCGAGGAGGAGAACGTTGGGGCTGGTGGCCAAGGCCATGCCGATCTCGAGCCGGCGCTTCTCGCCATAGGCGAGGATGCCGACACGCGTCTCGGCCCGCATCCCGAGGTCGAGGATGCTCAGCATGGTCTCGACCTGCGCCTCCACCTCCGCCCGGCCCGTGGCTGGGGCGAGAAGGTCGAGACGGAATCGCCCGCGAGCCCTGGCGAGGGCCGCCACCCGCAGGTTCTCCCGTACGGAGAGGTTGAGAAAGAGCTGGTTGAGCTGGTTGCTCTTGGCGACGCCGCGCTGCGTCGCCTCCGTCACGCCCGCCCCCGTGAGCCGCTCGCCGAATAGCAGGACCGATCCCGCGCTTGGGGTCACCTCGTCGGAGAGCATCTTGAAGAGCGTGCTCTTGCCGGCGCCGTTCGGGCCGATCACCGCATGGATCGAGCCGCGCCGGACCTGGAAACTCACGCCGTCCACGGCCTTGAGGCCCCCGTAATGTCGGGCGAGCCCTCGAGCTTCCAATGCGATCTCCGCATGGGCGGTGCGACAGTTCACTGCCGGTCGTGGCATGGGCAGCGCGACCTCGGCCGGGATTTCCGGCGCGACGATACCTCCCGAAGCGATGGCGTCCTCGATCGCCTCCGTGCGTACCTTCGCGGCGCGGAGGCGGATCGCCTCGCCGCGCTGTTGCCAGCGATGCAGGATCTCTCCGCAGATGCCGCGCCGCAGGCCCATCACCAAGCCGATGAAGGCTACGCCTAGGATCAGCTTCCAGAGGGAGCCGAAGCCCGGAATGAGCTGGAGGTTGTCGCGCAGCCACAGCCAGAGCACGGCGCCCACGAGGGGCCCCACGAGCGTTCCGACCCCGCCCACGATGGTCTGCACCACCAGCTGGCCCGAGGTCTCCAGCGCGAAGGCGTCCGGCGGCATGTAGCTCTGGAAGGAACCCAGCATCGCGCCGGCGAGGCCCGCATAGAGGGCCGCGATGGTGAAGGCCGCGAGCTTGTAGCCCGGCACGTCGTGGCCGAGCATGGCCACGCGCGGGGTGTTCTCCTTGATCGCTTTCAGGATGAGCCCGACCGGCGAGTGCACGATGCGCCGGGCCAGCACGAAGCCGAGGAAGAAGGTCGCTGCGAGGAGCGCGTACATGGGGAGGCCGGCGGTGATCCGCACGGCCCACGTCCCGAAGCCGATCACCGGCACCGGAACCCCCGCGATGCCGTTCTCGCCGCCGGTATAGTCGGAGAGCGGAGAGTTCTGGATGAAATAGGCCATCTGCCCGAAGGCCAGGGTGATCATGGCGAAGTAGATGCCGATGCGTCGCACGGCGAGCCAGCCGACCGCGAGGCCGAACAGGCCGGCCGCCAGGGTGCCGATCAGGAAGGCGAGCCAGACACTCTGGATCAGACCCGAGACCAGCAAATAGGCGGCGACGAACCCGCCTGCCCCGTAGAAGGCCGCCTGGCCGAAGGAGAGCAGGCCGGCGAGCCCGAACAGGATGTCGAGGCCGAGGCCGAACAGCGCCCAGTTGAGCGCCCGCGACAGCAGGTCGTGCGAGAAGCCGAGCGGCGGCAGGAGGATCGGCGCGGTGAGGAGGACGACGAGGAGGGCGAGTTCGGGCCAGGCTCTCTGCAGCGGACGGACGCCCATCAGACCCGGCCCTCCGTACCGAACAGCCCTTGCGGCCGCGCCACCAGGACGAGGGCCATCAGGCCGTAGAGCATCACCTCCGAATAGGCGGAGTTGAAGGCACTGGTCAGGCTGATGATCTCGCCCGCGATCAGGCCACCGACGATGGCGCCGGGGAAGGAGCCGAGGCCCCCCAGCACGATCACCACGAAGGACTGAACCATGAAGCTCGCGCCCATGTCGGGCGTGACCGCGACGACGGGGGCGTAGAGCATGCCGGCGAGGCCGACGGCGACGATGCCCACCGCGAAGACGAAGAGGAAGGTGCGTCGCACGTCGATGCCGAGGATGCCGACCATGCCGGCATTCTCGATGCCGGCCCGCACGACCAGTCCCACCGAGGTTCGGTACAGAACGAGGTAGAGGCCCACCAGCAGCGCCGCGATGATGCCGATCAGCTGGAGACGGTAGGTCGGGTAGACCAGAAAGCCGAGCTTCGTCGCGCCGGTACCCCAGGAGGGGACCGGCACCCGCTGGCTGTTGCCGCCGAACCAGGTCCGCAAGGCTTCCACCAGCACCATGCCGATCCCGTAGGTGACGAGGATCTGGTCCTCGTCCGGCCGGGCATAGAAATGGCGGATGATGAGCCGCTCCATGGCAAAGCCGATGATGAGCATCACGGCGCAGCCGCCGAGCAGGGCGAGCACGAAGGAGTGCGTCGCCTGCATCATCACGAAGGCGGTGTAGGCGCCCACCGCGAACAATGCGCCATGGGCGAAGTTGAGCACGCCCAGCGTGCCCAGGATGATGGTGAGCCCGCTGGAGACCAGCGCCAGCAGGCTGCCGAGGGCGAGGCCGTTGAAGGCCTGGGAAAGGAGGACGGCGGTGCTCGGCATGGTCGTGTGCCTCAGGTGTAGGGGCCGAGCTTGCACCCGAACAGGTCGGGCGGGTTCATCACCGTCTCGCCGTCGACGAGATCGACGACTTCGTAGAAATCTTCCGGGCCCTTCATGGCCGAAGGCGCCTTGCCGCGCAGGATCGGGATCGGCCGGACCATCTGGTGGTCCTCTGCCCTGTAATAGACGCGGCCGATCGTGGTCTCGTAGGGCTGGGACTTCGAGCCCTCCATCACCTTGATGATGTCGACAGGGTTGAACCCCCCTGCCCGCTCCACCGAGAGTGCCCAGAGGTAGGTCTGCATGTAGGCGATGTGGGCGCCCCAGCGCGGACGGTACTTGTTTCGGGCAAAGAACGCCTCCACGAAGGTCTTGGCCAGGGGATAGCGGTCCTCCAGCGTCCACCAGAAGTCGCAGGAACCGTAGACGCCCTGCATCAGCTCGGGCCCCACCTCCTTGTCCTGGAAGGAGGAGAGGTTGGGCACCACGAGCTTCATGCTGGAGAGGACGCCGAACTGTTCGGCCTGCTTCGTGGAGGCCACCGCGTCGGACCCGAAGCAGATGTTGACGAAGACATCGGCGCCGCTGTTGGCGATGTTGAGAAGCGCCGAGCTGTAATCGGCCGTGCCCAGGGGCACCGTCTCCTTCAGCACCTGTGTCCAGCCCTGCTCCTTCGAGAATTTTGAGAAGGAATCGTAGACCGTCTGGCCATAGGTATAGTCGGGGACGAGGAAGGCGGCCTTGAGGTTCTTGCCCAATGCCTTCGCGACGACGGGCGCGAGGGCCTTGGCGGCCATGTAGGCGTTCTGCTGCGAGCGGAAGCCGTAGCGTTGGCAGTTCTTGCCGGTGACGTCGTTCGAGCCGGCGATGCCGACCATGTAGAGGACCTTGTCGCGGCTCGCGAGCTCTTCCAGGGCGATGGCCTCGGCGCTGCTGACGGAGCCCTGAAACATGATGGCTTTGTCGCGCTGGATGAACTGGGTCGCGGCCTGGACCGCGACGTTGGGCTTGCCCTCGGTGTCGGCGATCTTGTGGCGGATCTGGCGCCCGAGGACGCCCTTGCCCTTGAGGCCCCAGGCAGCGGGGATCTCGCCGCCCGCGTTGATCTGCGCGATGGCCAGCTCATAGCCGAGCTTGAGGTCGCTGCCGTCGCCGGAGAACACCCCGGTCAACGGCATGTTGAGGCCCACGAACACCGAATCCGTGCCCACCCCCTCCGGAAAGGTGCCGATCTGGGCGGGGCTCTGGGCGCGGGCACCGCGCAGGTCCGGCAGCATCAGGCCGGCGGCACCGGCGAGGAGGAGCGTGCGACGATCGAGCATCAGGGGTCTCTCCGGTCTGGCTTCGAGGGGGCTGTTCGGGTGCTCTAAGGTTTCTGTGCTTGGGACTCGGTCGGGATCAGGAATGCAGGGGCGTGTCGGCTTGGCGTCAGCAAGTCACGCGCCGGTCGCCACAGGCGGCAGCGGCTCGGGCGCAAGCGCCGGACCGTCCCGGAACTGTGCGGGCGCGAGCCGCTGGCGGTTCACGGCGAGGTCGAAGACGTCGAAGCGGTTGTAGTAGCCCACCACGTCGTGGAACTGCTTGGGCTCGACGCAGGCGTCGAGGTCGATCTCAGCGTAGAGAATCCCCTCCTCCTGCAGCGCCTCGCCGATCTGCGTGCCGGTCGGATCGACGAAGAACGAGGCGGCGCGCGGCGTTCCGTCGAGCACCTCGGCGGCGCCCGGATCGCGCGCCGCCAGGAAGTCGTAGGCGTCCCGGTCCAGCACGCCGGCCGTGACCAGTCCGAAGGCCTTGGCCTCGAAGCAATGGGCACTGGCGCGCAGGCGGTTGGCGGCGAGGTTGTCGTAATTGCCGCCGCCCTGCGGCCGACGTGTCGGCCAGACCGGAGGCCAGGACGAGATGTGGAACTGCTCGCCCTGCGCCATCAGGGCATAGCGGGCGAGCGGGTTGGTGTTTTCGCCGCAGATGAGCTGGCCGATGCGGCCGATCCCCGTCTCCACCACTTTAAGCCCAGCCCCGTCGCCCGAGGCCCAGATGAGCTTCTCGTAATAGGTCGGCATCAGCTTGCGGTGGTGGTTGAGGATCGTGCCATCCTCCCCGATGAAAAGGTTTGCGTTCCAAAGGCAGCCCACGCTGGCGGGCGAGCGCTCGCTGATGCCGATCGATACGAAGATGCCCGCTGCCCGCGCCGCCTGCCGGATCCGCGCGATCTCCGGTCCGTCGACGAGGACTGATTGCTCCGCCATGCGGGCGAACAGATCGTGGTTGTCGATGGGAGCCGAGAGGGCGGCCCAGACCGGAAAGGCCGGGATGAAGGTCTCGGGAAAGGCGACCAGCGCGGCGCCGGCCCGGGCCGCTTCTTCGATCAGGGCGACCGCCTTGGCGGTGGTCGCGGCGGCATCGAGGAAGACGGGTGCTGCGTGAATTGCTGCGGCCTTGAACCGTGGAAGCATCGGGGTTTCCCTTTCCACGCCGAAGTTACGTGGTGGAATCGGCTTGCGAAGCGGGCAATTCTGCAAGGCGCCTTGCAGGATGTCTCCGGGATGATGTCCGGGCCGGCGCACAGGGGCGACTGGCGCACATCTTGCGCCCGCTTCGACCATGCAGACCTTCGATCTCCTGGACTGGAACGACATCAAGGTCTTCCTGGGAGCGGCCCGTGGCGGGAGTCTCGCCGCCGCGGCCAAGCGCCTGAAGGTCGACCAATCCACTGTGAGCCGGAGGCTGGCGAACCTGGAGAGTGTCCTCGGCCTCGCACTCTTCGAGCGCGTGCCGTCGGGGCTCCGTCTCAGCGATATGGGGCAGCGCATGCTCCAGCATGCCGAGCAGGTCGAGAGCGCGGTCATCTCCCTCCGGCACGAGGATCATTCCGGCGATGGCCGTATCGGGGGGCGCGTACGGCTCGCCACGATGGAAGGCATTGCCTCCCTGTACCTCGCCGAGCGCCTCTCGAGCTTGAGAGACCGCCACCCCGACTTGATGATCGACCTCGTGACCTCGGCTCAGACCGTCTACGTCAACCGTCGCGAGGCCGACCTCTTCCTCAGCTTCTTCAAGCCACCGGGGAGAGGGTTGGTCTCGGAGCAGATCGGAGCGTTCCGGCTTGGCCTGTATGCGGCGCCGAGCTACCTCGCGCGGCATGGATGCCCCGTCGATCTATGGGCGCTGAAGGAGCACCGCTTCGTCTCTTACGTCGAGGATCTCATACAGGTCGATTGCGTCCGCTGGCTGGACGACGTGCTCGACGAGCCCCGGACGGTGTTCCGCTCCACCAGCATGATCGCGCAGAAGAGCGCGGCACTCGGAGGGCTCGGCCTCGTTCTGCTGCCGAGCTTTGCGGTGACGGCCCGTGACGACCTCGTTCCGGTTCTGCACGGGAGCGCCTTCACGACCCGGGAACTCTGGCTGAACGTTCACGCAGATCTTCAATTCGTGCCCCGCATCCGGGCCGTCATGGCCTTCCTGAAGAGCACGATTACAGCGGATGCGCAGTTTCGGGTGTCGGCGGACGATGCCGCTCCACCGGCGGTTCGCCATGTCGGGGAACCGCCGCGGAAGCGCGTTCCAAGTGTTCAACCGCGATGCGAGACAGTGCATTCTGCATGATCGTCGGGCGGTCACCCGCCTGCGCGCTGGAGGCCTGCGGGCGCTTCTCTGCGGGGCCGCTCAATTCACGAGCCCGTCCGCGTCCCGACGTTGCTGATGGGCGGCGGTGATCTTCTTCATGAGCCGGATCAGTGTCGCCTGCTCCTCTTCCGAAAGGGGTTCGAGCGTCGCGTCATGGGCCTGACGCGCGGCCGTCTCCATCTGCCCCAGCAGGGCACGGCCTGCCTGGGTCAGGCGACAGCGTTGAGAACGCCGGTCGGTCGGCGAAGCAGAGCGTTCGACGTATCCGCGAAGTTCCAGGCGTTTGAGGGCGCCGGTCGTCGTCGTCCTGTCGAGGGCGACCGCATTGGCCAAGGTTGTCTGGTCGGCTTCCTCACGCTCTGCCAGTAGAGAGAGCAGGCTGTACTGCAGGGGAGTGACGCGGAAAGCGCCACAACGCTCTGAAAATAGGCTAACATGGATCTGATGTAGCCGCCGCATCAGAAAACCCGGCCGTTCCGGCAGGAGCCAAGGCGTTCCGAGGGGCTGAAGAGCCTCCGGTGATGGCGCCGCATCCGCTTCAGCCAGCCCGCCTTCGTTCATCTGCGTCCCGTCTCCCGCTCCCGATCCGAAGCCCGGACGGTTCCTGGCACGTAACATGCCTAGGCAGATATACGAAGCATACTTCGCATTTCCTTGGTCACGTCCGTGCGAGGCAAGGCGAAGGCCGACGCGCGACGATGGAGGAGACGGAATGGACGCTGGTCGCTACGACATGCTGCTGCGCGGCGGACGGGTCATCTGCCCGGCCTCTAGCATCGATGGCATCAAGGACGTCGCCATCCGCGACGGGCGGATCGCCGCCGTCGAGGACAGCATCATACCGTCCGCCGCCACCGAGGTGGTGAACGTCTCAGGCAAGCTCGTCCTGCCGGGGATGATCGACACCCACGGGCACGTCTACCAATACGTTACCGGCCGGTTCGGACTGCCGCCGGACATGGTCGGTGTGCGCTCGGGCGTGACCACGGTGATCGATCAGGGCGGCGCGTCCTGCATGACCCTGCCGGGCTTCCGCCACTTCATCGCGGAGAAGGCCGAAACCCGGATCTACGCCTTCCTCTCCGCCTATCTGGTCGGGGGCCTCGAAGGTCACTTCTACCCGAACCTCTACAGCCCGGACGGGGTCGACATCGACGCCACGGTGAAGTCGGCGGTGGCGAACCGCGACCTCGTGCGCGGCATCAAGGGCCATGCGGAGATCGGGGGCTTCGCCCGCTGGGGCATCAAGGTGATGGAGATGGCGGCCGAGATCAGCCGCCGGGCCGACCTGCCGCTCTACGTGCATTTCGGCCAGCTCTGGGGCCTGCCCGAGAACGGCGCCAATGGCGAGGACGCCAACACCATCATGGAGCGGGTGATCCCGCTGCTGCGTCCCGGGGATTTCCTCGCCCACCCGTTCACCCGGCATCCCGGCGGCTTCATCAACGAGGAGGGCGTCGTCCACCCGATCATCCGGGCGGCGATGGATGCGGGCCTCCGGGTCGATGTCGGGCATGGCAGCCACTTCTCCTATCGGGTGGCCCGCGCCTCCCTGCCGGCGGGCGTCGTGCCCTACACGCTGGGCGCCGACATGCACGGCTACAACACCGAGGTGCCTCGGCCGGCGGGCACGCCCGACGAGCACCACGACGACGAGAACCACCCCTTCCTGGGCCAAGCCCGCTTCAGCCTGACCCAGGCCATGAGTTCGATGATGGCTTTGGGCCTCAGCCTCGAACAGGTCGTCCCCATGGTGACGAAGCATCCGGCGGAGATGCTGGGCCTGTCCGACCGGATCGGTGCCCTGACGCCGGGCTTCGCCGCCGACGTCTCGGTGCTGCACGACCATCGCGGCCGGTTCCTCCTGCGCGACAACGAGGACACCCAGGTCATCGCCCAGCGCCTGCTGCAGCCGGCCTTCTGCCTGCGCGCCGGCCGCCGCTTCGACGCCGACTCGCCGATCCTGCCCAGCGCCATCGCGGCCTGACCCTGGCACCCAAGGAGACGACCGTATGAGGGCCGATCCGTCCCCGCTGCCGCCCGACCCCCGGCACGATTGGTCCCGCCTCGACCGGGCAGCGCGCGATGCCGCCTACGACAACAACGCGGCGGTGCCCGATGCCGCCGCCCAGGCCGCGGCGCGCAACGCGGCCTCCGCCGCCTACCGCGCTGCGCATCCGGGCGCCCTCGACATCCCCTATGCGTCGGCGCCCCGCACGGCCCTCGACCTCTATCCGGCGACAAACCCGGCGGCGCCCTGCCTCGTCTTCATCCATGGCGGCTATTGGCAGCGCAATTCCCCTGACTTGTTCGCCTGCTTCGCCGAAGGCCCCGCCGCCGCCGGCTGGTCCGTGGCGATGCCCGGCCACACCCTCGCCCCCGAGGCGAGCCTGACGCAAATCGTCGAGGAGATCGGCCTGGCCATCGACTGGCTGGCCGAGCACGGGCCGGCGCACGGCCTCAGTGGTCCGCTGGTCCTCGCCGGCTGGTCGGCGGGGGCGCATCTCGCGGCGATGCAGCTCCATCACCCGGCCGTGGTGGCGGGGCTCGCGATTTCGGGCGTCTACGAACTCGGGCCCATCCGTGACACCGGGCTGAACCAGGCCCTCTCCCTTACCGACGCTGAGGTCGCGGCCTTGTCGCCGCTGCGCCTGCCGGTGGTGGGGAAACCCCTGGCCATCGCCTACGGCACGGCCGAGCGCCCGGCCCTCGTCCACGACGCCCGCGACTTCCACGCCCTGCGCAGCGCCCACCACGCGCCGGGGCCGCTCGTCCCCGCGGCGGGGGCCGAGCACTTCTCGATCTTGAACGAACTGCGTCGTCCCGGCGGCATGCTGGTGCGCGCCGCCATCGATCTCATCGAGGGGAGACACGCATGAGCGACGCGATCCTGCTCACCGAGGGCGTCGGCGCACGCCTGCCCCGCAAGGAAGACGACCGCCTGATGCGCGGGCGCGGACACTATGTCGGCGACCTGCGCCTACCCGGCCTGCAGGACGTCGCCTTCGTGCGCAGCCCCCTGGCGCATGCCCGCATCCGGGCGATCCACGTACCGGAGGCGTTTCGCCACCACGTGTTCACGGCGGCCGACCTCGCGGACGTGCAGCCGATCCGGTCCGTCTCGGGGCTCGCCGGCTTCAAGGTCTCCGAGCAGCCGGTCCTCGCCAAGGACAAGGTCCGGCAGGTCGGCGAATTGCTGGCGATCTGCCTCGCGCCGACGCGAGCGCAAGCCGAGGACATCGCCGCCGCCATCGTCCTCGACCTCGAAGAGCTTCCGGCCGTGCACGACATGCTTGCCGCCCGCGAGCCCGGCTCCGCCCTGGTCCACGAGCATTGGGGCGACAACGTTTACCTGGAGACCCTGGTCGACGTGAACTTCGCCGCGGCGCTCGATGCCCCGATCAAGGTCTCGCGGACCATCTCCACCGGACGCCAGTGCATGGCGCCCATCGAGGGGCGGGGCACGGTGGTGCATCTCGACCACCGCATGGACCAGCTCGTGGTCCACACGGCGAGCCAGATGCCGCATATCGTGCGCAACGGCCTCTCCGAATGTCTCGGGATCGAGCAGGGGCGCCTGCGCATCGTCTCGCCCGATGTCGGCGGCGGCTTTGGCTACAAGGCGATCCTGCTCGCCGAGGATGTCTGCCTCGCCTGGCTGGCGCTCCGCGTCGGCCACCCCGTGCGCTGGCTGGAGGACCGGCGCGAACACCTCACCGCAAACGCCAATTGCCGCGAGCACCATTACCGCATCACCGCCTATGCGGAGCGGGACGGCACCCTCCGGGGCATCGATTGCGAGGCCACCGTCGATTCCGGGGCCTATTCGGCCTACCCGTTCTCCGCCTGTCTGGAGGCGGCGCAGGTGGCCAGCATCCTGCCCGGCCCTTACGACTTCCCGGCCTATCGCTGCCGGACCTGGTCGGTCGCCACCAACAAGTGCCCGATCCTGCCCTATCGCGGCGTCGCCCGGACCGGCGTGTGTTTCGCCATGGAGCTCATCCTCGACGCGGTGGCGGCCGAGGCCGGCCTCGAGCCCTGGACGGTGCGCGAGAAGAACCTCGTGCGGGCCGAGCAGATGCCCTTCGACAACATCACCGCCAAGCATTTCGACAGCGGCGACTACCCGCAGGCGCTGAGACGCGCCCTGAAAGCCATCGATGTCGACGCCGTACGGGCGCGCCAGCGGATTCCCGAGCCCGACGGGCGCCGCATCGGCCTGGGGCTTTCGATCTATTGCGAGCAGGCGGCCCACGGCACCTCGGTCTATTCCGGCTGGGGCATCCCCATGGTGCCGGGCCACGAGCAGGCGGGTGCGCGCCTCACCCCCGATGGCGGCCTCGAACTCCGGATCGGTGCCCATTCGCACGGGCAGGGATTGGAGACGACCCTGGCGCAGGTGGCGCACGAGATCCTCGGCGTTCCGGTGGCCCGCACGCGCCTCGTCCATGGCGACACTGCCATGACGCCGTATTCCACCGGCTCCTGGGGCTCGCGCGTGATGGTGATGGCGGGCGGCGCCGTGGCGGCGGCCTGCCGCGAACTCAGCTTGCGGGCGCTCCGCATCGGGGCGCACCTGCTCCAGGCCGACCCGGCGGACTGCCGTTTCGAGGCGGGCCGCGTCGTCGCTCCCTCGGGCGATGTCGGCCTCGCGCAGATCGCCCACACCTGGTACCGGCGCCCGCAGGATTTGAGCCTGGACGTGAATCCGGGCGGCCTCGAAGTCACCGCCGGTTATAAGCCGCAACGCGATTCCGGCACCTTCTCGTACGCGGCCCACGCGGCCCTCGTCGCCGTGGACCCCGATCTCGGGGCGGTGGAAATCCTCGACTACGTCATCGTCGAGGATGGCGGCACCCTCGTGAACCCGCTGGTGGTGGACGGCCAGATCTATGGCGGCCTCGCGCAGGGCATCGGCACGGCCCTCTACGAGGAAATGCGCTTCGATTCCCGGGGCCAGCCCCTCGCCTCCACTTTCGCCGACTACCTCCTGCCGGGGCCGGCGGAGGTGCCCGAACCCCGCATCGACCACATGGAGACCCCCTCCCCCTACACGCAGTTCGGCGTGAAGGGGATCGGCGAGGGCGGGGCCATCGCGCCCCCGGCTGCGCTCGCCAACGCCATCAACGACGCCCTGCGTCCCCTCGGTGTGGCGATGCTGCATGCGCCGGTGAGCCAGCACCGCATCGTCGAGGCCGTGCTGGAGGCTCGCGACGCGGCCTCTGCCCGCAGCCGGGAGGCCGCATGAAACCCGCCCGCTTCGCCTATGAGCGCCCCGGCGATCTGTCCGCCCTGCTCGCCCGGCTCGCCACCGCCGAGGGCAGCGTGAAGCTGATGGCCGGGGGGCAATCCCTCGGACCGATGCTGAACCTGCGCCTCGTCGAACCCGACCTCGTCCTCGACATCACGGGCATCCCCGAGCTGCGTCGGGCCTCGGTCGAAGGCGAGACCCTGGTGCTCGGCGCCTGCATCACCCATGCGGATATCGAGGACGGGCGCGTCCCCGACCTCACGGGCGGCGTCATGGCGCGGGTGGCGATGGCCATCGCCTACCGGCCGGTGCGCAATCGCGGCACCATTGGCGGCTCCCTCGTCCATGCCGATCCGGCCGCCGACTGGGTCACGTCGCTGATCGCGCTCGGCGCCGAAGTCGAGCTGGCCTCGACATCCGGTCGCCGCCGGCTGGCCCTGGAGGACTTCGTCACCGGCGCCCTCGACGTGGCCCTGGCGCCCGGCGAGATGCTGGTCGCCGTGCGGATTTCCGCCCTCCCTCCCGGCACTGCCTGGGGCTACGTCAAGCATTGCTCCAAGATCGGCGAGTTCGCCCACGCCATCGGGGCCGTACGGATCGAGCCCCATGCCGGGCGCGGCCGTGTGGTGATCGGCGCCATCGAGCGTGCGCCCCTCGTGATCCCGGACGCATCCGACCTGTTCGGCGGCCGGATCGGTCCCGACTTCGCCGAACGCTTCGATGCCCGGGCCGCCGATGCGCGCCTGCGCGAGGCCGGGATGACCGACGCCGTCGACCGTTACGTCCACGTCACCGTGCTGGGCCGCGCCATTGCCCAGGCGGCCGCCGCGCCGCCCTCCCTCACACCTACTGTCAGCGAGGCCGCATGAGCACCGCCGCGTCAGCCCTTCGCGACGACCGCCTGCCGCTAAACTTCACCGTAAACGGTCGTGCGCGCAGCCTGCGGGCCGAGCCGCGCACGCATCTCGGCGACGTCCTGCGCGACACCCTCGACCTGACCGGGACCCATCTCGGCTGCGAGCACGGAATCTGCGGGGCCTGCACGGTGCTGCTCGACGGCGAGCCGGCCCGCGCCTGCCTGACCGTTTCGGGGGCCTGCGCGGGGGCCGACATCACCACCATCGAAGGCCTCGACGACGACCCGGTCGCCGGTGAATTGCGCGCCGCCTTCAACCGTGAGCACGCCCTCCAGTGCGGCTACTGCACGCCCGGCATGCTCATCGCCGCCCGTGATCTCGTCCTGCGCCTGCCGGACGCCGACGAGCGCCGCATCCGCGCCGGCCTCTCGGGCAACCTGTGCCGCTGCACCGGTTATGTCGGCATCGTCCGGGCGGTCCGTAGCGTCATCGCCGAGCGCCGCGCCCGCGGTATCGGGCCGACGACCGGCGGACAGCGCGGCCTCGGCCCCGTCGGCGCGCGCCTCGGCACGTCGTCCGGCACTGCATCGGATGCGGCCCGCACGCCCCTGCGCCCCGTCGCACAGGCCGAGACCGCGCCGTCGATCGCCGATCTCGACGGCGATTTCGTGCCGGCCCACCGGTTCGACCAGTCCTTCACCGTGGCGCACCCGCCCGACACCGTCTTCGCTCTGTTCGGCGACGTCGAGGCCGTGGCCGCCTGCCTGCCCGGCGCCATGCTGACGGGCCAGCCGAACCCGGACGCGGTCGAGGGCGCGCTTCAGGTGCGGATCGGGCCGATCGCCGCGCGCTTTCGCGGCCGCGCCCGGATCTTTCGCGATGAGGCGGCCCGCACGGGACGCATCCTCGGCGCGGGCAGCGACGCGGGGGGCCGCTCCGCCACCCAGGGCGAGATCCGCTACCGCGTCGGACCGGGCGAGACCCCCGGTACCGCCCGGATCGATCTCGCCGTCGGCTACACCCTCAAGGGGCCGCTGGCGCAGTTCGGGCGGCCGGGGCTCGTGCGCGACCTCGCCGGACGCCTCGGGGCCGACTTCGCCGCGAACCTCGAAGCCCGCCTCTCCGGTGCGCCGGCCCCGGCTGCCACGGGCCTCAACCCCCTGCGCCTGCTCCTCACGATGCTGACGACCTCCCTGCGCCGGCGTCTCGCCGCATGGGGCCGCCGTCCCTGACCGTCGCCTCCCCCCGCGATCCTGCTCAAGACCGGAGACCACCATGACGCGCAGCCACACGATTCCCGCCTTGACCCTCGCCTTCGTCCTGTCGGCGGGGGTAGCCCACGCGCAGGCGATCCGGATCGGCGTCAACGAGCCCCTCACCGGGCCGTTCGCGGCGTCGGGCACCTACGTGGTCAACGGCGCCCGGATCGCCGCCGACGAAATCAACGCCAAGGGCGGTGTCTTGGGAAAGAAGCTCGAACTCGTCGTCGAGGACAACAAGAGCAACCCCACCGAGGCAGCGGCGGTGGCTGAAAAACTCATCACCAGCGACAAGACCCCGGTGCTCATGGGGGCCTGGGGTTCGAGCCTGACGCTCGCGGTGATGCCCAAGCTCGCCGATTACGAGACCGCGATGCTGGTGGAGACGTCGTCGTCGGGCAAGATCACCACCTCGGGCAATCCGTACGTCTTCCGCATCTCGCCGCCCTCGGCCCTGGAAGCCGAGGCCTTCGCGCCGATGGTGGAGAAGCTCGGGCTGAAGAAGGTCGATTTCCTGGCCATCAACAACGACTGGGGCCGGGGGGCGGCGGCCGATTTCGGCAAGATGCTCAAGGGCAAGGGCGTCACGGTCGGCCTCGTGGAGACCATGGACCAGGGCGCGCAGGACATGAGCGCTCAATTGTCCAAGCTGAAGGGCTCGGATGCCGACACGATCATGATCACGGCCGCCGTCGACCAGCTGACGCTTCTGTTCAAGCAGATGGCGGCGCTCGGCCTCAAGAAGCGGATCATCACCACCGGCGGCTCCCAGAACCCCGACCAGATCATCGCCCAGGCGGGCAACGCCGCCGAGGGGACGATGCATCTCACCACCTTCCTGCCCTGGTACCCGGACAAAACCCCGAACCCGGCGGCCACCGCCTATTTCATCGGCGAATGGAAGAAGCGCGGCTTCGAGTTCGCCGGCGTCACCGAGAGCTTCCGGGGCTACGACGGCATCCGCGCCATCGCGGCGGCCATCGAAAAGGGCGGCGCCGCCGATGCGGCCTCGATCAAGAAGGGGTTCTGGTCGGTCGATTTCACCGGCCTCAACGGACAGATCCGCTTCGCCAAGGCCGGCCCCGCCGGGTCCGAGAGCGGCCAGAGCAAGCCCGACGTCTACCTCGTCAAGATCGACGGCGGGAAGGTCGTGGTGCCCGAACTCTAGCCGCGCGCAAGCCTCCCGGCTCGCACCCCTCGGGTAACACATGCGGAACAGGCTCTTCTCCTTAGGGCTACTGGATTCCCCCATCTGTTTTTGCAGGCAGAGCGCGTCCCTCTCCCCCTTGTGGGGAGAGGTTAGGAGTGGGGGTGGCTCCGCTAGCCCCCGCGAGCTGAGGGTCGCTCAACCACCCCCACCTCCAACTCCTCCCCACAAGGGGGAGGAGGGCCGCCCATCCCGCGCAATTGCCGTCACGCTGACGGACAGGGACCCGCGCCAAGCTCGCTGACTCTGCACTGACGCTCAGCCGACGACCGTATCACCTGCTTACAGGCGAGGCCTCGATGACCGAATTCCTGCAGCACCTCCTCAACACCCTGGTCCTGGGGGGAACCTATGCCCTGCTCGGCATCGGGTTGACCCTGATCTTCGGCATCATGAACGTGGTGAACTTCACCCACGGCGCCCTCTACACGGTGGGCGCCTACGTCATGTACCTCGCCGTCACCGCCCTCGGGCTCGGCTTCTTCGCCGCTCTGCCGACCGCGATCCTCGGCGGCCTCCTGCTCGGCGCAATCCTCGACCTCGTGCTGCTGCGGCCCTTACGCAGCGCCGACATGGACACGACCATGCTGGTGATGATCGGCGCCGGCATCGTCCTGCAATCGGGCACGCTCTGGCTGTTCGGCGGCGTCGCGAAATCGATCCCGACGCCGTTCCCGGATGCGCCCCTCCAACTCGGACCCGTCTCGGTGTCGTGGCTGCGGCTGTTCGTACTAGGCGCGGCTCTCGCGCTGATCGGGCTGACCTACTGGCTCATCAACCGGACCCGCCTCGGGCTGGCCATGCGGGCGACCTTCCAGGACCATGACACCGCCTCGCTGATGGGAGTCAACGTGCGGCTCGTCTACACCGCGACCTTCGCCGTCGGCTCCAGCCTCGCGGCAGCGGCCGGCGCGCTCCTTGGGCCGGTCTATGTGGTGTTCCCGCAGATGGGCGGCATGGCCGAGCTGAAGGCTTTCGCCATCGTGATTCTCGGCGGGCTCGGCAACGTCACCGGGGCGGCCATCGGCGGCTTCATCCTGGCGCTGGCCGAGGAACTGGGCGCCGGCTACATCTCGTCTGGCTATCGGGACGCCATGGGCTTCCTGATCATCATCGCGGTGCTGATCTTCAAGCCGACCGGCCTCTTCGCCAAGGCGGAGCGTATCGGATGACCCGGCACCTCCCCGCTCTCGCCCTCCTGGCGGCGCTGGCCGCCCTGCCCTTCGCGCTGGGCCACAACCCCTACCTGCTGAACGCGCTGATCACGACGGGCATCGTCACCATCGCGGCCATGAGCCTGAACCTGCTGCTCGGCTTCACCGGGCAGCTCAGCCTCGGGCACATCGCCTTCTTCGGCATCGGCGCCTATGTCAGCGCCCTTACGAGCCTCGGCTTCGACGTGGAGCTGCTCTGGGGCCTTCGCATCGTACACGAGCCGTGGCCGCCTGTGGTGGGCTTCGGCCTCGCCGTGCTGGCGACGGCCGCCTGCGGCTACCTCGTCGGCCGCCTCTCCTTCCGGGTGCGGGGTGCCTATTTCGTCATCGTGACGATCTCCTTCGCCGAGGTGGTGCGGCTCGTCGCCCTCAACTGGGTGGAGCTGACGCAGGGCCCCCTGGCGCTGACGGGCATCCCACCCTTCAGCCTCGCCCTGCCCGGCCTCGGCTCCGTCACCCTGCGCACGAAGCTGCAGAACTACTACCTCGTCCTCGTGGTTGGCACGCTCTGCTACGCCCTCATCGCCCGCCTCGTGCGTTCGCGCTTCGGACGGGCCATGCGGGGCCTGAAGGAGAACGAGTCCCTGGCCCTCTCGGTCGGCATCAACGCCACCCGGACCCTGACCCTCGCGGCGGTGATCTCGGCGGCGATGGCGGGGGCGGCCGGCAGCCTCTACGCCCATTACCTGCGCATCATCGATCCCGACGTGTTCCTGTTCTCCACCACGGTGACCATGGTCATCATGGTGGTGGGCGGCGGCAAGGGCACGCTGCTCGGCCCCGTCGTCGGCGGCCTGATCTTCGGCCTGCTTCCCGTCGCCCTGCGGCCGGTCATGGTGCCGGAGGCGCAATGGATGGTGTTCGGCCTCGTGCTGATCGTGATCCAGTTCGTCATGCCCCGGGGTATCGTGCCGGGCCTCGCCCGTCTCGCCACGCGCCGTCACGCGCCCGGTGGTGCAACCGCCCGGATGCCCGTGGAGGCCAGGCCATGAGCGAGATCCGCGCTCCCATCCTGTCGGTGGACCATGTCGGCGTGCGCTTCGGCGGCCTCGTCGCCATCGCCGACCTGCATTTCGACGTCCATCCCGGCGAGATCGTCAGCCTGATCGGCCCGAACGGGGCCGGCAAGACGACGGCCTTCAACGTGATGACGGGCTTCCTGAAGCCCAGCCAGGGTCAGGTCCGGTTCCGCGGCACCAGCCTCCAGGGGTTGCAGCCGCACGAGATCGTCCGTCTCGGCCTGAGTCGGACGTTCCAGCGTACGAGCGTGTTCCCCGACGACACCGTGTTCGACAATGTGATGATCGGCCTGCATCGGCGGGGCCGCGCGCGACTGGTCGACACGCTGCTCGGGCGGGACCGCACCGGCGAGGCGGCTCTGCGAGACCGGGCCCGTGAACTCCTCGACTGGGTCGGGCTCTCCGGCCGGGCCCAGGAGAAAGCCGGGTCCCTGGCCTATGGCGAACAACGCCTCGTCGGGGTCGCGCTGGCGCTGGCCACCGAGCCTGCCATGCTGCTCCTCGACGAGCCGGTCTCGGGCATGAACGCCTCCGAGACCCAGGTCTTCGTGCGTCTGATCCGCTCGATCCGCGAGCGCGGCGTCACCATCCTCCTCGTCGAGCACGACATGCCGATGGTCATGGAAGTGTCCGACCGGATCGTGGTGCTGAATTACGGCCGCCTCATCGCCGAGGGGCCGCCGGCGGCGATCCGATCCGATCCGGCCGTGATCGAGGCCTATCTCGGCCAGGGAAGTGCCGCCCGCGAAGCCGCACAGGCCGCCAGGGAGACGATCGATGCTTGAGATCCGCGATCTCGTCTGCGGCTATGGCACGGTGACGGCCCTGAAGGGGCTCTCGCTCAAGGTCGAGGAGGGACAGCTCGTGGCGTTGGTCGGCGCCAACGGCGCCGGCAAGTCGACGACGCTCCGGGCCGTCTCGGGACTGATCCCAGCGCGCTCGGGCAGCATTCATTTTGCCGGCCGGGACATCACCGGCACCGACCCGCGCAAGGTGCTGGCCCAGGGCATCGCCCATTGCCCGGAGGGGCGGCGGGTGTTCCCGCAGATGAGCGTCGCGGAGAACCTCGCCATGGGCGCCTACCTGCGGCGCGATCCGCCCGGGGTGTCCGCCGATCTCGCGCGCATCTACGGCGAGTTCCCGCGCCTCGCCGAGCGCAAGCACCAGGCTGCCGGCACCCTTTCGGGGGGCGAGCAGCAGATGCTGGCCATCGGCCGTGCGCTGATGTCCCGCCCCCGGCTCGTCCTGTTCGACGAGCCTTCGCTGGGGCTCGCCCCCAACATCGTCGAGCGCATGTTCGCCGTCATCCGGGCGATCTGCGACACTGGCACCACGGTCCTCCTCGTGGAGCAGAACGCCTTCGCGGCTCTCGAACTCTGCGACTACGCCTACCTGCTGGAGACCGGCCGCATCGTACTGGCGGGGCCGGGCTCTACGCTGATCGCGGACCCGCATGTGCGCCAAGCCTATCTCGGCGGTTGAAGGCGGGGCCTGGATCCATGCCTGCCGGATCGGGGCCCTGGACGGCCGGGCCATTCTCCCCGTCTTCGTCGCCGGGCGCCATCTCGTGCTCGTGCGGGACGGTGACGGCATCTTCGCGGCGGAACGGGCCTGCCCGCATGAAGGGGCGGATCTCGCCCTCGGCCATTGCTCCGGGGGACGCCTGTTCTGCCCAAGGCACGCGGCATGGTTCGCGCTGACGGATGGTGCCGTCTCGCCGGGATGGTTCTTTCGCGACCTCCGCACCTACCCGACCCGCAGGAAGGGGGGCGATATCCAGGTACGGATCGAATCCGACGCATGAGGTCGCATGGCATCGCCGGGTTCGCTCGCCGAGACGATCGTCTCGGCGCTGCGGCGATGAAGCCCAGTGATCAGAGCGCCTTCAGAAAGATCGGCCAGCGCGGATCGTTCATGATCGAGCGGGCCCGCATGTGTTTCCAGATTCCGTATTTGTAGAAGTCGAAATCGAGGGTGGAAATGGTGTTCTGCACCATCGCCCAGGTCGACCATTTCACGTCGGCAAGTGCTTTGTGCACCATCAGGCGGGCGAACGATGCCTCGTCGTAGCGCCCGAAATACGCCTCGATCAGCTCGCGATCGACGCTCTCGGGGAAGAACATCTCTCCGCTCCAGATCGCGAGGTCGTAGAGGCGATCGTTGTTGGAGGCGTATTCGAAGTCGATCAGCAGGATGGAGCCATCCTCGCCAATGAGGAAGTTGCCCGGCATCGGATCGTTGAAACAGGGTACGAGATCGAGACCGGAGGCTTCGAGCGCCGACTGCGCCAAGCGCGTCTGGCGCGTCAGCCACACATGATCGGGCGGCATCGGCGCCTGGAGTTCGGCCACCTGCCGGTCATGTTCGGCGATCATGTCGAACACGGTCTTGGTGAGGGGCAGCAGCGGCGCTGCGTGGAATCGGCGATAGACGCCCATCGCCTCGGCCCGCAGGGCGGGGTCGGCGAAGTCGCGGTGGGTCGAGGGACGTCGGCCATCGACGAACTCGGCGATCTCGATGTCCTGTGCGTCGAGATGATCGAAGGTACGGGGCCCGAGTCCGATCGCTTCGGCCTGCCGGCTGGCGGCGCGGGCGGCGGCGCGATCGATGAACATTTCCGTTCCGCGACCGGGCATCTTCACGAAATAGGCATGCGGTTCGCCATCGATCTCGACGCGCCAATTCATGTTGCTGATGCCGCCCAGGACCTGGCGATAGCGCATGGGGCGTCCCTGCCATGGCGCGACCGAGCGGAGAATGGCCTCGAAGGCGCGTTCGGTATCGGTGGTGCCGCCGCCCAGGGATATCATGCTCGCCTCGTCACAGGGATCTCAGGCTTTCCTCGAAACCCGGTCCACAGACCCGCATCCGGCACCGCAGGAAGCGCCAGGCCGCATATTTGCGGAATTCCAGGGCGCGACGGGGTGACAGGCGGTCCATAGCCAGGGCCCGGAGGCCCCAATGGAGATCGTCGGCGGCGGCATAGGCCCGGCAACGGTGGAAGATGGCGTCGCGGTAAGCCCCTTCCGCCATCTCGATCGCAGGCTTCATCTGGGCGTCGAACTGGCAGGCCTCGTTGAGAAAGGCGCCGAGCTGGTAATGGGGGTCGGTGTCACAGGCCATGTCGAAATCCACGAGCCGGAGCGCGCTGTCCGGGGAGAACAGCAGGTTCGAGGCATGGGGGTCGGCATGGGCCGGACGGATCTCGGTTCCGGCGGCTGTCAGCGCCGCCTCGATGGCGTCGACCCAATCGAACAGGAACCAGGAATCCTGCGGCAGGGTGTCGGCCTCCTCGCCGAGGAATGCGCGAAGCCCGCGGATCGCCTCGAAGACGCTCCAGCGACGTTCGAACGGTTCGCCGGCACCGATGCGCCGGAAGGCCTCGAAGACCGTGATCATGCGCTCGGGCCGGCGCAACGCGTCGAGGGTAGCGGGACGCCATTCGGGGCCGAGAGACTCGAACAGGATCGCGCCCTCCGCCTCGGCCAAGTGGAGGGGGCGAGGCGCAAGACCCAGGGAGGCGATCCGTTGCGCTGCCCGGAAGGCAGCGGAGGGATCGAGCAAGGCCGCGGCCGCTCGCTCCCCCACCTTCAGGAAGTAGCGAGGTGCCGCATCCACGGCCTCGCCGACGAGGTACGAGGTCGATTCGACGCCGTGATAGGACGGCGAGGCGACCCCCGGCACGGCCTCCCGATAATGGACCGCCCTCCCCGCCAGCATCGGCGCGGCGGCAAGGGCCGCTTCGGCAAGGCGTTCCTGCGTATCCGCCGGCATGCCGAGCGCTTTCACCGACGCTCCTTCTCCACTTCGAGGACCGATAGGCCCTCGTTGGCCAGGATAAGGAGCATATCCGCCAGGACTTGCGTGCCGAAGGCATGATCCTCCGGCGTGGTGAACTCGGTCGGGTGGTGGATCACGCCGCCGACACTGGGGACGGCCAGCACGATGGAGGGACACACCGCCGCGAGGCTGATCGCATCATGGCCGCCGATCGTGTCGAGGGATCGGGCCGGGGCGCCGTTGGCGTCGCTCGCGCGCTCGGCGAGGTGGACGAGACCGGGCGACATCCGTCCGGCCGCGCGGCGGTCGATGGAGCGGATCTCATGCCCGACTTCGGCCCGTGCGGCTGCCGCCTCGATGCTCGCCAGCAGCCGCGTCTCCGCTTCGGCCAGGATCGCCTGCGATCCGGAACGGAGCTCGATGAACAGCACGGCCTCGCTCGGAACGGTATTGGGCGAGTTCGGATACACCTCCATCCGGCCGACGGAGGTGTGCAGGTCGAGCCCGAATTCCCCGGCCAGCGCCTTGAGGTCGGTGATGACATAGGCCCCGGCCAGGAGAGCGTCGTGGCGCGCCGCCATCGGGGTCGGCCCGGTATGGGCCTGCCGCCCAAGGAAGGCGAGGCGATACTTCACGGCTCCCCAGAACCGCGTGAAGGCACCGAACCGCAGCCCTTCCCGCTCGAGGACCGACTCGCCTTCGATGTGCAACTCGAGATAGGCGTCTGGAATCGGAACGGTGTCGGTCCCGGCATAGCCGATGCTCTCCAAAGCTTCGCCGACCGAGATCCCCGCCCCGTCCCGCCGGTCGAGGGCCCAGGCCAGGTCCGCCGCTCCCGTGAAGACGCTGCTGCCGAGGAGACTCGGCTGGAAGCGAGCCCCTTCCTCGTTGGTCCAGTTGGCGACCACGAAGTTGCAGGCGGACCGGCCGCCGCTCTTTTCCAGACTCTCGCGGACCGCCAGGATGGCCTCGCAGGCGGAGATCACACCGAGTGCGCCGTCGAAACGGCCGCCATTGGGCTGGCTGTCGATATGGGAGCCGACCATCACCACGGGGGCGTTGGCGCCGGCCAGATCGAGGCGACCGAACTGATTGCCGATAGGATCGACCTTCCTCGTGAAGCCGTTCTCGCGGAACCACGTGGCGAGCCAGTCGCGCGCCTGTCCGTCTTCGGGCGAGAGGGTCAGGCGGGTCATGGAGCCGTCCGCTCCGCCGCCGAAAACGGAGACAGCCTCCATCATGGCCTGGAGGCGCGCGGGGTCGATCCGTACGGAAGAGGGTGAGGTCGTCTCAGGCATGGATCACATCCACTCGTGTGCGCTGAAAGGCCCGCGCGATATCGCGCGTGAGAGGGGCGTTGGTGACGAGGGTGTCGACGGCGTCGAGGCCGAAGGTGCGGATCGTGCCGAGCCGGCCGAACTTGGAGGAATCGGCCAGGATGACGGAGTGGCGCGTGCGCTCCACGGCGAAACGGCGCAGGACCGCCTCGTCCTCGCCCAGATCCATGAACCCATGCGCGTGATGCACGGTGACGATGCCCATGATCGCCACGTCGTAGATGTGCTCGCGCAGGACGGCGTGCGTGCGATGGCCGAACAGGGCCCTGTAGTCCGGCTTCATGTCTCCGCCCAGCACGGTGACCTGCGCCTGGGGATCGCCCGCCAGAATCGCTGCGATGTCGATGGAGTTGGTGTGGACCCGGATGCGCCGGCCCAGCAACTTGCGGGCGAAGGCCAGTGTCGTGGTGCCCGCATCGATGAAGACGGTCATGCCGTCCTCGACGAGTGGCAGGGCGGCCTCTGCGATCCGCGCCTTCTCCCGGGCGGCGACCCGGACACGTTCATCGAAGGGCCTGTCGCTCTCTCTCCGGTCGAGGACGGCCCCGCCATAGACCCGCCGCGCATGGCCACGCAGTTCGAGGTCGCGCAGGTCGCGCCGCACGGTCTCGGTGCTGATGGCGAGCCGGGTCGCGAGGTCTTTCACGGTCACCCGCCCGTCGCGTTCGAGCGCATCGAGGACGAGATCGAGGCGACGCCCGGTGATCCCCATCGCATGCATTCCCTCCTTTGCCGCCGATCCGGGGCCATGTGCCCCGGTCCCGACGCCGACCGGGAGATGGACCCGCCGAAGGAACAAGCCGTGCATCAGACGAGTCCGGCGACACGGTTCGGGGCGGGATCCGTCTCGAGATGGCAGGCGGCGAGATCGCGCGATCCGCGCACGCCGAGGTGCGGGCTCAGGGTGACGCAGGTCTCGAATGCCTGCGGGCAGCGTGACCGGAACGAGCAGCCGGTCGGCAGGTCGATCGGGCTCGGGGGCTCGCCCTCGAGGAGGCAATCCTCCGGCCGGTAGCGCCGCTCCTCCAGGGTCGGCATCGCCGACAGCAGGGTCCGCGTATAGGGATGGCCGGGATCGAAGAAGAGGCGCTCGTTATCGGCGAGTTCCACGACCTCGCCGAGATACATCACGGCGATACGGTTGCAGGCTTTGCGCACCATGGCGAGGTCGTGGCTGATGTAGATGTAGGTGAGGCCGTGCGCGCGCTGGAGCGTGTCGAACAAGGCCAGCAATTTGAACTGTTCCGTCTGGTCGAGGGCCGAGAGGGTCTCGTCCATGAGCAGGATCTCCGGGTCGAGCACCATGGCGCGGGCGACGTTGATGCGCTGGCGCTGCCCGGCGGAAAGCCCGAGCGGCAACTGGTCGTAGAGCGAGACGGGCAACCCCACATCGTTCATGACGTCCCGTACCTTGTCGCGGATACGCCGGCCGTCGCGCCAGCCATGAGTGCGCAGGGGCGCTTCGAGCATCGCACCGATGCCCGTGCGCGGAGGCAGCGAGTCGAACGGATCCTGGAGCACGAGCTGAAGCTTGCGCCGGAAGGCGAGAAGCTCGGACCCGGAAAGCCCTGCAATGTCCCTCCCCTCACACAGGACCTCGCCGCTGCTGGGCCGCTCCAGGCGGCTGAGCAGGCGCATCAGGGTGGACTTGCCGCAGCCGGATTCGCCGACCACCGCGAAGCTGTCGCCCTTGTGGATGTCGAAGGTGACGTGGCGAACCGCGCGCAGCGCGCTCGTCCCGGCAAAGCTGCCGCGCTTCTTCACCCGGTAGGTCTGCGACACGTCCCGCAGGCTGACGATGGCGGAGCCCGGCATTACGGCCTTCCGCGGGATGGCCGGCACCGTCGGCCGCGCGCTCCAGATCGCAGGGATCTGCGCCACGAGTTCGCGGGTATAGGGATGGCGGGGCGCGGCGATCAGCGCTTCGGTCGGCTGCTCCTCCACCAGCCTGCCCTCATCAATGACGAGGATACGGCTCGCCGCCTCGCGGGCGACGGGAAGCGAGGACGAGACGAACAGGATCGCGGTGTCGAACCCCTCGGTCAGCTCGCGCATCAGGCGGATCACCTGGGCGGCGACGGTGACGTCAAGGGGCTGGGTCACGTTGTCGGCGACCAGAAGCGCCGGGTTCGAGATCATGGCGTCGACGATCAGGGCCCGCTGCATCATCCCGCCGGAGAATTGCGACGGGTAATCGTGAAAGCGCGCGCTCGCCGAGGGAATGCGCACCGCGTCGAGCATCGCGATCACGCGGTCCTGTGCTTCGGCCGCATTCACCTCCGGCGCCACCGCCCGGATCTTCTCCACGATCTGGCGCCCGACCGGGAGGGTCGGATCGAGCGCACCCATGGGATTGGCACCGACATAGGCGATGTCACGGCGTAGCCGCCGCATCTCGCGCGCGGGCAGCGTGAGAAGGTTGCGGTCGCGGAACCGAACCTCGCCGGCGTCGATGACCAGGGGTGGCGCGATCCAGTTGACCACCGCCCGGGACAGCACCGTCTTGCCGGCGCCGGAAGCGCCGACCACGCCGACGATCTCACGCGGCGCGACGTCGAACGAGATGCCGTCGAGGATACGGCGCTCGCGACCCGGAAGGCTCAGGTCGATCCGCAGATCGCGGACGGAGAGGACGGGGCCCATCAGGCGCCTCCGTGAATCGTGTTGCGCGCGCGCTCGAAGGCGGCGCCGATCAGGTTGATGCTGGTCAGCGTAAGGCACAGGAAGACTCCCGGCATGGTGGCGATCCACCAGGCGTTCAGGAGGTACTTGCGGCCATCGGCGATGATGTTGCCGAAGGTCGGTGTCGGCGGTTGCACGCCGAGACCGAGGAATCCGAGCGTCGACTCGAAGATCATCATCCGGGCGACGTCGAGCACCGAGGTGAAGAGCAGCGGCGGCACCAGTAGGGGCACCAGCAGGGTGAGGATGATGCGCGGGTGCGTCGCCCCGGAGACCTGCGCGGCCCGCACGTATTCACGGCCACGCTCGGCCATGACCATCGACCGCATCACCCGGGCATAGACCGGCCAGTTCGACAGACCGAGTACTAGGATGATTGCCGGGATCGTCGGACGCGAGACGCCGAGCACCGCGATGGCCAAGATGATCATCGGGATCGAGAGTTGCGCGTCGGTGATGCGCATCACCACCGTATCCGTGCGACCGCCGAAATAACCCGCGATCGTGCCGAGGGCACAACCGATCAGGAGAGTGACGGCGACCGAGGCAACGCCGATCAGGAAGGAGTAGCGCAGGCCGACGAGGCTGCGCACCAGCATGTCGCGGCCGATCTGGTCGGTGCCGAGCGGGTGGGCCCAGCTCCAGGTCTCACCGACGAACAGCGGCGGCAGCAGGCGCGCGCGCACGTTCATCTTCAAGGGATCGATGCCGCTGAGCTCGGGGTAGAAGGCAGCGGCGAGGGCGAGGAGCGTGAACAGCGCGAAGCCGATGCGGAACTCGGTGGAGCGGCCGGCATGCGAGAGGATGCGCCGGCCGATCGAGCGGGAGGCGGCGACGTCGACCCGCAATGGCTGGGCGACCAGGGTGGCGTCGAGGGCGCTCATCAGTATTCGAGCCTCGGATCGATGGAGGTGGCGGCGAGATCGACGAGGATATTGATGAGGACGAAGATCGCGCTGGTGACGATCGCGATGCCCTGGATCAGCGGGAAGTCGCGCTGCAGCACCGCATTGATGGTGAGTAGCCCCAGACCGGGATAATCGAAGATGTATTCGACGATGATCACGCCGCCGAGCAGGCTGGAGAACTGCACCCCGAGCAGGTTGAGCAGCGGGACGGAGGCGTTGCGCAGGGCATGGGCGGCGACGATCCGGCTCGGCGACAATCCGCGGACATGGCCGACGGCGACGTAGGATTCGCTCATCTGCGCGGCGACGGCCCCCGACAAAGTCCGGATCAGCACCGGCGACAGTTCCACCGCGAGCACCAGGGCCGGCAGCACGGTGTAGGAGAAGCCGCCATAGCCGATCGCCGGCAGCCAGCCGAGCTTCACCGACAACAACAGCGCCAGGACGATGCCGAGCCAGAAATTCGGCAGTGAGACGAAGACCGACGAGACGGTGAAAGCCAGCTTATCGGCGATGCCGCCCGGGCGCAGGCCCGCCGCGATCCCGAGAAGGCTGGAGAAAACGAGGGCGAAGAGCAGGGCCAATGCCGCCAGTTGCAGGGTCATCGGCAGGGCATCGAGAATGAGGTCCAGGACCTTCGCCCGCTCGCCGCGGGTGGTGTCGTTGAAGGTCGCGCCGCCGGTCGACGCGCCGTTGGCCGGCCGCACGAAGCTCTGGCCAAGATCGCCCTGGACGACGCGCACCATGTAGCGTCCGAACTGGACCGGGATGGGATCGCGCAGACCCATCTGGGTGGCGATCTGCTCGATCAGGGCTTCGGGCGCCATGCCGCCGGCCATGAGCCGCACGGGATCGCCCGGCACGACCCGAAGCAGCGTGAAGATCAGCAGCGAGACCAGGAAGATGATGACCGCACCCTGCGCGAGGCGCCGGGCGAGGAAACTGAGAACGAACATCGGGTGCAGGTCCGGTGACGGGTTCGGCAGGGCGCGACACGGCTCCCGCCGGAGCGGACCGTGTCGCGCGCCCGACGCGCATGGGATCGGGCTGGTCGATCAGACCGTCTTGGAGGCGTCGATGGAGCCGTCGGGATAGACATAGAGACCCTGCAGCTCCTTCTGCATCGCGTGGATCATCACGGAGGTGAACAGCGACAAAGCCGGCACCTTCGCCGCGAGGAGCGGCATGGTCTCGTCTTGAAGGATCGCCTTGCGTGCTTCCAGCGTGGGCGCGGCCCGCTCCTTGTCGAGGCTCGCGTCGATCGCGGCGTCCTCGATGCCGGTGATCCGGTGCGAGGACGAGTGGAAATGGGTGCGCAGCACCAGATCCGGCTCCGGCGAGCCCGTGGACCAGCCGCAATCGACCATGTGGCCCGGGCCGCCGCCGGGGCGATGGTAGAGGCGCTCGTTCCATGCCGCCGGTTCCAGGACGGTGAGGCTCACCGGGAACCCCTGCTCGTTGAGCATCGCGGTGATGACCTCGCCGTATTCCTTGGTCTTCGGGTAGAAACCCACCGACGTGATGTATTCGAGCGGCGGCAGCCCCTTCCCCTTCGGGAAGCCGGCCTCGGCCAGCAGCGCCTGCGCCTTGGCGGGGTCGTAGGCCGGATAGTTCTCGAGATCGACGTAGCCGAATTTCACGGGCGAGACGTAGTTCGCGGATGCGTGGCCGGCCGCACCCAGAAGCTCGACGATCATTGCCCGGTCGATGGAGTGGCAGGCCGCCATCCGGACGCGCACGTCGTTGAAGGGCGGTTTGGAGCAGCGGAACCAGAGATACTTGTTCTCGACGGAGACGACCTGATTGATCGCGATCTTCGGGTTGGCCTTCACGGTCTCGACCTGCTCGGGCTCGAGCCGTTCGACGATCGAGGCCTGCCCGTTCATCAGCGAGAGCATCCGGGTGGTTGAGTCGCCGGTGAAGGTGAAGTCGATGCCCGGGATCGCCGGCTTGCCCTTGAAGTAGCCGTCGAAGGCGGCGAGGACGGTGCTGTTGCCGCGCTGTTCGACGAAGCGGAACGGACCCGTGCCGTTGAGCCGGCGGGTCAGGGCGCCGCCCGGCCCTTCCGCGATGTCCTTGGCCGACATGATCGGCAGGAACGACGCCAGGAAGATGAAGAGATGGGCGGGATAGCCGCCCTTCGACGTGTCGACGATGACGGTCTCGTCGTCGGGCGTCGTGATGGTCAGCGTGTCGGTCGGGCCGGGATACCATTGCGCCGGCCGGTCCTTGCCCGAGCCGTATTCCAAGGTAGCCTTGACGTCCTCGGCCTTGAACGGTTTGCCGTCGTGGAAGTGGATGCCCTTGCGCAGCTTGATCTGCAGGCGGGTGGGCTCGATCAGCTGGATATCGGTGGCGAGCTCGTAGACCACCTTGCTCGGGTCATCGAGCGTCATCGGCGTGCGGGTGAGGAAGCCCATCACGAATCCCTCGATGTTCTTCTGCGAGAGCGTGGTGTGAGCGGTTGGATCCCAGTTGCCGGTGATGTTCTCGGCGGACAGGAATACCAGCGGCTTTCCCCCTTGCGCGAAAGCGGAGGAGATCAGGAAGTCCGGATTGATCTGGCTGACACCGGCCAGTGCCGCACTGCCTTGCAGAAAACGCCTGCGATCCATCCCGTCGGCCATCCCGAAACTCCCAAAGCCACGTATCCGTCAAAGTGGTCAAAAACCACAAAGCACGGCGCGTGCCAGAGCGCTCGAATCGGTCAAAACGGGCATGGGGCGGATGGTGGCGGGGTCGGGGCGAGAGGAAGACTCCCGATCGACGATCCACTTCTCTCGTGCCGTCGATGGGCGGGGATCAGCGAAGGGTCGAGCGTCGCGACGAAGGGGCGATGTGAGCAGGGCTCTGGCCCGGTTACGGGCCTGCGCTGCATCGGCGCGTCGGTGGAGGACAACGCCAGCCTTTCTCATCTGCCGGTTCGACGAAGCGCCATGAGGCAGCCTCGCTGCATATCGTCACCGCGTCGCGGCAACCGGTCAGGCCGATGCTCCGTTCCGGGAATTCCTGCATCGGGCCGCCGCGCTACAAGCGAGAGGTTGTGCCGTGACGGCCGGCATGAGGGAGCTTGGCCACGCGGCACCCTTATCGATCACGCGGCCTCGGAAAGGCTCCGCTCGGCGACCACGAGGGCACGGCCCAGCTTGATCGCTCCGTGGTGGCGGCGGTCCGCGATCGCATCGTGGATCGCGAGCAGGTGGGGGGCGAGCGACGGGCTCGTCCGCATGATCTCGGTGGCCTGGCGGGCGAAGAGGTCCTCGGCCTCGGCCGGGTCGTCGGCGAGGTAGAGGATCTGCAAGGTGACGCAGAGCATCTTCGCGGGCGTATCGGCCTCGCTCTCCTTGATGACCTCGGATTCGCGCAGGAACTTGCAGTGGGTCTCGATGAGGAAGTCGGAGCGCCGCGATCCGTTGCGGATGAGCGCGCCGTTGATGAGGAAACCCTCGTAGGGCTTGAGGTCGAGGCGCAGGGCCATAGCGGTGAATCCCTTCTGGAAACGGGCCTGGATCGATCGTCGGATGGGGCGGGGACCGGCGCTGACCGCCGGTCCCCGTAAGTGCGCGCGCTTAGCGGAGGAGCTGGAGGATGCCCTGCTGGGCCGTGTTGGCCAGCGAGAGCGCCGAGGTGGCGATGGAGTTGCGGGTCGACAGGGCCTGCGAGTTGGCGGCTTCCTCGTTGAGGTCCGCGTTCACGAGGTTGGCGGCGCCGGTGTCGAGGATGTTGATCAGGTTCTTCGAGAAGTCCTGACGGTTCTGCACGATCGACAGGTTGGCGCCGAAGGTCGAGGACTGGGTCCGCAGCTGGGTGGTGGCTTCGGACAGCTGCTCGATGGCGGCGTTGATATCGGTGTCCGACTGGAACCCGCCCTCGACGGCGTCGAGGCCGAGGCCGGCGGCATCGAACTTCACGCCCTGGATGTCCAGCGCCGAGGTGTTCTTCTCGTTGAAGGCGATGTGCAGGGTGTTGTCGGCGGCGCTGTTGCTGTTGCGGAACAGCAGGTTGACGCCGTTATAGCCGGAATCCTGGGCCTGCTGGGTGATCTTCTCGAGGATCAGGTTGAACTGCTGCGCCAGGGCCGAGCGCACCGAACTGGTGCCCTTGCTGCCGCCCACATCCGTGCCCGACCCCGTCTGGGAGGTGGCACCCGATCCGGAGACGCCGAAGCCGATATCGACGCCCGTGGTACCGCCGGTCGTGACCTGGGCCGCCTGGATGGTCAGCTTCTGGTCGGAGCCGGAGGACTTCGTCGAGATGACGAGCTTGCTGTTGACGTAGCTCGCCTCGACCTTACCGGCGAGGCCGGTATCGGCGTTGATCTGGTCGTTGATCGCCTTGGCGATGGCGGTCTGGCTGGTGGCGGCCGAAGTGCCGAGGTTCGTGTTGTTGAGCGTGATCAGCTTGAGCGGGCCGGTGCCGAGCTTCAGGGTGAAGGACGCGTCCTTCGTGCCGCTGAAATCCTTGGTCACGGTCTGCTCGGTGCCGACGATGGAGGCCTTTGACGAGCCGTCCGTCGCCTCGGTGCCGGAGGCCGTGACGCCGGTGGCGGCGGTGCCTCCGCCCGCGGCGGGGGTGCTGCTGGCGGTGGTGGTGGTGCCGAGGCCGAGGCCGGCGGTGTCGCGCGTCGCGGTCAGGGTCGGGGCGGCGGCGCCGGCACCGACGGCGTTCGACGTCACCTGGAGCTTGTCGTCCACGAAGGAGACGGTGGCCTTGATGCCACCCGTGTCGAGCTGGACCTGGATGGCTTCGGCGACCTTGGCCTGCGTTGCCGATTCGCCGATGGCGTTGCCATCCTTGTCGAGGCTGGTCGACGAGACCGTGACGGCCTTGGCGGGGGTGGCGGGGGTGGTGATGATGCCGTCATGGATGGTGAAGGCGCTCGACTTGCCGCCGGAGAGGTCGATGGAACCGGCTGGGATGCCGGTCGCGGTCACGGGCTCCTCGCCGGCAACCGCCGAGCCGATGCCGAGCCCCGCAGCACCCGTGCCGTCGACACCGCGCGTCAGCGTGACGGTGCCGCTGGTGCCAACCCCCTTCGAGGTAAATTCCAGTTTGTTGGCATTGAAGGCGGCGGTGACGTTGACGCCGGCCTCGTCGAGCTGCGCCTGGATGGCGGCCTTGATGTCATTCTGGCTCGGCGTTGTGCCGAGTGTCCCACCGCCGACCTTCGCCGTGTCGGAAGCGATCGAGATCTCGACCGTCGTGATGCCGTCGCCGATCGAGAACGTGTTCGCGGTCGTGGTCAGGGCAAAGGGGTCACCACCCGTTCCTGTTACTCCGGAGACTGCCGTACCGGTCGCAGTCACCTTCGCGGCGGTACTGGCGGACGGCGTGGTCGCCTCGTTGGTGGCCGTCAGCGTGTTGGCTGTGCCGAGGCCGAGGCCGATCGTATCGGAGGCGTTGGTGATCTGCGGTGCTGCGGCCGTATCGTTCGGCCCGACGAAGGTCAGCTTGTTGGAGCTATCGATGTAGGCGGAGTATTCCGAGCCGCTGAGCTGGTTGTTGATGGCCTCGACCAGCGATTGCTGGTTCGGGTTGGTACCGATCGCGGTGCCGGATGCGTCGAGCTTCGCCGCATCGATGGTGATGGTCTTCGGCGTCGTGCCGTCGGTGACGGTGAACGTGGCGGATTTGCCACCCGTCAGGTCGGTATTGGCCGCGATCGTCCCAGCCACTGTCTTGAAGGGCGCGCTGAACAGGCCGATCTGATCGGTGAGGTTGTTGCCCTGGGTCGTGAGAACAGGGTCGCTACCAGCGCCGACGGCTGCATTTTCGAACTTCAGTGAACCGGTCGCGCCTCCGGACAAGGTCGCGACGATTCCCGATCCGGCAGCCGTGAGTTGCCGCTGAACAGCTTCCTTGATCTTCTCTGCAGTGACTGCCGTCGTTCCAAGAGCAGCCCCGTTCGCGTCGAGCGAGTCCTTGTTGATCGTGATGTTGATGGTCTTGTTGGCGACTGCGTCGGTGACCGAAAAGGTCGTGCTCTGACCGGCGCCGAGGGTGGATGTGGCGGGTACAGTGGCAGTGGAAGCAACGGCACCCTTGACAGCGGCCGCGCCAACGGTCGGGGTCTGAGCGGCGACCGCACCACCGGCTGGTGTCGTCGTGGAATTTACGGCCGCCGTGCCCGCGACCGGCGTGCTCGCTGTGAAGGTGCTGAAGCCGATGCCGGCCGCGCCGTTGCCGCCCGTGGTGTCGATGCCGCCGATCACGGAGATCTGCGCGTCGGGGCCGACATCGGCCGACTTGAACACGAGGCTGTTGGTGCTGGACAGTTCGACCGTCGCGGTGGAGCCGCTATCCTTGAGCTGCTTGTTGATGGCCTTCGCGACATCCTCCCGCGTGGCCGAGGCGCCGAGCGTGCCGCCGAGCTCGTCGGTGGCCGAGTTCTTGTCGAGCTGCACCTGGACCGAGGTGTTGCCGTCGCTCACCACCAGGGAGGCGCTGCCGGTGGAGAAATCCGTGGCGACGGCCAGTTCGGCATTGGCGGTGACGGTGGCGGAGGTCGGCGTAGTGGTGGACTTGCCGTAGCCGATATCCATGGTGGAATTGGCCGAACCCGCCACGGTCAGGCTGGCGGATGCTCCCGTCGTGGTGGTCGCGAAGGTGATGCGGCCGTCGGGGCTGGTGCCGGCCGTGACCTTGCCGGCCAGCGCGCTGTTGTTGGCGATCTGGCCGTTGATGGCGGTGAGGAGCTGGTCCGACGTGATCTTGGAGAGGTCGGTGCCGGACGAGGCGAGGGTCGCGGAATCGATGCGGATGGTCGACTTGGTGCCGCCCAGGGTGATCTCGAGAGAGGCGTCCTTGGTCGGGCCGGAGAAGTCGAACGTGGTTTCGCCGGTGGCGTCGGTGGTGCCGAGGGAGGCCAAGGTCGAGGTGCCCGTCACCTTGGCAGCCTGCTCCGTCGCGCCGCCGCTGATGCCGCTGCTGCCGCCGGTCTTGTCGGCGAGCGCCTGACTGGCCGTGGACTTGGCGGTTTCGAGAAGCTTGGTGATCGAGGTGATGCCCTGGCTCGCCGCCTGGATCGCCTGGACGCCGTTGGAGATGCCGTCGAGCAGCGAGCTGATGTCGCTGGAGCGCGCCGACAGGCTCTGCGCCGTGAAGAAGTTGGTGGGGTTGTCCAGTGCCGAGTTCACCTTCTTGCCGGTGGAGAGCCGGTTCTGGGTGGTCGAGAGCAGGTTTGCCGTGTCCTGGAGCGAGAGCAGGTTTTGGCGCGTTGCGGATGTGAGGGTGATGCTGCCGGACATCGGGCGGATCCTGTTGATCGAGACATCGCCCTGTTGGCGACGCCCCAGACAGGGGGTGATCCACTTATCGACATCTTAATTGATGCTCGAATTGTGTTTGTATTGAGGGGCAATGCGTCTCATCTAAGTAGCATAGTGTCTCAAAGCGTCTTTAGGTTACTTCGTATCTCAAACATAGTCGTTTTTGTCTCATAATCGAGCCCCCATGCGGATTGGCCTGCTTGCCTTGGTCGCCGGCCCGTTTCAAATGACCCTGACGGCAGGCCGGATCACAATCGGCCGATAAGACTGTTCATCGCGACCCGATCACGTTGAAATCCAAGTCTCCGTAAATTAAAGATTTATTAAAATATGATGTTATGCTGGTGATGTTGTACGTAAGTACTTCTCTATCGATAGGATGTGGTCTGTTTGTACAAAGTCATGGTCGAGATGAATTCTCTTTCGAGTATCGGTTGATGATGCTGCCATTAGAAAATCTGTCTCAGGGCGAAGCTTCCATAAGACATCAGGTTCCGTGCTGCGGCGTGACGACCATGGGCCTTCACCGTTTTGAAGGCCTTGATTTATGACGGGCATTCTCTGCGACCGTTTCATCGCTCCCACCGATCCGGCTTTGCTGGCTCAGTCCTGGTGCAATCATCTTGCGCCGGTCTTCGAGGCCGAGCTCGCGTCGGATGCCGATCTGGCCTCGCCGATCGCCCTGACCACGTATCATTTCGGGGAAGCCCTGATCGGCTCCGTGACCGCGCCGGCCCAGCGCCTGAAGCGCTCGGCCCGGACCATCGCCCGGCAGGGCGTCGACCACATCCTGATCCAGTTCTACACCGCCGGCCAAAGCCGGATGGGCGCCGCTCGACGCTCAGTGGAGATCAAGGCTTCCCAGCTCGTGGTCTTCGACCTCACCCAGCCGATCGTCAGCGAGGCCGGGCCGGTCTCTGCCACCAACGTGATGCTGCCGCGCAAGCTCCTCGGCGACCAGATCGCCACCATCGAGAATTTGCACGGGCAACCCCTCGATTACCGCTCGGCCCCCGTGCGGCACCTCTCCTACACGTACCTGTCCGGCCTGGTGGCCAGCGCCGCCTCCGCCGAGGCGCACCAGCTGCGCTACCTGTCGAGCGCGGCCGCCGATCTCTGCGCCGCCTGTTTCCAGCCCGACGTGAACCAGGCGCCGGCCCTCGACCGGCTCAACAAGATCGCCATCTGCCAGTTCATCGAGTAGGAACTGGCCTCGGAATCCCTCGGGATCGATACGCTGATCACCCAGTTCGGGCTCTCGCGGGCCACGCTCTACCGGCTCTTCGAGCATGAGGGCGGGGTCGCCAGCTACATCCGCGAGCGGCGCCTGCTGCGGGCGATGAAGCTCCTCGGCGCGGCGGGCGGGCGCCCGCGCATCTCGTCGGTGGCCTACGCCACGGGCTTCTCCGACGAGAAGACCTTCAGCCGTGCCTTTCGCAGACGCTTCGGATTCCTTCCGAGCGAGGCACTGGAGGAGCGGCTGGTCGCGCACCGTAGCCAAGATAGCATTCCGGTGCTGCTCGGCTGGATGCGGAGCCTCAGCGCCTGAGCGCCACACGAGATCGGCAGAGACGTCGCCCGTCCGATCGTGAGGAGCGTTATCGTAATTGCGGCCCGTTCGGCCGTTGAACCGCTCCGTGTTTCCCAGAGGCTCCCACTCTCGAGAGGGCAGAGCGAGGGCGAAGTGAATCCCACCGTATTCCCCTGAGGTTCGTGCCGGCGCGGTGCGGATGGTCCTGGACCACCAGGGCGAGCATGCCTCGCAATGGACGGCGATCACCTCGATCTCGGCCAAGATCGACGGTTCGGGCGGTCTTTTTCGAAAACGGTCACAGCGTCCTGAACGGCACGGCCGTGGACCTCCGTGGGCACGACGGCATCGAGGCGTTTTATCTCGGATTGAATGCCAGGACCGCCGGTATCACGACGTCAGCAATCGTATTTTCAAATGTGGTCCCAGGAGGAAATCATCTTCCGAGATAGTCGATAAATTAGGCAACACCGTTCATTGACGTTCGTTTCGATATCATTGCATATTTATTCATAAGCTAAGCTCGTTCAGAAGCGGGAATTTTCCACTTCGAGACAGGGCTACAACAGCGGGAACATTGCGCGATACATGCTTTGTCTTGTGCCGGCCTGCACTCCATTCCGTTTCGACTTCACGAACGCGTGCTTGCGCCCGCCGATGGCACCCGCCTGCCCGCGAGAGACGAGCCTTGATGACCGATTTCGCGAATTCCCCGTCTCATAGCCGCCGCCTTCAGAGTGCCCTGGTGGGAACGTGCCTCGCCTGCACCCTGCCGCTCGGTCTGACGGGCGCATGGGCTCAGTCGCCGAGCGCGATCGAGACCTTTACCGGAGAGGCCGGCCCCCGTACCGATCCGAGCGCGATCGGCGTCGCACCGGACGGCACCGAGAAATGGCATGGGCCGCTGGCGCCCTATGCGGCCAGCCTCGCCGCCCATGGCCTCAGCTTCGACGTCAATGCTTACGAATACTTCTTCTCCAATCCGAGCGCCGGACTTCGTCCGGGACAATTATCCAATTCGACCTATTATCTGCTGAGCCTCGACGCCGATCTCGACAGGATCGCCGGCATCAAGGGCGGCTGGTTCCACTACACGCAGACCTTCTTCGGCTTGCGTTGGAACAACCGCAACATGGGCGGAGACATCGGCGATACCACGATCGGTTATCAGCCGACCTTCAACCGCGACTTCGCCCGCCTCTCGGTGCTGACCTACGAGCAGCGCCTGTTCGACGATCGGCTGGCCATAGAGGTCGGACGCACCCATCCCAATCGCTATTATGCGCTGCCGCCCTGCCAATCGAGCGTCAGCTGCTTTCAGGACATCCTCCAGATCAATGCCGGCCTGAGTTCACCGCTTTACGGCGTGTGGGGCGGCAACGTCGCCTACAAGCTGTCGGCGCAGGATTACGTTCAGGCCGGCGCTTTCGCGGTCACGAGCGGCGCCAACTTCCTGTCGGGCTACGACTGGAACTACGAGCCGCTCAATGGCGCATTGGTCCTCGCGGAGATCGGGCACGCCACGACCTTCGTGACGGATCCCTATCCGAGCCGGGTGGCGCTGACCGGTTTCTACAACACGGCGGACCACGCCGATAATTTCAAGACGGTGTTCGGCACCTCGAAGGGACTCGATCCCGGCGCCCTGGTGCTGCAGAAATCGGGCACTTCGGGCGTGATCCTCACCGCGAGCCAGGTTGTCTGGCGAGCCGATGGCGGTGCCGACGCGGCCAACCTGAACCCGACCTCCATCCAGGCCTATACCAGCCTCGCCTACGCGCCCGACCCGACCATTCCGATCCGCTGGAACGCGTTCGCGGGCGTCACCCTCCAGGCCCCCGACCAATCGCGTCCCTTCGACCGTTACGGGGTCAAGGTGAACTGGCAGCGGATCGCGGGTGACTACGCGCAGTTCCTCTCGGATGCCAACTTCATCTCGGGCGGGACCGGCGCACCGTATTCCCGCGACAAGCTTGTCTTCGAGGCCAACGCCCATCTGGCGCTCGGCCAGGGCATCTTCTTCGAGCCGGTGGTTCAATACTTGGTCAACGGGAGTTCCTACTGGAACCCCTACACCGCCAACCGCAGCAAGGACGGCTTCTACGTCGGTGCGACATTGATCGTGCCGCTGGGAGCGATCTTCGGTCTGTCTCCGGGCTGAAGCCCCGGATCGTCGCACAGTCACCATCATTCAGAAGGAGGGCCATCGTGGGTTCCCTGACCGAGACCAGCATCGACTATACCGTGCACCCCCGGGTCAATTCACACGACCCGATCCCGCCGCGGCCACGGCCGGACCGACCTGCGGACGTGGTCCGGACGGATGAGGACGCCATCGCCACCGCGACGCGGCTCGCGGCGGACTTCGCGGTGGGAGCCGCGCTGAGGGACCGGGAAGGACTCCTGCCCCTGCCGGAACTCGACGCTTATTCCCAGAGCGGCCTGTGGGCGATCAACGTGCCGAAAGCCTATGGCGGCCCCGGGCTCTCCTATGCGACGCTCGCGAAGGTGATCGCGATCATCGCGGCGGCCGACAGTTCCCTCGCGCAAATCACCCAGAACCATCTTGCGATCAATGCGCATATCGACATCGACGGGACCGACGCCCAGAAAGCCGAATTCTTCGGTTGGGTCCTGGCGGGACTGCGCTTCGGCAACGCCTTCTCCGAACTCAACAGCAAGACCGTCGCCGCCTTCGAGACCACCATCCGCTATGAGGGCGACGAGGCGGTCATCAACGGCCAGAAATTCTACAGCACCGGTGCGCTTCTCGCGCATATCATTCCCATCGTCGCCATAGACCCGGACGGGCAAGGCTTCCTGTCCTTCGCCGACCGGGACGCGCCCGGGATCAGCATCAGCAACGACTGGTCGAGCTTCGGGCAACGCACGACGGCATCGGGAAGCGTGAACATCGACAATGTGCGCCTCCCGCGCCGCTGCCTCCTGCCGGTCAAGGCGTTCGACCGTCCCACCATCGCCGGACCGGTCTCGCAGATCATCCAGTCGGCGATCGATGCCGGCATCGCCAGGGGCGCCATCGAGGACACCATCGCGTTCGTGCGGACGAAGAGCCGGCCCTGGGTCGATAGCGGCCAGGACCGGGCGTCGGAGGACGTGTTCACCATCGCGGCAATCGGCGACCTCTCCATCCGGTTGCACGCCGCCGAAGCCCTTCTGGACATTGCCGGCAAGGCCATCGACCGCGCCCATACCGATCCGTCCGAAGCCAATGTTGGCGAGGCCACCGTGCGGACCGCCGAATCCAAGGTGTTGACCACCGATATCGCGATCCTGGCGACGAACAAGCTGTTCGAACTGGCGGGAACCCGCTCGACCCTGGCCCAGCACGGTCTCGACCGCCATTGGCGCAACGCCCGCACCCACACGCTCCACGACCCGGTTCGCTGGAAGCTGTTCCACGTGGGCAACCACTACCTCAACGGTATTCACCCGCCGCGCCATCCCTGGAGCTGACGCAACCGCGCTTCGGAGCCGACCGCCCGCCTCAACGGACTTGATCCATGACCCGCCAGATCCGCTTCAACGCCTTCGACATGAATTGTGTCGGCCACCAGTCGCCGGGCCTCTGGGCGCATCCGCGCGACCGGTCCTGGCAGTACAAGGACCTGGAATACTGGACAGATCTCGCCAAGACCTTGGAGCGGGGCATCTTCGACGGGATCTTCATCGCCGACGTCGTGGGCTATTACGACGTCTACAAGGGATCGAACTGGCACGCGCTGCATCAGGCGGCGCAGATCCCTGTGAACGACCCGATCCAGCTCGCGGCGCCGATCGCGCTCGCCACCGAGCATCTCGGCATCGGCATCACCGCCTCGACCTCGTTCGAGCACCCCTACACCTTCGCCCGCCGCCTCTCGACAGCCGACCACCACACCAAGGGCCGGGTCGGCTGGAACATCGTCACCTCCTATTTGGAGAGTGGGGCGAAGAATATCGGCGAAGGCGGACTCAAGCGGCACGATAACCGCTACGAGGTCGCGGCCGAGTATGTCGAGGTTCTCTACAAGCTGTTCGAGGGCAGCTGGGAGGACGGCGCCGTCCAGCGCGACCGCGACAGGCGTATCTTCACCGACCCGGCCAAGGTCCACGAGATCGCGCATCAGGGCCGTCACTTCACCGTGCCGGGCTATCATCTCTGCGAGCCGTCGCCCCAGCGCACGCCTGTACTCTATCAGGCCGGCGCGTCAGGCCCCGGCAAGGCATTCGCCGCGGGACATGCCGAATGCGTGTTCGTGGCGTCCCCGATCAAGGCGACCCTCAAGGCTTATGTGGCTGACGTGCGCGCCAAAGCGGCGGCCTCGGGCCGCGATCCGCGCGACGTCCTCGTCTACAACCTCACCACCGTCATCGTGGCCGAGACCGACGAGAAGGCGCAAGCGAAGTTCGAGGAATACCAGAGCTATACGTCCTATGACGGTGCTTTGGTCTTCATGTCGGGCTGGAGCGGGATCGATTTCGGGCAATACGCGCCCACCGATCAGATCCGAAAGGTCGAGACCAACGCCATCGTCTCGATGGTGGAGAATTTTGCCGGCTCGGAGAAGCCCTGGTCCATCGAGGAGCTGGCCCGCTGGGGCGGGATCGGCGGCCTGGGGCCGGTCTTCGTCGGCTCTCCCTCGACGGTGGCCGACATCCTCCAGGAATGGGCCGAGGAGACGGACGTCGACGGTTTCAACCTCGCCTATGCGGTCACGCCGGAGACATTCGAGGACGCAGTGAACCTGCTCGTGCCCGAGCTCCAGAAGCGTGGCGCCTATCCGAAAGCCTATCGCCCCGGAACGCTGCGCGAGAAGTTGTTCGGTCGCGGGCCGCTCCTGCCCGAGACCCACCCGGCCCATGCCTATCGCGATATCGAGGCGGTGAAGGCACGGGAGGCCGCGCTCCGCCCCGCCGCGGCGGCCGAGTGAGACCGGCCATGCCCGATCCGATCCTCACACTCACCGATGTCTCCCTGGCCTTCAAGGGCATCAAGGCGATCAACGCCCTGAGCTTCACGGTGGAGCGCGGCGAGATCTGCGCGCTCATCGGGCCGAACGGAGCCGGCAAGAGTTCGCTGCTGAACATCCTCAACGGCGTCTACAGGGCGGATTCCGGAGAGGTCGTGTTCGAGGGCGAGCGCTTCACCCGTATCCGTCCCCTGCAGGCGGCGCGACGCGGCATCGGACGCACTTTCCAGCATGCGGCCCTGTTCGGGAAACTCAGCGTCCTCGACAACGTCCTGGCGGGTCTGACGCGCCATAGCCGCACAACCCTCGTCGAGCATGCCTTCGGAGTATTCCGCGACGCATCCGAGACCGCGGATTTCCGCGACCGCGCCGAGGCCATCCTGGCCTTTCTCGATCTGTCGGCCCATCGCGACGCCATCGTCTCCACCCTGTCCTACGGGGTCCAGAAGCGCGTCGACCTGGCCCGCGCCCTCGTCGGCCGGCCGACGCTCCTCCTGCTCGATGAGCCGATGGCGGGCATGAACCAGGGCGAGAAGCGTGCCATGAGCGCCTTCATCGCGGATGCGAGAGCCGAGTTCGGCACCACCATCGTCCTGATCGAGCACGATATCGGGGTGATCATGGACCTCTCGGACCACGTCGTCGTGCTGGATTACGGCCGCAAGGTCGGGGACGGCACGCCGGAGGCCATCCGCACCGACCCGGCCGTCATCGCCGCCTATCTCGGCACGTCCCATTGAGGCCTTCCCAGCCATGAGCTTCTTCCTCGAGACCTTGGCCGGCGGCCTGCTGGCGGGGGTGATGTATGCCCTCGTCGCGATCGGCTTCGTGCTGGTCTACAAAGCGTCGGGCGTCTTCAACTTCGCGCAAGGCGCGATGGTACTCTGCGCTGCGCTCACCTTCGTCACCCTGCGGGAGAAGGGGATCGAACTCTGGCTCTCGGGCCTGATCACCCTGGCGATCCTGGTGGCGGTGGCGGTGGCGGTGGAGCGGGTCGTGCTTCGCCCCCTGGCCAACCGGCCTCAGATCACCCTGTTCATGGCGACCCTCGGGCTCTCCTACGTGATCGAGGGGACGTCGCAGCTCCTGATGGGAGCGAGCGTGCATGAGCTCGATCTCGGCATTCCCGACACGCCGATCGCATTCGGGCCGATCCAGCTCAGCCAGTTCGATCTCGCCGCAGCAGCCAGCGCGGGCGCGCTCGTCATCGCCCTGTCGCTCTTCTTCGACCGGACGCGGATCGGCCTGTCCCTGCGCGCCGTCGCCGACGATCCGGGTGCGGCCCTCTCCATCGGCATCCGGCTGCAGACCCTGTGGGCGGTGGTCTGGGCCGCCGCCGGCTTCGTCGCCCTCGTGGCGGGCCTACTCTGGGGCGCACGCCAGGGCGTCCAGTTCTCCCTCACCTTCGTGGTCCTGAAGGCGTTGCCGGTCCTCATCATCGGCGGCTTCACCTCGATCGCCGGCGCCATCGTCGGCGGTCTCATCGTCGGGGCGAGCGACAGTCTCGCCGAGATCTATCTCGGCCCGCTGCTCGGCGGCAGCGTCTCCACCTGGTTCGCCTACGTGCTCGCCGTCGCCTTCCTGCTCGCCCGGCCCGCCGGCCTGTTCGGCGAGCGCACCATCGAGAGGGTCTGACCAGATGCCCCCCGCCTCGGCCTCAATGATGCCCGCCCCCGCATTCCTGCGCCGCGTCATCGTCCCGATCCTGCCGGCCCGGGCCGTGATGCTGGCGCTCCTCGTCGCCACCGCCTTCGCGGTACCGGCCATTGCCAGCGACTACTGGCTCAACGCGATCCTGATCCCGTTCCTGATCATGGCGCTCGCGGGCCTCGGCCTCAACCTGACCATGGGCTATGCGGGCCAAGCCTCGCTCGGCACCGGCGCCTTCATGGCGGCGGGGGCCTACGCCTCCTACAACCTGCTCCTGCGGGTGCCCGAACTGCCGTTGCCGGTGAGCCTCGTCCTCGGCGGCCTCATCGCCGGTATGGTCGGGCTCGTCGTCGGCCTGCCGTCTCTTCGCATCAAAGGCTTCTACCTCGTAGCGACGACACTGGCCGCGCAGTTCCTGATCGAGTGGGTGCTGAACCAGTATCCGTGGTTCTCCAACTACGCCTCATCGAGCACGATCTCGGCGCCACGGTTAGCCATCGCCGGGTATGACCTGTCGCGGCCGGGTGGGCGCTACCTCCTCACCCTCGGCACCGTGGTGCTGGTGACGGCCGTGGCGTGGCGCCTGGTGCGAAGCCAGACCGGCCGCATCTGGATGGCCGTGCGCGACATGGACACCGCCGCCGCGGTGATCGGCATCCCGGTTGCGCAGGCCAAGCTCAAGGCCTTCTTCGTCGGCGCCACCGTCTGCGGCATCGCCGGTGCGCTCTGGGCCTTCGCCTATCTCGGCACGGTGGATGCGCGCAGCTTCGATCTCGACCGTTCGTTCCAGGTGATGTTCGTCATCATCATCGGCGGGATGGGCAGCCTCGCCGGCTCGTTCATCGGCGCGGCCTTCATCGTCCTGCTGCCGATCCTCCTCAGCCACGTGGCCGGGATCGCGTTCGGAGGCGCCATCGATGGCGGCCAATTGCAGAACCTCCAGCACATCCTCTTCGGCGGCCTGATCGTCTGGCTGCTGATCCACGAGCCGGACGGCCTGTCGGCCCTCGCCAGCCGCCTTTGGCGCCGCCTCGCCGCGCGCGCCTGATCCCCTCGCCCCTACACTCCCGGAGTTTCCCGATGACGATCCTCACCCGTGCGATCCGCGCCGCCGCGGTCGCGGCCTCCTTCGCCCTGGCGGCGCCTGTCTCGGCCGGGGAGGCGAAGGAGCAGTACTTCCCGCTGGCGACCTTCCGGGTCGGCGCCTACGCGTCCTCCGGCATCCCCTCCTGGGCGGGGGGGATCGACTACCTGCGCTACATCAACGAGGTCGAAGGCGGCATCAACGGCGTGAAGCTGTTCTGGGACGAGTGCGAGACCGAATGGGCGGTGGAGAAGGGGGTCGAGTGCTACGAACGGGTGAAGGGCGGCAAGAACGGGTCGCCGGTGGCGGTCTTCCTACCGCATGGCGACCCGGTCTCGAAGGCGCTGACCGAGAAATCGGTGGCCGACAAGATCCCGCTGATCACCACCGGCTACGGCCGCACCGAGGCCACCGACGGACGGGTCTTCCCCTATAGCTTCACGGTGCTCTTCAGTTTCTGGAGCGAGGCCTCCTCGGTGGTGAACTACATCGCCGAGCAGGTGGGCGGAAAGGACAAGCTCAACGGCGTCAAGATCGCCACGATCTATCACGATAGCCCCTACGGCAAGGAAACCCAGACGCCCCTCGACATCCTCTCGAAAGAATACGGGTTCGAGAACATCCAGATCCCGGTGCCCCATCCCGGCAACGACCAGTCCGCGCAATGGGCGCGTGTCCGTCAGATCAAGCCGGACTGGGTGTTCCTGCGCGGTTGGGGCGTGATGACGCCGGTGGCGATCAAGACCGCGGCCAAGACCGGCTTTCCCGTCAGCCGGATCATCGGTGGGATCTGGTCGGGATCGGAAGAGGACGTCCGGCCCGCCGGGAGCGTCGGCAAGGGCTATCTGGCGATCACGCCCTTTCCCGCAGGCCAGGATTTCGAGATCCTCAAGAAGATCAAGACGGAGATCGTCGACAAGAACCGCAGCGACCTGCGGGATGCGAAGAGCTTCGGCTCGGTCTACTACAATTCGGGAATCATCGAGACGATCATCGCCGTCGAGGCGATCCGGACGGCGCAGGCGCGCTTCGGCTACCGGCCCATCACCGGCGAGGAGGCTCAATGGGGCCTCGAACATCTCGTCCTCGACGAAGCCCGCCTGAAGCAGATCGGCGCCGAGGGGCTGGTGCAGCCCCTCAAGCTCTCGATCAAGGATCACGAGGGCGGCGGCGCCGGCAAGGTGCTGCAATGGGACGGCGCCAAATGGGCCGTCGTCAGCAACGGCTGGGTGAAGTCGGACCGCGAACTCCTGCTGCCGCTGATCTACGAGCGCGCCGCGGCCTACGCGAAGGAGAAGGGCATCGTCCCCCGCACGGCCGAATCTTCCGAGGCCAGCGCACGCTGATAGGGGGCGTCATGACGCGGTCGCACGATTTCCTCGCCGTCGAGTCCATCGAGGCCTCCTATGGGCAGGCGGGGCCCGCCCTGCGCGGTGTCTCGCTCACCGTCGAGGAAGGCTCCATCGTGGCGCTGCTGGGCTCCAACGGCGCCGGCAAATCTACGACGCTGCGGGCGATCTCGAACCTGCTCGGACCGCAGCGTGGCGCCCTGCGGGGCGGCAGTATCCGCTGGCGGGGCGAGTCGACGGCCGGCCTCGATCCGGCCGATCTGGTGCGGCGGGGCATCGTGCAGGTGCTCGAGGGCCGCCACGTCTTCGGGCAGCTCACCGTCGAGGAGAATCTCAGAACGGGTGGCTTCCTGCGCCGCCCGAGCCGGCGGCAGCTCGCGGACGACCTGGAGCGGGTCTATGCGTGGTTCCCCCGCCTGCGCGACCGGCGCTCGGCCAAGGCCGGACTCACGTCCGGCGGCGAGCAGCAGATGGTGGCGATCGGCCGGGCGCTGATGACCCGCCCGACCCTGGTCCTCCTCGACGAGCCGTCGATGGGGTTCGCGCCGATCATCGTCGGAGAGATCTTCGAGATCATCCGTCGCCTCAACCGTGAGGAGGGCGTGAGCTTCCTCCTCGCCGAGCAGAGCGCCAACCTCGTTCTGGCCTATGCCGACCGTGCCTACGTGTTGGAGAGCGGTCGCGTCGTCGAAGCCGGCCCGGCTGCGGACCTCGCCGCGAGCGGCCGCCTCGGCGAGATCTACCTCGGGGGTGCTGCGACGGCGACGCGGCACTGACCATTTCCCATTCTCGATCAAGGACAGGCGATGAGCGAGCCGAACACGACCGCTTGGGGTGCCGCCATTGTCTCGTACTGAACGACACGGCGCTCACGGATGTCGTTCGGGATTGCACCGCGCGTCAGACGCCCCAGGTTCTCTCGATTGAGAATCTGCCCGTAAAAATCCTGTACGAGACGGGCGAGTTAGGCGTCGGTCAGCATCGGAGTCGCGTTCAGCGTCGAGAATATATTCTCTGACGCGACGTATAGCTGACAGGCCCTTAGCTTGGCAGTCCGCGCGTCCGATGTCCCGAGGCTGCGGACCATCTCGGTGAGGCGCAATTTCGGCTGCAGGCCGGTCGGTATACGTCGGCGGAAATGAAAGGTGCGTCCACGCAGGACGACATTCGCGATCGGTGCCACTCCGCTCCTTCGGCACCTGGCTGGGTGCCTTGTGTAGCAGCGGTGTGTAGCAACGGGCTCACACCGCAGGGCGACTTCGCGAGGAGCTCAATGATCTGAATGACTTAGGTGTGGCAGTGGCTGGGGGACGAGGATTCGAACCTCGACTAGAGGAGTCAGAGACCCGCAGCGAGCATTGATTTTATTGAGCTATTTTCACCGGTGTTGCAGCCGTGTTGCTCACAGGTGCGAAAATGCGTTCCTCGATCGTTCGCATCGCAGCCTGGTCCGCCTCGTCGTCTTCGAACAAATGGCCGTAGATGTCGAACGTCACCGTGATCGAGGAATGGCCCATAATCGTCTGCACGCGCTTCGGCGTCATCCGACTTTCGATAAACATCGAGGCAGCTGCATGCCGAAGGGCGTGGAAGTTGTAGCGGGCCTTCGGGACCTTCGTCGGCCGGCCTTCTTCGTCCTTCCCATCGACCATGATCAGGACGCCAGCGGCCACCTGCGTCGGATACCAGCCGCGGCTCAGGATGTTCGCGTGGTACTCGACCTGCCCGGCACCTGAGGGAAAGATGAGATCGAGCTCGCCCTTGGGGCAGGCTAGGCGCCACTCCTTCAACGTGTTGATGACCAGCGGCGACAAGGGGACGTCCCGTGCTCCCGACTCGCTCTTCGGAGGGCCGATCGCCTTCCAGGCATCGGCGCGCTGGCAGACCGTAAGCAGGCGCCGCCGCATATCGATGTCAGCCCATCGCAGGCCGCGAAGCTCTGAGATCCGCAGCCCGGTGAACATTGCGGTCACGATCAGGGGACGCCACCGGCCTTCCGCTGCGGCGAGGATAGCGCGCAACTCCTCTCTCGTCGGAATCTCAACGCGGCCGGCCTCCCGCTTCGAGCGCCGAAGCTTCACGTCCGCAACCGGGTTTTGACCTGCGAGCCCCCTGCCCTTCGCGAAGCGGAAGATCCGGCCGAGCGACTGGACCGATCGGCGGATTGTCTCCTGGGAACGCCCCTGAGCCTTCAACTCGTCGGTGAAAGCGTAGACCCGCGGGGTAGTCACCTGAGACAGCTTCAGCGACCCTATGAGCGGGCGGATATGTTCGTTCACATGGGCTCGATAGTGCACCAGCGTCGAACGCTCTAGGCCGCTTCCCTCCGCCGATCGCAGCCATTCGTCGGCAACCCGGCCGACGGTCATGGACTGCGAGTCCGCAACGTGCACACCCTGTGTGACCTCAGACCGGGCTCGCGTCAGGAATGCATCCGCCTCCCTCCGAGTCGGGAATTGCTTGAAGCGCCGCCTCCCTCCCCCGTCTAGGTATGCCGCCAGCCAAGCAGTTTTGCCGCTTGGTAGTACCCTTTTTCGTATACTGGCCATTCGACCCCCTCCTAGACCGCATGGTAGCCCGGCACGGAAGGTAGCGAATTTTATCGGAGTGTCACTCATAAAAAGGGTTGACGCTTCATCTGAGTTCAGCTCTTAAGATGTGACGGAAGCGATGGCACTCCTAAGCACCCTGGTGAAAGCGATCGCAGACGTTGAAGGCCTGGATGAAGTTCAGGTTGGATGGATCGCCCGGTATCTTCGTGAAGCAGGGTTGATCACGCAGGCGGGAAGGGGCCGAGGAGCGGCGCATATGAAGGTTGTCGATGCGGTACATCTACTCATAGGTGTCAACGGATCATCCAGTGCAAAGCAGGCTGTGGAAGCAGTTCATAGATTTTCCAGACTGCAATTGAGAAGCAATGCGGCGTATATGGACGAGTATTCGTGGGGGTCCGAAATCGATCGACAGGATGCCATTGAAAAAGCATTCGTCAAAGATACTCTCCTATCAGATGCACTGGGGTATATTATTCAGGCCCATATACCTGATGCAAATGGTCTATGCGCTACCGCTCACGCCGCGGATATTCTAATTGTCTTTACTAGACCGAATGCCAAGTGCTCCATCTGCTTGGGTGATAACAGTAATCCGGATGATCCTGAGCTATACCAACAAGGAACGTTTTCAAATACACTATTTGATTTAGAACCAGAGGAATTACCAGATAAAACAGACAGTACAATGATCTCAAGCAGAACGCTTAGGGCCATTGGCAAAGTCCTAGCTACTTAAACAAGGAAATCACTATGTCTGAATCTCAACCGCGCCCGTTTGGCGCGATCGGGAGCGGCTGGCCTCTTGCCGACGAAGTCCGCCCAAGAGTCGTTAGACTATCAACACACCTCGAGTGCATTCCGCTCGCCGACGACCTCCTTCACGGCGCAGACGAGATCGCGCGCTTTGTCTACGGCAAAGCTGCTGATGAAAGGGCCGCTGAGAGCAATCGCCGCCGTGTCTATCATGCTGCGGACAAACACAGGCTACCCGCATTCAAGCTTGGGGGAACTCTGACGGCCAGGAAGAGCACGATCCTGAAGTGGATCGAAGCTCAAGAGCATGCTAATTAGAGGAGAACGGCATGAGCACCACACAGAACGATAGGCGAAATCGGGTTATTGCTCAAATCGCTAATGTTATGGAAAACGCGATGGCAAAGGGTTGCGACGCTCATGTCGCGGCTCGAAGTGCTTTTCCAGGAGTTCCCGAAGAAGTCCTGTGGAAAGCATTCTATGAGGCTGAGGACCCTCGCATCGAAGCTTGGTGGGGCGAGACTGAGCTCCTGATTAATGTCAATGAGGGGGAGAAATCAACTAACGTGCTGACCTTTGAGCCGATTTCGCCTAGTCCTAGGGAGGCGGAGCTTGATGCTGCATTCGAAGCTCTGCTTGCAGGCCGGGAGGACGCGCAATGAACGGCTCCGTCGACCTGCGGGTTTCGGGTAGGGAGCCGCCTGCCGAGGTGTACACGGCACAAGTTGAAACGTTTTCACCCCGGCAAGGTGGAAGGCTCGCGTTCGCAACCGAAGCTCTCGGACAGGGTCCTGAAAAGGCTCCTAGGGGCCGAAGCCTAGCGTCCTTCAAGCTGGATTGGCTTGATCAGGTTTCTTCCGACGATGAAGTTGCAGACGCTGCTTTTCGTGTTGGTTACATCATTGCACAGCACGTCAATGATAAAACACGGGTTGCTTGGCCAAAGATCGAGACAATATCTAAGCTGCTCAATAAGTGCGAAAGGTCAGTCCGTGCTAGCGTGCATTCTCTTTCCGGTCGAAAGCACATCAGGTGCTCTAAGCGTGGATCAGGAAACCTCAATCAATATGAGCTACTGCTAAACGACCTCTCCGTTGAGGACAGGAGCCGCGCTAGTTCTGTGGCCGCTGAGATCAGAAGAATTACATCTAGGGTCTCAGCGCTCAGCAATTCCAAGAGTAGAAGCACGTTTTCGAGCCAATTCGAGCGTTTCATGGAAGCTTTTCCTCACAAGCCAGACGGTCATGATCTGAGCGCTGCGCGTTACGTCTACGGATTGAACTTACAGTACGGCACGACCGCGGACGAAATGCTCGCAGGGGCGAAGGCCTACGCCAAGTTCTGTTCCTTGCGTGGCTACACCGGAACTAGCCGCGTCTACGAGGCTGAAGATTGGCTCGACATCTCAGCTTGGCGCACAATTGATCCTGACGGCATACCGCTAGACGAGAGGAGCGGGTTGTGATTTCCGAGCTGAGAGGCGCATTCTGGTTTAGGCAGCGTTCTAATAGCCGCCCAAACTGGCAGCTTTCGTCCGATTTGAACCGGAAGTTTCACGGCAATGCCGTAAAGGCTCGAACCGGAAAATCTGTGTTGGCGAACAGGAAAATCTACGTAGCCGAACCGGCAACCTTCTACCGCTTTCATAAGAACACCTGTTATATAGGCACCACATAACACCTCGACCCGTTGCATGGCATGTTCAGCTACTAACGGAAGCGTCGGCGTGCGGCATTCCTAATGCCGTGCGACCGTCACGCCTTATCCTGGCGCAGTAGAGTAGTGCGCTCAGTTCTGTGAGCTTGTTGGCTCACCCTGCGCAGGCGCACCAACACAGGGCGGGCCGTCGCGCTCGCTTTCTCCCCTTGCGGGTCGCGAGCGCGCCGCCCCTCGCGTTGGTTGGTTGCATAGGCTTACACGACATCGCGTTTGATCCATCCTGCCCCCGATGCCCTCGCCACCGTTTCAGGAGGCAGCGAATGGAGCGTGGAGGACAGAGATAGCGATGTCCCCCGATCTGATGTGGTTCTTCCGACCTGGTCCTCGCTGACCCCCTGCCCCTCTCGCCGACGTTTAATGATGGCGACTGCGCAGGCTGGCCGGGCCGCGGGGGCCAGCCATCGGTCTATCCTAACGGTTGGTGCGAACGGCTTGTCCGTACGCTGGCGTGGCCGTGGGCGGGCGCGACATACTTGGCCGGCGCAGAGGAGCCGGGCGATGGCCGCGGGCGCTGGTGAGGTTCTAAATCGAAAAAAAGATCGTAGGGACCGTACGACCGCACAGACGGGCCGCAGTGCTGGCGCAGCCCCGGTTCTGCGCGTTTTTGGTCCACTCGAACTCGTAATTTCGTTTCATAAGACGGGATGTCGCCTGGGGGGGCGGAATGGTCCCCGAAATACGAACCCAGGCGATACTTGGACTAACTACATCATTCGCATACGCAGATTGAGCAACCGGATCTTGCGACGGCTCGTGATCGAGGTCGCCCACAGCCGACCGAAGGCGATCGTCGTGGGCCTGCATGCGGGCACGGTCGCCTCCGGCCTGTCGCGGCCCTTCCAGCCGGACCCAACTGCCGACGGCGTCTTTTCGCCCGAGGAGAGCGCGGCTCATCTCCTGCGCGTGCTGAACGGCCTCAGCACGGACGATACTGGTGGCGTCTTCGCCTGGGATGGGTCGCCGATCCCCGCCTTAGCGTGATCTTGGCCCAACGAATGCCCCATGGCGAAGCCATGCGATCGTTTGGAGCCGGGATCTCTTACAACATGCGCCAAGAGCCAAAGTTGTCCACCTGCCTGGAAGCGGACGTTCCGCATCCGACCCAACTGCGCCGTACGAGCAACCCTACACAATTCCCAGAAGCGGTCGTTCGTAGAGACCATGAGCCTGCGCAGAGCCCCGACTGTCAGGAACCTGCTTACGAAACTCCGGCTCTGGCGGAAGCTTGGTCCAGTTCGAGGCGTGGCTGAGAGGCTAGAAGCGCTTTCGTGTAGGCATCTGTCGGATGTGTCAGGATCTCGCCCACCGGACCCTGTTCCACCAGCTTCCCGTGGTGGAAGACGAGTACGCGGTCCGCGAGATGCTGAATGACCCCAAGGTCGTGTGAGATAAATAGGAGCGCCGTTCCGAGGCGCGCCCGCAGATCCGCGAGTAGATCGAGTACCTGGGCCTGGATGCCGATGTCGAGGGCCGAGACCGGCTCGTCGCAGACGATGAGGGCCGGCTCGGCTGCCAGCGCCCGGGCTATCGAGACGCGCTGGCGTTGACCTCCCGATAAGGAGGACGGGTTGCGCGCGGCAATGTCGGCGGCCAGGCCGACCTGCTCGAGAAGTTCGACCACGCGCGCGGCCCTGTCCGCGCGTGCATGACTTGCGAGGTTCTCCCCGATGATGTCGAGAACGCGGTATCGCGGGTCAAAGCTGCTCAGAGCGTCCTGCGGGACGTATTGCAGGCGCGGGCGAAGGCCGCGCCGCTGCGTTTCCGGGATGCCGCTCCAGGGCTGCCCAAGGAGGCGGACGCTGCCACGATCCGGCGCCAGCAAACCGAGGACGATTTTGGCGCAGGTCGACTTTCCCGAGCCGGATTCACCCACGAGGCCCACGACCTCGCCGGCCTTCACCACGAAGCTCACATCATCGAGGGCCTTCGTGGCGAAGGCCGGGCGGCCATAACCCGCGGCCCCCGCGTAATGCTTTGCGATCCCGCGCACCTCCAGGACGACCTCCTGGCGGGGAGCGGGTCTCGGATCGCCACCATCCCAGTGAATTGCCTGAGCCGCCCCGGTGAGCCGGCGACCCCGCGAGGCGGAGGAAGGAATCGCCGCGATCAGAACCTTGGTATAGGGGTGGCGCGGCCGCGTTAGGACCTCCGCCGTTGGCCCGCTATCGACCACCCGGCCGTGCCGCATGACCAGTACCCAGTCCGCGATCCCGGCAACCACCGCGAGATCGTGGCTGATGAGCAGGAGCCCCGCACCCGCCCGCACCCGCCCCGCGAGCACCTGCAGAACCTGCGCCTGTACCGTTACGTCGAGAGAGGTGGTCGGCTCGTCGGCGATGATCAGGTCGGGTTCGCCCGCGATGGCCGAGGCGATGAGGGCGCGCTGGCGCAGCCCCCCGGAGAGCTGGTGAGCATATTGGCGGGCGCGGTGCTCCGGGTCCGGAATTCCCACCCGGGCCAGTACGTCGAGGACGCGCGCGCCGATGGCTTTCCGTCCCGCCAGGAGGCGATGCTCGGACAGGACCTCCGCCACCTCCTGCCCGATGGTGCGCAGCGGATCGAGCGAGACCAGGGCGTCCTGCATCACGAGGCCCGTCACTGTGCCGCGCAGGCGGCGCCAGTCGGCGGCCCCGAAGGCTTTCGCATCGCGACCCTGGAGGCGGAAGCGGTGGGCCTCCACCGTCGCGCCCGCGCCCGCGAGGTTGAGGAGGCTGCGCGCCGTCAAGCTCTTGCCGGACCCGGACTCGCCGACGAGCGCGACGCACTCTCCGGCCCGGACGACGAGATCGACCCCCTGGACGATGGGCGGCCCACCGAAGCCAATGGACAGGCTGCGGATGTCGACCAGCGGCGGAAGCGCGCCGGTGGCAGGGGCCTCGGCCGCGCCCCTCATGCGATGCGTCCCTCAAAGAGCTTTTGTAGGAAGACCCCGACGGTGCTGAAGGCGATGACCGTGAGGGTGATGGCGGCGCCCGGAAACACCGCCGGCCACCAGGCGACGCGCAGAACATCGCGGCTCTCGGCCAGCATGACGCCCCATTCGGGGATCGGCGGCTGAGGGCCGAGGCCGAGGAAGCTAAGGCCCGACACAGTCAGGATGGTGCTGCCGATATACACGGTGGCGATCACCGGGACCGCCACCAGAACGTTCGGCAGCACGTGTCGGAGGAAGATCTGGCGCCGGCCGAGCCCGTAGATGGCCGCCTGCGTCACGTAATCGGCATCGCGGACCAGTTGGGTCTGGGCGCGCACGATGCGGCCGAACTTCGGAATGCCCGCGATGCCCACCGCGAGGGCGATGTTGAGCATGCCCTGGCCGAGGAAGGTGACGACCAACATGGCGAGGAGAACGCCGGGAAACGACGAGAGCACGTCGAAGAGGCGCGAGGTCACCTCATCCAGAAAGCGGTTGCGCTGGCCGGCCAGGATCCCGAGGAAGACGCCCGCCAGCACCGAGACCGTCATGCCGCCGAGGCCGATCAGCAGGGAGTAGCGGGCCCCGTACAAGGTGCGGGCAAGGACATCCCGGCCGAGCCGGTCGGTGCCGAAGGGATGGGCCCAGTCCGGCGCCCTCAGGCCCTCCAGGACATCGCCAACCAGCGGGTCGTGGGCCGTGAAGAGGCCGGGCGCCGCCGCCACAGCGAAAAGGGCGGCGAGGAACAGGGCAGAGCCCAGGACGGGAAGCGGATAGGCGCGGTGCCGATTCAACGCGACACTGGCGGGATCATGTCCGGCCCGCGCCGGCGCGCCGGGATCTTGGAGCAAGCCAGAGGGAGGAGCAATGCGAGCGGAAGCAGTCATGCGGTCCTCAATCTCGGGTCGATCAGTAGGTACAGGATGTCGAGGAGCGTCGAGGCCGCGACGTGAATGAAGGCGGCGAGGAGCACGACCGCGAGCACCACCGGAACGTCATGGGTCAGCACCGCGCCAAGGGTGACGCTGCCGAGTCCCGGCCGGCCGAACACCTTTTCGGTGATGACCGCGCCGCCCAGCAGCCCACCGATCAGCCAGCCGCCGAGTGTGACGGCCGGCAGTGAGGCATGACGCAGAAGGTGGCGGGTCCGGATCGTGAGTTCGCCGACCCCACGGGCGCGGATCGTGGTGACGAAGGGCTGGTCGAGGGCCTTCTCGATGGCCTCCCGGAGCACCTGCGCCAGAAGGCCGGCGGTGGGCAGCGCCAGGGCGATCGCGGGTAGGACCATGGATTGCCAGCCATTCGCTCCCGAGACCGGAAACCACCGCAGGGTGAAAGAGAACAGCATCAGCAGCAGGATGCCGATCCAGAAGACCGGGGTGGAGGCCAGGACGAGTTCAATGGCGGAGGCGACCTTCCGGGACAGCCGGCCCCGCCCGGCGGTGAGAAGCGCCACCGCCACGGCGAGCGCCACCGCCAGCACGCCTGCCGTCAGTGCGAGCTGAACCGTGGGCCAGAGTTGCGAGCCAACGATCTCGCGTACGGGCTGGCGCAGGACGTAGGAAGTGCCGAGGTCGCCGCCGGCGATGCGGGATAGGAAGGCCCAATATTGCGCGAGCAGGCTCTGATCGAGCCCCCATTCGGCGGCGATGGCCTCGCGCAGCCCCGGGGTATCGATGTCGCCCGCCAGGATGTCCTCGATCCGGCCCGGGAGCGCATGGAGGGCGAGGAAGGCCGCCGTGACGCTGGCCCAGGCGACGATGATGCTCGTGCCCAGGCGTGCGACGACGCGGGACCAGAGGGCGCGCGAACCCATGGGGGCTACTCCTTTGCGAGCCAGACGTCGTAGGCGTTCGACGGCGAGTCGAGCCCCGCCTCGAAGCCCAGCCCGCGCACGGCCGTCTTCGTAGCCAGGAACCAGCTCGGCGCGAACAGGGGGACGATGAACGCCTTCTCGACGCCCAGGACCTGGATGCGGTCCGTGAGCGCGCGCTTGGCGACCGGGTCCGTCGCCTGGAGGGCCTGATCGATCAGGCCGGTGATCTCCGGGTCGGGATTGGGCACCTTCGTGTAGAGGAAGCCCTTCGAGCCGAGCATGTCCCATAATTCGCGGGCCGGGTCGGCGGGGTTGTCGGTGTTGGGATAGATCGACCAAGTGCCGGTGGCGTTGCCCTTGGCGTACTCGCCCGCCGTGACGATGCGCAGGTTGAGGTCCAACCCGATGTTCTTACGCAAGGCCGCCTGGATGCCCTGGATGAGGATCTCCCGGTTGTCGCGCACGTAGGGTTGCGGATACCCGACATCGAGGGTGAGGCGCCGGCCCTCCCGGGTGCGGACCCCCTGCGCGTCGCGCTGCGTCCACCCGGCCTCGTCGAGCAGCCGATTCGCGCCCGCGATGTCGTTGCCCCAGGCCCCCACCAGAGCCTTGTTGTAGGCCGGGTTTGCCGGCCCGATGATCGACCAGGCCCGCTTCACGTGGCTGAGATAGACCTGACGCACGATCGGCTCAGGATCGAACCCGTCGCGCAGGGCGCGTCGAACCCGGATGTCGTCGGCCGGCGCCCGGGTGTAGTTGATGTTGAGGGTGAAGGACGTGCTGGCACCCGACGGGCCGATGAGGAGCCGGTACTGCGGATCGTCCGCGAACAGGGACACGTCGGTGGCCTGAACGCCCTCGATGACGTCTACCTGCCCCGACGTGAGGGCGCCGGTGCGCACGGCGTATTCGGGCAGGAACCGGAAGCTGAACCCGTCGAGATGGGCCGGTCCCTGATGGGCCGCGTAGCCGGGGGGCCAGGCGTAGCGCGGATTACGCACGAAGCTCGCCGACTGGCCGCGCACGTAGCGCTCGAAGACGAACGGGCCGGTGCCGGCCAGGGACGGACCGCCGCCGCAGAGATCGCCCTTGGCCAGGGACTTGGGCGAGATCAGGCCGAGTTTGACGTTGGAAACCGATTCAAGAAACGTCGAATCCGGCTTCGAGAGCGTGAGCCTGACCACGTGCGGTGAGATCACCTCGGCCGAGCTGAAATATTCGAGCAGCGCGACGGCGTTCGCTGCGTTGGCGGGGTTTTTCACGAAGTCGAAATTCGCTTTCACAGCCGCCGCATCGAACACCTCACCGTCGTGGAAGAAGACGTCCTCGCGCAAGGTGAAGGTATAGACCTGTCCGTCCGGCGATATCGTCCATTCCGTGGCGAGCCAGGGCGCGAAGGTCCCGTCCGCCCTCTTGCCGACCAGCGAGTCGATGTAGTTGCGCGCCACGAAGAAGGCGGCCTGCTGCGACGAGCGATGCGGATCGAAGCACGACGGCTCCGTCGTCACGCCCCAGGTAAGGGTGCCGCCGGGCCGAGGCTGCGGTTCCGCAGCATCGACGGGTGACAGAGGAGCGAGCCCGGTCGCGGAGATCGTGGCCAGCGCAAGCAAGGAAACGAATTTTTTCATCAATCTCAGCTCGGGATATGCTTTGTCTACGACCAGACTCTACGCGAGCAAAACATTCCCTAATTGATGCTGGGGGAATTTTTTGACTTCATCTCTGATCTTGATCGGTCTAGTTGTTGCTGGCGTGATCTAGTGCGACGCAGAAGCCAAAATCAACTAGGAAATACCAGGCAACTGACAGCATCGCGCTATTTGGAAACTTACCAACGCCGAGCCGGCGTTGCGGAGACGAAAACTTCGACTCGCATCGGCGCGAAGAACCGGATCGTCTCCCGGACATGACCGCACCGCGCCACGCTCGCCCCGACACGTCCCACCCCGCGATCGACGGATCACCTTCCCGATGTCTCCACGCCAGCTGCATCTCAACGTGAACCTGCTGCATTCGGGCGTGTACCCGTCGGCCTGGCGCTTGCCCGGCAGTCAGCCCGACGCCTTCGTCGACATCGCCCATTACGTACGGGTCGCCCAGGTCGCCGAGCGGGGCTTGTTCGACGCGATCTTCCTCGCCGACACCCCCTCGATCTCGGACCGCCTCGATTACCGCCCGTTCAATGCCCTGGAGCCCACCATCGTGCTGGCCAGCATCGCCGCGGCCACGGCGCGGATCGGGCTGATCGCGACGGCCTCGACCAGCTATAACGAGCCCTACAACCTCGCCCGCCGCTTCGCATCACTGGACCACGCGAGCGGCGGACGGGTCGGTTGGAACGTGGTCACCACGGCCGATGCCGCCGCGAGCCGGAACTTCGGGCTGACCGCCGCCGTCGAGCACGGGACGCGCTACGCGCGCGCCCGGGAATTCGTCGAGGTCGCTCACGCCCTGTGGGACAGTTGGGAGGACGATGCCCTCATCGGCGACAAAGCCAGCGGCCGCTTCGTCGACCCGGGGAAGGTGCATGCCATCCGCCACCGGGGCACTCACTTCTCCGTCGACGGGCCCCTCAACGTACCGCGCTCACCCCAGGGCCGCCCGGTGACGGTTCAGGCCGGCGGCTCGCAGGATGGACGTGATCTGGCGGCGGCCACCGCCGAGGCGGTTTTCACCCTGTCGCAGACCATCCCGGATGGAGTGTCCTATGCGCAAGATCTGCGCGCCCGGGCCGCCAGCTTCGGGCGCCCGGCGGATTCCCTCGTCATCCTGCCGGGGCTCACCACCATCCTGGGCAGCACCGAGGCGGAGGCGCGCCGCCGCCAGGATGAGTTATGGGATCTGGTTCCCCTCGAATACAGCTTGGCGCGTCTCGCCGGCACGCTCCAGATCGCACCTGATCGCCTCGCCCTCGACAAGCCGCTGCCGGACGCGCTGCCACTGCCCGCCAATGCCAACCACACCATGTTCCTCGGAACCGTGGCGCTCGCCCGTCGCGACAACCTCACGGTGCGTGAATTGCTGCGGGCCCTCGGAGGCGGTGTCGGCCACCGCATCATCGTAGGCACGCCGGAGGCCGTGGCCGACGACATCGAGGTGTGGTTCCGGGCCGGAGCGGCGGACGGCTTCAACCTGATGCCCGACGTGCTGCCCGACGGTCTGGAGACCTTCGTAGACGCCGTTGTGCCGATCCTCCAGAAGCGCGGCCTGTTCCGCACCGCCTATTCGGGAACCACTCTGCGGGACCATCTCGGTCTCGCCCGGCCGCCGAGCCGTTTCGCGGATAGCCCGGAGGTTCGAGTTACGGCCTGAACCCAGCGATCTATCCCCCAACTCGCTACCGGCGCGGGCTTACGGCACGATCGAGGTCAGAACCTCGGCAAGAGGAGGCTTTCGTTAGCCTGCTGACTTTCAAGCTGAACGGAACAGACCGTGACCTCGATGTTCGGTCCTCCTCGGGCTATCGAGATCGTCAGGCCGCCGGGATATGGGAAGGCGCCGAGGCGCATGCGGTCGCGGCGGGTCGGTATCGCATGCCTGCCTCAGGCCGTGCCGACGCGGTACTCGCGTGGCGGGCCGTGCTGTTGACTGCGAAGGCGCCGACGATGCGGTCGCGGTAGATCGACGAAGAACCTGGCTTCAGACATGCGATGTTCCCAGGAGCGATTTCGCCTTGGGCTCGTCCTTGTAGGCCTACCATAGCGCCAGCATCTTCACACAAGGACCCAAGTGGCCTTTCCTTTGGAAGTGCATCGGCTGCTTCACGGCCGCGGTTGTCGCAGAATTCAATTCGACCGCCGTCGAGGCCAGATCGTCGAGTTCGTGGGCCTTCCGGAGCGCATCCAACTCGATGAAGCGCGGCCCACGCGAACTCTGACGATATCGGTCACGGTCGACCTCGCACCGGTGCCGAATGAAACTCGATCGCGTCTCCAGCTGTGAAAGGCTTCCGTCGTAGGCGTGCTGGGTATCATGCAGCCAATAGGGAGAGGTTTTTCTTCGTTACTCTGAATCTAAGGAAGTCGCCTTCTACATCGCCGTCGATTTTTATTATATTAATCTATAGCCTTAGCTCGCCGAGGCCTTCATGTTCTTGAGACGAGACTTAATGGTCTTGGCTCGATGAAAAACTCTCGGTTCGGCGTACCATTCCCTGTGCCTGAAAATCTTGTGCCATCGCCACAACTCGTCTTCGATGCCGTTGGTTTCCAGCGCGGCGGCCGACCGATCCTCAATGGGATCTCGCTGAGGATCGCCCCCGGTGAACGGATCGGCATCGTCGGGCGGTCGGGCGTCGGGAAGTCGACGCTGCTGCAGATCGCCGCCGGCCTCGTCCCGCCATCCTCCGGTGACCTGACGATCAACGGTGCGCGCGTGAAGGGCCCCGTCCCGGGGGCCACGATGATGTTCCAGCGGCCCGCCTTGCTGCCCTGGGCGAGCGTCCTCGACAACGTGCTGCTGCCGGCCCGCCTGTCCGGCCGACCCCTGGGAAGCCCCGGCGGCGACCGCGCGGACGCACTGCGCATTCTCGGAGAAGTCGGCCTGGCCGACAGGGTCGATGCCAAGCCACATGAGCTCTCGGGCGGCCAGCAGCAGCGCGTGGCCCTGGCGCGGGCGCTCGCGAGCCGGCCGCGCCTCCTCCTCCTCGACGAGCCGTTCTCCGCCCTCGATCCGGAGATGCGGACCGCCCTGCGCGCGGACGTGAAGCGCCTTGCGAGCGTGCGTGGCCTAACGCTCGTGATCGTGACCCACGATCCGGCCGACGTCGCAGCTCTGGCCGAACGTGCCCTCGTTCTTGCAGGCACTCCCGCCGTGATCGTCGCGGATTTCCCCGTCCGATCCGAGGTCGAACTGAGGGCGCGGCTCGGCGCATCACCCCTCCCCGTCGACCGCGAAGCGGCGTGAACCGGACCCTCCTGATGACCGCTCCCGACGACCTCTCCGCCCTTTGGACGCATGAATGGGCGCGCGCGGACTGGACCCGCCGCGACACCCTCGACAGCCTCGCGCGCGGCGGCCTCGCCGCCCTGCTGGGTGGTGCCGGCCTCGGCCTGTCGAGCCGGGCAGTGCACGCGGCCGACGACGATGTGGTGCGCATCGGCTACCTTCCGATCACCGACGCCACCGCCCTCCTGGTCGCCCACGCCAAGGGCTATTTCGAGGAGGCAGGACTCAAGGTGGCAGAGCCCACCCCCGTGCGGTCCTGGTCGGCTCTGGTCGAAGGCTTCGCCGCCGGCAAGTTCAACCTCGCCCACCTGCTCAAGCCCATCCCGGTCTGGATGCGCTACAACAACAAGTTCCCGGTCAAGGTTCTGGCCTGGGCCCACACCAACGGCTCCGGCATCGTCGTCGGGGGTAAGGGCGGCATCACCGACTTCAGGGGGCTCGCCGGCAAGCGGGTCGCGGTTCCGTACTGGTACTCGATGCACAACGTGGTGCTGCAGTACGCGCTGCGTGAATCCGGCATCACGCCGGTGATCCGGGGCGAGGCGGGCCCAGGTGAATGCGCCCTCCAGATCCTGCCGCCACCCGAGATGCCGGCGGCGCTGGCGGCCGGCAAGGTCGACGGCTACATCGTGGCCGAGCCGTTCAATGCGCTCGGCGAGATCAAGGCCGGCGCCCGGATGCTGCGCTTCACCGGGGACATCTGGAAAAATCACCCCTGCTGCGTGGTCGTCGCCCATGAGCGGACAACGGTGGAGCGCCCCGAATGGACGGGCAAGGCCATCGACGCCATCGTGCGCGCGCAGGCCTATGCGTCCGCCAACAAGGAGGCCGTGGCCCGGCTCATCTCGAAGGACGGACGCGGTTACCTGCCGATGGCCGCCGACGTGGTGGTCAAGGCAATGACCGATTACGGTCCCGCCTATGCGGCGAGCGGTGCCATCCGCCACGCGGACTGGGCGGCGAGCCGCATCGACTTCCAGCCCTGGCCCTACCCGTCCGCGACCCGCCTGATCGTCGAGGCCATGGGCCGGACCGTGGTGGAGGGTGACGCAACCTTCCTGAACGGGCTCGATCCGGATTTCGTCGCGCGCGACCTCGTCGACGACCGCTTCGTGGCCGCATCCCTCAAGCGCTTCCCGGATGCGTTCCCCGGGTCCGGCACCGACCGCACCGAGACGCTGTCGCTATGACCGGGGGCCTCCTGAAGTCCGCACCATCGGACATCGGCGGCCCCACGTCCGCGCGCGCCTGGCCGGAGAGCCGATCCTTTGCCGACGTGCTGCATTGGACAGCGCCGATTCTCGGTGTCGGCACCATCCTGTTGCTGTGGTTCGCGGCCGGCCGCCTCCTCGCGAACGATCCGGCCTATACCGCCTTCGCGGGCTTCGCTCCCGGACCGGCCATCGCGTCGTTCGCCGATCTTCTCACCTCCGGCGAGGCCTGGCGGGCCGCGCTGCCGAGCCTTGCCAGGATCGGCCAAGGCCTCGCCTACGCCTTCGTGCTCGGGGTGCCATTCGGATTGCTCGTCGGGGCCTCGCCGCTGGCCGAACGCGCCCTGCAGCCCCCCTTCCAGCTCCTGCGCATGGTCTCGCCGCTGGCCTGGATGCCGGTGGCGGTGCTGGCCTTCCCGACCTGGGAGGGCGCCATCGTGTTTCTTATCGCGGCCGCCGCGATCTGGCCGATCCTGTTCTCGACCGCGGCCGGCGTGAAGCGGATCGATCCGATCTGGCTCACCCTCGCGCGCAACCTCGGCGGCGGCCGGATCGCCACCCTGCACCGGATCGTGGTTCCGGCGGTGCTGCAGGACATCCTCACGGGCCTGCGCCTGGCGCTCGGCGTCGCCTGGATCGTGCTCGTGCCGGCCGAGTATCTCGGGGTCACTAGCGGCCTCGGCTATGCCATCAACGATGCGCGCGACACCCTCTCGTACGACCGCTTGGCGGCCCTCGTCCTGCTGATCGGACTGATCGGCTACGCCCTCGACGCCGGCCTCGGACGGCTCGCTGCCCGCGCCCGCTGGATTCCCGCGACCTGAAAGGAACGCCCATGTCGTCCGCCTCCGTGAGAGAGATCGTCCAGACCTTCGAGACCATCGACCGTGATGCCCTGGCGGCCCTGTCGGAGAAGGGCCGCGCCGATCCGATGGCCGTTCGCACGGTGCGCGCACGGACCATCGCCGAGGGTCGGCGCTTCCGCCATCTCAACTACGTGCGCAACCTCGACGCCCACGTGGTGGACGAGCCGCCCGGCCTGCTCGGCGACGACACCGCCCCGAACCCCACCGAGGCGCTGCTCGCAGCCCTCGGCACCTGCGTGGCGGTCGGCCTCCAAGCCAACGCGGTCGCGCGCGGCTGGACCGTGCGCGGCATCGAGATCCAGAGCGAGGGTGACATCAACATCACCTCGGTCTGGGGGACGGGCGACCTGTCGCCGAAGACCGTTGGCCTCACCGCCGTGCGCCTGACTGCGCATCTCGACATCGAGGGCGCCAGCCAGGCCGAACTCGACGACCTCGTAGCCCATGCGGGTGACTGGTCGCCGGTGCTCAACACGGTCAGGAATCCCGTCGCCGTCAGCCTCGTCCGCAATCGATGAGCGCGGCCCTCGCCCGCCCCGCGGCGCTTCCCGAAGTCCCTCGGGACGTCGCCAGCGTCGTGCGTGACGAACTCGCGCCGATCGTCGGTGCGATCGACGGGGGGCTCTATCCGGACGGCGTGCTGCGCGGCCTCGGCGCAGCCGGTGCCTATGCCCACCACACGCAGGGTACACCCGAGGGACTGATCCGAGCCGTGGGAGCGATGGCGGCGGTGGGGGCCGCCTGCCTGTCGACGGCCTTCTGCGTCTGGTGCCAGGACGCCCTTGCCTGGTACCTCGCCCATGGCGATGCGCCTGCCCGCGACCGCCATCTGGCCGACATCGCCAACGGCGTACGCCTCGGCGGCACCGGACTGTCCAATCCGATGAAGGCGTTCGCCGGCATCGAGCCCCTCGCCCTCACGGGTCGACGGGTGCCGGGCGGCTACAGGGTGCGCGGGCGCTTGCCCTGGGTCTCCAATCTCGGCCCCGGCCACCCGTTCGCCAGCATCTTCGCCCTCGACGACGACCGCCGTGTCATGGCGGTGTTCGCGGCAGGCCAGGAAGGGGTCGCCATCGCGGCCAATGCCCGTTTCGTAGCCCTCGAAGGCACCGGGACCTACACGGTGATGGTCCGCGACGCGTTCGTGCCTGACGACGACGTGATCGCCCCTGACGCCGCGGCCTTCGTCCCCCGCATCCGCAACGGCTTCGTGCTACTCCAGGCCGGCATGGGACTGGGGCTCGCCCGTGGCGTCGCCGCGCTGATGCGCGCGGATGGCCGGGGCAGCCGGGACGGCGCGGCGCTTCCCCTCGGGGCCGAGGCGATCGACGCGCGGGCGGCCCACCTGTGGACGCGGCTCGTGCACGCGGCCGAACGCCACGCCGACCCGGCGGCGGGCGCCTTCCGCGAGACCCTGCGCCTACGCCTCGATATTTCCTGGCTCGCCCTGGAGGCAGCGCAAGCCGCCATGCTTCAGTTCGGCGCGCGCGGGTATCTCGAAGGCTCCGAACCCTTCCGGCGACTGCGTGAGGCGCAGTTCGTGGCCATCGTCACGCCCTCGGTGAAGCACATCACGCTGGAACTCGCGGGCGGGTGACAGCCGCTTGTCAGCGCGCGGTGCTCGACCGGTTCCCTAAGCAGACATCCTGCGGCTACGCTTGCAAGACGAATGGCCGTAGCCTTAGGCCTGCAGCACGGGCAGGTCGTGATGCCGGCGCCGGATCTCGCGGGCGAGGTCGATCCCGTTCATGCCAGGCATCAGCAGCATGCGCGGCTCAGAGATCCAAGCCCGCGCGATGGCCGCCCGCTGCCGCATGCCGCCGGATAGCTCGTGGGGCGCATGGCTCTCGAACCCGGCGAGGCCCATGAGCGCGATCAGGCGATCCGCTCGGGGACGATAGATGGCAGCCGGTACACCGGCGAGGCGGGGCGCGAAGGTGATGTTGTCCAGGACCGTGAGCCAGGGGAAGAGCAGCGCTTCTTGAAAGACGATGCCCCGGTCGCCCGGGCGCTTTTACCGGGGCGCCCTCGACCCGGATGTGCCCCTCGGAAGGGGGCTCGAACCCGCAGAGCAGATCGAGGACGCTGGACTTGCCGCACCCGCTTGGCCCGAGCAGGCAGACGAACTCGCCCTCCCGGACCGAGAAGGTGAGATGCTCCAGCGCCGTCGTCACGCGTCCCGAGCGCCCGTCGATGAAGCGCTTCGCGACGCCCTCCAAGACGATCAGAGGCTCGGTCAGACAAGATGGCAGGCCACCCGGTGCCCTGTTTGCGCCGTCGTGCGGAGTGTCGGTGCCTCGGAGCGGCAGCGTTCGACCGCGATCGGGCAGCGGGGATGGAAGTTGCAACCCGCCGGAGGAGCGTAGTGACTGGGCAATTCGTCGGGTTGCCCCGAACCCCTCTCGATCCGGTCCCGCCTGCGCTCCTGTGCCGGTACAGCCGCGAGGAGCCTGCGGGTGTAGGGATGGGCCGGCGCGCGCCACAGCGCCTCGCGCGACGCGATCTCGACGATCCGGCCGAGATACATCACGGCGACCCGATCGGAGACGTACTCGACCACGGACAGGTCATGGCTGATGAACAGAAGAGCGACGCCGCGCTCCACCTGACAATCGTGCAGCAGGTTGAGGATCTGCGCCTGCACCGAAACGTCGAGGGCCGAGACCGGCTCGTCACAGACGACGAGCTCGGGCTCGAGCGCCAGCGCGCGGGCAATGCCGATTCGCTGGCGCTGGCCACCGGAGAAGGCGTGCGGATAGCGGTCCGCGGCATCTGCCGCCAGCCCGACATCGGCCAGTAGCCGCACCACCCGCGCCCGGCGCTCGACGGTCGAGCCGCGCCCGTGGATGCGAAGCGGCTCCTCAATCAGCCGGCCGACGGTCCAGCGCGGGTCCAGCGCCGCCCCACTGTCCTGGAACACCATCTGGAGGCGGCCTCGCTCCCTCCTCATGTCGCTGGCGGACAAACCGACGAGGTCGCGCCCACCGAGGCGGATCGCTCCTCGGGTCGGCTCCACGAGGCGCAGGATGGCGCGGCCGAGAGTTGACTTGCCGCACCCCGATTCGCCGACGAGGCCGAGGGTCTCGCCGGGGTGGATCTCGAACGTGACGCCATCCACCGCCCGCACCGTGCCGCGCCCAGTCCGATAATGGACCGCGAGGTCGTCGACGGCCAGCAGCGGAGGGGCATCGATCTCAGGCGCCGAGTGGTGCAGCGGATTGCTCTGGAGCACGGATTTCCTTCCAACGGAGGCAGGCGACCCGCTCGGTGGCGGACCCGGCCGCATCCAGGGACGGCAGGATCTCGCGGCAGAGCGAGTCTGCGGACGAACAACGGGGCGCGAAGGCGCAGCCGGGCGGCATGGCGCCCAGTTGCGGAACTTGGCCGGGAATCTCGGCGAGGCGTCGCCGCGGACCCGTCCCGAGGCGGGGACGCGCAGCGAGAAGGCCGCGCGTGTAAGGGTGAAGAGGCGTTGCGATCATAGTCTCGGCGGAGCGCGTCTCGACCACGCGGCCGGCATACATCACCAGGACCCGGTCGGCATGTTCGGCGACGAGGCCGAGATCGTGGGTGATCAGCACCACCCCCATCCCGGTCTCCCGGCGCAGGTCGTCGAGCAGATCGAGGATCTCCGCCTGCACCGTGACGTCGAGGGCCGTGGTCGGCTCGTCGGCAATGAGAACGGCCGGTTCGCAGGCGAGCGCCATGGCGATCATCACCCGCTGGCGCATGCCGCCCGACAGGCGATGGGGATACTCGCCGAACCGACGCTCCGGATCGGAGATGCGGACGCGCGCGAGGAGACCGAGTGCGCGGGCACGGGCCTCGGCGCGGCTCACGGTTTCATGCTCGCGGATCGCCTCGACGATCTGCGCGCCGACGGTCAGAACCGGATTGAGGGCCGTCATCGGCTCCTGGAAGATCATGGCGATGCGTGCGCCCCGCAGGCGCCGCATCGCCTCGCCCTCCAGGCCGAGGATATCGCGTCCCTCGAGACGGACGCGGCCCCTGGCGCGGGCGTTGCCGGGCAGCAGGCCGAGCAGGGCGTAGGCGGTGAGCGACTTGCCGCAACCGGATTCGCCGACGAGCGCCAGGATCTCGCCCGGCGCCAGCGCGAATCCGACGCCTCGCACGGCGGCGAGTTCGCCGCCCCGGTCGTGGAAGGCGACGGACAGGTCCTCCACCTCTAGAACCGGCCGTCCACCGTGCGCGCTCACCGGGCCGCCCGCTTCAGGTCGAGGGCGTCGTTGAGCCCGTCGCCCAGGAGATTGAGGCCGAGGACGGCGCTCACCATGGCGAACCCAGGCACGGCGGCCACGAACCAGTCGGTGCGGATCACCTCTCGGCCGGCCCCGACCATGCCACCCCAGCTGACGACGTTGGGATCGCCAAGGCCGAGGAAGGCGAGGCTCGACTCGGCCAGGATCGCGTTCGCCACCAGGATCGAGGCGGAGACGATCACGGGCGACAGCACGTTCGGGAGGATGTGCAGACCGATGATGCGCGCATCCGAGGCGCCGATCACGATGGAGGACTGAACGAGTTCGCCGTCCCGCAGGCGTAGGACCTCGGCGCGTACCAGCCGGGCGAGCGCCGGCCAGCCGGTGAGCCCGATCGCCAGCACGATGGTCGAAAGCGAGGGCTGCAGCACCGCCACGATGGCGAGGGTGAACAGGAAGGGCGGGATGGTCTGGAACAGCTCGGTGAGCCGCATCAGGGCGGCATCGGTGCGGCCCCCGTAATAGCCCGCCACCGCGCCGATCCCGACACCGATGACGAGAGCGACCAGGGTCGCGACGGTGCCGATCAGAAGCGAGATGCGGGCCCCGTGAGCGATGCCGGCGGCGAGATCGCGGCCGAGCATGTCGGTTCCGAGGGGAAAGTCCGGATCGGCGCCGGGCCATTGCAGGGGCACGGCCACCATGTCGAGGGGATCGCCGGGATAGAGGACGGGCGCGGCGAGGCCCACCCCGGCGACGAGACCGAGGAGAACGAGGCCGAGAAGCGCCGACGGACGTCGCACCAGACGGGTGAACAGCCCGGCCGGATTCCGCCGGGACGCGGCCAGGGGAAGGGCGACAGCCATCGGCTCAGGACCGCGTCGTGCGCGGGTCGAGCACCCCGTAGAGCAGGTCGACCGCGAGGTTGGCGAGGACGACCACCACCGAGCTGCAGAGCAGGATACCGAGCAGCAGGTTGAGATCGCGCTGGAACAGGGCCTCGAAGGCCAGGCGGCCGAGGCCCGGCCAGGCGAAGACCGTCTCCACCAGTACGGCGCCGCCGAGGATCGAACCGAGTTGAAGTCCGAGTTGCGTCACCACCGGCAGGAGCGCGTTTCGCAAGACGTGGCGGCGGGCGATGCGGCGCGGCCGCACGCCCTTCGCCACCGCCGTGCGCACGTAATCCTGCCCGTAGGCCTCCAGCATCGCAGCGCGGGTCAGGCGGGTATAGACCGCGAGGTAGTACAGGCCGAGGGTGAGAGCCGGGAGCACGAGATGCCGTGCGACGTCGGCCGCGTAGCCGAGCCCGGTAAGGCCGGCCTCCACCTGCGCCATGCCGCCCACCGGAAGCCAGTCGAGCCACACCGAGAACACCACGATCAGCATCACCCCGATCCAGAACACCGGCGTGGCGTAGAACAGGAGCGCGAGGATCGAGATCGCGGTGTCGAGGGGACGCCCCGCGTGGCGCGCGGCGGCAAAGCCCAGCGCCCCGCCGACGAGGACGGAGAAGCCGATGCTGGTGCCCATCAGGAGCAGCGTCGGCCCGACCCGCTGGAGAATGAGGGTCGCGACAGGTAGGCCCTGTCGGAACGAGAATCCGAGATCGAGGGTGAGCACGTTGCCGAGGTATTTGGCGAACTGAACGGCCATCGGCTGATCGAGGCCGAATTGCGCGCGAAGTGCCGCGATGTATTCGGGCGTGGCCGACCCGGCCTCACCGGCCAGGACCTGGACGGCGTCGCCGGGCGCCAGGTGGAGCAGGCAGAAGTTGATGACGGCGATGCCGACCACGACCGACGCCATCTGGAGGAAGCGCCGCCCGAGGGTGCCCAGATTCGCTGTCATCTCGCTCATTGGGCGCTGGCGCGCGTTTGGCCGGGTGCCGGTCCGTCGAAGCGGAAATCGCGGAGAGTGCCGTAGACCTGATCGCCACGGGCGTCGTGGCGCAGGTTGGACGCCTCGACGGTGAAGAACTTCAGTTCGAGCAGCGGCAGGGTCGGCAGATCCTCAAGGACGATCTGCTGGAAGCGCCGGAACAGGTCGCGGCGCTTGCCCGCATCCGCCTCGCCCTGGACGGCCGCGATCAACCCATCGACCTCCGGGTTGCGGTAACCCGAGCCATTCGTCCAGGGAATGTTCTTGCCGATCGACGCCGACCAATAGGCCCGGGTGACGCCGACCTGGGGATCCGAGAAAGCGGCAAACCACGTAATCGCGATGTCGAAGTCACGATCGCCGTAGATCCGGCGGGTGTAGCTCGGCGTGTCCTGGCTGCGAATGTTGGCCTCGACGCCGACGCGGCGGAGGGAGGCCTTGAGGAATTCCGCTGTCCGCTTGAAGTCGTCGCCATAGGGAATGTAGTCGATGTCGAGACTGAAGCGCGTCGCGTTCGCATCGCGCTTGAGCCCGGCCTCGTCGAGGAGCGCCTCGGCCCGCTTTGGGTCGAATGGATGGGCCGGAACGTCCTTGGCGTGGAAATCCGTGAGCGTCGACGGCACCGGGCTCGTTGCCGGCTGGCCGAAGCCGAACCAGACGACCTTGGCCAGAGCAGCACGATCGATCGCCAGGGCCAGGGCACGGCGTACCCGCACGTCCTTGAGGGGGCCGCGCTCGACGTTGAAATCTGCAAACAGCCATGGCGAGAGCCATTCATAGCCGGTGGTGGCGACGCGGAGGTTCGGCAGCGCGCCAAGGCGGGCGGCGTCTCGCAGGGGCACAGGGCTCAAGGGTGCGTATTGCGTCTCGCCCTTCTCTAGCGCCGCTGCGCGGGCGGCGGCATCCGGCAGGACGCGAAAGACGACTTTGTCCAGATACGGCTTGCCCTTGTCCCAGTAGCTCGGGTTGCGCTCCAGGACGATGTGATTGCCCCGGTTCCATTCCTTGAAGACGAAGGGGCCCGTGCCGACCGGCTTGTTATTGTAAGGGTTCGAGAGCACGTCCGTGCCCTCATAGAGGTGCTTGGGAAGCACCTGCGCGCCGTTGCTGTTGAGGGACGACAGGATCGCAGGCGAGGGCTGGCTGAGGCGCAGGATCACGGTGAGCGGATCGGGCGTCTCGACGGTCGTCACCTTGCCGAAGGTGATCTGGTTGCGCGGATGGATCTTGGTCCAGACGTTCTCGAGGGTCCACTTCACGTCCGCCGCCGTGAAAGGCTGGCCGTCGTGCCAGCTCACGCCGGAGCGCAGGTGGAGGGTTAGGCTGAGTCCGTCGGGTGCAGTCTCCCAGGCAGTGGCGAGTGCCGGAATCGGCCTGAGGTCGCGGTCGTAATCCACAAGCCCGTCGAAAATCGTCCCGCTCACCACCCCGGTTGGAGCGGCCGAACTGACCGCCGCGGTCAGGATCACGGGCTCCGGCTGGACGATCGCGGTCAGGGTCCCACCGTGCCGCTCGGGCTCGGCGCATACCGGACTTACCGCGAGCGCCAGCGCAAGCATCACCCCTGCGACGCCTCGCATATTCCTTGTTACCATCCCGCCGCCCCCCGTCACACACGCCGAAGACCAAGACAGCCGAGCTGTCCCGCCAAGCCACGATGGCCGTGTGTTGAATAATACCCTCGTCAGTAACGCTACAATAAGATCGGTTCAATACTATATTAATTCGATTTAATAGACGATTGTTCTACGGTGAAGCAGGATCGATACCGAAATCTGTTCGTCTACTGCCGGGCGGTTCTTCCGGCAACTTAGTTTTCGGACGAAAGCCGCACGACGTCGTATTCGTCTCATCGGGCGTTCTAAAGGCGATTGAACTCTGCAACAGACCGAGGCCGCCGCGCTCAGGTGCGAGGCGGTGTCCATACGGCGTCGCGGACCTGGATGGCGCGGGGGATCAGGCCGAGGCGATGGAACCGGTCCGCTGTCGCCTGTTGGTTCGCGAGGATCGGGTCGGAAAGTGGCCGCACGCCGAACTGCGTTCGGTCCGCAGCCGTCTTCTGGATCGCAAGGGGAATACCGGTCACGTTCGCTAGCGCTTGGGCCACTTCGTCGCGATGTGCTTCGGCCCAGGCCGCCGCCTCGGAGAGTGCCGACAGGGCGCTGACTACGACGCCCGGATGCTTGTCGGCGAAGGTCTTGTTCGCCAGGAAATAGGCGGACAGGTCGAGGGTCTGGCCCGAGGTGGCAAGAACCCGTGTCTTGCTCCGCGCCTGCGCGACAGCAAAGTAAGGGTCCCAGATCGACCAGGCGTCGACGCTGTCGTTGGCGAAGGCCGAGCCGGCATCTGCCGGCGTCAGGTAGGCCGGCGTGATGTCGGCGAAGGTCAGGCCAGCTTTCTCAAGAGCGGCGATGAGAAGGTTGTGCGCAGAGGTGCCACGTCCGAACGCGATCTTCTTGCCCTTGAGGTCGGCAACCGAGCGGATCGGTGAGTCCTCCTTGACCAGGATCGCCTCTCCGTCTCCCGAGGGCGCCGAGGCGGCGACATAAACGAGATTGCCGCCCGCAGCCTGATTGAAGATCGGTGGCGCGTCGCCGGTATAGCCGAAGTCGATGCTGCCTGCGCTCAAAGCTTCGAGCAGGGGTGGTCCCGCCTGAAACTCGACCCACTGTACCTTTGTGCCCTGGGACGCCAAGCGCTTCTCGATCACGCCCTGCTGGCGTGCGACGACGATAAGGCCGATCTTCTGATAGCCGATGCGGAAGTCCTTGGGTGCAATCTCCTCGGCGACCGCCCCGGTAAAGGCCGCGAGGCCCGTTCCGAGGGCAAGAAGCAAGGCCGGCACACGGCGTCGGGTCATCGTCACGGGTTCGTCTCCTGTAAAGTGGCATCCGCCCCGTGGCCGGGCGCGGTTTGGGTGAAGCGGCCGCTCACGGATTGTGGCAGGCGAAGCAGATTGAGGATGGGGCAGACCTTCTCGACCCGGGCCTGAAACGCCTGGACCGTCGACGGTTCGGCCGGTGAATCGAGGCGTACCTCGTAGGTCAGGTCCCGCGGATGCACGGGGATATCCTCGAAGCCCTCCGTGCCCGCCCGCGGGTCGAACGTCCCCGCGACCTCGACCTCCAGGGAGGTGATCGGCAGATCGTGTAAGGCGGCCTGGATCAGGATCGTATGGGCGAGGCAGGAGCCGAGGACGCCGAGCTGAAGCTCCGGGGAGCTCGGCCCGAGGTCGAACCCCGCGAAGTCGGGCTGGCTGTCGGACACGATCGCGTGCCGGCGAATTCCGATGCGGCGCACGCCGCTACGGCCTTCCACCGACGCGCGCGCCGTCAGGGGCACCGCGGAGGCCTTACCCTGCCGGACGCGCTCTTGGCGAGAATCAAGCGCACGACGTTTGTCTTCGAGATACAAATCTATTTCGCTCATCGGCCGGCCGCTACAGTGCTTGCATCCGCGGATGAACGCAGAGACGTGTTGCGCATACCCCGGTATAGCCTTCATGCGGCAGAAGGAGCGTTCGTTGTTGTGACGAATATGGGAACGATAATCTGGAAAATCCTGGTGTCAGGGTTTCCCTATGCCGCCGACTCTGACTAGCGGGACCTGGAACCGCCCGTCGGACAGCGTTCGGTTTGACGGCATGGCCCGCATGCTCAACCGCTCGAAAAGGGGGATGTTTGCAACGTCAGCGCTCGCGTTGCCGGCACGGACAGGCTCCGGGCGGCAAACCGCCTTACAAGGCTTGGCGTGATGGCTTGGCTTTAAGGCCCGGCTCGCCGCCGAGGCAATTAGTTTCTTAACAACCGGGCGCGCCCTCCGCTCTAACCGTTCCGAGCCGCCGGTCTCCCTGGCCTTCAGCTCGACGGGAAGGAGGCGATGGTGGACATCCCACGCGAGATCAGACTGACGAAAGGGGCCACACGCCTCGACGTCCGGTGGGAGGACGGCACCCTCTCGTCCCTGTCGGCCGCGACCCTCAGGGCGGGAAATCGGAGCGCAGGCTCGGTGCGGGCATCCGTGGATGCGGTCCCCTCGGTCCCAACGGCGGATCTGGTGATCCGCGATGTCCTGCCGGTGGGCGCCTATGCGGTGAACCTCGTCTTCTCCGACGGTCACGACCGGGGGATTTTCCCGTGGTCCTACCTGCGCACGCTGGCCGAGGGCGCCAGCACCACATCCGAGGCCGGCCATGGATGAGATTCACGATGCCACGTCGGAGATCGCGTGCGACGTGCTGGTCATCGGCGGCGGCACGGCGGGCCCAATGGCAGCCCTGAAGGCCAAGCTGCGCAACCCGAAAGCCAGGGTCGTGCTCCTGGAGAAAGCAAATGTGAAGCGTTCGGGCGCGATCGCAATGGGAATGGACGGGCTGAACAACGCCGTCATCCCAGGCTACGCCACTCCCGAGCAGTACACCAAGGAAATCACCATCGCGAATGACGGCATCTGTGATCAGGCGCCGGTCTACAAATACGCTGAGCGTTGCTACGAGATCATTCAGGAACTCGACCGTTTCGGCATCCGCTTCCAGCGCGACGGTAACGGCGATTACGACGTCAAGAAGGTGCATCATCTCGGCACCTACGTCCTGCCGATGCCCAATGGCGAGACGGTGAAGAAGGCGCTCTACCGGCAATTGCGCAAGGCGCAGGTGCTGATCTCGAACCGCTTCATGGCAACCCGGCTCCTCAATGCGCCGGATGGGCGTATTGCAGGGGCCGTGGCGGTCAACACCCGCAGTGCCGAATTTCTGGTCATCCGCGCCAAGGCGGTGATCCTGTGCTTGGGAGCCGCCGGACGCCTCGGTCTGCCGCAATCGGGCTATCTCTGGGGAACCTACGAAAACGCCACCAATTCGGGCGACGGCTACAGCATGGCCTACCATGCCGGCGCCGGTCTCGCGAACCTCGAATGCTACCAGATCAATCCCTTGATCAAGGACTATAACGGCCCGGCCTGCGCCTACGTGGCGGGTCCGTTCGGCGCCTACACGGCCAATAGCGAGGGCAAGCGCTTCATCGAGTGCGATTACTGGTCCGGCCAGATGATGCAGGAATTCTATAACGAGTTGCAGAGCGGGAAGGGCCCGGTCTTCCTCAAGCTCGACCATCTGCATGCAGACACGGTGGGCGAGATCGAGACGATCCTGCATAAGGTCGAGCGGCCCTCGCGCGGACGCTTCCACGAGAACCGGGGCACGAATTACCGCCAGCGGATGATCGAGATGCATATCTCGGAGGTCGGCTTCTGCTCGGGCCACAGCGCGTCCGGAGTCTTCGTCGACGAATTCGCCCGCACGACCGTGCCGGGGCTCTACGCGGCCGGCGACATGGCCAATGTGCCTCACAGCTACATGCTTGGTGCCTTCACCAACGGTGCCATCGCGGGCGAGCATGCCGTCGACCGTGCGGCGGAGATCGACTGGCCGGAGGTCTCGGCCGAGGACATCGCCCGCGAGCGCGACCGGGTGCTGGCTCCGACACGGCGGGAGGACGGCATTCCGCCTAACCAGATCGAATACAAGACCCGGCGCTTCGTGAACGACTACCTGCAGCCGCCCAAGGTGACGGCCAAAATGGAGATTGGCCAGCGCCGCTTCGCCGAGATCCGCGAAGACCTGGAGACCCGCATGGTCGCCCGCGACAGCCATGAATTGATGCGAGCCCTGGAGGCTTCCTCGATCCTCGACTGCGCCGACATGGCGGCGGCCGCCTCACTCTACCGGACCGAGAGCCGCTGGGGCCTCTATCACAACCGCACAGACCATCCGGACAAGAACGATTCCGACTGGTTCTGCCACACTATCCTGCGCAAGGAGGCCGGTCGCATGATTAGCGAGAAGCGGCCCATCACCCCTTACATCGTGGCCATCGCGGACGAGGAGCGTGGTGCTTACGACCACCAGCGCGTCCGTAAGCAGGCCTGAGCAAACACCTCGACGCGACGTCAGTCCAGAAGGATACCGATGCCCCTCGCCCACGCCCCGAGTACGGTGCCCGTCACCGTGGATGCCGCCAAGTGCATCGCCGACAAGGGCTGCACAGTCTGCGTCGATGTCTGCCCCCTCGATGTGCTGCGGATCAGCGATCTCACCGGCAAGGCCTACATGAAGTACGACGAGTGCTGGTATTGCATGCCCTGCGAGACCGACTGCCCGACCGGCGCCGTGAGCGTCCAGATCCCCTACCTGCTGCGGTGACCATGATGGCGGTGACCGATCCTTTCGAAGAGTTCGGCGATGTCGCCGAACTCGCCCTCAGGCTGACCGATCCCGATCCGGCCGTGCGTCGCGTCGCGGTTCTGGACCTCGCCGAGACGGCGGATCCCAACGCGGTCCCGCATCTCGCCGGCATCGCCGCCGATCCAGATGCCGGAGTGCGCCGGCAGGTCGCCGAAGCCTTCGGCGGCTTCGACGGTCCGGCGGTGGCGTCCGCCCTCGCCGAAGCCCTGACCGATCCCGATCGCGACGTGGCCAAGGCGGCGGCGGAAAGCCTGACCGAGCTGAAAGATCCAGCCGCCGGCGCGCCGCTGCTGCCCTTCGTCCGGCATGCGGATGCCTTCGTGCGCGCCGCCTCCCTGAGAGGCCTGCGCAACCTTCGTCTTGAAACGTCCCTCGGCCCTGCGGTCGCAGCCCTCGGTGACCCGGAACCGGCGGTGCGGGCGGAAGCGGTCGGCGTCATCGCCTATCTGAAGAGGGAAGAGGCGCTGCCTTCCCTCATCGGTTCCACCCGTGATCCGGATGCCGAAGTACGGCGGGCCGGAGTCGGTGCGCTCGCCTTTTCCCGGCACGGCCACGCCGTGGATGCGATTGCGGATGCGCTCGGCGACGCCGATTGGAGCGTGAGGGAAATCGCCGCAGAGGCGTTGGGGCGGACCGGACCGGGCGTGCGCTCTGCCGCCCTGCTCGATGCGCTGGGAGACTCCTACTGGCAGGTGCGCCAGAAGGCCCTGCGCAGTCTCGGTAAGCTGAAGGAGCGGAGCGCCGTATCCGCGATCCTGGCCGCCCTTGATGACGAACGACCGGCTTTGCGCAAGGAGGCCGCTGCAGCTTTGGGTGAAATTGCCGATCCTGCTGCACGGTCGGGACTCACGGCGGTCGCGGACGATTCCGATCCGGACGTCCGCAAGACCGCGCGCTGGGCCTTGGAGCAATTGTCCGCCTGAATGCCTTAGCAGAGTGCCGGGGGAGCCTTCGAAGAGGCGCCCCACGGCCTCGCTCGATCCCCGGGCGGAACCGGCCAGCTCCGTAGATCAGCCCTCGGTCTGCACGATTTCCTGCAGCCGTCCTGGACGGAGCAGGCGGATATGTGCCTTGTCGATCGCGACGATCCCATCGTGCTGGAATCGCTTGAGCATCATCGTTACCCATTGGCGGGTCGAGCCGACCAGGGCGGCGATCTCATCATGGGTGATGCGCCTATGAATAACCACGACGCCACCCTCTCGGCCGCCCTCCGGAGTTCCGTAGAGTTCGCCGAGATTAAGCAGAAGCTGAGCTAGGCGCTCGATCACCGAGCGCGTTCCCAGCATCTGCGCCATCGCGGTGTAGCAACGGCCTTTCGCCTCGAGCGCCGCGATGAGGCAGAGGGCGAAGCCCGGCATCTGGCGGATCAGGCTACGCAGGGTCGCGCTCGACAGGACGGTGACGCGCACCCGCTCGATTGCGACCCCCGACCATTGGTGCGAACCACCGCCATAGATGCTTGGGCCACCGATGAAATGGCCGGGCGTCCAATAGGCGAGCGTCACCTCCCTGCCGGACGGCCCGGAGTAGAATACCCTGACGCGTCCTTCCTCGATCAGGAAGATGCCCGCATGCGGCTCGCCCTGAGTGAACACACTCTCGCCGGGGGCAAGCGTCAGGACACGTCCGGCGGCGCGGACACGAGCGATCTCCGACGGCGTCAGGCCGTCGAGGAAGCTTGCACCGTCATCGAGGCCATCCGTCCTCTCGCTGAGGAACAGGGCACTCGCGATGAGGGGCGCGGGCCTGCGGAATTCCGTGTGTGCGAGCGTTGCCGAAGACATGATGGGACTCGTTCTCGAGCAGCCCACGCGCTGGGGAACCGACACCGGCACCAAGGATGGGCTGCGCGTCGATTATCGGGCGAAGGCCGCCTGGAGCAATTCTAAATTCAGACGTTGGAAGGCTACGATCTTCCAATAGTTGGCCCCGCAAGAGACATTGCTTCCAAAGCAACAGATCATCCGCAAATCATGTCAAGTGTTCGCTTGTCGATGAAATTAATTGCTCGCCCAGCGGGATCGCTTCTCGCCTAATGGTCCCGGTGCATGGCTTCGAATTCCTGGCGGTTGAACCGTCGCTGCACTGAATTTTCCGCGATCCGCCAGTTCGATGGAGACCAACGCGTGATCAATCCTCGTCCGCTTGCCCGGGGCCTCGGCCGCACGGTCGCAGCGCTTCTTCTCATGGGCACGGCCCTCGGCGCCGCTCGTGCTGAAACGATCCGCATTGCAGTCGGCACGCAGGACACCACGATCAACTGCGCCACGGGCGGCCTGCTGATCCGTGAGCTGAAGCTCCTTGAGAAGTATCTGCCTCGTGACGGAAAGTATAAGGACGCGACCTACGCCATTGAATGGCGGAACTTCACCAGCGGGGCGCCACTCACCAACGAGATGGTGGCGGGCAAGCTCGATCTCGGTGCTATGGCTGATTTCCCGGGCTCACTCAATGGTTACGCCTTCGCCAAGGCCGGACGCCGCAGCCTGTTCATCAGCGTGCTCTCCGGCAGCGTGAAGGGAAGCGGCAACGGCATCGTGGTGCCGAAAGATTCGCCGGTCCAGTCTCTCTCTGATCTGAAGGGCAAGACCATCTCCGTCCCCTTCGCCTCCACCGCGCACGGATTGCTGCTGCGGGCCGTGAAGGCCCAGGGCTGGGACCCGGCGCACGATGTCACCATCATCACTCAGGCTCCCGAAGTGGCGGGCTCGGCGTTGCTCGCCAACAAAATCGACGCCCATGCCGACTTCGTACCCTTCGCGGAGTTGTTTCCGTGGCGTGGCTTCGCCCGCAAGATCTATGACGGCTCGCAGGCGGGCGCCCCGACCTTCCACGGCGCCCTCGCCGACGCGGATTACGCGGAGAAATATCCCGAGATCGTCACGGCCTATCTGCGGGCCGGAATCGAAGCGGATCGGCTTGTCGCCGCCGAGCCCGAACGTTACGCCGAACTGATCGAGAAGGTCACCGGGATCGAGGCGGAGGTCGCCTATCTGTTCCATGGCCCCCTCGGGCTTCAGACCCGCGACATCACTTGGAAGCCGGAATACCGCCAGGCGGTGAAGACCTCCTTCGAGACCTTGAAACTCCTGAAGAAGGCGGATTCCGACATCGATCTCGATCGCTTCGTCGATGACCGCTTCATCCGTGCCGCGTCGGTGCAGGCCGGCCTCGATTACGAGACCCGATTAAAGGATTACGCACAATCGCCGCTGGTAGCGAACGATGCCGGAACCGGCCTGCCGATCACCGATGTTACGCGTGTCGCTCAGATCTGGGTGCGCGGTGAGCCAAAGGTCCGGCATTACGCTACCCCCGAAGGGGCTTTGCTGGGACTTGCCGCCCTGAGCCGCGAGGAACGTGAGGCCCGCGCCTTCTACGCCCAGGATCGGCAATCGGGAATCAAGCTCCTGGCAACGCAGGCTTGGTTCGTCCGGGACGCGAGCAAGCGCCTCGACGCCTTCTTACTCAAGGGTGACGCCGAAGCCCATGCCGCGCGGAATGGCGGCGAGGTCATCGATTTCGCGACCGCCCGCAGCGGTGGCGGTGCGCAGTTGAGCGCCCGGTGAGCGCCTCGGTCACGGCCGCCTTTGCCCCAGCGGGAACGCGAAGCCGGGGGCCGGCATGGCTCGGCGTCCTGCGTCGCCTGCCCGAGCGGCGCCTCGTCCTGCGCGGGACCTCGCTCCTCGCCAGTCTCGCCGCCTGGCATCTCCTCGCGAACGGCAAGGTCGATCTCGGCATCGTCAGCTTCCGCAACGTGCCGACCCCGATCGAGGCCGCGCAGGCGGCCCTCGCCCTCTTCCGATCCCCGATTCTCTGGCCCCATCTCGGCGCCAGCCTCGTGCGGGTCATGCTGGGCTTTCTGGCAGCGCTAGCCGTCGGAATTGGTCTCGGTGTCGCCATCGGCCGTTTCCGCCTGGCCCGGGACCTCCTGCTGCCGCCCCTGGAGGTGGTTCGGCCCATCCCCGCCGTCGCCTGGATTCCCTTGGCGATCCTGATGTTTCCGTCCTCCGAACTGTCGATGGCGTTCATCACCTTCACGGGCGCGGTGTTTCCGATCCTCCTCAACACCGTGCATGGGGTCGAGACGGTGAGTCCGCGCCTCGTCGCCTCCGCCCGCAGCCTCGGCGCGGGACGGGGCGCGATCCTCCGTGAGGTGATCCTGCCCGGCGCGACCCCGAGCATCGTCACGGGGGCCGCCATCGGGATGGGCACGGCCTGGTTCTGTCTTGTGACCGCCGAAATGATCTCCGGCCAGTACGGGATCGGTTACTTCACCTGGGAATCCTACACGCTGCAGAACTACGACAACATCGTCGTCGGCATGCTGTTGATCGGGCTGCTCGGGATGGGATCGAGCCTGCTGGTGCGCGGGATCGGATCCCTGCTGACCCCCTGGGCCGCCCTGGGAGGCGCACGATGACCAAGCCCGCGCGCTCCATCGGCGGCCACGTCGCCCTGGAGGGTGGCGTGATCCGGCTCGGCCGAGGAGCCGCCGCCTTCGACGTCGTCGAGGACATCGACCTCGACATCGCGCCCGAGCAGTTCGTCTGCCTCCTCGGCCCCTCGGGATGCGGCAAGTCGACGTTGCTGGGGGCGGTCGCGGGACATCTATCCCTCCGCTCCGGCCGCGTCAGCCTCGACGGCCGTGAAATCGCCGGCCCGCATCCCGATCGGGGCATCGTGTTTCAGCACCACACGCTGTTTCCCTGGCGCAGCGTCATCGACAATGTCGCCTTCGGCCTCAAGATGAAGGGCGTGGCCAAGCGCGAGCGCCTGGCCCAGGCGCGCGATTTCCTGGCCCAGGTCGGCCTCTCGGGCTTCGAGGATCGCTACCCGGCGGAACTGTCGGGCGGCATGCAGCAACGCGTCGAGATCGCTCGCGCGCTGATCAACCGGCCTCGCGTTCTGCTGATGGACGAGCCCTTCGGGGCCCTCGACGCGCAAACGCGCCTGACGATGCAGGAACTCCTCCTCAGGGTGTGGGGCCAGAACAGGACGACGATCCTATTCGTCACCCACGACATCGACGAGGCGCTCTTCCTGGCCGACCGCATCGTCGTGATGACCCCGCGCCCCGGGCGTATTCTCGACGATCTCACGATCGACTTTACACGCCCGCGCCAGCGGGACCTGATCTCCTCCACCCACTTCACGACCCTTAAACGACATTGCTTGACTCTCCTTCACACAGACCTTGCCGGCCTGCCCCTTCCACGCCTCACCCCTATCGGAGTCTCCCGGCGCGCTCGGGCCTGCTTGAGTTCACGGCGCTGACGGCGTGCCATGCGAATGGACAGGTAATCCTTCCTTGGTTTCTTGGGCGGGGGTTACGCGTGTTTCAACGTAGAGAGGACATGCTCCATGGAACCGCATGACGATGGCCATAGATGGCGCATCGCGCACACGCCGAATGGCCTAGAGCCTTCCACAAACTGAGAGGGAACACCGCGGGTGAATGTCTTACCGCCACGTTGCCCTTTGGCATGAATGTGCCGCGGACTAGCACCATGTGGGTGACTATCGCGCCAGCACAGAGCAACGTGGTATCAACGGTGCTCTCCACCGGCGGCGTGAAGAGAGGAACGAACTAGTGACAGAGCCTACGCAACGGAACGTGATCACCTATTATTTCAGTTTCATTTCGTTGTGGTCTTACGTTGGCAGCGGGGCTTTCCAGGCGCTTACCCAACGCCACGCCGCTGAGATTATATATAAACCCGTCAACCTGCTGGAAGTTTTTGCGGCGGGCGGCGGCAAGCCTGTCAAAGAACGGCCTTTGCAACGCCAAGCCTACCGGCTTGTCGAAATGCAGCGCTGGCGAAAGATCCGCGACATCCCGCTGGTCTTTCACCCAAAATTCTACCCTGCAGACCCCTCGCTTGCGCACCGCGTACTGCTCGGTGCAATCGAGGAAGGCGCCGACGTCGCCGATTACGTCCATGCAGGTTTGTCGGCGGTTTGGGCAGACGAACTCGATATTGCCGATCCGGATACTATCGTACGGCTCGCCAATGCGTCCGGGCTCGATGGTTTACGTCTTCTGGAAGGTGCATCTGCGCAGGGCTTGCTCGCGCGAGAGCAAGCCCTGACGCACGAAGCGATTTCCCGGCAGGCCTTCGGGGCGCCGTTTTACTTCTACCGCGAAGAGCCGTTCTGGGGTCAGGATCGACTCGATCTGCTTGATGCGGCGATATCGGAAGGTCGCAAACCAATCCCGCTGCCCAAACTGTCCGTCCCGGCCTGATCAGCGATAGCGCGCTTACCCGCGCCGTTGAATAAGGCATTGAGAGCTAGTGGTGCGAGTCTAACACTTGGTGCCCGCGCTTTGCGGCCTGGATGATGCGATCTGGGTCGGCGGTCCAGACGAAGGGCTTCGGGTCGCCGTTGCTCTCGGCGATGAAGCGTTTGATGGCGGCCTGCACCTCGATGAGCGATCCGAACACGCCACGTCGGAGCCGGCGTTTTGCGAGCTTGGCGAAGAAGCCCTCGACGGCATTGAGCCACGAGGCTGAGGTCGGGGTGAAGTGGAAGGTCCATCGCGGGTGGCGGTCGAGCCAGGCACGGACCTTCGGGTGCTTGTGGACGGCATAGTTGTCCAGGATCGCGTGGACGATCTTGCCCGCCGGAACCGCCGCCTCGACCGCGTTGAGGAAGCGGATGAACTCCTGATGCCGGTGGCGCTGCATGCAGCGGCCGATCACCTTGCCCTCCAGCACGTCCAGGGCGGCAAACAGGGTCGTCGTGCCGTGGCGCTTGTAATCGTGGGTGCGCGTCGTTGGCTGGCCCGGCTTCATCGGCAACGGGGCCTGCGTGCGGGCGAGCGCCTGGATCTGGCTCTTCTCGTCGACCGAGAGGACAACGGCATGCGCGGGCGGATCGACGTAGAGCCCGACGACGTCGCGCAGTTTGGCGGCGAAGGCCGGGTCGGTGGAGAGCTTGAATTGCCGGACTCGATGCGGCTGTAGGCCGTGCCCCCGCCAGATCCGCTGCACCGACGAGACGCTGATGGCCGTGGCCTTGCTCATGGCGGCGGCCGTCCAATGCGTGGTCTCGCCGGGTGGTTCTCCTTGCGTTAGAGCCACCACGCGCGCCGCCACCTCCGGCCCCAGCGGCGGGATGCGCGCCGGCCGCGTCTTGTCCCGAAGGAGCCCATCGACGCCCTCCTGCGCGAAGCGGTCCTGCCAGCGCCAGACCACCGTCTTGGACACGCCCGCCTCACGCATGATCGCATGCGTCCCCAACCCATCGGCGCTCAGCAGCACGATGCGGGCGCGCCAGACGTGCTTCTGCGACGTGTTTCGATCCGCAACGAGTGCTTCGAGCCGAAGACGATCCGAGGTGGAGAGCGTGAAAGAGATGCCACTGCGCATCCCGCCAGACTCGCAGGATGGGCCACAAACCAAAACCCTACGCGGACTCAACCGTCAGGGCTCAACCACTAGGACCGCGAGTGCGGTCAGCAGGATCGGGTCCTTGACGATAGGGTTCCACGCCTCGGGCACCAGCTTGAAGAACTGCGGCTGCACGATGGGGATCAATCCAATCCCGAGTGAGACCGCGATGATAAGCGCATCTCGGCTGCCTGGCCGGCCGAAGTCGACCTGCCCGAGGATGCGAATGCCGGTCGCGGCAACCATCCCGAACATGACGAGCGCAGCGCCGCCCAAGACGGGTTGGGGGATCGAGGCCGCGACGAAGGCCACCTTGGGCACGAGCCCGAGCAATAGCATGATTCCGCCGGCCGCCGCACAGACCCAGCGACTGTGGACGCCCGTGAGACCAACCAATCCGACATTCTGCGAATAGGACAGGTAGGGAAAGGTGTTGAACACACCACCGATCAATGTCCCGAGCGCGTCCGCACGCAAGCCCCGGGCGATATCGCGTGTCCCAACGGGGCGGCCCGTCATGACCGAGAGGGCCAGGAACATGCCGGTTGCCTCTATGAAGACGATCGTCATCACGAGGCAGAGGGTTAGTGACGGCACAAGGTGAAAGGTCGGAAGGCCGAATGCGAAGGGCAAGACGACGCGTAGCCACGGTTCGGCACCCAGCCCGTCGAGATTTGTCCAACCCATCGCCGCGGTCACAGTATAGCCGACGAGAATGCCAATCAGCACAGCGACATTGGCGACGAAGCCGCGAGCAAACCGAGCGAGTAAGAGGATGACGCTGAGCACGAGGCCAGCGACGAGGATATGACCGGTCGCACCAAACTCGGGCGTGCCCGCGCCGCCGCCCGCCCACCCGACGGCTACGCGCGTGAGCGCAATGCCAATCATCGTTAAAATCGTTCCCGTTACGACGGGCGGGAAGAAAGGCATCAGACGGCCGATAAAGGGCACGATGGCCAGCCCGAAGAGGCCGGCAACAATCACCGCCCCATAAATCCCATCAAGGCCAACTCCAGGCATCGCGGCGATCGCTAGGAGCGGCTGGATCGCGACCGCGGTGACGCCCATGATGACAGGCAGACGGATGCCGAATGGACCGATTCCAATAGTCTGGATCAACGTCGCGATTCCGCAGGCAAAAAGATCGGCATTAACTAGCAATGCAATCTGATCCTTTGGCAATTTGAGTGCCCCGCCAACGATCAGCGGCACGGCAATAGCATTGGCGTACATGACAAGGACGTGCTGAAGGCCGAAAGCAGCAAGGCGCGGCGCTGGAACAAGCTCGTCTACTCTGTCGGTAACGGCCGCAGATTGTGCGACGATGGGGGGCTGATCATCCATTTATTGGGCCACTTACTAGTATGCCGCACGAGTACCTCGTTTCCTTTTTTGTATTGCTACAGTCAATAGTAAAAAATTACAAAATACTAGGGGAAAAGAGATAGCCTTTTCATGGTGATCCATTTCATCGCTGCCAGTTCATGCAATGTCCTTTGTGAATGAGCTCTCCGTTGCGCAAGCAAAATTTGACGGTGTCTCAGTTTGAAATCAGGTGACAAATTTCGCCCTAAATTTCCACCCCTTTCTGGACACGGGCCGAATACGGCCCGGTGCAACTTACGCCGCTTCCGCCAACAGCATCTGCCGCGCGCGCTCACGGATATTGAGTGCTCAGAATTACGCTCGTTGCGGCGGCTGGCTGAAAAGGAGCAGCGCTGTTGCAGTGTCCGCTTTTCTAGCCAGGTTGCTTGTAAGCAGTCGAGCCGCTTCCCACCCTTCCTGGTCATAGAGCGGACCACCGGGACCCGACCCAAGTCTGACGTCGGGATCGTCATCGACGCTTCCCGTAAGCGGTCATTCGTTAGTCGTCCGGCAACTTCGGCTCGGAGTAGGAATAGAGAGCGAACCTTAGCTTTTGGACGAGAAGCGATCGCTCCACATCTGACCAACTACGCCATCCAGACCCTTTGTCCCGTCCGCACACAAGCGGACGTTACAGCGAATCCCCCGTTACCACTTAAATTTACCGATAACGACCGTTTCGCTCCGGGATTCAAGTTGTGGGTTAGCAGATGTTACGCGCTGCTTAGGTGGCCGCCTCAAATAACTCTTCTCGGTCTTTAGGCGTCCACAACAGGGGGACCGCAATGGCGGCCCAGGGCATGCGGTGAAATTCAACGCCTCGGAAAATCTCTGTCGATTGACGCAAAGATCGTCGGCTAAGAGACTGAGGGTTCGCCTAGGCCTGGATCTGATAAACCAGTGCCAGCGAAGCTGGTCTGTCCCCACCCATCGCTCAATTCGCCCCGGTTCCACGAGGTAGCCCGCTGTATATACTCGGCTGATGCTTTGATGAAGGGAAGTTTTTCGGAAGGATAGCCCGGTCTAATTTTGTGTTACTTGTTGTGAGCATGCAGGGGCGACGACATCCCGACTGGTCGGCTAAATCGTCCCCCTCCGGGCGTTCTCCCCTGGCCGCGTCCGTGAAGCGGACGTTTCGTGATAAATTCATCAATGCTGCCGATTCGAGCTTCCTCGCGCCGAGGAGCGCGAGGAAGCGGATCGTGTCACGACAGGTGGAAGTCGGTCTGCGTGACGGTGGTGGCGTTGACGCCGAGGAGCAGGATCGTGTCGACGCCGATCACGACGGTGGTGTTGGCACCGGCCTGAGTGATCGAAACCCCGGTTGCGAAGTCGGCCTCCGTGATCCCGAGGCCCGTCAGGTCCATGACATCCTGGCCACCAGTCGGGTCGGCATCGAAGCCGACGATCCGGTCCGATCCGAACCCGGACGCGAACACGAACGTGTCGTTTCCGGCGCCCCCTTTCAGAGTATCGTTCCCGAGGCCGCCGTTCAGACGATCAGCGCCGCTACTCCCGAAGAGCGTGTTGGCGAGTTCGTTGCCGGTGAGGCTAAGGCCGCCGACCTTGATGATGAGGCTTTCGATCGATTCACCCGCCCCCAGTGTGAAATTGCTGCTGGCGTAGATCTTGTCGGTTCCGCCACCTGCCACCTCGTGCACGACGTCGTTCATGCCGTTGACGTAGTAGATGTCGTTGCCGGCAAAGCCGCTGAGAGTATCGGCGCCGGCACCGCTGTAGAGCGTATTGACGAGCTCGTTGCCGCCGAGGCTGATGCCGAGAGGTCCTCTGGCGACCAGGGTCTCGACCGATTCACCCGCCCCCAGGGTGAAATTGCCGCTCGCGTAGATCTTGTCTGTCCCAGCCCCAGCCGCCTCGTGGACGACGTCGCTTGCGCCGTTGATGTAGTAGATGTCGTTGCCGGAAAAGCCGCTGAGAGTATCGGCGCCGGCACCGCTATGGAGCGTGTTCGCGAGATCATTGCCGCCGAGGCTGATGCCGAGGTTTCCTGCCCTGGCGACCAGGATCTCGACGGCCTCACCGGCCCCCAGGGTGAAATTGCCGCTCGCGTAAATCTTGTCTGTCCCAGCCCCAGCCGCCTCGTGGACGACATCGCCCAGCTGATCGACGTAGTAGATGTCGTTCCCCGACCCTCCGGAGAGGGCATCCGCACCGCCAAGACCGTCGAGGACGTCGTTGCCGAGGGCCGAGGTGATCGTGTTCGCCAGATTGGTTCCCGTGAGCCGGTCGGCGTAGTCGCTGCCGAAGAGGTTCTCGAAGCCGTGGATCTGGTCGCCTTGCGCATGGCCGCCGCTGGCAGTCAGGGTGAGAAGATTGACCGTGACGCCGGCATTGGAACGCGCGTAGCTCAGGGTATCGATGCCGCCCCCGCCCTCCAGGTTGTCGCCAGCCCCTCCGCCCTCGATCATGTTGGCGAGGTTATCGCCGGTAATCCGGTCCGCGAGCGCGGAACCGACCACGTTCTCGACATTAACGATCACATCCCGTTCGGCGTCGCCCCCCGATGCCTCGTCGGGTAATAAGCGCCCGCTGCGGACCTGTATGTTGATCCTCACGCCCGCCGCGGAGGCGCTGTAATCCACCGTATCGATGCCGTCGCCGCCATCCACCGCATCGCGGCCCGCTCCCGGAGTGAGCCAGTCGTCACCGCCCCCCCCCTTGAGAAAATCCTTGCCGGCTCCGCCGCGGAGTGTGTCGGAACCCTCGCCGCCGTCCAGCACGTCATCGCCGCGACCGCCGTTCAGCGTATCGTTCCCGTCCTCCCCGTAGAGGTAATCGTCCCTCGTATCGGGGCCTGAACTCAGCGTGTCGTTTCCACCCTCGCCGTGGAGGGCGTCGCTGCCTCCCGTTCCTCCGTTCAGAATGTCGTTCCCGGCACCGCCATAGAGCGTATTGTCGCCCGACGTTCCGATGATACGGTTGTCGAGATCGTTGCCAACGAGGACGAGTGCGACGCCCGCCGCCACGCCCGCTCCGGTGAAATCGCGATTCTCCTCGCCGGCTGCCAAGTTCCGCTGCTCCGACACTTTAAACGTGTCCCAGTGGCCATGCGCGATACCGGAATTCCGGGCGATCAGGTCCGAGAAATGCTGCGCGTTGATATCGTTGACGAGCATCGTGCCATCGAGTTGTTCCAGGTAGTAGAAGCGGTCGCCTTCCTGCAGCCGGTCCAGCTGCTCCTGGAAGATCCACGTGAAGGTGGGGCCCATCTGGCTGCCACCGCTGGGCGCTTCGGCGAGACCGCCGATCCACAGGTCGACGTCGTTCACATGGCTGATGCCGGTGCCGTTGATCTTGCCGTTGGCCGGATCGATCACGTCCTCGCCATAGACGGCCTTGAACTGCGCCAGAAGCTCGGCTCTTTGAGCAGCGTTGCCGCGAAGGTGGGCCCCGAATTCGTTCCAGTTCTGGTAGGCCGCAAGGCTTGGCACACCCGGCCCCCCCGCATAATCGGACGCTTGGCCGAGAGCGTCGAGACTCGTGCCCGCGCTGCTCACTTCGGCCCTGAACTCGTTCAGCGAAGAGAGCCCGAGTTCGCGCCCGCGCATGATGTTGGCCGCACCGAGATCGAGCGGAAGCCCGAGAAGCTGGCTGCGCACGGCCTCGACCAGCTTCTCGTCGATCTGGTCGTGTGCCACCTGCATCGTCCCGGCCAGGAACGCCGCCGTCCCTCCCGTCACGCCCGGATGAGCCGAATCCTTGCCGGCGAACATGGCCGGGTTCAGGAAGGCCTGGATGAGGGGAACGTCCTTCAGTTCGCCGTTGGCATCGACGTAGGGAATCGTTTCGTTGATCATCGAGTGACCGACGCGATACATCGCACCAGCGAACTCCTCGGAGATCGCAGCGTTGACGTTCGCGCGATAGCCGCTGAATCCGTGGTCACCGGCACCGGGAATCTCACCCGACATCGCGGTAGCGAACTCGTCGAAGACGATCCTCTGATATTCCGCCGAGGTGATGACCTTTGCGGCCTGGAAGACCTCCTCCGCGCTCCATTCGGGGTGAAGAGCGCGGATCTGGTCGGCCTGATAATTATGCTCCCGATGAAATACGGTATGCACGGAGGTCAGCGCCACGTTCTCGTTCGCCCGGTGATCACCGGCGATGTGGTAGGACAGCAGCGTTTCCAAGCTGAAGTTCGGATCCGGCTGACCATCACGGCCGAGCGGGGACGTGTCGAAATCGTTTTTGTCGCCGAGCAGGATCGTGTGCTTGCCGTCGCCGATATCGGCGAAGTCGACGAAATTGGCCGCGTTCTTCAGGTAGGTCCAGGCGGCGTAGTCTCCTCCCGATGCGCTCGCCAGATCCAGGGCATGGACCATATCGGCATCGCTAACTCCGTTGTTTAGCAGCACGTCCTTGTAGGTCGCGAGGGTGCCGCGGGCGACGCCGTCCGGGCCGACCTCCTCCACGCCGTCGAGGAGATGATGCGTCTTGACGAGATGGCCGCCTGCATCGCGGATGACCGCGCCGTTGGCATCTCTCGCGGTTTCGCGAAGCAGCCAGGTCATGCCGGGCTCTGACCCGTAGGTCTGGTTCTGGTCCACGAAGGGCGAGACCTTGTTCAGGTGCTCGGTTCCATTCACGTTATCCAGGACGGCATTGCCGTCCGTGTCGATCGTGTATCGGGCCGCGCGGCCGCCGATGAGGAACTGCAGTTGGGGTGGAACACCCTGGGCGATGATGTTGTCCGTCGTGTCGATGGTCAGACCGGGATTGGCGGCCGCGATCTGCGCGAGCTTCGCGTCGACGCCGCTCATATCGACGAATTGCGATCCGCCGCCACGGTCGTAGAAATCAAGGCCGTGATCGAAGAACTGACCGAACGACATCAAGAGGAGATTGGTGCCGTAGCTATTCGGCGTCTCGACGGATTGGCCGTTCTGATCGATGGATTCGGAGACGACGTTGCTGATGACCCTCTCGTTGGGGAGCAGAGCGCCGCTGGCTCCAGTCACCCGAACGCCATTGATGCTCCCCGGTTCATAATGAGCAGCCGTCAGGCGAACGAAGGGCTGGTCCGCGTTGCCCCAAGAGGGGTGCGCGAGGTTGTTGCCCTCGCCATTGACCGCCCTGAAATCGCCCTCGTCGAACAACGTATCAATGAAGGCCAAATCTTGTGATCGAAGTGAAATCGTCATTGGAACACTCCTTATCGATCGAGTAACCGGGGGTGTTCGCCGACTTTCGTCGGCGTTCATCGGTCTAAAACAAGTCGCCGATACTGGTCGTGTACGCGACGGGTTCGACCGGCTGCGGCTAAAGCAGGTGGAAGTCGGTCTGCGTGACGGTGGTGGCGTTGACGCCGAGGAGCAGGATCGTGTCGGCCCCGATCACGACGGCGGTGTTGGCACCGGCCTGAGTGATCGCAACTTCGCTGGCGAAGCTGGCCCCCGTGATGCCGAGGCCCGTCAGGTCCATGACATCCTGGCCACCGGCCGAGTCGGCATCGAAGCCAACGATCCGGTCCGATCCGAACCCGGATGCGAACACGAAGGTGTCGTTTCCGGCGCCCCCTTTCAGGGTATCGTTCCCGAGGTCACCGTTCAGGCGATCTCCGCCGCTGCTCCCGACGAGCGTGTTGGCGAGCTCGTTGCCGGTGAGGCTCAGGCCGCCGACCTTGGCGATGAGGGTCTCGATCGATTCACCCGCCCCCAGGGTGAAATTGCTGCTGGCATAGATCTTGTCGGTTCCAGCCCCGCCCGCCTCGTGGACGACGTCGTTCACGCCGTTGACGTAGTAGATGTCGTTGCCGCCAAAGCCACTCAGAGTATCGGAACCGGCACCGCTGTAGAGCGTGTTGACGAGCTCGTTGCCGCCGAGGTTGATGCCGAGGTTTCCTGCCTTGGCGATCAGGGTCTCGACCGATTCACCCGCCCCCAGGGTGAAATTGCTGCTGGCGTAGATCTTGTCGGTTCCAGCCCCGCCCGCCTCGTGGACGACGTCGTTCACGCCGTTGACGTAGTAGATGTCGTTGCCGCCAAAGCCGCTCAGAGTATCAGAACCGGCACCGCTGTAGAGCCTGTTAACGAGCTCGTTGCCGCCGAGGTTGATGCCGAGGTTTCCTGCCTTGGCGATCAGGGTCTCGACCGCTTCACCCGCCCCCAGGGTAAAATTACTGCTGGCGTAAATCTTGTCGGTTCCGCCCCCCGCCACTTCGTGCACGACGTCGCTTGCGCCGTTGACGTAGTAGATGTCGTTGCCGGAAAGGCCGCTGAGAGTATCGGCACCGGCACCGCTATGGAGCGTGTTCGCAAGACCATTACCGCCGAGGCTGATGCCCAGCGTGCCGGCCCTGACGATGAGGGTCTCGACGGCTTCACCAGCCCCCAGGGTGTAATTGCCGCTCGCGTAGATCTTGTCGGCCCCAGCCCCGGCCACCTCGTGGACGACATCGCCCAGCTGATCGACGTAGTAGATGTCGTTCCCCGACCCTCCAGAGAGGGTATCCGCTCCTCCGAGACCGTCGAGGACGTCGTTGCCCGTGCCCGCCCGGATGATGTTGGCCCGGCCATCGCCCGTCACGGATTCCGGGGCGACATCATTGATCGTGATCGTGAAGGTTTTTGTGATGGTGAATGACCCATCACTGACGGACACCGTGATGTCGTGGCTCGGCGTCTGCTCGAAATCGATCAGCGTCCGGTCGGCGATGACGATCCTCCCCGTATTGTCGATCGCGAAGCGGCCGCCGGCATCGTCCAGCAGGGCATAGGTCAGGACGGCCGTATCGGCGTCGACACCGACGACGCTTCCGATGACGGAGCTATTGACCCGGTTCTCGTCGGATGAAAGCGGTCCGCCGACAATGTCGGTTGGTGTATCGTTGATGGCGATGACAGGCGCGGTCGGGTCCGATATGAGCCGTTCGGGAACACCGAGACCATCCATGAAACTCGCGACAACGCGCAGAGACTGACCTGCCTGGAGGTCGCCGGGCGTGAAGGTCGCGCCGGTTGCGCCGGGGATGTCGCGCCAGTCGGTCCCGTCGAAGGACTGCCATGTCAGCACCAGGGTGCCCGGCCTGATCCCATTGAGATCGTTAAGGCTCAGAACCGCCGCGGTGAGGACCTGCTTCTCGGTGGGCGTCGCATCGTTGATCGTCACCGCCCCGGTCGCGATGGCGTTGGTCCCGCTGATCGTGATGGTCTGATCGGCGAATTGCAGCCGCTCGATGTTGCGGATCGTATCGGTGCCATCCGTACCGACGTTGTCGGTCACGGTGCGGCGTCCGCCGCCATCGGGTCCGCTGATCGTGTAATCCGCGACATCGCCCGAGAAGACGGCGGTGTCGACGTCGTTGACGCCCACGCCCGTGGCGACGATCTCGCGGACGATGCCGAGCTGACCGGGATTGATCGCCCCGGACAACATCTGCGCCTTGATCTCGTTCAGGCTGTCCACCGAGCGAATGACGGCGCCGCTGCCGTCCTTGTTCGCATGAACCGCGATCCGGACGTTGAGCCAGGCATCGCCGTCGATGAAATCGCTGCCGAGATTGCCGCGGATCAGGTCGCTGCCCGCGCCGCCGAGAAGGATCTCGCCGCCCGTGCTGCCGATACCGGCCCCTCCGCTCGGGTCGAAGACCACAGCGTTCGGCAGGCCCGGCGCCACGTCGAGAAGGCCGCGCAGGCCGGTGATCCTGTCGACGCCCGCCTGGGTGAGCACGTTGACGAAATTCTCACCGATCACGAGCTTGGAAGCACCGGTCAGGGTGTCGTTGAACTTCCATCCCGACAGGCCTTCGACGGAATCGAAGCGGTCTCGCAGGATGATGTTCTCCCGGTTGTCGAAGACGCGGATGCCGAGATCGGAATCCGCCGCGTTCGGATCGCCCTTGTGGATCGACCAGTCGAACCCCTCCATACCGTTGTTGCGCTGGATGCCCGGCCCTTCGACCATGATGTCGTCGCCGTTCTCGCCATCGTAATCCGTATCGTTCCCCTGACCGTTCAGGACGTCGTGGCCCACGATGGTACTGTTGAAGAAGAGCTGCGAGTTCTCCCCCGAGAGCCCGTCGAAGCCTTCGCCGCCCTCGATCCAGTCGTCGCCTTCGTTGCCCATCAGGTTGTCGGGGGCGCTGCCGCCGAGGATGAAATCGTTGCCCAGCCCGGCAAACACCTCCTTGGTGTCGCTGGTACCCATGATGAAATCCTGACCGGCATCGCCGAACAGCAGATCGAGGCCCGTGCCGCCGTTGATAACGTCGTTGCCGAGGTTGCCCCGCAGCACGTCGTCACCGAATGGATCCTCGATGATATCGTCGCCATCGCCGCCGAAGACGTTGTCGGATTCCATGCCGGCATTGAGGTAATCGTCGCCGCCGTCGCCCCAGAGGGTGTCGATGCCCTTGTCGCCGTAGAGCTTGTCGTTGCCCTCGGTGCCTCCGAGGACGAAATGCTCGCCGCCGCTCACCTTGAGCGTGCCGCCGACGTCATGCACCTTACCGTCGACGGTGATCGTGGCGCCGGTGTAACTGCGCACGACCTTGGGATCGATCGCCTGTTGCGATGCCCTGTCCCAGGTCGGATCCGTGCCCTCCTGAGCGATGCCGCGGTCGAGTTCGAGGATGTGATCCGGCGTGGTGAAAAGCGAGCCGTTGAGGTGGGTGGAGTAGAGCCCGCCCAGATCAGTGTTGCGCATCACCAGATCGGTGAAGGTATTCGGCTCGAGATTGTTGAGCAGGTTCAATCCCTGTGTGCGGCTTAGGTAGTAGAGCCGGTCGCCGTTCTGCAGATGCTCCATCTGGTATTCGAAGACGAAGTTGAAGGTCGAGCCCAGCATGCCGCCGAACTCGTTCAGCTCCTCGGCCAGGCCGCCAATCCAGAGATCGACCGTGTTGAGACCCCCGAGGTTGCCGCCTGCATAGTCGCCGGTCGCGTTCAGGAAATCGAGTCGATCGCCCGCGACGCCGCTACCATTCTCGTCCACCCCCAGGACCAGTTCCATGGCCGCAACGCGCTTGGCATCGACCGTCGTCGCGCCGGTGATGGTCGCATGGGTCCCGTAGGCGGCGATGAAGTTGATGATCGAGGTGGGATTCTTGATGTGCTGTGCGAAGTCTGCCCAGCTCGTATAAGGTTTGAGATCGGGGTCGCCGAAATCAGTATAGAGCTGCTTGCGGGTCTCGTTGAGCGAAGGCACACCGGTGTCGCGGGCGCGGGCGATATTCAGCGCCGCCAGATCGAGCGGCAGGCCGAGCAGGTTGCTGCGCACGTCCTGGACGATGAACTCGTCCATCTCGTTTCCCACGTCGCGGGTCAGGCCCCGGATGATGGCACCGTTCGTCGCGGCGAGATCATGGGCCGTACCGACATACATCTGCGGATTGAGGAACGCTTCGATCAACGTTGCCTGGGCGTTGTCGCCGTTGACGGAGTTCAGGTCGTTGTCGAGCCGGTCCACCGTCCCGGTGAGCATCGAATGGCCGAAGCGGTAGACCACATGCGCGAACTCGGCCATGATCGATGGGTCGATGTCCGCGCTGTTGGTGAAGACGAACGGATCGACGTTCGGCTGAACGCGGCGCGCAAATTCCTCGAAGACGAGATGCTGGTACTGCATTTCGGTGACGAAGCGCGCGGTTTGGAAGAGGCGTTCACCGTCCCATTCGAGTCCTGAGGCGGACGGAGGGATCTGCGTGATGTCCTTCGTCAGCCATTCGTTGATGAAATCGATGTCGCCGGTGGCGAGAATCGTGGCCTTGTTCTCCTCGACCAGACGGTTGTGCTCCGAATGGAAGACGGAATGCACTGCGGTGAGGGCGACGTTCTCGTTGCCGCGCCCGTCGCCGGTCACAAAATGCGCGTCGAGCATTTCGTTGTCGTAGGTCAGCGGATTCCGGTCGTCGGCCACGAGATCGGCCGCATCGATCCTGCCGTCGAGATTGAGGTCCTTCAGATCGTCGAGATCGATGCCACCGCTCTGGTTCGCATCCCGGATGACGCCCGCTCCGGCAGCGAGGTCGGCCGCGTTGCTGACGCCGTCGCCATTGAAATCGAGGCGGTCGACATCGGCGACCTGTTGCAGCTTCGGAGTTCCCAGATTGTGGTCGTGATCGACGAAGACCGGCTCGGCGTGATGCGCGATGTCGTTGAGGAAGGCGTGGTTGGTGCCGATGGACCCCGCCGTGGCGATGCCCGCGGCGGTTCCTTCCTTGAACCAGGGGGTGTCGTGCGTGGCGTCCGGCGCCATGACCAGCTGAGCGTAGCCGTTCTCGCCGGGAATGAAGCGACCATACTGGTCGGTCTTGAGGAGCGGCACGTTGTGGACGTCGAAATCGCCGAGCCGGATGCCCAGCATCTCGAGCGCCTGGGCCTTGACCTCGGCCCAGTTCCCGATTGCGCCGTCGAGGGATCCGTTGCTCGTCTTGCCGTCGAGGAGGCGCCCGGTCGAGACCGCATGGCCGAGCGTATTCTTCTCGTATTCGCGCAGGAAGACCTGATGAGAAGCATGTGATGTATAGGTCTGGTTCTGGTCGACGAACGATGTCGTCGTGTTCTCATGCTGCGGGACGCCGTTCGCATCGAGCGTCACGGTCGCCCGCGTCAGCGCCATGAAGTTGGTTGGGCTGCCCGGTACGTAAAGCGGGTCGTCGGGCTGCAACGGAATATAGACTGTACCGTTATTGCCCTTGGTGACGAGATCCAGCCCATGGTCGAAGAACTGGCCGAAGAAAGTCATCCAAGAATTGAAGCCCGGGGACAGACCGATATCGGGTGACTGGTTCGGGATCTGGGCGATGTCAGCGTTGGTGACGACCCGCTGGTTGCCCGTCGGTGTCTCCCCGGGGCGGATCGGAACCTTTCCGGGATGATCCGCCTCGAAGGCCGCGAGCGAGAGGGGATTGTTGAACCAGGCGTCGAGGGCCGCCGGGTTGTCGACCGTCATGTTGGCGATGAGATTGGAGATGATGCGCGGATCCGCGTCGGCGACGCTGCTGGAGATACCATAATCTGTGTTAGTTATCGTAGGGGCGCCCGATCCAGGAGGACCGAGAGGCATCGTGTCCCCGTCGTCGTCATTCATGAAGACCGGGTCGAGCAGGCGCGGGAACGGATTATCGCCGGCACCGTATTCGGGCTGTAGGAGGTTGTTGTCCTGACCATCGACCGTGCGCAGGCCGTAGGGCGTTAAGGCGGCATCGGCGTCAGACAGGCCGACATAGACAGACTGAATCGCTGCCGTCATCGTCTTGCCGTCGGCATGCGCCTCCGCGATCTTGATCTGCTTGAGTATGAAGCTGAGATCATCTTGATTGACAATGAAACTTGTAGTCATTGCTCCCTCCCCTGATCGAAAGTATTCGATTTTTACGCGATTATATTTGACCTTCGAGTCTTTCAACCGCTCGAGCTTTTTAAATATTACGCTCTATGCATCTTTGATATATTCAAGAAATATGAGTTCAATGCTTATAAGCGCGCAGATGAATCGCTCAATTGAAGAGCCATCAGCGCAACAAGTGAAAATAAATATAGAAATCGCGGCAATCAAATGCCTATGTCGGTATTACTTCATGCTTCAGGGCGATAATCTAGCGCATATTTCGGCATATAGTCCGAAATAGGTGGTCGACAGAGCATTTTGCCTAGTACCGACCATGCCGAAGGGGCGGCAACGGCTCGCCCTCCGGGAGAGTAATGCTGGCGATTTCCCTGCACGAGCCAGCCACCAACGCGGCCATGCTTGTGGTGCGATCGGTTGTTAATACCGAATTGATCTAACGGCTGAGCCCGCACGCGAGCATCATCGTAGAGGCACCGAAAGAATCCGTCACTGAACACTGCATGAGGGCCGACGCCGCGAGGGTAACCAAAGATGGACAGGGTAATAGGCGACTGGCAGCCGATCGACACAGCCAAACCCAAGACATGCAAAGATTTTCTTGTTTCCTGCCCAAATGGATTGGTTACCTTGGCGTGGCTGGCAGACGATGGATGGAACGACTCCACTGTGCCGGACAACCTCGATCCGCGGCTGGATCCTCAGCCAACGCATTGGATGCCGTTGCCTCAACCGTTTCAGACCGGAGATCCCCCGCCTCGTCTACGCCGGAAAAGGGAGAAAGATGGAGGAAGGTGAGAAATCGAAGATCCATCCTTTGTGCTCATTTTTGCAGCGACAATTTTCGACTGTATTGATCTGCTATTTTCGAATCTATTATAAATTAAAAACGACGAGTAAATTACAGCGAATGCAGAGTGAATATTAATTCAAAATTTGAGGATGTTTTGGAAGACATTCTAGATCAATAATAATCAATCTATATATCGCATAGCAATATATGAAAATAAACGTGTTAACGACAAGTTTGAGTCTATTCAAATTATTTCTGCGTGATTCGGCGGCAGGAAAGACTGTATGGTTAGTGTGCGGAAGGGTGGACGCCTTCTCCCGTCAGAACTGCTTTATGAAACAGCTTACCCTGGCTATCATCATTCTTAAAAGTGACACCGAACGTCCGTCTGTGGGTAGCCGACCTACTTCCGTTCACGGCACGATCCGGATCCAAAGCTCTCACTCCCGCAGCGTCCGCTATCGAGGTGCTGCCAGCGTCGGCTGGACAGCGGCTATATGCGCTAAGCTGTCGATTCGCGGCCTGGTTCGAACGTCCGTTTCTTAGATCTCGTCGCTTCAAACCGGACCGTCGCAAACCCACCTAACCCGGTCGTAGGTCTCTGCCTCACAGAGTAGCCTGCAAGCGGACGTTCCCGGCTTCCGCTAAGGGGCAGATTCGGCCGATCAAAAAGGTTCGCTTCACCGATGGCAGTCTGGAAGCGGACGACTGTTGCCGACCCAACTATGCCGAAGAAGTCATTTCGTCGCGTGCTCTAAAGCAGACCTAGACCGTGCCTTCGCCGCGGTCTGCTTGCCCAAGCAATATCTGCTGCAACTCGCCGACTGCTGTCTCGATCTGCGTCTCGTTGAGCGATGAGTATCCGAAGACCAACATGTCGTCCCGTGCCCCGGGGTCGAAATCGTAGGCGGCCCCGCTCGAAAGGGCATAGACCCCGATGCCCTGCTCGCGCGCGAGCAGCTGGATCTGCCGTGCGGGCGGAAAGCCGAGCGGGAGGCGCCAGACCAGATGGAGGCCGCTCTCGCCGCCGAGGACGACGGCCCCGTCGAACGTCTTGCGCAGCGCCCCGACGAGGCAGTCCCGCCGCGCCTTGTAGACCTGCCTCAGGCGGCGCAGGTGCCGGTCGAAGTGCCCCTCGTCGATGAAGGCGGCGAGCGCGGCCTGCTCAAGCCAGGCCTGGCCGTTGCTCATCCGTGCCTTCAGCATCCGCGCCTCGTCCCAGAACATGCGCGGGACCGTGGCGAAGCCGATGCGCAGGCCGGCGCCTACGGACTTCGAGAACGTCCCGGCGTAGAAGACGCGTCGGCCGCCGTCGAGACCGGCCAGGGCCGTCAGTGGCGGCCCGTCGTACCGGAAGTCGCTGTCGTAATCGTCCTCGACGATGTAGCTGTCGGTTTCCTCCGCCCATCGCAGCAGGGCCAGGCGCCGCGTCAGAGGCATGGTGGCTCCGGTGGGGAACTGGTGCGACGGCGTCACGTAGAGCAGGCTGCCCTTGGCCGTGGGCAAAAGGTCCGTGCGCAGGCCCTCGCCGTCGACCGGCACAGGATGGATCTCCAAGCCGACGTTCCTAAAGATCAGCGAGGCTCCGAGGTAGCAGGGGTTCTCGATGCAGAGCTGCCGGGTATGTCCCTTCAGCAGGTTGAACACGAGGTTGAGGGCGTCCTGCCCACCCGTGGTCACGATGACCTGATCCTCGGTCACAGCCACCGCTCTGGCGCGCCGTAGGTGCGTGCTGATGGCCATGCGCAAATCCGGGAGGCCGGCCGGATCGCAGTAATCGGTAAGGTAGGCCGTCTCCCGCGCCAGGAGCCGCGTTACGATCCGGCGCCAGATGGCCAGCGGGAACCCCGCCGGATCGGACCGCCCAACCCAGAAATCGAGTTCGGGCCGGTCGCCGCCCCCGCCGGGCGAACCTGCGAAGCAAAGCAGGGGCTCGCTCGACACGTCCGGCACCGGGCCGTTCGTGAACGACCGACTGCCCTGTTGGATCAGTAGAAGACTGTCCGGTGAGATCGGCTCGACGAATAGGCCCGCCGTGCCGCGCGCCTTGACGTAGCCCTCCGCCGCAAGGCGTTCGTAGGCCAACATCACCGTGTTGCGGGATACCCGGAGTCGCTCCGCCAGTAGGCGACTCGGAGGCAGTGCCATGCCGGCCTTGATCTGACCGTCCAGGATGATCTCCCGAACCTGGTCGAAAACCTGCGCTTGGAGCGGCTTATCGGACTTGGCGTCCAGCGTGAGCGTCAGTTCCACACGTTCCATCCTGCCCGATATCGCCTGCTTGCTGTGGCGTAACCCGTCCCTGCGGCAACGAACCAAATCTCAGGCGCACGGCCCCGATCCGCAACAAAACAGTTGGCACCATGGTCCAACGCTCTTTTGGCCCTTCCACCGGACCAAAATTTGGAATTGTTTGCACTTGAGTGCATTCTGCTGACGCACTGGGCCGGCCTGCCAGAAAAATAAGGCAGGACGCTCGGCCGTGGAGGAAACATGAACGAGATCGTCAAGCCCGACTCCCTGATAGTCGCCCAGGCCGAGAGCCTGACCGAGACCTTCTTCGGCGGCTGCCCGCACGACTGCCCGGACACCTGCTCAATGATCTTCGAGGTCAAGGACGGGGAGCTGCTCGGTGCGCGGGGCAACCCGGATCATCCGATGACCCGCGGCGGCCTTTGCGTGAAGCTGAAGGACTACGAGAAGCGCCACTACCACCCGGACCGGCTGCTCTACCCGATGAAGCGGGTCGGGCCGAAGGGCTCCAAGCAGTTCGAGCGCATCACCTGGGACGAGGCGCTGGACACCATCGTGACGCGCTGGAAGGCGATCATCGACCAGTACGGCCCCGAGGCCATCGCGCCCTACAGCTACCTCGGCAACCAGGGCCTCGTGCACGGGCTGAACGGCGGCGATGCCTTCTTCAACCGCATGGGCGCCACCGTGATGGAGCGAACCTTCTGCGGCGAAGGCTCCTGCACGGCCTGGCTGCTCACGGTCGGCCCGACCGCCGGCCTCGATCCGGACAGCTACATCCACTCCAAGTACATCGTGATCTGGGCCTGCAACTCCGTCAGCACGAACCTGCATCACTGGGCCATCGTCAAGGACGCCCAGAAGAAGGGTGCCAAGGTCGTCGTCATCGACACCTACGCCTCGCGCACGGCCAAGGCGGCCGACTGGCACATCGCCCCGAAGCCCGGCACGGACGGCGCGCTCGCCATGGCGCTGATCAACTCGATCATCGAACAGGGCCTCGTCGACCAGGACTACGTCGACAACTACACGGTCGGCTTCGAGGAACTGAAGGAGCGGGCCAGCACCCGCACGCCCGAATGGGCCGCCGAGATCACCGGCGTCCCGGCCGAGGACATCCGCAAGCTCGCCCGCGAGATGGCGACCGAGCAACCGGTGGGCATCCGCATGGGCGTAGCGCTGGAGCGGCACTACGGCGGCGGCCAGACCATCCGGGCGGTGTCGTCCATCCCGGCGCTGACGGGCGCCTGGCGCCATGTCGGAGGCGGCGTCACGCAGTTCGGCGTGTGGGAGCACCCCTACAAGTTCGACGTGATGTGCCGGCCCGACCTGATCCCGGAGGGCACCCGCGTGGTCAGCAATCTCCAGATCGGACGCGCGCTCACCGGCGAGCTGAAGCTCGACCCGCCGATCATGTCGATGATGTGCTGGAACTCGAACCCCGTCACGCAGGCGCCCGAGACCGACAAGATCGTCGCCGGGTTGATGCGCGAGGACCTGTTTATGGTCTCCGCCGAGCACTTCATCTCCGACACGGCATCCTACGCCGACATCGTGCTTCCCGCCACGATGGGGGCGGAGATGGAGGACATGATCCTGTCGTGGGGCCACCTCTACCTGACCTACAACACCAAGTGCGCGGATGCGCCCGGCGAGGCTATCCCGAACAACGAGATCTTCCGCCAGCTCGCCGCCCGGCTCGGCTTCGAGGAAGAGAACTTCAAGTGGACCGACACGGAGTGCCTGGCGCACTACGTCGACTGGAACGCCCCGGCCTGCGAGGGCATCGACCTCCAGTACATGCGTGAGCATGGCTTTGCCCGCTTGAAAGTCGGCACGCCCGACGACCGGGCTCCGCACCGGGAGGGCAACTTCCCGACGCCGACCGGCAAGTGCATGTTCATGGTCGAGGGAGCCACCAACTTCGTCGCGCCACCGTTCCGGCAGATGTACGAGGGCTTCCAGCCCGGCGAAGCGCTCGATCCGCTACCCGACTACCTCGGCCCGCGCGAGTCCCACACCAACGACCCGGCACTGGCCAAGCGCTTCCCGCTCAACATCGTCTCGCCCAAGAGCCACTATTTCCTGAACTCGTGCTACGCGAACATGGAAGACAAGCAGAAGGGCCAGGGCGAGCAGTTCGTGATGATCAGTCAGCACGACGCCGATGCGCGCGGCATCCGGGAGGGCGACCGAGTGCAGGTCGCCAACGACCGCGGCGCCTTCAAGGGCGTGGCGCGCATCACCGAGGACGTGAAGGCCGGCATCGTGGTCGCGACGCTCGGCTACTGGCGTCAGCTCAACGAGGGCACGGTCAATAGCATCTCGTCGGGCGCCTTCACCGACATGGGCCACGCCCCGTCCTTCTCTGACAACCTCGTCGAGGTCGCCCGGGCGAACTAGCCGAGCGACGTTCCACGCAGGCACCCTCCAGAGGGTGCCTGCGCCTACGAACTTGCTTCGTTCGATGAGGGCTTACGAGGCTAGGCTTTATGCAGCCTGCCCCCGGACGGGCATCCACGACAGGCCGCCTCCGAAGCGACGGCAAAGGAATGACCCCGACATGAGCGACATCGCCACGGTTGCAAAAGCTTTCTTCGACGCCTGCGAGACGGGTGGTGGCTGGGAGGCTTGCGAGCGCTATTGCAGCCCTAACGCGACCTTCTCGGCCCAGGCCGACGCCTTGGCTGGCGTCACCTCGCTACGGGACTATACGGAGTGGATGAAAGGGCTTCTGACCTTCATCCCTGACGGTCGGTACGAAGTGAAATCCTTCGCCACGGACGAGGAGCGTCGGAACGTGGCTGCTTACGGTATCTTCCGCGGAACCCATATCGGGGAAGGCGGTCCGTGCCCACCGACCGGCAAGAGCACGTCGACCGATTACGTCCACATCATGCAGTTCGAGGGCGGCAGGATCGTCGGTATGACGAAGATCTGGAACGACGCCCAGGCCGTAAGGGAGCTTGGTTGGGCATAGCCCTCAAGGTGGCGGCCTCCTCTTCCAACGAGCTGTATGACGAGGTCGCCATCCGTTACCGCTCAATCCGGGTGAGCGAGCGGCAGCTTTCCTTGTGGCTGGTTCCGTAAGCGGGAGGGCCGAAAATCACCCGGCTTGGTCGTAGAGCGGACGATCGGGACCCGACCCAGACCAGTCATGCAGCGGACGGGCTGGACCCGACCCAAAGCGAACCCTTAGGCCTCGTGCCTGTTCATCAGGCCCCTGAGCGTCTCAGTTACGTGCTAACGGCTCGGGTAACGGACTGGTCGTGACGGAACGGAGATTACGTCTTGTCCGGCTCGGTCGAGGGAGCGGCAATGGCGCCCACGCCGTGGCCCAGGTCTAATCCCCTATGGGGCGGTACGCCGCTCGGCACTACGGGAGCGGCCGAGGCCTCGTCCCGCGCCTGTACGAGGCCGGCTTCTACCTCTTGGACGAGGTCTGCAAACTTGTACGGCTTACGGAGCAAGCGCGTACCCGGTGGCAACTCGTGCTGAAGCTCAGATCCAGCTCCCGAGGTGACAATGATGGCAACACTTGGCCAACGGTGGCGAACTAGGTGGGCGAGGGCAACACCATCGCCCACAATCCTGCGCCCCGTGATCAGCATGCGCACGGTGGCTGGTCCTTGAAGCACCTCCAATGCCTCGGTGGCGGTGCGGACCTCTATGGCCTGATAACCAATGTCCGTCAGCATGTCGGCGGTGACCATACGGACGAGCGGGTCAGTCTCTGCAATGAGGATAGCTAAAGGCCTGCTGTCAGACACAGACGTGCTCCGCGAGATCAGGGCGGGAGCGCTCGCTGCTCTCAGGCACTGGCGGCCGGGACCGAAGCCAGCGATACTTTCTTATGCACCAATTATCTACTGGACGCGATGGCCCTGCGTCGTGGCAGTTCGCCACCCAAAGAGTGCACCCGGGTACGGCCGCTTTCCACCCATCCTGATCGTAGAGCCGACCGACGGGTCCCGACCCAACCTCGCCGTTCAGATCACATTCGGCCTGGGCTGGAAGCGGCCGTTGATGCTTCTGTCTTGGCCTTCCTCGTCTGCACATGCCCTATCCCCCATGAGGTGCGTGCAGATCGCATAGATTGAAGCTCTGCCTTTAAGTGGCGAGGGCGTTCCTCTTCGTTTTGACGCCAGGGCTACCGAGATAGGCAATGATGCTGTCAGATACCGCTCGAGGGGCCTCGCGGGCTGGGAAATGGCCCACACCATCCAAAACGACCCGCTTATAGCCGTTCGCGAAATAGCGCTCTTGGCCTTCCGATTCACCCGGCGGGTCGCATCGATCCGCACCGCCCTGAATCATCAGCGTGGGCACATTGAGGAGTTCCGTCGCGTCGACCGCTTCGCGCAGGGACGTGTAGCGTGGATCTAGTTCCTCCGGCTTCCAGCGGCTCCGATAGCCATGGAGCGTGATTGTAGCCCAATCTGGATTCCGGAAGCTGCCCGCCACGGACGCGAACACCGCTTCGTCGAACCAATCCGTCGGTCCCCAAGTGTCCCACTGGATGCGCGCGAAGCTTTCCGGATCATCCCGGACCGCCGCTGCGCCTACGTCGGTCGTCATGAACCACTGGTACCACCAGCGTCGGCTCTGCTCGAACGAGGGCGTGGCGAAGCGCCCGCGCGGTGCGTAACCGATCGCAAGCGATGTGATCGAGGATACCCGCTCCGGTGCGAGTGCCGCTAGGATGTAGGCAGCCCGACCGCCCCAGTCGTGGCCGACAACCGCGCAGCGGTTCCAGCCAAGCGCGTCCATTAAATCGAGAGCGTCCCGGGCGATCGCCACGCCGGTCCCGTCGCGGGGAGTTTGGTCGGAAAGAAAGCGTGTCGGCCCGAACCCACGAAGCCAGGGGGCCACCCAACGATAGCCTTCCTCCTCCAGTGGGGGTGCGACGCCTCGCCAGCCGGTGGCATCATCCGGCCATCCGTGCAGAAGCAGAACCGGTTGACCATCCCGAGGGCCTCCGCTCTCGAAAGCGATGTCGAGAAGTTCGGTCTGGATATGGTCCACTGCAGTGCTCCGTCTTCTGCACAAGTGAATTGCCCAGGCGGCCGTGGGCCGCTGGAAGCAGGCATCGTTTAGTCATCCCGCGGATCAGAAATGCGAGAGACCTCCGCTGACGACGTTTCCGTCCCGGTCACGACGGTGTGCCACCGAGATCGGGGTGACCAGCGAAGGCGGCCGCCAACATGGTCACAAAGCTGCGCACCTTGCTGGCGATGTTGCGGTTGGCCGGATAGGCAGCGTGCAGCGGTATGACCGGCAGACGCCAGTCTGTCAGAACCGGTACGAGTGTGCCCGCGCGTATGGCTGGACCGACTACGAAGGCGGGCTCCAGCGCTATGCCCGCCCCTGCAAGGGCGGCGGCCAGCAGCGTCGGTCCGTTGTTGCATTCCAGCCGGGGCAGGATCGACACGTCGGCCACCTCACCGTCCCGCTCGAAACGCCAGTTGCGGCCCCAGCGCAGCTCGGAGAAATGAAGGCAGGCATGTGTCGCCAGTACCTGCGGGGTCGCCGGCGCGCCGCAGCGGGCAAGGTAGGACGGGGATGCGCACACGATCAGCGGGGACGCACCGATCTGCCGCGTGACGAGCGTAGGCTCGACAGCAAGCGCACCGCGGATCGCCAAATCAAAGCTCCCCCCGATCAGGTCTACCGCGTCGGTGGAAAGCTGAAGGTCGATGGAGACGGCCGCGTTCTCGGTCAGGAAGCGCGCGACCACCGGGGCGACGTGATCAGGTCCCAGGTCCGGAGGGGCCGCGATCCGCAGACGGCCCACCGCCTCGGTCTGGAAGGCCGTTGCCGCTTGCCCGGCATCCCGCACAAGATCTTGGAGGTCGGCGAGAGCCTCCCTGTAGACCGCGCCGGCTTCAGTCAGCCGCACGGCGCGCGTGGAGCGTTGCAGCAGCTGGACGCCTAGCCGCGCCTCTAAGGCGCGGATCTGCGCACCAACTGCGGAACGACCCATCTCAAGGTCTTCGGCTGCCGCCGTGAAGCTCGCCCGCTCGGCGACGGCAAGGAACGCCATGATGCCAGCCAGCGGGTCGGTGTTCTTCATGTGTCCGCTCATGCGCCAAGCGATGTACGATCATCGATCTTATCGCAGCGGATCGCAATCGGTAGCTCTGGGGAACCGCAACCACACCGACAGGAAGTTTACATGGCCGATGCCCTTTGGTTTACCACCGCCCGCCTGACCATCCATTTGTCGCAGAAAGACAATGCCGATGGGCTCACGCTGATCGAGCACCACATGGCGGAAGGCTTTGCCGTGCCGCTTCATGTCCATCGCGACGAGGATGAAAGCTTCTACATCCTGCAGGGTGAAGTGCGCATGCAGATTGAAGATGAGGTTCGCCAGCTGACACCGGGCGACGCGTTGACAGTCTCGGGTGGGACGCCGCACTCGTTCCGTGTGGTCTCGCCCGAAGCCCGGTTCCTGTCGATGACGACAGGTCGGTTCGAAGAAATGATCCGCAGCCTAGCCCAACCAGCAGAGGACGAGGGCCTGCCACCCCAAGCCGCGCCAACCGACGAGGGGGTCGCGGCGCTGGTTGCAGCCTGCGCTGCGCACGGCATCGAATTCCGGGGACCCGCGGTCGCCTGAAGCGCGGGGTGGCAGCTTTTGCAAATCGCCCTTCCAAAAGCTGCAAGTCTGAAAGCCACCCGAACTTGTCGTAGGTCCGACGGTACAGACTCTACCCAACCTTTCCTTCCTGATCGAGGCATGTGCGCTACCGTGGCTGGGAATGGTAGATCCGAATATTTAGTTGAGGTCGAACGGGTCCGTTAACACATGCGAAGAAGCAATGTACGTTTTCGTAGATGACGCTTACGGGAGGGCGGGCGCCAAGGCTGCGGGGCAACTTCGATGGGAAAGGTCTCAGTGACATCGGGGTCCCACGGCTGTGATGCACGCGGCAGCACGCCTTCATGGCGACGATGCAGGGCAACAGCTTAGTACTGACGGCGAGCACTGCGTCTCGCCGCATCCGAGGCCGGGACGACCCGATCTGTCACTTAGTATCCGAGAACCCGATAAGGCTTCGGAAGGCCCCCGGGATTGCGATGCCGAGTGGGGCCAAAGTGCACAGCCGCTGATGCGACGAACGCGAGACTGAGCACGTCCGACCGTTTCCTGGACTGGCATGCCTGCGTCGGGAAATCTGAAGGCCTAGCTGGCGTCCGGCGCCTTCAGGCTAACTTGCACCTGTATGGCTTCACGCCGCCTTCCGAGGCGTTTGCTCCCTCATAAATGCCAGGGCCTGCTCCGGTGTCATCGGCCTACCGAAGAGGAAGCCTTGGACCTCCGTGCACCCCGTCTGGGTTACAAGGGCGAGCTGATCCTCCGTCTCGACCCCCTCGGCGGTGATCGCGGTCCCGAGACGCTCGCCGATGCTGACCACGGCGCGGACGATGGCCTGCGCGTCAGGGTCATCGATCTCGCGTACGAACGACCGGTCGATCTTGATCTTGTCGAACGGGAAGCGCCGAAGATAACTTAGGCTGGAGTACCCTGTCCCGAAATCATCCAGCGCGATCCGCACGCCGATGGACCTCAGCCTGTGCAGGCAGGCGATGACCGCGTCGCTGTCCTGGATCATCAGGCTCTCCGTGATCTCCAGTTCGAGCCTGTCGGCCGCCAGACCGGCGACAGCAAGGGCGTTCGCGACCGCCGCTTCGAGGCCGGGTCTCTGGAACTGGACCGCCGAGACGTTGACGGCGATGCGCGCCTGGATCGGCCACGACGCGGCGAAGCGGCAAGCCTCCTCCAGGGCCCAGGCTCCGAGGGGAACCACCAGGCCGGTCTCCTCGGCGATTGGGATGAACTCGGCCGGCGAGACCATCCCGCGGGTCGGATGCGGCCAGCGCATCAGAGCCTCGAAGGCACGGACGTGCCCGTCCGCCAGCGCGACGACGGGCTGGTAATGCAGCCGGAACTCACCCTTCCGATGGGCCAGGTGCATGTCGAACTCAAGCTTGTTCCGGTCCTCCAGCGCTTCGTCCATTCCCTGGGTGTAGACTTGCAAGCTGTTCCGTCCGGCGGCCTTCGCCCGGTAGAGGGCCAGGTCGGCGTGGTGATGCAGGAGCTCCACCTCCAGTCCATGCTCCGGTGCGTGCGCGATCCCGACGCTTGCGCCGATGGTCACGACCTGGCTGCCAAGATGGATGGGTTGGCCGATGGCGTCGATGACGGTCCGTGCGAGCGCTTGCGCGTCCTCAACCCCGGTCTCCGGCAGGATGATCGCGAACTCGTCCCCACCGAGGCGGGCGATGACGCCGTCATTCCCGACCGAGTCCCTCAAACGGTCTGCGACGACCCGCAGGAGCCCGTCCCCGGCATGGTGTCCGAGGGTATCGTTGACGGTCTTGAAGCGGTCAAGATCCAGGCAGAGCAACGCGGCTGGACCGTTTCCGATATCCGCGAGGCATCTTTCGAGGGTGGCGTGGAAGACCATACGATTGGGCAGGTCGGTGAGGTTGTCGTGGCTCGCGACGTGGGCGATGCGTGCCTCGGAGACCTTTCGATCCGTAATGTCGATCTGGAGGCCGACGCAGCGGGCGGGCTCGCCGGTCTCGTCGTCGAGCATGCGTCCGAAAGACTGCATCCATCGTGGCTCGGCCGGGACGGCAGGGTTGGCGACGCGGAACTCGCAGCTGTACGTGGACCGGTCCGCGATGGCTCGCTTGACCTCGTCCCAGACCCCCGGAAGGTCCTCGGGATGGACCTGCGCCTTCCAATCGGCCAGCGGGATCTCCATAGCGTCCTGGCCGACCGGGATCGGAAGGTTGTGCATGCGGGCGCTCATAGGCGAGAGCCGGACGACGTCGTCGCGCATGTCCCACTCCCAGATGCCCGCCTCGGCCGCCTCCTGGGCGAGACGCAGGAGGTCTCCGGTCGCCTTCAGCGCGTTCTGTGCCGCGATGATGTGGTCGATATCGAGCGCCGTACCGAGCCACTCGATCACCTCTCCGCTGCGCTGGATGGGGATCATGACGATGCGGTGCCAGCGGTAGTCCCCGTCATGCCGCCTGAGGCGACCTTCGAGCTCGAAAGCCTGCTTGCTTGAAACCGCGGCCTCCCAGGCGTTCGACATGCGCTCGACGTCGCCCGGATGGTTGCGGCTGTGAGTTCGCCCGCCCGACCTTTCGGTCTCGCCGTAGTAGGTGCGGAAGCTTGCGTTCCTGTAGGCGGTGACGCGTTTTTCGGGCGAGACGGTCCAGACCATCTGCGGCAGGGCATCGGCGAGCGAGGCGTAGCGGCTTTTTGCGTCGCGCAGGGCATCATCGGTATCCGCCAGCGTCGACGCCACGCGGCGATGCTCGGTCCGATCCTGGTAGACGCGCAGGTTCGCGGTGACGACCTCGGCCAGGTCGCGAAGTTGGTTGGCCTGCTCTGTCGAGAAGCGTCGTGGTTTGGTGTCGATGATGCAAAGCGATCCGACCCGGATGCCGGACCTCAGGATCAGCGGTGCACCGGCATAGAAACGGATGCGTGGCTCTCCCATGACAAGGGGGTTCGTCCTGAACCGGGCATCCTCCCGCGCATCCTCGACGACGAGGACCTCGTCAGCCAGAATGGTATGGTTGCAGAACGCGATGTCCCGGGACGTCCCGTCGTCGCTCATTCCGCAGCGTGCCTTGAACCACTGCCGGTCCTCGTCGAGTAGCGAGACCAGCGCGATTGGCGTTCCGAACAGGACCTTGGCCGTTCGGCAGATCGCGTCGAACTGGGTCTCCGGTGCGGTATCGAGGATGTTCAGGTCGCGCAGGGCGGCGAGGCGCTCGGTTTCGTTGGCGGGGCGCGACAAGGAGATGTCCCTCGGCGTAGACTCCAGGATCGGGCGATCCACGATCTTCGAAAAACTAAAAGTGATGTCTCGCCGATGGCGAGTTAATCGATCCTTGATACTGCCGGCATCGCTGCCGAAGATCGTAGGCTGGGAATGGACGTCCCCACGCGCGGCCGGCCAATTTACGCCCGGCGTCGCGAACGGCCGATCCCGCGGCAGTGCATGACTTCCCGCTTAAAGCCGTTCGCGGTGTCATCGTCGTGCGAACAGGGCGTCGTTTCGATTGCGCCAGACATCGTCGGCGAGCCACTTGTAATCCTGATCCGGCATGAGGGGGATGCTCTTGATCTCGGAATCCGGAAGGGGAAGGAAGAAGCTATCCCACTCCTGCGTCACCCTGAGGGAGCGGATCGGCACGACGATGCTGTCCTTGCCGGGAGTGAAGAAGCCACCTGAGGCAACGATGGCGTAGTCCCGGCGGTCCTTGCTCCCGAAGATGACGTTCCTGACCTCTCCGACGATCCTGTCGTCGGAACTGCGAACCTCCGCGCCAACGATCTGGTCCGTCCTCAGTCCAAGCACGAGATCTTCGACATCGACGAGCGGCATGGCCCCTTTCCGGTCGCGCCGGCCTTCCATCGCCCCCCGACGGACCTTCGGGGCGCGCGCCGCCATCTGCTCCTCGGCCGCATCCTCGTCGTTGTCGCCTAGGCCTGTCATGGCAGGTCCGGCGACCAGTTCGCGGATGTTCCCCATCAGGCGCTCGCAATCCGCATGGCGCCCGTAGGACCACAGCGTGAAAGCCGCATCCCGTAGACTCCGAAGATCTTTTACGGTCTGCCGATTGGCAGGTCCGTGAAGGTCGGGCCGTTGCAGGATGGCCTCCTCAAGCTTCGCATCCGCAATTTGACATTCGGCAAGGGCGGCACCACCCCCAAGCGTGCAAAGGAGTGAAGCGGCGGCCACGAATTGGAGGGGGTTCATCAAGAGCCTAATTTATAAACGTGGCGAAATATGTAATATTATATAGCTGTGTTTTATTAAAGAAATTTATTGAATGAGAAAAGGCTTTTCAACGTAGGGCGTGCTTCCAGCGTGGAATTAAAGCTGCCCAAAGAGAGCGCTTGATTGTCCCTGGCCTCGTCCTTGCAGCTGATTGCCGGCCGTTCTTCGCCGCGATGCCTGGGGGCAGTATGTCGGCCACTGCGTGGATACGCCGGCGTTATCCTCTCGACTGAGACTCGTTTTCCGGTGATTGGATCCAGTATGGCCACGATTTGCCTCGCTACCGTAAATCGAGCGGAGCTCTGCTACGGTCAAGGTTAAGATGTTAAGCCTTGATATGTTCCAGCCTCAATTTAGAAATACGATTTTTATTTTGGCACGGAACGTCGGTTTGGACTAAATCAGGACGCGGTTATTGTTCTTCGCAGATTGCAGCGTATATCGATTGTATCGCTGGCCACTGGTTTTGGGCGTCGGCGCCTGAGAGTTCGATGTGCTCCCGCCTGATCCACGCGGGGAGCGACATGGCGCGCAATACCTTCGATCCACACGACGAGCGGCTTACCATCGTCCAGGGTTCGGTCGGGGGGACCGGCCTCTCCACCGTGCGTTGCGATGTCCGGCGCTCTCACTTGTCGATCTCCGGGGAGCCACCTCTCGCGGTCGAGCCGGCCATCATCGTGCGGGATGCCTCCGTAACGACGGGGAGCGCCTTTTCCTTCCGGGGAGAGGCGCCTGGGTCCACGAATGAGGACGCCGTGCTATCAGCTCCCCTCGATCAGACTCCGTCGACTCGCGTGGCGCCGGATCTATCTCTTAATCTCGCATCGACGGGAGCTCTGGCTTGAGGGGGTCCGAGGGTTCGGAGCCTTCACTCGAAAGCCGGAACGCCGCGCTCGAAGCGGAGATCGCCCGACTGAGGCGAGCCCTCGACGAAGCCGTCCGGCGCGGGGGCGCCGGGTCGTCTTCCAGCGTCATGGAGCAAGAACGTGAAATCGCCGAGGGCCGGGCTGCCCTTGCGCTTGCGGAGACACGCCTGGCCGAATGCGAGCTATCACTCGTCGACATGATGGCACGCCTCGCATCGCTTGGACTGAGCGAGGCCCGCTATCGCCTCGCCGTCGAGAGTGCCAGGGACTACGCAATCTTCACCTTAGATCTCTCCGGGCGCATCACCGGATGGAACACCGGAGCGGAAAACCTGCTCGGGTGGGACGAGGAGGAGGCTATCGGCCGGCCCGTCAACCTCATCTTCACGCCCGACGACAATGACGACGCCATCGCCGAGGAGGAGATGCGCTTGGCCGTCACCGAGGGCCGGGCCGACGACGACCGCTGGCATCTGCGCAAGGACGGCGGACGGTTCTGGGCCAACGGCCTCATGATGCCGATGCGCGACGACGCAGGCGGCCTGACGGGCTTCCTGAAGATCCTGCGGGACCTCACCGAGGCGCAGCTAGCCAGCGAGCACCAGCAGATCCTCATCCACGAGCTCAATCATCGGGTAAAGAACACGCTCGCCACGGTGCAGGCCTTCACGACGCAAACGCTACGGTCGGCGGTATCCCTGCAGGAGGCACGGGATGCGATCACAGCGCGCTTGATTGCCCTTGCCAAGGCGCACGACGTGCTCACCGCCGATAAGTGGGAAAGCGCCGACCTGGGCCGACTGGTGCAGGACGCGCTGAGCCCCCATCACGCCCTTGCGCAACGTTGCCGCTGGGACGGCGAGCCCGTGCGCGTGGTGCCGCGGTGTGCGCTGGCGCTGTCGATGATGATGCATGAACTCGTGACGAACGCGACCAAGTACGGGGCCCTGTCGAATGAGACGGGGACCGTGACGGTATCCTGGGCAGCGTTTGACGCCGTCGGAGCTTCGCCCGAGGCTATGCAACGCCTCAGGCTGCGCTGGCAGGAGGCGGGCGGGCCACCGGTGCTGCCCCCGACCCGGCGGGGCTTCGGCAGCCGGATGATCGAGAGGGGCGTGGCCAACGAGCTTGGGGGAGAGGCGCGCATCCTCTTCGAGTCGGACGGCCTCGTTTGCACCCTGGACATTCCGCTCGAACCAATTTGAGGCGCATGCACGGGCGCAGGACGTCTCACGGAACTGGCGGGAGCGGCCCGTGTGCTCTGCAGGGCACCTCGCCGCCACGAGGCGGCCGGCCAGCTTCGAGGATGCACATGGGTCCACGGTCCTTCGTGTCGGTTTTCGTCCTCGCGTGCGCCATCGGGCCGTCGTAAGCTGAAGATCACCCAGGAGGTCGGGGCCGATGGCTGATAGACGGGAACTCTACCAAAGCCCCAATGGGGATTCCTGGCACCTGGGCCGCGAACCGACGAACGGCCGGGCATTCGTCATCCATCAGCCAAACGGCCCGTCAGGCGGACGGCTTCGCCACATCGAACTCGGTACCTTTCTGAGCGACGGTACGGGTAAGCCCGAACAGCTGGCGCTGCTGCGCTTGATCGGAACGCTCGTGGACGTTCCCCCTTACGCCGGCCGGGCGGACGGCGTGGAGCCGACGGTCATGCCGCCACCCACGTCATAGAAGCGAAGTCGGATCCACCCAGGAACGTGGACGGTCTTCGTGCATGGTGCAATGCAACAGATGCATGTCGCGCACGTTGAAGCCTCGCTACCCTCGCATCGCCGCGTGAGGGACGGCATCGGGTCCATTCGCTCGTCGGGCGAAGCCGCTGTGCTACTATCACGCCGGAAGTCGTCCCGATGCACCCCGCTCGCCACCCTCGTGCTTGCCATTCTCCCGCTGCCCGCCCTGGCTTCGTCCTGCGCTAAGCAGATCGGCACCATCGAGCGTCGTCTTTACAGTGCCGGTTCCGTCGAAGTCATCAGCCTGCAGGAGGGCCACGCCCGCCGCACGGGCTCCCCGTGTGCTGTTACCGGCGTACGGCTCGGTGCCCCGAGTGACCCCAAGTTCGTCTCGACGGCTGACTAAGTCGCCGCAGCCAAAAGGTTCATCGTCCGGGCGGCCGACGAGGGCCGGCGCGGCGACAAGCGCGCCTGCTAGAACACGATGAGCGAGGCAAAGGGCATCATCGGTGACTTGCCGTAAGCCGAAGGTCCCACGTGGTTTCAATATGGGAACGCAAAGCGATGCTCGGCCCCGCCGAATTCGAGGACATGAGACTGGACATCGTGGCCGCCGAGCAGGCGCGCCTGTACGACGTCGCCTACGCAAGCCTGAACCGGCATTGGACCAGCCGGGGGGCGACGTCCGTCGGTAGTATCACCCGTATCTGCGAACTGGTCTATGCAAGGGCTGCCGAGCGCCCTCAATCGGACTGGAAGGCCGTCGTCTCGGAAGCCACTGCCGAAGCCGGCTTCCACGTGCGATGGAACGGTGACGAAGTGATCGCGCTTGACGCGCGGTCGTGACAACGACCAGGGGTTCGATCTGGCGCGCAGGGCCAATTTGGCCGGGGATGTCATGCATCAAGACGGCACTCGGCTGACGAGATGTTTCGATCTGCGGCCGGTTATGGCTAGATGCGCGTCCTGACGAGATCGAACCGGTAGCCGTCGTCAGACGTCCCGCAAGCATCTGTTATCGTTCGGCAGATCCACACCGTCTTTATCAGGCCGCCTCAGGCACGACTCTCAGCGCGAGAATTGCCTCGGCCTCGAAGAGGGCCGCTACGGCCCTACCAAGCCTGTTCAGCACGACCTCATCCATCATGACCGGGAATGCCATCTCCAACGCCCGTGTCGCTCCGACGATGGCCGCCCGCGCTGCCGGCGAGCGCGGCGTACGTCGAATTTCGATGATGGGCATGGAGCATCCTTTGGGGCTTCGAGTATGCGCTCTGATTGGCTATTTGCCTAAGCATATTGCGGATTGCCCCGGTGGGCTGCCCGCCGGTCAGACGGACTCCGTCACATCCAACTCCCGTTGTTGATCCGTCCCCTGATCGGCTGCCGCTCCGCTAGGGTATGGGCTTGGGCGATCCCGGCCGCGAGGGCGACGGAGGCGGAGGGGTAAGAGCCCGTGGACCGGTACGGGTGGTAGCCCGCCGTCGTGATCGACCATCGGAAGCGGCCCTTCTCGCTCCGGCAGGCCGAGACGGCCACGCTGTGGTCGGGCAACGAGGGAATGCGCATCGTTCCGTCATCCCACATGGGACGGCCACGACCAAGCGGTATCGGTTCTCGCGTAGGCTACTTGGCAAAGGCTGTCGGAGAGCCGCGGTGCGCTCATTGACACGGCCGAGCTCGGGGACCTTATGACCCTAGCCTGCAGGATGCATCCCGTGACGATAGAGACCCCGAGCCCAGCCGCGTGGACGGCGGATCACCTGCGCCTCGCCGTCGACGCGGCGGGAGTGGCGCTGTGGTCCTGGAACGTCGACAACGACTCCTTCACGATGGACGCGCGCGGCTACGGCCTTTGGGGGGCCCCCCTCGACCGGACGGTGACCTTCGAGGACCTATCGGCGTTCATCCACCCGGCGGACCGCGACCGGGTTCGCGCGGCCTTCTCGGCGACCCGGGCCCTCATGGGCACCTACGAGATCGATTTCCGCATCATGCACGGGAAGGACGTGCGCTGGGTCTCGGCCCGGGGCCAGGGCAACGACCATAACATCGTCGGTCGGACCATGTTCGGCGTTTTCCTCGACGTGACCGGCCGCAAGCAGGCCGAGGAGGGCCATGAGCTTCTCGCCGGCGAGATGAGCCACCGGGTCAAGAACCTGCTCGCTATCGCTTCCGGCCTGACCGCCATCACCTCGCGTTCGACGACGACCTCCGTCGACATGGCCCGCGAGCTGACGCAGCGCCTCACCGCCCTGGACCGGGCCCACGACCTCGTCCGGCCGCTGCCCGGCAGCGAGGGCAAGGCCGCGCTCCTCGGCGACCTGATCGCGATCCTCCTGGCGCCCTACGACGACATGGGTGCCTTCAGCGGCCGCATCCGCGTATCGGTGCCGCGGATGGGCGTCGGCGAGGCCGCGGCGACGACCCTGGCGCTCGTCGTGCACGAGCTCGCCACCAACTCCCTCAAATACGGCGCGCTCTCGGTTCCGACGGGCACTCTCGACGTTTCCTGCTCCTCGCAGGCGGACGTAGTCGTAATCGCATGGACGGAGAGGGGTGGGCCCGAAGTGGCCGAGCCTTCTGGGCCCGGGGGATACGGAAGCAAGCTTCTCGAACGTGCCATGACCCGACAACTTGATGGCTCGATCCACCGGGAATGGAATACGGCCGGCGTCGTCGCCACCCTCACGATGAACAAGGCCTATCTCTCTTCCTGAGACGTGCGGTCCAGCCAGCCGGCAGACCCGCATCGAGCTGGAGTCGGTGTAAAGGACGGCCTTGCCTTCAGCACCTGCATCCTACTTGGTTTCCGACACGCCAATGGTGCGTCGCTCGCTCGACGCTAGAGCAGCATCCATTGCCTGGGGGTATCAGGTGTAATTCATCGTGCATCACGGCAACACTTCACGGTAGTTCCCGACCGAACTTCGGTCGGGAACTCAAAGGTACTGATCGAACAGGGACGGTTCCGGCCCTCATCCTGCCGGTCAGGCCGCGGAGAGAGTTTGACCCGAGCCCTTCCGGAACGAGGTGAAACGGTCCTGCTCGTCGAGCGGCACATCCATGACGCAGCTCAGCCCAGCGGCGTCGAAGTCGAGATGCACCGTTCCTCCGAGCTCATGGCTGATGCCCCCGTTGATCAGGCGCGTGCCGAACCCCCTGCGGTGGGGCACTGTGACAGCCGGCCCGCCACTCTCGCGCCATTCCATCACGAGCCGGCGCGCGCCGCCCTCCGTCGTCGCCACGCGCCACGCGATGTCCACGCGCCCCGCCTCATCGGAGAGGGCCCCGTACTTGGCGGCGTTCGTGGTGAGTTCGTGCAGCGTCATGCCGAGAGCCAGAACGTAGCGCGGCGGCAGGTCGAGGTCGGGACCATCGATCCGGAACCGGTTTTCACTGCCATGGAGAAAGGGGGCGAGCTCGTTCTCCAGCACCGTCCGGAGCGACGCCCCAGTCCAGTCGTCGCGCGAGAGCAGGTCGTGGGTCTTCGAGAGTGAGATGATGCGTCCCTCAAGCCGCTCGCCGGTCTCGTCGGTCCGACGCGACTGGCGGGCCAGGGACTGAACAGTTGTAAGCGTGTTGCGGACCCGGTGGTTGAGCTCGTGCAGCATCATGGTCTGACGCTCCTGTAGGAGGTGGCTCCGCGAGATCTCGGAACGTAGCTCGCCTTCGTGCTTCTGCAGCGAGATTGCCATGGCGTCGAAGGCCTCCCCGAGTTGGCCGAACTCCGAGGGACCCGAGAGTCCAGACCGCGCGCCTAGGTCGCCGAGCCGCCAGGCAGAGGCAGCCTGCAGCAGTCGCTGAACGGGACGGCGTATGAAGGCGCGCCCGGCAAGGAACGCAGCCAAGAGTGCAGCGAGTGCACCGAGGATGATGAGGATCACCCCCCGTTGCGTCGCCGCGTCGATGTCGGCGAAGGCCGCTTCTGGCGAGAGACCCACCGCGACCGTAATGGCATCGAGATCGTCCGGCGTCGCAGCGGCGATGCCCGTGATTCGCATGTTTCCGCGCAGGCCAGGCAAATCGATGACCTTGCCGCGGCTCTGCGAGACTGCCGACCAGAACTCGGGTGTAAGAGGCTTGCCGACCCAATCGGTGTGATCGGGTAGTCGAAGTAGGATGGAGCCGTTCCGGTCCGCGACGGTCAGCGTGGCATTCGGGGGGAGCCCGGCCCGTGCCTGGTGTCCAGCAAGATGATCCAGGTCGATGCTGGCCACGACGACTCCGACCGGCTGACCATCGGGTCCTGGTATGGCCTGGGCGAACTGCCAGGTTGGCCGCTTGGTGATCCGTCCGGTCACGAACCCTCCGACGGTGAATCCGCCCGTCCGCATCGCGTCCTGGAAGTAGCCACGGTCGGCTAGGTTGTACGCTCCGCGCGCCGTGCCCAGGGTGTTGCAGACGATGCTCCCATCCGTGTCCGCCACCCCGAAGAAGAAAGCGCCGGGCACCTTTCCGAGCAGGGTCCTCAGGTAGGCCGTGCAGCTGAGTGGGTCCTTACCCTGGATCTCCGGCACCTCGGCAAGGATGCCGAGAACCTGCCGGGTGCCGCGTCCGAACTGGCCTAGGTCGGCGGCGACGCTGCGGGCGGCGCGCATCGCCTCGCCTCGCACGGCCTCGCCTCGCGCAGAGCGGAGCGCGTACTCATTGTAACCTTGGATGGCGAGGGCGGGCATGAGCGCGAGCGCCACAAGCCCGACGATGCGTTTGGTCAGAGGCATGAGGAAATCAACTCAGCGCCCAGGGCTCGAGCAGGCATAGAGGTTCGGCGCCCCAGTACATGGGCCTGGGTCCGCCTCCGGCGAGGGCCATGCATTCCACGTCCATAGGGATCCGAGCTTCAGGCAGCAGCGACATCGAGGACCTCCTGCATGGAAGCAAGGGGAGCCTCCAGTCGGCAGACGAGGCCTGTGGGCGCGTAGGTGAGCTTGACCTCCCCGCCGACCTCGGCCGCGAAGCTCCGCTCGATCAGACGCGAGCCGAAACCTTTTCGCGATGGCTGGGCGAGGATGGGCGGCCCCCCGTGCTCGGACCAGGTCAGGCAGAAGCGCGGGGCGTCGCCCTCGTGCACTACGTGCCAGCGCAGGTCCACGAAGCCTGTATCGTTAGAAAGCGACCCATACTTGGCCGCGTTAGTGGCGAGCTCGTGCAGGGACAGGGCGAGCGACAGGGCGGCCTTGGCCGCCAGGAGGACGTTGGGTCCACTCGTACGGAGGCGTCCGCCCGCGGCCCCGACATGCACGCCGAGCGCCCCATCCACCACTTCTGAAATGGGAGCGGCCGTCCAGCTAGCCGCGGTAAGGATGTCGTGCGCACGGCCGAGCGAGATCAGTCGGGCGGCAAAGGCCTCCCGCATCTCGTTGACGTCCGTCGATCCGCGTAGGGTCTGGCTGGCGATGGCCTGCACTAGGGCGAGCGTATTCTTGACCCGGTGCTGTAATTCGCCGGTGAGGAGCCGCTGGTACTCCTCGGCCTTCCTACGCTCCGAGATGTCCAGCATGGCGCCGATCATCCGAACCGCTTGCCCGGTTCCGTTGCGGATGACGTAGCCCCGGTCGAGGACGTAAGCGTAGGTATCGTCCGCGCGCAGGAAGCGGTACTCGTCGGTCCAGGCCGTTCCGATGCCGTCGATGACGGTATGGATCGAGGCGTCGATGCGGCCACGGTCCTCGGGATGGATGTGCCCGATCCACCAGTCGCCGGTCGGGTCCACAGCCTCAGGCGAATGGCCGTAGGCGGCCTGCAGCGCGTCGTTCCAAAGCACCTCGTTGGTGGCGAGGTTCCAGTCCCAAATCGCGTCGTTGGTGGCCCGAGAGGCTAGTCGGTAGCGTTCCTCGGTCTCGCGCAGAGTCTGCTCGGCCCGCCGGGCCTGGGTGATGTCGCGTGCTGTTCCGATGAGCCGAAGCGGTCGCCCGTCCTCGAATAGGGTCTGCCCCTTAGCGGAGACCCAGCGTTCGATCCCGTCCTCCGGAGAGATGGTGCGGTAGATGATGTCGTACGTGCCGTCGCCCTTCGGATCGATGGCGGCGGTGACCGCCGCGTCCGCCCTCTCGCGGTCGTCCGGGTGCAGGCGGGCGAGGTAGACATCGAGGTCGACGTTAGCATCGGGGCCCAGGCCAAAGAAGGAGCGCGTGCGCAGGTCCCACTTCAGCACGTTAGACACGAGGTCGAAGTCGAAGATGCCGGTGCCCGTCGCCTCTACCGCGAGTCGCAACTGCTCTCGTGTCTCGCGAAGGTCTTCTTCGACCTGGCGTCGGTCATGGATGTCGCTCGTATTCCCGAGCCACCCCACAACGGCGCCGGCGCCGTCCCGCATGGGCTCCGCCCGGATCAGGAACCAGCGATAGGCGCCATCGGCATGACGGAGGCGGGCCTCGGTGTCGTAGACGACCTCGCGCGAGCGAGCGTTATCCCAAGCCCTCGTCAGCCCAGGTAAGTCGTCGGGGTGAATGACGTCGGTCCAGCCGGACGGCAACGCCTGCTCCAGCGTCTGTCCGGTGTAGGCGTACCAACGGTCGTTGAGGTAGCTGAGGCTGCCGTCGGGCTTGCCGAACCAAACCACGGTTGGCGCAAGCTCGGTCAGGGTCTGGAAGCGCTCTTCTGCGACCTTGCGCTCGTGGATGTCGAACGAGGTACCAATCCAGCTGCGCACATTCCCGTCGGCATCATGGACCGGGCGCGCCCGCGATAGGAACCAGCGATACTGGCCATCGGCACCCCGCAGCGGGAACTCGACCTCGTAAGGCTGACCCGATCCCGCCGCCGCCAGCCAGGCCCGGCGCGTCGGTTCACGGTGGTCAGGATGGATCACACCCATCCAGCTCGTCTCCCCGGTCTCGTCCGTGGGCAGGCCGGTATAGTCGTACCAATAGGCGTTGCAGTAGGTGACGTTGCCGTCCGCATCGCCGAACCAGACCACCTGGGGACTGACCTCGACAAGGGAGCGGTAGCGCAACTCGCTGGCCTGCAGGGCTGCGCCGGCGTCACGCTGCTCGGTGCGGTCACGCAGAATCTTCAGGAAACCGACGGTTCGACCGTCTTTCGACCTCAGGGGCATCATCTCGCCGGAGGCCCAAAACCGAGTGCCGTTCTTACGCATGTGCCAGCGCTCGTCGGGTGCGCTGCCGTTCTCCTCGGCCAGACGCATCTCGGTCGCGGGCCGTCCGCTCAAGCGGTCATCGGGCGTGAAGACCGCATCCAACCCCTGGCCAAGCATCTCGGCCTGCGTCCAGCAAAGGATCCGCTCCGCACCCGTGTTCCATCTGGTCACACGCCCCTCGATGTCGGTGGCCACGATGACGTAGTCCGTGGCGCTGTCGAGGATGCGCTCGTGCAGGAGGCGTTCCTCCTCCTGGGCACGCAACGACTGGCGCAGCTCCATCTGCGCCATGGTCTGACGCGCGAGGCGGGCAAGGCCCTTGCGCTGGCGCTCCGTCAGGTCGTGCGGCTTGGTATCGAGGACGCAGACCGTGCCGATGGGATGGCCTTCGGCGGTCTTGAGAAGGGCACCGGCGTAAAAGCGCAGGCCAGGGTTTCCGGTGACGAGCGGGTTGCCCTCGAAGCGCGGATCGCGGGTCGCATCGGGAACATACAGGAAGTCCTCCTGCAGGATCGCCTGCCGGCAGAACGACGTCTCCAGCGGCGTCTCGCGCACGCCAAGACCCACCTCGGCCTTGAAGAACTGGCGCCCGTCTCCGATCAAATTCACCACGCCGATGGGCACGTCGCAGAGTTCGGCGGCGGCTTCCGCGATCTCGTCGAAGTCCTGCTCCCGCGGCGTATCCAGCAAACGGTAGCGGTCGAGTGCACGAAGGCGTTCGGCCTCCTCGTCACTCATTGTTGCGCGATCCATGAGAGGGTTAGGCACAAGCAGCCTGGATCGTTCCGATCAATGAGGATTCCGACGGCGGAGGCAACCACATTCGAGCTTTCCTGTTCGACGCAAGCCGGGACACCCTCATCGGCTTCGAAGCGGTATCGCGATGCTGATGCGAAGGCCGTCGTAATCCGCCGCAACGTCGACCTTGGCGCCTGTCTGCGCCGCAAGTATTCGATTGATCAGCCGCATGCCGAACCCTTCACGGGTGGGCAGCGCTGGCGGTGGACCGTCGTGTTCGTTCCAGACCCATGCCAGCCACCTGCCCTCCGTACGATCCTCCACCGTCCAGGTCGCCGTGACCCGGCCATCCGGATGTGCCAGTGCCCCGTGACGGAGGGCGTTGGTGGTCAGCTCGTGCAGGGCCATGCCAACAGGCACTGCGAGTTCGGACGGAAGCCTCACGGACGGTCCCCCAAGCGTGATGCGCCCGTTCTCGTTGTACGGATCGAGCTCCGCCCTCAGCAGGCCCTCGAATGAGACGACCTGTGCTTGATTTTCGGTAATCAGGGCATGGGTCCGGGCAAGCGAGACGATGCGGTTTGTAAAGGCACGGCCGAACTCCGCCATTGTCATAGACGACCGCATGGTTGCGTTCAGGACAGCCTGGACGGTCGCGAGGGTGTTCTTTACGCGATGGTGGAGCTCGCGGACCATCATGGCCTGCCGGTCCTCGAAGGCACGGCGGTCGGTGACGTCGCGCTGGGCCGAGACCCAATGCGTGATACGGCCCTCGCCCTCCCTGACGGGGGTAATTAGCCATTCGACAATGTAGGTCGAGCCATCCTTGCGGTAGTTCAGCGCCTCGCCCTGAAAGGCCTCCCCGCACTCAAGCGATGCGCGAGCGCGGTCGAGCTCGGCGCGTTCGGTCCTGAGTCCTTGCAGAAAACGCGGGCTCCGGCCGATGACCTCGTCCAGTTGGTAGCCGCTTAGGCGAACGAAGGCGCCGTTCGCGTACTCGATCCGCGGACCGGGTTCGTCGAGGTCCGCCGTAGTGATCAATATGGCTTCCCCGGTCGCCTCAACCGCGGCCTTCAACAGCCTGAGATCGATATCGCCCGGCCCACTCGCTTCACCCAACGGCACCGCATACTCTCCCGCGGCCACGGAAACGCCGTGGCCCTGTCTACAGACCGGACGGGACGTAGGACCCGACCACAGGAATGGAACCCAAGTTAAACGACTCGGTTGCCGCGACGTACCATGTGTCACGTCCCCGCCTGTAATCTCGTGGATTGGAAGTGAAATCATCACGCTTGGTAGGTGTCGGGAGGGCTTGCGAAGTGTGGTATGCGGACCCTGTCCGTTCGCTCCAGAGCGGACCTTCACCCTCTGACCCGACTTGGTCGTACGAGTTGCCTCTAGGTCTGCTGGAAAGTGGACGTGGGTCCCGGTCAGCCCCGACCAAGCGGGTCGAGCGCGCCCGCATCCAGTTGTTCGAGAATGCGCATCAGCGCCAGGCGGTTGTTTTTGTCTTCCGCGTTGTCGAGCGCATCCTGTAGCACCAAGCGGATATCCTCGGCTTCGACCTTCTCCATGTCCCAGTCCGGATAAAGACGCTCGCGCTCTTCCTCGCTCTGGCTCAGCGAAACGATGTCATAATGCCGCTTGTCGCGATGCAGGGTCGCGATCAGTTTCTGTATCTCGGCGGCCGGCCCCTCGATCCACTGGAAGAAGACGCCGCTGCCGAAAACCAGCACCCCGGTGATGCCGTGTGCGAGATTGTTGCGCTGGGCCGCCTCGACGATGCGGGAGACTTCGGCATCGTCAACGCCTTCGGCAGCACGACTACAGTAGACAAAGTGGTAGAGTGGAATGAGCGCATCGTCGTCAGAATCGACGCCGCGCGGGATGCCGTATTCGTCGAACATGAGTGAGCTCGCTTCATTTATGCCAGGGAGACCACGACGTCGCATGAAGGCGGCCATGGGGCGGATCTCCCCTGGGGCGTCGGTCACATCCGGCTAGCCGTCATCTATTTCTTGCAGCTTTTCGAGCCGCCCATTAGGCGCATGAAGCCTCATCGTGTTCGGGTTCAGATGCAAGGCGCTCGAATATTCTGAGAGCTTGCAAATGAGTGGCTTGGTCTAGTGCTCCGTTCGCAACTTCAGCCTGTGACCACATCCAAGATCGGGCTGGATCGTCACGCATAGCCCAGCGGGGAAACAATCGGTCCGTCACGGTGTGATAAGACAACCGCCTGATCTCCAAATGCCGGTCGTCCCTCACGATCCGGGCATAGGTGGCATCGAGTGCTTCGGCCGAGCCCTCCAACAACTGCATGTAAACATCCGCCCTGCAGATGAGAGCGCCAGTGATCCCATCGCGTGCGTTGCATCGCCGCGATTGCGTCAGGATGCCATTGAGCATCGCTTGATCGAAACCAAACGGTCGTGAGGCATAGATGAGCTGAATGACGGACATTTCTGCTGGATCCTATCAGGCCGTCGGATCGGTAGCGGTATCTACATTCGGTCGGCCGAAGGCTCGAAGGATGAGACATCGCTTCGGCGATTGCAGATTGTTCAGGGCCTCTTCGAGCGCTCGGAGCTTGTAGACGAGAGCAGTCTCTGTGCGAGCAGTACGGCGGTTGCGGCATCGACCGCTGAGGCATCGGCACCGACGCGTTCGACATATTCGGGATGCTCAAGGAAGACGGGCCCCCCGACGATGACGCCGATAGAAGGGTTGAGTGACGCGCGTCTCACCGCCTGGATCGAGGCCGCGAGGTGATCGAGGTGGCTCTCCCGGCTCAGCGTCAGACCCACAATGCCAAACGGTTCAGAACCGACGAGATCGGCGATCTCCCTGGGGCTGGAGGCAAGGCCACTCGCCACATGCCATCCGGCCTTGCGCATGAACTGCTCGACAATTGCCAAGCCGAAGGTGTGGAGTTCGCCGGGTGCTCCCATCAGGAGGATACGGCGCTCGCTATCGTAGGGCGCGATGTCTCCGTCCGAGCGGAACGCGGCCAACAGGAACTGGAGTTGGGCGAGGCCGGCCGTGACCTCGATAAAGTCGCACAGATCGTCGTCCCACATGCGTCCCAACAAGGCCGCAGAAGGTGCCAGCAGGTCGAGGAACAGGTCGTCGACGCAATAGCCCTTGGCCATTAGGACTGAGAACGCGTTCATGACGGCCGTCACGTCGTGCCCGAGGATCAGATCGGTGAAGCCAGCGACCGTTTCCGTATTTAGCTTCGGCAAAACGTCCGACCGGACATGCCTCTCGCCACGATCGAGTAAGATCAGCCGGGGGATGATGTCCGTCTGAACGATGCGGCTGAGCGCCAGGGTTCGCTGGCGTGCCCCATCGACGGATCGTCGTCGTGCATAGTCCTCCCGGACATACGCCGCTTCAGCGATCCCCGCCGAGATCAGACCCGCCCACTCCCGGTGCGTCGATCCTGGATCCAGCATTGCCTCATCCCTATGGTCCGGGGTTCGAGTCCCCGTTTGTTATTGACCGTCGTCCGGCGAGTACGGGACGCAAGAGAGACGCAAATGTACCAATTGTAAAGGAGGTAACTTTCCAACTGCAGCCAACCGATATCCGCAGTTTACGACGGGCAGAGAAATACGGTCTCATTCGCGTAGATACAGGGTTTCGACCGTCCGCCTCTCGTCGACTGCGGCCTAAAGCGGCCCGACCGCTCCCCACCCAACCTAGTCGTAGACCAGACCGGCGGGTCCCGACCCAACCTTGCCGTAGCAGTCCCCTTACGCGAGACCTAAAAGCGGTCATTCTGCGTGCCGTTTTACTAGCCTATGGGAATAGCTCGCATCAGCGATGGTGTTCATGCATCACCGTCTCCGCGAAGTGTGCGGCCGTGAGGGCCCGGGCATCGTCGCCAAGGCGGGCAATTATCTGCACGCCGAGCGGCAACCCGGCCGGGGTGCTTCCCACCGGCACGGTCACGCAAGGAACCCCCATCAGCGTCCAGAGGCGGTTGAAGCGGGAATCGCCCGTGCTGGCATAGCCTTCCGGCGCCGGGCCGGGCGCCGAGAGCGTCAGGATCACGTCCACGTCGTGCTCTGCAAACAGATCGGGCAATTGCCGCCGGGCGCGATTCGCCACCTTCAAGGACGCATCGTAGGACTTGGGCGACACGCCTTGCGCGGCATCGAGATGCGCGCCCAGGAGTGGTCCGAGGTCCGCGCGATGCGTGGTGTATTCCCAATCCAGCGCCTGGGCCGCCTCAAAATCCTGGATCGTGCCATGAAGCCCGAAGGCTTCGGCGAAGACCGCTGGCAGGCCGACATCGCGCAGGCGGGCTCCGGCGGCTTCGGCGGCAGCCCGCACGCGTTCGAGGGCATCCAGCGCTTCGGGCTCCGCAGCGGTGCAGAAATCCTGCAGGACGACGCCGATGCGCGGCGTGCCTAGCTCTGTTGCTGGAAGGTCGAGACCCGGACGCCCCGTCATTAGCGCGAGGGCGTGGGCGGCATCGGCGACGCCCGCGGTGAATAGGCCCAGCGTGTCGAGCGTCCAGGAGAAGCATTTCATGCCCACCGTGGGCAGGAGCCCGAAGGACGGTTTCATCCCCACCACTCCGCAATAGGCGGCCGGGCGGATCACTGAGCCCCCGGTCTGTGTGCCCAGCGCCAGCGGCAGCATCCCCGCTGATACAGCGGCGGCCGAACCCGCCGACGAACCGCCCGGCGTATGGCCAAGGTGGCGCGGATTTCGGGTTTGTGTCGGGTCCAGGAAGGCGAAGGCCGTTGTGGTGGTCTTAGCCAGCGGTACGGCGCCGAGCCGCCTCAGGCGTGCCACGATGGCCGCATCTGCGCGCGGGCGCCAGCCTTCGTAAATCGGCGACCCCATCTGCGTTGGCAGGTCCGCAGTGTCGAGGATATCCTTCACTCCTACGGCGATGCCCGCGAGGGAACCTCGCTCTGGTACGACCGGATCGGGATTTCGGCTGACCAGCGCCTGGATCTCAGGCTCGTGCTCGGCAATCGCGGCCTCGGAGAGGGAAATGGCCTCGCGCGGCGTGAGTGAGCCGGCATCGATCTGCTTGCGCAGCGAGAGGAGGGACAGCATGGGGCAGCGTTCCGATGATCGCGATGTGCGGGTTTTCAGGAGGCGGGGCCGAAGACGGGAAAGGTGATGGGACGGGCCAGGACCGTCTCGCACCAGCGAGCTGTGCGCAGAAGCGCAAGATCATTGCGGTAGGTGCCCACAAGCTGGATCCCGAGCGGAAGCCCTTGGCTTTCCCCAGCCGGAAGCGCGACGGCCGGAACGCCGAGGCAGGTCCAAGGCACGCAGAAGGCGGGGTCGCCAGTCCAGACCAGCCCTTCTGGGGCAGGGCCGGAGGCCGGCAGGGTGAGGACCGCATCGGTGCCTGCCAGCACCGCATTGAGGTCCGCCCGCAGATCGGCCTGCCGTCGTAGGGCTTCAACGTAGGTAATTGCCGGGATCTGCGCACCTTCCGCGACGAGATCCTTGAGCGGCTGGCTCGTCCGGCCGGGGAAACGTTCCACCAGAGCTCCGAAGCAGGCGCTGGCCTCGACGGCGAGAATGGTGCGCGCGCATTCCCACAAGCCTTCGAAGGCGGCCGGGAGCACGAGGTCGGACACATGGGCTCCGGCCGCTCGGAAAGCTGCCGTCGTGGATTCGAGCAGTGCGCGCTGTTCCGGTTCGGCCCTGTCCCAGATCGTGGTCCGAAGCAGCGCGAGGCGCGGCGACTCACGGGGCGCCAATCCCGTGTCGAGGTCGACGGAAAAGCTCGGCAGCGAGCGGCCGTGCAGGTCCTCTTCGTCCTGGCCGATCAGATGCGCTAGGGCGAAGGCGGCGTCCGTCACCGAGCGGGTGAACAGGCCGACATGGTCGAGTGAGGGGGCAAGGGGATGAACGCCGACCCGTGGAATGGCGCCGTAGCTCGGCTTGAGACCGACGACCCCGCAATAGGCGGCCGGCCGGATCACCGATCCGAAGGTCTGGGTACCGAGGGCCAGGGGAACAATACCGGCCGCTACGGCAGCTGCTGATCCGCTCGATGAGCCACCCGGCGTATGTCCGCGCTTCCAGGGATTGTGCGTCGGTCCCGGATGGCGCCAAGCGAACTCGGTGGAGACCGTCTTGCCGAGCACCGAGGCGCCGAGGGTTTTCAGGCGGGCAACGATCCAGGCATCCGCGGCGGGCACGTGGTCCGCATAGACCGGTGAGCCGTTCGTGGTCGGCATGTATGCAGTGGCGATGATGTCCTTCACCCCAACGGGGATGCCAGCCCAGGCTCCGTCTCCCGGCGCGGGATCCGCCGAGAGAACAGTGAAGGCGGCAAGATCCGAGCGGGCAAGGGCTGCATCATGGCTGGCCGCGAGGTAATCGCCGGGCGAAACGCGCCCATCACGAAACGCCCACAGGGCATCGACGAGACCGAGTTGGTTGAGCATCGAGGTTCCGTTGTCTTGCGCAGCCGAATGCCGCGCCGACGCGGCGCGGCATTCGGAAAACGCGGCTTCAGTTCGCCGCGAGGCTCTTCTCGATGAAGTCGCGGCGCACGAAGGTGGCGTAGTCAGGCAGGCCTGAGAGATTGCCGAGCGCGACCTGCGTCTCCATGCCGGTTTTGAGGGCCTCAGCGGTGATGTCGACGCTATCCGGATAGACCTTCTCACGCATCATGCGCTTGACCGCGGCCTCGACCACGGCGGGGTCAAGGTTCGGGAACTGCTTCTTGGCGATGGCAATCGTCTTCTCGGGCTCGGCGTGCATGAAGCGGATCGCCTTCTGCATCCCAGTCACGACCTTCTGAGTGATGGCGGGATCGACGTCCTTGCGGGCGCTTACGGCCGAGAAGGCGTAGGGGCCATAGCGCTCAGGAAAGCTCAGCACGACCTTCATGCCCTTGGCGGCCACCTGGTCGAGCCCCGGCTCGTACATCACGGCAATCTTGGCCTGTCCGGCCAGAAGCGGGCCTGGCTCGGAGCCGAGTTGGACCTGGGTCATCTCAACATCCTCGGGCTTGAGACCGTTCTCCTTCAGGAGCTTCAGGAACAGCGATGTGCTAGTGGTCGGCATCAGCCCGGTGACGATCTTCTGACCCTTCAGATCCTTCACGTCGTTGAAAGTCACATCCGGGGTGGTGGCAATCCACACCGCGGCCCCGTTGACCACGTTCGCCACGACGTTCACAGGCGCGCCCTTCGAAGCAGCGATGGCTGTCCATTCGGGGCCGTGAATCGAATACTGCGCGCTCTTCGAGATCACGGCCGAGAGCGCGACGGCTGGGGCGCCCGCCGTTTCCTTCGTCACTTCGACGCCTTCGCCCGCGAAGAAGCCGCCATCCATGGCGACGTAGAAGGGCAGGTAGAGCATTGATTGGAAAGCTTGCGACACCGTGACCTTGTCCGCTGCGCGGGCCGGCAATGCCACGAGGCTGGCGAATCCCACGGTCACTGCCAGGGAGGTTGAGAGACGCAGACGCTTGGAACGGATCGTCCGTGAGGCCCTTCTTCGACAAATCTTCGGTAAGCAGGAGTTTGGAAAGCCTGTGCCCCGCGTCGATCACGCAGTGCGGCCGACGACAGCAGGCCCATCGGCGCGGGTGGTCAGAGATCAGACCTGAACTTGGCCGGCAGTGATGATCTGCCGCCAGGGCAGAATGCGACGCTCGGCGAAATCGATCACGTGGTAGAGGAGGAAGCCCACGAACATCAGCACGAACAATCCGACCCAGACGGTATTGAGGTCGTAGAGGCTCGAGGCCGAGTAGATTAGGTGTCCGAGGCCGCGCTGTGACGAGATGAACTCGCCGACCACCGCGCCCACGAGGGCGAAGCCGATGTTGATGCGGAACATCCCGATGATGGCCGGAAGGGTCGAAGGCACGATCACGCTCTTGAAAATGCGGTTCTTCGAGGCGCCCATTGAGGCCAGGAGGGCCTGCAGGTCGGGGTCGGCGTCGCGCGCGGCCTGATACGCGGCGATCAGGGCCACGAGGGCAGTGAGCGAAACTGCGAGCGCCACCTTCGAGACGAAGCCTGTGCCGAACCACAGGATGACGATCGGGGCCAGCGCGATCTTCGGCACCGAGTTGATCGCCACGATGAAGGGCTCGACGAGTCGCGCCACGAAGGCCGAGTACCAGAGGCCGAGGCCGGCCAGCGACCCCAGGAGCGTGCCGATCAGGAACCCGATGATCGCTTCGATCACGGTGTACCAGGTGTCAACCGGCAGCGATCCGTCCAGCATCGAGGCGAGGAAGACCCGCCAGATGCCCGACGGGGCACCGACCAGGAATTCCGTGAGCCAGCCGGCTCGGACCGCGATCTCCCATGCAAGAAAGAACACGGCGACCGCCAGCAGTTGGATGATGCCGCGCCCGAGTGTCGTATCCGCCGCCCGCGCTAGGGCGCCCGGCTTCGCGCGGGGCCGGGCAACAGGTTTTTTGGCGGACCGGACTGATGCTGGGGAGGAAGATTTTAGGTTCTGGGACGTCTTCAAGGCTTCCGACGTTTCCAAGGTGTGCGTCGCCATCAGGCCGCCCTCTGACGGGTCTGGATCTCTAGTTCGCCACACAGGGTCTGGAAGTAGTCGGAGAAGCGCGGATCGCTGCGCGCGCCGATGGGCGAACGGGCATCGAGTCCGATCTCGTGGACGGACTTCACCTTGGTGGGACGATTGCCCAGGACGACGACGCGCTTGGAGAGGGCGACGGCCTCGTCGATGTCGTGCGTCACGAGCACCACGGTCTTGTGGAAGGTCTCCACCGCGTCGAGGAGCACGCCTTCGAGGTAAAGCCGCGTCTGGTAGTCGAGGGCCGAGAAGGGTTCGTCCAGGAGCAGGATGTCGGGATCCATGATCAGGGTCCGGATCAGCGCCGTCCGCTGCCGCATGCCTCCGGACAGCATCTTGGGGTAGGCGTTCTCGAAGCCCGACAGACCGAAGGTCGAGAGATATTCACGGGCCGTGTCGAGGGCCTGGGCCCGGTCGACGCCCTTCATCTCCAGGCCGAGCATCACGTTCTGCAGGACTGTCCGCCAGGGAAACAGCAGGTCCTTCTGCATCATGTAGCCGACCCGGCCCTGGAGCCCGAGCACCACCTCCCCGCGAAACGTCATCGTTCCGCTGTCGGGTTCGAGAAGTCCGGCGATGACGTTGAACACCGTCGTCTTGCCGCAGCCGCTGGGGCCGATGATGCTGACAAAGTCGCGCTCGTAGATATCGAAGCTGAGACCGTCGAGGACCGGGACCGGACCGCCCTTGCCGGGAAAGGACTTGCGGATGCCGTCCAGGCTGAGTTGGACCTCGGGAACCGTCATGAACCCTCCATGTGTGAGGGGCGGCTCCAGCAAACCTCAGGCCAACGTAATTATGGATGCAAAAAATCTCGCCGAGCGCCGGTCTATGGACTGATGAGCAAGGCGCCGCCAAAGCGACGCTCTTCCGCAGCAACGTGGGCCTCCACGACGTCATCGAGCGTGAAGCGGCACCCGATGTCGACGTTGACATGACCCTGGGCGATGGCCTCGAACAAGTCGGCTGCATTGGCACGGAAGGTCGCCGGGTCGGCGTTGTGGGGAAAGACGGAGGGGCGCGTCAGGAAGAGGCATCCCTTCTTGTTGAGTAGCTCCGGGTCGACCGCTGGGGCCTTGCCGGACGAGGCACCGTAACAAACAACGAGACCGAACGGTGCCGCACAATCGAGCGACTTGATCAGGGTGTCCTTGCCGATCGCGTCGTAAACGACACGAGCCTTTCGACCGCCGCTCGCTGCCAGGAAGGCTTCAGGCCATTCCGGATCGTTGAGGTCGATGACATCCACGCACCCAGCGGCGAGCGCGGCCTCCCGCTTGCGGGGTGAGCCTGTGGTGCCGATGACCGTGGCGCCCAGCGCCGTCGCCCACCGCGTCAGGATCTGCCCAACGCCGCCGGCGGCCGAATGCACGAGCAGAAGGTCGCCAGCCTGCACGGCATGTGTCTTCCGCAACAGGTACTGGGCCGTCATCCCCTTGAACAGCAGGGTTGCCGCAGCCTCGTCGCTCACCGTGTCCGGCAATGCGACGAGCTTGTCGGCAGAGACGTTTCGAAGGTTTGCATAGGCGCCGACGCCAGCGTTCATGTAGGCGACCCTATCGCCGATCCGGATGCTCGTGACACCCGAACCAACGCCATCGACGACCCCCGCCGCCTCGAAGCCAAGGCCCGTTGGTAGGGGAAGCGGATAGATGCCCTTGCGTTGGTAGATGTCGATGAAGTTAAAGCCGATGGCCGTCTGCCGAATCCGCACCTCATCCGCCATCGGCGGTGGAAGCTCCTCCGTCGCGATCGATAGCACCTGGGGCGAGCCGAACTCGGTGAGCTTGACGACGCGTCTCGTGACCATGCGAATGCGACTCCGTGACAGCCTGATGCGGTAAAGGGGTGATAAGCCTCGTCGAAGGCTGTCGCACACGTTGGATCCAGCCGCCACGGCCAAGGTGTTATTCCCCGGCGCCCCCAGCTCCGTTGGGGCAACCACGGATCATTGAGGACATACCATCGCTCAGCTGGAAGCGATGTCCGGTTAATGACCTTACGCTGTCAAAAGCAGATAGTCCGCTTGCCACCCATCCCAGCCGTTCGTTATCGCTGCTGTGCGCCATAAGCGGAAGTTCGCCGCCTGCCCAAAAGCAGACGTTCCGCATGCTGATCGGATTGATTCTGCGGTCCGCCGAACGGCGCCAGGAGTTATGGCTGAACGCGGGCGGGCTTCAGCGGACCCGCAAGCCGACCTAGCGATTCGACCTGTCGACACGGCGTTGCCGACGCAACGGCGGCGCCAGACCGGTGGATAGCGACCCGCTCACGTCCAATCTGGCCGCCGCGTAAGGCGGAGCGGAATAGGCGGGTTGCCCTTGCATTGCACCGCTGGTGACTAGAGCAAACCGTGTTGCTCTCATGTTGCATAGACCAGCCGACCACCAGTCGTAACCCGTTGTAAAATCAAGAACCGTGATGCGAGCCGTTGCAATACATTTCCGGGCAGCCATGGGCACTAAAAAGCCCGCTAAGTCATTGACCTAACAGGCTGAATTAGTGGCTGGGGGACGAGGATTCGAACCTCGACTAGAGGAGTCAGAGTCCACTGTTCTACCGTTAAACTATCCCCCAACGAACCCTTTGAAGACAAGGCGTTTTTTTACCGCCGCTCTTCGAACTGGGCCGGAAGCTTCGTGAGCGCCTCCGAACGAGGTTGTTCGCATAAGCCACTGCTCCCGTCCGGTCAACCACCCCGATGACGCCAAAATCACCGAGGATGGATTTCCACGGTCGGCGTCTCGCGGGCGGCGGAGTCGACTTCCCCGCCCAGCCTAGACCGGCCTTGCCGAGGGAGATGCAACCCGCCGACATCCATGTCACGCATTCCCGACGCGACGCACGCGCGCCCCCGCTCCTGACTGGCCGTATGTGCTGCGGCCGTGGGGCCATTCGTCCGATGGGAAAATCGTGCGTAAATGTCAGCTCACCGAAACATCCATACTTGTCCGGGGTTGGCGAAGAGAGCGTGAGGCCCGATTCATTCCGGCGGCGTTTTGGGCAGGGACCGTCAGTGTTCGAGGAACGTCACAGGGTCCGCGTGGAATGAGCCCCGCCGGACAAGAGCGCTCCCGCCATGGGGCGAGGGAGGTCGCGGGTTGAGCGCGCGCGAATACGATCTTCTCGTCATTGGCGGCGGCATCAACGGCGCGGGTATCGCTCGCGACGCGGCCGGGCGCGGCCTCGGGGTGCTGCTCTGCGAGAAGGGCGATCTGTCCGAGTTCACTTCGTCCGCCTCGACGAAACTCATTCATGGCGGTCTTCGCTACCTTGAACATTACGAGTTCCGACTGGTGCGGGAGGCACTGGCCGAGCGCGAGCGCCTATTGCGGCTCGCTCCCCACATCATCTGGCCGCTGCGCTTCGTCCTGCCACACGACGAGGGCTTACGCCCTGCCTGGATGCTGAGGCTCGGTCTGTTTCTCTACGACCACCTCGCCCGCCTGCAGACCCTGCCCGGCTCGGCCTCCCTGCGCCTGCAAGGCACGGATCTGGGCGCGCCGTTGCAGCCGCGCCTGACGCGCGGGTTCGCTTATTCGGATTGCTGGGTCGAGGATAGCCGCCTCGTGGTGCTCAACGCCATGGATGCGCGCGAGCGCGGCGCCGAAATCCGGACGCGCACCGCCGTCGAATCCGCCCATCGCGATGAGACATCCTGGGTCGCCACAATCCGCGACGTTGTATCCGGCCGCCGCGAGACCGTACGTGCGGGCATGGTCGTCAACGCCGCTGGTCCCTGGGTCAGTGAGACCCTGGGGCGCACGCTCGGCCTCGCAAGCCGTGCGACGGTCAGGCTCGTCAAGGGTAGCCATATCGTCGTGAAGAGGCTCTATGACGGCGCGCAGGCCTATATCCTGCAACAGCCGGACGGGCGGATCGTCTTCGCGATCCCCTACGAGCGCGACTTCACCCTCATCGGTACCACGGATGTGCCCCATGGGGAGGAGCCGGGCCCGGTCCGAATCTCCGAGGACGAGACCCGCTATCTCTGCGACTGCATCAACCGGTCGTTCCGGGCTCGGGTCAGCCCCAACGACGTGGTGTGGAGCTTCTCGGGCGTGCGCCCGCTCTTCGACGATGCCGCCACGAATGTCTCTTCGGTCACTCGCGACTACGTCCTCGATGTCTCGGACCGCGATGGCCGCCTGCCCGTGCTCTCGGTCTATGGCGGCAAGATCACCACCTACCGGCGCCTCGCCGAACACGCGATCGGTAAGCTCGCCCCCTATCGACCGGGGTTGAAGCCCGCCTGGACCGCCACTGGGATTCTTCCCGGCGGCGACTTGCCGAATGCCGATATCACGAGGTTCCTCGGCGATCTCATGGCGCGACGGCCCTTCCTACCGCCGATGATGGCGCGGCGCCTGGCCCGTGCCTATGGCACCTGCACGGACGAGCTACTGGGCCCGGCACGGAGCCTCGCCGATCTCGGCACCGATTTCGGAGAGGGACTCACGGCGGCGGAGGTGGATTACCTGATCGATCGCGAATGGGCACGCAGCGCGCAGGACATCCTCTGGCGCCGCTCGAAACTCGGCCTGCATCTGTCACCCGAGGGACAGGCCCGGCTCGAAGACTATATGACCGGCAAGGCCAGCGCAGCCTGAGAGCCGATGGACTCGCGCCCGGCCTCGCGAGCCGTACAGGAACGACACGCTCCAAGGATGGGAGGCGGCCATGACCCGTTATGTCGGTGCCCTCGATCAGGGCACGAGCAGCACGCGCTTCATCGTCTTCGATCGCGGCGGCGCAATCGTCGCGTCGGCCCAGCGTGAGCACGAGCAGATCTATCCCTGCCCCGGCCATGTGGAGCACGACGCGAACGAGATCTGGCGCAACACCCGCATCGTCATGCGCGAGGCCCTGGCGATGGCGGGGCTGGTCGCTTCCGACCTCGTCTCCATCGGCATCACCAACCAGCGCGAGACGACGTTGATCTGGGATCGCGCCACCGGGCGCCCGCTTCACAACGCCCTGGTCTGGCAGGATACGCGAGTGGACGGGCTCGTGAGCGAGTTCGCGCGCGATGGCGGCAAGGACCGCTTCCGGACGGTCACGGGGCTACCCTTGGCGAGCTACTTCTCCGGCCTCAAACTCGCCTGGCTCCTCGACCGGGTACCCGGCGCCCGCGTAGCGGCGGAGGCCGGGGATGTCCTGTTCGGCACCATCGATAGCTGGCTCGTCTGGAACCTCACGGGCGGACCCGCGGGCGGTCTGCACGTCACCGACGCAACCAATGCCAGCCGAACCCAGCTCATGGCTCTCGATACCCTCGATTGGGATCCCGGCATGATCTCGGCCTTCGGCATCCCGCGGGCGATGCTGCCGAAGATCGTCTCCTCGAGCATGGTCTATGGCGAGACGCGCGGCGCCCTCCCCGGGGTTCCCATCGCCGGCATCCTCGGCGACCAGCAGGCGGCCCTGTTCGGCCAGGCCTGCTTCTTTCCCGGCGAGGCCAAGAACACCTACGGCACCGGCTGTTTCGTGCTGATGAATACCGGCACGGCGCCGGTACCCTCCACCTGCGGCCTCGTCACCACCCTCGCCTACCGGCTCGGTGATCAGGCGCCGGTCTATGCGCTGGAAGGGTCCATCGCCATTACGGGGGCCCTGGTGCAATGGCTGCGCGACAATCTCGGCCTCATTCGGGACAGTGCCGAGATCGAGCCCCTCGCCCGCACCGTGGAGGACAATGGCGACGTGTATTTCGTGCCGGCCTTTTCCGGGCTCTACGCGCCGCATTGGCGCGAGAGTGCGCGCGGCATCATCGCGGGCCTCACCCGCTACGCCAACAAGGGCCACATCGCCCGCGCCGCTTTGGAGGCCACCGCCTACCAGACCCGGGAGGTCATCGAGGCGATGGAGACGGATTCGGGGATCGCCATCAAGGAATTACGGGCCGATGGCGGCATGGTCCGCAATGACCTCCTCATGCAGTTCCAGGCGAACCTCCTCGCGGTGCCGGTGCTGCGCCCGAAGGTGACCGAGACCACGGCACTGGGCGCCGCATACGCGGCAGGCCTCGCCACGAGCTACTGGGCCGGCACGGGCGACCTCGTCGCCAATTGGGGCGTCGACCATCGCTGGCACCCACGAATGGACGAGGACCGGCGCAACCGGCTCTACGCCGCCTGGGGCAAGGCGGTGACGCGTTCGTTCGGGTGGACGGAAGCGACGGGATGAGGAAGGTCGGCCATTGCCGGGCTTCTTCGCCTCACCGTGACCCATCGAGAGAGAAATTGGAGGCCTCGCCCGGAATCGAACCGGGGTGCAAGGATTTGCAGTCCTCTGCGTAACCACTCCGCCACGAGGCCTCTCGCACATCCCATCGATGAGGGAATGGCGCCTCCGGATCGGACGGTCGATCCGGGGTGACCGGTCTCTTACAGAGCCCGGGCCCCGTCCGCAACGGGGATTCCGCGACAGGAGGCCAAACGGAGGCGAGGCCGTAAACAAAGCCGACAAATATGCGAAGAGGCCTTGCGTCCCGCCAAAGCCGTGTGTAGAGACCCCGCCGTGGTCCCCGATAGCTCAGTTGGTAGAGCAAGCGACTGTTAATCGCTTTGTCGTAGGTTCGAGTCCTACTCGGGGAGCCAATTTCCTCTTCGGTCGATTGTGACGCCGAACGAGGTATGGGTGTGAGGCCGAGCGGTCTCCTCATTTCAAACCTATTCCTGTTCAACCTCGGCCATCCATGACCGCTTCGTTCCGCCGGACCGGCTATGCGTGGGTAGTGCAATGCGGTAGCGTCACTCGGTGCGGGGGACGTCATATTTTCGGCGTGTAGTGCTCGCATTGAGCTTCTATGTTCTCGAGCGGACGGGGCCTTCCTAACGATGGCAAAGATCGCTGACTCCGGGGGCAGTCAGAGACGGGGGCATGTCATGCTGCGGTCTATCTCCATCGTCGGAACCGCATTGCACGTTCGATGAAGTCTGCAAACATCCTGATGGACTACACGGATCTGGTGTCCTTCTTCAAAAGAGGGTTGCCGATCACCGGGATCCAACGCGTCGTCTATGAGATCACCAGCGCTATACAGGCGGACGATCTCGACTGCGTCATCACTCCCATCGGCATCACCCCCTTCAAACGGCGGCTCGCGCCCATCAGTGCCCCGATGTTGGAGCTCATCGAGGCCTATGGCCGGACCAATACCGTCAAGGGGCGCTCCCTCGTCGCCAAGGCGGTGGAGGAGCTGAGTTATGTCCGCATCTTCAAGAACCAGCCGGCGGCGGCTGCCGACAGTTCCATGCCCCGGTCCGCCCCGTGGCTCGTCATGCTCGGGGCGAGCTGGTCGCGCTCGAATTATGCCGGCATCGTCAGCGCGCTGAAATCCGCCAACATCTCCTGCCGCAAGGCGATCCTGGTCCACGACATGCTGCCGATCGAGCAGCCGAAGCTCACCTTCCGTTCAGCCCATGAGACGTTCAAGCGCTGGATTGATCTCGTGCTCGAGACGGCGGACGTGATCTTCACGCCATCTCGCGCCACCGCGGAAGCCTTGATCGCCTATCAGGGGTTCGATTGCGGGCGGATCGTGACCCTCGATTTCGGTGTGTCGCAGATCGGTGACAACACCCCACCGAAGCCGTTGAAGGTGAAGGGGCCCTACATCCTCTATGTCTCTTCGGTGCATCCGCGGAAGAATCACCGGGTCGCCATCAAGGCTTGGTCATTGGCCTTCAAGGGCAATGAGGAGGCTGCCCCGAGCCTGGTCTGCGTCGGGCATAGCAAGCGCAGGAAGCGCATGATGCTGCGTGCAATCATCAGGCGGACGCCATTGCTGGCGCGGAAGCTCCACTTCCTCGCAAAGGTCGATGATCTGGCCCTGCGGACCCTCTACAAGAATTGCCAGATGTTCGTGTTTCCCTCTCGCTACGAGGGTTGGGGGCTACCGGTGGCCGAGGCCCTGAGCTTTGGTAAGTTCGGCATCGTCTCGAAGACCACGTCCCTGCCCGAGGTTGGTCGGCACTTCGTCGACTATGCCCCTCCCCATATGACGAGGGAATGGGCCGACAAGATCAAGGCCTATGCCACCGATCCCGAGTTGCTCCGAGAGAAGGAGCGCGAGATTGACAGGAACTATCGCCCCGCCACCTGGACTGATACGGGCCGGCAGATCATGGCGGCCCTTCGCCGTGTGGACGAGGAGGCCAAGACCGCTCGGGCTGCCAAACGTCCCACCCCGTCCCACGGGACCCCGGCGCCGGAGGACACCGCCAGGCAGCGCGTCTCTCAGACGACATCGTGATGCTGGTCGCTCCCTCGCTGCCTTCCCATTAACGTGAACTCCTGCCCTGGACACCCCGCAGGAACCGCCTTAATCAGGCGCACCAATGACTTGAAGAGGATCCATGGATTCGGGATCGAGGCAATCAAATGCGAGATGACCTTGCTGTCTGTCGGCGGGATAAGATCTTTGGTCGCGCTGGATTGCTGGGTTTATAGTCACCTAAGCATCGATATGACTTTGTTTGGCTCCTAAATATTGATTGCCGTGGGACGAAAGCTAGAGCGTCAATCGTGTTGATGGTTGTGGGTCTAGGTTGTGCAGTGACGATGAGATCGTCGTTTTCGTTTAGATAATCCAAGAATTGAGGACGTGATCTATGGCGACATCCATCACCCGGTACGTGCGTGAAAAAGGCGAGATTCCGCTGGCCTGGGCCGGTTCGACCCTGGACATGAACTATCTCAACTTCGGCGACGCCTTGAGCCCGGTGATGATCGCGCTGCTCTCGGGCAAGCCGATCCGCAGAACGCCGATGAAGTCCTTCGCGCCTCGCCTGTCCTGCGTCGGTACGATCGGACACGGCTTCGCCAATGGTGAGGTCTGGTTCTGGGGAACGGGCTGCTCGAACTGGGCCAACCCCTCGGCGCCGGCGAACGAAAAGAAGCCGTTCGTTCCTTCGGCGGATTCGCACTTTACCGTGACCGCCACACGTGGGCCGGTCTCAGAATCGCTCCTCTCGGCCAAGACCCTCTCGCATGCCGTTCCCTACGGTGACCCAGTCTGGCTGCTGCCGCTTTTCTACAAGCCGACCGTCAAGAAGCGCTACAAGCTCGGTGTCATCCTACACCTGTCGGAGCTCGCAAATCGCGAGATGGAGGCGGTGCCGCGCAAGGAGATCGCGCGCTTCAGAATTCCGGCCGAACTCGCCGACGACGTCCATCTCATCACGACCGTCACCGAACTGCATGTCGGCGCGCTTCAGTCGAAGATCGACGAGATCCTGTCCTGCGAGCGTATCGTTTCCACCAGCCTCCACGGGATGGTGATCGCGGAATCCTACGGCATTCCCTGCCTGTATTTCGCGCCGAGCCTGAGCAAAGACGGGCTGCAATCGGTGGAACTCACCCCCGAGGGGGATGTCGACCTGCGCATCGTCGATCTCTACACTGGCCTCGGCCTGCCGAAGATCGATGTCTACAACCAGCCGCGGCCCAAGCCGAGCGACTGGCCCGCCATCATGAAGGCCATCGACAAGAGCTGGTCGCCGAAGAGCTTTGATGGCGATGCCCTGATCAACGCCTTCCCTGTCGATCTGAGCCCGATCTCCGCCGCGCCCGGCGAGACGATCTGGGAGCACAAGGCGCTGACTGACCTGAAACTACGTCACGATGTCAGCGAGCTGAACCGCCTGGACCGCAAGGAATTTCCGGGAGGTGCCAAAGTGGCAGCCGCCCGATTTCCTGACGAATCTCCCAAAGGCGCTCCCAAAGCCGCTGCGAGAGCTGTGGCCGAAAAGACTGTCTCCGAGCCAGCTGGCGAAAATGCTGCGGCGAAGCTAGAAAAAAAAAAGAGCTCCGTCGCTCTCCTGAAGCGCATTAAATCGACCCTGCCGCCCGGTTCGGTCCCCCTGGCCTGGGCGGCCAGTTCGCAGAAATTTCCCTACGCCAATTTCGGTGACGCGCTGAGCGCCGTCATGGTCGCCGTCATCTCCGGGCGCGTCGTGCGGCATGCGGCCTTCGACAGCAATTCCGAGCGTCTCGTCGCGGTCGGAACCATCGGCCATGCCATCACCAACGGGACGGTCCACATGTGGGGCACCGGTCTCGATGCCCAGCGCAGGCCGGGCAGTCCGAACCCGGCGCCCTATCAGCGCCCGGCGGGGACCGAGTTCCACGTCCATGCCGTGCGCGGCCCCAAGACCGGCGCCGTACTGAGGGCGCAGGGCATCACGGTGCCGGAGATCTACGGCGATCCGGTCTACCTGCTGCCCAAGTTCTGGCCCATGGACCATGTGGCGAAGACCCATGAGATCGGCGTCATCGTCCACCTGACCGAGCTCGCCTCCCAGGATCCCGCCGCCACCGTCCTCGACGTGATGACGCGCTACGGTATCCCCCGCGAGCGCAAGGGCGATATCCGGATCATCAATACGATCACCGAACGTGACGCCCCGTCGCTGCGCGCCAAGGTCGAGGAAATCGTGTCCTGCCGGCACATCCTCTCCACCTCGCTCCACGGCCTCGTGATCGCGGAATGCTACGGTATTCCGAGCGCCTGGTTCGCCACCTATGGCCAGGGCGAGGGCCGTGAACTCAAGCTCGACGACGATGAGGAGAAGGTCGATCACCGGGTGCGGGATTTCTATCTCGGCGCCGGTGTGACCCGCCTCAACGCCTTCTGCCTGGAGCGGCGCGCCAAGCCCGAATGGGACAAGGCCCTCGACTGGATCAAGGCCACATGGCGTCCCTTGGCCTACTCGCCCCAGGCCCTGTTCGAGGCCTTCCCCCTGCCGAAGGCGGTCGAGTTCGATGCGACGCCCTGGCCGGTGGAGCCGAAGGTGCTCAAAGCGCTCAAGTTCTAGGCTTCCGGCTCCGCGGAACGCGTCATATCGTCGAGTCCACGCGCCGATCTGGGAGAACTGAACTCCGTCCCTTTCGGAGACGTCACCGCCCGGGGAGCAGGAACGGAATGCTTCCGTCATGGACCCGGGCCGCCGACGCGAAGACGGCACTTGATCCAAATCTTTCATTTGGTCCGAGTCTTCTATCCTAGTCGCCAACGACCCATCGCAGAACCATCCAAGGAAGTCTGGAATGCCTAAAAGTGTGATGCTGGATGGGTACAATCTCGGCCTGGAGAAAGGGACCGGTGTCGCCACCTACGCCCGCAACCTGAGCTACGAGTTGCACGAGCTCGGCTACCGGACCGACGTCCTCTACGGGACCCGCGCATCGCCGGGCATCGATCCACTCCTGCGCGAGATCTCCTTCTTCGATCCGGCGGTGGGCGTCCCGCCGCAATGGCTGGTGATCCTGCGCTATCTTCGCGACCAGCTCACCTCGCCCCTGGGGCGGCGTGCGGTGAAAGTGCCGATCACCGGCACCGTCATCAGCAAGACATTCGAAGCGCGGATGCCGTATTTCGACCAGATCTGGAACAGCGTGAACCTGTTTGACGTCGCGCTCGCCTATTTCAAGACCTACAACCGCACCCTGCGCGTCAGCGGCCTGCGTACGCCCGACATCATGCACTGGACCTATCCTCTGCCGATCCGGATTCCGGGCGCCAAAAACATCTACACCCTGCACGACCTCGTGCCCCTGCGTCTGCCCTTCACCACCGGCGACATCAAGCGGCGCTACCTACGCCTGATGCGGCGTATCGTGAAGGATGCCGATCACATCGTCACCGTGTCCGAGACCTCGCGCCGCGACATCATCAACCTGCTCGGCTGCCCCGAGCACCGGATCACCAACACCTACCAGTCGGTGGAAATCCCGAAGAAGTTCGCCGAGAAGCCCGAAGACGTGGTCCGCCGCGAGATCGAGGGCGCGTTCGGCTTGCCCTATAAGGGCTATTTCCTGTTCTTTGGCGCCATCGAGCCCAAGAAGAATGTCGGCCGCCTCGTCGAAGCCTATCTCGCCAGCCAGGTCTCGGCACCTCTCGTCATCGTCGGCGGCGCGGCCTGGAAATCGGATGTCGAGTTCAAGTTCATCAATCCGACGACGAACTCGTATCTCGAACAGATCGACAACATGACCTACCAGCGCGACCGCATCCGGCGGTTCGACTACGCGCCGTTCTCCCTTCTCGTCAGTCTCATCCGCGGCGCCAAAGGCGTGGTGTTCCCCTCCCTCTACGAAGGCTTCGGCCTGCCGGTGTTGGAGAGCATGCTGCTCGGCACTCCGGTCATCACCTCCAAGGAGGGCTCGACGCCGGAGGTCGCCGGCGATGCCGCGCTGCTGATCAACCCCTACGATGCACGCGACATCGCCGACGCGATCCGCGCCGTGGATTCGGATGCGGATCTGCGCGGGCGCCTCTCCGAGATGGGCAAGGTTCAGGCGGCGAAGTATAGCCCCGAGATCTATCGCGGCCGCCTCAAGGAACTCTACGAGCGACTCTGAACGACCCTTTCCGGACCGCCGCCGGCCTCGTCGGCAGGCGGTTCGGACCACGATGAGGCCTCGACCCGAAATGGCGATTCTCGTGACCGGAGCGGCGGGCTTCATCGGTTACCATGTGGCCGATCACTTGCTCGCGCGTGGCGAGACGGTCATCGGAATCGACAATCTCAATGATTATTATTCGGTCGCACTCAAGCGTGACCGGATCGCCGATATCGCGACGCGCCGGGGCGACTCGTTCCACTTCCTTCCCCTCGACTTCTCGGATCACGAGGCCCTGGACAGGGGGCTGGACGGGCATGGGATCGACAGGATCGTCCATCTCGGGGCGCAGGCCGGGGTGCGCTACTCCATCGAGAACCCGCGCGCCTACGTTCAGGCCAACGTGGTCGGTCACCTCAACATTCTGGAATTCGCGCGCCACCGGGGTGTGGCGCATCTCGCCTATGCCTCGTCCTCCTCGGTCTATGGCGGCAATACCTCCCTGCCCTTCCGGGTCGAGGACCGTGTCGACCATCCGGTCTCGCTCTATGCCGCCACCAAGAAAGCGGACGAGTTGATGAGCGAGACCTACGCCCATCTTTATCGTCTGCCCCAGACGGGCCTGCGCTTCTTCACCGTCTACGGGCCGTGGGGACGGCCCGACATGGCCTTGTGGCTGTTCGCCAAAGCCATCTTCGCGGGCGAGCCGATCCGTGTGTTCAACGACGGTGCGATGCGGCGGGATTTCACCTATATCGATGACATCGTCGCCGGCATCCTCGCCTGCCTCGACAATCCGCCGCCCGATGACGGCGCGGAGAAGGCGGGCGGCAGTCATGCGCCGCACCGGCTCTACAACATCGGCAACAACACGTCGGTGCCGCTTCTGCGCATGATCGACGTGCTGGAGGAAGCTTGCGGGCGTCCGGCGATCCGTCGGTCCGAGCCGATGCAGTCCGGCGACGTGAGGGAGACCTATGCCGATCTCAGCGCCATCTCCCGTGACCTCGGCTATGTCCCGACGACGCCGATCGAAATCGGCATCCCGGCCTTCGTGCGCTGGTTCAAGGCCTATCACCGGCTCGGCTGATACGAACCAGACACCCCCGCGGCGACGGCATTGCAGATGGACAGCGTCCTGTCGGGGATCCGGCTGCTAGCGGGAGGTCCCTCATCCCCCAAATGGGGGATGGCAGCAATGGGCGGGATGCTAGTGTTCCCAGGACCAACGGGCTCGACCTAACCCGGGATTCCTATGGAACAGAGATGTTCATCGATTGCCGTATCACCTACGACCTCCGATCAGATGATCGGAGCCTCGACCTTTGGACAGTGTTCGACACCAAGACCGGCCGCCCGGCATTGGTGAATGGTGTCCGGCAGGTCGGGCTTGCCTTCGCTGCGGCCGACGCACTGGTCGACGTCCTGAACGCCATGGAGCGCGCCGCGCCTGGCTCGTCCGTAACCTGGTGAAGCAGGGCGCAGCGCCCTGGATCGTCGGTCTTTTCGCCCTCATGGCCGGGAGCGTTCGCGCCGTGAGCCGATCACGGGCGTGAACGACTTTAGCCCCTTCGGCGCCCCGTCCTTAAGACAACGCTAACCCTGTTCTTTTACCACGTTGGGGTCGGCGAGGAGCCGTCCCGATGTAAGGGCCGTGCGTCTTGGACGTGGGCGATCCTCTGGGACGATCTTTGGCCGCCGCGTCCATCGCGCCGGTCCGGGATGCGCGAAGGGACGTCCGAGAAACATCCCGGGCAGTGGTCTTGTCGCGCGAGACGTTCGACGCCAGGGCCGCGGAGAGACAGTCGTCCGGGATGCGTGCAGGGCCGACCGCAGGATGGCACAGGACGGGGCTTCGTAGCCTGATCCTGACGGCCGCCGTCGCCTTGCCGGGGGTGCAGGCGCAGGCCCAGTCGCGCCCGGCGACACAGCTTGCTACCCCGACTTTCGGCAGCACGAATCCCTCCTCCGCCACGGGTGCCGGTACCACGGGTGGTCCGACCCTGCGTGGGAGCGGCGCGTCCGGCGATGCATTGACGGGTGCCGCCTCCCCAAGCGACGGCGCTTCTTCGCAGACGGACGATGGTTCGGCCGGCACCGCTGCCCGGCGGCGCTCCCCTTCGCCCGTTCCGCCTGTGGCTTCGAGCGCCGGCAACAACCGCAATCCCACCGATCTCTTGCGCCTGCGCGCGATCCCACCTCGTCGTTTCGGCGTGGCGACGACGCGGCCGGTCCGTTCCATCGTGCGGACACCGTCGCCGGACCTGCGCCTGACCCCGGTGATCCGCAACGCCGTCGTCGGCGCGCCGCTGCCGACCCCGTCACCCGCCCCGCCCCTGGCGCCGTCCCTGACCCTGCTACCGCTCGCCGGGATCAGCACGCCGGGTGCTTTCCTCGGCTCGGCCCTGCGCAGGCCGCTGGTGGTGGACGAGGCCTATGCCCCCCTCGGCATCAAGCTCGGGACCTTCACCTTCCTGCCGGTGTTCCAGCAGAGCGTGGGCTACGACACCAATCCGGACCAGGTCACGCCCAACCGCGCCAAGGGGTCGCTCGCCCTGCGCACCGAGGGCGAACTCGCCTTCCGCAGCGACTGGTCCTCGCACGAACTCGCGGGCGAACTCCGCGGCGGCTATCTCGACTTCCCTGACAACCAGGCCGCCAGCCGGCCCAACGGCGCGGGTACCGTTCGCCTGCGCCTCGACGCCAACCGCAGCACCACCGTCGATGTGGAGACCCGCTTCCTCGTCGACACGCAGCGGCCGGGCTCGCCCGACATCAATGCCACGCTCTCGAACCGCCCGATCGTGGCGAGTTACGGCACGACGATCGGTGTCACCGAGACGTTCAACCGTCTCCAGGTCTCCCTGCGGGGCCTCATCGACCGGTCGGAGTTCGAGAGCGCGACGCTCTCCAACGGGGCGATCCTGAACCAGAGCGACCGCAACCTGAACCAGTACGGGCTGAGGCTGCGCGCCTCCTACGAGATCTCGCCCGTCATCTCGCCCTTCGTCGATGTCCTGGCCGATACCCGCGTCTATGACCTGCGCACGGATTCCAACGGGATCCGCCGGAATTCCGATGGCATCACGGTCACGGGCGGCGCGCGCGTGGCGCTCACCCGTTTCATCAACGGCGAGGTCTCGGCGGGTCTCCAGCATCGGACCTATGTCGATCCGGGCCTGAAGGACCTCACCGCGCCGATCATCAATGCGGCCCTGATCTGGACGGCGAGCCCGCTCACCACGGTGCGGCTCAACGCGGCCACCGGCATCATCGAAACCGCCGTCCCGGGATCGAGCGGCGTGCTGACCAAGGCGGTGACGCTGGAGGTGCAGCACGACCTCCTGCGCAACCTGTCGATCACGCTGGGCGGCGGTTACCTCGCCAGCGACTACGACCGGGTCAACATCACCGAGCGTGGTTTCTCAGCCACCGCACGGCTCGACTACCGCTTCAACCGCTGGCTCTCCCTGCGCGGCAGCTACATCTACCAGCAGATCGACAGCAGTTCCGCTGGGTCGAGCTTCAGTGCCAATACTTGGCTGCTGGGGCTACGGGTCACGCCTTGAGGGGGCTCGGGCCGCCTCCCGAAACCTGTGCATCCGCAGGGCTTTAGGTGGCCTCTGTCGAGTGCCGGATAAGGCCCTACCGCGCCAATGCCAGCGACGCGCCGGACTTGGAAAGCGCACCGTCCAGCGCCCCGCCGCCCTGGCGCAGGCGGGCCGTCACGGTGCCGCCTGGCTGGTAGAGATAGACCTCGCCGTCGCGGTAATCCCAGGCGGTGACCTTCGCCAGATCCTTGTTGGCGCAACCGGACGCATTCGCCTTGTAGAGGTCGAGGGCGGGGGCGCTCGACAGGGAGACCTTGCAAGTCGAGCCCGTGGCGTCCCTGGCGTTCCAGCTTCCCACCACCGAGGAGCGACCGCTCGACACGACCGGCGGAGCCGGCGGTGGCACGTAGACCGGCTCGGCAACGACCGGGGCAGGCGCGACGGCCACGTCCGTGCCGACCGGAGGCGGGGCGTCGACAGGGGCGGCGCTGGCGCCTGGTGGAGGAGCAAGGGGGGAAGAGGTCACCGGACCGGCGGGCATGGCCGGTGCGGCCGGCTCGAGAGCGGCCTGGGCACCGAGACCGGCACGGCTGCCGCGGCTCGGCCCATCGAGGCGCGACGAGCTGCAGGCGCCGAGGCCTGCGGCAAGGGCGACGAGGGCAACGGTCGACAGGAACTGACGCGGCATCGATCTCTCTTCCCGGCGGGGACATCGGCAATAGACCGCTGCGTCACCGCCAATTGCGCTGACGGCAAGGCAATGCGGGACGACCGAGAGGGGAAAGGCGCATCGCTCTGGCTTTTCGGACACGGTGTGGCGGCAAGGCCTCAATCGCCCCCGCGCATGCTCGCGGCCTCAGCGCCGAGGTGCCACTCCATCGATGGCAAGCCGAAGATGCATGGGGCCGCGCAAGGCAGCGCCCGAGCGATAGGGAGGCGGATCATCGATCAGACGCGGATGGACGAGGCGTTGCGCCAGCGCCACCAGGGCCGCCTCGGCCTCGAACCGGGCCAGCGGGGCGCCCGCGCAATAATGGAGTCCGCCGCCGAAGCCGAAATGACGGATATCGGGGCGATCCGGATCGAACCGGTCCGGATCGCAGAACACCGCCGGGTCGCGATTTCCGGAGGCGAAGAGGAGGACAATGTCGGCACCCTCCGGGATGGTGATGCCGGCGATGTCGATGGCGCTCAATGCCCGCCTTGTCCGAAAATGCACCGGTGGGTCGTAGCGCAGCATCTCTTCGATGAGACGCGGGGCGAGGTCCGGCTCGCCGGCGAGCCGCGCGAGGATATCGGGGTGGCGCACCAGAGCCAGCGTGCTGTTGGCGATGAGGTTCACAGTGGTTTCGTGCCCGGCCACCAGCAGCAGGATGGCGCTGGCGATTAGGTCGACTTCGCCCATCCCCGGTTCGCCGCCTGGCCCGGAACCGGCACTCAGGCCCGACAGCATGTCGTCTTGCGGATGTCGGCGCTTTTCCTTGATGAGGCCACGCATGTAGGTGGAGATCTCGTCGAAGGTGGTGATGTTCTTCGCTCGTGCCTCTTCGTTGCCGAGGTTGTCCGGTTCGAGGGCCGAGGCGAGCTGCGTCGCCCAGCCGTGGAATTGCGGCTCGTCCTCCGGCGGCACGCCGAGCATCTCGCAGATGACCGTGACGGGAAGCGGATAGGCGAGGTCGCAGACGAGGTCGAAGCTCGTCGCATCGCTCTGCTTGTCCAGGAGGTCGGCCACGAGGTCATGCGAGCGCCCGCGCATGGCATGAACGCGCTGATGGGTGAATTGCCCCATCACGGCCATCCGCAGCCTGTCGTGGTCCGGCGGATCGCGGAAGATGAAGGGGCGATGGGTGTTGGTGAGGTGGTCCTTGACCGGGTTGACGATCCAGTCCGAGAACGGATTACCGGTCCGGGGGCGCTCGCTCGGCGGCAGGGTCTCCGAACTGATCCGCGGATCGTGCAGGAGACTCGTGATTGCCGTATGGGTCGAGACCACATAGATGCCGTCGTCCTGGCGCGAGACGGGCGTCTCGCGCAGTCGGGCATAGAGCGGATAGGGATCGGCCCGGTTCGCCTCGTCCTTGACCGCCTCGAACAGCTGTCCGGTCTTCATGGCGATGTCCGTTTCTCGGGAAAGCCCGGCGACAGCACCGTCAGATTGTGTTCGTCGGTTCCACCGCAGATCGGAGGGAATGGTGCGCGGGCGGCGATCTGCTCGGCATAGGCGGGAAGCCACCGGGCGGAATCGAACGACACGGCTGCGATGCAGCGGCCTTTCGCGCCGTAGACGACGACGAAGCGGCCCTCCTTCGGGCTCCCCTGCGCGAAGACCATGGAATCCGCCCCTTCGGTGAGGCCGACCGACTTGATCGTGATCCCGCCCTGGGACGACCAGAAGGCGGGCATCTCGGCATAGTCCGTTTCATTGGCTTCGCCTGCGAGAAGGCGCCCGGCGTGCTCACCCTGCGCCACGGCGTGTCCCCAATGTTCGAGGGCGACGGGACGTCCGTCAAAGAGCGGATGGGGGAACCGCGCCACGTCGCCGGCCGCGGCGATGGCCCTGTCAGGACGCCCCTCGGTGTCGAGGGCGTGGCCGGCCTCGTTGCAGACGACGCCGCCCGGCCCGGCATCGAGCCCCGATCCGCTCAGCCATTCGGTGTTGCGCACCGCGCCCAACGCCACCACCACGAGGTCGGTTTCGACCACATTGCCGTCCTCGAGAATGGCGCGGACCACCCGGCCTGCCTCATTGCCTTCGAGCCGCGCGACCTTGGTCCGGCTGCGCAGGTCGACGCCGAGAGCTCGGTGCAGGGCAGCGACGATCTCGCCCACCGGCTGCCCGAGGATCCGGGCGAGGGGCGCCGGCCCCGGATCGATCAGCGTGACGGCGCGGTCGAGGGCCCGGCAGGAGGCCGCGACCTCGCAGCCGATGAAACCCGCGCCGATGATGAGGACGCGCTTGGGGCCGGCGGCGAGCGCCTGACGCAGGGCGGCGGCATCGTCGCGCCCGCGCAGGGTATGGACCCCGGCAAGGCCTGCCTCGGTCGGGTTCGGCCATGATCGTGCGCGCGAACCCGTGGCGATGAGAAGCCGGTCATACGACAAGGTCGTACCGTCGGCGAGGCGGACCTCGCGCGCCTGCCTGTCGAGACCGGTGGCGGCGACGCCGAGCCGCCAATCGGCAGCGAGGGCGTGGAGGTTCGGCAGGACCGTCGCTTCGGGCGCCACCTCGCCCGTAAGAGCGGATTTGGAGAGCGGCGGCCGGTCGTAGGGGCGATGTGGCTCATCGCCGACAAGGGTGAGGCGGCCGGCAAAGCCCGCGCGGCGCAGGGCCTCGGCCCCGCGCAGGCCCGCCAGGGACGCGCCGACCACCACCGTATGTCCCCCGGTGTTCTTCCTTTCGGCGTCCATGCTTCTCATCGGCCCTGTCGCTCCGGATCCTCGACGCGGATCGCCTGGACCGGGCAGGACACCCGAGCGCGCTCGATGGCGAGACGGGCGGAGGAAGAGGGAGCGGGGTCGTAGAACAAAGCCTCTCGCCCATGCAGCACGAAATGTCCCGGCGCCGCGTAGCAGCACTGAGCATAGGCTTGGCAACGGTTGAGATCGACGGTGACGCGCAAGGGTGGCGTCGCGTCGGGTGGCAAGGAAGAATCTGGCATGAGGCTCGCTGCAGGAATCACCCGACAAGGTTTCCGGCGAGCCGAGGTTCCGTCGCGAGCGCAAAGGTCGCGTGAGCGCTTCACGATTCGACGTCGGTCCCGAGCTTCCGGTGCATCACCAGGGCATCGACCAATCCGAGGGTCGGATGCCGGAACGCGTCGGGCAGGCGCGCAAGTTCCGAGAAGCCGAGGCTCTTCCACAGGGCTACCGCGCGGGTATTGCTGGCGACGACGAAGTTGAACTGCATTGCCAGGAAGCCCTGCCGGGCGGCATCGTCGATGGCGTGTCGTCCCATGGCGCGGGCGATGCCGCGGCCGACCGCGTCGGGATGCGTCATGAAACCGGCATTGGCCACATGGGCCCCGCCACCCTGCTGGTTCGCCTTGAGCATGAAGGTACCGAGCACCCTGCCCTCGTCCACGGCGATGAAGACCTGGTTTGCCGGGGCGAACCAATAGTCCAGCATGGCCTTGCGGGATCCGTCACGCGGAAGCGCATAGGTCTCGCCCGCCCGGATCACCGGCTCGAGGATGGACCAGATCGCATCGGAATCGTCGGGTTCGGCGGCACGAATAAGAAGGGACGTCATCGTTCGATCCGGGCTCATGCCACTCCGATTCTTCCCCAACCGGGAAGTTTGATCGCCGGGCGGCGCAGGTCGAGTCCTGCGACGAGGCCGAGCAGGTTGATCTCGACCCCCTCGACCCAGCCGACAGTGATACCGGCATAGCCGCCGACGGTCAGCCTGATTCCGGTGCCGCTCGGCGTGCGCTCGACGATGCGTCCGGGAGGCGCCCAATCCTTCCCCAGCGCCGTCGGCGGAAGAGTGACCTGCGGCTCCGGCAGGCGGGCCAGCACATGCGCCGCGAAGCTGTTCGAGTTCGGGCCTGGCCAAGCCCGGTAGGTTCCGAGCGCCCGGTAGGGGTAGTCGGCCACGGCCGCGCGGATCGCCGGGATAGCGCGGGCGGCATCGTCCCCGTCGAGGGCGAGAATGGTTTGCGGATCGTTGCCGAACCAGCGGCCGTCTGCGGCCCAGCCATCCGTGCGGACCGGCATCCCCCAGCCGACCACGTCGTAGCGGGTGTAGCGGGCGGCACCGGCCGGTTTCACCACGATCCAGCTGTGATGGGCAAAGATCCCGCGCCAGCGCCCGACACGCGCCGCATAGACCCTGACGAGGGCCGGATCGGTCGCTTTGGGCGGGCGCAACAGCCCGGCGCTCGACCAGTCGGCCACTGCCCAATCCGCTGCGCCGCCGCCCCGCGCCGTCCACCACAGCGCATGGGTGCCGAGCGGCAGAAGGAACAGACCGAGCAGAAGGAGGCCGAGCATTCGGACGGTGGTGCCAAGGAGGGAGAGGGAGATCACGAGGAAGGATGTTTGCCTGCGCCAAGCCTCCCGCAAGCGCCGCTTTCGTCGCAGCGGCGCATGCCGTTGATGCCGTTGATGCAGTTCGGCAACAGGCGGGGCTCCAACCGTCCATCTGCGCCCTCCCCCCTTGCGGAAATAGACGCTCTCGCGGATGAAACATTATAACATAATTCTTGAGGGGCGTGATGCGGACGAGACGATCGAGGATCTGGCTGGCCGGGACGATGCTATCCGGCGCGGGCCTGACATCCGGCGCGATGGTCGCTCCCGTGGCGGCCCAGCAGGCCGAGGCGACGCTCTCCGAACTCAGCGTGACCTCCGCGAGCCCGATCCTTCCCGCCCCCGGCTCTTCCGCCGTGGGTGGGTTTCCCACCGGCGTGCTGCCGGTCGTCGGCGACAGCTTTTCCCCCGTCACGGTGGTGACCCGCTCCGAGATTCAGCGCAACCAGCCCCGCACCCTCGGCGACGCCCTATCCGACCGCCCCGGTATCTCGTCCTCGACCTATGCGCCGGGCGCGGCTTCGCGGCCGATCATTCGCGGCCTCGACAATGCGCGGGTGCGAATTCAGGAGAACGGAATCGTCAATGGCGGCGTATCCGATCTCGGCGAGGACCATGCGGTGCCGGTCAACCCGCTCACCGCCGATCGGATCGAGGTGATCCGGGGCCCGGCGACCCTGCGCTACGGCTCGGGCGCTATCGGCGGCGTGGTCTCGTCCGAGAATAACCAAGTGCCGACCTTCATTCCGGCCCGGGGTGTCTCCGGCCAGGTCACCACCGGCTATTCCAGTGTCGATAACGGTCGGCTCGGCGCGGCGAGCGTCGATGCCGGGGCCAACGGCATCGCGGTCCATGCCGACGGGTTCAAGACGGCAACCGATTCCTACGCGATTCCCGGCGGCATCCAGCGCAATTCGGCCACCGAGACGCAGGGCGGCTCCATCGGAATCTCGGCGATCGGCGATCGCGGCTTCCTCGGCGTGTCGTTCAGCCATTACGAGGCGATGTACCAGATCCCCGGTGGCGAGTCGGAAGAGACCCGCTCAAGTCTGAACCCGAAGCAGGGCCGGGTGCTCGCACGTGGCGAGTACCGACCGCTCCAAGGGCCGTTCGAGGTTCTGCGGTTCTGGGCCGGCGGCTCGGTCTACCGCCACGAAGAGATCGGTCTGGCGCATCACGACCATGAGCATGAGCACGACCATGAGGAGGTGGCCGGCCCCGAGGGCGTGCAGGCCATCTTCAAGAACCGCGAGGTCGAGGCCAGGTTCGAGGCGCAGCACGTGCCGGTCGTCACCGCGCTCGGCACCCTGACCGGCGCGGTCGGCGTGCAGACTAGCCGGCGCGTCCTCAATTCGCAGCTCGAGAGCTTCCTGCCGCCCACGGAATCGCGCTCCCTGGCCGCTTATCTGTTCGAGGAACTCGCAGTGGGGGGCGGCCTGCGCTTCCAGGCGGCCGGCCGGATCGGGAACGACCGGCTCAACAGCATCGCCACGCTGTTCCCGGCCGACTATCTGCCCGGCGGCATCGATCCGTCGAGCTACGCACTGACCCGCCGCTTCGCCCCCAAGAGTCTGAGCTTCGGCGCTCTGCAGGACCTCCCCTACGGGTTCGTGGCGAGCATCAACGGCTCCTATGTCGAGCGCGCGCCCACCAGCTACGAGCTGTTCTCGCAGGGACCGCACCACGCCTCCGCGACCTTCGAGATCGGTGATCCGACCCTGAAGCTGGAACGCGCCCGCACGATGGAGCTCAGTCTGCGCCGGGCCGAAGGTCCCCTGCGCCTCGACGCGACCGGATATGTCACGCGCTATACCGGCTTCATCTACCGCCGGGATACGGGCAACCGCTGCGATGACGATTTCGCCTCTTGCGGCAGCGGCGACGAATTGCGCCAGATCGTCTACTCCCAGGCCAACACGACCTTCTACGGGGCCGAGATCGGCGCGCAGCTTGACATCGTTCCCGTTGGCGACGGCTGGGCAGGGATCGAGGCGCAATACGATTTCGTACGGGCGCAGTTCGACGACGGTTCCTACGTTCCGCGCATTCCTCCCCATCGTCTGGGTGGTGGCGCCTTCCTACGGGCGAATGGCTGGTTCGGCCGTGTGAACCTCCTTCACGCCTTCGACCATACGGAGATCGCGCCGTTCGAGACGCTGACCCGGGGCTGGAACGACCTGCGCGCCGAACTGGCCTACACGCAGTCCCTCGACCCGGCGATCTACGGTGCCACCGAGGTCACGGTGGGGCTCCAGGGGCGCAACCTCCTCGACGACGATATCCGCAACTCCGCCTCGTTCAAGAAGGACGAGATCCTGCTGCCAGGTCGCAACGTTCGGCTGTTCCTGACGGCCCGGTTCTGAAGCCGGAGCCCTCCTCAAAACGGGCCGCACCGGCCCGTTTCGGGACCGATGAGACCGAAGTCGGACAGTTAGCTGCCCGCGGCGTGACAAACCGTGCTATAAGGTGAGCAACCCCGCACGAACCCGTGCCCTGGGCAACTCCATGAGGCCCAAGTGGCGAATGCGTTTAAAAGTGGTGCGTCCCAGTCGCGCACCACTAACGATTTCAACGAACGGGCCAAGCAGCTCTCCGAGCGTCTCGGCGCTATCGAGAAGCCGGCGCAGATGAAGCGCGGCAACGCCCCGCGCCGCTCGTTCAAGGCCGGCCCCCGCCCCGAGGCCGATACCGAGCCGAAGGGCGAGGTCGAGACGACCTCCGAGAAAGACGAAGGCGAAGCTGAGGGCGAGGCTTAAACTTCGGCCTCCTGTCGCTAGTCCTGATGCGGCATTGAACCGGCGCGCCGAATCTCGCGTTCCGAGCATCTGTTCAATGCCTGTCATCGTGCTCCATTCTCGGCGCGTGTGCCGCGAAGAAACGCGAAGGGCCCGGAGCGCCGCAGCGGATGCGAAATCCGGTACGACGTTCCGAGCCCTTGTCTCATCCAGCGTCCGGCGCCCCCCGGAGCGACGAGGCTAACCCTTCCCCGGGAAGGGCTTCCTCTGTGGGTGTCAGCGGCGAGCCTTGGCCTTGCGAGCCGCGTAGCGCGCATCGCGCTGGGCCTTCTTCTCGGCGAGTTCGATCGCCTTGCGTTCGGCGGCGAGACGCGTCTCTTCCTCTTCGCGGGCGATCTGTGCGGCGAGCTCCGCCTCCTCGCGAGCGCGCTTCTCTTCAGCGGCCTTCTTTTCGGCCGCGATGCGGGCGGCTTCGCGTTCGCGAGCCCTCTCGTCCCGGGCGCGGGCAACCGCGGCGCGGGCCTGGGCCTTGGCAACCATTTCCGGGTCATCCGCCGGAGGACGGGCCTTGAATTTTTCCAGCAGCATCTGCTTGGCGCTGGCGGAGTTCTTACGGCGGTCGTCGAAATTCCTGTAGTCGAAGGCGCTCATCTGACCTTTCTCGGGTGGTGCGTCTCGGCCCGTTCCGCGAGCGGAAGCGCGCGGCGCTGAGCCTTGCTGTGAATCATCGGAAGACGGGATCGAATCGAAAAGCCCAATGCCTCACGATTCGGCCGGAATCAACAGAAGCCGCCCATGACAGGGCGGCTTCCTACGCATGTGTTGAACGAAGGCCTCACTGAGCAGCCCTCGCCCTTAGCAGTTCAGGCCGCCTGAAGGTTGCCGGCGGACTGCTTGCCGGTGCGACGGTCGTTCTCGATCTCGTAGGACAGCTTCTGTCCCTCGATGAGATTGCGCATACCCGCGCGTTCCACGGCCGAGATATGGACGAACACGTCCTTGCCGCCGTCATCGGGCTGAATGAAGCCGTAGCCCTTGGTTTCGTTGAACCATTTCACGGTGCCCGTGCTCATGGTGATGTCCTTCTCGTCGTCGGGAGGAACGCGATTGCAGTCTTCGCGCCCTCGTCTCGAATTGTGTGGGGAGGGGCCTCTCGGGCCGCAGAAAACGACGTGCGGCCGACAGGGCGCAGGGTTTCGGAGATGCGATGAGATCGAAGCGACAGACCGCGGCAGTTCTGCAATGACTGCTGGGCGTGCGACCCGGATTGAACCGGCGGGGGATCGTGGAAGACAAGGTCCGATAGGTGAAAGTTAGGGTGCCTGCGATGTTCAGACAAGGCTCCCGGCCGTTCCGGGTTCCCGTCGAGATGCGCGATTTCCATCCTTCCCCGGAGCCGACTGAACGAAGGGCTGCGGCACCGGCCGAGATTGCCCTCGTTGGTGGTGCGGTCTAGGCTTGCCACTCTGCGACATGAGGCGAGGAACGACCTTAACGACCCGGTGAGGGGTCGTCACGGAAGGTTGACCGGCATCGAAGCGGGGGCGGGATGACGGAATCGACGGCTGACAGACGAACCTTTGCGGGCATGCCGTTGCAAGGGGCGAGAGCGGACCGGTCCGAATCACGGGCGGGCCGTGTTTCGTGACGTCGAACACGCGTGACCTAAAGGGCAGAGGCCTGAAACACGGCTGCGCGGGCGTGGCCATGGCCGTCCTCGGCGGCGTGTCGATGAGCACCTTAGCCGCTTCCCCCGCCATCGCCTTCGACCTGTTCGGCATGTTCGGTTCCGAAGAAGAGCCGCCGGCACCGAGCGGCGACACGCTGCCCTATTCGGTGAAGTTTCAGGGGCTCGAGGATGACGACGTGCTGCAGGCTCTGCAGGACACCTCCACGCTCTATCGCCTTCGCCAGGACGCTCCGCCCGACGGCGAGGGCATCGTGCGGCGGGCGGAGGCGGACCTTCGCCGCCTGTCCGACGTGCTCTCCGGCTACGGCTATTACCAGGGCAAGGTCGCCATCCGCATCGATGGCGTCGAACTGACGGGCGAGGCCTCGGTGGCGGCTGCGGCGCGTGCCGCCGAGGGCGGCCGGAACCGGGCCTTGGTGCCCGTGAAGATCGTCGTCGATGCCGGACCGCTCTATAAGCTCCGCACGGTGACGGCTTCCGATCCGCGCGGCAACGATTTCCCGTCCGAAGTGCTGCCCGAGCGTTTCACCCGGGTGGGTGACGACGTCCCCGCTCGTTCCGCCACCGTTCTCGCCCGCGAGGCGAAGATCGTCGACCGCTTCCGGGCGCTGGGCCATCCCTTCGCCAAGGCGGTTTCGCGCGATCCTGTGGTGGATGACGAGGCCCACGTCATGGATGTGCGCTTCACCATCGATCCCGGGCCGATCGCGGGGCTGGGCCAGGTCGCCGTGCGCGGTACCACCGGCATCGACCCGGCGGTGGTGCGCTCCTTCATCTATAGCGAGCCGGGCGATCCCTATTCACCCAAGGCCGTGGCCGACATTCGCCGGTCCGTCGCCAAGGTGGAGGCCCTGGGTTCCGTCCGGGTACGCGAGGGCGAGGCGCTCGACGCGCAGGGCAACCTGCCGATCTTCGTCGACGTGACCGAGCGCGACCGTAACCTGATCGGGGTCGCGGCCCGCTTCTCCACGGTCGATGGCCCGGGCATCCGTGCCTATTATGCCAACCGCAACCTGTTCGGCGGCGGCGAGACTCTGCGGCTCGACGCCGACATCTACTATCTCGGCAACGACCTCTACGCTGCGCAGCGCAAGGCCGCCGGGATCGATTCGAACGGGCTGGGCGGCCGGATCTCCGCGACCTTCGTCAAGCCGGCTCTATGGGGCACGCGCAACGATCTCGTGGCCAATGTCTTCGCGGGCCGCGAGGCCCAGCAATCCTACGTCTCGGACGCGGCCGGCGGTACGATCGGCATCCGGCACCGGTTCTCCGACACGTTCTACGCGCAGATCGGCGTCGACGGTCAGGCGGGCCGCTCGCAGGACGCGCTCGGCAAGGTCGATTACCGCCTCGTCGGCGTGCCGCTGTCGGTGGCCTACGATTCCACCGACAATCTGCTCGATCCGACGCAGGGGTTCCGTGCCACCGCCTCGGTGACACCCTATGCCGGGTTCCTGGGCTCGGATCCGTCGATCTTCGTCGCCAAGGCGCAGGGCTCTACTTATTACGCCCTCGACGACGAGGCCCGCTACATCCTCGCCGGCCGCGTCGGATTCGGCTCCATCTCGGGCGCGAGCCTGGAGGACATCCCGGCCAATATCCGCTTCTTCGCCGGCGGTGGCGGCTCGGTGCGTGGCTTCCCCTATCGGACCTTGGGCCCACGCGGGCCGTTCAACCTGCCGGTGGGCGGGCGTAGCCTGCTCGAAGCTTCGGTGGAGGCGCGGGTCAAGATCACCGACACAATCGGAATCGTGCCGTTCTTCGACGCCGGCACAGCCTTCGAGGGCAGCCTGCCCGATTTCGAAGAGCGCATCCGCTACGCGGCGGGCCTCGGTCTTCGCTATTATACCGGCATCGGCCCGATCCGCGTCGACGTGGCGTTCCCCCTCGACCGCATCAAGGGGAACCGCGAACGTCCCGTGGCCCTGTACATCAGCCTGGGGCAGTCGTTCTGATGGAATTTTTCGGACGGGTTATGGTTCGGTGCGCATCGACCCTCCCCCCTCTGCGGGGGAGGGTGCCTGCGGAGCAGGCGGGAGAGGGGCCGACCTCTCCGGACATGGCGCTCCCCTCTCCCGACCCGCTTCGCGGGCCACCCTCCCCCGCAAAGGGGGAAGGGAGAACGCGCGTCATCGTAGCGATCGTCTCTCTGACCGTCTGCATCGCCGTTCCCGCGACCTACACCCGCGCCGATGACGGCGAGAAGACCGTACTCGGCGGACTCCTGTCGAAGGCTTTGTCCACGCCGGGCTCCCAGGTGTCCATCGGCGCGGTGGACGGGGCGCTCTCGTCGAACGCCACGATCCGCGACGTGGTGATCAGCGATCGCAACGGTCCCTGGCTGAAGCTCGACAAGGCGCGCCTTGTCTGGAGCCGCCTCGCCCTCCTCTCCGGCCGGCTGCAGGTGGACAGCCTGGAGATCGGCCGCCTCGAAGTGCTGCGCCGTCCCCTCCCCGCCCCGGTCTCGGCGACTCCGGAGCCCGATGGCTCGCTGCTTCCCGAGTTGCCCGTGAAGGTGGAGATCACCGCCTTCAAGCTCGCCGAACTCGTCCTCGGCGAGACCGTCGCCGGTCAGCCGGCGCGCCTGTCCGCCGAGGGGAAGGCCAAGCTCGGCGCCCCGTCCGAAGGGCTCGACCTCGACCTGTCCGTGCGCCGCCTCGACGCCACCGGGCAGTTCGTCGCCCGCCTGCTCTTCGTGCCCAAGGGCGAGAAGCTCGAGGTGAAGACCACCCTGGTGGAGGCCGCCGGTGGCCTCCTCTCCAAATTCGCCAATCTCCCCGGCGAGCCGCCGATCAACCTCGATCTCGACGGGCGCGGCACCCTCGATGCCTGGAACGCCCGGCTCGATTTCGATGCCGGCCCCGATCTCGGCGCCAAGGGCACGGCCCGCATCGCCCGGGCCGGCGCCGACCGCTCCCTCACCCTCGACCTCTCCTCGCGGATCGAGGGGCTGCTGCCCGGCCCGGCGGCTGCGATCTTCTCCGGCACCACCAAGCTCGACGGCGCCCTGCGCTTTGCCGATAACGGCGCGTTCGGCATCGACCGTCTCGCGCTCGCCTCCCGCACCGCCCGCCTCGACGCGTCGGGCGGCCTCACGCCGGAGCGGGTCGCCGACTTCACGATCTCCGCCCGCGCCGTCCCCACCGAGGGCAGCGTCACCAAGGCGGCCAATGCCGAGCTCGACACCCTCGACTTCGATGGGACCGTGAAGGGGCCGATCGCACGGCCACGGGTGAACGGCGACCTCAAGGCGGCGGGCCTGCGCGCGGACGGCAACGTCCTCGAACGGATCGCCGCCAGCCTCGCCATGGAGCCCACGGGCGGCGATCCCAGCGCCACCCGCTTCGCGCTCCGTGCGGATGCCAATGTGGAGGGGTTGAAGCTCGCCGACCCGGCCCTGCGCCGGGCGGTCGGATCGCGCGGTGCCTTCACCTTCCGTGGCACGCTCCAGCCCGATGGCGTGGTCGATGTGGCGGCGTTCGATCTCGACGCGCCCACCGCCACGCTCTCCTATGCCGGCCGGGTCGGCCAGAACACGCTCACGGGCACGCTGAAGGCGGGTCTCGCCGATCTTTCGGCCTTCTCCGATGTCGCCGACCGGACCCTGGCCGGCAGCGTCGCCGTTAAGGCGAACTTGAGCGGGGACCCCGCCCGCAAGGCCGTGACCGCCGATGTGGATGCGACGACACAGGGGCTCGTTCTCGGCCTGCCGGCCCTCGACCGGCTCCTGGGCCGCGAGCCGCATTTCTCGGGCAGGCTCTCGCAGGTCTTCGACGGCTACAGCTTCGATGGTGTGAAGCTCGACGGAGCCGAGATGGTGGCCCGGCTGGAGGGCAAGGCCACGGCACGCCTCGCCGACGCCAAGCTCCTCGTGGACGTGAAGACCCTCTCGGCCGTCGATCCGCGCCTTGCCGGCCGCGCCCTCCTCGACGGGCGGCTCTCCGGAACCCTGGAAAAGCCGGACCTCACCGCCACCCTCACCGCTGCCGACGGACGGGCGCTCGGCCGCCCGATCCGGGACGTGCGCGTAGCCGCGGCGCTCAAGGACCTCACCGGGGCGCTCGATGGAACGGTGGCGCTGGGCGGCGAGATCGGCGGCAAGACCCTGCGCGGGGACGTGCATCTCGCCCGCTCGGGCGCAGATTGGTCCCTCGACCGGCTCGCGGTGAATCTCGGCTCGGCCACCCTCGCCGGCAAGGCGGCCGTCGATGCGGCCACCCTCCTCACGCAGGGCAGCGTCACGCTCTCGGCCGCCAATCTCGACGATCTGTCGCCGCTCGCCCTCACGCCGCTGGCCGGAAGCCTCGACGCGACCGTCGCCCTCTCGCGCGATGGGGGACGCCAGGACGCGTCGGTGAAGGCCAAGGGCGCCTCCCTGCGCTCGGGTGAGATCGGCCTCGCGCAGCTCGACGCCGACCTCACCGGCCGCGATCTCCTCGCCCATCCCGTCGTGGACGGGCGAATCAATGCCGACCGGGTCATCGCCGCCGGCGAGTCCATCGACACCGTGCGCCTCCTGGCCGTGGGGTCGCCCAATGCCAGCGACATCACCCTCACCGCCAAGGCGCGAGGTTTCGATCTCGACGGGGCTGCCCGGCTGGTTCCGGCCGAGGCCACGCGGATCGAGCTGTCGCGCTTCTCCGCGTCACGCGGCAAGGACCGTCTGGCGCTGGCTGGTCCCGCCACGATCACCCTCGACCGGGGCTCGGCCGTCATCGACGGTCTCGTCATCGCCGCCGGTACCGGGCGGGTCAGCCTCGCCGGCCGCGCCGGATCGAATCTCGACCTGAAACTCGGCATCCGGGCGCTGCCGTTGGCTCTTGCCCGCATTGCCTCGCCGAGCCTCGCCCTCACCGGCACCCTCGACGGGGACGCCGATATCCGCGGTACCAGCGCACGGCCAGAGGGGCGCTATGCCCTGTCGGTGGCGAAGCTGGTGACCCCGGAGACACGCAAGGCCGGCCTGCCGCCCATCGACGCCAAGGCGAGTGGCACACTGGGCGACGGCCGCGCCGGGATCGAGGGCCGGGTCTCGGCCGGTCGCGGCGCCGAGCTGACCCTTGCCGGCTTCCTGCCCGTCTCGGCGGGCGGACCCATCGCGCTGAAACTGCGCGGCACCCTCGACGCGGCCATGGCCAACAGCCTGCTCAGCGTCGGCGGTCAGCGGGTCGCCGGCCGGATCGCCCTCGACGGGGGCGTCTCGGGCACGCTCGACGCGCCTCGTGCCGAGGGTGCCGCCACCCTCTCCGGCGGCAGCTTCACCGATCCGCTCCAGGGCATCGCCCTCAAGCAGATCGAGGGCCGCGTCACCGGGCGAGGCGATACCCTCGTGGTGGAGCGCCTGACAGCGCAGACCCGGAACGGCGGCGGCCTTCAGGCCAGCGGGCGCGTGGCCCTGGACCCGAATGGCGGGTTCCCCGGCGCGTTCAAGATCACCGCCGAGCGGGCCGAGCTCGTCTCCAGCCCCATCGTCACCGCCACCGCGAGCCTCAACCTCGCCCTGAGCGGTCCTTTGGCGCGGACGCCGAAAGTGTCGGGACGGGTCGACCTCGTCTCCGTCGATGTGACGGTCCCCGATCGGCTGCCCGCGACCGTGCAGCCCCTGCCCGGCGTGCGCCGGGTCAATACGCCCGCCGACGTACGGGTGCGCCTCGATGCGAAGGCCGACCGCAAGGCGAAGGTCGCCGCATTGGGCAAGCGCAGGAAGGCGCCCCCGCCCTTCGACGCCACGCTGGACGTGGCCGTCCATGCGCCGAACCGCATCTTCGTACGTGGGCGCGGAATCGACGCGGAACTCGGCGGTGACCTGCGCCTCACCGGCACCTCGCGCGACCCCGTGGCGGTGGGTGATTTCGCCATGCGCCGCGGGCGCCTCAGCATCATCGGCCAGCGCCTCGACTTCACCCGCGGCCGCCTGGCCTTCAACGGCGAACTCGCGATCCCCGATCTCGACTTCCAGGCCGAGACCAAGGCCGCCGAGGTCACCGCCCGCGTCGCCGTGACCGGCCCCGCCAACCAGCCCGACTTCGTCCTCACCTCCGACCCGTCCCTGCCGCAGGACGAGGTGCTGTCGCGGCTGCTCTTCAAGAAGGCGGCCGGGGGACTTTCGCCCTTCCAGGCGTTGCAGCTCGCTCAGGCCGTGTCGCAGCTCTCGGGCGGGGCCGGCGGCCCGGACGTGTTCGAACAGGCCCGCAAAGGCCTCGGCCTCGACAGCCTGGACGTTTCCACCGGAGCCAGCGGCGGTCCGGCCCTGGGTGCCTCGCGCTATCTCAGCGACCGTCTCAGTGTCGGCGTCAAGGCGGGCGCCAAGCCCCAGGATACCGCTGCCACCGTGGATTACGACGTGACCCGTCGCATCAAGATCCAGGGCGAGGCCGGCAGCGACGGTCGCACCGCCGTGGGGGTGGGCGCCGAATGGGAATATTGATGGGGTCGGAGCGAATGACCGGCACCGGAGCGGCCTCGAAGACGTTATCGGCCGGCAGGACTCTCAGGGCCACGGTCACCTGACGGCTGACATAGCCTGCGGCGCCGAGCGGAGAGTGCCCGCCACATCGGGAAGGGGCACGCCGAATGATGGGCTGGTTTCGGGCCTTGATGCCGCGGGAGGATCGCTTCTTCGACCTGTTCGAGCGCCATTCTCAGACCCTCGTCGCGGGAGCGGAGGCGCTCCAGGGTGTCCTGAAGGGCGGCGACGGCGTGCCGGGCTATTGCCAGGTGATCGTTGATCGCGAGCACGAGGCGGACGCGATCACCGCCGAGGTTCTGCTCGCGGTCCGGCGCAGCTTCATTACCCCGTTCGACCGCGGCGACATCAAGGACCTGATCCAGTCGATGGACGACGCCATCGACCAGATGAACAAGACCGTGAAGACCATCGCCCTCTACGAGATCCGCTCCTTCGAGCCTCTGATGCGCGAGATGGGCGACACCGTGCTCGAGGCGGCGCGTCTCACGGCCGAGACGATCCCCCTGCTCAACGCCGTCGGCACCCATGCGGGACGCATCAACACCCTCACGGAGCGCATCACCCGGGTCGAGGGCCGCTCGGACGAGTTGCAGGAGCGTGGCCTCAAGGCCCTCTACCGGGCCCATCGCAAGGATGGCGGCGACGGCGACACCATGGCCTACATCATCGGCGCCGAGATCTACGGGCACCTGGAGGATGTGGTCGACCGGTTCGAGGACGTCGCCAACGAGATCAGCGGCATCGTGATCGAGAACGTGTGACGGGCATGGACGCCGCCTCCCTCGCGCTGCCGGCGCTGGCCGGCCTCATCGCCGTCGCCCTGTTCTTCGACTTCCTCAACGGCCTGCACGACGCGGCCAATTCCATCGCCACCATCGTCTCGACGCGGGTGCTGCGCCCGCAATACGCGGTGCTCTGGGCGGCGTTCTTCAACTTCATCGCGTTCCTGTTCTTCGGCCTTCATGTGGCGCAGACCCTGGGGACCGGGATCGTCGATGCCGGGATCGTCGATCCGCGCGTCATCCTGAGCGCGCTGGTGGGCGCCATCGCCTGGAACATCGCCACCTGGGTGTTCGGCATCCCGTCGAGTTCATCGCACGCCCTGGTCGGTGGCCTCGTCGGGGCGGGCATCACCAAGGCGGGGTTCGACGTCGTGGTCTGGTCCGGCCTGTCGAAGACGATCGCGGCCATCGTGCTGTCTCCGCTCGTCGGATTCCTCCTCGCCCTCCTCCTCGTGCTGATCGTGTCCTGGACCTGCCGGCGCGCCACGCCCTTCGGGGTCGATCGGAGCTTCCGGCTCCTGCAATTCGTCTCGGCCTCGCTCTATTCCCTCGGCCATGGCGGCAACGATGCCCAGAAGACCATGGGGATCATCGCGGTGCTGCTCTACTCGCAGGGGCATCTGGGGAGCAGCTTCCACGTTCCGCTCTGGGTGGTCCTGGCCTGCCAATCGGCGATGGCGCTCGGGACCCTCTTCGGCGGCTGGCGCATCGTCCACACGATGGGTTCGAAGATCACCCGCCTGAACCCGATGCAGGGCTTCTGCGCCGAGACGGGTGGCGCAATCACCCTGTTCCTGGCGACATGGCTCGGTGTCCCGGTCTCGACCACGCACACCATCACCGGCGCCATCGTCGGCGTGGGCGCGGCCCGCCGGACCTCGGCGGTCCGTTGGGGCATTGCCGGGAACATCGTCGTCGCCTGGGTCCTGACCCTGCCCGCCGCCGCCCTCATCGCCGCATGCTGCTACGTCCTGACGGGCTGGCTCGGCTGAGCGATCTTGCCCGGCTCGCCTGGAGCCATGATGCCGCGAACCTCCGCGCGAGACCCTTCTACTCGTGGTCGAGGGAAATCAGGCACGCCTCACACTACCGCTGCTGCGCCGATATTGGTGGTCAGTTGTGATGCTCGAGAATACTGAAATAAGTTTCGCGGTAAGGGTTTCGCGAGTTGGACGTGACAATACATGTTTTGTCGTTATTCAAGTCATCGGTGGGGCGGGCAGAGTTTTTATTTACGTAAATTTGAATACGCGATCGTTCAGGCGGAGCGAATATAAATCAAATATCGATGAACTATAATTCATACAAGTAGTTATAAAATATTAAATAAGACTCTTTATTCGGTTATTATCATTGTATCGTTGGGGGAGTATAAGTCGTGCGATTGTCGATCAAGGCCGTACTGATCGGCTTGTTCAGCATCGTCGTTTCGATTTCGGCAGCGCAGGGCTTGGTGGCCCTATACAAGCTTCAGGACATCGGCACGAAGATTGCTGTTCTGGTCGACAATGCCGTGCCGTCGGTGACTCAGGCCGACAAGATCAATCGTCTGGTGCTCCGGGTCCGCACGTCCCAGCTGCGCTACCTGACCGCTCCCAACAGCACCATCGAGCAGGCCGATCTCAAGCTCGCGAACGAAATGATGCTGGAGCGCAATAAGTCCATCGAAGACTACAAGTCCCTGATCACCGAAGCGGAAGAAAAGGCGATCTATGAGGATCTGATCGCCAAGATGGAGATTCTGAAGGCCGATTGGGGAAAGCTTCGTTCCATGCGCGAGAGCGACAGAGAGCAGGCGCTGAGCTTCTTCCGCGAAGGCAACCACGCGAATTATCGGGCGGTCGCCGACGCGGCCACCCGTCTGGTGGAGATCAATGTGGCGGCGGCCAACGCCGCCGGAGAGGCGGCGCGCAGCCAGCAGGCCGAAGCGATCCGGATCTCGATCATCATGCTCACGGTTTGCATCGTGATGGCCGTCTCGGCCATGATCTTCTCGTTCCTCGGCGTTGCCCGCCCGATCGAGCGCATGACCCAGGCCATGCGTCACATCGCCGGCGGTGACGAGACGACCGCCGTTCCCTCCATGGGCCGCCGCGACGAGATCGGCGAGATGGCCCAGGCGGTGGAAGTGTTCCGGACCAACCTGATCCGCACGCGTCAGCTCGAAGAGGACACGGTCCTCGCTCGGGCTTCCGCCGAGGAGCAGCGCCGTGCTGGAATGCGCAAGATGGCCGAGGATTTCGAGACGGCTGTCGGCGGCATCATCGGCATGGTCTCCTCCTCGGCCACCGAGCTTCAGGCCACGGCGCAGGCCATGACGGTGACGGCGACACAGACCGCGTCGCAATCCACCACCGTGGCTGCCGCAGCCGAGGAGGCCGCCGTCAACGTGAACACCGTCGCTGCCGCCGCCGAGGAACTCGGCACGTCCGTGCAGGAAATCGGCCGACAGGTCTCGAGCTCCGCCACTCTCGCACAATCCGCCGTCACGGAGGCCGACATCACGGCCGGCCTCGTGCAGGAACTCAGCGGCGCCGTGAGCCGGATCGGGGATGTGGTGAGCCTGATCTCGACCATCGCCAGCCAGACCAACCTGCTCGCCCTCAACGCCACCATCGAAGCCGCGCGCGCCGGTGAAGCGGGCCGGGGCTTCGCGGTGGTCGCCGCCGAGGTGAAGGAACTGGCCAACCAGACGGCCCGCGCCACGGAGGAGATCTCCCAGCAGATCGGCCACATCCAGGGCGCAACCGGCCAGGCGGTCTCGGCCATCGGTTCGATCACGATGCGGATCCGGGACATCAATGCCGTGGCGACTGCCATCGCGGCGGCGGTCGAGCAGCAGAGCGCGGCGACGCAGGAGATCGTGCGCAACGTCTCGCAGGCCTCGGCCGGTACCAACGAGGTGACGAGCAACATTGCCGGCGTGGCCAGTGCTGCCGAAGAGACCGGAGCGGCCGCGAGCCAGGTGCTCGGCGCCGCTGGCGAACTCTCCCAGCAATCCGAACATCTCACCGGAGAAGTGCACCGCTTCCTTGCCACGGTGCGGGCCGCCTGACCCGATTCCACCGCGCGGACCTACAAACGGGTCGGGCTCGCGGGAGCCTGGCCCGTTCTCATGTCGACCGTCCGGGTTCACCCCCGGTGGGCGAAACCCTCACCGTCCGTCGGTCACCCTCTGTCCCGTCTCGCCGTAGCCGAGCTTGGCTCCCTGGCGGTTGACGCTTCCGAAGCGCAGGACGGCCTGTTCGAGGTAGTCGATCGCAACGATAAGGGCATCCCGCGCGGCCCCGACCGCCTCCTCGCCGTCCTCGTCCGGTGTCTCGGCGAAATTGACGGCGGCGATGAGAACCCGGTCGCGTTCCTCTTCGATCCGGCGGTCGCGCTCCACATGTCCACGCACATCGGCATCGAAGGCCTCGATCACCGCCAAGGGCAACGCGTCCTTCGACGACGATCCGTCGAAGGCGCGGACCTTGCGCCGGGCCTGTGCCGCCGCCGCCCTGACGATGTCAGCGAGTTTGGCATCCATGGTCGGTCTCCTGGGGTGATCGGGTTCGAGGCGCTTTCGTTACCGTGCATCCCCTCGCCCCGCCCGCGGGGAGAGGGGGAAACCAGCCGCTCAGCTCCTCAGCCCCGGTGCCTCCTGGCCGGTGCGCGCGACGTATTCGGTGTAGCCGCCGCCATATTGATGGATGCCGTCGGCGGTGAGTTCGAGGACGCGGTTCGACAGGGCGGCGAGGAAGTGCCGGTCGTGGCTCACGAACAGCATCGTGCCCTCGTAGTTCGCCAGCGCCGTGATGAGCATCTCCTTGGTGCCCATGTCGAGGTGGTTGGTCGGCTCGTCGAGGACGAGGAAGTTCGGCGGGTCGAACAGCATCTTGGCCATGACCAGCCGGGCCTTCTCGCCGCCCGAGAGCACGCGGCATCGCTTCTCGACATCGTCGCCGGAGAAGCCGAAGCAGCCGGCCAGCGCCCGCAGGCTCCCCTGGCCCGCCTGCGGGAACGAGCGCTCCAGGTCCTGGAACACGGTGAGCTCGCCGTCGAGGAGGTCCATGGCGTGCTGGGCGAAGTAGCCGAGCTTGACGCTTCCCCCCACGGCGATGCTGCCGTCGTCGGGCGGGGTCGAGCCGGTCACGAGCTTGAGCAGGGTCGACTTGCCGGCGCCGTTGATGCCCATGACGCACCAGCGCTCCCGGCGGCGGATCGAGAAGTCGAGTCCCTCGTAGATGGTGCGGCTGCCGTAGCGTTTGTGCACGTTCTTGATGATGACGACGTCGTCGCCCGAACGCGGCGCCGGCTGGAACTCGAACGCCACCGATTGCCGGCGCTTGGGGGGCTCCACCCGCTCGATCTTGTCGAGCTTCTTCACCCGGCTCTGCACCTGTGCGGCGTGGCTGGCGCGGGCCTTAAACCGCTCGATGAACTTGATCTCCTTGGCGAGCATCGCCTGCTGGCGCTCGAACTGAGCCTGCTGGTGCGTCTCGTTCAGGGCCCGCTGCTGCTCGTAGAAGCCGTAGTCGCCTGAATAGGTGGTGAGTGTGCCGCCGTCGATCTCGATGACCTTGGAGACGATGCGGTTCATGAACTCGCGGTCGTGCGAGGTCATCAGCAGGGCGCCCTCGTAGTTCTTGAGGAACGCCTCGAGCCAGATCAGGCTTTCGAGGTCGAGATGGTTGGAGGGCTCGTCGAGGAGCATCACGTCCGGGTTCATCAGGAGGATGCGGGCCAAAGCCACACGCATCTTCCAGCCGCCCGAGAGCTTGCCGACGTCGCCGTCCATCATCTCCTGGGAGAAGCTCAGGCCCGCCAGCACCTCATAGGCCCGGCCTTCGAGGGCGTAGCCGTCGAGCTCTTCGAACCGGGCCTGGACCTCGCCGTAGCGCTCCACGAGCGCATCCATCTCGTCCATCCGGTCGGGATCGGCGAGGCCGGCTTCGATCTGCTTCAGTTCTGTGGCGACCACGCTCACCGGGCCGGCCCCGTCCATCACGGCGGAGACGACGGAGCAGCCCGACATCTCGCCGACATCCTGGCTGAAATAGCCGATGGTGATGCCCCGGTCGGTGGCGACTTGGCCCTCGTCGGGCTCCTCCTCGCCGGTGATCATCCGGAACAGGGTGGTCTTGCCGGCGCCGTTCGGCCCCACGAGGCCGACCTTCTCGCCCTTCTGGAGCGCGGCCGACGCCTCGATGAAGACGATCTGCCGTCCGTTCTGCTTGCCGATTTTCTCGAGGCGGATCATGCGCGCATCGGTGTCCTGAGATGTGTCCCGCGGGCCTTACTGCATGGCGCGCGGAAGCGGAAGGCGGGGCACCACGGGCACGATCCGCGAGGCACGGCCTCGCTGTCGCGGATGGGTGCCCCGGCCAGACCCGAGCCTAGATACCGCGAGGGCCTTGCTTGGACAGCGCCGGGCCGATCGCGTATCCACGCATCGCCTCATTCAAAGGGTATTTGCCGAAGCTTCTCTGCCGAAGGTCCCCTACCCCGTGCCGGTCCAGTCGCTGATCCTCTACCCCGATCCACGGCTGCGTCTGCGTGCCGAACCGGTAAGCGTGTTCGACGAGGACCTTCGCCGCGATGCCGCGGATCTTGTCGCCGCCCTCGCCCGGGTTTCGGCCATCGGCCTCGCCGGGCCACATGTGGGGTGGCTCGCCCGGGTTGTGGCGCTTCGGCTCGAGCCCGGTACGCCGGCGACGATCTACGTCAATCCGGAGATCGTCTTCGCCTCACCCGAGACGGAGCCTCAGACCGAGGGTAGCGTCTCGATGCCGGGCGTCTCCGACACCGTGGAGCGGGCCGCGCGGATACGCCTGCGCTATTCCGATCTCGACGGGGTCTCACATGAGGTTGAATCGGTGGGGTTCGAAGCGGCCTGCCTGCAGCACGAGATCGACCAGCTCGACGGCATTTTCTGGATCGAGCGCCTGTCGCGGCTTCGTCGGGACCGTGCGGTGAAGCGCTACGCGAAGGCGAGGCGCGCGGCATGAGGCGTGGATCCCGTTCCCGCCCACTGGCGGCCTTGTTCCTCGCAGCGATAGGGGCGGCGCGCGCCGAAGCGCAGCCGGCCAAAGCTCCGACGCCCCTGCCGTCGTCCGCGGCCCTGCCCTCCGCGCCGGCGATTGGCTGCCCGTCATTGGCCAATCTGCGTCTTCTCCTGCGCCAGTCGGAAGGTGACCTCAAGAAAGCGGCCGCGACCCTGGCCGATCCGAAGGCCGACCACCTGAGTTGCAATCTTCTCGGACGTGATACGGTCAATGCCATCACGGACCATGCCGCCCTCAACGGCAACGAGTACGACTGCGTTGGCATCACCGGAACCAGCATCTGTTCCTGGACCATCGCCGGAACGGTCGTCCCGGCCGATCCGGCGCGAGCGGTCAAAAAGGCGCCGCCCCCCAAATCCAAGCGCTGACGGCGCGGCATGGCGGCGGGCGATGCCGCAGCGCGCCCTATATCGCCTCCGGTAGAGCCAAGCCGGAGATCCACACCATGAAGCTGTCGCAACGCCGGGGAATCGCTCTCCTGTCGATCATGACGGGAGTGGGCATGGCGGGAACGACCCTGGCCGGCGCCGGCTCGATGTCGGCGAGCGAGGTGGTCGCCTGCGATACCTTGGTCAACCTGCGGGTCTTGATGGGGCAGGCTCAGGCCGATCTCGGCGACCATCCCGGCTGCCGCCGAATCGCCCGCGATCGTGTCGGCGCACCGGAACACCGCGCCATGATCGGCGGCGCTCCGTTCGAATGCCTCGCGGTGAGGGACGAGCCCTCCTGCCTCTGGATCAAACCATAGGGAGTCGTGCCGGAGGGAAGCGGATATTCGGCACCTAATACCGATGCGCTTTTCCGACGAACCGCCCTACCTTAGCCGCAACGAAGGGGGGTAAACTCATGGGTGAAACTACCGGATCATGCGGTGGAGAATCGGCTGGCCGTCGAGGACGCCGCATCGCCTGCATGGTCGCTGTGGGATTGTTGGGATTGGTCTCGCAGGCTCGAGCAGAGGCTCCGATCAAGAGCCCGCAGGATGCAGCCTGCCGTAACGAGGCGCGTGCGAAGGTGTTCGTCACGCCCGATCCGGGTGGGATTGGGCTCTACGCGGTCGGCCGGCAGATCTACATGACTTGCATGGCGCGTTCCCAGCCACGCTCCGCACGTCGGCGGCGATAGGCTACGTCTGCCGACGATCAGACGCTGCGCGGTGCGCCGATACGCGCCCGCAGGCGCAGGCGCAGGTTCTCGTTGGCCGTTGCATCCGCATCGACGGCGAACATCAGCCGCAGAAGCCGGCTGATCGGGGTCGTGCCGTCTTGAACTGCGGCCTCGACCTGGTCCTGGAGCGCCATCCGCTCATAAGGACGCTGAGAATCGAAGCTCGACTGGGCCTGATGCGCCATGGTCTGCGTTCCGTCGCTCGGGATCACTTTTCCCCGGGCGGTTCGCTACGCGAAGACGTCCGCCTCCGCCAGTCCCTTTCGCCGACTATTCATAGCCGGCAGCCGGTTCTGACGCATTTGTGTCATGTGTGGCTTGCAGAGCGGTTCCAGACTGGACCCTCAGCGCGGGACAATGTGGAGACCGTCATCGGGCAAGAGGTTGCGTGCCGGCCCGCCGGTCTGCTGGCCACGGCCCTGCTGATAATAGGGCAGTTCCGGCCGGCGGTCGTTATCGCTGCCGGAATCGTATTCCCAGGCCTGGTTCCACGGCGCCCGGCCACCCACCGTGATGCCACCGGTGGAGTCGATGTCCCGCACCACCGGACGATCCCGATAGGGACCGGAACCGGCCTCGGCGGCAAAGGGAGCCGCCATCATCGTCAGGGCGAGCAAGGCGGAAAAGGCGGTCTTCATCACAGGCCTCGGAAGCACTGGCCGGGATCCGGCGCGAATCGATCACGTGATCCTATAACAGCAAAGGTTGTCGCGACGTTCCGCCCATCCCATCGCTGCGCCATGGGAAGGGCGGACCAGAACGGAGAGGATCTCCATTGGTTCTGCCCGACCTGTCCCTACGCTCTCAGCATTTCCCCGACCCAGATGCCGCGCTCGACATGGTCCGTTTCATCAGGCGTTCGGGCATCAACACGGCCTACCATCTGGGAGCCTGGGCCTGTCACCTGCGTCATCCCGGCCTGCCGCTGCTCTTCGCCACCGGGTTCCTTGTTCTCGGCGTCTTCGTCGCGACTTTCAACGACCTGACGTTCCGGCTGAGTGCCCTGCCCTACGGCCTCAACCAGGCCCAGATCAGTCTGGTCTTCGCCGTCTTCCTGTTCGGTGTGATGTCATCCTCGACGGCAGGCTCCCGGACGGACCTGTTCGGTCGTGGTTCCGTCCTCGCCTCGGGGATCCTGATCATGGCGGTGGGCATCGCCCTCACGCTGCTGCCCTCGCTTCCCGGCATGATCGTCGGCGTTGCGGCGGTCACGGTCGGGTTCTTCGTGGCGCGTTCGGTGGCGAGCGGCTGGGTCGGTCGGATGGCGGCCGAGTCCAAGGGCCATGCAGCGTCCCTGTACCTTCACGCTGACTATCTCGGTTCGAGCTGCCTTGGTTTGGCCGGCGGATGGTTCTGGACAGCCCAGGCTTGGCCGGCTGTGGCAGTGTTCAACGTTGTCCTGCTCGCCCTCACCATGGTGGCGGCCGCGCTCTTGTGCTGGAGCAAGCGACGGCGCGCCGCTTGAATCACAAGGTACAAAAAAGAAGCCCGACGCCCGGCGAGGGGCGGCGGGCTTGAGCGGATCCGCTTGCCGTCAATGCACGGTCGCGGCGGATTCCATCGGCGCCACGGCGCGCGGCTTCGTGGCGCGGAGCGGTTTCGTCGCCGTGGAGCTCGATGCAGTTTTGGTCGAGGCGGCCTTGGGCGCGGCCGGTGTTTTGGCAGAAGCAGCCTTGGCCGAAGACGATTTAGCGCTGGCCGTCCTGGTCTGGCGCGGCGCGGTCTCGGACGCCTGGACCACGGCCTTCTCGGCGACGGCCTTGGCGGCGGTGCTCCGCGAGGCGCGGGGTTTCAGGGTCTTGGCCGGGCTCGGTGCCAGGCTGAGATCGGCGGTCACGGGCTGAACGTAGACCGGTGCGGAAAGGCTCGCCGCGCGCAACTCGGCCTCGGCCGTCAGCCAGTGATCCTCGGCGCGGCCGAACACTCGGCCCTCGCTTTCCCAAATGTCATAGGCGCGCTCGCGCACCAGCTGCTCGAAGGGATTCATTCGCGCTCTCCTCGTGGGTGGTGGCCCCGATGGAAGCGGAGGTTGGTTAACGCTCGGTTAATGTCGCCCCGCGGCCAGGGCGTCTCAGGCTTGCGAGAGGCGTCGCGCGTTGGCGCGGACCTTTCGGCGGTATCCCGTGACCACCTTCTGCGTGGAGACCCCGGTCGCGATCATCATGGCCGCCTCGCCGGCCGCCATGATCTTCTCGCTGACCATACGCTGAGCCTCGATCTGCGCGGCCGGACCGCCCAGGGAGAGCTTCGCGAGACGAAGGCCGATCACCTGCTGCGATTCCATCGCGAGCAGGGTCGCGTCCATACCGAGCTTCCACCACGCACCGAACATGTCAGTCCTCTCCACGCCGACGGGCGCAATGCCCGCGCTTATGCCACGCGGCTCGCCATGGTCGAAACGGGCGGCTCGGTCGAACCGACGTCACGGATGCACGATTCCGTGAGCGCGTCTCAATCGAAGGAGCGCGACTTCGCGGAGGACCCGCCGAGGCTGATCTTCTTCGGGGCCGAACCGCCGCCGAGGCTGATCTTGCGGGGCGGCGGCGGGGCGGCGGGGTTCGGAGCCGCGGGCCGTGCGGATTTCATCTGCGCCTGGCCATGGACCACCGAGCCGATTTCACCCGCGACACGCACGAGGTCGTCCCGCTCGCAGGCTCGGGCGACAGAGAGGCCGAGCTGATGCATGTGGCTCTTGCCGTAGAGATAGACGGCGAGCTTGGCGCGAGTGGTGGGGGGGATTTCGGCGAGGATCTCTAGCAGGTCCTCGGGCTCGGCACGGTAGACCGCTCCGAGCAGGTCGAGGGAGACCGGGCAGGCGGGATCCGGCTCGGCGCCGCTGGTGGGGTGCGACTGGGTCATGGAATACCTGTCTGGCTCGTGGATGTCTGGGCGAGTGTGTGGGCCGGAGCCGTGTCGGCGGCGGGCGGTGTCGTCTGCGTCCGGACGACGGCGTCCTCCGGGCGCGGTTGAGGATTGGGCCGCGCCGGCCGCTCCGGCTGCAGACAGCCGCTGCAGACGGAGGCGATCGCGATGCGGGCGCGGCGGTCAGCTCGCTCCCACACCGCTTCGCGAGCGGCCCGGGCCCGTGCCACTTCCTCCGCCGATGGCATTCCCCCGCTGGCGCCGATCTCGGCCGGAGCGGCGTCGGGCGGCCTGATTCTCAGGAGGAGCGGTTCCTGGGCCAGAACGGGCGATCCTGCAAGGGCGCAGGCGAAAGATGAAGCGGCGAGCCGGCAAGCGAGGATCGTGCGGCCCATCGGCTCCTCAATCGGATCGGCAGACCCCTGGTCCGTCGGGGAACGATCGTCGGCCTAGGGTTAACATGACCTTAACGCGAAGACGACCTTGCCCCATGGGAGTCTCCATTCTCACCCAACACCGCTGTGCCCCGTATTCGACCCGACAGCCCGAAGCGCATCGCTGCGCATATGTCGGAGGGCTTGCCGGTTGCCGAGGGATGAATCTCGACCAGCGACGGTCGGCGTCTGGAGCTTCGCTGACAGGACGACAAAAGCCGATCCGGCTCTACACCACCCGTCAAGATCTGAACCGTCCGGCATAAACAGGCTGCCCGGAACGGATACCGCACGCCTCGATCGCGCAATGACAGGAGAGGGCCAACCAGCGAAAATCCGTGATCTTCGGACTCCCCACGGCTGGACGAAGCCCCCTCTTTCCTTTTACGGGATAGGCGTGGGGCCTGTAGCTCAATGGTTAGAGCCGACCGCTCATAACGGTCTGGTTGCAGGTTCGAGTCCTGCCGGGCCCACCACTCACTCCCCGCGAACGACGGACGTTCGCGTTTTGCGAGAGACGTGCGGCGTCTCAAGGGCATAGCGAAAAGCTGCCGTTTTGAGGCCTCTTCTCCGGGGCGGTCCTGCGGCCCTGATTCCTGGCGATTTAGGCCGGTTTCTCGCCTGCCGCAGGTGCAGCTTCCGCTACACGCCTGCTCATCGCGCTGGAGACCGGTTCGCAGGCCAGCGGAGCCGAGGTTCGTTGGCGGTCGTGCACTGGCGTGCGAGCAATTACTGCCACTTCGGACTGGACTTGCGCTGCGAATGGAGCGGAACTGTCAGCGTCCTTGAGGCCGCCGACGCGGTGCGCCTTCGACCCCCTGCCGATCCCTCGCGATCGGTGGGGTTGCGCTGGTGGCAGCAGACCCGCTGCCCAACCCTCGCAAGGCCCACCTCATGATCGACGAAACGCAACAGGCGCTGCTCAAGGCAGCCGCCGAATCACCAGACCAGTTGATCGCCCGGCCCTCTGGGCTGAACGCCCGAGCTGCCAAGGTGCTGTCCGCCAAGCTCTGCAAGACGATGTTAGTGATCGAGGTCGTCGTTTCAAAGGATCAGCCGCACTGGCGTACCGATGAGCGCGGTCCGATCGGACTGTGCCTCACGCCAGTCGGCGGGGAAAGCCTTGGCCTTTCTCCTGATGCACACGGTTCCGACGCCTCGCTGCCGGTTGCGGATGCCAGATCGGGTAGAGCCGAGACGAAAGCGCGATCCGGCACGAAGCAGGCGCTGATCATCGCGATGCTGCGGCGTGACGAGGGCGCCACCCTCGCCGACCTGATGGGGGCCACCGGCTGGCTCGCCCATTCGACGCGCGCCGCCCTGACTGGCCTGCGCAAGCGAGGGATGATCCTCACGAAGGGATGCGATGCCGAGGGCCGGACCGCCTATCGCCTGACCGACGATGCCACGACGGAGGCCCGGTGATGGCTGGCGTGATCAGCCCCGAGCTCAAGCGTGAGATCGAGGGGCTCGTCTCTCTCGATCTGGGCGACCTGCGCATCCGCTGGCGGCAGCATCTGCGAACGGCCCCTCCCCCGCATCTGTCCCGCGCCCTGATGGTGCGGCTCCTCGCCTATCGTATCCAGGCCAAGGTACTCGGTGACCTCGATCGCGACAGTGCCCGGCTGCTCGATCGGATTGCGAAGGAGCGCCTGCGCCGCCGCGCCGCCGCCGAACGCGCGGCTAAGCCGAAGGCACCGCCCCTCGTCCCGCCGATCCCGACGCCTGGGCTTCGGCCCGGCACGCTGCTGGTGCGGGAGTTCGGGGGTGAGGTCCACACCGTCACCGTGGAGGCGGGTGGGTTTGCCTGGAGGGAGACGACTTATGCCAGCCTGTCGGAGGTCGCCCGCGCGATCACCGGCACCCGCTGGAACGGTCCCCGCTTCTTCGGGCTTCGGGACAAGGGAGCCACCAGGGCGCCAAGCAGCGGCGACGAGTCCTTTTCGGCTGTGGCCACGGGAGGGATCGCGTGATGGCATCGCCCTCCAAGTCGCTGCATGCCAAGGCCGTGCCGTCGAAAACCCACACCCCCAAGGCTCTGCGCTGCGCGATCTACACCCGCAAATCCACCGAGCACGGGCTCGATCAGGCCTTCACCTCCCTCGACAACCAGCGCGAGGCCGCCGAAGCCTACATCAAGAGCCAGGCCCATGAGGGCTGGCGCCTGCTTCCCGAGGCCTACGACGATGGCGGTGTCTCAGGTGGCAGCCTCGAGCGTCCGGCCTTGCAGCGGCTCCTCGCTGAAGTCGAGGCAGGACGCATCGATGTGGTGGTGGTCTACAAGGTCGATCGACTCACCCGCGCGCTCTCGGACTTTGCCAAGCTCGTCGAGCTGTTCGACGCGCACGGCGTCTCCTTCGTTTCGGTGACCCAGGCCTTCAACACCACCAACAGCATGGGCAGGCTGACGCTCAACGTCCTGCTGTCGTTCGCCCAGTTCGAGCGCGAGGTCACGGCCGAGCGCATCCGAGACAAGATAGCAGCCTCGAAGCGCAAGGGCATGCGCATGGGCGGTCCCGTGCCACTGGGCTACCGCGTCCATGACAAGAAGCTAGTTCCCTGCCCCGATGAGGCCGCCCAGGTACGAACGATCTTCGAGCGCTACCTCGCGCTCAGCTGCCTGAACGGCTTGGCGGCCGACCTGCAGAGCCGGGGTATTCTGACGAAGCGATCCCCTCGCCGGGATGGCACGGTCCGGGGCGGAATTGCCTTCACCAAGGGTCCGCTGGCCTATCTGCTGCGCAACCGGGTCTATATCGGCGAGGTGATCCACAAGGACCGGCATTACCCAGGAGAGCACGAGGGCATCGTCCCACGTGAGCTGTTCGATGCGGTCCAGGCGGCGCTGAGTGAGAAGGCGCAGGCGCAAGGTTCCGTCCGGGGCAACACCGGCTCGTGGCTGACGGGGCTGCTCTACGATGACCGCGGCAATCGGATGACGCCAAGCTCGGCCAAGAAGGGCACTCTCCACTACCGCTACTACGTCTCACGTGCGCTCGAGACTGGGCAGCGCAGCGAGGCCGGCTCGGTCTCCCGCGTGTCGGCACCCGAGATCGAGCAGGCGGTGCGGGAGGCGCTTACACCACCCTCCCCTGACCTCCCCTTCCCGAACGATGAGACGCACGTGTTCGCCCAGGTTGGCCGCATCGTTGTTCACCCGAGCCATCTTGCTATCAGCTTCGTCCCGCCGGATGGGGCAGAGCACGACCACAGAGCGGGCGAAGCAGGGGCAATCGAGCCTCCCTCCCTCCGTGTACCGTGGTCAGCCCGGCCGAGCCGTCGTCGGTGCAAGGTCATCCGCGCTGAAGGCGATGAAGGGCCAGCGCCGCCGCGGCCGATGCGGGTCGAGACCCGAGCCCGCCTCGTCGACGGGATCGCCAAGGCTCGCTTCTGGCTCGATGACCTTGTGGCCGGCCGTGTCGCCGATACCCATGCCATCGCCGTAGCCGAAGGCTGCAGCGAGCGCTCAGTGCGCATGACCCTCAACCTCGCCTTCCTGGCTCCATCCGTCATCCAGGCGGCGATCGCTGGCACCTTGCCGGAAGGGTTCGGTATCTCCGCGCTCATGAACGCACCCATGGTCTGGAGCAAGCATCCTGACGCTTGCGGCGGCAGCGCAAAGTGAAAGAGCACTTGCTAGGCTTCACCGACTATCCATGCAGTCCTATTAGATGGACGCTCGCCGCCATTTTGTTCCGTCGGCAAGGCGCCAAGAGCGGAAGTTGGCCTCCGGCCCAAAAACAGACATTTAGTTGCAGGTATGCGACCGTCCGGTGTCGACCCTTCACAGACCCTCGGAAGGTCCGCTTCGGGGCAGCTTGGTGGCGGATGACCTACGTCCGGGTTGGGTGGATTTGCGACCGGCCGCTCTACGGCTTGGATGGGCGCGAAGCAGACATTCAAAGACCTGCATCTCGGCCGATGGGATCTAGATAGTTGGACGTCGGCGCTGCCCCCGCATCGCAACCTTTCTGAGGGTGCGCGAGAGCTGCTCGACCGAATAAGGTTTGTGAAGAAGCTCGAAGCCGTCGGTGCCTTTTCGGGCCAGGACGTGACTGTACCCGCTCGCAAGGAGCACAGGCAGGTCGTTATACATGCGACGGATCTCATTGGCGAGGTCGATGCCATTCATGCCCGGCATCACAACGTCCGAGAAAACGGCATCGAATTGTGAAGCATTCCGGTCCAACTCAGCGAGTGCCTCCTCGGCATTGGTCGCCCACACGGTGACATACCCAAGCTCGGTCAGGGTCTGGTTGGCAAAGGTCCCGACATCCAGGTTGTCCTCTACCACCAAGACCCGCATACCATGGCCATCAGCCGATGGTTCAAGATCCTCTGGGAGCTGCTCGGTTTCGCCGACGTATGGAGACTGGGGAAGGTAGAGAGTAAACGTAGTACCGACGCCTACCGTGCTCTCTACATCGATCTCGCCGCCGGATTGCTTCGCGAAGCCGAACACCTGCGAGAGACCGAGGCCCGTACCTTGGCCAACACCCTTTGTCGTGAAGAACGGCTCGAAAATGCGTTCGAGATTGTCAGGAGCGATGCCGGAGCCGGTATCCGTAATCGTCACGGCAACGAAGTCGCCCAACCTCTCGGAATGGGATCGCATAGGCGGTACATTTGGTGTGGCTGAAACGGAGATCGTCAGAACACCTTCACCCTCCATGGCGTCACGAGCGTTGACTGCCATGTTCACGATGGCCGTATCGAACTGGCTCGGGTCTGCATCGATGTAACAGGCGGTCTCCGCAAGTGTGGTGACGATGCGGATCCGTGCCCCCGTCAGGGTGGCGACCATGTCGGCGACCGCCGTGACGCTCCGACCGACATCGAAAACCTCGGGCTTGAGGGCCTGACGTCTGGCAAAGGCAAGGAGCTGCCCCGTGAGCTTGGCTGCCCTGGCGACCGTATCGGAGATCGCGCCGACGTAGCGCTGGCGGCGTTCCTCGGGGAGGTCAGGCCGTTTCAGAAGGTCAGTGGACGACTTGATCACCGTCAGGAGGTTGTTGAAGTCGTGCGCGACCCCTCCGGTCAATTGCCCGACCGCTTCCATTTTCTGCGCCTGGCGTAGGGCGTCCTCGGCCAGTTGAAGCTCTCGCGTGCGTTCCTCGACGCGTTGTTCCAGCGTCTCGTTAAGCAGTCGCAGTTCGGCCGAGATGCGCTTCTGATCCTCGATGTCCGTATTGGTGCCGACCCAGCGAACGACCTCGCCGGTATCACCAAGAATTGGCTCGGCGCGAACAAGGAACCAATGGTCCGCCCCGTCGAACCGGCGGATACGGAACTCGGCCTCGTAGACCTCCCCGGTCGCGACCGAACGCGCCCAGGCCAAGCCAGCCGCATCGATATCTTCGGGATGAACGATGCTCGTCCACGCCGTCCCGTCCAGCTCGCCAGGTGCGGCGGCGCAATAGGCGTAGACCTGATCGTTGAACCAATAAAGGTGTCCGTCCGCGGAGGCGGCCCAGACATGGTTTGGCATGACCTGAGCGAAGACTCGGAATTGCTCCTCGCTCTCGCGCCTGGCAGCGTCGGCGCGCGCGCGCTCGACTGCATCCCAAACACGTGAGGCCACCTCCTCGACGGTTTCGACCTCCTCCTGCGTCCAGGTCCGTGGTTGATCCTGATTGACGTAAACCGCTGAACGCAGTGCTCCGTGGCACACGAGCGGGACGGCAATGAGAGCGCCGATGCCGCGACTTGCAAGACCGAGCCCGGCCATCCCCGGATCGGTCTCCACGTCGGCGTAGACCGAGGTTCGACCCGCTTGGAGATTGGCGATGTTGCTTGGACCGAACACAGCCAGGGGGTAGCTGCCCACCAATGGGCTGACCCCATCGAGGTACTCGATATCGAGCGTGACGGTCTCACCATCCGGCTCGATCAGACCATATCCGACCCGACTCGCCCCGATGTGACGGCCGAGGGCGTCGACGGCCGTCCGCATGGCTTCGCGCGGGTCGGCCAGGGGGCGTAGGCTGTCGCCGAGAGCGAGCACGAAGGCTTGCCGCCGTTCGGTGACGCGCAGCGCCTCCTCGGCCCGGACGCGCTCGGTGATGTCGTACCCGCCCGCGAAGATGCCCGTGACCGTTCCGTCATCCCCGCGGATCGGCTGGTACAGGAAGTCGATGAAGCGCTTTCCGGGTTCACCCGCGAGCTGGATCGGCATGGCCCGGGCGGCGAACGGCGTACCGGTCCGATAGACGTCGTCGAGCAACTCGAAGAAGCCCTGCTCGACGACTTCGGGGAAGACGTCGCGGACCTTGCGTCCGACGAAGGCGCGCGGTCCCGAGAGCGCGACGTAGGCGTCGTTGACGTGCTCGAAGACGTGGTCCGGGCCGGTGAGGACGGCAACGAACCCTGGCATCTGTTGGAGAAGCTGATGCTGCCGTCGGCGCTCACCTGCCGCTCGCCGCTCGGCCTGGATCTGGAACGTGGTCTCCGTGCAGGCACAGAACAAACCTTCGATGACGCCATCGCCGTTCGGTACCGGAGTGTAGGAGAACGCGAAGTGGGTCTCCTCGGGATACCCGTGGCGATGAAGCGTAAGTTCGAGGTTGTCCATGTGGACGGGCTCGCCGGCGAACACCCGGTCCATCAAGCCGCCTACGGTGTCGCGCACCTCCGGCCACACCTCGAAGAATGGACGTGCCATGGCTTGGGGATGCCGAGCTCCGAGCATGGGCGCGTAGGCATCGTTGTAGAGGAGGATGCGGTCGTCGCTCCAAGCCACGAACATCGGCTGACGCGAGCTCAAAAGCACCGTGACCAAGGTCATCAACGGCTGGGGCCAAGCCCCGGGATCTCCGAGTTTGGTCGAAGTCCAATCGCAGGCTCGCATTAGCGCGCCCATCTCGCCACCGCCCGGGAAGGTGGAAGCCCAAGGCTGAGCGCGGTCACCAGGCAACGGAACGGGACCGTCGGCTAAGATACGCGCCTGAGGTTGCCTTCGGCATCGCCTGGCGGGAAATCGTCGTCACGCGCCTCATGTCACCTCTAAAAAGGACTCTGTTGGAATTGCAGGCTGGTTTTCAAACCAACACGGAATGAAACGATGAATGCGACCGCCCTCATCACGGAAGACAAAGTCAGGCTCAGGTCCATCGAGATCTGGGAAGAGCGGGGTCGACCGGAAGGCTACGATGTCGAATTCTGGCTTCAGGCCGAACGCGAGTTGATGGGTGAGGACGCTGGCGGCCGCGAGAGTGCGAATGCCTCGTCCGCCAAGAGTGGAGGCGGCTCCGACGTCCCTGCCTAGGTCGGCCAGGGGCCCTGTGAGGCAGGGGGTCCCGACCTTGATCAGAGCCTGGCTCCTCGTCCCTGGATGGAATGGCGATCTCCGGTCGCTGACAGCCTAAAACAGCATCGGGACATGGATGAGGCTAACGTTTCCAGCCGGTTTGTCGAAGCATTTTGACCTTCCCGCTGGAGCGTCCGGCGACAGGCATCGTTTTTCCAGGCAATGATTCAACCGCTATACGACGAGATAGGATTTGTTCATGGTCAGGTTCACGATGACCCCGGCCTCGTCCCAGATACGCTCCAACCAGCCGTCGAGTTGTTGGGTCATCGCTCGGTTAAGGAGCCTGCTGCCATAGCCTCCCGGCCCTTCCGGTGCGGTCACCGGAGGGCCTCCCCTTTCCGTCCAGGTTATTACGATGGAGTCTTCCTGGACGGGACATGACACGTCGAGTGTTCCCGTCGCGACGGAGAGCGCACCGTGCTTCAGCGAGTTGGTTGCCAACTCATGGACCACGAGTGCCAGCGTCGTCGCTGCAGCCTCGCCCACACCCATCCGCGGGACCGAGACTCGGATGCGACCACTGAAGGCTCCCATGTCGTCGTAGGGCGCCAGGAGAATCGAGAGTAGGTCGCCGAGTAAGGCAGCCTTTCCTTGCTCCCCGGGTAGGGGGCGAACGAGATCGTGAGCCCGTCCGAGTGCGGTCAGGCGTTGGGTCAGTTCACGGGCCATGTCCGCGGTCGTGGTCGTCGAACGTGAGGTGATGGCTGTGAGGGAGGTGGCGATGGTCAGCAGGTTCTTGACGCGATGGCTCATCTCGCCAGCGAGTAATTCCTGACCTTCCTCGGCCTGCTTGCGGCCGGTGGCGTCGAGAAAGATGCCGTACATCACCGCGCCATCGATACCCTCGTCGTCACCCTGGCCCCGGGCGGAGACCCAGCGGATGTCGGTTCCATGCGTGATGCGAAAGTCAGTCTCGTAGGGCCCTAGGATGGCACGTGTGGCCGAGAAGGCCGCTCTGACCCGATCCTTATCGGCGGGGTGGATGCGGGACGAAAGGTCTTCGAACGAGACGGTTCCTTGCTGGGGCAGATCCCAAAGGTCATGTCCACGCCTGTCCATGGTGAACGTGTCGTCGTTGACGTTCCAGGACCACAGGGCGACCCCAGCGGCATCGATGGCCAAACGAAGCTGTCGCGCGGTCCATTCCGCGGACGTCGGTGGATCGGTTCTCATTGCGATGATTTTCCTAGACACCGGCTCACGGGAGGCCCCTCATTTTGATTCCATAGGACGCATCCTATCAGCTTTGCATCTTAGCCCGGACAAAAACAGGTTCGTTTCTTAGGTTGAATATGTGCATCTGCCCATGAATTTCTACGTTTTTATCGATATAGCACAGAACATCTTTTAATCTAAAGATGCAGGATCTTTTCGGAACGATTGCGCCTCTGAGCCGTTAGATGAATGGCGCGCTGCAGCAGGTCATGAATCCTGCTGATTGATTGCCTTTTCTTCCAGATTGAAGAATGCAATGCCGATAGTCGCGTCGCGATGGCATGTCGTGTCCACCGTATCAGCCGGTGCGGCCTTTCTATTTCTTGTTTGGCATCTGGCAAAATGCATTCGACCGCGTTCAGCGGCCGTGAAGACGTTCGCAGTCGTCGATCTAGGCAAACTCAAAGTCCTGGCCGCTGGTTTGGAGAAGACGAGCGCGTACGCTGCGCCTCCCACTATTGATGTCCAGGATAGCCTGTTGGAAGACCGAATGACCGTCAGCACACCCATGTTGGTACCAACCACCCGCGAAGGACGTCGCATCACCCTGGCCCTACAAGGGGGCGGCTCGTTCGGGGCGTTCACCTGGGGCGTGCTCGACCGCCTCCTTGAAGAGGACGACCTCGTCGTCGATGCCGTCAGTGGCGCAAGTGCCGGTGCGGTCAATGCGGCCGTCATGGCAGCCGGTTTGATCAAAGGTGGCAAGCCCGAGGCACGTCGACATCTCGACCGGTTCTGGAAGCGCTCCAGCGAGACCGCGCCGCCGGACTTCGGAACCGCGGCCACGGTAATGAGCGACATCACCTCCCGCTGGATGTCACCCTACCAGTCCAATCCGTTCAATCACGATGTGCTGGGCAAGCTCCTCAAGGAAGCCGTCGACTTCCACGCGCTGCGTGCCGATCCGCCGTTCAGGCTCCTGATCGCTGCGACGTCCGTCAACGATGGTACGAGCCACATCTTCCGAGAGACCGAGTTGGTGCGCGAGATGTTGCTGGCCTCGGGCTGCCTCCCGATGAAGGCACAAGCCGTCGAGGTCGCAGGGACCCGGTACTGGGATGGCGGCTACTCTGCGAACCCACCTCTTTTGCCATTGGTCGAGGCATCGGACGCCAAGGAGATGCTCGTCGTGCAGATCGTGCCGACGCAGGGGCAGGAACAGCCTCGGACCGCCCCCGACATCATCCGCCGCCTCGAGCAGGTAACCTTCAACGGGGTGCTCCAACGCGACATGGCCACCCTCTCGACGATGATGGAACTTTCCGCGAACGCCTCCGCCGGGTCTGGTCTGAGCGAACGGCTCCGGGATCTCCAGCTCCACCACGTGTCCGCTGAGGACCATTACCCGTCGCTGAAGGACGAGAGCACCACGGATCTTGGGTGGCGCTTCCTCCTGCGCTTGCGATCGGCCGGCCGTGAAGCGGCGGGAACATGGCTTGCAGGTGGTTCACGAGGATCGATGCGCAACGGCGCCGAGCTTCGGTCGGCAAGCTGACAAAGGCTCCGAAACCGCCTGCCATCCAGCCGCAATCGACGTGCTGCTCCCGCGGCTTTGCAGAGGTCAGGAGCCTCGCGACGCCTTCCAACACCGAACGACGATCGACTCGGAGCCAACATGCCCAAGACGATTTCAGCGGAGTTCAAGTCCCGGCGGGACGCCGAGATGGCCGTCGAGCACATCGTGCAGGATCACGGACTGGATCGAAGCGCAGTCGAAGTGGGCCCTGCCGCGAGCGAGAATACCGCCGGGACCGAAGCGGCCCGGGCCGACGTAGAGGACGGGCACCTGAAATCCGGCACCGAGGGCGAGCCTGCACTAGCCGGCAAGGTGAAGGTCTCAGTCCAGGTCGACGAAGCCATCGTCGAGAAGGTGCTTTCCTCCTTCAGGACCTTTGACGGCGACATCACCGCCTGATCCCGGACACGAGCATGAAACCAGATGCTCGACGTGAACCGAAGTCATGAGCCGATCCAGCGAATGACAGTCAGTCCTTTCCATACGGATGCTCCGATGGCGAATCCACTGCATGATCTCGCATCAGCCGGCGTCGCCGTCTGGCTCGACGACCTCAGCCGTCCGATGATCGAGTCCGGGGCACTGGCGGGGTCGGTCGAGCGCGACGGCGTTATCGGCATCACCACCAACCCGACTATCTTCGCAAAAGCCATCGGGGCCGGCGAGGGCTACGACGGCCACCTGCGCGACCTCGCCTTGCGCGGCACCGCCATCGGCGAGACGGTTCGGCTGCTGACCGCCTGGGATGTCCGCACTGCCTGCGACGTCCTCCGACCGGTGTACGAGCGAACCGGCGGCTGTGACGGTCGAGTGTCCATCGAGGTCGATCCGCGCATCTCCGGCGATACCGAACGTACCGTCGCCGAGGCCCGGGGGCTGTGGTGGCTGGTCGATAGGCCGAACCTCTACATCAAGATACCCGCCACCGACGCGGGTTTGCCGGCCATCTCGACGTGCCTGGCCGAAGGCATTTCGGTCAACGTCACCCTGATCTTCTCGGTGGCCCGCTACGAGGCGGTGCTGGACGCCTTCCTCACGGGGCTGGAGCGCCGGGCGGCCGCGGGCGAAAGCCTTTCCGGAGTGGAGAGCGTCGCCTCGTTCTTCCTCAGCCGCGTCGACATCGAGGTGGACCGCCGGCTTGCTGACGGTGAACGGAAGGGGGGTGAAATCGACCGGGTCCGTGGCCAGGCAGCCATCGCCAATGCTCGTCTGGCCTACCGGGTGTGGGAAGACAGCATCGTCTCGGCACGCTGGCAGGCCCTCAAGGGAGCACGGCCGCAGCGCCTCCTGTGGGCATCCACCGGCGTCAAGGACAAAGCGCTCGACGACACTCGCTACGTCGTTGAGCTCGTCGGACCAGACACCGTGAACACCATGACGCAGGGGACGCTTCGCGCCGTGGCCGATCATGCCAGGATCCGGCCAGACACGATCCACGCTTCCGCCGGATCGTCGCAGGCCGTCCTCGACGAACTGGAACGGCTCGGCATCGACATGGCGGACGTCGCCGCCACCCTCGAAGCCAAGGCTGTCGCCTCGTTCGAGGCGAGCTGGGACGATCTGATCGCCTCGGTGACGGAGCAGCTTAAGCGCGCCGGGGCGCAGGTCATGCCGGCCGGAGCAGTAAGCCCGGCATCAGGGCAGGATGCCTCCGGCGGGGCCCCGGCATCCGCGGCACCGGAGCGCTCACGGAATGGCGCTCGAACCTGAGTGCACGGACACGAGTATTTGGAAGATCGACCCGAACGGGATGACCGATGGAGCGGCTGAGATGAGCGACACGATCCCGAGCGTCCCCGATGGCCCGCACCTGCGCACAATCGCGATGCCACGCGACACTAACGCGGCCGGTGCCATCTTCGGCGGATGGACGGTATCGCAGATGGATCTGGCGGGTGGCACCTTTGCCGCCCAGCGAACGAAGGGCCGCGTCGCGACCATCAGCATCGACGCGATGCGCTTCCTTCGGCCAATTGCGGTCGGCGATGAGGTGAGTTGCTACTGCACCCTGCAGGACGAAGGCGAGACATCGCTCGGCGTGAAGATCGAGGTCTGGACCCGAGATCGGACCGGCGGCGATCCGGAAAAGGTCACGGAGGGGATCTTCACCTACGTGGCTCTCGACGACGACGGGAAGCCGCGCAATCGGACCGAAGATCGGACGGACACGGCCTAGATGCGTTTCCCGACTGCATAGCCGCAAGCCCTGGGCGGATCGCGTCGGCACACGGGTGCGTCCCCGTCGCCATCGTCGCGGACGCGTCGATTCAATGAACCGCACATTCCGGAATCACTAGAATCCTTATGGAAACCTACGTCCTCGTCGTCGCCGGGTTCGGTGTCCTGGTGCTTCTGACGGCATGGTTGCCGATGGTGCTCCGGGCATTGCCGCTATCCCTTCCCATCTGTTGCGTCGGGATCGGCGCGGCCCTCTCGCTCATTCCAGCAGTCGCGGACCTCACCCCCCCATCCAGGTTCGCACATCGGCATCGCCGAACACGCGACCGAGGCCGTGGTCGTGATCTCCCTGATGGGCGCGGTCCTCAAGATCGACCGCCTGTTCGGTTGGCGGAGCTGGTCGGTGACCTGGCGCCTCCTTGGCATCGGCATGCCCCTCACCATCCTAGCGCTGACCGCGCTGGGGTCGGTTCTGCTCGGGCTCGGTCTCGCGTCGGCGCTGCTCCTGGCGTCGTCGCTCGCCCCGACAGATCCTGTCCTGGCTTCGGATGTCCAGGTCGGTCACCCCGACGAGGACCATGAGGACGAGCCGCGCTTTGCCCTGACCTCCGAGGCCGGCCTCAACGACGGCCTGGCCTTTCCCTTCGTGAACCTCGCCATCGCCCTCGCCGGTACCGGAGGTCTGGCCGGCCTGTCGTGGTCGCACTGGCTTACGGTCGATGACCTCTGGAAGATCGTCGTCGGCGCCGTACTCGGGGCGGTGATCGGTCGAGCTTTGGGGTGGTGATGTTCCACCTGCCCAACCTGTCGAAGCCCTCCCGCACTGGCGACGGTTTCGTGGCGCTCGGCGTGACCTGCATCGCCTACGGATGTGTTCAGGCCGTAGACGGGTACGGCTTCGTCGGAGTTTTCGCCGCGGCCCTCGCGCTACGCTCCTCAAGCCGAGGACATGACTATCATCGCAAGATGCACGACTACGCCGAGGAGTTAGAACGCCTCTTTATGATGGTACTCCTCCTGGGGTTCGGTGCCGTGCTCGTGGGTGGCGGGCTGCTCCAGGCACTCACCTGGGAGGCCGTGGCCTTTGCCCTGGTCGCCCTATTGGTTGTCCGGCCTTTGGGCTGCTGGATCGGCCTAATCGGGAGCGGCCGGTCCCCCGAGGATCGCGCCGTCGTCAGCTTCTTCGGCATCCGTGGGCTTGGGACGATCTACTACCTGGCATTCGCGACCGGACACGCGTCCTTTGAGAAAACGGATGTCCTGTGGTCCACAGCCGGCTTGACCGTGCTGATCTCGATCCTCCTTCACGGCGTCACAGTCACGCCAATGCTGCGCGCCCTCGACCGCAGGATGGGGCGAGACACGGAGAACGCTAAGCTGGACCTGACCCTTCAAAGCCCAACGCCATAAGAACCCGGGACAGCGGCCTTATGCCGGGATGTCGGAGAGGATGGATGCCGGCAAGCGCACCGTGAACGTGGTGCCCTGGCCGTTCGTTGCGGTCGCCAGGATGCCGTCGATCTGACGCACGAAAGCTTCAACGAAGCGCGAGCCAAGCCCTGAGCCAGATGGTCCACCGCCGGTGACAGCGAGGCCCGCGCCGTTGTCGCTGACAGTCAGGGCAACCTCGCCCTCACGCCGGTCGAAACCCAGTACAATCTGGCCCTTGCCGTCGGGGAAGGCGTACTTGACGGCGTTCGTCGCGAGCTCGTTGACAATCAGTCCAATTGTGACCGCGTGATCGGGATTGATCGCCAGGGGCTCCGCCAAGACAGAGATCGTGACCTGCGAGTTCTCACCAAGGAGACTGGCGGCCAAGCTGTCGGCGATGCCGTCGAGATAGGTATCCATCGGTACCGGCCCAAGCGCCGCCGAACGTGCGATGACATCGTAGAGCTGGGCGACCGCTCCGATCCGGGCCTGCATGGCCCGGTAGCCTTCCTGACATGGTTCGGCCGCCCGGCGGATCTCGTATGCAACGAAAGCGGTGATCACCGTCAGGCTGTTTTTGATGCGATGGGCTAACTCAGTCGAGAGCATTTCACGATGCCGTTCGAGCAGGCGCGCCGCGGTCACGTCCTCGAAGACCACCAGCATCCGGGTGAGGTTATCGTCGGGCCTGAGCACCTTGCGGGCGTTCAGCTTGAAGATCCTTCGACCGAGGCCGGGAAACTCGTCCTCGATCTCGAAGCCGTCGAATGCTTCCTCGTCCGGAACCACCCGCGCCAGTAGTGCCTGCAGCTTGCCGACCTTCCATTGACCCTGGGACAGGTCGTGAAGCTTGTGCCCGACGACGGCCTTTGCGGGCACGTCGAAGAGATGCAGGAATGCGCGGCTTGCCGTGATCACCCGCATGTCGCCGTCGAGGATCAGAAGCGGGTCGCGGATGGTGTCGACGACGTTCTGAGCCAGTTGCCAAGTCCGTTCGCTTTCGCGTTGCGCCTCCCGCGCCGCGGTCACGTCCTCGATGGCAAGCAGCAGGCGCTCGGTGCCGTCGCCAGGGCGGAAGACTTTGCGCGCGTTGAGAAGCATCACCTTGCGCCCGATGCTGGGGAAGTCGTGCTCGACCTCGTAGCCCTCGATGACCTCGTTATTCGGAATGATGGTACCAAGCATTTCACGTAGGGCCGGGACGTCCCACTGATCGTTGCCGAGCTCGAACAACCGCTGCCCGATGGTGTCCTCCACGGTGACGCCGAAGGTCCGGCAGAAAGCGCGATTGGCCGACTGGACCCGAAGATCCCTGTCGAGCACGAGCAGGCTTGTCGGGATGGTTTCGACAATGTCTCCGGCGCCGATGGCGTTCATGCCCGCCCATCCATTCGGATCCCCGCCGTCGTCATTCATGGCGGTCGTCCTTCGATCCTGATGGCTCTGCAGGAAAAGAGCATTAGCAGGACCTACATCATAGATCTTCCGACAAACAGGCCCACCGCTATTGAGCCTCGTGACGACTCGCCAGAACGTCCATCGTTGCGCGAAAAAATGGATGCTCAGATCAAAGCAGGTCCTGTTCCGCCGGGTGTTACTGGTTTGAGCGGTCTGTCTTGTTGACGCCCGCTTCCGGCAACCGGACGTGGACGGCAAAGCCGGTCGGGTCACCGCCGAGCGCCTCGGGGCGAAGCTCCATCGACGGAATCATGTAATCCCCCCCGTTCTGGCGCCGGAATGGTATGGCCGAGGTCTCGAACAGGGTTCGCATCCTACGTTTCAGTGCAATCTCGGTCATGGCGAACGTCGCCGCGTCCATCCGGTCGGCCCGGTACACAACGAACGGCGGTAGCACGTCGTAGCCCGGATAGAACAGCACCCCGTGGTGGATGGGGAAGAGAAGGTCGTCCATCGGTCCGTTGATCCCACGAGGTCCGTAGTGCGAAGGCCAACCGCCGGCCAGCACGATGAGCATCGCGCGCTTGCCCGCGAGCGTCCCCTCACCGTAGCGATCTCCCCAGCGCGTTTCGCTGTGCTCACCGACGCCGTAGGCGAAGCCGAACGCGTAGACCCGGTCGATCCAGCCCTTCAGGATCGCCGGCATGGAGAACCACCAGAGGGGAAACGCCAGGATGAGGGTGTCCGCCCAGAGCAGATCTGCTTGCGCGGAGACGACGTCCTGCGTGAGGCTTCCGGTCGCGAACGCTTCGCCGGAGGCAGCTGGTACCCGTAACGGCGAAGCGGCCGACCACACGGGGAAATCGAGGCGGTCGACCGCGCACTTCCACCCGACCGCGTAGAGGTCGGTTATGCGGACCTCGTGTCCGGCGGCTTGGAGTTCGGCCACCGCTACGTCGCGCAGTGCGTTCGTGAGCGATGCAGGATCGGGATGGGCGGAGACGACGAGGATCTTCATGCTTGCGGCTCACTAGAGGAAGGAGGCGCGAAGCTAGGCGTGGCGCGATCCATCCGGTAGCTGTCGTTAACGGATAGGATCATGCCGAAGAATGGATAAGTCGAGCGTTACCCTGGAGCGAATGCGTAGCTTCGTTCGCGTCGCGGAGCGCGGCAGCCTATCCGCGGTCGCCCGCGACCTGCGAATGGGACAATCGACGATTTCGCGGCACGTGGCAGAGTTGGAAGGCGCGCTTGGAGTCACGCTGCTCAATCGGACGACTCGGCGCATCACCCTCACCGACGAGGGGCGGCACTACCACGAAGAGGCGCGCACCATTCTGCGGCTGGTAGATGAGGCGACGGACGGTGCGCGGAGCGCCGGAGGTGGCCTGACAGGGACCATCCGCGTGTCCTGCACCGCGGCCTTGGGCGTCCGGCACGTTTGCCGAATGCTTTTCGCCATCCAGGATTGCCACCCGGAGATCGTCGTCGACCTCAGCCTCTCCGATACGCGCATCGACCTCGTCCAGGAGGCGGTCGATGTTGCGATCCGCCTCGGACCATTGACCGATAGTACGATGCAGTGCCGAACCATCGGTCATTCGCGCCGCATCCTGGTAGCATCCCGCAGCTATCTTGCGACGCGTGAGAGGCCGGTGACGCCCACGGACCTTACACGGCACGCATCGATCCGTATGAGCAACGTCGCAGGAAGTGCGATGCTCCCACTGCGCGGACCGGATGGCGCACCGCTCCTCGTTCCCTTCGATGGCAGCCTGCTGGTCGATCACGGCTTGGCCGCCCGCGAGGCGCTGATCCAGGGGCGCGGCATTGCGGCAGCGCACATCTGGCTCGTCGACGACCTGCTGGCAGCCGGAACAGTGGAGCAGGTCCTACCGGACTTTGTGCTCGAACCCGTTCCCCTCTCGCTCCTGATCGTACCCGGCCGCACACGCATCAAACGCATCCGCATGCTGGTCGACGTGCTCGCGGCTTCATTGATGACCCTACCTGGCCTCAATCTGGAGTGACGTCCGCTTCCAGGCTCCAGGGAAGGCATGCCTAACGGCGAGGTTGGGTCGACATCTGCCGGCCTCGTATACGGCCGACATGGGGAGAGAGCAGCCGCTCTTTCAGTGAACCTGATTCAGTCATAACCTTATGGGCTACCCGGCCTTGATCGTCAGCGACCCAGGAGCTTGCCGGTGTGCAGTAGGTGGCGGACATCCTCAGCAACCTGGTTCCGGGCACCGAGCTTCTCGATGAGCTGGGCTGGACGGCTGCCCCGCAAACCGGCAAGCGTCAGCTTCTTGTCGCGGACATACGTATAGACCCCGCTCACGGCGAACGGGGAGGCATGGGCCACGTCCCGGCCTAGGCCCTCGGCGGCCTGGATGAAGGCATCAGATGCGTAAAAGATGCTCCGATCCAGGGGCGAGGCGAACGCGATGTCGATGACGGCGAGGAGGCGGCGTTCGGCAGGGACCTCGTGCCCCACGTTGGGCGCCGGGGGGGCCGGGTCGGCATTGTCGTAGGGCTCAGGAAGGTGAAGGCGGACCCGCAGCACCGGCTCCTCGGCAACGAGCGCCCGGGCGAGACGGCCAACGCGGTCTCCGAACGCTACAGCATCGTCGTGGGCGGCGCCGAGATGAAGGTGGATGCGGTCGAGACCGTCGGTGGCGTTCGGGGAGGGTTCGGCGACCCGGTCAACCAACGTGGTCGACCCGTTCGGCAGCGCGTAGGCGACGGTGGCGGCGAACATGTTCTGCTCGTCCGCGAAAAGGATCGGGCATGCCTCGTTGAACGCGGCCTGATCCTCGGCGGAGTGGAAGCCGATCTCGACGCCGCCATCCAGTTCGTAGTCCGGGAAGGGCTTGATACCCTTCATCTCGGGCCAGAGGCGGGCGTCCTGCTCGCGCGCGAGGTGGGTCTGCACGTACCAGCCGAGCCCGGGGATCCGCGAGCACAGGGGGCCGTGAACGTCCCGCCAGTAGGCAGCGAACAGCTCATGCGGCACCTTCGGATGTCGAAGGACCGTGGTGTAGGAGTTGATAGCGATGGCGGCGTCGCGATCGGAATAGTCGACGCAAGTCGTGAGCTTGGGCAAGGTCATGTCCTGGGTGAGCGGCAACACGCGGGACGTGGCGTCGTGCGATCTCAGGGGATGACGCGCGAAACGTGCCACCGGGTGCAATGTGACGTTTTGTGACAAAGGACTTTTTCACGTTGTCGGGCCGGCCGGCCTTCGTACTTTCGGGGCATGAGCGAAGGCCCGACCATCTTAATCGTGGAGGATGACCACGCCGTCGACCGGCACGCAATCACCGCCCTGTGGCCCGAGAGCCGCCGGGGAAACCCGCACGTAAAGGCGTTCCTCGGGTTCCTCAGAGAAATCTTCCCGACGCCCACGCCTTGGGACGTGACCGTGGCCAATCGTGCGGCCGAAACCTCATTGGGGACGTGAGGCGCCGGTGCCGAACCGCACGGGGGCGAAGGCGTACCGCCCCTGGACGACTGGTTTTGTGTCCGGCGCCCAGCAATCCCATTGCCCTGATCGGGATACCCAGCCTAGCTGGCTTCCATGAGCACCAGCATGCACGACGTCAGCGTTCCGATCTTCGTCAACGGACTGCGCAACATGAGCGCCTGGCTCGACAAGGCGGCGTCCGAAAAGCCGGAGGCCGAGCTTCTCGCCGGCCGCCTCGCGCCCGACATGCGGGCCTTGCCGGCCCAATATCAGATGGCCTCCGACAGTGCGAAGAACGCGGTGGCTCGGCTCGCCGGCATCGTAGCGCCTTCCATGCCGGACACCGAGGCCAGCTTCGCCCAACTCAAAGAGCGTTGCGCCAGGACGATCAGCTTCGTCGAAAGCGTTGATCCGGCCGCGCTAGCATCGAGCGCCAAGCGCGAGGTGGTGCTCAACTTTCCCAACAACACCGGCTATCGCTTTACGGGACAAGCCTACCTGACCGGTTTTGCGTTGCCGAACTTCTTTTTCCACGTCACGACCGCCTACGCGATCCTTCGGGCAGCTGGCGTGACCCTCAGCAAGCCGGATTTCCTCCGCCACCTCGGGCCGCCCACCTTCGGACCCGACCAGTAGGCTACAAATGGGGGGACGGTCGAAATGACCGCCCCTGGGAAATGACGCCGATCAGAGGACGGGCATCCTGCCCGCCACGGTGACCAGAGACCTGGGGTATTGCTGCTCTTGTCCAACGCTAGCATCAGGTAGGCTGAGGCAAGCTCGGCCGGCTGGCCCGGGCGTCCGAACGGCACCTTCCAACCGAACGACTTCACCGAGTCCTGGTCTATCCCGGAGGGGATGAAGGGCGTCCAGATCGGCCCCGGTAGGACGCCGTTCACGCGGGTGCCTCTATCGGACAGCAACTGGGCGAGGCTCGCACCATGTTGCTCGAGGCGCCCTTCGTGGCGCTGTAGGCGAGCGGCAACGGCATCGGATGTTTCGACTGCGATCTAAACGTCTGCTTCAGAGCTAAGCTCCGTTTGGGTTCTACAGCAAGGTTGGGTCGGAGGCGGAGCGTCAACTTCAGGGCCGGGGGCCAGGGTGTGCTCCCCACCCTTAGGGCGTGTCATCGCTTGAGCCAATCGAGGGCGGCTGCGAGGAAGAGGACGCCTATGAAGCTGACGGCGGTCTTCTCGTAGCGGGTGGCGATGGCGCGCCACTCTTTGAGCCTGGCCCAGAGGCGCTCGACCTGATTGCGGTTGTTGTAGATCCAATCCGGGCAGGCCACGGGCGCTTCGTGGCGCTGAGGCGGGATCGCAGCCCGAGCGCCCATACCCCAGATGTGCTCGCGAAAGACGTGGCTGGTGTAGCCGCGGTCCCCCACGACCCATTTGGGCACCCCCGGCAGTTGGTCGAGCAGGGGAACAGCGTGAGGGAGTTCATGGGCCTGACCGGGCGCCAGCCGGAAGGCGGTGGCGCGGCCCCGCCCGTCGGCGATCACGCAAGCCTTGGTGCCATAGCCGCCACGCGAGCGGCCAAGAGCTTCACGAGCGTCTCGCTCGGCCGCAGATCCCCCTTTTTGGCGGCTCCCCCCGCATTTTTGGTGCGCCCGCACGTTCGTGCCGTCGAGGAACACCATGCCGAGTTGGACGCCGCGTTCCTGTACGAGGTGAAGAAGCCGCTCCCAGACGCCGGCACGCGACCAGCGGATGAATATCTGGGCGGCCCGCCACCAGGGTCCCAATTCCTCGGGAATGGCCCGCCACTTGGCCCCGTTCTGATGCCGCCAAAGGATGCCCGAGAGCGTGCGCTGCAGATCCTGCGGAGGCGTTTTGGCCTTGGGCCGGCAGGCTTCAACCAGAGGCTCCAGATCAGCCCATTGCGCGTCGCTCAGCATCGTCCCTCCTCCATCAGAGAGACGAAAACGCAAGCCCAGCCAATCTGTTCAGGCGACGACAGGCCCTAGTAGGCGCTACCTCGCGTACACGAGGGGGCCGCCATTCGCATAATCGCATGTATGAGGCTGCTGTTCGGGAGGCGGGCGGACCTCATAAAATCTAATGTCAGCGTGCGATCAATTATGACTGCGAGCGCATAGCCTCACTGCATCAGCTCCGCGTGGCGGAAAACTTGCTAGGCTCGCTATATGCGGCTTCGGAATGACGCAGCATCTCCTCCCGGCGGGCTTCCCGTTGAGCGAGTTCCTGTCCAATCTGCCACAATAGGGCACGCGTCATAGCAAACATCGCTGGAGTGCCAACGTCGGCCACCGCTTCATGAGCAGTAAGGCAAGCCTCAGCCATGGCATTGAAACGTTCGTTGTCTTCCATTTCTGCCCGGCCTCCCCCCTGCCCAAACCAATTAGATTTTATGGGATAACCTAAGTAGTCAATGCTGGTTAAACGCCGGTGTTCATTTGTGGTTGCAGTTTGACCGGTCTCAATAGGATGAGGTAATCCGATTGCGCGCAATCGGAGTTACCCATGTGTAAGCGGGATGCCGCTGAGTACGATGCAGATCGAACGGAATCGCTATTGAACAGGATCGCTGAGGCGCTCGATTGCCCAGTCGAAGCGTTCGGAGATCCGTCAACGCTTGACCGAAACCAGACGGTCGAGCTTCTGCGGCTTTGGGCCAGGATCGAGCATAATCAGGGCCGTCTGAAAGTGCTCAGCTTCATCCGCACCGTTGCATCGTAGTTTCATCCATCATCTTGGAAGCCCCACTTGCGGGAGCGGGCGAGCCTCAACCTAATGTCACGAGTTGAGCCTTACCGTGTTGGTGAGTTGCCGCTCGATCCAGTCCTGCGCCACGTCGAGGTTCGCGAACTTGGGCGCGTTCTGATGATGAACGCGGCCGAACCCAGCCTCGAGAAACCACTTCCCTGCCTCGTGTTCGTGCTGCTCGGAGAGTTGCACGAGGATCGCCACGAGGAAGCCATCGGCAAAAACCAGATGGCTTTCCGTGTCATTGCTGTCCGTCGCGACCTGCACAGGCTGGAGGTGTAGGCGCATCTTTCAAGCCGTTTTTGCGAGATGGAGGTAGGCGGGATCGAACTCTGAGGACTGGCACAGCTCCTTCCAAGCGTGGACGACGAGGGTGCTGCCCCGCAGGGTGATCAGGCCCTGGCCCCGCATCGCCCGTAGGGTTCGGTTCACATGAACGGTCGTGAGCCCCAGCGCATCGCCAAGTTCGGCTTGCGTGATCGGCAAGGGACAGCGGTTGTCTCCCGCAAGACCGACCGCCTCCAGCTTCACGTACATCTCGCAGAACAGGTGCGCGATCCGACCGAAAGCCGATTTCCGGCCTATTCCAGCCATCCACTCGCGGAAAACGGCCGCGTCGATCAGCGTGTCCCGCCAGAGCAGCGCCCCGACACGCGGGAAGTGCATTGTCAGATCCATCATTTGATCGTGCGGAATGAGGACCACTGTGGCCTCGGTTATCGTCCCGAGGCTGTGATCCATGGTGTGCAGGTGCAAGCTCTGTAGATCGGGAATGTCGCCTGGGATGTGGAATGAGAAGATCTGACGGCGCCCCTCTCCAAGGATCTTGAAGCGGCAGGCCCAGCCTTCAACGATGAGGCAGCACTGTGAAGGCTTGTCGCCTTCGTGCACGATGGTCTGGCCAGCCTGAAGAGCACGGATCTTGGTAGGCAAACTGTGAATGGCCTCCCGTTCCTCGTCGGACAGGGGCGCGATGCTCTCCAGTTTGCGGATGAGCATGGTCAAAGGCTTGTCGTTGGAAGCTGAGTGCATGGCCGCTTCACACTGCGTTGCAGGTGGAAGCGCACGTCTCTCCCAGATGCCGGCCCCTGTCTTCGAATTACCGACAATGTCATGAAACTAAACATGTGTGATGCCGACACATTCACACAGGATAGCCTGTCGCGCTGGGTAGTCTATCGGACATTCCCGCCAACCAGGACCCGTTGGGGACGTCGGTCGGCGGCCGGGTTAGCCACGTCCCTGTGTAGGCTAAGCGCAGCCATGTAGACCGATTGATCTACAAAAATATCGGCTACCACATCTCAAGTGATCGCGGAAATTCAAGAGGCAGTCGCATAAGAGTGGGTCTGAGACTGGCCCCTGCAACCTTGCGATCGGCACATCGTGCCATGGCTTCTACTTCGCTTCGGCAAGTGAATGTCAAGCGTTATCGGCCCGGCTAGCAAGTATGTGCCCCCCAATATCACGGATACGTTCCTCATTCGGTTCATTTATTTGGGAATTGCGAATAGAAATCGCCCGAAGCTGGGCTCTCTTCAGCGAAACGAAGGAGATCCTCCGCAAAATCCCGCCCTTCCGGCAGAACCTCGAATAGCTCCAGGCCGTAGAGCCTTCGGCACTCAGCCTTCTAATCGACGGGCGGGAAATGCTCGATGAAGCGTACGCCGTCCCATAACTCGACAGCGTCACCGTCCACCATCGCCTTGGCTCGTTCGCGAGCTTCGTCGTCGTTTTCCGCGACAAGCCGCGCCGCATTCACGACGGTGCCGCTCGGAGCAACCATGATCGCACGGTAGATCGGTGGCTTTGGTTCGCTAAGGACATTCGTATTGATTTGAGATGTGTCGGCCATCGCACGGCACTCCCTGGCAAAAGCGGGAGCGCACGCATCTCTCATTCGTCGACTCGCTGATTCAGTATCGACGATGACCAAACATAGCCGCTGCCTGGCCTAATGTCCTTCGCATAGGATGATTTGCTTCGTATGGCCCGAAGAAGCGAGTCAGCAAACTGATAAGTCCGCCGGGCGGTCGCGCCGGTCTCGGGGACAGGCGCTAGCCTCATACTAGAGAAGGCAGGCTCCTTTGGTGGTTGAGCCTCAACACATCCAGGGGCAGACCGTCATGCGAATTGTCCGTCGTCAGATGATTTGGGACAGTCTGCGGTGTTCAGGAGCGGAGGTTCTGGTCCATCTGGGGTGAGAGGTTAGGCGGCCTGCGCGTGGTGGCGCAAGCGGCGATCCATCAGGGTCTGGCGCTTGATGCGTTCGCGCTCGGCCAGGATCCCTTCGCCGCGTCCAAAGTAGACGTCAGCGGGCGTGAGGTTGCTCAGGCTCTCATGGGCTCGGGCATGGTTGTAGTGTTCGACGAAGTCGGCAACCTGCGTCTCCAGCTCGCCGGGCAAGTAGGCGTGTTCGAGCAGGATGCGGTTCTTGAGCGTCTGATGCCAACGCTCGATCTTGCCCTGCGTTTGAGGATGGCATGGCGCACCGCGGATGTGGGTCATGCCCCGAATGCCGAGCCAGTCAGCCAGGTCGCTGGCGACGTAACTCGGCCCGTTGTCGGAGAGCAGGCGTGGCCGCTGCATCACCCGCGCCTGATCGAGTCCAGCCGCACCCAGCGCCAGGTCGAGCGTGGCGGTGACGTCGCTGGGCTGCATCGTCGTGCACAGCTTCCAGGCGACGATGTAGCGCGAGAAGTCGCTACGCGGTCCTTCGGTTCGTCTAATACGGTCGACAAGTAGTACCAGCCCCAGCCAACGACCTTCAGATAGGTGAAGTCCGTCTGCCAAAGCTGGTTGGGAGCGGTGGTCTTATCGTGGAACTCGTCGGCGGCCTTGATGACGATATAGGCCGGGCTGGTGATCAGGTCCTGAGCCTTGAGCAGCCGGCAGACGGTCGCTTCCGAGACGAAGTAGCCCCGCTCGTCGGCGAAGCGTACCGCCAGTTCACGCGGGCTGAGTTCAGGCTGCTCCAAGGCCAGGGCAACGATCTGCTCGCGGATCTCCGCAGGTAGGCGGTTCCAGACCCGGCTCGGCCGCGAGGGATGGTCGCTCAACGCCTCGGGGCCGCCGCGCTGGTAAGCGTCGTACCAGCGGTAAAACGTCGAGCGCGTGATGCCGAGCTTGTCCAGGGTGGCACGCACCGGCAGGTGGGATTGCTCGACGAGTCGGATGATCTCCAGCTTCTCGGGGGCCGGGTACCTTATGCCTCGTCGCCCCCAGCCCCGCTCATGCTTTTTTTAAGCAGACGGTTCTCCAGGACGAGATCAGCTACGACCTCCTTCAGCGCCCCCGTTTCGCGACGTAGATCCCGCACCTCATCCGTGGTGGCCGCACGAGCCGTATCGCCCGACAGGCGCTTCTTGCCAGCCTCCAGGAACTCCTTGGACCAGCCGTAGTACATCGAGGCGGCGATCCCCTCACGTCGGCATAACTCGGCGATGCTGTCCTCGCCACGCAAGCCTTCCAGAACCACGCGGATCTTCTCCTCGGACGAGAACTGCCGACGTGTGGCCCGACGGATGTCCTTGATCACCGCTTCTGCCGGCTTCTTGGCCGGTCCGGATGTCTGCTTCGTCTTCGCTCCTCAGGGGCTACGATGAACCAGCCATCCTCCGTTCGTGAAGACCCTCAATCTGTCCCACAGGTGCTGACGTCGGACAGTCGGTTCGGGTCGAACAACTACCGTAACCGCACTGCATTCAGGTTTCATCTTCAACAATTGCGCGGAGGGCTTGAAGGGCGCGGTAGCGCCCTTCCTGCGTCCTTATCTTGAACCACAGGCTCAAGCACTCGCTTGCATCCAAAGGCGTGCTGTCATGGTAGAACTGCTGCACAGGCACACCAATTTCGTGAGCGATTCGCTGGAGGAGTGCTGCAACACGCTTATCTGATTCTTCCATATCGAATTCTAAATCGTATCCAGAAAAAATTGTTCCCTGGAAAAATAACTCCGGCCTGTCCGTAGAGTGCTTGCACGAAGTCTGTTCGACTTTCTAAATAAAATCGTGATATAATTCCTCTTTGGCGCAGAGGCTTCAGCGTCGCATTGGAACTGAAGCTAAGGAGCGTCATATGATCTTCGTAACAAATTTTGACGGCGGCGTAAGCTACGTAAGTTACGAATGGACTGTGTTCACTGGGCAAGCAGCAACCGAGGTTGTTGGGCATGGATGGTTCAGCTGTGTCCATCCTGATGATTATGAGATCGCAGTTGGCTTTCTTCGCAAGGCGCACGAGCAGCAGAGCGAGTTCAGCATTCGCCTCCGGCTACAGCGCCCTGATAAGAGCTATACGTGGGTGATGATCGGAGCTGTCCCGTCCTTTGGACCACCGGGGAGCACCTTTTTAGGCTATCTCGGCTCTATGACCGAACTCAGTGCTGGTACCTTTGATCCTCTGACCGCCTACGGCACACTTGCGCGCTTCGTTCCACCGCCTTCGCACCCCTCGACGCCGTCAGGCTCTGCATTGGAACTCGTGGCCAACTACTTACTAGTCGCACACGGGCTCATTGAGCAGGATCATGCAAAGGAAATGCTGCCTGTATTGCGGAATGCACTGCTTACGGCGGGCATATTGCTCGCTCAAAGCACCACATCACCTGCGCAAGGTAATAGCGTCCATTGAAAGGCGCAGGACAGAATGTCCGCTTCGGACCGCCGGGCTGAGGTCTGCTCCCCACCCGACCCGGTCGTAGAGCGGACGGCCGGGTCCCAACCTAAATCGGTCAGTCCTCGCCATCCAAACCTGCCCGTAAGCAGCCATATGTCGAGCCGCGGTGGTGATGGGCCTACCATCGGTGATGGCACTAAGATCCGTATTCGCCAGAAAGCGGCTAGCCACGCCAAAGAGCGATCCACAGGCCACCGAAACGACCGTCACGCACTTGGTCGCGATACGGCGGAACAAGGGATGACAAGCCTATCCTGAAAATGGACTTCGCCGGACCATCATCAGAAGTGGCCTTCGGCTCGGATTGGTAGGCGCCTGAAGCGACGGCCGCATGCATGAAAGAGGGCGTTCGCGATGGCGGTGTTGTCACCAATGTTGCCGAGTTCGCCCAAGCTCTTCAGGCCAAGTGCATTCACCTCGGTATCCTCATCCGGCACCTGGATTGCCTCGACTTCCGGAGCATCGGCCGCCGTCGCGACAAGGTACTCGGCCAGATCGTCGTTGCAATACGCGCCATGATTGAGCACCGTTTCCTTCAGGAGAGCCGACCCCAAGCCATCCGGTCCTGTCGCAAACGCGAACTCGCTGACGTTCATGGGTCGTTAGCCATACCCGCCCAGCTTGCTGCCTCCGTTCCGGAGCCAGTCCATGATCCTCAACGCCCTCAAGCTAAAGCGCCAAGCGCGTGACGACTTCACCAAGGCGCTGATCAAAGAAACAAGGGTGATGCTGGACGAGCCAGAGGCCGAACCCAAGCGTCCATCCAAGCTCGGCGCTCAGAAGCTGACGCCTGAGGAGCAGAAGCGCAGGTTCGTCGAAGGGGCGCGTGAGGCCGGGGCCAGCGAGGATGAAGCGGACTTCGATGCAGCGTTTAAGCGGATCGCGAAGCCAAAAGTCCCGACAACTCCAAAGTAGACGCTACCGGATCAGCCACGTGCCTGTATAGGTCACGGCGGCTGAGTAGACAGGGTGCCCCTCTTCGTCAGTCACCAGCACAGAGAAAGCTTGGTGTTCGCCGTCCTTGCACACTTCATCGGCCGCTATCTCAGGTAGAACCTTCTTGGCATGCCGCGCCACTGCATTGAGATCGGTAAGTTCAATCCCCTCTTCATCACGAAGCGATACGCCGTCGTGGATGTCGAAGTAATAACGTGGCACAGCGGCTCTCCACACATAAAAGGCGGGAGCGCAATTTGTCTCTCAAGCGCGGGGCGCCAATCAGAGGGCCGCGATTGTTCTATCCTACACGAGGAGCATCGCAACCGCACTAACATCTAATGCGGCAAATGGCGATTTCAACTCGTTACTGGCCACTTCGCACGTCGTATATGTCAACGATATAATCGCCAAAACAAACGCGATTACGCTGGGGCCTAGCGAGAGCTACCCCCCCCCGCTCGAAACGCGCCGGCTGGAAAAATCTTTTTCTTAGCCATCTTTTTTCACGCGGAAACAGGAGCTTGGGGCCCTTCTCCCTCCGGCGTGCCGATCCGTGTCGGTTCCAACATCATAGGACCGGCAATGGCACTGAGTGAGCGCGAAGCGGGTGTCGCGACGGCAAGCACCCGGCGCAGCAATGTCCGGCATCGCCTTGTCGCTCAGGTTGGTCTCGTCGTGGTCATGATCACGATCGTGCTCTCAGGCTTCTTTTACACCAACCGGCACCAGCAGGCTCTCATCGATCTGCGCGAAGGCGGGCGGCAGATGCGCATCGCCCAGGAAGCGCTCATGGACGCGGAAGCCTACGTCCTCAACAGAGCCCTCAGCGACCGGGACAGCGAATACAGCGAGTACAGCCGCGCCTTCGAAGCGTTGCATAGCCGTCGCGATACGTATCTGGCTCGCCTCGATCCTTTCCTAAAGATGCCCGACGGGACCAGCGCCTCCGCCGACGCCAGCATCAAGTCGCTCGAAGCCATCTGGACGGATACACTCGAACTCGTCCGTGCCGGAAAGCTGGAGGCGGCTCAGGCCCTGCTCAGGGAGCGCAGGAGTGCGGCTCTGATCGGCACCATGCGTCGCGCGTTCGATGCCTTCCTGGCCGACTGGAACTCGCACTTCGCCGATCACGAGACGCGCATTGAGATCGGCAAAAGCATCGTGTTGCTCTCGCAGATCCTTATTGCCGGAGTGATGATCTTCGCATTCCGATCAAGTGCGCGAGATGCCCAGGCCCGGGCGACGGCCATCACGGACATGGACGCTTCCAGAACACAGATCGGCCATCTGTTCGAGATGACGGATATGCTCCAGAGCGCTGCCGATCATCACGATGCAAACGCAGTCCTCCGCGCCACCGCTGGCGAGTTGATCGGCGGGTTCAGCGGCGCGCTCTATGTCTTCAACAATTCGCGCGACCGCCTCGTCCTCTCGACCTCCTGGGCATGCGAAGATGGATCGCCCCCGCCGGAGGTGATCGCGATCAACCAGTGCTGGGCCATGAAGCGCGGCAAGCCGCACATCAACCGTGGCGGCTCCAGAGCCCTTTGCTGTGAGCATCATGTCTCCGGTCTCGCCGCCCTCGAAATACCGATGGTCGCGCGGGGTGAGAACCTTGGTCTTCTTCAGATCTTTGCGCATGGTTTGGACGCAGAGAAACGCCTCGCTGACATCCTGCCGCTGAGTTCGGCGCTCGGGGACGCGATGTCGCTCGCCCTGTCCAACATCGCTCTGCGCGAGAAGCTGCGCAACCAGGCGCTCCGCGATCCACTGACGGGCCTCTATAACCGACGCTACATGGAGGACAGTCTCGATCGATATGTCCGCATCGCTGAGCGCGAGGGGCGGATGGTTTCGGTGATCATGATCGACCTCGACCACTTCAAGCGCCTCAATGACGAGCACGGTCATGCGACAGGTGACGCTGTTCTGAGGGAAGCGGCGGCTGCGATCGTCGGAGCGCTCCGTGAGACCGATGTGGCCTGTCGCTACGGTGGCGAAGAACTGATCGTGTTTCTCCCCGACTGCAGCCTCGAGGATGCAGCGCTCAAGGCAGAACAAATCCGAGAGCGGATCGAGGCTCTGTCCGGGGCCCATGGTGCGAAGGTCTCGGCGTCGCTAGGGGTGTCCTCTCTGCCGAGCACATCAAGCAACAGCGCTGACCTCGTCAAGGCAGCCGACACGGCACTCTATCGAGCCAAACATAGCGGAAGAAACCAGGTCGCGACCGCTCCGGTTCAATCGGGCTGGCGTGCCGAAAGCGAAGCCCCGGCTAGCCCACAGGGGCGCCTTCGTGTCGCGGGCAAATAGCTTAACGGCACTTAAGAAGAAGTAAAACAACAACCGCGGGGCTGCCTGTCAGCAGCCTGACGACGAGACCGCCCTTCGACTGATTGATGGCCGGGGTCCGCTTCGGCCGCTATGCCGAAAAGGCCCTGGTGCCGGCCATGAAGCACGGTAGCACGGTCGTGCTCGACAACTTGTCCGCCCACAACGTCAGCGGCATCCGCGAGCGCATCGCTTCTGCAGGTGCCCGCCTGCTCTACCTCTCGGTCTATTCGCCCTAAACGAAAGACCGCTAAGAGATTTCAATCTGACCGAACTCGCCTGTGCCAAGCTCAAGGCCAATTTGGGTGCCCAGGCCGCCTGCACGGTCGCAGAACTCTGCAACACGCTCGCGCAGGTCCATGGACGCTTCACGCCGAATGAGTGCCGCAATTACCTGATAGCCGCAGGGTACGATGCCTTTGACCCAACCTGACTGGAAGCGGCTCTATAAAGTTTCAGAGTTAGTTCATCGAGCCGCGACGTCGGGCATCCGTAAGCTTCGACAACGCTCGTCCGACTTCAAGCAGCAGCATATCGCTCATCCGGTGCAGGAGAGGCTCAGGAAGCTCGTGGATTGCCTCCTGCGCCGCGAGGCAATGCTCGGCAGCCCGTTCCAAGGGGTGCTGATGCTTAAAGTCTGGAACGGGATTCGCCTCATGGTCACGAACACGCGATTGTGTGATGTCGATTAGCACACCGCTTCCACGCTGAGGCCGCCCTGCCTCGTCCAAGGTGATACGCCCACGATCCAGAACCCAACGTACAACGCCGTCAGCAGAGCAAACTCGGTACTCGAACGTGCAGCAAATTCCCGTCATCATACTGCGCACTATCTCGTCGGCAAAACGCTCACGATCCTCGGGATGCACCCCGGCAAGGAACACATCGAGCGCCACGCCGGCAGCCATCGCTGTGGGGTCGATATTGAACACGAGTGCAACGAGTGCGTCCGCATACGCGAGATCCTTCGCAACGTCGTATTCCCATCGTCCAATCAGGTCTGAAGCGTCGAGCGCCTGTTGCAACATGATCTGCGAGACCTGCGTCCCGCGCGTTTGAATACGCCCCACACGCGTCTCCAGAATCTGATAAGGTTCGATCCAATACGACAATATAAGCGAAACCTAAGTAAATCTATACCGGTAGAAAATTACTACGAGATGGTGCAAAATACATCGCTAAACGTGATTCAATCAAAAGTTGCGCTGGAGGGCCGCATGGGCCGGAAGTTGAGTTCGGCTGAAGCCGATGTGTTTGCCAAAGACAGTACAAGTTTGCCGAATCAGACCGCTGAAGTCACCTCGTCATATGGCTCAGTGCTTCAATCAAGAATTGCAAAGGCGCTGGATCTTTCCGTAGCGGACTTCCTCCATCCAGCTGAATCCGAGAAACATACCCAAGAAGCCAATCATGACGGCCATGCGCCGGAGACTGGGCTGACGCGAGACTGCGTGGATCTCATTGAGGCTTTTGTACGTGTGGTAGATCCTAAAGAGCGTGAACGCATTCTTAATATGGTTCGAAACGCGGCTCGCGTGAGCGAGCACGAGGAGCCGCAAGGTTGACGGCCCGATCTGTAGGCTAAGGCGGATTATCAGTATTTAACCGAAACTAATGCAGTTTCAAATAGAACAATACAGAACTATTTGCAGTCGCGGTTTTGGCGTCATCTGATCTGTATATATTTATCTTTATATTCGATGGTTTTCTTAATTTGCCCTGTGCGAGGCACGCTGGCTAGATCAGGGGTCTGTGGCTGGGTGAAAGGCCAAATACATGCCTGAAGCTCAGAAAATTTCGACCATCAGCCGTATTCAATCACTACTGGATGATGACTGCGCTGAAATTTCATCAGCCCTTAGTCGATTACAGGAATTATTACAACTAGAGGCCGCATCGCGATTGATAGCAGATCGGGGGGCACAAGTTAAGGATGGCGCGGTGATAGGCTGGTTAGCATGGCACTCCTTAATCTGATTGTTAACGGCGCATACGAAGCGTAGCCGATAGCAGATCGTGTCTATGTGCTACGTTGTTGCTATTTAGCATCACTTAAGCGAACAATTTCATTTCGCCGTTCCTCTCTTTGTGAAAGTTCCTGGCCGACCTGCCACAAGAGAGCACGTGTCAAAGCAATCATCGTAGGGGTGCCTGCTTCGATGACGGCCTCATGCGCCGACAAACAAGCCTCTGCCATCTCGTTGAAACGCTCGTCGTCTTCCATTTCTGCACCGTCCATTCTGTCCGAAACTGGTTGGATACTGGCAGGATAGCTTAAGTAATCAACGTGGATCAAACGCGAAATGTTCTAACTCAGGTTGTATTTTGCATGGCCTCCAAAAGATGCGATAAACCGGTTGCGCACAATCGGAGTTACACATGTGTAAGCGGGATGCCGCTGAGTACGAGTCAGACCAATCGGAAGCGCTATTGAACCGGATCGCTGTAGCACTCGATTGCCCGGTTGAAGTGTTCTCAGATCTGTCATTGCCTGATCGAAACCCTACGGCGGAGCTTCTGCAACTTTGGGCCATGATTGAGGTCGAGCAGGACCGATTGAAGGTGCTGAGCTTCATCCGCGGCTTGGCTCCCAGAACCGACGTTCCACAGAGCCGCTGACGTTTAAGCGCCATCCGCAGCCTGCTGTGGGAATGGCGAGCCGATCTACAGAAAGCTGCTGCAGCAGAAGGGCTGCTTCCATGCTGTAAAGGCTTGCGGTTTCCGGCGCAAGTAGCGAAGGAATGCTGTAGTGACCTGATGATTGATAGTATAACCAAGGTGGTCTCAGCCATATCAATTGCTTTTTTGCCTTGAATCGCCGATTTTGCGCCCTCGGTTTTCTACTACTTAAGGCTCTCTAATGAAGGTCATTTTCGTTTCGATAGGTAGCCATGGGGACGTCTTGCCGTTCATAGGCCTTGCCATCGAAATGCGCCGACGCTCCTTCAATGTCCTCCTCGCTGCGCCAGGACATTTTGAGAGGCTGGCGAAGCAAGCGCGACTGCCGTTTCACCCCCTTGGCAGCCAAGCTGATTACGATGAGGCCATCGCCGACCCGAACCTTTGGCATCCTCGCAAGGGAGCGGCCCTTCTGCTTGGGTACGCGCTGAAACTGATGCCGGTCGTTGACGCCTTCCTAGGCCAGGAGGCAGAACGGGGCCCGATCCTGGTCGTCGCCTCAACACTCAGCTTAGGCGCACGTATCGCTCAGGATCGCCTTGGGCTCGACGTGATCACGGTTCACCTCGCTCCTTTCATCTTTCGGAGCCGGCATGCACCTCCAATCATCCCAGGACTGCCGCTTCCCCGTTGGCTCCCGAATCGTCTCACGCACTCGATCCAGCTTGGAGCCGAAAAATACGTGCTCAATCCCGTCTCTCTTCCCGCGGTCAACGCATATAGGGCTGAGTTCAATCTGTCTGCCGTGGATCGATTAAGGACATGGTGGCACTCGCCTCAGCGCATCATCCTCATGGTCCCGAGCTGGTTCGCCCCGCCACAGGATGACTGGCCACATCGCACAGTCCAGACCGGATTTCCTCGCGTCGATACCTTCGGCGATGCCGGTACGCTGTCACCATCGCTTGCTGCGTTCGTTGAAGGCGGTGAGCCTCCCTTGGTCTTCACCTACGGCTCCGCGATGAGACAGGCAGGGCGTTTTTTCGAGACGGCCGTCGCCATCTGTAGGCGGATGGAACGTCGCGGGGTTCTCCTGGCGCCTCAGAACGGCCAGATCCCCGACGATCTTCCAGCCAGCGTGTTCAGAGCGGCCTACGCCCCTCTCAGTGCACTGCTCCCATATTCCGCCGCGCTGATCCATCATGGCGGGATTGGCACTGTCGCGGAGGGGCTGGCTGCTGGCGTTCCGCAGCTCATCGTACCGGTCGCCTTCGACCATTTCGACGAGGGTGAGCGTCTTCGTCGTCTTGGGGTAGGTATGACGCTCTCACGCAGACGCTTCACACCCTCTCGCGCCAGCCGATGCCTCAATACGCTTCTCCATTCTCCAACCGTTGCGGAGGCTTGCAAAGCGGCCAAGGAACGAACTGTTCAAGAGAATGGCATAAAGGTCTGCTGCGGCATTATTGAGCGGTTCTCGAAACGGATGCGTCCCGGTTACTGAAAAATCTGGGCTTAATGCATTTGTATTTCTACGGGCGTTTTATCTAGCCATCGGTTGTGGTCCTCCTGGCGTTATGGCTCCGAGCTATATGCAGAATGTTGTCACGGCACGAAAAAAGCTTCAGTCTGAAGAGATTATCGCCAAGCTTAGCTGAGGGGATGTTTTGGTCTTGTAAGTACGCAAGGTCGCCGAAGGGATACGATCTATCTAGCTGGCCGAGTTCACGTATTGCCGTTAGCGTTCCGGATATGGTTTTAAAGGTCATCAGGTCAAGCGCCTGGATTAACTGAAGACGGAGAGCCTATTACTTTGCTGTGCATCCACGCCGTTGGGGCGTGAAATGCTTCCTCGGCTGGATTAGCCGCAACTGCCGCCTTCGGGGAAAATTTTGAGGCGACCTTCGCTTTGGCTCAGGCATTCCTCTACGCTGCCGCCTTCATGATCCTCATGCGAAGGCTGGGCCGAGCGTCATAACTTATCGGACAAAAATCAAGCAAAATATTATAGTCAGAAGTATTTCCTTAATGCAATGTGGTGCTTCGCGAAGCAACGGCTCTGAAGGTACATGGCTTACCGAACCTGTTGCTATCCGAAGCCAGCAATCTTTGTGATAATAAATGAGCGGAATTCTCCCTAGGATGAGTAAGCATTCCGGCTGTGGCTGATTGAGTCTGTTGCCGTACAAAAAGTTGAGCGGCGCTCAACCTAATCTATCAAGGGACCCGTTCGACTTTATGACTACTTATACGGGTGACCTAACCGGCTGGCTTGGAATGGGCTGCTTTACAGTCTCAGGCAGTATCGAACCGGCTAGTGGTTGAGCCCTGACGGTTGAGTCCGCGTAGGGTTTTGGTTTGTGGCCCATCCTGCGAGTCTGGCGGGATGCGCAGTGGCATCTCTTTCACGCTCTCCACCTCGGATCGTCTTCGGCTCGAAGCACTCGTTGCGGATCGAAACACGTCGCAGAAGCACGTCTGGCGCGCCCGCATCGTGCTGCTGAGCGCCGATGGGTTGGGGACGCATGCGATCATGCGTGAGGCGGGCGTGTCCAAGACGGTGGTCTGGCGCTGGCAGGACCGCTTCGCGCAGGAGGGCGTCGATGGGCTCCTTCGGGACAAGACGCGGCCGGCGCGCATCCCGCCGCTGGGGCCGGAGGTGGCGGCGCGCGTGGTGGCTCTAACGCAAGGAGAACCACCCGGCGAGACCACGCATTGGACGGCCGCCGCCATGAGCAAGGCCACGGCCATCAGCGTCTCGTCGGTGCAGCGGATCTGGCGGGGGCACGGCCTACAGCCGCATCGAGTCCGGCAATTCAAGCTCTCCACCGACCCGGCCTTCGCCGCCAAACTGCGCGACGTCGTCGGGCTCTACGTCGATCCGCCCGCGCATGCCGTTGTCCTCTCGGTCGACGAGAAGAGCCAGATCCAGGCGCTCGCCCGCACGCAGGCCCCGTTGCCGATGAAGCCGGGCCAGCCAACGACGCGCACCCACGATTACAAGCGCCACGGCACGACGACCCTGTTTGCCGCCCTGGACGTGCTGGAGGGCAAGGTGATCGGCCGCTGCATGCAGCGCCACCGGCATCAGGAGTTCATCCGCTTCCTCAACGCGGTCGAGGCGGCGGTTCCGGCGGGCAAGATCGTCCACGCGATCCTGGACAACTATGCCGTCCACAAGCACCCGAAGGTCCGTGCCTGGCTCGACCGCCACCCGCGATGGACCTTCCACTTCACCCCGACCTCAGCCTCGTGGCTCAATGCCGTCGAGGGCTTCTTCGCCAAGCTCGCAAAACGCCGGCTCCGACGTGGCGTGTTCGGATCGCTCATCGAGGTGCAGGCCGCCATCAAACGCTTCATCGCCGAGAGCAACGGCGACCCGAAGCCCTTCGTCTGGACCGCCGACCCAGATCGCATCATCCAGGCCGCAAAGCGCGGGCACCAAGTGTTAGACTCGCACCACTAGATTTGAAGCGAAGACAGAAGACGGATATTGAGCACGTAGCGCTGAAATTGCGACAGGTAGAGGTTTGAACGGCGCTGAGCAAGAATTTGTCGCTGAGTTGTGCTATAAATTTGCTGACTTTCTGAGGGCCGCACGTGGCCTTACACAGTACAATTGCAACTGCATAATTTGGTAGCGGATTTTAGGGGATTTAAGACAACTTCGTTCGATAAAGTGGGAGGTAAATATCTGAATGCACACGTGATTTATTCGCTTAGAGCCGTATATTCTGCGTTCGCTCAGAGTGATTGTTAATTTTGAATGCCCCGTATGCACATGTGTAAGTCGCGCGGCTCAACGCGTTAAAAGGATTTACTGACTAGCTTTCTAATGCTGAGGCTTTAACTGACAGTCCGAGCTATTTCTATCAATGGAGTTGCAATTTGATCAGTGCGTCAGTTCATGCGCGTCCGACGCTGGTGATTTGCAGTTTTCGAAAGACGACGTCCGATCTCAAGTAGCAACATGTCGGTCATGTTCTTAAGTAATGGCTCGGAAAGTTTCTGTATTGCGTGTCGGGCAGCAAGGCAATGTTCGGCAGCCTCCTCCAACGGGTTTGCTAAGCTATCAGCCCCTTTGGTTGAATGATCGGCCTCATCAGCCCGGTTCGGCGTAATATCAATCAGCAAACCGGTGCCCCGCAGGGGGCGACCTGTCTTGTCCAGATGTATAAGGCCGCGTGCTAAGACCCACCTCATAGCTCCGTCCGCCGAGTAGACTCGATATTCCTGTACGTAAGAGCGGCCCGCCCTTGCGCTTATCGCAATAACCTCCGCCGTTTTTGCCCTGTCCTCCGGATGAATTCCTGCAAGAAACAGGCTTAACGGAACGCCACCTTGCGCCGTCGCAGGATCAACGCTAAAGAGCAGGGCAACCGTCGCATCTGCGTATAGCAGATCGTTGGGGATGTCCCAGTCCCAACGCCCGATGACATCCGACGCGTCGATCGAAGCCTGCAATTGGATCTGCGAGCCTTTCGCCACATCTGTCCCGACCCTTCCCACCAAAACCTCCAAAGCAGCGTTAGATTGCTTCGTTCACTTCAATGTGAGACTTTTTATGATCCGTTAACATGCGATAGATTTTGCAGCGATATGGCCACGCTTTCGCATGCAATCCGCTGTACGCGTGCGGGCTTCAACTTCGGAATGCTGATTTCATATGACAGGACGTTAGCCGAACCTGATTGAAGCTGCTTCGTCCGCTTCCTCCGACGCAATGAGGAATCTAAGCTCTCTTCTACCAAGCCGCAGTGAAATGCTCCAGCATCAGATTGCGGCGCAGCTTGGACTTTCGTCGGAAGAATTTGGCAAGGCGAATCGGCTGGCGTCTGTTTCACACCGGAAGGATGCTTTTCTGGGAAGCTCCGATGCTGGTCTCGTCTGCAAGTGTCTGGAAATGCTCGTAACGTACTGCCGCATCACTGGTATTTGGCATTGCATTCGGTTCCTTTCGGTAGTCCATGATGTGTCGAATAACTCACTTCTCGTCACAGAGCGCTTGACAAAGTGCATCTGCGCTGCACCGGATCCGCGTTCCGGTCACAACAGTGGCAGAGGGGCTCAGTATCTTATGGTAAGTTTCTAACAAAAAAGCGTTTCTCGCCTATTTGGCTCATATCCTGCTGGAACAGAAAACTGGAGGCCCTCGTCTGGCGTGACGGTGTCGACGAGGTGTCCGATTGTCGACCAGAGTCCCTCGACGGCGCGTTCGGCAGCTTTGCGCGGCGGGTCCTTCAGTTTCGAGAACGCCATCTTGGTGGTGTTGAAGTGGGTACTACGGAGGGGGAACAGCCGTCGAGCGTCGACCGCTTTGATTGCTGCCCGCACGGCCGTACCCTCGTGGCTGCCGAGTTAGTCCATGACCGCGCTGTCACTGGGGGTGAGTTCGGGCACCAAGACACGATCGACGTGATCCTGGAAGGCGTCGCGTTTGATTGGCCCGTCGAGCACGAACGGCGCGGCGCTCTCGGACAGGCGCAGCCCTGCGGTGACGGTCGTGGTTTTCCAATAATGGGGTGGACGTCTCTCGGCGGCATAGATGAGCCAAGTTGGTTGTGTTGAGAGCCACCACGGGGAGGAGTCCGTGATAGAGGTTAATATCATCGGCCTGGATTTGGCTAGGAACGTTTTCCAGGCGCATGGGGCAAATGCCTCCAGTGTTCCGGCCTTCAGCAAGCAGCTGCGGCGCGATCAAATATTGGCATACTTCGCCATTCAGCTTCCTGCCTCGCAGCAACGGAGGTTTGCCCCAGCGCGCATCACTGGGGTCGAGAGACCGGCAAGCTTGGCCACAGGGTAAAGCTGATGGCGCCGGCTTAGGTGAAGCCGGTCGCTAAGCGGCAGAAGAACGATGCCGCCGATGCCGAGGCGATCTTCGAGGCGGCAAAGCGCCCGACCATGCTGTTAGTGGCCGTGAAATGCGAGGCCATGTAGGCCGCCGCAGGGATCTTCCGGGCTCGCGACCTCCCGATGGGCCAGCGCGCCCATCTTATCAACGCGATCCGTGATCACCTGCCTGAGTACGGCCTGATTGCGCTGCAGGATCCCTTCCACATTGAGCGCCTGATCGGGCAGATCGAGGATCCCGCCTCGGACATCCCGCAAGCCGCTCGCTGCTGATGGTGTCTTTTGTTTGGTTTGGGTGGATATCACGCAAGTCAGCTTGCGTGCCTGTGAAAAGGTTCTCTCTAATGAAAGCCTTGGTGTCGTCTGCTGGCATTGGGCAGCTGATAAAGTAACCCTGTATATCCGTACAGCCCTCTAAACATACCTGCTCAAGCTGATGCTCGGTCTCAACGCCTTCCGCCGTAACGGTTGCTCCAAGTTGCTTCGCGATACCCACCACAGCTCGGACAATCGCTGCAGCAGCGGGATCGTCGATCTCGCTGACGAAGGATCGGTCAATCTTGATGCTGTCGAAGGGGAAGCGACGTAGATAGCTCAGCGATGAGTATCCGGTACCAAAGTCGTCGAGCGCGATGCGAACGCCAAAGCTTTTCAAGCGGTGCAGGCACGCGATCACCGCCTCCGCATCCTGGACGAGAACGCTCTCTGTGACCTCCAATACGAGACGATGGGGTGGGAGGCCTGAGGTACACAGAGCCGAGATGACACTCTCTTCAAGCCCCGGCTGCTGGAACTGAACGGCAGAGACGTTGACGGCGATCCGTAGATGGCCAGGCCAGGCTGCCGCTTCCCGGCATGCCTCCTGCAGCGCCCAGGAACCGAGCGTGACAATCAGTCCGGTTTCCTCGGCCAATGGGATGAATGCACCAGGCGCAATCATTCCACGTGTCGGGTGAGGCCAACGCATCAGCGCCTCGAAACCGACGATCCGGTGGTCAGACAGACGCAGCACAGGCTGATAATGCATCGCAAAGCTGCCACACATGATGGCCTCACGCATCTCCAACTCAAGCTGCATGCGGGCCTCGATAGCCGCATCCATACCGGGTTCGTAGAAGCGGTAGCTGTCGCGTGCTGCCTCCTTGGCTCGATAAAGCGCGAGGTCCGCGTTCTTGAACAGGGTTTCGGCTGTGTCGCCGTTGGACGGAGACAGAGCGATCCCAATGCTGACGCCGACGGTCACAAGATGCCCGCCAAGATCGAGTGGTTGGCCTACCGCATCGATCATACGCTGTGCTAGCGAGCTGACTTGGTGAACGTGGTCTACGTGCGAGACGATGATCGCGAACTCGTCGCCGCCGAGCCGTACCACGACATCGCCGTCGCGAATGTTTGCGCGCAAGCGCGTGGCGATCTGGCAGAGCAGTTGGTCGCCCGCAGGGTGGCCAAGTGTGTCGTTGACGGACTTGAACCGATCGAGGTCAAGGCATAGCAGCGCTGCCTGGCCTCGGCCGCGGCGAACCTCGGCCAGTCGGTGCTCTAGATGCTCGTAAAAAACGGTTCGGTTGGGCAAGCCCGTGAGCGCATCGTGGCGTGCCATGTAGGCGATGCGGTGCTCAGATGCTTTGCGCTCCGAGATGTCGATGTAAGTGCCAACCATACGAAGAGGTGTGCCTTGCGGGTCCCGCGACACTACTCTGCCACGTGATAGAACCCAGGTGTAGTCGCCAGACTTGGTGCGCATGCGGCGCTCGGAGGAGTACATGGCAGATCGCTGTTCGAAATGCTCCGCCACAAGCGCCAGCGTCTGCTTCAGGTCGTCGGGGTGAGTGAGCCCCATGCAGGTGTTGATGTGAGCTTCGACCTCTCCTGGCTCGTAGCCGAACATGGTGTACCAGCGGTCGGAGTACCAAACCTGCCCCGTGGTGATGTTCCAGTCCCATAAGCCATCGCTGCCACTGTCGAGGGCGAAGGCAAGGCGCTCCTCGCTCGTGCGTAGACGCCTTTCGCTTTGAATGAGAGCGTCCTGGGTCGTACGTCGCTCGGTTACATCGAGATCAAGGCCGACGATCTGCAGCGGCTCGCCCGTTGCCTCATCGCGGATGATGCGGCCGAAGCTCATGAGCCAGCGGTACCCAGCACTGCCCTCGGGTCTCCTCACCCGATACTCGACCTTGTAGTTCGAGCCATCACGAAGCGCTGCTGCGTGAGCCGCATGGACGAGTGGAAGGTCGTCCGGGTGTACCCTTGCGGCCCATTCGGCGATGCCGATGTCGATCCAGTCCGTTGAGCCCCGCTTGCAATCGAACCCAAGCATGTGGGCGCTCTCAGGAGAGTTTTGCACCACATCTCCATCCAAGCTCCACTGCCAAATTCCCGCTCCGGCAGCTTCCTGAGCGAGCCGGAGGAGATCGGCTGTCTGCTCTAGTTTCGCATGTGCGGTTCGGTAGCGCTCCTCGCTCGCTTTGATCAGCGTCTCCGATTGTATGCGCTCCTCCAGCGCAGATTCAGCTGCAATCCGTGCACGATGCAGTTCGATGTGAGCGACAACAATCCGAGCGAGGCTTTCAAGCTGGGCTATCTGCAGATCGGAAAACGTTCGCGGCTTGGTGTCGACGAGGCACAGTGTGCCAAGTCGAATGCCTGAGCGAAGAACAAGAGGGGCGCCTACATAGAAGCGAACAGCATGCTCGCCCGTTACTAAGGGGCTGTGGGCAAAGCGTGGGTCCGTCGTTGCGTCCTCCACGATGAGAACATCGTCCGACAGGATGGCATATGCACAGAATGCGATATCACGCGGTGTGCCATCTGCAGCGATCCCACACTTGGCCTTAAACCACTGCCGGTCGCTGTCGATGAGCGTGATCAGTGCAATAGGCACAGCGAACAGCGCGGCCGCAGTGCTGCACACCGCATCGAAATGGGCCTCAGGCGCCGTATCGAGGATGCGCAGATCGCGCAGAGCCGCGAGACGCTCGCTCTCATTTGGCGGAAGCGGCGGCATGGTTATTCTATCGCTGAAGGTTGGTCATACCAAGCGGGTCAACGCACGCTACGCATCAAAGGATGAATAACTTTCACGCATGCGTAATCGATTGCGCAGCTTGCAGAGACAGCGGCGTCATTTGCGAGCTTTCGCTGCTGATTGAACATTTTGCTACCAAGAAGAAGGGGCTGCCTAATGGCAACCCCTTCGTGATGTGGAAGCGCGTCAGACGACGAACGATCCGTTGTCGAGGACGTGATGGCCCTGGAGGATGACGGCGAAGTCCGCCCCTCCATCGCCGTTGGTGTCACCCTGTATCAGGGTGTTGCCGCCACCGAACTTCATTCGCAGTTCACCCGCCTCGCCCGAGAAGGCATCGGTTCCAACGAAGTCGAAGCCCTGGTCCCCGGCTTGCTCGAAATTCGCATCGATCGCACTGAGATCGATGCGGTCGCCCGCGGCGAAATCGAAGTCCTTGATGATGTCGCGTCCGCCGACAGCGACGTCGCTGTCGGTGACGTCCTTGAACACGAACGTGTCGGCACCGCCGCGGCCATAGAGAAGGTCACGGCCGTCACCGCCGTAGATCTCGGTGTCGCCGGCATTGCCGTAGATCTGGTTGTTGCCGGCATTGCCGTTGGCTATGAGATCCGCGGTTCCACTGAGAACCATCTTCTCGGTGTTGGCTTCCATCGTGTGGCTGACGGTCGAGCGGATCGTGTCGAAGCCTTCGCCCGGCTGCTCGGTGGCGCGATCCCCGGCATTGTCGATGACGTAGGTGTCGTTGCCGGTGCCCCCGCGCATCGTGTCGGCGCCGCTGCCGCCGAGCAGGGTGTCGTTGCCGCCGTTACCTGTCAGTACGTCGTCGCCAGCACCGCCGCTCAGACGGTTGCTGCCGTTGTTGCCGGTGATGTCGTTGTCGAGGTCGTTGCCAGTGCCGCTGAAGTTGCGAGAGCCCGTCAGCACGAGGTTCTCGACATTAGCGGAGAGGCTGTAGGTCACCGAGGAGTAGACCGTGTCGTTGCCTCCGCCCGGGAGCTCCACGATCTTATCGCCGACCCTGTCAACGAAGTAGGTGTCGTCGCCGAGACCGCCATGCATCGTGTCGTTGCCGGTTCCTCCGTCTAGGCTGTCGCTCCCGCCGTTGCCGAACAGGGTGTCGTTGCCGCCGCCACCATTGAGCACGTTGTCCCCGCCAGTGCCGAAGATAGCGTTGCTCAGGGAGTTGCCGGTCCCATCGAGATCCCCGGCCCCTGTCAGCACGAGGCGCTCGAGATTGGCCCCTAGGGTGTAGTCGATCGAGGAGCGAACGGTATCGTTGCCTTCTTGGGTCAGCTCGATGACTCGATCGCCGGCATCGTCGACCACGTAGGTATCGCTGCCGGTGCCCCCGCGCATCGTGTCCGCGCCGGTGCCGCCGAGAAGGGTGTCATTGCCCCCGAGTCCGGAGAGCGTGTCGCCGCCGCTGCCCCCGTCGAGACGGTTGTCACCGGTATTGCCGGTCAGGCCGTCGGCGCCGCCGGTTCCGGTGGCGTCGATGGCGGCGGAGCCGGTCAGGATGACGTTCTCCACGTTGGCGCCGAGGCTGTAGGTCACCGAGGAGCGGACGGTGTCGTTGCCCTCGTCGGCGTCCTCGATGACCTGATCGCCCGTGGAATCCACGACGTAGACGTCGTCACCGGCCCCCCCGCGCATGATGTCTTCGCCGGTGCCGCCAGCCAGAATATCGTCGCCGCCACGCCCGGTAAGGCGGTCGTTGCCGGCCCCGCCATCGAGGCGATTGTCGCCGTCATTTCCGACGATGCTGTTGTCGAGGGCGTTGCCCGTCCCGTCGATGTCGCCGGTGCCGGTGAGGACGAGGTTCTCGACGTTGTCGGGAAGCGTATAGGTCACCGAGGAGCGGACGGTGTCCTCGCCTTCGCCGGCATCCTCCACCACGGTGTCGCCGGATGAATCGACGATGTAAGTATCGTCGCCGGCGCCGCCGATCATGGTGTCGTTGCCGGCGCCGCCGTCGAGGGCATCGCCGCCGCTACCGCCGCGCAGCGTGTCGTCGCCGTCGCCGCCCGTCTGGGTGCCGCCGGCATCGATGACGATGTCGATGAGATCGGGCGTGGCGTCGAGGTTGAGCCCGACCAGGGAGACGGTCTCGTCCAGGGTTCCGAGGAGGAGATCCACGGTCTCGCCCACGAGATTCGTGGCGAGGTTCACAACGTTCGAGAGAATGCCGGCATTGGTTTCCGTCCCGAGGTCGACCGGCTGGAATGGCAGGTCGAGCGTCGCCAGGACCGTATCGCCGAGCTTCACCTCGACGCCGTCATAGCCGCCGCTGGCCGAGACCGTCCCCGTGGAGAGGCCAGTCGAGGCTTCGATCTCCCAATTGCCGGTATAATTGTACGTGAGTCCGTTCGCTTCGACGGTGAGAACCTCGAACGTATCCGTGCGGTTGCCGCCGAGGATGAGGTTGCCGACGCTGCCGACCAGACCCGTGAACGTGACGCTGTCGGCATCGCCGAGATTGGGCAGGAAGAAATCGCGGACGTCGAAACCAGCGTTGGTAAGGATCGATACCGTAGCCATTGTGTTCTCCAAGCGGCAGCGCCGGTTAATCACAGCGCGATCGAGTGATGGCGCAGAAAAGTTCCCAATGGGTGAATAATTCGCATCACAGTTGTTTTAATCGCCTCCCGAGGGGGGGGCTCGTTGCCCCCTCTTGTGATAATTTGCCAGGGATAGATGGGCGGGTTAGATCCCCGGGCGGCTCCGTAAGATTAGGTTTCTATTATACAGGACGTATGAAATAATAAGCGAAATTGTATTGAAGTAGAGATCTGTACCTGCAAATAATCATACAGAAGGAGTGATTAAAAAAACTCGACCGTTCACACGGTTAAATTTCCTGTCCGGGGAGAAGATCCGAGCGGTGCCCGAAAGCGTGCGTGCGCCGAGGACAGTATCACCAAGCTCTGCCGGCGTGAGGGGATCGCCGTATAAATCTACTATGGCTGGTCCAAGGAGTTCATGAAGCCTGGCATGAAACGCTTGTTGAAAGTCGCGGCTTTGCAGCGCCCGTCGATGAGGTGCGGGGTCTATGCCGCGAGACGGACGGGTTTAAGGAAGTTGTAGTTGATCTCGTCCCGGAGAGCCATCCGCTCCAAAAAACATGGGCGGTGATGTAAACGACGAAGCGCGAAGTACCGCGCAGGCATATGGCATCGGCCACCGCCTCGATCACGCACAGGTTGCGGATCCGCCGTGCCCCCTGAAACGCCAAGTAGGACTGGATGTGCTCGTCGATTAGCGTCAGATGCGAAAACTTCGCCTTTAGTGTGTCTGCGTGTGCACGAAGTTGGAAGCGAAAAAAATGGTTGAGCTGGAGCGACCACAGCGGGACGCATGAGCGGTCGTTCAGCCACGCCGAAGGGCTCAAGACGCACGCGGTCATGCATGAGGCGGCCGTGCCCAGGGTGGCGGTCTGTGGTTGCCGGGCTCGCTTCGCAAGAGAGAGCGTAGATGAGGGCCGCCGGAAGGAAAACGGGATCAGCTCCATCCCGCCGCTGAGAATGGAGGTGGAGGCGCGCGTGGTGATTCTGAGGCGAGCAGATGATTCTCCCCCGATTTCACGGACACGGGTGTTAGCTCGCGTTCCGGTCGGCCCGCTCGGGCGTAATGTAGCCGAGGGACGAGTGGATGCGCTGCCGATTGATGTCGCTCGATGTAGGCGAACAAGTCGCGTCGGGCTTCGTCCAGGGTCGCCCATCGTCGCTGATGGGCAAGCTCCACCTTGAGCGCGCGGAAGAAGTTCTCCACCGAGGCGTTGTCGTAGCAGCAGCTGGTTCAGCTCATGGAGGGCGTCGCCTTCATGTCGGCGAGCTGTTTGCGATAGGCTTAGGCGGCATATTGGATGCCGCGATCCGAGTGACAGATGAGCCCAGCGGCCGGTTTCTGCCGTTGGGTGGCCATCATCAGGGCAGCCGACGTCAGCTCTGTCCGCATGGGATCACGCATGGACCAGCTGATCGGAAGGACATCGATCGCGTTGATCTGCTTCTTATGGCTTCAGCATGCTAAAAGAATGAGCGCTCGTTGCAAATCAACGTACCATGTCAAGAGCATAAGTGCTTTCCGTGACCGCTACCAATGTCGACTGGATATATTATCATCATTGAACCTGGGGCCTTTTGAAACGACGCGGGATGCAGTATACCAAATTTCTACCCCAATTGGCGCTAACGCGGCTTGAAAATTGAGCTACGCAGGAAACTATGTCGGAGGATAACAAAGATGGAAGCGCGGGTGCGATCGGCCTTCGCATTAAGTCCTTGCGACGTTCAGCTGGTTTGAGCCAAGCTAGCCTAGGAAGCGCTTTGGGCGTGACTTTTCAACAGGTGCAGAAATACGAGAGCGGTCAGAGTAAGATCGCCGCCGATAAGCTTCAACGGATAGCTCAGGCTTTGGGGGTAGACGTCGGTTACTTTTATGATTTCCAATCCGGAAGGAGTTCGACTGCTGGAGTGGAGGAACTTAAAGACGCTGCTGCACCGTTGGAGAGTTTATATTTCAAGGATGCATTTGATAAAATTAGGGATCCGCGCGCAAGGTACTTGCTGGCAGAGCTTGCTCGGGTGTTCTGCGAAATAGAAGCAAAAAAATAATAACCCTTTAAGCAAGAGGGACTTGCTTCGATTGCTGAGATTCAGTTTAGATTCGGTGGTTCCTTCTTTGCTAAAACCGTCGGACCGTGAACCTTTCTGACGGGCAACACCCTGTTGCCCGGATACATGGATGCTGACTTGACACCCGACGGGTAAACTGCGCATTTTCGCTAGGTCGAAGTTTCTGTGTTCGTAGCGGACCAGCTTCGACTTACACTCAATCGTAAGCCTTTCCGAACGGCGCGCCTGATCGGCTCGCTGCGCGATTGCATGTCCCCTCGCCCCGCGGCACCCGCCCCGGGGCGTTTCTGTCTCCGGGCCTGAGCGGCCCTTCTCTCACAGCACTGCGCCGACTTTGACCCTGCTGTCGTCCGGCACGCGGGCTCGTCGTCGTGCGCGCTTTTCCAAGGACATCCCCATCATGACGACGAACGCACTGGCCTTCCCCACGGCCGGGTTGACCATCCTCGACCAAGCTCCGACCTCCCTCAGAGCCAACCCGCGCAATGCCCGCACCCATTCGAAGAAGCAGATCGCCAAGATCGCCGACAGCATCAGGGCGTTCGGCTTCACCGTGCCGCTCGTCGTCGACGAGACTGGGCTCGTGCTCGCCGGGCACGGACGCTTGTTGGCAGCAAAGCAACTCGGCCTGCCCACCGTCCCGACCGTCCGGCTCGATCACCTGACCGACACGCAGAAGCGCGCCTATGCGATTGCCGACAACAAGATCGCGACCCTGGCCGGCTGGGATCGGGCGACCCTCGCCCTCGAACTCGGCGAACTTGCCATCCACCTGCCCGAGATCGGGCTGGATCTCTCCGTCACCGGCTTCGAGATCGCCGAGCTCGATCTGCTGACGGGGGATCTCGAAGAGGAGCGCCTCGCCTCGCGCGAGGACGAGCAGCATGAGCCAGAAGCACCGGTCTCGCAGCTAGGCGACCTCTGGCAGCTTGGCCCGCACCGGATCCTGTGCGGCAGCGCCTGCAGCCACGATGACGTGGTGCGTCTGATGGGCGGACGTGAGGCCGACATGGTTTTCACCGATCCACCCTACAACGTGCCCGTCAACGGTCACGTCATGGGCCGCGGCCGGGTCCAGCACCGTGAGTTCGTCATGGGCTCTGGCGAGATGACGGAGGACGCTTTCACGGCCTTCCTGAGCGAGAGCCTCGGCCATGCCGTCTCGGTCTCGCGTGATGGGGCCCTGCACTACGTCTGCATGGATTGGCGTCACCTACCGGAGCTGCATGCCGCGACCCGCCCGCTCTACGGCGAGCAGAAGAACCTCATCGTGTGGAGCAAGACCAATCCGGGGCAGGGCTCGCTCTACCGCTCGCAGCACGAACTGATCGCGCTCTACAAGGTCGGCACAGCCAGCCACACCAACAACGTCGAGCTTGCCTCAACGGGCTGGCGGCCGATCTGCAGGCCCAGGACATCCTGACCAAGCGATCCCCGCGCCGGGATGGCACGATCAGGGGCGGTATCCCCTTCACCAAAGGTCCGCTGGCCTATCTCCTGCGCAACCGGGTCTATATCGGCGAGGTGATCCACAAGGACCGGCACTATCCCGGAGAGCACGAGGGCATCGTCCCGCGCGAGCTGTTCGATGCGGTCCAGGCGGCGCTGAGCGAGAAGGCGCAGGCGCAAGGTTCCGTCCGGGGCAACACCGGCTCGTGGCTGATGGGTCTGCTCTACGATGATCGCGGCAACCGGATGACGCCGAGCTCGGCCAGGAAGGGTGCTCTCCGCTACCGCTACTACGTCTCGCGCGCCCTCGAGACGGGGCAGCGCAGCGAGGCCGGCTCGGTCTCCCGGGTGTCGGCGCCCGAGATCGAGCAGGCCGTGCGGGAGGCGCTTACACCACCCTCCCCTGACCAACCTTCCCCATCCAACGAGATGCCCCTGCTGGCCCAGGTCAGCCGCATCGTTGTTCACCCGAGCCATCTTGCCATCAGCTTTGTCGGGCCGGACGAGGCTGAGCGCGATGACAGAGCGTGCGGAGCAGAAGCCATCGAGCTGGCCCCGCTCAACGTGCCCTGGTCAGCCCGATCGAGCCGTCGTCGGCGCCAGATCATCCGTACTGACGGTGATGACGGAGCAGCGCCGTTGCGGCCGATGCGGGTCGAGACCCGAGCCCGCCTCGTCGACGGGATCGCCAAGGCGCGCTTCTGGCTCGATGACCTTGTCAGCGGCCGCGTGGCGGACACCCATGCCATCGCCACAGCGGAAGGCTGCAGCGAGCGCTCGGTGCGCATGACCCTCAACCTCGCCTTCCTGGCTCCATCCGTCATCCAGGCGGCGATCGCTGGCACCTTGCCGGAAGGGGCCGGCATCTCCCTGCTCATGAATGCGCCAATAGCCTGGAGCGAATATCCTGACGCTTGCGGCGGCAATGCAGCGTGAAGGAGCACGTGCTGCGATTGACTGGCAGCGCATGGTCATACTGGCAGTCGGACGCTCGTTGTCATATTGCTGCGGAAGTAATGCGCCATAAGCGGAAGTTTACCGCCTGCCCGGAAGCGGACGTTCCGCATGCGACCCAACCCGGGCGTTCAACGGACATTTTGGCGTTCTCGGAAGTGGACCTAGGCCACACGGCTCCTTGCGCAGGACTACACCTGCTCTGGAGCCATTGAGCTGTTTCCGAAACATGACGCGGTAAGCTCTATCCCGCGCGCTTAAGTGGTTCCTTCCCAGGACTGGAACGCACGGTAAAAGGAGTTCGTGTCCTCATAACCCAGTACTGGCTTTTGGTTGTTTTGAACGGTGCCTCAGTTGATGATCGACTGCGAGTCGACGACGCCAGTGAAGGTATATCGCTACAGGCGCCGACGGGTCAGCCCCCAGAAGAAGCCCTGGATATTGTTAAGGAAGAGGTTGAGCGTGCCGTGGCGATGATGCTGCGTGCAGTGGCCGAGCAAGGTGTCGTCGAGGGCGTTAAAGGCGGCAAATAGCGCTGCTGTGTATGCGCTTCTCTTCATGAAGGAAGTCGCTGTGATGGCTGACTCACTTCCTCGAATGCATGGGCTATGCAGAGCAGCGCCCTGTCCTGTCCCGGCCTTCCGATGAGCTGCAGTCCCGATGATCGTCCGTCCGGTGCCCATGGACCTAACGGTAGGCAGATCGTGGGGCATACGGACAAGGTCGCTGGCACCACCACTTCCATCCAGCGATGATACGTATCCATGGACGTGCCGGCGATGATCGTGGGCCAGGGCTCGGCCTGAGCAAACGGAAAGACCTGAGCGCTCGGGAGGGCCAGCGCGTCGAAATCGGCGAAGAGCGCAAGGAAGCGCTGGTAGAGGCGCGTCCGCGTCGCCGACGCTCGATAGAGATCGTCGGCGGAAAGACCGAGGCTGCCTTCGATCTCCCAGATCAGTTCCGGCTTCATCTGCCCACGTTTGATCAGATCGTCGTAGAGCGGCCGGTAGCGGCTGCCGACCAGGACGTGGCGCCAGACCAGCCAGCACGCCCAGATCTCGTCCCGACTGATCCCAAGACAGGCCTCGTCGATGCGGCAGCCCGAGGCCTCCAGGGCAGAGAGGCCTGTTTGAGACAGGGGCAGGATACCGTCTTCCAGGGGGAGAGCACTGACAAAATCGCCGAGCCAGCCGATGCGGGCAGGAGCTGCTCTACCCGGCGGCATGTCGGCAGCCAGGCCGGGCTCCGCAAGGGAAAGGGGTGCACGGGGATCGGGCCCACTCATCACCGATAAGAGGAGCGCGAGATCGGTGACGTTCCGCGCCATGGGACCATCAGTGGCAAGTTGCTGGATATAGCCCTCCGGACCCGGCAGCGACGGGACCCTGCCCATAGAGGGCCGGAACCCAAAGATACCGTTCCAGCCGGCAGGGTTGCGGAGGGAGCCGGCAAAGTCGCTGCCATCGGCCATGGGCACCATGCGCAGGGCCGTTGCGACAGCGGCACCGCCTGAACTTCCTCCAGCGCTTAAAGCGGGATCATAAGCGTTGAGCGTAGTGCCCCAGACGGGGTTGTAGCTATGCGAGCCAAGGCCGAACTCGGAGACGTTCGTCGTGCCGATGAGAATCGCCCCCGCCGTGCGCAGGCGTTCTACGAATAGCGCATCCTCCTTTGGAACATGCTTCGCGAAGATCGGCGAGCCGAAGGTGGTGCGAAGCCCGCTCGTCGGCGCCAAGTCTTTCACCGCGTGGGGCAATCCATGCATCGGTCCACGCCACAGCCCGCGCCGAAGGTCGGCATCGGCCGCGTCGGGCTCGGTTAGAATGTTCCTCCCGGTCGCGCAGGGACACGATGGCGTTCACACGCCCCTTCACCAGCGCGATGCGATCGAGATAAGTCTCCATCACCTCCCGGCAGGAGATCTGCCGGTTGTGGATCGCCGCCGCCATCCGCGTCGCGTCGAGGCTGACGATCCCGCCATCCGGCAGGCTCGGCATCGTAGAAATCCCGCTCATCCCATCACTCTTGGGTTGGCGCACGGCTTGCCAGAACGCCGAATACAGGATGGAACTGCATACATGATACGTGCCGCAGGCCGACAACACCGTCCGAAGCCGCGCCGATGGAATCCGCGCTGATGGCGGCGATCCCGGGCCTGGACGGCCCTGCCTTCATCATCGAGGGGTTGGCTGCGCCCGCCGAGATCCGCCTCGACAGATGGGGTGTCGCCCATATCCGGGCAGAATCGCAGGACGACGCGTTCCTCGTGCAGGGGTTCAACGCGGGTCGCGACCGCCTCTGGCAGCTTGACCTGTGGCGCAAGCGCGGATTGGGCCTGCTCGCCGCCGACTTCGGGCCGGGCTACCTGGCTCAAGATCGGGCCGCGCGGTTGTTCCTGTATCGCGGGGACATGGATGCCGAATGGGCGGCCTATGGCCATCCCCGCGCAAAGGGCATCGTCGAGGCCTTCGTCCGTGGGCTCAACGCGTTCATCGTCCTGACGCGTGACAGGGACGATCTGCTGCCGCCGGAATTCGCATCCATGGGCACGCGGCCCGCCTTTTGGGATGCGGAGGACGTGGTGCGGATCCGCAGCCATGCCCTCGTGCGCAACGTCGCCTCGGAGGTCGCCCGCGCCCGTGTCCTGGCGCGTTGCGGCCTTGCGACGGATGTCCTGCGCAAGTCGTTGAGCCCGGACCACGATCCCGTGATTCCCGAAGGTTTGGCGCCCGAGCGGTTGCCCCAAGACCTCCTCACGGTTTTCCGTCTCGCCACTGCGCCGGTGAGCTTCGATGCGGCCCGACTCGCCGCCCAACGCGCCGATGCCTGGGTATGGAGTGAGGTCGATGCGTTCGGCGCCGTCCATCGCTCGGATCGCCAACCTGTCGTGGCGCTGGCAGAGGCCAACGAAGGTTCGAACAACTGGGCGGTCTCGGGGGCACGGACCGCCTCCGGCCGTCCGATCCTGGCGAGCGACCCGCATCGCGCCTACCAGTCTCCCCTCCCTGCGCTACGTCGTTCACCTCACCGCGCCGGGGCTCGACGTGATCGGAGCCGGAGAACCGGCGCTGCCGGGCATCTCCATCGGCCATAACGGCACCGCCGCCTTCAGCCTCACCATCGCGCCGATCGATCAGGAAGACCTGTTCGTCTACGAGACCCATCCGGATGATCCCGGCCTCTACCACTATGGAACGGGCTGGGAGGCAATGGCGCGGGTCGTCGAGCGCATTCCCGTGCGCGACGGCCCCGACGAGGAGGTCACCCTCGCTTTCACCCGTCACGGGCCGGTGGTCTGTGAGGATGTGTCCGGGCGCCAGGCCTTCGCCGTGCGGACGGTCTGGTCCGAGCCGGGGACAGCCGCCTATCTCGGCAGCCTCGCCTATCTCGGCGCCACCACGGTGACGGAATTTCGTGAGGCGTTGCGCGATTGGTCGGCACCCTCCACGAACCAGGTCTATGCGGATACCGGTGGCACCATCGCATGGTTCATGGCCGGCAAGGCGCCCGTGCGCTCGAACTGGGACGGGCTGCTCCCGGTGCCCGGTGACGGGCGTTACGAATGGGCGGGTTTCCACGATCCGTTCGTGCTGCCGCACCATGTGGACCCCGAATGCGGCTTCGTCTTCAGCGCGAACGAGATGAACCTGCCCGCGGATTATCCCGCTGAAACGCGCAAGCTGAGCTTCGAGTGGCTTGAACCCTGGAGGGCCCGGCGCATCCGCTCCGTCCTCGATGACGATGCCGGGCATACAGTCGACGCCTCGACCCGCCTGCAGGCCGACGTGTTCTCGGAACCCGCCCTCCGCCTCGGCCGACTCGTAGCCGCCCTGCCCCCGGCCGACGATGCTGCGTCCCGCGCCGCCATCCACCTGCTCCTCGGTTTCGACGGATACTTGCATGCGGAGAGCGCCGCCGCCTGCCTCATCGAGACGCTCTGGGTCTGTCACCTGCGTCCGGCCCTCGTGACCGCCCTGGCGCCCGAGCCGGCCGATGCAGACCTGTTCCGGCCCGGTGACACGGAGACCCTGCTCGACGCCCTCGACCATGGTCACCCGCACCTCGACGAAGCGACGCGCACGGCGCTCGTCACCCGCGCCCTCGCCTCGGCCTGGCTCGATTGCGAGGCGCGGTTCGGCACCGATCCTGCCGGATGGGAATGGGGCCGGTTCCATCATGGATTCTTCCGGCATCCCCTCTCCGGCATCGGCGGCACGGCCAGCGAGAATGTCGGTCCGCTGCCTGTCGGCGGGTCGGCCGCCTCCGTGATGCATGCGGATTACCGCCCCCATGACGGTGCCCTCACCACGGGTGCTTCGTTCCGCATGGTCGTCGATGTGGGCGACTGGGACGCCAGCGTGTTCGTGAATGCGCCGGGCCAGTCAGGCCGCACCGACAGCCGCTATTACGCCGACCACGCCGTGTCCTGGGCGGCGGGCGAGACCGTGCCCTTGCTCTATTCCCGCGAGGCCGTGGACGCGGCCACCGAGAGCATCATCACCCTTCGACCCAGCCAGTCCCTTCGACCCAGCCAGCCCCTTCGACCTAGCCAGGAGTTGCCGCGCACGTGAAAATCTTCATCGCCGGCCTCGCCACCGAGACGAACACCTTCGCTCCCCTGCCCACGGGCAGGGCCGCCTTCCTCGCCGATTACGCCCGCCGCGATGGGAGCCTGGGCCCGCCGAGCCTGAGCAATATCGGCCTCAAGGCCTGGCGCGAGATGGCCGAGAGAGACGGGCACATAGTGGTCGAAAGCCTGTCCACCTTCGCCCAGCCCGGTGGCATCACCCTGCGCGCGGTCTACGAAGACTTGCGCGACACGCTGCTGTCTGATCTCGAAGCGGCGCTACCCGTCGATGCGGTGCTGCTGTTCATGCATGGCGCCATGGTCGCGCAGGGCTACGACGATTGCGAGGGCGACACGCTGGAGCGGGTCCGCGCCCTGGTCGGGCCGAAAGTGGCGGTCGGCGTCGAACTCGACCTGCATTGCCATCTGACCGAGACGATCCGCCGGGCGGCCGACGTCGTCGTGATCTATAAGGAATACCCGCATACGGACATCGTGGCGCGGGCGCGCGACCTCTATCCGCTCGTCATCGGCACGGCCGAGGGGACGATCCGCCCGGTCATGGCGATCCAGGATTGCCGCATGGTCAATATGTGGCGCACCACGGCGGAGCCGGTCGCTGGGTTCGTGCGGCGGATGGAGGCGCTGGAGGGCAGGGATGGCATCCTGTCCGTCTCGTTCGGACACGGTTTTCCATGGGGGGACGTCGCCGAGGTCGGCGCCCGGATGCTCGTGGTGGCCAACGGCGATACGGCCAAGGCCGCGTCCCTCGCCCGAATTCTCGCCGCCGAGATCTGGGCGATGCGCGGGGAGGCCGCGACACGGGTCGATACGGTCGACGCCGCTCTCGACGCGGCGCTAGCCTCCACCGATCCGCGCCCGATGGTGCTCGCGGACATCGCGGACAATGCCGGGGCGGGCGCTCCCTCCGACAACACCGCTCTCCTCGCCCGGATGGTCGAGCGCGGCATCCGCGACGCCGTCACCGGCCTGTACTGGGATCCGGGCGCGGTAGGCATCTGTCACGAGGCCGGAATCGGCGCCACGTTCGATCTGCGCATCGCTGGCAAGTGCGGTGTCACCTCCGGCGATCCCCTCGACCTGCGCATCACCGTGCGCGGACTCTCCGAGGCTCATAGCCAGGGCGGCCTCAGCGGCGGCCGCGCGCAACTCGGTCCCTGCGCCTGGATCGAGGCGGACGGCACCCATATCGTTCTGGCCTCGCAGCGCCAGCAGCCCTTCGCCCCGGATGCCTATACTGGCCTCGGCCTCACCCTCGACGACAAGCGCATCGTCGTGGTGAAATCGATGCAGCACTTCCACGCGGCCTTCGCGCCCATCGCCAGCGAGATTCGCTACGTCGCCGCCCCCGGCGCGGTTCCACCGGATTACGGAGCGATCCCCTACACCAAACGCGACTCGGCCTATTGGCCCCGCATCGCCGACCCGTTCGCACAGGATTGATCGATGGCTCTTGAGGATCTCGCTCTGAACGACCTTCCGTTCGAACTCGGCGACCTGCTCGCCGGCCTTCGCCCCTGGATCGAGTGCGAGAGCCCGACCCATGACAGGGCGGCGGTGAACCGGATGATGAGCCTTGCCGCGCGCGACCTCGCCATGGCCGGTGCGTCGGTGGAGTCGATCCCCGGACGCATGGATTTCGGCGATTGCGTCCGCGCCCGGTTCCCGCATCCGCGCCGGGACGAGCCGGGCATCCTCGTCCTCGGCCATCTGGACACGGTCCATCCCCTCGGCACCCTGGCCGCCCTCCCCTGGCGGGTGGAAGGCGATCGCTGCTACGGCCCGGGCATCCTCGATATGAAGGGGGGCAACTTCATCGCCCTCGAGGCCGTGAAGGCGCTGCGCAAAGCTGCCGTCGAGACACCGCTCCCGGTCACTTTCCTGCTCACGAGCGACGAAGAGGTCGGCAGCCCTTCGACCCGCGACCTGATCGAGGCGGAGGCCCAGCGCCATCGCTACGTTCTGGTGCCCGAGCCCGGCCAGCCGGGGGACGGAGTGCTCACGGGGCGCTACGCCATCGCCCGCTTCGATCTCACCGCCACCGGCCGTCCGAGCCATGCGGGAGCGCGACTGGGTGACGGACGCTCGGCCATCCGGGCCATGGCGCAGCAGATCATCGCCATCGAGGCGATGTCGGATGCCGATTGCACCTTCAGCGTCGGCATCGTCCAGGGCGGGCAATGGGTGAACTGCGTCGCCACCACATGCCGGGCCGAGGTGCTGAGCATGGCCAAGCGCCAGGGCGATCTCGACCGCGGCGTCCAGCGGATGCTCGCCCTATCCGGAGAGGCGGACGGCGTCGCCCTCACGGTAACGCGCGGTGTCACTCGCCCGGTCTGGAAGCCCGATGCCGGCACCATGGCGCTCTACGAGACCGCTCGGACGATCGCTGCCGGCCTTGGCTCGGCCCTCCCGCATGAGAGCTTCGGCGGCGGCTCCGACGGTAATTTCACGGCCAATCTGGGCATTCCGACCCTCGACGGACTCGGTCCCTGCGGGGCGGGCTACCATACCCTGGAAGAGTACGTGGGCATCGCGTCGCTGACCCATCGCGCGCGGTTGCTTGCTGGCCTCATGACGAAGCTCGGCCGGCCATAACGGCCCGCATCCTGCATACACTTTCGCAAGAGAGCCGCATCGCGGCAGGGGGAATGAGTTCATGGACAAGGCGATCAGGACAGGTTTCCAGGCGGCACTCGCCCTTGCCGCCGCCACGGTCGGCGTGATGCCGGGCGCGGCGATGGCACAGGCCAAGCCCGTCACCATCCGCGCCGTGATGCATTCGGGCCTGCGGATCACCGATCCGATCATCACCACGGCCTACATCGCCCGTAACCACGGCTACATGATCTACGACACGCTGTTCGCCACGGACGCGAACTTCAAGGTCCAGCCGCAGATGGTGAAGGAGTACAGCGTCAGCGACGACAAGCTCACCTACACCTTCACCTTGCGCGACGGGCTCAAGTTCCATGACGGCGCGCCGGTCACCTCGGCCGATTGCATCGCGTCGATTCACCGTTGGGGCAAGCGCGACAGCATGGGCCAGAAGCTCATGGAATACACCGTCTCCCTGGATGCAGTGGACGACAAGACCTTCACGCTCAAGCTCAAGCAGCCCTACGGGCTTGTCCTGACTTCGCTCGGCAAGCCCTCGTCCAACGTGCCGTTCATCATGCCGAAGCGCATCGCCGAGACCCCGGCGGACAAGAACGTTCCGGAGGAGATCGGCTCCGGCCCGTTCCGCTTCGTGAAGGGCGAGTTCCAGCCCGGCCTGAAGGTCGTCTACGAGAAGAACACCGATTACGTACCGCGTAGCGAAGCGCCGAGCTGGGCCGCTGGTGCCAAGGTGGTGAAGGTCGACCGGGTCGAGTGGCTCAACATTCCCGATTACCAGACCGCCGTGAACGCGCTCATCAACGGCGAGATCGATTATATCGAGCAGCCGCCGCACGACTTCCTGCCGATCCTGAAGGCCGCGTCCGGCATCCAGATCGTCAATTACAACACCTTGGGCGTGTCCGGCATGCTGCGCATGAATTGGCTCAACCCGCCCTTCGACAACGAGAAGATCCGCCAAGCGGCGCTGCTGGCGGTCAACCAGCAGGATTATCTCGACGCCCAGATCGGCGACCCGGACTACATGGTGCCCTGTCTGGCCATGTTCGTCTGCAACACCCCCAACGCGACAGATGCGGGGGCACCCAAGACCGACCTCGCCCGCGCGAAGCAGCTCCTCAAGGAGGGCGGCTATGACGGGAAGCCCGTCGTCGTGATGCAGCCGACGGATCTTGCCATCGCCGCACCGCTCGGGCCGGTGACGGCGCAGGCCCTGCGCAAGATCGGCATGAACGTCGATCTGCAATCGATGGACTGGCAGACCCTGGTGGGACGCCGCGCGAAGCAGGACCCGGTGGATCAAGGCGGCTGGAACATCTTCCACACCTTCTGGGTCAACGCGGACATGCTCAACCCGGTGAGCAATGTCGGCATCAATGCGAAGGGCCGGAAAGGCGGGTTCTTCGGCTGGGCGGCGGACGCCGAGATCGAGACGATGCGCAATGCCTATGCGCTGGAATCCGATCCCGTCAAGCAGGCCGCCATCGCCAAGGCAGTGCAGGAGCGGGCCTACGCAGTCGGCATGTATTATCCGACGGGCCAGTTCATCAGCCCGCTCGCGGTCAGCCCCAAGCTGAAGGGCATCCTTGAAGCCCCGGCGCCGGTATTCTGGAACATCGAGAAGAAGTGAGCGGGCGCTTCGTCTCCTGTCTCCTTTCGATCCCCCCGATTGGGTTCGGGGGGAGCCGGAGGGGAAGGGAAGCGCCGGACGGCAACGGGCTCTCATCATCCGCCGGAGATCTGAATGGGTCGCTTTCTCGCCGGACGTCTCGCCGCCACCCTCCCCGTCATGGGCATCGTGGCCGTCATCGTGTTCCTGTTGCTGCGGCTCGCACCGGGAGATCCCGCGGCCATCCTGGCTGGCGATGCCGCGAGCCCTGAACAGATCGCGGCGATCCGCGCCAATCTGGGCCTCGACAAGCCGATCCTGACCCAGTTCCTGTCCTGGAGCGGACGCCTCCTCCAGGGGGATCTCGGCTCCTCGATCATCTCGAACCAGCCCGTCGCGAAACTCATCTTCGAGCGGATCGAGCCGACCCTGGCTCTCGCCACCACCACCATCGTGTTCGCCGTCGTGGTGGCGGTCCCCCTCGGGGTGCTGGCCGCCTGGTGGCACGGCACCTGGATCGATCGGGCCATCATGGCCGTCTCGGTGCTGGGCTTCTCGGTGCCGGTCTTCGTGCTCGGCTACCTGCTGATCTTCGGTTTCGCCATGCAGCTCCGGTTCTTGCCGGTGCAGGGGTATGTCAGCATCACAGAAGGGGTCTGGCCTTTCCTGTCGCGGCTGATCCTGCCGACCCTCACCCTGTCGGTGATCTACGTCGCCCTTATCGCCCGCACGACCCGCTCGAGCGTGCTGGAGGTTCTGGGCGAGGATTACATCCGCACCGCCCGCGCCAAGGGAATCGGCGAGAGCCAGGTGCTGTGGCGCCATGCGTTGCGCAATGCAGCCGTCCCGGTGGTCTCGGTGATCGGCCTCGGCATCGCCCTGCTCATCAGCGGCGTCGTCGTCACCGAGAGCGTGTTCAACCTGCCGGGTCTCGGCCGACTCACCGTCGATGCCGTGCTGGCGCACGATTACCCCGTCATTCAGGGCGTGATCCTGCTCTTTTCCGCCCTCTACGTGGTGGTGAACCTCGCCATCGACCTGTCCTACCTGCTGTTTGACCCGAGGATACGCTATTGAGCCGGCAGGAACGGACGATGTCTTCCCCCGCTGTCGCGCGGTTCACGACCCTGCCTCCGGTCCTACGCCATCCGGGCGTGCTCTTCGGCCTCGCGGTCCTGCTGATCGTCGGAGGAGCGGCGCTGCTCGCGCCGTACCTCTGGACCGGCGATCCGATCCTGCTGCGCCCGCGCCTGCGCCACAGGCCACCCTCGGCACCGGCATGGCTCGGCACCGACGCGTATGGCCGCGACGTCTGGAGCCGGGTCGTCTACGGTGCCCGCGTCTCGCTCGCCATCGGCTTCTCGGTGGCCGCCGCCGCGGTGCTCATCGGTCTCGTCATCGGCCTCGTCGCCGGTTACTTGCGCCGGCTCGACGCGGTGGTGATGCGGATCATGGATGGACTCATGGCCATCCCCTCGATTCTGCTCGCCATTGCCATGGTGACCCTATCGGGAGCCGGGATCGCCACGGTGATCGTCGCCATCACCATCCCGGAGATCCCGCGCGTGGCCCGTCTGGTGCGCAGCGTCGTGCTATCGGTCCGCTCGGAGCCCTATGTCGAGGCCGCCATCGGCGCTGGGACGCGCCTGCCGATGCTGCTGACGCGGCACGTCCTCCCCAACACCATCGCGCCCCTCATCGTCCAGGGCACCTATGTTTGCGCTTCGGCGATCCTCACCGAGGCGATCCTGAGCTTCCTCGGGGCCGGGATCCCCACCGAGATCCCGAGCTGGGGCAACATCATGGCCGAGGGCCGGCAGGCCTTTCAGATCGCGCCTTGGGTGATCCTGTTCCCGGGCCTCTGCGTCGCCGCCACGGTGCTCGCCGTCAACATCATCGGCGACGGCCTGCGCGATGCCCTCGACCCGCGCACTGCCCGGCGCGTGGGAGCCCTGCGATGATACGATCCCCGGCAATGAACGAGCCCGTCCTGTCCATCACCGGCCTCACCGTTCCGCTTCCGCTTGGCGCCGACCGGGCCAATGCCATCGAGGGCCTGTCGCTCAGCGTAGGTCCGAACGAGATCGTCTGCGTCGTTGGTGAATCCGGCTCGGGCAAATCCGTCACCGCCAGCGCGGTGATGGGGCTCCTGCCGCCGGGTCTGACCCCATCGGCCGGGCGGATCCTGTTGCAGGGCGAGGACGTGCTGACGGTCGGTCCCGCGCGCCTGCGCGCCCTGCGCGGCAGCCGCATGGCGATGGTGTTCCAGGAGCCGATGACGGCCTTGAACCCGGTTCTGAAGGTCGGCGACCAAATCGCCGAGATGCTGGAAGCCCATTCCGGCCGGGGCGACCGCGAGACACGGCGTCGTCGCGTTCTCGACCTTCTCGCCGATGTCCACCTGCCCGATCCACCGAGCTTGGCGAAGGCCTACCCGCACCAACTGTCCGGCGGCCAGCGCCAGCGGGTGATGATCGCCATGGCCCTTGCCAACGACCCGGCCCTGATCATCGCCGACGAGCCGACCACCGCCCTCGATGTCACCACCCAGGCGCAGATCCTGAAGCTGCTGAAGGAACTCCAAGCTCGGCGCAACGCCGGCATCCTGTTCATCACCCATGATTTCGGCGTGGTCTCCCAGATCGCCGACCGGGTGGTGGTGATGCAGAAGGGGCGGCTCGTAGAGGAAGGCAGCGTCGAGGACGCGCTCACCCGGCCGCGCGACCCCTATACCCGCATGCTCATCGCGGCGGTTCCCCGTGCCGAGCCTCCACCGCCCAGGCCGCGCCCTCAGCCTTCGGCGCCGATCCTCACCGTGCGCGACCTCACCAAGACTTATGGCGGGCGCGGCCTCTTCGGTGGCGGCCGCGCCGTGACGGCCTTGGACAGTGTCAGCCTCGCGTTGCAACCAGGGGAAACCCTTGGCATCGTCGGGGAATCGGGCTCCGGCAAATCGACCCTGGCGCGCTGCGTCGCCCGCTTCGTCGATCCGTCCGCCGGTCATATCCGTATCGGTGGCGACGACATCGCCCTGTTGCCGACGCGGGAACTTCGCCCCTATCGGCGTCGCGTCCAGATGGTGTTCCAAGATCCCTACCGCTCGCTCAATCCACGCCGGACGGTGGGGCAGTCGATCATCGAGGGGCCGATGAATTACGGTCTGTCGAAAGATGCAGCTTGGGCGCGCGCGACGCGCCTCCTCGATCTCGTCCATCTCGATACCGGCGCGCTCGACCGCTATCCGCACGAATTCTCCGGCGGCCAGCGCCAGCGCATCGCCATTGCGCGGGCGTTGGCCATGGAACCCGATGTACTCATCGCGGATGAGGCCGTATCGGCACTGGACGTCTCGGTGCAGCGCCAGGTGCTGGAATTGCTGGAGGATATCCGCGAGCGTCTCAACCTCTCGATCCTTTTCATCACGCACGACCTGCGCGTGGCTGCACGCCTCTGCGACCGCCTCGTGGTCATGCTCGGCGGACGGATCGTCGAGGAAGGGGCGACCGCCGCACTTTTCGCCAACCCGCGCCACGCCTATACGCAGGCACTGTTCGCAGCGGCTCCAAAGCTTCGTCTTGCCCAGGAGTGATCGGACATGTCCTCCCTGAGGATTCAGCTGCGCCATCACAGCTCAGACGAAGATTCCTCAGGGTACAAAGAGGAAGTTTGCTACGGCGCCTAGTTCGTGCCGGAGAGCGGAGAGCAAGAGGAGTGGCTCGTCGTCGACACGGCGAGGGACACAACGGACTTGACCGTTCTCCACGTATACGTTTGAGGCGCCGCCCATCGCCATGGACGAGTTGGGGCACCGGATGCCGCCAAGGATGCCACGGAAACCGGTTTCCGAACCATGAGGCCGAATGACGATCTCCAGTGACGCGGACGCCGACGCGCGCGTTCACGTGCCGCAGAATGTCCGGTAGTCCGCCCCGCCGCCCTCGGGCGCCTCGGCATAGCGGGCGTGGGCGGGCTGGTCGTCGTAGGGCTGCGACAGCACCGCCAATAGCTCCTCAAACGGGCCGAAGTCGCCTTGCTCGACCGCCGCCGCGATCATCGCTTCGACGTGGTGGTTGCGCGGGATGAAGGCCGGGTTGATGGCGCGCATCGCTGACGCCGTCGCCGCGGGGGTCCGTCCCTCTTCATCCAACAGCTTCCGCCAGCGTACGGCCCAGGCGTCGTACTCGGTCGGGTCGACGAACAGGTCGCGCACCCCGGCGTCCGCCTCCGGCCGCTCGGCCGCGTCGCACAGGCGGCGGAAGGTCAGAGTAAAATCCGCCCGGTTCTCCGCCATCCGCGCCAGCAAGTCGTCCGCGAGCGCGACGGCTCCGTCCCGATCCGCGGACAGCCCGAGCTTGTGCGCCAGGCCATCGTGATACGCTTTCTCGAAGCGCGGGCCGAACCCGGCGAGCAGCGCCTCGGCCGCTTCGACCGCCGCCTCGTCGTCGGCCAGCAGCGGCAAGAGGGCCTCGGCCAGACGGGTGAGGTTCCAAAGGGCGATCCCGGGCTGCTGGCCGTAGGCGTAGCGCCCGTGCGCGTCGATCGAGCTAAAGCTCGTGCGCGGATCGTAGGCGTCGAGGAAGGCGCAGGGACCGTAGTCGATCGTCTCGCCGGCCACCGACATGTTGTCGGTGTTCATCACCCCGTGGACGAAGCCGACCAGCAGCCAGCTCGCCACGAGCTCGGCTTGGCGGGCCACGACGCCGTCGAGCAGCGCTCGGTAGGGATGTTCCGCGGAGGATGCCTCGGGATAGTGCCGGGCGAGAGCATGATCGGCGAGCGTCCGCACCGCCTCCGCGTCGCCCCGGGCGGCGAAGTATTGGAAGGTGCCAACTCTGATGTGGCTAGCCGCCACGCGAGCGAGCACCGCCCCAGGTAGCCGGGTCTCACGCACGACCAACTCGCCGGTGGCAACCGCCGCCAGCGCCCGTGTGGTGGGGATGCCGAGCGCGGCCATGGCCTCGCTCACGAGATACTCGCGCAGCACCGGCCCAAGCGCCGCGCGCCCGTCGCCACGGCGGGAGAACGGGGTCGGGCCCGCGCCCTTGAGCTGGATGTCGCGGCGCTGCCCGTCACGGTCGATGACCTCGCCAAGCAGAACGGCGCGCCCGTCACCGAGCTGCGGCACGAAGTTGCCGAACTGGTGCCCGGCGTAAGCTGCCGCGATCGGCTCGGCGCCTTCAGGGACGCTGTTCCCCGCGAGCATCCTCACCCCAGCGGATCCGGCGAGCCAATCCGGGTCCATGCCAAGGTTCGCCGCCAGCGCGCGGTTCAAACGGATCAGGCGCGGGGCTGCGACAGGTGTCGGGGCGCGGCGGACGAAGAAGCTGTCCGGTAAGCGGACGTAGCTGTTGTCGAAAGGGATCTTGGTCATAGTCGAGAGCTATGAGCGATCGCGCCGGTGGACAAGCGCCTTCCGGGAACCCAGTGGGGCAGTGCGCGCGAGAAGGCGCGTGTCCGTGTCGCCTCCTCTACTTCACGGCCAATGCCAGCATGGTCGAGCGACAGTCATGGGCTTTATCCGGCCCAGCGGCTTCGGAGGCCCTCTCCGCATTGCCGTCGAGATGGCTCGCTCTATGATTTCGGTTCCTTCTGCTAGAGCGAACGCGTCTTCGACGTCCATATCAAGGTAGCGTACCGTACTTTCGATCTTCGAATGCCCGAGCAGAATCTGCACCGCGCAGGTTGCCAGTTCCCTTGTCGATCAACGATGCCTCTGTTCGGCGCAGCGACGGAACTCCTCGTGCGCTTCGTCCAGGCAAAGGCCGACGGCGATCCGTCAGAGGTCGCGGATACTACGGCGCTGGCGCGATTGCTGTCGACGGTGGCCTCCGCCATGGGCGTCATCGCGTCGTCCGAGGCCAATCGCGAGGCCCTGCGAGAGGTGGCGCGCGTCTCGCTCGGCCCCTTCGCCAGGAGCGGTAGGGACCGAACGCTCGGACAATCAGGGCTGCAGGCAGGCGCGGTCGCGCTCAGCCCAAACCGCCGTTGGCCCGTAGAATCGGGCCGTTCACCCAACCGCCGTCCGGTCCGACCAAAAACGCGATAGCGGCGGCGATGTCGCCGGGTTCACTCGGGCGACCGAGCGGGATCATTCTCGTCCCTTGTACAACCTGCTCCTCGGTCCGCCGCTGAGGAACAGTTCGATCGCCTCCGACCCAGGGTCTAGCGCGTTGGCCGCGACTCTCCTCGGGTCTGGCTCCTTGGCAAGGGCATGCGTCATCGCTGAGAGCACTCACCTGCCCCCGTCGAGTGGCTGCGATTGGAGCGTTGCGCCCCCCTTGTGGCCCGAGCCACCGTCTGTTTCTTGTGTTTTGCTCTCCGAGACCGGACAGGCGGAAAACCACCCAGGGCGGAAGGGCTGGGTTCGCTCGAGAACGCCTATGTCCGGGACGGCATTATGTTGGGGTAACCGACTGCATCAAACGCGCTGCATTCCTGAAGCATGCATGGCCTCCTCAACTTTGCCGCCGAGGAGGCCGGGCTTCAGATTTCGGTCCCTTCGGCCAGAGCGAGCGCGTCTTCAACGTCCACGCCGAGGTAGCGTACCGTGCTCACGATTTTCGTATGCCCGAGTAGAAGCTGCACAGCGCGCAAGTTGCCTGTTCGCTTGTAGATCAACGCCGCCTTTGTTCGACGTAGGGAATGTGTTCCGTAGTCCTCGCGCCGTAGCCCTATGCCCGTCACCCATTCATCTACCAGACGGGCGTACTGTCGGGTGCTTATGTGCTTCATGGTCGATCCGGCTGGGAAAAGCGTAATCATCAAGCCCGCCTCCTCGACACCCCAGCCAAGTCAGAATGCTGGTACGTGCTGGTTCAAGCAGTTCGAACTGTACAGGCCCTCCTGTCTTTCGCTGAACGACGATGACTCGCGCCCGCACCTGCTCACCGCTGACAAGCTCACCGATCTTCAATTTGACGATGTCACAACCGCGCAGCTTGCTGTCGATGGCGAGGTCAAACATGGCGCGGTCGCGTACGCGCCGCTCTCCATCAGGCCAGAAACGGATGGCCCAAACCTGCTGAGGCTTGAGAGCGCGCTTGGCGCCGAGCTTCCGTCCTGCGTTCCACGGACGGCGGTTCTTGAAGGCTGGGTCGTGCTCTGAATGTCCCATCTCTCATCTCCCAACCGGCAGATGCCGGCAGAGAGAGAAGGGGTGCTGCGAACGTAGCCTGCGCATTACCGGTCAGACGTTCGGGATGTGTGCAACGCAGCTGCCAGGCTTGAAATGCAGCCCTGCTGCGTCCGACACAACTAAGCCGTTTGAGCCAGTTGCCCCACCGTCCAGAGGCGGACATTCGATCTTTCGCGCAGGTGGAAACGTAGAGGTTGTGAAAGCGCTCTTGCCATCGCAGCCATGCATCAACTTAGAATTACTTCAGATTTGAAGTGCTCTAAGTGTGCGATTTCTATCACGTTTTCGCCTTGCCTCGCAACGCAACAAAAGCAATGGAACGGTCAATGCGCCGCTTGAGGCGCCTACCAGCGTGCTCCATGTCCCATCGCCCCCCGCTCTTCGCTCTGCTTCTTGCCACGACCGCCCTCACGGGACCTGTGACGGCACAGGAAGTGAGCGTGCAGCTCAACCAATTGACGGTCGAGGGTACGGCACCTGCGCCCGTGCTGGGGGGCGGGGCCAATCTCACCGGTAGGGATGGCGGTACGGCCGCGACCAGTGGCGGCGGGGGTGGCCCTTCCGGGGTCACCGGTTACACCGCCCGCATCAGCCCCACGGCGACCAAGACTAACACGCCGCTGCTCGAGACGCCCCAATCGGTCACGGTGCTCACCCGCGAGGCGCTCAACGACCGCAACGTCCAGACCCTCAACGAGGCCATCGGCTACGTGGCCGGCGTCTCCTCGAACGTCTTCGGCTTCGATCCCCGCTTCGATTCGTTCTTTGTGCGCGGCTTCAGTCTGACCTATGACGGCATCTTCCGCGACGGCCTGCGCCAGGTGGCGTCGGGTCTGACGGTGCCCCGCATCGAGCCCTACGGTATCGAGGCGGCAACGATCCTGCGCGGACCGGCCTCCGGACTCTACGGCCTCGGCTCGCCCGGCGGCATCCTCGATGTCACCACGAAGCGGCCGGTCTTCACGCCCTTCGGCGAGGTCCAGTTGCAGGTTGGCAACTACGACCGCTACCAGGGCAATTTCGATATTGGCGGCCCGGTCGAAGGCACGGGTGGCAAGCTCGCCTACCGCGTCACGGGCATCAAGCGGCAGTCCGAAACTTTCATCCCCGGGGGCTCCGATGATCGGGGCTACATTGCGCCGTCGTTTACCTGGAAGCCCTCGGCCGACACGACCTTCACGTTCCTAAGCGAGTACCAGGAAACCAAGCTTCCGGGCTCGACGACGTTCTTCAACCAGAACCTGCGACCGACCCGCATCTATTCGGGCGATCCGGCCTTCAACGACTTCAAGCAGCAGCAGGGCCGCGTCGGCTACGCGTTCGAGCACCGCTTCGATCCTGATCTGGTCTTCCGGCAGAACTTCCGCTTCTACGACATCAGCAACGACTATCGCTATGCGTCGATCGCCATGCTCAGCCCCGACGGCCTGAGCGCGAGCCGGTCGACCGGATATTCCCGGCAGTTCCTCAGCCAGTTCACCCTCGACAACCAGATCGAGGCACATGTCACCACCGGGCTGGTCCAGCACACGCTGGTGGCGGGGCTCGACTACGCGCATTCCGACTTCAACTACCGCTTCGGCTTCGGCGCGGCCCCCGATCTCAACCTCGTCACGCGCAATTACGGTCAGCAGCCGATCCTGGCGCCGGTGCTGGGGCCCCGCACCGCGCAGAGCCAGGATCAGGTCGGGCTGTACCTGCAGGAGCAGGCCAAATTCGACCGCTTCGTGCTTACCCTGACCGGCCGCTACGATTGGGTGTCCCAGAACACGACCACAGCCGCCGCCGCAACCGAGCAGAACGACCAGGCCTTCACCGGCCGCGTCGGCCTTAACTATCTCCTGGCCCCCGGGCTGGTGCCCTATGCCAGCTACGCGACCACCTTCGCGCCGCAGCCGGGCGTCGATGTCGCCGGGCGCGCCTTTAAGCCGGCGACCGGCGATCAGATCGAGGCGGGCATCAAGTACCTGATTCCGGGCACGAACATACAGGCGGGATTTGCCGGCTTCGACATCGTCCAGAGCAGCGTGCTGCTCACGGACCCGAACAACGTCGCCTTCCAGGTGGCGACGGGCGCCGTCGAGTCGCGAGGCTTCGAGATGGAGGCGATCGCCAACTTCGCGCCCGGGACCAACCTAACCCTCGCCTACACCCATCTCGACCTGCGCTATCTCCGCCAGACCTCGTTCGCGGGCCAGTCCCTGGACGGCAACGCGCTCTCCGGCATTCCGGGAGATACGTTCACCGGCTTCCTGACCTACCTGTTCCCGCCGGGCTCGGCTTTGCGCGGACTGACGCTCGGAGGCGGCCTCCGCTTCAACGCCAACAGCTTCGCCAATGACGAGAACACGGTCCGTAACCCGACCGTGACGCTGTTCGACGCGCTGCTCGCCTACGACTTTGCCGCCCTCGATCCCAAGTACAAGGGCTTCCGTGCCCAGGTGAACGCCAACAATGTCCTCGACCGCGACTACTTCACCTGCCAAGCCGGCTTCTGCTATCGGGGCGCACCGGCCACTGTCATCGGCAGCCTGATCTACCGGTGGTGACGTAAGCTTCCGTGACGCCGTTGCAGGACCCGTGTGAATGATGATCCAGGCTTTCCCGGACCATGTCCGGTGACGACGCTCATCTCGCGGCGTACGCTTGCGGGCCTCCTGGCGGCAGCCTCGCTGATGCTTGAGCAGGGTTCGGTGATGGCAACCGCCGGCCCGGACGAGCCGGCACGGCTCACCGGCGCGGTCAGCTTCGATCTCGGGGGCGACAAAGGGCAGGCCCCGTGGCGGATCACGCTTTACATCCCACCCGGCGAGCCGCCGGCCGCCGGCTGGCCCGTCCTGTATCTCCTCGACGGTAACGCGGTGACGGCCACCGCGATCGATATCGAGCGCGTGCAGGCCCCTTACCCGGATGCGACGGGGATCGGGTCTCGATTCGTCATCGTGGGAATCGGATACCCTGGCGACGAGGCCTATGACAGCCTGCGCCGCTCCTGGGATTACACGCCTCCGCCGGGCCGGTCCTACCCGACGTCGAGGCCCGACGGGCCGGTGCTGAGAACGGGGGGCGCCGATGGGTTCCTGCGTTTCGTCGTCGACGACCTCAAGCCTGTGATCGCGCAGCGCTGCCGGATCGACCCGTCACGGCAGGGCTTGTTCGGACATTCCTTCGGCGGGCTCTTCGTCCTCTACGCTTTGGCCCATAGGCCCACAGTGTTCTCGCACTGGGTCGCGGCGAGCCCGTCCATTTATTGGGAGGATCTCGTCTTGCTGAAGAGCATCGAGCGCCTCGAAGCCGGTCCCTCCGTCCACGCCCGCACGCTTCTCCTCGCGGGGGCTTTCGAGGAGGAACTCGCCCCGTTTCAGCGCGAGGCGCCCGATCGCGAGGCACGCCTCGACCGCTTGAAGTCGGCGCGGACGGTCGAGCTTACCCGTGCCATGGCAGACCGGCTTAGTCAGATCCCTGGTTTAACAAGCCAGTTCCGGCTGATTTCCAGACGAACGCACATGACCGTTTTGCCCGATGCCGTGAACGAGGCCGTCGCCTTCGTTATGCAACGAGATGGATAGGCTGGTGATAAGGAAAGCCGCCTTACACAGACGGTGGCCCCATCGCGAGTTGACTGGCCACAAAGCCGTCGATCGCTCTCGCTCGTTCGAATATCTGCCTTTCTTATTCCGCGCCATGTAAGCAGTCCGTGTGAAAGCCATTCATCATCGCAGCTGCGCGCCATGAACGGACATCAGCTGACCGCCCGGTAGCGGACATTCAGTTTCGGATGACCGTCGCCGTGTCGGCCCCTGGAGCGGGCCGCTCCTATGCGATCAGTTCAATCAAGCTATCAGCCGAACTGCGGGGACACGGAGTGTCCTCTCCTCCCCTGGCGCTTCTGACAGCGCAAACCACTTACGGCTGCGGGTGGGCCTGTGGCGTGGGAGCCATTTTCGGCTTGGCGGGCGTTGACCGAGCCGGATCGGGTGGCGGGCTTGGCTTAGGCGGTGACGCGTTCGTCCGTGTGTTGGCTGGCGAGACAGGCGACGGAGGCGCCGGAGCCGGTGCGACAGGCGTCACAGCCGGCGGGATCGGTGTTGGTGCCGACGCCGAGACCTAACCCGACCAACAGCTCATGTACGGGACGTTGGTCACTCGATACGCGACGAACGTGGCCACCGCTGCCCCGACGACTGCGAGCACGCCAACAGACCCCAGAAACCTTCGCTGCCATTTGATCCGACCGGCGAGGGTGACGAAAATCGTATCGAACTGATCGCTGAGCGCCGCAAAGTCCCGCTGAAACTTGGTTTTTTGGCGCGCGATATCGTCGGATATGGACGCCAGCGTCGCCCATTGGTTTCCGATGGCAATCGCCAAGAGCGCGACGAAGATCCACGCTCCCACGACGACGGCGAAGTTGGTCCAGAACTCGACGCCGCAGGCGGATGTGACTTTCAGCTGCGAGGCGACGATGACCGTCGCGACAGAGATACCGAGCAACTGCGTCTGGATATCGATAATCGTTTTATGGATCTTGTTGAGATAATCGATGCGTGCGGCTTCGATCTCGTTGCGGATCTTTGAGTAAGAGAAGCTGGACGCGAACAGCTGATAGCCGTTGCGAACTTCCTCGTTCGCCGAACCGAGGTTTGCGGTGAGGTGGCGAAACCGGACTGCGACCGGCTGAGACGCGCAGATCCCGATGACGGCTTCGGCGAGGATCGCGCGCTTCTGGTCTCGGTGAATCTCGTCGGCGCACGCGCTGAGAATGGCGTCGGCGTCGGAGACGCTCACACGGTCCAAGCCGGCGGCCTTATACGCCAGCGGAACGCTGAACTTGCCATCCTTGATGAAGATCAATTCCCTTTTGGATTGATCGACATAGGCCGCTGCTTCGCCGACGAGCTTCGTGAACTCGAGGACCTTGCGATAGGTCGCTAGATGTTTGGTCCCGGCATTTGGTGGAGCGGGTTTGACCGGAAGCGGCCGGGCTCGGCGGACCATGCCTTGCAGATGGCCTCGTAGGGCGTGAGACCACGCAGAGTCTTCAGGCGGCGAGCGAAGTTGTAGGCGCTGACGAAGTCGGCCAGATGGTCGCGAAGCTGCGCGTGGCTGTCGTAATGATAGCGTTTGACCGTCGCATCTTTGATCGTGCGGTTCATCCGCTCGACCTGTCCGTTCGTCCAGGGGTGTCGCGGCTTGGTCAGGCGATGGTCGATATCGTTGCGGGCACAAGCAAGCTCGAAGCTGTGAGCTCGGAAGGTCTCGCCGGCCGCAATCGCCTCCTGGATGATGGAGGCGGCCGAGGCGACGTTGCCGGGCGTGGTGAAGTGGGTGCCGTTGTCGGTGAGCACCGTGTGCACCCGGTAGGGCACGGCCTCGATGAGATGCCGGAGGAAATCGCCCGCGACCCGCCGCGTCGCTCGTCCATGGAGTTCGACGAAGGCGAACTTGGTCGTGCGGTCGATGGCGACGAGCAGGTAGAGCCGCCCTTCCGCCGTGTGAACCTCGGCCAGATCGATGTGGAAGTAGCCGAGCGGGTAAGCCTTGAAGCGCGACCGCTTGGGTTTGTCACCGTCGACCTCCGGCAGTCGGCTGATGCCGTGGCGTTGCAGGCAGCGGTGCAGCGACGAGCGGGTCAGGTGCGGGATCGTGGCCTGCAGCGCGTAAAGGCAGTCGTCGAGCGGCAGGAGCGTGTGGCGACGAAAGGCGACCACGACCGCCTCATCTTCAGGTGAAAGCACCGTCGAACGCGGATCCTTCGGACCCGTGCGCTGGTCGGCGACCGAGGTCCGCTGCCTCCACTTGGCGACGGTCTTCTGGTTGATCCCGTAGCGTTTCGAGAGAGCCCTCAGGCTCGCTTGACTATGCTGGATCGCTCGACGAACCGCCTCAGTCGTCGTGGCGCTGCCGTGAAGAACCTGGCCCATAGCGCGTCCTTCCACCCCAACGTGAAGATTGCACCATCAAACCCTGGGATCAAACATCTAAGCGCTCTGGACAGGGATCTATGTCCGGTGTGATACCGCCGTCGATGACGAAGTAGGCGCGCGGTTCTTTGACCCGCGCTTCCGGGGTATCGAGCAACCCGTCGAAGTCGCGAACGAGGGAGCCGAGCGCAGTCCGGGGTGGGCCGACGCGGACTGATACGATCTGACCGACTTGAAGCGCGTCGTCGTCGAGCACCACGATGTCTGCGTCAACAGCGACATCCTGGTCATCTTCGATGAGTTGGATGACCTCCAGGACTTCTGGGGTCGTAATCGACAGCCTTCCCTGATCGCCGTTCTGATCGAAGGCGATATGACGATACAGCAGGATCAGCTGGTCGAATGTGATCTTAGCCATCTTGGCTGTACTCAGTGCGCAGCTGCGCTGTGAGATCCTCGGGCAGGCCGGTCAACGTGAGGGTGTTGTCCTCAGCGTTGAACCGCACATTTCCGCGGGTGATCGCGTCGCGGTTGAACTCGATGCTCCAGGTCGGGGTCTTGCCCTTGAATTTGATCAGCGGTCCGAGGGCGCGGCGATCAGGCACGAAGCCGTCGTTGAGGCGTAGATCAGGATCGGCCAGAACGCTCATCAGCCTCTCGGGATCCTGCGGGCTCAGTTCGTTGGCCAGCGCCTCGAAGCTAAGTTCCTCCTGAGCCTTGGCCGAACGCTCGCAGATGGTTTTCGCGCGGGCGAGGAAATCGTCCTTACTTGGGGTGTCCATGCCATCATCGGTGGCGAATGCCATCAGCGCCTGGACTAGCTCGGCTGTGTCGCGGCGGTTCTGGACCGTGGTGTCACAGCCGAGGAATTCCTTGAAGTACTCGGAGACCTCCCGCTTGCCCTTCAAGAAGCCAATGTAGCGCTCCTCGCCGTTGGTCCAGCCGGTCATGTTGATGCGGCCCGCGAACCGAAAACCGTCCATGTCGAGATGGCGGACATCCTGGACATCGAGGTCGCTCGTCATCGACGCGCCGAGCTTCTCGTTGACGATCGCGATGAGGAGGTACTGCCGTTCTTCGCGCTCGAAGTGAGCGAAGAAGACGTGGCCGCCCGTGGCAGCACCCTTGTAGCCCGCCTGGGCTTTCAGCGTTTCCATCATCTTGTGCGTCAGCGTCGTGAAGTCATTGGGCTGGACGTTGAGGTAGGCGCGGAGGTGCTTCTCGGTCGGAAATCGATCTTCATCGACCGCGAATTTCCCGTAAGATTTCGAGGTCCGCTTGGCGTAGAGAGCGGTGAGGTCGTCGATCACGCGTTGCATCGTCTGAGTCACTTTCAGATCGCTTTTTCCGTGCTTAACGACGAAGGCCCCCTGGGTTTTGGTCAGGTCGTGGATCGCGACGCGGATAATGGTGTTTGTCACCTGCCCTCCCAGCGGCGAATGCAACGACCTCAGGTGTCGTTCACTGCGGCCGAGACTGGCTTGGCGCAAGGACGCTGACGACCCAACCGGTCGCGCCGAGGCGGTGCGAAACGGCGTCGAAGGTTTTGCCGTCGCGACCCGCGAACCCTGAAGGAGGGTGGATGCCATGCCTCGCAATGCTTCACGAATGAACAGATCGCCTTTGCCCTGCGGCAGGCGGAGAATGGCGCCACGGTGGACCAGGTCTGCCGGAAGATGGGCGTCTCTGAGCCGACCTTTTATCGCTGGAAGAAACAGTTCGTCGGCATGGGTGTGCCGGAGATCCGACGGCTCAAGCAGCTGCAGGACGAGAACGGCAAGCTCAAACGGCTGGTCGCCGACCTGACGCTGGACCGCTCCATGCTGCAGGACGTCCTTAAGCGACCCGAAGGGCGGCGTCAGCAAAAGTGGTGAGGCTCGCCGCTCGTCCCAGCGCTACAGGAAGCGATCCGACCCTCAGGTCGCGCTGCGGATGCGTTTGAAGGAGTTGGCCGCCGCGCGGGTACGCTATGGCTATCGGCGGCTGCACATCCTGTTGCGACGGGAGGGCTGGGCCGTGAACCACAAGCGAACCTGCCGGATATACCGGGATGAGGGGCTGTCGATCCGGTCCAAGCTGCCCAATCGCAAGCGAGCCTGGCGCTACCGTCAGGGTCGACCGGCGATCGGTGGACCCAATGAGGTCTGGGCGATGGAGTTCATGTCCGATCGCCTCTTCGACAGGCGTCCGTTCCGGATCCTGACCGTCATCGATTGCCACACGCGAGAGGCGCTCTCGCTCACCCCGAGAGCCAACTTCCGCGCCTACCAGGTGACCGGGGCCCTGGACGCCTTGGTCCGGCTGCGAAGTCGACCCAAAAGCCTGCGGGTGGACAACGGACCGGAGTTCGCCGGGCGCATGCTCGACCAGTGGGCCTATCTGAACGGGGTCGAGATCGACTTCTCCCGACCGGGCAAGCCGACCGACAACGCCTACATCGAGTCGTTCAACGGCCGTCTGCGGGCGGAATGATGCCGTTCGCCCCGCCGGGCATGATCGCGTCCGTGAAGACAAGCTTGAACCCGTCTCCCCTTCGCGACGGACACGCAGCCCCCTCACGAAGCACGATCCACTCGGAATTATTGCAACGGGAAGTCAGGAATTTTCTCTTCCGGCTATGATTTTTTTGAAACTTCACCTCTCGCAGGGCCGTAACGAGCGATGATCCCACATAACGGGTTCGGAACTTGGAGATACGTATGACCAGCATGTTTAAGGTCGCCAGCTTCACCCTCGCCATGGCGCTTACCGGCGCAGGCGCGTTTGGCACGGCGGTCCAGGCGGCGGAAGAGAAGACGGTGATGGTCGGCGGGGCGCCGATGTACCCGTCCAAGACCATCGTCGAGAACGCGGTCAACTCGAAAGACCACACTACCCTGGTTGCCGCTGTGAAGGCCGCCGGCCTCGTCGAGACGCTCTCCGGGAAGGGCCCGTTCACGGTGTTCGCGCCGACCAACGCCGCCTTCGCCAAGCTTCCAGCCGGCACCGTCGACACCTTGGTGAAGCCTGAGAGCAAGGCGACGCTGACCAAGATCCTGACCTACCATGTGGTGTCCGGCACCATGACGGCGGCCGATCTCCAGAAGGCGATTAAGGCCGGTGGTGGCAAGGCCATGCTGAAGACGGTCGAGGGCGGTAGCCTGACTGCTGAGGAGAAGGGCGGTAAGATTGAGCTCGTCGACGGCAAGGGCGGCAAGTCGACCGTCACTATCGCCGACGTGATGCAGTCGAACGGCGTGATCCACGTCGTCGACACGGTCCTGATGCCAAAGTAGGTTCCGAATTTAGAGCGAAGCAAGGCTGTCCGGGCACGGTCCGGGCAGCTTTTTGTTATCCTGATCGTACGTCGGTGGAAGTTATAATGGGGGCCCTTGGTCCCGCTCAAAGGTACGCCCGGCGGTTATTTTGGATGTAATGTGAGATTGATCGCATCCTTGCGCTCAATGAGAGCTTAAGTTCGGTAAAACATCTTATTTCGGGCGATACGCCTCATGCTCTCATTATCGACGATGAAACCCATCATCGTGATGGGTGACGACCAGCATTCTGGAGGACGCGGGTTCCAGGCGCTGGAGGCCATGCACGTCGCCAATTGTAGCACCCTAGGCTGAAAGGCACGTCCGCTTCGCTAAGCGTCTGTCACTGAGCAGGAAGACTGAAAACCACCTGTTGCAGACCTCGGGAAGGTCCGCTTTCGGGCGACCTCGGGGACAAAGAACTACGACTAGATCGGGTGGATTTTTGCCCATCCGCTTTTAGAGGCCGTAGCCACAAGACCGGACTTTCACCTAGGCCAAGCTGTTCGATGGAGTTGCGCCCGACCCAGTTATTCGCTGGCTTGCAGCGGTATTTTCGGAACGGACCTGGGCTGGCTCTTAGGCGCAGTGTGAAGCAACCGCGCAAGCGCTGACGCCAGGCCTACCGGACGGCGGCAGCGGCGTCGGCCAATGCGCCTCATCCCGCGCGGTCGCAGCACATGCGGAGCATCAAGTCCCTATAGATGGCCTGCGCCTCCTCGATCCGGTCGACGAGGCAGTACTCGTCCGTCTTATGGCACTGCGCCGGCTCGCCGGGTCCTACGATCACCGTGGCGACTCCGTCGAAGGCCGGCACAAGAGCCGACGCATCGGTGAAGTAGGGTGCCCCAGCTGGTTCCGCCGACGCCCCAGTCCGCTCGCGAAGCAGCGTCAGGAGCAGGGCGGCGGACGGATCGTCCGGCTCGGTAGCGAACCCAGGGAAGCTCGTGACAACCCGGATCTCAGCCTCCGGTCCGAACAGGCGGCCGAGTTCGGCGATCAGCGTTTCGTGCTTCTGCTCCGGCAGGGTCCGGATATCCACGGTGAACTCGACGAAGTCAGGGACGGAGTTGATGTTTTCTCCGCCGCGGATGGTGGTGACGCAGGCCGTGGCGCTGCCGAGCAGTGGGTGGCGGGCGCCGAACTCGTGGTCCTTAAGTCTCCGGATCCACTCCGCCGCCTTGCTGATGGCGTTTTCGCCCTCATGCGGCATGGAGGAATGCGCTGTCCTCCCACGCGCGGTTACGATGACGCGGAGAGAACCCTTATGGGCGAATATGGGGGCATTAGACGTCGGCTCGGCCACGATCAGGAGTTCGGCTGGCCCGAGGACTTTCTCACGGCCGACATGGAATGCGCCTTCACATCCCGTCTCTTCTCCGGCGGTGATCACGAGCGTGACACCGCGGTGGAAGCTAAGCCCGTCCCCGATCAGGTTGCATGCAGCCGCGATGAACGCCGCTACGCCGGCCTTCATGTCGCTGGAACCGCGGCCGTACAACCGGCCATCTTGCACGACCCCTTCGAAGGGTGGGAATTGCCACTCGTTCGACCCAAGTGGCACGACGTCGATGTGCCCAGTGAAGCAGAGCGGCTTGCCACCGGCCGTCCCAGGGATGCGCGCGACCAGTGTTGGTCGGTCCTTGGCAAATTCGTAGCTGGCGACGTCGAACCCGTGTTCGGTCAGTAGCCGGGCAATGAACTCGGAACATTCCTTCTCATCGCCTGGAGGATTGATTGATCGAAACCGGATGAGCTGCTTCGAGAGTTCGAGACCGTTCAGGGGCATTGGTGCTTCCACGTGAAGTTTCGCGTCGTTGCCGGCCGCGAGTTCGAGGTACCCAAGTTAGATCATGAAGATCCTGCGTCTTCGTCAAGAATAACCGCTATCGATAAGGACCCAAGTCCGGTCTGACGACCAGCGAGGGTCGCAAGTAGCTGGTCCGTTTCCGAACAGGTAGTTGGGCGATACTCGCAGCTCGCCTGAATTGACTTGAATCGGTTCCTACAGAACCTGGGACAGAAACCGTCGCGTGCGCGGATCGACGGCGGACGAGAACAAAGTCTCGGGCGGCCCGTGCTCGACGATGACACCGCGATCGGTGAAGTAGACGTGGCCGGCGACCTCGCGCGCGAAATTCATCTCGTGGGTGACGAGAAGGCAGGTCATGCCCTCCTCTGCCAATTCGCGAATGGTGACGAGAACCTCCTTGACCGTCTCGGGATCGAGCGCGGCGGTGACTTCGTCGAACAGCATCACGTCCGGCCGCATCGCGAGCGAGCGGGCGATGGCCACGCGTTGCTGCTGCCCGCCCGACATCTCGCCGGGATAAGCCGCTTCCTTGCCGGCGAGACGCACCTTGGCAAGGAGAGTGCGTGCCCGGACCTCGACCTCGCGTCTGTCCTGGCCCAGCACGTGGATCGGCGCCATCATGACGTTTTCCAACGCCGTCTTGTGCGGGAACAGGTTGTACTGCTGGAATACCATGCCGACCTTGCGTCGCAAGGCCAGCTTGTCGAGCTTCGGGTCGACTACTTCGATCCCGTCGACCCGGATGGTGCCGGACGTGACCGGAACGAGGGCGTTGATGCAGCGGATCAGCGTCGACTTGCCCGATCCCGACGGGCCGATGATGCAGACGACCTCGCCCCGGCGTACGTCGAAGCTGATCCCCTTGAGGACCTCCACCTCACCGAAGGACTTGTGCACGTCGAGCAGCTGCACGATCGGTGGGCCGGAGGAGGAGACACCCACCATCAGAAAAGCACCATCAGAAACGCACCATCGGACACCCGGGCCTCACGCTGTCTCGAAGCGCCGCTCCAGGCGCGCGGTCAGCCGGTCGATCGGGTAGCAGTATAGGAAGAAGCAAAGCAGGGCGAAGCCGTAGAGGGGGGCGAACAGCTCGGGCCGCCCGCCTTCGGCGGCGTGAACCTGCGCCGTCAATGTCAGCATCTCGGTGACACCGACGATGGAGGCCTGCACCGTTGCCATGGCGATCAGAGCGTAGACGTTCATCCACGGTGGCAGCATCCGCTTGAGGCATTGGGGCAGGATGATGCGGAACAGGGCCTGGCGCCGGGTGAAAGCCAGGGATTCGGCCGCCTCCCACTGTGTGGCCGGCACCGAGCTCACGGCGCCGCGTACGATCTCGGCGACGTTGGCCATAACCGGCAGCGCGAACCCCACCGTCGCCTTGACCCAGTCGGGCAGCGGCACGCGCAGGCCGAACACCGTGACCTGAAACGGCACGAGAAACATCACAAAGAACAGCAGTACCAGCCAGGGCACGTTGCGGAAGAACTGTGTCACGCCCCAGGCGATACGGCGCAGGACTGGCCCCTCGCTCACTAGGGCGAGCCCCAGCCCAAGACCCGCCCCCGTGCCGAGGAGCATCGCCACAAGCGAGATCGCGACGTTGAAGGCAAAGCCCGTCAGCAGGAGCGGCGCCCAGCGCAGGACGACCTGGAGCGGCGACAGCACGGCGTCCGGCTCTTGCGCGAAGGCTGGTACCATGAGGACGAGGCCGGCGAGCCACGCCCCGAGAAGCCACCCTTGAGCCGGGCGGAGGGTGAACCGGGTCCGCGTACGCGAGACCCGGAACGGCAGTAGGACCGGCAGGTCGCTTGCAGGCGGCTCAAGCGCCCTCACCGGCTGTAGCCCGGGATCCGCAAGGCCCGCTCCCAGCGATGCATGATCCAGACGAGGACGCCGACGAGGACCGCGTAAGTGACGAGCAGTACGATCATCATCTCGAACACGTTCTGCGATTCCGACCAGATCTGCTTCACCGCATAGAGCGTCTCGGGCACCGCGATGGCGTAGGCCAGGGTGGTGGTCTTGAGCAGGTTGATGAGGTTGTTGTTGAGGGCCGGCAGGCAGACGCGGAGCGCGAGCGGCAGCACGATGTAGAGATAGGCCTTCAGGCGGGTATAGCCGAGGGCCTCGGCCGCCTCGATGGTGGTGCGCGGCACCGCTTCGATTCCGGAGCGGAAGATTTCGACGTTGAAGGCGCCGGCGAACAGGGACAGCGAGACGATGGCCCATTGCACGTTGTCGAGGATCGGCACGCGCAACCCGTCTGCGGTCTGGGTGGCCGGCAGCAGGGTGCCCAGCCCAAAGTAGAAGAAGAAGATCTGCACCAGGGGCGGCGTGTTGCGGAACACCACGACGAAGCCGTTGACGAATCCGCGCATGAGCCGCGACGGGCCTCCTTGGAGAAGTGCCCCGACTGCGCCGATGACGAGGCTCGCCAGGATCGTCGTCACCGCCAGCAGCAGCGTCGTCTTCAGGCCGTTGACGTAGCGGTCCCAATCATAGGGGTCGTAGAAGACCGTGAAGTTGAAACCCGTCGTGTCGTAAAGGGTCCGGAACCAGTTTGGGACGGCGTCCATCGTGTTCCTCAAGACGGCGGGTCATTCGGCCCGGCGCGGCTCAGTTGGTCGCGTTCTTGTACTTCTCGTGCATCGCCTTCGAGTATTCCGTCGGCTCGATGCCCCACTTCTTCTCTGATTCGACGATGAAGCCGGACTTCATCCAGTCCTTGGTCGTAGCTTCCATCATGGTTTGGAGGGAGCCATTGCCGGGCGCCACCGCCATCATCCAGGGGGCGTCGAGGATACCCTTCAGCGGCAGGGCGTAATCCGCCTTCCAGTCGGCGTCGAGGAGCTTCCCCTGCAGCATGCTCTGATCGTAGACGTAGCCGAGGCAGTTGCCCTGCTTGAGGGCGAAGAGCGGCTTCTCCGAGCCATCGAAGGCGACGATTTCGACACCGTAGGTGCGGGCCACGTCCTTGTTGTACCAAGCGCCGGAGGTGGCGCAGAGGGGCTTGCCCTTCAGCTGCGCCCAGTCGGTGATATTGGCCTTCTTGGGCAGCATCACGTTGACGAAGTCGGAATAATATTGCGGGTCGATAGCCTGCACCACGCGGCGGCGCTCCGGCTTGTCCGAGATCGTGGCGATGAGGAGGTCGACCTTGCCCTGCTGCAGGAACTCGATCCGGTTGGAGGAGACCACCGGCACGAGTTCGAGCTTCACGCCGAGGCGCTTGGCGACGTCGGCGGCAAGGTCCGGTTCCATCCCGATGATCGCTCCGCTCGGATCGCGAAAGCCGAAGGGACGGTAATCCGCCTTCACGCCGACGATGAGCGTCCCGCGCTGTTTGATGGCCTCGATCCCATCCGCAGCCGAGGCCAAGGAGGCAGGGAGCAATGCGGTGGCGGCGAGCAGGCTGCAGCCGAGGAACGCCTGAGTCAGCTTACGCATCGCACCACATCCCTGCTTGGTTCATGCCGATCGACCGGAAATCAAGACCGAGACCCGACGATCCCTCTTCGAGCAGATTGCCTTGTCCGGTCCGAACGGGTCAAGCAATCGGCAGGCCATCACTGGGGGGATCAGCCGAACCGTCCGAGCGAATACGGTGCGAGATCGATCCGCCCGCTGGCCTGCACCATCTCGTTCGCCACGGCCTCGCCGATCCCGGCAGAGTGCTTGAAGCCGTGCCCCGAACAGGCCGAGACGACGAGAACCCGGTTCATCTGCGGATGGCGGTCGATGATGAAGCCGCGGTCGGGGGTCACGGTGTAGAGGCAGGCGGCGGACTTGGTCACTCGCCCCGTCGCGCCGGCGAGCCGGCCCGCCACGTGGTGCCGGTACATGGCGGTGGATTCCTCGGGGCTCACGGCGCGGTCAAAGGCCTCGGCCCGCGTGGCGGTCTCGTATTGTTCGGTGGCGACCTTCACCTGGACCTCCCCCGGCAGGGGCGGGAAGCCATAGAGGTAGTCCGTGTCGCCGGAACCGTGCATCCAGATGAAGACCGGCGCCTCGAGGCCGTAGGCCGAGGCGTCGTCGAGGGCGTACCAGTGCAGGAGTTGGCGACTGACCGTCAGCAGCTCCGTGAACGGCGCGCCGAGAAGAGGCGCGGTCCAGGCCCCGGCCGAGACCACCACCTGATCGGCCAGGACGGCGCCGTTTTCGGTCTCGATGCGGACCCCGCCCGGCCCCTGTTGGATCGACAGCACCGTCGTCCCGGTGCGGATGTCGGCGCCGAGCTCGCCGGCTCGGCGCAGCTGAGCGGCGATGCAGCGTTCGGGGCGTACGTAGCCGCCGCCCGGCTCGTAATAGGCCCTCTCGCCGCCGCCGAGATTCAGGAATTGCGGGAAGCGGCGCGCGACATCGCCTCCGTCGAGGACCTCGTGCTGGATCGCGAAGGCCCGTGCGGCATCGATCGAACGCCCGACGAAATCCGGCTTGCCGTGATGGGAGGTGTCACCGCTGCCCGGCCCCATCACCAAAGCGCCGCATGCCGTCAGTAGCGTCTCGCCGGTCTCCGCCTCCAGGGTTCGCCAGATCCGGTGCGAAGCCAGGACGAAGGGGACGTAGTCGCGGCCCTCCCCGACAGCCTGCCGGGTGATGCGGCTCTCTCCGTGGCTCGACCCCAGAATGTGCGGCGGGGCAAAGCGATCGAGGCCAACCGCTTTCGCGCCCCGCAGCCCCAGTTGATAGAGGGCCGCGCTTCCCATGGCGCCAAGGCCGACGACGGCGATGTCAAAACGGTCTTCCATCGCAGGATGCGCTCCGGTTCGTTCTCAAGCCCATTCTCTGCAACGGATGCGAAACCCCGAGCTTCCGACGGAAGATCGCTACCGAGCGCGGGAGGGATCGATCACCAGGATATACTCGCACGGGTCCGTGCCGAGATTCGTGAACGCGTGCCCGGCATCGGCTTCGAAGTACAGGCTGTCCCCCGTCTCCGCGACGACGGTCCGGTCGCCGATCACGGCGCGCAGGCGGCCGCGCAGGATGTAGATGTATTCCGAGACGCCAGGGCGATGGGCCGTGAATTCGCCCGTGCTGCCACCGGGCGGCAAGGTGTTCAGCACCAGATCGATGCCTCGGCCCGGTAGGACCGGTGACAGGCAGCGACGCAGGAAGCCCGATTCTTCGTCCCGAAGGATGGGTTGGCGACGCGCCGGGATCAGCAGGACTTCGAGTTCGGTCGCCGGGGCCATCAAGCGCGAGAAGGTCACGCCGAGCGCTTCCGCCAGGCGGGAGAGTACAGCGGTCGAGGGCACCGCCTCGGCGCGCTCGATCTTCGAGATCATCGAGCGGCTCACGCCGGAGCGCGTCGCCAGCGCCTCTAGGGACAGGTGGAGTTCCCTGCGGCGGCGACGGATCTCCTCGGACACGTAGGCCTGGGAACTCGTTTCGACCGTTGTCTGCGCCGGGGCAACCATCTCCCTCACCGACATGCCGTCATCCACTCCCATCCTCCCGGTAGACCGGCAAGTAGGGCCGTGCGGGTCAGCTTCGCCCCTGAATAGGGGATCGTCCCGTGGTTTGCACGCGCCCCATCCCGCGACGTCCCGGCTTTCGCCGTACGGCCGGGCGCCGTCGTGCGCGCCCGGGGCGCGCCAAACGATCGCTACCGCATCTGGCACGGCGATTGCCTCCACATCAGTGGAATTTTCTCCAGTTCGGTGGAGGGTCGAAGGCCATGGCGAGTACGGCGATTGTGATGGAGACCGAAGGCGGTCTCGACCGGCATGAGGTCTCGCTCGCGGACCGACGACAGATTGTCTGGTCGAGCGTGATCGGCACGACAGTCGAATGGTACGACTTCCTGATCTACGGCACCGCCAGTGCCCTGGTGTTCAACAAGCTCTTCTTTCCGAGCATCGACCCCGTCGTCGGGACGATAGCCGCCTTCGGTTCCTACGCTGTCGGATTCCTGGCACGCCCCCTAGGCGGCATCGTCTTCGGCCATTTCGGCGACAAAATCGGTCGAAAGGCCATGCTCTCCCTGACGATCATGATCATGGGCCTCGGCACCTTCCTGATCGGCTGCCTGCCGACCTATGCGCAGATCGGCGTCTGGGCACCGATCCTGCTCGTCACCCTGCGACTGGTCCAGGGCATCGGTATCGGTGGGGAGTGGGGCGGCGCGGTCCTGATGGTGGTCGAAAGCGTACCGGCCCATCGGCGGGGCTTCTTCGGAAGCATCGTCCAGCTCGGCTATCCTTTGGGCGTCATTCTCTCCATCGGAGCCTTCGCTTTGGCCGGGCTGATGCCCGAGGCCGAGTTCCTCGCTTGGGGCTGGCGCCTTCCATTCCTAGCGAGCGCCTTCCTCGTCGGTGTCGGGCTCTTCATCCGGCTTCGCCTGCACGAAACACCCTCCTTTCAGCGCGTGAAGCAGCGCGCTGCCGTGGCCAAGATCCCGGTCGTCGAGATCCTCACGGAGCATCCCCGCACTTTCCTGAAGGCTGTCGGCCTGAAGGTGTCGGAGATCGCCTATGTCAGTATCGTCACGGTGTTCTCGATCTCCTACGTGACGGGGCAGCTCGGTTTGCCGCGAAGCGTCATCCTCAACGGCATCCTGATTGCAGCAATCATCGAGCTCTTCACGATTCCCGTCTTCGGATGGCTCTCGGACCGCTATGGCCGACGCACCCTATTCGTCGTCGCCTGCCTGTTCTCCATCGTCTTCGCCTTCCCGCTGTTCCAGCTTCTCGACACCCGCGATCCGACCGTCATCACGCTGACCGTCGCGGTGGCCCTGAGCTTCGGCCAGGGCATCATGTTCGGGACGGGCGCGGCCTGGATGTCGGAGCTGTTCGATGCGCGCCTGCGCTACAGCGGCGCCTCGCTCGGATTCCAGGTCGGAGCAGCCCTGAGCGGAGGCTTCACGCCGCTCATCGCCGCCGCACTGTTGACCTGGAGCAGCGGCGCGACATGGCCGATCTCGGTCTACCTAATTGTGCTGGCCTGCGTGACGCTGGTCGCTGCGTTCCTGTCGCCCGAAACCGCTCGACGACAGATCGACTGAGCCGCTGGACCGCCCGAGCTCGGCGCATGATTGGGAACTTCGATGCCGCTGATCCTTCACAGTGGATATTTTTCTAGTATCGTAGATTGATCCCGACAGCCCCGCTCACACCGAGGAACACGAATGAACCGAACCATCATCAAGACGGACAAGGCCGCACCGGCCGCCGGACCCTATGCGCAGGCAACCCGTGTCGGCGATCTCGTCTTCGCCTCGGGGCAACTCCCGATCGACCCGGAGACCGGCGCATTTCCCGACGGGATTGCGGCGCAGACCAAGGCCTCGCTCGCCAATCTCGCGGCGGTCCTTGAGGCGGGTGGCGCGAGCCTGGCGACGGTCGCCAAGACGACCGTGTTCCTCAAGGACATGAACGACTTCGCCGCCATGAATGCCGTCTATGCGGAGCATTTCCCCGGTGATGCCCCGGCGCGATCGACGATCGAGGTCGCCCGGCTGCCCCGCGACGCCATGGTCGAGATCGAAGCCATCGCTCTGGCGACACAGTCGGAGGCCACGCGATGACGGACGTAACAGCACCCCGCATGGTCGAGGCGTTCGCACATCCGGCCGGTTCGATAGCGGTCGGCGTTCCGGGAGGCGCAGTGGGCTGGCGGGGCAGCCTGCTCAACATCCATACGGCCTCGGCGGCGAGCTACGAGATGGAAGAACGCACCGAGGCCCGGTGTGTCGCCGGACGCGGCATCGAGGGGGACCGCTACTTTCTCGGTTTGGGCACTTATTCGCCCAAGCCCGACACCCGCGAGGTGACCCTGATCGAGCAGGAGGCGCTGGATGCGATCAACCGCAACGACCCGCCGCTTCAAAGCGGTCCTCTGCACATCGCGCCGATCGACCACCGCCGCAATCTCACGGTTCGGGGCGTCCCACTGAACCACCTCGTGGGGCGTCGATTTCGCATCGGCGAGGTGATCCTGCGCGGCGGACGGCTCAACTTTCCTTGCAAGTACCTAGAGGAACTCCTGGGCCAGCCGGTCTACCTGCCTCTCTACAACCGCTCGGGCCTCAATTGCGGGATCGAGCGCGGCGGAATCATCCGGGTCGGCGATACGATCGAGATGGTGGACTAGGTCGTGAGCGCACGTCTGGTCATGAGGCTGCAGGTCTCGGCGGCTATGGCGACAACGTCCGAAGTACTGCATCTAACCCTGGTCCATCCGCGGCGGCCGGAGCTCCCATCTTGGACAGCCGGCGCCCACGTGGATCTTCGGCTGCCGGATGGACGCGTGCGCCAGTACTCCCTTTGCGGCGACCCTGCAGATCGCACGCGATACGAGATCGCGATCAAGCGCGAGGAGGCGGGACGCGGGGGTTCGACTTGGGTGCACGGCAACCTCACCGTCGGCGCGGTCGTCGATGTCTCAGCGCCCCGCAACAACTTCCCCCTCGCACCCGCCGCACGTCGGCACATCCTTGTGGCGGGCGGCATCGGCGTGACGCCGCTCCTCGCTATGGCACGCACGCTTTCGGCGGAAGGAGCGGACTTCGTGCTCCATTTCTGTGCGTCGTCGGCCACCCATGCGCCTCTCCTCGCGGACGTCCGCGCGATCTGCGGTGACCGACTTCAGGGTTGGTTCGCCGATGAAGGTCGACGCTTCGATCCGATGCGTCTCGGCGACGTCGAGGTGGACACGCATGTCTATGCCTGTGGCCCGCAGCGTCTCACCGACGCCGTCCAAGCTGCCCTCGACTCGCAGGGCTGGCCACCGGAGCAGGTCCATGTCGAGCATTTCGCCCCACTGTCGGACGAAACCTTCAAACCCGAGCCGTTCGAAGTTCGCATCGCATCCACAGGCGCCCAGCTCCACGTAGCTGCGAACCGTTCGCTCCTCGACGTCCTGCGGGAGCACGGCTTCTCCCAACCCTCCTCATGCGAACTCGGAGTCTGCGGCGCCTGTGAGTGCGGCTATCACGATGGCACAGTGATCCATCGTGATGCCGTGCTCTCGGTCGGGAAACGCCGGGACCGGATGACGCCATGCGTCTCGCGCGCTCAGGGCAGCGTGACCCTCGAACTCTGAAAGAGGGTGGGGGGTGACTACCGAACGCGATCAACCGCCTGGACCCAGCATGACCGAAATCGAGACCGACACCTTCCTCCACGACCTGTACGCCTTGCGCGAGATCGGGCGGTTCCGCACCGGCGTCCACCGGCCGACCTTTTCGCCTGAAGATATGCAGGCGCGTCGCTGGCTGATGGGCCGGATCGAGGCTTGCGGTCTCGAGACGTCGATCGACGGCATCGGCAACGTGATTGGGCGGCATCGTGGCCCGGGGCCCCACCTCCTGGTCGGCAGCCACATTGAGACCCAGAACGAGGCCGGCTGGCTCGACGGGGCGCTCGGCGTCGTCGCCGGACTGGCGCTGGCCCGGGCCGAGCTTCCCGTCGACGTCGTCGCCTTCGCAGATGAGGAGGGACATTTTTCCGGCGGCTTCCTGGGTAGCCGCTCGGCGATCGGTGACCTGACCGAGGCCGAGATCGACGCCGCCCGCAACCGCACCGACGGCACCCCCCTGCGCGTGGCGCTCGAATCGGCCGGACTGGCCGGAAAACCTCGGATGCAGTTGGATCCCGCGCGCTACCGGGGTTTTCTGGAACTGCATATCGAGCAGGGCACGCAACTCGAATCCGCAGGTCTGCATCTCGGTGTCGTCAGCGGCATCGTGGCGATCTGGCAGTTTCAGATCGTCTTCGAAGGCAAGCAGGACCATGCCGGAGGCACCACCATGGCCGAGCGCAGGGATGCGGGCCTCTCCGCGGTACGCCTGCTCGCGGCCATCGATCGGGAATTTCCGAAGGTCTGCGGCCCGCGTAGCACCTGGACGACAGGGCGGATCACGCTCGATCCCGGCGGCTACAGCATCATTCCGGGCCGCGCAGAGGTGGCCTTCCAGTTCCGCGACGTGTCGGTCCCGGTGCTGGAGCGAATGGAAGCTTGCCTCGAAGCACTGGTGCAAGAGTCGAACCGGCGTGAGCGCTGCACTGCCACGCTCATACCCTTGTCGAAGGCGATCCCCGCCCGGTGTGATCCGAACCTGATGCGGGCCCTCTCGGAGGCTGCCGAGCAGGTCTGCCCCGGCCGTTGGCAGGTGATGCCCTCAGGCGCCGGCCACGACGCCCAGAACATCGCCCGTATCCTGCCGGCCGCCATGCTGTTCGTCCCGTCGGTCGGCGGCATCAGCCATCACTGGACAGAGGATACCAGCGATGCAGATCTCGCCTTTGGCGTGCGCGCGCTCGGAGTGGCGGCGCGGGTGTTGTCCAGATAGTTCGGGCACATGTTTCCGGAGCCCCTATCAACGCTTCAGCCGCGAATCCGTCGCGATTTGCAATGAACACGACCTAGGATGTCGGCGATGGCACCGACCCACACCAACGGAATGCCGCGGTAAGATTCCGCTTTCGAGCGTCGGCCGAATCCCTCGCTACGTCATGTTTGGGTCGGAGGCGGAACGTCCGCTTCAGGATGAAGGGTCAGGGTCCGCTCCCCACCCAACCCGGTCGTACAGCAGGCCGGCGGATTTCAACCCATGACGGCCGAAGGACGGGAACTTCACAGCTGATAAGTCCTATCGGCGTGCCATAATAAGATGGAAAAGTGGTTCAGGTCGCCGATGGGTAGTTTCCATTGATGTCAAGATCTCGCGAAGGAGCGTCTTGACACCCGACGGGTAAACTGCGCATTTTCATTAAGTCGAAGTTTTCGTGTCCGCAGCGGACCAGCTTCGACCTACCTGCAATCGTGATCCTTTCCGAACGGCGCGCCTGACCGGCCCGCCGCGCGATTGCACGTCCCCTCGCCCCGCGGCACCCGCCCCGGGGCGTTTCTGTCTCTAGGCCTGAGCGGCCCTTCTCTCACAGCACTGCGCCGACTTTGACCCTGCTGCCGTCCGGCACGCGGGCTCGTCGTCGTGCGTGCTTTTCCAAGGACATCCCCATCATGACGACGAATACGCCTGCCTTCCCCACGGCCGGGTTGACCATCCTCGACCAGGTTCCGGCTGCTCTCAGGGCCAACCCGCGCAACGCCCGCACTCATTCGAAGAAGCAGATCACCAAGATCGCCGACAGCATCAGGGCGTTCGGCTTCACCGTGCCGCTCGTCGTCGACGAGACCGGGCTCGTGCTCGCCGGGCACGGACGGTTGTTGGCAGCAAAGCAGCTCGGCCTGCCCACCGTCCCGACCGTCCGGCTCGATCACCTGAGCGACACGCAGAAGCGCGCCTATGCGATTGCCGACAACAAGATCGCGACCCTCGCCGGTTGGGATCGGGCGGCCCTCGCCCTCGAACTCGGCGAACTCGCCATCCACCTGCCCGAGATCGGCCTGGATCTCTCCGTCACCGGCTTCGAGATCGCCGAGCTCGATCTGCTGACGGGAGATCTCGAAGAGGAGCGCCTCGCCTCGCGCGAGGACGAGCTCGGTGAGCCGGAAGCACCGGTCTCGCAGCTCGGTGACCTCTGGCAACTCGGCCCGCACCGGATCCTGTGCGGCAGCGCCTGCAGTAGCGATGACGTCGAGCGTCTGATGGGCGGACGAGAGGCTGACATGGTCTTCACCGATCCGCCCTACAACGTGCCCGTCAACGGTCACGTCATGGGCCGCGGCCGGGTCCAGCACCGTGAGTTCGTCATGGGCTCTGGCGAGATGACGGAGGACGCCTTCACCGCCTTCCTGAGCGAGAGCCTCGGCCATGCCGTCTCGGTCTCGTGTGACGGGGCTCTGCACTACGTCTGCATGGATTGGCGTCACCTACCGGAGCTGCATGCCGCGACCCGACCGCTCTACGGCGAGCAGAAGAACCTCATCGTGTGGAGCAAGACCAATCCGGGGCAGGGCTCGCTCTACCGCTCGCAGCACGAGCTGATCGCGCTCTACAAGGTCGGCACGGCGAGCCACACTAACAACGTCGAGCTCGGCCGGCACGGCCGCAACCGTTCGAACGTGTGGACCTATTCCGGGGTCAACACCTTCAAGGGCGCGGGCGATCTGGCGCTGCATCCCACGGTCAAGCCGGTGGCTCTGGTCGTCGATGCGATCAAGGACGTGACGCGCCGCGGCGCGATCGTCCTCGATCCGTTCTCCGGCAGCGGTACGACCCTGCTGGCTGCGGAGAAGACGGGACGCGAGGCGCGGGTGCTCGAACTCGACCCGGTCTATGTCGATGTCGCTATCCGGCGCTGGCAGACCTTCACGGGACGGGACGCCATCCTCGACGGTACGGACGAGACCTGGGACGAGGTCCAGTCGGCTCGTACGGCCCCTGCCCTGCTCGAGGAGGCTGCGTGATGGCGGACGCTGCGAACACCACTGTGACCAAACCGAAGCGACGCACCGCGTATGAGATCGGGTACGGCAAACCGCCAGCCGACCGTCGCTTCCGGAAGGGCCAGTCCGGCAACCCACGCGGCCGGCCCCGAGGCCACTCGGCACCGCTCGGCCGACGCGATCTTCTGGACGCGTTTACCCAGGCCGCGCGTGAGCCGATTGCCATCACCAAGGATGGCCGCACGATTCGGACGACCCAGATCGAGGCACTCGCCCAGCAACTCACCCGGAAGGCACTGCAGGGCGACATGAAAGCCGCCAAGCTCCTCTTCGATACCATCAAGGCTCTGGCGCCGGCGGATGAGCCCGATGGCATGTCCCATGAGGAACGGCTGAAGACCCTCGACGATCGACCGAAGTATGCTCCCAGCATCGAGGTCAGGTTCGTCGACGCTGGCGATATGCGCTCGAGGCTCGGAGAGACCTTAGCCCCCTCCACCGATGCTTCATAATCCCAATCAACCGGGGAGCCTCATGGCTCTCCGGCCCTTTTTGCATTTGCCCGAAAGCGATCCCTGTTCCCGCTGATCGGCTTGCCTGTTTCGCCAATACGCGCTCCCTGATGACCAAACTCAATTCCCTGTTCCGCCGCGTAGGGGATTGATCATTAAGTTATTAAATCTGCTGCACTTTTGCTGGGCTAAGACGTGCCTGGGAGCTGCACCACGCCGTTTTCCCTGTTGTTTTCCCTGTTAGCAAGGAAACGGCGCCAGAGACCGGTTCCGACGGGATGCGTGCTCCACCACCTTTTTCCCTTTATGATGCCTCGAAGTTGACTCGACGCGAGGACCATTCGAGGGCTACCGGAACCGGAAACGTATTTTGACCCCGCTTGGGTGGGTCGCGGCAAGGGGCGGTCGGAAACGAAACCAACCCACTGTTTGAACCGCGCCGGCCCCGGCGCGCCAGCTTCCGGAGAAACGCCGTCCAGAACGTCGCGGCCTCCGACGAGCCGACGTCCATGCCGAGGACCTCGCGCCGGCCGTCACTGTTGACGCCGACCGTCACAATGACGGCGGCCGAGACGATCCGGTCGTTCTCCAGCCGCTCGGCGCTCTTCTCGTCGTGGGCCGCGCCGGTCAGGCCGCCCACTTCCAACTCCATAAGTCGCTCGGCGGCAAAGCCGATCATTTCGCGTAGCAGATCGGTGTCGGCGCTCTCCTCCATCAGCCCACGCAGGGCCATGATCTCGTCGGTCATCGGAGGGCTCCCCGGTTCGGGGCTGGAAGTCGCAACCCGACCCTACCCGGCAACCGCCGATGACCACCCGTCAGCTACACCACTGCTGGGGACACAGCCATGTCGGGCCATGTTCGGGAAGATCGGGCTCTCGTAATCGCTATCGGTGGTCGTGACATAGCGGCGCCGAACGCGTGGCTGCAGGTCATGGGCGCGCATGAGGCGGCGGACCTTTTTGTGATTCACCCGCCATCCCTGCTGGCGCAGAGCTGCCTGGACGCGGCGCCAGCCGTAGGCTTCGAACGCGTCGCCGACCGCAGCCATAGCCTCGACTCGGGCGGTGTCGTCGGTAGCACGCATCGGAGCGTTGTAGTAGGTGGAGTGCGCCAGACTCATCCGTCGGCATCCCTCCGCAACGGAGAGGCTGCCGGGCCGGTGATTACGGACGTAGGCTCGCTTCTCGGCAACGGTCCGTTGCGCAGAGCTCCCTTTAAAAACTCAAGCTCAAGCGCCTGCCGGCCGACGAGCCGTTCGAGCGCGGCGATGCGCGCCTCGTAGGCTTGGATCGTGTCGTCGGCGGCCGCGTCATCATCGAACGCGCCGGCCTCGTACTTCTGCACTCAGACGCGCACGAGGTTGCGCAAGAGATCGTGGCGCTTGGCCAAGCCGTGCAGCGTCTCGCCGGACAGGTACTCCTGCGCAACCTGACGCTCGAACGCGACGCTATGGGAACGGTGTCGTGCCATGGTCTTCATCCTTCGAAGATCCAACAATCCGGTCAATCAGCCTTGCCCAATCCGTCCACCCCCAGGGCCCCACTCCAAGTATGTCGGCGCAGTTCAGCATGTCGCGATAGGACGTCGTTGTCCGGTGCGTAACGTAGGAAGCGTTCGTCCAGCACCTACTCGGTGAAAAGGACGATGACGGAGCGTGTGCCCTGTCGTCCCGTCGAACCGTTCAGTCGTTTTCTTCATCGCATCGATCAGAATTACGCGCTTACCGAATTGTAGATCGGACGGCATTCTGAGGGGGCGCTGTCGATGAGGATTCGCGCCGCGAACCCCGCAACCGGACGCGACCGAACCGAGATGCCTGTCCCGGAAGACGCCAATCATGGCCGCCTCAGCGACGACTCCTGCCCCACGTGCCGCTGCCCGCCCTGCCCGTCGCGATGGGCCGGTTTCGGCCGGGCCCGCACGCGCTCGCCCGATGGGGGATGTCGTGCGGCCGCTCGCTGCAGCGATCCTGACACCGCTGGCCTATGCTGCCGAATGGCCTTTCACCGGTGACGGCAATGCCACCTTCTGGACCTGCCTCGCCTTCGTCGGTCCCGTCCCACGGCCTTCTGCTTCTGCGCCGTCAACGCCGCGAGCGCGCGATCTTCGGCGAGGGCGATCTCGAACCTCATGGTCGCGGTGCCAGTCACCGGTCTCGCGCTCTCCATCACAGCCCTGCACGTGGCCCCGAGCTCCGACCTGATCGTCGGTCCTTTGCCATCGTGCTGGGCATCGCCGCGAGCACGTACCGATCCCGTCCCTGACTTCCCCCCGAAACGAGGAGCACTCTTAATGAAGGCCGTCGGTTTTTACACATCCCTGCCGATCGAGAACGAAGTGTCTCTGGTCGATCTCGACCTGCCAGCCCCGACGCCCGGTCCGCGCGATCTGCTCGTCCGCGTGCAGGCCGTCTCGGTGAACCCCGTCGACACAAAGGTCCGCGCCCGCGTCACCCCGGCCGAGGGCCAGCCGCACATCCTCGGCTACGACGCGGTCGGAATCGTCGAGGCGGTCGGCGAAGAGGCCCGACTGTTCCGAACCGGGGATGCCGTGTTCTACGCCGGAGCGCTGGGGCGGCCCGGGACGAATGCCGAGCTCCACTGCGTCGATGAACGCATCGTCGGCCACAAGCCCGCTTCGCTCTCGGCGGCCGAGGCCGCAGCGATGCCGCTGACCGCGATCACCGCCTGGGAAGCTTTGTTCGACCGGCTCGACGTCGGCAAGCCGGTGCCGGGTGCCGCCCGGTCGATCCTCATCATCGGCGGGGCGGGCGGCGTCGGATCCATCGCGACGCAGCTCGCCCGTCAGCTCACGAATCTGACCGTCATCACCACCGCCTCGCGGCCCGAGACCGTCGCCTGGAGCCGCGAGCTCGGTGCCCATCATATCATCGATCACACCCAATCGATCGCTGCCGAGATCGCGGCACTGGGATTGGGCGCACCGGGCTTCGTGTTCTCGACCACCAACACCGATCAGCACGTGGCCGAGATCGCCGAACTGATCGCGCCGCAGGGTCGCTTCGCGCTGATCGACGATCCGGAGAGCCTCAACGTGGTACCCTTCAAGCGCAAGAGCGTGTCGACCCACTGGGAGTTCATGTTCACGCGCTCGATGTTCGAGACCGCCGACATGGAAGCACAGGGGCGGCTCCTCGACGAGGTTGCGCGCCTCGTGGATGCGGGCACGCTGAAAACCACCTTCGCCGAGAGCTTCGGCCCGATCTCGGGCGGCAACCTTCGGCGTGCGCATGCGCTGATCGAGAGCGGGCGGGCCAAGGGCAAGATCGTCCTGGAGGGCTGGGCATGAGCGGGGCATCGGCCCCGGACAGGCGTCGCGTGTTGGCGGGCGCCGGTGCGGCGATGTTGTTCGCGTCTGGGCCAGCCCACGCGGACACGCTCAACCTCACGGTGACTTTCACCCTGCAGCTGGGAGCCCAACCTGCTCCCAGCGATCATCGCTGAAGAGGGACCATGTCGGACATGTTCCAGACCAGCGCTTCGACCTCACGGCCATCGCGGCGGCTTCGCCCGAGACCGCCGAGACCGCTACTGGCCGACATCTATCTGACGCACCGCGAGGCGGCGAGCGCGCAGGTGTTCCGAGTCTATCTCCCCACGCCGCCGCATTACCACCCGACCTGCAACGAATACCTCATTGCGCTGTCGGGGTGCGGAACATTCTGAATGGGGGATGCGAGTACGGCGGCCGCGTTCGGCCCTGGCGAACTCCTGTCCTTCGAGCGCGGCACCGTTCACGCCCTGCCGACGATCACGCAGGGGCCGATGATCCTCCTCTCGATCGACACGCCGCGCCGCGCGCCCACCGATATCATCTTCGTCGATCCCGCCGACGGGGCGCCCGAGACCTTCATGGCCCGCAACGCCCCGGAGGCTTGAGCACCGCTCGCGGTCGGTGGAATGTCGAGGCCGAAAGGGGGCCCGAACGTCCGGCGAGCGCTGTGAAGTTCGACGATCAGGCGATCCTGTTCAGGATTTCGATCGCGAGCGGCTCGCTCAGGAGTTCGTCGAAGCGGGCGGCGAGCGTACGGAAATTCACGCCATCGGCATGGATGTCGAGGGCGGCCTGACTTTCCCAGACCTCGTACATCACGATCGTGCCGGGCCGCTCACGACTTTCGTGAGCCACATAGGCGAGACAGCCGGGTTCCGCGAGCACGGCGGGCACCAGCGCCGCCATGGCCTGAACTAGCGCTGCCTCCTGTCCTTCGCGGGCCACAAGGCGGGCGATCAGATGGACGTGCTCGGACATGATCTGCTTATCCCTGCTTCTGTACCGGCCCCGCCGGACCCCATCATGGTGCGCAACGCCCCAGACGTGCTGATCGTCCGCCGGCGCTCAGGCCGCGATGGTGAGCCCGTCATGGCCGGCGAGGCTCTGGCTGAGGAAGGTGATCAGTGGCTCCACGAGGTCGGGTGCCCGGTCTTCGCCGAGTACGCTGACCTCGGTCATGGGCAGGGCCGGCCAGAGCTCGGGCGCCCGCAGGATCTGTATGCCCTCCTGCACGAAGGAGCGCCCGAGCAACGTCACCCCGAGCCCGCCCGCCACCGCTGCCTGGACGCCCATCAGGCTGCTCGCCGTGCACGCGGCGACCCAGTCGCGCCGCACGGAATCGAGGGCCGCGATCATCTGCTCGCGATAGCTGCAGGGGGCCGCCAGCATCACCAGGCGCGCGGGCTTCGTAAAATCGAGCTGATAATCGGCGGAGGCGAGCCAGACGAGGGGCTCGCGCCAGATCACGCGCCCCCGCCCGTTCGCACCACTGCGCTTGACGATGACCGCATCGACCCGGTCCGCGTCGTAGGCTTCGAGGAGGTTGCAGCTTAACCCCGTCATCAGCGCGATATGGACGTCGGGATAGAGGCGGCCGAACCGGGCGAGGAGCTTCGGCAACTGACCGGGGATGAAGTCCTCCGACACACCGAGCCGCAGGGTGCCGCTCGCCGGCGGCTCCCGCCATCCGCGCAGGAACCGGTCGTTGAACTCCAGCATCTGGCGGGCCGCCACGAGCAGACGCTCGCCGTCCGGCGTCAGTCCAAGCATGCGGCTGGTCCGGTCGAAGACCCGCCGGCGCAGGATCTCCTCGAGGCGCAGGACTTTCTGGCTCACCGCCGATTGCGAGCGATGCACGACGTCGGCGGCGGCCGTGAAACTCCCCGTCTCGGCCACCGCCACGAAGGCCCGCAGCAGGTCGAGTTCCAGATCCGGGTGTCGCATCGCTCCGCCGTCTCCCATGTTCGCAGGCGCGCCAGCTTCGAGACCTGCCTCGCGCAGACCGCCCGCCGGTGCGATGCCCTCAGCCACGCACCGAGGAAGATGCAGACCGGGCGACGGGGCCTTCAAATGTCTCGACATGCTCGTTCGCCGGAAGCACGACAACCCGCGTCTCGACCGGAACGCGGCCGTAGAGATCGATGATGTCTTGGTTGAACATCCGGATACAGCCGGAGGAGACATCGGTGCCGATGGATTGCGGTTCTGTGGTGCCGTGGATGCGGTAGAGCGTATCGCGCGGACCTTCGAACAGGTAGAGCGCGCGCGGTCCTAGCGGGTTGCCGGGACCCCCGGCCATGCCGTTGCGCCACGGCCCGTTGCGGTCGGGTTCCCGTGCGATCATGTCCGCCGTCGGGGTCCAGCGTGGCCACTCGGCCTTGCGTCCCACCCGCGCCGACCCGCTCCAGGCCAGACCGGCCCTGCCGACGCCGACACCATAACGCAGGGCTCGGCCGTTCTCGCGTACGAGATAGAGAAACTTGTTACCCGGATCGACGACCAGCGTACCCGGCGTTTCGGCGCGCGGATACGCGACCTCCTGGCGAAAGTAGCGGGGATCGATGCTGCCAATTTCGGTCGCCGGAAGGGGGAAGCGTTCGTCGGGACGCGCACCATACATGGCGGTGAACGCCGCGTTCGGTGACGGTACCACGGCCTCGCGCCGGGCCTCCATGGTCACGCAGCCACCGCCGGCAAGGCTCACCCAGGCCAGCCGGACGAGGATCGGAAGCATAGGGCCGCCTCTACGCCGGAGGGAGGCAGCCGATCCCGACTTAGTCATGAGGCGTGCTACCTTTCCAGAGACGTTCGGCGCCGAAGGCATCGGATGGCCGTCAGACGCTCAGGAAAGATGCCTTTCGTCTAGGCCTGAGGGAAACGCATAGTTCTGATGGGTTTCAGATGACGATCGAATAGACGGCGCGCACCGGTAACGCGTCATCGCCCTCGATGCCGGCTTTCTGAACCTCTGCCGCAAGATAGCGACGCCCGACGATCAGGCAGGCACGAGAGTTTTGCTCAACCTGGCCCGTGCTTCGTTGGCCAGGCGGTGCAGGACATCCGCGTAGCGCGTGAGCAAGCGCGCGAGAGGCGAGCGCCACAGGCCGTGTCCGTCATCACAGAGCGGATCGTTCACCACGGGACTGCCATCGGCGCCCACCAGGACGTTGCCGATGTTCGGATCGAGGCCTTGCGGCGATACCGCACGCAAGGACGCGACATAGGCTTCGTATCCGGGCCACGCGGCCCTGAAGTCTTCGCGGATCCCGTCGAAGCTCGCGTGATCGATCCGTGGCTCGTGGGCCGGCCATTCCACCTTGAACCGGTCTCGGACGCCCTCGTCCATCGCGACGCCCGGATGGTCCGCGATGACGGCATGGGCATAGGCCAGCCACCAGGCATCCCGCGCCGGATTCGTGAGCCGTGAGCCCACGGTCATCAGCGCGCCGCAGCGGCTGACCTGCAGGTCGTGGATACGCGGCGCGTGCGGGCCATCGGAGCCTGCGAACCCCTTGCGAAGCAGGGCCGCATAATCGCCGAACCCATCGGCCTTGCGTGCGAAGCGCACGACGACGTCCGGATGGTCCGGATGCGCATGGACGGTACCATGGTACCCGAATCCGATCTCCGACCAGCCTGTGGCGATGAGCGCGGCATAGGCTTCCGCGGCCGACCGTTCGGCAATGCCCAGGACCGCGAGCGAAGGACTGGACGTCCTTCCGTGAGTTCTGAACCCGAACATCGCAGCCACTCCTTCCTGCCGAACGACGATCCGACGCGACGCGCTCTCAGCAGCCGCACGGGTGCGGCGTCGAGGCGGGACCGGACGGGCAGGTCCGGCAAAGGTCCAGGAGACCCTGTCGATGTCGGGGGCAGCGTGACGCGGGTGTCACTCCACTGTCATGGAATGACCGGTGCTTTCGAAAAGTTCAATCCCTATGGGGAAGTAAATCGGCGGTGCGTGGGAATGAGCCAATCTGACCCATCATTGCTCGAGGGGCCGCCATCCCGCCAGCAGGTCGCGGGCCAGGATCCCCTCCGCCTCGCTTAGTCCAAGCTCTGCAACGGGACGAACGTGCCGACCCGCATGGGCCGGGCCGACCTCTACGTCGTCGAGGACGAGATAGTGCGTGATGTGGTTCCGGCTCGCGTGCTCGGTGATCTCATCGCCGCGCCCGGCTTGCTCGGCGGGAAGCATCGCGCCCGTTTCGGCATTCCGGCTCGTCGGCAGGATGGCCGTCCGCCAGTCCGGGTGAAAGCAGTCCTCGGATAGGCCGGCTTCCACCAGTGTCGGGCGGCAATCGTCGACGCGCCATGTGGACGACACGACCACCTTCGCGTCGAACTCCCGTACCAGGGCGGCAACGAGGGCAACCTGGGTCGGGTTGAGCCTGTCCTTCCCGGCTTGCCGTTGAAAGTCCACCGTCGTGACGACGCCGTCCACGTCGAGGTAGATCGTCAGCGCTCCCGCCCCTGTTCGTTCGCTCAAGGGGCCAGTCCCGTTTCGTGAAGCAACCCTGCTTCGGCCGCGGACGCCTACCGCGGGACGCTGCGATCGTCCAGCATCGGGTCCCCGGCCGGCGACGTCGAGGTGCCGCTAGAACACGTGCCGTAGGATGAAGAAGAGGACGCCCGCCAGGGTGATGGCGGCTGGCAGGGTCAGGACCCAGGCCAGCGCCATGTTGCGGACGGTCGACATCTGCAGGCCCGAACCGTTGGCGGCCATGGTACCGGCGACGCCGCTCGACAGGATGTGCGTGGTCGAGACTGGCAGACCGTAGAGTTCGGCGAGACCGATGGTGCCGGCGGCGACCATCTCGGCGGAAGCGCCCTGCGCGTAGGTGAGATGGGTCTTCCCGATTCTCTCGCCCACGGTGACGACGATGCGCTTCCAGCCGACCATCGTGCCGAGGCCGAGAGCCAGCGCGACGCAGACCTTGACCCAAGTCGGGATGTAGCGTGTCCCATCGTTGAGGAGGCCGGTATAGGCCTTCAGGGTACCGGCCTCGGCTTCCGAGAATGTCGCGCCGTTCTTCGGCAGGAGCCGGATCGCGTCGGCGGCGAGATACATGTCGTTGCGCAGGTTCGACGTCGCCGCAGCCGGCACCTGCTTGATGGCGCCGTAGGCCTTCACGTTATCGGCGATGTCGGTGGAGAGCGCGGCGAGGGCCCCGTACACGGCAGGCTGGTTCAGGTCCTTGGACTTGAGAGCTTCCGAGACCTGCTTGCGGGCCTCGGCGGCGTCAGGCTTCGGCGCGTTCCCGGCATGGCTGGCGAATACCGTGCTGGCGTTCTGGGAGGTCTGGATGAAGGCCGGGGTGGTGTCGTCCGCCATCGTGCGGTTGAGGGCGTAGGCGGTGGGGGCGGCGCCGATGAGGATGAGCATGATCAGGCCCATGCCCTTCTGGCCGTCATTGCCGCCATGGAAGAACGACACGAGCGTGCAGGTCAGGATCAGAAGGCTGCGAATCCACAAAGGCGGCGGGGTTTCGCCCTTGGGGGCCTCGTAGAGATCCTTGCGCCGCACGGTGAATTTGAGGGCCAGCAGCAGCAGGGCGGCGGCGACGAACCCGATGACGGGGCTGAACAGCAGCGCCTTGAACACGCCCAGGGCCTGCGCCCAGTCGACGCCCGAAGTTGCCTGCCCCTCGGGGGCCATCATCTGGTTGGCGAGGCCGACGCCGATGACCGATCCGATCAGGGCATGGGACGACGAGTTCGGCAGGCCGAAAGCCCAGGTGCCCAGGTTCCAGAGGATCGCGGCGATGAGCAGCGCGAAGATCATTGCGTAACCGGCCGATGACCCGACCTGCAGGATCAGTTCCACCGGCAGCAGGGTGACGATGGCATAGGCGACCGCACCGGAGGACAGCATCACACCGAGGAAGTTGAAGGCGCCCGACCAGATGACCGCGACGAGCGGCGGCATCGAGTGGGTATAGATCACGGTGGCCACGGCATTAGCGGTGTCGTGGAACCCGTTCACGAACTCGAAGGCCAGAGCTATGAGCAGAGCCAGTCCGAGCAGCACGAAGGCGCCGATGGCGAGAGGCGACCGGCCCACCGCGTTCATGTCGGTCACGAGGCTGTAGAGCGCGTAGCCCAGTCCGGCGACCAGCACGAGCAGGAAGGCGATGACGCCGCCCGGATGAATGCCGTGGTCGAGCTTTGGCCCCGTGGCGGGCGCCTTGGCGCCCTGCGGCAGGCCGGTCGGAGCAGCAACGGCGTCGGACATGATGGCCTCAGGACCCGGGGGATCAACGATCCTGCCAGTAGGTCGCGCTCATAACAGTCCTGTGACATGCATTCAAAAAGCACCGATGGCGCTGGATTAAAGTCATCGACACGAACGTACGACGCGAACTCGCTCCTTGAAGCGTGCCAAGTGCAGGCGCTGCTAAGCGTTGTCCGAATCCGTCCGGCCCTGTCGGATGGAACGACCACCTTTTTTCGATTCTGACCTCGACCACTCTGTCGGCGCGGTGGCGTTCGTCGCTCATCATGGTTGGCGTCACTGGCCCGTGTCGGCGCAACGCAATTGGGCAATGAGCCAGCGCCCGGCCGGTCCCGGAGGCCGCTCCATCGGGTATACGGCCCACATCGGCAGGAAGAGGCCACCCTTCGGCAACGCGGCGATGTCGAGGCGCACGAGGTGTCCGACGGCGAGGTCATCCGCCACGACCTCCAGGGGCATCCCGCCCCATCCGAGCCCCGAGCGCAGGAAAGCATGCTTGGCTCCGAGATCGGCCAGCCGCCAGGTCCTCGGCGAGAACACGCCGAACTCGCGCCCCTTCGTCAGCTCGCTGCGGTCGGTCAGGACGAGTTGGACATGCTCGGCCAAGTCGGCGGTCGGGATCGTCCCCGTCCTGCGCGCGAGGGGATGGGCGGGCGAGGCGACCATGACCAGTTCGATCTGGCGCAACGGCTCGCGCGCAAGCTCGGGCGGCAGCAGGGGCGTGGCACCCGCGACCGCGAAAGCGCAGCGCCCGTCGAGGACCGGCGCGATCACCGCCCCCAGGGTCTCGACCTGGATGCGCAGGGGCGTGGAGGGAAAGGTCGGCTGGAACGCGGCCACGGCTTGCGTGAGCACTTGGAACGGGAACAGGACGTCCAGCACGATGCTGACTTCCGCCTCCAGGCCGCCGGCAAGGTCCCGGGCCTGGGCCTTGAACGTCTCGGCGGCCGCTACCGTCGCGCGTGCATGGGCGAGCAGCACGCGGCCCGCCTCAGTCAGGACCGGATAACGGTTCGAGCGGTCGAAGAGCTTGATGCCGGATTGCGTCTCCAGGTTTGCCAGAGACTGGCTGACCAGCGACTGCGCCCGCCCGAGCTTGCGTGCGGCTGCGGAGAAGCTGCCGGTATCAACCGCGGCGACGAAAGTCCGGAGTTGATCGAGGGTGAGTTGGTCGAGCATCCATCTGTCCAGGTGATGGTATGCATCGAAAGATATAGGCTTCGATGGGGGATGGAAGGGGCCTACGGCTTAGCGCACAGCCGAGCCGGTCCAGAGTTCGGCGACATCGAACTGGATGTTCATCATGTCACAGACCCTCACGGCCCCGTCCGCTCCGTCGCGCAAACTCACCATCGCGACATGGTCGTTGCAGATCCTGCTCGCTCTCGTGTTCCTGGCGGCGGGCGGCGCCAAACTCGCCGGGGTGCCGATGATGGTGCAGGTCTATGATCTCATCGGTGTCGGCCAATGGTTCCGCATCGTCACCGGCCTCGTGGAAGTCGCAGGCGCCATCACCCTCCTGATCCCCGGCTACGCGGCCTTTGCCGCCCTCTGGCTGGCCTGCACCATGGTCGGCGCCATCATCGCCCATCTGGTCGTTCTACCCACGCCGGTGGCCCCGGCTGCCGTGCTGCTTGCCCTCACCGGAACCCTGACCTGGCTGCGCCGAGACCAGATCCTCTCGGTCCTGGGGCGCCGTCGCTGAGTAAGGGGCCGTTGCCCGGGATGGCCGCGGCCGACGCGAACGGATGCGGCGCCATCGCAAAGGGGCCGCGCTCCCATTCTCGCCTCATCGATCTGCACGCTTCTTCCATCTGATCGCACCAGAGAGACCGTCCGCCATGGAACTCGGCATCGACAGCTTCGCCGTCACCCTTCCCGATCCGGAAACGGGCCGGTCCCTTCCGGCGGCCGAGCGCATGGCGCGTCTGCTCGCGGAAGTGGAGGTGGCCGACCGGGCCGGGCTCGACGTCTTCGGTATCGGTGAGCACCACCGCGCCGAATTCCTCGATGCGGCTCCGGCCGTCATCCTCGCGGCCGCGGCGGCACGCACGAGCCGGATCCGATTGACAAGCGCCGTCACGGTGTTGAGCGCGGCCGACCCGGTCCGCGTCTTTCAGGAGTTCGCTACCCTCGACCTGATCGCCAAGGGCCGGGCGGAGATCGTGGTCGGGCGCGGCTCCTTCGGCGAGGCCTACCCGCTCTTCGGGTTCGCCGCCGAGGATTACGACGCCCTCTTCGCGGAGAAGCTCGACCTGCTTCTAACGCTGCGCGAGCGGACCCATATCACCTGGCGCGGCCGGTTCCGCCCGCCGCTCACCGGCCAAGGCGTCTATCCGCGTCCGCACCAGGAGACGCTTCCGATCTGGATCGGTGTGGGTGGAACACCGGCCTCCTTCGCGCGCGCCGGCACCCTCGGCCTGCCGCTGATGGTCGCCATCATCGGCGGTAGCTTCCAACGCTTTCGCCCCCTGGTCGACCTTTACCGCGAAGCCGGCCGCCAGGCGGGCCATGCACCGGAGAGACTCAAGGTCGGGGTGCATGCCGTCGGTTTCGTCGCCGACACCGACGGGGCCGCGCAGGAGGCGTTCTATCCCGGCTGGGCTCAGCTGTTCGGGAAGATCGGGGCGGAGCGGGGATGGCCGAAGACGAACCAGCGTGAGCAATTCGAAGCCATGTGCGGCCCCTACGGCGCCTACCTGATCGGAGCGCCGGACACGGTTGCGGCGAAGGTGGTGACGGCCAGCGCCGCGCTCGGTGGCATATCCCGTCTGACCTTCCAGATGAGTTCGGCGATGCAGGAGCCGGATGCCATGCAGCGATCCATCTCATTGCTCGGCACCGAGGTGATACCGCGGGTGAAAGCGTTGTTGCCGGCCTCGTGACGGCGCCCTTCCCCAGGCGCAGGGTCCCGTTCTTGGAACGACACCGTTCAGGCCGGCACGTGGGTGGGCGCCGTCCCGAGGCCGAGATAGAACGTCTTGATGTCGTCGCGCCCACGAAGTTCGGCGGCGGTGCCAGTGAGGACGCTGCGTCCATTCTCCAGCACGACCGCCCGGTCCGCATGGCGCAGGGCGACGGTGACGTTCTGCTCGGCGACCAGGATCGTCAGTCCCTCGTCGCGGTTGAGGCGTGCGAGGGTGCGAAAGATCTCGGCCACCACCTGCGGAGCGAGGCCCATGGAGGGTTCGTCGAGGACGAGCAGGCGCGGACGGCCCATCAGGGCACGCCCGATCGCCACCATCTGTTGTTCGCCGCCGGAGATCAGCCCGGCCAGAATCCGGCGCTTCCGCAGCAGGCGCGGGAAGATCGCGTAGATCCGCTCCAGGTCGGACCGGATGGCGGATCGGTTCGAGCCGCGCCCGAGCCCACCGGTGACGAGGTTCTCCTCCACGCTGAGCCCTCGGAAGCAGTGGCGGCCTTCGAGCACCCCGACGAGGCCCGCCCGCACCAGGGCGTCGGTGGGTGTCCGGGACACGTCCTGTCCGTCATAGACGATGCGGCCCGCCGTCACCTGCCCGTGCTCGGCCGGCAGGAGGTTCGAGACCGCCTTGAGGACGGTGGTCTTGCCGGCGCCGTTGGAGCCCACGAGGGCGACGATCTCGCCCGCTGCGACGGTGAGGTCGACTCCCGAGAGGGCGCGGACGGCGCCGCCATAGCGGGCCTCCAGCGCCTCGACGCGTAGCAGCGGCGTGCCGGTCACGGAGTGGCCGCCGCGGCGTGGGTCGCATTCTCCTCGGCGGCACAGTTGCGCGGCGTGATGCCGTGCTCCTTGGCGTAGGTCGCCGAGGAGGCCTCGATGATCGGGCGCAGGGTCGCCCAGTCGGGGGCGATCCAGTCGGAGACCACCTTCCATTTCGCCCCGTCCCATTGCTGGAAGGTGACGCGGCCATCGCCCTCGTGGTTGGCGCAGGTGACGTTGATGGAGTGGAACAGGCCCTTGGCGCCCAAAGCCGCGACGCGGGCTTCGTCGAGACGCAGGTGCTCGAAGCCCCAGCGGACCTCGTCTCCGGTGAGCGTCCGCTTGCCGAACTTCGCTTGCGCCGCCCGCACCGCCTCGACGTTGAGGATGCCGTTCACGATGCCGAGGTTGTGGTAGACGCTGCCGATGCGCTTCTTGTCGGCGAGATTGCCGGTATTGCCGTCGTAGACGGTCTTGATGATGTCCTTCAGCACCGGATATTCGGCGCCCGACGCCTGCGTGGTGATGGCGACGTAGCCCTTGGCGGCCTCTCCTGCCGGGATCACGTCCTCCTCCGAGTTGGACCAGACGTTGCCGACGATGCGGTTGGCGGGAAAGCCCGTCTTCTGAGCGGTCTTCAACGCCACCGGGTTCATCACGCCCCAGCCGCGCAGGACCACGTAATCCGGCTTGAGGCGGCGGATGGTCAGCCATTGCGATTGCTGCTCGTTGCCGGGATGCGGCACCTCGATCTGCTCGACCTTGAAGCCGTGCTTCTTGGCGAGGAGCTCATAGATCGGGATCGTCTCCTTGCCGTACGGCGAGCCATGATAGAGCACCGCGATGGTCTTGCCCTTGAGCCTGTCGAGTTCACCCTCGCGGCTCCCGAGATATTCGACGATGCCGGATGTCTCGCTGTAGGGGTTGAGGAGGAGCGGGAAGACGTAGGGGAAGAGCCGGCCATCGGTGGAATCGGTGCGGCCGTGATTGATCGTGATCAGCGGCACCTTGTCCTTGGTGATCCGGTCGACCATCGCATAGGCGATTCCCACAGAGAGCGGGTTCCAGGCTGCGATGCCGGGACGGGATTTGAGCCGCTCATAGACCTCGACGCCGCGCTCGACCTCATACTGGGTCTCGCCCTCGCTCCAGGTCAGCTTGACCCCGTTCACGCCGCCGTCGCGGGTGTTGATCAGGTTCAGGTAATCGATGAAGCCACCGAAGAACCCGGTGCCGCCGGCCGCATAGGGCCCGACCCGGTAACTCTGCAGGGGGAAATGCTGTTCGTCGGCGCCGGCCGAACCGGTGAGCGCGACGAGGGCGGTCCCGGCGACGAGCACGGAACGCAGGGCGGTTTTGAATGCGGGCATGGGAAGTCCTTAGTTCACTGGTCTCAGGAGTTTGAACGGTCAGGCCGAGGGGCGTAGGCGGCGCACGGCGCGGTCGAGGAGCGCACTGAGCCCGGCGGGTTCGCGGATCAGGAAGGCGACGATCAGGATTCCGAGGACGATGCGCTGACACATCTCCAGCGTGCCGGAATCGAACCCGTCGCCGAGTAAGGCTGCGCCGAACCGTGACAACAGCAACGGCAGGACGACGATGAGCCCCGCGCCCAGGAAGGCGCCGCGCAGGGTGCCGAGGCCGCCGATGATGACGATGAACAGGATCTGGAAGGAGCGGTCGAGGTTGAACCCTGCCGGCTCCACCGTGCGCAGGTAGGCGAAGGCCCAGAGCACACCCGCTACGCCGATGATGAAGGAGGACAGCCCGAAAGCGAGGAGCTTGGTGCGCGCCACCTTCACGCCGATGACGCGGGCGGCGGTCTCGTTGTCACGCACGGCGACGAAGTTGCGTCCGGTGGGCGAGGTAACCAGGCGCCAGGCCAGGACCGTCAGCAGCGTCACCACGGTGAGCGAGAACAGGTAGCGGCCACGGGCATCCTCGAAGGACAGGCCGGCGACGACGAGCGGTGGCGCGCTGATGACTCCGGATGGGCTGTCGTTGGAGAGCCAGCTGAAGCGGTTCAGCACCCAGGCCACGAAGAACTGCACCGCCAGCGTCGAGACGGCGAGGTAGAAGCCGCGCAGCCGCAGGGCGGGCAAACCGGCCACCAGCCCCGCCAGGGCGGCGACGAGCCCGGCCAGCACGATGGTCGCCGGCAGCGGCAGGAAGGGCAATCGCAGCGACAGGTTGAAGGCGGCATAGGCCCCCACCGCCATGAAGGCAGAGGACCCGAGCGAGAGCTGGCCGGCATAGCCGGTGAGCAGGTTGAGTCCGAGGGCCGCCAGCGACAGGGCCAGGAACGGCGTCAGGATCGCCTCGTAGAGGTAGCTGCTGCCGACGAGCGGAACGATCCCATAGGCGATCGTCAGAAGAAGAACGACGCCGATGCCCTTGGCGGATAGGCACGGCAGGGACTTGTCCAGCGGAGTAGAGGTGGCGGCCATGGCGCTCAGACCCGCTCGACGCTGCGCATGCCGAACAGCCCCGAGGGCTTCAGCAGCAGGAAGCCCAAAGCCGCGACATAAGCGATCCAGCCCTCAATGCCGCTGCCGATGACCGGCCCGAGATAGACTTCCGACAGCTTCTCCACCGCGCCGACGATGAGGCCGGCGACGATGGCGCCGAGGATCGAATCGAAACCGCCGAGCACGAGGACCGGCAGGGCCTTCAGCACCACCAGGGAGAGCGAGAATTGCACGCCGAGGCGCGCTCCCCAGAGTAGTCCAGCCACCAGGGCGACGATGCCCGACGCGATCCAGACCGCGGCCCAGATCCGGGGCAGGCGCAGGCCGGTGTTCAGAGCCGCCAGCGGATCGTCCGCCACCGCACGGAAGGCGAGGCCGGTGCGGGTGTAGCGAAAGAACAGGCTCAGAGCGGCTACCATCAGCCCGGCGACGGCTGCGGCGAACAGGTCGAAGCGGCTGACGAGGATGCCGGCGAGGTCGATCGGCGTATCGTCGATGCCGAGATCGAGCCCGTGTACCTGCGTGCCCCAGGCGAGCTGGGCGACTCCCTCGATGACGTAGGCGACGCCGAGCGTCGCCATGAAGAGAGTGATCGGCGGCTGGTTGACCAGGGGCCGCAGGACGGCGCGTTCGATGGCGAGCCCGAGGAGGGCCATGACCGCCAGGGTCGCGGCAAAGGCGCCGATGAAGGGCACGCCCCGTTCCGTAAGGCTGACGAAGGTCAGTGCCGCGAACAGCAGCATCGCGCCTTGCGCGAAGTTGAGCACGCCGGAGGTCTTGTAGATCAGCACGAAGCCGATCGCGACCAGCGCATACATGACCCCGGACAGCAGACCGCCGACCAGCACCTCGACGAAGAAGGCGAGATCGGGATTCATGCGCCGGCCTCGAAGGCGAGGCCGAGATAGGCGGCGATGACGGCGGGATCGGCCTGGACCTCGGCCGGCGTCCCGGAGGCGATGCGCCGCCCGTGATCGAGGACGGTGACGCGATCCGACAGGCCCATCACCACGCCGACATCGTGCTCGATCAGTACGATGGTGGTGCCGGTGGAGTCCCGCGTGGCGCGAATATCACCGCTCATCCGCTGTTTCTCGGTGGCCGTCATGCCGGCCATGGGCTCGTCGAGCAGCAGGAGGCGCGGTCTGGCTACCAGGGCGCGGGCGAGCTCGACCCGCTTCTGCACACCATAGGGGAGCGTGCCGACGAGCCGGTCGCGTATGTCGGCGAGGTCGAGCGCGGCGATGACGGCCTCGGCCCGCTCCCGGTGCTCGCACGCTTCGCGTCGCGCATGGGGAAGTCCGAGGACCTACGCACCAAGCCCGGCGGACTGGCGGTCGACCAGCCCGATCGTCACCGTATCGAGGACGGTGAGACCCCGGAACAGCGCCAGGTTCTGGAAGGTGCGGGCCACACCGAGGCGGGCGAGGTGCCGCGTCGGCACGCGGGAAAAGCGGTCGTCGCCGATCCGGATCGCTCCGGAATCCGGCGCGTAAAGCCCGCTGATCGCGTTGATCAGGGAGGATTTACCGGCTCCGTTCGGGCCGATGACCGCATGGATCTCCCCCTCCCCGACCGACAGATCCACGGCATCGAGCGCCACGGTCCCACCGAACCCGAGCGACACGCCTTCGACTACAAGGAAGGGAGGATCCTCCTCGACGATCCTGGGGTGGAGCCGTTGGCGGGAAGCGGGAAGGCTCACGGATCGTGGCCGATCGACGAGATGCGGCCGGACAGCAACATTCATGATGAGAGAAGCGTTTCCGGGGGCGAGGTGACGCATTCGCGTCAATGAATCGAGATCATGACGCGATAAAGCCAGCCTCATGGGATAGATGATACACCTGACGGATCATCGATAGGCCCAGATTCATCTATAAATCTAAATCTGTCAAAAGGATAAGGAGCTATATTTATGGCGCTTTTACCGCATTCGTTCCATGCGAACCGTGATCGGGAGATTGATTCTGCTCAGGTTATCCGTGCGCTGTCTTATTCTTGAAGCGCACCTGTCGGCACCGCGCCGGTTGATCAGGGGGCGCGATCGATAGACGATCCGAGCACAAAGCGGATTCTTGACGTTGCGCGTGTCCCTCCGGCCTCAGGAGTTCGGTATTCCCCACCGAACTCCTGGAACCTGACGGCCGGTGTCCCAAATGGTGTCAAGCGGACGCCGCGATCCGGGCGGCAAAATCGCGATAGGACCGCAACGGACGGCCCAGAAATGCCGTGAGGCGATCGATGTCGCCGGTCTCCGGCCGCATCCCGATGTCGAGAAAGCGTTCGCACATCAGGCGCATGTCGAAGGCCATCCAGCTCGGCGCGTGCTGCTGCCGCAGGTTCTGCTCGAAGGCGCCGGTGTCGTCACCGCCATACGCGACCGGGCGGCCCAGGATTTCGGACCAGATGGCGGCGACGTCCGCACCGGTCAGCGTCTCGGGACCGACGAGATTGATCCGGTCGAAGGGGAGCGGTGTGCTGGACCGCTCGCGGCGGATGAGTTCGAGGGCGGCGATCTCGCCGATATCGGCCGCATCGATCATCGCGAGACCCTTGGCCCCGATCGGCATCGGGTAGACGCCGTAGCCGAGCACGACGTCCTTGATCAGGGCATCGTTGTTCATGAAGTAGGCCGGGCGCAGGATCGTGGCGTTGAAGCCCATTCCCTCGATCATCCGCTCGACGCCGAACTTGCCCGCGAAATGCGGCACGTTCACGTAGAGGTCGCTATGGATCACCGACAGGTAGACGATCCGCTCGATCCCGGCCTCGCGGGCGAGGTTGAGGGCGATCAGGGCCTGGGTGAATTCGTCCGGCACCACGGCGTTCAGCAGGAACAGGGTGGAGATTCCCGACAGGGCGTTCCGCAAGGTGTCGACATCGAGGAGGTCGCCCTGGACCACGGTCACGCCTGCGGGAAGCTCCGCTTTTACGGGGTCGCGGACGAGTGCGCGGACGTCGCCGCCACGCTGGACGAGGTGGTTGATGACGTGGCGGCCGACGGTGCCGGTCGCGCCGGTGACGAGGATGGTCATGGGGGTCACTCCAAGGTTGTTTCAAACGACACCCGGAGAATGAGGGGCCCACTCGTGGTTCGATAGACTGTCTGTTAGGACGGTCCGTCTCACAGGTGGAACGTATGGACCTCCTCGCCCTCGCCGATTTCAACCTCGTCGCCCGGCACGGGGGGTTCGGCCGGGCTGCCCGCGCTTCTGGACGCCCGAAGGCGACCCTGTCCCGCCGGGTCGGGGAGCTGGAGGCCAGCCTCGCCCTGCGCCTGTTCGAACGGGGCGCGCGCAGCCTGAAGCTGACGGAGGAAGGCCGCGCCCTCTACGAGCGGACGCGGGTGCTGCTCACCGAACTCGACGAAGCGGCGTCGGCCATCGCCACGGGCGGAGACAGGCCCCGCGGACGCTTGCGCATCAGCGCGCCCGTGCTGTTCTCACAGACCGCGATGGGCAGGCTCGCGGTCGATTTCGGGTTGAAATATCCCGACATCCGGCTGGAGATCACCACGGAGGACCGGGCCGTCGATATGGTGGAAGAGGGCTACGACCTGGCGATCCGGGTCAACCCGGAGCCGGACGAGACTCTGGTCGGCCGTATCTTCTTGCGGGACCGGCTAGTGGTCGTGGCGAGCCCGGGCCTGGACCGGCCGGGAGAAGGGGCGACCGTGCCCGGTGTCATCCGCGGTCCGATCGGAGGACCGCTGACCTGGGACATGCGATCGTCCGGCGGTAAGTCGAGCGTCACCGTCGATCCGGTGCTCGGCCTGTCATCGCTCATGATGGTCCGCGATGCGGTCCGCGCCGGGCTCGGCGCCGGACGCCTGCCGATCTCGCTCGTCAGCCGCGATCTGGCGGCCGGCAGGATGGTTCTCTGGGGCGATCTCGACCGGCCGGAGATCGCCCTCTGGACGCTCTACCCGTCGCGACGGCTGCTGAGCGCACGCGTCTCCGCCTTCCTCGTCCATCTGAAGGAGGCCTTCCCGATAGGGACCGCCGATGAGCTCGCGGCGCATATCGATGGATAGCAGCGAGGCCCCTGCCCCGGCGACGGAGCCCGACGGTCTGTCATCCGGCGCCCATGCCGAATGCTTCAGCGGATGAGCGCTTCGGCGATCTTCTCAGGCTCGACCGGCGCTTCGATCCTGACCACATCCGCGAAGCGTGCCGGTAAGCCGGCTCCCTCGCAGTCACGGCGCAACGCATCGACCCGGGCATACTCGTCCTCGACCACGAGGATCACGCGGCTTGCCCAGGGGCTCGATTCCATCGTCACCCCAGATCTTGTGCCTGGGCATGATCGATGAGTGGCAAATCGATGGTGCAGTGCAGGTCCGTCGAGGAGAGGTCGTAGGTGGTGCGTGCCTGCATGACGTAGGGCAATGCCCGCTCGATCAATTCGCGGCCGTAGCCGCCGGCCTTCGCGATCGGACCCTCTTCCTCCAGCACATGTTCGAGCCCGGTCTCCCGCCACTCCAACACGAGGCGCTCGCCTTCCTCGCCCGCATAGGTCCGCCACGTCACCTCCAGGCGGCCCGCCTCGGTGGTGAGCGCCCCGTATTTGCGGGCATTCGTGGCGAGTTCGTGCAAGGCCAGCGCGAAGATTTCCACCGTGCGTTTGCGCAGGCGTACCTTCGGACCCGACAACAGGACGCGCTCGGGCATGTTGGCGGCGCCGAGGGCGTCGAGCTCCGCACGGAGCACCGCGTCCATGGTGATCGGCTCGTTATCCGCGCGGGATAGAACGCCTTGCACACGCGAGAGCGCGGACAGCCGGTTCGTGAAGGCCACCTCGAAATCCTCGAGCGTCTCGCTGGAGCGCAGCGTCTGTCCAGCGATGGACCGGACCACGCCGAGCAGGTTCCGGGTGCGGTGCTGCAATTCGGCGACCATGACCTTCTGGCGTTCCTGGTAGGTGCGCAGGTCGTCCACATCGGTGGAGGTGCCGAGCCACTCGACGATCCTCCCCCTTTCGTCATGGACCGGGGTCGCGCGCGTCTGGAACCAGGAATAACGGTCCTCCGCCGCATTGCGGATCCGATAATTGACCACGAGCGTGCCCAAACGCTCCGCCTCCTCCCAGCGCGCGAGGGTCTCATCACGGTCGTCAGGGTGGAGAGCGGCGATCCAGCCGTGACCGAGGCTGTCCGCCTCGGACTGCCCCGTATAGGCGCCCCATTGCGGGCTGGCCCAGGTCCATTGGCCGCCATCGACCGCCCGCCAGACCAGCTGTGGGACGCCCTCGATCAACGCGCGCTGGCGGGCCTCGCTCTCACGCAGGGCATCCTCGGCGCGTTTGCGCGTGGTGACATCCGTCGCCGAGCCGAACCATTCGATGATGTTGCCGTCGCCGTCGAAGACCGGGATGGCCCGCGAATGCGTCCATCCCACAGTGCCGTCGAGACGTCGGACCCGGTGCTCCAGGTCGAAGGAACGCTTCGCGGCGTTGGCCGCCTCGATCTCGGCACGGACCTGCGCCTGATCTTCTTCCGGGATGTACCGGGTGAGCCAGCTCTGGTCGGGATCGTCCGTATCGGACAGGAACCCTCCCCCGGAGAGTTCGTGCATCATGTCCCAGGCCGGACTCATTCGGTAGAGTACCTGCGAACTGGCCTGTACGAGCGCCCGCAACTGCTGTTCCGAGCGGCTCTGTGCCGCCTCGGCTTTGCGACGCGCGGTAATGTCGACGAAGGTCATGACGGTGCCGTCGATGCGATCCTCCACGGTGCGGTAGGGTCTGAGGCGCATCATGAACCATTGCCCGGCCCGGCTGCGGACCTCGTTCTCCACCGGCACGAGGTCCTTCAGCACCCGGTTGGTATCCGCCTCGATCCCGTCATACTCCAGGCGGTGCGTGAAATCGGTGATCGTACGCCCGATATCTGCTTTCGTGATGTTGAAGAGTTCCGCGATGGGTGGCGTGAACATCTTGATGCGCAGGTTGGCATCGAGGAACAAAGTGCCGATTTCCGTCGCGTAGGTGAGATTTTGCAAGTCGCTATGCGCCACCGAGATGCTGGCCAGCTTGCTCTTCATCTCGGCATTGACGGTGTGAAGCTCCTCGTTGATCGATTGGAGCTCCTCTTTCGAGGTCTCGAGCTCCTCTGCCGTCGAGCGATACTCCTCGTTGATCGATTGCAGCTCCTCGTTGGTGGCACGAAGATCCTGGATCGACGCTTCGTGCCCGCTTCGGCTGGCGATCAGGGCTTCCTGGGCCGCCCTCAACTCGGCATGAAGGCGGCGAACCTCGTCGGGCTGGGTGTCGGTTGCGGCCTCTGACGTGTCATCGCCGCGCACGCGGCCGCCATCCAGGAAGAACACGAGCGCGCGCGTCCCCATATGCGCCTCGCTGGGAACGGGGACGACGTGCATGGCGATCCTGCGCCGCTCGCTGTCGAACGCGACCACGGTCGGATGGGTGAGCGTCGGTTCTTTCTGGTCGAGGGCGCGGGTCAGCGCCAGCCTGAGATCGAGCCGCAGCTCCGGCCGCACCACCGTGGGGAGTTGGTTGGAGACCGGCCCGGCCGAGTGGAGGAGGAAGCGCCCCGCATTCGCCGAGAGGTGCAGGATGTGCTGAACGTCGTCGACGAGCACGCTCGCGGGCGCGCTCTGTTCCAGAGCGGACAGGTGCAGCGTGGCCGACCTGTCCCCACTCTCGTTGCGCGCGGGAGCAGCGTGATTCATCGGCATGAGCCGTTCGGGCACGGCGAATTGCGGCAAGATCGGCAGCGTGCGGGCCGCATTCGGCCGGGAGCAGTAGATGCGCGCTTCCCGGTCCAGGGGGGCGAACTGATCCGTTGCCGCGTCCACGGTCTCGGCCGACCCCAAGAACAGGTAGCGTCCCGGCTTGAGGCCGTAATGGAAGATCGCGCAGAGCTGCTGCTGCAGGCTGCGCTCGAGGTAGATCAGGAGGTTGCGGCAGGTGATGAGATCGAGCCGCATGAAGGGCGGCTCCTTGATGACGCTGTGCGTGGCGAACATGACGCTGTCGCGCAGCTCCTTGCGCACACGGTAATGCGAGCCTTCGTCGACGAAGAACTGAGTGAGGCGCTCATTGGAGACGTCGGCCTCGATCGAGCGCGGGTAGCGCCCCTCCCGCGCGATCCCGAGCGCGGTATCATCCAGATCCGTGGCGAAGATCTGGATCTGCGGATGGAGCTTCCGCCGCGCAGCCTCCTCATGCAGCAGGATCGCGAGGCTGTACGCCTCCTCTCCGGTGGCACAACCCACGACCCAGGCGCGGAGGTTCTCCCCCTTTTCGGGCCCGAGATCGTCGAAGAGCGGTCGGATCGTCTGGTGCCTCAAGGCCTCGAAAGCCTGCGGATCGCGGAAGAATTGCGTCACCGAGATCAGAAGATCGGTGAAGAGTTCTTTCGCCTCCTCGGGAGTGGCCAGAAGGTGATTGGCATAGTCCGCGAGCGTATCCGTGCGGCAGACTTGCATGCGTCGGATCACGCGCCGCATCACGGTGGCCCGCTTGTAGCCTGAAAAATCGTGGCCCAGGCGGGCGCGAAGGAACGCCACGATGCGCCGAAGCTCGTTGGCGCTGGCGTCCATGTCGAGAGAGCGGACGGCCTCCTTGCTATGGGCCAACTCCACCACGCGCTCGGCCAGGCGGGCGAGCGGCGCGACGAAATCGGCCGTCCCCGTGGCGATGGCGTTCTGCGGCATGGAGGCGAAGCTTGCTTCCGCCGGCTCCTGCACCATGACGACGCCCCCGCCCTCCCTGATGGCTTGGATACCCACCGACCCATCGGCGCCGGCGCCCGACAGGATGATGGCGATGCCATCGCCACGGGCGGCGGCGACGGAGCGGAAGAACATGTCGATGGGCGAGCGCCGGCCGCGCGGCTCGCTGAACTCCCGTGCCGTGACGCTGTCGCCATCGATGACGAGTTCGCGGTCGGGCGGGATCACGTAGACGCAATTGGGCTTGAGGGTCGGCCTGTCCTGGATCTGGTTGACGGGCATCCGGGTGCAGCCCGACAGGATGTCGGCGAGCATGCTCGGGTGGTCGGGTGCGAGGTGAAGAATGACGACGTAGGCGAGGCCGAGATCCGGCGGGAGTTGCCGGAACAGGCCCTGCAGCGCCGCGATGCCGCCCGCCGAGGCGCCGATGGCGCAAACGGGTACGAATTTCGGAGAGGGAAATGCGTGAGATTCGGGGTCGTACATGTGGCCCTATCCGTGGCGGCTGACCGATCTCTTAGCGAGAACTCGGGCAGATACCCAACGGTCGAGTCCGCTTCTGTTTTCCCCACACCGGTGAAAAACCGGCTCGCCGGCCCGTCCTGCACCGCGTCGGGTCGTCCACGTTGGGGCGTCCACGGGCCCGAACCCTTGCGAGGAGGGAGCCTCGATGGAACCGAGCGCCCGCTATCCGGCCGGAACCGATGAGCACATGGGCCGGATGATCTTCGATGATCAGGGCGGACGTGGCTCGCAGGCAGGGGCGAGCGGGCCCAAAGCAGGCCCGGCGGCGGAGGGTCGTGAGAGCACCATATCGCCCCCGGTCTACGGACCGGGGGCTTCGCGGCGAGAACCCTGCTCTCAGCGAGGAAGGCGTCCGCGTCTGCGGAGGGAGGGCGGCTCGACCGATACCGGACCGTCGAGGCGGGTTGCGTCGGCGCTTCGCAGACGCCGAACTCTGCCGAACTCTTATGCGGCGGACCGCTCGCCGAGATGCAGATAGTCCGCATCGAATTCGGCGAGACGCTTCAGGCGCGGCCAGTCGAGGATCCTCAGGGTCCGGCCCTTGAGCTCGATCAGCCCGCGCCGTCGAAGCTCCTGTAGCGAACGGTTGACGTGGACGGTGGTCATTCCCGTCGTATCCGCGAGCTGGTTCTGTGTGACGGGCAGGTCGCAGCTTTGGTTGGTTCCGACACCCGCGGCCTGAAAGCGGGTGATCAGTTCGCAGAACAGATGGGCGATCCGCTCCAGCGCCGTTCGCTGACCGACATTGACCAGCCACTCGTGCAGGGTCGCCTCATCCACGAGGCTCGCCATGCGCAAGGCTCGCGCGATGGCCGGATGATGCTCCATGAGATCCTTCACGACAGTCACCGGGATCCGCACCACCTCGCAGGCGGAGAGCGTGGCGAGGGTGTGATCCATGCGGTTCATGAGCGCCACATCGAGATCGCAGGTGTCGCCGGGCACGAGATAGGCGGTGATCTGGCGGGCGCCGCTGGAGCGCTGCTTGTAGCGGCAGGCGATCCCACTCATCACGAGATGGACGCCATCCGGTGGGTCGCCCGCCCGGACGAAATCGGTATGCGGCGCGATGGGGCGAGGATTGGCGCTGATCCGTTCCAGGATCTCCCGGTCGGCCTGGGAGAGCGTCACGAACCCCTCCAGCTTGCGGATGAAGGGGTTGCTCCGGCCCTCGACCGGTTGAAGCCTCCGAATAGGCGTCACGACCTCGGCGCTCATCGGTGGGGGCGCTTTGGCGAGGCTGTCCAGCAGCGCGATGATATCGTTGGGCAGAGCCGGTTTGGTCAGCCAGGGCAGGTTCTGGAAGTCCGAGGCACGAGGCTCGTCCTGCTGGAAACCCGAATGGACGAGGATGGGAATTCTGCGTTGGCGCAATTCGCGGCCCAATACGGTGCAGAAGCCGTCCCTGAGCTTGACGTCCACCACCGCGAGGGCGGGACTGGCCAGGTCGATGGCGGCCAGTGCCTCGGGCGTCGTCGCGAATGGCCCCAGCACGCGGTAGCCCGCCCCCATTAGAGCGTCGCTGAGGTCCTCCGCTATGAGAAAATCCGGTTCGGCTAGGAGCACCGTCGGTTGTCGGGCTGCAAGGTCCATGTCCGGGCTCCAAAAATAAAGGCCACCTGTCATCTGACGGGCAAAATCGTATACCCAGGTTTAAACATGATCTGAATTGACAGTAAATAAAACAAAGCGTCCGGTGCGGTATCGAACTTACGTCGGATATGCTGGTCAGTTTCGGTTAATCTATGACAGTTTGCCAAATGTTATTGAGATAATCTGTTATCCGTGCCATGACTTAGCGATCGCCTGCAACGATGTCCGAGCGTAGGCGGCTAAGAGACGCCGAGCTCTTGCTCCGACGAGGAGGCAAGGGCCCATGGCTCACATCCAGCAATCTGCCGTGCGCAATCGCCTGCTGAAGGTCATGACCGGTGAGGATTTCGCCCGGCTTCAGCCTCATCTGGAACCCGTTGACTTGCTGGTCGATCAGACGCTGATCGAAGCCAATATCCGAACCGAGTACCTGTACTTCCTGGAGAGTGGTCTCGGTTCGATTACGGCCGACGGTACCAACGGCCGGGTCGAGATCGGGATCATCGGCCGAGAGGGCCTGGTCGGTGCGTCGCATGTGCTGCTCGGCTCGGACCGTGTCCCCTACCGGCACTTCGTGCAGATGGCGGGTCACGCCTTGTCGATCCGCGCCGGGATCGTCAGCGCGGCGGTGGACGAGAGCCCGACCCTCCGCAAGCTGCTCCTCCGCTACGTTCTGACCGAGATGATCCAGGTGCGGCAGACGGCGATCGTCAACGCCACCTTTGAGATCGAGGTGCGCCTCGCACGCTGGCTGCTCATGTGCCACGATCGTGCAGAAGGCGATGAACTGCTGCTCAAGCACGAGTTCCTGTCGATGATGCTGGGCGTGCGGCGCTCAGGCGTCACCCTGGCCATGCAGCAGCTCGAAGGGGCCGGTCGTATCCGGGCTCGGCGCGGGCGCATCACCGTGCTGGATCGGGAGCTCTTGGAGGAGATGGCCAATGGCAGCTACGGCACGCCCGAGGCCGAATATGCCCGCCTGATCGAAGGCGCCTGACATGCCCCGGTACTTCTTCAACCTTCGCTATGGTGCGGGCCTCGGCAAGCTGGCAGTCGATCCGGAGGGAGATGAACTGGCCGATCTGGACGCCGCGCGCCAGCATGCGTTGCAATGTGCCCGCGAGCTGGTCGCTGGATCTCGCTCGTTTGCCGTGCGGGATTGGTTCGCCTGCTCCTTCGAGGTCGAGGACGCGAATGCGCGCCGCGTGCTGACCGTGCCGTTCAGCGACATCGTTCCGGAGGACGATGACGAAGATTGAACGGCGCCGTCCCCAGGATGCCCTGAGGTAACCCCTTGGGCTCCGGCGGTCACGGCATCGTGGCGTGCCGCGCCTCCGGTTCCATCAGGCGACGCCAGCGTCCCGGAGTCGTGCCCTGGTTTTTTGCGAAGGCGCGCGTGAAGTGGCTCTGATCGGCGAAGCCGCAGGCCAGGACGATGTCGGCCAGCGTCCGATCCTTCCTCCGCATCATGACCTTGGCGCGGGCGATGCGCTCCCCCGTCAACCAGGAATGGGGCGCGATGCCGGTGGATTGGCGAAAGGCGCGCGCGAAGTGGCTGACAGACAGGCCGCAGGATTCCGAGACCGCCCGGAGGTCGATGGCCTGGGCGAGATCGGCACGGATCCGGTCCTGAGCGCGACGAAGCTGCCAGGGAGCCAGGCCGCCGCGAACGGTCTCGGGCGCGGGTTTGAGCCGCGTATAGGTTCCCAGGAGATGGGCCGCCACCGCATGGGTCAACTGGCGGCGGATGGCCCCGGCCCAGCGATCGCCCCGATCCAGGGTTTCTCCGACACTGACGGCGAGATGATACAAGGCGGGGTCCGCCAGCACCATTCCGTAGACCGGTAGGAATTCCTCGACGGGATCGGCATCGTGGATGTTCAGATCCTCGGCCACCTGCGTCAGGATCTGGCGATCGAGCCCGATCTGGAGGGTTCGCGCCGGTGCCCGCAACAGGCGGGGCTGACGCAGGTCATGAAGGATCGCCTCACCTGCGCGCAGTTCTATCTGTGGCTGACCATCCGCACGGTCCCGGAGCGCGACGTGGTTCCATGGCGTCGGTGGCTCGTCGAGCCGGATCTGGAGAACGAGCGCATCGACCCGGTCGATCCGGACCGCGCTTGCGACGCCGTCCCCGGACATCAGCACGATGGCCCCCTCGGACCAGTCGCCGAGCCGAATTCTCGATGGGCCAACCGGATCGCATGGAGTTCGCTCGAAACGAAAATGCTGCCTTGCGCGAGGGCGGGCGGATGCCGGGGCCGGGCGCGCGAGAGCTTGCTTTGCCGGTTCGTGGACAGGCGTCACGTGCATGTCTGTTTCCCCATTCACCATGGAGATCACTTAAATCGCTGAAGCCGCTCTCGTATTTCGCCGAATTGCCGTGGACTTCGCATATCCTGCTGTCCGGATTGCGAGGGGTTATGAATAATGCTGCCTATACTCGCCGGGTGTCCGACCGACAGCGCGCTTGAATGCCGTGTTGAACGAGCCCTGACTGGAAAACCCGGAGGACAGGGCGACGTCGATCAGGGATATTTTACGCTCGGTCAGTAATCGGCGTGCGCGCTTCAGTCTTTCTTCGCTGACGAAGGCATAGGGCGTTTTCCCGGTGACGCGCTTGAACATGCGGGTGAAGTGGAAGGGGCTGAGACAAGCCACGGCGGCGATCTCGGCTACGGACAGGTCCCGTTCGAGATTGTCGCGGATGAAGGCGACGGCGCGGTTGATCCGGTCCGGGGATGCGGCGTCCGTGGCGGGGCGCGCTCGCGTTTCCGGTCGGTCGTGACCGTAGGCCTGCGCGATCCGGGCCGTCAGGGCGAGGGCGGCAGCCTCGACCATCATGCGGCCCGCCGAGCTTTCCCGGATCAGTTCCTGATGGATCGACAGGCCGATCTGGACGAGCAACGGATCCTCGACGCCGGCGAGATAGCGCACGGCATCGGCACGGATGCGCGCGTCGCCATACAGGGCGGCGAGATGGTCGAAACGCTCCGCCGGCAGATAGATGTGGAGGATCTCGTCCAGGGGTGCCGAGATGTTGATGTCGTCCTCCCCGACCCCGATGGGACAGAGCCAGATCGTTCCGCTCTCCACCGGCGTCCGCTGCCGAATCCCGGCGCCCTTGCGGCTGACATGAGCATCGGGGCTGCGCCGGACCGCGAGCGTGATCTCCATCTGGGTCGGGACGATGGCGGGCAGGTCGCCGGCCGGATGAGACCGCAACTCCGCGGCGACGCCGTTCCATTGCCGGCCCGCCGAGGAGGCGAAGAGACCCGCTTTCGGGAACTTGTGTGCGCCGTGACGGTGAAAATCCATGCCGGCAACGTGCAAGCCGCGCGCGAACTCGGCTATTATACAGGTGTATCGGATACCAGACGAGCAGTGCCCGACATCGCGGCGAAGCCAGGCGGACGAGCGAATGCGGCAGGTCTTCTCGCGGTGGCGGAGCCGGGCGTCCGCCTCGCCCGGAGCGGATCGACCGACCTCGGGAGACCCACCCGCCTGGATGCGAGCCGGTCCGGCCCGTCGCCGGAAGCTGCACCCCGCCGGGCTCGGCTTTGCCGCCGGAGTGACGCTCCCGCCCGTCATCCTGGCGGGGCTCGCCGGTTGGGCGGCCGGGGCGGCGTCCACGATGGCGTCCTTCGTCATCGGAGCGGGCGGGGCGCTGGCGCTTGCGGCCGCAATGTTGAGCATCGCGCGAATGCGAGCCACGTCCGAACGCAGTGAGGCGCGCTTCGCTGCCATCTTCGAGCGGGCCGGGATCTCGATGTGGCGCGAGGATTGGACGGAGGCGGCCCGGGCGGTCATGGAACTGCGCCATGCGGGCGTGACCGATATCGAGTGCTATTACGCCAGCCGTCCGGACGAACTCCGCGCTTTGTGTGCCAAGGTGATCGTCACGGACGTGAACGCCTTCACCCTCGAGGAGACGGGGGCCACTGACAAGAGCGCCTATCTCGGCCCGCTCGATCGGCTGCTGCCCTCGACAGACCAGACCTTCGTCCAGTGGCTCGTCGCGTTCGGCCGCGGCGATCGGTTCTTCCGCTCGGAAGCGCATGTGGTCCGGGCCGATGGAAGCGAGGGGGACACGCTCTTCACCGCGATGCTGCCGCAGGATCTCGACGGGTTCGCCGAGATCATCGTCACCTCCCTCGATGTCACGGCGTTCAAGCAGGCGCAGGCGAACGTCGCCGTGGCCGATAGCGAGCTCGCACGATCATCGCGGATCACCACGGTGGGAGCTTTGAGCGCGTCGATCGCCCACGAGGTCAATTCCCCGCTCGCGGTGATCGTCGCCAATGCCGAAGCCGCCCTGCGCTGGTTGAAACGGCCCCAGCCTGATGTCGAGGCGGCGTCCGCAGCCCTCGACGACGTGGTCGGCGCCGCGATCCGCGCCCGAGACGTGATCTCCCGCACACGATCCTATCTCGGCAACGCGCCCCGCCTGTTCACCCCCGTCGATCCGCTACAGGCGGCGCGGGACGCCAATCTGCTGATCGAGCGCGAGATCCGTGTCCACGGCGCGACGGTCCACATTGCCGCCGACGGCGAGATCCCGCTCATCGCGGCCGATCCGATCCAGATCCAGCAGGTCTTCGTGAACCTGCTCCTCAATGCGGCGCAGGCGATGACGGACAGCGCCGGACGCCGGGATATCCTGGTCGCCATCCGCCGCGAGGCCGCCTTCGTCGCCGTTACCGTCAGCGATACGGGCCCCGGCATCGCGCAGGAGCGGCGCGCGCGGATCTTCGAGCCGTTTCATTCGACCAAAGCGAATGGCATGGGCATGGGCCTCGCGATCTGCCGCAACCTCATCGATGCCCATGGGGGCGACATCCGTGTCGATGCCGCGCCGGGTGGAGGCGCCGCGTTCCACATCACGCTCCCCATCTCCGATGCGTGATCCTTTCTCAGGCGGTGAGGTGGTCGCCCTGGGATTGCGGTGCGGCGCACGATAATTATGGGTCGGTGCGAAGCTTGCAGTCGAGGCGCTACGCAATTCGTGTATGAGACGAGCGTATTCGCGCCCGCGAGACCAATGCCCGAAGCGACCATTCATATCGTCGACGATGACCCTGTGCTGCGTGAAGCGCTGGTCCGCCTCTGTATGTCTGATGGGCTGGCAGCAGTCGGTCACGCGGATCCGAGCGGATTGTCGGGCTCGCTCCTGCGTCAATCACCCGAATGTATCCTGCTCGACGTGCGGCTCGCCGAACAGAGCGGACTGGCCGTCCAGGAAATGTTGCGCGCGGACGGCAATACGGTGCCGATCATCTTCCTGACCGGCTATGGCACGATCCCCATGTCGGTCCGTGCCATGCGGGGCGGCGCCGTCGAGTTCCTGACCAAGCCCTTCATCGCGGACGTGCTGCTCGCCGCGATCCGCAAGGCGCTCGAAGCCGATGCCGCCGCCCTCGCCGATCGGCGCGCACAGGGCGAACTCGCAGCCAGGTTCTCCACGCTGACCCCACGGGAAAACGACGTGATGCGATGCGCCATCGGGGGGCTGATGAACAAGCAGATCGCCGCCGATCTCGGCATCACGGAGATCACCGCCAAGGTTCACAAGAGGCGGGTCATGGAGAAGATGCAGGCCCGGTCCCTCGCCGACCTCGTCCGCATGGCGGATCAACTCGGCATCGTGGCCACGCGCCAGCGTTGAGCGGCCGAGCCCTTATGGCGGTGAACACCGTTCTGCCGGAGCCGGTGCAAGCCGAAACCTTCGTATGAGACGGTTTAACCAACGCATCGATCGGATGATCTGCCGTATAGTATTCAGGTTGCTTGAACGGATTAAGATCTGGACATGAACTCAGGGCCGCGGCGAAGACATCGAGCGGCTCCGTTCTGACCCGAAACCAGTCTGACATCCGGAGACGTACCATGATCAAGCATCTCGCTTCCGTCGCCCTCCTGCAGCTTGGCCTGATGGCCCCTGCCCTCGCCATGCCGGATCGTCATCCGGCTCGCAGCACCGTCGAGCAGGTGGACCTGGACGGGACCGGTTCCCTGCAATCGCGTCATGAGCCGCAGGCGTCCCGGACCATCGACAGCTCGGCCAAGGGCGGCAACGCCGACGAGACGAACCACGCGGTGCCGAATTTCGGCACGACGTCGGGCGGTCCCGCCGACTGAGCTTTCATCGCCTCGCGGCAACGCGATCATTTCCGGGGAGAGCGGCCATGAACCTTCTGATCAGACCCTGTCTCGCAGCCATCCTCGCGCTGGCATCGACCGTGCCCTTCGCGCAATCCCACACGCCTCCGGCGGGGCTCGACGCCGCCGGAGCGCGGGACCGGATCGACGCCTTGGGGAAGGCGACGGCGCCGGTGGCCGTCGAGGCCGATCGCCAGCAGGTCGGCCGTAAGACGGATCTGCAGGCGAAATGAGATCCGAGGCCGAGTGAAATTCAGGGCGGAGGACCGAATGGCCAGCAAGTGGTCCATTCGGTCCTCCGCTCCGTTTTCCCTGACGGCGGCCATGCATCCGGCGTCCAGAGTGGGAAACGTTCTGTCCGAACGCGCTGAAGCCGGCCCAAATCCAGCCAAAGCCTGTCGGCCATAGCCCTCCCCCGCCGGTCTCGGGCTTGGCGTTTCGCCTCTGTGCCTTCAGGGCTCCGGGTGCAGGAAACCGTGGACCGCCTGGACCACCACCGATCCCTCGCCCACCCCGGATGCGACGCGCTTCACCGAGCCCGCGCGAACGTCGCCGACGGCGTAAAGACCCGGGACCGTTGTGGCATAGGGAGACGCGGCCGGCATCCCGTCGCTCCGCAGGCCGGTCGGAACGAATCCCTTTGGATCGAGACCGAGGCAGTCCGAGAGCCATCCGGTATTCGGCACGGCACCGATCATGACGAAGACGTTGCCGATGGCCTTCGTTTCACTGATCCTGCTCGACCGGTCGGTCCATGTCACCGATGTCAGGGTGTCTTCACCGAGAAGCGCGGTGATCTCGGTCTGCGTATGCAGGGTGATGCGCGGTGACGACGCGATCCGCTGCACGAGATAATCGGACATCGTCGCGGCGAGACCGGTGGCCCGCACGAGAAGGTGGACATGCGCCACCGTGCGGGACAGGAACATTGCGGCCTGACCGGCCGAATTACCGCCACCCACGACGATCACCGCTTCACCGGTGCAGAGTTGCGCTTCCATGGCTGTGGCGGCGTAATGGATGCCCTGCCCTTCGAAATGCGCGTAGCGTGGCAGATCCAGGCGGCGGTAGCGGGCGCCGGTGGCGGCGATGACGGCGCGCGCCGGTACGGCTGTGCCATCTTCGAGGATCACCCGGAAGGGTGACCCGTCGCAATCGAGCCCCGTCGCCATGCGGGAGATCGCGAGACGCGCCCCGAATTTCTGGGCCTGGACCTGTGCGCGGCCGGCGAGCGCCTGACCGGAGATCCCGGTCGGAAAGCCGAGATAGTTCTCGATCTTCGAGGAGGTGCCGGCCTGACCGCCGGGTGCCAGCCCTTCGATGACGATGGTGTCGAGCCCTTCCGAGGCGGCATAGACCGCAGCGGCGAGGCCCGCCGGTCCGGCGCCGATCACCGCGACATCGTAGATGCGGCCGGGGTCGATCGCTTCCGTCAGCCCCAGCGCGTCCGCCAGTGCCGCGTTCGTAGGATTGCGCATCACCGCAGCGCCCGGAGCGATCACCACCGGCAGGTCGGCCTCGGTCAGGCCGAATCCGTCCAGGGCGTGGCGGGAGGCTGGGTCGCCCGCTGTGTCGAGGATGCGGTGCGGATAGGCGTTCCGGACGAGGAAGCGCTCCAGGCGAAGGGTCTCACGCTGGTGACCGGGACCGATCAGCACGACACCTCCCCGCCCGTGGCGGATCAGGCCGACCCGGCGCAGGATGAAGGCCCGCATGATGATCTCGCCGATATCCGGCTCGGCGGTGACCAGGCGGCGAAAGGCGGCGCGATCGATCCGCACCACACGCGTCTCCACCACGGTGCGCCCCGAGACCAGGATCTCCCGGTCGTTGAACAGGTCGAGTTCGCCCGTGAACTGCCCCTCGGTGTGCACCACGAAGACCCGGTCGACCCCGTCATGGTCGGTCTCGAACATCTCGATCCGGCCGGCGAGGACGAGGAAGAAATCCACCCGCCGCTGCCCTCTGGTGAAGATGAGGCTACCCTCCGGCAGGATCTCCTCTGTGCCGTAGCCGGCCACCCGGCGCTCCATTTCATCGCTGAGGCGGGGAAAGGTCTGCGCCGTGCGCTCGTCGCCGTCGGTGCCCGCCGCGAGGTTGGTGTCGGTCATCTCGGATCACTCCGTGCCGTCGAATCCGGAGGGGCCATTCCTGCCCCGGATAGTGTCTCGTCCCGTCGTCACTGCCGTAGCTGCAGGACGGCATGCCACCTGGCTTGTCCGATCGCGCGATGTTTTGGACGGGCCGGTGCCAATTCCCGGCGACCGCCCACTCGCCGACGATCGGGAATGGTGTCTGGCCGAACGACCGGAATCAGCACGAGGTCTCATTGATTCGCGTCCGGCGATCCATGGTGAGCGCGGTTGGAGAGGTGTTCTCGAGGTGAACGCGGATCGTTCAAAACACGGACCATACGTGCAAGACGAGCGGGGCGACTTATGGCGACTTGGATGCCGGACGGATGCGCAGCCGTCCGGCGGCGCGCGGCATCAGGGACGGGCATGCGCCGGGCCACGCTCCGTCATGGCCCGTATGAGCGCCGCGCGGTGACCCCTTAGTAAACGACAGTATAGTTCACAGGCATCCGGTCACGCTTCATGGTTCGCTCGAACGGCCGAGGCTTCATCCGCCGTCCAGGCCACCGGGAATGGGGAGATGACGATGCTTCAGGCCGTTCATGTGCAGAGCCCGGCGGGACGGGCGGAGGCCGGTATGAGCGCCGAGACGGCCTGTGCCGCCATGTCCCGTCTCCTCGCCGTGGCTGGGCACGACCTGAAGCAGCCGCTCCAGGTCGCCGTCATGGCCATTGAGCGCGCGCTGCAGCGCAGCTCCGACCCGGAGGTCGCCGCTCGCCTCGGCATAGCAACGGGCGCGCTTCACCGGCTGGGACACGAGCTCGACGACCTCGCGCGCTCATCGCAACTCCGCAACGGGCCGGTGATTCAACGCGGAGCCGTATGCCTGCGCCACATGTTCGAGGAACTGCAGGCGGAGTGGGGCGGTCATGCTCGTGCCTGCGGGATCACGCTTCGCTTCCGGCCATCGGCGAGGATGGTCGACACCGATCCGACGATGCTCATGGCGATCCTGCGCAACCTCATCGGCAATGCGATCAAATATTCCCGCTGCGACGGGACCGTTCTGATCGGATGCCGCAGGCGTGGGCAGCATCTGGCGATCGCGGTGTACGACCAGGGCGAGGGGATTCCGTCGTCCCGGTGCGGAACGATCTTCGACGCCTTCGACCGTGGCGGGCGCGAGCATACCCAGCCGGGTCTCGGCCTCGGCCTGGCGATCGTGCGCCAGACGGCATTGGCCTTGGATCACAGGATCACGGTTCGGTCCGTGGAGGGTACGGGATCGCTATTCTCCGTGACGGTGCCGTTAGCCGGGCGACCGGACGACAGGGTGGGTCGGGGCGCCGTCGATGCCGCGGAGGGGCGATGGACGCGCCTGTCGTAGCGGCCCCCTCGCCTTTCCGCCCCGCCGCCCCGCCGGAGGGCCGGCGACCGGGCGGAATCCTGGGCATCGTCGCCCTCGGCCTCGCCCTGGTCATCTTCCTCGTCGACGCGTTCACGCCGCTCGAAGGCGCGGTGGCCGTGCTTTACGTGGTCGTCGTGCTCATCGCCGCGCGAGCATTCCAGCGGAACGGGGTGATCCTGACGGCGTCCGGGTGTCTCATCCTAACGGCCGTCGCCTATTTCCTATCGCATCGCCTGTTCGACAGTGACTCGGCGCTGCTGCGCGCCCTGGTCAGCCTCGCGGCCATCGCGATCAGCGCGCTCCTGGTGCTTCGCAATCAATCCGCGGCCCGCATCCTCGCGGAGCAGGCCGAACTGCTCGAACTCACCCACGATCCGATCTTCGTGCGTACGCCCACCGACACGGTGACGTTCTGGAATTGCGCCGCGGAAGACCTCTATGGCTGGCGCCGGGACGAGGTTCGGGGGCGCAACGTGCACGTCCTCCTGCGTACGGCCTTTCCGGATGGGGAGGCGGCGATCCGGGACGCGTTGATGCGGAACGGGCGGTGGGAGGGTGAGCTCGTCCAGACGGTGCGGTCGGGCGCCAGGGTCGTCGTCGAGAGCCGCTGGTCGCTCCAGCGCAATGCGGATGGTCAGCCGCTCGCTGTCCTGGAGACCAATACCGACATCACGGAGCGCAAGCGCGCCCACGCCGCCCTGGCGGAAAGCGAGCGGCGCTACCGTACCATCTTCGACACGGCCCGCGTGGCGATCCTGCAGCAGGATTGGCGCGAGGTGAAGGCGGTCCTCGACGCGGTCCCGCGCGATTCGGGGATGTCCCTCGGCACCTATCTCGACGATCATCCGGAGGTTGTCCGCGACCTGCGCCGCAGCGTCACCATCGTCGACGCCAATGCCGAATTGCGGCGCTTGATCGGAGCCGATACGGGCGCCGCAGCGCCGCAATCCCTCGACGCCTTCCTGTTCGAGGACGAGCCGACCTTCGTCGAGTCGTTGCTGGCGCTGGCGCGGGGCGAGACCTTCTTCGAGGGGGAGACCCTGATCCGCTCGCTTTCGGGGGAGCGGGTGCCGATCCTCTTCGGCATCACCTTTCCGTCCCATGCGGATGGGTTCGAGTGCGTGCTGGTCTTCGCCCTCGACATCACCGAGCGTAAGCAGGCGCAGGAAGCGCTGTTGGCGCTGCAGTCCGAGCTCGCCCATACGGCGCGCGTGACGACGCTGGGCGAACTCACCGCCTCCATCGCCCATGAGGTCAATCAGCCCCTCGCGGCCATCGTGACCAATGGCGAGGCGGCGTTGCGCTGGCTGAAGCGGAGCCCGCCGGATCTCGGCGAAGTCTCGGCCGCGGTGACGCGGGTCGTGGCGAGCGGCACCCGCGCCGGCGAGATCGTCTCGCGGATCCGCACTTTCCTCGCCAAGGCGCCGCCCCCGCGCGACTGGCTCGATCTACGCGAGATGATCGGGGAAGCGGTACTTCTCGTCGAACGCGAGATGGTACGCCATGACGTGCGATTGGTGCGTGACGTGGCGGCCGACATGACGCCGGTCCATGGCGACCGGGTTCAGCTGCAGCAGGTGCTCATCAACCTGATGGTGAATGCCATCCAGGCCATGGCGACGGTCATCGGGCGGCCCCGTCTCCTGATCATCCGCGTCGCCCCGGACGGGACCGAGCATGTCCGCGTCACCGTCGCCGATAGCGGCGGGGGAATCGCGGCGGAGGCCGTCGAACGGATCTTCCAGCCGTTCTTCACCACCAAGGCGGACGGGATGGGCATGGGACTGGCGATCTGCCGCTCGATCGTCGAAGCGCATGGCGGTCGCCTCTGGATCGGTGGCCATGACGATAGCGACGATGGTCCGGGCGCCGCCTTCCACTTCACCATACCGATGACGGCCGAGAGGGGATCATGATCCGAGGTAATGCGGCAGGGCCGGCACGCGCATCGATCGCGAGACAGACCGTGTTCGTCGTCGATGACGACCCGGATATCCGGGATGCCCTATCGGGTCTTCTCCGCTCCATCGATCTTACCTGCGCTGCCTTCGCGTCGGTGGCGGAGTTCCTCGCCGCGCCGCGTCCCCTGGGCGCCGGATGCCTCGTCGTCGATGTCCGCCTGCCGGGCGTGAGCGGCCTCGAGTTCCAGACTCAGCTCGGCGCCCTGGGGATCGATCTGCCGATGATCCTGATGACGGGGCACGGCGATATTCCAATGACGGTGAAAGCGATGAAGGCCGGAGCGGTCGATTTCCTCGCCAAGCCGTTCCGCGAGCAAGATCTTCTCGACGCGATCGGCACGGCGCTGGCGCGCGACGCGGTCCAGCGCAGCGCGCATGCGGCCCTCGACGATCTCAGGGCCGATTACGAGACCCTCACTGCGCGGGAGCGGGAGGTGATGGCGCAGGTCACCGCCGGCCTGATGAACAAGCAGGTCGCTGGCAATCTCGGCCTCAGCGAGATCACGGTGAAGATCCACCGGGGCCACGTCATGCGCAAGATGAAGGCGCGCTCCCTGGCCGATCTGGTTCGGAGTGCCGAGTCCCTCGGGATCTCCCATGCCGGCGGTGCGCCGACGCGGTGACCGATCTGCCGGCCTTTGCCGAAAGGTGGGGCCCGGCAAACCTCCGTATGATTCCAACCCACGGCGCGAGGGGCCATATCTCGGCCTGGGCCAACCCTCCCCGATCACGGGGACCGGGCGGTGAACCCTTAGGTCAGTGGAATGCCAGCTCCGCCTGTGATCGCGATCGTCGACGACGACGAGGACGTGCGCGTGGCGACCGGAAGCCTCGTCCGCTCCCTCGGCTACACCGCCCGCATCTATGCGTCGGCCCGCGACTTCCTGGCTACCTGTTCCTCGGACGCGCCCGACTGTGTCATTACTGACGTGCAGATGCCCGGCATGACCGGCGTTGAGATGCAGAAGGGTCTGCGCGCCCTGGGATCGCGGGTGCCGGTGATCTTCGTGACGGCGTTCCCGACCGAGGCCCTGCGCGAAACCCTTCTGGCGGCGGGCGCCAGTGACTTCCTGGGCAAGCCCTGTGACGGCGCCACGATCATCCGCTCGCTGGAGCAGGCGCTGACGGGGCGGTCGACGAGGGACGCGACGGCGTGACCGCCGTCGCGAAAACCCGGATCAGCCTTTTACGAAGGCGAGGAGGTCGGGGTTGATGACGTCGTGGTGGGTGGTGAGCATCCCGTGCGGAAAGCCGGGATAGGTCTTGAGCGTGCCATTGGTCAGGAGTTCGACCGATTTCAGCGCAGAATCGGCGATGGGAACGATCTGGTCGTCGTCCCCATGCAGGACCAGCGTCGGCACGGTGATGGCTTTCAGATCGTCCGTCTGGTCGGTCTCTGAGAACGCCGCGATGCCGTCGTAATGGGCCTTCGTGCTGCCCATCATGCCCTGGCGCCACCAATTCTGGATCACGCCCTGTTGCACCGTCGCGCCGTCGCGGTTGAACCCGTAGAAGGGCCCGCTCGCCACATCGAGGAAGAACTGCGCGCGGTTCGCGGCGGTGGCCGCGCGGAACCCGTCGAACACCTCGATCGGCAGGCCTTCGGGATTGGCTTCCGTCTTGACCATCAGCGGCGGCACCGCGGAGACCAGCACGGCCTTGGCCACGCGTCCGGCCGGCTCTCCGTGCCTCGCTACATAGCGGGCGACCTCGCCGCCGCCGGTGGAATGACCGATATGCACGGCGTTCCGCAGGTCCAGCGCTTCCGTCACCGCGAAGGCGTCGGCGGCGTAGTGATCCATGTCATGGCCGCTATCGACCTGGGCCGAGCGGCCATGACCGCGCCGGTCATGCGCCACGACGCGGTAGCCGTGCTGCAGGAAGAACAGGATCTGCGCGTCCCAATCGTCTGAGGAGAGCGGCCAGCCATGGTGAAACATGATCGGCTGGGCGCTCTTGGAACCCCAATCCTTGTAGAAGATCTCGACGCCGTCCTTGGTCGTGACGAAGGGCATGGAAGGCTATCCTGTTCGGGAGGGAGATGGTCCGAGCTATGGAAGCAAGGCGCCGAGTCGGCTTGACGATTCGCGTCACCGCTTGGACGAACGCGCCATTGCCGATGCCTTCGGTCGGACGGCCCTACTCGGCGAGCAGGCTTTCCAGGAAGAACACCCGCCGCGCCGTCTCATCGAGATTGCAGCTCGAGGCGGCGATCAGGTCCATGGTTCCGCCTCCTCCGAAGATCATCGTCAGCTTGCAGGAGGCGGTCCTGTAGGCCAGCCAACCCCGCTGAGAATCGCGGAGCGCGGTCTTCTCCTCGTCCGTCGATTTGCGCATGAGCGTCTGGTAGGCGGCGTTCAGCTTCTTGTCCTGCAGCGACAGTTCAGCGGACGCACAATCCAGCATCTCGGCTGTGACGCCACCGGATTTGTCCATGCATTTATCGTAGTCCGGGGAATATGTCTGCGTATTCATGCCGGCGGCGTAGGACGGCTCGACGACGATGCTGCCGAGCAGGCTGACCATCACGGCGACGGGAAAGGCGAATGTGCGATTCATCGGGACCTTCAGTTCTCCAGACAAGAACAGCCATGATTTGACCGGTGTGAAGCCGGCTCTGAGGGGCCGTCGGAGCCGGACGGCATGGTGCCCGGTTCTAAGCAATGATCCCGCTCCGCAAGGCGCTGCCGGTCATCCCCCCGTCAGCGCATCAGCCACGACACCAGCCAGATGCCGCCTGCAAGGACGGCCCCGAAGATCAGTGTCAGGACGAGGATGTAGACCAGCAGGATTCGTCGCGGAAAATGCGCACGCGTGGCGGCATTCAGCATCTGCCGCACGCGTGCGCCATAGAGGATCGCGCCGAGGGCGACGATCGCCCCGATGAGAAGCTGCGTCATGGCCTCACTGCACCGCTCCGCAGGTCATCGTCGGCGGTGCCGCGGCAGCGCTCGCTCGGACCACCGGATTCCGAGACGGGACACCTCATAGCTGTGGCATGGGAGCCGGACGGGGCCGGGGCGCGGGCGCCATTTCCCGCGGGGCGGGCGGAGGCGCTGGGGCTTCGATCCGCGCGGGCGGCGGGGCTTCGACGCGGGCGGGAGGTGCCGCCTCGCCGGCGGCGGCGGTGGCGCCCGGCGCATTCGCCGCCTTCGCAGGGGGAGATTCCGGGGCCTGCCGGGTAGCGGGCGTCGCCTCTCGGACCGTGTCGCGCAGGAAGTCGCCGGTGCTGGCGGCCCGCGCCGCCGGTGCCGTCGCGGTGGTCCCGGCGGCCTGGCCCGCGCCGTTGCCGCGCGGGGCCGGCGCCTGCGAGACTGCGGGAGCCTGGCGGCGTTCGCCCTCCGGCACCGTGATCCGGAAGGTGTAGGGCACCGTCGTCCCGTCGCCGAAGGTCACGGCGACGGACAGGGTATCGAGACCGGAAAAATCGGGCCGTGCGGTGTAGAAGATCGACATCGAATCCTTCTTCACGTCCTCGCAGCCATCCACCTGCGGAATTGTGGCGCCTCGCTCGTCGATCTTGCTGCCGAGTACTCTCAGCTCCCGCCGGGTTTCGACGCGCCCGCCGCGCGGCGGTGAGACGAGGCTGATCAAGGCCGCCTTGGAACGGCACCCTTGCTGGGGAAAATGATGGGTGAAGCCCTGGAGGAAGATCCGCTGGCCCGGACGGGCGGTCTTGTTCTCCGTCTCCGCGAGCGCCGGCAGCACGAGGCCATGCCCGAGGAGGCCGGCGAGCGCCAAGGATCGGAGGGTCAAGGATCGGAGGGTCAAGGATCGGAAATCCGAGCATCGCAGCGGCGCGGTGGACCGGAGGGCCGCGTTCGGGAGGCGGTGTGTCATGGGCTTCTCCTCGGCTTCGGGATGGAACGGGCGAGTCGTGGCGGGCGCTCAGCCGGGGCTGGACCGCTCCAGGACCGGCTTGCCGCCATCCGTGCGGAAGCGGACGGTGTAGGTGCTGTTGGACGTCTGGGCGCTGCACGTGATCACCACGGGGCCGCCCATGGGGTTGGGCATCTCGCAGACGCCCTTGGCCTTCACGAGGAGGCTCTGGCCGCGCTCCTCGTACATCACTTCGTCGATGGGCTGACGCAGGGTGCCGCTCTCGACCCATCCCTTCGCCGATGCGAGGAAGCTGACCTCCCGGTCGTCGGAGGTTCCGAACACGAACTCGGCACGCGCCGACCCGGTGGTGGAGGAATTCCTGGCGGTGGGGGCGCAGGACGCGGTGATGTCCTCGCCATCGATCACCAGCGATTCGCAGCGGCCCTTGAAGGTCAACTTCAGGACCATCCCCGGCGGCGTCTCCCCCGTCTCCGCCCCCGTCCCCGCATTGTCCCGGGGCACGGGCGGCGAGGCCGGGCGCGCGGTCTCGGTCGGCGGCACGCGGCCCGGATCGGTACCGGCGGTGGGCCGGTCCGACGGGCCGCGAGACTGTCCGGCCTGCCAGACACAGAGACGCGCGCCCGCACCCTCCCAGCACGGCCCCTTGGGCGCCAGGGTGCCGAGGGGAGCCGTCGCCTGCGGTGCGCCGGGGCGCTCGTTCCACGAGGCGGTGGCCTTCTGCGGGTCCCGTGGATCGCGGGTGAGCCGCGCGATGAAGTCCAGCCCTCCCCTGGCATAGGACCGGACCTCGAATCCGCCCGCCCCGTCCTGTCCGGCATCCGCCCGGAACTGGCAGGGGCCGTCGATCCGCGCCGCGCCCCCGACCTCGATGAGGCAATCGGCGGTGCGGGGCGCGCCGATCCCGGGTGCCGGCGCGACGCCGCCCCCGGCGAAACCGGGACGGCCCTCGCCGATCTTCCAGGCGCAGGTCCGGGTGCGTGGCCCCGTCCAGCAGGCCCCGCCGGAAGTGACGGCCTCGGAGGGGCCCTCGTCGGGCTTGCCGCCAGGCATCTCGTTCCATGTCGCCGTGCCGCTTCCGGGGCTCGTCACCGCCACCACCACCCCGTAGCGGAGGTAGCCGTTCTCGTAAGTGGCGAGACGGAAGCCGCCCGTCCCGTAGCTGCGCGCGTCGGTCAGGAACTCGCAGACGCCGTTGATGGCGATCCTGCCATCGGCCTCGACGTAGCAATCGGCCTTGCGGACCTTGATCTGCGCCTCGGCGGCGCCGGGCAGGACGAGGCCGAGCCCGACGATCCCCGCCAGGAGGGCGAGGCAGCACCGGGCCAGCCGCACCGGGCACCGCCGTCTGCGGCCAGCGTGTAGGCCTCGTCGATGAACAGGATGCCGTCCAGGGCCTCCTTGCAGCGCTCCAGGGTCCGCGCCGCGGTCTGCCCGACATAGCCCGCCACTAGCCCGGCGCGGTCGACCTCCACCACATGGCCCTTCCGCAGGACGCCCAAAGCCTTGAAGATGTCGCCCATGATGCGCGCCACCTCGGTCTTGCCGACGCCGGGAGGACCGGTGAACACCATGTGCTGGCTCACCGCGCCGACCTCGATGCCCTCCGCGCGCCGCTTGGCATCCACCAGGACCCGCGCCACCACGGTCTTCACCTGCTGCTTGACCGGGGCGAGCCCGATCATCGCCTCGAGGCGGCCGATGACCCTGCGCGCCTCCTCCATGTCGATCGCGCCGGCGCCCTGGCTGCCGAGGGCGGCGGCGATGTCCGAGGGCTCGAACCGGTTGATGTCGCCGCCGGGATGGGCGGAGAGCCGCATCGCCTGGGCCTGTCGGGCCTTCTCCAGCACCGTGCGCATCTCGCGGGCATTGGCCCAATCTTCGGCGCGGGAGCGGGCGCTCACATAGGGGATCAGCTCCTTCTGGAAGCCCTCCGGCAGGACGAAGCCCTGGTTGGCCGCCATGCGCTGCAGGATCTCGGCGAGTTCCGGCGGGCTGTAGGGCGGGAACTCGATCGTCTTGGTGAAACGGCTGGCGAGACCCGGATTGGTGTCGATGAACCGACGCATGTCGTTGGTGTAGCCGGCCACGATCACGATGATCCGGTCGCGGTTGTCCTCCATGAACTTCAGCAGGGTGTCGATCGCTTCCTTGCCGAAATCGCCGCCGCCTGACCCGCCGGGTGCCAGCGCATAGGCCTCATCGATGAACAGGATGCCGTCGAGGGCCTCCTTGCAACGCTCCAGGGTCTTGATCGCGGTCTGGCCGGCATAGCCGGCCACCAGCCCGGCCCGGTCGACCTCGACGAGATGTCCCTTGCGCAGCACCTTCAGCGCCTTGAAGACGCTGCCGAGCACCCGCGCCACCTCGGTCTTGCCGACGCCGGGGGGACCGGTGAAGACCATGTGCTGGCTCATGGCCGCCACGGGCAGGTTCTGGGCGCGGCGCTGCTGCTCCACCTGCATCCGGGCGATGACGCCCTTCACCTCTGCCTTCACCGGCGCGAGGCCGACCATGCCGTCCAGGGTCGCCAGCGCCGTGGCGAGGAGGTCCTTCTTCTCCACCGCCGCACCGTCATCCTCGAACTGGATCGGACGGATCTTCCGGTTCGCCCTCTCCTGATCCATCGCGCGCCGCATGCCGGCGATCCGGGCCGGAATGTAGGTGGCGGCGAGCAGGCCGCCGACGATTCCCCCGAGGATCAGGACGTTGCGCAGCAGGGCCGAGGGTGTCGCCGCCAGGGGGGCGAGCACGTCCGGCCGCAGGGCGACCACCAGGGCGGTCGCGCCGAGCACGATGGCCAGGAAGAGGGCGGCGGGATGCTTGTCGAGGCGTTCCATGGATGTGACGTGCCTTGATGCGGGTCGGGCGCGGTGCGTGTCGCGGTCCGGAAGGGGCGCTGGCCCTCAGGCGTCCTCGCCGATCGCGAAGAGCAGGTCGACGATCTCCAAGCGGCGCATGTCGCCGCCCTCCAGGGCGACGCGGGCGGCCTGCGCTTCGCGGGCCTTCTCCAGGAGGGTGCGCATCTCGCGGGCGTTCGACCAGTCGTCGGAGCGGGAACGCTGGGCGAGCCATGGGGTCAGCGCCGCCTCGAACCCCTCGGGCAGCGTGAATTGCTGGCGGGCGGCCATGCGCCGGAGGATCTCGCACAGCTCCTTCGGCTTGTAGGGCGGGAACTCGATGGTCTTGGTGAAGCGCCCGGCGAGCCCCGGATTGGTGTCGATGAACCGGCGCATGTCGTTGGTGTAGCCGGCCACGATCACGATGATCCGGTCGCGGTTGTCCTCCATGAACTTCAGCAGGGTGTCGATCGCCTCCTTGCCGAAATCGCCGCCGGACCCGCCCGCGAGGGTGTAGGCCTCGTCGATGAAGAGCACCCCGTCGAGGGCCTCTTGGCACTTCTCCAGGGTCTTGGCGGCGGTCTGCCCGACATAGCCCGCCACCAGCCCGGCGCGGTCGACCTCCACGAGATGGCCTCGACGCAGGACGTTCAGGGCGCGGAAGATTTCGCCGATCGCCCGCGCCACCTCGGTCTTGCCGACGCCGGGCGGGCCGGTGAAGATCATGTGCTGGCTGATCGCCGAGACCGGGAGGCCTTCCGCGCGGCGGCGCTGCTCCAGTTCGAGCCGGGCGATGAGGGCGTTGACCTCGCGCTTGACCGGCGCGAGGCCGACCATCCCCTCGAGCGTGGCGATGACCTCGTCGGGTGAACGTGCCTCGACGATGCGGCGCGGGGCGAAGAGCAGGCGCGGCAGGCTCAAGCCCCCGGCCGGTTGCCCCAGGCCCGCCTCGGCCCGCCGCGCGGCCGTGGCCGTCACCACGAGGCCGAGGGCGGCGAAGAGGGCGGCGGCCGACCCGATGGCGGCCTGCCACCGCAACTCGCTTCCGGCGGCGTTCCACCATGCCACCGGCCCGTATTCCGTGCTCATCAGCAAAGGCGTCAGGATCGCGACGAGAAGTCCCGAGATGACGAGCGGGATGATGGCGGATTTCGACATCGGTCAGCCTCCGCAGGGCTTGCTGGTGTTCCAGATGACGGGGATCCGCTGGACGCCGCCCGTCGTGTCGATCTTCAGGCCCGGCGTCAGCTCGAAGAAGACGTCCTTGGCCGCGCCCTCGACGACGATCTCTCCCCTGCCGACCTCGTAGGGGGCGGGGAACGGGACCGCGATGTTGATCGGTCCTTCGGCGACGTTGAAGGCCGGCGAGAGGTAGTTGCCCGCCCGGATACGCACTACGCCGCCGGCATTCGCCGTCATCTTCGACAGGCGCATGTTGCCGAGCGGCGCGGTGCAGGCCTTGGCCTGCGTGACGAGCTTCTCCTTCTCCTCCGGCACCAGGGTCTCGGCGGCCTTGTCGATCTCGCTCGTCTTGACGAGGTTCAGGGCCGGGCGTTCGGCCGTCCCCGCCATCTCTCCGCCACCCATGAGCAGGAAGGCCGCGATAGCGCCCGCCGCCACGATGCCACCCGCCAGGGCGATGATGCTCGGTGAAACGGCCGGCTTTGCCTGAACCGGTCCCGCAGGAGCCGCTTTGAGATCGGCGCTCCTGTCCTGAGCTTGCGTTTGATGCTCAGTATTCGACATCTTTCCAGCTCCATATTCTGGCTAAAATAATTGAAACTCCTAGTATAAGTCGACATTTTTATAAATAAATATTATTCCGTACATTAAATATCAAAATTATTCTAAAAAATCCTGGCAATTTCTCGTTTCTTAATCGGTCAAGCTTCTATGCACCTGTTAAAAATCGGTCTACTAGTACACATGACCTATGGCGTCCGCCTTGACCTTTCCTGTCTCTGTCCAGGCAGTAAGCCACCAGCTCGGTCCCATGCGGGATGAATCCGATGCCCTGGTCGGGAGTGGAGTGATCGGGACGTTAAAAGAGACGATCATCGTCGCCGATGACCATCCGCTGTTCCGCGCGGGGATGATCCACATCGCCGAACGGCTCTACCCGGAAGCCCTCGTTCGAGAAGCCGCCTCGATGGAGCAGGTTCTGGCACTGTCGCGCGCCGGGCCGCCACCGCAGACCTTTCTCCTCGATCCGGATTTTCCCGGGATCGATCCCCATCGCTCCATCGGTGCGCTGCGCGAGAAATTCCGGAAGGCCTCGATCATCGTCGTCTCCAGAATCGAGGACGAAGCCGTGATCCGCGCCGTCTTGGCCGAGGGCGCCGACGGGTTCATTGGGAAATCCCTGCCCGCGAAGGAGATCTCGCAGGCGATCGCGGCGCTGCGCGATGGCGAGAGCGTGATGAGGCGAAGCACCGCCTCGGGCCTCGCCACCCCGCGCCTCACCCTTCCGCCGCTCACGCAGCGCCAGCGCGACGTCCTGCGTCTCGTCGCCATGGGGCACACCAACAAGGAGATCGCCCGGGAACTGGATATCTCCCCGTTCACGGTCCGGATCCACGTCTCGGCGCTTCTGCGGGCCCTCGACGTCACCTCCCGCTCCGCCGCTGCTGCGAAGGCGGCCAATGCCGGTGTGTTCGAATGATCCGGATTGCCGGGGCGGGTGCTCGGGCATTGCCCTCTGGGGCCGATCTCTCACTGTCCGGCATGCCGGATGCCGGCGAGGCTTCACCGTCCATGTGTTCCATCCCGTATCGGCCCCGTGGGGGCCATCCCCGGTCTGGCCCCGTGAAGAGATCCAGTGATCGTCATGGGTGTTCGAGGCGCGTGAGCGTGTGGGCGATGCTGGTCCTGGCCGGTTCGGTTGTCGGCGGGCTCTCGCCCGCCTCGGCCGATCCGGACGTCGTTCAGCCGCCGAAGGAGACCGTTCTGGCGGCGATCTGCGGGATTCCAGCGCGCGCCGAGACCGGAACCTGCCGGATGAAGGACGGCCGCCCGGCGGAGTTCTGGTACGGGACAACGATCTCCACCCCGACCGGAACTTGGTTCACAGGCTTTGCGACGATGGCGGCGCCAGGGGAAAATGCAGAGACGCCCAACCGGCGGACTATCGCCGCCGCAACCTTCGCCCTGGAGGAAATGCACTGGCGCCTTAAGGGCGTGCAGGCCGATATCGGGCAGATCGGGACCGGCAACCGCAACGGGGACGCTCCTCAAGTGGATGAGGCGCTCGGCGCCGTGACGAGGCCGGTGAACCGGATTCGTCTGGTGATGGGCCTGCGCCTGACATCCTATGGAGCGGCGGGCGCGCACAGCCTCAGCTTCCTCCTGCTGCATTTCAGCAAGGTGCCGCTTCGCTGGAGGGTGGTCGGCGAGGTCCCCGCCGGGTACGACGACACCGCCGCCTGTGATTCCGATGACGGGCAACCCTGCGGGATGGGCAAGAGCCTGGGTCAGCTCGAGATCCTAGCGGAGGATTCGTTCAAGCCCCTCGCATGGCCTCCCATCCGGGTGACCCTCACCGGCACGGTCAGTGGCGAGGATGGAAAGGTGCGCCCTGCGACGGGCCGGGATGCCCGGACCTACGCGTTCGACGAAGTCAGCGGCACATATCGCTGAGGCGGGCCGCCATCCCCAACCCGGCCGGGTCATGGGGCCTCCATCGGGGGCGGGTAGGCGCAGAGGAATTCCGCCACCTCACCTGGATCCGGCAGTGCGTCGAGGACGCCGCTTCGTGTCACCGCGAGGGCGCCGCAGGCGGCTGCCATCCGTCCGCACTCACTCCAGGATCTGCCCGTCAGGAGGCCCGCCGCCAGGCCTGCGATGAAGGCGTCGCCGGCACCGATCGTGTCGATCGCCGTCACCGGGAAGGCCGGCTGGTCCAGGACGGTCGAGCCGCCGAGGACGATCCGCGCGCCGGCCGCGCCGAAGGTGATCACCAGTGCCTCCACGCCGCGTGCATGCAGCGCCTCCGCGAGCTTCCCGGCCACGGCGCGCAGGTCGTTGCCGCCGGCCCGCCCAGGGTACAGGAATCCGAGGAGAGCCTCCGCCTCGGTCTGGTTCACCACGAGGATCGTGGTGGATGCCAGAATCCCCGACAAGATCTCCGGCTGCGTCATCCGGAACGGCGACGGATTGAGCAGGGTCGGGACGCCGGCCACGCGCGCCGTCGCGAAGGCTTCGGCGATGGCGTCGTCGCCGATCTCGAACTGCGCGATCACCATCGCGGAGGAGGTGAGGCTCGCCGCCGCCGAGCGCACGGTCTCCCGCGACAGGAGCAGGTTGGCGCCGGGATGGACTGCGAGGCAATTCTCGCCATCGGCCCCGACGAAACCGACGCCGATGCCGGTGGAGCCTGGATGGTGCCGTATCATGGCGGCGGGCAGGCCCATCCGCCGAAGCGCGGGATCCGCCAGCGCCGCGAGATGGTCAGTACCCACCGGGATCAGCCCATCGACCTCCACACCGAGCCTGCGCAGGCCGGCGGCGACATTGAACCCCTTGCCTCCTGGCTCCCAGGCGACGGCGGAGGCCAGGAGGGATTCGCCGGGATGGGGAAGCCGGTCGACCCGGAACGTGCCGGCCGCGACGAAACTCCCGAGCACGAAGGCGCTTCCCATGTAGCGAGCCCGCCGCAAGATCCTGTAAGGAAGGGACAGTGACACGCTGCCCGCACGCTCTTCGCACGATGCCGCCGCATTGACCAAAACACCAAGCGTTTTCGCGAACCTCCGCATCCAGAACGACACGGCTCTTCCGATGTATCGGCAGCTGGAGCATCAGTTCCGGGCCATGATTACGGACGGTGTTCTTGGTCCCGGAGCCACGCTGCCAGCCGAACGGAAGCTTGCGCAGGATCTCGGCATCAGCAGGAAGACCGTCCAGCAATGCTACGACGCTCTGCGCCAGCAGCGGCTGGTGAGCGCGCATGGCCGCAACGGCTACATCGTGGAAGACGGCTTCCGGCGCATCAAGCCCGGGATGGAGCGTCTCAAGGGCTTCACCGAGGAGATGCACGAGTTGGGTCGCGTCCCCTCCTCCCGCATTCTCGAACGGACGATCGGCGAGGACCGCTCCATCGCCTCGATCTTCGGTCTCTCGTCCACCGCCCGGTTCCTCCGACTCGTGCGTGTGCGCATGGGGGACGGCATTCCCCTCTCCGTGGAGAAGGCCTGGTACGATCTCGGTCTCGCGCCCGGCCTCGCCGAGGTCGACCTGTCGGGGTCCATCTATGCCCGCCTCGCCGAGTGCGGCGTTCCCCTGGTCGATTGCGAGCAAACCATCGAGGCCGCCTCCCCCGAGGCGCAGGAATGCGCGATCTTCGGCTTTTCCGAGCCGCTTCCCTGCCTGCTGATCAAGCGCCGCTCCTACGGCACCGATTCCCGCTTGATCGAGTATGTCGAAGGGCTCTTCCGCGGCGATGCCTACGCCTACCGGCTGCGCCTGCGCACATAAGGACGATGGCAACGACCGGACCGACAGGCATCTCCCGTTTTGGTACCAGTCAAGGGTACCATTCTCTTTCCAAATTATGCGAATACTGTGGAATTGCTGCTTTTGGACCCATTTTGGTAGCGGCAATTACTTTTGCGTGATAGCCGTGGAGGCAATCGGAGCAGCCGATTCGAGGCCGATGTCCCCAAGGCATGGGCGTGATCGTCTTCATCGCTATGTGCCGCTTGGAAATGCTGAGTGGCCGAACAGGTCATTCTCCGAGAGATACAGGTTTCGGAAGATTAGAAACGACGAGTGATTGTTTGGTTGCCGCCTTGTCGGAAGGGTTTCGATGAAATCCAGTTCTTGTCGCGATGGCTCGGAGTTTCGGTATGGCTAACCATTACTGCCTTGATCCCCTCGACCCTTCTGGGGAGGCGGAAGTGTTCGTTGTTTTCGAAGGCAAGTATCCGAATGTGCGTCTGCTCTCGGTCATCAGCCGGGATCACGATGACATCCTCTCGGATCTGGTGGAGGAGCAGCGGCGCGATCTGATCCGCGAAATCGGAGCCTTCTACCGTCCTCCCCTGACTGCGGGGGCAGCGGCGCCGTAGCGCCACGAGTTCGCCCCGGCATCAGGGCCCGTCCTGCGTCTTACCGCCTGAATGGGAAAAGATGGCTGCAGGCGATTGCAGTGGACGCGTTTCGATATACGCTCGCCCGAAAGCTGGCTGCCCGGAACGACTGAGCCTGATCTCGTCTCCCGGACCTTGCGGGAAAGCGGATACCGAATGCACGTCATCGACCGTATCGTAGGCAGCAGGCTCGATCCAGAGATCGCGCACCGCCTGCATCATCTCGATCACCGCCATGCCGTCGACATCCTGGCGATCGACAGCGCCGACATGGCCCGGCGGCGGTTACGGGCGACGACGAGGGGCGGTGAGGAGATCGCCATCGCCCTGCCTCGCGAGGAAACCCTGTTCGACGGCGCCGTTCTGATCCTGGATGCGGACCGCGCCGTGGTGGTGCGGGTCGGGGCGGAACGCTGGCTTCGGCTCGCGCCCAGGGACAAGATCGCCGCCCTCGAACTTGGCTACCACGCCGGCAACCTGCATTGGCGCGTCCGGTTCGATGGTGACGATCTTCTCGTCGCGCTCGAAGGTCCTCCGGAAGATTATCTGGCGCGCCTCGGCGATCTCGTCTCTGGCGGACGCGTGACGCATGGACTCGACGCTCGGAACGAGGCCGCCTGATGCTGCAGCGGCTCATTGCCCTGCAGCAGGCGGATTCGGCCTTTCCAAGCGGCAGCTTCGCTTTCTCGAATGGGATCGAGGGGCTTGCGGCGCTACTCGACGGCCTCGGCGGGGCCGAACTGGGCCATGCGGTCGAGGCCGTTCTACGTCACCGCTGGGCCGGCAGCGACCGGGTCGCCTTGGTTCTGGCGCACCGGGCGGCGGGGGATCTCGCGCGGCTCGCCCAGATCGATGCCGCCATGGAGGCGGCCTGCCTGCCCGAGCCGATGCGCACGGGCAGCCGCCGCAACGGTGGTGCGCTGCTCGCCGCCCATACCCGCATCGGGACGGCGGGGGCCGACGGATTGCAACGCGCCGTGCGCGACGGCCGCCTTCTCGGGCATCTGGCGGTGATGCAGGGCGCGCTGTGGCGATCCCTCGGTCTGGACGAAACGGCGATCACCGAGATCGCCGGCTATCAATGTGCCACTGCCCTCGTCACCGCGTCCGTCAGGCTCGGGCTGGTCGGCGCCATCGAGGCTCAGCGCATCCTGACCGCCCTGATGCCGGTTCTGGCGGAGATTGCGGCCCAACCTATGCAGGGGGCGGCCCGGGACGACAGGGAAAGCCCGGACATCATGCTCGTTGCCTTCACACCGCTGATCGAGATCGCCACCATGCGCCATGCGCGGGCCGATCTGCGCTTGTTCGCGAATTGAGGTGCGGTTCCGGAAGGCGGGCCCCGATTGTCACCTTCGAGCCCGCAGCGCCCCGATCGATCTGTGGTTTGCCGACCCGCGGTTTTTTGATCCGCGGTTTCTTGATTCACGTCTTGCCGCATGGCGGCTCGGAAGACCCGCCTCCTTCTGCCGCGTCATGCGTTGAGGATTGCCCATGCTGCTGACACCGACCGAACTCGAACGGCTGACAATCTTCACGGCGGCGGAGCTGGCACGGAAGCGCCGCGCGCGCGGCCTCAAGCTCAATTATCCGGAGGCCGTCGCCATCATCACCGACGAGATCCTCGAAGGCGCCCGCGACGGGCGCAGCGTCGCCGATCTGATCGGGTGGGGCTCGACCATCCTGACCACCGGGGACGTCATGCCCGGCATCGCCGCCATGCTGCCGATCCTGCAGGTCGAGGGCGTGTTCCCCGACGGGACCAAGCTCGTCACCGTGCACGAGCCGATCCGGCCCGCCGAAGGGGCGCCGGCCGATACGCTGGAGCCCGGCGCCATCCTGCCCGCCGAGGGGGAGATCGAGCTGTCCGCAGGGCGTCCCCGCACGACTATCGAGGTGGTCAATACCGGCGACCGTCCGGTGCAGATCGGGTCGCATTACCACTTCTTCGAGGTCAACCGCGCCCTCGACTTCGATCGTGAAGCGGCGCTCGGCCTGCGCCTCGATATCCCGGCCGGCACTGCGGTGCGGTTCGAGCCGGGCCAGCGCAAGACCGTGACCCTGGTGGGGTTCGGCGGCGAACGCCGGCTCACCGGGCTGAACGACCTGACCCAGGGGACGATCGATACGCCGGCGGACCGCGCCGCCGCCCTGGCGCGGGCCAAAGCCGGCGGCTTCAAGGGTGCCTAGAAGTCCGGGCGTGTCAGACCGGACGACGATGAGGAGACCTCATCGTCGTCTGCCCGCGCGACGGCGCGGCGGCGGGCGTCCGCCGAACGCACTGATCCCGGCCATCGGTCAAGATCAGTGCCGCTTGGTATCAAGGAGACGATCATGGTGACGATCCCCCGCCGCGACTACGCCGCCCTCTACGGTCCCACCACGGGGGACGGCGTGCGCCTCGCCGACACCTCCCTCGTCGCCGTCGTGGAGAAGGATTACGCCGTCTACGGCGACGAATGCCTGCATGGCGGCGGCAAGACCCTGCGCGACGGGATCGGCATGGCGCCCGGCATCACCTCGGCCGAGGGCGCCCTCGATTTTCTGCTCTGCAACGTCCTCGTCATCGATCCCGTGCTCGGCATCGTGAAGGGCGATCTCGGCATCCGCCACGGCAAGATCGTCGGCATCGGCAAGGCCGGCAACCCGGCGATCATGGACGGGGTCGATCCGCGGCTCATCGTGTCCGCCGGCACCACGGTGCGCGATTGCGAGGGGCTGATCGCGACGCCGGGCGCCATCGACGTCCATGTCCATTTCGATTCCGCGGGCTTGCCTGACCACGCCATCGCGTCGGGCATCACCACCCTGCTCGGCGGCTCGCTCGGGCCGATCACCGTGGGCATCGATTCCGGGGGGCCGTTCAACACGGGCAAGATGCTCCAGGCGGCCGAGCATTGGCCGGTGAATTTCGGCTTCCTCGGCCGTGGCAACACCCACAAGCCGGCGGCCCTCAAGGAGCAGTTGGAGACCGGTGTGCTCGGCCTGAAGATCCACGAGGATTGGGGGGCGATGCCCTCGGCCATCGATGCCTGCCTGGGATTCGCCGACGAGCACGATTTCCAGGTTCAGCTCCACACCGACACGCTCAACGAATCCGGCTTCGTGGAGGACACGCTCGCCGCCATCGGCGGCCGGGTGATCCACATGTATCACACGGAAGGGGCCGGCGGCGGGCACGCGCCGGACATCATCCGCGTCGCCGGCCTGCCCCATTGCCTGCCCTCCTCGACGAACCCCACCAATCCCTACACGGTGAACACGTTCGACGAGCACCTCGACATGACGATGGTGTGCCACCACCTCAACCCGGCCCTGCCGGAGGACGTGGCCTTCGCCGAGAGCCGCATCCGCGCCCAGACCATCGCGGCCGAGGACGTGCTGCACGATATCGGCGCGATCTCGATGCTCGGCTCCGACAGCCAGGGCATGGGCCGCATCCACGAGGTGATCTGCCGGACCTGGCAGCTCGCTTCCAAGATGAAGGACCAGCGCGGCAGCCTGCCCGAGGACCGGGCCGGCTTCGGCGACAATGCCCGGATCAAGCGCTACATCGCCAAATACACGATCAATGCGGCGCGCACCTTCGGCATTGCCGATCACATCGGCTCTCTCGAAGAAGGCAAGATGGCCGACATCGTTCTGTGGCGGCCCGCCTTCTTCGGCATCAAGCCCGAACTCGTCATCAAGGGCGGCTTCATCGCCTGGGGCGCCATGGGCGATTCCGCTGCGTCGCTGATGACCTGCGAACCGATGCTGCTGCGCCCGCAATGGGGCGCGTTCGGCCTCGCCAAGCAAGGGCTCTCGGCCTGTTTCGTCCATCCGCTGGCGATCGAGCGCGGCCTGCGCGACGAGCTCGGCCTGCGCAAGGCGCTGCTGCCAGCCCATGGCACCCGGACGCTCAGCAAGGCCGACATGCTCTGGAACGACGCCTGCCCCGATATCCGCGTCGATCCCCAGACCTTCGACGTCTTCGTCGACGGGGCCATCGCGACCTGCGAACCGGCCAAGGTCCTCCCCCTCGCCCAACGCTACATGCTGCGCTGATGCTCAATACCGCAATGACTCTCACCCCATCTCCTGCCCGCGCCAGTGCCGCGCGGATCGGCATCGGCGGACCGGTCGGCTCGGGGAAGACGGCGTTGATCGAGCGTCTGATCCCGGTCCTGGCGGGGCGCGGCGTCGATCTCGCCATCGTCACCAACGACCTCGTCACCAAGGAGGACGCGGAGCGCCTGCGCCGGTCCGGGCTGATCGACCCGGCCCGGGTCTCGGCCGTGGAGGCCGGCGCCTGCCCGCACACGGTGATCCGCGAGGACCCGACCCTCAACATCGCCGCCGGCGACGCCCTGGAGGCGGCCTTTCCCGGCCTCGACCTCCTGATCTTCGAATCCGGGGGCGACAACCTCGCCTCCACTTTCTCCCTCGATCTGGTGGATTGGTGGATCTTCGTCATCGACGTGGCGGGGGGCGACGATATCCCGAGGAAGCGTGGCCCCGGCGTGCTGCGTTGCGACCTTCTCGTGGTGAACAAGACCGATCTCGCCCCCCATGTGGGGATAGACCTCCCCGCCATGCTCAGCGAGGCCACTGCCGTGCGCGGCGGCAAGGCGATGATCGCCACCAATGCACGCTCGGGTGACGGAATCGACGCCGTGGCGGATGCGATCTGCCGCGCCGTGCTCTTCGCGCCTTGAGTGACGTGGGAGAGGAGGTCCGGGGCGCCTCGCCGGAGGGAGCGGGCCGCTCGCGCCATTCTCAGGCGCGACTCGTCTTCGTGCGCGGCGGCGGCACCACGGTGCTGTCGCGGCAGGTCGTGCCCTATCCGTTCCACATCACCCGGCCGTTCCGGATGTATCCGGACCATCCCGACATCGCGACGCTGTATCTCCAATCGGCCTCCGGCGGGCTCTACCGGGCCGACCGCCTCGGCCTCGACATCACGGCGAGGCCCGGGAGCCGGGCCCATGTCACCACCCAATCGGCCACCGTCGTGCATGATACCGGCGCCTTCGCGGCACGCCAGGACACGCGTCTGGCCATCGCCAGCGACGCGAGCCTGGCGCTGCATCCCGATCCGATGATCCTGTTTCCCGGCTCGGCGCTGGATCTCGACACCCGCATCGTCGTCGGCCCGGATGCCCGCGCCATCGTCAGCGAAGGCTTCGCCAGCCACGATCCGACCGGCATGGGCCGGCCCTTCTCCCGGATCGCCCTGTCCCTACGGGTCGAGACCGAGGATGGACGCATCCTCGTCAACGAGCGCTCCACCCTCGACGGCGCGACCCTGGCAAGCCCCGCCTCCCCCATGGGCGCCTACGCGGCCTATGGTTCGATGGTGATCCTCGGGAGCGTCGATTGCCGTCCCGATATCGGCGTGCTCCAGGTCGCCGCCGAAGGAATCGGCTGCTTGTGCGGAGCGAGCCCGCTTCCGAACGCCGCCGGATTGGCCGTGCGGGTCCTCGCGCGCAATGGCGGCGTGCTGTCGACGGGCATGGATGCGGTCTTCGCGGTCGCTTTCGCCGCGCTGTTCGGCTGCGCCCCTGCACGCCGTCGCAAATGAGGACGGGACTGGACTGGACTGGATCGGCGGGCGCGGGCTCCGCTCGGCGGTCGTGAAGGAAAGGCGCTCAGCCTGCCCAGCAATGATGCACCATGCAGCCAATTTGCCCTTTAAGAAACGAAGTTTCTTACCGACAGTGTGCCTCGGTCGAGTTGGAGTGATCCTGCTCCAGGGAGCAACCGTGGGTGGACAAAGGCATGTCCTCCGCAATGAAAAGTGGGGAACGAACCGATGGCGTCGAAAGACGAAGGCACCGCTTATCTTCAACTTCGTCGCCGGTTGTTACTCGGCCTGGCAGCAGCCCCCTTCATTGCCGCTACGAGAAGCTCGTCCGTCTTCGCGGCCGATACCGTGAACACGACGGGACTCGCCGTCACCGACACTGAAGTGACCGTCGGCATCCTCCACTCCGTCACCGGCACGATGGCGATCTCCGAGACCGGTGCCACGCAGGCCGAAAAGCTCGCCTTCGAGCAGATCAACGCCTCCGGCGGCATCCTCGGCCGCAAGATCAAGGTGATCCAGGAGGACGGCGCTTCCGACTGGCCGACCTTCGCCGAAAAGGCCAAGAAGCTCCTCGTCAATGACCATTGCGCGGCGATCTTCGGCTGCTTCACCTCGGCTTCGCGCAAGGCGGCGCTGCCGGTGATCGAGCAGTATAACGGCCTGCTCTACTACCCGACTTTCTACGAGGGATTGGAGCAGTCCAAGAACGTCATCTATACTGGGCAAGAGGCGACGCAGCAGATCCTGGCCAGCCTCGACTGGGTCCACAAGGAGAAAGGCGGCGACAGCTTCTTCTTCATCGGCTCGGATTACATCTGGCCGCGCACCTCGAACAAGATCGCCCGCAAGCATATCGAGAGCGTGCTTAAAGGAAAGGTCGTCGGCGAGGAGTACTTCCCCTTCGGCCACACCCAGTTCAACTCGGTGATCAACAAGATCAAGCTCACCAAGCCGAAGGTGATTTTCGTCACCGTGGTCGGCGGCTCGAACGTGGCGTTCTACAAGCAACTCAAGGCCTCCGGCATCGACCTGTCGAAACAGACCCTGCTCACCCTGTCCGTCACGGAGGACGAGGTCGAGGGCATCGGCGGCGACAACATCGCGGGCGCCTATTCCTGCATGAAGTACTTCCAGTCCATCGAGAACGAGAACAACAAGGCCTTCGTCGGCGCCTTTCACAAGATGTGGGGCGAGAAGACCGTCATCGGCGACGTGACCCAGGCCGCCTATCTCGGCCCGTTCCTGTGGAAGATGGCCTGCGAGAAGGCTGGCTCGTTCGATGTCGACAAAGTGGTCGCGGCGTCCCCGGGCCTGGAATTCAAGGACGCGCCGGAAGGCTATGTGCGCGTCGATCCGAACCACCACCTCTGGTCCAAGACCCGCGTCGGCAAGGCCAAGGCCGATGGCCAGTTCGAGATCGTCTATACGAGCCCCGAACTGATCAAGCCGGACCCATTCCCCAAAGGGTATCAGTAGACCCTATCGAAGGCGGTCCGAAGCCCGGATCGCCGTGTCGTGTCGATCGACAGGACTGCCGTCCACCCGTGAACGGGTGAGACGGCAGTCCTTCACAAGGGATTTATGCGGCCCGGACATTGGCCAGGAATTGCCGTACTTCGGAACCGAGATGTTCCGACTGGCGTGACAGTTCCGATGCCGAGATCAGCACCTGATCCGCCGCGGCGCCGGTATGCACGGCGGCATCGGCCACACCCGTAACGTTCGAGGTCACCTCACCGGTGCCGACAGCCGCCAGGGAGACGTTGCGGACGATCTCCTGCGTCGCCGCACCCTGCTGCTCCACGGCCACCGCGATCGTGGTCGCCACCGTGCTGATCTCCTTGATGCGGTTGGTGATGGTGCCTATCGCCGTCACGGCCTGGTCGGTGGAACCCTGGATCACGGCGATCTGGCCCGCGATGTCCTGGGTGACGCGCGCGGTCTGGTTGGCGAGTTCCTTGACCTCCGAGGCGACCACGGCGAATCCGCGGCCGGCATCGCCGGCGCGCGCCGCCTCGATGGTCGCGTTGAGGGCGAGCAGGTTGGTTTGCGCGGCGATGGCGTTGATCATCGTCACCATGTCGCCGATCTTCGCCACTGCCCCGCTCAGGGCCTCCACGAAACCGAAGGTCTGCAGGGCTTCGTCGACGGCCTCCTGCGCCAGTTGGCTCGAACCGCTCACCTGCCGGGCGATCTCCTGAACGGAGCTCCCCAGTTCCTCCACCGCCGTCGCGACGGCGGTCACGTTCGCCGCCGCGTCACGGGCCGCGTTGGCGACCGTGTCGGACTGGCCGGCCGTGCGGGCGGCGGTGTCGGCCATCTCGCGCGCGGTGGCCTGCAATTCTGTGGCGGCCGAGGCGACGAGGCCGACGATGCCGCCCACGGCGTTCTCGAACCCATCGGCCAGGCCCCGCGTGCCGGCCCGGCGCTGCTCGTCCGCCATCACCCGGGCCGCTTCCTTCCGGCGCTCCTCCGCCTCCGCGCTCTGCCGCAGGGAATCGCGCAGCCCGACGACGGCCTTGCCCACGAGCCCCACTTCGTCCCGGCGGTCCGCCTGCGGCACAGGCGCATTGTAATCGCCCGCGGCCATGTCGCCGATGGTGGTGCCGAGCGCCCGGATCGGCACGCCGACGAGACGCCGGATGAGGGCGAAGAGAATGGCGAAGCTCGCCAGGACGCACAGGGCCGAGATGCCGATGAGGATCCATTGCGCCCTGTCGGCCGCGGCCGTCAGCGTCGCCACGGGAACGGCAGTGACGATCGCCCAGCGATCCTTCGTCGCCCCGGCCTGGATCGGCTCGGCCATGTAGCGCCAGGATCGGGAATCGGGTCCGATCACGACCTCCTGCACGCGCTCCCCGGTCTCGATCGCCCGTCGCGCCGCCATGGCGGCCGCGGGATCCAGCTTGTCGAGGGATTTGCCGACGGCCTTCGCATCCGGATACGCCACCGCTCCGCCCCGAGCAGAGACGAGGGTGACGTAGATGTTTGATCCCAGGGTTTGATGGTGCAATCTTCACGTTGGGGTGGAAGGACGCGCTATGGGCCAGGTTCTTCACGGCAGCGCCACGACGACTGAGGCGGTTCGTCGAGCGATCCAGCATAGTCAAGCGAGCCTGAGGGCTCTCTCGAAACGCTACGGGATCAACCAGAAGACCGTCGCCAAGTGGAGGCAGCGGACCTCGGTCGCCGACCAGCGCACGGGTCCGAAGGATCCGCGTTCGACGGTGCTTTCACCTGAAGATGAGGCGGTCGTGGTCGCCTTTCGTCGCCACACGCTCCTGCCGCTCGACGACTGCCTTTACGCGCTGCAGGCCACGATCCCGCACCTGACCCGCTCGTCGCTGCACCGCTGCCTGCAACGCCACGGCATCAGCCGACTGCCGGAGGTCGACGGTGACAAACCCAAGCGGTCGCGCTTCAAGGCTTACCCGCTCGGCTACTTCCACATCGATCTGGCCGAGGTTCACACGGCGGAAGGGCGGCTCTACCTGCTCGTCGCCATCGACCGCACGACCAAGTTCGCCTTCGTCGAACTCCATGGACGAGCGACGCGGCGGGTCGCGGGCGATTTCCTCCGGCATCTCATCGAGGCCGTGCCCTACCGGGTGCACACGGTGCTCACCGACAACGGCACCCACTTCACCACGCCCGGCAACGTCGCCTCGGCCGCCTCCATCATCCAGGAGGCGATTGCGGCCGGCGAGACCTTCCGAGCTCACAGCTTCGAGCTTGCTTGTGCCCGCAACGATATCGACCATCGCCTGACCAAGCCGCGACACCCCTGGACGAACGGACAGGTCGAGCGGATGAACCGCACGATCAAAGATGCGACGGTCAAACGCTATCATTACGACAGCCACGCGCAGCTTCGCGACCATCTGGCCGACTTCGTCAGCGCCTACAACTTCGCTCGCCGCCTGAAGACTCTGCGTGGTCTCACGCCCTACGAGGCCATCTGCAAGGCATGGTCCGCCGAGCCCGGCCGCTTCCGGTCAAACCCGCTCCACCAAATGCCGGGACCAAACACGTAGCCGGTGCCGAAGGGCCGGACCGACGCCACGGCCTGGCTCATGGCGGACAGATCGATGTCGATCCCTCCGACGCCGAGGAACTTGCCGTCCACCGTGATCGGTGCCCCGAAGGACATGATCATCGTGTCCTTCCCCGCCACGGGGTAGATGTACGGTTCGATGGCGGCGGGCCGGCTCAGCGATTTGGGCTGCTGATAATAGGCCCCTTCCACGGGGTCCTCGTAGCCGGTCAGCACTTCGCGCACGATGGCGCCGCTTCCACGGTTCCAGTACGGCAGGAAGCGCCCGGTGGCGTCGGAGGTGGAACCACCGGCGAACTCGGTGTCGCGCGCGTCGAGGGCGTTGGCCTCCCACCCGGTCCACGTGCCGAGGATGGCGGGGTTCTCCTCCAGCAGCCGCTTGAGCGCCGCATCGTAAGCTGCACGATCCGTGACGCCGTTGCTCCGCATGGCGCCAGCGACCAAGGCGATGTTCTTGGCGATCTGGGCGAGCTCGTCCAGGCTACCGCGCACGGCGCGCGCCTCGTTCGACAGCGTCTCCCGCTGCAACGCCTCGGCCTGGGTGGCGAACGAGTCGCCGATCTGCCTGGTCAGAAAGACCGTTCCGACGGCGAAGATCGCCGCCAGCGACGCGCTGCCGGCACTCGCGGCCTTGAAGGAGAGTGTGGCCATTGCAGGATCGGTTCCGCCTGGAAGATATGCTGGTCGGCAATATCTAATCGACAGGTTAACAAAAGTTCTAGCAATAGCTTGCTTTATATATCCGTATCCTCGGAACGGACTCTGGAATGTACGGAGCGAAATTTGGTGAGTGGTCTAACGAAGACGGGGTGCGGAGTTCACGCGCTTCTCTCGTGTCTCGGTAAGCTCCGACGTCTTGCGATTGGTTGTCTCGTCGATTTTTGTTGAAGCGGCGGTGGCGGTGAAGCCTCGCCGTAGTCTCTCGCGCATTAAGTGTCTCTCACAAAACTCCTGCTGCACCGTCATGCCCGGAGCGGGAACCGACCGTGATCGGGAGTTGTGTGAGGCACTTCAAGCGGGGATTCCGGCCGTTGCCACGCTCTCCGGCGAGGGCTCGGCGAGGCTGGCCTGTCCCAGATCGCCGCGTGTGGGCGCTTCCGCCCGGACGCGGGTCTTCTTGGGATCGAAGTGGGGAAAGGCCACGATGGTCGCGGGAAGCCGCTTCTGATGGCCGTCGAGCTTGCCGATCTCCACCGACCCACCGATGGCCGCCGCCGAGACGTCGAGGCGCGCCAGGGCGATGGTCTTGCCGAGGATCGGCGATTTCGTGGCGCTGGTGACGATCCCGACCTGGGTCCGGCCGTCATAGACGGGATCTCCGTGCCCGACGGGCTCGTTGCCCGTGACGTCGAGGCCGACCATCCGCTTGTGCGGGTTGTCCCGCCGCCGCGCCACGGCCTCCGACCCGATATAGGCGTCCGGCTTGTCCTTGGGCACCGTGAAGCCGATGCCCGCCTCGAACGGGTCGGTCTGGTCGCAGAAATCGTAACCGGCGAAGACGAGGCCGGCCTCGATCCGCAGCATGTCGAGGGCGGCGAGCCCCATCGGCGTGAGACCCTGCGGCTTGCCGGCCGTCACGATCGAGTCCCAGATCGCGGTCGCCTGGCTCGGGTGGCACCAGACCTCGTAGCCGAGCTCGCCGGTATAGCCCGTCCGCGACACCAGGACTGGCACGCCGTCGATGCGCCCGACGGTGAAGCGGAACCATTTCAACTCATCGATCGTGGGTTCCTGGGGCGGGCTGACCACGAGGCCGGACAGGATCGCCCGCGATCTCGGCCCCTGGACGGAGACGTTGTGGAGCTGGTCGGTGGAGCTCTTCACCCAGACCTTCAGCTTGTGGTCCTCGGCGAGCCTACGCAGCCAGATGCCGGAATATTCGTCCCCGCAGATCCAGCGGAAATTGTTCTGGCCGAGACGGAACAGCGTGCCGTCGTCGATCATCCCGCCATGCGGGTTGCACATGGCGGTATAGACGATCTGGTTGACGGCGAGCTTGCGCACGTTGCGGGTCACCGCCAACTGCATCAGGTCCTCGGCATCGGGCCCGATCACCTCGAACTTGCGCAGCACCGAGAGGTCCATGATCGTGGCCCGCTCGCGGCAGGCCCAGTATTCCTCCAGCGGGCCCGCCGCGTTGAAGCAGGTCGGCACCCAGAACCCGCGATAATCTTCCATCTTCCGTGTCAAGGCGGCGGTGCGTGGGTGAAACCCGGATTCGCGGGTGAGGCGCGGTTCGGCATCGGGGGTCATGCGGTGGCTCATACCCTTGGAGAAGGCGCTCTCAGAATTATAGACCCGGACGTGGATGTCGGTGGGGCACCAGCCATTGGCGGGATCGATGTCGTCGGCGCAGGACGAGGTGGCGCAGACGAGGTCGGTCAGCGCCCGCAACAGAACGTAATCGCCCGCGCGTGACCAGGGCTCGTCCATGGTGATCTTATCGTCCGGCCCGGCGACGGTGTTGTAGAAGAAATTGATCGCCGGCCAACCCTTCTTCGGCTGAACCCCATGCGGTCGCAGGACAGCATTGAAGTTGTCGGTGCAGTTCGAATGACCGGGATACCCCATATCCTCGTAATACTTGGCCGAGCAGGCGAGCATGAACGTATCGTGGCGCCCGACCGTGTCCTGCACGATCTCGACTAGGGGGACCATGCGCGCGTCGAAATACTTCGACAGCAGGCCGGGTTTCGGCGCCGTCGATCCCATCAGGGTATGCGTGGTGGTGGCGTCGAGGCCGTATTCGTCACCCGCTTCGAGGGCGACGGCATCGAAGGCGAGGAAATCCGCACATTGGCGCCCGTCCACGTCGATGATCTGGATGTACTGACCGGCCTTGACCGTGAAGGCCTCCGCCGTCGCGGCCCTCACGCGCAGGTCGAGAAGGGGCGGAGCGAGGGGCGGCGGCGCCCTCCCCTCGAGGGACGTGGCAGGCTCGATCTCCACCCGCAGATCGGTCGGCGGATCCTGCGCGTCCGGCGCCATCGGGCCGCCGGGGACGATGAGCACGCAGACCGAGGCGGCGGCCGCCGTCACCTCGAAGGCCGAGCCCGGTTGGGACTCGCCGTGAAACAGCGCGTGCGCTTCGAGATCGGACGCTGCGAGGCCATGCCGCGCGAGAGCGGCGCTTTCCGCCTCTCCGCCCATCCCCTCGCCCCGCCGGCGCAAGAGATCCCCCACATTCGAGGCGACGCGCCCGTCCGCGGCCGCCGCTCCGAACGCATCGGGGCGAGCATAGAGAAAGGCAGGCTGGCACCCTTCCGGATCGACGATGCGCAGACGATCCCCGGCCTCGACCTCGAAGAAGGCTGAGGCTCCACCCCTCGCCGAGAACGAGAGCGTGCGCGGCGACGTTGCCCCCCGCGCGGGCTCGGGCTGCATCCAGATCTGGTTCATTCGGCGATCCCTGGTGAACTGGCCGCGATGCGGCCGGGCCGACGCGAGAGTGTTACGCGATCATTCCGCGGCTTGGGGCAGGCCCATAAAGGCATCGAGCGAGTCGTCCATCGCTTTCATCCATGTGGTGTGATGGGCCGGTGAGAGCGTGCCGGTGATGGTCGAGCGGTAGGATCTGTCGCGATAGGTGAGGATGCCCTCCATCTTGTGGTGCTCCCATTCCTTGAACAGCTCGGCAACTTTGTCGACGTCGAGGGGAGGATAGTCGGTCGCCGCCAGGAGCTCGCGGACATACTCCGTCTGAAAGTCGATCGCCTCGAACGGGTTGGTGAGCGTGTCCTGATAGGCCAGCCACTTGGTGATGTCGGCGTTCCGCTCTTCCGCGCCGGGCAGGGTGAGCTTGCCCATCATGTAGTCGCGGGCATACCAGGCCTGGGCATCGAACATGTTGAAGGTGTAATACTGATCCTGCATCCCGATATAGATTAGCTTCGGGTTCGACTGCCAGAAGATACCCTTGTAGATCCCGGCCGGATACAGACAATTGTGTGACTTGAGGCGCAGCTCGTCCGGCAGGAACGGATAGGTGTGCTGATAGCCCGTGCACAGGATGATCGCATCCACTTCCTTGGTGCTGCCGTCCTTGAAATGCGCTGTCTTCCCCGAGAGTTTCAGTAGAAGCGGTTTCTCCACAAAGCCTTCGGGCCAATCGAAGCCCATCGGCTTGGTGCGGTAGCTGAAGGTGATCGATTTCGCGCCGTACTTGATGCACTGGGTGCCAATGTCTTCTGCGGAATAGCTTGCGCCGATCATCAGGAGATGCTTGCCGGCGAACTCGTCGGCGACGCGGAAGTCGTGGGCGTGCATCACACGGCCTGGGAACTGCTCCAGTCCCTCGAAACTCGGGACGTTGGGCACAGAGAAGTGCCCGTTGGCCACGACCACGTAATCGAACTCTTCGACCTGATGCTCATCGGCGATCAGATCCTTCGCCGTCACGGTAAACCTGCCGGTTTCCTCCGAATAGCTGACCCAGCGGACGGGCGTGCAGAAGCGGATATACTTGCGAACATCGCTGCGCTCGACGCGGCCGGCGATGTAATCGTGCAGCACCGCCCGCGGTGGATAGGACGGAATCGGGCGGCCAAAATGCTCCTCGAAGGAGTAATCCGCGAATTCGAGGCATTCCTTCGGACCGTTCGACCAGAGGTAGCGATACATGCTGCTGTGGACGGGTTCGCCGTTTCCGTCGAGGCCGGTGCGCCAGGAATAATTCCACTGGCCGCCCCAATCGGATTGCTTCTCGAAACAGACGAGTTCGGGGATCTCCTCGCCTCGGCGTCTCGCGGACTCGAAGGCCCGCAACTGAGCTAATCCGCTCGGACCCGCGCCGATGATCGCAACCCGTTTCCGCATGATGAGATCTCCGAGAAACATCGTGTGAGGCGAGACGGCCCCCGATTGAGCCATCCGCTCCAACAGCGAGGATCGCCCCGCGCGTTCATTCTTCTTGGGAAAATTTTATGCCGGGATGAAATGACGATGCAATAGTGACTGTTGGCACTACTGTGTGGGTCAGCCTCTGCATTGAAAAAACGAAGGGCGTCTGGGTTTGCGAGGATCGTGCCAAATGGTCGTTTCGAGCAGATAATGTGCCATTACCTTGCATCCGCATTCTCTCTGTACGACCGTGGAAGAAGGACCCGGGGGGGTAAAGAAGGCCTTGGGTGGTGGGGCTGCCGACGATACTGTGCGGGACGTGCGCATGGGCGAGGCCGGCCGACTCGCGACGAGCGCGTGAGATGCAGTGGATGGCACCGTTTCCAAGATGACCGTTTTAGGATGAGTGACGAACCGATCCGGAACGGTGGCATCGGGTTGACCGACGCCGAATGGTACAGACGGTTCGGCGAGGTCGCGGCTTCGATCGGAACCGAGGGTTTTCACCGGAACTTACTGTCCCTGTTCGCCCTCTCCATCAAGAGCGATTCGGGATGGATCATCCGTTACTCGCGCGTGGCCCCGCCGGACGTGCTCTACACCACCGGGGTTCCAAGCGAGATCGTGGATTTCTACAACAGGAAATGCCTTCGGATCGATCCGTTCTCCCTCTATTGGAAAACGTTCGGCAAGCCGGGCATCCTGACATTGTCGGAGATCGGGCATACCAGCCCAGAATCGATCCTCTATGCGAAGATCTTCCGCCCCGCCGCCAATATTTCCGACGAATTGGGGATGTTCTTCTCGACGGTGGGGCATTGCTGCTTCGGCTTGTTCCTCGAACGCGAGCGGGGGGAGTTCTCGCAGGAGGATGTCCGTCGGGCGGAGTTGATCTTTCCGGCCCTAGAGGGATGTCACCGGAGCCATCTTGGCCACCTTTTCAGCAATCTGCGCTATACGAACGGGAAGCAGGCGGAGGGATTGCTCAACCGCCCGACCCTGATCCGAGACCGCCACGACGTGGAGGTGTTTGCCAACGAGACCTGGAAGCAGGCGGTCCTGGCTGATGTCTCCATCGAACCGATGCTGGAGACGCTGGCTCGCGCGGACGCCATCCAGACCGTCCACGCGCGGGATCATGTGATCACGTCGGAGACCTTCGATCGCGACTTCGCCCTGGCGCCCGGCGGCCGGATCTTCATGCTGGGTCCGAAAGTCTCGGCGCAGGACGATCTGGCCAGTTATCAGGCTGCGGCGGACATCCTGACAGCCCTGACGCCGCGGGAGCGGGACATCCTGACCCTGACCATGAAAGGCCAGGCCACGGGCGACATCGCGCAGATTCTGAAGATCAGCAAGGGCACGATCAAGAACTGCAAGATCCGAATCTATCGCAAGGTGGATGTCACGTCGGAACGGGATCTCATCAAGAAGTTCAGTCCGTTCTTTCCCTCGGCCTGACACGGGCCGCATAGCTCCGCGGCTTCCCAGTGAGGCCGACCCGCAGGCCGGTCTCACCGGGGCCCGGCGGCATGCCGCCGGCTCGCGGTCTGGTATCAGGCGGTCCGTTCGTCGGCCGGATGGGTGCGCAGGCGCATCGGGTCGTAGAAGGGCGTCCGCACCACGTTGGCGACCAGCGGGCCGGTCTCGGTTTGGACCTCGACCTCGGTTCCGAGGGCGGAGAGCTCCGGTGGCAGGTGGGCGAGGCCGAGGGACTTCATCAGGTGGCGGCTGTAGGTGGTGCTGTTGACGGTGCCGACCTCGATTCCATCCTTGAAGATCTTGGCGCCGGGCGTCACCGCCTCATGGTGCAGGATCTCGAGGCCGGCCTGGCTGAAACGCTCGGTGCCCCTCCTCGCCAGCAGGGCGGCCTTGCCGCGAAAATCCGGCTTGTCGAGGTCGACGGTCCAGGCCAGGCCCATTTCCCACGGCGTAGTGTCGGGCTTCGGCATGTCGAAGGGGAAGAACAGCAGGCCGCCCTCCACGCGCACGATGTCGAGGCAGTCCCAGGAGGCCGCCACGATGCCGAAGGGTTCGCCCGCCTGCATGATCGCGTCCCAGAGGGCGACGGCGTCCTTGGCGGCGCAGAACACCTCGTAGCCGCGCTCGGCCGAGTAGCCGCCCCGCGCCAGGGACACATCGCGGCCGAACAGCGTCGTGCGGACATGCTCGAAATACTTCAGAGTCGCCAGATCGAAGGGCGTGTGCGGCGCGAGGATCGCGAGGGCCAGCGGTCCCTGCAGCGACAGAATGTGGACGTCGTCGTCGCGGGCCGCTTCCACGGCGCGGCCTTCGGTGAATTCGGGAAGAACGTCTTCGAGGCTGCCGCCGCCATGCGAGACGCGGAAGGCCTGCGGCCCGTCGCGGTAGACCAGCACGTCGTCGATCAGGGAGCCGTTCTCGTCGACGATGTTGCTGATGGCCGACTTACCTTGCGCGATCTTGCCGACGTCGCTGGTGAGCATCGCGTTCAGCATCGCTTCCGCGTCCGGACCGGAGACGTTGACGATGCGAAGGCCGGAGACGTCGAACAGGCCCGCCCGCGAGCGGACGATGGTGGTCTCCTCGTAGCGGTCGGTGCTGTAGGATTGGGGGATGGGCATCCCGTTCCACTCGGCGTCGAGTGACGAGCCCAGGGCCAGATGGCGTTCGTTGAGGGCCGACTGGCGGGGAAGGTCTTTGTAGCTCATGGCGGCTGTCCCTTAGAGCGCTCTCCGCCGAAGTGGATGCCGGTTCGGCGAAAAAGAGCGCGGCAAAACAAAGGCCTAGAGATGTGCCCAGACCCAACGTGGTCGGGCGCAGCTCTAGCGTTCCGTTTTTTGATTGGGCGGGCTCTGTCTCGTCCCGCGCGCGGGCTGCCGGAGCCGACGGTCCCGGCAGCCCGGTTCGATCAGAGCTGGAAGAACCAGTTCGAGAGGAGGAGCACCACGACGCCAGCGGCCAGCGTCAGGTAGGGCAGGATTCCCGCCCGGCGGCGGCTCACCGCACCGTCGGGGCCGACATGCAGGTCCTCGTACATCTCGGCCGGGAACTTGCCGCCGTCCTGGACATAGTGGCGGTAGCAGAAGACCGGGATGATCATGGCGGCGGTGATCAGGCCGGCCCAGAGGGCGACCGGGTTCCAGACCTTTGCGCCCGCGCCCATGAAGATCACGTTCACGAAGGCGAAGACGCCGGCGAGCACCAGGATGACAGTCGGTGCGCGGTAGGGGCGCGGGATGTGCGCCGAGTCGATCCGGTGGATCCAGGCCGAGTTGAGGTTGAGGAAGTTGAAGATAATGTAGCCGCAATTCGACACGGCCAGGATGAAGAAGAAGCTCGTCGCGTCGGCACAGGCGATCGCCAGGATCGCGAGGTTGAAGACGAGATCGGTCCACATCGCCCGCGTCGGCGCGCCGTGCTCGTTCACATGGCTGAGGTAGCGCGGCAGCCAACCGTCGGCCGAGCCCTGGTAGAGGGTGCGCGAGGACCCCGCCATCGCCGTCATGATGCAGAGCACGAGGGCCAGGATCATCAGCATGACGAGGAAGTTCTCGACGATGGGACCGCCGCCGACCATGTGCGCGAGTGCTGCCGCCACACCCGACCCGTCCACGATGGAGGCCTCCAGCATCCCCTCGACGCCGAGCATGCTTTGGAAGGTGAAGGGCACGAGGGTGAACAGCAGGAGGCAGAGCAGGCCCGAATAGAAGATCGCCTTGAACGTATCCTTGGCGGGATCACGGAACTCGCTGGTGTAGCAGATCGCCGTTTCGAACCCGTAGGTCGACCAGGCCGCGATGAACATGCTGCCGAGGACCAGTGTCCAGCCCGTGACGTTCCAGGCGCCAGGCGCGGGAGCGGCCGGCGCCGCGAGGGGGACGAGCGGAGAGAAGTTCTCCCAGTTCACGCCGTGGATGAGCAGCGGAACCACGCCGACGATGAACATCGGGATGATGACGAGGAGACCGATATACTTCTGGACGTTCGCCGTTCCGAGGATACCGCGGTGCTGCACGGCGAAGACCGCGAGCATGAGGGCGGCGCCGATGAAGAAGGCCAGGTTCAGGGAGAGCGAGACCGGGCCGAGGGTGGTGGTGAACAGGGTCCAGCTGCGGATGCCGGGCGCCACGGCCGCGATGGCCGCCGTCACCTTGTCGGCATCGGCCATCTGCAGGGCGGCACCGTTGGCGGCGAGCCATTGCACCACGGCCGGCGACGTGGCCGTCGGCTGCGGCGCCACCGCGTTGATGATGTAGGAGGCCGCGATGGAACAGCCCAGCGACAGGACCGGCGACCAGGCGAACCAGTTGCACCAGACCGAGAGGGGCGCCACCAGCTTGGTGTAGCGGACCCAGGCCGCGGCCCCGTAGACCGACGCGCCCCCCGACTTGTTCGGGAACAGGCCGGCGATCTCCGCATAGGTGAAGGACTGGATGAAGCCCATGATCATGGAGAGCGTCCAGATCAGGAAGGCGAGCTTGCCCGTATTGCCGGCAATGCCGCCCACCGAGAACAGGACGAGGGCGGGCACGCCGCTCGCGACCCAGAACGCGCCCGTCCAGTTGATGCTGCGATGGAGTTTGCCGTCTCCGGCGGCTTCGATGGCGGGGGAAGTGTAGCCCGCCAGAGGCTTTGCCGCGGATGTCAGTCCGGTGCTCATGGTTGAATGCTCCATTTGTCTTGGCGAGGGATCAGTTCGGATCGAGACGTGCCCTCCGCGGAGTTGCGATCCCAGGGCCGTTCGTTTCGATGAGGTTTGGGAAGAACCGAGGAGCACCCGGAGCCTCGTCTTTTCCATGAGGCACGCTCCCGTGCGCACTCGCCACGCCAGTGAGAAGCGCTGAGAGACATGTCTTCGAGATATCTTATCGTTTGATCAGAAAAAACCAGCTTGCTCACCGCCGTCTATGATGGTGAGAAGCGTACCTTTAGTAGTTTGTTGTTCGCTATTTATTTAGGTTGGCGGGGTTGTCGATGGACTTGCTTTGGACATGTCACCGTCGAATTGGCGCGAGGGCCAAAATTTTGGGTGAAATGCCGGTATCGTCGCTACCCTGATGTTTGGTGGCTGCTACAAAGGTCCTGTCGGCACACGGGATGAAGATCTGTTTGGTGTTGTCCGGCTGATGGATGTCAGCCGGACGGTCGGGCCGTGCCGGGCAGGAGTGACCGGCAAATCACGTGAGCGAGACCGTCGACGATCGCCTGGGTTCTCTACGGGAACAATCATTTCTCCTCGGGCTAAGGGCTGTCAAGCGCTATTGCAGGTCACCGCCGAGTAAGGACGGAAATTGAACTGAAATGCACCGCAATTGGCCGTTTTTATCCACTCATGCTCAGTATATAAGCAATCTGCTCAGGCAGAATCATTCGCTGCCGATGATCGCAACGCGCTGACATCCTTCATGGCCCGCACATTGTGTTGCCCTGAGGGGATCAATCGCCGAGGATCCCCGAATCAACCGTGGATTCATGGGCTTTGGCTCTGCTGGGCACTTTCAATTTATCAGGATCGCCCCTGCTTTTTCGAGAATTTGACGAAGGCAGTCGATGAAACGATCGTCCGGCACTTGCCTGATCGACATCGGGCCAACGTGCCGGACGAAATCGGCGATTGACATTTTTATTCTCTTGGAGAAAGTTAAATTCTCTCGGAGATCGGTTATCGCCCTATGGTTGGGGCACGGAGAGTCATGCTCCTTGAATCAAATCCTGCTTCGAGGGTTCGCACGGTCCGTGCCGACGACTGAGACCGTGAATGGGAATGATGAGCCGGGCGATTACCATATCGTCCGTTGTCGAGATGAGGCCGATGTCAGATCAGTTCATCAAGAGCCGGCCGGTCTATCAGTCGCTGGCGGTGGATTCCTCCGGATTACGACACCTGCTGGTTTCAGACTCTCCGGCCTTCAGTTTCGCGGCATTGCCCGGACAGGAAGCGGAGATCTGGTTCGTCGCGGCCCCTGACCAGGAGGGCCGTACGAGACCGCCCGAGGCCGGTGGTGGGCGATGCTTTCGTTCGCCACGGCACCTCATCGATCGCCTCGACCACCGTCTCGCGCGGGAGCGCATGGGGCTGCGGCTCTATGCAAGCGGGACCGAGGATTTCCTTTGGGACGTCTTCAACACGGCGCAACGCGCCGGAATGAACAAGCAGGAGATCTTCCAGTGTCATTCCGGCACCAAGGCGCGTCGCGTCGCCTGCGTCCATTGCCGGACCTTCAACCACGCAGTGACGACCACCATCGTCCGATGCGAGGGCTGCGGCGCGAACCTTTTCGTCCGGGATCATTTCTCCCGGCGCCTCTCGGCTTTCATGGGGGTCAAGGTCGATGCCGAGGTCGCCGGCGACGTTCCTCCCGCAGAGCAGGCCTATTCATGATCGTCGAAGGCAAGCTGTCGGCGCGCGTCGCCGAGATCGAACTCCTGAACCCGACCCTCAAGCGCTTCCGCTTCGTTCCGGAAGGCGGCGGAACATTCCCCACCTCACCGCCAGGGGCGCATGTGCTCGTCACTCTGCGGGATACGGACCGTGTCTGGCAGAACGCCTATTCGCTGGTGACACCACCCGATCACCGTGATCACTACGCGATCATCGTCCGCCGTGTTGCGGAATCACGCGGCGGCTCGCATTTCCTGCATGACATGTTCAAGGCTGGTGATGCCGTGGAACTCGGCGTACCTGCGAGCCTGTTCCCCATCGCGTCCCGGGCCCGAAAGCATATCCTGATCTCCGGCGGCATCGGTGTGACGCCGTTCCTGTCCTACTTGCCGGTCCTCGCGCTTCGTGGCGCCAAGTATGAACTGCATCAATTCTGCGCCGGCGACGAGGTCGAGACCTTTCGGGACCTGCTCGGAACCGATGCGGCGGGCGTTCACGTCCACAGTGCGGGCCTGGGTGCGCGACCGGATCTCGCCGCCCTCCTCGCCGACCAGCCTCTGGGCACGCATGTCTATACCTGCGGGCCGGAGGGCCTCATGGATGCGGTCGAGGAGACTGCGCGCGGCCTCGGATGGACGCCGCATGCGATCCATCGCGAGAGTTTCGGCGGGGCCAAGGGCGGCGAGCCGTTCGTCGTCACCCTGGCGCGGTCCGGCCGGTCGATCGAGGTCGGGGCGTCGCAGACTCTTCTCGAGGCGCTGGAGGGGTCTGGCATCGAGGCCCCCTGCCTCTGCAGGGGGGGCGCCTGCGGCGTCTGCCTCCTTCCCGTGGTGGAGGGCCTCCCCGACCATCGCGATCACGTCCTGTCCGATGCCGAGAAGTCGGAGGGACGCCTCATCGCGACCTGCGTCTCCCGGGCCAGATCCGAGACCCTCGTGCTCGATTTCTAAGATTAGTCGACGACGAGGAGAACCGATCGTCGTCTGTTGTTGCGACCGCGCGGCGGCGGGCGTCCGCCTAACGCGCTGAGACCGGCCATCGGTCGGTATCAGTGCCGCTTGGGAAAAGGTGGCTGAAATGGGTATTCACTTCAAGACGGACGAGACGTTCCGGGACGACTTTTCCTATCGGAACAGCGACGCTGCGGTCCTGCGCTTTCCGTTTCCGTTCGGCGAAGATACATACAGGTACTCGGTCAATATCGAGCCTCATGTGAAAGGAGGCCCGTCGCCGGCCTTCGAACACGCGTTCGATGTGGACGAACATTACGTCGCGGAATGCAGGGAGCGCGCGATCGTCCTCGATCACGATCCGAAACGGTGTCAGGTGCTGCCGCACATGATGCCCGCGCAATGGGACACGCTCGAACTTTTGATGGAGAGCCTGTCCACGGATTACCCCGAGCATTTCAGCCTGAAGCGGGACGGGACCGCGTGGCATTGGATCAACCGTCCCCTGAACCTCGACCAACGCTTCGTCTTCGGCGATGCGTCCACGCTGCCCTGCGAGCCGTTCGAATACATCACTCGTCAGGCGCAAGGCGATTTCACCCTACAGGACCAGCGGGACAACAATCTCTACGTCGATGGCGGTATGGTCACGACGCAGGCGGATTGGTCGCTGGAATTCGATATCGGGATGAGCTTTCACGAATGGCACGGGCCGGTACCGCTGGCACATGAGATCGGCGTATTCGACCGGGCGCTGCAATATCTCCTGCGTCTGCAATACGGGCATCCCGTCCGCCGGTTGAACTGGACGATGACGATCAACCCCCGTCTCGATACCTCGCCCGAGAATTATCCCGACTGGGGCCCCGACCGCACCACCCTCACGGCGGAGAACATCGCGGGCAAGCTTCACCTGCGCGTCGAGTTACAGACCCTGTTCCGCCTGCCCCGCTCCAACGCGATCCTGTTCGGAATCCGCTGCTACCTGATCAGCCTGCAGGATATCGAGCGGGTGAAAAAGTGGCACAAGCGCCTCCATCGCGTACTGGCGACGCTCCCGCCCGAACTCGTGGAGTACAAGGGCCTGATCCGCTTCTACGACCTGCTGGTGTCCCGTCTGGCCGCTATGGACGACGGCACACCCCTGTCCCTCGGCATCCAGCCCGACCAGACCCAGTTGCCGGCCTGAGCTGCCTGTAAGATTTTGAGGCGGTGGTGTAGAGGCGGGCCGCCCGAACTATCGAGGGTCGGAGGCCTTGGAAATGGCAGTTGCAGACTTGCTGATGATGCCGCAAAGACCGGCAATCGCTGGTTTAATCAATAAAGTAAGTGGTGAGCGCGCTGGGACTCGAACCCAGGACCTACAGATTAAAAGTTTGCGGTTTGTTAATCCCGCCAATGCTTTGACGTCCCTTAAGTCACTGATTTTAATCACTTTCTGTCCGGATGGTATCCTTGCAGATCCCTGGCGATCCCGCTATGATGGTCGCTAGTTGAGGTGCTAGCAACCAGCCATGTCTCAAGCCCCCCGTCGTATCACAAAGGCAATGGTCGAGGCCCTGGCCCCAGGCGAGACAATCTGGGATGCCGAGATCAAGGGCTTTGCCGCTCGCTGTCAGCGGCGCGATCGCGTCTATGTCCTGAAGTACAGAAGCAAGGGCCAGCAGCGCTGGTTCACCATCGGGAAGCACGGGTCCCCCTGGACAACCGAACTAGCTCGGCGGGAGGCAAAGCGTCTTCTAGGCCTTGTCGCCGAGGGCAAGGACCCTGCGAAGGTCAAAAGTTCGGATCGAACAGCTCCAATGATTTCTGAACTCGCCGATCGCTTTCTCAGTGAGCACGTCGAAGCTAAAAACAAGGCAAGCACGTACGCAGAGTACCAGCGGCAGGTGGAACGACTTGTGAAGCCGGAGCTTGGCCGTCGTCGAGTCGACGACGTGACTCACCAGGAGATACGCAAGCTGCACGTCAAATACCGAGCGACCCCATATCAGGCGAATCGGCTGATCGCCCTTTTGTCAAAGATGTTCAACTGGTCCGGCCTACGTGGAGAGCGCAATCCTTGCACCGGTATTGAACGTTTCGCGGAGCATAAGCGGCGGCGCTACCTCAGCCATGCCGAGTTAGGACGGCTCGGCGCCACGTTGAGTGAACTTGAGGCGGGTCCGACTGCCTCGCCGTATGTCATCGGGGCCATTCGTCTTCTGATCTTAACAGGTGCGCGACTGTCCGAAATTTTGACGTTGCGCTGGAGCTATGTTGACGAAGAGCGCTCTTGTCTCAATCTGCCGGATAGCAAAACTGGTGCAAAATCCATCCAGCTTAGTGGGCCTGCCCTGCGGGTTTTGTACGCCCTCCCCCGATCCTCAGGTAACCCGTTTGTCATCGCGGGCCAAAAGGAGGGGGCCCATCTGGTCAATTTGGAGAAGCCGTGGAGGCATATCCGAGCGCTTGCAAAGCTTGAAGACGTACGTCTACACGATCTTCGGCATTCTTTTGCGTCCATAGGCGCAGGAGCAGGTCTCGGTCTGCCGCTTATTGGCGGCCTACTCGGACATACTCAGGCCGCAACAACCGCGCGATACGCACATCTTGCGGCAGACCCCCTCAAGCAAGCCAACGAACTCATTGGTCGGAGCATCGCTGCGCTCATGACGCCCCCCCCCCCCTGAGACCTCCAGAGTAGCACTACCGTTGCCCGGCCATCGACACATTTCCGGTTGAACTGAGCAACCGAGTTCAATGTGGTGGCAATGGCCGCAATCTTAGCCCAGCGTCTCCATCCAGTCGAATCGCTCAAGCGCCCAGGCGAGGCAGGTGGTGGAATCCTGTCCTCCCGAGAACAGGACCAGGGCGCCACCCGGCCTCATGGTCTCTGCTTACCTTCGTACTCAGCCCAGGACATTGGCGTCTCGTACACCTTCACGGAGGAAAGCGCTGGCAAGGCGGCCTTGGTGCGCTCCCATATCCAGAGCGCGATATGCTCAGCGGTAGGGTTCTCCAGACCCTCGATCTCATTGAGGCAATAATGATCGAGACGGGCCAGTACGGGCGCGAAGGTGTGCTCCACGTCGAAGAAATCTACGACCCATCCGGTGGCGGGATCGACTGCGCCCGAGAGGGTGAGTTCGACCCGGTAGGAATGCCCGTGCATGCGATGGCAGCGATGGGTTTCGGGCACATTCGGCAAGCGGTGCGCTGCCTCGAAGGTAAAGGCTTGGGTGATCTTCATGACAAAAACCTGTGTGCTCGACCGGGTTAGTACCTGAGGGTGGCGCCATTGCACGTGATGGGCTTCATGGTATCCCAATGGTCTTGTGCGTCTGCAAGGAGAGGCGCCAGCGTGCGTCGCGCATGCAATAGGCGACCGCCGAGGCGGTGTTGGCGAGCCGATCCGGCCCGTCCATTGGCTGGAGCCAGTGATGGCTGAAGTTGAGATCTGCCAAAGCGTCCAGGTCAACCTCGACCTGTGGGAAAACAAGCTTCAGTTCGTGGCCGCTGCGCTGCACCAAAGGATTGCCGGCCTTGGGACTGACGCAGATCCAGTCGATACCCTCAGGTGCGGCCAGCGTGCCATTGGTCTCGACAGCAATCTCGAAGCCCTGTGCGTGGACCGCCGCGATCAAGGCTAAGTCGAGTTGGAGCAGGGGTTCACCCCCGGTGAACACCACGTAGCGATGGCCCAAGCCGATCGCCCAGGTTTCAGTGATGGCCTGCGCCAGATCCTCCGATGTGGTGAAACGCCCGCCGCCCTCGCCATCCATCCCGACGAAGGCAGTGTCGCAGAAGGAACAGGCGGCCGTGGCCCGATCCTCCTCGCGGCCGGACCAGAGATTGCAACCGGCAAAGCGGCAGAACACTGCCGCTCGCCCTGTCTGCGCGCCCTCCCCCTGCAGCGTCTTGAAGATCTCCTTTACCGCGTAGCTCATGATGCATTGCCCGCGCCCTCTAGGAGCGGTGCTGGCGCGGGGCGAGAGCGCCGTCGAAAGTCGGCCTTCACTATGGTCACGAGATGGTGTTTCAGCAGCGCGACGTCACGGTTGACGTTCTGGAGGCTGTTCCACCGCCGTACCTCGCCATCGATCTCCCACTGCCCCTCTGTCCAAGCGGTTTTTCCCTTGAGGCATTCAAGGCCAGATTGAAAATCATCTGTGGTCCTTGCATCGCCGCGCTTGGCGAGAACCTCCATTACGTCGCCCATTGCTTGAATGCCGGCGCCGTGAACCAGGCGGGATGTAGACGGCTTGTGGCCATGCCAAGCCTCAGGAAACACCTTCTTTACAGCGTCAAAAAAGTTCGAAACGAGCCGGACGCAGCGATCCCTACCTCGCGGCGTGTCAATTATTTCTCGCATAACTCCGTTGCTCAGCGACTCCAGGATGATCTTCTGGATCACCGTGTCAGCGATGATTCCGTCGGGTTGTGTATGTTGCTTGATATAACCCTGAAGCGCCGTAGCCTCGAAATTCAATCGCGCAGTAAGGTCGGCGGCGACAGATCGCCTACTCAAACGAGGCGGTAAATCGCTAACAGCAGGCAGGAGTTCATAAATCAACGACTTTGGAAGTGGCTTTGTATTATTAATGAGCACGAATTGCCTGCGAAGCTCAGCTTCATCTTTGCAGATTAGCACGGAGACGAAAACTTGGAAGTCTCGGTTGACATCAGCAAGGGCCGAAAGCCGTTGCTGACCGTCGACCACTAAGCCAGGAACGCCATTGCTCATGTCAATCGTAAGCCGAACCGTCCCCGTCCCCAAATCTTCGATAGACGCGCGGTTTGTGAACGCTACAACGATGGGATTTGGAAGCACGGCGTTGGGCTTTTCAAGATAGTCGCGGATCTCGCGAATGTGTGCCGCTACTTGGGGCCTCTGGAACCCGAAGAGATCACCTTGCGCGTCGCGGCCGATGCGCTCGATCGACGCGAAGCGCAGGACGTCCGCGGCGCTCGCTACTAAGCTGAGCACGGTGTGCTCGCTGCTTTGATGCGCTCGTACGGCCAGATAACTCATCGGTTCACTAAACGGCACGCTTCAGATCCAATCGTTCGATATGGTCTTGGTAGACTGCAAGGTTGTGAATGCCGCGCCGCTTGTTACGATTGCTGCCGCGGAAAATGATTACGTCGATTGCCGCCTCCTGACAGATTTTACATTTGCATTGCTTCCACGGTCGTTCGCCAAGGGTTGCACGATAGAGTTGCTCCAGGCGAGTGAGTGAGACGCTACCCTTGCAATCCTCGTAAGGCTTCTCTTCGACGAGTGGCGCGCTGTAGGCCATTACATTGTGAAGGACATCTTCAAGATTAGCTTCTCCCTGGTCAAACGCGCGCAGTGAGTTCAGTGCCAGTGCTTCCAGTCGGACTAGTTCCTCGGCTCGAAATATACCCTTCTTGACGCCGCGCTGAAGTTTGGGATTCTCGATAGCTTGAGGGACTCGGATTGAGGTGAAGTAGCGAAGACCGGTGCCGTTGCTGGGAAGGTAGTAATTTTGTTTGGCATCTTTGAACGCTCGAATCAGGGGCGATGTTGTATCAAAACTAGCAATATCGAAGCCATGAAAGCTATCGATGTCTTCCGCCTTGGCGAAACCTAGAATGTGGAGCCGCGTCGACGACGGAACTACTTCCCTAATTGCGCTAAGACAGAGTTTGATCTCTGGGGATTTGAGCGGGACCATGCCTCCCAGAGCTAGATAGTCATAGCCCATGGAAACGAGCCTCCGCGCGGCCTCCGCCATACTGCCCGGTGACCAACCCTGAACGACGCCAAGCGGAGTGAAAACAGCATCGATCTCTTTGGCCTCCCGGCGGAAAGCATCCGCATTCTCGAGCGTGATCTCGAACCGGGCCTTGGCGTCTGCGGAGCCTCCTTTCAAGCCGAGGCATCTCGCATTAAAGTCAAAAATGATGTGATCGACCGAGCAACCATGAGTGAAACCGCACTCGTCGTAGAACTCGGCCATCTCGGCGGCGGTGTAGGGTGGACGCTCCTCTTGAACGTAGGTGAAAGCTCCGCAATCACCGAAGATGTCAAGATGCGCGAACTCGGGCTTGTCGAGTCTTAAGAACTTACGGACACCAACAAGGTGGAACCTCCGTGCTTGGCTGGTTGTATATTTACCCTTGACTCGGTGGTCACCAACAATCCCACGCGAAACGAGTACCCCGTCATAGGGTGCGTAGCCTAGGATCTCGTGAGGGTAGGCATCGTCCCAATATGGCTGCCGCCCAGCTGAACTCCTATCTGCAATGAAGTCAAACGCAGGGTCGACATAGTCAAGGCTGTCGGCAAAAATGAACTTCATGCTGGAACCCGCGCCAACTCGCGCTCGATGTGCATTAGATGATCACTCAGCTTTGTAATATGCTGGGATGTAGACTGCAGTTCGCTCCAAGCGAGCCCGAGACTTTCCCAGGTCCCGTTCGTCCAGCGGCATTTTGGAGCAATTCGGCTTAGCGTGTCACGAACGGCGGAGGCCTTATTGCTGGCGCCGTCTGCACGCAGCATGATCGTGTCCATTAGCGCGCCCATCGCGCGGATGCCGACAGAGTGCATCAGGCGACTATGTGTAGGCGGCTTGCCCCAAGCTTGTGGGAAGGTATCACGCACTGCTGACCAATAGAGCACCAGTGCGTCGTACATAGCGGTGCTGTCATGTCCGTCCCCATTACGCTTGAACTGCCCCAGCGCGCCTGCGGGCGTTTTTAGACTTACTTTCATTGTTTCGATCAGCGCGTTGTCACTGACAATGCCTCCCTGATTCTTAGGGTCCGACTCACGTTTGATAAGGCGGTAAAAAGGCGAGCTTGGATTATTGTTTAATGCGCTACACAACTCACTCGGCAGTTGCCGCGCGGCAAGATTGCGGGGCAAGAAGATACTCACTTCAGGCAGCAACTCGTCGATGAGGCTGGTCGGAAGTTTTCTCGACTTGTTCACTAGGATGAACTGCTCTCGCTGGATCGATATTTCGTCCGACACGAAACCAATCACCGGGACTGCGATGGTCTTGTTTTTGGTGGCAGCAAGCGCGAGTGACCGCTGCTGACCATCAACAATCCAGGCCGCCCTATGGTGTTCAGGATAGAATGGAATCGAGAGGGTGCCGGCATCACCGACCTCACATATGTTCCCAGGCGATCGACCGCGTGCGGATGCAAACTCGACCTCGGCTGACATCGCGAGGATGATCGCGTTTGGGAAGAGGACTGGGCCACTGTCCAAGAAAGCAGTAATGTCCTTCACATGGTCTCGAATCTCGCGCCGCTGAAAGCCTTTCAGTTCCTGTTCTTGCCGACGGATGCGGCTGATATCTGCGATACGATCAATGTCGGCTCCATAGAGGAAAAACGCAAAGATACTCGTTCCGCTGCCCTGCTCTGTGCGAACCGCGCGGACTTTTAACCACTCACGCATGCTCATGCCGTTCACCCCGGATGATGCGAGCAAGCGTAGCGTAACGTCCTTGCTCACAGGCCAAGTTGAATTCGTGACGCAGTCGCTTGAGCGAGCATCCGCGTTCGCTGTCCCAATGCTTTCGCATCAACGCGAGCAGCGCCTCATCGTTGGATCGTACCCTGGAGACTTTGATTGGATATTGCCATCCAGTGAGGGCGGAAGTGACTGCTGAAGCATGCTCGGCCGCGGAGCGATTGCCGCCACCAGAAAGGCGGTCGGCAAAATGTCGGAGCGCTCGGCCTGGGAAGTCACTGATTGTACCGGGAATTGGACTGTCTGGGCCATCGAGCCGGTCATCGTAAGGCATCACATAGGGCCGGAGATCCGCTGGAATGCGATTTAGCGGAGCACGCGTAAATAAACGGACTCGCTCGAGGTCATCATCGGAAAGCGACAGAAAATCTGCGGCAACCAACTCGATATAGGCGTCCGAGAAAGCCCCTAAGATCAAGCCGTCCTGCTCCCGTGTCGCATCACTTAAAGCAACCCCGAATGGAGACTCTTTTTTCACAGCAGTCCACCAGGCGGACGCTGAGAAGGCACCCTCGACCCGTGAGGAAACGCTGTCTTCCGCATCCGTCACGGTAGTACAAGCGTAGGGCGGCACTTCCGTGATAGCATAGATTAGGCCTAATCCGGCTGAGACAACCATTAGTGTGGCGCTCAGCTTTTCGGCGGCATCCACGGCTTCCTTGAAACCTCTTCCACCGTAGATTTCCTTGGCTGGGAAGCGCTTCGGCGCGCCCCTCAAACGTGAAGCCCATTCGGCAGCAAGTGCGGGCATGGCCGCCGAAGTCAGCGCGCTCACATGGAGGCAATCGGTAACCGGCTTGCGTTTACGATTGGTGCAGGCGGTAATCACAAGCGTCACAATCTGGAGCCTTCCCTCGCATTTATGCATACAGCTGACGTTTCTAATTGGCTACATATAATCGGGTGAAGCCGGCTCGACATCGGTGGATTAAATTCGACGTTGATCCCTGCGGAATGGCTTAAATTGTGGAACCCAGAGCGGCATTCGATCAAGTTGCATCGCATCCTGCAGCGGCGAGATAGTTACGGCACTCGGTTGGTTGGAAGGTGTCAGCTCACTTTTGATGGCGTCCTACAAGTTCGGGATGGTCCGAGCTCGCCTGCTGCCGGTTTCGTGGACACCGAGATTGGGTGTTTCCTGAAGCCGGAGGTGGGGGATGCAGCGACGGAAGTTTGAGCAAGAGTTCAAGTTCGAGGCGGTTCGCCTGATCAAGGACGGTGGGGTGATCCGCGCGGGCTATGACGATGATCTCGCTTCGCTTGAGACAATGCCATTTGGGGCGTTCCTCCAACGAACAGCGTGATTGCCGAAGGAGTGTCAGACCGTCCGAATCTGCCAGCCACAAGGTCCCTGGCGTCATTCTGCGGACCACCGTCCAATGCTGGTGGACGCCGGAGAGGCCGATGATGATGACCTGACCCATGAGCAATCTCGCTTCAAGCTCGCTCCAGAGAGAGCCGAGTGTCTCGTGCTCCCCAGCAGGGGGCAGGGTTTGGACGCCGATGCCGTGAGCTTTCTGGATGTGTCTGATTGCCGAACGCAGCAGCTTCCGAAGCTTGCTGACACCGCACCCCTTCCACATCGATGCTGCCGTTGCGGAGTGGGTATCGAGAGTCTTGCGAAGCAGCCGCCGGAACAGGCATCGGCAATCTCCATGGGTCAGTTCGGGGATCAGGATGGAGAGTGCATTGACCGCCGCATAGATCCCGCACAACCCGTCGAAGGCCCCTTGTCGATAGGGGCGTAGCGGTCTTCGGGCAGCACGCACCGGTGTAATGCAGTGGCGACCAGCGAGATCGTGACCCACCATTTTCAATACTCCTCGGCGAGCATGAGGGTGAGGACGCGGCAGGTGACCGCCGGATCAGAGGCATCTGGCGAGCCACCGATGAGATCGAGATCGTAGTAGTCGATCTTGAACATGATGCTGTGCCCATCGACCGTCAGGAGGCCGAAGTCGTGGTCGTCGTGCGGATCGTTGTCGGGTCCGAAGGCATCGAAGGTGGTCAGCGCTGCATCGAGGCGTTGGATTGTCGCCTGAGGCAGAAATCGAACACCCGGCGTCACCAGGATACGACCCCCCTGATAAGTGCGGCGGAGACAGTCGTTGAGAGCGCGCACACGTGCGTGCCACGCGAGAGGCATGGTCATGGTGTTGATCCTGATGTGAGTGAAGAGGGTCGGACAAACCGCTTTCTCAGGCGGCAGGAGCACAGCGGCTGGGAAACTGCGGGCAACGCCGCAATGGCGCCTGGCGGCAAACTCACAGGAAGGCTGGAGACCTCAGCAGAGTGGATGATGTCGACAAGGAAAGGCTGCGGCGCTTAACGCTCGCCTTTCATGCAAAAGCTCATGATGTTTCGGGTTGAGGGTACTGGCGCTCCGTCAATAGTGCGCACCGGCTCAGCACGATGCACGATGGTGTAGGTGATCTCACCGCCGGCAACCCGGAGCGAATCGGCATTGTCCTGTTTGCCCTCAGCGGTCGACGAGACAGAGGCTGAAGGAACACCAGTTCGCCGATGGTATGGCCTAGCGCGGCCACGGCGAGAGTCGCGATAAGGTGCTGTCACAGCAGTGGTTCGAAATGGCCGAAACGCTAGGTAAGGGAGGGCGTTCCTGGTCGAAGGGCACGGCAAACTTCATGGTCTGAAGTTAAGCGTGCACGTGGAAGGTTGCGATGACAGACAGCCGTCTCGGCAGGCGGCCGACCGGTGAGGCAAGGCGGTTGAGCGTATCGCTGAGCAATACAAACGTACACGTCATGAGCATACCGCCTCAGTGCACAAATGTCAATTTATTCCTATTTCGAATTCACGCAGACGCGTGTTTGCGTTGAGGACCGTGCACTAACTTTACCCTCGGACCACCCCGTGGGGGCCGATCAGCTATGAGTGGTCGCCGCAGGCGGTGGTGCACCAACGGCTTAGACGAAAGTGGCCGGCGTGCCACACTGCTTGCGGATACCGAGAGACAAGGTCTGACGAAGAAACCTCGCTTCCGCGAAGCGTCACTTCGGTATAGGCTCGCCGGATCCATACCTGCCGACCCAAGTACCGGGGCGCATCCGCTACTGGAGAGACATGATGGACCTACTCCCGAACCACGGCCGCGTCTCTTGCACCGTCTGCCACTCCGCTCCGGCGGAGTTCGATGCGGTCGGAGCCTGTACGCCGGAGTGGCGCATACGGGCCAATCCGCTGTCATGGGGCTCCGCAAGTCCGGAGATTCTGGTGTTGGGCTTCTCAAAGGGGCCGACTCAGGCAGGCGATCTGGCCCGGACTCCGCACGACGCAGTGGCCTTTAAAGGGCAGCGCGTCTGGGTCGGTCGAATTCTTGCCCGCCTCGGCCTGCTGGATGGTCCAGCCGATACGGCCGGGATGACTAGGGTCGCCGACGGATTGATCTCCGACAGACAGGGTCGGTTCGCATTCGGATCTTTGGTTCGTTGCACTGTGGAGCGGTTCAATGGCAGTATCTGGAAGGGCACGGGCGGCGATATGCTCGGCGGCTTCGTCTCCAGTGCTTTCGGGCGCGTCGTGGGAGGCAACTGCACCCGCCGGCATCTCGGTCGACTGCCCGACAAGACCCGTCTAGTCGTCATGATGGGCACGGGATCCAAAGGGAACTACGTGGACGAGGCAGAGCGCCTCATCTATGACGCCAGGGGCAGGCCGGCCTCGTGGCGTCGCATCAACGCGGTCGCCTACGGAGACGGCAGCACAACATTCGTTCATACCGTCCACTTCGCTGCGCAGGGACGCCTCCGGGGTGATTGGTTCGGTCAAACTAGGAACGATGGGTCGCCACCGGACCCCACCGCCGTCGAATGGGCGCAGCTCGCTGCCGACGCCGCTCTCGACGCTATGACGCGTCCCCGGATCGCGAAAGCTGCTTGAAAGACTTCCCACTGGCTAGAGGCTGTTATGAACCGGTTGCCAGTTGAGCGGCCTGTTTGAGCATGAAGCAGACGAAGGCGACGATGTGGAGATCGGCGAGTGTGCTGGGATAGCGCTCGTAATCCTTGACGAGGCGGCGGAAGCGCGTCGCCCAGGCGAAGGAACGCTCCACGACCCAGCGGCGCGGCAGCAGGACGAAGCCGCGCTTGGCCTCTGGGAGTTTGACGACCTCCAGTTCGATGCCGTGTTCGCGGGCGGCCCTGGCTGGCTTTTCCCCGGTATAGCCCTGGTCGACATAGGCCAGATCGACGCTATCCCCGGTGGCGGCCTGCACGGCCTCGGCCAGATGCCCGACCTGGGTACGGTCGTCGGCATCGGCGGGGGTGACGTGCAGGGCCAGGAGGTGGCCCAAGGTGTCGACGGCCAAGTGGACCTTCGACCCCTTTTTGCGCTTGGCGCCATCGTAGCCGGCCCGCTCGCCGCTTTCGGGCGTCGAGCGCAAGGTTCGACTGTCGAGGATCGCCGCGCTCGGCTCAGGAGAACGCCCGGAAGCCAGGCGCAGCAGCGCCCGCAGATCGTCGGCGAGTTGCTCGAAGCAGCCTGCCGCTAGCCAGCGCTGCGCCTGCTGGTAGACGGCTTCCCAGGGCGGGAGGTCGTGGGGCATCCATCGCCAGGGTGCCCCCGTCTTCACCACGTAGCGCAGTCCGTTGAACGCCTCGCGAAGCGAATACTCACGCTGCCCCGCATCCTCGCGCAGCAGCGTCAGGTACGACGCGACCAGCGCCCATTCATCATCGAAAACGTCGGACGGGTAGGCTTGGCGCGAAGAGGTCATGCCTCCTCATCTGGGTTCCAGACCGCTCAGGTCCACAACAGCCTCTAGGAACGCCCCCCTGAACCAATCTCCGCGTCTCAGAGCGCCTTAACAAACCGTCTGATCTGGTTGAGGGTGATGAGGCTCGCGGCGAGGTTTGGGATCAGCTTGTAGATATCGGCGCGCTAATACGATGAAGCCGAGTCCGCTTCGCCAACGAGTCTTATCAAAGTTCGGCGGGAGGCAGAATACCTCGGTAGTTCTCGCCCTTCACATCCATCCTTCGCTTCGGCTTGACGGCAATGCCCCTTCAACCATCCCGGAGCACCGTTTGTTAACCGCCACGCCATCGAGTGGAGGCGGCAATTACCTTGGTGCGCCACAGGAGCGGAATTCTGAAGATCGTAACGGTTTCGGCCCCGGCATGCCCGACGGTCATCGCAATGACAGGGCAATGGGGATCGGATGTCGGGACGCAACTTCTACAAGTTTTTCGCGGGCGGCGGCATGGCGCGAGCCGGTCTGGGATCGGAATGCATTGTCTGTTTGCCAACGACATCGATCAGATGAAGGCTGCGACCTACGAGGCCAGTTGGACCGGATCCAACTTCTACAAGGGCGACATCGCCGCTCTGCAGGCATCAAACATTCCGGGATTCGCGGATCTCGCCTAGGCTTCCTCCCCCTGTCAAGACCTGTCGCTAGCCGAACACGGGCTTGGTCTCGGCAGCAAGGCATACGCATGCAGGACGCGGTCAGGCAGCTTCTGGGCGTTCACGCGCGTCATCCGAGATTTGTTCCAGGACGAGCGCGCACCCGGGATGATCGTCCTCGAGAACGTCGTCGGTCTGCTGACGGGAAACGGAGATAGGGACTTCGCGACGGTCGGTCAGGCGTTGAGCGAACTCGGGTATCGGTTCGGTGCGATTGTCCTCGACGCGAGCCACTGTGTTCCGCAGTCGCGCCCGCGAGTATTTGTGATCGTGGTCCGGCGGTTCGGCCGCATCCGTCAGGAACTCAAGCTCGACGTCCCGGTCCAACCCAGGCATCCGAATTTACTCGTGCGCGCGGTCTACGGTTTCGACCGGCGTACGGTTGAACGTTGGATTTGGTAGAATCCGGGCGAGGCTCCCGTTCGCAGATCGACCGTCGCCAACATGGTGTCGGACACGCCGTGCGGGGCTGTCTGAAACCCCGAGGCAGCGATCACGAAGCTCATCGGCAAGATGTCCGGCCTGAACCTCAAGAAGCTCGATGCCGCGAAGCGTTCGGGCCTCTGAACGGTCGGCAGCCTCCATCTCCGCACAAGTCCAATGTCTCAGGGTCATAAGCTCCGGGCTGAGATTAAGAGCGCCTAACAGAACCGGGTGCGAGACCAGCTCGTCGGCGAACGCACGGCCCTGATGAACCAGATCCGCGCCATCCTTCTGGAGCGCGGTCACATCGTCCCACAGGGACGCGCCAAGCTCGCCGCCAGCTTGGAAAGTCTGCTCGATACCGAGGCGATCTCAGACCTCACACCACGGATGAGTAGCCTGGTGGCGGATGTACGTGAACGCTGGCAGTCCGTCGATGGGCGCATTGCAGCACTCGACGCAGAGTTCGCCGAACAGGCTCGGACTGACGAGAGCGCTCGCCGGCTCACCACCATCCCGGGCATCGGTGCACTCAATGCTACAGCGCTGGTCGCGGCGATCGGCGATGTCGGCACTTTCGCCCGCGGACGTGATCTGGCGGCCTGGCTCGGCCTCGTCCCGCGTCAGGTCACCACTGGTGGACGACCACGCCTCCTCGGGATCACGAAACGCGGCAGTAAGTACCTGCGCAAAATGCTGATCCAGGGTGCACGGGCCGCGATGCCGATCCTCCGCAAGAGCGAGACGCGGATCGGCCAGTGGCTACGGGGCCTGTTGGCGCGGGCGCACGCCAACACCGCCGTTGTGGCGCTGGCGGCTAAAATGGCCCAGACCGTCTAGGCGCTGCTGCGCCACGAACGCGTCTATGAGCCGGCGGCGGTGGCTGCCTGAATTGAGCTTGGTCGGCGAAGCCTTCGTCGGCCTTCCGATGTCTGCGAGCGGTGAGAGGAAGATGGCCTGACAGTCGATCGGTGTTCTGGAACCCTCTGGCGTAAAATGGCGCTCGACGCCGGCCCCTTTATGAGGACCAGGACGCGCGGATCTCCATCTTGGCCAACGGCAGCGCCGGAAGGCCGGATACGTTTATGCAGACTGCTCAGACCAGCGGATCATAAGCCACTTGCGGACGGGGCGGGCCATACGTTTGGCACCTCCCGCCGCCTTCTAGTGTGCCCGCACGTTCGTGCCGTCGAGGAACACCATCCCGAGGTGGATGCCCCGCTCCTGCACGAGACCGAGTAATCGCTCCCAAACGCCGGCACGGGACCAGCGGATGAAGATCTGCGCCGCGCGCCACCACGGACCCAATTCCTCAAGAATAGCCCGCCATTTGGCACCATTCTGATGCCGCCAAAAGATCGCCGAGAGCGTGCGCTGCAGATTCTGCGGTGGCGTCTTGGCCTTGGGCCGTCAGGCCTCAACCAGGGGCTCCAATTCAGACCACTGCGCATCGTTTAGCATCGTCCCTCCTTGATCTGAAAAGACAAAACGCAAGCCCCGCCAATCGGTTCAGGCGACGACAGGCCCTAGTGGTGCCGGCGGTCGTCTTCCTTCGCGAACGCATCCAGTTGCCGTCGCGGTGGCAGCGGGATGTCGCCTGGATCTGTTACCGTCCGACCGAGCCGTTTGCACAACCGGTTCCAAAGGCGGCCGGAAAGGATCCGCATGGCGCAGCAACTCCTGGCCAACCTGATCGAATGGAAACGTGTCTTGTGTGCACGTTTCCTTCGCGTCGTAATCTGCTTGCGGTACGCTGTGAGCAAGACAAGCGGGAAGTAATCTAGATTTGTCGAGTCCTGGCTCCATTAATCAGGGTTCTTAATAAAAAGGCATGCGGCCGTCGGACGTGCCAAGTTCCAGCGCGCATTACGATAGGCAAGGAAGCGAACGCCTAGCCGAACTTGCTCTTACTGCGCGCAGCCCGGCTCCAATCGGCCTTGCAGAAGGCCAGGATCATTTAGAGATGGAGGGGACGCTCGCGATCAGACAGCGCTACTTCTTGTTCATAAATACTTTTCGACAGAGATCTATCCTATTCTGGATTTTGTGCTTCATCCCTACCCAGACCGGGTCAGTACAAGGACTCCAAGGGGATGGAGGCGGGGCCTGTAACCGCAGAGTCGCAGGATGCAGCAAGAGCGTGGCAGCAGACTCAATCCGTCCAAGTCGACGAGCCAGAAGAAGAACTCCCGCTGCCTGCCACTCCGTGCTAGCCCATGCCTAATACGGCTCGGTCCCTGCATGCGTTACGTACGCAGGGGCGACGGGCTTTTACGGTAGGGGGCGACCGTGAGGGGATTCCTCGTGGCACACGCGCTGTTAGGATACGGCAAAGTTGCCGAGGTTTCGGCGCGGGGCCTAGCTGTGAACTTTCCGGAACGGGGGGGATCCGTTGTATTCTCTATGGAGGCCTTCCGCTCTGGCGTCCTGCGCCGCGCCTCACTTACCACAGACGAACTGGCCTTAGGCCCACAAGGACTGTGCGTCGTGCAGTCGACCGTACCCGTTGAAAATTCTTCCGGGCCGCGGCGGTACTCGGTGTGTTACGAGGACGGACTGACCGAGCACGCAAGCGAAGTTGACCTGACCCCGGTGGGCTCGGCGCGAGTCCGGACGCCGCTAGGGGCGCTCGGGAGCTACGAGGCTGGCCCATTTGAGGCTTTTGCGGCCCGCGAGAAATTGGCTGCTGCCTTGAATCGTCAAGCCGCCCAGGTCGGGGGCTTGCGGGCACTACTATCTGGCCGCGTGGATTTACATCCCCACCAGGCGTTCGTTGCAGGAACGGTCGTGTTGGACCACCGACGACGGTACATTCTTGCGGACGAGGTTGGTCTGGGCAAGACTGTCGAGGCCGGCGTCGTTATCCACGACCTCCTCTCTCGCAATCCCCGGGCCCGGGTCCTCGTGCTGGCGCCTGGGCCGCTGGTGCGGCAGTGGCTCACGGAAATGGCGACGTCGTTCGGGGGGCAGGACTTTCGCCTCGCTGACCTCCACCCGCCGGAGTCCGTCGACGTATCGGGTTGGACCCGCCTCATCGCCTCGACAGGCCTTGCAGTGGGGTCCTTGCGCGACGCACTGCTTGACGGCCGCTGGGATATGGTGGTGGTCGACGAGGCCCACCACCTCGTCGACGCGCCCGTCCTATACAGCATGGTTCGCGCGTTGGCCGAGGGGGCCCGCGATCTCCTTCTCCTCAGTGCCATCCCGGCGCGGAGGCGTGAGACCGAGTTCCTTAAGCTGTTGGCCCTGCTCGAACCGACCCGGTACGGTCTCGCAGCAGACGCCGACTTGGGCGCTTCGGCGAACGCGAGGGACGCGCACGAACGCTTCGTCCAGCTTTACGCAAATCAGGAGATAATCGGTCGCCGCCTAAACCGGCTCGGAGCGGAACTCGACGCCTTGGCGGCGGGCGAAGCAAAGCCCGCCGATGTGCTCGAAAAAGCCAAGCGTCTCGCGGACCTACCGTTATTGCGTGACGACCGGCGTGTGCGGTCCGCCCTTGAGGCGATAGCGACCGCCGCTGAAACCGCCCCACCGGCTCTGAAAACGGGGTCTGACGACCCGCCTACTCCGACGCCACCTACGATGGCCGAGGCTGCGGCGTACTTGCGCAACCTTGTCGTCGATCGCTATCGCATTCACCGCCGCATCCTGCGCAACCGACGTCAACGCCTCGTGGCCGAGAACCGTCTCGCAGTCGTGACGCGCAGCCTCCGAACTCACATATACAAGCCGGATCAGGTGGAGCTTGAGGCGGTCGAGGCTGTGGAGAAACTGGTGGGAGACGCGGTCGCCAGAGGCCTCCCTCTCAACGTCGCCCGTCCCCTGGCCCGAACGCTTTTCCAAGCGCTTGCCTCACCTGCAGGCGTAGCCCTGCTATTGCGCGACCTCTTAGGCACGCCTGTTGATCCTGCCAACGTGGCGCCTCACGAGATCGAGTTGCTTAACGCGGCCCTTGGCCCCGGCTATGCGGCATGGTCGCGCCTCGGCAGGATTATGCACGCGCTGTCGGGACCGTTCCTCGACCGCGATAGCCTGGCGCGAGCCGAGAGCGCAGTCGGAACTTGGGCCCGCTCCGACGCGTCCTGGGGACGAGAAAGGGCCGTAGCGGACTTGGTGCGCGGACGCCTCGCCGCTGACGTCGGCAAGATCTTGGTCTTTGCCGGGTATCCTGGACTGGCGGCTACGATCACCCAGTCCCTGAAAGTCGCTGTAGGCGCCTCCGTCGTGGCAGACTTCCGCTATGACATGGACGACGGAGCCAAGGAGGAAGCCGCTCGTCTTTTCCGCGTGGAGGCCGGCGTGCGCGTGCTCGTCTGTGATGAGAGCGGAGGCGAGGGCCGCAATTTCCAATTCGTTGATGAGATCGTACATGTCGACCTGCCCTGGCAGGCTGGGCTAGTTGAGCAACGCATCGGCCGCCTCGACCGGCTTGGCCGAACGCATCCAGAGGTGGTCTCGCACGTCGTGGCAAACGAGGCAGGCCTCGAAGCCGGGCTCCTGCACTGCCTCGGTCCAGCGGGAATCGGGGTGCTTACGCATTCGGTCAGCGGCGCAGAGTTCGCCCTACGCGGCCTGCACGACGAGATGGTCGACGCCGCAATTGCGGCCGGGGCCGAGGGAACCGGAGCGGGAACGCTTAGCGCGCTTGCCCGATCGCTTCGGCTCCGCGTCGAGGAAGAGCGTGCCCGCGATGAGAGCGAGGCCCTTCTTGATGAAGCCTCGTTTCAAGCCGATGCGGCCTCGGCATTCCTTAAGCCCGCGGACGAGGGCGTTGACGCCGAAGTCGAAGCAGCTTTCGTAGCTTACTTTCGCCAGATCGCCACTCCTAAGTCTGTCGGTGCCCACGGCGACCAGCGTACGCCGCAGGGGCTATGGCGCTTCCAGCCCGACGACGTCCGCGGGGGCGGTCTCCCCTACCTGCGACGAACTAGGGACGGTGACGCCCTCGCGCGCCGCGTCGGCACGTTCCGGCGCGACATTGCTCGCGCCCGGCGCGACGTAGAGTTCTTTGCCCCCGGCAACCCCCTATTCGACGCAGTGGCGGGTTTCCTGCGCATTGAGTCCGTCGGGTGCAGCTACGCAGTGGGGTGCCTGGTGCCGCGCCTGCCGGCGGCAGTAGTAGTAGAGTTCGCAATGACCCTAAGGGCCAACAGCGAGGGACTTTCAAAGGTCCCCGGGCTCGCGAACCGCGCGGAGACGGTAATTGGGGCTAGGCGGCGGTCGGTGGTCTTCCCGCTTGGAGCCCTAAAGCCAGTCAATGAGGCGACCTACCTCGCGCTGCGGGCAGCCTGCCGGCCCGAGACCCGGGGCAGGACCTGGGACGACCTCCGTCCCGAGCGATTGGAGGGCGTCATCGCAGGCAGCGTGCCTGATTGGCCCAAGTACCTGCGCGCTGCAGAGGAGCGGGCCAAGCTCTACCTACGCGCTGCGCTCCAGCCCCGCCTTGCCCCCCTCGTGCAGGCAGAGGATAGACGAGTGGCGGAGCAACTGCGCCAGATTCGGACGGAGATGTCACAGGACGGCCCGAACGAGGTGACGACCGCAGAGGTCGAAGCCTTGTCGAACTACCGCAGGGCCCTCGCGGACTGGGTCGTCGAACTCGACGGTATCGGCGTCCTCGCCGTGAATCCTTGAGGAGGCCACTATGGGCGTTAGCCATATTAACGAGAATCAGGTCGTCCTAGTCGGAGCCGGTGTTGCAGAGGACGCCGCCCAACCGGTCGACCTGCATAATGCCTTTCTCGCCGGTGTGAGGACGGGCCAAATAGGCAGGCCCCTGCCGAACCGGCCTGACGAATCGTGGTCCGCGGCCACCGCGCAGTGGCGCTTTCTAGTCGCGCTGGCAGACACGCCCGCCGGCGAGGACCCCCCTCTCGACGTCGGCGTCCTTCTACGTCAGGTGGTGCGCTGGAGTGAGCACTCCCCGGATGTAGGCGCTGTCGCGCCCGCGCTGCTTCCCGCCATGGCCGCGGCTGGGGTGCGGGTCACGCCCTCAGGACGCCTTGTCGCCGAGGCGTTCGCTCCGGCTTGGCTTGCCGAGAATGCTGTCGACGCTGATCGCGGCCTTGACGGGCCGCCCCTAGTACGCCGTCCCGATGAAGGAGTGCCGGGCGAGCCCTGGCTCGAATCGCTCGTAGGGCACCGGGACTGGCACTCCCTCGCCCAGAAGGAAGCAGCATGGGCGGCCCTAGCTGCGCCGGACGGGTCGACCACCCTCGTAGGCCTGCCCACGGGGGCTGGTAAGAGCCTCGTATTTCAGTTGCTAGCGCGCTTCTCCAAGGGGCTGACCGTAGTGATTGTGCCGACCGTGGCGCTCGCCATTGACCATTGGCACAGTGCTCGCCGGGTATTCGGCCCGGCTTCGGCGGCACTGGATCCCCGCTACTTCGCTGCCGGCGACGCGGACCAGGACGCGGATGCCCTCGTCGCCGCTGCCCGGGCCGGCACCTGCCGACTCGTGTTTACTTCGCCGGAGGCCTGTGTGTCCGGCCGCCTGCGCGGCGCGCTTGAGGAGGGTGCCCGCGCAGGCTGGTTCGAACATCTCGTGATTGACGAGGCTCACATTGTCGACGCTTGGGGTGGGAGCTTCCGGGTGGACTTCCAGATGCTTGGCGCCTTGCGACGGCGCTGGCTCGCGGCATCCGAGGGGAGGCTGCGCACCTACCTGCTCTCCGCGACTTTCACCCCCGAGTGCCGCCTTGCTCTACGCGACCTGTTCGGGCCGGAGCGATCCTACCCAAAGGCGCCCCAATCCTCTCCTGTAGAGCCTCAGGCATGGCGCGAGTTCGTGTCCCAGCGTTTGCGCCCTGAGATGGATTACTATGCCAGGCTTTTCGAGGAGAATGACCGCCGCGACGAAGCCGTCGTTGAAGCGTTGGGCCGACTGCCCCGCCCGGCCATCCTCTACGTCACCGAGCGCGCCGAAGCCGAACGGTTCCTCGCGCGCTTGAGCGAGGCCGGCTATAGGCGATTAGCTTGCTTCCACGGCGATACCCCGGGCCGCCGTCGGCGGGAACTCGTCGATGCGTGGCGAAATGATCGGGTCGACCTCATGGTAGCTACGAGCGCCTTCGGCATGGGGGTGGACAAGCCTGATGTCCGCACCGTGATCCATGCCTGCCACCCCGAAAATCTCCATCGCTATTATCAAGAGGTCGGCCGCGGCGGGCGAGACGGTGCCTCCTCGGTGTGTCTCCTCATGCCCACCCCGCACGACCGCCGTGTGGCGCGGGAACTCGCTCCCACCTTGCTTGGGGACGAAAAATTACAGCTGCGCTGGCGAGCAATGTGGGAGGGCGCCAGACCTGTTCCCGAGGTGGCAGGACACGTGTTCGACCTGCCTACCGAGGCTAAGCACGCTGAGTTGATGGGGCGGCGCTCGTTCAAAGAGAACGTGCGTTGGAACAAGCGTCTGTTGCTCTTACTCTTACGGTCAGGAGCCCTAAACCTGCTCGACTTGGTCTACGAGCGGGTGACCGATGCTGCGGGCGAGCCCCGAACAGCGGAATGGGTACGCGCCGAGTTGCGGTTCCCGGGCTGGTCCCACAACGTGGCGGAACTAGTACACGATCAGCGCGAGGCTGAGCTCTCCTTGGGGAGGCGCGGCCTCGACCACATGGCCGCCCACCTCGACGTCGGAGGAGGCGGCCTTGCTGCCTGCCGCGTACTGCGCCGCCAGTACGGCCAGGGCGTCCAACCCGCCTGCGGTGGATGCCGGGTCTGCCGCAAGGACGGCGGGCGCACCCCTGCTGTCGCGCCGAGGCTTGACTCGCCGGTGGCGCAGCAGGACCACTTGCCGACGCTCAGCGTGGTGCTAGACGCCCCCGCCTTCGGGACACCCGGTGGCGACGAGGAACTAGTGCGCCTCTTGCGGCGTGTCGCTATTGAGCGGGGCATCCGGCGTTTCGCCTGCCCTGCCGCAGCGCATTCTCGCTTTAAGGCGCTTCTGGGCCGGGCGTTCGCTCCCAATGGACCGGCATTTTATCGACTTGATGCCCCGGGCGCGATCGAGGGGCCCGAAGGGGAACTGTCGCAGGTGTTCGGAATCGAACCGAATGAGCACCTAATCTGCATCCATCCGCAGGTGCCGGACCCGACCCTCCTGAGAATCCGCCGCGGCCGCGCGGTGTCGCACCTCTTTTGCGAAGCCTCCTCAGTTCGCGATTCGAATGGACGCATCCCGCTCACTTCTGAAGGCGCGCGCCCGTTTCCAAGCCCTGATGCCTGGTACCAAGGTCTTTAGCCCCATACCATTCTGCACGGACCCCAGCGATGTTCACCGACCAGCCTGTCACGCCCGCCCGCCTCGAAGCCGTCATCGATCTGGTGCGGCACATGGGCGATCGAAAGGTTACCCTGGAGGTGCTCGATCGTCTCGTCCAGCCCCGGTCCCTGCCGGGCGTGACCCCCAGCAGCCGCCAAGGCCGCGTTGCAATAAACGCCGCCCGCTCCTTAGGTCTCCTGGTGGACGACAAGGAGGGCGGCCTCCGCCTAGACGTCCCCTCACGCGACCGCCGGCCTGTTCACGATTTGCTGCTCGATACTCTCGACACCAAAGTGCTGACGAACCTCGACCTAGAGCCCTACCTCGCTCTATTCTACTCCTACCTGATCACGCGCGGTGGAGAAGCGAAGAGCGGCGGTGGCGCATTTTGGGAGGCAGAATTCGGGCGCGACGTGTTCGGCGGCGAGAATATTCCCGACCGCTTCAACGCCACCAAGTACACAGGCTTGCGGCGTTGGCTTCGCTACCTGGGCTTGGGCTGGCACGACAGCCAAGACAGCTTCCAGCCGAATCCTTACGAGAGGCTGCGGCGACGGCTGCCGGCGATCTTCGGGGCCGGGGCGGGCGAGCGGCGCTTCAGAGTGGTGCGACTCGACGCGGCAGCGTTCATGGCCCGGCTAGCGCAGGAATGCCCCGAACTCGACGGGGGCTGGATTTTCCTACGCGCTGCGAACGGCCGCAGCGTCGGCGAGCAGCGCTGCACATCTGCCCTCGCCCACGCGCTGGTGGATTTGCACCTCGACGGAGTTATTCAACTCGACTGCCCCGCCGATACCCCCGGTTGGAGCCTGAGCCACGCCCAACCTCCACGGGACGGGGACCGCTTGCGCTCCGATCGGTTCCACGCGATCGAGTGGCCCGGCCCCCAAGCGGACCAGGAGAACCGCGATGCAGCATGATCTTCCCCGAGCGTCGCAGGTACAATCGCCGCAACGCCTCGGTGCTCCGTGTTGGACGCCGAGTAGCAGCGCCGCGGCCATAGCCGGCACCGCCCTGGTTGACCGTGCCCGCACGCACTATTTTCTGGCTAGCCATGCTCCGGTGCGCCATCTGACAGACGCAATCACGCGTCGAGCTATGTCGGAAGAGGAGGTGTTCCTACGCTTGGCGTCCTCTGCCCGGCCTGAAAGCATGGTTCTGGTTCAAGGCGGGCCGGGGACTGGCAAGTCGCACCTAGTGAACTGGCTCAAGCTTCGCTTCGACGCCGCCGCGACCACGAATGAGGCGGGCCTCGGCACTGCCCTTCCGGTGCTGGTGCAACGCCGGTCTGGGTCCCTCCGCGATGCCCTAGAGCAGGTTGTCGCGCAGTTGCCCGAAGCCTATCAGAGTTACCTCGACCCTGTACGTAACGCCATCGAGCGTATCACAGAGGCGGAGGCACGTCAGAAGCTTGCCGGGGCGATGCACCTTGAACTAGGCGTGCGCTGGAGCGACGAGCGGCGCGCAAAGGAGTTACCCCGCGATCTTCGGCACCTGCCAGAAGCGTTCCGGTCCGAGGGATTCGCGACATGGCTTTGCCGCAACGGTGGCGCCGTCGACAGATCCATCCAGCGTCTCACCGATCCGAGCGACGTTCGCGATCGCGAAGAAGCCCCGGCCTTCGGGCCGGAGGACTTCATCGTCGGGGATGTCCGCTTACGGGCAGTGGATCGTAACAGCCGCAACGTAGTCAACCTGATTGACAGTCTCCTCGATGATCCGAGCTACCCGCCCCAGGCAGCGGAGATTTGCAACGGGGTGCTCCGTTCGGCGCTGAGCGAAGTCACGGGACTCGGCGACGCCAAGCTTGCACAGATCTTCAACCGCATCCGTGCAGAACTGAAGGCAGAGGGGCGACGTCTCGCAGTATTCATTGAGGACGTCTCGACCTTGTCGGTGCTCGACCGGGAAGTGGTTAATGCGTTCGAGCCGCAGAACGATGCAGGCCTCTGCCCGCTGACCTCAGTTATTGGGATGACGGAGGGCGTATTCGATGCTCTTCCAGCCAATCAGAAGCAGCGCGCTTATATGATCTTATCCCTAGGCAACGCTCAGACGACGACATGGCGCGACGACGGAGACGAGATAGACCGGTTCGTGGCCCGCTACCTTAACACAGCCCGCCTTGCTGAGCCTTCAGTAACGGCGGTGGCTGTGGCCCGCCGCCAGCCCGGAACGGACGTTCCCCTTAGTGCCTGTTCCGAGTGTCCGGTCCAGCGAGAGTGCCACCAGACGTTCGGTGCCGTCGACCTCTCAGAAAGGGGAGAGGAAAAGCGGGCTGAGGGTCCGGTGATGGTCGGGCTGTTCCCGTTCGCGCCGGCCGTCGCACACCGCCTCCTGTCTAATCTTGATGACTTAGGCGGTGCCCGTGTTGAAAAGACCCCTCGTGGACTCCTCGACTTCGTGGTGGACCCTGTGCTGCGCGCTATAGATACTTTGGACGCGAGCCTACCCGCACGCCCGAACCTACCGCTGAAGGTCCACGAACCGGTATATTGGACTGGCTTCCGTCAGACCTACACTGGAGGTTGGGCAGGCGACGAAGTCGCTCGCCTCAAGCTCCTCGCAGAGGCTTGGGTGAGTGCCGACACCGCCGGCGAGGCAGCCGGGCGCCTTCAGCCCTTCCTGGGGCCATTCCGCTTGCCGGCCTTCACAGCCAAAGTAGCCACCCCCCCGCCGCCGAGGAAGAAGACTGAGCCGAACTCGGTCGAGCCCGCGGCCTTGACCGTCGAACCACGCATCGCGGCCCTCGCCTCCAAACTCGAGGGATGGCTCGGCCGCGGGGAGGTGCTTCAGGCGCCACAGGAGGCGCAGCGCCTGCTCCTAAACCTGGTCCGCGGCGCCGTGCCCTTTGAGGAAGCCCGCACTCCGCCAGCGCGCGCTCGGGCAGCAGTTGTGGTCGACAACATCCGCATCATCGACATCGATGGCATGGCTGGTCGAGCCGCGACACGGAGCTTCTTTGTCACCTTCCCGCGGAGCGAGGAAACGCGCGACCTCCTCGTCGCGCTGGCACACTTCGAGTACCAGGGCCGAAAGTCCTGGGACTTTGAGCCTGACGCTGAGATCCACAAGCGCACCGTCGCGCGCTGGCTGCGCCGAAACCAGGGCCGGGTGCTCGCCTCGATTGACCCGCCTGACCTTGACATAGGCGCGCCGGTCGCGGCGGCCCTGCGCCTGCTCAGCGTCGCTGCGGTAGTGGAGCGAGGTTCCGACCTTCCCAAGGACACGCCGGCGGCGCTCGAAGCACTGCTGCAAACCAGCGATCTCCCGGTCCCCCGACCACTGTCAAGCGAACTCGGGCGCCTTTATAACGATCTGAGGGAGCGCCGCCGGTTGGCCCGGGAGTTCCTATTTGAGGAACTCGACATCCCGCAGGGTGGGGGCCGCTGCAACTTTATCGACCCATGGCCGGTGGTGGAAGCGCTTCCTCGATTGCGCGAGGCGGCGACCGTCGAATCATTGCCTGCTGGGTATCACGGGGGACATTGGCAAACTCGCTACGTCGGGTTGAACGGTCTGAAGAATTGGGAAGGCTTGGGTGCTGCGCTCGCGGCCGAGCGCAGCGCGCTCGAGGACTGTCTGGGTGACATCCAACGCGGACTCGCGTTGGAGGGATATCTTGCAAACGGAACGATCGGCGGCTTGAGCGTGGCCTACCTTACCTTCTTCCGCGACGTAGGCGTGCTGCTACAAGCGCAGAAGGCTACCCGGCAGGTGCTACCGTCCCCTGAGTTCGATCGCTTGTTCCGGGAAGACCTCGCCCTTAAGGACAGCCTCCTGCCCAACAATGGCATGGTTGGAACAACCCTGCCTGACGACAGTACCGGCGCCACGTCGATGCCCGGCCGATTAGCGGCCTCTAATCGCAAGGCGACGCTCGCCGCCGCTGTGCGCCAAGCAGAGGCCCTGGTCGCTGCGGAGGTCGACCGGACAATTCTCACTTTCGACGCTGAGGTACTCGCGGACGCTCGCCACGCCCTCAAGGTCACTTCAGGCTACCTCCTGGCTGTCCGAAGAGCAGTAGAAGCGAAGCTCAAAAGCATCGCCGCCACCGGCGATCCAGACGAACTGTTGGACCGCCTAAAGCGCGGCCTCGACGACCTCGCGGCCGTGGCCACCCCCGCGGTGGCGGCTGAGGCCGAGATGGACGAACCGGAAAGTGATGAAGATGTCGAAGCTGCTTGACCTCGTTGCCAAGCTGGAGAGCATCCCCACCAAGGAGAGACACGCCGACGTGGTCGGCGGCCTTACCAAGCTTTGTGAAGCGGTTGAGCGCGGCGCCGCTGATGCCACGGACCTACTTTCAGCGGCCCGCAACGCCACGGCGGTGACCGGCCGCGACGAGTATGCCGCCGTCGGGATTGCCGCCCAAAGAGTAGTTGGTCCGGCGCGGCGCATGCGCCGAAACGTGGAGCGCAAGCCCGAGGAGGCGTGGTCGAAGCGCGGCGACGATCTCATGATTACTATCGGCGACGGTGTGCGGGCTGCCCGCAAGGCCCTGCGTGACCGGTGGCAAGCGTTTGTCGATACAACCAAGCGGGACTACGGTGTCTTGGCCGGCGTCGGCCACGAGGCCCGTCTCGCGGGTGCCGCGGGGCTGTCGAGTGCCCTTCAGGCCTTTGACACCGCTGCAACTTCGCCCCCGACCACGGCGGCAGCCGCCCAAAAGGTGCGCGAGCGCCTCGAAGCCCTGCGTACGGCGGTGCGCGACCTCGGTCTTGAGGGCGAGGCGGGCCGCTTCATGGTCGCGGCCGCGGAGGGCCGGGCTGACCCGCGCGACCTTTACAAGCCTGCCGTGATAGCGTTTCTCGACTCCCATCCGGGCGTCTGGGACCTTCTCCGGGTCAAACTCTAAGGACCGGCACGTCAGCATGACACGAGACTGGTTCGTCGCGGAGTTCTTGAGCTTCCTCGAGCGCCGCGAGGCCCGCCTGCTGGGATGGGGCTTTTTCGACATCGCCTTCGACGTCGCCGACGTCGAAACGCTGCTTGAGGACGAGGGCCCAGACAGCCTCGTCGCGGGTTGGTGCGAGTTGCGGGCCGCGTCCGGGATGAGCATGGCGGGACTTCTTGACGACATGGCGCAGGAGGGACTGCTCTACGTATTGCCGGAGGACGTGGAGCGCTTCCGGACCCGGTTCGCCGAAGGGGTGCGGCTCACGGCGCGCCTGCGGCAGTTGTTTCGCCCAGGCGACTGGCCAACGGCCCCACGTCTCGTCTCTGACGTCAAGCTGCACCTCGCCCCGCGCCGCTACCCGAAACGGGACCAGAGCATTGCGGTGTGCTGGGGCGACCTAGCTGCCGGCGCCACCAGTGCTGCACTTCAGAGCAGCCTTTTCGACGCCCTCGGGCGCGATTCGGCCGGACGACACTACGGCGGGTTCGCGGGATTCCAGCGCCGCGCCTTCGTCCGTATCCTGGAGCGCTACGGGCGGGACGGGGTCACCGGCGCCGTCGTGAGCGCTGGCACGGGGTCAGGCAAGACCAAGGCGGTCTACGTGCCAGCCTACCTCGGCATTGCCGCAGACATCGAACGGGACCCCACTCCCTTCACAAAGATAATCGCAGTCTACCCTCGCAACGTGTTGCTGGGCGATCAACTGCGGGAGGCGGTGGCGGAGGCCGCTAAAGTCGCGCCCGTACTTGCTGCCCGCGGCCTTAGGCCGATCAGCTTCGGTGCGCTCACCGGTGATACCCCACCCGCGGGCGCCTTCGGACAGACCGGGAGCCTCTTCCTGCGCAATTGGGAGCGTCAGGGGAACGCGTGGCGCTTGCCGCTGCTCAAGTCACCCCGCGACGGCACCGTCGACCTCCTTTGGCGCGACGACGACCGCGCGGCGGGCGTCACCAGCCTGCGCGCGGCAAATGATCCTCATGGCGGCGCCCACGTGGCGGACGGGGTCATGCGTCTCACGCGGGACGCAATCTGCTCGCACCCACCTGATGTCCTGATGCTCTCCATCGAGATGCTGCACCGGGAACTCGGCAACCCGGCCTACGGGGGTGCGTTGGGCACAAGCGTGGATCCCGCTCGGACGCCGCGTCTGCTTTTGCTCGACGAGATCCACACCTATGAGGGGCTCGCAGGGGCGCAGATCCCCTGGGTGTTGCGGCGCTGGCGCGCGGCCGTGCGCCCGAGGGCCCTCCAGGTGTTGGGCCTCTCTGCGACGCTGCATGACGCGCGAGGCCACCTCGCCGCCGTCGCGAGTCTAGCGGCCGCGCACGTTGAAGAATTCCGCCCAGAGGAGCATTCCAATCCCCAGTTGAGCGAGTTCGAGATCGAGGGGCAGGAATACAACTTGGCGGTCAAGGGCAATGCGGCGTCCGGCACTTCGCTGCTGACCACATCGATCCAGTGCGGAATGCTCCTGAGTCGCCTTTTGACGCCCCGCCATCTCGCACTTGGCTCCGGCGGGACTGGCAGCACGCTCTATGCCCGCAAGGTGTTCGGCTTCACCGACAGTCTCGACGGCCTTAATCGCTGGTACGCAGACCTAAGCGACGCCGAGAACAACAAGCACCTGGCGCGGTTGCGCCTGCCCGATCCGGCGGCGCAAGCCAACCCAGCCGTCCGCGCCGCGGAGCGCCTGCGCCGCGACGAGGGGCAGATCTGGGACATGCCAGTCGCGCTCGGGCACAACCTCGTGCGGGACGCCCGGGTTGACCGATGCTCGTCTCAGGATGCCGGCGTCAACGCTGGAGCGGACATTGTTCTCGCCACCAGCAGCTTGGAGGTGGGCTACGACGACCCTGAGGTCGGCGTCGTGCTGCACCACAAGACGCCCCGCAGCAATGCATCGTTCATCCAGCGCAAAGGGCGCGCCGGGCGCCGCCGCGGCACGCGCCCGGCCACCGTGGTGGTGCTCTCCGACTACGGGGCCGACCGCTGGAGCTTTCAGAATAGCGAGCGCCTGTTTGAACCTACCCTCGACCGGATTGCCTTGCCCGTGCTCAACCCGCACGTAATGCGCGTGCAAGCCACCGCATTCCTATTGGATTGGCTCGGGCGCAGGGTGGGCCGACGCGAACCGTTCACGTATCTGCGTCGCCGGAGCAGTGACCTCACGGCGCAGGCTCGCGCGCGGGCCCTCTTGAACGAGATCCTCGACGGCGGCCCCGCCTTCGACAGGTTTAGGGCCGACCTTCTCTCCCTCGCTCGGCCCATGATCGCCGCCGTGGGCCCGGCCGACCGCGTGGAGGCGGTGGTGGATGGGGTCCTCTGGGACGAGCCTCGCCCGGTCCTGCGGCACGCCGTTCCCGCGCTGCTGCGCAAGCTAGAGGCAGAGTGGACCTTTGCCGAGCCCGGACGGCAGGGAATGGAGGATGAAGGGAAGACCCGCCCTGTTCCGGACTACTTGCCCTCGGCCTCCTTCGCGCCGCTCGACGGGATTGAGGTCGTTCTTCGCTTCCCGGACCACCCTAATAAGGACGAGGAGACCATGAGCGCAGCCCGTGCGCTCTTTGAGACGTGCCCATGCCGTGTTTCAAAACGCTTCTCGGTTAGGAAGACCGAACTGGGCTACTGGCTCGTGGCCTCCGTGAACGCCGTGCTTGCCCCCCGCGCTGCAGGGGGCGGCGAGGATGTTGTAGAGGCTGTGGCCGCACTGTATCCCGAGAGCGTGCTGGTGGGCATCGTCGACGGCGTCCCGATATACCAGCCCCTGGCTGTCGACCTCCGAGAGAGGCCGGTGGAGGTCTCTGATTCAAGCAACGCCCGTTGGGAGTGGCACTCCCGTCTTGAGCAACTCGGAGCGGGCTCGTCGCTGCCGGTGTTCCTCGACCCCTCCTTCTCTGGGGCGCTGGGGCCAGTGACAGCCCACCTTCACCGCGAGGGCGGGGGCCTGCGCGTGCTCCGCTGGGCGTCCAGCGCCCGCTTTGACATCACCTTCCGCGACGGGCGCGCCTGTCGCGGCCGCCTGCGTCTTGAGGACCCCGGTACCTCCAATGCGGGGGGGACCGCCGAGGCCGTTGGGTTCGAGCAGACCGTTGATGGGATCCGGATAGGCCTAACTCCTGAGCGCCTGCAGGCGGTGCCGCCGCTAGACGGGGACGCAACTGCTCGCCTTCGCCCCGAGTTCTTCCTCGATATTCTTCAGGACGACGACCTGATCGCAAACCGCGCTGGTCCGTTCATGGCCGGGTGGCTCTGGCAGACAAGCTTGGCGATGCTAGCGGCAACCGCGGTGGTTCAGCGGTGCTCTCTACATGAAGCGCAAAGACGTCTGCACAACCGGCGTCCGCAGGCCGCCGCTCGCGTGCTCGATCGCATTTTCGGGGGTCTGCCGGCGGATGACGACGACGAAGCGGGCGGCTTCGCCGCAGCACCGGCGGGTGCTCCGGCCAAGGCTCGCCAGCGCGATCGACTCCTTTCACTATGGAGCGACCCACAGGTCCTCGCCCGCGTGGAAGCCGCAGAGGTCGTGCTTTGGCAGGACCCACCGCAACCGTCCTTCGACGCTTGGCTGGGTAGGCGCCATCTTGCCACCGTGGCCCAGGCGGTTCGCGCCGCCGCTTTGAGCCTAGTGCCCGAAATCGCGGAGGATGATCTCGTCGTCGACCTGGCAACGGAGCCAGTGGTTGTCGGAACCGGCGATGCTGGGGCTTTCGAGACCGCTATCCTGCTCACGGAGACGGGACCGGGTGGCCTCGGGCAAATAGAGGCTATCGTCGCCAGGATGCGAGCCGAACCCGAGGCTTTCGAGGACGCTTTTCGCCACGCCCTCGACCATTGTCCTCGCGAGACCACCGCCGCGACACTGCTGCATACCCTTGAGGCAGCGAGGCGCCCACGTGGGGGACTGCATCCGACGGCGATTGCTACAGCGCTCGGCGAGGTACGACGTGCCCGCGGCCACGCCGAAGCGGAGGACGCCCGCACAGCTCTAACGGCGGCGTTGGACCACGAGGGTGTCGAGCCCACACGCAACGCCCTCGTCGCGATCGCCGGGCGGCTTGCCCGGCCCGGATCTGGCAAGTCAACGGACGCCTTCGCGCACGGCCTCAACCGCGCATGGCGGCGCCATGAGCGTGCTCTCGGCACGAGCATCGATCCTCGGGTGTTCGCCTATCTCTGCCTGGAGAACCGTGGCCTGCGCCGTCGCCTTGCTCGGTTCTTGCGCGACCTCGCGGGGACGACCCCCGTGGACCACCAACTCTACGCAGCCGCGCGGGACATGCTGCTGCCGGGCTGCGAGGACAGCTGCCCCGAATGCCTCGACGGCGGACATCCGTTTGGAGGCCTCGCTCGGCCCTCGCGCGACCTAACACGGCGCTGGCTAGGCTTGAGTGTAGCGCGCGTGGACGTTGATGCAGGATTCGCCTGGCTCGAGCGCGTCCGCGTACTGCTCCGATCCGAGGGCCGAGTGTTGGTGCAGGCGACTCGACCTCTCGGAGCCCATGCCGGGCGTGGCCTTCAGATGCTGTTGGCTGAGGAGGTGGAGCGGGAATTCGTGATGGCACCCGTCAGCCTCGCCAGTGTCGCCCGTACGTCAGAGGGGTGGGCCATACTTCTACGGTTAAGGGCTGCCGGGCATGTGTGACCCCCGAAACTTTACTGCGGAAGCTTCAGCAACCGGCCTAAGCCGCGACGTCTGGTCCAGTGGAGGCGGTTGGCAACTGCCGGACCTAATCGCCTCGGCGCTGAGCACTCTTCTGCTGCTCGGGAATTCCGGGAGGCCTGCCTACTTTTCCAGCCCTTGGATGTCCGACTTCGCTCTGTTCGACAACCGTTGTGGAGCCTACCGCAGTCTATTCCCCATGTTCGCGGATCAAGAGCGAATTATGTTCAGCGATTTCCTGGCGCGGCTTGCAGCTTCCGGTGTTGAAGTGCGCATCATCACCACGCGCACGGAAACTTCTGCACGCTTCCTAGGCAGCCCGCGCCTGAAGGAGCCGATTGCCGCGGAAGCGGGCCTGGGTCGGATCGCGGCACGGTACGCGGAGGAGAGCTACCACGAGAAAGGTATCCTTGCGCCAAGCTTCTACATCGAGGGTTCGATGAACATCACGCACATGGGCGTGTTCATCCGGGGCGAAAAGGTCAGCTACCATACAGTGGGCGAACCGGGACACCATCCGAAGATCGCAGCAGCCTACCTCGAATTCGAGCGTCGTTGGGGCCAACTCCGATGAGGGATACGGCGATCCCACCCAAGATGAATGTCGACCTTTTGCTGGAAGAACTGGGCCGCCGCCTTACTGGCGCTCTTGCCTTCGACGCCAGCCCCGGCACCTCGCCGCTGGCGGCGTCGCACCCATTAGCTCTGGAGATTGAGGCCCTGCGGGCGGGCGAGGCTGCATCCCTGCCTTACCCCCTCGGTGCCAAGGTCGCCTGGTTCACGCTCGCCCCCTCGCACGACGGCCTCCGGCGCGCCATTGGAGACCTGCGCGCTTGGCTCATGCCGAGCCTCGCCTGGGAGCACCCCGGCTCGCCCGTAGTACTGCCGAATGCCGCCCGTCCTCCCTTGGGAATCCTTATTTCCGCTGCGTCGCCCAGTGGCTACTATCGCTGGTACACCACCCGGGACGGTCTTACCCCCGCGCTCGCGCGCCTGAGTCAGATGCGCCGCCTCGACGGCCGTCGTCCGCGGCACGTGGCAGTATCGCGGCCGAGCTTGTTCGAACTCAGGCACCGTTTCCAGGTAGCCCTCGGGATTGGCGACAGGCCAGCCGCCGTTGAGGCTTTGGCCGTGATCGACGCCGACCGGCTCGACAGCGCCGTCAACACCGGCTTCATGCGCTTACGTCTGCACGCGGCGTTCGCCGACGAAACGGCCTTGGTGGCGGACCCTGGCCTGCCCCTGCTGCTGCAGATGCGCCTGCCCTCGCGTATCCGGTCCGAGGTCCTTGGCGCCCACCACCGCTTCTTCCTGGAGAAGTTAGAGGCCGCGGGCGACGTGGACGCAGCCGTCGCTCGCTACGAGGCAGGTTTACACGACCTATTAGTGACCCAGATCGCAGCCGTTACCTCGGCCGAGACCGATCTTGACACTCCCAAGGCGCGGCTGAAGGGGTATCGCCACCTTGTTTGCGGGGAAGTGGAAGCGCTCGCTGCCCTCGCCATCGCTTACCCCGCCGACCAAGTTCTCCAGTCCCTCCAGGCGCGGGTTCCGTCGCGAAGGAGCACGGCCGAGGTCGCGATCTCACTGACGACTCCGCCCGAGGCGGTAGACGCCTCCACAGAGGCTTTTTCCACTGCAGAAGCACTGTCTACTGGTCATGCCGACCCGTATCTTGTCACCGCATTGCAAAGCACCGGGGCGCCTGCGGAGAAGGCTGCTGTCCTTGGCTGGCCAGATTTGCCAGACGCCTTTCAACAGGGTCGTTGGTCGCAGGTCGACGCATTCGTATCCGGGCTCCTCGGCGCGGTGTACGCGAAGGCTCCGCCGCCCGCTACGTCGGCCGTGATAGGCAACACACTGCTTGACCTAGCAATGCTGCCCCGAGTGCAGAGTGATCCGGAAGCTGACGAGCGCTTTGACCAAGTGCTGCTCGCAGCCGTTGACTTGACCGACCCTGGCAGGTCCTTGCCAGCGCATCGCGCCGTCTACGGCGCGCTCCTCCCAATCTGGTCTGAGCGCCGAAGGCAATCGTCCTTCGCGCCCGACGGCCTGCTCCTACTCGCTCTGGCGCAGGCCGTGCTACTCCACAATGGCCCGACGGCCGCGGGCGAGGCCGTCACCGCCATTCGGTCGTGGTGGGAGGCCTCGCCCGTTCGGGTGCGCTTACCCTGGCTACTAGACGCCCTCGAAACCCTCGACGAGATGGCTGCCCCCGGAACTACCGCTCACGACGCTGCTGCGTCGCTTTGGGCTGACGGGGCTGAGTTGATCCGCCGCAACTCGGGCGGGCTTTCGACTGGCGAGCGCGCCTTGTGGCGGCGCATTGGTGCAAGACTTGGCTTTGAGCTTTCGACATTGAACGAATACCTCGGGGTGCCAGCGACGCTAAACGAGGCAGCCGCAGTCGACCCCTTGCAGGATCTGCCGGCGAACCGCGTAGCTATCGTCTCGCTGAACGAGCGCGCGGCTAAGGTCGCCCGCGATGAGTTGCGGGAGCGCACCTCCGCGGAGGTCCTTATCGTGTGCGAGGAGGTTGCGGGAGCGGCCACCGACGCGGCGCGCACGGCGGATGTAATTCTGTTCGCGTGGGCCGTAAACAAGCACGCGGTATTCCACGCATTCAACGGAGTGCGCGAGCGAATCGAGTACGTGTCAGGCCGGGGCGCTAGCAGCATGGTGACGGCCCTGGAGCGGTGGGCCGAGCGGTCCCGAGGCGGACAGGGAATTTGAACTATCGGTGCGTCGACCAACGAGCCCACACCCTGTGCTGAGGCAGCTATCTTAGCGTAGGAACAAATCGGTATCATTTTTCGGCTTCAGATAATTTAGCGGGAAAGCTTCACAAGACAGCTATACTTTCGCCTGAGTGCCGAAGCCTCAATGCAATGGCTCGCCGCTCACCGTTCTGCGCTGCTACGTTTGCGGGTGGCTCACATGAGGGAAGGAGCAGAACGATGGCCAACGCGATACTCGGGATCGATCTGTGTAAGAACAGCCTGCTGGCAATGATTAGAATTTCTAGTTAATAAGCAAATACTACCTGCTTGATTCGGATGTGCCGCCAAATTTATGACCGCTACCGCCAGTCTGCAGCCTTCGATTTACCGTTTTGATTGTCAAGATATTGAGCGTATTTATTTAGGAAATCTATGAATCCTGTTTTGAGGCCCCATTCTCGAAACTTGAGAAGGTCGAGTTCGACTTTTTTTGTTGACTTAAACCGAACTAAGATCCTTTTTACTGTAGAAAGTTTCAGGCTGGGAATCAGTGGAAGCAAGGCATCAAGAGTGTCCTGGCGACTTAAACGAAAGCATCGGTGGAAAGATTTTACTAGATCTCGCTCCTCTTTTGTAAGGACGCGCGGGGGATTTCGGGGTCCAAGGGGCAATGCCTCCACCGTTCCACGCTTCCTCCATTTTTGAATGGTCGTGGGGCTAACGTCATATTTTTCCGCAGCTTGACGAACTGTAAGTGACCGATCCTGCCATTGTCGCCGATGACGGATCTGGTCGCGCTTCAAATCCCTGCGGAAGATCGCTCGCCTTCTAGCTTTATCGTCAAAATCTTTCGGCATTCGGCACCCTCCAGGTTGCCCTCTTGTAACACCACTTGCTGGACCATTTGTAACAGGTCTTTTGAGCTGTCAGGCGTTTTTGGAGGGTGCGTCATTTTGTTCGTGTACGCTAAAAAACTCCTTATATCTCAGCATTTTACGATCAACCAGTATCCTTAGTAAGACGGCTGATTCCGTCAAAACGATGAATCCATACTGTCAATATTTAGTGCACCAAATGGAGCACAAAATGACAGTCTTCCCGACGAATCCAGAGCCATTGCTCGTTCATGAGCATCACGACATCCCGTTTCCTCGAGAGAGAACAAGCAAACTACTTAATGAGCATCAGGCCGCGGCCCTTCTCAACGTGGCGGTGAAGACCCTACGTAATTGGAGGTGCCGTGGTGACGGCCCGGTCTTCGTAAAGTTGGGTGCAAAAAGCATCCGCTACCGCGATCACGATCTTGCAGATTTCATTGATCGCGACGTTCGCACGTCCACCAGCAATAGGGGGCTGTGATGGGCCTGTTCGAGAACTTTCAGCCGCGGAAGCCGGACATCATTTGTGAGGCGATCCGAGATGGGCGTTGGCATGGGGACAATGGGCCGAAGTGGAACGAAGGTAAGAACCCATGCCCTTCCGCCGCTGATGCCGAGGTCGCTCGTCAGAAGGTCGTGAAGCAACTCAAGCGCCCCGGTCGGCGTCTTCCGTTGGCGAAGGCTCTCAGGCGGCGGATCATGCGCTGCAGGCCTAAAAGCCCCTGTCGTTCGCCCGCGTGTCCGGCATGCATGAGGGCTGGTCAGCGCTTCTTTGTGAGACAGGTGAAGCGATTCATTCGTGCTCACAGCGGGGAGTTGGTGAACGCCACTGTCATTCCCGACCTACGGTTCGAGGAAGGCCAGCTACCGTCCAGCCCCTTCCAGTACCTCAACCACCGCCTTAACAACGTGATGCAGACCGCCGGCTTCCAGTGGGCGATCTGGGGATTTGATCTGTCGTTCAATTATCAGCCAGGGAAAGCATGCCAGGCGCAACCACACGCATGGGGCATCGCAGAGGCTGAATCCATGAGGGGGGCGGAGGAAGTCATGCGTGACGTTTTCCGTCGAGACTCTGTTACCAATCCAAAGCCGGTTCACCTTCAGCAATTCGACGGTTCCCGGCGCGGGATCGCCTATGGCTTGAAGCGTGATTTCCATCGTCGCCAAACCATTCTGGCAGGGGCGTCAAAAAACGGGACGCCTAGGCGTCGGAATACCCGTGAGCGTCACCTCCTAGCACACCAAAAGATCGAGGTGATGCTGGCGATGGATGCCCTTGGATTCGGAGGTCGTATCCTGCTTCACGGCCTTGAGTTCCGTCGTGCCGAAAAGGGATGGCGACTCGTGATGCTCGACGCGAGACCAAGCTGATTGCGATCAGCCTCCAATGACGACAGGCAGACCTTGGCGCAGTGAAATTCCTTGGTCTGCCTGTTGGCCCTTGCACCACCCATTTCTCAAGGGAATGCGGTGGATCCCTTTAGAAACTGAGTGAACTGCACTGGCCTGCGCTCTTAGTCGGCACACCCCGTCAAACCGCATCATGTCAATTCGATCTGCAGTGCTGAGGCGCTGAGGCAATGAGGCATCTGTGCCTCATTGCCTCAGCGAAACCGCCGACGTCGCTGCCCCGAACGCCCACACTCCTGGAGCCCGAATGATGACTTCTCAGAAAAAGCTTGCGCGCCATCCGTCCGATGCAACCAACCCGATGCCAGCCTCCCACCACTCAACGGCTCGTCAAGAAATGACACATTGGCGGTCTCAAACTGTACGTCATGCTCTCACAGGAGGGGTTGTCATCCGAATCCAATATCCAACCAGGTCGGACGAAAAACGTACTGTGATGATTGGAAATGAAGACCGAGCCGATACCCGGAGAATCGTTCGATTGCTCGACAGCTACGATGCGGCCTATCCTACCTCAGACAGTTACTCATTTGTTGCCGAACTCATTCGCCAGGCCGAAAAGCGGCGTCTCATTGCGACAAGCTGCCCGGGGTTCGTTGAAGAAGGGCGCGGCTTCGTAATGCCGACTAAGCAATTTGGAAGAGCAAAAAAGAGGTATACTTGGGATGAGACGACGTCGAGCGACTTTTTTGATCAACGCGCTGGATGCTTAGCAAATTATCAAAAATACGTCCTTAAGCCAGCTCTGCATTCTCCGGTTGCGACACTTGCGGTTCTGCTCCCGCTTGCATCTTCCCTGTTGAGTTATACTCGCGAACGCTCTAAAATTCAGCTTATTCCGGAAACTGGGATATTTCATATCGTCGGTCCTACAACCTGCGGCAAGACGACCTGCGCACGTATTTGTGCATCTGTGTTTGGCTCCCCGGATGCTATATTTGACTGGGAAATTACCCTTCCTGCCGTCCCTGAAGCAGCTTATACGCGGAACAGTCTTGTTTTAGTTCTCGATGATATGGAAAACTCTGGTCTAAGCGAAGCTGAGCTTCTGAATAAGGCGGCCGCAATCGGAACGCGCGTCCCAGCAGGCGCGTCGAAATCGCTTACGATAGCTGTTCAAAGGGGCGGACGACCACAGCTAACATATTCCTGCTTCGGCCTTAGCTCAGGCCCTGAGTGCATGGCAGACCTTGCGAAACGCGCGGGGAAACGTCGCAATGGTCAGGACGTTCGTTTTATAGAGTTTATGTGCCCGAGCTCCGAAAAAGGAGGGGTGTTTGGGTTCTCTGTACGCGGTACGCAAGAAAAAATACTGGACTCAAAATCTCTTGCCGACGGGATTTCAGATGCAATACGTTCTAATCATGGCGTGCTTTTTCCGGCCTGGATCGATGCACTTCTCCAGCTTGAAGACCCGAAGAAAGTAAGAAGGGATATTTCTCGATTTGTTGAGAAGGTTGCCCGCTACTCTATTCCCAAGGATAGACGAGTCGCCGAGAAATTTGGTCTCCTCTACGCGGCGGGGCGTCTCGGGATCGCGAACGGACTTTTGCCGTGGCCTAAAGACTGGCCTCTCCGATCGTTGCGCTGTCTCTACAGGGAAGCGGCGCGAGCGCGAGACCCTGAATCCTACAATCTTGATGCTGCTTTGCGGAATTTGAGTCGGAAAGCACGTCGACGCCGAGCATTTCCAGACATAAAAATGGTCGGTTGTGATGGGAAACTGCCTGGTGATGCCGTTGGTGTTCGGAAGCGCCACCGGCGCCAGGCAATTCACTTGATCGACCTAGAGCATGCTGCAGCTTTGATCCAGCCGAGCGTTGATCCTGGCGCTTTGCGTTCCAAGATGCATGCCCTTAAACTTTTGTTGGTGAGCGGTAATGCTACGAGGTCGCATCAAATACGCATAGGAAACTCTGCTACCTCATCGAAGGTGCGTATGTGGGCGGTTGACCGTGCCGCACTTCGGGAATTTTCGCGAAATAAGAAGGGTCGTTCATTCAAGTAAACTCGTGGAATGAGCCTACATTGCTCGTCCCCATCAGGTCGCAGAACCTGATGGGGCCCTTTACATGATATTTCCCTATTTGGGGTATGCCTCAAATTATATAATATTAATTTCGCCCTCAGCGTTGAGTGTATGTGATGTCATCATATAGAAGATCAGGTTCGATCCATAATGCTTGGAATTGTCGCTAGTTTTTCGATCTGCCAAAATAAAATATAGGGTGATGGACTATTATACGTTAAGCGGGGCACGCTTAAATGCTTCAGATGGCAAGTGTCAGGTTTCGGTAAGGTCCGCTGCAGGGCACCCTGTCGAGTAGTATCAGCGGCCGGTGGTAGTCGGAAGCGACTTTTCCGCTTCGAGGCTTGGTATACGATAAGCGGACCTTCGATGTGATATAGGCAGATGTCTCGAATTGACCCTTTGCGGAAGAAGGGAAGGTCCGCTTTAGGGCTCTCCACATAACTGGACGACCAGGATGGGTGGGATGCGGAACGCCCGCTTTCCGCCGAACGATCGAGGTCCGTTCCTATTTTTACGGATGCGCGCTTGAACGGCATGCATCGCTGGAGGGAATCTAGTCTGTCCGCTCGATCGCGCGGGTCGTCGGGGTCTTCATCGACTCACCCGCGTTCATTACAGCTAGGTCGTCCCGCCCGCCAACACGCTTAGGCATCAGCGGTGCCGAGAGCGTCACGCGCCTCAGAAAGGCACGCGCGATAGCGGACCTTGAGCGCCTCGGGCGCAATGACTTCGACGTGGGCTCCCCATGTGAAGAGGTGCCACGCCATCTCTGTCAAACCAGATGCCGTGAACGAGACGGTTACCCGCCCGGCCGCGTCCTCGCTGACCCGCTGATCGCGATGAAACCGGAAGCCGCGCACGTCGGCGGCGACTGCCGCCGAAAAGCGCCAAACCACGTCGAAGCGCTCGCCGTCCCAGAACGCACCGAACGAGCGGGCGGCGAAGGCCTGGAGGTCGAACCCCTCGTCGCGCACGAACCCGATCTCCATTGGGGTGAGACGTTCGATGTTGCCGATCGCGTACAACCGATGCTCACACACCTCCGGGTGCGGATTGAAGCCGACGAGGTAGGCGCGTGACCCGGTGAGGAAACCGTAGGGGTGCAGTAGCGGGAAGGAGCGCTCGGCCGTGTCGCGGCGGCGGTAGACGAGCCGAACCACGCGGTTGGCGAGAAACGCGTCCCGCAGCCCCGCGACGATGGCCGGTTCGAGGCTCTCCTCCGGACCCGGTCTCACGACCGCGCCCGTCCCCCGCAGCAAGTCAGAGAGATCTCCCTCAACCGGACGCCACGCCCCACGCGTCTGCGCCGCCTCAAGCTTCAACGCGAGGCTAGTCAGTCGCTCGGCCTCAAGGCGCAGACCCTGATGCCGGGCGCGCTCCGCGGCGAGGCGTAGTTCCAAGAGTTCGTCGCGACTCGGTGGTTGCAGCGTCGCCAACCGCCCCGCGGGTACACGCCAGCGCTTGGTGCCGTCGTCAAGGACCTCCTCTCGCATCGCGTCCGGCATGAGCCGGTGCAGGGCGTCGCGCAGGCGCTCGGCTGTGCGCCGGCCAACGCCCAGCAGGGTGGCCATCTCGTCGAGCGTCAAACCAACCCGTGCATCGGCCAGTGCCAGGCCGAGTGTCAGCAGCCGCTCGGCTGGGGCGTACCGCCTGCTCATCTCGTCTCCCCGCGCGTGCCGGCCCGATGTCCCAGATCGAAGGATAACAGGTTCGCCAACGGCTGGTGGTCCCGCGCGTGCTTTTCGAGCGCGAGCGCCATGAGTTGGGCGGTTTTGCCGATCGCGGACTGGTGACGGGGCGCACCTTCGATCAAGCTAGTAAAGCTCTCCGCACGGGGGCACGGGAGCAACCGAGATGCGCGTGAGACTTCTCGGCGAGTGGATCCTCCTCCTGATCTCCGCACTCGCTCTCGTCGGGAGTGGCCTGCCCCTTGTGCCGCGCGCACGGACGGCCGCGCGGTTGCTCGCCGTGGCCGAGAATCCCCCGGCGATTGCCGCTATTCGGCTGCCGCAAGTGCTCACCCTCGAACGGGTCGAGGCCGAAATCGATGCGGCGATCGCCGCCGAGGACGACGACCTTGCTCAGAGCTTTCTTGATCTTGCCGACGCACATGGGGTCGCGGTCGACCCAGACCGCCGTGCGCAAGTCGCCGCGATGCGGAGTGAGGGGACCTATCGCGCGGCCCGGGCCTTTGCAACGGGGGTGGCCACCGGCGAGGCCAAGACCGCCGCCGGACTCGCGGGCGTGCTTGTGGCCGACCTCTCGGGGCTCGGCGACATCCGGGACATCGCGCGCGAGGGACCGATCTGCGCACGGGGCGAGGCTTGCGACACCCTAGTGTTGGGGCTGGCCATTGCGGGGCTAGCGACGAACGCGGCGACTATCGCGAGCGCAGGCGCCGCCACACCGCTGCGCGCCGGCGTGACCATTCTAAAGACGGCACGCAAACTTGGGCGCCTCCCCGCGCCGCTCGCGGCCGCGCTGATACGCATGGTACGCGCTGCCGTCGACCCAGAGGCGGTACGTGTCCTGGTCCGGGCGGGGGGACGCCTTGATGCTGCGGGCTTGACCGCGGGAGCTCGGTCAGCGGTCCGACCCGATGCGCTGCGGGGCCTGCGCGACCTCGGCGGCAACGTCTACGGCCTCTACACTGCGGCGGGTCCCCGGGGCGTGCTGCAGGTCCTCGGGATTGCCCACACCCCCGGGGAGATCGCACGGGCGGAGCGCTTGGCACTGCGCTTCGGCTCACGGACGCGCGCGACGCTCAAGCTTCTCGACCGCGCCGCCCTCGTCCTAGGCCGTGAAGTGGCGGCGCTCATGCGAACGGCTCTTTTCGCGCTCGCCTGGGTGTTCGGGCTGGCTCTGTTCTGCCGGCAACTGGGCACAGCCCTGGGACGGCGGCTGTGGCAGCGCCCTACCTCAATCCGTCTCAAGCCCATGTCCGGTTCTGTCGTAAGCACTGCCCAAAGTCGGCCCGGACGGAATGCATTGGATCCCCCAGAGGCCGGCCGCGCCGAACCGGTGGGCATCGGGGGCCCATAGTTACCCGTTGCGCTGGACCCACCCGGATCACGACACATGCCCGACATCGACCCAGCTTTGCACATGATATCGGCTGGCCCGATCATCGGACGCTACGGACCGACCCGGGCGTGGGAGGCGTCGGGTCCTTGCAACGCTCACAATGCGGGGGTCCGGATCGTGGCGATCGGCGGGCCCCTGCCAGATTGGGCCGCGCCGACGACCACGCCTGTCGCGGAGGACAAGACCGAACTGATGGTGGTGCACGGGCCGCTATCGCGTGGCGCCGCGAGGGCGGACGGGCATCGCTCTGATGCACCCGCGCCCAAGCTGCTGCTCATCGTGTGTGATGAGACGCTCGTGGACTGTTCCCTCGACGCGCAAGAGTGCACGACGGCGGTCGTGCGCGTGTCCACGAGCCCGCACGACCGTGATACCGTGGCACAGGCCCTTGCCGCCTGCGCCCACGGCAACGGGCTGCTTATCGGGACGGATGCCAGGGATCTGCAGCGCGTGGCGGGCGTCGAGCCAGGCTTGCCGGGACGCGGGCGCGCAATCGTTATTCCCGGCCGCGCGGACGCCGAGCGCAGGATCGGCGGTGGCCAAGCTGACCGCCGCGGGATTTGATGGCGGCCGCCTGATGGTCCAGCTCGTCGCCGCGCCGGACGCTGCCGCCATCGATCTCGCCGCGCTCGACGCCTGCGCAGCCGCCGTCATCCAGTGGGATGCCGATTGTGACTGGATCCTCTCATGCGCCATGACCGACCGCACCGCGATGGTGATCGTCGCCTTCAACCAGCCTGCCCCGGTCCAAGCCTACCCGTCCGCGGGACCACTGCCGGATCGCTCCCCGTGAGCCGTGCCATGGCCGAGGATCCTAGCCGATGTGCGCGGAACAGGCTTCCTGAGCAGGACTTTTCCGCTTTCGTCGAGGAACTCTACCTCACGTACCTGCGCCGCCACTGCGCCTGGGGGAATCCAGCGCGCATCTCGCACGACGTGTGGGCGTGGAGGCCCGATCCGTGCCGCGCGCAGATCGGTGCAGCCGCGGTACAAGTCTTTAAGGAGCGGGTCGAGGCTGCTGCGCGTGCGATCCCGCTCGAGCGCAAGCGGGGCGGGATGACCTATGCGGCCGAGGCCCGGCGCCTTTATGATGCGCTCGCGGCGGTGCTGGCCGGCGAGGCCCACGCGCCCGCGGATTTAGGGCCGTGCTCCACGTTCGCGCTGGCTCGTGTCGAGGGGATCTGGAAGATCGGTTTGGTCAAACCGCACACTGATGCTGCGGATCTTGCAACCGCGACGGAGCCTCCCGCGATCCGGTCCATGCCCGCCCGGCAGACCAGCCGGCGCGAGGCCCTAGGCTTTGCCGCCTTCGTGCCCGGTGCGCTTCTCGCCCAATATATTCCTACCACCGCAGCATCAGGTGAGCCAACCAGTGCCGTTGCTGTTCCGGATTCGGTGGCTCGAATGGCCGGCATCCTGCGCGATCTCGAGGGTCTCCCGTGGCGGGACCGATACCCGCTGCAGCGCGTGCTGGGACGGGATGCACGGGAGCATTACGTGGCCAACAGCGATGCCGACGCGCGCCTACGCGAACTCGGCATCGGACCGTTCACAAGCGCCGGTGCTCTCATCCGCCGGCTGGTCGGGACACTGACAGTCGCGGACGATCGGCTCGTACGCGAGGCGTGTGCCTGGGAGGACATCGCCCAAGCGGACCATGCCGATCACATCCGCTACCACGCCACGACAGCGGATCAGCTGATTGCACGCCTGCAACGGTACGCGGCGACGGGGACGCACTGGGCCGGTCTCCATGCTGGTTCGGGCTGGACTTGGAACGCCCTGGTGTCCTGCGCGTGCTTCGATCTACTCAACTTCGCGAAATCGCTGGATCAGCGCGAGGCGTGCGTCCGCGAGGCCGGTGATCCGCTCACGTTCCCAGCTGAGCGGCAGGTGGCGCTCGACCCTTTCCTGTTCCGCCAGTGCTGGTTCGGTTCGGCCCTGATCCGCCCAACGTTGTGTGCGTGGCTTGCGCCACACGCGGGCAAGCAGATCCCGGCATCCACAAGGCTAACCTACGTCTGCCTACTCGACCAAGGGCCCGATCCTCCGTCATGAGCCATTTCGATCAGCTCAGACATCCCGCAAGAAGGCGTCACCCCAAGGCCGGTGCACACGATTAAGCGCGCCTTCCGGAGCTTCGTCCGATTTTGTCGTGCGTTGAGTTGGTCGTCTGCGTTGCCAACCGGCGCGACCGCGTTTCGGTATCTCCCCTCCAAAGCAGCAAGGTTGTTATGACCGATCGCCTATTCGATGGAACCTCCGTGCAAGGCCTGAACCTCCTTGCATTTCTCGACTGGGCGCGCAGCTCAAACGCCGTCCTGCGCGCTGGCCTCGGCGGGGGCGGTGCGGCGGATGGAGGCACGGACGAGTCCATCCAACGCTTTGGGCTCCTCGCTCTGCCGCCGGTCCAGCGCAGCGCGGTCTGGCGCCCTAAACAGGTGGTCGACCTCTGGGACTCGCTGTTGCGCGGCCTGCCGATCGGCAGCTTCTTCTTGATGGCTCGCGGCTCGGATGATGTCGCGCACGGCCGGGACTTCGGCAGCGACGGCCGGATCGCGCCGATTGCGCGGGCGGGTTTCGACCTGTTTGACGGGCAGCAGCGGACGCGGGCCATGCTGCTTGGCGTCTGCGGCCCCGACCTCGACCGCCGCTGCCTCTGGATAGACCTAGCGCCGGGGGCCAAGCACAGGCTCCATCTGACCTCCGCGAGCCAACCGTTCGGGTACGAACCGTCCACCGGGCAGAAGCTCTCCCGTTCGGATCGGGCGAAGGCGAGGGCTAACTTCGAAGGTGATGTCGCTCTCACGGTCGCGCCCGGCGGGGTTGGCGAGACTCGAGCCGCCTACGATCACGAGATCTTCGACCTCCTCCTTGCCGAACCGGACGGCCAGCGGGATCTGCCCCGGCCATACAAGGCATCCGGCTGCACCTATCGTCTCGACGAGTTGCTCGCCGCCTGGCGCGCTGCTCACGTCTCGACCGGCACGGGCGCGGACGGGCTTGCGAGGCTCATCGCAGCGCGGGCACTGGGCGAGGACACCCGGCCGGCGCTGGCGGAGCTCGCTACCGAGTTCGAGCGCGTCGCGGATGGCGAAGTCGCGCTGATGCACATCGATCCGCGCCGCTTCGCCGGCGGCGGGGAGGCTGCCCATGAGAGCCTGCTGATGCTCTTCGATCGGATCGGTGCGGGCGGGACGCCGCTAACGAACGACGAGCGGCTGTTCTCCATCCTCAAGCACCACGACCCGCGCGTACACAATGCGGTGCTCGAGATTCACGCGGCGGTCGGTCGGGTCATGGCCCCGACGAAGATTGTCGTCACGGCCCTGCGCATCGCGAACGCGCTGAGTTCCGCCAGCGCGACTGGCCTCCCGGACGTCGCTGGGTTCGCACGCACGATGAGCGAGCGGGCCCTGGAGACGGCGCCGTTTCGGGACGCGCTGTCGCAGCTAATCCCGACGAACGGCGAGGCGGCGCGGTTGGCCGACTCGGCGCTCCTAACCCAGGCGTTCCGCGCAGCGTGCACGCTGCTTGAATACGCGCCCGTCTCCAACGCGACCGTCGCCGGATCGAACCAGAACGGTTTGCCGCGTGCCGCCCTCGTCGAATTGCCGACGGAGTTGTGGCAGGTTATCCTGTTCTGGGTAGTGCGTGGGCTACGCGCCGGGCGAACCGCTGCGGACCTTGGCTCGGCGCGCTCGGAGTTGCTCCGCTTTGCACTCTTCTGGCGCCAGTGCGTCTATAACGACGGGCGGGCGGCCGCTTGGTCGCTCAAGGTGCTGCAAGAGCACCAGCAAACCTGCGAATTTCCCGGTCGGCATCTCTACCGGCTGTTCATCGGCGACGTCGACGGGGAGCGCTGCGCAAACCGCCTGCTCCCCGCCGACGTGATGACACGCTTCCTCGTCGCGGACCCGCCGGTGCCGGCCTGGCGCTCGGCGCAGGAGCGCTTCGCGCGCGATGAGGCGCCAGTCGGCTACGAGGCACTTGCATCTGCTTGGTGGTGGTCCGCACGAAAGATGCTGCCCTGGCTGCAGCGCGACTACGTAGCGTCCGCATTCCCGCACTACGATCCGCTCTCGGACCGGGACGACGATCTCCCTTACGATCTCGACCACCTGTGCCCCCAGGCCGATTGGGGCGCGCACTGGGCCGGGCTGAGCGGCCGGATCGAAGCCTCGGCGGGCATCGCGAGGGCGATGTGGGGATGGCGCAGCCTTCTCGGCAACGGGATCGGCAACATGCGGATCGTTGACGCCTCGATAAACCGGGGCGATGGCGACGCCCCGCTGCCGTCTAAGGTGCCGTACCTCGCCGATGCCGCCCTCACGGCGGAGGGCGCGGCAGCCATGGCGGCGATGGCGCTGGTTCCAGCTGAGCGCGGGCTGTGGCTCGCCGCGTCGACGCCCGGTGACCGCTGGGACGAAACGCGTCTCGCCGCGTTCCAGAGCGCCGTCGAACGGCGGTCCGCTGAGCTGTATCGTCGGTATTTCGAAGAGCTTGAATTCGCCATCTGGCTGCAAGGGAACGGGATAGAGCAGAACGTCTCACCGAACACAAAGCCTAACGCATGAGTGTGGGATACGGGCAAAATGCTGGCGCGACCCATGGCAAGCGCTTGACGTCATATCAGTGAGGCATGCCGCGCAGCGGGGGGGACGAACCCCTTCGCACACGCTTCATTGTCCGTTCGGTGACACGTCGGAGTTCTCGTCGAGTGACCAGCCATCCCTCACGAGAGCTTCGACGCTATCGTAGGCGCTGACCTCACCGAACTGCTCGCTCACAAGGCGCATCCGGCCGTTCAGGTTGTCCTCAGCCGACAGTGTGCCGATCTGACCCGACGTATGTTTGAACGCGAGCGAGCCGCCGCCGTCGACATCGAAGGCCATGATAGCGGCGGTGGTACCCCATAAACGTGCTTCCTCGCCCTGTTCGGTCGGCTGCGGCTTGGCTCGCTCGCCGGTCCCGCTCATGGCCTGCGCCCCAGCGCCGCCTGTTCGCGCCCCTGTTCGAGATCAAGGCATCCGAACCCGCGCCCCCAGGGCTCTTCCCAAGTCGGCTTCGTTGCGGGGGGAGCGTGGTCCAACAGCTTCTTTGCGATGAGTTCGCCAACCGCCTCGAAGCCCGAGGGTTCCATGGCACCGGAGAGCTGCTCCTCGAATTCGTCGGAATCAAGATAAACCGTCACCCCGTAGGCCGCCTCCAGCGCCGCCTTGATCTTACCGGACAGGACCGCGCCGTCGGTCCCGTCCGGGGCGTCCCAGTACGGTCTGCAGATGCGATCGACCTCTGCCTGGATCGTCTTCCGCTTGTCCCGGAGGACAAACTCACGCGCTCTGGCAACACCCATCCTGATGTTCTCCTTAATCAAAAAACCCGATCGGGCGACGCACCGTTCCGGGCTTGACCGCTACCTCCGCGGCCAGGAGCCGGAGGAGGGGTTCTGGCTCACGCTCCCCCAGCACCGCCGCCTTGCGCGCCACCAGCGCGAAATCCCCCGCCGTCAGAAGATCGAGGCGGTCGAGCCCGCCAGGCGGCTCGGCCCCGAAAAAACGCTGGAATGCGGCTCGCGCCTGATTCCGGTCCATCGGCTGGAACGCCACCTTGAACAGGAAGCGCCGCATGGTCGCGGGGTCAAGGCTCTCGATGAGGTTCGTCGTGCAGGCGAACGGGTGCTGGGCAGCCTCCATATGCGCGAGCATCTCGTTGACCTGGCTAACCTCCCAGCTGGTCCGGGCCCCGGTGCGGTCGCGCAGCAGCGAGTCGGCCTCGTCGATTATGAGCATCGCGCCACGCTCGGCAGCCTCACTAAAGGCCGCTGCAATCGCCTGCTCGGTGCCCCCGACCCACATCGACAGGAGATCGGAGGCCTTGCGCTCGATCACGTCGACCCCAAGGCACCGGGCCAGGTGGCGGGCGTAGGCGCTCTTGCCCGTGCCGGGCAGGCCGTGAAAGCAGAAGGACAGCGCCTGGCCTGGGCAGGCTGCCACACGCTCGGCTAGGTGCGCGAGGTCGAGGTTGGCCGAGGACAAGGTGGGATCGAACTGCGCGGCGGTGCCCGGCGGCCGAGCCGCGCGCCCGGCCAGGGTCTGCTGGACCGAGCGCGCGGCGAGGCTCGCCGCCTGCACCCCGCCGCCGGTGAGCTGCGCCACCCGCAGGCCGCCGTCGAGGATGGCCGGGGCGGCCTCGATGGCAGCGAGGTCGTCGAGGTCGCTAGGAGGGAGCGCCAAGCCGCGCCGCTCGGCGAGGCGCCCGAGCATGACCCGGCGCCGCGCACGGCCGGGCTCCGGCATTTGGATCGCTAGGGCCATCCGCCGCATCACTGCCGGCCCGAGACGCTCGGGGTGGTTGGTAATCCACAGCGTCGGCGCCTCGGTGGTCTCGACAAGGCGGTTCATGAACACTTTGGACCCCCGGCGCTTTCCAGCGTCGTCCTCGTCAACGCCCGTGAAGATGTCGTCGGCTTCATCCACCACAAGCACCATGCGGCCGGCGTGGGTAGCGAGTGCGCGAGCAACCGCGAAGGCCGCGATGCGGTCCTGGCGGTTAGGTTCGGCGTCGAGCTCGTCAGCCTCCCCCACGAAGCAGGCCCGTGCGCCTAGGCGCTCGGAGAGCGCGCGGGCGAACTCGGTCTTGCCAGTGCCTGGCGCGCCGTGCACGAGCACGTTCACGCCCCTGCGACGGCGGGAAAGGGCGGCGCCGACGAGTGACTGGGCAAGCCCACACAGCTCACCGAGGTGCGCGAAGTCCTCCCAGGCAAGACCGGCCGGCGTAGAGCGCCCCAGCAGCGCGTTGCGCAGCGCCTCGTCGCCGCTCGCGCTGAGCCGCGCGATGTGCATCACCGTGCGTGATGGCGCGAAATCGCCCCCGTTGCGGTCCTCGATGAGGCCGAGCAGGCGCAGAGGGCGCGACGGCTTTAGTCGCTGGCGCACTCTCTCGACGGGATCTGCCAGCAGCGCCGAGAGGCCGGCAACGTTGATTTCGTCCCGAGCCGCATGCGATCCACTCGCGGCGCAAGCCAAGCTGTGAACAGCGCGAAACAGCGCCGCGCGGACTGCGAGCTTGAGGATTGCGCCGTCGGGGGCCGGTAGGCAAAGTGTGCGACACAGCCACGCCAAGCGTCGCTCGAGCCCTGACGGGGTCATGCTGCGGCGGGCGCCTAGGGTCGCGACCGCGGGTCTTAGCGCAGTCCATGTGCGCGCCTCGATTTCGCCCAGGCCAAGCTCGACGTCAACGCGGTCCAGCGGCGGCAGTGGGGGGCATTCAAGGCGTCCGGCATTGTCGACGAACCAAGCGACGATGGCACGGCTCGGGGTCGCCCTAGTTCGCCACGAGCGCTCCGGCTGCAGCAGGGCGGTGTGGGCGTACAGGCGCAGTTGAAGCAGATCGTGGCGGGTCATCGGGGCCTCTCGAACCGTGTGAGAGAGCAACACCATGCCTACGTCAAAACCGGGCGCATGAACCGCGCCGAACGTCCGCTCTTCCGCTTCGCAAGCCACAGAGCGGACAAACTGCTTTCGGCTAGATGTTTGATCCCAGGGTTTGATGGTGCATTCTTCACGTTGGAGTGGAGGGACGCGCTATGGGCCAGGTTCTTCACGGCAGCGCCACGACGACTGAGGCAGTCCGTCGAGCGATCCAGCATAGTCAAGCGAGCCTGAGGGCGCTCTCGTAGCGTTACGGGATCAACCAGAAGACAGTTGCCAAGTGGAGGCAGCGGACCTCGGTCGCCGACCAGCGCACGGGTCCGAAGGATCCGCGTTCGACGGTGCTGTCACCCGAGGACGAGGCGGTCGTCGTAGCCTTTCGCCGTCATACACTCCTACCGCTTGACGATTGCTTCTACGCGCTCCAGGCCACGATCCCGCACCTGACCCGCTCGTCGCTTCACCGCTGCCTGCAGCGCCACGGCATCAGCCGATTGTCTGAGGTTGACGGCGACAAGCCGAAGCGGTCGCGCTTCAAGGCCTACCCGCTCGGCTACTTCCACATCGACCTGGCTGAGGTTCACACAGCCGAAGGGCGGCTCTACCTGCTCGTCGCCATCGACCGCACGACCAAGTTCGCCTTCGCGGAACTGCATGGACGAGCAACGCGGAGGGTGGCAGGCGACTTCCTCCGCCATCTCATTGAGGCCGTGCCCTACAAGGTGCACACCGTACTCACCGACAACGGCACCCACTTCACCACGCCCGGCAACATCGCCTCGGCCGCTTCCATCATCAAGGAGGCGATTGCAGCCGGCGAGACATTCCGGGCCCACAGCTTCGAGTCCGCCTGCGCCCGTAACGATATCGACCATCGTCTGACCAAGCCGCGGCACCCCTGGACCAACGGTCAGGTCGAGCGGATGAACCGCACGATCAAGGACGCGACGGTCAAACGCTATCATTAGGACAGCCACACGCAGTTGCGCGCTCATTTGGCCGACTTCGTCAGCGCCTACAACTTCGCTCGCCGCCTGAAGACGCTGCGTGGCCTCACGCCCTACGAGGCCATCTGCAAGGCATGGTCCGCCGAACCCGGCAGATTCAGGTCAAATCCGCCCCACCAAATGCCGGGACCAAACATCTAATTTAAGCTGTGTAGGTGCGGCTTACTCAACGTTTGCTCTCAGAAATCTCGGCGAAAAATGCGAATGACCGGGTCGGATGCGGAACGTCCGCTTCTGGGCAGGCGGCCAACTTCTACTTATGACGCAATTCAGTCGCGAGTCGCTGAGTCCCGAAGCGTCCACTTACAGAATGCTGCCGAGTTCGATCGGTTGGCGGCATTGAGTCCGAACCGCGAAAGATCACCTAAAAGTCATTGGTCAACAACCGATGATGTTACATAGCGTAGCTTTTTTGTCCCGCGACGCGGCCGCAGCAGGGCCGTAGCGAACGCTAATTTGAGAAGGCTGCGGAAGTAGAGGATATCGCGACGGGATGGTAGCTATATGGTTGCTAGTGCGTTTATCAAAACTAGCGACCAGCAACTAAGCCGTTGAAAAGATTGGTGAGCGCGCTGGGACTCGAACCCAGGACCTACAGATTAAAAGTCCGTTGCTCTACCAGCTGAGCTACGCGCTCGCTTGCTCGGTGGGCCGGTCCCGATGGGGATCGGGCTGCCCGTTGGTGCAAGCGTGGCTCGCAATAGGGGGTTGGAGTGGAGGGGTCAACCGGTGCCGCGCTTGGCAATGTCATCGCGACGGTTTGGCTCGGGCTGCGCCGGAGGGGTGTTTGGCTTTTGCTGGGTAGGCCTTCCGTCTTGGATCGCCCTGAACGCGGGAATGCCCGTGTCATGATCCTCTCGGCGGTCTGGTAAACGGACAGCGCGGCCGGGGGGCGTCCTGCCGCCCTCGATGGCGACCGTCCCGCCACTCCCGCGGAAATGGTGTCGACTTCGCCCGGGGCCCTACCAAACCGCGTGCCGGCACCCTTGAAGGTGATATCAGCGGGAGACGGTTTCGTCGGCGCGCTCGGCCTCGGCGCGCGCCCAGCCCTCGCGGGTCTCATCGCAGAAATCGGCGAGACGACCCGCGGCGATCGCCGCACGCATCCCTGCCATCAAGTCTTGGTAATAGGACAGGTTGTTCCATGTCAGCAGCATCATGCCCAGGATCTCGTCGGTGCGGACGAGGTGGTGGAGATAGGCACGGGAATAGTCCCTCGCGGCGGGGCATGACGACGTTTCGTCCAGCGGTCGCGTATCCTCGCCGTGCCGGGCGTTGCGCAGGTTTATCCGGCCATGGCGTGTATAGGCTAGGCCATGGCGGCCGGCGCGGGTGGGCATCACGCAGTCGAACATGTCGATGCCGCGCATCACCGAGCGCATCAGGTCGTCGGGCGTGCCGACTCCCATGAGGTAGCGCGGCTTGCCAACCGGGAGATGCGGCTCCACCGTCTCGATCATGGCCAGCATCACGGCCTGCGGCTCGCCCACCGCCAGGCCACCGATGGCGTAGCCCTTGAGATCGAGATCGGCCAGGGCCCTGGCGCTCTCCACCCGCAGGTCGGGCAGGTCGCCGCCCTGGACGATGCCGAACATTGCCTTGCCCGGCTTTTCGCCGAAGGCGATCCGGCAACGCTCGGCCCAGCGTAGGGAGAGGCGCATGGCGCTCTCGATGGCCGCTCGCTCTGCGGGAAGCCGAACGCATTCGTCGAGCTGCATCTGGATGTCGGAGCCGAGCAGCCCCTGAATCTCGATGGAGCGCTCCGGGCTCATATGGTGGCTCGACCCGTCCACATGCGAGCGGAAGGTCACGCCCTGCTCGTCGAGCTTTCTCAGGGCGGAGAGCGACATCACCTGGAAACCGCCCGAATCGGTGAGGATCGGGTGCGGCCAGTTCATGAAACGGTGGAGGCCGCCGAGCCGCTCCATCCGCTCCGGGCCGGGACGCAGCATCAGGTGATAGGTGTTGCCGAGCACCACGTCGGCGCCGAGATCCCGGACCTGGCCCGGATACATCGCCTTGACCGTCGCCGCGGTCCCCACGGGCATGAAGGCCGGGGTACGGATCGTCCCCCTCGGCATCGAGATTGCACCGGTGCGGGCCTGTCCGTCGGTGGCGTCGACGCGGAAGCCGAAGTGGTCGGATGTAGCGTTTCGGAGGGAGGCAGTGTCGGACATGGGCCAGGTCTTTAAAGCTCCGCGCCGCAAAACGGAAACATGCGAGCCTCCTACAGGCGGTCGGTCATCAGCACAGTCCGGAAGCTGACCGCGCCTCTGGTCGCCACTGCCGACCGGCGCTATCGCATCCTCCCATTATCCGGAGATTCCGAGCGGGATTTGTCCGTCCCGGCCGACTCACCAAACGACCGCGAGGGATAGCGATGCTCATGGGGATCTGGCTCGATCAGCCGCTAGCACTGATCATCGGCATACTCGCAAGCCTGTTCGCCGGCATCTCGATCGTCTTGATCGTCCTGACGAACGTGCCCGCCACGCGGGCGCATCTGTTGAACAATGTCGGCGGCATCGTCGCGTCGTTCTTCAGTTCGATCGGCATCCTGCTCGCCCTGCTCACCGGCTTCGTGGCGAACGATGCCTGGGAGCGGCAGGGCAAGGCATCGCGGATCGTCCAGACCGAGCGGGCGAACCTGATCGCCGCCTACGACCTCAGCGAGGCCACCGTCTCGGACATGTCGGACATCCAGAAGGCGCTCCTCGCCTACGCGAATGCGGTGATCACCGACGAATTTCCGAAGATGGGAACGGGGACGGCGTATTCCAGCCAGGCGGGCGCGGCCCTCAGCGCGCTCATGAAGATGGTCGCCGACCCGGTGCACACCACGGCGTCCGGTGCCGTCGCTCACACCGCGCTGATGACCACGATCATGAATCTTCGCGAAGCTCGGGGCGAGCGGCTCGCCCTGAGCGCCAGCAAGAACGACGATTCGAAATGGCTGACGTTGCTGTTCCTCTGCACGCTGACGCTGATCTCCATCGGTATCGTCCATGTGGACAAGCCGCGCGCCCAGGTGATCACGCTCGCCATCTTCTCCACGGCGATGGTGGGAACGCTCTGTGTCATCGCGCTCCACGAGCGGCCCTTCGATGGTCCCTTCGCCATCGGGCCCGAAGCGTTCGAGCGGGCTAAAAGCATGATGACGACGCACCAGGAATGACCGGCCTGCCGGGGCCGCGCCGCCGTCCCGCTCCTCTCCGCGAGCGTGACACTGCGGGCATCCGCGGGAGGGAGATTATCGCGTCACTCGGATCGGGCTGGAAACAGCAGGCTCGAATCCCCGTACGAATAGAAGCGATAGCCGGCCGCGATGGCATGTGCGTAGGCCGCCCGCATGGTCTCCAGCCCGGAAAAGGCCGAGACCAGCATGAAGAGGGTCGAACGCGGCAGGTGGAAATTGGTCATCAAGGCGTCCACCGCGCGGATGCGGGTGCCAGGCGTGATGAAGATCTCGGTCGGACCGGAGAAGGCATGAAGCCTACCATTCTCGTCCGCCGCGCTCTCGAGCAGGCGCAGCGCCGTGGTCCCCACCGCGACGATGCGGCCTCCCCCGTCTCGCGTCCGGTTGAGAGCATCCGCGGTTTCCTCATCGAGAAAGCCGATCTCGGCATGCATGCGATGGTGGTCGGTATCGTCGGCCTTGACCGGCAGGAATGTGCCCGCCCCCACATGCAGCGTCACGCAATGGCGCAGGATGCCGGCGGCGTCGATCCGTGCCAGGAGCTCGTCGGAGAAATGCAGGCCCGCGGTGGGGGCGGCAACGGCGCCGGCCTGCCGGGCATAGACCGTCTGGTAATCCACCGCGTCCTGCGCGTCAGTGCTGCGCTTGCCCGCGATGTAGGGCGGGAGCGGCAATTCGCCAGCCAGCACGATGGCCTCGTCGAGGGCGGGGCCGGCGAGATCGAAGCGCAGGACGATCTCGCCGCCCTCCCCCTTCTCCGTGATGGTGGCATCGAGAACGCCCAGGGAGCAGGCTGCGCCCTGCTCGCTCTGCCCGAAGCTCACCCTGTCACCGATGGCGAGACGCTTGCCCGGCCGGGCAAAGGCGCGCCATCGGTCGGTTGCCTCGCGCAGGTGCAGCATGGCCTCCATCCGCAGCCCCGGCGATTCCGAGCGGTGACGGATGCCGTGAAGGCGGGCCGGAATCACACGGGTGTCGTTGAAGACGAGGGCGTCGCCCGGCCGCAGCAGGTCGGCGAGATCGCGCACCGCGCGGTCCTCTAGCGCATCGCCCGGCCGGACCACCAGCATTCGCCCGGCATCGCGGGGCTGGGGTGGCCTGAGGGCGATGCTGGATTCGGGCAGATCGAAATCGAAGAGGTCGACGCGCATCGGGCGCCAACAGCACGGTTCAGGGCTCGGGATCAATGGCCGGCGGATCTCCGTCTGGAAAAGTGGGAAGCGGCCGTCGCGCATTGTGGATGCGGGACATAGACATGCAGGACATAGACATGCAGATGACGGCCAAGTCGCCGGAAGGGCCTGACAGGCGAAACCCATATCATCGCCGCTTTTCATGTACCCGCCTTCCTCCACCGGGCCGCACGATTACAGGTCTACGTTGAAAACAACCTTGACCGCGTCGGCGCGAGTCTGCGTTGTGGCCGGCCAAATTGGCTTAGATTCGGTTCGTGCGATGACTGACACCTTCAAGACCGCCCTCCCCAAGGCCAAGGTTCCTCGCCGGCGGATCACGCTGGACTCGCAGTTGATGTCCTACTGGGACCGGGAGGCCCAGCGTCTCGATGTCATGGCGGCCAATGCCCGGTGGGGTTGGATGGCCCGAAGCTACGCGCGCAAGGCCGAGCGCGCGCGCGCGCAGAGCGCCCGCTCTGCCCAGCGAGAGGCGGATCGCGGCGTGGGGGCCGCGCCGGCATCGCAAGAGATCGAACCCCAGACATAGCAGCGACTAAACCCTTCACCGGCGGGTTCAACCTTTGCCGTGGCCTTGTGGATGGGGATGATCGTATGGGCAGGGCGCGCCACGCCCTGCCCCGCCATTCGCCGGGCCCGTCACGGATTCTCACCGGAAATGGACCGCACACAGAAAGCCGCCCTCGCGAGCGCCGGAATCGGCCTTCTCGTGATGGCGATCAAATTCACCGCCTACTGGCTCACAGGCAGTCTCGCGCTCTATTCGGACGCGCTGGAGAGCATCATCAACGTGGCGGCGGCGGCCTTCGCCTTCATCGCCTTGCGCGTGGCTGCCGCGCCCGCCGACGAGGACCACCAGTTCGGGCACCACAAGGCCGAGTATTTCTCGGCGGTGATCGAAGGGGCCCTCATCATCGTGGCCGCCATCCTCATCCTGCGTGAATCCTATTACGGCCTCCTCGACCCGAAACCCCTTGATGCGCCGATGCTGGGCCTTGCCGTCAGCGCGGTGGGGACGGCGATCAATGCCGCCTGGTCCATGGCGCTCCTGAGTCGCGGCAAGGTCTGGCGCTCGCCCGCCCTGGTGGCCGATGCCCGCCATGTGATGGCGGATGTCTTCACATCCGGTGGCGTTCTGGTCGGCGTCGCCCTGGTGGCCCTCACCGGAACCCTGATCCTCGATCCGCTCATCGCCGGCCTCGTCGCCCTCAACATCCTGTGGTCGGGCTGGACCATGGTGCGCGATTCCGTGAGCGGCCTTCTCGACAAGGCGGCTCCGGCCGAGATGGTGACCCAGATCCGCGCCCTGATCTCGGAGCATGGCGAGGGGGCGCTGGAGGCGCATGACGTGCGCACACGGCATGCCGGACAGGCGACCTTCATCGATTTCCACCTCGTGGTGCCCGGCGAGATGACCGTGAAGGACTCGCACGACATCTGCGACCGGCTCGAGAGTGCCATCGAGGGCGCCATCGCGGGGGCCGTCGTCGTCATCCATGTGGAGCCGGCCGAGCATGCCAAGGGCCGCGGCGTGCCGGTGGTGTAGGGGCGCGCCTCCCCCGGAATGCGCGAAAATCCACCGCCACGCGCACCGTCGTTCGAGCGTCATCCGACCCCCCTAATGTCCGCCACGGCCGGTGATTTGACGTCCGCTCGTCCGCGGACGCGTCCGGCCGAGGATGAGACCGCATGACCGCCTATTCCGTCGCGAACGGCACGACGCAGACCGCTCGCTTCACCCTTGCGGGCGCCGACACGCTGCAGGTGGACGGAACCCTGTCTGTCTCCGCCAATGCTCAGTCCGTGCGCTTCCAGGTCGCCCCGGACGGCGCCGAGATCCACAATGACGGCCTGATCGAGAACACCGCCGGGGGGCGCGCGATCCGCTTCGAGAGCGAAATCGGCGCGACCCTGACCGCGACGATCGACAATGGCGGCGCCATCCGCGCCGGGGACGATGCCGTTCAGATCCAGGACGGCACCGTCGCCGCCGGCACGCTCACCATCACCACGGATAGCGGCTCGACCATCGTCTCCAGCACAGGCCAGGCCCTCGACCTCGCCTCGACCACGGGCGGGTTCCTCGCCGAGATCGACAATGCCGGCTCGCTGCTGTCCCTGGTCTCGGACGGCGTGCGGATCGGCGCGACGCTGGATCTCGTCAATAGCGGCACCATCCGGGGCGGTTCCGCCACCGGCTACGTTCAGGGTGCCGACGGCATCCAGTTCGAGGACGGGGCGAGCGGGACGATCCGCAACGATGCCGGCGGCGCCATCCTCGGCGACCGCCACGGCGTCAATATGGGCGAGGGCAGCGTCGCCACGGTAACGAACGAGGCCGGCGCCCGCATCCTCGGCGGCAACGGTTCCGGCATCGGCTCGGACGGCACCGCGACCGTGATCAATCACGGAATCATCACGGGCACCTTCGCGGATGCGGCCGGCTCCGATGTCAACGGCGCGACGCCCGGTTCCGAAGACGGCGGCGGCCCGGACGGCATCAATGACGGCGACGGCGACGGGATCGACATCGATTTCCGTGCAACAATCGAGAATCATGGCACCATTCGCGGCCTCGGCGCCGGCGGCACGGGGTCCGACAGGCTGCCCAACACCGCCGAAGGCATCGCGGCGGGCGGCGGCGACATCGTCAATCTCGCTGGCGCGCGGATCTACGGCGCCGGCCTCGGAATCCTGATCGACGACTCGTCGCAGGGGGATGCGCCGTTCCTCACGAGCATCGACAATGCGGGGCTCATCCACGGCGGGTCGGGCATTGCCATCAAGATCGTCAGTGCCCTCGACGACGTGGTGGTCAATGCCGGCCGCATCATCGGCTCGGGCGGCACCGCGATCCAGTTCGGCTCCGGCGACAACACGCTAGCCATCGAGACGGGCTCGGCCATCCGTGGCCTCAGCCTCGGCGGCGACGGCACCGACACGCTCGACTACTCGGAGTTCGGCGCATCGGCGCGCGTGCTGTTCGAAACCGGCCGGGCCACGGGCACGGGGGGCGTCTCCGGCTTCGAGATCGTCAAGGGCTCGGCCTTCGCCGATTCCATGCGGGGCGATGCCGGGGCGAACCAGTTCCTCGGCGGCGCGGGCGACGACCGGCTGTTCGGCGGCGCCGGGGACGACATCCTGACAGGCGGCGCGGGAACGGATGTCATGCGCGGCGACGCCGGTGCCGACACCTTCGTGTTCGATACGCTACCCGCCGGCAAGAAGGACCGGATCGTCGATTTCACCCACGGCGAAGACAGGCTCGCCCTCGATGCCAGCGTCTTCACGGCGCTGACCCCCGGCTCCCTATCGGACGAGGCCTTCGCCGTCGGCGCCGCGACCACGGAAGACCACCGCATCCTCTACGACGCGGCCAAGGGCCATCTCTTCTACGACGCGGACGGCTCCGGCACCGACCACGATGCGGTGCTGCTCGCGACCCTTCTCGGCAAGCCCGACTTGACCGCCTCGGACCTGCTGGTGGTCTGATCCGGGCAATTTTCGGCGCGGGGGCCGAGATGCCCCCCGCCGGGACATGGTATGGCCGCGGACCCACCTGCCCTTCCCGGCGACGGGATGTGTTGGTCTTCGCTGTCGTCAAAATCTGACGTTTGGCGCCTGATAAACCGTCGCAATGCGGGGCGGACGTTCTGCCTTAGGCTTTGACGCGTTTCTGCATCTCCACATTCTCAACAGGGCTCCCGCACTCCATGCCGGCATAGCTGCGCACCTCTCTCCAACCATGACGTGCGTAGAAGGCGCGTGCTCGGGAATTGAACGCACGCACCTCTAGACGCACGACGTGATGAATGCGTGCGGCTTGCCGCTCGGCGGCGTCGAGCAGCTTCGAGCCAGCACCTTCGTTCCAAAAGGCAGGATCGACGTGCAAGTCGGCGATCTGATCGTCCTCGACCTGCATCATCCCGATCAGCACGTCGTCCCGGATGGCGACGATGAAGCTTCGCCACTGTTTCTCGGCGTGAAGCCGTGCAGGGTCGAACGAAGCGAAGGTTTGAACCACCGCCTCGAACGGAAGTTCAGGGGCCCAGGTGACAAGCCAGGAGCGCCGCAGCAGGCGCACGAGAGCGGGCACATCACTCTCTTCGGCTGGACGAAGGATCATCCGCTCAGACGCCACTTGCGCTCCATGGGATGGCCCCGGTGCTGCAAGAGCCTCACCCGACCATGACACTCATTCAATCTGGCGGCCAGAATGCCCAAAAGGGTGGAAAGCGAACCATGCTGCTCGTCGGCTCAGAGGTTTGACAGCGTTCGTCCGCGTGCGGCCTTGATGACTTCGTGGGCGGGGATGTTGACCCAGGTTTCACCACCGGTGTCCGCCCCCGCTTCCAGCCAGTCGCCCACGATCCGGTAGCCGAGGGTGTAGCCGAGCCATCGCGGGTACCGTCCCTCGAAGCCGAAGAACCACGCGCGGTGGTCGTGACCGTCGCCGGCGAGCGTCGCATTGTCCGGCAGGTGAGCCGCGAGCACCTCATCGGTCACGGCGCATTCCCACGGCGCGGGTGGCGAGCCGAACAGGCGGCTCACAAACTGGCCTGCCAAGCCCTCACTGACCAGGGCCTCGCCGAGGGTCCAGCCGTAGCCGGGACCGGCCATACGCATGCAGTGGTGGGCCTCGTGCGCCACGGTCTGGCGCAGGTCCCCATTTTGCAGCGAGTGCGCGAAGTTCGGGTTGTCGGGGTCGATGGCGAGAGAGAACAGACCAGGGCGCATGGCTTGTCCCGTCGTGCCGGTCTCCGGGATCACCGCGCCGGGCAGGCGCTGCACGAGGATGTCGAGCGGCGGCACAGGTAGCACGCCCGCTACGGCCTTTCGAGCGATCTCGACCTCATCAGCGATGGTGCTACGCCAGGGCCCCAGATCGCCGGATGCCTCAAGCCAATGGAGTCGCCACGTCATCCGATACTCCGTGTGCTTCACATCCCCACCCTGCCGTGGAGGGCAAGATGGGGCAACTTCGCCTGCGGGTGGCTTCCGGACTCTGGCCTTTCGGCCAGAAGCGGACGTTTCGCCTCCGACCTGACGGAGACGTTCAGGATGCTGTTTGTCGAGCCTGATAGCGGACATCCGCCGCTACGATAGGTCCGGCATGATGTTGGCCGATACAGCGTCCTTTCTGGCCGATCAGGCGACGCCGGCCATCCGACGAAGCGGCATAGATGATCCTTTCTCAAGTGGGGATCCCAGATGCGTCGCGATGTCGAGTTTCATTCCGAAGGCCGTAACTTGCGCGGCTGGCTCTACGAACCAGAAGGCGAGGCGCAGAGCCATCCCTGCATTGTCATGGCGCACGGCCTGTCAGGGGTGAAGGAGCAATATCTCGACCACTACGCGGAGGTTTTTGCTGCCGCTGGTCTCGGCGCGCTGGTGTACGATCACGCCAACTTCGGTTCCAGCGACGGGCTGCCCCGGCAGGAAGCCGATCCCGTCCTGCAGCGACGCGGATATCGCGATGCGATCAGCTTTGCCGAGACCCAGGCTTGGGTCGATCCCGCCCGCATCGGCCTATGGGGGACAAGTTACAGCGGAGGCCATGTGCTGGAGGTTGCTGCCCTCGATCGGCGCGTCCGCTGTGTCGTCAGTCAAGTGCCGACGATAAGCGGCTACTGCTCAGCACTTCGACGCACGCGTGCTGATCTCGTGCCGGCGTTGCTCTCCCGGCTCGACGCAGATCGTGCCACGCGTTTCAGGGGTGAGGAGCCTGCGACCTTCCCGGCCGTCTCGAACGATCCGCATGAAGGGTGTGCGATGGCCGGCAGCGACGCCTATGTCTTCTTCACCGAGACCCGAGATTTTGCGCCAACTTGGCGTAACACACTCACCCTCCGCAGCGCTGAACTGGCGCGCGAGAACGAACCCGCCATCCATATCGCCCGTATCAGCCCCACCCCACTCTTGATGATCGTAGCCGACCACGACCTGTTGACGGCCACGGAACTCTGCCTGGAAGCTTACCAGCGGGCGCTCCCACCCAAGCATCTGATGTTGCTCGCCGGAGGCCATTTCGATCCCTATGTCAAGCTCTTCGAGCAAACCAGTGCTGCCGCTCGTGACTGGTTCCGTACTCATCTCGTCGATGGCCACGCGTGACGAGCCGTCAGCGATGTCCCTCCACGCCATTGCGCGCGACTATGTGGATGGCTCGGTCGTCGGCGAGCATTGCCATGTCGGCGGGCAGCTTATTCATGCCACCGCCGGCGTCATGCAGATCCGGGCGGCTCAGCGCCTGTGGCTCGTCCCGCCTCAGCGAGCCCTCTGGATCCCGCCGCGGCTGGCGCATGCACTCCGAGCACGGGGAGACGTGTCGCTCCGGACGCTCTACATCGAAACGGCTTGCGCCCAGCGGCTCTTGGGCGATGTGCCTCGCGGCTTCGTGGTCCCAACGCTGGTACGGGAGTTGATCCTGCGCATGCTCGATCCATGCGCCGCAAGCGATGGAGAACGTAATGGCCGCCTGACCGCCGTGCTGGTCGATGAACTCGCCGATCTCGACCCGGAAGGTGTCGCCCTCTCGATGCCCTCAGACCCCCGCCTAGCGCGCGTTTGTGCCGGCATACTGGCCCGGCCTGGAGAAGAGCACCGGATCGACGAGTTGGCGCGTCGCGCCGGCGCATCAGTTCGGACTCTGAGACGCCTCGCTCTTCATGAACTCGGCTGCCCCCTCTCGACGTGGCGTCAGCAAGCCCGGATTCTCTCGGCCGTGCCGATGCTGATTGCTGGAGAGTCCGTGACCGGGACTGCCCAAGCCCTGGGCTATGAAACCACCGGTGCTTTTGCAGCCATGTTTCGACGATTCGTAGGGATGTCACCGCGCGAGTACTCTACGTCTTGCGGATGATATGCCCATTGTTTGAGTGCGGAAGTCGTCATCAAGTCTATTTTTTCTCCTATCTGACTGATTGCGGACTGGCCGAGATCCCTCAACCCAGTCGTAGTCATCGTCCGCCCAGGTGCCGCGAAGCGGACCTTCCCGATGCCTGCCAAGGGTCATGAACAGACGGAATAAGCCGTCAGATCGGGACCGCCGGAGGAGATCGTTACTCGGAAGCCGGCCTGGATCGCCGGGTGCCGGGTGGATCGCTGCCTGAGGGGCATCATGGGCGGACGCCCGATCAGGCGCGGATCGTCCCCGCGCCGGCAGGGGCTGCCGCCATCAGCCTGCGGCGGCGGGCGCCGCGGCGGAGGACGTAGAGGGTGAGGCCGGTCGCCGCGAAGAGCGGCATCGCCAGGGAGGCGGCGAAGAACAGGAAGGCGACGAACCCGCCGAAGAAGCGGCCGCGATGCACTTCGAGCATGTTCTCGGCCATCTGCCGGCCGAGGGGCTTGTCGGCAAAGCGGGTCTGCGAGAGGCGGGCGCCGGTGGCGGGGTCGAAGGTCGCCTCGTCGCGGGCTTTCGGCAGGTCCGACGCGCTGGCGAGGAATCGGATGCGGATCGCCGCCTGTTCCGGCCCCGGCAGCGCGATGAGGGCCATGTGCGCGCCGGCGCCCTCCCCGGCGCTGAACGTCGCCCAGGCGGTATCGAGGGCCGAGCCGGTGGTCTGAGGCGGCGCGCCGGGTCCGCGTGCCGCCCGGGGCGCACGGGTCTCACCGGTGAGGAGCCAGGTCGCGGCGTTCCTGTAGCTGTCGAAGGACCACCACAGCCCGGTCAGGGCGATGGCGGCGTAGAAGGGCACGAGCCAGGTCCCCGCGATGGTGTGGAGCGACCACCAGCGCGGCCGTCCGGGCCGTTTGAGGGAGGGTTTCAGCCAGATCTCCCACGTATGGAGTTTGGGCCAGCGCAGGTAGAGCCCGGTGGCCAGGAAGACCAGGAGGGCGATGGCGCAGATGCCGGTGATGCTGCGGCCCCAGCCCTTGCCGTCGCCCGGAAGCAGCAGCCAGCGATGCAGCTTGCGGATGGTGGCGAACGTGTCTTCGAGGCGCATCTCCCCGAGGGTCCGGCCGTCGACGGGGTCGAGATAGAGGGTCGGCGGCCGCGCGCCCATGGCCGGGTCGTTGGCGAACCGGATGCGCGGGCTCCGCTCGGGATCGCCCCAGAGGGCCAGGGAGCTCACCACCCTCCCCGGCTGCTGCGCTTCGACCCGCGCCTTGAGGGCGGCGGGCGAGAGGCGGGGCGCATCGCTCGCGGTGACGAAGGCGCGGTCGGCATTCGCCCATTCCGTCAGCGCCTCTTCATAGCTCAGCAGCGCGCCCGTCACGCCCACGAGGGCCAGGACGAGCCCCGCCGTGAGGCCGAGCAGCCAATGCAGGCGGAACAGAACGGTGCGGGTCGTCATATGCGCTCGCCTACCAGAATAACCCTGCGGTCCCGATTGCCCGGAACGGATCTCCCGCCGTAACGTCGAGATATGTGCCGACTATGCGCGCCCTCGGGGAAGTGCAGTGCTGCGTGAGACAGACCATCTCTCTGTCGAACGTCGATAAGTGCCGAACTACGAACGCGAAGCCGGGCGTGTCAATTGTTCAATGATGGATAGATGAATCTCATCGAATAGATTGGAATGACTATAAACCGCTATGGCGGAATAATGTTTACTTATTCAGATTTGTGCCTTCGAGATAGACATGGAATATTGATATATAATTCCAATTTATAGGTCTACTCTTTCGTGCCGAAGCGATGACGCGCCGCCATATCCGTCCGGCGCCAGCCTTCATTCGTCCTGTGTCTCGCCGAAAATCTCTTCGAACGCCGCGCGCAGGGCCATGTCCAGTTCGGGCAGGGTGACGATCTGGCCGAGATCGACGAGGCTGGTCACGCCGTGGCCGGAGATGCCGCAGGGCACGATGCCGGAGAAATGCGACAGGTCGGGTTCCACGTTCAGGCTGATGCCGTGGAAACTCACCCAGCGGCGCACCCGGATGCCGATCGCCGCGATCTTGTCCTCCACCCCCTCCCCCTTGTCGGGGCGGCGCACCCAGACGCCGACGCGGTCCTCGCGCCGTTCGCCACGCACGTTGAAGGCGTCGAGCGTGGCGATGATCCAGGCCTCCAGGGCGGAGACGTAGGCGCGCAGGTCCGGCCTGCGCCGGTTGAGATCGAGCATCACATAGGCCACCCGCTGGCCCGGCCCGTGATAGGTGTACTGGCCGCCCCGCCCGGTGGCATGGACCGGGAACCGGTCCGGCTCGACGAGGTCCCCGGTCTTCGCCGAGGTTCCGGCGGTGTAGAGCGGTGGGTGTTCGAGCAGCCAGACCATCTCCGGCGCCTCCCCGCCGGCGATCCGCCCCGCATGCGCTTCCATTGCGGCCACCGCCTCTTCGTAGGGGACGGGAGTGTCGCTGATCCGCCACAGGACCGGCCGCATGCCGGAGCGCGGCCGAAAATCGACCGTCGAGACGGAGAGACGGTTTTTGCCGGCGGGTTCGTTTACCAAGGCTTCACCATATCTCAGGAACACTCCGGCATGGCAGGCCCGGTGCGGGCCGACGGAGTTCGTGGCGCGTGGCAGTTCTCGAAGACCTCAAGGTCGATCTCTCGGTGGTGCTCGGGCGCAGCCACATGCCGCTCCATATGCTGCTGCGCATGGGCCGCGGCGCCGTGATCGAACTCGAATCCACCGAGACCGATATGGTCGAGATTCTCGCCAACGACCACCCGATCGCGCGCGGCCAGATCGTCGTGACCGGAAACCGGATTTCGGTGGAGATCACCGAGCTCATCCGCAAGGCGGACGTGGTCCGCATTCCGGGCGTCACCATCGGCGATGGGGCGGTTCAGATCCTCGATGGACCGGTCGATCTCATCTGAGACGCATGACGGCGCTTGTCGTGGCAGATTCGATCTGTTATCCGCTGCGCCGCGCCACACGAAACGCCTCGCACCGCCCTCCAGCGGAGAGCGCGGCGGAACGGGTGGCACCGATGCGGCCATGGCGGAATTGGTAGACGCGCTAGCTTGAGGTGCTAGTCCTGCAAGGGGTGGAGGTTCGAGTCCTCTTGGCCGCACCAACTCAATCGAGTTGTTGTACCCCGAAGCGTCTGATCCCGGAGACGGCCACGAGGCCGGATGGGATCGTCGAGCGATCATCAAGAAGAGTGTCGTCGGGTTCGGATCTCGGGTTCAGGCCGGAGGTCTGGAATGCGCATCCGGCCGCAAGCTCCGCATCCCAGGTTCGATGCGGGCGATCGCGGCCGCTCCCGAACCACGCGCCCGGCATGCCTCCTCACTCCGCCTTCTGCGTCGGGTAGGTGAAGACCGGCGCGGCTTGCAATTCCGCTTTCGTCTGGCGGATCTCCGCCTCGATCGGCTCGCCGACATGGACGCTCGCCCGGCCCTTCGTGGCTTCGGTCGTGGTGGCGGCGCCCGCGGGGCCGGTGGCCTGGTCGGTATCGCCGGTATTCTCCGCCTTGAGGACGGCATCGCCGGATTTCGCGCCCGGCATGGTCTCGGGTGTCACTTTGGCGGCTCGAGCCTCGGAGGGGGCGTCCTTCGGCTTGACGATGGACGGGTCCGGAAGCTCTCCGGCCTTGGCGTTGGTGTTCCACGCCATCTGGTCGAAGGCCACCGCGACTCGCTTTCCGCCCACACCGAGGAAGCCGCCGACATCGATCACCACCGCCTGGATGCGGCCATTCCCATCCACCAGCACATCCTCGATGGTGCCGACCTTGACATGATCCTGGCCCACCACGCGCAGGCCGATGACCTTGGACGCCTTGAAGCTCCCCAGCGGGGCCTGGGTGAGGAAGGCGGATTGTCCCGTCTGGCCGTCCCGTGCGAGCGCCGGAACCGCCGAGGCGGCGACGATGAGGAGCGCGAGGGTACGGACGTATGCCGGCATGTCGGTTCTTCCAGACGATCGGGAGCGATCTGATGAACCCTCAACACATGCGGCCGGGTCCTGGTTCACCCCGGCCCGCGCCGTCCGATCGGCGCGGAGGTCCCGTGGTCGACGGGTTCAGTGGCCGAGCACCGATTGCTGCCCGGTCTGGGTCTCGGCCTCGGTCGCCTTCGCCATGGCGACGCCGATCTCGAAGAGCAGGAGATCGACCAATTGGCGCATCACCAGCGTGCCCGACGTTTCGATGATCTCCCGTGCCGCGATGCAATGTCCTGCCAGCGTCTGGAGGTGATCCTCCCGGTTCATTGCCGAAGAGTACATGGGGAGCGCCCTTTTGTTCTGTTGTCGAAGACCCTCGTCTTCGAGGTGTCGTCTGCTGTCTGCCGAGTGGCCGCCGCTCAGGCGGCGAGATAGGCGTAGGAAGAGGGTACGAGCACGGAATCCGGGTTGCCGCTGACGCTGCGCAGGCGCGCGAGGGTGCGCTCGTCGAATTCCGCCGTCGCCGCGATGATGTCCTCGCCGCTGATCGTGTGGGGCAGCCCGAGCGGGCGGGCGCGGAAGTGCAGCTGCACCACGTGCAGCAGGTAGAGCGTCGGCATCTGCAGTACGAGGCGGTTCACGCCGTGGTGCATGCCCCATTCGATGATGCCCGTGAGCAGAGCGAGGGAGACCGGGTTGACCACCTTGCCGCGGGCCCTGTGCGAGCGCGCCACGGCCTGCCGCGTCCATTCCCAGGTCCGGGTGCCGCACGGACGTTCGCCCTCGCAGAGCTGTGGCATGATTTCGGACAGAAGGTGCGGCCGCGTCGTCGGCAGAAGCCGGCTATAACCGATCACCCTGCCGTCCTCGATCGCCAGGAAATGGATGGCGTGGGGCGTATCGAACTGATCGATCTCGCGGCCATCCGGCCTGGCGAGGTCCGACCAGCCTTTCTCGGTCACGAAAATCTCGTGGCGCAGGCGCCAGGCCTGCTCCATCTCGTCGCGGTAATCGCCCTCGTTGGCGGGGGTGATGATGTGGATCATGCCAGCAACTCCGTCCTCGGCGCATGTCTGGCAGTGCCCGGAAAGGTTGCGTACTACGGGAAACCGTAGGGTCGACGATGGCTCGTCTGGGATGGCCGCGTTGGCGGAGAGCGTTCTTCTTCCCGCATCGAGCATCCGACCTCCGAGAGCGGCGTCATGACGCTGACTGACAATCCCTTCGGACGAGAACGATTCTTGGATTGACCCCGGGGCGTTCTTGCGGACACTCCCCACGCCCGCGCCGATCTCCACGAAGGATGGCGGCGGGCGGCCATCTGGCATGCCATTCGCGCATCTGGCATGCCATTCGCGAAAGCCCATCGATGGAATTCTTCGCCCAGCAATTCATCAACGGCCTGACCCTCGGGTCGATCTACGGCCTGATCGCCATCGGCTACACGATGGTGTTCGGCATCATCGGCATGGTGAATTTCGCGCATGGGGACGTCTTCATGGTCTCGGCCTTCATCGCGCTCATCGCGTTTCTCATCCTCACCACCTGGCTCGGCCTCTCGTCCGTCGCCCTGGTCTTCCTCATCGTCCTCGTCATCGCCATGGCGCTGACTTCCCTGTGGGGATGGGCGATCGAGCGGATGGCCTACCGGCCCTTGCGCGGGTCGTTTCGCCTCGCGCCGCTGATCTCGGCGATCGGCGTGTCGATCTTCCTGTCGAACTTCGTCCAGGTGGTGCAGGGCGCCCGCAACAAGCCGGTGCCGCCCCTCGTGCGCGACGTGGTCGTGCTCTACCAGAACGAGCAATACACCGTGACCCTGTCCTACAAGCAGGCGATCATCATGATCACCACGGCCGTGCTGCTCGCGGGGTTCTGGTACCTCGTGCAGAAGACGCCGTTCGGCCGGGCGCAGCGCGCCGTGGAGCAGGACCGGCGCATGGCGGCGCTGCTCGGCATCAATGTCGACCGCACCATCTCCCTGACCTTCGTGCTCGGCGCGGCCTTGGCCGCCGTCGCGGGCACGCTCTACCTGCTCTATTACGGCGTGGTCTCGTTCTCGGACGGGTTCGTACCCGGCGTGAAGGCCTTCACGGCCGCCGTGCTCGGCGGCATCGGTTCGCTTCCCGGCGCGGTCATCGGCGGGATCATCATCGGCCTGATCGAGACCTTCTGGTCGGCCTATTTCACCATCGAGTACAAGGATGTGGCAGCGTTCCTCATCCTCATCGTCGTGCTCATCTTCAAGCCTTCGGGCATCCTCGGCCGGCCCGAAGTGGAGAAGGTCTGACGTGGCAACCGGTTCGACCACCCCCATCGCCGCGACCGCCCGCGCCGAGGCGTCTCCCCTGCCCGGCCTGATCAAGGATGCGGGGCTGTTCGCCCTGGTGACGCTGGGCCTGTGCGTGCCCATCGTCAGCTACCGCACCGATCTCGGCCAAGGCATCGGCCTCGTCATCACCACGCGCTGGGGCACCGTGCTCGCCCTCTGCGCCGCCATCTTCGTCCTGCGCCTCGTGCAGCAGCTCTACCTCACCGGGCGGGCGCGGCGGCGGGCCGCCCGTGCGCCGGTGGTGGAAGGGGCGAGCCGCCTCGCCGCGATCCTCGCGCCGATCACCCTCGTGATCGCCCTCACCCTGCCGCTCCTCGCCACCCTCCTCACAGGGTCCCTCGGCGAGGGCCGCTACTGGATCGATCTCGGCATCCTGATCCTGACCTATGTCATGCTCGGATGGGGGCTCAACATCGTGGTCGGCCTCGCGGGCCTGCTCGACCTCGGCTACGTCGCCTTCTACGCGGTGGGGGCCTATTCCTACGCCCTGCTCTCCACCGTGTTCGGCCTGTCCTTCTGGATCTGCCTGCCCCTGGCCGGCCTGTTCGCCGCCGCCTTCGGTGTGCTGCTGGGCTTTCCCGTCCTCAGGCTCCGGGGCGATTACCTCGCCATCGTGACCCTGGCCTTCGGCGAGATCATCCGCCTCGTCCTCATCAACTGGACCGACTTCTCGGGGGGCGCGGCCGGCATTTCCTCGATCCCGCGCGTCAGCTTCTTCGGCCTGCCCTTCACGGCGGGAGAGAACGGCTTCGCCGCCACGTTCGGGCTCAGCTTCAACGCCATGCACAGGCTGGTCTTCCTGTATTACCTGATCCTGGTCCTGGCGCTCGTCACCAACCTCGTGACCCTGCGCATGCGGCGCCTGCCCCTCGGGCGGGCCTGGGAGGCGCTGCGCGAGGACGAGATCGCCTGCCGCTCGCTCGGCATCGACACCACCATCACCAAGCTCACCGCCTTCGCCCTCGGGGCGATGTTCGCGGGCTTCGCCGGATCGTTCTTCGCCGTGCGGCAGGCCTTCGTCTCGCCGGAGAGCTTCAACTTCCTGGAGAGCGCCATCATCCTGGCCATCGTCGTGCTCGGCGGTATGGGCAGCCAGATCGGCGTCGCCATCGCCGCCATCGTCATGATCGGCGGCCCCGAACTCCTGCGCAATCTCGGCTTCCTCAAGGCCGTGTTCGGCGAGGGGTTCGACCCCAACGAGTACCGCCTGCTGCTGTTCGGCCTCGCCATGGTGGCGATGATGGTGTTCCGCCCGCGCGGCCTCATCTCCGAGCGAACACCCTCCGTCACCATCGCGGAGCGCGGCCGATGACCCTCGCCACAGGCATCAACCGGCTCGCGACGTTGCAGGACGAGCCCCCCGCCGCCATTCCCGGCGGCCCCGCCGATCCGGTGCTGATCGTCGACCACCTGACCATGCGGTTCGGCGGCCTCACCGCCGTCAACGACCTCTCGTTCAAGGTCGGGCGCGGCGACATCACGGCCCTGATCGGCCCCAACGGCGCGGGCAAGACCACGGTCTTCAACTGCATCACGGGCTTCTACAAGCCGAGCGAGGGCATGATCCGCCTGGTGCAGAAGGGCGGCGAGACCTACCTTCTCGAGCGCCTGCCCGGCCATGACGTGAACCGGCTCGCCCGCGTCGCCCGCACCTTCCAGAACATCCGCCTGTTCCCGCGCATGACCGTGCTGGAGAACCTGCTGGTGGCCATGCACAAGCCGCTGATGCGCGCCTCGGGTTTCTCGATCCTCGGTATTCTCGGCCTGCCGGCCTATCGCAGCGCCGAGAAGGCGGGAATCGAGAAAGCCGCCGCCTGGCTCGACCGGATCGGCCTGACGGCGCGGGCCGACGATGCCGCCGGCGACCTGCCCTACGGCGATCAGCGCCGGCTTGAGATCGCCAGGGCCATGTGCACCGATCCGGTGCTGCTCTGCCTCGACGAGCCCGCCGCCGGCCTCAACCCGCGCGAATCCTCGGAACTCAACACCCTGCTACGACTGATCCGGGACGAGTACGACACCTCCGTCCTCCTCATCGAACACGACATGTCGGTGGTGATGCAGATCTCCGACCGGATCGTCGTGCTCGATTACGGCATCAAGATCGCCGACGGCACGCCCGACGACATCCGCACCGATACCCGCGTCATCGCCGCCTATCTGGGCGTCGACGACGAGGAGGTGGCGGCGGTGGAGGCCGAGGTCGGCCTGACGGGAACGCAAGCATGAGTGTCGCCGGCATCAACGTCCTCGTGGAGGAGACCCGCGCGCTTCAGGCGCCCCTCCTCGATGTGCGTGGCGTCTCTGCCTATTACGGCAGCATCCAGGCCCTGAAAGGCGTCGATCTGCACGTCAAAGAGGGCGAGATCGTCGCCCTGATCGGCGCCAACGGGGCCGGCAAGTCGACCCTGATGATGACGATCTTCGGCCAGCCGCAGGCACGGACCGGCAGCATCACCTATGCGGGCCGTGACATCACCCGCATGGCGACCCATGAGATCGCGCGCCTCAACATCGCCCAGTCGCCGGAGGGGCGGCGCATCTTCTCTCGCATGAGCGTGCGCGAGAACCTGCAGATGGGCGCGGCCCTGCATGGCGGGCGCTACTTCGCCGAGGATTTGGAGCGCATGTGCGTCCTGTTCCCGCGCCTGAAGGAGCGGCTCGACCAGCGCGGCGGCACCATGTCCGGCGGCGAACAGCAGATGCTCGCCATCGCCCGCGCCCTGATGAGCCGCCCGCGCCTGCTCATGCTCGACGAGCCGTCGCTCGGCCTCGCCCCGCTCATCGTCAAGCAGATCTTCTCGGCCGTGCGGGACCTCAACGAGCGCGAGGGTCTCACCGTCTTCATCGTCGAGCAGAACGCCTATCACGCCCTCAAGCTGGCCCATCGCGGCTACGTCATGGTGACGGGCGCGGTGACGATGAGTGGCACGGGCCGCGAGCTCCTCGACAACCCGCAGGTGAAGGCCGCCTATCTCGAAGGGGGCCAGCATTGAGCGGGTTGGCAATGACGCCCTCACCCTCTCCCCCATGCGGGAGAGGGTGCCTGCGGAGCAGGCGGGAAAGGGGGAGACCTCTCCGGAGCCGTCGCTCCCCTCTCCCGACCCGCTTCGCGGGCCACCCTCCCCCGCTTCGGGGGGAGGGAAGGCGCGTCCCGCTTCGGATGGCATTGCCAGGCAAGACATCATGACCGAGACCCTGTCCCTCGACACGCCCAATCTCGGCATCTTCCTCCTCGTCACGCTGGCGATGGGCGGGGGCGCGGCCTGGATGGCGGGCAGCAGCTTCGCCCGGGGATGGCGTCCGTTCTGGCAGTGCGTGCTGGCGGGGCTCGCCATCGCGGCGGTCTCGCGCTTCCTGCATTATGCCCTGTTCTCGGGCACGCTGCTCTCGCCGGCCGGCTACGCCCTCGACGCGGTGGTGATCCTCGCCATCGGCGCGCTCGGCTACCGGGTCACCCGCACCCGGCAGATGACCACCCAGTATCGCTGGCTCTACGAGCGCACCGGCCCCCTGACCTGGCGGGACCGGCAAGGGGCGTGAATCCGCACCATCTTCATGCAACCATGCGCCATGCGGAGACGGTTCGATCCGCCGCGCTGATCGAGGGGAAATGACCATGAAAACACTGATGGCGATGAGCGTGGCGCTGGGCGCGCTGATGCTGGCGGGCACCGCGCAGGCCGAGATCAAGATCGGCGTCATCGCGCCGATCACGGGGCCGAGCGCCGCGTTCGGCGCGCAGATCCGGAACGGCGCGGTTCAGGCGGTCGAGGACATCAACAAGGCCGGCGGCGTCAACGGCGAAAAACTCGTCGTCTCGGTCGGTGACGACGCCTCCGACCCGAAGCAGGGCGTGTCGGTCGCCAACAAGTTCGCCGGCGAGGGCGTGAAGATGGTGGTCGGCGACTTCAATTCCAGCGTCTCGATTCCTGTCTCCGAAGCGCTGATCGAGGCCGGCATCATCCAGATCACCCCCGCCTCCACGGCGATCAAGTTCACCGAACGCGGCAACTGGAACACGTTTCGCACCTGTGGCCGTGACGACCAGCAGGGCGCGGTCGCGGCGGCGTATCTCGCCGACAAGTTCAAGGGCAAGAAGGTCGCCTTCATCCACGACAAGAGCACTTACGGTAAGGGGCTGGCCGAAGAGACGTTGAAAGCACTGAAGGCCAAGGGAGGGTCCGCTGCGATCTCCGAGAGCCTCACGCCCGGCGAGAAGGATTTTTCCGCCCTCGTCTCGAAGCTCAAACAGGCCAATGTCGATGTGATCTACTTCGGCGGCTACTACACCGAGGCCGGGCTGCTGATCCGCCAGATGCGCGACCAGGGCCTTCAGGCTCCCCTCATGGGTGGAGATGCTCTCGCCGACCGTGAGTTCGCGCAGGTCGGCGGCCCCGGCTCCGAAGGCACCTTCATGACCTTCTCGCCCGACGCCCGCAAGAACCCCAAGGCCAAGGCCACCATCGATTCCTTCAAGGCGATCAAGTTCGAGCCGGAAGGCTACACGCTCTATTCCTACGCCGCCGTTCAGATCCTGAAACAGGCGATTGAGGCGACGAAATCGACGGATGGGCAGAAGCTCGCCGCACATCTGCACCAGGGCAAGCCGTTCGACACCGTGATCGGCGACATCTCCTACGACAAGAAGGGCGACATCACCCGGCCCGACTACGTCATGTACATGTGGAAGAAGGGCGCCGACGGCTCCATCAACTACGCCGGCAACGAGGTCCCGTAGGACGACGCCTACCCCTCTCCCCGCCGGGCGGGGAGAGGGAATGCTCACCGAGACCGGATCACGGCGTCGGGCTTTCCCCGTGCTGGCCGTCGAGCGCGACTTCGGCGCTCGGCACGCTTTCGTCCACGGCCTGCGCCCGGCGGATATCCGGTGAGGTCGCTTCCGCGAGGAGGTCGGCGAGAGCCGTGTCGAGGGCGGCGGTGCGGGTCTGCTGGCTGCCCAGCCGGCGGATCGAGACGGTGCGCTCCTCGCCTTCCTTGCGGCCGACCACGAGCATGACCGGCACCTTGGCCAGCGAATGCTCGCGGACCTTGTAGTTGATCTTCTCGTTGCGCAGGTCCGACTCGACCCGGAGCCCGGCGCGGTTCAGCGCCGCTACCACCTCGCGGGCGTAACCGTCCGCCTCCTGGGTGATCGTCGCCACCACCACCTGAACCGGCGCGAGCCAGAGCGGGAAATGGCCGGCGAAATGCTCGATCAGGATGCCGGTGAAACGCTCCAGCGAGCCGCAGATCGCCCGGTGCACCATGACCGGTGCCTTCTTCTGGCTGTCGCCATCGACGTAGAACGCCCCGAAGCGCTCCGGCAGATTGAAATCCACCTGGGTCGTGCCGCATTGCCAGTCGCGGCCGATGGCGTCGCGGAGCACGTATTCGAATTTCGGCCCGTAGAAGGCGCCCTCGCCCGGGTTGATCTCGGTCTTGATCCGGCCGCCCGACTGCTCCTCGATCTGCGCCAGGACGCGGGTCATCACCTCCTCGGCATGGTCCCAGAGGGCGTCCGAACCGACCCGTTTCTCGGGCCGGGTCGAGAGCTTCACCACGATGTCGCCGAAGCCGAAATCGCTATAGGTCGAGAGGATCAGGTCGTTGATCTTGAGGCATTCGTCGGCGAGCTGGTCCTCGGTGCAGAAGACGTGGGCGTCGTCCTGGGTGAAGCCGCGCACGCGCATCAGCCCGTGCATGGCGCCCGACGCCTCGTAGCGGTGGACGATGCCGAACTCGGCCATGCGCAGGGGCAGGTCGCGGTAGGATTTCAGGCCGTGCTTGAAGATCATCACATGGCCGGGGCAGTTCATGGGTTTCAGCGCGAACCAGCGCTTGTCCTCGGCCTCGTCGCCGGCGCTTTGCGCGGCGAACATGTTCTCGCGGTACCAGTCCCAGTGGCCCGAAGTCTCCCAGAGCGACTTGTCGAGGATCTGCGGCGCGTTCACCTCGGCGTAATCGCCCTTCAGGCGGCGACGCATATAGGCGATGAGCTCCTGGAAGATGGTCCAGCCCTTGGCGTGCCAGAATACGACGCCCGGCCCCTCCTCCTGGAAATGGAACAGGTCCATCTCGCGGCCGAGGCGGCGATGGTCGCGGCGCTCGGCCTCCTCCAGCCGGTGGAGATAGGCGTCGAGGTCTTCCTTTGTGGCCCAGGCGGTGCCGTAGATGCGGGTCAGCATCGGGTTGTTGGAATCGCCGCGCCAATAGGCGCCCGCCACCTTCATCAGCTTGAAGGCGGTGCCGACCTTGCCCGTGGAGGTCATGTGCGGGCCGCGGCACAGGTCGAACCACTCGCCCTGGCGGTAGATGTTCAGGTCCTCGCCGGGCGGGATCGCGTCGACGAGCTCGACCTTGTATTTCTCGGCTTTCGACTCGAACAGCGCCCGCACGTCGTCGCGCTTCCACACCTCCTTGGTGAAGGGGGCGTCGCGGGCGATGAGCTCGCGCATCTTCGCCTCGATCTTGGGGAAGTCCTCGGGGGTGAACGGCTGGTCGCGGGCGAAGTCGTAGTAGAACCCGTTCTCGATCACCGGGCCGATGGTGACCTGGGTCTCCGGCCAGAGGGATTGCACGGCCTCCGCCAGGACGTGGGCGCAATCGTGCCGGATCAGTTCGAGGCTGCGCGGGTCGGCGCGGTCGAGGAATTCGATGCGCACATCCGCATCGATCAGGTCGTCGAGGTCGCGGACCCGCCCGTCGAGGGCCATCGCCACGGTGCGCTTGGCGAGGCTTTTGGCGATGCCCTCCACGACGGTACGGCCGGTCACCGCGGCGTCGTAGCTGCGGGTATTGCCGTCGGGGAATGTCAGAATGGGCATCGCGAACGAGTCTCCGGGGGCTCACTCCTGCGAACGAGGCAGGTAAGCGGATCTGGGTTTGAGGTGGCGCGCGGCGTCAGCGCGTGCGGCGCGGTTTAGACCGTTTCGCAGGAGGAAGAAATCCGCGCGGGGCCTCGGCCGGCCTTTTCCGGGCTCTCGCGGACGTGAACGAACTTCCGAGACGATCCGGATCGGTTGATACGAGCTGCGATTGACAAGCTTCCGGCCCGATCCGCCCATGCACGCACCAGGGAGCCGCGGCGGGCCGGTGGCGGGTCACACTCTTGCCGGTACGCCGTAGAAGCTCCGATCAATCAGGCCGGCCCGAAAGGCGACCGGCCGATGGGAGAGTATCGATGGCGAACCCAGCTTCCGCCGCTGCCGCCGAGCCCGTCCCGGCGGCGGAGATGCCCGCGCGCCGGTTCTGGCCGGAGGGCTGGTGGCGGCTCGTCGACATCAAGATCGGCATCATTCCTCTGCCGGTCTATCTCATCCTGGCGATCCTGCTGGCGGTCCTGACCTCGGAGGGCGAGATCAAGCCCGATGCGCCGACGATGATCGCGGTGCTGGCGCTCGGCGGTTTCACCTGCGCCGAGATCGGCAAGCGGCTGCCGGTCCTCAAGACCATCGGGGCGGGCGCGATCTTCGCGACCTTCATCCCCTCGGCCCTGGTCTATTACATGCTGATCCCGACGCCGCTGGTGAAGGCGATCACGGATTTCACCAAGTTCACCAACTTCCTCTACCTGTATATCGCCACGATCATCGTCGGCAGCATCCTGGGCATGGACCGCGAGGTGCTGATCAAGGGCTTCCTGAAGATCTTCGTGCCCCTGGCGGCCGGCTCCGTTGCGGCGGCCTGCATGGGCACGCTGGTCGGCACCCTGCTCGGCCTCGGCGCCTATCACACGTTCTTTTTCCTGGTCGTCCCGATCATGGCCGGCGGCGTCGGCGAAGGGGCGATCCCGCTCTCCATCGGCTACGCGGCCATCCTCGGCCAAGGCCAGGGCGATGTGTTCGCGCAGTTGCTGCCTCCCGTCATGCTCGGCAGCCTGACGGCGATCGTGCTGGCGGGCACCCTCAATGCCGTGGGCAAGCGGCTGCCGCATCTCACTGGCGAGGGCCGCCTGCAGCCGGACCGGGACAACGACGTCACTGCCGCCAAGGTCGAGGACGCGCCGGTGGACGCGGCGACGGTGGGCGCGGCCGCGCTCACCGCCGTGACGCTCTACCTCCTCGGCGTGATGACGCACCACCTCACCGGGCTCCCCGCCCCCGTGGCGATGCTGTTCCTCGCGGTGCTCGCCAAGCTCGCCAGCGCCGTCTCCCCGCGCCTCCAGGCCGGCGGTTTCGTCGCCTACAAGTTCGTGCAGATCAGCATGACCTATCCGCTGCTCTTCGCCATCGGCGTGTCGATGACCCCCTGGGACAAGCTGGTGGCGGCGTTCACGCTGGCCAACCTCGTCACCATCGTCTCGACGGTGGTGACGCTGATGGGCACCGGATTCCTGGTGGGGCGCCGCCTCGGCATGTACCCGATCGAGACCGCCATCGTGAATGCCTGCCATAGCGGCCAGGGCGGCACCGGGGACGTGGCGATCCTCACCGCCGCCAACCGCATGGCGCTGATGCCCTTCGCCCAGATCGCCACCCGCATCGGCGGCGCGCTGATGGTGACGGGGACGCTGGTGGTGATGCGGTGGGTCAGCGGGGGCTGAGGGGAGCGGCCACGACGACCTCCGTCCTCACCGAATTCGCGATGAAGCACTCCTCATGCGCGGCCTCGTGGAGCGCCGCGAGTTGGTCGGCATCCGGCGTGGCGCCGGCCCAGTCGATCTCCGGGCGTAGCGTGACCCGCGTCACCGCGCGACGTCCGGGCCTCGTCTCCTCCAGCACGCCCTCGGCATGGTCCCGATAGGCGGTGACGCTAAAGCCCGCGTGGCGCGCGAGGTGGAGGAAGGTCAGCATGTGGCAGCTCGACAGCGCCGCGACCAGCATCTCCTCCGGGTCGACGGCCTCGCGAGCGGCCCATTTCCCGACCACGTGCTCCGATGCGGTTCCGGCGAGCGTCACGCCGCCGTCGAACTTGACCGTGTGCCCCCGGCCGTAGCGCCCGGCGGCGAAATCCTCCCCGGGCTTCAGGGCCCAGGCGACATCCGCGATATGGGTCGACATGGTCGGTCTCTCCGGTTGTCGACGGCGCGCGTCATACGCCGTGGGCCGCATTGCTGTCGGCCGGTGCCTCGTCCCGGTCGATCATGCCGTAATCGCGCAGGACATGGGCGATCCGCAGACGATAATCGCGAAACACTCCGCCACGTCCTTCCGCCTGGGTCGCCCGATGATGCGGGCGTTCACGCCAGGCGCGTACCGCCGCCTCGTCCCGGAAGAACGACAGCGACAGGACTTTGTCAGGCTCGGTGAGGCTGCGGAAACGTTCCACCGACAGGAATCCGTCGATTTCGGCAAGCTCTTCCTTGAGGGAGGCGGCGAGATCGAGATAGCGGTCGGCGCGATCCGGTGCCGGCCAGACCTCGAAGATGACCGCGATCATGCCGGCTCTCCGGTCACGCGGTGCGGGGGCACTCTGTTCCAGGCGCGCATAGATGGCTCGACGGCCTCCGTCCGCGACTTCTCGCTCCCCTCTCGAAGGACACATGCGATCATGAACGCCTCGTCTCCTGCCTTGGCCGAGGCAGGATCATAGGCGATGGCCCGCCGACGATGCTTCGGTTAAGATCGAACGATGCAGGATGGCCCCGTCATCGCCGCCGTCGCCGCGCTTCTCGGCGACCCCGCCCGCGCCAACATGCTCACGGCGCTGATGGACGGGCGCGCCCTCACGGTGAGCGAACTCTCCGAGGTGGCCGGCATCGCCTTGCCGACGGCGAGCGGGCATCTCTCCAAGCTCGAAGCGGCGGCCCTTCTCACCGTCGAGCGGCAGGGACGGCATCGGTATTATCGCTTGTCCGGGTCGGACGTCGCCGTCGTCCTGGAGCACCTGATGGGCTTGGCCCAGCGCACCGGGGCGGTCCGCACCCGAACCGGACCGCGCGACGCGGCCCTGCGCGAGGCCCGTATCTGCTACGACCATCTGGCCGGCGAGCGCGGCGTCCTGCTCCTGCAGGGCCTCATCGCGCGGGGGTGGATCGACGAGGCGGAGACGAATCTCACCGCCTCCGGCCGTGAGGGCCTGACGGATCGGGGACTCGACGTCGCGTCGCTGGAGCGGGGACGCAGGCCCGTCTGCCGCTATTGTCTCGACTGGAGCGAACGCCGGAATCATCTCGGCGGCGCGCTCGGCGCGGCTCTGCTGCACCATGTCCTCGACCGGGCTTGGGCCTCCCGCGCGGACGGCCGCGTGATCGCCTTCACGACGGAAGGCGCGCGCGCCCTGTCAGCCGCCTTCGGTCCTCCCGCCTGAAACGCCCCGATCCGTCTCCTCCACCGCCTCGCACGCAAACGGCGAAGGCGGGGCGTTCACCCCGCGCCAGCGCCCATAGGTCCAGGGGGCGTACCAGGCCGAGCGCGGCGGTAGGGTCTCGGGCACTATGTCGATGCCATGCGTGCCGAACGGGCCGCAGCGGCAGATGCGCGAAAACCCGATCCAGCCGCCCGGCCAGATTCCGTGCCGGCGGATGGCCTCGTCGGTGTAGTCCGAACAGGACGGCCAGTGCCGGCATTGCCGGCCGATCAGGCCCGACAGGGTGAGCTGGTAGCCCCGGATCGCCCAATGGGCCGCGCGCCGGACCATTGCTCTATTCGGCGGCCTGCGTGTCGGGGGAGGCCTGGGCCTTGGCGGCGACCTGATCGAGGGCATTCACCACGGCGTCGAAGGTGAGGAGGGTCGAGGCGTGGCGCGCTTTGAAATCCCGCACCGGCTCCAGCACGGCGAGGTCGGCCCACTCGCCCTGCGGTGCCGGCCCGTTCTCCTTGAGCATGCGGCGCACCGTATCGCGCACCTCCCGAAGCTCGTCCGCCTTGGCGCCGACCACGTGTCGGGCCATCAAAGAGGACGAGGCCTGGCCCAGGGCGCAGGCCTTCACGTCATGGGCGAAGTCCGTCACCGTGCCGTCCTTCACCGAGAGATCGACGGTGACGGTGGAGCCGCAGAGCTTGGAATGGGCGGTGGCGCTGGCATCCGGAGCGTGGAGCCGGCCGAGACGCGGGATGTCGGCGGCGAGTTCGAGAATGCGGCGATTGTAGATGTCGTCGAGCATATGGGAGGTCCCGTCGGGGCGCCGACAGACAGCCGGCTTCCGATCACGATGGTCTGATCCGCATTCCCCGCATTGCGCGGCGGCGCGATAACGACGATATAGGCGCCAGCGTACCGTTTCGCGAGGAGGCGGTTCGTCGACCAGGGTCGCGCCCACGGCCAAGGAGACCTTAACGTTCGGGCGCCGGCCTGCGGTAACGCGGCTGAAAACGCGACCGAGATGGTTCGACGATGTACGCAAAACCAGATAGTTCGACGATGAACGCACGTGTCGCCCGTGCGGGAGATGCCATGGATGCCGCGCTCAAATCCCTCTCCTATCGCCTGACCGACACGGATCATCAGGGAATGGACCCGATTGCCACGGCTGCGCCGGCCACCCTGAACGGCATGCGCAACGACAATTCCCGCCCCGTCGAGGCCCCCGCCGAGGTCGCCCCCCTGCCCGCTTCGGCCAAGCGCGTACCCGATGCCGTGGCCACCGGCCGTCCGAGCCGGGAGGAGGCCGAGGCCGCCGTGCGCACCCTGCTGCGCTGGGCCGGCGACGACCCGAATCGCGAAGGCCTCAAGGATACGCCCGCCCGTGTGGCGAAGGCCTATGGCCAGCTCTTCGGCGGCTACGAGCAGGATGCCGACGCCCTGCTCGAGCGCGTGTTCGAGGAGGTGGAGGGTTATTCCGACATCGTGCTCGTGCGCGACATCCCGTTCTACTCCCATTGCGAGCACCACATGGTGCCGTTCATGGGCCTTGCCCATATCGCCTATTACCCGACCAAGGGCGTGGTCGGCCTGTCGAAGCTCGCCCGCGTGGTCGACACCTTCGCCCGCCGCCTGCAGACGCAGGAGACCATGACGGCCCAGATCGCCGACGTGATCGAGAGCATTCTCAAGCCGCGCGGCATCGCCGTGATGGTGGAGGCCGAGCATCTCTGCATGGCCATGCGCGGCGTGCAGAAGGCCGGCGTCTCCACCCTGACCACGCAGTTTCGCGGCGTGTTCAAGGACGATGCCAACGAGCAGGTCCGGTTCCTGACCCTCGTCCGCAACAACAAGAACTGACGCGGGCATTCCACGCGATGACGGTGAGCCAAGCTACCGCCGCGCCCGGTGGGTTCTCCCCGCCCGGTTCGCGCAAGGATGTGGAGGAAGGCGCAACGCTGACCCCGCGCTTCGACGCGAACGGTCTCGTCGCCTGCATCGCCGTCGATGCCCATGACGGCCGGGTCCTGATGCTTGCCCATATGAACGCCGAATCCCTGCGGCTCACCCTGGAGACCGGCGAGGCCTGGTACTGGTCGCGCTCGCGGAGCGAGCTCTGGCACAAGGGCGCCACCAGCGGGCAGGTCCAGCGCGTCGTCGAGATGCGGGTCGATTGCGACCAGGACGCGCTCCTGATCTCGGTGGAGGTCGGAGGCGATGGCGGATGTTGCCATACCGGGCGACGCTCCTGCTTCTACCGCGCCGTCTCCCTCGATCCGGTATCCGGCGAGGCCCTGCTCGGACCCGCCGGGCCGTGACCTGGGATGGGCTGTCCTTTCGCGGGGTCGCCCTCTACCGCCAGGGCATGCTGTCCACCCTGTCGCAGAAGCCGGTCTTTCCACGGGGCAGTGTCGAGCCCGTGGCCGAACCGAAGCCGTCGGGACCGCGAATCGGTCTGGCTCTGGGCGGCGGTTCCGCGCGGGGCTGGGCGCATATCGGCGTCATCGAGGTGCTGGAAGAGGCCGGCATCCACCCCGATATGGTGGCGGGCTGCTCCATCGGTGCCGTCGTGGGGGGCTGCTACGCCGCCGGCAAGCTCGATCTGCTCAAGGATTTCGCCCTGTCGCTGACGAGGCGGCGGGTCATGGGGCTCCTCGACCTGCGCCTGGGGTCTGGCCTCATCGCCGGCGAGCGGTTGAAGCGCCGCCTCGAAGGCGATCTCGGCACGCGGCGGGTGGAGAACCTGCCGATCCGCTTCGCCAGCGTCGCGACGGATCTCGGCTCGGGCGACGAGGTCTGGCTGACCCGTGGCTCCCTGGTGGAGGCGATCCGGGCCTCTTACGCCCTCCCCGGCCTGTTTCCCCCGGTGCGCCTCGACGGGCGCCTGATGATGGACGGAACGCTGGTAAATCCGGTGCCGGTCAAGCTCGCGCGCGGGCTCGGGGCCGAACTGGTGATCTGCGTGAACCTCAACGGCGATCCGCGGGCCGAGCCCGGTCTGGTGATCGGGCCTGACGGCGACGGTGCCGCCTCGCCGGCCCTGCCCCTCACCACGTCGCGCCGGGGATGGAACCTGCTGAACCGCATGCGCGGCACCGGTCGGCGCGGGCCGGCGCCACGCCCTGCCCCGCCCCGCGAGCCCGGCCCTCCCGGCATGGGGCGCGTGATGTTCGACGCGTTCAACATCACCCAGGACCGGATCTCGCGGGCGAGGCTGGAGCGCGACCCGCCGGATCTCATGCTGTCCCCGCGCCTCGCGGAGATGGGCTTGTTCGAGTTCCACCGCGCCGAAGAGGCGATCCTCCTCGGGCGGGAAGCGGCCAAGGCCGCCCTGCCGCGCATCAGGGAACTCGTCACCCTGGCGGCCGAGCGGGTCTGACCCTGACGAAGCCCCTCCGCTCCGCGTGAGGGATCCCCGACGCCGTGTCAGGCCATGGTGATGTAGTCGCGCATGGCCTGATGCTCCGCCTCCACGGCGGCGATCCGGCGCTTGACCACGTCACCGATGGAGACGAGGCCGGCGAGCCGCCCGTCCTCGACCACCGGCACGTGGCGGAAGCGCCCATCGGTCATCAGCTGCATGACCTCCTCGACGGTGCTCGACCGGGTGCAGGTGGTCACCGACGCCGTCATGTGCTGCGAGATCGGCGCATCGAACGCCCCCGCTCCCTGGCGGGACAGGGCCCGGATGATGTCCCGCTCGGACAGGATGCCGAGGACGGCACCCTCGTCATTGCTCACCACGATGGCGCCGATCCGCTTCTCGGCGAGGAGATGGATGGCGTCGTCCAGGGTCCGGTTCGGCTCCACAGTGACGACTGAGCCGCCCTTCTCGGAAAGGATGCGTGCGACGGTCATGACCATGATCTCCCATAGGCTGTTACGCGGGCCGGGTTGATCCCGGCGCATCACGGAATTGTGTGACGTCATGTCTGACGTGACAACCCACGGGACCGTCCTTCCGATGCCAAAACATGCGGAAAAATTACGCTTTTGCGCCTCCTAAGCGGTCAAACATCGGAAAGAGGAAAAATCCTGCCAGGAACCCGCCCAGATGGGCGTCCCATGCCACGGTCGAGGATTCCGCGCCCAGCGGCAGCGAGATGATCCCGAAGACGAAGTTGGTAACGAGCCAGATGCCGAGGAACATCACCGCCGTGCGGTTGCGCAGAAGCTCGGGGATGGTCTGGAGCGGCGGCTGGGCGGCGTGCTGCCAGGGCTGGCTGGCATGGAAGGACGGCGGCGGCTGGAACACGAAGCGCGCGGCGGCGGCCATCAGCGCCGAGACAGCGGCCGAGGCGCCGATCAGCGGGGCCGTGCTCAACGGGTCGATCGCCACGTGGAGAACGCCTCCCGCCACCGCGCCGATGAGGCCGAGGAGGCCATAGCGCCAGGGGCCGCATCGCCGCGCCACGGGGGAGCCGAAGGCGGCGAGCCAGACCACGTTGAAAATGACATGCGTCCACGAGCCGTGCAGCAACGCATAGGTGGCGAAGGTCCAGAGGCTCGCGGACGGGTTGGCCACCACGTATTGCGCGAAGGCCGCACGGGCCTGGACCACATCCGTGTCGCCTATTGCCGAGGAGGCGGCCGACAGGATCTCCGCGGCCCGGTCCGGGTCCACCGAGGCGAGCCAGCGGCCCGGGATCAGGGCCAGGTTCAGCAGAAGCGTGATGTCCCATTCGTCCGGCAGGACGAATTCCCGCAGGGCATGGAGGCCGAGCAGGAGGGCGATCGAGGCCGTCACCGCGCCGGGCATGTTGAAGACGGGGACGCGGCTTTGGCGCGGCAGATCGGGCATGGCATCCATGGCGCCACCATGTCGGCGCGGATGCCGCCGCCGCAAGCCCCCGGCCCATGCAAATTCAGGCGAGCGATGCGCGATTCAGGCGCAGTCCTCCACGACCCGAAAGGTCCGACGATGCAGGACATCGCCGCGATGGGTGCCGTGCGGCAGCGTTTCCCCCGCCGCGTTAACCCTAATCAGAGCTTAAGCGAGCGTACCGCCTTGGACGGGCATAGAGTGTGCGGCAGGCTTGTTAACCGAACCGGCAGCTGTGTCCAGCGCCGGATGGATCGGGCCGATTTCGAACAGGTCCCAGCGGGACCGTGCCACGACGGGACGCCATGAAGCATCCGACCAGCCGTATGCTCTATCATTACTGGGACCGGCTTCGTGGTACGCGGGCCGCGCCCGAGAGAAGTGAGATCGAGCCCGGCGAGATCCGCAACCTCCTCTCCGAGAGCCTCATCCTCGAACTCGACATGGCGCGCTCGGCCGCGACGGTCCGGCTCGCGGGGACCCGCGTCTGCGCCCTGTTCGGGCGCGAATTGCGCGGCAGCGCCTTCAGCGACATCTGGGGTGCGGGACAGGCCGATCCCTGGCGCCTCGTGGAGACGGTGGCGGTCGATACGGTGGGGATCGTCGCGGGGCTGCGCGGGATGACCCAGAGGGACGAACAGATCGATCTCGAACTCCTGCTTCTCCCCCTGCGCCATCGTGGGCAGACCCAGGTCCGCATGTTCGGGGCGCTGAGCCCGAAAGTCGTTCCGCAATGGCTGGGGCTTCGGCCCGTGACGCGGCTCGAATCCATCTCCCTCCGCGTCCTCGACCCGACCTACGACGTCATCGATCTCGCCAGGAACGATGCCGCCTCCAGCCTCAGGAACCTGCCCGAACCGGCCAATGACAGCGTTCCGGTGCGGCGCGGACATCTCATGGTGCATCCCGGCGGACGGGCCTGATCGATACTTCAATGGACCGATCGCGAGACTGATCTGTCTTCGGCAAAGATTTTCGTAACGAGCCGACCTGTAGGATTGTGCTGACGACGATCGAACCCGAGTGCGGATTTCGCGATGATCGAGGCTTTCGCGCCCGCTGAAACCAAGTTCGCGCCCGCTGAAACCAAGTTCGCGCCCGCTGAAACCAAGCCGGTCCGCCTGTTGCGGCCGTCGGATCTGCGTCGTCATCAGCGCGTCCAAGTCTCCCTCCTCGGCCGCTACATGCTTGCCGACCGGCGTGAATATCCTTGCCAGACGGTCGACATGTCTCCGGGCGGCGTGCGCCTGACCTGCGCGGTCCTGGGCGAACTCGACGAGCGCGTCGTGCTGTATCTCGAGCGTATCGGGCGGATCGAAGGGACCATCGCCCGGTTTCCCAGCGGGGGCATGGCCGTCCGCCTGAGCGCGACCCAGCGCAAGCGCGACAAGATCGCGTCTCAACTCACCTGGATCTCCAACCGTGAGGCGCTCGGCCTGCCCGAAGGCCGCAACCACGAACGTCTCACGCCACAGGAGACAGGCGTGCTCCTGAAGCTCGAGAACGGGCGCGAGGTCGCGGCCCGCATCATCGACGTCTCCCTGTCCGGCGTCGCCCTCTCGACCCAGGCCCAGCCGCCCGTTGGCATGAGCGTCACGGTCGGGCGGACACCGGGGCGCGTGGTGCGCTATTTCGAGGGCGGCATCGGCGTGGGCTTCATGCTGCCGATCTCGCCCGACCTGTTCCATGAAGGCCTGACGCTCTGAGAGCGTCGTCCCGCCTCTCCGGTTGAGGGTGTTCCGTCTGCGCGTTCTGCCGGCATGGCGCTCGCCCGAAGGTCGGAGGCGTCGCGACAGGACCTCCCCAACGCGTCCCGCGCCGGCTGGCCGTTTCGGCCTGTCTCCCCCCTCCGTCGTGACAGCCACGGCGTCCGGCGAGAGCGGGGCCGCAATCGTCGCCGGTCGATCCCGCCTCACCATGGTTACGACTTCCTGATCGTCATCGCGCGAATGCGAGTCTTCGATTCAGCGGGTGATTGGCTCTGACCCGCAGGAGCTCCGTCCCGGGGCCGAATCGATAAAATTGCGCGTATCCGCTTCAGCGCGGCTCAGGAAGCGTGGCGGCATCGTGTTCCTCGTTGGACGAGGTGGTCGCGATGGCACGGACGAAATCATTCTTGCTGGGGATGCTCGCGGCATTGGCGCTGTTCGGCGCCGGCGCGTCGCAGGCCCAGACCATGGCCGCCCTGCCCTCGCCCTCCCCCTCCGCCGATGTTCTCGGTGTCGCCCGCCCCATCGTTGGCTGGGTCTCGTTCTGCCAGCGTTACCCGGCCGAGTGCGCCATCGACGCGAACGAGCCGCCCCGTATCGCCCTCACCCCCGCCACCTGGAGCCTGATCGTCTCGGTCAATCGCCGGGTGAATACCGGTCTGCGGGCCGTCACCGACACGGAGCATTGGGGGGAAGCCGACCGCTGGGACCTCGCCGAGGACGGAATGGGAGATTGCGAGGATTTCCAGCTGGTCAAGCGCAAGCGTCTCGCCGATGCCGGCCTCTCCCGCCGCGCCATGCGGATGACCGTGGTCATCGACGAGAAGGGCGAAGGGCATGCCGTACTGACGCTCCTCACCGACCGGGGCGAGTTCATCCTCGACAATAAGACCAGCGAGATCGTGCCCTGGTATCGGACCGGTTACGTCTTCATCAAGCGCGAGAGCCAGGATTCAGTGGCCTGGGTTTCGCTAGGCGGTGTCACGTCTCCGGTGACCACTGCGAACCGCTGAACCGGATTCTCTCGGGTTGCACGAAAACATCACGTCTGTGCCATGGAACCCATGGCGATGTGGGAAGTTAATTTGAGTTTAACTTTTGAATTGAGCCCTGGCCCTGGCCGTGCCAGTTTCTTGCCTTCGGCAACGAATGGCAGGGCGACCGGAATGCGGCACGCGGTTCTGCGAGGCGTCGACGGCGGAAGCTACTCGGCAAGTGGGCTCTCATACGGAGTTACTTGCGGGGTTACTTGCGGGCTTTCTTGGCGACGCATTGGACGTGCGGCCAAGCTGTCCCTGGTCGGCTCCATCCTGCTCCTCGGTGGGGCCGCGACGCAAGCGCGCCCGGTCGCCGCCCTGCCGGATGCGCCGGCGGTGAACGAGAGTGGCGGCGCCCGCCCGGTGGCGGCCTGGAACGGGTTCTGCGCCAAACACCCTGCCGAATGCATCGTCGACACGTCGCAGCCCGCGATCATCGCCCTCAATCCGGCGATCTGGCGCACGCTCACCAGCGTCAACCGTCGCGTCAACGCGCGCATCCATCCGATCACCGACATGGCCCATTGGGGCGTCGTAGACCGCTGGGACTTTCCCGATGACGGCTTCGGCGATTGCGAGGATTTCCAGCTTCTGAAGCGTCGGATGCTGGTGGAGCGGGGGCTCCCCCGTCGCGCCCTGCGGATGACCGTGGTCATCGACGATATTGGCGAAGGCCATGCGGTCCTGATGGTCCGCACCGACAAGGGCGATCTCATCCTCGACAACAAGACCACCGCGATCCTGTCCGCGCCGCGCACCGGCTACACCTACGTCAAGCGCGAGGGCCAGGACGGCATGGCCTGGGTCTCGCTCAACGGCGTCGCCTCGCCGGTGGCCACCGCCAACCGCTGAGAAGGGCGGTGCCGATCCGTCCGCGCCGGACGGGCCATGGCGCGAGGCGATGCGATGTCCCGTATCGTCATCCGGCCGCCGCTGCGGCTCGCCCTGATCAGCCGGTGATGAAATGGGCGAGATCGAGCGCGACCCGGCCCGAGAGCAGGCTCCAGCCGCAGGCGACGATCGTGGCAATCATGACGAAGGGGATCGGGCGGCGCTCGATCCGCCGGCCTCGTACGGTGTTGCGCAGGATGATGAAGGGCGCGCCGAAGGCCAGGATCGGCAGGGCCGCCACCGCTCCGACGCCGCCGCGTTCCAGCAGGCTGAAGCTCGCGCGACGGTCCGAGACGAGTTCGAAGGCGCTGGCGAGGAGGCCCGACAGGGCGAGGCCGACGCACAGGGTCTTGATCGATTCGATGGCGGAGGGGCTGATATCCATGGCGCGCTCGACCGTTGATGACGGATTGAGCACGCACTCTGCCAGAGCGTTTACGAGTTGTTAAGGATGTCCCGGCGTCGGGACGAGCCGACGCACAGGGAGGACTACGCGCATTCGGGCATTGTGCTGGTCGCGGCTTGCGAACGTCCGCGACCGGCTTGCGCGATTCTATGGCTGCTTCGGCTTTAGTCTTCGAGATCGATGTCGAGGATCGCCATGGCGAAGTTGAACGAGCGATCGCCGTCCTCGTCATCGACTGAGACCACGCCGAGGAATTCCTCGCCGAGATAGACCTCGGCGGAATCGTCCTTCTTGGGGCGCGCGACGAGACGGATATTCGTGTTGGCGAATGTCCGGCGCATATAGTCCTGGACCTTCGTGATGTCGGTCTTGTTCACGCGTTCGCCTCTTGATTCGTCGATGGTCGGTGGAGGCCGGGCTCGCTTCGAGCGACCGAGTCCCTCCGGATGGGCACCGCTTGCCACGCCGCTTCGCCATGGGCAAGTCGCTGCGGGCACGCGCGGGCCGCCGGTTCAGATGCCCTCGGCCATGTGGATGAACTGGTCGATATTGACGAACTGGTCCATGGCGCGCGCCGGCTCGGCGCAGCCGGCGGTGCCGACCACGCGGGCGGGCACGCCCACCACCGTGGTGTGGGCCGGCACCGGGCGCAGGACCACGGAACCGGCCGCGACGCGGGCATATTCGCCGACTTCGATGTTGCCCAGGATCTTGGCGCCGGCACCGATCATGACGCCGCGGCGGATCTTGGGGTGGCGATCGCTGCCTTGCTTGCCGGTGCCGCCCAGGGTCACGGCGTGCAGGATCGAGACGTCGTCCTCGATCACGGCGGTGGAGCCGACGACGACGCCGGTGGCATGGTCGAGGAAGATACCGCGTCCGATGCGGGCGGCGGGATGGATGTCGGTCTGGAAGACCTCGGACGAGCGGCTCTGCAGGTAGAGCGCCAGGTCTCGCCGGCCGCTGGTCCAGTACCAATGCGCCAGCCGGTGCGCCTGGATGGCGTGAAATCCCTTGAAGTACAGCACGGGTTCGATGGCGCGGCCCGCCGCCGGGTCACGGTCCAGCACGGCCCCGATATCGGCGCGGAAGCTGTCGCCGATACGCGGGTCGGCGGCGATGGCCTCGTGAAATCCATGCGCCACGAGCTCGGCCGGAAGCGACGGATGGCCGAGGCGCGCAGCCACGCGGTGGGACACGGCGGCTTCGAGCGTCGCCTGGTTGAGGATCGTCGCCACGATGAAGGAGGCGAGTTGAGGTTCCTCGCGAACCACGGCTTCGGCCTCGCCGCGCAGGCGCGACCAGACCGGATCGACGGTGCCGGCGATGGCTTCGTTCCCGATCGCGGGATTCGAGAAGGGGCTGGCGGACATGGATTCCTCCGCGATGCGAGGTCTATGGCGGGCGGGGCCTATGCGGCCGGATCGCCATGTCAGGGGCCGGACGGCCGTGCCGGGAGCCGATACGGGAGAACACTCTCCCCGGGGTCAAGGGAGAACGGAGCACTCCGTTCCCCTTGGGTGCGTCCCATAGCGTGGGGAAAGGCCGCCCCCGTATCAAGGGGGCTTCCTGAGCTACCTTCCCGAACCACCTCTCGGTGTTACTCAGCGTGTCAGGCGCTGCGCCGGAAATCGACCGATCCGAAACGCGCATCGATCACGGCGGCGAGCCGGTCGATCATCTCTTCCAGGGGAACGTCGGACGTATCCACCACCGCCGGAGCGCGGGCATAGAGCGGCTCGCGGCTGAGCAGCACGGCACGCAGTTCCTGCATGGCGGAGGCATGGTCGCCCGTGGTGGCGAGCTTGCCCTGGTCGCGCACGCGCTGCATGTGCTCCTCGGGCTTCGCCCTGAGCCAGACGGTGAAGAAGGCCTGGAGAAGCAGGTCGTAAGTCAGGGGCTCGGCGACGATGCCGCCGCTGGTGGCCAGGATCATCGGGCCGGGATGTTCGGTGAGCCGGCGCAAGGCAGCCTGTTCGAGGCGGCGATACCCTTCCTGGCCGTAGATCGCGAAGATCTCCTTCACCGAGAGCGCGTTCTCACGCTCGATCTCGGCGTTGAGCTCGATGAAGGTCCAGCCCAGGCGTTCCGCCACCCGGCGGCCGAGGGTCGATTTGCCCGCTCCGCGCAGGCCGACCAGGGCCACCCGCGGCATCGGGGTGTCACCGTTGGACATGGCGTGGCCGGACAGGATGCCCTTCGCCAGGGTGATCTGTTCCGCCGATGCCGAACCGAGAAGGTCGCGGATCACGTGCCAGTCAGGCGGGGTGTCCTGCACGGCGATCATGTCGTCGAGCCGCACGCCCATGGCATCCGCCACGCGACGAAGCAGGATGATCGACACGTTGCCCTGCCCGCTTTCGAGCTGTGCAATGTAGCGCTCCGACAGACCCGAGGTCTGGGAGAGGAGTTTCCGCGAAAGGCCGCGCACTGTCCGCGCATGCCTCACACGCCGACCGAGTTCGGCCAGAAAAATCGATTCTTGTTCAGCCGCGCCGGCCATGCCGTCGTCCGTCTTCCGTGTTCGCGTCCCGGACCTGACCGTCCCGGAGGCTGATGGCCTCACCATATCCCGCCACGCGATCTTGGCTCGGCACGAAATTCGTGCCGGCGAGATCGATTGCAGCAGGCTCCCAAGCGCCGGTCGCGATCCTTCATTCCATGGTCGTTTGACCAAGATCAGGCTCGTGACGAGGCTTCACAATCGTCAGTTTGGGGCCCGATGTACAAGACTTGCACTTCAAGCTCCGTGTTGGAAGCCTGATCTTGCAACCTCATGCGCTCTCGATGCCGCACTGCACCATGTGATGTCGAAAGAGAGCATACGCAAGCGAAACATGCGTGTCCCCGCCGCAATCGGCATGACAGGAGAACATTCACGTATGTTTGTTTCTGAATGGTTTCAGCTTTGTCCCGATCAGGGACAGACGGGGCACTTGCCGCCTTTCGGGTAAGGCGCTCGACGCGGTGACGGGGCTTTCGAGGGCCTACTGGCTGGGCGGAAGCGCCGAGGCTTCCATGATGGTGCCGGGTGTCGGTGCCTTCTTCGCGACGATCGGGCGGCCCACCGAGGCCAGAACGACCGCCGAAGGACGACGCGGCGGCAGCGGCACTTCCACTTTCTCCGTCACGGAGAACTCGGCGGCGCCCGCGACGGCGGCCGGCTGGGGCATTGCCGGATTCACCGACAGGGCGGCCAAAGCCGTGGCCTGAGGGGTGGCGGCCGGCGCATGGGCGGGGCCGATCTCCGCCACGGCCGGAGCGAGGCCGGACAAGGCGGCCGGCCGGCGCGGCGGCAGCGGGACTTCCACCAGCTCGGTCGGCACGGGCGGAGTGGTCAGGCTCGGAGCATAGGCCAGGGCCGTTCCGGCGGCGGTGACGTTCGCATCGGGCTGCGCCTTGCGCTGCGCGCCGAAGCCACGGGTGAACACGTCGCTGAAGGCCGCGCTCGATTGCGGCGAGGCGGCCGTGGTGTCCTCGATGCCGGCGACCAGGGTGCCCTGACGCTTGCCGGCGTAGTAATAGCCCCGATTGTAATAAGTATAGGCTTGGTGGGTGTTGCCCTTGGCGGTGCGATAGGCGCCGGCGAGATAGGCAATGCCATAACGAAGATTGATCTTCGGATCGTAGAGACCCGCCGCATCCCCGCGATATCCCATGCCGCGTGCGGTGGCATGCTTGATCTGCATCAGGCCGAGGGCGCTGCCGCCCTTCGCGTTGGGATTGTAGTTGCTTTCGCGCTTGACGACCTGGTGGACGAAGCTCGCCGGAACGCCGTTTGCCTTTGCCTGCTCCTCGATCAGCGCATCAATGTTGTCGCGGGCCGGGGTGCCTTGGCCGAGAACCGGGCCCGGCAGGACGGCCGCAGCCACGGCGAGGAGCAGGAGGCGCTGATTCATTCGGAGACCCGGTGGCGTCGTTCTTGATCTGAGGCCAAGGGTCGAGGCCAAATGAGGCCGGAAGGCGGCTCCACTGTCATGATTGCGGGAAAGCGGAGCCGTTTCTCCGCGTGCTGTGGCGCACATGGCACAGGCCTGAACGCGACCCCGGCCAGTGGCCCGGCGGATTCGCCAGCATTGCCAAGGAGCTGAGCCGTACGGGGCAAGGATCGGCGGGGTTTGCGCGTCAGCGCGTCAAGAGAATTTCATCCACCGCTTTTGCGAACCCGTCCTCGTCATTTGCCGACGTCACCGCCGACGCGGCCCGTTTCACCGCCTCATCGGCATTGCCCATGGCCACCGAGAACCCGCTGCGTGCGAACATCGCCACGTCGTTGGCGGCATCGCCGAGGGTCGCGATCCGTGCATGAGGAATCCCGAGGCGGCGCGCGATCTCGTCGACGAATGTCCCCTTGCCCTGCCCGTACGGCGTCACGTCAAGATAATAGGCCTGGGAGCGATGGACGTCGGCGCCGTGTCCCAGAGCCTCGGCGACCCGGCTCTCGCATGCGGCCAGATGATCGGGATCGGCGCTGACGCCGACGATCTTGGATGCGCCCACGAGAAGGGGACCGAGATCCTCGACGCGGGTGGGTTCGGCCTGGAGGGTCCGGCGTTCGAGATCGGTATAGGGCCCATGGGGGTTGCGCAGGTTCCACTGCCCCCTCGCGAACACCCAGATATCGAGGCCGAGCCCGTCGAGGAGCCGCACGGCCTGGCGGGCCGTCTCCTCCGGGAGGAGATGTTCGGCGAGGATCTGCCCATCCGGGGCGAGCAGGGTGCTGCCGTTGAAGGCGCCGATCGGATGACGCAGGCCGAGGTCGGCGATCAGCGAGGTGAGCCCCATCGGCGGCCGGGCGGAGGCGATGGTGAAACCGATGCCCGCCGCGTCGAGCCGCCGGACGGCGTCCCGGCTGCGCTGGGTCAGGCTCTTGTCGGAGGTGACGAGGGTTCCGTCCACGTCGGAGATCACGAAGGCGATCGCCCGGTCGCCGGAGGGAGGGCCCGACATCATGCTGTGTCCTGTCTGATGGGATCGTCGGGCTGCAAACCCGATCGGTCCAGGATCGTTGCCACGATGGCCTCCGCACTGCCGACGATCGGCACCGCCAGCGCGCCCTCCTCCGGGCGCGGCGGTTCGAGCGCGGCGAATTGGCTGTCGAGGAGGGCACCCGGCATGAAGTGGCCGGTGCGGCGGGCGATGCGGGCCGCGATCAGGTCGCGGTCGCCGTCGAGATAGACGATGCGAATGCCCGCCCGCCCCTGGACGAGCGCATCGCGATAGGCCCGCTTCAGGGCCGAGCAGGCGAGAACGCCCGGTTTACCGGTCTCCAGGCGTGTGCCGATCCAGGCCGACATCGCCGCCAGCCATGGGGCGCGGTCGGCATCGTCGAGGGCGTGGCCATCCCGCATCCTGGCCACGTGTTCCGCGCTGTGGAAGGCGTCACCATCGACGAAATCCCACCCGAGGCGCTCGGCCAATAGCCCGGCGATCGTGCTCTTGCCCGAGCCCGAGACGCCCATCACGATGAAAATTCGAGGCGGGCCCTGATCCGGTTCGATGCTCAAGACCCGGTCGCCGTGCCGGTGTCGATCCGGGGGCCTTTCACCCGGTCCCGCAGGCGCTGCGGGCCGAGCGCCATGGCGAAGAAGTCGTATTCGCCGCGACGATCGTTGGCAAAGAGAAACTGGAAATGCATCCGGAACGGCCGCCATCGCACTTTGAGGTAGGTTTCCGGGTCGATGATCTCACGGAACTTGGCCGAGCGCACCAGCGGGTTGCGCGGGGGGCGGCCGCCGAGGTCGAGGGGCAGGCGCTCCACCGGATCGAAATCGGGGAAGTTCATCCAGTCCTGGGGGGCATAATAATCGACCCAGACGATCCTTTCCGAGACGACGAGGCTCGCGATGTCCGATTGCACCCGGCGCGCCTCCTTCTGCAGGGCGACGATGGGCAGGCCCGAGCCGAGGGTCAGCAAGGAAAAGGCCGTCGTTCCCGTGCCGATCGCCGGATCGGCGGCGAGCACGCGGGCGGCGACTTCCACCGCCGTGAGCGCGCCGGTCGAATGGCCGAGGATGAGCACTTCGTCGAGCTCCGTACCCTCCGCCCGGAATGCCGCGAGGCGGTCCACGACCAGGGCGGCGAAAGCGTCGACGCGGGTTTCGTAGTCGCGCCGCCGTCCCTGGCCGTGCTGCCAGTTGAAGACCCAGTCGTTGAGTAATTGCCAGAAGAACGCGCGTTCCAGCAGGGCATCGAGGGATTTGATCCAGACGAGGCCGGCCGCGAGGCCCAGCGGCACCGTCACCCAGGCCGGCCATTGCAGGCTGTGCCCGAATCCGTCTCCCAGATGAGCATGGATCTGATGTGCGATCAGGCCGCTCACGAGGGTGAGGAGGAGGATCAGGCCGAGCGGATAGAGGATGACGTTGCCGTATTTCCAGTTCAGCCGGTAGAACTTCACCGCCATGCCGGTGACGATGGCCTGGAGGCTGCCCGCGAACAGCAGGAGGACGCTGACGATGCGCCAGCGGGCGAAATCCTTGAGCACGATGTCGTCCCAGAGCAGGACGTCGTAGCTCGTCTCCGCTCCGCCGACCTCCGGTTCGGCGGCCACGGTCCAGCGCTGGGAAAGCCCGTCCGCCCCCATGACCGCGCGTCCGGGGCGGCGCTTGGCCTCACCGAACCTCTTGGCATGGAGAGTCAGCTCGCGCACGAACAGCATGCGGTAGCGGGTACGCCCTTCCGGATCGTAGCCCGGCACATAGAAGACGTGCCGGCGCCGCACGGGGCTTCGTGCGCCGTCACCGTGGGTCCGCTCGGCGCGCGTGCCGGGAGGGCGGTCGGGGATCGTGTCAGACAAAGGCATCCTGCTCGGCTGTCCTCGCAGGTGCCCCCTGCTCGTAGGTCGGGAAATTCGCACGCCGATCCGCCCACCGTCGAGCGATTTCGGCAGTAAGACGAGACAGATGCGGCCAAGTAGCCCCGTACGTCGTCCGTTGCGAAGCGCCGACGGCAAGTCCAGGAGCTCGGCATGTGGGTATCGGGGACGATCCGTTGCACGCGTCCCGACGGGACGGCACTGTGTCCAACCCGCCACGGACAGTGACAAGGCTTTGGTTTAGGCAGCGGATGAGAGAAACCGACAGGCGAAACTGCATGCGCACTCTGCCTATCGTCCTTATCACCACGCTTTCGGTGTCGGGATGCGGCGCTTTCCTGCCCGCCGCCGGTCCGTCGACCACGGCCGTGGTGGACGGCGCGGATCAGGCGACGAGCGAAGGGACCTTCGCCCGCTACGAACTCATCGACATGAACTCCGCCGTGGTGGAGGCCCTGCGCGGACGCTCCCTCGATAGCCTGTTCGCATCCTTCGGCGATCGTCGCGCTCCGGCGGAATCCGTGATCGGCATCGGCGACGCCGTGGCTGTCTCGGTGTTCGAAGCAGGTTCGGGCGGCCTGTTCTCGGGCCCGCTCACGGTCAATTCATTCTCCGCCGGCTCGAAGGCGGCGCAGCTGCCCGAGCAGGTCGTCTCGCGCGACGGCGCGATCTCGATCCCCTATGCCGGCCGGATCCAGGTGGCCGGACGGCGGACGCAGGACGTCCAGGCGTTGATCGAGACGGAGCTCGCCGGCAAGGCGATCCAGCCTCAGGTGATCGTCACCGTGACCCGGCCGGTCTCGCAATCGGTGACGGTCGGTGGTGAATCCATCGGCGGCGCCCGCGTCCCGCTCGGTACCCAGGGCGATCGCATCCTCGACGTCATCGCCACCGCAGGCGGGGTCAAGACGCCCGTCAACGAGACCTTCGTGCGCCTGTCGCGGGGCGGTACGACGGCGACGGTGCCGCTGACGACCGTGGTGTCGAACCCCAAGGAAAACATCTACCTGCGCCCCAACGACAACCTCACCCTGGTGCGCGATCCCCAGACCTTCCTGGCGGTCGGCGCGCTGGGTCAGGCCACGGAAATCCCGTTCCAGGCCGAGGGCATCACGTTGGCGCAGGCGCTGGCCAAGGCACGCGGTCAGCGCGATGCCGATGCCGATCCGACCGGGACCTTCATCTTCCGCTTCGAGCCGGCGGCGGTGGTCCGTCGCCTGAAGCCCGGAAGCCCGCTTCTCGGGACACCTCTCGTTCCCGTGGTCTATCGCGTCGACATGCGCGACCCGAACAGCCTGTTCCTCACCCAGGCCTTCCGCATGCGCAACCGCGACATGGTCTACGTCTCGAACGCGCCGTTCACCGAGATCAAGAAGGTCCTCTCCGTCTTCTCGGCGGCGGCCCAGCCGGTCATGACCGGCGTACGCGTCGGCGGTTCCTTCGACTGAGGCCGGCCGGATCGTCATGGGTCGGATCGTCATGCGCCGGGGCGGTTCGGTTCCGCACCGACCACGCGGGGGCTTGCACGCACTTGCGTTATGGACCGCCTTGCCTCACGGCTCGACGATGCCATGGGTGCCGGGGGGCAACTCGTAGGGCCCGCTCGTCTTAGAGTGGACCGGACGGGTTTTGGGGCGGGGCGACATGAGGATGAGACGGGTGGCCTGCTTTTTCGGGCTGGCGAGCGTGGCCCGCCATCTGGCCTCGCGGCGCAAGGCCGCCGCAACGTTACGGAAGGCCGCCGCCACGTCACGGAAGGCCGCCGCCACGCGACCGAACACCGCCGCCACGCTGCTGAGATCCGCTGTCACCACGCGAAGCGCCGCGTGCGGAAGTCTCGCCGTGTTCCTGGCCGTCGCTCCCGCCCATGCCGACGTGACCGTCGGCGTGGCGGTTCCGCAATCGGGTGCCTATGTCGCCGTCGGCGAGCAGGTTCTTCGTGGGGTTCGCGCCGCGGTGCGGGACGCCAACGCCAAGGGCGGCCTCGCCGGGCAGACGATCCAGCTCGACGTCCAGGACGATGCCTGCGATTCCAACAAGGCCGTGGGAGTCGCCAAGCATTATGCCGCGAGCGATGTGCGCCTCGTCGTGGGTCATGTCTGTTCCAACGCCTCGCTGGCGGCGTCCGAAGTCTATGCCGCCAACGGCATCGCCATGGTCACGGCGGCGTCCGTCGCCGCCAAGCTCACCGATCGCGGCCTCCAGAACGTGTTCCGGGTATGCGGGCGCGACGACGATCAGGCCAAGCTCTCGGCCACGGTTCTGGCGGAGCGTTTCCGCGACAAGAAGATCGCCATCCTCAACGACCAGAGCCCCGGCTCCCGGGCGCTCGCCGCCGCCACCAAGGACAACCTCAACCGGATCGGCATCAACGAGGCCCTGGCGACCGCCTTCGTCGCCAGCGACGCGGACGATGCGGCCCTGGCCGATCGGCTGAAGGAGGCGGGGATCTCGGTGGCCTATTACGGGGGCGACGCTCTCGAAATGGGCCGCCTCGTGCGGATCTCGGCGGAACGGGGCTTCCGGCCACAATGGTTCGGCACCTCCGCCATCGCCACGCAGGATTTCGCCACCGCGGCCGGGCCGGCCAGCAACGGCGTGCTGATGACCTTCTACCTCGATCCGCGCCGCAAGCCGGAGGCGGCTGCCGTGGTCCAGGCGCTCAAGGCGCAGGGCGGCGACGTGGAGGGCTCGACGATCTATGGCTACGCCGCCCTTCAGGCCCTGGTGGAGGCGGGGAACTTCGCCCGCAGCACGGATGCACGCCGCATCGTCTCCGCGCTCCATACGGAGCGGTTCGATCTCGTCCTCGGTTCGGTCGGTTTCGACGGCAAGGGCGACGTCACCGCCCAGGGCTACGTGCTCTATGTCTGGAAGGACGGGACCTTCACTTACGCGCCCCCTCCCTGACGGAGTTCGGCCGGTGAGGCCGAAGGAAGGGCGCGCGCGAAGGAATATCGGATCGATTTGCCTCCTGCCCCGTTCGTGAACGGACCGAGAGACGGGGGAAGCGAGTTTTTGAAGCGAGTTGTCATGGCCTCACACCCTGCGCGCCGCAGCCTGCTCGCCGCCGGATTGGGCGGTGCCGCCGCCCTGTCGATGGGGGGAGCCCGGGCCGAGACGATGCCCGAGACGCGCTGGCGGCTGGCCTCCCACTATCCGAAATCCCTCGATGTCCTGTTCGGCGCGCCGGAGACGCTCGCGCGCCTCGTGGCCGAGGCGACGGACGGTCGTTTCCAGATTCAGGTGCTTGCGCCGGGTGAGCCGGTACCGGCCGAGGGGGTGATCGATGCGGTGTCCGCCGCGACGGTGGAGATGGGACACGCGCCGGCCACCCTCGGCAGCGGGAAGGACCCGACCTTCGCTCTCGCCTCCGCCCTGCCCTTCGGTCTCAATGCCCGCGGCCAGAATGCATGGTGGCTCCAGGGCGGCGCGGCCGACCTGTTCGCGGAGGTCTTCGCCAAGCATGGGTTGGTGAGCCTCCCCGGCGGGAATACCGGGGCGCAGATGGGTGGCTGGTTCCGCCGGGAGGTGAAGAGCGCGTCCGATCTCCAGGGCATGAAGATCCGCATCGCGGGTCTCGGTGGTCAGGTGCTGGCGAAGTTCGGCGCGGTGCCCCAGACGACGCCGGGGCCGGAGATCTATGCCGGCCTCGAATCGAAGGCCCTCGATGCGGCGGAGTGGATCGGCCCCTACGACGACGAGAAGCTCGGATTGCAGAAGGTGGCGCCCACCTACCATTACCCCGGCTTCTGGGAAGGGAGCGCGATGCTGCATTTCTGGATCGGCGCCGAGGCCTGGAAAGCCTTGCCGAAGGCCTATCGCGCCATTCTCCAGGCCGCCGCCGCCCAGGCCCATGCCGAAGTTCTGGCAAAATACGATGCGCGCAACCCCCGCGCTCTGCGCCGTCTGGTGGCCGCCGGCGCACAGCTCCGGCCCTTCCCCCAGGACGTCATGGAGACGGCCCTGAAGCATTCCAACGACGTCTATGCCGAGATTTCTGCCAAGAACGCCGATTTCAAGCGCATCTACGAGGCGATGAAGACCTTCCGGAACGAGGAATATCTCTGGTTCCAGGTGGCGGAATACACCTACGACAATTTCATGATCCGGGCCCGCGCTCGCGGATGAGCACCCCGTGCTGACGGGCGCTGCGCGGCTGCGGACAGAAAAAAGGCCGCTCCGAAGAGCGGCCCGAAGTCTAGGGAGGAAACGCCCAAGAAGGGCAGCGGGAGCGCGACGCCATCGCGTTCCCGCAATGCACAATCTGAGCGTCCTGGGCGGAAATGCAAGGCCGTTCGTGCAACGGAGCCATCTGTTTTCGTGTGGCGTCGCACTTCCTAATCCCGCTGTAACGAAAATGTCGCAGGCCAAGATCAGCCCCAGTCTTCCTGGTCATCCGTGTGATGCAAGCCGATGAGTGCATTCGGAAACCCGGCCTCTGCATTGGGTGGAACGCTACGAATTCTGGCGTTTCCATCTCCCTGACCCGCACCTCGCGAGATCATTCATCTTCACCTTCCGCTTGGCGGGAGAGCAAACTTCGACGGAAACGGGGCGGTGACACACGATGGCGATCCAGGCGAAGCGAATACGGGACTTGAACGACGCCGAACCCGATGCGGACGGCTCCTACGTCCTCTACCTGCTGCAGCAGGCCAACCGCGCCCATTGCAACCCGGCCCTGGAACTCGCCATCGAGGAGGCCAACCGGCTCGGCCTTCCCGTCGTCGTCTGTTTCGGACTTCTCGACGGCGCCAACGGGTTTCCCGAAGCCAATGCGCGCCACTACGCCTTCCTGCTGCAGGGGCTCGCCGACGCGAAGGCAGGGCTGGAGGCGCGCGGCATCGATTTCGTGATGCGCAAGGCCTCGCCGGCCGAGATCGCCATCGACCTTTCAGCCAAGGCGGCCCTCCTCGTCCTCGACCGGGGCTATCTCGCCATCCAGAAGCGCTGGTACGGCGAGATCGCGAAAGCCGTGACGATCCGCGTCGTCCAGGTGGAGGGGGACGTAGTGGTGCCGGTGGAGGTCGCCTCCCCGAAGCATGAATTCGCGGCCCGCACCCTGCGTCCCAAGATCCTGAAGCTCCTCGACGAGTATGTGGAGGAGCTCAAACCCCGCACCGTGAAACACAAGGCCGGGCGCGAGCTGCCGAAGAGTGAGATCGACGTGTCGGACCCGGAGGCGGTGCTGGCGGGAATGAGCCTCGACCGCGAGGTCGCTCCGGTGACGCGCTTCACCGGCGGCGAGACGGAGGCGCGCCGGCGCCTGAAGGCCTATCTCGCCGGGCCGTTCGGCTCCTACGGCACCGACCGCAACCGGCCCGAAGCGGGGGCCGCCTCGCATATGAGCCCCTACCTGCATTTCGGGCAGATCTCTCCGGTGGAGATCGCCCTGGCGGTACGGGCCTCGAAGGCGGGTGCGTCGGAGGACAAGGCCTCCTATCTCGAGGAACTCGTGGTGCGGCGGGAGCTCGCCATGAACCATGTGAACTACACGGAGCGCTACGACAGTTTCGAGCACGCGGTGCCGGACTGGGCGCGCAAGGCCCTGGCCGAACACGCCGATGACGAGCGGCCCATCCTCTACACCGAGGCCGAACTCGCCGAGGGCAAGACCCACGACGAATACTGGAACGCCGCCCAGGCCGAGATGCGGGTGACCGGCTATATGCACAACCACCTGCGCATGTACTGGGGCAAGAAGATCCTCGAATGGTCTCCGAGCGCGGAGGAAGGGTTCCGGCGGACCCTGCGCCTCAACAACCGCTACTTCCTCGACGGGCGCGACGCCAATTCCTTCACCAACGTCGCCTGGGTCTACGGCCTGCACGACCGCCCCTGGGCGCGCCGTCCAATCTTCGGGACGGTGCGCTACCAGAGCGAGAACTCGCTCCGGAAATTCGACGCCAAGGCCTATCTCAAGACCGTCGGCGAACTCTGCCAAGCTGAGGAGAAGGCGGGAAAGACACCGCGCAGGACGAGCTGAGGGGCGGTACACGCCTTGCGTCGCGGGCTTCGCCTGGCAAGTGTCCTTGCTTCGTGAGGGGGCTTGCTTGGCGAGAGTCCTCGGGCCTTCGGTTCGTGCCGGACAAGCGCTGTACACGCTCGTGATCCTTCCCGTCTTTCCGGGGCGCCAGAGGCGAGCCCGGAATCCAGAACCACCGGTGGAGCAGAATGAAGATCGACCTCTGGTCCTGGATTCCGGGCTCCGCTCTGCAGCCCCGGAAAGACGGGGTCGGTTCACGAACGTGTCGCCCATCCGACGATCGATCGCCCACGCAGGCCGGCGATCATGCTTGAGCCCGCTCCCGCCTCCCCTCCGCCGCGCAGGCGACTGGACCGCTGGCGTGGGGCGGCCTCCGATGCGGCGCCCCTGTGGCGGCAGCGCCTGCTGTTCCTGTTCGGAGGCCTCTGTGTCGGGCTCGCTGCCGTTGGGATGGCCAAGCTCGCGGATTGGGCGCACGAAGTATTCCGCTGGATCGTCTCGCCCTCCCCCCTCGTCGCCCTGGTGCTGACGCCGCTCGGCTTCGCCATCGCGATCCTGCTCGCCATTCGGGTGTTCCCGAACTCGCAAGGCTCGGGGATTCCCCAGGTGATCGCCGCGCGCCATACGGAGGACCCGGCGATCCGCAACGCCCTGGTCTCCCTCAAGACGGCGTTCGGCAAGATCCTGGTCATGACGCTGGGCCTCGTCTGCGGCGCCTCGACGGGGCGCGAGGGACCGACGGTCCAGGTGGGGGCCGCGATCATGGCGGCATTCGGCCGGCTCGACGCGGAACGCCTGCCGGGTGTCCTCCTCGCCGGTGGCGCGGCGGGAGTCGCCGCCGCCTTCAACACGCCCATCGCCGGCATCGTCTTCGGCATCGAGGAGTTGAGCCGGACCTACGAGGCCCGCACCAGCGGTCTCATCGTCGCCACCGTCATCGCGGCCGGTCTGACCGCGCTGGCGATCCAGGGCGACTACACGTATTTCGGCACCACCAAAGCCGCCCTGCCCTTCGGGCCGGGTTGGATCGCCGTGGCGATCCTCGGCGTGTTCGGGGGGATCGCGGGGGGCCTGTTCGGCCGCGTCACCCTCCTCTTCGCAAGGGGGCTGCCCGGTCGGATCGGCGGTGCCATCCGCCGCCACCCCATCGTGTTCGGCGCCCTCTGCGGGCTCGGCGTCGCCCTGTGCGGCCTCGCCTCCGGCGGCACGGTCTACGGCACCGGCTACGAGGAGGCCCGCGCCATGCTGCACGGCACCGATACCGGGCATCCGGCCTATGCCCCGCTGAAATTCCTCGCGACGGTGTTCTCCTCCATCAGCGGCATTCCCGGCGGCCTGTTCGCTCCCTCCCTCAGCGTCGGTGCTGGGATGGGCGTCTGGCTGCACGGCCTGTTCGCGGACGTGCCCATCGGCGCGCTCGTGCTCATCGGCATGGTCGCCTACCTCACCGGCACGCTCCAGGCGCCGATCACCGCCTTCGTCATCGTCACCGAGATGACCCAGGACCACGCGATGATGATCCCGCTCATGGTCACCGCCCTCATCGCCGACGCGGTCTCGAAGCTGATCTGCCGCGAAGGGCTCTATCACGCGCTGGCCGCCACGATCCTGGAGAAGGCGGAATCCGGTGCCGCGCCCGTCATCGCGACGCCGCACAAGCTTGAGCGGAACGCTTGACCCGACAGGAGGGTTATCGGTCGTTCCGCACGCTGGAGTTTTGCGCGTATGACCCTTCTCAAATGGGCCCTCATCTGTTTCGTCATCTCGCTCCTGGCGGGCGGCCTCGGCTTCACCGGCATCGCCTCGGGCGCGCGCTCCCTGTCGCGCATCCTGTTCGGTGTGTTCCTGGTGATCGCCATCGTGATCGTGGTGCTCGCTTTGGCTGTCGGTCACGCGGTCTTCTAAGCGGTCATCCGATCGGTAACCGGGCCGGCGGGAGTTCGTGACGTCCATGGCGAACGCCGTACCCATTCCCGGAAAGATCTGTCTCGTGACCGGTGCCACCTCGGGCATCGGCTACGAGACGGCCCTGGGGCTGGCACGGGCGGGCGCCCGTGTCGGGATCGTCGGCCGTGATGCCGGCCGAACCGACGAGGCGGCGTCCCGCATCCGCGACGCGGTGCCGGGCGCCGTCATCGACGTATTTCTCGCCGACCTGTCTTCGCAGGCGGAGATCCGGCGTCTCTCCGCCGAGGTGCGGGCGCTCTATCCACGCCTCGACGTGCTCGTGAACAATGCCGGCGCCATCTTCGATGCCCGGCACGTGACAGTGGATGGCCTGGAGCGGACCTGGGCGCTCGACCATCTGGCCTACATGCAACTGACCCTGGACCTCCTCGACCTGATGAAGGCGAGCGCGCCCGCTCGCATCGTGAACGTCGCCTCGAGGGCGCATACGCGCGGCCTGATCGATCTCGAGGATCTCGACGGGGCGCGCCGCTACGGCACGTGGAAGGCCTATTCCCAGGCCAAGCTCGGCAACGTGCTGTTCACCGCCGCCCTGTCCCGTCGCCTCGCCGGCACAGGTGTCACCGTGAATTCGCTCCATCCCGGCGTGATCGCCAGCGGTTTCGCCGGCGGCACCGGGGGATGGTTCGGCATCAGTTGGTCGCTGATCCGGCCCTTCCTCAGCAATCCGGCCGATGGGGCGGCGACCTCCCTGCATCTGGCGACCTCGCCGGACGTGGACGGCGTCAGCGGCCTGTACTTCTCGAAATGCAACCCCGTCTCGACCTCTCGCCACGGTCGCGATCAGGCGCTTCAGGAACGGGTCTGGGCGTTGAGCCTGCGGCAGCTCGGACGAGCGGAATAGGGCGACGGCCCCGTTGGTGGAGACGCGCCGGTGGATACGCCTGATTCCGGCCCCTTCTCAATCCGCTCCCATATCAAAAAATGCACCGTTTATGATATTCTTCGCATCGATTGAGAGGCGAGGACGGCATGAACGTATCTGTTGGCGACCGGTGGGAGAGGTTTATCTCCCGCATCGTGCAGGATGGCCGCTATGGCTCGGCGAGTGAGGTGGTTCGCGAAGGCCTTCGCCTCGTCGAAGAGCGCGAGGCGAAACTCCAGGCCCTGCGTCGGACCTTGAGCGAGGCCGTCGAGGCGGGCGGCGACGCGAGCGAGGATGAGATCGATGCCGCGCTTGCGGCGAAGAGCGCGGAACTCAAGGCTCTGGGCTATGGGGAGTGAGCAAGGTTCGGTTCCTCGCCTTCGCGCGAACCAACCTCGTCGATATCCTCGGCCACGTCACTGAAATCAGTGGCAGCCTCACCACCGCACAGGGGTTCGTTGCGCGACTTCGCCGGCAATGCCATCGATTGGCGACGCTCCCGGGACGGCTCGGCCGGGCACGTCCGGAATTGCCGAGCGACCTACGTAGCTTTCCTTGCGAAAGCTACGTGATCTTCTTCCGCTATGAGGCCGGGACTGTAGAGATCGTGGGATGCTGCATGCCAGCCGGGATCCCGGTCCTCACCTCAGCGATCATCCGTCCAGCGAATAATCGGTGAGGTCGAGGGTCACGCCAGTGAGGTCGTCTCGGACGAGGCCGGCACGAACGCGCCGGACAGGGCCTTCTCGATCAGCGCCTGCGTTTCCGCCACGCCGTAGAGCGCGATGAACGAGCCGAAGCGCGGTCCGCGCGCCTCGCCGAACAGCACGTTGTAGATGGTGGTGAACCAGGCCTGCGACACGCCGGGCCGTCCGTCCGGGCTCTTGGCCTTGCCGGACAGGTCGGGGAAGTGCCGCCGCCCGACCTCGTAGACCACGGCCTGCAGCCCTTCCGGATCGGTAGAGCCCTTGTGGGCCTCCAGCGTCTGCGACAGGTCGGCAAGGGCCGCCCTCTCCTCCTCCGTCGCCGTGCGGTAGGTCTTGGCCGGACGCACAAGGTCGCGGAAATACGCGAGCGCATGGCCGACCAGCTTGTCGAGGACCGGATGGGTCTGCGGCCCGATCTCCGGGTCGTAGCGGCGGATGAAGCCCCACAGCACCGCTGGGTCCTCGGTATTGGCGACAGCCGCGAGGTTGAGCAACATGGCGAAGTTCAGCGAGCCGCCCTTGCCCACGGCTTCGGCCGCCGGCGGATGGCCGGCATGCAGGTGCCAGACCGGGTTGCCGAGCTGCTGCGCCGGCTCCTGGCCGGGGAACTTCTCGAGGAAGTTCAGGTAATCGTCGACCTGACGCGGGATCATCTCCACGAACAGGCGCTTGGCCTCGCGCGGCTTGTTGTACATGAACAGGGCAAGACTGTCGGCGGTGCCGTAGACGAGCCAATCGTCGATGGACAGGCCGTTGCCCTTCGACTTCGAGATCTTCTTGCCTTCCTTGTCGAGGAAGAGCTCGTAGTTGAATCCCTCCGGCGGCTCGCCGCCGAGGGCACGGGCGATCTCGCCGGAGAGCTTCACCGAATCGATCAGATCCTTGCCGGCCATCTCGTAATCGACGCCGAGCGCCACCCAGCGCATGGCCCAATCCGGCTTCCACTGCAGCTTGGCGTGGCCGCCGGTGACCGGGGTCTCGTAGGCAGTGCCGGTCTTGGGGTCGCGCCAGACCAGGGTGCCGGCGGAGACCCGGACCTCGTCGATGGAGACCTGCATCACCTCCCCGGTCTCCGGGTGCAGCGGCAGGAACGGCGAATAGCTCGCCGAACGCTCGGCCCGGAGCGACGGCAGCATGATCGCCATCACGGCCTCGTAGCGGTCGAGCACCGTCAGCAGGGCCGTGTCGAACAGGCCGGCCTTGTAGCATTCGGTGGCCGAGCGGAACTCGTAGTCGAAGCCGAAGGCGTCGAGGAAGCGGCGCAGCTCGGCATTGTTGTGCGCGCCGAAGCTGTCATGCGTGCCGAACGGGTCGGGCACGCGGGTGAGCGGCTGGTTCAGCGCCGGGATCAGGATCTGCTTGTTCGGAACGTTGTCCGGCACCTTGCGCAGGCCGTCCATGTCGTCCGAGAAGGCGATGAGCCGCGTGGGCACGCTGTCGTTGGTGAGCACGCGGAAGGCGTGGCGCACCATGGAGGTGCGGGCCACCTCGCCGAACGTCCCGATATGCGGCAGGCCCGACGGCCCGTATCCGGTCTCGAACAGCACTTCCGATTTCGGCTTGCGCTCCAGCCGCGCCACGAGCTTGCGCGCCTCCTCGAAGGGCCAGGCAGCCGCATGGGCGGCGGCCTCCACCAAGGCGGGGTCGAGGGCGAGCGGAGACGAGACGGGCGGGGCGGACATGGAATGGGCGTCAGTTCTGCGAGAAGACACGGGACGGCCGGAACCGGCCGGATGCGGCCGGGCACCCTAGGGAGCGGGCCGGGGAGGGTCAACGCGGAGGTGCGATGCGAGTCTCCGGCGAGGCCGGGGCCGAGGTCGCTCGAAGCCAGGCTTTGATGCTTGGTACGTCGAACAGGCGGGCATTCCCGACCCTTGCGGGGGCCGAGCGCGAACGCTCTCAGTCGCCCGCCCCCGAGATCAGCATGTCCAGCCGCATCCGCGTGATCGCGCCGATCTCGTCGAGGGCGGTGGCCTCCTCCTCGGCCTGTCCCCGTCCGAGGCGGGCCTCGAACACCGCGAGGATCTCGGCCCGGCTGCGGCCCCGTACGGCGATGATGAAGGGGAAGCCGAACCTCTCCCGGTAGGCGGCGTTCAGGCGGTCGAAGGCCGCCGCATCCTCCGGCGGCAGGTGGTCGAGGCCGGCGCTGCCCTGCTCGCTCGCCGAGTCGGCCGTCATGGCCCGCGCCCGTGCCTCGGGCCCGGCGAGTTCCGGATGCCCCTTGAGGAAGGCGAGGCGCTGCGCCTCGGGCGCATGGCGCACCGCGTCCATCATCGCGGCGTGCAGGTCGGCCACGCTGGAGAAGGGGCGGGCCGGCGCCACCGCTTCGGCGACCCAGGCCGCGTGTTCGAACACCCCGCCGAGCAGAGCGACGAAGGCGTCCCGGTCGAGACGGTGGATGGCGGCCAGATCCGACAAAGGCTTCAACTCCCGCGATAATCCGTACGACGACCCGGCGTGAACGGCATCGGCACGGGATCATGCTCCCTGGCTTCGACCATGGCGAACCGTGCCACCCTTTGTCCACGGCGATCTCCGCCTCGCTCACGGGGGCAGCCTCTTCGGGGCGCGGTCGACGCTCCCGCCCCGGGCACGGCCGTGGCGGTTCAGGCCGGCTCGGGCGCGGCGCCGGTGGTGCCTCGGCGCTCGCCGGCCGGGGTGGCGGGCGGGACGAAGGCGAGGATCAGCACGATCGTTGCGAGTTCGAAGACCGCGATCAGCCACAGGCCGGCGGAGGCCGAGCCGGTATGCTCGCGTAGATAGCCCATCACCGCCGGAGCGCCGAAGCCCGCCAGGTTGGCCACCGAGTTGATCAGCGCGAAGCCGGCCGCGGCGGCGGAGCCTGCCAGGAACCGTCCGGGAATCTGCCAGAAGACGGGGATCGCGCTCATCGTACCGGCGATCGCCACGGCGAGTGCGACCATGGCCAGAACCGGGTTCGACGGGATCAGGAACCCGACGAGGGCGATGGCCAGTGCCCCGATCATGGCGGGCACACCGCAATGCAGGCGCACTTCTCCGGTGTGATCGGAATGGCGCCCGTTGAGCACCATGCCGATGCCGCCGAACAGGAAGGCGGCGGCCATGATCCAGCCGATGGTGAGCGGGTCGGTGAAGCCTGCATCATGCACCACGCTCGGCCCGAAGAAGATCAGCGCCGAGTACCCCGTGACGAGGCAGAAATAGATCGCGATGCACTGCCAGACCCGGACATCCTTCAGGGAGGCGAGGACGCCGTGCTCGCGGGGCCCCAAGGCTTCCGCGTCGCGGGCGAGGTCGGCTTCGATCAATGCCCGCTGCTCCGGTGTCAGCCAGTTGGCCTTGGCGGGGCGGTCGGTAAGAACGTTGCCGAGGAAGAAGATGGTAACGAGCCCTGCAAGGATCGAAGGAATACCCTCCAGCAAGAACACCCATTGCCAGCCGTCCCAGCCGTTCACGCCGTCCAGGCCGGTGAGGATCGCCCCGGCCAGCGGCCCGCCGATCACCCCGGCGATGGCCGCAGCCGACATGAAGAGGCCGAGCACCCTCGCCCGCCGCGCGCTCGGATACCAGTAGGTGAGGTACAGGACCACGCCCGGGAAGAAACCGGCTTCGAACACTCCGAGCAGGAAGCGGAGCACGTAGAAGAAGGCCGGCGTGGTGACGAACATCATCGCCACGCAGCAGGCGCCCCAGAGGAGCGTGATCCGCGCGATGGTCTTGCGGGCGCCGACATGTTCCAGAAGCAGGTTGCTCGGCACTTCGCACAGGAAGTAGCCGATGAAGAAGATGCCCGCGCCGATGCCGTAGACCGTCTCGCTGAATTTGAGATCGGACAGCATCTGCAGCTTGGCGAAGCCGATATTGACCCGGTCGATCCAGGACAGGATCCAGAGCATCATCAGGAACGGCAGCAGGCGCCAGGTGATCCGGCGGTAGGCCGCGTCGAGTGACGGGTTCTGTCCGACCGATGACGTAGGATGAGTTGATATGACCGGATCGCCATGGATCGCCCCGAAGATGGTCGCGTCATCGGCGGCGATGAAACTCTCACCGAAGTGCCGAGACGAGATGGACCCTCCCCTTATGCAATCCAAATCCTGATCGGGCCGTAAATCTCGACCCGTTCCGGCATGGTCAGCTTCCGCGATAAGTGGTGCAATTGCCGGGCGTGCACAGCATCGGCACGTGGTAATGCTGCTTGGCGTCGAACACCGCGAACCGCACCACCGGGTTGTCCACGAAGATGTCCGCCTCGCTCACGCCGGGCCGGCTCTTCAGATAGCCGTCGATGAAGAATTCGAGCTGGTACTGGCCGATCTTCGCCTCGGCCGCCGGCAGGATCGGTGTGTCGGTGCGCCCGTCGGCATTGGTGACGACGCTCTTCACGAGGCGCCAGCGCCCCTCCTCCATCACCGAAAAGTCGATGCGTACGCCGGGCGCGGGGCGCCCGCGCTCCGAGTCGAGGATATGTGTCGTGATGCCGGCCATCGGGTCTCTCGGATCGTGTCGTGGGGAAGCGGTTGCGGACGGTCGGGGCGCTCAGCTGCCGCGATAATACGAGTAGCCCCAGGGCGTGAACAGGATCGGCAGATGGTAGCGCTGGCTCGCGTCGCGGATGTGGAAGCGGATCGGGACGAGGCTCAGGAAGTTCGGGCTCGGCAGCGCCACGCCGATCCGGGCGAAGTATTCCTCGACATGCATCAGCAATTCGTAGCGCCCGGTCTTCAGGGCGTCGTCGATGAGGAGCGGCTCGGGCGAGCGGCCGTTGGCTCCCGTCGTGATCGTCTTGATCGGCCGGTAGGTGTCGCCATCGCGCACGGAGAGGTCGCAGACCATGCCCGCGCCCGGTGTGCCGTGGAAATTGTCGATGGCGTGCATGGTGAGGCGCGGGCCGAGGCCGGATTGCATCGTCGGGCCGGTGGTTAGGGCGCCCGGCTGCACAGGAGCCGGGGCGGGCGCGCCCTGCGCCAGCACGGTGCCGGTGGCGGCGACCGTGCCGCCGAGACCGATTCCGGCAAGGCCGGCGCTGACCAGGCTGCGGCGCGTGAGGTCGGGTCGCTCAGGGGGGTGGTTCAAATGTGTCTCCTGCAGAGGGCCGGTTCCGGCGCGGCCGGGGGCGGGGTCAGGCCGGCTCATGGGCGGCACGGGCGGCGGCCCGGCGCTCCAGCGCCGGGGTTGAGGGTGGGACGAAGGCGAGGATCAGCACGATCGTCGCGAGTTCGAAGGCCGCGACCAGCCACAGGCCGGCGGAGGCCGAGCCGGTATGCTCGCGCAGGTAACCCATGAGGGCGGGGGCGCCGAAGCCTGCGAGGTTGGCCACCGAATTGATCAGGGCGATGCCGGCCGCGGCGGCCGAGCCCGCCAGGAACCGCCCGGGGATCTGCCAGAAGACGGGGATCGCGCTCATCGTACCGACGATCGCCACGGCGAGCGCCAGCATGGCCAGAACCGGGCTCCACGGGACCAGGAACCCGACGAGGGCGATGGCCAGCGCCCCGATCGTCGCCGGGATCCCGCAATGCAGGCGCGCCTCGCCGGTCCGGTCGGAATGGCGCCCGTTGAGGATCATCCCGATGCCACCGCACAGATAGGCCGCCGACATGATCCAGCCGACGGTGAGCGGGTCGGTGAAGCCGGCATCGCGCACCACGCTCGGCCCGAAGAAGGTCAGGGCCGAGTTCGCCATGATGATGCAGAAGAAGATCGCGATGCACTGCCAGACCCGGACATCCTTCAGGGAGGCGAGGATGCGATGTTCGCGTGGACCCAAGGCCTCGGCATCGCGGGCGAGATCCGCCTCGATCAGCGCCCGCTGTTCCGGTGTCAACCAAGTGGCCTTGGCGGGGCGGTCGGTCAGGTAGAGGAGCGTGACGAACCCTGCGAGGATCGAGGGGATGCCCTCCAGCAGGAACACCCATTGCCAGCCGGCCCAGCCGTTGACGCCGTTCATGCCGGTGAGGATCGCGCCGGCCAGCGGCCCGCCGATCACCCCGGCGATCGCCGAGGCCGACATGAAGAGGCCGAACACCTTCGCCCGCCGCTCACTCGGGTACCAGTAGGTGAGGTACAGGATCACGCCCGGATAGAAGCCGGCTTCGAACACTCCGAGCAGGAAGCGGAGCACGTAGAAGAAGGCCGGTGTGGTGACGAACATCATCGCCACGCAGCAGGCGCCCCAGAGGAGCGTGATCCGCGCGATGGTCCTGCGGGCGCCGATATATTCCAGCAGCAGGTTGCTCGGCACCTCGCACAGGAAATACCCGATGAAGAAGATGCCCGCGCCGATTCCGTAGACCGTCTCGCTGAATTTGAGATCGGACAGCATCTGCAGCTTGGCGAAGCCGATATTGACCCGGTCGATCCAGGACAGGATCCAGAGCATCATCAGGAACGGCAGCAGGCGCCAGGTAATCCGGCGGTAGGCCGCGTCGAGCGACGGACGAGGTCCTGCCGATGACGCATCGGAAACTGGATATGACCGGATCGCCATGGATCGCCTCAGGGTCCGTCACACCATCGGCGCCGATGCAAACCACGCCGAAACATTAGCAATAGTTGGACCATGTTCCCGCGCGATCCGACATCCGACCGGGCCGTGAAACTCGCCTGCGCGCGAGGTTATCCACGCCGGGCGAGGCTTTTCATTGCGTTCCTCAGGGCTGCGGAGCCAACCGGAAACCTTCGCGCTTCGATGGTGTAGACAGACGGTGATCGACGCCTTGCCAAGGAGACCATGCCATGTGGCCCGACAGACGCTTCCTCGATCTCGTCGGTCTGGATCATCCCATCGTCCAGGCCCCGATGGTCGGGCCTCGGGGCCAGCTCACGGCCGCCGTCTCCACCACCGGCGCCCTCGGGTCGCTGGCCTGTGCCGCCCTGAACGCCGAACAGGTGCGCAATGAGGTCGCGGCGATCCGCCTGAACACGGATCGTCCGTTCAATCTGAATTTCTTCTGCCACGCTCCGGCCGCCGCCGATCCGGCCCGCGAGGCCGCATGGCTCCAGCGCGTGACACCCTATTACCGCGAGCTCGGCCTCGACCCCGCCGCGCCCGTCGCCATGGCCAACCGTGCGCCTTTCGACGAGGCGATGTGCGCCGTCGTGGAGGATCTGCGCCCGGCGGTGGTCAGCTTCCATTTCGGGCTCCCCGAGGCCGCCCTCCTCCGCCGCGTCAGGGAAGCGGGCTGCCTCGTCGTCTCGTCCGCCACCACGGTGCGTGAGGCATGCTGGCTCGATGAGCGCGGCGTGGACGCGATCATCGCCCAAGGGGCCGATGCCGGGGGCCATCGCGGCATGTTCCTCACCGATGCGGTGGAGTCCCAGGTCGGCACCTTCTCTCTGGTGCCGCAGGTGGTGGACGCGGTGCGCGTCCCGGTCATCGCGGCGGGCGGCATCGCCGATGCGCGCGGGATCGCCGCGGCGCTCATGCTCGGCGCGTCCGCCGTCCAGATCGGCACGGCCTATCTCCTCTGCCTAGAGGCCGGCACCTCCGCCGTCCATCTCGCCGCCCTGCGGGCGGCCCGCGACGAGGATACGGCGCTCACCAACGTGTTCACGGGCCGTCCCGCCCGGGGGCTCGTCAACCGTGCTTTGGCGGAGCTCGGCCCGGTGAACGCCGACGCTCCGGCCTTTCCCTCCGCCGCCGTGGCGCTCCAGCCCCTGCGCCAGCGCGCGGAGGCGAGAGGCTCGGGCGATTTCTCGCCGCTCTGGTCCGGTCAGGCGGCGTCCCTGGCACGGGAAACGGGGGCTGCGGACCTTACCTTGCGGCTGGCGGACGAGGCGCGCGGGATGCTGAGGATGTAAGGCCAGCCCGGCGCCCTGAGGGGGATGGGCCGGCGAGTCAGAACGGACTGACGGGGAAGAACCGCAGGTACAACTCTGCGTATTTCCCTTCGTCCCAGAGCCTTTGCAGGGCTTCGTCGAGGGCGCGGGAGAGGGCCGTATCCTCTCGGCGGGTGACGAGGCCGATGCCTTCGCCGAAATAGTGGTTTTCGAGGTAGTCGCCGCCCACCAGCGCGCAGCAATTCGAGGAATCGATGCCGCCGATCCACAAGGCGAGGTTGAGCCCGTCGGCGAAGACGTAATCCACGTCGCCGCGCCGCAGCGCGCCTTCGGCGGTGGCGAGGTCGGTGAACTCGCGCGCCTCCGCCTGGGGGAAGAACGCCTTGAGATAGGCCGCATGCGCGCTTGCCGCGACGATTCCGACGGACTTGCCCGCGAGGGCCTTCGCCGATGGGGCGGGAAGGCCCTTGTCGGTGCGGGCGGCGAAGCGCGCCGGCCAGCGAAAATACGGACGGGTGGCGAGGAACCGGCTGCGCAGGGTCGGCGTCAGCGGGATGGCGGCGGCGACCACGTCGCCCTGCCGGTCGGCCAGCCCGTCGAGCAGCGTATCGAACCGGCGCGCCTGGATGGTGCAGCTGAGCGTCAAGCGTTCGCAGACCGCCCGGACGAGTTCCACCACGAAGCCGGTCGGCGCGCCGTCAGGGCCGGCGAAATGCAGGGGCGGGAACTCGTCGTCGGTGAGGAAGCGGATGGCGCGCGCCGTCTGCGGCGCTTCGATCCGTTCGAGCCGGCTGCGTGGGTTCCAGAAATTCGGGATCGTCACGCCCGGCGAGGTGGCTTCCTGCGCCGACGCCGGCGAAACGGCGAGGAGCGCCGTCACCAGCAAAGCGGCGGCGGACCGCCTGCCTCGGGTTGACGGTCTGGTTGTATCTGTGTCGCACTGGTTGTGCGCGGGAATCGTCTGGCTCACGGCTCTCCCCCTATCACGTTCCCGGGCCTCGGGGAGCCGGTTCCGGTGTCGATCGTCGGTTTCAGGAACCTGCGCGGCAAAACGGTGGCACTGCCCCCGGAGATCGCGTTTCTCCTCAGCCACGCCACGTCCCCGCTGATGCTGGCGAAAGCCGCGGCCCTGGCCCGGGCGAGCGGCACCGATGCCGCCACCACCCTGATCCAGGCCGGGTTGATGGAAGAGGAGCGCTTCTACCGCGCCCTCGCGCTCACCCTCGGGGCGCGGTTCCTCGGCGGGACCCTGCCCCTCGGCGCCGGAGCGCGGTTTCCCGACAGTCTGATCGCGGGCGTCGCCCCCCTCGCACCGGGAATGGGGGCCGCGTTCGTCTATGCCCCTCGGGGGCGCGCGATCGCCGAATTGCTGCAGGGGCGCAGCCCGACGGGGCTGATGCCGGCGATCACCACGCCGACGGCCCTGCGCCACGCGATCTTTGCCCAACGCGCTGCGGGAATCGCTGCCCATGCCTCGGACGACCTTCTCAGGAGGAGGCCGGACTGGGCCTACAATGCCGCCCCCGTGGCGCCGCTCCTCGCTCTGGCCGGTCTCATCTTCGGGGCGCTCGTTCTCGCCATGGCCAGCCTGCCGGCGCTCCTCGTCACGGCGGCCTGGGTCCTGGTGCAGGTCGGGTTCCTCGCCCTCCTCACCTTTCGCGTGGCGGCCATCGGACCCACCGGCGAGGCTGCGCCGGAAGACCCACCCGGACCCGGGCTGCCGGAGGGCGACCTGCCGGTCTACACGGTGTTCGTGGCGCTCTACCGGGAGGCGGCGGTGGTGCCGCGCTTGCTGGAGGCGCTGACGCGGTTCGATTACCCGGTCTTATGCAGCAACCTCACCCAAAAGCGTTGAGGTGGTGGGTTAATTTCGATTGTGGAACGTCGACCTGATAGTTACGTTCCCCCACCAGCGTTCCAGTTTTTGTGCCCACGGCCGGCTTGGCCGATCAGCCCCATTAACGGGTTAGACAACCTTTATGGACACCCTCTTCCCTAGCGCCAAGTTTCATGTGGCGTCGGTTCGGGACGATGATCCTATTGCGTCTGAGCCAAGCTCAAATTGGCGTGCGGGTGTGATGGCTTTCAAATGGCTTTTGGCCTCCTCTGCGAAAAGCAACGAACTCCAGGTTAAGCTTCCTGGCGCCGGAACGGTGCGCGTTAATATCGGCAAGCATGTCGATAGGGCATTGAAGAGCCAAAAGAATGAGTTCGACAGCAAGTCCCAGCGCTCCGGAACAAGCGGCAAGTTCAAGCCGAAGGGATGAAGACGAAGCAACTCTCCCTGGCATCATAAGCGATGAATATAATACGGTGTTTGAGCGGATTATGGCTCGCACCATTGGCGAAAACGGAGTTGCTCCCGTAGTCGCGTGCGTCGCTTATAGTCTTTATAAGACGGAGAAGCGCGATTGGATCGTTCAGCGTCGTCAGTTGTTGGGTCGCAGGGCTAGACCTGACGAAATAGAGCATTATGTGAGTGGTGTTACAGAACTCCGTATTGAGTCACTATTCACTCAAGCCCGAGAGTTAATCAATAGCTTTGCATCTGATGTCTTGGAATCGTCAAAAACTGAGATAAACGACGAGATTTATCGACGCCAGTTTGGTGCAATTCACGATCAACTTAGTTCTTCTGTGCGCGTTTCAGAAACGATGCACGAAAGTCTAAAAGAACATATTACTAGCAAGACTAAGCCTGCGTGGGGGACAGGACTTGGGCAAAACTTGGTTGCAAATTTTATATGGACAGCAATCGTTGTAATTGTTCTGATAAGCCTAAACCTCGGATTCGATTTCAACAACTTTTCAAATAGGATAAAGGCGTTCTTTAACCCCCCTGCAGAAGCGACCCAGAGTAATACTGGCGTCAAATAAGCTTCCAAACCCTCACATTCTTCCGCCTGCCTGCATCTCCTATCCGCCCCTGAACGACCGCACGGCTGAGGTTTTGAATGAGCCGGTAGGCCACGGCCTTCCGTAACATCACGTCGTTCTCATCCCAGCCCTTCGCGCGGATCACGGCCAGGGCGATCTCTCGTGTAGTAAGCGGCCTGCCTGCCTCTTCAAGCGCTGCCTTGCACAGCTTGAACATCTCCCCGTAGACGAACAACCGGTTGAGATGGGCATAGGCCGGGAAGCGAAGCTCCGTGGCCGGGGTTAGCTCATAGAGCGCTAGGACCGCCGTCACCGACGAGAGGTCGCGCTCTGCCACAGCAAGCTGAGCCCGCAGCGCCTTGATATGCGCTTCGATCTCGTTGCGCTTAGCAGTGAGAGTGCTGACGACGTGAAGGAGAGCCATCTCAGGCCACCTTTGCCGTGTGGCGCTGCCAGTAGCCCTTCCACACCTTGGACGGGGCGTGAGTGAGGGCCGCACCTGTGATGAGAGCGTACTGCTCCCCGTTGCTCACCCGGCGGTGGTTCTCACGCCAAGCCATCTCACCAGCGTAGGAGGCGAGGTAGGCGCCGCTGATGTGGTGGTGGATACCCATTTCGGCGCGACGGAGGCGGGAGAAGAACGATTCCGCCTGATTGGTGCAAGCCTCGTCGAAGCTGTAGCCTTCCTGGTGGTTGATGCGGTGGGTCTTGAACGAGCCATGGAGGGCGTTCCAGCCCTTTGCCTCGTCAGCGTGCACAACGCTACCGGCCTCGACGCGCTGCTTAATCGTCGGGATCGACTCAGCTTCCGAACGGAAGGCGAAGGTGAGCGCCTTGCCGCCGCGCTCGCGGATCACGACGACGACGCGACGCTTGCCAGTCTGGTTCTCGGCAAGGCGACGGTCGATCCGGTCCGCCTTCATGTTCGCGGGGCGAACGTGACCGCCAAAATAGGCGCCATCCACCTCGACCGTGCCGGACACAGTGGCGTCGGCTACCTCAGCCGAAACGGCCTCGCGGAGCTTGTGAGCCATGACGAACGCCGTCCGGTACTGGCAATCGAGGTCGCGGGAAAGCTGGAGGGCGCTATGGCCCTTCGCGCCGTTGGCGAAGATCGCGATGGCGAGGAGATGGTCACGGATCGGGAGCTTGCGGGAAGCGAAGATGGTGCCCGAGGTGACGCTGTACTGATGGCGGCAACCGGCGCACTTAAAGAGCTTGCGGGTGGCGATGAAGGAGTGCTTAAGGCAGCCGCAACGCGGGCAGAACGGAGCGCCTTCGGTAGCCTCCCAGCGGATCGCCTTGAACGTCTCCCAAGCCTGATCGTCGGAGAGACGGGCGACCTTGGCGAGGCTGAGGGACCGGGCCGCTTTGGAGAGAAGGAAGTGCTGGGCTACGGCGTCACCTGAACGTTTTGCGTTGAGGTGATTGATATGAGTTGAATTGAGTTAGGTCAACGCTTTAAATCGCCCTTGACGCAAAAATTGTCATGCCCTAGCTCTCAATGACGATGAGCCCTGAGCAATGCCGCGCCGCCCGAGGATGGTTGAACTGGTCGCAGCCCGACCTCTCTAAGCGCGCCAACATTGGCCTGAGTACGATTCGCCAGTTTGAGAACGGGCTCAGAAAACCTATCGTCAACAACCTCTTGGCAATGCGGCGGTCGTTTGAGGAAGCGGGCGTCACGTTCCTTGAAGAGCCGGCCGGGATCACCGTTGCTGGCAATCCCGGCGCGATAGATCAGAACGGCAGCGGCGCAGCGCCGTGATGCGACAGGCCGCGCACGATCTTTGAGACCGTGCCGCCGTTTACGCAGAAGTAGTGGGAAGCGCGCTGCTGGCTCCACCGTTCGACAAGAACGGCATGGAGGATGTGGCAGGCGGTGAGATGGTCACAAGGGAACTCTGCAGACATGACGGGTCCTTTACCGAAATCGGTGTGAGGGGTGCCGTCCGGCTTGTAAGATTGGACCAGAGATGCAATTTTGATGGCGTGACGCCTTGCATCGCTTGGCCCTTCTCGCAAGTCGGAAGGCTCTAGCGCTTGTGTGGTCCTGGCCGGCCCGGCTGCTCCCCTGGCGGGGGGAGCGCCGGCCCGACTAGCTTCTCTCCCGGCTCGGACCTATGCCAGAGAGCAAGCGTGTAACTTCCTCATTCAGTCTCCGTGTTATCGGCCAAAGCGTCGTCGCCGATGGGCAAGCGATGCTGTTCATAATAGCGGATGAAGTTGCTGGCCTGCGCCTCGCGCACAGATGCGCTTGTGTAGCTCTCAAGTGACTCGCGGCCCGCTGGCGTCAGGGTCCAGTAGGTCTCAATCAAATCCACCTCGCCTGCCGCCCTCATGCGACTGAGTTGCGGACTAAAGCTGGTGCGATCCAGATTGCCGTTAAAGTACAGATCGCTCACCGAGCGGTGAAGCTCGCTTGAGGTCAGCCCGTCCTTAGTCGCAGACAGTACGAGCCGAATGGCCTGCTTGATCGGCACGTTCTTAAGGGTGACGCTTTCCTTCGATTTGTCAGGGATCGTGAGGTCAAGGCCAAGGGCTGCCGCTGCTTTCTCGGCATCGCTCACATGGTTCATCAGCTTATCGAGTTCCTGTTGAACGCTGCGCAACTCAGCCTTCAGCGTGGCCTCGCGGGCGCGCAACGGCGCAACCCGAGCATCTAGCTCCAGCCAGGATCTCTTAATCACTTCCCTCAGGTCGGCCATCACATGCTCGCCCGCCGAATCACTTCCGGCGAGTCAGATGATAGACGTCAATTGTCAGACTGCAATGGATGTTGTCGGTCTATCCATGGGGCATCGGTGGAGCGACAAATTATGGATTGCCAACGCGGCACTCGATGTCCGTGGCTTAGACGCGGTTGGCTCTGCATACGGAGATGGGCTTCACGTCGCTGCGTCATTCTGGCATCTCCCCGGCCATGCCGAAGAAGCCCGCCCTTACCGCCTACCTTGTGGCGATCCAACAGCCGGACGGCACTGACAACGTGTGGGCGATCCTAGCAAAGACGGCGGCGGACGCGCTTGAGATAGCGGAAGCGCAGGAGCCCGGCAGGGCGGAGCCTCGCATCGTCGGCACACTCGGCGCCATGAGTGTAAAGCGCATGCGGCTCAAGCCGGGTGAGGCGCGGATTATCTGAAAGCAGACACCAGGGAACACTGTTTCTGATTTGACCAAAAATAATATTGGTGATCACAATTAATGTGATCGCAGATAATCAGGAAAGGCCGCATAAAGCCGACTTCGAATGCGAAGAATTTACGCACCGGTGATTAGATCGCTGCGGATTTATCCCGCACTAATCTGGTAAGCTTATGTTCCGTCTATCCAATCTGGGAAAAGACCATTTTCCAGAGTCACCCCAAGACATCCGCTGCTACGTAGTCAAACTACGTTGCGACATTCGTGCAGAAGTAGCGCTGAGCCGCGCGCTCCTAAGAGAGTCGAGGGAAATCCTTCGCAAAATCTCGTCTCTCAGGCCGAACTACGAATACCCTTCGGTAGCGCTGCCCGACAGGACCGCCCCCCTAATCGACGGGCGGGAACTGCTCAATGAACCGCAGGCCGTCCCATAGCTCGACTGCGTGACCGTCAACCATCGCCTTAGCGCGTTCGATGGCTTCGTCATCATCCTGAACGGAGATGCGAACCATGCCGATGACAGATCCGGACTTCGCAAGCAGAAGCACGCGATAGGCGGAGGGGCGTCGCTCGTTTAGGGCATCCATGCGGGATCCAGGTGTGTCGGGCATCGCATCGCTCTCCTAGTGGAGGCGGGAGCGCACGACTCTCTCAGTCATCGGAGCCAAGGGTAGAGGCCGATGATGCGCGACCGTAGCCGAGCTATTAGATTGTACACAATGGGTACCGCACAGCCCTTGGTACATCTGCACCGCGAGACCGGATCTTTTGGCAGCTAATCGCCTTGAGTTGCCCTCAACGCTTTTGGGTGAGGTTGCTGCATAAGACCGCGATTACCCGGTGGCGAAGCTCGACATCAAGCTCCTCACCGAGGCCGACGATGCCGCCACGGCGGGGGCGCTCGCCTGCCTCGCCCTGCCGGCACATGTGGAGGTCGTCGTCGTGCCGCCGGGGCTGCCAAAGACCAAGCCGCGCGCCCTCAACGCCGCCCTGCCCCTGGCGCGGGGAAGCTGCCTCGTGGTCTACGACGCGGAAGACGTGCCCGATCCCGGCCAGTTGCGGGCGGCGGCCGCAGCCTTCGCCCGCGCCTCCCCACGCACGGCCTGCCTGCAGGGCCGCCTCGTCATCGACAATGCCCGCGATTCCTGGCTCACCCGGTGCTTCGCCCTCGAATACACGGCCCTGTTCGACGTGCTCGGCCCGGCACTGGCGGCGTGGCGGCTGCCGACGCCGCTCGGCGGCACCTCCACCCATTTCCGGACCCATATCCTGCGCGCCGTCCATGGCTGGAATGCCTGGAACGTCACCGAGGATGCCGATCTCGGTCTGCGGCTGGCGCGGGCCGGCTACGATGTGGGTGACCTGCCGAGCAGCACGATCGAGGAGGCGCCGGCCCGCTACAAGGCCTGGCTCAACCAGCGCACCCGCTGGATGAAGGGCTTCCTCCAGACCAGCCTCACCCATGGCCGCACCCCCATGGCGACATTCCGCGAACTCGGCCCGCTGGCGAGCCTCTGCGCGCTGGCCCTCATCCCCGGTACGGTGGTCTCGGCCCTGGCCTACCCGTTCCTGATGCTGCCGGCCGTGATCTCCCTGTGGCCGGGCCGGATCGAGGCGGGGAGCGACTTCTGGGCGAATCTGCCCACCGGCACGGCGATCACGGTCCTCGTCTCCGGCTTCGTGGCGATGCTGCTGCCCGCCTATATCGGCTGCCGGCGACGGGGCTGGGACGATCTCGTCCCCTTCGTGCCCCTGCTGCCGGCCTATTTCCTGCTCGTCAGCCTCGCCGCCTGGCGCGGGGTGATCGAGCTGATCCTGGCGCCAGACCGCTGGAACAAGACCGAACACGGCCTGTCCCGCACCTCGCGCAGCGGGGCGCTGACACCGCACCCACCGCGATGACCGGGCACAGCACCATGACGCGTTACAGCGCCTTGGCGAGTTCCGCCGCCGTCTGGTCGGCGGGTTTCGTCAGGTTGAGGGCGTTCACGAAGCGGTTCCGGCCGTCCATGATGTAGACCAAAGCCGTGTGCTCCATCGTGTAGTCGTCCCCCTTGGTCGGCACCTTGCGGACGTAGGCACGGTAGGCCTTCACGGCGGCGTTGACCTCCTCCTGCGAGCCGGTGAGGCCGACGATGCGGGGATCGAAACTGGCGAGGTAGGTCTTCAGGGCCTCGGGCGTGTCGCGCTCGGGATCGACCGCGATGAACAGCGCCTTCGTGTCCTTGCCCTTGGGCCCGAGCGCCTGGAGCACATCACCGATCTGCTGCAGCGTCGTCGGGCAGACATCGGGGCAATGCGTGAATCCGAAGAAGACCAGATGGGTCGCCCCGGCGAAATCCCGCTCGGTGACGCGCCGTCCGTTCTGGTCGGTGAGGGTGAAGGGGCCGCCGACGCTGCTGGTCGCCACCTGCCCCGCCTTCGGCACGAGCATCACGGTGGCCGCGACGCCGAGCGCCACGAGGCCGAGGGCGAAGAGGATGAGGGGAAGGGCGCGACGCATGGGGAGCCTTCAAGCCGGTTCCGGGGGGACGCTGCGGCAAGAGCATGGGCCGGGGATGCGGGCAACCGTCAATGTGTCGCCGGGGGGCTCCGTGGACCCGGCTTCCCTACCCGGGTCAGCGGGTCGCGAGGGCGGCGATCAGCTTGTGGGTCGTGCTGGTCAAGGCGGAGAACGCCGCGAAATCGATGCTGTTGATGACGACGAAGACCCCGACATCGCGCCCCGGCGCGAAGGCGACGTAGCTCATGAAGCCGGCGCCTCCCCCGCTCTTGGCCAGCATCGCCGGTTCGTTCCCCTTGGCCGCCAGGGCCACCCAGCCGAGGGCCAGACCCGCCATGGGCGACGCTTCGTCGAAGCCGATCGCCGCCGGCATCGATTGGCGCTGGCGGTAGACCGCGTGGCTCAGGGCGAGCGCGCCGCTCGTGGCGGTGACGTTGTGCCGGAGCCAGCGGGCCATGTCGTTGCCGGTGCTGTAGAGGCCGCCGCTTCCCCCCGTCGCCTGGGTGTCGACGCAGGTGGCCGGGCCGCCGAGGCCCGAGCCGATCATCAGCCGGGCGCATTGCTCCGGTGTCGGCGAGAGAACCGTATCCGGCATTCCGAGGGGCGCGGTGACGTGGCCGCGCAGCACGTTCGCATAGGACGCGCCGCCTGCCGTCCCGACCGCATCGGCCAGGAGGTCGAACCCCACATTCGAGTAGGACGTGACGGTGCCGGGGGCCCAAGGCAGCGAGTATTGGCCGAGCCAGGACCAGCGGTCGTCGCGGGTCGGCCAGGCGCGGGGATTCGTGCCTTCGGGAGCGTGTCCCATCTCGCGCGGTAGGGCGCCCGAATAGGTCGCGAGGTCGAGGAGGGTGATGGGGCGCCCTTCGAAGGCGGGAACCTTCGCCTGCGGCGCGAAGCTCTGCAGCGGATCGGCGAGGGAGAGCTTCCTCTCCGTGGCGAGGGAGGCCAGGACTTCCGTCGTGAAGACCTTGGTGATGGAATTGAGCCGCACCAGGCTCGTTCCGTCGGGCGTGATGCCGTTGCCCTTCTCGGTCTCGCCGTAGCCGCGGATGAAGGTCCCGTCCCCACGCACGACCACCAGGATCATACCGGGCGCGCCGGATTCGAGGAACAGGACGTCACCGGTCAAGTCCGTCGCCGCCGCGATCACCGGATCGTCGGCGCTAAATGCTCGTGTCGTCGTCGCGAGCGACAGGGCGAGGGCGAGGACAGCGAATCGCTTGTTCACGGCGTGGCTCCGATTCTGGTCGGAACTCTACACGTATGGCGCGAGACACGAGCCTATCGGATCCGCGGAGACGCCGCAGGATACACAGGTGTTTGATCGTTCACGCCGTCCGGAGGCAAGTCACCGCGACGGGACGCCCGATCTCAGCTTTCCCCGCCCTTACCTCGGTCGCTGGTGAGGGTGGCGCTCTCGCGCCGGAGCGGGCGACCGACGGGGCAGACCTCCTGCACGAACCCGGCGAGGGTGTTGGCGAGATTGTCCTCCACCTGCCGGTAAAACACGAACTGGCCCCGCTTCTCGCTCGCCACCAGACCGGCATTCTCCAGGATCGACAGGTGCTGCGAGATCGACGGTTTCGACATCTCGAAGCGTGAGGCGATGTCGCCCGCGCTCAACTCGGCATGCGCCAGATAGGCGAGGATTTTTCGGCGCACTGGGGATGCCAGGGCCTCGAAGACGCGCTGCATGGGATCGGTGCCTCACTTCATCGGACATTTAGGCGATGAGCTAACGATTGACAAATCGGTCGCTAGCGTAATTAGGTAATCACCTAATTGTAGGAGGCCGACATGACGCTTCTCTCGACACACCGCCTCATTGCGGGACCGGACACCTCCGCCACGGAAGGGAGGGTCCGCTGGGCGCCGTCCCGCTCGCTCTGGACCGGTGGCATGACGTTGGCGGCCGTCTCCCTGGCGCCGATCTTCGTCACGCCCGGTGCGGTGCTGCTGTTCCTGGCGACGAGCGCGGTCACTCTTTGTCTCGGGCACTCCATCGGCCTGCACCGGCTCCTGATCCATCGCAGCCTGTCGGCGCCGCTCTGGGTGGAGCGCGTGCTGGTCTATCTCGGCACGCTGGTCGGCATGGCGGGACCCCTCGGCATGGTACGGCTCCACGACACCCGGGACTGGGCGCAGCGCCAGGCCTCGTGCCACGATCTCCATGCCCACCGCGCACCGTTTCTGCGCGACGCGTGGTGGCAGATGCATTGCCGCTTCGATCTCGCCCAGCCGCCCCGCTTCGTGCCGGAGGACAGGATCGCCCGCGATGGGTTCCTGCGCTGGTTGGAGGCGACCTGGATGGCGCAGCAGATCCCGTGGGCGATCCTGTTCTACGCGCTCGGCGGCATGCCGTGGCTGGTCTGGGGCGTCCCCGTGCGGATCGCCGTGAGCCTCACCGGGCACTGGCTCGTCGGCCATCTCACCCACCGGCGCGGGCCGCAGGGCTGGGCGGTGGATGGTGTCGCGGTGCAGGGCCACGACCTGCCGGCGGCCTCCCTCGTCACCTTCGGAGAGGCGTGGCACGGCAACCATCATGCCTGGCCGGAATCCGCCCGCCTCGGCATCGAGCCGGGCCAGCACGATCCAGGCTGGTGGGTGCTGCTGGCGATGCGCCGGCTCGGGCTGGTGTGGGGGCTGAAGCAGCCGCGCGACCTGACGCCGAGGGAGGGATTGCGCCGTGTCGGTAGGGTGGAGGCACGGACATGATTGGCTCCTCTGCATCCTGGCCCATCTCCGCGCGTGTCGCCGTGTGTGGGTTCACCGGCGTTGTTGCGTCGGTGCTCCTGTTCCTCGGCGAGAGCGTTGCCGCCGGTCGAGCGAAAGCGACCGGTTCGCTGGTCCTCGACTCCTTGCAGGTCTTCGCGGCGATGATCATTCTCGTGCCGCTCAGTTTGATTATCGCAAGTCCGCTGATCTTTATCGCCATCGTCAGCGGCATGCTGCTCAAGCGCGCGATCGAACGGTACGTCTTGGCATGGAGCGTCGCCGCGCCCATCATCGTCTGGCTGTTCGTGTCCGTGACGAGCGTGGTGATGCGGCGCGGCTCAGTGCTCACGGTCGGCGATATTCCCGGCCGGCTCGCCGGGGCGATGCAGAATGCGGAGAACCTACTGATGTTCTTCGGCGCGGCCATTGCGGGCGTGGCCTTCTACGTCCTCTCGGCGAAACGAAGGCCGCCCCCTGTCCAATGAACGCCGAGCGACGGTCAGATCGCCAGCTTGTCCGGCTCTGGCGTTGCCGCGACCGCTTCAAGCCTGTGCAGCCGCAGAGCCTCGCCCACCATCAGCAGGGCCGGCCCATCGAAGCCCGATGCCTCCACCCGGTCCGCCAGGTCGGCGGCTGTGCCCGACACGACGGCTTGGTTGGGGCGCGTGGCGTTGAAGACGAGGAGCCCGGGGGTGGCCGGGGCCAGACCCTCGGCGACGGCGCGTTCGAGAAGCTCGCGCAGGGTCTTTTTCGGCATGTAGACCACGGTGGTGACGCTCGGATCGGCGAGCGCCCCCCAGTTCAGGTCCGCCGGCAGGGCACCGCGCCGGTCGTGGCCGGTGACGAATTGCAGGCGTCGCGCCGAGTCGCGGTTGGTCAACGAGACGCCCAGCGATGCGGCCGCCCCCTGTGCCGCCGAGATGCCCGGCACCACGCTCACGGGGATTCCCGCCTGATGGCAGGCGTCGATCTCCTCGCCGGCCCGGCCGAAGACGAGGGGATCGCCGGATTTCAGGCGCACCACCTGCTTGCCGGATTTGGCGAGCTGCACCATCAGCGCGTTGATGTCGTCCTGGCGGCAGGAGGGCCCGTGCCCGGTCTTGCCGACCAGCATGGTGCGCGCCTCGCGGCGGGCATAATCGAGGATCTCGGGCGCCACGAGATCGTCGTAGAGGATCACGTCGGCGTTGCGGAGCGCCCGCAGGGCCTTCAGCGTCAGGAGCTCGGCATCGCCCGGCCCCGAGCCGACGAGGGTCACCGCCCCACCCTTCGGTGCGGCGTCCGTCTGGCCGAGAAGCTCGGCGAGGTCCGCCTCGGTGGGAGCCCGGTCCGGCTCGGCGAAGGCGCGATCCGTGAACCGCTCCCAGAAGGCGCGGCGGTCGGAGAAGGCGTGGAAGCGGCTCGTGACCTCCTCGCGCCAGTCGCGGGCGGCACCAATCCAGGCCTTGAACCCGCGCGGGAGCATGCCCTCGATCCGGGCGCGCACCGTCTGCCCGAAGACAGGAGCCGCGCCCTCCGTCGAGATGCCCACCACCATGGGCGAGCGGTTGACGATGGCACCGAACTTCACGTCGCAGAGATGCGGCCGGTCGACGGCGTTGACGATGGCGCCGGTCGCCCGCGCCGCGGCCACGAAGGCGATGCAATCGGCCTCGTCCTCCATGGCGCCGATGCAGAAGGCCGCGCCCTGGAGGTCGGAGGGTTGCCACTGGCGCTCATGCAGGGTCACGCTGCCGGCGACGATCTCGCCCGGCACTGCGCGCAACTCGTCGCTGGGCTCCGGCGCGTAGACGTCGACATCGGCCCCGGCGGCGGCGAGCAGCTTCACCTTCCACGGCGCGCCGCCATTGGACCCGGCCAGCACCGCGCGTTTGCCCTGCAGCGGCACGAAGACCGGCAAGACCGCCAGCGGTTCGAGGCCGGCATGTCCGGCGCCCTCACGGGCGGCGATTCCGGCGGGTCGGGTTTCCCGGGGCTGGCGGGGCGTGCTCATGGCGTGAAAATGAGCTTATGCGGCGTCGCGCGCAAGCGCCTGCGGCAGCAGCTTGCGGATCTCTGGGATGCACGAGCCGCAATTCGTGCCGGCCTTGCAGGCGGCACCCACCGCCTCGACGCTGTGAGCGCCGGCCGCGATGGTGGCGGTGATGACGTCGAGGCCGACCCCGTGGCAGGCGCAGACGGTCGGACCGGCGGAGGCCGTCTCGGCCCGGCCTGAGAGCAGGGCGCGTCGGGCGGAGGGTTCGAGATCGGGAGCGGCGAAATAGGCCTTCTCCGATTCCCAGCCCGGCTTCGCGTCGCCGGGCGTCAGGGCCAGACAGGCGACGAGACGCTCCCCGTCATAGGCGGCGAAACGGTAGCGGCCACGGGCGTGGTCTGCGTATTCCGCGATCTCGAGGCCTTGGAACATCCCCCTCAGCATCAGCGCGACTTCGCGCGAGCTCTCCTGGGTGGCGAAGTGCAGCCCGGATCCGCCCTGGATCGTCGCGCGCGCCCACCACCAGCCGGCGGGGAGAGACTTCTGGTCGCGGGTGAGCAGGAAGCCTCGGCTGCGATAGACCGCCGGCGCAATGGTGGCCGGCGTTGCCTTTAACTCGGGCTGGCCGGAGACCGGATCGGGGATGCCGCGCGCGAGGGCGCCGACGCGGCCCTCCGACGCGGTGGCCCCGCTCCAGTGGAAGGCCGCGAAGAGGTCGCCCCGGCGCATACCCTCCCCCACCATCACCTCCAGCACCGCCGCACCATGCGCGGTGGAGACCGTGGCGAGGCCGCCATGGACCACGCCCATCGCGGTTGCGTCATCGGGGTGGATCTCGACGAAGGGCACGTCGCGATGGGCCGACAGGCGCTGGCTCTTCCCCGTGCGCGTCATCGTGTGCCAGTGATCGCGGACCCGTCCGGTATTGAGCACGAAGGGGAAGTCCGCGCTCACGGCCTGGGCCAGCGCCGGGGGCTGCACGGCGACGAAACGGGCGCGCTTGTCGAAGGTGAAGAACTGCCCGTCGGCGAAGAGCCGCTGCCGGCCCTGCTTTCCCCCACGCTTCGTCAGGGGCCATTGCACGGGCGCCGCCCCGGCATAGGCGATATCGGAGATGTCGCTCACCGCGCCGATGTCGAAGTTGCGGCTGCCGTTATTCTCGAAGGCCGAGAGCGAGGCATGTTCGCGGAAGATCGCGGCGGCGTTCGGATAGGCGAAGGCCTCGCCGTGGCCGAGGCGCTTGGCCACGTCGCTGATGATCGCCCAATCCGCCCGCGCCTCGCCGGGAGCCTTCAGGAAGCTGCGCTGGCGCGAGATGCGCCGCTCGGAATTGGTGACGGTGCCGTCCTTCTCGCCCCAGGCCTGGGCCGGCAGCAGCACGGTCTTCCGGCCCGTCGCCATGGCGGTGTCGCTGTCGGCGACAGCCTCGGAGACGACGTAGAGATCGAGTCCCTTGATCGCATCGCGGATCGCGTCGGCACGGGGCATCGACACGACGGGGTTGGTGCCCATCACCCAGAGGGCCTTGATCTTGCCGCGCTCCACCGCCTCGAACAGGGCGACGGCCTTCATGCCCTCGCCGGTGATGATGTTGGGCGCCGACCAGAACCGGCGGACCCGGTCCACTTCCTCGGGCGCGAAATGCATGTGGGCGGCGAGCATGTTGGCGAGCCCGCCGACCTCGCGGCCACCCATGGCGTTGGGCTGGCCGGTGAGGGAGAGCGGCCCCGCGCCGGGCTGGCCGATGCGGCCGGTGGCGAGGTGGCAATTGATGATGGCATTGCCCTTGTCGGTCCCCTGCGCCGACTGGTTGACCCCTTGCGAGAAGCCGGTGACGACGCGCTTCGTGCGCGCGAACTGGGTGAAGAATTGCCCGACATCGGCCTCCGACAACCCGGTTGCGGCGGCCGTGGCGGCGATGTCCGGGGCGATCGAACGGGCGCGCTCCAGGGCCCCGTCGAGGCCGGTCGTGTGGTCGAGAACGAAGCGGTAGTCGAAAGCACCTGCGCTCGCGAGATGGACCAGGAGGCCGGAGAACAGGGCGGTGTCGGTGCCCGGCTTCAGGCCGAGGAAGAGGTCTGCCTCCTCCCCCGTCTGGGTTCGGCGCGGGTCGATCACCACGAGCTTGGTGCCGCGCTTGGCGCGGGCATCGACCATGCGGCGGAACAGGATCGGGTGGCACCAGGCGGTGTTGGACCCCACCAGCACGATGAGGTCGGCCTCGTCGAGATCCTCGTAGCAGCCCGGCACCGTGTCCGAACCGAAGGCACGGCGGTGGGCCGCCACCGCGCTCGACATGCAGAGGCGCGAGTTGGTGTCCACATGGGGCGTGCCGAGGAAGCCCTTCGCGAGCTTGTTGGCGACGTAGTAATCCTCGGTGAGAAGCTGGCCGGACAGGTAGAACGCGATCGAATCCGGGCCGTGCTGCTCGGCGACCTTCCGCAAACCACCGGCCACGGTGCCGAGCGCCGATTCCCAACTCGACCGCACGCCGTCGACGACGGGATGCAGCAGGCGGTTGTCGAGGGACAGGGTCTCGCCGAGGGCGGAGCCCTTGGAGCAGAGGCGGCCGAAATTGGCCGGGTGCTCGGTATCGCCGGCGATCCCCGCGCCGCCCTGCCCGTCCGGCGTGGCGATCACGCCGCAGCCGACGCCGCAATACGGGCAGGTGGTCTTCACGGCGGCGGCGGGTGCCTGGACGTGCGCGTTCATGGCGAAATCCTCGGCGGGTTCCAGGGTTCGAAGGGCAGCAAGAGTCGGGCCGGCTGTGCGCATCTCCCTCCCCCCTTGTGGGGAGGAGTTGGAGGTGGGGGTGGTTGGGCGACCCTCAGAGGGCAGAGGCCAGCGGCGCCACCCCCACTCCTAGCCTCTCCCCACAAGGGGGAGAGGGACATGCTCTGCCAGCGCGATCAGGTGTTTGAGTTCGGTAGCCCGCAAAGGAGGGCTCTTCCCGTTTTCAGTACACGTCGGCCTGATACCGCCCGGTCTTCTTCAGATGGGCGAGGTAGGCCACGGCCTCGTCGGGATTCTTGCCCCCGAACTGACCGGCGACGTCGATGATCGCTCGCTCCACATCCTTGGCCATGCGCTTGGCATCGCCGCAGACGTAGAAATGGGCGCCGCCTTCGAGCCATTTCCACAGGTCAGCGCCGTTCTCGCGCATGCGGTCCTGCACATAGGTCTTCTCGGTCCCGTCCCGCGACCAGGCGAGGGACAGGCGGGTGAGCACCTTGCCGTCCTTCAGCGCGTTCAGCTCGTCCTTGTAGAAGAAGTCGCTGGCCTGGCGCTGATGGCCGTAGAACAGCCAGTTGCGTCCCGGCGCCTGGGTCGCGGCGCGCTCGCGCAGGAAGGCGCGGAACGGTGCGATGCCGGTGCCCGGCCCGCACATGATGACGTCTTTCGACAAATCCTCCGGCAAGGCGAAGCCGTGCGCCTTCTGCAGGTAGACCTTGACCGTGGTCTTCTCGGCAATGCGTTCGCCGAGATGGGTCGAGGCGACACCCAGACGGAGCCGTGAGCGGTGGTTGTAGCGCACCGCGTCGACCGTGAGCGAGACCCGGCCCGGATCGGCCTTCGGCGATGAGGAGATCGAGTAAAGGCGGGGCTGCAGCTCGTCGAGGGCTTCCAGGAAGACCTCCGCGTCGGGCCGGGCGCCGGGAAACTTGTGAAGCGCGCCGAGCACGTCGAGATAGGCGGCGTCGCCGTCCGGGTCCTCGCCCGCCGAGAGCGCCCGCGCCTTCTTGCGCGCCTCCCCCGAAGTGAGGAGCGAGAGAAGCTGGTAGAGCCCGTCCGGCGCGGCGCCCAGGGAGTAATCCTTGATCAGCCGGTTCCGCAGGGTCTGGCCGCCGATCATGCGCTCGGGCCGGGTGCCGAGCTCGGCGATGATCGCATCCACCAGGGCCGGCGGGTTCGAGGGGAGGAGCCCGAGCGAATCGCCGACCACATACTCGATGGGCGTGCCCGTGAGATCGATCTCGACATGCCAGGTCTCCTTCTCGCCGCCCGGCTCGTTGAGGCGGGTGCGGGACAGGAACACGGCCTCCACCGGGTTCTCGCGGCAATAGCCGAGCGGTCCGAGGGGCGCCTCCGCCTTGGCCTCGCCCTCCCCCGCTTCGGCCGCTTTCGCGCCGCCGCTCGCGCCGAATTCCTCATCCAGCTTCTTGAGCATGCGGAGGGTGTCCTTGCCCCCCGGCTGGCACAGGTTCAGGCGCTCTTCCTTCTTCAGGAACAGGGCGTTGGCATAATCCGCGCAATTGTAGCCGCACTGGCCGCAATCCTGCTGCGCCATGGCGGCCATGAGCTTCTGCGCCTCCGGCCGCTCCTTGGCGAGCTCCATCCGGTCGGGCAGCGGCATCGACGGATCGTGCCAGGGCGCGTCGTCGTTGTCGGCGAGCTTCGGCCCGCCACCCGTATCGCCGGGGGCGAGGGCCGTCGCGCCTTCCACGGCGGGGCCGAGCAGGGCGGCGAAATAGCCGGACAGCCAGGAACGCTGGTCCGGGTTGAACGGGGCGTTCTCGGGGATGAGAACGAGCGGGGGGATGACGTGCTCGCTCATGCTGCGGCCTTCAGGACGGGTTGATCTTCGGCGAGGCTGCGGAGGCTCTCCGGGCCGGTGCGGGCGGTGAAGGCCTGGAAGCTCTCGGCCTGGCTCTCGCGGCGGGCGAGGTAGCTGCGCAGCAGCGCCTCGATCCGGGACGGACAATCCTCCGCCTTCACCGCCTTCCAGATCTCGGTGCCGATCTTCGGGCTGTCGCCGAAACCGCCGCCGACGACGATGTCGTAGCCCTCGACGGTGTCGCCCTCCTCCGAGACGACGACCTTCGCGCCGATGAGGCCGATATCGCCGATGTAATGCTGGGCGCAGCTATGATGGCAGCCGGTGACGTGCACGTTCACGGGCACGTCGAGTTCCGGCAGGTGGGCCTCCATGTAATCGGCGATGACGAGCGCGTGGCCCTTCGTGTCCGAGGCGGCGAACTTGCAGCCCTTGTTGCCGGTGCAGGCCACGAGGCCGGCGCGGATGCTGGAGGCTTCCGTGGTGAGGCCGAGCGCTGCCACGCGGGCCTGGACCTCGGCCACCTTGGCGTCGGGCACGCCGGAGAACAGGAAGTTCTGCCACACCGTCATGCGGATGGCGCCGTCGCCGCATTCCGACGAGATCTTTGCCAATTCCCGCATCTGGTCGGAGGTCATCTTGCCCACGGGCAGGATCACGCCGATCCAGTTCAGGCCCGGCTGGACCTGTTTGTGGACGCCCACATGGGAGAAGCGGTCCATGGGCCTGCGCGGGGCGAGATGCGCGGGGTCCACCCGGTCGAGCGTGTAGCCGAGTTCCTCCTCGACGGCGGCGAGGTACTTGTCGAAGCCCCAGGCATCGAGGACGTATTTCATCCGGCTCTTGTTGCGGTTGGTCCGGTCGCCGTTCTTGATGAAGACCCGCAGGATCGCGTCGGCGACCTTGTTGCAGGCCTCGGGCTTCAGCACCACGCCGGTATCGCGGGCGAGATCGCGGTGGCCGGAGATGCCACCGAGCACGAGGCGCATCCACACGCCGGGCTCCACGGCCGCGCCGTCGAGGACCCTCACCGCCTGGAAGCCGATATCGTTGGTCTCTTCCAGCACAGGCATCACGCCGCCGCCGTCGAAAGCGACGTTGAACTTGCGCGGCAGGCCGTAGAGCGAACGGTCGTTGATGATCCAGTTGTGCCAGGACTTGGCCAAGGGCCGGGTGTCGAGGAGTTCCTGGGCGTCGATCCCGGCCACCGGCGAGCCGGTGACGTTGCGGATGTTGTCCGCGCCCGAGCCGCGCGCGGTGAGGCCGAGGTCGATCAGCCCGTCGAGGAAGGGCTGGCCGTGCTCCGCCGTGATCTCGCGAACCTGGAGGTTCGCACGGGTGGTGACGTGGCTGTAGCCGCCGCCATGGGCATCGGCCAGATCCGCGATGCCGGCGAACTGCCAGTGCTGCAGGATGCCGTTGGGGATGCGCAGGCGGCACATGAAGTCGCCGCTGGCTGGGGCGAGCCAGAACAGGCCGTGATATCGCCAGCGGAAATTGTCCTCCGGCTTCGGGGCCTTGCCGGTGGCGGCCTCGGCGATCAGGCGGTTATGGCCGTCGAAAGGGTTCTCCGCCCGCTTCCACTTCTCCTGGTCGCAGAGCTTGCCGCCGGCCTTCACCGTGGCGTCCTGGGCCTTGATGTGGATCGCGTCCGGGCCGGTCGGCTCGGAGGGCGCGGCGACACCCTGCCCAAGGGCGAGGCCGCCGGTGATGCGCGCGGCGGCGATGCCCGAGGCGAAGCCTTCGAGGTAGCGCTTCTGCTCGGCGTTGAAATCGTCGGCCATGGAAGCCTCCATCATGCTGCCAGGGATTGGGAATCGGGGGCGTGGACGCGCCCGAACATCAGGTCGTCACGGTGATCGGCGATGGGTTCGCCGGTGCGGATCAGCGTCTTGCACCAGCCCTGTTCGGCAATGTCGCCGACGAAGACGGCGCCGAGGAGCTTGCCGTCGCCGATGATCAGCTTGCGGTAGAGGCCGAGGCCGGGATCCGACATCACCACCGTCTCGGCATGTTCGGGCGCCTCGATCTCGCCGGCCGAGAAGACCGGCAGGCCCGAGACCTTGAGGCTGGTGGCCAGCGAGGTGCCAAGATAGGCGGCTTCCTCGCCGACGAGGTGGCGGCTCAGCACTTCGGCCTGGTCGTAGGCGGGCTCGACGAGGCCGTAGACCATGCCGCGATGCTCGGCGCATTCGCCGAGAGCGAAGATGCGCGGATCGGAGCTCGTCATCCGGTCGTCGACCTTGATGCCGCGCCCGACTTCGAGCCCGGCGCCCTGGGCGAGGACGGCATTGGGGCGTACCCCCACCGACATCACCACGAGGTCGGCCGGCAGCACCGTGCCGTCCGACAGGACGAGGCGCTCGACCCGGCCGTCGCCCTCGACATGGGCGGTATCGGCCTTGAGGAGGACGCGGATTCCGCGGGATTCCATGGCGCGCTTCACCAGGCCGGCGGCGTGGTGGTCGAGCTGGCGCTCCATCAGCCGGTCCATGACGTGGAGCAGGGTCGTGTCGACCCCGAGCCGCGCGAGGCCGACGGCGGCCTCCAGCCCGAGCAGGCCGCCGCCGATGACGATGGCTTTTGCGCCGGTGACCGCGGCTTTCCGGATGGCCGCCACGTCCGCGAGATCGCGAAACGTGATGATGCCGGGCAGGTCCATGCCGGGCTTCGGTAGCCGGATCGGGAGCGAGCCCACCGCGAGGACGAGCTTGTCGAAGGGCAGGACATGGGTCTCGCCGACCATGACGAGGGCGTTCTCCCGGTCGACCTGCGTCACCGGCGCGCCGGTGATGAGGCGGATGCCGTGCGCCTCGTACCAGTCGAGGCCACGGAACGCGCAGGCCGCTTCGTCGACCTCGCCGCCCAGCAGCGACGAGAGCAGCACGCGGTTATAGGCCGCCTGCGGCTCGGCACCCACGACGGTGACGTCGTAGCGACCGGGCGCGCGCTCGGTCAGCCGCTCCAGAAAGCGCAACGACGCCATGCCGTTGCCGATCACCACCAGACGCTCCTTCATGACCTGCGTCCGATCCTCACGCCGCCATGGCGGGTTTGGCGTGGCGGGCATAGAGGAACTCGAGCACGGCGGCGCGGGCATGGGTGTAGGTCGCGTCCTCCACCAGATCGAGGCGCCGGCGGGGACGCTCGAGATCGACCTTCAGGATCTCGCCGACCGTGGCCGAGGGGCCGTTGGTCATCATCACGATCCGGTCCGAGAGCAGCACCGCCTCGTCGACATCGTGGGTGATCATGATGACGGCGTTCTTGAGCCGCGCATGGATGTCCATGAGCGAGTCCTGGAGGTGGGCGCGGGTGAGCGCGTCCAGCGCCCCGAACGGCTCGTCGAGGAGGAGCACCTTCGGCTCCATGGCCAGCGCCCGGGCGATGCCGACGCGCTGCTTCATGCCGCCCGAGATCTCGTTGGGGCGACGGTCTGCGGCATGGGTCATGTTCACGAGGGCGAGGTTGTGGTCGATCCATTCGGACCGCTCGGCCCGGGTCTTCTTACCCTTCAGCACCTTCTCGACGGCCAAAGCCACGTTCTCGCGCACGGTGAGCCAGGGCAGCAGGGAATGGTTCTGGAACACCACGGCGCGGTCCGGGCCGGGGCTGTTCACCTCCTTCTCTTCCAGGAGGACGCCGCCGGTGGAGGCCTTGAGCAGCCCGGCGACGATGTTGAGCACCGTCGACTTGCCGCAGCCGGAATGGCCGATCAGCGAGACGAACTCGCCCTTGTCGATCTTTACGCTCACGTCGCGCAGCACTTCGTTGGTGCGCCCGGAGCGGGTGAAGCTGATGCCGACATTCTCGATGCTGAGATAGCTCATGGGTCTCGTGTCCCTCTGCGAGAGGCGGTCGGGGCACGGCGCGACGGGAAGACCCCGGCGCGCCGCGCGGAGGCGTTCAGGCGGTGGCGCCGCGGGTGACGAGGGTGCCGATGAAAGCCACGAACCGGTCGAGGAAGAACCCGATCACCCCGACATAGACGAGGGCGACGATGATCTCGGAGATGTGCGACGAGTTCCAGGCGTCCCAGATGAAGAAGCCGATGCCGACGCCGCCGATGAGCATCTCGGCCGCCACGATGGCGAGCCAGGACAGGCCGACGCCGATGCGAAGCCCCGTGAAGATGTAGGGAGCCGCCGAGGGCAGCATGATCTTCACGAAGAATTCGAGCGGGTTGAGGCGCAGCACCGCCGCCACGTTGCGGTAATCCTGCGGGATGTTGCGGATGCCCACCGCCGTATTGATGATGATCGGCCAGATCGAGGTGATGAAGATCACGAAGATGGCCGAGGGCTGGCCGTCGCGGAACGCCGCGAGGGAGAGCGGCAGCCAGGCCAGCGGCGGGATCGTGCGCAGCACCTGGAAGATCGGGTCGAGGCCGCGCATGGCCCAATCCGACTGGCCGATCAGGGTGCCGACCATGATGCCCACGACGGTGGCCAGGGCGAAGCCGAAGGCGACGCGCTGGATGCTGGCATAGATGTGCCAGAACAGGCCCTTGTCGGTGCCGCCATTGTCGTAGAACGGGTGGGCGATGATGTCCCACGCCTCGGTGACGACGCGCGAGGGCGGCGGCAGGCCGGCGGTGGGCCGCGAGCACAGCAGCTCCCAGATCACCAGGAAGGCGATCAGCACCACGATCGGCGGGATCAGGTTGACGGCGATCTGGCGGAACGTCGCCAGGGTCACGAAGGGCTTGCGCGGGGCCTTGGCCGCCGGCTTCGCGGCGGTCCCCGTCACGGCGATGGTGGAGGTGTTGGCCATCACGCGATCCTCTTGATGCCGAGGCTGGACAGGTAGGCGGCGGGATCGGCGGGATCGAAGACCTTGCCGTCGAAGAAGGTCTCCTTGCCGCGCGACGTGGAGCTCGGGATCGCGGTGACGCCCAGCGCCTTCGCGGCGTCGCGCCAGATATCCTCGCGGTTCACCTTGGCGATGAGCGCCTTGGTGTCCGTCTGCGCGTCGAACTTGCCCCAGCGGATGTCCTCGGTGAGGAACCAGAGGTCGTGGCTCTGGTAGGGGTAGGAGGCGTTGTCGGCGAAGAACTTCATGACGTAGGGGCTGTTCTCGACCACGCGGCCGTCGCCGTAATCGATGGTGCCCTTCATGCGGCCGGCGACATCGCCGACGGGGATGTTGATCCACTGGCGCTTGGCGACGATGGCGGCGAACTCATCCCGGTTCTCGGGCTTGTCGCACCACATCTGCGCTTCCAGCACGGCCATGGTCAGAGCCTTGGCGGCGATGGGGTTCTTCTCGACCCAGGAGGCGCGCATGGCGAACGCTTTCTCCGGGTGGTCCTTCCACAATTCGCCGGTGGTCAGCGCGGTATAGCCGAGGCCCTGCTGCACGAGCTGCGCGTTCCACGGCTCGCCGACGCAGAAGCAATCCATCGTGCCGACCTTCATGTTCGCCACCATCTGGGGCGGCGGCACGACGATGGTCTCGATGTCCTTGTCGGGGTCGATCCCGCCAGCGGCGAGCCAGTAGCGGATCCAGAGGTCGTGGGTGCCGCCGGGGAAGGTCATGGCCGCCTTCACCGACTTGCCGGCGGCCTTCTTCTTGTCGATCGCGGCCTTGAACACCTTGGAATCGAGCGCGACCTTGGCGTCCAGATATTCCTTGGCCACCGAGACGCACTGGCCGTTGGTGTTGAGCCGGGCCAGGATCTGCATCGGCACGGGGACGTTGTTCTGCGTCACGCGGCCGGCGCTGATGAGGTAGGGCATCGGCGTCAGGATGTGCGCGCCGTCGATGCCGTTGCCCTCGGAGCCGAGCACGAGGTTGTCGCGGGTGGTGCCCCAGCTCGCCTGTTTCAGCACCTCCACGTCGGGCATGCCGTGCTTGGCGAAGAAGCCCTTTTCCTTGGCGACGAAGAGCGGGCCGGCATCGGTGAGCGCGATGAAGCCGAGCTTGGCGCCCTTCACCTCGGGGCCCGCCCCCTGCGCGAAAGCACCGCCGGGCAGCGCAGTGCGCGCCAGGGCTGCCAGCGACAAGGTCGCGGCGGCGCCCTTCAAGAGGCTGCGGCGGCTGTTCTGAAACCCGTCAGTCATGGAAAACTCGATCCCTCGAAGCTTAAGCAGTCGACCCGAAGACGAAAAAAAACCGCCGCCCAAACGCAACCGAAGGCAGCCGCGAAAGCGCGCCAACGGGTTACTTGGGTCAGCGGCTCTGCCGACATTCGTGCCCGTCGCCGTTGACGAGCGGGATAGGCACAGCAGGTTCCGTGCCAAACGCCGCTCAGCTTGTAACGGCTCTAAGGCCGAAAGCGGTTCGGAGGGCGCGAGGGGGCATACGGCCCGGCTGGGATCGCGGGGCGTGCATTGCACAATCGTGAGGCTTGTCGTGCCGCCAAAAGCGGCGTCCGGCCCCGATCAGCCGCTCAGAGCGGCATCGAACAGGTCCGGGCGGTAGATCGCGCGGGCGGCGGAGCGAAGCTCGCCGGAGGCGACAAGCTGTCCGGCGCGCTCCGCCTCACCGATGAACCAATCCGCATGGGCGGGGTCGGGCCGGTGCGCCCGCTCGCCGAACAGGCTGAAATGCGGGTCCCGCCGCCGGTGCCCGTCGGTATCGACCACCACGTCCCCCGTGAGCGCCCGTTCGAGAATCGGCGCCGGTACATTCAGGTAGCCATCGCGCGAAAGGAGGGAGGCGAGTTCGGCGCTGTTGCCGGGATCGGCGCACCAGCGCCCGGCGCGGTCGAGGGCCCGCACCAGGGGGGCGCAGCGCGACGCCTCGGATTCCGGCATGGCCAGAACCTTTTCCGGGCAATCGGGCAGGAGTTCACTGCCGAGGACCGCGATGCGGCCATACCCCTCCGCCACGGCGACGCTGTTCCAGGGGCTGCCGACGCAGAACCCGTCAATCAGTTCGCGCCGCAGCGCCTCGGCGATCTGCGGCGGCGGGATCACGACGAGGCGCGTCTGCGTGTCGAGGTCGAGGCCGCCGCGCTCGGCGAAGATCCGGAGCTGGTAGGTGTGGCTGGAGAACGGATGTACCGTGCCCAGCGTCAGGGGCCGTCCCTCCCGCTCCCGCCGCATGGCGATGCGCGCGAAAGCGGCGGCCACTGTGTCCACCTCGTCGTCCGCCGCCTCCATGGCCTCCCACAGGGGGCGGGACACCGTGATCGCGTTGCCGTTGAGGTTGAGCGCCATCGGCACGCAAAGCCGGGTCTGCGGCCCGCTCAGCCCGAGCGCGCTGGCGATGGCGAGGGGCGCCAGCATATGCGCGCCATCGAGATGGCCCACCGCCAGCTTGTCGCGCAGGGTCGCCCAGGAGGGCTCGCGCACGAGGTCGAGGGTGAGCCCCTCGGCCCGTGCGAATCCGAGCTCCGCCGCCGCGATCAGGCTCGCGGCATCCACGAGGGGGACGTATCCGAGCGCGAGCCTCATCCGAACAGGTCCGCCGTGGTGACGATGGCGCGGGCGATGTCGGCGATCTTGCTCTTCTCGTTCATGGCCTTGCGCCGCATCAGCTTGTAGGCCTCCTCCTCGCTCAGGGAGCGGGCGGCCATAAGGATGCCCTTGGCGCGCTCCACGATCTTCCGGTCGGCGAGTTCGCCCCGCGCCTCCACCAATTCCCGCTGCAGCCGGGCGAAGGCCTGGAACCGCAGGATGGCGATGTCGAGGATCGACCGGATGCGCTGGGGGTGCAGCCCGTCCACCACATAGGCCGAGATGCCGGCATCCACCGCCGCCTGCATCATCGGGGCGTCCGAGCGGTCGACGAACATCGCCACCGGCCGCTCCACATGGCGGGACAGGCCCGACATCTGTTCGAGGATGTCCCGGCTGGGGCTCTCCAGGTGGATCACCACCACGTCAGGATTGAGGGCGGCCACCTGCGCCGGCAGGTCGGCGGTATCGGGGATGATGACCACATCCGCGATTCCGGCGGCGCGCAGGCCCTCTTCGAGGATCGCGGCGCGGGCCCGGCTCGGATCGATCACGGCGACGGTGAAGGAAGGTTCTGTCATCGGAGCCCAATGGGGGGCGGGACGGCCGGTTCGTGCCGGCGGGAACGGGCAAGAGGCGTACCTAACACAGCGCGCGACCGCACGGATCTACCCGAAAATCGGCATCGCCGAAAAAGTCCGTGGCCAAATCGTCGGCTCAGGTACCTTTCGATACGTTCGGGAAAGGAAATGGCCCAGCTTCCGCCGCAAACGCGGGCGCTTATGGCGATGTCGAAGGTCGGGGTGAGGTGTTCGGATGGTGGAGTGCCGCATATCGCAGCCTGTCGAGAACGCCCTCGCCTCCGAGGCGAGGACCGGTATGGCGCTTCCCCTGCTGCCGACGATCGTCGTCGCGGTGATCGTCTCCGCCGCCTCCTTCCTCTGCCAGACGCCCTCCGCGCCCATTCCCGAGACGCCCGCCAGCACGCGGATCGTCGAGATGGAGAGCCGGACGGCGCAGGCGAGGCCGATCGAGACCGCCGATCTCGGTACGGCCTTCGTCCCGGCCGCTTTCGCCTTCCGTGATCAGTTTCCGCTGCGCGACCTCGTGACCACGACCGCCAGCATCGCGCCGCGTCGCGCGACGTCCCGCACCGCCGCCGTAAAGCCGTCTCAGCGCCGGTCCGATTCCGCGCGGTCCGAAATGGCGAAGACCGAAGCGACGAGACCGGACGCCAATCGGGTCCCGTCGGTCGTCGCCGCGAAGGCCGCCATCTCGCCCGAGCCGTTCCGAGTGGAGGCCAAGGCGGACGAGGAACTCATTCCCCATCTCGCCCTGCCCTTCGCGCCGGCCATCTCCGCGATCACCCGTGCCGGCAGCTTCGTCGGCACCCAGAGCGCGGCGGTGGGCGCCGAGGCCATGGCCCTCGGCAGTGTTGTGACCGGGCTCGTCGACCGCCTGCCGTTGCAGCCCTGATCGCACCGCGCTGCGGGGCACGCGCGGTTTCGGGCCGGTCCGGCCAGTCTTTCAGAGCTTTGCCGCTGGATTCTCCCCCTGTCGGGGACTAGGTGAGCCTTCGTCGACGAGACGGGCGCGACGACCGCATTGCCGCGGGGGCCCGGCGGCAAGGATGGGCATGGCGGGACGGATCGAGGATTACGCGCTGGTCGGCGATGGCCGCACCGCTGCGCTCATCGGGCGCGACGGCAGCATCGACTGGCTCTGCTGGCCCCGTTTCGATTCCGCCGCCTGTTTCGCCTCCCTCCTCGGCACCGAGGAACACGGGTTCTGGAAACTGTCCCCGGTGGATGGCGAGGCCACGGTCACGCGCCGCTACCGCGAAGGCAGCCTCGTCCTCGAGACGCGCTATGTGACCTCCGCGGGCGAGGCCAGGGTGATCGACTACATGCCGGCCAATGACGGGTCGCACATGGTGCGCATCGTCGAAGGCCTCTCCGGCTCGGTCGACATGCGCATGGTCCTGGCGGTGCGCTTCGATTATGGGCTCGCGGTGCCGTGGGTCTCCCATAACGAGCTCGGCGACCTGCGGGCGATTTCCGGCCCCCATAAGGTGGTCCTCCGCACCCGCGCGCCCCTCGACGGCGTCGGCCAGACCACGGTCTCGGACTTCACCGTGGCGAAGGGCGAGAGCCAGTCGTTCTGCCTCAGCTACGGCCTTTCGCACGAGGACGATCCGCCGCCGATCGAGCCGCGCAAGGTGCTGTTCCAGACCGACCGCTACTGGCGCGACTGGTCGAGCCGCTGCGCGTCCGGCACGCCCTGGGACGCGATCCTCAAGCGCTCGCTGCTCACGCTCAAGGCTCTGATCTACACGCCGACGGGCGGGATCGTGGCCGCGCCCACCACCTCCCTGCCCGAGGAGCTCGGCGGCGTACGCAACTGGGATTACCGGTTCTGCTGGCTGCGGGATTCGACCTTCACCCTCATCGCGCTGATGGATGGCGGCTTTCTCGACGAGGCAAGGGCCTGGCGCGACTGGCTGATCCGCGCCGTCGCCGGCAATCCGGAACAGGCCCACATCCTCTACGGCATCGCCGGGGAGCGTCTCCTGCCCGAAATCGAGCTCGACTGGCTTCCCGGCTACGAGGGGTCGAAGCCGGTGCGGATCGGCAATGCCGCGGTCAACCAGTTCCAGCTCGACGTCTACGGCGAGATCTTCGACGCGCTCTACCAGGCCCGCCAGCGTGGCCTGCTCGGCGATGCCGATGGCTGGCGCGTGGGCCTCGCCCTGCTGGAGCATCTGGAGAAGGTTTGGAGCGAGCCCGACGAAGGCATCTGGGAGGTGCGCGGCGGGCGCCGGCACTTCGTCCATTCGAAGGTCATGGCCTGGGTCGCCTTCGACCGGGCCATCCGCTCCTTCGAGATGGGCGACGGGCCGCCCGCCCCCGTGGATCGTTGGCGCGCGATCCGCGACCATATCCACGAGGAGGTCTGCGAGAAGGGGTTCGACAAGGAGCTGAACAGCTTCGTCCAGTATTACGGGGCCAAGACCCTCGATGCGAGCCTGCTCCTCATCGCCCATATGGGCTTCCTGCCCCAGGACGACCCCCGCGTCGTCGGCACGGTGGAGGCCATCGGCAAACACCTGATGCGCGACGGGTTCGTGCTGCGCTACGACACCGAGGATGACAATACCGATGGTCTGCCCGGCGGCGAGGGGGCTTTCCTGCCCTGCAGCTTCTGGTACGCCGACAATCTGATCGGTCTCGACCGCTGCCACGAGGCGCGGGAGTTGATCGAACGCCTCATCGGCGTTTGCAACGATGTCGGGCTCGTGGCCGAGGAATACGACGTGGGAGCCAAGCGCCTTGTCGGCAATTTCCCCCAGGCGTTCAGTCACGTCACGTTGGTGAACACGATTTTGAACTATAGCCGTGCCAGCGGGCCGGCGCGGGAGCGCAGCGAGAAATCTGCCCTCGCCCGGGCCACATCGCCGAACCGGGCGAGTTCTCCCAGCCAGCCGAACTCTCCCAGCCAGGCGAGCTCTCCCAGCCAGGCGAGCTCTCCCAGCCAGGCGAGCTCTCCCAGCCAGGGTGGCGCAAATCTAGAAGGCGCCGCAGCCCAGCACAGCTGATCGCCGCAGCCCCGTAAAGAGTAGGAAGACGAGACCATGAGCGGAGCCGAGACCAAGCCGAAGGGTGAACTGAGCGAGATCGACAAGCTCTCCATCGACACCCTGCGTACCCTGGCGATCGACGCGGTGCAGAAGGCGAATTCCGGCCATGCCGGCGCGCCGATGGCCCTGGCGCCCGTCGCCTACACCCTGTGGAACCGCTACCTGCGCTACGACCCGGCGCATCCGCACTGGCCCAACCGCGACCGGTTCGTGCTCTCGGCGGGCCACGCCTCGATGCTGCTCTATGGGTTGCTGCACCTCGCCGGTGTCGCCCAGACCGATGGCGGCAACGAGCCGGCCATCACCATCGAGGACATCAAGAACTTCCGCCAGCTCGACAGCAAGACGCCGGGGCACCCGGAATACCATTTCACTACCGGCGTCGAGACCACGACCGGGCCGCTCGGCCAGGGTGTGGCGAATTCCGTCGGCATGGCGATGGGCGGCCGCTTCCTTGGCGAGACCCTGAACCGCCCCGACCTGCCGCTGTTCGACTTCAATGTCTACGCGATCTGCTCGGATGGCGACCTGATGGAGGGCGTGGCCGCCGAGGCCGCCTCCATCGCTGGGCATCTGCGCCTGTCGAACCTGTGCTGGATCTACGACAACAACACGATCACCATCGAGGGGCACACCGAACTCGCCTTCTCCGAAGAGGTGGCGACGCGCTTCCTCAGCTATGGCTGGCAGGTCCTGCGGGTGGCCGACGCCAACGACGTCCATGCCATTTCCGCCGCCCTGGAGACCTTCCTCCAATCCAGCGACCGGCCGACGCTCATCGTCGTCAACTCGATCATCGGCTTCGGCGCGCCCAAGAAGCAGAACACCTCGAAAGCCCATTCCGACGCCCTCGGCGAGGAGGAGGTGAAGGGCGCCAAGCGGGCCTATGGCTGGCCCGAGGATTCCCAGTTCCTGGTGCCGGACGGCGTCATCGAGAACTTCCGTAGCGGCATCGGCCAGCGCGGCGCCGAGCTGTTCGCCACTTGGGAGGGCTTCATGGCCGAGGCCAAGGCCTCCGATCCGGCCCTGGCCGAAGAGATCGACGCCCTCCTCACGGGCCGCCTGCCAGAAGGCTGGGACAAGGACATCCCGGTCTTCCCGGCCGACGCCAAGGGCATGGCCACCCGCGAATCCTCCGGCAAGGTGCTCAACGCCATCGCCAAGAACGTGCCCCACCTGCTCGGCGGCTCGGCGGATCTGGCCCCCTCCAACAAGACCAAGCTCGAATTCGAGGGGGCCGGTACGCTCTCGCCCTTCGAGCCGGGTGGACGCAACATCCATTTCGGCGTGCGCGAACACGCCATGGGGTCGATCGTCAACGGCCTCGGCCTCGTCGGCCTCCGGGCCTACGGCGCGACCTTCCTGGTCTTCGCCGATTACATGCGCCCGCCGATCCGCCTCGCTTCGCTGATGGAGCTACCGGTCTTCCACGTCTTCACGCACGATTCGATCGGCGTCGGCGAGGACGGCCCCACCCACCAGCCGGTGGAGCAGCTCCTGACGCTCCGCGCCATCCCCGGCCTCGTCACCCTGCGTCCGGCGGATGCCAACGAGGTGGCGGAAGCCTACCGGGTCATCATGGGGTTGAAGGATCAGCCGGCGGTGCTGGCCTTGAGCCGCCAGCCGCTGCCGACCTTCGACCGGACCAAGTACGGCAGCGCCGCCGGTGTCGCGAAGGGCGGCTACGTGCTGGCCGATTGCGACGGTACGCCGGAGGTCATCCTCATCGGCACGGGCAGCGAGGTGCAGCTCTGCGTCTCGGCCTACGAGGCGCTGACGGCGGAGGGCATCAAGGCCCGCGTGGTCTCGATGCCGTCCTGGGACCTGTTCGAGCGTCAGGACGAAGCCTACCGCAACGCGGTGCTGACGCTGGAGGTGCTGGCCCGCGTCGCCGTCGAGCAGGGCTCGGTGATCGGCTGGGACCGCTATGCGGGCTCCGCCGGCGCGATCGTCGGCATGCATACGTTCGGGTCCTCGGCCCCGATCAAGGATCTGCAGACCAAGTTCGGCTTCACGCCGGAGAAGGTGCTGCAGGCCGCCCGCGACCAGATCGCGCGGCACAAGAAGTAGGTCTCGCGGGTTCCCTGAAGGACGGAACGCACGTCCCCCTCCCCCTTGTGGGGAGAGGTCAGGGGTGGGGATGATTGGGTGACCCGCGGGCCGCGGAGGCCAGCGGAGCCACCCCCACCTCCGGCTCCTCCCCACAAGGGGGAGGAGAGGCGCGCATCCTGACAACGAGTGTTGAACGACGCCGCCTTTCGCGCGCTACTCACGACGACCGACGACGAGGAGTTTTTGCATGAACCCGCTCAAGGCTCTCCTCCCTGAACAGGGCCAGGCCGTGTGGCTGGATTTCGTGGCCCGCGGTTTCATCGCCGATGGACGCCTCAAGAAGCTGGTGGACGAGGACGGCCTGCGGGGCGTGACCTCGAACCCCTCGATCTTCGAGAAGGCGATCGGCGATTCCACGGAATATGACGGCGCGCTGAAGGAGGTCATGGATGCGGGCGATGCCCGCGTCATCGATCTCTACGAGGGCTGTGCCATCGCCGACATCCAGGCGGCGGCCGATGTGCTGCGCCCGGTCTACGAGGAGAGCGACGGCGCCGACGGCTATGTCAGCCTCGAAGTCTCGCCTTATCTCGCCCTCGACACCGAGGAGACCCTCGACGAGGCCCGCCGTCTGCACAAGACCGTGGCCCGCGACAACCTGATGGTGAAGGTGCCCGCCACCCCGGCCGGCATCCCGGCGATCCGGGCCCTCACCGCCGACGGGATCAGCATCAACGTCACGCTGCTGTTCGGCCAGGATTCCTACGAAGAGGTGGCGCGCGCCTTCATCGCCGGCCTGGAAGAGTTCGGCGCCAAGGGCGGCGACGTCTCGAAGGTCGCCAGCGTGGCGAGCTTCTTCATCAGCCGTATCGACGTCACCGTGGACAAGGCCCTCGACGCCAAGATCGCGGAAGCCAACGATCCCGACGAGAAGGCGGAGCTGGAAGCCCTCAAGGGCAAGGTGGCCATCGCCAACGCCAAGCTCGCCTACCAGCGCTACAAGCGCATCTTCGCCGAGCCGAAATGGCAGGCTCTGGCGGCGAAGGGTGCCAAGGCCCAGCGCCTGCTCTGGGCCTCCACCGGCGTCAAGAACAAGGCCTATTCGGACGTGCTCTATGTCGAGGAGCTGATCGGGCCTGACACCGTCAACACCATGCCGCCGGCCACGATGGATGCGTTCCGCGACCACGGCACGGTCAAGCCCGCCATCGAGGAGAATGTCGGTGACGCCGAGGCCGTGATGGCCCGTCTGGCCAAGGCCGGCATCGATATCGGGGCGGTGGCCAAGCAGCTCGTGGAGGAAGGCGTCCAGCTCTTCATCGACGCCGCCGACAAGCTCCTGGGCGCGGTGGCGGGCAAGCGCGCCGATTTCCTCGGCGCCAAGCTCGACGGCCAGACCCTGATCCTCGGCGATGCCATCGGCGCCGAGGCGAAGAAGGCGGTGGAATCCTGGCGCGCCTCGGGCTCGATCCGCCGGCTCTGGGCGCATGACAAGACGGTCTGGTCGAATGCCGACGAGGACCAGTGGCTCGGCTGGCTTCGCATCGTCGAGGACGAACTCGCCCGAGTCTCCGAATACCAGGCCTTCGCCGAGGATGTCCGCCAGACCGGCTTCTCCGACGTCGTCGTCCTCGGCATGGGCGGGTCGAGCCTCGGCCCGGAAGTGCTGGCCGAGACCTATGGCAGCCGTGACGGTTTCCCGACGCTGCGCATCCTCGATTCCACCGATCCCGATCAGGTCCGCGCCGTGGAAAGCGCGGTCAACCTCGAGACGACGCTGTTCATCGTCGCCTCGAAATCCGGCTCCACCCTCGAGCCCAACGTGTTCCGCGATTACTTCCTCGGCCGGATGAAGGCTCTGGTCGGTGAGCGGGCCGGGGCGCATTTCGTGGCCGTCACCGATCCCGGCTCGGCCATGGAGGCGGCGGCCAAGGCCGACAATTTCCGCCGGATCTTCTATGGGGTGAAGCAGATCGGCGGGCGCTATTCGGTGCTCTCCGCCTTCGGACTGGTGCCTGCTGCGGCGTCCGGCATCGACGTGAAGGACTTCCTCGACACGGCGCGGACCATGGTCCGCTCCTGCGGCCCGGCCGTGCCGCCGGCCCAGAACCCCGGTGTCCTTCTGGGCACCGCCATGGCGGCGGCTGCCCTACACGATGGCCGCGACAAGGTGACGTTCATCGCCTCGCCGGGCATCGACACGTTCGGGGCCTGGGCCGAGCAGCTCATCGCCGAATCCACCGGCAAGGACGGCAAGGGCCTCATCCCCGTCGACGGCGAGCCGGTCGGCGTGCCGGCGGTTTATGGCCGCGACCGCTTCTTCGTCTATCTGCGTCTCGACAACCGGGCGGATGCCCAGCAGGACGAGGCCGTGCGCAGCCTGGAGCGCGAGGGCCACCCCGTCGCCCACATCACCATGGTGAACGAGGAGCAGCTGCCGCAGGAATTCTTCCGCTTCGAGATGGCGACCGCCGTCGCGGGCGCATTGCTCGGCATCAACCCGTTCGACCAGCCGGACGTGGAAGCGAGCAAGATCGAGACGAAGAAGCTGTTCGACGCCGCCGAGAAAAGCGGTTCGCTGCCCTCCGAGACGCCGCTCTTCGAAGACGAGACCATCGCCCTCTACGCGGACCCGGCCAATGCCGGAGCGCTGCCGCAGACTGGAGAGGGGTTCGAGGCGGCACTGAAGGCCCATCTCGCGCGGATCAAGGACGGCGACTACGCCGCGCTGCTGGCTTACGTCGCCCGTAACGAGGCGCACCACGCCATCCTGCAGGAGGCGCGCATCGCTCTGCGCGACAAGCGCAAGGTCGCGACCTGCCTCGAATTCGGGCCGCGCTTCCTCCATTCCACGGGACAGGCCTACAAGGGCGGGCCGGATACCGGCGTGTTCCTGCAGATCACCGCCGACCCGTCGGAGGATCTCGCGATCCCCGGCCGGGCGCTGGGCTTCGGCACCGTGGTGGCGGCCCAGGCGCGGGGCGATTTCGCGGTCCTGGCCGAGCGCGGCCGCCGGGCCCTGCGCGTCCACATCAAGGGCGGCGATGTGGACGCCGGGTTGAAGCGCATCGCGGCGGCGATCAAGGCGGCTTTGGCGTGATCTGAGGCCCTCTCCTCCCCCTTGTGGGGAGGAGCCGGAGGTGGGGGTGTTTGGGTGACCCTCTTTCTCCCGAGGCAAGCGGCACGACCCCCACCCCTGACCCCTCCCCACAAGGGGGAGGGGAAAGCAACGGAGATCCCCAATGCAACTCGGCATGATCGGCCTCGGCCGGATGGGCGGCAACATCGTTCGCCGTCTCCTGCGGGACGGGCACACGGCCGTGGTCTTCGATCAGAACCCGGAGGCCGTGGCGGCCCTGGTCGCCGAGGGCGCCACCGGGGCAGCGAGCCTGGAGGAGTTCGTCTCCAAACTCGACGTGCCGCGCGCGGCCTGGGTGATGCTACCGGCGGGCGCGATCACCGAGGCCACGGTGGCGCAGCTCGGCGACCTGATGCAGCCGGACGACGTCATCATCGACGGCGGCAATTCCTTCTACAAGGACGACATCCGGCGGGCGGCCACCCTGAAGCCGAAGGGCATCCACTACGTCGATGTCGGCACGTCGGGCGGCGTCTGGGGCCTGGAGCGCGGCTATTGCATGATGATCGGGGGGAGCAACGACGCCCTCGACAGGCTCGACCCGATCTTCAAGACCCTGGCACCGGGCGTCGGCACCATCCCGAAGACGCCGGGTCGCGAGGGCCGCGACGCCCGCGCCGAGGAAGGCTACATCCATGCCGGGCCGAGCGGCGCCGGGCATTTCGTCAAGATGGTCCATAACGGCATCGAGTACGGGCTGATGCAGGCCTATGCCGAGGGATTCGACATCCTGAAACACGCCAATTCGAAGGATCTGGCCGAGGACCAGCGCTTCGACCTCAATATCGGCGACATCGCCGAAGTGTGGCGGCGCGGCAGCGTGGTCTCGTCCTGGCTCCTCGACCTCACGGCGGGGGCGCTGGCGGGCAACGAGGCCCTGGACGACTTCTCCGGCTTCGTCGCCGATTCCGGCGAGGGGCGCTGGACCCTGAACGCGGCCATCGAGGAATCGGTGCCGGCCAATGTGCTCTCCGCCGCCCTCTATGCCCGCTTCCGCTCCCGCGAGGACGCCTCCTACGCGGACAAGCTGCTGTCGGCCATGCGCAAGGGCTTCGGTGGCCACGTCGAACCGAAATAGCCTGTCGTGCAGGCGATATAGCCTGCCGGACGGGCGATAAAGGACCAGACCAGGAGGACGCGTCGCCGCATGATCCCGCTACCGAACAACGCGGAAATCTTTCCCGATGGCGAGAGCGTCGCCCGCGCGGCGGCGGACCGCCTCGTGACCCTCTGCACCGAGAGCAAGCAGGAGCGCATCGCCATCTGCCTCTCCGGCGGGTCCACGCCGAAGCGGCTCTACACCCTGCTGGGCGGACCCGACTATGTCGGTGCCCTCCCCTGGGACCGGTTGCACTGGTTCTTCGGCGACGACCGGTTCGTGCCCTGGACCGATGAGGCCAGCAACATGCACATGGCCCGCGCGGCGTTCGGGGACGCCCCGATCCCCGAGGGCCATCTCCACGGTATTCCCACCGACGGGACGCTGGACTCGGCGGCCTCCGCCTATGCCGAGACCCTGAAGGGCTTCTACGGCGCCAACGAACTCGACCCGGCGCGCCCGCTCTTCGATCTCGTTCTCCTTGGGATCGGCGAGGACGGGCACACCGCGTCGCTCTTCCCGGGCAAGCCCGCGCTCGCTGAGCGTCAGGCCTGGGTGGCGCCGGTCCCGGAGGCCGGTCTCGCGCCGTTCGTGCCGCGCATCACCCTCACCTTCCCGGCGTTAGCCTCCTCGCGTCAGCTTCTCGTCCTGGTGACGGGGGCCGGCAAGCGCGATCCCCTCGCGCGCATCGCCAAGGGAGAGGATCTGCCCGCGCGCCACATCTCGAGCGTCGGCTCTCTGACCTGGCTGCTCGACCGCGCTGCCGCTGATTTTGGCTGAGACCGACGACCGGCGGTCCGTCACTGTCCTGGCCCCTTGGCATGGTCGCATGCGGAGCCTACGTTACATGTAACGACTCGGGAAAGGACTCGTCATGTCGGCAACTGTCGGTCAGCGTGTCAGCAAGCGTCGTGATGCGCTCCGGGCGGCTGGCCTCCGGCCCATTCAAATCTGGGTGCCCGACACCCGAAGGGCGGGCTTTGCCGAAGAATGCGCGCGACAGGCTCGGGTCGTCGCGGCGACAGATGCGGCCGATCGGGAACTGGATGCCTTCATGGAGGCCGCGCTCGTCGATATGCTCCCTGAGCGCGAGGCATGAAGCGGGGCGATCTCGTCACCATCGCCATGCCCGGCGATTTCGGCAAACCTCGTCCAGCCCTCATCATCCAATCGGACGCGTTCGCTGAGACCGGCACGGTCACGGTCCTGCTGATATCCGGCACGCTGGCCGAGGCTCCCCTGATCCGCACGACCGTCGAGCCGACTGAGGCCAATGGCTTGAAGAAGCGCTCACAGGTCATGGTGGACAAGGCCATGTCGGTGAAGCGTGAGAAGATCGGCACACGGATCGGCTATCTCGATGCCGAGACGATGCTGGCGGTGACGCGGGCGCTGGCCGTGTTTTTCGCCATTGCCTGAGCGCGGATCGCAGCCGAGGCGATCGCACGAGGCCGATAAGAGACCTTCCGGGATCGACGGCTACGACTTCAGCACCGGCTCCGAAATATCGCCGCTGCCGCGTCGGGCGAGGTAGGCGGGCTGGAACAGGCACATCCGTACCGCGTCGCGATACTTGCCGTTGACGAAGAACTCGTCCTTCAGGATGCCTTCGGGCACGAAGCCGCAACGCTCGTAGATGCGGACGGCGCGGGCATTGTCCTTGTCCACGTGCAGGTAGAGCTTGTGGATGTTGAGGACGCTGAAGGCGTAATCCATGGCGATGCGGGTGGCGCGCGGGGCGTAGCCCTGGCCCTGGAAGGCCGGGTGGATCGCGATCTGGAATTCGCAGCGCCGGTGCAGGTGGTTGATCTCCACGAGCTCCACGAGGCCTGCCGGCGCGCCCTCCGAATTGGCGATGATGAAGCGCCGCTCGGTCTGGTTATGGATGTTGCGTTCGTAGAGCTGCGCCAGTTCGGCGAAGGACTCGTAGGCCTCCTCGAACCAGTAGCGCATGATGCTGTCGTTGTTGTTGAGCTGATGCACGAACATCAGGTCTTCGCGCTCCAGCGGGCGGAGCTTCACCGGGCCGTCGGCCGCGATGGTACGGGGAGCGAACTTGCTCATGGAGTTACGACGCATTCCGAGATGAGACGGCGCATGAACGCCTCGCCGGCCTCGAGGGCGGCAAGGGTGATGTACTCGTCCGGCTGGTGGGCCTGGTCGATGGAGCCGGGGCCGCAGACGACGGTGGGTATGCCCGCCTTCTGGAAGCGTCCCGCCTCGGTGGCGTAGGAGACGGAGATGGTGTGGTTGCGACCCGCCACCCGCAAGGCCAACCGCTCGGCCTCCGAGCCCGGCTCGGGGGCGAGGCCCGGCACCGCCACCTCCTCGATGGTCTCGATCCGCCCGTAATCGCCGTAGCGGTTGAGCCGGTCCTTCAGCACCGTCTCGACCTTGGCCGCGAACAGGGCCGGGATCTCGGCCATGTCGAGATCGGGCAGGCCGCGGAACTCCCAGTGGAAGGTGCAGACCTTGGGCAGGATGTTGCGCGCCGTGCCGCCGGAGATCGTGCCCACATGCACGGTGGTGGAGGGCGGGTCGAAGCGTCCCGATACGTCGCCGCGCTCGATCATCGCGTCGGCGATGCGGTTCAATTCGGAGACGAGCTCGGCCGCCGCCATCACCGCATTGGCGCCGAGCATGGGCTTGGCGGAATGCGCCTCGTGGCCGTGGACGGTGGTGAAATAGGTGACGATGCTCTTATGGGCGTCGGCTACGTCGAGATCGGTGGGCTCGCCCACGATCACCGCCCCCGGCCGGGGGAGATCCTTGCCGAACCGGGCGATGGTGTCGGCGACGCCGAGACACGTGGTCTCCTCGTCGTAGGAAAGTAGGATGTGGATCGGCCGCTTGAGGTCGGCGGCGAGCATGTCCGGTACGGCGGAGAGCGCCAGGGCGCAGAAGCCCTTCATGTCCACGGAGCCGCGCCCGTAGGCCCGCCCATCTGCGACCCGCAGGGTGAAAGGATCGGTGGTCCAGGCCTGTCCCGTCACCGGCACCACGTCGGTATGGCCGGACAGGACGATGCCGCCATCCATCTTCGGGCCGATCGTGGCGAAGATCGCCGCCTTGTCACCCGCTTCATTGGGGATGCGCACATGGCTCACGCCCCAGCCGTCGAGATAGGCGCAGACGCTGTCGATGAGCGCGAGATTGGAGCGCGAACTCTCCGTGTCGAAGGCGACGAGGCGCGCCAGCAGGTCGAGCGTGCTCAACCGTTCTCCGCCACCCGACATCGGCCTAAGCAGGTTTCGCAAAAGTTGGCCCCCGGTTTTGTGGCAAAAACCTGCGTCAGGGCAAAAACCGAAGCAGGGTGAAGCGTTGGCCTGCCAACGTGAACCTGCTTAGTGGACGCTGCGGCGGACGTGCGGCGAATCGAGGGAGAAGGCGGGGATCTCGGCCTCGAAGCTCTCACCAGCGGTGGTGGACATGGTGTAGCTGCCGGCCATCAGGCCGTCGGGCGTGGTGAGCGGGCAACCGCTGGTATAGCTGAACGACTCGCCGGGGCCGAGAACGGGCTGCTTGCCGACGACGCCGGCGCCGCGCACCTCCTGGGTCTCGCCGCGCCCATCGACGATGCGCCAGTGGCGCGAACGCAGCTGGACCTGCTCGGAGCCGTTATTCACGATCTCGACGGTGTAGGCGAAGAAATACCGGCTTTCGTCGGGGGAGGATTCCTCCTCGACGAAGCGGGGCTGGACGGTCACGCTGATGCCGCGCGTCTGGGCCTTGTACATCGCCTTCAAAGCCTCCCGTACCGTCGCCCACCCGAAGCGACATAGCCTTTTCGCCGTGGTACGTCCCGGGCGAAATTGCGTCAATCGTGCTGAATGCGGGATAGCCCGCTCCAATCGGAAGGTCGTGTCCCGTGGTCGAGGAGACCCTCTCGCACCGGCCGGCGCCGTCTCCAGGCCGTGCGGTTCTCGCTAGCCTCGCGATCGCGGGTCTCGCCGGTGCCTTCGCCTTCACCATGCCGGAGCGGAACGGCTGGCCGGCCCTGGCCCTGGGCGGCGCGCTCCTGCTCGACGGTCTCGCCCTGCTGGCGGGCGCACTCCTGGCCCGACGCGGCCCCGCGCCCCGAATCGCCGGCTTGCCGTCCGTGGTTCTCGCCTTCGGCCCGGCGGCAGGCCTCGGGGCCGTGCTCTTCGCCGTCGCGCTCCTACTGTGGCCCGCAGGCTTTCCGCCGTTGGCCAGCGCGCTGGCGGGCCTGATCGCCATGGGGGGCATCGCCCGTCTCGTGGTCGCCTGGATAGTGTTACGGATGGATCGCGAGGAGGGTTAACGGCGCCTTCAGCGATTCGTAGGATGATGCGCCGGATTTTAGGCGGCTCTCCCGATCCCCGGCCGGGGATGGAGGCCGCGTGCGGAACGGGCGACGCGAGACCATGCCGGATACGAAGCAGGACACGGCACGACCGGGCCCCTCTCCTTCTGCAAGCCCGCCTTCTATAAGCCCGCGTTCCGGCGGCATCCTGGCCGCGCAGGGCATCCAGGCTTTGCATGCGGCCGGTGCCATTCTCCCCGAAACCCCTTTCGCGGCGGATCAGGTCCAGCCGGCCAGCCTCGACCTGCGCCTGGGGTCTCGCGCTTTCCGGGTCCGCACGAGTTTCCTGCCCGGTAGCCGGCCGGTCTCCGCCTGTATCGAGGCCTTCGCTCTTCACGAGATCGACCTGACGCGGGGTGCGGTGCTGGAGACCGGGTGCGTCTACATCGCCGAATTGCAGGAGACGCTGGCGCTTCCGGCCGATGTGGCGGCCAGCGCCAATCCGAAGAGCTCCACCGGCCGCATCGACGTATTCACCCGCGTCATCACAGACCGGGGCCAGGCTTTCGATCAGGTCGAGGCGGGCTACCGGGGCCGGCTCTATGCCGAAATCTCGCCCCGCACCTTCCCGGTCCGCCTGCGCACCGGCTCACGCCTGTCGCAGATCCGCTTCCGTCGCGGTGAGCCGCGCCTGACCGATGCCGAACTCGCTGCGCTGCATACGGCGACCCCTCTGGTCGCTTCGGCCAACCCGTCCTTCCAGGGTGGCATCGCCGTCTCGGTGGACCTCGCCGGATTCGAAGGGCTGATCGGCTATCGCGCCAAGCGCCATACCGGCCTCGTCGATGTGGATGCGCCGGGCCGGCACGCTATCGCGGAATTCTGGGAGCCTCTTCCCGCCGACGGCTCGGGCGCGCTGATCCTCGATCCCGGCCAATTCTACATCCTTGCCTCGAAGGAGGCCGTGCAGGTGCCGCCGGATTTCGCCGCCGAAATGGTGCCGTTCGATCCGCTGGTGGGTGAATTCCGGGTCCATTACGCCGGCTTCTTCGACCCCGGCTTCGGCTTTGCCGCCGCGGGCGGCGCCGGGGCGCGGGCCGTGCTCGAAGTGCGCTCGCGCGATGTGCCCTTCCTGCTGGAAGACGGCCAGATCGTCGGCCGCCTCGTCTACGAGCGCATGGCCGAGCGGCCCGCCACTCTCTACGGCACGGATGCCGGGTCGAACTATCAGGCCCAGGGACTGAAACTGTCGAAGCACTTCGTCTGAGACGGCCACCGGCCCGAAAGCCGGTCACGAGGAAAGGGGAGGCGTCACGATGTGACCCCTCCCCCTCGCCGTCGTCCTATCGTCGGGGGCGCGTGCGGATCAGTTGCGTCCGCCCGGCATGCCCCCCTCGCTTCTGCCGCCCTCGCCTCTGCCGCGCTCCGCGCCACCGCTCCGGCCGTTCATGCCGGCCGGCTTCATGGCACCGTTGTCGCCGCGCTCGGCCGCGTTGCGGATGCCGCCCTCCTGGCCGCCCGCCTGGCCACCTTCGCGGCCGGCATTGCGCATGCCGCCGCGCTCGGTCTCGTTCCGCTGCATGCCGACCGTACGATCGGCCTCGCCGCCACGATTGCCGTCGCGACGCATGCCGCCTTCGCTACGCACCGTCGCGCGGCCGGACACCCGCTCTTCGCCGCCGCGGTAGCGCTCGGTGGTGCGGCCGCTCACCGAAACGCTGTCACGACCGCTCCGCGCGGTGGTGACGGTGAGACGCCGGTACTCGGGTGAGCCGTAGACGACGCGCTGGCCGCGGATGACCACGTAGCGCCCGCCGGATCGACGCGAACCCGTCTGGTGAATCGTGACGAGGCGCCGATATTCCGGCGAGCCGTAGACGACGCGCTGACCCCGGATCGTCACGAAGCGCCGGCGGCCGTTCTGGACATAACGATCGCCGCCCCGGCGCTCGACGACCACGAGCCGGCGGTATTGCGGCGATCCGTAGACGACCCTCTGCCCGCGAATCGTCACGTATCGCCCGGAACGCTGGCCCCCGTCGAAGCGGCCGCTGACGCGGGTCGTGTTCCGCTCGATGCTGCGGCCCTCACGCATGTCGGCACGATCGCGGCTCATGCGTCCCTCGGACCCGGTCCGCATCGACCGGCCCTCGTCGCGCATGCCCTGACGGTCTCCGCCATCTCGCCCGCCCTGGCGGGTCATGTCCTGGTTCCGTGATTCGCGCCCGGCCGAATCGCGGCTGGAGGATTCCTGTCGCGCCGAGCTCGCGTCGCGGCTTTCCGTTGCGCGCTGCGCCCCGCCCCGTTCGGCATTCGCGGCCCCGCCGCGACCGCCCTGCCCGCTCTCGACGCTTTCGCGCGCGCCGGCGCCTGCCGATCCCGCGCCTGTACCGGTCGATCCCCCGACTGCCGCGCCTTGCGCGAAGACAGATGTCGAGAAGAGTAATGCTGCAAGACCCAGTCCGAATTTCGTCATGGACGTTTCTCCCATAGCTTTCGAGCCATCGAAACGTCGAACGTGGCAAAACCGTTCACTCGGTTTAGCGAGTGATCGAGCGCCTTACGTGGTTTACCCCCTCTGCAACCGATGATTTCACGAGCGCATGATTGAGATCGGCCGGCGAATATTGATGATCCCCGGAATGCGCCCAAGCTTTGCTGTGGCGAAGGTTCGTCCCCGGCTGCCGGGCTGCGCACAGTCCCGGCTTGCCGTCCATGGATGAGATGGGGAGCCACCCCCGTCGGCGGGTGCTTCAGGCGGGATCGTCGATCCCGGCCTCGACCTCGGCCGGGTCGATGTCGTAGCGCCGCGAGCAGAACTCGCAGGTGATGCCGATGCGGCCATCTTCCGCGACCATGTCGCGGCGTTCCTGCGGGGCGAAGGAGCGGATCATGCCGAGGACGCGCTCCGGTGAGCACCGGCAGCGCTCGTGGATGCCCTGCGCCTCGAACACCCGGACGCCGCGCTCGTGGAAGAGCCGGTAAAGCAGCCGCTCGGAGGAAACCTCCGGATCGACCAGCTCGTGGTCCTCCACCGTGTTGACGAGGCTGCGCGCCTCCACCCAGGCATCGTCCTCCCGGACCTCGCCCTCGCCGAGATGGGCATGGCCCTCGGGAATGTCGCCCGGGGGGAGGTCGGCCAACCGCGCGCGGTCGATGGATTGGGGCAGGAACTGAACCAGCAGTCCGCCGGCGCGGTAGCTGTTGGTGCCGTTGGCGAATTGCTCGGCCACGGCGAGGCGAACCTGGGTCGGGATCTGCTCGGATTGCCGGAAATACTGGTGCGCCGCCTCTTCGAGACTCTGCCCTTCGAGCGCGACGACGCCCTGGTAACGGCTGAAATCGTTGCCCTGGTCGATGGTCATCGCGAGATGCCCCTGCCCGATCAGGTCCGCGCTCTTGAGCGGGGTGGTCCCCAGCGCCTTCACCCGCTCCGCGTCGAACCGCGCCGTGGCGCGCAGACGGTCGGGCGCCTCGAAATCGACCACGATCATTTCGACCGGGCCGTCGCTCTTGGTCTGGAACTGGAACCGGCCCTCGAATTTCAGGGACGAGCCCAGAAGTACGGTGAGCGCCGCTGCCTCACCCAGGAGCCGCGCCACAGGGTCGGGATAGCCATGGCGGCGCAGGATGGTGTCGACGCTGGGCCCGAGCCGCACGACGCGGCCGCGCACGTCCAGTGCCTCCACCGAGAACGGCAGGGCGACGTCGTCCGCGCCCTCGATGACGGTCGGGGAAATCTCGTGTCCGGAGGTCATGGCCTCTCCATGTCTCTTGTCCATCCGGTTCGCGGACCGAACGGAATGGCTCGATTCTCGATCCCGCACTCATGCCGAGGCGCCGTAGCAAAGCGAAGGCCTCGAAGGAGGCTTCCGGTTCGCGCAACGAACACGGAAAGCCTCCTTCGAGGCCGCTTAGCGGCACCCCAGGGTGAGGTCGCGCGGGTAATGATGTCGGATATAGGGATGAGCCCACCGTTTCACACGGCTTTCCGCCCTGGGCGGATGCCAGATCCGCCCCCTCACAACCTGGAATGCTCGACCGGGATCGTCGTCCGCGGCTCAGGGCACCGCGTCCGAACCGGGCCTCACGCCCCCAGGCACCACGCCAGGATGCCCTTCTGCGCATGCAGGCGGTTCTCGGCTTCGTCGAACACCACCGAGCGGGGACCGTCCATGATCTCGGCCGTCACTTCCTCGCCGCGATGGGCGGGGAGGCAATGCATGAAGATCGCGTCGTCCTTGGCTGCCGCCATCAGCTTGGCATTCACCTGATAGGGCGAGAGCAGGTTGTGGCGGTAATGCTCGTCGTCGTCGCCCATCGAGACCCAGCAATCGGTGACGACGGCATCGGCGCCGTCCACCGCCTCGAAGGCGTCGGTGGTGACGTTGATGCGCGCGCCCTCCTGCTTCGCCCAGGCGAGCAGGGCGGGAGGCGTCGAGAGTTCGAGGGGAGCGGCGATGTTGAGGGTGAAGTCGAACCGCGCCGCCGCGTGGACCCAGGAGGCCAGCACGTTGTTGGCGTCGCCCGACCAGGCGATGGTGCGCCCCTGGATCGGCCCGCGATGCTCCTCGAAGGTGAGCACGTCGGCCATGATCTGGCAGGGATGCGAGACCTTGGTGAGGGCGTTGATCACCGGGACCTCGGCATATTCGGCCAGTTCCAGCATCAGGTCGTGGTCGAGGATGCGGATCATGATCGCGTCGATGTAGCGCGACAGCACACGGGCGGTATCGCCCACGGTCTCGCCCCGGCCGAGCTGCATCTCGCTGCCCGTCAGCATCAGCGTCTCGCCGCCGAGTTCACGCATGGCGACGTCGAACGAGACCCGGGTGCGGGTCGAGGGCCGGTCGAACACCATCGCCAGCATCTTGCCCGTCAGCGGACGATCGGCCGCGACCTCTCCCTTGCGGCGGCGTGCCTTCATCGCAGCCGCGGAATCCAGCACGGAGCGCAGGGCCTCGCCGGAGAAATCCTTGAGGTCGAGGAAGTGGCGGGGCCCGGTTGCGGCCCCGTTGGTGTGGGAATTCATAGGTCCGTTCTTCGTATCGTGCGTCGGGACATCTCGTGCGGGATGGACGGCCTGTCGGTTACTCGGCGGCGCCGCGCATCTGGACTTGGAGACGACCCGCCGTGGCGTCGATTCGCTTCACCGCCTCGGCCACATCCGCCTCGGAGATGATGAGCGGCGGCAAGAGCCGGACCACATTGTCGCCGGCGGGGATCACCAGCAGGTGTTCGTCGCGCGCGGCCGCCGTGAAGGCGGTGTTGGGCACGTCGAGCTTGAGGCCGAGGATCAGCGCGGTTCCGCGAATCTCGGTGATAACCCCGGGATGGCGGTCCATGACCGAGGCGAGCTGCTGCTTCAGCAGCAGGCCCATGCGCTGGACATGGTCGAGGAAGCCCTCCGCCAGGACCACGTCGAGCACGGCGTTGCCCACGGCCATGGCGAGGGGGTTGCCGCCGAAGGTGGTGCCGTGGCTGCCCGCCGTCATGCCGCGCGCGGCCTCCGACGTGGCGAGGCAGACGCCGAGCGGGAAGCCGCCGCCGATGCCCTTGGCCGCGCTCATGATGTCGGGGGTCACCCCCGACCATTCATGGGCGAACAGCCGGCCGGTGCGGCCGACGCCGGTCTGAACCTCGTCCATGATCAGGAGCAGGCCGTGCTCGTCGCAGAGCGCCCGAAGGTCGCGCAGCATCTCCGGTGGCACCGTGCGGATGCCGCCCTCCCCCTGGATCGGCTCGATCATCAGGGCTGCGGTCTCGGGGCCGATGGCGGCGAGCAGGGCCTCGCGGTCGCCGAAGGGCACCTGGTCGAACCCGTCCACCTTCGGGCCGAACCCGTCGATGTATTTCTGCTGGCCGCCGGCCGCGATGGTCGCCAGCGTCCGTCCGTGGAACGCGCCCTCGAAGGTGACGATGCGGAACCGCTCGGGATGGCCGCCGGCCGCATGGTACTTGCGCGCCATCTTGATGGCGGCCTCGTTGGCCTCGGCACCGGAATTGGCGAAGAAGGCCACGTCGGCGAAGGTCGCGTCCACCAGCCGCCGGCCGAGGCGTTCGCCCCCGGGAATCTCGAACAGGTTCGAGGTGTGCCACAGCTTCTGCGCCTGGGTGGTCAGCGCCTCCACGAGATGCGGATGGGCATGGCCGAGGGCGTTGACCGCGATGCCGGCGCCGAAATCGAGATATCGCTTGCCGTCATGCGCTACGAGCCAAGCACCCTCTCCACGCTCGAAAGCGATCGGAGCCCGGGCATAGGTCGGCAGAAGAGCGGATGTCACGATCCCGACTTCCCGTTCGTCAAAGCGGGCACGCGAGGAGCGCCACCGCACCAAATGAAAGTGCCGCCTCGAATCCGGGCGGCACGGCTGCGATTACTAGAGAATTGCCCCGTTATGTCAATGATGTGGGGTGTTCACAGGACCGACACGCCTTGTGGTTAGGCTGTAGCGACGGGCGCCGGTAACGGCGCGTTCGATCAGGTCCGGTCCATGTTCGGGGCGCTTGGCCCGGTGCTCGAGCTTGGCACTTGCGAGCTTGGCACTTGGCTGCCCCTTTGGTCGACCACTCGGCCGGACGCCGGCGGGTTGCGCGAGATGGCGCGATCATGCTCAGTCCCGCCGCATGCATTCGGGAACGCCCGTCGCCTTCACGGCGATATCCCGGCCAGCTTTGAGGAAAGACGACGGATGAGCACGGTCAAGGAACGCCTGGAAACCCTCGGTCTGGTCCTGCCCAAGGCGGCCTCCCCCGTTGCGAACTACGTGCCGTTCATCCGCACCGGCAACCTCGTCATCATTTCCGGCCAGATCTGCTTCGGCGCAGACGGAAAGCTCGCCGATGCCCACAAGGGCAAGCTCGGCGGCGAGGTCTCGCCCGAACAGGGCATCGCAGCGGCCCGGCTTTGCGGCCTGAACGTGCTGGCGCAGCTGCAAGCCGCCATCGGCGATCTCGACCACGGCGTCGTTCAGTGCCTCAGGCTCGGCGGCTTCATCAACGCCGTTCCGACCTTCGCGGGCCTTGCCGGCATCATGAACGGAGCCTCCGACCTGATGGTGGAGATCCTCGGTGATCGCGGCCGGCACACCCGCGCGACCGTGGGCGTCGCCGAACTCCCCCTCGACGCCGCCGTCGAGGTCGAGGCGATGTTCGAGGTGAAATGACGGTGGGGTCGAACGCCCCTGCCTGGCTCACGGCCAGGCCGATTGCCCATCGGGGGTTGCACGACCGCGCGGCGGGCATCCCCGAGAACACCCTGGCGGCGGCGCGGGCCGCCATCGCCGGCGGCTACGCGATCGAGTGCGACGTGCAGATCAGCGCCGATGGCGAGGCCATGGTGTTCCACGACGAGGCGCTCGGGCGCCTCACCGGCGCCGTCGCCCTCGTGGCCGAGACGCGGGCGGACGCCCTCCAGTCCTTGGCGGTTGCCGGCTCCTCCGAGACGATCCCTACCCTGCCCGACACCCTCGCGGCCATCGCCGGCCGGGTGCCCCTCGTGGTCGAGGTGAAGTCGCGCTTTACCGGCGACCTTCGCCTGGTCGAGCGCGTGGCGTCCATCGTCGTGGAGTATGACGGGCCGGTGGCGGTGAAGTCCTTCGATCCCGCCCTAATTGAAGCCTTCGCCGGCCTCGCGCCTCGGATCCCCCGCGGGATCGTGGGCGAGACCAGCCAGGACGACCCGGCCTATGCGCTGATGACGGAGAGCCTGCGGCATTCGCTCGCCAATCTGCTCCATCTCGAGGCGAGCCGCCCCGATTTCCTGTCCTGGCGGGTGGACGACCTGCCCTGCGCCGCCACCTTCCTGAGCCGCCATCTCGGCCGGATGCCAGTGATGACCTGGACGGTGCGCAACCCCGACCAGCGCCAGCGCGCGCACGAGCATGCCGACCAGATGGTGTTCGAGGGGTTCAGGCCGTAATCATCCGGGACGGCGAGGGATCGTCGTCGGCCCGCTGAAACCGCGGGCCTGCGACGGCCGTGCTCGTCACTCGCGCTTGTCCCCTCGCCCGGCAGGGTTAGATTGCGGTGATGGAAAAGACCGGACCGGCATCAGAGGATGCGCTGGACCCTGCGCCGATGCTGCAGGTCCGCGCCATCACGGGCCTCGCCCAGATCCCCGCTGCGCAATGGGATGCCTGCGCCACGTCGCCCGAGACCCTGTCGGCGGGCGACGAGACCCACAATCCGTTCGTCTCCCATGCCTTCCTGTCGGCACTGGAAGATTCCGGCTGCGTCTCGCGCAAGACCGGCTGGCTGCCGCTCCATGTGGCGGTGGAGCGTGAGGGGGAACTCGTCGGGGTCGCACCGTGCTATCTGAAATCCCACAGCCAGGGCGAGTACGTGTTCGACCATGGCTGGGCCGATGCCTATGAACGGGCCGGTGGCGCCTATTATCCCAAGCTCCAGGTCAGCGTACCGTTCACACCCGTCACCGGCCCGCGCTTCCTGATCGCCCCGGGTCAGGACGTGGACGAGGCCGCCTCCGCCCTCATCGCCGGATTGCGCGCCCTCCGGGCGGAGACCAAGGCCTCCTCGATCCATGTCACCTTCATGCGCGAGCGCGAGTGGGAGCAGGCCGGGGAGGTCGGGATGCTCCAGCGGGTCGACCAGCAGTTTCACTGGTCCAACGAGGGCTATGCCGGGTTCGAGGATTTCCTCGGTGCCCTGGCCTCGCGCAAGCGCAAGGCGATCCGGCGCGAGCGGCGCGACGCCCTGAGCCAGGGCATCACCATCGAGCACGTCACCGGGGCCGACCTGACCCCGGCGCATTGGGATGCGTTCTACGAGTTCTACTCGGATACCGGCGCGCGGAAATGGGGCCGGCCCTATCTCAACCGCACGTTCTTCGGCCTGCTCGGCGAGCGCATGCCGGAGCGCGTCCTGCTGGTGATGGCCAAGCGCGAGGGACGCTACATCGCCGGTGCGATCAACCTCATCGGCGACGTCGCGCTCTATGGCCGGAACTGGGGCTGCAACGAGGACCACCCGTTCCTGCATTTCGAGGTCTGCTACTATCAGGCCATCGATTTCGCGATCCGGCGCTGCCTCAAGCGCGTCGAGGCCGGCGCGCAGGGAGAGCACAAGCTCGCCCGCGGCTACGCCCCGGTGCTGATGCATTCGGCGCACGACATCGCCGATCCCGCCCTGCGCCGGGCCATCGCCGACTATCTCCGCCGCGAGCGCGAGCATGTCGTCGAGGCGGCCTCGGTGCTCGGCGAGATGACCCCTTTCCGCCGGGACGGCACGAATCCCGCTCCCGAGCCGTCCGATCACGAGGAGACCCGATGAGCCCGATCGACCGTATCCGATCCTTCGCCGACGACCTCACGGCGATCCGCCGGGACATCCACGCCCATCCCGAGATCGGCTTCGAGGAGGTGCGGACCTCGAACCTCGTGGCCGAGCAGCTGCAGCGCTACGGCATCGAGGTCCATCGCGGGCTCGGCGGAACCGGCGTCGTCGGCGTTCTGCAGGGGCGCTCGGCCGCTGGCCGCCGCATCGGGTTGCGGGCGGAGATGGACGCCCTGCCGATCGAGGAGGAGACCAACCTCCCCCATCGCTCCACCATTCCGGGCAAGATGCACGCCTGTGGCCATGACGGTCACACCACCATGCTGCTCGGCGCGGCCCGCTACCTCGCCGAGACGCGCGATTTCGACGGCACCGCCCTGTTCGTGTTCCAGCCGGCGGAGGAAGGGCTCGGCGGCGCCCGCGCCATGCTGGCCGACGGGTTGTTCGAGCGCTTCCCCTGCGACGAGATCTACGGGCTCCACAACACCCCCAGCGGCCCGCACGGCAAGCTCAAGATCCGCCCCGGGCCGATGATGGCGGCGGCGGACTTCTTCGATATCCGCATCACCGGGCGCGGCGCCCACGCGGCGGAACCGCATCGCGGTCTCGATTCCATCGTGGCGGCCTCTGCCCTGGTCCAGGCGCTGCAATCCATCGTCTCGCGCAATGCCGACCCGCTGAAGAGCGCGGTGCTCTCGGTGACCCAGATCCATGCGGGCGCGGCCTACAACGTCATTCCCGAGGGCGCCCATCTCGCCGGCACGGTGCGGACCTTCGATGCCGGCGTGCGCGCGCTCGTCTCGCGCCGCATCCGCGAGGTCGCCCAGGGCATCGCCCTCGCCCATGGAGTCGAGATCGCGGTGGAAATCCGCGACACGTTCTCGGTGCTGGAAAACAGCGCCGCCCATGCCGCCGCGGCGGCCGAGATCGCCCGCGAGATCTTCGGAGCCGCGAGCGTCGACGACGACGCAGTGCCGCGCATGGGCAGCGAGGATTTCGCCGACATGCTGATGGTGGTGCCGGGAGCCTATGCCTGGATCGGCGGGACGCCGGGGCCCGGCCTGCACAACGCGGCCTTCGATTTCGACGACAGCATCATTCCCCTGGGCAGCTCCTACCTCGCCCGCCTCGTCGAGAAGCGCACCGCCGCATGACCAGCCTGTTCGATTTCGCCCCCAAGGCCGCCGACGGCACGCCCTATCCCCTCGACCAGCATCGGGGGCAGGTCGTGCTCGTGGTCAACACCGCCTCGAAATGCGGCTTCACCCCTCAATACGAGGGGCTGGAGGCGCTCTGGCGCAAGCACCGCGAGAAGGGGCTTGTGGTGCTCGGCTTCCCCTGCAACCAGTTTGGCGCCCAGGAGCCGGGCGATGCCGGGGAGATCGCGCAGTTCTGCAGCCTAACCTACGATGTCAGTTTCCCCGTCCTCGCCAAGGTGGAGGTGAACGGGGCCGGCACCGACCCGGTCTTCGCCCATCTGAAACAGGAGAAGCCCGGCCTCCTCGGCACCAAGGGCATCAAATGGAACTTCACCAAGTTCCTCGTCGGCCGCGACGGTAAGGTCATCGGCCGCTACCCGCCCACCGCCAAGCCCGCGGATCTCGAAGGCGACATCGCGAAGGCCCTGGCCGGGCACTGAGCCTTAGGCGGCGGAGTCCTTCGCCTGGATCTCGATGAAGACCCGCTTCACCGCCGGGTTGCGCGCCTTCAGCCGGGCATCGAGGCGGCCGACCATCGCCTCGACTTCGCCGGCCTTGAGGTCGTCCTCCATGTCGAGGCTGACATTCACCAGGATGTCGGAGGGGCCGAGATGCTGGGTCAGTACCGCGTTGACGTGGCGGACGCCCGGCTCCGTCCGCACCGTTTCTTCGATCGCCGCCACGGTCTCGGGGGCGGCCGCCTCGCCGACGAGGAGGCCGTGCGTCTCGATCATCAGGAACAGCGCCATCCCAATCAGGATCGCGCCGATGCCGATGGAGGACCAGCCGTCGAGGCTGGGCATCTGCAGCCATTCGGCGAGGATCACGCCGGCCAGCGCGACCGTCAGACCGAGAAGAGCGGCGACATCTTCGATCAGGACCGTGAACAGGGCCGGATCCTTGCTCCGGCGGATCGCGGTGATCGCCTCCCGATCGCCCTTCTCGGCCCAGAACGCCTTGAGGGCGACGGCGCAGGAATAGCCCTCGGCCAGAACCGCGAAGCCGAGGATCGAGAGGTTGACCCAGAAGCCCGGAATGGTGCGGCCGAAGATCACCGCGTCGGCGGAGGCCTCCGGGTAGTGGATCTTGTGGATGCCCTCGTAGACCGCGAAGGCGCCGCCGCCGAGGAAGATGAACAGCGCCACGATGAAGGCGTAGAAATAGACCTCGCGCCCATAGCCGAACGGAAAGCGCGCATCGGCCGGTTTCTTGGCCCGCGACAGGCCGACGAGGAGGAGGATCTGGTTGGCGGTGTCCACCAGCGAATGGACGCCCTCCGCCAGCATGGCCGAGGAACCGGTGAAGAAGGCGCCCACGAACTTCGCCGCCGCGATGGCGAGGTTGGCCCCTGCGGCGGTGTAGATCGCGCCGTTGCTCTCATGCGCCATGCCGGCGAAACTCTCATCGAAGGGACGATCCCCGCGCCGTGGACGCCGGGGGCCAGTCTGTGCAAGGTCCGGCCGGAAAACCGCAGACGCACATCCGCGATGGAGACCGGCCCATGCCCTCAAACGTCGAAGCTGCGCAGTATGATCCCGACAACGTCTTCGCGAAGATCCTGCGGGGCGAGATTCCCGCCCACAAGGTCTACGAGGACGAGCACACCCTCGCCTTCATGGATGTGATGCCCCAGGGGCCGGGCCATACCCTGGTCATCCCCAAGGCCCCGGCGCGCGGACTGCTCGATGCGGATCCCGCATCGCTGGCCGCGACCATTGCTACCGTGCAGCGCGTCGCCCGCGCGGTGAAGACGGCCTTCGCGGCCGACGGCCTGACGGTCTTCCAGTACAACGAGCCCGCCGGCGGACAGACGGTGTTCCACCTCCACATCCACATCGTGCCGCGCTTCGACGGCGTGGCGCTGGGCCGGCATACGGGGGGGATGGCCGACAGCGATCTTCTCGGCATCCACGCGGCGCAGATCCGGGCGGCCCTCGACGCGGCGTGAACGATCAGGCGACGCTGGCAGGCGCCGGCGTCGCGGCGATCAGCCGGCGCAAGGCGGCGTTCTCGGCTTCGAGTTCGGCGATGCGACGGATCAGGGCCAGCATCGCGGCCGGATCGGCCTGGGGCGGCGGAACGGGAGTGGCGGCTGTGGTCTCGTCCGCGAAGGCGACGCCGATGCCGTCGACGCGGCGCCAGCGCAGATTCGCCTTATAGGTCCGCTCCTTCTGGGGGATGAAGAGGTCGAACATCTCCGGAAGGGTCGCGGTCTCCGTCAGCGCGAGGCGTGCACCGGTCGCGGACATGTCGCGGACCAGGCAATCCATGCTCGACGCGCCGTTGTTGAAGATGATGCGGCCCTTGAGGAACGTCCTCTGCCGCGCTTCCTTGCGATTGTCCGACATGACGGCCGGTCTCCGGCTCCGCTTGGTGCGACCGGCGGGACCCTCGCATGGGGCCCCTTAAGGAATGATCGCCGCGGTGAGGGCGCGCCCGCTCAGTTGAAGCGCCGGTCCATGGTCTCGAACAGGTAGAAGCCGTTGAAGCGCACCGCCGTGGTCGCGGCCCGCTCGTCGAAATCGGCCGGCGCCTCGGCTTCGTCGCTCAGCCGTCCGCTGAACGCCCAGTTCCGTGCGCTCAGAAAGCTCGGAACGGCACGGCACTCCGGTACCGCGCAGCACAGGCCGCTGACGGACTTCAGGCAGAACACGTTGTAGCTTTGCATCGGTCGGTCTCCGACTGGCCACCCCGACTCAGCCGATAGTGCCATAATCGGACCGGACTATGTCGATCAGTTTTCGGGGACGTTGCGGGCGAGCTCGTCGAGCCAGATCCGGGCATTGCCGTCGGAGGGTGCGCGCCAGTCGCCGCGCGGAGAGAGCGAGCCCCCGGCCGCGACTTTCGGGCCGTTGGGCATGGCCGAGCGCTTGAACTGGCTGAAGCCGAAGAAGCGCTGCAGGAACACGCCGAGCCAGGCGCGGATCTCCGGCAGCCCATAGGCCTGACGCTTGCCCTCGGGAAAGTCCGGTGGCCATGCGCCACGCTCCGCATCCCCCCAGGCATGGAGGGAGAGGAAGGCGATCTTCGACGGTTTGAAGCCGTAGCGCAGGGTGTAGAACAGGTTGAAATCCTGCAGCGCGTAGGGGCCGATCTTGGCCTCCGTGCTCTGGGGCGAGCCGCCCTCCTCCGTGGGTACGAGTTCGGGCGAGATCTCGGTGGCGAGGATCGCCTGCAGGGTGACGTTGGCGCCCTCGCCGATCTGGCCACTAGCGATGACCCAGCGGATCAGGTGCTGGATCAGCGTCTTGGGCACCCCGGAATTCACCCCGTAATGGCTCATCTGGTCGCCGACGCCGTAGGTGCACCAGCCGAGCGCCAGTTCCGACAGGTCGCCCGTGCCGATGACGATGCCGCCGTTCTGGTTTGCGAGCCGGAACAGGTAATCCGTCCGCAGCCCCGCCTGCACGTTCTCGAAGGTAACGTCGTAGACCGGCTCCCCCTGCCCGAACGGGTGGCCCATATCGGCGAGCATCTGCCGCGCCGCCGGCCGGATATCGATCTCCCCCGCCGTGGTGCCGAGGGCTGCCATCAGCGCGTGGGCATTGGCCTTGGTGGCGTCCGAGGTGGCGAAGCCCGGCAGGGTGTAGGCGAGGATGTTCGTCCGTGGGAGGCCGAGCCTGTCGAAGGCCTTGGCCACGACGATGAGGGCATGAGTCGAATCGAGGCCGCCCGAAATACCGATGACTGCTTTCTTCGTGCCGGTGGCGGCGAGCCGCTGGGCGAGGCCCGCCACCTGAATGTTGTAGGCCTCGTAGCAATCCTGGGCGAGGCGGCCGATATCGGCCGGTACGAAGGGGAAGCGCTCCACCCGGCGCCTCAGGCCGAGATCGCCCGAGGGCGGATCGAGCCGGAGGCGGATCGTGCGGTAGGACAGCCCACGCCCGCGTGCATTGTCGTCGAAGCTTCCGGTCTGGAGCCGTTCCTGGGCCAGGAGATCGAGGTCGATATCGGCCAGCGTCGCCACCGGACCGGCGGCGAAGCGCTCGCCCTCGGCGAGGCGGATGCCGACCTCGTCGATGCTGGTCTGGCCGTCCCAGGACAGGTCGGTGGTGGATTCGCCGAGGCCCGCCGCCGCGTAGACATAGGCGCAGGAGCAGCGCATCGAGGCCGACCGGGTGAGCATGGCCCGTGATTCCGCGCGCCCCACGGTGATCGGGCTACCCGACAGGTTGGCGAGCACGGTGGCGCCGGCCAGGGCCGCATCCGTGCCGGGGGAGGCGGGCACCCAGAGGTCCTCGCAGACCTCGATGCCGAGGGTGAAGCCGGGCAGGTCCTCGGCCGAAAAGAGCAGGTCCGGTCCGAAGGGGACGACAGTGCCGCTGAGGGTGATCGACTCGCCGAGGAGACCGGCGCCGGAGGCGAAATGGCGCTTCTCGTAGAATTCCCGGTAATTCGGCAGGTAGCTCTTGGGCACCACGCCGAGCACCCGGCCCCGGTGGATGGCGACCGCGCAATTGTAGATCCGTTGGCGCCAGCGCAGAGGCGCGCCGACCACGAGAATGGGGGTCAGCTCGGTCGAGGCCGCGACGATGCGGGTGATCGCCGTCTCCACCGCGTCGAGCAGGGTCGCCTGAAGCAGCAGGTCCTCGATGGAATAGGCCGAGACGCAGAGTTCCGGGAACACGGCGAGGACCGCTCCCGCTCGATGGCATTCCTCGGCGAGCGACAGAATTCCATCGGCATTGCTCTCCGGGTCGGCCGGATGGCTACGCCCGGCACAGGCCGCCACACGGGCGAAACCGTGACGATAGAGGGACTTGAAGGCGGTTCTTCGTGTCGTTTCGGCCAAGGGGCAGGGGGCCTCTAGCGAGTGTGACGCACTATCTGCATGGCGCGGGGACGGACCGGCAGGGTCGCCGAGGGAAACCCGTGTGATCCGAAGCGCTTCATTGGGTTCCCTAACCTAACCGGTTACGCGCCGGGGCTCCAGGGGGAGGCGGCGTCGCGTTCCCTCGGCAATCCGACACTTCGCGGGATACGGGCAAGCGTCTGTTAACGACGTTGGCCCTAGCTTGGGGAAGAACCGCTCCTGTCGAGGACGCGGACCGGTACCCTACGAGTCAATTCAGAGCATCATGCGCGCATCGGGACGGCCTCCCTATTCTCATCGTGATCCCTCTCGGCCCGGACGCGGTGGTGACCGCCCCGGCCTGACCTTGGGCGCCCTCGCGCACAGGCTGATCAGCCTGCGCGCAAGCCTGACCCGGCGCCTCGCCGGACCGCCCCAGCGCCCGAGCCTGGTCTCGCCGCGCCCGGCGCAATCCTGGCTCACGGCCCCCCGGGACATGGTGCACGACGCCCCCGCTCCCCACGCCCAGCCTTGGTTGGAGCAGGGCAAATGGGCCGAGGCGCAGGCCTGGCCGGACCACGTCTTCGACGACCGCGCCACAACCGATCTCGCCCGTTCCTCGGGCATCGCGGCCATGGACTCGACCGGCGAGAGCCGGATCGACCACGGCGCATCGAGCCCGCGCGTGCTGATCCGTTCGCCGCGTCGTCCCGCCTCCATCACCCCGGAGGGCTACGACGCGCCGGCCCATTCCGCGCCCGAGCAGGATGCCCCGGCGGTACGCTACACCCGCACTCCGGATCCGGTGCTGCAGGAGCGTCGCCAGCGGGCGCTCGATGCCGAGCGCCTGGCGCAGGAGGAGCAAGTCCGCGCCGCGCGGCAGGCCGAGGACGAAGCACGGCAGGCCGCCGAACGCGCCGCCCTCGCCGCCGCGGAAGCGGAACGTGCCGCCCAGGAGGCGGCCGAGGCCGCGCTTCTCGCCGCGATCCCCCCTGAGCCGCCGCAGCCCCTGTGGCGCCAGCCCTATACCCCGCCGCCCGGCGTGCGCTTCTTCCGCACGCCCGATCGTCGCCCGCAGGCCGTCCTCGCCGCCATCGTCGATGAGCCCCTTCCGATCCCCGTATCGGTGAGCGAGCCGGTGGCCGCCGCCGAGCCGGCGCCGCTGCCCGTCGACCGCGATTGGACCGAGGTTCCGGATTGGGCCGCCATGCGCGCCTGGTTCGATGGCGAGGATTCGACCGCCGTCGAGACATGGTCGGCGATCCAGGCCGATTCCGACGAGGCTGTGGCTCAGGCCGTGCCGGAAGTTTCTCCCGTGCCGGAGATGTCTCCGGTGCCGGATCTCGCTCCGGTCAGCGCGCAGGAGGACGAGACCTCACCCTTCATGGTCTCGCCGCCCGTGGACATCTCGCTCCTGCGCCCGCTGCCGCCCAGCCCCGTCTACGTCCTCGACCGGCTGATGCGGTTCGACCGCGGCGGCGCGCCCCTGCCCGCCAATGGCCAGGATAACGGCCAAGACTATGGCCAGTCCGCGCCCGTCAGGGACGAGCCGAGCCACGAGGACCGCGTCGCCGAGGTCGCCGAGGCGGCCACCCTGGCTCTCGTCATCGAGCAGACCGGGCCGGCTCCCCAGCGTTCGGTTGCCGTCTCCGCCATGGCCGCCCGCGCGGCGATCCGCCCGGCCCGCATGCCCGCCGCCCCGGTGGCGCAGGCTCCCGTCATGCAAGCTCCGGTGATGCAGCCCCCCGTCGCGGAAGCTCCCGTCATGGACGCCTCCGTCGCGCAAGCCACTCCGATGCAGGCCCCCTCCCCTGCCAGGGCCGCTCCGGTCTTCACGCCGCTGCCGCCGCGCCCGGTCCTGCTGCGCAACCCTAAGGCCGCCGCCCCGGCTCCGGAGCCCGAGCCTCAGGTGGCGGAAGCGCCGGCCGTCCCCGAAGCCGCCGCACCGGTCGAGATGGAGGAAGCCCCGGCTCCCGTCCTCGCCCTGCCGGCCCCGCCGCCTGCCCCGTCCCCGTCCCGCGCAATCTTCCCCGAGCCCCGCGCCACGCTGATCCCGGCCGGCCGGCACACGCCGATGTCGCTGGTGGAGAACGAGGACTACGAGCACCCCTCGCTGGAATTGCTGGCCGAGCCGCCGGTGACCGGCACCGAGGAGGTCGATGCCGACGTGCTGGAGCAGAACGCGCTGAACCTCCAGCAAACGGTGCAGGATTTCGGCGTGCGCGGCGACATCCTCGCCGTGCGCCCCGGCCCTGTCGTGACGCTGTACGAACTGGAGCCGGCCCCCGGCACCAAGTCGAGCCGCGTCATCGGCCTCTCGGACGACATCGCCCGCTCCATGTCGGCTGTCTCGGCCCGCGTGGCGGTGGTGCCCGGCCGTAACGTCATCGGCATCGAACTGCCCAACGAGACCCGCGAGACCGTCTACCTGCGCGAGCTGTTGTCCTCGGCCGATTTCTGCATCAGCAAGCACAAGCTCGCTTTGTGCCTCGGCAAGAATATCGGCGGCGAACCGATCATCGCCGATCTCGCCAAGATGCCCCACCTGCTGGTGGCCGGCACCACCGGCTCGGGCAAGTCGGTGGCGATCAACACCATGATCCTGTCGCTCCTCTACCGGATGAAGCCGGAAGAGTGCCGCCTGATCATGGTCGACCCCAAGATGCTGGAACTCTCCGTCTATGACGGCATCCCGCACCTGCTCTCCCCCGTCGTCACCGACCCGAAGAAGGCGGTCATCGCCCTCAAATGGGCCGTGCGCGAGATGGAGGAGCGCTACAAGAAGATGTCCAAGATCGCGGTCCGCAACATCGACGGCTACAATGCCCGGATGGCGGAAGCGCGGGCCAAGGGCGAGATCATCACCCGCGAGATCCATACCGGCTTCAACCGCGAGACTGGCCAGGCCGTGTTCGAGACGGAGGAGATGGACCTCTCGGCCCTGCCCTACATCGTCATCGTGGTCGACGAGATGGCCGACCTGATGATGGTGGCGGGCAAGGACATCGAAGGCGCGATCCAGCGTCTCGCGCAGATGGCGCGTGCCGCCGGCATCCACCTCATCATGGCGACGCAGCGTCCCTCGGTGGACGTCATCACCGGCACGATCAAGGCGAACTTCCCGACCCGGATCTCCTTCCAGGTCACGTCCAAGATCGACAGCCGGACGATCCTCGGCGAGATGGGCGCCGAGCAGCTGCTGGGCCAGGGCGACATGCTGTTCATGGCGGGTGGTGGCCGCACCACCCGTGTCCACGGCCCGTTCTGCTCGGATTCGGAAGTCGAGAGCGTGGTCGCCCACCTCAAGCGCCAGGGCCGGCCGTCCTATCTCGAAGCCGTCACCGTGGACGAGAACCCGCCCGAGGAGAAGCCGGCCAAAGCCTCCAAGGCCGACAAGGCGGCGGCTGCCGAGGCCGAGGAGATCGATGCGCCGATCTTCGATGCCGGGGCCTATGCGGGCGGCGGGATCGATGCGGGGGCCGACCTCTACGACCAGGCGGTGCAGGTGGTGATGCGGGACCGCAAGGCCTCCACCAGCTACATCCAGCGCCGCCTGCAGATCGGCTACAACCGCGCCGCCTCGATCATGGAGCGGATGGAGGTCGAGGGCATCGTGGGCCAAGCCAACCACGCCGGCAAACGCGAGATCCTGATGGAAACCGCGCCGTCCAGCATGGGGTCGATCTCCATGTCCTCGTCGATGATGGACGATGACGAGTGAGACGTGATCCGCTGGACCGATTCCGTCGAACCGGCTGATCATCGAAGAACGAGATGTACCGCGGGTACCCTCTCCCACACGGGAGAGGGAGCCCCGCGGCGACCGCTCGATCCGAGGCGATCGAGCGGAGAACGGTGTGAGTACCGTCCGTCTCCCTTTTGGGGCGAGGGAGGTCCCGTCCCATATTCGCCACAGGGTCGAGTTCTAAGCCGAACCCCACCCGACTTCGGAGAACGCCCCAGGATGACCGGCCGACGCCACCTTCTCGCCGCCGGCTCGCTCCTCGTGCTGGCGGCCAGCCTCCAACCCGCGCCGGCCACGGCGCAGGTCTCGTCCTTCCTCGACGGCCTGTTCGGCCGCAAGGAGCAGCCCGCGCCGGCCCCCGCTCCCGAGCCGGAAGCGCCCCCGGCCGCTCCCACCGCGCCGAAGAAGCCGGCGGCCCAGGCGCCCAAACCCGCCAAGGACGCCAAGGCGGGGGCGGACAAGGCCGCCTCCGGCGCGAAACCCGCCGCGAAGGCTGCGCCCTCGGACGCGCCCGCCAAGGTCGCCGCCGTCGGCGCCCCCACCGCCGCGTCGTCCATGCTGGATGCCGAGCCCGCCGCCGTGCTCGCCCAGGCCAATGCCTATTTCAACGGAATGACCACGCTCAGCGGCAACTTCGTCCAGATCGCCGCCGATGGGCGCCGCATCGGGGGCAAGCTGACGCTGGCCAAGCCCGGCCGCTTGCGTTTCGACTACGACCAGCCCTCCCCCATGGAGGTGGTGGCCGACGGCACGTCGGTGGCGGTGAAGGACCGCAAGCTGAAGACCCAGGACCTCTACTTCATCTCGCAGACGCCGCTGAAATTCCTGCTGCGCGACAAGATCGACCTCGCCCGCGACCTCACCGTGTCGGACATCGCCAACGATCCGGGCGGCATCCGCATCTCGCTGGAGGACCGGGCGACACTGGGCGGTACCTCGAAGATCCAGCTGTTTTTCGACGCCGAGGTGAAGACGCTCAGCCAGTGGCGGATCACCGATCCGCAAGGCTACCAGACCACGGTCCAGCTCTCGAACCTGCAGAAGGGCAAGGCCATCGACGGCAGCCAGTTCTTCATCAATTACGGGCGCAGCGAGGACAAGGCGATGGAGAAGCAGATCAAGGCGCAGTGATCGCGAGCGCCTCCCTTCTCCCCTCTGCGGGAGGAGGTGGCTCGCGTCAGCGGGTCGGATGAGAGGCGTGAGCCATTCGGAGAGGTCGCGCCCTCTCCCGCCTGCTCCGCAGGCACCCTCCCCCGCTGAGGGGGGGAGGGCTTTCGATCAGGACGCCTGAAGCTCCATTGTTGTTCCGCTCCGCCAACGGTTCAGCTCGGCATCGATCGCGTCCTGCGTGCCCCGCATGAACTCTCCGCCCGAGAGGCCCGGCTTCAGGGTTTCCAAGTAGCTCACCACCACTGTCCCGGGGATGTGGCGCGAGCCGCCATGCGGCCAGTACAGGCCCGAATTCACCGCCACCGGCAGGACGGGCAGACCGAGCTTGGCATAGAGCAGCTCGACCCCGCGCTTGAACTGCACCGGCGCGTCGATGGTGCTCCGGGTGCCTTCCGGGAACATCAGGATGGAGCGGCCTTCCGCGATGGCGAGGCGGCTCTCGTCGATCATCGTGCGCAGGGCCTGGGTGCCGTTGGCCCTGTCGATGATGATCATCGGCGAGCGGCGCAGGAACCAGCCGACGATGGGAATCGCCACGAGTTCGCGCTTGGCCACGATGGCGACGTTCGGGATCAGGATGAGAAAGGCCAGGGTCTCCCAGGCCGATTGGTGGTTGGCCACGATCAGGCACGGCTCGGAGGGGATGCGCGCGCGCCCCTCCTCCACATAGGTCAGGCCGACGATGTGACGCAGGCCGAACAGGATGCCGCGCGACCACAGCCGCGTCGCCGCACGGATCGGCCGTGTCGGGCAACCGAGGATCGCGAGCACCACGAGGGGCAGCGCGAAACAAGCGGTCCAGGCGGCCCAGTAAATATTGAAAAGCGCAGAGCGGGTGCGCGACACGACGGGCGATCCTTCCAGTATCTGCGACGGCGCATCCCTCTCGACGATGGAACGCGGCAATTGTGCGGCGACGGGCGGGCCGATCCGGTCTATCGAAGCGGCCGGTCCCGATCCTTATGACATATGTGAGCTAGACCCGTTGCGCCTCTCCGTCACCACCTGGAACATCAATTCGGTGCGGCTGCGCATCGATCTCGTCCTTCGGTTTCTCGCCGAGGTGAAGCCCGACGTGCTCTGCCTGCAGGAGACGAAGTGCCCGGACGATGCCTTTCCCCTCAAGGCCTTGCGCGGCTCGGGCTACGAGAACGTCGTGTTCGCCGGCCAGAAGGGCTATAACGGCGTCGCCATCCTATCGCGCTTTCCCCTGCTCACCCGCGACGTCATGGCCTTCTGCGGGAAGCCGGATGCCCGCCACATCTCGGCCGTGCTCGGGCCGGAGGCTGGCGCTGCCGCCGGCTTCGTGATTCATGACTTCTACGTTCCGGCCGGCGGCGACATTCCGGATGCCGGCCTCAACCCGAAATTCGCCCACAAGCTCGATTTCCTCCGCGACCTGCGTGAATGGGGCGAGCGGCGCATGGCCGGCCCGGCGATCCTGGTGGGCGACCTCAACGTGGCGCCGCTCGAGCACGACGTCTGGTCGCACAAGCAGCTTCTCTCCGTCGTCAGCCACACGCCGGTAGAAACGGAAGCGCTGGAGCTCCTGCGTGGTGAGGCCGGCTGGATCGATACCGCCCGCGTCCTGACGCCTGAGCCGGAGAAGATCTACACGTGGTGGAGCTACCGCTCGCCCGACTGGTCCGCCGCCAACAAGGGGCGTCGCCTCGACCATGTCTGGGTCTCGCCGGATCTCGACGGCACCGCCCGCGCGGTGGACGTCTTCCGCGAGGCGCGCGGCTGGGAGCGTCCCTCCGACCATGTCCCGGTCACGCTGACGCTGGAGCTTTGACGGGCCGTCGCATCCCATCTGTGCGGCCGGCCAAGGAACGCAACGCCGGGCCGATCATTGCTCTCCAGACAGGCGGCTCCGGATGGAGCCGTATCTTCTTCCCTTTCCGGAGTATCGCGCATGCGCAAGCTGATCCTCGCCTTCCTTCTCCCCAAAGTCGTCTCCTACCTCCGTCGCCGCTATTCCGGTCGCTCGGGTCGCCCGACGGCCTGAAGGTAGCTCCCCGCCCGTCCTCGAGTGTCGGAGGACGGGCGGTACGCATCGCTCTCGTCGCGTTGCGGCTGGCCCCGCCCGCTGTTAAGCTTCCCTTTGCATCAAGAGTCGCGGCGACGCCCGACGCCAACCTGCTGATCCGAGCAAGGTGGAGCCCTCATCGACTGGAGGGGATGTGGCCGAACCGGCAACGAAACGGGTTTCGCCACGCGTCGCTTCGGCTTTCCTGCGGGACCGACGGAAGGCGAAGCGACGATGAAGACCGAACCCCAGCAATTCGCCAGCGACAATTACGCCGGCATCTGCCCCGAGGCCTGGGCCGCCACCGAAGCGGCCAATGGCGGTTCGGTGCCCGCCTATGGCGAGGATGCCTGGACGAAGCGGGCATCGGACGCGTTCCGCGATCTGTTCGACAAGCCGGATGCGGAGGTGTTCTTCGCCTTCAACGGTACCGCCGCGAACTCCCTGGCGCTGGCCTCCCTGTGCCAATCCTACCATAGCGTCATCTGCTCGGCCTCGGCCCATGTGGAGACCGACGAGTGCGGCGCGCCGGAGTTCTTTTCCAACGGCTCGAAACTGCTGGTGGCGGCGAGCGCCGACGGCAAGCTTACCCCCGCCCTCATCCGCGGGCTCGCCTCCGGCCGCTCGGACATCCACTTCCCCAAGCCCCGGGTCGTGACGATCACACAGCCAACCGAGACGGGGCAGGTGTATTCGCTCGACGAGATTCGGGCGATCTCCGCTGCCTGCCGTGAGCTTGGTCTGCGCCTCCATATGGACGGCGCACGCTTCGCCAATGCTTGCGCCAGCCTCGGCTGCGAGCCCGCGGAGATGACCTGGAGGGCCGGCGTCGATCTGCTCTGCTTCGGTGGCACCAAGAACGGAATGGCGGCAGGCGAGGCGATCCTGTTCTTCGATCCTGCCCTCGCCGAGGATTTCGGCTATCGCTGCAAGCAGGCGGGTCAACTCGCCTCGAAGATGCGCTTCCTCACCGCCCCCTGGGTCGGAATGCTGGAAGGCGGCGCCTGGCTCCGCAACGCGGCCCATGCCAATGCCTGCGCGCAACGCCTCGCCGCTTCGGTGGCGGAATGCCCCGGCTTCACCGCCATGTTCCCGGTGGAGGCCAATGCGGTGTTCCTGAAGGCCTCCCCCGAGCGGCTGGAGGCTTTGCGGGAGAGGGGGTGGCGTTTCTACACGTTTATCGGCGGAGGCGCCCGGTTCATGTTCGCCTGGGATTCCGATCCGGATCGGATCGACGCCTTGGTTCGGGACATCCGCGGCGTGAGCGAGGCGCTGACGGCCTGATTCGTCAAGCGCTTCCATCGAGCTACCCGATGAAGCAGTTGGAAAGTCTCAGTCGGGCTTTTTTGGCGTAGGCATCGTCGTCGAGAATTCCTTGACTGCAGCCTCGGTCTGTAGCGCCACCAGATTCTTCATATCCACCGGAACGACGGACCAGACGACGGCGGCGATGAATAAAGCTGCTGCGATCGTGTACGAAAACGTTTCAAGCACACCCAGCCATCCGAGTAATAGGGGGACGAGGCTGAGAATCAGGGAGACGAATGCTGAATTGAACAAGTAATAGCTTGCGCCGAATGTTAGTGCCGCGAAGGCTATTGGCTTCAGGATTTTTACCGCGATTCTATCCATTGTGTTTCCGGCGACATGGTAAATTGTTAGGCGACAGGGGATCGCCGACTAGCCCCAACCATATGAATGTTCTGGTGGTCCATGACAACGATTGAATTAAGCGCCGACTGTAACGCTGCGATGAAAGAGATGTCGGCAGATCGGCCGACACTGTGCTGAATCAAGGCGTTGGCGCGGGTGCCGGGCCGGCATAACAGTTTGGGGAATTCTGTTCCCCGGCCCGGCAACGGCCCGCCGGGGTGCCGCGGGGGGTGGCACGCGACCCGGATTCGTGTATGTGTCTCGGTGCCTCGACCCGGAAACGGGCACGGGGCCAAACCTGCTTGTGAACGCGACCGTGCTGGACGACATCCCGGCACAGGCCCCGTCCCAGGCTGAGGCGGTCCCTCCCGAGGAGGACCGTCTCGACCCGAAAACCCGTATCGAAAGGGAATGCGATGTCGATTTCTGCCGAGCGCAAGACTGCGCTCATCAAGGAATACGCGACCGGCGGCAAGGACACCGGTTCTCCGGAGGTCCAGGTGGCGATCCTCACCGAGCGGATCACCAACCTCACCGGCCACTTCAAGACCCACGGCAAGGACAACCATTCCCGCCGCGGCCTCCTGAAGATGGTCTCGCAGCGCCGCTCGCTGCTCGACTATGTCAAGCGCAAGGACGAGGCTCGCTACCGCAGCCTCATCGAGCGTCTCGGCATCCGCCGCTAAGGCGATTTTCGCGGTCCCGAGCCTGGCTCAGGGCCGCGTTTCATTGACGTCCCGCGCTGCCGGAATGGGTCTGGCCGCGCGACCATCGGGCCGCTTCGAGGCGCACTCGTCGGGGACAGGATCGCCAGGAGTTCTTCGCCGGTCCGGCGCGGAACTCCTTGCCGTCTTGCCCCTGGCGGCGCCGGGCACGCCCGACCGCAGGAAGGCATGACATATGTTCGACGTACAACGTGAAGAGCTGATCTGGGGCGACCGCAAGCTCGTCCTCGAGACGGGCAAGGTCGCCCGCCAGGCCGACGGCGCCGTGATGGCGACGTATGGCGAGACCTCGGTGCTGGCCACCGTCGTGTCGGGCAAGGAGCCCAAGGCCGGAATCGACTTCCTGCCGCTCACCGTGAACTACCAGGAGCGCGCCTACGCCGCCGGCCGCATCCCCGGCGGATACTTCAAGCGCGAAGGCCGTCCCTCCGAGAAGGAGACCCTGGTCTCCCGCCTCATCGACCGCCCGATCCGTCCGCTCTTCGTCGAAGGCTGGCGCAACGACACCCAGGTCGTCGTCACCGTCCTGACCCACGACCTCGAGAACGATCCCGACATCCTCGCCATGGTGGCGGCCTCCGCAGCCCTCACCCTGTCGGGCGTGCCCTTCACCGGCCCGATCGGCGCGGCCCGCGTCGGCTACGTGAACGGCCAGTACATCCTGAACCCGCCGGTTCCCGAGCTCGAGAACTCGACCCTGGATCTCGTCGTCGCCGGCACGCAGGACGCCGTGCTGATGGTGGAATCCGAGGCCAAGGAGCTCGATGAAGAGACCATGCTCGGCGCCGTGATGTTCGGCCACAAGCATTTCCAGCCGGTCATCGACGCAATCATCCGCCTCGCCGAGAAGGCCGCCAAGGAGCCCCGCAACTTCTCCGCGCCCGAGAACGGCGACGTGGAGAAGGCCGTGCTCGACGTCTGCGAAGCGGAACTCCGCGACGCCTACAAGAACACCGTGAAGCAGGAGCGCTACGCCGCCGTCGACGCCGTCAAGGCGAAGGTGATGGCCGCGCTCTGCCCCGCCGAGGGCGAGGCCAAGTTCCCGGCCGAGAAGGTCAAGGCCGCGTTCAAGGAAGCGCAGTCCAAGGTCGTACGCTGGAACATCCTCGACACGGGCTCGCGCATCGACGGACGCGACGTCCGCACCGTGCGCCCGATCGTGTCGCAGGTCGGCGTGCTGCCGCGCGCCCACGGTTCGTCGCTCTTCACCCGCGGCGAGACCCAGGCCCTCGTGGTCGCCACCCTCGGCACCGGCGAGGACGAGCAGTTCATCGACGCGCTGGAAGGCACCTACAAGGAGACCTTCCTGCTGCACTACAACTTCCCTCCCTACTCGGTGGGTGAGACCGGCCGTATGGGCTCCCCGGGCCGTCGCGAGATCGGCCACGGCAAGCTCGCCTGGCGCGCCGTGCACCCCGTCCTGCCGCCGGCCCACGAGTTCCCGTACACGATCCGCGTCGTGTCCGAGATCACCGAGTCCAACGGCTCCTCCTCGATGGCTTCCGTCTGCGGCGCCTCGCTGTCGCTGATGGATGCCGGCGTGCCCCTGCGCCGTCCGGTGGCCGGCATCGCCATGGGCCTCATCCTCGAGGGTGAGCGCTACGCCGTGCTGTCCGACATCCTCGGCGACGAGGATCACCTCGGCGACATGGACTTCAAGGTGGCGGGCACGGAAGCCGGCATCACCTCGCTGCAGATGGACATCAAGATCGCCGGCATCACCGAGGAGATCATGAAGGTCGCCCTGCATCAGGCGCAGGAAGGCCGCGTCCACATCCTCGGCGAGATGGCCAAGGCCCTCACCGATGCCCGTCCCGAGCTCGGCGAATACGCGCCCCGCATCGAGACCATGCAGATCCCCACCGACAAGATTCGGGAAGTGATCGGCACCGGTGGCAAGGTGATCCGCGAGATCGTCGAGAAGACCGGCGCCAAGATCAACATCGACGACACCGGCACGGTGAAGATCGCCTCCAGCGACGGCAAGGCCATCAAGGCCGCCTATAACTGGATCCGGTCGATCGTGGCGGAAGCCGAAGTCGGCATGATCTACGACGGCACCGTCGTGAAGTGCATGGAGTTCGGCGCCTTCGTGAACTTCTTCGGCGCCAAGGACGGCCTCGTCCACATCTCGGAACTCGCTGCCCAGCGGGTCGCCAAGGTGACGGACGTCGTGAAGGACGGCCAGAAGGTCAAGGTGAAGTTCCTCGGCGCGGACGATCGCGGCAAGATCCGCCTCTCCATGAAGGTCGTCGACCAGGAGACCGGCGAGGACCTCACCGAGAAGCTCAAGGCTGAGCGCAACGCCGAGCAGGACCGCGCCCGCGGACCCCGCCAGGACGCGTAAGCCGTCTCAGCCCTGAGGGTTGATCGAGAATGAGAAGCGCGGCTCCGCAAGGGGCCGCGCTTTTCGTTTGGGGCGAGGATGCGTCAACTGCCCGGTCCGATCGTGAGGAACACCCATCCTCCCGCCGCGTTCGCCCCGCGACGCAACACGAGGAGTATGTGCGACCATGGCCGATCCGATGATTCCGAGCATCTTCGAAGGCGAGACCAACCTGTCGACCACCGAGCGGGCCGTGTCCGTCGTTCTGGGTCTCGGCATCGCCGCCGCCGCCGCCCAGCCCCGCCCGAACAAGTGGCTCAGCTTGGCGGCCCTGGTGGTCGGCGCCGGCCTCGCTATCCGGGGTGCCACCGGTCATTGCCCGGCCAAGTCCGCCGGCTACCTCTCCTGATCCGGGACACGAAAAAGGGGCGCTCCGATGGGGCGCCCCTTGTGTCTGTCCGATGAAACGCGAAAGGCGCGGACCCGAGGCCCGCGCCGCGACGGCCCTTCAGAGGGTGGTGGTGCGGCGGCTGGCGATGAAGCCGTAGATGGCGAGCACGACGATGGCGCCGACCACGGCTCCGATGAAGCCCGCGCCCTGGTTCGGACCGTACCAGCCGAGCGCCTGACCGAGGAAGGTGGCGACGAAGGCGCCGACGATGCCGAGGATGGTGGTGAGGATGAACCCTGCAGGCTCCTTGTCGCCCGGCATGATGAACTTGGCGACGACACCGGCCAGGAAGCCGATGATGATGGTCCAGATGATACCCATGAGCTGATCCTCGAAACGCGGTGGCCGGGATTGTCCCGCCCGGACTTGACCGTTTGTGCTCATGCAACGCCGCATCGCGGGATGGGTTGCGCCGCGGGACGGCGATTGTGTCGCATTCTCGACCTTGGCCGCCGCCCTCCCCTTTACGCGGATGCGTGGCGCGCGGCACAACGCTTGCCCCGACGACGCGCCTGCGCGGCGCCCCATGAAGAGCGATCCATGACCACCATCACCCGTTTCGAATCCGGCGCCCGCATGAGCCAGGCCGTCACCTATGGCGAGATGGTCTACCTCGCGGGCCAAGTGGCGGGGACGACGGTGGGGGCCGGCGTGACCGCGCAGACGCAGGAAGTGCTCTCCGAGATCGACCGGCTGCTGGCGCTCGCCGGCAGCGACAAGACCCGGCTCATCTCCGCCACGATCTATCTGGCCGACATGGCGACCTTCGCCGAGATGAACGCGGCCTGGGATGCCTGGGTCTCGAAGGAGAACCCGCCCACCCGCGCCACCGTGGAAGCCAAGCTCGCGGGGCCGGAATACCTCGTGGAGATCGTCGTCGTCGCGGCCAAGCTCCCCGCCTGATCCCGACCCGGTCCCGAGACAAGAGAGCCCGCCGATGCGTCGTATCGTGTTCGCCGTCCTGATGATCGCGCTGGCGCTCAGCCTTCTCGGGTCCCTGTTCCTCGCCTTCGCCCTCCTCAATTCGGCGGGGGCGAAGGCGCAGGAGCGCGTGGTCAACATCTACAACTGGTCGGATTACATCGATCCGAAATCCCTGGAGGCCTTCACCAAGGAGACCGGGATCAAGGTCGTCTATGACACCTACGACAACAACGAGATCCTGGAGACGAAGCTGCTCGCCGGCCAGTCCGGCTACGATCTCGTGGTGCCCACCGGCCCGTTCCTGCAGCGGCTCATCAAGGCCGGCGTGTTCCGGCCCCTCGACAAGGCCAAGATCCCGAACCTGAAACACGCCTGGCCCGAGATCGCGCAGCGCCTCGCGGTCTACGACCCCGGCAACACCTACGCCGTCGATTACATGTGGGGAACCACCGGCATCGGTGTGAATCTCGGCCCCGTGCGCGAGCGCCTCGGCCCGAACCAGGCGCTCAACACCTGGACCCTGGTGCTCAACCCCACCCTGATGGCCAAGCTCAAGGATTGCGGGGTGATGATGCTCGACAGCCCCGAGGACCTGATCCCCAGCATGCTGCCGGCCTATGGCCTCAAGCCCGACACCAAGCGCTGGGACGACATCTCCCAGGTCACCGATGCCCTGTTCAAGGTGCGCGGCTCGGTGCGGAAATTCCACTCCTCGGAATACATCAACGGCCTCGCCAACGGCGACCTCTGTCTCGCGGTCGGCTATTCCGGCGACGTGATGCAGGCCAAGAAACGCGCCGAGGAATCGAAGAACGGCGTCGAGATCGCCTATTTCATCCCGAAGGAAGGCGCGCTGATGTGGTTCGACGCCCTCGCCATCCCCAAGGACGCGCCCCACCCCGAGGAGGCCCACATCTTCATCGACTACATGATGCGCCCCGAGGTGGCGGCGGCCAACACCAACTTCGTCTCCTACGCCAGCGGCAACCTCGCCGCGAAACCGCTGGTGAAGCCGGAGATCCTCACCAACCCCGGCATCTACCCGGACGACGCGACGATGCAGCGGCTCTTCACCAACCAAGCCTGGGATGACCGGACGCAGCGGTTCGTGACGCGGAATTGGACGCGGGTGCGGACGGGGCGGTGACACGCCTTTATTGATAAATAGGCCGTCTACTCAACGAACAACAGGTGTTAGGAATCGGCCGTACAATTGAGGAACTATATGCCGCTGGGCGGAGGGCATATCTAAATAAACAGGCATCGACTCCGAGAAACACGCTAGACATCCTCCTAAAATCAACGCAAACTTAGGATGCAGGGCTGATCTGTTTCAATCGCTGCGTTGGTCCTGCTCTTAAGGAAGTATAAGATCGTGTCGCTTGCGGCAAACCTGATTGCAATCCCAGCAAGAGCGAGAGCAGCAACCGGTGATCGTTACGATTACCAAACTATGTGGGGGTTAGCCCTTCTTTTTGAGCAGCATAGTGGCACAAAAGACTATGCAATTGTCTTTGAGTTTCACGACGACATTGCGCTTTTGGATAGTTCAACGAATCCCGAGAAAATTAGGTTCTATCAGGTTAAAACAAAACTAACCTACGGGGGTTGGACACTTGCCTCGCTACTAAGTAGACCAAAATAGGGTACAGACAGTACCAAGGAAAAGCCCTCATTCATCGATAAAATGTTTGATAACGTCAATAAATTTGGCGGTGACGTGCTTTCTGTTGATTTTGTTTCCAATCAGCAATGCTCATTACCCGGAATAAGCGGAAAATTCCGCTTTTCAGACCTCGATTCGGAAAATTTTAAGAAAGTTCTTGACTCGCTTCGTGGTCCGTTTCCGAAAGTTACTATAGAGCAAGTGGAAATTCTCGGATTTTTACATACAAATCTTAGTTTAGAAGACGTATCTGCTCATATTCGAGGAAAGTTGCAAGCGTTCATCACAGAAAATCTCGGTAAGGTCCGATTTAGTCCAGAGACTGTATATCGAGCCATAGTCGAAGAATGCCGCCGAAGGGCAAATAGCAGGGCATTACATACGAGCCTCCAAGACGTTCTTAAAGAAAAAGGTATCACCCGGAGAAACGTGCAAGAATGGCTCGATGCAATCGAATGCGATCAGAGAGCTCCGGATTGGTCTCAAATCGCGGGGGACTATGATGTCCCATTTGCACATGCACGTTATATAAGCCGAGAATATAATCTCTATCGAGCGAGTGCCCTTAGTTCCGCGAATGAGGCTGCCCACCGCGTTCGGTTGTCCGTCAGGAGCGTCATTCCTGACGTCGTAAGCAACTCAGAGATTTCGTTGGCCGAGATGGTCGATTATACATACTCAAAGACTGAAATGGTCGCAAAAAAGTATCTTGCGCCATTTAGTTCTTACAAGCTTAAGGCAATAGTTATCTATGAAATATATACAAACTAAAAAACGCGAGCAGTTCAAGCGTCTTGTCAGGAGTATCAGAAAGAAAACGCATGAAAAAATTGAAATTCACAAAATTATATCTGCTCTCAAGGAAAGAGAGAAAGGCGAGGAAGGAAGTAATTGATCCTAATATTACAGTCATTTTTGGTGAAAACGATACTGGAAAATCCCACTTTGTAAAATCGATGTACACTGCGTTCGGAGCAGAACCGCAGGTTATAAATGAAAAATGGGTTCAAGCCTCTGTCACGATAATGATGGATTTTCTAATAAACGAAAAATCGTACTCAATACTCAAGTTTAACAACCAATACGGCCTTTTTGATGGCGACGGAAAGCTATTGTGGGGGGCGGTTTCAATTGTATCCGATCTTGGTCCGAAAATTGCTCAATTGTTAGATTTTACTATTGAACTCTCGACAAGAGATGACAGACTTATAGTGCCGCCGCCACAGTTCATTTTTCTGCCGTTCTTCCAAGATCAAGACCGAGGGTGGAACGATGGTTGGTCTTCGTTCAAAAATGTTCAAATGATTTCCGGATATAAACGAAGTATCCTAGAGTATCATACTGGCATCCGTCCACGAGAATTCTACATCGCGAAAGCTGCAAAATCGGAAGCACAGCATGCGCAAAATGACTTGCGCGCAGAAAGGCGAGCTTTAGATAAGGCGACTGAACGTCTGCGGGCGGGACGTGCAGGGATAGCGGTTACATTCCAGCCGGAGCTTTTTGCCGATCAGATTAAACAGTTGTTGCGCGATCTCAGCGGCTTACAAGAAAATTACTTTTACATAAAGCAGAAGATTGCCGACCTCCAATCTCGCCGCGCAGTTTTAATTGAAGAGATTGAAATTTCCCGGGCGTCGCTTTACGAGTTAGATAAAGATTATAGATTTGTTCAAGAAAAATTTGATTACAATATTATATGTTCTACATGTAATACAGTGCATGACAATAATTTTGCGAATCGGTTCGGCTTAATTTCTGATGTTGATGCGTGCAGAGACTTGCTGTCGAAAGCTCGTCAGCATTTGGGCGGAGTTGAGTCCGACATAGCACGCCAGTTCCATGAACTACAGTTTCAAGACGAGCGCATCGATCGGATAAAGAACATTTTAGAGGCGACTCACGGGGAAACTAAACTCAATGACATGTTAACTGATGAAAGTGAGCGTATTTTAGATGCCACAATTGACGCGGAGCGTTCGTCCCTAGAGCGCGGAATCGTCGAATGGCTGATGAAAGAAAACGTTGCAGATGGGGAAATGAGCGATCACAGTAACCCAAAGAAAAAGAAGGAAATAATTTCACTCTATTTTGGCAAGCTTGTATTGTTTGCGGAAGAGCTTGGGATAAATTTTTCGAGTTCCGCATTCTCCAGTGTTGCGCCTAAATTGAATGAGACTGGAAGTTATGGTCAGAGAGCATTTCTTGCTTATCAATATGCTCTTCTCCATACAATTCAAGAATTTACTACGTCTGTTCTTTGTCCGATAATTATTGATACAGTTCTAAAAGAAGATCCGGATAAAGAAAATATTGAAAGAATCCTCGCATTTGCTATAAATAATAGACCGAAGAGGATGCAGCTTATATTGGGAACTGTGTCGTTGCATAATGTGAAATACTCCGGTTATACGATTAATCCTACAATAAAAGAGTCCTTTCTTTCCGCGAGCCAGTTCGAAGAGATAGATTTGCACCTTCGGCCGTTTGTTAGGCAGATGTTGAGCTTGGATCAAGGGGAGCTATTTTAGCTTGATTTATTTGCTTGGTTCCGATTTGTTTGTTGGAACATGCCTCGCAATATCTCAATGTGGTGCGTATGAAATTTCTTGATAAAATTCCTATTTCATGCCTATATCCCCACACCTGCCGCCCAGCGAAGGGGGCCTGTCCGGTGACCGACCGGGTGGGCCGAAAGGGGCGGCGGGGCGGTGCCTGCGTCGGTGGTGTCGGTCACCATCGCCCCGGGCGGCGGCTCGATAGTCTGGGGGCTCGGATGGGGGCGCGGTAGGTCGGGAGTTAAATGCCCCGGCACTGACCCCGCTCTGGGCTGCCATGATGAGGTTTGCGGCCCCTCCAATACGAGAGGGCGTGCGGGGCAAAGTCCGTTCGAACAGCCGGGCTGGGATGCAACACGACCACCTCAGGCGCGACGCAACGCGAGGACCGCTGGAGACACCGCGACGCAAAACAGGCCCCGGCGGGAACGCCGGAGCCTGACGGGACGCCGGGGGACCGGCAAACTTATTATAGCGCTCAATGGGTTCCGCGGCGTCCCGCGTCCCCCTTTTGGGGCTTCTTCTGGACCATGCCCCCGGCGCTGTCGCGCGCGGGGGTGAAGGTGTTTGGATCCCCTCGCCCCGCTCGCGGGGAGAGGGACGCGACGACCTCGTCGTCGGCGCGTCGAGGCGGCAGCCGAGGGTGAGGGGGCGATGACGGACGAGTCTCTTTCGGAATCGCCCCCTCACCCCCGCTTCGGCTTCGCCTCTCGCTCATCGCGGACACGACGAGGTGTCCGCGATCCTCTCCCCGCGCGCGGGGAGAGGGGGACGCTCGCCTGCGATCAATCCTTCAGGTCGGCCGGCACCTTTCCGCCGTTCTCTTCGAGCTTCTTGATGACCTGCTTGTGCAGCCAGACGTTCATCGTGGCCGAGTCTTCCTTGTCGCCGGTGTAGTGCAGCTCGTCGGCGAGCGACTTGCGGGCGCTGAGGCTCGAATCGATGTCGAGGAGCTTCATCAGGTCGACGATGGAGGTCCGCCAGTTCAGCTGCTGCGAGTTCTTCGCGGCCATGCCGTTCAGCACGGCTTCCACGTCCACCGGCTCGCCGGGCTTCGGAGCGGCCGCCGATTCCGTGGGGGCGGTAGTGGTGGAGCCGGCCGGGGCGTTTGCCGGTGCGGCATCCGCCGAGGTGCTTCCGCCGCCGAACGGATGGAGGATCTTGCTGACGATGCTGCCGAGAAAGCTCATGGCGTCTGTCCTTGTCGTTGGTCGGCCGTCTCGATGGACGGCCGAGGCCTTGCTCTTCACGAGGTCCTGCCTCTCAACTGAATACAGCCAAGGCCGTTCCGGCCGGACGCCCGGGGCTGGGGAATAAAGCCTCTCCCCTCAAGCTTGGCCGTGGAAGGGCGTCCTTAGATTCGCAAAGCAGGCCGTTCTTTCGCGCAACGGTGTTTGAAGAACGCGGCTCCTGTGGCATGGCCGGGCCACGGCTCGCCGCGAGCCGACCTGTTTCCCCGGAATCCGGACCTTTCGATGCGCCCTGCCCTTCCCGTCATCGCGACGATCCTGGCCTCCCTGGCCGGTTGGCTGATCGCGGCCCCCGCCTCCGCCCAGACGGCCCCGATCCCCATGCGGATCGGCGTCATCCCGGTCATCGGTGCCTCGCCGATCTTCGTCGCCGACGGCGAGGGCTGGCTCAAGGAGGCGGGCCTCGCCCCCTCCTTCACCACCTTCGAATCCGGCCCGAACATGATCCAGGCCCTCGCCTCGGGCACGATCGACGTCTACGTGGCCGGCGTCGCGCCGCTGGCCGTGGCGCGGACCAAGAACATCGACGTCCGCGTCGTCGCCTCCACGGCCGTGGAGGAAATGGTGTTCGTGGCCGGGCCGAAGCTCGCCCCGTTCTTCGCCAACGGCGCGAGCAAGGCCGAGGCCTTCGCGCAGTTCAAGGCCAAGGAGGGTCGCTCCGCGCGGCTCGCCACCCAGCCCCTCGGCTCGGTGCCCAACACTACCCTGCAGCATTGGCTGTGGCAGGTGGCGAAGACCGACAAGGCCAATGCCGAGGTGGTGCCCATGGGCATCGACGCCACGCAGCAGGCAATCCTCGCCGGCGCCGTCGACGGCGCCTCGATCCGCGAGCCGGCCCTCACCATCGTCCAGGGCCGCAATCCGGGCGTGAAGCTGATCGCCAACGGAGCCGAGATGTTCCCCGACCAGCCGGGCACGGTGGTGGGCGTCTACGGCGCCTATGCCGACCGGAACCCCGGCGCCGTGGAATCCCTGGTGCGCTCCCTCATCCGCGCCGACACCCTGCTGAAATCCGACTCGGCCAAGGCCGCGCCCCACGTGCTCGCCGCCCTCGGCAAGGGCATCGTCGACCTCGCCACGATCCAGAAGGCTCTGACCTCGCCGGCGGCGAAGTTCACCGTCGATCCGCGCGCGATCATCGTCGCCACCAAGGCGATGCAGGCCTATCAGGTCTCCATCGGCGCCCTCGAGAAGGACGTGCCCCTCGATGGGCTGTTCGACTCCCGCTACTACGAGAAGGCGATCGCGCGCTGATCGGATGAAGGCCCTTCGCGCACCCGCCCTCGCGGCTCTCGGACTCGTCGCCTTCCTCCTGTTCTGGGAGGCGATGCCTCGGCTCGGGCTGATCAACCCGGCCTTCCTGCCGCCGCCGAGCACGATCCCCGCCGCCTTCCTCAACGAGATCCGTCTCGGGGTGTGGGGCGAGGCGGTGTTGTCGAGCCTGAGCCACTACCTCGTCGGCCTCGCCGTCGGCGCAGGGGCGGGCATCGCACTCGGCATCCTGGTGGGCATGTTCCGGGGCTTCGAGGCACTCACCGCCTGGGTCGTGCGCCTGCTGCGGCCCATTCCCGGCCTCGCCTGGGTGCCCTTCGCCATCATCTGGTTCGGGGTCCAACCCTCGGCCGCCGTGTTCATCATCGCCATCGGCGTGTTCTGGATCGTGTTTTTCGCGACTCAAGGGGCGGTGCGTGGGGTCGACCGGGACCTCGTGGAGGTCGCCCAGGCCTTCGGCTTCCGCTCGCCCCTGGCGCGGCTCACCAAGATCCTGCTGCCGGCCGCGACCCCCGGCATCCTCGTCGGCCTGCGCACGGCCCTCGGCCAGGCCTGGATGGCGGTGGTGGCCGCCGAGATCTTCGGCGTGCCGGGTGTCGGCGCGCGCATGATGCAGGCCTCCAGCCTCCTCTCCACCGACATCGTGGTCGTCTACATGCTCACCATGGCCGGCCTCTACGGGCTGTTCGACACCGGCTTCGTCGCCCTCCAGAGCTGGCTCCTGCGGTGGCGCGCCTGATGGACCCGATCATCGCCATAAGCGGCCTCAGCCTCGCCTACGAGCGCGACGGAATCCGCAACGTCATCCTGTCGGAGCTGGACCTCTCCATCGCGCGCGGGGAGTTCGTGGTCATCGTCGGCGAATCCGGCGTCGGCAAATCCACCGTCCTGCGCGTTCTCATCGGCCTCGCCGCCCCCAGCGGGGGAACGGTGCGCCTCGCCACGCGCGAGGGCTGCCGCACGCCAATGGCGCTGGTGTTCCAGGACGCCCGCCTGCTCCCCTGGCGCCGGGTCGTCGCCAACGTGGCATTCGGCCTGGAAGGCAGCGGCCTGTCGAAGCCTCAGCGCCTCGCCAAGGCGCAGGAGATGCTCGACCTCGTCGGACTTGGCGAATATGGCCAGCGCTGGCCGCACCAGCTTTCGGGCGGGCAACGCCAGCGCGTCGCCATTGCGCGCGCGCTCGCAGTGGACCCGGACGTGCTCCTGATGGACGAGCCGTTCTCCGCGCTCGACAGTTTCACCCGCGAGGGCCTGCAGGACGAGTTGCAGCGCATCCAGGCCGCCACCGGCAAGACCATCCTGTTCGTCACCCACGACATCGACGAGGCCGTCACCCTGGCCGACCGCGTCGTGGTCCTCGCCGGCAGTCCGGGCCGGGTGGCGGCCGATATGACGATCGACGTGCCGCGTCCGCGCCGCCGCCGCGACGAGGCGCTGACCCAGGCCGCCCGGAACCTGCGGGCCGAGCTTTCGGGGCGGTCCGCGGAGCTGTGACCGCCCCGTAAGGCCGCTTCGCGAGACGGCCGGGGCCGTCTGTATCGAATCCGTCGCCCCATCCGCGGCGATGCCGCCGCATGCGCCATTGCATCCTGCGGCCAAAGATTGCATCGCTCCGCACCCGAGACCGCCTGGACGGTCGATCGGCAGAGAGACCCTACCATGACGCCCGACGAGATTGCCGACCTCAACCGCGCCCGCGCCAGCCTCTCGCGACAGCGTAACGCCTTGGCCAAGCGGATCGGTTCGAGCGAACTCGCAGCCGCCTCCGCCGCCGAGGATTTCATGCGCATCCTCCTCGCCATCGAGGCGGTGGACCGGGCGCTGACCAATGCCGGGCAGCCCTACATGCCGCCCGATGCCGGGGCCTGAACCATGGCCGATACGAAGGATGCCAACGGCACAAAGCTGGCCGACGGGGATTCCGTCACGCTGGTCAAGGATCTCAAGGTGAAGGGCACCTCCACCACCCTGAAGCGCGGGACGCTCCTCAAGAACATCCGCCTCACGGAAGATCCTGAAGAGATCGAGTGCAACGCCGAGAAGGTGAAGGGCCTCGTTCTGAAGACACAGTTCCTCAAGAAAGCCTGAGGATCAATCGCCGGACTCGCTGCTGATCGCGCGGGCCGGCGACCGGCTCAGGCTTCGAATGGCGCGGGACGGGCGGCCCGACTTCTCGGCGATGGCGCGGTCCTGCTCCTCGATCAGTTGCCGGGCGGGCTCGTCACCGTCGAGCCCTCCGAGGATTTCCATGGGAACCCGACGGTTCGAGGCACGGGACTCGTCTTCATAGACCACGTCGAACAGGACTGAGCCCCGCTCCTGCGGTTTCGACTTTGTACGCTTGGCCATGACAAATGCTCGATGATGCGATCGGGGAATGTGATGTCGAGGGTTCGGTAGGCGGAATGTTCGACGTTCGACCGTCTGGTCCCGCCGACATTCCTGCGCCGTGACCGTCACCGTTGGGAGACGCCACGACCGAACTCGCAGCGCTACATGGTCCCGGCGAAACAGGTTGGCAACCCGCCTTTCTGGACGCGCAGGCGCGGTAGACCCGCCTGTGGCATGATGCGTGCGCGCCGCCGGGCAAGACCGGCCTGCCGTGGCGGCCGGTCCGATGATGCCAGGAGCCAAGCCGACGATGACCGATCCGACGCCGCTGACACGTTTTTCCGTCGCACCCTTGGCCCGGATGACCCGGCATCTCGCCGGCGTCGCCGCGGGGCGGGCGGAGCCCGATCTCGTCATCACCGGCGCACGTATCCTCTCCACCTATTCTGAGCGGATCCGGCCGGACAGTGAAGTCTGGATCGCCGGAGGACGTATCGCCGCCGTAAAGCCTGCCGGTGCCTATCACGGGAGTGCCCCCCGTTACGATGCGGGCGGCGGTATTCTGGCGCCCGGCCTGGTGGATCCACATCTGCATATCGAGAGCAGCATGGTGACCGCCTGCGCCTATGCCGAGGCGGCGCTCCTCAACGGCACCACGACCATCGTCTGCGACAGCCACGAGATCGGAAATGTCCTCGATGCGGACGGCATCGCCTGGATGCTGGAGGATGCCCGCGAGGCGCCGCTCAACATCTACCTCACGGTGCCGAGCACGGTCCCGGCCACGTCGCCAGCCTTGGAAACCGCCGGTGGCGACCTGACGGCCGAGAAGATCGGAGCTTTGTTCGATGCGTGGCCGGAGGCGATCGGCCTTGGCGAGAAGATGGATTTCGTCGCCGTCGCCGAGGGCGATGAAAGGGCGCATGCCATCATCGCGGCGGCTCTGCAACGGGGGCGGCCGGTCTCCGGCCATATCTACGGCCGCGGCTTCGTTGCGGCCTACGCGGCCAGCGGGGTCACTGATACCCACGAAGCCATCGACAGGGACATTGCCGACGACCTGCTCGAGGCGGGTTTGTGGATCTACCTGCGCGGCGGCCCGCCGACCACGCCCTGGCACAGTTTGCCCAAGGCTATCGGCACGATCATCGAACTTGGAGCCTCGGCCAAGCGGGTCTGCGTCTGCACCGACGACCGGGATGCGCAGGATCTCCTCGCTTACGGCCTGGATTGGGTGGTGCGCGAGGCAATCCGCATGGGCATCCCCCGCGAACAGGCATGGTCAATGGGCTCGCTCCATCCGGCGACCCGGTATGGGCTCGATGGCGAGATTGGTGGGTTCGGCGGGGGACGTCGGGCCGATCTGGTCCTCCTCGATGATGACTTGATCCCGCAGACCACATGGTATGGCGGACGGTGCGTGGTCGAGAACCGTGCGGTCACTCCCCTCCTCGATGCGGCACTCTCGCGACCCTATCGATACCCTGCTCCAGCCTATGCAACGATGCATCTGCCACAGCCGCTTCCTGCCCTCGTCCCGCCGTTTCCCGAAGGCCGCTGTGTCGTCAACGCCATTCGCACCACGCTTCCCGGCATCGAGTTGACCCACGAGCGCTACGATCTGACTCCCGGCCTCGATTGGGTAACGACATTGCGGGACAACGACCTGTGCTTCGTCACCGTGATCGAGCGCCATGGCAGGGCCGGGAACGTCGCGCACGGATTGCTGCGCGCCTTTGGTCTGAAACAGGGCGCTGTCGCGAGCAGTGTCGGCCACGATTCGCACAACGTAATCGTGGCCGGGCTGAATGAAGAGGACATGCGCGTCGCTCTAGATGCGCTGTCGACGATCCAGGGGGGCGTCTGCGTGGTCGAGGATGGGAAGGTCACCGCGATGGTTCCGTTGCCTGTGGCAGGACTTCTCTCCGACAAGCGCGTCGGCCTCGTCGCCGAAGAAGTCCGTTTGCTGAAGATGGCCTGGGAGCGGGCCGGCTGCACGATTCCCTATATGGGGTTCAACCTAATTCCGCTGTCTGTCATTCCAGAGATTCGGATCACCGACAAAGGCCTCGTGCTGGTGCCGGCCATGAAGATCGTACCGCTTTTTGAACCTGCAGAGAGATAAGATCTACAACTGGGAACCAGGACGCTGCCAACAACGTTGAAACATCAGGTCTCAACAGCCTTTCCCGTGTCGGCTTTCACAAGCCGTGCTATTACCGAATCGGCCAGCTGAATTGTCCGTTGAGGCGATTGGCTGGCCGTTTTACGTTGTCTCCTATGGGCTTGTGCCCTGTCTCCAGGAGAGGACGCTCTTTTTTTGGAGTGAGTTGATGCGGAATCTTCTGACGCTTGTCGTCCTCGGCTTCGTCGGCTTCGTCCTTGTGGCGATGTTCGTCGCACCAACCCAGCCGGATATGAAGGCTTGGTATCTCAAGAATGCATGCGAACATCTCGATAAGGTGTCTGCGAAAATCTGTGATCCCATGCGTCAGAATGGCGGACAGGCGCTGTGACGGTATCACCGTTCAGCGCTATTAAGTGGCGGTGACAAACCGGTTTCTCGTGCGCGCGAAGGAGCAGATTTATTGAATTGGGCGGTCCCGACGCTATTTGTCCCAGCCAAGGTGGGGGCGGGTGGAAACGTCACCAGCTGGCCGTTCTTCGCCGGTACAAGTGCAGTGCGGGTTGCAGCCCAACACAATACCGATCCTGCCGAATACCGGTATGACCCGGCACGGTCGGGTCGGAAATACCGGATCTGCTATCGCCTCGATATAGAACGTTATTCGCGACTAATACCGTACTAATAGCTGATGCTAGATAGTTCTTGAAACAAAAATAGCCCAGTGCCAAATGATGGCGCTGGGCTATCCCCATTTAGCTCAATTAAAAACTAACGCCGGTGTGATATTCAGTAACCGCAGCACAGAGCCCAAAGACGGGTATCTTAAAGGGATGCTCACGACGAATTTCCTGGCGAATGGTATCTCGGCGCAGATAACAGGCGCTGCTATCGGAACCGTACTCAACGTGTTCAACGGTGCTCCACGGAGCGGACCGCACCTCGTCGAGCTGCATGGGCGCAGCCTGGGTTGTCGAAGCAAAGATAGTGCAGCTTTTGAATGCCGTCAGACAGGCAACCCGCAATGATCTCAGCGCTTCGTATGCCGCCGGGTCCTAAGTTGGCGAGTCAGAACCCGACGGAGGTAGAAAATAACTACCGCTACTGAATCTCTATTACGCCCGCCTGGCCCTCAGACCAGATACAGGGTTGCCGTAGCACGGAACACCTTGGGGCAATGGGCCTCGTTCACGATGCGGAGCGCCTCATCCACCGTGATCTGGCGGTTGAGGGCGAGTTCCTCGAGGGTCATCCAAGTCGATGTCATACGTTTTATCCCTTGCTGTCGGTGACTCAACATGCAGAGGGCGTATTGGTTCATCGAGAAGGTCCGCTGGCAGCCATCGGATGACCAGCAATGTGTATGCTTGAGAACTCGTCATGACCGTCCATCGAAAGACGGAATGCGAGCCCCAGATACGACGAAGGCCGCCCGAAGGCGGCCTATCGCGTATGTTCTGAAGGTTGGATGAATTGGAGCGGGCGAAGGGATTCGAACCCTCGACCCCAACCTTGGCAAGGTTGTGCTCTACCCCTGAGCTACACCCGCTCACTATGCCGTGCCGCTTGAGGAGAAGACCCGCCGGCGGCCCCGGACGGCGTCTCTAAACAACATTCCGGCGGGCGTGGCAAGAGCTGTTTTTCGGTTCTTTTGCCGGCGGGCAACTTTCTCGCGTTCTCACCACGTGGCCGTTGGGGAGAGTCCATGGACGATCTCGTCGAGGCGGCTGTGGGTGGCCCGCGTCGTGTCTTTGGGCAAGGCGTCGAGCGCGAAGAAGTCGCTCTGCGCGATTTCCCGGTCTGGCGCCTTCGGTCCGAGGAGTGTGAAGGTGGGGGCGACGTAGACAGCGATGTGGTCGCGGCCCGTTGCGGCGGTGCTGCGGAAGAAGCCATGCAGGCGCAAGGTGTCTGCCGCCTCCACGACGATCTCGGCCTCCTCCCGAAACTCTCGAACCATGGCGTCGACGGCATTCTCGCCAATCTCGATGCCACCCCCGGGCAGGTGCCATCCCTCCACATAAGTATGGCGCACGAGGCAGACGCGGCCCTGAGCGTCGAAGGCGACGCCCCGCACGCCGAGGGTCATTCCACGGGACACGAGGGCGCCGAACTGGAATAACCGTTGGATCAGCGGCCGGTTGAGGAGGGAGCCAATCATACGACGTTGAGGCGGATGGCACCGAAGCCTTCGATGGCCGCCTGCATCACTTGTCCGCGCTCGACCGCACCGACGCCTGAAGGCGTACCGGTGAAGATCAGGTCACCGGGATGGAGCTCGAAATAGGTGGAAAGGAGCGCGATCTGGTCGGCTACGGACCAAATCATCTCCGATAGGTCGCCGGCTTGGCGGGGATTGTCGTCCACCGAGAGTGTGATGGCGCCGCGCATCGGATGCCTGCGACCTTCGACCGGGTGGAGTGGTCCGATGGGTGCCGAGGCATCGGCCGATTTGGCGAGGTCCCACGGGCGGGAAAGGCGCTTGGCTTCGTCCTGAACGTCGCGTCGGGTCATGTCGAGCCCGACGGCGTAGGCGTAGACATGATCGAGGGCATCGGCCGTGGGGATGTCCTGCCCGCCGCGTCCGAGGGCTGCTACGAGTTCCACCTCAAAATGGTAATTGGCGGTGCGGGGCGGATAGGGATGGTCTACTGCATCCGCGCCCGGGACGATCTGAAGCGCGTCCGCCGGTTTCATGAAGAAGAACGGCGGCTCGCGCTCGGGATCCTTCCCCATTTCGCGGGCATGGGCGGCGTAGTTGCGTCCCACGCAATAGACGCGGCGCACAGGGAAAAAGTCCTCGCTGCCAACAATGGGCAGGGCGGTACGGGGTGGGTTCGGGATCACGGACAGCATCGGTTGGGCGCCTCCTCCGGGTTTGCGCTGATCGGTTGCGGCACGGCTCCGTGCCCTGCAAAGACGGGTCACGAACCTTATCATAGGAGGTGAGTTCGCAGCCGCCATCGTGACGGTCCGGCCTCCCCACTTCGTGTTACCCCTCGATCTCCCGCCCAGAGCTGCCCGTGACTGCTCCCGCCGATCTTCTCTTCCGTCTCACTGAGCGCTTGGGGGAGAAGCACGTCCTCACGGCCCCCGCAGAGATTGCACCCCATCTCCGGGAATGGCGCGGCCTCTTTCACGGCAACGCGCTCGCCGTCGTTCGGCCGGCCGATACCGGCGACGTCGCGTTCGTTGTTGCGGCCTGCGCTGACGCTGGAATCGCCATCGTTGCTCAGGGTGGTAATACCGGGTTGGTGGGAGGCGGAGTGCCGCATGGCGGGATCGTCCTGTCGCTTGGTCGCCTCTCGCACATCCGCGCCATCGACCCGTTGAGCGCCAGTATCACCGTCGAGGCGGGCGTCCTGCTCGCCGAGGCTCAGGCGGCGGCCGACCAGGAGGGGATGCTGTTCCCCCTGTCACTGCCCTCGGAGGGCTCGTGCACGATCGGCGGCAACCTCGCCACCAATGCCGGCGGAACCGGCGTCCTTGCCTATGGCAACATGCGCGATCTCGTGCTCGGCCTCGAAGTGGTGCTGGCAGACGGCCGGGTCTGGAACGGGTTGAGCGCGCTGCGCAAAGACAATGCGGGCTACGACCTGAAACACCTGTTCGTTGGATCAGAAGGGACCCTTGGAATCATCACCGCGGCTGTGCTGAAGCTCTATCCCAAGCCTTCGTCGCGGGCAGTCGGCTTTGCGGGTCTTTCGTCGCCGCATTCTGCTCTGGCCTTGTTCGACACGCTTAAACGGACCGCTGGCCATAACCTTACGGCATTCGAGTACATTCCGCGCTTCGGACTCGAAATCGTACTGAAACACAGACCCGCTTTTCCACGTCCCCTTCCCGGGGATCATGCGGGCTACGCGCTCATCGAAATGTCTACGACGCACGCTGGGGCAGAGGCCTCGGATGCCATCGAGACGGCGCTTGCCGCAGCTATCGATCGTGGTCTCGTGGAAAACGCGGTCATCGGGTCGAGTGAGACGCAGAACGCGAGCCTATGGGCGCTCCGAGAAAACTTGTCTGACGTTCAGTCGCTCGAAGGCGGCTCGATCAAGCACGACGTCTCGGTGCCGCTATCGCGTCTCGCCGATTTCCTAGATACGGCGATCGCGGCATGCGAGGCTGAAATGCCTGGCCTGCGTGTCTGCGCCTTCGGGCATTTCGGCGACGGCAACATCCACTTCAACCTTAGCCAGCCTCTCGGCATGGACAAGGCTACGTTCCTCAAGGAATGGGGACGCTTCAACAGGATCGTTCACGACATCGTGCATCGGATGGGCGGGTCCATCGCCGCCGAACATGGCATCGGCCTAATCAAGCGAGACGAACTGGGCCTCTACGCCGATCCGGTCGGCCTGGACTTGATGCGCCGGCTCAAGTGCGCCCTCGATCCGCGAGATTTGCTGAACCCCGGGAAGGTGATCGCGTTGTCAGCGAACACGCCCCCGGCGCTTCCGAAGGAGTAAGCGCCGGGGGCGTGTGACTTCGCCGCATAAGCCATCCAGACACTCACGGCGTTGTTCACATGCCCCATTGTGCGTCGCACAAGAAAAGATCACAATCGATCTCGCGATGCGCCATGAAACGGCTTCAAGTCCTGATCTAAAGCGTTATTGCGATGAGAGTGCTTCATGGGTGCGCTGCAGCGTCTTATGGGGACGTTAACGGTCCTGACCCCTTCAGTAAGAGGCGGATCGCACCCTCAATGAAGGTCTGCAGCCCAGCGACAACGATGCACCAGCTGCGTCCATGGATTTCAGGGACCGAAGGAGACAAGACGATGCCGATCTCGCAGGCGAGAGTTCCAACTGCCGAGGCAAGCCGCTACCTGAAGCAGCTCTGCCGCCATTGGAGCCATAAATTCCCCGTGGAAGCGACGGACGCGGCCGGTACGGTCCCGTTCGGCGAAGATCGCGTTTGCACGTTCCAGGCAGAGGCCGATGCTTTGTTGATGCGTGTCGCGACTCCTGATCCAGCTGGTCTGACGCGGCTGGAAAACGTGGTGGCCGACCATCTCATGCGTTTCGCCTTCCGCGAGAATCTCGGCGAAATCACTTGGTCGCGCGCTACTTGACCATCTCGCTGCGAGTCCCGCGCTTGAATCAGCATCACGAATCCCGATCTTGCTGAACGCCCGCCCCGTGGCATATGCGGGATGGAGCTGAGGAGATTGGTGATGACGACGAGCACTGGGGCTGACACGACCGCCCTCTCCTTCGACGAGCGGATCAGCCGCCTCGCCGAGGTGGCGGTCCGCATTGGGCTCGGACTCCAGAACGGCCAGGAATTGGTGATGACGGCGCCGCTCGAAGCCGCGCCTCTCGCCCGTGCGATCACCACCGAGGCTTACAAGGCCGGCGCGTCCCTGGTGACTACTTTCTATTCCGACGACGCTGCGACCTTGGCGCGCTTCGCCCACGCACCTGAGGACGCGTTCGATACGGCGGCGGGCTGGCTCTACAGCGGTATGGCCGACGCGTTCCGGAACGGAGCCGCAAGGCTTGCGATCGCCGGGGATGATCCGTCGTTGCTGGCTGGACAGGACGCCCAGAAAGTCGCCCGCGCCAATCGCTCGCGCTCGAAGGCCTATGTGCCGGCTCTCGAACTCATCGCGAATTTCGCCACGAATTGGACGATCGTTTCAGCGGCGACCCGCCCTTGGGCACGGACTGTTTTCCCGGATTGCGCCGAGGACGAAGCCCTCTCACGCCTGTGGAACGCGATCTTTGCGGCGTCTCGCGTTGACGGTACCGACCCGGTGGGCGAGTGGAAGGCGCATAACGACGCTCTCCACGCCCGCACTAAGATTCTCAACGAGCATCGCTTCGCTGCCTTGCGGTTTCAGGGACCGGACACCGACCTCACCGTCGGCCTTGCCGACGATCACGAGTGGTGCGGTGGGGCCTCCGTTTCGCGCAGCGGGATCCTGTGCAACGCCAATATTCCCACCGAGGAGGTGTTCACCACGCCTCACAAGTCGCGGGTGGACGGCCACGTGGCAAGCACCAAGCCCTTATCCTACCAGGGTACGCTGATCGACGGCATCCGGGTAAGGTTCGAAGATGGGCGCATCGTCGAGGCGACGGCTCGCACAGGGGGCGATGTCCTCGCGCGCGTCCTCGACACGGATGAGGGGGCTCGCCGTCTAGGTGAGGTCGCCCTGGTGCCGGCTTCGTCTGCTATCTCCGCTTCTGGACTGCTGTTTTACAATACCCTGTACGACGAGAATGCGGCGAGCCACATCGCCTTGGGGCAGGCGTACAGCAAATGCTTCCGCGACGGCGGTGAAGGCTTCAGTGAGGACGATCTCACGGCACGGGGTGCGAACCGCAGCCTGATCCATATCGACTGGATGATTGGCTCGGCCGAGATCGACGTCGATGGCCTCACCGCCGAAGGGCGCGCCGTGCCGGTTATGCGCGCTGGGGAATGGGTGGGCTGAAGCGTCGAAGGCAGTAAGCGGGCCAAGGCTCAGAAACTTGGCCCCTTCGTCGCGCCGAGAATGCGGGCGGGATGGGCAAGCGTCCCACTCTGGAGCATGACCACGTAGTTGTCGGCATGACCTGAACGAGCGAGGCTACGCGGGAGCTCGAAATGCGCGGCCTGGCCCATCCAGGCTCCGACCTTGTGCATCCCGCGCACCATGTTCACGTAATCGACCACCTGTCCCTTGTTCTCACCGTGCCCGACTGCCGTCCTGTGCCTGCGCAGGATCGGGAGTAGCCAGACCTCGCCGCTTCCCCGTCCGGCGCCGATATCGATGGTGATACGGTCCCCCTGGTCCGTCGCTTTTACCAGCACGATAAGGCCCCACGACTGCCGCGCCGTGCGGAGGCTACGGTCGAGGAAGGCTTGGTCTGACCTGACCGGGGATGGCTCGCCGTTGACGATGGCCTGCGGTGTGAAAAGCTGGCGCTCGCCATGGCTCAGAGCATAGGCGCGCTGGCGTTCGGTGAAGGCCGGGATCGCGAGTTCGTCCTTCCAGCCAAGATAGTCCCAGTAGGTGACCGGAAGGGTCAGGGCGATGATGTCGGCCTGCTGGGCGTAATCCCCCATCATCCGCGAGGCCTTCTGGCAGGCGCCGCAACCTTGGCTAGTGAAGAGCTCGATACCGCGCGAGGCGGCTCGGCGTGTGCCGGGCCTGTCATGTACGGAAGGAGAAGTGTAAGTGCGAGAGGGTTCAGCGCGGAGCTGAGTAGCCGTAAAGCGGATCGGACCATATCCCTATGTGACAGCGCCTCAACCGGAAACGGAAGTCACGTTGCCTCGATGGGCCGTGGATGGATTAGACTGTTTAACTGGAGCAACCTTGGGCTTGGGCAGCATGTTCGGCCGCCACCGCCTGTGCATCCACAACCACTGACCCGGATTTTCCCGAACCCATTCCTCAACCACGCGTGTCATCGCCTGCATTGCGCCCTGCACATCAATTTCGCCCTTGGCATCGCGGGGTAGGTCGAGGGGAGGCGTGAGTTCGAGATGGAAGCGGGCATTGTCCTTGCGCACCACGCGGACTCCGTGAACGGGGCATTCGTAATGCTTGGCGAGCTTGGCGAGCAGCGGATTCACCAGAACGGGTCGATCAAAGAACTCCACGACTACGCCACGGGTGAAATGCTGATCGATGAGCTGGCCGAGATGGCCGCCGCGTTCCACGACGCCCTGCATGGAAAATACGGCGCCCTGCCCCGCCGCTGCCAGGCCACCCATGGTCTCTCGGCGCACCTCGGCGACGAGGCGAGCCGAGGCTATATCGTTGGGCGGCCGGAAAATCGCCGTGGCCTCGAGGCCGTAGCGAGCGGCGCAGATCGCCGGCAATTCCCAGTTGGCGAGGTGTGCGGCGAAGATCAGCCCCGGCTTGCCGTCGTCGCGCAAAGCCTCGAAATGCTCCGCGCCGGCAACGGACATGCGCTGACTTGCTGGATCGGTGGGGTCGATATCGAATAGGGTTGCAAGATGTGCGTATTCCGCTCCCGTCCGGCCTAGATTGTCCCAGGCTTGGCGCGCGAGCGCCCTGATCGCGGCCTCATCTTTCTCGGGATAGGCGGCACGCAGGTTCGCCAATGCGATGCGGTTCGCGGGTAGGAACGGACCTACTCTCCGTGCAATCGCCCCGCCGGTCCGGCTCGCCCGCTCGGTCCCCAGCAATCGCGCTAGCCAGAAGAGGCCGCGGACCAACGGAATCATGGCGATCCCCGCCATCCGGGGCAGATGGCGGTTCAGGACGAGGGCAAGACGCAGCACGAGACTATCCGGGAGTGGCTATCGCGCTCGTGTAGAACATTTTCCGGGTAAGGGGCAGCCTGAGGTGAATGCGAGTCTCGCCGCCCAGGCGACATATCAGTCGATCGCCACGAGGATTTTCCCGAACACCTTGCGCGATTCCAGGCGTTCCAGCCCCTGTGAAAAGTCCGCGAGTGGCAGCACGGTATCCACTACTGGCGTGATCCCCTCGGCCATTTTCGCCAGGGATTGGCGGATGTTGGCCATAGAGCAGCCGAAGGACCCGGTAATGCGGTACTGTTGCTGGAACAGCTGCATGAGGTTCATGGTCGTAGAGACACCGGAGGTGGAACCACAGGTGACGAGGCGGCCGCCGCGCTTGAGGCATAGGAGCGAGCCGTTCCAGGTATCCGGGCCGACATGCTCGAACACTACGTCTACACCCTTTCGCTTGGTCAGGCGGCGGACCTCGCCTTCGAAGCGCTCGTCGCGGTAGTTGATGACGTGATCGGCGCCCAGCGCCTTGGCCATCTCGCCCTTCTTGTCGTCCCCCACCGTCGTGAACACAGTGCAGCCAATGTCTTTGGCCATCTTGATCGCGGCGGTACCGATCCCCGAGCCACCGGCATGAACGAGGATGCTCTCGCCAGGCTCCAGCTTGGCATTGTCGAACAGCATGTGCTGGACAGTGCCGAAGGCGATTGGAGCACAGGCTGCATCGGTGAAGCTCACCCCATCGGGTACCTTCACTACGAGACGTGCTGGCATGGTGACACGCTCGCGCGCGAACCCGTCGATATGGAAGCCCATAACGCCGGAGACGTCCTCGCACAGGTTGTCTCGACCCTCCCGGCAGGCCTTGCAGCGACCACACGTCTGCGCGCCGTACATCACCACGCGGTCGCCCTCACGCAGATCCGTGACGCCCTCGCCAACGCAGACGATCTCGCCCGAGGCTTCGGCCCCTACCGTGAGCGGCATCTTGCGCTTGGCGAAGGCCATGCCGCGAAAGCCCCAGACGTCGATGAAGTTCAAGCCCACCGCGCGCACGCGGATCTGAACCTCGCCCCCGCCGGGAGCTGCCGGCGGATCGACCTCGCTGAGGCGCAGGTCGCGGTCACCGAAGAGTTGGAGGGCTTGCATCGGGCTTGTCTCTCGTCGGGCGCTTCGGGCTCCGAACCTCCTTCGTACCACCTCATCCTGAGGTGCCCGCGTGGGCGGGTGTAGAGGGAGGGCTACGGGGCCCGCGTGCCGTCTGGAGTCCTCCTTCGAGGCCTCCACAATGCTCCGGCACCTCAGGATGAGGGAACGGAATGGGTAGGGCGCCTTATCGACTGAAAGTCGGCTCGGCTCAATCCGGCGCGAGGTAGCGTCGCCGCGCCCAGCCGAGGATTGGGCCGGCCTTGACCCGACACCAGGTGAGACCGCTCGGCGTCTCGTTGGTGCAGCCGAAGCCGCGCAGGCGCGCGCCTTCTGGTGCCTGGCCCAGTACGGGCGCGGAAGCATCCGGGGTCTCGCGGATACTCAACGCGTCGCCGCGCGGAAGACCATCGACGCGGAAAGCGCCGGTTTCGGCGATTGCCGGAGCTGCTGTCAGAACCAGCGCGTAGATGAGGCGAAGGCGCAATGGATCGTCCACCTCAAGTCCGATGGATGCCCATCATCGCTGTCAGCCCACCGTCTACCGGCAGAACGGCGCCGGTGATGTAGGCGGCGCCATCTCCCATGAGGAAGGCCACCAGCGCCGCCACTTCCTCCGGCTTGGCGAAGCGTCCGGACGGAATCTGCTTCTCCATGCCGGTGCGGTGCGCGGCATAAGGAGCCATCATGTCAGTGTCGATGAAGCCCGGCGCGATGACGTTGACGGTTACCCCACGCTTGGCAGATTCGATCGCCAGCGTCCGGCAATAGGAGATCAGCGCACCCTTCGTCGCCGCATAAGCGGCATTACCCGGATTGGCCTGGAGGGCCGCCACCGAACCGATGGCGACGATGCGGCCGGAGCGTCCGCGGATCATGCCGCGCACCAGCGCTTTCGCCATGCGGGTCAGCGACCAGAAGTTCACCTGCATCGCCGCCTCGGCTTTGTCCTGCGCCATCATCGCGGCCAGCACGTCGTAAGATTGGCCTGCATTGTGGACCAGCCCGTAGAACGCTTCCCCCTCCTGGGCCTCGCAGAAAGCCTCTAGGGCATCGCGATCGGCGAGGTCGAGAGGGTGGGCGGTGATCGCCCGTTCGGGGTGAGTCTGAACGAGTTCGGCGACAAGTCGCTCCGCCGCCTCGCCCGATGACCGATAGGTGAAAGCGACGTCGTAGCCGGAGGTGACCAGCGCGCGTACGATGGCCGATCCGAGGCCGGAGGCGCCGCCCGTGACGAGGACGCGGCGGGACACTTCGTTCGTCATGCCGGCTCGTCCCCGAGGACGAGGCAGGTATTCTGCCCGCCGAATCCGAAGGAATTGGACAGAACCCGGCTGACCCGTGCGTCGCGTGCGCTCGTTACCACGTCGAGGGAGAGAGCTGGGTCCGGCACAGCGTAATTGATCGTCGGTGGGATGCGGCCATGGGTGACGGTAAGGAGCGAGATCACCGCCTCGATAGCCCCCGCGGCTGTCAGCGTATGACCGATCATCGACTTGTTCGATGAGATCGGCAGGGAGCGGATCCGCTCACCGAATACGGCAGCGCAGCCCAACGCCTCCATCTTATCATTTTCCGGCGTCGACGTGCCGTGGGCGTTGATCGTGTCGATCGAATCCGGCTCGGTGCCAGCATCGTGCAGGGCTGCGCGGATGGCGGCGATGCCGGGCGCCCCGTCCGGGCTCGACCGGGTACGGTGAAAGCCGTCACCCTTCTCGCCGCAACCGAGAACGTAGCCGAGGATCGTCGCGCCGCGTGCACGCGCTGCCTCGGCATTCTCGAGGACCAGGGCGGCGGCCCCCTCCCCCATGACGAAGCCGTCGCGGTTCTTGGAGAACGGCTTCGAGGCCCCCTCCGGCGGATCATTCTGGGTCGAAAGTGCGGAGAGCAGCGAGAATCGGATCAGTGATTCCGGGTTCACCGAACCGTCGGTGCCGATACACAGGGCCGCCTGCATCTCGCCCCGCCGGATCGCCTCGACGCCGAGTTGGATCGCGGTGGCGCCGGATGAGCAGGCGGTGGACAGCGAGATCGGCGATCCTTTGGTGCCGAACCGATCGGCGATGTTGTCGGCCACGGTAGCGAAGATGAAGAGATCGTGCCAGGCGTCGAACCGTCCGCTCGATGCCGCTCGCTGGAGGTCGGAATAGGTGATGTCGCCGTTCTGGCCGGACGCCTGTGCCAGCGACTGGCGCTGCGGCCATTCCATTTCCACCGGCGGTACGGCGATGAACAGCGCGCCGGGGAAATTGCCCTTCGTCCCGATGCCGGATTGGGTGATCGCCTCCTCGGCCGCCTCTTCGGCGAAGCGCTGCGACAGGGCGGGCGCCACGAGCGGGTCGGTATCGAGGAAATCTACCGTGCCGGCGATGCGGGTGCGCAGGCCGTCTGTAGAAAAACGGGCGATGCTGTGGATGCCGGACCGGCCGGCGGTGAGCGCGGTCCAATTGTCGACCTGTCCCTGCCCCAGGGACGTGACGATGCCGAGGCCTGTCACGGCGACCAGCGGCCTGCCATGGCTATCCCGGAAGTTCCGTGAATCGGGGGGAGAGGAATTCGTCATCGCGCCGTCTTGCTATCGTTCCGACCGAACGGCCTTGAAGATGCCCCGCCCCGAACATTCGGGCCGATCGATCACGGTTGCACCGGTCTTAGCGGAATTTCCGTTCGCTGACAGCCACATCCCTGCCGGTCACGACAGCGCGCTTAACCGGATCACGCCCTCACCACGGCGATGGCCGACGGTGGTGATCGTGATCTCGCGCGCCGTTCCTTCCGAAATGAGTGCGGCGGCGAGTGCCGCCCCCAGCGGCGCCGTAACTTCGAGCGAATGGCCGGTAAGGTCCCCGAGGGCTGTGATGGGGGTTCCGGGCGTCAGTACGTCCAGGGCAGCACGCTCCTCGGCAGTGATCTCTTTGACGCCGGTGGCACCCGAGATCACCAGATCCGGCTTGGAAGCGGCCTCGCCCCACAAGGTGGAGAGGCTACGCCCTACGCTGCCGGCCTCGCGCCGGGGGCGATCGCTTTCCACTGGGAGAAGGCGGGCGAAGATCGTCGCCTCGCGCGCCGCTGCGGTCTCGGCGGCTTCCAGCATGAGGAAAGCGGCGGTACTTCCCAAAATGACGCCGGCCTCGCCTTCACCCTCGCGCTCGAAAACCGGTCGGTAATCGCCCTTCCGCAGGTATCCGCCCATCTCGTGGACGACGAGAACGTCGGGGCGTTCCGCGCTGTAGGAGCCGCCCACCAGCATCGTATCGATCTGGCCCGAAGCGATGCGGCTCTGGGCGTTGCGCAAGGCGTCGACGCCCGAAGCCTCCTCGCCCATGAACGTGCGTGAGGCGCCCGTGACACCATGGACGATGGCGATGTTGCCGGCGAGCAGGTTCGAGAGTTGGGCCAGGAAGAGGGTCGGGCGTAGGTCGTTCTGCAGGTGCTCGTTGAGATAGGCGCCCGGGTCGGCCGCGTCGCGCAGGCCGGTCAGGATCGCACCGTCCACCGCCGTATCACGCTCGCCGCCGCCGCAGGCGACGACGAGATGCATCGCTGCCTTGAAGGCGGCGTCCTGTTTCACTCCAGCCGAGTCGAGGGCAAGCCCGGCCGCGTAGACGCCCAGGCGCTGCCACGCCTCCATCTGCCGCTGGTCGGATTTCTTGGGGATCTGTCCATCGAGCGAGAGCGGCGGGGCCGGATGGACGGGATAGGGCGCAAAGCGCTCCGTATCCGTAGCCTTCGGCCTGCCCGCTGCGAAGGCTTCGAGGTGAGCGGCGATTCCCTCTCCGGCACAGGATACGAGGCCGATGCCGGTGACGACCACGTCGCGCCGGTCCATGCTAGTCTTGCTCATGCCGGAACCGCTCCCCCGGGGGGAGCTCCTGCCGCAACCGCGCGATCCATCAGGCCGATCCGCTGCGCGCGTTCGCGCATGGGAGCATCGAGCCCTGCGGGAAACGGCATGGTTCGGAAGCGCAACTCTGCATCGGCCAGAGGTTTGCCCTCGTGGCTGATGGAAGCCTTGGTCACCGCGTAGCCAGAGCCGTCATGCTCCAGACTCGCCTGCACGACGAGCGTCGCCCCAGGGCCGACGAAGGAGCGGAACCGCGCCTTGTCGACCGCCATCAGGAACGGCATCTGCACGAAGTCGAGATGGGCGAGGAGCAGGTATCCCGAGGCCTGGGCCATGGTCTCCGTGAGGAGCACCCCGGGCACCAGGGGATGACCGGGAAAGTGACCCTCGAAGACCGGGCTCTCCATCGGCACGTGAGCTAGCGCCTCGATCCGGCCGGCGGCCTTGTCGAGACTCGTCACCGTGTCGATCATCTCGAAATATTCGAGGCGCATGGCGTCAAAGGCTCCGCTGGGGACTAGAGGCTCCGCTAGACTCTCAAGGGGTCAGCCCGGCCGGGCTCGCCCTTCAAGCCTTGGCGGCCTTCTCGGCCACCAGCGCGTCTATGCGGGCGCAAAGGTTCTTCAGCACGAAATACTCCTCGGCCGGCACCTTGCCCTCGTTGACCTCCTGGGTCCAGCGCTCCAGCGGCAGCTTGATGCCGAAGGCTTTGTCCACCGCGAAGGCGATGTCGAGGAAGGCGAGCGAATCGATGCCAAGATCCTCAATGGCGTGACTCTCGGGCGAGATGGTGTCGCGCGGGATGTCGGCGGTGTCGGCGATGATGTCCGCGACGCGGTCGAACGTAGCGGTGGTCGGCTGGTCAGACATGCGTTCTCGCCGTTTTCTTCTCTATGGCGCGCCGTAGCGGATCCGGTGTCGGATCCCATGGCGGGCGCGGCCGGTCCGAGGCTGGCGCGTGAACCCGGCGCCCCCCGGGTCGCGCAGCATGCCCCCGAAGCGGCGTCGCGCCGCTTCCGATCGAAGGCGGTCCCTTACACGAGGGGGTGGTGCCGGGCAACCTTGGCAGATACTCGGCTCGGGCTCGCGCCTTCGTGCGCCTGCGGGGCGCCCCGGACCATTCCGCCCGTCGATGCCTTGACCTACATGCGGAGGCGCGTCCGTTCGGCGTGGACCTGTGCTCTACTTCCTGCGCGAAACCATCGAGCGTGAGGCATGCCAGGAGGCGGCAGAGGTGACGAGAATGGAACGACCTACATCCGTCGATGCGGCGGAGCTGCCGACGGACCATCGCAGCCGCGCCCAAGGAGGCGCGCGCATCGCCCTGGTCCTGGCGCTGTCCGCCCTCGGCCTGTGGGTGCTCCACCCGTTCCTTCCGGCGCTGGCCTGGGCCGTGATCCTCGCCATCGCGCTCTGGCCGCTCTATGCGAAGGCGGAACGGCGCTGGCCGCCCGGTGGCCACAACATCCTGCTGCCGAGCCTGTTCACCCTGGCGGTAGCGCTGGTCTTCCTCGCGCCCCTGGTGGTCCTCGGGGTACAGGCGGCGCGGGAGGCCCATGACGCGATGGCCTGGGCCAAGTCGGCCGAGCGCAGCGGTATCCCCGTACCGGAATTCCTGTCCCACCTTCCCTACGGTGCGGCCAAAGCGAGCGCATGGTGGAGCGAGACTCTCAGCCACCCGTCCGCCGGGTCCGAGATCCTGCACAAGCTCGACAACTCGACCACGATCGGCCTGACCAAGAGCCTCGGGGCTCAAGTCGTTCGCCGGGTTGTGCTATTCGGCTTCACCCTGCTGACGTTGTTCTTCCTGTTCCGTGACGGGCGAACTGTCATCAGGCAGTCGCTGACGGCGAGCGCTCGCCTGTTTGGCCCGCGCGGCGAGCGGGTGGCCCGCCAGATGGTGGCTTCCGTCCATGGCACCGTCGATGGGCTGGTGCTGGTCGGCCTCGGCGAAGGCGTTCTCCTTGGAATCGTTTACTATTTTGCGGGCGTGCCGCATCCGGTCCTGCTCGGCGCGCTGACGGCGGTGGCGGCGATGATCCCTTTCGGAGCGCCGCTGGTCTTCGGCATTGCCGCACTGATCCTGCTCGCTGGTGGGGCGGTGATACCGGCGGTGGTGGTCGTGGCGGCGGGCTTCGTCGTCACCTTCGTCGCCGACCATTTCGTGAGGCCGGTCCTGATCGGCGGCACCACCCGCCTGCCCTTCCTCTGGGTGCTGCTCGGCATCCTCGGCGGGGTCGAGACGTTCGGTCTGCTCGGGCTTTTCCTCGGCCCGGCGGTGATGGCGGCCCTGGTGCTATTGTGGCGGGAGTTCACAGATGGGGACACGGCGCAGGCCACATCCATAGGCCCGCGCGGACCGTAATTCGAGCCGCCCGCAACCGCCATAGGACGGCCGAAACGACCGCCATCGGACGGTGTTTCGAGGGATTGCAAAGGCGGCTCAGATTCCGGTGGAATTTCTGGGCCGAAAGGCCCTCCCCTGACCGGGGAGAGCCTTCCTCGCATCGTAGGCTTACGCCGCCAGCGAGCGCAGGACGTAGGGCAGGATTCCGCCGTTGCGGAAGTATTCCAGCTCGTCCAGCGTATCGATCCGGCAGGTGAGCGGCACCTCTGTCTTGGTGCCGTCGGCCGAGGTGATCTCGGCGATCATGGTCTGGCGCGGCTTGATGTCGCCCGAGAGGCCGAGAAGGCTGACGGTCTCGTCACCCTTGAGGCCGAGCGACGCCCAGGACGTCTCGCCTTGGAACACCAGCGGCACGATGCCCATGCCCACGAGGTTCGAGCGGTGGATACGCTCGAAGCTCTCCGCCACCACGGCGCGGACGCCGAGGAGCTTCGTGCCCTTGGCCGCCCAATCGCGCGACGAGCCGGTGCCGTATTCCTTGCCGGCGAAGACGACGAGCGGCGTGCCGGATTCGGCGTATTTCTGGGCGGCGTCGTAGATGTACATCCGCTCGCCGGACGGCTGGAACAGGGTCCAGCCGCCCTCGACCACATTGCCGTTCTCGTCCCGGACCATCTGGTTCTTGATGCGGATGTTGGCGAAGGTGCCCCGCATCATGACCTGGTGGTTGCCGCGCCGGGTGCCGTACTGGTTGAAGTCCTGCACCCGGACCTGATGCTCCTGCAGGTAGGCGCCGGCCGGCGAGGCCGCGCGGATGTTGCCTGCCGGAGAGATGTGGTCGGTGGTGATGGAATCCTGGAACAGGCCGAGGATGCGGGCATCGACGATGTCGGTGATCGGCGCCGGCGTCTTGGTCATGCCCTCGAAATAGGGTGGGTTCTGCACGTAGGTGGAGGTCGAGTCCCACTTGAAGGTCTCGGCCTCGGTGACCTCGACGGCCTTCCAGTAATGGTCGCCGCTGAACACGTCGGCGTAGCGCGACTTGAACAGGGTCGAGGTGATGTTGGCCTCGATGAACTCGGCGACCTCTGCCGTGGAGGGCCAGATGTCGGCGAGATAGACCGGCTGGCCATCGGAGCCGATGCCCAGCGGCTCGGTGGTGATGTCGATCTGCATCGAGCCGGCGAGCGCGTAGGCGACGACCAGCGGCGGCGAGGCCAGGTAGTTGGCGCGCACGTCGGGGTTCACGCGGCCTTCGAAGTTGCGGTTGCCGGAGAGCACGGCCGCCGCGACCACGTCGTTGTCATTGATCGCCTTCGAGATCGGCGCCGGCAGCGGGCCCGAATTGCCGATGCAGGTGGTGCAGCCGAAGCCGACGAGGTTGAAGCCGAGGGCGTCGAGGGGCGCCTGCAGGCCCGCGCTCTCCAGATACTCGGCGACCACCTGCGAGCCCGGCGCCAGGGAGGTCTTCACCCAGGGCTTGGAACGCAGGCCCTTGGCGACGGCGTTTCGGGCGAGGAGCCCCGCGCCGATCATCACGCTCGGGTTCGAGGTGTTGGTGCAGCTCGTGATCGCCGCGATCACCACGTCGCCATGGCCGATATCGTAATTCGCGCCGTCGACGGGGTAGCGCTTGGCGATGTCGGCGGCTCGTCTGAACTCCGTCTCCATGGACTGGGCGAAGCCCGGCTTGGCGCCGTCCAGCAGCACCCGGTCCTGCGGCCGCTTGGGGCCGGCCAGCGACGGACGCACGTCACCCATGTCGAGGGAGAGGGAATCGGTGAAGACGGGGTCCGGGGTCTGCGCGTCGCGCCACATGCCCTGGGCCTTGGCATAGGCCTCCACGAGGGCGATCCGGTCGTCGGCGCGGCCGGTCACCTTGAGGAAGTCGATGGTCTTCTGGTCGATGGGGAAGAAGCCGCAGGTGGCGCCGTATTCGGGGGCCATGTTGGAGATCGTGGCGCGGTCGGCCACCGCCATGTCGTCGAGGCCGGGGCCGTAGAATTCCACGAACTTGCCGACGACGCCCTTCTTGCGCAGCATCTGCGTCACGGTGAGCACGAGGTCGGTGGCGGTGGTGCCCTCGGGCAGCTTGCCCGACAGTTTGAAGCCGACGACTTCCGGGATCAGCATGGAGAGCGGCTGGCCGAGCATGGCGGCCTCGGCCTCGATGCCGCCCACACCCCAGCCGAGCACGGCGAGGCCGTTGACCATGGTGGTGTGCGAATCGGTGCCGACGAGGCTGTCGGGATAGGCGAGCTCGGTGCCGTCTTCGGTCTTGGTCCACACCGTCTGCGACAGGAACTCGAGGTTCACCTGGTGGCAGATGCCGGTGCCGGGGGGGACGACGGAGAAGTTGTCGAAGGCCGACTGGCCCCATTTCAGGAAGGTGTAGCGCTCGCCGTTGCGCTCGTATTCCAGCGCCACGTTGTCGGCCAGGGCCTTCGGGGTGCCGAACTCGTCGACGATGACCGAGTGGTCGATGACGAGATCGACCGGGACCAGCGGGTTGATCTTCTGGGGGTCGCCGCCGAGAGCGACCATGGCGTCGCGCATTGCGGCGAGATCTACCACGGCGGGCACGCCGGTGAAGTCCTGCATCAGCACGCGCGAGGGGCGGAAGGCGATCTCGGTCTCGACCTTGCCGAGGTTGCCGAGCCACGCGACGGTGGCGGAGATGTCGTCCTTCTTCACCGAGCGGTCGTCCTCGAACCGCAGCAGGTTCTCGAGTATGACCTTCATCGAGAAGGGCAAAGCCGTCGCATCGGCGAGGCCGGCCTGCTCGGCATGGGGGATCGAGTAGTAGGTGTAGGATTTGTCGCCGACGGTGAGGGTCTGGCGGGAGTGAAAGCTGTCGAGTGATGCCACGGCTTGTTTCTTCCTCACGAGCGGTTGTCGAACACGCGCAGGCATGACCTGCGCCACGAAGTCGTGTTCGGCTGGAGCGCTTCTAAAAAAAGCGCGCGCCGCTCCGGGGGTGCCCGGACAGGATGTTGCGCGACGAGCGATTTGGACGCTCGGGACTCGCGCGGCGCAGCCTGCGCCCCGTATAGAACACTTCGAAACTGGCCGCTACGCCCTGCTGTGACACGAGCGCAGGAGTGTCGGGGAGAACGTGGACGAGCCTCGGTGCGCGAGCTATGCAGGCGGCCATGCTGGAGCATTCCATGATCGCCTTTCGCCTGCCTCCGGAGATCGAAGCGCATATGGATGCGCATGGTCGGCGGACAGGCCAAGGCGCGCGTGAAGACGCCCGCGACGCGATCCTAGATTACCTTGAGGATCGTGCGGACGTTCAAATCGCCGAGCGGCGGCTTGCCGACCTGAAGGCGGGGAAAAGCGACTCCGTTCCCATCTCGGAACTCCTCGCTCGGTATGCATTGTGATCGCGGCCGTCGCGCACGATCCTCTTACCCTTGCGATGCAGCGGTTTGCCCCATCCACAAAACTGCCAACGAGTCAGAACCCTCACGTCGGTATGAGGCGTGACAGGCGCCCTCTTCCGGCTACGGCATTCACGCCTCTCGCGGGCGGCTCGGGTCCCCTCTCCTGGAAGGAGAGGGACAGGGTGAGGTGTGTGACCTCTCCGGGGATGGACCACACCTCACCCCAGCCCTCTCCTTCCAGGAGAGGGAGTTCCGCTGCGCCTCATGCCAACCCTCCTGGATCGAGGGAACGGCTGTCGAGCAGATGCGTAAATCCAGTAGCCTTCCAGGAGAGGAAGCCCGCGCCGCCCGCGCGAGACGTGAAAGCCGCAGTCCCCGTGAGCAGTTGGAGGCGTGCCGTCGCCGGCGGCCGACAGGGCGCCCCGTGCGGCTGACCGCTACGAACCTCGCCGCCCGCCGCTCCGGCCGCCGCATCTTCTCGGGTCTGTCCTTCGCGCTCGGCCCCGGCGAGGCCTTGATGGTGACGGGGCGCAACGGGGCGGGAAAATCCACCCTGCTCAGCCTTCTCGCAGGCCGGTTGAAGCCGGATGCCGGCACCATCGCGGTCGCCGACGTCGGTGAGGCGACGCTGGCCGAATGTCTCCACGTGGTCGGCCATCGCGACGGGCTGAAAAGCCCGCTGACGGCGGAGGAGAACCTCACCTTCGCCCGCGACCTTCTCGGCGCGCCCACCGCGAGCCCGGCCGAAGCGCTCAACGAACTCGGGCTCGGCCATGCCCTGCGGTTGCCGGTTGCCTACCTCTCCGCCGGCCAGCGCCGCCGCGTCGCCCTCGCCCGGCTTCTCGTCTGCCGGCGTCCGCTCTGGCTGCTCGACGAGCCGACCGCGGCCCTCGATACCGCCTCTCAGGCCGTGCTCGCCGGATTGATGGCGCGCCACCGGGCCGAGGGTGGCCTCATCGTGGCGGCCACCCACCAGTCCCTCGGCCTGGAGGATGCCCGCGAACTGCGCATCGACGAGGCGTTGAAACCCGCACCCGCCTCGGCCGGCGCGAATGCGGCCGATTCGGAGGTGTGGTGGTGATCGGCGTGATGCGCGCCCTCATCGCCCGCGACCTGCAGCTCGCCGCCCGCGTGGGCGGCTCGGGCGCCCTGTCGCTGGTGTTCTTCCTAATGATCGTCGCCCTCGTGCCGTTCGCGCTGGGGCCCGACCTCAACCTTCTCTCGCGGATCGGTCCGGCCATCCTCTGGCTCGCCGCCGTGCTCGCCACCCTGATCGGCCTCGACCGCCTGTTCCAGGCCGACGAGGAGGACGGCTCCCTCGACCTGATGACCGGCGCTCCGGCACCGATGGAGATGGTGGTGCTCGCCAAGGTGATTGCCCATTGGCTCACCACCGGCCTGCCGTTGGCTCTCGCTTCGCCGCTCTTCGGGCTGCTCGTCGCCCTCGACGGCACCGCCATGGGCGCCACCGCCCTCACTTTGCTGGTGGGGACGCCGGCCCTGACCTTCATCGGCGCCGTCGGCGCCGCGCTCACCGCGTCGATCCGCCGGGGCGGCCTGATCCTCGCCGTCCTGGTGTTGCCGCTGATGATCCCGACGCTGATCTTCGGCGTCTCCGCGACCGAGGCAGCATCCGGCGGCACGGTGCCCTTCACGACGCCCTTGCTGATCCTGTCGGCCCTCAGCCTGATCGCGGCGGTTATCGGGACCTTCGCGGCGGCCGCGGCCCTGCGCTGGTCGGAATGATCAGCGCCCCTCGGCGACCGGGATGACGATCTCGTTGCGCCGCAGGAAAGGGATCGCGAAGGGTGGATCGTAGCTCAGGACGCTCGACGGGCCCGTCGTCTCGCGGGCCATCTTCGCCAGGACCTGCCGGAGAACCGCCTCGCGTTTCTCACGGGCTCTCGCATCGAGTGTGCCGGAGAAGCGGAGCGCGGCGAAGGTCGCGGCAGGCAGCCGAGCGATGCGGACCGCCGGATCGGTCGGAACCGGCGGACCGGCCTTCACGATGGCGGCGGGCAGGAAGAAGCGCATGACGCGCAGATCGCCGCCCTGCTCTACCGGCACGGTCATGGCAATCAGGGTGCCCTGTTCCACCGGCACCGTCATCGCGATGCGGTCGTCCCCGCCATTGGCGCCGGTGATGTACCGGAACAGACTGCGAAACGCTTCGGCATCGCCCGGTCCCGCCATGTCGGTCTCGACCGCGACACGCGGTTCGTAGTGACGGATCTCGACGTTGCGGGGCAATTGCTCGACCACCTCGTAGCGCGGCTGCTCGTAGGTGGCACGGATGCCGACCACGGACAGGAGCGATTCCGCGAAGGTCAGGGCGTAGTAGAGGGCTTTGTCGAGCATGGCGCCGGCTCAACGCCCCATCGACGGCCGCGTTTCCCATCCCAACGCCAGACGGCGCCATTCCGTCGGCGGCAGGCTGGTCCAGCCACGGAACGCGCGGGTGAAATGCGCGGCGTCGGCATAGCCGAGATCGAGGGCGTGCGCGAAGAAATGATCGACGCGGCCGGACTGCGCGTAACGCCCGCATTGATGCTGCACCGCACCTTGGGCTAGGTCCACGGACCATGTGGACACGTCTTGCCCATCCCGGTCACTTCCTGCGCTGGACCGGCCCCGTGATGCCCTGGCTCGCGGGGCTCTCGGCCGTGCTGCTCGCAATCGGCCTGTACCTCACCTGGTTCGTGGTCCCGCCCGACTACCAGCAGGGCGAGACCGTGCGGATCATGTATATCCACGTGCCGGCGGCCTGGCTCGGCGTGTTCTTCTACGGGTCGATGGCGATCTCGGCGATCGGCACCCTGGTCTGGCGCCACCCCCTCGCGGATGTGGCGCAGCGCGCCGCGGCGCCGATCGGGGCGGCCTTCACCCTGATCTGCCTCGTCACCGGCTCGCTCTGGGGCAAGCCGATGTGGGGCACCTACTGGGTCTGGGACGCGCGCCTGACCTCGATGCTGATCCTGTTCCTGATCTATTGCGGCATCATCGCCCTGTGGCGCACGATCGAGGATCCGAACCGGGCCGCGCGCGCCATCGCGATCCTGACGCTGGTGGGCGCCGTGAACCTGCCGATCATCAAGTTCTCGGTGAACTGGTGGTCGACGCTGCATCAGCCGGCCTCGATCATGCGCATGGGCGGCTCCAGCATCGATCCCTCGATGCTCTACCCCCTGCTCGAGATGATCCTCGCCTTCACCCTGCTCGGGATCACGCTGCATCTCTACGCCATGCGCACGGAGATCCTGCGCCGCCGGGTCCGGGCGCTCACCATCCGCGAGGCCGAGCGACTGGATGCCGATCCGCGTCCGGCCCGGCCCCTCGGCCAGGCGATCCGGGGAGTCTGAGCGATGGCTTCCCTCGGGCCGCATGCCGGCTTCATCCTCGGCGCCTACGCCTTCACCGCCCTCGTCATCGGCGCCCTGATCTGGCGCTCGCTCGGCGATCACCGGGCGCAGAAACAGGCGCTCGCGGCCCTCCAGGGCGATGCGGGGGAGCGCCTGTGAGCGCCGCATCCTCGTCGGCGCCGGTGCGCCGGTCGCTCCTCGTCATCGCGCCGCTGGTGATCTTCGCGGCGCTGGCCCTGGTGTTCTTCATCCGCCTGCGCTCCGGGACCGACCCGGCCGCGATTCCCTCGGCGCTGATCGGACGGCCTGTGCCGGCCTTCGCGTTGCCGGCATTGCCCAACCTCGTAGGCGGCGAAGGCCAGGCCGTTCCCGGTCTTTCCAGCGCCGACCTCAAGGGCCGCGTGACGGTGGTCAATTTCTGGGCGTCGTGGTGTGCCCCGTGCCAGATCGAGCATCCGCAACTGATGCGGCTGGCGCGTGAGCCGGGCGTGAACCTCGTCGGCATCGACTACAAGGACGCCCCCGAGAACGGCCGGCGATTCCTGTCGCGCAGCGGCGTCCCGTTCCAGGCCGTGGGCATGGATTCCACCGGCCGCACCGGTATCGATTTCGGCGTCTACGGCGTGCCGGAAACTTTCATCATCGGCCCCGACGGCCTGATCCGCGACAAGCTCGTGGGGATCGTCACGGCAGAGAACTATGCGTCGGTGCTGCAGAAGATCCGGGCGGCGGAGACGATGGCCGCCGCGAAACCCTGATCCGGCGACGGGCTTTCCCTACACGTCGGGCTTCGCCTCGGCCTTGCGGTCGTAGCGCATGAGAAGCGGGGTCTGTGACAGGGCGAACAGGATGGTCAGGGGCATGATGCCGACCACCTTGAAATTGGCCCAGAAGGCGTAAGTCTGCGTCCGCCAGACCACCTCGTTGATGGCGGCCAGGGCGAAGAAGAACAATCCCCAGCGGAAGGTGAGCTTGCGCCAGCCCTCCTCGGTCAGGTCGAAGACCGAGTCGAGCACCACCGACAGCAGGGATTTCCCGAACAGCAGGCCGCCGAGGAGGATGGCGCCGAACAGGGCGTTCACGATCGTCGGCTTGATTACGAAGAACGTCTTGTCGTGCAACGCCAGCGCCATGCCGCCGAAGACCAGCACGACGATGCCGGAGACCAGCGGCATGATCGGCAGCCGTCGCAGCAGCGCGAAGTGGATGGCCAGAGCCACCACCGTCGCCACCACGAACACCCCGATGGCCATGAAGGTGCTGCTGTCCTCGCTCAGGCCGAACCGCGTGCCGAACGAGTTCAGCATGAAGAACAGCACCAGCGGCCCCATTTCCAGGGCGAGCTTGGGCACCGGTTCGAGATGGCGGCGCAGCGGCACGGATTCGATGGGCAGGGTCATGATCGCGAGCGGCTCGTGGTTCGGCACGCCCGGACGCAAAGCGGCGCCGGGCGGGACGCCGGATGTAGGACAGTCGCCCCGGCTTTCATAGCGCGTCAGGCAGCGCCAAAGATCGACCGGGGGCTCTGCAGGAGGATCGCCCGTAGCGTCAGCGGCCCGCCGCCACGGCGAGTTTCAGGCCGGCTGCCTTCTGAACCGTCGTGAGCATGGCGAACAGGTTGCTCGCCGTCGGGTTGCCGGTCGGGCTCAGCATGCGCATCAGGCTCTTCGACGAAGAACCGGTTTCCATGGCCAGCCGTTCGAAACCGATCGTCGCGTTGATGTAATCGCGCAGTGCTGCCTTCCCCGTATCGAGTTCTCCGGCCAGGAACTGATCCACCGCTTCTGTCAGAAGTGCCTCTCGGAATGCCGGGTCGCTCTCGGCACGCGCTTTCACCGTCTCTCTGAAGCTGCGCGTCAGGGTCATGATGTCTCCTCCGCACGATCGAACCAGTCGGCAAAAGGACTGCGGCCTTTCGCATCCAGAAATTCAACGATCCGCATCCGTCATGGTACCATTTGCGGTACCATGACGACAACCGCTGGCGCATGGCCGACCATGCTGGTCTCCCTTGCGATCAGTCCTTGTCCAACCCCGCGATGGCCCGCGCGAAGTCCCGCGCGGCGAAGGGTTCGAGATCCTCGACGCCTTCGCCGACGCCGATGAAATGCACCGGCAGGCCGAACTTCGCGGCCAGCGCCACGAGGATGCCGCCCCGCGCGGTGCCGTCGAGCTTGGTCATGACGAGGCCGGTGACGTTGGCCGCCTTCGAGAACAGCTCGACCTGGCTCAGCGCGTTCTGGCCCACGGTGGCATCGAGGACGAGGAGCACGGCATGGGGCGCCTCGGCGTCGATCTTGCGGATGACGCGCAGGATCTTCTCCAACTCCGCCATCAGCCCGGCCTTGTTCTGGAGCCGGCCGGCCGTATCGATCAGGAGCACGTCGGTGCCCTCGGTTCTGGCCCGCTGGAAGGCCTCGAAGGCGAGGCCGGCGGCATCCGCTCCCTGCACGCCCGCCACCACCGGAACCCCGGTGCGCGTGCCCCAGACCTTGAGCTGCTCGATAGCCGCGGCGCGGAACGTGTCGCCCGCCGCGAGCATCAGGCTGTGCCCCTCCCCCTTCAGCTTCAGGGCGAGCTTGCCGATGGTGGTGGTCTTTCCCGCGCCGTTGACGCCGATCATCAGGATCACGAACGGCTTCTTCGTCGTGTCGATGGTGAGGGGAATGGCGACGGGTGTCAGCGCCCGCTCCACCTCGGCGGCGAGGATGGCCCGGACCTCATCCGGGGAGATGCCCTTCTCGTAGCGGCCCTTACCCACGGCCTCCGAGATCCGCATGGCGGTGTCGATGCCGAAATCGGCCTGGATCAGGGCGTCTTCCAGCTCCTCCAGCGTGTCCGCGTCGAGCTTGCGCTTGGTGAAGAGGCCGGTCACCCGCTCGGACAAAGCCGACGAGGTGCGCTTCATGCCCCCGGTGAGGCGGCTCCACCAGCCGCGCTTCTCGGAGGCCGGCTCTGGGTCGGTGACAGGCTCGGGCGTGGGGGCCGGGACCGGGGCGGGCTCCGGTGCGAAGGCGACCGTCGTGGTGTCGGCCTTCTCCGCTCCGCGCGCGGGATCGTCTCCCGCCGTACCGGCCGGCGGGCGCTCATCCGCGCCCGCGATGGGCTGCAGGTCCGCCCCCTCGATCTCGTCGGGGATGGTATTCTTTTCAGGGTCGGCGGGCGCGGGCTCGCTGGGGGGCAGCGGGATCGCCGAGATGTCGTCCGCACCCGTGGCGAAGTCGGGCTGGCCTTCCGATGCCGAGGCGGGAGACGCGATGGGAGGCGATGCCGGCTCGATGGCCGTTTCGGGTTTCCGCTCCGGCTTGGGATCGGGCGGCTGAACCGGGACCGGCTCGGGCGGCCACGCTTCCTCCTTCTTCCCGAACATCCGCCGCAGCAACCAGCCCGGCCTCTTGTCTTCGCTCATTCCCACTTGCTCCCTCGACCCCGCATGAGTAGCGCAGGGCGATGCCGTCAGCCGATGCCCCAGTGGAACACCGCATAACAGACATAGGCGCGCGTCTCCTCTACCGCGATGCCCTTGTCCTCGTCATCGACAAGCCGGCGGGACTGCCTGTCCATCCCGGCCCGAAGGGCGGCGAGACCCTGACCGACCATCTCGATGCCTTGCGCTTCGGTCTGCCACGTCGTCCCGAGGCGGCCCATCGGCTCGACCGCGACACGTCGGGCTGCCTCGCCCTGGGCCGTCATGCCAAAGCTTTGGCCCGTCTCAACAAGCTGTTCGCCGCGAGCGGCACGGTGGGGAAGACCTACTGGGCCATCGTCGAGGGCGATCCCGCCGAGGACGAGGGCCGCATCGACTTCCCCCTCGCCCGCCGCTCGGACGACCCGCGCTCGTGGTGGATGAAAACGGACCCGGCCGGTGACCCGTCGCTGACCACATGGCGCGTTCTCGGCCGCTCGGCGGACAGGAGCCTCGCCTGGCTGGCCCTCAGCCCGGTCACCGGCCGCACGCATCAGCTGCGCGTCCATTGCGCCGCCAAGGGCTGGCCCATCCTCGGCGACACGATCTACGGCACCGCCCCCCGCTCGGGCGGACCTGGGCTGCAGCTCCACGCCCGCGCGCTCACGCTGCCGCTCTACCCCAAGAAGCCGCCGATCTTGGTCGAGGCCCCTGCGCCGGGGCATATGCGGGAGCGGATGGAGATGTGTGGGTATCGGGCCGGCGCATGACGCGTGCGATGGATTGGCTGAGCGAGAGGTGCACATCCCCTCTCCCCGCACGCGGGGAGAGGGCCGCGACGACCTCGTCGTCGTTGCGGCGAGGCGGCAGCCGAGGGTGAGGAGGCGCGTCCGGGTGAGCCCCTATCGGATGCGCCCCCTCACCCTCGCTTCGGCTTCGCCTCTCGCTCATCGCGGACACGACAAGGTGTCCCCGATCCTCTCCCCGCGCGCGGGGAGAGGCGGCGCTGCCTGACACTGCCGCTCTACTTCAGAAGGCCGGCCATTACGGTCGAGGCGCTGGCGCCGTGACATGACCCGCGAAATGGACTGGCTGGACGGCGGGCGCACATCCCCTCTCCCCGCGCGCGGGGAGAGGGCCGCGACGACCTCGTCGTCGGCGCGGCGAGGCGGCAGCCGAGGGTGAGGGGGCGATTCCGGGGAGCAATTTCGGATGCGCCCCCTCACCCTCGCTTCGGCTTCGCCTCTCGCTCATCGCGGACACGACAAGGTGTCCGCGACCCTCTCCCCGCGCGCGGCGAGAGGCGGGCGCTGCCGGACCCTGCCGCTCTACTTCAGAAGGCCGGCCATCACTGGCGAGGCGCCGGGGCATATTCGGGAGCGGATGGAGATGTGTGGGTACGAGGCCGACGAGTAAGGCGCGAGTCCCTCCTCCCCCTTGTGGGGAGGAGTTGGAGGTGGGGGTGGTTGGGTGACCCTCAGCTTGCGGAGGCAAGCGGAACCACCCCCACTCCTAACCTCTCCCCACAAGGGGGAGAGGGACGCGCTCTGCCGACAAGTGCGGATGTGTGAAGCCGGTAGAGCCGTTGCGCTCGGATCACTCCGCCCCGATCAGCACCCGGCCGTCATGCCCTGCGATCGTCACGTCGCGAATCTCGCCCGGAGGCGTGTCGGCTGCCAGCCGGACCGGCGTGAACCCTTCCGTGCGTCCCATTCCGCCGCGCTCGGTGAGCACGCGGTGGGTCCGGCCGACCTCTCCCGCCAGATGTGCCGTCAGTGCCGTGGCTCCCGCGTCACGAAGGCGGGCGGCGCGCTCGCGGATCACGTCTCCGGCGACGGGGGGCATGCGCGCGGCCGGCGTGCCGGGGCGGGGCGAATAGGGGAAGACGTGGAGATGCGTGAGGCCGCATTCCGCCACGAGATCGAGGGAGCGGGTGAACTGCTCCTCGGTCTCGGTGGGAAAGCCGGCGATGAGGTCGGCCCCGAAGACGGCATTCGGGCGAAGACGCCGCACGGCCTCACAGAACCGGATCGCATCGTCGCGGCCGTGCCGGCGCTTCATGCGCTTGAGGATCAGGTCGTCGCCGGCCTGCAGCGAAAGGTGGAAATGCGGCATCAGCCGGTTCTCGCCGGCAATCGCCTCCCAGAGAGCCGCGTCGGCCTCGATGGAATCGATGGAGGACAGGCGCAGGCGCGCGAGATCCGGCACGTGGCGGAGGATCGCCTGGACCAGCCGTCCCAGGCTGGATGACGGCGACAAATCCCGGCCGTAGGCGGTGAGGTCGACCCCGGTGAGCACGACTTCGCGCCCGCCATGGTCGACGATGCGGCGGACCTGATCGACCGCGTCGTCCAGCGTGACGGAGCGGGAATTTCCCCGGCCGAAGGGGATGATGCAGAAGGTGCAGCGATGGTCGCAGCCGTTCTGCACCGGCACGAAGGCGCGGGTATGGCCGGCGACCGAGGCGATCCGCGTCGGTGCGGCTTCCCGCGCGGCCATGATGTCGTCGATCTCGAGACGCGGTCTGACATGCGTGGCGGGCAGCCAGGTCTCGGCCCTGGTCTTGGCGTCGTTGCCGACGATGCGCGCCACTTCCGGCATCGCCGAATAGGCGTCCGTCTCCACCTGAGCGCCGCAGCCGGTGACGACGATCTCGGCCCCCGGCCGCTCGCGGGCGAGCTTGCGGATCGCCTTGCGGGCCTGGCGTCCGGCCTCCGTCGTGACGGCGCAGGTATTGACGAGGACGAGGTCCGCGCCCGTCCCGGCCGCCTCGGCATGGCGGCGCATCACCTCGGATTCCACCGTGTTGAGGCGGCAGCCGAAGGTCAGGGTCTCCACCGCCACTCAGTCCACCCGCACGAAGAGTTCGGGGGACAGGAAATCCTCCCATTCGAGGGCCACGGGGCCGGTCATCAGCACGTGGCCGTCGGCCCGCCATTCGATGACGAGGTCGCCGCCGGGCAGGCTCACCGTGGCGTGGCGCCCGAGCATGCGCAGGCGCGAGGCCGCCACCAGGGTGGCGCAGGCGGCGGTGCCGCAGGCGAGCGTCAACCCCGCGCCGCGCTCCCAGACCCGGAGCTTGATCGTGTCGGGCCCCGTCACCTGCGCCACGGAGATGTTGGCGCGCTCGGGAAAGATCGGGTGGTTCTCGAGCATCGGGCCGATGCGGCCGAGATCGTAATCGTCGGGATCGCGCTCGACGAAGAACACCGCGTGGGGGTTGCCCATGTTCACCACGCCCGGCGAATGCAGCACGGGCGCGTCGATCGGGCCGATCTGGAGCTCGATCCGCCGCGTGTCGGGGAACGGCTCGGCCAGCGGAATCTCGTCCCACTTCAAGCGGGGGCGGCCCATATCGACCGTGAACGAGGTCTGCGCCACGCGCTTCACCTCGACGAGCCCCGCCTTGGTCTCCAGGGTGAGGCGGCCGTTCTCAGCCGGGCGCGCCATGGCCGGGTCGTCCAGCATGGCGTAGGCGACGCAGCGGGTGCCGTTGCCGCAGGCGCCGGATTCCGACCCGTCGGTATTGTAGATCCGCATGAAGCCGTCCGTGCCGGGGCTGCACGGATCGTGGATGACCATGAGCTGGTCGAAGCCCGAGCGCGGGTGGCCGGCGATGGCGCGGGCCTCCTCGGCGCGCACGACCAGCTCCGTGCCGCGCAGGTCCAGCACCACGATGGCGTTGCCCGCCCCGTGCATCTTCAGGAACCGACGGTTCTCGAGCCTCGTCATGATCGTCTTCGGTTTCGTTGTCTGAACGGGGCATCCCGCGTGCGAGGCCCCCGCATATAGGACAAAGCGCCGGGCCGCGCACGCGGGGTCCGCTCGGGGGAGCGTTGCACAAGGGACGCGCCCGTCACGTTCCTGCGTTCGGGGCGGGTTGGCGTCTCGCAGGCGGGCGGCTTCCTCCCTAATTTAAGGCTTCGCGATTCAGCCGTACGATTCGTCGCGGCGTGCGATCTCCGGAGCGTTGCCTTGACCCGTCATCGTCTATTGCCGCTCGTCAGCCTCGCCGCCGCTTTGGCCGTCTCCTCCGCGCTCGCGCAGCAGCCGTCCTCGCCCGCGACCTCCTCTCCCCTGCCGACCACGACGGCGCCCGATCCGGTCAATCCCGACGCGCCGGCCCGTCCGGTGCCGACCCAGGCGCTTCCCGCCGCGCCGGCGCTTCCGGCCGGCCCGGCACGCCAGACCCTGGTGGAGACCCCCGGCGACGCCAACGACGTGGACGAGGTCTCGCTGCCGCCCAAGCCCGCCGCGATCCTGGCGGGGCGGGCGAGCTGGGAGGAGGCGGTGCCGGCCCTGAAGGCCGCCTTCGTGAAGATCGAGGAGGCGCTGGCCAAGAACGGGATCACCCCCACCGGGCGGCCGATCGCGGTCTTCGCCAAGACCGACGATGACGGATTCCAGTTCGAGGCGATGATCCCGATCGCCTCCATGCCGGACCCGAAGCCCGCCGAGACCGGCGGCCTGCGCTTCGGCACGACCCCCAGCGGCAAGGCCCTGCGCTTCCCGCACAAGGGCTCCTACGACGAGATCGACGGCACCTACGAGACGCTCACCGCCTATCTCGACGCCAAGGACGTGGTGGTCCAGGACCGCTTCATCGAGGAATACGTCACCGACCTGAACGACAAGGCGGACGAGAAGCTCGACGTGAATATCTACGCCCTGCCGAAATAGGCGACGTCTCGCTCACGCGGTCGCTTCCGTTCGGGGAGCTTCCAGGATCGCGCCGTTGTTCAGGTGGATCACCCGGTCGGCCGTATCGAAGTAGCGGTCGTCATGGCTGATGACGATCAGGGTCCGGCCCTCACGCTTCAGGTCCGGCAGGAGCCGCGTGTAGAACAGGCGGCGGAAGGTGGGGTCCTGCTCCGCCGCCCACTCGTCGAGGACGAGGACCGGCCGTCCTTCGAGATAGGCCTGGACCAGGGCGAGGCGCTTGCGCTGCCCGGCCGAGAGATCAACGGTGGAGAAGGCCCCGTCCCGGATCGTCACCTTGTGGGCGAGGTCCAGGGTCTCGAGATAGGCATCCGCCGCCGCCGGATCCGCCCCGGGGGGCAGGACGAGATCGTCGAACAGGTAATAATCGAAGAACACCGCCGAGAAATGCTGGCGGTAGGCGTCCCGCGTCTCGTCCGTCACCGGCGCCCCGTCGAGGAACAGGGTGCCGGTCTGTGGCGGATACAGGCCGAGGATCAGCTTGATGAGGGTGGTCTTGCCCGAGCCGTTCTCGCCGACGATGAGCAGGATCTCCCCCCGCCGCACGGTGAGGTCGATGGGCCCGAGGGTGAAGCCCGGCTTGCCCTCGACGGCCGGGAAAGCGTGGCTGACGCCGCGAAGCTCGATTTCCTCAATGGTCCGGGGCGTCCGCGTGTCCTCCGGCGCGAGCAGGTTCGGCTCCGAGACGGTGCGTCCGGCCGAGAATTCGGCGATGCGCTGGTAGGCGATCCGCGCCCGGCCGATCTCGGGCAGGATGGCGAGGATGTAGGTGACCGGCAGCTCGATATAGAGCAGCACGAGGACGAAGCCGGAGAGGACCGCGTTGTCGATCCCCAGAGTCGCCTTGTAGGTCACGATGGCCGCGATCGTGGCGAACAGGGCCAGCTTCTTCGTCAGGTAGGAGAATTCGAGGAGCGTATGGGTCCTGAATTCGTTGCGGCGGAGCTCTTCGATGGACGAGGTCAGGGCCCCGTCCCTCAACCGCATCCGGCGCTGCCGGTTGAGCCGCAATTCCCGGCTGCCTTCGGTCAGGCTCTGGAAATGCTTCTGCATCGTGTCGGCGAGGGAGCGGCGCGTGCGGTAGCCGACCATGGCGCGGCGGCGCAGGATGTTCTCGACATAGCTGCCGAGGCCGAAGACCAGCAGGGTGATGGCGAGGAGCGGGGCTGACAAGGTGAGCATGTAGACGAGGCATCCGGCGGTGACGCCGCTCTGGATGATGAGCCCCGACAGCATCGCCACCGTTGTCGACAGCGTGCCGGCATCCGTGTTGAGCGAAGCGAGGACCTTGTGGCGGCCGATCTGCTCGATGCGGTCGATCGGCGCCGTGAGGATCATGTCGGCGAGATCGCGGCTGAGGCCGGCGCTGATGCGTCCGCTCGCCAGGGCGCTGCCGAGCCCGGAGAGAAGGGACCCGCCCACGCCGAGAAGGACGAGGCCGAAGAAGACGGGAATGAAAGTCTCGGACAGACCGCCCTCCGCATGGATGGCCGTGTTGACCTTGGCCAGAACCGTCGCCGTGGCGAGGCCGCTCAGCGCCCCGATCGCCGAGGACACGGCCACGAGCGGCCAGATCGGACGCAGCAGGCGCATCGCGTCCTTGCCGAGCCCGCTCAGACGATTGTCCGGTCCCGCCATTCATTCCTCCGGCTCGGCCCTGTCGTTGGGCCGCTGGAGAGGCGGATACGTCAGGAACGGGATGCGCCAAAATTCGAAACACGCAGGGCGTGTCTGCGGACGGGCCTGCTTGTCGTCGCGGTGGGGATGTGGAGAATAACGACATCCCCAGATCGAAAGCATCGCGCCGGGTTCAGAGCAGGCTGAGCTGCGCCGAGACACGAGAGGTCGCCCCGCGCTCAAGCGCGAGCAGCCATCGTTTCGTATCGAGGCCGCCGGCGAACCCCGTGAGGCTGCCCGCCGCGCCGATGACCCGGTGGCAGGGAACGACGATGGGGAGCGGGTTGGCGCCATTGGCGGCACCCACGGCCCGGCTGGCGCTCGGACGGCCGATTCGCCTGGCCAACTCGCCGTAGCTGATCGTCTCGCCCAGCGGGATGTCCATGAGCGCGGTCCAGACTTGCCTCTGGAACGGCGTGCCGCGCGGGTCGAGTTCGAGATCGAACCTGGTGAGCCGGCCTTCGAAATAGGCACTCAATTGCCGCCGGGCTTCGGCGAAGGCCGCGTCGTCCCGGAGCCAGTCCGGTTTCGGGGCAACGGCGCCCTTGCCGGTTGGGAAACCGATGCAATGCAGGCGCTCGTCCGTACCGGCCAGAACAAGCGGACCGATCGGGCTGGGCAGGACCGTGTAGCTGGTTTGCGGCATAGCACGTTCGTTCGTTGAAACATGAGGGTTGGTGTCGACCTCGAAGACCGGATCGGTGGTCTGCGGAGCATCACATCGCGACACGCCTCCCGCCGCCAATTCATGACGTCGCCCAGGTCACCACAGCGGAACCAGCTTCGCGCAGCACTGCCTCGCGCACGTCCATCGCAAGTCCCGGCGCATCGTAATAAGCTGCAATCATGAGTGCGGGACGCCCCGGGGGGCGGACGATAGCGTAGTCGTTGGTGTGTCGGTCGACGCTGGTGCCTGGCCTGTTTCCTACTTGCCATCGGGCCGGCAAGGTCGCGCGCAAGCGTTGCGAGCCCGGCTTGCAGTTGACCATCCAGGTTTCGAGCTTTTCTCGGCTCCCGGCTATCAGCACATCGCCGAGAAGGATCGAGCGGGCTGAAGCAACGATGGCCCGGGGCGTCGTTGTGTCCAGATTTCCCTTGGGGGTATTCGCAGCAAGCTCGAAGCGATCGACGCGTGTGACCTCATCGCCGATGCTGCGAAGAAAGCGGGTGAGACCGTCAGGCCCGCCGCTGGACTTCATTAGCAAATTCGCGGCGGTATTATCGCTCGTTTCAACCATCGCTTGGCAGAGCGTCTCGACCGACAGCGCGCCGCGCGAGACGTGCAACTCTGTCACAGGTGAGGGTGACACAAGATCAACGCGCGAAAAAGCGACTTCACGCCCCAAGCTTTCCGCTCCCGCATCGACATGGGCCAAGACGTGCGCGGCCAGCAAACCCTTGAAGGTGCTGCACATCAGGAAACGTTCGTCGGCCCGGTGCTCGAGGGTTCGACCGGAGCCGGTGTCGAGCGCGAGTAGCCCCAGGCGCCCACCGTATCGACTTTCGAGGGCGGCGAAGGGGGCGCTGTCGGCGGAATGTGAAGCACCTATGCCACCGACCACACCGATTGCTGCGCCAATCATCAACTTACGGCGTGTCGGCGAAACATCAGCAGCCGCGTCGGTGTGTTTCAAGGAGACCAGTCCTGCCCAAGGGGAAGCCATGGCCAAGCTTGCTCTCGGATTGTGTTTCCGAAGGGGCGGGCGAGGATCCCCCCCGCGGTTTGCAAGCCGAGCCTTCACAGTGCGATCAGGCGCTTAGCCACATCCACCCCACCGGCCGCTCCCGTCCCGAGCGAGAGGAGAGCGGCCGACGTGGTACCCTATTCGGCCGCCTCGCTATAGGCGTCCACCGGTGGGCAGGAGCAGACGAGGTTGCGGTCGCCGTAAGCGTTGTCGACGCGGTTGATCGGCGGCCAGTACTTGTCCATGCCGAGACTTCCCGAGGGAAAACACGCCGCCTCGCGGGAATAGGGCCGCTCCCACGGGCCGATGAGATCCCGCACCGTGTGCGGCGCGTGTTTCAGCGGATTGTCGACCTTGTCCATCCGGCCGTCCTCGATGGCGCGGATCTCCTCGCGGATCGCCAACATCGCATCGCAGAACCGGTCGATCTCGCCCTTGGTCTCGGATTCCGTGGGTTCGATCATCAGGGTGCCGGCCACCGGCCAGCTCATGGTCGGCGGATGGAAGCCGCAATCGATCAGACGCTTGGCGATGTCCTCGACGCCGATCCCGGCCGATTTCTGGAACGGCCGCACGTCGATGATGCATTCATGCGCCACCCGGCCCTGGGCCCCGGCATAGAGCACCGGATAGGCGCCCTTCAGGCGGCTCGCGATGTAATTGGCGTTGAGGATCGCCACGCGGGTGGCCTGGGTGAGGCCGCGCCCGCCCATGAGCAGGCAGTAGCTCCACGAGATCGGCAGGATCGAGGCCGAGCCGTAGGGCGCCGCCGAGACGGCCCCTTCCTCACCGCTGCGCGGGTCGGAGGGCAGGAACGGGATGAGATGCGCCTTGACGCCGATGGGACCCATGCCGGGGCCGCCGCCGCCATGGGGGATGCAGAAGGTCTTGTGCAGGTTGAGGTGGCTGACATCGGCGCCGATATCGCCGGGGCGCGCAAGGCCCACCATGGCATTGAGGTTGGCCCCGTCGAGATAGACCTGGCCGCCATGGGCATGGACGATGTCGCAGATCTCGCGGACCCGCACCTCGAACACCCCATGCGTCGATGGGTAGGTGATCATGCAGGCTGCGAGGTTTTCGCCGTGCAACTCGGCCTTCCGCGAAAAGTCCTCCACGTCAATGTTGCCGTGCTGGTCGGCGCCGACCACGACCACGCTCATGCCGCACATCTGCGCGGAGGCCGGGTTGGTGCCATGCGCCGAGGACGGGATGAGGCAGACCTTGCGGTGCCCCTCCCCGCGCGAGAGGTGGTAGGCCCGGATGGCGAGCAAGCCGGCATATTCGCCCTGCGCGCCGGAATTCGGCTGCATCGAGATCGCGTCGTAGCCGGTGATCGCGCAGAGCTTGTCGGAGAAGTCGCGCAGGAGTTCCTGGTAGCCCTCCGCCTGATCCGCCGGCACGAAGGGGTGGATCTCCGAGAATTCCGGCCAGGAGATCGGCAGCATCTCGGCGGTGGCGTTGAGCTTCATCGTGCATGAGCCGAGCGGGATCATCGCGCGGTCCAGCGCCAGGTCGCGGTCGGCGAGGCGACGCATGTAACGCGTCATCTCGCTCTCGGCCCGGTTCATGTGGAAGATCGGGTGGGTGAGATAGGCGGAGGTGCGGAGATTCGCCTCGGGGAGACGCTGCGCCGGCCAGGCCTCGTCATAGGTCAAGCCTTCGCCGCCGAAGGCGCGCCACACCGCCTGGACGATATCGGGCCGGGTGCGCTCGTCGACGGTGATGCCGATGCGGTCCGAGCCCACTTTCCGCAGGTTGATGCCGTTCTTCACCGCGTTCTGCAGGATCAACCCCTGGAAGGCGCCGACCTCGACGGTGATCGTGTCGAAGAAGCCCTTCGGCTCCACGGTGAATCCGAGGGCCTCCAGCCCTTCGGCGAGGCGCACCGCGTCGCGGTGGACCCGAGCGGCGATGGCCTTCAATCCGCGCGGCCCGTGGAACACCGCGTACATGCCGGCGATGACCGCCAGCAGCACCTGTGCGGTGCAGATGTTCGACGTCGCCTTCTCACGGCGGATATGCTGCTCGCGGGTCTGCAGGGCGAGGCGATAGGCCCGGTTCCCCCGCGCATCGACGGAGACGCCCACGAGCCGGCCCGGCAAGGTGCGCTTATGCGCCTCGCGGGTGGAGAGATAGGCGGCATGCGGGCCGCCATAGCCCATGGGCACGCCGTAGCGCTGCATCGAGCCGATGGCGATGTCGGCCCCCATCTCGCCGGGGGGCTTCAGCAGGGTGAGGGCCAGGGGGTCGGCGGCCATCACCGCGACCGCGCCGGCCTCGTGCAGGCGGGCGATGATCTCCGAAAAATCGTGGATGGCGCCGCAGACGCCGGGATATTGGAAGACCGCGCCGAAGACCTCCGCCGGGTCGAGATCGGTCGACGGGTCGCCGACGACGATGGTCCAGCCCAGCGGCGCCGCACGGGTCTTCAGGACGGCGATGGTCTGGGGCAGGCATTCGCCGTCGACGAAGAAGGCGGTCTTGCCGTTGCGGGCGATGCGCGAGGCCATGCCCATGGCTTCCGCCGCCGCCGTGGCCTCGTCGAGGAGCGAGGCATTGGCGATGTCGAGGCCGGTGAGGTCGCAGACCAGGGTCTGGAAGTTCAGCAGCGCCTCGAGCCGGCCCTGGCTGATCTCGGGCTGGTAGGGTGAATAGGCGGTGTACCAGGCCGGGTTCTCGAAGATGTTGCGCTGGATCACCGGCGGCATCGTTGTGCCGTGGTAGCCCTGGCCGATGAGCGAGACGAGAAGCCGGTTCTTGTCGGCGATGCCGCGCATGTGTTCGAGCACCCGGCGCTCGGTGAGCGACGTGCCGAAATCGATGCGCTCTACCTGGCGGATGTCGGCCGGCAAGGTCTCGTCCACGAGGCCGTGAAGGCTCTCGGAGCCGATCACGGCCAGCATCGCCGCGATCTCAGCGGTGGTCGGACCGATATGGCGGCGATTGGCGAAATCGTAGGGATCGTAGCGATCGTTTGGCATGATGGGCCTCGCGTGCCGAAGTCTGAAGAATGTCGCAACGCTCCTCCCTCCCCCTTGTGGGGAGGGATCGAGGGTGGGGGTGGTTCCGCCGGACTCCGCAGCGGGTCGCCCAGCCACCCCCACCTCCAACTCCTCCCCACAAGGGGGAGGAGAGCGCGTTCTGGGTCGTGCGCGTTGCGCTACTTCGCGAACTCGGCGTAGGCGGCCTCGTCCATCAATCCGTCGAGGGAGGCGACGTCGTCGAGGCGGAGGCGATAGAGCCAGCCCGCGCCCTGCGGGTCGGTGCCGATGCTGGCCGGGTCCGACACGGCGGCCTCGTTGATTTCGGTCACCTCGCCAGAGACCGGGGCGAACACGTCGGACGCGGCCTTCACCGATTCCACCACCGCCGCGGCCTCGCCCTTGACGAGCTTGGCGCCGACCTTGGGGAGTTCGACGAAGACGAGGTCTCCGAGCTGCTCAGCCGCATGGGTGGTGATGCCGATGGTGGCGACATCGCCCTCGATGGCCAGCCACTCGTGCTCGTCCGTGAATTTCAGCATGATGCGCTCCGTGAAGAGGTGGTGTGGGGGAAGTCGGCCGGGGGCCGGGATTCAGCTGCGCTTGAAGCGCGCCGGCATGAAGGGAAGCGCCACGACCGAGACCGGCAGGCGCCGGCCGCGCACTTCCGCGAAGAGGCGGGTGCCGGGCGTCGACAGGGCGGCGGGGACGTAGCCCATGGCGATGGGCGCCTTGAGGCTGGGGCTGAACCCGCCGGAGGTGACCCGGCCGATGGCTTCGCCGGCCTCCTCTGCGACGAGCGCGGCCCCTCCCCGCACCGGGGTCGGGCCCTCCGGCAGCAGGCCGACGCGTCGCGACGCGGGACCGTCACCGATCTCGCGGAGGATGCGCTCAGCGCCCGGAAAGCCACCCGCGCGCGCGCCGCCCTTGCGGCGGACCGGCTGGATCGCCCAGGTCAGACCGGCCTCGACTGGGCTCGTGCCGGCATCGATATCGGCTCCGTGCAGGCACAGGCCGGCTTCCAGCCGCAGGGAATCGCGTGCGCCGAGGCCGACGGGCTCCACGTCCCTGTCCTGCAACAACGCCTCGGCGACCGCATCCGCGGCATCCTCCGGAAGGGAGATCTCGAACCCGTCCTCCCCGGTATAGCCGGAGCGGCTGACGAGGGCGGACGCGCCGAGGAGCTCCACCCACTTCACATCGAGGAAGCGCATGCCGGCGGTCTCCGGGGCGAGCCGCGCCAGGGCGCTCTCGGCCAGCGGCCCCTGGAGGGCGAGGAGCGCCCGGGGCAGCACCGTGATCTCGCACAGGCCGGTCAGATGAGCGCGAAGATGGGCCTCGTCCGCCACCTTGTTGGCTGCGTTGACCACCACGATCAGGCTGTCGTCGAGGCGCGCGACCATGAGGTCGTCGAGGATGCCGCCGGTGTCACCGGTGAGGAAACCGTAGCGCTGCCGGCCCGGCGCCAGCCCCAGCACGTCGATGGGCAGGAGGGTTTCGAGGGCGCGGGCGAGATCCGCCATGCCACCCGGACCCGGCTCCAGCCGGATCTGGCCCATATGCGACACGTCGAACAGACCAGCCGCCTTGCGGGTGTGCAGGTGTTCGGCGATCAGGCCGGCCGGATAATGGAGCGGCAGCGCATAACCCGCGAAGGGCACCATGCGGGCGCCGTGGCGCAGGTGGAGCGCATGAAGCGGTGTGCTGGAAGCGTCGAGCGGCATCTGGTCATCCCATGACAGAACGGCTCCGGATGCTCGATCGAGCGATCCGGCTACCCCCATCTGTCACGGTTACCTGAGAGCTTCTCCCGCCCCGGTAAGGGTGGGATTTCTCCTTCGGTGGACGCCCGCGAAGGCGCCTCTCTCCAGATTGTCAAAACGAAACGGTGATTGTGCCTGAGAGTTTCCGGGGGTGGTTGCTCCGTCGGCGCCATGACCGGTTCGTACCGGCCTGGGCTCTCCCGCTTCGTCATTCGCTGACGGACAGAGCCTCGCATGACCTTCGCCGGGGCGCAAGCTTCGGCATTTCACCTTGGCGCAACTGTCAGTCTATTGCACGATACTGCTGCCCTGCGGCACTTCCTCTCGCGCCGGATCGGAACCCGCGGGACTCGGTGCGGATTCCATTGTCATGGCCATCGCATCCGGGCACGACCTCGCCGGCCCCCGCCCCCGGCAGACCAGACGCTCCGCTGACCTCGCCGACGCGAGCCTGACGGACAAGGCGCTGGAGATCCATCGCCGGCTCTGCCCCGTCTACGGCTGCCCGATTCCCTATTTCCACAGCCTCGATCCCTTGACCGAACTCGTCTCCTCGCTCTTGTCGCACCGTACCCGGAACGCCGATTCCGGTCGCGCCTTCAAGGCGTTGCGGGCACGCTACCCGGATTGGGCCGACCTCGTGGGCGCGCCCGTGGAGGAGATCGAGGCCACCATCTCCGGCGTGACATGGCCGGAACTGAAGGCTCCCCGCATCCGTGCCATCCTGGCGGCGGTGGCCGAGCGCCACGGCTCCCTCTCGCTCGATTTCCTGAAGGAGATGGAGGTCGATGCGGCGCGCTCGTGGCTCGAAGCGATTCCGGGCGTCGGCCCGAAAACCAGCGCGGCGGTCCTGTCGTTCAGCCTGTTGCGGATGCCGGCCCTGCCGGTGGACAGCCACCACCACCGGGTGGCGCAACGCACCGGCCTCATCGGCGCGAAGGTCGATGTCGGCCCGTCTCATCCGATCCTGCGGGCGCAGCTTCCGGCTGAATGGAGCGCGCAGGATCTCTACGACAACCATGAGATCCTGATGCTGCACGGCCAGGCCGTGTGCCATCACCGCAATCCGGCGTGCGGGAGATGCGTGCTGCTGGACATCTGCCCGACCGGGCAGGCGCGGCAGCGGGGTTAGGCGGTAGCGGCGGCGCTACCGCTTGGCGGCTCCGTATACGGCACTTCGCTCCCGCTTGCCGACCGCCACCACCGTCACGGTGACCGTCGTGTCATCGACACGGTAGACCAGGCGATAGCCTGCGGACCTCAGCTTGATCTTGTAGCAATCCTTCAGGTCGGCATCGCAAAGCTTGTCCGCTTCGACCCTCGGGTTCAGCAGACGCTCCACCAGCTTCTTCTTGAACTGCCCCCGGAGCGTCTCGCCGAGCTTGTGCCACTCCTTGAGCGCGGAAGGCAGAAACTGGAGTTCAAAGGGCATCCAGGGTGACCCGCACGGGCACTTCCCCGGAGCGGGCTTTCACGATCGACGCCAGCACGTCGTCGTCGATGGCGTCCATCATGGCCTCGAAGGTCTCCGGCGGGACCATGTAGCCCATGACGCGGTTGTGGTTCAGGATCGCCACCGGTGCTCCGTCGGCGCGGTTCATCACCGATGTTGGGCTCTTCTTCAGCTCCGACACACTCACCGCCACATCGGCCATGACACTCTGCAGCTGAGCTTCCATTCGCGACTCCACCGCCTGCCGCCTCCCTGGAACGGCAGAGGCGATCTCGTCTCGGTACCAAATTGCGTACGAAAATTCGATCTTTTTCGGGTTCGATGCGGCGTATGCCGTCAAGCTGTGCACCTTGACCACCCATGGTGAGCCGTTCAGAACGCAAACGTCGGTGCCCTGACCCGAGCGTCGGCTTCTCCCTCGCCATCACGCCATAGGAACCACGCGCGATGACCGCGTTCACAGAGCTCGTGTTCTCGGGCGTTCAGCCCACGGGCAACCTGCATCTCGGCAATTACCTCGGCGCCATCAAGCGCTTCGTGGAGATGCAGGAGCGCGACGCGCAGTGCCTCTACTGCGTCGTCGACATGCACGCGATCACCCTGTGGCAGGACCCGGCCGCCCTGAAGGGCCAGATCCGCGAGGTCACCGCGGCCTTCCTCGCCGCCGGCATTGATCCGAAGCGCAGCATCGTCTTCAACCAGAGCCAGGTGCCGGCCCATGCCGAGCTCGCCTGGATCTTCAACTGCGTCGCCCGCCTCGGCTGGCTGAACCGCATGACCCAGTTCAAGGACAAGGCCGGCAAGGACCGGGAGAACGCGAGCGTCGGCCTCTACGCCTATCCGGTGCTGATGGCGGCCGACATCCTGGCCTACCGCGCCACCCACGTGCCGGTGGGCGAGGACCAGAAGCAGCATCTCGAACTGACCCGCGACATCGCCCAGAAGTTCAACAACGACTTTTCGGAGTCGATCTCCGCCCATGGGCACGATGCGGGCGCGGGCTTCTTCCCGATCACCGAGCCGCTGATCGGCGGCCCGGCCGCCCGCGTCATGTCCCTGCGGGACGGCACCAAGAAGATGTCGAAATCGGACCCGTCCGACAATTCGCGCATCAACCTCACCGACGAGGCGGATACCATCGCCACCAAGGTGCGCAAGGCCAAGACCGATCCTGAGCCCCTCCCCTCCGAGACGGCCGGTCTGGCCGCGCGGCCCGAAGCCGACAACCTCGTGGGCATCTTCGCGGCGCTGAAGGGCGTCACCCGCGACGAGGTGCTGGCCGATTACGGCGGTGCCCAGTTCTCGGCCTTCAAGGGGGCGCTGGTGGAGTTCGCGGTGGAGACCCTCGCGCCGATCGCCTCCGAGATGAAGCGTCTCGTGGCCGATACCGACTATATCGACTCCGTCCTCGCCGATGGCTCCGAGCGCGCCGAGGCCATCGCGGCCCCGACGCTGGACGCGGTGAAGGACATCGTCGGTTTCGTCCGCCGCGGGCCACGGTTGCGGACCGTCCGGTAATGATCCGGGCGCTCGTCTTCGACGTCTTCTGGACGCTCGTCGACTGGCGCTCGGGAGTGGCCCGCGAGGCCGCACGCCTCCTCGGCGCGGAGGCGCCCTCCCTCGATGCCGACGCTTTCGCGGATGCGTGGCGCCGGCACTACGGGCCTTCGATGGAGACCGTGCGTTCTGGGGCCCGGCCCTTCGTTGACCTTGATACCCTCCATGCGGAGTCCCTGCCCCTCGTTCTGGCGGAGTTCGGCATCGTCGGCGTGCCGGATGCCACACGGCGGGAACTCGTCCAGGCCTGGCACCGGCTCGACGCCTGGCCCGACGTACCGTACGCTCTGCGGCGCCTTCGGACGCGCCATCTCCTGGCGCCAAACTCGAACGGTCATATCCGGCTGATGGCCGACCTCGCCCGCCGCAATGGGCTGACCTTCGACGCGATCCTGGGTGCCGGCCATTCCCGCGATTACAAGCCGAAACCGGCCCTCTATCACGATGCGGTGGCGGCCTTCGGCTTCGCTCCGGCGGAGACCTTGATGGTCGCCGCCCATTCGGGCGACCTCGCGGCAGCGGCGAGCCACGGCCTGTCCACCGCCCATATCGCCCGCCCGCGCGAGCACGGGCCGGGCGGTGGCGAAACGGCGCCCAATGTTCCGGTCACCTATGCGGCCCGTGAGCTCACGGATCTGGCCGACCAGCTCGGCTGCTGACGACGACGGAGCGGAAGGGTGAGCACGATGGCCGATTGGAACCCAGCCCTCTATACCCGCTTCGAGGACGAGCGTACCCGTCCGGCGGCCGAGCTCCTGGCCCGTGTGCCTCTCGAAGCCCCGCGCCTCGTCTACGATCTCGGATGCGGCCCCGGCAATTCCACCGCGCTCATCACTGCACGCTTTCCCGAGGCGGAGGTGATCGGCCTCGACACCTCGCCGGCGATGCTGGAGCGTGCGAGGAGCCGCCTGCCCGGCCTCGCCTTCGCGAGGGCCGATGCGGCGACCTGGATCCCCGAGCAGGCGCCGGACCTGATCTACGCCAACGCCGTGCTGCAATGGCTGCCCGACCACCCGGTGCTCCTGCCCCGGCTCCTCGGCCTCCTGGCACCCGGCGGGGTGCTCGCCGTGCAGATGCCCGACAATCTTGCCGAGCCCTCGCACCGGTTGATGCGCGAGGTGGCGGGTGCCGGTCCCTGGGCCGGGGCCATCGGCGATCCGGCCGTGGCCGGGCGGCTCGGGCGGATGCTGGAGCCGGCCGGCTATTACGACCTCCTGGCGCCCCTCGCGGCCGAGGTCGATGTCTGGCGTACCGCCTATCATCACCCGATGACGGATGCCGCCGCCATCGTCGAATGGGTCAGGGCGACCGGGCTCCGGCCCTTCCTCGACCCGCTGGACCCCGAGGACATGGCCGGGTTCCTCGCCGCCTACGCGACCGCAATCGATGCGGCTTATCCGCCGCGCAGCAACGGGGGACGCCTGCTCGCGTTCCCGCGGGTCTTCATCGTCGCCCGCCGGGCGGACTAAGCAGGCTCGCAAAAGTGGTCACCGGTTCTGCGTCCTAAAAACCTGCGATACTTCAAGGGCCTAAGCGAGGTGAAGCGTTGGCTCGCCGACGCGAACCTGCTGAGCGCACCGACCCGGATGCGATGGCCGGGACGGTGCGCGGCCGGGTTTCAGCTCTCGCCGCGCGCCACGCGTGCCTCGTATTCCGGCAGGGCGAGCTGGCCTTCCTTCTCGACCCGCGCCTTGTCCTCGTCCGAGATCACGTCACCGACCATGTCGAGACGCTTCCACAGGGCGAGCGGCGTCTCCTTGTCGGGGCGCGGCACGTATTTGTTCTGCGACACCTTCTGGTACTTGTGGATGTAGCGCGGGCAATTGACCCAGGCCTTCGTCACCTCGATCTTCACGAGGTACTTGGCCTCGGTGTATTCGGCCATCAGCGGATCGTCGCGCAGCATCCGGGCGTGTCCCTGGACGCGGACACGGTGCGGGGTCTCGAAATCGATGAACAGCAGCCCGACCTTGGACTGACCCTCGATGTTGCCCATCGAGTACCACATGCCGTTCCCGTCGAGGCCGGGGAAGACCAGCGTGTTGGCGTCGAGCACCTTCACGAAGCCGGTGCTACCGCCCTTGTAGGAGACGGTGGGCATGCCGTCGGGATCGACCGTGGACAGGAAGAACATGTCGCGGCTGCCGATGAAGGCGGCCTCGTCGGGGCCGATCTCGTCATGCACCCAGCCGGTGTCGAGACGCTCGGCGAGCTTGACGGTGTTGTACTCTTCCTGAAGCGCGCGATGCTCGTCGTAATAGAGCGAAGCCATGGGTGTCCTCCAACCTTCGGCCGCTCTCAGATGGGCAGCCGTTACGGAGCATGATCGCCGGATTTGCTTAAGAGTACAACGGGGGGCGTCCGTCTCTCCCCCCCCTTCCCTTCAGAGCCGCCGACTGCCGGGCCGGATCGCTCATGGAGGTCAGTGGCGTACGTCGTTGACGTATGGGCGGTGTTGGCTTAGACGATCGGAATGCCCTCGCCCCTGCATACGGTCGCGGAAACCTCCGAGTTCGTCAGGGATGCGGATGCCGAGCGCATGCCGGCCGCAACTCGGACGGCCCTCAAGGACATGCTCGCCGCGAACCCGGAGGCGGGTGATCTCATCGTCGGCTCGGGTGGTATCCGTAAGGTGCGCGTCGCCGGGCGGGGCAAGGGCAAGAGCGGCGGCTATCGCGTTCTCGCTGCTTATGTCGGGCCCGATGCACCGGTCTACCTCCTGGCGGTTCTGAGCAAGGCGGACCGGGAGAACTTCTCGCCGGCGGAAGTCCAGCAACTGGCTCGGCTAACGCTTTCCATCAAGGCGCATTGGCAGAAGCGTGGAAGGTGACGCGCATCCATACGGCAACCAGGGCATCGCCCTCTCACAGGAGCAAGGTCGACCATGGGCAGGGATATTTTCGAACGAACCCTTTCCGCTCTGCGGGAAGCCGAGGAACACGCGCTGGGAGGGATGCCGGCCGGTCTCGTCGTCCATGTTCCCGAGACCGTCGATGTCGCCGGGATCCGCAGGCGGACCGGCAAGGCACAGCCAGCCTTCGCCGCGAGCATAGGCGTGCCCGTCGCAACTCTCAGGCAATGGGAGCATCAACGTCGCCAGCCTCAGGGGCCGGCGCGCGTACTCCTGGCTCTCCTCGACAAGAACCCTCGCCTCGTCGAGGAGACGCTCGGTCAGGTGCCATGACGGCAGAGAGATCGCCGCTCTTCCGCACTGGTTCGGGAGACGGCGGCCTTCGCAAGATCGAGGGGCGGGCAATGGGAGCGTCATCTCCCGAGATAAACTTCCTTGCCCGGTCGCGCACGAAAAAGCCGGCCCCGCTCGCACGAGGCCGGCTTTCTCCGCGAGGGGGCAGCCGAACGAAGCCCGGCCGCCCATCACAAAAAATCAGTTCTTGGACTTGTCGACCAGGGCCTTCTCGGAGATCCACGGCATCATGCCACGGAGCTTCGAGCCGACTTCCTCGATCGGATGACGGGCGAGCTTGGCGCGGGTGGCCTTGAACGAGGTCTGGCCGACCTTGTTCTCCAGCATCCAGTCGCGGGTGAACTTGCCCGACTGGATATCGTCCAGCACGCGCTTCATCTCGGCCTTCGTCTCGGCGGTGACGATGCGCGGGCCGGTGACGTATTCACCGTACTCGGCGGTGTTGGAGATCGAGTAGTTCATGTTGGCGATGCCGCCCTCGTAGATGAGGTCGACGATGAGCTTCACCTCGTGGAGGCACTCGAAATAGGCCATCTCGGGAGCGTAGCCGCCCTCGACCAGGGTCTCGAAGCCGGCCTTGATGAGCTCGACGAGGCCGCCGCACAGCACGGCCTGCTCGCCGAACAGGTCGGTCTCGCACTCTTCCTTGAAGGTCGTCTCGATGATGCCGGCGCGGCCGCCGCCGTTCGCCGAAGCGTAGGACAGGCCGAGATCGTGCGCGTTGCCGGAGGCGTCCTGCGCGATGGCGATCAGGGTCGGCACGCCGCCGCCCTTGAGGTACTCGCCGCGCACGGTGTGGCCGGGGCCCTTCGGGGCGACCATGAGCACGTCGAGGTCCTTGCGGGGCTCGATGAGGTTGAAGTGGACGTTGAGGCCGTGGGCGAACAGGAGAGCGGCGCCCTGCTTCATGTTCGGCTCGAGCGACTCCTTGTAGATGTCGCCCTGGAGTTCGTCCGGGGTGAGCATCATGACGACGTCGGCCTGTTTGGCGGCGTCGGCGACGTTCATCACCGTGAAGCCCTCGTGCTCCGCCTTCTTGGCGGTGGCCGAGCCCTCGCGGAGGGCGATGACGATGCCCTTCACGCCGGAATCACGCAGGTTGAGGGCGTGGGCATGGCCCTGGCTGCCGTAGCCGACGATGACGACCTTCTTGCCCTTGATCAGGTTGAGGTCGGCGTCACGATCGTAATAGACCCGCATGATGGAATGTCCTTTTCGCGTGGGGTGTCAGGGTCGGGCCTGGCCGTAGAGGGCCAGGAACTGGTCGACGGCGCGGGCCGCGTCGCGTCGGATCTCGGCGGCGTCGAGGTCGAGCGCGTCGCCGAGGAGAAGTCGGATCTGGACGTCGCGCCCGACCAGACCGAAGAAGGTCCGGAAGGCGGTCTCGCTGTCCTCGAAGGCGAGGAGCCCGGCCGCACGGCCCGCTTCGAGCACGGGCTTGACCCGCCCGCCGATGGCGAGGCGCCCGTTCGCCAGCACGATGGCGCCGAGGTTGCCCTTGCGCGAGCCGGCATGCGCGATGGCGATGCGGTTCAGCACCACCGAGGTGCGGCCCGCGATCACATCGAGCCAGGTCACGGCGAAATCGAGCAGGCGCTCCCGCAGGGTCGCCGCATCGAGCGCGCCCACCGCGTCGCGCCCCGCATGGACGCGCGAGGCTTGCCAGCGCACCGTGGCGGTGAGGAGGCCGTCCCGGTCCCCGAACCACTTGTACAGGGTTTCCTTCGAGCAACTCGCTCGGCGCGCGACCGCATCCATGGTGAGCTGGTCGCCCTCCTCGACGAGGAGAGCGAGCACGGCATCGAGCACCGCCTGTTGGCGGGCCGAGGGCGCCTCATGCACCGTCTCGTCGCGTGCGACCGTCGCGCTCATGCTTCCAGAAATCCAGTACCGTACCGTACGGTACGCGGCGGCATAGGCCGATTCGGTTTCCCGGACAAGAGGCGGTGTACCCCCGGTCGAACCTTATTCAGGCAGTTTGAGGCCTTCGCGGGCGAACACGGCCTGCACGGCGGGCCGCGCCGCCATGGCGCGGGCATGTGCGGTCCAATGGGGAAAGCGTTCCGCCATGTCGAAACCGAGCGCGGGTCCCCGGCCCCAGGTCCAGAACAGCAGCAGGTAGGGATCGGCGACGCTGTAGGCTTCGCCGACGGCCCAGCCGCCGTTGGAGAGCTTGACCTCTGTCATCGTGAAGAGGTCGCCGCAGGTCTCGACTCCCTTGGCCTGGATGCCCGGGAAGGCCGTCTCATCGCTCGCGTAGCGCTCGGCCCGGCGGATATGCGCGTAGGCGATATGATGGCCGGTGGAGAGCCAGCCCAGCCATTCGTCGACCCGCGCCTGATCGCGGGGCGCTTGCGGCCACAGGCCGGCCTGCGGATGACTGCGCGCGATGTGGCGCAGGATGGCGGTGTTCTCGGTGAGCACCCAATCCTCCTCCACCAGCGCCGGCACGCGGCCGCGCTCGTTGATAGCGAGGTATTCGGCCGCCCGCTGGTCGCCCTTGGCGAGGTCGAGCCGCACGGTCTCGTAGGGTGCTCCCGTCTCCTCGAGGGCGATGTGGGAGGCGAGCGAGCAGGCGCCGGGGGCGTAGTAGAGGGTGGTCATGGGGAACTCATGTGTTGGCAACCGCTGCGGGCAAGCCGATCAGTTCTGCGATGCCCAGGCGAATCCTCAAGAGAATATCCGGCGGTAGTGCGCCGACGCGTCGGAATCCGCGGGACGCGCGATCCACGCAGCGGATATGGTCGAGGAGAACGGCGCCGGAGACAACCAGACCATCCGGAAGGAGAATTTTCGTCGGCCAGGGCGTGACGTTGCTCGTGATCGGACAGATGATCGCTGTCGCGTTTCGCAGGTGGAAGGTCACATCGGACAAGACGACAGCCGGACGGATGCCACTCTGTTCTCGACCGAGTGTCGGTCTCAGATCGACCCAGACGACATCCCCAGCCTCTGGGACCGGGTGGTCAGCGGTCGTAATCGTCACGAATGATCTCCGCACCCACGTCCGGTCCCCAATCGAGGGGGGCGGGGCGATGAGACGGACCCAATCGGTCCATCTCGGCGATCATTTCAGCGAGCGTCGGGACCGCGACGCCGTTCACGGTGCGTCGTGCTCCCGACGCCGGAATTTGCCGCTTCGACAGCACTTCCACCGTCTCACCCTCGTTGACGCCGAGCTGCGTTACGGCTTGCGGCGACAATCTCACGACGAGATCATCACCCCAGCGAATGATTTTGGCTTCCATCGCCTCACCCTCCGAGTTGCAGGCAGGACCTTATCACCGCTCGCGGCGTCGTACCTACATCGCTTCCGAACCACGCCCCATGGCCGCGATGCCCGTGCGGGAGATCTCCACGAGGCCGATCACCGTCATCAGGCCGATGAAGCGGTCGATCTCCTCGGTGGTGCCGGTGACCTCGAACACGAAGGAGTTCAGGGTCGCGTCCAGGGTCTTGGCGCCGAAGGCGGCGGCGAGGGTCAGCGATTCGGTGCGGTGCTCACCGGTACCTGCCACCTTGACGAGGCAGAGCTCACGCTCGAGGGCCTTGCCCTGGAGCGTGAGGTCGACGACCCGGTGCACGGGCACGAGCCGGTCGAGCTGGGCCTTGATCTGCTGGATCACCGCATCGGTGCCGGCGGTGACGATGGTGATGCGCGAAATGTGGCGCGCCACCTCGGTCTCCGACACCGTCAGGCTCTCGATGTTGTAGCCGCGTCCCGAGAACATCCCCGCGATCCGCGCGAGGACGCCCGGCTCGTTGTCCACGATGACGGCGAGCGTGTGCCGGTTGATCGGCTCGACCCGACCGGCATCGGGGTAGTGTGTGTTCATGGCGTTCATGACGTCTCTCCTCCGCGCCGCCGGTCAGACCAGCATCTTGCCTTCCTCGGAGATCACGTCGCCGAGGTCCATACCGGTCTCGCCGAGGTAGTCGGAGAGCAGCATCTCATTGTGCGCCTTGCCCGACGGGATCATCGGGAAGCAGTTCTCTTTCTTGTCGACGATGCAATCGAAGATGACCGGGCCGTCATGGGCCAGCATCTCGGCGATCGCCCCGTCGAGCTCGCCCGGCTTGTCGCAGCGCATGCCCTTGGCGCCATAGGCTTCCGCCAGCTTGACGAAGTCCGGCAGGCTTTCCGAATAGCTCTGGGAATAGCGCGATCCGTGCAGCAACTCCTGCCACTGGCGCACCATGCCCATATACTCGTTGTTCAGGATGAAGATCTTGACCGGCAGGCGATACTGCACGGCGGTCGACATCTCCTGGATGTTCATCAGGATCGAGGCTTCGCCGGCGATGTCGATGACGAGACCGTCTGGATTGGCGAGCTGGGTGCCGATGGCCGCGGGCAGGCCGTAGCCCATGGTGCCGAGGCCGCCGGAGGTCATCCAGCGGTTCGGCTCGTCGAACTTGAAGTACTGCGCCGCCCACATCTGGTGCTGGCCGACCTCCGTGGTGACGAAGGTCTTCCGGTCCTTGCAGGCCTCGTAGAGGCGCTGCACCGCGTATTGCGGCTTGATGATCGTGCCCGACGGCCAATAGGCGAGGCAGTCCCGCGCCTTCCAGGTGCGGATCTTGGCCATCCACTCGTCGAAGCGGCCCTGGTCGGGACGCTTGGGCAGGGCCTTCCAGGCCGCCAGCATGTCTTCGAGCACCGAGCCGCAATCGCCGACGATGCCGACATCGACCTTGACCACCTTGTTGATCGAGGAGGCGTCGACGTCGATGTGGATCTTCTTGGAGAAGGGCGAGAACGCGTCGAGACGGCCGGTGATGCGGTCGTCGAACCGGGCGCCTATACAGACCATCACGTCGCATTCGTGCATGGCGAGGTTGGCCTCGTAGGTCCCGTGCATGCCCAGCATGCCCAGGAACTGCGGGTTCGAGGCCGGGAAGGCACCCAGACCCATCAGGGTCGAGGTGACGGGAAAGCCGGTGACCTCGGCCAGCTGGCGCAGGAGCGCCGAGGCGTGCGGGCCGGAATTGATGACGCCGCCGCCGGTATAGAGAACCGGCCGGCGCGCGCCCGCCATCAGCTCGACGGCCGACTGGATCGCCTGCGCGTCGCCCTTGAAGGCGGGGCGGTAGGTCTTGTGGCCGTTATGGGTGGGGCGCTCGTAGATCCCGCTGGCGAACTGGATGTCTTTCGGCAGATCGACCACGACGGGGCCCGGCCGGCCGTTCGAGGCGACGAAGAAGGCCTCGTGGAGGATGCGCGGCAGGTCGTCGATCGATTTGACCAGGTAATTGTGCTTCGTGCAGTGGCGGGTGATGCCGACCGTGTCGCATTCCTGGAACGCATCGGTGCCGATCAGGTGCGTCGGGACCTGGCCGGTGATGCAGACGAGGGGGATCGAATCCAGCATCGCGTCGGTGAGGCCCGTGACGATGTTGGTGGCGCCGGGGCCGGAGGTGACGAGGACGCAGCCGACCTTGCCCGAGGAGCGGGCATAGCCTTCCGCGGCATGGACCGCGCCCTGCTCGTGGCGCACGAGGACGTGCTTCAGTTCTTCCTGGTGGAAGAGGGCATCGTAGATCGGCAGCACCGCACCGCCCGGATACCCGAACAGCGTATCGACACCCTGATCCCGGAACGCCCGGATGACCATTTCGGCCCCGGTCATGACCTCGCCGCTCATCGTCTCAACTCCCTGAAACCCGGTTGCTCGTTCCGTGTCACGTCTTGGCTCAGGCAACAAAAAAGGGCCCCGAAGGACCCTGCATGCGCCACCATCCGGATCGCGATCCTGCTGTCAGGACCGCCCCGTCGGTGGCGCTTTCGTTACGATAAGGATGACACGCATCGACTTGAAAACTTTGCTCTGTGACCCGCCGAATGGCGAATCGACATTTCGAGGGGTCTGAATATAGAAGCAATCCATCACGGTCAACGGCCAATCAGAGGTCGGCTCACCGATGGTCGGTGGCGAAAACGTCGCGTGCGATCGCCACGGCGTTGAGCGCCGCAGGGAACCCCGCATAGGGAATCATCTGCATGATCGTCTCGATCAAGGCCGCCGGCGTCACGCCGACGCGGAGGGCGGCCTGCATGTGGACCTTGAGTTGGGGCGCGGCCGTTCCCATCGCCGTGAGGGCGGCGACTGTGGCGATCTCCCGCGTCTTCACATCGAGCCCGTCGCGGGAAAACACGTCGCCGTAAGCGAACTCGACGATGTATCGGCCGAGATCGGGCGCGATGTCGTCGAGACTTCTGACGACCGCCGCGCCGTGCGGGCCGCTGATGGCCTCCAGCTGAGCCAGTCCGCGTTGATAGCGGGTTTCAGTCGGTGCCTCCTGTGCCTCGGCATGTTGGGCCACCAGCGGGAGGGCCGTTGCTGAGGTCAGCACGGTACGTCGGGTCATCGTCATTGTCCTTGCTCTCGCGCGTTGCTTCCAGGGCCCGGTAGTGGGTGATCTTGTCATCCAGTCCCGCGATGAGGTCCGACAGTTCCGACCTGCGCGCGATCAGCGCGATGCGATGCGCCTCGAGGAGACTGCGGCGGGCTTCGAGGGTCGCATCGCCCTCCGCGCGCAGACGGCTGTATGCGAGCCGTTCGCGCATGGGCATATCCATCGCCTGGAGCTTGCGAAGGAAGGTCGCCCAGACGAGGTCGTCGCTTCCGTAATCCCGCCGACCGCCGGAATCGCGTCCGCTGCGAGGGAGCAATCCGATCCGCTCATAGTATCGAAGCGTGTCGACGCTGAGCCCGCTCCTCGCTGCGAAGGCACTGATTCTCATCGCGAAACCCCTTCGGTAAAGGCTGTCTACGAGCTGGAGTGCGCTCCAGGTCAAGCGGCTTTTCGACGGTACGGCGAGACCGCTCCGTTCGGCCCGTAAGGTTGCACCCCGGCCGCTCTCTTGGCTGCGCGCGGCAACCTTCGATGGCCTTGCATCCGGCGACATCGGGATGACGAACCCGTTTGCGCCGGAGCGCCCTGTCGTCCTATCTGGCGGGGATCCGAAGTCGTACTTCCTCAGACCCCGCCGGGACGATGCCTCAGTCCGAGATGACGGCCTATCTCATCCTCGACGTGGCCGGCACCGCCTTCGCGATGCGACGCTCGTCCGTGAGCGAGGTCCTGCCCCTCCCCCTCCTCCATCCGCCCACCCTGATGGGTACTTGGCTCGCCGGGTTCCTCGATCTCGGCGGGACGACGGTGCCGGTGATCGATCTCGGCCGGCTCCTGATGCTGCCGCCCATGCCCGCACGGGAGGGCGATCCCTACCGCCACCTGCTGCTGTCGGCCGATCGCGGCACGGCGATCCTGGTGGACCGCGCCCGCGATCTGGTTCTCGTCGCCCCGGACGCCGTCCGTGCGCGGGCGGCGGAGACCAGTCTCAACGGCTGCGTCGTCGGCGAGATCGTACAGGGCGAGCAGCTCACCCAGATCCTCGGCATGGAACGGCTCCTCGACGCCGAGGAGCGCCGCCGCGTGCAGGCGCTGACGGAGGCCGCCGCCGCACGCCTGTCCGATCTCGCCCGTCTCGAAGACGCGTGAGCCGCATGCCGCGTCCGAACGAGGCACGCCTGACAGTGGTTCTGTCTGGGAAGTCCGCCGCATGAAGCGCCCGGTGCGTGCCGTCGCGGAGATCGATCCGGGGTTTCCCGCCCTCAAGGACAAGGTGATCGCCCGGACGGGGCATCACTACTACGCAGACAAGGACGATCTACTCTTCGACCGGTTGCGCAAGCGCTTCAAGGCCTGCCGCCTTGCCGATTCCCGGGCCTATCTCGCACATCTCGACGGCGAGGCCACCGGACCGGCGGAATGGGCCGCCCTGGAGGCCGAGATCACCATCGGCGAGACCTTCTTCTTCCGCTACGCCGAGCAGTTCGCGGCGTTGCGCGGGACCATCCTGCCCGGCCTGATCGCCGCGCGGGCGGAGGCGAAGTCCCTGCGGATCTGGAGCGCCGGCTGTTCCACCGGGGCGGAGCCCTATTCCATCGCGATCCTGATCCACGAACTCCTCGGCGATGCGCTGCACGAGTGGCGGATCGACATCACCGGCACGGATATCAGCACCGAAGCGCTGGCGACGGCGCGGGCGGCGCTGTTCGGGCGTTGGGCCCTGCGCACATTGCCGCCGGAAGAGCATGCCCGCTACTTCGTCTGCGGCCCTTCGTTGCCGGGGATCGCGCGCGAGGGCAGCTTCACCCTGCGGCCCGAGTTTCGAAGGATGGTGCGCTTCGAGCACCACAACCTGATGAGTCTGCTCGACGGTACGGCGCCGTCGCATTTCGCCGATTTCGACCTCATCCTCTGCCGCAACGTGCTGATCTACTTTCAGGCCGATGCTGTCCTCGGAATCGTGCGCGCCCTGGGACGCCGGCTTGTGCCGGATGGCTGGTTGCTCATCGGCCATGCCGAGCCGAACCCGGCCTTCGCCGGCACGCTGCAGCCCATGAACCTGCCCGGTACGGTGGCCTACCGACCGCTCGGCGGCGATGCCGTCGCCGTCACGCCTCCCGCGCCGCCCATCGTCCTGCCCCCGGTGACGGTCGCGGAGCCGTTTCCCCCCGTCGTCGAACTGCCGCGATTCGTCCCGCTTCCACCCCCCGTCGTCGAGACCATCCCGCCGCTCGCGGAGCCCGTCGAAGCCGAAGATCCGGACACGGTTCTCGATGCGATCCGGGCTTTGGGGGATTCCGGTCGGATCGCCGAGGGCTGGCGCATGGTCCGCGATGCCCTCCTCGCCACGCCCACGGACGCGCGACTCCACTACTATGACGGGCTTCTCGCCTATGGGCTCGGGCGCGAGGCCGAGGCCGAGCGGGCATTGCGCGGGGCACTCTATCTCGACCGGAGCTTCGCGATGGCGCATTACCAGCTCGGCCTTCTGCTCGCCGCCATCGGCCGGCACGCGGAGGCGGATCGCGCCTTCGACAACGCCATCCGCTTCGGCCGGGCCCAGCCGTCCGACGCCTCCGTGGCGGAAGGAGACGGCCTGACCGCCGGGCAACTGGTCGCCAATGCCGATGCCGCCCGCATGCGCATGAGGAAACCCGTATCGTGATCGAACCGCCCGCCGGGACTGCCGAGGTCGATCCCTACGTGGCCACCCTCCTCGCCGAGCGCACCGTGGCCCTGGCCCGCCGTGGACGGGAGAGCACGGCTCGGGTCGCGATGACGCCCTTCCTCGTCTGCCAGTCGGGCGACGATCGCTACGGCCTGCCCCTGGAGGCGGTGGCGCAGGTGGTGCCGGCCCGTTCCTATACGCCGGTGCCGGGGGCGCCGGCGGAGCTGCTGGGTCTTATCGCCCTGTCCGGTCGCGTCGTCAGCGTCCTCAGCCTGTCCGGTGCGCTGCGGCGACCGGTCTCGGCCAGGCCTGGCGACATGCCGGCCTCGGCCGGACATATCCTCGTGCTTCGCGGAGGGATCATGCCGCTCGCCCTCGCCGTCGACCGGGTTCTCGCGGTCAGCGATGTGGACGGCGCCTTCGCGAGTGCCCCGCTTCATCTCGGCGGCTTGGGTGCGGACGCGGTTTCGGGCTATGCACCGGCACCCGGCCAGGACGCCGCCCGCCAGGGCGGCGAGGCCGGCTTCGTCGTCATCGATCTGCCGCGCCTCCTGCGGCGATACCTGCCTCAAAGCTGACGGTAAGGCTCATCCGGGCCTTTCCCCGTCGAGCGGTTTCGGAGCATCGCCAAGCGTGTCGATCTCGATTGGAAAACGGATCCTCTTCGGCTTCGTCGTCGTCACCCTGGTGATGGTCGGACTGGGCGCCTATGCGCTGAGCCAGATCGGGGCCGTCCGCGACAACACGACGACGATCGTCTCGCGGGACCTCACCATCGCGCGCAAGCTCGACGATCTCGGCAACAAGTCTCGTGACCTCGGCAACCTTCGGCGCAACGGCGTGATCGCCGCGCTGATGCGCAACCGGCCCGATACCGAGATCGCCGCGATCATCGACACCTGGCGCCGCGTCGCCTCCGAATCCGAGGCTATCCTCGTCGATACCGTCCGCACCGCCGACGGCTATTCCGCGACGGCGCCGTCGCCGGAGCGTGCCGCGATCTGGAAGAGGCTCGGTGAATCCGCGACTATTGCCGCCACGGATTTCCGGAAGCTGCGGACCGCCAGCGAAGTTCAGCTTTCCGCCATCGCGGCCAAGGATGTCGATGGGGTGGAGGCTCGCAACTCCGATCTGAACCGCCTGCAGGACGAGTTCCTGCGCGATCTCGACCGCACCCGCGACCTGCTCGATCAGGGGATCGATGCCGGTCAGCGCCGGGCTACCGACATCTACGAGCGCAGCCTCGTTTCCATCGTGCTCATCCTCGCCTTGTGCGTTCTTCTGAGCATCGTGGTCACCGGCCTCATCCGCCGGGGCGTGGTGAAGCCCCTCGAAGAGGTCATGGCCTTCGCCGAGCAGGTCGGATCGGGCGACCTGACCCGCACCCTCGACCGTACGGGGGGCGACGAGATCGGCCGTCTCGCATCGACCTTGAACAGAATGGTCTCGGGTCTTGCCGACCTCGCCCGGACCAATCGGGCGGCCACGTCCGACCTCAATGCCGCCGCCGCCGAGATCCGCGCTTCCGCCCAGGAACAGGCGGCCAGCGTCGAGGAGCAGTTCGCGGCCGTGCAGGAGACCGCCGCCACGGTGGATGAGATCACCCATTCCGGAGCCCAGATCGGCAAGCGCGCGAGCGAGGTGATCGCTACGGCCCAATCCACCGCGCAGATCTCGCGGGCAGGCCTCAGGGCTGTCGCCGATACGGCCAAGGCCATGGATGCCATCCGCGAGCAGGCGGAGGCCGTCGCCGGCAACATCGTATCCCTCAGCGAGAAGACCCAGGCGATCGGCGAGATCATCACCACCGTCAACGACATCTCGGAGCGCACCCACCTGCTGGCGCTCAACGCGGCGATCGAAGCGGCGGCGGCGGGTGAGAGCGGCCGGAGCTTCGCCGTGGTCGCCTCGGAGATGAAGCTTTTGGCCGATCAGGCCAAGGCGGCGACCGCGCAGGTGCGCACCATCCTGTCGGAGATCCAGAGGGGCATCAACACCTCGGTCATGCTCACCGAAGAGGCGGTCAAGCGCACGAGCACGGGCAAGGCCCGCTCGGACACGACCCAGCGGACCATCGAGGAGATCACCGCCAAGGTCGAGGAGAGCGTCCAGACCTTCCAGCAGATCGTCGCCTCCACCAACCAGCAGCAACTCGGAATCGAGCAGGTGATGGGGGCCCTCCAGAACATCCGGCAGGCGAGCCAGCAGACCGCCGCCGGGACCCGTGAGGTGGAAGCGGCCTCCGCCAATCTCACCGAACTCGCCCAGGCGCTCCTGACGCTCGCCGACCGATACCGGCACTGAGGGGAGAGGCCGGGCGACCGCCACCCATGGATATCCGCCAGCAGCTCCTCGCGGCCTTCGAGGTCGAGCATCGCGAACATATCGACGCGATCCGCGCCGCCCTGGCCGGTGCGGCCGGGGACGTGCCGCCCGACTGGAACGACGTGTTCCGCCGGGCGCACAGCCTGAAGGGCGCCTCGCGGGCCGTGGACCTGCCGAAGGTCGAAGCCGTGGCGCATCGGCTCGAGACCCTGTTCGAGCGGATCGTCGCCGGTGACGGCACCCTCGACCGGGAGGCGACGGGCGCCGTCCATCTCGCCCTGGACCGGATCGAAGCCTATGTCGCCGCGCTCAAGGGCGAAGCGGACCCGGCCATGCCGGCGGATGCGCTCGCGTCCCTCGACCGCTGCCTCGCCGGGCCCTCCCCGTCCCAGCCCGACCCTCCCGGCGAGCTCCCCCCTCGGCATCCCGATCCACCGGCGGAGAGCGTTCCGGCGCAAGCGGGACTGCAGAAACCTGCATCGACTCCCACCGAGCCCGGCAGCGATCCGGGAGTGCTCCTGCGCGTGCCGGCGGATGCGGTAGAGGCGCTCACGCGGGCCTCACACGAGCTCGCCAGCGCCCTCGGGGCGGAATCCGCGGTGGGCGAAGGTCTGGCTCGGCTCCAGCGGGATGCCGCCGCCCTCGGGCGCCGGGCCGAGAGCCTTCGCGGGAGCAAGGCGCAATCCGGTACGACCCGGCCTCGCCCCTCCGATGCCGAGACGGCGGAATCCACCCTCGACGCCATGAGAGCGGAGCTGCGCGGCTTCGAGACGGCGCTCCTCGCGCTCGCCCGCGATGCGGCGCAGCTCGCCCAGATCCGCACCGGAATCATCGCCTCGGCGGAAGCGGCCTCCACCCGGATCGGGCGGGAGGCCGAGCGCCTGACCCTCGTACCGGCCGAGACCGTCTTCGGTGCGTTTCCGCGTGCGCTCCGCGACATGGCGCGAGAATCCGGTCGCGAGATTGACGTCGTCGCGCGCGGTCTCGATCTGCCCGTCGACCGCGCCATGCTGCAATCGCTGAAGGACCCGGTCCTCCACGCCCTGCGCAACGCCCTGAGCCACGGCGCGGAGACGCCCGAGCAGCGTGAACGCCAGGGCAAGCCGCCCGCACTTTCGATCACCCTCGACATCGCCGTGCGCGGCGGCCGGCTCGTCCTCGGCATCCATGACGACGGGCGCGGGCCGGACCTGCGCGCCATCGAGGCGACGGCGCGAGCGCGGGGCCTGATCGGGGCCGGCGACGGCGACCCCGATACCCTTCTGGCGCTGGTGTTCGAGCCCGGCTTCTCCACCGCCTCCGCCGTCGATACCCTGTCCGGCCGGGGCATTGGCCTCTCCGTCGTCGCCGACGCGGTCCGACGTCTCGGGGGCAGCGTCCGGCTCGAGCCGCGTGTTCCGGCCGGGACGTCGCTGACCATGCATCTGCCGCTTTCGGCGGCGCGGCGGACCTTGCTGCTGGTCGATGTCGGTGCCTCGCTCTTCGCCCTGCCGAGCGCCAGCGTGGAACGTCTCCTGCGCCTCGACCGGTCGTGCCTCTACACCGCCATGGGCCGGATCATGGTGCGTCTGCCGAGGGAGCGCGGCGAGGATCTGTCCCTTCCCCTCGTGGATCTGGCGAGCCTCGTCGGGGTGACGAGCGAGGAGAACCGCCCGGGCGAGGGACACACGGTGACGGCGGTGCTGATGCGCTCGGGCGGCCGGTCATGGGTGCTGCGGATCGATGCCTTGCGGGACGTCCGAAACCTCCTCGTTCTGCCGGCGCCGCCCATCGGCGCGGATCCGCGCCTGATCTCGGGCACGGTCGTCCTGGGCGGCGATACGCCGGTTCTCGTCCTCGATCCCGACGGCCTCGCGGCACGTGCGACCGAAACAAATCACGCTGCGCCAGAGCCTGTTGAAGACCGCACCGGAACAGCCGCGCTCCCGCGACGTTCGACGATCCTGGTCGTTGACGATTCCATCACCACGCGAACCTTGGAGAAGGGTATTCTGGAATCGGCGGGCTACCGCGTCGTCGTCTGCGTCGACGGGCAGGATGCGCTCGACCGCCTCCGCGCCGGGATCGAGCATGTGGATCTCGTCGTGGCCGATGTGGAGATGCCGCGCCTCGACGGGTTCGGCCTGCTCAAAGCTCTGCGGGCGGACGAGTCTTTCGCCCGCCTTCCCCTCATCCTGATGACCTCGCGGGGGGATGCCGACGATGTCGCACGGGGGCTCGGTCTCGGCGCGGATGCTTATCTGACGAAACAGACGTTCGACCAGCGCCAGCTTCTCGATACGATCGGGCAATTGTTGTGAGTGACACCGAACAGAGATCCGTCGAGGCGTCTCAGATCACGAGACAGGGCGCCCGCCTGCGCGTGATGCTGGTGGAGGATTCCCTCGTGGTGCGGGAGCTGTTGCGCCACATCGTCGGCCGCGATCCGCGCCTGGAAGTGGTGGCGGCGGTCGCCTCCGGCGAAGAGGCGCTCGCAGCACTCTCCACTGCCCGCCCCGACGTCATCTCGATGGATATACGCCTCCCCGGCATCGACGGGCTGGAAACCACGCGCCGGATCATGGCCGAGCGGCCGACGCCGATCGTGGTCATCGCGGATTCGGTGGAGGATTCCTCCCTGCGCATCTCTATGAACGCGCTACGCGCCGGTGCGCTCTCTGTGGTGGAAAAGCCGGTGGCGACGACGAATGCCGGCTACGACGCCGTTTCCACCGAGATCTGCACGCAGCTGCGCATCATGGCCGAGGTGCCGGTGATCCGTCGCCGGCCGATCGGCTCGGAATGGGCCGGACGCCGGTCGGCCGCCCTGTCGCCGTCGGACTTCGCCGCGCCCTCGGCCGCCTCGGACGCCGCGAGCGTTCTGGCCATCGCCGCCTCCACCGGCGGCCCGCCTGCCCTCGCCCGTGTCATCGGTGGATTGCCGGATGGGTTTCCGCTCCCAATCCTCGTGGTCCAGCATATGGGGGCGGCCTTCATGGAGGGCTTCGCCTCCTGGCTGAACGGCGTCGTCTCCCTGCCGGTGAGGCTCGCCGCCGATGGCGAGCGGGCCGAGCCGGGCCATGTCTACGTGGCACCGGGCGACAGGCACCTCGAATGGGCGCCCGGCGGAAACCTCCGCCTCCTGGATGCTGCGCCCGTGGGTGGCCAACGTCCGGCTGCCACCGTCATGTTCGCTTCGGTGGCCCGCCATGCCGGCGCGCGCGGCATCGGCGTGCTTCTCACCGGGATGGGCGAGGATGGCGCCACGGGCCTTCTGGCCATGCGCCAGGCCGGCGCCCAGACCGTCGCCGAACACGAGAGCACCGCCGTGGTGTTCGGCATGCCGGCGGCGGCGATCCGCCTTTCGGGAGCCTCCGCGATCCTCCCGCTCGACCGGGTCGCGCCCCATCTCGTCCGGCTCGCTCTCCCGGGCCTCGCCGCGGCGGACCCCTTCGCATGATCGGGACCGGCATACCCGACGAGACTGCGCCCCGGCCTCGCATCCTGCTGGTGGAGGATTCCGAGACGCAGGCGCTGGAACTGCGGCTGCTCCTGGAGAGCCACGGCTTTTCGGTGGAGCGCTGTCCCACGGCCGAAATGGCCCTCGACCATCTCAACACCCGCCTGCCCGACCTCGTCGTGGCCGACCACCACTTGCCGGGAATGAACGGCGACGAGTTCACCCGCCAGCTGCGCCTGTCGCTCCGTACCCGCGCTCTCCCCCTGCTGATGCTCACGGGCGCCCGCGATGGCGAACGCCAGGGGCTGGAGAGTGGTGCCGACGCCTATGTGGCGAAATCCGCCGACCGGGACATCCTGATCCTGCGCATCCGTGCCCTCCTGCGCGAGCGTCATGGCGGTAGCGCCCCCGGCGACGGGCCGGGCGTGTCGGCGTTTCGGCGCGGACGCGTTCTGGTGGTCGATGGCAGTGCGACCTATCGCACCTTCCTCGCCGGCCTTCTGGCGCATGAGGGCCACGAGGTCCGTACCGCCGCCACCCACGATTCCGCCCTCGCCGCCCTCGACGAGGCCGATGCCGCCTTCGATTGCGTGACCATCGACCTCCTCGGCCCCGCCTATGACGGCCTCGCCCTATGCAGGGCCATCGACCGTCGCCGTGCGGCCGGGATCGAGGCGCGGGAGGCGGGAGCGCCGACGTTCCACCTTGTCGGCATCGCCGGCAGCGCGCCGGCCAAGGATTTCCTGGTGGAAGCCTACGCTGCGGGGGCCGACGACGTGGTCTCGAAGGCCGATGGCGAAGTCCTCGTCATCCGCGTCAGGGGCCTGGTCCGGCGCAAGCTTCTGGAGGAAGACGACCGTCGCATCGCCGGCGAGTTCGGCGCTCGCGAGCGCGCCCTCGAACGCGCGCGTGCCGAGGCCGAAGCGGCCGAGGCGCGTGCCGCCCTGGCGGGTGCCCTCGAACAGGCCAACCAGGATCTCGCCACTGCCAACCGCAAGCTCACGGATGCCCAGGCCAAGCTGGTCCAGGCCGCCAAGATGGCGTCCCTCGGCGAGCTTCGTGGCCGGCATCGCCCATGAGATCAACAATCCCCTCGCCTTCATCCTCGCGCATCAGGGCACGGTCGAGCGCCTGCTCGGCGAGATCGCGGATTCCGAGGCGGAACTCGCGTCGCACCGGTCGCTCGCCAAGTGCCGCGACCGTGTCGGCTCCATGCGCCTGGGCCTCACGCGCATCCAGGATCTCGTCCTGAACCTGCGCAAGTTCTCGCGGCTCGACGAAGGTGAGCGCACCCTCGTCAACGTACCCGAATCGATCGAGACGGTGCTGGCACTGATCCAGCACAAGCTCGGGACACGAATTACCGTCGAACGCGACTTCTCGGGCCGGCCCGAGATCCATTGCACCCCCGCCCTCCTCAATCAGGTCGTCATGAACATCCTCGGCAATGCCGCCGATGCCATGCCGGAATCCGGCACCATCTCCATCGTCACCCAGGAATTGCCCGAGACGGACGTGATCCGCATCAGCGATACCGGGCCCGGTATTCCCGAAACCCTGCGGGAAAAGATATTCGAGCCCTTCTTCACGACGAAACCCGTCGGTTCGGGCACGGGACTAGGTCTTGCGATTGCGTATAGCGTGGTTCAAGCGCATAGCGGCTCGCTTAGCGTGGAGACGGCCGAAGGGGGGGGAGCCTGTTTCGTGATCGGCATTCCGCGACAGGCAGCGTAGACATGGCCAAAGGCACGATTCTCGCCGTCGATGACGAGCCGGACATCCTGATTGCCCTCGAAGACCTGTTCGAGGACGACTACACCGTCATCACCACGACGAAGCCGTCGGAAGCGCTCGACATCCTCCGGGCGAGCCCGGACATCGCCGTGATCCTGTCCGACCAGCGGATGCCGGGCATTACCGGCGACGCCATGCTGGCCGAGGCACGGGGCTTCCACGACGCACAGGCGATCCTCCTCACCGGCTATGCCGATATGAGCGCCGTCATCGCCGCGCTCAATCGGGGAGGCATCACTGGCTATGTCACGAAGCCGTGGGACCCCGTCCTGCTGCGTTCCACCGTCCGCCAGGCCTTCGAACGGCACAGCCTCGCCCGCGACCTCGCCACCGAGCGCGCCCTCCTGCTCGGGCTCCTCGACAATGCGGAAGACGCCATCGCCTTCAAGGACGTGGAGGGACGGTTCATTCGTCTCAACGCGCGGAAGGCCAGTCGTCTCGGCCACACCGTCGCCGAATGCCTCGGACGCACCAGGGACGAGATCGAAGGCACGCCCAACGGCGAAAGCGCCACGCGTGACGCCGACCGCGCCGCCATCGCGAGTGGGAGCATATCAGAGACGGTGTCCGCCGAAGGCCCGGTCGGGGCGGAGCGGTGGAGCCATGTCACCCGCGTGCCGATTCGCGGTGCCGCCGGCGCCATCACCCATCTGGCGACGATCGAACGGGACGTCACCGAACAGAAGAATCTCGAGGCACGGCTGCGCCAGTCGGACAAGATGCAGGCGCTCGGCACCCTCGCCGGCGGGATCGCGCATGACTTCAACAATCTCCTCACGGCGATCCTCGGCAGCCTCGAACTCGTGGGCCCCAAGATCGTCGACCAGCCAAGGGTCCAGCGCCTCGTCACCAACGCGGCACAGGCTGCGCAACGCGGCGCGTCCCTGACGAAGCGGCTTCTCAGCTTCAGCCGCGCGCGCGACCTGCGCCCTCGCTCGGTCGACGTGAATGCCCTCGTCGCCGGAATGGACGTATTGCTCAAGGGCAGCCTAGGCGGTCTCGTCACGGTGACGACCGATCTCGACGCCGTGCATCCGGCGGCCATCGTCGATCCCGATCAGCTGGAACTCGCCATTCTCAACCTCTGCATCAACGCGCGTGACGCCATGCCGGAGGGTGGAACGATCTCCATCGCCACGGGCGCGGCACGGGTGACCGACGACCCCGATTTGGCGGCGGGCGACTACGTGACCGTGGCGATCAGCGATACGGGGATGGGTATCCCACCCGAGATCCTGGCGCGGGTCTGCGAACCGTTCTTCACCACTAAGTCGATCGGACAGGGCACCGGGCTCGGCCTCGCGATGGTGTTCGGGCTGACCCAGCAGTCGCAGGGCAAGCTTCGGATCACGAGCGACGTGGGCAAGGGCACGCGGGTCGATCTGTTCCTCCCCCGTGCGGAGGCGGCCGAGGAAAAGACCCAGCGCGCCGCCGTGACGGCCATGGGGGCCGCGAGCCCGGCGCGCATTCTCGTGGTGGATGACGATGCCGAGGTCCGCCACGTCACCGCGTCCTTCCTCAGCACGTTCGGTTACACCGAGACCGAGGCGGCCGACGGGGCGGCGGCGGTCGCCCTGCTGGAGCGCGCCTCGTTCGATCTCATCGTGGCGGATCTCGCCATGCCGGGGATGACGGGTGTCGAACTCGCGGAAATCGTAAGGCGGCGCTGGTCCGACGTTCCCATCCTCATTGTCACCGGACATGCGGAGGCGATCCCGATCCCCGACGATCTGCCTGTTCTGCGTAAGCCCTTCGATTCGGCCGACTTGGCGGCACTGGTCTCCGGGATGCTCGTCGCAGACGCGTAAGATCAACACGTCCCCTCCCCCGAGACCCGCCATGGGGCATCGGGGGCCAGGCACCGACATTCCCATCCCGTAGAGATCATGAAAAAAGGCGGCCTTTCGGCCGCCTTTTCGTCGTCTGATGGGTGAAGCTGAGGCTTACGCCGCGTCGGAGACCTGCGACGGACCCGAATCCAGGCCACGGGCATCGACATCGCGATCCACGAACTCGATCACGGCGAGCGGAGCGTTGTCGCCGTAACGGAAGCCGGCCTTCATGATGCGGCAGTAGCCGCCCGGACGGGCATTGTAGCGCGGGCCGAGGACGGCGAAGAGCTTGCGGACCATGGCCTCGTCGCGGATCTGCGACATGGCGAGGCGGCGCGTATGCAGGCTGTCGATCTTGCCCAGCGTGATCAGCTTTTCGATGACCGGACGAAGATCCTTGGCCTTCGGAAGCGTGGTGATGATCTGCTCGTGCTTGATCAGCGCGGCGGACATGTTGGCGAACATCGCCTTGCGGTGTTCGGTGGTGCGGTTGAAGCGACGACCGCGAAATCCATGACGCATTTGGCTGTTCCTTGTTTGACTGGCCGCCGTGCCACGGTACGGCCGAGCGCCCCATGATCGGGGCTGTTCATTCCGCATGACCCCGCGGCGGGATTCTGTTTGCTGGGAAGCTTGCCGAACCCGGCCCGCCTCATTCGCCGCGTCATTCCGGGCTCTGCTGCGCAGCCCCGGAATGACGTCGTATGTCGGCTAGTAGTGCTCTTCGAAGCGCTTGGCGAGGTCTTCGATGTTCTCCGGCGGCCAGCCGGGGATGTCCATACCGAGATGGAGACCCATCGCGGCCAGAACTTCCTTGATCTCGTTCAGCGACTTGCGGCCGAAATTCGGGGTGCGCAGCATCTCGCCCTCCGACTTCTGGATGAGGTCGCCGATATAGACGATGTTGTCGTTCTTCAGGCAGTTCGCCGAACGCACCGACAGTTCGAGCTCGTCGACCTTCTTGAGCAGGGCCGGGTTGAAGGGGAGCTGCGGCGCGAGCGGCTGCGCCTCTTCCTTGCGGGGCTCCTCGAAGTTCACGAACACCTGGAGCTGGTCCTGGATGATGCGAGCGGCATAAGCCAGCGCATCTTCCGGCGACACGGCGCCATTGGTCTCGATCGTCATCGTCAGCTTGTCCTTGTCGAGATCCTGGCCCTCGCGGGTGGTCTCGATGCGGTAGGACACCTTGGTGACGGGAGAGAACAGCGCATCGACCGGGATGAGGCCGATGGGGGCATCCTCGGGACGGTTGCGCTCGGCCGGGACGTAGCCCTTGCCGGTGGCGACGGTGAATTCCATCCGGATCTCGGCGCCGTCATCGAGGGTGCAGATGACGAGGTCGGGATTGAGGATCTGGATGTCGCCAACGGCGGCGATATCGCCCGCGGTCACGGTGCCGGGGCCGGTCTTGCGCAGCGTCAGGCGCTTGGGGGCTTCCGTCTGAGACCGGATCGCGATGGTCTTGATGTTGAGGACGATGTCGGTCACGTCCTCACGCACGCCGGGGATCGACGAGAATTCGTGGAGAACGCCGTCGATCTGGACCGAGGTCACGGCCGCGCCCTGGAGCGACGACAGCAGGACCCGGCGAAGGGAGTTGCCGAGGGTGGTGCCGAAGCCGCGCTCGAGGGGCTCGGCGACGACGGTGGCGACCCGCTTGGGGTCGTGCCCGGTCGAAACCTGGAGCTTGTTCGGCTTGATGAGCTCTTGCCAGTTCTTCTGTATGACCACGGTCCTACCTCTCGCAATTCCGACACGAGCCACTGACGTGGTCGGTCCCTGAGCCCTTCCCGCGCATCGCCTTGCACGGCTCGGTCTCGAAAAACATGTGCCCGCGAAGCGGCGGGCGGTTAGTGGGCCGCGACCCAAAGTTCCGGGACGAAGCTGTAAGCCCCTCCATCCCGCGCCACGTAGCCCAGCGCCGGAAACTCCAGATGTCCGCCGGTGACGAAGGTTCTCTCGCTCGAGGCTTCGTCCAGCATCCGCTCGCGCACCGCCCTCGCCTCGTCCGGATCGACGTCGAAGACCATCGTGGCCTCCGGACGCTTGAACTGGATCGCCGGCAGATGGATGATGTCGGCCCACATCAGAAGCGATGCCGAGCCCGACACGATACGAAAACCCGTATGGCCAGGCGTATGCCCCGGCAGGGCGACCGCCGTGATGCCCGGAAGGACCTCACCGCCAGTCATCGTCCGCACGCGACCGGAATACGGCGCCACCGCCTTCTGGGCGTTCTCGAAATACGGGCGGGCCCCCTCGGGAGCCCGCGAGATCGCATCGTCCGCAAGCCAATGAGCGGCTTCGGCCTGATGAAGGACGAGTTCCGCATTGGCATAGGTGGCCGACCCATCCTCATGGATCAAGCCACCGGCATGGTCGGGGTGAAGATGCGTGAGCAGCACCGTCTCGATATCGTCCGGGCGGACACCCGTTGCGGCAAGCGCCGCGGGCACCCGACCGAGCGTATCGCCACCGAAATGGCCCATCCCCGAATCGATGAGGATCGGCTTCCGACCGGGCGCTTCGATCAGATAGGCGTTCAGCGTGATCCGAGGGGCCTGCGCGCGAAAGCCGGCCGCCTGAAGCGAGCCGGCCTCGTCCGCCCCGATCCCGGTGACGAGATCGAGGGAGCCTTGAAGGTAACCGTCATTCAGAACGGTGACGGTCAGATCGCCAAGGCTCCAGCGCAACACGCCGGGGAGCGCCTTCACGGCATCGGACACACGCTTCTCCGCTTTCAAACCCAAGGGCAGATCGACGAATCGACTTAGACGCGACGACGCTTGCGCGGACGGCAGCCGTTATGCGGGATCGACGTCACGTCGCGGATCGAGGTGACGGTGAAGCCGGCGGCCTGCAGAGCGCGAAGAGCGGATTCACGGCCCGAACCGGGACCGGACACCTCGACCTCGAGCGTACGCATGCCGTGCTCGGAAGCCTTGCGGGCGGCGTCTTCGGCAGCGACCTGGGCGGCGTAAGGGGTCGACTTACGCGAACCCTTGAAGCCCATGGCGCCAGCGGACGACCAGGAGATGGTGTTGCCCTGCGCGTCGGTGATGGTGATCATCGTGTTGTTGAACGAGGCGTTCACATGGGCCACGCCCGACACGATGTTCTTGCGTTCGCGGCGGCGAATGCGGGTTGCTTCCTTAGCCATTGTCTCTCGTCTCGTCCTTCAGGCGCGCCCGTCATTCCAGGCGCTCGGGATTTTTGCGGTGCTGGCAGCGCGGCTCTGGATGACCGTGCCGCCATACGGGCTGCCGATAGCGGGCCACCCGACGCGACAGAAGGGAGGCAGAGCGAAGCGCTGCCTCCCAATCTCGAAAAATTACTTCTTCTTGCCGGCGATCGGCTTCGACTTGCCCTTGCGGGTGCGCGCATTGGTATGCGTACGCTGACCGCGGACGGGCAGATTGCGGCGGTGACGGAGGCCGCGGTAGCAGCCAAGATCCATCAGGCGCTTGATGTTCATCGACACTTCGCGGCGCAGATCGCCCTCCACGATGTAATCGCGGTCGATCGTCTCGCGGATCGACAGCACTTCGGCGTCGGTCAGCTGGTTCACGCGGCGCTCGGCGGGAATGCCGACCTTGCCGGTGATCTCTTCGGCCTTCTTCGCGCCGATGCCGTGAATATACTGGAGCGCGATGACGACGCGCTTGTTGGTCGGGATGTTGACGCCTGCGATACGGGCCAAGGTCTACTCCATCGGGCGCTCGGACGCTGCGGTCCGGCCCTGCTGTGTCACGCGCGTCCGGTGGAGGCCGGCCCCTGCGCGCCGCCCATAACGACAAATCGGCCCGCAGCGTCTCTTGAACCGAGACACTCCAGACCCATTGCGTATGGACGAATAACGGCCTGCTAGCGCGGGCCGCAGATCTTGTCAACGTCCATCGGACGGTAAATTCAGGAGGCGGTCGCGCTGGCCAACGGTTCGAGCACGGCCATCACTTCGCTGGTGACCTCATCGACCGGATTCATCCCGTCGATGGTCCGGAGCATGCCGAGGCTCGAATAATAAGCCGACAGCGGCGCGGTCTGTGCCCGGAAGGCGGCGAGGCGCGTCTTGAACACGTCGGGGGTGTCGTCCTTGCGCACCGGCTCTCCACGAGCAGCGGTCTCGGCGGCCCGCTTGGCAATGCGGCCCACCAGGATTTCCTCGTTCACCGCGAATTCGATCACGGCATCGAGGGACAGGTTCTTGTCGGCCAGCATCCTGTCGAGGGCAGCTGCCTGCTCAACAGTGCGGGGGAAACCGTCGAGAATGAAGCCCGGACGCGCATCGGCCTCTTCGATCCGGTCGGCGACGATCCCCACCACCACGGAATCCGGGACCAGGCCACCGCTCTCCATGATCGACTTCGCTTCGAGACCGACAGGAGTGCCGGCAGCTACCGCCGCGCGCAGCATGTCGCCCGTGGAAAGCTGCGGAATGCCGAAACGCTCGACGATTCGGGCCGACTGGGTTCCCTTACCGGCTCCAGGTGGTCCGAGCAGAATGATCCGCATAGCGTCGTTGTCCTCGTCCGGTGGCCGCATCGGGCGTTATGGTTCGGGCATCATGGGCGTAGAGAGGCGATGCCTGGACCAGCATCGCCCCGATCGATCGAGCTCGTCGAGCCGGCTTCAGCGACGGCGCGTGGCGCCGCGCAGCTTCGCCTTCTTCACGAGGCCCTCATACTGGTGGGCCATCAGATGGCCGTGGACCTGCGCCACCGTATCCATCGTCACGGAAACGACGATGAGGAGCGAGGTACCGCCGAACCCGAGGCTCGCCGATGCGTAGGAGGCCAGGATCTCCGGCACAAGGCAGACAAAGGTCAAATACAGAGCGCCGATCAACGTGATGCGCGTCAGAACCTTGTCGATGAACGTCGCCGTGCGCTCACCCGGACGAATGCCGGGAATGAAGCCGCCCTGCTTCTTCAGATTGTCCGCCGTCTCCTGCGGGTTGAAGACCACCGCCGTGTAGAAGAACGCGAAGAAGATGATCAGCGCCGCGTAGAGAACCATGTAGAGCGGCCGACCATGGCCGAGATAGGTGGTGATCGTGGCCAGCACGCCGGTGCCGCCGTTATTGGCCGAGAAGCTCGCCACCGTGGCGGGAAGCAGCAGCAGCGACGAGGCGAAGATCGGCGGGATCACGCCGGCCGTGTTCAGCTTCAGCGGCAGGAACGAGGTCTGACCCTCGTACATGCGGTTACCAACCTGGCGCTTGGGGTAGTTGATCAGGAGCCGGCGCTGAGCCCGCTCCATGAACACGATGAAGTAGACGAGGGCGATGGCGGCAAAGCCGACGCCGAGGATGACGGCCGCCGACAGCGCGCCTGTCCGGCTCAGCTCGAGGGCTCCCACGATGGCGGTGGGCAGATGCGCGACGATGCCGGCGAAGATGATGAGCGACGACCCGTTACCGATGCCGCGTGATGTGATCTGCTCGCCGATCCACATCAGGAACAGCGTTCCGCCCGTGAGCGTGATCACCGTGGACAGGATGAAGAACGGTCCCGGATCGATCGCGGCGCTCGAACTCTGCAAGCCAAAGGCGATGCCCCAGCTCTGAACCAGTGCCAGCACGACCGTGAGGTAGCGGGTGTATTGGTTGATGACCTTCCGGCCGGACTCACCCTCTTTCTTCAGCGATTCGAGGCTCGGGATCACCGAGGTGAGAAGCTGAATGATGATGGAGGCCGAGATGTACGGCATGATGTTGAGCGCGAAGATCGCCATGCGCTCGACGGCACCGCCGGAGAACATGTTGAACAAGCCGAGCACGCCACCGGCCTGCTGCTGGAAGTTCCGCGCGAATTGCTCGGGGTCGATGCCGGGAATCGGGATGTAGGTGCCGAGCCGGAACACGACGAGCGCACCCAGCGTGAACCAGATCCGCTTCTTGAGCTCGTCGGCCTTGGCGATGGCCCCGAAATTGAGGTTCGCGGCAAGCTGCTCGGCGGCTGAGGCCATGGCACCGGTTCCTGAGATCGATCCAGATGGGGGATTGAAGGACCCCCGAACAAACTGAAACGGCGGCCACGCGCAGGTCGCACGGGCCGCCGCTCAGAGCTTCGACTTAAAGTCTGCCCCGACGCTACGCAACAGCGGCGTCGGAAGACTTACTCCGCGGACGGCTTGCCGCGGGTGGAGATGCCGGCACCGTAAGCGACGTTCACCGAACCGCCGATCTTCTCGACAGCCTCGACGGCCGACTTCGAAGCGCGGGTGACCTCGAGGGAGAGCTTCGCGGTCAGTTCGCCGACGCCGAGCAGCTTCACGCCGTCACGGGGACGGGCGATGATGCCGGCGGCGATGAGGGTCTCCACCGTGACCACGGCGGAAGCATCGAGACGGCCGGCATCGACAGCCTGCTGGACGCGTCCGAGGTTCACCTCGTTTAGGTCCGTGGAGTACAGGTTGTTGAAGCCGCGCTTGGGCAGGCGACGGTGAAGCGGCATCTGACCGCCCTCGAAGCCCTTGATCGAGACGCCGGTACGGGCCTTCTGACCCTTGACGCCGCGACCAGCGGTCTTGCCCTTGCCGGAGCCGATGCCCCGGCCGACGCGCATCCGGTTCTTGGTTGCGCCGTCGTTATCGTGGATTTCGTTCAGTTTCATGATGCCCTCCCTCAGGCCGCGTCGTCGAGGACGCGCACGAGGTGATGCACCTTGCGGATCATGCCGCGCACGGAGGGGGTATCCTCCAGCGTAGCGACCCGGTGCAGCTTGTTGAGCTTAAGGCCGATCAGCGTCGCACGCTGGTCGCCCTCGCGGCGGATGGGCGAGCCGATCTGCTCGACGCGGAGAGTCTTAGTTGCCATTGCACCCTCCCCTTAAGCGACTGCGGCTTCGGACAGGTCAGAAGGATCGGCATCGCGACGGCGAGCCTGAAGCGTCGACACCTTGAGACCCCGACGGGCCGCGACGGCGCGCGGGCTGTCCTCGTTCTTCAGCGCCTCGAAGGTGGCACGGACGAGGTTGTAGGGGTTCGACGAACCGAGCGACTTCGCCACGACGTCCTGCATGCCCAGCGTCTCGAAGACGGCGCGCATCGGACCGCCGGCGATGATGCCGGTACCCTGCGGCGCAGCGCGGAGAATGACCTTACCCGCGCCGTGACGTCCGTAGACGTCGTGGTGAAGGGTACGACCTTCGCGCAGAGCGACGCGGACGAGACCGCGCTTGGCCGCTTCCGTTGCCTTGCGGATCGCCTCAGGCACTTCGCGCGCCTTACCGTGGCCGAAGCCGACGCGACCCTTCTGGTCGCCGACGACGACGAGAGCAGCGAAGCCGAAGCGACGACCACCCTTCACCACCTTGGCGACGCGGTTGATGTGGACGAGCTTGTCCACGAATTCGCTGTCGCGCTCCTCGCGCTCATCGCGGCGGCCGCGGCCCCCGCCTTCCCGTTCACGTGCCATGTTTGAATCCTGTCTCACTGACGCGGGCGGCGGAGCCCGCTCGCTTGATAGCTTGTCCGAGGGACGGCCTGCGCCGCCCCTCCCCGCCTGATTTTAGAACTCGAGGCCACCCTCACGGGCGGCGTCGGCGAGCGCCTTGACGCGCCCGTGATAGATGTAGCCCGAACGGTCGAAGATCACCTTGGTGACTCCGGCAGCCTTGGCGCGCTCGGCGACGAGCTTGCCGACGGCCGCTGCCGCTGCCGTATCGGCACCGGTCTTCAGGCCCGAGCGGAGATCTTTGTCGAGGGTCGAAGCGGCGGCGAGGGTCTTGCCCTCGGCGTCGTCGATGACCTGGACGTAGATCTGCTTGGAGGAACGGAACACCGAAAGCCGGGGCCGTCCATTCGCCGCCGCCCGCAGCGCGCGGCGCACACGCGCCTTGCGGCGGTCGAGTGCATCGATTTTGCGTGACATGATGGCCGGCCCTTACTTCTTCTTGCCTTCCTTGCGGAAGATGAACTCACCCGCGTACCGCACGCCCTTGCCCTTGTAGGGCTCGGGACCACGATAGTCGCGAATCTCGGCTGCCACCTGTCCCACCACCTGCCGGTCGATGCCGGAGATGACGATCTCGGTGGGCTTGGGCACCGCGATCGTGATCCCAACGGGGATCTCGTACTCGATGTCGTGGCTGTAGCCGAGGGAGAGCTTGAGGGCCTTGCCGGCCATGGCGGCACGATAGCCAACGCCGGTGATCTCGAGCTTCTTCTCGAAACCCTTGGAGACGCCCTCGACGAGGTTCGCCACCTGGGCCCGGGAGGTGCCCCACAGCGAGCGGGCCTCCTTGGTCTGGTTCTTGGGCAGCACCGAGACGGCACCGTCCTCGAACTTCACGTCCACCACGTTGGGGACGATATACTGGAGCTCGCCCTTGGAGCCCTTCATCTTCACCGTTTGACCGGTCACCGTGGCCGTCACACCGGACGGGACGGGAACGGGCTTCTTGCCTACGCGAGACATAGCCTTTCCTCCAAGTCCGAGATCAGAACACCTTGCAGAGCACTTCGCCGCCAACGTTGCGCTCACGCGCCTCGTGGTCGGCCATGACGCCCTGCGGGGTGGACACGATGGTGACGCCGAGGCCGTCGGCGACGCGGGGAAGTTCGCTCACGGCCGAATAGACGCGGCGGCCGGGCTTCGAAACGCGCTGGATCGAGCGGATGACGGGCTGGCCGTCATAGTACTTGAGCTCGATCGAGAACTCGGTACGGCCGTTGCCGAAATCGGTCGTTGCGTAATCGCGGATGTAGCCCTCAGCCTTGAGGACGTCGAGAACGCTTGCACGGAGACGCGAGCCGGGCGTCTGAACGACGTTGCGGCGGCGCATCTGGCCGTTGCGGATGCGGGTGAGCATATCACCCACGGGATCGTTGACCATGGTGCCTGCTCCTTACCAGCTCGACTTGACCAGACCGGGAATGAGACCCCGGTTGCCAAGTTCCCGAAGCGCCACACGCGAGATGCCCATCTTGCGGTAGAAGGCGCGGGGACGTCCCGTCATGCCGCAACGATTGCGGATACGGGTCGCCGACGAGTTGCGGGGCAGTTCCGCGAGCTTGAGGCGAGCTTCGAAGCGCTCCTCCATCTCGATGCTTTCGTTGTTGGCGGTCGCAAGGAGGGCCTTACGCTTGGCGGCGAACCGCTTCACCAGTTCCTTGCGGTGATTATTCTTCTCGACTGAGCTTTTCTTTGCCATGTCTCTCTCCAGTGTCCGCGTCTAAGCGCTTTTCAGCACTTACTGCCGGAACGGGAATCGGAATTGCGAGAGGAGCGCACGTGCCTCGGCATCGGTACGGGCCGATGTCTGGATCACGATGTCCATGCCCCAGGTGGCATCGGCCTTGTCGTAGGAGATCTCCGGGAACACCAGGTGCTCCTTGAGGCCCAACGCGTAATTGCCGTTGCCGTCGAACGAACGGGGGTTCAGGCCGCGGAAGTCACGAACGCGCGGAAGCGCGATGGTGATCAGGCGGTCCATGAACTCGTACATCCGGTGCTTGCGCAGGGTGACCTTGCAGCCAATCGGCATGCCTTCGCGGACCTTGAAGGTCGCGATGGCCTTGCGGGCCTTGGTGATGACCGGCTTCTGGCCGGCGATCAGCGCAAGGTCGCCGGCTGCGATGGAGGCCTTCTTGGAATCGGCGGTGGACTCGCCGACGCCCATGTTGATCACGATCTTCTCGATGACCGGAACCTGCATGGGGTTCTTGTAGCCGAACTCTTCGATCAGCTTCTGGCGGACGACCTCATCGTAGTGCTTGCGCAGACGAGGGGTGTACGCGTCGTTGTTCTTCTCAGCCATCGATCAGATCCCCCGAGCGCTTGGCGAACCGGACCTTGCGGCCGTCGTCGAGAATGCGGAAACCAACGCGCGTCGGCTGACCGTCTTTCGGGTCGGCGATCGCGATGTTGGACAGATGAATCGCGGCTTCCTTGGAGATGATGCCGCCTTCCTGGTTCTGCGTCTGCTTCTGGTGCTTCTTGACCAGATTGACCCCGCGCACGAGCGCACGGTCTTCCTTCGGCATCACCTGGATGACCTCGCCGGAGCGACCTTTGTCGCGACCGGTGAGAATGACGACCTTGTCGCCCTTCTTGACCTTGGCAGCCATCACAGCACCTCCGGAGCGAGCGAGATGATCTTCATGTGGTTCCGGGCGCGCAACTCGCGCGGCACGGGTCCGAAGATACGGGTGCCGATCGGCTCTTTCTGATTGTTGATCAGGACAGCGGCGTTCTTGTCGAACCGGATCACGGATCCGTCGGCGCGCTTCACTTCCTTGGCGGTGCGAACGACGACGGCCTTCATGACGTCGCCCTTCTTCACGCGGCCGCGGGGAATGGCCTCCTTCACCGAGACGACGATGATATCGCCGACACCGGCATACTTGCGCTTCGACCCGCCGAGAACCTTGATGCACATCACGCGACGCGCACCAGAATTGTCGGCGACGTCCAGATTCGTCTGCATCTGGATCACGAGAGTGACCTTTCCTTGTTTCAGACGGGTTTCCGCACACGGACGGTATTGTCCGGCGGACGACGTCTGATGGGGATCTGATGTCCCCGGCTCATATAGAAGGACCGCGCATTCGGCGTTTCTCAACGCCGGCGCGGTCACCGCGGTCCAGGGTGTGAACACCCTTTTGCATGTCGCGAAGGACGGCCTATTACTAGAGAGGGAGGCGCTGCGCAAGAGCAAAGACGCGCAGCTGCGCTGCAGACAGCAATCCAGGCCGGGTCTTCATGAAAGTGCCCGAACGGCCGTCTCCGACGCCGACAGCCATCCTGACGGGCGCCGTCGGTGGTACGCGTTGAATGGTGGAACCGAACGCTCGGCGGAACTGAACAGGTGTTCGCGGTCGAAGTCGAATGTTTCGAGCACGCTTCATCGGCCGTGCGGTGCGACCGACAGAGGCCCATGCGCCTCGATGAATCGCTGGTTCTTCGCGAGTCGAAATAAGACGCAAAAAAGCGGGCGCAGAAACTGCGCCCGCTTTAACGACACTGCATCGGTCTCACGCTTCGGCGGAAGGTGATTCCACAGTGGCAGCGCCACCTTCGATGAGCTTCCAGGTCTTGGTCTTCGAGAACGGACGGCACTCTTCGATCGACACGGTCTGGCCGACCTTGGCGACGTTCGTCTCGTCGTGGGCGTGGTAATTCTTCGAACGACGGACGGTCTTCTTCATCACCGGATGGGTGAAGCGACGCTCCACCTTCACGACGATGGTCTTCTCGCCCTTGTCGCTGACGACGACGCCCTGCAATACGCGCTTCGGCATGGTGTACTCCTCAGGCCTGCGCGGACTTCAGCGTCTTCTGACGCTGGAGAGTGCGAACGCGGGCGATATCGCGGCGGACCTCACGGACGCGGGCGACGTTCTCGAGCTGGCCGGTGGCGCCCTGGAAGCGTAAGTTGAACTGCTCCTTCTTCAGGTTCAGCAGCTCATCGTTCAGCTGATCGGGCGACAGGGCGGCCAGATCCGACTGTCTCTGTGACGACTTCATGATCCCCTCCCCTTAGTCAGCGATGCGCTGAACGACGCGCGTGCGGATCGGGAGCTTCGCCGCACCGAGGCGGAGAGCCTCTTTGGCGATGTCCTCGGCGACGCCGTCGACTTCGAACATGATACGTCCGGGATGCACGCGGGCAGCCCAGAACTCGGGTGCACCCTTACCGGAGCCCATGCGGACTTCGGTGGGCTTTGCCGTGACCGGGACGTCCGGGAAGATCCGGATCCAGACACGGCCCTGACGCTTCATCTCACGGGTGATCGCGCGGCGGGCCGCCTCGATCTGACGTGCGGTGACGCGCTCGGGCTCCACGGCCTTGAGGCCGAAGGTCCCGAAATTGAGGTCGAAGCCGCCCTTGGCCGCACCGTGGATGCGACCCTTGAACTGCTTACGAAACCTGGTCTTCTTGGGTTGCAACATGGCAGCCTCTCAACACCTTCTATGGCTAACGGGCGTACGCGATCACGCTTTAAGCGTGTTCGCGCCGGCCGCGCTCGCGGCCACCCTCGCCATCGCGCTCGCGACGTCCGCCCGAACGGCCGCCTTCTTCCTGAGCGCGCTTGTCCTGCGCCATCGGGTCGTGCTCAAGGATTTCGCCCTTGAACACCCACACCTTGATTCCGCACGTCCCGTAGGTCGTGAAGGCGGTCGCCACGCCGTAATCGACATCCGCGCGCAGGGTATGCAGCGGGACACGACCTTCGCGGTACCATTCCTGACGAGCGATCTCAGCGCCGCCGAGACGACCCGAGCAATTGATCCGGATGCCTTCGGCACCGAGACGCATGGCCGACTGCACGGCGCGCTTCATGGCACGACGGAAGGCGACACGGCGCTCGAGCTGCTGGGCAATCGAATCGGCCACCAGGGTGGCGTCGATCTCGGGCTTGCGCACCTCGACGATGTTGATCGTCACGTCGGCCTTGGTCAGGGTGCCGACGAGCTTGCGCAGCTTCTCGATATCCGCGCCCTTCTTGCCGATCACCACGCCGGGACGACCCGAGTGAATGGTGACGCGGCACTTCCGGTGCGGACGCTCGATGACGATCTTGGAAACGGCAGCCTGCTTAAGCTGCTTCATGAGGGCGGCGCGGATAGCGACGTCCTCGTGCATGAGCTTCGCGTATTCACCCTTCTGGGCGAACCAGCGGGAGTCCCAGGTCCGGTTGATACCGAGCCGAAGACCGATCGGATTGACTTTCTGGCCCATCAGGTCCTCCTCACGCCGCTTCGGCGGTCGGGACTTCGCGCACCACGATGGTGAGGTTCGCGAAGGGCTTCAGGATGCGGGCGCCGCGGCCACGTGCACGAGCATGGAAACGCTTGAGCACGAGTGCCTTGCCGACGAAGGCCTCGGAGACGACGAGATCGTCGACATCGAGGTCATGATTGTTCTCGGCATTAGCGATGGCGCTCTCGAGGCACTTCTTGACCTCGCGGGCGATCCGCTTGCGGGAGAATTCCAGGTCGGCCAAAGCCGACTCGACCTTCTTACCGCGGATGAGTTGCGCAACGAGATTGAGCTTCTGAGGGCTCACGCGCAGCATGCGCGCGACGGCCTTCGCTTCGTTCTCGGGGAGCGCGCGGGGGGTGGCTTGCTTGCCCATCTCAGCGCCTCTTCGCCTTCTTGTCGGCTGCGTGGCCGTGGAAGGTACGGGTCGGCGAGAACTCGCCGAACTTATGACCGACCATCTCCTCGGACACATAGACCGGGATATGCTTCTGTCCGTTGTGCACACCGAAGGTGAGCCCGACGAACTGCGGCAGGATCGTGGAGCGACGGCTCCAGATCTTGATGACTTCGTTGCGGCTGGATCCGCGAGCGGTCTCAGCCTTCTTGAGGAGGTAGCCGTCGATGAACGGCCCCTTCCAGAGCGAGCGTGCCATGAGGGTTACTTCTTGCGGTTGTGACGGCTGGCGAGAATGAAGACATCGGTCCGCTTGTTGGAGCGGGTCTTCTTTCCCTTGGTGGGCACGCCCCAGGGCGTGACCGGATTACGGCCGCCCGAGGTGCGACCCTCACCACCGCCGTGCGGGTGATCGACCGGGTTCATGGCAACGCCGCGAACGTGCGGGCGCTTGCCGAGCCAGCGGTTGCGACCGGCTTTGCCGAGCGAGATGTTCATGTGGTCCGGGTTCGACACCGCACCGATGCTGGCGAAGCACTGACCGTGCACCAGGCGCTGTTCACCCGAATTCAGGCGCAGCGTGACATAACCCTGGTCGCGCCCGACGATCTGAGCGTAGTTGCCGGCGGAACGGGCAATCGCGCCGCCCTTGCCGATCTTCAGCTCGATATTGTGGACGATCGTCCCCACCGGCATGTTGCCGACCGGTCCGGCATTGCCCGGCTTCACGTCGACCTGTTCGGCCGCGATCACCGTGTCGCCCGGCGACAGACGCTGGGGAGCCAGGATGTAGCTCTGCACGCCGTCCGGATAGGTGATGAGCGCGATGAACGCCGTACGGTTGGGATCGTACTCGATCCGCTCCACCGTCGCGGCGACGCCGAGCTGCTCGCGCCGCTTGAAATCGACGTTGCGCAGGGTGCGCTTGTGACCACCGCCGCGGAAGCGGACGGTGATGCGACCGAGGTTGTTGCGGCCGCCCGAGGACGACTTGCCCTCGGTGAGCTTCTTGACCGGCTTGCCCTTGTAGAGCTCACGGCGGTCGACGAGCACGAGCTGGCGAAGGCTCGGCGTGACCGGTTTGAATGTCTTCAAGGCCATCGGCTTGATCCTAACGCTTTTCGTGTCAGAGCCCGGTCGTGACGTCGATCGTCTCACCCTCGGCGAGGGTCACGATCGCTTTCTTCACGTCCGAACGCTGTCCGCGAAGCCCGCGGAAAATCTTCTTCTTGCCCTTGGTGACGAGCGTGTTCACGCCCGTGACCTTGACGTCGAACAGCTTCTCGACCGCCTCTTTGATCTGCGGCTTGGTAGCCTTCGGGGAGACCCGGAAGACGACCTTGTTCTGTTCGGTGAGGTTCGTCGCCTTCTCGGTGATGACCGGGGAGACGATGATGTCGTAGTGGCGCGGATCGGCACTCATTTGAATCGCGCCTCCAGCGCATCGATCGCTGCGCGCGTCAGCACGAGCTTGTCGCGACGCAGGATGTCGTAGACGTTGATGCCCTGGACCGGCAGGACGTCGATCTGCGGGATGTTGCGGGCGGCGCGACCGAAGTTCACGTCGACCTCAGCACCGCTGATGATCAGCGCGCTGGACAGGCCCATCTTCTCGAAGCGCTCGACCAGGTTCCGGGTCTTGCCTTCGGCGAGCGTCACGTCGTCCACGATGATCAAGGTCTCGGCCTTCACCTTCGCCGAGAGGGCGTGGCGAAGAGCGAGGGCACGCACCTTCTTCGGGAGGTCATGGGCATGACTGCGCACGACCGGGCCGAAGGCACGTCCACCGCCGCGGAACTGCGGAGCGGAGGCAGCGCCGTGACGAGCGTTACCGGTGCCCTTCTGCTTGTACAGCTTCTTGCGCGTCCGGTTGACGTCCGAGCGGTTCTTGACCGCATGGGTGCCGGCCTGACGCTTGGCGAGCTGCCAGCGCACCATACGCTGGAGAAGGTCGGCGCGGGGCTCGAGACCGAAGATGGTCTCGTCCAGGTCAATGGACCCGGCGCCGTCGCCGTCGAGAGTGGTGATATCGAGCTTCATCACGCGTTCTCCTCGGAAGCGGGAGCCTCGGGAGCCGGAGCTTCGGTGGCGGGAGCAGCGGAAGAACCGTTCTCACGGAACTTGCCGGGCTGCGGCACGTCGGCGGGGAGCTTGCGCTTCACCGCGTCGCGGATCTGGATCCAGCCGCCGGCGACACCGGGGACGGCGCCTTCGACGAGGATGAGGCCACGCTCAGGATCCGTGCGCACGACGCGCAGGTTCTGGGTCGTGACCCGGTCGACGCCCATGTGACCGGGCATCTTCTTGTTCTTGAAGGTCTTGCCCGGGTCCTGGCGGCCACCGGTCGAACCGATCGAACGGTGCGAGATGGACACGCCGTGGGTGGCACGAAGACCGCCGAAGTTCCAGCGCTTCATACCGCCGGCAAAGCCCTTACCCGTGGTCGTGCCCGTCACGTCGACGAACTGGCCGGGGATGAAGTGATCGGCGGTGATCTCGGCGCCGACCGGGATCAGCGCGTCCTCGGACACGCGGAACTCGGCGAGCTTCTGCTTGGGCTCGACCTTGGCGACCGCGAACCGGCCGCGCTCGGCAGCCGACACGTTCTTCACCTTGGCCTTGCCGACGCCGACCTGAAGGGCGACGTAGCCATTCTTCTCGACGGTACGGTGGGCAACCACCTGACATTGATCGATTTTAAGCACTGTCACGGGGACATGTTCGCCAGCATCCGTAAAGATGCGGGTCATGCCGACCTTCTGTGCAATGACGCCTGAGCGCATAGGTGTCTCCCTCGCGCGATTCTACGGTAAGCTCTAAATCCCCGCGGGACTTAGAGCTTGATCTCCACGTCCACGCCGGCGGCGAGGTCGAGCTTCATCAGCGCGTCCACGGTCTGCGGCGTCGGATCGACGATATCGAGGACGCGCTTGTGGGTGCGCATCTCGAACTGCTCGCGCGACTTCTTGTCGATGTGCGGCGAGCGGTTGACGGTGAACTTCTCGATATGCGTCGGCAGCGGGATCGGACCACGAATGGTCGCGCCGGTGCGCTTGGCCGTCGACACGATCTCGCGGGTTGAGGCATCGAGGATGCGATGATCGAACGCCTTGAGGCGAATGCGGATATTCTGACCGTTCATGACCTGAAACCTTGGCGGGACTTAATAAGGGGCGGGCGCGAGGACCCGCCCCTCTGTCGATCCCAGCAGACTGAGCGTACCGAACTTAATCGTTGATGGCTGCGACGACGCCTGCGCCGACGGTGCGTCCGCCTTCACGGATGGCGAAGCGGAGCTTCTCTTCCATGGCGACGGGGACGATGAGGGTGACGTCCATGGTGACGCTGTCACCGGGCATCACCATCTCGGTGCCCTCGGGCAGTTCGCAGACACCGGTCACGTCGGTGGTGCGGAAGTAGAACTGGGGCCGGTAGTTGGTGAAGAACGGGGTGTGGCGACCGCCCTCCTCCTTGGTGAGGATGTAGGCCTCGGCCTTGAACTTGGTGTGGGGCTTGACCGAGCCCGGCTTGCACACGACCTGGCCGCGCTCGACGTCCTCGCGCTTGGTGCCGCGCAGGAGCACGCCGACATTGTCGCCGGCCTGGCCCTGGTCGAGCAGCTTGCGGAACATCTCGACGCCCGTGACCGTGGTGGTCTGGGTGTCGCGGATGCCGACGATCTCCACGGTCTCGCCGACCTTGACGATGCCGCGCTCGACGCGACCCGTCACCACGGTGCCGCGGCCCGAGATCGAGAACACGTCCTCGATCGGCATCAGGAACGGCTTGTCGATCGGACGCTCCGGCTGCGGGATGTAGGCATCCACGCTCGCCATCAGGGCCAGCACGGCGTCATGGCCGACGGCCTTGTCGCCGTTGTCGAGCGCGACCTTGGCCGAGCCCTTGGTGATCGGGATGTCGTCGCCGGGGAAGTCGTACTTGGAGAGGAGCTCGCGCACCTCCATCTCGACGAGCTCGAGGAGCTCCTCGTCGTCGACGAGGTCGACCTTGTTGAGGAACACCACCAGCGCCGGCACGCCGACCTGACGGGCGAGCAGGATGTGCTCGCGGGTCTGGGGCATCGGGCCGTCGGCGGCCGACACGACCAGGATCGCGCCGTCCATCTGCGCCGCACCCGTGATCATGTTCTTCACGTAATCGGCGTGGCCGGGGCAATCGACGTGGGCGTAGTGACGGTTGGCCGTCTCGTACTCGACGTGAGCCGTCGAGATCGTGATGCCGCGCGCCTTCTCCTCGGGGGCCTTGTCGATCTGGTCGTAGGCCGTGAACGTCGCGCCACCCGACTCCGCCAGGACCTTCGTGATCGCAGCCGTCAGCGACGTCTTGCCGTGGTCGACGTGACCAATCGTGCCAATGTTGCAGTGCGGCTTGGTGCGGGCAAATTTCTCTTTGGCCATCGTAGCCTCCGTAATCTCAGTGTTTCAGGTGATGCTGCTGCGGTCCGGAAAAGGCGGGAAGCCTTAAGCGTACTTCGCGACGACCTTCTCGGCCTCGCCGCGCGGCACCTCTTCGTAATGGTCAAACTGCATCGTGAAGTTCGCGCGGCCCTGGGAGAAGGAGCGCAGCTGGTTCACGTAGCCGAACATGTTGGCGAGCGGCACCATCGCGTTGATGACGTTCGCATTGCCGCGCATGTCCTGGCCCTGGATCTGGCCACGGCGGGAATTCAGATCGCCGATCACCGAACCGGTATACTCTTCCGGCGAGACGACCTCGACCTTCATCACCGGCTCGAGCAGGACCGATCCGCCCTTCTGGAGAGCCTCACGGAGCGCCGCACGAGAGGCGATTTCGAAGGCCAGAGCCGACGAGTCGACATCGTGATAGGCGCCGTCGATCAGCTCGACCTTGATGTCCACGACCGGGAAGCCGGCGAGGATGCCGGCGCCGAGCACCGAGTTGAGACCCTTTTCGACGCCCGGGATGTATTCCTTGGGCACCGTGCCGCCGATGATCTTAGAGGAGAACTCGAAGCCCTTACCCGGCTCGTTCGGCTCGACCACGAACTTCACCCGAGCGAACTGACCGGTACCACCGGTCTGCTTCTTGTGGGTGTAGTCGATCTCGGTGCGCTTCGTGAGCTTCTCACGATACGCCACCTGCGGCTGGCCGATATTCGCGTCGACCATGTAGGTACGGCGGAGGATGTCGACCTTGATGTCGAGGTGGAGCTCGCCCATCCCGCGAAGGATGGTCTGGCCCGATTCCTGGTCCGTGGAAACGCGGAAGGACGGATCCTCAGCAGCGAGCTTGGCAAGAGCGATGCCCAGCTTCTCCTGATCGGCCTTGGACTTCGGCTCCACCGCGATCTCGATGACGGGCTCGGGGAACTCCATCTTCTCGAGGATGACGGCGTCCTTCGGGTCGCATAGCGTATCGCCGGTACGAGTTTCCTTGAGACCAGCTAGAGCCACGATGTCGCCGGTGAAGGCTTCCTTCACGTCTTCGCGGTTGTTGGCGTGCATGAGAAGCATGCGGCCGACACGCTCTTTCTTGTCGCGCGACGAGTTGATGACGTTGGCACCAGACTCGACTTTGCCCGAATACACACGGCAGAACGTGATCGTGCCGACATGCGGGTCGTCCATGATCTTGAACGCCAGCATCGAGAAGGGATCGGCGTCGGACGGATGACGAACGGTCTCTTCCTCGGTCTTAAAGTCGAGGCCCTTGATCTCGCCGCGATCGGCGGGAGACGGCAGGTAGTCGACGACGGCGTCGAGCAGGGGCTGAACGCCCTTGTTCTTGAAGGCCGAACCGCAGAGCACGGGGTGGAAAGCGCGACGCTGGACAGCGGTGCGCACGAGGCGATGCATCGTCTCGGCATCCGGCTCGACACCGTCGAGATAGGCCGACATGGCATCGTCATCCATCTCGACGCAGGCTTCGACGAGCTTGATCCGGTATTCGGCGGCCTGATCGGCGAGGTCGGCCGGGATCTCGGTCTCAGAGAAATCGGCGCCGAGCTTCTCGGACGTCCAGACGATGGCCTTCATCTTGATCAGGTCGATGACGCCCTTGAAGGTCGTCTCGGCGCCGATTGGAAGCTGCAGGCAAACGGGCTTGCCGGCGACGCGGTCGATGATGTCGGCGACGCATTTGAAGAAGTCGGCGCCGATCTTGTCCATCTTGTTGACGAACACGACGCGCGGAACGTCGTACTTGTCAGCCTGACGCCAGACGGTCTCGGTCTGGGGCTCGACGCCCTGGTTACCGTCGAGCACGCAAACCGCTCCGTCGAGGACGCGCAGCGAGCGCTCCACTTCGATGGTGAAGTCCACGTGGCCGGGGGTGTCGATGATGTTCAGGCGCTTGTCGCGCCAGAAGCAGGTGGTCGCAGCGGAGGTGATCGTGATGCCACGCTCCTGCTCCTGCGTCATCCAATCCATCGTCGCGGCGCCGTCATGGACTTCGCCGATCTTATGGGACTTGCCGGTGTAGTAGAGGATCCGCTCAGTGGTCGTGGTTTTTCCAGCATCAATGTGAGCCATGATGCCGAAATTACGGTAGTCCTCGATCGCATGCGTGCGGGGCATCGGATTGCTCCTGAAAGGGTCCGGGGCCGCTTACCAGCGGTAGTGCGAGAAGGCGCGGTTGGCTTCAGCCATCCGGTGCGTGTCTTCCCGCTTCTTGACCGCGTTACCACGGTTATTCGCGGCATCGAGGAGTTCGGCCGAGAGGCGCTCGACCATGGTGCGGTCGTTGCGGCCACGGGCGGCCTGGATGAGCCAACGGATCGCCAGAGCCTGACGCCGCTCGGTACGGACTTCGACGGGGACCTGGTAGGTCGCTCCGCCGACGCGACGGGACCGCACTTCGATCGCCGGAGCGACGTTCTCGAGAGCGGCGCGGAACACCTCGATCGGGTTCGCACGGGCGCGGTTCTCGACGATGTCGAACGCGCCGTACACGATACCTTCGGCGATCGACTTCTTGCCCTCGTACATGATGGAATTCATGAACTTGGTGAGCACGATGTCGCCGTACTTGGCGTCCGGGATGATCTCACGCTTTTCAGCAGAATGGCGGCGGGACATCGCTCGCTCCGTCTATAAATCAAGGTCTTGAAACCACCCCGCGCAGGCCGCCTGAACCTCGTCGAGGTCGGCGACATCCTTACGGGATGAGCGAAATTCTTACTTCGGACGCTTGGCGCCGTACTTGGAGCGGCGCTGCTTACGACCCTTGACGCCCTGCGTGTCGAGCACGCCGCGCAGGATGTGGTAGCGAACGCCGGGAAGATCCTTCACGCGGCCGCCGCGGATCATGACCACGGAGTGCTCTTGAAGGTTGTGACCTTCGCCGGGGATGTACCCGATGACTTCGAAACCGTTGGTCAGACGGACCTTGGCGACCTTACGGAGAGCCGAGTTCGGCTTCTTCGGCGTCGTCGTGTAGACGCGGGTGCAAACGCCACGCTTCTGCGGGCAAGCGTCGAGCGCCGGCACCTTGTTGCGGCTCTTCTGCGCTTTACGCGGCTGAGCGATCAGCTGGTTGATCGTCGGCATACTCTGCCCTCTTCATTCGGACCGCTTAGGCGCGATCCCATGTTCGGCTTCACGATGCAGCCCGTTTCCGAGCTGTCGCGGATCTCGATAAGAAGATCCGCAAAACGAATATGCGCCATGGATCGGTGAGGACCCGTGGCGCGTGTTCGGCAGAGGATCACGCCTTACGACGCGCTCGTACCTACTGATCTGACAAGGACGTCAGTCGATGTGAGTGCCGGAACCGGATTAGCGATTGTCTTTCGGCCCGAGGGCCGCGACTCGCTATGTCCTGCTGTTGTGCCGGAGTGGCGTGCTTCTATGCTTGGGACGGCGGAACGTCAATCCCGAAGCGCGATAAAGTTTGGTCTGACCGGCGGTTAACGCCCGATTATTATATGGTTTTGGAGTTCTGCGCCTGGACGAGGCGATCCAGGGCGGTGTCACGGTCTCGGATCAACCTGCCGATCAGCTTGGCGGAGTCCTGGATGGCGGTTCACGTGCGGTGGATGGGTCCTGGTGGGCTGTCGGATGAGGCCGCACAGATGCTGCGATTCGTTGAGGTGCGGCCGGTACCGGGGAGCTCTCTCCGGTCCGAAGGCGGTGTTGCGAAATAAGAAGGGGCGGCCATCGCTGGCCGCCCCTTGTCTCGTTTGAAGGCTACGCGGAGATCACTCAGCGGCCGGCGGCAGCTCGCTGAGGGGCTGGGCGCCACTCTCGGCGGCCTTCTGCTGAAGGATCATGGCATCGCGACGCCGCGCCACGGCGCGGATGTCGGCTGCCATGGAGCCCGTACCGGCCGGAATGAGCGATCCGACGATGACGTTCTCCTTGAGACCCTCGAGATGGTCGATCTTGCCGTTGACGGCCGCCTCGGTGAGCACGCGGGTGGTTTCCTGGAACGAGGCCGCCGAGATGAACGACTTCGTCTGCAGGGACGCCTTGGTGATGCCGAGCAACACCGGCACACCCACGACGGGCTTCTTGTTCTCGGCGAGCAACTTCTCGTTGATGTCCGCGAGTTCCGTCCGGTCGATCTGGTCGCCCGTCAGGATCTCCGAATCGCCGCCGTCGGTGATCTCCACCTTCTGCAGCATCTGACGGACGATCACCTCGATGTGCTTGTCGTTGATGGACACGCCCTGGAGCCGGTAGACCTCCTGGATCTCGTTGACGAGGTAGGCAGCGAGCTCCTCCACGCCCTTGATCGCCAGGATGTCGTGCGGCGCCGGGTTGCCGTCGACGATGTAGTCGCCGAGCTCCACGACGTCGCCGTCTTGGAGGTGGATGTGCTTGCCCTTCGGGATCAGGTACTCGACCGCATCCGAACCGTCATGCGGAGTCAGCGTCAGGCGACGCTTGTTCTTGTAGTCGCGCCCGAACTGAATCGTGCCCGACTTCTCCGCGATGATCGCCGCGTCCTTCGGACGACGGGCCTCGAACAGCTCCGCCACCCGCGGCAGACCGCCGGTGATGTCGCGGGTCTTGGCCGAGTCGGTGGAGACACGAGCGAGGATGTCGCCGGCCTTCACCGTGCCACCCGGGTCGTAGCCGATGATGGCGTCGACCGGGAGGAAGTAGCGGGCATCCGAGCCGCGCGGCAGCTTCATCGGCCTGCCGTCCTGGTCGAGGACCAGCATGGCCGGCTTGAGGTCTGCCGTACGGGCCGTACCACGCCAGTCGATGACGACGCGCTTGGCGATGCCGGTCGATTCGTCGGTGGTCTCGGTGATCGACTGGCCGTCGATCAGATCCTCGTAGGCCACGATACCGTCGGTCTCGGTGATGATCGGACGGGTATAGGGGTCCCACTCGGCGATGCGCTGGCCACGCTTGACCTTGTCGCCCTCGTCGACCCGCAGTCGTGCGCCGTATTGCAGGCGGTGGACCGCGCGTTCCGCTCCATCGGTTCCGACGATGACCACCGCCACGTTACGACCGGTGGCGATGAGATCGCCATCGGTGTTGCGGGCGAGGGCACGGTTGCGGATCTTGATCGTGCCCTCGAAGCTCGACTCGATGAAGGACGAATCCGCGATCTGCGCCGCACCGCCGATGTGGAAGGTACGCATGGTGAGCTGGGTGCCCGGCTCGCCGATGGACTGCGCCGCGATGACGCCGACGGCCTCGCCCATGTTGACGGGCGTTCCACGGGCGAGATCGCGTCCGTAGCAGGTGGCGCAGACGCCGCTCTTGGTGGCGCAGACCAGCACCGAGCGGATCTTCACCTCCTGGATACCGGCCGCCTGGATGGCGGGCAGGTGTTTCTCCTCGATCGTCTCGTTGGTCTGGACGATGACCGTACCGTCCTGCGCCACGAGATCTTCGGCCGTGGCGCGGCCGAGGATGCGGATCGAGAGCGGAGCCACGACTTGGCCGGCATCGACGATGGCGCGCATCTTGATGCCGTTGGTGGTGCCGCAATCGACCTCACGAATGACGGCGTCCTGGGCCACGTCGACGAGGCGGCGGGTCAAGTAACCGGAATTCGCGGTCTTCAAGGCGGTGTCGGCGAGGCCCTTACGGGCTCCGTGCGTCGAGTTGAAGTACTCGAGAACGTCCAGGCCTTCCTTGAAGTTCGAGATGATCGGGGTCTCGATGATCTCGCCCGAGGGCTTGGCCATGAGTCCACGCATCGCGGCGAGCTGCTTCATCTGCGCCGGCGAACCACGGGCACCGGAATGGCTCATCATGTAGATCGAGTTGATCTGCTTGTCGGCGCCGTTCTCGTCCTTCTGCACGGTGGAGATGCGCAGCATCATCTCGGCGGCGAGCTTGTCCGAGCACTTGGCCCAGGCATCCACCACCTTGTTGTACTTCTCGCCCTGAGTGATCAGGCCGTCATTGTACTGCTGCTCGTAGTCCTTCACCAGCGCGCGGGTGTCGTCCACGATCGGCCACTTGTTGTCCGGCACGACCATGTCGTCCTTGCCGAACGAGATGCCGGCCTTGAACGCGTGGTTGAAGCCGAGCGCCATGATGCGATCACAGAAGATCACCGACTCCTTCTGACCGCAGTGGCGGTAGACGGTGTCGATCATCGCGGAGATCTCCTTCTTCGTCATCAGCTTGTTGACGACGTCGTAGGGGACCTTCTTGTGCAGCGGCAGGGCCGTGGACAGGATCACGCGACCGGGTGTCGTGTCGTAGGTCTGGGTCAGCGGCTCGCCATCGGGGCCGATGCCGTTCCACCGCCAGCGGATCTTCGAGTGCAGCTTCACGGTGTTGGCCGCGAGGGCGTGCTCGAGCTCGCCGATCGTGCCGAAGACACCCTGCATCGGGTTCTTCTTGTTGGTCGGGTCGAAGGCGCCGATGGCGCCCTCGGCCACGATCGACAGGTAGTACAGGCCGAGCACGATATCCTGCGACGGCACGATGATCGGCTGACCGTTGGCCGGGTGCAGGATGTTGTTGGTCGACATCATCAGCACGCGCGCTTCGAGCTGGGCTTCCAGCGAGAGCGGGACGTGGACGGCCATCTGGTCGCCGTCGAAATCGGCGTTGAAGGCGGCGCAGACGAGCGGGTGAAGCTGGATCGCCTTACCCTCGATCAGCTTGGGCTCGAACGCCTGGATGCCGAGGCGGTGGAGCGTCGGTGCGCGGTTGAGCATCACCGGGTGCTCGCGGATCACCTCGTCGAGGATATCCCAGACTTCGGGCTTCTCCTTCTCGACGAGCTTCTTGGCCTGCTTGACGGTGGCCGAGAAACCCTTGGCGTCGAGGCGCGCGTAGATGAACGGCTTGAACAGCTCCAAGGCCATCTTCTTCGGCAGGCCACACTGATGCAGCTTGAGCTCAGGGCCCACCACGATGACCGAACGACCGGAATAGTCGACGCGCTTGCCGAGCAGGTTCTGGCGGAAGCGGCCCTGCTTGCCCTTCAGCATGTCGGCGAGCGACTTCAGCGGACGCTTGTTGGCGCCCGTGATGACGCGGCCGCGGCGGCCGTTGTCGAACAGCGCGTCCACCGCCTCCTGAAGCATGCGCTTCTCGTTGCGGATGATGATGTCGGGCGCGCGCAGCTCGATCAGCCGCTTCAGACGGTTGTTGCGGTTGATGACGCGGCGGTAGAGGTCGTTCAGATCCGACGTGGCAAAGCGGCCGCCGTCCAGGGGGACGAGCGGGCGCAGGTCCGGCGGGATCACCGGAACGACGGTGAGGATCATCCATTCGGGTTTGTTGCCCGACATCTGGAAGGCCTCGATGATCTTCAGGCGCTTGAGAAGCTTCTTGGGCTTCAGCTCGGAGGTCGTGGTGGCGATTTCCTCGCGGAGCGAGTTCGCGATTCCGTCGAGGTCGAGCTCTTGGAGAATGCGCCGGATGGCCTCGGCCCCGATCATGGCGGTGAAGCTGTCCTCGCCGTACTCTTCCTGGGCGCGCAGGTACTCTTCCTCGGAGAGGAGCTGACGCTCCTTGAGGGGGGTGAGGCCCGGCTCGATGACGCAGTAGGATTCGAAGTAGAGGATGCGCTCGAGGTCCTTGAGCGCCATGTCGAGCAGCAGGCCGATGCGGCTCGGCAGCGACTTCAGGAACCAGATATGGGCGACGGGCGCGGCCAGCTCGATATGGCCCATGCGGTCACGCCGGACACGCGCAAGAGTGACCTCGACGCCGCACTTCTCACAGATGACGCCCTTGTACTTCATGCGCTTGTACTTGCCACACAAGCACTCGTAATCCTTGATCGGTCCAAAGATGCGCGCGCAGAACAAGCCGTCACGCTCGGGCTTGAACGTACGGTAGTTGATCGTCTCGGGCTTCTTGATCTCGCCGAAGGACCACGAAAGGATCTTTTCGGGTGAGGAGATCGAAATCTTGATCTGGTCGAAGCTCTGAGGCTGAGCCTGCTGGTTGAAAAGATTCATGACCTCTTGGTTCATGATCTGCTCCTGAGCTGACGGGCTGCACCCTCCGCCGAGGGGATGACCACGTGCTGAAATCGATGAGGCGCTGCGACCGGCCGGGTCGCCGCTGGCCTTCGTCCGTCGAGAGGCGCTTCCCCTCCCCGCTCGAACCGCGCCGGCTCACGGTGAGCCGGCGCGGGAGCGTATCGTGGGTCTTACTCAGCTGCCTCGGCGGGCGGGTCGAGCTGGTCGTTCGCGAGCTTCTTAGAGGAGGTGAGCTCCACGTTGAGGCCGAGCGAACGCATTTCCTTGACGAGCACGTTGAAGGACTCGGGGATGCCGGCCTCGAAGGTATCGTCGCCACGGACGATGGCCTCGTAGACCTTGGTACGGCCGGCGACATCGTCCGACTTCACCGTGAGCATCTCCTGCAGCGTGTAGGCCGCGCCGTAGGCCTCCAGAGCCCAGACCTCCATCTCGCCGAAGCGCTGGCCGCCGAACTGCGCCTTTCCGCCCAGCGGCTGCTGGGTGACGAGGGAGTAAGGACCGATCGACCGAGCGTGGATCTTGTCGTCCACGAGGTGGTGGAGCTTCAGCATGTAGATGTAGCCCATCGTCACCTTGCGGTCGAAAGGCTCACCCGTACGCCCGTCATAGAGCGTCGACTGCGCCGAGCGGTCGAGCCCGGCCATCTCCAGCATCGTCTCGATGTCGGCTTCCTTGGCGCCGTTGAACACCGGAGTGGCCATCGGCACGCCGCGGCGTACGTTGTTGGCCGCCTCCGCCATGTCCTCGTCCGACAGACCTTCGAGCTCGGACGGCGAGTAGATCGCCTCCATCTCCGCCTTGAGGGGGGCGATGTCGTTGCTGCGGAGGTAGGCGTCCACGGCGAGCCCGACCTTGCGGCCGAGACCGGCGGCAGCCCAGCCCAGATGGGTCTCCAGGATCTGACCGACGTTCATGCGCGACGGCACGCCGAGCGGGTTGAGCACGATGTCGGCATGCGTTCCGTCCTCGAGGAACGGCATGTCCTCGATCGGCACGATCCGCGACACGACACCCTTGTTGCCGTGACGGCCGGCCATCTTGTCGCCCGGCTGGATCTTACGCTTCACCGCGACGAAGACCTTGACCATCTTCATCACGCCGGGGGGCAACTCGTCGCCGCGCTGCAGTTTCTCGACCTTGTCGAGGAAGCGCTGCTCAAGGCGTTTCTTCGACTCGTCGTACTGCTTCTGCATCGCTTCCATCTCGGTCATGAGACGGTCGTCGACGACGGCGAACTGCCACCATTGCGAGCGCGGGTACTCATTCAGGAGCTCACGGCTGAGCGTGGTCTCCTTCTTGAAGCCCTTCGGACCCGCGATCGGCGACTGGCCGATCAGGACGCCGGCGAGACGGGCGTAGGTGTTGCGGTCGAGGATTGCCTGCTCGTCGTCACGATCCTTGGCGAGACGCTCGATCTCTTCGCGCTCGATGGCCTGGGCGCGCTCGTCCTTGTCGACGCCGTGGCGGTTGAACACCCGGACTTCGACGATCGTGCCGGTCACGCCCGGGGGAACCCGGAGCGAGGTGTCGCGCACGTCAGAGGCCTTCTCGCCGAAGATGGCGCGGAGGAGCTTCTCCTCCGGCGTCATCGGGCTCTCGCCCTTCGGGGTGATCTTGCCGCACAGGATGTCGCCCGCATGGACCTCGGCGCCGATATAGACGATGCCGGCTTCGTCGAGGTTCTTCAGCGCCTCCTCCGAGACGTTGGGGATGTCGCGGGTGATTTCCTCCGGACCGAGCTTGGTGTCTCGGGCCATCACCTCGAACTCCTCGATATGGATCGAGGTGAACACGTCATCCTTCACGATCCGCTCGGAGAGCAGGATCGAATCTTCGAAGTTGTAGCCGTTCCACGGCATGAACGCGACGAGCACGTTCCGGCCGAGTGCCAGCTCGCCGAACTCCGTCGACGGACCATCGGCGATGATCTCGCCCTTCTTGACCTGCTCGCCCACGCGGACCAGCGGCTTCTGTGTGATGCAGGTCGACTGGTTGGAGCGCTGGAACTTCTGCAGGCGGTAGATGTCGACGCCGGGCTTGTTGGCATCGGCCTCCTCGGTGGCGCGGATGACGATACGGGTCGCATCCACCTGATCGACGATGCCGGAGCGGCGCGCCGCGATGGCGGCACCCGAATCGCGGGCGACCACGGCTTCCATGCCGGTGCCAACGAACGGCGCGTCGGCGCGGACCAGCGGCACCGCCTGGCGCTGCATGTTCGAACCCATCAGAGCGCGGTTCGCGTCGTCGTTCTCGAGGAACGGGATGAGTGCGGCAGCTACCGAGACGAGCTGCTTCGGCGACACGTCCATGAGGTCGACGCGGTCCGGCGGCACGACGATGACGTCGCCGGCCCGACGGCAGACCACGAGGTCTTCCGTCAGCTTGAAGCTCTCGTCCATCTGTGCGTTGGCCTGGGCGACGTAGTACTTCGCCTCTTCCATCGCCGAGAGGTAGGAGACCTCCTTCGTCACCACGCCGTCCTTCACGCGACGGAACGGGGTCTCGATGAAGCCGTACTTGTTCACCCGCGCGAAGGTGGCGAGCGAGTTGATGAGACCGATATTCGGGCCTTCCGGCGTCTCGATCGGGCAGATGCGGCCGTAATGGGTCGGATGCACGTCGCGCACCTCGAAGCCGGCGCGCTCACGGGTGAGACCGCCCGGGCCAAGCGCCGAGAGGCGACGCTTATGCGTCACTTCCGAGAGCGGATTGGTCTGATCCATGAACTGCGACAGCTGCGACGAGCCAAAGAACTCACGCACCGCGGCCGCTGCCGGCTTCGCGTTGATGAGGTCCTGCGGCATCACCGTGTCGATATCGACGGAGGACATGCGCTCCTTGATGGCGCGCTCCATGCGGAGAAGACCCAGGCGGTACTGGTTCTCCATGAGCTCGCCCACCGAACGCACACGGCGGTTGCCGAGGTGATCGATGTCGTCGATCTCGCCCTTGCCGTCGCGCAGGTCCACCAGCGCCTTGACGACCGCGAGCATGTCCTCGCGGCGCAGGGTGCGCACGGTATCCTCGGCATCGAGGTCGAGACGCATGTTCATCTTCACGCGACCGACGGCCGAGAGGTCGTAGCGCTCGGAATCGAAGAACAGCGAGTGGAACATCGCCTCGGCGGTGTCGAGCGTCGGCGGCTCGCCGGGACGCATGACGCGGTAGATATCGAACAGCGCGCCTTCGCGGGACGAGTTCTTGTCCACGGCGAGGGTGTTGCGGATGTAGGGACCGACATTGACGTGGTCGATGTCGAGGACGGGAAGCTCGGAAACGCCGACCTCTTCCAGGCTCTTGAGGAGCTTGTCGGAGATTTCGTCGCCGGCCTCGGCCCAGATCTCGCCGGTCTTCGCATTGACCAGATCTTCTGCGATGTACTGGCCGATCAGGTCTTCGTCGGTGGCCTTCAGGAACTGGACACCGCGCTCGCTGATCTGGCGGGCGTTGCGGGCGTTGAGCTTCTTGCCGGCTTCGAGGACGACTTCGCCCGAATCAGCGTCGACGAGATCGACGGAGGCCTTGAAGCCCTTCAGACGGTCGGCATCGAACGGTACGCGCCATTCGGCGCCGTCGCGATCGTAGATGACGCGGTTGTAGAAGGTGGAGAGGATCTCCTCGCCGTCGAGGCCGAGGGCGAACAGCAGCGACGTCGCCGGAAGCTTGCGCTTACGGTCGATACGCACATGCACGATGTCCTTGGCGTCGAACTCCACATCGAGCCACGAGCCGCGATAGGGGATGATGCGCGCGGCGAAGAGCAGCTTGCCCGAGGAATGGGTCTTGCCCTTGTCGTGGTCGAAGAACACGCCTGGCGAGCGGTGCATCTGCGAGACGATGACGCGCTCGGTGCCGTTGACGATGAAGGTGCCGTTCTCCGTCATCAGGGGCATGTCGCCCATGTAGACGTCCTGCTCCTTGATGTCCTTGACGGACTTGGCACCGGTATCCGGGTCCACATCGAACACGATGAGGCGCAGCGTCACCTTGAGCGGAGCCGCGAAGGTGATGCCACGCTGGCGACACTCGTCGACATCGTATTTCGGCTGCTCGAACGTGTACTTCACGAATTCGAGGAGGGCCGTCGCCGAAAAGTCGGAGATCGGGAAGACCGACTTGAAAACGGTCTGCAGGCCTTCGTCGCCCCGTCCGCCTTCCGGCTCGTCCATCATCAGGAACTGGTCGTAGGACGCCTTCTGAACCTCGATGAGGTTCGGCATCTCGGCGACTTCCTTGATCTTGCCGAAAAACTTGCGAATGCGCTTGCGACCGACCAGCGTGTTGGCCATGGGTGACCTCGCTCCTACGTCCCGCGTACCGGGTGCCCGGGGAAGGCTTTATGCCTCCCGCGACCAGGCGATGAACCTGTCCCGCCGGACGAAGCCCACCCGAAATGAATGCCGCCGGTCCGTTCCAGGACCGCCCGGTCGCTTGAAGCGACCTTAGCCCACGGGTCGGAGACCCGCGGGCGTCGGTGCCGGCCGGCCCCGAAGGGACCGACCGGAAGTGACGGGCCTGATTTGGCCCATCGGCAACTTACTTGAGCTCGACCTTGGCGCCGGCCTTCTCGAGCTGGGCCTTGAGCTTCTCGGCCTCTTCCTTGTTGACGGACTCCTTGACAGCCTTCGGAGCGCCCTCGACGAGGTCCTTGGCTTCCTTGAGGCCGAGGCCGGTGATCGCGCGGACCTCCTTGATGACCTCGATCTTTTTGTCGCCAGCGGCGGTCAGGAGAACCGTGAACTCGGTCTGCTCCTCGACGACGGCGGCCGGGCCGGCGGCCGGGCCGGCAACGGCGACGGCAGCGGCGGCGGAGACGCCCCACTTCTCTTCGAGGAGCTTGGCGAGGTCGGCGGCTTCGAGAACGGTCAGCGAGGACAGGTCGTCGACGAGCTTGGCAAGATCAGCCATGGTGATGTTCCTTTAGATGTCGGTTTGAACGGGTGATGAGGGAAGGGCGATGCGGCCTCAGGCCGCTTCGTCCTGAGCCGCGTCCTTGGTGGCATAGGCTCCGAACACGCGAGCCAGCTTGGCAGCCGGTGCGCTGACGACCTGGGCGATCTTGGTCGCGGGAGCCTGGATGAGGCCCACGATCTTGCCGCGCAGTTCGTCGAGGGACGGGAGCGACGCAAGCGCCTTCACACCGTCCGGGTTCAGAGCTGTCGTTCCCATGGCGCCGCCGAGGATTACGAGCTTGTCGTTACCCTTGGCGAAGTCCACCGCAACCTTCGCAGCCGCGACCGGATCGCTCGAATAAGCGAGCAGGGTCGGGCCCTTCAGGAGGGGCTTGATGGAGGCGACGTCCGTGCCATCGAGAGCGATGTTGGCGATGCGGTTCTTGGTGACCTTCACGGTGGCACCGGACTGCTTCATCTGCGCGCGCAGCTTCTGCATCTCGGCGACCGTGAGGCCCTTGTAGTGGGCCACGACGACGACGGACGTGTTCGCAAACACGCCGTTGAGCGTCGAGACGAGATCAGCTTTGGCTGTCCTGTCCACTGGGGCTCTCTCCGGTTGGCGGGTCCCCCTCGAGGAGGGTCCGCCGGTTGCACATGCCGCCCGGAACGGAACTCGGCTCAGCGAGAAGCCGGAACGTCCTGGACGACGCTTCACGGCCCTGTCCCCTGACATCCTCCGGAACGGTGGACGGCACGGGCGAGATGGTTCAAACCGATACCTGCCTGCGCCGCGAATCGCGGTGCCGATAGGGTGTTGAATTCGGTCTTCCCCGTCTGTGCAGGCTGGGGAATTAAGCCGGTTGCCCGGCGCCTGCAGTCTCGGACAGGACATGGCCGGACGAGGCTTGAAGGAGCTGCTCGCCCCTTAAAGCCTTCCGGCCATTATCGCCTGGTTGCCCAGGCGAATTCGCATGTCGGATATCGACCGATTGGTCGAATCCTTTCAAAGTGTGAAATACGTGGAGCGGGGTCTATAGGCCCTAGCAAGCGCCCTGCCAAGTGCCCAAGGTGAAGAAATCCGCTTCGCATGTACGATTTTGGTTGACGGGATTTTCTCCCGCCTGTTCGGCGGGAGCATCTTCGGGCGCGTACGGAAGTCCCTATGTCGGCAGGAACTTACGCGCGGCCTGCCACCAGGGCGTCCGGGCATTCTCCAGCTTCTGCTCGGCCTTGGCCGCGTAGAAGGAGGCGTTGTGTTCGCCGCGCAGGGCTTCGCGGGTGAAGCGGATCAGGTGGTGGGCGACGAAGCCCATGTTGAAGACCGCCTCGATCTGCCCGCGCTTCAAGGCATGGCCGGCCGCGCGCCAGAACACGCCCCGGTAATCCGACAGGATGCCCACGCGCAGGGCGATGTTGAAACCGAGCACGAGACCGCGACGGAGATTGGTCCGCGTGAGCTTGCCCCTGGTCGGCGTCTTGATCCGGTGCGGATAGGTCCGCTCCACCTGATATCGGAAGCGCGCGAACAGGTTCTCCGGCTCGTAGGCATGGGCGATGGCCCGGCGCCAGCTCGCCACCACATCGTCGTGCGGACGCTTGAACAGGACGTTGGATTCCAGCGCCGCGTCATGGGTGAGACGTCCCTCGCGGGTCAGCCGGTCCCAGAGCGGCGTCTTCGGCAGGGCCTGCAGCAGATTCATCGTCAGCACCGGCACCGCCGACTTGTCTACGAAGTCGATGAGCTTCTGTTCCGAGCCGTCCGTTTCGGTGTCGAGGCCGAGGATGATGCCCGATGTCACTTCGAGGCCGAAGCTGTTCAGCGTCTCGATGGCCTCGTACATCGGCACGGCGGCGTTGTGCTTCTTGTCGATGCCCGCCAGCGCGTCCTCTTCCGGCGTCTCGATGCCGACGAAGACGGTCATGAAGTTCGCCTGACGCATCAGCTCGAGGATGTCGGGCTGCTTGGCCATGTTCAGGGTCGCCTCGCAGGCGAACTGAAGCGGGTAATGGTTCTTTTTCTGCCACTCCACGAGGTGGGGCAGCATGTCCTTCGTCGCCTTGCGGTTGCCGATGAAATTGTCATCGACGAAGTACACGACGGCCGGATGGCCCGGCTGGGAGATGATCGCATCGAGCTCGCCGAGCATCTGCTCCGGCGTCTTCAGGCGGGGCTGCCGGCCGTAGAGCTGCGGGATATCGCAGAACTCGCAGCGATAGGGGCAGCCGGACGAGAATTGCAGGGAACCGATGAGGTAGCGCTTGAGGGGAGCGGCCTCGTAGGCAGGCGCCGGGAAATCGGAGAGCGGCAGACGCTCCTTGGTTTCGAGGCGAACCTGGCTCGCCGGAATGGACACGTCGCGGTCGAGGATCGACACGAGTTCGTCGGTAGCGTCGCCGATCTCGCCGATATGGAGATAGTCGAATTCCGGATATTGCTCGGGCGATCCGGAGACCGAAGGGCCGCCAAGCGCCGTCACCTTACCGGCCGCATGCGCCCGAGCGTAGATGTCCCGGATCTGGGGTGCCTGGATGTGCATGCCCGATACGAACACCGCATCGGCCCAGGCAAAATCGTCCGGCCCGGCCCGTTTGATGTTCTCGTCGATGAACCGGTACTCCCATTCCTCCGGCATGTAAGCCGCGATGAGGAGCAGGCCCTGAGGCGGCATGAACGCCTTTACCCCGCCCATTAACGGGTAGGCGTGGGCGAAAGTCCCGAAGGACGGCGTGTATGCGGGAAAGACGCACAGGATGCGTCGTTTCGAGGTGACGGAGAGGGTGCATCGCATGGCGGCATACCTAGCACAGACAGGTGCGAAGGCGTCACCCTCGCATGTTGATTTCTTTGCCCTTTCCAGGGCGGGTTTTGATCGTGCCCAAGCCGGAGCCGTGACGTTCGCGCGCGTTTGACGCAGCCTCGAACGGGTCGCGCCGATTCAAGCGTGCGGTGCGACTGCCCGGCATCGGCCGGTAGGCTTCGAATGGCTCCGAGAGCCTACTCCACCACGGCCTCGTCACCATCAAGGACGAGGCGCCGCAATGTCCGTAGAGCGCTGTCCAGACGCGCGAAAGGTGGCGAGCCGAGGGCGAGGCGCACCCCATTCTCCGGCGTCGAGGTCCCGACGGCGAAGGCGCTGGCGGGGGATACCGCGACACCGTTGCGCGCCGCGGCAGCCGCATAGCGTTCGGCGCTCCAATGGGAGGGCAACGAGAGCCAGAGGTGGAAGGCTCTCGGGTCACCCCGCACGTCGAGGCCCGCCAATGCTTCCCTGGCGGCATGCTGGCGCGCGGTCGCGTCCGCCCGCTTGGCGGTCTCGATCCGCCTCGCGGTTCCGTCGTCGATGAGGTGGAGTGCCATCGCCAGGGGAAGGCCGCTCGCCGTCCAGGCTCCGGTGCGGATCGCGGCGCCGAGCCGCTGCACCAAACCGGAGGGCGCCGCGACGAAGCCCAGGCTCAGGCCGGGAGCCAGCCGTTTCGACAGGCTGTCGATGAGGATCACGCGGTCCGGTGCCAGGGCCGCCAAGGGTTCCTCGTCACACAGGAAGCCGTAGACGGAATCCTCGATACAGACGAGGTCGTGCCGGTGGAGGGCCGACGCCACGGCGCGCCGCCGTTCCGCGCTCATGGTCTGGCCGAGGGGGCTTTGCAGGACGGGCTGCAGATAGAGGGCCCGCAGGGGCTTCTCCCCATGCGCTCGCTCGATGGCATCCGGGGTCACCCCCTCCGCATCCATCGGTAGGGCGACGAGCTCGATGCCGAGGCGGTGCGCGAGGCCTTTGACGACGGGATAGGTCATGGCCTCCACCCCGATCCGGTCGCCGGGTTGAGCCAGCGCCGCCATGGCCGCAGCGATGCCCTGACGTCCCGTCCCGGTGAAGAGGACGGTTTCGGGATCGGCCGACCACCCTCCCCGCGCGAAGAAACCGGCCGCCTTGGCCCGCGCCGGCCCGGCCGCGCCCGGCCTAACGGGTGGGAACGTGGCCTGAATCCGAGCCGGATCGAGAAGAGGCTTGAGACTGGCGGCGAGATCCGCCGCTTGATGGGGCAGGATGGAGAAGACGTGTTCGAGATTGACGAGGCCGCCTTCCGCCTCTCGTTCGCCTGCCGCGTCCGGCTCCGAGTTGCGGATGAACGTACCGCGGCCGACTTCTCCGGTGACGAGCCCGCGCCGCGTGAGCTCGGCATAGACTCGACTGGCGGTAGAGACGGCGATCCCACGCTCGTATGCGAATTGCCGTTGCGTCGGCATCCGGCTTCCCGGGGCCATGCGTCCCTGCGCGATATCCGCAGCGATCCCGTCCGAAATCATCCGGTAGTCGGCCAAGCTCATATTGCTCCGAGTGCAATGTATTGATTGATTCGATTCAAATTCGGATCAATGACGGGTTGCGAGCGAATGGAGCCCCATCGAAATGCCGAACCGCGATACTCTAGGGCCGATCCTGAGGCCCGATCGGAAGGTCGCTTTCCTTCCTAGCCTAAGGACCTCTTCTGACCAAGCACAGAGGAAACTTTCACCTGGGCCCCTCGGGATCCTATCAATCTGGCTCAGGCGCTTCACCGGGAGGCGTACAATTCGAGAATTGACCTCGGAGCAAATTAGAGAGCTCGATCTCGATCCCGTGGCTTTGCGCCTGGAAGCCGCGAAACCGTTCTGGCGTGCATGAACCTGAAGACAGCGTCGGAATCCGAGAGCGGGCTCGTGCCGACGGGCCGCAAAGCCCTTGGGCTACCGAGCGAGGAATCTTCCACGCTCAGGTCTCCGGCGCTGCGGGGTATCTCGGACTCGGTTCCGGGTAGCCGCGACGTCATCGGATTCATCGCCTTTCACGGACGGTTCAATGGCGAGGATATTTCCTGTCTTTTTAGGCTCGCATTGGAACCTATATTCCAACATCACTCAAATATTTGAAAAACCATTGTATTGATTCCGCTGTCGATCGGAAACACCATCATATTGTCAAGTTTCGGGGCATGGCTCGTGGTCGACGATACGACCCGGGCGGCACGGTCGACGGCCGAGCACAGCCCACCGCGACGCGACGACCTTATCCTCGCCGGAGCGCGCCCGTGTCCTTCAGAACCCTTCTTGCCGCTCGTATCGCGCTGGCCGCCTTGGCGTTGCCGACGATCGGGCATGTGGCGGCGCATGCCGCCGAACAGAAACAGGCCCAAACCAGCCCCCTCGTATCCACCGAGTGGCTCGAGGCCAACCTAAGCTCGCCGAAGCTGCGGATCGTCGAGGTCAGCGTGGAGCCGGGCGTGTACGAGCGCGGCCACATACCCAATGCGCAGAACGTTCTCTGGCACACGGATCTCGTGGAGACGGTGAGCCGCGACATCGCGGGACCGGACAAGTTCGCCGCTCTGATCCGCCGTCTCGGCATCGACCGCGACACCACGGTGATCCTTTACGGCGACAACAACAATTGGTTCGCCGCCTGGGGGGCTTGGGTGTTCGCGCAGTACGGTCTCGTCGACAACGTGAAGCTGCTCGATGGTGGCCGTAAGAAATGGGAGGCCGAGAAACGGCAGCTCAATACCCGCAGCCCCGACGTGGCCGCCTCGGCCTTCCCCGTCACGCCGGTCTCGACGGGCCAGCGCGCCCGTCTCGCGGACGTGCTCGCCGTGGCGCGCAAGGAGCGGGACGAGACGATCCTCGATATCCGCTCGCCGGATGAGTTCTCGGGTAAGCTCATCGCGCCGGCGGGCGTACAGGAACTCGCGATCCGGGCAGGGCACATCCCCGGTTCGGTGAACGTGCCCTGGGCCAAGGCCGTGAACCCGGACGGCACCCTGAAATCCGTGCCGGAGCTGAAGAAGCTCTACGCCGATGTGGGGATCGATGGGTCCAAGCCGGTCATCACCTCCTGCCGCATCGGCGAGCGCTCGAGCCATTCCTGGTTCGTGCTCAGCCGCGTCCTCGGCTACCCCGTGCGGAATTACGACGGGTCTTGGACGGAATACGGAAACGCCGTCGGCGTGCCGGTGGTGAACCTTGCCGGGACGGTGTGGTCGGGCAAGTGACGGCGTCGCCGAAATCCGAACCTCCAGCGCCCGGTCCTTCGACCGGGCGTTCCCCCGTGCCGTTGCGGGTCGCGTCGGCGGCCCTGATCGGCGTGAGTATCCTGGCCGCCGCCTTGAATCTCTCCGGCGATCCCGGCAGCAGCCGGCTCGCGCTCTCGCTGACATTCGGAGCCCTGTTCGGCTTCGTGCTCCAGCGCTCGCGCTTCTGCTTCTTCTGCCTGTGGCGCGATCTGATCGACCGGCGAGACCCGCGCGGGGCCCTCGGCATCCTCGCGGCGCTCGCCGCCGGCACGGTCGGCTATGCTGTCGTGCTGGGGGCATGGCTGCCCGATCCGAGTGGGGTGCGGTTGCCGCCCGACGCCCATATCGGTCCCGTCGGGCCGATCCTCGCCCTTGCCGGTGCCGCTTTCGGAGCGGGCATGGCGATCTCGGGCTCCTGCATCGGCGCTCATCTCTACCGCCTCGGCGAGGGATCACCCACGGCACCGTTCGCCCTGGTCGGAACAGCCCTGGGCTTCGTCCTCGGCTTCCTCACCTGGAACACGCTCTATCTCGCAAGTGTCTCGGAAGCGCCCGTCATCTGGCTGCCCCGGCATCTCGGCTATGCCGGCAGCCTCGTCCTCACTCTCTCGGTCCTGGCGGCTCTGGCGATGCCCCTTCTGCGGTGGCTGCCGCCTGCCGATGCGCTGCCATCGAGGCGCGTCGCGCCGCTGCGTGCCGTCTTCGTCGAGCGTTGGGCGACCTGGCTCGGCGGACTCGCTGTCGGCGCTCTCGGAACCTTGGCGTATCTCAGGGTCGGCCCCCTCGGCGTCACCGCCGAGATTGGCGGACGGGCGAGGCAGGCCGCTGCCGGGCTCGATCTCCTGCCCGCGCGCCTCGAAGGGCTCGACGGGTTTCGTGGCTGCGCCACCGCCATCCGCGATGCAATCCTGACGCCGAACGGGGTATTCATCGCGGGGCTCGTCGCGGCGTCCCTGGCCGCCGCTCTGGCGGCGGGGGAGTTCCGCCCCGCCCTGCCGACGCGGGGCCAGGCCGTGCGCGGTCTCGTCGGCGGCCTTCTCCTCGGCTGGGGCGCCATGACCGGTCTCGGCTGCAGCGTCGGAACGTTGCTATCGGGAATCATGGCCGGAGCCGCATCCGGATGGGTCTTCGGCGCGGCGATGTTCGCCGGCCGCACCGCGACGCTCCTCGCTGGCCGGCGCTTGAAGCTTCTCGCTTAGACAAAAGAAAACGCCCGGCCATGACAGCCGGGCGTTTCCTGTTTTCGTGAGGTGACTACCGATCAGGCGGTCAGCACGGTCGACGGCTCGACCTTCACACCGGGGCCCATCGACGACGTGACGGCGATGCGCTGGATGTAGGTGCCCTTGGCGCCGGCCGGCTTGGCCTTGGCCACCGCGTCGGCGAACGCCTTGATGTTCTCGACGAGCTTGGTCTCGTCGAAGGAGACCTTGCCGATGCCGGCATGGACGATGCCAGCCTTCTCGACGCGGAACTCCACCGAGCCACCCTTGGCGCCGGCGACCGCGGACTTCACGTCCATGGTGACGGTGCCGACCTTCGGGTTCGGCATCAGGCCGCGCGGGCCGAGCACCTTGCCGAGACGACCGACGAGCGGCATCAGGTCCGGGGTCGCGATGCAGCGGTCGAACTCGATCTTGCCGCTCTGGACGATCTCGAGCAGATCCTCTGCGCCGACGATGTCGGCACCGGCGGCCTTGGCCTCGTCGGCCTTGGCGCCGCGGGCGAACACCGCCACCCGCACGGTACGGCCGGAGCCGTTCGGCAGGTTGCAGACGCCGCGGACCATCTGGTCGGCGTGGCGCGGGTCGACGCCGAGGTTCATCGAGATCTCAACGGTCTCGTCGAACTTGGCGCTGGCCTTCTGCTTCACCAGGGCGATCGCCTCGGCGATCGGGTAGAGCTTGAGCGCGTCGATGCCCTCTCGGGCTGCGCGGATGCGCTTGCCTTCATGTGCCATTGTGCCCTCCCCCTTAAGCGACGACGTCGAGGCCCATGGCCCGCGCGGAGCCACGGATCATGGCGACGGCGGCGTCAACCGAGTCGCAGTTCAGGTCGGGCATCTTCTTCTCGGCGATCTCGCGAAGCTGAGCTTCGGTGACCTTGCCCACCGTCGGGCCCTTGCCCGGAGTCTTGGAGCCGGAAGCCGGCTTCTTGCCGATCTTCAGACCGGCGGCCTTCTTCAGGAAGAAGGTGACCGGCGGCTGCTTCATCTCGAAGGTGAAGGAGCGGTCCTGATACGCCGTGATGACGACCGGGATCGGCGTGCCCTTCTCGATCTGAGAGGTCTTCGCGTTGAAGGCCTTGCAGAATTCCATGATGTTGAGGCCGCGCTGACCGAGCGCGGGACCGATGGGCGGCGACGGGTTCGCGGCGCCGGCCGGAACCTGAAGCTTCACGTAGCCCGTGATCTTCTTTGCCATAGGGACTGCTCCCAAATGTAGCCCGTCGCCCGGCTGCCTCGAGCACGGACGATACGAGCGGTTGCAGGTCGCGGTGCGATCCGTGGATCCCGGCGGCAAACCGGGCGGACCTCCCGCGGGTTATGACGAACGCGAATCGCGGACGACGAGGAGGCTTTGCCTACCTTCGCCATCCGCCTTTCGCGATTCGCCTGACGATCAGACCTTCTCGACCTGAGCGTATTCGAGTTCCACCGGAGTGGCGCGACCGAAGATCGACACGGCGACCTTGAGGCGCGAACGGCTCTCGTCTATTTCCTCGACGGTGCCGTTGAAGGACGCGAAGGGACCATCGGAGACGCGGACGGTCTCGCCGATCTCAAAGGAGATCGAGGGCTTGGGACGATCGACGCCCTCGGCGACCTGCCCCTTAATCCGCTCCGCCTCGGAATCGGGAATCGGGACCGGCTTCGACTTGTCGGCGCCGAGGAAGCCCGTGACCTTCGGGGTGTTCTTGATGAGGTGGTAGACTTCGTCGGTGAGGTCGCATTTCACCAGGACGTAGCCCGGGAAAAACTTGCGCTCGGCATCGACCTTGCGGCCGCGGCGAACCTCGACGACCTTCTCGGTCGGAACCATGACCTCGTCGAACAGCTCCATCAGCCCGCGCTGCGCCGCCTGATCCTTGATGGACTGCGCGACCTTGTTCTCGAAATTCGAGTAGGCGTGGACGATGTACCAGCGTTTCGACACGGTTCTCACCAAATCCTGACGTCGGCCTGCCCGGTCGCGACGACGCGCCCAGGAAGACTCAGTTGTTCTAGGCGCCGACCCCGAGGATCAGGGTCACGATGTAGCGCAGTGCCTGGTCCACGACCGTGAAGAAGATGCTCGCCGCCACCACCATGATGAACACCATGATCGTCGTCACGGTGGTCTCCTTGCGGCTCGGCCACGTGACCTTGCGGCCCTCGTCGCGCACCTGGGACAGGAACTCGGCCGGGCCGACGCGCTTGGGCGCGGGCCGCACGGGCGGAGTGCCCCGAGGCGGCGTCGGCGTGGCGGCGCCGCGCTGCGGAGTGCGCGCCAGATCCGCCTTCTTCGTTGCTTCGTTCGATGCCATTGATGCCAACAACAGGGAAAATCGGCCCTGACCGGAAAGCGGACCGGTGCGGAGGCTCTGGTCGAAGCCCGCACCGAACACATTTACCGATCTCGGAATGCGAACGCTCTAGCGCAAGTCCCGGGTCTTGTCGACCGTCGCGGACATGTCGACAGAAAGCTGGAGGCACGCTCCGGTTCGACATTCCCGACGGGAGGCCGATCCGGCATTGCGCTTAGGGAAAACACTGGCAGGAGTGGAGGGACTCGAACCCGCAACCTCCGGTTTTGGAGACCGGCGCTCTGACCAGTTGAGCTACACTCCTACGCGGGACGCTCAATGCCCGATCATCTTCCTGGATGCAAGGGATTCCGGAGAGAGGAATGTGAAATTCAAAGGTTCTATCGGCCGTGTTCGGCAAGCTCGCGTCCGTTCAGATGACGGATCCCATCCTTCGAGTAGGAGAAGAGTTCGTTGCTTCGGGCGTATGGACCTTTGCGCATATACATCGTCACGATTGCCGCGAGCCGGTCTTTCCCCTCGCTGTTGGATGACCATGCGATGAGGACGTCCCGCGTGGGAACTGCAGCCACGATGGCCTGCGTTCCGAGCCCTTCCTGAATCTGGTCCATCACCATGGGGAGGAGCAGCCTGGCCGCCGCGTAGCCGCTGCTCTCGGCCAAAGTCGCGAAATGACCGGATTGTCCAGTCGCCGAAATGTGGACCTGTACACCGCCCGAGGCGAGTTCGAGATTTCGCTTGGCGATCCGCTCGACCGTTTGCTGATCGACATCCCATCCTTCGAAGATCGAATGGGTCACCAACTGATAGCGCTCGTTCTCATCGAGGGCGTAGGCAATGAGGAGCCGCTCCGAGAAGCGGCGGCAGGTCAGGGTCGGCACCTGCTCGCGATACTCGATGGAAACGAGCTGGATGCGCAGGCGGGCTGAAGCCTTGGCGAAGGTCTCCGCGGGAGCGGGTGTCGCGGGAAGAGGCTTCGCGGTGGCAAGCGGATGGAGGTAGTCGACGATGACGGCTCGGCGTTCTGCGCCCGTCCGGTCGGCGATCTTTTGGCGAATGTTGCCGAGGAAGAGGGTGAAGCGGCCGAAGACGACCTGTTCTGGATCATTGTCGTCCACGGTGACGGCCACAGCGGGATAGTCACGCCGTAAGACAGCGAGGACTTCCTCCCGGAACGCCAGAAACGTCGCGCGATTCTGCGACGGGATCGTTTTGGCGGGAACGCTCTGGGCGCGCGCGGGCGCGGTCAGGATCGACAAGGCTTCGGCGATGACGGCGCGTCGCGATGTCATGGCGTCGAAAAGTGCGGCAGGTGTCGAACTCATGAGACGGCCTCGCGGCATGCAACCCATGGTTCGGAAACGACGATGCCGGCGACCCGTCAAGACAGGCCGCCAGCATCGGTATGTACAATCAGCGGTAGAGGCCGGGCGTACCGAACTTAATCGTTGATGGCTGCGACGACGCCTGCGCCGACGGTGCGTCCGCCTTCACGGATGGCGAAGCGGAGCTTCTCTTCCATGGCGACGGGGACGATGAGGGTGACGTCCATGGTGACGCTGTCACCGGGCATCACCATCTCGGTGCCCTCGGGCAGTTCGCAGACACCGGTCACGTCGGTGGTGCGGAAGTAGAACTGGGGCCGGTAGTTGGTGAAGAACGGGGTGTGGCGACCGCCCTCCTCCTTGGTGAGGATGTAGGCCTCGGCCTTGAACTTGGTGTGGGGCTTGACCGAGCCCGGCTTGCACACGACCTGGCCGCGCTCGACGTCCTCGCGCTTGGTGCCGCGCAGGAGCACGCCGACATTGTCGCCGGCCTGGCCCTGGTCGAGCAGCTTGCGGAACATCTCGACGCCCGTGACCGTGGTGGTCTGGGTGTCGCGGATGCCGACGATCTCCACGGTCTCGCCGACCTTGACGATGCCGCGCTCGACGCGACCCGTCACCACGGTGCCGCGGCCCGAGATCGAGAACACGTCCTCGATCGGCATCAGGAACGGCTTGTCGATCGGACGCTCCGGCTGCGGGATGTAGGCATCCACGCTCGCCATCAGGGCCAGCACGGCGTCATGGCCGACGGCCTTGTCGCCGTTGTCGAGCGCGACCTTGGCCGAGCCCTTGGTGATCGGGATGTCGTCGCCGGGGAAGTCGTACTTGGAGAGGAGCTCGCGCACCTCCATCTCGACGAGCTCGAGGAGCTCCTCGTCGTCGACGAGGTCGACCTTGTTGAGGAACACCACCAGCGCCGGCACGCCGACCTGACGGGCGAGCAGGATGTGCTCGCGGGTCTGGGGCATCGGGCCGTCGGCGGCCGACACGACCAGGATCGCGCCGTCCATCTGCGCCGCACCCGTGATCATGTTCTTCACGTAATCGGCGTGGCCGGGGCAATCGACGTGGGCGTAGTGACGGTTGGCCGTCTCGTACTCGACGTGAGCCGTCGAGATCGTGATGCCGCGCGCCTTCTCCTCGGGGGCCTTGTCGATCTGGTCGTAGGCCGTGAACGTCGCGCCACCCGACTCCGCCAGGACCTTCGTGATCGCAGCCGTCAGCGACGTCTTGCCGTGGTCGACGTGACCAATCGTGCCAATGTTGCAGTGCGGCTTGGTGCGGGCAAATTTCTCTTTGGCCATCGTCACATTCCTAAGACAAAGTCACATGAGCGGTCGCCCAGGGCGGCGCTCGAGGTGTCGAGCCGGGCGAAAGACGCCGCCCGGATAGAGGCTTGGCGTCAGATGATCAAGGGATGATGACTGTGGAGGCCGAATCGAGCCTGCGGCTTGGTCGTCCATTCGCTGTCCGGCCTCCACCTCGGATGCGGAGTCATACCGTTCCGCAAGCGGGGAACTGCGCGCCGAGCGGCCGCCGACCGATCCGCGCTCCGACATTCCGGACCCATCCTCGCCGGAACGTTCGGCGACGGGAACGTGAAGGGAGACGCAGACGGCCCGCGTCGGGTCGGGTGTCCCATCCTCGAACGATGGCACCGGCCGCACGGCCTCCTCGTTTAAGATGGGAACGGCGAGACCGTCGGTCGGCGTGAAGATATGCGCCGAGGGAGATGGCACGGTCATGCGTGTCGTCGGCGGACGGAAGGGCCGGACGAAGGACGTTAGCGCGGCATGATCTAGGCCATCTCACCGGCCGCCGCGGGGCCCCGCTCTCTCGGACGCGCCGCCCCTGCCCGCCTACGGATCGGCCTGCGACGCCGTGGCGGCCGGGCGTCGGCGGGGCGCGCCTTCGAGGATGCGCCCGCCGAGGAGTCCGTTGAGGCCGACCACGATGAAAACGGCCACGAGGTGAACCGCCAGATCCGTCGCGGTGGCGTCGTGGGGATGGAACGGAACCAGAAGCGCCGCTGCCGCCGCCGCGACGGCCAAGCCTCCGAGAGCCGCCGTGAGGCTCGGGTTCAAGGGGCAGGCCCGGCGCAACATCGTGACGAGCAGGATTGAGAGCGGCAGAGAGACGCCCATCAGGAAGACGAAGCAGCCGCGCATCTCTCCAGTTTCGGCGAGGTTCGAAGTCGGAGCGAGCCAGGCCCGCAGGCAACCGAGCCCGCTGACGCCGAGCCACACAACCAGAGGCGGAATCGGTAGAAGAGCCCAGGCCCGGCTGCGGCCCGGCACGCTGCTCTGGAAGGCCGCAAAGGCTGCGGCCATGCTGGTCAACATTGCCCCGAGCGCGGCATAGCGAAGATCCGGAACGCCGAGGCGCAATTGCAGGCTGGCGGCGTCGGACAGGGGCAGCAGGAGGATGGCCAGGGCGAGCACGGCGGAGAACCAGGCGACGGCCCGCCATCCCGGCCCCGGCAGCGGGCGGACCGGCGCGAGCGACCGGGCCAGCTCCTCGACGAGACGTTCGTGGCTGGCGGGATCAGACATCCGAGCCCTCCTTGCTGGATGAGAGAGCGGCACGCAGGGCTTTTAGAGCCCGATGGAAATTGACTTTCAGCGCCGTCTTGGTCCGCCCGGTGAGAACGGACGCTTCCTCGAGGGATAACTCGCGCAGGGCGATGTGTTCGATCGCCTCGCGCTGCCCCGGGGGAAGATGGGCGACGGCCTCGGTCACGGCCCGATGCCGAGCTCGGATTTCAAGATCGTGCCCGGGCGGGGGCCCATCATCGGCGCGTGTCTCGTAGGCGATAGGATCGTGAACCTCTCGTGGCCGACGGCTGTCATGGCGCATGGCGTCGATGGCGCGCCGATGAGCGATCGCGCGGAGCCACGGGAGAAAGGGCCTGGACGGGTCGTAGCTTGCCCGCGCCCGGTGGATCGTCAGCAGAGTGTCCTGGACCACATCGTCGAGGCTCGGCCCCTGCACGCCCTTGGCCCTCGCCATTGCGGAGATGACGGGCACGCAGTCTCGCAGGAATTGGCGATAGGCGACGGCATCGCCTTTCTGAGCCGCCTGCATCGCATTTGCGAGTGACGCCTCGCCGGACGATGGCGTCGATCGGGCGGGCATGGACGCGATGCTTCCGGGGGCTTCGGACCGAGCCGGTAGGACGGGGAAGCGGCTCGAATATGCCGCCTGCGCCAGGCTCATCGCCAAGACTCTAAGTCGCTGCCGGAGACTTGGCCACACGTCCTCCGCCATCGAAATCGTGGCAACGGCATTCCGCCGCGATGGCTGGGGCGAAGACAAGCGTGCTCATGTGGAACGGTCCCCTTATCGCAACTCAGGTTCGACGGCGGCTCTGAGACGGATTTCGGCGATCACGCGCTCCCGGTTACGTCAGGGGCAGCAATAGTCGCGGGCCGGGGACACACAGGCTCGCTCCGTGACGACGCGACCCCCGTTGGAACGCGGGACTTTCCGCCTCTTGCCTCCGCGTGCCCACACCAAAAACTCTCCAGCGATGAGTGAATAGGGCGCGTTGTTCCTCGGTTTCTTTTTAGGTCGAATCTTTATTTGTAAATTGATTTGTCTCGATGTTCAGAGCGTAACTTCTCAAGGTAAAGAACGGGTCCTGTTTCATCAGATAATGAATATTTAAGTTCGCCAATCGTCATCATGAATGGGCGCAACGAAATCAAGAGGGCTGAGTTCAGCGAGATATACCAGTGTTTCGACGCTTTACCCTGGAACTGCTTACGCATGCATCTGTTGAAGGCGGGGCTGTGGCCCGGATCGGGGAGCGGTGGGAGCGACGGTGACACTTGGCGTCGACAGGTACGAACTCCGGCAGATCATCGCCGGCCTCAGCGAGGGGGTGATCCTGGTCGAGCCGGACCAGACCATCGCCTATGCCAACGAGGCTGCCCTGGCGATGCATGGCGTGGAATCCATGGATGTACTCGGGGAAACGGTCGATGCCTATCGCGAGCGTTTCGCCCTGCGCTACCGCAACAATCGCACCCCCAATCAATATCCGATCGAGCGCGTCGTATCCGGCGAGACGTTCCACGACGTGATCGTCGAGGTGACCCGGACCGACAAGCCGGACGTGACCTTCGTCCATTCCCTCCGCAGTCTCGTGGCCACGGATCGGGAGGGCAATCCGAGTTGCCTCGCCCTCATCCTGAAGGACGTCTCGGACCAGTTCGAGGCCGAGGATCGCTTCGAGAAGACCTTCAACGCGAATCCGGCCCCTGCCGTGATCTGCCGGCTCTCCGACCTGCGCCACGTGAAGGTCAATCTCGGGTTCCTCGAGATGACGGGCTACACCCGGGATGCCGTCATCGGCCGCAGCGTCTACGAGGTCGATGTGCTGGCGGGCGCCCGCAACCGGGACCTGGCCATCTCGCGCCTGAACGAGGGTGGCACCATCCCGCAGATGGAGGCCTGTCTCGATCTGCCCGACGGGGGTGAGCGTCACGTCATCGTCGCCGGCCAGCCCATGGAACTCGGCGAAGAAGCCTGCATGCTCTTCACCTTCGCCGACCTCGAATTGCGCCGGAAGGCCGAGATGGCTTTGCGCCAGAGCGAGGAGCGTTTCGCCAAGGCATTCCGCCTGACCCCCGTGCCAACCGTGCTGGCACGGGCGGACGGTTTCACGATCACGGGGGTGAACGAGGCCTTCAGCCGGGTCTTCGGCCATGCCAGCGATACGGTCGCCGGGCGTTCGCCCGCGGAACTCGGGCTCTGGGTTCACGAGGCGGCCCGCGAGAAATTCGAGAGCGCGGTGGCTCTGACCGGCTACGTCATCGGCCTTGAAGTCTGCCTCTGCCACCAGGACGGAACCAGCCTCGATTGCCTCGTCTCGGCCGAACGGGTCGAGATCGCGGACGATGTCTACGCACTGCTCGTCCTGCAGGACATCACGGCGCGCAAGCGCGGTGAGCGCGACCTGTTCGAGGCCATCGAGACCGTCATGGCCGATACGTCCTGGTTCAGTCGCGGGCTCATCGACAAACTCGCCAACCTGCGCGGGCCGGGAGGCGATCACATGGATGCGATCGCACCGAACATGACGGTGCGCGAGCGGCAGATCCTCGATCTCATCTGCTCCGGGCTCGGTGACGATGCTATCGCCAAGCGCCTGACCCTGTCCCGAAACACCGTACGCAACCACGCCGCCGCCCTCTACCGCAAGCTCGGCGTGCACAAGCGTTCCGAAGCCATCGTCTGGGGTCGCAACAATGGGTTTCCGGCCGGATCAACCGGTTAAATAAAATCCCTCTACCAGTACAAATGAACCATTGATTGGTGGGTGATGCGTGCCAGTTAAGATGTCGAACTGCAAGGCATGCAGGTGCGCGCGCCAAGAACATCCAATGGATATCTGAACGAGACTAAATCTGCAGCAGATGCGCATACTACAAAGGCATCGATCAAATACGTCGTCATCGAAATGTTCGGTGACGTAAAGATCGCCGACTAATGAAAATCAGCGGAAACTTCTCTGAACTGGACGGTTGTCCGAAGCAAAATCGTCGGTCTGGCGTATTCTGGGTAATACCAGCGCGATCCTATCGAATGAGTACGTAAACAGGGGGAATACCATGGTCGATACCAATCGGATCACTGGAGCCGCCGAGGAACTCGGTGGGAAGATCCAGGGGGCTGTCGGCGATCTGACCGGTTCGAACCGAAATTCCGTCGAGGGCCGTGCACGCGAAGTCCAAGGCGAGGCCGAGAACCTTTACGGCCAAGCCAAAGACGCGATCGTCGAGGATGCCAGTACCACCCGCAACGCCATCGACGACGTTGCCGGTCAAGACGGGCGTGAGATCAAGGCCCGTGTGCGTGAGGCTCAGGACGCCGCCGGCGAAACCTATGAGCGTGCCGAACGCTCCGTGCGCAATGCCGCACGCGAGGCCTACGATGACGCCGAAGATGCCTACCACAACCTTGGCAACAACCTGCGCCGGGGTGGTCGGGAGATGACCCATCAGGTTGCCGAACATCCCGTCGCCGCCCTGCTGGCCGCCGGCCTCCTCGGCTACGGAATCGGCCTCCTCGTCCACGGGCGCAACTAAGTTCCCGCCATCCCTAGACTTTCCCCTTTGTCCTTCCCCGCTCGGACGACCGAATCCTTCGGTTTGCCGACGACCTTGGAGCCTTGTCACGTGTCTTCTTCCTCCAACATTCCGGCATCGCCGATGGCCGCCGCCGACACCCGCACCGTCCTGCTGAACCAGGTGTCGTGGGGCGCGATCTTCGCCGGCGCTGTCACCGCCCTGGTGACCCAGGTCATCCTCAACATGGTCGGCGTCGGCATCGGCCTGTCCAGCGTCGGACCGGTGGCCGCCGACAACCCGGCCGCCTCGACCCTGTCTCTCAGCGCCGGCATCTGGTTCATCGTCTCGGGCATCGTGGCCGCCCTGGCGGGCGGCTTCATCGCCGGGCGTCTATCGGGCAAGCCCGTCACGGGCGCCGCCGGCCTGCACGGCCTCGTCTCCTGGGCGGTAACCACCCTCGTGGTGCTCTACCTCCTCACGTCGGCGGCCGGTGGCCTCATCGGCGGGGCCTTCTCCGGCGTGACCAGCACGCTGGGCGGAGCCGGCTCGCTGGTCGGCGGCACCGTGCAGACCGCGGCCCAGGCCGCTGCTCCGTCGCTGTCGAAGATCACCAACCCGCTCGACGGCATCGAGCAGAGCGTCCGCAACCAGGCCGCCGGCCAGGACCCGCAGGCCGCCAAGGACGCCGCCGTCGCCGCGATCCGCGCCCTGTTCACGGGTGATCCGAGCCAGAAGGCCCAGGCCGAGAACCGTGCCGCCGACGCGCTGGCCAAGGCCCAGGGCATCCCGGTCGACCAGGCCAAGACGCAGATCCAGGACTACCGCAAGCAGTACGAAGAGACCGTCGCCACCGCCAAGCAGAAGGCCGAGGCTGCCGCCGTCGCCACCAAGTCCGCCGCCACCCAGGGCGCCTTCTACGGCGCGCTCGCCCTGATCCTCGGCGCGCTCGCCGGCTTCTTCGGCGGCCGCCTCGGCGCCCCGAAGCTCCACACCCTCGCCGACAGCTACGGCGCCCGCCGCGCCTGAGCCGATCCCCGGCCGGTCACCCGCGACCGGCCGGACCTCCCCCTGCGATCTCATTCTCGAACCGAAGGAGCATCCCCATGAGCAGCACCACGGACAAGCTGAAGGGCCTCGCCAACGAAGCCGCCGGCAACGTCAAGCAGGCCGCCGGCAAGGTCACGGGCAACGACACGCTGGTCGCCGAGGGCAAGGCCCAGGAACTCAAGGGCGAGGCCCAGCGCACCGTCGGCGAGGCCAAGGACGGCGTCGCCTCGGTGGTCGACACGGTTACCGGCAAGCGCTGAACCGGCAAGCGAGGCAGAGCACCGCTCTGCCTCCACGCGCATGCGGATATTTCGGCGGAGCCGATTGGGTTCGCGCCGCCCGCCGCACTGTCAAAGAACGTGTCTCGTCGGTCCTCCGTGCAGGCAGCGGTCACCAGCCCCTCGGTCTCACACCAGGCTTGATGCCGGCCTCGAGCGCCGATCCCCCTCATTCCGGAAAGTCTCGATGCTCCGTAAACTCCTGACCGTTTTCGTGCTTCCGAAGATCATCGCCTATATCACCCGCCGTCTCAGCGGCCGGGCCACCACACAGCCGCGTCGGCCCCGCTGACATCGCTCCACCTCGGTCTCGTGTGATCGCGCCGGCACGATCCCCGCGCCCTGCCCTCCGGCGTAGCATGATGAAGCGTGCCGTCCGGCAAAGCGGCGAGCGGAGTGCCGAGACATGAAATTCGCCGGCCGCATCATTCGCCGTGAATTCGTCTTCCTCCTCCTGGCCGTGCTGCTCGGCCTGGGAGCCGCCACGGCCTACTGGATCTCTCGGGCGACCGTCCTCACCATCGCGGTCGCGCCGAAGGACGGGACCGAGCCGGCGCTGATCCAGGCTTATGCCGATGCTCTTGCCCGGCGGCACAAGGAGATCCGCCTCAAGGTCATCGCCCTCGACGACGTCAGGGACAGTGCCGCCGCCCTACAGGAGGGGCGCGCCGACCTCGCCGTGGTCCGCCCCGATGTCGACTTGCCGGATAATGCTCTGACCCTGGCGATCCTCCGCGATCAGGCCATGATTATCGCGTCTCCCGAGCCATCCGGATTGACGAGTTTCCCCGAACTCGACCGGAAGCGTCTCGCGATCCTCGCGCATCGCGACGCCGACCAAGCACTGATCAAGGCGATGGTGGGGCATTACGGCCTGACGCTGCTCGACAAGGACCCGGACGGACCGCTGCCGCCGCGCCACGTTGCCCTCGTGGAGATGACCGAAGCCGAGCTTCCGGCGGCATTCGCCAAAAAGCGGGTCGATGCCGTGGTTTCGGTCATTTCCCCGACCGCGCCCACGGCACAGCGGATCGTCGGCATCGTTCAGGCGGCCAGCAAGACGCGAAAGGTCGCTTTCGTGACCGTCGAGAACGCCGACGCCATCGTCGCGCGGATGCCGCGTCTGCAATCGGTCACCATGCCGGCCGAGACGTTCGGCGGCAGCCCCAAAGTTCCGGACGAGGATGTCCACACGGTGGGAGCGTCCTATCGCCTGATGGCGCGGGCCGGCCTGTCCCGCCCTGTCGCGGCAGACGTGACCCAGCATTTGTTCGAGCTGCGCAGCGGCATGGCCAACGTCACCGCCGCCGCCGACTACATGCAGGCGCCGAGCTACGACAGCACGGCCGGCGCGACGAGCGCGCGGCTACCGATCCACCCGGGTGCCGTCGATTTCTACGAGCGCGAACAGCAAGGCTTCATCGAACGCTACGAGACCTGGATCTATCTCGTCGCCTTCCTCGGTGGCGGTATCGGCTCGGCATTGGCCTGGATCGGACAGCGTCTGTCGCGGTTGCGCCGGGAACGGATCGAGGAGGCCACCGACCGCCTCCTGCAGATCCGCCAGGAGGCGCAAGGTATCGCCGACCCGACGGGCCTCGAAGGCCTCGCCCGTGAGATCGACGATCTCGCCGGGGATATCGCCAAGCACGCCCTGGAGCGTCCGACGGAGGCGAAGACCCTCTCGGCCGCCGCCATCGCCATCGATGCCGCGCGGTCCACGGTCAAACGCACGATCGCAGCCGGACATTACGCCCCCGACTCCCCCGGATTGGCCGGGCGCACAACAAACTCGGAATCGGTCGCGGCGGATTGAAGGCAAGCGGTCCGGCCCGCCTGCTGGACCGGCCCGAGGCGTTGCTTATTCATGCTGGTCGAGGAGGAAGAGGGGCGCCGCACCGGGGGCGTCACCTGCATGTTCACCGAGAGGGAAGGACGGCCTCACCCGGCAACGTCGTTCGCATCGGTTGGGGAAAAAAGTGGAGCGGGTACCGGGAATCGAACCCGGGTATTCAGCTTGGAAGGCTGCTGCTCTACCATTGAGCTACACCCGCATATGGCGCCCGATAGCATGGCGACGCGGTCTTGAGAAGGTGATCCCTTCATCGGCCGTGCTGCCAGCGTGTCGGTATGGATTGGTGGGGGAAGTAGGACTCGAACCTACGAAGCTTACGCAGCGGATTTACAGTCCGCCCCCTTTGCCGCTCGGGACATTCCCCCAAACCACCGCCTTTCGGCAGCGCGCGGGCCCTTATGGTGAGGGCTTGCGCGGGTGTCAACACATCCTGCGCATGCGGGCGCGCAAAGTTCAGGGTGTGGCGAGATCACCGATGCGCAATTGCACCCGCTCGCCGCCGCGCCAGGTATCGATGGCGAGGGTGCCGGCCACGTGGAATTCCTGCCCGATCCCGCCGAGGAGCGCCTGCCCCAACGGCCCCTGCGCGGAACGAAAGGCAATGGCGCCGATGGCCTGGCCATCCCGGCTCCTGAAGCGCGCGCGCACATGGCCGTTGCCGACGATGCCCGCATCGACGAGCCGGTGATGCGACAGGGCGAAGACGGGCTCCGGCGCCCCGGCACCGAACGGCCCGGCGCGCTGGACGAGGCGAACCACCTCCGCCGTTGCACCGCCCGCGCTCACCGTACCGTCGATGAGGAGCGCTTCCACCGCCCTCGCCTCCGCCACCGCTGCTGCGAGGGCGGTGGCGAGAAACTCGCCGAAGAGCCTGGGATCGTGGCCCGGCAGCGTCGCGCCAGCCGCCATGGCGTGCCCGCCGCCCTTGACGAGAAGGCCCGCATTCACCGCCTCCCGCACCGCAAATCCGAGATCGACACCGGCTACGGAGCGGCCCGACCCCGTCGCCGTCCCGTCCGGCCGTAGGGCGAACGCGAAAGCCGGTCGGCCGAACCGTTCCTTCAGGCGGGCCGCTACGAGGCCGACCACGCCAGGATGCCAAGTGGCGGAGGCGGTCACCAGGACCGGCTTGTCCGGATCCAGGGTCAGGGCGCGATCCATCTCGGCCTCGGCTTCGAGAACGGCCTGCGCCTCGATGCCCTGGCGTTCGCGGTTGAGGAGATCGAGTTCGGAGGCGATGCGGTTCGCCTCGACCGGATCTGTGCTGGTGAGAAGGGCTGCACCGAGCCCCGCATGGCCGATGCGCCCGCCGGCATTGATGCGCGGACCGAGGAGATAGCCGAGATGCCAGGATTCCGGCGGCTCGCTCAAGGATGCCGCATCGAACAGGGCGGCGAGGCCGATCCGGCCCCGGCCGCGCATCACTTTCAGTCCCTGGACGACGAAGGCGCGGTTGAGGCCGGTCAGTGGCACCACGTCGGCCACCGTCGCCAGCGCCACCAGATCCAGGGATTCGGCGAGATCGGGCAGATCTTCCCTCCCTCCCCGCCTCAGGCGGCGGTTGAGCGCTACGAGGGTGAGGAAGACGACACCTGCCGCGCAGAGGTGGCCGAAGCCCGAAATGTCGTCGAGCCGGTTCGGGTTCACCAAGGCGCGCACCGAGGGCAGGACCTCCGGTGCGCCGTGATGATCGAGGACGATCACATCGAGGCCGAGCTCGGCCGCGGCTGCGAGGGGCTCGTGGCCGCTCGTGCCGCAATCGACGCAGACGAGGAGCTTTGCCCCGCCCTCCGCCAGCGACGTGACCGCCGCCACGTTGGGGCCGTACCCTTCCGTGATCCGGTCCGGAATGTGGATGTCCACCGTCAGGCCGAAAGAACGTAGGTAGCCGGCGATCAGCGCCGCGCTCGCCGCGCCATCGACGTCGTAATCGCCGAACACCGCCACATGCTCGTGGCTCTCGACCGCACGGGCGAGCCGTTCGGCCGCGCCCTCCATGTCCACCAGGCGGGACGGGTCCGGCATCAGGTCGCGTAGTCGCGGCTGGAGATAGGCCTCCGCTTCGTCAGGCCGGACGCCACGGGAGGCGAGGACACGGGCGAGAAGGTCGGGCAGGCCATGGGCCTGAACCATCGTCGCGGCATAGGCCTGGGCGGCCGCCTCGCCGCAGCGGTCACGCCAGGGCCGCCCCATGATGGAGCGGGTGACGCCGAGGAAGGCGCGGGTTGGGGCGAGGGCTGAGGCGGCTGACACGCAATCAGTCTACCCGGCCGGGGCTACCCGGCGCTACTGCGCTGCCGGCTTCGCGGTGACGCGTGGGGCAAGACCGGAACTCGCTCTTACCCAGACGAGAAAAGGGCTGGCGCATGGCGCCGACCCTTCGCAGTCGAGACTGACGGGGCGGAAGGCCGCCCCGCGTCGCTCAGAGGTTCTTGACGATCGAGTCCACGACCTTCTTGGCATCGCCGAAGAGCATCATGGTGTTGTCGCGGAAGAAGACCTCGTTCTCCACGCCGGCATAGCCAGAGCCCATTCCGCGCTTGATGAAGAGGACCGTCTTGGCCTTCTCCACGTCGAGGATCGGCATGCCGTAGATCGGCGAGGTCTTGTCGGTCTTGGCGGCCGGGTTGGTGACGTCGTTGGCGCCGATGACGAAGGCCACGTCCGCCTGCGGGAAGTCGCCGTTGATGTCCTCGAGCTCGTGGACCTCGTCGTAGGGCACATTGGCTTCCGCCAGCAGCACGTTCATGTGCCCGGGCATGCGGCCGGCGACGGGGTGGATGGCGTATTTCACGTCGACGCCTTCCTTCTTAAGCAGGTCCACCATCTCGCGGAGCGAGTGTTGGGCCTGCGCCACCGCCATGCCGTAGCCGGGGACGATGATGACGCGCTCGGCATTCTTCATGATGTAGGCTGCATCGTCGGCCGATCCCTGCTTCACGGGGCGCGTCTCGACAGCCCCACCCGCACCGGCCGCAGCGGCGTCGCCGCCGAAGCCACCGAGGATCACGGAGATGAACGAGCGGTTCATCGCCTTGCACATGATGTAGGACAGGATCGCACCGGAGGAGCCGACGAGGGCGCCGGTGATGATGAGCGCGAGGTTGCCCAGGGTGAAGCCGATGCCGGCCGCCGCCCAACCCGAATAGGAATTGAGCATCGACACGACGACGGGCATGTCCGCGCCGCCGATCGGGATGATCAGCAGTCCGCCGAGCACGAAGGACAGCACCACGATCAGCCAGAAGATCGCCTTGCTCTCGGTGCCGATGAACACGGCGATCAGGCCGACCAGGGCGATGCCCAGGGCGATGTTGATCGCGTGCCGCTGCGGCAGCATGATCGGCTTGCCGGACATGCGTCCGTCGAGCTTGGCGAAGGCGATGACCGAACCGGTGAAGGTGATCGCCCCGATGGCGACGCCGAGCGCCATCTCGAACAGCGATTCCTTATGGATATGGCCGTTCTCGAGGATGCCCACCGCCTGCGGGGCATAGAGCGTGCCGGCCGCACCCGCCACGGCGGCGAGACCGACGAGGGAGTGGAACGCGGCCACGAGCTGCGGCATGGCGGTCATCGGCACCCGCTTGGCGATCACCGCGCCCGCGCCGCCGCCGATGGCGAGGCCGAGGAGGACGATGATCCAGGCGCCGAATCCGGCTGGCGGATGGCCGACCAGGGTGGTCAGGACCGCGAGGCCCATACCGACCATGCCGTACAGGTTACCCTGCCGCGACGTAGTCGGGTGCGAGAGCCCCCGCAGCGCCATGATGAACAGGACGCCGGAGACGATGTAGAGAAGGGCGGAGACGTTCTGGGACATCGTCTCAAGCCTTCTTCTTGTACATGGCGAGCATGCGCTGTGTGACGAGGAACCCGCCGAAGATGTTGACGCTGGCGAGCACGATGCCCACGAAGCCGAAGAAGCGAGCCCAGCCGGTTCCCTTCTCGATCAACGGTACGCCCGCCGCCAGCAGCGCGCCGACGATGATGACCGAGGAGATCGCGTTGGTGACCGACATCAGGGGGGTGTGGAGCGCCGGGGTCACCGACCACACCACGTAGTAGCCGACGAAGATCGCGAGCACGAAGATCGCGAGCTGGAAGACGGTGGGATCGACCGCGCCATGGGTGACGACGGAGATGCCATGGCTGAGGCCTTGGCTGAGGCTGTCGGCGATGCTCTGCGCCTGGTCGGCGGAGGCGCGGGCGGCGGCAGCGGCGGCGCGTGCCTGCTCGGCGGCCTGTTCGGGGGGAAGGGTGGCCATCTGTCTCTCCGCCGGGATCAGGCTGCTTTGGGCTGGAAGGCGGGGTGGACTACCTGTCCGTCCCGGGTGAGGTTCGTCGCCTTCACGAGCTCGTCATCCCATTTGATGGCGAGGGCCTTAGCTTCCTTGTCGATCAGTGTCTCGACGAACGCGAACAGGTTTCTGGCGTAGAGGCTGGACGCCGTGGCCGCGAGGCGGCCGGCGACGTTCACGTGGCCCACGATCTTGACGCCGTTCTCGGTGGTGACGATCTCGCCCGCCTCGGCACCGGCGACGTTGCCGCCGCGCTCGACGGCGAGGTCGATGAGCACCGAACCCGGCTTCATGGACGCGACCATGGATTCCGACACGAGCTTCGGGGCCGGCCGACCGGGGATCAGCGCCGTCGTGATGACGATGTCCTGCTTGGCGATATGCGTCGCCACGAGCTCGGCCTGCTTCTTCTGGTATTCGGCAGACATTTCCTTGGCATAGCCACCGGACGTCTCAGCCTGCTTGAACTCGTCGTCCTCCACGGCCACGAACTTGGCCCCGAGGGATTCGACCTGTTCCTTGGTGGCGGGCCGCACATCCGTGGCCGTCACCACGGCTCCCATGCGCCTCGCGGTGGCGATGGCCTGAAGACCGGCGACACCGACGCCCATGACGAAGACGCGGGCGGCCGGCACGGTGCCGGCGGCGGTCATCATCATCGGCATGGCGCGCCCGTATTCGGCGGCGCCATCGACCACGGCGCGGTAGCCCGCGAGATTGGCTTGGGAGGACAGGACGTCCATCACCTGGGCGCGGGTGATGCGGGGCATCAGCTCCATCGAGAAAGCGCTGATGCCGGCATCCGCCATGGCCTGCAGCGCGGTCTCGTTCCCGTAGGGATCCATGATGGCGACGACGGTGGCGCCGCTCTTCAGAAGCTTCAGCTCGTCCTCGTTGGGACGCCTGACCTTGAGGACGAGATCGGCGTCCTTCGCCGTCTCCTCGGCCGTGGCGGCGATGCTGGCGCCCACCGCTTCGTATTCCGCGTCCGGAACACCGGCCTTCAGGCCAGCGCCGGACTGGACCGTGACGTCGACGCCGAGTCCTCTAAATTTTTTGATCGTATCGGGCACCGCCGCCACCCGCGGCTCAGCGGGATCCGACTCTGTCAGGACAGCGATGCGCATTCAAAGACCTCCTTCGGCAATCATGCTCGATTGCCGCGGCTTAGCAGGAATATAGAGCCGCGGATCGCTGGTATACCAGCGATCCTGGGCTACGTCACGCGAAGAAGAGGTACAGCGCCAGCAGGAGCGCCACCGCGAACGGTGCCTTCCAGCCGATGCTGGGTACGAATGCACCCACGGCGCCGGCGGCTCCCGACAGGAGAACACCGAAGATGGCGGTGAGCCAGGCCTCGTGAATACCGCCCACGGCCAGGGCGAGCACCCAGCAGATCACCACGCCCGTGCCGATTTCCACAAACCGGACAAAGCCGCGATAGGTCTGTTCGTGGGTCTTCTCGTCCATCGCCGGGCTGTAATGCACGCCGGTCACGCTCTTCGCATCAGCCATCTTGCGCTCGTCCCCTTGGTCATCATCTTGATTGGTTCCAAGCGGATTTAGCGCAAGCCTCGATCGCTCGCAATCGAGATACCGACTGGCGAAAATATGGGAAGCGGGATTTATCCAATGGAATGACAGTTCATCCCCGCCTGTCATGGGCGAGCTTACCCGCAGGCGGTCGTGCCCGCCCCACGGTGCTTTCCGGTGGCGAACAAGACTCGTGGGAACGGGCCGAAGCGGACCCGCCCGGTCTTCGACGGATCGCTCGTGTTCGGAGGCGGGTTCGCTGAAAGCCGCTTCGCGATCTACCTAGACCGGAAGCGGAAGGCCTGCCGCCATCAGGGCTGTGCCCTGCCGCTCGGTCAGGGTCTCGAGAGAGAAGCGCTCGATCTCGGCCTCGAACAGCCGATGGTAATTCAGCTCCGAACGCAGGTGCAGGAACACCGCGCCGAGCCCCACCGCTGCCCGGTCCATGAAGACGAATTCCTGTGGCACCGTCACGGGGCCGCGCTGCTTCAGGGCTTGGTGCACCTCGAAGGCCTGCCGCCGCCCGTATTCTCCGGGCTTGACCCCATCGGCCACGGTCCTCGTGCGGTCCTCCAGGATTGGGCCATAGATGAACCGCGCCCATATGTTGAGGATCTCGATCAGCTCCTTGGTGAGGTTCTTGAACCCCCAGACCTCGTAGGCGTGGACGATCCGGGCATTGTCGTCTTCGAGGAGGCCGCGATAGAGATCGACCACCCCGCCGACGAAGCGGGGGTGGAAGATGCGAACGCAGCCGTAATCCAGAAGATTGATGCCGCGCGCCTCACCGTCCTCCGAGAACACGGTATAATTGCCGAGATGCGGGTCGCCATGGATGACGGCGGCTCGGCTGAAAGGGTGCCACCACGCCTTGAACATCGCCTGCGCGAGGCGGTTGCGGATCTCGATCGGCTCCTCGGTGAAGTCGAGGATCCTGTCCCCCTCGAGCCAGCCCAGGGTGAGGAGGCGCTTCGTCGAGAGATCCGTGTGGATCGCCGGCACCCTCACATCCGCGATGTCCTGCAATACCGCCCCGTAGAGGGCGGCATGTTTCGCCTCGCGCTCGTAATCGAGTTCCTCCCTGACTCGGGCGCCGATCTCCTTGGCGATCTCGCGGGTATCGAGCCACGAGCTGAGGCGGCGATGGAGGGCAAAGGCGATTTCCAACTGCTTCAGATCGGCCTCCACGGCCGATTGCATGTCGGGATACTGAAGCTTGCAGGCGAAGGGTGTCCCATCCAGGCCGGTCGCGCGATGGACCTGGCCGAGGGAGGCGGCGGCGGCGGGCCTGAGATCGAAGGAGCCGAACCTTTTCTGCCAATCGGGTCCGAGCTCGGCCATCATCCGGCGCTTGACGAAGGCCGCTCCCATGGGCGGCGCGTCGGATTGCAGTTTCTGTAGCTCGGTCGCGTATTCCGGTGGCAGCAGATCCGGCACGGTGGCGAGCAGCTGCGCCACCTTCATGATCGGGCCCTTCAGCCCGCCGAGGGCCTGTGCCAATGCCGCCGCGTTGGTCGGGGTCTCGCCCTTGCCGAAGAACTTGGCGCCGGCCATGCGCGCGGCGACGCCGCCCACATTCGCACCCACCCGGGCATAGCGGCTGGCGCGCGCCGAGAAGCGGTTGGCTTCGTTGTCGTGATCGGCCATCGAATCCATTCTGCGCGACGAAGGAGTGTCACCACGAGATAGGCTCCTTCCCCAAGGGTACCAGGGCCATGGGCCCATGGGTCGCGGAACTTGCGTCGCGGAAGGGGCTACGCCGTTGGCCAGTTGTCGCGGATCCAGCGCGTGAGGCCGTCCTCGTCGATCTCGCTCGCGGCGAGACCGAAAATCATTCGAGTCGCCTCGGCCTGATCCGGGCGGAAAGCAACGTGGTTGAGCCGTAGGAACAATGTCATCGCCACGAAGGCGATGCGCTTGTTGCCATCGATGAAGGCATGATTGCGCGCGAGACCGAATGCATAGGCGGCAGCCAGTAACGCTAAATCGCCGTCTTCGTACCGCCAGCGATTCACAGGCCGCGCCAATGCGGATTCGAGTGCGTTCTCGTCCCTGAGACCAGGAGGACCACCAAACCGGACGAGCTGGCGCTCGTGGGCGACTTTGACCTCTTCAGAGGTCAACCAACGGGGCTCGGTCACTGCGCCAGCGCCCGCAAGGTATCCTTATACTCCTCCATGATGTCGTCGACGATCGCCATCGCCTTGTCGAAATCAGGATCGTAGGGGGTCAGCCGCACTCCACCATCGGGCATCTCGGTGATGTGGAGCCACTGGCCCTGCCGCAGATTGAGCTTGGTGATCAATTCCCGTGGCAGGATGAGCCCAGTGGAATTTCCGATCTTTTTTACTTCGAGCTTCATGGCAATTCATCTTTCCGTTGTACGTTCTGTATAACGGAAAGACCGCAGCGCAAAGGCCCCTATCCCTCCATCGCTTCCAACTCGACGATCATCCCCTCGATCATGTTGAGGCCGATCTGCCAGAAGGCGGGGTCGCTGGCGTTGAGGCCGAAGGGGGCCAGGAGCTCGCCGTAGGGCTTCGACCCACCGGCAGAGAGCAGCGCGAAGTAGCGGTCGACGAAGCCTTCCTCCGCCTTGGCGTAGACGCCATAGAGCGAGTTCACGAGGCAATCGCCGAATGCGTAGGCGTAGACGTAGAACGGCGAGTGGATGAAGTGCGGAATATACGCCCAGAACGGCTCGTAGCCCGCATCGAGTGAGATCGCTGGGCCGAAGCTCTCGGCCTGCACCGACATCCAGAGGCCGTTGATCTGCTCGGCCGTGAGTTCTCCCTCGGCGCGGGCGAGATGGACCTTCCGCTCGAAGAGATAGAACGCGATCTGGCGCACGACCGTGTTGATCATGTCCTCGACCTTGGCCGCCAGCATGGCCCTGCGCTGGACCGTGTCGGTCGTGGAGGCGAGCAGGCGCCGGAACGTCAGCATCTCGCCGAACACGCTCGCGGTCTCGGCCAGCGTCAGCGGCGTCGGTGCCATCAGCGCCCCGTTGCGCGAGGCCAGAACCTGATGCACCCCGTGGCCGAGTTCGTGCGCGAGGGTCATCACGTCCCGCGGCTTGCCCTGGTAATTCACCAGCACATAGGGATGCGCCGAGGGCACTGTGGGATGAGCGAACGCGCCCGGTGCCTTGCCCGGACGTGTCGGCGCATCGATCCAGCGGCGGTCGAAGAAGGTCTTGGCGATGTCCGCCATGCGCGGTGAGAAGACCCCGTAGGCGTCGAGCACCATGTCGCGCGCTTCGGCCCAGGGAATCGTGCGCTGCTCCACTCGCGGCAGCGGTGCGTTGCGGTCCCAATAGGGCAGGACGTCGACGCCGAACCACTTCGCCTTCAGCTTGTAATAGCGGTGCGAGAGGCGTGGATAGGCCGCCTGCACGGCGTCTACCATGGCCGCCACCACCTCGGGTTCGACCCGGTTCGACAAGTGGCGGTCGTCGGCCACATCCTTGAACCCGCGCCAGCGGTCGGAAATCTCCTTGTCCTTGGCCAGGGTGTTGATGATGAGGGCGAAGGTCCGCAGATTGGCGCGGAACACGTCGCCCAGGGCCCCGGCCGCTTCCTTCCGCACCGCCCCGTCCGGGTCCTGCAGCTTGTTGAGCGTCGGCTCCAGGGTGAGCATCTCGCCCTGGAGGGGGAAGCGCAGTGAGGCGATCGTGCCATCGAACAGCCGGTTCCAGGCGGAACGTCCGGTCACCGACTTCTCGAGAAACAGTTTCTCGGTGCGGTCGTCGAGTTGAAACGGCTTCTCGCGGCGCAGATCCTCGACCCAGGGGCGGTAATGCGCCAGGGGGCCTTCCGCCATGGCGGCGTCCATCAGGGCGTCGTCGACCCGGTTGATCTCCAGGGCGAAGAACAGGAGGTGACCGGAGGCCGTGGTCAGGCGTTCTTGGGTGTCACCGTAGAACTTCTGGCGCCGCTCGTCCGTGGTGTCGCCCGAATAGACGAGGCCGGCGAATGACATCAGGCGGCCGAGGCGGTCCTCGATCGCCTCATAGGCGGCTACCGCCTCGGCGAGTCGCGAGGACGCATCGGGCCCCTCAGCGATCTCGGCGATGACGCCGCTCCAGCGCTCCGAGAAGTCGCTGCATTCGCGCTCCGCCCGCGCGATGTCGCTACGGAAGTCCGGCGAATCGATTCCGGAATAGAGGTCGCTCAGATCCCATTCGGGAAGCGAGCCGAGGTCGAGAGCAAGAGCGGCAGCCCTCGCGACGTTGGTCCCTTCCGATCGTTGGCCGGCCGGCATCCGGGCGGCGCTGGGCAGGCTGGCATGAACGACGGCTCGGCTCGACATGGTGACTTTGATCCTCAAGCGGCGTTCCCGCGCCGTCGGGGTTGATATCGAGCGCCAGGGCCGCGTGATCAACCGAGTCGGTGCATTCCGCCGCAACGAATCTCCGGCAGAGCCTCCGCCGGCCCAACCCGCCCGGGGAGTGGACCATCAGGAAAGAAAGTGGGATCGTCGTTAAGCACAGCTTTACGCTCTTCGCTCACCCTACGGATCGAAACGAAACACCGGTGGCTGGTTCGCAGGGCGATATCCTGGGGGCGATCACCTTTCACAGCACACGGTCGAGGCTTTCCGCATGTCGACAACGGTCCTCATCGTCGACGACGATCCCGTCCAGCGCCGGCTCGCCGAAGCGATGGTGCGTCGCCTCGGTTTCGAAGTGAAGGTCGCCGAGAGCGGTGAGGACGGGCTGTCCGTGTTGCGGTCCGGCGAGCCTATCGACGTCGTGCTCCTCGATCTGGTGATGCCAGGCGGGCTCGACGGTCTCGCCGTCATGGCCCAGATGCGCCAATCGGGCCTCGACACGCCCGTCATCGTCCAGACGTCCAACGGCTCCATCGACGCCGTCGTCAACGCCATGCGGGCCGGCGCCACCGATTTCGTGGTGAAGCCGGCCGGTGCCGAGCGGCTTCAGGTGTCGATCAAGAACGCGCTCAAGGTCGATCAGCTGGAAGAAGAGGTGCGTCGCATGCGGCGGCGCGCCTCCGGCTCGCTCACCTTCAAGGACCTGTCCTCGCGCAGTCCCGACATGGAGCGTGTGATCCGGCTGGCCGAGCGTTCGGCTAAGTCCAACATCCCGGTCCTCATCGAGGGCGAGTCCGGCGTCGGCAAGGAAGTTCTGGCCCGTGCGATCCAGGGGTCGGGCGATCGGCGCGGCAAGGCTTTCGTCACGGTCAATTGCGGGGCGATCCCCGACAATCTCGTGGAATCGACCTTGTTCGGGCATGAGAAGGGCGCGTTCACGGGCGCGACCGAGCGTCATATGGGCAAGTTCGTCGAAGCCTCGGGCGGAACGCTGTTCCTCGACGAGATCGGCGAGTTGCCGCTCGATGCCCAGGTGAAGCTCCTGCGCGCGCTGCAGGAGGGCGAAGTCGATCCGGTGGGCGCCAAGCGCAGCGTTCGGATCGACATCCGGCTGATCTCGGCCACGAACCGTTCGCTCCTCGACCTCGTCAAGCAGGGTCGCTTCCGCGAGGACCTGTATTACCGCCTCAACGTTTTCCCGATGACCCTGCCCCCGCTCCGGGCGCGCCGCGAGGACATCCCGGACTTGGTGCGCTCGTTCTGTGCGCGCTTCGCGGCCGAGGAAGGAAAGCGCGTCCGTGCGATCACGCCGGAGGCCATGTCGCTGCTCTGCCGCTACGGGTGGCCCGGCAATGTCCGCCAGCTCGAGAACGCCCTGTTCCGCGCCGTGGTGCTCGCCGATAGCGACGAGCTCACCGTGTCCGAGTTCCCGCAGATCGCCGCGCAGGTGGAAGGGTTCGACGTGCGCATTCCGGCCGCCCCGGTCCAGCCCATGGTTCAGGCCGGCATGCCCGAGCCGGTGCGCGAAATCGTCCGCGTCGAAGTCCGCGACCCCCATGCGATGACCCTCGTCACCGAGGAGACCGGCGAGATGAAGCCGATGGACGAGCTGGAGGCGGAGATCATCCGCTACGCCCTGCAATATTACCGGGGCCGCATGTCGGAAGTGTCGAGGCGCCTCGGCATCGGCCGGTCGACGCTCTATCGCAAGCTGAAGGATCTCGGTCTCGACGACGACGAGAAGAGCGACGAAGCCGCCGCCTGAGACTGGGGCAGCGTTTCCGTCGCGGCCCGTCTGGCCGGGATGTGCGTCAAGGCACTGCGTTTCGGGCCGGGAGATCCCGGCAAGCCTCCACTGTTGCCCGCGCGCCGTTGCAAGCGGTTGCGCAAGCAGCGATTGTTTGACCGCAAACACGGCCGATACGGCCGGTCCCGGGAGTTTCATCATGGGCGCTTCGCGCTCCGCCTCCGTCGCACTGGCCGCCCTCATGGTCGGTTGTGTCGGCTACGCGGCAAGGGCCGAGCCTCGGCTCGACCAGACTCCGTCCGTGGTGCAGAGCGCCGCCACGCCCTCGGTCTCATCCGATCAGGGACAGGGCGATACGGCGGCGACCGGGGCGATCTCCTCGCCCGTATCCCCCTCCCCCAACCCGGCAGAGCCCGCCGTGGCGGGGGATTCCGCGCAGGTCCCATCCGATGCCCCCCGGGGAGGCGCGTCGGAAACCAGAAGCGTCGAGGATTCACCCTCGAAGGCTGAAACGGGCTCCGAGCCCGCCGCCGCGGTGGCCGCCGCTCCGGTGCCGACCGATCCGATGGGGGCGGCCCTGGCCGCTCGTCTCGCCGATCCGGCCCCCCTTCTCGCCCGCCTGAGCACGAAGGATCGGGAGGCGATGCAGGCCTTCTACGGGCTCGGCGCCTTCAAGCCGGTCTGGGTGGTCGATGGAGCCTTCACGGCTGCCGCCAAGGCCGCCGCGTCGCGGCTCGCCCTCGCGGCCGAGGATGGTCTCAACGTTCAGGCCTATCCGGTACCGGTCATCGGCACGCAGGGATTGACCGAGGCCCAGACCGCCGAGATCGAGCTGAAACTCTCGGCCGCCATCGTGCTCTACGCCAAGGATGCGCGCGGCGCGCGCGTCAACCTGGCCGCCGTCTCGCGCCTGATCACGCCCACCCTCGACATTCCCGGAACGGATGCGGTTCTGGCGCGCGTCGCCAGCGCTGGTCCGCAGGCCGGCGCCGCGCTGCAGGGCTACAACCCGGCGCAGGCCGGCTACCTCGCCTTGAAAGCCCGGCTCGCCAGCCTGCGCAATCTTCACGGCGCGCCCATGGCGACGTCGCCCGTGTCGATTCCCGCTGGACCGGTCCTGAAGGTTGGGATGCACGATCCCCGTGTCCCTGCCCTGCGCAAACATTTCGGTCTGCCGACCCGCACCGCCGGTACCCTCGACGCCGCGTCGGGCGAGCCGGATGCGTTCGACGGGGCCGTGTCCGCCGCGGTGGCGAAGTTTCAGCGGGGCCGTGGCCTGCCGGCCACCGGTACGCTCACGCCACAGACCGTCGCCGCCCTCGGCCGGTCCGAGCCGTCTGCACGCGCGAGCGACGAGGAATCGACGGTCCTCGTCAACATGGAGCGCTGGCGCTGGCTGCCGAGCGATCTCGGACGCGACTACGTTCTGGTCAACATTCCCGAATTTCGCCTGCGCGTGATCCGCAATGGGTCGGTGCGCGACGAGACCCGCGTCATCGTCGGTAAGACCGAGACGCCGACGCCGGTCTTTTCGGGGATGATGGAATACGCCGTCGTCAACCCATCCTGGAACGTGCCGCCCTCGATCCTGAAGAACGAGTTCCTGCCCGCCCTGGCCCGCGACCCGAATTACGCGGCTCGTCGCGGCTACGAGGTCGTCTATCGCAACGGCAACATCTCGGTGCGCCAGCCGCCGGGCGAGCGGAATGCGCTCGGCTTCATCAAGTTCCTGTTTCCCAACAACCATGCCGTCTACCTGCACGACACCCCCAACCGCTCGCTGTTCTCCGCCTCTCAGCGGGCGATGAGCCATGGCTGCGTGCGCGTGGACGATCCCTTCCGTTTCGCCGATTCGGTGCTTCCCGAAGCCTGGTCGAGCGAGCGCTTGAAGAAGCTCATCGGCAAGGGCGAGCGCACCATCCGCCTGCCGGAGAAGCTGCCGGTCCATCTCGCGTATTTCACCCTCGCGGCGGACGATCACGGGGCTTTGCGCACCTATTCCGATCTCTACGGCCACGACGCGCGTATGAAGATCGCGCTCGGCCTCGCGCCGGGAAGCCTGCTCGTCGCCAAAGCTCCGACCAAGGCACCCGCAAAGCCTCCGGCCAAGGTCGCGGTGCGACCGGCGCCATCGGCACCGGGTGCGAATGCTCCGTCGACAGAGGCTCGTCGTACGGTGTCGCGCCCTGCCGTGTCAGCCGGAGCCGCTCCCGTCCGCGCCTCCCGGTCCGCCGAAGCCGCAGGCGTCGATCCATGGGGAGCCCCCCCAGCCCCCGCCCCGGCCCCGGTCTCCCGCGGCTGGTGGTAGCGCGCCTCCTCTTGTTGCGTGAATGTCACGCGACCCAGAATGTGTGATGCCGCTCTTGCGGCGTCTTGATCGTGCCGGCGCGCCGGCACGATTTCGCCACGGTTCAAACCTAGCCGTTTTGTAGACCGGCGAATGGCTGAGGACCCGATAACCGTCCATTTACGGTTTTCGGCAACCTTGCGTTCACCATGATCCGCGCGACAACGCGCGGTCTGGCAGAGGTGAGGACGATCGTGGGCAGTTCGCTACGAGAAGAGGCCCAGCCGGCCGATCGATCCACCCAGCCTGCCTCGCGCCTGCTCGTCTATCTCCGCAACGCCTGTTCCCATCCTCGCCTACGCCGCGCGATCATCGTGGCGTCGGGCATCGCCCTGGCGCTCGGCGCGGGCACGCGGGGGACGCAGGATGCGGTCGCCAATGGCGATACCCGCACCCTCTCGATCTATCATACCCATACGAAAGAGAGCGCCACGATCACGTTCAAACGTGACGGACGCTACGACCGGGCGGCGCTGGAACAGCTCAACTGGATGCTGCGCGACTGGCGCATGGACGAGCCCACCAAGATGGACCCGCGCCTGTTCGACACGGTGTGGGAGGCCTACCGGTCGGTGGGCTCGCAGGAGCCGATCACCGTGGTCTCGGCCTATCGGTCACCGGGCACCAACGCCATGCTGCGCCGCCGGTCGCGCGCCGTGGCCGAGTTCAGCCAGCACATGCTCGGCAAGGCGATGGATTTCTACCTGCCGGATGTCTCCATCGACCAGCTTCGTGCGGTGGGTATGCGGATGCAGCGCGGCGGTGTCGGCTGGTATCCCCATGCCGGCTCGCCCTTCGTCCATCTCGATGTCGGGTCGGTCCGTTCCTGGCCGCGCATGAGCCATGACCAGCTGGCGCGCCTGTTCCCCGACGGCAAGACCGTGCACCTGCCCGCCGACAACCGGCCCCTGCCGGGTTACGAGCTTGCCCGTGCCGAGGTGCTCGCCCGTGGCGGCACCGTGCTCGGCGTGACCCAGGTCGCGACGGTGGAGGAGGATGACGGCCCGAGCATCAAGGGCTTCTTCGCCAGCCTCTTCGGTGGCGGCTCCAAGACCCCTGCGCCGCCGCCCGAAGCTCCGGCGCGGGCTCGGGCAAAGCCCACCGTTCTCGTAGCTAGTGCCGATCCTGACGACCAGTCCGGCACCCGCGAGGCCCTGGCTTACGCCGCCCCGGCCGCGTCCGATGCCCTCAAAGGTGCTCTTCTGCGCCGTGACGAACGCGATGCGCAGAGCCTCCTCACCCAGGAGGTCGCCAAACCGACCGCTGCCGCCGATGCAGAATCGAGCCTGATCGACGTGCCGCTGCCGCCACGCCGGCCCTCGGAACTCGCCGCCGTCACCGCTGCGCTCACCATGCCTCTGCCGCCGCCGCGGCCTTCCATCCAGGTGGCGAGCCTCGGCCCCACCGGGATGGCCGCGACGCCGACCGTTCCTGCCGCACCCGCCCGCCTGGCCCGGCCCGTGCCGGCCGATGCCGACGCGAAGACGCAATTGCGCGCCCTGTTCGAGGTGGCCGCAGCTTCGACCGCGCCGGCTAGCCGCGCCTCGCCTGTTCATGTCGCCCCGTCGCGTGCTCGCACCGATGCCGCGCCGGCCGGCTTCGTCGCTCAGGCGGAAAGCGGCGTGCGCAGCCGTTTCTCGGGACGTAGCCCCGGCGACGACCTCACCGCCGCGCGCTTCACCGGATCGTCCACCCGCGCTGTGGCTGCCGGTCGCTGAACGTCGCGACGGCGAGGGTCGCCCACTAGCGTCGATGCCGAAACCGGGGCGGCGGTGATGGGCTGCGCATCGTTGGGTACGGGGAGCCGCCCCGGCTTGACGCGCTGCCGGCCACGGGACACGAAGGCCCTGGCAATGGATTCTGCCGGGCGTAAGCCGAACCGCCATAAGGGCTGATGATTCCTACCCTTTTGCCATTCAGCAAGACGGTGGAGCCATGCTCGCCTTCCTCAAAAATCGGTTTGCCGGGCTCAAGCGCGCCACGAGGCGATGCGCGGCTTGGGTGGTGGCGTTCGCGCGCTGGGCGGTGATCCTCGTGCCGCTGGCGGCCGTCGTCGGCACGCTTTGCGCAGCGTTTCTCTGGAGTCTCGACGTCGCGACGAAAGCCCGGTTCTCGCATCCGTGGCTGCTGTTCCTGCTGCCTGTCGGGGGCTTCGCCATCGGCCTGCTCTACCACCGTGTCGGGCGCAGCGTGGAGGGCGGCAACAACCTCATCGTCGATCAGATTCATGAGCCCGGGGGCGGCGTTCCCCTGCGCATGGCACCGCTGATCTTTCTCGGCACCGTGGTCACACATCTCTTCGGCGGCTCGGCCGGGCGGGAAGGTACGGCGGTGCAACTCGGCGGCAGCCTCGCCAGCGGCATCGGGCGGCTGGCGAAGCTCGATCCGGCGGCTACCCGCATCGTGCTGATGGCAGGCGTGGCCGCAGGGTTCGGGGCGGTGTTCGGCACCCCTATCGCCGGAGCCGTCTTCGCTCTCGAAGTCCTGGCGATCGGCCGGGTGGAATATGGCGCGCTCATTCCCTGCCTACTGGCGTCTGTCATCGGCGATTGGGCCTGCCAGGCCTGGGGCATCCATCATTCGCTCTTTCGAATCGCCTATCTGGCGGACGTGACCGGCCCGATCGCCCTCGATCCAAGCCTGCTGGCCAAAGCGGCGGTCGCCGGCATCGCCTTCGGGCTCGTGGCGCTCGTCTTCGCGGAAGCCAACCACCTCCTCGGCGGCTGGCTGAAGCGCTTGATTCCCTACGGACCCCTGCGCCCCGTCCTGGGTGGAATGGCCGTGATCGGCCTCGTCTATGCGCTGGGCACCCGTGACTATCTCGGCCTCGGCGTCACGGCGCCGGATGCGGGAGGCCTGAGCATCGTGAGCTTCTTCGGGCCGGAGGTCCACCCCTGGTCCTGGGCTTGGAAGATCCTCTTCACCGTCGTCACTCTGGCCTCGGGCTTCAAGGGTGGGGAAGTCACACCACTCTTCTTCACCGGCGCAGCCCTCGGCAACGCGCTGGGTGGCCTGATGGGGGCCCCCCTCGACCTGATGGCGGCTCTCGGTTTCGTGGCGGTTTTCGCGGGCGCCGCCAACACGCCCCTCGCCTGTACGCTGATGGGGATCGAACTGTTCGGGGCGACGCACGGCGTCGCCATCGCGGTCGCGTGCTTCACCGCCTATGCCTGTTCGGGCCATCGCGGCATCTACCTGTCGCAGCGCATCGCCGTCTCGAAGGGTGGGGCCGTCGAGGCCGGGGCCACCCTGCGCGGCGAACGGACCCGGCTCTGAAGCGGCGGGAGGCACCGAGCACCTCCCGCCCGGTCCTCATTTCTTGTCGTGAGGAAGGAGGTCTGCCGTGTCGCATGCCTGTCCGTGCCGCCGCGCGGAGGCGAGCCCGCCGGGCCCAGTGCGACGTGGCGTGAGCACGGTCAGCATCAGCTCGACCCGTCTTCCGCCCAGTCGGTCAGGGGAAGACGGCCGCCTTCGGCATTGATGGAGCGCCGCGCGATGTCGGGCTACACCATGCCGAGGGCCTGCATGTAGAGCTCCAGGATGGCTTCTTCCTCCTGCCGCTCGGCATGGTCCTTCTTGCGCAGGGAGATGATCTTGCGCAGGGCCTTCACGTCGAAGCCGGTGCCCTTCGCCTCGGCATAGACGTCCTTGATGTCGCCGGCGAGGCCGGCCTTTTCCTCCTCCAGGCGCTCGATGCGCTCGATGAAGCTCTTGAGCTGGTCGGCGGCAACCGAGGAGGCATCGACAGCGGGTGCGGCGGAAGCGGCCATGAGCGTCTCAATTCCTGATCTGAGGCGCATCGGGTGGGATGCGCCGGAGGAGGCTGGTTAAGCGATCACGCTTACCGGAAGCTTAGTGCGGCTCGGCTTGCGCCTTCGAGAAGGCCGACTGTTGCTCGGGCGTGGCCTCGGCCTGGTTCAGCCGCTTCCATTCCTCGTAGGGCATTCCGTAGACGCGCTCGCGAGTCTCGTCCTTGGTGAGGCCCAGGCCGCGCTCGTCGGCGGCGTCCTTCATCCAGTTCGACAGGCAGTTGCGGCAGAAGCCGGCCATGTTCATGAGGTCGATATTCTGGACGTCGCTGCGCGTCTGCAGATGCGCCACGAGGCGGCGGAACACCGCGGCTTCCAATTCGGTCTGCGTGGCGGTGTCGATCTCGGTCATGGCAGTTTCCTCATCCTTCGGCTCGCGGGCGGTCACCGCTTTCGCGCGAGGATATACCATCGCTGACGCGCGGTCCCGTTTTAGGGCGCATGGCTTTCGGACGCATGGCTTTCCCGGCGTTCCTGCGCGCGCATGACCTCCCGCGAGAATGCGGGAGGCGCCGGACATTTCTCTTCGCTCCCTTGCGCCTGACGCATCGCAAGGCCTCAAATTACCGCTCGCACGGCGTCTCGCGCATGAAGGTGCCAAACCGCACGACGTTGCGGCGGGGTTCGTCCTACATCGGGGCTACACAAAAACTCACGGCCCACCGCCCTCTGACGGAGACCGCGACATTCAATAGGATCTAGTCATGAACACTCGTCTCGCTTCCGCCGTCGCCGCTGTTGCTTTGAGCCTCGGCGTCGTTGCTTCGCCTGCTCTTGCTCAGAGCTATAGTGCGCCCGCCGGTATCTCGGCCTATGCGGCTCCCGGCAGTGCAGGCCGTCAGGTCGTCGCCGATGACGACTTGACCACCGGGTCGGTCGTCAGCCGCCGCAGCGTCGATTCCGCCCAGGAAGGCAATGCCGAGCAGAACAGCTTCCCGGTCTGGCAGTACGGCCGCACCTCGGGCGGCCCCCGCTAAACAGAGGCCGACGGAATGACGAAAGCGGCGGGGCCTGAGCCCCGCCGCTTTCGTATGTGCTCTCTGTTTTATCACTGAATGACGGTCAGCCGGCTTTCGGCATCAGCGGTCGGAGGAGCTTGGCGAAACGCGCCGCCCATTCGATCTGGCCCGGCTCCAGGGCGATGAGATCCTGTCGGATCTCCACAAGGGCGTTGGGAAGGCCGCGTGCGATGGCGTGTCGATCGATCGTGTCGCCCGGCAGGCCGCCGCCATAAGGCTCGTTGTCGCCCACCGTCAGCCCGGCCGGGTCGGCGCGGAGCCCGGCGATGAGGGGCGCGCTCATACGGTCGTCCCTGTCCCACAGGATGCCCACATGCCAGGGCCGCATGGTGCCGCGCCATGAGGCCGTGAAACTGTGCATCGTGACGATGGAGGGCGGCACGCCTACCTCCGTGGCCTGCGCGACGGCCGTATCCACTGCTTCGTCGAAGGGCACATAGAAGCGGCGGATGCGCTCCTCCTTTCCGGCTTCGTCGATCCTGGCATTGCCCGGCACCACGGCGCCGTCCGACAGACGCATGACCAGCGTCGGGTCCTCGCGCCCCCGGTTGGGATCGATGACCAGGCGTGAGAACCGCGTGAGGATGGCCGGCACGCCGAGATGGGCCGCAAGCCGCCGGGTGACCTCGGCCGCGCCGATATCGTAGGCGATGTGGCGCGCGAATTCCCGCTCGGGCACCCCGAGCTGCGCCAGATCCTCCGGAACGTGATTCGAGGCATGCTCGCAGATAAGGAGGAGACCCGAAGCGGGATCCCCGGGAATCGTCTCGACGGGATGCGGCGGAAACATGAGGCGGGCACGGTCCTTCGGGGCCGATCGGGAGGAAATCCCCCTCTTCAGGCATGAAACACGCCGCCGGTCGGGTCATCGCACGCTTGCCGAGGCGGCAGGGCTCGGGCACAGCACGTATAGGCGATCGCGCCGCCACGGCAATAATCCGGCGGACAAGCAATCCGGCCCGCGCGATCGGACCTTGATGAGACACGGACACGCCATGACCGCGCCTTCACACGCTTCGCCCGCTCCCTCCCCTTCGTCCCACGACGCCGCTCGCGGCCTGCTTCTCGGCTTCCTCGACGAGGCGATCGCCGCCGCGCATCCCTCCCGCTGCCTGGTGCCGCATCTGCCCGCCCCCGGCACGGGTCGGCTGATCATCCTCGGTGCCGGCAAGGCCGGCGGAAGCATGGCCGCGGTTGCGAGCCGGTTCTACCGGGAGCAGCACGGCGTCGACGAGAGCCGCATCGTCGGTCTGGCGGTAGCGCGCCACGGCTACGGCGAAGAAGCCCCGATGATCCGCATGGTCGAGGCCGGACACCCGGTACCGGACCAGGCCGGCATCGATGCCACCATCGACGCCCTGAAGATCGCCGCCGATGCCGGGCCGGAGGACGATGTGCTCGTGCTGCTTTCGGGCGGCGGATCGGCGAATTGGATCGCGCCGGCCGGCGACCTCACTCTCGGCGAGAAACAGGCGATCACCAAGGCGTTGCTGCGCTCCGGCGCGCCGATCAACGAGATCAACGCGGTGCGCAAGCACCTGTCCCGGATCAAGGGCGGCCGGCTGGCCATGATGGCCCGCAATGCGCGCTCGATCCTGACGCTGGCGATTTCCGACGTGCCGCATGACGATCCGGCGGTGATCGCCTCGGGCCCGACCGTACCTGACCCCTCGACGCTCGCAGACGCGCGCGAGATCTGCGAGCGCCGCAACATTCCCTTGCCGGAGACCGCCAAGGCGCTCCTCAACGACCCGGCCAACGAGACGCCGAAGGCGGGCGACCCCTCCTTCGCCCGCGCCGAATACCGCATCATCGCCCGTCCCATCGACGCCCTGGATGCGGCGGCGGAGGCCGCGAAGCGCGCCGGCTACGAGGTCGTGATGCTCGGCCCCGATGTGGAGGGGGAAGCCCGTGAGGTCGCGGCGGAACACGCCGCCCTCGCCAAGGAGATGAAGGCGGCCGGCCGCAAGGTGGCGATCATCTCCGGTGGCGAACTCACCGTGACCATCGTCGGCGAGGGCCATGGCGGCCCGAACCAGGAATACGCCCTCGCCCTCGCGATCGGCCTCGATGGCGAATCCGGCATCCTCGGCATCGCCGCCGATACCGACGGGACCGATGGCGGACGTGGCGCGGCCACCGATCCAGCCGGCGGGCTTGTCGACCCGACCACGCTGGAGCGCGCCCGCGCCGCCGGCCTCGACCCGGCTGCCATGCTGGCGGACAATGATTCGACGAAGTTCTTCGCCACGATCGGCGACCTCGTCCAACCGGGTCCCACACGCACCAATGTCAATGATTGCCGTATCATTCTCGTCGGTTGACGACGTGAGCTGTCGCCGCCCCTCCCCCATTGGCGGGCGAGGGGCGGTCTTTGCCGGCCTCGTTCTTGCCAGCCTCGTCGCCCGGCCCTTGCCGGCCCAGGCGGACCTCCGTATGTGCAACCAAACCGGGAGCAAGGTCGGCATCGCGCTGGGATATCGCGACGGCCAGGGGTGGGTGACGGAAGGCTGGTGGGACGTGGCCCCCAAGGGCTGCGAAACCCTGCTGCGCGGGGCGCTCGCTTCGAGATTCTATTACGTGTTCGCCGTGGACTATACTCGCGGCGGAGAATGGAACGGTCGCTCGTTGATGTGCACCAAGGACGCCGAGTTCACGATCCACGGCGTCGAGGATTGCCTTGCCCGCGGGTTCGATCGCAACGGCTTCTATGAGGTCGATACAGGCGAGCAGAAGAGCTGGACGATCCAGCTCACGGATCCGAGCCAGCCGGCGGCGCCTTGATCGGATAATATCCTTGCTTGTCGGGAAGGCCCCTTCGACGGGCCAGGGCCGAATTGCAGCGAAATGACAGGCTTCACCTATCGTGACGCGTCATTCGGCCTTGTGCAGTGCCGAATCGAGGAAAGGTACGAAGGAATCGAGGTCGATCGTCCATTCATTGACGAGAATCTGCTGTTCTTCCAACCAAGCGCGGTAATCGTGCCCCTTGGTGATCGACAGGCGCGCGTAGTTGAAACGAAGTGCATATGAGCCGTCCTTGATGGGCAGCAACTCGAGTATCATCGTTCCTGGTCGCGAGAATACGATATGGGACAAGCCCGCACCGTGGGGCGCCATAATCACCGAGGCATGCCGGGCGAGGGCAATTTGGTGCCAGAGCGGAATGCTTGAAAATTCTTGGATCTCAAAGCCACGTTCGCGGGCAAGGGCTTCGATCTCGGCTTCGTTGGTCAGCACGCGACGGTCGGCATCGCGCCGCGTGATGTAGAGGCGTTCCGTAAGCTCGACGCCGTGCTCGGCCGCTAATCGGCTGGCCTCCTCCCCCAGCGTCTCGTAGACCGGATCGAGGTGTTTCCAGCCCACCATCCCCTTGAAGGTGACGGGTGCAAGAAGCAGCCGTTCGACGAAAACCGGTTCCGTCAGCTTCTTCGCCGCTGCGCCGAAGCCGAGGATATCCAGCGTCACCTGCTCGAATCCGGGGTTCTTCCCATTCAACAGGATTTTGAAGCCTTCATCTTCGAGAATATCGCTATCGGGGATCCAGGCGAGACGGGGTAGATAATCCGCGATCCAATGGTAAATCCCACGGCTTCCGCGGTTTCCAGCAAAGCCGATCGAGACCGTCTCGACGGAGGCTCGGTCCAAGGTCGCCATGGGTATCCCACGGGGGACGATGAGTTCACCCTTTTCCGTCCAGATCTGGCCCGATGGTTCCGTGAAGACATTCCGATACTCGATGACTTTCGGTTGTCTCCCCGCTTCCGCCGACTCACGGAATTTCGCAGCATCGCTGGTGAGCATCTCGGCGTGATGAGAGGACGTCTTCGGCGATGCCGTCAGCGCAACCGTACCCCAGACTTCGTTTTTGGGCTGCTTCCGGAAAGAAAAGCTCGTCTTATCACTTTTGATCAGGTCGCCGCCACCGCGGAAGTTGCTCACGCAGTCTTTGAGTTCATTCTTGAGGATAGGATCCTGCAAATGCTTGAAGACGTGTCTTGCGGCTTTGCCGAAGCGCGGCGAGGCCTGGGCCTCGGAATCGGTGATCAGGATACGGGCGCCTTTCTCGGGGTGCTTGCGCAAGGCGAGTTCCTTAACCGCCGCGAGCTTCACACCCACGGAGATGTCCGGTTCGAGGACGCGCTCGGTCACCTGAGTCACTAGCACCTCGTCATTCAACATCAGCGCCGCATAAAGCCGTTGCATGACTAGTTGAGGCTGCAAGATCTGGAGGGCGCGATCCTCCGTCTTATCAATTACGGCGGCCCATTCGTTTGCCACCGCGTGCTTGCGACAGGCATGGAGCACGGCATTCGCATGACTGGGCGATGCTTCGGTCTTCCCAGCGCTCACTATCGTCCAACTCCGTCGTTTCGGCCCAAGGCTGCTAACCCGCGATGACCAGTCTCAATGAGCGGGAGCCGGCGTACAATACGGGGGAGCAGTATTCCCCGTCCGTTCGATCACTCAGTTGTCGCTGGTTGAATCCGAGGCCTTGTCGGGACGGGCCCCGATACGAGCCTTGCGGCGTGCCGCCTTACGAGCGGCGATACGCTCCTGACGCCGCTTCTCGGCCGATTCCGAACGCAGAGGAGTAGCTTGCTCGTCCATCGATTTCTCTTGCTTCTACGGGAAACCAGACTGGGTACAACTCCGGTCTTGCACCGCGGGACTACCTTAATGCGTGCAGCGCTGTCAAAGCGAAGCGCTCGACGCTCGCGCTGAATTTTGCTTCTTTTCGATCAGTCGTCTCGGTCTCGTGCCATGAACGGCGAGCCGCCGTATTTCTCAACCGCGGTCACTCCCTGAGCAAACGCGATCCCGGACCGACGCGGCAGCGGATCAAGCAGACCGCTTCGCACACCCATATGAGCGCGAAACCTTGACGCGCGGCCCGCCTCGGTGGTTGTGGCCCCTCGACCCCAATCGGCCGTTCGAACCCGACGGGGATCCTCAAAAAACTCCGAGAACCGGAGTGAAACGCTCAGGCCGCACGAAAATCATTGCCACCCTCGGTCCGGCTTCCGACACTCCGGAGATGATCGAGAAACTGTTCCGCGCCGGTGCGGACGGGTTCCGGCTCACTATGAGGCACTTTCAACGAACTCAACCTCGGCGGACCTGAAAGGATGGTCCGCCAGCACGCTCGACTTGGAATTAAGCCTGCTAGGCGGCGCATGAATGGAGGAATGCCTAACGAACCGGTTGGCCTGCCTCGAACTGCAAATGACGCAGAGATAACAACGTAAGGTTCGATGCGTGCAGCTCACTTCATCGGAGCGCGTGTCTCGCTCAAGTTCCGCACCGGGAAGGGAAAGGCTGAGCGGAGCGCCACCGTATCGATGCGCGACGGGGGCAGGACGCAGCGGCGCGCGTCCAGCCAATCCACATCGGTGAACTCGCGCTGCGCTTGGAGGGCCGGATCCGTAAGTCCCACCGATAGCTTGTAATCTTCCACCTTGAAGGAGTTGGTGTCTCCATTAAGGTTCATGTATTGGGCAGGAACACCATAAGCATGAGACACGATGAGACCATGCAATGAGGTCGTGACAATCTCTTCGCAGCTCAAAATATCTCTGATGACACGTTCGATATCGTCGAAGGACACCGAGTGGAGGGATATCACTTTGATGTGATCAAGTCCAAGCTTGCGGATCGCAGTCCGAATCTCCGCATCCTGCAGGACGTGGGAAATGATGCCGATCTTGTGGGTCTTGGCAACGTCGGGAGCGTAGATTTCGGGCAGAAGCACTGCGGCGTCGCCATAGATCTCGGGACATTCTGCGCCTGCCGCCAGTACGGCACCGCGGGAGAGCGGGCCGCGAACCGCTGCATAGATCGCCGTGGGACAGAGCGGATCGGTAGCGCGTGGCATGCCCGTCCCCCACAGGCGCATACCAGGTCTGGCGAATTTCGCGATACTGCCGATGCAGAGGCCATCGGCCTCCTTACTGGAAACCCAGCGTGGCATCACGCCGAAAGCGTGCCACAATACGTAAGGGGTGAGGATATCGCCAAAATTGCCCGGATAAGGGCTGCGCATCCACCAGATCTTCGGACGATACTGCTCCTCGAGGCCGGCCTGCGCCGCCATGTCCTCGAAGTCGAGAAGCGCGCGGTTGGAATTGAGCATCGGCCTCCATTCCTCGGCCGATTCGGCGAGAAGATCCGCTGCGAGCTTCTCAAATCCTTTCCTGTCGCCTTCCCTGATCAGCGTTGCCAACTTCCGAGAGACCAGCTTGCCCTTGTCGGCCTTTTCCTTCTCCGTCACGCTCCGTCTCCCCAGGCAGCCCGTCGACCCTAATGGCGTGAGCTTATCGTCCCTGCGAAGGCCTGTGTCGAGGGGCCCCATCCGGGCGATCGGCGGGGGCAATCATTTCCAGCCGGCGCCCCTCACCTTGACGCCTGACCCGCCCCGGTGCTTGTGACCGCTCGCCCTCCATTCGTCCGGTCGGTCACGACAGGCGGAATCATAAGAAAACGGGAGACCGGAGTGAAACGCTCGCGCCGCACAAAGATCATCGCCACCCTCGGTCCGGCTTCCGATACGCCGGAGATGATCGAGAAACTGTTCCGCGCCGGTGCGGATGTGTTCCGGCTCAACATGAGCCACCTTCCGCGCGAGAAATTGCCCGAGAAGATCGAGGTGATCCGCACCATCGAGCGTGAGTTGCGCCGGCCCATCGCCGTCCTGGTGGATCTCCAGGGCCCGAAGCTGCGGGTCGCCGCCTTCGCCGAGGGCAGCGCGATCCTCGAGAACGGGGCCTCCTTCGTGCTCGATTCGGATACGACGCCGGGCGACATCCATCGCGTCTACCTTCCTCACCCCGAGATTCTGTCCGCGCTCGAGCCCGGCCACGTCGTCATCATCGATGACGGCAAGCTGCGCCTCGTCGTGACCGAAGTCTCGGAGGGACGCGCGGTGACCGAGGTCGTCATCGGCGGCAGGATTTCCAACCGCAAGGGCGTGTCCTTGCCCGACACGGTGATCCCGGTCGCGGCGATGACCGAAAAGGATCGCGGCGATCTGGAGGCCGGCCTCAATGCCGGCGCGGACTGGATCGCGGTCTCCTTCGTCCAGCGCCCCGAGGACGTGGCCGAGGTGAAGAAGGTCGCCGCCGGCCGCGCGCTGGTCATGGCGAAGATCGAGAAGCCGCAGGCGCTGACCCGTCTCGACGAGATCATCGAGATCTCCGACGGCATCATGGTGGCGCGCGGCGATCTCGGCGTGGAGATGCCGCTCGAGCAGGTGCCCGGCGTGCAGAAGCGGATCACGCGTGGTGCGCGGCGTCTGGGCAAGCCCGTCGTGGTCGCGACCCAGATGCTGGAATCGATGATCACCGCGCCGGTCCCCACCCGCGCCGAGGTCTCGGACGTGGCGACGGCAGTCTACGAGGGCGCGGATGCGGTGATGCTGTCGGCGGAGAGCGCCTCCGGCGCTTTCCCGATCGAGGCGATCTCGATGATGAACCGTATCGCCGAGCAGGTGGAGCGCGACGCGCTCTACTGGACGATCCTGACGGCGCAGCGCTCCGAGCCCGATGCCACCGCGTCGGACGCCATCGCGGCGGCCGCGCATCAGATGGTCGGTGCTCTCGGCCTCACCGCCATCATGGCCTGGACGCATTCGGGATCGACGGCCCTGCGTCTCGCCCGCTCGCGGCCCAACGCCACGATCATCGCCCTCACGCCGAAGCGCGAGACCGCCCGGCGGCTGGCCATGTGCTGGGGCACGCACCCGATCGTCACCAACGATGCGAGCGACGTGGACGACATGGCCTTCCGCGCGGCGAAATTCGCCGTTCGCGAACGCTTCGCCGAGATCGGCGACCGGGTCATCGTCGTGGCGGGCGTGCCGTTCGGGACGCCGGGCGCTACCAACCTGGTGCGGATCGCCTTCGTCACCCGCGATCACGCCGCGAGGGCTTGATCAACAGTCAGGGCGCGACGGGTTCAGTTTCCGTCGCGCCGATCTCGGCGGCGAGGCGCTCAATGGCATCCACGAGCGCATTCGTCGCCATATAGGGCACCATGTGGCCGATGCCCGGCAGCAGAACGAGGCGCGCGCCGGGGATAGTCCTGGCCAAAGGCTCCGCATGGCGCGTCGCCGGAACTGCGGCATCCGCATCGCCGGAGACGATCACCGTCGGCACGGCGATCTTACCGTATCGCGGAGCCTGGGCCGCCAAGGCTGCGGGTAGGCCGATCAGGTCTTCGAGATTCGCCAACATCGTCGCGGGGCGCAATACCAGGGCTGAGCGGCTACGGTCGAGATAATCTCCGGGAAGTTCCTGCGGCCGGAAGGCCGCACGCCCCGCGCGTTCGAGATAATAGAGGCCGAGCGGTGTCGTGACGGTGCGGCTGAGCAGCCAAGCGACCGGGGGCTTCAACGCGAGGCGGTAATACCATGGCAGAGGCGCCATGGCGGGAAACGGCATCGCCACCGGCGCCACCAGCACGAGGCCGGACACGACCTCCGGATGGTCGAGGGCAATGGCGGTGGCCAGCGCACCGGCCCAGGAATGCCCCATCAGGATCACGCGGCCGGTCCCGATACCTTCGATAGCCTGCGCGATGGCGTGTCCCTGTGCCGCCGGACTAGCCATATCGCGGTCGCCGAGGCGGTCGCTCCAGCCGTATCCCGGCCTGTCGAAAGCGATGACGCGAAAACCGCTCTCCGCGAGCCTGCGGCCGACACCTTCCATCGGATCGGCCGCATTGGCCGAAGCCCCGTGCAGGAGCACGATGGTTCCCCTGGAGGAAGGATTCGGACCGGCCTGGATCGTCGCGAGCCGTCCGCCCGCCACTTCCACGGAGGGGCCGAGCGGCGGGAACTTGGTGCCGACCCGCAGGGTGACGATCAAGGTCACGAGAGCGCCGGCCGCGAGCACGCTGACGATCAATCCGAGCATCGCGCCCGCGATCAGGCCGAGCCAGTGCAGAAGAACCATGTCCGGTTACAGATCCCGCCCGTCGATCTCGGGGACAAGCCGGTCGATGGCGCTCTGGAGCGTCTCCATGCGCGGATAGATGGCGGAGGCGCGCCTGAAAGCGTCGAGGGCGCGGCGCTTGTCATCCATGGACAGATAGATCCGCCCCAGTGCCGCCCAGGCCTCGTAATGTCGTGGTTCCAGCACCAGCGTCCGCTGCAGATCGGCCACGGCATTGGTCTGGTCGGTGAGCAGCCAGAACACCGTCGCCCGGCGGTTCCAGCCCTCCGCCCATTGCGGCTCCAGGGTGGTGGCGCGGTCCATCAACTCGACGGCGAGGGCATAATCGCGGCCCGACATCGCCTGGCGGGCACGTTCGGTGAGGAGATCCGCCGTGGCGCTGCCGGAGCGCCCGAGACGCTGCTCGATCAGACGGGAGATACCCTTGGCCTCGGCATCGTCCTCGGACGCCTTCAGCCTCGCATAGAGATCTTCGAGGCTCGGCGCCTGCACCTTCCTGGGTGCATCCTTCTCGGTTTCCTTGACCTGTGCGGTCTCCCGGCCCTGACTCGCTTGAGGCAGAGCGTCGGCGGACGATGCCCCGAACGAAAAAAACGCGGCGCTCAGGAGCGCAGCGTTGAAAAGAATGCCGAGGTGCCGGGACAGCGTCATGAGAGCGAGCTTCCTCGCCCTTCACGCCGCCGTCAACAGGCAGGCTTGACGCGGCTGCCCCGAATTGCCGGGCAGCCCGCAGCCTCAGCCCTGGCGGGCCTTGAAGCGCTTCTGCGTCTTGTTGATGACGTAGACGCGGCCCTTACGGCGCACGAGCTGGTTGTCGCGGTGACGGCCACGGAGGGACTTGAGGGAGTTGCGAATCTTCATCGGTCTCACGTCGGCCGGGTTTGAGCCCGCCGCCTGTCCATAGGGTCTCGGGAACGAGGCACCTCGGTAAGGCGTCCTCGGCGATGGCAGTTCACGCATCGCGGAAAGGCGGTTGCCATATCAGGCTTGAGCGCCTGAAGGCAAGATGCAACCGACCTGCCCATGTTGCGGATTCTTCAAACTCTTGCCCCGACGCATGGTCGGGGTCTCCATTCTTCGCCTCTCGGAGCCGTCAACGCTCGCGCCAAGCCTTGGCGATCTGGTCCGTCAGAGGCTTCGTCAGGTAGGAGATGACCGAGCGGTCCCCGAGTTGCATGAACGCTTCCACAGGCATGCCGGGCACGAGCTGGACCTTGCCGAGGCGCTCCACCTGATCCTCCGTCATGCGGATGCGCGCGGTGTAGTAGGTCATGCCGCTCTTCGGGTCCTGCGAGACGTCGGCCGAAACCCGGCTCACGATCCCGTCGATCTCGGGCGTCACCCGCTGGTTGAAGGCCGGGAAGCGCAGGACCGCCCGCTGGTCCACGCGGACGTTGTCGATGTCCTGCGGCTGAATCTTTACTTCGACGATGAGCTTGTCGGCGTCGGGCACGATCAGCATCGCCGGCTCGCTGGGAACCACGAGGCCGCCGATCGTGTGCACGGTCAACTGGTGGACCGTGCCGTTCTGAGGCGAGCGCATGTCGATGCGCTTGAGCTGATCCTCCGCGGCGATGCGCTTTTCCACATATTCCGACCAGCGGCCGCGAATCTCCGCGAGTTCCTTTCCGGTCTCGGTGCGCATGTCCTGATCGATCTGGAAGATCTGCAGTTCGATCTCGGTGATCTTTCCCTTGGCCGATGCGGTGGAGGCGATGAGCTGCCCGCGCTCGCCCTGCAGCCGGGCGCCGTCGCGTTCGAGCGCCGTGACGCGCGAGAGCGGCACGAGGTTCTTGCCGTAGAGCTCGCGCACGCCCTTCAGCTCGGTCCCGATCAGCGCCGTTTCCCGCTCCTTGGCGGCGGCCTGTTCGGTGAGGCCCTTGATCTCTTCGCCGAGCTGGGAGACGCGCTCGCGCAACTGCGCCTTCTGGCCCTCGCGGCCGGCGACCCTGGCGTGGAACAGGCGGGTTTCGCTGTCCACCAGATGCGCGACGGACGGATCCTTGGCCTTGCGGGCCAGGAGATCCGCCGGGAAGGTGATCTCGGATGCGCCGTCACGCTCCGCCTCGTCGCGGGCGCGGCGGGCCGCGAATTCGTCGAGCGCCTTCAGGATGATGTCGAGATTGGCGCGGGTCTGGGTCTCGTCGAGGCGGATCAGGATGTCGCCGGCCTTGACCCGTGCGCCCTCCTTCACCCGCAACTCGCCGACGACGCCGCCGGTGGGATGCTGGACCTTCTTCACATCCGATTCGACCATGAGCTGGCCCGGAGCGATCACCGCTCCCGAGATCATCGTGAAGGTGGCCCAGCCGCCGATGCCGACGACCAGGACGGCGCCGACACCGATGGCGACGGCAAGGTGGCGGCGGATGGACCCGTTGGCCGTGGGGCGGACCTGGGCGGCGGGAAGTCCGACGGGCGACAGTGCGATGGCCATCACGCGCTCTCCTGCAGGGCGGCGACGTTCGCGCCGGTTCGTTGTGCGGCGACCGGCTCGGCGGCGGGAGCCGGGGTCGACCGGAGGACGCGCTTGAGCACCTCGTCCTTGGGGCCGAAGGCCTGGGCCCGCCCGTCGGCCATCATCAGGATCATGTCGACGGCCGCCAGGGCGCTGGGGCGGTGCGCCACGACGATGCAGATGCCGCCGCGCTGCCGCACACCGACGATGGCCTGGGTCAGGGCGTTCTCGCCCTCCCCGTCGAGATTCGAGTTGGGTTCATCCAGCACCACGAGGAAGGGGTCGCCATAAAGCGCCCTCGCCAGGCCGACACGCTGGCGCTGACCCGCCGACAGGCCGGCGCCGCCCTCCCCGATCCGCGTGTCGTAGCCTTCCGAGAGGCGCAGGATCATCTCGTGGATGCCCGCCGATTTGGCCGCCGCGATGACGGCGCCCGATTGGGCGTTGGGATCGAACCGGGCGATGTTCTCGGCGATGGTGCCCGCGAACAGCTCCACTTCCTGCGGCAGGAAGCCGATATGCGGTCCGAGATCGGCGCTGGACCATTGGTCGATGGCCGCGCCGTCGATCCTGACTTTGCCGCGAACGGGAGGCCAGACGCCGACGATGGCGCGGACGAGGCTGGACTTGCCCGACGCGCTCGGGCCGATGATTCCGAGCCCCTGTCCGCGCTGCAGCGAAAGGCTGACATCCTGGACGACGATGCGCTGGGTTCCGGGCGGTGCGAGGGTGACGTTCTCGGCGACGAGACTCTGCGACGGAGCGGGCAGCGCGTGGGGCTGTTCGGCGGCGGGCAGGCGCGCGAACAGCTCCGAGAGCCGCGCCCAGCTCTGGCGCGCCTGAACGAATCCCTTCCAATTGGCAATGGCGAGTTCCGCCGGAGCCAGGGCACGGGCGACGAGGATCGACGAGGCGATGATGACGCCGGCCGAAGCCAGATTGTTGATGACGAGCCATGCGCCGAGGGCGAGCACACCCGATTGCAGCGCCATTCGGAACACTTTCGAGCCCGCACCGAAACCGCTGGCGACGTCCGAGACGTTCATCTGCGACTGCATGTAGTCGCGGTTGGCACCACCCCAGCGATCGGCGAAACGTCCCTGCATTCCCATGGCGGCGAGCACCTCGGCATTGCGGCGACCGGCTTCCGCCAATCCGTTGCGGCGCATGCCGTGGGCGGTGGCGGTCTGCGAGGGCCCACGCGTCGAGCGATCCGTGGTCAAGGCGAGGACGGCCAGGACCGCCGCGCCCACGAGCGCGGCGACGCCGATGAGGGGGTGGAAGAGGAAGCAGATGAAGACGTAGATCGGCATCCACGGCAGATCGAAGAAGGCCGAGGGGCCCGTGCCGCCGAGGAAGGCACGCAACTGGTCGAGATCGCGCAGGGGCAGCAGCCCGTCGCCCGGGGTGGCACCCTTCAGGGGAGCCCGTACGACGATGTCGAACACCCGCGCGCTGAGGGCTTCGTCCAGAGACGCGCCGACGCGTGCAAGGATACGCGAGCGGATCGTCTCCAGAATGCCCTGAAATCCATAGAGGACGAGGGCGAGGATCACCAGGCCGACCAGTGTCGGCACGCTGCGGCTCGGAATGACGCGGTCGTAGACTTCGAGCATGAAGAACGATCCGGTCAGATATAAAATGTTGACCAAACCGCTCATCACCGCGACGCCGATGAACGCTGTCCGGCAACTTGCCAACGCCGAAATGATCTCGGCCGATTCCCGCCCCTTAGCCACTGCCGCCCCCGCCGTCACGTTCGATTGTCAAGCTTAGTTCGTAGGAAAGTCTGCGATACCGTTTGCGAACGGCGGTCGGACACTCTCTTCCTCTTAGAAGAAAAGTGTGAATTCGAGAACTCGAAAACATGCCCGTGCGGTTGGATTATGACCGCCTGCTTCCGGCGGGCGCTTCTCCAGCAGCGCCTCTGATGGTCCAATCCAGCCTTTGTGGGGGTGATCAGGTGCATCTTTTGACTGGCGAAGTCCCCTCGCATCTGGGCCGATCCGGCGACGATGAAGTCCGCGATGCCTTATGCTTCGGATCGCGCGACCTCGTGTATCGGCCGCCAAGCACCGCGAGAAATTCCGATTGCCAGTAGATGTCCGTAAACGTTCTCGGCTTATGCCGATGTGAGTAATGGCGAAACGCCGGAGCGTCTTCAGTGCGGTCGGACAAAGAGACGGGCGAGTCGCAGGATCCGGTGCCGCGGCGCGAGGACCGGAACTCAACCAACTGGATCGCGAATATCCGCCTTCCGGACGGTAGCGAAATCCCTTGCACCGTGAAGGACGTCTCCAAATCCGGTGCCAAGCTCGGCATCCCGTCCTACCAAGCTTTGCCGCCTTCCTTTCTGCTCCGCATCATCGGCCGTGACTTCGTCTGCATGGTGAAGCTCGCCTGGAGGCGGGGCGACTATGTCGGCGTCCGGATCGAGCGCGTCGGGAAGGTGGCGCCGTCTCGCGCCAAACAGGTCGCGCAGCTGCCCCCGGCCGTGGAGATCGCCGTAGAGGCGCCCCCAAACACCGACGAACCGGGCGGCGTCGGCATCCCTTCGCGCAGACGGACCCCCTCCATCTTTTGACGAGGGTCGATGGCGTAGCCTCTGCGCCTCGCGCAGGTCAGGCCCGAAGCAGATCCCTCATACCGGGGGCCTTCTCGCTGCCGGGGAAGATCTTTTCCGACAGGACCTTCTCCTCGAACCCGAACTGATCGATCAGCAGGCCCTTCATCACGGCGCGCAGATCCGTCGTCGGCGCGAGGTCGCGACCTTCGAACAGGGCGCTTTCCTTCAGGCTCGGCCAATCGGCGATTACCCGTCCCCCTGCCACCGCGCCTCCGACGAGGAAGGCCACCGTCGCCGTTCCGTGATCGGTGCCGGAGGAGCCGTTCACATGCACGGTGCGGCCGAATTCCGTGACGATCAGAACGGAGGTCTGTGCCCATGAGGCGCCGAGTCCCTCCTTGATCGCCGCTATGCCGGCATCGAGGGAGGCCAGGTTCCTGGCGAGACGCCCCTCATAGGGACCCTGGGACGAGTGTGTGTCCCAACCGTCGAAGTTCATCACGGCGATGCGGGGGCCGGTGACGGGCGCCATGAGCGAGGCCGCAGCGCGGGCGGCCGAGGCGAAGCTGTTGGGGCCCCTCAACGGCTGCTTGCCCATCGCCGCCATGCTCGGATCCGAGGCGATGAAATCGTCGACCTGCACACCCTCGCGCAGGGCATTTGCCAGGGCCTGGTCCTTGTCGTCGTAGAGCGCTTGAAGCCGCATCAGCGTATCGGCCGAGGCGTAGGGAAGAGTCTGCGGCTGCCATGTCTCGACCTGGGCCGGACCACGCAGGATCAGCGGTGTCGTCGCGCTGACGGAGAGAGCCTTGGCCGGCCGCAACTCGATGCCCTTGGCCTTCGGAATGAGGGACAGCGCGCGATTGAGCCAGCCGGTATCGACGCCGGAACTGGAGCGCGTCATCCCGTTCTCGAGGACCTCCTGCGCGTCGAAATGCGAGCGGGCGCGGTAGGGGGTAGCGACGGCATGGAACAGCGTGGCCTCGCGCTTGGCATAGAGATCGGCCAGGTTCGGCATGGCCGGATTGAGCGAGAACAGCGGATCGAGCCGGAAGGGCGTGTGCGTCGGGGACAGCTTGAAGCCGGAGCGGATCGAAGCGAATTGCGGATCGCCCACCGGCATCACCGCCGACAGGCCGTCGAGCCCACCGCGCAGCACCACCACGAGGAAGCGCGGGTCACGGCCGGACGCGGCCCAGACCTTCGGCACATAGGGCCAGGCGAAGAGGGCGCCGGCGCCGAGCAGCAGGTTGCGGCGCGTCGGCAGGTGGGCATGTTCCTGAGGATTCATGGGGTCATCGCCTCTCGACCGGCTAGCGCCGCTGGAATTCCGGACTGAGCATCAGCAGGGCCAATGCCTGTTCGGGGCTTTCGCCCTGCCTGATCACGCGCCGGGTCTCGTCCGAGAAATAGCCGCCGATCCGGTCGTCCACGAGTTTGCGGATATCGACATGGTTCGCGTTGAATGTCGCGCATTGCTGCGCCCAGTCGATCCGGCTCTTGATGCCATCCGAGGTCGCCCAGGCATCGTCTTCCTCGGCCCATCCCTTCGGTGACGGGGCGGCCAGGAACGGCTGGCCCATCGCGAGAAGCGAGGCTTTCGGCGATGGCCTAACCGGCGCTTGTCCGAGGAGGCGACCGGTTGCGGCGAGGAACTCGATCGGCGAGCGGAGCTTCACGGGAGCGGCGGTCCAGGCCTCGTCGTTTTGGATCAGCGCGGCGGTCACGGCCTTCAGGTCGCCGTCGCTGTCCTGAAAGACCTTGGCGAGATCCTTCTGAAGAGAGTCCGACGCCTTTTCCGATACGAACGCACGCGCCATCCGTCGCGTCACGTAGCGTGCCGTGGATGGGTGGCGGACGAGGTCGGTCAGGACCGCGGGAAACTCCTCTGCTCCCGCTTCCGCGTAACGCTTACCGAGGATGGTCTTCGGCCCTGGTTGATGCAGCCGTTCACGGAACACCACCTCGCCGAAAGTCTCGGATTTTGGGTTGAGATCCACGGTCCAGCCCGTGAGGACGGAGGCCAATGCCGTGACGTCGGCCTGACTGTAGCCCCCGTCGACGCCGAGTGTGTGGAGTTCGAGCACCTCGCGTCCGAGATTCTCGTTGAGGCCGGATTTCTTGATGCGCCCGACTTTAGAATCGGGGCCGATCGAGGATGCGTTGTCGAGATAATAGAGCATGGAGGCGTGCAGGATCGCCGCCTTGGCCATGTCGTGAAAGCGGCCGAGAATGAATGGCCGAATGGCTTCGCGCTGGAACGAACCCGCCGTAAGGCTGGATTTCCCCTTCCCAGCCCCGATTGTGAAGTGATTGGTCCAGTACAAAAACAGCCGCTCGTGCAGTGGTGCCTCGGTCGCCGCCGCCAGTCTGAGCCATGTGATCAGCTCATCGGCGCTCTTCGTGATCGACCCCTGAGTGGCCTTGGCCTCGGAGTCGTTCTCCATCATGCCGCCACCCATTGATGGCTCTGCGCCGGGTGCCATCGCCATGGCACCATCTTGCATATTGCTGCCTAGCTTGACCTTGGCACCGTCCGCATCCGTCATCGCTTCGCGGCGCTGCTTCGCGAGCTGACGACGATGCATCATTGCCTGCAGCTGATCGGTCGTTGACATCAGTTTGGCTTCGGGCGCCGTCACCGACATGTCGAGCTGAGCGCGAACGTAGCCGCGCGGATCGTCGAGGGCGCGCAGATCGATGGCGCTGCATCCGAGGCCGAACCGTCCGACCGCATTCGAGAATGCCAAGTTTCGGCTCATCATTATCTCCGGCATCCGGCACGGTGGCCGAGATGCCTGGCACCGAATGAAAGCGCTCGCCTTACACTCCTTGTCTGAGGCGGTTCTGTGACCGGGACGGCGGCTCACGCAAGCGTGACAGTGGCTGGCATGAGACAACTGCCATTCGCTGCCTGGGGCGCGATGGACGCGGAAGCCTCGACGTACGAGCAAGTCGTGCGTTCACGACGGAGGGGCTGCCAGAACGAGAAAAAGCCCCGTTTCCGGGGCTTTTGTTCTCTCGTCCATCTCGCCCGAAGGGAAATGGTGGGCGCGACAGGGATCGAACCTGTGACCCCTACCATGTCAAGGTAGTGCTCTCCCGCTGAGCTACGCGCCCCGGCTGAAGCGTTTCCGCTGCAGCGAGGAGCGGCGTATAGCTTTCGGCTGGAACGGGCGTCAAGGGCCTTTTCGCGGAAAGCAGGCGTTCCTTCGATCCGGGCCGCGTTTTCTTCGATGGGACTACCCTATCCCATCGAACTCTAGGTGAGGCATTTATGCTGCAGCGCAGCATAGAGATGCTTGAAGGAATATCGTGACGGAGCGTAAGTGGATTTTTATTCCAGGCATTATCAATAAGAGGAATGGAAAAATCGACACCTTCATGACAATCGAAAAATATGCTATAAATCACCTTTTACTATACTATCACAATTATGACAGGCGCATTAGCATTGGGGATTTCCTGATGCATAGATTGTTGAGTTATGTAAATTAAGTCACGTTTGTTACTAAGTGTCGATTTTTTATTGTAGTAATACAATAATAATTTTGGAAACCGATAGCGCGGTGCGTTAATAATGTTTGATATTATGCCAATGCGGGATAGGTTTGTACAGTTTCAGACGTGCCGTTGAAGTAGCGGCCTATATTGAATGCTGCCGTAATCATGACTGTGTGATTTTTATCATCCCGTGAAACTATCCGTATCTCGAAATCCCTCCGGCCTCTCTGCTGCAGCAAAGCTGCCATGGGTTGGACACGGTTCCGGCTGCATATTATGCATCCTCACGTCGGTTGTCCGCTGCAGGTGCGAGACGGCGATGTCCTCGATCAAGAGCGTGTGCGAACCGAACGTGATCAAGCGTACAGACATAGCGATCGTCGGCCGTTCGTGCCGGTTGCCCGGCGCTGCAAGCGTCGATGGCCTGTGGCAGCTTCTGAGCGAGGGCCGCTGCGCCGTCGGGCGTATCCCTGACGATCGCTGGTCACTGGAGCGGTTCGGCCATCCACGCGCGCAGGAGCGCGGCAAGAGCTACACATGGTCGGCGGGCGTCTTGGACGACATCTGGTCGTTCGATCCCGGCGTCTTCGGCATTTCGCCCCGCGAAGCCGAGCAGATGGACCCGCAGCAGCGGCTCCTCCTCGAACTGACCTGGGAGGCCCTGGAGGATGCGGGTCTGCGTCCCTCCGCCGTGGCGGGGTCGCAGATCGGTGTGTTCGTCGGCGCCTCGTCCCTCGACTACGGAAACCTGCGCGTCCTCGATACCTCTTCGGGTGATGCCTATGCGGCGACCGGCAACACACTCTCGATCCTGTCCAACCGGATTTCCTACATCTACGACCTGAAGGGGCCGAGCTTCACCGTCGATACCGCTTGCTCCTCTTCGCTCGTAGCGCTCGATGCCGCCGTCGCGGCGATCGCCAGTGGCCGGATCGACACCGCGGTCGTGGCGGGCGTGAACCTGCTCGCCAGCCCCTTCAACTTCATCTGCTTTTCCAACGCGCAGATGCTGTCGCGGACCGGGCTGTGCCAAGCCTTCTCGGCCAATGCCGACGGCTATGTCCGGTCCGAGGGCGGCGTCGTTCTCGTCCTGAAATCGGCGCGGGCCGCTTCGCGCGACGGCGATACCGTGCGTGGCGTCATTGCGGCGAGCGGCGTGAATTCCGACGGCCGGACCACCGGCATCTCCCTGCCTTCCGGCTACGCACAGGGTGCGCTGCTCGAACAGGTCTATCGCGAGGCCGAGATCGATTTCGATGCGGTCGCCTTCGTGGAAGCGCACGGCACCGGCACGGCGGTGGGCGACCCGATCGAGGCCGGCGCCATCGGTGGGAAGATCGGCCGGCCCCGCAAGGAGCCGCTGCCGATCGGCTCGATCAAGAGCAATATCGGACATACCGAGCCGGTCTCGGGCCTCGCCGGTCTTCTGAAGGCAAGTCTCGCCCTCGAGCACGATCTGCTGCCGCCCTCGCTGCATGCGACCGTTCTCAATCCCGACATTCCCTTCACCAAGCTCAATCTCTCGGTGGTCACCGCGCCGCTGGCGATCCCGCGTGGCCGGGGTGAGCGTTTCGCCGGCGTCAACTCCTTCGGCTTCGGCGGCACCAACGCCCACATCGTCCTCACCGACGGCGCTCCGGCCTCCGCCTCGAGCGATGCCGGGCGCGGGCCAGAATTGCTACTTCTCTCTGCCCAAAGCCGCGCCGCGCTGAACGAACTCGCTCTCGACTACGCCGATCGGTTCGAACGCGCAGATTCCGCCGAGACCGTGCGGATCGCCGCCGCCGCCGCTCATCGCCGCGAGCGACTGTCGACCCGCCTCGCCATGCCCATGGACGCAGACCTGCCCGCCACGTTGCGCGCGGTCGCCGATGCCGAGGAGACCGACATCGCCCGGGTCGGCACTGCCGTCGACCGTAGCGCCGAGATCGCGTTCGTCTATTCCGGCAATGGCAGCCAATGGGTCGGGATGGGCCGGGAGGCCTATGACCGCAACGCCATCTACCGGTCGGCCTTCGACCGGATCGACGTCCTGTTCGCCGAGATCTCGGGCTGGTCGCTGAAGGAAGCCCTGTTCGCCGAGGATCTGGCCGAGCGCATGGTCCTCACGCGGGTCTCGCAGCCGCTGATCTTCGCCATTTCCAGCGCTTCGACCACGGCCCTGAAGGCCGCCGGTCTCGTCCCGTCCTACGTGCTCGGCCACAGCGTGGGTGAGATCGCGGCGGCCGAGGGAGCCGGCATCCTGAGCCTGGAACAGGCGGTGAAGGTCATCTTCTACCGCAGCCAGCATCAGGAGACGACGCGCGGCCTCGGCACCATGGCGGTGCTGCTGGCACCCGTGGAGGAGATCGAGATCTTCCTCGAGGATTATCCGAGCCTCGACATCGCCGCCTATAACAGCCCGAAGGCCGTCACCGTGGCGGGCCCGGTCGCCGATATCGACGCGGCCATGAAGGCGCTGGCGCGCAAGCGCCGCCGTGGTCGCAAGCTCGACCTCGCCTACCCCTTCCACGGCCGGCTGATGAACCCGACCGAGAAGCCGCTGCTGCGCGATCTCGCAGGATTGAAGCCGCATCCCGGCACGATCCCCATGGTCTCCACCGTGACCGGGGCCGTGCTGCAGGGCGGGGAGTTCGACGCCGGCTATTGGTGGCGCAACATCCGCGAGCCGGTGCGCTTCTGCGAGGCTGTCCAGGAAGCGACCCGCAAGGGCGCCCGCATCTTCGTCGAGGTCGGCCCAAGGGCGACCCTGCTTCCGCATATCGGCGATTGCATCGAGCCCCTCGGCATCGAGAATGCCACGGTCGGCGTCCTCACCAACAAACCCGTTGGCAGTGACCCCTTCGCCCGCGCCCTGGCCTCGGCCCTCGTCCACGGTGCCGCCGTCGACGAGGCGGCGGTCTTCGGCGAGAACCCGAAGGGCGATGTCGCGCTTCCGACCTATCCCTGGCAGCGTCGGCCGTTCCGGCTGTCGGAGACCTCGGAAGGCGTGGGCGCCGCGACGGCCCGCGCCTATCATCCGCTCTACGGATCGCGCCTTTCGGCCGACGGGCTCGAGTGGAACGGCCATCTCGACATCGCTACGGTGCCGGAACTCGATGACCACCGTATCGACGGCCAAGCGATCCTGCCCGGTGCGGCCTTCATCGAGATGGCTTTGGGTGTCGCCCGCGAGGCGATGCGCAGCGACGACGTCGTCCTCGCCGAGTTCGAAATCCAGTCGCCGATGGTCTTCGGTGAGGACGCCCTCCGCGAAGTCGCCGTGCGGCTCTCGGGCAGCGGCAACCAGATCCAGATCCTCAGCCGGCCTCGGCTGACCCAGGCGGGCTGGCAGTTGCACGCCTCCGCCAAGATCGTGGACGGCACCTTCGCGGCGCGTCCCCGGCAGGACATCATCATCCCGGCCGAGAACGCCGTCGAGGGAGAGGGGCTGTATCGTCTCGCCGCCGCCTCAGGTCTCGATTTCGGGCCGAGCTTCCGCCAAGTGGCCCTCAGCGCCCGTGTGGACGAGACCGTGATCGTCTCCGAACTCAAGCCGGCGGAGCCGGATACGCGCTTCGGCCTCGTGCCGGCGCGGCTCGATGCCTGTTTCCACGGCCTGATCCTGCTCTTCGCCGACCTGTTGGGCGAGGGATCGACCAAGGCCTATGTGCCGGTGCGTTTCGGCGAGATTCGGCTGATTCGGCCCGGTGCCGTCATCGCCCGGGCCATGATCCGTACGCGGCGTTGCAACGAGCGCAGCATTCTCGCTGACTTCACCCTCGTGGATGAGGCCGGCGACGTCATCGCAACCCTGCGGGAAGGCCGGTTCCAGGCCTTGCGCGCCAAGCCCGGCCAGGATCTCGCCGCCTACGCCATCGCGCAGAGGTCGGAACTCGCCACGGAGCCGACCGCGATCCCCCTCGATCGCCGCGCCCGCATCGCCGATGCGGTCCGTCCGGGCATCAAGGCGGCTCTCGCGCCCGCCGATGCTGCACTCTCGCCGGGCCATCTTCTCCTCGAAGGCTGGGCCACCTCCCTCGCCTACCGCATGGCCGAAGGGCTGCAGCGCTCAGGCGCCGTCGCCATCGACGATCGTGTGCCGGAATCGATGCGGCCCTGGCTCCTGAACGCCCTCTACGCCCTCGAGAGCAGCGGGCTCGCCACCCTCGACGGAACGCGCTGGACCCTGCGCAAGGACGTGACCCTGCCCGCCCCCGACGAGATCATGCGTTGGATCGCGGCTGACCATCCCGAACTGTCCGCCGAACTGGTGCTCACGGCGGATCTCGGCGCCGTCGTCTCCCGCCTCCTCGACGGTGATCTCGCGAGCCAGCCCACCCTGTCGCAGAACGCTCTCGACGCCTTCGTCCTGCGCAGCGCCAGCGCACGCGCATCCTCGGATGTGATCGCCGGTATTCTCGACGGCGCCCGCACCGACCTTCCGACGGACCGGTCCCTGCGCCTGCTTCAGCTCGGGTTCGGGCCGCTCTCGGCCCAGGCGGCCGCCATCGCCGATGGAATCGCCGCGCATCTTACCGTGTTCGAGACCGATCGCCGCCTCGCCGAGCGCGCCCGCCTCGCCCTGCCGCGCGGCGTCACCGTGATCGAGGACGAAGCCGACCTGACGGAAGGCGGCTTCGACGCGATCCTGGCAAGCAACGTCCTGCACCGGACCGAGCGCGGCCTTCTCGGCAAGATCGCCGACGCCCTCGCCACGGGTGGGTTCCTGCTGGCGGTGGAGCCGGGTGCTTCGCTCTTCCGCGACCTCGTTTTCGGTCTCCTGCCGGATTGGTTCGAGAGTCTGGACGGGATGCCCCTGGGGCGCCTCGACGACATCACCGGCTGGCAGCGTTCGCTCAGCGATACCGGTCTCGTCCGCGTCGCCGTCGACCGGGCGGTCTCGGCCAATGGCGACGATCTTCTCTTCCTCGCCGAGGCACCGGTGCGGGCAAAGGCCTCCACAGGCCAGACCTTCACCTTCATCATCGGATCACAGGATTCCTTCGCGGCGGAAACCGCCTCGTCGCTGGCAACGCTCCTCGTCGCCGCCGGTGTCCATGTCTCGATCATCCTCGATTCCGAGCAATCGCTGCTCGAACTCGAACGCGAGACCCCCGATACGGTGGTGTTCCTCGCCGGAGCCTTCGACACCAAGGGCGACGCCGCCGACCGGCTGCGCGAGCGCTGCCTCGGTCTCAAACGCTGCGTCGAACATCTCGGGACCCGTCAGACCCGCCTCTGGGTCATTTGTCCGGGCGCGACGCGCCATGATGGAGACGCCGACGGAGCGGTGGAAGCGGGCCTCTGGGCCTTCACCCGCACCCTCGCCAACGAGGTCGCCACCCTCGACATTCGCCGCATCGATCTCACCGCGGCGATGCCGAGCAAGCAGGCATCCGAGCGCCTGCGTGACGTGATCCTGTCCGGCACCACCGAGACGGAGATCATCCTCGACGCGGACGCCACCCGCGTGATCCGGTTCGCGCCGGGGCAGCTTTCACGCCGTCCCGCCTCCGATGCCGTAGCGGCTCCAGCCGCGCAGCTCGAGCGCAGCGTCACCGGCGGACTCAACGACATGCGTTGGGGACCGGCCGAGCGGCGCACGCCCGGACGCGGCGAGGTCGAGATCGCCGTGGAGGCCACGGGCCTCAACTTCCGCGACGTGCTCTGGGCCCTGTCGATGCTCCCGGAGGAGATCCTGGAGGATGGCTTCGCCGGTCCGCGTCTTGGCCTCGAAGTCGCCGGTCGCGTCGTCTCGGTCGGCAAGGGCGTCGCTGCCTTCAAGGTGGGCGACCCTGTCGTCGCCTTCGCGCAATCGGGCTTCTCGACCCATATCGTGGTGCCCGAACTCGTGGTGGCACCGAGCCCGCCCGGCCTCGACCCGCAGGCGGCGGCCACCGTGCCGGTCGCCTTCCTCACCGCTTATTACAGTCTCGTCAGCTGCGCCCGGCTGCGACGCGGCGAATGGGTGCTGGTCCATGGTGGTGCCGGTGGCGTCGGCCTCGCCGCCCTGCAGATCGCCAAGCTGAAGGGAGCCCGCGTCATCGCCACCGCCGGGTCGCGCGAGAAGCGTGCGCTGGTAAAGGCTCTCGGGGCCGAGCACGTCCTCGATTCCCGCTCCCTCGCCTTCGTCGACGAGGTCCGCCGGATCACGGGCGACGGGGTCGGCATCGTGGTGAACAGCCTGTTCGGCGAAGCGATGGAACGCAGCCTGAACTGCCTGAAGCCGTTCGGTCGCTTCATTGAGCTGGGCAAGCGCGACTATGTCGCCAACACCCATATCGGTCTGCGCCCGTTCCGCCGGAACCTCTCCTATTTCGGCGTCGATCTCGATCAGGTGCTCCAGCATCAGGGCGAGGACGGGGCGCGTCTGTTCCGGGAGGTGATGGCCCTGTTCACGGAAGGCGGTCTCAAGCCCCTGCCGTTCCAGCCGTTCACCGCCGACGAGGTCTCGGACGCGTTCCGGCTGATGCAGCAATCCGGGCATGTGGGGAAAATCGTCATCGCCCCGCCGAAGCCTGGCAGCATCGTGGTCGAGCGCAAGTCCGATTTCCAGGTCTCGTCGGAGGGCGTCCATCTCATCACCGGAGGGCTCGGCGGCTTCGGCATCGAGGCGGCCCGGTGGCTTGCCGACCGGGGGGCCCGTCACCTGGTCCTCGTCGGCCGAAAGGGCGCCTCGAGCCCTGAGGCCAAGCAGGTGGTGGCCGATCTGGCGGTCCGTGGCGTCAGCGTCGCTGCGATGGCCTGCGACATCACCAGTCGCGAGGCGGTGGACGATCTCCTCGCAGAGGTCGAGGGCGACGGCCGCAGGCTCGCGGGCGTGATCCATGGGGCGATGGTGCTGCAGGATGGCCTCATCGCCAATCTCGACGCGGCTGCCCTCGACGCGGTCATCCGCCCGAAGGTCGTCGGCGCCGAGCATCTGGATGCCGCCAACCGCGAGCGGCAGCTCGACTACTTCGTGCTGTTCTCCTCGGCCACGACCTTCATCGGCAATCCGGGACAGGGCGCCTACGTCGCCGCCAACGGTTTCATGGAAGGGCTCGCCCGCCGTCGCAAGGCGCTGGGATTGCCCGCCCTCGCGGTCGCCTGGGGCGCGATCGGCGATGTCGGCGTGCTGGCGCGCAACCGCGCGGTGATGGAGACCCTGGCCGGCCGCGTCGGCGTGACGCCGATGGATGCCCGCCGCTCCCTCGACCTCATGGCCGAGGCCCTGGAAGGGCAAGGCTCGTCACCCGACGATGCCGTCCTGGCCATTGCCTCGATGCATTGGGGCAAGGCGCGCGAGCGTCTCGCGACCATGCGCTCGCCGAGCTACGGCGATCTCGGTTCCGACCAGCAGGCGGAATCCGGCACCGTGACCGCCATCGATATCGGTGGTTTGCTCAAGAGCCTGGACCTCGATGCGGTGCGCAAGACCGTGTCCGATGCCATCGTTGAGGACATTGCCCGCATCCTGCGTCTGCCCAAGGACGATATCAGCCGTGTCCGCCACCTCTCCGAGATCGGCCTCGACTCGCTGATGGGCGTGGAACTGGGCGCTAGCCTGCAGGAGCGCTTCGCCCTCGATGCGCCGCCTTCGGGCATCTCCTCGGGCCTGACCGTCGTCGAACTGGCCGAAACGCTGATCCAATCGGTGGCGGCACCGGTCGACGAGGCCTCGGCGGCGGTGATGAGCCTCGCCCAGCGCCATGCCAGCGAAGGCGTGGATGTCCGCACACTCGAGCCGTTCCACGAGCTCGTCGAGCAGAACAGTCTCCAGATCAAAGAAATTCTGCCATGATCCGCGCGGCCGGCCGAAAGGCCGGTCGCGTTCGGCGGCATCGGTCAATCGGAAGATTCAACACGCATGAGTAATCCAGCCCGCCCCGACGGCGGCCGCGCGGCGCTCGCGGGCTTCGTCACCAATCGGCTCGGCCGCAATGCCAACCGGCAGGCCGCGCCCCGCCCCGAGGCGAAGGCCACGGACGCATCGGTACAGAAATTCGAGACCCTGCCGGGCTACCGCGAGTTGCGGCTGCAGCGCTCGGCCGCCGACCTGATCGGCCTCGGCAACCCGTTCTTCCGGGTCCACGAGACCAGGGCGGGCGCCACGACGCGTATCGCCGGCAAGGGCTTCGTCAATTTCTCGTCCTACGATTATCTCGGGCTCAACGGACATCCCGACGTCAGCGAGGCGGCGCGCAGGGCCATCGACGAGTTCGGCACCTCGGCCTCCGCGAGCCGGATCGTCGCCGGCGAGCGCCCAGGCCATATCCGCCTCGAACAGGCGCTGGCCGACCATTACGAGACCGAAGCCTGCGTCGTGATGGTGAGCGGCCACGCCACCAACGTCACCACGATCGGCGCCTTGCTGGAACCCGGCGACGTGATCTTCCACGATGCGCTGAGCCATAACAGCATCGTCACCGGGGCCCAGCTTTCGGGAGCCCAGCGTCGCTCCTTCGCCCATAACGATCTCAACGCCCTGGAGACCCTGCTCGGCGCCACGCGCCACGAGCATCGCCGCGCACTAATCGTGGTCGAAGGCCTCTACAGCATGGACGGGGATGCGCCGGACCTCGCCGGCCTCGTCGCCCTGAAACAGCGCTACGATGCCTGGCTGATGGTGGACGATGCCCACGGGCTCGGCGTCCTCGGCCGTACGGGAACCGGGCTCGCTGAGCATTGCGACGTCGATTCGCACCTCGTCGATATCTGGATGGGCACGCTCTCGAAGACCCTGTCGTCCTGCGGCGGCTACATCGCCGGCCCGGCGGCCCTGATCGAGTACCTCAAATGCACCGCCGGGGGCTTCATCTACAGCGTCGGCCTGTCCCCGCCGCTGGCCGCCGCCGCCGAGGCGTCCCTTGCCCTGATGCAGGCCGAGCCGCACCGGGTCGAGCGACTGCGCCAGAACGGCCACCTGTTCCTGTCATGCGCCAAGAAGCATGGGCTCGATACCGGAACGAGCCTCGGCCTCGCCGTGATTCCCGTCATCGTCGGCGATTCGCTGAAATCGGTCACCTTGTCGGACCGCCTGTACAAGCGCGGCATCAACGTGCAGCCGATCATCCATCCGGCGGTGCCCGAGCGCTCTTCGCGCCTGCGCTTCTTCATCACCTCCGAACACACGCCGGAGCAGATCCGCGAGACCGTGACGGCAGTGGCCGAGGAACTCGCGGAGATCGAGAAGGGCGGCTCCCTCATCGAGCAGCTGATGGCCAAGCGCGGCAAGCCCTGAGGTCATTCGACCGGCTCGGCCGACACGTGTCACGGCATCATCCGATGGGATGCCGTGACGATGAGATGACGCTGATGGCCATGCGGCCCTGAGCCCAAGCCGTCCGTCCGAAGCTCACGCCGGACGCCCCGTCTCCTGTCGGTATGGGCGTACGGGATTGCCGGAGCCCTTGCGCTCCTTCTCAGAACGCTCCGCCCACGCGTGCGCCGGTCGTGATCGGCTGGGCCGCCGCGGCGAAGACGGAGAGGATCTTCTTGATCTCGGTGAACGGCGCGTTCGAGACGTAGACCATATCGCGGTTGCGCATGCGGAAGGCCTGGGTGAGGAACAGGCTGTTCGGGTCGCGCATGTCGAACCGATAGACCACAGGGACGAGCGGCGTACCGAGAAGGGGGCTTCCGGGCTTCAGGCGACGCACCACCGGCGCCGGCTCGAAGCGGAACAGGAACGTGCCGGTCGGGTCGGCATCGGTATCGCTCTGGCCGCGCGCCTTGGCCAGCGCCTGCGCCAAAGTGATGCCCTCGGCCTGGAACGGGATTTCATTCGACGAGCCCAGGGCCCCGATGGCCAGGAAGGTCTGGGGATCGCGCACCAGGGTGAGGTTGTCGTTGGGGCGCAGGTAGATGTTTTCCTTGGGGTTCGAGACCACGGTCGTCAGCGGCACCGTTGCCGTCCTGCCGTTGCGCGACAGGCGCACGAAGGTTTCGCTGACCGGGGCTCTCACGCCACCGGCGGTGGCGATGACGTCGAGGATGCGATCGCCCTGGGTGCCGAGCGGAACGCGGGCACCGCCCACCGCCTCGCCGCCTACCGTGACGGATTGCGAGACCGGGCGGCTCACGGTGACGATCACCTGAGGCTGGATCGCCTTGCCGGCGAGCTCGGTCTCGATCAGCGACTGGACGTCCTGGGCGCGGCGCCCCGCGACCTTGATCCGGCCGGCATAGGGGACCGAGATCGCGCCATCGCGCGAGACGACCTGCTCGGGCAATTGCGCCGCCTTCGAGCCGGCGGACATCGAGTTGACCGTGAGCGGTCCGGAATAGAGGCCACCCGATCCGGCTTCGAACACCGAGACGGCCACGGCGTCGCCAATGCCGATCACCGCTTCCGAGGGCATGCGTCCATCCCCGAACGAGGAGAGCAGGCTGTCGAGGGGGCGTCCGCGCAAGGCCTCCACCACCGCGGCGTTCACGTCGATGAACTCGTAGCGGGCGAAGGTCCCCTCGCTCGTCGTCTGATCCGCGCCGTCCACCACGGCCGAGGTCGACGGACCGGCGGCGGGCAGGAAGGCGTTGCAGCCGGACACCGTGACGGCGATGGCAATGGCCAGGGTGGCTTTGGGAAACATCGAACTCTCCTAGACCCGCCCCCGCGACGAGTGCCTTGTCGGATCACGTGTCGGGTCGGCGGATACGCACCGTCCGTCATCTCCAGTCTCGCTGGCTGGCCACGTGGGCCTGTGCGAGAGCGGACCTTCCGAACGGTCCACCATTCATAGCGTCAAAACTCTTCGATCGTTTAACGATCGCTCTACTATCGCATGGTCGAACCGATGCGCGGTCTCGCGTCGGTCACGTTCGTGTCAGTACGATGGTGAGGCGATAGCCGATCCGGCCTCGTCTGCCGAGCGCTCCCCGATGCGGAACCGGAGGAAACGACCGAGTCCGTCGGCGCTCATATCGATGCGCTGCGGCGTTTCCCTGAACGCTCCGAAGCCGAAGATCGCGTAATCGGTAGCTGTATCGCCGAAGCCGGGTCTGCAGGTCGGCAGCGATGGGGCATGATCGCCATAGACGCACAGGATCGCATCGCGCCCTTCCAGACCTTCGATCAAGGTCTCGACGGCCCGGCCGGTATGGGCCACGTGGTGGAGATACTGGTCCAGCGGCTCGGTGATGCCGTCTAGCCGCCCGCGTTTCCACGGCCCATGGTTCTCCATGGTCACGGCGAAAACGAAGACGGGCTCTTGCACCGCATCGACCTCCGCCAGAATGCGGGCCGCGACGGCCTCATCGGCGATATAGGGCCCGATTCTCGCGGCCCCGATGAAATCATCCTCCATCACCAGCCGGGTGAAACCGAACCGCCGCATCACCTCGGCGCGCTGGAAGAAGTCGCGGTGGAAGGGATGCACGAACACGGTGGCGTACCCTGCCCCCGATGCAAGCCGGGCAAAGCTCGTCGGTTCGTCGCCACCGCCGCTGAGATAGGGATCGTAGCGCCCGAACCCGAGGCTTTCCGGTTCTCGTCCGGTGAGGAGGGCGTGCTCCGTCCGCATCGTGTAGGCACCGTGGGCCGGGACCGTCAGCCGGCCATAGCGCGAGGCACGGTGGCGGATCGTCTCCATCAATGGCAGATCCGGACCGCCGAGCCGGGCTGGATCGACGAAGGATTCGAGCTGGACGACGACAACGACCGGTGCCGGAGCGGCCGGTCCGGGCACAGCGGTATCGTCCGGTTCGGGAGCCGGCACGTCGCTGGTCCAGCGCAGGGTATAGGCGATGACCGTCGCCGGCAGCCCGTAGCGGGCGCAATCCGCGTCGAGATCGGGTCGGGGAAACCGGGTCGCGAGCCATGGCGCCGCCATTCCAGTGGCGAGGCCGGAGGCCAATCCGACCAGGAGGCAAGGCAGACCGATAAGCGAGACGACGGCGACGCTCGGCTCTTCAGGCAGCGCGCTAGGCTCGATCCAGTACCACAGGGCGACGACGGCGAGGCTTGCCCCGAGGGGTACAGCCATGCGCGGGTCGGTGATCGGTCTTGTATAATAGAGGTCCGGATGGCGAGGCACCTGGCGCAACAGGGCGAAATCGCTGAAGACCAGCGGCTCGCCGATCACCGCCTGCTTCAACCGGCTGACCACGACCAGGATCGCGACGGTGAGCAGGCAGGAAAAGGACGCGAGCCAGGGGCGCCAGGAGAAGCAGAACCAGAATATCGTCAGGAGCGCATAGCCGCCAAGTCGTACGGCCAGCTCGCTGGGGCGTCTGCCGATTGGCCGCCGACCCGCACCTTCCCACGCCTCGATGGCGAGGGAGCCGATCAACGCCAAGCTGAGAGCTGCGAGCAGAGTCATCACTTGTCGCCGCCTCGCCCGATCCCCCGCCGCGCCCGGATCAGGCGGACGATGGGGTTCAGAACGGCGTAGCGTAGGCGCATGACGGTCTGTGCCCTGCGACTGAGGGCGAGCTTCGAGGGGGCAGCGGCCTCTCGGCTCTGGCTCAGCCGCTCGAGGAGTTGCTCGGGCGTGCACGGCTTCATCGCCACGGGATCGAGATAGAGCGGGTAGACGAGAAGCGCTCCTGCGACGAGTTCGTCGAGGGCGAGCCGCCGCCCCCTGTCGGCGCCCGGTGCGAGATCCTCGGTAAGCCCCCAGCCGGCATAGAAGGGCCGGCCATGGACAGCCACGCTCAAGCCTCGGATCAGCGCCTCGAATCCGGCAAGCGAGGTCATCGTCTCCACATGGTGCGCCCGGTCGAGGAGGTCGACGATGGAGAGCCCCGCCACGATCCTGTCGGCCAGGGCCAGAACCTCGGCCTCCGGGATCGCGCCCGGCCGGAAGCCGGCCTCCACGTCGGGATGCGGTTTATAGAGTAGAAATGCTCCCGGATTCCGGCTGCGGGCCGAGCGCAGGAGTTCGAGATTCGAGCGGACATGCGGTGAGCCGTGGCGCACCGAGGCATCGTCCTCGACCTGCCCCGGCACCAGCACGATGCGCCGATCCTCGGGCCACCCCGATGCATTTCCGGCGAGCCCGACATTGTATTTCGTCAGGCGCCGTTCCACCACGAGCCGGCGCAGGAGCGAGGCCCTGGCCACGAGCTCGGGCGAGAAATCCTCGTTCTTCAGGATGCGAGCGAGGCGGCTTTCGGTGCGGGGGTCGTAATAGATGCCGCTGTCATCCACGACGATAGAAGCGCCCGGCTGTAGGCTCGCTCCAAGCCCCACCGACCGCAGGAATCCGTCCTCGATCCGGGCCAGGGGAATACCGTGCTCCGCGCAGAGCGACGGCAAATGTGCCGGCATCCGCGTCGCCCAGGCGAGGATGCGGGCCTTTCCGGCTTGTCCCCTGCTCCTCGCCTTCGCCACCGCCTCCTCGGCATTCATGGCGTAAACGGGCTTACCCGCCGGTCCGCCGACGAAGACATCGAGGGCCGGCCGCTTCCAGCGCGAGATGCCGACGAGGACGGTGAGGCTATCGTTGTCGCGGAACCGGCGCTCCAGCCAGGCCACCCGATCGCGGCATTCGTCGAGGGTGATCGGCTGCCGAGTCCAAGGGTCGAACGCGTGGATCCCGGCCTCGCCACCGAACGGAACTCCGTCGAGGGTGAGGCGCAGGCTGGACAGACCCCTTTCGGGAGAATCGTAGGGGCTGAGCAGAGGCCCCGGTTCGACGGTGAGGAGCCGGCGACCCGCCATTTGCAGGCACCGCCCGGCAAGCCCGCGCCGTCCCCAGATCACCCCGATGGCGCCCGGAGCCCAGGCTCGAGCGAAGGCGAGACCGGTCACGGATTCGATCTCGGCTCGCAGAGCCCGAATCGGCCGGCTCGTGGCAAGCAGCGGCCGGGGCACCGACGAGGCGGCCGGGGGGAAAGGTGGCGAAAGCTCGGGCAATGGTTATGGCGGATCCGGTTATGCGGGGCCGCAGGCATACGACGATCCGCGCCGTCACGCGATGCGATCTCGTGGGAGAACGGGCAATCGGAGCGTTCGAGTTCGGGATCTCAAAGGCGTCGCCAGCGCGTCATGTTGCAGACACATCACGCGGCCAGGAATTCCGTTAAGGACCCCGTGCTACCCAATTGCCGCAATGCACCATCCGTGCGATCAGGGCTCTCACGTGCCCATTCGACACGCCCTCGCCGGGCGCAGGAGCAAGCACTTCCGCATGTTGCCGACACGCGTAGACACGACACGCGAGAGGCCAGCGACCTTCCTGTTTCTGCAGGGGATCGCTTCGCCCTTCTTTGCGGATCTCGGCCAAGCGCTCCTCAAGCGCGGCCATCGGGTTCGACGTATCAACTTTTCATCGGGCGACTGGCTGTTCTGGCGCCTCGGCTCCGACAATTATCGCGGCCCTCGCGACGGCTGGGATGCCTATATCGCCGGCTATATCGTCGAGCACGGCGTGACCGATATCGTCCTGTTCGGCGATTGCCGGCCCTATCACGTCGCGGCGCGAGAGGCCGCAAGCCCCCTCGGCGTCCGTATCCACGTGTTCGAGGAAGGCTATCTGCGGCCGAACTGGGTCACGTGCGAACTCGGCGGTGTGAACGGCCATTCCTCGCTGCCTCGCTGTCCCGACGAGATCCACGCCATCGCCCGCCGCCTGCCGCTGGCCGGCCGCGCTATGCCGGCGAGCGGTGACATGGCCCGGCGCAGCCTGTGGGATGTGGCCTACAACGTCGCCAATATCGGCTTTCCCTATTTCTTCCCGCATTTCCGCAGCCACCGGCCGATTCATATCGCGGCGGAATATGTCGGTTGGATCAAGAAGTTCGCTGGCCGGGCCAGTACACGCCGCCAGGCGCGGGAACTCAATGAAATCTATCTGGCGCGCAAGCACGAGTATTTCCTGCTGCCATTGCAGCTCGACAGCGATTACCAGATTCGCATCCACTCGCCCTTTCTGGGGGTCGAAGGGTTCATGGACCGGGCCATCGCGTCCTTTGCCGCCCATGCCAGCACCGCCGCGCGCCTACTGATCAAGCTTCACCCCCTCGACAGCGGGCTGGTCAATTGGCGCAAACACGCCAGGAACTCCGCCCGTCGTCATGGCGTGGAAGACCGGCTGGATTTCATCGATGGCGGCGACCTGCCGAACCTCATCGCCGGCAGCCGAGGCGTCGTCCTGGTGAACAGCACGGTGGGGATGCTGTCCCTGGAGCTCGGCCGTCCGACGGTCGCCGCGGGTGATGCGATCTACAACATACCCGGCCTCACGCATCAGGGTGGGCTCGACAGCTTCTGGACGAAGCCGGAAGCTCCCGACATGCAGCTGGTCGCGGATTTTCGTCGGGTCGTCTTGCATCGGACCCAGGTGAATGGCGGATTCTTCTCCCGTCCGTCGATCGACCGAGCCGTGGCGGGGAGCGTCTCGCGCCTCGAAGCCCGTCTGCCTGCACCGGCCCTGGCCGCCGCGAGGGTGATTCGCGAGCGCACGACGACGACGCCGGAACTCGCGCCGGTCTACTGACCGAGCGCCGCCGGGCTTCGACTCATTCCGGGGACGGTGCGCCTTCATATCGGCACGGCATCATCTTGTCCGAGAACGGGTTCCCGCTTGCCAGGGTGATGCTCTAGAACAGGCCTCATGCCCGTCATTCTCATCACCGGTGCGTCGAGCGGTATCGGCGCGGCTCTCGCCCGGCATTACGCTGCGCCCGGCACGCATCTCGTTCTGAATGCGCGTGGCATCGACAGGCTGAATACCGTCGCCGCCGCGTGCCGCGACCTCGGCGCAACCGTGGCGACCCGGTCCATCGACGTGCGCGACAGGCAGGCCGTGGGCGAATGGCTACGCGAGACGCACGCGGTGACGCCCCTCGATCTCGTCATCGTCAATGCCGGCATCAACGGCGGCCATCCCGGTGGGGATATCGAGACCGAGGCGATGGCGTTCGAGACCGTCGACGTCAATCTCAACGGCGCACTGAATGTCGCCCTCCCCTGCGTGACCCTGATGCTGGCGCGCGGGAGCGGCCAGATCGCCCTGATCTCGTCTCTCGCGGCCTTCGCGCCCTTGCCCGACGCACCGGCCTATAGCGGCACCAAGGCGGCCTTGCTCGCCCACGGATTGGCGCTGCGCGCCAAGCTCGGTCCGCGTGGCGTCCGGATGAACGTGGTGACTCCCGGTTACGTGAAAACCACAATGGGTGGGGATTACGAGGGCTGGCGTCCGATGGAGATGAGTGCCGAGGAGGCGGCTGTCCGCATCGCGCGCGGCCTCGCCCGCGACCTCGACATTATCGCCTTCCCAGAGCCCCTCGCCTCCCTGGCACGCGGATCGGCCTTGCTGCCGGAGAGCCTGCGACGCCGCTCCATGCGCGGTTTCCGGTTCAAGGTCGGGCGTAGCAAGCGATGACGCGCCCGCGCATCGCATTGTTCGTGCTCGAAGCGTTGCCGAATGCCCGTGCCGCCCGCCAGTTCGTGCAGGACCATGCCGGCGACATCGCCTTTGTCGGGCTTTCGAATGCGGAGCGTCCGAACTCGGGTGGTCTCACCGGCCAGGTCCGGCGCCACCTCGCCCGGTCCGGCCCGGCATTCCTGCCCTATCTCGCGGTGAATTTCGGCCTGCCCGATCTGCTGGCTCCGGCATCGGGAATGCTGCGGCGCTTGACGGGGGCTGGACATGTGGCCACGGCGACGCCGCTCAAGGCATTGTGCCGGACGCTCGGTATTCCGACTCTCCGCATTGATGACGTCAACGGATCGGATGTGGTCCAGGCCTTCGAGGCCCATGCGCCGGACCTCATCGTCGCGTTCCATTTCGACCAGATCTTTTCCGCCGCGACCCTGGCATTGGCGCCGCTTGGAGGAATCAACGTCCATCCCGGCCTGCTGCCGCGCCATCGTGGGCCGGTGCCGACGATCCACGCGCTGGCAGAGGAGGTTCCCGGCTTCGGCGTCACGATCCATCGCTTGACGCCAGCAATCGACGCGGGGGCGATCCTCGCCCAGGAAGCATCGGACTTTCCGTCCGGCACCACCGCCACCCGCGCGGCGATCCTGCTGCATGAGAGGGGGCGCGTCCTCCTCGATGGGGTGCTCGACGATCTCGCCGCAGGTATCCTAGGCGACGGCATGGTGGCGGAGGCCCTGCCCTACTGCCCGTTCCCGGACCGGGCGCTGCTGGCGGGTCTCGCGAGACAGAACCGAAAGCTCGTCGATGGCGCCGATCTGCGAGCCGCGTTGAGCGTGCACGCGACGACTTGAATGCGCCCACCGGCCGGAGCAGCCGGATTGATATCATGAGAAAACGGCCCGGTCCTGGGGACCGGGCCGTTTGATGGCTTTCGCCGTCGTTCTACTGCCGAAGCGAAGACCGCTCCGGCAGAGTCGAACCTCAGAGGCCGCCGAACTTGTAGTTGAAGCCGGCCTTGATGAGGTTGCCCTCGGTGCTGAAGCGCGAGGTGTAGGAACCGGTGGAGGGAGCGCCGAGGCCGGTGTTGTTCACCAGGACGTTGCGGCTGCCGAGGTCGTAATGCAGGTACTCGGCCTTCAGCGTGATGGCGCTGGCGCCGATGAAGCTGCCGATGAAGTTGAAACGGTTGAGGAAGCTGTCGGTGGGGATCGCCCACTCGATGCCGCCGCCATAAGCGTAGCCGGTCTCCATGTCGTTATAGCGGCCGGCATAGGCCAGAGCGCCGGCGCCGTTGAAGAAGTTGGCGCCGTAATTGACGTTGCCGTAGGCGAAGCCACCGGTGCCGTAGACGAGGACCGTGTCGAAGGCGTAGCCGATGCGGCCCTGGACGGTGCCGAGATAGTCGAGGCGCTGGCGCAGGTTAGCGGGATTGAGGGGGCCTCCAACCGTGCTGCTGGGGCCGAAATAGGCGTAGCTCTTGCTGATGTCGGTCCAGGTCACGTCGGCATTGACGCCGAGGACGAAGCCTGAACCGGGGGTCAGCTGATAGTTGTAGCCGATGCCGCCGCCGACATTGCCGATACCGTCCTGCTCGGAACGGAACGTGCCGGGGCGACGGTCCAGACGCACGTTCTCGCGCGTGTTGAATTCGTTGCCGGTGGTGCGGATCGTCTGATCGTCGCTCCAGGCGTAGGAGCTGTGGGTGCCGAGATAGAAGCCGGTCCAGGTGAAGACCGGGACGGGCGAGAAGACCGGCGGGGGAGCGGCGCGGCGCGGAAGATCCGCGGCCGAAGCGGCGCCGGCCAGAAGAACGGAGGCGGTGCCGGCGAGAAGAAGCTTCGCGATCATGATGAGGATGTCCGTGGGGGCTGACCTTCAGGTCAAATTAGCCCCTCTCCCACGGCTCGCCTATGACCCCCGAGCCACACCCTAACGTAGAAACGAGGGTCGTCGGCCGATCTCCATCGATACGGCACCGGCGCCCTTAGAAATTTCGTTCGACGGGGCGAAAAGCTGAAGACATCGAGATCGGTAACGTTTCGATCATCTTTGCTTCAACGCTGAGCCTCCTGCCGACATCGTGCCGGTCTTAGGTGAAGACCGGGGTGAGTTCTGCAGGGCTTGGCAAGAACAATGCCGCTACCCGATCGATCAGGTGCGGCATCGTCGCCTCGGCCTCCCGCCCGGCCAAGGGCCGGACATACGAAATCGGCCCGGTCTTGGACCGGGCCGCGTCGTCAGCGCGAGAACTTCTTGTACTTGATCTTCTTCGGCATGAGGGAATCGGCGCCGAGGCGACGCTTCTTGTCCTCTTCGTAATCCGAGAAGTTGCCCTCGAACCATTCCACATGGCTCTCGCCCTCGAAAGCGAGGATGTGGGTCGCGATGCGGTTCAGGAACCAGCGATCGTGGCTGATGATGACGGCGCAGCCGGCATAATCCTCCAACGCCTCTTCCAGCGCCCGCAGGGTCTCCATGTCGAGATCGTTGGTGGGCTCGTCGAGCAGCAGCACGTTGGCACCGCCCTTGAGCGTGCGGGCCAGATGCACGCGGTTGCGCTCGCCGCCCGACAGTGTGCCGACCTTCTTCTGCTGGTCGGAGCCCTTGAAGGCGAAGGCCGCGCAATAGGCGCGGGAATTGATCTCGCGCTTGTTGAAATAAATGATGTCGTTGCCGCCCGAGACTTCCTGCCAGACCGTGGCGCCGGGATCGAGGGCGTCGCGCGACTGGTCGACATAGCCGAGATGCACGGTCTCGCCGACGGAGATGGTGCCGCCATCGGGCTTCTCCTGGCCGGTGATCATCTTGAACAACGTGGTCTTGCCGGCGCCGTTCGGCCCGATGACGCCGACGATACCGCCGGGAGGCAATTTGAACGACAGGTCCTCGATCAGCAGGCGGTCGCCGAACGCCTTGTTGAGGTGCTCGAACTCGATGACGTTGTTGCCGAGGCGCTCGTCGATCGGGATGACGATCTGGGCCGAAGCGTCGATCTTGTCCTGAGACTTCGCCACGAGCTCCTCGTAGCGGGTGATGCGGGCCTTCGACTTCGACTGGCGGGCCTTGGGCGAGGCCGAGATCCATTCCTGCTCGCGATTGATGGCGCGCTGGCGCGCCATATCCTCACGGCCTTCCTGGGCGAGGCGCTTCTGCTTCTGAATCAACCAGGCGGAGTAGTTGCCCTCGTAGGGGTAGCCGCGGGTGCGGTCGAGTTCGAGGATCCAGCCGGTGACGTTGTCGAGGAAGTAGCGATCGTGGGTCACGATCAGGATCGCGCCGGGATATTGCTTCAGGTGGCCTTCAAGCCAGTTCACCGTCTCGGCGTCGAGATGGTTGGTGGGCTCGTCGAGGAGGAGCAGTTCCGGCTCCCAGAGCAGCAGCTTGCAGAGCGCCACGCGACGGCGCTCGCCGCCCGACAGGGTGGCGACCGGCTGCTCGTCGCTGGGGCAGCCGAGGGCCTCCATGGCCTGATCGACCTTTGAGTCGAGCTCCCACAGATCCTTGGCTTCGATCTGATCCTGGAGGGCGGTCATCTCGTCCGCCGTCTCCTCGGAATAGTTCATCGCGAGTTCGTTGTAGCGGTCGAGCAGCGCCTGCTTCTCGGCGACGCCCTCCATCACGTTCTCGCGCACCGACTTGTTGGGATCGAGCTGCGGCTCCTGCGGCAGGTAGCCGACGCGGGCGCCCTGGGCGACGAAGCCCTCGCCGGTCCATTCTGTGTCGATGCCGGCCATGATCTTGAGCAGGGTCGACTTGCCCGAGCCGTTGATGCCGAGCACGCCGATCTTGGCGTCCGGATAGAACGACAGGTTGACGTTATCGAGGATCTTCTTGCCGCCGGTATAGGTCTTGGTCAGACCCTTCATGTGGTAGATGAATTCGCGCGCCATGAGCGTCCGGTATCCTTGACTATTGCTGGGCGGCGCGGCGCTTGGGCGCTTGATCGGCCGCCGGAAATGGCGTGAATGGGGCTCGCCGCCGAGGTCGCGCGCCATGAGGGCGGCGCGCGTTGCTCTGGTCTGCCCGGTCCGTCCCACGTGCGGTGGCATCGAACGGCGTCGTGCCATCCTTGAAACCGCAGCGCGTCGGACAATGGTTGGACCTACCAGGGCGGCGGGTCAGCGGCAAGAACGGGTATGGTCCGCAAGGGGAGCGGAAGAGCCCTTTCTGCGCGGGGTCGAAGCTGCGCCGAAGCGGCTCACGCGAAAGGGTTCTCGACTTTTCGCGTGTTCGAGGCCGTTCGTGCCACCTCGTCCGGCAGGTCGGCCGTTTCGAGCACGGCGACGATCTCCTCTGCAATGGTTCTGAGCCTGCGCGCCCGTTCCAGCCCCGCTTTGTCCCGTGAGAGGTCGAGGCTGCCGTGAAGGGCGATCGCCAGGGTGCCGTTCTCCACCGAGAGGCCGCCGATGGTCTCGACCGTGGCGTCATCCGCGAAGGGCGTGAAGGCGTCAGGTTCCGCTCTCATCGTGGGCGGTCCGGTCTCCGCCGCCCTCGTCTCATCCGGCTTCGTCATGTCCGCCTCTCGTCTCGTTCGAGCGTTCAGAAGATCGACTTCAGAAACTCGCGAAGCACACGCCGCGCGATCCGCTCGAGGGTTGCAAGGGCCCATTCCTCGAAGCTCGGCTCATCGCGCGTGCGCCCTTTCGGTCGCCCACCCGCCGTGTCGCCCCGGGAATAGGTGCGCGGTTCGGGCAGGTGCATCATGGAAGCGACGAGCCCGGGAAAGACGTCGATCCCCGAGAGTGTCGTCAACTCGTCGAGCGGGATCGACCGCCAGTCCGCATCGGCACGGTTCGGCACGAGATAAGCCGCCGCCTCGCCGCGGGCCGGATCGTACACTGCCTTGAACAGTGACGTCGGCACCAGGACACGCCCGTCGAGAGAGTCGATGCTCGTGCCCGCATAGATCGTCCCGGTGACGACGAAGAGCTGCCCCCGCGCCACAGCGAGGCGTCGGACGCTCTCCTCGATCGCAGCCCACAGGCCCCGGTTCAGGGCACGGTCCTGGGGAACTACATTGGCCAGCGTGAAGGATTCGGCTTGCGCCGACTCACTCGGCATGTCCCCGGCAGGCGCCATATGGCCCCGGTCGAAGCCGCTACGGACATAATCGTCGAGCCGGGCGCGGCTAGCCACCGGCAGTCGGTCTTCCTCGTGGAAGGAATCGGTCCGATCGACGATGCGCGCCGCAGCGACGCTCGCCTGCGTCAGATGTTCGGAGGCGTAGACGGGGGTGCGCGACACGCCCGAATGCAGCACCGCGAAAGCCTCGTAGCAGAGGCTCGTCGTCTCCGCGGCGAGCTTACGGTTGACGATCACCGGTACCCGTCCGCGAGCGAACAGGGATGGGCAGGCGACGCCCGCCCGGCTCTCCTCCGCCGAAACCAACATTCCGACGAACAGGAACGCCGCCCCATGTGGCAACCGCCTGAGGCGCACCCTCGGCGAGGCGGCTTCCGGAAGGATGACCCTCAATAGCAGACCCGGACCTTGCGCGTGCCGGAGGGGGTCGGACGCCAGCGATAGCCACAGGGCCGGCCGAGCGTTCCCTCGAAGGGGTGGACCCGCCGGTCGGGCTGCTGCGACGCGCCGGGATGGCTGCACCCATCCAGCCTGTCGCACGGGAGCCTGAATTCGAAGACCGGCGCCGGGACGCCGTCCCAGACGCCCTGGCCGGACCGGGGAGACGCCACCGATGGTTCAGGACAAAGCGTCACACAGGCAGAAAGGCCCAAGAGCACTATCGCGGACAGGGGTCGACAAAAGGTCATTCCGGCTCGCCGTGAAGTCATCGCCGTGCGAAAAGCCAATCTTCGACATTGATCGATCAGCCACAAATCCTTACCTCCTTCGGCCGTTCCAGGCACCAAATGCGTGGGGCACGGCCAGAAGACTCGATATGGCGACGTGGCATTGACCGACGGTAGCGTTATAATGCGCGTTGGTCACGGCGGCCACGCTGCATGAAAGTCGCCAAAGCCAGGATCGACGGATGTCTCGCCCGAAGCCGATAGCGGCAGGTGGGGCGCACTGTCGATCGGTTACCTGATTCAAAGAAGTGAGTGAGCCATTGTCACGGATAGAAACCTCGATCCTCGACGGGCTTGACGAGACGTCTGCTCTTCGCGCGCTTCCCGAGAGCCAGCTTCAGGCGGTGGCGGACGCTGTGCGTCTGGAGATGATCGACGCGGTGTCGGTGACGGGCGGTCACCTCGGGTCGGGGCTCGGCGTGGTCGAGCTGACGGTGGCGCTGCATCACGTGTTCGACACGCCCGACGACCGGATCGTGTGGGATGTCGGGCACCAGGCCTACCCGCACAAGATCCTGACGGGGCGGCGGGACCGGATCCGGACGCTGCGTCAGCCGGGCGGGCTGTCGGGCTTCACCAAGCGGTCGGAGAGTGTCTACGACCCGTTCGGGGCGGCGCATTCCTCGACCTCGATCTCGGCGGCGCTCGGCATGGCGGTGGGCCGCGATCTCGACGAGTCGACCGCCAAGGCCAAGGGCCAGCCCGCTCCGAAGCGCCGCAACATGGTGGCGGTGATCGGCGACGGCTCGATGTCGGCGGGCATGGCCTACGAGGCGATGAACAATGCCGGCGCGCTGCATTCGCGGCTGATCGTGATCCTGAACGACAACGACATGTCGATCGCCCCGCCGGTGGGGGCGATGTCGGCCTATTTCGCGCGCCTGGCCTCGGGCGGGACCTATCGCGGCCTGCGCGAGACGGCCAAGCAACTCGGCAAGCTGCTGCCGAAGGCGATCTACCAGCGCGCCGCGGCGGCGGAGGAATACGCCCGCTCGCTGGTGGTGGGCGGCGGCACGATGTTCGAGGAGATGGGCTTCCACTATGTCGGCCCGGTCGACGGGCACAACCTCGACCATCTCCTGCCGATCCTGAAGAACGTGCGCGATTCGGACCAGGGCCCGATCCTGCTCCATGTCGTGACCCAGAAGGGCAAGGGCTACGCCCCGGCCGAGGCGTCGGCCGACCGCTATCATGGCGTGGTGAAGTTCGACGTCCTGTCGGGCGTCCAGGCCAAGGCCAAGCCGAACGCGCCGGCCTATACGCGGGTCTTCGGCGAGAGCCTGATCAAGGCGGCGGATGCCGACGACAAGGTGGTGGCGATCACCGCGGCGATGCCGGGCGGCACCGGGATCGACCTGTTCGGCAAGGCGCATCCGGACCGGACCTTCGATGTGGGCATCGCCGAGCAGCATGCGGTGACGTTCGCCGGCGGTCTGGCGACGGAGGGCTACAAGCCGTTCGTGGCGATCTACTCGACCTTCCTGCAGCGGGCCTACGATCAGGTCGTGCACGATGTGGCTTTGCAGAACCTGCCCGTGCGGTTCTGCCTCGACCGGGCGGGTCTGGTGGGTGCGGACGGGGCGACTCATGCAGGCGCGTTCGATCTCGCCTATCTCTGCTGCCTGCCGAACATGACGGTGATGGCGGCCTCCGACGAGGCCGAGCTGGTCCACATGGTGGCGACCCAGCATGCCCATGACAGCGGCCCGATCGCGCTGCGCTATCCGCGCGGCGAGGGGGTCGGTGTCGACCTGCCCGAGCGCGGCGTGCCGCTGCCGATCGGCAAGGGCCGGATCGTGCGGCGTCCCGAGGGCGCACGGGTGGCGCTGTTGAGCCTGGGCACCCGTCTGGGCGAAGCCTTGAAGGCGGCCGACCTGCTGGAGACGGCGGGGATCGCCGTGACGGTGGCGGATGCGCGCTTCGCCAAGCCGCTCGACGAGGCGATGATCCTCGATCTGGCGGCGAGCCACGAGGTTCTGATCACCCTGGAAGAGGGGTCGGTGGGCGGTTTCGGGGCTATGGTGCTGCATCTCCTGTCGGAGAAGGGCGCGCTCGATGCGGGCCGGGTACGGGTGCGGACGCTGACGCTGCCGGACACCTACCAGGACCACAACAGCCCCGACACCATGTACGCCGAGGCCGGCCTCGACGCCGACAGCATCGTCCGCACCGTTCAGGCCACCCTGCCCGAGCAGAAGGCCGGACGTCTGCGTCTCGCCTGACCTCCGGCCCCTGGCGTGTGGCCGCGCACGGAAGTCTCCGTGTGTGGCCGCGCTGCGCTTGTTCGCCTCGCCCATCGATGAGAAAAGACCGGGCATAATGCCGGTTCGCACCGGCGCGTCTTCCTGTGCAATCCCCTGACCCTACGAGAGAAATGACAGAGGCCACCTCCTCCGGCAGGTTCAAAGAGAACCGTTACGAAGCCGGCCCGGTTCTCATCACCGGAGCGAGTGGGTTCCTCGGTGCCGCCCTCGTGGACGTGTTCCGCAAGGCCGGCTTCTCCGTGCGGATCATGGTGCGGGCCTCCTCCCCGCGCACCAACCTCGTCTGGAACGACGTCGAGATCGTCGAGGGCGACATGCGCGATCGCGCGTCGGTCGCCGCCGCTCTCGCTGGCCAGCGCTACCTCGTCCACGCCGCCGCTGATTACCGGCTCTGGGCGCCGGACCCGGAAGAGATCGTCCGCACCAACCGCGACGGCGCCATCATCCTCATGGAGGAGGCGCTGAGGGCGGGGATCGAGCGGATCGTCTACACATCCAGCGTCGCCACCATCAAGCCGCATGACGACGCCACGCCCGCCGACGAAACGCGTCCTCTCACCCCCGGCACGGCCATCGGCGCCTACAAGCGCAGCAAGGTCGTCTCCGAGCGCGTGGTCGAGGAGATGGCGGCGCGTAACGGCCTGCCCGTGGTCATCGTCAACCCGTCGACGCCCATCGGCCCCCGCGACGTCAAGCCGACCCCCACCGGGCGGATCATCGTCGAGGCGGCCCTCGGGCGGATGCCTGCCTTCGTCGATACCGGCCTCAACCTCGCCCATGTGGACGACGTCGCCCACGGCCATCTCCTGGCCCTGCGCCATGGCCGCACCGGCGAGCGCTACATCCTGGGCGGCGAGAACGTGCTTCTGTCGCAGATGCTCGCCGACATCGCCGGCATGGTCGGCCGCAAGGCGCCGACCATCAACCTGCCGCGCGCCGTAGTCTACCCGATCGCGTTCATCTCCGAACAGATGGCCCGGATCACCGGCAAGACGCCCTTCGCGACCATCGACGGCATCAAGATGTCCCGCTACCGCATGTTCTTCACCGATGCCAAGGCACGGGCCGAGCTCGGCTATTCCGCGCGGCCCTACCGTGAGGGGCTGTCGGATGCGCTCGGCTGGTTCCGCCAATCGGGGTATTTGAAGTGACCGCAACCCTCGACAGCGCGACGGACGCGCGTTCGGGCAAGGGGCACAAGGACGAGAACTTTCCCGTCGCCTCCCACCTGATCCATCCGAAGAATCGCGGCGCGATCCTGGCTTTCTACGATTTCGTGCGTGCGGGCGACGACGTCGCCGACCATGCCGAGCTGTCGCCCGAGCGCAAGGTTGAGCTTCTCGACGAACTCGCCGATGCCCTGACCGGCAAGGGGCCCTCCGACCGCGAGGCGGAGCCGCTGAAGCGGGAACTCGCCGCGCGCGGCCTTCCGGCGACGCATGCCCTCGAACTCCTCGACGCCTTCCGCCTCGACGCGCGGAAGAACCGATATGAGGATTGGGACGACCTCATCGCCTATTGCCGTCTCTCGGCCATGCCCGTGGGCCGCTTCGTCCTCGACGTCCATGGCGAGGACCCGGCCGTGGTCTGGGGGCCGTCGGATGCGATCTGTGCCGCGCTCCAGATCATCAACCACCTGCAGGATTGCGCGAAGGACTATCGCCGCAATGACCGGGTCTACCTGCCGCGGGACGTGCTGGAGCGCCACGGGGTCTCCGTGCAAGCGCTTGCCGCCGACAAGGCCTCCCCTGCCCTGCGTGCGGTCATCCATGAACTCGCCGAGCGGACCATGGTCCTCCTCGACGAGGGCGCGGTGCTGCCCGATCTGATCGACGACCTGCGCCTGAGCCTCGAGATCGCGGCGATCCACCGTCTCGCCGTGGTGCTCACGAAGGGGCTGCTCACGCGCGACCCGCTCTCCGAGAAGGTCCATCACGGCAAGGCAGGCTTTGCCCTGACGGCTCTGGGCGGAATCGCCTCGACCCTGGCGCGGCGTCCGTTCCGTTCGCGCATCCTGCGCCGACAGTCCACGCGCGTCGCGAGCCAGGGAGCGCAGTCATGAGCGCCACCGCATCACCCGCCCAGGAACCCGCGATGGCGCAGGACGCCGCCCTGCCGGCCGCCGGGTCTTCGTTCTACACCGCCATGCGGCTGCTGCCGAAGGATCGCCGGGAGGCGATGTACGCGGTCTACGCCTTCTGCCGTTCGGTGGACGACGTCGCCGACGATGGTGGACCGGCGCCCGTCCGCGCGGCTGAACTCGACCGCTGGCGCGCCGATATCGATGCTCTTTATGCCGGAAAACCGGCTCCGCGCGTGCGCGACCTCGTGGTACCCATCCGCCGCTACGGATTGCTCCGCGAGGATTTCCAGGCGGTCATCGACGGCATGGCGATGGATGCGTTCGAGGACATCGTCGCTCCCGACGAGGCGACCCTCGATCTCTATTGCGACCGGGTCGCCAGCGCGGTCGGGCGACTGTCCGTGCGCATCTTCGGCCTGCCCGAGGCCGATGGCATCCGCCTCGCCCATCACCAGGGCCGCGCGCTGCAGCTCACCAACATCCTGCGCGACATCGACGAGGATGCCGAGCGCGGCCGTCTTTACCTGCCGCGCGAGAAGCTCGCCGCAATCGGCCTCACCGATCCGACGCCCCAGGCCGCCATCGCTCATCCGCGCATCGGCGAGGTCTGCATCGCCGTGGCCAGGGAGGCCGAAGCCCATTACCGCGACACTTGGACGATCATCGACCGCAATCCGCGCAAGGAAACCAAGGCTCCCCGCCTGATGGCGGCCGCCTACCGCCTTTATCTCGACGCGGTGCTGACGCGGGGCTGGACCATGCCGCGCGCTCGCGTGAAGCCCTCGAAGCTGGCCCTGCTCGGCGTCGCGCTGCGCCACGGGATTGTATGATGACGCAAATGCAGACCGGAACGGTCCATGTCGTCGGTGCCGGGCTCGCGGGCCTGTCCGCGGCGGTGTCCCTCGCCGAGCGCGGTCGGCGCGTGGTCGTCCATGAAGCGGCCAAGCAGGCCGGCGGGCGCTGCCGCTCCTACTATGATTCGACGCTCGGCCTGACCATCGACAACGGCAACCACCTGTTGCTGTCGGGCAACCGTTCGTCCCTCGACTTCCTGAAGCTGGTGGGCGCCCCCGCCGATGCCCTGACCGGGCCGGACGAGGCTGAATTCCCCTTCGCCGACCTGAAGACCGGTGAGCGCTGGACCCTTCGGCCGAATGCCGGGCGGGTGCCGTGGTGGGTGCTGCAGGCGTCGCGGCGGGTGCCGGGCAGCCGGGCGATGGATTATCTCGCGCCCCTGAGCATCCTCCGGGCCGCCTCGGGCAAGGCGCCGGGCCGTGCGGGCACGATCGGCGAGCGCATGGAATGTTCCGGGCCGCTCTACGAGCGCCTCTGGCATCCGGTGCTGCTCGCCGCCCTGAACACCGATCCGCAGGAAAGCGATGTCGGGCTCGCCGCCACGATCCTGCGCGAAACCCTGGGCGCGGGCGGCGCCGCTTGTCGGCCCCTCATCGCCGTCGGCGGCCTTTCGGTCGCCTTCGTCGATCCCGCCTTGTCGTATCTGGCCAAGCACGGCGCCGAGATGCGCTTCGGTCGTCGCCTGCGCGGCCTCGGCGCCGATGCGGGTCGGGTCGATACCCTCTTGTTCAACGACGAATCGGTGACGCTCGGTCCCGATGATTCGGTGGTGCTGGCCCTGCCGCCCTGGGTCGCGACCGACCTGATCCCAGGACTTTCGGCTCCGCAATCCTACCGCTCCATCGTCAATGCTCATTTCGCGATCCTTCCTCCACAGGGCTCGCCGTTATTGCTCGGTGTGGTGAACGGTTTGACGGAATGGCTATTCGCCTATCCGGATCGACTGTCGGTCACCATCAGCGGTGCCGATCGCCTGCTGGATATGCCGCGGGAAGACTTGGCGAAGCAGATCTGGGCCGAGATCTCGACTTTGACCGGACTTGCACCGGAACTGCCAAGCTGGCAGATCGTCAAGGAGAAACGGGCGACCTTCGCGGCGACGCCCGAAGAGGCCGCGCGGCGCGCGAGTGCCGTGACGGCCCACGACAATCTCGTCCTGGCGGGCGACTGGACCGCGACCGGCCTGCCATCGACGATAGAGGGAGCGATCCGTTCGGGAACGACGGCCGCGCAAGCGCTCCTTAAAGGCGCGCCTGCGCGCCGTGAAGCTGTGACGCGCGGCGCGGCGTGAGGAAGGGGCCGCGTCAGGCGGCACTGAGGCGAGGATGATGCGAGAGGCATTCAAGAAGGTCGAGACGCTCCAGCGTCCCAAGACCCAGGAGATTTCCCTGGACGACGTCGAGCATGGAGTCATGCGGGCGACACAGGCCCTGACGAATCTCGTCCATGCGGACGGGCATCTCTGTTTCGAACTCGAAGCGGATGCGACGATCCCCTCCGAATACATCATGTTCCACCAGTTCCGGGCGACGACCATTCCGCCCGAACTGATGGCCAAGATCGGCAATTACCTGCGCCGGACGCAAGGAAAGCATGGCGGGTGGTCGCTGGTCCATGACGGGCCGTTCGACATGAGCGCCAGTGTGAAAGCCTATTACGCGCTGAAATTCGTCGGCGACTCGATCGAGGCTCCCCACATGCGTCGCGCCCGCGAGGCGATCCTCTCGCGTGGCGGTGCCGCCAATTCCAACGTGTTCACCCGGTTCCTGCTGGCTCTGTTCGGCGAGGTGCCCTGGCGCGCCGTGCCGGTGATGCCCGTCGAGATCATGCATCTGCCGAAGTGGTTTCCCTTCCACCTCGACAAGATCTCCTATTGGGCACGCTGCGTGATCGTGCCCCTGCTGGTGCTGCAGGCGAAGAAGCCCCTCGCCAAGAACCCGCTCGGTCTCGGCATTCCCGAATTGTTCGTGACGCCGCCGGAGCATGTGCGCTCCTGGCCGGGCAGCCCGCATGCGACCTGGCCCTGGACCCCGATCTTCGGCGCCATCGACCGGCTGCTGCAGGTCACGCAGGATTACTTCCCGAAGAAGCGCCGCCAGCGCGGCATCGACAAGGCCGTGGCCTGGACGAGCGAGCGCCTCAACGGCGAGGACGGCCTCGGCGCCATCTTCCCGGCCATGGTCAACACCGTGCTCATGTACGAAGTGCTCGGCTATCCGGCCGATCACCCGCAGGTGCTGATCGCCTGCGAGGCGGTCGAGAAGCTGGTCGTCGTCAAGGAGCACGAGGCCTATGTCCAGCCCTGCCTCTCGCCGGTTTGGGATACGGCCCTGGCCGGTCACGCGCTGCTCGAGGCCGGCGGCTCCGATGCCGAGCACCAGGCCCGGCGCGGGCTCGATTGGCTGCGTCCGCTCCAAGTGCTCGACATCAAGGGCGACTGGGCGGCCGGCCGTCCCAATGTCCGCCCCGGCGGCTGGGCGTTCCAATACGCCAACCCACATTTCCCCGATCTCGACGACACCGCCGTGGTGGTGATGGCGATGGACCGGGCGATGCGCCAGCACGGTCTCGTCGCCGACGTACCGGATTATGCCGTCTCCATCGCCCGCGCGCGGGAATGGGTCGAGGGCCTGCAATCGAGCGACGGCGGCTGGGCGGCGTTCGACGCCGACAACAACCATCATTACCTCAACAACATCCCGTTCTCGGATCACGGTGCCCTCCTCGACCCGCCGACCGCCGACGTCACGGCCCGCGTCGTCTCGATGCTGTCGCAGCTCGGCGAGACCCGGGAGACCTCGAAGGGCCTCGATCGCGGCGTGAAATACCTCCTCGACGATCAGGAGGAGGATGGCTCCTGGTACGGGCGCTGGGGGATGAACTTCATCTATGGCACCTGGTCGGTGCTCTGCGCGCTCAATGCCGCCGGCGTCGATTCGGCCTCGCCGGAGATCCGCAAGTCGGTGTCCTGGTTGATCCGCATCCAGAACCCCGATGGCGGCTGGGGCGAGGATGCCTCGTCGTACAAGATCGATCCGGCCTTCGAGCCCGGTTATTCCACCGCGTCCCAGACCGCCTGGGCTCTCCTCGCCCTGATGGCGGCGGGCGAGGCCGACGATCCGGCGGTGACGCGCGGCATCAACTACCTGACACGGACGCAGGGCGCGGACGGGTTCTGGTCGGAGGAGCGCTATACGGCGACCGGGTTCCCGCGGGTGTTCTACCTGCGCTACCATGGCTATCCGAAATTCTTCCCGCTCTGGGCCATGGCGCGCTACCGCAACCTCAAGCGTAGCAACACGCGGTCTGTCGCCTACGGGATGTAGGCTCTCCTCGACCCTCTCCCCTCTGTGGGGGAGAGTGCCTGCGGAGCATGCGGGAGGGGGGCCTCTCCGGAAACGTCGCTCCCCTCTCCCGACCCTCGCTGACGCGAGGGCCACCCTCCCCCGCAGAGGGGGAGGGAGTGCTGGCTGGACATCCCATGCTCCCCATCCTCGTCGTCACCGGACTCTCCAAGGAGGCTCGGCTTGCCGCCGGTCCCGAAATCGAGGCCGTGGGAGCGGGTGGATCTCCGGAGCGCCTTCGTGCGCTGCTCGCCCTTCGCCGGAAGCCCGGATGTCGTTCCGTGATCAGCTTCGGCATCGCGGGAGGGCTCGATCCGTCGCTGGTCCCCGGCGACGTGGTGATCGCCACCGGCATCGCCGATGAAACGGGACGCCGCGAGACCGACGCCGCCCTGCGCGACGCGATTCACTCCGCCCTGTCGAGAGCCGATCTGACGACGCACTTGGCGGACCTCGCCGGGGTCGACGCAGCGGTCGTGAGCGTGGCCGCGAAGGCCGAACTGCATGCCCGTACCGGAGCGGCGGCGGTCGATATGGAATCCCATGTGGCGGCGGATTTCGCGGCTCGCCACGGCATTCCGTTCGCTGCGATCCGCGTGGTCTGTGACCCGGCCGAGCGCGCTCTGCCCGCCTTCGTGACGACGGCACTGAAGCCGAACGGCGACCCCGACATCATCGCCGTTTTGACTGCCCTCGGTCGGAACCCGACCCATCTGCCGGCTCTGATCCGTCTGGCCAGGGATTCTGGAAGAGCCTTCGCCGCTCTGGCTCGCTGCCGCTTTGGCCTCGTGCCGGACTTCGATGAGCCCAGCGCACGACACTCTGCCGGTGATGCCGCACGGTAGCTGCCTGCCGTATTCAATCAGTACCATGAACGAAAAGCCCCGCGATGCTGCTGCATCGCGGGGCTTTTTATTGACGCGGGAACGGCTTCCGCGTGGCGTCAGGCCGCCGTGCGGTTGCGGGCCTCACGCTTGGTGTCGACGCCCGAAGCTTTGATCTCGGACAGCTTCTGCGCCACGTTGCGCGAGAACACGAACTCGGCCGGGCGCTGGTTTTCGAGGCTGACCTCGGGAGCCATCTCGCCTTCGGTCTTGATCCCACGGATGGCGTGGATCAGCGGCTTCCAGGGCTTCTTCACGGAATCGACCACCGAGGAGGCCTCATATCCAGAATGGACCATGCAGTCGGCGCACTTCTCGTAATTGCCGGTTCCGTAGGAATCCCAGTCCGTCTCCTCCATCAGCTCCTTGAAGGTGGCGGCGTAGCCCTCGCCGAGCAGGTAGCAGGGCTTCTGCCAGCCGAACACGGTGCGGGTCGGGTTGCCCCACGGGGTGCAATGGTAGGTCTGGTTACCGGCCAGGAAGTCGAGGAACAGGCCCGACTGCTGGAAGGTCCAGTTCTGGCGGCCCTTCTCCTTGCCGTGCCGGAACACGCCGCGGAACAGGTCCTTCGTGGCCTTGCGGTTCAGGAAGTGCTGCTGGTCGGGCGCGCGCTCGTAGGCATAGCCGGGCGAGACGGTGATGCCGTCGATGCCGAGCTTCGTCACTGTGTCGAAGAAGTCGGCGATCTTGTCGGCCGAGGAATTGTTGAAGAAGGTGCAGTTGATGGTGACGCGGAAGCCCATCTCCTTCGCCTTGGCGATGGCGGAGACAGCCTTGTCGTAAACGCCGCGCTGGCACACCGACTGGTCGTGCATCTCCTTGTCGCCATCGAGATGGATCGACCAGGTGAAGTACGGGCTGGGCTTGTAGTCCTTGATCTTCTTCTCGAGCAAAAGCGCGTTCGTGCAGACGATCGCGAATTTCTTCTGCGCGATGATGCCCTCGACGATCTGCGGCAGGTCCTTGTGGAGCAGCGGCTCGCCACCGGCGATCACGACCATGGGTGCGCCGCACTCGCGCACGGATTCCAGGGCGTCGGCCACGGGCAGGCGCTTGTTCAGGATCTCGTCCGGGTAATCGATTTTTCCACAGCCGGCGCAGGCGAGATTGCAGCGGAACAGCGGCTCCATCATCATCACGAGCGGGTAGCGCTTGCGACCGGTGAGGTGCTGCTTAAGAATGTAGCCGCCAATCTTCGCGACGTAACGGAGGGGAATACCCAAGACGCGGCTCCTTATTTTTGGCCCCGATATGATCGGGTGCATTACCGTGAAAAGCGGCGGAATTCCAGCGAACTAGGTTAGAACCACGGTCGATGGGGACGCCTTGGTGGGCGGACGGGACGTGTTTGAGCGATCCTGGGACAATCCAGCCACAGGTAGAGCGTGCCAGCCATAGGTAGAGCGTGGCACATTGGTCCAGGATGACGTCCGTCGCGCCATGATGACGGACCTTATCCCAAAGCACGGTGCTTTTTCCTAGTCGGTCAGGGTATGCCTGAACTGCGCCGAGCCGTGATCACGTCATCGGCATCACTCTGCCATGCGGCGCCCCGGGCATGTCCTAGCTAGGGTTTCGCCTTGCGCCGCAGCGAAGCTCATCCGCAGTGCGCGGACGCACCTCATCCCTTGAACCGGGCCCGATAACCCTGTCTCGTTGCATTTCTACCTGCGGATGACTACGGAAACGGTCGACCGCGAGGTGCTCCCACTGGTATGAGCGCGGTCGAGATTGGATATCTCGTCGGCACGACCCATCTGCGAGAAGCGGCGCGTCGCGGCGATTCTCAAAGGAATTTCTGTCACGATCCTTGTCAGGAGCCTTTGGCAGGGACTCGTGGCCAGGGACTCGTGGATCGCGCCGACAGATGGTAACCGACATCCGGACCAAGACCGGTTCCACGTCGAACGTACCGGCCGTCCCACGCATCCGCGGGGACCGGCGGACTCATTCGGGCGACCGCGTCGCTAGGCAGGCAGGATACTTGTGATCGAACGTCTCGTCGCGTTTTCCGTCCACAGGCGCTGGCTCGTCATCACTCTCGTGGCGATTCTCACCATCGGAAGCGCAGCGCTCGGCGCGCATCTGTTCCGGATCAACACCGATGTCGAGCGTCTGATCGATAAGGACGTGCCCTGGCGGCAGGACGAGATCAATTACGAGAAGGCGTTCCCCCAACGGACCGGAACGCTCGTGGCGGTGATCGACGGCAAGACGCCCGAGGTCGCCGAGGAGGCGGCCGCCTCCCTCGCCAAGGCGCTGCTCGACCATCCCGAACAGATCGAGACGGTGTACCGCCCGGATGGCGGGCCCTTCTACGACAAGAACGGCTTCCTGCTGATGCCGCAGGAGGAGCTGACCAAGACCATGGAGCAGCTTGTCCAGCAGCAGGGGCTCCTCGGTCCGCTCGCGGCCGACCCGACCCTGCGCGGCGTCATGCGGGTGCTCGGCCTCGGGGCCAAGGGCATCAAGAGCGGCGATGCCAAGCTCGAAGACCTGGACGGTCCGATGACGCGGATCGACGAGGTGCTGCGTAAGGTGCTGGCCGGTGAGCCCGCACGTCTGTCCTGGCAATTGCTCCTCTCCGGCGGCAAGGCCCAGAGTACCGAGCTGCGCAAGTTCATCATGATCCAGCCGAAGCTGGATTATGCCGCGCTCCAGCCCGGCGCGGATGCGACGAAGCTCATTCGTGGCCTTGCCACCGACCTGAAGATCAACACCCTCGGCGGCCTCGATGCGGCCGACAATCCGCGCATGCGCCTCACCGGCCCGGTGGCCGTCGCGGATGACGAGTTCGCCACGCTCTCGGACGACGCGCTCCTCAATAACGGCGTCACCGTCGCGGCGATCGTGCTGTTCCTGTGGCTGGCCCTGCGCTCGCCGTCCCTGGTCACGGCGGTGATCATCACCACCTTCGCGGGTCTCATCGTCACCACCGCCCTCGGCCTCCTCATGGTGGGCGAGCTGAACCCGATCTCGGTGGCGTTCACGGCCCTGTTCGTGGGGTTGGGGATCGATTTCGGCATCCAGTTCGCCGTACGTTACAGGGCCGACCGGTTCGAGCAGCCCAACCTGTCGAGCGCGATCCGCGCCGCGGCGCGCGGGGTCGGCTGGTCTCTGAGCCTCGCTGCCATCTCGCTCCTGGCGGGCTTCTTCGCCTTCCTGCCAACCGCCTTCCGCGGCGTGTCCGAGCTCGGTCTCATCGCCGGCGTCGGCATGATCGTGGCGTATCTGTTCTCGCTGACCCTGCTCCCCGCCCTCATCGCCGTCTTCAAGCCCAAGGGTGAAGCGCGGGCGGTGGAGACGACCTGGCTGTCGGGCGTCGATCCCTGGATCATCCGGAACCGCAAGCTGGTGCTCATCATCGTCGGCGTGATCACGGTGGCGGGCATCCCGCTCCTGTTCAAGCTGCCGTTCGACTCGAACCCGATGCACCTGCGCAGCACCAAGGTCGAATCGATCTCGACCTATCTCGACCTGATCAAGGATCCCGAGACGAGCCCGAACCTCATCGACGTGATCGCGCCTTCGGTCGCGGCGGTGCCCGAACTCGCCGCCAAGCTGAAGGCCCTCCCCTCCGTCGCGAAGGTCATCGACATCGATACCTTCGTGCCGCCGGACCAGGACCAGAAGCTCGCGACCATCGCGGAGACGGCCGAGCTCCTCGGACCGATCCTCAATCCCGTCCGCAAGCCGCCGCCGCCGACTGATGCAGATACGGTCAAGGCGTTGAAGGAGGCTGCCGCTGCCCTGAAGGGAATCGCGACGGGCAATGCCGGTGGCGCGAATGCCGCGGGCTCCCTGGCTGGTACTCTCGACGCACTCTCGACCGCGACCCCGCAGATCCGGGAGGCGGCGAACGTCGCCGTCACCACCGACCTGAAGACCCTGCTGGTCCGCCTTCGGAGCCTGCTGGCTCCAGAAAAGGTCACCCTCGACAACATCCCGCCGAAGCTGAAGGCCGAGTGGATCGCCTCGGACGGTCGGGCACGGATCGAGGTGCATCCGAGCGGGGATGCCAACGACAACGTGGTTCTGCGCCGCTTCGCCAAGGAGGTGCAGTCGGTCGCACCCCACGCCACCGGTGCTCCCGTCGCCACGACCTCGTCGAGCTACACCATCCTCGGCGCCTTCGTTCAGGCGGCGCTGACGGCTCTGGTGGCCATCTTCGTCATCCTGTCCGTGGCGCTGCGTAAGCCCTGGGACGTGGCGATGACGCTGGGTCCGCTGGTGCTGGCGACCTTGTGGACGCTGATGGCGCTGCACGTGGTCGGCATGCCGCTGAACTTCGCCAACATCATCGCCCTGCCGCTTATGTTGGCGGTGGGTGTCGCCTTCCACATCTACTACGTCATCGCCTGGAGGGCGGGCGTCACCGACATGCTGGCCTCCAGCCTGACGCGTGCGATCTTCTTCTCGGCGCTCACCACCGGCACGGCCTTCGGTTCGCTCGTCCTGTCGAGCCATCCCGGCACGGCCAGCATGGGCAAGCTCCTGGCCCTGTCGCTGTTCTTCACCCTTGTCGCCGCCTTCTTCGTGGTTCCCGCCTTCCTCGGTCCCCCGCCGGAGCAGCCTGACCCGAACCGTCCCGAAGGCGACGAGGCCATGGCCGGCGTGAAAGCCCCTAGGCCGGAGCCGGTCTCGGCCAAATAATCCGGGACTGCCGATCCTCGGATTTCTCCAGGTCGCCAATGAAAAGGCCGGCGTCGCGTGAAGCGACGGCGGCCTTTTTCGTGTCCGTTCCTGCGATCGGACGGCTAAAGGAAATCCGAGAAGCCGCCTCTGTCCGCGCCGACCTGCCTGATCGCGTCGATTGCCTCCGGCGAGATCAGGGCGTCGCGCTCTGCCGCATAGGCGTAGCCCGGCGCCTCGCCGGGGAAGCCGCCGCGCGTGGCGGGATGGGTATAGAGCTCGGTCAACCCATCCGGCAGGTGCCGCAGGAGCCCCGCCACACGCTGCGGAGTCATCGCGCCGGACCATGCCAAGCCCAGGGTACGGTCGGGGATCAGCAGGCCGGCCTGGCGGGCGCGAACCGCGAGGAGCCCGGCCCAGGGGGCGATATCGAGGGCGGGCTTCGGGGTCGCACCGGGCTCTGCGGCGCGTAGCACGGCGCGGGGCTCGCGCGGCACCCGGATCGCCCGCATGCCGTATCCCCGGCCGATGGCCAGGACGCGCCCGGCGATGAGCGGATGGACATGGAAATGCTTGTGGGCGTTGACGTGGTCGAGGGGTAGGGCAGTGGCTCTGTAAGCTTCGAACTGCGCTGTGATTTCCGCTGAAAGCTGCCGCCGTGCCGAAGGTTTCACCGCGAGGTCGAGGCCGAGGCGACCCATGTCGCGTCGGATCAGCCCGTCCGCATCCACGAGGTCGGGCAGTTCGGCCGGGGGAAGCGTCGGCCAGGCCTCGACCATGACGAGGTGCAGTCCGACGCGAAGGGAAGGAAGGCGCCGGGCGCGGGCCACTGCGTCGGCCGCCGCCGGTGCCGAGACCATCAGGCTGGCAGCGGTGAGGATGCCCTCGCGATGGGCCTGCTCGACAGCCTCGTTCACTTCCCGGCTCAGGCCGAAATCGTCGGCGGTGACGATCAGGCGTTTCCTGGCGGCCTTGGTCATGCTCGATGGTCCTCGTCGTTCGGGTGGTCGGGCGACACGCCGGCGAAAGCATCGCGGCCGTGGTCCAGAGTCGCGCCGCCTTTCCCGCCCGATAGGGCTTGAAATAGGCGCAGGTTCACGAGCTCAGGGATGCCCTTCTGCATCCGGTCGGGCAACGCATCCCTCCCCCCCCGCCGGCCAGCCTCCGTCGCTGTGGGAACGGGCGAACGCCCGTGGCCTGCAGAGTCCGATCCAGACTGCCCGAAGGTCGGAACCGGAGAACGTTCGAGGCTGCCCAAACAGCAGGAAGGCGAACCCTTTCGTCGTTGACCGCGCCCGTACGAGCGCCGCGCCAAGGATTTAGAGCAGGCGGAGTGGGGTCGGAACCGGCTTTCCGAGCCCTGACCACCACCCGGCGGGCGCTTGAAACAAGAACGGCCGGGCGTTGAGCCCGGCCGTTGCTGGAGAAGTATGATGAAGGTTGGGCGACCTGAGGATCAGGCAGCTTTGGACGTGCCGGTCTGACGCTCCTTGAGGAAGCGGTAGAATTCCACACCCTCGCGCAGGCGGCGCTTCATCATGTCGGGCGAGCGCACCATCTCGGAGACGATGGAGGCGATCTTCGGGGCGCGGAAGTAGAACTTCCGGTAGAATTCCTCGACCGCCGCGAAGATCTCGGAATGCGACAGGTGCGGGTAGTGCAGCGGGGCGATCTGTACGCCGTTCTCGTCGACGAGCTCGGCATTCTCCACGTCGAGCCAGCCGTTCTCCACGGCCTGCTTGTAGAGGAAGGTGCCCGGGTAAGGGGCGGCCAGCGAGGCCTGGATCGTGTGCGGGTTGATGCGCTTGGCGAAGGCGATCGTCTCCTGGATCGTCTCGCGGGTTTCGCCCGGCAGGCCGACGATGAAGGTGCCGTGGATGGCGATGCCGAGGTCGTGGCAATCCTTGGTGAACTTCTCGGCCACCTCGACGCGCATGCCCTTCTTGATGTTGTTCAAGATCTTCTGGTTGCCGGACTCGTAGCCGACGAGAAGCAGGCGAAGGCCGTTCTCCTTGAGCACCTTCAGGGTCTCGCGGGGCACGTTCGCCTTGGCATTGCACGACCAGGTCACGCCGAGCTTGCCGAGTTCGCGGGCGATCTCCTCGGCGCGCGGGAGATTGTCGGTGAAGGTGTCGTCGTCGAAGAAGAACTCCTTCGTCTGCGGGAACTCCTTCAGGCAGTACTTGATCTCTTCGATCACATGCGCGACCGAACGGGTGCGGTAGGTGTGGCCACCCACGGTCTGCGGCCAGAGGCAGAAGGTGCAGCGGCTCTTGCAGCCACGGCCCGAATAGAACGAGATGTAGGGGTGCTTGAGGTACCCGATGAAGTACTTCTCCATCTGGAGGTCGCGCTTGTAGACCGAGGTGACGAAGGGCAGCTGGTCCATGTCCGTCATGATTTCGCGGTCCTCGTTATGGACCACGACTCCATTGGCGTCCCGGTAGGACAGGCCCTTGATCTCGGACATCGGCGTGCCGTCGGCGACTTCCTTGACGGTAAAGTCGAACTCGTTGCGGGCACAGAAATCGATACACGGGGCCTGGGCCATGGCACCCGCCGCGTCGACCGCGACCTTGGCGCCGATGAGCCCTGCGATGAGCTTGGGGTTAGCGGCCTTGAGAGCCTCGACGGTCTTCACGTCGGACTTGAAGGACGGCACCGAGGTGTGCAGCACCACGAGGTCGAAATCGTTGGCTTGGGCCACGATCTCGGCGAGCTTGATGTTGTGCGGGGGGGCGTCGATCAGCTTCGAGTTCGGCACGAGGGCGGCCGGCTGGGCGAGCCAGGTCGGGTACCAGAACGACTTGATCTCGCGCTTGGCCTGGTAGCGAGAGCCCGCTCCGCCATCGAAACCGTCGAAGGTGGGGGCCTGGAGGAAGAGCGTGCGCATGGGGTTCAAGGCCTCAGCGAGGGACGGGAATGGGGCGGGTTCAGAGCGAAGCGAGAGTCAGAGCGGGGACGCGCCGGCATCGTGGCCGAGGCTGCGCTCCGGGATCAGCGTACCGTCCGCAACCACCCGATAATCGTGACCTTTCCATGTCACCGCCCCCGACACGAAGCTCCAGGAGAAGTTCATGAAGGAGAGGATGTCGCGAATCGGCAACAGCCAGTAGGGGTGCGGAGCGAGACCGAAGGCGCGCTCCAGGCGGACGCAGAGGATGATGCGGCAGGCGAGCGCCAGGGCCGCCACCACGAGTCCGCTCGTGTCGGCTCCCGGAATCAGGGCGCCGATAAGCGCCAGCGGGAAGGCATGGGTGACGATGGAGCCGGCATACCCGGCCGGATCGACGTTGCGGATGGTCCGGTTCCAGCGCAACTCGTGCTTCCACAGGCCGGCGAGATCGGTGTCGACGCAGGTATGCCCGATCGTGAAGGTCGGGATCGCCACGAGACCGCCCTTGGCGCGCAGGGCTTCGCCCACCGCGTAATCGTCGGCGAGATCGTCGCGGAAGGCCTCGAAGCCCCCCATCTCGGCGAGCGCCTTGGTGGTGAAGGCGATGGTGGAGCCGAAGCAGGGCTTGGCCAGGCCGAGCGAGGTGCCCATCACGACATTGGGCAGGAACTGGACGTCGATGGCGAGCGCCGAGAGATGAGCCCAGACGCCGCGGTTCGCCGGTACGCCATGGTAGAGGCAGGTGACGCCGTTGACGCCGGGCTGAGCCAGCTCGGCAACGATCCGCTCCAGATAATCGGGCTTGGCCACCATGTCGCTGTCGGCGAGCACGATCACCTCGTGGGCGATCAGCGCCGACATGTTGATGAGGTTGGAGACCTTGCGGTTCGAGCCGTGCTGGCGCGCATCGATGACGAGGTCGAGCTTGAGGTCGGGATAGGTTTCGGCGAGGCGGCGCACCACGGCGATCGCCGGATCGGTGGCGTTCTGCACGCCGAAGACGACCTGCATCGGGCCGGCGTAGTCCTGGCGGCAGAAGGTCTCGAGGTTCTCGTAGAGATTGGGCTCCATGCCGCAGAGCGGCTTCAGGATGGTCACCGATGGGCGTGCGGCGTTCGCCGCAAGGACGGGAACGGGGCGGCGTGCGTAGCGGCTCGCCAGGAAGGCAGCCGTCAGCCCGTAGACACAGCCGGCCAGGGCCATGAACTGGAACAGGAGCGAGAGCCAGCTCAGGTTCGCCGAAGGCAGATCCGTCAAGGTGAGGTCCATGATGGGCGAAGCTCGGTCACGGTTTGGTTGAAGGTGCCGCAAGGTCTGGAAGGCGACACGGGCGGGTTCGTCCGGCCAGGCCCGACGAGGGGCGTCTGGCCTGCGTCTAAGGCTATGGTTTGGCGGCGAGCATCGCCGTGGTCCGATCACGAAGGAATTTCAGCAGGCTTTCCGCCCCGCCCGCCTTCAGCGGATCGGCGAAGCTGCCGCGCATGGCGGCGATCTCGCTGACATTGCCGTTGAGATAGACGTCCTGGATGCGGTTGCTCGAACCCACGAGGTAGTCGACCTGCGAGGCGTCGCCCTCCGAATTGGCGACCTCGGTCTGGACCACGCGGTTCTGGCCGCGCGCTTCACTCTCGGGCTTGATGTCGAACTTGCCGCCGGCGGCCTGCGACAGGCGGGTGGCATAGGTCGCGGTGAAATACTGTTTGAAGGCTTCCGTCAGCGCGCCCTGCTGCTCGGGGGTGAAGCCTTTCCATTTCGCGCCCACGGCGACCCGCGCCATGGTGGCGAAATCCATGCTCTGGTCGAGCACCGGGCCGATGACCAGGGCCCTGCTCTTCACGTCGGCTTCGGGCGCCTCGAGGGCGCCCTCGAAGCTGGAATAAAGGCCGCGTACGGTCTGCACCGCCGCATCCTCCGCCGCACGGGCGGGCCCGACCGACAGGAGGGTCGCTGCGAGAAGGGTCGAGGCCACCAGCCCCGATGCGAATCTGCTCACGCGCATTTCCGCAGCGTCTCCATCTCGCCCTCCATCGAGCGCGACACGATGTGGTTTCCCGCGGAATTGGCGGGCACCCGCGACACGGGCATGGAATCCAGGCTCACCGCCCGGGCAATGTCGCCTCCGACTTTCGGCGCGTTCTGCTCCACCGACCTCTGGTCCCGAAACGTCCGGTCTTCCACGTCCGGCGCGACCGTCTTGCCTTCCATGAAGTGCCACGCGACGAGGCCGGGCACACCGACCATGAGATCGGCCAGACGCTTCACCAGGGAGAGCGCCAGGGCAGCCTCGGCGGGGATGTCGAAGATCGCGCAGAGGGCGATGAGGCCGCCTTCCTGGGCACCGAGCGCCCCCGGCACGGCGAAGGCGGCACCGCGAACCGCCTGGGCCAGGCTTTCGATGACGATGGCCTCGGCGACCGTCACCGGATAACCCATGAAATGCAGAGCCACATAAACTTCGGCGGCGCCGATGATCCAGCCGATCATGTGCACGCCCATGGCGCCCACGACCCGCTTGGGCGAGGAATAAAGTCGGCGCAGGCTGTCGAACAGAACATCGACCGCGCCGAGCGCGCGCCATTCACGGGCGGCGGCAAAGCGGCTCAGCAGGGCCTGGATGATGCGGTGCCCGCTGCGGCGCTGGATCAGGAAGAAGGCGCCGAGAGCTGGGGCCGCGATGGCGAGACCACCGGCGACGGTGCGTACCACGGGGCCATCGCCATGTAGCCAGGCGAGCAGGGCGACGCCGCCGACCGTGAAGAGGAACTGGGTGACCGCCTGGGTCATCAGGTCCACGAACATGCTGGCGCCGGCGAGCCCTCCGGAGAGGCCGCGCTGCGTCAACAGTCGCGCTCCGACGAAGTCGCCGCCGACGGTGGCCACGGGGAGGAGCGTGTTGATGCCCTCCCGCACGAAACGCAGCGAAATGCAGTTCCACAGGCTCGGACGGTCGTCCCGCGGGAAAACCGTGAACCAGCCGAGGCCGGCCCAGCCGACGGCGACCGCGCGGGCCAGCACGACGATGGCAGCGCCCCAACCGGCGCTCACCACTGCCGCGGCGACGTCATCGAGACCCGATGACAAGAACAGTCCTGCAACTGTGCAGAGGCCGACGATGAGGGCCAATGTCGTCAGACGCTTCATGATCCCCCTTCGACCGTCGGCGCGGACGATTTTTTAGAGAATTTCACCGACGACCCGGACGAAAAGCCTTCCGGAAAACGTTGGCGTCATCGGAAGTTGCAGCTTTGGATTTCGTTGTCTATCACCCGATAGACACAGTGCGAGCCAAAGCGGCGCTGAGGCTTCTGCCTCGAAGAAACAGCCGCGCAAAGGCACGACCAAGGGACGAATGATGGACCGCGAAGCTTTCACCACGGCTCAGGATGCCGTGCTCGCCGACGCGCAGATCGATACCTACGACGCCAATTCGGCAGCCTATCGCGGGACGCCAGCCCCGAAATCGCCGGTCATGGCATGGAACGAGTGGGACCCTCTGGAAGAGGTGATCGTCGGCAGCCTCGACGGTGCGACTATTCCGTCCCACCACCTCACGGTGATCTTCAACCTGCCGCGCGCAGCGCAGCCGTTCTACCGGTTCGCCGCGGGCTTCCGGTATCCGAAGTTCATGAAGAAGCTCGCCCAGGCCGAGCTCGATAACTTCATCTCGATCCTCGCCGGCGAGGGCGTGAAGGTGCGTCGGCCCGACACGGTGGATTTCTCGCGCAAGTACAACGCCCCGCGCTGGTCCTCCCGTGGCTTCTGCGTCGCCTGCCCGCGCGACCCCTACCTGGTCATCGGCGATGAGATCATCGAGAGCCCGATGTGCTGGCGGTCGCGCTATTTCGAGGGCGACGCTTACCGTTCGCTGTTCAAGGAATATTTTCGTAACGGTGCGCGCTGGACCTCGGCGCCTCGGCCGCAGCTGACGGACGAACTCTACAATTACGATTACCGCGTGCCGAACCTGAAGGCCGGCGAGCCGATGCAGTTCACCGTGAACGAGTTCGAGCCGGTCTTCGACGCGGCCGATTTCGTCCGCTGCGGCCGCGACCTCTTCGTCACCCGCTCCAACGTGACGAACCTGATGGGGATCGAGTGGCTGCGCCGCCACCTCGGCTCGGGCTTCCGCGTCCATGAGATCGAGAGCCGTTGCCCGCAGCCGATGCATATCGACTCGTCCTTCATGCCGCTGGCCCCGGGCAAGGTGCTGGTGAACCCGGACTATATCGACGTCGAGAAGCTGCCCGCCGTGCTCAAGAAGTGGGACGTGCTCATCGCGCCCCGCCCCGACCCGGTCGAGGGCTTCATGAGCAAGATTTCGATGTGCTCGCCCTGGACGTCGATCAATGTGCTGGCCATCGACGAAAAGAAGATCGTCGTCGATGCAAGCCAGCCGACCTTGATCAAGGCACTGAAGGATTGGGGCTTCGATCCGATCCCGGCGCCGTTCCTGTCCTATGGGCCCTTCGGTGGCTCGTTCCACTGCGCCACCCTCGACGTGCGTCGCCGCGGTGCGTTGAAGTCCTACTTCTAATCTGAGAATCGCTTCGGCGCGCTTGTCGCGCCGAAGCGATTTTTTGTCGTTGCCAACATAGGTCTATCGTCGCGTCGGCTTTGTCGTGATGCGTTAGGGAATTGTGTCTATGACCTCCGTCATGGACACGATGCTTCTCAACCCATCCTCGCGCCCTGCCCAAAGGACGAGCCTTGCCGCCATGCCGGCGCTGGCCCTCGCGGGCTCGCTCATCGCGGCGAGCGGCGCCGGAGCCGGAGCCGCGGATCTCATGGAGTTGCAGAGGCCGCCGACGTTCCTCGCCTTGGACCAGAATCTCTGGGTCGTGACGGTGACGGCGACGGTGCAGGCGACGCCGAGTTTTCCGGGGTCGAACGAATATACCGCCATCGGCTACCCATCGATCAGCATCGCCAAGGCCGGTACGCCGCGCCGGTTCTCGTCGCCGGATGACGGGATCAGCTTCTCGCTCTACGATTCGCCGCTCTTCAATGCCGGCCTGACGGCGGAGTACGTGCCCGGCCGCTATTACGGCGACAACCGGCGTGACCTGTTCGGTCTCCGCGATGCCCAGTTCGCCATCGAGCCGGGTGTCTTCGTGGAGTATTACCCCACGCAATGGCTGCGCGCCCGGGCCGAACTGCGCCATGGGATCTTCGGGCATCACGGCTTCGTCGGCTCGCTCGGCGCCGATGTGATCCAGCCCTTCGACCGCTGGCAGGTCTCGGTGGGCCCGCGCTTCAACTTTGGCGATGCCAGCTTCGCCAGGCGCTATTTCGGCGTTCAACCGTTCGAGGCAGCGCTCAACGGGACGCTGACGCCGTTCCAGCCCGACAGCTACGTCACCGTCGGCGGATTGGGAGCCGTGACCTATACGTTCGACGAGCGATGGGCCGCCACTGGGTACGTTGGCTATAACCGGATCGTCGGCTCATCCGCCGAGAGCCCGTTGGTGCGCCGCCAGTTCGGATCGCAGAACCAATACACCTTTGGCATGAAGGTGAATTACAGTTTCACCACGCAGCCCTGGTTCTAGAGACCAAGGCCTGAGGTAGCGAGCGCCTGTCCGAGCCGCCGTTTCACCCGACGATATGGGCTTGGCCACCCCCGTTCGGGACGGCCTGCGCGACGAGCGCCCGCCGCCACGTGAATCCGGCGAGGGCGAGAGCGAGCCCGTATTGCAGCATTCCGTTCTCGGCGAGATCCGCCGGCGCGATTTGTGTCTGGATCGCCCAGCGCGTCAGGGCATTGAGCAGGATCAGCCCCGCGCAGAAAACCGCGGCGGTGATCAAGGCGGCAACGAAATCGGGCATGGCGCGACCTCCGGAGAACCGAAGGCGAACTTTGCAAGGCGCGCGCCAGTCTGGCGGCTGAAGCGGTGCCGGTTCAGGCCGCCGGTGGTTTCGTCACCACCATCGCGGGATGTTCGGCAAAGCCCGCGAACCACGCCGCCAAATCCCTATGGTCCCGCGTCCAGCCGAGTTCGGCAAAGCGCAGGTCGAGATATCCGAGGGCGCAGCCCAGGCTGATCGTTCCGATATCGACCCGGCCGAGGAGGCGTTCCGCCCCTGCGTCGAGGGACGCGAGCGAGCTCCGGATCTTGGCCTCCTGACCGTCCATCCAGGTGCTGGAGCATTCGGAGGCGTCGCGTGCCGTGAGTTCGTAGCGGATCAGCAGGGCCGCATCGAGAATGCCGTCGGCGATGGATTGGTCGTTGAGCGCCGTCCATCTCGCGGGACCGGCCGAGGGGAACAGCCCTCCCCCGGCTTGGGTGTCGAGATACTCGCAGATGACCCTGCTGTCGGCCAATGCGTGGCCCTCGTCGTCAAGCAGGGTCGGAACCTGTGCCAGCGGATGATGGGTCAGGATGGTGCCGTCGCGCTTCACCGGATGGGCCGCGCTCGGTAGCAGCTCGATACGGTCGACGATGCCCAGCACGTGGGCACAGGCCATGACCTTCCGCGCGAAGGGAGAGAAGTGCGAGTGGAACAGCTTCATCGTGACCTGTAGAGCTCGTTGCGCAAGCACAAGACCGTGCCGGCCTGCTGTTTGCGAAAAGCTACCGGGATGACAAGCCCCGGTGCCCCGCGCCTGAACCCTGACTCATCTCGGGCATGATGAATCAGGGACGTCTCACCGGTTTGGGCTTGGGTTGCGTGGCCGCCGCAGGCGTCGGAGCCGGCGCATGCGCGGCCGCCGGAGCAGCACGGGGCGTTTCCACGACCAGACGCTTCACCGGCCAGCCGTCGCTCCAGCGTTCCATTTCGCTGAGCCGCGGATTGGCCTTGAGTGTGGTGGCGTCGCCGCCGAACGCCGCTGCGGCGGCCAGATCGAACGTCTTCCAATAGGCGAGGTAATCGAGGCTATCTGCCCGGGAATTATTCAGTTGCGCGAGCAGTGTCGTCTGTTCGCCGGTCAGGGACATGTCGGCCGACCATTTGAACGGTGTCGGCGGCTGCTTCGGATCCTTCGGCGGCTCCGGTGGAAGCTTGATGGCTCCGCCGTCATAGGCCGTGTCCACGGCACCCGGCGAGGTCAAGGTCGCCGTCAGCGAGGGAAAGCCGTGGTCGTCGGAGAGCGCGCGGATGAAGAGTTTGCGCTCGGGCGCGACACTGCTCGCCTCACGCAGGAGCCGCTTGGCGGCGAGATCCGCCGCGCGGGCATCCCGGTCGCCGATGACGGTGATGACGAGTGTCTCGGATGGGATCTTCGACAGGTCGCGCAGCACGACGCCCCTGGATTTGGCGTCGCTGGCGATCCCCCCCGGCATGATGGCGAAGACGAGGCGCGGTATGGGCAAGCCGGTGCTGTCGGCATCGGCGGCGAGGTTGGCGGCGATCGGAGCCCCCGCGAGGTGGCCGATCAGGGCGACTCGCTTCGGATCCGGTTTGGCGTCGGGATCGGATTCGAGTTCCGCGAGGGCGGCCTTCACGAGTTTCTCGGCATTGCCCGTGGCGTCAGCCGGCCGCGTCCGGTTGACCTCCTGGAAGCGCGGAAACAGCACGAGATATCCGGCGCGGGCGAGGTGATCGATCCAGGCCCCGTAGGGCTGCGGGTTCGGGGCCCCCCAGGCGTGGAGGAACACCACGACGGGCCGTCCCTCCGCAGGCGCGGCACCAGCTGAGTAGAAGACGAAGGTCGCGGCACTCGGCCGTCCCAGCGCCCGCTTCACGATCGAGAGGGAGCGGTTTCCCACACCGCCGGGGCCGTCGGCAGGCTGGTTGGGGGGCGTCGCGGCGAAGGCCGGTTCGCATAACGGCGCAGCGACCAGCAAAGCGCCGAGAACGAGGCAGGCTTTCAAACGCATGACGGGCTCGTCAGATCGATCCGGAAGGGTCCGTTCGACATATCAGGTTTTAGGACATCGATGGGGAGGCGATCCAAGTCTTGCGCCAAGTCTCAGCGGCCATGCGTCATTCGAGCCGCACCGATCACGTCGTCCCGATCGCGGCAGGGGCGAACGATGCTAGCGCCCGGCCTCGGTTTCATTGCGCCTTTCATCGATCAGCGCCGCCAGACGAAGCAGTTCGTCGGGCGCGGAACGATCGATCATATCACCGTAAAGGGAGCGTAGATCCTCGCCGACTTTCTGCATCAGCCGCGCCTCGGAGAAGACCGTATAGGAATGCCCGGGGCGGCTGATATTGGCCATGTTGGTATTGGCGGCGCTGGTCATTGGAAACCCATGGCCCGTCACTGATCGACGAGGGACTGAACCAACCAACGGTTGGAGCCCGTCAAGTTTCCCTATGATCTATGATATTTTTAGAACGGCCCGGTGGCACGTCAGGGAGCGGTACCACCGATCACGTCTATGCCCGCGCCTTGCGCGGGAGCACGGCCCGCCGCCTCCTCGACCCAAGCTAGGATGTCGGATGCCCGCCACGGTTTCGGGATGAAAGTCGCGGAAATCCGCAGGTCACTGGGCTGGTCGCCCGCATCACCGGATGTGAGAAGCACGCGTACCCGCGGCCAGGTGACTCCGATGATCCGCGCGAGTTCGAAGCCGCCGATGGGGCCAGGGGTTCGCACATCGGAGAAGACGACGCTCACAGCGCCGTCCTTCTCGTTCAGGATGGCCAGGGCGCGTTCGGCCGTTTCCGCTTCGATGACGCTGAACCCGGTCTCTTCGAGGAGTGCGGCCGCGAGGTAGCGCTCATCCGGCTCGTCCTCGACGACGAGGATGATGGGTCTCTCGCCTGATGGATTCGCAGCACTCATGGGTCCGGAACGCTCTTCAGGCTTGACAGCCGCTCTAGCCGTTATCCCAGCAACGCTATGTAGTCCTACCCGTCAATGTGTCGAACCGGCGCTCGGATCGTAATTTCCGACATGCATCCATCCCTGAAATCATGATCAGAGCGGCGGTTCCTCCATTGTAACAGAGGGAACGCTCCTGTGGGAGGTGCCCGAACGCTCCGATTCGGTCGATCGTCGCGTTGGTCGATGAGGGTACGATTTAGCCGACCCCGTGGCTTTTGAGGAACGCCAGCGCGCGTGCCCAGCCCTGCTCCGCACTGTCCTTGCGATAGCTCGGCCGGTAATCGGCATGGAACCCGTGCGGTGCGTCGGGGAAGACGACGAGCTCGACACTCCGCCCCGCAGCGTTCGCCCGGTCGCGGGCCTCCTCGACGCTGGCGATGGGAATGCCGGTATCGGCGCCGCCATAGAGTGCCAGAAGCGGTGCGCGGATGTCCGCTGCGACGTCCCCTGCCGTTTTCGGCTGCAGGCTCGTACGGTCGCCACCGAGTGGGCCGTACCACGCCACCGCGGCTTTCAGATCGCGCCGATGCGCCGCGTAGAGCCATGCCCCGCGACCGCCCCGGCACCATCCCATCGTGCCGATCCGCTCGGGATCGGCCTTCGAATCGGCAACGGCCCAGGACGCTGCCGCATCGAGATCCGCGATCCACTCGGCATCGGGCGTCTTCAGAATGACGTCGCGAACGATCGCCTTCACATCCGTCATAGTCGAGAGATCGCCCTGCCTTGCGTAGAGCTCGGGCGCCACGGCGCAATAGCCGGCCTTGGCCAGGCGGCGGCACACGTCCTTGATATATTCGTGAACCCCGAAAATCTCTTCGATGACGAGGACGAGGGGAAACGGGCCCGCTCCCTCGGGCATCGCCCGATAACCCGGCATCGGCCCGTCGGTCGCGGGGATCTTCACCTCGCCGGCGACGAGACCATTGGAATCGGTCGTAACGGCCTGAGCCTGCGCATTCGCCTCGGCCAGGGTGAACCCGGCGATCAGGCTCGTCATCACGAAGCCCCGGCGCGAGAGGGGGGGAACGACGAGCCCATCGAGGCCGCCCAGTCCCTTGCTCCGATCGTCCTTGTCCGTCACGCGCTCGTCCATGGATTGACCTCCTGCACGGCGCCCCTCGACGCCCTCAAGAAATCTAGGGCGTCGCGGCGGGAGGTCACGTCAGGACAGGGCGACGCGCGCCGTATCCTTTTCTTCCTTCCGCCCCGCGACGTTGCGGTGGGGAACGGGTCGGCCCTCGGATGCGGTGGGTCTCCGCCGAGCGATGGATTTCGGACGCACCAGTTCCGCCAGTTTCGTGAAGCCTTCGGTGCCGCCCTGTCCGCCCTGCCCCATCCTGAGGCCGAAACCGGTGACGAAGGATTGCGACAATGCCTCGTCGCGCTCGACGTTGAAGAGATCGGCAGCCGCCTGAAACGCGTCGCGGAACGGACGCAGCGAACACCAGCTCTTCTCCGCCAGATGTAGCGGCCATTCCCACAGGCCGGACTCGGAGCGCCGGCCCAAGCTCTCGCGGGCGATGAAATAACCGGTCCCGCGATGTTCGAGACCGTCCGCGATCACGCGCCAATCGGCACTCTCGAACAGGATCGTTTCATCGCCGGAAGCTTGAACGTCGAGCATCGCGTTCCCCTGTCATCGTCGAGGAACCCGATGTCTCAGGTTCGCTCGCCTTTGGAACAATATGGGAACATTGGTCAGAAACGAGGCGGCCGTCAAGATGCTCGTTCACGCTGTGTTCGCGGGGTGGTGCCGCGACGATCCCCGTTTCGCTCTGGTCAGCGCGATGGGAACATCGTGTGGTCGACTTGGTCACCCGCCTTGATTCCGAGCTTAGCCGTGACACCGGCATTGAGTTCGAGAACGGCGACCACTGGCTCTCCCGACGGAATGACCTTGGTCGAAAGCGGCTCGGTATTGGTCGCGATCCGAGCAATGCTTCCATCCGGGCGGATGAACAGCATGTCGAGGGGCAGGTAGGTGTTCTTCATCCACATCGCGACGCGCTCAACCTTCTGGAAGTCGAAGAGCATCCCGTGCTCAGGCGCCATCGCGCGGCGGAACATCAGGCCGCGCGAGCGCGATTCGTCGTCGCGCATCACCTCGACGGAGAAGCTGTGCCTGCCGCTCTTGCCCGTGATCGCAAGGGGCTCCTGCGCGGCCGAATCCTGAGCATTGGCGAGGCCGAGACCAGCGAGAATCGTGATCAGGATCAGGAGCGCGCGCAAGGGCGCGGACGAGCGAACGTCTTGGATTGGTGTCACGTGGTCATTCCGTCAATGGGAGGCGGGCAGCGCGCCGTCCAGAAGCCTGACTTCGGCTGCCATCTTGCCCTTCGAACCGTCGCCGTAGCGCACGAGAACGGTTTCGCCGGGCTTCAGTTCGGCGATGCCGTAGCGACGCAACGTCTCCATATGGACGAAGATGTCGGGGGAGCCGTCCCCCCGGCTGAGGAAGCCGAAACCGCGCAACCGGTTGAACCATTTCACCACGGCCGTCTCGAGCCCGCTCGTCGCCGTGACGCTCACATGGGTGCGGGGCATCGGGAGTTCGGACGGGTGGATCGCCGTCGACTGATCGAGGGATATCACCCGGAAGGCCTGCCATCCGCGTGGCCGCTCGGTGGCTTCCACCACGATGCGCGCGCCCTCGCTGGCGGCCGAGAATCCGTCGCGGCGCAGGCACGTGATGTGAACCAAGACGTCGGCCGAGCCGTCATCGGGAAGGATGAAGCCGAAGCCCTTCGACACATCGAACCATTTGATGCGCCCCGAAACCTCGATGAGGTCGAGGGGGCGCTGCACCTCTCCGTCGCCGAGGTCGGTGCCACGTCCACCGGTCGATTCACCCATCGCGCGCTGGCCGTGCGAGCCTGATTCGAAATCGTCGGACATGTAAGCAACCCACACCGAATCACGCGACGCGATCCGCACCATAGATTAACAAAGTCATGACTCGGCGGAAGCCCGTTTGGCGGACATCGACTGCGGCGATTGAGACATTCTTCATCATATTGGCATGAGAGCAACAAGGAACCGGGCAACCGGCGGCGCGGCGCCTTTCTCGCCCGCAACGGTGACACAGCGGCTTCCGCCGAAAAGTCCGGATACGGCCTATCCGCCCGCGACCCGCCGCCTCTCGTTCGGGAGTTGAACGGTTTTCGACGCTTCACGCGGAGCGCCGGTCACACTGGGCGATGCTGGGCCCTTGCATCCGCCTCGCCACCGGCGATAGCCAACGCGCATGACTCAGATCGTATCGTCCGAGATCGAACGTCCGACCAGCGCGGGCTCGTCGCGCCACTCCGAACGGTTCAAGCCGGCGAGGCCGTTCGCATGAGTGCCTCCACGGCGAGACCTGTCGCTGCGGCCTCCGCATCGCCGGCCTCCAAAGAACTCGGTGGAACGCCGCGGCGGTTCGATAGTCTCGATATCGCGCGGGGCGGCGCCCTGCTGGCGATGGCCGCCTACCACACCACCTGGGACCTCGGGCACCTCGCGCTCACGCCCGAGAACTACGCTCTGGCCCCGTTGGGCAAGGTCGCGGCGCACCTCATCGCGGGCACGTTCCTCGTTCTGGTCGGGATCGGCCTCGTCCTCATGAACCGGGACGGTCTCCGGCCCCGCGCGTTCCTCTTGCGGCTCGCACGGATCGGCATCGCCGCCCTCCTCAGCACGGCCGCGACGGTCTACGCGTTTCCGGACAGCTTCATCTTCTTCGGCATCCTGCATTGCATCGCCGTGTCGAGCGTGCTCGCCGTGCCGTTCCTGCGGGTGTCGCCGGCCGTCGCACTGGTGGTGGGGATCGTCGTTCTGGCGACGCCGGCCGTGATGGCGAACCCGGATTATCATCTCGCGGTCTTCGACGACCCGATCCTGAGTTTCCTCGGCCTCGGCATGGTTCCGCCGCGGACCAACGATTACGTGCCGCTGTTTCCCTGGTTCGGCCTGGTTCTCCTGGGGCTGGCAGCGGCGCGGCTCGGTCTGCCGGCTTTCCTGCGCACGAAATGGGCGACGTGGCAGCCGGGATCGATCGCCTCGCGCGGGCTGGCTTTGGCCGGGCGCCACAGCCTCGCCGTGTATCTCGTGCATCAGCCGGTGCTGCTCGCCCTGCTCACGGGCGTCGTGACGGTGACGGGCCCTCATCCGAAGGCCGGTCTCGCGGCGTTCCGTCAGGATTACCGGGTCCAGTGCGAGACGACCGGAGGTTCCGCGCAGACATGCCGGGTGGCGGCGCGCTGTGTTGCCGATGCCCTCCAGCGAGAGAATCTCTGGGCGATCACGGGGCGGGGATTCAGCGTCGAAGAGCGGGCGAAGGCCCAGGCTCTGTCTCAGTCCTGTTACGACGCCGCCGAAGGGCCGGCGCCGTCGCCCTGAGGCGGAATCAGGCCGGCATCGGTCTCCCGCGGGAGATCGATGTCCGAGCCTCGAAGTCCGAGCCTCGAACCGGCGGGTCTCAATCCTTGGCGCGTTCCACGTAGGAACCGTCTTCCGTCAGGATGACCACACGAGTGCCGACCGCCACATGCGGCGGGACGGCGGTGCGCACGCCGTTCGACAGGATCGCCGGCTTGTAGGAAGACGAGGCCGTCTGACCCTTCATCGCCGGCTCGGTCTCGGTGATCTCGAGGGTGACGCGCTGCGGCAGTTCGACCGTGAGCGGCACGTCGTTGTGCAGGGCCAGCATCACCTTCATGCCCTCCTGCAGGTAGGGCGCCGCGCTACCGATCACGTCCTTGGGAACCGCGACCTGATCGTAGTTCTCAGGGTTCATGAAGTGGTAGCCCTCGCCATCCTCGTACAGGAAGGTGTGCTCGCGATCCTCCACGAAGGCACGCTCTACCGACTCGGTGGTGCGGTAGCGCTCGGACACCTTCACCCCATCGGTGATGCGGCGCATGTCGAGCTGCGTGACGGGGGTGCCCTTGCCGGGATGGATGTTCTCCACCGTCAAGATGACGTAGAGCTTGCCGTCCTTGTCGACGACGTTGCCCTTGCGGAGCGTAGAGGCGATCACCTTCACGGGGTCAGATCCTGTTCGAGACAATATATGCGACGCCCCGGCGTGGATTCGGCCCACGGGAGCGACATCTGTGCCCCGCCACTATCCTATCCTGCGTCGCGTTGCCAGCAGCCCGGCGCCTGTGCCCGCAATTGGTGCGCCGGCTAGGGGGAGAACCGGCGTGAGCGGCTCACCGTCTCCGTGGTGGGCGCCGCATCGGCATGCCGATCGCCGCCCGGCCCTGCTCGCGCGAAACCGCATCGTCGCGGCCCTGCGCAGGCATTTCGCGGCCCGCGACTTCGTCGAGGTCGAAGCCGCCGCCCTCCAGGTCTCGCCGGGCAACGAGGCGCATCTCTCGGCCTTCGCCACCTCCGCCATCGGCCATGACGGTGCCGCCTCCCCGCTCTATCTCCACACCTCGCCGGAATTCGCCTGCAAGAAGCTGTTGGCCGCGGGTGAGACACGGCTGTTCAGCGTGGCGCGGGTCTTCCGCAACCGTGAGCGCGGTCCCCTGCACCATCCGGAATTCACCATGCTGGAATGGTACCGGGCGGGGCAGGATTACGAGGTGCTGATGCGTGACTGCGCCGACATCCTGGCGCTGGCGGCCGACGAGGCGAAGACGCGCTCCCTCCGCTTTCGGGGAAGGGAATCCGATCCCTTCGCGGATTTCGAGCGCCTCACCCTCGCCGAGGCGTTCGAGCGCCATGCCGACATCGACCTCCTGGCGACGATCGAGCCCGGCGGCCGCACGGACAGGGACGGCCTCGCCGCCGGCGTGGTCGCATGCGGCCTGCGGGTGGCGGCCGACGATACCTGGGCCGACCTGTTCAGCCGCGTCCTCGTCGCCCTGATCGAGCCGAAGCTCGGCGACGGGCGGCCGACCCTGCTCTACGAATATCCCGTGAGCGAGGCGGCCCTGGCCCGTCCCAGCGCCCGCGACCCCCGCGTAGCGGAGAGGTTCGAGCTCTACGCATGCGGCGTGGAACTCGCCAACGCCTTCGGCGAACTCACCGACCCGCACGAGCAGCGGCGGCGCTTCGAGATCGAGATGGTGGAGAAGGCGCGCATCTACGGCGAGACCTACCCGATCGACGAGGATTTCCTCTCGGCACTGGCCATCATGCCGGAGGCGAGCGGCATCGCACTGGGCCTCGACAGGCTGGTCATGCTCGCGGTCGGCGCGCCGCGCATCGACGACGTGATCTGGACGCCGGTCGCGGAGACGTCGGCGGCGATGGATGGCAACGCGTGAACAGGCCGCTTCCCCGTCCCCTGCCCCGCTCCCTTCGCAACCCCGCGCAGCTCGTCGAAGCCGGGCTCGTCGCTCCGTCCGATCTTTCCGCGCTCGAAGCGGTGGCGGCGCGATACGCGGTCTCGGTGACGCCCGACATGGCCGAACTGATCGACCCGACCGATCCCGCCGACCCCATCGCCCGCCAGTTCCTGCCCCGCGCGGAGGAACTGGTGACACGTGCGGAGGAAGATTCGGACCCGATCGGCGATGCGGCGCATTCGCCGCTTCCGGGCCTCGTCCACCGCTATCCCGACCGGGTGCTGCTGAAGCCGCTCCATGTCTGCCCGGTCTATTGCCGCTTCTGCTTCCGCCGCGAGATGGTGGGGCCGGACGGGCTCGGCACCCTGAGCGAGGACGAACTCGCCGCAGCTTTCGCCTACATCGCCGACCGGCCCGACATCTGGGAGGTGATCCTCACCGGCGGCGACCCGTTCGCGCTCTCGGCCCGCCGGCTCGGGCAGATCGCCGAGGCCCTTGGCCTCATCCCGCACGTCAAGGTCCTGCGCATCCATACCCGTGTGCCGGTGGTCGAGCCCGCCCGCGTGGACGACGATCTCGTCGTTGCCCTGAAGCGCTTCGGCGGTGCGGTCTATGTCGCGCTCCACGCCAATCATCCGCGCGAATTCACGCCGGCCGCGAAAGGCGCCATCGCCCGTCTCGTCGATGCCGGCATCCCGATGGTGAGCCAGTCGGTGCTGCTCGCCGGGGTCAACGACGACCCGGAGACCCTCGCGAGCCTGATGCGAAGCTTCGTCGAGAACCGGGTGAAGCCCTACTATCTTCATCATGGCGATCTCGCGCCCGGCACCGGGCACCTGCGCACCGGATTGGCGGCGGGTCGCAACCTCATGGAACGCCTGCGCGGGCGCCTGTCCGGCCTCGCCCAACCGCTCTACGTGCTCGATATTCCCGGCGGCCACGGCAAGGTGCCGGTGGGACCGTCCTATCTCGCAAGCGACAGGTCCGGCTGGCGGGTCACCGACCCTCACGGGCTGGAACATCCCTACCCGCCGGATGCTGACAGGCCGGACCGAGACTGACCCGCGCGCGGAAGCGCCCGACTGAGACGAGGCTTCAGGGTCCAGACATGTTCTTTCCGCTCTCGAAACTGATCTATTTCGTCATCACGCCCTCGAACTTCTTCATCCTGATCGGGCTCCTCGGCTGCGTCCTGATGTTCGGCGGCTGGACGCCGCGCCTCGGGCGCGGTCTGGCCCTCCTCGGCTTCGCCGGGCTCTTCCTCGGCGGTCTCCTGCCCCTCTCTGCCTGGATCACCCTGCCCCTCGAAAACCGTTTCCCGCGCTTCGCGGAGGACGGCGCACCGATCAAGGGCGTGATCGTGCTCGGTGGCGCCGTGGAAACCCAGACGACGCTGGCGCGCGGCCAGCTCTCGGTGAACGATGCCGGCGAGCGCCAGATCGCCTTTGCGGATCTCGCGCGCCGCTACCCGGAGGCGCGGCTGCTTTTCTCCGGGGGCAGCGGATTGCTCGGCACCGACGGGACGTCGGAGGCCGAGATCGTCAGCCGCTTCGCCGACACGCTCGGGCTGCCGCGCACGCGGCTGATCCTGGAAGACCGCTCGCGCAACACCCACGAGAACGCGCGTTTCTCGGCCGATCTCGTCAAGCCGGTCGCGGGTGAACGCTGGCTGCTGGTCACCTCCGCCTGGCACATGCCACGCGCCATCGGCTGCTTTCGCCAGGCCGGTTTCGACGTGACGGCCTATCCGGTCGATTACCGCACGGTGGGATGGAGCGACGTGTGGAAGCTGAAGAGCTTCGCCTCCGACGGGCTGCTGGTCCTCGACCTCGTGGTCAAGGAATGGATCGGCTTGGTCGTCTACCGGCTCGCCGGCTACACCGACGCGCTGCTGCCGGCGCCGCGGACGAAGGCCGACTGATCTTTTCGCGTCGACGAGGGTTCAGGCTTCGCCGGTAGCCGGGACGGGCATTCCGAGACGATAGATCCCGCGAAAATCGTCGGGGTCGGCGACGGGTTTCCCTTTGCGCATGATGGCGATGTGGCCCTCCTTGGTAAGGCGCACGGCCATGCGGCGAATCGGCTGCATCAGCGGGCTCCAGCCGTCCGGATGCGGCCCGCCGAGGTGGCGCGCCACCTCCGATGGGCAGACGGTCTTGCCTTCTCCCCGCTCTGAAACGAGGCGGAGGATCGATTCGCCGATCTCCTCCTCGCTCACGGATCTGCGCTCTGTGCTCATGACTCGGTGTCCTGCAGGGTGGCCTCGTCGTCCTCGTTGAGGAGGATGGCGCGGATATCGGAGGTGAATTGCCGTCGCCACATGACACAGATGACGCCCGTGGTGGCGAGGATGAGAAACCAGGCGTTCACGAACCAGCCGAGATAGGCCAGCGCGAACAGGAAGGCACGCTGTCCCTTTGCGAAATGGGTCCCGGCGGCGATGTTCATGGCGGCGGCCCGGCGGGCGGCGCGGTCCATGTCGCGTTGCGCGGCGCCAGCGCCCTTGGGCGGCACCGCGCCGATGAGGATCGCACCGTAATTGAACAGACGGTAGGCCCAGGCGAATTTGAAGAACGCATAGACGAAGACGACGGCGAGGCCCGCCACCTTGACCTCCCAGGTGACGCGCGTGGCGATGGCGCCGAAGGGCAGCGCGCCGAACAGGGTCAGCACATCGTCACCGGAGCGGGACAGGGTCAGCACCCCGCCGAGCGCGATGAGGGACGTGGAGGCGAAGAAAGCCGTCCCGTTCTGGAGGGAGGCGTTGATCGTGGTGTCGACCACCCTGTTGTCGCGGACGATGAGCTGCCGCGACCATTCCTCCCGCTGGCGGTTCATGATCTGGCTCAGGCTCGTGCGCCGCCCGCGCATCCGCGCCACCGCGATCCCATAGCCAGCCCAAGCGGCGACGAAATAGAGAAGGCCGGCAATGTCGAGCGGCGAGAAATCCGCGAAGGTGAACGGCTGCTGCATGGGTTCTGATCGCTTCCCGGCCTATGGCCGACCGGAACCCGGTCTCACCGGTCCGGCGCCGTTCCGCCTGCGGCGCGGACCATAGGTCATCGGCCCGATCCGTGGGAAACGAATCTCTGACGATGAAGGATAAGAGAAACCCGTTATCGTGCCCGTCGGCACAGAGAGATCACGTTCGCAGGATGCGAAATCCCCGCATCGGGGGGATTGGCGAAGTCCACCGCCTCCACCGAGGACACGACGGCACCGGCGGGCCCCAGCTTGCACGCATCGAGCATGGCGGCGACCGCATCGGCGGGACCGCTAAACGTCGCTTCCACACCGCCATCCGAACGGTTGCGGACATGGCCGTCGAGGCCGCGACGTTCCGCTTCACGCGAGGTCCAGTACCGGTAGCCGACACCCTGCACCCGGCCACGGATGACGACATCGACGGTTCTGATCGTAGCCAAGAATAAACCTCCTCGCATCCAACCGTGTCTGCGATCCTCAGCCGCGTCCTGCCCGCAGCCAGCGGCGCATCTCGGCGAGGTAAGGCGCCGGGAAAGCGGCAGCTTCGGCCGCGGCCAGCACCGGTTGCAGGTAGTCCGGTCGCGGAACCCCCGGAACAGCGCTGCAGCCCAGATAGATCAAGGCCCGTTTCACGCCGGTCGATGTGGTCACCGGCTGGTAGGCTTTGGTGTAGAGCCGCCCGGCGACGCCCTCGTAGCGGTCGAGGGCCGGCACGTCGGCCAAGGCCAGATCCCAGAGGACGCCCCAGACGGTGGATGTCGGGTCGCGCACCACCGAGGCATAGCCCTCTCGCATGATGATGAAGCGGTGCCGGTTCAGGCGGGCGGTGCCGAGGGAGGTCGAGCCGGGGCAGCGCATGGCCATCGCGGCGGCATCCATGTTGGCACCGTAGGAGAAATACAGGGGCATGGATCGGCTGGCCGGAAGGGGATGACGAGCGCCTGCCGGGCCCGATTCGACGGTCGGACCCGCCCAGGAGGGCCCATTCGCGTGGTCCCGGTGAATGAGGGGGCTGTCGATCCCCCTCGCTTCGAGATTGCGCCTAGCGTTTGGCGAGGGAGCGGGGCGGCCGTGATCGGCTACCCCGCACCTTTAATCGCTATGCGATCAGGCGAATTCCATGATGACCGCGTCGACCGCGAGGCTGTCCCCTTCCTTCGCTTCGATCTTGGAGATGGTGGCGTCGCGCTCGGCGCGAAGCACGTTCTCCATCTTCATCGCCTCGACGATGGCGAGGGGTTCGCCGTTCTTCACTTCCTGGCCTTCCTTCACCAGGATCGCCTTCACTAGGCCGGGCATCGGGCAGAGCACCTGCTTGCCGGAACCGGCATTCTCCTTGATCGGCATCAAGGCGGCGAGTTCGGCTTCGCGCCGGGTGAAGACCCGCGCCTCGGCCGCCGCGCCCGCATGCTGGAGCGCGACGCCGTTGAGAAGGGCGCGCACCTGGATGGCCACGCGGGTGCCGTTGATCTCTCCCGACCAGACCGGCTCACCCGGACGCCAGTCGCTCTCCACCGTCCAGGTCCGGCCGTCTTCGGCGGTGACGACGAGATGCTCGCCGAGATCGTCCACCGTGACCGGGTAGGATTGGCCGGCCAGGATCACGATGCGGTCGCGCTCGAAATGGAGCAGGGCCGGGTCGCGCATCTGGCCCGAGATGCCGCGCTTGCGGGTGTTGAGCTTGTGGTCGATGGCGGCGGCAGCCGCCGCCATGCGTTGGGCGACCTCGCCCTCGGGCTCGGGGGCGACGAAGCCTTCTGGGAATTCCTCGGCGATGAAGCCGGTGGAAATGTTGCCCGAGCGCCAGCGCGGATGCGCCATGAGGGCCGACAGGAACGGGATGTTGTGGCGGATGCCGTCGATGGCGAAGGCGTCCAGTGCCTGGCCCTGCGATTCGATGGCCTCGGCGCGAGTCGGCGCCCAGGTCACCAGCTTGGCGATCATCGGATCGTAGTGGATCGCGATCTCGCCGCCCTCCTCCACGCCGGTATCGTTACGCACGATGGCATTGCCGAACGGGCCCTCCTCCGGCGGCTGGTAGGTGGTGAGGCGGCCAATGGAGGGCAGGAAGTTGCGGGTCGGGTCCTCGGCGTAGACGCGGCTCTCCACGGCCCAGCCGTTGAGCTTCACCTGGTCCTGGCTCAGTGGCAGCGCCTCGCCATAGGCCGAACGGATCATCAACTCGACGAGATCGAGGCCGGTGATCATCTCGGTGACGGGATGCTCGACCTGGAGACGGGTGTTCATCTCGAGGAAATAGAACGACTTGTCCTGGCCGGCGACGAACTCGACGGTACCGGCCGAATCGTAGGAGACGGCCTTGGCCAAGGCCACGGCCTGCTCGCCCATCTTCTTCCGGGTCGCCTCGTCGAGGAGCGGCGACGGCGCCTCCTCGATGACTTTCTGGTTGCGGCGCTGGATCGAGCATTCACGCTCGCCGAGATAGATGACGTTGCCGTGCTTGTCGCCGATCACCTGGATCTCGATGTGGCGCGGATCGGTGATGAACTTCTCCACGAACACACGGTCGTCGCCGAAGGACGAGGCGGCTTCGGATTTGGCGCGGGCGAAACCCTCCGCGACCTCGTCCGACGAATGGGCGATGCGCATGCCCTTGCCGCCACCGCCGGCGGAGGCCTTGATCATCACCGGATAGCCGATCTCGTCCGCGATGGTGACGGCGTGTTCTGGGCTCTCGATGACGCCGAGGAAGCCCGGCACGGTGGAGACGTTGGCAGCCGAAGCCGCCTTCTTCGATTCGATCTTGTCGCCCATGGCGGCGATGGCGCCGGGATTGGGGCCGATGAAGACGATTCCGGCCTCGGCCAGCGCGCGCGGGAACGCCTCGCGCTCCGACAGGAAGCCATAGCCCGGATGGACCGCCTGGGCGCCCGTCTGTTTGCAGGCCTCGATGATCTTGTCGATGATCAGGTAGGACTGCGCAGCCGGAGCGGGGCCGATATGCACCGCCTCGTCCGCCATCGCCACATGAACCGCGTCCCGGTCGGCATCGGAATAGACGGCGACCGTCTTGATACCCATCCTGCGAGCGGTCTTGATGATGCGGCACGCAATCTCGCCGCGGTTCGCAATCAGGATTTTCTCGAACATCTGTCCAGGCACTCGGGTGAAGCGGGAAAGGTCACGAGCGCCGTCGCGCTCAAGCTCGTTCCCGTTAAAGCAGTTGTGCGGCTTCGCAAAGCTGGACCAATGAAGGATTGTTCATACGCTGCGCCAAACCGGCTGTGTATTCAAAATCATGGTCGATGGTATCCAAGGGGCGGCGTAGCGATTGCGCCCTTCTTCCTTGGCCCGGTAAAGCGCATCATCGGCCTGCCGGACCAGGAAGAGGAAGCCCGCCTCGTCACAATTTCCGACGTCGAGGGACAGGCCGATGCTGACCGTGACGCATTGCCCGTCGCCGAGGCCCGGATGAGGAAGCGCCAGTGAATCCGGTGTGACCGACACCAGGGTGTCTTCAAGCCTTCTCGGTCAACGATTTATCGACGCTGTTCAACTGCTGCAGAAAGTGTTCGGTGAACTATGATCCGTATATGTGAGTGGTGTTATAAGTATTTATCCTAAAAATACCTTCGATTACTGGTTATTTTATTAGCATAATGGCGTGACGCCAATGGTATTGCGCCGTAGTTTCAATTTATGTGTATTGACTGTCGTAGGTCCGAATTTTTGCGATTTCTAAAAAGCCTAAAATTTCGAATCAAGACCGGTAGTGGTTGAGTGTGTCGTCAGGCCCCCCTCTAATTGCCATCGTTCGCTGGCCAGTCCGGCGAACGCGATCCGGACCCGCTCAGATTCAGGCCGCGTCCAGCAGCTCGACCGGCGATACCGAGGTCGCTTCCTCGACATGCAGACGACGGTGGGCGGAGCCGATGGCGAAGGCGACGAGGATTTCGTGGCTCGTCTCGGCCTCGCGAACGATCTCGAAAGCGATGCGGGCGGCAAGCGCTGTAGGGCCGGCATCGCTGCGCAGGGAGCCGACGAGCCAGCGGGCGATCTCGACATCGACGTAGCCGGTGGGACGCTCGCCCCAGACGGCGAAATTCACCACCGCGGCGCTCACGAGATCGGCATACGACACGTCGCTCTGCGGCACGGCCCGGTCGAGGGCGATGAGCATGTCGGCCTCGTCCGCATGCGAGATGCCGTCCGGGAGGATATCGCGACCGAGGACCTGAACGTCGGCGGCGGTGATGCGGCCGGCGGCGACGACACGGTTACAGAAGAGCTGAAGCGAATGGTTGATCATTGGTTGGTGCCTCCCCGGCTTTATTTGCGCCGGTCTGTGTTTCTGCATGTCGATGACTATGCAGGAGGCACCCGTTCAAGAAGTTAACGGCCAAATCTGAATCAACGTTCAGGTTAAAGGCTGCTCACGAATGAGCCTTTCCGAATCGTATCTTTGGAGCCCGGCTCCGCCGCCTCGGCGACGGAGCCGGTTCCCATCTTCGCCTCAGCGCACCACCACCTTCGCGCCGATCGGAACGCGCTCGTAGAGATCGACCACGTCCGCGTTGAGCATGCGGATGCAGCCGGACGACACGGCCTGGCCGATCTTCTCCGGCTCGTTGGTGCCGTGGATGCGGAACAGCGTGTCCTTCTTGCCCTCAGCGAGGTAGAGCGCGCGGGCCCCGATGGGGCTGGTGGGGCCGCCCTCGAGGCGCTTGGGCAGTTCCGGGCGGCGGGTGATCATCTCGGGCGGCGGGTTCCAATCCGGCCACTCGCCCTTGCGGTCGACATTGGCGGTCCCGGCCCAGGCCATGCCGGCATGGCCCACGGCCACGGGATAGCGCACGGCCTTGCCGTCCGGCAGCACGTAATAGAGCCGGCGCTCCTTCGTCACGACGATGACGGTGCCCGCGGGCTCGTTCGTCTTGTAGTCGACGGTGGTGCGGGCGATCTTGGGATCGACATTGCCCTGCGGCGCCTGTTTCAGCCATTCCTTGTCACGGGCCTCACCGGTCAGCGCCGGGGGCTGGGCCAGGGCCGTATGCGCGGTTGGCGGGCTGAGCGGGGCGGTCGCCGTCTGCGTGTTGCAGGCGCCGAGAGCGAGGGCGGACAGGATCGTCGCGGCGCCGAGCGAGCGACGCAGGACGCCGTGACGGGAGGGGATGGGCGACCGGGTCGTGGGCGACATGTGAGAGTGAGCCTGTCTCGAAGCCGGGGGGCTTCGAAGAATGTGGTTGATGGATTATGTCGCCATCTAACTCGCAGACTGATCGGCGCGTAATCTCGCTACCCTGAACCGTGGCGCATTTGCATCGTATGTTGTGCGTAAAGCACAGTCGGGTCGGGTGGAACGACGAGGATCGTTCGGAGGGATGAGCGTGACGACCCTGTACGTAAGCCACCCCTCCGCGCTGGATCACCAGATGCCCGAGGGGCACCCGGAACGATCGGACCGGATCCGCGCCGTGGAGGCCGCCCTGGAGAAGGAGCGGTTCTCAGGTCTGCTGCGCGAATCGGCGCCCCGCGCTGAGACGGAAACCGTCGCTCTCGCCCATCCTGTTCCCTATGTGGAGGCGATCATCGCGGCCTCCCCGCGGTCGGGCTATGTCCAAATCGATTCGGATACGCTGATGTCACCCGGCACCCTCGACGCGGCCCTGCGCGGCGTCGGCGGCGCCGTCCATGCGGTGGATGCGGTGATGAGCGGGGCCTGTTCGAACGCCTTCGTCGCCATGCGGCCGCCGGGCCACCATGCCGAGCGCATGCAGGCGATGGGCTTCTGCCTGTTCAACTCCGCCGCCATTGCCGTCCGTCACGCCCGGGAACGGCACGGAGCCAGCCGGGTCGCCTTGGTGGATTGGGATGTCCATCACGGCAACGGCTCGCAGGACATCTTCTGGGACGATGCGGCGGTGATGTACGCCTCGACCCATGAGATGCCGCTGTTCCCCGGAACAGGCGCAGTAGGCGAGCGCGGCACCCACGACACCATCGTCAACGTGCCGTTACGGGCCGGCGACGACAGCTGGATTTTCCGCGAGAAGTTCGAGAAGGGGGTCCTCGCTCGCCTCTCTGCTTTCGCCCCCGACCTGATCGTGATCTCGGCAGGCTTCGACGCCCACCGCCTCGATCCGCTGGCCAGCGTCGAACTCGACGAGGCCGATTTCGGCTGGGCCACCCGGAAGCTCATGGAGATCGCCGACAAGCATGCCGGCGGCCGGATCGTCTCGGTCCTGGAGGGCGGCTACAGCCTGGACGGTCTCGCCCGGTCCGTTACCGCCCATATGGATGCGCTGATGGGACGGTGAGGGGGACTCACCCTTCCAGCGGCACCTCGCCCAGCAGATCGATGCCGAAGCCAGACAGGCCGACATAGGAGCGCGACGAAGTCGAGAGGTTGCGGATCGAGACGATGCCGAGATCGCGCAGGATCTGGGCGCCCAGACCGACCTCGCGCCATTGCCGCACGCGCTGGGCTTCCGCTCCTTCTTCTGCATAGGAAGAGAGCGGCACTCCGGCGGTGCCGTCGCGCAGGTAGACGAGGACGCCGCGTCCCTCCTTGGCGAAACGGCGCAGGACGCAGTCGATCGACTTACCGCCGCCGATCACGTCGGCCACCACGTTGGAGCGATGCAGGCGCACCAGCACATCCTGCCCGTCGCCGATATCACCCTGAACGAAGGCGAATTGCTGCACCGTCTCGAACGGGGTCGTGTAGGCGAAGCCGGTGAGCTCGCCGAACTCCGACTTCACCGGGAAGGTCCCGACGCGCTCGACCAGCTTCTCGCGCGCCTGCCGGTAGGCGATGAGATCGGCCACCGATACGCGCTTGAGGTTGTGCAGTTCCGAGAAGGCCGTGATCTGCGGCCCCTTCATCACCGTGCCGTCATCGTTGGCCAGTTCGCAGATGACGCCCACCGGCGGCAGTCCGGCGAGCTTGCAGAGGTCGACCGCCGCCTCCGTGTGGCCGGAGCGCATGAGGACGCCGCCGTCCTTGGCGATGAGCGGGAAGACGTGGCCGGGGCGGACGAAATCGGATTCGCCCATATTGCCGTTGGCGAGCGCCCGCACCGTGTTGCAGCGCTGCTCGGCCGAGATGCCAGTGGTCAGCCCGTGCTTCACATCCACCGTGACGGTGAAGGCGGTGCCCAGGGGCGCATCGTTGGAGGCCACCATCGGGTCGAGCCGCAGACGCCGCGCTTCGGCGCGGGTGAGAGGCGCGCAGACGATGCCGCAGGTATTGCGGACGATGAAGGCCATCTTCTCCGGGGTGCAGAGCGAGGCCGCGACGACGAGGTCGCCCTCGTTCTCACGATCGTCGTCATCGGTGACGACGACGATCTCGCCGCGGGCATAGGCCTCGATGGCCTGCGTGACGTGGGTATGGGGCAAGGGATATCTCTTGGAATTCGCTGGGCGGATGGGCTGCGGCGCGCCGGGTCACCCCCGCGTCCCGACCTGCCCCCGGTGACGCAGATAGTGATCGGCCAGCACGCACGCCATCATCGCCTCGGCGACGGGGACGGCGCGAATACCCACGCAGGGGTCGTGGCGCCCCTTGGTGACGAGATCGACGTCGCGGTTGTCGGCCGTCACGCTCATGCGCGGCGTCAGGATGGAGGAGGTCGGTTTGACCGCGAAGCGGCAGATCAGCGGCTGGCCGGTGGAGATGCCGCCGAGGACGCCGCCGGCATGGTTGGCGAGGAAGGTCGGAGCGCCGGCATTGCCCGAGCGCATCTCGTCGGCATTCTCCTCACCGCGCAAAGCCGCCGAGGCGAAGCCGTCGCCGATCTCGACGCCCTTCACCGCGTTGATCGACATCATCGCGGCGGCGAGATCCGCATCGAGCTTACCGTAGATCGGTGCTCCGAGGCCCGGCGGCACGCCCTCGGCGACCACTTCGATGACGGCGCCGATGGACGAGCCGTCCTTGCGGATGCCGTCGAGATACTCTTCGTAGAATTTGGCCGTCTCGGCATCGGGGCAGAAGAACGGGTTGCGCGCCACCTCGTCCCAATCCCACCGCGACCGGTCGACCGCATGCGGTCCCATCTGCACCAGGGCGGCCCGGATGACGATGTCGGCCGGCAGGACCCGCCGCGCGATGGCCCCGGCCGCCACGCGGGCGGCGGTCTCACGGGCCGAGGAGCGGCCGCCTCCCCGATAATCGCGAATGCCGTATTTGGCGTCGTAGGCGTAGTCGGCATGACCCGGCCGATAGCTGTCGCGGATCTCGGAGTAATCCTTCGAGCGCTGGTCGGTGTTCTCGATCTCCAGGGCGATCGGCGTGCCGGTGGTCAGCTGGACGCCGCCGGTGCGGTCGTCGGCGAAGACGCCCGACAGGATGCGGACTTGGTCGGGCTCGCGGCGCTGGGTCGTGAAGCGCGACTGGCCGGGCTTGCGCCGGTCGAGCTCCGCCTGGATGTCCGCCGCCTCGATGGGAATCCCCGGCGGGCACCCGTCCACCACGCAGCCGAGCGCCACCCCGTGGCTCTCGCCGAAGGTGGTCACGCGGAAGAGATGGCCGAAAGTGTTGTGCGACATGGTGGGAGACGCTCTAGCGCGGGATGTGGCCGAGAGCAAAGCGCCGGGCTCATGCCAGACCTCGCTGAGCCTGACTCATCGAGGTCTGCCCGCGCGACGGCGCGGCGGCGGTCATCCGCCGGACCTCACTGAACCCGACCTATGGGTCGGGTTCAGTGAGACTTGGTATTCAGCGAGGCTTGGTATCATGCCTCCGGCCGCGCCAGCACCCCGCCGGTCATCGCCTCCCGCACGCCGGTGGTCGACGGGAAGGTGATCGGCAGGCCCTTCAGCGAGCGCACGGCGAGATGCGCGAAGGCCTGGGCTTCGAGATAGGCCGAAGACCAGCCGATGGCGTCCGCCGTCGTGATCTCGGCGCGCAGGTGGTAGTTCAGAAGCCGCACCAGCTCGCCGTTGCGGGCGCCGCCGCCGGCGACGATCCAGCGCGTCGGGATTTCCGGCGCGTGGTCGAGGGCACGGGCAACGGACCGCGCGGTGAAGGCTGTGAGCGTCGCCGCCCCGTCCTCGGTGGACAGCTGGCCGGCGAGCTTGTGCGAGAACCAGTTGCGGTCCAGTGATTTCGGAGGCCTGCGGAAGAAGAACGGGTGGGTCAGGAGCCAGGCGAGGAGCGGCTCGTCCGGCCGTCCCCGCGCCGCCGTGCGCCCGCCATCGTCCAGCGGCCGGCCGGTGCGCTCTCGCATCCAGTCGTCGATAAGCGCGTTGCCGGGCCCGGTATCGAAGGCGATGACGTCGCCGTTGGAGGCGATGAGCGTGGCATTGGCGACCCCGCCGATGTTGAGGATGCCGAGCGCGCCGTCATAGCCCGCCGCCTTGGCGAGCGCCTTGTGGAAGACCGGCACCAGCGGCGCCCCCTGCCCTCCCGCAGCGATATCGGCATGGCGCATGTCCGACACGACCGGGATGCCGAGACGGCGGCTGAGTGCGGCCCCGTCGCCGATCTGCACGCTCATGCGCTGGTCGGGGCGATGGACCACGGTCTGCCCATGGAAGCCGATGACGTCAATATCCGCAGCGCTGAGGCCGTTATCCGCAAGGAAGGCTTCCACCGCCTCCGCATGGGCCGCGGTGACGAACGTCTCCGCCTCCGCGAGGCAGCCGGGCCGGTCCTCGCGCGCGACCACGGCCTCGGAATCGGACAGCGCCCGGCGGAGCAGCTCACGATCCTCGTCGGTATAGCCGCGATAGCCGGTGGGGCCGAGCGGCTCGAGGTAACCGTTATGGCTGCGGACCACCTTCACGTCCTCGCCGTCGGTCTCGATCAGCGCCACGTCGACGCCGTCGAGGGAGGTGCCGCTCATCAGGCCGATCGCCCGCATCATGGTCATGCCGTTTACGCCCCGTGCCTTCCGCGGTGAGCCCTGCTAAGAGCCGCGCATCACTTGACCTGCTGCTATCACGCCGGCGTTTCTTCTGTCCCGCGCCGCGACCCGTTGAATCCGGAACCCCGCATGTCCACCGCTACGCCGAACCAGCCTGAGACCTTCGCGCCGAAATCCGACTTCCTGCGGGTTCTGTCCGAGCGCGGCTACATCCACCAGGGATCGGACCTCGCCGGGATCGATGCGGCGGCCCTGGAAGGCCGCCTGACGACCTATGTCGGCTACGATTGCACGGCCGCCTCGCTGCATGTGGGGCATTTGCTGTCGATCATGATGCTGCACTGGCTGCAGAAGACCGGAGGCACGCCGATCACCCTGATGGGCGGCGGCACGACCCGCGTCGGCGACCCGTCCGGGCGGGACGAGTCGCGGAAAATCCTCACGCTGGAGCAGATCGAGGAGAACAAGGCCGGGATCCAGAAGACCTTTTCGCGGTTCCTGACCTTCGGGGGCGGCGGCAACGGCGCGACCATGGTCGACAACGCCGAGTGGCTGACCAAGCTCAACTACATCGAGATGCTGCGCGATATTGGGCGTCACTTCTCGGTCAACCGCATGATGTCGATGGACAGCGTGCGGATGCGCCTGGAGCGCGATCAGGAACTGTCGTTCCTCGAATTCAACTACATGATCCTGCAATCCTACGATTTCGTGGAGCTGAACCGCCGCTACGGCTGCATCCTGCAGATGGGCGGATCGGACCAGTGGGGGAACATCGTCAACGGCATCGATCTCGGCCGCCGCATGGGCACGCCGCAGCTCTACGGCCTGACCTGTCCGCTGCTTACCACGGCGTCCGGCGCGAAGATGGGTAAGACGGCGGCCGGAGCGGTCTGGCTCGATGCCGGGATGTTGAGCCCCTACGATTACTGGCAGTTCTGGCGCAACACCGAGGATGCCGACGTGGCTCGGTTCCTCAAGCTGTTCACCCTGCTGCCGATGGACGAGATCGCCCGGCTTCAGGCGCTCCAGGGCGCCGAGATCAATGAGGCCAAGAAGGTGCTGGCCACCGAGGCGACGGCGCTCATGCACGGGCGCGAGGCGGCTGACGCGGCCACCGAGACCGCCCGCAAGACCTTCGTGGAAGGCGCCGTGGCGCAGGACCTGCCGAGCGTCACCGTCGCCCGCTCCGTTCTGGAAGCCGGTCTCGGCGTGCTCTCGGCCTTCGGTCCCGACCACGCTAAGCTCGTCCCCTCCACCAGCGAGGCGCGGCGCCAGATCAAGAGCGGCGGGTTGCGTGTCAACGACGTCCAGATCACCGACGAGAAGGCAGTGCTGACCACAGCCGATCTCGGCCAGGATGGCGTGGTGAAGCTTTCCTTCGGCCGCAAGAAGCACGTGCTTCTCCGGGTCGAGTGAGGCGACGGGGGTAGAACCTCGATCGGGGCTTTCGAAAGTGTGGCGCATCTCCTTCCCCCCTCTGCGGGGGAAGGTGGCCCGCGAAGCGGGTCGGATGAGGGGAGCACGTTGTTCGGAGAGATCGCCCCCTCTCCCGCCGGCTCGGCGGGCACCCTCCCAAGCCGGCGGCGCTACGGCATTCACAGATTTTGCGGGCTGCGCAGCCCTGCCCTCCTCCGCCTTGTGGGGAGGAGTTGGAGGTGGGGTGGTCGGGTGCCCCTCCCGCTGCTGCGGAGGCTGGCGGAGCCACCCCCACTCCTAACCTCTCCCCACAAGGGGGAGAGGGACGCGGTCTGCCTAAAAGCAGTTGTATAAATCCCGTAGCCCGCAGAGGGCGGACGTGGCCGGCTACCTCAGCGTTCGGTCTCTCCGGCGGAGGTCGCGCCGGGAAAGCCGTCATTCCCTCCGGCGCTGAACAGACGGCGCAGGATGCCGGGAGCCAGGGCGGAAAGCGGGTTCACACTCACATCCGGCTTGGACAGGCGGCCCGAGACCCGGAAATTCAGGGCGAACAGGCCCTCGTTGTTCCCGCCGCCGAGAAGCTGTCCGAACAGCGGCAGGCGCGAGACGACGTTGTTCAGCCCGTAGAGCGGGACGAAGGTGCCGTTGATGTCGGCGCGTTCCTTGGCGGTGTCGAGATAGCCGCTCATGGTGAAGCCCATGGCGGCGTTGGAGATGGCGGCGTCGGTAAAGTCGACGCGGCTGCCGGTGCGGGTGAAGTTCGCTCGCAGGCGGTCGAAGTTCACGTCGTTGCCGGCATTCTGGATGATCTGCTTACGGCCCTTGGCATCGACGACCTCGCTGGTCGCCGGGCCCTGCGCCATGATGCTCGACAGGGCCGGCTCGTTGCGCAGCACGAAATCGCGGATTTGGACCACGCCGGTCTGCGGCCCGTCCCCTAGGGTGCTACCGAGGACGAGCCGCCCGCCATACATGCGCTTGTAGATGTCGACGAAACGCAGGGTCGCCCCGGCATCGGTGGTCTCAATGTTGATCGAGGGATCGCTGCGGCCCGAGCGGGACACCACGGCGGAGAAGCCAGCTCCGTTGAAGCGGCCCTGCAGGCGGCCCGAGCGGAAATCCTTGCCCTTCATCGAGAGCTTCGCGCTGGCGCCGGTCAGCGCCTCGCCGTTGAAACCGGTGATGATGCCTAAGCTGATATCGGCCTCGATCTCCTTGGACTGGTCCCGGCCGCTTTCCTTGCCGGCCTTGCCCTCCGGTGCTCCGAGCGACTTCATGAAGGGCCGCGCATCGGCCACGGCCCCTTTCACGCCCACCTTGTAGAGGTTGCCGCTGCGGTCGATCTGGATGCGCATGTCGTCGCCGGGCGAGAGCTTGAAGCTCGAAAGGTCGGCCCGGTCGAACTGTCCGTCGCCGTTGATCGCGGCCGTGCCGCGCGCGCTGGCGCTGCCGGCATCGAGGACGATGTCGCGCAGGTCCATGGCCCCGCCCGGGCTGACCTCTGTCATGACGAAGCTGACGCGCCCCGGCTTGCCGGCCGGTTTGACGAAGCCCGGGATCAGGCCATCGATGGAGGCTCGGGACAGATCCGCTTCCATGCGGATAGGCGAGCGCGCCGGGCTCCCCTTTCCGATCGCGAGATTGATCTTTAGTGGGATCGGCCCGGCGAGTTGCGGGGCCACCGGCAGGCCTCGCCTCGCCCGCAGGGCTTCGTCGAGGAGGAGCGTCGCGTTGACCTCGCCCGGTGCGCCCGCCTTCGGTTGGCGCAGGTCGAGGGTGAGCGGCGAGCCGAGGACCCGGCCGTCGCCCTTCAGGGTGAAACCGCCCCGTTCGTAGGTAACGGCGAAGCGGCCGTTCTCCAGCTTCTCCTTACCGAAGGCCTTCTCGACGGCGAGGTCGTTCAGGGTTCCGTTGAGGCTCACGGGAAGGTCCGGCAATTCGGGGATGCGCTTGAGGTTGAGCGGGAAGTCGATGCGCAGATCGGCATTGCCCTTGACCGAAGCCGGGTCGATCTCGACCCCGGTGAGGTTCTTGAACATCTTGGTCTGGAGCAGGGCGACGAGGGCGTCCGCGCCGCCGCCGAGCTTGAGGCCGATCTGGGCGGTGACCGTGTCCGGCGTGATCTTCGGGATCACGAACGAGCCGTCTGTGATGTAGAGCGTCCGGTCGTCCGGCATCTTGATGTCGGCGGTGACGCCGCGGATGTTCGTGGTCAGGCCGGTGATGGTCCCCGTCACACGGCCGCGGCTCAGGGGGGGAGCGCCCTCGCTCACCGCCAGCGTGGCGTTGGAGACGGCGAAATCGATATGGATGGCGCTGTCCGGCATCGGCTCGCCACGCGTCGCGGCGGCAAGCTCACTGCCGCTCATGTCCACGGTGATGTCGACCTTGTCCACGAGGCCGCCCTGGAGGTTGTCCACCAGATATTCGCGGGCGGGCGGAGCGATATGCTCCGGCCACAGGCGCAGGGCCATGCGCCCATCGGTATGGGCCGCATTGATCTTCAGGGTGAGGCCGCCCTCGTCAGCGCTGGTGTCCACCGTACCGGTGACCCGGCCGGTGGCTCCACCGGCTCCCGCCACGGTGAACTCGTCGATGGACATGCCGCCATCCCGTCCCGTGACATGGGCCGAGAGGGCGTCGAGCTTGACCGGCTTATCGGTCCTGGCGGCACCGCGCAGGATCGCATCCTTGCCCGCGAGGGCCAGGGTCCAGGCCGTGGGGCCCCCCACCGGGCTCGCCGTCCAGACGCCGGCGAGATGCACCGCGTTGCCGGCTCCGAGATAATCGATGCTGTCGAGGTTCAGGACCCGCTTGGCCTCGTCCCAACTGACCGAGGCGGTCAGGCTCTCGATGGTGACCGGGTTGAAGTCCTTTTCCTCGATGAGGAAATTGCCATCGCTGGTCTTCACCGTCGCTTTCAGGGTTTCGATCCGGCCCTGGTCGAGGCCTACTTCCGCTTTGGCCGAGACCTTCAGGTCGGTCTCGATCGGCAGTTTCGATTGCCCCGAGAGGAGGAGGAGATCGGTGACCGGCAGATCGTCCAGGGTGATGATGCCGTTGCGCTTTCCTTCGCCGCCCTCGTGCAGGTCACCGCCGAAGCGCCATTCCCCGTGAGGGCCGTCGATGCGCAGCTCGAACACGCGGGAGTCCCGCACCGCGTCGCGCCGGAACAGACCGTTCACATGCTCGAACACCCCGCGCTGGCGGGCGTCGTCGTCGATCAGCGTCAGGCGACCGTTCGTGATCCGCGCCCGGTCGAGGGCTCCGACCACGCCGGCCGGATCGAGGACGATGCCGAAGATCGAAGCGATGGCGGCCGAGATCGGCGACGAGGTTCCTCGGGCACTATCCACGCTGGGCAGCGTATGAGGCTCCGCCGCGGCATGGGCCGGATCGGAACCGGCGAAGGCGATGGACCCGTCGCGGTGGACCAGGGCCGTCATCTGCAGATCGCGGAACTCGATGGCCCTCGGCTGGACGGCGAGGCGCAGCAGACCCCAGGTGTCCAGGCTCACCACCGCCATGGGAGCGCGTAGCACAAGGGCGCCGTCCGGGTTGTGGATGTCGAGGCCGACGACCTGAAGCGCCAGGGAATTCTCGGAATCGAGCTCGACGGTGCTGTCGCGCAGGTCCACCCGCCAGCCGGGGCCGATGCTGCCCGCGATGGCCGAGGCCACGCGTTCGGACATGCCATCGATGCGCAGGGGACCGTTGGTCAGACGCCAGAACGCGCCGGTAACGGCGAGCGTCAGGGCGACCACGAGCACGACCGAGCACCATAGCAGCGGGCGCCGCCGGCGGCGCGACCTGCACCGTCGCAAACCTGTGGCCGTGTCCTGGTTCATCGATCCTTGAGCCGCTGGATCGGACGGGCCGCTCACGCTATCGAGCGGGTGTCCGGGATTCGGGGTTGCCTTGACCCGGCAATCTTTCGGTCCTCAGCCGAGGGGTTACGTGCACCCCCCGATCAACGCCTCTTGTGGCACACTATCAATCGGCCGAAAGGAAGGCATCATGCCTCTCGACACCGGAGATCACGCTCCCGCCTTCACGTTGCCCGGAGCGGGCGGCGCGGAGATCAGTCTCGATGCGCTCTTGGGTCGCAAGGTCGTACTCTATTTCTACCCCAAGGACGATACCAGCGGATGCACCCTAGAGGCGCAGGGGTTCAACGCTCTTGGCGACGCCTTTGCAGAAGCCGGTGCCGTCGTGGTGGGCGTTTCACCCGATTCGGTGAAGAGCCATGACAAGTTCCGGGCCAAATACGACCTGACCTTCCCGCTCGCCTCAGACGAGAGCAAGGCGATGCTCGAAGCCTACGGGGTGTGGGTCGAGAAGAGCATGTACGGCCGTAAATATATGGGCGTCGAGCGCACCACGGTGCTGATCGACGCGCAGGGCCGCATCGCCCGGATCTGGCCGAAGGTGAAGGTTCCCGGCCATGCCGAGGAGGTCCTGGCGGCCGCGCGCGCCCTCGCCTGAAAGCTGTCCCCCTCCGGCATCATGGCTAATCCCCTGACGCGCGATTTTGCGCTTCTTTAACCCTGATCCCCTCCAATGGCGCGAGTTGGATTGGGGTTGCCCGTATGCGCCTGTCGTCACCTATCGCCGGAGGGTTGCGCTTGCCGAAAGCCAGGCGGCGCCTCGTGCCGGCTTTGGCCTGCGGGCTGGCGATCGCCACGCTCTGGGCCGGGGGCGCCACGTGGTACCTGGTGTTCCACGACGAGGTGCTGGCCCGGTTCGTGTCCCAGCAGACCGCCCTCCAATACGGGTACGAGGAGCGGATCGGAGCCCTCAGGCTTCAGCTCGACCGGGCGACGATGGAGCATCTGGCGACGCGTGAGGGCATCGCCGCGCGCATCGCCGATCTCTTGCAACGTCAGGCCGTGCTGGAGAAGCGTCAGGCCCAGCTCGCGCTTCTCGCCGGCGAGGCGCAACGCCCAATGATTGCCGCCGACCAGATCGGCGCCGACGATCCAGTCGAGACCGGGGCCCTCGGCTATGCCGGTCCGGTGGCCGATCCCGTTGCTAAGTCGTTTGCTGCGCCATTGCCCAAGTCGATGCCGAAGCCGTTTCCCACTCCGGATGCACTCGAACTGCGCTCGCGCGACACTGACGGACAGCCCGGCCGCCAATCCCTGCGGAAGAGCGAGCAGGTTCTGGCGGCGCTCGACCAGCGCCTCGATCGACTGGGAGCGGACCAGATCCGAACCCTGGACGGGTTGGGCGTGCGCGCGATCCGTGGGTCCCAGCGCCTGCGCGACATCGTGTTCCGGGCCGGCCTCGACCCGCAGCGTTTCGAGCGCCAGCGCGAGGCGGGCATTGGCGGGCCGCTCGTGCCGCTCTCTGCCGATCCGTTCGGCATCGCGGTTGGACAGGTTCAGCGAGCTCTCGGCGAGGAAGACCGCCTGCGCCGCATCGCATCCGCCCTCCCCGTCCGGCAGCCCCTGACCGGCAAGTACAGCCTGTCGAGCGGTTTCGGACCGCGTCTCGATCCGTTCACGCGCGGGCTCGCCCTGCATACCGGCCTCGACATGAAGGCCGAGTTCGGGGAAAGCGCGCGCGCGACGGCGGCCGGCCGGGTGACGGTCGCAGATTACAGCGGCGGCTATGGCAACATGGTCGAACTCGACCACGGCAACGGGCTCGTCACCCGCTACGCCCATCTCTCGTCGGTCTCGGTCGGGCCCGGAGAATGGGTCGAGGCCGAAGCCGCCATCGGCCGCGTCGGCTCCACCGGACGCTCGACGGGAAGCCACCTGCATTACGAGACGAGAATCGACGGCGAGCCCGTGGACCCGCTGCGTTTCCTGCGCGTCCTCAGCGGATCGGACGCGCAGTTCCTCGCCGCCCGCTAGGAGCGCACATCTGAAGGCAAGCGAGGATCAGTCGATGTCCTCGACCTCGCCGGCTCCGCCATAGACGCGCTGGGCCAGCGACGCTTCCATGAAAGGATCGAGCGCGCCGTCCAGTACCTCGTCGGGATCGGTGGACTGGGTGCCCGTGCGCAGGTCCTTCACCAGCTGATACGGCTGCAGCACGTAGGACCGGATCTGGTGGCCCCAGCCGATATCGGTCTTGGCCGCGTTCTCGGCGTTGGCCTTCTCTTCGCGCTTCTTGAGCTCGGCCTCGTACATCCGGGCGCGCAGCATGTTCCAGGCGGTGGCCCGGTTCTTGTGCTGGGACCGCTCCTGCTGGCACGCCACCACGATCCCGGTCGGGTTGTGGGTGATGCGCACGGCCGAATCGGTGGTGTTCACGTGCTGACCACCGGCGCCCGACGAACGATAAGTGTCGATGCGGCAATCCGATTCCTTGATCTCGATGACGATGCGGTCATCGATCACCGGATAGACCCGGACGCTGGCGAAGCTGGTATGCCGGCGCGCGCTGGAATCGTAGGGCGAGATCCGAACGAGGCGGTGAACGCCGGATTCCGTCTTGAGCCAGCCATAGGCGTTGTGGCCTTTGACCATGAGCGTGGCGCCCTTGATCCCGGCCTCGTCGCCATCCGACCATTCGACGATGTCGACCTTGTACTTCCGGCGCTCGGCCCAGCGGCCGTACATGCGCTGGAGCATGTTCGCCCAGTCCTGGCTCTCGGTGCCACCGGCCCCGGCATGGACCTCGACATAGGTGTCGAGGCCATCGGCTTCGCCGGACAGGAGGGTCTCGATCTGGCGGCGCGCAGCCTCCTTCTCGACGGCGCGAACGCCATTCTCGCCCTCGAGAATGGTGTCCTGGTCGCCTTCCATCTCGCCGAGCTCGATCAGCGTGACGGCATCGTCCAGATCTTGGGCGAGTTTTCTGATCGCAGCCACGGCCTCTTCGAGGGCGCCGCGCTCACGCATGACCTTCTGCGCCGCCTCCGCATCGTTCCAGAGGTCGGGGTCTTCGGAAGCCGCATTCAGCTCCGCGAGTCGTTTCTCGACGGTATCCCAGTCAAAGATGCCTCCTCAGCAGTCCGATCGACTGCTTGGCGGCATCCGAGAGTTGTTCGATCTCGGCGCGCATCTGGTGTTTCGGCTCGTGGTGAAGGTATGGGGCTCGGCGTGTGAGCGCGGGTGATACCGAGACGCCTGCCCGGTGTAAACGGCGGCGCCCGTCTTCCTTATCCGTCACGATCCGAGACGCTGCGAACGCATGGCGCCAAACATCGCTTCCAGATCCACCGGCCGCATGCGGGCACGCGCGCTCTATCTCGAGGCTGGCCTGGCCATCATCGGCGCGGGATTGACCCTCCGCTTCGTCCCTGTCGGACTGCCCTCGGGGATCGTAAAATACGGCGGCTCAGCCCTATGGGGGGCTATGGTCTATTGCCTGGTCGCGGTGCTGCTGCCGGGCCGGCGCACGAGGGCTATTCTCATCGTTGCCGGGACGATCGCCCTCTTGGTCGAACTCTCCCGCCGCATCCATACGCCAGCGCTCGACGCTTTCAGGCTGACGCTCGCCGGTGCTCTTTTGCTCGGACGGATCTTCTCGCCCTGGAACCTCGTCGCCTATGCGGCGGGCCTCGCCGCGTCGGCCCTCGTGAATCGTCTGGTCAGATCGCGGGCGGATGGGGAATAGAGGTCAGCGCCCGTAGGCGGGGGGCGCGACGCGCGCCGGGGCCAGGACGAATTCGTGCGGCCGCTTGCGTCCGTTCAGCAGACCTTCCGTCGGTGAATCCTCGAAATAGCTGTTGCCGCTGAGGCCGAACCCTCCGCCATTCATGACGCTCGGCACGGGAATCGCGCGCGCATCGTCAGGGACGGGACGGCCCGTCGCCCTGTCCGTCGGCAGGATGTAGGGGCCATGCGAGGCCGTATAGGAGGTCTGGGCGACCGCGCCGGTGGCGACGGACAGGCCGAGGCCGATCAGGCCGGCGGCGGCGAATGTCGAGAGATGCTGCACGGGTCGCTCCGTCGCGGTGTTCACATGCGGCCGCGGCCGCTCTTGCTCTTACCATGACTCAGGAGAGGTTGCCTGTCCGTGTCATTGGCGCGCCAAGCCGCAACTTTTTCACGTCCGCCCTCCGGGCTCGGGATGGGCGTCCGATCCCTGGGGCAACCGAGCCGGACGCGCCGCGTTAACCTCCCAAGCGCGATCTTCAAGCGCATCCAACAAGGAGCCCAACGTGACCGACATCAAGATTTCTGCCGCCGCTGCCGCAATGGTCGTTGCCCTGTCCGGTGCCGCCTTCGCACAGACCGGCATGCCCGAGAGCCACGGCACCAACGCCGCCGGTTCGAAGTCGGGTGTCGTGGGCAAGGGGGACAGCCTCGAGGCCGGCCCGGCGACCACCGGAACCGCGACCGCACCGGGTGCCCGCACGGCACCGGGCAATGCCATGCCGGCCACTCCCGGTATGACGACCAACGATCCGAGCGCGGCACCGCGCCCCGTGAGCCCGGCGCCGGCCGCCCGCTGAGGCAAGGTTCGACCGGTGTAGGAAAGGGCTGATCGCCCTTTGAAAAGAAAAGGCCGGAGCGATGCTCCGGCCTTTTTCCATGAAAGGGTGCTCCGTCCGGGCGGATCAGCCCTTGGAACGAAGCACGACCTGCGGCTCGCGATGAACCGGTTCGCAATTGCTGACGACCGCATTTAGAACGAAGGGCCGGGAATCGCAGACATAGCTCAGGCCCGGCTCAGGCGCGGGAACGGGGTCACGCGCGACGATCGGGTTCGGCGCACAAGCACCGGCCGATCCGGCCAGCAGCAGCGCGACGGTCAGGGTCAATCCGCGCATACGATCCTCGGTGGCAGGCGACATCCCGCGACCCTGCTCACCGGGACGGCATGTGACAAGCACATGAGAGGGTCACCGGCCGCTTTGGCGCGACCTGTCTCCTCCCCGCAACATCGTCTCCGATGCGTCAGCCCGCTTTGGTCAGCGGCACGACGTTGTGCAGCGTGCGGTCGGACGTCTCGAAGAAACGGCGAATATTTCGGGCCGCCTGACGGATGCGCTGCTCGTTCTCGACCAGCGCGATACGGACGTAATTGTCGCCGTGTTCGCCGAAACCGATACCCGGCGCCACCGCGACGTCCGACTTCTCGAGAAGCAGCTTGGAGAATTCCAGGCTGCCGAGGCTCTGATACTTTTCCGGAATCGGCACCCAGGCGAACATCGAGGCCGACGGGCTCGGGATCTTCCAGCCGGTCTTGTCGAACGACTCGATCAGCGCGTCCCGGCGTTTCTTGTAGATCCCGCGCATCTCGACGATGCAATCTTCCGGGCCGTTCAGGGCGGCCGTCGCCGCGACCTGGATCGGCGTGAAGGCGCCGTAATCGAGGTAGGATTTCACGCGTGTCAGCGCCGCGAGTAGGCGCTCGTTGCCGACAGCGAAGCCCATGCGCCAGCCGGCCATGGAGAAGGTTTTTGAGAGCGAGGTGAACTCCACCGTGCAGTCGATCGCGCCCGGCACTTCCAGAACAGAGGGCGGCGGCTCGCCGTCGAAATAGACCTCCGCATAGGCGAGGTCCGACAGGATGATGATTTCGTGGCGCTTGGCGAAGGCGACGAGGTCCCGGTAGAAATCGAGGCTCGCGACGTAGGCCGTGGGGTTCGAGGGGTAGCAGACCACGATCGCCACCGGCTTCGGGATCGAGTGCTGCATGGCCTTCTCGACGGCCGGGAAGAAGGCCGGGGTCGGCTCGGCCGGCACGGAGCGGATCACGCCGCCCGCCATCAGGAAGCCGAAGGCGTGGATCGGGTAGCTCGGATTCGGTACCAGCACGACGTCGCCCGGCGCGGTGATCGCCTGCGCCATGTTGGCGAAGCCCTCCTTCGAGCCGAGCGTCGCCACCACCTGCGTGTCGGGGTTCAGGCTCACGCCGAAGCGGCGCTTGTAATAATTCGCCTGGGCGCGGCGCAGACCGGCGATGCCCTTCGAGGACGAGTAGCGGTCCGTGCGCGGCCTGCCCGCCGTCTCCACCAGCTTGGCGATGACATGACGCGGGGCGTCGAGATCGGGATTGCCCATGCCGAGATCGATGATGTCGGCGCCATTGGCGCGCGCCTGGGCCTTGATCCGGTTGACCTGCTCGAACACGTAGGGGGGCAGGCGCTTGATGCGGTGAAAATCGGTCATGGGCTTCACGGGGTCCGATGCGCGAATCGCATGATTCGCGCGTTCAAAACTGTCATCACTCTGACGTGGTCGGCCTGTCTACCATTTCGGCGGCCCGGAGCCGACCGTTATTGTGCAGGCTGGATCTGGCCGGTGGCGCGGGCGGCGCTCTCGGCGGCGCGGCCCTTGGCCTCGTTACGCCCACGAGCGCCCATCAGATCGTTCTCCAGACTCTTGGTCCCCTCGGCGGTGCGGGCGCTGATGGGTCTGGCGGGTGCTGCGACGCCGACGGGCAGGTAATCGGCGTCGGTCTTGCGGGACTGCACCACGAAGTCGGGCGCCTTCACATCTTTCGGCCCTCCGCCGGCGAGCGTATAGGCGCCGCGCATGGCGTTGAGGTCGCCGGAGCATCCTCCTGCGGCGAGAAGTCCGCCGAGGACGAGGGCGAAGCGCGGAGCAAAGCCGCACCGCCTGTGATTCCGTGATGAAGGCTCTGACATAATGACCTGAAACGTAAGCCGCGCCCTGGCGGAAAGTCGAGGTGCCGCGTTAATTTGTCGAGAACGAGGACGGTTCGGCCGGGCCGTCCCACGGAATAGAGGGGAAATCCACGCGTGACGACCGACAGGACGACACCGCTTCCCGATATCGACGCCTTGTCCCGCAACGCGACGTTGCTGATCGAGGAGTTCACCCGGACTGCCGGCGCCTACATGAAGCCAATCAGCCAGGCCGACCCGCTCGACCCCGAACTGGCCAAGCCCCCGGAAGAGGTCAACGACGTCGTCAAGACCCTCGGCACCGTCGCCGAGCGTTGGATGGTCGATCCGCAGAAGTCCCTCGAAGCCCAGAAGAAGCTCAGCGACGCGTTCATCACCCTGTGGGGCTCGACCTGGCATCGCCTCCAGGGCGAGGAAGCCCCGCCCGTGGCTTTGCCCGAGGCGAAGGACAACCGCTTCAAACATGCCGAATGGTCTACCAACCCGATCTTCGACTTCATCAAGCAGAGCTACCTCATCACCTCCCGCTGGGCCGAGGAGCTCGTCGACGAGGCCGATGGGATCGACGAGCATACGCGCCACAAGGCCCAGTTCTACCTCCGGCAGATCGTCGGCGCGCTCTCGCCGTCCAATTTCGTGATGACCAATCCCGAACTGATTCGGCATACGCTGCAGGAGAACGGCGCCAATCTCGTGCGCGGCATGAAGATGCTCGCGGAGGATATCGAAGCTGGCAAAGGTCAGCTGCGCGTCCGCCAGACCGATCCGTCCGGGTTCGAGGTCGGCGTCAACGTCGCCGTGTCCCCCGGCAAGGTGGTGTTCCGCAACGACCTGATGGAACTGATCCAGTATTCGCCGATCACCGAGACGGTGCTGAAGCGCCCGTTCCTGATCGTGCCGCCCTGGATCAACAAGTTCTACATCCTCGATCTCAACCCGTCGAAAAGCCTGATCGGCTGGATGGTGTCGCAGGGCCTCACGGTCTTCTGCATCTCGTGGGTGAACCCCGACGAGCGCCATGCCGACAAGGATTTCGAGAGCTACATGCGCGAGGGCATCGAGGCGGCCATCGACGCGATCGGTGTCGCCACCGGCGAGAGCGAGGTCGCGGCGGCAGGATATTGCGTCGGCGGCACTCTGCTGGCGGTGACCCTGGCCATGCAGGCGGCCACCGGCAACAAGCGGATCAAGAGCGCCACCTTCCTGACGACGCAGGTGGATTTCACCCATGCCGGCGATCTGAAGGTCTTCGCCGACGAGGAGCAGATTCGCGGCATCGAAGCCCGCATGAAGAAACGCGGCTACCTCGAAGGCTCCGGCATGGCGGCCGCCTTCAACATGCTGCGCCCGAACGACCTGATCTGGTCCTACGTGGTCAACAACTACGTGAAGGGGCAGACGCCCTCGGCCTTCGACCTCCTCTACTGGAACGCGGACGCCACGCGGATGCCGGCGGCCAACCATTCGTTCTACCTGCGCAATTGCTACCTCGATAACACCCTCGCTCAAGGCCGCATGATCCTCGGGAACGTGCGTCTCGACCTGAAGAAGGTGAAGGTGCCGATCTTCAACCTCGCCACCCGCGAGGATCACATCGCCCCCGCCATCTCGGTCTTCGAAGGGTCGTCCAAGTTCGGCGGGCCGGTCGACTACGTGCTGGCCGGGTCGGGTCACATCGCCGGCGTGGTCAACCCGCCTTCCAAGCCGAAATACGGGTACTGGACCGGCGGGGCGGCCAAGGGACGCCTGGAGGATTGGATCTCGGCGGCGACCGAGCACAAGGGGTCGTGGTGGCCCTATTGGTTCGAATGGCTGGAAAAGCAGGCGCCCGCCCGCGTGCCTGCCCGGATTCCGGGAGAAGGAGGCCTCGCCTCCCTCGGGCCGGCGCCCGGGACCTATGTCCGCATGAAGGCGTGATCGGATCGAATGACCGGGTCGAGAACGCGACCGTCGGTGGCTCGTGCAGCCGGCTGACAGGTGTTCGACTGCCTTTTTTCGAATCTCCGTCACCTCATTCTGAGGTGACGGAGCGTAGGCTTCGAGGGAGCCCTCCAGTTCGCGCAACGGTGTCTGGAGGGCTCCTTCGGGGCGGCTATCGCTGCACCTCAGGATGAGGTCGAGGGGGGAAGTTCTCCTCAAAGCCGCGGTGTTCCGGTCGAGGACCCTCAGAATTTCCGCACCAGCGGCGCGGGAGCGATCGGAGCGGCCGGCGTTCCGAAGACGTAGCGGAAGCCCACTGAAACGATGTCCGCGCTGCCGCTCGTATCGGCCGCGAAGGGGATGTCGCGGAAGTTGTAGTCGCGGCCCGGCCCAGCGAGGAGCTTCGAATCGCCCACGAGGAAGAGGTGGGAATAGGCGATGTTCAGGGTCAGCTTCTCGCTCCAGCGATAGCTGCCGCCGAGCGAGACGTTGAAGCGGTCGCTGTCGGGCAGCCGCACCGAGCGGTTCGAGAAATCGATGGGCGATTGTTCGTAGGCGAGACCGGCCCGAACGGTAAGGGCCGGCGACCAATCGTACTCGCCGCCGACGGAATAGGTGTAGCCGTCCTTGTAGTTCAGGGGCAGCGTGGTCGCGATGCCGCCGGTGGTGCGGCCGACGATGCCGACATCGCCGAGCCTCGACCAATTGTCCCACTCGAAACCGAGATTGACACGGGCGACCGGGCTGACGGCCTGGGTCAGGCCGACGCTCAGCTTTTCCGGGGTGTTGAGGTTGGCGGTCGCCTGCTGGCTCAGGAAGGCCGCCGGCCCCGGCAATAGGAAGGCGCCCTCGATGTCGTGATGCACGGAGGAGCGATAGCCGACGCCCAAAGCCGTCCCGGCCCAGGGGGTGATGAGCACGCCCGCCGTGAATCCGACGCCCCAGGACTCGCCTTTCAACGAGGCATTGGGGGCGATGAGAGGGCTGAACGAGAGCGGGAAGGCTTGGCGAAGGGTCAGGCGGAAATACTCGATGTTCGGCCCGGCGGCGATCGAGAGCCACTCGTTGACCTTGAAGCCGATGGTCGGGTTGAACGAGAGCGAGAAGATTCGGCTCGACCGTCCATAGACTTCACCGGCCCAGTCATCGCGGGGCTTGGTCACGAGGCCGAACGGAGCGCCGGTATGGATACCGATCCAGAGCCTGTCGGTCAGCTGATAGGAGGTGGCGCCGGCCGGGATCACGGCTCCCTGGCCGATATCGCCGCTGCCGCCCAGTGGCGCGAATAACGGCGAGGTGCCGTCGGTCGGGGTGATCTTGGAGGAGAGGTTGATAAAGCTGAGATTCTGCTCGCTGACCCAGCCGGGGTTCATGGTGATCGTGGCCGGGTTCCAGAACATCGACGAGACGCCTCCGGAGCCGGATGCCGCACCGGCGAAAGCCTGACCTTCGGCAAGGGTGCTCTGTTCGCGGATACCGAACGCGCCGGCCAGGGCTCCCCCCGCCGTCAGGGTCAGGAGCACGGTAGAAATTCCCGCCAGAGCCGCGTTGCGAATCGTCATGGCCATGTCCTCTTCCCGACCCTTGCTTACGATGCTCGGATTTACCGTAGAGTGATCCCCGGCCCGCATCTTGAGCAGAAGAGTGCCGTTCTTGGTCGGTCTGTGCAATCCATGTTAGTTGAGGTGTTAATCGTTTCCTAATCTGAGGTTTACTTTGAGGATGCATCTGATGACATCATCGGCTTGTGTCACCGAAAAGCATCGCGGTAGATAGTTCACATCTAAACTGTCGGATTTACGTATCGGCGTTCATGCAAGAAAATGCGTATTCTGGCGGGTTTCCCGAGCAGTGTATGAATTATGCAACATGCGCGTGTCCGGCCTCGACACCTTGCCAGGGACGGTAGTGGGACCGATCTCAGTGCCAGTCCATCGATCGAAGGGGAGTGAGAGCCGATGAAACTGGTGCGTCATGGTGATGTGGGCGACGAGAAGCCGGGTCTGATCGATGCTCAGGGCGGATTGCGGGATCTGTCCGGTGTCCTGCGCGATATTTCCGGTTCCGCCCTCGCGACGACGTCGCTGGAGCGGCTGCGGTCCCTCGATCCCGAAACCTTGCCGCTCTTGTCGCCGGAGACACGCCTCGGTCCCTGTGTCGGCGGAACGCGCAACTTCATCGCCATCGGGCTGAACTATACCGATCACGCGGCGGAGATCGGCGCGGATATCCCGGCCGAGCCGATCGTCTTCAACAAGGCGCCGTCTTGCATCTCCGGTCCCAACGACCGGGTCATTCTGCCGAAAGGGTCGGCCAAGACGGATTGGGAGGCGGAGCTCGCCATCGTCATCGGCGCACGTGCATCCTACGTCCATGCCAACGAGGCTTTGTCCTATGTGGCCGGCCTCTGCCTCTGCAACGACGTCTCCGAGCGGGAGTACCAGTTCGATCGCGGCGGGACATGGAGCAAGGGCAAGGGCTGCCCGACTTTCGGCCCCCTCGGGCCCTGGCTGGTGACGCTGGACGAGATCCCCGACCCGGCGGCCCTCGACATCTGGCTCGACGTGAACGGCGAGCGGATGCAGACCGGGTCGACCTCGAGGATGATCTTCGACGTCGCCCAGATCGTCGCCTATCTCTCGCATTTCATGATGCTGGAGCCGGGCGACGTGATCACCACGGGAACGCCCCCTGGCGTCGGCATGGCGCGCAAGCCTCCGCGTTTCCTCAAGAGCGGGGACGTGATGACCCTCGGCATCACCGGCCTCGGTGAGCAGCGGCAGGAAATCGTCGCCTTCGACGATTGGACCGCGAAGGTCGCGGCCGGCGAACCGACTCATTGAAACGGGGCGGGGATCGAAATCCCCGCTCGCTCGTCTCCTCTGCTAGAGGCAGCTTGGCCGGTAACCTGCGTCGCGCGGCCCGGCCCATGGCAGTTGGAAGGACCTAACCTTGAGCATCGGACTGATCGCCCTCCTCGACGACATCGCGGGGCTCGCCAAGGTCGCGGCCGCTTCCCTCGACGACGTCGCCGGGCAAGCCGCCAAGGCCGGTGCGAAGGCGGCGGGGGTCGTCATCGACGACGCCGCCGTGACGCCGCGCTACGTCGTGGGCTTCGCGGCCGAGCGCGAATTGCCGATCGTGGGCAAGATCGCCATCGGTTCGCTGCGCAACAAGATGCTGTTCCTGCTGCCGGCGGCCCTGTTGCTGCAGGCCTTCGCCCCCTGGGCCATCACCCCGCTGCTCATGCTCGGCGGGGCCTATCTCTGCTACGAGGGCACTGAGAAGGTCTACGAGGCGCTGTTCCCGCACAAGGCGCATGCGCATGAGGCCAAGCTCGACGCCGATGCCGGCGACGGCGCGGCTATGGAAGCGCGCAAGGTCTCCAGCGCGATCAAGACGGATTTCATCCTGTCGGCCGAGATCATGGCAATTTCCCTGGCCTCCCTCCCGGAAGGCAGCATCTGGACGAAGGCGATCGTGCTCGCGGTCGTCGCCATCGGCATCACGGTATTCGTCTATGGCGGCGTGGCGCTCATCGTGAAGGCGGACGATGCCGGGGTCGCGATGGCGAAGAACAATTCGGCGTCCGTGTTCGGCAGCGCGATCCGCGGCTTCGGCCGTGCCCTGGTCAAGGGCATGCCGGTCTTCCTGCAGCTTCTGGCCATCATCGGTACAGCCGCGATGATCTGGGTCGGCGGCGGCATCCTCGTCCATGGTCTCGAAGGTTACGGCCTGCCCCAGGTCGCCCACGTGATCCACGAAGCCGCTGCCGGCAGCGCGAAGATGGTGCCGCCGGTCGGACCCGTCGTCGAATGGATCGTCACCGCCATCGGCTCCGGCATCGTCGGTCTGGTGGTCGGCGCTGCGCTGATTCCGATCACGAGTTACCTCATCGCGCCCCTCTGGTCGGGCCTGTCGGGATTGCGCGGCAAGACGGCGTGAGGGGGCTATCCTGGCCGGCCTGAAGCCAAATGCATCGGGTCATGCGGCCGGCCCGGCTTGATTTTCCGGCGAAGATTCGCCTCATGGGGCCATGACTGACACCGTGGCCCCCCTCGCCCCCTTCCCCGCCACCGCGATCCCTGCGATCCGGCACGATTGGACCGTGGCGGAGATCCAGACGATCCACGACCTGCCGCTCCTCGACCTCGTGTTCCGGGCGGCACAGGTCCACCGCGCGCATAACGACCCGGCCGATATCCAGCGCGCCGCCCTGCTGTCGATCAAGACCGGCGCCTGTCCGGAGGATTGCGCCTATTGTCCACAATCGGCGCATCACAAGGGCACCGGCCTGCCGCGTGAGCGCCTGATGGCGGTGGACAAGGTGCTGAAGGAGGCCGCCGCCGCGAAAGCCGCCGGGGCCCATCGTTTCTGCATGGGTGCCGCCTGGCGCCAGCCCAAGGACGGGCCGGAATTCGATGCGGTCCTCTCCATGGTGCGCGGTGTCCGCGGCCTCGGAATGGAAGCCTGCGTCACGCTCGGCATGCTCACCCCATCCCAGGCCGGGCGCCTCGCCGAGGCCGGGCTGACCTCCTACAACCACAACCTCGATACCGGCCCGGATTTCTACGGCGACATCATCTCGACGCGGACCTACGAGGATCGCCTCAACACCCTTCAGAACGTGCGCGATGCCGGGATCGGCGTCTGTTGCGGCGGCATCGTCGGCATGGGCGAGGGCGTGAAGGACCGCGCGGCGATGCTCCAGGTGCTCGCCAACCACGCCCCCCATCCCGAGAGCGTTCCGATCAACGCCCTGGTGGCCGTCGAGGGGACACCTCTCGAGGACCGTCCGCCCGTGGACCCGCTCGATCTCGTCCGGATGTGCGCCACCGCCCGCATCGTCATGCCGAAGGCGCGTGTGCGTCTCAGCGCCGGCCGCAAGGGGCTCACCCGCGAAGCGCAGATCCTATGCTTCCTCGCCGGCGCGAACTCGATCTTCTACGGTGAGCGTCTTCTCACCACGGCCAATAACGAGACCGACGCCGATGCGGAACTGCTTCGCGACATCGGCATCACCGTGCCGGGCCTGACCCTGGCGGCGGCGGAATAAGCTCAGAGCGAAGTCGGCGCGCGGTCCGGGATCACGATCCGGAAGCGGGCGCCCTCGCGTTCTTGCGTCTCATCGAGGGTGAGACGCCCGCCCTGAAGCTGGATCAACTCGGCGGCGATCGGCAGGCCGAGCCCCGTCCCCCCCGCGCGCATCGACCCCTCGAAGGGCGCGAACAGGTTCGCTCGCGCCCGTTCGGGAAGCCCGGGTCCGTTATCCGAGACGACAACGGTCAGGTTTCCCGAACCCGGCTTACCGTGGCGGCTGGCCTCGATCTCGATGACCGGATCGGGCGCTCCGGCTTTCTCGGCGCCCATGGCCTGCACGGCGTTGCGCACGATGTTGGTGAGCGCGCGCGAGAACTGGTCCGGATCGATCTCCACCTCGATATCCGGCTCGCATACGACGCGGATCGTCACGCGTGACGCGTCGTCGAGCCTCGCCAGATCGGACAGTTCAGCCAGCAGCGGTGCGAGCTGGATTGTGCGCCGCTGCGGCATTGCCTCGGTCGCCCGACCATAGGCCAAGGTCTCCTCGCAGAAACGGATCGCCCGGCCGAGCGTGGCGAGGAGGCGGGGGGCGATACGCTCCACCGCCGGGTCGGACACCGTCTCAAGACGGTCTCCGAGCAGCTGGGCGGTGGTGAGGAGGTTGCGCAGCTCGTGGTTGATCTTGCTCACCGACAGGCCAAGCTCGGCGAGGCGGCGCTTTTGGCGTAGCTCGCCCGCGAGCGCCGTCTCCATGCGGGCCAGGGCCACCTCAGCGTGGCCGATCTCGTCGGTCCTGCGCGAGGGTGTGATGATGCGGTCGCTCCCCTGGGGATCGTCCGCGAATTCCGTGATGTTGCGGGCGAGGCGCCGAACCGGCCGCACGATGATCCGCTGCAGCATCAGAAAGACGAGGCCGGCCACCGTGGCGGCGATCGCCAGCGACGAGAGCAGCAGACGATCGGCGAAGTCGATCAGCGCCTCGCGCAGGGGCGCCTCGTCGAGCAGGATCTCCACCAGGTCGAACCCGTCCCGCCCATGGCCAATGACCCGGATCGGACCCTGATTCTCGGAGAAAACGGTCCGCCATGCCCCCCCGATGGAGGTGATCCAGTCATGCGAGCGCAGATCGACATGGCCGGTGACCTCCGACGGCACGGCGTCCACCGCGAGCAGGCGGCGTGTGCCGTCGCCGCGAACCGCGATGGCGCTGGCGCCGACACCCTTCAGAAGATGCCGGGCCAGTTCATCCGAGACATGCTGATCCGGCGAGGCATCGAGGACCAGAGCGGCGATCTGCGCGGCGGCGATCCGGTCCGACAGCCACATGCGCCGGTAATTCGCGACGGTGGGCACGTAGATTAGGATTTCGACGAGGGCGACGAAGGCGATGGTCACGAGGAACAGCCGGCCCGACAGGCCGAGATGTCGGCCGATCCCCGCCCGAGCCTCCGCTGCGACGGGGACAGGTGTTTCCATGTCGGCGCGTGGCGTCGCGTCCATCACGGGGTCCCGATCATCCCTGCTCCCGGGTTTCTTTGCTCGTCCCGGTTGCTCCGGCGCGGCACCGGGCCAGCACCGGTATTCCGTTCCCTCGGCGTCGAACGACACATGTCGATCTTGTTGTTTGCATGACGGTTACGCTTCGCGCGCGGCCCCGTCGAGTACCCCCGCAATGGGGATCTGGCGTGAGGGGCTAGGACGGACCCGCGCGTCTGCGGGCGAAGCGGCGTCTCAACGCGATGGAGAGGAGCGCGAAGGCGGCGATCCCGCCGAGGCCCGCGGCTGTCTTGACGGTGACCAGCGACCGCAGGGACAGGGCCTCGTCGCACGCGACGGCGCCGCTCTCCAGGCAGGCCGCTTTGGCGGCTTCGTTGGCCGCGATGACGTCCTCGATCGCCGCTCCGGCCGCCGCATAGACGAAGGCGCCGGGGGCCAGGCCAAGAAACGTGGCGAGCACGAAGGTGCGCAGGGATACGCCGAAGGCCGCCGGGGCGAGGTTGGTCATCCAGAACGGAAAGATCGGCAGGAGCCGCAGGACGAGGATGTAGCCGAACGCGTCGTCGCGAAATCCGGCGGCCAGACGTCCGAGGCGCGGTCCGGCGCGGGTGACGAGAAACTCGGACATCGGACCACGGCCGATGGAGAAGACGATGGCCGCCCCGGTCGTCGCCGAGACGAGAGCGATCCCCGCCCCGGTAGTCGTCCCGAACAGAAAGCCCGACAGGATGGTCAGCACCAGCGAGGCGGGCACGGACACGATCACGCAGCCGATATAGACGAGGCAGGCGATCCCGATGGACCGCAACCGGTCCTCGGCCACCGCCTCCATGAGCGCTGCGCGATAGGACAGCAGGCGGTCCAGGCTGAAGAGATGCGGCGCTCCGGAGACGAGCACACCCAGCGACAGGGCCACCAGGGCGAGGACGGGCAGCCACCGCATGGCACGTCGGAGCGCGCCGCTCGAGTTGCGTGTCATGTCCCCGCTTCGCCGCGCCGGATCAGCCGGCCTTCCGCATCCTCAGGATCTTGAAGAATCCACCGGGAAAGGTCGGTGAGACGCCGATGAACTCGACGCCGTTGCGCTGAGCCCAGGCCTCGATCCGGGTCGATTTGAACGCCGAGGACCAGCCGATCTTGGTGCAGAGCGGCGCCACGATTTCCTCGACCTTGGCCACGGCCCCCTTGGTCTGGCCGAAATGGTTGGCGAGCACGATCTCTCCGCCCGGCCGCACCACCCGGAGGAATTCCGACAAGGCGGCCTCCGGGTCGGGCACCAGGGTGATCAGGAACTGCGCGACCACGGCATCGAAGCTGGCATCGGCATAGCCGAGACGGCACACATCCATCACTTGAAGACCGCGGACATGGGTGAGCCGGCGGCGGAGTACCTTGGCGCGGGCGCGCTTCAGCATGTCTTCGGAGAGATCGACGCCGCAGACGAAACTGCCCGGCGGATAATAGCCAAGGGACAAGCCGGTGCCGACGCCGGCCTCCAGGATGCGCGGCCCGCAGGCGGTGGCGGCCATCACCGCATCGCGCGCGGCAGGCTCGGTCAGCTTGTCGTAGACGACGTCGTAGACCGGTGCCCAACGGGCATAGGCCTTGCGCATCAGGGCCGTGCTCGGACCGGCCTGCGGCTCGCTCAGCATATCGTCTCTAGATCCTGCGGATGGGAAGGTTTTGGCTCGGGTCTGCGGGTCGGCGTCAGGCGGCTTGCGCCGCTCCGGCTGCCAACGCGTCGATGCGACGAATGGTGCCGCCGCCGAGCACACGTGAGCGTGGGCCGTCATCGGCATAAATGACGCAGGCCTGGCCCGGAGAGACGCCGTCTTCCGGTGTGGCCAGGACGACCTCGGCGGCCGCCCCGTCCCGATCGACCGTCAGATGCGCGGCTCGCGGCTCCCGGGTCGAGCGGACCCGCACGGCCACCGGCATGTCGACGACCCCGCCGGGGGGCATGCCGCCGAGCCAGTTCAAGTCGTCGAGCCGGATGCGGCTGGTGGCCAGGGCGGAACGCGGACCCACCACCACGCGGGCGGAACCCGGCTCCAGGCGGATCACGTAGAGCGGCTCTCCGACGGCGAGGCGAAGGCCCTTCCGCTGCCCGATTGTGTAATGGATGATGCCGTCATGCTGGCCGAGCACGCGACCTTCGAGATCGACGATGTCGCCGGCGCGCGCCGCATCCGGCCGCAGCTTGGCGATGACGTCGGCGTAGCGCCCCTGGGGCACGAAGCAGATGTCCTGGCTGTCGGCCTTCTCGGCAATGGCGAGGCCGAGTTCGCGGGCGAGGCGACGGGTCTCGTCCTTCGGCAGTTCGCCCAGGGGGAAACGCAGGAAATCGAGCTGCTCGGCTGTGGTGGCGTAGAGGAAGTAGCTCTGGTCGCGGGCCGGATCCAGGGCGCGGTAGAGACCGCGCCCGCCGGCTTCGAGGGGGCGACTGGCCACGTAATGGCCGGTCGCCAGCACGTCGGCATCGAGGTCGCGGGCGGTGGCCAGAAGATCGCGGAACTTGATCGAGCGGTTGCACTCGACGCAGGGGATCGGCGTCTCGCCGGCCAGATAGCTCTCGGCGAAACGGTCGATCACCGATTCCCGGAAGCGGTCCTCGTAATCGAGGACGTAGTGCGGGATGCCGAGCGTCTCGGCGACCCGGCGCGCATCGTGGATGTCCTGGCCGGCGCAGCAGGCACCCTTGCGATGGACCGCCGCCCCATGGTCGTAGAGCTGCAGCGTGATCCCAACGACATCGTAGCCCTGTTGGCTGAGCAGGCCTGCCACCACGGAGGAATCCACGCCGCCGGACATGGCGACGACGACACGTGTCTCGTGCGGGGCCTTGGGGAGGTCGAGGGAGTTCATCACGTCACGGGTTCGCCGGCAGGCCGCAGCGCCCGCATATGCGGAGTCTATAGCGATCCTGAGGTCGAACTTCCAGGCACGCGCGAGGCGGGGCTCGCATACCGGAGCACTGAACCCGGCAAATCCTGCCGGGACGGGGACGATTTCGCCGGGTCACGTCGGTAAGATTCAAAAGGCTTGGAAAAATGTTGCTGTTAAATCAACGGGTTGCGGCGTGTGGGCCGTGGCTCGAAGTTTGCGCGGTGGGGGCGAGGAGATGACGCCCCATGGCCACCACGTCGATCAGCGGAGAAAAGGGCGTGCGGTTGGCGAGCGCGGTCGCCGCGCGTCCCGCCATGCCTCTTTCGGCCGCTTCCGATGGCCTCGAACGTTTCAGCATCCCGGTCGAAGGGCCAAGCTCGGGCGCGATACCGGTCTCAAGCGGAGCGGCAGAGCCGAAGGCGGCGATCCGAGACGGTGCAGCAGCCAAACCTGTCGCTGCAGCCAAACCTGTCGCTACGGCGTCGCTGGGTTCGGCGATCGCGCAATCCGCCTTGCCGATCTCGGATCTGGTCCGGTTGGCAAAGGCTACGATCCCGTCGTCACAGCCTTCGACAGACAGTGCCGCAGGACAGATGGCGGATGCGGCCGAGACAGGACTGCCGCGAGCCCGAGAGGACGAGGATCCGGCGACGCCGCCGAGCGAGGCCGGCCTTGGCGGTTTCCCGTGGCTGAGCGAGCAGCAGACCAATGTTGTCGCCAAGCCAGCTCAAATGCCGCAGCAAGGTGGCAAGGCAGGCTTGCCGATCATCGACGGCGCCGAACCTTCGCCCGTGCAGGCTCGTCAGGGGCAGGTCCCGGACGCTCCGCCGGGTCAAGCCTTGCTGCCCATTGCGGGAAACGGTCGTCTGTCCGCCTCCCGGGTTCAGACCGGAAGTGCCTTACCTTCCTCGACCTTGCCTCCCTCGACAATGGTACAGGCGGCCGCGACCGCTCCGGTTCAGGCCATCGTCTCTGAGCCTGCGGAGGCCAACCCGATCACGACGGCGGATGAGCCGAGCGAGGACGTGGCGGTCCCAGCGGACGGTATGGTGCCCAATGCGACCGGCATGATGACTCTCGCCTTCGCTCCGCCCGAATCCGTCGCGCCTCCGCCCGCGGCGAACGCCCCCGCGATGGCGACACAGGCCGGTGCCGCGCCCCCTCCGAACACTGGCGAAATCGTTTCACACGGCATCGGTGCTGCGAGAGCCCCCGATGGTCGCCTTGCCGCCCTCCCCGCACTCGGAACCGACCGCTCGGCTTCTTCCGAGCGCGAGACCATATCGGTCAAGGCTTTCGATGAGTTCGCCTCCGGTTCGGCAATGGCCTCCGGCGATCTCGCTTCAGCCCCAGCCACGCCGTTCGGCCCTGCGCCGGCGGCCCCGCTTCCCGCGCCCGCGCTTGATCCCGCCGCCATCCTCCCCCAGGCCCAAGCTGTGCCGGTGCCCCTCGGCGCGGTGGCGATGACCATTGGGCTGCGGTCGTTGGCCGGGTCCAACCGTTTCGAGATCAGCCTCGATCCCAAGGATCTCGGACGGATCGACGTGAATCTCGACATCGACAAGGACAACGGCACGGTCACTGCGCATCTCACGGTCGATCGGCCGGAGACCCTGGCCCTGCTGCAACGCGATGTCGGCAACCTGCAACAGGCCCTGTCACAGGCGGGTTTCGACGCGGGTGAGGTCGGCATCAATCTGTCCCTGCGCAGCGACACCGGCTCCACCGGGGGCAACGGCGCCGAGCGGGATGGCGGGGGCAGCCGTGACGGCCGTTCCGGCAACGGCGGCTCCGACCTGAAAGAACAACGCCTTCCCAACGACGCCGTGCCGCTGCGAATGCTGCGCGGTCTCGGCGGTCTCGACATCCGAATCTGAGGACACTGCCATGACATCGGGCATCACCGGAGCTTCGAGCAGCTCCTCCATCACGAACCCGAATACCGCCACCGGCGCTTCGCAGGAGATCGCCGGTAATTTCCAGCAGTTCCTGACCCTGCTGACGACACAGCTGAAGAACCAGAATCCGATGGACCCGCTGGACACCAACCAGTTCACGCAGCAGCTCGTGCAATATGCCGGCGTCGAGCAACAGCTGAAGTCGAACGACCGGTTGGACTCGATCCTCAACAATGCGAAGGCGTCCAGCGCCGCCGCAGCGACCGGTTTCATCGGTCAGAGCGTGACGGCGGACGGGCGGGTCGCCAACCTGAAGGATGGTTCGGCGGTCTGGACGCTGACCCCGGCGCGGGCCGCCAAACAGGCGACGATGACGATCAGCGATGCCAAGGGCAACGTGGTGGCGACACAGTCGAAGGCGCTGACCGCGGGTGCGCAGACTTTCGCCTGGGACGGTCGATCCACCTCGGGTTTCACCTCCGCAAACGGCAGCTACTCGATCAAGATCGATGCCTTCGACGCCACTGGTGCACAGGTTAGCGTCGATACGCAGGTTGCCGGAAAAGTCGATGGCGTCGATCTCAGCGGTACAGAACCGGTGCTGCTGATTGGCAATTCGCGGCTGCCGATATCGAGCGTTCAGAACATCGGAGCCGGGTTGTCCACATGATCGTGGAAAAAACGAATCAGATGCAATCGATCCGCTTCAACATATCTTAAGCGGGCGCAAGTACCTTCCTGGCTCGACAGGTCAGTCGAGTTGTAGAGCGTATCATGACCGAACCAAGCCGCCCGAGAGTCAAATACGTCATCGGGCCAGATGGCAGTCCGTTGACCATTGCCGATCTTCCGCCGACCACGACCAGACGGTGGGTTATCCGCCGGAAGGCGGAAGTCGTCGCAGCCGTACGTGGCGGACTTCTCAGTCTCGAGGAAGCCTGCCAGCGCTATACCCTCACCACCGAGGAATTCCTGAGCTGGCAGTTCTCCATCGACCAGCACGGTCTCGCCGGATTGCGTACAACCCGCATCCAGCATTACCGCCACTGAGGTCAATGGAGTTCGGCGTCCGCTCCGGATGCCGAGACAATGCCTCGGACCACCGTCGATCCACGAAAGAACCGCGCCCCCTCAAGGGCGCGGTTCTTTCGTTACAGGGACCGCCGCGGCAGGACCGAGCCACACCCTTTTTTCATTCGTTAAGACAATCGTTAACCGAACGCTAACCACGGCCTGGGCAAATTTTGCCGAGTGAGCGCGGCCCTTCCGTCGCTCCGGTTCGGGTGGGTACGTCGCGTCGTGAAGTCGGTTCTCGAACTGGTGACGAAGTTGGGACCGGCACGGCTCGCGGCCATGGCGGCCGTGACGCTGACGTTGATCGGCTTCTTCGCCTTCGTCATCCTGCGCGTCTCGAAGCCCGATATGGGTGTCCTCTTCGCCGACCTGTCGATGCAGGATTCGGGTGCCGTGATCCGCGACCTCGATGCGCGCGGCATCAAATACGAAACACGGGGCGATGCCGGCCAGACCATCATGGCGCCTCGGGCCGACCTGCCGCGCCTGCGGATGGACCTTGCCGGCAAGGGTCTGCCCAGCGCCTCCGGCGTCGGCTACGAGATCTTCGACAAGGGCGATGCGTTCTCGTCGACCAATTTCGTTCAGAACGTCAATCATTTGCGCGCGCTCGAGGGCGAGCTCGCACGCTCGATCCGGGCCATCGGCCGGGTCCAGGCCGCGCGCGTGCACCTCGTCATACCGGAGCGCCGCCTGTTCGAGCGCGACCGCGAATTGCCGAGCGCCGCCATCGTGCTCAAGCTCGTCGGCGACATGGACCCGTCCCAGGTCCGCGCCATCCGTCACCTCGCCGCCTCGGCGGTGGAAGGCCTGAAGCCCGAGCGGATCTCCATCGTCGACGAGCGCGGCCGCCTGCTGGCGGACGGGGCACGGGGTGCTGAGGCCGAGACCGGCGCCGGCATGGAGGAGAAGCAGGTCGGCCTCGAGCGCCGTCTGCGGTCCCAGATCGAAGAGATAGTGGCCGGTATCGTCGGCACGGGTCGCTCGCGGGTGCAGGTCACCGCGGAGCTCGACCGGAACCGCATAGAGAGCCGTTCGGAGACCTTCGATCCAGAGAGCAAAGTCATCCGTTCGACCCAGACCCGCAGCGAAAGCGCGCTCACCGGGGGGACAGAGGGCGCCGTAACGGTCGGCAACGAATTGCCGGGCGCCAACCAGCCAACACCGAATCCCAACTCGAAGGATTCCACGAAGAAGGACGAGGAGACCACGAATTACGAGATCTCCCGCGTCACCAAGACGGTCGTCGAGGAAGGCGGACGTCTGAAGCGCCTGTCCGTGGCGGTCCTCGTCGACGGCGCCTACGTGCCGGGGGCCGATGGCCGGCCCGTCTATCAGCCGCGCCCCGCCAACGACATCGAGCGGATCGCCACCCTGGTCCGCACCGCCATCGGGTACGACAAGGACCGGGGTGACCAGGTCGAAGTGGTCAACCTACGTTTCGCCGAGACGCCCGCTCCCGTCGAGTTCACCGAGCCGTCGCTGATCCAGTCGTTCCTGGCGCCGTCCAAGGAAGACGTCATGCGGATGGTCGAACTCTCCGTGCTTCTGATCCTGACCGTGATCGTGCTGATGGCCGTGGTCCGTCCCCTTCTACGCCGCGTCCTCGCCTCGGAGCCCGCCCAGGCCATCCTGATGGCGGGTCCGGCACTGGCCGGCGGCGAGCCGGGCCCCGACCAGGTCCTGGTGGCACGCGACAACCCCACCGCCCGCCTCGTCGACTTCGCGCAGCTGAACGGCAAGGTCCAGGCGGAGACCGTCCAACGGGTGGTGGACATGGTCCGCGGCAGTCCGAGCGAGACGGTAGAGGTCCTGCGCAACTGGATCCACGACAGTTGAGCGGGTGGGCAATGGTCTTCGAAACGGCAGCCACAACGGTGAAGAGGAGTGAGGCATGTCCTCGGGGTTGAGCGTCATCCCGGATCAGGAACTCGGCAAGGCGGGCTTGAACGCCATGACCGGCGCCCAGCGCGCGGCTGCGCTCCTCCTGCTCCTCGGCGAGACGGAGGGCGCGCCGATCTGGCAGATGCTCGACGAGGAAGAGGTCAAGATGGTCTCGCACGCCATGGTCCAGCTCGGATCATTGGAGGCGGAGACCGTCGAGAGGCTGATCGTGGATTTCGTCTCGCGGCTCTCCTCGGGCGGCGGCATCACCTCGAACTACGAGCGCACCGAATCGCTGCTTCTCAAGATCTTTCCCACCGAGCAGGTCTCGGCGATCATGGCGGAGATCAAGGGCGCTTCGGGCAAGCGGGTCTGGGCGAGCCTAACGCAGATCGACCCCGAGATCCTCGCCTCGTTCCTGCGCAACGAATACCCGCAGACGGTGTCCGTCGTGCTGTCGAAGGTGCGGCCGGATTACGCCGCCAAGGTCCTGACGATCCTGCCCGAGGATTTCGCCATCGACGTCCTCAACCGCATGCTGCGGATGGAGACCGTGCAGAAGGAAGCCCTGCGCCATATCGAGGAGACGTTGCGCGTCGAGTTCGTCTCGACCATCGCGCAGACCACGCGGCGGGACGCCCATGAATTGATGGCGGACGTGTTCAACGCCTTCGACCGCCAGACCGAGGGCCGGTTCCTCGCGGCCCTGGACCAGGCCAATCGCGGCTCGGCCAAGAAGATCCGCCAGCTCATGTTCACCTTCGAGGATCTTCTGAAGCTCGATGCGGGCAGCGTGCAGACGCTGTTGCGCAAGGTCGACACCGATACCCTGTGCCGCGCGCTCAAGGGCGCCGACGAGCGCGTGCGCAACTTCTTCCTCAAGAACATGTCCACCCGCGCGGCCAAGAACATCAACGACGAGATGGGCTCGCTGGGGCCGATTCGGCTCAAGGACGTCGATGAGGCGCAAGCCAAGATGACCGAGCTCGCCAAGGAACTGGCCGAGAAGGGTGAGATCATGATCGCCAAGTCCAGTAGCGAAGAGGAGCTGGTCTATTGAACGCCCGCCGGTTCCTGTTCGACACCGATTTCCGGCCGCGCGAGGGCGCGACCGTCTCGCCGAAGGAAGCGGCGGCCCTGGCCGAGGCCGTGGCACAGGCCCATGCGAGGGGTGTCCAGGAAGGGCGCGCCCAGGCCGAGGCCCAGGCCCAGGCTCGCATGGCGGATGCCCTCACCCGCGTCGGCCTCGCCGCCGCCGGCCTCATCGGCCAGGCGGATTCGCGGGACGCGGCGCGCGAGGAGGAGGCCATGGCCTTCGCCGTATCCCTGGCGCGTCGTATCGCCGGCGATGCCCTCGATGCCCATCCGCTGGCGGCGATCGGCGACGCGGCGCGGGCCGCCCTGCAGCACCTGCGCGGTGTGCCGCATCTCGTCGTGCGCGTGAACGACAGACTGGTGGACGAAGTCGAGGCGCTGGTGAAGAGCCTCGCCCGCGAGCGCGGCTTCGAAGGGCGTCTGATCGTCCTCGGGGAGCCCGACCTCGCCCCCGGCGATGCCCGCATGGAATGGGCCGATGGCGGGGTGGTGCGTGACCGTGCCCGTATCGAGGCCGCCGTGCTCGAAGCCATCGGCCATCCTCTCGAATCCTGATCCGTCGACGACCCCCCCTGTAACGCGCGACTTTGAAAGATCCTGATGGCCGACGATTTCAGCCTGCCGCTTCTCAATGGCGGCGACGCGTCCTTCGACGGGCTCGGCTCCGAATCGATTCGTGAGGCGCCCACCACCCCGAAAAGCGCCGCCGATCTCGAACAGGTCTTCGATGTCCCGGTCATGGTCTCGGCCGTGCTGGGGTCGTCCCGCATGCCCATCGGCGACCTGCTGCGGCTGCAGCCCGGCGCGGTGCTGGAACTCGACCGCAAGGTCGGCGAGGCCATCGACATCTTCGTCAACAACCGCCTCGTCGCGCGCGGGGAGGTCGTCCTCGTGGAGGAGCGCCTCGGCGTGACGATGACCGAGATCATCAAGAGCGACCACTGATCCCGCCCGCCGCGCTGCTGCGCGAGGCTCCACCGACACAGGATAATAGACCATGCGGCTCCTCATCATCGGACGCTTGAGCGGCGAACTCGTCACCGCCTCGAAGATCGCCATGAGTCGCGGCGCGGCCGTGACCCATGCGGACGGGGTGGCGCAGGGTCTCGCCGTGCTGCGCGCCAAGGGCGCCGACCTCGTCATGATCGATGTGGGCCAGCCGATCCGCGAACTCGTGACCGCGCTCGCCGACGAGCGCATCCGCACCCCGGTGGTCGCCTGCGGCGTCGCCACCGATGCCAAGGCGGCCGTGGCCGCGATCCAGGCGGGTGCCCGCGAATACATTCCCCTGCCGCCCGATCCGGAATTGATCGCCGCCGTGTTGCAGGCGGTCTCCGAGGACGGACGCGCTTTCGTCTGGCGTGACGCCTCCATGGAGCGGGTGGTGAAGCTCGCCGAGCAGGTCGCACGGTCGGAAGCCTCGGTGCTGATCACCGGCGAGAGCGGCACCGGTAAGGAGGTGCTCGCCCGGCACGTCCATATGAAGTCGACCCGTTCGAGCCGGCCCTTCGTCTCGGTCAACTGCGCCGCGATCCCGGAAGCTCTGCTCGAATCCGAACTGTTCGGCCACGAGAAGGGCGCCTTCACCGGCGCCGTCGCCCGCCGGATCGGCCGGTTCGAGGAAGCCAATGGCGGCACGCTGCTGCTCGACGAAATCTCCGAGATGGATGTCCGCCTGCAATCGAAACTGCTGCGCGCGCTGCAGGAGCGGGTGATCGATCGGGTCGGCGGCACGGCCCCCGTGAAGGTCGATATCCGGGTGCTCGCCACCTCCAACCGCAACCTCATCGACGAGGTCCGCAAGGGCACGTTCCGCGAGGATCTGTTCTACCGCCTCAACGTCGTGCACCTGCGCCTGCCGCCGCTGCGCGAGCGCCCGGCCGACATCCTCGAGCTGGCCTCCCACTTCGCCAAGAAATACGCCGAGGTGAACGGCGTGCCGGTCCGTGTCCTGAGCCGCGAGGCGCAGGCGATCATTCGTGAGAATCCGTGGCGCGGGAACGTGCGCGAACTCGAGAACACCCTCCACAGGGCGGTCCTGCTGGCGACGGGCCCGGAGATCGACGCCGACGCGATCTCCACCCCGGAGGGCGAATCCTTCGCCCGTTCAGCCGGGCCGGTGGAACGCGCCGCCCAGGTCGCCGAGGCCGCCACCCGTGGCCTCGTGGGGCGGACGGTGGCTCAGGTGGAATGCGAGCTGATCCTCGACACGCTCGACCATTGCCTCGGCAACCGTACCCATGCCGCCAAGATTCTCGGCATCTCGATCCGCACCCTGCGCAACAAACTCAATGAATATGTCGATGCCGGCATCAGCGTCGCCGAGCCCGGCAGTGTCCGGGCCGTGGCGGCCTACGGCTGAACGGCGCGGAGCCGGCGAGGCGACACGCCCCGTTGCCGCCCCTCCCCCCCATGGTTAGGTGTGGCGGCGGCGGCGCCCACTCCCCTCGGCGCGCCGGATGTGGAACGGGCACCCGGATTTGGCAAAGCACGACAAGGACACGACCGTGCGGACGGCGAAGTCGGGTTATTCCGACATTGTCCTGGTCTGCGCGAAATGCACCAAGCGCGTCGGCCTGAAGAAGGACGAGATCCGGGGGCGGCTCAAGCGGGAGGCGAAAAGGCGCGGCCTCGGCGGGATGACCCGCGTGGTGTCCACGGGCTGCCTCGGCCCCTGCCCGAAGCGGTTCGTGGCGGTGGCGACCTCCTTCAGCCTCTCGCGCAACCGCATCGTGCTGATTGATCCCGAGGGTAATGCCGAGCAGGCCCTCGATACGGTCTATCCGCCCGCCCGCCGGTCCGAATGAAGCGATCTCCGATTTCGGCCCCAATGCCGCTTTAGGGCGGATCCGGGATCAATTTGGGTGGCAGACTTTGCGCCGGATGCGGTGCCCGCCGAGCAGAAGAGGATCGTCGCCCTTGGCGCTCGTCCATTCCACAGAGTTGTACCGGTGACGCGCCGGGTCGTGGCGCCTCCTCCCGCCCGTACGGGCGCCGTGAGGCACGTCCTGCGATACCTGCCCGTCCTGGGGACGGTACTCGGCCTCGTCCTGGCGATCTGGCTGGTGGCGACCCACGATATCGCCTCGGTGACGGATGCCTTCGGGCGGATCGGGATCGTCGGGCTCGCCGGCATCGTGCTGATGCGCGTCGTCATCCTGTCGCTCTGCGGTCTTGCCTGGGAGCGGGTGCTGCACCGGCTCGCTGCCACCGCCGAGGCGGGAGCGTTCCTCATCCTCCGTTTCGTGCGGGACGGGATCAACGTGCTCCTTCCGGTGGCCTCCGTCGGCGGTGACGTCGTCGGCGGGCGCCTCCTCACCTTCTGGGGGGTCCCGGGCAAACTCGCCGCGGCCTCGATCCTGGTGGACATGCTGATCCAAGTCGGCACGCAGGCCCTCTTCGTGCTCATCGGCGTCGCGCTACTGATGCAGATGGAAGGCGAGTCCGCCGCGTCCCTCGCGGCTTGGGCCCTGCGGGCGCTCGGCGTCACCGCCATCGTGCTCACAGCCTTCTTCGTCTTTCAGCGCAGTCCGCTCATCCGGGGTGTCGAGCGCCGCATCGCCGAGCTCGCCCGTCGCTTCCTGCGCGACCAAGAGGAGGCCGTCCCCGGCTCGGCGCCTGCCGATGCGGGCGTGCATGGCGCTCTCGACACGGTCTGGGCCCCGAAGCGCTGGCCCCTGCTACTCCAAGGCGTCGTCCTGCACCTCCTCGCCTGGATGCTCGGTGCCACTGAGATCTGGATCGCGCTGACCTGTATGGGCGTGGAGGGCGTGGGCCTCGCCGAAGTCATCATCATCGAGGCCTTGAGCCAGGCCATCAAATCGGCGGCCTTCCCGGTGCCCAGCGGATTAGGGGTTCAGGAAGGCGGGTTCGTTCTGGTTGGCGGCCTGTTCGGCATCGACCCCGGCACCGCCATCGCCCTGTCGCTTGCCAAGCGCGTGCCGGACGTGGTGCTCGGCCTGCCCTCCCTGATCCTGTGGCAGACCCTCGAGGCCCGCCGCGCCACGATCCTCCCGCCGCGCGGCTGAACCCTTTTCAGGTCGAGATCGTCGCGACCGATCCGCCATCGACGCGCAGATTGGCGCCGGTGACGAAGCTCGCCTGTTCGGAGCAAAGGAAGGCCACGGCCGCCGCCACCTCCTCCGCCCGTCCCCGGCGCTTGGCCACCATGCCGGGGCGCTCCTCGTCGAGGAAGCTCGCGATCGCCTCACCGAAGGAGGTCCCCTTCTCCTCGGCGCGCTTCTTCATCATAGCGTCGGTCATCGGTGTGGCGATGAAGGCAGGGGAGACGGTGTTCACCAGAACGCCTTCCGGCCCGTAGGCCTTGGAGAGACCCTTGGCGAGGCTGAGGATTCCGGCCTTCGCCGCGCAATAGGGCAGTTCCTCGACATAGGGCTGCACCGCGTCTTCGGAGGCGAACAGGACGATCCGCCCCCACCCGGCCTCGCGCATGCTGGGGATGAAAGCGCGTGTCACCCGCACCGCCGCCATCAGGTCGGTCTGGATCGTCTCCAGCCAATCCTCGTCGGTCAGGTCGAGGAAGTCGCCCGTAGCCCCGGTGATGCCGGCGGCATTCACCAGGATGGTCGGGGCCGCACCGAAGGCCTCGCGCGCCTTGATCGCCAGCGCTTCGACATCGGTACGCTGTGTGAGGTCGGCCATCACTGGCACCACGGCACCAAGACCGGAAAGCTGTGCGGCCGCCTTTTCCAAAGCCTCAGGGACCTTGTCGCTGAGGATGACCTTTGCGCCCTCCTTAAGGAGCAGTTCGGTCGTGGCGTAGCCGATGCCGGAATCGCCACCGGTGACCACCGCGACCCGTCCCTCGATCCCGAAATCCATTGCTCGCTCCGCTGGCCGCGTGGGTCCGACCGGGGCGACACGTTCTCCGGCCGGTCATGTGCGGGCCAACCCTGACCGGGCCGGGGGTGTTCCGGGCTGCGCGACTGTGACGGATCGGGCGCGTGTCCGGCCTCCGCGGTGACCTACGGCTCCGCAGGATCTTCGCAGAAATGCAGGGTGTTGCCGAAAGGGTCGGTCACCGTCATCACCAGCCCCCAGGGCAGGCTCTCTATGCACGGCTTGGCATACACATCGTTCTGGGCGCCAAGTTCCGCCTGGAAGGCGTGAATGCCCGCCATCCGCACGAAGGTCGTGGAGCCCGGCGTCGCATCGCCGTGATGGCCGCTCAGATGCAGGATGAGACCGGCGCGCGAGACCTGGGCGTAGAGCGGAAAGTCGGCGCCGAAGCGATGCTCCCAATCGACGCTGAAGCCGAGGAAGTCGACATAGAACTCGCGCGCCTTCGCCTCGTCGAAGATGCGCAGGATCGGGCAGGTCTGGTCGAAGCGGATGGTCCGGTCGGGTGTCGACATCGGGCTCGGCTCCTCAGGCGATCCTGTCGGGCTCGGCCAGAAGCCCGTCGACGAAATCCGACAGGCCGGTGTTGCGGGCACGCTTGAGGCGCTCGGCGGTAAGGATGCCTTTCAGCGAGTGGAAAGCATCGTCGAGGTCGTCGTTCACGAGGACGTAATCGTACTCGTTCCAGCGCTGGATCTCGACGCGGGAATTGGCGAGGCGCTTCTCGATGGTCTCCGGCGAATCCTCGGCCCGGCGTTCGAGGCGGTGTCGCAACTCTGCGAGGCTCGGCGGCAGGATGAACACCGTCACCACGTCGTCCGCGAGCTTCGCCCTCACCTGCCGCGTGCCTTGGTAGTCGATGTCGAAGATCATGTCTCGGCCGGCGCCGAGCACCTTCTCCACCGGGCGGCGCGGCGTGCCGTAGAAATTACCGTGGACCTCGGCCCATTCGAGCAGGTTGTCGGCCCCTCGCAGGGCGTCGAAGGCCTCACGGTCGATGAAATTGTAGTGCTTGCCGTCGATCTCGGAGGGCCGGCGCTGTCGCGTCGTCACCGAAATCGAGAGATCGAGCCCCCATTTCGGGTCGCTGGCGACCGCGCGCGTCAGCGTGGTCTTCCCCGCTCCCGAGGGCGAGGACAGGATGAGGATGAACCCGCGCCGCCCGATCGTCGTGGCCTGCATGTCCGAAAAACCTACTCGACGTTCTGAACCTGTTCGCGGAATTGCTCCACCACGGCCTTCAAGTCGAGTCCGATCCGCGACAACGCGATGTCTCCGGCCTTCGCGCAGAGGGTATTCGCCTCGCGGCCGAGCTCCTGGGCCAGGAAATCGAGCTTGCGGCCGATGGCGCCGCCCTTAGCCAGCAACTCGCCGACACTGTCGAGATGGGCGCTCAGACGGTCGAGTTCTTCGCGTACGTCGGCTTTCGCGGCGATGAGGACGGCCTCCTGGTGCAGACGGCCGGGATCGAGCCCGCCGGCCTCCATCAAGGCGGCGATGCTCGCGGACAGCCGCGCCTTCACCGCCTCGGGCTGGCGCCCGGGGCAGGCCTCGGCGGCTTGGCGGAGGCGGGACATGGCGACGAGCTGCCCCTCGATGATGGCGCGCAGCTGGCGCCCCTCGGCGCGGCGCGCTTCCACGAGGTCGGCCACGAGCCGGACCACGCCCTCGGCGAGGTCATGGGCGAGGCTGTCCGATTCCACCGCCGGCTCTTCGTCGGATTCGATGACGCCGCGGATGCCGAGCAATCCGTCGAGGGAGGCCGGGGCGAGCCCTTCCGGGCGCGGCACGCGCGCCGTGGCGGCGGCGAGCTCGGCCAGCAGGGTTTCGTTGATCCGCACCCGCGCCTTGGTCTCGGGCCGGGTGAGGTTGAGCGAAAGCTGGCACTGACCCCGCGTCAGGGTCTTCTGCAGGGCGGTACGGGCAACCTCGCCCACCGCCTCCAGGCCGTTGGGCACGCGCAGGCGCACGTCGAGGCCGCGCCCGTTCACGCTGCGGACCTCCCAGGCCCATTGCACCGGGCCGGTGGTGCCGGTGGTGCGGGCAAAGCCCGTCATGCTGGAGAGGATCATGATGTCTGAACTTTAGTCGGTCGTGCGAACCTCCCTCCCCCTTGCGGGGAGGGATCGAGAGTGGGGGTGGTTGGGCGACCATCAGGCAGCGGAGGCCAGCGGCACCAACCCCACCTCCTATTCCTCCCCACAAGCGGGGGGAAAGCGACGGCAGCGCCCTATTGCGGCTTCAGCGCCGGGACGCTTTTGGCCGAGTTGAGGTCGAAGGTCTTGTTGCGCAGCGGGTCGAGCTTGGTGCCCTCCGACGCGTCGAAGGCTTTCGGCCGCGGAGCCGACGGGTCGGGGGCGCCGCCGGCGAAGTTCGTGCCCTCCGGCGCATAGGCGGAGGCCCGGCCCGGCACGCTCGACGGATCGGCCGGAGGATCGGCTTTGTCCACGGGGGCGGCGTCGGTGGGCACCTCCTTGCGGGCGCGCTCCACCTGGCGCCAGCGGGCGACGTTGCGCGAATGGCCTTCCAGGCTGTCCGCGAAGGCGTGGCCGCCGGTGCCGTCGGCGACGAAGTAGAGGTCCTTGGTGCGCGACGGGTTGGCGACGGCCTCGAGCGCGGCGCGGCCCGGATTGGCGATCGGCCCCGGCGGCAGGCCTTCGATGACGTAGGTGTTGTAGGGCGTGGCCCGGTCGATCTCCGAGCGCTGGATGCCACGGCCGAGCGTGCCGCGTCCGCCCACCAGACCGTAGACGATGGTGGGGTCCGATTGCAGCTTCATCCGCTTGTTGAGGCGGTTCACGAACACCCCGGCGACGCGGGGGCGCTCGTCGGCCCGGCCGGTCTCCTTCTCGACGATGGAGGCCAGCGTCACCATCTCGGCCGGGGTCTTCACCGGGATCTCGGCCGAGCGGCGCAGCCAGATCTGGTTGAGCACCTCGCGCTGCTTGGCGCGCATCAGGTTGACGATCTGCTGACGGGTGGCGCCGCGCTCGAACTTGTAGGTGTCGGGCAGGAGCGAGCCCTCGGGCGGGATCTCGTTGATGTCGCCGGTGAGGATGTCGTTCTCGTTGAGACGCACCACGATCTGTTCGGAGGTCAGCCCCTCGGGGAAGGTGATGGCGTGCTGCACCTGCCGGCCGGTGGATAGGGTTTCGATGGTGTCGCCGATGCTGGCATGAGCCTTGAACGTGTACTCGCCGGCCTTCAGCGCCTTGCCGGAGAAGCGGGAGGCCCATTCGAACAGGGCGGTGTGGCTTATGACGCCCTCCCGGCTCAGAGCCTCGGCGATCTCGGAGGTGCCGCTGCGCGGCGGGATGACCACGACCTTGTCGGCGGCGAGCGGGCCGGGCTCGCGGATCTGCCGGTCGAACAGCGTCACGCCGATCATCGCCGCGATGGCCAGGATGACGGCGGCGGTGAGCAGGCCGCTGATCGTGCTGAGCAACCCGCCGCGCTCGCGCACCGGACGGTCCGGCGGGGGCGGCGCGGCCGTGGGCTTGATCGCCTCGCTGGGGCTGCGCGGCGACGCGCGGTTCAGCTGTGCCGGCTCTTCGGAGGGGACCGGAAACGGCGCCGGGTCCGGATTTTTGCGCTTGCGGAAGAACATGGACATCCTGTTCGGGCCTCGCCTCTCGCCAACCTCTTCTCGGCCCGACGATGCGGTCGTCGTGTTGTCATGTCCGACAGGGGCCATGCGTGCCACGAGTCTCAGGCAATGAGGTGCCGGTGCATGGGTGGACCTCCCGGATGGAGGCCACAGGTTCCGTGCGTCAAACCTGACTACACCCGGGCGGCCGGGTTATACGAGACGGAGTGAACCGGTTTTGTGGCAAAAAGGCGTATTACCGCTCCATCGTCACGGCCCCGCCCCCGTTGCCGACAGCCCTTTGGCGTGAACCTCACGAGGCGTTCGAGGAAGGCCCCCGCCTGCCGCTCGAGCAGGCGATACGAGGCTGGGGCGATCAGGATCTTCGCCGTGAGCAAGATGACGAGGTTAGGGAGCAGGTGGAGCGAGGAGGATGCATAACCGCTGATCTACAGCGCGCGTAATAAAGAAAGCCACCATGCAGAAGTAGACTTTCGCCTATGGGCGACTGGTTTCGGCTTTGCCGTCCGTTTCCGACGAATGTCGCTATCGATGGAAAACAGGACTTTCGGCTGGGGACCCTCGGGTCAAGCTGCGTTGGCCCTTACTGGGGCCGCCGTCCATCTCGCCGGTGACAGCATTCTGCCGTCAGACCCGCCGCATCACCAGCGACGCATTCGTCCCGCCAAATCCAAAAGAATTCGACAGCACGACATCCACCTGCTTGCGCTTGGCTTCATGCGGCACGAGGTCGATGGCCGTTTCCACCGACGGTGTGTCGAGGTTCAGCGTCGGCGGCATCACGCCGTCGCGGATGGTGAGGATCGAGAAGATCGCCTCGATGGCGCCAGCCGCGCCCAAGAGATGCCCTACCGCCGATTTGGTGGAGGACATGGCGGCCTTGGCCGCGTTGTCGCCGAGCAGGCGCTCGACGGCCTTGAGTTCGAGCTCGTCGCCCATCGGCGTCGAGGTGCCGTGCGCGTTGATGTAGTCGATGTCGCCAGCCGAGATGCCGGCGCGTTTCACGGCGGCGCTCATGCAGCGGAAGGCGCCGTCGCCGTCCGGGGCCGGCGACGTGATGTGGTAGGCGTCGCCCGTGAGGCCGTAGCCGACCACCTCGGCATAGATCCGAGCGCCGCGCGCCTTGGCGTGCTCGTATTCCTCCAACACCACCACGCCGGCGCCTTCGCCCATGACGAAGCCGTCGCGGTCCTTGTCATAGGGGCGCGAAGCCTTGGTTGGCTGGTCGTTGAAACCTGTGGAGAGGGCGCGGCAGGCGGCGAAGCCCGCGAGCGCGAGGCGGTTCACCGGAGATTCGGCACCACCCGCCACCATGACGTCGGCATCGCCGAACTGGATCAGCCGGGCCGCGTCGCCGATGGCATGGGCGCCGGTGGAGCAGGCGGTGACCACCGCGTGATTCGGCCCCTTGAGCCCGTGCGCGATCGAAACCTGGCCCGAGGCGAGGTTGATGATGCGGCCGGGAATGAAGAACGGCGAGATCCGCCGCGGCCCCTTGTCGTGCAGGGTCACGGAGGCGTCGTAGATGCCACCGATCCCGCCGATGCCGGAGCCGATCATCACGCCGGTGGCGCATTGATCCTCGTGGGATTTCGGATGCCATCCGGCATCGTCGAGCGCCTGGCCGGCGGCGGCCATGGCGTAGACGATGAACGGATCGACCTTGCGCTGCTCCTTCGCCTCCATCCACCGGTCGGGATTGAAGGTGCCGTCGCTGCCATCTCCGAACGGGACCGAACAGGCGATGCGGCAGGCGAGATCGGACACGTCGAAGGCTGTCACCTGCGACGCTCCGCTATCTCCCGCGATCAACCGGCTCCAGGTGGTCTCGACGTCGCTTCCCAGCGGCGTCACCATGCCTAAGCCCGTCACCACAACCCGACGCATCGCGTTATCCCGAACCGGTCCCGTCATCATCATTCCAAACGGCGCACGGGGCGATCGAGCCCCGCTTGTCGATGCGCCTTTTGCCCCTCGCGCTTAGGCGGAGTTCTTCTCGAGGAACTTCACGGCGTCGCCGACCGTCTGAATGGTCTCGGCGGCATCGTCGGGGATCTCGACGTTGAACTCTTCCTCGAACGCCATCACGAGCTCGACGGTGTCGAGGCTGTCGGCGCCGAGATCATCGATGAAGTTTGCGCCCTCGACTACCTTTTCCGGCTCAACGCCGAGGTGCTCGACAACGATCTTCTTCACGCGCTCAGCGATATCGCTCATCGTTCTTGGTCCTTAGCTATTCGATCGTGATGGTGAAGGCGCCGTGGCCGCCATCCCGCTTGTGAGGATTTTGAAGGCGGCCGGTGTCCGATCGCGCGTGGCCTTGAGAACCCGCAACACGCAGAACCGTCAACCCCCCTCGCACGGCAGCCGGGGTGGTAGCACAGGGTTTTCGTGCTGGCGAGGGGCGGTTCACAAACCGTTCATCGCTGTGGCTTTTTCGAGCGAAGGAACACTTATTTTTCGTGTGCAGTGCAGCAAAGTGCTCTGCGTTAAGGCAATAAAAGACGCCTCAATACATCGCCATGCCGCCATTCACGTGCAAGGTCTGGCCGGTGACATAGCCGGCCTCGGCGGAGGCGAGATAGACGGCTGCCGCGCCGATCTCGTCCCCGGTGCCCAGGCGGTTCATGGGCACGCGGGTGAGAATTCCCTCACGTTGCTTCTCGTTGAGCACATCCGTCATCGGCGAGGTGATGAAGCCCGGCGCGATGCAGTTGACGGTGAGGTTGCGGGAGGCGACCTCGGCGGCCAGGGCCTTGGTCATGCCGACGAGGCCGGCCTTGGCGGCGGCATAGTTCACCTGGCCGGGATTGCCGGTGGCGCCCACGACGGACCCCACATTGATGATACGGCCGTGCCGCCGCTTCATCATGCCTTTCACCGCCGCCCGCGAGAGCCGGAACGCCGCCGTGAGGTTCACGGCGATCACCGCATCCCACTCGTCGTCCTTCATCCGCAGCATGAGGTTGTCGCGGGTGATGCCGGCATTGTTGACGAGGATGTCGAGGCCGCCCATCGCGGCCTCGGCCGCCGGAACCAGGGCCTCGACGGCATCCTTGTCCGACAAGTTGCCGGGCACGAGGTGGACGCGCTCGCCGCCGAGTTCGGCGGACAGGGCTTCCAGCGCCTCGGGTCGGGTGCCGGAAATGGCGACGATGGCACCCTGCGCGTGGAGCGCCTTGGCGATGGCGCCGCCGAGGCCGCCGGTCGCGCCGGTGACGAGGGCCTTGCGGCCGGTCAGGTCGAACATGGGCAATCCTGTTGTCAGCTGAGCGTCGGGAAGGCGGCGACGTCGTCGGGCGTGCCGACGGGAGTCGCGGTGGAGCCGGAAGCGATCCGCTTGACGAGGCCGGTGAGCACCTTGCCGCTGCCGATCTCGTAGAACTGGTCGATGCCGGCGGCCGCCATGGCCTCGACGCATTCGCGCCAGCGCACGGTGCCAGTCACCTGCGCGACGAGGGCCTGCCGGATGGCGGCGGGCTCGACGAACGGAGAGGCCAGCACGTTGGAATAGACCGGGACCAGGGGTGCCTTCATGGCCACCCGGGTCAGGGCATCCTGCATGGCCTCGGCGGCCGGCGACATCATCGAGCAATGGAACGGGGCGGAGACGTTGAGCATCACGGCGCGCTTGATGCCGCGCGCCTGGGCGATCGCCACCGCGCGCTCCACGGCGGCCTTCCCGCCCGAGAGCACCACCTGCCCGGCGCCGTTATCGTTGGCGACGTCGCAGACATCCCCTTCGGCGGCTTCGGAGGCGATGGAGAGGGCGAACTCGGCATCGGCGCCGATCAGGGCGGCCATGGCCCCGGCCCCCGGTGCGACCGCGCCCTGCATGGCCTCGCCGCGAATGCGCAGGAGCCGGGCGGTATCGGAGATCGTGAACGTCCCGGCGGCGGCGAGCGCCGTGTATTCGCCGAGCGAGTGGCCGGCCACCGCCGCCACGTCGCGAACGAGATCGAGCCCGCGCTCGGCCTGAAGCACGCGCACGACCGCGAGGCTGGCCGCCATCAGGGCGGGCTGCGCGTTGGCGGTGAGGGTCAGTTCTTCCGTCGGTCCCTCGAACATCAGCGTCGAGAGGGACTGGCCCAAGGCCTCGTCCACCTCATCGAAGACGGCTTTCGCCTGGGGGAAGGATTCGGCCAGGGCCCGGCCCATGCCGACGGCCTGGCTGCCCTGGCCGGGAAAGAGGAATGCGCGCGCCATGTTCGTCGAAATCCTTTGCCACGTCGTCGCACGGGAAAGGGCGGCGCAGTCGCACCGTGTGCAGCAGGTGTCAACACAAGCGGAGACGAAGCGATGGACGAATACCGGTCTCGACCGGGGTTGAGACCGCGATGTCGGTAATAAAGCCGCGCTTTTTCTCTCGCGCCGCCATCGCCGGACGCCCATCACCGAAATGCGGGCGTCCGATGATGGGCGCGTGCCGGTTTCCGATAAATCCGTCTCAGGCCTCGTTGAAGAAATCCACCGTGCCGGTGTCGAGGCTGTAGGATGCCCCGACGATGCGCAGCTTGCCCGCCTTCAACGGGTCGAGCAGCGCCGGCTCCGAGGCGGTGCGCATGCGGTTCACCACGCGGTCGACATTGGCGCGTACGCAATTCTCCAGGAAATCGCCGGGCTTGCCGCGCACCGAGAGCACCGCCGGAACGATCGGTTCAATCATCCGGCCGATGGAGCCCGGATAGACGGTGTTGTTCTCGACCACATCCGCCGCGGCCTGCACAGCGCCGCAGCGGCTATGCCCCATGACCAGGATGAGCGGCACGCCGAGCTGGGAGACGGCGTATTCCACCGATCCGAGGGCGGCGGTGTCGGCAGTGTTGCCGGCATTGCGGACGATGAAGAGCTCGCCGAGACCGCGCCCGAACAAGATCTCCGGGGAGACGCGCGAATCGGAACAGCTCACCAGCACGCAGAACGGGGTCTGGCCGAGGGCGATCTCGATCCGGCGCTCACGCCCTTGCACCGCGCGGACCGGACTGTCGGTCTTGTAGAGCCGGTTGCCCTCCTTCATCAGCTCCAGCGCCTGATCGGCCGTCAGGTCCGTCTTCTTGGTGGACGGGCTGGCCGCCAGACCGAGATTCGGCATGGCGGTGGCGGCGAAGGCCGCTGCGCCGAGATGGCAGGCACAGCTGAACAGGCCGCGGCGGCTGAGCGTCTTCGTCATGAGGTTTGGGCCCTCTTCAATTCCCATGCGAAGGCTCGCACGAGCTTAACCGTGCCACGCATAACTGTGGGGCGGGGCGCTGTCTCCCGGGCGATAAGCAGCGGCCTCGGGCGGGAATGGAACGCCGGTCCCGAACGTGCCGCCCGTGGCGGCGTCGGGGGCAATATTCCGGTCGCGCTTGTTGCGCCACGCGAGGCGGTGTAAGAGGCGCGTTCAATCATACTATTCCCGGTCCTATGGAAGGAGCCGCTGCGCATGGCTCGCGTCACCGTTGAAGACTGCATCGACAAGGTCGAGAACCGCTTCGAGCTCGTCCTGCTCGCTAGCCACCGCGCCCGCCTGTTGGCCGCCGGGGCGCCGCTGACGATCGACCGCGACCGCGACAAGAACCCTGTCTGCGCCCTGCGCGAAATCGGCGACGAGACCATCACCGCCGACGACCTCAAGGAACAGCTGATCCATTCGATGCAGAAATACGTCGAGGTGGATGAGCCCGAGGCCGAGACGGTGCCGTTGCTGTCGAGCTCGCCGGCCGCTGCCGCCGTCGCACCGCAATCGTCCAGCGATGACGGCGCCGTCCAGTTCGACCGGATGAGCGAAGAAGATCTTCTGCGCGGTCTCGAGAACCTCGCTCCTCCGACCGAGACGGACGAAGAGGCCGAGTGATCGGACGACACGTTTATTACTGACGATCCCGCGAAGACCCGGCCCAGCGCCGGGTTTTTCGTTTTTCGGGGCGAGAAACCGGTGTCATGCGGCGCCATGGGTCTGGCGTGCCCGGCCGCGATGCGGGACAACATGAGACAGAGGCGGGCAGTGACGATGAGTGAAGGGTGTTGCGGCGGATGATGCGCCAGTACGAGCTCGTCGAGCGGGTGAGGCGTTACAACCCCGCCACCAACGAGGCCCTTCTCAACCGCGCCTATGTCTATGCCATGCGGGCTCATGGGACGCAGAAGCGGGCTTCGGGCGATCCGTTCTTCGCCCATCCGCTGGAAGTCGCCGCGATCCTCACCGATCTCCGGCTCGACGACGCCACCATCGTCGCCGCCGTGCTGCACGATACGGTCGAGGACACGGCAGCCACCCTCGACGAGATCAGCGAGATCTTCAGCCCCGAGATCGGCGCCCTGGTGGACGGGCTGACCAAGCTCAAGCGCCTGGACCTCGTCTCGAAACGTGCGGCGCAGGGGGAGAACTTCCGCAAGCTGCTGTTGGCCGTCGCGGCGGATGTGCGCGTGCTGCTGGTCAAGCTCGCCGACCGCCTGCACAACATGCGCACGCTTCATCACATGAAGCCGGAGAAGCGCGAGCGGATCGCCCAGGAAACGCTGGACATCTACGCGCCGCTGGCCGGCCGCATGGGTATGCAGGAACTGCGCGAAGAGCTCGAAGACCTCGCGCTGCGCAACCTCAAGCCCGAGATCTACGCGACGATCACCCAGCGGCTCGCCGACCTCGCCGTGAAATCCGAACGGCTGGTCGAGAGCATCGAACGGGACCTCACCGCCAAGCTCGCGGCCCAGGGCATCAACGCCGTCGTCACCGGGCGGCAGAAGCGGCCCTTCTCCATTTCCGCCAAGATGGAGCGTAAATCCGTCGCCTTCGAGCAACTCTCGGACATCTTCGGATTCCGCATCATCGTGGAATCCCTGTCCGAATGTTACGGGGCGCTGGGTGTCGTGCACACCACCTGGCCGATGGTGCCGGGTCGCTACAAGGACTACATCTCCACCCCGAAACAGAACGATTACCGCTCGATCCACACCACCGTGATCGGGCCGAAGAGCCAGCGCGTCGAGCTGCAGATCCGCACCGCGGCCATGGACGAGATCGCCGAATACGGCATCGCCGCGCATGCCCATTACAAGGAATCCGGCGGAAAGGACGAGATCGGCGGCGTCCATCCGCGCCTCGCCACGGAAAGCGGCGCCTATCAATGGCTGCGGCGGACCATCGAACTCCTGGCCGAGGGCGACAGCCCGGAGGAATTCCTCGAACACACCAAGCTCGAACTGTTCCAGGACCAGGTGTTCTGCTTCACGCCGAAGGGGCGCCTCATCGCCTTGCCACGCGGCGCGACGCCGATCGATTTCGCCTATGCGGTCCATACCGACGTGGGCAACACGGCGGTGGGGGCCAAGATCAACGGCCGCATGGCGCCGCTGCTGATCGAGCTCGTCAACGGCGACGAGGTCGAGATCGCCCGGGCCGATGGACAATCGCCTCCGGCCGCCTGGGAATCCCTCGTGGTCACCGGCAAGGCCCGCGCCGCGATCCGGCGCGCGACCCGCTCGGCCGTGCGCCGCCAATATGCCGGCCTCGGCCGCCAGATCCTCGATCGTGCCTTCGAGCGGGCGGCCAAGAACTTCTCCGAGGACAAGCTGCGCGGGGCGCTTCCTCGCCTCGCCCGGCAGAGCACCGAAGACGTGTTCGCGGCGGTGGGCCGGGGCGAGATGTTCTCGGGCGACGTGGTCCGCGCGGTCTATCCCGACCACAAGGACGAGCGCCGGACGGCGCCGGCAGCCCTGCAGCAGCCAATGGACGGGGGCGCCGGTCGCCTCAGCCTCGCCAAGGGGCAGGCCATGCGCCTCACCTTCCCCGAGGGCACCGCCGATATGGGCCGGCCGGACGCCATCCCGATCCGCGGCCTCGACAACGACCTGCCGGTGAGCTTCGCGCCGAACGGGGGCGCGGTGCCGGGGGACCGCATCGTCGGTATCCTCACCCCCGGTGTCGGAGTCACGATCTATCCGATCCAGTCGGCGGCGCTCGCGGATTTCGACAACGAACCGGCACGCTGGCTCGATGTGCGATGGGATGTCGAGGCGGGGGGGAGCGAACGTTTTCCCGCGCGCCTCGCCCTGCAATCGATCAACGAGCCCGGCGTTCTGGCCCAGATCGCGCAGGTCATCGCCGACCACGACGGCAATATCGACAACGTCTCGATGAAGCGACGCACCCAGGACTTCACCGAGATCGTGATCGATCTTTCGGTCTGGGACCTGAAGCACCTCAACGCCATCGTCGCCGAGCTGCGCGGTAAGCGCACTGTGAGCAGGGTCGACCGCGTCAACGGCTGAGCGTCCGTACCCCTCTGGGCGCGTCGTCGGCGCGCGCCTTGCGCCAGGTGGCCCGCGCTGCCACAAACGCGGCCCTCACTCGCTATCCAAGGAACACGTTTCTCATGACGCCAGACGCGGTGCTCGCGGAATTCCGCGATGCAGGGGCTCTGCTCGAAGGACATTTCGTGCTCAGTTCCGGGCTCCATTCCGGCGTCTTCCTGCAGAAGATGGCGATCTTCTCCGATCCGGTCCGGACCGAGCGCCTGTGCAAGGCCCTGGCGGAGGTCATCGTCGCCCGCTTCGGCCCGATCGACATCGTCGTGTCCCCGGCGATCGGCGGGATCGTTCCGGGATACGAGACGGCGCGTCATCTCGGAGCACGCGCCATCTTCGTCGAACGTGATCCCGGCGGGCCCTTCAGCCTTCGTCGCGGCTTCAGCATTCCGGCCGGCCAACGCGCCGTGATCGTCGAGGATATCGTGACGACGGGGCTTTCCGCCCGCGAATGCCTCGCATCGCTCCAAAGCGAGCCCGGGGAGGTCATCGGCGCGGCCTGCCTCATCGACCGTTCGGGCGGGCGCGGCGAAATCGGCCTGCCGCTCGTTACCCTGGTCACTCTCGACATTCCGGCTTATGCTGCCGATGCCTTGCCGCCGGAACTTGCCGCGCTGCCTGCCGTCAAGCCGGGTAGCCGGGTGATGCCTCCCGCCTAATCTTAAGCAAGGCTAAAACTGAATGTGGTCGATGAACTGATGCGCAATTGGGCGCAACAGTTGTAGACCGTCAAATATTCTCGGCAGAACCTGGTTTTATCCTCAATTTCAGGTGATTGTATACCAGTCGTGGTTGACAGGTATGTCAATCCGACAATAACAAAGGAGAGGCTTGGCCGTTGCCTGTGGCATTCGACCGGTTCTTAGAATTTATTATTAATTCTAACGTTCTGTCCGTTATCAACCTTGGGTTGTCAAGGCATCGGGCGGCGAATGATCAGTCAAATGTGACGAATTATTAGGACTGCAACATCTTACGTCTGAAAATTCTGATGAGAAAATGGATCTTTCAATGAGCGCACAACAGCGCAGTGCTCTGTTTATCGACGGAGCGAATCTTTACGCGGCAACGAAGGCGCTTGGCTTCGATATCGATTATCGCCGTCTGCTTAAGGAATTTCAAGCTCGCGACAATTTGATCCGGGCTTTTTACTACACAGCCATGGTCGAAGACCAGGAATATTCATCGATCCGCCCGCTGATCGATTGGCTCGATTATAACGGTTATCGGGTTGTGACCAAACCGGCTAAGGAATTCACCGATTCCGCCGGTCGTCGCAAGATCAAAGGCAATATGGACATCGAACTCGCCATCGATGCCCTCGAACTCGCGCCCCGCATCGATCATATGGTCCTGTTCTCGGGCGACGGCGATTTTCGCTCCCTGGTGGAGGCGATGCAGCGCCGCGGGGTCCGGGTCACCGTCGTCTCGACGATCCAGACACAGCCGGCCATGATCGCCGACGACCTTCGCCGACAGGCCGACGAGTTCGTCGACCTCGTCCACCTCATTCCCCGCGTCGGTCGCGATCCGGGCGAGCGCGGCGTCCGGACCCAGGGTGAGGGCCTGGCCCGCAATCCTCGGGACGTGCCGCGGGAGGCTCCACGGGACATGACGCGCGACGTGGCCGAGCGGCCGGTCGCCCGCGCCAATCCCGGACTGGAGACCCGCTACGGTATCCGTCAGGGCGACGACGTTAGCGAGCAGTAGACGTTCACTCGACCGGGGGAAGTCTGCGTCTCGCCTCCCTCCCCCCGGTATGCGGATGGCCGAAGCCGCGATTGCCGGTTCACCCCATGGCGTTGGAGCGAGGCTCCGAGAGTTCACGCTCCAGCCGTGATGCATGCGCGAAGAACCGGCGGCGCACATCCGCCGCGTAGGGGTTCGCGCGCTCGATCGCGTCGAAGACTTCCGGGGCATCGTTCCTGATCATGCCCACCGCCTGCATTAGCAGGTCGAAGCTCTTCGTCGTCATCCGGGTCGGGAGCGGCTCCATCTCGACGAAGACCTTGGCGATGAGATGCGTCAGGCCCTGAACCGAGGCGGCTGCCCGGTCATGTGCCTCGGGATCCGTGAGGATGACATCGAGGCCGAGATGCTTCCGTAGGAAGGCCGCGGCGCGCAGGCCTCCCCGCCCCCGGATCGGACATACGGCGATCTTCAGCCCCTTCAGGCCGGAGCGCGCGCTTTGCGGGCCGAAGAGCGGATGCGTGGCGACGATCCCGACGTGATCGGGCAACCCTTCCGCCATGATCCGCGCGGCGACCATCTTCACCGAGGCGACATCGAGGACGAGTGCGCCCGGCCGCAGGTGAGGTCCGATGGCGGAGACCACCTCGGCGAGCTTGGAGACTGGAGCAGCCAGCACGACCACGGGACAGTAAGCCACTTCGGCGAGCGAGCCGAGCCGCACCCCGGCTTTCCTCGCCCCTTTCTGCGTACTGGATTCACATATCTGGTCGCTGGCCGTTCTCCCTTCCCAAGCGGGTTCGACATGAGGCGCGCCGGGCTCCCTCTCTTGGAAGGAGAGGGCTGGGGTGAGGTGTGGTCCACCTCCGAAAAGGTCACACACCTCACCCTGTCCCTCTCCTTCCAGGAGTGTGGACCCGCGCATCCCGCGAGATGTGTGAACGCCGTTGCCTTCCAGGAGAAGGGACCCGTGCTGCCCGCGAGATGCCTGAATATCGTCGGCGTGCGGCAGGGTGGGATCGTAGGCGCGCAACGCGAAATACCGCCCGAGATGTTGGGCGATCAGCTGGCCGAACGCGCCGAATCCGATGATCCCGACGGTGATGCGTGATGGAGGGGACGTAACCAAAGACACGGAACTGACCTCTATGGAGCCGAGGGGCCAGCGGTGCTTGGAAGAGGGTCAACCGCCGACGACCGGGGCGGTTGAGACGTGACAGAGCACCTCGCCGCTAAGGGAGCAGCGCGTAATACAATCCGGAAAGGATCGGGTTCGTCGTCATGGGCGGTGTCTTGGCAGGACGGGCATCGCCCGTCAACGGAGCGTTCGCCGATCAGCCCTTGTCGCGCATGATCCGGGCGCGGTCGCGCTCCCAGTCCCGCTCCTTGGCGCTCTCGCGCTTGTCGTGGAGCTTCTTGCCCCGGCCGAGGCCGAGTTCGATCTTCGCGCGGCCCTGCTCGTTGAAGTAGATCTTCAGCGGCACCACCGTGTAGCCCTCGCGCTTCGTGGCGCCGATGAGCTTGTTGATCTGTTTGCGGTGGAGCAGCAGCCGGCGCGGACGCTTGGTCTCGTGGTTGAACCGGTTTGCTTCGAGATATTCCGGGATGTAAGCGTTGAACAGGAACAGCTCGTCACCCGACGGACCGGCATAGGCCTCGCCGATGGCCGCCTTGCCCTTGCGCAGGGATTTGACCTCCGTCCCGGTCAGGGCGATGCCCGCCTCAAGGACGTCGGAGATTTCGTAATGGAAGCGGGCGGCGCGGTTGTCGGCGACGACGCGGCGGGTGTCTTGCGGTTTGGGAGCCATCACATCGTCGGTTCTGGTGCATCAGCCTATCCGAGCCGATGCCCCTTGTCTGGAAGGAAGCTGATGCCGTCGCCGGCCGCGCGACGCGGCCGATCGACACTCATATGGTTCGCCGGGGTTTCGCCTGCGAGGGGGCTCAGCCGTCGATCAGGCCGGCATGGCGCAGGGCGGAATCGACGATCGCCTTCGTGGCATCGCTGACCGTGAGGAGCGGGAGGCGCACCTCGTCGCTCATATGGCCCAGCCGCGAGAGACCGTATTTCACCGGTGACGGGTTCGACTCCGCGAACAGACCCACATGCAGCGGCAACAATTGGTCCTGGATCCGCAGGGCCGTGGCGTAATCGCCGGACAGGGTCGCTTCCTGAAGCTTGGCGCAGAGGCGCGGCGCCACGTTGGAGACCACCGAGATGCAGCCGACGCCGCCCTGAGCATTGAATCCGAGCGCCGTCGCATCTTCGCCCGAAAGCTGGATGAAGTCTTCACCCATGGCTTGGCGTTGCAGGCTGACACGGTCGAGCTTGGCCGTGGCGTCCTTCACGCCGGCGATGTTCTTGAGTTCATACAGCCGCGCCATGGTTTCGACGCTCATGTCGACCACGGAACGCGGGGGAATATTGTAGATGATGATCGGAATACCGATGGCGTCGTTGACGGCCTTGAAATGCGCGTAGAGCCCGGCCTGCGTCGGCTTGTTGTAGTAGGGCGTCACGACGAGAACGGCGTCGGCACCGGCCTTCTCCGCGTTGACGGCCCGGTCGACGGCCTCGGCCGTGGAGTTCGAGCCCGCGCCCGCGATGACCGGTACCCGGCCGGCGGTCTCGGCGATGCAGGCAGCCACGACACGGTCGTGCTCGTCATGGCTCAGGGTCGGCGTCTCGCCGGTGGTGCCCACGGGCACGAGGCCATGGATGCCCTGCTCGATCTGCCAGTTCACGAATTTGCGAAAGGCGTCCTCGTCGAAGGCGCCATCGCGAAACGGAGTGGCGAGCGCGGTCATGGCGCCCCTGAGGCGCTGTGTCGTGGTGTCGGTCATCCTGGCGTTCCCGGCCGTCGATTTTTCGGTGGGCCGGTGTGCCGGCCGCATCACCGCTCTCGCGGACGGGCAGACATAGGGCCTTGCCGGCACGCGCGCAAACGCTCTGTCGGCGCGGTTAATGACTTCTTAATGCCCTCCGGGACAGCTTAGGCATGTCCGCATCTGACGGGACTTGAAGAACCATGGCGTTCTGGACACGCTCGCATCGTGCCGCCCTCCCCGTTTCCCTCGCCCTTGCCTTGGCGGGGACGACGATGCTGGTCGTGCCGAACACGATCTTCCCGGCCGCCGCGGCTCAGGGGGAGGATGTCACCACCCGCCCGTCGAGCGACGCCGTCGCCCCCTCCGTCATGGTGCCGGACAGCAAGGCCGCGGAGACCGAGGCAGTCGCCGCCGATGCGCTGAAGCTGGATGACCGCAGCGCCGAGACCGTGGCGAGCAAGGCCCTGCCCGCCGCCGCCAAGGCCTATGCCTCCGCCGATCCGGAAGCGCCGATCGCCTTCCCGCTTCCCGACGCCGCCATGACGCCGGCCGCGCCCGTACCGGAAGTGCCCGACCCCGCCCGCGCCGCGCAGGTCGCGCCGGATGTCGACCTCCCCGCTCTGCGCCAGGCCATCGACGCCTATCGGCGCGGCAAGGTCTCCGAAGGCGACCGCCTGCGCGACGGCTTCACCGATCCGGCGGCCCTCGCTCTGCTCGAATGGGTGGCGATCCGCGCCGGCTCCGGCATCGGCTTCGAGCGCACTGTCTCCTTCACCCGGACGAACCCGGAATGGCCGGCGGGTCCGCTCCTCCGCCGCCGCGCCGAGGAGGCACTTCTCACCGAGCGCAAGAACCCGGCGACCGTGCGCGCCTTCTTCGCCGGAACACGTCCGTCGAGCGCTCCCGGCAAGTTCGCCCTCGCGCTCGCCTTCCGGGCCGATTCCCTCGACGAGGACGCCGCCTCCCTGGTCCGCGACCTGTGGCGCTCGGAAACCTTCGGGCGCGCCCTCGAGACCAAGGTGATGGACGCCTTTCCGAATGTCCTCACCCGCGTCGATCACCGCTTCCGCATGGAGCGCGCGCTCCTGAAGGAGGATTACGAGACGGCCGGGCGGGCCGCCTCCTATGCCGGCGGCGGCTACGCCAGTCTGGTCCGCGCCCGCCGTGCCGTGGAAGACAAGAGTTCCTCGGCCGCCTCCGCGTTGAACGCCGTGCCGCCGTCGCTCCGCAGCGATCCGTCCTACATCCTGTCGCGGGCGCAATACCTGCGCCGGGCCGACAAGGCGGTGGAGGCCGCCGCGATCCTCGCCACCGCTCCCACCAACGGCGATGTCCTGGTGGATGGCGACGAATGGTGGGTCGAACGCCGGATCGTCGCCCGCAAGCTCATCGATATCGGCAATCCGAGCCTCGCCTACGAGGTCGCCGCCGGCCATAGCGGCCGCACCGTGGAGAAGCGGATCGAGGCCGAGTTCCATGCCGGCTGGATCGCCCTGCGCTTCCTCGACGATCCGGCCAAGGCCACCAACCATTTCGCCAAGGCCGCGACCATCGCCGAGACGCCGATCTCGCTGGCCCGCGTGGCCTATTGGCAGGGCCGCGCCGCCGAGGCGGCAGGCGAAGCCGGGCTGGCCAAGACCTTCTACGAGCGCGCCGCGCTTCAGCCCATCGCCTATTACGGGCAGCTCGCGCGGGCGAAGCTCGGGCAGGCGAGCCTGCCGCTCCGCGTCGTCTCCGATCTCGAACCCGCGGCCGCGGCCGCCTTCGACAACCGCCTGACCACGCGGGCGCTGCGGATGCTGGAGGCGGCTTCGCTGAAGGATCTGGCTTTGCCGCTCTACATCGACACGGCGAATCGCCTGACCAACCCGGCCGAGCTCAGCGCGCTCGGCAACCTCGCCGTGGAGGTGCGGAATTCGCGAGCCCTCGTGGCGGTGGGCAAGCTCGCGGTGCAGCGTGGGCTGCCCCTCGATGCCCATGCCTACCCGACCATCGGCATTCCCGATTACGAGGCCTCCGCCGCCGTTCCCCTGGTGGAGAAGGCCATGGTCTTCGCCATTGCCCGCCAGGAAAGCCAGTTCGATCCTCGCGCCCAATCGAGCGTCGGCGCCCGTGGGTTGATGCAGATGATGCCGGCCACCGCCCAGCGCACGGCGCGACGGGTCAGCGTCTCCTACGACCAGGACCGCCTCACCAGCGATCCCGCCTACAATGCCCGCCTCGGCCAGGCCCATCTCGGGGAGCTGATGGAGGATTGGCGCGGCTCCTACATTCTCGCCTTCGCCTCCTACAATGCCGGCGGCGGCAACGTGAAGAAGTGGATCGACGCGTATGGCGATCCGCGCCGGACCGGCGTCGATCCCATCGACTGGGTCGAGCGCATCCCCTTCACCGAGACCCGCAACTACGTCCAGCGCGTGATGGAGAATTTGCAGGTCTATCGCAGCCGGCTGGAAGGCAAGAGCGCGCTGCTGATCGAAGGGGACCTTCAGCGCGGGGCGCGGTGAGCGGAGGGTTTATCCCCCCCGGCCACCTCATCCCGAAACTTTCCCTCGAAGCTTCTGCTCGGCACTGGCAGCCCGTCTCGGTGATGGAGCGAGGCGGTCGGGGGAGCGGCCGACACCGTCGAGGCCCGACACCCTCGGCGATGGACGCGCCAGCCTCGCCAGGGCTCCGGTTCCGGCGCCGACGAGGTAGGCCGTCAGGTTCAGCACTGCGCTCTCCACCCAGAAGCCCGGACGGCCCGGTACGAGCCCGCTGAACGCGAGCCCAGCGAGCGCAACGGCCCCGGATCCGAGTCCGAGCCCGATGGCGGTCGAAAGCCGATCGCGTGGCGGTCCGAAGTGCCATCCGATGGCGGTGCCCAGTGCGAAGCTGGCGGCCAGCGCGGGCCAGAGAATCGTCAACAGCAGAAGCATCGGGACGATCTCTCAGGAGCGCAGGGCGAGGCCGACGCCCTGCCCGGTGGCATTGGCGCGACCGGCGGGCGCGGCGACGATCCTGTCCGCCGGGATGCCGGCTTGGAGCAGATACTCGACGATCACAAGCCCTCGCTGTCGAGCCATGTCGGGTTCCGGCTCCGCCGGTTTCGCCTCTTTCGGGGCCTCCGTCTTGGCATCCTTCTCCTTCGCCGCCTTGTCCTTGCCGTCTTTCGCCGGAGCCGGTTTGGGATCGGCGGGCTTCACCGGGGGCTTGTCGGCCTTCGCGACCACCGGTTTCGAGGCCTTGTCGGCGTCCCGAGCCTTCCCCGAATCGACGGAAGAAGTGTTCTCCACTCCCGCATCGAGGGCGGGTTTCGGTGCGCCCGCGGCACCGGCCGGGTCGACATGCCCCGTCACCTCGATGCGCAGGCCGGTGCAGGCTTTCGCAGCTGAAGCCACCGCGTCGAGGGTCGGATAGAACTCCGCCTTCAGGGTGACGCTGCCGGGGGCGAAGAGCAGGCGGCGCCCCTCGATCGCGCGGTCGAACGAGGCCCGGCAGGCCTTATCCTCCATGGTCTCGCTGGCTGGCGGCTTGACCTCGGCCTGCCCCTGCCAACCGGCCGGCATCCGCCGGGAGAGGTCCATTTCGAAGCGTCCGGCACTCTCGCGGTAGAGGCTATTCCCGGAGAGCGCGAGAGTCCTGTCCGAGATGCGGATTTCGCCCGTGGCGAGCAGGGACAGTGCGCTGATGCCGGCCTCGATGGCGCCGGTGAGATTGGCCGGCGCGCCCTCCGCGATGCGGCTTTTGTCGACGATGCGTTCGCGGAAGAAGCGCGGTCGCAGCGTCGCCAGGATACGGTCACGCGTCGTGCTGTCCGGCAGATGCCCGGTCAGGGTCACCGCGTCGCTCTCGCGGCGGACCATGAAACGATAGGGGGAGAGCGGCATGGCGGCGAGATCGACAGGCCCGGCCCTGGTGCCGGACGGTCGCCCGTCGCGCAAAAGCGCGTCGATCTCGCCGATGGCCTGCCCGTCGAGGGCGGTCCCCGAGACCGACAGGCGCGAGTCGGAATAGGTAACGCTGCCGTCCTGCAACAGGGACGAAAGCTGGAAGGCGAAGCGGCCGAGCGTGGTCGGATCGATCCCATCCGCAAGACCACGGGCGGTCTGCATCCGGTCGTCCACCGTGGCGCCATCGGCGGCGTCGTCGGCCATGGCGCGGATCTCCTCGCGTGCCGTCTCCGACACGACATTACCCGAAAGGACGAGGTTGCCGCCGCGCTCGCGGGTCACCGCAAACCGGAAATCGGGGGTGGCTGCCGGCCGGATGTCGACCTTGCCCATGGTGAAGCCGGTCGGAGGATGGGCCAAGGCCTGCCTGACGGCCTCGTAATCGGCCACCGTCGATGCCTCGCCGCTCAGCGACACCGTGGTGTCGGCGATGGTGGCGCTGGCGCCCGGAGCCAGCGGCTTCAGCTGTTCGAGCGCGAAGGCAGAGGCGGTGGAAAAGTCCGGCGGTGCCCCGCGCGCGGCTTTCGCCTGATCGACGATCCTGGTCTCGGAGGGAAGCTCCGGGGCGAGCTTCGCGGCAAGGGCACTCGGACCGATCTCGACAGGCCGGTTGCCGGTCAGTTCGATCCGTTCCGGGCTGGTGCGTGTCGCCGTCCAGACGAAGGGCGAGGCATCCTCGACGATCCCGATACGCCCGACCACGTGGCGCAGGCCAGGCAGGCGCTTGAGCCTGTCGAGGGCCGCGACGCGCCCGGCCTCGTCGGGCGCCTCCCCGGTGGCGATGAGGTCACGGCCGCGTACCGTCAGGCGCAGCCAGGGCTCCAACCCCGTCTCGGCCGTCGCACGCACGACAGCCCCGGCGTTGTCTTCGAGCCGCCGCTCCGCGCGGCTGGCGAGGAACGGCGTCGCAACGCCGACGATGAGCGCCAGTCCGGGCAGGCCGACGGCCCAGCCGAATTTCTGGAGCAAGGGGTAGGACGGGAGGGCGGGCAATGCGAACCTCGGGGATCGGCCGCCACCAGACACCCGCTTCGCGGCATCTTGAAGACGCCGCAGGCTCATTCCCATCGATCGCCGCCTCTTTCCTCGTTCACATGCCTTCACCCCCGCGCGCGACAGCGCCGGGGGCATGGCCCAGAAGAAGCCCCAAAAGGGGGACGCGGGACGCCGCGGAACCCATTGAGCGCTATAGTAGTGTGCCGGTCCCCCGGCGTCCCGTCAGGCTCCGGCGTTCCCGCCGGGGCCTGTTTTGCGTCGCGGTGTCTCCAGCGGTCCTCGCGTTGCGTCGCGCCTGAGGTGGTCGTGTTGCATCCCAGCCCGGCTGTTCGAACGGACTTTGCCCCGCACGCCCTCTCGTATTGGAGGGGCCGCAAACCTCGTCATGGCAGCCCAGAACGGGGTCGGTGCCGGGGCATTTAACTCCCGACCTACCGCGCCCCCATCCGAGCCCCCAGACTATCGAGCCGCCGCCCGGGGCGATGGTGACCGACACCACCGACGCAGGCACCGCCCCGCCGCCCCTTTCGGCCCACCCGGTCGGTCACCGGACAGGCCCCCTTCGCTGGGCGGCAGGTGTGGGGATATAGGCATGAAATAGGAATTTTATCAAGAAGTTTCATGTCGGGGAGAACGGTCTCGGCCATGGGACCGCGATCGGGAAGCCTCGGCGATCCTTGGCGTCACATCGGGGGCGAAGGTCTCGTGAACGCTCCGGCTTCCCCCGGTCGAGGGGGGCGCGTCACCGAGCGGGGGAGCCCGAGCCGACACGCTCTGCCGGGCGTCCGGTGCGGAGTGCGACCCGCCTCACCCTTCCCGCTGCATCTCCAGCTCCAGCCAGCGGTCCTCGGCCGCCGAGAGGTCGGCCTCCGCCGCCGCGAGGGTCGCCGAGGCCTTCTGGAACAGGACCGGATTGCGGCTGTAGAGCTGCGGGTCGGCAAGGACGGTGCGGATCTTGGCGATCTCGGTCTGCAGCTTCGCGATTCGCTCCGGCAGGGTCTTCAGCTCGTGCTGGTCCTTGAACCCCATCTTCGTCTTGGGCGCCGGGGGCGCGGACGTGCTGACGAGGCGGCCCGGCTTTACCTTGCCGTCGGGGCGAGGCGCGGTGGCGCTTTTGCGCGCCTCGACGCCCTGGCCGCGCTGCGTCACCATGTCGGTATAGCCGCCGGCATACTCGACCCAGCGCCCCTCCCCCTCGCTGACGAGGACGCTGCCAACGACTCGGTCGAGAAAGTCACGGTCGTGGCTCACCAGGATCAGCGTGCCGGAATAATCGGACAGCATCTCCTGCAGGAGGTCGAGGGTCTCTAGGTCGAGGTCGTTGGTGGGCTCGTCGAGGACCAGGAGGTTGGCGGGCTGGGCCAGGGCTCGGGCGATGAGAAGGCGGTTGCGCTCGCCGCCGGAGAGCACCCTCACCGGGGTCCGGGCCTGTTCCGGGGCGAACAGGAAGTCCTTGAGGTAGCCGATGACGTGACGGCTCACGCCGCCGACGACCACGCTGTCACCGCTACCGCCGGTGAGCACCTCGGTGACCGTCATCGATGGGTCCAGCACAGCCCGGGCCTGATCGAGGAGCATCATCTTGAGGTTCGTGCCCAAGGCGACGGTGCCGGAATCCGGTGCCGATTGTCCCGTGAGCAAATTGATGAGGGTGGTCTTGCCGGCGCCGTTGGCGCCGACGATGCCGAGCCGGTCGCCACGCATCACCCGGATCGAGAGATCGTCGACGATGCGGCGCTCACCATAGGCCTTGGCGGCATTCTTGGCCTCGATCACCAGGGCGCCGGAACTCTCCGCCTCGGTGGAGGTCATCGTCGCGGTGCCGACGGGGCGGCGGTCCTCCCGGCGGTCCTTGCGCAGGGCGTGGAGGTTGCCGAGCCGCCGGACGTTGCGCTTGCGGCGCGCCGTGACGCCGTAGCGCAGCCAATGCTCCTCGTCGGCGATCTTGCGATCGAGCTTGTGCCGGTCGCGCTCCTCTTCCTCGAAGAACGCGTCGCGCCAGGCCTCAAAGGTGGAAAAGCCCTGCTCGATCCGCCTCGTGATGCCGCGATCGAGCCAGACGGTGGTCTTCGACAGGGCCGAGAGGAAGCGTCTGTCGTGGCTGATCAGAACGAGTGCGCCGCGCACGGACTTCAATTCCGCTTCGAGCCATTCGATGGCCGGCAGGTCGAGATGGTTGGTGGGCTCGTCGAGCAGCAGGATGTCGGGCTCCGGTGCCAGTGCCTGGGCCAGGGCCACGCGCCGCCCTTCCCCGCCCGACAGGCTCGCCGGGTTCTCGGCGCCGGTCAGGCCCAGGCTCTCCAGCAGGTAGCGGGCCCGGTAGGCGTCGTCGCCATGGGTGAGACCGTGCTCGACAAAATCGAGGGTGGTGGTGAACCCCGAGAAATCCGGCTCCTGCGCAAGGTAGCGGATCGTGGTGCCGGGCTGGACGAAGCGCACGCCCTTGTCGGGCTCGATGAGCCCACAGACGATCTTCATCAGCGTCGACTTGCCCGAGCCATTGCGGCCGACGAGGCAAGTCCGTTCACCGGGGGATATCGCAAGGTCGGCCTGTTCGATCAGCGGAGTGCCGCCGAAAGTGAGCGCGACGTTCTGGAGGGTGAGAAGCGGGGGAGCAGCCATGATGCGGGCTTATGGCAGCGCAGCCGCTCCCGAACAAATGCGGTTTTGCCTGTGAGGCTACATCGTCGGGTTAGCCGGGCCGGTTGGCGACGGATCGGGCGAGACGGGAGCGGGGCTCGGGTCGATCACGGGGATCTCCGTTGGGCTCTCGGTGGGCGCCTCGGCCGGCGTCGACGCGGGGATATCCGGCCCTGGAGCCGGCGGCGGCGTCTGGGGGGCCTCGTAGGGCGTATCGGGAACCGGAGCTTCCGGGATGGGCGCGGGATCTATCGGGCCTGGATTCGACATGGGCGGCGCCACCTGCTCGCGAAGTTTCGGGAGAGGGCTGGAAACGGGCGAGTGCCCGTTGCCGTTCCCCCGATGGCGCTCCTCAGCCCTTCTTGATCAGGAGCTGGTTGCCTTCCTTGCCGATGATCTTCTTCATCCGCTCGGCGAACAGGGCCAGCAGCATCGGCAGGCGCACTTCGATACGGACCGTCTCGGGAAGGACGTCGACCTCGCCGTCCACCTTCTGGCCCATGGCGGACATGGCGAAGTTCAGACGGTCGTCTGTCCAGGTCATGTGTTCGACATTGATTCCGGCCTTGGCGCAGGCCGCCTTCGCCTTGTCCAGCCCGCTCGAGATCCGCCGTTTCGCCTCGACGGGACCGATCTCGTGGGGAATCTCGACGATCAGGGGCTTTGCCATGGGGGAACCATCCTCAAACACGCATCCAGCCGTCAAGATGGGGCCGATCGCCATCCATGCAACGGCAACCGGCCCCTTAGTTGATCAAGCGCGGCAGTGAAACCCGCCTTTCGCGGAATCACCATGCGGCATCAGGAGGATGAGGCATACCGCACGTCGTCGCGACCCGGCACCGCCATCCTCTGGCATGCCCATGACGTCACGGGTTCCGCGTCAGTTCACGACCTTGAGCGAGACGTAGGTCGTGCCGCCCATGCCGAGCGCTCGGGCAGAGCCTTTGGCGAGATCGATGATCCGGCCGCGCACGAAAGGCCCGCGATCGTTGATGCGCACCACCACCGAGCGGCCGTTGCGCTTGTTCTCGACCCGGACACGGGTGCCGAACGGCAGGCTGCGATGGGCGGCGGTCATCCCGTTCGGATTGAAGCGCTCGCCATTCGCGGTCTTGCGACCGCTGCCGTACCAGGAGGCCGCGCCGGATTGGGCTGCGGCCGGTGCACTGAGTGCGGCGAGAGACATGGCGGTTCCAATAGCGGCAGCGGTCCAACGAACAGGCTTCATATTCATCCGCATTCCCTTTGTTGTTGCAGAGGCTGCGGAACATAGAGCCAATGAAGGCTGAAATGAGATCAGCAGAATGTGGCAAGGCCTGCCTTCATTAGCCTTCGTCGGTCTCATGACGTGTGAATAAAATCTAAAGATATTGCAAATCGGGCGTACGCTGAAATTCTATATTGAGAGCGGATGGAGGCGGTCGTTGACAGCTTCGTTCCCGTTCTCCAACTCCGTCACGGCCCCTGCCACATTGATGGCGAGACATCGCCGTAACCCGGCGTGCGGTGCATGGGAGGCGCGCGTCGCCCGTGACCCTGACGATGCGGGAATGGCTGCCGATGGGGTGCGCGTGGGCTGAAAGCATCCGCGACGGGCCCGGACGAAGTTCCAAGTCGAACTCCAGATCGGCTGGTTGATATACGTTCGGCCGTGATTTCATGGTGAACAGATAGTTAAAAATATCAAGCAAGAGATGGAAATTCGTCAGTATTGGAGCGGGTAGGCAAAATCTGCAGCCCCAAATCGAGACGCATTGTCTACACCCCGGCAACCTGCCCTTTACGTTAACGGCCGCATGGTCTGCCGGTCAGTCGCGTAACCGGTGTTTGCCATGGCTTCCCTGCGTACCGCGGTTGCCGACACCGTCGCCCGGAAAAGTGTCTCGCGTACCGGGCGACTCGTGTCGGCGCCGCGGATGGGTCTCGTACCCACCGCCCAGCGTCTCCCTCTCGACGAAATCCTCGTCGGGGATTGCATCGCCGCCATGAACGCCCTTCCGGCGGCAAGCGTCGACTGTGTCTTTGCCGACCCGCCCTACAATCTCCAACTCGGGGACGGCTCGCTGTTGCGGCCCGACCAGAGCCGGGTCGACGCCGTCGACGACGCCTGGGACCAGTTCTCGAGCTTCGCTGCTTATGACGAGTTCACCCGTGCCTGGCTCACCGCTGCCCGCCGGGTGATGAAGCCGAACGCCACCCTCTGGGTCATCGGCTCCTACCACAACATTTTTCGCGTCGGCTCGGTGCTTCAGGACCTCGGGTTCTGGATCCTCAACGACATCGTCTGGCGGAAAGCCAACCCGATGCCGAATTTCCGCGGCAAGCGCTTCACCAATGCCCACGAAACCCTGATCTGGGCCTCCCGCTCGGCGGAATCGAAGGGCTACACCTTCCATTACGAGGCGCTGAAGGGCGGTAACGATGACGTCCAGATGCGTTCGGACTGGTTCATCCCGCTCTGCACCGGCGATGAGCGCCTGAAAGGCGCCGACGGCCAGAAGGTCCACCCGACCCAGAAGCCCGAGGCCCTGCTCGCCCGGACCCTGCTCTCGGCGACGAATGCCGGCGACGTGGTGCTCGACCCGTTCTTCGGCACGGGCACCACCGGGGCCGTCGCCAAGCGGCTCGGCCGGCGCTTCATCGGCATCGAGCGGGAGACGGTCTATGCCGAGGCGGCCCGCGCCCGGATCGACGCCGTGGAGCCCCTGTCCAAGGCTGCCCTCCTCGTCGCCCCGACCAAGCGGGCCGAGCCACGCGTCGCCTTCCTCAGCGTGATCGAGGCCGGCCATATCCGCGCGGGTGAGATCCTCACCGATGCGCGCGGTCGCCACGAAGCCGTGGTGCGTCCCGATGGGACGCTGATGGTCGGGCCGGCCATGGGCTCGATCCACAAGATCGGCGCCCTCGTCCAGGGCTTTCCCTCCTGCAACGGTTGGGATTTCTGGCACGCCAAGCGTGACGGAAAACTGGTTCTGATCGACGTGTTCCGGGGCCGGATGCGGGCCGCTATGGGTTCGGCCGCCTAGCTCTCTCAACGGTGAGAGGATCGGACGCGAGCCGACTTCTCCCGCAGGGTGGGGGTTCGCGCTTGTCCTATCGAGGACGCGTTTTCGGCCTGCCGCGCTTGCGCGGCGCCACAGGCGGGGGCGATTCCTCCGGCTCGCTGAAAAACCCCTCCCCGTCCTCGATCGGCGGCTTTGCCACCGCGCGCGGCACCGGCTTGGGCACTGGGCGAAAGCTCGGGCGCGGCTCGGGCGGCGGAGCCTCGACTTCTGCGAAGAGTGGCGTGTCCTGGACCGCCCGCATGGCCTTCGGCCGTCCGCGCTTCACGGCCTCGGGCTTCGGATCGAACGCATGGGCCAGCACCTTTTTCATGACGCCGGGCAACGGTTCCTCCTCGAGGTCGCGCCTGGGCGTGAAGCGCATGCCGGCCGGTGCCTTCGTGGCGAGGCCGACGCGGGCGACGAAGACGGTCAGTCCCAACGGGAAATGCGTGAAGACGTGGCGCACCACGCCCGGCAGCCGCTTCCATCGCGCGTCCAGCGGAGCGTCGAGCAGGGCCTGGGCGACGTCGTAACCGCTCTCCCATGCGCTGGTCGGAGGCTCCGCCATGGCACCGAGCAGCCCCTCGGGGGGGCGGGTCCGCAGCAATACGGCCTCGTCGCCGCTCCGGATCGCCACGAAGGCGGCGCCATAGCGCTCGACGCCCTTCGTTTTCTTGATCTTGCGTGGAAACGTTTCCTGCAGCCCCAGGGTGCGGGCCTCGCAGGGGGCCATCCAGGGGCAGAGGGCGCAGGCCGGTCGCTTCGGCGTACAGATGGTCGAACCAAGATCCATGAGACTCTGGGCGAAGTCACCGGGCCGCTGCGCCGGGACGAGGCTCTGCGTCAGCCGTCGGATCTCGGGACGCGCGGCGGGGATCGGCGTCTCGATTGCGAAGAGCCGGGTCACCACCCGCTCGACATTGCCGTCCACTGCCGCTTCCTGCCTGTCGAAGGCGATGGCCGCGATGGCGCCGGCCGTATAGGCGCCGATGCCGGGCAGTTTGCGCAAGCCGTCGAGCGTATCGGGGAAGGCGCCGGCTTCCGCGACCGCCTTGGCGCAGGCATGGAGGTTGCGGGCGCGGGAGTAATAGCCGAGGCCGGCCCAAGCCGACATGACGCTCTCCTCCGGCGCCGCCGCGAGGGCCTCCACGGAGGGGAAGCGTTCGAGAAAGCGCAGGAAGTACGGTTTGACCGCCGCGATCGTGGTCTGCTGCAGCATCACCTCGGACAGCCAGACCCGATAGGGGTCCGGAGCTTCCCCCGGCAGGGCGCGCCAAGGGAGGACGCGGCGATGCCGGTCGTACCATGAAAGGAGATCGGCGGCCTGCGGGCCTCCAACAGAAGAACCGGTCGCTGCCGTGAAGTCCGGTGACATGAAATCCCGCGACATGAGATCCGGCGTGTTGGGCGCCCGTCCATACAGGGTGGCGGCGAACGATCAAAGCATTCGAAAGCCCGCGCCGTTCGGGCTATCATGCGACTTCAGCCCGCATCGGAGTCTCCGGAGCTCATGGCCCGCATCAAACCCCTCGCCGAGCTGATCGAGACCTGTATCGGACCGGCTTTCGCCGCGCAGGGGTTCGCCTCCACCGATATCCTCGCGGCCTGGCCCGATATCGTCGGCGAGCGCCTCGCCCGCTTCTGTCAGCCTTCGAAGCTCGAATGGCCGCGCCGTGCCAAGCGGGAGGAGCAGGGCCGGCCGGATCCAGGCACGCTCGTGGTGCGCGTGGAGGGCGTCTTCGCCCTGGAATTGCAGCATCTGGCTCCCGTGGTGATCCAGCGCATCAACGCCCATTATGGCTGGGCCTGCATCGGCAAGCTCGTCCTCAAGCAGGGGCGCGTTCATCAAGCCGTTCGCAAGCGGGTCGTGCCGCCCCTCGATCCGGTGAAGCGCGGCGAAGTCGCCCTGGCCGTGTCGTCCATCGGCGATGACGCGTTGCGTGACGCCCTCGATAGGCTCGGCGTGGCGATCGTGGCTTCCTCACCACCGCAATCTCGCTGAATCTCACTTCCGACACCATCCGTGTCGCGGCGCATGGAAGCGGGACCGCAGGTCCCGTCTTGTCAGATTGTTCGCGGGTCTCTACCGCAAGCCGCATGGATCGGATCTTCGAGCGGAGCCCGTCGACATCATGATCACCCGTCGCGACACCTTGAAACTCACCGGCATGGCGATCGGCGCGGCCGCGCTCCTGCCCCGGCTGACACTCGACGCCTTCGCCCAGGATGCGAACCTCGCGTCCCTGATGGAGCCCGGCCCCCTCGGTGACGTGTGGCTGGGGCCGAAGGACGCCAAGGTCACGATCATCGAATATGCCTCGATGACCTGCTCGCACTGTGCCGCGTTTCACAAGAACACTTGGCCGGCTTTGAAGGAGCGCTACGTCGACACCGGCAAGGTCCGTTTCACGCTGCGAGAGTTTCCGCTCGATCCTCTGGCGACCGCGGCCTTCATGCTGGCCCGCTGCGACGGCGACGCGAAATACTACCCCATCACCGATCTGCTGTTCGACCAGCAGCAGGGCTGGGCCTACGTGCAGAAGCCGCAATCGCCGGTGGATGCCTTGGAGCAGATGTTGCGGCAAGCCGGATTCTCGAAGGAGAAATTCGAGACCTGTCTCAAGGATCAGAAGCTCTACGCTGCCGTGAACGCGGTGAAGCAGAAGGGGCTGGACACCTTCAAGGTCGACTCGACGCCGACCTTTTTCATCAACGGCGAGCGCTTCAAGGGCGAGATGACGATCGACGGGATGGAGAAGGTCATCAAGCCGATTCTGGGCGCCTGAGACCGAAGCTTGGCCGTCGATTGCCCTTCATGAACGGGGCGCATCGTTCAGGATCGTCGCAAGGGCCTGTTTATCTATATTTTACAGGAACTTAAGACCTATTCGGCGCGCCTTGACACTCAAGATAGGCGAAACTATGGTGCGCCGCGCTTGACGGGGTTTTCAGGCCGGTTCCCTCCACTCTCGCCAATGTGAGTTTTCGCCGTGAGCGGTAACGACGCAGGGGATGGGAATGGAGACGGACGGCAGAAGCCGGATGAGGATCTCTCGGCGAGACTGAAGCATCTCGAGAAGCGGATCGAGGAGAAGCGGCCCGCCGCTACTTCTCGCCCCTCGTCGGGTGCCGGTGGCTCCAACGGGGCGTCATCCTTGGGCCTGGCGATGCGACTCTCCACGGAGTTCATCGCCGGTGTCCTCGCCGGAGGCATTCTCGGCTGGTTGTGCGATCAGTTTCTGGGGACGAAGCCCTGGGGTCTGATCGTTCTGCTCATGCTGGGCTTCGCAACCGGCGTCTATAACGTCATGCGTGTCTCGGGCTCGCTCTCGAGGCCGGCCGCGAAAAACGCGGTCGACAAGAACCAGGATCGGGAACGGTCCTGATCGGCGAATTTTGCCGCTTTCGAGCGGTCCTGAGGCAAAGCGGGCATCTCGCCCGCTCGTGGACAGAAGGACGGTAGCGGCAATGGCCGTAAAGATGGATCCGATCCACCAGTTCGAGCTCAAGCCGCTCGTATCCTTCGGTCATATCGGCAATCAGGAAATCGCGTTCACCCAGTCGGCGCTGTACATGTTCGCCGCCGTCGGGATCATCGCGCTGATCACGATCGTGGCGACGGCGCAGCGCTCGGTGGTGCCGGGCCGGATGCAGTCCGTGGCCGAGGTGTTCTACGAGTTCATCGGCTCGACCCTCCGTCAGTCGGCCGGGCACGGGTCCGAGCGGTTCATGCCGCTGATCTTCTCCCTGTTCATGTTCGTCCTCGTCCTGAACATGTTCGGCATGATCCCCTATGCGTTCGCCGTGACAAGCCACATCATCGTGACTTTCGCGCTGGCGCTCCTCGTGATCACCACCGTCATCGTCTACGGCTTCATGGCCCACGGCACGAAGTTCCTGAAGGTGTTCGTGCCCTCGGGTGTGCCGGGCTGGCTGATGCCGATGATCGTCGCCATCGAGATCGTCTCCTTCGTCTCGCGGCCGATCAGCCTCGCGGTGCGTCTCTTCGCCAACGTGCTCGCCGGCCACATCGCCCTCAAGATCTTCGCGGGCTTCGTGCCGGCGCTTCTCGCCGCGGGTGCCTGGGGTGCGATCTCTCCGCTGCCGCTGGCTCTCAGCGTCGCGGTGACGGCCCTCGAGTTCCTCGTCGCCGGTCTGCAGGCCTACGTCTTCGCGACGCTCGCCTCGATCTACCTCAGCGACGCCCTCCACCCCGGCCACTAGGCCCCGGCGGTATCCCCTTCCGTCCCCGGTCCGCGGTTGCGGCCGGATTCCTCTCCACGCAACGAACGAACCGATACCAGGAGCAATTTGATGGATCCCTTAGCCGCTAAGTACATCGGTGCCGGCCTCGCCTGCCTCGGAATGGCGGGTGCCGCCATCGGCCTCGGCAATCTCTTCGGCCAGTTCTACGCCGGTGCCCTTCGCAACCCGTCGGCCGCTGACGGCCAGCGCGGCAACCTGCTCCTCGGCTTCGCGCTGACGGAAGCGCTCGGCATCTTCTCGCTGCTCGTCGCGCTGCTCCTCCTGTTCGCCGTCTAAGTCAGACGACGTTCGTCGACCCGACAGCAGACCCGGACCGGGCGCCCCATTCTTCTGGACGCGCGCCCGGTCCTCATTCACGAACTTACTTTGAGCGAAGGACGTCATGGCTCAGCCGGCCCATCCGACCGCAACCCATGAAGGCATCATGGCATCGCCCGCGTCCGAACATGGCGGCGGCTTTCCGCCGTTCGAGAGCCATACTTTTCTCTCGCAGCTGATCTGGCTCGCACTGGCCTTCGGCCTGCTCTATTACCTGATGGACAAGGTGGCCCTGCCCCGCATCCAGGCGATCCTGCACGACCGTGCCACGCGCCTCTCGTCCGATCTCGACGAGGCCCAGCGCATGAAGTCCGAGGCGGAGGCAGCCGGAGCCGCCTACGAGAAGTCGCTGACCGATGCCCAGGCCAAGGCCCGCACCATCGCCACCGAGACCCGCGCTGCCCTGAGCTCCGAGGCTGAAGCCCGTCGCAAGACGCTCGAGGCCGAGCTCAACGACAGGATCGCCGCCTCCGAAGCCACGATTCGCACCCGCACCGCCGAAGCCATGGGCAGCGTTCGCTCCATCGCCGGCGAAACGGCCTCCGCCATCGTCGAGCGCCTCACCGGAACGGCTCCCGACCAGGCCAGCCTCGATACCGCATTGAACCGCGTCGCCATCCCGCACTGAGTGCGCCTGCAGCAGACGTGACCGGTCCAGCCCCGCCCGGCCGGACGCCAACGAAATAGGACGACGAGAATGTTGTTGGATGCCGAGTTCTGGGTCGCCGTCGCCTTCGTCCTATTCATGGGCGTCGTGTGGAAGGTCGGCGGCTTCGCTCAGATCACCAAGGCCCTCGACACCCGCGGCCGCCGCGTTCGCTCCGAACTCGACGAGGCCCGCCGCCTGCGCGAGGAGGCCGCCACGGTACTGGCCGACTACAAGAAGCGCCGCAGCCAGGCTGAGTCCGAAGCCGAAGCGATTGTTGCCGGAGCCCGCGAAGAGGCCCAGCGTATCGCCGACGAGGGCCACGCCCGTCTGAACGAGTTCATTGCTCGCCGCACCAAGTCGGCCGAGACCAAGATTGCCCAGGCCGAGGTTCAGGCGACCGCGCAGGTTCGCGCCGCCGCCGCCGATGCTGCCGTAAAGGTGTCCGAGGTGATCCTGCGGGAGCGCCTCCGGGGCGATGCGGCTCTATCGCTCGTCCGCTCCAGCCTGGACGAGGTTAAGGGGCGCCTTCAGGCCTGAGTGTTACCTCCGTCGACGTTCGGAGAAAGCCGCCGCAAGGCGGCTTTTTTGTTCTCCGGCGTGCCGCTACACACTCGTCCGCGGCACCCATCTCCATGGTATGGCAGCGCCGTTAGTCGCTCCGAAGAAAAATAATCCACGGAGATTCGATGCCGCCTATCATCTCCATCGCGGGCTTGTCCAAAGTCTACGCATCGGGTCTCCATGCCCTGAAGGATATCAACCTCGATATCGCTAGGGGTGAAATCTTCGCCCTGCTCGGCCCCAACGGTGCCGGTAAGACGACACTGATCAGCATCGTTTGCGGACTCGTCCGGGCAAGCGGCGGCACCGTTACGGTGGACGGCCACGACATCGCAAAAGACTACCGTAATGCGCGAAGAGCCATCGGCCTCGTGCCGCAGGAGCTCACTACGGACGCGTTCGAGACGGTTTGGGCGACAACGAGTTTCAGCCGGGGGCTGTTCGGTATGAAGGCCGACCCTGGTCATATCGAGCGGGTGCTGCGTGACCTGTCGCTGTGGGACAAGAAGGACAGCCGCATCATGACGCTGTCCGGTGGCATGAAGCGGCGCGTACTCATCGCCAAGGCCCTCAGCCACGAGCCGCGTATCCTGTTCCTGGACGAGCCGACCGCAGGCGTAGACGTGGAACTACGTCAGGATATGTGGCGCTTGGTCCGGAAGCTGCGTGACCAAGGCGTCACCATCATTCTCACGACGCATTACATCGACGAGGCCGAAGAGATGGCCGACCGCGTCGGCGTGATCCGAAAAGGGCAGATCATCTTGGTCGAGGAGAAGGCCGAGCTGATGCGCAAGCTCGGCAAAAAGCGGCTGAATCTGCAATTGCAGGCTCCGCTCCCCGCATTGCCGGTCGAATTGGCCCCACACGGCCTCGCGCTATCGGCGGATGGTCAGGAGCTTGTCTACACCTACGATACCAAGGGCGAGCGCACCGGCATAACGACTTTGCTCACCGACCTCGCTGCGGCGGGAATCCCATTTCGCGATCTCTCCACGAGCCAAAGTTCCCTCGAAGACATCTTCGTCGATCTCGTGAGGGAGCAGGCATGAAGGTCGCCCCGATGAATCCTCTTGCGATGAATTGGCCGGCGATCCGCGCCATTTACCTTTTCGAAATGGCGCGTTTCTGGCGCACGGGCCTTCAGAGTATCGTTGCTCCGGTCATCGCAACCTCTCTGTATTTCGTGGTCTTCGGCGCAGCGATCGGTGCACGCATGGCTTCCGTGGATGGAGTCGCCTATGGCGCCTTCATCGTGCCAGGCCTGATCATGCTCTCTTTGCTGACGCAGAGCATCGCCAACGCATCCTTCGGCATCTACTTCCCGCGCTTTGCCGGGACGATCTACGAGATCCTGTCGGCACCGGTCTCGCCGTTGGAGATCGTGCTCGGCTATGTCGGGGCCGCGGCTTCGAAGTCGATCCTGATCGGCCTCATCATCTTGGCGACGGCGGCCCTGTTCGTACCGTTGAGGATCGAGCATCCGCTTTGGATGGTAGCGTTTCTCCTGCTGACTGCGACCACGTTCAGCCTGTTCGGCTTTTTGATCGGATTGTGGGCAGACGGGTTCGAGAAGCTGCAACTGGTGCCGCTTCTCATCGTCACGCCACTCACCTTCCTCGGCGGCAGCTTCTATTCCATCGAGATGCTGCCGCCCTTCTGGCGGACGGTGAGTCTCGTGAACCCAGTAGTCTATCTCATCAGCGGTTTCCGCTGGAGCTTCTTCGGCACGTCCGATGTCGGGGTGGAGATCAGCCTCGCGATGACGTTGATCTTCCTCGCCCTTTGCCTTGCCAGCGTGACGTGGATCTTTCGCACCGGCTATCGGCTCAAGAGCTGATCGCCCTCACGGCCGCTCGTCGAGGAAGGCCAGAACGCCCTGCCGGTGCAGCTTGTCGCCGACAGCCGTGCTGTGATCGCGGTTGGGGAGTTCCAGGCTCTTCGCATGGGGCATGAGCGCCGCCAAAGCCGGGGCCGAGCCTGCTACAGTATCGAGGGTGCCCACCGTGACGAGCGTGGGAGCCTCGATCTGAGAGACTTCCTCCCGTGACAAGGTCTGGCGTGAGCCGCGCATACAGGCGGCGAGCGCCCGAAGGTCGCTTTTGGTCTGTTCGGCGAAGGTACGGAAGGCAGCAGCCGTGAGATTGGGCGCCTTTTCGCCAGCCGGAGCCTCCAGAGCCTCGGCGATGCCATTCGGCAAGCCCTTCCCCTCCACCAGATGCAGGCCGAGGCCCCCTAAAAGCACCGAACGCACCCGCTCCGGGTTGTCGAGTGCGAGATAGGCCGAGATCCGCGCGCCCATGGAATAACCCATGATGTCGGCGCGCTCGATACCGAGATGGTCCAGGAGCCGCCTTGTATCCTGCGCCATGATGTCGGAGCCATAGGCTTCCGGCTCGTAGAGCTTCTCGCTCTCGCCATGGCCGCGATTGTCGAGAGCGACGACCCGGCGCCCCGCCTCGGACAGGGTCTTCACCCAGAGTGTATTGACCCAGTTCACGGCATGGTTGGAGGCGAAGCCGTGGATCAGCACGATCGGATCACCGCTGCCGCCCTTCGCCGGCACGTCGATATAGGCGATGGTGGTCCCGTCGGAATCGAACGTCTGCATCGCGCTGCATGCTCCTGTCGGAAGGTCGATGGCGGCCCGAGGGCCATGCCTATTGGTCGCCAAAATCGTCCTTGAGCGGCATTGAGGCAAGGCGCGAGTGGTCAGAGGGGTGACAGGACGGCCTTTCCCTTGTCCTCATCGTACTCCAACCGTCTTCCTCCCCTTGCCGCACGGAACTTGCGGGGCGAAGAACGATCTGGCCGCCCCAGCTAAACGATTCAGGGCGTGCCATGCGGCTCGATCTTTCAGGATATGGACGGCCCATGATTCAGATCGTTCCCGTTGTCGTTCTCAAACACGTGGTGCGCGCCCCGCAGCCGGACGTCTTCCGAGCCTGGACGGACCCATTGCTCGCGCGAGGCTGGATGGCGCCGGTCGGAACCGTGGCGGATCATGTGGAGATCGACCCCCGAGTCGGGGGGGCATTCCTGCTGCGGGGGCGGGATGAGGCGGGCGCACTTCACGCGGTTACCGGTTATTTCGAAGAGATCAGACGCGGGCATCACCTGCATCAGACGTGGACTTATGACGGGCCGAACGAGATGCTGCGCATCGGCGAGACTATCGTGCAGGTGGATTTTCTGTCGGTGGGTGACAAAGCCACGGAGATCACATTAACGCACCGCCGGATCGTCAGCGTGGACGTACGCAACGCCTATCGGTTGCATTGGCGCGACCGCTTCGAGAAGCTCCACGCCTCGCTGGCCTGAACGAGCTCCGCGGCGTCTAAAGCCGACAAGGGGGCAACGACTAGCGTCGCTGCTCCCCTTGTCGCGGATGCGATGAGCGATCTAGGCGAAGGCGGGCTGGCCGCTGGCGACGGCGCGTTGGGCGACCGCTTCGTCGTACAGCTTCTGCTCGTTTTCCTTATGGGTGAGCGAGAAGCGCACGGAGATTGCGCAGAGCGACGAGATCAGCACGGCGATGCCGAGGATGAACAACGCGCCGGGCAGGTTGCCGACCCCCTTGAGCAGGAATCCAGCCGCCACGGCGCCGACGTTTCCACCCGCGCCGATGATGCCGGTGACACCGCCCAGCGCCTTGCGATCGATGAACGGTACGAGGGCATAGGTCGCGCCGCAGGCCATGTGGGTGAACAGACCGAAGGCGAGCATGGCGATGACGGCGAGCGCGACCGACCCCGCATAGGCGAAAGCGAGAAGGCCGAGACCCTCGCCGACCATCAGGACGAACAAGAGCAGGGTGCGGCCGTCGAGGCCTTTCTGACGTGCGACCCGGTCCGACGCGATGCCCCCGAGCGCACGGGCGAAGAGAGCGAGAAGTCCGAAGCTGCCGGCCGCCATTCCGGCCTGGGTCAGGTCGAGGCTGAATCGTTCGACATAATACGTCGCCGCTACCGCATGGATGAAGATCTCGACTCCGAAACAGGCGCCGTAGGTGATCGCGAGCATCCAAACGCGATAGTTCGCCATCGCCTGTTTGAAGACGGCCCAGCCGCCCTTCTTGCCGGCGTCAACCGAAACGCCGCGCGCACGAAGCTCGGTGATGTTGCCCTCGGGCGTGTCCTGCGTGAAGCGGTAATACAGGAATGCCACGACCAGCATCATGACGCCGGGCACGATCATCGACAGGCGCCAGCCCATCGTCTTCTCGACGCCGATGCTGACGAGGGCCGCCAGAATCAGCGGCATCACGCTCTGGGTGACACCACCGCCGGCATTGCCCCAGCCGCCGACCGTGGCGTTGGCCGTACCGACCACGTTCGGTGCGAACATGACCGAGGTATGAAACTGCGTGATGACGAAACTCGCCCCGATGGCGCCGATGGCGAGGCGAAAGAACAGGAAGCTCTCATAGGAATTGGCGAAGGCGATGCCGATCACCGGAATCGCACCGAGGGTCAGCAGACCCGTGTAGGTCAGGCGCGGCCCGAACCGGTCACACATGGGACCTATCAGGAGGCGCACCAGGATGGTGATACCGACTGCGGCGATGTTGATATTGTAGACCTGATCGTTGGTCAGCTTGAACTCACCCTTGATGACCGGCATCAGCGGAGCGACCGCGAACCAAGCGAAGAAGCAGACGAAGAAGGCGAGCCAAGTGATGTGGAAGGCACGCATCTGGGGCGTGGCCAGACTGAAGAGATCGATTCGGGTCGCTTTTTGGGACTGCATGCGGAGAGGCTCCAGGCGATCGGATATCTCCCGGCACTCCTCGCGAGTGGCCCCCATGAACGGGGTGGGGAGAGATTGGTCGCTCACGCCACAGTGAGCACGAGCCGCCCGTCATCGAAGGCGTCTCTCGCAGGCGCCGTTGCCCACCTGAAGCCATCTGCATGGTATGTGCCAGCTGCTCTAAGCGATTCCGTAAGGCCGCCCGTCACTGCGGCTTTCCCTGGGGCTGCATTGTTCCCCTACCCTTTTCATGAAGGCGCCAGTCCTACGGAGGATGCCTCCCGGATAACCGTTTGCTCAGTCGATAATCGGGGACGTGCGCCGTTTGTGGGCATGGCGTCGAATTATGCAGGCTTCAAGGGCGGTGCTGGACGACAGGAGAAGCTTGCCGTCAGGCTGCCGGGCTGGCATCACCCGGCGCAATGACCGATACGCATTCTTCCGGCATCCCGCCCTTCGGCGCCCACGCGCCCAAGGGGCTTGTGGCACGCATCACCAAGCGCACGGTGAACCTCTCGGGCAAAAGCTGGGCGGGGCGGCGTCTCGGCTTCCTGCTGAGGCGACTCGCGATCACGATGCTGCAGGGTCAGCCCCTCGACGTGGAGCGTTTTGGCGCACGGATGCGGCTGCACCCCTACAACAACAATTGTGAGAAGAAGGTGCTGTTCACGCCGCAATTCTTCGATCCCGAAGAACGTGCGCTTCTGGCGTCACGGCTGGAGCCCGGCTGCACCTTCCTCGATATCGGGGCCAATATCGGCGCCTACGCCTTGTCCGTGGCCGCCTTCGCCGGTCCCCGCGCGCGGATCCTAGCCGTGGAACCTCAACCCGACATCTTCGATCGGCTCACCTACAATATCGCCCAGAACCCGTTCGGCACGGTGAAGGCCGTGGCTTGCGCGGTGGCCGATAAGGCCGGTGAACTGACCTTGTTCGTCGATCCGCGCAACCGGGGCGAATCGAGTCTGAAGATTGTCGGCACCAACGAAGGTGCACAGATCCGAGTGCCTGCAGTCACCCTTCTGGGCCTTGCCCAGGGCGAAGGCATCACCCGGATCGATGCGATCAAGCTCGACGTGGAGGGGGCAGAGGACCTGATCCTGGAGCCGTTCTTTCGTGAGGCGCCGGTCTCCCTGCACCCTCGCCTGCTCCTCATCGAGGATGGCACGGCGCAATGGCAGATCAACCTCGTCGGCCTGCTCGAATCGCGCGGCTATCGCCAGATCGCCCGCACGCGGCTGAACCTGATCTTCGAGCTGAGAGTCGCCTGAAGCGATTGTCGCCCACTCGAATGGCTCGAGCGGACTCACCGCACGGTCAGGGTGGCGACGGACAAACACTGCCACGCTTGGCCAAGCGGAGTTTTGCGCTCACGATCGACCGCTCAGCGCCATCCACCTACCCTGCCGCCAGAATACCTCACATGGCCTCACGAGCGATAAGGGCGTCTTCAGGGGGCGCGACCGACACCGCCGCTTGAGTACAGTACCCCAAGGCCATTGTAAAAATGCGCCTCTCTCGAGGATCCGGCGACTGCGTCGCCGGAATGCACTCGTAGCAGGAAGCAATGCCTGCCTGTCAGGCGCATGCTGATGCTTTCAGTAAAGTTGCCGTGTAGGAACAGCTAGATAATAAAACTACCGTCCGTCAGGCTCGATGCCACGACATCGTGCAAGATGATTTTCTGCGCAGGGTCTGCAATCCCAGCAAACGTAACTTGCGTATCCTGTCCGCCGTTAATCGCTTTAATTTTAATGTCACTGAAGTTTTTCGCGATGAGTGTTACATTAAGGCGATCGATATCGACTTCGAATTTATAAATGTTGTCTCGGCCGAAATTACTGTCCGTATAGCCGAAAATGGTTTCGCCCGAACCTGCAAACAACTTATCGTTGCCGGCGCCGCCAGTGATACTGTCGTTGCCGTCGCCGGACAAGATCCAATCATTGCCCTGGGTGCCATAGATGACGGTGCTATTTTCCAAAGTCGTCTGAGATACGATGGTTTGACCTTGCGTTACGAACTCGAACGACACATCACCGCCGTTCCGAACGTAGGTCCTTTCGATACTATTGAAGTTGCTGTTTGTGAGTTCGATAACGCCCGTGACAATCAGTACGTCTTTCCCGGTGCCTCCGTCGATGATGACGGGATCCTCGGAAACGACGAGGCGGTCATTGCCACCTAGGCCGTAAAGAGAGTCGTTTCCTCCGTTGCCGATCAAAGTGTTGGCGGCGGCGTTGCCCGTGAGATGGTCTCCATGGGTGCTGCCATTGATCTTGGAGATACTGATCAAGACGTCGCCTTCGGCATCGCCACCTCGATTGACGCCCGTGCTCAGGTTGACGGTGACTCCCGCGGAGGAATGCTCGTAGCTCGCCGTGTCGGTTCCCAAGCTGCCGTTCAAGATGTCAGCGCCAGCGCCTCCTTCCAGCACGTCGTTGCCGCGACGACCGTTGAGCGTGTCGTCTCCGAGCCCTCCAAGAAGACTGTCCGAGCCGGATCCACCGGTCAGGACATCGGCGAAATTTCCACCCTCGAGTGTCGTTTTTCCAAGGCGGTCGGAGAAGTTGAAATCGTAGCCTCCCGAAAACGCCGTAGCATGGTGCGACAAGCGATCTTCAGAAAAGTAGAATAATGTTGTCCCGTCTCCATCGCTATCGCGAATCACGAGTCGCTCATCGACCCCGACGGAGCGGACATAAATATCTGCTTCCGGATCGTCGTCATACCGTTGCGGAGGAAATACAGTGATGGAATCGTCATCATTGTAACCTGTACCTACCGTGATTTTAATGGTCGGCATGGCGAATCCTAGAATCTATCCAATAAGGATCTCGATCACTAGGTTGAGCGTAGCGGTCATATTTAAGGTTGCAACTGAAAAAAGAGACGCAGGTTGTTTTTAAGGCAATAATCGTTGGAGCGGTTTATTTCTGTATTGATGAGCCGGTAACCGGTGATAGCGATTTGCGGGTTTGTTCACGGCAGTGCTGACAATGCCCTTGAAAGAAAAGGTACTGTTTGTCTTGCCACGATGGGGCGTTGGGGAAGCTCAAAAGCGGAGATTCCGGTCCAACCCAACCCAGCGAGCTGGTAGCCGGCCCTTGCCGGCGCAAGCCGCGAACCATCGGCGCAAGCTCTCGATCTGTCCCTCCTGCGTCGGATCATCCTGGCAGCATCCGGGAACAATCGCGATATGGGTGAGAGTGCCGAGCCTTTGGTAGGTATGGCGGCTTTCCGGGGCGACTGTCAGATCACCCGGACCGGACGGAGCCGGAACTTCGAGCGGACGGTCGGCTGGGCACGTTCGCCCATCGCATCGAACCACCTCATCCAGATGTGCCCCGCGTATGTGGGTCTTGAGGAACTCGTTCGTTCGCTCAGGTCCGGCTGGAGCCTTTCTCATCGTCAGGTGCCGCGGCACCTGACGATGGGGTCGAGATTGGGATGGCCGAAGATGTCATCGCGGCTCCCGCACCCCACGTCATGGCCCACCATCCACTTCGCGGCGGGCCACTGGGAATAGGCTTCCCCGGTGGGAAGCCTTCCACCGCTTAGAGCGGGATGTTGTCGTGCTTCTTCCAGGGCTGCTCCATCTCCTTGGTGCGGAGCATGCCGAGCGCCCGGGCGATGCGTTTACGCGTCGAGTGGGGCATGATCACCTCGTCGATATAGCCGCGCTCGGCGGCGACGAAGGGCGAGAGGAAGCGGTCCTCGTATTCGCTGGTTCGTGCCGCGATCTTGTCGGTATCGCCGATCTCACTTCGGAAGATGATCTCCACCGCGCCCTTGGCGCCCATCACCGCGATCTGCGCGGTCGGCCAAGCGTAGTTGATGTCGGCGCCTACATGCTTCGAGGCCATCACGTCATAGGCACCCCCGAAAGCTTTGCGGGTGATGATGGTCACCAGCGGCACGGTGGCTTGGCTGTAAGCGAAGAGCAGCTTGGCGCCGTGCTTGATGAGACCGCCATATTCCTGGGCGGTGCCGGGTAGGAAGCCGGGGACATCGACGAAGGTGACGATCGGGATCGAGAACGCATCGCAGAAGCGTACGAAGCGGGCCGCCTTGCGGGAGGCATCCGAATCGAGCACGCCGGCCAGCACCATCGGCTGGTTGGCGACGAAACCGACGGTGCGGCCCTCGATGCGGCCGAACCCGGTGATGATGTTGCGCGCATAAGTCGACTGGATTTCGAAGAAGTCGCCTTCGTCGGCCACCCGGCGGATCAACTCACCCATGTCGTAGGGCTTGTTCGGGTTGTCCGGAATCAGGGTATCGAGGGACTTATCGAGCCGGAGCGGGTCGTCGAAGCTTTCGATCTCCGGCACGCCGTCGATGTTGTTGGCGGGCAGGAAGTCGAGCAAGCGGCGGATCTGAAGGATCGCCTCCACGTCGTTCTCGAACGACCCGTCGGCAATGGAGGACTTGGTGGTGTGGACCTTGGCGCCGCCGAGTTCCTCGGCCGTGACGACCTCGTTGGTCACGGTCTTCACCACGTCCGGGCCCGTGACGAACATGTAGCTCGTGTCACGGACCATGAAGATGAAGTCGGTCATGGCGGGCGAGTAGACGTCGCCGCCCGCGCAGGGGCCCATGATGACGGAGATCTGCGGAATGACGCCGGAAGCGGCGACGTTGCGGCGGAATACCTCGCCGTAGCCGCCCAAAGCGGCAACGCCTTCCTGGATGCGGGCGCCGCCGGCATCGAAAATGCCGATGATCGGGGCGCGCATCTTCAGCGCCATATCTTGGACCTTGACGATCTTGGCGGCATGCGTCTCGGAGAGCGAGCCGCCGAAGACGGTGAAGTCCTTGGAGAAGAGGAACACGGTGCGGCCGTTGATGGTGCCCCAGCCGGTGACCACGCCGTCACCGGGAATCTTCTGCTTCTCCATCCCGAAATCGGTCGAGCGATGCTGCACGAACATGTCGAATTCCTCGAACGACCCATGGTCGAGGAGGAGTTCGATACGCTCTCGTGCCGTCAGTTTGCCGCGCTTGTGCTGGGCCACGACGCGGTTTTCGCCGCCGCCGAGACGGGCTTGAGCGCGCCGCTCTTCCAGCTTCTCGAGAATATCCTTCATGCGTGGTGAGCCTTGAGATGGGTTCGTGGGGGTGAAGCCGTGCCCTGTCCGACAGCATGGCTTGGCGGTATACTTCAAAAGCGCCTTAGCACGGGGGAAAGGCAGCGAAAATGAATTTAACGAGCCAGGGTTGCCAGCGTCGCTGCGGCCTCGAATTCAGCCTTCCGCAGGGCATGCCGAGCCTCAGCTTCGGCATCGCTACCCCAGACGCTGGCCTGATAGGCCTCGTCCACATGCGCCGCCGCCCAGGCCTCCATCGGAGTGAGATGTCCGCGCAGCGTGGCGAGGGCGATCAGGAGAGAGCCAGTCAAGGTCGTCATCGTGTGCAGCGCGGCCAGCCGGAAAGGCCCTTCGACGGCCGCGATCGCAGCGCGAAGCGCGTTCACCGACGTCTCCGGCTGGGTCACATGCATCACGCCTTCGCTCAATATCAGGCGTACGCCCAAGGTCTCGTGCGCCCAGTCGATCACGGGGTTCCAGGCACGGGCTTGATCGGCCACGAGACGTTCCGGGTCTCCGGCGCGGTAGGCGACGAGATCCGTCCCTGCATAGGCCGAGAGATCATCGATCACCGCGTCACGGCGGGGAGCGACCCCGTCGATGGCGGTGTTGGCGAGGCGAGTCAGCGGCATGGTCGAGGGGTCGATGAACTCGGCCTGCGCTGCCCATTCTGCGGCGATAGCGTCGCCGAGTGAGCGGGTCGGCAAGGTCAGCGGATTACGGGCCGGTGTATTGGCAGATCGCCCGTCGAGAATCAGGCGAAATCCCTCCTCGCTACCCGCGAGGCCGGCCACTTTGTAGAACCGCTTCGGCAATGCGGGGCGGGTTTGTGCGCGCACGGCCTTGTGCGGATCGTGCACCGGAGGGGCGTCGCCAAGCCAATCGGCAGGATCGTCTGTACTCATGGCGCGAGGTTCTAGCGCATCGTCTCGCAGCCTGCGAGCAGGAAGCCGGCGCGATACTGAATGGCTGTAGCGAACTTTACTCGCGGGTAAGATCCGCAATCGTCATGTCTACAGCGACCGTTCGAAGGCCGCCCGTGAACAGATCTGCCAGCGCGGAAGCGGTTTCGACCACGATCACTGCCCCAGCGCCAAGCAGCGCTCCCGGCGGATGGTAGCCCCAAGCGACACCAATGGCGGCCGCGCCGGCACTCACCGCCATATCCATGTCGTAGGTGGTGTCTCCGATCATCACTGTCGTCTCTGGCGGTGCTCCAACCGCGGCCATGGCCTGATGCAGCATCGCCGGGTCGGGCTTCGATGGCGCGTCGTCAGCAGTCTGGATGGTGGCGAAGACGTCGCCCCAACCATGGCTTTCTACGAGCCGATCGACACCGCGCCGGGATTTCCCCGTGGCGAGTCCGAGGCGCAGGTCGTCTCGGGCATGCAGACGTTCGATCAGATCGCCCATTCCGGGGAACAGTGGCTCTTCATAGGCCGGATCCAGGCGCAAGGTATTGAAGGCCCGCTTGTAGCTCTCGGACAGGCCTTCCACAGGCCCATCCTCGCCTACGAGACGCCGGAAGGCCTGCGGCAGTGAAAGGCCGACAACGGAAAGGGAGACTGATCGCGAGGGTGGAACGATGCCGTGCTCGGCGAAGGCCATGCCTTGGGCCGCAACGATGAGGTGCTGGCTATCAACCAGCGTACCGTCAACGTCGAAAACGACGAGCTTCACGGAAGAGTCCTGCATGGCCGCATTACGGCTGACGCCCTGGCTGCAGTTGTTGCGCCGCTGCCTGGCCTGGCTTCTGGCGTTCGTAGCCGAGCTTGCAGCGGATCAGAAAGCGCCGCCGTACCCCGCCGCGCAGGCCGCGCGCGTGCGAAAGTCGGTTGCAACTGGCATAGGACCGCCGCCTGCGTTCGCCCGCCCGCGCCTGTGATCCATGGCGGCCGACGGCGGGAGGTGGCGGAGCTGGGTTCTGCGTTGCCGGAGCGGGAACCGCTTTTACCGCGGGACTTGGCGGGGTCTGTTGTGGACCCGCCGCCTGCGCGGCAGCCTCGGCGGTCAGCGACGCTGATCCGAAGCACACGAACAGGCCGATCAAGGCGGTGCTGGCCATGGTCGCGAACGTCATCGGCATTGTTTCTCGCTGCAACGACGGGTGTGGTCGACCACAAGGATAAGGCATGGCGCCCAATTGCCAAGGCGCATACGTGGACGCTTTCCGCCGATGCGGCCAAAGCGGATCACGCTTCCGGCGCCTCGACGATGGGATCGTAGCGCGAGGCGTCGAAGCCCAGAAGGTTCCAGCTCTGCGCCATATGCGGTGGCAGGGGCGCCGTGACGTCCACCGGCTTCAGCGTGCGCGGATGCGGGATGACGATGCGACGTGCGAGGAGATGCAGCCGGTTCTGGATGCCTCCCGGCAACGCCCAGTTCTCGACGCTGAAATATTTCGGATCACCGACGATGGGATGGCCGATATGCGCGGCATGGGCGCGGAGCTGATGCGTGCGCCCGGTCACGGGCTTCAGCGAAAGCCAGGACAGCTTCTGCGCCGCATTGTCGACCATGGCGTAATAGGTGAGCGCGTGGGCGGCACCGTCGTCGCCGTGCTGGGCTACCCGCATTCGGGCGTCGCCGTCGGGGGCTTCCTCCTTGGCGAGATAGGTCGAGATCCGGCCCTGAGGCACGCGCGGGACACCGGCGGTGAGTGCCCAGTAGACCTTGCGGGCGGACCGCGAGCGGAAGCTCTTGGCGAGGGTCGCCGCAGCCAGGCGTGTCTTGGCGACGATGAGGCACCCGGCGGTGTCTTTGTCGAGGCGGTGGACGAGGCGCGGCTTCTGTCCGTCCGGTCCGGTCAGAGCCTCCAGCAGCCCGTCCACGTGGCGCACGGTGCCGGAGCCGCCCTGGACCGCGAGGCCAAAGGGCTTGTTCAGCACCATCATGTCCGCATCCTCGTAGAGGATCAGCGAGCGCAGGAAGTCGGCGTCGGTGGCGTCACGCGCGACACTGCGCGGCCGTTCCGCCACCGGGTCGAGCTTGAGGGGGGGGACGCGCACGCTCATGCCCGGCAGGAGCCTGTCGTTCGGCTTGGCGCGCTTACCGTCCACACGTAGCTCACCCTTGCGGACGATGCTTTGAACACGGGTGAAGGGTAGCTGCGGGAAACGCGTCGTGAGGAAGCGGTCGATCCGCATTTCGGCTTCGTCTTCCTCGACGATCAGTGTCTGTACGCCGGAGGCCAAAGTCGCGGAGGCGGCGGCGCGCTGTTCGCGCCGGGTCGGTCCTTCGACCACTGGTTCCGGGGACTTGGTGCCAGCGCGGCGCGGACGCGGCGCGTCCAATGATTTCTCCACGACCTCATTGCGAGGCGCCCGCGTCCGAGGCGCACGGGCCACCGGGATTTCGTCATCGGACGGCGTCTCCGGGGCATCGCCGGGGCGCCAGGGCGCGCGCTTGTCGGCCTCGCCGCGCAACTGCGCCGCGCGATGGGCGGCGTCGAGGGCGCTCGTGCGGGGGCCAGTGCCTTCGCGGTCGGGCCTGCGGAACGTGCCGGGCTTGCCGGGACGGTAAGGCTTGCCGCCGCTGCCGGGCGGCCTGCCTTTGCCGGCGCCGGAACCTTTACGTCCGGCATTGCCGCGTGATGGTGGTCTGGTGGTCATCGCGTGCTCGTAACACCCTCGCCCCTCTGGGCAAAGCGCTTCGAGGATGGGGCGCTTCGAGAACGCGACGTTGCATGAACCGCAGTTCAGCCGGCGCGGCGGCCCGCCTCGATGGTCAGCCCGGTCCCGACGGAGCCGAACGTATCACCGTCCACAACTCTGGCATTCGGGACGCCCGCCACCAATGCGGCACGGACATGCGGCAGGCCCGTGGACCCGCCGGTCAGGAACAGGGCGTCGATGCCCTCGGCCGGCAAGCCCGCCTGATTCAGGCAGCGCCCGATCCTCTCGGCGATTCGCCGAGATAGCTCTTCCGTCTGCGCCACGAGGCCGGCATGGTCGAGGTTGGCGGCGAGACCCGGCTCGACCCAGCCGAGCGCGACGCCGCCCTGGCCGGCATCCGAGGCAGCGATCTTGGCGCCCTCGACTTCCATCGCCAGGGAATGCCCGCGTTCGGCTTCCACCACGGTGTAGAGCCGAGCGATCAGGTCCGGCCGGCGCGCGTCGCGGCGGACCTCCTCGATCTCGCGGAGGGTCTTGGCATTGTAGAGCCGGTTGATGCTCGACCAGGTGGCGAGGTCGTGGAAATACCCGCTCGGCACGTCGAGGTCGCCTCGGTTCATCGGGCTGCCGAGCCCGAAGAGCGGCATTACCGTGCCGAGGCTGAGCCGCCGGTCGAAATCGGTACCGCCGATGCGTACGCCGTCATTGGCGAGGATGTCGCCGGACCGGTCGACCTTGGTATGGCGCTCCGGTGATAGCCGGACGATGGAGAAATCCGAGGTGCCGCCGCCGATATCAGCGATGAGCGCGATCTCCTCCCCCGTCACCTGCTGCTCGTAATCGAGCGCCGCCGCGATGGGTTCGTATTGGAACGAGACGTGGCGGAAGCCGATGCTCTGGGCGATCTCGCGCAGGGCATCCTCCGCGCGGGCGTCACCCTCCGGGTCGCCATCGACGAAGTGGACCGGGCGGCCGTGCACCACAGTATCGATGGCCGTTCCCGCCTGCGCCTCGGCGCGCGTCTTCACAGCGAAGAGGTAGCGGGCGATGACGTCGCGGAAGCGGATTCGCTCACGCCCGACTGGCGTCGTCTCCTCGAGTAGCGAGGATCCGAGCACTGACTTCAGGCTGCGCATCAGCCGCCCCGGCGTGCCCTCGACGTACTTCGCCATGGCCGCGCGGCCGACGAGGGGCGTCCCACCCGGCGGGAAAAAGATCGCGCTGGGAATTGTCACGTGGTCACCCTCCAGTCGCAGCAGGGCGGGCCGTCCCTCGGTCACAAGGCCGAGCGTGGTGTTGGACGTGCCGAAATCGAGGCCACAGGCCGCCATGTAGGATCTCCGGACGCTGGTCCGCTGGAATGGGGGGCCGTCGACCTACAGGCTGGGCCCGTCCCGGTCCACCGGTCTCAGCGCTCGAAATCGCCGGCCCGGCTCGCCTTCAGCGCAGGGCTCCCGCCGGTGAGCCGCCGCTTGAGCCGCACGATTGCCTCTCGCTGCAACTCGCTGGCGGCGGAATGGGCATTGGCGACCTGTGAAAGCATGTCGATGAAATGCAGACGCTCGGCCGCGGTCAGGTTGTCCCGCAGCAGGGGCAGCATTTCGTCTGCCACGAGGGAGAACGGTCGTCGTGCCTCGGTGTAGGTCCACGCTCGCTCGAACGTGGCCGAGATAGTATCGATCTGGAGCGGAGAATCCATGAATTCCAGGATCTTGGTCGTCTCGGCGGCGGTGACGGGGCTACCCGTGCGCACCAATTGGATCATCAGGATCACCGCCGCGAGCCTGACGTCTCGCACTCGCTTCAGCGGTGTGCCGATGATGTCCTCCAGGGTCGATTTCGCCCGACGCTGAAGGCCCTTCGTGTCACGATTGACCTCCCTCAGCGCCGTCGCGGTGCCGTGCGCGCGGATGATCCAGAACAGGACGGCACCCACGATCCCGATCACTGCGACGATGACGACCATTCAAGCGAACCTTTCCCCGGATCCGATTCGGCTCGGACGATTGTTTCGGCTGTGAGCATAGCGCCATGGCGGCAGCGGCAAACCCCGAGGGACGTCCGATCCCGCGAAGGATCGCCACGCAGCAACCGATTCGCAACCAGCCGATGCGAGCGTTCAGCCTTCCCCGAGATAGCGGTGGCGCAGGTGGCGCATGTAGTCTTCTGCGCCCAGGGGCTTGCCGGTGGTGGCAACGAGCAACTCGTCCGTCTCCAGGAAACTGCCGCGTCCGTGCACGTTCTCGCCGAGCCAGCCGCGCATGGCGGTAAAATCGCCCTCGGCCAGATCGGCTTGGATTCCGGGCAGGTCCTCACAAGCGGCGCGGAAGAACTGCGCCGCCGCCATGGCGCCTAGGGTATAAGTCGGGAAATATCCGAAACTGCCCCCGGGCCAGTGGATGTCCTGCAGGCAGCCGAGCCGGTCGCTCGGTACCGCGAGACCAAGTAGCGAGCGCATGCCTTCATTGAATGCGCCCGGCAGATCGGTGATTGCGAGATCACCGGCGATCATCGCGGTTTCGAGATCGTAGCGGAGGAGGATGTGAGCCGGATAGGTCACTTCGTCGGCATCAACTCGGATCAGGCCCGGCTCAACTCGCGTGTAGAGGCGGTGCAAGTTGTCGGCATCCCAGGCGCTTCCCTGCCCGCCGAACGCCTCGCGCAGCCGAGGTGCCAGGTAAGCGCAGAACTCGGCTGAGCGGCAGGCCTGCATCTCGATCAGCAGCGACTGGCTTTCATGCAGGCTCATCCCCCGGGCGTTCCCCACGGGCTGGTGGAGCCATGTGGCCGGCCGACCCTGCTCGTAGAGCGCGTGGCCGGTCTCGTGCAGCACGCCCATCAGGGCGCGGGTGGCATCGGTCTCGTCGTAGCGCGTGGTGATGCGCACATCGTTGGTGGCGCCGCCGCAGAATGGATGCAGGCTGATATCGAGCCGTCCGCGATGAAAGTCGAACCCGGCGGCGCGCATCAGCGTCAATCCCAGGGCCTTCTGCGCCTCCACCGGAAACGGCCCGGGAAGCGGGATCGGTGTCGGCAGTGAAGCCTGACGATCGCGGATCACTTCAATCAATCCCGGCAGGATCGCGCGAAGCTCGGCGAAGAGCGGATCAATCGCCGCCTGGCGCATGCCGGGATCGTAACCGTCGAGGAGGGCATCGTAGGGAGCAAGCCCCAGGGCCGCGCCCTTCGCCTCCCCGACCTCCCGCTGCAGCCGCAGGGTCTCGGCGAGATGAGGCGCCAGCATCGCGAAATCGGATCCTGCCCGCGCTTCCCGCCATACCATTTCGGAGTGGGACGAAGCTTTGGAGCTCGCGGCGACGAGATCGCCCGGCACGGCGGACGCATGATGACAGGCTCGTCGCATCTCGCGCAGATTAGCGCGCTCCCACGTCCCGAGGCCGGTCTCGTCGTCTGAGGCCTCCGCAATCAGGTCGCCGGTCTCGGTGCCAGTGAGAATCTCGTGGGCGATGACCCGCAACTGCGCAAGCTGTTCTGCCCGACCCTCTGCGGCGCCGTCCGGCATGAACGTCTGGGCGTCCCAGCCCAGGATGCCGGCCGCATCGTCGATGGCCCCGATGCGGGCGAAGCGGGTGGCGAGGCTCTGATAGGCATTCGTGGTCATGGTTGGCCTTCCTGCTTGACGGAGCGCCGCCCTAACACCGGACGTCGCGGTCAGCGTTCCTCATCACGACGTTGCTTTCGCAAGGCCTCCCAATGGGCAAGGCGGTCGCCGTAGCGGGTTTCCATGCCACGGTCGGTGGGCTCATAGAAATACTGGCGGCCCAGCGCCTCGGGCCAATAATCCTGGCCCGAGAACGCATCCGGCTCATCATGGTCGTAGCGGTAGCCCTCGCCATAGCCGATCTTGCGCATCAGCTTGGTGGAGCCGTTGAGGATAGTCCGGGGCGGCGGCAGTGAGCCGTGCTCCTTAGCCACTCGCGTCGCCGCCTTGTAGGCATTGTAGACCGCGTTCGATTTCGGCGCGCAGGCGAGGTAGACGGTGATCTGGGCGAGCGCCAATTCCCCTTCCGGCGAGCCAAGGAAGTCGAACGCATCCTTGGCGGCGGTGGCAACGACCAGGGCCTGCGGATCGGCGAGCCCGATATCCTCCACGGCCATGCGCACGAGGCGCCTTGCGATGAAAAGCCTGTCCTCGCCTCCGTCGAGCATGCGGCAGAGATAATAGAGCGCCGCATCGGGGTCGGAACCACGCACAGTCTTATGCAGTGCGCTGATGAGGTTGTAGTGCCCCTCCTGGCTCTTGTCGTAGATCGGCGCCCGGCGCTGGACGATCTCCTGCAAGGTGGCAGCGTCGAAGATCTCGTCTCGCTTGGCAGAGCGCCAGACCTCTTCCGCCAGGGTGAGGCAGGCCCGTCCGTCACCGTCGGCCATGCGGACGAGGACGCCGCGCGCATCTTCGTCCAGTGGCAGCGAACGCCCCGTCAATTCCTCTGCCCGGACCAGTAGCTTGGCAATGGCGACGTCGTCGAGCGAGCGGAACAGCAGGACGCGGGCGCGCGAGAGAAGCGCGGCGTTGAGCTCGAAGGAAGGGTTTTCGGTAGTGGCGCCAACGAGCGTTACGGTTCCGTCTTCCATCACGGGAAGGAAAGCGTCGAGCTGAGCTCGATTGAAGCGGTGGATCTCATCCACGAAGAGCAACGTCCCCTGACCCATCGCCCTGCGCTGGCGCGCCGCCTCGAAGACCTTTTTCAGATCGGCGATGCCGGAAAAGATCGCCGAGATCTGTTCGAACTTGAGGTCAGTCTCGTGGGCCAGAAGGCGGGCCACCGTGGTCTTGCCGGTACCCGGCGGCCCCCAGAATACCAGTGAACCGAAGGATTTGCCGTTCAGGAGCCGGGTCAGCGATCCGTCCGGTCCGGTGAGGTGCTCTTGTCCCACCACCTCGGCGAGGGAGCGCGGACGCAAACGGTCCGCAAGCGGGCGAGGCGCATCGTTCTGCAGACCGGCGGAGGCGAAGAGATCGGACATCGACGCATAGAAGACGCGGGCTGCGCCATCCCGCAATCTGGAAATGACCTCGTCCCCGCGTTTCGGTGGACTTGCCGTCCTGCCTAACAGTTAGGATGCCGAGCAAAGATCGGATCGGCGCCTCGCACGTCTTCCTCATATGGGCATCCAGCGAATCACACGCGATCCCGGCCTCCTATGACCAACGTTTAATTCGCCAGGGCACGCCTCCGGAGCCCGGTGCCCGAGGATACCGGCTGCGCGGACTGAATGAGGCCTCTAGCCTCCGAACACCGAGGTCAACACTGTGCCGCCGCGATTAATCGTAATCTCCCAAATGCCGGGATTGGTCCGGATCAGGCGCTCGAGATCTTTCGTGGCGGTCACTGGGGCTCCGTTGATCGCCACGACCACGTCTCCGACCTGGAGTCCGTTGCGAGCCGCGATGGACCCTTCCTCTACGGACGAGACCGCTACTCCCTCGGAGGCGAAATCCTTCTGCAATTCTTCCGCGACGGCCGGCGAAGTGTTGACCAGGGTGGCGCCGAACATGGGCGAGCGAGTGCGCAGCTTCACCGCCTCGCGTGGTCGTGTCTCTGGAGCCGAGGCGAGTTTGACCGAAATCGTGGAGCGGGAGGTGCCGCGCAGGATGCCGAACTTGGCACTTCCGCTGATTCCCTTCAGGGCAAAGCGGTAACCAAAGGCTTCCGGATCATCGACGACTTTGTCGTCCACCGTGAGGATCAGGTCACCGCGCTTCAGCCCGGCCTCTTCGGCCGGGCTTTTCGGCTGCAGGCTCGCCACCAAGACTCCGGTCGGATGGTCGAGGCCCATGCTCTCGGCGATGTCCGGTGTCACGTTCTGCACCCGCGCCCCAAGCCACGGGCGGCGTACCGTCGTGGCACCACCCTTGGCTGTCTCGACCACGGCGCGAACCATGCTTGTGGGGATGGCAAAGCCTATACCGTGGCTTCCGCCGGATTGTGAGTAGATCGCCGTATTGATGCCGACGAGCTGCCCTTGCAGGTCAACGAGAGCGCCGCCGGAATTGCCCGGGTTGATCGCCGCATCGGTCTGAATGAAGAATTGGTAGTCCGAAGACCCGACCTGGGTACGCGCCACGGCCGAGACGATGCCCTGCGTCACTGTCTGGCCGACGCCGAACGGGTTGCCGATCGCCATCACGAAGTCGCCGACCTCCAGCGCCTCGGAATCCCCCATCGGCATTGGCACGAGTCCGCCAACGGGGCTCTTGATCTTGATGACGGCAAGGTCAGTGCGGGGATCGCGCAAGACGATACTGGCCTCGAACTCCCTTCGGTCGGAGAGCGAGACACGAACCTCATTCATGTTATCGATGACGTGGTTGTTGGTGATGACGAGCCCAGATTCATCCACGATGACGCCGGACCCCAAGGATTTCTGTGCCCGCTCGCCCGGCATGCCCTGGCCACGACCAGAGCCTTGCTCGCCGAAGAACCGGCGCATGAACTCGTCCATGGCGCTTCGCGACGTGCCCCGTTGCTCCACATGCGACGCGTAGACATTGACCACCGAGGGAGCGGCTCGCTTCACCACCGGCGCGAAAGAAAGATGGACTTCGCCCTTCGAGCCGGGAACGATCTTGGCCGGAACGTGCGTTTCCGGCGTCTTCATCATCTGCGCTTGAGCGTTTGGCGAGACGACGATGGACGCCGTGACGAGGCAGGCGAGCAGCGGCCGATGAATCATCGCGATCTCCCGGATGGTAGGCGCAGACAGCGGAGCCGCTGCGGAATCCGAGATATCTAGACGCGCCGGGGCGTCAGCGCGAGGGGTGTCCGGGGCGTCGAAGCGTGTCGGCGATGCGGCCCGCGCGGCGGGCAAGACTCGCAATGCAGCTGAGAGAGGCATCGGCTGCCCGTTGCATTTCATTCACTTGGAGACGGAGAGCATCAGCGGGGTTCTTTGCCGCCGATAAGGCACGCCAATGCGCAAGAGTGGCAATGCTCTCGTTGCGGACATAGGTCGCCAGCGTATCGTTGGCGGCGGTTATTTCCTTCAATGCCGAGGGGGTCTCAATGGTTGGCGACTGCGCGGCAAGATCTTTCGCCGAGGCGATCGCACTCTCAATCTCGGCAGGCAGGAGAGATGCGAGTTCCTCCTCGTGCTCCGTTCGCGCCTCGCCATCGCCGGCATGTCCTGGCGCATCATCTTGCGCGGCGTTGGATACGTTTACGGCGGCAGGCGCGTGGACTTCGGATGCCCCATCCTCCGCGAGCGTCTCTGCTATGCCGGAATGGAGCTCCGTCACAGACTGTCCGGCCGTCAAAGCATCTGAAGACACGGTCTCCAACAGGGGCGCGATGACCGGGGTAGAGCCGTCAGGCAGAGATGCCCCGACCAAGGCAGAATCGATACTCGACGATTGATAGGTCGGAGCCACCTCGAGCGACTTCGTTACGATATCCGGCGCTTCGGCTGTCGTCGGAGCGGCGTCCGCATTGGCAGGCTGGGTCGATCGATTGGCTTTACTTTTGGGGCGCTCTACGGAGCGTGCTGGTCGGCGTATTGCCATGATTCGCGTCCCCTTCATCCATCGTCGGACATGCATCGCCAGGTACCGGCCGGCACCCTCCGCGGTTCATGCCGGAACTCCAGTTGGACCGCATTTACTGCGCCGACACCATACCGCTTCTCCGGTTTGCGCGCGAACCGGCAATCGGCCAGTCCGCGCATGGAGGCAAATTCAGGCGCCTTTGGTCGCTTTCTGCGCCAGGGCGCCGAGATCCTTGGCCTGGGTCTGAATCACGGCAATCTGGCTGTGCAGGAACGCGCTCTGCAACTCGAACGCTTCCTTCACGTCGCGGGTACGCACCAGCTTTTGAGCGAAGTCGAACGTCGAGCTTGCATTCGCCTGGACTTGGTCAAGGCCCTTGGCGATCACGGACTGGATCGTCTCATGCACCGTGTTGGACGATGTCTGAAGCTGTTCGGCGGATTTGACGACCGTGCCGAGCAGACTGCTCACGGCAGTCCGGGCCTGACTGACGCTCTTCTCCGCGAAGTCGCGAAGCTCGGCAGGAATCCCGTAGGTTGGCGCGTTCATGTCGTTCCTCTCTGAATGAGCGGTGGCGACACGGGATGACGCGCCGCACTATCGATATGTTGCGCTGCAATATGGAAGTCAAGATGGGGCGTTTAGCGGAGCCCACCGGTAGCAGTGCCATCCCGGTGTTGGATTCAAATTAGCGGGATGCCGAAGGATTTGAGCATGCAATGTAGGCCAGCAAGTCAGGCATTGTGAAATATGACGTCCGCAGTAACGATTCATTGGCGGCTGTGTTGAGCATGTTGGGCTTGAGGATGATCCTTTTCGATGGATCTCACGTGGGAGCCGACGCACAGGTTTTCTGCAGCTATCGATGACTTGGTGTTTCTAAGACATCGGGCGTTGCAGGCGATACGTTTCGGGTGATCCTTCGATAGAGGCGGACAAGTGCATCGGCATGGGCGTCGATCGACATCGGCGCGTTCCAATATCTAGCGTGAGCGGAACGCCCGAGCGTCTCCGCTGTCATCGCGTCGAGATTTCGGAAAGCCGCCGCGAGCGTTGTCCGCTCCGGTGCGACTACATAACCGGTAACGCCGTTGACGACTTTCTCGGCGGCACCGGAGCGGTCTGACGCGATGACAGGAAGCCCGGTCGCCAAAGCCTCGTAGACGGTGAGAGGTCCCGTCTCGTACCACCGGGACGGCGCGGCCACGGCACGCGCACGTTGAGCAAGGATGGTCCATACCTCGTCGGGAGAGCGCCATCCCAGCATTTCCACATGCGGCTGCACGCTCAGTTCCGTCTCTAATGGTCCAGTTCCGATGAAGAGGGCCGGCATGCCGGCATCGCGTGCTGCCTCGGCGACGAGGTCCGCGCCTTTCTCGCGCGTCAGGCGACCTACATAGGCAATAGCTGCCGCCCCAGCCGGGTTGGCCCGTACTCCCCTTTCCACCCGGACGGGATTGTCGACCCGATGATGCGTCACGGAGAACGAGCCTTGCAGATCGTCAGCGCGGCGGAGGCTGGCATCGCAGACATGGACCAGATCGAGATGGCGCCGTCGCAAGGCACGGCTTTGAACGACGCTTCGCCCTACCCGGATGGCCTTGTGAAAGCGGCTTCTTGGATCGCAAGGCGCTACGACACAGGACTTTGAGAGTGGCTTCAGTCCACATGGGCGATCCTGGTCGAACCGGTAATAGACGCCGTTGGGGCAGGAAAGAAAGTAATCGTGCAACGTCACCGCCACGGGGACGCCGCTGTCGAATAAGACAGGGAACACGCTGGGTGAAAGGCTCCGGGTCCATTGATGCAGGTGGATAACGTCTGCTGGCCTCGGGAGGCTGCGAAGTATGGAGCGCAAGCGTGCGGCGGATTGCCAATTCCAAAGGCCAGACAAGGCCGCCTCCATAGGGGGGCGACTCCAGATGTCTGCATTGCCGAGGGTAATGTGCCGGATGTTCGGATGATCGAGTAACGGATCCGCCGCGCCGTCGATGGCTTGGATGTATGTAATGTCGATCCCCGCCCTAGCGAGGCCGTGCGCAGATTCGACCGCCACCTTTTCAGCACCGCCACTCGCTACGGCGAACTCGGCGAGGATCACGATATGCATGGCGCGCCCGATCCCTCGGCCAGCTCGAGGATCCCATGAGGCTCCGGCCGGTATGGCCAAGGTAGCGATGATCGACTCATTTCCGGTAAACGCCACCGTCGCACAGACGAGCCGCTGTACCGCCAGCGATGAAAGGGATCGGGCGTCGTTCCATCCGCGTTTGTCGAGGTGAATGCGCAACCCCGGTGATGACCGGGCAAGCACCAGGAGACGCTGATGTCCGACCCGAAGCCAAAAGCCACGTCCGATGCCGACGAGAAACCTCGCGTTGACCCGGCGCGCGGCGGTGACAAGACGAATCCCGGTAATAACCAGGATGAGATGAGCGAACGACTCGATGAAGCTTTGGAGGAGACCTTTCCTTCAAGCGATCCGGTCTCGGTAAAAATCACGAAATAGGGCTACGAATAACCAAAGCCGAGATGTTGGGCATCTCGGCTTTGGTAGCGGTTCGGTGTCGTGGGCTCAGGTATCAGATTTCGCGCGACACCATCATCTTTTTGATCTCAGCGATGGCCTTTGCGGGATTGAGGCTTTTCGGGCAGGCATTGGCACAATTCATGATCGTATGGCAGCGATAAAGCCGGAACGGGTCGTGAAGAGCGTCGAGACGCTCGCCGGTGTTCTCGTCACGGCTGTCGATGAGCCAGCGATAGGCCTGTAGAAGCGCAGCGGGACCCAGAAAGCGGTCGCCGTTCCACCAATAGCTTGGGCAGGACGTGGTGCAGCAAGCGCACAGGATACATTCGTAGAGACCATCGAGTTGGGCACGGTCCTCCGGGGTCTGCTTCCACTCACCTTCGGGGGCCGGTGTCTCGGTTTGGAGCCAGGGCTCGACCGAGGCATGCTGAGCAAAAAAGTTGGTCAGGTCGGGTACCAGATCCTTGAGGACCGGCATGTGCGGGAGCGGGTAGATCCGCACTGCGCCGGTCTTCTTACCCTTCGCATGCTCCTGGCATTCGTCGATGCCCATGGTGCAGGCGAGCGCGTTCTGACCCTCGATATTCATAGCGCAGGAGCCGCAGATACCCTCACGGCAGGAGCGGCGGAACACCAACGTCGAATCGACCTTGGCCTTGATCCACAGGAGGGCGTCGAGAACCATCGGCCCGCAATCGTCGCGGTCGACTTGATAGACGTCGACACGCGGGTTGGCGCCGTCATCCGGATTCCAGCGATAGATCCGGAATTCCTGAAGGTTGTTGCCCCCGGTCGGCCGAGGCCAGGTCTTGCCCTCGGTAATCCGGGAGTTCTTGGGTAGGTTGAATTGGGCCATGGTTCGGCGTGCCTAAATCCGTCTCGTGAGTACCATCGTCGGGAGCGACCGCAGCCGCTTTCCTAGTAAACGCGAGCCTTCGGCTCGATGTATTGGATCTCGTTGGACATGGTGTAGGTGTGGACCGGACGGTAATCGATGTTCACCTGCTGAGATTTGTCGTCTAGCCACGACAGCGTGTGCTTCATCCATTCCTTGTCGTCACGATCGGGATAGTCCTCGCGAGCATGAGCGCCGCGGCTTTCCTTGCGGTTGGCAGCCGATTCCATGGTGACGACGGCTTGACCGATCAGATTATCGAACTCGAGCGTCTCGAGCAGGTCGGTGTTCCAGATCAGCGAGCGATCGGTGATCTTGATGTCGGCTTCGCCTTGCCAGACCTTATGGATCAGAGCCTTGCCTTCTTCCAGAACCTCGCCGGTGCGGAAGACCGCGCAGTTGTTCTGCATGGTCTTCTGCATTTCGGCGCGCAGTTCCGCCGTCGGCGTGCCGCCATCGGCATATCGGAAGCGGTCGAGACGACCGAGCGCCTTGTCGGCCGAATCCTTAGGCAGGTCCATCTGGCGACGGCCCGGCTCGACGATCTCGGCGCAGCGTAGGCCGGCTGCGCGGCCGAACACCACCAAGTCGATGAGGGAGTTCGAGCCGAGACGGTTGGCGCCGTGCACCGAGACGCAGGCAGCTTCACCCAACGCCATCAGGCCCGGCACCACCGTGTCGGGGTTGCCGTTCTTCAAGGTCAGTACCTCGCCGTGATAGTTCGTCGGGATGCCGCCCATGTTGTAATGTACGGTCGGCAGGACCGGGATCGGCTCCTTGGTGACGTCGACGCCTGCGAAGATTTTGGCAGATTCTGAGATGCCCGGCAGGCGCTGGTGCAGAATCGCCGGGTCGAGATGGTCGAGATGAAGGTAGATGTGGTCGTTTGACTTACCGACCCCGCGCCCGGCCCGGATCTCCATGGTCATCGAGCGTGAGACCACGTCGCGCGAGGCGAGGTCCTTCGCGCTTGGAGCATAGCGCTCCATGAAGCGCTCGCCCTCGGAATTGGTCAGGTAGCCACCCTCGCCGCGGGCACCCTCGGTGATGAGGCAGCCGGCGCCATAGATGCCCGTAGGATGGAACTGCACGAATTCCATGTCCTGCAATGGAAGGCCGGCGCGTAGCACCATCGCGTTGCCGTCACCCGTACAGGTATGGGCCGAGGTTGCCGAGAAATACGAGCGTCCGTAGCCGCCGGTGGCCAGGATGGTCATCTGGGCACGGAAACGGTGGATTTCACCCGAGGCCTGATCGATGGCGATGACGCCGAGGCAACGGCCCTCCTCGTCCATGATCAGGTCGAGGGCAAAGTACTCGATGAAGAAGTTGGTATGGTTCTTCACTGCCTGCCCATAAAGCGTATGGAGCATAGCGTGGCCGGTGCGGTCGGCCGCCGCGCAGGTGCGCTGTGCGGTGCCTTTGCCGTAATCGGTGGTCATGCCGCCGAAGGGGCGCTGATAGATTTTGCCTTCCTCGGTGCGGGAGAAAGGGACGCCCCAATGCTCTAGTTCATAGACGGCGGCGGGCGCATTACGCACTAGGTACTCGATGGCATCCTGATCGCCGAGCCAGTCCGACCCCTTCACGGTGTCGTACATGTGCCAGCGCCAATCGTCCGCGCCCATATTACCAAGGGAGGCAGAGATTCCCCCCTGCGCCGCCACGGTATGCGAGCGAGTTGGGAAAACCTTCGAGATGCAGGCCGTGCGGAGACCAGCCTGAGAGCAGCCCACCGTGGCGCGAAGACCGGCCCCGCCGGCGCCGACGATCACCACGTCAAAGGTGTGGTCGATGATGGAATAGGCGGGCGCACCGTTGCCGCTGGTTCCGTTGGTGGCCATGGGCAGATCCTTCGGGTTCGTGGGCGGGTCAGACGAGCTTGCCGAGGCTCACGCGCAGGATCGCGTAGAGGCAGGCAACGGCGACGACGACCGCATAGGCATTGTTGGCGAACAGGCTCAAGAATTTCAGTCCCTTGTCGTGGACGTAATCCTCGATGATGACCTGCATGCCAATCCTCATGTGGAGCGTGACCGAGATCACGGCGAGGATAAGAACGAGTGCAACGAGCGGGTGCGACATCAGCGCGACCGCCTCGGGGTAAGGCCGATTGGCCATCATTGCGACGATGACGACAAAGCCGAGCATCAAAGGCGCGTTGGAGGCGGCGGTCAGTCGCTGCTGCCAAAAATGCCCTGCGCCGTGGCCGGAGGCGCCGAGACCCTTCACCCGCGCACGCGGGGTACGCATGGTCACGTTCGTGTTCTGACGGTTGTCTACCATGGAGTCGCTCCTCAGCGCAGGACGAGGGCGAGCGCCCAGATGAGGACGGTCAGGATCACGGAGCCGATGAGGGTCGCGCGAGCCAGACCCAATCGCTGCTCACGGTCGAAGCCGTAGCCAAAATCCCAGATGAAATGGCGCAGGCCACCGAGCATGTGGTGCATCAGGATCCAGGTGTAGGCGAAGAGGACCAGCTTCCCGATGATGGAGCCGAAGAACCAAGCGACCCAGCCGTACGCAGCCGAGCCGGAGGCAAGTGCGACAAGCCAAATTGCTACCAGGGCGGTTCCACCGTAGAGAGCGGTACCGGTGACGCGATGGAACACCGACATCGCCATGGTCCAGGTCCAGCGGTAGATCTGGAGAAAGGGCGAGAGCGGCTGCGCGATCGTGGGTCTGACGGTGGGGGCCATTCTGCGAAAGTCCTCGGCACTTTGGGGCCAATGCCAGCAGGTATGCTGCTCAGATTGGACCGTCTCTAAAGGGGTAAGGGCCATGCGCCAATGCGCAAGCCGGTTAGATGTGCATTGCGGTGTGACACACTCACATGATCGTCATTCGGCTCGTCCTCATGGAATATGGCCGAGAATACGCCACCAGAGGTAGTCGAGCGGCGTTACAATGAGCAGTGACGACAGACCGACTACGAGTGTCAGAATGGTCGCCGATCGGAGCGGTACCCGGCCGAGATCCATTGCCATCACGATGGGCGGAGCCTGGTAGGGAAGGAACAGGGTCGAGTATCCGACGACCTGGATCATCACCACGCTCGCGAGGTCCAGACCGCTCGCGCGGGACATCTCACCGGCCAAGGCCGTGTAGAGGGCGGGAGCGCCGTTGGCTGTGACGGCGATGGCAAAGAGCGCCGCAACGATCGTCAGCACGCCGAAATTCTGTGCCGATGCTCCGTGTTCCAGCGGAGCTACGGCAAGTAGGACATGGCCTAACCGAGCGCCGAGACCCGTCTCATTGATCACGGCGACCAGCCCGAGGAGAGCGGCCACGTAGAAGCAGGTTCTCAGGTTCACTGCGCCAAAGGCTTCCGCCGGAAGGACGCCGACGCGCGGCAGGAGGCAGATCACTGCTGCGATCAGCCCGATCCAGGCCGGGGCGATATGGTGAAGGCTGTCCGTCACCCAGAAACCCAGCGTCAGTGCCAGGATGATCGTCAATCGCACTTCCGGCGCGGAAAAAGCTGGTCCTGTCTCGCCGATACCGATGGTGGCTGGGCTCATCCGGTCTGGAAAAAGGCGCACGATGACAGCCACCAGAAGGATCCCCTTCACACCGGCGAGGATCGGCGCGTGGAGCAGCAGATAGGGCAGGTAGCCGACATGCAGGCCGTATTGGGTCTCCGCCGTGCCAGCCATGACCAGGTTGGGGACGTTGGCGGGGAGGATCGCCGCTGAGAGCAATGGTGTCGCCAGGGCTACGGCGAGGACCGCGCCGTTTCGCCCGGGGCGGCCAGGCTCCAGGCCGAATGCATCACAAAGGGCCAGAACCACCGGGATCAACAGGGCGATGCGCCCGAGATTGGACGGCATGACGAAGGCAAGGGCAAACGACAGGGTGACGATGACCGCTACAAAGCCGGTATAGGATCCGGTCAGCCGGCCCGCGAGGCTTCGCGCCAAGCGAGTGCCAAGGCCTGTCCGGGTGATCGCGAGACCGACTACCATCCCGCTCAGAACGAGCCAGAAAGCGGATGATGAGAAGCCAGAAAAGACCGTCGCTGCAGGAGCGAGCTTGAAAAGCATGGCTGCGGCGAAGAAAATCATCGCCGTTACCACTTCGGCCACGATGCCACTTGCCCACAGACCCATGCAGACGGCGAGCAACAGCGCGGTCACGACCATCGTCCAATCGCCTGTCAGGGTGGTCGCCGCCTGCATCTGCCGGGAACGCTCCGCTCGGGCTGTGAAAAGCGGTTGCCCGGTATCGTCGGAGGGGACAGTGCTCTCGAATTGGAGTGGTTCGCAATTCGGATATCGCTGACCGTTCCTTCGCCAAGGGCGAAGGATCGTCGCGCTGCATGGGTCTCAGGCCATCGTTCAGCGCAATCGATTTTCCTGATCTACCGCGATACGAATGAGGTCTGCCAGCGTGCTGACACCGAGCTTCTGACGCATGGCGGAGCAGGTGTTGAGAACCGTTCGGTACTTGATAGATAGCGCGTCGGCGATGCTTTGATACGAGGTGCCGCGGCTGAGGAGCGAAAGGATTTCGCGCTCGCGACTGCTCAGATCAGCCAGGGGCGAGCGACGGGCTCCGGCCTGCAGCACTGCAATCTCCACGGCGAGGTCGTGATCGAGGTAGCTACGCCCGGCGCGTACCGCTTCGAAGGCCTTGAGGAATTCCGCTGTCCGAACATCCTTGAAGACGTATCCGATGGCGCCGCTTTCCAAGGCGCGCGAGACGATGATCGGGTCGTTGTGCATGCTGAAGGCGAGGATCCGCGTGTCCCGCGCGAGATTATGGATGCGCCGGATCAGCGAGAGGCCGGACAATCCCTCGCCCTGCAAACTCAGGTCGGCGACTACCATCTGCGGGCGCAGGCGGTGGAAGATCCGGTAGGCGGACATGATGTCGGTGGCCTCATGGATCGTCTCGACGCCCGCATCCTCCATGAGGCGCCGGAAGCCGCGCAGGACCACGGGATGATCGTCCACGACGAGGACGGCCGTCATTGCCGGTTCTCCCGTTCACGGGGGGCTCGTCCCTCACCCTGGAGCGAGTAACGCTCCTTCAGCCTCGCCAGCGCCGTCGCCCGGTCGGCTCCCTGCTGGCGGGTGTTGTAATAGTGCTGGCACATCTCGCCGAAGAGCTGCTTGCGGTGGGTGGCGGCGGCGACCTCCTCCAGCCCGTCGAGTAGATCGGCATAGGGTTCGGGCTTTCCCGCCTCGGCCAGCATCTCGCCGAGCTGGACGATGCGGTTGGCCATCATGCGCGGATCCTCGATGAAGACCTCCTTGGCGCGAGCGAGGCTGTGGCGGAGATGCTCTGTCTGCGAGCCCACCTCCGCGGCGGGCCTGCCGATCTCGCGGCTCGCGAGCCACCGGGCCGGCTCGGTCGGGTCCGTATGCGAAAGCCAAGCCGGAACGTCGGCGTCGGATTTCGTGGCGACGAGGGCCTGATCCTCGGTGCTCGCGGCCTCGCCGCCGGCCTCGTCACCCTTGTCGCAGGCCGTGAGGGCGAGGGGGAGGCACAGGATCGCGCGCGTGACCCGTTTCATCGCACCGCCTCCGGGTTCGAGCCGACGGCGAGGCTGCGTGGCCCCTCCGCCACGGGGATGCGGGCGGTTTCCTTCGACGATTTCAGGTCGATGACCGAGACCGAATCCGAGAACCAGTTCGCCACATAGGCGAAGGCCCCATCGACGGCGATCCCTTCGGGGTAGCGCCCGACCGGGATCGTCGCCTTGAGGCCGAGGCTGCCCGAGTCGAGCACCGCTACGGTGCCCGCCTGCTGGTTGGTGACGAGGACGAGGCTGCCATCCTCGCTGGTCGCGACGCCGTAGGGCATCCCGCCGATCTTTACGGTGGCCGTCACCGTCAAGCTGCCCGTGTCGACGACGCTCAGGTCGCCGCTGCGCACATTGCCCACGTAGAGCCTGCCTTCGTCCGGGCTCAGCCCGAGGGCGAACGGCCCCTCGCCCACCGGCACCGTCGCCACCCGCTCCATGCGCGCGGTGTCGATGACGCTGACCTGCCTGCTCTCGCGGTCGGCCACGTAGAGCCGGCCCTTGCGGTCGAGGACGAGGCCGGCCGGGTCCTTGCCCACGGGGCAGTCGCCCTCGACGGCGCCCGTCGATGCGGAGAGGCGGACCACCCGTCCCCCGGCCCAGTCGCCGACGAAGAGGCTCTCGCCATCCGCCGGGGCGGCGATGCCGAAGGCCTGTCCGGGAAACGGCAGGCGCCGCAGGACGACACGGGTTCGCCCGTCGACCACGTCGATCCCCGCGTGGTCCGGTTGACTCAGGTAGAGGCGGCCGTTCGGTCCGGCCGCCACCTGCGCGATCCCCTGCCCCACCGCGATGGTGGCCGCGACCGTGGTGGCCCCGGCCTCGATGCGGCTCAGCGTCCCGGCTCCCTGGCTCGCCACATAGACGGGCCCGGCCTCCACCCGAGGGTTGGAAAGCGTCAGGACGAGACCGGCAAGGAGCATCGGGCGCAAAGGTCTCATCGCGCCGTCTTGCCCTCCAGGCGCGCCTTCAGACCCTTGAGCCCGTTGCTGAAATAGAGGTTCATCGCATCCTTGCCGGCGGCATCGCTGAGCTCCTCCGGCGGCTCGTTTCCGGTGTCGCCGCGATAAAAGCGGCCGAGCCACTCGACCTTCGAGCCCTCGCCGTCCGGTGAGACGGTGATCGTCGCCGAGTAGGAGGAGACCGGCAGCGCCTTCAGGTCGGCATCGCCGAGGCGGTAGGAATAGCTGCGCTTGGCCGCGTCCCACTCGTCGAGGCCTTCATCGAGGGTGCCGCCGTTCTTCAAGGTCAATGTACGACGACCGCCCGAGGCGTTGCCGCCGGTGCCGACGCTTTTCGCCACGTCCGGATGCCAGTTCGAGATGCCGGCGAAGTCGCCGACCACGGCCCAGACGGCATCGGGCTTTGCCGCGATGGCGAAGGACTGGTCCACCTTCTGCGGCGTCGGGCCGTGCGCGAGAGCCGTGGTTGCGAGGAAGGCGGTGGCTGCCAGGGGAGCGAGGAACGCGGACGGCAGGGCAAAACGCATCGATCAGACCTTTTTTACCAGGACAAAACGGCCGGCCCCGAACAGAGGGGCGGCGAAAACGGCAAGGATCAGCGCGAGGGCGATCCCGCCGAAGACGGGGCGCAGGTCGAGGCTGCCCGGGAGCGGGCGCGGGGTCGCCGCGCGGACCAGCGCGGGGCCGACCCCGGGAGGGCCGTCGAGATGGGCGTAGGTCAGGCCCGTCGCCTGAGCGAGGGTCTTGAGGTAGGCCTCCCGCACCGAGGAGAGATGCTCGGTGCCGGAGGCCGCCGCAGCGCCGAAGGGGGCGTTGCGCGGGTTGTAGCCCTCGCGGCTCTCGGCATCGGCGGGGGGCGGGCCGAACCGGTTCTCCTGCTGGACGTCGCCCGAGCCATAGAATCCGGTCTCGCGGCCGCGATCGTTGTAGCGTGGGATCGGCGACAGGGCGTAGGCCCCCGCTCCGACGATGAGGCCGCGCACGGCGCCCGGCTTGCCGTCGAAGGCGGGTCCGCCGGTGCTGGGCAGGGGCGGCGCTTCGTGGCCATCGGTGATGAAGACGAGGTCGGTGCCGAGACTGGCCGCCATTTCCACCGAGCGGAACAGCCCGGCCGAGATCCGGCTGTCGCCTTCCCAGGCCATGCGCCAATCCAGGGCGTCCAGCGCACCGTCCAAGGGGGCGAAATCGGCGCAGACTTCGATGGGGGTGAACAGCAGGAACGGCCGGCGCTCGGTGAACAGGCCCAGTGCCACCCGCGACCCGCAGGGCAGCGAGGTGACGAGTTCGCGTAAGGCGGCCTTCGCCGTCTCCAGACGGCTCTGCGGTTTGCCGTCCGCGCCGACGTAATCGCGGACGTTCATGCTGCCGGTGATGTCGAGGACCGCCAGAATCTCGACGCCGTTGCGGGTCAGCGGCAGGGGGCGAGCCACGAAGGTCAGCCCCACGAGCGCCAGTGCGGCGGCCAGGAACTGGAACCGCCGGTCCCGCAGGTTTCGCCGGACGAGGCCGGGCGCTCTCATGGCTCGCCCCGCGGCTGGCCGGGGATCTCGGTCCAGATCTTCTTCGGTTCGGCCTTCAGCTCGTCGCCGGTCTTGCGATCGAATTCGGGAAAGTCGCGGAGCAGGCGCGAGGCCACGTCGAGGTTGAACTTGGCGTCCCAGAGGTCCGGCCGGCCCTGGAGCGCGCGCCGATAATCCTGACGGGCCAAGGTGATGAGCGGTCCGGCCGGATCGAGGTTGCTCCGTTCCAGATGGTCGAAGGCTTGGCGCAGGCGGGCATTGCCGAGCGCATAACGGGCGCGAGCGGAGAGGTCGGTCTCGCCCCGGCGGTCGAGGGATTCGATCAGCGGCTCGATCTCCTCGGTCACGCCGCGACGGGCGAGGTGCTGCACCCGCGCCAGCAGGAGCGGAGCCGAGGCGTCGAGGGAGACCGGGACGTCCTTGCCGGCCGCGAGGGCCGCGATCGCGGCGTTGTCGCGCGCTGCCCGCCAGGCCGCCGCGCCGAAGCCGAGGGCCACGAGAAGCAGGAGGATCGGCACGGCGAGGAGGAGGTGCGGGCGGGCGCGGCGCAGGGCGTCGCCCAGTCCGGCACCGGCTCCCCCACCCCCCTCTGCGGGAGAGGGTGGCCCTCGCGTCAGCGAGGGTCGGGAGAGGGGAGCGCGCTGTCCAGAGAGGTCGCCCCCTCTCCCGGTCGCTCCGCGACCACCCTCCCCCGCAGAGGGAGGAGGGTTGGCGCGCTGCGGCGATATTGGTTTCACAAACGCCTTCATGCGGCGAGCCTCTGCGGCTGGGGAGCCGGCGCGGCGGAGGCGGAAACCACCGGCCGGCGCAAGCTGAGATCCGCCTCGGCGAGCTTGGCCGCGACGAGCAGGATCAGGCCTAACAGGCTGATTCCATAGGCCCATCCCGCGAGGTCGCGCCGTGGCCGCTGCTCGATATAGGGGATCGGGTCGCGCTCCAGACGCTCGATCTGGCCGATGGCATCGGCCACCGCCTCGGCGCCCTCGGCCTCGAAGGCGCGGTATGGGATGCCGAGGCTCTTGAAGAACAGATCGAGATGACGTTCGGGCGCGGCCTGAGGGGTGTCCTCGCCCGATGGCCGGTCGGAGATGGAGGGCGAGCCCTTCGTCCGCAGGAAAAGCCAGTAGAGGTTCGGACGAATACGCGAGAATTCGGCGCGCAACGTCCCCTGTACACGGGGATCGATCACCGCAGCGCCGTCGGAGACGATGAGCAGGGCGCGCGAGACGTTGGCGGTACTGGCGCCGAACTGCGAGAGCGCCATGCCGAGGCCGCGCGCCACGTTGGTGTAGTCGAGGCCCGGCCGGTCGATGGCGGCGATGGCCGCGCGGACCGCCTCGTGCCGATCGGTCATCGGCACCACCAGCATGGGGGCCGTGGAGAAGGCCGAGACGGCGAACTGGTCATGGGCGCGGCTGCCGACGAACTCGCCGAGCAGCCGGCGCGAGGCCGCCGCCTTCGATTCCTCGGCACCGGAGGGCTGCAATCCGGCGAAGGTCTCGTTCATGCTTCCCGAGCGATCGACCAGGATCGAGACCTGGGCCCCGATGCCGGTCCGGGTGATGGTCTCGCCCTGGCGATAGGGGCCGGACAGGGCGACGACGAGGCCGCCGATGGCGAGGATGCCGGCGAGGCGCAGGCTCCAGCCGATGAGGCGCGACAGGCCGTCGACGGGGCTGGCCGCGATGCTCGACAGCGGGGTGACCCGCTGGCTCGACGCGGCGAGCGGCAGCAGCGCCAAAGGCAGCAGCCACAAGACCCAGGGAAAATCCGCCATCAGGCGCATGACACCACCGCCATCAGACCCATGCTTCGACCGCCATCGGACGGGTTTTCGGCTCGTTCATGATTGCCGCTCGATGGCGGTGAGTTTCCGGGTCAGGGCGACGACGTCGGCCAAGGGCAGACGCTGCATGGCGGCGGCCGGACCGGGTCCGAAGAAGCTGTGACGCGACGCGTCGAGGAAGGCGGCGAGGCCGGCCCGTTCCCGCGCATAGGCGGGATGGCGGGTGAGGAAGGCCGGCAGGTCGTCGGCCAGGACCCGGCGCCCGTCGGTCTCGTCCAGCGCCCCGTGAAGCGCGAGAAGCGCGGTCTCGTAGGCCGCCTCGTCCTCCCTCCGTCCGGCGAGGACGCGCAGGCGGCGCAGGCACGCGGCAAAGGCGCGTCCTTCGCGCTTGGCGAAGGGCCACCATGTCCGGTCCCAGGCGAGACCCGCGAAGGCCAGAAGGGCCATGGCCATGAAGCCGGCGCCGCCGACGACGAGGGGTTGCGTGTCGAGGGAGGCGACCCGCCCGTCCGGACGCAGGTAGTTCCTCGGGTCTTCCTGAGCCGGCGGCTGGACCTCGCGCAGGGGCGAGATGTTGAACGACCACGGCGGAACCTGGGCCTTGGCCGTGGTCGCGCCCGTGTCCGTCTCGCTTACGAAGGTGACGACGAAGCCGGGGATCTCCAGGGGGCGAGCATCGAGGGCGGCGTAGAAGTTCTGGTAGGTGAGATCGAGGCGCACCCGGCTGCCGCCGCCCACGGATGCCTGCGTGACCGCGACGGTGCGAAGGTCGAGCCAATAGGTGATCGCGCCGGGCTGGGGCAGCGAGGCGGCCTGCAGGGCAAAGCCCGGCTCGACCACGATATCCACCTGGGCGCGGACGAGATCGCCGAGGAAGTAGCCGAACGGGCGCGGCGTGCGCACCTCGACGGTCCGCACCTGGGACTGGGCGGCGAGCGACGAGCAGAGCAAGAACAGGAGCGGGGCGAGGCGGCGCATGGGATGCCTCAACTCGCCAGGAGGTGACGGCTGATCGCGTCCGGGTCGAAACGGCCCGCGAGGCGGAAAGGCGGTCGGCCATAGGTGGACGCGATTCGGCGCAGGGTCTCCTCCCGCTCCGCTTCGCGCGCGATCCAGCGGCGGCGCAGGCTCGGGCGCATGAAGACCAGGCGACGGCCCGCACCTTCGAGATCGTCGAGTTCCATCAGGCCCCATTCGGGCAGGCCGTCGTCCTCGGCGGAATCGGCCAGGACGACCGGCACGAGGTCGTGGCGCGACAGGCTCGCGAAGGTCTCGGCGATGAGTGCCTCCGGCCAGCGGAAATCGGAGACCAGGAACACGATCTTGGGACGGCCGACGAGGCGGCGGGCCGCCTGCCCCATCCCGTCCGCGCGGTCGCCGGTACAGGCGGCGTCCGTCAGCCGGGAGACCACGTCGCCGGCAATGCTGCGGCGACGGCTCGCGGGCAGGAACACGTCCTCCCGCAGGGTGGCATCGCAGCCGACCAGGCCGAAAGCGTCCCCGATGCGCGTAGCCGAGGCGGCGAGGCAGCCGCAGAAGGACGAGACGAGCCCCATCCTGTCTGCCTCGCCGGAGAAGCGCATGGAAGCGGAGAGGTCGACCAGTGCCCAGATTTCGAGCGCCGTGCGGCTCTCGAACCGCCGGACGTAGGTGCCCTCGAACGGGTCGCGCAGGGTGGCGCGGACGTCGATGCGGCGGGCATCCGGCATGCGCAGGAACGGCACCTGGTCGCGGAAGGTGCCGAGACCGCCGGCATCGCGGCCGCGATGGGCACCCGCCATCGTGCCGGGAACGCGGCCGCGCGGGCGGTAGACGATGTCCGGCGTCGGCTCCTGGGGCGTTCTCTCGGGCGCCGTCACGGGGCGGGCACGGTGTCGAACACGGCGCGGCAGAGCTCCGGCACGATGGTGCTGCGGCGCATCTCGTAGATCGGCTCGAGGAAGACGCGGTGGGCCATCACCTCGGGGAAGATCGCCCGGATGTCCTCGGGCACGAGCCAGTCGCGGCCCTCCAGCCAGGCGCGGACGCGGGCGGCGCGGACGAGGAAGGCGACGCCGCGCGGCGAGGCCCCGCCCTGGATCAGCGCCGACATGTCGATGCCGGGAAGGCGGATGCCGGCCTCGTGCGGGCGGACCAGGGCTTCCCACAGGCCGACCACGTAGGCCTCGATGGCCGGACTCGCCTGGATGCCGTGCTGGATCGCCGCGCCGATCCCGGCCATGGCCGCGTGATCGAGGACGCCGCCGTCGATGCCGGCGATGAGGGCATCGGTATCGTGGAAGCGCGGATCGAAGACGAGGGCGCGGCGCGCCTCGGCATCGCGCGGGGCGTCGAGCCCAATCTCCATCAGGAAGCGGTCGCGGGCGGCGGCCGGGAGCTCGAAGGTTTCCTCGCGCTCGACGCGGTTGCGGTCGGCGAAGACCTGGAGGTTGGGGAAACGGTATTCGCGGTTAAACGCGGTCAGGCTGCGCTCGGCCATGAGGCGGAGCAGGAGCGAATGGACCTGCGGACGGGCGCGGTTGATCTCGTTGAAGAAGAAGATCGAGAGGTCTTCGGATTGCCGCAGCACCGGCCCCGGCTCCACGCGCGGGCGGCCGTCATCGGCGAGGTAGGTGTGATAGATGAGGTCGGACGGCATCATGTCCACCGTGCCCTCGATGCGCTCGTAGGCGCCGCCGAGCGCCCGCGCCACGGCGCGCAGCAGGGTGGTCTTGCCGACGCCGACATCGCCTTCCAGCAGCACGTGGCCCCGGGCGAAGAGAGCGATGGTGAGAAGCCGGATCGCCCGGTCCTGGCCCACCACGGCGCCGCGGACCGCGCGCTCGAAACGGCCGGCCGCCTCGCGCCAATCGGTGAGCATCGCGTCGCCGGAGCGGATGTCGTTCATGGGGTTTGCCTTTGAGGACAGCGGCCGCGATCCCCGGACGGAGCGGTCCAGGCGCCTGAGGGGATCGCGGTCACCGTGATGGCCGCCCAAAGCGATGGGCGGCGACGACGTCAGTTGGAGGAGATCTTGGTGACGTCGTATTCGAACTTGCCGGTCTTCTTGGCGGCTTCGATGCGCTTCTTGTTGCGCTCTTCCATCTGCTTGATCGAATCGGCCTGCTTGTTCAGCTCTTTCGGATCGTGCTTCGGGTCGTATTTCGTGCCGGCGATCTTCTCGGGGAAGCCGGGCTTGGGCTGCCAGCAATCGCCGGGGGCCTTGCACTTGGTGCCGTCATAGGCGAGCGCGGGAACGGCGAGCAGCGCGCCCGCACCGATTGCGAGAGCCGTGATGAGTGTCCGCATGGTCGTTTCCTCTGGTTTGATTGTTACGGCGTTCGCCGCTTCTCGCTCACCGCGCGAGGCATCCTCGCGCGACGTGACTTCCCAAGACTGCTACTCCAGCGGTGGGCACTGGCCCGGAGCGTCCTTGGGGAAGGTCTCGCCCTGCTTGTAGGGCGTGTATTTCTTCTTCTGCTCGTCGTTGAGCCAGACGGCGTCCTTGACCGGGCCGGTATAGAGGTGCCGGATCCAGGCGATCGTCTGCAGCATCTCGTCGGGCGTCAGGTTCTCGTTGTGCGGACCCATCATGCCGTTGGCGCCGCCGAAGATGGTGGCGAACAGGCCGGTATCCTCGGTGTTGGACGGATAGGTCCAGTAATTGTCGTTGAGGCCGGGGCCGAGCTTGCCTTCGGCGAGGTGCCCGTGACAGCCGGAGCACGAGGTCGCGAACAGCGATTCGCCGTTACGCAGGCACGACTTGTCGTCGATGTAGAGGTTCTTGCCGGTCTGGAAGAACTCCTTGACGGCGGGAGTGTCGCGCCCGCCTTCCTTGCCTTCCGAGACGTTCAATTCTTCGCCGGTCACGGTGTTGCGGAAGGTGATTCCCGTCGAGGGGCCCGCGGAGGGCTGGGCCAGGGCCGCCAGACCGGCGGAGGCGAGGCCGAGCCCGAGAAGGGCGGCGAGGACACGGTTCGTGTGACGCATCAATTTGCTCTGTTTATCCCCGGACTTGCGGCCGAGGTGGGCGTACCGGTGCTCAGCGCACCGGCGACGCGGGACAGGGTTCGGAGGATCAGTTGGAAACGGGGGTGACGGGCACGCCGTCCTGGCGGAGGATCGCCTCGATCTGCGGGCGAGCCTTGGCGATCGCGGCGTCGAGGGCCGTCTTGAGGGCCTGGTCGTCGCGGCGGACGCCCATCGACTGGTCGAAGCTCTGCGGCACCTTCTGGCCGTCGCTGCGCACCGTATCGTCCGGCACCGGATTCATGCGCAGGGGCTGGCTCGAATCCTTGACGTAGCGGGCGACGTCCGGCGCGAAGGCCACGGCGACGTCGGCCTTGTTGGCGACGACTTCGCTGACCATCCGGGCCGGGTCGATCTGCGTGTAGGTGTTGCGGGCCGCGCGGAAGTTCACCAGCGAGTAGAGGTAGGCCATGTCCTCCTCGTAGCGGCCGATATCCTTCAGCATTGCCTCGCCCGGCGTGCCGAAACCGACGACCATGTGGTCGATCGTTTTCAGGCGCGGATCGGACCAGGACTTGATGTCGAGGTCCCGGTCGGCGCGGGTGATGAAGACGTAGCCGCTGCGGTAATAGGGCTTCGTGGTGAGCACGCGCGGGTCGTCGCTGTCGAGGCCGACCACCACGTCGCAGAGCTTCTTGTCGAGACTGTCGCGCACGAGATAGATCGCGGCCTTGTCGGACCAGACGAACTGCGCCTTGCGCCCCATGGCCTCGGCGACGGCGGAGACGATGCGGTTCTCGAGCCCGGAGCCGTCCTTCATCGAGAGCGGCGGCTGGTTGGCCGCGCAGACCCGGAGCACGGTGTCGTCGGGCGCGGATTTCGTATCGGCCTGCGCGAACGCGGCACTGCCGAGGGAGAGGAGAGCCGCGACGGACAGGCATCCTTTGGCGAAGGACATGAGAGCGTTTCCGTTGTTTTTATGGGTCGGATTCTTTGGGATCGAGGCGCTGCGAACGGAGCGCCGCTCTCCTCCGCAGCGGATCTCGGGCCTGCCCGAGATCCGTCGAGATTGCGGGGAGGAGTTGGAGGTGGGGGTGGCTCCGCTGGCCTCTGCAGCCTGCGGGTCACCCAACCACCCCCACTCCTAACCTCTCCCCACAAGGGGGAGAGGGACGCGCTCGTTTCCCGATGCAGCCGTTACTTGGCGGCTGCGGTCTGGTACTCGCCGATGCTCGGATCGTCGTACGGACCCTTGCCGTTCAGCGAGAACACCATCACGCCGCCGCCCATCTGGGTGTAGTTGGCGAGCTTCTTGAACGCGCCCACCGCGCCGAGGCCGGCAGTTGGGTCCTGAAGGTCGAACACGAGGCCGACACCCGGCCAGCCGCCGACGCCGTAGTAGATGGCGACGTACTGATCACCCTTGTGGCTGTAGGTAATCGGGTAGCCGATGGCGCCCGACGGCATCTTGAACTTCCAGAGAAGGTCTCCGTTGTCCGAGTTGCGCGCCTTGATGTAGCCGTCCAGCGTTCCGTAGAACACGAGACCGCCGGCGGTCGCCGTCGTTCCGCCCCACACGGCGAAGCGCTCCATCTTCTCCCATTTGAACTCGCCGGTGATGGCGTTGTAGCCCTTGATCTGGCCCAGACCTTCGTAGTTCTGGCGATCGCCCTTCGGGCCGGGATACATGTTCAGAGTGGCGCCGACGAAGAACTGACCGGCACGGTAGGGAAGCATGAAGGGCTCCCAATCCATGCAGATGTGGTTGATGCCCATGAAGAAGAGCTTGCGCTCGGGATCGTAGGAATCGTGGCCCTGGTTGTGGTAGCCCATCGCCGAGGGACAGATGTCCTTGGCGAGGTGGTCCATGCGGGTGCCGTATTCGGGATCGCGCACCGGCTGGCCGGTCTTCAGGTCGACCGACTTGAACACGTTGACGGTGTCGTCGATCTTGTTGGCCGAGACGAGCGAGCCGTCCGTCCGGTCGAGCGTGTAGACGATGCCGTTCCGGTCCGGATGGGTCAGGAGCTTGCGGTCCTTGCCGTCCTTGTCCTTCTGGTTCGACAGCATCATCACGTTGACGCCGGCGTAATCCCACTCGTCGTGCGGGGTCTTCTGGTAGCCGAACTTGGCCTCACCCGTATCGGCGTCGCGGCCGAAGATGGTCATCGTCCACTTGTTGTCGCCGGGACGCATGGTCTCGTTCCACGGCGCCGGGTTGCCGGTGCCGAAGTAGATCAGGTTGGTGCCGGGATCGTAGGCGTACCAGCCCCAGTTGGTGCCGCCGCCGATCTTCCAGGCATCGCCCTCCCAGGTGGAGGTGCCGAGGTTCTTCTGGCCGTAATGGGGGTTCTTGATGTTGAAGTCGGAGGCCAGCAGCAGGTCCTTGTCCGGGCCGGTCGCGTAGGCGCGCCAGACCTGGGAACCGGTCTTCACGTCGTAGGCGGTGAGGTAGCCGCGCACGCCGAGCTCGGCGCCCGAGGAGCCGATGATGACCTTGTCCTTAACCACGTAGGGGGCGATCGTCAGCGTGGAGCCGACCTTGATGTCGGAATTCTCGACCTTCCACACCGTCTCGCCGGTCTCGGCGTTGAGCGCCATGACGTTGCCGTCGAGCAGGGTCTTGAGGATCAGCGCCGGGGTCTTTCCGTCGCCGGGCCAGTAGGCGAGACCGCGATTGACGAGATCGCAGCAGGCGACGGCGCGGGCGGCCGGGTTCTGCTTGGGCTTGTCCTGCCACAGGATCTTGCCCGGATCGTCGAGGGCGAGAGCAAAGGTGTTGTTCGGGAAGGAGGTGTGGATATACATCTTGTTGTCGACGACGACGGGCGCGCCCTCGTGGCCGTTGAGCAGGCCGGTCGAGAACGACCAGGAGACCTTGAGGTCCTTCACGTTCGTCGTGTTGATCTGCTTGAGCTTGCTGTAATTGTCCGAGTCGTAGTTCTTGCCCGGCATCACCCAGTTTTCATCGCTGTTCGACAGATCGATGAGCTTGTCGTTGGCCGAGGCGATCCCTGACAATCCGATCGGTGCCAGGGCCAAGACGGCCAGCACCGAGACTGAATTCAGTAACCTGTTCATTCTGCGTCTCCTGCCCTTCTGCCGCGTGCTCGACCCCAGGGGATCGGCCGCAGCCATTGCTTTCGCCGGTTCAGCAAACAGTCAGTCGGTCGATATTATGAACGTATTTATAAGAATAACCTGACGCTGGCCGCTCTTATAAAAGACTTATTACTGATCCATCGGCTAGCTATATAATCATTTGCTTTGCCTGCTGTCTTTAGCCACTTCAACCTTTTTTTACAGGACGATTTGGCAACTTGTTCCATGCTTTTATCCCTGTCCGGAGGGTGATCCTGGCCAAGACTTGTGGAAGAGCGACATAGGTGAACGACCGGTCTTTCCCTTTCGGTCGAAGCACTTGCTCTGTGGATTGAAGCACTTGCGCTGCAGGTTGGCCGTCGTCGGCCTCTCGGAGCGGTCCGGCGTTCGGTGGCGCAGAGGCACGGGAGCCGGACGATGCGCGGTCGCGATGCGCAAGGTTTATGCACAGTGTCGCAGCAGGAAAAGCGTCCTGTGCCGGTGAGCCTGTGCTTTACTCGTTGCCGACCAGCGCTAAACTGATGGTGGGTAGGAAACAAAAACGAGACATGCCGATGATCAGAAGAACAACTGCGCTCGTGATTTGCCTGATTGTCCTGCCGTCGATTGCCGATGCGGCACGGTTGACCATGGACGACAAGGTATTGCGCTGGCCCCGCGCTTCCACGGACGAGAAGATCGATTTCGCCACCCGCATGGGCAAGGCCTTCTCCAGCCTGAACGCCGAGCTCGACAAGAATTACTTCATCCGCTGCCTGGAAGAGACCGCGAATATCGGCAATCCGGGCGAGATCAAGCTGGAATCGGCGGTGAAGATGTGCGTGTCCGTGAAGAAGGACCCGCCGGAATAGGTGGTCCCCGCGGGGCCCTGCCCCGTGCGCGAGGCCGACGACATTCCGAACCGCCCTCCTCCTCGGATCGAGCGGCGATGGCTCAGCATCAGCATCGGTTCACATCACAGATGATTCCTGTCGCAGCCGAAAGCTCGATCCGCCGGAGGCACGATGGCCGGTCCCGCCCGCTGCGGAGATGGGCGCTGGCCGGGCTCGCAATCATGGTGTCGGGGGCGGCCTCGGCGGAGGAAGGGCGCATGGCCGCCCTCTATCCGCATGACGGGCGCCGCGATCTGACGGGGGCCGACATCACCCGCTATCCCGGCGCGGGCGTCCTGTTCTGCCATCGCCGGCCGGACGGTATCCCGCAGAAGGCGGCGGCGGCCTGGCTCGTCGGGTCGTCACGCCTCGTGGTGATGAACGCGCACAATTTCCGCAACCGCCGCATGGAGGTGACGCGGGAGGTGGAGGATTGCTTCTTCCAGATCGGCGGGCGGAATTACGGCTTCGTACCGGCGAGCCTGCGCCTCGGCGCGGCGCCCGACGCCAAGGCCCTGCACATCACCGACGATTGGGCCTTGCTCGACCTCACGGAGGCGGTGGTCGGCGCGCCGCCGCAGCCGGTCCCCGAGGCGCCGTCTCTGGCAACGGGCGTCGCGGAGATTCCCGTGGTGATGGTCTCGCCCGGCGGGCACGAGAATTATCGCGGGCCGAGCAGCACCGAGACCTGCGCGATCCACCAGATCGATCCGCCGACGGAGGACGACATCCGCCGCGCCCGGCACAATTGCAATGACGGGTTCGGCGGCTCTGGCTCCGGCCTGTTCGACCTGTCGGGCCGTCTCGTGGCGATGCAGAGCGCCTCGCTCTCCATGAATTCGCGCCGCCCCTTCGACCTCGAGTTCCATTACGGTTCCGCCCTGCTCTTCGAAGGCGCCCTTCTGGCGGCGATCCGGCAGGCCGTGACGGCGGAAGGCGAGGCCCCGAAGACCCGGTGAGGCGACAGGGCGTCTCAATGCACGGTGGGACCCGGCTCTTCCGGCGCGAGGGTGACCACCTCGGAAAACGGGAATTCGAGGACCGTTTCGCCGGATTCGTCGGTGACGACGAGGATTGCCCCCATCAGGCGGGCCTGGGCCTCCGCCTCGCTCATCGTCGCCTGAATCGTGTCGCGGGCGACCTCCCAGGCATGGTCGGCATCCCGCAATTCGGTGCCGGTGGGATCGGCGATGACCTCCCGGCCGATATGGGTGTGAAAGAAGAAGCGGGGCATCGCGGCACTCGATCGGCTTGAGGAACAGCCGATATCAGCTGGAAACCGAGGTGCGGCGGCGCAAGTCCCGCTGGCCCGTCTTGCAGGGCGGAACCGGTCCTCCGCCGTGTCATCGCAGGCAGGCAAAGCCCATGAGGCACGCTCGTCCCAGTCTGGTCTCAGAGCAGATGTGAGGTGTTTTTTTCCAACGCACCACCTCATCCTGAGGTGCCGCGAAGCGGCCTCGAAGGAGGCCTCCAGTCGACGCGCGATCCCTGGAAGCTCCCTCAAAGCCCTTTGCTTGCGCAAAGGTCACCTCAGGATGAGGTGGTCGGCTTGGATGATCGATCCTGGCAAGACGATACGCAGAGAAACCTCATCAGACCGGCTCTCAGGCCCGAGCCAATCGCGAATGACGCTGCGAATAGGCGGCATAGATCATCAGGGCGGCGGCGATCCAGAGCGCGAAGAGCAGGTAGGTGTCCCGTGGCAGCGCCGCGATGAGCATCAGGCAGCAGGCGAGGCTCGCGAGGGGCACGAGCGGGTAGAACGGCACGCGAAATCCTCGCGGCAAGTCGGGGCGCCGCCGGCGCAGGATGATCACGCTGAGAGAAACCGCCGTGAAGGCCACGAGGGTGCCCATGCTGGTGAGGTTAGCGAGCACGTCGAGGGGGACGAGCGCCGCCAGCGAGGCGACGAAGAGCGCCACCGCCAGCGTGTTGGCGTTCGGGCTCCGGCTGCGCCGGTCCACGCGCTGGAACAGCCTGGGCAGCAGTCCGTCCCGGCTCATGGCGAAGAGGATGCGGGTCTGGCCATACATCGTCACCAGGGTCACGGAGAAGATGGAGGCCACCGCCCCGATCGACAGGACGAGGGCCGGCCAGGCCGTCCCGGTGACGTTGCGCAGGATCACCGCCAGCCCGGCATCCTGCCCGGCAAAGTGCGTCCAGGGCTGGGCTCCGATCCCCGCGAGGGCGACGAGGAGGTAGATCGCGGTGACGATGACCAGGGAGACGAGGATGCCGAGGGGCAGCGTGCGGGCCGGGTCGCGCACCTCCTCGCTCGCCGTCGAGATCGTATCGAGGCCGACATAGGAGAAGAAGATCGTCGAGGCGGCGGTGCCGATGCCGGCCCAGCCGAGCGGCGCGAAGGGCGTGAGGTTCGCCGGCTCGAACGCCGTGAGGGCGACCACGGCGAAGAACGCCAGCACCGCGAGCTTCAAGACCACGAGGAACGCGTTGATCGCGGTGGATGCGGCGGTGCCGCGCAGGAGCAGCAGGGTGCACAGGCCGATGAGGACGATGGCCGGCAGGTTGACGTAGCCGCCCCGGCCGGGGGGCTGGCTGATGGAATCGGGCATGGTCCAGCCGAGGAGCGCACCGAAGACCTCGTTGAGATACTGGCCCCATCCGACGGCGATGGCCGAGGCGGAGACCGCGTATTCGAGGAGGAGGCAGGCGCCGACCAGGAAGGCCGCGAGTTCCCCGAGGGTGGCGTAAGCATAGGAATAGGACGAGCCCGAGAGCGGAAGCGCCGAAGCCAGTTCCGCGTAGCAGAGCGCCGTGAGGCCCGCCGTGACGGCGGCCAGCAGGAACGAGACCAGGATGGCGGGGCCTGCCTCCGGCACCGCCGCGCTCAGGATCACGAAAATGCCGGTGCCGACCGTGGCGCCGACCCCGAGCATGACGAGGCGGAACAGGCCGATGGAGCGTTCGAGGGGCCGGGCTCCGGTATCGGCACCCTGCGTCGCGGGGGATACGGGTTTCCGCCGTAGTACCGACCGGCGCCAGTCGCTTGGTCCCCCGTCCGATCCGATCAACGACCCCATCGCGACGCGACCTCACAGCGACCGGGTCGAGAGGTGCCGATCATGATGCCCTGCCCATTTCGCCCTCTCTCATCGCAGCAAGGGCTATGCCGCATCGCGCGGGCGCGCATCCTGCCTATGATCGATTCGGTATCGGTCCGGGAGACGAGGCGTCATGGCGGACAAACTGAATGTCGTTCCCTTCGTCAGCGTGGACAACATGATGAGGCTCGTCCTGGCGATCGGCGTCGAGCGGTTCCTGCGGGAATTGGCCGCCACGATAGAGGAGGATTTCCGGCGCTGGCACCTGTTCGACAAGCAGCCGCGCCTGGCCTCCCACAGCGCGGACGGGGTGATCGAACTGATGCCGACCAGCGACGGCACCACCTACGGCTTCAAATACGTCAACGGTCACCCGAAGAACGCCCGCAGCGGGCGCCAGACCGTGGCCGCCTTCGGCGTGCTGGCCGATGTGGGCAACGGTTATCCGATGCTGCTCACCGAGATGACGATCCTCACGGCTCTGCGCACCGCCGCCATGTCGGCGGTCGCGGCGAAATACCTCGCCCCGAAAGGGGCGCGGACCATGGCGATCATCGGGAACGGCGCCCAGGCCGAGTTCCAGGCCCTGGCCTTCAAGGCCCTCATCGGCATCGATTCCCTGCGCCTCTACGACATCGACCCGGCCGCCAGCGCCAAGTGCCGGCGCAACCTCGCGGGGTTCGGCTTCCGGATCGCGATCTGTTCGAGCACCGCCGAGGCGGTGGAAGGCGCCGACATCGTCACCACGGCGACGGCCGACAAGCAATGCGCCACCATCCTCACCGACAACCTCGTCGGCCCCGGCATCCACATCAACGCCGTCGGCGGGGATTGCCCCGGCAAGACCGAGCTCCACCCCGACATCCTCCGCCGTTCGGACATCGTCGTCGAATATGCACCCCAGACCCGGCTCGAAGGCGAGATCCAGCAATTGCCGGCCGATCACCCTGTCACCGAACTCTGGCGGGTGATCGCCGGCGAGGTGCCGGGGCGGATCGACGACAGGCAGATCACGCTGTTCGATTCCGTCGGTTTCGCGGTCGAGGATTTCTCCGCCCTGCGATACCTGCGCTCGGTGCTGGCCGGCACCGGCTTCTTCGAGGATCTCGACCTGCTGGCGGACCCGGACGATCCCCGCGACCTGTTCGGGATGCTGCTTCGGGCGGAGGGCCGGGCTGGTCCCGATCCTGCGGCGCCATGACGATCCGCCGGCCCGCGCCTCACGGCTGTCGTGCGCGGCCCCTATGGTGTCGGCGGATCGGAGAATGAACCCATGGACGAGAAACGCTGCATCCTCATCGGCGTGCCGGTCCAGGAGGGCACGAACCGGCTGGGCTGCGACATGGGCCCGAGCGCCTACCGGGCCGCCGGTTTGGGCGGCGCCCTCACCTCCCTCGGCCTGGTGGTGGAGGATCGCGGGAACATCGCCCCTCCCCCCGGCGAGGCCGTCGCCCATCCCAATCCGAGCGTGACCAACCTCTCCGACTTCGTGCGCTGGACGTCGGCGCTCAGCGAGGCCGCCTATCGGGCCGGGGGCGAAGGCCTGCCGATCTTCCTCGGCGGCGATCACAGCCTCTCGGCCGGTACGGTCTCGGGCATGAGCCGGCGGGCGGCCGAGGCGGGCCGCGAGTTGCACGTGCTCTGGCTCGACGCGCATCCCGATCTCCACACCCTGGAGACGACGACGAGCGGCAATCTCCACGGCGTGCCCATGGCCTATGCACTCGGCCTCAAGGGGTTCGGCCCCTACCTGCCGCCGCCCGTCGCGCCGGTGAAACCGCATAACGTCTGCATGATCGGCCTGCGCAGCGTCGATCCGGCGGAGCGGCAGACGATCCGCGAGGCCGGGATCACCGTGCACGACATGCGCGCCATCGACGAGTTCGGCATCGGCATCCTGCTGAAGGCCTTCCTCGAACGGGTGGCCGCCGCCGGCGGGTGGCTGCATGTGAGCCTCGACGTGGATTTTCTCGATCCCGGCATCGCGCCGGGCGTCGGCACCACGGTTCCGGGCGGCGCCACCTTCCGCGAGGCGCATCTCGCCATGGAGATGCTGCACGATAGCGGCCTCGTCCGCAGCCTCGATCTCGTCGAGCTCAATCCGTTCCTCGACGAGCGCGGTCGCACCGCGATCCTGATGACGGATCTCGCCGCCAGCCTGATGGGACGCAGCGTCCTCGACCGGCCGACGCGGAGTTTTTGACCGACCGGGTTCACACTACTCCTCGGACAGGCGGAGCGCGTCCCTCTCCCCACAAGGGGGAGGAGAGCCGCGTATCCCGCGAAATGTGTGATGATCGTAGGCTGCCGACACCCGCGCAGGGCGAACGAAACGGCGTTCAGAGCCGGTCGCGGGCGCCGGTCAGGAATGCGCGCAGATCCTGCGCGGTGGGGAAGTAGATGTCGGCGTCCGTCTCCTTCCACAATCCCTTCAACGTCTCGTCGGACGCCTCGCGGAGGGCGCGGTCGATGAACTGCCGCAACCGGACGCGCTCCTCGCCGCGGAAGAGGTTGAGAACGAAATCGTACATCTCGTCGAGCGTCGGCGCGCCGCCACCGATGTCCTGCATGAACCAACGGCCGAACTTCAGGAATTCCGGGGACGCTCGCATGTCAATCTCCGTCGTTGCCCGGATAGGCGGTATGGATGCGGTACCCGCGGGGGTTGCCCGGATCGTGAAGGATAAAGATTCCGACACCGTAAGTCGTACGCATGTACGGCTCAAGCTGCCCCGCCGTGTAGGCTTCCCGACCAGTTTTGTATCCAAATCGGGACTTTAGGAATGCATTGGCCTTTTTCCCGGTTGCGACGTCATCAACTTCGGAGGCGTTCTGTTCCAAGGTGCAGTTGATGAGATCGTTTGCGGTCTCCACAGACTCGAACGTGCCATCTCGCCTGAGGCCATAGTCTACGAACAGAAATCTCCTTTTGCTGGACTGGACGCGCTGCATCATCTGCGCGTCCGTCCTACCGACATGCTCGCGAAGCGTATGGCCGCCGCGCACCTCTTCTTCGGAGAGCACGACCGTGTACCGACGGTTGAGGTCATCCGAGACGTGGACGATCCGCGCATCGTCACCGGAATCATATCCGTCGCCCGCACCGCCGTCCGTCCATTGGCCGCCGTCCGGATGTCCGGCCGGCACGCGGGGTTGATCGGCGTGGTACGCACGGAGCGACAGACGCAACCGCTGAAACGCGACCTGAACACGGCACGACGTGATCAGCCATTTCGCCTGCAGCAGCGCAGTTGTGCTCGACGACATCGGATTAACCCCCTTGATCAAGCTATTATACCTATAAAGGAATAATAGCATAATATCAGTCACGAAATCGGGGGGGTGAAACGCGAAACGCCGGAGCCCCTTTCGAGGCCCCGGCGTCGCGCATTGTCCGAATGGCCGGGCGAGCGCGCCCGACCCGCTCGCCTCAGAGCGAGTAGTACATCGTGAACTCGACCGGATGCGGGGTCATCTCGTAGCGCATCACTTCCGTCATCTTCAGTTCGATGAAGGAGTCGATCTGATCGTCCGAGAACACACCGCCGGCCTTCAGGAAGCCGCGGTCGCGGTCGAGGTTGGTCAGCGCTTCACGCAGGCTGCCACAGACGGTGGGGATCTTCTTCAACTCGCGCGGGGGCAGGTCGTAGAGATCCTTGTCCATGGCCGGGCCCGGATCGATCTTGTTGATGATGCCGTCGAGGCCGGCCATCAGCAGGGCCGAGAAGGCGAGGTAGGGGTTCGCCATCGGATCGGGGAAGCGGACCTCGACGCGCTTGGCCTTCGGGTTCGTCGTCCACGGGATACGACAGGAGGCCGAGCGGTTGCGGGCCGAGTAGGCCAGCAGCACGGGGGCCTCGTAGCCGGGCACCAGACGCTTGTAGGAGTTGGTGGACGGGTTGGTGAAGGCGTTCAGCGCCTTGGCGTGCTTGATGATGCCGCCGATGTACCAGAGGCATTCCTGGCTGAGATCGGCATACTTGTCGCCGGCGAAGATCGGCTTGCCGTCCTTCCAGATCGACTGGTGCACGTGCATGCCCGAGCCGTTGTCGCCGTAGACGGGCTTGGGCATGAAGGTCGCGGTCTTGCCGTAGCTCTGGGCCACGTTATGAATCGCGTATTTGTAGATCTGCATGTGGTCGGCGAGTAGGGTCAGCGTGTCGAACTTCATGCCGAGCTCGTGCTGGGCCGAGGCGACCTCGTGGTGGTGCTTCTCGACCTTGACGCCCATGGACTGCATGGCGGCCAGCATTTCGCCGCGCATGTCCTGCGCCGAATCCTGCGGCGGCACGGGGAAGTAGCCGCCCTTGGTGGCCACGCGGTGGCCGAGGTTGCCGCCCTCGTAATCGGTGAAGCCGTTGGTGGGCAGTTCCACCGAATCGAGCTGGAAGCCGGTATGGTACGGGTCGGAGCCGAACTTCACGTCGTCGAACACGAAGAACTCGGCCTCGGGGCCGACATAGATCGTGTCGCCGATGCCGGTGGACTTGAGGAACGCCTCGGCGAGCTTGGCGGTGCTGCGCGGATCGCGCGAATACGGCAGGCCGGACGAGGGCTCGAGCACGTCGCAGACGATCGACATGGTGGAGGCCGAGAAGAACGGGTCCATGCAGGCGGTCGCCGGGTCGGGCATCAGCAGCATGTCGGATTCGTTGATCGCCTTCCAGCCGGCGATCGACGAGCCGTCGAACATCGTGCCTTCGGCGAAGATTTCCTCATCGACGAGGGACACGTCGAACGTGACGTGCTGCCACTTGCCCCGGGGATCGGTGAAGCGGAAATCGACGTACTTGACGTCGTTGTCCTTGATTTCCTTGAGGACCTGATCGGCGGTCTTTGCCATCCCTGTGTCTCCTTCGAGGCTCAGCCTGTCTCGGCCGTGGTTTTGCCGCACCACGCGGTGGCGTGCCGCGGATTGGGAAGGGGCGTGCGCGAGGGACTTAGCTTCTAGGACGGCGCGAGGCTAGAGCCGCGCTTGGCCGGATTGTAACAGGCCGGCGCCTTCGCCCCATCGTTCCGTTCGACCGTCGCCGCCGGCCGGCCGGAGCCATGCCGGAACATCCGCCGGAAGCGGGCGTCAGATCGCGTCGGTGCCGGTCTCGCCGGTGCGGATGCGGATCGCTTCCTCGATGGTCGAGACGAAGATCTTGCCATCGCCAATGCGTCCGGTCTGGGCCGACTTGCGGATGGCTTCCACGGCACCTTCGACCAGAGCGTCGGAGAGGACGATCTCGAGCTTCACCTTGGGCAGGAAATCGACCACGTATTCGGCGCCGCGATAAAGCTCGGTATGGCCCTTCTGCCGGCCGAACCCCTTGGCTTCGATCACGGTGATGCCCTGAAGGCCGACCTCTTGAAGGGCCTCCTTCACCTCGTCCAGCTTGAATGGCTTGATGATCGCTTCGATCTTCTTCATGCCGAACGGGCCTGACCTGAATGCTGCTCCGGGCCCTTTTCCTACCATCGCGGCACGGCCTTCGCCACGCCGTTTTCCCCGAGACAGGCGTTAAATTGCCCATTCGGTAGGCAACGAATGCAAATCGTTTCAGCCAAGCCCGCTTTGCGCCTGAAATAACGGCGCGGCATGAGCGGTGCGCAGGCATGGACACATGGACAAGGCGAAGTTTCGAATGCCCCCACACCGTCTGATCACCGTCGAAGCGATGCGGAGAATGGACGCCGCCGCCATAGCGGCGGGCGTTCCGGGGATCGAGTTGATGCGCCGGGCGGGCGCCGCCGTGGCCGAGAGGGCCGCCACGATGGTCGCCGCGCCCTCCCGCATCATCGTCCTCTGCGGACCCGGCAACAATGGTGGGGACGGTCTCATTGCCGCCCGCCTCCTCGAACGCAGCGGCTATGCGGTCGATCTCGTCTGCACCGCGCCGGTGGAGAGCCTGACGGGCGACGCCGCGTTGGCCGCCGCTGACTGGCAGGGGCCCGTCCTATCCGAGGCCGATCCGGTGGGGGCCGCCCTCGTCATCGATGCCCTGTTCGGGGCGGGCCTGTCCCGCGACCTCGACGGCGAGGCGAAGGCCATGGTCGAGCGGGTCGCGGCGGCTAACGTGCCCGTTCTTGCAGTCGACATTCCGAGCGGTATCGACGGCGATACGGGCGCTCTACGCGGGGTGGCGCTCAGGGCGCGCGAGACGGTGACTTTCGTCGCGTTGAAGCCGGGCCACCTGCTGCAGCCGGGCCGCGACCATTGCGGTCATCTCCATGTGGCCGATATCGGCATCGGCGACGCTGCCGTCGAACAGGGGTTGGCCGGCACGCCGAGGGTCTGGCGCAACGGGCCGGGTCTCTGGGACTCTGATTTCCCGAGGCTCGACGCCGTCAGTCACAAATACACCAGGGGGCATGTCCTCGCCCTGTCCGGGCCCGCCTTCAAGACCGGGGCGATCCGTCTCGCGGCGCGGGCGGCGTTGCGGGTCGGGGCCGGCCTCGTCACCATCGCCTCCCCCACCGCCGCGATGCCTGAGAACGCCGCGCATCTCACCGCGATCATGCTGACGCCATGCGAGACCGCCGACGACCTCGACGATCTCCTCGTGGACGAGCGCCTCAACGTCATCCTCGCCGGCCCCGGCATGGGGAGCGGCGAGGCGACCCGCGAGCGTGTCGCCGTGGCGGCCGGCGTCGGGCGAAGCCTCGTCCTCGACGCCGACGCGCTCACGAGCTTCAAGGGTCAGGTCGACCAATTGGCGAGCATCATCGCGGATGGCGGGGGGCAGGCAGTGCTGACCCCGCATTCCGGTGAGTTCGGCCGCCTCTTCGCCGATACGGCCGCGGTCGACCCGAAGGCGAGCAAGCTCGAACGGGCCCTGAGGGCGGCGTCTGTCGCCGGGGCGGTGGTGGTGTTGAAGGGCGCCGATACCATCATCGCCGCGCCCGACGGACGCGCCGCGATCAACGACCACGCCACGCCCTATCTCGGCACGGCCGGTTCGGGCGACGTCCTCGGCGGCCTCGCGGCCGGCCTGCTGGCGCAGGGCATGCCGGCCTTCGAGGCGGCCTGCGCGGCGGTCTGGCTCCACGGCGATGCCGGGTTGCGGCATGGGCCGGGCCTCATCGCCGACGACCTGCCGGAGATGATGCCGCGGGTTCTCGCCGGTCTGGTCAAGTGACCTCGAAACTCGTCCACAATCCGGTGTCGAACCGCTCCAGCACCGTGGAGCCGATGACCCAGCGGCCGGGATTGTCCGCCTTGAAGGCGATCCGGGCCGTACGGCCTTCGAGCAGCTGGAACGTGTCGAGCCAATAGGGCTCCCAGCCGTCGTCCAGCGGGTGAAGCAGCCGGAAGGCGTGGCCGTGGACGTGCAGGGCCTGCGGGAAGGCGGTGTCGTTCCGGATCGCCAGGACCACAACCTGGCCGCGCTTCACCGTGAAGGAGGGAGCGGTGCCGGAGGCTCCCGTGATGCCGTTGATCGCCCAGACCCGATTCGGATCACCGGAATAGGCCGGTTCGGCGTTGGGCTTGTCCTTGTCGAGCTTGGCGCCGCCGGTGATCGCGATGTCGCGGCGGATTGCGTTCTGCAGCTTGACCTCGGCGGGCAGGAGTTTGTTCTCGCCCACCGGTGCGATCGGCGGACGCTTCTCCGTCACCGGCTGGCCCTTGGCGGTGAGTGTCGCCAGGACGAGGCCGTTGCCGACCAGGGCATTGACCGTGACGCTGGCGCCGGCCTCCGCCGGCATGTCGAGCATCAGGTCGTAGCGGGTGCCGGGGGGGAAGGGCAGCGTCGCCCGCAACGGCTCGAACGTGTCGGTGGGCTGGCCGTCCACGGCCACCACGTAGACCTTGGCGCCCTCGAACCGGATGCGGGTTCCGCGCGCGTTGCAGACATTGCCGAGCCGCAGGCGGATCCGCGATCCCGGGCGGACCTCCACCGCTTCGGGAACCGGCCTGCCGTTGATCGTGACGAGATTGCCGAGGCGCCCGGAGGCCGCGGCGAAAGCCGTCTGTCCGAACGGCATCAGCGCGCCGTTCTCCTCCAGACGCCAATCCTGCATAAGCAGCGCGAGGTCCTGGTCGAGCGAGGGCGGCGAGGTCTCCTCGACGATCAACGCACCGGCGAGGCCACGTCCGGACGGTTCGCTCGAACCGCCCACGACGAGGGGCCGGATCAGGAACGTGCCCGCATCCGGCGGGACGAAGGAATAGGTGAAGGCCGCACCCGGAGCGATCGGCGGCTGGGTCACGCCGCCGACGCCGTCCATGGCGTTCTGGTTGCGGACCCCGTGCCAGTGGAGGGAGAGCGGCTTGTCCGTCTTGTTTTCGACGCGCAGGCGGACGGTGTCGCCGAGTTTCGCCCGGATGACGGGAAGGCTCGCTTTGCCGTCGAAGGTCCAGACCGGCGTCTCGGCGGCCGGCTCGGGTTTAAGGCGGTTCGTGCCCGGTCCGGCGACGAGCGCGCGCGGTTCGGGCAACGGCTCGGCCGGCTTGGTCTCGGACGGCTTGGCCGGCACGGGCGCTGCCTTTGGGGTAGCCTTGCCCGATCCGGTTTGCGCCCCCGCGCCCGTGATGAAGGCCGGTCCGGCAAGGCCGAGGGCCGCCGCCCGGCCGATCAGCGAACGGCGGGACAGGCCACCGGTCTCCGAGGGCGGGTGGTCATTCTTCAGGTCGGAACTCGGCATGTCACCTCGGACGGGAATGAAGGGATGCTCAGGCGCATCCGGCGCTTTCGCCCGCTTGTAGACGGCGGTCCCGCGCGGCGCCAACCGCCGCCACGCCCCTGATGGGCGAGGTCTTATTTTTTTGCTGCGGACTTGCGCGCGCATGCTATAGGACCGCGCTCTGGCGGCTGAAAAGGCACGCCGGGCGTTGGCGCTTGCGGGCGTGGCGGAACTGGTAGACGCGCTGGATTTAGGTTCCAGTGACGAGAGTCGTGGGGGTTCGAGCCCCTCCGCCCGCACCAGCCTTCGCCGTTGGGAACGGAATGGCTCACAGCGATGGCCGGCCCGCTCTGCCGCTCGGAGTCGGCCTCCGGTCGGGCGTGCTTTGTCAAACGCCGCCTGTGGTGTCCCGCCCTCGACGGCGGCGCCATTCGAGATTTTTTGACCGATCACACGGACGACAGCGGGAAGACGACGATGCAGGTGACCGAGACACTCTCCCAGGGTCTGAAGCGCGAGTTCCAGGTGCTTCTGGCCGCCAAGGAGCTCGAAGAGCGCCTGACGACCGAGCTGTCCACCCTCAAGGACAAGGCCCAGATCAAGGGCTTCCGCCCCGGCAAGGTGCCGGTGGCCCATCTGCGCAAGCTCTACGGCCGCTCGGTGATGGCCGACGTGCTGCAGAACGCGGTCAACGAGGCCAACCAGAAGATCGTCACCGACAACAACCTCAAGCTCGCCCTCGAGCCGAAGATCGAATTCCCCGGTGAGGCTTCCATCGTCGACCGGGCGCTCGAGGCCAAGGACGACCTGTCCTTCAACGTCGCCCTCGAAGTCCTGCCGAGCTTCGAGCTCGTCGACCTGTCCGACGTCACCCTGACGAAGCAAGTCGCCAAGCCGAGCGACGAAGAGGTCGACGAGGCAATCAACCGCATGGCCTCCTCGAACCGCGCCTTCACCCCGAAGGACGAGGGCGCCGAGGCCGCCACGGGCGACCGTGTCACGATCGATTTCGTCGGCAAGATCGACGGCGTCGAGTTCGACGGCGGCAAGGGCGAAGGCGTGGATCTGGAGCTCGGCTCGGGCTCGTTCATCCCCGGCTTCGAAGACCAGCTGGTCGGCGCCAAGGTCGGCCAGTCGCTGGTGGTGAAGTCGACCTTCCCCGAGGCCTACGGTGCCGAGCATCTCGCCGGCAAGGATGCCGAGTTCGACGTGACCGTCACGGCGATCCAGGCTCCGGGCGAGACCAAGATCGACGACGAGCTCGCCAAGGGCTTCGGCATGGAATCGCTGGAGAAGCTGAAGGAAGCCGTCGCCGGCGCCCTCGGTGGTGATTTCGAGGCCCAGTCGCGCCGCAAGCTCAAGAAGGAGCTCCTCGACGCCCTCGACGGCAAGTACGCTTTCGACCTGCCCCCGAGCCTCGTCCACCAGGAATTCGCTGCCGTGTGGGCCCAGGTCGAGCAGGACCTGAAGACCCGCGGCAAGACCTTCGAGGACGAGGGAACCACCGAGGAAAAGGCCACGGCCGAGTACCGCAAGATCGCCGAGCGGCGCGTCCGTCTCGGCTTGGTGCTTGCGCAGGTGGGCGAGACCGCCGATATCAAGGTCAGTGACGACGAGGTGAACCAGGCCCTGATCGCCCGTGTCCGGCAGTATCCCGGGCAGGAGCAGCAGGTCTGGGACTTCTACCGGAAGAACGCACAGGCCCTGGCCGAGCTTCGCGCACCCCTGTTCGAGGAGAAGGTCGTCGACCATGTCCTCGCCCAGGTGAAGCTGGTCGAAGAGCCTGTTTCGAAGGATGCTTTGTTCGCAGATGAGGACGCCGATGCGGCCAACGCCGGATCGACGGAGTCGGAGACGGACAAATCCCAGGCTCCTTCGGGCGACGATCTCCCGGCCGTCGCAAAGGCCGATTGAGCTCGAGGCTCCGAAAAGGGCGGCGGGCTTGGATGTAAAGGCGGCGTTCACCGCCGCCGTAGTTCGCTGACACGTCCGGCTCGCGCGCCATTCGCGCGGCCGGACCCCTTGAAGCCTGGGGCACGAGAATGATGAGAGATCCGGTCGACTATTATAACAGCGCACTCGTTCCCATGGTGGTCGAGCAGTCGAGCCGCGGCGAGCGTGCGTTCGACATCTATTCCCGCCTGCTGCGTGAGCGGATCATCTTCCTCACCGGCCCGGTCGAAGATTACGGCGCTTCGCTGATCGTCGCGCAGCTGCTGTTCCTCGAAGCCGAAAATCCGAAGAAGGAAATTTCCTTCTACATCAACTCGCCCGGTGGCGTGGTGACGTCGGGCCTGTCGATCTACGACACGATGCAGTTCATTCGCTGCCCGGTGACGACCCTCTGCGTCGGCCAGGCCGCCTCGATGGGATCGCTGCTGCTCACCGCCGGTGAGCCCGGCCACCGCTTCGCCCTGCCGAACGCCCGAATCATGGTCCACCAGCCGTCCGGCGGGTTCCAGGGCCAGGCCACGGACATCCTGATCCATGCCCGCGAGATCGAAGCGCTGAAGAAGCGCCTCAACGAGATCTACGTGAAGCATACCGGTCGCGACTACGACACCATCGTCCAGGCGCTCGAGCGCGACAATTTCATGACCGCCGACGCGGCCAAGGAATTCGGCCTGATCGACGAAGTGATCCAGAAGCGTCCCGAGCCGGCCGCAGCCTGATCTCGACCGCGCCGTGGCCGCATGGCGGCCCCGGCGCGTCCTTTAGAGGCGGGCCGCCAATGCGGCTTTGCCTTGATCCCGTCGCGGCAGCATGCTTGCATCGCGAGTCTGACCTACCGGCAGAAAGCGCGCAGGTGACTGTTTCTTTAGGCGGGCGCCCTTAGATCTTAGAAGATGCGCGTGCGCCCCGGGGCTGGCGTCGCACCCGCGAACGGAGACCGATATGAGCAAGACTGGCGGCAACGACTCGAAGAGCACGCTGTACTGCTCGTTTTGCGGCAAGAGCCAGCACGAGGTCCGCAAGCTGATCGCGGGCCCGACGGTGTTCATCTGCGACGAGTGTGTCGAACTGTGCATGGACATCATCCGTGAGGAATCGAAGTCCTCGCTGGTGAAATCGCGCGACGGCGTGCCCACGCCGAAGGAGATCCGCCGCGTCCTGGACGATTACGTCATCGGCCAGGATTTCGCGAAGAAGGTTCTCTCCGTCGCGGTCCACAACCATTACAAGCGCCTCGCCCACGCCTCGAAGCACAACGACGTCGAGCTGGCGAAGTCCAACATCATGCTGATCGGGCCGACCGGTTCGGGCAAGACTCTGCTCGCGCAGACCCTGGCCCGCATCCTCGACGTGCCCTTCACCATGGCCGACGCGACGACGCTGACCGAAGCCGGCTATGTCGGCGAGGATGTCGAGAACATCATCCTGAAGCTGCTCCAGGCGTCGGATTACAACGTCGAGCGGGCGCAGCGCGGCATCGTCTACATCGACGAGATCGACAAGATCTCGCGGAAGTCCGACAACCCGTCGATCACCCGCGACGTGTCGGGTGAAGGCGTGCAGCAGGCCCTCCTGAAGATCATGGAAGGCACCGTCGCCTCCGTGCCCCCGCAGGGCGGTCGCAAGCACCCGCAGCAGGAATTCCTGCAGGTCGACACCACCAACATCCTCTTCATCTGCGGCGGCGCGTTTGCCGGGCTGGAGCGGATCATCTCGGCGCGCGGCAAGGGCACCTCGATCGGCTTCGGCGCGACCGTGCAGGCCCCGGACGACCGCCGCACCGGCGAAATCTTCCGCAATGTCGAGCCCGAGGACCTGCTGAAGTTCGGCCTGATCCCCGAGTTCGTCGGCCGTCTGCCCGTGCTGGCGACGCTGGAGGACCTCGATGAGGTCGCCCTCAAGCGCATCCTGCAGGAGCCGAAGAACGCCCTGGTGAAGCAGTACCAGCGCCTGTTCGAGATGGAGAATGTCGACCTGACGTTCCAGGAAGAGGCGCTCTCCATGGTGGCCCGCAAGGCCATCGAGCGGAAGACCGGCGCCCGCGGCCTGCGCTCGATCCTGGAGACGATCCTGCTCGAGACGATGTACGACCTGCCCGGCCTCGATTCGGTGGAGCAGGTGGTGATCGGTCCCGAGGTGGTCGAGGGCAAGTCGCGCCCGCTCTACATCCATGGCGACCGCAACAAGGACGTTCCCGCGAGCGTCAGCGCCTGAGGGCGCAAAGCGGCGGCAGAGACTTAGCCGCCGAAACGGTCCGGGGAGAATTCTTGAAAAAGCTCTCCCCGGCTTCCATCTGAAGTGTCAGACGGCGATGGCCGCACGCTCACCTTCTGAGGTGCGGTGTCCCGCCTCCAGCCTCACAGTTCAGCGATGCTTCCGACCCCGCGATGCGGACTGGTCGGTCCGTGGCAGGATGCTTGCTCATTTCGAGGAGCTAGAGCCCGGAATCCATCAAGAGGAAGTCCGACATGACCCAATCGAAATCTCGCCAGCCGGTCGTCCCGGGTTCGACGGGCTCCTACGCCGTTCTTCCCCTGCGTGACATCGTCGTCTTCCCGCACATGATCGTGCCGCTCTTCGTCGGCCGCGAGAAGTCGATCCGCGCCCTCGAAGAGGCCGTCCGCACCGACCGCCACATCCTGCTGGCCACCCAGATCAATGCCAGCGACGACGATCCGTCGACCGATGCGATCTATAAGATCGGCACGCTCGCCAGCGTCCTTCAGCTCCTGAAGCTGCCCGACGGTACCGTGAAGGTGCTCGTCGAAGGCGCGGGCCGCGCCAAGATCACGAACTTCAACAAGTCGGATTCCTTCTACGAAGCCGATGTCGAGACGCTGACGGATGAGCTCGGCGATCCCGTCGAGGCAGAGGCTCTCGCCCGCTCGGTCATCTCCGAGTTCGAGAACTACGTGAAGCTCAACAAGAAGATCTCGCCCGAGGTCGTCTCCGCGGTCACCCAGATCGACGAGCCGTCGAAGCTCGCCGATACCGTCGGCTCGCATCTCGCGGTCAAGATCGCCGACAAGCAGGCGATCCTCGAAATTCCCACGGTGGCGGAGCGTCTCGAGCGCGTCCTGTCGCTGATGGAGAGCGAGATCTCCGTGCTGCAGGTGGAAAAGCGCATCCGGACCCGCGTGAAGCGGCAGATGGAGAAGACCCAGCGCGAGTACTACCTCAACGAGCAGATGAAGGCGATCCAGAAGGAACTGGGCGATTCAGAGGACGGCAAGGACGAGCTCGCCGAAATCGAAGAGAAGATCGAGAAGACCAAGTTCTCGAAGGAAGCCCGTGAGAAGGCGATGGCCGAGCTGAAGAAGCTTCGCCAGATGTCGCCGATGTCGGCCGAGGCCACGGTCGTGCGCAACTACCTCGATTGGATGCTCGGCATCCCGTGGTCGAAGCGGTCGCGGATCAAGAAGGATCTGCTGGGCGCCCAGGTCATGCTCGACCAGGACCATTTCGGTCTGGAAAAGGTCAAGGAGCGCATCGTCGAGTATCTCGCCGTGCAGCAGCGCGCGAACAAGCTCACCGGTCCGATCCTGTGCCTCGTCGGTCCTCCCGGCGTCGGCAAGACTTCGCTCGGCAAGTCCATCGCCAAGGCGACCGGTCGCGAATTCGTCCGGATGTCGCTGGGTGGTGTGCGTGACGAGGCCGAGATCCGCGGTCACCGCCGGACCTATATCGGTTCGATGCCCGGCAAGATCGTGCAGTCGATGCGCAAGGCCAAGACCTCGAACCCGCTCATCCTGCTCGATGAGATCGACAAGATGGGCCAGGATTTCCGCGGCGATCCGTCCGCGGCTCTCCTCGAGGTGCTCGACCCGGAGCAGAACGGCACGTTCAACGATCACTACCTGGAGGTCGATTACGATCTCTCGGACGTGATGTTCGTGACGACGGCGAATACGCTCAACATCCCTGCGCCCCTGATGGACCGCATGGAGGTGATCCGCATCGCCGGCTACACCGAGGAAGAGAAGCTTCAGATCGCCCGCAAGCATCTTATCCCGGGTGCCGTAAAGAAGCACGGCCTCACGGCCAAGGAATGGGAGATCGACGATTCTGGCGTCCTCATGCTCATCCGCCGTTACACGCGGGAAGCGGGCGTGCGTAACCTGGAGCGCGAGATCTCGAACCTGATCCGCAAGGCGGTGAAGGAGATCCTCATCACCAAGGTGAAGGCCGTTGCCGTCACCGAGGAGAACCTGCCGGTCTTCCTCGGCGCGCCGAAGTTCCGCTACGGCGAGATTGACGAGGAGGATCAGGTCGGCGTGGTGACGGGTCTCGCCTGGACCGAGGTCGGCGGCGAGTTGCTGACGATCGAAGGCGTCATGATGCCCGGCAAGGGCAAGATGACGGTCACCGGCAACCTGCGTGACGTGATGAAGGAGTCGATCTCGGCGGCGGCGAGCTATGTCCGCTCCCGGGCCCTCGACTTCGGCATCGAGCCGCCGCTGTTCGAGCGTCGCGACATCCACGTCCACGTTCCGGAAGGGGCGACCCCGAAGGACGGTCCGTCGGCCGGTATCGGCATGGCCACCGCCATCATCTCGACCCTCACCGGCATCCCGGTGAGGAAGGATGTGGCGATGACCGGAGAGGTCACTCTGCGTGGCCGCATCCTGCCCATCGGCGGTCTGAAGGAGAAGCTGCTCGCTGCCCTGCGCGGCGGGATCAAGACGGTCCTCATCCCCGAGGAGAACGCCAAGGACATCGCCGAGGTGCCCGACAGCGTGAAGAACGGGATGGAGATCATCCCGGTCTCCCGGATGGACCAGGTGCTTCAGCACGCTCTTGTGAGGGTGCCCGAACGCATCGAGTGGGAGGAGCCGCTCCCGGTCGCCCGCCGTCCGGTGGTCGGCGAGGACGAGCCGACCACGGTGATCGCCCACTGAGCGTCATCCGCAGGTGGAAAAATGGAAAGGCCCTGGGGTTTCCCCGGGGCCTTTTCGTATGGTCCTCCACCGGCCTCGTGCCGAGGAGGGTTGCCATCCCGACGATGCTTGGATTAACGATGCGGCGCGCACCGGGCGGTTAGCTCAGTTGGTAGAGCGTCTCCTTTACACGGAGAGGGTCGGCGGTTCGAGCCCGTCACCGCCCACCATCCCGCTGCCCCTCCCCCTACCCTTCCCGGCAACAGAGACGAGCGATGACCGCGCGCGGCTTCCCCACCCCCTGGCTCGTCGTCGAGAAGGTCGAGAGTTTCTGCGTCGAGGATGCGGACGGAGCGGCCGTCGCCTGGACATACTTCTCCGACGAGCCGGAGAAGCGAGAGGCAACCGGCCTCATGACCCGCGAGGAGGCGTTGCGGATCGCCAGGGCCATCGCGATGATCCCCGAGATGCGCACGATCATTCGCAGCATCCAGGACGGGTTGACCGAAGCGGATCAACTTACGGATTGAGCCGCGCGGCGAGGACGTATGCGCCTCAGTTTCCGGCGAGGACCAGGGCCCAGAAGCGCTTGTAGCGCGTACCCGGCGCATCGACGCGGGCGATGCCAATTCGCTTCAGCTGAGGCATCAGCATGTTCTTGTTGTGCTCGGATGAGGCTTTCCAGCGTGCCAGCACCTCGTCGAACGTATTCGAACCGGCGCTGAGGTTCTCGGCGGCGAAGGAGCGGCCGAACCCCGCCCGCGCCATGCGCGAATCGAAGGTACCGCCGATCTCGTGGCTGAGCTTGCCGGCCCGGGCATTGGATTCCGCCTGGTAGGACGCAGCCCGGATCAGGCTCGAATCCAGCACCACCGGGCCGAGCCCGTGCGACGCCCTGTAGCGGGAGATCGCGGCGGCGGCGGCACCCTCGTCGAGAATCACCGGGCTCGTGAGGTTGTCGGCCTCGGGCAGGATCGTCGGCCCGCCGCAGCCGCCCACCGCCAACAGGCTCCCCAAAAGGACGATGGCGCCCAGCCGCGACAGAATGGGTGAAAGGGGGAAAGCCATCATCGCTCGGTGCCGGTTCGCTGCGCTGCCATGTCGTCGGCTTCGCCATCCCGGTGCGATGGGGCGAAATCGCGGCGGCGGCGCGAACGGGATCGCGGGACGGGCCGGTGTGTCCGATCCGGCACGCCATTGCACTCTGGAGAAGAAACTTGATCGATGCGCGAGGAGGTGCCGATTCGCGTCAGATCCGCGTACCGAGATCGCGGGGCGGCGAACCGCAGCGCCACGCGGTGATGCGGTAATCGGGATGGGTGTCGACCCATCGCGCCAGCTGCGGCTGTGCTACGCGGACGCATCCTCGCGCATCGACGACGTCGAGCGGAAGACGCTTCGATTCACAGGTATCCGGTGCGTTCGCCATGCAGGCGGTGAAGTACAAGAAGAAGAAGCCCGCCATGGTTCGGACAGCCCGTTTCGCGAGTCACGCTCGGGAAAAGGCTAGTGCACGAATGTCCCATATTGAGGGCATCACGCAAAGCAACCCGTTTGGAGGCTGCGTCATCGGCTGCGTGAATTCTTGAGAATGGCGCGGGCGACGGGACTCGAACCCGCGACCTCCGGCGTGACAGGCCGGCACTCTAACCAACTGAGCTACGCCCGCGTATCTGGGTAGCCGGGCATTCGGATCGTCCCGCATGATGCAGGCCGATGATGGACGTGGCGCGGGCGACGGGACTCGAACCCGCGACCTCCGGCGTGACAGGCCGGCACTCTAACCAACTGAGCTACGCCCGCACGGCGTCCCGCCCCGTTTCCGGCGGTGTCGGGGGTCTAGTTTCCGCACCCCGGCCTGTCAAGCAACCGGACGCAGCATTTCCATGGAAAATCCGACGGCGGTCGCTTTGCCGAGCGCTCGGGGGCGAGAGGCGACGACCCGGCGAGCGCAGCCGCCATTGAAACCACGTCTCTTTTCTGTCATACGCCCCCTCGCGTTGAACCGCCCGGCCGATAGGGCTGCCGTGGCGGTTCGTGCTGCTCCATCAGAAGCATCAACCGAGCGCACGCCTTCGACCTGTCCCAGGGTCGGAGGGCATGCGCGTTCAGGAGAGCCAAATGCCCAAGCTGAAAACCAAGTCGGGCGCGAAAAAGCGCTTCAAGATCACCGGCACCGGCAAGGTCATGTATGCCCAGGCCGGTAAGCGCCACGGAATGATCAAGCGGACGACGAAGCAGATCCGCAACCTGCGCGGCACCACCACCCTGTTCGAGGGCGATGCTGCCAACGTGAAGAAGTATTTCCTGCCCAACAGCCGGTAATCCTTCGCCGCAGCCGATACTGTTTTCGTAATCCAGGAGAGAACCCATGGCCCGCGTCAAGCGCGGCGTGACCAGTCACGCAAAGCACAAGAAAGTCCTCAAGGCCGCCCGTGGCTATTACGGCCGGCGCAAGAATACGATCCGGATCGCCAAGCAGGCGGTCGAGAAGGGCATGCAGTATGCCTACCGTGATCGTAAGAACAAGAAGCGCACGTTCCGCGCTCTCTGGATCCAGCGCCTCAACGCCGCTGTCCGCGAGCACGGCCTGACCTATTCGCGCTTCATCAACGGTCTCGCGAAGTCCGGCATCGAGGTGGACCGCAAGGCTCTGTCCGAGCTCGCCATTCACGAGCCGGCCAGCTTCGCGGTCGTCGTGGAGAAGGCCAAGGCCGCTCTTCCGGACCTCGCCAAGGCTGCCTGATTCGTGAAGGCTGCCTGAGGCGCGTTCACACGCCCTCTCATTCGTCGATGCGAAAGGCGCGGGCCGAGAGGTGCCGCGCCTTCGTCTTTTGCAAAGGATCGTCGGCAGGCGCGCTTGCATTGGCGGCGCTTACCCGCAAAACCGCTCGCGGGGGCCGCACACGATCCGAAGGCCAGATGCCAACCGGTGGTTTGAACCGATGACCGATCTCGAAACCCTCGAAGGCGATCTGCTCGGACAGGTCGGGAGCGCATCCGACGAGGCCTCCCTCGACGCCGTGCGCGTCGCTGCGCTCGGCAAGAAGGGCTCGATCTCCGACCTGCTGAAGACCCTCGGCAGCATGACGCCGGACGAGCGCAAGGAGCGTGGTCCGCTCATCAACGGTCTGCGCGACAGGGTGCAGGGCGCCATCGCCACGCGGCGCGAGGCGTTCACAGAGGCCGCCCTCGAAGCACGCCTCGCGGCGGAGCGGATCGACGTGACCCTGCCGGTGCGTGAGGCGCCGGAAGCGCGTGGGCGCATCCATCCGATCAGCCAGGTCATGGACGAGATCACCGCGATCTTCGCCGATATGGGCTTCTCGGTGGCCGAAGGCCCGGACATCGAGACCGACGATTACAACTTCACCGCTCTCAACTTCCCGCCCGGCCATCCGGCGCGCGCGATGCACGACACGTTCTTTCTGGCGCCCGACCGCAACGGCCAGCGCAAGGTGCTGCGCACCCATACGTCGCCGGTCCAGATCCGCACCATGCGGTCCCAGGAGCCGCCGATCCGCGTGATCTGCCCCGGCCGTACCTACCGGCACGATTCCGACCAGACCCACACCCCGATGTTCCATCAGGTCGAGGGGCTGGTGATCGACAAGAGCGCCACCATCGCCAACCTGAAATGGGTGCTGGAGGAGTTCTGCCGCACCTTCTTTGAGGTCGATGCGGTGAAGATGCGCTTCCGGCCGTCCTTCTTCCCCTTCACCGAGCCGTCGGCCGAGGTCGATATCCAGTGTTCGCGCAAAGGCGGCGAGATCCGCTTCGGAGAGGGCACCGACTGGCTCGAAATTCTCGGTTGCGGCATGGTCCATCCGAACGTGCTCCGGAATTGCGGCTACGACCCGGACTTCGTCCAGGGCTTCGCCTTCGGCATGGGCATCGACCGGATCGCCATGCTGAAATACGGCACGCCCGATCTGCGCCCGTTCTTCGAGGCGGATGTGCGCTGGCTGGAGCATTACGGCTTCCGCCCGCTCGATATCCCGAGCCTGGTGGCCGGGCTGACGAGTTAGGATGCCGAGGGAGGGATCGTGCATGACCGAGCAGGAGATCCGACAGGTCGCCAACGAGGTGCTGCGGGAAACGCTCGGACCACACGGGTTCGAGAGCGCCGATGTTCGTCCGGCTCCCGACTTCGACGGTGAGCCCTCGCTTCATGTGACGGCGCATTTCAGGCCGAAGGCAGGGGTGACCAGCGGAGACGCTTCGACCAGGGCTCTGTCGGCTCTACGGAAACGGCTGCTCGATAAGGGGGAGGAGCGATTTCCGTACATCCGCTACGATTATCCGGATGACGAAGTGCTCGGCGACGACCCATCGGAACCAATGCCGGACCGGCATTGATGCCGAGGCTCGGAAATCCACTCGTCTACGATCTCCTGGAAACATCCCGCACGCTCGCGGACACGCGCGGCCGGGTGAACCTGCGCAAAGCGGCGATGCGCCGGGCGGTCAGCGGGGCCTACTATTCTGTCTTTCACGCTCTCTGCTTCATTTGCGCGAGTGAATTGATCGGGTGGACCCAGGAGAACGACATCGTCGAACCGATCTACCGCCTGCTCGATCATGGAACGGCAAAGAAGCGTCTCAACAGCCGGGATGCGAACCTGATCGGACCGACCGTTACCGATATCGGCAATAACTTCCTGAGTTTGCAGGAAGCTCGAAACGCCGCCGACTATTCGCCGCCTACTCTGAAGGTTCGTCATGACGAGACGTTGCGCTACATCGAGCTTGCGGAACAGACCGTGACGTTGATCGAATCTCTCACGACGCTCGACCGCAAGAAGCTTGCGGTTCTCCTGATCGCCAGAACCCGGCCCCTCTGAGCCGAAGAGACGAACTCATGAAATTCACCCTCTCCTGGCTCAAGGAGCACCTCGACACCGATTCGTCTCTGGAGAATATCTCCGAGACGCTGACGCGGATCGGCCTCGAAGTCGAAGGCATCGAAGACAAGGCGGCGGCGCTCGCGCCTTTTGTCGTCGCCCATGTGCTCACGGCCGAACAGCACCCCAATGCCGACCGTTTGCGTGTCTGCACCGTGGATGCCGGCGACGGGCAGCCCGTGCAGGTCGTCTGCGGAGCGCCGAATGCGCGCGCCGGGATGAAGACGGTGTTCGCGCCCCCCGGCACCTACGTGCCCGGTCTCGACAAGACCTTGGCGGTCGGCAACATCCGGGGCGTCGAGAGCCTCGGCATGCTGTGCTCGGGCGCCGAACTCGGCCTCGGCGATGAGTCCAGCGGCATCCTCGATCTGCCGGCGGACGCCCCGACCGGCCAGGCCTACGCGCTCTATGCCGGGCTCGACGATCCGGTCATCGAGATCAACCTCACCCCGAACCGCCCGGATTGTACCTCGATCCACGGCATCGCCCGCGATCTCTCGGCTGCCGGCATCGGCGTCTTGAAGCGCGAGCCGATGCCGCCTGTGCGTGGCGAGGGCGAGTGCCCCGTGCCGGTCGCCCTCGATTTCGAGCCCGCGGACAAGGGATTGTGCCCCTATTTCGCCCTGCGCCTCGTGCGCGGCGTGAAGAACGGCCCCTCCCCCGACTGGATGCAGGCCCGCCTGCGCGCCATCGGCCTTCGCCCGATCAACGCTCTCGTCGACATCACCAACTACCTCACCTTCGATCGCGGACGCCCGCTCCACGTTTTCGACGCGGCCAAGGTGAAGGGCGCTCTCACGGTCCGTCGCGCCCGCGACGGCGAGAGCCTGAAGGCGCTCGACGGCAAGACCTATGCGCTCGATGACGGCATCGTCGTCATCGCCGACGAGAACGGCCCCGAATCCATCGGCGGCATTATCGGCGGCGAGGCCTCCGGCTGCGACGACGCCACCGTGGACGTGATCATCGAATCCGCCCTGTGGGACCCGGTGAACATCGCCCAGAGCGGCCGGCGCCTCGGCATCATCACCGATGCCCGCTACCGCTTCGAGCGCGGCGTCGACCCGGTCTTCGCCCTGCCGGGGCTGGATCTGGCCACCCGCATGGTCGTCGAGATCTGCGGCGGCACGGCGAGCGAGGCGGTGATCGCCGGTGAGCTGCCCGAGACGGAACGGGTCATCGATTTCCCCTGGACCGAGACCCGCCGGCTCGCCGGGATCGAGCTGTCCCGCGCCGAGATGAAGGTGACGTTGGAGACCCTCGGGTTCCACGTGGCCGGCTCCGGCGACCGGGTGAAGGTTCTCACCCCGTCCTGGCGCCCGGATGTGGAGGGCAAGGCCGATCTCGTTGAGGAGATCATCCGCATCGCGGGCCTCGACCGGATCGAGCCGAAGCCGCTGACGCGCGGCGATGCCGCCATCGCCAAGGCGACGCTGACCCCCCTGCAGAAGCGCACGCGCCTCGCCAAGCGGGCGCTGGCCACGCGCGGCCTGGTGGAGGCGGTGACGTGGTCGTTCATCCCGCATGACGATGCCGTCCTGTTCGGCGGCGGCAAGGCGGATCTGGCGCTGGCCAACCCCATCGCCGCCGACCTCTCGGACATGCGTCCGAGCCTCGTTCCGGGCCTGCTCCGGGCGGCCCAGCGCAACGCCGACCGCGGCTATGGCGACGTCGCCCTGTTCGAGGTCGGCCAGTGCTTCGAGACCGACCAGCCCGAGGGCCAGTCGATCCGCGCCACGGCCATTCGCCGGGGAACGGCACGCCACGATGGCGCCGGCCGCCATTGGGCGGGGGCCGCCGCCACCGTCGATGCGTTCGAGGCCAAGGCCGACGCCCTGGCCCTCCTCACGGCGCTGGGCGTGCCGACCGGCGGTCTCCAGCTCGTGGCGGGTGGCCCCGCCTGGCTTCATCCCGGACGCTCCGGCACGATGCAGTTCGGGCCGAAGAACCAGATCGGCTATTTCGGCGAGATCCACCCCCGCGTGATGAAGGCTCTGGACCTGAAGGGCACGCTCGTGGCCTTCGAGATCACCCTGGATACGATCCCCCTGCCGAAATACCGCCCGACCAAGGTGAAGCCCGCCCTTGCCCTCTCAGACTTCCAGGCGATCTCACGCGACTTCGCCTTCGTCGTCGGGCGCGACGTTGCGGCGGGCGACGTTGTGAAGGCGGCGCAAGCTGCCGAGCGCAAGCTCATCGCCGGGATCGACGTCTTCGACATCTACGAGGGGACGGGCATTCCCGAGGGCGCGAAATCCGTCGCCATCGCGGTGAGGCTCCAACCGGTGGAGCGGACCCTCACCGACGCGGAGATCGAGGCCGTGACGGCCAAGATCGTCGCCGAGGTCGCCCGCAAGACCGGCGCGACTTTGAGGGGGTGAGAGCTTGTTTGAGGTGTTTTTCCAAGACCTTGCCTCATCCTGAGGTGCCGCATAGCGGCCTCGAAGGAGGGCTCCAGATCGCGCACCGGCCTCTGGAGGCCTCCTTCGAGGCCCTTCGCCGAGGCAAAGGGCACCTCAGGATGAGGTTGTCTGCTTGGATGATCGACTCGAGCATGAGCAGCCACCGAGAAATCCGATCGGACAGGCTTTGAAACGGCGCTCGGAACTCCAGACAAGGAAGCCGACCACATGGCGAACCAGGAACTGATCGACGTCTTGTCGGCCGCCAAGCATCTGCCGAAGGCGGCGATGCTCCAGGCCCTGGCGAGCCCGGCCGACATCGCCGAACCGGTTCTCGCCGTCCTGGCTTTGGCGGCGGAGGGCAAGGAGCTCGACGAGGCGCAGGGCAACCTGCTGTTCTGGGGAGTACACGTCCTGGCGGCGGCCGGCGAGACGCGGGCCTTCCTCCCGCTTCTCACCATCCTGCGGCGCCAGGATTCCGACGGGCTGGATGCGCTCCTGGGCGACGCCCTCACCATCACCATGGCGAAGATGCTCACCAGCCTGTTCGACGGCGACGTGGCGCCGATGCATGCGCTGCTGCTCGATTCGACGGTGGACGGCTTTGCCCGCAACGAGGTCTTCGCCGCCCTCGCCTACCTGACCCAGACCGGACGGATCGACCGGACCGAGACCCACGATCTCCTCGTCCGCTTCGACGACAAGCGCGCCGCCGTGGAGGGCGATTTCGCCTGGGTCGGCTGGGAGGAGACCATCGCCCTCCTCGGCTATGCCGATCTCGCCTTGCGAAGCATGGCCGCCAGGGCCGACGGCCGCCTGACCGACGAATTCAGCGACGCAGGGTGGTTTCACACTACCCTGCGCCGGGCGACCGCGAAGCCGAACGACCTGCAGCGGTTCGACGGACAGAAATATGGCACGTTCGACGATCCCATCGGGGCCTTGGCCTGGACCGCCGAGGGGGCGGGCCTCCCGATCCGCAATCCGGTGAAAATCGGCCGCAACGATCCCTGCCCGTGCGGAAGCGGGAAGAAATACAAGAAGTGCTGCCTCAACGCGGCCTGACGAAGAGCCAGGATCGCCCCGGACCGTAAAGGTCCGGCGCTTCCAGACGCACGGACGCGACAGCATTCGCCAACGGCGGTACGATGGGCGAACCCGCGTTCATCTTTGCCGGAGCAGTGCCATGTCCCTCGTGATCCCCGTTATCCTCGGTTCCGTCCGCAGCGAACGCCAGGGATTGCGCGCGGCGCGCTTCCTCGTGGCGCGCCTGCAGGAACGCGGCATCGAGGCTCCGCTGGTGGACCCGGCCGGGTTGAAGCTGCCGCTCCTCGACAAGATGTACAAGGAATATCCCAAGGGCGAGGCGCCTCCGGTGCTCGAGGACCTCGCCACGCTCTACCGCCGGTCGGATGCGTTCGTGGTGGTCTCGGCCGAGTACAACCATTCGATCCCACCGGCCCTCTCGAACACGCTGGATCACTTCCTCGAAGAGTATTTCTGGCGGCCTTCGGCCATCGTCTGTTACTCGGCCGGCCAATATGGCGGCGTACGGGCGGCGATGCAGCTCAGGGCGATGATGGCCGAGCTCGGCGCTCCGAGCATCGCGTCGCTGCTGCCGATTCCCCGGATCCACAAGGCGCTCGACGAAGAGGGCGTTCCGCAGGAGGAATGGCTCTCGAAGGCCGCCAAGCGGTTCCTCGACGAGCTGGTCTGGCATGCCGAGGCCCTGAAGACGCAGCGCGCCAAGGGCACCCCGTATTGAAAGCCTGTTCGATTGGATTTCTCGGCGGATGCTCACGCCAGAGCCGAGCATCCCAGCAGACAGCCTCATCCTGAGGTGCCCGCATCAGCGGGCCTCGAAGGAGGCCTCCAGTGCTCGGGCGATTTCTGAAAGCCTCCTTCGAGGCCGCTGCGCCGCACCTCAGGATGAGGTAGAGCGTTGGAAAAGCGACTCAAACAGGCTCTGAGGGTGGTGCTCCGTGCCGGGAACCCGCCGATGCGAGGTCCGGCGCGGGTCTTGCGCGTCGACCCTCCACGATGCCGGAGGCCGCAGCAAAGATGACGATTCTTCAGACCCTTCTCGCCGACCTCGTGAAGGCGGCGCTGATCTCCGACGACGCGGCGAGTCTTCGCTGGCGTGACGAGGCGAGGCGCGTCCATGCCGTGATCGCCTCGGACCCATCGGCAGTGGCGGGGTTGAAGATCGACGGGATCTGGACCTTGGCCGTTCGCGAGGCGGAGGCCCCCGAGCTTCGCGCCTCGGAGACCCGGGTCTCGTTCACGCTGCCGGTCGCCTGCCCGTTCAGCCTCGCCGACATCACCGACCCGGGTTTCGACATCGATGCCGGGGTGGAGCGGATCGTCGGTTCCGCGTCCACCGGTTGATGAACAACGGAAGAACATTGCCCCCGGCCTCGCGCGGTCCCATGTTAACGGATGTGGAAAGGCCCGAGCCTGAGGCCTTTCGACCTCTCGCCGCCAAGACATGAGCGGCGCGTTATACGAGTTCGAGCCCAGAGACATTTGGCCAGACGCATCAATCCCAACCCCGGGCAGAGCGCCCTTCCCTCCCGCGAGCAGATTCTCGCCTTCATCGCGCAGGCGACCGAGAAGGTCGGCAAGCGCGAGATCGCCGCGGCGTTCAACATCAAGGGTTCCGATCGCATCGGCTTGAAGCGCATCCTCAAGGAGATCGAGGAGGAAGGGGAGATCGAGCGCGGGCGCGCCGGGCTGGTGCCGCCCGGCCGGCTTCCGCCGGTGACGCTGGCCGATATCAAGTCGCGGGATCGCGATGGCGATTTCTTCGCCGTTCCGGTGGAATGGGACCATGCGAAGGGCCCCCCGCCGAAGATCCTGGTCTCCTCACCCCGCAGCGGCAAGAAGCCGGGCCGCGCAGCCCCCGGTATCGGGGACCGCGCCCTTCTGCGCGTCGAACTCATTCCCGGCGAGAGCGGGCGCTATTCCGGCCGTGTCATCAAGGTGATCGGCAAGAACAAGGCGGAGGTGCTCGGCGTCTACCGCTCCGGCCCCGATGGCGGGCGCATCGTGCCCGTTGAGAAGCGGGCGCAGGGCCGCGAGATCGCGATCCCGGCCGGCGAGGAAGGCGAGGCGCGGGACGGCGACCTCGTCAGCGTCAGCCTCGTGAGCGAGAGCCGGTTCGGCCTGCCGCGTGGGCGCGTCACCGAGCGCCTCGGGTCGCTCGGCTCGGAGCGTGCCGTGAGCCTCATCGCCCTGCATCTCCACCACATTCCCCACGTCTTCGCCGCCGACACTCTGGCCGAGGCCGACGCGGTGGAGCCGGTGGGGATGAAGGGCCGTGAGGATTGGCGCGCCGAGCCTCTCCTGACCATCGACCCCCCCGACGCAAAGGACCATGACGACGCTGTGATGGCGGTGCCGGACCCGGACGAGGCCAATCAGGGCGGCTTCGTCGTCACCGTCGCCATCGCCGATGTGGCCGCCTATGTCCGTCCCGGCTCCGCCCTCGACCGCGAGGCGCTGTTGCGCGGCAACTCGGTCTATTTCCCGGACCGCGTCGTGCCGATGCTGCCGGAGCGCATCTCCAACGACCTTTGCTCGCTGAGGGAGAAGGAGGATCGGCCGGCCATCGCGGTGCGCATGGTGATCGGCCCCGACGGCGTGAAGAAGCGCCACAGCTTCCACCGGGTGATGATGCGCTCGTGCGCCAAGCTGTCCTATGCCCAGGCGCAGGCGGCCATCGACGGATTCACCGACGAGACGACCGCGCCGCTGCTGGAACCGATCCTGCGCCCGCTCTGGGCCGCCTACGCGGCCCTGACGGCGGCGCGCGAGGCACGCGGCCCCCTCGCCCTCGATCTTCCGGAGCGGAAGGTGCTGCTGACGCCGGACGGGGCCGTGGACCGGGTCGTGGTGCCGGCCCGCCTCGACGCGCACCGGCTCATCGAGGAGTTCATGATCCAGGCCAACGTGGCCGCCGCCGAGACCCTGGAACAGGCGAAACAGCCGCTGATCTACCGCGTCCATGACGAGCCGGCCCTGGAGAAGATGCGCGCGCTCGGCGAGGTTCTCGCCTCCATCGGCATCAAGATTCCCAAGGAAGGTGCCCTGCGCCCCGCCCTGTTCAACCGGATCCTCGGCTCCGTGGCCGAGACCGAGCACGCGATCTTCATCAACGAGGTCGTGCTGCGCTCGCAGGCGCAAGCCGTCTATGCCGCGCAGAATCTCGGGCATTTCGGCCTGAATCTCAGGCGCTACGCCCATTTCACCTCGCCGATCCGGCGCTATGCCGATCTTATCGTCCACCGGGCGCTGATCGCCGCCTGCCGCCTCGGCCCGGACGGCCTGTCCTCCGACGTGACGGTGGGCGCTCTCGACCAGATTGGGGAGCAGATCTCGGCCGCCGAGCGTCGCGCCATGGCGGCCGAGCGCGAGACCATCGACCGGCTCATCGCGCATCATCTCGCCGACCGGGTCGGTGCTACCTTCACCGGCCAGATCTCGGGCGTCACCCGCGCCGGGCTCTTCATCAAGCTCGACGAGACCGGTGCCGACGGCTTCGTGCCGATCTCCACCATCGGCAACGATTTCTACCACCACGACGAGGCGCGGCATGCCCTGGTCGGCTCGCGCAGCGGCGAGACCCATCGCCTCGGCGACCGGGTGGAGGTGAGGCTGGTGGAGGCGGCGGCCGTGGCCGGAGCGCTGCGCTTCGAATTGCTCTCCGAAGGCCAGACGAGGCCGGGAGCCGGGGGGACGAGAACTCCGCGCTCGCCGAGCTTCCACAAGGCCGGCCCGCCCGGCAGGCCTGCCGGCATCCGCAACACCGGGTCGCGCCACCGCGGGTCGCGCCGCTAGGGCGGCTCGTGTAGGATCGGGCCTCATCGGAACTGGTCTTCCCAGCCCCAACCTCGGCGATGAGGTTGCGGCGTTGGACATCCGAAGCGGAAGGTAGATCGCCATGACCGAGAGCGTCGAGACCCTGCCCGGAGAGCGTGTCGGCCTCGTCAAGTCGATGGCGCGTGGCTTCCTGTGCCGCTGCCCGCATTGCGGCGAGGGCAATCTCTTCGGCAAGTTCCTGAAGGTCCGTCCTTCCTGCGACGCGTGCGGGCTCGAATTCCACCACCACCGCGCCGACGACCTTCCGCCCTACGTGGTGATCTTCATCATCGGCCATATCGTCGGTTACTTCATTCTCGAACTCGAGACGAACTACGACGTACCGTTGTGGTTTCAGCTCTCGTTCTGGCCGATCGTGACCCTCGGATCGGCGCTTGCCCTGCTGCAGCCGGTGAAGGGCGCGGTGGTCGGATTGCAGTACGCCCTTGGCATGGGAGGCTTTGCCACGCTACCGACGGGGACAAGCGTGGCAATTGCGCGATCCGAGGAGGTTCAGCTTGGACCAAGCGACAATCCTACCCCCGGCCTCGGCCGCCTCTGAGCCTCGACGGCGCCCGGCCACCCTACGGCCGCGCAACGCGGCCACCCTCATCATCATCGACCGCACGGCGCGCCAGCCCAAATTCCTGATGGGCAAGCGCCATGACGGCCTCGCCTTCATGCCCGGCAAGTTCGTCTTCCCCGGCGGGAGGATCGAGCCCGGAGATCGCCGCATGAGCGTCGCCGGAGCGCTCTCGACGCGCGCGGAAGATGCCCTGGCCAAGCGCGTGCCGCGCGCCTCGCATTCCCTCGGGCGAGCGCTCGCTTTGGCGGCGATCCGCGAGACCTCGGAGGAGACCGGACTTTTCCTGGGCACCAAGGAATACGGACCGCCCGACACCGCGCCCGAGGGAAGCTGGTCGGCCTTCAAGGAGTTCGGAATCCTGCCGGACCTCGAATCGCTCCACCTGGTGGCGCGCGCGATTACGCCCCCCGGCCGAGCGCGCCGGTTCGATACGCGCTTCTTCACCATCGACCGGAAAGCCGTGGCGGCCGAGCAGCCGGGGATCGTCACGCCGACATCCGAACTGGTGGAGCTCGCCTGGGTGAGCTTCGCCGAGGCGCGGAACCTCGACCTGCCGCGGATCACCCGCGTCGTCCTCGACGAATTGGAGCTGCAGATCGCCGGTGGGTTCGCGCCCTACCTGCCGATCCCGTTCTTCTACGAGCGGAGCGGCAAGCATGTCAGGGAGGTTCTGTAGACGGCCGCAGGAACCGTATCCGCTCACATTCCGTTGATCGAACGATGATGTAGCTGGAGTATGACGATGCTGAAAGGCGGATTGTTGTGGTTGATCGGTATCCCATTGCCGATCATTTTGCTGATCTACTTCTTCACGTCCTGGCTGCACTGAGCGGAATTGAAACGGGACGTGCCGCCGAGTCCGATGAGTCGGCTCCTCGGCGGGCATGACATGTAAAAAGCCCTCTCCCCCGACCGGGGAGAGGGCTTTTTCGTTAGTAGATACGAGCGCCAGCTACTCGGCGGCGTCGAGGCGCGGGCGGACGATCTCGGCGCGCTCGCGCTTCACCAGTTCGGCCGTGAGGAACGCGACTTCCAGCGCCTGCTCCGCATTGAGGCGGGGATCGCAATAGGTGTGGTAGCGATCCTGCAGGTCGTCGGCCGTCAGCGCGCGGGCGCCGCCGGTGCATTCCGTGACGTTCTTGCCGGTCATCTCGAGATGGATACCGCCGGCGACGGTCCGCTCCGCCCGGTGCACGCCGAAGAAGCCTTCGATCTCCGTCATCACCCGCTCGAACGGACGCGTCTTGTAACGGCCGGCCGCGATGGTGTTGCCGTGCATCGGATCGCAGACCCACACGACCTTGCGGCCCTCACGCTCCACCGTGCGGATCAGCCCGGGCAGATGCTCGCCGACCTTGTCCGCGCCGAAGCGGCAGATCAGGGTCAGGCGGCCGGCTTCGTTCTCCGGGTTGAGCTGGTCGATCAGCTTGATCAGCCCCTCGGAGGTCATCGACGGCCCGCATTTCAGCCCGATCGGGTTCTTGATCCCGCGCGCATACTCGATATGCGCATGGTCGGCCTGGCGTGTGCGGTCGCCGACCCAAAGCATGTGGCCCGACGTGGCGTACCAGTCGCCGCTGGTGGAATCGACGCGGGTCAGCGCCTCTTCATAGCCCAGCAGCAGCGCCTCGTGGCTCGTGAAGAAATCCGTGGTGCGGACCTCCTGGTGCGTCTCGGGATTGATGCCGATGGCGCGCATGAAATCGAGGGCATCGCTCATCCGCTCCGCCACATCCTGGTAGCGTGAGGATTGCGGGCTGTCCTTGACGAAGCCGAGCATCCAGCGATGCGCGTTCTCGAGATTGGCGTAGCCGCCGGTCGCGAAAGCGCGCAGCAGGTTGAGCGTCGCCGCCGACTGGCGGTACGCCTCCAACTGCCGGCGCGGATCGGGGATGCGCGCCTCCTCCGTGAAGGTGATGCCGTTGACGATGTCGCCCCGGTAGCTCGGCAGGCTCACGCCATCCATCGTCTCGGTGGACGAGGAGCGCGGCTTGGCGAACTGCCCGGCGATGCGCCCGACCTTCACGACGGGCGAGCCGCCCGCGAAGGTGAGCACCAGCGCCATCTGCAGGAAGACTCGGAAGAAATCGCGGATGTTGTCGGCCGAATGCTCGTCGAAGCTCTCGGCGCAATCGCCGCCCTGGAGCAGGAAGGCTTCGCCGGTGGAGACGCGGGCGAGCGCCGATTTCAGCTTGCGCGCCTCACCTGCAAAAACGAGGGGCGGAAAGCTGGCGAGCTGGGTCTCGACCGTCTGGAGCGCAGCGGCATCCGGATAGGCCGGTACCTGCTGGATCGGCAGGTTGCGCCAGGATGTCGGCGTCCAACCGGTCTTCGATGTCCAACGCTCGCCCATGATGATCTCCCGTCCACCTCTCGGCCGGCTTCACGAAAGGGGAATCCCTCGCGAAGAGCGGGGCTTATAGAGCGGTTCTCGTAGAGAAGCGAGGGATACGCACCGGCCAGTTCCGCCAGTCGCGAGAGTGTCCCGCCCGATAAGGCCAAGGTCGACCCCGGAGATGGAGATTGGCCGTCGTCGGCTCAAGGCTTCGCGTGCTTTGCGGTATGTTTAGAGGGGAAGTTGCTACTCGCCCTCCCCGTCCTCTACGGCGATGCCATGCTCCGACAGGATCCAGAAGATCGCTTCGAGATCCTCGGCCGTCACGTCACGCGGAGGCAGGGCCTCCTCCAGATCCTCGTAGGTCAGGCGGCGCGCACGCTGCGCTTCGGCCTTGGCGAGAAGACGGTCCACCGTCTCGCGCATATCCTCCGGCAGGGCATCGTGGCTCGGCAGGCGACGCTCGACGTCCGGAAACAGCGCCTGTTCCAGCATTCGGTCGATGATCGCCTGGCGCCGGTCATGCGCGTCGTCGTTCTGTGCCATGTCCCGTTATGGAGCGCGGAAGCCGCTCGAAACAAGAGAGCGTTATATCACCGACCTCCAGGCGCCGGAGGACGCGGCGACCTCAACCCTGGAGGGGCGAGGCCGAGCGGGCGATGGTCACCGGGATCGCCTTGGCGGCCGGCGTCTTCGATTGCTCGTCATGGTGCCAGAGCGGGATGAGCGGATTGAGCTCCGGGTAGTACCCCGCGCAATTCCCAGGTGGGATGTTGTAGGCCACGATGCGAAGCCCCTTCACTGAACGGACCCTGTCGTCGGCGACCGTCGTCACATCGACGATCTCGGCATCGGCGAAGCCGAGCCGGGCGATATCGGCGGCATTCATGAACAGCACCATCCGGGTGCCCTTCACGCCGCGGAACCGGTCGTCGTAGCCGTAGACGGTGGTGTTGAACTGGTCGTTCGAGCGCAACGTGATGAGGTCGAGGGCCTCGGCGCTCCGCAGCGGCATGTCGGGATCGGCCTCGATTCCCTCGGGAACCGTGAAATTGGCCTTGCCGGTCTCCGTCTCCCAGCGGCGTTCGCGGGCGGCCAGGGGCTTGTGGATGCCGCCCGGCTCGAACATCCGGCCTTCGAGATTGTGGAACACCGAGGGGTAGGTCGCCTCCATGGCCCCGCGAATGCGGGAATAATCACCGACCCATGCGTCCCAGGGAACGTTTGGATTCGGCTCCAGGGTCGCCTTGGCGATCTCGGCGACGATCCATGGCTCGGAGCGGACCTGTTCGCTTACCGGATTGGTCTTGCCCCGCGAGCCATGGAAGCACGAGGTCGAGCTCTCCATCGAGACCGCCTGCGGACCGCTCGTCTGGGTGTCGATCTCGATCCGGCCGAGACAGGGCAGGATATAGGCGACCTCGCCGTTGATGAGGTGCGAGCGGTTGAGCTTGGTCGAGATCTGCACGGTGAGGCGCATGCTCGGCCACGCCTCTTCCATCTGCACCGTCTCGGGCACGGCGCGGACGAAGTTGCCGCCGAGGCTGACGAAGGCCTTCACATCCCCGGAGACGATGCCCTCGCAGGCCTCCACCGTGTTGAGGCCCTTCTCGCGCGGCGGCTCGAAACCGTATTGCTCCTTCAGCATGTCCAGCGGCGCGAGTTCCGGCTTCTCGGTGATCCCCACCGTGCGTTGGCCCTGAACGTTGGAATGGCCCCGAACCGGAGAGGGCCCGGCGCCTTTCCGCCCGATATTCCCGCGCAGGAGGAGGAGATTCACGAGCATCTGCACGGATTCCGTGCCCTTGCGATGCTGGGTCAATCCCATGCCGTAGACGCCGATGACGGCACGCGCGCGGGCATAGACGGTGGCCGCCGCCTCGATGGCAGCGCGGGTGAGACCCGACCGGCCTTCGAGGGCCGCCCAATCCTGTGACTCGCAATAGGCCGCGAAGGCGTCGAACCCATGGGTGTGTTCGTCGATGAAGCTCCTGTCGAGGATGCCGGGGCGCCCGACCTTCAGCGCCTCCCGGTCGGCTGCGATGAGCGCCTTGCACATCCCGGTGATCGCCGCGAGATCGCCACCGGCCTTGACCTGATGGTACTGGGTCGAGATCTCGGTGGCGTGGCCTGTCGCCATCTCCACCACCGATTGCGGGTTGGTGAACCGCTCCAATCCGCGCTCGCGCAGGGGGTTGAAGGTGATGATCGGAACCCGGCGTTTCCGCGCCTCCTGCAACTGGTGCAGCATACGGGGCGCGTTCGAGCCGACATTCTGGCCGAAGAACAGAATCAGGTCGGTCGTCTCGAAATCGTCCAGCACCACCGTCCCGACGGGGACGCCGATCGATGCCTTCAGCCCGACGGACGTCGGCTCGTGGCACATGTTGGACGAATCGGGCAGGTTGTTGTTGCCGTACATCCGGGCGAAGAGCCCGTAGATGTAGGACGTCTCCAGCGAGGCGCGGCCCGACGTGTAGAACACCACCGATTTCGGATCGAGGGCGCGCAATTCCCGGCCTATCGCCGCCGTCGCCTCCTCCCAGGAGACCGGCACGTAACGATCGCTCGTCGCGTCGTAGCGCATCGGATGCGTGAGCCGGCCCTGCCCCTCCAGGGCGTAATCCGTCCAGCTGCGGAGTTCCGTCACCGTGTGCTTGGCGAAGAAGTCGGGTCCGCAGCGCTTGGCGGTCTGCTCCCAGGCCGTCGCCTTCGCGCCGTTCTCGCAATATTCGAACGTCAGCGGCTTGGCGGGCTTGGCCCAGGCGCAGGACACGCACATGAAGCCGTCCGGCTTGTTCTGCTTCATCAGCAGCGCCGCGCCGGAGACGGGAATCTCTTCCCGCAGAAGAATTTCGGTGAGAGATTGCGCCGAGCCCCAGCCGCCGGCCGGCCCGTCATAGGCCTCGATCTTCGGCTCCGCCATCTTGTCGGTCATTCGCTGGGCCTTTGCCGATGAATCGGTTCAGAGCCCAACGGCAGTGCTGAGTGCCTGTTCCGGGGTGCGGCTCTAACCCACTCCTTCCGGCCGCTTGGTCACGGCTGGGACCCGCATGGTGACGAGTTCCTCGCCGGCCGTGGGATGGACCGCGATGGTCCTGTCGAAATCGGCCTTCGTCGCTCCCATCGTCACCGCGATGGCGACGGCCTGGATGATCTCCCCGGCATCGTGGCCGACGATATGGACGCCGAGCACCCGGTCGCTGGCGCAATCCACGATGATCTTCATCAGGACACGCTCGGCGCTGCCGGACAGCGTCGCCTTCATCGGGCGGAAGCTCGACTTGTAGACATCGATAGTCTCGAACCGCTCGCGCGCCTGCTCCTCGGTGAGGCCGACGGTGCCGATCTCGGGCGTCGAGAACACGGCGGTGGCGATGAGTTCGTGGTTCACAGCCCACGGCCTGCCGCCGAATACGGTGTCGGCGAAGGCATGGCCCTCGCGGATGGCGATGGGCGTCAGGGCGGCGCGGTTGGTGACGTCGCCCACCGCGTAAATCGAGGGCACGCATGTCTGCGAGAAGGCGTCCACCGGGATCGCACCGCTCTCGTCGGTCTCGATCCCCACGGCCTCCAGGCCGAGGCCGGTGACCGCCGGCCTGCGCCCGGTGGCGACGAGAACCTGATCGACCTCGAGGACGCTGCCGTCGCCGAGAGTCGCGGCAATGCCGCCCTCACCCCGTTCGAGGCGCTCCACCGTCTGGTTGAGCCGAAGATCCAGGCGCTTCTCATAGCCGAGGCCGAGGGCGTCGCGGACCTCATCGTCGAACCCGCGTAGCAGGCGGTCGCCCCGGTGCAGCAGGGTCGTCCGCGAGCCGAGATGCGCGAAGACGCTGGCGAACTCGACCGCGATGTAGCCACCTCCGATGACGAGGATGCGCTTCGGCAGGGTCTCGAGTTCGAAGACCTCGTTCGAGGTGATGCCGAGATCGCCGCCGGGAATGACCGGCACCTTCACCGGATACGCGCCCACCGCCACCAGGATGTACTTCGCCCGCACGCGGCGACCCGAGCCGACGAGGCGAATCGTATGCGCGTCCTCGATGACGGCCCGTTCGGGGATGATCGTGACGTTCATCCGTTCGAGGTTGGTGTCGTAGATCGATTCGAGGCGCGAGACCTCGGCGTCCCGGCGCGCTTTCAGCACGCTCCAATCGAAATGCGGCTCACTCACCGACCAGCCGAAACCGGCCGCGTCCTCGAACTCGTCGGCGAAGCGCCCGGCATAGACCATCAGCTTCTTCGGGACGCAGCCGCGGATCACGCAGGTGCCGCCGATCCGGTACTCTTCGGCGAGACTCACCCTGGCGCCGTAGCCGGCGGCGATGCGTGCTGCGCGCACACCCCCCGAGCCACCACCGATGACGAACAGATCGACGTCGAATTCGTCGGTCATGGCAGGCTCCTCACAGCGACGGATGCAGGTTCGGCGATCCTGGCGGAACGCGGGGCTGGTTCTGTCCGCTCTATCGCAGGAACACGATGCCCGTCATCGCCGCGCGGCGAAATTCAACGCTGCCGCTTCGGTTCGTCACTGAGGGCATGGATCGGGCCGGTCGAGATCGGCCGTCCAGAGACTGGTAACCGCTTCTCCCCGAGCAAGCGAAGGTGCTGTCCTAATTTCATGGAACAATAATCTAGCCAACGAAATGGAACAGGTGCGGGAGAGGGCGAATAGAAAAATCAATTTCCCTTCGAGATAAAGCCACGCTTCATGATGATGCGTTGCGACATCTCGACGGAACGCTTTCGCTTCCTTCCGGATTGAATAGGTCCGATCGAGGGAGAATAACATGCGACATCAGCTGGCTACACTCGCGTTTGTGGCACTTCTAGGCTCGGGCACGGCCTATGCTCAGACCACCGTGACCGGCAAGCCCGCCACGGATGCCGAGACCAGCGCCAAGTCTGGCGGCCAAGAATCCGTGACGCGCCCGAACACCGACAAGCCCGATGCGAAGAACCCCGCTACCACCCAGGCGGCGACCAACGCCAAGCTGGAAGAAGGCGCGAACAGCTTCACCGAGGGCCAGACCCGGAGCCGCCTCGAACAGGCCGGCTACAAGGACGTCAAGGAACTCAAGAAGGACGACAAGGGCATCTGGCGCGGGGCGGCAACGCTCAACGGGAAGCCTGTCACCGTCGGCGTCGACTTCAAGGGCAACGTCGCTGCTCAGTAGCGACATCTCGGACGTCGCAGACTTGTCGATACAGTGAGAGGAACGATCCCATGGCAAACCAGACCATTACCGCACTCTACGATTCCTATGACGATGCCAGCAAGGCCGTCGCCAAGCTCGAAGCCTCGGGCATCAGCCACAGCGACATCAGCATCGTCAGCAGCAACGAGAACGACCGGCATGCCGGACGTGTAGCGACCGGCGATCATACCCGCACCGACACCGCCGAGACGGCATCGACCGGTGCCGGGACGGGCGCCGGCGTCGGTACGCTCCTCGGCGGCGCGGCCGGCCTCCTGACGGGCCTCGGCCTGCTGGCGATCCCCGGTGTCGGTCCCGTCGTGGCCGCCGGTTGGCTCGTGACGACGCTCGCCGGTGCCGGCATCGGTGCCGCGGCCGGCGGTCTCGTCGGCGGCCTGACCGGCGCCGGTCTGAGCGAGGCCGATGCGCATACCTACAGCGAAGGCGTGCGTCGCGGCGGTACCCTCGTGACCGTCAAGGCCGACGATGCCCGCGCGTCGCTGGTGATGGACGTTCTCGAGGAGCACGGCTCGGTGAACGTGACCGAGCGCGCAGAGGGTTGGAAGGCCGAAGGCTGGACCGCGCCGAGCGCCACGCCGTCCGAGGCCACCACGGTCCCGGGCAACCGTACCGGCGTGCGCTCCTACCCCACCGCCTCGCTCTAACCGAGACGACCCATCCACGAACGGAAAAAGCCGCCCCGAAAGGGCGGCTTTTTCATGCCGTCTCGAAGGGGAGACGAAGCTTACTTGATCTTGGTTTCTTTGAAGTCGACATGCTTGCGCACGACGGGGTCGTACTTCTTCATGGACAGCTTTTCGGTCTGCGTCCGGGAGTTCTTCTTCGTAACGTAGAAGTAGCCCGTATCGGCGGTCGAGATGAGCTTGATCTTGACGGTGACGGCCTTGGCCATGGCGCGGTGCTCCTGAAGGTGGCGGCATTCCGCTTGAGCGAAACGCAAAATGGCCGGCACGGACCGGCTGAATTCCGCGCGGTCATTGCCTCATCGGGCTCACTTCGTCAAGGCCGAGGCGGTTTTCCGAAGCCGCCACAGGACGAGGCCGGCATAGGCGACGAGCACGCCGCACATGGCATGGGCGAAGCCCTGAGGGGGCATCAGGTCCATGCCGCCGCCAATGATCGGAGGCCCCACCATCAGGCCGACATTGTAGAAAATCAGGAAGGCGGCATTCGCGCCGGCGAGTTCGGCCCCGCGCACGCTGGCCCCAAGATGGGCCAGGCCGACCGTGTAGAGCGTGCCGGTCAGGCCGCCCCAGATCAGCAGCAGGATGGCGAGCCAGAAAGGGGATGCCGACGCCGCCGGGATCAAGGCCGCGCCGATGGCGCCACCCAGGGCCGAGGCGAGGAGGAGGCGGCGACGGTCGAACCTATCGGCCAGGAGGCCGAAGGGGATCTGGAACAGGACGTGGCCGAGAGCGAGCATACTGACGAGCCCGGCGGCGCTCTCCGCATCGAGCCCGATCCGCAGGCCGTAGAGCGGTAGGATGGCGAATCCCCCGGTCTCGACGGCACCGTAGACGAGGGCCGCGAAGATGGCGGCGGGGGCCAGCCGGACATAGCCGAGCACACCGCGACTACCGGACCCTTCGATCTCGGGGGAGAGACCGCGCGCCAGAGCGATGGGCACGGTGCCGAGCAGGAACAGGGCGGCGCCCGCACAATACGGCGCGTAGCCCTGTGTGCCGATGAGGACGAGGAGCGTCGGACCCACCGCGAAGCCGAGGGCCAGGACCGTCGCGTAGATGCCCATGACGAGGCCGCGCCGGGCCGGGGGCGCGACCTCGTTGATCCAGAACTCGGACAGGACGAAGAGCACGCCCAGCGTCGCCGAAAAGACGAAGCGGAGGGGGAACCACCAACGGATATCGTGGAGCAGCTTGAACCCGATGAGGGAGGCCGCGCCGATGAAGATCGCGAGAATGAGAAGCCGTACGACGCCGATCCGGGCGGCCAGACGCGGCACGAACGGCACGGTGACGATGCTGGCGAGACCCGCCAGGGCCGTATTGATGCCGATGACCGTGCTCGACACGCCCATGCGCTCCATCTCGAGGGAGAGGAGCGGGATCGACAGGCTTAGGCCGATGCCGACCACCGCGACACAGGTGATCGCGGCGCTCATCGCCGCCACATGAGCGCGATCGAGAGTGTCCGAGGCGGGGCGGTCGAGCATGATCGTGGGGCGTTCCGGGGGAGGCGCGAGCGGGCGCACCGAACGGTGAGGCTCTACGCCATCATCCGCCTTCGACGGAACCTGCCGGACGGCTGGGCTGGCCTGCGCCCCGGCCAGCCGGTGCTATCGCGCCGCCGATTTCAGCGGCTTTCCCTCCTGCTTGGGTGCCTGGCGCTCCATCCTCTGCCCATCGCGCAGGTCGACGGGCGGGCTCAGGACGATCTGCTCGCCCCCATCCAACCCCTGGTCGATCTCGATGGTGGTGCCGAGATCACGCTGGATATGGACGCCGCGCCATTCCACCGTGCCGTCGTCGCGAGAGATCGCGACCTGGGTGCCGCGCTGATTGAAGACGAGGCCTTCGGCCGGGATGACTGTGTTCCTCGCTGTCCGCGGCACCTTCAGCGTCACATAGACGTAGAGGCCGGGCCGCAGGCTGCCGTCGCGGTTGGGAACGTCCACCTGCGTGGTCAGGGTTCGGGACGAGGTCAGCAGGGCGACGGAGCTTCGCTCGACCTTGCCGGAGAAGGTCCGGTCCGGGATCTGCGGCACCTTGATCGTCGCGGCGACGCCCGGACTCACCCCGACGGCGAGATTCTGGGGCACGTTGACGACCACGCGCAGGACGTCGTCCCGGTCCATGGACAGCAGGGCGGTGCCGGTGCCGTCCGCCTGGACGAGATCGCCGACATCGACGCTACGGGCGGTCACGACACCATCGAAGGGGGCGATCACGTCCTTGAAGCCGGTCAGTGCCTTCAGGCGGTCCACGGTGGCGCGCTGCGCCTTGATGTTGGCCTCGGCCACTTTCACCCCCGCTTCCGCCGAGGCGAGGCTCGCGCCCTGGCTCAGGACGCTGGCCTGGGAATTGTCCGCGTTCTGCTTCGAGGCCCAGCCCTGCACGGCGAGGGTCGAGGTGCGGCTGTTGGTGGCGGTGGCGAGATTCACGTTGGCCTTCGCCTGATCGACCATGGCCCTGGCCTGGAGCAGCTGGGCTTCGAGTTGGCCGACCTGCGCCTGGGCCTGCGCCAGCTGCTGGTCGAGATCGGGGGCGGCGATGCGGATGAGGATGTCGCCCTGCTTGACCCGCGTGCCGATATCGACCCTGCGCTCTGCGATGTAGCCGGTGGCACGGGCGAAGAGGGATGCCCTGGCGAAGGCGTCGGTCTGTCCGGGCAGGGTGATGTCGATGGGCTGGTCGGCCCGCTCCACCGCGATGGTCCGCAGTTTCGGCACGAAATCCCTCGCCTTGCGCTGCGTCTCTTGCGCCGCGGCGGCCTTCTGCCAATGGCCGTACCCGCCCCAGCCGAGCAGGCCGACGGCGATGAGCCCGGCGACGAGGAACGGCCCCTTCCCCGGCGGCGGCGGGATCTCCGCCGAGCCTCGCCCCGATCGATGACTCGAACCATGAGCCGTCACCGTTTCGGTCTCGCCATCGGTCGCGTCACCAGGGCTGTTCCCGCTCATGCGTAATCCTGAAGCGGCTTGACCTCGCCCCGCCTGAGGAGGGTGTAGAGGAAGGGCACGAAGAGCAAGGTCGATGGCGTGCCGACGGCGATGCCGCCCATCACGGCGCGGGCCAGCGCCGCGTTCTGTTCGCCGCCCTCCCCCGTCCCCAGGGCCATCGGGATCAACCCGAGGAACATCGCGCCCGCCGTCATTAGTACGGGCCGCAGCCTGGTCTCACCCGCCAGGAGCGCGGCCTCGGTGGCGCTGCAGCCGGTGGCCTCCCGATGCTCCTTGGCGAAGGTGACGAGAAGGATGGAATTGGCGGATGCGATACCCACCGACATGATCGCCCCGAACAGCGACGGGATCGAGAAGGTCGTGCCGGTGATGAACAGGCTCGCGACGATTCCGCAGAAGGCGAGCGGGAGCGCCGCCAGCACCACGAGCGGGTCGCCCCAAGACTGGAAGTTCACCGCCATCAGCAAGTAGACCGCCACCAGGGCGATGGAGAGGCCGATTCCCATGCGGAAGAAGGCCGATTGCATGTTCTCGATCTGCCCGCGCACGGTGATCTTGTCGGGGGCCGGCAGGGCCTTCTGTTCCTCCTCGACGATTCGGCGGATGTCTTTCGCCACCGAACCGAGATCGGAATCCTGCACCGCCGCGTAGATATTGAAGGTCGGCTGCGTGTTGACGTGGTTGATCACCGTCTGCGACCCCTCGCGGCGCATGGTCGAGACGCTCGACAGCAGCGTCAGCACGCCCGGCGCATCGGAATTGCCGCTGACGAGGAGCGGGGTGTTCTGGATCGCCGTGAGGCTGTCGTTGCGATATTCCGGGGTCTGGACCCAGAGCTGGTAAGGGATGCCGGTCTTCGGGTCGGTCCAGAAGTTCGGCGTCACCTGGAAGGAGCCCGACAGGGAGACGTTGAGGCCCTGCGCGATCTGCTGCTCGGTGAGGCCGAGCTCGGAGGCGAGGCGCCGGTCCACGTCTACGAAGAATTGCGGCGTGCCGACGATCTGGTGGAGGTGGACGTCCACCGCCCCGCGCGTCTCCTTGAGGCGACGGACGATGTTCTGCGCGGCGGCGAGGTCCTTGGCGGTGTTGCGACCCGAGACCTGGATGTCGATCTGCGCCAGCGTCCCGAAATTGAGGATCTGCGTGATGATGTCGGAGGGCTGGAAATAGACGATCAGGTCGGGAAAGCGCTCGCGCAACACCTCGCGCAATCGCTTGGTGTAGCCGGCGACCGAGCCGTGGCCTTCCTTCAGGTTGATGAGCATCTGCCCGTCGTTGTTGGCGACGAACGACCCGTCCGAGAAGGCGAAATTGTAGTTGTTCGCAGGCAGGCCGAGATTGTCGAGAACCTGGTCGATCTCGCCCTCGGGGATGACCTCGCGGACGACGGTCTGGACTTCGGCGAAGGTCTGCACCGCCGTCTCGATGCGCATGCCCGGACGGGTGCGCAGATGCAGCGTCATCTGGCTCGATTCGACCTGTGGGAAGTAATCCTGGCCGACGAAGCCGAACAGGCCTGCCGTGCCCGCGAAGATCACCGCCACGGTGGCGAGGGTGACGACGCGGCGGCGCAGGACCACGTGGAGCAGGCCGAGATAGCTGCGGTGGAAGCGGGCGAACCGGGCTTCGAATCCCTGCCGGAACCAGCCCGCGAGGCGGAAGATCGGTCCGAACAGCCAGCCCAGCGCACGGGCGACGCGGCCCCGACGCGGAGCCTGCCCGCCCTTGCCGTGATGCTCCTCGTATTCCCGCGCGACCAGCACGTCGATCAGCACCGGCACCAGGGTCCGCGACAGGACGTAGGAGGTCAGCATCGCGAAGACGACGGCGAGCGCCTGGGGCGTGAACAGGTATTTCGGCGTGTCAGTGAGGGCAAAGACCGAGACGAAGGCGGCGCAGATCGAGAGCGTCGAGATCAGTGCGGGTTTGGCGATGCCGGCCGCGCCCTCCACCACGGATTTGCGGAACGGCTCCCCCTCCTCGAACAGCCGGTAGGTGTTCTCGATGGCCACCGTCGCGTCGTCCACGAGGATGCCCACCGCCAGGGCGAGTCCACCCAGCGTCATGACGTTGATGGTCTCGCCCAACGCCGTGAGGATCGCGAGTGAGGTCAGGATCGAAAGCGGGATCGAGACGAGCACCACGATGGTGGAGCGCCATGAGCCGAGGAACAACAGGATGGTCAGGCCGGTGAGCGCGGCGGCGATGACCGCCTCGTGGATCACGCCCTCAATGGCGGCGGAGACGAAGACCGACTGGTCGAACAATTCCCGTAGCGCCATTCCCTCCGGGGCGGCGGCGCGGATGTCCGGCAGGGCCTTCTTCACGTTGTTGACGACGTCGAGCGTCGAGGCGGTGCCGTTCTTGAAGATGCGCATCAGCACCGAGTTCAGGCCGTCGGCCCGCACGATGTTGACCTGCGGCGGGCCTCCGTCACGGACATTGGCAACGTCGCGCACCAGCACAGGCTGTCCGCCGACCACTCGGATCGGCACCTGGTTGAGCGCCTCGATGGCGTCCGGCGTGGCGTTGAGCTGGATCGGGTATTGCTGCTCGCCGATCTTGGCGAGGCCGGAGGGCACGGTGAGATTCTGCGCCGTCATGGCGTTGGTGACGTCCAGCGCCGTCAGGCCCAGAGCACGCAGGGCCTGAAGGTCGAGATCGACCATGATCTGGCGCGGCGTGCCGCCGAAGGGCGAGGGCAGCGTCGAGCCCGGCACCTGGGTCAGGCGCTGGCGGATGCGGTACTGCGCGTAATCGTAGACCTTGGTCAGGCTCTCGCTGGTAGAGGAGAGCGAAAGCTGGATCACCGGGACGGAGGAGGCCGAGAACCGCAGGACGATGGGCGGCTGCACCCCCGGCGGCATGGTCGAACGGATCGAGTTCATCGCCGAGACTGTCTGGGCGATGGCGAGATCGATGCTCACCGATTGGTCGAAATAGACCTTCTGGATCGCGGTGCCCTGCAGCGTCGTCGATTCCATCCGAGCGATGTTGTTGACGTTGTTCGAGAGCGAGAACTCTGCATAGGTCGTGATGCGACGCTCCATCTCGGAGGTCGAAAGGCCCGTATAGGTCCACACCACCACGACCACCGGAATATCCACGGTAGGCAGCACGTCCTTTGGTGCCACGATCACCGAGGCCGCGCCGCCGAGCATCATCAGCACCGCGAGGACGTAGACCGTGATGCGAAACTTCAGAGCATACTGGACGAGGCCCATACGGTATCCGCGCAAACCTGTTCGGGCCGGTGTACCACGTTCGTCGCATGCCACGAGGTGATCTGTAGCCGTGACGCCGCGCCGCAATCGGCGGGCCGGGCCGGGAATTTTGTTTCCGGATGTAACTCGCGCGCGGAAAGGCCCGGCATGGTCGGGCGCCTATTTCGCGGGTTTGGCCGGCACGTCGCGGCAGATGCCCTTGAGCGTCGCCCACTCGGTCTCGTCGAGAATGCGCCGGCCAACCGTCTCCGTGCCCGCCATCGCGCGGATGCGGTTGGCGCGCTCCTTCGTGAAGGGATGGCTGCGGAGCAGGCCCGCGAACTCGCCCTTCTCGTCGTCCTTGGCGATGCGTTCGAGGATCGTCGCCAGCGCCGTGGCATCCCCGCCCGACCGGCGCATGACCTCCACCGAATAGGAATCCGCCGCGTTCTCCGCCTCGCGCGAATAACCGGCCGAGATGGCGGCCTGTCCCACCGCGACGACGATCGTGGAGCCGGTCAGGTCGCCGAGCACGAGGCTGAGGAGGAACGAGCTTCCGCTCGCCGCCAGCAGAGCGCGCATGGGATCGTGCGCGGCGACATGGCCGAATTCGTGGGCCAGCACGCCGGCGAATTCGTCCGGCGTCCGGGACTGGTCGATGAGGTCCGACAGCACGACGACCCGCCCACCGGGCAAGGTCAGGGCATTGGCGATGGCGTGCCGGCGAACGCTGATCGCCGGATCGACCGGCAGGCCGCCATCCGCCGTCATCCGCTCGATCAAGCGGTCGAGGACGGCCCGCGCCGGGGCATCGTCGCAGACCGGCGGGTCGCCGAGGATCTTGCCGATCTGCCCGTCCACGGCGCCGCCGAGCCGCGCTTCGATCGCTGCCGGGATGACGGGTGCCAGACGCACGGCAATGGCCGGGACGCCGTAGATCGCCAGACCGATCACCGAGATCCCGGCTGCGATCGACCACAGGACGAGGCGCAGGCGACCGCCCGAGGCGGAGGGGTCGGATCGGTACAGGTCCGGACAGCGATCCTTCAGCGCGGCGGCCAGGGCCTCGTCGGTGAACTCGACCCGCTCGGCACGTCCCGCCGGGCCGACCCGCATGAGCGGGGCCGCCGTGTCGCCGGCCGCGAGCTCGGCGAGTGTCCAGGCGAGGCGTAGGTCCTGCCCGGTGATCTCCAGGCTGTCCTCGAGGACCAGGGTCACCGGATGGGCCCTGGCGCTCAAGCCATCGTAGTAGGTGCCGTGGACCGCATGTGCCGGCACTAGAACCCCACTTCGAGCGCGCCGCCGACATCGAGCGCGTCGGCGAGGCCCTCGTTGAGGCCGCTGCCCACCCGCCGGCTCGACGCGAGCACGGCATCGAGGCCGCCGGCATTCTCGACCACCGTGGTGGTGGCGACCGCCGCCCAGAGCCGCGCCGTGATGACCCGGACATAAAGCACGGCGAAGAACAGCGCGCCGCCGAGATAGCCGAACACCATGCCGAACAGCACCGCCCAATGGGCTCCGCTCTCCATGCCCTGGGTCTGCAGGAGCAGACCGCCGCCGCCGATGACGAGGCCGAGGATCAGGACGAAGCCGATCACGGAGAGAAGGTAGACGAAATAGGGCCAGTAGAACTGGCGGGCCTTCAGGGTGGACGAAAGGCGCACGGAGCCGAGGCTGGCCGCGTTCATGAAGAGCCGCGTCTCCCGCGCCCGGTAGAAGGGGATGAGCAGGAGCCCGAGGGGAAACGTGATGCCGATCGTGCTGAGGAAGAGCGCCCCGAACGTGGCGATGGGCGTGCCATCGTAATCGCTGTTGAACTCCGTCTCGCCGGGTTTGCCCCCCTCCTTGGGGACGAACAGATCGTCGGGAATGTTGAAATCGGTAGCCACGAGGAAGGCGAGCAGCGCTCCGACGATGGGCAGGAAAACCACCACGTAGAATGCCAGCCAGGGAAGCAGCAGCGAGCGCCCGCGCGCGGTGGATTCCATCCGGCTCGACCCGATGAGGGTGTGATTGATCCGGTACCGCTCCAGGCTCGCGCGCATGAAGGGGAAGGCGAGGCCGAGGGTGAGGAGCGTCAGCAGCGACCAGCCGATGGCCATCAGCGCATAGGTGATCGCCGAACCGTCCTGGCCAAGGCGGATGCCGCGCCACAGGGTGCGTGAGGCCCGGTAGCGCCGGCCGCGATAGACCGCGAATTGGCCGAGGACGAAGAGGATGAGGAAGGACAGGACGCTGCCGAAGGCCGCGAGCCAGGGCGCCGAGATCGTCGCGACGAAGATCAGGACATAGACGGGGATCAGGATGGCGACGGCGACGAGGAAGCCGAGGAACAGTTCCTTGCCGGTCCCGGAATACTCGGCCGGGCTGCCGTCGACGACGGTCCGGTTCCAGAAGTAGCGCCGCAATTCGGTGACGTACCAGAATCGGTAGATGCCGAAGGTGACGAGGGACAGGAGGAAGCCACGGACGGCGACGCCGGTGAGGCCCCTGAGTGTCCTGTCGAAGGTGATCGCGCCGGAGCGGTCCATCCCGGATCGCGTCTCGGTCATTGGCGGCTGCGACATGAGACCTCCTCTCTCGGGAGGCGACATATAAGCCTATCGTCCCAGATGAGGCCACCCGCCGATACGACTTTAGATCGGTATGCTCTTGCACCGATGAAGTATGGGGCCGCCGACGTCGTTAAAAAGCCCCGCTCCGGTCTTGGAATTTCAACTCCGAGACCGGAGCCCGAAACGTCTTCGTCGCATGATCGCGATAGAGAGGAAGATCTGTCTCGCCGAAGGGGTCGTCACCGAAGGGGATAGACTGGATCAGCAGCAGCGAAATCCGTTCCGGTTACCCACACCGAACCGGGCATTCTCCCTGTTTCGGTAGAATTCCCGCTCGCTCATCGGCTCCTGATCGGTATGGGTCCGGCGAATATGGGCGGCATAGGCCTCGTAGTCGCCCTGCCCCACCATCAGGCGGGCGCCGTCGCAGACGCATTTCGAGAAGGTCTTCAGCCGATCCCGTAGTTCCATCGACGACAGCGCCATATCGGTTACTCCGCCGGGACGGCGGTGGGGTCGCCGCTTTCGAGGGCCGTCCAGCGCTCGGCGCGATAGGCCTTGACGCAAGCCATGATGCCGAAGGCGGCGATGGCGACGACGAGGCCGACGAACATCACGGCGAGTGCCGCGTCGATCCGGTCGTTGAAGACGATCTTGTGCATGTCGGCCATGTTCTTGGCCGGACCCAGCACCTTGCCCTCGGCGATCGCCGCCGAGAACCGGTCGGCATGGGACAGGAAGCCGATCTTGGGGTCGGCCGAGAAGATCTTCTGCCAGCCCGCATTGAGGGTGCAGATCAGCAGCCAGACGGTGGGGATGATCGTGACGAAGGCGTAGCGCTCACGCTTCATCTTGAAGATCACCACGGTGGCGAGCGTCAGCGCCACGGCCGCCAGCATCTGGTTCGAGATGCCGAAGAGCGGCCACAGGGTGTAGATGCCGCCGAGCGGGTCAGTGACGCCCTGGTAGAGGAAGTAGCCCCAGGCCGAGACGCAAAGTGCCGTGGCCAGGATGCTGGGTGCCCAGGCCGTGGTGTCCTTGAAGGTCGGCGAGATCAGGCCGAGCAGATCCTGCAGCATGAAGCGTCCCGCACGCGTGCCGGCATCGACGGCAGTGAGGATGAAGAGGGCCTCGAACAGGATCGCGAAATGGTACCAGAAGGCCATCATCGTCTTGCCGCCGATGGCGGACGAGATGATGTGGGCCATGCCGACGGCGAGGGTCGGAGCGCCGCCGGTGCGCGAGATGATCGAATGCTCGCCCACGTCCTTGGCGGTCTGGGTGATCACATCGGGTGTGATCGGGAAGCCGAGATTGGTCACCGCCGCCGCCGCCGTCTCGGCGGAGGTCCCGAGCAGGGCGCCGGGCGAATTCATGGTGAAGTAGATGCCCGGATCGATCACGCTCGCGGCGACCAGCGCCATGATCGCGACGAAGCTCTCCATCAACATGCCGCCATAGCCGATGAAGCGGGTGTCCATCTCGTTGTCGAGGAGCTTCGGCGTCGTTCCCGACGAGATCAGCGCATGGAAGCCGGAGACTGCGCCGCACGCGATGGTGATGAACAGGAACGGGAACAGGGAGCCTGCCCAGACCGGGCCGGTGCCGTCCACGAACTTCGTCATGGCCGGCATCTGGAGGTGCGGGGCGACGACGACGATGCCGAGCGCCAGGCCGATGATGGTGCCGATCTTGAGGAAGGTCGAGAGATAGTCGCGCGGGGCGAGCAGGAGCCAGACCGGCAGGATCGAGGCGATGAAGCCGTAGCCGATCAGCATCCAGGTCAGCTGGGTGCCGGTGAAGGTGAAGGCCGGGCCCCAGACCGGGTGTTCGTTGATCTGGCCGCCGCCGATGATGGCGGCCATGAGCAGGATGAAGCCGAGGATCGAGACCTCACCGATCTTGCCCGGCCGGACGAAGCGCGCGTAGAGGCCCATCAGGATCGCGATCGGGATTGTGGCTGCGACGGTGAAGGTGCCCCAGGGGCTCTCGGCCAGCGCCTTGACCACGATCATCGCCAGGACGGCGAGCAGGATCACCATGATCATGAAAGTGCCGAACAGCGCGATCACGCCGGGGATCACGCCGAGTTCGGCCCGGATCAGTTCACCGAGGGAGCGCCCATCGCGGCGCATGGAGATGAACAGGATCATGAAGTCCTGAACCGCGCCCGCGAGCACGACGCCGGCCAGGATCCAGAGCATGCCGGGCAGGTAGCCCATCTGCGCGGCCAGGACCGGGCCGACGAGGGGACCCGCGCCTGCGATCGCCGCGAAATGGTGACCGAACAGGACGGTCTTGTTGGTGGGAACGTAGTCGAGCCCGTCATTGTGACGATGGGCGGGTGTCTCGCGCGCCGGGTCGAGGCGCATCACCTTCTCGGAGATGTAGAGCGAGTAGTACCGGTAGGAGATGAGGTAGACGCAGACCGCGGCCACGACGATCCACAAGGCGTTGATCGATTCGCCGCGGCTGGTGGCGACAATCGCCAGGGCTGCCGCGCCCAACGCACCGACAAGGGCCCATGGCCCGTGCTTCTGTATCGCACTCATCGACGTCTCGCTCCCGCGACCCGTCCTTGATGGCGGATCGTCAAGGCTCTTCTGGCTCAAAAATTCTTTCGGGGCCAGAGGAGAAAAATACAAAGACGCGGACGCTGTCAGTCCGTGACGATCACCCGGTTCGGCAACTCGTCGATATTCCCCGGCCGGCGCGGCAGGTGTCGCTCGAGGATGGCGCCGATGGACTCGACAGCTGTGACTAGGCCCTCCGTCGCCTCGCGCCGTCGGAGCGAGGCCAGAAGCGAGTCGATCGCCGACGACCACGCCGCCGGGGAGATGCGCGAGGCGATGCCCGTATCGGCGACGATCTCCGCATGCCCCTCGGCGACGGCGAGATAAATGAGGATGCCCGTTCGCCCGCGCGTCCCGGCCAACCCGCGCGCGGCAAATTCCCTCGTTGCCGCCTCATGAGCCCGCGCCCGCCGGATCGAGCGGGGAACGAGGCCGAGACGGGTTCGCGGATGGGAGGCTGCGGCAAGCGCCAGGAGAACGACCGCAGCCTGCGTCAGGGCGATCGACGCCGCACTCCACGGCGTGAACAGGATCAGCGGCCAGGGCACCGCGAGCCCGAGGGCAAGTGCCGGCACGAGGGCTGCGGACCGGTACAGCCCGGCGCGGGCGGCGACGAGAACGACGATCTCCGCCGATGTCGTCGATTCGGCCTTGGCGATCGCTCCGGCGATCCGCGTCCTGTCGGTGTCGCTCAGCATCCTACCAATCCCCGGAGGCGCCGCCTCCTCCCGATGAGCCACCTCCGCCCGAGAAGCCGCCGCCATCACCGAAGCCGCCCGAGACGCCACCGCTCCAGCCGCCGGACGATGGCCCGGGAAGGATGATGAATCCGCCACCCGGGCGGCCGCGATTCATCCGGTAGACGACGAACAGGATCAGCAGGAACAGGATGATGAAGCCGATGACATGGGACGGCTCGGCCTCGTCGCTGCGTACCTTGCCCCTGCGCTGCCATTCCTCGGCATCGCCGCTGAGGATCGACAGCATGGCATCGATTCCGGCCTTGATGCCGCCGCCGTAATCGCCCGTCTTGAAGCGGGGCGTGATGGACGTGGTGATGATGACCTTCGACAAGGCGTCGGTCAGCGCTCCTTCGAGGCCGTAGCCGACCTCGATCCTCACCTTGCGGTCGTTGGGCGCCACCAGCAGAAGTGCGCCGTTGTTGGTCTTGGACTGCCCGATGGCCCAGGAGCGGAACAGTCGGTTGCCGTAATCCTCGATCGTCAGCCCTTGCAGGTTCGGCACCGTCGCCACGACGACCTGATCGGAGGTCTTCTCCTCGTAGGCCTTCAGCTGAGCTTCCAGTGCCGATATCTCATCCGGCTTGAGGATCCCGGCCGCATCCACGACGCGGCCGCTGAGGGACGGGAAGGTCGGCTCCGCGGCCAGAGCCTCGCCGCGCGCCAGCAGCACTATCCCCGCCAGGACGACGAGGACGAACGCCAGGACCGGCGCGAGCGCGCGCCCTCGAAGAAACGCCGCCCTCATCACCGCGCTAGAACTTCACGGACGGAGGCTTGTCCGAATTGGGCGTCGCCGTGAACGTCTCCATCGGCTTCGATTCCGGATAGAACCACGCGGCGATCCAGCGGCCGGGGATGGTGCGGACCTCGGTGTTGTAGGCCTGGACGGCGCCGATATAGTCGCGGCGCGCGACGGCGATCCGGTTCTCCGTGCCTTCGAGCTGCGACTGCAGCGCGAGGAAGTTCTGGTTCGACTTCAGATCGGGATAGCGCTCCACGGTGACGAGGAGCCGCCCGAGGGCGCCGGAGAGCTGATTCTGCGCGTCCTGGAATTCCTTGAACTTCTGGGGATCGGACACTGTCGAGGCATCGACCTTCACGCTGGAGGCCTTGGCGCGGGCTTCCGTGACGCCGACGAGGACATCCTTCTCCTGCTGCGCGTAGCCCTTCACCGTCTCCACGAGATTCGGGATCAGGTCGGCACGGCGCTGATACTGATTCTGAACCTCGCTCCACGAGGATTTCGCGCTCTCCTCCAGCGTGGGCACCCGGTTGATCGCGCCGCAGCCCGAGAGGGTCGTGGCCAGGGCGACGGCGACGAGCGCGGACCGCATGCGGCGAAACACCGAGGGTCGAGGCGAAGGCGCGAAGGTCGCGGTGGCGTCGGGACGCAGAACTGACAACATCGGGGGCTCCTCGTGGACGGGCGCGGCATGGCGCGTCCACGCCCCTGCCGCCCAGCGACGCGTGTTGAGATAGGGCGGGATACCGCCGGTGAAAGGCCGGATCGCGATGCGTCCGCGACGAAACTCCACGCACATCCCATGGTCGAACTCCCACGGGGGCAGGTTGACAAGGCAGCGTGCATGGGTCGCTGTGCCGGCCATGGATGAACTGCCACCTACCCCACGGGTCGAAAAACCGAGGGTTTCCATCACCTACTGCACGCAGTGCCAGTGGCTCCTACGTGCCGGCTGGATGGCGCAGGAGCTTCTTTCCACTTTCCGCGACGAGGTCGGCGAAGTCGCCCTCGTGCCGGGGACAGGCGGCGTCTTCATCATCGTCTGCGGGTCGGAGACGATCTGGGACCGAACGCGGGATGGAGGATTTCCCGACGTGAAGACCTTGAAGCAGCGCGTCCGCGATCGGCTGGCGCCGAGCCGGGATCTCGGTCACATCGATAGGCCATGAACGCCGAGACGGGGAAAGCCAAGATCAAGAACCAAGAGCCGAAGAGCGCCGAGTCCAAGGGCGAGATGGAACCTGCTTTCGAACGGACGAGAACCGGTGGGTGGCAGGGCACGGCGCCGGGCCGGCTGTTCGCACGCATCCGGGATCGAGGCTTCTCGACCCAGGTCTACCTGATCGCCCTCGTCGTGGCGCTGATCGGGCCCGGGCTTCTGTTCACCGCGATCCTGCTGTTTCGCTATGCCGGAACAGAGCGGGCACGGTTCGAGCAGGATGCCCGCGAGAACGTTCGCGGCATCGCCCTGTCCATCGACCGCGATACGGCGGGGCTCGTCTCCGTGCTGCAGACCTTGGCGACGTCGCCCCGCCTGAAGGATGCGGAGTTCGAGAATTTCGACGCCCAGGCACGCCTCGTTCGCGAAACCGTCGGGCTCGACATCCTCCTGCGCCAACCGGACGGGCAGCAACTGGTCAATACGTCGGTCCCGCGCGGGGCCCCATTGCCGAAGACAGCCTTGCCTTTCGACCGTGAGCTGACATCCGGAACGCAGCGGGCCATGATCTCCGGCATCCTGTCGGGCAGCATGCCCGATCGGGCGACCTACGCCATCGCCGTCCCGGTGCAGAACGAGGGCGAGGTCGTCTACCTCCTGAGTTTTCTCGCGCCGGTGAACCGGCTCCAGGGCATCCTGAGCCGGGAATACGTCCAGGGCTGGATGACGGGGGTCTCGGACCGGGATGGGATCGCCCTCGCCCGTATTCCCGACCCGGCCTCCATCGTCGGGCGGCCGCGCCTGGCGACCCTTCGCCAGCGCCAGACCGACACGCCGGGAGTCTGGGAGGGCAAGGATTTCAACATGCGCCCCGTCACGGTCGTCGAGGCGCGCTCGCGCCTCACCGGGTGGACGGTGAGCGCCGTGATTCCGAAGGCGCTGGTGGATGCGCGGCTGCGCGGATGGATCTGGGCCTTTACCGGCTTCGGCCTCCTCGTCCTGGCGACGTCGTCGATCCTCGCCATCAATCTCTGGTCGAAGGTTTCGCAGCCATTGCGCCGGCTCGTGGCGTCCGGCCCGGCGCTCGCCCGTGGCGAAGCGATTCCGCGCATTACCTCGCCGATCCACGAGATCCGCCGCCTCGGCGACGTTCTGGCGGACGCATCCCTGCGCCTGCGCACGCGCAGCGAAGAGCGCGATACGGCGCTCGCCGAGACGGAGCGCGGGCTCTTGGCCCTGCGCGAGAGCGAGGCGCGGTTCCGGCACATGGCGGATTCGGCCCCCGCATTGATCTGGATGACCGACGAGCTTGGCGAGATCAGCTTCGCCAACCTGCATTTCGACCATCTGTTCGGAAAACCCGCCAGCGCGCTGGCGGCCGGCGGGTGGCAGACGATCGTCCATCCGGACGACCAGACGGCGTTCACGTCCAAGTTTTCCGAGGCCTTTGCCGAGCGTCTTCCCGTGAGGGCGGAGGTCCGGGTGGTGGATCGCGACGGCGAGGTACGCTGGCTGCGTTGCGAAGGCGTGCCACGCCTCGACGATACCGGGGCCTTCCTCGGCTATACCGGCTGCAACGTCGACATCACCGACGCCAAGCGGGCGGAGGAGCATCTCCTGCTCCTCATCCACGAACTCAACCACCGCGTGAAGAACACGCTCGCGACTGTCCAATCCATCGCCATGCAATCCCTGCGCGGCCTCGACACGGCGGAGGCGGCGGCGGCAAAGGCCGCGTTCGAGGCGAGGCTGCTCGCCCTCGCCCGGGTGCACGATGTGCTCACCCGCGAAAGCTGGGAGGGTGCGGAACTCGGCAACGTGGTGGCGGATGCCATCGCTCCCCTCGATTCCACCGGGGCGGGCCAATCCCGCTTCATCGTGTCCGGGCCGCAACTGCGCCTGCCACCTCGGCTTGCGCTCTCCATCGCCATGGCGCTGCATGAACTCGGCACCAACGCGGTCAAATACGGCTCGCTCTCGCAAGAGGGCGGGAGCGTGAAAATCACTTGGTCAGTCATCAAAGAGGCGGAGACCCGCCTCCTTCTGCGTTGGAGCGAAAACGGCGGACCGCCTGTGACGCAGCCGACACGCACCGGCTTCGGTTCCCGCCTCATCGAGCGTAGTCTGGCGCGCGAGCTTGCCGGCGAGGTTCAGCTCCTGTTCGAGCCCACCGGGGTTGTCTGCTCGATCGAGGCGCCCGTACCGCCGCCGACCTTGCTCGAGCGCAAGGCCGGCCTCGTCCCGCTGCGACCCGCACCGCTTCTCCCTCATTCGGCCTGATCGCTCGCGCCTAGAACAAGTCGAGATGCGCGCTCGCCCGAACATGTGCGTGAGGACGACGCCCCATCGTGGCTCGCCCTTCGATCCGATGCAGTCGCTCACGTCGAGCGCGCGAACTTCGCAAAAAAGTTACTCTCCCATGTGCGACACTGGGCGAAATTGAATTCAACTATAAGTATGTTTCTTGTTCGGTGCCGCCGCGACATCAATTCTTATGGCGAGACGACATACATGGTTGGAGTATGCGCCAGCCAATTTTCGTCTACGCGTGATACTGGAGAAGAACCAGCGGTTTGATTGGTAATCCTGTTTTTTGAGGAGCAGGTCGGATACTGTTCGAAAGAAGAAAATATTAGAATCCAGCCGCTTGGTTACCATTGACGACTGGCGTCTGGCTCAAGGAAGCCGACCTTTCTCGCGTTCCGGCGGTCGCGGAGAGCGGGTATGCTAAGGCACTATTAAACAATAGAGTTTATTACATTGCCCTATCGATATCTCAGGGTTGTAGTTTTATGATTGGCTTCTCCCGCAAGCGTCCCGCCTCCGACACGACTGCGGTGCCTGCCGTTGCCCAGCAGATCGAGGCCGATGAGGTTCGTCTGAGCGCGGCCGTCGAAGCACTGATGTCGAGCCAGGGTTTGACCGCCGTCGACCTGCCAGACGGTAGGCTCAAATCCGCCCTCGAACGCCTTCGCAGCCATGGCGATGACGATAAGCAGCGTAGCCTGTCCTCCATCGCGTCCATGGCGAAGGAAGCCTCGGAGGCCGCCATCAATATCGGCTGGATGACCTACGATGTTGGCGAGGTGGCGAGCGCCACGCAGACGATCGCGGGTGCAACAGAGGAATTGGCGGCGTCCATCGCCGAGGTCTCTCAGACGTCCGACACGGTCGTCACCGTTGCCCAGGACGCGCTGACCGCCATGAGCGCCTGCATCGGCGACGGACGCCAGGCGAAATCCGCCATGCAGGAGATCGAAGCCCGCACCTCGCTCATTTCAGAGCGCGTCGTGGTGCTGGAGCGAGCCATCGCCCAGATCGAAGTGATGGCGACCGCCATCGCGTCGATTTCCGCCCAGACCAATCTGCTTGCGCTGAACGCCACGATCGAAGCCGCGCGTGCGGGTGAAGCCGGACGCGGGTTCTCGGTGGTCGCCGCCGAGGTCAAGTCGCTCTCTGCCCAGACCGCCAAGTCGACAGGTGAAATCCGCGGCCTGCTCAGCACCCTCACGGCCGAAATGGGAGCCATCTCGGTGGCCGTCGGCGAGAGCCGCAGCGCCGTCACGTCCGGCCGGGCGATCGTCGAGCAATTGGAGACGCGGGTCGAGCAGACCAACGAGCGGATCTCGCAGGCGAGCGACCTGAATCAGGCGATCTCGCACATGCTCTCGCAGCAGCGCTCTGCCACCGCCGAAATTTCCACCAGCGTCCAGAACATTGCCGGCAAGGCCGCGAAGACCCACGAGGAGATCGACAAGATCACCACCCGCCTCGTGAAGGCGGAAAGCTTCGGCCGCACCGCTTTGGCTGCGGAAAGCGGCCGCGTCAGCGCTCATGGCCTGGTCTGCCTGCCGGCGGATGTGGGCATGTGGAAGCGCAAGCTGGCCCGCATCCTGGTCGGGCTCGCTCCGGCCGCCTCCACCGAAGCGACGATGCTGGGCATTGCGAACCACAGCGTCTGCACGGAGTTGCGGAACGGCCCGTTGCGCGATCACCCGGCGCTGGCCCGTCTTGCCGATGCCGAGAAGACCGCTCTCGAAGAAGCGAAGAAGATGATCGATGCCGTCGCCGCGAACAATTGGGACGTGGGGACGCCGGCTTATCAGGCCGCTTCCGCTGCCATGAAGTCGATGCTCGCCGCCGCCAACGAGTTGCTCGACACCAAGGCTGCGTAATCGCCGCTCATCGCGGATGACGCTCAGGCAAACCCATCGACATCCTGCGGCTGGCTCTTGTTGCCGGCCGCAGGTTTCGTCATGGCTTGAGCGCATCGCCACGAGAGAGCCCGAACCCTTCGAATGATCCTCCCGGACGCTGCCCTACCGGCCCGTTTCAATGCCGCCCGCCACTGCCTCGCGGACAATGCGCGCCTGCGGGGAGGCAAGACGGCGCTCGTCATGGCGGGCGCGGAAGGCGAGACGCTGCGCCTCACCTTCGCCGAGGCGGACCGGGCCGTGCGCGGCATTGCCGCCGGCTTTCTGTCCCTCGCCCTCACACGCGGCGACCGGGTGATGATCCGGATGGGCAATGAGGCGGATTACGTCCTCGTGTATTTCGGCGCGCTCGCCGCCGGGCTCGTGGCCCTCCCCTCCTCGCCCCAGCTGACGCCGGCGGAGGCCGCGTTCCTCATGGAGAATTCCGGTGCGGCCGTCGTGGTGACCGGGGCGGGCCACCGTCTCGACGCGGCGGAGGCCGTGGGCCGCATCGTCCTCGGTCCCTCCGAGATCGCCGCGATGAAGCGTGCCGAGCCGATCGCGGATTATGCCGACACCGCGGCGGACGATCCGGCGACCCTGGTCTACACGTCGGGCACCACTAGCCGGCCGAAAGGCGTGCTCCACGCCCATCGGGCGATCTGGGGGCGACGTCCGATGCATGCGCATTGGCTGGGGCTGACGGAAGCCGACGTCATGCTGCATGCCGGCACCATGAACTGGACCTACACGCTGGGCGTCGGGATCACCGATCCCTGGTCCTGTGGCGCCACGAGCGTGCTCTACGATGGGCCCCGTGATCCTGCCATCTGGCCCAGTCTCATCGCCCGCCACGGAGCGACGCTGTTTGCCGCCGTGCCGAGCGTCTATCGACAGATCCTGAAATATGCAGATCTCGACGCCTGCGATCTGTCCCGGCTGCGCCACGGCTGCACCGCTGGCGAGGCCCTGCCCGCCGACTTGCTCGAGGCCTGGACGCGTCGGACCGGCAAGCCGCTCTACGAGGCGCTCGGCATGAGCGAAATCTCCACCTATGTCTCCAGCGGCCCCACCATCCCGGTGAAGCCCGGCTCTCCCGGCAAGCCCCAGCCAGGGCGCCGCGTGGCGATCCTGCCCGTGGACGGGCCGAGCGAGCCTTTGCCCAAAGGCGAGACCGGGCTTCTAGCCATCCACCGTACGGAGCCGGGCTTGATGCTCGGCTACTGGAACCGGCCCGACGAAGAAGCCTCGGTTCTGCGCGGCGAATGGTTCGCGGGCGGCGATCTCGCGAGCCTCGACGAGGGCGGCTACCTCTGGTTCCACGGGCGCAACGACGACCTGATGAACGCTTTCGGCTACCGGGTCTCTCCCAACGAGGTCGAGGGCGTGGTCGGCTTGCATCCCTCCGTGGCCGAAGTCGGCGTCGCCGAGCTCGCCGTCCGGGCCGACCTGAAGGTCATCGCCGCTTTCGTCGTCCTGAGGCCAGGGGCGGAGGCGGACGGACCATCGATCCTCGCCTGGTGCGCCGAGAGACTGGCGGCCTACAAATGTCCGCGCGAGATCCGGTTCGTGGAGGCGCTGCCCCGCACCGCCAATGGCAAGGTCCAACGCAAGCGGCTGGGCGACCAGCCGGTCGCGGCCTGAGCACGACGCCGCCGGCCCTAGGGGGACGATCCTCGATCCATGACGACACTGTCGAGAAAACAGTATCGGCCAGCCGGGCCGATGCCGTAGAGCCCTCCCCATGTCCGCGCCGCCGCTCTCGATCTTCCTCATCGCCTTCAACGAAGCCGACCGGATCGGCGCGACCATCCGAGCCGTACGTGACCTCACCGACGACCTCGTCGTGGTCGATTCCGGCTCCACCGATGGAACGCAGGCCCTGGCGGCCTCCCTTGGTGCGCGGGTGATCCACAACGCCTGGTCCGGCTACGGCCCGCAGAAGCGCTTCGCCGAGACCGTCTGCCGTCACGACTGGCTGCTCAACCTCGATGCGGACGAGGTGGTGCCGCCGGACCTGTCCGACGCCATCCGCGCCCTGTTCGCCGCCGGCGAGCCCGCCCATCCGGCCTATCGCATCGCCATCGCGGAGATCTTCCCCGGTGAGACGAAGCCCCATCCCTGGGCCTATGCCCTGCATCCCGTCCGCCTCTATCGCAAGGACAGGGGCCGCTACTCGCCCTCCCCCGTCCACGACCGGGTGGAACTCGATCCCGGCGCCAGCGTCGGACGCGTGAAGGGGGTCATCCACCACTTCTCCGTCCGCTCGCTCGGCGACCAGCTCGACAAGCTCAACCGCTATTCCGACCAGCAGGCCCGGGATCTCGAAACGCGCGGCGTCACGATCCCGACCTGGCGGATCTTCGTCGAGCTGCCGCTGAACTTTCTGAAGGCCTATCTCGGCCGGCGCCATTTCGTGAGGGGCGTCTATGGCTTCCTCACCGCCGCGAACTACGCGATCTCCCGCCATCTGAGGGTCGCCAAGCATTATGAACGGCGCAACGCACGAATTTCCACCCCATTGGCGCCTATCGAGCCAGCGAAGCGGGTTGACCCGTCCGACGCGAAATTCTAGAGCCACCCCTACGGAGACGTGGCCGAGCGGCTGAAGGCACTCGTTTGCTAAATGAGCATACCCCGAAAGGGGTATCGAGGGTTCGAATCCCTCCGTCTCCGCCATTTGGCCGATTCTACGCCATGGTGCACCATTCTGCGCGGTAGATACGCATCCACCGCGGGTCTCTGCTTGGACGCAGTCCGTGGGGGCAGGCGCCATCCACCCGCACCGCAGATTCTCCTGTCCATTTGATCCGGGTACATCGGGCCTCACCGTCCCTTCACCCAGAAATTCCAGCAGTCGGGCTGAAAACCGATCCGCTGAATCGACGTTGGAGATGTGTGCGGCGCCGTCGATTTCGGCGTAGCGGCCCTGTGGCGCGCGCTCGGCCATGCGATGGCTGGTCTCGGGCGGGGACATCCCATCGAGGTTGCCTGCCATGAAAAGCGTCGGCATGGCGAGCGAGGCGATGCGTTCGGTGACGTCGAACGCGGATGCCGCGCGCAACATGGGCGAGCGAGGCGCCATCGGCCGTCGCCGCTATGCCATGCCAGACTTGATAGGTCCGCAAACCCTCCGGTGTCGTCTGGAACGCGGGAGAGACAAGCGACGGCCGGCTTTGTTCCAACCGTTGAACCGGAACCGGGGTGCTCGAAAATCGTCGCCCAGCCTTGCGCCAGCGCGTGGAAGACGGGCGTGCTTGTCTTGTCGAAGCTGTTCGCGACGACCAGTCGGCCGATACGTTCTGGGTCTCGGAGCGCAAGCTCCAGCGCGATCATGCCCCCAGTGGAGGCCAACCAGATCGACAGGCCCTATATTCAGATGAGTGAGCAGTGCTTCGATATCGCCCGCGAGCGCGGCGACGCCTATGGGCGTCGTCAGCTTGCCCGGCGCGCCATGCCCGGCATGATCGGGCACGATCACCCGATAGCCTGCCTCGACCAGCGGAGCGATCTGTGGTCCCCAGGCGCGGCCTGAATTACTGATGCCATGCAGAAGGACGATAGGGCGGCCAGCGCCGAATTCGATGAAATAAGCGGTGCGGCTAGCCGTGTCGTAAACGGCCTTTGTAAGCCTCCTGTCATCAGAGGCGGAGGAAGAGACGGTCACCGGGGCGAAAGCGCGCGGCGATGAGCGCGAGCGCGAGGCACAGTCCCGCCATCAGCCACCAGGCGGGGGTGAGGTCCGCCAGATGCTGACGCAGCAGTCCGGCGACCAGCGGCAGCGCGGCGGCGAGGACATAGCCCCCACCCTGCACGAAGCCGGCGAGCGCGCTTGCCTGATCGGCATCGTCGCCATGATCCATCGCGACGATCAGCGAGAGCGGGAAGAGCGCGCCAATGCCGAGCCCCGCCAGCAGCGCCGCCGCCCATGCGAGCTGCAGTGGCGCCACGCAGAGGCAGAGCATTCCCGTCAGCAGCGCGGCAATCGCGGTGAACAACACCGCGCGACGATCTGGCGATCGATCAACCCAAAGCGAGACGGTAATGCCCGCGACCACCTCCGACAGCGTGACGGCTCCAAGCATCGCGCCGGCCGCCTGCTCGGACCAGCCGAGCTGGGTGTAGAAGGGCGGCAGCCAGGCGAGGACGAGCGTATAGGCACCCGTGCCGAAGCCGAAGAACAGCATCAACAGCCAGGCGCGCGGCGCATGGTGCACCGGGCTGCGTTGCACCGATCCTATTCTCTCTTGCGGTCCCCGCGGTACCAGAAGCCAGACGCACAGCCCGAGCAGGGCAGGCAATGCCCAAATGCCCAGCGCGGTCGGCCAGCCCAATGCCCGCGCGATCCAGGCGCCCGCCATGCTCGACATCAACGCTCCACCCATGATCGCGGTGGAGTAAAAGCCCATCAGGCGCCCGCTCCGTGGTCCCGCTCGACGGCGGATGGCACCCGGCATCAGCGCCTGAACGATGGCGATGCCGACGCCGCCAACGATGGCGGTCAACACCAAAGCTGCCTCCTGCGGCCACACCCAGCGGCCCAGGCAGGCGAGGAGAATGAGCAGGACACCAGAGGCGATGCCTGCCCGCTCTCCCATCCATCCGCGCAGCCATGCCGTTCCCAGCAGGCAGATGCCCATCAACAAAACCGGGAACGTGGTCAGCAGGCTCGCGCCGATGTCGCCAAGGCCCGTGTCGCGCTGGATCGCGTCGAGCAGTGGGCCGACCGAGGCCAGTGCCGGGCGCAGATTGATGCCGACGAGCAGGATTGCGGCCGGAAACAGCATCCGACCTGATGTTTCCCGCATGATGGTCTCCGAGCAATATGACCTTGTCAGGGTCGCCGCGTTCAATATTATCTCTACATAGAGATATGTATCTCGACGTCAAGATAGGGGCGCGGAATGGACAGGGCTGCAATGGCTGCGGAACAATGGGCCTGCGAACGGCCCGATCTCGATATCGGGCCGATGGTGCTGCTGGGACGGCTGGGTGAAGCAGCGCTGCTGATCTCGCGGGATCGGCTCAATCCGCTATTTGCGGAATTTGGCCTGCAACCCGGCGAGTTCGACGTGCTGGCAACGCTCCGGCGCAGTGGCACACCGTATGCGCTCACGCCCACCGCGCTCTATGAGGCGGCGATGATTTCATCTGGAAGCATGACCAATCGCCTCGATCGGCTCGAGAATGGCGGACTGGTCGAGCGGAGGCCCAACCCGGCGGATAAACGGGGAACGTTGGTGGCGCTGACGGCCGATGGTCTGGCGTTGATCGATCGCGCGGTAGAGGCTCACATCGCAAATCAGCAGAGCATCGTTAGTGGTCTGGATGAGCAGGAGCGAGGTCAGCTTGCCGCGCTCCTCGGCAAATTGATCCGATCTCAACAGCACGCGGACGGCGTTAGAGGGCTATAGCGTAGACGTAGTGCTCATCATCATCGGGCGTGGCCCGCCATCTTGGCCAAGCTGACGACGTACACGACCGTTCGGTTTCCGAATGCCGTCGATTTCCCCTCCCTGGCTCTTTCGCGTCTCAGCTAAGCCGGCATCGTGACCGGCGTTGCCGGATCGAGCGTTCGGCCGCGAGCGAAGGCCGCATGGCGCGACCTCATTGCCTCGCTGGATCTCAGACATTTCGAACATGTCGGCGTGCTTCCTGAGCGACTTGCGACGGATGACGGCCTTCTATCGCTTCCGTTCGGCTGCACCGCTGAGGCTATGGCGCTGACACATGTCCTTGCCGGTTCGTGGTGTAGAAGGATGGCACCGCAACCGACAAAGGCGCATCACATGAGAATGATCCAGGCCCTTAGTTTGGGAGGCGTCATCGCTGTGAGTGTTCTTACCCAGCAGGCCTCGGCAGGCGACGCCCAGCTGCCAGGTTATTCCGAGGGGGCTCAGGTCGTTCGGGTGGAAGGAAACCGGAGCCAGGTCGATCAGATCAGTGGTGTGATCTATTCCCAGATCCGTTCGATGCGTGCGATCCGGCAATTGCGCATGTCGCTGCTCGTGCCGCGCACCAAAGACAAGAAGCCTGCGATCGTGTATTTCCCGGGCGGTGGTTTCACCTCGGCTGATCATGAGAAATACTTCGAGCTGCGCTCGGCTCTGGCCGCGGCCGGCTTCGTCGTTGCCGCCGCCGAGTATCGTGTCGTCCCCGACAGGTTCCCGGCGCTGGTGGAGGACGGCAAGGCCGCCGTACGTTACCTGCGGGCTCACGCGGCCGAGTATGGCATAGACCCGACCCGGATCGGCGTCCTCGGTGATTCCGCCGGCGGCTATCTCTCCCAGATGGTGGGCGTCACCGGTGGAGAGAAAGCCTTCGACAAGGGCGATCATCTCGATCAGCCCTCGGATGTGCAAGCGGCCGTCACCCTCTACGGAATTTCGAACCTCCTCAATATCGGTGAGGGATTTTCGCCGGCGGTCCAACTCATGCACCAATCGCCTGCTGTGACGGAGGCGCTTCTCGTCAACGGGCCGGCTTTTCGTGACTTTCCCGGTGCTTCGATTTCAGCCGATCCCGACAAGGCGCTGGCTGCAAGTCCCATGGGCCACCTTGGCGGCGACGAGCCGCCCTTCCTGATCATGCACGGAACCGCCGACAGGCTCGTCTCGCCGGTGCAGAGCAAGCAACTGTTCGAAGGCCTGCGGGCAAAGGGCGGCAAGGCGGACTATGTGCTGGTCGAAGGAGCGGGCCATGGCGACCTCACTTGGTTTCAGCAGCCGGTGATCGATCGGGTCGTCGCATGGTTCAAGGCGACGCTCGGGGGACCCATCCCCGGAGGCGGTGGCAAAGCCGACCCGAAGTCAGACCTCTGACCGCCTTCCCGTCCTCGGACTATGGTTTTTCGCGGAGGCGGTCTCGGTCTATGGACGCCTCGCCCTCCCCCGTCGTGGGGAGGGCGAGGCCTGCGGGGTCTTTCGATGGGATGATCCATCTTGGATGGGTCTGCGCAAACCGGCCATCAACGGTGACAATCTGACGGACGAGTTCACGGCCTCGCCGGCAGCACCGCCCGCATGGGAACCCGACGCCGACCCCGTGCTTGCCCCTTCGAGCCGGCATTCCGCCCGGCCTCGGAGATGGCGATGTCGAGCGACACCGAGAAACACAAGGCTCTCCTGGCCGCGCTCAAAGCCGCCCAGGGCAAGGGCGACGGTTCCTTCGAGCAGGCTGTCACGCATGCTTTCGAGCACGTTTTCGAGCATCTCGAGCGCCTCAACGCCGTGAGCGACGGGGATGAACAGCGTGCTCTTCAGCCCGGAGAGTCTCCCACCCTGCGGTAGCCCGACGGCAGACCGGCTGGGATCCGCGCATATGGCGCGAAGCGTCGCTCTCAGCCGGCGGCTACGACGAGCGTGCGGACTTGATCCAACAAGCTCGGGCCGAGGGCGAGCGGGCCATCGAACGGACGTTCGTGCATGGCGATCACCCCCAGGGTGATCACCAGCGCCGAGCCGAAGATGCTCAGGGAAGCGGCCTGAGACGACGGTCGCTCCAAATGAATGGCGGCGATGACTAGAAGGGCGAGAGCCGAGAGAGCGAATAGGGTCACCCATTTGCTGTCGTCGCCCTCCATCTCGCTCAGGGCGAGCCTTTCGCTGCGCGCGGTCTGCAGGTTGAGCACCGCTGCGAGGAGGGCCGAATGGTTGGCTTTCCCGACGACCACGTCGAAATTCGGCGCCACCACCGCCTGAAGCAGTTTTCCGAAGGCATGGTCGGCCCGTGACGACGCCTTTCCGCCTTTCGCCATGGCGGGCCATTCCTCGTCGACGATAGACTCGATGTAATCCGCGAGCAGGATGCGGAAGTCCGGCAGGTCCTTGGATACGGATCGGCTCAGATTGTAGACGGCACGCGCCTGGGCGCTCTCCGTCTGTACGACGCGGGACGCCTGGCGCTGACGCTCCCAGGCATCGTTGGCGACAAAGCCAATCAGGAGCGACAGCAGGACCGAGACCACGCCGACGAAGGCGGGAGCGATGCCGGTCGAGACACCGACGATGAAGGGACGCGTCCGCTTGGTGTTCGTCAGGGTGATCAGCATCAGGCACCAGGCCAGGACGAGACAGGCGAGACTTCCGAAAATCAACCAGATCGGCTGATCGAGCCAGAACGTGAGCATCGGCATGGGTCCGGGTCGGTTGGCGCGGCCTTCGATAAAGCAGCCGCCGGCGAAGGGATATGCGGCGTTCGCGCCTGTCCGTGATGGGCTCTGGCACGACCGGCTCGGATGGCGCGGGGCCATCCCTCATCCGCCGGATTTCAGAACATCAACCTCACAGGACGCTCACGTTCTCATCGTGGCAGTGGCGATAAGGCGATGCAGCATCGTTGCGTCAGCCTGTCGACACATCGTCGATGCGAGGGTCGGACGACAGGAGACGAAGCCAAGGGCCTTGCACCGATCTCATCGATAGCCATCTGTTGACCATCCAATGGGATGGTTATGGGATGGTCGATATGGTGGATCGAGTTCGTGAGGTACGCCCGAAAGTGCCGGACAGCGAGAAGCTGACCCTCAATCTCGGCTTCGTCGATCTCGGGCAGATCGACCTACTGGTTCGGGATGGATTCTATGCCAACCGTGCCGATTTCATCCGGACGGCGGTGCGCAATCAGCTCGACCGTCAGGGCGATGCGGTGAAGCAATCGGTCGCCCGTAAGCAGCTCAGCCTCGGCCTGTCGCACTATACCGCCCGCGACCTCGAAGCCGCGCGGGATGCGGGCGCGCCGTTGCATATTCAGGTGCTCGGCCTCGCGAGCATCGCGTTCGATGTGACTCCCGAACTGGCCCGACAGGCCATCGCCTCCGTGCAGGTTCTCGGCGCCTTCCAGGCCAGTCCCGACGTCAAGGCGGCTTTGGCCGACCGTATCGCCTGACCCCTCGCAGAGACCCGCGTGGATCGTCGTTCCACAGCCCCAGCGCCGCCAGGATCATGATGATGAAAGCTTTTCCCAAGATCGACATGGCCGAGGTGACACGTCTCACCCGTGCTGGACAACTGAGCGAGGCGATGGCCCTGCTGCAGGGACAATCCGTACCGCCGGCAAGCGACGTGGTGGCCGGCGAGACCATCGACATGGTGGCGCCCGCTTTCCACGGCGGCGCCTGGACGGCCCCCGCCGCCGGCCCAACTGCCACCGACCATGCGGCGCACTCGGCGGGCCAAGCCTCTGCACGCCCCGGCCTCGCCGAGACGATCCGAGCCCTACGCGAGCGCTTTCCGAAAATGGGCGATATGCCCGATTTTGGGAAAGGCATGCCCGATATCGGAGGTGGAACGAGGTCCTCCCGCGGGGCGAGGGTCGAGGTTCCGGCAGGAGCGCGGTTCGAGGAGCGGAGTTTCGCCAACGCGGCGGGCAGCCGGACCTACAAGGTCTATGTCCCGAGCGGCTACGAAGGCCAAGCGCTTCCGGTCGTGATCATGCTGCACGGATGCACCCAGAACCCGGATGATTTCGCCCTGGGAACCGGCATGAACGCTTTGGCCGAGGAGCAGACCTTCATCGTGGCGTATCCCGGCCAGCCGCAATCGGCCAACATGCAGAAGTGCTGGAACTGGTTCAATGCCGGCGACCAGCAACGCGGAAGCGGCGAACCGTCCCTGATCTCGGGGATCGCGCTGGAGGTGGTGAGGGAGTTCTCGGCCGATCCGAACCGGGTCTATGCGGCTGGCCTGTCAGCCGGCGGGGCGGCGGCCGCGATCATGGCCGCGACCTATCCGGATGTGTTTGCAGCCGTCGGCGTCCATTCCGGGTTACCGTGCGGAGCAGCCACCGACATGCCCGGCGCATTCGCGGCCATGAATGGCGGCGGCACCGTCAGGGCGCGGAAGGACGACCCGGGCATACCCACCATCGTCTTCCACGGGGATGCGGACAAGACGGTAAAGCCAATCAACGGCGAGCAGGTCTTTGCTCTCGCCATGCCAAACGCGGCGCTCTCCCAGGCCGTGAACCAGGGTGAATCCGCGAAGGGGATGGCCTTCACCCGTACCGTCCGGGCGGATGATGCCGGACGGCCCATGCTCGAGCATTGGGCGCTGCATGGTGCCGGCCATGCCTGGTCGGGTGGAAGCAGCGACGGAAGCTACACCGATCCGCGTGGGCCCGATGCCAGCCGGGGGATGGTGCGGTTCTTCATGACGCACACCAAGATCCCGTCTTGATCCGCACCTCGTCTCACATCATCGACCGTCAGGCGGAGTACTGAGGGTCGGGTTTCCCGCCCTAGCCCGCCTTCAGCCAGGTGCGCAGGCCGAATGCGACGATGCCGAGGGCGACGATGCTCGCCGCCCAGATCATCGCGAACCAGAGGAGCCGCCGCCACAGCGGGGGCGGACCTCCGGGGGGCGAGCCATCGGGCATCAATGGTACCCCGATGCGTCGACCTTTCCGCGAAAGACCCAGTACGAGTAGGCCGTATAGGCCAGGATGATGGGGATCAGTATCGACGCGCCGGCGAGGAGGAAGACCTGACTGGCATGCGGGGATGCCGCCTCCCAGATCGTGATGCGCCCCGGCACGATGTCCGGGAAGATGCTGATCCCGAGACCGGCGAAAGACAGCAGGAACAGGCCGAGGGACAGGAAGAACGGTGCCGTCTCGGCACCTTTTCTGAGGAGATGGAAGAACAGGAACGAGGCCAGGACCACGAGGATCGGCACCTGCGCCGTGAGCAGGACGTTCGGCATCGAGAACCAGCGCTCCCAATACTGGCCTTTCAGGAACGGCGTGGCGGCGCTGACAGCCGCAACGGAGGCGATGGTCGCCGCGCCGAGCCAGAGCGAGAGCGTGCGGGCGCGTTCCTGCAGCGACCCTTCCGTGCGCATGACGAGCCAGGTCGCCCCCAGGAGCGCATAGCCGCAGACGAGACCGAGGCCGACGAGGATGCTGAAGGGCGACAGCCAATCCCACCATCCGCCGGCATAGGCCCGGCCCTCGACTTTGATACCCTGTAACAGAGCCCCGAGGGCGATGCCCTGGGCGAAGGTCGCCACCACCGATCCACCGGTGAAGGCCACGTCCCACAGGGCCCGGTGCCGGGGGTCGCGCCACCGGAACTCGAAGGCGACGCCGCGAAAGATCAGACCGAGCAGCATGGCGATGATCGGTGCGTAGAGGGCCGGCATGATGACCGCGTAGGCGAGCGGAAAGGCAGCGAACAGTCCTCCCCCGCCGAGGACCAGCCAAGTCTCGTTGCCGTCCCAGACCGGAGCGACGGAGTTCATGGCGGTGTCGCGCTCCTGTCCCGGCTTGAAGGCCGGGAACAGGATGCCGAGGCCCAGGTCGAACCCGTCCATGACGATGTACGCGAAGACCGCGAAGGCGATGATGAAGGCCCAGACGACGGTCAGGTCGATGCTCGCGAGCATGGTGATGTCCTCACTCGGCCGGCTGGAGGGAGCGGTCGGGATTGACCGAAGTCGCTGGGGTGATGCCGGCGGTGCGGATCGGTGTTCCGGGCTCGATCCCGTGCTCGCCGAGATGCGGGGATTTCGCCATCAGGTGCAGGATGTAGAGAATCCCCATCCCGAAGACCGCGAAATAGATCAGCACGAACGCGACAAGCGAGGAGCCGACCGCCGGCGCCGACAGGGGCGAGGCGGATTCGGCCGTTCGAAGCAGGCCGTAGACCGTGAAGGGCTGCCGCCCCACCTCGGTGGTGATCCAACCGGCTAAGACGGCGACGAAACCTGCCGGCCCCATGGCGACGGCGAAGCGGTGCAGAGGCTTCCAATCGTAGAGGGCCTTCCTGTACCGCGCGAACAGGCTGCAGACGCCGAGAAGCAGCATCAGCATCCCGAGGCCGATCATGACACGGAAGGACCAGAACACCACCGGAACCGGCGGCCAGTTCTTGCGGTCCACGGTGTCGAGGCCCTTCAACGGCTCGTTCAATCCGTGTTTGAGGATCAGCGAGGACAGTTTGGGGATCGAGACCTCGTAGTCGACCCGGCCCGCTTCCTGGTTCGGCAGGCCGAACAGGATCAAGGGAGCGCCGTCCGGATGGCTCTCGAAATGCCCTTCCATCGCCATGACCTTGGCGGGCTGATGCTCCAGGGTGTTCAGCCCGTGAGCGTCGCCCGCCAGGATCTGGAGCGGCGCGACGATGGCGGCCATCCACATCGCCATCGAGAACATCGTGCGCGCGCCGAGATTGTACCGGTCGCGCAGCAGGTGCCAGGCTCCCACCGCGCCGACGACGAGGGACGTCGTCAGGTAGGCGGCCAGCACCATGTGCACGAGGCGGTACGGGAACGAGGGGTTGAAGACGATCGCCCACCAATCCTCCGGCACGAACTGTCCGGCGGCGTTGATGCCGTAGCCTTGCGGCGTGTGCATCCAGGAATTCACCGATAGGATCCAGAAGGCCGAGAAGAAGGTCCCGATCGCCACCATGAGGGTCGCGAAGAAATGCAGTTTCGGCCCGACCTTGGACATGCCGAACAGCATCACGCCGAGGAATCCGGCTTCGAGAAAGAAGGCGGAGAGCACTTCATAGGCCATCAGCGGTCCGAGCACCGGTCCCGTCTTGTCCGAGAAGACCGACCAGTTCGTGCCGAATTGGTAGGACATGACCAGACCGGACACGACGCCCATGGCGAAGGCGATGGCGAAAATCTTGATCCAGTACTTGAACAGATCGAGGAAGACCTGCCGCCCGGTCGCCAGCCAGAGCCCCTCCAGAACCGCGAGGTAACTCGCGAGTCCGATGGAAAAGGCGGGGAACACGATGTGGAACGCAACCGTGAAGCCGAATTGGATCCTCGCCAGGAGGAGAGCGTCAAAGTCCGACAGCATGTCGATCAACCTGAATGGTTGCTGGGAACGGGCAGGAAACGACTCGGCAGCTCAGTCTGCGGGACCAACCCTGCCCCATTGCGTCATCACGCTCAACGGCCGGTCCCCGGCTCCGCCTTCGGCGCGACCCGGACGGCGAAGCGTCCTTCCTCGGCTTTGTTGATGTATTGGCTCGCGATGAAGAGACCCTTGAGAGGGCGGATGATCGGAACGCAGGCCAGGAGAAGCAGCGGCAGCGTGACAACCGCATGGATCCAGAGCGGGGGATCGTAGGAGAGTTCCAGCCAGATGCCGAAAGCCGTGACGGGGAATGCCATCGACATCATGATGAAGAAGGCCGGCCCGTCCGCCGGGTCGGCAAAACCGTAATCGAGTCCGCAGGCTTCGCAGTTCGGCTTCAGGGTGATGAAGCCATCGAAGAGCCGTCCCTCGCCGCAACGGGGGCATCGGCAGCGAAGGCCCACGGAGAGGAGCGATTGATCTGTCGTCCTGTGCATTCTCGATGTCCTTGTTTCGCGGTGCCATCCTGACGAGCGGCGGAGATGCGGATCATCGAAGCCGATTGTATGGCCTAGATATCCATACAAACATCCTATAAGCCGGACATATCGTCACGGAAGTCGTATGGATCGCCTAACTATGTATGCTAAATGTATGCATACAAAACCGTGTGGCGAGAGGCAATGATGGAGGCGTGGAATCCAACGATACGGGACGAGGAGGGGCCGAAATATTTGGCCATCGTCAGAATCCTGGCAGAGGATATTCGCTCGGGACGGCTTCCTCCGGGGACGCGGTTGCCGCCTCAGCGCAGCTTGGCCAAACATCTCAACGTCGATCTCACCACTGTCACGCGGGCCTTCAACGAAGCGCGGCGGACGGGCCTGATCGATGCGTCCGCCGGGCGGGGAAGCTTCATTCGCGCCGCCTCGCCGTCGCTGGCGAAGGCCGCGACCGCCGACCCGTCTGGCAGCGTCGATTTCAGTATGAACATGCCGCCCCAGCCGGCGGCGGCCCGGCTCGCGGAGCGTATGGAGAGCGGTCTGTCGCGGCTTTCCGCGTCGGCGGGGTTCCTCGACCGGATGCAGTACCAGGACAGCGCCGGAAACCTCGCGGATCGCGCCGCCGGGGCGGATTGGCTCGGCCGCCGTCTGGGGCCGGTGCCGGTTCAGCGTGTCATCGTCGCCGGCGGGGCGCAGGCGTCGCTCGCCGCGATCCTCGCCGTGGTGCTGAAACCCGGCGATGCCCTCTGCGTCCCGATCCTGACCTATCCGGGGCTCCGCATGGCGGCCGAGCGGCGTGGGGCTCGCTTGCGCCCTGTGTCAGCCGATGGCGAGGGTATCCTCCCGGACGCGTTCCTCGAATGCTGTCGTCTCCACCGTCCGCGCGCCCTCTATCTGGTACCGACCCTCGACAACCCAACCACGGCAACGATCCCGACGCACCGACGCGAAAGGATCGCCGAGATCGCCCGAACCCACGGAGTCGCGATCATCGAGGATGACGCCTATGGCACCCTGCCACCCGATGCCCCGGCTCCCTTCGCGTCATTCGCGGGCGACATCACCTGGCATATCGCGACCCTGTCCAAATGCGTCAGCCCGGGGCTGCGCATCGCTTATGTCGCCGTACCCGGCACGAACGAAGCGGTCCGCCTCGCCGCCGAGCTACGCGCCATCAGCATGATGGCCTCGCCGCTCGCCGCCGCCCTCGCTTCCCATTGGATCGCCAATGGGGATCTCGATTCCATCGTCGCTGCCATCCGGCACGAGAATGGACATCGTCAGGCCGTGGCGCGGGAGGCCCTGCGGGGCCTCTCTGTCCATGCCCATCCCTGCGGGCATCACCTCTGGCTGCCATTGCCGCCACCCTGGCAACGCGGAGAATTCGGCGCTCATGCGCGTCAGAGCGGGTTGTCCGTGATTCTGAGTGATGCCTTCGCGGTCGGCCCGGCACCCGATGCGATTCGCGTTTCCCTCGGGGCCGCCCCCGATGGCGAGGCTTTGCGCTACGGTCTCAGCCTTCTGGCGAACCTGTTGGCGCATCCGCCCGGTGCCATCACGAACATTGTCTGAGACGAGTCAAGCAAGCATCGGTCGGGGCGTTCGGGCATTCCCGCCCGCGCTACTCCTTGATGCCCAGGGCCGAGAACGGGCATATCACCGATCGCCGATCCGGTGAGACAGCGTGGTTTTGTCGCTCAGTTTAGAACTCCTTTAGCCAACGTTCAGCTTTCCTTTGCCAAAACATCCCGCAGGCATTGCCAAATGCGCCCGGCGCATGGGGCATAGCATGGGCAAAGGGGGAATGGATGGGCGCTCGCGATCTGGGAATGACGGCTTCGAGGCCAGCGCACGGTTCTGAGGCTCAGCCCTCGGAGCGTCCTGCCGGGGCAAAGATACCGGACGCGGCGCGGGTTCATATCGGTGCCGAACTGAGGGCGTTCTACGCCTGCATTCTCGCCGAGGAGCAGCCGCCGGCCCTGTTGGATCTGGTTGCGCGCCTCACCCAGGCTTCTACGGGGCGTGACGCCGCGGCTTACGCTGCCTTCAGCGCCGATCTACTCACCGCGCTGCCGGGTCTGAGGGCCTTCGCCCTGTCGCTGGCCATCAACGCGGCGACGGCGGACGACCTCGTACAGGAGACGCTCCTGAGAGCATGGCAGAACCGGCACCGGTTCGAGCCCGGCAGCAACCTGATGGCCTGGCTCTGCACCATCCTACGCAACCACTTCTATACGGAGTGCCGCAAGCGGAAACGGGAGGTCGAGGACGCGGATGGGGCCATGGCCGCACAGGTCGCCGCGCCGGCAGCCCAGGAGGCGAGCAGCGACCTCAAGCGGGTCTGGCAGCATCTCGGCAAATTGCCGCCGTCGCAGCGGGAGGCCCTGATCCTCGTCGCGGCCCAGGGCATGACATACGAGGCCGCCGCTGAGCTCATCGGCTGTCAGGTCGGTACCATGAAGAGCCGGGTGAGCCGCGCACGGTCGTCACTGGTGGGATCTCTCGGAATGGACGTGCACCAGAAGACGCCCATGGGCCAGATCGCCAGCGACAGTCTCGAACCCGCGGCGGTACAGATCGGTCTCGGCGCCTGAATGCAGCGGGACGGGATGCGTAGTTAACCGCGACCGGTCTGAGGACCGGTTGTGGGACAGAGCCGCGCACGAGAGGTAGGTTGTCTTGACGGCAGAGCTGACATGAACGGCGACTGACCTCGAACATCGTCGCCGAGAGTGACGGATACTTTCTGGCGGGATCGACGTTCCGTTCCATTCGCCGTTTCACGATAACGGTCGAAGGATAGCCGATGACAACAGCGCCGTATCGCGTCGATATCTTCGCACCCGATGGACGCCGCAGCCTCGTCGCGTTCACGGAGCGGGAGGTCGCCCTGAAGGCCGAGTCCCTGCTCGCCTTCTACAAGGGGAACGTGCTCAGCGTCGGCTTCACCGTGACCTGCCACGATCCGGAAGCCGCGCGCCGGATCGCCTTTTACCTCACCGATATCTCACGCGAGCTCGAACTGATCTGAGACTGGCGATCCTGTTCGGCCAACTCTCGCGGCCATCAGGATATGCATCGGGACGGGGTTTTGCCGACGTCTGGAATCTGCATGAATGTAGAAGCCAGAAATCTGTCGCGCCAACAAGTCGTCGACATGGCTGAGCATCTCGATGTGTTGGCGCGCCCTGCGGGAATCGAACCCGCCTTTTCAGCGTGAAAGGCTGACGTCCTAACCGATAGACGAAGGGCGCTTGCTCGAGAGCGAGGGTTCTATAGGCGGCTTCCCCCGGCAGGGCAACCGGTGTTTCGCGGTGTTTCACGCTTGACGAACGGCATGGCGGTCGCTTTGTCGCTTCTCAGCACCCGCGCGGCGTCTCTGTCGTGCCTTCAGGCAGTGGATAACACCATGAATACGCGACGCGACGGGCCGGGCGGGCCCCGCACCAGCCGGCCGGGCGGCCAGCGCGACCGGTTTCGGCATGGGCCGCCCTCTTCCGGGCCCCGCGGTGTCAGCGGCGATCACGTCGTGCTCTATGGATGGCACCCGGTGTCGCAGGCGTTGGCGAATGAGGGCCGTGGCCTGCATCGGCTTCTCGCCACCGAGAACGCCTTGGCGCGCCTGACCCAGGAGCTGGGTCAGCTCAGGATCGACGCCGAACTCGTGCGCCCCAACGCCATCAACGCCTTGCTCGGGCCCGATGCCGTGCATCAGGGCCTCTACCTGGAAGCCGATCCCCTCCCCGGCCCGGATCTCGACGACCTGCCGGACGATGCGCTGCTGTTGGCCCTCGACCAGATCACCGACCCGCATAATGTCGGCGCCATCGTCCGCACCGCCGCGGCCTTCGGCGTCGCGGGCATCATCACCACGGCGCGGCACTCGCCCTCCGCCACGGGTGTGCTGGCGAAATCCGCCTCGGGCGGGCTCGAACACGTGCCGCTCGTGATCGTACGCAACCTGTCGGATGCGCTGATCGATCTCGGCAAGCGCGGCTTCACCCGCATCGGTCTCGATTCGGAGGGAGAGGCCACCCTCGATTCCGTCGGGCCGAAGCGGCCGGCGGTGATCGTGCTCGGAGCCGAGGGCAAGGGCCTGCGCCAGCGCACGCGGGACAATTGCGACGTCCTGGCCCGCATTCCGTTCAGCGGCGAAATTCGCAGCATCAACGTCTCGAACGCCGCCGCGATCACGCTCTATGCCTTGAGCGTTCGCGGCGGCTGACGCGTCGGTCTCAGCGCCAGAACGGCTTCACATCGAGAAGCGCCTCGTGCGCCTTCTCCGCCGCCTTGAGCAGTTGGCCCGTGCGGGCCTCTCCGTCGGCGGCGGTGAGACCGGCGGCGAACAGCGCCCGCCCGTCGACGCCGGACGTCTCACCGTTTCCGGTGTCGGCCAGGCTCGCCAGTACGGAGTGTGCGGTGGCGAGGTCGTTCAGCGCGCCGAGGTGATCCTGCAGGTCCGAGAGGGCCGCGACGAAGGCCTTGTGGCGCTTCTGCGCTGACTTCTCCGCGTAGAGCGAGGCGAAGAACTCGGCACCGTAGCGCAGCTTCTTGGCTTCGATGCGGACCTCGTGGCGGGCTTCCGCATCGATGCGATGGAGATGCCGGCCGCGTTTGCGGATACGTCGGCGGGCCTTGTCGAGCGTCGCTTCGGCATGGTCGCGGGCCGAGACCGGCTCCCGCTTCCCGTCGCCCCGCCACGGCCCGGTTTCGATCCAGGCGGAGAGGTCGAGAATCAGGCTGCGCCAGGCTTGCGATTCGAGGATCGCGAACACGGTCCCGTAGGCGCGGTCGCGTTCGGCTTCGAGGCGGATTCGCAGATCGTCGAGCCCCGCTTCGTCCGGCCTGCGGGTCATCTCGCCGGCCAGGGTCTCGCTGAGGAAGACGTCGAGGTTGCGGGCATGCCCGAACGGCTCGGTGACGCGCTTGATCTCCTGGCGCAGATGGGTCGCGGCAGGATCGCTCGCGAGGATCGGCTTGAACAGGGTGAAGGCCGAGCGAAGGCGCCGGAGGGCGACGCGGATCTGATGCAGACCCTCCGGATCGCGCGTCTTGAGGAAGACATCCTCGTTGAGCCGCAGATGGGTGAGGCAGGCGATGGCGATGGCACGGAACGCCTCCGCCGCCGACCCGTCCGGGCACAGCTTGACCGATCCGGCCTTGCTCGGCCTGCGCAACGTACCGCTGAGGATCCTGAAACCACGCTCGCTCTTCGATAGGACGCCGAGGCGCAGCGGCACCGTCTCTGCAAGGGTTTGGGCGAGGGAGAACAGGTCGGCCGGGTCACCCTCGATCAGTTCGAGTTCGAGCTCCCAGATGGGAGCGTCCCCGTCCGGCGTCTCGACCCTGCCTTGGTCGAGGGTCGCCGAGATGCGCGAGGTTCCATGGGCCACGGCGCGGGTGCTGCGCTCGATCACGGTGGTGACGACGGCATTGAGGTCGGGCGAGGACGCGCTGCCGAGCACGTCCGGGACCGGTGTATCGTCGATGAGTGACAGGTCTGGGGTCGGGCCGTCCACGGCCCATTCCCATTCCGACCGGTCGAACAGGCCGGCCGCCGACGAGGCGGCCTTCACCGTCTGGACATGGCGCTCCCCGTGCCTGCGCACCCGCAGGGTTATTCCCTGGCGGTGGAGCGCCCGCTCGGCCGTGTCGTAATAGGTGGCGGAGAGGAATTCCGGGTCGGTCGGCCCCTCGATGGCGAGGAGCGGGTGGCGCGCCAGTTCCAGCAGTTCGGCGGCGCCGCAATCCAACTTCAGCTCGATTTCCCTCGGGGTAACCATCGGTCGTCCTGTTCTCTGGTCCGGTGTGACGAGTGCCAACGCCCGAGGACCGGTTGTGGATCATCCCCGTGCTTCCCGGGCCGCGCAAGCGCGCTATGCCGCTGCCGGATGGACAAACGTGAGAAATCCCGTAGCTGAGGCGGGATGGCCCGATGAATCGGGCTTCGGTCCGGCGCGTAGGATCATAGGCACGGGATCGTAAGGGTTCGATGACGGTAGACCGGGTAAGGGCCGATCGGCTCCTGGTCGAGAATGGCCATTTCGAGAGTCGGGCGAAGGCCCAGGCGGCGATTGAGGCGGGTCTCGTCACCGCAGACGACCGTCCCGTCACCCGTGCCTCGGACAGGATCGACCGGCGGGCGCGTATCGTGGCGAGCCCTCCCCATCCCTTCGTCTCGCGCGGCGGGCTGAAGTTGCAGGCTGCGCTGGACGCGTTCGGGTTCGATCCGGCTAGCCTTGTCTGTCTCGATGTCGGCGCTTCCACGGGAGGATTCACCGATGCGCTGCTGCGGGCCGGCGCCCGGCACGTCTATGCGGTCGATGTCGGCCGGGATCAGCTCCACGCCTCTCTCCGCGGCGATCCGCGCGTGACCAGTCTCGAGGGCCAGGACGTGCGCGGTCTCGATGCAATGACGATTCCGCTTGCGCCGTCCCTCGTGGCGATCGATGTGAGCTTCATCGCCCTTCGCCTTGTCCTGCCCGCAATCGTGCCGCTCATGGCACCGGGCGCGGCATTGGCCGCCTTGATCAAACCTCAATTCGAGGCGGGGCGCGACCGGGTCGGGCGCGGCGGCATCGTTCGCGACGAGGCCGTCCACCAGGCTGTCTGCGAGGAGGTGACGAACCTCGTCGCCGATCTCGGCCTGTCGGTCCTCGGCCTCATCCCCTCCCCCGTCGCCGGTGGCGACGGCAATCGCGAGTTCCTCATCGGGGCACGCTCTCAGGTGCGCCCATGACGGATAGGACCATGACCGAACAATCGCACCTTTCCACCCTCGAAATCGCGCGTCTCGGACAACGCGGGGATGGCATGGCGACGGATGGCACCATCGTGCCCTATGCCTTGCCCGGCGAGCGCGTCTCGGTTCGCCGCGATGGGACGCGGGTTTCCCTCGTCGCAGTCGAGACCCCCTCCCCGGACAGGGTCGACCCGTTCTGCGGCTATTTCGGAACCTGTGGCGGTTGCGCGGTCCAGCATCTCGCACCCGAGCCCTACGCCGCCTGGAAGCGGGGCAACCTCGCGCAGGGCCTGGCTCAGGCCGGAATCGAGGTTCCGTGCGAGCCGACCCGCGATGCGCATGGATCGGGCCGCCGCCGGCTCACCCTCCATGTGCGCGAGATCGACGGCAAGGGCGTCGCCGGGTTGATGGAGGCGCGCAGCCACGCCCTCGTGGCGATCGATCATTGCCCGATCACGGTCGAGCAGCTGCACCGTGCGCCCGCCGTCGCGCGGGCACTGAGTGCTCCCCTCGGTCATGGGCGCAAACCCCTCGACGTCGCCTTCACGGCCACCGAAGCCGGCCTCGATGTCGACTTGCGCGGACATGGCCCGATGAGTGAAGGCCTGCGCGCCACGCTGGTGCGGCTGGCGGGCGAACTCGACCTCGCGCGCCTGTCCTTTCACGGCGATATCGTGGTGGAGCGTCGCGCGCCCGCGATCACGACCAGCGGGGCCCGCCTCGTGCCTCCGCCGGGAGGATTCCTGCAGGCGACGGAGGCCGGCGAGGCCATGCTCGCCGAACTCGTGGTCGCGGCCCTGGACAAGCGCGTGAAGCGCGTCGTCGACCTGTTCGCCGGGGCCGGCCCGTTCACTCTCGCCATGGCCCGTACACGGGATGTCCATGCTGTAGAGGGTGAGGCCGCGGCGATCGCCAGCCTCGACCGGGCGTTTCGGTCGACACCCGGTCTGCGCCGGATCACGAGCGAAACGCGCGACCTTTTCCGCCGGCCGCTTCTCCCTATCGAACTCGAAACCTACGACGCCGTGGTGTTCGATCCGCCGCGCGCCGGAGCACAGGCCCAGGCCAAACGCATCGCGGAGGCGAAAATCCCTCTCGTCATCGGGGTCGCCTGCGACATCGGCTCGTTCGCGCGCGATGCCGCGACCCTGATCGAGGGGGGCTATCGACTCGAACGGGTCGTTCCTGTCGACCAGTTCAAATATTCGAGCCATCTCGAAATGGTGGGCGTGTTCCGGAAGGATGTCGCCAAGCGCAGGCCCTCGCTGAGGTAAGAACCGGTCACCGATGGGCGGTCGGCCACCTCGATCCCAAGGCGCAGTGCGCTGCGGCACATGGCAGGGGGCCGTGAGGTCATGGCAGCCTCGCTCAGAATCCCATGGTCGGCGGGGGCTCTCATCGCCACGTTAGCGGGAGCCAAACCTTACCCCATTCAGGATTCTTCGTCGTGGACGTCTTCACCGCAAAGATGCTGGTTTCCGCAGCCCTCGTCACGGCCATTGCCGGTTTCTCCCTCCTGACCGCTGGTTGGGCCCTGCTCGATGTCTATAGCGACTACCGCAATGGAGCCGAAGAGCGCGCCTCTTCCGCTCCCCGGAACTGAGCATTCTCGGGTCCCGATCAGAACAGGGTTCCTTGAGCATCCTCATCGCTGGATCGCGGGCGGTCTTTCGGTGGAATATTCGCGATTGGCGCCGGTCCGGCACGACCGACCGGGACGGCAAGGTCGGCGCCCTCATTGCGGGCGTCATTGACCCGCGCACTGACCGGATCGAGGGTTAGCCACTCGTCGGGGCATGGCCGGCACAGCGCGGCTGCCTCCTCCGGTCCAGTGCCGAGATGGTCGAGCCAGGGCTTGATGGCACCGGGCGACAAGATTGCGGGCATACGGTCATGGACCGCCGCCATGGTGCCGTTGGCGCCCGTGGTGACGATGGCGGCGGTGTCGATCTCGGACCCGTCGGCCCCGAGCCAGTTCTCCCACACGCCCGCGAAAGCCATCGGCGCCCCGTCCGCCCGACGGATCATGTAGGGCGTCCGCGTCATGGTCTTGCCGGTTCCCTCCCGGCGCCATTCGTAGAATCCATCGGAGAGGAAGACGCAGCGACGGTGGCGGATAGCCCCGCGGAACGTCGCCTTCTCCAGCAGCGTCTCGACGCGCGCGTTGATGATGAGCGGAAAGCCCTTCGGGTCTTTCAACCAACCCGGCAGGAAGCCCCAGCGCACAAGCCGGAAGTGCCGCTCGCCGCGTTCCGCAAGCACGATCGGCACCGGCTGTGTCGGCGCCACGTTGTAGCGCGGCGGGAAGTTCGGCTGCTCGGGATAGCCGTAGAACGCGCGGAAGACGTTCGGATCCTGTTGGATGAGGAAGCGGCCGCACATGTGCTTACCTTCGCCAGCCGTCCAGTGCAGGACGAGCCCGATGAGCGGTGCCGACGCTCCAGGGACGCATGAGATCCATCCTGCCCTACAGCCACTTCTTCCAGCGGAAGAACACATACGGCAGCACGGCAGCAACCACCATCATCACCACGGCCATGGGATAGCCGAAGTTCCAGTCGAGCTCGGGCATCGCCTTGAAGTTCATGCCGTAGATCGAGGCGATGAGGGTCGGCGGCATGAACACCACCGCCATGACCGAGAACAGCTTGATGATGTTGTTCTGCTCGAGATTGACGAGGCCCAGCGTCGCGTCCAGCAGGAACTGGATTTTGGACGAGAGGAAGGTCGCGTGCTCCTCCAGCGACTGCAGATCGCGCAGGGTCGAGCGGACGTCTTCGCGCAACTCGCGCGGCGCCTTGGTGGTGCGGTAGGTCGCCGAAAGCGACAGCAGGATGCGCTCCATGGAGACCAGGCTCTCGCGCTGCTTCGAGATCAGATCACCCAGGCGTCCGAGTGCCCGGAGCGTGTCCTGCAGGGCGGTGTTGCGGGCCGATGGGTCCTCTTTCTCCTCGAAGATCTTGCCCGAGAGCCGGTCGATCCGCTCGCCCTGGAGCTGAAGCACGTCCGCCGCTCGGTCGATCACGGTCTCGATCAGCCCGGCGAGGATCGTCTCGCCCGACGGAGCGGCGGAGGGCCCGTTGCCGGTCGAGCGGCCGGCCCGCTGTGTGTACATGCGGAAGGCCTGCGGCTCCTCGTAGCGCACCGTGACGAGGCGGTTGCCGCGCAGGATGAAGGTGATGCCGGCCAGCCCCGGCTCGTCCGCGTCGCTGACCTTGCTCAGCACGCGCCCCGTCATGTAGCGCGCCCCATCCTCCACATAGAGGAGTTCGGAGGGCTCGATGTCCTTCATCTCCTCGCGGGTCGGCACCGAGATGCCCATGAAGGCCTCGACCTTGAGGTCTTCCTCCCGCGTCGGGCGGATCATGTCGAGCCAGACGGTCTCGTCGGGAATGGGGTCCTGCAGTTCGAGGGGACGGCGATCGAGCAGGATGTGCCCAGGGCCGGCGATCGGCTGATGGATGAAAATCACGCGTTACGTCTCAGGCGAGGGCCCCGGAAGGCGGTGTGTTCGCATCCGGCACGAAGAAGTCCGGCGCAAGGGGTATACCGGGTGTGACGCGGTATTGTGTGAAGTCCGTGACACCTTGCTCGGCGAGGAAGCTGTCGTCGATGAGGAAGCGGCCGGTGACCTCGCGGGAAGGCTTGAGAAACAGCGCATGGGCGGCATCCGCCATGATCTCCGGTTTGCGGCTCGCCTGGATCAGCGCCTCGCCGCCGAGGAGATTCCGTACGGCAGCCGTCGCGATGGTTGTGCGCGGCCAAAGGGCATTCACGGCGATGCCCTGGCGACGCAATTCGCCGGCGAGGCCGAGTACGCAGAGCGACATGCCGAACTTCGCCATCGTGTAGGCGAGATGCGGCGCGAACCACTTCTCCGCCATGTCGAGGGGCGGCGACAGCGTCAGGATGTGCGGGTTCTCTGCCTTCTCCAGATAGGAGATCGCGTATTTCGAGACCATGTAGGTGCCGCGGGTGTTGATCTGGTGCATCAGGTCGAAGCGCTTCATCTCCGTCTGCGGCGTACGGGTGAGCGAAATCGCGCTCGCATTGTTCACGACGATATCGATCCCCCCGAAGGTTTCCGCCGTCTGGGCGATCGCTGCGGCGACGCTGGCCTCGTCGCGCACGTCGACGAGGAGCGGCAGGGCCCGCCCGCCCGCCGCCTCGATGGCCGCCGCCGCCGTATGGATGGTGCCTTCGAGCTTGGGATGCGGCGTCTCGGTCTTCGCGGCGATGGCGACGTTGGCGCCGTCGCGCGCGGCGCGCAGGCCGATGGCGAGGCCGATGCCGCGCGAGGCCCCGGTGATGAACAGGGTCTTTCCCGCCAGGGAGTTCAAATCCGTCATGCCCGTTTCCTCATGGTCCAATTTGAAAGCGCGGCGGCTGCGTGCCGTCTAGATCGGTGAAGCCGTATTCCGCGGCGAGATCGCCCGCATGGAGGATGTGCCCGGTACGGGCATGGACGATGGGATCGGCGGCCAGGGCCGCCAGGGCACGGCCGGCATAGAGCGGGCTTTCGGTTGCCCGGTCGGCATGGCCGTTGTCGCGGGCTCGCTCCGTGCCGACGAAACCCGGCGAGAGCCCGAGCACCGTCACGCGATGGGGTGCGAGGTCCTGGGCGCAGGCATAAGCGAGACGGTTCGTCGTCGCCTTGGCAAGGTCGTAGAACGCGTCACCCAGATAGCCGGGATGCGTATCGAACGAGGCGAACGCGATCAGCCCCCGTTTCGCAGAGACCATGACGGGTGCGACCGCACGTGCCAGGAGCAGGGCCGGTAATGGGCCGGTTTCGAAGAAGGACGAGAGCGGCTCCACGGAGCGTCGCCAGAACGGGGTGCCCCATTCTACTCCATCGGCGTAGCGCTCGCCGTCGAAACCCTCATTGCCGCCCCAGACGCTGGAGACCGCGACATCGATCCGCCCGAAGCGGCGCAAAGCCCATTGGACGAGGCGATCCACCTCCCGCTCGCTGGTATGGTCGCAGATGTAATGATGGCCGTGCCCGCCTGCGGCATCGACCGCACGGGCCGTATCCTCGATCGTCTCCGGCCTACCCTCGGTGCGAGGCCCCGTCTCGCTCGATCGTGCCGTGACGATCACCGTGGCGCCGGCTTCGCCCAATCCGCGCGCAAGGCCCCGCCCGACGCCGCGCGAAGCCCCGGCCACGAGGCAGATCGCGTTGCTCAGGTCGGGCGGATTCCTGATCACGGTGCTTTCGTTTTCCCGAGGAAGCGCGCGAAGGCTTCCTGCGCCTCGGGCGCTCGCAAGCGTTCTTCGAAGGCCACGGCCTCGGCTTCCAACGCAGCCTCGACCTCGGCTTGGTCACCCCGGATGAGCTTGCGGGTCGCCGCGACCGCCCCCCGTGGCAATCCGGCAAGGCGGGCGGCCTGGGCCATGGCGTGATCCTCCAGAAGGTCGGATGCGACGACATCGTTGACGAGACCCAGCCTCCGAGCCTCGTCGGCATCGAGGGGCTGTGACAACAGCAGGAGTTCGGTGGCCTTCAGGAGCCCGACCCGTCGCGGAAGCAGATAGGACGAGGCCGCCTCCGGCACGAGGCCGAGTTCCACGAACGGCATCCGGAACCGCGCCGCCGGGCTCGCATAGACGAGGTCGCAATGCAGCGTCAGCGTCGTGCCGATCCCCACCGCGATCCCGTTCACCGCCGCTACCATCGGCGTGGCGGTCCGGGCGAGCTGCCGGATGAAATGCAGGGCGGGTGCTTCTATGAAAGGCCGTCGCGCGCCGGCGACAAAATCGGCGAGGTCGTTGCCGGCGCTGAACGCGCCCGGCGCCCCGGCGAAAACGATGGCGCCGATGCTCTCCGATGAATCCGCCTGCGCGAGCGCGTCCCGCATGGCGTCGTACATCGCGCCGGTGAGCGCGTTCTTCTTGTCCGGCCGGTCGAGACGGATCAGGCGGACGCCGTCCGGTGTGTCGTGGATCGCGATGTGCTCGGTCATGTGTATCCTCGCTTTCCGGCGATCTCTCTCCCGTCTGGCCGCTAGTCCCTCTCCCCTCTGCGGGAGAGGGTGGCCCGCGAATGCGGGTCGGGAGAGGGGAGCGCGCCGTCCCGAGAGGTCGTCCCCTCTCCCGCCTGCTCCGCAGGCACCCTCCCCCACAGAGGGGGGAGGGTCTTCGTACTCATCCCGCCAAGGCCAGCATACCGTCCTGCGTGAACCCACCGCCATCGACGACGCTCTGTTCCAATCCGCTCGCCGCCGGGAGCAGGTTCTCGGCGAAGAACCGCGCCAGGGCGATGCGGGCGCCGTGGGCGGGATCGGTCTCGCCGGTCTTGAGGGCGGCATTCGAGGCGAGCGCCGCAAGGGCGAGGCAGGTCGCGCCTTGCGCGAGGCCGAACAGGCGCAGATACGGCGTCGCTCCCGCCTGCGCTTCCTCGGGACGGTTCGAGGCCAGGGCCTTCAGCAGGAAACTCGTCGCCCGGTCGAGGCTTTCGATCCCGGCGCGCAGGCGCGGGCCGAGATGGCCGAAAGCGGGTGTCGCATCCTTCTGGACCGCCTCGGCCACGCGACGCATGGAGGCCAGCTGCGCCCTCACGGTGGCCCCGCCATTCAGCGGCAGCTTGCGCGCCACGAGGTCGATGGCCTGGATGCCGTTGGTGCCCTCGTAGATCGCCAGGATGCGTGCGTCGCGCATGTGCTGGGCCGCGCCCGTCTCCTCGACGAAGCCCATGCCGCCATGGACTTGGAGGCCCAGAGACGTGACCTCGTTGGCGATGTCGGTGGAGAACGCCTTGGCTACGGGGGTCAGCAACGACGCCCGGTCGTTCGCTTGCTTGCCTTCGGGGCCGCGCGCGGCATCGAGGGCTTCGGCCGTGAGGTAGCAGATGCCGCGGGCGGCCGCCGTATAGGCTTTCATCGTCAGCAGCATCCGCTGCACGTCGGGATGCTCGACGATGGGGCTGACGGGATCGGACGAGCCCGCCGCCTTGCCCTGGCGACGGTCGCGGGCATAGGTCAGCGCCTGCTGGTAGGACCGTTCGGCGACGCCCACCCCCTGCAGCCCGACATTGAGCCGGGCCGAATTCATCATCGTGAACATGCAGGCGAGGCCACGGTTCTCCTCGCCGATCAGCCAGCCCGTGGCGCCGCCGTTATCGCCGAAAGCCATCGAGCAGGTCGGCGAGCCATGGATGCCGAGCTTATGTTCCAGCCCCGAGCAGCGCAGGTCGTTGTGGCTGCCGTCGGGAAGGATCTTCGGCACCAGGAACAGGGAGATACCGCGCGTTCCGGCCGGGGCGTCCTTCAGCCGGGCGAGGACGAGATGGACGATGTTGTCCGCCATGTCGTGCTCGCCATAGGTGATGTAGATCTTCGACCCGACGATGCGGTAGCTCCCGTCCCCCGCCGGCTCGGCGCGGCTGCGCAGGAGGGACAGGTCCGAACCCGCCTGGGGCTCGGTGAGGTTCATCGTGGCGGTCCACTCGCCGGAGACGAGTTTTTCGAGATAGCGCCCCTTCAGGTCCACGGAACCGTGTTTCGACAGCGCTTCGATCCCGCCGGCCGTCAGGAGCGGGCACAGCGCGAAGCTGATGCTGCCGGCATTCCACATCTCGCTGCAGGCGGCGTTGAGGAGCAGTGGAAGCCCTTGACCGCCATATTCGGGTTCGGCGCTCAGGCCGTTCCAACCGCCCTCGATCCAGGTGCGATACGCGTCGGGCCAGCCCGGCGACGTGGTCACGGCACCGTCCTCGAGGCGCGCGCCCTGACGATCCCCGATGGGGTTGAGGGGCGCGATTACGGCGTCGGCCACCCGGCCGGCCTCGTGCAGGATCGCGTCAGCGTCCTCCAACGTCAGGTCGCCATGGGCGCCCGAGGCGATGGCAGCATCGAGCCGAGCGACATGGCGCAAGGCAAAGCTGATCTCGGCAACCGGCGTGCGATAGCTCATGGACGTATCTCCCGCGTCGTCTCGAGCGACGCTTCACCCTGTGTTTGGCGCGCGAGCCGACCCGGCGACAGGTCGGTCACGTCGTTCGCCGATAGGCATAGGCAAGACCGCATCGCGGGGATAGGCAGTCGCTGGAGCGGGACACCGCACGACGCCGCACGTCATCCAGGCAGGAGATAGTTTAGATATGAACGATCTCGCGTCAATCCCCGGCCAGACCTTGATGCTCGGTATCGACGAGGCTGGAATTGAGCGATCCGCGAATCTCCTTCGCGGGGGCGCTCTGGTCGCCTTTCCCACGGAGACCGTCTACGGGCTCGGCGCCGACTCCACCGACTCCGATGCCGTGGCGCGGATCTACACGGCGAAGAATCGCCCGAGCTTCAACCCCTTGATTGCCCATGTGCCAGGTCTCGACGCGGCCCGGCGCGAAGGCGTCTTCGACGAGATCGCCCTCCATCTCGCGGCCGCGTTCTGGCCGGGACCGCTGACCCTCGTCGTTCCGGTCGCCCCGGGAGGGACGGTCAGCGAACTCGGCCGCGCCGGTCTTCCCAGCGTCGCCCTGCGCGTCCCGGCCAGCCCCGTCGCCCTCTCCCTTCTGGAGAAGGTCGGGCGACCGGTGGTGGCGCCCTCTGCCAACCGGTCGGGACGTGTGAGCCCGACGCGAGCCGAGCATGTCCTCGCCGATCTCGACGGTCGCATTGCCGCGATCCTCGATGGCGGGAGCACCTCGGTCGGCCTGGAATCCACCGTCATCGCTTGTCTCGACGGTCGGGCACGCCTGCTCCGCCCCGGCGGTGTGACGCGGGAGGTGGCGGAAGCCGTGTTGGGCTTTGCCCTCGACACCGGAGACCATCCTGGCGAGGCACCGATCGGCCCCGGTCTCCTCGCTTCGCATTACGCCCCTCGGGCGGCCGTGCGACTTGACGCGTTGCGGATCGAGCCGGATGAGGCGGTTCTGCTGTTCGGGCGAGATGCACCGCCCGGTACGGACGCAGCGAAAGCGCGCCTCAACCTCAGTGAGACCGGCAGCCTCGAAGAGGCCGCGTCCACGCTTTTCTCCGCTCTACGCCATCTGGACGCCGCCGGCACCGGGACCATTGCGGTCGCTCCGATCCCCCGGACGGGCCTCGGCGAGGCGATCAATGACAGGCTACGCCGGGCGGCGGCGCCCCGCTGAAATTATTTCTCGGTTTCAGGGAACCGAGTCGGCGCGAAGGCGTTCAAGGATCACGAAGGTCAGTTCAGCCCCCAAATGACCTTCTCCCTTTCAAGGCTCGGATTCGTCCGAGCCTTTTTTCTTGCGTGCAATTGGTGAACGACCAAACGAGCCTCGCACCATGTGCGAGGCTCGTCCTGGACCCGACGTCGATCAGACGGCGAGCTTGGCGGCGATGCCGGCGACATGCTTGCCCTGGTACCGGGCACCATCGAGTTCGACACCGCTCGGCTGACGGCTTCCATCGCCATCGGCGATCGTCGAGGCACCATAGGGCGTGCCCCCCTTCACTTGCTCGACACCGTTCTGGCCGGGGAAAGAATAGGGCAATCCCACGATGACCATGCCGTGGTGCAGGAGCACGGTGTGGAAGCTGGTGAGTGTCGTCTCTTGGCCGCCATGCTGTGACGCTGTGGATGTGAAGACCGAGCCGACCTTTCCGACCAGCTTACCCTGCGCCCAGAGGCCGCCGGTCTGGTCGATGAACTGCTTCATCTGGGCAGCCATGTTGCCGTAGCGTGTGGGCGTACCGAAGATGATCGCATCATAATCGGCCAGTTCGTCCACGGTGGCGATGGGGGCCTGCTGGTCGACCTTGTAGTGGAACTGCTTGGCGACCTCGTCGGGAACGAGTTCCGGGACACGCTTGACGCTGACATCGGCCCCGGCTTCGCGGGCACCCTCAGCGACGGCGTTCGCCATCTGCTCCACATGTCCCCAGGACGAGTAATAGAGGACCAGAACCTTCGCCATCATTCTCACTCCAGATCGAAAAACGCCGCAACGCAGCTTTGTGCAGTGGCCGATATCGGTGAGGACGGGCCTTGCGGAAATGCCCTACTCTGCAAAATTCGTCTTGCGTCAATGCAAGGTCGCAACGGTTCGATGGGGTGCTGCGTGGCCGATTGGGACGATTTCCGCCTCGTGCGCGCGATCGCCGAGCAGGGTGGCTTGACCCGTGCCGCCGATCATCTCGGCATCAATCATTCGACTGCGTTCCGCCGCCTCTCTGCCATCGAGTCGTCGATCCAGGCACGGCTCTTCGAGCGGCACCGGTCGGGCTATGCTCCCACTGAGGCGGGTCGCGCCATGATCCTCGCCGCCTGTCGGATGGATGACACTGTCGCGCAGTTCAACCGTGAACTTGCGGGCCAATCGTCGGAGCCTGCCGGTGATGTGCGCATCACCGCACCGGCGGGCCTCGCAACCGGAGTCCTGATGCCGATCTTCGCGGAGTTTCGACGACGCTACCCGCGTATCCGCCTCGAACTCGTTCTGGCCGAGGAATCGCTCAATCTCTGCAAGGATGCCGATGTGGCGATCCGAGCCAGTGATCGACCGCCGCCCAACCTCGTCGGACGACGCTTAGCGACCAGCAACTGGGCCATCTACGGGACACAGGATTACGTGGGTCGCGCTATGGCCGACAGTCCATGGGTCTATCCGAGCGCTACCGTGGCAGGCGGACGCTTCGCCGCCTTCGCGAAGTCCCGCATCGCGGCGGGAAACGTCGCCATTTCGATCAACACGGTGCTGGGCCTGCGTGAGGCGATCGAGGCCGGGTGCGGTATCGGACCGCTACCGCGCTGGGAGGCGGATACTCGTCCAAACCTGTTCCGCCTTTCAGAGAACGAACCCGAACTCGCGACCTCGCTCTGGGTTCTGACCCACGCCGAACTGCGTCATGCTCCACGGGTCAGAGCGCTCATGGATGTCATCGCCACCGAAATCGCGGCGATGCGGCCATTGATCGAAGGGATCGGTTCCTAATTCACCCAATGGCTTCGATTTCGATCTCGTGGCCGTTCACCTCGACGGTATCGCCCACGCTTTTCCCCGTCAGAGCCTTCGCCATCGGTGAAACGTAGGAAATCGAGCCCTTGGTCGGATCCGCCTCGTCTTCGCCAACGATGCGGAATTTCTGCTTGGCACCGTCCTCTTTCAGGATCGACACCGTCGACCCGAAATGGACCGTCTCACCATCCATCGGCTCGACGAGTTCGGCCGAGCCGAGACGCGCGGTCCAATAGGCGAGCTCACGGGTGACACGGGCCTCATCGGCCTTGGCGCCAGGCGTCAGCGCGGAAAATTCCGACTGCAGCCGAGCCACTTCGGCTTCCATCTGGGCGAGACCCTGGGGGGTGACGAAATTGGTGTGGGGCGAGATGGGGCGATCGGGAAGATCCTCAAACGCTTCTCCGCCTTCACGCTCTTTGACAAATGCACTGCTCATGAAGACGGGAATGCTCCGCAAGCATAACGGTTCCGCTCCGGGTCACCCGATGGTGACGACGGTACGGCCACGCGTCCGCCCCTCGAGGATTTCCTCGGCGAGCGTCCCCACCTCCGAGAGTGGCACTGTGCTCGTCATTTTGGCGAGGAGGCTTCGGTCGAGGTCCTGCGCGATCCGCGCCCAGGCTTCCCTGCGCTTTGGCAACGGGGTGGTGACACTGTTGATGCCGAACAGTGTCACGCCGCGCAGGATGAAGGGGGCCACCGAGGTCGGCAGGTCCATGCCTCCGGCGAGGCCGCAGGCCGCGATAGCACCGTCGGCCTTGGTGGACGCGAGGAGATTGGCGAGCGTCGTCGAGCCGACGGCATCGATGCCCGCTGCCCAGCGCTCTTTCGCCAGAGGCTTTCCGGGATTCGCGAGCTCGCTCCGGTCCATGATCTCGGCAGCGCCCAGCGACGTCAGGTAATCCGCCTCGCCCGAACGACCGGTCACGGCGATGACATGCCATCCAGCCTTGGCTAGCAGCGCCACGGCCACCGATCCGACACCGCCGGACGCACCCGTAACGATGGCGGGGCCGTCGGCAGGGGTGAGGCCGTGGGAATCGAGGGCCATGACGCAGAGCATGGCGGTATAGCCGGCGGTCCCCACCGCCATCGCCTCTTCGGGCTTCAGCCCATCCGGCAACGGCACGAGCCAGTCGCCCTTCACCCGCGCTCGCTCCGCATAGGCGCCGAGATGGCTCTCGCCGACGCCCCAGCCGGTGAGCACCACGGCGTCGCCGGACTTGTAGTCGGGATGGTCCGAAGTCTCCACGATGCCGGAAAAGTCGATGCCGGGGATCATCGGGAAACGTCGCACGACGGGCGAACGGCCGGTCATGGCCAATCCGTCCTTGTAGTTGAGGGTCGAATGCGTGACCCGCACGGTGACGTCGCCGTCCATGAGATCTGCTTCGTCGAAATCCGTGAAGCGGAGCTTCTGTCCCGCTTCGCTCTTTTCGATCACCCACGCCTTGAACGTCGCCATATCCGCCGGTCTCCTCTCGCCTCGAAGGTGACCTGTGTCGAGGGCGCCCTGAATCAAGACGGCCCCGGGTGGTGAGACGCCCGAGGCCGAGACGATGTCGCCTCGGATCAGATCAATAACCGTCGTAAATGCTGCCGGTGGAGAAGCCGAGGCCGACACCGACATCGGCCGAACTCGCACCGGTGATGCCGAACGCATCGGGAATGGAGCCGATCAGAGGAGCGCGGGGGGAGCCGGCATAGCCGCTCCGATAGCCACCTCCATGAGCGGGCACCCAGCCCGACCGTCCGCGCGAGACCAGGACGGTGCGCTGGACGCTGGCATATTCCGCAGGGATCGTCTCGGGGATCGTCTGGCCGGGCTGGGCCAGAATCCGGCGATGGCGCGTTGCGAAGCGCGGCGGAACGTCGACCCAGCAGCCGATCATCTGGCCGTAGGCGTCCCTGCGTGTCTGCCAGACTCGGCCGCCTGGGGAGAGCTGGACCTGTTCGGCGACAGTCTCGAACACCGGGGGAATGGAGCGGTAGACGGTCCGCGCCGGGCGAACGAGCACGCGCTCGGAGACGGTGTCGTAGACGGGCGGCGTAGTGACGTGACGGTAGCATTCGGCGCCGCCACAGCCTCCGGCCTGGGCCGATGTCGCGAGAATCGAGGTACCGAGCAAGGCGCCGGCAAGGGCGAAGGCGGACAGCGTGAAATGGGCGACCGGCGCGGTCATGATGAAATCCTCGACTCTAAAACGCGATGTGATTGGCGTGCGGCCCATGACGGCACACACCCCTCGACGCATTAGAGGCGGTCAAGTTGCGCTCGGAGCAAGCTGTATTGCAGATCAGGGTAAAATTAACCCTGGCTTAAGACTACGCAATTTTCACTCTGCTTAAGTAAAGCGTGCGATGTCGATTCACGGGGCATTAAACCGGATTCAGGTCTGACCGCGCTTGAGCTGGTAGAAGATGTGGCGGCCGATCACGTCCATCTTTTTCAGGCGCCTCGACCAGCCCGGCTTTACGTAATCGGCGTGATAATGCGTGGCGCCACCGACCTCGCTGAGATAGGTCCGCCCCTCGATGACCGCGCTGGCGATGCGGCTGGCGCTCTGCCAGGACGGGCCGTCGGTGATGCGCAGCGATTTGCCTTCGCAGGCGAAGGAGAACTGGCAGCCCATATAGCGATGCCGGTTCTGGTAGACGACACCGCAGACATTCGACGGGTAGAGGCCGCTCTTGACGCGGTTCAGAACCACCTGGGCCACGGCGGCCTGACCGTCCTCGGGCTCGCTCCGGGCTTCGAAATAGACAGCCTCGGCGAGGCAGCGTTGTTCCCGATCGATGGAATCGGGGCCGATCAGGTCGGCATAGCGATGCCGGGCGTCCTCGGGGGTGGCGTCGGCGATGCCCGGTGCAAAGTCTTTCCTTGGCGAGAAGCCGGGAATCATCAGGCTCGCCGCCGCGACTTCGATGGGCGTGGCATCAGCCGGGGCCGGTGTCGTCGACGACAGGGCGACGGCGCGCGGGATGGCAGGTGTGGCACCGTCCGAGGGCTCATCGCCTTCGTCGTCGCTGGCCGCTTCCGGCGGGAGGGTGAAGCCGGAATTCGGCTCCAGGTCTGGCGACCAGATCGCGGAGCCGGGAACTAGCATTCCCGCATCGCTGCCCGAAAGGTTGACGTTGACGACGGGCACTTTCCCAATCTGACCAGCGCCTGCCTCGTGGTTCGGGTAGAGCCGCTCCGTCGCCTTCGCATCGACACGGCGGCGGATTCCCGGCGTATCTTGGGGGAGCCGCAGGGCGATCCTGGCCACGCCCTGTCCCATCAGACCGGAGGCGGAAGGGTCGGTTCCGGCGCTTGCCGTGAAGGAGACGACGAAGCCGAGGGCGAGGGTCCAGGGCACCATGGAGGCGCGAAACCAGGGCCGTTGGCTAGGGCGGCGAACGCGTTTCGTACTCACGACCAAACAACCCGGTTAAGGACCTAACCTCACTGTCGCCGCGCATGGGGGAGCAGAAGGTACGATCCAAACTATCGGGCGTTATGGTTGCGAGTGTCTTAAGATGACGCGCGGGATCACGTGCCGCGAAGACCTTGATCGGCCCCCACGAAAACCTGCAGCACGTCTCTTAAAGGCTTCCGGGCCGGCCGTGTGTGACCGCTAGGGCGCCTACGAGAGCATTGATGCTGGAGCGTCCCTTGGTTTCGGCGATGCGCTCTGCATCAGTATTGCTTTGGGTCGCGACCGCGAAGACGAGAAGGGCGATGGTCGCAACGCCGCCGAGCGCCGAGACGACCCAAAAATAGGCCTGCTGGACGACCCGCGGTACCGGCACGGCATGCGAGGTTTCAGAGAGAAAAACAGGGGGTTGGCTCGAGTCGCTCATGGTTGGCGTTCCCGCGCGTTCAAAGCCATCCCACCCAGCCGGGAGCGTCGTCGCGCTTTGGTCTGGCACTAGCACTCAACGTGCCGAAGCGACATCGGTTCAAGGGGTCTTCGGAGATTTATTCAACGACATTTCTCCTGGCGCAGCGCGACGAAAAAGGGCGGCCATCGGCCGCCCTTTCAGGTCTTCCTGTCATGAAGGACCGGCACTCAGCCGCGAGTCTTGTCCCGCGTCGCGAGGGCTGCCTGGGCCGCAGCGAGGCGCGCGATCGGCACGCGATAGGGCGAGCAGGAAACGTAATCGAGCCCGACCTCCTGGCAGAAATGGATCGAGGCCGGATCGCCGCCATGCTCGCCGCAGATGCCGAGCTTGATGTCGGGACGGACCGCCCTGCCCCGCTCGACGCCAATGCGAACGAGTTCGCCCACGCCTTCCTGATCGATCGAGATGAAGGGATCGGCGGACAGGATGCCCTTCTGGGTATAGGCCCCGAGGAACGTCGCGGCGTCGTCGCGCGAGATGCCGAGCGCGGTCTGCGTCAGGTCGTTGGTGCCGAAGGAGAAGAACTCGGCGGTCTTGGCGATGTCCCCGGCGCGAAGGGCCGCACGCGGCAACTCGATCATGGTGCCGACCTGATAGGACAGCGTCGCGCCAGTCTCGTCGGTGACGGCCTTCGCCATGGCGTCGATGCGCGCCTTGACGATGTCGAACTCCATCTGGGTGAAGACCAGCGGAACCATGATCTCGGCGGTGACGGGGGCATCCGTCTCCTTGGCGGCCTGGACGGCGGCCTCGAAGATGGCGCGGGCCTGCATCTCCGCGATCTCCGGGAAGGCGATGGCGAGGCGGCAGCCGCGGAAGCCGAGCATCGGGTTGAACTCGTGCAGCTCGGTCATCCGGCGGCGGAGCTTCTCCTCGGACACGCCGGTGCTCTTGGCGACGTCCCGCACTTCCGCATCGGTATGCGGCAGGAACTCGTGCAGCGGCGGATCGAGTAGGCGGATCGTCACCGGCAGGCCGGACATGATCGTGAACAGCTCGACGAAATCCTGGCGCTGATAGGGCAGGATCTTTGCCAGGGCCGAACGGCGGCCTTCGACGTCGTCGGCGAGGATCATCTCGCGAACGGCGACGATGCGGTCCCCTTCGAAGAACATGTGCTCGGTACGGCACAGGCCGATACCCTCGGCCCCGAAGTTGCGGGCGGCGCGGGCATCGGTGGGCGTGTCGGCATTGGTGCGCACCTTCATGGTGCGGACCTTGTCGGCCCAGCCCATCAGGGTCGCGAATTCACCGGAGAGCGACGGCTCCAGCATCTTCACTTCGCCGAGGAGGACCTGGCCGGTGGAGCCGTCGATGGTGATCTTGTCGCCGGCCTTCAGCGTCGTGCCCGCCACCGTGAGGGTGCCGGCCTTGTAATCGACGCGGATCGTGCCGACGCCCGAGACGCAGGGCTTGCCCATGCCGCGGGCGACCACGGCGGCGTGCGAGGTCATGCCGCCGCGCGTGGTGAGGATACCCTCGGAGGCGTGCATCCCGTGGATGTCCTCGGGGCTCGTCTCGATCCGCACGAGAATACACTTGCGCTCGGCCTTGCGGGCGGCCTCGGCATCCTCGGAGTTGAACACGATCTCGCCGGTGGCCGCGCCGGGCGATGCCGGCAGGCCGGACGCGATGATCTTGCGCTCGGCTTTCGGGTCGATGGTGGGGTGGAGCAGCTGGTCGAGGGCGGCGGGCTCTACCCGGCCGATCGCCTCCTCCTCGGTGATCAAGCCTTCGGCGGCGAGATCCACGGCGATGCGCAGAGCCGCCTTGGCGGTGCGCTTGCCGTTGCGGGTCTGGAGCATCCAGAGCTTTCCGCTCTCGATGGTGAACTCCATGTCCTGCATGTCGCGGTAATGGGTCTCGAGCAGCCCATAGATCCGTACCAGCTCGGCATAGGATTCGGGCATCGCCCGCTCCATCGACGGCTTGTCGGACTTGGCCTCGATCCGTGCCTTCTCAGTGATGTCCTGCGGGGTGCGGATGCCCGCCACCACGTCTTCGCCCTGGGCGTTGATGAGGAACTCGCCGTAGAGCGCGCGCTCGCCGGTGGAGGGGTTGCGGGTGAAGGCGACGCCCGTAGCCGAGGTGTCGCCCATATTGCCGAACACCATGGCCTGGACGTTGACAGCCGTGCCCCAGCTCTCGGGGATGCCGTTGAGCTCGCGGTACTTCTTGGCGCGCGGAATCATCCACGAGCTGAACACCGCGCCGATGGCGCCCCAGAGCTGGTCTTCGGCACCCTGCGGGAAGTCGGCGCCGTGCTCGTCGCGGACGATCTTCTTGTAGAGACCGATCATGTGCTTCCAGTCCTCGGCACCGAGTTCGGTATCGAGGCTGAAGCCCTTGGTCTCCTTGTAATGCTCCAGCGCCTCTTCGAAGGCGTGGTGCTCCACATCGAGCACCACGTTCGAGTACATAGTGATGAAGCGCCGGTAGGAATCGTAGGCGAAGCGCGGATCGCCGGAGCCTTCGGCCAAGGCTTCGACGGTGGTGTCGTTCAGGCCGAGATTCAGCACCGTGTCCATCATGCCCGGCATGGAAGCGCGAGCACCGGAGCGGACCGAGACGAGAAGCGGGTTCTTCGGGTCACCGAAGCCGCGGCCGGTAAGAGCTCCGACAGCATCGAGCGCGGCCTGGACCTCGGCCTTCAGTTCCGCAGGGTACTGACGATCGTTGTCGTAATACCAGGTGCAGACTTCAGTCGTGATGGTGAAACCCGGAGGCACTGGGAGACCGAGATTGGACATCTCGGCGAGGTTTGCGCCCTTGCCTCCGAGGAGGTTGCGCATGGAGGATTGACCCTCCGCCTTGCCGTCGCCGAACGAGTAGACCCACTTCGCCATCGCCAATGATCCGCTTGCAACAATCGGGGATGTCATACCCCTAGATGCCCCGTTGAACCATTGCATGCTGCAATGCAAGATGAACGGCCCTTAGCCGGTCATCACGCGTAACGGGCAGCCGGATTTGTCATGCGATCATGACACAGGGTTAAGACATCTTCCTGCCTATGCTCGACGAGCGGGAAGCTGATTCGTCTATCTGTCGGCTCGTGGCTGGTTGCTGAGGCCCCCCGACGGGGATCGGGCGGCATCATCGAATGACCCGGTGAACATCACCCGTCATTCGCACGAAACCGCATTCCAAAACTCCAGGAACGTGGGTCGAACCCGCCATGCCGACGGCTTGGCTTGGCATTCAGGCGCGATATTTTCCGTTGCGCTTGACCAGCACCCGCGTGCCGACGGGGACGCGCTCGAACAGATCGACGATGTCCTCGTTCAGCATGCGGACGCAGCCGGAAGACATCTGCTCACCGATGCTCCAGGGTTCGTTGGTGCCATGGATGCGGAACAGGATGTCCCGATTGTTCTGGTAGAGATAGAGGGCGCGGGCCCCCAGCGGATTGTCCACCCCGCCCTTGCGGGTCCTTGGCAGGTCGGGGTTGAGGGAGACCATCGTGGTGGTGGGGCTCCAATCCGGCCACACGCCCTTTCGTCCGACCTTCGCTTCGCCTTTCCAGGAGAAGCCGAGCTTTCCGACGCCGATGCCGTATTGCTGGGCCGTGCCGTCCTCCTGCACCAGGGCGAGCTGGCGGTTGTCGATGTCGACGACGATGGTGCCCGGCTTTTCCGCCCCGGTATAGCGAACGACCTGCCGACGATATTTCGGATCGAGCCGCGACGTATCCACCAGCGGCACGTCGTAGGGCTTATCCGGCATCGAACCCGTATACCAGGCGGCCTCGTCATCCTGCGCCACGGTCATGGGCCCACGAGAATTGCATGCGGCCAATGGAGCGATGACGAGCAGGCTGAGAAGGACACGGCGGATATGCATCGAGGGCTCCACGAAAGTGGTCGTCGGGCGGATCATTGCCCTCATGACTACCGTCCGATGGCCGACGATGTTGTGTCTTTCACGTCGCAGCAGGAGGGAACATGCCCGCCATCTCCGCTTTACGAGAGGCAGTGCTCGCGGATTCAGCTCGTCTGGCTCAGCTGATCTTGATCGTTCGGCACGCTGACGCCGAGCCGTTTTCCGTCCCGCTCGCTCGTCTCAAGCTGTGTGCCGGCAGGAAGGCCTGATCACTGGGAATGTCGTTCCGAGCCCGGCCCGCAGGTTCGGGTGTTTCGCGACATCGACCGTGAGGCTGATCCCATCGCTATCGGCCCGCCTACCGAGGACGAGGCTGCGTAGCTACGGAATGTCGAAGGCTGGGCCGCTGTCCCATCTTCACGTTGCGTTGATATCGTGACGAACGATGGTCTCCGGGGCGCCGTACATGCGGACGACAAGCATCGCGATCTCGAGTGCGCCCTGAAACCGAACTTTCGGTTAGGGCTCCCATCCCATCGAGTGGTGTTCCCGGTTGAGTTGCCCTTCTCGAGCTCGATAACTTTATCTCAGGTTGAGTCTGGTCGATGCGGTGAGGCAAGCTGCGTTGCTCCGCCGGGCCGGGCGGGGCATGCTCGACCCCGATGCGGCAGGGCCGCCGGAAACCGAGACGACGCGATGGCCGATACGCAAACCTTCACCACGACCGAGGTCGACGAGCCCCTCGCCGACCTCGCACCGGCGATTCATCTCGACCATTGCGTCATCCACGTCTCCGATTGGGAGCGCTCGACTGCGTTCTATCGCGACGTGCTGGGCGCGGAGGTGATCGCTCGCGGGAAGGGCTTCGCCTATCGGTTCGGCGGCGTTCAATTGAACGTCCACGGCCCCGGCCTGTCGCCGACTCCGCTGGCCGAACGTCCGGTGATGCCGGGCGGCAGTGATCTTTGCTTTCGGTGGTCGGGGTCCATCGACGACGCGCTCACGCATCTCGCGGCGAAGGGCGTCCCGGTCGAACTCGGTCCTATCGAGCGCAATGGCGCCGCCGGCACGGGGATCAGCGTTTATTTTCGCGACCCCGATGGTTCGTTGATGGAATTCATCACCTATCCGACGGATTGACGGTGCCGCCTCAGCTGCGCCGTTCCGCCAGCTGCTGGTTCGTATGTTCGAGACGCAGCGCGAGTTCACGCATCACCGCGATGCTGATTTGCGGAAACTGAGCCAGCAATTCGAGGAACACCGTCCTGTCGATCCGCAAGGCGGTGATCGCTGTGTCGGCCTGCACGGTGGCGGAGCGCGGCTGGTCGGCCAGGATGCCCATTTCGCCGACCAACGCGTTCGACCCGAGAAGGGCGAGCCGGAATGGGCCGAACGGCCCGTCGATGGTGACGGCGGCTGAACCGTCGAGAATGAGATACGCGGCATCCGCCACATCGCCGCGGGCGAAGAGCTGTTGCCCCGCTTCGAAATGCACCCGCTCACTGGTGAAGGCCAGGAGCTTCAGGCGGGACGGTTCTACCCCGCGAAAGAGCGGCACCTGTCGGAGTGACGAGACCTCGGTGTCGAGGGTCATGATGGGACGACCATTCTGAGCGCTCCGCTGGAAGACGCCGACCGATGGGCGCCTTCATCCCGCACATCCATGCGGTTTGCCCAGGCATTGTCCAGCCCCGCGCATTCTCACGGCGAAGAGGGGCGGCCTCGCGCGCTGACATACGTCACCGTCGATGATTCGTTGCATCTGAGGCGGGTTGTCGCGGTATCCAGGCGCTTTCTCGCAATGACCAGCCGGCATGGATTAAATGGCGGCAGGCATTTGTCTTCAGCAAGGTTGGCCGAGGAACCATCGATATTGGCGAAGGTTGTCATCTTCGAGAACCACATGCTGAGGAGGCGCTGATGGCATCAGGAAATTCTACCTCAAAGCGAGGTTTTGCATCGATGGATCTGGAGCGGCAACGCGAGATCGCGAGCAAAGGTGGACGGAGTGTTCCGGCGGAAAAGCGATCGTTTTCTCAGGATCGCGAGCTTGCTTCGTCCGCGGGACGCAAGGGCGGTCAGTCGACCACACCCGGCCGGTCCGGCGAAGACTAAACTCCATTTGTTGGAAGAGACAAGGCGCGTACCGAGATCCGGTGCGCGCCTTTCTTGTTTGAGGCGGCCGAATATTCAGTTCGTTCGTACTATAAGGTGCAACAGTAAAAAGCCCTCCGTCATCAACGAAGGGCTTGCGGGTCTCGAAGTTCAGTGTCGGTCTGTTGCTTATGCGATGCAGCGGCCTGGGATCATGCGGCGTGCTTCGGGGCCGGCCAAAGAGCTGATTGCTCCCTCACAGCCATCCCTCATGGTTCTGCGAGGCTTCAGCACGGGCTTTTCCGTCGAGACGATATCCTGGTCCGACGAGAACGCCGGTGCCCTGCGCTCATTCGAGATCGCCGTCGTCACATGGAGCACGGCGATGTCGCTTCCACCGATCTGCGCCGGTGAGTGAATGATGGCCGGCGTCAAGCTCGCGGGGGCCTGCTGGTTCGTCGCAGCGGGATGCGACCAGCGGTCTGCTTCGCGCTGAACGACCGGCAAGACAAGCATCGTCAGGAGGGCAGCCGGTCCACCGACACTCAGGATCAATCCAGACCGAAGCATTGTCGTAATCTCCAAGCGGAGCTTGACAGGATGCTGGATAACGCGACCTGATCGTCGCGAGTTCCTTGACTGGTCTAAAAACTTTACGGCCAGTAAACGACGGGCTCGTTGTTGCAAACATTCTTCCGGGACCAGGGTACCTCCCGTTAAGGCGCGTGGCGGGAAAACCACGCGCGTGGCCAAAATGGCCGAAGCCGCATTTTTTGGAACCCTGTTGCATCATGTTCGTTACCAAATCACCCGGCCGCCTGGTCCTCCCCCCGCATTCCCCTTGTGCATTGGCCGGAAACTTTTCACGGGTCGGACATTCGTCCGGCCCGTTTTTATTGATCGGTTGACCGAGCGAAAACGGAAAAGCCCCGATGGAGGATCGGGGCTTTCTGATTCACCGGTGATGTCTGTGACTGTCGGACGATCAGGCGGTCTTCTCGCGGCGACGGGCGCTCTGCTGGAAGAACAGAGCTTGGCTGATCACCGCCGAAACGTTGGCGGGCTGGAACGGCTTGGCGATCAGGAAGGCGGGCTCGGGCCGCTCGCCGGTGAGGAAGCGCTCGGGATAGGCGGTGATGAAGATCACCGGCACCTCGAACGTCTTCAACAGATCGTTCACCGCGTCGAGCCCCGAAGAGCCATCGGCAAGCTGAATGTCCGCGAGGATCAAACCAGGACGCGATCCCTCTGATGCGATCTTGATCGCTTCGGTCCGTGTCCGGGCGACGCCGATGACGTTGTGGCCGAGCCCTTCGACCAGGGCTTCCAAGTCCATGGCAATGAGCGGCTCGTCCTCGATGATGAGGATTTCCGTGGCCATGTCGGCCGCCAGTTCGCGTCCCGCTTCGTCGACGAGGTCACGCACCTGTGTCACGTCGACTTCGAGGATTACCGCAGCGTCCTCTTCGGAGAAGCCTTCGAGGCACGACAGCAGGAACGCCTGGCGCGGCAGCGGGGTGATCTGCCCCAGCCGAACTTCGGCCGGTAGATCATGCTGAACCTGATCGCTCTGGCCGTTGACCGAGAGGGAATTCCAGATGCGGGTGTAGACTCGGAAAAGGTCCGCCTTGACGTTGGTGCTGCGTCCGAGCGTGTCCGGCTCGTTGACGAGCGTTTCCAGCGTGGCGGCCACATAGGCATCGCCGGCGACCTGGCTGCCGGTCAGTGCCCGCGCGTAGCGGCGCAGATACGGCAGATGTTGCACGACGAGTTGAGCTGTCGACATTAGATCCCCTTGGCACTGCCGTTCTTTATGGTCGCCACCGCCATAACGCGGTTCGATGGGCTGTGTTCCGCGAGCCCGGAACCGTTTGTATCGCGCTGCGTTGCAGGTGCAGCCATGACTTATGTCAAGCCGCAAAACAATCGCGGCGATGCCACCGCGTGGCATCAAGGGGATAACCGAATGGACGAGGACGAAACGGTCCGCATCTCCCTGGCGGAGACGCGATTTGAGCTAGAACGTGAGCCGAAACTACATAGCCCCGAAACTCACAGCCTGAGTGACCTCACCCAGAAACGGATCGGCATGCATCTGCGGGCCATGTACGACACGATTGTCCAGCAACCCGTTCCGGATCGCTTTCGAGATCTGATCGCCCGGATGGACGATGCCTCCGGTCAGCCCTTCGATGAGAAATAATCTAGCCCACCTGCCTCAGCGCTAAAGTGTGCACCGGCACGGGTGGAGTGTGTGACGGTCTTCGCTCTGTAGAAAAGCCGCCGAAGCAATCCGGCGGCTTTCTTGGTGTCTGGGTTGTCGGTCTGACTGCACCGACACGTCCAATCGTCAGAGTGTCGGCGAGCGGCCGCGCATCAGGCCAATGACGGCCGAGATGGCGAACAGAACGATAGCGACAAAGAAGACGAGCTTTGCGGCTTCCATCGCGGTGCCGGCAATACCACCAAAACCAAGCAGAGCGGCCACGAGGGCCACGACGAGAAATGTTACAGCCCAACCAAGCATGGTCTCGATCCTTGTGAAGCTGGTGCGACCTGTGCCGCGACCTCATGACATCAATAACGCCAAGTTATCCGACCGGTTCCTGACTTTGACACAAAGCGGTCACGATTGGTTACCGAGGCGAAACCAGCGGGTCGCGGAAGCGCAGACAGACACGCCGACGCACCCTGGAAAATATCCGAACATCGTCCTGGCCCGGATTGCGCCGAGACGATCCCTTGCCCAGCGCACTGCTCGCATGCGTCATATCGGCGAGACTCTTGTCGGTTTCGGGAGTGACGACCCACATAGTGGTTGACGCTGATGTGGAACCCGGTGTCCGATGTAGCGTTCGTCACCTGTTCCCGAACACGGATACATTCTGATGAGAGAGTCGCTGGCCGCATCCCTTGCACGACGCCTTCTCGATGCGGTCGCTGCGGCCGCTCGCGGAGTCGTAGAGGCGATCGAAAATGGGTCGCCCGCTCCTCAGCCCGTACCGGTCCGCGTCCGTCGCAACGAGCGGCGCTGATACAGTGCGCTCAATAGGTGAGTGTGGAGCGTAGTCCGAGCACCACGCCACCTTTGACCCGTTGGTTCGGGCGCGTGGGGTCTGCGATACCCCCGCCGGGATTGATGACGACCTGGATATCCGGTTGGATCGTCCAACCGGGCACCACCACTGCTTGATACGTCAGTTCGATAGAGGCTTCGTAGCTGCGGACCGGGTGGAAGTCAGTGTCGAAAGACAATCGATCCCGATCGTAGCGCTGGGCATGGTCGCCGATACGCGCGTAGATGAAGCTGAGGCCGAAGGTGTCTTCCGGCCGGCCGGGCACCATCCCAGAGAAAACGATGCCGCCATCCGCCCAAAGGCCGATGAGGTTCCGGTCCGACGGGCTGCCGGATAGGCGGGCATAAACGGCCACGCCGTCGGCCTGATCAGCGCCCTCCGGTCGGTAGAGTTGCGCGTCGATCACCGCATAGGCGCCACTCGTTCCACTATGTCGGCGCGGTGATCCGCTGCTATGGATGCTCGCCAGGGAAAGCCCGCTCCGGTCGTAGCGGTAATCGTCGAAACGCCCGAAATGCTGATATCCTCCGAGCTTCAGGCTCCTAGTGAGCCCGCTCGGGCCGGGTACTGCGCGAAGCTGGATCTCGCCCATCAGCAGCGGCGGATCGTTCAGGCGAAAATTCAATCCGGTCCGGTTGACGCTGGCCTGATCGCCGGGGTCGCCGTTGAACACCGCAATAAGCCCGCTCATTGAGGCGTTGGGCGTCCAGCTCAGCCGCAGTCCGGGAGTCGATAGGGGATAGGCAGGGCCGCCACTTGGTAGGTTCGCTCCGGTGATGGTCGGCCAATCGTTGCTCAGGAAGATTTTTCCGGTGTCGGAGGCGAAGAACTCGCCATCCGCCACGAGTTGCCCCATCCGAAAGTTGAAGAGCTGGTCCTCCGAGGCATGCTCCAGCCAGAGCTCTGAAAGGCGTGTCGAGGGATAGGCTTCGATATTGCTTACCGTGATCAGGCGATGAAAACTGCGATCACGCAGGCCGCCCGTGTCGTGGATCTGGAAGACGTTGGCGAACGCACTCCAGCCCCTCCAACCGGCAAACCGGTCGAGATCGACGCTGATCGCCGCCTCGAACTTACCGGCATGGATCGGCCCTTGCCTCACCCCGCCGCTGATGTTGCCCAGAACCTCGTTCGTATAAAGTAGGTTGTAGGTGATGCCGCGCGGCGCCAGCATTCGGCGGAAGCCGCCGGGATCGCCGAATGCACCGAGTGAGGATTGGATCGAGGGCGGTCTGTCGTCCTCCAGAGCGGCGGACTGCGCCGGGCGATCGTCAAGGGCTCCTGTCGCCGAGGGTTCCGACCAAGCGGGCGAGGCGATCGGGTAAGTGAGGTTCACTGCGAAAGCGCCCGCCAATCCCACCCGCCACCTCCGAAAAGCCCTTCTGCTGATCATCGACGCCTGACCTCGATAGTATAGCCTATGCTATGTTCTTAGATAAAGTTCTTGCGTCCGGGCCCGCTGGGCGGCCCGGTCGGTAACGGTCGGAAACGCTGTACTCCGCCCTTCCCTCGGGAAGACCGGCGATGACTGACTTGGTTCAGGCGCCGCTGACGGTATCCACCAGAAGCTTGACGTTGAGGACCACGATGATCGCGGCGATCACCCAGGCGAGGATTTTCAGCCAAGCGGGAATGACGAGCGCACCCATCTTCTGCTTGTCCGATACGAAGCGGACCAGGGGGATGACGGCGAAGGGCAATTGCATCGACAGAACGACTTGGCTCAGCACCAGCAACCGGGCCGTGCCGTCTTCCCCGTAGAGTCCCGTCACGATCACGACCGGCACGATAGCGATGCCACGTGTGATCAGGCGCCGGGCCCAATCGGGAATCCGCAGGCGCAGGAAGCCTTCCATGATGATCTGGCCGGCCAGCGTCGCGGTGACGGTGGAGTTGAGCCCCGAAGCGAGCAGCGCCACGGCGAACAAGGTGGAGGCGATGCCAGCCCCCAGCAACGGCGACAGCAGCTCATAAGCCTGCTCGATCTCCTGCACGTCCGTTCGCCCGGTGGCATGAAACACCGAGGCGGCCATGATCAGGATCGCGGCATTGACGAAGAGCGCCAGCATCAGCGCGATGGTCGAATCCGTCACCGCGAACCTCAGTGCGCCGCGACGCCCCTCCTCGGTACGCGGATAGGCTCGCGTCTGTACGATGGACGAGTGCAGGTAGAGATTATGTGGCATTACGGTCGCGCCAATGATGCCGATGGCGATGTAGAGCGCGGCCGGATTGGTGACGATCTGCGACGAGGGGATGAAGCCCGCGAGCACCGCCTGGACCGGAGGCGCGGCTAGGGCGATCTGTATGCCGAAGCATACGAAGATCACCAGTAACAGCGCGATGACGAACGCCTCGAGGGCGCGAAACCCGCGGCGCATCAGGAGCAGGATCAGAAAGACGTCCAGGGCGGTGATGATCGCGCCGATGACGAGAGGAATGCCGAACAGCAGCTTGAGGGCGATGGCAGTGCCGATGACTTCGGCCAGGTCGCAGGCGACGATGGCGGCTTCGCAGGCGATCCATAGGACGAAGCTGACGGGCCGTGGATAATGATCACGGCAGGCCTGGGCGAGGTCGCGGCCGGTGGCGATGCCGAGACGGGCCGAGAGGGCCTGCAGCACGATCGCCATCAAGTTGGAAAGCAGGATGACGGCCAAAAGCGTGTAGCCGAACTGCGAACCACCCGCGATGTCGGTGGCCCAATTTCCCGGATCCATGTAGCCGACGGAGATCATGTAGCCGGGGCCCAGGAAGGCCAGCAGGCGTCGCAGCCAGCTCCCGTTCGCTAGAACCGGTACGCTGCCGTTCATGCGACCGAGGCTCGGCTGTTCCTGCGTGTCGCGGCTGAAGCGCCACGCCCGATCCTCGTTGAGCCTGTCCATACCGCGTTTTCCGATGAGCCGAATCACGAATGCCGCACTGCACCCTGCAAGGCATATAGCATCGGCTATAATGGAAAACAAAGGCTAAGATAGAGGGGGCTTCTCCGTCTCCACCGGTGTGACAGCGTGTGTTCATGGCGTGCTCAAAACGCCATGCCGCGGGACGTCTTCTCGCGACCTGGGAGGTGTCAACTCAACCAAAGGTTTCACGCGGCTCGGTGGTCTGCCCCGTTGCGAAGCCCTTCTCCTCAAGCCTAGGCAGGACGCACGTCCTACCGGATGGTTACTGAAGGATGAGGAAGCGATGCGGGTCGCATACCCACATGTCGCGAGGACGGCCATTGCGCCGCGTCAGCGAGTCGTCGGCCCTCTTATGGCGGGCTTGATCCTCGGCATCGGCGGTGTCGTCGCCGGATCGAGCCTCGTTCGGGCCTCCGAGCAGGGGGGTATCTTCAGCTTCTTCGAGGACATCTTCCTCGGACCGGCCGTAAGGATCCGGCCGGAACCCGTTCCCGTGCCGCGCCCGGCGCGTCCGCGCTATGCGTCCCTGCCCGATACCAACCGTATCACGAGGCTCGCCCCGCCTCGCCACACGCCTCGCCTGGTGCGCCTCGACCGGCCATCCGCTGATCGGAAGAGCCGCTCGTCATCGGCTGGCCTGGTCGCCTCGGCGCTCGGGGCGCGTACGGTCTGCGTCCGGGCTTGTGACGGCTACCTGTTCCCGCTCGGGCGGCTGGCCTCACGCGCCGACATTCCTCTCCACGAGGCAGCTTGTGCGGCGGCCTGCCCCAACGCGGCAACCAGCCTATACACGCTCGGCGCCCGGCAGAACGAACTGGACCGGGCCGTCAGCCTCGACGGGCAGCCCTACCGAGCTCTCAAGGTCGCCCATCTCTACCGCAGGAAGCTCGTCGACCAATGCTCCTGCCAGCCCGAAGGCGGGGCGGCGACGCCGCTGCCGATCGAACGCGACCTGACTGCGCAGGTGGGCGACGTGGTCGCAACCCCATCGAGCGCCCGTGTGGTGGTCTCCACGCGGCCTGGTGGCTACACGATGGTGGATTTCCGCGAGGCGGGCATCCTGTCCCGCCATGAGCGTCACCTGATCGATCGCAAGATCGACGTCGTCCGGCGCGAGGCGGATGCCCGCGCCTCCGGTGGGGATACTCGGCAGGCCGGGCGGACGTTTGACCGCGCGCCCCGCGTCCGGCTGGCCCAGATGGGTACCACGGCGGGGACAGGCGGCTTCGGTGAAGTCCAGCGAGGACAGGACCGTGCGGAGGGCTTCGCCGACGTCCGCGTTGTGGTGTCCTCGCCTTTCACGCGCTGAGACCGGCCTTGGGCACGGCTCGGGGTGCGTTGTGGCTCGGTCCGCTATGGCGTAGGGCCGGACGAGAGTGTGATCGTTCCGGGTGCCGCATGACCAAGACCAGTGACGACGGCGAGGCAGGAACGGATCCGCGTTTCGACGGCGCCGCGCCGGCAAACGGCGAGACGGTGAGCCTCTCGCCGTTGGTACGCCGGCGGATCTGTCCCAATGCCAGCCCGTTCACGTCCAGCGGCACCTGCAGCTACATCGTCGGACGGGGCGAGGTCGCGATCATCGATCCAGGTCCGGTCGATTCCGGTCACGTAGCGGCTCTGATCGCCTCCATCGCCGGGGAGCGGCTCACTGCCATCGTCGTCACCCATACCCATCGCGACCACTCCCCCGGCGCGCGCCTGCTGCAAGCGGAGACGGGTGCGCCCATCGTCGGTTGCGGGCCCCATCGCGCCGCGAGGGATCTGGCGGAGGGCGAGTTTCCGCATCTCGACGCCAGCGCCGACCGGGACCACCGACCCGACCGTCAGATGGGAGAGGGCGACACGCTCGAGGGGCCGGGCTGGACGCTTCAGGCGGTCGAAACGCCCGGCCACACCATGAACCATCTCGCCTTCGCCCTACCGGAGGAAGCGACCTTGTTCTCGGGCGACCACGTCATGGCGTGGTCCACCACCATCGTAGCGCCACCCGATGGATCGATGCGTGCCTACATGGCGTCGCTCGAGGCTTTGCGCGGACGTGACGAGACGATCTATTGGCCCGGCCATGGCGGTCCGGTGCGCGATCCGCGGCGCTTCGTCCGGGGCCTCGCCGCCCATCGGCGCCAGCGCGAAAATGCGATCCGCAGCCGGATCGAGGCGGGCGACCGCGACATCCGCTCCATCGTCGGCACGATCTATCAGGGCCTGAGCCCGGCCCTGCAGGGCGCCGCGGCTTTGTCCGTCTTCGCCCATCTGGAAGACCTGGTTGAGCGCGGGCTCATCGTCACCGATGGTCCGGCCAGGCTGGAAGGTGTCTACGCGCCGGCCTGACCACTCACTTGACGGCGATGGCGAGGTTCGCGACCTCGTCGAGATAGGCCCGGATGGTGTCGGCATTGGCGCCGAAATCGCGGTCGCCGATGCGGGACGCCGAACGCACGTCGATCCGGGCTCCGTCCGCCCGCGGTCGCACTCTCACCGTGATGTCGCTGGCGAGGTTGAGGATGAGGCCGCGCGTCACAGCCTCGATCCGGCCATTGCCGATCCTGCCACCGGGGCGGATCGCCTCGACGATCTGCCATTTACGGTTCACCGCTGCTTTGCGAGCCAGCTCGAACGCGGCGTTGGCGTCGAGGTCGAGGGTAAGTGGGGCGACCTGCAGATAGGTGGCGCGCTGTGCCGTTCGCGCTTCCGGCCCGGGATCGGGAGGATAATGCCCTTCGCGGGCAGCGAAGGCGGCATGCGAGCGCGAGAAGGCAGGTGGGTTCTCGGTATCGGTGGTGACGTCGGTGATGGCGGGAAGGCGCAGGCTGCGCAGCCCGACGAAGCCCGGATATCCGAGGAGTATCACCGCGAGGAAGAGACCCGCGATCGCTCCGCCCAAACCGCGCGCACCCTCGCGCCACACCCGGACGAAGGCGAAGAGGGCAAAGCCGATCGCCAGGACCGCCAGGAATAGGCCGGACCCGAGCGTGACCAGCGCGGGCCCTTCTTCCGCCCGCGGATCACGCACCAGAACGAGGGCGAACAGGGTGACGAGGACCGACAGGATCGCCGTTCCGCGCGAGAGCGGACCGGCGCGGGTGATGGGCTCCTCGATAAGCGAACGACGCATGATACGGATGAAATCGCTGTCCGGGAGATCGCCGCGCCGCAGGGAGGTCGTGCCCGCGCGCCTGAGCGATGAGCTTTACCGGGCCTCGCATGGCGACGCCACCCGCGAGTTACGTCGTGCTTTCGATGCCGCCTGCTTCTGCTATAGCGGCGTCGACATGAACTTTACCGCAGCGACCGAAAATCCCGTGACCGATGCTCGATCGGACGACCCGCTGCGGGTCTGGTTCCGCTTCATCCGCCTCAACCGGAGGGTGACCGCCGCGATGGCGACCGAGCTGCGCGGCCTCGGGCTCTCCATTCCGCAATTCGACGTCCTCTCGACCCTCACCGAACGCGAGGGGCTGACACAGCAGGATCTCGCCGCGCGGCTCTACGTCACCAAGGGCAATGTCTCGGGCCTCATCGACCGCCTCGTCCAGGCCGGTTTCGTCGAGCGCCACGCCATCCCGGGTGACCGGCGCTCGCATGCGCTCCACCTCACCCCGGCGGGTACGGAGATCGCAGCCCGTGGGATTTCCGCGCAGAAAGCCTATGTCGCCCGTACCCTCGGGACGCTGCCTCCGGACGATATCGCGGCTTTCGAGCAGCTCGTGTTGAAATGGCGCGACGTCGCCCGCGCCGATTCCAGCGGCTGAGTTACTTCGGTGTCCCTGCGTCAGAGCCTCTGACGGATCACCGGGCGGCCTTCCGCCTGGACCAGCGGGTCGATCTGCCGGGCCGCTCGCAGGCCCGCTTCGATCGCCCCCTCGACCCAGCCGGTCTTCAGGCTGGTGAAATCTCCGGCGAAAGACGGCGTCTTGCCGCCATCGCCGAAGTGGCCGGATAGGCCGGGCCTGTCGTCGGGAAGCGACACGCGCAGATGTGACGTTTCCGGGTAAATATTCCCCTTCCATCCGGGACGGCCGGATCGGTGAAGGCCTCACTTACCGTCCAGGTTGCGACCCGTCTGCACTCGCTCGTTCCTGATCGGCGATCCTGGCGAGTAAGTCGGCGAGATCGCGGATCGAGGCGACCACATGGTCGGCGAGCGGCGTCATGATCTCGCGGGCTGCCTCACCCATGGGCCCGCTCAGTACGGCGACGGTCACGGCACCGGCTGCGCGCCCGGCGACGAGGTCGTAAGGCGAATCGCCGATCATGGCGATGCGGCTCGGGGCGACGGCGAGATTCGCGGCGAAGGCGCTGACCATGCCGGGTTCCGGCTTGGACCCATGCCCGGAATCGTAGCCCGCGACGTAGGAGAGATGGGGTGTGAGGCCGAGGGCATCAGCCTGCGCCCGCGCCGAGGCTTCGGCATCGTTGGTGGCGATGCCGAGCGCGTAGCCGGCACCGACGAGATAGCGTGCCATCCCGGCCGGATCACCGATCGGGCATAGATGCGCCAGCCCTTCGCGGCGAAACAGCCGGTCCATCTCTCCATAGAGATCAGGTCCGGCAGGCCGGCCGAGAACTTTCGCCCAAAGCGGCCCATAGGCGGCGGACGAGCCGGCGATGAGGGGCGAGGTCGGCAGGAAGCGTCGCTCCTCCTCGATGTAATGGCTCACCGCCATCAGGTCTTCCAAGCGGGTACGGTCGCCCCCGGACAGGCAATCCATGACCGCATGGGCCGCTGGCCCCCAGGTCCGGTCGAAATCGATGAGCGTGCCGTCCTTGTCGAACAGGATGCCGGCGAGACGGCGTGGACGCGTCGCGCTCACGCGCTGGCTCCCACCTTCTCGACTTCGAAGGTTCCGGCGCGATCTCGCCGCACGATCCTGTCGCCGGGCTCGAACACCCCCAAGGCTACGTCACGGTCCGGCAGGATGACGGTGGTGGATTTGTTGAGATGGACGAGGACGAGGCGGTCCTGCGCCAGCGATGCGGCGGCCCAGCGCCGCAGCTGCCCGTAATACGGCTCGCGCCGCCACGCGTTCGGTTGGCCGGGATCGACCTGTACGTTCATGTTCTTCGTCACCGGATCGAGCGCGAGCACCATCTTGGCCTTCTCCGGCTTCCACTCGGCGCCGAGCCAGGCTTCGGTCATCCAGAGGCAATGGAAGGCGCGGCAATGGTCCGGCCGCGTCGGATGGATGGCGCAGCCCCTGCCCTGCTTGGTGTGCCGGCACCATTGGCCGGCGACGCTCTCCACGGCGGGAACATCGTAGACCTTGCAGCACAGGGTGCAGGTTCCGCAAACGCGGCCTGGCGCCGGATGGGCCACGAAAGTAGCGGGATCGAGCATGCGCGGGACAATCGGTGCGGAAGACGGGGCGGCGATGCGTTGTGCGGACGGGTTTCTACCGACGGTCCGGGTCGCTAGTGTGTCATCGCATGAACACGGGGCCGAACCGGCCCGCTTCCACAGGTAACGGCAGGCCCATGCTCTCGAACCTCGCGACCCGCGACGTCGAAACGCTGATCCATCCCTACACCAACCTTTCCACCTTTCGCGAGACCGGCCCGCTGGTGCTGGAGCGCGGCCACGGTGTCTGGGTCTATGACAGCGACGGTCGGCCCTATCTCGAAGGTATGGCCGGACTCTGGTGCACGGCGCTCGGCTATTCGAACGAGGAATTGGTGGAAGCGGCGAGCGAGCAAATGTCGCGCCTGCCCTTCACCCATCTGTTCTCGGGCCGTAGCCACGATCCGGCGATCGAGCTCGCGGAGACGCTCAAGGAGCTGATGCCGATCCCGACCTCGAAGATCTTCTTCACCTCGTCCGGGTCGGAGGCCAACGACACCCAGGTGAAGCTGACCTGGTATCTCAACAATGCGCTGGGCCGCCCGGCCAAGAAGAAGATCATTTCGCGGATCAAGGGCTACCACGGCGTCACGGTCGCCACCGCCTCCATGACCGGCCTCACCGCCAACCATGCCGATTGGGACCTGCCGCTGCCGGGGTTCCTGCATGTGGGATGCCCGCACCACTATCGTTTCGCCGAGGCCGGTGAGACCGAGGAGGCGTTCTCGCAGCGCCTCGCCGACGAACTCGAAGCCCTGATCCTGCGCGAGGGGCCGGATACCGTCGCGGCCTTCGTGGCCGAGCCGGTGATGGGAGCGGGGGGCGCCATCGCCCCGCCCGCCGGTTATTTCACCAAGATCCAGGCCGTGCTCGACCGCTACGACGTGCGCTTCATCGCCGACGAGGTGATCTGCGGCTTCGGCCGGCTCGGCACCTGGTTTGGTTCCGAAGCCCTGGGGATGCGCCCCGACAGCCTGTCTTTCGCCAAGGCGGTGACCTCGGGCTACATGCCGCTCGGCGGCATCAGCATCGACGAGCCGCTCTACAAGGCGCTGGTGACGCAAAGCGCCAAGCTCGGCACGTTCGGCCACGGCACCACCTATTCCGGTCACCCCGTCGCCTGCGCCGTCGCTCTGAAGACCATCGAAATCTACAAACGCGACCGCATCGTCGAAGGCGTTGCCGAGAAGGCCCCTCATTTCCAGGCCCGGCTCTCGGCCTTGGCCGACCACCCCATCGTCGGCGAGGCGCGAGGCATCGGTCTCATCGGTGGGCTGGAGATCGTCGCCGACAAGGCATCCAAGCGTCAGTACGAGCCGAAGGCCGGCGTCGCGGCCCGCTGCGTCGCGTTCGCGCAGGCCGAGGGCCTGATCGTGCGATTCCTCGCCGGTGACCGGGTGGCGGTCTGCCCTCCCCTGGTCATCTCGCACGAGGAGATCGACACGTTATTCGACCGCCTCGCCCGTGCCCTGGATCGAACCGAGGCCTGGATCGCGTCGGAAGGTCTGAGGCCCGTGGTATAGGGCGGCTTCGCCACAGAAAAGTCTAGATCTTGCGCAGTGCGAGCGAGATTAGATTGCACTGCGGAATTGAATTTTTTATATTTCCACTATTCCTTGACTGTGTCGAAAGTCACTCAGCGACGATGTTGGACAACTCTATCCTGCTCATCTCTGGCTAGCCTTAAGCTCCCGTTCATGATCCTTCGCCGCATATGGATCTCGTGCCGCACAGCGTCGGTCCGGGTCGAACCTCTTGAGGGTGCCCGAGAGACCGGCGTGATCGCCAACCAGACAAACGAGGATCTGGTGGCGTTCCGACACCGTGAAACAGGACCCGTTCCCATGTCCCGCCCCGAACAGAACCAGCGCGCAGCCATTTCGTCGACGCCCCGTGCGTCCGGTCTGGTAACCGATCGCGAAGGTTTCCGCCCCGTGGCACTGCCCGCCCTCGCCGCAGCGGTTCACGTCTCTGCATCCGCTGCCAAAGAGGCGGCCCGGAAGATTGCCGCTCGTCGGCAGCTCTCCCGCTTCCAGCACGAGGATGCGCCCCTCGTCTGAGGCCAATCTTTCTTAAGACGAACGTCGTCCGGCCAAACATTGCGACCAAGCCTTCACGGGCTTGGTCACCGACGTCGAACCATCGGAACTTGGCTGCGCTGGATGTGTAGACGCCCCGGGACGATGGATCCGCATCGACTCTGCCGCCGGGGACGATGACATGCTGATTCTGCCGACAAGACGGCAGCTCCTAACCGGGATCGGTGCGAGCACGGCCCTGGTGGCCTCGGCGGGCGCCTATGGCTTCGTGATCGAGCCGCGCCACCGTCTCGTCGTGACGCGATACGCTCCGGTTCTGCCTGGCTGGACGCATGGGTTGAGCCTGAAAGTCGCTGTCCTCGCCGATTTCCATGTCGGCGAGCCGACCATGCCGCTCGACCGGATCGCCGAGATCGTCGATGCGACGAACCGGCTCGAACCCGATCTCATCCTGCTGCTCGGCGATTATCCATCCGGTCCCAGCGTGACGACACGGAAGGTGCCGCTGGTCGAGTTCGCCCACGTCGTGGACGGCCTGCGGGCGCCGCTCGGCGTCTACGCTATCCTTGGAAATCACGATTGGTGGGACGACACAATCGTCCAAACGACGCGGCGTGGGCCGGTCGAATCTCAGCGCGTGCTGGAAGCTCGCGGCATCCCGGTCATGGAGAACATCGCTCTGCGGCTGGAAAAGGATGGCTATCCGTTCTGGATCGCAGGGCTTGGGGACCAGGAGCCGTTCCTACTGCGCGGCGATCGCCGAGGACGGGACGATCTCCCCGGCACGCTGGTGCAGGTCACGGACGATGCGCCGGTCATCCTGATGGCGCACGAGCCCTACATCTTCCCCCGTGTGCCCGAGCGTGTCTCCCTGACCCTGGCCGGCCATACCCATGGTGGCCAGATCCGGTTTTTCGGTGCCTCGCCGCTCGTACCCTTCGTGCGTGGCAAGGACCTTTCCTACGGCCATGTGGTCGATGAGGGACGACACATGATCGTGTCCGGCGGGTTCGGCGTGAGCCGCGTCCCGATCCGTATCGGGGTGCCGCCGGAAATCGTACTGCTCGAACTTGGCCGAACCTAGCCAGATCCCGGCCCGAAAGCCACGCCAGGCGGCGTATAGCCGGCCTGACGGGGCTGTGGGTCTTACTTCTTGGCGCCGATGCTTACGGTGCCCTTGGTGGAGGGGGCAGCGGCGATCGTCTTGACGACGGGCTTCTTCGGCTTCTTCGCTTCGCGGCCACCGCGTGGTTTCTCAGTCGCCATCATCGTCTCCTTGGGTCGTAGGGCTGGGAGCATGGCACGAAATCCGCCGATGGCCCCATGAAATCGCGCGACCCACCGACGCGCCGATCGATCACCCGCCGGACAGCCGCGAAACCACGGCAATCGCTTCCGCGATGGTGACCTCGGTTGGGTCGATCCGGCAGCGATAGGCATGGATTTCGACTCCGCCCGCCATGGCAGCGGTGAAGGCACGGTCGAAGGCCGGATCGAGATCGCGGGCCACATCGAACCGGTCTGCCTGCATCTGCACCACGACGATCAGCATCGCGCGCCCGCCCTGAGCGACGACTTCCGTGAGATCGACCATATGCCGCGCGCTGCGGGCGGCCACGCAGTCGGGAAATTCGGCGAGGCCCGGTTGGCGCAGAAGGTGGCAGTTTTTCACCTCCACATGACAGGGTGGCACGCCCTCCCCGGTGGCCAGGAAATCGACCCGGCTGGCGCGTCCGTAGCGCACTTCGGGGCGCAGGGAAGCGTATTCCGAAAGTGGCGCGAGGCGACCTTCGGCGAAGGCCTCCGCGACCAGCGCGTTCGGACGCATCGTATTGATGCCGACCCATTGCAGGCCGCCGGGCAAGTCGGCTTCCACCAGTTCCCACGAAAAGCCGAGTTTACGCGCCGGGTTTGTCGAAGCCGAAAGGAGGACGCGCGAACCGGGTTGGTTGAGGCCGAGCATCGCGCCGGGATTGGCGCAATGCGCCGTGACGAGGCTGCCATCCGCCACTTCGATATCGGCGAGAAAGCGCTTGTAACGGCGGACCAGCCGGCCCTCGATCAGCGGACCGCGAAATCTCATCGACAGGAACTCCTGACGGGAATGGCACGCGAAACGGCTACGACGCCGTGCGCCTATCAGCTGCCGTCGACGCAGGCCAGGGAGCCCGCCATGGTCAGTTCGGCATCGTCGCGCTAGGTCTGGGGCATCACCGCCTCGCGCTCGCCACGGACCACGATGACTTCCCCCACTTCCCCTACCATCACCGCCGCCATTCTGGTGATCGGCGACGAAATCCTGTCCGGCCGCACCAAAGACCGGAATATCGGCACCATTGCCGATTATTGTACGGCCATCGGCATCGACCTGCGGCAGGTCCGTATCGTCCCGGACGAGGCGGAAGAGATCGTCGAGGCGGTCAATGCCCTTCGGACCCGCTACACCTACCTCTTCACCACCGGCGGGATCGGCCCGACCCATGACGACATCACCGCCGATTGCGTGGCCGCCGCCTTCGGCGTGACCATCGATGTCGATCCGCGCGCGAAGGCAATGCTGCTTGAGCGCCACAAGCCGGAAGATCTCAACGAGGCCCGGCTACGCATGGCGCGCATTCCGGCGGGTGCCGATCTCATCGCCAACCCGATTTCGAAGGCGCCGGGCTTTCGCATCGGCAACGTCTTCGTCATGGCCGGCGTGCCGGCGATCATGCAGGCCATGCTCGACGAGATCGGCCCTACCCTCGAGACCGGCGCGCGCGTGCTGTCGGAGACGATCGAGGCCGGCAACCTGCCCGAAGGCAATTACGCTTCGGCCCTGGCCGAGATCGCCAAGGTCCATGACGGCGTATCCATCGGCTCCTATCCGTCGATGACGCAGCACGGATTCGCCAATCGCATCGTGGTGCGCGGAAAAGATGCCGAAGCGGTGGCGAGGGCGAAGGCAGATGTCCATTCCCTCGTCGCCCGCCTCAAGGACGGAACCGTCGCCTGAGTCCATGGCTTCCTTGTCGAAGGCGGGAATAGAGCCCGTTTTCAGGAGGTCCCTCGAATGGGGCAGCGAGACGAAGGCTCCACGCGGGATGAGGCGGTCGAGCGGGAGGAATCCGTAGCGGAAGGCCTGCGGCCCGACGCCTTCATCCTACACGAGGTGATCCGCCGGGAGGGTGACGAGGAGCTTCGGCGCACGGGCGGGGCGCTGTTCCTCTCGGCTTTCGCGGCGGGATTGACCATGGGCTTCTCGCTCATCGTCCCCGGCGTGCTGAAGGCTCATCTCCCGGAGGCTCAATGGGCCGGACTCATCACCAGCATGGGATACGCGACCGGTTTCCTCATCGTCGTCCTCGGCCGCCAGCAACTCTTCACCGAAAACACACTGACGCCGATCCTGCCTCTGCTCCATGACCGGAGCGTCGCCACCCTCATGCGCGTCCTGCGCCTGTGGGGCATCGTTCTGGTCGGCAACATGGTCGCCACCGCTGCCATCGCCGCGGTCCTCGCCTATTCGGATGCGTTCGCATCCGAGATCCACACCGCCTTTGCCGCGATCAGCCACCATACGATCGAGTCGGCGTTCTGGACGACTCTGATCAAGGCTGTGTTCGCGGGCTGGCTCATCGCCCTGATGGTGTGGATGCTGCCTGCCACCGGCCCGGCGGCGCCGTTCATCGTCATCCTGATGACCTGGCTCGTGTCGATGTGCGGCCTCGCCCATATCGTGGCCGGATCCGTCGACACGTTCTATCTCGTCTTCAGCGGCCATGCCTCGATGGGCGATTACGTCTCGCGCTTCTTCATTCCGACTCTTCTCGGCAACGTGTTTGGCGGGACCGCCCTGGTCGCCGTCCTCAACTTCGGGCAGGTCGCGCCCGAGGTGGAGAAGCAGAAAGCCGCCGACGGCGAAAATTGAGCGTCGAGGTAAGCCGGTCGTTGGCGCCATCGCGGCACGCGTCCAGATGAATACTTTCCGAGTGGTGGCGTCTGCTCTGGTTCAGCGGTTCGGCTGCAGGATGATCCTGTGCCGCATACCCATGGCGGGGGCGGTCATCTCTCCGGAGACGTTCCGTGGCTGCAAACCCGTTCCTGTCCGTCGCTACGCGCCGTAGGCCGCCTATCTTCAGCGGCCTCCTAGCCCTGGCGCTCTCCAGCGTCCCTGCGCTCGCCGCCGATTTCCCAGAGCCCTATGGATCGCCTCGAGAGTTCTCCAGAGAACGGCTACCCCCTCCCCCTGTCGAGGATTACCGCCCCGGGCGCGAACCGTCTCGCCTCGCGGAGCCGTGCCGGACCGTCATCCGACGCCGGATCACGCCGGAGGGAGAGGAAATCATCAAGCGGGTGACGATCTGCGAGGAGCATCCGGACCGCTTCAGATCCGAGCGCGAGCCGGAGGGTGGATACGGTGAGCCGAGGCCTTACCGGCGGCCTCCGATTCCACCTCGGGAAGTTCCGTTTGCCGACGAGGCTCGTCCGGATCAGCGTGGTTACGTCGGCGGCGAGCCCCCTGCGGAGGGTCTCGCCGGCGAGGAGCGACTGTCCGAAGAGCCGCCCTTGGAGGGACGTGGACGCGATCCGCGCTACTGAAGCGGTCTCGCGTCCGACGCCATCGTGTCAGGCCCGTACGACGGGCCGGGCCTTCACGGCTGCGGCCAAGGCCTTCAACTGGCGGTTCAGATCCGCCAGTTCGTTGAGGGCGATGGTCCGGTGGCCGTCCTTGACCGCACGCTCGATGTCGGCGACCTGCGCATTGGCCATGCGCTTCAGTTCGGCGGCGAGTTGGTCCCGGGTCATCGGCGCTCCTGTCACGGCTCGGGGTGATGCGACCGTGATAGGGCGCGCATGCTTAACCGACGGTATTCATCGCGTGCGGTGCACCCGATGCGCGTCGTCGGTTTCGCCGGTTCAGGTCCGCCAGGGGTGGGCGGGCAGCTCGGTCGCGCCGACGGCGCTGGCGCCGGCCAGAGCCACCGCGTGGTCGTTTTCGACGCTCGAACCGCTGACGCCGATGGCGCCGGACATCTCGCCGTCCTTGTCGACGATCGGGATGCCGCCGGGGAAGGTGATCAGGCCTTCATTTGAATGCTCGATGCCGAAGAGCGGGCCGCCGGGCTGTGACAACTGGCCGATCTGACCGGTCATCATGCCGAAGAAAACCGAGGTCTTGGCCTTCTTCTGGGCGATGTCGATGGAGCCGACCCAGGCCCCGTCCATCCGGTAGAACGCCTTCAGGTTCCCGCCGGAATCGACGACCGCGATACACATCTGGGTGTCGAGCTCGACAGCCTTGGCGCGGGCGGCCTCGATGGCCTTGTGAGCGTCTTCGATGGTCACATGCATGGTGGTTTCTCCCTGTCGATCGACGAGATCGGAGCCGTTTGGCTGTCCTGCCCTAGGGGGAAGACGTAGCCCCGGCGCCTGTTCTCCCGGCGATACGCTGCGGACGATAGGACATTTCGGGCCTAAAGCGAGGACGGCCGCCCCTTTCGGAAGCGGCCGTCCTGCTTAGCGATGTCTACGAAGCGACCCGATCAGCTGGCCGACATCGCGTTGGCCTTCTCGATCAGTGCCTCGGCCATGCGGATCGAGGCGATGTCGATGAGGCGGCCGTCCAGCGACACGGCGCCCTTGCCGGCCTTGGCGGCCTCTTCCATGGCTTCGAGGATGCGGCGGGCCTTGGTGACTTCGGCTTCCGAGGGGGTGAACACCTCGTTGGCGAGATCGATCTGCGAGGGGTGGATCGCCCACTTGCCTTCGAAGCCGAGAGCGGCGCAGCGGCGCGCAGCGGAGGTGTAGCCGTCCGGATCGGAGAAGTCGCCGAACGGGCCGTCGATCGGGCGCAGGCCGTAGGCGCGGCAGGCGATCAGCATGCGGTTCTGGGCGAACAGCCAGGGATCCTGCCAATGGGTCTCGCGATTGCCGGCCTCGTCCTTGTCGGTGAGCACCGAGAAGTCCTTGTTGACGCCGCCGATGACGGTGGAGCGGGCGCGGGTCGAGGCGGCGTAGTCGGCGACACCGAAGGACATGGCTTCCAGGCGCTTCGACGACGTGGCGATCGCCTCCACGTTGGCCATGCCCAGAGCGGTCTCGATCAGCACCTCGAAGCCGATCTTCTTCTCGCGCTTCTTGGCCTGCTCGATCTGGGTCGTCAGCACGTCGATGGCGTAGACGTCGGCCGGCACGCCGACTTTGGGGATCAGGATCATGTCGAGGCGCGGACAGGCTTCGACGATGTCGACCACGTCGCGGTACATGTAGTGGGTGTCGAGACCGTTGATGCGGATCATCATGGTCTTGGTGCCCCAATCCAGGTCGTTGAGCGCCTGGATAATGTTCTTGCGGGCCTGCTCCTTGTCATCGGGGGCGACGGCGTCTTCGAGGTCGAGGAAGATCACGTCGGCCTTGGAGGAAGCGGACTTCTCCATGAAGGTCGGGTTGGAGCCGGGAACGGCAAGTTCCGAGCGGTGCAGGCGCGGGGTGGCCTGCTGGATCAGGGTAAAGCTCATTGGGGAATCCTTCCTTTGGGTTCGTGTTCTGGTCGTTGGTGAGAGACCGCAAAACGCGGTCCACCATACCGGTCGGGATACGCTTTCGCGCCTGTCCCAGGGCCGTGCCCGGCCCTCGGTATCCTTACAAAACCGTCAGCCCGTCGCACCGAAGCCGACGGCGATGCAGTTGATCGAGAGCAGCAGGGCGGATTTCACCGCCTCGCGCTTGTCCTCATCCTCTTCCGCGCGGAAGCGGCGAAGCAGCTCCACCTGTTCGCGGCTGACCTGGTTGATCGTGGGCAGGCGGCCGTTGAGGCGATCTCGGAACAGGGGAAAGCGTTCCGCGAGTTCGGTGCCGCCGCTGACGCGAAGCGCCATCTCGCGGGTCAACTCATACTCGGCCTGGATCAGCGGGAAGATGCTGGCGCGAGCCTTCTCGTCGGCTACGAGACCAGCATAGTCGCGGGCGATCTCGAGATCGACCATCAGCAGCGTCTTCTCGACCTCGTCGAGGATGAGGCGGAACGGCTTCGATTCGGCGAAAAGCCGCTTCAGCTGTTCCTCGCCCTGCGCGCCACGCACGTCGAGGAAGCTCTTCAGGCCGGACCCGACACCGTACCACCCGGTGATGACGTGCCGGTTCTGCGACCATGCGAAGACCCATGGGATCGCGCGCAGGTCCGCCAGGGACCGGGCGCCGAACCGCCGCGCAGGGCGTGAGCCGATGTTGAGGAGCGCGATCTCGTCCAGCGGGCTCGCGGCCTGGAAATAGGTCACGAGGTCGGGATGCTGGATCAGGTTGACATAGGCCGCGCGCGACGCGCCGGACAAGGCTTCCAGCGAGTCGTCGAACTCGTTGCGCGGGACCTTGATGGCTTCCCGCTCGGATTTCAGCGCGTGGTCGAACACCGACGACGCGAGAAGCTCCATCTGATAGGCCGCCGTGCCCCGGTTGGCGTACTTGAACGAGACGACTTCGCCCTGTTCCGTGGTGCGGAAACGCCCGTTGATCGAGCCCGGCGGCTGGGCGGCGATGGCTCGTGCCGTCGGCGCACCGCCTCGGCTCACGGAACCGCCGCGGCCGTGGAAGAAAGCGATCGGCACGCCGGACGACTTCCCGAGTTGGGTCAGCTTGTCCTGAGCCTTGTAGAGCTCCCAATTCGAGGCGACGAAGCCGCCATCCTTGTTCGAATCCGAGTAGCCGATCATCACCTCTTGCACGCCGCCCTGCCAGCGGGTGGAGCGGCGGACCACCGGGATCGAGAACAGCTCCTTCATGATCGAGGGCGCGGCGCGAAGATCGTCGATGGTCTCGAACAGCGGAACGATCGGCAGGCAGCAGATTTCGGTGCCGGTGGCATCGAGGAAGTTGCCGGCTTCCTTGGCGAGGAGATACGCACCGAGGATGTCGGGGACCGAACGGGTCATCGACAGGATGAAGGAGCCGAAGGCCTCGCGGTCGAGCTGCTCGCGCATCTCGCCGACGAGGGCGAAAGTCTCCAGCGTCTCGCGGGCGTCGTCGGGCAGGCTCTCGAACGAGCGCTCGCCGTGCATAGGCCTCGCCAGTTCGGCCAGCAGCCAGTTCTTCCACTCCGCCGAATCGAGGGCGGGCGGCGTCTTGTTCTGGCCGTTGGCCTGGTGCCAGAGCGCGTGCAGGGTCTTCGTGGTGCGCGTGGTGTTCTCACGCAGGTCGAGGCGCACCGTGGAGAATCGGAAGATTTCCACCATGCGGCGCACCGGGCGCACGAGGTCTGTGGCCAGCGACGGGCAATTGGCGTCGGCGAGCCCGGCCTCGAGGTGGCGCAGGTCGTTGATGAGCCCATCGGCGCTGGGATAGTCCGGGCCGGTCGAGCGTAAGCCTTTGTTGCGCGCGATCGTCGCCTCGATCTTGCGCAGGATGCAGGTGAGGAACTGGCGATAGGCCTCGCCGGGATTGCGGCTGGCGATGGCGCGCCCGTCGCCGCTTTCGGTGAGCAACTGGGCCAGCTCCGACTTGAACGATGCCGGCACGGGGAGCGAGCGCTCGGTGAGGGAGAGTGTGCGGCCGAGTGCGGTGACGCCATCGCGATAGCGCCGAAGGGAGGCGAGCGCATTGCGTTGAAGTGTGGCGCGCGTCACCGACGAGGTGACGTAGGGGTTGCCGTCGCGGTCGCCGCCGATCCACGAGCCGAACTGGAAGAAGGCCGGCACCTCGAACTTCTCGTCCGGGTAATACTCGGCCAGGGATTCCTCCAGCGAGTAGAGGACTTCCGGCAGCATCTCGAACAGGGTCTCGTCGAAGAAGTGCAGGCCCCAGGCCACCTCGCGCTCGACGGTGGCCTTCTCCAAATGGAGTTCGCCGGTCATCCAGACGAGCTCGATCTGGTCCCGAAGCTCGTTCATCAGGCCGTTGCGCTCACGCTCGGTCCAGCGCGGCAGTTCGAGCTCGCGCAGGACGAGATAGATGCGGCGGAACTTCTCCAGCACCGTCACACGCTTTCCCTCGGTGGGGTGCGCCGTGATGGTCGGCCGAATGCGCAGGTCCTTCAGAAGGGCGTGGATCTCGGGCGCCTTGATGCCGTTCTTGACCGCATCCGCCAGGACCGCGCTGAAGCTGCCGGAGAGTTCCGCCCGCCCCTTGCTGCGCTCCACATGGCGACGCCGGCGCATGGCGGCATTCTGCTCGGCGATGGAGAGGAGTTGGAACCAGATGCCCTGGACCTGAAGCGCGCGGGCAAGAAGCTCCGGCGAGAAATCCGAGATGTTGGCCGTGCCGAGGAGGACGGCTTCGAGTTCCGGCTCGTGGCGGCGGGCGACTTCGAGCAGGGCGTGGAAGAGTATGTCGAGCGCTTCCTTCGACGAGGTGCCGGTGATGACCGGCGGCGCGAAGGGGTGGTCGAGCGATCCGACCGGGGCGTGGAGAGTATCGGTCATCGGATGGCCACCTCGAACAGAGTTGAGCCGATGGCCGCCGACATCGTGCGGGCAACGGTGAAGAGCAGCCGCTTCGGCAGCATGGAACGCAGCGCCGGAGCGATCAAGGGGGTGGTCTGGCGGGTTGGGCGAGGCGAGCAACGCTTTACCGGAAGTGGCGGCGCTGCCCCTCACTTCCGCTCGCTCAGTCACCACCCTCCCCCGCTGAGGGGGGAGGGTTCGTCGGCTTACGCCGCGATCTTGCGCATCACCTGTTCGACCGTCGAACCGAAATCGCCGGGGCTCGGGGCGACGGTCAGGCCGTAGGAGCGCATGATCTCGGCCTTTTCGGCAGCGCTGTCGCCGGTGGCGGAGATGATCGCGCCGGCATGGCCCATGCGGCGACCCTTCGGGGCGGTGAGGCCGGCGACGAAGCCGATGACGGGCTTCGTCATGTTCTCCTTGATCCAGGCCGAGGCCTCGGCCTCCTGCGGACCGCCGATCTCGCCGATCATCAGCACGGCCTTGGTCTCGGGGTCCTGCTCGAACAGGGCGAGATGGTCGAGGAAGGACGAGCCGTTGATCGGGTCACCGCCGATACCCACCGAGGTCGTGATGCCGATGCCCCGCTCCTTCATCTGAGCGGCGGCCTCGTAGCCGAGGGTGCCGGAGCGCGAGATCACGCCGACATTGCCCTTGAGGTAGATGTGGCCGGGCATGATGCCGAGCATCGACTTGCCCGGCGAGATGATGCCGGCGCAGTTCGGGCCCACCACCATGGTGCGCTTGTCCTTGGGGTAGCGGCGCAGATACCGCTTCACCCGCATCATGTCCTGCGCCGGGATGCCGTCGGTGATCGAGCAGATCAGCGCGAGCCCCGCATCGGCCCCTTCCATGATGGCGTCGGCGGCGAAGGGCGGAGCGACGAAGGTAATCGAGGTCGTGGCTCCGGTGGCCTCCACGGCCTCCTTGACGGTGTTGAACACCGGCACGCCGAGATGGGTCTTGCCGCCCTTGCCCGGGGTGACGCCACCGACGACGTTGGAACCGTAATCCAACATCTCCTTGGCGTGGAACGTACCCTTATCGCCGGTGATGCCCTGGACGATGATCGGGGTCTTCTCGTCGATCAGAATGCTCATGACGTATCCTCCCCTCGTCTCAGTGGCTGCGCTTGGCGGCGTCGCAGGCGGCGACGGCCTTGGTGGCGGCGTCCGACAGGCTGTCGGCGGTAATGAGGTCGAGCCCGCTCTCGGCCAGGATCTTCTTGCCCGCCTCGACATTCGTGCCGGCGAGCCGGACGATGAGCGGCACGTCGATCTTCACTTCCTTCGCCGCCTGGATCACGCCCTGGGCGACCCAGTCGCAGCGGTTGATGCCGGCGAAGATGTTCACCAGGATCGCCTTGACGTTGCGGTCCGAGAGAACGAGGCGGAAGGCCGTGGCCACGCGGTCGGGGCTGGCGCCGCCGCCGACATCGAGGAAGTTGGCGGGCTCGCCGCCCGCATGCTTGATCATGTCCATGGTCGCCATGGCGAGGCCGGCGCCGTTGACGATGCAGCCGATTTCACCCTCGAGGCCGATATAGCTGAGGTTGTGCTCGGCGGCCTGGGCCTCACGCGGATCGCCCTGCGAGGGATCGTGCATGTCGGCGATGTTGCGCCGGCGGAACATGGCGTTGTCGTCGAAGGACATCTTGGCGTCGAGCGCCAGGACGCGGTCGTCCTTGGTGACGACGAGAGGGTTGATCTCCAGCATGGTGCCGTCGCAATCGCGGAACGCCCGGTAGGCGTTCATGATCGTCTTCACGGCCGCCGAGACCTGCTTGATGTTCAGGCCGAGCTGGAACGCGATCTCGCGGGCCTGGAACTGCTGCAGACCGACGGCCGGCTCGACCACGACCTGGATCAGGGCTTCGGGCTCGTTGGCGGCGATCTCTTCGATATCCATGCCGCCGCGCTGCGAGGCGATGACGCGGACGCGCTCGGCCTTACGGTCGAGGACGTAACCGAGATAAAGTTCGCGCTCGAATGGATCGGCGGTCTCGATGTAGACGCGCTGAACCGGCTTACCCTCGGGGCCGGTCTGGAGCGTCACGAGGCGCTTGCCGAGGAGATCCTTGGCCGCGTCGCGGACCTCGTTATAGGTCCGGCACAGCTTGATACCGCCGGCCTTGCCGCGCGCACCGGCATGGATCTGTGCCTTCACCGCCCAGAACGAGCCGCCGAGTTCGGTGGCGGCGTAGACTGCCTGGTCGGGGCTGAAGGCCACCGCGCCCTTCGGAACCGCAACGCCGAATCCGGCGAGCAGCTCCTTGGCTTGATACTCATGCACGTCCATGTGCGTTCTCCTCGGCGTTTTTCCCTGGGACAGACACTCTCGTAAATTTCACTTCACGGAAAGAGCTTCTGCTGTAATATTTTTTTACATTCTCTTTCACTCCGCCTTTAATGGCGGCTGGAATGTATTTTGTAGACAAAAAGGCCGGCTGAGTTTGTTCTCGCCGGCCTGTCGTTGATCTTAGTTCACCTTGGCCTTTACGACCTCGTAGATCTTTTCGTTCAGTGGTCCTGCCGGCCCGAGCAATTCTTCGAGTTGCTTCAGGCGCTCGTCGGAAAATCCGCGATCGTCCAGGCCCTTGGCGTTGACATAGACGTTGAGCGCGGCGCTGCGCAGGCCGGCATGAGCGGAGAGAACTGCGACCCCGGCATCGGAGATGACGTTGAGATTGCCTTTCTCAGCCACGGCCTCGGCGAGGTCGATGACCTCGCGGCAGGCGCGGCAGCAGGCGAGCGGCACGTCGGTGGCGACCTTGAGGGCCTCTTGGATCCTTGCGGCGCGAGCCGCCTTCTCCTCGTCGGTGCCCTTGGGCAAGCCGTAGGCCCCCATCACGGCATCGAAAGCCTCGACGTCATCGGCGATCATGCCGGTGAGTTCGGCCCGGAGCGCCTCCGATTTGCCGAGGATCTCCTTCAGCTCGCCTTCGACCTCGACGTATTTCTTCTTCCCGATGGTGAGGTTGCACACCATGCTGAGAAGCGCGGCACCCATGGCACCGGAGATGGCGGCGGCTCCGCCGCCTCCGGGAGTCGGGGCCGAGCTTGCCAGCCCGTCGAGGAAGCTCTGGATGGTTTCGTTGGCAGGTGAGGTCTTCTCGCTCATGGGTCAGGCCATCGTCTTGGCGAGGGCGTAGATCTCCTCGGCGTCGAAGACCTTCTCGGCGCTGTCGAAGAGCTGGCCGACGCAGGCGCGGTGAAGCTTCAGCTTCAGGCCGCCGATGCCGAGGGCGCCGAACACCTTCTTGCCGTGGCGCTCCTTGCCCTTGTCCATGGCGTCGATGCCGCCGAAACCGAGGGGCGGCTGGGCGTTGTAATCGGCGATGAACTCAATGCTGGCCTCGTCCTTCCAATCGGCTTCGGCCAGAAGCTCGAGGCCGATGGCGCCGGCGGAGAAGACCAGGTTCTGGCCCTTGACGATGGCGGCGCGAGACGCGGCGTCCGGCGTGGCGGCAGCGCTGATCTGGACCTTGAAGCGCTTGTTGATGGAATCGGCGGCAGCCTGAGCCTTATCGAGAGAGCGACCGCACAGAACCACGGTGGCGCCTTCCTGAGCGAGGAGTGCGGCCGAGCGCATGCCCACCGGACCGGTGCCGGCCAGAACGACGGCCTTCTTCCCCTGAAGCGAGCCGGCAGCCTTCTGAACCAGAGCGACGCCTGCGGCGGCCGTGGTGTTCGAGCCGTTCGAATCGAGCATGATCGAAACGCGGAAGGGGCCGAAGAAGCGCTTCTTCACCGCCTCGAACACGGCCTCGCCAGCCGCCATGCTGCCGCCGCCCACGAAGATCGCCGTGGACTTCTTCTCGGAACCGCCGCGGGTGTAGATGGTCCCGTCCACCAAGGCGCCGACATTGTCGGGCGTCACGTTGCCGTAACCGGTGATGCGATCGGCGCCACCATCGTAGCCGACGACCACGTCGAACACGCTCGGAACGGTATCGGTATCGAATTGGAACAGCAGCTTCTTGGTCATGTCGTTTCCTCTGCCCGCGTCGCTGCGCGGCTGACGTATCGTTGTCATTGGCGCGTCTCGTCATATCGCGCGATGGACCGTCCCCATCGTCGTGGGGCGCCGCCGGCGAGACCGTAATTCCGGCTCGCCCTCGGTGCGGACTCGATCGGCGTCCGCATTCATGGTGTCCGGGGTATCGCCTTGCGACCCCCGAATGATTACGGCTCCGGGGAGCCGACTCGTCGTCGCGTTCAGCCTTCGACCACGTTCTGCGGTTTGCCCGCAACATAGGCCTCGACATTATCCACGAGCTGGTCGGCCAGGATCTGCATCGCTTCCTTGCTCGCCCAGGCCACGTGCGGCGTGACGATGAGGTTCGGCAGGTCGAGCTCGCACAGGATGTTGCCGTTCTTGGGCGGCTCGGTCATCACCACGTCGAATCCGGCGCCACCGATCGTTCTGGCCTTGAGCGCCTCGGCGAGCGCTTCCTCGTCGACGAGGCCGCCACGCGCCGTGTTGATCAGGATGGCGTGCTTCTTCATCTTGGCCAGCTGCTCGGCGCCGATCATGTTCCGGGTCTCCGGCGTCAGCGGCGCATGGAGGGTGATGACGTCGGATTCGGTCAGGATCGTCTCGAAATCCACGAGGCCTTCCTGCGGGAACACATCGTAGGCAATGACCTTCATGCCGAGCGCTTCCGCGCGCTTGGCGATCGACTTGCCCAGAGCCCCGTAGCCGACGATGCCCAGCGTCGAGCCGGCTATGTCGTGGATCGGATAATCGAAGTAGCAGAACTGGGTGGACTTCGCCCAATCGCCCCGGCGTACCGAATTCGCATAGGGCACGATGGCGCGCCGCAGGGCGAACATCAGGCCGATCACGTGCTCGGGGACGGTGTTGAAAGCGTAATTACGGATGTTGACGACAGTGATGCCGAGTTCCTTGGCGGCCTTCTTGTCGACGACGTCGGTGCCGGTGGCGGCGACAGCGATGAGTTTGAGATCGGGCAGCTGCTTCAACGTGTCGGCGCGCATCGGCACCTTGTTGATCAGTGCGATCTCGGCACCCTTCAGGCGCTCGACGATCTCTTCCGGCGTCCAGGTCGACTCGTATTCGGTATATTCATGCGGGAAATTGAATTCGCGCACCTTGGCATCGAGGGATTCACGGTCGAGGAAGACGATTTTGTGCGCCATTGGAACCCTCAAGCGACGTTCCGCGCCAAGCGCGACGTTACGCGATACACACTTCTATAGACGATGCCCCGAGGCCGGCGAGAGGCCGGCCCCGGGAAATCACGGTGATCAGGACTTCGCGAGCGGGTTTTCGCGCAGGTAGCTGGAGGCAGCGGCGACGCCGGAGCCTGGCTGCACCTTCACGCCGTTGTCGAGCATGGCCATTTCCGCGCCCGCGATGGCGCCGAGGAGCGAGAGCTCGTTCAGGTCACCCACGTGGCCGATACGGAACACCTTGCCGGCCACCTGGCTCAGACCAGCGCCGAGGGCGAGGTTGTAGCGCACGAAGGCGTGCTTGATGATCGCGGCGGCATCGACGCCTTCGGGAACGAGGATCGCGGTCACCGTGTCGGAGTTCCACTTGGCTTCCTTGGCGCAGGTCTTGAGACCCCAGGCCGCCACGGCCTGACGGGTCGCCTCGGCGAGCACGGCATGGCGGTGGTAGACGTTCTCGAGACCTTCTTCCCGCAGGCAGGCGAGTGCCTCGCGCAGGCCGTAGAGAAGCGGCAAAGCGGGGGTGTAGGGGAAGTAGCCGGCGCCGTTCTGCTTCTGGTGGTCGGCCCAATCGAAGTAGACATGCGCGAGGCGATCGTTCGGACCCGACGACGACTCGGCAGCCTTCAAAGCCTTCTGGCTGACGCAGATCACGCCGAGACCGGCGGGGAGCATCAGGCCCTTCTGCGAGCCCGCGATGGCGCAATCGACCTTCCACTCGTCGGCGTAGAACGGCAGCGAGCCGATCGAGGACACGCCATCGACGAAGAGAAGCGCCGGGTGGCCGGCCGCGTCGATCGCCTTACGCACGGCACCGATGTCGCTGGTGACGCCGGTGGCGGTCTCGTTATGGACCGTCATGACGGCCTTGATCTCGTGGTTCGTGTCGGCGCGCAGCGCCTCCTCGATCCGCTGCGGGTTCGCACCCGTGCCCCACTCTTCTTCCTGAACGATCACGTTCAGGCCGAGGCGCTGGGCCATATCGATCCAGAGGTGGCTGAACTGGCCGAAGCGCGAGGTCAGAACCTTGTCGCCACGGTGCAGCGTGTTCGTCAGCGCGGATTCCCAGATGCCGGTGCCGGACGCGGGGAACAGGAAAATGGTGCCTTCGGTGGAGCCGAAGACCGCCTTGGTCTCTTCGAACAGGGGCTTGGTCAGCGTCGGGAAGTCGACCGAACGGTGATCTTCCGAGGGGACGATCATCGCCCGCTGAACGCGGTCAGGAATGTTCGTCGGGCCCGGAACGAACAGATGATTCCGACCCGGTCGTCTCGTTGCCGCCATGTTGTGTCTCCGGTTCTTCTTTGGTTCGCGTGCACGCAGCGCACGACGCTGGGTTCGAATACGGTAGTCTAAGGTCGCGATCCGGCTTGGGTCGACGCCAGTGCGGTTCCTAAGCTTTGGATGAGGATACGACAACGTTGCCGAACGCCCGGCTCACGTTTTTCCGGCCGGATGCGATGGCATGGTCCGCGTCAATCGACGGGTGGCGTGAGGCCAGCCCCGAGGCATCTTCGATGCCCGCGAGGTCCGGAATGCTCGACGCAACCGCCTTCGACTGAATCAAGCCTCTCTCCGTTGGCCGGGGCGCGCGGTATTCGCACACTCCCATGGCCGTGGACGTCGTTTCTCACCTCGTCGGCGGCCTTGATTTTGCCTCGTGCGGGCTCCGGACACACGCTTTCCAGCGCGATCCGGTGGGTCACCTTGGACCTGACTATGCCGAGGTTCGCGGTCGAAGGAAAATGCAAAAAACTTCGTCGCCACTCAAAAAATTTGTGGCGCAATGCAGCATCTCTGCGCCTTGCTTGAAAGGGGTCCGCTGCGAAGCGAGCAGAGGTCGCGTCATCAAACTGATACGGGAATCCGGTTTGGCTCAACGCACCGAAGCCATTCGGAGTGGGTCGTGGGCGAAGATACAGAGAAGACGATCCGCGTGAGGACGCTCTTCCTGTCCGATATGCATCTGGGCACGAAGGGCTGTCAGGCAGGGTTACTGCTGGAATTCCTGCGGGATTACGACGCCGATGAGATCTACCTCGTCGGCGATATCGTCGACGGCTGGCAGCTCAAATCGGGCTGGTTCTGGCCGCAGAGCCACAACGACGTGGTGCAGAAGCTGTTGCGCAAAGTGCGCAAGGGCTCGACGTTGATCTACATCCCCGGCAACCACGACGAATTCCTGCGCGATTATCTCGGCATGACGTTCGGTGGGATCGAGGTGGTGGACGACCGGATCCACGTCGCGGCAGACGGCAAGCGCTACCTCGTCATCCACGGCGACCAGTTCGACATGGTCGTTCGGCATGCCAAATGGATCGCCTTCCTGGGTGACGGGGCTTACACGTTCGCGCTCTTCATCAACACGCATCTGAATACGATCCGGCGCCGCCTCGGCCTCGCCTACTGGTCACTCTCGGCCTGGGCGAAGCTGAAGGTGAAGAACGCCGTCAATTTTATCGGAAAGTTCGAGGAGCTTTTGAGCGCCGAGGCGAAGCGCGTGGGCGCCGACGGCGTCATCTGCGGACATATCCACCATGCCGCTCACCGCCAGATCGCCGGGCTGACCTATCTGAACACCGGGGATTGGGTGGAATCCTGCACCGCCATCGTCGAGCATTACGATGGCACCATGGAGGTGCTGCATTACCCGAGCGTGCTGCGGGCACGCGCTGCCGCCGAAGAGGCGGAACGAGGCGCGGTCCTCTCGAATCCGGCAAGGGCGGTCGCGTGAGGCTGCTGATCGCCACCGATGCTTGGCACCCGCAGGTCAACGGGGTGGTCCGTTCGCTCGAGAACATGGCCAGCGCCGGCCGCGAGCTCGGGTTCGAGACGGTGTTCCTGACCCATCAGGATTTCGCTTCGGTGCCGCTTCCGGGATATCCCGAGATACGGCTTTCCTATGCCACGAAAGGTAAGGTCGCACGCCTCTGGGCCGATCTTGCGCCGACCCATGTGCATGTGGCGACCGAGGGGACCGTCGGCTACGCGACACGCCGCTATTGCCTCTCGCATGGCCGCCCGTTCACCACGAGCTACCACACGCGCTTTCCCGAATATCTCGCCGCCCGCGCGCCCGTTCCGGAAAGTTGGAGCTACGCCTGGCTGCGGCGTTTCCACGGCGCGGCGAGCGGTACGATGGTATCGACCCCATCCCTCGAGCGTGACCTCGCCTCCCGTGGGTTCGGTAACCTGATGCGCTGGACGCGGGGAGTCGATACCGACCTCTTTCGCCCCGCTGGGCCGGATGACGTCCTGCCGGATACCCTGGTCGGGTTGCCCGGACCGTTCTTTCTTTTCGTCGGCCGGCTGGCGGTGGAGAAGAACGTCGCGGCCTTCCTCGATCTCGACCTGCCGGGCACGAAGGTTGTGGTGGGAGACGGACCGGACAGGGCGCGTCTCGCCGGCCTGTATCCGCAGGCGTGCTTCCTCGGCACCCTCACCGGGGCGGCGCTCGCCCGGATCTATGCGGCGGCGGACGTCTTCGTGTTTCCGAGCCTGACCGACACGTTCGGCATCGTGCTGCTCGAAGCCCTGGCCTGTGGCGTACCGGTGGCGGCCTACCCGGTGACCGGACCACTCGACGTCATCGGTGGCACCGGCGCGGGAATTCTCGGGCTCGACCTGCGCGAGGCCGCGCTTGCCGCCCTGTCGATTCCTCGTGAACGCTGTCGCGCGGAAGCCCTGCGCTATACCTGGAGCGAGAGCGCGCGCCAGTTCTTCACCAACATCTCGTTGGCGCACGGCACCGGCCTTCCCGTCCCCCGGCGCCGATCGTTCCGGGCCGCACCGGCCGTGTGACCAGGCGACGAGGGATGGCTCCGTGATCCCGCTGGTAGAAGAGATCGGCCTCCCACACGTTTCTGCCCGTCCATCCCGTGACCGTCGGACGGGACGGGTGTAGGCAGACGGCCTGATGCCCAGACCGTTCACCGATTCCGTCGCCCGCACCCTCCCCGCTCTCATCGGTTGCGACGAGGTCGGGCGAGGCGCCCTATCCGGCCCCGTGGTCGTGGCGGCGGTGTGGTTCGATCCGGCCGTGTTCCCGGCCTCAGTGCTCACCTGCCTCGATGATAGCAAGAAGCTCGATCGGGCGACGCGGGAGCGCCTGACTCCTTTGATCAGGGAACATGCCGAGGTTGCGGTTGCCGCCGGCTCGCGTGCTCTCGTAGACCGGATCAATGTCCGCGCCGCGACCCTCGCCGCCATGAAGAGAGCCGTCGAGAAACTCGGGCTCGATGCGCCCGTGGCCGTCGATGGCCGCGACAGCATTCCCGGCCTTGCTCTTCCGTGCCGGGCGGTGATCGGTGGCGACCGGCTCGTACCGCAGATCGCCGCGGCGTCCATCGTCGCCAAGACCTTGCGGGACGATCTCATGCGGGTCCTGGCCACCCGTCATCCGGCCTATGCCTGGGATCGCAATGTCGGATACGGGACCGCTTCCCACCTTGCCGGCCTGGAGAGAATGGGCCGTTCGGCGCATCACCGGGTGAGCTTCACCAAGCGTTTTGCTTCATCGCCCGCGGCAGTCACAACAGGCTGAGCTGAGCCCCGATGGCGGCCGTGCGGTCGAAGAGATCCGTGCGCAGGGTGATGCGTGAATCTGCATAGCCGAGACGCTGCTTTGCGAGCCGCATGCGTTGGGCGATGAGGTCGGCATAGGCGCCGCTGCCGGTCATCCGCCGGCCGAAAGTCGCATCATAGGCTTTGCCGCCGCGGGCCTCTCGCACGAGCGACATCACATGGCGCTGGCGTCCAGGATAATGTTCGGTGAACCAGTCGTTCACGAGGTCGTCGAGTTCGAGAGGCAGCCGCAGAAGGACATGCCGCGCCTCGACGGCACCGCATTCCCGCGCCCGCTCCAACACCGCCTCGATCTCATGGTCGTTCAGCGACGGAATGACCGGCGCCATCATCACCATGACCGGGATACCGGCGCGGCTCAGCTGGCGGATCGCATCGAGGCGCCGAGCCGGATGGGGGGCGCGTGGCTCCATGCGCCGGGCGAGGACCGGGTCGAGAGTGGTCACCGACATCGCCACTTTGACGAGTCCGAGTTCGGCCATCGGCGCCAGAATATCGATATCGCGGGCGACGAGATTCGATTTAGTGACGATACCGACGGGATGGCGGAAACGCGCCAGCACGCCGAGCACGGCGCGGGTGATGCCGTGGTCGCGTTCGATGGGCTGGTACGGGTCCGTTGCCGTCCCGAGGGCGATCGTCTCCGGCACGTAGCCCTGCACCGAGAGCTCCCGCTCCAGCAACTCGGCCGCGTTCGCCTTGTGGAACAGCTTCGTTTCGAAATCGATGCCCGGCGAAAGGCCCACATAGGCATAGTTGGGCCGGGCGAAGCAGTAGACGCAACCGTGCTCGCAGCCGCGATAGGGATTGATCGAGCGATCGAACGGCAGGTCCGGCGAAGTATTCCGTGTCAGGATGCTGCGTGCGCGCTCGGGAAGATCTTCCGTCGGCAGGCGCCGGACCGCGTCATCCGAAGCCCAGCCGTCGTCGAACGTCTCGCGCTGCGCCGGCTCGTAGCGACCGCTGGGGTTGGCCGTCGCCCCACGTCCCTTGCGTGCGCTTGTGGGGAAGGTGCTTCCCGCAAGCCGCCGAGCGGGGACGGCGAATGGGTCGTCGCATTCGCCGCCACCATCCTTCACCGCTCGGACCACGCTGCGAGTTCCGTCCCGGCCGGGTCCGTGAAATGAAAGCGACGGCCGCCGGGAAAGGTGAAGATCGGCGCTACGATCGTGCCACCTGCCGCCTCGACGCGGGCCTGCATGGCTTCGAGATCCTCGGCGTAGAGCACGGGCAACGGCATCGCTCTCGGTGCATCGGCATCGAAACCGCCATCGAGGCCCTGTTCGAAGGCGGCGTAGCGAGGGCCGTAATCGACGAATCTCCACCCGAAAGCCGTCCCGTAGAACGCTTTCACCCGGTCGAGATCGCCGCCCGGCAATTCGAGATAATCGATCTTACCATCTTGTCGCATCCGTGACCCCCAATTCGCCCTGACGCCAAAACCATACGGCGACTTTAGCCTTCGCTTTCGCCACCCGTCCTTACGATCCGAACATATCAGGAACACGACGGCTGGCGCTGCCCTTATTTCGAGCAATCGCCGGCTTATGACGCCCCGGAACGGTTTCTTGCGGAGCTTTCGCGGCCACCTGGCTTCTCCCACGCTGAAAATACGCTATGCGCGCGCATGATTTCGGCTCTGATCCATGTGGCGAGGCCGGCCGACCCCTTGGCGGTCGACCAGCTCGCCGACACCCTGGGGGCTCTCGTCGAGGGCGTTGCTGCCGGGCTCGTCGGCGATGCGGTGATCATCGCCCCAACCCATAACGCAGCGATCGATGCCGTCGCCGAGGCAACCGGCGCGACCTTCGTGGTCCGTTCGGGTGGTACGCCCCCTTGGTCGGCTGGTGCGAAGGCCGCGCGGCGGGAGTGGGTCCTCTGCCTCGAAGCAGGCGACGTTCCGGCCGAGGGCTGGATCCGCACGATCGATCGGTTCATCGGCACGGCGCGGCCGGAAATGGTCCTCGGGCGATTGCGCCGGCCGCATGCCGGGCTGCCGTCGCGTCTTGCGGCGCAGGGTGAGTCCGTGATCGGTGTCCGTGCGCCCCGCGCAGGGGACCTCGTGCGCCGCGACCGCCTGATCGCAAGCGGCGTCTTCTCGACCCGCCTGCATCCGCGACGGGTGAATGTGCGGCTCAACCGAGGGTGATCAGACTGGGATCGAAGCGCCGCGTCGAAGGTGTTCGTCCAGGCGTGGCATGATCTCGACGAAGTTGCAGGGCCGGTGCCGATAATCGAGCTGAGCCGAGAGAATGCCGTCCCAAGCGTCGCGGCAGGCACCCGGCGATCCCGGTAGGACAAAGACGAATGTCGCGTTCGCGAGTCCTGCCGTGGCCCGCGACTGGAGGGTGGACGTCCCGATCTTGTCGTAGGAGATACGGTGAAAGACCGCCGAGAAGCCGTCCATCCGTTTTTCGAATAGCGGCTCGATCGCTTCCGGCGTCACGTCGCGTCCAGTAAAGCCGGTGCCGCCGGTGGTGATCACGACGTCGACCAACGGATCCCGCGTCCAGGATTCCACTTGTGCCCGGATCGCAGCTACTTCGTCGGGCACGATGGCTCTGCCAGCGAGGCTGTGGCCGGCCGCGACGAGTCGCTCACACAGCGTGTCGCCGGAGCGGTCGTCTTCGGCGACACGTGTGTCGGAGACGGTCAGCACCGCGATGGAAAGCGGGATGAAGCTACGGGTCTTGTCTGCGGCGACCATGGCTAGGTGCTCTCGGCTCGGCGATAACGCTTCGTTCTACCCGTGAATGGGCCCGATGGTCGATCCCGACATATGAGCGTCCTCGGCCGCTGCCCAGTGCGGACACGATACCGTGCCCGGCTCTTGTCGCAGCTGCCGCCTCAGTTCCGCGCCGCGCGGAACGTATCGCAGGACTTGGTCTGGCCGCTCTTGTAGCCTGTCATGAACCACCGCATCCGCTGGTCCGACGAGCCGTGCGTGAAGGAATCCGGCACGGCGTAGCCCTGCGACTGCTTCTGGAGCTTATCGTCGCCGATGGCACTAGCTGCCTGCATAGCTTCCTCGATGTCACCGGGCTCCAAAGAGTTATACTTGTCGTTTGAGTTCTTGGCCCAGACGCCGGCGAGGCAATCGGCCATCAACTCCACGCGTACCGACAACTGGTTAGACTCGACCTTGCTGGATGCCGCCTGCTGGCGACCCTGGACCTTGCCCAGAATGCCCAGTTCGTCCTGCACGTGGTGGCCGACTTCGTGAGCGATCACATAAGCATAGGCGAAATCGCCTTTGACCCCGAACTTCTGCTCCATTTCCTTGAAGAACGACGTGTCGAGGTAGACCTTCTTATCGAGCGGACAATAGAACGGCCCCATCGCGGCCTGCGCCGATCCACAGCCGCTGCGCGTGCCTCCGGTGTAAAGCACCATGCCGGTTGGGCGGTACTGCTTGCCGGTCTGGTTCGGGAGAATTTCCTTCCAGACGTCCTCGGTATTACCGAGGATCGCAGCCGCGAAACGTCCGCTCTCGTCCGCCGGCTTTGTCTTGCGCTGGGCCTGGGTCTGCGGATCGACACGCTCCTGGCGCGGTTGTCCGCCGCCGCTCATCTGCTCGGCGCCACCGATCAGGATCGCGGGATTGATGCCTGTGACCCAGCCGATGATGCAGAGGATGACGATGGTGCCGATGCCGAGCCCGCCGGCACCGCCACCCGGAAAGCCTCCGCCGCCTCCACCGCCCTCGCCACGGCGGTCCTCGACGTTGTCCGAAGAGCGGAAATCTTCCCAGCGCATGATCTCGTCACCCTTCGTGGCGTAGCCCTACCGGAACCCGGTCGCCACTCGCATCACTGTCTTCGGTCCCGTGTGCCCGAACTAATCCCGCGGTGAAAGATACGGTTCCGCTTCCACCCCGGCTTTCGCCCTACGCTTTGCCGTCGAGGGTTGCCCTCAGCAGGCGGAAATCCCGCCACGCGAGACGTTTTTGAAGTGGCTGGCGTAGGAGATAGGCCGGGTGGAGGGTCGCCAGAGCGTTCACCTCCCGGTCACCCACCCGATAGGGATAGAACCGTCCTCGCGCCTTCAGGATACCGTCTTTCGTGCCGGTGATCGCCTGTGTGGCCGGACTGCCGAGGCAGACGATGATGTCCGGGTCAGCGAGTTCGATCTGGCGTTCGATGAAGGGTTTGCAGATCGACACCTCTTGTGGTGTCGGGTTGCGGTTTCCCGGTGGTCGCCATGGCACGATGTTGGTGACGTAGGCTTTTGTCCGGTCGAGACCGATCGCCGCCATCATCCGGTCGAGCAGTTGACCCGAGCGGCCCATGAACGGCTTGCCGACGCGGTCCTCGTCCGCTCCCGGTGCCTCACCGATGAACATGAGTTTCGACGCCGGGTTTCCGTCGGCGAAGACGAGATTCTTGGCTGTGAACTTGAGGGGGCAACCATCGAATGTGGCAAGCAGTGCCTCAAGCTCTTCGAGGGAGGCGACGTCGCGAGCCCGCGCCCGAGCGTCGCCCGCAGCCTCTCCGGGTTTCGCTGCCGCGGATTGTCCATAGGTCCGCGCCGGCGGGGCCGACGGCGCCTGCCCTCGCGCCGGCAACTCGCGGCGAGGCGGCACCGGATCGGCCTGCGGCCCCTCGTGAGACAGCTCGGCCCGCTGCGACGATACGGGGGATGGCGATCCGCGCTGTATCGTCGCCGGGCGCCAGGGCGCGGGATCGTCGGTTTCGGAGAAGCGATCGTGCGGGCGTTCGTCGAGACAAAGATCGACGCCGGATTCCACATGGAAGTCCAGTTCGGCGATCACGTCGCGCTGGTGGTCGGGGCCTTGGCTCATGGTTCTCGATGTGGCTCTTGCGGAGCCTGTGGACAACACTTCGCGGGGCGGGATCTACCATCGTCTGCATGGCTGCGGGACGGCCAGAACAAAGCTGAGACCATCCGCAGGCTTGCGTTCCCAGCTTGGAATGGGTTGAGAGTGTTCGCAATCATAACATCGCGCATTCGACGGCTGGTCTCGATCGGTTTCGGGTCGCGCGGCAGGAGGAGTTTATAGGATGGCGTTGCCCGAGCGCGAGGGTATGGATTTCGACGTGGTGATCGTCGGTGCGGGGCCCGCTGGCCTTGCCGCCGCGATCCGCCTCAAGCAGATCGCCGCCGATCTCACCGTCGTCGTGGTCGAGAAGGGGTCCGAGGTCGGCGCGCATATCCTGTCCGGCGCCGTGATCGATCCGCTCGGGCTCGACCGACTGCTCCCCGATTGGCGTCAGGACGAGGCCCGGCCGCTCAAGACCGAGGTCGAGCGCGACGAGTTCCTGTTCCTGACCAAGAACAGCGGCATCGCGCTGCCGAACTTCGCTTTCCCGAAATTCATGTCGAACCACGGTAATTTCGTCGGCTCGCTCTCGAACATGACGAAGTATCTCGGCGCCAAGGCCGAGGAACTCGGCGTCGAGATCTATCCAGGCTTTCCGGCCTCGGAAGTGCTCTACGACGATGCCGGTACCGTCATCGGCGTGGCCACCGGGGATCTCGGCATCGGCAGGTCCGGCGAACCGCGGGACGACTACACCCGCGGCATGGAGCTGCGCGGCAAGTACACGATCTTCGGCGAGGGCGCGCGCGGCTCGCTCACCAAGACGCTGATCGACCGCTTCCAGCTCAACCGGGACAGCGATCACCAGAAGTATGGCCTCGGCGTCAAGGAACTCTGGCAGCTGAAGCCGGAGACGTTCGAGCCCGGTCTCGTGCGCCACACCATGGGCTGGCCGCTCTCGAACAAGACCGGCGGCGGCTCCTGGCTCTACCATTTTGACGATCACCTGCTCTCGGTCGGCTTCGTCACGCATCTGAACTACGAGAACCCGACCCTGTCGCCGTTCGAGGAGTTCCAGCGCTTCAAGACCCACCCGATGATCCGCGACGTGTTCGAGGGCGCCAAGCGCATCGGCTACGGCGCCCGCGCGATCATGGAGGGTGGCTGGCAATCGGTGCCGAAGCTCGTCTTTCCGGGCGGCTGCCTCGTCGGCTGCTCGGCCGGCTTCGTCAACGTCCCGCGCATCAAGGGTTCGCACAACGCCGTGCTCTCCGGCATGCAGGCGGCCGAGGCCATCGCGGCCGCCCTCACCGCCGGCCGGCAAGGCGACGAACTCACCGATTACGAGACGGGCTGGCGCGACAGCGACATTGGCCGCGACCTCAAGCGCGTGCGCAATGTCAAGCCGCTCTGGTCGAAATACGGCACGCTCGTCGGCGTAGGCCTCGGCGGCCTCGACATGTGGTCGCAGACGATCCTCGACGCCTCGCCCTTCGGCACGCTCAAACACGGCAAGCCCGATCATCTCGCTACCAAGCCGATCTCGGAGGTGACACCGATCGTCTATCCGAAGCCCGACGGCAAATTGACCTTCGACCGGCTCTCCTCGGTCTATCTTTCGAACACCAATCACGAAGAGGACCAGCCGCCGCATCTCAACGTCAAGGACGCGGCGCTCCAGAAGTCCTCGGAGCACGACGTCTATGGCGGCCCCTCGGCGCGGTACTGCCCGGCGGGCGTCTACGAATGGGTGCAGGAGGGCAATGGCGTGCGCTACCAGATCAACGCGCAGAACTGCGTCCACTGCAAGACCTGCGATATCAAGGACCCCAACCAGAACATCAATTGGGTGACGCCGGAGGGGCCGGGCGGGCCGAACTATCCCAACATGTGAGGACGCACCGGACCCTAACTGCCCGCCATCCTTTCGCCTTGCGAGGATGGCGGGAAGAGTTCAGTGTCCCCGCCCGATCGGCATCGGTCCCTGACGGACGATGCGCTACAAACGCGACTGGTGCCCATGAACGGAAACGCCGCGACCCGCCGGACCCTCTCGGCTCTCGCCCTGTGCCTCGCCGCCTCCGTGGCGACGTCGGTCACGGCCCTGGCCGCCCAGCCCCGGGAATCGGCTCCGGTGACGGAGTACGAGCCGGCCGAGTCGCTGGAGGGCAACTTCCTGTCCGCCTATATTGCTGGCGCGTCCAAGGACACCTCCGCCGCCGCAAGCTTCTACCGCGAGGCCGTGAAAGCGGACCCGCGCAATGCGGAACTGCTCGAGCGCGCCTTCGTGTCGCTTCTCGCGGACGGAGCACTGCCAGACGCATTCCGCGCGGCCGAGCGCCTCACCGCCCGCGATGGATCGAACGGCCTCGCGCAGCTCAGCCTTGGGGTTCGCCAGATCAAGGCCGGCCAGTTCGCGCAGGCCCGCCAGAACTTCGCCCGCAGCGGACGGGGTGCTGCAGCCGATCTCACCAGCACTCTCCTGACCGCTTGGGCCTATGCCGGTGCCAATGATGGCAAGCGCGCCCTCGAAGTGGTGAACAAGCTGAAGGGTGAGCGCTCATACAATACCTTCCGCGACTTCCACGCCGGGTTGATCGCCAACCTCGTCGGCGATCAGGCGGAGGCGGAGCGCCGGCTCAAGGCCGCCTACGACGCCGACCAGAACACTCTGCGCATCGTCGATGCCTATGCCCGGTTCGAAGCGCAGGCCGGCCGTACGGACCTCGCCATCCAGGCCTATACCGCCTTCGATCAATTGCTGCCGCGCCACCCGATCGTGCGTGACGCCCTCGACAAGCTGAAGGCCGGCAAGCCCCTCACCCGCCTTGTCAACACTGCTCAGGAGGGCGCCGGCGAGGTACTCTACGGGCTCGGCTCGGCCGGATCCACCCAAGGCGACGAGTTGCCCGCCGTGGTCTATCTGCGCCTCGCACTCTATCTCGCCCCCGAACACGCCCTCGCCCGCCTGACCCTCGCCGACACGCTCGACCGGATGAAGCAGACCGAGCGCGCCAACGATGCTTATGCGCAGATGCCGGCATCTTCGCCGCTGAAGCTCAACGCCGATATCCAGATCGGCCTCAATCTGGAGCAGATGGGCAAGGGCGAGGAGGCGACCCAACTCCTCGACGCCGCCATGAAGGAGCATCCCGACAGCATCGACGTCGTGACCGCCCTCGGCAACGTCCAGCGCTCGCGCAAGAAGTACGAAGAGGCGGCGGCCACCTACAGCCGCGCCATCGAGCTCATTGGCAAGCAGCCGGCCTCCAATTACTGGACGACCTTCTACTTCCGCGGCACCGCCTACGAGCGGGCCAAGCAATGGCCCAAGGCCGAGGCGGACCTCAAGAAGGCGCTGGAACTGGTTCCGCCGAACCAACCGGCGGCGCGGGCGCAGGTGCTCAACTACCTCGCCTATTCCTGGGTCGACCAGAACATGAATATCGATGAGGCCTTCACCATGCTGAAGCAGGCCGTCGATGCGAGCCCGCGCGACGGCATGATCATCGACAGCCTCGGCTGGGCTTATTTCCGCCTCGGGCGCTACGACGATGCCGTGCGCGAGCTGGAGAAGGCCATCGAACTCAAGCCCGGCGACCCCACGATCAACGACCATCTGGGCGATGCGTACTGGCGCTCGGGCCGGAGGCTCGAAGGCAAGTTCCAGTGGCAGCACGCCAAGGACCTGAACCCCGAGCCGGACGATCTCGTCAAGATCAACGCCAAGCTCAAGGATGGCCTGCCGGAACTCGAAAAGCCCGCTGCCACCGCCGAGAATCCTCCCGAGGCGGAGAAGGTGAATCCGGATCTGCCGAAGGGCGCCCCGGCTCCGAGCGAGCCCCCCGGCGCGGCCGACAAGAAGACCGGCGGCTGACACCGGCTTGACGGGTGGGGGATCGCGGGGCCAGACCGGCCGCGCATTCCCGCGGTCGACAGATCCGCCCCTCTCCGACAGAGCAAGCCGTGCCCATCCTCGTCACCCGCGCTCCGGCGAAGATCAATCTCACCCTTCACGTCCTCGGCCGTCGTGAGGGAGACGGCTACCACGAGCTCGAAAGCCTCGTGGCCTTCACCGGTTCGGGGGATACGCTCAGCCTGGAGCCCGGCACCAACCTAACCCTGGACGTGTCGGGACCCACCGCCGGACCGGCCGGTCCCCTCGACGACAACCTCGTGATCCGTGCCGCCACAGGACTGGCCAAGGCCATCCCAGGGCTTCGTCTCGGTGGCTTCCACCTCAGCAAGCGTCTACCCGTGGCAGCCGGGATCGGAGGCGGATCGTCGGATGCCGCCGCCGCCCTGCGGCTGCTGGCGCGCCTCAACGACCTTTCCCTCGATCACCCCGCAATCGTCGAGGCCGCCCGCGCCACCGGGGCGGACGTTCCCGTCTGCCTCGATCCGCGCGGTCGGATGATGAGGGGTGCCGGAGAGGATGTCGGACCGTCGCTGGGTTTCGCGCCGTTGCCGGCCGTGCTGATCAATCCCGGTGTGCCGGTCGCCACCGCGCCGGTCTTCAAGGCGCTGGGGCTGACGGCGGGGCAGCGCCACGCTGGCGAGGCCCACCCGCTCCTCGCGCGAGGTCTCGGCTTCGGCGAGATCCTGGCGGCGGTGACGCCGGCTCGTAACGATCTCGAGGCGCCGGCGCTCACGGTCGCCCCCGTCATCGCAGATACGCTCACGGCCCTGCGCGACCGGCCGGGATGCCGGCTCGCCCGCATGTCCGGCTCCGGTGCTACGGTGTTCGGCTTGTTCGCCACCCGATCCGATGCGGTTCGGGCGGCTGCCGCCATCCGCGCGATGCAGCCATCCTGGTGGGTCCGAGCCGCTTTGCTGCGGTGACGGCCTTCCCTGCACGGCTCGTGTGACGAGCCGTGATCGGCTGGCCGCTTTCGGCTCAGTGAGCCCGGGCGATGCAGAAATCCACCACCTGAAGCAGGGCTGATTTCATCGGCCCGTTGGGGAACAACGCCAGGGCGTCACGGGCGATGGCGCCGTAATGCCGAGCGCGGTCGATCGTGTCTTCAAGGGCCCGGTGCTTCCGTAGGATGGCGAGGGCCGTGTCGAGATCGGACTCTTCGACCTGACCGTCCTGGAGTGTGCGACGCCAGAAGGTCCGCTCCTCCTCGCTGCCCCGTCGGAAGGCCAGGACGATCGGCAGGGTGATCTTCCCCTCGCGGAAATCGTCGCCGACATTCTTGCCCATCGAGGCACTGGTGCCGCCGTAATCGAGCACGTCGTCGATCAACTGGAAGGCGATCCCGAGATTCATGCCGTAGGAGCGGCACGCCGCCTGCTCCGCCCTTGGGCGGTCGGCGATCACCGGGCCGACTTCGCAGGCGGCGGCGAACAATTCCGCCGTCTTCGCGCGGATGACGGCGAGATACTCGTCCTCCGAGGTCTCGGTGTTTTTGGCGGCGGTGAGCTGCATCACCTCGCCCTCGGCGATGACAGTCGCGGCGGCCGAGAGGATGTCGAGAGCACGTAGAGAGCCGACTTCCACCATCATGCGGAAGGCTTGGCCGAGAAGGAAATCACCGACGAGCACGCTCGCCTCGTTGCCCCACTTGATCCGCGCCGCAACGCGGCCGCGCCGCATGTCGCTCTCGTCCACCACGTCGTCGTGGAGCAGGGTCGCGGTGTGCATGAACTCGACGCTGGCTGCGAGCTTCACCGCCCCCTCCCCGGCCCCGTAGCCGCAGAGATCGGCGGTGGCGAGGGTGAGGATAGGGCGAAGGCGCTTGCCCCCGGACGCGATGAGATGGTTGGCCACCTCCGGAATCATCGCGACATCGGATCCGGTGCGCGACAGGATGGTCGCGTTCACGCGCTCCATCCCCTTGGCGACCAGGGCCACAAGATCGTTCAGGCTCGACTCCGGATCGGAGCGGCCCTCATCGAAGGAAACGACGACACCCAAACTCGATGCCTCCCGAGCTTTTCACACCAGGCAGATCCCGGCGGCGCACCCGCCGCTCGGGCCGATCCGCTCGGCCGGGCTATCCCCCGTGACCAACATCCACGCGGGCACCCCTTCGCATGCGCGCCGAGGCGCTGCAACATCCCGCGTTTCTCGCTGTATACAAAGGGTGGCGGCAGGGAGCCGCCGATGGGGCGGGTGGACGCATGAGAGAACTCATCCGGAGCAACGACATCGTCCTGATGGGCTTTGCCGAGTCGCTCCTTCAGGGGGCGGAGATTCCGGTCCTCGTCGCAGACATCCACATGAGCCTGCTGGAAGGTTCGATCGGCGCTTTCGCACGAAGGCTTCTCGTGCCCGACGACCATGCGACCGAAGCGCGCCGTCTGCTGGAGGATGCCGGCCTCGCGCACGAACTGCGCGATGCCTGAAGTAGTTGGCGAGCAGGCGGAGCTTAGGCCGAATCTCTGGCTCGGCGGACGTCTTCGTCTGTATCAGCCGCCGCGAGGCGCCCACCGCGCGGGGACGGATGCGGCATTACTGAGCCGGTTGGTGCGACCGAAGCCGGATTCCACGATCGTCGATGTCGGTGCGGCAAGCGGAGCGGTGGGTCTCGCGGCGGCGCTAGAGGAACCGAGCGCCAGGATCGTCCTCGTCGAGAGAGACGCGGACCTCGCTCGTCTCGCCCGCAGGAATATCGAGGAGAACGGACTTCAGGGTCGGGCGGTCGTCATCGCCGCGGACGTCTTCTCGGTCGAAGCCCGCCGGGCGGCCGGGCTCGGACCCGAGATGGCCGACATCGTGCTCACCAACCCTCCCTTCTTCGAGGTGGAGCGTCACAGGCCATCGCCCGTCGCGGGGAAAGCCTCGGCCCATACCTTCGCGGAGGGCGGGCTCGAACCCTGGCTGAAGGCCTGCCTCGATGTGCTGAAGCCCGGAGGGACGCTTGGCCTGATCCATCGCGCCGATGCCCTCCCCGACTGCCTCGCCGCCATGAAGAGGCGCTTCGGAGGGATCATGGTTCGACCGGTCCATGCGCGAGCCGGGCGACCCGCGATTCGCGTTCTGATCACGGGCATCAAGGGAAGCCGCGCGCCTTTTTCGCTGGCGCCGCCGCTCATCCTGCATGGCGAGGACGACGTGATGACGCCGGAGGCCGACGCTATCCATCGCGGGCAGCCCTGGCCGGCTTGAACAAGGCGACGGCGAGGGCATAGGCCCCCGCCGCCAGACGATACGGCACGTTCGCTGAAGCGTCAGTAGAACCGGCGCCAATGGTGGTGGCGGTGGTGCCAATGCCGGCGGTGCCAGTGGTGACGATGCCAATGATGACGGCGATGCCAGTAGGGCCGGCGCCATCCATAGGCGGGACGGTGGTAGCCGTAGACCGGGCGGTAGAAATGTGGCCGCCAATAATGCCGCCTGTAGCCGTAATGCGGCCGGTGCCAGACGTGACGACGATGCCAGTGATGGCGGCGGTGCCAGCGGTGACGGTGCCAATGGGCCTGCGCCACAAGCGGCGTTGCGGCAGCTCCCTCAATGGCGGTGACGGGCAGTGGAGCGGCGCGCGCCTGGTTCAAGGAACCATAGGCTCCGCCCAATACCCCCATCAGAACGACCATCCACGTCGCGATACGCATGATGCTCTGTCTCCCTCCTCTTGTCCGGGCGTCGCCCGGTGGCCTCCGCGCTGCGGCACCGTGCTGCAACCCAGGCAGAGAAAAACGGCGAAGCCTGTAAATCGGTTCGGTCATCTCCATTTCGTGACTGTTGCCGGGTGGGGAGATGTCGCTCGTTCCCCAATCCAAGCGGCCCAGAACTTTCCAGCGAGACGAGACTGATGTCCCTTCCCCTGCCACGCTTCCTCGACCCAATTCTCCCCAAGGCGTGGCGTGGCCGCAAACCGACCGTGGCGGTTATCCGTCTCAGCGGCGTCATCGGTGCCGTCTCGCCGTTGCGGTCCGGCCTTTCCATGGCCACCGTGGCCTCGAGCCTCGAGAGCGGCTTTGGAATGACCGGCATCTCGGCGGTGGCGCTGGTCATCAACTCGCCCGGAGGATCACCGGCCCAGTCCCATCTCATCCACCGCCGCATCCGCGCGCTGTCGATCGAGAAGAGGGTGCCCGTCTACGCCTTCGTGGAGGATGTCGCTGCGTCCGGCGGCTACATGATCGCCTGCGCGGCGGACGAGATCATCGCCGATCCGACATCGTTGATCGGTTCGATCGGGGTGGTCTCGGCGGGGTTCGGCTTCGACAAGCTCATTGAACGGATCGGCATCGAACGCCGGGTCCATACTCAGGGCGAAGCCAAGGCGATGCTAGACCCGTTTCGCCCGGAGAACCCGGAGGACATCGTCCGCTTGAAGGCGATCCAGGCGGATGTGCAGGATCTGTTCACCACGCTCGTGTCCGAGAGGCGTCCCGCGGTTCGAGCTAGCGGCGACAACCTCTTCACCGGCGCGGTGTGGACCGGGCGGCAGGCGCTGCCGTTGGGCCTCGTCGATGGCCTGGGTGATGCCCGCTCGACGTTGCGGGCGCGGTTCGGGGACGACGTCGTGCTGAAAGTCGTGGCCGAGAAGCAGGGTTCGTTCGTCAGCAGGCTCCTGCGCCGGGCCGTTCCGGGCTCCACGGTCGTCGACGGCCTTGCCGCCGACGCCCTCGCGGCGGTCGAAGAGCGGGCGGCCTGGGCTCGCTACGGGTTGTGAGGTCTCAGCGAGTCGCGATGGTGCAGGCCGAGGACGGCGCGCCGTAGCCGGAATACACCACGCGCACTTTGCGGGTGCAGGTCTCGGACAAAGCAGGAGCCGGCACGCTAGCGACTTCGATCGGCGTCACCAGAGCGGGCATGGCGACGAGATCGGTCTTGTCCGTGGTGGCCAGCGCATTCGATGCCCCCATGACGAAGGGCGTTGCGGTCAGGGAAGCTGCAATGAGAGCCGCGAAGACAGTGAACGACTTGCGCATGGTCCGGTTTCCGCAATGTTCGCCGGTCGGTTGCGACCGGGCTGATCCCTTGATTTGTGCTAAGAACTTAGATCAAGCGAGACAGTTCCGGACGTAATGGCAATCGTGGCGGAAATGTGTGCCGCCGCGCACCCGCGTGGGTGCGGGGCTTCGGCTTGACAGCGCGGGCACGCCTCTTAAACGCTGGCCGCTTTCCCGCTTACCGGAAGCTAGCCATGTCGAGCGCACAAGCCCTGCCGAGCGCTGTCGATCTCGCCCCCAAGACCTCCTTCCAGGGCTTGATTCTCACCCTGCAGAATTTCTGGGCGGCGCAGGGCTGCGTGATCCTCCAGCCCTACGACATGGAGGTGGGCGCCGGCACGTTTCATCCGGCGACGACCCTGCGCGCCCTCGGGCCGAAACCCTGGAAGGCGGCCTATGTCCAGCCGTCCCGCCGGCCGAAGGACGGGCGCTACGGCGAGAACCCCAACCGGCTGCAGCATTATTACCAGTTCCAGGTCATCCTGAAGCCGAACCCACCGAACCTGCAGGAGCTCTACCTCGCCTCCCTCGACGCCATTGGTGTCGACCTGAAGCTGCACGACATCCGCTTCGTCGAGGACGATTGGGAGAGCCCGACATTGGGCGCCTGGGGCCTCGGCTGGGAGTGCTGGTGCGACGGCATGGAGGTGAGCCAGTTCACCTATTTCCAGCAGGTCGCCGGTGTGGAATGCGCACCGGTGGCGGGCGAACTGACCTACGGGCTCGAGCGGCTGGCCATGTATGTGCAGGGCGTCGAGAACGTCTACGACCTCAATTTCAATGGCGGTGCAGGCGACGAGAAGGTCACCTACGGTGATGTCTTTCTCCAGGCCGAGCAGGAATACTCGCGCCACAATTTCGAGGCGGCGGATACCGCGATGTTGTTCCGCCAGTTCACCGACGCGGAGAAGGCCTGCCGCACCTATCTGGATGCGGGCGCGCCGGCGGAAGATTCGGGAACCCACCGGATGGTCCAGCCTGCCTACGACCAGTGCATCAAGGCGAGCCACGTCTTCAATCTGCTCGACGCCCGCGGCGTCATCTCGGTGACCGAGCGCCAGAGCTATATCCTGCGCGTGCGCGAACTGGCCAAAGCCTGCGGGGCCGCCTGGCTGAAGACGGCGGGCGGCGGAGCGGGTTGAGTCGCGGCACTGCTGCCCTTGCACGACTTCAGGCGCCCGGCGTCGTCTTCGTGACATGCCCGGTCATTCTCTTACCTTCGCATGATGATCGTCGGGCGCGCCCTTGGCGCCGACGACATCCTGGAACAACATCTCGGACGCCCGCTCCCCATGCCTGATCTTCTCCTCGAACTGCGCTCCGAAGAGATTCCTGCCCGCATGCAGCGGCGTGCCGCGGAAGATCTGAAGAAGCTCGTCACCGACGCATTGGTGGAACGCGGCTTCCTCTACGAGGGAGCGAAGGCCTTCTCGACCCCGCGCCGACTGGCGTTGCATGTGGCAGGCCTCCCGCCACGCGGGAAGGACGTCCGCGAGGAACGCAAAGGGCCCCGCGTTGGCGCGCCGGACGGAGCAATTCAGGGATTTCTCAAGAGCGCCGGTCTCGCGAGCCTCGATCAGGCGACAATCGTCACCGATCCGAAAAAGGGCGAGTTCTATGTCGCCGTGATCGAGCGGGCCGGCCGCGAGACGCTCGACGTGCTGGCCGAGATCCTGCCCGCCATCCTCAAGAGCTTCCCCTGGCCGAAATCCATGCGCTGGGGCGCAGCGTCTTCCCAGCCGGGGAGCCTGCGCTGGGTGCGGCCGCTGCAATCCATCGTGGCGACCTTCGGCCCCGAGACCGAGACACCCGAAATCGTGCCTTTCACCGTGGACGGGATCGCGGCCGGCACCACCACCTACGGGCACCGCTTCCTGGCCCCGGATGCCATCGAGGTGCGGCGGTTCGACGATTACATCCAGGCGCTGGAGCGCGCCAAGGTCGTGCTCGACCCGGATCGGCGCAAGGACATCATCCTGCACGATGCGCGTGACCTGGCCTTCGCGCGCGGTCTCGAACTCGTGGAAGACGAGGGCCTGCTCGACGAGGTCGCCGGCCTGGTCGAATGGCCCGTCGTGCTGCTCGGCACCTTCGATCCGAGCTTCCTCGACATCCCGGCCGAGGCGATCCGTGCCACCATCCGCGCCAACCAGAAGTGCTTCGTGCTGCGTGAAACGGGCTCCGACACGCTGGCTCCCGCCTTCATCCTGGTCTCGAACCTGATCGCCAGCGATGGCGGCCTGGCGATCACCGGTGGCAACGAGCGCGTGGTGCGCGCCCGCCTCTCGGACGCGAAGTTCTTCTGGGAGACCGATAAGGCGATCAGTCTCGAAGACCGTCTGCCGAAGCTCGACAGCATCGTCTTCCATGAAAAGCTCGGAACTCAGGGCGAGCGGGTGAAGCGCATCGCGTCGCTGGCGCGCGGGATAGCACCCAATATCGGCGCGGATGTACAACTCGCCAGTCGCGGCGCTCAACTTGCGAAGGCCGATCTCGTGACCGAGATGGTTGGAGAGTTTCCCGAGCTTCAGGGCCTCATGGGCCGCAAGTATGCGGCGCTTCAAGGCGAACATCCGAGTGTCTGCGCGGCGGTGGAAGAGCATTACAAGCCCGTCGGTCCATCCGACCGAGTACCGACCGATCCTGTTTCGATCGCCGTGGCCCTGGCCGATAAGTTCGACACCCTTGCGGGTTTCTGGTCCATCGATGAAAGGCCCACCGGCAGCAAGGATCCCTACGCGCTTCGTAGGGCAGCCCTTGGCGTGGTCCGGCTGATTCTTGAGAATGGATTACGTCTGAACCTCCGAGAGGATGTGCTGGAGGACGCCTTTTATGTTCAGAAGAACCGTCACGTCGTCGACATATCCCTTTCCGGGAATGACGAGCACGATATGGCCGCGCTGGAGAACAATGGCAGCCTCGACAACCCCATGCCTGGCGATCTCCTCAACTTCTTCGCCGACCGCCTGAAGGTCTATCTTCGCGACCAAGGCGCCCGCCACGACCTGATCGACGCCGTCTTCGCCCTGCCCGGCCAGGACGACCTCCTGATGGTCGTGCGTCGGGTCGAGGCGCTGGGCAAGTTCCTCGAGACCGATGACGGTAGGAACCTGCTCGCCGGCTACAAGCGCGCGGCCAACATCCTGCGGATCGAGGAGAAGAAGGACGGGCGCAGCTACGAGGCCGAGCCCGACCGCGTCGCCATCGCCGCCTCCGGCGAGCCGGAGGAGCAGGCTCTGTCCGAGGCGCTGGTGACCGCCCGGGAAGCCGCGTCTGCGGCCGTGGCGGCCGAGGATTTCTCCGGGGCCATGCGCGCTTTGTCGATCCTGCGCGCGCCCGTTGATGCTTTCTTCGAGAAGGTCATCGTCAATGCCGACGATCCGGCCCTGCGTGAGAATCGCCTCGCCTTGCTCAACGCCTTGCGGGCGGCGACCCGGGAGGTCGCAGACTTCTCGAAGATCGAAGGATAGTGCGCGACCCTACCTGCGATGGGAGAATTTGGCGGGTTGGGGGGCGAAATGGGAACGGTCTAGCTCGTATCGCCGTTGGGCGCATGGTTTTGAAGGAGATTGCCATGCGTCATTCCATGCTTGCCACTGCTGCCCTGCTGACGCTCTTCGGGGTTTCGGCGGTTCAGGCCCAGACCACGATCATCGAGCGCGAGGCGCCCGAGCGCGTCATCGTCGAGCGGCCGGAATCTGAGTCCCGTACCGTGGAGACGCGCGAGACCCGTGACGGCTGCCGCGTGAAGTCGGTCACCCGCGAGAACGAAGTCGGTGACCGCAAGACCGTCACCCGCGAGAACTGCGACTAAGCCCTTTCCGCTCCCTCCCCGATATCGGGGAGGGGCGACGGCCTACAGAGGCTTCTCGTAGCGCCAGGCTTCCATGCTGTCCTCGTAGTACTCTTCGAGGACAGCGAAGCGCACGTAGCCGTGACGCTCGTAGAGTCGGATGCCGGCGCCGTTATCGGCTCTCACTTCGAGTCGCAGCTTCGTGCATCCATGCGCTCGTGCGTCGTCTTCCGCGGCATCGAGCATGATGCCGCCAAGACCCTGACCCGCGCGTCCGGGAGACACCGCGATGGAGGAGAGCCTGCAACTGCGGCTTCCCTTGCGGCGCTCCAGCGTGGCCGCCGCCACCAGGATCGAGCGGTCTTCGGCATCCAGAGCGACCAGCAGCGACATCGACGGAGAGCCGATGGCATGGCGGATCGCCCGCCGTTCCGCCCGGTCTCCCGAAAACGCCGCGTGTTCCAGGGCGACCAGGGCGTCGAGGTCGCCCAATGTCGCCGGACGGATGGTGACCGGAGCGACCGTCTGCCGTTTGTGGGCTTGGGCGCTCACGCTGTGGTCCAGGGATAGACCCAGGTTTCCGACAACGCTCGACCGCTAGCGCGCAGGAAGGCGCGGAGTTCGGTAGATTGGTCCGCCGCGTCGAGGGTGATGTCGATCGCTGCCCGCAATCCTCCGATATGCGGGTTCGGAGTGAGCGAAGTGGCGGTGATCCGTCCCTGTGAAGCTCCGGCTACCACCTCCACCTTACTCGGGTCCGAGAGATAATAGGGCAGCTCGCCGCCGGCGAAATCGATGAGGAAGCGGCGGCTCAACGTCCCTTTCGCCTCTTCCCCCTTGGCGGCACCGCTGGCGCTTGTGGCGGCCAGGAAGGTATTGGCCACATATCCGCCCGGATGCAGTCTGGTGTTCGAACTCCTGGCGCGCACGCGGTACGACATGCGGACCGGTTCGCCGGCCGGATAAGGCTGCTTCGGACGCCAATAGGCGACGATGTTATCGTTGACCTCGGTATCGGTCGGCAGTTCCATCAAGGTCACGGCGCCCTCGCCCCAGTCACCCTCGGGTTCGACGAAGTAGCTCGGCCTCCGCCCATAGGAGGCTTCGAGGTCTTGGTAGGATTCGAAGGCGCGGTCCCGCTGCATCAGTCCGAACCCCTTCGGATCGCGATCGACGAAGGACGAGATGCGTCGCACCTTCGGATTGTCCAGGGGGCGCCAGATCCATTCGCCCGATCCGGCCGCGATCTGAAGACCATCGGAATCGTGGAGTTCGGGCCGGTAATCGTCGGAATGGTGCCGGTCGTTCTCGCCGATGAAGAACATCGAGGTGAGCGGCGCGACGCCCACCGATGGGAGCGCGACCCGCGGGAAAAGCGTTGAGCGAACGGCGACGCTGGTCTCGTCGCCCGGCTTCACCGTGAAGGCGAAGGCACCCGTCACCGAGGGGCTATCGAGAAGGGCATGAATCAGCAGCGAATCGGCGTTGGTCTCAGGCATCGTCACCCAGAATTCGCGGAAGACCGGGAATTCCTCCGGAGCGCCCTCCCCCTCGACGTTGAGGGCGAGCCCACGGGCGGATAGGCCATACAGCTGATCGCGTCCAAGGAAGCGGTAATAGCTGGCGCCGAGAAACACGATGAGTTCGTCGAGCAGGTTCGGCTTGTTGAGGTAGCTGTGGAAGCGGAGACCAGCGAAGCCGAGATCGACCGGCAGCGGCTTGTCGAGCTTCGTCCGTCCCATGTCGAACAGGCTCGACTGATAGGCGATCGGCGTCGCGATGCCGCGACGCACGAGGTTCACCGTGACGGGCCGGTTATAGAGGAAGCCGACATGGAAGAGCTGCAGCCGGAACGGACTGTTCTCTCCGCCGAGAAAGGCCTTGTCAGGCTTGAAACGGATGTCACGCCAGGCGTCGTAATCGAGCTTTGCGATGGGAGCCGGAAGGGGCGGTACCCGCGCATCGTAGGCGACCTTGGCGAGCTCCTCGGCGCGGCGCTCCACCTCCTCGAAATCGAAGGATTTGGGTGCACGCCCCTCCTGCGCCGTCGACGCTGTGCCGGCGACGGACAGGGCGGCGATACCGGTGAGAAGCGCGCGGCGGGTGGGCTCGGTCATGGTCCTGCGGCTCTGGTCGGTGGTGAGGGACGATCGGGCTTCCCCGCACGGTCCCATCCAGCCCACCTCACCCCGAGGTGCCCATCCGAGCGGGCCTCGTAGGAGCCTCCCAGAGGTCGCAATGCGTGATGGAGCCCTGCCTCGAGGCCTCCGCTACGCTCTGGCACCTCGGGATGAGGCGGTGGATCGGACTGGTTCGATCAGCATGAAAACCGCCTGCTCAATGACCCGTTCGTGACGCCTTGGAAAGGGCCTACCGACACGGGTGCGCTTTTTGGGTCACATTGAGGCGGTAAGGTCGGGTTTCGGATGAGAGGAAACCGGTTTTTCCTTGTCGCGGAGACGCATCGAACGTATATGTGCCTTGCCCAATTTCGCACGTGCCTGTGGCCGCGTGTCGGTTGGTGGGCATCCGGCCAACTGCCGGACAGCCGCCAGGGGTCTTAAAGGATCGATGGTCGACAGGGTGGATTCCCTCCGGCCGGCATCCAGGTGGCAACACCGGACCCCGACAACAACCGGCAGCCGGAGGCGAAACCGGCGAACCCCGCTCTCCACGGGGGACGCAGCTTAAAGCAACGACGAACGGGCTTTTTTGGTCTCGTCGGCCCTCCAAAGGCCGGCACCGAAGAGGCTTGTTTCTCTTTGCCCGGCGTGCGGTGGGGATCTCCCTTCCAATCCACGGCAGCTTCCGGGTGCTGATGCGCCCGCGGTCGACGACGTGTCTCCAAAGCACGTCGCGTATCGCGTCGCGTCGCCCCCAGACGCCGGACGGCTCATGGCCGTCCAGATTTCGATAGCGCGCCCCGCGAACGGGCGCTCGCGAACCTGTGGGTTGGAACGACCATGACCGATCGTATCCGTGATTTTCTGCGCGCTCGCCGTGACATGGGCCAGGACGAAGGCCCGGTGATGGTGCTCGACCTCGATGTCGTGCGCGACAACTTTACCGCCTTCGCCCGCGCGCTGCCCGATACCCGCGTCTTCTATGCCGTGAAGGCGAATCCGGCGCCGGAAGTCTTGCGTCTGCTTGCCGAGATGGGCTCCTGCTTCGACACGGCCTCTGTGGTCGAGGTGGAGATGGCTCTGGCCAGCGGTGCCACCGCCGACCGGATCTCATTCGGCAACACCATCAAGAAAGAGCGCTGCATCACCCGTGCGCTCAAGCTCGGCGTTCGCCTGTTCGCCGTCGATTGTCAGGTCGAGGTCGAGAAGATCGCCCGTGCTGCCGAGGCCGCCGAGGTCGAACTCGGCTCGGTGCAGGTGTTCTGCCGCATTCTCTGCGACGGTGCCGGTGCCGAATGGCCCCTGTCACGCAAGTTCGGCTGCGTGCCGGAGATGGCCGTCGATGTTCTGGAGCATGCCTGCCGCCAGGGTCTGCATGCTTACGGCGTGTCGTTCCATGTGGGTTCGCAGCAGGGTAACACCGAAGCCTGGGACGGGGCGCTCGCTTCCGCCTCCACGATCTTCCGTGAATGCGCCGACCGCGGCATCACCCTGTCCATGGTCAATCTCGGCGGCGGCTTCCCCACCAAGTACCTGAAGGCGGTGCCTGGCGTGGAATCCTACGGCGATGCGATCTTCCGCGCCCTCACCAAGCATTTCGGCAACCAGCTGCCGGAGACGATCATCGAGCCCGGTCGCGGCATGGTCGGCAATGCCGGCATGATCGAAGCCGAGGTGATCCTGGTCTCGAAAAAGTCCGATGCCGAGGACGAGATCCGCTGGGTCTATCTCGATATCGGAAAGTTCGGCGGCCTGGCCGAAACCATGGACGAGTCGATCCGTTACGCGATCCGGACGGAGCATGACGAGGACCGCATGGCCCCCTGCGTGCTCGCGGGACCGACCTGTGATTCAGCCGATGTCCTCTACGAGAAGGTGCCCTACCCGCTCCCCGTCTCGCTTTCCATCGGCGACAAGGTGCTGATCGAAGGGGCCGGAGCCTACACCACCACCTACGCGGCGGTGGCGTTCAACGGCTTCCCCCCCCTTCAGCAATACGTCATCTGACCGCCATATAATCGGAGCTCGGGCGGCTTAACCGCCGCCCGGCAGCGGGCGAGGACGGTTCCATCGCATGTGACTGGTGCGGGATCCGCGCCGTCACGTCAGATGGGTTGACCAGCCAGGACTGGGAAAGGGCACGGCCTTGATCGAGATTCGTGACGAACGGTCAACCGATGTTTCGGCTCGGGAGCAATTGCTCGATACTTGCTTCGGCCCGGCGCGATTCCTCAAGACGTCCGAGCGGCTGCGCGAGGGGCGCCTTCCCGCTCACGGATTGTCACTGACCGCGGAACTGAATGGCCGGATCGTCGGCACCGTCCGTCTCTGGCATGTGGAAGCGGGACGTGGACGGCCTGCCTTGCTTCTGGGGCCGCTCGCGGTCGATCCATCGCTCCAGGGCCATGGCCTCGGCAGCACTTTGATGTGGGCCTCGATCGGTAGGGCACGCGCCCTCGGTCACGGCGCCATCGTCCTCGTCGGCGATGCGCCGTATTACGCCCGCTTCGGTTTTTCCGGTGATCTCATGAGTGGGTTGTCCATGCCGGGCCCGTTCGAAAGGACGCGGTTGCTCGGGGTCAACCTGCGCAGGGGCGCGCTCGACGGCGCGACCGGCATCCTCTCCGCTTCAGGCATCCTGGATGAGGCTGCCTGTCCGGAGGGATTGGATTCACGACGACAGGCGGCGTGAGCGCTAGACGGCAGTCGTGGTCGTCGCCTGCTCGCAGCGGCGGCGGAAGGCTGCATCGTGCTGGCGGCGAACGGCACGGATCAGAGCTGCCGCGAGGGTGATGACGCCAGGATCGCGATCGATCGGCTCTTCGGCCGGCGCGGGGGTATTGGCGATAAACAAGGATAACATCGGAACTCCGTGATGTGGCGTTCTGGCGTTTCCCGTCCCGTAGGTGTGTCGATGTCGTGTTTGTTGCATTGCAATATCGGCGTGTCGCGGATCATTCGCAACGGTGCCCAACGGGAAGGCGACCCGCGTCTGAATCATGCGTCGACGTAACTTCATGTTAATGATCTTCCCTCGTGGACCACTCGTGGTCCACGAAGCTGAAGCCGGCGATGTGGTTGACCACACGCCATCAACCGGCCACTAGCCCGTCGCCTGACCGTCATTTCCGCCGACTAAGGACGTGCCTCGCTCGTGAGTTCGAGCGGGGCCGAGAAGAAGGATTGCCCGCATGACCGAAGCCGCCACCTCCTGGCCCGTCCACGGCCGCATCAGCGGTCCCATCGTGATGATCGGCTTCGGCTCGATCGGCCGCGGGACCCTTCCGCTCATCGAGCGTCATTTCGAGTACGACAAGGCGCGCTTCACCGTCGTCGAGCCCTCCGATGCGCATAAGGCCCTGGCCGATCAACATGGCCTCCGCTTCGAGCAGGTGGCGCTGACCAAGGACAATTACCGCGAGATCCTCACGCCCCTCCTCACCGAGGGCGGCGGCCAGGGCTTCTGCGTGAACGTGTCCGTGGACACCTATTCCCGCGCCATCATGGAATTGTGCCGTGAACTCGGCGCCTTCTACATCGACACCGTCGCCGAGCCCTGGCCCGGCTTCTATTTCGACAAGTCCAAGGGCCAGGGCGACCGCACCAACTACGCCCTGCGCCAGGACATCCTCGACGCACGCGCCGCGAACCCCGGTGGCACCACCGCCGTCTCGTGCTGTGGCGCCAATCCAGGCATGGTTTCCTGGTTCGTGAAGCAGGGGCTCCTCAACGTCGCGTCCGATCTCGGCCTGACCACGCCCGAGCCGAAGACCCGTGACCAGTGGGCCGCCCTCATGCGCGAGGTCGGCGTCAAGGGCATTCATATCGCCGAGCGCGACACCCAGCGCGCCAAGGGCCCGAAGCCCATGGGCGTCTTCGTCAACACCTGGTCGGTGGAAGGCTTCGTTTCCGAGGGCAACCAGCCGGCCGAACTCGGCTGGGGAACCCACGAGACCTGGCGCCCGGACAATGCCCGTGATCAGGAGAAAGGCTCGCGCTGCGCGATCTACCTTCTCCAGCCCGGTGCCGACACCCGCGTGCGGTCGTGGACGCCGACGGCCCAGAGCCAGTTCGGCTTCCTCGTGACGCATAACGAGGCGGTTTCGATCTCCGACTATTACACCGTGCTGGAGGGCGAGCGCGCTGCCTACCGCCCGACCTGTCACTACGCCTACCACCCCTGCAACGACGCGGTGCTCTCGCTCCACGAGATGTTCGGCAAGGCTGCCGAAGTGCAGGAGAAGCACCACATCCTCGACGAGAACGAGATCGTCGATGGAATCGATGAACTCGGCGTGCTCCTCTATGGCCACGAGAAGAACGCCTATTGGTTCGGCTCCCAGCTCTCCATCGAGGAGACCCGTCGCATCGCCCCCTATCAGAACGCCACCGGCCTTCAGGTTACATCGGCGGTCCTCGCCGGCATGGTCTGGGCGCTTGAGAACCCCGAAGCCGGCATCGTCGAGGCCGACGAGATGGATTTCCGTCGCTGCCTCGAAGTCCAGATGCCGTATCTCGGTCCCGTCGTCGGCGTGTACACCGACTGGACCCCGCTGAGCGGGCGCCCCGGCCTGTTCCCCGAGAACATCGACGAGAGCGACCCCTGGCAGTTCCGGAACGTCCTCGTTCAGAGCTGAATGGACGAACGGAGCGCGGGATCGTCCTCCCCGCGCTCCGTGCCCTCTGCTTGGCGCCAAGGGCCAGACCATGATGGGCGAGGACTCAACGCCACGTCTTTTCCCAGGCCGCGCTGTGGAGCCCAAGATCCCGCCCGAGCACGACTGCATCGCGGCTTCCTCTGCACGGATGTTGCAGGGTTTCGGCGGGATGCTACCATCCCGTATCCGATCGGGAGCCCCCGCCATGGCCGTCGCCGCGCGCCGCGATACCCGCATGACCGTCGCCGAGTTCCGCCTCTGGGCCGAGCCCCGGCCCGACGAGGAACGCTGGGAACTGATCGACGGCATAGCCCTGCTGATGTCGCCGCCTTCCGCGCGCCACCAGCGCATCGTTTCCAACCTGATCCGACGCCTCGACGAGCTCGCGGAACGCCGGGGCCGCAACGCGCTTCCCGGCCTCGGCGTGCTCAGCGCGGCGATGGACGAGGTCAGGGTCGAGGCCTGGCGCCGGACCGAGGCGGGGAGCTGGACGGTCGAGGCCCTTTACCGTGACGACAGCCTCTACCTTCCCGAACTCGGTGGCGCCGTGCCGGTCGGCGCCCTCTATACCGGACTGCCCCTCTGAGCCTCCCATCGCCCTCGCCGCGTCAGGTCCCGCCCTTGCCCCACTTTGAAGATTTCTACGCCGACAAGCTGCGCGGTTCTCTGGGAGTCACCGATGCGGAATCCGTTCTCGACCTGCGTGGGACGAACCGTCCGACGGCCGAAGCGTCCTTGAACGACATGCTGGAGCGCAGTCGCTTCGGCAAAGGCAAGACCGTGGCGATCCGCTTCGATCCCCCGCCGGAAGGCGGCGGAGAGACCCTGTTCCAGCCCGTCGGCAGGCTGTTGCTGGACGCGAAGCGCAAGGGGATCGTCGATCGACTTCAGACACTTCCGGCCGGCGATGGCCTCGGCTTCTATGTTGCGCTCGCCGGCAAGGCGACACGCGCCGGCGACTAGGAGGCTCCGGTCTCGTGCCGGCAAAGAAATGACGGCCATGCCGGAGCGGTCCGAGCCCGAACGGCGTTGGAGGGAACGCGGTCCGTCCGCTCGTCTCCGCCACAGGTCATCGTGAAAGTCTCCTCGTGAAGCGAATGGGCCGCAATACGATCGAGCGTCTCGCCCGCATGGGGTTCGGTGCGAGAGGCATCGTCTATTGCATCGTCGGCGGGCTGGCGCTGCTCGCCGCTCTGGGCCAGGGCGGTCGGGCGGGCGATAGCGAGAGTGCGATCCGGTGGGTCTTCCTCGGACCGTTCGGGGCCATCCTCGTCGGGCTCATAGCGCTGGGACTGTTTTGTTTCGCCGCCTGGAGGTTCGTCGAATCCGTCACCGACGCCGACCGGCACGGCACCTCGGCGAAGGGGCTCGTCGTTCGGCTGGCGCATTTCGGCAGCGGCATCGTGGCTGTCGGCCTCGGCATCACGGCGGCCAGTCTCGCCCTCGGCCTCGGCAGACGCGCCAGCGGCGGCGGAGGATTGCAGGATTGGACCTCGTGGCTGCTGGCCAAGCCATTCGGCCCATGGCTGGTCGGCCTCATCGGCCTGGGCATCATCGGCGGAGGAATCGCCTTCCTGGTGAAGGCCGGGAAGGGCGATGTCACCGACCGGCTCTCTCTCGACGAGGCCCATTGCCGATGGGTCAAGCCGTTGGGTCAGTTCGGATACGCTGCGCGCGGGGTCGCGTTCGTGATCATCGGCGGCTTCGTGCTGGTCGCCGCGTGGTACCAAGCCTCCTCGGAGGTGAAGGGTTTGGCAGGCGCTTTCTCCGCCTTGCGAGCTCAGCCCTACGGTTCCGTCCTTCTTGGCATCGTCGCCGCCGGGCATCTCGCCTTTGGCGTGTATGGCCTGATCCAAGCCTGGTACCGCCACATCGACGCACCGGATCTCGACGAAACCGACGATGCCGTCCTGCGTGCCGTGCGCAATCTGAACTGATGTGTAGCCCCGTGGTTCGTGGGGTGCGTTGACAGAGGGGCGTTCCGTCGCCGATACCGCGCCCGGCCCGGAGCCCATGCAGCAGCGCATCTACAAGACAGCGGTGATGGTGGTCCACGATTGCGTGGCGACCGTCCTAGCCGTGACACTCACCTTCGTTTTCCGCTTCAACGGTGAGTTGCTCGCCGAACGCCTCGACGCGCTTCCACTTCTGCTGCCGCCGTTCGTGGCTTTCGCCGCGCTGGTCTACGGTCGGTTCAAGCTCTACCGGACAAAGTGGCGCTTCGCCTCGCTCCCCGACCTCGCCGGAATCGTCAAGGCGGCGAGCGTCCTCGCCCTCACGCTCCTCGTCGTTGACTACGTGCTCGTTTCGGCGGACATGTATGGATTCTACTTTTTCGGAAAGATCGCCATTGCCCTGTACTGGGTGCTGCAGATCTTCCTGTTGGGGGGCACCCGGCTCGCCTTCCGCTACCTGAAATACACGCGTTCGCGGCAGAGCCAAGCTCGCAGCGCCACGACCCCGACGCTGCTGCTCGGGCGTGGCAGGGATATCGAACTCCTGCTTCGCGCCATCGAAGCGGGCTCGGTGCGGCGCCTGTCCCCCAAGGGCATCCTTGCGCCACGCGCAAACGAGACCGGCCAGATCATGCGCGGCGTCCCCATCCTGGGGGCCTTCTCCGACCTTGAGCGAGTCGTCGCTAACCTAGCCAGTGAGGGTACCCCGGTACGCCGCCTCGTCGCCGTTCCAAATGCCCTGACACCGGAGGCGGAGCCCGACGACCTGATTGCCCGCGCCCGTCGACTCGGCCTTCCGCTGTCGCGGGTCACCAGTCTCGGCGAGGGCATGCGCGATGCCGAACTGGCGCCCCTGGAGATCGAGGATCTCCTCTTGCGACCCACTGTCTCCATCGACCGGCCGCGCCTCGAGCGTTTCCTTAATGGGACGCGCGTCATCGTCACGGGTGGTGGGGGTTCCATCGGCTCCGAGATCGTCGCCCGGGCCGTGGCCTTCGGCGCAGCATCCGTCCTTGTCGTGGAGAATTCAGAGCCTGCCCTGCATGGCATCCTGAGCCAGCCCGCCATCGCAGCGGCCGATGTCACCGGTGCACTCTGCGATATTCGCGACCGCGAACGTCTGCACGAGGTCTTTGCCGGTTTCCGACCGGATTACGTGTTCCACGCCGCAGCCCTGAAGCAGGTGCCGTATCTGGAGCGGGACTGGTCGGAGGGCATCAAGACCAACGTCCTGGGTTCCATCAACGTCGCGGATGCGACGGTAGCGGCTCGTGCGCGCGCCATGGTGATGATTTCCACCGACAAGGCGATCGAGCCCGTCTCTCAACTCGGCGTCACCAAGCGCTTCGCCGAGATGGTGGCCCAGGCGCTCGATTCCGAGCAAGCGACCGCGTCGCAGGGCAAGCCGACTCGTTTGATCGCGGTGCGGTTCGGCAACGTGCTCGGCTCGGTCGGTTCGGTGGTGCCAGTGTTCAAGGCGCAGATCGCCCGAGGCGGCCCGGTCACGGTCACCGATTCGGAAATGGTGCGCTACTTCATGACCGTGCGCGAGGCCGCCGACCTCGTTCTGACCGCAGCCTCGCATGGCGACCGCGAGGGACGCTGCCTGTCTCTGACCGCCCCCGAATCCGACCAGCGGGCTGCAGTCTACGTTTTGAAGATGGGTCAGCCCGTGCGCATTCTCGATCTCGCCGAGCGGATGATCCGGCTCGCTGGTTTCGAGCCCGGCGAAGACATCGAGGTGGTCTTCACGGGCTCGCGGCCGGGGGAGCGTTTGAACGAGATCCTGTTCGCCCGCGAGGAGCCCCGTGTCGCCCTCGACGGGATCGACGGTGTCATGGCGGCCAAGCCCGTCTTCGCCGACCGTACCGTGCTGGAGGGCTGGATCGCCGCGCTGAAACAGGCGGTCGCCAATCATGACAGGGCCGCCGCCGATCTGGTGTTCGAAACCGCTATTCCGGATTACCGCAACCGGCCGAAAGCGGTTCCCGCGTCTCAACCCGCGCCGATGACCATCCCCGCCTAGGCTGCACTCTCCATGCGGGCCAGGGCCGCAAGCCCCTGGGATGAGGTCGATTGCGGGGACCAACCCAGCGCAGACAGCCCCTTGGAGTGCGCCACGAGGTCGCCGGAAAGGCGCTCGAAAATCTCACGCCGACCCGTCATCCGGCAGGCGAGACCGAACAGGCTCGGCGGACAGGGTACGAGACCGGCGCGGCGGTCGAGGCCGGCCCGTAAGGCCGCGATCATGCCGGGCAAGGTCAAGGCGTCCGGCTCTGCCGCCACTAGTGCCCGGCCAAGCGGTCCTTCGTGACGAAGTACCGTGAGGATGGCTGCCGACAAGTTCTCCACCGAAATCAGGGACCGACGCCCCGTCAGGCTCGCGAGTGGGAGGGGATAGGGTGTTCGCGCGAGCCGCAGGAGCGCGGCCATGTTGCCCTTCACCCCAGCGCCATAGACGAGGACAGGGCGCAGGGCGACCCAGTCGATCCCGATCTCGGCCAAGGCTTCCTCGGCGGCGAGTTTCGAGCGGCCATAGGCATCGGTGGGATTTGGATGATCGACTTCGGTGACGGTTCCGGCCGCGCTGATGCCGGTCTGCGCCCTGATCGAGGAGAGGAAGACGAAGCGCCCGACCCGCGCCTTGGCCGCTGCTTCGGCGAGACGTCGCGTCGCCTCGATGTTCGAAGAGCGGTAATCGTCCTCCGGCGTGCCGGACATGGCATGGGCGAGGCCGGCCGAATGGACGATGGCGTCGACGCCGGAAAGGGCCGCCGCCATGTTCATGGGCCGGCTCAGGTCGCCCACCACGGCGCCGCTGGCGCCGGGCGGCAACTCCACTGGGCGTCGCAGCAGCACCCGGACCCGGTAACCCTGATTCGCGAGCGAGCGCAGCAGGTGACGGCCGATAAAGCCGGTGGCACCGGTCAGCGCGATGACGTTTCCGCTCAAGCGGCGATTCCTTCTCGCAAGGTCGAGAACCGACGCAGCGTCGCGGCGACCAGGGCCGCGCCTGCAGCAAGTGCTGCGAGCGTGACAAGCCGGGACGGCCAAAACAAGGTGGCGCCCGCCAGAACCGCCAGCGCCGTGTTGAGGACGAAGACCCGCCCGACCACCTCCGTCACCGTGAAGCCGTTCGAGGTCGCGCGCTGGTAGTAATGGCTGCGATGCGCCTTCCAGACAGGCTCGCCCTTGGCCGCACGGCGCAGCAGCGTCAGCGTGGAATCGGCGATGTAGTAGAGCGGAAGAAGGATTGCTGCCGCCAGACCGTGCTGAAGGCCGAGGCGGTAGAGCAGCCACGCCACCAGAAGGCCGATCGGCAGGGACCCGACATCCCCCAGGAAAAGGCGGGCCACCGGGCGATTGAAGGGTGCAAAGCCGATCAGCGCACCGAGGAGGGACGCGGCCACGAGGGTCGGCAGCGGCGGTAATTCCCCGCCGAGTCCGGCGAGCATCAGCGCGGCCGAGACCGGCACCATGGCCGAGACCGTCATCCAGTCGAGCCCGTCCATGAAGTTCGTCAGATTCACGAACCAGACTCCGGCCAGGACAGCGAGGGAGCGCTCAGCAATGAGCGGAATCTCGGGTAGGAGCCGTCCCTCCACCGACAGGACAAGGCCGGTCACCGCAAGCGTCTGGAGACCGAGTCTCAGCGTGGCCGGCATCGGCCTGATATCGTCGACAGCACCCACGATGGCGAGGAACACCGTCGCATGAGCGAGGACCAGCGCCTCCATCGTCGCTGGCATAGGCTGCATCAGGGATGCCAGGAGCCCACCGGTCGCCAGGATGGCGAGGACGATCGCGATGCCGGCCCCTTGGGGGGTCGGCACGCTGTGGCTCGACCGCGCGTTCGGCCGGGCGAGCGCATAGCGTTGAAGGATCGGTTTGAGCAGCACTATCAGGACCGCGCTGAGGCAGGCGGCCAGCGGTACGGCGACGAGCGGCGCGAAAGGCATTGTCTTGTGAGGGTCCGCTGATGTCGCGAGGTCGTGCGGAGTGCCTACCCGTTTTTGCCGCTGGCGGGGAGAGTGCACCTTTCGGAGAGGCAGCCTCTCCGAACCGGTTGCATAGGCACCTTCCCCCGAAGAGGGAGGAAGGTACGTAGACGCGTCAGAACACCTTTTCGCCGCCCTCTCTGACGGAGGATCCGCCGATGCCGGCCGCGGCATCCGCCTTCTCTGCAGCGCGCTTGTCGAGGGCGCGGCCCACCACCTTGGCGATGCCGATCATGATCGTGTCGAGGATGTAGTCCTTCGGCGTGTAGACCGCCGTGACGCCCATGTTCTTGAGGACGAGTTCGTCGTCCGGCGAGATGATCCCGCCGACGACGAGGGGGACGTGGTCGAGGCCCGCCTCCCGCATCTTCGCCTTTACGTCGCGCACCAGCGGTACGTGACTGCCGGACAGGATCGACAGTCCGACCACGTGGGCGCCGGTCTCCTTGGCTTTCGCCACGATCTCGGCCGGGGTCTGGCGGATGCCGTCATAGGTCACGTCGAATCCGACGTCGCGGGCGCGGAGCGCGATCTGCTCGGCGCCATTCGAATGGCCGTCGAGACCGGGCTTGCCGACGACGAGCTTGGGCGTCTCGCCCAGGCGCTCCCCGAGATCGGCGATGAGGAGCTTGGCGTCCTCGGCCGCACCCGAGGAGATCGTCTCGAGGCTGACGCCGGTGGGGGCTCGGTATTCACCGAAGACCTGGCGCAGGCGCGTGCCCCATTCGCCGGTTGTGACGCCGGCCTTCGCCGCCGCGATCGAGACCGGCATGATGTTGGCGCCCGAGCGCGCGGCGGCTTCGAGTTCGTCGAGGGCCTTCTCCACGGCCTTGCCGTCGCGCTTGGCCCGCCAGTCGCGGATGCGCTGCTCGGCTTCCATCTCCACCGTCTCGGAGACCGTGAAGATGGCGCCCTCCCCGGCAGTGAGCGGCGAGGGCTCACCGGCCTGGAACTTGTTGACGCCGACGACAACCTGATCGCCCGCCTCGATGGCCGAGATCCGCTTGGCGTTGGATTCCACGAGAGCGCGCTTCAGCGCCCCGGTCTCGACCGCCGCCACCGCGCCGCCGATGCCGCCGATCTCTTCGAGGGCCTTGCGGGTCTCCGCCTTCAGAGCTTCGACCTTGGCGTCGATGACCTTCGAACCGTCGAAGATGTCCTCGTACTCGAGGAGGTCGGTCTCGAAGGCGAGGATCTGCTGCATGCGCATGGACCATTGCTGGTCCCAGGGGCGTGGTAGGCCGAGTGCCTCGTTCCAGGCAGGGAGCTGCACCGCACGGGCGCGGGCGCGCTTCGACAGGGTGACGGCCAGCATCTCGATCAGGATGCGGTGGACGTTGTTCTCGGGCTGCTGTTCCGTCAGTCCGAGCGAGTTCACCTGGACGCCGTAGCGGAAGATGCGCTTCTTCGGATCGGTGATGCCGTAGCGCTCCTGGGCGATCTCGTCCCAAAGCTCCGAGAACGCCCGCATCTTGCAGATCTCGGTGACGAACCGCATGCCGGCATTCACGAAGAAGGAGATGCGGCTGAACACGTCGGCGAAGCTCGCCTCGTCGAAATCGGGGTCGTCGCGCACCGTGTCGAGCACCGCGATGGCGATGGCCAGCGCGTAGGAGAGCTCCTGCACCGGCGTCGCCCCAGCCTCCTGCAGGTGGTAAGAACACACGTTCATCGGGTTCCACTTCGGCACTTCCTTGGTCGTGAACAGGATCACGTCCTTGGTCAGGCGAAGTGATGGGGCCGGCGGGAACACGTAGGTACCGCGCGACAGGTATTCCTTGATGATGTCGTTCTGCGTCGTACCTTGGAGGCCGCTGAGCGGCGCGCCCTGCTCCTCGGCGACCGCGAGGTAAAGCGACAACAGCCACGGTGCCGTGGCGTTGATCGTCATCGAGGTGTTCATCTGCTGCAGCGGAATCTGATCGAACAGAGTCCGCATGTCGCCGAGATGTGCGATCGAGACGCCGACCTTGCCAACCTCACCGCGCGCCAATTCGTGGTCGGGATCGTAGCCGGTCTGCGTCGGCAGATCGAAGGCGACCGACAGTCCGGTCTGCCCCTTGGCCAGATTGCCCCGATAGAGTTCGTTCGATTCCTTGGCGTTGGAATGGCCGGCATACGTCCGGATGATCCATGGCTTGTCGCGCTTGACCTCGGCGACGGTCGCACTCGCGCTCATTCCACTGACTCCACTCGATTCCAAGGCTGCGCGATCTCACGCTTATTGTGCGGCACCCTAACCAAGCCTCGGCCATACGTCATCTGGCCGATGGTCCAACTTGGCGGTCGACGGCCCAGAATGCTTCGAAAAATTCTAGACGACAGGATCAAGCGAATTGAAGAGCGCTTTGTCCGGCAACTGAGGTGAGCTTCCTGTAAATCCTTGACCTCGATGCGGAATATCGAAAACGAGCCGTTCCGCATCAAAGACTTTATTATGAATACATCAATAGGCGGCGGGTCAGCGCACGCACTCGAGGACGCAGCACCCGATCCTGGCCTTTTAGGGGGCCTTGGAGCAGTCCAGGTTCGTGGATATAGGGTCGCACAGAAAGAATAATGGGAGAGCCAAGATGTCGGCGAGTGCTGCCTTGAATACGACCGAGGGCAAGGACCTCTACGAGCTGGGTGAAATTCCGCCCCTCGGCCATGTTCCGGCGAAGATGTATGCCTGGGCGATCCGGCGCGAGCGCCATGGCCCGCCGGAGGAGTCGATGCAGGTCGAGGTGGTGCCGACCTGGGAGATCGGCGACGACGAAGTCCTGGTCTACGTCATGGCGGCTGGCATCAACTACAATGGTGTCTGGGCCGGCCTCGGCGAGCCGATCTCTCCCTTCGACGTGCACAAGGCCGACTACCATATCGCCGGTTCGGATGCCTCGGGCATCGTCTGGGCCGTGGGCGCCAAGGTGAAGCGCTGGAAGGTCGGCGACGAAGTCATCGTCCATTGTAACCGCGACGACGGCGACGACGAAGAGTGCAACGGCGGTGACCCGATGTTCTCGCCTTCACAGCGGATCTGGGGCTACGAGACGCCGGACGGCTCGTTCGCGCAGTTCTGCAGGGTCCAGTCGCGCCAGCTGATGAAGCGACCGCAGCACCTCACCTGGGAAGAAGGTGCCTGCTACACACTGACCCTCGCCACCGCCTACCGGATGCTGTTCGGCCACGCTCCGCACACGGTGAAGCCGGGCCAGAACGTGCTGATCTGGGGCGCCTCGGGCGGTCTCGGCGTGTTCGGCGTCCAGCTCTGCGCCGCCTCCGGTGCGAACGCCATCGCGGTCATCTCGGACGAGTCGAAGCGCGACTACGTGATGAGCCTCGGCGCCAAGGGCGTCATCAACCGCAAGGACTTCGATTGCTGGGGCCAGCTGCCCAAGGTGAACTCGCCGGAATTCCACGCCTGGACCAAGGAAGCGCGCAAGTTCGGCAAGGCGATCTGGGACATCACCGGCAAGGGCAACGATGTCGACATCGTCTTCGAGCATCCCGGTGAGGCGACCTTCCCGGTCTCCGCGCTCGTCGTGAAGCGTGGCGGCATGGTGGTGTTCTGCGCCGGTACCACCGGCTTCAACATCACCTTCGATGCCCGTTACGTCTGGATGCGCCAGAAGCGTATTCAGGGTTCGCACTTCGCGCATCTGAAGCAGGCTTCGGCCGCCAACCAGTTCGTACTGGACCAGCGCATCGACCCCTGCATGAGCGAGGTGTTCCCCTGGGATAAGATCCCCCAGGCGCACACGAAGATGTGGAAGAACCAGCACCCGCCCGGCAACATGGCCTGTCTCGTCAACGCTCCCCGCGCTGGGCTCCGCACGCTGGAAGACGTGATCGAGGCCGGCCCGAAGCGCTGAGATCGAGGAAGGTGCTCAGCGCTTGCCGCCGCCCTCGGCCGGCAGGTGCTGGGCATAGGCCTCGCGTTCTTCGCGCTCCTTGATGAGATCGGCATAGGCCTGGCGCATTTCCGGTGACACGGAAACGCTCCGGGCCTTTTCCTTTTTGCGCTTGGGCGCCTTCTTGAACTGATTGCTCGTCTCGTTCATCGCGTCGCCCCGGTTGTCCGTCGACGATAAGCATAGCCAAGTTGCGTGACGGCTACGAGATGGCACCGCCTGCTTTCGAGATGCCAAGGCGACTGGTAAGGAGAGGAAACAGGATCATCCGGTGATTGCCCTTCCTTTCCCGAGCGCGGGAGAGGCACGGGCGACGGGCCGGTTCACGAACGGCGAAGCATCATGGAAAAGTTCACCACCCTCACCGGCGTTGCCGCGCCGATGCGCATCACCAATGTCGATACCGACCGGATCATCCCGAAGCAGTATCTCAAGACAATCAAGCGCACCGGTCTCGGCAAGGGGCTGTTCTCCGAGATGCGCTACAACGACGATGGCTCCGAGAACCCGGATTTCGTGCTCAACCAGCCGGCTTACCGTAATGCCAAAGTGCTGGTGGCCGGCGACAATTTCGGCTGCGGCTCGTCGCGGGAGCACGCGCCGTGGGCGCTCGCCGATTTCGGTATCCGCTGCATAATCTCCACGAGCTTCGCCGATATCTTCTTCAACAACTGCGCCAAGAACGGCATCCTTGCCATCATCGTTTCGCCGGAGGATCTGGAGAAGCTGTTCGACGATGCCGAGCGCGGCTCCAACGCCACCCTGACGATCGATCTCGAGAGCCAGACCATCAAGGGGCCTGATGGCGGCACGCTGCATTTCGACATCGATGCCGGGCGCAAAGAAAGCCTGCTCAACGGGCTCGACGAGATCGGCCTGACCCTCATGCGCGCGCCGAAGATCGACGCCTACGAGGAGAAGCTCGCCGCGCGCGGATTTGCCTGAGCGCCGACATCATCACGGTTCGTTTACCATGCGCGCGGCTTAAAGGTCGGGAAACGCCGAAAACCGCCGGGAGACCGCCCATGACGTCGCGCGCGAAGCTGACCGCCCTCCTCTGCCTCGCGAGTGCGGCAGCGTCCGTTCCTGCCAAGGCCGACTTTCGCTCCTGCCTCGCCTCCCTCCAGGGCGAGGCGGCGGCGCAAGGGATCTCAGCGCAGACGTTCCGCGCGGCGACCGACGGGATCGCCTTCGACGACAAGGTCATCGAACTCTCCCAGGCGCAGCCCGAATTCAAGACGCCGATCTGGGACTACATGGCCGCCCTCGTTGACGAGGAGCGGGTGGACGACGGCAAAGCGGCGATGAAGCAGCATGGCCAGGCTCTCGCCAATGCCGAGGCACGCTACGGTGTCGACCGCTACACCATCGCCGCCGTCTGGGGGGTCGAATCGAATTTCGGCAAGAACCTCGGTAAGATGCCGCTGGTTCAGTCCTTTGCCACTCTGATCTGCTCGAACCACCGCCGCGCGGGCTTCTTCAAGGGCGAGCTGATGGCGACCCTGAAGATCATCGAGCGCGGCGACATCGACCCGTCCCGCTTGACGGGGTCATGGGCCGGCGCCTTTGGCCAGACCCAGTTCATGCCCACCACCTACCAGCGCCTCGCCGTCGACGGCGACGGCGACGGGCGCCGTGATCTCGTGGATTCGGTGCCTGACGCGGTGGCCTCCACCGCCAACTTCCTGCGCGTGGCCAAATGGTCGAACGGCCAGCCATGGGGCTACGAGGTGCGTGTGCCGAAGGGCTTCAATGCCGGGGCCGCCGGGCGCAAGAACAAGCACGCCGTGGCACATTGGGCCTCCATGGGTGTCACCCGGATCGACGGACGCCCGCTCTCCGGCGACGGCCCCGCCGGCATCCTGCTCCCGGCCGGTATCAACGGTCCGGCCTTCCTGGTGACCCGGAATTTCGACGCGCTCTATTCCTACAACGCCGCCGAATCCTACGGTCTGGCCATCGCGGTGCTGTCCGACCGCCTGCGCGGCCGCTCCGGTGTCCAGGCGGAATGGCCTACCGATGATCCGCCCCTGTCGCGCGCCGAGCGCCGCGATCTTCAGACCAGATTGGCGGCCCAGGGCTACGATGTCGGCGAGCCGGACGGTAAAGTCGGCGCCAAGACCCGAGACGCGATCAAGGCCATTGAGCGTAAGCTCGGCATGCCGCAGACCGGGCGACCGGGTGGAAAGGTGCTCGAGGCCCTACGTCGGGGATAGTGGTGTGAAGGGGTCGGGACGTCTTCATTCGATCAGCCGACCCGACCTCCGATCTGCCCTTTCCGGGACGCTGATGAAGCTGACCCATCCTCCGAGGCGGCGCCGGCCGCTGCCTCGGGCTATGATGGCCGGGGCTCCGGCCTGAGGGAATGGTTCCGAAGATATCCTCTCCTCACTTGGACCCAAGCGGCCTGGTCGCTTTCGTAAGATGATGCAGATATCGATCGATACTTATCGAGATCTTTTTCGGAAGTGAAATCTCTATTTATTTTGCTATGTGCCGCCATCTTGCTGATGGTCTTCTTCGTATTGCCTTGGCGAGACCACGTTCGGATCGCGTCAGGAGGTTAATCCGCGCGTTCGAACACAATGTCAGGCCTTTCCTCTTGGCCCGTGTGACGCCGCACCCTGTTCACGGACTGGGCTGACTGGCGCAGGATTAGGCATTGTTGGCCGTCCGTTGACCCTTATGTAGCTGAAACATGCACTAAGGAAAATCATGCTGTATAAAAATGTAGCAATTGCCACCGTGCTCATTCTCGCAACGGCTTCCTCGGCGGCGGTTGCCCAGATTGCGGGGAAGCGCGGCGTTCAACAGCGTCATCAAGATATCGATGCGACCCATGCGATCGACCAGCGCTATGAGCCGTCGCGGATGTTGAGCCCTGCGCCGAAGCAGGAAATGAAAATGATCCCCTTCCCCCGTGGTGGTCGGATGGAGATGATCCTCGTGCCGGCCAATCCGTCCTCGTAGATGTTGCAGTCGAGGATGGGGGGCGAGCATGTCTCGGGATGCGAGACTGCTTTGGGATGGATGCCGGTGCGGCGTCCATCCGCCAACGAAAAAGGCCGGGCAATGCCCGGCCTTTCGCAATTCTAACGAGGCTCGCCGTACAGCTTATTCGGCTGCGGTCTTGGCAGCGGACTTTGCGGCCTTCTCGGCCTTGCGGGCGTCCTTGTTGGCCTTCGAGGCATCGGCCTTGGCGGCCTTCTCGGCGGGGCGGTCGGCGCGCTCGACGATACGGGCGGACTTACCGCGACGGTCGCGCAGGTAGTACAGCTTGGCGCGACGCACCTTACCGCGACGCACGACGGCGATCGAATCGATCATCGGCGAATAGACCGGGAAGACGCGCTCGACGCCCTCGCCGTAGGAAATCTTGCGGACGGTGAAGCTCTCGTTGAGGCCGCCACCGGAGCGCGCGATGCATACGCCTTCATAGGCCTGCACGCGGGTACGCTCGCCTTCCTTCACCTTCACGTTCACGGTCACCGTGTCGCCGGGCTGGAAGTCGGGAATGGTCTTGCCGAGCGCAGCAATCTGCTCCTGCTCGAGCTGCTGGATGATGTTCATGGTCAAGTTCCTGCCGGTGCGCGCCCGCGATCCCAGGAGGGGAATGCGTGCGTCAGGATTTCGGCATCCTGTTTTGAGTTGCCGCGGGCCATACAGGAAGCGTCGGCCCTTGTCGACATCCCCGTCGAAGAACACGAACGGGCCTGTCCACCGCCCGGTGCGTGCAGGTTGAGAAAATCCCGCATACGGTCCACATGGATGGGTAAGCGCGGGGCGTTCCTCGCGCCCTTCCCGGCCGGCCTTGAACCGGCGCAGCGGACGAGGATACGACACAGCCATGTTCATCCAGACCGAAGCCACTCCTAATCCCGCCACCCTGAAGTTTCTGCCGGGGCGCGTGGTACTTCCCGAATCGACCTTCGAGGCTCGGGATGCCGAAGCCGCTGCTCGGTCGCCGCTGGCCCAGCGCCTCTTCGACGTACCCGGTGTCGCCGGCGTTTATTTCGGACACGACTTCATCTCCGTGACCAAGATCGAGAACGAGCACGGCTGGCCGCAGGTGAAGCCGGCGATCCTCGGCGCGATCATGGAGCATTTCCAGTCGGGCGCCCCGGTCCTGGCAGAGGGCGTCGTTCTCGGTAGCGACGATGCCGAGGAATTCTACGATGCGGCGGATCACGACACCGTCGTCACCATCAAGGACCTTCTCGAGACCCGGGTGCGCCCTGCGGTTGCCAGCGATGGCGGCGACATCACCTTCCGCGGCTTCAAGGAGGGCGTGGTCTATCTCGAAATGAAGGGCGCCTGTTCCGGCTGCCCTTCCTCCACCGCCACGCTCCGGCATGGGGTGCAGAACCTGTTCAAGCACTTCCTTCCCGAAGTGCGCGAGGTCCAGGCGGTCTGATTGCCGTCGCAAGCGCGCAACACCCTGCGTCCTTCGTTGCTTCCGAGGGCCGTCCCGCACTGACGGGGCGGCCTTTTTCATCGTAAACTCATGCGCCCGACGGGCATCCCGATCTGGAGTGACGTTGCGTATCCTGGCTATCGACACGGCGCTGGACGCCTGCTCCGTCTGCATCGCGACGGATCTCTCCGACGATCTCCTCGCCGAAGAATCCATGACCTTGGCCCGTGGCCATGCCGAAGCGTTGCTCCCGATGCTGGAGCGCGTGATGGCGCGTGTCGAAGGCGGGTTCGAGAGCCTCGACCGGGTCGCGGTCACCGTCGGTCCAGGGAGCTATACCGGCCTTCGCGTCGGCCTGTCGGCCGCTCGCGCCGTTGGCCTCGCGACGCAGGTCCCGGTGGTCGGCGTCACGACATTGTCCGCGCTCCTGGCGCCCTTGCTCGCCACCAACGGCCAGGGCCTGATTGCCGCGGCGATCGATGCCCGGCACGGCTCGGTGTATTTTCAGGCCATGAACATGGCGGAAGGCATCGTCGTGCCCCCGAGCCTCCTGCGGATCGAGGAAGCGGCCGATCACGTCGGGCGTAGCCCCGTCACCCTGGTTGGATCCGGCGCGCCGGCACTGAGCAGCCTGCTGAGATCCCGTGGCGTCGCGGCATGTATCAGTGATGCCGGCCCGCCGCAGATTGCCTGGATCGCCTCCCTCGGCATGCTGGCCGACCCTGCCCAAGCCATGGCGCGTCCGCTCTACCTGCGTGGACCGGACGCCACTCCCCAGGATCACGCGAGGCTGGCCCGTCGATGATTCGTCCCGTCTCTCCGCTTTGGGCTCTCGATTGGTGGCTGGCCTGGTGGGACGCCTGGGGCGGCGAGCCCTACGTGACGCCTCTGCGCGATTCTTCCTCCGCCTCCACCCTTGCCCGCCTGCACGCCACCTCCTTCGCGCGGCCCTGGGATGCCCATGAATTCGAGCGGATGCTGTGCGAACGCTCCACCGAGGCTCACGCCCTCTGGCGCGCCGGCACGATCCAGGGGTTCATTCTTTCGCGCCGCGTCGCCGACGAAGCCGAGATCCTCACCGTCGTCCTGGCACCTGCCGCACGGGGCGGTGGCCTGAGCCACAAGCTCGTACGCGAGCATCTCGGGCATCTCGCGCTGAACGGCGTGCGCCATGTCCATCTCGAAGTGGACGAGGGCAATGCGGCTGCATTGAAGCTCTATGCTCGGCACGGTTTCCAGCGCGTCGGCGAGCGCACGGGGTATTACACCCGCGCCGATGGCACTCGCGCCACCGCCTTCACCATGACTGCGACCCTGTCGTGATCCGCGCTTCTTGATCGACGTCGGACGATGACGCGTCTCGGCACCGCCCTTCGGCTTCTCGTCTGCGTCCTGGCCTTCGGGGTGCTGGTCGGTCCGCATCTCCTCAGCTTGAGATTCGGGCGCGGCCGGATCGCTGCTCATGCGCCGACCTACTTCCACCGGATCTTCCTGGCGCTGTTCTCCGTGAGGGTGACCCAGAGCGGCACGCCCCCTGCCCTGGGGGAGCCGGCCCTCGTCTTGTCCAATCACATCTCCTGGCTCGATATCCTCGTCCTCGGATCCTTGCGGCCGCTCTCCTTCGTGGCGAAATCGGAGATTTCCGGGTGGCCCGTCGTGGGAACCCTGGCCCGGCTCCAGCGCACCGTCTTCATCGACAGAGCGCGCCGTGCCGCGACAGCCAGCGTCAACGCCACGGTGGCGAGCCGGTTGACCGATGGCGATCTCATCGTTCTCTTCGCCGAAGGTACGACGGGTGACGGGACACGTCTGCTGCCGTTCCGCTCGTCCCTCGTGGGAGCCGCCCGCGCCGCCATCGATTCCGAGGGCGGCACCCGCGACCGCGTCCGGCTCCAGCCCCTCGCCCTCACCTATCCGCGCCGCAACGGCCTGCCCGTGATCCGGTCCGAGCGGCCGGGCATCGCCTGGTACGGTGACATGGAGCTGGCGCCGCATCTTGCGGTGTTCCTTCGAGAAGGGCCGATCGACGTCCACGTGGTCTGGGGCGATCCCATTGCCTTCGAAGCCGGCACCGACCGCAAGCGCGCCACCGCCATGGCCGAAGCCTCGGTGCGCAGGGCGATGCAGGCATCCGTAACGGGCCGGTGGGAGGGCGTAGCGGTGGCGCTGCCCGTCGCGGAGCCCCTCATCGCAACGCTCCCCTCCTCGAATGTCGCTGCCTGAACTCCTTCGGCCGTGTTCGTAATGTCGCAAGGAAGCGACGGGCCGGGTGAAACGTGCTAGCACCGCCGGCAGCAGGGGGCGTCCGAGCGACGCCCGAGGTCTATCCGGTGCTGGAACGGTCGCGTTGAAGAAAGCCTACGTCAAATCCTACGGCTGTCAGATGAATGCCTACGATGCGGGTCGCATGTCCGACCTGCTCGGTAGCCAGGGCTATGCCGCCACGGAAAGCGTCGAGGACGCGGATGTCGTCATCCTCAATACCTGCCACATTCGCGAGAAGGCCGCCGACAAGGTCTATTCCGAACTCGGCCGACTGCGCGTTCTGAAATCGGCTCGTGCCGAGGCTGGGCTGGACACACGGATCGTGGTCGCGGGCTGCGTCGCACAGGCTGAGGGCAAGGAGATTCTGGCGCGTTCACCCGCCGTCGACGTGGTCGTGGGCCCGCAGAACTATCATCGTCTGCCCGATCTTCTGGCTCGTTCCGGCTCGGCGCGCGTCGTCGACACGGAGTTTCCCGTCGAGGACAAGTTCGACCACCTGCCCATCAGGCGGACGGCTGCGGTCTCGTCGTTCCTCACCGTGCAGGAAGGCTGCGACAAGTTCTGCGCCTTCTGCGTCGTCCCCTATACGCGCGGGGCCGAGGTCTCGCGCTCGGTGGAGGCGATCCTGGATGAGGCGCAGAAACTCGTTCGGGGCGGTGCTCGCGAGATCACGCTGATCGGGCAGAACGTCAACGCCTATCATGGGGTCGGCGCCGATGGCGCATCGGTGACGCTTCCCACGGTGATGCGCGCGCTCGAAGCGATACCGGGCCTCCTGCGCCTGCGCTACACCACGAGCCACCCCAACGACATGGCTGACGATCTGATCCGGGCGCATGGGGAAATCGCCGCGCTGATGCCTTACTTGCACCTGCCGGTTCAGTCGGGCTCCACCCGCGTGCTGCAGGCGATGAACCGCAAGCATACGGGCGATGCCTATCGCCGGCTCATCGAGCGCGTGCGCCGGGTGCGCCCGGATATCGCCCTGTCCTCCGACTTCATCGTCGGGTTCCCCGGCGAGACCGACGTGGAGTTCGACGAGACGATGCGCCTCGTGGCCGAGATCGGCTTCGCGTCGGCCTATTCGTTCAAGTACAGCCCGCGCCCCGGTACGCCGGCCGCCGAGCGCGAGGACGCCGTGCCCGAGGCCGTGAAGTCCGAGCGCCTCGCAGCACTCCAGGCCTTGCTCGATGACCAGCGCCACGCCTTCAACGCGTCCGCCGTGGGCCATGTCGTCGAGGTGCTGGTGGAGAAGGCCGGACGTCATCCGGGGCAGGTCGCCGGCAAGACACCGCATCTCCTGCCCGTCCAATTCGACGCTCCGGCCGCCACCATCGGTACGATCGTGCCCGTGCGGGTAGTCCGGGCCGGCTCGAACAGCCTGTTCGGCGAAGCCGTTACCGACGAGGCGGCGGCCGCTTGACGAGGCTCATGCCACGCTGCCGCATTTCCATCCCGGGAGACGGGATGGCCGCGTCATGCCGTCCCGACCCCATTCGTGACGCTCAGCGATACTCACAGCAAGGAGCCTTTGCGTGCCGGCATCTGACGGTCTGAGTGGACGGGGAGCGCCCCTTCGTGGGCGTGGGCCGGCGGCGCGGGTGGGAGAGATCGTGGAGACGGTAGACGTCTCCCTGACCTTCGATGACAACCGGCTCGCCAGCCTCGTTTTCGGCCAGTACGACCAGAACGTCGCCCATATCGAACGGCGTCTGGCCGTCACCGCCACGGCCCTGGGCAACCACCTCGTGGTGAAGGGACCGCCGGATGCCGCCGAGAGGGCGCGCAAGGTGTTCGAACGGCTCTATGCGCGTGTGAAGGCCAGCGGCACCGCCCTCACCCTCGGCGATGTCGACGGCGCGATCCAGGAGACGACGCTTCAGGGCAACCTCTTCCCCTCCGCGGAGGTGAGCGCCGAGCCGGATCGCCCGCATTTCGACCAGATCGCCACGCGCAAGCGCGGCGCCGTGCGGGCCAGGAACGCGGCCCAGGACACTTATATCAAGCTTCTTCGCAACCATGAGCTCGTCTTCGCCGAAGGCCCCGCCGGCACCGGCAAGACCTGGCTCGCGGTGGGCTACGCGGTGTCCCTGCTGGAACAGGGCCATGTGGAACGGCTGATCCTGTCACGGCCCGCCGTCGAGGCCGGCGAGCGTCTCGGCTTCCTGCCCGGCGACATGCGCGAGAAAGTCGATCCCTACCTGCGTCCGATCTACGACGCGCTCTACGATTTCATGGAGGCGCGGCACGTTGATCGCAGCCTGCAGACCGGCGTCATCGAGATCGCGCCGCTGGCCTTCATGCGCGGCCGGACCCTGACCAACGCCGTGGTCCTGCTCGACGAGGCGCAGAACACCACCTCGATGCAGATGAAGATGTTTCTCACCCGTCTCGGCGAGAACTCGCGGATGATCATCACCGGAGACCCGAGTCAGGTCGATCTCCCGCCCGGCCAGAAATCCGGGCTCGTCGAGGCCGTGAACATCCTCGATGGTGTCGAGGGGATCGGCCGGGTGACCTTCCGGGACGTCGACGTGGTGCGCCATGACCTCGTTCGCCGCATCGTCACCGCCTACGAGACGGCTGCCCATGGCGAGGGCGATGCGGACCGCTCGCCCATGTCCCGCCGCAGGCCGCTTTCGTGATGCCGGGGTCTGAGATCGAATCCGAGATCGACGTCGCCGTGGAGGACCCACGTTGGGAAACCGTGGTGCCGGACCTCGAGGCTTTCGTTATCCGGGCGGTAGAGGCAGGACTTGCCATCGTGCCCGATACGCCCGCCCATCCGATCGAGGTGAGCGTGCTGCTGACCACGGATGAGGTGGTCCAGGACCTCAACCGGACCTGGCGTGGCAAAGACAAGCCCACCAATGTCCTGTCTTTTCCTGCTTCGCCGCAACCCGCCCATGCTGGTGTCGCGGTGCCGCTCGGCGATGTCGTTCTTGCGTATGACACGATGCTGCGCGAGAGTGCCGAGCAGGGAAAACTGCTTCAAGACCACCTCGCGCATCTTCTGATCCATGGCACGCTTCATCTTCTCGGCCAGGACCACGAGACCGGCGACGCGGACGCGAACGCCATGGAGGCCTTGGAGACCGAAGCCTTGCACGGCCTCGGCATCGCCGACCCCTATGCCGAGTGAGGGGCGATTCCGCCCGCAATTCCAGATCAGAGAGACATGACGAACGATCGAAGTCGCGGCGCGGCTCAGGCTGCGCCCAGTAGCGGTGACGGTGAGGCTCAGGCGCGGGAGCCCTGGTACGACCGTCTGCTGCACGCCTTCCATCTCCGGCCGCGCGATTCGTTGCGCGACGATATCGAGGATGCGCTGGCCGAACCCGATTCGGGTGAGAACCTGTTCTCCCCCCTCGAACGGGCCATGCTCAAGAACGTCCTCGGGCTGCACAAGGTGCGGGTGGACGACGTGATGATCCCGCGCGCGGACATCGTCGCCGTCTCCATGGAGACGAGTCTCGGCGATCTGTTGAAGCTGTTCCGCACCGCCGGCCATTCGCGCCTGCCGGTTTACGGCGAGACGCTCGACGATCCGCGCGGCATGGTCCACATCCGCGACTTCGTCGATCACATCGCCGCCAAGGCTGAAGCGACCACTCGCCGACCGAGCGCCGCGATCGCCACTGCACTTCCCGATACGGCGGGCGATGTCGCAGCCGTGGTACCTCCGCGCCCGCGCCGTGGCACTCGTGCCCTGAAGGCACTCAACCTCGGCAATGTCGATCTTTCGGCGACCCTGGCCTCGACCCGGATCCAGCGCCCGGTCCTGTTCGTGCCGCCATCCATGCCGGCCATCGATCTGTTGGTACGGATGCAGGCGACGCGCACGCACATGGCCCTCGTCATCGACGAATATGGCGGGACCGACGGGCTCATCTCCATCGAAGATCTCATCGAGATGGTGGTCGGCGATATCGAGGACGAGCACGATGTGGCCGAAGGCCACCTGGTTCAGCGCGTCGAGGGCGATGCCGACATGTTCATCGCCGATGCCCGCGCTGGACTCGCCGAGGTATCCGAGGTGAGCGGCGTCGATCTCGTCGCCGCGGTGGGCGAGATGGCCGAGGAGATCGACACGATCGGCGGCCTCATCGTCACGCTCGCCGGACGCGTTCCCTCGCGCGGCGAACTCATCACCGGGCCGGGCGACCTCGAATTCGAGGTGCTCGATGCCGACCCGCGCCGGGTGAAGCGGTTGCGGTTGCATCGCGGCCCGATGAAGATCGCCCCGCTCATACCCCTGGCCCTTCCGCCGCCGAGCAGCAGTCCGATCGCCGAAGCCTCGTAGCGCCTCGTTCCGGATCGAGCGCCCCGGATCCTGCACCAGGCTTTCGTCTCACATCAGCTTTTCCCGAAACGTGACGGTCACGTCTCGGGCTGATGCCTCAGCCGGGATGACCCGAAGATGAGCTACGCCTTCGACGGTGCCGGGTCGCGCCCTGCGCCCCTGCGCGGAAGCGCGACGGGGCCGCTCGCTCACCTCGCGCAATGGATCATGCTGACCTCCGGCTGGCGTCGCCTGCTCGTGTCGATCGCCGCCGGCGTCGTTGGGGCACTGGCCATGCCGCCTTTCGGTGCCCTGCCCGCCCTCGTCGTTTCGCTGAGCATCGCCGTCTGGTTGATCGACGGTGCGGCAACGGGGCGGCGGGGAAACCGTGGCGCGGTCCTCGCCTGCGCGGTCATCGGCTGGGCCTGGGGCTTCGGCTACCTCACCGCCGGTCTGTGGTGGCTCGGCTCCGCGTTCCTGGTAGAGGCGGACGAGTTCTTATGGGCGTTGCCCCTCGGTGTGATCGGCCTGCCCGCGGTGCTCGCGCTGTTCTACGCCGCGGGTTTCGCGCTGGCGCGCGTGCTCTGGTCACAGGGTCCCGCACGTATCGCCGCTCTCGCTGTCGGCATCTCTGCTTCTGAGTGGCTACGCGGTCACCTCTTTACCGGGTTTCCCTGGAACACGCTCGGCATGGCGCTCGGCCAGAACCTTTGGCTGATGCAATCCGCCTCGGTGATCGGGCTCTACGGCCTTACGCTTCTCGCTGTCCTGATCGCGGCAGCGCCCGCCACCCTCGCGACCGGCACAACGGCACGAGGGCGTTACGCACCGGCCCTGGCGGCCTCCGCCGGACTCGCCGCGATGGCGCTGTTCGGGATCGTTCGTCTGCCGCCGACAGCCACGGCGACAGTGGAAGGGGTACGTCTGCGGCTGGTCCAGCCGAACCTCAACCAGGACGCCAAGTTCCGCCCGGAAAATCGGGCCGACATCATCGACTGGTACATCGGTCTCAGCGATCGTGCCGCCGCGCCGGACCGTACCGGCATCGCAGACGTCACCCACGTGATCTGGCCCGAATCGGCGTTCCCCTTCCTGATCCAGCGCGATCCGGACTCGCTCGCACGCATCGCCGCCGCTTTCCCCCCGGGGCGGCAGCTCATCACCGGCGCGGCCCGCGCCGAGGAGCCGTTGCCGAATGAGCGCCCGCGTTTCTTCAATTCGATCCTGACGATCTCGTCCGGTCCGAAGCTCGGCGACATCTACGACAAAGTCCACCTCGTGCCGTTCGGCGAGTATCTGCCGGGGCCACTCGACGCAGCGTTGAGGGCGGTGGGTCTACGCCAGTTCGTGTCGATTCCCGGCGGATTCACGCCCGGCGCCCGGTCCGGCCAGCGTCTGCTCGACATCGCGGGACTTCCCCCCGTTGTCGCGACGATCTGCTACGAGGCGATCTTTCCCGGCGAAATCCTGCCCGGATACGCGCCCGACGGGTCGTCTCCCGTTCCGGGGCTGATCCTTAACGTCACCAACGATGCCTGGTTCGGCGATACGCCTGGGCCGCGCCAGCACTTCGCCCAGGCCCGATTGCGGGCCGTGGAAGAAGGGTTGCCCATGGTGCGCGACGCCAATACCGGCATCTCGGCGGTGGTCGACCCGTATGGACGCATTACTGCCAGCCTGCCCGTGGGGGTAGAAGGCATCCTCGATGCGGATCTCCCCGTTCGGTTGCCCGGCCGCACAGTCTACGCCGTCCTGCGTGACCTGCCCTTCGCCGGGATGCTTGCCGGCCTCGGCCTCATCGCCCTCTTGGTAAGGCGCCGCATCGCGTGACCGATCCCACCTTGCGGAACGCCCGCCCGGTCCTCGTCGGGCTCGGGATGATGCTGGTCGCGTTCAACATGCGCCCCGCCCTCACTTCCCTCGGTCCCCTACTGGACGCCATCCGCGCCGAGACTGGCCTGACCGCCGCGGGGGCGGCGTTCCTGACGACCCTGCCGGTCCTGTGCCTCGGCCTCGCCTGCGTGCTCGGCCCCGTCATGGTCCGGCGGACGGGGGCGGAGCGTGGTGTGCTGGTCGCGATCCTGGTCATCGCCCTCGGCTCGGCCCTGCGCGGGCTCGGAGGGCTCCCTCCCCTTTTCGCCGGGGCCTGTATCGCGGCCGTCGGGATCGGCCTTGCGGGCGTCCTGTTGCCCGGATTGGTGAAGCGAGACTTCTCCGGGCAGGCCGGTTTGATGACCGGACTCTACACGATGGTTCTCTGCCTCGGCGCGGCGACGGGCGCCGGATCGGCGGTGCCCCTGGCCGATGCCTTCGGAGGCTGGACGCGTGCGATGGCGGCCTGGGCCGTACCGGCCGTGGCGGCGGCCATAGCCTGGATCGTCTTCGTCCCCCATCGCGAGAAGGGGCCGCCGCCCGCCCGCCGCCGCCCGCTCTGGCGCGATTCCCTCGCCTGGCAGGTCACCGGGTTCATGGGCCTGCAATCGTCCCTCGCCTACATCACTTTCGGCTGGCTCCCGGTCGTGCTGCAGAGCCGTGGCCTATCGGCGGTGGAGGCCGGATTCGTCACCTCCATCATGAGCATCGGACAGGCGCCGAGTGCCCTCCTCGTGCCGGCTTTCGCCGCGCGGCTGCGGGACCAGCGCGGTATCGCGATCGCCCTTCTCATCCTGTCGGCGGCGAGTTTCCTCGCCCTCGTTGATGGACCGGTCGCACTCGTTCTCCCGTTCGGCATTGGGCTCGGTCTCGGAATCGGCGGCTTGTTCGGCCTCGCCCTCACCATCGTGGTGCTGCGCGCCCGCGATGCGGTCGGCGCGGCCGATCTCTCGGCGATGTCCCAGGCGGTGGGCTATTCCATCGCCGCCCTCGGCCCGCTGGGGTTCGGCCTGGCGCACGACCTTTTCGGGGGCTGGCGCGTCTCGGCCGGTCTGTTCTGTGCCATCGCCCTGGCGTCCGGAATCTTCGCCCTCGGCGCGGGCCGCGACCGGAAAGTCGGCGCGGCTTCCGCCGCGGAATGACCGCATAAAAAATCCCCGCGATCACGAGGATCGCGGGGAGGTCATGGTTCAGTCCGAACGACCGGAGCTTATTCGGCGGCGACGCGATGCGCCTGGCTGCCGTCCGTGTAGGTCTCGGCCTGGAGGCGCTTGCCCGGAGCCGCGCGGCCCGGCAGCGGCGGCAGGGCCTTGGCCTTCTCCAGATCGATGCCGGCACCTTCGGCAACGCGACGGCCGTAATCCTCGTCGGCATGCCAGAAGTGCCAGACCATCCGCAGTTGGATGGCTTCCGGGCACTGCTTCATGTCGCCGACGAGATTGGCGATCAGGTCGTCACGCTCCCAATCCTGGAACGAACGGTAGCGGACGCCGGCCTGGGTGTAGTCGTCCTCGGTGCGCGAGGTCTGGTAGCGGCCGAGCTGGCCCTGGACCGGCTGGTGGTAGTCCTTGGCGGGCTTCGGAGCCTCGCGCAGGCCCTCGGCCAGCGTCGAAGGCTCGTAGTTGATGTGCCGGTTCGGACCGGTGCCGTCGACCGAGTAGGTCATCTGGCCGTCACGCTGGTTCGAATAGACCTTCACGCCGGGCTGCGGCGCATTGATCGGCAGCTGCAGGTAATTGGCGCCGACGCGATAACGCTGCGTGTCCGAATAGGATAGCGTCCGGCCCTGGAGCATCTTGTCGTCCGAGAAGTCGATGCCGTCCACGAGCACGCCGGTACCGAAGGCCGACTGCTCGACTTCCGCGAAGAAGTTGTCCGGCACGCGGTCCAGCACCATGCGGCCCACGGGCAGAAGCGGGAAGTCCTCGACCGGCCACAGCTTGGTGTCGTCGAGGGGATCGAACGACAGGTGGTCGTTCGGGCCGTCCGGCATGATCTGCACGCAGAATTCCCACTCGGGGAAGTTGCCCTTCGAGATGTTGTCGTAAAGGTCACGCGTGGCGTGGCCAACATCCTTGGCCTGGATCTCGGAGGCCTGCGCCGAGGTCAGATTGCGGACGCCCTGCTTTGGCTCCCAGTGGAACTTGCAGAGCACGGCTTCGCCCTGGTCGTTGACCAGCTTGTAGGTGTTGACGCCCGAGCCCTCCATCTCGCGATAGTTGGCGGGAATGCCCCAAGGCGACTTCAGGTGAGTCACCATGTGGATGGCTTCAGGGTGCTGGGACACGAAGTCGAAGAAGCGCCACGCCTCCTGACGGTTCGTCACCGGGTCCGGCTTGAACGCGTGGATCATGTCGGGGAACTTGATCGCGTCGCGGATGAAGAAGACCTTGAGGTTGTTGCCCACGAGGTCCCAATTGCCGTCGACGGTCTTGAACTTCACCGCGAAGCCGCGCGGGTCGCGCTCGGTCTCCGGGCTCTCCTTGGCACCGGCCACGGTGGAAAAGCGCACGAACATCGGCGTCTTCACGCCGGTCTCGTTCAGGACGCGGGCGCGGGTGTACTTGGAGGCAGGCTCGTTGCCGATCTTGCCATAGGCTTCGAAATACCCATGGGCGCCGGCGCCGCGGGCATGGACGACACGCTCGGGAATACGCTCACGGTCGAAATGAGTGATCTTCTCGATGAACTGGTAGTTCTCGAGGGTCGCCGGTCCCCGCTCGCCGACCGTGCGCGTGCTCTGGTTGTCACGGACCGGATGGCCCTGGCGGGTGGTCAGTATCGGGCGTTGATCGCTCATGCGGAACTCTCTCCTAGAATGTCGGGACGATCCGGATCGGGCGTGCGGTCTCGCGTCGCCATCCTGGAATCGTTCTGAGACACCCTTATGAACCGTGCCCGATCGTTTGGCTAATGCATCGTCGCAAAGGCTGCGATAGACAGAGCCTATGAATGTATCGGGTCTGTCCCTCCGGGATCTGGAATATGCCGTCGCCGTTGCCGAGGAGAATCACTTCGGACGGGCGGCCGAACGCTGCAATGTGAGCCAGCCCACACTCAGCGTGCAGGTCCGCAAGCTCGAAGAGGCCTTGGGCCTCGTTCTCTTCGAACGCGGCAACCGACGGGTGATGCTGACTCCGGCGGGTCAGAGCATCGTCCGCCAGGCCCGCACGGTGCTGGCCGAGGCGCAGCGGCTGCTGGCTCTGGCGAGCGAAGGGCGCGGCGCGCCCCTTACCGGACGCCTGGTCCTGGCCGCCATCCAGACCCTGGGGCCGTATCTGTTTCCCCTCGTGCTGAGAACATTGCGGCAGGAATTTCCTATCCTGTCCCTGGCATTGAGCGAGGCGAAGACGGCCGAAATCCTGGAGGGGCTGCGCGACGGCAGGGTCGACGCCGCCTTGATCTCCCTGCCGATCCCCACGTCCGGTCTCACCGTCTCGCCGCTCTTCATCGAGCCGTTCCTGCTCGCTTGTCCCGCCGATCATGCCCTCGCCCAGGGCGGGGCGTTGCGGGCGACGGACATTGCCGGGCCGGACCTCCTTCTCCTCGACGAGGGTAATTGCCTTCGCGATCAGGCCGTCGCCGCGTGCGGGGCCGGCTCCGCGGCGGGCCGCCATGCCACCTCGCTCGAAACCCTGCGCTCGATGGTGGCGGCCGGCGCCGGCTACACCCTGCTCCCCGCGCTCGCCGTGCCGGCCGGGGCCGATGCCAGCGGCCTTACCGTGACGCGCGGCTTCGATCTCGACGGGCCGGGCCGGACCATCGCTCTGGCCTGGCGCTCCAGCGACCCGCGCGCCAGCGGCCTTGCGCATCTGGCGAGCTTCTTCAGGGCGCACGCGCCCGCCGGGACAACGGCGTTTCGCGACGATGCCCCGGCGGGTCGTGACAGCGTCGCCGAACCGGTGTAGCGCCGGCTGCCTTCCCAAGAATGGTCTCCCGTGATCAGCCCGCGCTCCCTCGGCCTCTGGACGGCGCTCGTCGCCGCCTCGGCGGTCATCGCCTACAGCCTCACGCTCGCGCAGTTCCCGGCGGCGCTCCTCCTGGGGCCGATGCTCGTCGCCATCGCTTTCGGGGTCGGCGGTGCGAGCCTGTCGTTGGCGAAACCGGGTTTCCAGGCGGCGCAGGCCATCATCGGCTGCCTCGTCGCCAAATCCGTGACCGCCGACATCGTCGGGACACTTCTCGATGACGGGCTGCTGATCCTCGCCGTGGTGTTGGTCACCGTCATGGCCGGCGCCCTTGTCGGCTGGGCGCTGACCCGCCTGCGAATCCTCCCGGGTAGTACCGCCGCCTGGGGCTCGTCCCCTGGCGGAGCCGCCGCCATGACGGCCATGGCGGAAGAATACGGCGCGGATCCGCGCCTCGTCGCCTTCATGCAATATGTCCGCGTCGCTGCCGTGGTCCTGTCGGCCTCGGTGGTCGCCCGCATCCTCACCGACACATCGATTCCGGCAAAGGCCGCATCGCTGGAGGAGGCCAGTATCCTCCCTGTGCTGGTGACGCTCTCAGTCGCCGGGATCGGCGCCGCGCTGGCCCGCTTTCTGCGACTGCCGGCGAGTGCTCTCGTCGGGCCTATGATCCTGGGCGCCGTGCTCCACGCCATGGGCCTCGTCTCGATGGCCCTGCCGGAGCCGCTCCTCGATCTCGCCTATGCTTGTATCGGCTGGTATGTCGGCCTGCGTTTCACCGTGCAGACGTTGCGCGAGACCGTCGCCGCCCTGCCGGGCATCCTCACCGCCACCCTTGCGGTCATCGCCCTTTGCGGCGGCTGGGCCTTCGGCTTGACCTTCCTGCTTCCGGTGGACTTCCTCACGGCGTTTCTCGCGACGAGCCCCGGTGGGCTCGATTCCGTGGCGATCATCGCCGTCGGCTCGAAGGCCGACGTCTCCTTCGTCCTGGCGGTGCAGACCCTGCGCCTGTTCGTCGTCCTGATCACCGGACCGCTTCTGGCCAAGTGGATCGCGCGCGGCGCTCCGGCGGATCGCTGAAAGCATGCGCGCGCTCTACTTCGCCTTCCTGAATTCCTGGCGCGGGCTCGTCTTCGGCGCCCGGACCGAACGGGCCTTGCGCCTGGAGCTCGTCCTGTTGGTGGTCGGCGTTCCGGCGGCCCTTCTGCTCGGCGGAACGCTCTGGATCCGCGTGGCACTCCTGGCCAGCCTGCTCCTCATGCTGGCGGCCGAATTTCTGAATACGGCGATCGAGAAACTCTGCGACCACCTCCACCCGGACCACCATGCGCGGATCGGCGTGGTGAAGGATCTCGCATCCGCCGGGGCCTTCATGGCGCAGGCCGTGGCGGCCCTGGTGTGGCTGGCAGCCCTGGTCGACAGGTTCTTTTAAAGTCGACCCTCGTTCGCCATCTCCGCTACGGGCGGCGCCTTGTCCCACCGGGCCGGTGGATCGCCCCTCGCTTCTTCGTCGCCTCGGGCGTATCCCGAGGCACACCCGACATCGATTCTGAACCCCCGACGGAGCACGCGTCTCCTTGACCGACTATATCCGCAAGATCCTCACCGCCCGCGTCTACGACGTCGCCATCGAGAGTCCGCTCGATCCGATGCCGCGCATGTCCGCGCGCCTGGGGCGCCCGATTCTGCTCAAGCGCGAGGATCTGCAGCCGGTCTTCTCGTTCAAGCTGCGCGGTGCTTACAACAAGATGTCCGGCCTCTCCTCCGAAGTCCTGGCGCGCGGGGTCGTCTGCGCTTCGGCCGGAAACCACGCGCAGGGCGTCGCCCTGGCGGCGGCCCGTCTCACCGTGCGCGCCGTCATCGTGATGCCGCGCACGACCCCCGCCATCAAGGTCGATGCCTGCCGCGCGCGCGGAGCCGAGGTCGTGCTGTTCGGCGATACGTTCGACGAGGCGCTCGGCCATGCCCGCCAATTGGAAGGCGAGCAGGGTCTCACGTTCCTTCACCCGTTCGACGATCCCGATGTGATCGCCGGACAGGGCACCATCGGCATGGAGATCCTGACCCAGCATTCCGGGCCGATCGAGGCGATCTTCGTGCCGGTCGGCGGCGGCGGTCTCGCCGCCGGCATCGCGACTTTCGTGAAGTACCTGCGGCCGGAGACGAAGGTCATCGGTGTCGAGCCGGACGATGCCGCCTGCATGGCGGCGGCCCTGGCCGCCGATGAGCGTGTCGTTCTGCCGACCGTGGGATTGTTCGCCGACGGTGTCGCCGTGCGCCAGGCCGGCGAGGAAACCTTCCGTCTCTGCCGCGAGCATCTCGACGGGGTCATCACCGTCGATACCGACGCCATGTGCGCGGCAGTCAAGGACATCTTCGACGACACCCGCGCCGTCTCCGAGCCGTCCGGAGCCCTGGCTCTGGCCGGTGCCAAGGTCTATGCGGCGCGCGAGGGCGGCTCGGCGGGGACGCTGGTGGCGATCTCCTCCGGGGCCAACCTCAACTTCGATCGCCTGCGCCACATCGCCGAGCGTGCCGAGATCGGCGAACAGCGCGAGGCGCTCCTCGGCGTGACGATCCCCGAAGAGGCGGGTTCCTATCGCGCCTTCATCCGCCATCTCGGCCCGCGTGCGATCACCGAGTTCAACTACCGTTACGCGCCCTCCGCCGAAGCGCAGATCTTCGTGGGCATCAACTTGCCCGGCGGAATCCCCGAGAAGCGCGACCTCATCGCCGGCCTCAGGGCCGACGGCTACAGCGTGGTCGATCTCAGCGACAACGAGATGGCCAAGGTGCATATCCGCTACATGGTCGGCGGTCGCTCGACCGAACTCACCGACGAGCGCATCTACCGCTTCCAGTTCCCGGAGCGTCCGGGTGCCCTCCTGCGGTTCCTCGACGGTTTGGCGGACGGGTTCAACATCACCCTGTTCCACTATCGTAACCACGGCGCCGATTACGGCCGGGTGCTCGCTGGAATCAGCGTTCCCCGAGAAGAGCGCCAGCGCTTCGATACCGCCCTGGACGATCTCGGATACCCGTATGTGGATGAAACGGACAATCTCGCCTACCGCCTGTTCCTGGCAACGGGAGAGATTGCCCGGTCGGAGCTTGAGGTTTCCGATCGTACTTCTGGCTAATGAAGGCGCTGCAAGTTTCGGTTGAAGCGCGGTCGCGCGGGCACGCTTCAATGAGGGAAAGGCGTCGAGGCCTCGGATGAAACATTTTTTTGATGTTTGCCTTGGCGTCCTTCCACGTAAGCCAGGGGCATGCCGAAACAGCATTCCTCGGCCGTGAAAATTACGCAGTCCCCACTCTAAGGAACACTTTCTAAATTTGTCATAGGATAATTTGCGCCCTAGTTTCTCCAGGGACCTACTTCCTTATGTCCATAGCCAGCAGTCTCAACGTCCGCCTTCCCGTTATGATCGTCGGTCTGGCAATGGTCAGTACTGCCCTCATGGGCAGCCTGAGCTGGTATTCGGCTAGGTCCGGATTGACATCCGCTGTGCAAGAGCGACTGGAATTCGCCGCTACGGCTCGTAAGACCGGGCTGGAACTGATCGCCGACCGCGCCCGCGGCGATCTGATCGCTACCGCCGGCAATAATCAGGTCTCCAGCAATGTCGGCGATCTGGTCGAAGCCCTCGATCCCAATAAGGCCGATTATGCCGGCCTCGTGCAGGCCTTCACCAGCCCGACGACCGTGCAGGAACGCATGGCCGTCGAGGGTACGGGCACGATGTATGGCCGACGCCACGCCAAGGTTCAGGAAGTCGCCCGCAAACTCCTGGAGCGTCCCGGCTATGCCGACCTTCTCTTCGTCGATGAGGAGGGGCGCATTGTCTACACCACGACGAAGGGCGCGGATTTCACCCATAGTCTCTCGGAGCCGGACCTGCAGAAATCCGGTCTTGCCAAGCTGATCGAGCGCCTGAAGACCGCCGAGCCCGACAGTGTTCTGTCGCAGGACTTCGCCGCCTATCCCACGGATTCCGGTCCCTCCGCCTTCATGGGCCGTGGCATCTACCGTCGCGCCAACGTCGCCATGGGAACCGGCCAGGCCGCCTCGCGGATCGGCTTCCTCGTGCTGCGCGTGACGCCCGCCCTCTTCGACGCTTCGCTGTCCGAACGGAACGGCCTGGGCGATACGGGACAGGTCATGGCAGTCGGTTCCGATGGGCTGCTGCGTGGTAACCCACCCCTGAACTCTGCCGTGAAGGCGGGCATGCCCGTCACGATGGCCGGGCTTGACGCCGAGAGCCTGAAATCCGGCAAGCCCTTCGTCTACGGCAGCGGCGACAAAGCCCGCCTGGCCGCCACCGCCTCGATCTCGATGCTGGGTTCGCCCTGGACGATCGTCGCCGAGCAGGCCCAGAGCGAGGCGCTGCATTCCGTTAACAGCCTGACGAAATCGCTGCTCATGTCGGCTCTCGCGGTTCTCGCCGCCACGGCTCTTCTCGGCCTGCTCTTCGCCCGCAGCATCGTCCGGCCTCTCGGTGCCCTGGCGCGTGCCCTCCAGGCCTTGGCCCGTCGCGAGACCCTCGACGAGGTCCCCGGCAGCCGTCGTGCCGACGAGATCGGCGAGATCGCCCGCGCCGTCGTCACCATCCGCGACATTTCGCTGGAAGACGCTGCCCACCAGCTTCAAACCACCGAGGCCTCCCGCATGCGCGCCGAGATCGAGCGCCGCGCCCTGCTCAACGAACTCGCCGACAATTTCGAGCGCTCCGTCGGCCGCATCGTGGATGGCGTGTCGTCCGCCTCGGCGAGCCTGCATGATGCGTCGAACAGCATGACCATGACCGTTGACGGCACGGTCAGCCGTTCGACCTCTGTCGCTGCTACCGCCCACCAGACTGCCGGCAACGTCAACGCGGTGGCCGCGGCCGCCGAGGAACTCGGCGCCACGGTGCAGGAGATCGGCCGTCAGGTCGAGCAGGCCGCCGATATGTCGCGCTCCGCCGTCGAGGAGGCGAGCCGTACCGCGGAGACCATGCGCACGCTGTCGGTTGCCGCGACGCGCATCGGTGACGTGGTCGGCATGGTCCAGCAGATCGCTTCGCAGACCAACCTGTTGGCCCTCAACGCGACCATCGAAGCCGCGCGTGCGGGCGAAGCCGGACGCGGGTTCGCCGTCGTGGCGGCCGAGGTGAAGAGCCTCGCCGAGCAGACCTCCCGTGCCACGGCCGAGATCCACCAGCAGGTGGAGGCGATCCAGGGCGCGACCAACGGCGCATCGGGCGCGATCCAGGGCATCGTCTCGCGGATCGAGAGCATGAGCATGGTGACCAGCAGCATCGCTGCGGCGGTCGAGGAGCAGAGCCTCACCACCCAGGAGATTGTCCGCAACATGGGGCAGGCTTCGGCCGGGACCGGCGCGATGACCAAGGACATTGAGGAGGTCGCCCGCTCGGCGGCCGAGGCCGGCACCTCCGCCGGCCGGGTCCTGGTGGCCTCGGAAGACCTGTCGACACAGTCCGACAGCCTGCGTTCGGAAGTCGGTCAATTCCTCGCGACGGTGCGGGCCGCCTGACCCATCATGGGCCTCCCGCGTCGACCGAGGGTTGACGCGGGAGGCCCGGAACGTCCACAGCCGGCCCCATTCCTGGAGGCCAGCCGATGCCGCCGTTGCTCGCCCTGCCCTTTCCCGCCATCGATCCGGTGGCGGTGGCGATCGGCCCGATCACGATCAAGTGGTACGCCCTGTCCTATATCGCCGGCCTCGTCGGCGGCTGGTTTTACGCACGCCGGCTGGTGGCGGCGGACCGGTTCTGGGGTGTCGTGCGACGACCGAGCCTCAACGACATCGACGACCTCATTGTCTGGGTCGCCCTCGGCGTCGTCCTCGGCGGTCGCATCGGCTACGTCCTGTTCTACAATTTGCCGCTTTATCTCGACGATCCCCTCGAGATTCTGGCGATCCGCAACGGCGGCATGTCGTTCCACGGCGGCTTTCTCGGCGCGGTGCTGGCGATGGTGCTGTTCGCCCGATCGCGAAAACTGTCGCCCTATACCCTTCTCGATCTCGCCGCCGTCGTCGTTCCCATCGGCCTGTTCTTCGGCCGCATCGCCAATTTCGTGAATGGCGAATTGTGGGGGCGGATCGCGCCGGATTTCGCCTACGCGGTGGTGTTTCCCTCCGGCGGCCCGCTGGCGCGGCATCCCAGCCAGCTTTATGAGGCGGTCACGGAAGGCGCCCTCCTCTTCGTGGTGATGGCGTTGGCCGTCCGTCGCTTCGGTTTCCGTAAGCCAGGTCTCCTCGGCGGGATCTTCGTCCTCGGCTACGCCCTCGCCCGCACGTTCTGCGAATTCTTTCGCGAACCCGACCGGCAACTCGGATACCTGTTCGGGACGGGGGACTGGCGCTATGGCGGCATCACCATGGGGATGCTGCTCTGCGTGCCCATGGCGCTGATCGGCCTCACCTACATCGCCCTCGCGCTCCGCGGCGTGACGCGGCCGCGCCGGCCCGTCGAGGAGACGGTGCGGGCTGATACGGCATGACCACGCCGCTCTTCGTCGAGATTCGCGACGAGATCGTCGAGGCGGGGCCGATGAGCCTCGCCCGCTACATGGCCCTCTGCCTCGGCCACCCGATCCATGGCTATTACCGCACCCGCGATCCCCTCGGCGCGCGCGGCGATTTCGTGACGGCCCCCGAGATCAGTCAGATGTTCGGCGAGCTGATCGGGATCTGGATCGCCGTCACCTGGGCCTCCATGGGAGGGCCGAGCGATCTCGTCCTGACTGAACTCGGCCCCGGGCGCGGTACGTTGATGGCCGATGCCCTGCGGGCGCTGGGCCGGGCGGCGCCGTATTTCCAGCCCGCCGTCCATCTCGTGGAGACGAGCCCCCTGCTTCGGGCGGCACAGGCCTCCCGCCTCGGAGCCGTGTCTCCGACCTGGCACGATGGGATCGAGACCCTGCCCGAAGGGCCGATGATCGTGGTTGCCAACGAATTCTTCGATGCGCTTCCCGTTCGCCAGTTCCAGCGTACGGAACGCGGCTGGTGTGAGCGTCTCGTCGGCCTTTCGCCGGATGGCGGTCGTCTCACGTTCGGTCTTGCCGCCGAACCCGATCGCGAGATCAGCGCACAGGCGCCGGTCGGCGTGCTGATGACCGTTCCAGCACCGGCCCTTGGCATCTCGCGAAATCTCAGCCGCCGGATCGTTGCCCAGGGCGGCGCGCTGCTGGCCATCGATTACGGGCATGCCCGACCCGGATTTGGCGATTCGTTCCAAGCGGTATCGGCTCACCGCTTCGCCGATCCCCTGCTGTCTCCCGGTGAGGCGGATCTGACGACCCATGTCGATTTCGCCGCCCTCGGCCGAGCGGCCAGGGGTGAAGGCGCCCGTATCGACGGTCCGCTGGACCAGGGAGCGTTCCTCCTGAACCTGGGACTGCGCCAACGCGCCGATCGCCTGAAAGTCGGGGCGAGCCGTGCGCAGGCCGACGCGCTCGATACCGCGTTTCATCGGCTCACGGCATCGGGAAAACGAGGCATGGGCAGCCTGTTCCAGGCCATTGGGATCGCCGATCCAAGACTGCCCGTTCTCAGCGGTTTCAACCCGGCCTAACTACGATCTCGGCGGTCTGCGACGACGCTCGGGGCACGGGCGATGCGGTCGCGCAGGTCCTGCACCTACCCAGGATCTCTCGAAGACTTCGAACAGATGCGGCCGGAGGTGGAGGTGGTCATCGCGCCTATCCGTGCCACTCGAACAGCTTCGCTCTATCGAGCCGAACCTCCTCCGGCTCGGATTGCCGAACATTGGCGTTGGGCCTTGTCCGGCCGAGGATTTGCCGAGATGACGCCTGACGCATAAGAACATTCGCCACACCGGGCGATGAAGCGAGGCCCAAGCGCATGAAGGTTGTCGATCTCGATCGGGAAACGGTCAAACGCGGGCTCGACGACGGTTCGATCCTGCTCATCGATGTGCGGGAGCCGCACGAATATTCGGCCGGGCATATTCCGGGTTCGGTCACTCACCCGCTATCGACCTTCGACACGCAAGCGTTGTCGGCCCTCATCTCCGAGGACGGGCGCCGCCCGGTGTTTTCGTGCGCGGCCGGTGTCCGTTCGGTTCATGCCTTGGCCGCCGCGCAATCCGCCGGGATCCCGGTGGAGGAGCATTATGTCGGCGGGTTCAAGGACTGGTATCGTGCCGGCGAAACGGTCGAGTCCTGAACATCCGGTGTCCGAAGTCCGGCCGGTCGGCGGTTCGGCGATTATTCCACGCCTCAATCCCATCGCTCCACGGGCTATGTGCGGCAGCGCACGACATCGCGGGAACGGTGCCTTTAGCTCGCTGGGCGCAGGGAAAAGCAACATGATCAAGCGTCCGCTCTCCGGATGGTCGTCCGCGATCCTCCTGTCCGCAGCATTTCTAGCCTTCGCATCTCCGGTCTCCGCGCAGGCGCCCGGTGGGCCGCCTCCCAAAGTGACCACGGCCAAGCCGGTGGTGCGTGAGATCGTCGAAACCGACATGTATACCGGGCGGTTCGATCCGGTAGAGATCGTCGACGTCCGGGCGCGGGTCACCGGTTATCTCGAGAAGGTCAACTTCGTGGATGGCGCGACGGTGAAGAAGGGCGACCTGCTCTTCGTCATCGACCGCCGCCCTTACAAGGCTGCCCTCGACCAGGCCAAGGCCGCCCTCACCTCCGCGCAGGCCGGGCTGACCTTCTCGCAGACTGACCTCGAACGCGCTCAGACCTTGAGCCGCTCGGGCAACATCTCAGAGCAGGTGACGGATCAGCGCCGTCAGGCGTCGCAGACGGCACAAGCCAATGTCGACAGCGCCGATGCCCAGCTTCGACAGGCTCAGCTCAATTACGACTTCACCGAAGTCCGCGCCCCGATCTCTGGCCGGATCAGTCAGCGCCTCGTCACCGAGGGCAACATTGTCATCACCGATCAGACCCAGCTGACGACCATCGTCTCCCTGGACCCGATCTATTTCGGCTTCACCGTCGATGAGCGCTCGTTCCTGAAATACCAGGGCAGCCTCGGCATAGGCATGGGCCAGACCCAGAAGGGCAAGGGCGTTCCGATCCTGATCGCCTTGACCAACGAGACCAAGCCCACCCGCAAGGGCACGCTCGACTTCGTGGATAACCGGGTCGACAACGCCACCGGTACGGTGCTGCTGCGCGCCACGGTCGAGAACCCGGACGGCTTCATCAAGCCGGGCCTGTTCGGCATCGTTTCGCTGCCGGCGACGAAGCCGTTCCAGGGTATCCTGCTCCCCGACGAGGCCATCTCGGCGAACCAGGACAAGCGCATCGTCTACATAGTGGCCGACGATGGTTCTGTGAGCACCCGCGACGTGAAGCTCGGGCCGAAGGTCGATGGATACCGCGTGATCCGCGAAGGCTTGAAGGGCGACGAGAACGTCGTCGTCAACGGCCTGTCCCGCGTCCGCCCCGGCGCCAAGGTGACGGCAGAGGCGAGCACGCTGCCGCCGAGCCGCAGCTGACGCGACCCCATTCTAGACCGGGCCCGCTCGTTTCCGCCTTCCGTTTTAGGGGCGTGACATCAGGCGGGCTCGTGACGGCGAACGAAGAAACATTCCCGCAGAGGTTGCCCAGGGCTCCTATGCGGCGAGAGGTTTGACCGATGCGCTTTGCCCACTTCTTCGTCGATCGGCCGATCTTCGCGTCGGTGACGTCGATCATCTTCCTGATCCTCGGCTACGTCTCCTACGAGTCGCTGCCCGTCGCGCAATATCCCGAGATCGTTCCGCCGACCGTCGTCGTGCGCGCCTCCTACCCGGGCGCCAATGCCGAGACGGTTGCGGCGACGATCGCGACGCCGATCGAGCAGGAGGTGAACGGCGTCGACAACATGCTCTACATGACGTCGTTGTCGACCAATGACGGCAACATGCAGCTGACCGTCACCTTCAAGGTCGGCACCAACCTCGATATCGCCAACGTGCTGGTGCAGAACCGCCTTTCGGTGGCGCAGCCGCGTCTTCCGCCGGACGTGCGCAACCTCGGCGTCACGGTGCGTAAGTCGTCGCCCGATCTGATGATGGTCGTGCACCTGCTCTCGCCCGACAACACCTACGACCAGAACTACCTCTCGAACTACATCTACCTGCGGATCCGCGACGAACTGCTGCGCCTCGATGGCGTCGGCGACATCACCGTGTTCGGCGGCAGCGAATACGCGCTCCGCATCTGGCTCGATCCGAACAAGCTGTCCGCCTACGGGCTCTCGACCACCGACGTCATCTCGGCCCTGCAGGAGCAGAACGTCCAGGTCGCTTCCGGCGCCCTCGGCGCCCCGCCCGCGCCGAAGGACAACGCCTTCCAGCTCGTCGTCCAGTCCCAGGGCCGCTTCCAGACCCCGGAGGAGTTCACCGAGGTCATCGTCAAGGCCAGCGACGGCCGCCTCGTGCACGTAAAGGACATTGCCCGCACCGAGATGGGCCAGAAGGACTACACCACGCAGTCCTTCCTGAACGGGACCCCCGCCGTCGGCGTCGGCGTGTTCCAGCGTCCGGGGACGAACGCACTCGAAGCCGCCTCGCAGGTGCGGGCGACGATGGAGACGATCAAGAAGAGCTTCCCGCCGGGGGTCGAGTACCGCATCGCCTACAACCCCACGGAGTTCATCGAAGAATCGGTCCACGAGGTCTACAAGACCCTGTTCGAAGCCGTGGCCCTCGTGGTCGTCGTGGTCATCGTCTTCCTGCAGAGCTGGCGCACGGCGCTGATCCCCGTGATCGCGATCCCGGTCTCGCTCATCGGCACCTTCGCCGCCATGCAGGCCTTCGGCTTCTCCATCAACAACCTGACCCTGTTCGGGCTCGTTCTCGCCATCGGCATCGTCGTCGACGACGCGATCGTCGTGGTGGAGAATGTCGAGCGCAACATGGCCGAGGGACTCTCGCCCGGAGACGCCGCGCACAAGACCATGGACGAAGTGGGCGGCGCGGTACTCGCCATCGCCCTCGTCCTGTCGGCGGTGTTCATCCCGACGGCGTTCATCCCGGGCATTTCCGGCCAGTTCTACAAGCAGTTCGCGTTGACCATCGCGGCCTCGACCATCATCTCGATGTTCAACTCGCTGACGCTGTCACCGGCGCTCTGCAAGCTTCTGCTGAAGCCCCACCACGAACATGCCAAGCCGAAATTCTTCCTGACGCGGTTCTTCGGCTGGCTCGCCGACTTGTTCAATCGGGGCTTCGACAAGCTCTCGCATTGGTATGCGGCGACGATCGGCTTCCTGACCGGACGCATGATCGGCTTGCTCGGTATGATGGTGGTATATGCCGCGATCATCGCTGGAACGCTGCATGTGGCCACCACGACGCCCACCGGCTTCATCCCGCAACAGGACCAGGGCTACCTCATCGGCGTCGTCCAGCTGCCGGCGGGCTCGGCTCTGGAGCGCACTACCGCCGTGGTGCGGCGGGCCGCCGACATGGCCCTGAAGGTCGACGGCGTCGCCGATGCCGTCATCATCTCAGGCTTCGACGGGGCGACCTTCACCAACACCACCAACGGCGCCGTGATGTTCCTGGTCCTGAAGGGGGCAAAGGAGCGTGCCACGACGGGTAGGACGGCGGCGGCCATCACCGGCGACGTGTTCAAGGCCACGGCCTCGATCCAAGAGGCCCGCGTCCTGTTCATTCCGCCGCCGCCCGTCCGAGGCCTCGGTACCGGCGGTGGCTTCAAGATGCAGATCGAGAGCCGCCAGAACTCGGCCATCGCTCCACTGCTGGCCGCCACGAACGAGATTCTCGGTCAGGCGAACCAGAGCAACGACGTCCAGCGCGTGTTCACCACCTTCGGCAACGACACACCTCAGCTCTTCATCGACATCGATCGCACGATGGCGCGGATGCTGAACGTGCCGCTCGCCTCGGTCTTCGCCACGCTGCAGACCAATCTCGGCGGTGCCTACGTCAACGACTTCAACACGTTCGGCCGTATCTATCAGGTGCGTGCCCAGGCCGACGCGGCCTTCCGCCTGGAGAAGGGCGATATCGAGCGGCTGAAGGTGCGTTCCTCCACCGGCGCTCTGGTGCCGATGGGAACCCTCGCTTCGATCCGCGAGATCAGCGGGCCGCAGATCGTCCAGCGGTTCAACCTGTTCTACTCGGTGCCGATCCAGGGCGATGCCAAGCCCGGCGTGTCGACCGGCCAGGCGCTCGCAGCGATGGAGAAGATCGCTCAGTCCCTGCCGGAAGGCTACGCCTACGACTGGACCGAGATCGCCTTCCAGCAGAAGGCGACGGGCAACACCGCGATCTACGTCTTCGGTCTCGGCGTGCTCCTCGTCTTCCTGGTGCTCGCGGCGCAGTACGAATCCTGGGCGCTGCCGCTGGCGATCATCCTCGTCGTGCCGACAGGTGTGCTCTCGGCCTTGGGCGCGGTCCAGTTCAGGGGGCAGGACAACAACATCCTGACCCAGATCGGGCTGATCGTGCTCATCGGTCTGGCGGCGAAGAACGCAATCCTGATCGTGGAATTCGCTCACCAGCTCGAGGAGACGGAGAAGAAGGGGCCGGTTGCCGCTGCGGTGGAAGCCTGCCGCCTGCGCCTGCGCCCGATCCTGATGACGGCCTTCGCCTTCATCCTCGGTACGGTCCCCCTCGTCATCGCCACCGGTCCCGGCGCGGAGATGCGTCAGGCTCTCGGAACCGCCGTCTGTTTCGGTATGATCGGCGCGACGTTCTTCGGGCTGTTCCTGACCCCGGTCTTCTACGTGGCGATCCGCAACATACTGATCTGGTTCGCCAAGAAGCGTGGCAAGGATCCGCACGACACCACCCCCGACAAGCACGATCCCCACGCGACGCCGTCGCACGCGTGAAGACGACAAGGTCCGGCGCATGAAGCTCTGCGCCGGACTCGCGGAAAAGGGGTTGCACGGGAAGGACCGTGAAGCTAAGACCCCTCAGCCCGTTACAGGGCGTCGAAGCGGAGCGCAGCCCAGTCAGCGCGTTGGTCCTCGGACCAAGGACTGGATCGGTGTCTTTCGCAATCGATCGGGAGTCAGGACGGTTCTTGACGGAGTATAGCGCAGCCCGGTAGCGCACCTGTCTGGGGGACAGGGGGTCGCAGGTTCAAGTCCTGCTACTCCGACCATTAAAACGCGGTGACATTGGCCTTCGAGCTTATGTCGTCCGTCCTGACGGAAAGGCCGGGGTGCGCAGCCCCGGCCTTTTTTGTTTGCCCGGGGATTCCGGATTTCGGCATCGGCTCCGGATGCATCGCGATACGGCTGAATTGAGATCAGACGCCGATCGGGCGGCGGGGACGGCTACGCGGCCGGCGAGGTCCGGTGTACCGAACCTCAGGCCGTCAGCCTGCTGAAGGTCGCACCGATGGTCTCCTCGCCGCGCCATACCACGCGGCAGACTTCCATCCCCGCGACACAGGAGGAGTACAGGATGAACGTGTCAGGGACCTGGATGGCTTCCGGGAGGGTGAGGCGCACACCGGAGGCGGACATGTCGTAGACGATGCAGGGGATCGTCGTGTGTTCGTCTATGGCGATCAGGCCAGCCTCGTCCTTGCGGAGCCGCTCATCGATCCGACGCTCACTCATACAAACCTCGCCATTTGCGCCTTCGAGGATGGGTGAGCGCCTGCGAAGGAAAGGCGAGCGCGATGGATCAAATACGATGCATCGCGGCTCAATCCCGTGTTTTCCGGCCCGTCAGAAGAAGATCGGCCGCGCCGCCGCGTGATGTTCGGCGAGGATCGCGCCCGTCGCCGGGTCGATTTCTTTCAGCACCGCGTCGTAGCCCCAGAGATCCGCCAGATGCTGCAGGACGCGTCTGGCATCGTCGGCCTGGAGCGTGATGCGGTTCAGCGCCTTGTGATGGACGATGAGGCGGCGGTCGCCCTCCAGGTCGACATCCACCACCTCGATATCGGGATCGAGCCAGGCGACGTCGTATTGTCGTGCGAAGGATCGGCGTAGCTTGCGGTAACCGCGCTCGTCATGGATCGCCTCGACGCGCAGTTCGGCTTCGTCGGGATCGTCGACGACGTGGAACAGGCGCATGTCGCGCATGAGCTTTGGGCTGAGGAACTGCGCGATGAAGCTCTCATCCCGATAATTCGCCCAGATGTCGCGCAGGGTCGCCATCGCGTCACCCGTGCCGGCGATCTCGGGGAACCAATGCCGGTCTTCCTCCGTCGGCTGCTCCACAATGCGGGCGATGTCCTGCATCATCGCGAAGCCGATGGCGTAGGGATTGTGCCCGCCATAGCCGCGCTCGTTGTAGTTCGGCTGGCGAATGACGTTGGTGTGCGACTGCAGGAATTCGAGATAGGCGGCTTCGTTGATGAGCCCCTTCTCCGACAGCGAGGTCATGATCCGATAGTGGCAGTAGGTGGCGCAGCCCTCGTTCATCACCTTGGTCTGGCGCTGGGGATAGAAATACTGCGCCACGAGACGGACGATGCGCAGGATCTCGCGCTGCCAGGGCCGGAGCCTGGGGGCGGCCTTCTCGAGAAAATAGAGCAGGTTCTCCTGCGGTAGCTCCAGCAGCGCCTTGCGGCGCTCCAGGGCCGCATCCGGCCTGGCGCCGGCGGTCTTTTGCGGGAGGGTTCGCCAGAGATCGTTGTAGATCTGTTCGCCATGCTCAGCCCGCTCCCGCTCGCGACGTTGCTCGGAGGCGAGGTCGGGCCGTTTCTTGCGGGGATAGCGATGGATGCCCTGGCTCATCAGCGCATGCGCGGCGTCCAGCACTTGCTCCACGGCATGGTGGCCGTAGCGCTCCTCGCATCGGGAGATGAAGCCCTTCGCGAAGTCGAGGTAATCGAGGATACCCTCGGCATCGGTCCATTGCTTGAACAGGTAATTGTTCTTGAAGAAGTGGTTATGGCCGAAGGCGGCATGCGCGATCACCAGCGTCTGCATCGTCGCCGTGTTCTCCTCCATGATGTAGGAGATGCACGGATCGGAATTGATGACGATCTCATAGGCGAGCCCCATCATCCCCCGCCGGTAACCGGCCTCGTGCTGGGCGAAATGCTTGCCGAAGGACCAGTGCTTGTAGAACAGCGGCATGCCGATGGAGGCATAGGCGTCGAGCATCTGCTCGGCGGTGATGATCTCGATCTGGTTCGGGTACCAGGACAGGCCGAGTTCCCGCGCCTCGGCCTCGCACGCGTCATGAATGCGGCGGATGGTGTCGAAATCCCAGTCGTTCCCGCTGAACAGGGGTGTCTGGCGGCCCGAGATCGTTTGGGGAAGCGTGAGTGTCATGCGTGGTCCCGATCTATGCGTCGGTATAGTCCGCCCGCCTCATCGCTGAAGACCGAGAGGCCGGAACAGGTCTTCCCTCCTCCGTAGCGGGACGAGGGTCGCGCGCGAGAGCGCCGCTCACCCCTCCGCCTCCGCCCGGGCGTCCTTTCGCCCGAACAGGTCGCGGAAGACGGGGTAGATGTCGCGGCGGTGGTTGACCTTGCGCATGGCGATGGCGCCGCCCGATTTGGCTAGCCCCTCATAGGTGCGCCAAAGGGTGGTGCGGTGCTCCACGAAGCCGGCGCGAGGACCGTTCTCGTCGCCGACTTCGAGATAGGCGAAGTGCTGACAGGCGGGCAGGATATGCGCCCGCAGCAATTCGGTGGCAGTCGGCCCGTCGCTGGAGACGTTGTCGCCATCAGAGGCCTGCGCGGCGTAGATGTTCCAATCATCCGGGCTGTAGCGCTCGGTGATGACCCGCTTCATCTCCACCAGGGCCGAAGAGACCAGCGTCCCGCCGGTCTCGCGGGATCCGAAGAACGTTTCCTCGTCCACCTCCGTCGCCTTGTCGGTATGGCGGATAAAGACGATCTCCACGTGGCGGTAGCGCCGCGTGAGGAAGATGTGCAGCAGGATGTAGAAGCGCTTGGCCAGATCCTTCATGTGCTCGGTCATCGAACCGGACACATCCATTAGGCAGAACATGACCGCCTGCGCGATGGGGCGCGGATAAGGCTCGAAGCGGCGGTAACGAAGATCGATCGGGTCGACATAGGGAATGCGCCGGGTGCGCTCGCGCAGGGCTTCGAGGGCGAGCTTCATGTCCGGAAGAAGCGGATCGGTCCCGTGGGCGTCGGCGATCCGCGCCTCGAGTTCCGCGATCTCGTTCGGCTTCGGCCGCTTCAGAGCGATGCGGCGCGACATGGAATTGCGCAGGGTGCGCGTCAGGGCGAGGTTGGCGGGTGAGCCGGACACCGTATAGCCCGCCCGACGCAGTCCCTCGGTTTCCACTACGGAGAGGCGTCGCTTGGCGAGGTCGGGGAGTTCGAGGTCTTCGAGGAAGAGTTCGAGGAACTCATCCCGCGTCAGCACGAAGTTGAAGGCGTCCTCGCTGTTCTCGGAGCCTTCACCGCCCTCCCCCGAACCCTTTCCGCCGCCGCCGCCGGGTGGACGCTCGATCCGGTCTCCCTCCACGTAGGTCTTGTTGCCGGGAAGAATGTAATCTTGAAATCCGGTGCCGGATTGCCGGCTGAATCTCGGTTCGCGAACGCCGTCGCCCGGAACCGTGACGCGGCCATCCTTGCCGAGATCCTTGATGTCCTTCTCGCGGGCCGATTCTCGCACGGCACGTTGGGCCATGTCTTTGACCCGGCGCAGGAAGCGCTGACGGTTCGCGAGGCTCTTGCCTCCTGGATTCAATCGACGGTCGACGATGTGCATCCGGTGTTTTCGCCCTCGCCTTCAAGACTCTGGCAGTTCGCTGGTCGTGGCGGGCGGACATCGATGATGCCCGCCCGTCTATCCGTCGCGACGGGACGCGCTCGGAAAGCTAGCCCGCCTGTTTCACCCTCATGTACCATTCGACCAACCGTCGAACCTGCCTTTCGGTGTAGCCGCGCGCCACCATGCGGTCGACGAACTCGCCATGCTTCTTCTCGGTGTCGCCGTCCTTCTTCGAACCAAAGGAGATCACCGGAAGCAGTTCCTCCACCTGGCTGAACATCCGGCGCTCGATCACCTCCCGCAGCTTTTCGTAGGAGGTCCATAACGGGTTGCGGCCGCCATGCTGGGCCCGCGAGCGAAGGGCGAACTTCACCACCTCGTTGCGGAAATCCTTGGGATTCGCGATGCCGGCCGGCTTCTCGATCTTGGTGAACTCCTGGTTCAGGAGTTCACGGTTGAGCAGTTGTCCGGTCTCGGAATCCTTGAAGTCCTGGTCCTCGATCCACGCATCGGCGTAGTCGATGTAACGGTCGAACAGGTTCTGGCCGTAATCGTGGTAGGATTCGAGATAGGCTTTCTGGATCTCGTGGCCGATGAACTCGGCATAACGCGGCGCAAGCTCGGTCTTGATGAATTCGAGGTAGCGCTTCTCCGTTTCCGGCGGCAATTGCTCGCGGCGCAAGGCCTGTTCGAGCACGTACATCAGGTGCACCGGATCAGCTGAAACCTCGGTGGTGTCGTGGTTGAACGTCGCTGCCATCACCTTGAAGGCGAAGCGCGTGGAGATGCCGTCCATGCCCTCGTCGACGCCTGCCGAATCCTTGTATTCCTGCATGGAACGGGCGCGGGGATCGACCTCCCGCAGGGATTCGCCGTCGTAAACGCGCATCTTCGAGAAGGCGTTGGAATTCGCGTGTTCGCGCAGGCGCGAGAGCACAGAGAAACGCGCCAGCATCTCCAGCGTGCCGGGAGCGCAGGCCGCGTCCGCCAGTTCGGAGCCCGAGACCAGCTTCTCGTAGATCCGCTGCTCTTCCGTCACCCGCAGGCAGTACGGCACCTTGATCACGTAGATGCGGTCGATGAAGGCTTCGTTGTTCTTGTTGGTCTTGAAGGTCTGCCACTCGGACTCGTTCGAGTGCGCCAGGATGATCCCGGTGAAGGGGATCGCGCCGATATTTTCGGTCCCGACGTAATTGCCCTCCTGCGTCGCCGTGAGCAGCGGGTGCAGCATCTTGATGGGCGCCTTGAACATCTCGACGAATTCGAGAACGCCCTGGTTCGCCCGGTTGAGGCCGCCCGAGTAGGAATAGGCATCGGGGTCGGCCTGGGACAGCGTCTCCAGGCGGCGGATATCCACCTTGCCGACCAGGCTCGAGATGTCCTGATTGTTCTCGTCGCCGGGCTCGGTCTTGGCGATGCCGATCTGGCGCAGGCGTGAGGGCCGGACCTTGATGACCTTGAACTGCGAGATATCGCCGTTGAACTCGTCGAGGCGCTTCAGAGCCCAGGGGCTCATCAGCCCGGTGAGACGGCGGCGGGGAATGCCGTAGCGCTCCTGGATCTCGGCCCCCAGCACTTCGGGGTCGAAGAGGCCGAGGGGGCTTTCGAAGACGGGCGAGACCTCGTTACCGGCCTTGAGCACATAGATGGGGTGGACCTCCATCAGCGCCTTCAGCCGCTCGGCCAAAGACGACTTGCCGCCACCCACCGGGCCGAGCAGGTAGAGGATCTGCTTGCGCTCCTCCAAACCTTGCGCGGCGTGCCGGAAGAACGAGACGATCCGCTCGATCGTCTCCTCCATGCCGTAGAATTCAGAGAAGGCAGGGTAGATCCGGATCGTCCGGTTCATGAACACCCGGCCGAGGCGGGCATCCTTGGACGTATCGACGAATTCCGGTTTGCCGATCGCATCGAGGATGCGTTCGGCCGCTGTCGCATACATCAGGGGTTCGTCGCGGCAGGCCTCGAGAAATTCGGAGAGGCTCATCTCCGTGTCGCGGCGTGCTTCGTAACCCCGGGTAAAGCTCTGGAACAGGTCGTTCGTCGATGGCATTGGCATCCCGATCCCTTCACGACTGACGTAGCTTCATCCTGTCTCGGCTAGGATGCAACTGACAGGCCCAGTTTTGTCGCAGTGCGGTCGCGACGGCAATTGAGCGTGGGAAGCTTGCCACAGTGCGGAGTCCGGCGGCGTGGATACAGGCCGCCGGACGCGTCATGCCTGAATGGTCTCAGGCTAGGCTCACAGGTCGGTGGCGCCCTTCTTGCTCTCGTCACCGCCCTTTGTGGCCGAACCGCCGACGGTGATGTTGATCGTCTGGGTCGTGGTCTTCCCATCGGCCTTCTTCACCTCGACCACGACTTCGTCGGTTCCGGTGAACCCGTCCTTGCTCTGGTAGAAGACACCCGTCGCGGCGGTCTTCTTGTTCGGGCATTTGTGGCTCGACGGGGTCGTGACGCTGCCGGTCTTGGTGATGAGCGATCCGTTCTTGGGCGACGTGCTGATGCGGATCTCGGGCATCGAGCCCGGCTTGCAATCGTCCTTCAGGTTCGAGGCGATGAGAATGCGGACGCTCTTGCCGGGTGCCGCGGTCTCAGAGCGGGTCGCGGTGTCCTGGGCGATAGCCGGGACGCTGGCCAGGGCGAGAAACAAGCCTGCTGCGAGAGAGGTCTTCGATTTGACGGCGTACATCGGGCGGTCTCCGGTGATGCCTGGCGACCTTATGGGACGAAAAAAGTGCGACCGCCGTGGCCGGATGCATGTGGGAGGGCGCCTGCCCGCCGTCGAGGGCACCGGAACGTTTCCTTCGCGAGAAGGGGTCCGCACGCTCTCGGACACAAACGATCCATCAGGTGCAAAACGTCCCTCGCGCCGACCCCGATGGACGTCTCAGGAGTGAGCCGAAGGATCCGACGGGTCGCGGAGATGCCGTAGAGCATCCCGGCACGCGTAAAGGTCGTCCAGCACTGCCCTCAGAGCCTGTCGATCGAGGCTCTGGCGCTCGTCGCCGGCGAGATGGCTGACCGCTTCGTCCTCTGCCTCAGAATCCCCGGCGTCCAGATCGCGCTGGCTCGGCGCCGCCACCTCCGCTTCGCCTCGGCCGACCGATTGCACGAAGCGGATGCCATTCTCCTTAAGGACACGCTGGGCACCACGGATCGTGTAGCCCTGGTCGTGAAGCAGGCGGCGGATGCCCTTGATCAGGTCGACGTCTTCGGGCCGATAGTAGCGCCGACCGCCGGCACGCTTGACCGGCCTGACCTGGGTGAACTTGGTTTCCCAGAACCGAAGGACGTGCTGCGGAACGTCGATATCGTCGGCGACTTCGCTGATGGTGCGGAAGGCGCCGGGGCGCTTCTCCAAGGTGTCGCGGTGATCCATCAGGCCGGGGATGCTCGCCTCGAAGGAGCCGTCCCTGCCGGAGGTCGGATCGGTCGGAACCTTGGCTGCCAGCGGCATGATAGACCTCAATCGTCGTCCTGTTCCGCGACGCCGTTCACGCCGTTGATCCGGGCCTTGAGCACGTTGGAAGGTTTGAACACCATTACCTGGCGCGGTTCGATGGCGACCTCGACGCCGGTCTTGGGGTTGCGGCCGACGCGCCGGCCCTTGCCGCGAACGACGAAGGAACCGAACGAGGACAGCTTCACCGTTTCACCGGATGCGAGGCAACTGCAGATTTCCGACAACACGGTCTCGACGAGAGCCGCGGATTCCGTCCGCGACAGGCCGACCTGCTGATAGACGACCTCGCTCAGATCGGCGCGTGTGACCGTCTTCCCTGCCATGCGTCATTCCCCAAACGAATCGTATTTTCTAACGTATCTCTATGATTGGACACGCTAATCTTCGTTTGCCCCGCGGTCAACCGCGCGTCCGATCCAAAGCTTGGCCATGCCATGGAAGCGTGGCGCGCCCTACCAACGGATGAGTGAGGCGCCCCAGGTGAAACCACCGCCGATGGCTTCGATCATCACGAGATCGCGGCGCTTGATCCGACCGTCCTTGCGGGCCGCATCGAGGGCGAGCGGGATGGAGGCCGCCGAGGTGTTGCCGTGCTGGTCGACAGTGAGGACGACCTTGCTCCGGTCGATGCCGAGCTTGTCGGCGGAGGCTTCGATGATGCGCCGGTTGGCTTGATGCGGCACGAACCATGTCAGGTCGTCCGCGCTCGTCCCCGTTGCGGCGAACGCGTCGGCGATGACATCCGTCACCGAGCCTACCGCGAAGCGGAAGACCTCCTTGCCTTCCATCCGCAGGTGGCCGGTCGTGCCGGTGGAGCCGGGGCCGCCATCGACGTAGAGCTTCTCCCGGTGCCGTCCATCGGACCGCAGGTGGCTGGTGAGTACGCCACGATCGTCACTCGTCCCTTCGCCGTCCTGGGCTTCGAGCACGATCGCCCCTGCCCCATCGCCGAACAGCACGCAGGTCGTGCGGTCTTCCCAATCGAGGATTCGCGAAAAAGTCTCGGCGCCGACCACGAGCGCGCGTTTCACGCTCCCGGAGGCAATGAACTTGTCGGCGGTGGCGACGCCGTAGACGAACCCGGCGCAGACTGCCTGGAGGTCGAAGGCGAAACCCGACCGTATCCCCAGCCCCGCCTGGATCTGGGTCGCCACGGACGGAAAGGTATGGTCCGGCGTGGACGTGGCGCAGATGACGAGGTCGATATCCTCCGGACCGAGCCCGGCATCTTCCAGGGCAGCGGCAGCGGCCTTGATGCCCAGGGTCGATGTGGTCTCACCGGCATCGGCCAAGTAGCGCTGACGGATACCCGTGCGCTGGACGATCCATTCGTCGGAAGTGTCGACGGTCTTCGTCAACTCGTCGTTTGTCACCAGGCGAGCGGGAAGGGCCGAGCCCGTTCCCGCCACTACGGAGCGTATAACCGCCATGTCAGATCCGATCCGGCATCGACCACCTCATGCGGAGGCGGCCATGGGCGTGAGTTCGAGCATGTCGCGAATGGTCCGCATCAGGTCGTGACGCGCCATATCGTGCGCAAGATCGACGGCGGCTGCGAAACCATGGGCATCTTCCGAGCCGTGGCTCTTGATGACGATACCCTCCAGACCGAGGAAGACGCCACCGTTTGCCCGGCTCGGGTTCATCTTGTCGCGGAGTGCCTTGAAAGCCTGCCGGGCGAAAAAGTATCCGATCTTGGCCGAGAGGGTCCGGCTCATGGCCGCGCGCAGGTAGCTGCCGATCTGCTTGGCTGTGCCCTCCGCGGTCTTCAGCGCGATATTACCGGTGAAGCCTTCGGTGACCACCACGTCCACGGTGCCCTTGCCGAGGTCGTTGCCCTCCACGAAGCCGTGATAGGTCAGGTTCGGCAGATCGCTTTCGCGCAGGCGCCGGGCAGCTTCCTTCACCGCCTCGTTGCCCTTCATCTCCTCGGTCCCGACATTGAGCAGGCCCACCGTCGGCTTATCGAGATCGAACACGATCCGGGCCATGGCGGCACCCATCAGGGCCATCTCCACCAGATGCTCGGCGTCGGTGCCGATGGTGGCGCCGACATCGAGGACGACGCTCTCGCCGCGCACGGTCGGCCAGAGGCACGCGATGGCAGGGCGCTCGATGCCGGCCAAGGTCTTCAGGCAGATCTTCGACATCGCCATGAGCGCACCGGTATTGCCGGCGGAGACGGCCGCATCGGCCTCCCCGTCCTTCACGGCCTGGATCGCGCGCCACATCGAGGACTTGCCTCGGCCCGAACGCACGGCTTGGCTCGGCTTCTCGTCCATGGAGATCGCCACGGTGGTATGGCGGATCTCTACGGCGCCCTTCAGGCGCGGTTCGGCCGCCACCAGCGGGGCGAGGATGGCCTCGTCCCCGAACATCAGGAACGTCATCTCGGGATGGCGCTCGCGCGCGATGGCGGCGCCGGGGACCACGGTCGTAGGACCGTGATCGCCGCCCATGGCGTCGAGCGAGATGCACACTCTTTGAGACATGTGGTTCGGCCGGAGGCCTCTTTCAGGACGGACAGACCCCTCTTGCAAAAGGGTCGATGAGACGCCCTTCGGCAAGAAGGGATGGTCGAGAGGCATGGACCCGCATGGGCGGGCCCCTCCTCGGCGCGGCGGAAAATAGCGGTTCGAGCCCGGCGGGCAAACGAAATCTCAGCTTTTCCGGAATCCGTATCGCGACTTCGGCGCCGGAACCCTGAAAATCCGTCGCTCGGGCCGAGCGTCAGGCCTCGTCGCGCTTCAACGTCTTGAGGATGGCCAGCGGCGATTCCGTCGCGTCGGTGACGGGCTCGAAGTCGATGCCGGGCTTGCGCGGATACGGATCGAGGCCAAGCGCCAGGAATTCGGCGGTGACCTGTCCGAGGTCGATCGTACCGTTGACGATCGGGTCCGGGATATCGGCCTCCTCGTCTCCGGCGTCCTTTTCCGGCTCGTGATCACTGAACACGATCTCGACCGGTTCGGAGATTTCCGCCTCGAACGGTTCGAGGCTGATTGTGCAGACCTGCGTGACGAAGGCCGAGACCGTGCCGGTGATGACGAGGCGGGCGGACGTTCCGCTCCAGTGTAGCCGGCCCACGAGATCGCGGATGGCCGGAATCCGGAAATCCGCCGCCAGCGCCGCTTCTTCCTCGGGGGTCGCATCAATGACGATCCCTGCCCTGTCCCTGGGCAGGCGGTCGACCCGGAATGGCCGCGACAATGGCCCGGCCGTCGACTTTGCCGTCATGTCAGATGTCTCCTGATTGGCTGAGGGTGAGCGGGGAGGGAAAGCCCGGCCCGTGCGAGACGATTTGGTCGAGGTCGCGCGCATCGAGAAGATCGACGCTTATCAGCACGTAGCGCGCGAGGCCGGCACCCGCCTCCGGTGTCTCGGTGCCGATGACGTTGCGGGCCAGGGCAGCCTTGAGGCCGTCCTCGTCCCTCGCATCCAGGGCGCCGTCGTAACCCGCCGCGCGACCGTAGAAGGCCGCACCCAATTTCTTCATGCGCTTGGGCACGCCGAAATCGCCGATACCGAGTTCGCGCAGTGAGGAATCGAGCTGGAGGAAGACCGCGTTGACCAGATCCTGGGCGATGTCCGCCGCGGGAGCCGGCAATTGGTTCATTCGTCGCAGAACCATGATGACGTGGAGCGTCAGGCATTCGAAACGGCCCTCCACGGTGTCGGGGACGCCGAGATGGGTATAGAGCCCCGGCGCCCGCGAGGCTTCGTTGATCCGCAGATGCAACGCCTCGACGACGCTGGCGCGCGCCGAGCTTCGCTTGAAGAATCGCGAAATCATGCCGTCCACCGGAGGCGCGAGGGGTGTGGCCGAGCTTGCCTTGTCAAAACCATAACCTCGCGGTACGGCAACCGACAGCCAGGGCGCAAGCTCCACCGGAACGTCCAGGTGGAGATCTGCACCGAGCTATGACGTTCAAACGTCGTGTTGTCTCAACAGATCAAGGGTGGCTGATGTCGCGCCGTTTCGTCTCGTCGATCAGCCGTCTCGTCGTCATCGGCCTTGTCGGAGTGGGAATCTCCGGCTGCATCGGTGAGGATCTCCGGCACGGATACCAGATCGATCAAGCCGCTCTCGCCACGGTGAAGCCTGGCATGAGCGCGGAGCAGGTGCTCCAGATCCTCGGTACGCCCTCCACGGTATCCACCGTCGGCAACAAGACTTGGTACTACATCACCCAGAACTCGCGCCGCACGGTGCTGTTCCTCGGGGAACAGGTGGAGGACCAGAAGGTCACCACCGTCTATTTCAACGCCGGCTTCAAAGTGGAGCGCATCGCCCTCTACGGCCTGCAGGACGGCAAGGTGTTCGACTTCATCGAGCGCACCACGCCCACGAGCGGCGCCGATCGTGCCTTCCTTGGGCAGCTGTTCCGCGGCCTCACCCGCTACGAGCCCTTCGGTAGCGGCTCGGGCGCTAGCATTGTGCCCGGGGCCAAGAACGGCCTGTAACCCCGTTTCCTAGGGAAACGAAAAAGCCGCGCGCCCATGGGGCGCGCGGCTTTTTCGTGTCGACTGTCACCGCGGAGCGGTGACGTCCTATACGAAGTCCCGGTGAGCCCGCCCCATGGGGGCGCTCACCAAGGCCGGGTGTTACGCCGCCTTCCGGGCGATGGCGGCGAGCGCTTCGCGCGGATCGATGCGGCCGTCATAGAGCGCACGCCCGGTGATCGCCCCGGCGAGCATGGCGCAATCGGGTTCGAGCAGGCGATGGACGTCGTCGATCGAGGCCAGGCCGCCAGACGCGATAACGGGGATCGTCACGGCCTGCGCGAGGGCGAGGGTCATCTCGATGTTCAGGCCCTTGAGAATGCCGTCGCGGGCGATGTCGGTGTAGATGATGGCGGCAACGCCCGCATCCTCGAACCGGCGCCCCAATTCCTCGGCCGTGGTGCTTGAGGTCTTCGCCCAGCCTTCCACCGCCACGCGACCGTCCTTGGCATCGACGCCGACGGCGATCTTGCCCGGATACAGGCGGGCCGCTTCGCGTACGAAGGCCGGGTCGCGTACGGCGGCCGTGCCGATGATGACCCGGCTGACGCCCTTCTCGATCCAGGCTTCGACCGTACGCATCTCGCGGATGCCGCCGCCGAGCTGAACCGGAAGGTTGGTGCGGGCGAGGATGGCGTCCACCGCCGACGCATTCATCGGCGCGCCCGCGAAGGCCCCGTCGAGGTCGACGACGTGAAGCCAGGAGAAGCCCTGCTCCTCGAACACGCTCGCCTGCGCGGCCGGATCGTCGCTGAAGACGATGGCCTGCGCCATGTCACCCTGGACGAGGCGAACGCAACGCCCTTCCTTCAGATCGATCGCCGGAAACAGGATCACGGTGGATGTCGCTTTCTGAATGTCAATGAGCGGTGGGGCGTCTACGGACGCCAACGCAGGAAGTTCGCGATCAGCGCCAGACCGAGATGCTGGCTCTTCTCGGGGTGAAACTGGGTTCCGGCGACGTTGTCGCGCGCAACGAGGGCGGTGACCGGACCGCCATACTCGCTATCGGCCACGACATCGCGCCGGTCCACCGGATCGAGGGCGTAGCTATGGACGAAATAGGCGTGCAACCCGTTCTCGCCCGTGGCGATGCCATTGAGAAGCGCATGCGGACGCTCGAGCCGAAGGGTGTTCCAACCCATATGGGGAACCTTCAGGTCGGGGTCGGACGGGCGGATCGGGCTGACATCGCCGGCGATCCAGCCGAGCCCCGGCGTGACCTCGTATTCGAGGCCCCGGCTGGCGAGGAGCTGCATGCCGACGCAGATCCCGAGAAATGGGCGGCCGCGTTCGTGGGCGGCATGCGTCATCGCCTCGACCATGCCGGAGACGGAATCGAGGCCCTTGCGGCAATCGGCATAGGCGCCGACGCCGGGCAGCACGACGCGGTCTGCGGACGACACCACGTCGGGATCGCTGGTGACGACGATGCGGGTCGCGCTCAGTCCAGCCTCCCGGGCGGCGCGCTCGAACGCCTTGGCGGCCGAATGCAGGTTGCCCGATCCGTAATCGATGATGGCGACGGTCTCGGACATCACGAACGACGCGGCTCGGCGAAGGGGAACATGCCGATGGCGGTATCGACCGGTCGCGCCGATGCGGCAGGATAGGCGCTCGGACCCGGCCGGACCACGGGGGGAGCCGTCAGCCAGCGGTTCACGGCCTTCATCTCGGCCTCTTCGGCGGAATGGGCGACCACGGCGTCACGGTCGGGACGACCGCGCCTGGCATAGGTCCACCGGCGCAGGCTGGATGCCTCCATCCCCACTAGAAGGAGCAGGAGAATCGTGATGAGGAAGCCCGCGAAGGTGCCGAGCCCCAGGAAACGGCCGGCGAAACCGGCTGCCACGAGGAGGGACAGCACACCGAGACCGGCCAGCCAGAGTCGATGAAAGAAAAACCAGAGCGGACCGAAGACGAAGGCCTGGAGCGAGAACCCGTCGGGGACCATGACCGCCCGGTCGAGACCGTGAGATTCGCCCGCGACGGCATCCGACGGCAGGTGAATGGTGTAGGTGCGCATGCGTCTGTCCGCCTCTTCCCGCCCCTGAAGGCCCTACAGAGAACCCTTCGTCGAGGGAATCCGACCGTCTTCGCGCGGATCGACCGCAACCGCTTTCCGCAAGGCACGGGCCAAGCCCTTGAAGCAGCTCTCCGCGATATGGTGCGCGTTGTCGCCGTACAAAGTCTCCACATGCAGGGTGATCCCTGCATTCATGGCGAAAGCCTGGAACCACTCACGCACCAGCTCGGTGTCGAACTGCCCGATCTTCTCCACCCTGAACGTGGTGCGGAACACGAGGAAGGGCCGTCCGGAAATGTCGATGGAGACGCGCGTCAGTGCCTCGTCCATGGGCATGTGGATATCGGCGTAGCGCGCAATTCCACGCTTGTCGCCCAACGCCCGCGCAAAGGCCTGCCCCAGAGCGATGCCGGTATCCTCGACGGTGTGGTGGTGGTCCACATGGAGATCGCCGGTGACCTTGGCCTCCACGTCGAACAGCCCGTGCCGGGCGAAGAGTTCGAGCATGTGGTCGAAGAAGCCGACTCCCGTCGAGATCGTCGATCGGCCGGTTCCATCGAGTCCGATGGACACGCTGACGTCGGTCTCCGCCGTCCGGCGGCTGATGCTTGCGGAGCGCATCGCTGAGGGTTCGCTCATGGTTTGACCGTCACGGACAGGGCCGCCTTCAAGAGCATCGGCTCATGGGGGACATCGCCCACGAGCCTATGCCGAACGAGAACTCCGGACCGTCGATCCGGATCGCTATCGGGACCGACGCTCTAGAGGCAAATGCCTTCCTCTGGGAAGGCCTTGCTGTCGAATGCTGCCAGGTCAGGCGTCGAGTACGCGTCCCGCCACGGCATCGAGCTTGGCCAGGAGCTCCGGATCGCGGTGGGACGGTGCGGTCATGATTGCGCCGTCCAGGGCACGGTGGGAGCCCGCCGGGCATTCCTCGCGCTCGGCCGGGAAGTCGCGGGCGATCCGCGAGATGAGGCGGGCCGCCTTGTCGGCATTCGCGCGCGCGACCGCGACGACTGAGGCGACGTCGACATCGGCATGGCCCGGATGCCAGCAATCGAAATCCGTCACCATGGCGATGGTGGCGAAGGTGATCTCCGCCTCGCGGGCGAGCTTGGCCTCCGGCATGTTGGTCATGCCGATCACGTCGTAGCCCAGGCCCTTGTAGGTCCGGGATTCGGCGAAGGACGAGAATTGTGGGCCTTCCATGCAGACATAAGTCCCGCCGCGATGGACGGGCAGTTCCTCGGCAGCGGCGGCTGCCGCGATGCGCGCCTGAAGGGCCGGCCCTACTGGATGGGCGAAGGGCACATGCGCCACGCAACCATTGCCGAAGAACGACGATTCCCGGCCGTGAGTCCGGTCGACGAACTGGTCGACGAGGACGAACAGGCCGGGATGAAGCTCGCTCTTGAACGAGCCGCAGGCCGAGACCGAGACGATGTCGGTGACGCCGGCGCGTTTCATCACATCGATATTGGCGCGGTAATTGATGCCGGAGGGAGAGAGGCGATGGCCCCGTCCGTGACGGGCGAGAAAGACCACCTTGGTCGCGCCAATCCGACCGATCCGCAACGAATCGGAGGGTTCGCCCCAGGGCGAGACGATGGCTTCTTCACGGATGTCTTCGAGGCCTGGCAGATCGTAGACACCGGATCCGCCTATCACGCCGAGCACTGCTGCGGTCATGCCGAATCTCCTGTGTTCGTCATCGAGGGCGCGCCGGGCGTGCCCGCAGGGTGGAAACGAAAACGGGCCCGCCACAGCGAGCCCGTCGGTCGTGAACCGCCTTTAAGGGGCTCAGCTCGTCTTGTGAAGCTCCGGCTGCAGGCCGTGGACCTCGCCGCCCACATCGGCCCAGACCTTCTTCTTCACGTAGTAGAGAAGGCCCGACAGGATGAGCAGGAACAGGATCACTCGGAAGCCGAGGGCCTTGCGGGCTTCCATATGCGGCTCGGCCGCCCAGGACATGAACGCCGCCACGTCGTGCGAATATTGCTCGACCGTTTCGGGAACGACGGGATTGCCCTCTGCACCCTTGGCGTAGGTCACCTGGCCGTCGCTCAGGGGCTTCGCCATCGCGATGAGGTGGCCGGGATAGTACTTGTTGTAGTTCGTGCCCGCCGGGACATCCATTCCCTTCGGCGCGTCCTCGTAGCCGTTCAGGAGCGCGTGGATGTAGTCCACGCCCTGTTCCGAATAGCCGATGAAGGGCATCGCATCGAAGATGAAGTAGGGGAAACCGCGCTCGTAGGTGCGGGCCTTGGCCAGCACCGAGAAATCGGGCGGGGCCTTGCCGCCATTGGCGGCCGCCGCCGCCTTATCGTTCGGGAAGGGAGACGGGAAGGCGTCGGCCGGGCGGCCGGGCCGCTCGAACATGTCACCCGCGTCGTTGGGGCCGTCCTTGATCTTGTACTCGGCTGCCAGAGCCTTGACCTGACCGGCCGAGAAGCCCGGACCGCCCTTCTCGGCGAGGTTGCGGAACTTCACGAGGCTCATGCTGTGGCAGTTCGAGCAGACCTCACGATAGACCTGGAAGCCGCGCTGCAGCTGGGCCTCGTCGAACTTGCCGAAGATTCCGGCGAAGCTCCACTTCTCCCGCGGCGGGTTGGGCGTGGAGTGACCGTCCTCGGCGCTGACCGAGGCAGAGCCGAGAAGGGTCGCGACGAGCGTGACGGCGAGGATGCGCGATGTGTTCATGCTTTTCACGATCCGCACCTCAACCCTTCGACGATGGTGCGGCGGCCGCACCGGCTGGCATGCCCGAACCGCCATATTGCGGATGAGGTCCGGTCACGCTTTCCAGGATCGATCCCGGCATCGCCTTCGGCGTTTCGAACAGCCCCACCAGCGGCATCACGATGAGGAAATGCGCGAAGTAGTAGGCGGTACAGATCCGCGACGCGAGGACGTAGCCACCCTCGGGCGGCTTGGCGCCGAGCCAGCCGAGCACCACGCACACCGCCACGAACAGCCAGAAGAACTGGCGGTAGATCGGACGGTAGTTGGACGAGCGGACACGGGACGTGTCGAGCCAGGGTGCGAAGGCGAGGATGATCACGGCGCTGAACATCAGGATGACGCCGCCGAGCTTGTCCGGAACCGCGCGAAGGATCGCGTAGAAGGGCAGGAAGTACCATTCCGGCACGATGTGGGCCGGCGTCACCGAGGCGTTGGCGGGAATGTAGTTGTCCGCGTGGCCGAGGTAGTTCGGCTGGTAGAAGATCCAGTAGGCGAAGAAGACAAAGAACACGACGGTGGCGAACACGTCCTTGATCGTCGCGTAGGGCGTGAAGGGCACCGCGTCCTTGCCGGTCTTGATCGGGATGCCGGTCGGGTTGTTCTGGCCGGTCACGTGGAGCGCCCAGACGTGAAGCACCACGACGCCGAGGATCATGAAGGGCATCAGGTAGTGCAGCGAGAAGAACCGGTTGATCGTCGGGTTGCCGACGGAATAGCCGCCCCAGAGCAGGCTCTGGATGGTGTCGCCCACGACCGGGATCGCGGCCAGGATGTTGGTGATGACGGTGGCGCCCCAGAAGCTCATCTGGCCCCACGGCAGGGTGTAGCCGAGGAAGGCGGTGGCCATCATCAGGAGGTAGATGATCACGCCCAGGATGTAGAGCACCTCGCGCGGGGCCTTGTACGACCCGTAATAGAGCGCGCGGAAAATGTGGATGTAGACCGCCACGAAGAACATCGAGGCGCCGTTGGCGTGCATGTAGCGCAGCAGCCAGCCGTAATTCACGTCGCGCATGATGTGCTCGACCGAGTTGAAGGCGTTGCCGGCCGAGGGGTCGTAATGCATCGCCAGCCAGATGCCGGTGACGATCTGCGCCATCAGCATCGCGATCAGGATCGCGCCGAAGGTCCAGAAATAGTTCAGGTTGCGTGGGACGGGGAACGAGACGAACGACGAATGGACCAGCCCGACGATGGGCAGCCGCGATTCGAACCACTTGGCGATCCGACTCTTGGGGACGTAGGTGGCGTGACCGCTCATGAGGTTACCCGCTTCGAAGTCTGTTTCGCTCAGGTCCGTCGCTGCCGGACCCCTCCCCTCATCGCTCGTAAGCGATGCTGCCGAAGTCAGGCGACGGCCTTGCCGCCGTCTTCACCGATCCGGATCTTGGTGTCGTTCAGGAATGCGTAGGGCGGAATCGGCAGGTTGGTCGGTGCCGGTCCCCGGCGCACGCGCCCGGACGTGTCGTAGAGCGAGCCGTGGCAAGGGCACGACCAGCCTTCATACTGGCCCTGGTGCCCGATCGGCACGCAGCCGAGATGGGTGCAGTTGCCGTAGACCACGAGCCACTTGGCGTGGCCTTCCTTCACGCGGGCGGAATCGGGCTGCGGATCCATGAGCTCGCTGAGCTTCGTGTCCTCCGATTCCTTGATTTCCTTCTCGGAGCGGTTGCGCACGAAGATCAGCTTGCCGCGCCAGAACACGTTGACGATCTGGCCTTCCTGAATCGGCGACAGGTCGACCTCGAGGGGCGCACCGGCGGCGATCACCTCCGCATCCGGGGCCATGGACGCCACGAAGGGCCAGGCCAGGGCACCGGCGCCCACGGCGAGACCGGCTCCGGTCGCCAGGAACAGGAAGTCGCGGCGGGACCCGTCGTGACCTGATGAGGGAGGGGTGTTCGCCAAGATCGACACTCCGGTACAGGATGGCTCCGGTTCGGCGACCCGCAGAGTGAGGGCGCGCCGCTTCCGTTCGCCGAGATTTAGAGGCGCTCGAAAGAAGCGCGTAGGGCAGACGCAGACACGATTGCACAAATCTGTGCAATGCGACCGGGCGTCACCCGAGACGAGCCTTCTGAGGCAGGTTTCTCTGGCACGCCAGATGCGAACCTGTCTAGAGTAGGCCCGTGACGGGAAACAGTATTCGTCACGAGCGCGAAATGACGCTGCCGCTAAGCCATAGCCAGCGCCGCACCAGCATCACGGCGACCACCGCCAGACCGGCGCAGAACCCCATCCAGATCCCCGATCCACCGAAGCCCAGGCCCCAGGCGGCGAGGATGCCGGACGGGATTCCGACGATCCAGTAGCCGAACAGGGCGATGGCCATGGGCACGCGCGTATCCTGCATGCCGCGCAGCGCGCCGAGGGCGACCGATTGGATGCCGTCCGCCATGGCGAAGAGCGCGGCAAAGCCGATGAAGGTGACGGCGTAGGGGATGACGTCGACATTTCCCGGCGCGTCGAGGTCGAGAAAGAGGCCGATGAGCGGTCTCGGCAGCGTCACCTGGACGAGCGCGCATGCGCTCATGAAGCCGAAGCCGAGGAGGATCGCGATGGTGCCGGCCCGGCGCATGGCCATGCGGTCCCCCGCCCCGAAGGCCCGGCCGACCCTCACCGTCGCGGCTTGGCCGATGCCGTTGGGCACCATGAAGCAGATCGCGGCGATCTGGATCGTCACAGCATGGGCCGCCAGCGGGGCCGTGCCGAACAAGCCCATCCCCAGAACGGCCGCCTCGAACAGGCTCGCCTCGGCCAGTCCCGTCGCCGCCATGGGCAGGCCGAGACGGAACATGGTGGCGAGGCGCGCGGCATTGGGACGCCAGACACCGAGGAAGAGCCGTCGCCGGCGAAGGGACGGCGCCAGCATCATCACGCCGACGAGGGCGGCCAAGGACAGAAACGCGGCGAGCGTCGTGGCGAGGCCGACACCGACCATGCCGAGGCCGAGCAGCCCCGGCCCCTCGAAGGCGAGCCAGATCGCGAGCCCGACATTGACCGGCAGCGCCGCGATGCTGATTGCGAGGGGCCAGCCCGGTCGTTCCAGGGCGGACAGACTGGCGCGCAACGCCATGAAGGCGAGCGCCGGCCACATCGACCATTGCAGGGCGCGCATGTAGAGCCCGGCACCCTCGGCGAGCTTCGGTTGCTGCCCCATGGCGAGCAACAGCGACTCGGTGTGCCAGAGCGCGAGCATCACCGGGACGATCGCGATGGTGACGGCCCAAAGCCCGGCACCGACGATACGGCGCACGTCATGCTCGGCCGAATCTCCCCGGCCGATGGCGCCCGCGATCAGGGGAGAGACCGCCGAGGCGAGGCCGATCCCGCAGATGAACAGGATGAAGTAGAGGCTCGTCGCCAGGGCGCCTGCCGCCAGCGGCTCCGCCCCGAGACGCCCGAGCAGAACCACATCGGCCGTGACCAGGCCGTGCTGAGCGAGATTGGTCAGGATTAGAGGCGCGGCGAGCACCAGCGTCGCCCGCAGTTCGGTGAGCCACGGACCGCGCGAGGGCCGCTGCCGCTCAGCTGCCCCAGCCGAAGCATTGAGGGCGATCATTCCGCCGCGTCCTCGTAGACGGTCGGCGAGACGTCACCGAGAAAGCCGCCGGACTGGCGCTCCCATAGGCGCGCATAGAGCCCGCCGGTGCGGATCAGTTCCGCATGGGTCCCCTCCTCCACGATGCGGCCGGCATCGATCACGATCAGCCGGTCGAGAGCGGCGATGGTGGAAAGCCGGTGCGCGATGGCGAGCACCGTCTTGCCCTGCATGAGGGTGTCGAGACTGTCCTGGATCGCCGCCTCGACCTGGCTGTCGAGGGCGGATGTCGCTTCGTCGAGGATCAGGATCGGCGCGTTCTTCAGGATGACGCGCGCGATGGCGATGCGCTGGCGTTGGCCGCCGGAGAGCTTCACGCCCCGCTCGCCGACCTGGGCGTCGTAGCCTGTCCGGCCCCTGTTATCGACGAGACCGGCGATGAACCCGTCGGCCTCCGCCAGATGCGCCGCCCGCTGGATCTCCTCCAGCGTCGCATCCGGCCTGCCATAGGCGATGTTGTCACGGATCGAGCGGTGCAGGAGCGAGGTGTCCTGGGTGACCATGGCGATCGCCTCGCGCAAGGAATCCTGCGTGACGCCCGCGATGTCCTGACCGTCGATGAGGATCCGGCCGTTCTGGATGTCGTGCAGCCGAAGCAAGAGCGCGGTCAGGGTGGTCTTGCCCGCGCCGCTGACGCCAACGAGACCGACCTTCTCGCCCGGACGGATATGGAGGCTGAAATCCTGGATGACCGACGGCGTGCCGTCGCCGTAGCGGAAGCCGACCCTGTCGAAGCGGATGTCGCCCCCGTCGACCACGAGCGTCCGCGCGTTCGGAACATCCACGATCCCGTGCGGGCGCGAGATCGTCTGCATGCTCTCCTGGATCACGCCGACATTCTCGAAGATGCCGCGCACCGTCTGCATGACCCAACCGGACATCGCCATCAGCCGCAGCACGAGGGCGAGACCCGCTGCCGCCTCGCCGGTGGTCATTCCACCGCTGCGCCAGAGCAGGAGACAGGCGGTGGCGGTGGCGACGATGAGCGCGCTGTTGAGGATGCCGAGCAGCGTCGTCGTGGTCGTCACGAGCCGGAACTGGTGGAGATGCGCCGTGGTGTGGACGTCGATGGCGTCGCGCACGGCCGCGCGTTCTTCCCGGTCGCGGGCGAAGAGCTTCACGGTGAGGATGTTGGTGTAGCTGTCGACGATCCGCCCGATGAGAATCGACCGCGTGTCGGCGGTCACGAGGGAGCGCGCTCGGGCACGGGGCACGAACCACCAGGTCAGCACCGAATAGGCCGCCACCCAGACGATGACCGGCAGGGCCATCCATAACGAGATGGAACCGAACAGGCCCACTGCCGTCACCGCGTAGATCGCCACGTAAAGAAGCGTATCGATGAAGACCACGGCCAGTTCGCGCACGGCCGGTCCGACCTGCACGACCCGGTTGGCGAGCCGTCCGGCGAAATCGGCCTGGAAATACGAAAGCGAGTGGCCGAGCGTATAGAGATGCGTACGCCAGCGGACCTGGTTGGTCGCCTGCGGCACGAGCAGCTGGTTGGACATCACCTCGTGCAGCCAGATCGTGAAGGGACGAACCACGAGGAGCAGCATTGCCGCGAGGCCGAGCTTCCATCCGTGGTCCTGCAGGATCATGGCCCGGTCGGCATTGTTCAAGAGGTCGATGAACCAGCCCATGAGCAGGTAGAGCGATGCCTCAACTGTCCCGGCGGCCACTGCCACGAGGAACAGCATCACCAAGGCGGTCCGCATCGGCCTGAGATAGAAAGCGGCGAAGCCCGTCACCGTCTTGGGCGGCATCCGCCCGTCTTCGAAAGACGCGAACGGGTCGATGCGGCGCTCGAGCCAATCGAGAAACATAATCTGGTCCGGTGTTGGAGGCTTGCCTGAGGTAGTGGGCCTTGACGACGTGCCAACCGCGAGGCGATGCCGCAGACGCAATGCAGCCGCCCGGTCCGATGCTCCGTCTCGCTCTCTACCAGCCTGACATTCCCCAGAATACGGGGACGATCCTGCGGATGGCGGCGTGCCTCGACGTGGCCGTCGACATCATCGAGCCGGCAGGATTCGATGTGTCCGACCGGCACCTGCGCCGCTCAGGACTCGATTATCTCGACCATGTGGCGATCACGAGGCATCGCTCCTGGGCCGCCTTCTCGCAGTGGCGGGAAGAGACCGGAACACGGGTCGTCCTCGCCACCACCGCCGGCGCCCTTCCCTACACCGCCTTTGGCTTCCTCCCCGGTGACTGCATCCTGCTCGGACGGGAATCGGCGGGTGTCCCCGCATCCGTCCACGAGGCGGCCGATGCCAGGATCGTCATTCCCATCCGCAAGGGAATGCGCTCGCTCAACATCGCCGTGGCGGCGGCGATGATCCTCGGCGAGGGGCTGAGACAGATCGAGTCGTGTGCGTGACAAGATTTTGAACGGTGTGCAGTTGAGCACTTGAACGCCGTTCAAATATCGTCAAGACCATGAGTGTGAACAGCGTTCAAACGCCGGAGGCACACCATGCTCAAGTTGTTTCGGCTCCTCGCCCGCGGCGCAGCCGCCCAGGCCGAGGAAGCGGTGATCGATCGCCACGCCTTGCTCATCCTCGATCAGCAGATCCGCGAGACGCGGGTCTCGTTGGAGCGCAGCCGGCTCGCCCTCGCCGCCGCAATGGCGGGTGACAAGGCGGAAGAACGGCGTTTCGCCGAGGTCGAAGCCCGCGCGGCGGATCTCGAAGAGCGTGCCCTGGCGGCGCTGACGGCGGGACGCGAAGAACTGGCGTCTGAGGCGGCTGAGGCCATCGCCGAGCTCGAAGCCGAACGGGACGCCATCGGTGAGGCGCGCCTGAGATTTGCCCGCGAAGTCGCCCGCATCCGCTCCGTCGTCGCCGACGCGACCCGTCGTCAGAGCGAACTGGAGCGTGGACGCCGCATCGCCGCCGCGGCGGAGGCGGCACGACGCCTCGGCGTTCAGGCCAACCCCAATGATCGGGCGACGCTGAAGGAGGCGGAGGCGACCCTGAACCGGCTGCGTGCCCTCCAGACCGAGGCCGCCGACACGGAAGCGGCGCTCGCCGAGACCGAGCCCGGCCTCTCCATCGCGGAACGGCTCGAGCGCGAAGGCTTCGGCGCCAGCACCCGCCCGAGCGGCGGTGCCGTCCTCGATCGCCTGAGGCGCAGGGTCGAGGCGCGCACGACGGTCTGAACCCCTTGCTGCCTTTCATCCAAGCTTCGCTTCATCCTCTCCTTATAAGGACCACGACCATGACCATGAACAACGAGACCACTCAGCATTCCGGCGCCTGGGTCACCTTCACCTACGCCTCCTTCATCGGCTCGGCGGCCATGGTCGGCCTCGGCATCCTGTTCATGCCCATGGATATCTGGATCAAGGGCTACCTCGCCATGGGCACGATCATGCTGGTCCAGTCCTGCATCACCGCCACGAAGACGATCCGCGACGTCCATGAGGGTCGCCGCATGGTCAACCGGATCGAGGACGCCAAGACCGAGCGTCTGCTGATGTCGGTGGGTAAAGATTGACCGGACCTCGATTGACGATGGGCGGGAGGGATGGGACATCCCTCCCCCATGACGATGTCCGACACGACTCCGCCACCGCCCCCCGAGGCCGAACTCGCGCTCCTCAAGGACGAGGTGACCACGTGGTTCGCGAGCCTGCGCGACCGGATCCTGGCGGAGCTGGAAGCGATCGAGGCGGAGGCCGTAGGGCCGTTCCATCCCGATGCCCCGGCCGAGGCCGGACGCTTCGTGAAGACCCCCTGGAAGCGCACGGACCATAGCGGCACGCCCGGCGGCGGCGGCACCATGTCGATGCTGCACGGGCGCGTGTTCGAGAAGGCCGGTGTCCACGTCTCGCAGGTCTTCGGCGAGTTCGCGCCGGAATTTCGCGCTCAGATGCCGGGCGCATCGGAAGACCCGCGCTTCTACGCCACAGGCATCTCGCTCATCGTCCATCCCTGGAACCCGCATGTTCCGACGGTTCACATGAACACCCGCTTCGTCTCCACGACGAAGACGTGGTTCGGCGGCGGGGCCGACCTGACCCCCGTCCTCGACCGGCGCCGGACGCAGGACGATCCGGATACGCTGCGGTTCCACGCGGCGATGAAGGCGGCGTGCGACGCCCATGCGCCGGCGGCGGATTACGACCGCTACAAGGCGTGGTGCGAGGAATACTTCTTCCTCAAGCACCGCAACGAGCCGCGCGGGATCGGCGGAATCTTCTACGACTACCACTGGACCGGCGATCCGAAGGCCGATCTCGCCTTCACGAAGGATGTCGGCCTCGCCTTCCTGGATGCCTATCCGGCGATCGTGCGCGCGAACCTCTCGACGCCATGGACGGAGGAAGACCGGTTGGAGCAGCAGGTGCGGCGCGGGCGCTACGTGGAATTCAACCTGCTCTACGACCGGGGCACCATCTTCGGCCTGAAAACGGGCGGCAACGTCGCCTCGATCCTGTCCTCGCTGCCGCCCACCGTGCGCTGGCCGTGAGCGACGACCTTCCGACCCGGTTCGCGCCCCAGCAGGACGCGGCGCTCAAAGCCATCGCCGAGTGGCGCAAGGCCGGCGGTCCGCAGGTGTTCCGCCTGTTCGGCTATGCCGGCACCGGCAAGACTACCCTGGCGCGCCGGATCGCTGACGATGTCGAGGGCAATGTCGTCTTCGGCGCCTTCACGGGCAAGGCCGCCTCTGTGATGCGGTCGAAGGGCTGCCACGACGCCGCGACGATCCACAGCCTGATCTATCGCAGCAAGGAGACCGAGGAGGGAGGACCGGCCTTCACCCTCAACCGCACCGGCCCGGTCTCGAAGGCGGAACTCGTCGTCATCGACGAGTGCTCCATGGTCGATTCGGATCTCGGCAACGACCTGCTCTCCTTCGACAGGCCGGTCCTGGTTCTCGGCGACCCCGCCCAATTGCCGCCCGTTCGCGGCGGCGGCTTCTTCACCGAGGCCGAGCCCGACGTGATGCTCACCGACGTCCACCGGCAGGCCGCCGACGACCCGATCGTGCGTATGGCCATGACGATCCGTGAGGGCGGCCGGCTCAGCATCGGCGAGTATGGCGAGAGCCGCGTCGTCTCGCGCCGCTCCCTCGACCCGTCGAGCGTGCTCGAATGCGATCAGGTCCTTGTCGGGATGAACAAGACGCGGCGGCTCTACAACAACCGCCTGCGGGAGCTCGCGGGCCATACCGATCCGATGCCGGCGGTGGGCGAGAAACTAGTCTGCTTGCGCAACGACCGCACCAAGGGCCTGCTCAACGGCTCGACCTGGACGGTCCATGCCCTTCGCGCCGCGCCGCGCGCCGACACGATCCGCCTCGATGTCGTGCCCGACGACGACCCGGCCCTGCGCCGCCGGCCCATCGACATCAAGGTCCTGCGGGCGGTGATGTCGGGCTCCGAGGAGGAGATCCCGGCCTTCCTCAAGCGCGAGACCGACGAGTTCACCTATGGCTACGCCCTCACCGTCCATAAGGCGCAGGGCTCGCAATGGGACAATGTCGTGCTCTTCGACGAATCCTTCGCTTTCCGCGAGCACCGGGCCCGCTGGCTCTATACCGGGCTGACCCGTGCCGCCCGCGCCATCACCGTGGTTGTGTGAGCGAGGGCGATGCGGACTTGCCCGCGTCATCGTCCTCTGGGACAACGGCGAGAACGAAGGGGGAACTCACATGGTCTTGACGGGACGGTGCCGCTGCGGAGCGATCCATTACAGCGCCGAGGGCGAGCCGAGCCATAGCGCCCTGTGTCATTGCGCCGATTGCCGGCGCTCGTCCGGTGCTCCGGTGGTGGCCTTTGCCCTGTTCCCGGCCGAGCGGGTGACGATCTCGGGTCACCCGACCGATTACGAATCCTCGCCCGGCGTTATCCGGCAGTTCTGCGGCACCTGCGGCACGGGGCTGTTCTACCGTAACGAGGCGGTCTTTCCTGGCCAGATCGACATCCATACCGCGACCCTGGACGATCCCGAGGCGCTGCCGCCCCAGGTCAGGATTCAGATCGCCGAGGCCGCCTCGTGGTTCGCTCGGTTCGAGACCCTGCCGGCCTTCCAACGCTACCCGGAATAGCGCGGTTACGCTCCGGCGGAGGTTGGAGTCCGCGTTCTGAAAGACTACCTGACACCGGTCAGAACCAGACCGGAGTCAGCCTTGTCCCATTGCGCATCCGGCGGCCCGCCGCAAATGCACGCCACCACGATCCTGATGGTCCGCAAGGGCGGCAAGGTGGTCATCGGCGGCGACGGGCAGGTCAGCCTCGGCCAGACCATCGTGAAGGGCAATGCCCGCAAGGTGCGCCGCCTCGCCAAAGGCTCCGTCATCGGCGGGTTCGCCGGAGCGACGGCCGATGCCTTCACCCTGTTCGAGCGGCTCGAAGTCAAGCTCGATCAGTATCCCGGTCAACTGACCCGCGCCTGCGTCGAACTCACGAAGGATTGGCGCACCGACCGCTACCTGCGTCGTCTCGAAGCGATGATGTTGGTGGCAGACAAGGATGTCAGCCTGCTTCTGTCGGGCGCGGGCGACGTGCTCGAGCCGGAAGGCGGCGTCATGGCGATCGGCTCCGGGGGAAATTATGCCCTCGCCGCTGCCCGCGCCCTGGAAGATGGCGAGCACGATGCAGAGGCGATCGTCCGGCGAGCACTCGGGATCGCGGCGGAAATCTGCGTCTATACGAACGGCAATCTCGTCATCGAGCAGCTGGAGTTTTCTGCATCTTAGTGCCGGATTGCAGCTTCGATTAACGTAAACTTGCGGATGTTCCCCTAGCGCTATCGGCTGTCTTTCTCGGAAAGCTGGCCGACGGCGATGCGCATCAAAGCTAAAATTCTAGGTTTCGTCGGTCTCTGCTCGATGGTGACGCTCGTCGTCGCCACGATTAGCATCATGTCGCTCCAGACCTTCAACACTGCGCTCACGGATGCGAAACTCGCCTCCCAGCGGGCCCTCGATGCCGCGAACATGAACCGGCTCGTCACCAGCGTGGTGGTCGAGTCGCGCGGCATCTACGCGGCCAAGGATACGCAGGATGCCGAGAAATACGCGGCCCGGCTGAAGAAGAACCTCGAGGCGATGAACGTTCTCCTGACCGCATGGGCTCCGAAAGTGCCCGCGAGCGAGCGGGCGCTCTTCAAGAAGATCACCGCCGAAGCCGCCGGCTTCACTACTCTGCGTACGGAAACCGCACGTCTCGGCACGCAGGTTTCGCCGAAGGCCGCCGCCGAACAGGGCTTCAACGAGGCCAACCGCGCCAACCGTCAGGCTTTCCAGGACAGTATCGAGACGCTCGTGGCTCATAGCTCGGCCGAGGTCGAGGCTATCGACCGCTGGACGGACACGCTCTACGCCGAGCGCCTGAACCTGCTCCTGGCCTTGGCGATCGGCGGAACCCTGGGCAGTCTTCTCATCGGCGTCTTCGTCGGAGCGCGGGCGATCGCCCGGCCCCTGGCCGGCGTCTCCGCCGCGATCCGCCGCCTGTCCGAGGGTGATCTCACCCTTCCCGAGACGAAGGCCCGACGCGACGAGATTGGCGAGATCTGGACCAGCATGCGGGTCTTCTCGGCAACGATGAAAGAGGCAGCGGCGCTGCGGATCCAACAGAACGAGGCCGCTGGTATCGCGGGCCAACGTCGCCATGCCGAGATGGGCGCCCTGGCGGATCGCTTCCAGGGAAGCGTCGGCCAGATGGTGGGCACCCTGGCTGGCTCGGCCGCCGAGATGGAACTCACCGCCCGCACCATGGCCGCCACCGCCGACCAGACCAACCGGCAATCCACCGCCGTGATGAACGCGGCAAACGAGACCGCCATGAACGTTCAGGCCGTCGCGGCGGCGACCGAGGAACTCGCGGCGACGGCCAACGAGATCGGCGCGCAAGTGTCCCAGACATCCGCCGCCGCCGCCGGCGCGGTGGAGAGCGCGCGCCGAACTTCGGAGCGTGTCCGCGTCCTCGCCGACAGTGCGTCCCGCATCGGCGACGTGGTCGCCTTGATCTCCAACATCGCCAGCCAGACCAACCTGCTCGCCCTGAACGCCACCATCGAGGCCGCTCGCGCCGGTGAGGCCGGTCGCGGCTTCGCCGTGGTCGCAGCCGAGGTGAAAGGGCTCGCCGCCCAGACCGCGAAGGCGACGGACGAGATCACGGTTCAGATCGCCACGATCCAGGAGGCGACCCGCGACACGGTGGGCGCCATCGAGGAGATCGGCTCCACCATCGGCACCGTCCATACGATCGCGATGGGTGTCGCGGCGGCGGTGGAGCAGCAGCAAGTGGCCACGCAGGAGATCGCCCGGAGCGTCAACGATGCCGCGCGCGGAACCCAGGCCGTCACCGAAACGATCGCGGACGTGCAGCTGGCCGCCGTTCAGACCGGGGCCGGCGCATCCCAGGTTCTGGCCGCCGCCGAGCAATTGACGCAGCAATCCAACAGCCTGGGCAACGAGGTCGAGGATTTCGTCGGCGGCATCCGCGCAGCCTGACCGTCTTGCCCGACCATCTGGAAAGGGCGGGTGCCGACGCTTAGATCGGGGTCGTGCAAGACCGCGTGCTTCTCCTGACCCACCGCAACGATCCCGCCGCAGGCTCGCCGCATCTGGCCGGGCCGGCGGCGTTCCTGCATGAATGGGCTGGCACTTCCGACAGGTCGGCGTGTCGTCTCATCGCTGGCCTGTCCCGGTACTCGCCCGCTGCAGGCCGCGTCGGGTATCATTCGCTGACGGATCGGCTCGGCGCCCTCCCCTCATCTCGGGCAGCTCAACTGCCGCATTCGACCGGAGCGTGATGACAATTTTTTCTCCCCGCGAAATCGTCTCGGAACTCGACCGGTTCATCGTCGGCCAGCATGACGCCAAGCGTGCGGTCGCTATTGCCTTGCGGAACCGCTGGCGCCGTCAGCAGCTCGTGGGGCCATTGCGCGAGGAAGTCGCGCCGAAGAACATCCTGATGATCGGCCCCACTGGCTGCGGCAAGACCGAGATCGCCCGTCGACTGGCCAAGCTCGCCGGAGCGCCGTTCCTCAAGATCGAGGCGACGAAATTCACCGAGGTCGGCTATGTCGGCCGCGACGTCGAGCAGATCGTGCGCGACCTCGTGGAGGTCGGTATCGGCCTCAAGCGCGAGGAGAAGCGTCGTTCGGTCAAGGCGAAGGCCGAGGCGGCGGCGGAATCGCGCATCCTCGATGCCCTGGTCGGACCGACATCGGGCCAGGCCACCCGCGAGAGCTTCCGTAAGAAGCTGAGGGCCAGCGAGCTCGACGACAAGGAGGTCGAGATCGAATTGTCGGGCGGATCGCCAACCGGTTTGCCGATGTTCGAGATTCCCGGAATGCCCGGAGCCTCCATGGGGGCAGTCAATATCGGCGACATGCTCGGCAAGGCGCTCGGCGGCCAGAAGGGCAAGCCGAGGCGTATGACCGTGCGCGAGGCCTACGCTCCCCTGCTCGCCGAGGAATCCGACAAGCTGGTCGATTCGGAATCGCTGACGCAGGAGGCGATCCGCGAAGTCGAGAACAACGGCATCGTGTTCCTCGACGAGATCGACAAGATCTGCGCGAAGGAAGGCCGCTCATCGGCAGATGTTTCACGGGAAGGCGTACAGCGCGACCTGCTGCCGCTGATCGAGGGAACCACGGTGGCGACGAAGCACGGTCCGGTGAAGACCGACCACGTGCTGTTCATCGCCAGCGGCGCTTTCCACGTCTCCAAGCCGTCCGATCTTCTGCCCGAGCTACAGGGGCGCCTGCCGATCCGCGTCGAGCTGCAGCCTCTGACGGTAGAGGATTTCAAGCAGATCCTCACCACCACGGAGGCGAGCCTGCTGAAGCAGACCGTGGCGCTGATGGCCACGGAAGGCGTGACCCTGGATTTCACGGACGATGCCGTGGACGCCCTCGCACGGGTCGCCGTGGAGGTGAACAATTCGGTGGAGAATATCGGCGCGCGCCGGCTCCAGACCGTGCTGGAGCGGGTGATCGACGACATCTCCTTCACTGCCACCGACCGGTCGGGGGAGACCGTGGCGATCGACGCCGCCTATGTTCGCGAGCGTGTCGAAAGCCTCGCCGCGAACGCCGATCTCAGCCGGTTCATCCTGTAGCCCTCGTCCCGGCGAGGATTCAGGCCGCGACGGCCGTGAGGAAGCGTCCGATCTCGGCTTCGAGTTCGGCCGCGACGTTTTCCACCTGGGCGGCGCTGCCCTGGACACTTTCGGCCATCGTGGCTGTGCTGCGGGCTGCACCCGTGACGGTGCCGAGATCGCGTGCGATCTCCACTGAGGTGGCGGCGGTGTTCCCGGCATTGCGTGAGATCTCGCCGGTCGCCGCGCCTTGTGCGGCGACGGCTGTCGCGAGCTCGGTGGTCATCGCGCTGATCGCACCCATCCGATCCGTCACACGGCCGATGGCATGGGCGGCCTGATCCGTCGAAGTCTGGACGGATGCGACCTGACTGGCGATCTCGTCCGTCGCCTTCGCGGTCTGGCTCGCCAGGGCTTTCACCTCCGCCGCCACGACCGCGAAACCACGGCCGGACTCGCCGGCCCGCGCGGCCTCGATCGTGGCGTTCAGGGCGAGGAGGTTGGTCTGTTCCGCGATGGCCCGGATGAGACCCACGACGGTGCCGATGCGTTGCGCGGTATCGGCGAGCTGCCCCATCTGCTGGTTGGTGGCGGACGCTTCGCTAAAGGCTGCGTCGATCTCGGCCTTGGCGACATCGAGGCGGGCGCCGATCTCCACGATCGAAGCGGAGAGCTCTTCGGCGGCGCTTGCGACGGTCTGCACGTTGGCGGAAGCCTCGCGCGAGCCTGCCGAGGCGCCTTCCACCGCACGGGTGGCATCCGAAGACGCGTCCGACATGGCGGCGGCGCGGGTCCGAAGCTCGCCCGTCTGCGCGCCGACCAACCGGACGGATTCTGCGACTTGCGCTCGGAAACGGGCGATCTCGGCCTCGATGAACGCACGGCGGTCCTGAATGTCCTTGGCACTCGCCATCCGCTCGGCTTCCAGTTCGCGGGCCTTCAGGCTGGTTTGCCGCAAAGCCTCGAGGGCACGGGCCACGGCACCGACTTCGTCTCGTGCGTCGCGATAGGGGATCGCACCCTCGAGATCCCCTGAAACGAGACGGGAGGTCCGCTCCGCGACCACGCGAATGGGTCGAAACATGCGGAACGCGGCAAAGCCCAGGACGAGACAGGCCAGGAGCGCCACGGACAAAATCGTCCAGCGCACCGTCGAGATGGTCTGGGCCTGGACCACGTCGTAGGCTTCGAGGGACACGCCTACGAACAGGATGCCGTTGACCCGACCCTTCGCATCTTGCGTCGGTTGATAAACGGTGAGGTACCGGCGGCCGAACAGGGTCGCGGGCCCGAAATAGGGTTTTCCGCTGCGGATCAGTGCCTGAGCGGGGTGGTCGACGGCGAGGTCGGTGCCCACTGCCCGCTCGCCATTCTCCTTCTTCACCGTCGTGACGCGCCGCACGAAACGGTCGCCCGCCGAATCGTAGGCGAAGACCGTAGCGGTTCCCCCGACATAGGCGACGGTGCGGTCGACGATGGATTGATCGCTTAATGCGCCGAGGTCCGGCGATCTGGCCAAGGTTACCCGATCCCCGTCGAATCCGATCTCTGCTCCGGGGACCGCATCTCGATAGACCAAACTCAGCGTTCGCAGATGACGGTTCCCATCGGCAGCCTGCTTCTCCTTGAGCTGGTGATCGATCTCCCAGTTCGTTGCCATGAGAAGAGTCACGGATACCAGAATAATCATTGCCGCCGTGAGGAGGATGACTTTCCCGGTCAATGATCGAAGATACAACATCATGCCACAATCCAAGCACAGAAATATGGTCGAGGCATGTAGTGAAGCACGATATATTTATCGGACTATTAATAGTGCCCGTTGATTTGACAAAGCAGTCTAATTTTTCATCTACAATTATATTTCTGATTTCTACTCGGTCCGCGGTAGATAAGGAGATGAATTGTGCTGTTAATAGTCGCCCCTATGGAACTGCCGGGCGCCGAACCGCTATCCGTCTCACCGGGGTTCCCAGACTTGTCCCGGACGCAGGGCAACGAACCGCTCCGGCGGAATTCCGCCTGCCGCGCATGCCGCCGCCAACGCCTCCGCCGGCTGTTGGATGCCCTCATCGGTGAGGCGGAACGTGCCCCAATGGTGCCCGAGTAGCTGGTCCGCTCCGAGCAACCCGGCCGCGACGACGGCGTCGGCCGGGTTCATGTGCTGGGCTTTCATGAACCACCGTGGCTCGTAAGCCCCGATCGGCAGGGTCGCGAGGCGGGGAGGACCGAAGCGCTCGCGGGCATCGCGGAAGATCGCGCCATCGGCGAGACCGGTATCGCCGGAATGATAGACGACACCGGACGGGCTGGTCAGGACGTAGGAGCACCACAGCGCCATGCGCTTGTCGTTCAGCCCTCGCGCCGACCAGTGGTTGGCCGGTGTCATATGCACGGTCAGGTCGCCGCCGAGATCGATGGACTGACCCCAGTCACGCGTCTCCACATGCATCGTATCGTCGTAGGACCGAAGGATGCTGTCATTGCCCAGCGGCGCGACGATCAGGGGCTGATAGCTTTGCCAGAGCCGCGCCACGGTCGGCCCGTCGAGATGGTCGTAATGGTTGTGAGTGATGAGCACGACGTCGATGGGCGGAAGAGCGTCGAAGGCGATGCCCGGAGGATTGACCCGCTTCGGACCCGCCAGGGAAAACGGGCTGGCGCGGGGGGCGAAAACCGGATCGACGAGGATGTTGCGGCGCGCGACCTGGAACAGGTAGCTCGCATGGCCGATGAACGAGACGCGCAACCCGTCGACGCGCTCGGGCGGCGTATCGCTGAAGGGGCTCGGAAACGACGTCGGCCAGGCGATCCCGGCCCGCTCCCGCTTCCAGCGCAGGATGTCACCCAGCACCTTGTCGGGCGGCTGATCGACGCCGTGGAATTGAAGTCCGTCGAAATTATCGGTGACGGGGCCGTTGTAATAGGGGTTTCGGCCCTTGCTGCGCCGGTGCGCCGCGTAGCCGACGCCGCCTAGCGTCATGACGGTGACCGCGGACAGGGTCGCGAGAAGGCTTTGCCGTTTCATCGTTCCGAGATGGCGGTGGCCGCCGGGCAATCAAGACGCGTGCGTCAGGCTTCGCACTCCTTCGGCATCACGGCGACCAGTTCACCAGCGAGCGCGCGGATCTTGCGATGAGCCTCAACCTCGACCTCCTCGCGGGTCTTGTTCTCGGTGGGAATGGCGACCACGCCGGTGATCCGCCCATGCACGCCGATGAGCGTGAAATTGAATCGTCCCATGCGGCTGCGGCGAACGACGTAATGCGGCAACGGTTCCGTCCCTTCCAGAAGGCATCGGCCTGAAAGGAGCAGCTACGGGGCGGCTGACGGAAAAGTTTCAGGACCGCCAGCGCAATTCCTGCTGAACCAGCGGGTTGCGGAAGGGCCGCGTCTCGCGCGCCGCCTGAAGGGCTTCCCGCTTGAGACGGAAGTACCATTGCGAAGGGAGATCGCTCTGGCCGAACAGCACCATGGTCGGCTTCCGGTCGAGGCCGGCCTGGGCGTGCTGGAGCACCTGCTGGTCCTGCGTCAGGAACTGCCGCATGAGCGGCCGCGCAAGCGGCTTCAGCAGGTTGAGGAGCGGCATGTTCCAATAGAGGGCGTTCGTCAGCAGGGTGCGATTGTGCGTGAGCGGCGTCGCGAATGTGTAATTGGCCACCCGCTTGGCTCCGGCCTCGATCCGCTCCAGCCGCACGCCCGGCAGGCGAAACTCGATCTCGACCTCCGGTACACCGCCCAGCAACTTGTAGACCGGCGAACTCGTCGTCGTGGAATGACTCGACATGGTGAAACCGTGCGGCGTCGGCGTGAACGTCTTCACCTTCTCTCGTAATTCCTTCGACGGCCGGAACCACCAGGAATCGTGGACGAAGGCCACGTGGCCGGGGTCGACGAGGCTCAATGTGGTGAGGTCGAACGAGGCCTCGACCACGAGTTCGACCACGAGGGAGCCCGCCGCCTCGAAGCCGAGCTCCGGTAGGGGCGGCAGGTCACCGCCCGGCGCACCCAGGAAGGGATTCACCCAGACGAAGCCGGCGCTCTCGCGAATGGGGAAGCGCTGGACCGTGATCCGCGTGAAATCCGCCGCATCGGCGGAGGAGAGGGTCGGTACGTCGCGGCAGCGTCCGTCCGTGCCGAAGCGCCAGCCATGGAACGGGCAGGTCATCGCATCGCCGTCGAAACGTCCCTTCGACAGGGCCATGCCCCGGTGCGGGCAGCGGTCGCGCATGGCGAAGGCGGCTCCGGCCTTGTCGCGGCCGAGCACGATCTGCTCGCCGTTGAGTTCGACCGCCCGCAAGGTGCCGGCTTTCAGCGTGTCGGAGCGGCCGACGCAGTAGAAGGCGTCGGGCAGCGGCTGGCGCATGGCGTCCGGGTCGAGTGCCGCGTCGTCGATCGCCGAATGCGTCGCCGTATCGGCCTTTGCCTGGGTCGGCAGGGATGAGAGCATGACGGGCTGCGATAGTCCTGTATCGGTCTCGCCTCCGGCGACGCCCGATCCGTTCGGATATCGGCCGACGCGTGGCGAAGGGCGCCCCGTCTTACGCTTCGGTGGCGGCGGTGACCATAAGCGGAAAAGGCCAGCCGGGACCGTGGTCCCCACATGATCGGAATTGTGCGCCGTCCCGCTCGCCGACGGAGATCTAGCCCGCTCCTGGTGCCGGTCTTCGGCACAGGGAAGCGACGAGCCATCAATTCCTGAAGGAGCTGTCGCGGGATGTGGACATGCAGGAAACCGCCGCTGGCAAAACTAAATGTAGCACAAAATAAATAACGGTCATTTGTTACGATCGTTCCATCGTTTTAACAATTTTTTAATCTCCATCATTTCATTTATGTAGTCTGGTGATCCATATTGAGACGCTGCGATGATTGGATCGACAATATACAGCTCTTCTTCCGCGACGCGGACGGGCTTTGCCGTGGCCGACCCGAAACAGGCCGCCGTGACGTCGCCTCAAGCCCGCAGCAGTCAAGCGGAGGGCTCGAATCAGTCGGTCGGCACAGTCTCGCCAACTCAGACGACCGCGCAATCTGCTCGCGCCAAACTTGATGCGGATTATGCCAAGGCAGTAACGCAAGGAACAAACATTGTCGCGGATACCGCGCATGGCGGCCGGCACCTCGACGTATCGTCTCTGAATGACGAAGAACTGGCCGCCGTATCAGCAGGTGGTGGCTTCAGCGATGATGAAAGCCTGACAGCGAAAGCAGAATTGGCTGTACGCATGTGGGCTACCTTGGCGCCTTTCGAGGGGAATCCGCGCGCATCGGCTATGGCTGTCAGGGCCCTCTATCCGGCGCTTAGCGCCACTGTTCGCGAAGCGCTTGGTTGGAACGAGGAAACTCTCTCTTCAAGCGACGCGCTTATCCGGAATTTTAGTGGATCCGACCAGAACCGGGAAAAAGACACCGTTCTCGAGAAGCTGCGAACTATGCCGCAGTCTTTAGACACGTTGAAATTCGATGCCTCTCTGATGCCTTTGAAAGGCGGTACGGTCGATGTTCTAGCCTAGTCTGGAAGACTGAGCATTGGGCGCTCGCATTGCTGAATGCGAGTTCAGAAGGAGATCAATTCTGCCGATTGCCGCCGATGCCCCTCGGCAGAGTTTCATGGATAAGTTGACGATATTGAGGGAGTACGCGTGGAACTCCGGATGGCAGCGGGAAGTGCGCGGGCGGGACCGCTCCAGAACATCTCGACCGGCTCGTCGACATTCGCCACGGAATAGGAGTGGCCAGAGGAGCACGGAGAGCAACAGGCCGATACGCAGGTAATCGAAGCCCGACGTGAAACCGGATCCCTTCGCCATTTTGCCGTCGATGGACATCATTGCCCGAAAGCCTATGGCCAGCAACGAAGCCTTCACCACCATGGAAATCGTGTCGTAAAAATGCTCCATCGTGACGCGATCACAATCGGTGTGATTCGAACCGCTAGCATCAACGGCATCGCGCCGCGCGGGCATCCGCCGCATCCCTCGAGGGTTGCTCTCACGGAGCATGCGCGGGCGGTCGGAAGCCCCCCAGCGGCGAGGCGCCGCGCCCACCGCATCGGGGCTTTTCAAGCTGCGGATCCGTGATTAGCTTGGGGTTCTCGCAACGAACGAAAGGAGGTGATCCAGTGTCTCATTGCCTAAATCAGCCGCTTACCTCGGCTAACCGGACCTGGAACGTCGCCTCCGGCGCGCACGCCTAGCGCGTTAGAGGACCCCTCATCGGGTTCGGCCGAACGGATAAGTGGTTCGGCAATGGAAGGGCCGCCCTCATGGGGCGGCCCTTCGTCGTTTGGGTGTTGGCGGTTGGATCGTTCAGCGCTTCTGGAAGAGAGGCTGCGCCAGCGCCTCCGCACGGGCCATCCAGAGATCGCGGTCGGAGCAGGCCTCGGCGAGTTCAGCTGCCTCTCTCTCGGAGCGCATGCGCGCCTCGTCGAGTTCCTCGATCAAAAGGGCCTGCAATTCGCTGAGACGGTCGCGCTCGGCGCGCAACTCATGAAGTTCGGCCATTTCCTTCTCCACATGGAAGCGCAGGCGGCGTAGCTCCTGGGCGAGAACCCCTTGGAGCTGGTCGTACCGGTCGCCCTCGACCTGGAGCTTGGCCTTGAGCATGAGATTCTCGGCCATGAGTTCCGAGAGATCGTCCTCTGCCGGTTCGGCTTGAGCGGGCGGCGGGACGACCCGGGGCGACCAGGACTGAGCCTGCGGCTCGGGCTTCTCGACCGCGGCCGGCCTCTCGAACAGCGCGACCTTGTCAGCCGCCGGCCTGTGCGGCTCGGCATGCTGCGACGCGACCGCCGCCTGTTCCTGTGCGGTGGTGGCGGCCTTCATGGCCGCCAGCCAATCCCGCAGGGGTCCGGGTGCCGGACGCCCATTTACTTCCTGTGCCTGGTTGTGACGGGCTGGTTCCGACATCGCTCGCGTCCTCATGTGTGAGGAGCATTGGATCAAACCATGCTTAACGAACCGTAAAAGTTAAGGAAAATTAGCTGTCCCGAAACGCGGAAAATCCGAGGCTTTTACATTGAGGCGGACGTCCTCGGGTCGTCTTTGCACGGCGTGGATCGCCCGGGATGGAACCTGCGTCATCGGGCCCCCGGCGACTGGCCCTGACCGGGCGCAATCCGCCAGTACCACCAAGCCACTCCCCTCTCCGGCGGGAGCCGGTGCTATAGGGTGGCCGACATTCTCCGAAGGACGGACACGGCGCATGCATATCGAAGCCCCCAGCCTCGCGGGCCAGCCCGGGATCAGGCACGCCTTCTTCACCCGTCTTGGCGGCGTCTCGGACGGATTCTATGCCGGCCTCAATGGCGGCCTCGGCTCCCAGGACGAGCCGTCCCTCGTCGTCGAGAACCGCCGTCGCATGGCCGAGCATCTCGGGGTGCCGGCGAGCCACCTCGTCAGCCTGTATCAGGTCCATTCGGCCGAGGTCGCCGTGATCGAAGGCCCGATGGCCCTCGCCGAACGTCCCCGCGCCGACGCCATGGTGACGCGGGTGCCGAACTTGGCCCTCGGCATCGCCACGGCCGATTGCGGCCCGATCCTCTTCGCCGATCCGGTCGGACGCGTCGTCGGCGCCGCCCATGCGGGATGGAAGGGGGCGTTGACCGGTGTGATCGCTGCCACCGTCGACGCCATGGTGCGCCTCGGATCGGAGCGGAGCGACATCGTCGCCGTGCTCGGCCCGACGATCTCTCAATCCGCCTATGAAGTCGGGGACGATTTCCGCAGTCGCTTTTCCGCGGAGGTTCCGGGTTCCGATGTCCACTTCTCGGAAGGCGCGCGCGAGGGGCATGCCCAGTTCGATCTGCCGGGCTTCATCGCCCGTCGCCTGGGTGAGGCCGGTATCGAGAAGGCATCGGTCCTGGGCCTCTGCACCTACGCGGATGCGGAGCGCTTCTATAGCTATCGCCGTACGACCCATCGGGGCGAGGCGGATTACGGCCGCCTGATCTCCGCGATCAGCCTCGCTGCATAGCGGCCGCCGTCATACGTTCCCTCGGTGCGACATCTTGTCATGAAATGGATGCAAAAAAAGCGTGGCCGTAGTTGAACCTTGGCCGTTCATCTGAGTTTTCGGAGTGCACGACCTCCAGCGAGGTGGTCGCCGCCACAAAGGGGCCGTGTTCAACACACGCGGCGTGGTTGCGATGCAACAGCTTCCTGAGGGATGCTGAGATATAGACGGGGAACTGCGCAGGACCGCTCCGAAAAAAAGCGGCCGCGCTAACGAGTAGAGGACCAGTCCATGAAATCCTTCCTTCGCGGCACCACCGCCCTTGCCGGCATTGTCATCGCCGGCTCCGCTTTCGCTGCCGATCTGCCGCGCCGCGCCGCTCCGCCGGTGTTCGTTCCCGTGCCGGTCTTCACCTGGACGGGCGCCTACTTCGGTATCAACGCCGGTTACGGCTTCGACGCTGGCAGCAACAGCGACCGTTACAACCTGCCGGCCGGCTCCGTGCTGAACGGCGGCCCGGTCAACCGGGTGTTCAACGCGAACAGCAGCAACGACCTCGAAGGCTTCGTCGGCGGTGGTCAGGTCGGCTACAACTACCAGTTCACCCCGGGTTCGGGTGTGGTCGTCGGTATCGAAGCTGACGCCCAGTACACCGATTTCGGCAACAAGACCCGCACCGTGAACGGCACGTTCAGCCCGGTCGTCGGCGGCCTCAACGGCACCACCGCCGTTCGCCTCCCCGGCAACGAGATGAACTTCTTCGGCACCGTCCGCGGCCGCATCGGTTACGCCTTCGACCGCACCCTCGTGTACGGCACCGGCGGCTTCGCTTACGGCGACGGCGGCACCGGCTCCGACGATTTCCGCACCGGCTACACCGCTGGTGGTGGTATCGAGTACGCTCTCCCCACGGACTCCTTCTTCAACTTCTTCAAGTCGTCCGCTGTGACGCTGAAGGTCGAAGGCCTGTACGTGAACCTCGAGCAGGACGGCCGCGGCAACCGCTCCGTCTACAACCCCACCACGAACGTGCTTTCGCTCAGCCCTTCGGCTCGCGAAGCCGAGTTCGCCGTGGTCCGCGCCGGCCTGAACTACAAGTTCGGCTCGTACTAGGCCTTACAGAACCAACGCTCCGCCTCATGGCGGAGCACGAGGTCTCTCAGAAGGAGCTCGGCCGAAAGGCCGGGCTCTTTTTGTTGCGTGACGAAGACGCGTAACTCCGGCACCGTCACCTTTCCGAAATTTCATGCTCCGAACCGGAGCTCCCGTGCATCCGCAACGGCGAAGTTCGCGTTGACCCCCTGACAAAGCCAGTGGCGCCACCCCATCTCGGAGGCGCCGGGGCGGCATGGCCCGCAGGCTTCTCTCAGGAGGACGACCCCATGAATAGCGAAGAACGCGAGGTCATCGGCGGCATTTTCCAGCGTCTGGAGCAGGCCGCGAGCCAGCCCCGCGACGCCGATGCCGAGCGCTTCATCGCGGACAAGCTCCGCGCTCAGCCCTACGCGCCCTATGCGATGGCGCAGCTGATCTATGTGCAGGAAGAGGCGATCAAGAGCTTGAACGAGCAGCTCGAGCAGGCGCGTCAGGCGGCACAGCAGCCGCAGGGCGGCGGCGGCGGCTTCCTGTCGAGCATCTTCGGCGGCGGGTCTCGCCAGCCGGAGCCCCAGCGCCCGACCGGTCAACCGTGGGGCGGCCAGGGCGGACCTCAGCAGGGATATGGTCAGCAGCCGGGCTATGGGCAGCAGCCCGGTTACGGCCAGCAGCCGGGTTATGGCGGACCGCAGCAGGGTGGCCCATGGGCCGGCCAGCAGGCGGCACCCGCTCGCGGCGGCGGCTTCATGGCGACGGCCCTTCCGATGGCGGCCGGCGCGGCCGGCGGCATGCTGCTCGGCAGCGCCTTGTCCAACGCCTTCGCGGGCGGTCATTCGGCTCTCGGCAGCGCGGCGGCGGCAGGACTTCCCTCTGCGGGCGCGGCGGCCGGTAACGAAGATCTCGGTTCGGCCCTCGGCGGCGGCAACGACTTCCAGGACGCGTCGTTCGACAGCGATCCGGGCGGGGATTTCGGCGGCGACCTGGGTGGCGGCGGCGACGACGACTGGGTGTGAGCGACAGCCACATCCATCACCGCGCGTGATGGCCCCATGACAAGAAAGGCCCGGTGCGTGGAGACGCGCCGGGCCTTTCTCGTGAGCGGCCCGGAGGCCGTTAGAGGACTTCGACCCGCGTTCCCACGGGGGTCCGTTCATACAGGTCGATGACATCCTCGTTCATCATCCGGATGCAGCCCGACGAGACGGATTGCCCGATCGTGTGCGGCTCGTTGGTGCCGTGGATGCGATAGAGGGACGAGCCGAGATAGAGCGCCCGCGCACCCAGAGGGTTGGCCGGGCCGCCGGCCATGTGGCGCGGCAGGTCGGGGCGACGCTGGAGCATCTCCGCCGGGGGCGTCCAATCCGGCCATTCGCGCTTCTGGCTGATCGTCTTCATTCCCGACCAGGCAAAACCCGGCCGACCGACACCGATACCGTACCGGATGGCCTGACCGCCTGGCTGGACGAGATAGAGAAACTTCGTCTGGGTATCGATGACGATGGAGCCGGGCTTCTGCCGGCCATCGAACGAGACGACCTGGCGGGCAAAGCGCGCGTCGGGCGCGCGCTCGATTCCCGCGATTTGTCTTTCGGGATCGGCTTGAGCAGGCAGAGCTTGTGACGGCAAGGCAGCGAGCCGCGTGCGAACGGGGGCCTGGTAGAGATCGGGATCGGGGATGCGATCGCCCGAATGGAGCACGCGCGGCATCGGCTCGCCACCGTAACCCTGGGCCGCCGGATGTCGTGGAAGCACGCCGTCATCCGCGAGGCCGGGACGCCGGGCGCGCGGCGGCGTTCCATGACCCGTCACCAGGAATTCGATGAAGCCCCCGCCGTATTGGCCGGAGGGAACCTGGGCTTGTGCGGCCCCTCCCGCCACCGTGGCGGACAGGCAGGCCATAGCGACGCACAATTCGAGACGCTTCAACACGCGCGATACTCCGGACCAACACGAACCTCGCGCTCAAGCTGGCCGGATGGGACGAGAATCGGGTGAAAAAACGTGGTGAATCGTTCAGGTCACCGCTGCTCTACTGCTAGCTTCAAAGAACAGCATGAATTGTTTGTAAAAGTGCATCGGCCGTTCTCTGTGTTGAAGAAATGGCAACGACTTTGTCGCATGGTGGCTCGAAGGCTTCTCGGATCGGGATTCGCGTCGTTCACCAGGATGACGGCGCCCGGTCCATGCTGCCCTGTCGCTGACCCAGTTACTCCTGCCGGCTGATCATCCCCGATGAACATGAAGCGCTACCGCATCGAAGACAGCCTCGGTTTGGCAAGCGTGCGACCCGTCGTGGAGGTCGCGCACGCCAAGGAGCGTTCCGGCTCCGACGACGTGAAGCTCGATGAGATCCTCTCGGCGATCCAGGAGCTTCGCCGTGTCACGCAGACGAGCACGGTCGAGACCATCGAAGCCTGCCGGAAGGAGCTCAACGAGGCCTTCGCGATGCGCTCCGAACTCGACGTGATGAAAGATGCGATCACCCGGACGAAGAAGGAGATCGCGACGCTCTACCACTCGGAGAATACCGGGAAGGGAATGAAGCGGGTCGCGGGAGAACTCGACGCGGTGGTGGAATCCACCGAGCTGGCGACGAGCACGATCCTCGGCGCCCTGGAAGAGATCGAGACGAATGCCGGTGCGCTGCGGGCCATGCGGCAGGCCGCCGGCGGCGAAAACATCGACATGATCCTCGAGCGGGTGATCGTCGCCTACGAGGCCTGCAACTTCCAGGACCTGACCGGCCAGCGCATCAACAAGATCGTGGGTGTGCTCAAGTTCATCGAGGAACATCTCGACCGCATGATCGAGGCCTGGGGCGGCCTCAACTCGTTCAGCGAGATCCTCGGCGTCGTGCCCCAGGGCCCCAGCATCGACGACGAGAGCTCCCTCCTCAACGGACCCAAGCTCGACAGCGATCCGGGCCATGTGGACCAGGGCGATATCGACGCGCTGTTCGATTAAGACGCGCATGCGCCGACCTTCCCGGGTCGGCGAGACCGGGAGCCCCTTCCCTCTCGAATCCCCGGCGCTTAAGTCTCGGGCATGAGCCGCCAGCCCGCGAAAGACCTGTCTTCCCAACGAGACCTGCCGCCGGATTCGTTCGACGAGCGTGAGGACGCGGACGAGACCCCGGAACGTATCGACGACGGACCGGAAATCGATTTCGATTTCGAGGAAGGCGCTGTCAAAGCCGGCACGGAGATCATCCGCCGGTTCTGGACGACGCTGCCGTCGGGACCGGGCGTCTACCGCATGTTCGACGAGAAGGGTGATGTCCTCTACGTCGGCAAGGCAAAGAACCTGAAGGCCCGAGTCGGCTCCTATGCGAGGGGTCAGGCCCATTCCAATCGCATCGCCCGGATGATCTCGCAGACGGCGGCGATGGAATTCGTCACCACGGCCACCGAGACCGAGGCGCTGCTGCTCGAGGCCAACCTCATCAAGCAGTTGAAGCCCCGCTTCAACGTGCTGATGCGGGACGACAAATCGTTTCCCTACATCCTGGTCACGGCCGATTCCGAGGCGCCGCAGATCGTCAAGCACCGCGGCGCACGGCGGCGCAAGGGCAGCTATTACGGCCCGTTCGCCACCGTCTGGGCTGTGAACCGCACGGTCAACGCGCTCCAGCGCGCCTTCCTGCTGCGCACCTGCACCGACAGCTATTACGAGAACCGCACGCGGCCCTGCCTGCTCTACCAGATCAAGCGCTGCTCGGGCCCCTGCACCGGGGAGATCGGCCTGCCGGAATATCAGGCGCTCGCCGAGAATGCGAAGAGCTTCCTCGCGGGCAAGTCCAACGCGGTGAAGGACCGTATGCGCGAGGAGATGCAGGACGCCTCCGAGAAGCTCGAATTCGAGCGTGCCGCCCGCTTCCGGGACAGGATCACCGCGCTCTCGGCGATCCAGGGGACCCAGGGCGTCAACACCCAGGGCATCGAGGAGGCGGATGTGTTCGCCCTCGACGAACAGGCCGGCCAGTTCTGCATCGAGGTGTTCTTCTTCCGGAACTTCCAGAACTGGGGCAACCGCGCCTATTTCCCGAAGGCCGATCGCAGCATGATGCCGGACGAGGTGCTCGCCTCCTTCATCAGCCAGTTCTACGACGACAAGCCGGCCCCCCGGATCGTCCTCGTCTCCCATGCAATCGAGGATGCGGAGCTGATGGCAGCCGCCCTGTCGAGCCGCGCCGAGAACAGGGTGGAAGTCCATCAGCCTCAGCGCGGCGAGCGCAAGGCCCTGGTGGAATATGCCCAGCGCAACGCCAAGGAGGCCCTGGCCCGCAGGCTCGCGGACACCGCCTCGCAGGGCAAGTTGCTCGTGGCGCTCGGGCAATCGTTCGGATTGCCCGCCCCACCCCGCCGCATCGAGGTTTACGACAACTCACACATCATGGGCACGAACGCGGTCGGGGGCATGATCGTCGCCGGCCCGTCGGGTTTTGCGAAGACGCATTACCGCACCTTCAACATCAAGTCGGAGGAACTGACGCCGGGCGACGATTTCGGGATGATGAAGGAGGTGCTCCAGCGCCGCTTCAAGCGTCTCGTGAAGGAAAACCCGCGTACCGCCAACGAGGCGGCGATCTCAGCGAGCGAAGGCGGTGCGGCCGAGCCGGTTCCCGAATCGGACAGCGAGACCATGCCGGCCTGGCCGGATCTCGTCCTCATCGACGGTGGCAAGGGCCAGCTCGAAGCCGCCCGCACAGCGCTGGAGGAACTCGGAGTCACCGATGTCGCCCTCGTGGGCATCGCGAAGGGTCGCGATCGCGATGCCGGACGCGAGACCTTCTTCGTGCCCGGAAAGGCCCCGTTCAAGCTGCCGCCGCGCGATCCGACCCTCTACTTCGTCCAGCGCCTGCGGGACGAGGCCCATCGCTTCGCCATCGGCACGCATAGGGCCAAGCGCAAGCGCGAGATGATCAAGAACCCCCTCGACGAGATCGCCGGCATAGGCCCGACCCGCAAGCGCGCCCTGCTTCACCATTTCGGGACGGTGAAGGCGATCCAGCGGGCCTCCCTGGAGGATCTGGCGACCACGCCCGGCGTCAACGCAGCCACGGCACGTGCGGTGTATGATTTCTTCCATGCCGGAGGCTGAGGCTCATAAACGCCTGCGTCAGGTGGGTTCGGTGCCGGGGTCGTCGTCTGACCGGCGATACAGAGCCTCGTAATCCTTCCCGCCATTGAAGATGTTGGTGATCTGGACCCTGTCGTCCTCGACCAGATAAGCGATCACGGCGGAACGCTCGAATGGTACCGTGCGAAGGCCGGATACGAGGTCGTCGCGTGGTCGACCGGCACGAGGCGCATCTCCGATTCGATCACATCGGGACTTGATGCGTCGTACGAACGACGCGGCGACCGAGACGCTTCCACTCGCTTCGCGAACGAAGCGAAAAATGTCGCCAAGGTCGACCAACGCATCCGGCCGGAAGAAGACCGGGAGTCTACGCACCCGAGGTCTTGACGCCCTCGCCGGCGAACAGGCGTGCGAGGTGAAGGTCCGCTTCCATCGCCGTCAGATCCTGCCGGGCGTCACCAAGTGAGCGGCGAACACGAGCCCGTATCTCGGTCAAGCGCTCCGCTTCTTCGAGCCGTTGCCGCTGCCATAGTCGCAGCGCATCACGCATGACCTCGTTGGTCGATGAATACTCACCTGCCTCGATGCTTTCACGTACCGCCTGATGGAGATCGGGCGTCATGGTGATGCTGATCGTGTCTGCGGACGACATGCGTGAGCACTCTATTCCCTCAGCGCATTGGTAGCACAAAATCCGGCTCGGCACATTCGGTTGCGATGGGCCCAGCGCGACGGCCTAGGCGCTATCGAAGCAGCTTGTCCGTTTGCATCATCGTGGTTGACCCCTCCCCCCCGCCCATGGTTTCACCGCGTCGATGACTGTCCTTCCTCTCCGACGCCGGTCACCGGCCTGGACGCTGGCGAATTGCCTGACCTACGGGCGGCTCGTCGCCGTCCCCGTCGTCGTGGCGCTGCTGTACTGGCCGGACGAGCATGCGGCACGGTTCGCGGCTCTCGGCGTCTTCATCGCGGCCGCCATCACCGATTATCTCGATGGCTACGTCGCCCGGACCTACGATCAGAGCTCGGCCCTGGGGCGCATGCTCGATCCGATCGCCGACAAGCTGCTCGTCGCCGCCTGTCTGCTGATGCTGGTGGCCGACAAGACGATCCATGACTGGAGCCTGTGGGCGGCCATCGTCATCCTGTGCCGCGAGATCCTCGTCTCGGGCCTGCGCGAATATCTGGCGGAGTTGAAGGTCAGCGTACCGGTCAGCCGCGTCGCCAAATGGAAGACCACCCTTCAACTCGTGGCGATCGGCTTCCTTGTGGCCGGAAAGGCGGGGGAGACGATCCTCCCCCATACCGTCATCGCCGGAGAGGCCCTGCTCTGGATCGCCGCGGCCCTGACGCTCTACACGGGCTACGATTATATGAGAGCCGGCATCCGGCACGTGATGGACGATCCGCGCTGACCCGCCGATGCCACAGCCGGAAGGGCAGACCATGAAGCTCGTCTATTTCGCCTGGGTGCGCGAACGCATCGGCAAGGCCGAAGAGGTCGTGACCCCGCCCGCCGGGACCGAGACGGTCGCCGACCTCGTGGCCTGGTTGAGTGGCAGGGGCGAGGAATATGCCTACGCGTTCGAGAATGCCGGCATCGTGCGGGCGGCCATCGACCGCGTCCATGCCAAGCCGGATGCGCCCATCGCCGGGGCCACCGAGATCGCGTTCTTCCCGCCGATGACGGGCGGCTGAGCCGCCTCAAATCGTCTGCGAGGAGACCCTCACGTGATGACGCCCGTGATCCGTGAATTCCAGGACGCCGATTTCGATGGCGTCGCGGCCCTATGGCTCGCAGCCGGAATCTCTCGGCCGTGGAACGATGCGGGCAAGGACATCGCCTTCGCCCGCCGCGATCCGCACTCGACCATCCTGGTCGTCGAGCGCGAGGGGGCCGTCGCCGCCACCGCCATGGTGGGCGAGGACGGTCACCGGGGATGGCTCTATTACGTCGCCGTCGACCCGCGGTATCGCGACCTCGGCCTGGGCAGGGCGATCATGGAAGCAGCCGAGCGGTGGCTGTCCGCGCGTGGCGTCTGGAAGGTTCAGCTTCTCGTGCGCGAAGAGAACGAAGCGATCCGCCACTTCTACGAACATCTCGGCTACCGGGACACCCGGACGATCTGTCTGCAGAAAGTCATCGGCGAGACGGCGGGGTGAGTGGCTCCAGCCCAAAACCCCGCCGGGCACTCACTTCTTGCCGAGAGCCGCGCTGAAGGCGGCGATATTGCTGCGCATCATGGCCAAGTAGGTGGCCGCCGGACCATCGGGACCGGACAGGGCGTCGGAATAGACCTTGCCGCCCACAATGGCTCCGCTCTCCCGCGAAATCTGCTGCATCAGGCGGGGATCGGCCACGTTCTCGAGGAAGACGGCCGGGATCTTGTCGCGCCGGATCTGCCGGATGATGCGGGCCACATCCTTCGGGCTCGCCTCGCTGTCGGTGGAGACGCCCTGCGGGGCGATGAAGTCGAGGCCGTAGGCGGCGGTAAAATAGCCGAACGCATCGTGCGTGGTGATGATCTTGCGATGTTCGGGGGGAATCGCCGCGATGGCCGCGCGGATGTCGGTCTCCAAACCCGCCAGGGTCGTCAGATAGGCCTTCGCGTTGGCTGCGTAGTCGGCGGCGTGTTCGGGATCGATCGTCGAGAGCCCGTCGCTGATGTTGCCGATGTAGATCCGCACATTGGCGATGCTCTGCCAGGCATGGGGATCGTCATGATGCGCGTGTCCCGCATGCCCTCCGCCATGGTCGTCGTCACCCTCGATGGGCTTCACGCCCTTGGTCGCGACGATGACGGGCGCCTTCGTCCCGGAGGCCTTGATCAGTCTGTCGAGCCAGCCTTCCAGGCCGAGGCCGTTGACCACGACGAGATTGGCGGCGGTGAGTTTGCGCGCGTCCCCGGGGGCCGGGTTGTAGCCATGTGCGTCGGCATCGGGGCCGACGAGGGTCGAGACCTCGACGCGGTCGCCACCCACCTGCTTCACCAGGTCGCCGAGGATCGAGAAGGTCGCCACCGCCTTCAGCGGCTCGGCGGCATCCGCATTCCCGCCGAAGGCCGTGAGAGCGAGGGCGATACCGACCCACGCCGAAAGGCCCGTCTTCATGGCGTGACGTCTCGATCGCATACCCGTCGTCCTTCGCATCGGCTCCCTGAACCGGGCAGACCAGATGATCCGTCGCGCCGTGTAATGTAACACTATCACATTGCCAAGCCCGATGGCCTTGCTTGATCTTCCGGTCTCCGACCGGCAAACCCCCGACCGAGAGCCGGGAGCCCCCGTGCGACAGACAACGGATGAGCATGGCCCGTCGGCCGCTTCTGAGGGGTGAGACCCTCCCCCTCCTCGGCCGGGTCTGGCGCGAATGGCTGCGGCCGCATCGGGGCACCCTCGCCGTGGTGCTGGTGCTCATCGCCATCATCGGAGCGGCGACGGGTTTATATCCCGCCCTGATCAAGGGGGCGTTCGACGCGTTCGACCAAAAGGACCCGTCGGCCCTCACCTACGGACCGCTCATCGTCATCGCCATCACCTCGATCCGGGGCTTCGCCCTGTTCGGGCAGACGGTGCTGACCAATCGGGTCGTCACGCGGGTCGAAGCCGACATGCAGGCGGCGCTCTACGGCCACCTCATCGATTCCGACCTCGCCCAGCTCGGCCGCGAGAGCCCGGCGGCGTTCACCCAGCGCTTCACCACGGATTTCGCCTTCATCAAAGAGGCGCTGACCCGCATCTCCACGGTGCTGCTGCGCGACCTCGCGATGCTGATCGCCCTCGTCGTCGCGCTACTCTGGATGGACCCGGTGCTCACCCTCGTGGCCGGCGTGGTCGTGCCCTTCGTCGCCGGCCCCATCGGCCGCATCGGCAAGAAGCTGAGGCGGGTCTCCACCACCACGCAGGAGCAGATGGGCCTCACCGCCAGCCTCATCACCGAGAGCCTGCAGGGCGCGCGCATCGCCAAGACCTACGCGCTGGAATCCTACCTGAAGGGCCGTGCCTCGGGCGCGTTCGATACCGTCCGCCGCTTGAAGATGAAGGCGGCCAATGCGCGGGGACGCCTCGACCCGTTGATGGAGATCGGCGGGGGCTTCGCCGTGGCGGCGGTGCTGGTCCTGGTGGGCCAGCGCGTCATGTCCGGTGATCGCACGGTGGGCGATTTCACCGGTTACGTGGCGGCCCTGCTCCTGGCCGCGCAGCCCGCCCGCGCTTTGGGCACCCTCAACGCCATCCTTCAGGAAGCCGGCGCGGCGCTCCATCGCTACTTCGCCCTGATGGACGAAGCACCGCGCATTCGTGAAAAGCCCGATGCCGTGCCGCTGGTCATCACCGGCGGCGAGATCCGCTTCGAGGAGGTCCGCTTCCGATATCGCGAGGATGCGCCGGCGCTGGAGGGCATCGACCTCACCGTTCCTGCAGGCGCCACCGTCGCCCTGGTCGGCCGTTCCGGCTCCGGCAAGTCGTCTCTGCTGAACCTCGTGCCCCGACTGTACGACGTGACGGGGGGCCGCGTTCTCATCGATGGCGCGGATCTGCGCGACGTGACGATCCCATCCCTGCGCGCGGCCGTGGCAGTGGTCTCCCAGGACGTGGTGCTGTTCGACGATACCATCGCGGCCAATATCGGGTTCGGCCGCCCCGGTGCGACCCGCGCCGAGATCGAGGCCGCTGCGGAGGCCGCCGCAGCGCATGGATTCATCACCCGGCTGACGGAGGGTTACGAGTTCCGCGTCGGGCCCTCCGGCGGGCGCCTGTCCGGTGGCGAACGCCAGCGCATCTCCCTGGCCCGCGCCTTCCTCAAGGATGCGCCGATCCTGCTTCTGGATGAGGCGACGAGTGCCCTCGATTCCGAATCCGAGCGGCTGGTCCAGGGCGCGCTGCTGCGCCTGATGCAGGGGCGGACCACCCTCGTCATCGCGCACCGCCTCTCCACCGTGCGCGATGCCGACATGATCGTGGTGATGGAGGCCGGCCGCATCATCGAGACGGGGACGCATGACGCCCTGATGGCCTCGCAGGGTGGCTATGCCCGTCTGCATCGCATGCAATTGTCCGGAGATGCGGAAGAGCCCGCCGCCCCCTGATCCGCATTCCGTGCGTTGAAGCGTCACGAATCCTCGCGCGTGAAACGGATGCCGGCATGGCAGGACAGCCCTTCGGACGGACGAAGGATGGGAGCCCCGTCACTCGATACAGGCTCGCCCGATCTCGCCTGCGGGTCGATATCCTCGATTATGGCGGCGTGGTCAGCCGGATCGATACGCCCGACCGCGAGGGAGCCTGGACCAATGTCCTCCTCGGTGCGCGTGACGTCGCGGGCTACGAGGCCAGCGACGCGCATTTCGGCGCCATCATCGGACGCTACGCCAACCGCATCGCCAAGGGACGCTTCAGCCTCGACGGACACGAATACCAATTGCCGCGCAATGTCGGTGGCAACACCATGCATGGCGGGACGAATGGGTTCGACCGTCGCGTCTGGCGGGTGATCCAGGCGGACGAGACGACCGTGGTTCTCGGCTATCGCTCAATCGACGGCGAAGAGGGTTTCCCCGGCAATCTCGATGTGGAAGTCGCTTACTCCCTCAGCGACGACCAGACCCTGCGGATCGACTACACGGCCTGGACCGACCGGCCGACCATCCTTAACCTCACCAACCACAGCTATTTCAACCTCTCCGGCGAGGGCTCCGGCGACGTGATGCAACATCGGGTCGCCATCGCGGCGGACCATTACCTCCCCACCGATGCCGAACAGATCCCCACGGGCGAGATCAGACCCGTGGCCGGCACCGCCTTCGATTTCCGCGAGCCCGAAGCCCTGGGCTCACGCATCCGCGACGGGGATTCGCAGCTCGCTCTGGCCCACGGCTACGACCACACTTTCGTGCTGCGCGAACCCGGCTCCCTCCGGCATGCGGCGTCTTCCGTCGATCCGTCGAGCGGGAGACGGCTCGACGTCGCCACCACCCAGCCGGGCCTGCAACTCTACACCGCCAACATGCTCGACGGCACGGTGATCGGGTCCGGCGGGCGGCTGTACCGATCCGGCGACGCGGTCTGTTTCGAGGCGCAGGGGTTTCCCGACGCGCCGAACCGGGCGGAGTTTCCCTCCACGACGCTCCGCCCTGGCGAGGTCTTCACCGCGACGACGACCTATCGTTTCAGCGCGGACTGACACACCGCCCCTCATCGCCCAAAGCGGTGATCGCTTGACTTGTGTTCTTTTATGTCTGTAATTTCTTTCATGACAGAAATTACAGACATCCCCGAAAAGCTCCCCGTGGCGGTAGAGCGCTTCATCCTCCACTGGGGCGATCTCGGCGGGCAATGGGGCGTCAACCGTTCCGTCGCCCAGATTCACGCCCTGCTCTACCTGTCGGACAGGCCCCTGGCGGCGGAGGAGATCGCGGCGACGCTGGGCATCGCGCGCTCCAACGTCTCGACCTCGCTCAAGGAGCTGTCCGGCTGGAGCCTGATCCGGCGCGTCCCCATGCTGGGCGAGCGCCGCGATCACTTCGTCGCCGAGACCGACCTGTGGGAGATGGTCACGCGCATCGCCGCCGGCCGCAAGGAGCGCGAGATCGATCCGGCGATCGCAGCCCTGCGTACCTGCGTGGCGCAGGCCGAGGGCGATCCGACCATCGGCGCCGTCGCCTCTCGCCGCCTCAAGGCGATGCTCGAATTCACCGAGACCATGGATCGCTGGCACAGCCAGATGCTCGGCGTTCCGCACGCGACCCTCGCCAAGCTGATCCGCCTCGGCAGCCGGATCGTGCGCTTCCTGCCCTCCAAGCCCGAAGGCTGAACCGGGGACCGCGATCATGACCCTGACGGCAATGCGAGGGCCTTCCATGGGCCGGACGGCGCCTCCCCTCGGCGATAGTCCGGTGATGGCCCGTGCGCACGAGGCCGACCTCCGCGACCTGCGCTTTCGCAGCCTGATCGCGGACGAGGACTGGACCACTCTGTCGCCCGCGATCCGCCGGCGCTTCACCAAGCGTCTCCGCCCCGGCACCAGCGCCGTCTATGTGGGAACCGTGATCGAGACGCGGATGAGCCGCCTCGGCTGGGTTCTGGCACAAGCCGCCCGCCTCATCGGCGGCCCGCTCCCCACCTCCCGGGCCACGGGCCTCGCCAGCGTCGTCTCCGTGACGGAGGACCGGTCGCGCGGCGGGCAGGTCTGGACGCGGCTCTATGCGCGGCCGGACGGATTTCCCCAGACCGTCAATTCGGCCAAGCGCTTCGCCGGGCCCACCGGCCTCGAAGAGCATGTGGGCGGCGGTCTCGGCATGAGCCTCGATGTCGCCGTCGTCGACGGCGGGCTGGTCTTTTCGAGCCGCCGCTACTTCCTCCGGCTGGGTAGATGGCGTCTGCCGCTTCCCGGTTTCCTGACGCCGGGCACCCTCACGGTGACCCACGGCGAGACCGGGACGAACCGCTTCGCCTTCATCCTCACCGTTCGTCATCCCTGGTTCGGCACGCTGATCCGCCAGGAGGCGGAGTTCCGCGACGTCGTCGACGCCTGATCCATCACGGGGGAGACCCGACATCATGACCTCGACCTTGCTGTGGTCGCTGATCGCCGTGCAGATCGCCATGGGGGCCTTCGACACCCTCTACCACCACGAACTGACCGAGCGCCTCGCCTGGCGCCCGTCCCAGCGCGGCGAGTTGCGTCTCCATGCCGTGCGCAACTGGCTCTATGCCCTGCTCTTCCTCACCCTCGGTTTCGCCGAACCCAAGGGGCTGCTCGCCTGGGCCATCATGGGCGTGCTCATCGTCGAGGTCGTGATCACGCTGATGGACTTCGTCGAGGAGGATCTGAGTCGGCGCCTGCCGGCCACCGACCGGGTCAACCACACCCTCCTGGCGCTGAATTACGGTGCGATCCTCGTCCTCATTCTACCGGTGCTGCTCGGCTGGGCCAGGGAGGCCACGGGCATCGCCTGGGTGAGCCACGGAGCCTGGAGCGCCCTCGCCCTCGCCGCCTCGCTCTCCGTCGCGATCTTCGGCCTGCGCGACTGGTTCGCCGCCGGGCGGTCCGAGCGCCTGGGCCTGCCCGCGCCGGCCGGGCTCGCGGACGTGCTCGCTCCGGCGCGGGCGATCCTGGTGACAGGCGCTACCGGCTTCGTCGGCCAGCGCCTCGTGGCGAGCCTCGTGGCGGCCGGCCACGAGGTGACGGTCCTGACCCGTGACGGGGCGAAAGCCGCGGCACTGCCCGCGCCGTTGCGGATCGTCACCTCCCTCGACCAACTGCCGGACGGCGCGCGGCTCGATGCCATCGTGAATCTCGCGGGCGAACCGATCGCCGACGGGCTGTGGACGCCCTCCAAGCGCCGCGCGATCCTCGCGTCGCGCCTGAGGATGACTCGGAGGCTCGCCAAACTGGTGGCCCGCCTCGACAGGGCACCTTCCGTCGTCGTCAGCGGCTCGGCCGTCGGATGGTACGGCCTGCGCGGCGATGACAGCCTCACCGAATCGAGCCCGGCGGCTCCAGCCTTCACCCAAAGGGTGTGCGCGGCCTGGGAGCGGGAGGCGATGGCAATCGCGGCCCTCGGCCCACGGGTCGTCCTCCTGCGCACCGGGCTGGTGCTCGGAATCGAGGGCGGCCTCCTCGCGCGACTTCTCATGCCGTTCGAGTTCGGCCTCGGGGGACGGATCGGCTCCGGGCGGCAATGGATGTCGTGGATTTCCCGCGACGACCTCGTCCGCCTGATCTGCCATGCCATCGCGACGCCGACCCTGGCGGGACCGGTGAACGCCACCGCGCCGGAGCCCGTCCGCAATGCCGATTTCACCGCATCCCTGGCGCGGCAGCTCCACCGCCCGGCAATCTTCCCGCTTCCGGCGCGGCTCCTGCGCTGGCTGGGCGGCGACTTCGCCGAGGAGATGCTCCTGGGCGGGCAGAGGGTGCTGCCCGAAAAAGCACTCGCCAGCGGGTTCGCCTTCCGGCATGCCCGGCTGCATTCGGCACTTGGATCCATTCTGGGCCGGAATGTCGGGCGGGAGGCGGAAGCCCGGTCCTCGCGGGCCGTCGTCCCGGTGAGAGAATGACCGGCCTGGGAACGCGGTGCGCGGACCCCCTTCGTGATGGAGCGAACCCCTGATCACCGCCCTCGTCTATACAGGCGCCGCTTTGGCCGAGATCGCCGGGTGCTTCGCCTTCTGGGCCTGGCTGCGGCTCGGCCGGTCGGCCTGGTGGGCGCTGCCGGGCGTGGTATCCCTCGTCCTCTTCGCCGTGCTGCTCACCAGGGTGGAGAGCGACGCGGCGGGCCGGGCCTATGCCGCCTATGGCGGCGTATACATCGCCGCCTCGATCCTGTGGCTCTGGCTCGCCGAGAGCCAGAGGCCGGACCGGTGGGATATGACCGGTGCCGCGATCTGCCTCGTCGGCACCGGGATCATCCTGTTCGCGCCGCGCGCCTGACGGCGCGCATCACATCTCGTGCGGATCGGGCTCGACCAGGATCTCGCGTTTGCCCGCATGGTTGGCCGAGCCGACGATCCCATCCACCTCCATCCGCTCCATGAGCGAGGCGGCGCGGTTGTAGCCGATCTGTAGGCGGCGCTGGATGTAGCTGGTGGAGGCCTTCTTGTCCCGCATGACCACCTGCACGGCTTGGGCGTAGAGATCGCCGCCGCTCTCGCCGAAGCTGCCCTGGTCGAAGACCGCGCCGTCGACCTCGATCTCGTCGATCGAGCCCTTGGCCGATTTTCCGCCTTTGGTCCCCTTGTCGTCGTCCTCGCCATCGTCGGCGGTGACAGCTTCGAGATAGGACGGCCGTCCCTGGCGCTTTAGGTGGGCAACGACGCTCTCGACTTCCGAATCCGAGCAGAACGGGCCGTGGACACGGGTGGTGCGGCCACCACCGGCCATGAACAGCATGTCACCCTGGCCCAGCAGCTGCTCGGCGCCCATCTCGCCGAGGATCGTGCGGCTGTCGATCTTGGACGTGACCTGGAAGGAGATCCGGGTCGGGAAGTTCGCCTTGATCGTGCCGGTGATGACGTCCACCGACGGGCGCTGCGTCGCCATGATGAGGTGGATGCCGGCTGCGCGCGCCATCTGAGCCAGGCGCTGGATCGCGCCTTCGATGTCCTTGCCCGCCACCATCATCAGGTCGGCCATCTCGTCGACCACGATGACGATGTAGGGGAGCGGATTGAGGTCCATCTCCTCGGTCTCGTAGACCGCCTCACCCGTCTCGCGATCGAACCCGGTCTGGACCGTACGGGTCAGGACCTCGCCACGCCCACGGGCCTCGGCGAGGCGCGCGTTGAACCCGTCGATGTTGCGCACACCGACCTTCGACATCTTTTTGTAGCGCTCTTCCATCTCGCGCACGGCCCATTTGAGGGCGATGACCGCCTTCTTCGGGTCGGTGACGACGGGGGAGAGCAGGTGCGGGATGCCGTCATAGACGGAGAGTTCCAGCATCTTCGGGTCGACCATGATCAGGCGGCATTCTTCCGGCTTCATCCGGTAGAGGAGCGACAGGATCATCGTGTTGATGGCCACCGACTTGCCGGAGCCGGTGGTGCCGGCGACGAGCAGGTGGGGCATCTTGGCGAGATCGGCGATGATCGGCTCACCGCCGATATTCTTGCCGAGGCACAAAGCGAGGCTCTGCTTCGTCTCGACGAAATCCGCCGAAGCGAGAAGCTCGCGCAGATACACGGTCTCGCGCCTGGCATTGGGCAGTTCGATGCCGATGGCGTTGCGGCCGGGCACCACCGCCACGCGGGCCGAGACCGCCGACATGGAGCGGGCGATGTCGTCTGAGAGCGAGATCACGCGGCTCGACTTGGTGCCGGGGGCCGGCTCTAGTTCGTAGAGCGTGACCACCGGGCCGGGGCGGACGGCGAGGATGTCGCCGCGCACGCCGAAATCGCTGAGCGTCGCCTCGAGCAGGGTCGCGTTCTGCTCCAGGGCTTCCGTCGAGACCTGGCTCGCCAGGGACAGGCTCGGTGCTTCGGCGAGCAATTCGAGAGCCGGATGAGCGTAGCTCTCCGCACCATAGTTCTGGGCGACGGGCGCGCGCCGGATCGGCGCCGGAGCGGGAGACGGTGCCACCGGGGCGACGCGGGAGCGCGGGGCCGGCACTGATGCGGCCGGTTCCTCGGACGCATAGAACTCCTCGCCGCCATCATCCGGCTCGTCGTCGTGCAGGATCGGCTCCGGGAGGGGCCGGCGTGTCACCGGCCGGGGCTCCGCCACGGGCTGCGGCTCGAAGACCGGCTCGCGACGCGCCGAGGCGGCATCGCCTCTCGCCGGGTTTCCCATCTCCTGCGGTGCGTGGGTCGACCAGGGCGCGTCGTCTCCATCCGAGAACGCGCGGCGCGCGGCCAGAGCCGGCGAGGCGCCCGCATAGGCGAGGTCCGTGGCCGCCGCCGCCCTTTCGGCACGCCATTCGGCGATGCGCCTGGCGAGGGCGGTCCGGCCGCCCATGAGGAGATGCGCCAGGGTGCCGAGGGAGACGATGCCGAGGCTCGGCTCGTCCTCTTCATAGCGGCCGTCATGCCGTGCCGATGATGGCGGACGCTGGTTGGACGCGGACGGAAGGGGCTGATCGTAGGGCTCCTCCTCCGGCTCCGCTCCGGCGCGGCAGGCACCCGTGAGGCAGAGGATCGCCACCGCCGCGAAGGCGAAGCCCACGAGGGCAGCCGCCGGCGACGCGATCGCGCCGACGATGAGCCGCGCGGTATGGATCAGGGCATCGCCCGCCACCCCGCCGAGACCGGTGGGAAGAGGCCAGCGGGCGGTGGGCGGTAGAGCGCTCGCCACCGCGCTCGCGGCAAAGAATCCGATGATCCAGAGGGTGAGCCGCAGCCCGCCTCGGGGCAATTCGCGCGATCGCATCAGCTGCACGCCCCAGAAGGCGGGCGGCAGGGCGAAAGCGAGAGAGCCCAGCCCGAGGAGCTGCATCGCGAGGTCCGACACCACCGCACCGCCGGTGCCGAGCACGTTGTGCGCGGCATGATCGGTGGCGTGGTTGATGCTCGGATCGTCGATGGACCAGGTCGCCAGAGCGACCGTGAGCGCGGTCGCGCCGGCAAAGAGGATGAGACCGCCCATCTCCGTCATCCGCTTGGCCAAAAATGGCCGAAAGCTGTCGACGAAGGTGTCGTAAGGCGATGCGGAACGGCGGAGCGAGCGCATACGGGACCAGACGCAGGGAGAAACGATCCGGTAACGCTATGGCGACCGAGTTAACGGCTGTTTAAGGCTTAGAGATCGTTAGCGCGGTGCGTACAGATGTCCGTGCTTTCATGCGCTGTCACCACGCGCCTTGCCGGAATTCATCCGCGCCGCCAACGAAGAAAGGCCCCGGATCGCTCCGGGGCCTTCTTTGTCAGTTGCTGAGCTTGGGGCTTAGCGGAAGAGGTTCAGGAGGCCGCCCGGCTCGGCATAGATGCCAGGAGCTGCAGTCGACGTCTGGAAGGTGATCGAGCCGATGACGGCATCGCCACACCACTTGGAGGTTCCGCCGTTGTTGAAGCCGCGGTAGTCGCCGGTGAAGTTGAAGCAGTCGGTCTTGCTCAGGTTGGTGTTGTGGTAGCGAACGTCGAGGACGATGTTCTTGTAGGTGTAGGACAGGCCGACGTTGCCGTAGAGGTAGCTCGGCAGGTTGAACGCGGTCTGGCCGGTGGCCGAGGTCTTGGCGGCGGTCAGGAAGTAGTAGCCGAGCTCGGACGAGAGCGAGAAGCCGCCCGAATAGGCCTCGGGAAGGAACGAGAACCAGTTCGCCGGCAGGGTGTAGGCGGCGGTACCCGAGGTGTAGGTGCCGTTGGCGTGCTGGCCGAGGAAGTTCGGCGAGAAGAACACGTTGAGGCCGAGGGTCAGCGCATCCGACGCTGCCCAGGTGCCCTTGGCGGCATATTCCATGAAGTCGGTGTTGGCGGTGGTCAGGAACGCGCCGCCGGGACCGAGCAGGCGCTTCTCGTTCGGGTAGAAGTAGTAGAGCACGCCGAGATCGAGGGTGAACTTGTCGAAGGTCGGACGGATACCGGCGGCGAGATCGAACTCCATGTCCGGCTGCGTGGGCAGGCGGGTCTGGTAGGTGGCGAGGCCGGTATAGGCGAAGCCGCCGAAATACTGGGCCTCGAAGAAGGACTGGTAGCTGCCCTGGCGGTTCGACTGCGACACACCGCGGAAGTTGTAGTCCGTCTGGTAGCGCGAGCCGAACGAGAAGCCGATCAGCGGGTCGGCGACCTTCGCCTCGACCGGCATGACCTTCGGAGCGGCAAGGTCGGCGGCGTTGACGCTGCCAACGCTCAGGAACGCGGCGAGGGAAGCGGCAGTCCCCAGTGAAGTCAGCTTCAGTGTCATTAGAGTTCAGCCCCAGTTATTCTGTGAGAGCCAAGTTGCCCAATCCCGCCGATCTTCGCAAAACTAACTTTGATGCAATTGCCCAGCAAATAGGCAAATACGGCTTCTGGCGGGACTTGCCATCGGGATGTTGCATTTGCATCACATTCTCGCCCCAGTCCGGCGGGGTGAGCCGGCCCTGCCCGTATACCGAGGGGCGGTCGATGCCTCTTCGCGGGCCTTCACGGCCATGAAAAAGGCCCCGGTCGCATGGCGACCGGGGCCTCTCGGTGCGGTGAGATCGCGCTAGAGCAGGATCAGTAGTTGTAGGCGCGCTCGCCGTGATCGGCGATGTCGAGGCCTTCGCGCTCTTCGTCCTGGGTCACGCGCAGACCGATGGTCAGGTCGACGAGCTTGTACAGGATGGCGGAGCCGATGGCGGACCACAGGATGGTAAAGCCGACGGCCTTACCTTGGGCGAGGAGCTGGGCCGCCATATCGTAGGCGCCCACAACCAGTTCGCCGGGCTTGCTGGTGTAGTCGGGGATGCCGACGCCGCCGAGGTCCGGGCTCACAAGGATACCGGTGGCCAGGGCGCCGAGGATGCCGCCGATGCAGTGGACGCCGAAGACGTCGAGCGAATCGTCGTAGCCGAGGGCGTTCTTGACGGTGGAGCACATGATGAAGCAGGCGCCGCCGGCGACGAAGCCGAGGACGATCGATCCCATCGGGCCGGCGAAGCCGGCAGCGGGCGTGACGGCGACGAGGCCGGCAATGGCGCCCGAGAGCATGCCCAGGAGAGAGGGCTTGCCCTTCAGCATCCACTCGACGAACAGCCAGGAGACGGCGGCGGCGGCGGTGGCGACGAAGGTGTTGATCATGGCCAGACCGGCCGAGCCGTTGGCTTCGAGGTTGGAACCGACGTTGAAGCCGAACCAGCCGACCCAGAGCAGCGAAGCGCCGATCGTGGTCATGGTCAGCGAATGCGGGGCGAGCAGGTCACGGCCGTAGCCGATACGCTTGCCGAGCATCAGGCAGCCGACGAAGCCGGCGATGCCCGCATTGATGTGCACGACGGTGCCGCCGGCGAAGTCGAGGGCGCCCCACTTGAAGAGCATTCCGGCATCGGCGTTGACGGCGTCCAGGGCAGCCTGAGCGGTTGCCTTCGAGGCGTCGTCCGTCGCGGCCGCAAGAGCCTTGGCTGCATCGCCGACGACGTCCGGACCACCCCAGTACCAGACCATGTGAGCCATCGGGAAGTAGATCAGCGTGACCCACAGGATGGAGAACACGAGCAGGGCGGAGAACTTCATCCGCTCGGCGAAGGCGCCGACAATGAGGCCGGGCGTGATCATCGCGAACGTCATCTGGAAGCAGATGTAGACGTATTCGGGGATCACGACGCCGTTGGAGAAGGTCGCCACGGTGGTGGACGGATCGACCCCCTTCAGGAAGACCTTGGAGAAGCCGCCGACGAAATCGTTGAGGCCGCCGCCATTGGTGAAGGCCATGCTGTAGCCGAAGGCGACCCACAGCAGGCTGACGACCGCCGCGATGGCGAAGACCTGCGTCAGGATCGAGAGCATGTTCTTGGTGCGCACGAGGCCGCCGTAGAACAGCGCCAGGCCGGGCACCGTCATCAGCAGCACCAGGACCGCCGAGATCATCACCCAGGCGGTGTCGCCCTTGTTCGGAACGGGTGCGGCGGCAGCCGGGGCCGAGACGACTTCTGGCGTCGGCGACTGTGCGAGGGATGGCTCGACGAACAGGAGGGCCAGCGCGGCGCCTCCCATCCCGAGCGCAAGGGCATTGCGAAGTTTCATGGAAACGGAACTCCCGGTCGCGGTGCGATGGTGATGTGGGGAAAGCGGGGGAAGGCAGGCCGGAGCGTCGTCCAGCCGGGCCTTTGGATCAGAGCGCGTCGACGTCGGTCTCGCCCGTGCGGATGCGGACGGCCTTCTCGAGCGGCACGACGAAGATCTTACCGTCGCCGATCTGGCCGGTGCGGGCGGCGGCGGCGATGGCGTCGATGACGCTGCTGGTCAGGTCGGACGCGACGGCGACCTCGATCTTCAGCTTCGGCAGGAAGCTCACCGCATATTCGGCGCCGCGATAAATCTCGGTATGGCCCTTCTGGCGGCCGTAACCCTTGACCTCGGTCACCGTGAGGCCGTGCACGCCGATCCCGGTCAGCGCATCCCTGACCTCCTCGAGCTTGAACGGCTTGATGATAGCCATCACGATCTTCATGGGCGGCGCCCCCTTTGTTCTGGATGCCCCCGGTCACCGGCGCGATCTACGTCGCGGCCCGGCGATCCGGCATTTTCGCACCAGCCAGAATGGCCAAGCGATCGGCGCCCATCATTCAAGGATTATGCCAAAGGGAACTTTTCCCGATTTTGCCATCTGCACACAAAGTGACCGATCACTGACGCGGGATCGGGCGAAATTTCTGCGTCAATCGCCTAAAGAATACTCATTCAGACGATATCGTGAGCAGAGTGGCAGCCAGTAAAGCAAAGGTTGCAGGAGTTCAGGATCCATCGCCGATCGGGCGTATCAGGCCTTCCTGAGCCACGGAGGCCACCAGCTCGCCACGTCGAGTGAAGAGCGATCCTCTGGCGAAACCGCGCGCGCCGGAGGCGGACGGGCTGTTATGGACATAGAGCAACCATTCATCGGCGCGGAACGATCGGTGGAACCAGAGCGCGTGATCCAGGCTGGCGGATTGAACCGACGCGTCGAACACCGTCTTGCCGTGCGGAATCAGGGTGGCGTCGAGGAGCATCAGGTCGGAAGCATAGGCGAGTACGGCCCTCTGTAGCGCCGGCTCGTCCGGTAGCCGCTCTCGCGCCCGCATCCAGACGTGGAACCGAGGCTCGCGCGGATCGCGCGACAGATAGCGTTCGACCTCCACCGGCCTCAACTCGATCGGGGTGGCCCGTCCGAGATAGGCACGCATGGTCGCGGGGATCGCCGGCCCCGCCGCCGCGGCGAGAGCGGGGGCGTCGAGCAGCGCCTCGGGGGCCGGAACATCCGGCATGACGGCCTGATGGAAAGCACCGTCCTCCTCGATGTGGAACGAGGCCGAGAGGGTGAAGATCGCACGGCCATGCTGGTGGGCCACGACCCGCCGCGTGGCGAAGCTGCGCCCATCGCGGATCCGCTCCACCGCGTAATCGATCGGGGCGGCGGGATCGCCGCCGAGGATGAAATAGGCGTGGAGGGAATGAGCCGGGCGGCTGGCCTCCACGGTACGCGACGCGGCCACCAGGGCCTGCCCGAGCACCTGGCCGCCGAAGACGCGGAACCATCCGGTCTGGATGCTCTGTCCACGGAACAGGTCGTCAGCGAGCGGTTCAAGGTCAAGGCAAGCGAGGAGTTCGTCGACGGATCCGGTCATGCGGGCCTTTGCAGGACAGTGACACCGAGGGTGTCGTGCAACGCGTATTATTGGGCATTGGCATCGCCACACCGGGCACGGAATGCAAGGCGCGCGGGTGAAAGCCACGCATCGGACGTCTCGCCCACGTGCCGAGCCTCGCCAATGCACCAAGCCTCGCCTTCGCGCGTTGGCTCCGGCAAAGCGCATGGCCTCGGGCAAGAAACGTTGCCTCGGATGAAACGCGGTGCCAGTGCAGGCCCGTCGGATCGCAGCCGGCGCGGAGGGGGACGAGGTGAAGAGCATGGGCGGATCGATGGACGGTCGCGCACCTCGCAAGGTGATCGTCGCGGGCGGCGGTATTCCCGGCCTCAGCCTGGCGCTGGCTCTGCGCCAGGCCCATGGCGAATCGTTGGATGTGGCCGTCTTCGATCCGGGGCTGGATCGTGCGGCTTTACGCCATCGGGGGCGTGCCTTCGCGGTGGCGGCTGGCGGCCGGCGCATGCTGACGAGGCTGGGGGTCTGGGACGACATCGCTCATGCGGCCGAACCGATCCTCGACATGGCGATCAGCGACAGTCGGCTGACGGACCCGGTCCGGCCCATCTTTCTCACCTTTGGCGGACATGGCGCCGATGACGGAGCGGAGGCCGGCGAGCCCTTCGCGCACATGGTCGAAGCGGAGTTCCTGGTGGAATCCCTGCTCTCGGCATCGAGAGCCTGCGGCGTTGTCCTGGAACCGGTCGGCATCCGCCATGCACAGGCGCGGGGTGCCGGCATCGCCGTCGCCCTGTCCGACGGGCGCGGGGCCGTCGCCTCCCTGCTGGTGGCCGCGGATGGATCGCGTTCGAGATTGCGCGAGGCCGCGGGGATCGGTTGGGTCGGACGCTCCTATCCGCAGATGGGCATCGTCGCGACAATCGGGCATGAGCATCCGCATGGTGGCCGCGCCTTCGAACATTTTCTGCCGAGCGGCCCCTTCGCCATCCTGCCGCTGGTGGATGGCGGCGCGCTGGGTCATCGCTCCTCCATCGTCTGGACCGAGCGGACCTCGGATGTGGAGGCGCTGATCGGCGGCAGCCGGGAAGAAACGCTTGCGGAAATCGAACGGCGCTTCGGGCTCAATCTCGGTCGTCTCGTCCTCGAAGACGGGCCGAGCGCCCACCCGCTGTCCCTCGGCATGGCGCGGAGCTTCCGGGGCGAGCGACTCGCCTTGCTCGGCGACGCGGCCCACGTGATCCACCCCATCGCCGGGCAGGGATTGAATCTCGGCCTCGCGGATGCCGCTTCGCTGGCGGAGGAAATCACGGAGGCCCTGCGTCTCGGCCTCGACCCGGGGGCGAAGGATGTGCTGCAGCGCTACGAGCGCAGCCGGCGCTTCGACACTTTCGCCATGGTGGCGGCCACGGATGGGCTGAACCGGCTGTTCTCCAACGATGTCCTGCCGGTTCGCCTCGTGCGCGATCTCGGGCTCGGCCTCGTCGACAGGCTCCCCGGCCTGAAATCGCTGTTCATCGGCGAGGCCTCTGCCTCGCGGGCTGCCTCGCCCCGGCTGTTGCGGGGCGAGGCTTTGTGAGGCGATTTCGCCGCCCCTTTGGGTTCTCTTTCCAAGGCTTTACCTCATCCTGAGGCGCCGCGTAGCGGCCTCGAAGGAGCCCTCCAGGGATCGCGCGATCACTGGAAGCTCCTTCGAGGCCCTTTGCCGAAGCAAAGGGCGCCTCAGGATGAGGTGGTCGGCTTGGATGATCGCCTTTGGCATCGGCCGCCGCTGAGAGATTCGATCCATAAAGGCTCTCAGGCCTTCTCGGCCTTGGCGCGCTCGATACCCTCGTTGATGAGGCGCTGGGCCTCGGCCTTGTCGCCCCAGCGCTTGATCTTGACCCACTTGCCGGGTTCCAGATCCTTGTAATGCTCGAAGAAGTGCTGGATCTGCTGGATCGTGATGTCCGGCAGGTCGGTGTAGTTCTCGATCCGGTCGTAGCGCATCGTCAGGTGGCGGGACGGCACGGCGATGATCTTCTCGTCCTCGCCGGCATTGTCCTCCATCACGAGGACGCCCACCGGCCGAACGCTGATGACCGCGCCGGGAGCGATGGCGCGCGTATTGGCCACGAGAACGTCGCACGGATCACCGTCACCCGAGAGCGTGTGCGGGATGAAGCCGTAATTCCCCGGGTAATGCATCGCGGTGTAGAGAAACCGATCGACCACCAGAGCACCGGATTCCTTGTCCATCTCGTACTTGATCGGATCACCGCCGATCGGAACCTCGATAATGACGTTGACGTCGTCCGGCGGATTCTTACCGATCGAGATGGAATCGATGATCATGGGGTCCTCTCTCTAACCTGCAGCAACCTGGGGCGCTGTTTGACGCGTCTCTTAAATCCCTTCCCGGTTAAAAGAAATCGGCCTTCGCCCGTTGCGCGGGGCTTTTGCCCCAAATCGTTACCTCAGGGTGCAGCGACGCCCGCCCGGTGAAGCGTCCATCGAGCCCGCTTCCGGTTGATCGCCACGACGTCCACGTCGTCGATCAGGGCTTGTTCTTCGGCGAGCCGAACCAGCGCTGCCAGACGCCCTCGATCCAACGGGCCGAGCGTTCGAGCGGGACCTTGAGTGCCGGGATGTCCTGGCTGAGGAGAGCCAGTCCCACCGGCAGCATCCAAAGCCCGAGCACGGGCAGGATCGAGAAGATTCCGCCGAGGATGAACAGCAGCGCCGCGCCGATCCTGATCCAGCGGCGATGGGGTTCGCGAAGCCACTCGATGGCCTTGCGCAAAGTGTCCGGCAGCTTCTCGGTGAGGCGGGTGACGCGGTCGTCCCAATCCTGCGCCGTGCAATCGCGGCGCGACACGTCCTGCTGACTGGTGGTCATTGTGGTCCTTGTTCCGGCGCAGGGAAGTCCGGGCCGGCCCCCGACATGTGGGAGCGGTCCGGCTTCAGCGCAGGATCAACGATCCATGCCGTGCTCAGGGTTCCGTGACGGGGACTTCTGACCGGCCCGGCGGCCGGATGTCATTCGAAGCGGTAGGCCGCCTTGTCGAGGACGGCGCCCGCCATGCGGTCGACGGCCTCGGCCACCCTCTTGCCGCCGAGACCGGCGTAGAACGCGCAGGCGCGCTCGTTGCCCGTCAGCGTCCAGACCCCGATCCGTGTCAGGCCGTGGTCGATCAGGTCGTTGCGGATCGCGCGGAACAGGCGGCGGCCGAGCCCCAGGCCCTGATAGGCCGGCAGGATGTAGAGCTCGTCGATCTCGCCCGCTGCCTTGAGCGCGCTCCCCCTTGCCTGCCCGTAGATGGCGTATCCGACGATCTCGTCGCCGATCTCGACCACGACCAGGGGGCGGTTGCGCTGGGCCGCGCCGACCCACCATTGCGACGAGCGCTGGGAGATCATCCGCTCCAGGGAAATGCCGGGGATGATGCCGCGATAGGCCTCCCGCCAGGTTTCGTCGAAGACGTCGCTCAGCCGGTCGGCGTCTCCCGAACGGGCGCGGCGGATGCTGGTGGTGCTCGTCTTCATGACTGTCCCTACGCTCGGTGGAAACGGGAACGACGTCGCATCGAAATCCACGATACGGGCATGATGAAGGCAAGCCGGATGCCGAATTCTCGTGGCCGGGAATATCGATGCCCGATGGCGCCCTTCCGCGACACGCGTTTGCCCGATCCTCTACCGGCTGTTAGAGCCGCAGCACTGTCCTCCCGACCGGTTCCAGCAGCCACCCGTGTTCAACAGATTCATCAAGCCCGAGATCCGCTATGCCCGGCGCATGGCGCGGATCGCCCGCTTCGAGCAGCCGATCTCCGGTCGGAGCGCACGCGTGCGGGCCTGGGCCAACATGCTGCTCGTCGACCACGGCGTGTTCCGTCTCGCCTATCTGAACCGTCACAAGATCGGGACCGGCAAGATCTGGCGCTCGGCCCAGCCCACACCCCACCAGCTCGCCTGGTTCCGGCGGCAGGGCGTGCGCACGGTGATCTCCCTGCGTGGCGGCCGCGAGCACGGCTCCTGGCCGCTCCAGCGCGAGGCCTGCGCCCAGCAGGGGCTGAACCTCGTCGAATTCGTGCTGCGCTCCCGCGAAGCGCCCTCGAAGGAGACGATCCTCGCCGCGAAGGCGTTTTTCGACGGCGTCCAGTATCCCGCCGTGATGCATTGCAAGTCGGGAGCGGACCGGGCCGGCCTCGGCGCTGCCCTGTTCCTGATCCTGCACGAAGGCGTGCCGGTCTCGGAGGCGATGCAGCAGCTCTCGGCCCGGTACGGCCATTTCCGCTTCGCCAAGACCGGGATTCTCGACGCCTTCTTCGACCTCTACCTGCGCGACGGCGAGGCGAAGGGTCTGGATTTCCTGACCTGGGTCGAGGCGGTCTACGACCCCGAGGCCTTGAAGCGCGATTTCCGCCCCGGCTTCTGGTCCGACCTCGTGGTCGACCGGGTGATCAAGCGCGAATAGGTCCCTCTCCCGCGCCTACTCCGCCGCCAGCCGCGTCGTCTCGCGGAACGGATGGGCCGGGTAGGTGCCGATGATGCGCAATTCGCGCGAGAAATAGGCGAGTTCGTCCAGCGCGCGGGCGAGGCCCGGATCCTCCGGATGCCCGTCGACCTCAGCATAGAACTGCGTCGCCGAGAACTGGCCCTCGACCATGTAGCTTTCGAGCTTCGACATATTGACGCCGTTGGTGGCGAAGCCCCCGAGCGCCTTGTAGAGCGCCGCCGGAATGTTGCGGACGCGGAAGATGAAGCTCGTCACCGTCGGTCCGGTATTGGCTGGCACTTCCGCAGCCTCGGGCGAGAACACCACGAAGCGCGTGGTGTTGTGGCTCTCGTCCTCCACGTCACGGGCGAGGATATCGAGCCCGTAGACGCCTGCCGCCATGGCCGGCGCCAGCGCGCCGCGGCTGGGATCCCCGGCCTCGGCGACTTCGCGCGCCGCGCCCGCCGTGTCGCCGGCCACGATGGCCTTCAGCCCCAGCCGCCGGATGATCTTGCGGCACTGGCCGAGGGCGTGGACATGGCTGTGCACCGTTTTGATCGCCTCGATCGGCGTGCCGGGAAGCGCCATCAACTGGAAATGGATCGGCAGGAAATGCTCGGCCACGATGTGCAGGCCGGATGTGGGGATGAGATGATGGATGTCGGCGACACGGCCGGCGATGGAGTTCTCGATCGGGATCATCGCCAGCGCCGCGCGGCCGTCATTCACCGCCGCGAAGGCTTCTTCGAACGAGGCGCAGGGCAGCGGGGTCCAGTCCGGATAGGCCTGGGCGCAGATGATGTGCGAGTTCGCGCCCGGCTCACCCTGGTAGGAGATCGTCTTACGGGATTCGGACGTGCGGGATTCGGACGTGCGGGGCTCGGTCGTCTGGGACATTGAGGTGATGACTCGGTTCGTCAGTTGAGGCGCCGGGCATTGAGCACGGCCCGCGCGCGCTCGAGGTCGGCGGGGGTGTCGACGCCCAGCGGCAGGTCGTCGACGATGGTGGCGTCGATGCGCATGCCCGCCTCCAGCGCCCGCAGCTGTTCCAGCTTCTCGCGGGTCTCGAGCTCCCCGGGCGGCAGGGCCATGAAGCGGGTGAGCGCACGGCGGCGATAGGCGTAAAGGCCGATATGGTGGAACAGCGGCCCCTCCCCCCAGGGCGCCTGCGCCCTGGTGAAATAGAGGGCGCGCAAGCGGTTCGGCGTCACGTGATGGCCCACGAGTTTCACCACGTTGGGATCGTGCCGCTCCTCGTCGCGGGTGATGAGGGCGCAGAGGGTGGCGATATCCACAGCCCGATCCGCGAGTGGCAGGATCGCGGCCGCGATGGCCGCCGGGTCGATCGTCGGCAGGTCGCCCTGCACGTTGACGATGACGTCGTGGTTGCCCTGCGGATCGATGATCTCGAGGGCCTCGGCCAGCCGGTCCGATCCGGAGGGATGATCGGCCCGGGTGAGGGTCGCGAGGCCTCCGACCCGCTCGATGGCATCGACGATCTCGACGGCATCAGTCGCCACCACCACGGGGCCGATGCCGGCCTCCACGGCCCGGCGCCAGACATGCACGATCATCGGCTCGCCGGCGATGTCGGCCATGGGCTTGTCGGGCAGCCGCGTGGCCGCCATGCGGGCGGGGATCAAGACGAGGGGATCTGACATCGACCGGCGGATCTCTCCAGTGAGGGGGCGGATTAGCAGGGGCGATGCGGGTTGTCATCGTCGCCGGGGCGGCGCACGGGTGACAGCTTCGCCTCTGCGACTACGCGGCCCGTGACTCCGGCATTGTCAAGATCGGTCGAGTACCGCTATTCACCCTCGAACATTTCCAGAGTCCGGGGCATCCGCTCACCGGGCCTCGCATGCCGCCGCAACCGGCGGACGCCCCCGGAGTTGTCGAGAATGGACTCTTTCGAGCTGAACAAGGTCGCGGGCGCCGTTCTCGGCACTCTTCTTCTCGCCATGGGCTCCGGGTTTGTCGCCGAGTTGATCTATTCTCCGAAGCCCGCCGGTAGCGCGGGCTACGCCCTCCCCGAGCCTCAGCCCGAGGCTGCGGGCGGTGGTGCGGCCGCCGCTGCCAAGGTCGAGCCGCTTCCGGTTCGCCTCGCCAGCGCTAGCGTCGAGAAAGGCACCGGCGCCGCCAAGAAGTGCGCCGCCTGCCACAGTTTCGAGAAGGGCGGCCCCAACAAGGTCGGCCCGCATCTCTGGGGCGTGGTCGATCGTCAGCGCGCGCATGAAGGCGGGTTCGAGTATTCCGCTGCCCTGAAGGAAAAGGGCGGCACCTGGACCTACGACGAGCTCGACCACTTCCTCGCCAATCCGAAGACCTACGTGCCCGGCACCAAGATGGCCTTCGCCGGGATCCAGGCTCCGCAGGAGCGCGCCGATGTGATCGCTTACCTGCGCTCGCTCGCCGATACGCCGGCTCCGCTCCCCGCCGTGGAGAAGGCCGCGGCTGCAGACAGCCCGGCTGGCGACAAGCCTGCCGATCAGAAAGCGCCGGAAGAGAAGCCCGCGCAGTAGGCTACGCGACTGGGGGAAGTTCCCGCATTGATGAACGATCGGAAAGGCCGGGCTTGCCCCGGCCTTTTGCGTTCCAGGACGTGCGCCGCGTTTCCAACGAGGGAATCACCCGGGCCGACAGCATCCCGCACTGCAGCAAAATAATGTGAAAGCCGGCTCACCCGGTGACTGAGGCGGTGCGGATCGCATGATCGTGATGACACCAAATTAAGCACGATAATCCTGCGCTTTGAGTCGAAAAACAGCCTCACTTTCGACTTTGTGTAAGGATTTCCCAGTCGGACGGGGCACGGGACACCACCATATTGAGTTAGAATTATATCAGTTATTGCATTGCACAATACAAATGATGCAGGAAAGCCCCGTAATCTGGGCCGTGGAAACGGCGCATAGGTCGAACGGATTTGAAGGGCAGAGTGTTATGAGCGAGCATGCATCGATCCACCGTCGCAAGCTGCTGACGTATTTCTCGACCAGCCCGCTTTTCGCACCGAGCGCTGCCCGCGCCCTGGCCGGCATCGCCGCTTTCGGAACCACCGACGCCGTGGCCCAGAGCTACGACGTGCTCCGCGCCGCTCCCGTGATGAACGGCGACCTCATCGCCTCCCCGGCGCAGGCCCTCAACGTGTTCGATTTCGAGCCCGTGGCGAAGAAGGAATTGCCGCCGGCGCATTACGGCTACCTCGCCAGCGGCGTCGACGCCGACAAGACGCTGAAGGCCAACCGCGACGATTTCGACAAGATCCACGTCCGTGCCCGTCGCCTGATCGACGTTCGCAAGATCGACACGACCGTGAAGATCTTCGGTGAAACCTGGGCCAGCCCGATCGCGCTCGCCCCCGTCAGCAGCGTGGGCGCGTTCCACCCCGAGGCGGAGTCCGCCGCCGCCCGCGCCTGCAAGGTCAAGGGTCACCAGATGATCCTGTCCACGGTGGGCAGCACCTCGATCGAGGATGTCATCAAGGAGCGCGGCGCGCCCGTCTGGTACATGCTCTACCCGACCGACGATTGGGCCGTGACCGAGAAGCTGGTGAAGCGGGCCGAGGCGGCCGGCGCCCCGGCCATCGTGCTCACCGTTGACCGCCAGGGCGGCCGCAACACCGAGACGCTGTTCCGCGAGCGCCGCGCCGACACCCGCACCTGTACCGATTGCCACACGCCCGGCTTCAAGAACGAAGTCAGCCGCAAGCCGATGTTCGACGAGATCGACGTGTCGAAGGTCACCAACCTCTACGGCACCGGCATGACCTGGGATTACGTGAAGCGCCTGCGCGGCATCGTGAAGGGCAAGCTCGTCCTCAAGGGCATCATGACCCAGGAAGATGCCAAGATCGCCCTTACCCACGGCGTCGACGCGATCATCGTCTCCAACCACGGCGGCCGCGCCGAGGAGAGCCTGCAATCGACCATCGGCGCGCTGCCCGAGGTGGTCGCTGCCGTGAACGGCAAGGTGCCGGTCCTCATCGATGGCGGGTTCCGCCGCGGCACCGACGTGCTCAAGGCCCTGGCGCTCGGCGCCACCGCCGTCTGCGTCGGTCGTCCCTACATCTGGGGCCTCGCCGCCTTCGGCCAGCCGGGCGTCGAGATGGTGCTCACCCTGATGCAGCGCGAGTTCGAGACGATCATGCGCCAGGTCGGCGCCACCAAGATCGCCGAGATCACGCCCAAGAGCGTTCAGATCGTCTGACGTCCGGTCGATCGGATTTGTCCTACGGATGATCAGGCGTGAGCGGATCATCCGTAGCAGTCGATTATCCAATCAGACCACCTCATCCTGAGGTGCCCTTTGCCTGAGCAAAGGGCCTCGAAGGAGCCCTCCAGTCTGCTATATGGGTTCTGGAGGCCTCCTTCGAGGCCGCTGCGCGGCACCTCAGGATGAGGTAAGCCCTTGGGAGAACAGCCTAAACAGGTTCTTCCCCTCTCTCACGAAACTCCCGCTCCCGCTCCCGCTACGGTGTGGTACGTCGCGGGAAAATCGACCCTGATCTAGAGTTCCGTCAAGCACTCGGACGTCCTTCGGAGGACGGTCCTCCCACGCGTTCAACCGACGCGCCTGGGACTTGCCCGCTTGGCGTGCCCCGCCCCGGCGTCCTAGAAGGACATGCCGCCTGAGCCCTCTACGGCTTCGGCCATGGAATTCGGGAGACAGCCGCCTCGTGAAGCGAACAGCCCTGATCGGACGCCTACTCGCCGCTACCTTGGCAGTCTCCCTCGCCGTGGCGAGCTTCGCGGAGAGTGCGCGCGCCGCCACGCAGGAAAGCGGGTGGGCCCATGCCCTCACGCTGATGGGCGAGCCGAAATATCCGGCCGATTTCAAGCATTTCGATTACGCGGACCCGAAGGCCCCCAAGGGCGGCCTCGTCCGCCTCGGGGCCCAGGGCGGGTTCGACAATTTCAACCTCGTCGTCTCCGGGCTGAAGGGCGATCTCGAGAGCGGGATCGGCCAGATCTACGATACCCTCATGACGGAATCGCTCGACGAGCCCTTCACCTCCTACGGCCTGCTGGCCGAGGGGGCGAAACTCGCCGACGACCTCTCCTCCGTGACCTACCGCCTGCGCGAGAACGCCCGCTGGCACGACGGCAAGCCGATCACGCCGGAGGATGTGGTCTGGTCCTACGAGACCCTGAAGGCCAACAGCCCGTTCTACGCCGCCTATTACCAGACGGTGGCGAAGGGCGAAGTCACCGGCCCGCGCGAGGTCACCTTCACCTTCGCCGAGAAGGGCAACCGCGAATTACCGCAGGTGCTCGGCCAGCTCCGCGTGCTGCCCAAGCACTGGTGGACGGGCAAGGACGCGGAAGGGCGCCAGCGCGACGTCACCCAGACCACTCTCGAGATGCCGCTGGGCTCCGGCCCCTACCGCCTCGCCAAGTTCGAGCCGGGCCGCAGCGCCACCTATGAGCGCGTGGCCGATTACTGGGGCGCCGACCTGCCGGTGAATGCCGGACGCAACAATTTCGGCACGATGCGCAACGAGTATTTTCGCGATTCCACCGTGCTGATCGAGGCGCTGAAGGGCGACCTGTTCGATTTCCGGGCCGAGAACGTCGCCCGCAACTGGGCCACGGCCTATGACGATTTCCCCGCCGTGAAGGAGGGGCGCCTGATCAAGGAGGAGTTCCCCGATCGCGGGAACGGCACCATGCAGGCCTTCGTCTTCAACACCCGCAAGGCGAAATTCGCCGACGAGCGGGTGAGGCGCGCCTTCAACCTCGCCATGAATTTCGAGGAGATGAACCGCTCGCTGTTCTACGGCCTCTACAAGCGGATCGACTCCTACTACTTCGGCTCGGAACTCGCCTCGTCGGGGCTCCCCCAGGGTGAGGAACTGGCGATCCTCGAGGCGGTGAAGGACAAAGTCCCGGCCTCCGTCTTCACGACCCCTTACGCGAACCCGGTCAACGGCACGCCCGATGCCGTGCGCGCCAACCTCCGCGAGGCCGTACGCCTCCTCAAGGAGGCCGGCTACGAGCTTCGTGATGGGCGCATGACCAACGTGAAGACCGGTGAACCGCTCACGGTCGAGTTCCTTGAATTCCAGAGCGTGTTCGAGCGGGTGATCCTGCCCTTCTCGGCTCAGTTGAAGCTCATCGGCATCCAGACCTCGCTCCGCGTCATCGACCAGGCGCAGTACCAGAACCGGCTGCGCGGCTTCGACTTCGACGTGACCACGAGTTCCTGGGGCCAGTCGCTTTCGCCCGGTAACGAGCAGCGCGAATATTGGGGCTCGGCCGCGGCCGACAAGCAGGGATCGCGCAACCTGATCGGCATCAAGGACCCGGCCATCGATACGCTGATCGAGCGTGTGATCTTCGCCAAGGACCGCCCGGGCGTGCTTGCCGCCACCCACGCCCTCGACCGGGTGCTCCTCGCCCACAACTTCGTCGTGCCGCAATGGGCCTCGAACGTGTCGCGGACCCTGCGCTGGAACCGGTTCGCGCATCCGGCGACCCTGCCGCTCTACGGCTCCTCCGGCTTCCCGACCACATGGTGGTACGACGAGGCGCTCGCCGCCAAGACCGGGGCGCCGCGGTGAAGTTCGCGCCGACCCGCCGGGACTTCGTCGCCGGGGCCGGCGCCCTCGGCATCGCCACCGCCCTGACGAAGCGGGCGTCGGCCGCCCCCACCGGGGCGAGCCACGGCATGTCGAGTTTCGGGGAACTGAAATACCCGGCCGACTTCACGCATTTCGCCTATGTGAACCCGGGGGCCCCGCGCGGCGGCCGGTTCTCGGCGCAGCTCTCCTCCACCCTCGGCAACCAGGCCGGCGACACGTTCAACACCCTCAACATCTACGTCCTGCGCGGCGACGGCGCCGCGGGCATGAACCTCACCTTCGATTCGCTGATGGTGCGGGCGCTGGACGAGCCCGATTCGCTCTATGGCCTCGTCGCCCGCAGCGTGGAGGCGAGCGAGGACGGCCTCACCTACCGTTTCGCCCTGCGTCCCCAGGCACGGTTCCACGACGGCACGCGCCTCACCGCCGCCGATGTCGCCTTCTCCCTGAATCTACTGAAGGAGAAGGGCCACCCCGAGATTTCGCAGGTGATCCGCGACATGGCGGATGCCGTGGCCGAGAGCGACGAGACGCTGATCGTGCGATTCGAGAAGGGCCGCAGCCGCGATCTGCCGCTCTTCGTCGCGACGCTGCCGATCTTCTCGAAGGCCTATTACACCGGCCGCGATTTCGAGGCCTCGACCCTGGAGCCGCCGATGGGGTCCGGCCCCTACAAGGTCGGGCGCCTGGAAGCCGGTCGCTTCATCGAGTTGGAGCGAGTGGCCGATTACTGGGCCGCCGACCTGCCGGTGATGATCGGCCAGAACAATTTCGAGCAGATCCGCTACGAGTATTTCCGTGATCGCCAGGTGGCGTTCGAGGCCTTCAAGAGCGGCATCTTCACCTTCCGCGAGGAGTTCACCGCCCGCGTCTGGGCGACGGGCTACGAGTTCCCCGCCTTCCGCGAGGGTCGTGTCCGCAAAGAGGTCGTGCCCGATGCGCGACCCTCCGGCACGCAGGGCTGGTGGATCAACACCCGTCGCGAAGCCTTCAAGGATCGCCGGGTCCGCGAGGCGATCGGCCTGTGTTTCGACTTCCCCTGGGCGAACAAGAACCTGATGTTCGGCGCCTATATCCGCACGGCCTCGTTCTTCGAGAATTCAGACCTCAAGGCCACCGGGAAACCCTCGGCCGAGGAGCTCGCGCTGCTCGACCCCATGCGTGCCGGCCTGCCCGACGAGGTCTTCGGCGAGGCCTGGCAGCCGGCCCAGTCGGACGGCTCCGGCCAGGACCGGGCGCTCCTCAGCCGTGCCGTAGCGCTCCTGCGTGAGGCGGGCTGCACACGGGAAGGCGGCACCATCGCGCTGCCGGGGGGCAAGCCCCTGGAGATCGAGTTCCTCGACGCCGATCCGGCCCTCGAGCCGCACACCCAATCCTTCATCCGCAATCTCGGCCTGCTCGGGCTCAAGGCCACCATCCGGCGGGTGGACACGTCCCAGTATCAGTCCCGCCTGAAGGATTTCGACTTCGACATCACCTCGCGCCGCTATAGCAACGGCCCAACGCCGGGGCCGGAACTGAGGCAGGTCTACGGCTCGGCCAGCGCCGCGACGCCGGGCTCCGACAACCTCGCCGGGATCTCCAACGCCACGGTGGACGCCCTGATCGGCCGGGTGCTCGATGCGTCCACCCGCGCCGATCTCACCGTTGCCGCCCGCGCCCTCGACCGTGTGCTGCGCTCGGGCCGCTACTGGATTCCGATGTGGTACAAGGCCGATCACCGCCTTGCCCTCTGGGACGTCTACGGCCACCCCTCCCCCGGCCCGGCCTACGATCTCGGCGCGCCGGCGATCTGGTGGCACGATGCCGACAAGGCCCGGCGAATCGGCAGGAATTGAGGACCAGACGTGCTCGCCTACATCCTGCGCCGCATCGCCCTCATGGTCCCGACGATCTTCGGGATCATGCTCATCACCTTCGTCATCGTGCAATTCGCCCCCGGCGGGCCGGTGGAGCGCGTGCTGGCGCAGCTGCAGGGCCAGAGCGAGGGCAGCCTGTCCCGCGTCACCGGCGGGGCCGGCGATCTCGGCGGCGGCGGGCGCTCGGCCGGCGGCGGCTCGGAGGCGAGTTCGCGTTATCGCGGCGCGCAGGGGCTCGACCCGGCCTTCATCAAGAAGCTCGAACAGCAATTCGGCTTCGACAAGCCGGCACCCGAGCGCTTCGCCAAGATGCTGTGGGACTACGCCACCTTCGATTTCGGCAAGAGCTATTTTCGCGATGTCTCGGTGCTGCAGCTGATCCGCGAGCGCCTGCCGGTCTCGATCTCCCTCGGCCTGTGGATGACGCTCCTGTCCTACGCGATCTCGATTCCGCTGGGCATCCGCAAGGCGGTGAAGGACGGCTCGCGCTTCGACCTGTGGACCTCCAGTATCGTCATCGTCGGCTACGCCATCCCGAGCTTCCTGTTCGGCATCGCCCTCATCATCCTGTTCGCCGGCGGCTCGTTCCTGCAGGTCTTCCCGATCCGCGGCCTCACCAGCGAGGGCTGGGAGAACTTTACCCTCTGGGGCAAGATCGTCGATTACGCCTGGCACATGACGCTGCCGCTCACCGCGCTGGTTCTCGGCGCCTTCGCCACCTCGACCCTGCTCACCAAGAACTCGTTCCTCGACGAGATCCGTAAGCAATACGTGATGACGGCCAGGATGAAGGGGCTCACCGAGCGGCGGGTGCTCTATGGCCACGTGTTCCGCAACGCCATGCTGATCGTGGTCGCGGGCTTTCCCGGCGCGTTCATCTCGGCCTTCTTCGCCGGCTCCCTGCTCATCGAGACGATCTTCTCCCTCGACGGGCTCGGCCTCCTGTCCTTCACCGCCATCGTCGGGCGCGATTACCCGATCGTCTTCGCCACGCTCTACATTTTCTCGCTGATGGGTCTGGCGGTGAACCTGCTCTCCGACCTGATCTACACCTGGATCGATCCGCGCATCGATTTCTCCGCTCGCGCCACATGACCAGCCTGCCTCTCGTCATTCGGCCCGAGCGGCCGGGCGATGCCGATTCCATCGAACGCCTCCACGCTCGCGCCTTCGGGCCGGGACGTTTCGCCCGCACCGCCAATCGCCTGCGCGAAGGCGCCCGGCCCATGGCGGATCTCTGCTTCACCGCGCTGGTCGGCACGTATCTGGTCGGCTCGGTTCGTGTCGCTCCGGCGGAGGCGGGAGGGCCGCTTTTGGTGCTGGGGCCGCTCACGGTGGATCCGAGCTTCGGTAAGCGTGGCATCGGCGGATCGTTGATGCAGGCGAGCCTCGACGCCGCGCGGGCCGGCGGCCACGGGCTCGTCATTCTGGTGGGAGACGCGCCCTATTACCGTCGCTTCGGCTTCGCGCCCGTGCCGCCGGGCCGCCTGCTGCCGCCGGGACCGGTCGACCCCGCGCGCTTCCTCTGGCTCGAACTCCGTCCCGGCGCCTTGGAGACGGTATCTGGGATCGTCAGGCCCGTTCGTCCGCTCGCAATCTTGGGCGGCGAGACGCGAGGCTGACCCCCCAGAGGGTGAGACGCACGCCACTCCTTCTCCCCTCTGCGGGAGAAGGTGGCCCGCAGCTAAGTCGGATGAGGGGAGCGCCATCATCGGAGAGGTCGCCCCCTCTCCCGGTCGCTCCGCGACCACCCTCCCCCGCAGAGGGGGGAGGGTCGACAATCTCTACGCCACCCGGCCGCGCCGGCCCTCCACCAGCCACATCGCCAGCACCGCACCGGCCAAAGCCACCAGCGCCCACAGACCGAGCGCCAGGGGATAGACCTCGACGCCGCGAATGACGGCGCTGTCGCTGGGGCGGAAGCCGATCCAGTCGGCGCCGGCCAGACGCCCGCTGCGCACGGCCTGAAGGCGCGGCACCACGGTGGTCCCGCCCGCATCGGCGACGCGGCGGATCGAGCCGCCGGTCCCTTCGGCCAGGGCCTTCAGACGCTCGGTATCGCTGAACACGTCGGTGAGTTCGCGCGGGTTCGGCGGCCCGACGCTGACGAAGGCGATGAGCGAGCCGGAGCGCAGGGTATGGAGCCCGAGCTCCGTGGCCGCGAAGGTCGTGCTGAACAGGCCGGGCTCCCCGGCCGTGAGGGTGAGCGTCCGCTCCGGTCCGCTCGGTCCCTTCACGGTGACGGGGTCGGTAGTCTCGGCCATGGTCTGGCGCTCGACGCGGACTTCGCGGCCATGCCCCGTCGTCTGCGCCCGCAATGCCTCTTCTTCGAGCGCCGGCTCCTTCATCAGCCAATGGCCGAGGCGGCGCAGCAGGTCGAGATAGGGGCCGCCCTCCTGGTAGCCGCGTGCCCAGAGCCAGGCATGGTCGGACAGAAGAAGGGCGACCCGACCCTTGTCCTCCCGCGAGAGAGCGAGGAGCGGCAGGGCGTTCGGCCCCTGCAGGATCGGCTGGATGCCGGGCTTGGTCTGGGCGGAGACGATGCGCAGCCAGTCACCCCAGGCCGGGGGAGAGGCCTCCGAGCCCGGCAGGGCGCGGGTGACGGGGTGGCGGGTGCCGGTGCCCGTCAGCGCCGCCTTGTAGGGCTGCTCCACCACCCGACCATTGGGCTCGCCCGGCAGGATCTGGGAGAGCCGGGTACGGGCGAGGCTCGCCGAGGAGGCGAATTCCGGCCCCGCCGCGATGAGCAGCGCGCCGCCATCGCGGACATAGCGGACGATGTTGTCGAAATAGGCCGAGGGCAGCACGCTCTGGTTGGCGTAGCGGTCGAAGATGATGAGGTCGAAATCCTTGATCTTCTGGACGAACAGCTCGCGCGTCGGGAAGGCGATGAGCGACAGTTCGGAGATCGGCGTGCCATCCTGCTTCTCCGGTGGCCGCAGGATGGTGAAGTGGACGAGATCGACGTTCGCGTCCGATTTCAGCAGGTTGCGCCAGGTCCGCTCACCCTGGTGCGGCTCGCCCGAGACGAGGAGCACGCGCAGCTTCTCGCGGATGCCCTCGATGGGCAGGACCGCGCGGTTGTTGATGGTGGTCAACTCACCGGGTAGCGGCTCGACCTCGATCTCCACGACGTTGGGGCCGCCATGCTCGATCTTGGTGGTCAGCGAGAAGGGCTGGCCGGTGGGGAAGGTGCGGCGTCCGATCTCCTCGCCGTCGCGGCGCACGGTGACGGTGGCGTTGCCGGTGCCGCCCCGCTCCATCACCTCGGCGCGAATGGTGAGATCGCGCCCGACGATGCCGAATCGCGGCGCCTCGATCAGCTTGATCTGCCGGTCGCGCTCGTCGGGATGGCCGGTGACGAGGACATGGAGCGGCGCCTTGATGCCGAGTGCCGCGACAGTGGCCGGGATGTCGTGGACCACGCCGTCCGTCAGCATCACCACCCCGGCGAGGCGATCCGGCGGGACGTCGGCAAGGCCCTGGGACAGGGCCGTGAACAGCTTGGTGCCGTCATCGCCGTCCTTGGCGTCGGGCACATCGATGAAGCGCGGCTCGATGTTGCTGAGCGATCCGAAGCGCCTCTGCAACTCGGCCCGCACCGTATCGGTCATGGCCGGACGGTCACCGAGACTTTGCGACCCCGACCGGTCGACCACGATGGCCGCGATGTCCTTCACCGGCTCGCGGTCCTCGCGCACCAGCGACGGGTTGGCGATGGCCAGCAGCACGAGCCCGAGGGCCAGCGCCCGCAGGATCGCCGTGCGCCCCCGCGCCACGAAGGCGAGGACGACGAAGATCGCCACCAGAACGCCGAACCCGGCAATGACTGGCCACGGGATGAGGGGGGTGAAGCTGAGGCTCAGCATGGGCTAGCGGCCTCTGTGGTTGTGATGAACTGGCACGGCGTTGCCGCCGAACCCCCTCTCCCCTCTGCGGGGGAGGGTGGCCCTCGCGTCAGCGAGGGTCGGGAGAGGGGAGCGCGCTGTCCGGAGAGGTCGCCCCCTCTCCCGGTCGCTCCGCGACCACCCTCCCCCGCAAAGGGGGGAGGGACGAGCCCGTCCCGATACGCAGTCTGAAAGCTCATCACTGTCCCAACCGCTCCAGCAGGGCCGGGACGTGGACCTGATCCGCCTTGTAGTTGCCGGTGAGCGTGTAGATCACGAGGTTGATGCCGCCGCGGAACGACATCTCGCGCTGGCGCTGGTCGCCGCCGACGATGGGGTAGAGCGCCTCGCCGCGCTTGCCCACCGCCCAGGCGGAAGCCAGGTCGTTGCCCGTGATGACGATGGGGGAGACGCCGTCGCCGGCCCGCGCGGGGCGGCGTTCGGCCCCGTCTCCGGCGGGCGGCAGGGTCTCGACCCAGGTCTGGCCGGTGGCGTAGCGGCCGGGAAAATTGTCCACGAGGTAGAAGGCCTTGGTGAGCACATGGTCCGCCGGAACCGGCTCCAGTTCGGGCACTTCCAGCGTGGAGAGCATCTTGCGCAGATAGGCCCCCTCCGGTGTCGGCGGGCCGCCCGGCCGAGCCGTGAGCGCGTCGCGGGTGTCGAACAGGACAGTCCCGCCATTGCGCATGAAGGCGTCGATCCGGCGGATCGCGGCTTCGCTCGGCTGCGGACGGCTGGCGACGATGGGCCAGTAGATGATCGGATAGAAGGCGAGCTCGTCCTTGCCCGGATCGATGCCGATCGGGTCGCCCGGCTCCAGGGCGGTCCGGCTGGCCAGCATCTGCGTCAGGCCGTTGAGCCCGGCGCGGCTGGCCGTATCCGTCGCCTCGTCGCCGGTGACGACGTAGGCCAGACGAGTGGCGAGGGCCGAGTCGAACGTGTTCGGCCGCGCCCCCCCCTGCGCATGGGTGCCGCTCGACAGGCCGGCGACGCCGATGCCGGCCACGATGAGCACAGCCGCCGCCCGTCCGGCGAAGCGTCCGAACAGCCCCCCGCGCGAACGGTTGAAGAGGCCGCCAAGCCAGAGGCCGGCGAGGGTGTCGAGGATCAGGAGCATCAGCGCCAGGGTAAACAGCGTGGCGCGCAAGTCGAGGGTGTCTCCGCCGGTGAGCGAACCGGTGCGTGCGTCGGTGAAGGCCGATAGGTCGAGGGGTTTCAGGCGGTCGTCGGGCCTGAGCGCGTTCACGGCGACGCCGCCATCGGCCGGGCCATAGAACCCGGCCGGATGTTCGAGGCTGGCCCGCTCGCCATAATCGTCCGGCACCGCCGTGGCGCCAGCGGGTGGGCTGCCGAATGCCCCGAAACCGTCGAGGGTGAGGCGGGGCGCCAGGACGGCGGCGGCGGGCCGGGTCGACCCCTCCCCTCCGTTCGGCGCAGCGCTGCCCGACAGGGCGACCACGCGGCGCAACATGTCGATGAACAGGCCGGAGAGCGGCAGGTTCGACCAGGTCGTGTCGGCGGTGACGTGGAACAGAACGATCTGCCCCTTGCCGCGCTTCTCGGCGGTGACGATGGGCGTGCCGTCCTGCAGCGACGCCCAGGTGCGGCCCGGCAGGTCGCCATCCGGCTCCGCCAGGATCTGGCGACGCACCCCGATATCCGCCGGGGGGACCAGCCCGGCAAACGGACTCTCCGGGGCAAAGGTCGCGAGCGTCTTGGGGCTGTCCCAGGACAGCGTGCCGCCCAAGGTCCTGCCTCCCCGGCGCAGGCGCACGGGGACCAGGGTGTCGTTGCCGGCAGCCAAACGCGGCCCGGCGAAGCGCAGCAGCAGGCCGCCCTCGTCCACGAAACTCGCCACCCGGCGCATGGTCGCCTCGTCGAGGGCGCCCACATCGGCGAGGACCAGCACCGAGACCTGATTGTCGAGGAGCTGCCCGACGGATTCGGCCACTCCCTTGGCCCCGCGTGCTTCCTGGACATCCGCGAACGGGGTCAGGGCGCGGGAGAGATAGTAGGTCGGGGCCAGGAGCGGCTGCGCCTGATCGTTGGTGCCGCCGAAGACCAACCCGACGCGGCGGCGCTTGCCGCGCTCGTCCATCAGCGTCACCGCGCCGGCCGAGCGCTCGGCGGCGATCTCGAGCCGGCTGATGCCGTTGCGGAGCTCCACCGGAAGCTCGAACTGGACCTCCGTTTCGGTGGCCCCGTCGGCGAAGCGGAAATCGTGCTCGGCCAGCGGCAGGCCCTTCTGGTCCAGGGCACGGACCACGCCGGCATCGCGGCCATTGGCCGAAGCGCGCAGCACTCGGGCGGTGAGTTTGCCGCCGCTCTCGGCCGCGGCGAGGGCCAGAGCCGGTGGATTTTCCGCGCGCAGGATGGTGAGACCGGCGCCGGCCTTGTTCAGCGCGTCGGACAAACCCTTGCCGAACGCGTCGGATGCGGCACCCGCAACGCCATCGGCGATCCAGACCACAGCGACCGCCGGATGGCGGTCGAGGAAGGCTCCGATGGCGGTCAAATGGACGTCGCGTTGCGGTAGATGCGAGCGCGGCGCGACGGCCCGGAGACGGTCCAGGGCGGCGGCGGGCGTCTTCGCTTCCAACGCGGCCGGGGCGTCGGCCAGGGCGATCACGGCCACAGGGCGACCGTCCCGCGAGGCCGCCTCGATTTCGTCGGTGGCGGCCCGCATGCGCTCGCGCCAATCATGTGCGGCTGAAAACCCGTTATCGATCATGACGATAAGCGGCGTCCGGCCCGAAGTCGCGCCGGTGCCCGATGGGTTCCAGACCGGCCCCGACACGGCGAGGATCAGGCAGGCGGCGGCAATCATCCGGAGGATCAGCAGCCAGGGCGGGGTCCGCGCCGGAGTCTCGCGCTTGGCCAGCAGGTCGGCCATGATCCGCAAGGGCGGAAACTCGATCCGCTGCGGCCGGGGCGGGGTCACCCGGAGCAAATACCACAATGCCGGCAATGCGATAAGCGCCGCGAGCGCCAGCGGCGCAGCGAAGGTCAGGGGCAATCCGAACATGTGCTGCTCCTCACCTCGTCCCGCGCGCGGCGGCGACCAGCGTGAGGAGACGCAGGGCCGCCTCGCTCGCCGGCCGGTCGGTACGATGGATCGTCAGGGTCCAGCCCTGGGCTCGGGCGATCTCGGCGAGACCCTCCCGATGCGCGGCGATGCGGGTGCGATAGGCCGCCCCCCACGACGCCGCGTCACCGATATCGAGGCTCATCTTGGTCTCAGGATCGTGCAGCACGGCTTGCCCCGCGAAGGGAAAGGTCTCCTCCACCGGGTCGACCACCATGACGAGATGGCCTCTCGTGCCGGAGCCCGCCAGCGAGCCCACAGACTCTCTAACCTGTTCCAGAGGCGAGAGAAAATCGCTGATTAGGATCGCCTCGTCGAAGCGGCCCGGCGTGGCGCGCGGCGGCATGTCCTGCGTAAGACCTGCTTTGTCGGCCACCAGGGCGTGCGCCATCGTCTCGACAATGCGGCGTGAGGCCGTGGCTCTGGTGAGACCGAGAAGCCCCGCCCGCTCACCCCCCTCGACCAGGGCATCGGCGACGGCAAGGCCGAGCACGAGGGCGCGCTCGACCTTCGGCCCCTGCCCGAGGCTCGACGAGAATCCCATGGAGGCGGACCGGTCGATCCAGAACCAGATATTGTGGGTCGCCTCCCATTCGCGCTCGCGCACGTAGAGCCGGTCGTCGCGGGCGGAGCGGCGCCAATCCACCCGCGCCGCCGCTTCGCCAGCCACGAAGGGTCTGAACTGCCAGAAGCTTTCCCCCTGCCCCGCCCGGCGTCTGCCATGCAGGCCATGCGCGAGCGTCGAGGAGACACGGCGCGATTCAAGGATCAAACGCGGCATCCGCTCGGCGAGAGAGAGCGCGCCTTCGGTCTCGTGTCGCCCAGGAGCGCGCTGGGCCGCGTCGAGAACCCGGGTCGCGATCATCCGGCTAAAGCTTCGCAGCCAGCTGGGCGATGATCCCCGGCACGGTCTCACCGTCGGCGCGCGCCGCAAAGCTCAGCGCCATGCGGTGCTTGAGCACGGGCTCCGCGAGCGCCTTCACGTCGGCGACCGAGGGTGCGACGCGGCCTTCGATCAAGGCGCGAGCGCGCACCGCCAGCGTCAATGCCTGACTGGCGCGGGGACCAGGCCCCCATAGGAGCTTTCCCTTCAGAGAAGGATCGCCCCCTTCCGGTCTTCCGGAGCGGACAAGGTCGAGGATCGCGTCCACCACGGCGTCGCCGACTGGCAGGCGACGCACGAGGCGCTGCGCCGTGAGAAGCGCCTCCGTGGACATCACCGCCTGCGGGCTATGGTCCCCGATTCCCGTCGTCTCGATGAGGATCCGACGCTCAGCCGCGCGGTCAGGATAGCCGACATCGATCTCGAGCAGGAAACGGTCGAGCTGCGCCTCGGGGAGCGGGTAAGTACCCTCCTGCTCGATCGGGTTCTGCGTCGCCAGCACATGGAACGGGCGCGGAAGGTCGTGCCGCTCACCGGCCACCGAGACGAAATTCTCCTGCATCGCCTGCAGCAGAGCGGATTGGGTGCGCGGGCTGGCCCGGTTGATCTCGTCCGCCATCAGCAATTGCGTGAAGACAGGGCCGCGCACGAAACGGAACGAGCGGCGGCGGTCTTGGTCCTCGTCGAGAATCTCGGTGCCGAGGATGTCGGAAGGCATCAGGTCGGGGGTGAATTGAACGCGCCGGGCATCGAGCCCGAGCACGGTGCCGAGCGTCTCGACGAGCTTGGTCTTTGCCAGACCGGGCAGTCCGACGAGCAGGCCGTGGCCACCCGCCAGAATGGTGATGAGGGCGAGGTCGACCACTTTTTCCTGGCCGAAGATGACCTTGTGGATCGCGTCGCGGGCCTGTCCCACCTGGCCGAGACACGCCTCCGCGGTGGCAACGATGCCGTCGTCGAGAGAGGTGGCCGTCGCCGGCGTGGAGCCTGAAGTCATGCGTTCGATCCCGGTTTGCCGCGCGGCCGATGGTCAAGATCGCGGTGGCACGTGGGTGCAGCCTGGCGGCGGCATTGGGAGAGAGTGTGGCGTTCTTTCCCGCATGCTGGCAAGGTCGGCGCGACGACGCAGGCATTTTGCGGTCCCTCGTCGACGGCGAAGGACGATTTCGCGTCTCGGCTACCGCGGGACCCGCTACAAGAATGGCGCATCCGCGATCAGGCTGGAGACGTGCAACGTCGGCAACTCACGCTTCTCACCGCTGCGGGAAGTTGCCCGGTGATTCAGAAGTGGCTGAAGGAGCGCGTGGCGAAGGCGTACTCACTGCCGTCCGGCCGGCGGAACGCAGGCGGGCGGTCGCCTTCGACGACCGATCCTATCCGCGCCAGCGGAACCCCCAACGAGAGGGCTTCAGCGATGAACGCCTCAACCCGGTCCGGTGCCACCGCGCAAAGGATCTCGTAATCGTCGCCACCGGTTACAATCGGGCTGATCAGCGCCGGGTCGAGAGCAAGCGCAGCACGGGCGGCATTGGAAAGCGGCACATCGGAAAGCGTGATCTCGGCGGTCCGGCCGGCACCCATCAGCATCTTCGTCAGATCGCCGGCAAGCCCATCGGAGACGTCCATAGCGGCCCGCGCATGGCGGCGGAGAAGCGGTGCGAGCGCGCTACGCGGGCGCGGATGGCGATAGCGGTCGATCAGGACATCTTGACCCTCCCTCCCCAAGCGCTCGGCCCATTCCGGCATCACCCCATTCAGGGCCAGTAAGCCGAGGGCCGCGTCGCCGATCGTGCCGCTGACGCAGAGGACGTCGCCGATCTCCGCACTCATCCGCCGAACCATGCTGCCGCGCGGCACTTCCCCGAGGGCGGTCACGCCAATGAGGGCGGGACCCGCCGCGCGGACGGTATCGCCTCCTAGAAGCGGGCAATCGAAAGCAGTCGCTGCTTCCCTGAGGCCGTCGGCGAAGCCGGCAAGCCACGCTTCCGTCCAGTCGTCAGGCAGGGCGAGCGTCAGGAGGAACCCACGCGGCATCGCCCCCTTAGCGGCGATATCGGACAGGTTCACCCCGAGCGCTTTGCGCCCGATGGATGCGGGAGGGTCGCCGGCCAGGTAGTGGACGCCCGCCACGATAGCGTCTGCAGTCAACACCAGATCGCAGCCTGGACTTGGCACGAGGGTGGCGGCATCATCCCGCAGCCTATCCGCGCCATAGCCAGCCCAGGGCGCAAAGTAGCGCGCGATCAGCCCGTTCTCATCGGAACGAACGGTGGGGGGCGTGATCGTCAAGCGCGCCCGGAGCCGGGGAGCCCGGCGAATTCCGATCCGCGAACCTCACGGGCGACCTTATCGAGGACCGCGTTGACCATGCCGGGCTCGTCGCCGGCATAAAAGCTATGGGCGACGTCGACATACTCCGAGATCGCAGCGCGAGCTGGCACATCCTTGCGGAACATGAGTTCGTAGGCCCCAGCGCGCAGGATAGCGCGCAAAACTGCTTCGATGCGCTTCAGCGGCCAGCCGCTCGACAATGCCTTGTCCAATTGCGGATCGATCGCACGCTGCTCCTCGACGACACCACGCAAGAGATCGCGGAAGAATGAGATTTCGGCGGGGGGCTGTTCGACGCCGTCGACGTCGCGGCCGATCCAATACGCCTCGAACTCGGCAAGTGCTTCGATGACGCCCTTGTCGGAGATTTCCATCTCATACAGCGCTTGAACCACGGTGAGGCGTGCGCCGCTGCGCTCGATCGTCTTGGCCATGGGGTTCTCAATCCTCTCCCACGGGCGCGGCAGCCGCGGCACGTTTGAGCGCCAGGACGGCCAGGGCTGCCTCCGCGGCACCCGCACCCTTGTTCAGGTCGGAAACGCGGGCGCGGGCAAGCGCCTGCTCCATCGTTTCCACCGTCAGAATGCCGTTTCCGAGGGGAAGGCGACCCACCACGGACAAGTCCATGAGAGCCCGGGCGCTCTCAGTCGCTACGATGTCGTAATGGCCGGTCTCGCCACGGATGACGCAGCCCAAGGCAACGGCAGCGTCATAGGGCTGACCTGCACGGGCGGCCTCCTCCACCAGAATGGCAATGGCGGCTGGGATCTCGAGGGCACCTGGCACCGTCACCACGATGCCCTCGGCCTCCGCTGCGTCGAGGGCACCCTGTGCTCCGGCAAGAAGCTCATCGGAAATGTCGTCGTAATATCGCGCTTCTACCACGAGGACGCGCGCGCCCTTCACGTTCGTAGGCGTTGCCGGCCGGGCGGCGGGTGAGGGCGAAACCATCGTAGGCCTTGTCTGTAGTGGCGAAGGGCAAGATCGGCACGGATGTGACGAATGAGCCGTTAGCGCGGATCGTCGGCGTCGCCACCCAGTATGACCGGGTCGACCCGGTTCGAAATCTTGCGACCGATGACGCCTGAGACGCGGACCGGCGACGTGTCGTTCGCGGTGGGCGAGCGATAGACTGAAGGGTGGCGTATCACAAGATAGCGCGTCAGGAGGCACGATTCTCGAATAGGCGGGCAGCATAGCGAGCGATCAGGTCGACCTCTAGATTGAGCTTGTGGCCGGTTCGCCGGTCACCCCAGGTCGTAACCGCCAGGGTGTGCGGAATGAGCAGGACCGAGAAGAGGTCGCCATCCACAGAGTTGACCGTGAGTGACGTTCCGTCGAGGCAGATCGAACCCTTCTCTGCAATGAAGCGCGATACGGATGATGGCGCACGCAACACGAATCGGTCGCTTGGTGCCCATTGCGGATCGCCGGTCCCACCCGTCACGCTCTCGCGAGCGACGATCTCGGTGACGCCGTCCACATGCCCGGTCACAAGATGGCCGCCGAGTTCATCCCCGATCTTCAACGAACGTTCGAGGTTGAGGCGCGTACCTTCAGCCCAGCCGCCAACGGTGGTCCGCGCTAAAGTTTCGACCGCGGCGTCAATGGCAAAGATACAGCCCTTGGCCTCGCGCTCGATCGCCACCACGGTGAGGCAGGGACCGGAACACGCGATGGATGCACCGAGGGCGATAGTTGCGGGATTGTAGGAGGACCGGATGCGGATTCGGCGCAGACGCTCATCACCCTCGACACTGAGGACCGATCCCACATCGCTTACCAAGCCAGTGAACATCTAGACGCTCCGTTCGTAGGTAACACACTGGTCCGGTCCGAAAGCGCGAGTTTCGGTAATGCTGAATTCGGGCTCTTGGAGGCGCGCCGTCAACGCATCGCCGACTGCCGGAAGGCCTCCCCCGCCGATGGCACGAGGGCCAGTCACGAGTGTGCAGACATCCACCAGATCTGCGGCTGCAAGAGAATCGGCGAGGTGGGGACCACCTTCGCAGCAGATCCGCGTCACTCCACGCTCGGCCAGTTGTGAGAGCGCGGCACACAGGTCGATCCGACCATGTGAGCAGGCCTCGACCTGGATCGTTTCGACCCCAAAAGAGACGAGCATCCGCTTGGCGTGAATGGGAGCCGATCGTGTCGTCACCACAAGAGTCGGGATGTCCCGTGCGCTTCGCACGAGGTGAGAGGCCGGCGAGAGACGAAGTGTCGAATCGAGGATGATGCGCAGCGGCGATCGTTGCGAGAGACCAGGTAATCGCACCGTCAGCGACGGGTCGTCAGCCCGCGCCGTTCCAATCCCTACGAGAATTGCGTCGGCATGAGCGCGCCAGAGATGGACCGCGCCATCGGCAATGGGGCCCGTGATGCGAAGGCGCTCATCCGGCGCGCCAGCCGCAAATCCGTCCAGGGTACGGGCAAGCTTGAGATGTAGGCTGGGACGTTTCTTCGTCACGCGCGTGACGTGTCCGCGATGATCCCTTGCGGCCTCGTCGCAGAGTACATCCTGTGTCACGGCGATACCGGCCTGGGCGAGGCGGGCATGGCCCCTCCCCGCCACGCGCGGATCCGGGTCTGCGATCGCAGTGACGACTCGAGTGATTCCCGAAGCGATGATAGCGTCGACACAAGGGGGGGTGGCCCCGTGGTGAGAGCAGGGCTCGAGTGTGACGTAGAGAGTCGCGCCGCGCGCGCGCTCTCCGGCCATTGCGAGAGCAAGAGGCTCTGCATGGGGACGTCCTCCCGGTGCCGTTACGCCCTGCCCGACGATGCGCTCCTTGCCCCTCTCACCCGCGACCACCACCGCGCCGACGGACGGATTAGGCCAGGTCCGCCCGAGATTGCGCCTGCCGATCGCCAGAGCCAGGCGCATGAAGCGGCGATCATCCGTGCTGGCTGTCTGATAGTCGTTCATGACCGCCCCCGCGTCTGGCGCTTCGCAGGTGGTTTGGCCGGCGGGCTACCACTTGACATGACTTCATGGAGAGCGTGTTGGTCGCTCATTCCATCGTCTCGTAGCCTTGCGATATCGGGAGTATCACCGAGGGTTCCGAGCAGCGCCTTGAAGTCGCTCGCCTCACGGAAGTTCTTGTAAACCGAGGCGAAGCGGACATAGGCCACGTCGTCTAGGCCCTTCAGCCCCTCCATCACCAATTCACCGATGGCCTCGCTGGCAATCTCAGCCTCGCCGCCGCTTTCGAGTTGGCGGGTGATCCCACTGACCAGACGTTCGATCCGTTCCGGATCCACCGGCCGTTTGCGGACGGCCACGTCAATAGAGCGTTGAAGCTTATCGCGATCAAACGGTACGCGCTTACCCGAGCGCTTGAGCACCGTCAGTTCCCGCAGCTGCACCCGCTCGAAAGTGGTGAAGCGGCCGCCGCAGTCCGGGCAGACCCGCCGCCGGCGGATTGCCGCTGAATCATCGCTGGGACGCGAATCCTTCACCTGGGTGTCGGGACCGCCGCAATAGGGACACCGCATCGGGCGGATACCTGCATGGTTGGTGAAAAAATGAGAACGGCCGCGGATATGGCGATCCGCGGCCGTCTCTATCATGACGTCATCTGCGGGGGCACCCGCAGACGGAGGCTTCAGCCGTAGATCGGGAAGCGGTGCGTGAGGGCGTGGACCTTGTCCTTCACCGCGGCCTCGATCGCCGGATCTCCGCCTTCACCTTTGGCCACCAGACCGTCGAGTACCTCAATGATGAGGGCACCGATCTGCTTGAACTCCGCGACGCCGAAGCCGCGCGAGGTGCCGGCAGGTGTGCCGAGGCGGATGCCCGACGTGATCGTCGGCTTGGCCGGATCGAAGGGCACGCCGTTCTTGTTGCAGGTGATGTGGGCGCGGCTGAGTGCGGCTTCCGCCGCCTTGCCGGTCAGGCCCTTCTTCTGAAGGTCCACCAGCATGAGGTGGTTGTCGGTCCCACCGGACGTGATGTCGTAGCCGCCGGAAATGAGGGTATCGGCGAGCGCCTTGGCGTTCTCGATCACCTGCTTGGCGTAGATCTTGAACTCGGGCTTTAGCGCCTCACCGAAGGCCACGGCCTTGCCGGCGATGACGTGCATGAGCGGTCCGCCCTGCAGGCCGGGGAAGATCGCCGAATTGAACTTCTTGGCGAGCGCCTCGTCGTTCGTCAGGATCATTCCGCCGCGCGGGCCGCGGAGTGTCTTGTGGGTCGTCGTAGTGGCGACATGGGCGTGTGGGAACGGCGACGGGTGGACACCGGCCGCGACGAGACCCGCGAAATGGGCCATGTCCACGAAGAAATAAGCTCCGACCGCATCGGCGATCTCGCGAAACTTGGCAAAGTCCCAATGACGCGGGTAGCCCGAGCCGCCAGCGATGATGACCTTGGGCTTATGTTCATGGGCTAGACGCTCAACCTGTTCCATGTCGATGCGCTGGTCGTCGCGACGCACGGTGTAGGAGACGGGCTTGAACCATTTGCCGGACACATTCGGCGGGGCGCCGTGGGTCAAGTGGCCGCCAGCAGCGAGGTCGAGGCCCAGGAAGGTGTCACCCGGCTGCATAAGAGCCATGAACACGCCTTGGTTCGCCTGACTCCCGGAATTCGGCTGAACGTTTGCGAATCCGCAATCGAACAAGCGCTTAGCGCGCTCGATTGCAAGGTTCTCAGCGATGTCGACGAACTCGCAACCACCATAATAGCGACGGCCGGGATAGCCTTCCGCATACTTGTTGGTGAGGACCGAGCCCTGGGCTTCCAGGACCGCACGGGAGACGATGTTCTCCGACGCGATCAGTTCGATCTCGTGCTGCTGCCGACCGAGTTCCTGGCCCACCGCCTTCGCGACTTCCGGATCTGCATCGGCCAATGATGCGCTGAAGAAGGAATTCGAAAAATGCTTGTCGCTTGCAGTACCGGCGCTCATGGAAAGCCTCGATTGTTGAACGGGCGAGGGCGTCCGTTATCCGCTGGCGTAGGGCGGGCGGTCGCTCGAAGCGTGATTTACTACACGTGCCGCGGGGCGAGGCCAAGCACAGCTAATTTGTAGCCCCGGGCAAAAAAAATTCGGTGCATCCTGTATTTGTCGGTGCGCCAATGACATCCGCGGGATACTGGCCGCGCCGATCGAGAGTTTGGCGACCCTATGTCGCGACGCTTGCATGCATGTGTCGCGCTCGAAAGCTATCGGCGTCTCGCGACTAAGGGGCGAGCAGGAGCCGCGTCATACCATGGCGGCGAACCAAGCTTTCTCGAGGCGATCTGTTTTTCAAGACCTGCGATCGTAAATCAAAACCAAAGAGGCGGGATTCGCTCTCGAATCCCGCCACCGGCTTTCGCGCACATAAGTGAAGTGATCAGTTCTCTTCGTCACCCGGTTCGAAGGTCTGAACTTGCTCAGCGCTGGCGACCGGAGTTGGCCCAGACAAGGTTGAAGGCACATTGACACCGTCGCGCTTGTAGATGTCGTCGCGGAACTGGACGAGACCGTCTGGGGTCGCCCAGGCCGTGATGTAGGTCCAGTAGACCGGAACCGGGCTGCTCAGAGTCGCGTCGACGCGCTTGCCGCTCTCGATCGCCTGTTCCACTTGGTCGCGGCCCCAACCGGGCGTGTCCTTGAGAAGCCAGGTGATGTACTCGCGCACATTCTGCACGCGAACACATCCGGAGGAGATGAAGCGGAAATCGTCTCCGTACACACCCTTCGAATTCGTGTCGTGCATGAACACGCCGTGCGGGTTCGGGATATTGATGCGGACGATTCCCATCGAGTTGAAATCGGCGCCCGAGTCCTGACGGTAGCGATAGCGCGTACCCTCATCCGAGTTCCAGTTCACCGAGGCCGGCGAAATCTCGGTGTCCCCAGTGAAGATGCGGATCTTATTCTCGGTAAGGTAATTCGGATCCTTCTGCATCTTGGGGATGAGGTCCTTCTTCACGATGGAAGCCGGAACCGTCCAGAAGGGGTTGAAATTAATCTGCGTCGCCTTGGTATTCATGATCGGCGACTGACGGTCGATCTTGCCGACGCCGGCGGCGTGCAAGGTCACGACTTGGCCATTCTCTACCGTCTGGACCAGGGCGGCGGGAATGTTGGTGATGACGAAGCGATTGCCGAGATTGCCCGCGTAGGAGCGGAGGCGGACGGCGTTCACCTCGAGCTGCTTCAGGCGGATATCGGCCGAGACGTTCATCGCCTGCTGGGTGGCCATGCTCATGGAGCCGGTCTGGCTCAGCCCGTGACGGGCCTGGAAGCGCTTCACCGCAGCGGCGACGTAGGAATCGTAGACACCCGAGCTGCCCGACGCCGAGTCGATGTCGCCGGTCACGGCGAGACGAGCGCGCAGAGCCGCCACAGCTGGACCCTTGGCGCCGACGCGCAGGCGATCCGCGCCGGAGACCGGGCGCCAACCGCCGCGTGCGACGATGTCCTTGTAGCGTTCGACCATCTGCTCTGTCGCCGCCATCGTCTGCGGAGAAAGAATCGGTGTCGAGGAACGCTGCACCTGCATCGTTGCAGGCGAGGCATAATCCTGGGCCCACTCCGCCTGAGCGAAGCCGGCCGCTTCGCGCGCAGTGGCCGTTTGGGCGAAGGCGGCGGCGCTGGCGAGAAGCGCGAAGCCCAGCGAGCGGGCGATGGGAGCCTGTTTCAGCATCGGACGGAAACTCTAATCTGACCTGTGAAGCGGCACGAGGCCGTCGGGGCATGGTTGGGGTGGATACCGACCACCGAAAGTCCTGTGCCGCGAACGTGTCGGGGCACGGTTAAGAAGTCATGCCGTCCGGGCTAGATTGTGGCGCGGCCGCGATAAATCACAGGCTGTGCTGTACTGCAGCGCACATGCAACATGACGGCTCGTCCGATTGTGAAAGAGATGGCGGGATTATGTCCGTTGCGCTAAGCGCTGAAGGATGATGTCGCGAGATTCAGGGGCTGGCGGCTTGCGCGCGATCACTGCTGTGATCGCGCTCTACGCGTTGGTTCTTCAGGTCTTCCTTGGCACCCTGATGCCATTGCCCTCCCTCGGCCATGTCGGTCCGCTCTGCTCGAGTCTGACCGATGGGACGGATACCGATCAGAGCCCGGTGAAGTCCGGGCACGGCAAACACGACTTCTGCTGTACGTCCGCGTCCGCGGTTGCAGTGGCGACAGTGATTGGGCTCGTCTCGAGCCAGACGGTCTGGCCGCTCTCGGCGGGCATCCGCCTGACATGGCTTAGTGAGGCCCGACCCGGTGGGCGCGGTCCCCCTGGCACCATTCCTCAACCGCGTGGTCCTCCTATCGTCTGAAGCGATCCGAAATCTCGATCCCTTCAGACACGGACAGCCATCATGAAACGGATAGTGCGGGCAGAACTTGCCGCGACCCTTCTCCTCACCGTCTCGACCAATGTTGCTTTCTCTCACGCCACGCTCGAGCGGAAGGAGGCTAGCCCGAACGCCACCTATCGGGGCGTCATTCAGATCACCCATGGCTGCGAAGGCACGCCGACGAAACGCGTGAGCGTGACCATTCCAGAGGGCGTCATTGGTGCCAAACCGATGCCGAAGCCCGGCTGGACCCTGTCCTTGGAAAAAGCTCCCTATGCCAAGGCCTATCCATATTACCACGGCGATATTTCAGAAGGCGTGAAAACTATAACCTGGAGCGGAGGAGAACTGCCCGACGATCAGGTCGACGAATTTACGTTCCTCGCCCGTGTCACAGATACATTCGCCCCCGGTGCGATCGTGTACTTTCCTGTGGAGCAGGATTGCGTGAAGGGCGCGTATCGCTGGAGCGAGATTCCCGCACCGGGCCAGAACGCTCACTCGTTGCAATCTCCCGCTCCCGGCGTGACCATCGTTGCCGCGCGCACTAAATCGTCGTCGAGCGCTGCGTCCTCCCCTGCGAACACCATCCAGGCCGGTGATCTCGTCATCGATACACCGTGGATGCGTGCCACTCCCGGTGGCGCGACGGTTGCTGGCGGCTACGTCCGGATCACGAACACCGGAACGCGCCCGGACACGCTGATCTCCGCCTCCATTCCGTTGGCTAGCACCGGTTCAATCCATTCCATGACCATGGATGGCGGAGTGATGAAGATGGCCGCGGTGGATGGCGGCCTCGTCATCAAGCCCGGCGAAACCGTGGAGCTCAAGCCCGGCGGCGTCCACTTGATGTTCGAAGGGCTGAGTGCGTCGCCGAAGGTCGGTGAACCGGTTTCCGGAATACTGGGCTTTCAGCGCACGGGCGAGGTGCGGGTCACCTTCGCCGTCGCTCCAATCGGCGCCAAGGCCCCTAATTCGCCTGCTGCGACCGAACCCGCCGGACATCATCAGCACTGACGAATCACGTCGACGAATCGGTTTCCCCTGGGGAACACGATGCCGCAATGATGCCGGATTTGATCCCAGGCTTTCCGTTGCCGCGTGATCGCCTGGGCTAAGGCCGATCCCATCTCTTTCTCTTTCAGGATCCGCTGCTCCTCCGCGCTGACCGCGCGGAGTGATTGAGGGCGCGGGGTCCGGAGCCTATTTCCATGCAGAATTCCTACTTCGGAAGTGCGCTCGCCTTCCTACTTTTGTCCTCGACATCGGCCCTCGCACAAGAAGTGGCCAATGCCGAATTGCCAGAACTCAGCGTTCAGGGCGCTTCGGCCGGGTCCCTCACGGTGCCGAGCGTCGCGGCGCAACGCGCTACGGTGAATGCCACCGTCGGGTCCGTCGCCTTCATTGATGCCAATGACTTTCAGAACCGCTACGCCAATACGCTACGCGATGTTCTCAAGGATACGCCCGGTGTCTTTGTGCAGCAGCGTTATGGTCAGGAAATGCGCCTTTCCCTGCGCGGATCGGGCATCTCGCGCGGTTTTCACCTCCGCGGCATCGAGCTGCTTCAGGACGGATTTCCGGTGAATGCCGCCGATGGAAGCGGTGATTTCTACCAGATCGATCCCCTCGCCCTGCGCGCCGTCGAGGTCTACAAAGGCGGCAACGCCTTGACCTACGGCGCCACGACGCTCGGCGGGGCGATCAACTTCGTGACACCGACGGCGCAGACCGCCCTTGCGCCAAACGTCGTGCGCGTCGATGGCGGCAGCTTTGGTACGATCCGCGAGCATTTCCAGTTCTCGCGTTTATCAGGACCAGCCGATTTCCTCATCAGTGGTACGATCACCAATGCTGATGGGTTTCGGGATCACGAGGCCCAGCGGACGCAGAACTTCAACGCCAATCTCGGCTATCAGCTAGCCCCCGGTGTCGAAACGAGATTCTATGTTGGAGTTTACCTTACAGACCAGAAGCTCCCCGGCACCCTGAGCCTGTTCAACAGTCTGAAAAATCCGACCATCGCGAATCCTGGCGCCATCGCGGGCAATCAGTCCCGGAAGGTGGAGACTGAGCGCGTTGCCAACCGAACCTCGTTTGCCCTCGACGTCGGCAAGCTCGATATCGATACCTGGGCGATCCACAAGTCGCTCTACCATCCGATCTTTCAGGTCATCGACGAGGATGGCTGGACATACGGTATCTCACCTCACTGGGCCGGCACCTTCGACATCGCCGGCTACCGCAACGACACGATACTGGGTCTGCGCGCGTTTGCCGGGCAGAACTCGTCGCTTCGCTTCACCAATCTTGCCGGTCAGCGGGGCGCGCAGACTCTGAATGCGCTGCAAAGTTCATCGAATTACGAGGCTTACGGTGAGAACCGCTTCTGGTTCCTGCCTGATGTCGCGCTGATGACGGGCGCGAAGGCCTTCTCGTCGAACCGGACCTATAGCGACAAGGGCGGCTTCAGCTCGAACTCCGGCGCCAAATTTGACAACCAGACCTATCAGGGCGTCAACCCGAAACTTGGTGTGATCTGGCAGCCTGTGCCGGATGTCCAGGTCTTCGCCGACATCACACGTTCACGCGATGTGCCCGACTTCACTGATCTGACCCAGACCATCGGGGTAACGACGCAGTTCGTGCCGCTTCAGGCTCAACGCGCCTGGACTTACGAAGCAGGCACGCGCGGCCGGCTCGATGGGATTGCCTGGGACGTGACGCTCTATCGGTCGGAAGTTCGGGATGAGCTAGTCAATTTCAGCGTCAATCCGGGACTGAACATTCCGGCAGCTACGTTCAATTCACCGCGTACGATCCACCAGGGTGTCGAGGCGGCAATGACCCTCGACCTCGTTCGCGACGTCACCGGCAGTGGCGACCGTATCTCGGCTTCGCAGATCTGGACGCATAACGACTTTCGCTTCGTAAGCGACCCACAATTCGGAGACAACCGCATCGCCGGAATCCCGCAGGACGTGTTGCGGAGCGTCGTGACCTACACCCATCCGAGCGGTTTTCACCTGAGCCCATCAGTGGATTGGGTACCGCGCGGAGCTTTCGCGGATCATGCCAACACCCTTCAGGTGCCCGGCTACACCCTCGTCAACGTCCAGGCCGGTTTTGACTTTCCCAACGGAGTTTCGCTGTTCCTGGATGCGAGAAATCTGGGGGATATCCGATATGTCTCTGACATTTCGGTGTTGAACGACGCGGCCGCGATGGGCGGCAATCCGATCGCGTTCTATCCCGGCACCGGCCGCAGCGTATTCGGGGGGATCCGCGCCTCGTTTTGACGGCAGGTCGAATGAAGCCGCCTATTCACGCCAGCAGAAGGGCGTTTGATATCGGCACTTTTCTTCGATCGACCGGCGCCGTTATGGCGACACTTCCCGGACCACCGCTCGCCCGAGCGTCGGGTGTCCGGGAAGGGAGAGAGGCAGCCTAATACAATCCGCCTGCCTGCGCCGCACGGTCTGCATCCGCAGGCGCTGCAGCGGGCGCGGAAGGTGCCGCCACATAAGCGTCCGGCGGGGCAGTGCCCGGCTTGAAGGCTTCGAGGATCGTACCTGAACCCTCGCCCGAGCCGGCGCGCATGCCGGAGGCGACATTGACGCGGATCAGCTTGATCCCCGGAGGCACGCGGAAGGGGGTCGGTGGCTTGTCTTTGAGAGCCTGCTTGAGGAAGTCGAGCGCGATGGGCGCCGACAACCCGCCGCCGGTGGCCCGGTCGCCGAGTGAGCGAGGCTTGTCGAAGCCGAGATAGACACCGACCGCGAGATCCGGCGAGAAGCCCACGAACCACGCATCCTTGGCGTCGTTCGTCGTTCCGGTCTTACCGGCCAGGGGCTTCCCAACCTGTTTCAGGATCGTCGCCGTGCCGCGCTGGACCACACCCTCCATGATGGAGACCATCTGGTAAGCCGTCAGCGGATCGAGGACCTGCTCCGAATCGTCCACGAGCTTGGGCTCATCCTGGCCGGACCACTTCTCGGCATCGCAGCCAAGGCACTTACGGTTGTCGTGCTTATAGATGGTCTCGCCGACGCGGTCCTGAATCCGGTCGATCAAGGTCGGACGGATGCGGCGGCCACCATTGGCCAGCATGGAATAGGCCGTGACCATACGCATGACCGTGGTCTCGCCGGCCCCAAGGGACATCGGCAGGACAGGGAGCATGTCGTCATAGACGCCGAAGCGGCGGGCATATTCGGCGATGAGCGGCATGCCGACATCCTTGGCCAGCCGCACGGTCATTAGGTTCTTCGAATGCTCGATGCCGTAGCGCAGCGTGTGCGGACCACCCGACTTGCCGTCATAGTTCGAGGGCGACCACGCTTCCTGGCCTGGTCCAGCCTCGATGGTGATCGGTGAATCCTGCACGATCGAGGACGGGGTGTAACCATTGTCCAGGGCCGCCGAGTAGACGATCGGCTTGAACGAAGAGCCCGGCTGGCGCTGGGCCTGTGTCGCTCGGTTGAACTGGCTCTCGTCATAGGAGAAGCCGCCGACCATGGCGTGGACGCGCCCGGTGAACGGGTCCATCGCGACGATGGCACCAGAGATTTCTGGGCGCTGACGGAGGCGATATTGTCCGCGACCGCCGTCTATAGCTTCGACATAAATGACATCACCGGCGTTCAGCGCGGCCGAGGGTGAGCGACCGGTCCAACGAGTACCGTCAGCGGCGATTGTTCCGGTCTCGCGCTCCTTCGAGACTTGGCCAGAGGCTTCGCGGCGGGGCTGAAGACCGATCTGCGCGACGCCGCCCGTGGTGCTCAGGACGACGGCAAGCCGCCATGGCTGCACGTCGCCAAGGCCCGGAACTTCCGCTACGGCGAGGCCCCAATCACGACCGACGAGATCGACCTTGGCCTGCGCACCGCGCCAGCCATGCGACTGGTCGTATCGGATAAGGCCGTCCACCAGTGCCTTGCGCGCCCAGGCCTGCATCTTTGGATCGAGGGTCGCGCGTACGGAGAGGCCACCCTCATACAGCTTCTTCTCGCCGTAGCGCTCGGTGATCTCTCGCCGGACCTCTTCGGTGAAGTAGTTGGCGTTCGCCGCGTTGGCAAAGGCGACGCGCGGGTTCACGCCCAGCGGCATCTTGCGGGCAGCCTCACCTTCTTCCTTGGTGATGTACCCGTTCTGGGCCATCAGGCCGATGATCTCATTGCGGCGGTCGAGGGCCTTCTGGGTCTGACGGTAGGGGTGGTAGTTGTTCGGGCCCTTCGGCAAAGCGGCGAGATAAGCGGCCTCGTTGATGGTCAGCTCGTGGACGGACTTGCCGAAATAATCGAGCGCCGCGGCGGCAACCCCGTGTAGGTTGCGACCGGGCACGATGGTGCCGAGGAAGATTTCGTTCAGATAGAGTTCGAGGATCTTGTCCTTCGAATAGGTCGATTCGATCCGAAGCGCGATCAGCGCCTCCTTGATCTTGCGGTCGAAGGTCTGCTCGTTGGTGAGCAGGAAGTTCTTCGCCACCTGCTGTGTGATGGTCGAGGCGCCCTGCTTTTTGCCGCTCTTGGCATTGGTCAGAATTGCGCGAACGACACCTTCGGGGTCGATGCCGCCATGCTTATAGAAATTCTTGTCCTCGGCCGAGAGGAAGGCCGCCACCACGACCTTCGGCATCGCCTGGATCGGTAGGTAGAGACGGCGCTCGTTGGCATATTCGGCGAGCAGGCTGCCATCCGCCGCGTGGACGCGGCTCATCACCGGCGGCTCGTAATTGGCGAGCGCGGCGTGGTCGGGCAGGTCCTGGCTGTAGGTGTAGTAAAAATACGCCCCGGCTGCGGATAGCAGTACGAACAGCATCGCACCGATGCTGAACAGGAAGCCGAAGAAACGAAGGATGAAGCGCATCCGGGTCCCGTCCGTCGATGATCTGCCGCTGCCGGTCCGGCCGAGAGGCGAGGATGACCGAGACCTCGATTATCCCGGAAAGGCAAGAGTGACGCGACGACCCGTGATCGACCGGAGGCGGTGGAACGCCTGTTCCGAGGCCGGGGCGCCGTGAGCCCCGGTTTCACACCGTATCTATGGTGAAACTGGGGCGATTGCCGCAGAGCGGCGCGGCGGCACAGGCCGGGTCAGCGAAGTGCGGTTGGCGAAGAACGCGTCGATCGCCTTCGCCATGCCTCCGGTGACGTCAGCGCGCCAAGCTTCGGATTGAAGCATCTCAAGGTCGCGCTTGCTCGATAGGTAGCCGAGCTCAACCAGCACCGAAGGCACGTCGGGCGAGCGTAGGACCACGAAGCCGGCCTCACGATGAGGCTTGTTGCTCAGCTCCATCACGGGGCTGAGATAGGACATCAGCCCTTTGGCAAAGCCCGACGAGAAGGTCCGCGTCTCCCGCAGGGTCAGTTCCTGGAGGATGTCGGCGATGTGGCCGGGGCCTTCGCTGGAATCCGTGCCGGCGGTCGAATCTGCTTTGTTCTCACGCTCAGCGAGCTTGGCCGATTCGGCGTCAGTGGCCTTCTCGGAGCCCGTATAAATGGTGGCGCCACGCACCTGCGGCGCGGAGGAAATGGAATCGGCGTGAATCGAGACGAAGAGGTCGGCGCTCGCCTCGCGGGCGATCCGCACGCGCTCTGACAGCGGCACGAACACGTCACGATCTCTGGTCATCCGGACACGGTAACGGCCGGAGGCTTCGAGCTTCCCAACCAGAGCCTGGGCGAAGCCGAAGACGATGTCCTTTTCAAAAACACCGCTGGCGGCGATAGCGCCCGGATCGATTCCGCCATGGCCAGCATCGATCATGATGAGTGGTCGGGAATCGGTCGGCTCCGCCACGGCTTCCTTCCGGCTTGGCGGAGATGGGTCGTTGGAAACGGCGGCTCGGCGGAAGGCGTCGCGGTCTGCTTTCTGGAACTCGACCGTCAGCAGAATGGCGCCGTCACGCGTACGTGTCGTCGTCTCGATTCGTCCGACTGTAGCTGGTTGCGCGAGATCGACGACGATGCGGGAGCGTCCGGGCGCAAACAGGCCGTAGCGGAACGAGGAAACCAAGCCTTCGCGGCGGCGGCCGGTTTCTGGCCCAAGCTGAAAGTTCACTTCCGCGAGGTCGATGACCGCCCGGTCCGGCCGCTCCATAACGAAGACGCGTGCCTCGATGGGTTTTGACAATGTCAGTGTCAGCTTCGTCGAGCCGCTCGAACCGACGGAAAGGTCAGCGGCAATGGCGACCGCCGATTGTTGGCTGGATACCGCTGGGCTGGTTCGCAGACCGTCCTGGGCCACGACCGGAACGGCCGCCGCGACGACACACAGAATCAATGCGGAACGGAGCAGGCGAGCGAGAGGCAGCATCGGTCCGGCAGTCGTTGTCCTGGAACCATAAGGTCCTTCGGAAGCGCGAGCGTTCGTTAAGGGATACGATCGGGATGGTTAACCGTTCCTATCGTCCCTGATTCGCAAAGTGGCTAGGATGGTGCCGTGGGGCGACAGGTGCGAGCCGGATGCCGCGCACCCTACCACGGCGGCAAAGTTGAGACGGCGGCTGCGTTGCTGCTTGCCAAGCGCCCGCGACGATCTGTAATGGTAATGTCCCTTCCTGGGTGCCGTGCGGTCGTCACCGTGGCCCGCGGGTGCGTCATGGCCTTTCGCCGCGGCGCCTCGCAGTCGGCTCTCCGCGTCAAGTTCGCCGGTAACTTCAATCCGGGTGGGTATCGGTGCATGCGGCGATTGTTTCGCCGAAGCGCCGTTCTTGAAATCAGCGGCCGGCAATTGCTCGGCTTCAAATTATTCGTGAGGTCAGGGAGCGGATGGGCGGACGCACAGCATCGGTTGCCGTTGCTCGTGTTCAAAGCGTACGCGTTTCGCGTGGCGCCGGTTCCCCGTCGGCCCTGGCCAGGTTCAACCCCAGTCGCGCCGATCACCGGCGCCTAGCGGCGGTTGACGGCAGTCCCTTCCTTAAAGCCCCCTTGGCCCGCTTCTGTGGGCCTAAGCGTGCTCTCCCCTCGACGGCCGATGGGCCGGGATCGGGCAGCGCCTCGCCGGGACAATTCGGCTGCAGAAGGACGACGTCGACCGCCATGAAAGTTCGTCATGGCCAACAACAACAAGATGCTCATCGATGCGATGCACCCGGAAGAGACCCGGGTCGTCACGGTGCATGGTTCCCGGGTTGAGGAGTTCGACTTCGAGGCGGCGAACCGCCGGCAGCTTCGGGGCAATATCTACCTCGCGAAGGTGACCCGAGTGGAGCCATCGCTCCAGGCTGCGTTCATCGAATATGGCGGTAACCGCCACGGCTTCCTCGCCTTCAGTGAGATTCATCCCGACTATTACCAGATCCCCCTCGCGGATCGTCAGGCACTGTTGGAAGACGAGGCGCGGGACGCCGAGGAGCATCGCGAGCGCGAGGAGCGTAAGCCACGCCGGCGCTCGCGCGGTCGCCGCGCTGAAGCCGCATCCGCCAAGACCAGCGATACGGTGAGCGTCGAGGACGTGTCCGAGGCCGTCGCGGCGCGTTCTTCCGACGACGCGACGCCGCAGGATCACACACCGCAGAACAACGAGTCGGGTGAACATCCCATCGTGCCCGAGGCTGTCGGGACGGCCGATTCCGTCGTGTCCCCGGAGAATGCCGTCGACGAGTCTGTGAAGGACGAGGCCACTTCAGCCGATCCCGTCGCGCCTGACGCCACTTTCATCGAGCCCGGTTCGGACGCGTCGTCGGACCTGCCGCCCGCATCCCTCGAAGGCGAGGCTCCTGCTCCCGTCGAGCCCCCTGCCCTCAACTTGGACAGGACGGCTCACTCAGACGAGGCCGTCGAAGAGCCGTCGGCTGAAGCCCATCCGGATGCCTCCGTTGCCGAAAACGAGACCGATGAGGACGACGATTCCGATGAAGACGAATCGGATGAGGACGAAGATTCGGACGACGAGGACGACTCCGATGACGAAGATTCGGACGACGAGCATGAAGGCGAGGATGGCGAGCACAAGATCGCCCAGGTAGGTGGCAACGGCGACGCGTTGGCCGAGATCCCCGAGCGGCCGCGCACCTATCGCCGTCATTATAAGATCCAGGAGGTCATCAAGCGTCGCCAGATCATCCTGGTTCAGGTCGTCAAGGAAGAGCGCGGCACCAAAGGCGCGGCGCTCACCACGTACTTGTCGCTGGCGGGTCGGTATTCCGTGCTGATGCCCAATACCGGTCGTGGTGGCGGCATATCACGCAAGATCACTTCGGCAGCGGACCGTAAGCGCCTCAAGGAGGTCGCTCAGGATCTCGAAGTGCCGGAGGGCATGGGCGTAATCCTTCGCACCGCCGGTGCGTCTCGGACCAAGCCCGAGATCAAGCGCGATTTCGAGTATCTGATGCGCCTTTGGGAGAGCGTTCGCGAATTGACGCTGTCCTCATCCGCGCCGGCCCTGGTCTATGAGGAAGGCTCACTGATCAAACGCGCGATCCGCGACCTCTATAACAAGGATATCGACGATATCCTTGTGGCTGGCGACGAGGCCTACCGCGAAGCACGCGACTTCATGCGCATGCTGATGCCGGGCCAGTCCAAGGTGGTTCAGCCCTATCGGGACGCGACGCCGATCTTTGCGCGCCACGGTGTCGAGCAACAGCTCGACGCGATGTTCTCAACCCATGTCACACTCAAATCCGGCGGCTACCTCGTCATCAATCCGACGGAGGCGCTCGTCTCCATCGACGTGAATTCGGGCCGTTCGACCCGCGAACACGACATTGAGGATACGGCGCTCCGCACCAATCTGGAGGCGGCCGAGGAAGTCGCCCGCCAACTCCGTCTGCGCGACCTCGCTGGCCTCGTCGTCATCGACTTCATCGACATGGAGGAGAAGCGCAACAACCGCGCTGTCGAGAAGAAGCTGAACGATTGTCTGAAAAACGATCGCGCCCGTATCCAAGTCGGTCGGATCTCGCCGTTCGGTCTGCTTGAAATGAGCCGCCAGCGCATTCGCACCGGCATGCTCGAGAGTTCGTCGCTCCCCTGCGTCCATTGCGGCGGTTCGGGCTACGTCCGAGCTACGGCATCGGTTGCCCTGCAAATCCTGCGCGCCATTGAGGAATCGCTCCTCAAGAGCACGACGCACAACCTTATCCTGCGTACCCGTACCGAGGTGGCGCTCTACATTCTCAACCAGAAGCGCGCGCATCTGCGCGAGCTGGAGATCCGCTTCGGCGTCAGCGTTACCATTGCTGCAGACGAGCGCTTGGCCGCGACATCCGCGTTCCAGCTCGATCGAGGTGAGCCGGCGATCCGAAGCGAGGGGCCCGCAACCGGTATACGCGCCGTGGCGATTTCGCCCCAGGTGGATACCGACGACGATTTCGACGGCGACGAGGAAGAAGAGGCCGTCGTCGAGGCCGAGGCTGAGGCGTCCGAGGTTGACGGTTCGCGTGAGAATTCGAGTGACGGCAATGGCGAGGGGCGCTCCGGTGGCCGCCGCCGCCGTCGGCGCCGTCGGGGTGGTCGTCACGAGACCGGTGAATCGACGGGTGAGCACTCCGCTAGCGGCGATGATCATTCCGGTGACGGTGACGCCGATGGAGAGAGTCAAGATCCAGACGATCAGGCCGGCGAGGCTCAGGACAATACGGCTCGCGAGAATGCGGCCGACGAGATCGTCGTTGGGGATGCTCCGGACAGCGAGACGACGCCCCGCTCCGAACTGTCAGAAGACGAAGGCGCTGGCCGCCGGCGTCGCCGCGGACGCAGGGGTGGACGCGGTCGGGATCGTAACGAGAGCCGCCCGCGCGACGATGCCGATGAGGAGCGGAACGCCTCAGACCCCGTCCCAGAGGGGGCTCCGGTTTCGGTCGATCTTCCGCCAGACGCATCGGAAGCGGCACTCGCACCTGTTTCGGTGGACCTGCCTATTGCTGACGAACCCTCGCTCAAGCCCATCGAGGCGGCGACTCCCGAGGCCCCGGACAATCTTCACGATACGTCTATATCGGACTTGTCCCCTGAGCCGGCTCCGGCGCCAATTCCTGCTCCCGAGCCGGTAGCGGTGGTGCTGACGCCGATCGATCCCGATCGTCCGAAGCGCGCCGGATGGTGGTCGCGGACCAAGGCTGCGCTCACAGGCGAATAATCCAACCTCCGACGACGCCGAGCGAACCAAAATGGGCCGCATCCTAACTGGATGCGGCCCATTTCATTTCCGGCTCCGTGTGCACCGTGCGAGACCACCGCGCGCGACTGGCCACTCGGCCTCATTGCAGATGCAGGTTCTTAGCGACAGTGATACTTGTCGTGCATTTCAAGTATATTTATTACGCATATTGCATATGTATTCGTCTATTTTTGGTTTTTTCAATATGTCCCATGTGATTGGCGGGCTCTGTTGCAGCAAAGTCATTTTTCTCAAAGGCGTAGTCCCTTAAGGTCAAGCTTGAGTTAGGGGCGAAAGAGATGACGTCAGAAAAGACAGTCATCATCCCAGCCTTCACTGGCGCTAGAAAACCGAGCTGTTTGCACGTCGATCTAGAAGCCAGGGGGATCTCATTGAAATGGGGTTTGTGTCGCCACAGCCCCTTCGGCGACCACTAGAAGGATCGGGCCATGCGCCGTTTGTACACATCACTCCTGGCCTTCAGTACGCTTGCGAGCGTCGCTGTCTCGCCGACGATTGCAGCCGATCTTTCCGTACCCAAAGTCATGCCGGTCGAGGCGAAGGCTGCCGATCCGCTGATCGGCTTCTCGTTCGGCTCTCGCTACCAGACGGATTATAACTTCCGCGGTGTGTCGCAATCGAACCTGCAGGGCAGCTATCAGACCTTTTTCGAAGCACAGTTCTTGAACAACTTCGCCTATGCGGGTTTCGCGACTTATCAGACCCGCCTGCCGACGCGACCAGACATGGAGTTCGATCTGATTGCCGGTATTCGCCCGACCTTCGGTAAGTTCGCCTTCGATCTCGGTATTCTGTACTACTTCTACCCGAACGAGCAGCAGGTCGTCCTGCCCGGCGGTACGGCGTTCTCCACCAAGAACTCCGATTTCTACGAAGCCGCTGGAAAGATGCTGTACACGGCGACGGATTCGCTGACGCTCGGTACGAATGTATTCTTCTCGCCGAACTTCTTCGGCACGCACGCCATCAGCACCTATGCTTCGGGTACTGCCGCTTACGCGCTGCCAGCCTCACTTTTCCCTTTCTTGCCTGAAGCCTATGCAGGCGGGTTCTCGCTGTCGTCGGAACTCGGCTACTTTTTCCTCGGTGCTGCAAAGAACTCCGCTACCGGATTCAACGCGGATATCGGGCGGTTCAATTCGATCAACCTGCCCAGTTACCTCTATGGGAACGTCGGCCTGTCCTACACCTACAAGAACATCGTTCTCGACGTACGCTACCACAACACCGATCTAACCAAGACCGAATGCGCCGTCTTCAGCGGCGACTTCCGCCAGGTTACCAATGGCGGGACCTCGAAATGGTGCGGTGATGCGGTAATCGGTTCGATCACGTTCCAGACCTCCACGGCGGCCCCGAGCATCTATGCCGAGCCGGGCGGATTCCTGAACCTGTTCCGCTAAGCACGGCGCTCAGATACATAAAATGGCCCCGGAGCGCTTCGGGGCCATTCTCATGTCGATGGCCAAAAGCCTTCAACCGAGCCAAGCCTTCAGGCGACGAACCGCCTCTACGCAATCCCGTTCGGACCCCGCGAAGGAGAACCGCACATGGTGGCTTCCCTCCGCAGCGTCGAAATCAAGTCCCGGGGTTGCGGCCACACCGGATTGCTCCAGCATCCGGCGACAGAAGGACGATGCGTCGTCGGTGAGGTTGGCGACGTCGGCATAGAGGTAGAAGGCGCCATCGGCCGGATGGGTACTTCCCAGGCCGAGAGAGGGAAACGCGTCGAGCAACAATGCCCGGTTGGCGGCATAGCCGAGGCGAATCGCCTCCGCCTCTTCCATCGCGTCAAAGGAAGCCAACGCCGCCACCTGCGACAGGTAGGGGGCGGAGATGTAGAGATTCTGCGCTAATCGCTCGACGGGACGAGCTAGCCAAGGCGGAACCACCATCCAGCCAATGCGCCAGCCGGTCATGCAAAAGGTCTTCGAGAACGAGTTGATGACGATGGCATCGTCATCGAACTTCAGTGCGGTTTCGGTGGGCATACCGTAGCTGAGACCGTGGTAGATTTCGTCCGAAATGAAAGGGAGCCCCAAGTCGCGGGCCGTGGCGCAGAGTTCCGCGAGCCGGGCAGGCTCGATGACCGTGCCGGACGGGTTGGCGGGACTCATCACCAGGATGCCGGAAAGTGAGTCGCGACGATGCATGGTGCGCAGAGCCTCACTCGTTGGAGCGAAGCGGTCTTCGTCCCGCAGCGTCATAGGCACCGGAACGAGATCCAATGCGTGGAGAATGCTGCGATAAGCGGGATAGCCCGGTTGTGGCACCGCAACGCGCGCGCCTGCATCGAACAGTCCGAGAAAAGCCAGCACGAAGCCGGCTGAGGAGCCGCTGGTGACGACGATCCGATTGGGTGACACCGTGACACCATAGGTGTCGCGATAATGCCGGGCGATGCGCTCGCGCAGGGCCGGAATCCCACAGGCATCGGTATAAGGCAGCCTGCCGGTTTCCAAAGCACGCTGTGCAGCCTCGATCACACGACGCGGCGCGGGAGCCGAAGGCTGGCCGATTTCCATATGGATCACGCCGTCACCCTGCCTGTCACGCAGAGCAGCGGCGGCCATGATGTCCATGGCGAGAAAGGGCGCTACGCGGCTTGCGCGCAGTGAGGCTCTTGCGGCAATGCTGCTGTCGGGGCGATCGGCGGCTGACGTCATGGTGCTGGCTTACTCCCCTCCGCCCTTCTCTTCCAGGCAGCTTACCCATTCCTCGCCGCCACGGATTATGGCGCATCGGGCGATGCGATTGACCCGCCGCCGCGAAAACGCCTAACCCGGCGACTAACGACCGGTCGTCCCGAGCCGGATCACGGCCGACGGGACGCGACCCCGCGAGGATCAATGCGCCTGCTTCGCCACTTTATTTCGTCCGTCGCCCTCGCTGGCGCTCTGACCTCCGGCGTTTCGAACGCTAATGCGCAGGCGCCGGCTCCCGCTCAGATGGCCCCGGCTTCGGCTGCAGCCTTCACCGATGTGCAGCGCCAGGCGATCGAGGCGATCATCAAGGATTACCTAGTCAAGAATCCTGATGTTTTGCAGGAGGCCATCGCCGAGGGCGAGCGCCGCCAGCAGGAGACACAGAAGCTGGCCCAGGCCGCCGCGCTGAAGGAATCCCGCGAGGCACTCGTGAACTCGCCGCACGGCGTAGTGGTCGGCAATCCGTCCGGCGACGTCACCCTGGTAGAGTTCTTCGACTATAATTGCGGCTATTGCCGCAAGGCGCTCGCCGACATCCAGACGTTGGTGAAGGGGGATCCCAGGCTGCGGGTCGTGCTGAAGGATTTCCCCGTCCTCGGAGCGGAATCACTGGAAGCCAGCAAGATCTCGCTGGCGGCCAAGCAGCAGCTCAAGGGCGAGAAGCTATTCGAGTTCCACGTCAAGCTTCTGGAGAGCAAGGGGCGGGTCAACGGCGAGCGCGCGGTTGCGCTGGCCAAGGATATGGGCCTCGACATCGCCAAGCTGCAGAAGGATGCACAGGGAGCGGAAGTGAAGGCGGCGCTGGCAGAGAATGTCGGCCTCGGCGACAAGCTCGGTCTCTCCGGTACGCCGGCCTTCATCATCGGTGAGGAGATCATCCCCGGTGCCGTGGGCGTGGAGCCGATCCGCAAGACCATCAGCGATATCCGGCAATGCGGCCACGCGAGCTGCTGAGGCGCATCATGCCCGGCGATTGCCCGGGCAATGCATCTGTCGCTTCCGGCGGCGATCGTCTAGGACCACCGCCCCGGCTCATTGGTGCGGCCGGCGCTTCGAACGCGATGTCATGATCCCGATCCACGTCCTTCATGGACCGAACCTCAACCTCCTGGGACGCCGCGAGCCAGGCATCTACGGGACCGCCACGCTCGACGACATCGAGCGCGACCTACGCGCGCGCGCCGAACCCCTCGGCGTCATGTTGACCGTCCGCCAGACCAACCACGAGGGCGAACTGGTCGGTTTCGTGCAGGAGGCGGGCCTTGTGGGCGCCGGGGTGCTTATCAACGCCGCCGCCTACACCCATACCTCCGTCGCCCTACGCGATGCGATCGCCGGCAGTGGTGCCATCGCGGTTGAGGTGCATCTCTCGAACGTGCATGCGCGCGAGGCCTTCAGGCATGTTTCGCTCATCGCACCGGTCTGCGCTGGAATCGTCTGCGGTTTCGGTCCGCACAGCTACGGTCTGGGTCTGGAAGCCCTGGTGCGGTTGCTCCAGGCTCGCTTGCCGTCTCTCCCTTCTCTCCTGTCCGATGCTTCGTCGGACGCCAACTCTCAAGACTGACCGGAATGGCCAAGGTGCCGATGCCTAAGAACGAACCTTTCGATCCCGAGCTCGTACGCGAACTCGCCAAACTCGTGACCGAGACGGATCTGACCGAAATCGAGGTGGAGAAGGGTGACCTGCGCATCCGCGTGGTCCGTCGGATCGAGCCCGTTCACGTTCAGGTGGCTGCTCCCGCCCCTGCACTGGCGATGTCGGCTCCCGCGGCGGCTGCGGCGCCTGTCGCCGGCCCCGGCACCGCCGGTGATCGTACCAAGGCCGGGGCGGGACACCCCGGAGCCGTACCCTCGCCAATGGTCGGTACCGCGTATCGTCGACCCTCCCCGGATGCCAAGGCCTTCGTCGATATCGGCTCAACAGTCGCAGCTGGCGAGAAGCTCCTTCTGATCGAGGCCATGAAGACGTTCAATGAGATCGTCGCCCCCCGCGCCGGAACGGTGACCGCGATCTTCTTCGAGGATGGGCAGCCGGTCGAGTTCGGCGAACCTCTCCTCGTCATCGAGTGATTGCGCGTCCCATGTTTGAAAAGATCCTGATCGCCAATCGCGGCGAGATCGCACTTCGCGTCCTTCGCGCGGCCAAGGAACTCGGGATCGCCACCGTAGCGGTGCATTCCACAGCTGATGCCGATGCGATGCATGTGCGGCTTGCCGACGAAAGCGTGTGCATCGGGCCCCCGTCGGCCCGGGACAGCTACCTCAACATTCCGTCAATCATCGCCGCCTGCGAGATCACGGGGGCGGATGCGGTGCACCCGGGCTACGGATTCCTGTCGGAGAACGCCCGCTTCGCCGAGGTGCTGGCGCACCACAATATTGGTTTCATCGGCCCCAAGGCGGAGCATATCCGCATCATGGGTGACAAGATCGAGGCCAAACGAACGGCAAAGCGTCTGGGCATCCCTTGTGTGCCGGGCTCCGAGGGTGGGGTCGACGATCCGGTAGAAGCCAAGCGGATCGCGGCCGAGATCGGATATCCCGTGCTGGTGAAGGCCGCCTCCGGTGGGGGTGGCCGCGGTATGAAGGTGGCTCGGACGGAGGCCGATCTCGAGCAGGCCCTCGATATGGCGCGCACCGAAGCGAAGGCGGCTTTCGGTGACGATGCGGTCTATCTCGAGAAGTATCTCGAGAAGCCGCGCCATATCGAAGTTCAGGTTCTTGGTGATGGCCGAGGCCGGGCCGTCCACCTCGCGGAGCGCGATTGCTCGCTCCAACGGCGGCACCAGAAGGTCTGGGAAGAAGGCGGCTCGCCGGTGATCGACGAGGCGACTCGCGCCGAGATCGGCGGCATCTGCGCCAAGGCGATGCAGGAGCTCGAGTATATCGGCGCCGGCACCGTAGAATTCCTCTACGAGGATGGTCGCTTCTACTTCATCGAGATGAACACCCGCATCCAGGTCGAGCACCCGGTCACAGAGATGATTACGGGTGTCGATCTCGTGGCCGAGCAGATCCGTGTGGCCGCTGGCCTACCCCTCTCCGTGACACAGGACGACATCAAGGTGTCCGGGCATGCCATCGAGTGCCGGATCAATGCCGAACACCCGGCCACCTTTCGTCCATCGCCTGGTCTCATCACCTACTTCCATCCGCCGGGTGGACTCGGCGTCCGCGTCGATTCCGCCGCCTATCAGGGATATCGCATCCCGCCGAACTACGATTCCCTCATTGGGAAGCTTATCGTTCACGGGCGCACCCGCCAGGAATGCCTCATGCGCCTGCGTCGCGCCCTCGATGAGTTCGTTGTCGCCGGCGTCGACACCACGCTTCCGCTCTTTCGCACACTCGTGCGAAATCCGGAGGTCCTCGACGGAGCGTACGATATCCATTGGCTGGAGGGTTTTCTCGAAGCTGGCGGTCTCGCGGACGCCGCAGTCTGAAGAGGTTCTACAATCGGCTAAGCGGAACTGCTCCGCTAGAAGCTCGTTCTTTAGGTGAACAGTTTCTCATTGTGCGCAATCGAGCGTGATTGTGCCACCGTGATGAGAACAGGAATCAGCAAGGACGAACTTTATGCGTATCGCAAAGCTCACTGTCGCCGCCATGCTTATCGCAGCCTCCCCGGCTCTGGCGCAGTCACCTTCGGGTAACGTCTCGCAGCCGGAACGGGCCGTACCGCAGGCTGGCACGACCACAGGTGGGCCGCTCGACAACCCGTCGACGCGCGATATGCCGCCGGCCACGGGCAGCACGAGCCGTCCAGCCGGGGAGAACGGAATGTCGCCGGGTGCCGGCGCGGTCGATTCTGCGAAGGGCGGTAATGCCGATCAGACGAACAAAGGCATGGGGGCCAATATCGGCTCGACCTCCGGCGGCCCCGCCCGCTAATTGCACATAATTCCAAAGTGACGATACAGAACAGTCGGCCTCAACAGGTCGGCTGTTTTGTTTTGCCGGCCTCTGAAAGCGTAGGTCATTCTCGATTAGTGCGGATGAGCACGATGATGGATATTCCTACCTCCGTGATTTGGAAAGCGAGCTAGTCATTTTTTCTAAGAATCACTGCACTGGCGCCTATTAAGAGCAAAATACAGTTCTCTCTGGGGCATCCATAGCATGGCGGTCATCTGATCTAGTTTTTCACCCCCGGTGGGATGTGACACATCGCCGGCTCAATATCTCCGGAACGTCTTGGGTCGTCAGAGCTTATTCGACCAGTCCGGCCCGGCCAGCGCCTTTCTATTCTCACCAGGCAGCCACCGAGAGGCCGATTCTCTTCCTACCGACTGAGTTCCAATCATGCGCACCCTGACACTCGCCCTCGTGGCTGCTACCCTGAGCGCCACCGCCGTTCTCGCCCAGGCACCAACTGACTTTGTTGGCGCGTCCGACAGGATCGTACCGCTAGCGGGTACCAATGGTGTCGACGCAATCGATCGCCCGCCGGTCTACGGTACTTATCGCGATGCAGAAGGCCGTATCGACGTTGAGGACACAGGAAGTGTCCGCGGCGGTTCCTTCAACTCCAACCGTGAGGCCGTGTTCGAGGATTCTGCGAAGGGCGGCAATGCCGAGCAGAACCAGCGCTCCTACCCCAACCTTGGCACGACCTCGGGCGGCCCGGAATTCTGAGCTCGGCTCGTTTAAAACGTAAGTGGGCGGAGCGGAGGCTCCGCCCTTTTTCGTTGGGCGCGACGCTGGGTGACGTTTTGTTGCTCTGGCTTTCGCGCGCGGGAGACGTCACATTAGTAGCCATGCACCACGACCACGACGGCGATTGCGTGGACATCACTCCGCAGATCCTGTTGAAAGCCTATGCCGCCGGCATCTTCCCCATGGCGGAGGATGCCGAGGACCCGACGATCTACTGGGTCGAGCCGAAGGCTCGCGGCGTCCTGCCAATCGACTATTTCCACGTTTCGCGTCGGCTTGCCCGAACCATTCGATCCGACCGTTTCGAGGTGCGGACAGATTTCGATTTCGATGGCGTCATCTCGGGCTGTGCCGCTCCGCGAGGCGATGGCGAGAAGACCTGGATCAATGCGCGCATCCGCGAACTCTACGGCGCACTTTATGATGCAGGCCACGCACATACGATCGAGGTCTATGCCGAAAGTCGGCTGGTCGGCGGGCTTTATGGCGTTTCGCTCGGAGCGGCCTTCTTCGGCGAGAGCATGTTTCACATCTCCCGCGACGCTTCGAAGGTTGCCCTCGCGCACCTGATGGCGAGACTGCGGAAGGGCGGATATCGCCTCGCCGACACACAATTCGTCACGGACCATCTGATCCAGTTCGGAGCCGAGGAGGTTCCGCGCCATGTCTACAAGCGTCGCCTCGCCGAGGCGATCGCTGCTGAAGCAGTTTGGGACGTTTGGCCCGAGGAACGGGCGGTCAGCGGCGAGGAGGTGCTTGCCTCGCTTGCTCAGGCCCAGGAAACCTGAGTCGCGAGCCGCGTTAGCGACCTCGATCGAGCGCCATACGAAGTGCGAGGCTCCCCAGGACGCCCCCCATGATCCAGCGCTGGGCCTTCAGCCATCCGGGATTGCGGGACAGGAAGACGGCGATCGATCCCGCCGCCAAGGCGATGAGCGCGTTCACCGCGATGCTGATCACGATCTGAACGGAGCCGAGCATCAGCGTCTGTCCCAGCACCGAGCCGCCTGTTGGCGTCACGAATTGCGGCAGCAGCGCGAGGTAGAGCATCGCGATCTTTGGGTTGAGGAGGTTGGTGAGGAAACCCATGGCGAAGAGCCGCGTCCGGCTGTTGGGGGCGAGCCGGCTCACCTCGAACGGCGAGCGACCGCCGGGCTTCAGGGCCTGCCAGGCGAGATAACCGAGATAGAGGGCGCCGGTCAGCCGCAGCGCGTCATATGCATAGGGGATCGCCAGGATCAGCGCCGTGATGCCGAACGCAGCGCACAGCATATAGACGACGAAACCCAGCGCGACTCCGCAGAGGGAGACCAGTGCTGCCGCGCGGCCCTGGCAGATCGCGCGGGAGACCAGATAGGCCATGTTCGGCCCCGGCGTCAGCACCATCCCAAGGGAGACGCCCGCGAAGGCCAGGAAGGTGACGGCGTCGGGCATGCTGGGGAACTCCGTTGCCCGGCCGATCCTATCGGAAGATAGCGTCGAAGATCGATTGTGGCTGCGGCGGCGGCGCGGGGGCCGGGCCTTCATTCGTCGGGAAGAACTTGCGCGAGGGCTTCTGCTTGGGCTGTACCGGAACGCCACGCGGCGCTTCCACGTCGACCTGCCCGTTTGGATTGACCTGCTGAGCCGTCCGCGTCGGGTCGGCATTTTTCTGGCGTTTCGTCCTTTCCGGCTTCGACGCCATAGCAGGCACGTCCTCCTGCTCTCGGGCCTCGGCGATGATGTCGTTGCCGCCTTTGCAATCAACGAGCCATACATCGTAGATCGGATGCTCGATGGCGTGGAGGCCCGGGCTGGCCGCGAACATCCAGCCAGTGAAGATGCGGCGGTACTTATTGTCGAGGGTCACCTCGTCGACTTCCAGGAAGGCCGTTGTCTTCGGGCTCTCGGTCGGCGGCCGGCTGTAGCAGACGCGCGGCGTCATCTGCAGCGCGCCGAACTGCACGGTCTCGTCGACAGCGACCTCGAAGGACACGATCCGCCCGGTGATCTTGTCGAGGCCGGAGAACACGGCGGTCGGGTTCTTGATCTTGTCGGCGAGGGCCTGCCCCGTCATCGGCAATCCGAGCGCCACCGCGCCCGCGAGCATGAGGCCGGCCCTCAGGGCAATGTGCAATCGGCGTTGAACGAGCATGCGGCTTACCCGGAGCGGGACGATGAGGCGTCTGCCCTAAGCCAGGGCGGTCGCGATGTCATGCACCGATAGACAGACCAAGCATGGTGTAAAAAGGGCGGCGTGCCTGTCCATGGGTGTCGGGCGTTCGCCGATGGCGCTTTACCCCTGCGGGCCGAGGAGAGGGAGCCAGATCGCCAGCGCCGCGAGGGTGACCAGCAGGACCGGCGGGGTGATCACCATCCCGATCTTCATGTACTGGGCCCAGGTGATGGTCTGTCCCTTCGCGGCCAGCACATGCAGCCAGAGCAGGGTGGCGAGGCTGCCGATCGGGGTGAATTTCGGGCCGAGATCGCAGCCGATCACGTTGGCGTAGATCATCAGTTCGCGGGTCAATGGCGACAGGTCCGGGGCTTGCTGGATCGACAGCGCGCCGATCAGCACGCTCGGCATGTTGTTCATCACCGAGGACAGGATGGCGGCGGCGAAACCGGTGCCGATGGTGGCCACCCACGGCCCCTGCCCGGCCAGCCAGGTGAGGCCCTTGGCCAGTTCGCCGGTGAGGCCGGCATTCCTGAGGCCGTAGACCACCAGATACATGCCGAGGCTGAACAGGACGATCTGCCAGGGCGCGCCGGTCAGCACCTTGCGGACCGGGATGATCCGGCCGCGCAGAGCGAGGCCGAGCAGCAGCGCGGCACCGAGGCCGGTCACCGCCGAGACCGGCACGCCGAGCGGTGCGGTGAGCGTATAGGCGAGCAGCAGCAAGCCGAGCAGCGGGAATGCAGTCCGGAACACGACGGGATCGCGGATGGCGTCGCTGGGCGTTTCCAACGCGTGCATCGGATAGGCTTCGGGGATGTCGCGCCGGTAGGCGAGCCACAGAACCACCAGGGTCGCGGTCAGCGATACGAGGTTCACCGGCACCATCACGGCCGCATAGCGCCCGAAGGGCACGGCGAAATAATTTGCCGATACGATGTTGACGAGGTTGGAAATCACCAGCGGCAGGCTCGTCGAATCGGCGACGAAACCGCAGGCGACGATGAAGGCTAGCGCTGCGGGCGGTTTAAAATCGAGCCGCAACAGGACCGCGAGCACGATGGGGGTCAGGAGCAGAGCCGCACCGTCATTGGCGAAGACCGCCGCAATGGCGGCGCCGAGCACAATCACAAGGGGGAACAGCCGCCGGCCCCTGCCGCCGCCCCAGCAGGCGATGTGCAGGGCCGCCCAATGAAAGAACCCGGCTTCATCGAGCAGCAGCGAGATGATGATGAGGGCGACGAAGGTGAAGGTCGCATCCCAGACGATGTGCCAGACGATCGGGACGTCGCCCGGCTGGATGACCCCGGCGGCGAGCGCCAAGGTGGCCCCGGCCAGGGCGCTCCACCCGATCCCGATCCCCTTCGGCTGCCAGATCACGAATACCAGGGTGACGAGGAAGATGGCGAGCGCAAGCATCCGGGTCGTTTCTCGTAATGGGTCGAACCGCGCTCAGGCGGTGGCGACGCGGCGTCCATGCTCGTCCACCACCCGCTCGCCATCCTCCTTGACGAACTCGCCGTGCTGGACCGGCAGGAGGTCGAGCACAACCTCGGAGGGGCGGCACAGGGCGACGCCCCTCGGCGTCACCACGAGCGGGCGGTTGAGCAGGATCGGATGCGACGCGATGGCGTCGAGCAACTCCTCGTCTGTCAGGGTCGGGTCGCTGAGGGCGAGCGACAGGTAGGGTGTGCCCGTCTCGCGCAGGATGTCCCGGACACAGAGCCCGGCCCGGCCGAGCATCTGGCGGATCAGGTCCGGGTTCGGCGGGGACTTCAGATACTCGACCACATGCGGCTCGATCCCGGCATTGCGGATCATCGCCAAGGCGTTGCGGGACGTGCCGCAATCCGGGTTGTGATAGATCACGACGTCGAACGGTTCAGACATGGGTGCGGTCTCCATAGGCCTCGTCGCTGGTGGGACTGGGACAGGCGGCGAGCGCGTTCACGGCCGGTGCGCAGACCTCCGCTCTGCCCCGGCAGCAATCGCGCATCAGGAACTCGATCAGCCCCGACAGGGCCGGATAGGTGGCGCTGTAGATGATCGATCGGCCGTCGCGCCGGGATTGGATCAGCCCGGCATGGCTCAGTTCCTTGGCGTGGAACGACAGGTTGGTGCCGGAGACGCCAACCTCGCCCGCCAGCGCGCCCGCGCTCAACCCGTCCGGACCGGCGGTGACCAGGGCGCGGATGATCCGCAACCGGTTCTCCTGGCCGAGGGCCGCGAAAGCCGCGACGGCTTGCCGTTCTTCGATCATCGATGCAATATCTCAATCATTATTGAAATATAAGGGAAGATCGATCCTTGGACAAGGCCGGACAGCCCTTCACCGACGGATTGCCAAGCCTCAGCGAAGCCCATTTCGCGGTGCCGCTACCGGAGCATCTGCGGGTCAACGAGCCCTTCAGCCACGCGCCGCGCTTCCTGATCCTGTACGGGTCGTTGCGTGAGCGGTCGTTCAGTCGATTCCTCGCCCACGAGGCTGCTCGCCTGCTTGAAGCCATGGGCGGCGAGGTACGCACCTACGACGCAGATGGCCTACCCCTGCCGGATGACGCCACCGCCGCTCATCCGAAGGTGCAGGAGCTGCGCCGGCTCTCGCTCTGGTCGGAGGGGCAGGTATGGGTGTCGCCCGAGCGCCATGGCACCCTGACGGGTGTGATGAAGAGCCAGATCGACTGGTTGCCCCTCAGCGAGGGAAGCGTACGCCCGACCCAGGGGCGCACCCTGGCGGTGATGCAGGTCTCCGGCGGCTCTCAGAGTTTCAACGCGGTGAATGCCCTGCGCCTGCTCGGACGCTGGATGCGGATGATCACGATCCCGAACCAGTCCTCGGTGCCGATGGCCTACAAGGAATTCGACGAGGCCGGCCGGATGAAGCCGGGGCCGCTCTACGAGCGCGTGGTGGATGTCTGCGAGGAACTGATAAAGTTCACGCTCCTGACGCGCGAGAGGGCCGACTATCTCGTCGACCGCTACAGCGAGCGCAAGGACCGCCAGCCGGAGCGGCTGACGGAAGTCGCCGCGGATACAGGCTTTGCCAAGCCTCCGGAGGCGCCCTGAGTCACAAAGGGATAGCTGACAGGCGCCGCCCCGCCGGGCGACCGCCGGATTGAGATGCCGGTTCGCGCGGGCTCCGGGTTATTCCGGGCTCCAGGCCGCGTAATCGCCCGCCGTCAGCGGCTTGGAGCCGGGATTGAGCTGAGAGCCCTTCGGCCGGTAGGCCGCGCTGGTGCCGGTCAGATTCTCCACATGCGGCTTCTGCCATTCACGAGGGATGTAGGTCTCCTCGCTCGGAGGCACGTCGCTGTTATGGCACAGCCAGCCGCGCCAGCCGGGCGGTACCTTCGAGGCGTCGGCATAGCCGTTATAGATCACCCAACGGCGCTCCGGGCCGACCGAGCGATCGATCAGCGGGCCGAGCGCCTTGTAATAGGTGTTGCCGAAATCGTCCGTGCCGACGAGCTGGCCATGCCGGGCCGTCATGAGAGCGAGCGACATGGTCTGCCCGTTCCACCACGTGAAGATCCGCAGAAGCGTGTCCTTGAGAGCCATCGCACTTGCCTGAACCGGACCGGCTCGACCGCCCGCCCTTCGTGGGCCGGACTATGGTGAGGGGCCGATGCGAAGTCCAGCTTTTGTCGGGTCCTGCCCGCCGGTCCGGGCGGGACCGGTGCGGCCGGAATCCCACATCGCGAGCTTCTTAACCAAACGCTTACTTTGACCGACCCCCGCCCGGCCTGTGAACCGAAAATTTTCCGCGCCGAATCCTCCAAGCTGAAAGGACACTTATCGGTGTGGCTGCGATATCCACAGGTTTCTAAGCGGAACCACAACATCTAGCGCGGAACGTAGCCGGCACACACAAGTTGTTGACGGGAAGGCCCCGGTCGCGATAGCGTTCGATGGTCACCGGAGCGGTCGAGTCCGCTGGGTGGTTCAAGACATTTCCGGCCAGGGGACAGCGCATCGCGAGCGTTCGCGGGCGCTTGCCTTCGTCAGACTCAGCAAGAATTCGGCGGCGCGCGACGCGGCGTCGCCATCGATACTTCGGCAAGGGATACAGGGTTCATGCGGTTCGAGCGGCGTTACACCACGGCCGGGCAATCCCCCTACGCGACCATCGCCTTCCGCAAGGCGCTGAGCGAGATCCGCAACCCGGACGGATCCATCGTCTTTCGCCTCGACGGTATCTCGGTGCCTGAGAGCTGGAGCCAGGTCGCCAGCGATGTGCTGGCGCAGAAGTATTTCCGCAAGGCCGGCGTGCCGGCGCGTCTGAAGAAGGTCGAGGAGAACGACGTTCCCTCCTTCCTGTGGCGCTCGGTGGGCGATGAGGCCGCACTGGCGGAACTGCCCGAGGCCGAGCGTTCGGGCTCCGAGATCTCCTCCACACAGGTGTTCGACCGCCTCGCCGGCTGCTGGACCTACTGGGGCTGGAAGGGCGGCTATTTCACCTCCGAGGAGGATGCCGCCGCCTTCCTCGACGAGCTGCGCTTCATGCTCGCCCGCCAGATGGTGGCGCCGAACTCGCCGCAATGGTTCAATACCGGTCTTCACTGGGCCTACGGAATCGACGGCCCGGCGCAGGGCCACCATTACGTCGATTACCGCACCGGCGAACTGGTGAAGTCGGCCTCGAGCTACGAGCACCCGCAGCCGCATGCCTGTTTCATCCAGGGCGTGCAGGACGACCTCGTGAACGAGGGCGGCATCATGGATCTGTGGGTCCGCGAGGCGCGCCTGTTCAAGTACGGCTCCGGTACCGGCTCGAACTTCTCGATGCTGCGCGGCGAGAACGAGAAGCTCGGCGGCGGAGGCAAGTCCTCGGGCCTGATGTCCTTCCTGAAGATCGGCGACCGGGCGGCCGGCGCGATCAAGTCGGGCGGCACCACGCGCCGCGCCGCCAAGATGGTCATCGTCGACATCGACCACCCGGATATCGAGCAATACATCGACTGGAAGGTGAAGGAGGAGCAGAAGGTCGCCGCCCTGGTGACCGGCTCCAAGATCGTCTCGAAGCATCTCCAGGCGGTAATGAAGGCCTGCACCCAGTGCGAGGCCGAGGGTGACGCCTGTTTCGATCCCGAGCGTAACCCGGCGCTGAAGAAGGCCGTGAAGGCCGCCCGCAAGGAGATGGTGCCGGATGCCTACACCAAGCGGGTGATTCAGTTCGCCCGCCAGGGCTTCACCAAGATCGATTTCCCCGTCTACGACACCGACTGGGATTCGGAGGCCTACCTCACCGTCGCCGGTCAGAATTCGAACAATTCCGTCTCGCTCACCGATGACTTCCTTCGGGCGGTCGAGGCCGATGGCGACTGGAACCTGACCGCCCGCACCACCGGCAAGCCGGTGAAGACCCTGAAGGCGCGTGAGCTGTGGGACAAGATCGGCGAGGCCGCCTGGGCCTCGGCCGATCCGGGCCTGCACTTCAACACCACGATGAACGACTGGCACACCTGCCCCTCGGCGGGCCGCATCCGGGCTTCGAACCCGTGCTCCGAGTACATGTTCCTCGACGACACGGCCTGTAACCTGGCTTCAGCCAACCTGCTGACGATGTATGACCGCGCCAGCGGCCAGTTCGACGTCGCCGCCTTCGAGCATCTCAACCGTCTCTGGACCGTAGTCCTCGAGATCTCGGTGATGATGGCGCAGTTCCCGTCAAAGGAGATCGCGGAGCTGTCCTACCGATACCGCACCCTCGGCCTCGGCTTCGCCAATATCGGCGGCCTGCTGATGAGCATGGGCCTGCCCTACGATTCGCATCAGGGCCGGGCCCTCGCCGGGGCGCTGACCGCGATCATGACCGGCGTTGCCTACGCCACCTCCGCCGAGATGGCGGCCGAGCTCGGGCCGTTCCCCGGCTACGATGAGAACGCGGACGCCATGCTCAAGGTGATCCGCAACCATCGTCGTGCCGCTCACGGCGAGGCCGCGGGCTACGAGTTCCTCTCTATCGCCCCCGTTCCCCTCGACATTGCCAACGTGCCCCAGGCCGATCTGGCCGAGCGTGCCAAGGTGGCGTGGGACCGGGCCCTGGCGCTCGGCGAAGAGCACGGTTACCGCAACGCCCAGGCCACCGTCATCGCGCCCACCGGCACGATCGGCCTCGTGATGGATTGCGACACGACTGGCATCGAGCCGGACTTCGCCCTGGTGAAGTTCAAGAAGCTCGCCGGCGGCGGCTACTTCAAGATCATCAACCGCGCTGTGCCGGATGCGCTGCGCTCCCTTGGCTACCGCGAATCCGAGATCGCCGAGATCGAGGCGTATGCGGTAGGCCACGGCTCGATGGGCCAGGCACCGGCCATCAACCCCGGATCCCTGCGTGCGAAGGGGTTCACCGACGACAAGCTCGCGGCCATCGAGGCGGGCCTGAAATCGGCCTTCGACATCAAGTTCGTCTTCAACCGCTGGACGCTCGGGGACGACTTCCTGACGAGTGTACTGAAGGTCCCGACCGAGAAGCTGGCCGACCCTACCTTCGAGATCCTGCCCTTCCTCGGCTATTCGAAGAAGGACATTGAGGCCGCCAACACGCATATTTGCGGTGCGATGACCCTCGAAGGTGCGCCGTTCCTGAAGCAGGAGCATTACGCGGTCTTCGATTGCGCCAACCCGTGCGGCCGCATCGGCAAGCGCTACCTCTCGGTGGAAAGCCACATCCGCATGATGGCGGCGGCGCAGCCCTTCATCTCGGGGGCGATCTCCAAAACCATCAATATGCCGAACGACGCCACGGTCGAGGATTGCAAGAGCGCCTACAAGCTGTCCTGGACGCTGGCCCTCAAGGCCAACGCCCTTTACCGCGACGGCTCGAAGCTGTCCCAGCCCCTGAACTCGGCGCTCATCGCCGATGAGGAAGAGGATGCCGAGGAGGCGATCGAGGCGCTGGTGGCCCAGCCGGCCAACGCCAAGGCGGCGCAGCTCGCCGAGAAGATCGTCGAGCGCGTGATCGAGCGGGTGGAGCGCATCCGGTCCCGGGAGAAGCTTCCCGACCGGCGCAAGGGCTACACCCAGAAGGCCGTGGTTGGGGGCCATAAGGTCTACCTGCGCACCGGCGAATACGAGGACGGCCGCATCGGCGAGATCTTCATCGACATGCACAAAGAAGGCGCCGCCTTCCGCTCGCTGATGAACAACTTCGCCATCGCGATCTCGATCGGCCTGCAATACGGCGTGCCGATGGAGGAATATGTCGACGCCTTCACCTTCACTCGGTTCGAGCCCTCGGGCTTCGTGCAGGGCAACGACGCGATCAAGAACGCCACGTCGATCCTCGACTACGTGTTCCGCGAACTCGCCGTCTCCTATCTCGGCCGCATGGACCTCGCCCATGTCGACCCGTCCGAGATCGGCAACACGGTGATGGGCAAAGGCGAAGGCGAAGGCACCCGCAACGGCGACCGGCCGGACACGATGGCCTCGAGCGTCGTCTCGCGCGGCCTGCTGCGCGGCTCGGCCGACCGGCTCACCCTGATCCAGGGTGGTCCGGGCGGCGGCACGGTGGGCGTCGGATCCGGCACGGCCGGAACCAGCGCTCCGGCTGGGGGCGTCGTCCACGCCCTGCGGGGAGCGACGGCGCTGAAGGCCGAGCCGGAAGTGGCGGGCCAAGCCGAAAGCCTCGTCACCGCCCTCCCCTTCGTCAAGGCCGAACGCACCGTGTCGGACCGCCGAGCCGAGGCCAAGATGAAGGGTTATGTCGGCGAATCCTGCCCGGAATGCGCGAATTTCACCCTCGTGCGCAACGGAACTTGCCTGAAATGCGATACGTGCGGGTCCACGACTGGATGCTCCTAACGTGTCGAGCAAAGATCATATTCTCTGGCACTCGTATTGTTGCAAGGTCTGAGATAAGATGGGCCTTCGTTGCCGGAAAAATTCCTGAAAACTCACTATAAAATAAGTAAAGGCCAGCCTCTCAGCAGGCTGGCCTTTTTGATTGGCATTTACGTTCTCAAGGTTCTCCGAGAGGACAGGATTTAAAGCAGGTGTGGTACCGTCGGCTCCGTGCATCGGCGGAGGGCTAACGAAGCGGCAATTTGCGAGCCGTCACGATCTAACGCTGCGTACGCCGTTCCGCATTGGGGCGGGGGAAAGCAATGGGTCAGCTTGGCCGAAGAAATTTTCTTAGGGCTGCCGCAACGGCAAGTGGTCTCGCGCTCCCCTCGTTCCGCGCGCTCGCCGGCGAGCGCGCGACGCTCCCCTTCGCCAACGGGGAAAGGCCGCTGGTGGCTTACCCCGGTAAGCGACCATTGCTGCAGACGACGGCATGTCCGCCTCAGCTTGAAACTCCGTTCCAGGTTTTCGACGAGGGGGTGATCACGCCGAACGATGCGTTCTTCGTGCGTTATCACCTCGCCGATATCCCGACCTCCATCGATCCAGACCTGTTCCGGCTGGAGATAAGCGGCCATGTCGACAGGCCGATCTTCCTTTCCTTGAGGGAACTGAAGAGCCTTCCCGTCATCGACCTCGTGGCCGTGAACCAATGCTCGGGGAACTCTCGGGGCTTCTTCTTGCCCCGTGTCGCCGGGGGGCAATTCGGCAATGGCGCCATGGGGAATGCCCGCTGGACCGGCGTCTCGCTCAAATCCGTGCTCGACAAAGCCGGGGTGAAGCAGGGCGCCGTGCAGGTGGCGTTCACCGGTCTCGACGGGCCGGTTCTGCCCGACACGCCGCGTTACGCCAAGGCTCTCGCTATCGATCATGACGAGGATGGCGAGGTGATGCTGGCCTGGGCAATGAACGGAGAGGAGCTTCCCTGGCTGAACGGCTACCCGTTGAGGCTCGTGGTACCGGGTTTCTACGGCACCTACTGGATCAAGCACCTGAGCTCGATCACGGTGCTGGACACCCCCTTCGATGGGTTCTGGATGCAGAAGGCCTATCGCATCCCCGACAACGAGTGTGCATGTGTCGAGCCGGGAGCCGCCTTGGGGAAGACGGTACCGATCCATCGGTTGCCCGTTCGCTCCTTCATCACCAACCTGACGGATGGTGCGACGGTTCGCGCGGGAACGGTAGCTCTGCGCGGTATCGCCTTCGATGGAGGTTCCGGCATTACGGCCGTCGACATCTCATTGGATGACGGGACGACATGGTCGGCAGCACGGCTCGGCCAAAATATTGGCCAATACTCGTTTCGGTCCTGGAGTTATGAGGCCGATCTCAAGTCGGGCTCGCACGTGGTTCGCGTCCGCGCCAAAGCCGGAGACGGGACGACGCAGCCGATAGAGCCGCGTTGGAATCCGGCGGGATATATGCGGAACGTCATCGAGACCACCCGACTTGAGGCGCTGTGAGGAGAAGCGAGATGAGACACCATCGTTTCGCGGCCGCCTTTGGATCGCTCGCCCTTCTCATCGGTGGAACGGCCTGGGCCGCACAGCGCAGTTATGACGTCCCGGAGCCAACAGCGGAGTTGCTGCCCGTTCAGGGTCACGAAGCCGGTTTCGAGGCAGCGCAAACCTATTGCACCATGTGTCACTCGGTGGATTACATCCTCACGCAGCCGCCCGGAAAAGGCGCCGCGTTTTGGAATGCCGAGGTCACAAAGATGGTGAAGGTCTTTCACGCACCGATCGAGGAAGCCGAAGCCAAAGCGATCGCCGCCTATCTCGCAGCCGCCTACTAACTGGCGGCCATCGATCTCAGTCTAGCGGATTGCCGTGACGAAAGCCGCGAACTGCGCCTGGGCAAGCGTCATCGTCTGATCGAAGGTCTGCTCGCTAAAATAGATCCGGCCCGCGGTGAGCGTAAGTGCCAGAGTCCAGAACACTGCGATAGCGGCATTGCGTGCGCGCCGATCACCCTGCATCGTGGAAGCGTTGCGGTCGTCGCTGACCGGTTCGCCATACGGATCGAAACTGGTGGAGCCGAAATTCGAACGAGCACTCATAAGCGGTAAGATCGATGTTTGGTTGCCATCGATCAATGGATGGGTCTTTTGAAGATAGAGCCATATGGAGAGGGGTTTTCTCCTTTCTGCGCCCAAGGCAGAAGTTTGTTTTTGGAACGGCCTGCTGGCTGATCCCGGCAGGTGGAATGGGCGTGAAAACATCATCGAATACGGGTCTTCCCGCGGGTGAGACCACCCCACGCATGCGGCCGGCGCTGCTGCCCGGCCTGATCATCTGCCTCGCCGTGACCGCTTCCGCCATGGCTATCCAGGCTTGGGAAGAGCGGGCCACCGGTCACCCCTATATAGAGGCATTAGTCATCGCGATCCTGTTCGGTATCGCCATCCGCACCGCATGGGTGCCGGGTGAACGCTTCCGAGCCGGGATCGCCTTCAGCGCGAAGCAACTGCTCGAAATCGCCGTGACGTTGCTGGGAGCTTCCATCAGCCTCGGTGCCATCGTTGCCTCTGGCCCGGCTCTGCTCACCGGCATCGTCGGAACGGTGTTTCTCGCGATTCTGGCGAGTTACGCGATCTGCCGGGGGCTCGGTCTGCCGGCCCGCATGGCGATCCTTGTCGCCTGCGGCAACGCCATCTGCGGGAACTCGGCTATCGCTGCCGTGGCGCCGGTGATTGGGGCCGACAGCAAGGACGTCGCTGGCTCCATCGCATTCACCGCCGTGCTCGGCGTGCTGATGGTACTCGGGCTGCCCTTGTTCATTCCCCTCGCCGGCCTGTCAGACCACCAATACGGTGTGCTCGCCGGCCTGACGGTTTATGCCGTGCCCCAAGTCCTGGCCGCTACGGTACCGGTTGGGCTCCTGAGCACCCAGGTCGGCACGCTGGTCAAGCTGGTTCGCGTTCTGATGCTCGGCCCCGTCGTGGTGGCGTTCTCGCTTCTCGCGCACCGGCTGCCCCCGGAGGCAGGCGTGCAAAGCGCGTCGCCCCGGAGACTGGGATTCACCAGGCTCGTGCCCTGGTTCATCCTCGGATTCCTCGGGCTCGCCACCCTGCGCTCCCTCGGGCTGATCCCTGACGCTGCCTCCGGCCCGGTGCGGCAAGTGGCCGGTTTTCTCACGATCATGTCGATGGCTGCCCTTGGGCTCGGAGTCGATGTCCGGGTCCTGGCGCGCATGGGCGGCCGGGTCACCCTGGCCGTCACCGGCTCGCTCGCCGTCCTTCTCGCCATCAGCCTCATCCTCATCAGGGCCCTCGGCATCTCCTGATCGGCGCAAAGCTGATGAGCGGTAAGAATGCCGGACTGGTTCGCTGTGGTGGCGCCGGTGCCGACCGGCTACGGTCGGGCCTCTGCCGGTTCAGCGGCTCCGAATCCTCCTCAAGCAGTCGCCCGATGGTTCATACCGGCTACAATCCCGCCCTCGTCGCCCTGTCCGTCGCTATCGCGATCTTCGCGTCCTACACGGCTTTGGATCTTGGAGCTCGGGTACACAATGCAGCGCCTGGCCGCCGCATCGCGTGGATCGGAGGGGCGGCGCTGGCCATGGGTGGCGGCATCTGGTCGATGCATTTCATCGGCATGCTCGCCTTCGAGATGGGGATGCCCACCTCTTACGAGGCCGGTCTCACCGTGCTCTCGCTCGTCATCGCCATTGGCGCAACCGGCGGCGCCTTCGCCTGGGTCGGCCGACCGGGAGCGAAAGCGCAGGACATCCTTGTGAGCGGCACGCTGATGGGGATCGGCATCGCCGGCATGCACTTCATCGGCATGGCCGCCCTGCACATGCCCGGTAGCGTTACCTACAATCTTCTCCTTGCCGCCGTATCGGTGCTCATTGCCGTGACGGCAGCGACGGTCGGGCTCTGGCTCACGTTCCGAAATCACGGAGCGTGGCAAAAAATTCTCGCTGCTTTCGTGATGGGGTTCGCCGTCTCCGGGATGCACTATACCGGCATGGCCGCCGCGTCCTTCACGACCGGAGAAACCGGCGCGCATGCGAGCCACGTTACGGGCCTCGCCCCAAGCCAGCAGAACCTCGCCCTCTTCGTCGGGGCGGCGACCTTCCTCACTCTGTTCCTCGCCATGCTGGCCTCCTCCATCGACCAGCAGCGCGTCCAGCGTGAATTGAGCAATAGCGAGGCGCGGTTCCGCGCGGCGATTCAGGCTGTGCGCGGCGTGCTCTGGACCAACGATGCCGAGGGGCGGATGGTCGGCGAACAGCCGGGATGGTCAGCGATCACCGGCCAATCCTTCGAGGAGTACCAGGGGTTCGGATGGGCCAACGCCGTGCATCCGGACGATTCTCGATCGTCCGTGGACGCCTGGAACGAAACGGTCCGGGAGAGGCGAACCTTCGTCCACGAGCATCGCGTCCGGGTGAGCGACGGGACGTGGCGGCATTTCGCGATCCGTGCCGTCCCGGTTCTGGCCCCCGATGGGTCAATTCGTGAATGGGTCGGCGTGCATACCGACATCACCGAGCAGCGCGAGGCGGAAGCGGAACTCCGAGAATCCAACGAGGAGATTCAGCGCTATGCCTACATCGTCAGCCACGACCTTCGCGCCCCCCTCGTGAACGTCATGGGTTTCACGAGCGAGCTCGACGCTACGCGCGAGGACATCCGTTCCGCCCTGAAGTCCCATCCCGACGCGGAGAGGATCGACGCCGATCTTGGTGAGGCGCTCGGCTTCATCAGCGCCGCGGTGACGCGGATGGAAAGCCTGATCGCCGCGATCCTGAAACTGTCCCGCGAAGGGCGGCGAAGTTTCAGGCCAGAACCCCTCGACCTTCACGCGCTGCTTCAGCGCCTCGCCGATGCCCAGCGCCATCAGACCGACGCGGCCGGCGCGGAAGTCGTCGTCGCGCGCGATCTGCCGAGGATCACGGCGGACCGACTCGCCCTCGAACAGATCTTCGGCAATCTGCTCGACAATGCGGTGAAGTATCTGGATCCCACTCGCGCCGGTCGAATCACAGTGACTGCCGCGGCCGTTGGGCCGCGAATTCGTATCGACGTCGCTGATAACGGCAGGGGAATTGCTGCACGTGACCATTCCCGCGTGTTCGAACTGTTCCGCCGCTCCGGAGCGCAGGATCGGCCGGGCGAAGGGATCGGTCTCGCCCATGTCAAAGCTTTGGTCCGGTCGCTGGGTGGACGGATCGACGTCGCCTCCAAGCTCGGTGAAGGCACCACCTTCAGCGTGACGCTGCCCCGCGGGAGCGCTACAGCTGTATACGAGGGTGTTTCGGCGACGTCCCTCGCAGCGGAATGAGGCGTGATCCGAACGTGAACCCCGTCAGTATCGTGATGATCGAGGATGACGAGGGTCATGCCCGGCTCATCGAGCGCAATATTCGCCGCGCGGGCGTCAACAACGAGATCATTCCGTTCCGAGACGGGACGTCGGCGCTCGCTTATCTGCTCGGACCAGACGGCACCGGAGAGGCCAGCGCCAAGCGCCCTCTCCTGATCCTGCTCGATCTCAATCTTCCCGATATGACCGGGATCGACATCCTGGAGAAGGTCAAGGCGAACCCGCATACGCGGCGCTCGCCCGTGGTCGTTCTCACGACGACGGACGACAGCCGCGAGGTCCAGCGTTGCTACGATCTCGGCGCGAACGTCTACATCACCAAGCCGGTGAATTATGAGGGCTTCTCGAACGCTATTCGTCAGCTCGGGTTGTTCTTTTCCGTGATGCAGGTGCCCGAGAACCCATGAAAATCCGCACCGCATGAGCGCTCCCCTCGCCCCGGAGCGCGGTCGCATCCTCTATGTCGACGACGATCCCGGCCTCGGGCGCCTCGTGCAGAAGGGCCTGAACGCACGCGGCTATATCGTGGAACTTGCCGCCACCGGCGACGAGGGTCTTGCGCGTCTGGGCCAGGGCGGCATCGATCTCGTGGCCCTCGATCATCACATGCCCGGCCAGACCGGTCTCGACGTACTCCCAGCCATCCGCGCCATGCCCTTCGCCCCGCCGGTAATTTATGTCACCGGGTCTGAGGATAGCCGCGTCGCGGTGGCCGCTCTGAAGGCCGGGGCCGTCGATTACGTCTGGAAAGACCTGCAGGGCCAGTTCCGCGAACTCCTCGGCGAAGCTATCGACACGGCTCTGCGCCAGGAGGCCATGAGGCGCGACAAGGAACGGGCCGAGGCAGAGGTCCGTGAGGCCCGAGACCGCGCGGTCATGTTGCTGCGCGAGGTGAATCACCGGGTCGCCAATTCCCTCGCCCTCGTGGCGGCCTTGACGCATATGCAGACCAACGCTGTCTCCGATCCCGCTGCCAAAGCGGCCTTGCGCGAGATGCAGGCGCGGATCTCGGCCATCGCCGGCATTCATCGGCGGCTCTACACCTCCGATGATGTCGAGGCGGTGGAACTCGACGCCTATCTTTCGAGCCTCGTGGAGGAACTGCAGGGAGCGATGAAGGCAGCCGGGCGCGACCATGCCATTCGCCTCGTTGCGGAGCCGATCCGGCTTGCCACGGACAAGGCGGTCTCCGTCGGCGTCGTGGTCACCGAACTCGTGACGAACGCCTATAAATATGCGTATCCGCCGGAAGTCCCCGGCGAGATCCGTGTAGCGGTGGCGCGCGACGGGGCGGACGGTTTGAGCCTGACCGTCGAGGATGACGGGATCGGGTGGACGGGCGAAGGCCAGCCTCGCGGCACCGGTCTTGGCTCGCGCATCGTCAAGGCCATGGCCACCAACCTCCGTTCCGCCCTTATCTATCGAGAGAGCGGACCCGGAACCAAGGCGACGCTGCTGTTCCAGGGCTGAGCGGACGGCTGCTTTGCCAGCGAACCCAGCACTTCGCTTACCGAGTGGAATGCAGTATTTCCCGTGCCCTCCTCATCGGACATCCGGGCCGGATCATGAAACCTGTCGTCGTCGCCGTCGCCATCACCGGTTCCGTCCCGCGCAAGACCGACAATCCAGCCCTTCCGGTGACGGTCGCCGAGCAGATCGAATCGACGCGCCAGGCCTACGAGGCGGGTGCCGCCCTGGTGCACATCCATGTGCGCAACGACGACGAAACGCCCTCGTCCGATCCCGACCGTTTCGCCGCCGTGCAGGAGGGAATTCGCCGCCATTGCCCCGGCATGATCGTGCAGTTCTCCACTGGAGGACGCGGACGCGATCCGGCCAGCCGTGGCCTGTCGCTTCGCCACCGGCCGGATATGGCCTCGCTCTCCACCGGCTCGGTCAACTTTCCGACCATCGTCTATGAAAATCCGGCGAGCCTCGTCACCGATCTCGCCGGTCAGATGCTGGCGCATGGTGTCCGGCCGGAGATCGAGATCTTCGATCTCTCACATCTTCATGGCGCCCGGCGGCTGGTGGATGAAGGGCTCATGGATGCCCGCCCCCACGTCCAATTCGTCATGGGAGTGAAGAATGCTCTGCCGGCCGACGAGCGCCTGCTCGATCTGCTCCTGGGCGAACTGAAGCAGGTACTGCCCGAGGCGACCTGGACCGCTGCCGGCATCGGACGCCATCAGGCCGAGGTCATGGACTGGGCACTTGCCCGTGGGGCGTTCTCGGTACGAACCGGATTGGAGGACAACATCCGGGTGACGAAGCACCAACTGGCAGCGAGCAATGCCGAACTGGTCGGGCTGGCCGTGGAGTGCGTGAAGCGGCACGGTCGTACCGTGGCGACACCCGCCGAGGCTCGAGCGGCACTGGGGTTGGCAGTCTGAGCGTTAGCGGGACCGATTGGGGACAGGCTAAGAGCCGGACGAGGCGAGGCTCGTCCGGGTATAAGGGTCGGGTTCAGTTCACGCCGAGCAGTTCCACGTCGAAGATGAGCGTGGCGTTCGGCGGAATTAGCCCACCGGCACCGCGCGCGCCGTAGCCGAGGTCAGAGGGGATGATGAGCGTGCGCTTGCCGCCAACCTTCATCGTGGCGACACCCTGATCCCAACCACCGATCACCTGGCCGATGCCGAGGGTGAAGCTGAAGGGCTGGCCACGGTCGCGCGAGGAGTCGAACTTCTTGCCCGGCTTGCCGCCCTCATCGAGCCAGCCGGTATAATGGACGCTGACTTTCTTGCCGGTCTGCGGCGTAGGGCCGGTCCCGACGACTTCGTCGCGATATTGCAGGCCCGAAGGCGTGGTCACGGTCTCGGCGGATGCGGAAGCGGTCATGGCGATCAACAAAGCTCCGGTGAGGGCAAGAAGCGGACGACGCATGCGGATGGTTCCTGTCTGGCGTGCCGAACCGGCCGAGTAGCATGCCTGTGCCCGCCCGTCAGCGCCTGCCCAGGGCCCGTTTGACGCGGACCATGGCGCGCCGCTCCATCGCGATTAGGCGGATTCGCTGTTCGACCGTGATCATACGCGCGGCACCGCTAGGGGCGGCGACGATCTCGCAGATCGTCTCTCGATCAGGATAAAGATTCTCGAGGACCGAGCCGGCGAGCGTGGCCGAATCGAGCCGTTCGGCAAAGCCGGTCCCGTACAGAGCTTCGATGATCCGTGCCTCCAGCAGCAGGCCCGGAGCGCTGGAGCGCTCATTCTCTTCAAAGGTGGTCTTCAAGAGCGTGGCCGTACCGCTCGCTACGAGGGCAAGGCTGATCGAGAGCGGGCGACCATCCAACAGAAGGCTATCCGCCCGGACGCGGACCGGGCCATCGGCTCCGGTGAACAAGGCACGCGCGAAAGCCTCGTGCTGTGGGCGAGAAGCGAGCGCCGTCCCGGCCCTCCCCTTCCACCCGGCTTTCTCCAGGCTGAGAAAGCCCGCGACGGCATCGTTCAGGCGGTCGCCGCCGGTGGCGATGTCATGGCTGAGTGTGCCTCGCTTCGACAGGTTGCGATGGCGACGGCTGAGATCCTTCATGCGCGATCGATGCGGATGCTCATCAAGGAAACCGGCATATGACCCGCGACGCTCGACGATTGGTCGCTCGAAACGGCTGGCGATACTACTCTTCCAGCCGGCGCGATCCATGGCGTCGAGCAATCCGCGACCGAGCTTCGTCTCGGTGGGAAGCAGGGGCCAGCGCCAGATCCGCCCCTTGGAGGCGGATTGGAGCCCTTTCACCAACAGATCGAGGAGGTCGGGCAGGTCGGGAGCATCCGCAACGAGAGGGCTCGTCTGGGTGATGAAGGGCGACAGGAAGGGACGGGCAATGCGCGTTCCGAGCCCGCTCACATCGCGTTTCCATTCGAAGGGCAACAGAGCCTCCAGCCCGAGCCGGCCTTGCACAACGACGAAGGCGAGGTCGGTGGCGGCCAACCCCGCCCTCCGATGAGCCGCCATGACATGGCGGCTGTAATGCGGGTGCGTGGTGAGCGCATTGGCCATGAGCGCATCCCAGGGATCGGGATCGGCAGCCAGTTCCGAATATGTGGCGAGCGAGACTGAGCGTCCGGAGCGTAGGTCTTGTAAGCCCGTCTTCATGAGCCAAGCCGACCGGCGAACGGCAGGACCGTCGTAACGATACCGTGCACACGGAAAGCGGCCAAAGCCATTCCCAACCCGCGAAGCACGTTGGCTAGGGCCATCGCGATGGCCGCTCCCATGATTCCGAGGACCGGCACCAGAACCAGACAGAGCAGAGCGGCCAGGGCCAGCATCGCCAGGGTGATGCCAGCGCAGAGACGTTCACCGTCGATCATGGTGAGAAGGTCTTCGCCGGGTCCGAACAGGCTCGCTCCGACATTGCCCGCGACCAGCACGGCGAGAAGCGGATAGCTCGCTCCAAATTCCGGCCCGAACATCGCGAGCAGGAATGGGCCCGCTGTCACGATGAAGAGACCGACGATCACCGTGGCGGCGAAGGTAAGGCGGGCCTGCATGCGGACGAAGCGCGTCAGCTCGTCTGCATCCCCGGATGCGTGGATGGCGGCGAAACGCTGAGCGGTGGCCGCGGACGCGGCGTAATGCACGAAGGGGACGAATTGCTGGATCCGGGTCGCGACAAAATACAGGCCCACCGCCGCAGGTGGCATCAGCATGCCGAGGATAACCACGTCGATCATGCTGAACGCGGAATATGCGAGGTCGGCGGCCGCGATCGGAAGGCAGGCCCGGAGCCAGATCCGCCAGCGGTATCGCGGTTTCGCAGGGAGCAGACCGTCACGAAGGCGCAGGATCAGGAGCCATGCTTGGATCGCCAGGGCGATTCCAGTGGCGACTAGGGTGCAGGCGATGGCAACCCATGCCTGAGCCGGTGCCCCGATGGTGACGGCGCCCGCCATGATGACCATGATGAGCCCCTGGCGCAGGAGGTAGGGCGGCGCGATGGCGAGCACCGCCCAGTTCTGGCTTCGAGCGACGCCCTCCAGATAATCCTGCATCGTGAAGAGCGGCAGAACGAGTGCTGCGAGGAGCAAAGGCCCAGCATACGGCCCATCGAGGAGGATGCCCTGCATCCAGGCAATGGCGAGGCCGATGCCTGCAACTATAGACGCAGCGGCAATGGTCACCCATGCGCCCACGAGGAGGAACCCGCGCATATGGGCGGCATCGCCTCTCGCCTGATCGGCGGGCAGGAAACGGCAGGCACCTTGAGCGAAACCCAGTGTGGAGGAATGGCCGAGGATGGCGATCCACACCCATATCGATGCGAACACTCCGTATTCTGAGCGCCCCATGAGGCGCGCCATCATGACCTGTGCCCCGTAGGCGAAGATGGCGGCGGCAATGCGAATCGCGAAGACGTCGAGCGCCGCTCCCGCCGCGCCTGCGCGAAACGTCCTCAAGCGGCTGAAGGCCGCGCCGAGGGTCCAGCCCTCCGTCCCGTCCCACACTGACCCCACTCCACGCCCCGAACGCTCAGGCCGACCCTATCTGTTTCCGACACAAACTCCGTTACGCTTTCGGGCTCTAAGCGAAACCCGTCCCGGAATGGACACGGAAAAGGGCTCTTCTCTAGCTTCGCCCCGGAAGGTCGCCCGGCTTTTGATGACGGCCCACGTGTTCGCGTCAGCCTACAACACCATCCGAACGAGACATTGCACGATGGCGCTATAGATCTATGACCTACGGACCGACCGAGTATCGCCGCGATCGCTATGGCAAGCCGATCAGGGTTGCTCTTGAAGCGAGGCACCACCGCTCCGGGGCGGTGAAGGCGGCTTCACCGCCGCATCCTTCGGCGGTGCGACGATGACCGACGGAGCAGTTGCGGTTCCGGTCGCAGACGGGTCGGGCTGGAGCAGCGAGAGGGTGATGGCTCGCGTAACATGCTCGGCCATGCAGCGCAGGCCAAGGTCGTTGAGACGGAACTGTCGTCCCAGCATATGTGCTTCGCCCTTGTCGCTGCTCCCGGACAGGTAGCGCATCGCCTCGTAGCGCTGCACGAGCGGCACTCCCTCGCGCAGTGCAACCTCCTGCACCTTCCGGACAATGCTGCTGTAATACTCGTCCTGGGCAAGCGAAGCCGTGTAGACTGGATTGACCAGCACCACGTCGATCTCGTGGGACTTGATCCACTGAACCGTCTCGTCGAGGACGCTGGCGAAGGCGTCGAGATCGACCCGGGCGAGCGCGTCGTGGGTACCGACCTGCCAGACCACCAGGTCGGGCTCGACCTCGGCCACCATGCTGCGCAGGCGCTCCGCCGCGCCCGAGGCGATCTCGCCCTGCATGCCTCGGCTCTCGACCTCCACATCCACGTTGGGAAGCGAGCGCTCAAGGGCCGTTTCCAGCTTGACCGGATAGGTCGCCGAGGCACCTGCCCCCGCCGAGGACGACCCGATGGCGAGAACCCGTACGGGCCGCTTCTCCTTGAGCGCGGCCTTCACCGAGCTCAACCGGGCCAGAGTATAGAGCTTCGATCCCGGCACCCGGCATTCGGGCGACAGGCTCACATCGACGGCCTCCGACGCTTCGCCACCGGGAGCCGGGGCCGCCGCAGTCGGGGGTGAGACGATCGTCGCGCTGCCTTCCGCTCCGGCGCGGGATGATCCGGAGATCGTCCCGAGGGAGGCAAGGCCGAGTGAGATCAGGAGAGCCGAGGTTTGCGCGAGCGCCATTCGACGAACCATGCAGTGAAGCCCAGAGCGAACAAACCGAATCCCATGGCGCCGACATCCACGAGAAGGCCGCCCCCCGTCCAGAACCGCACGAGTTGCGCGGCGAGGCTCAAGAGCGAGCCGATGGAGAAGACTGCCAGTGAATTACGACCGAGTCCCGCCAAATATCGACCGATCGCACCGATGTGTGGGACGATGAGCGCGTAGACGCCTTGAAAGGCGAGCAACACGCCGATGAAATGGATCAGTCGCGCCGGCGAAAGATACGTTTTGTCGAAGGAGAAGACGAGACGAGGATCGGGAACGAGCAGCGGGTCTGGCCGGAGGTCGAACACGGACAGGACAATTCCGAGCACGACGATGACGACGCCGAGGGGCATCAGCCGTTGAGACCAGCGCCGGAGCGTGCCGGATCGCTGGTTCAAGTCTTGGGCAACGAAGCCGAGCACCAGGAGAAGCTGCCAGCACAGAGGATCGAAGAACCAATCCCCCTCGCCCGGCCAGGACGGCAAGTTCCATTCGAAGACGAGGCTTGCCGAATAGAGGCCGAAGGACAGGACGAGCGCCGCAATACGGCTCACGCGGGCGATCAGGATGAAGATCGGGGCAATGCCCAAGAGCACCACGTAGAGCGGCAGGATATTGAAGAAGCCGAGCTGATGCGTGAGTGCGACGAAACCGATCGTGGTCTGGATCGGGTCGGCGAAGAAGCCTCCGGCATTGTGCCATTCGAGAAGGAGCGGATTGTCGAGGATCAGAGCCGTCCCGGCGATCATGGCCAGGGCGATCGCCATAGTGGTGATCTGTGCACGGTAGACTTCGATCGTGCGCGACAGGAGCCTCAGCACGCTTTTCAGACGCGGTTCCGGCCGGCCGTCACGCCCGCGCGTGGCGATCCCGATCGACCATCCGGCCAGGAAGACGAACAGTTCCGCGGCATCCGAGATGCCGTACTGCGAATAGGTGTAACGTTCGAATGTGTTGCCCGGGATGTGGTTGACGTAGATCGTCACGAGGGCGAGGCCACGCCAGAAGTCGATCGCGTTCGGTTCGCGCATTATGGGATCCGAACTCCGGACTATCAGGTTGTGGGAGGAGCGCGAGGCGGTAGCGGCTGCCGCCTCGCAGCGCGGCGGCACGGTCTGATAAGGCGACGCACGACAATCTGCAAAGCCTGTTATTCCCGCCCTCTCGAATGGCATCGGCTCCTGGTGTGGCCGATTTATCGAGGACAGACCCGCCGGGGAAATTTATGTTGAACCGTTGCCGTATCCACCGGACATGTTGATGCCATCCAGTGACGCCCCCGACGCCCAACCGATCCCCACGGGAGTGCCGGGGTTCGATGGCATCCTTTCGGGAGGTTACGCGGCCCGCCGTGCGCATCTCGTGGAGGGTCGGCCGGGAAGTGGCAAGACGACCCTCGGCCTCCAGTTCCTCATCGACGGCGTGGCGCAGGGGGAGACCTGCCTCTACATCACCCTGTCGGAAAGCCGGCGGGAGTTGCTCTCCGTGGCGGGACGCCATGGCTGGTCCCTGGACGGGATCGAGATCTACGAGCTCGTGCCGCCAGAGCTGAGCCTCGATCTGAAGCAGCAACAGAGTCTCGTGCATTCGTCGGACCTCGAACTGGGCGAGACCGTCCGCATGGCCCTGGGCGAGATGGAGCGGGTGAAACCGACCCGCGTCGTCTTCGACAGCCTGTCGGAGATCCGGCTGCTCTCGCAAGGATCGCTGCGCTACCGCCGCCAGGTTCTCGCGCTCAAGAGCTACTTTCTTCTCAATGACATCACGGTGCTGATGCTCGACGATCTCAGCGCCGAACATGACGATCTGAACCTTCACTCGATCAGCCACGCGGTGATCCGGCTCGAACAGGTGACCCCGCCTTACGGCGCCGTTCGGCGGCGCATCCACGTCATCAAGATGCGCGGAACCGAGTATCAAGGCGGCTACCACGATTTCGTCATCAGGAAGGGCGGCATCCGCGTTCATCCGCGCTTGGTGGCGAGCGAACACCATCGCAGCTTCGTCATCGATTCGGTGGCGAGCGGCGTTCCCGAACTCGACCGGGTTCTCGGCGGCGGCCTCGATCGCGGGACGGCGAGCCTCGTGATCGGGCCATCGGGGGCCGGGAAATCGACGCTCGCCGTGAGCTACCTCGTCGCGGCCCTGAAACGCGGGGAACGCGGGCTGATCATCAGCTTCGATGAAACGCGCAACATCCTGCTGCAGCGCGCCCAGAGCGTGGGAATGCCTCTGGGGGCTTTTGTCGAAGCCGGAATGCTGCAGATCGAGCAGATCGACCCGGCCGATGTCTCGCCCGGCGATTTCTCCGGCCGCATCCGCGACGCTGTAGAGCGAGATGGAACGCGGATCGTCATCATCGATAGTCTGACCGGCTATCTCAGCGCCATGTCGGGTCAGCCGTACCTAGTCATGCAGATGCACGAACTGGTCACCTACCTGAACCAACAGGGGGTCGTGACGATTCTGATCCTGGCCCAGCATGGCATGGTCGGAAAGATGGAATCGCCCGTGGACCTGACCTATGTCAGCGACACCGTGATCATGCTCCGCTTCTTCGAAGCCGCCGGCCGGGTCCGTAGGGCTCTGTCCGTCCTGAAGAAGCGGACAGGCGCTCATGAGGATACGATCCGCGAGTTCAAGATCGATGCAGGCGGATTGCGGGTGGGCGAACCGCTGGAGCGGTTCCGCGGTGTTCTCACGGGCGTTCCGACCTATGACGGCGACCGGGATCATCTGCTCGCGGAACGGATCCGGACGGATGGAACGATCGTGAGCGAGCCCGGCCGCGATGCCGCATCCTGAACCGGTTGTCCTGATCCTCGCGCCGCTCGGACGGGATGCGATGGTGGCGGCGACGATCCTGGCGGAAGTCGGTATCGTGTCGAAGGCGACGTCGACCTTGGACGATCTCGTGGCCCATCTGGACCACGCCGCCTGCGCGGTGATGACGGAGGAAGCGCTTCTGCATTGGGACCGGCAGGAGATCGCTCGATGGGTCGAGCGGCAACCGCCCTGGTCGGACTTTCCCTTCGTGCTGCTCAGCTATCGCGGCGGCCCGCCGGATGTGAGGCTCACCGACCTACTCGGCAACGTCACGGTCCTGGAACGGCCGTTCCATCCGGCCGTGCTGGCGAATGCGGTTCGCTCGGCTCTTCGCGCGCGGCGGCGGCAACGCGAAGTGCAGGCGTATCTGGAAGAACGCCAACGGACGCACGAGCGCCAGGCGCTGCTGATCCGGGAGCTTCACCATCGCGTGAAAAACACGCTCGCCACGGTGCAGGGGCTCCTCGGTGCCACGGCGCGTTCGACCAAGGATGTGGACACATTCTACCAGTCCTTCTCGGACCGGATCGTCTCGCTCGGCAAGACGCATAACCTGCTCACGGAGGATTACTGGCAGACGGCGCCCCTGCGCGAGCTTCTCCAGAACGAGCTCGGCCATTACAATGACGGGACAGCCAATCGGATCACGCTCGAAGGGCCCGCGGTCGAGCTGGCCGCAGATCTTGCCGTACCCACCGGTATGGCAATCCACGAACTGACCACCAATGCCACCAAGTATGGGGCGCTGTCGCTGCCGAGCGGGCGGGTCACGGTCAGCTGGAGCGTGGATCAACGCGATGCCAAGCGCGTCCTGGAACTCAGCTGGGTGGAATCGGGCGGACCCGTGGTCAAAGCTCCGGAACGCAAGGGCTTCGGCTCGACGCTGCTCCAGCGCGTGCTCGCACAGCAATGCAATGCCGATGTCGACATCAGCTATGAGGCCGAGGGCCTGCACTTTCGCATGGTAGCGCCCTTGCCCGGAGACAGGTTGGTGCCGGCCTATTGATCCGACCGGTCAGGATTTGACGATCCGGTCGAGGCGACCGTTGACGAAGAAATACAGCTCCTTCGCTCCCGGCTCGCTGTAGAGCACCTGTACCTCCCGGCCTGAACGGCCTTCGCCGATCAACACGTCCGTCGCAGGCTTCGCCTTCAACCGGACGAGATCGCATTCGCCGATCCCAGGCTCGATCACGGTTGCGCTGGCTGCGGAGGTCTGGCTGCACGTCCCATCGGCGTTGAGCACCGGACCCGTGACGGACGGCGACGGGAGCGGTACGACGGCGACCTTCGCCGGTACCGCCGCCGGTGCCTCGCGCTCGCTCGTCGTACACGCGCCGACGATATTGAGACCCATGAGACAAGCGGCGAAGCCCAGCCGCGACGACATCCTCGTCACTTCACGTCCTTTGCAGCGCCCGACCGCGCCTTGAGCGATGCAGCGTATAGCTCGGCCGCATCCCTATGAAAGGCCGCACGCGAATCGGGACGCGAATAGAACATATGGCCGCCGGGATACACAGTGAGGTCGATCCGCCTGTCCGTGCCGAAGGCCGGCAACTGGTCGATGAGGAGTTTCGACGTGAAGTACGGGGTCACGAGATCGGTGAAACCGTGGGCGACGAGGACGCGCAGGTTACCATCGAGCGCCATGACGCCGCGCAGGGCTCCGAGCGATTCCGGTGCCATGCGTCCGCCGCCCCAGCCCCACCCTCGGCTGACCGCACCGTTGAGGAGTTCGTAGCGAAGATCGGGCACGCGATAGTTCAGTTTCGTGCCGTAGAGTTCGAGCATGGCGCTGGTCAGCGGCGCCTGCATGGCTGTGAGCAGCGGGTCCTCGAAGCCCGAGAATGTGGCGGCCGGGTCCGGATCCCATCCGGTGATGCCGGTATCGTAGGCGCTGGCGACCCTCCCCTCCTCCTGGCCGATCTCGCGTTGGACGCTGTTCGAACTCAGGCGTCCGGCTTGGCGGCGGACGAAGTTCGGATCGAGACCCGTGATGGCTCCGACCCTTTCGCCGAGCCGGGCCAGCGCCGCTTGGTCCGACGGGCCCTTGAGCAGGTCGGTGAGATAGTCGCCGGTGGCATAGTCCTCGGTCTCTGCCAGAGCCTTCCGGCTCGGCGTGCCACCGGCTCGTTCGATGGCGGCGGCGGCAAAGGACGGCAACTTCGTCACGTGGCCCCAGGGGGTCGTGCGCGGCGATTGCAACCAGGCGAAATCGAGGACGGGTGACAGGAGAACCATGCCGGAGAGGCCGATGCCGATCTCCTCCTGCAGCTTTGCCGCGATGAGCGGCCCGCGGAAACCGCCATAGCTCTCGCCGACGAAGAACTTGGGTGCCGCGATCCGATCGTTCGTCCGCAGCCAGCGGGCGATGGCCGAGGACAGGACCGACGCATCCGAGTCGACGCTCCAGTAACGCTTGGCATCGCCGTCCGATGCGCGGCTGTATCCGGTCCCCACCGGGTCGAGGAAGACGAGATCGGTGAAATCGAGCCAAGTGCCGTCGTTGGGGACGAGGCTCACCGGCGTGGAGGGGCTGATGCTCGTGCCGTCGAGAGGAAGGCGCCAGGGGCCGATCGCGCCGATATTGAGATAGGCCGATGCCGCGCCGGGACCGCCGTTGACCGCGAAGGTGACGGGCCGGGTCGCTTCGCTCGTGTCCGCGAGACGATAGGCGATGAAGGCGATCTCTGCTTGGAGTTTTCCGCTCTCATCCACGAGGGGAAGGCTGCCCGCGGTGGCGGTAAAGCGAAGAAGGCGTCCATCCGGCAGGGTGACACTGTGCTCGGTGGTGACGTCGGAGGGAAGCTTGCGTCCCTCTGGGCCCCGTTCGGCGGCCCGCCGCTCCTGAGGCTTGTCGGCACCGTGGGGGGACTGCGCCATGGCGGGCTGCCCGGCGACGAGGAGCATGGCGGACAAGACGAGTGCGAGGCGCCTGGTGCCGCCTGCCAGAATGGACCGAAGCCCCGCGGGGATTGTGCCCAGTTTGGCCACACCACCGGGCCGGCATAAAACCGTGACGGTCGAACCTCGGTTCATGCGATTCTCGCTACAATGATGGGCAAAAGCGCTCACGCTTTTTTCTGCCAGCGTCCGGATTCGTCCTGCTGCCAATAAGCGATGGCATGGCCCGCTTCCTTCGCCTGCTTCCACTGCGCCCGCGCACCGAGCAACGCGTCCTGATCGTTACCGTCGAACAGGATGCATATCCGCTGATAGTCCGACGCATCCGGCGGCAGTGGGGCGCCATCCACGAGAAAGCGGATGGCGGCGGCGTTGGGATTACCATCCTGGAGCGTCAGGACGACGGGCTGGCTCGCCGCTTGCGGATCGCGATCCGTCCCATGCGGCAGAAAGCTATCGTCGCGATAGGTCCAGAGGTGATCGTCGAGAGCCTGAAGCCGCTCCTCGCCCGATGCCTGGATTGCCGCGCGCCAGTTGCGCTCCAGAGATCGCTCCACGAGGTTCGGTAGAACCGTCTCGAGAGGCTGCTGCTGGAGATGATAGAAGAGGATTTCGGTCACGGGAACCAGGATAGGGTAAAGCCGCCGATTTGAAAGCGGCGGGTTGCCGCTCTCAACCAGGCTCGATGAAGTGAGGGACGAACAGGGCTGAATTGCCGGTGATCGGTCCCGCGCTTTCGCGAACGCACAGCCCCGCCGGTTCGTCGCCTACGATCCAGGAGCCGATCACGGGGCGGCGGCCTTCGAAATCCGGCAATTCGGCCAGGGCCTGTCGCACGCAGCGCCCGCCGCCATAGGGTCCGTGATCCTGTGCCAGCACGGCACCGTCGCGCAGCATGAGGATGTTCGCCCCCTCCCGTGAAACCAACGGCTTCTTGACGAAGGAGGTGCCCAATGACGCCTTGCGGGAATCGTTCTCGAAAAAGGAGGGCAACAGGTTGGGATGGCCGGGCTCTCTCGCATGGAGATGGGCCAGCAATCCCTTGTTCGAAAGGACGGCCTTCCAGGGTGGCTCGATGAACCGGGTCGTCGTGGTGCCGAGATCCTTTCCGAAAGCGTCGCTGAAGGCCCATTCCCAGGGATAGAGCTTGAACAGGCGCGGGATCGGCGCATCGACCCGGTCGACGAAGCGTCCGTCCTCGTCACGTCCGATGTCGGAGAGGTCGAGGAAGCAGGTCGCGAGCCCCGCTTGGCGCGCGCAATCTTCGAGATACGCCACCGTCCCCCTGTCCTCGGGCTCAACGGCATAAGCGGTGAAGGCCATCGCTCCGTCACCGCGAAGCGTGCGGAACCGGGCGATCAGCTTTTCGTGAAGGGAATTGAACTGGTCGGCTGTCTCGGGGAGCGAGCCGGTTCGCAGCCCTTCTTCCAGCCAGAGCCATTGAAACACGCCGGACTCGTAGAGGGCTGTGGGCGTGTCGGCATTGTATTCGAGGAGCTTTGCCGGCCCGGCGGATGCCCCTCCGTAGGAGAAATCCAGGCGTCCATAGAGGGAGGGGTCTCCCCGCCTCCAGCTCGCGCGGATCGCGTCCCAGGCATGGGAAGGAATGTCGAGCGAGGCCAGGATCCGCTCGTCCTCCACCGCATCGGCGACGAAAGCGAGGCACAGGGCGTGGATCTCGGTGCTCGGCGCTTCGAGATCGTCCTCGATCTCAGCCAGCTTGAAAGCGTAGGCGTGGCTCTCGGACCAATACGCTTCGCCATCGAAGGTGTGGAAGGTGAAACCATGCCGGCGCGCGGTCTCCCGCCAATCCGGTCGTTCGCCGATGGGCACGCGCCGCATCAGCCGCCGCTTCCATGGCTCGACCAGCCGTGCGACGAGAACGAACGGCCCGTGCTTCCAAAGCCACCGTATGCGACCTTGCGCACCGCCGAAGACGCGACCCGCGCGCTGGAGGACGCACCGCCCGAAGACGTGGTGATCCGTCCGCCCCAACTCGTGCAATAGCCGGCGCCACCCGAGTGGCCGGCGCTTCCGCTATGGGACGCTTCCGAATTCGGAGCATGGTCGAAGATCGGCTGTGGCGGCAGGTTCTGATCGATCCGCCTGCCGATGACGTAGCCGGCCATCCTCGGGACGAAGCGTCCGGCAGCACTCACGGCGACGCCGTCTCCGGGCAGGCAATGCGATGGGCCGTGATGCGCCTCGCAATCGGTCACCATGGCGTAACGCGGTGCGACCTCGGGATAGGCGGCACGCGCCGTCAGGTACTCGCTCCGGCAATCCTCCTCCGTTCGCCTGGTTCCGGCGATACAGGCGTCCGCATTCGCATAGACGAGCACGGATTCTTCGTCCTGCGACGGATCGAGACGAGCAAGCCCGAAGGCGGCGGCGCCCGCACCCGCCAGCATGACGAGGGTCACCGTCTGCGAGCGCATGAGGCGCGGCGGCTTTACGGGTGTCGGAGTATCGGCCTCGGATGGCATCCTACTGAGGACCGCCTTTCGACGATCCGCTCCCTCACGGCACGATGCCGCACAGACCCGAATGTAGGATCGAGCTTGGCCGTTTGAAACCGGCGATGGGACATTTCCCCGAACGCCGGCTCAGTAAGTCATGGATGCCGCGTTGACGATGCCGCCCGCCAGAGACGACGCGGCGAGCAGGATGGATGCAGCGATCTCACCGGCTTCGATGCGCCGCGAGAGGTCCGGCAGGATCAGCCGCACGACGAAATAGGCCAGGATCTGCACGATGAGGGCGACGAGGCCCCAGACGATGCAGTCGAGGATCGATTGAGCGTTATAGATCGCCACCGAGAGCGGCAGCGTATAGCCGATGAGGCTTCCGCCCAGCGCGATGGCGGCCGAGGCATTGTTGGCGCGGATCAGCGCGATCTCGCGATGGGACGTCGCCGACAGGTAGACCGCGAGATAGACCGCCACGAGGCCGAACGCCGCCGCCACATAGGCGATGAAGGCGGGCAGACCCGAGATCGAGACCATGGCGCCCGCCCCTCCCTCAGACCAGCCGGCTCTGCACGATGGCGGCCGAGATGAAGCTCTTGAACAGCGGATGTGGCTCGAACGGCCGCGACTTCAGTTCCGGGTGGAACTGCACGCCGATGAACCAGGGGTGGCCTGCATGTTCCACCGTCTCGGGAAGCAGACCGTCCGGTGATAGCCCCGAGAACCGCAGGCCCTTGGCTTCCAGCCGCTCGCGATAGGCCATGTTGACCTCGTAGCGGTGCCGGTGACGCTCGGAAATCTCGGTGCCGCCGTAAATCTCGGCGATCTTGGTATCCGCACCGAGGGTGGCCTTGTAGGCACCGAGCCGCATGGTGCCGCCGAGATCGCCCTGTGCAGCGCGCCGCTCCAGTTCGTTGCCCTTGAGCCATTCGGTCAACAGGCCGACCACAGGCTCGCCGGTCTCCCCGAATTCCGTGGAATTGGCGTCCTCAACCCCGGCCAGGGAGCGAGCCGCTTCGATCACGGCCATCTGCATGCCGAAACAGATACCGAAATATGGGATCTTGCGCTCACGGGCGTAACGGGCCGCGCGGATCTTGCCCTCTGCGCCGCGCTGTCCGAAGCCGCCGGGGACGAGAATGCCGTTGATACCTTCAAGGAACGGCGCCGGATCTTCACGCTCGAAGACCTCGGATTCGATCCATTCGAGGTTCACCTTCACATTGTTGGCGATGCCGCCATGCGTCAACGCCTCGGACAGGGACTTATAGGCGTCCTTGAGGCCCGTATATTTACCCACAATGGCGATGGAGACCTCGCCTTCGGGATTGCGCACGCGCTCGGAGATCGTCGTCCAGCGCACGAGATCCGGTTCGCCCTTCGGTTCGATGCCGAAATGCGCGAGCACCTCACGGTCGAGGCCGGCCTCGCGGTAGGAAAGCGGCACGTCATAGATCGACGCCACGTCGCGCGCCTCAATGACGGCGGTCTCACGCACGTTGCAGAACAGACCGAGCTTGCGCCGCTCTTCCACCGGAATCGGACGGTCACAGCGGCAGAGCAGGATGTCCGGCTGGATACCGATGGAGCGGAGTTCCTTGACGGAATGCTGCGTCGGCTTGGTCTTCAATTCGCCTGCCGAGGGAATGTAGGGCAGCAGAGTCAGATGGACGAAGGCGACAGTGCCGCGCGGCAATTCCTGGCCGAGCTGGCGGATCGCCTCGAAAAACGGAAGGCCTTCGATGTCGCCCACCGTGCCGCCGATCTCGACGAGGACGAAATCGAATGCTTCGTTTCCATCGAGTACGAACGTCTTGATGGCGTTGGTGACGTGAGGGATGACCTGGATCGTCGCGCCGAGATAATCGCCGCGCCGCTCCTTAGTGATGATGTCGAGATAGATGCGACCGGTGGTGATGTTATCGGCCTTAGTCGCCGGAAGACCGGTGAAACGCTCGTAATGGCCGAGGTCGAGATCGGTCTCCGCACCGTCGTCGGTAACAAAGACCTCGCCGTGCTGCGTCGGGCTCATCGTGCCCGGATCGACGTTCAGGTAGGGGTCGAGCTTGCGCAGGCGGACCGTGTGGCCGCGCGCCTGCAGGAGAGCTGCGAGAGCCGCAGATGCGAGGCCCTTGCCGAGCGAGGAGACCACGCCGCCGGTGATGAATACGTACCGCGTCATGGGCTTCGGCTCATAAACAAGGGTGGATGATTCGACAAACTTCAAACGACCCCGCCGCTGGTGGCGGCAGGGCTGCATCGGTTCGGATTCTGTGGAACGCCGGGTGGGGACGGTTCGGAGCGAGAGGTGTCCGAGCCGTCATTCCGCATCGACCTTCGATCAGCGCGACTGGGGCGCTTCGGGCGTGGCAGGCTGAGCCGGCGCGGTCTGGCCAGCGCCCTGACCGGGACGAAGGGTCTCGAGAATATTGCCGTTGGGCGCCGCCGGCTGCGTCGTCGCGGCTCCGTCGAGGATCGACTTCGGCGCGGCGCTCCGGTGGGAGATCACCGCGAGGGTCATGCTCGTCGTGAAGAACAGGGCCGCCAGGATCGCTGTAGCCCGCGTGAGGGCGTTGGCTTGGCCACGTCCGGTCATGAACCCCGACACGCCGCCACCGCTGCTACCACCGCCGAGCCCGAGTCCGCCCTCAGAGCGCTGCAGCAGGACCACGGCGATGAGTGCGAGAACCACGATGAGGTGAATGGAGATCAGGACGGCATTCATGTCGTTTCAGTCCGATGTTCCTGGTCCGTGAACCACGTAGGCCGTATCCGGCGCCCGAAGAGGCCCGGCGAGGAACGTCCGCAAAGGGCAGGCTCCTACACGAGATGGTGTCTCACGCCAAATCCTGCATCGCCCCAGGGCGGCGAATGTTTCAGGCGTAGGCGGCCGCTATCCCCAGGAAGTCGGAGGCGACGAGACTGGCGCCTCCGACCAGCGCCCCGTCCACATTCTCTACCGCCATCAATTCGCGGGCGTTACCCGGCTTCACCGAACCGCCATAGAGGATACGGACCTTGGCGGCTTCCGCGCCGATGAGTTGTCCGAGCATCTCACGCAGGGAAGCATGGACTTCGGCGATGTCGGACGGGGTCGGGGTCAGGCCGGTGCCGATGGCCCAGACAGGCTCGTAGGCGATGACCGTATCGGAGGCCTTCGCCCCCTTGGGGACGCCGATGGCGAGCTGGGCGCGGACGATATCGAGCGTCCGGCCCTCTTCCCGTTCCTCCTGCGTCTCGCCGACGCAGATGATGCCGCAGAGTCCGGCGCGGCGGGCACCCAATGCCTTGGCATGCACGCCATCGTCGGTCTCGTGGTGATAGGCGCGGCGCTCCGAATGCCCGACGATGACGTAGCTCGCCCCGAGATCGGCCAGCATCTCGGCGGAGATGCTGCCGGTGAAGGCGCCGCTGGCCTTGGCATGAAGGTTCTGACCGCCGATGGCGATGGCGGACCCGTAGACCGCCGCCACACAGGAAGAAATCAGCGTCGAAGGGGGGCAGACGAGGACGTCGATCCGGGATGCGAGTTCGGGCGAGAGCCCGTCGCGGATGGCCTCGACCACGGGAACCGAACTGCGCAGGCCGTTCATCTTCCAGTTGCCGGCGATCAGCGGCCGCCGTCCCGACTTCGACATCGTATTCCTCGCGCTCAGATGCTGCTGGTCCGGCTTCACCGGATCGTGAGCGGGGCCGTAACAGAGCCGACTAGCGGGCGCAAACATGCGCTCGAGGATTCGCCCGGCCTTTGCTGGGGCCACCGGATGGTCTATCGCGGGCGGCCTGGAGCGTGCCTTAGGTACGCCATCACGACGGATTTTCGAACGTTCCGATGCTGCAGAACATGCGTAGTGCGAGCCAGCATTGGCTCGGCAAGATCATTCTTACGGTGGTCTTCACCTTCCTCATCGCTGGCGTTGCGATTTTCGGGGTGGAAGATTTCTTCCGCTCGAACTCGGCCACGACCGTGGCTACGGTGGGCAAGACGCAGATCACTTCGGAGGCGGTGCGCTCGGCCTATCAGCTGCAGCTGCAGCGCTATCAGAGCCAGCTTCAGCGCAGCCTGACTCCCGAACAGGCCCGGGGCCTCGGTCTCGACCGGCAGGTCCTTTCGCAGCTGATCAGCGAGGCCTCCCTCGACCAGCAGGCCAAGGATCTCGGTCTCGTCATCCCGGATTCGGCAGTATTGCGCGCGATTCAAGAAGAGCCGACCTTCAAGGGGGCCAACGGCTCCTTCGACCAGACGCTCTTCTTCCAGACGCTGCAGCGCGCCGGCATCAACGAGGCGATGTTCGTGCGCGACCAGCGCGCCGCCGCCGGACGGCTCCAGATCGCCGAGGCCGTGGCCGCGGACATTCATGTCCCCGCCGCCCTGCGCGAGGCCGTGCGTCGTTACACCACCGAGCGCCGGTCGGCCTCCTTCATGATGCTGCCCCCTTCCGTGGCGGGAGACATTCCCGCACCGACGGACGAGGAGGTGAAGACCTTCTACGACGAGAACAGGAGCGCATTCCGCGCGCCGGACTACCGGGCCGTGACCCTCCTTGCCCTCGATCCGCAGGCGATGGCCAAGCCCGACGCTGTCACGGACGAGGATGTGCAGAAGCGCTACGAGCTCGCCAAGGCGCAATACGGCACGCCGGAGCGGCGCACGATCCAGCAGATCGTGTTCCCTGACGAGGCCTCCGCCGAGGCGGCGCGCAAGGAGATCGAATCCGGCGAAAAGCCGTTCGAGGCCGTCGCTCTGGCGCGCGGCGTGGACGCGAAGGAACTGTCTCTGGGGAACCTGACGAAGGCCGAACTGTTCGACCCGGCCGTCGCAGAGGCCGCCTTCTCGCTTGCCCAGAACACCGTGAGCGCCCCGGTCAAGGGTCGCTTCGGCACCGTGCTCCTCCGAGTCACGGCCATCGAACCCGAGACACGCAAGCCCCTCGCCGACGTGGCGCCGGAGATCCGCAAGACCATCGCTCTCGAGCGCGCCAAGACCGCCGTTGAAAAGGACCACGACACGATCGAGGACGAGCGCGCCAACAGCAAGCCGCTGGCCGAGATCGCCAAGGAGCGGGGCCTCACCCTCGTGACGGTGCCGGCGGTGAGCGCCCAGGGACTCGACCCGTCGGGCAAGCTCGTCGATTCCATTCCGGATCGCGACACGACGCTGCCGATCGTGTTCCGCTCCGAGATCGGGAGCGACACCGAGGCGCTTCGCCTGAAGTCCGGCGGCTACGTCTGGGTCGACGTCACCGGCATAGACCAAGCCCATGACAAACCCCTCTACCAGGTGCGCGATCAGGCAGCCGCCCAATGGCGCGCTGCCGAGGTGGCCAAGCGCCTGTCCGACAAGGCACGCAGCCTGACCGAGCGTCTGGACAAGGGCGAGGCCATCGACACGCTCGCGGCGGAAGTTGGCGTGCAGGTGCAAACCTCCACGGACATCGCCCGCAGCCAGGCCAAGGACGGCCTCTCGGCCGACGTGGTCAACCGCCTCTTCGCCGTCCCGGTGGACAAGGCCGTCTCGGTCGAATCCGGCGAGTCGCGTGTGGTCGCCAAGGTCACGGCGGCGACGATGCCCGCCTTCGTGCCCGGCAGCCCCTCCGACGAGGCGATCTCGAAGCGGTTCCAGGCGACCCTCATCGATGACATCCTCGGCGAGTACATCGCCGACGTTCAGAAAAGCGTGGGGATCACCGTCAACCAGACGGCGTTCCGGCGCGCGATCGGCGGCGAGTACTGAACCGATCATGTTTCAGGAGCCGGATTACGCCGCCTTCGCGGAGGCCTACGAGGCAGGGCGGCCGACCCTCCTCAACCTGACCCTGGTGGCCGATCTGGAGACTCCGGTCGCGGCTTTCCTCAAGCTGCGGGCGGTCCATGCCGGGCCGGCCTTCCTCCTCGAATCCGTCGAGGGCGGTGCGGTGCGCGGCCGCTACTCGATGATCGGCCTCGACCCCGACCTCGCCTGGCGCTGTCGCGACGGCCGACCGGAGACCGCACGGGGCAGCGACCTGTCGGTGTTCGAGCGCGATGACGCGTCGCCGCTGGCAAGCCTCCGGTCCCTCATCGCCGAAAGCGCCATCGGAGCCGATGCCGATGTCGAACTCCCGCCCATGGCGGCGGGCCTCTTCGGCTATCTCGGCTACGACATGGTCCGGGCCATGGAGCGGCTCGGTGATTCCAATCCGGATCCCCTTGGCGTTCCCGACGCGATCCTCGTGCGACCGCGCGTCATGGTGGTGTTCGATGCCGTGCGCGACATCATCACCGTGGTCGGCCCGGTGCGCCCGAGCGCAGGGGTTTCGGCGCGTGCGGCCTATGAGGGCGCCCTCGCCCGGCTGGAGCGCGTGGCCGATGTCCTGGAAGGTCCGCTACCGGTGGAATCTCGGATCGACCCCCGCTCCATTGCTCATCCCGAGCCGGTCTCGAACACCTCGCCGGACGCCTATCTCGACATGGTCGCGCGGGCGAAGGAGTACATCGTCGCCGGTGACGTTTTCCAGGTCGTACTGTCCCAGCGTTTCGAGGCGCCGTTCACGCTGCCGGCCTTCGCCCTCTACCGGTCCCTGCGGCGGACCAACCCGGCCCCCTTCCTGTGCTACCTCGACTTCGAGGATTTCCAGGTCGTGTGCTCGTCGCCCGAGATCCTGGTGCGGGTGCGAGAGGGGCGCGTCACGATCCGCCCCATCGCCGGCACCCGCCGGCGTGGCGCCACTCCGTCCGAGGACAAAGCCCTGGCCGAGGAACTGCTGGCCGATCCGAAGGAACGCTCCGAGCACCTGATGCTGCTCGATCTCGGCCGCAACGATGTCGGTCGGGTCTCGCGCATCGGCAGCGTGACAGTAACGGGGTCGTTCTTCCTCGAATATTACAGCCAGGTCATGCACATCGTCTCGAATGTCGAGGGCGATCTCGATCCGAGCCACGACGCACTCGACGCCCTCTCGGCCGGGTTTCCCGCGGGCACCGTCTCCGGTGCGCCGAAGGTCAGGGCGATGGAGATCATCGACGAGCTCGAACGCGAGAAGCGCGGCCCCTATGGCGGCTGCATCGGCTATTTCGGCGCACGCGGCGAGATGGATACCTGCATCGTGCTGCGCACCGCCATCGTGAAGGACGGGCGGATGCATGTTCAGGCCGGCGCCGGCATCGTCTACGATTCCGATCCGGCCTCCGAGCAGCAGGAATGCGTGAACAAGGCCAAAGCCCTGTTCCGCGCCGCAGAGGATGCGGTGATGTTCGCGAGCCGGGCGCGCCGGGGGCAATAGTCCTTCCGCGCACCAAGGCACTCCTTCCGCTTGGCCCGCGATTGCCGATAGACATCGAATCGGTCGTATATCGACGGGTTGCGATGGTGGAGGAACGTGATGGCTGGGACCGAGATCGATGCCATCAGGGATCTTCTCGCCGCCAGTCCACGGTCTTCGAATCTCGCTGAGCGCCGTGAGCGGCTCGACGGGTTCGGCGCGCATTATCCTGTTCCCCCCGACGTGACGGTCGTGCCCGTGGATGCGGGCGGGGTGGCGGCCGAATGGACCGTGAGCCCGGGGGCGGACCCGACCCGCGTCGTCCTGTTCCTGCATGGCGGCGGATACGTGTCCGGGTCGCTCAACAGTCACCGGCACATGATGGCCGAGACCGGCCGCGCCGCCGGAGCGCGCACGCTGGCCCTGGATTACCGGCTCGCGCCGGAACATCCGTTTCCCGCGGCCCTCGATGACGCCCTGGCGGGTTACCGCTTCCTGCTCGAATCGGGTGTCAGCCCCAGGAACATCGTCCTGTCCGGGGAGAGTGCCGGCGGCGGGCTTGCCGTCGCGACGGCCCTCTCGCTGCGTGATGCCGGTCTGCCGCTTCCGCGCTGTCTGTGGCTCACATCGCCCTGGGTCGATCTGGAGATGACCGGTGCCAGCATGGACACCAAGGCGGCGGTCGACCCCCTGATCCAGCGGGAATACCTGACGGAACTCGCGGAGGCCTATTCCGCAGGAAAGAATGCTGCGATCCCGCTGATCTCGCCGCTTCATGCCGAACTCGGAGGCCTGCCGCCGATGCTGGTCCAGGTCGGCAGCGCCGAGACCCTGCTGGACGATTCCCTTCGCCTCGCCGGGGTGGCCGCCTCGGCGGACGTCGCCGTGACGCTCCAAGTCTGGCCGCACATGATCCATGCCTGGCACATGTTCTATCCTCAGCTTGCCGAGGGGCGACAATCGCTGGCGAGCGCCGGTGCCTTCATCCGCGCGCATCTGGGGGACGGAACCGACGGCCGGCATCCGACGATCGGGGTCTGAGAGCGGACGCGGCGCGAGAACGCTTGACCCTCTCGGCTCACCTAGTCACACGAGGGGGATCAAGAGAAGCGCGATCATGGCCAACGTCCTCGTCATCGACAACTACGATTCCTTCACCTGGAATCTCGTCCATCTCATCGGGCCGCTTTGCGGATCGATCGATGTCGTGCGCAACGATCAGGTCACCATCGACGAGATCCGCGAGCGCGCGCCCGATGCGGTGGTGCTGTCGCCGGGGCCGTGCACGCCTAACGAGGCGGGTATCTGCCTCGACGTGGTGCGCGACCTCTCCGGCGAGGTGCCGATCTTCGGAGTCTGCCTCGGCCTCCAGGCGATCGGGCAGGCCTTCGGCGGCGACGTGGTGCGGGCGCCAAAGCCCATGCATGGCAAAGTCTCGAGCATTACCCACAGGGCAACGGGGGTCTTTCGCGGGCTGAACGGCCCCTTCGATGCCACGCGGTATCACTCGCTCGTAGTGGAGCGCGGCGGGTGTCCGCAGGATCTCGTCGTCACGGCGGAAGCGGACGGGCTCATCATGGCGCTGGAACACGCGACGCTGCCTGTCCACGGCGTGCAGTTCCACCCGGAGAGCATCCTCTCGCATCACGGCTCGCAGATCCTGCGTAACTTCCTCGACATTGCTGCGGCCTGGAACGCGGGACGTGACAAGCGCGGGTCCGGCGTGCATTGACGCATCGATCAATTTTGATTGACGCTTCCGAGCCATGGACACTTTCAAGCCGCTCCTCGCGAAAGTCGCGGCCGGGTCGAGCCTCGACCGGGCGGAGGCGCGCGCCGCCTTCGACGACCTGCTCTCGGGCGAGGTGACGCCGGTCCAGGCCAGCGCCTTCCTCATCGCCCTGAAGGTGCGTGGCGAAGCCGAGGACGAGATCGTCGGCGCGGTGGAGGCCATGCGGGCGCGGATGGTACGCGTGGCCCCGGTTCCCGGCGCCATCGACATCGTCGGCACCGGCGGCGACCATTCGGGCAGCTACAACGTCTCGACTCTCGCCGCGATCCTCACGGCGGCCTGCGGCGTGCCGGTGGCCAAGCACGGCAACCGCGCGGCCACCTCGCGATCCGGCGCGGCCGATGTCCTCGTCTCCCTTGGCGTGAAAATCGGTCTCGAACCGGACGGGCTGGCCCGCTGCCTCGCCCGGGCCGGCCTCTGCTTCATGTTCGCTCAGACCCATCACGGCGCCATGCGCCATGTGGCGCCGGTGCGCTCCGAACTTCCGACGCGGACGATCTTCAATCTGCTCGGGCCGCTCTCGAATCCGGCCGGTGTCGAGCGCCAGCTTCTAGGCGTCTCCACCGAGGCCTGGGCCGAACCCCTGACGCGTGTATTGGGCGAACTCGGCAGCACGCGGGTCTGGACGGTGCACGGGTCGGACGGGCTCGACGAAATCACCGTCACCGGGCCGACGCCGGTGGTCACCCTGGAGGACGGGCGGATCGGCCGTTTCACGATCGATCCGCGCGAAGTCGGCCTGCCGCTCTGGACTCTCGAGGATCTGCGCGGCGGCGATCCCGACCATAATGCGCACGCGCTGAACGCCGTCCTCGCGGGCGAGCGCAACGCCTATCGCGACATCGCCGTTCTCAATGCGGGGGCCGGCCTCGTCGTCGCCGGTTCCGCGCAGACCTTGAGCGAAGGTGTGGCCCGTGCCGCTTCCGCCATTGATGACGGCGCGGCACGAGCAACCCTTGCACGCCTCGTGGCGGTCTCGAACACATGAAAGAGGCCCCGATGAGCGAGGCGAAACCCATTGCGGACGTCGTTGCACCACCGGCCACCACCGACCGGCGTGACGTGCTTGCGCGGATCGAGGCCTATAAGCGCCGCGAGATCGCCGAAGCCAAGCTGCGCGTACCGCTCGCGAAGCTCGAGAAGCGCATCGAGAAAGCCTCGCCGGTCCGGCCCTTCGCCGACGCGATCGCTGCTCATATCGCGCAGGGTCGACCCGCGCTCATCGCTGAGGTGAAGAAGGCGTCGCCGTCAAAAGGCCTGATCCGCGCCGATTTCGATCCCGCCGTGCTTGCCGCCGCCTACGAGACGGGCGGTGCAACCTGCCTGTCGGTGCTCACCGACACGCCCTCCTTCCAGGGCAAGCCGGAATACCTCACCGAGGCGCGGGACGCCTGTTCGCTGCCCGTGCTGCGCAAGGATTTCCTGTTCGAACCCTACCAGGTGTTCGAGGCTCGTGCCTGGGGCGCCGATTGCGTTCTGGCCATCATGGCGTGCCTCGATGACGACGAGGCGCTGGCCATCGTCGAGACCGCGCACGATCTCGGCATGGATGTGCTGGTCGAGGTCCATGACGAGGAGGAACTCGCCCGCGCCATTCCGCTCGGCACCCGGCTGCTGGGCATCAACAACCGCGACCTCAAGACATTCGAGGTCTCGTTCGATACGGCCATCCGCGTTGCCAAGGGCGTGCCAGAGGACCGTATCGCTGTCGCGGAGAGCGGCATCAGCGGGCACGACGATGTCCTGCGCCTCGAAAAGGGTGGACTTCGGACGATCCTCGTCGGGGAAAGCCTGATGCGCGAAGCGGACGTGACCAAGGCGACGAAACGCCTGCTCTTCGGTAAGGCCGGCAAATGAGCAGCCTCACGCATCTCGATGCGGCCGGTGCCGCCAACATGGTCGACGTCTCAGACAAGGCCGCCACCACCCGCATCGCTCGCGCCGAAGGCGTGGTGGTGATGCTGCCCGAAACGCTGCGCCTGATCCGCGAAGGCGATGCCAAGAAGGGCGACGTAATCGGCACAGCGAGGCTCGCGGGCATCATGGCCTCGAAACGCACGCATGAACTCATCCCGCTGTGCCATCCGCTGCTGATCTCCAAGGTCCGGGTGGAATGCGAGCCGGACGATTCCCTGCCAGGCCTTCGCGTGACCGCAGAGGTCAAGGTGATCGGTCCGACCGGGGTCGAGATGGAGGCCCTCACCGCCGTCTCGGTTGCCTGCCTCACGATCTACGACATGGTGAAGGCAGCCGATCGCGCCATGCGGATCGAAGGCATCCACCTAGTCTCCAAGGATGGCGGAAAGTCGGGCTCGTACCGGGCCGAGGGCGCTTCGTGAGCAAACTCATTCCGGTGGAGGAGGCGCTCGCGCGCATCCTCGCCAGTGCCGCCGAGCCAGTGGCAGCCGAGACGGTACCGGTAGCCGACGCCTACGGCCGGACCCTGGCCGACGATGTGGCCGCCCTACGGACCCAGCCGCCCTTCCCCGCCTCCGCTATGGATGGCTATGCGGTGCGTTCCGAGGATGTGGCCGCCGTTCCGGCAAAACTGGCGCTCATCGGCATGAGCGCTGCGGGCCACGGCTTCTCGGGCACGATCGGCCCCGGCGAGACGGTACGGATCCTCACGGGGGCTCCAGTGCCCACGGGGGCCGACACGATCCTCATTCAGGAGAATGCCGACGTCTCGGACAATGTGGTCACGGCGAAGGAAACGGTCGCCGCCAAGCGCCATATCCGCGTTCCCGGTCTCGATTTCCGGTCGGGCGATCTGCTCTTGCGGGCGGGGGAGTGCCTGGATGCGCGCCGGCTTGCCCTCGCGGCCGCGGGTGGTCACGCCACTCTCCAGGTTCGCCGCCGGCCTCGGGTCGCGATCCTCGCCACCGGCGACGAACTCGTGGCGCCGGGAGAACCGGCCTGCTGGGACCAGATCGTCGCCTCGAATGGATTGGCGGTGGCGAGCCTTGCCCGCGAGGCAGGCGCGGAACCCATCGATCTCGGCATTGCCGGAGACAGCCTCGCCTCCCTCGAAGCCGCACTGGGCCGGGCGCGGGACGCGAAAGCAGACCTTCTGGTGACCCTAGGCGGCGCCTCCGTGGGTGATCACGACCTCGTCCAGGCGGCTCTGCATCGCGAGGGGCTGGAACTTAGTTTCTGGCGAGTGGCCCTCCGCCCCGGAAAGCCACTGATGCATGGGCGCCTCGGTCCGATGATGGTCATCGGTTTACCGGGTAATCCCGTCTCCGCCGTAGTCTGCGGCCTGCTCTTCGTCGTGCCGGCGATCCGGGCTCTTCTTGGCGACCCCAAGGCCGGGGCCGACCGCAGCGAGCCGGCCCTGCTCGGGGCGGACATGCCGGCCAACGATATCCGCCAGGACTACATGCGGGCGCGGATCGAAATCGCGGATGACGGACGTCCGATGGCGTACGCCGAAACGCGCCAGGATTCCTCGATGCTCTCGGTCCTCGGTCAATCCGAAGCGCTCCTGGTTCGCCCACCCGGCGCTCCGGCCGCGAAGCGCGGCGATCCATGCCGGATCATTCGCCTCGATCGAGCGCTGCTCTGAACAGATCCGGTTTCGTCATTTTCCGATGACGTCAGGGGCCGATCTAGCCAGCCGCGTGGCGAGCCAGCCGACGATGATCGCTACGGTGACGCCCCAGCCCACCTCCATGACGCGCGAGCCGAAGATATGCTGCGCCGTTCCGTCATGGGGTACGAGCAGGATGATGGTCGCGGTGATCCCGGCGAGCCGGGCCGCACTCGCCACATTCAGCAACCAGCAGGCCGTGAGCGACAGGATGACTGCGAGGGCATAGGAAGCCAGATGCTGCCCGAGGCCGAGCCAGATACCGAGGCCGATGAGGCCCCCCGTGGCCGCACCGAGCAATTGGTCCCGCCCGACTTTCCGCGTCGCGCGGAACTCGGTCTGGAGTACGGCGATGGCAGTGATTGCCGACCAGAACCCCTCACGCTGATTCAGCGCCTGGGTCGGCAGATAAGCCAGCACCGCCGCGCCAGCGGATAAAAGGCCGTGCACCAAACCATCGATGAGGCGGCGTCGTAGCGGCAAGCCCTTGCGAAGGCGCGCGATACGTTCGCCGAGCCGGCTGATCCTGGCCTCGTCGCGCCCTCCTTTTTCGGTTCCTGGAGGGTGTGCCTGCGCTCGCCACCCAGGGCTTCCCGGTTGCTGCTCCACGATGACACGGTCGCTCGAATCCATGATTTTTGAACGCGAGCCGAGCCTGCTTCGATCCGCCGGCGATCTTCGGGTTTCTCGCTTGCCGGCTCGGTCAGCCGAACACGAACTCCACCGCCTGCGTTACAACCTCAGGCTGGTAGGGGTGTGGCCCATCATACTCCACAGAGGTCACATCGTAGCCAACGTCCCTCAGTTTCGAAGTGTGCACCCGTGCGCTGCGATCGATGGGTATCTGCTCGTCCCGTGTCCCATGTGAGATGAAGATGCGTGGTGACCCGGCCTGCAGATGTACCGACAGGAACCCGGCCGAGGAGATGATGAGGTGGGTGACGACATGGCCATTGGCGAGGCCGGAGGAGAGAGCGTAGCTCCCGCCATCGGAATGGCCGGCGAAGACGATGTGCAGCGGATCGAGCATGAAGCGTGACGCTACCTCGGTCAAAGCGAGGTCGAGCCGCTCGCGGTCCGGCCCGTGACCGCCGATGACGAGATCCCAGGTCGGGAATACGGATTGTGGAGCGAGGAGCAGAAATCCGCGCGCCTCCGCATGCTTTTCGAGCATGGGCAGGATCTTCTCCGCACTCCCGCCGCCGCCATGAAAGAGTACGACGAGGGGAGTTGGCCGTCGCGGATTGATCCTCGGCGGCACGATCAGCATGGCGTCGCGCTCATCGAATAGACCGAGCGGATGGCGGCCCGGAGGCATGGGCTCCCTAGTCGGCAGACGATGCGCAAAAGCGAGACGTCCTGCGAGTTTAGGGTCGATCATGCGGCGAGCCTCGCGTCGTTCGGTGACATGGTGCGGGCGTCGGTCGTTCTCTGCGGTCGGCGCCCCTTGCCTAAGCTGCCGCGTCAATCCGGCTTGGCTTCGCTCAAAGGCTTGATCTTCAGTTGATCGATGATCCACAGCCAGCCGCCGGCCTCCTGCTTCCGTGCGGTCTCCACCGAGATCGTTCCGTTCGGTAGGCGCGCGAAGGTCATCGCAATCCCCCCGTTGCGAATGCTCGGCAGCGTCTCTGCGGCCGGGAACTCGGAGCGCCGCGCCAGAAGGTCGGTGTAGAAGGCCCGGATCTCCTGATGTCCCGTCGCGACCACCTTTCCGGCAGCCAGCACGGCATCCGGTTCGTAGAGGGCGACCAACCCCTCCACATCGCCGGCATTGGCCCTTTCGTTGAAGAGACGGGCAAGGTCTTCTGGGGTTTCTGCTAGCACGTGGTCCATGGCGTTTTCCTCTTGTTACACGGCTACTTCAGCAGCGTACCAGCCGAGTCGCGCACCGCTACGGTGACCGGAATCCCCGCTTTGACGCTCTCGGAGACGGTACAGAAGCGCTCGAACTGCTCGAGAACCTTGTCGAGCCGTGGCATTGTTTCCGCCGGAGCGCTCAGCGCGATGCCGACTTCGATCCCGCTGATCCTCAGGCGACCATCCGCGTTGCGTTCCACGCGAAAGCTCGATCGCGCTGCGAGCCCGGTTGCGTCCTGTTTGAATTTGCCGAGGGCGAAGACCAGGCTCGCGCACAGACAGTTGGTGACGCTGGCGACCAGGATCTGCTCGGGGTAAGGCCCCTCCCCCCCGCCATAGGGTGGCGCCTCGTCAACGGCGAGGTTCGGGAAGGCTTCCCCAAAATCGATCTCGAACCGATAGCCCTCGATCTGCCTGATCGTGATGCTGCCGTCACTGCCCATCCGGGACGTCTCCTCTCGGCTCGCCTAGCCGCCGCGTGCGCACTGAAGCGGCAAAGCAGCGACTGGCAAGGCAACGAACGAGAAGCAAAGGCGAGTTCCATCTCATTCCCCCTCCTTGCCCGCGTGTTGACAGCCCGCCCTCATTGGCATACCAAATACCAACAGTAGACGCACAGAAAAAGCAAGTGCGCGGAACATCTCACGGACGGGGTTTGACCTTTCCGCGAAATGGAGGAAGCGATCACGATGATGCAATGCAGCATTCGCAACCGCAATATATTCCAGACGGAAGCCGAAATCGCGACCACGACTGCGAACGAAGCATCGCGCGTCTCAAGTGAAATCCCTCATCGCGTTTGACGGCCGTACCTGCTGCCTAAGTCGATGGACGACGTTTCACTCGAAGACGCGAAACAAGCCATGTCGGATCAAGCAAATTTCGCCGGTATCGACGTCTCTCAACTGATCGAAGCCGCCGGAGACGCCATCGTCGTCTCCGATCCGGACGGTGCGATCGTCGTGTGGAACGCGGCGGCGGAGAGGATCTTCGGGTTCTCGTCATCCGAGGCGCTCGGCCAATCCCTCGATCTGATCACCCCGGAACGCCAGCGCCAGCGTCACTGGGATGGTTACGCCAAGACAATGCGGACCGGCATCACCCGCTACGGCACCGAGGTGCTGCGCGTGCCGGCGCTTCACAAAGACGGCCGATCACTCTCGATCGCCTTCACCGTCGGACTCCTTCACGGTTCTGACGGCGCAGTGACTGGAATCCTCGCCATCATCCGCGATGAGACCCGGCGCTGGAACGACGAACGTCAGATGCGCAAGCGTCTGAGCGAGCTCGAAAGCGCTGCCGTTTAAGTGGAGGCGCGAAAAGCTAAAAGTTTCGCCAGAATACCGGCCAACACGAGTTCCGGATCAGAACCGGACATTCGAACTATCCGATCCATTATCGTTGCATGACGATCGAAAGGGAGAACGTCGAGATGAGCAAGCCGCTTGAAGGCACCAAGATCATCGATTTCACTCACGTCCAGGCTGGCCCTGCTTGCACGCAGCTTCTCGCCTGGTTCGGCGCCGACGTCATCAAGGTCGAGCGTCCCGGTGCCGGAGACGTGACACGGACGCAGCTGCGCCACGTGGAGGATGCCGACGCCCTTTACTTCACCATGCTGAATTCGAACAAGCGTTCGCTGACCCTCGACACCAAGACCCCCGAGGGCAAGGAAGTTCTCGAGAACCTCATCAAGCAATCCGACGTGATGGTCGAGAATTTCGGTCCCGGTGCCCTCGACCGCATGGGCTTCTCTTGGGCCCGCATTCAAGAACTCAACCCGGGCATGATCCTGGCTTCGGTGAAGGGCTTCTCGGACGGCCACCATTACGAGGACCTGAAGGTCTACGAGAACGTCGCCCAATGCGCCGGCGGCGCCGCCTCCACCACCGGCTTCTGGGACGGCCCCCCCACCGTCAGCGCCGCCGCTCTCGGTGACTCGAACACCGGCATGCATCTCGCCATCGGCATCCTCACGGCGCTCCACCAGAAGAACAAGACCGGCAAGGGCCAGAAGGTCGCCGTGTCGATGCAGGATTCGGTGCTGAACCTCTGCCGTGTGAAGCTGCGCGACCAGCAGCGCCTCGACGCCCTTGGCTACCTTGAGGAATACCCCCAGTATCCGCATGGCGAGTTCACCGACGTGGTGCCGCGCGGCGGTAATGCGGGCGGCGGCGGGCAGCCGGGCTGGGTGCTGAAGTGCAAGGGCTGGGAAACCGACCCGAACGCCTACATCTACTTCACGATCCAGGGCCATGCCTGGGCCCCAATCTGCAAGGCGATCGGCCGCGAAGAGTGGATCGAAGATCCGGCCTACAACACCGCCCGTGCCCGCCAGGACAAGATCATGGACATCTTCGGCACGATCGAGGAATGGCTCGCTGACAAGACCAAGTTCGAGGCGGTCGACATCCTGCGCAAGTTCGACATCCCGTGTTCGCCGGTCCTGTCGATGAAGGAACTCTCGGTCGATCCGTCGCTGCGCGCCAGCGGCACCATCGTCGAGGTGCAGCACCCCAAGCTCGGCTCGTATCTCACCGTCGGAAGCCCGATCAAGTTCTCGGACATGCCGGTCGAGATCAAATCTTCGCCGCTCCTCGGAGAGCACACTGACGAAGTGCTGCTCGACCTCGGTTACACCCAGCAGCAGATCGAGCGCTTGCACCAGGCACGCGCCGTCTAAGACAGATGCAAAGCGGCCCGTCCTCGGACGGGCCGTGGATTGAGGAAAACGGCGTGCCGCGAGGCGCGCCGTTTTCTTTTGGGATGGGACAAGGCCGCAGCAGGACGGCTGCGTCGTCGGCATCGTTGATCGAGCGCCGGCCCTGTTCGAGTGAACGACCTACGTACCGGGACGCACGGCTTCCTGCCCCAACGAGTTCGTCAAACGCCGCAGGTCGGCGGTGAGGATCAAGCGATGGATCGGCGCGACCGGCACCATGCAGACCCAATCAAAGGCATTGTGGATGACGACCGACGAGGTGGCGGTCCCGCACGGTGAGAACCAGCATATCCGGGGCGCTGTGTTCCACCAGGAAGAAGTCCAACGTTTCACCCGCGTGCGCTTGGATCCGGCGTTCACCGGAAAAGCCGCCGATCGCCTTCACGCCGAAACGGGCCGCGATCGAATCTCTCAAGCGGAAGGCGAGCGACATGAGCGGTCGTGGCTCTGAAGTGATGAAATTCTAGTCCTGTATCGGAGTCATCGCCGAGGAGAGTACGACCGATCGCGAGTCGTCATAAACGAGCTGATCGCTCGGGCGCAGAAGCTGAACCGGCAGATCGACGGCCAAGGACTTTCCCCATCTCATTGGTGGGTCGGCCCTAGCATGACCGACGCGGATAATCGGCGGCGCGATGGGTGAACGAGCGCGGCCTGGGCCAAACCGGGCCCGGTAGCCGTGCGTTTATCCCCCTAAGGACGTGGTGCGGTCCTGTTGCCCTCCGATGGGATGCGTAACCGGGAGGCCGTTACGCGAGACATCCAGCGAGGCTGCGTCTTTCCCCTCCATCGCGAGTGCCCCGTAGGGGAGCCAGCCGGCGAAAGGTTCCAGATTGTCCTGCCCAGCGGGGCGATACCAACGCCAGACTTGGCGTGCCGCACTCGGGGCGTACCAGCGACCGGGGCGACCCTCGGCCAGGATCGGACCGAGGGTCAGGTGGTTGAGCCAGATCCGCTCCACGATCTGTGGGGCCGTGTGCATCGGGCGCCAGGTCGGCGGCATCGGACATCTCCTGCGAGGGCGATCACGGGGCGATGAAACGGGTGCGGGGGCCAGGACTTGGCGTCCGGCCCCCGCACTCTGTTCGTGGTCGGTGGCTCAGCCTGAGTTCAGGCAGCGACCACGCGGGGGGCAGGCTTGGTCTCGTCGGAGACGGCCAGCGCCTGGGCCACCACCCGCTTGCGCCAGGGCTTCAGCACGGCGATGGCGAGGAGGGATGCGAGGATGTTGGCGCCTGCGGCGACGAGGAAGACGCCGTCCCAGCTGTTGGTGGCCTGCTGGAGGTAGTTGGCGACCGGGACCAGGAGGGCGGCGGTGCCCTTGGCGGTATAGAGCAGGCCGGCATTGGTGGCGGCGAACTTGGTGCCGAACGTGTCCGTGCAGGTGGAGGGGAAGAGGGAGTAGATCTCGCCCCAGGCGAAGAACACGAAGCCGGAGAGCAGGACGAACCACAGCGGGTCGTGGCCCCAGAGGTAGAGCATGTAGATGCCGAAGCCTTCCATGGCGAAGGCGATGAACATGGTGTTCTCGCGGCCGATCTTGTCGGAGACCCATCCGAAGAACGGGCGGGTCAGGCCGTTGAGCACGCGGTCGATGGTGGCCGCGAAGGTGATGGCCACCATGGTGATGCCCATGATGGTGACGGGCACCTTGTCGACGCCGATATCGGAGGCGATGGGCTTGAGGTTGGCGGTGATCATCAGGCCGCCGGCGCCGACGATGACGAACATGAAGTACATGAGCCAGAAGATCGGCTGGCGGGCGACTTCGCCGGGGGTGTAGTTGCGCCGGGTCTGGATGATGTTGGCGTTGGCCACGACCTCCGGCACCTGGCCCTTCTTGGGCGAGGTGAAGAAGAAGGCGAGCGCGCAGACGACGAGGCCCTGGCCGATGCCGAAGTTGAAGAAGGCGGCCTGGAAGCCGTGGTCGGCGATCATCCACTGGATCGGGGCGACGGTCAGCGCCGAGCCGGCGCCGAAGCCGGCGGCGATGATGCCGGCGGCCAGGCCCCGCTTGTCGGGGAACCACTTCAGGGCCGAGCCGACGCAGGTGCCGTAGACGGCGCCGGCGCCGATGCCGGCCACGACCTGGCCGAGATAGAACATGTTGAGCGAGGCGGCGTAGGAGTTGATGACCCAGCCGATGCCGCAGAGCGCGCCGCCGAACAGCACGACCACGCGCGGGCCGTACTTGTCCACGAACCAGCCCTCGATCGGGACCAGCCAGGTCTCGAACAGCACGAACAGGGTGAAGGCCCACTGGATCGCCGCCCGGTCGAAGCCGAACTTCTTCTGGATGTCCGGCACGAAGAACGTCCAGCCGTATTGCAGGTTGGCGATCATCACCATGCAGATCACGCCGATCACCAGCTGACCCCAGCGGTATCCATCGGATACTCGCCCACTCGTTGTTTCCGCCCTCGTCATTGTCGTCCTCCGCGTTGTTCTATTTTGCTTCACTCGAGGCGTAGGAGCCGGTTGCCCGGCTTCCAGTCTTGGCGAATGCCGACCCTTTGGCGTCGTCAGCATTCTGGTATGTGGAATACCAGCCTCTCTCGTACGTATGAGCCCGTCAAGACCGAGTTGCAGAAAAATCGTCGCCGCAATGCAGCAAACGGGGATTAAACTCAAGATCTCGTTCAGGCGATGAAGAATCTGTCTGAGCTATGCGAAAACAATATCTCGCGGACGCAAATACGGGTCTGCCATGCCCCTAAGTGCATATTGTTGCATAGGCGCAAATTTGCCGTGGAAACGAGGGGTACACCTCTCAACCACCGGATTTTTGCTGATAAATCTGAAATCTGTACGCGACGGCTTTGCGCATGCCTTCGGGAACAGGCAATGCCATACCGGCCACGCAGTGACCGAGCCAAGCCGACGAGGACGTACATAGCCTACCCGCCTCGCCCTGGTCAGGCACCATAGTGCTCTTTCATTCATTGACAACCGGTATTTTGCATACCAGGGTCTGAACTCAGGAAGCGATCCGGAAGGGGCGACGTTATGCCGGCGAGGCAGCAGACGAGCACTGTGGCAAGTCGCCTAAACTATATCCGAATGGATCGCTCGGTTCGCGATGCATTGAACATGTTGCAGAATCCCGGGGTCGACGCTCTCGTCGTCATCGACGGTGTCCCTCTCGCGGACGGTGCCATCGTCGGCATCATTACCGAGCGCGAGATCTTCCGTGCCATGGCATCGCGCGGCCTCGAAGTGCTCGACAACCTTGTCTGGATGTTGGCGAAGCAAGATTTCGCATCTGCCGACGTCAGCACGTCAAATGCCGACCGGCTTAAGCTGTTCTGTGCATATCAGACCGACCATATCGCCGTGACCGATGGCTTCGTCCTGACGTCGATCCAGAGCATTTGGAGCTGCGTCGACGCCATGACTGATAGGAGTACCTCGGCTCACTCGTGATGATCGATCAGGCATTCGGGGTGTTACAATCGAATGTAACGTCAGGTCGTCCAGAGGTTGCCGAGAGATTAAATGATGCGCAATCGATCTCGATCCTTCGTTATTGCGCTGCAACGCGGTCTCACCGCAGGTGCAGGATAAGATATCCCGCTTCTGATCATTGACCTCCATCGTTTTTGCATTCAAAATTTCGACACGATACCCTAGTGTTTCGGCCTGCTCGAAAGGTTCGATTCAAGCCGGGGATCGAGGCAAGGAGACGCTACGGGGCAGCGATCGTCGGTGAAACGCCGACCGCTCGCATCTCGTGGCCAACAGGGTTAGCAGCAATGCGTTACTTGGCCATTCTTGAATGCCCGGTCATCTTCAGCGGCGAATCCCCCAACGGGATGACCAGCATGGACATGTGTCCCTCGGCCGGGATTACGCGCGGACTGATCAGCCGCCATGTCAAAGTCATCGATTCAAGGGTGATCGCAGTCTGCATCTGGCAGAGCGAGTTCTGCGCCAAGCTCTACTTCAACGCGGAATGGTACGAGAAGGCCGAGGCACTCTGGGGTGACCGCTATCAGTTGCGGCTCGAGGCCATCGATGAGGAAGCGGTCGCCTGAGGCGTTCGAGGTCGCCGCCGCGATGCATGGCCGCCCTGGAATTCACTGACTTTTGGAGGGGCCGGCCATGTCCATCATGGTGCCCCCGACTGCCGGCCCAGCTGATTTGCCTCCGCGCCCGGAGTTCGGCCCCTGGAATCCGGGGTTGGAATCGACGTTGCCCCGGGCGTTTCTGTCTCTTGAGACACTCTTCAGACCGGACAACGTAGAAACCAGCCTCGACGATGCCCGCGAGATGAGTGACGTGAGTGGTCTGCCACTGACGCAGCTCGTGCTCTTCCGTGCTCAGCGTCTCGTGGTGCACGAAGTGCTTATCCGCGTCATGGCCGATCTGTCGGTACCGGTCGGGCGCACTTATGGCGATCTCGGCGTCAACTTTCGGGCCATCGTCAGCACGATCCTGGACACCGGGATTGCGTCTCACGCGAATGAGATCGCTGACCTGCTCGTCCAGATCCGGAGCGACGCCGCGCTCGTGCTCCAACGCGAACTGTCCGAGATGTTCACCCCGAAGGTTGTCGGAGAACCGGCCCGCGGACAACCCTCCCTCTGGCAGCTGATCCTTGGCTCTCCCGAACCGGCCAGGCGGAAAAGGGAGCACGGCACGCCAGAGCAATGGGCCCTCCACCATCTCGACGCGTGGTACGCGCGTTGCGCTACACCATCAGACTCCCTCGAAATGGCGGTTTGCGTCGCCCTGCGACAGGTGGTGACAAGCATCATCCGGCGTCGCGGCTTCCTGATCCGCGACACCGCGCTTCTCCACCGTCTCGTCTGCATCCTGGTCTCGAACCAGTATGGTAGCAGCCGGATCGGCCAGCTCATTGAACCATGGTTCCGCGAGGTCGTCGCACGGGAAGGCTACCGCTCATTGAGAGCCCAGACGCAGCCGGTGGTGATGAACGTCAAAGGTGCATCAGCTTCCGGCAAAAGCACGATCCGGCCATATCAGCGTGCGCTCGCCGGGCAAGTCGGCCTCGACGAGTCGGATTTTGCTGTCATCACACCCGACGTCTGGCGCAAGTTCCTGCTCGATTACGACAGCCTCGGTGCGGCCCGCCGCTATGCCGGTACGCTGACAGGACGCGAGGTCGAGATCATCGATCGCAAGCTCGACCGTCACATGGCGGTAAAGGCTGCGGAGGGGCGCATCTCACATCTTCTGATCGACCGGTTCCGGTTCGACAGTTTCACCGTCGATCCCGGAGCAGAGGATGGCAGCCAACTCCTGACCCGCTTCGGCCATTGCGTCTACATGCAGTTCATGATCACGCCGCCGGAGGCAACCGTCGAGCGGGCGTGGAAACGCGGCGAACAATTCGGCCGTTACAAAGCTGTCGAAGATCTGCTCGCACACAACGTTGAAGCCTATACCGGCATGCCACGGCTCTTTTTCACCTGGGCACTCAGGTCGGACAAGCGGGTCCATTTCGAGTTTTTGGACAATAGCGTACCGGAAGGTGAACGTCCCCGAACCGTTGCCTTCGGCATCAACGGCACGATGAATATCCTCGACCTGAAATTTCTCTTCGACATAGATCGGTACCGCAAGATCGATATCTCCGCGCGGTCCGCGCAGGAGGTCTATGCCGCTGCCGGTTCGATGGCGCCTTCGGACAACATGAGCTTCCTGCGCGATTGTATCCGCCGGATGACCACGATCCGCTTTGCGGATTTCGGGACGGGACACGTCTACGCCAAGCTTCACCAGGGGCGCCTGACCCATCTCGCTGCGGATATCGCGGAGCGGGCGGTCGAGAACGCGGAATTGAAGGCGACTCTCGGAGCGATAGGCGTATCGGGAGTTTCACTTCCCATGCCCGAACCCGGCGAGATCCTTCGTCGGGAAGAGGCTCAGACATTGGGCCGCTGGGGTGACGCGTTCTAGGCTCTTATGGTCCTGAACGCGTATGCAACGCGTGCGATGGATGCGGCCAAGGCCCAAGCAATGCGGTGAATATAAAGTCCGTTGGGCCAGGTCCACCCGAACGGGTTGGCGGAATGAACTCAGCGTCTGCCCGAGGCCCTGACACGCTCCGATATGCGCCAGCGACATGAGTGGTCGAAGGAATGTGGTATATCAGTTTGCGGTGCAGCATGGCATCAGGGTGATGCAACGTCCTCCGGGAGCCCGCCATGTTCGCCACTCTCTTCGCCGCCGTGATCGTCATGATCGCGCTTCAGGTCCTTCTCGTAGTGAAGGCCGCCGACCTCCTCTCGGCACACGCAGACAAGAGCCGCGTTGAAAACCGCGATTATGTTCCAGGCTCGGCAGGTCGCTTCACCGGTATCGCCTAAGGGATCGTCTTCGCCTGAAAGAGCGCGGCATCGAGCCTATCCGGCCGACACCGCGCTGAGTCAGGAGGAGCTTCACGTCATGCGCGCAAGCCGAGATGTTGAGACAGGCGGCCCGCGCTTCGTTCAGGGACAGATCATTCGGCTGCAATCCTCTGGATGGCGCCGATCGCCCCTGATTCCGAGATCTTGAGGCAGTCACTCTCGGAATAACCGAGGACATCTCGCAGGATCTCGTCCGTATGCTCGCCCAACAGGGGCGAGCGCTTGACCTCGACCTGGCTCGCCGAAAGCCGGATCGGGTTTCCCACGGTCAAGTACTTGCCGCGCTCCGGATGGTCGACTTCGACCACCGTGCCGGATTTCCTTAGCGATTCGTCCTCGGCGATCTCCTTCATCGAAAGGATTGGACCGCAGGGAACGTGAAGCGCGTTGAGCGTTTCCATCGCCTCGAACTTGGTCTTCGACATCGTCCAGGCCTCGACCCGGGTGAAAATCTCATTCAGATGCGGCAGCCGCGCTTTCGGCGTCGCGTAATCGGAATGCGTCTTCCATGTCGGCTCGCCGATGACATCGCAGATCGGCTCCCAGACCGCGCCTTGCGCGATGAAGTAGATGTAGGCGTTGGGATCGGTCTCCCAGCCCTTGCACTTCAGGATGCGACCGGGCTGGCCACCGCCGGAATCGTTGCCCGCACGCGGCACCGAATCGCCAAAACCGATCCCCTCCCCGTACTGGCTGTATTCCGTGAGCGGTCCGCGCTCCAGCCGCTGCTGGTCGCGCAGCTTGACCCGGCAGAGGTTGAGAACGCCGTCCTGCATGGCGCAATCGACCTTCTGGCCGACGCCGGAATGCGTCCGTTGGTAGAGGGCGGTGACGATGCCGAGGGCGAGATGGAGGCCGGTGCCGGAATCACCGATCTGAGCGCCTGACACCATCGGTATATCGGTACGGAACCCAGTGGTGGAGGCTGCACCTCCTACGCATTGGGCGACGTTTTCGTAGACTTTGCAATTCTCATAGGCGCCCGGCCCGAAGCCCTTCACCGAAGCGAGGATCATGCGCGGGTTAGCTTCATGAATCGTCTCCCAGGTCAGTCCCATCCGGGCAAGCGCGCCGGGAGCGAAATTCTCCACGAGAACGTCACACTCCTTCACCAACCGCCACATCACCTCGATCCCCTTGGGGTTCTTGGTGTCGAGCGTGATGGAACGCTTATTGTGGTTCAACATCGTGAAATAGAGGCTATCCACATCGGGAATGTCTTGGAGCTGTTGGCGTGTGGCATCGCCGACGCCCGGACGCTCGACCTTGATCACGTCCGCGCCGAACCAAGCCAGGAGCTGGGTACAGGTCGGGCCGGACTGGACATGAGTGAAGTCGAGGATCTTCACGCCTTCGAGGGCATTCATAGGACTCTTCCGCGTTGAAGGGCGTTCGGCGGATATGGGCGCCGGCCGCCCCGGCGTCGCTGACGCTGAAGCGGCCGGACGGACCGACGGCCTACTTCTTCTTTTTGACCGCGCTCTGCGGGTTGAGGCTGCCGATATTGCCGCTTTCGGTGCCGGCCTCCGGGTCGATCACCGCGTTGATGAGGGTCGGGCGGCCCGAGTCCATCGCGGCGTTTACGGCCTGGGAGAGCTCGTCCGGCGTCGTCGCGTTGACGCCCACGCCGCCGAAGGCTTCCATCATCTTGTCGTAACGGGAATCCCGGACGAAGACAGTCGTTCCTGGATCGCGGCCGGTCGGATCCGTATCGGTGCCGCGGTAGATGCCGTTGTTGTTGAACACGACGATACAGACCGGCAGGTTGTAGCGGCAGATCGTCTCCACCTCCATGCCGGAGAAGCCGAAGGCGCTGTCGCCCTCCACCGCGAGGACGGGCTTACCGGTCTCGACAGCGGCGGCGATGGCGAAGCCCATGCCGATGCCCATGATGCCCCAGGTGCCGACATCGAGGCGCTTGCGCGGCTGATACATGTCGATGATGCCACGGGCGAGATCGAGGGTGTTGGCCCCCTCGTTGACGAGGATGGCGTCCGGACGTTCGGCGATGATGGTCTTCAGCGCGCCGAGTGCGCCGTGGAAATCCATCGGCGTCGAATTCTTGCGGAGCTTCGACGCCATCTTGGCGAGGTTCTCTTCCTTCTTGGCAGAGATGGCATCGGTCCAGGATGCCGGCGGGGCCTGCCAATCGCCCTTCATCCCGTCGAGAAGCGCGGTGACACAGGAGCCGATATCGCCGACGACGGGCGCCACGATCTCGACATTGGAGTCCATCTCTTTCGGCTCGATGTCGATCTGGATGAACTTCTTCGAGCCGGGCGCGCCCCAGGTCTTGCCCTTGCCGTGGGAGAGCAGCCAGTTGAGGCGCGCGCCCACCAGCAGGACGACATCGGCCTCCTTGAGGACGAGCGAACGGGCAGCACCCGCCGATTGCGGATGGGTGTCGGGCAGGAGGCCCTTGGCCATGCTCATGGGCACGTAGGGGATGCCGCTGGTTTCCACGAGAGCCCGAACCTCGTCGTCGGCCTGCGCATAGGCCGCGCCCTTGCCGAGCACGATGAGGGGGCGTTTGGCGCTCTTCAGGACATCGAGTGCGCGCTTGATCGCGGAGGGGGCCGGCAGCTGGGCCGGGGCCGCATCGATGACCTTGACCAGCGACTTGGCGCCGGCATCGGCCTCCATCACCTGAGAGAAAAGCTTGGCAGGTAGATCGAGATAGACGCCGCCGGGGCGGCCCGAAACTGCGGCCCGGATGGCCCGCGCGACGGCAATGCCGATGTCGGCGGCGTGAAGAACGCGGAAGGCGGCCTTGCACAGGGGCTTAGCGATGGCGAGCTGGTCCATCTCCTCGTAATCGCCCTGCTGGAGATCGACGATCTCGCGCTCCGACGAGCCGGAAATAAGGATCATCGGGAAGCAGTTAGTCGTGGCGTTGGCCAGGGCCGTGAGGCCGTTGAGGAAGCCAGGCGCGGAAACCGTGAGGCAGATGCCGGGCTTCTTCGTCAGGAAGCCCGCGATGGCGGCGGCGTTGCCGGCGTGCTGCTCATGGCGAAAGGAGATGACCCGCATTCCTGCGGCCTGGGCGAGGCGACCGAGATCGGTGATCGGAATGCCGGGCACGCCGTAGATCGTGTTGATGTCATTGAGCTTCAGCGCGTCGATGACGAGGTGGAAGCCATCGGTGAGTTCCGGCTCGGCCGAAACGTCGACATCGATTCTCTGGGCCAAAGCTGACATCGTGTTCTCTCCCTGGTTCTTTGACGTTTTATTTTGATTGGCGGTCCGCAAAGTCGGCGAACCGATGACGTGAACTTTTCCGCTGCGGGATTTGGTTCTCTCGTGCAGCGCAAACCCGATTGTGATGCGGCTTCGGAGACCGCGGGATTCCTCGACGTTAAATCGACGTCCTGGCAGTGACTTTGGAGTTGGCGTTGCAGTGAAGTCGGCCAGCGTGACGTTTCATTCTCCCTCGACGGGGCGTGGATTTTCTTCAACGGGAATCCAAAAATTTATGATCTCTTTGGGTATTCCGCGCAGCTTAATCTTTGCGGTGACTTGATGGGGTCGATGGTGGACACAACCAAATCGCCATGTTTTATAATGCCTATCGCCAGTCGAGCGGCGTTCGCCGGCTGGCGATCCCGCGCCTGCCTCGAACAGAGAAGACGCTTTGACCCGATCTAGCAGTCGAAAACTGCTGTAAGCCCTCCGACCCGATAGGCAATTGGTGGCATACCAAATACCAACTGTCAAACGGATTTGCACGATTGTGCCGATCAGCATCGGATCGCTCGAACGCGAGGCTTCGCATGGCCGGTCGACACGGGAAGAATACAACTCCTTCCTTCATGGTAATCGGAAGTCTGCTCTTCGAACCGTAGCGAGGAAAGCGCCACTCAGCTTATGTTAAGAGCTTTGAGCGGGCCGAGGCATTCCTTGTATTTCAAACGCGAGTTTGGCATGCTTCACACCAAGTGTGCTCGCCCGCGTGTGCGAGTTTAAATTATTCTAGGTGGCATGAAAAATGGTTAAATCCGACACATTTCAAGTAAAGCCTATCGTTGCGACTTCAAGCTTGCGTGCATTGGCTTATGACGCGCTCAAAGAAGCAATCACGAACATGAACATTTATAATCAGCGTGAAGAGGTTCGCCTGGATGAGCGAAAGCTGTCCTTGAACCTTGGCGTGAGCCGCACCCCTGTGCGCGAAGCGCTGACGGTATTGGAGCAGGAAGGCTTCGTGCGGTTCGAGGCCCGTCGCGGTGTCTTCGTCATCAAGAAGTCGAAGAAAGAAATTGTCAGCATGATCCAGGCTTGGTCTGCCTTGGAGAGCATGGCTGCGCGCCTCGCCTGCGAGCGTGCCACCGACGAACAACTTCTCTGCCTGCGTGAGCACTTTCCAGAATTCTATGAAGGACGCCCGTCGGATCATCTCGACGAGTATTCGGAAGCCAACATTCGCTTCCACCAGAAGATCATTTCGCTCGGCCAGTGCGACGTGATCAAAGACATCACCAGCAACCTGCTGATGCATGTCCGCGGTATTCGCAACACCGCGCTGCGTCAGGGGGAACGCGCGGCCAACTCGATCAAGGAACACGTGGCGATCATCAAGGCATTGGAAGCGCGCGATGCAGATCTGGCGGAACGCCTCGTGCGCGAGCACGGCCTCGGCCTCGCCAGCCATGTCGAGAAATATGGTGACTATCTCGACTGATCGACGCTGCCGCCAGAGTACCCGCCATATCGCATGGCTCCCCGGCCGTCGGTGACCGACTAAGTCATCGGCGGGGACTGGGCGCGCGGCTCCGCCGGACACCGCGAAGGCCCGCCATACAGTGGCGGGGTAAGCCCCCGCGGCACGAAGCCCCTTCGGATGATTGAAGGGCCCGGCGGGTGATACCGGCGGACGCCAAGCCGGCCCGCGGTAAGGCCGCTTGAGCGGAACATTGCACCTCAGGAACAAACTCTACCACCGGGTTAACGGAACCCTTGCAGAACACTTGCGGAACGTCTACCGTGTTCGTGTTTTGTTTCAGCGGCGTTAGTCGCGGCCATTGGCTTCAGTGGAAGAGTGATCTGTATGTTGACGCGTAAGCAGCTGGATCTTCTCCAATTCATCCAACAACGGATGCAGGAGAGTGGTGTCCCGCCCTCCTTCGACGAGATGAAGGACGCCCTCGATCTCAAATCGAAGTCGGGGATCCACCGGTTGATCACGGCCCTCGAAGAGCGCGGATTTCTGCGTCGTTTGCCGAATCGCGCCAGGGCGATCGAAGTGATCCGGATGCCTGAGAGCCTGACCGGTGCACCGGCGTCGAAGCCCGCTCCCGCCGGTGAAGTTCGCCGCTTCACGCCGAGCGTCGTCGAAGGCGGTCGGTCCAAGGCGATGCCGTCCCTGCGCCAGCCAACGACCCAGGCCCAGGACGAGAGCGGAAGGTCGATCACAATCCCGGTCATGGGACGGATCGCGGCCGGCACGCCGATCTCCGCCATACAGAACCAGAGCCATTCCGTGACGCTATCACCGGACTTCCTGGCCGGCGGCGAACATTACGCGCTGGAGGTCCGTGGCGATTCGATGATCGAAGCGGGTATCCTCGATGGTGATCTTGTCGTGATCAAGAAGCAGGACACTGCGAATACGGGCGACATCATCGTTGCCCTCATTGACGATGAAGAGGCCACATTGAAGCGCCTGCGTCGCCGCGGTTCCTCCATCGCTCTGGAAGCGGCAAACCCAGCCTACGAGACGAGGGTTCTGGGTCCGGATCGTGTTCAGATCCAGGGGCGGCTCGTCAGCCTGGTCCGTCGTTACTGAAGCCCGTCCGACTGCGTTTCGGATGACGGATCGCCGTCGTCGCCCTCGGGTTCTATGGGTTTCGGACTTGGTCCCGATTCCTTCGGAGGCGAAGGGGACGGCGTGACGACAGCGACCGCCCGCCGCCATGGCGGACGAGAATGAGGTTGGTGGGCGGACGTGACCTGCGGTCCTTCAGGGCCGAAACGGATGGCGGTGGCGCCGCGTAGGGCTAGGTATGCGCGATCGATGACGAAGCCGGCCCGGCAGTCTTTGGGAGCGTCACGGCGGGCGATGATCACACTCGCCCGTTCGCAATCCTCCGCGAAGGCCCGCTTGTCCTTGACGAGGGCGACGATCCGACCCGGTCCTAACTCGACGACGCATCCGACGGTATCGCATCGGCTTCTCGGCGAGGCTGCGACGGCGGCGACTTTCCGCGAATCGCCATCCGCCTTGAGCCATTGTTCGAGGACGAAGGCCGGCGGGCTGCCGAGAATGCTCAATCGGCCGTCCCCGTCGCGGAAGGCTGCACCGCCACCCTCACGGTCGATGTAGACGTCGTAACGCGGCGGCATGGTAGCGAGCACGACACCGAGAGCGGCCGGAGCAAGGCCGATCCAGCGTAAGCTCGAGACGGGAAGTGTCAGCAGGAGCAGAGCGAGAGCAAGCAGGCAGAGTGCCGTGCTGCCATAGGCCGGGACGACGAGCGTGGCGTGTCCGAACCCGCTGATCCAGCCGGAGATCGTGAGCATCCCGCGTACGGCGAGCCCCATCGCCCACCAGACCGGCTGGTCCAGTGCGAAGGGATAGGCGAGGATCCCAAGAACCGCCGCCGGCATCACCGCCAGGGAGACGAGGGGCAAGGTCAGGGCATTGCCGACGATGCCGAAGGGCTGGACGGTCTGGAAATGATAGGTCGCGAAGGGCGCCGTGGCGATCTGGGCGATCAAGGTCGTCGCCAGCGTGCCAAGGACCGCGACAGCCAGAAACCGCCAGGTTCGGGCCAAGAGGCCCGCACCTTCGCGTGGCGGCATCCAGCGATTGAGCGCACCGGCGCAAGCGATGAGGCCCGCAACCGCGCCGAACGACATCTGAAAGCTCGGGCCGAGAATCCCGTCCGGCTCGCGCGCGAGGGCGATGAGGGCAGCGAGCGCGAGGTTTCGCATGCTCAAAGCCGGGCGATCTACCAGGATCGCGCCGAGCATCACCAACGTCATGATGAGCGAGCGTTCGGCAGCGATATCCCAGCCCGAGAAGACGCAATAGGCCGTGACACCCACCATGGCGAAGCCGGCGGCGATCTTCTTGATCGGCCAAACCAGGGCGAGCCCCGGAATGAGGGCGAGCAGCGCGCGGACGAGCCAGAACACGACGCCGGCTGCGAGCACCATGTGGAGGCCGGAAATCGAGACGACGTGGTGAATTCCCGCCGCACGCAGAACCTCGTTGGTCTCGGCATTGATGAGGCCGCGCTTGCCCGTTACGAGGGCGGCGGCCACCGCGCCGGCCTGCCCGCCATTGGCGTCGGTGATGCGCCGGGTCAGCGCGTTGCGGGCGTCGTCTACGGCGGCTGCCAGCGCTACCGAGCGGGGCAAAGGCCTGGGCGGATGCTTGACGTCGATCTTGCCTACCAGGGAACCGACGGCACCGATCCCGCGAAAATAGGCATCCCGGGCGAAATCATATCCGCCGGGGCGGGCCGCGTCGGGCGGCGGCAGGAGCCGTGCCGTCGCCGAAATGAAATCGCCGGGCTTCAGCGCAAGGGCCTTCTTGTAGGAAACGCGGACCCGCGTGGGCCGGCGATCCGGCGGGAGGTTGGCGAAACTCTCCACGAGAACGATCAGGCGGGCGCCGACTTCCCGTTCGTCGAGGGCTTCGACCAATCCGGTGAGCGGGGCAATCGTCGTCCGGGCCAGGACGGGTGCCGCTACGACCTGCATCCTCAGGGTGGCGGCCGCGAAACCCAGGAAGGCTACGGCAAGTCCGAGAACCAATGCCAAGGCCACGGGCCTCGAACCGAGGCGAAGTGCGAGGGCAGAGAGTGCGGACGCGACGAGGAGGGGTGCTGCCAGCGCAGGCTGACCATCCGTGGCGGTGAAACAGACGAGGATGCCAAAACCGAACGTGACGGCAAGCCAGGGAAACAGGCGCCTCTGTTCGGATTCCTGAACCAGCCCGTCGACGATCCAGCGTCTAATCGCGCCGATCAGGATCGCGGGTGAGCGTGACGAGGCCAAGGCGGCACCCGTCGCACCCGTGGCTCGCGCACTGGCCTGCGCCATCTCCGGCTGCGTCTCTCCTCACGGCTCACGAAGCGCGAGAGATGCCGCCCGCGCGAAATCGTCCCCGTTTCGCGACTCGGCGCCACGCTTTCTTAACGTCATCGAAAACGCATGCTACATGCGCCGATCCGGGCCGGTCGATCCGCCCTCTCATTTCACGCACAAGTTTAACCGCCCGATGTCGTCACCCGTCGTTACGCGCTTTGCCCCCTCCCCTACGGGGTACCTGCATATCGGGGGAGCGCGCACGGCGCTCTTCAACTGGCTTTATGCCCGTCATTTCGGCGGCAGAATGCTGCTGCGCATCGAGGATACCGATCGGGAGCGCTCGACCCAGGGCGCCATCGATGCGATTCTCGACGGGCTCCGCTGGCTCGGGCTCGATTGGGATGGGGACGTCGTCTACCAGTTCGCCCGCGCCGCGCGGCACCGCGAGGTAGCGGAAAGCCTGCTCGCTTCGGGCAACGCCTATCATTGCTACGCGACGCCGGACGAACTCACCGCCATGCGCGAAGCCGCGCGGGCCGAGGGACGTCCCATGCGCTATGACGGGCGTTGGCGCGACCGCGATCCTTCGGAGGCACCGGCGGGCGTGAAGCCGGTCATCCGCCTGCGCGCCCCATCCGAGGGCGAGACGGCGGTGGAGGATCAGGTTCAGGGCCGCGTGACCTGGGCCAACAAGGATCTCGACGACCTCGTCCTGCTCCGTTCCGACGGCAATCCGACCTACATGCTCGCGGTCGTCGTCGACGATCACGACATGGGCGTCACCCATGTGATCCGTGGCGACGACCACCTCACGAACGCCGCACGGCAGGGCCAGATCTATGATGCGCTCGGTTGGTCCGCGCCCATCATGGCCCATATCCCGCTCATCCACGGTGCTGACGGCGCCAAGCTCTCGAAGCGCCACGGCGCGCTCGGGGTCGATGCTTATCGCGACCTCGGCTACCTGCCCGCCGCCTTGCGCAACTACCTCGTCCGCCTCGGCTGGAGCCATGGCGACCAGGAGGTGTTCTCGACGGAGGAAATGATCGCTGCCTTCGATCTCAAGTCGATCGGACGCTCCGCTGCCCGTTTCGACTTCGCCAAGCTCGAGAACCTCAATGGGCTCTACATCCGCGGCGCGGAGGATGCCGTGCTGATCGATGCGATCGAGACGATCCTGCCGGCCCTCGCCGCCGATCGCGGATTGCCCACGACCCTGTCCCACGAGCTTCGTGACAAGCTGCGGGCGGCGATGCCCGGCCTGAAGGAACGCGCCAAGACCCTGGTCGAGCTTCTCGACAGCGCCTATTACCTCACCGCCTCCCGGCCGCTCAATCTCGATGACAAAGCGAAGACGCTGCTGAGCGAAGAGGCCCGCCAGCGCCTCGCCGCGATCTTGCCGGCTCTCGCCGACCTGCCGGAATGGAACGCGGCCTCGACGGAAGGCGCAGTGCGCCGGTTCGCGGAGGAGAACGCACTCAAGCTCGGCCTGATCGCGCAGCCCCTTCGGGCCGCGCTGACCGGGCGCGCGACCTCGCCCCCGGTTTTCGACGTCATGGCCGTACTCGGACGGGAAGAATGTCTGGGCCGCCTGGCCGATCAGACGGCGTCCGCCTGATCGCATGCATCGAACCGGTGACAGATCGGCCCGGTTTTCGCTTCAGCGATAGCGTGGAGAGGGGGATCGGTTGAAGGCGGTGGGCCGATCCGCTAACCCGATAGATGTGTGAGCACTTGCAGCATAGGTCTGCCCGTGCGCTCCGGGCCGAAGTGGTGGGTGTCGCCATGCGGACCGGCGCTCCCCTCTGCCAAGGTCTGCCTTCTGCCAAGAAAGGGTCCACGTCTCCATGAGCGCCTCCAGCACGATCTCCGTGGGCGACAACCAAGTCGAGCTTCCGATCAAGACCGGTACGATCGGACCTGACGTCATCGACATCGGCAAGCTTCACGCCAAGACCGGCATGTTCACCTTCGATCCGGGATTTACTTCCACCGCATCCTGCGAATCGAAGATCACCTATATCGACGGCGATGCCGGCGTGCTCCTCTATCGCGGCTACCCGATCGAGCAGATCGCCGAACAAGGCGACTTCCTCGAGACGTGTTACCTGATGCTGTTCGGCGAATTGCCGACGCCCGCCCAGAAGGCGGATTTCGACTACCGGGTCACGCGCCACACCATGGTGCACGACCAGATGAACCGCTTCTTCCAGGGGTTCCGCCGCGACGCCCACCCGATGGCGATCATGGTCGCCTGCGTTGGCGCGCTCTCGGCCTTCTATCACGACTCGACCGACATCTCGGACGACAAGCAGCGGATGATCGCCAGCTTGCGCATGATCGCCAAGATGCCGACGCTCGCGGCGATGGCCTACAAGTATTCCATCGGGCAGCCATTCGTTTATCCGAAGAACGACCTCGATTATACCTCGAACTTCCTGCGGATGTGCTTCGCGGTGCCGTGCGAAGAGTTCGTCGTCAACCCGATCTATGCGCGCGCGCTGGACCGGATCTTCATCCTCCACGCCGATCACGAGCAGAACGCCTCGACCTCCACCGTTCGTCTGGCCGGTTCCTCGGGCGCCAACCCCTTCGCCTGTATCGCCGCCGGCATCGCGTGCCTGTGGGGCCCCGCGCATGGCGGCGCCAATGAAGCAGCGCTAAAGATGCTGGAAGAGATCGGAACGCCCGACAACGTCGCGAAATACGTCGCCAAGGCCAAGGACAAGAACGACCCGTTCCGGCTGATGGGCTTCGGTCACCGCGTCTACAAGAACTACGATCCGCGCGCCCGCATCATGCAGAAGACCACGCATGAGGTGCTCAGCCAGCTCGGCATCAAGGACGATCCGCTTCTCGAAGTCGCTGTGCAGCTCGAGCAGATCGCCCTGAAGGACGAGTACTTCATCGAGAAGAAGCTCTACCCGAACATCGATTTCTATTCCGGCATCACCCTCAAGGCGATGGGATTCCCGACCTCGATGTTCACGGTGCTCTTCGCCCTGGCCCGCACCACCGGGTGGATCGCTCAGTGGGCCGAAATGATCGAGGACCCCTCGCAGAAGATCGGCCGTCCGCGCCAGCTCTATATCGGACCGGACAAGCGCGAATACGTGCCCATCGGCCAGCGCGGCTGATACTTTCGTTCAGGCTGTCCGTCGTATTCGACCTCGCTTTCGAAGCGAACGTCACGGAGGGTCATGATCTTATGGATAAAGGAATGAATGAAGGTGGGGTGGCCGACAGGCTACCCCGCCTTTTTTGTGCCCCTACCCGCGTCGTGAGCCGTCCGAAGAGCGAGGCCTGATCGATCTTCGATCGATCGGGCAAACAAAAAGGCCGCCCTCTCGGGCGGCCTTTTTTCGTCTCGGCGATGATCTGGTGGGATCAGCGCGAATAGAACTCGATCACGAGGTTCGGTTCCATCTGGACCGGGTAGGGAACCTCGGTGAGGCTCGGCACGCGGGTGACGCGAGCCGTCATCTTGGAGTGATCCACCTCGATGTAGTCCGGCACGTCACGCTCGGCGAGCTGCGAAGCCACGACGACGATCTCGAGCTGCTTCGAGGAATCCTTCACCTCGATCACGTCGCCCGGCTTCACGAGGAAGCTGGCGATGTTCACGCGACGGCCATTCACCTTGACGTGGCCGTGGTTCACGAACTGACGGGCAGCGAACGGGGTCGGCACGAACTTAGCGCGGTACACGACCGCGTCGAGGCGACGCTCCAGCAGACCGATCAGGTTCTCGCTCGAATCGCCGCGAAGGCGGATCGCCTCGGCGTAATAACGGCGGAACTGCTTCTCGGTGATGTTGGCGTAGTAGCCCTTGAGCTTCTGCTTGGCGCGCAGCTGCGTGCCGAAGTCGGACATCTTGCCCTTGCGGCGCTGGCCATGCTGGCCGGGGCCGTATTCGCGGCGATTGACGGGGCTCTTCGGGCGGCCCCAGATGTTCTGGCCCATACGGCGATCGAGCTTGTGCTTCGCCTGAATACGTTTTGACATCGCGGTTCCTCTCAGCGAGTGAGATTGGTCGAGGAACGCGCCCTCCTCTTCCCGAAGCGGCCCGAGGCCGAAGCGGAACGACAGAGCGGACATTGCCGCTCACGGGTGCGCTTGAAAAAGCTGCGGGGCCCCTCTCGGAGCCCCGTAACTCTGCGCTGCATAAGCGAGAGATGCCCGAGCGTCAATGCCGAGGCGGCAACACATCTATTGCAAGGCGAGCTGCATCATCTCCACGGCGACATCGCCGACACCTCTTGCGTCGAGAGAGCGACGGAGGGAAGCCGTGACGCCCGCACCGCTGGTGAAGGCCGTGAGTCCCGGGGGGATGTCGTCCAGGGGCTTACGACGGGATGGACCGAGAAGTTGTGTCACCCGGCGGGCGATGGCCGGCGCCGGGTCGATCCAGCTCACTTCCCATGGGGCAAGGCGCTGGAACCGCGCTAGCAGCAGGGGATAATGGGTGCAGGCGAGGCAGACCATATCCGTGCGCCGACCATCCTCTCCCTCGACGAAGCAGGGTGCGATTTCGGCGGCGAGCAACGCATCGTCGACAGGATGCCCCGCAAGTTCGGCCTCGGCATAGGCCGCCAGATTCGGCGATCCGACGAGCGTGACCACGCAATCGCCCGCATAGGTCTCGATCAGGTCGTGGGTGTAGGGCCGCGCAACCGTCCCCGGCGTCGCCAGAAGAGTGATCCTGCGTGAACGCGTCGCTTCCGCCGCTGGCTTGATCGGTGGCACGACGCCCACGAAGGGGGTGGAGAAACCTGCCCGGAGAGCGGGAAGCACAAGGGTCGATGCGGTGTTGCAGGCGATAACGATGAGGTCGGGCGCGTGGCGCGCGATCAGTCGCTCCATCACCGTCGTGACGCGGGCGACGAGGATGGTCTCGGAGAGGCGGCCATAGGGAAAAGCCGCATCGTCCGCCGCATAGACGTAACGCGCGTCGGGGCGGGCCCGCCGGACCTGTTCGAGAACCGTCAGCCCCCCGAGCCCCGAATCGAAGACGAGGATCGTCGGGGTCGGCCGCATCTCGGCAACCAGGGCCGCTGTCATCGCTCCCGCCATCAGATCGATCCGCATACGAGCCTTGCCTGGACACAGTGCGTGGATGGCAGAGTGTCGGGCGACAGGGTTAAGGCCGTGTCACTGCGGCATGAAAAAGGCCCGGCATTTTCAGCGCTTGTGCGCCGCGGCGATGGGCGCAGACGAAGGGCCGTTGCCGAATGGCAGCGGAGCCATATTTCCGCATCATGGATGCGAGTGGAGTGATCGACATGGCAGCGACAGCGGCAATTCGCGAGACCTCGCACCATCAGGCAGACGGCGCAGCATTCCCGCCGCCTAACGTATCGGCGCGACCGGTGGATCGCGCAGCCTGGATCAGAGCCTTCCGCGCGGTACGCGACGAAACGGAGCGCCGCGCTGCGCCGCTCTCGCCGGAGGACCAGCAGATTCAGTCCATGGCGGATGCCAGTCCGACGAAATGGCATCGGGCCCATACCACGTGGTTCTTCGAGCAATTTCTCCTGCGTGATCACGTCCCCGGCTACCGCATCTATGACGAGCGGCTGCACTACCTGTTCAATTCCTATTACGTCGCGGCCGGCCCCCGGCAGCCGCGAATCATGCGCGGCCTTATCACCCGCCCGACCGCCGACGAAGTCGCCGGGTACCGTGCCCATGTGGACCGGGCAGTGGAAAGCCTCCTATCGGATGCTACCGACGCGACCCTCGAGACCGTGTTGCCGATCCTCGAAATCGGCCTCTATCATGAGCAGCAGCACCAGGAATTGCTGCTCACGGACATTCTCCATGCCTTCGCGCAGAACCCGCTGAGCCCCGTCTACGATGCCGGATGGCGATTTCCCCGTCCGGTATCGCGCGGCGGAGCCGCCGAACTGCGGGGTGGGGTGGCGAAGATCGGGCATGAGGGCGAAGGCTTTTCGTTCGACAACGAATCGCCGCGACATGAGACTCTGATCCTGCCGTGCCGGATCGACAAAGGCCTCGTCACCAATGCGCAATGGCTCGCCTTCATTGAGGATGGCGGCTACGCGCGTCCTGAACTCTGGCTCTCGGATGGCTGGCTCGCGGTGCAGGCGGAGGGCTGGGAGGCCCCTGGCTACTGGCAGCGCAACGATGCAGGGCAATGGTCGAGCATGACCTTTGACGGGCAGGCAGGCATCGACCCAGCCCTGCCTGTCACCCATGTGAGCTATTTCGAGGCGGATGCCTTCGCCCGATGGGCAGGGCGCGACCTGCCAACCGAATTCGAATGGGAGATTGCCGCCAAGGAGGGCCTTCTCGACGACGCTTTCGGCCTCGTCTGGCAATGGACCCGCTCGGCCTATTTGTCCTACCCGGGCTACAGGCCGGTGTCCGGTGCGCTCGGCGAATACAACGGCAAGTTCATGTCGAACCAGTTCGTTCTGCGCGGTTCCTCGGTGGCGACATCGGAAGGACATGCCCGCATCGGCTATCGCAACTTCTTCTATCCCCACCAGCGCTGGCAATTCACGGGACTGCGGCTGTCGAACTATCGCGACTGAGCATCGTTTCCCACACCCGCGTAACCCAGCGTCCTTTGGCGTCCTTCGGAGACTTGCCCGTGACCATCAATCCCGTCTTCACGGACGCCACACCCCTGTCCGCCGTCAGCTCGGAAGAACAATTCCGCGATGACGTCCTGGTTGGACTCACGGCGGCGCAGAAATTCATTCCGGCGAAGTATTTCTACGACGAGGTCGGCTCGGATTTGTTCGAGGCGATCACCCGCCAGCCGGAATATTACCCGACCCGAACCGAGATCGGTATTCTGGATGAATCGGGGGCGGACATCGCCTCACTTCTTCCCCCGCGCGCGAACCTCGTGGAATTCGGTAGCGGCTCGACGGTGAAGGTCCGGCGTCTTCTCGTCCATCTGACTGATCTGGCGGCCTACGTGCCGGTGGACGTTTCCGAGAGCTTCCTGAGGAGCGAGGCCGAGACTCTGTCTCGCGATTTCCCTCGGCTGTCGATCCAACCGGTGGCCGCGGATTTCACCCGGCCCTTCACTCTCCCCGACGGGCTTTCCAACAGCGCCGTGGCGGGGTTCTTTCCGGGCTCGACAATCGGAAATTTCGAGCCGCCACAGGCGGCCCATCTCCTCGCCCATTTCGGGAGGGTTCTAGGTCGCGGGGCATCTCTCGTCGTCGGCGTCGATCTCGTGAAAGACAAGTCCGTGCTGGACGCGGCCTATGACGATGCGGCGGGAGTGACGGCGCGGTTCAACATCAACTTGCTGCATCGGATCAATCGCGAACTCGGCGCCGACTTCGACCCGTCAGCCTTCGCCCACCGGGCCTACTTCGCCCCGGAGGCTTCGCGGATCGAATTGCATCTCGTCAGCCTGCGCGCCCAGCAGGTATCGCTAGCGGGCCGCCAGTTCAGCTTCTCGGAGGGAGAGACGATCCATACCGAGAACAGCTACAAGTACACGATCGACGGCTTCCGCGACCTCGCCAGCCAAGCCGGATGGAACGTGGCCAAGAGCTGGACCGACGGCGAGCGCCTGTTCTCGGTCCATGCCCTGACACGCGGATAAGGATCAGGCTTTTTTCTCGAGCATCTGCTTGACCTGCATCAGCTGGTCCCAGACGGTCCCCGGGGTGGTGCCGAGCACGTCGAAACCGGCGCTGATGCCCCAATAGATCCCGTAGCAGATGATCGGAACGAGGATCCAACCCAGGATTTCCTCGCCCCGGCGACGGCGCATGCGCCGGCGTCGACGCTCTTCTCGGCGGGTCAGTTTCTGCGGGCGGGCCGCGACATGCGTGCCTTGGCTGGAGAGTGGCGTCAGGGGGCCCTCTTGCAGATCGCTCATGGATACTCCCCTGTTGTCGCGAGTGGCTATGACGATCACAGGCTCGATGCTCCTGGCGACGATCTGAACCGTCGCCGGACACCTGAACCTGTCATGTCGCTCGGCGAGCCCCCTCGCAGGATTCACGACCGGACGGGCGCCTATGCACCCATTCGAACGCGGTTGCTAACGACCGATCATGCCCATGTCGACCACGGGACCGACGTTTTCGTGGCACGATACGAAGTCTCGATCATCCAACCCCGTGGGTCTGACCCATTTGTGCATGGCATAACGCAGAAGGGGCGCATCTTCCGTTGAGGAAGACGCGCCCCTTTTGACCGATGCCTCGTGCGATCAGGCTCGAACGAGAGGAACCTTAGGAACGGTGCGGACACCGCCCGAACCGCCGGAACCGCCCTTGTCGTCCTTCTTCGCCTCGTCCTTCTTCCGCGGAGCAGCCTTCGCCCGGCTACGCTTGCGCTTGCTGCCACCGGCGTCGGTGACGTCCTTTTCCGGCTTGGGCGTCACCGGGCCGGCCGGGAACTCGAAGGCCAGTGCATCTTTCTGCGCCAGCGCCTCGCCGTCCTCAGCTTTCTTCAACACCACCCTGACCGCGCCGCCATCCTTGAGACGTCCGAAAAGCACCTCGTCGGCGAGTGGAGTCTTGATCGTGGTCTGGATCAGGCGTGCCATGGGCCGCGCGCCCATCGCCTCGTCATAGCCATTCTCGGTCAGCCACTCGCGTGCTTCGTCGGACAGCTCGATCGTGACGTTGCGGTCGGCGAGCTGGGCCTCGAGCTGAAGCACGAACTTGTCGACGACTTTGGCCACCACGTCCTTCGGCAGATGTCCGAAGGAGATGATCGAGTCTAGGCGGTTCCGGAATTCGGGCGCGAAGAGCTTGTTGATCGCCTCCACGTCGTCTCCCGTGCGCTTGGTCTTAGTGAAGCCATAGGCGGACTTCGCCATGTCAGACGCACCCGCATTCGTCGTCATGATGATGATGACGTTGCGGAAATCGACCTGCTTGCCGTTGTGATCGGTGAGCTTGCCGTGATCCATCACCTGCAACAGGATGTTGAACAGGTCGGGATGAGCCTTCTCGATTTCGTCCAGCAGCAGCACGCAATGCGGATGCTGGTCGATCCCGTCCGTGAGGAGCCCGCCCTGGTCGAAGCCGACATAGCCGGGCGGTGCGCCGATCAGGCGGCTCACCGTATGCCGCTCCATATACTCCGACATGTCGAAGCGGATCATCTCGATGCCGAGCGATGAGGCCAGTTGCTTGGCCGCCTCCGTCTTGCCGACGCCGGTCGGGCCGGCAAACAGGTAGGAACCGATCGGCTTGTCGGGGTCACGCAGACCGGCACGGGCCAGCTTGATCGCCGAAGTCAGCGCCTCGATGGCATTCGACTGGCCGTAGACGACGCGCTTCAGGTTCTCGGTGAGGTTCTTCAGAACCACCGCGTCGTCCTTGGAGACGGTCTTTGCCGGGATGCGGGCCATCGTGGCGATGGTCGCCTCGATCTCCTTGACGCCTATAGTCCGCTTGCGGCGGGCTTCCGGCACCAGCATCTGCGAGGCGCCGGTCTCGTCGATTACGTCGATCGCCTTATCCGGCAGCTTACGGTCGTTGATGTAGCGCGCCGACAGTTCCACGGCGGCCTTCACGGCCTCGGTCGTGTACTTGAGTTTGTGGAACTCCTCGAAATAGGGCTTGAGCCCCTTCACGATTTCGATAGCGTCCGGAATCGACGGCTCGTTGACGTCGATCTTCTGGAACCGGCGCACCAGGGCACGATCCTTCTCGAAGTACTGGCGATACTCCTTGTAGGTGGTCGAGCCGATGCAGCGGAGCGAGCCATTGGCGAGTGCAGGCTTGAGGAGGTTCGATGCGTCCATCGCGCCGCCGGACGTCGCACCGGCGCCGATGACCGTATGAATTTCATCGATGAACAGCACCGCGTTCGGATGCGCCTCGATTTCCTTCATCACCTGCTTGAGGCGCTCCTCGAAGTCGCCGCGATAGCGCGTGCCGGCAAGCAGCGTCCCCATGTCGAGGGAGAACACCGTCGCATCAATCAGGACTTCCGGGACTTCCTTGTTGATGATCTTGCGCGCCAATCCCTCGGCGATGGCAGTCTTGCCCACGCCCGGGTCGCCCACGAGCAGAGGATTGTTCTTCTGGCGGCGGCAAAGGATCTGGATGGTGCGCTGGACCTCGCTCTCACGTCCGATCAGCGGATCGATCCGACCATCACGGGCCTTCTTGTTGAGGTTGACGCAATAGGCATCCAGCGCGTCACCCTTCTTCTTCGTTCGGTTCTCGGCCTCATCGCCGCTCGGACGCTCGGACGAGGGCTCCTCTTCCGCACCGCGAACCGGCTTCGCCTCCGAAGCGCCCGGGCGCTTGGCGATACCATGGCTGATGTAATTGACCGCGTCGTAGCGGGTCATGTCCTGCTCCTGCAGGAAATAGGCGGCATGGCTTTCGCGCTCGGCGAAGATCGCCACGAGCACGTTGGCCCCGGTCACCTCTTCCCGGCCGGATGATTGGACATGGATGACCGCCCGCTGGATGACCCGCTGGAAGCCCGCCGTCGGCTTGGCATCCTGCCGGCCATCGCCGATCAGGTTGGCGAGTTCGGTATCCACATATTCGACCAGGCTGCGTTTCAGCGTGTCGACCTCGACGTTACAGGCGCGCATGACGGCTGCGGCATCCTGGTCGTCCACCAGGGCGAGGAGCAGGTGCTCCAGCGTCGCGTATTCGTGCCGGCGCTCGCCGGCGAGCGCCAGGGCGCGGTGGAGAGCTTGTTCTAGGCTGCGAGAGAAGCTGGGCAAAAGCGGGTCCTCGTGTGGGGTGCCTATTTTTTTTCCATGACGCACTGGAGAGGATGTTGGTGTTTACGCGCGAAGTCCATGACCTGCGTCACCTTGGTCTCCGCCACTTCGTACGTAAAGATCCCGCACTCGCCGACGCCGTTCTGATGCACGTGCATCATGATCTGGTAGGCATCGGCCTGTGATTTATTGAAGAACTTCTCGACCACGTGCACGACGAATTCCATCGGCGTGTAATCGTCGTTGAGCAGGAGGACGCGGTACAGGCTCGGCCGTTTGGTCTTGGGCTTGGTGCGCGTGATGATCGCCGTCCCCGAGCGACCGTCGTCGGTGCCACCCGGTCCAAGGGGATCAGCCGCGCGCGGCACCGTGGGACCGGCAGAATTCGCGCCATCACGTCCGATGGTCGCGGCGAAACTGCCGTGATCCATGACGGAAGAGACCAGACAACGCATCGGGTCGTCGAACATCGGAATAGCATCGACCCCATTTGTGGCAGCGGAGTCCGGACGCGGATATGTAAGAACCGACCGGTTTCCCGACTGCACGCTGGCGCGGCGCACCTGCTTCTCGTCCAATCTATAGGCCGTTTCCGGACTTCGCCAGTCGCCTGCGCGCACTTGTCCGGTCACTCGACGCCACGGATGCCTACCGCCGGGCGGACATCGCCCGGGTCCGGCGCCGGAAGGTGCCGTGGCGCACGAAAAAGGGCGACCGAGCCGTCGCTCGATCGCCCTTCGGAATAGCTTTTTCGGTCTCTCGGGCGCTGGCGCCGAGGGAGCTCAGTTGGTGGCGGGAAGCTTGATCTTCGTCAGGCCCTCGAGCGGCTTGCCGATTTCCTTGGCGAGCTCGGCATACAGGCCGCCGACCAGCTTCGCTTGAGCGACCATACGCTCGTAGGACGCCTTCATGAACTCGGCCTGGATTTCCATGGCGCTCTGAGGGGTCTTCGCCTCGGCCAGCTTCTTCATGGTGGCGGTGCCATGCTCGAACGACTGCTTGGTGTAATCCGCCATCTCGGTTCCGACGGTCTGGTTCGTCCGCGCCACCAGCGACACGTTCTTCATCACCGAGTCGATGCCGGATTTGTCGAAAGCGGGGATCTTGTCGAAAAGCTGACTGGTCATGGGATGCGAGATACCCTTTCGGGCATTCCTCTGGGGCCGGATGTCGACAAGGCCGGTTCCCCGACCCGCGGAAGCGACCAATGCCGTCTCTATGTGCGATGCAACATGGAACGTCAAGATCATGTTGCATCGCAGCAAAAACGGTCAAATCAATCGCCAGGCATTAACCGGGCCGTAACCGCGTCGACCTAGCCTGATTGACAGATGTTGCGAGGTCACGGCGGCACGTTCGCCGGCTTTGCAGTGATGATGCAGTGCAAGCCGATCTCACGATCGGTTGTCGAGGACACCCCGTCGCGATGCGTAGCGTTCCGAGTCGCTCCCGGACGACCCATGGACTGCCGGCCCTCATTGCGGCCGCAGCCGTTCTCACGGCCATCGCCTCGCCCGCCGACGCGCGTCGTGGGCACCATCACCGGGGCGGCGGGGGCTACAACCCACCCTACGCCGCCATGGTGATCGACGTGAAGACCGGCCGTACCCTGCATGCGGTCAACGAGGATTCCCTCCGGCATCCGGCATCGATCACCAAGGTGATGACGCTCTACATGCTGTTCGAGCAGCTCGAGCGCGGCCGCTTCAACCTCGATTCGCCGCTGACCATCTCCGCCTTCGCAGCCTCCCAATCCCCATCCAAGCTCGGGCTCCGGCCTGGCTCGACGATCGAGGTCGAGGACGCGATCAAGGCCATCGTCACGAAATCCGCCAACGACGTGGCTTGCGCCATCGGCGAGAACATCGCCGGCTCCGAGCCGAAATTCGCCGAGATGATGACCCGCAAGGCGCAGGCCCTGGGCATGACCAGGACCAACTACGCCAATGCCTCGGGTCTGCCGGATGCGGACCAGATCACCACGGCGCGCGACCTGACCATCCTCGCCCGCGCGATCCAGGACCGGTTTCCGCGCTACTACAAATATTTCCAGACCCGCTCCTTCGCCTTCCGTGGCCGGGTCATCGGCAACCACAACCGCCTCCTTGGAAATGTCGAGGGCGTCGACGGTATCAAAACCGGCTACACCCGCGATTCGGGGTTCAACCTTATGACCGCCGCCAAGTCCGACGACCGCCAGATCGTTGCGATCGTGCTCGGCGGAAAGTCGGGCGCCAGTCGCGACCGGATCATGGCCGATCTCGTCCGGGCGAACCTGCCCCGGGCCTATGCCGGCAACCGGCAGACCCCGGCCGTGACGGAAGTCGCCGAGCGTGGCCGTCCCGCCGTGGTGGCGGACGCCACGTCGCGGACCCGCACGCAGGTCGCCTCGGCCGATGACGAGGACGTGGAGGTCGAGACCACCGCTTCGACCCAGCCCCTCGACATCAGCCCGCGCCAGACAACCACGCCCGGAAGCGCCGGCGCCAAGTGGCGGAGCGGCGCCCTCCCGGCCTCGGCTCAGGCCTATGCCCCGAGCAGCGCGCCCGCCGCGTTCCCGGGAGCCAAAACCTCGCCAAGCGGCAAGTCCGACGCCCGCCTCGCATCGGTCGACGGCGCTCGGTCCGACCCCGCACCGAAGGCAGCATCCACGAGCCGCGTCACGCCCACCGCCTGGGTGATCCAGCTCGGCGCCATGGACGACGAAGACAAGGCCAAATCGATGCTCTCCGAGGCTCGCAGCCGGGCCGGCAGCGCGCTCTCCAAGGCGTCACCTTACACCGTGCGGGTCGATCACGGCGGCGCCACCCTTTACCGGGCGCGGTTCTCCGGCTTCAGCGAACAGGAAGCCGCCCAGGATGCCTGCTCGACCCTGAAGCGCAACGGCTTCAACTGCTTCGCCACGCGAAGCTGAACTCCACCAACGCGACGGTTTCCCTCTTCAGGATGCCGAACCCGTCCTGACAACGGCGACGACGCCCTTCGCGTCTTCGTCGAACCCCGACGGCTGTTCGCCGGTCGGGTCTGATCGAGCATTTTTCTGGCAACGCGCGTGGAGTATCAGCGATGTCGGCTCACAAGCCTGTCTCGGGCCGCGTTGATACGCGAAGCCCCCTCGACCGTTCCGCCCTGGTCGGGATGCCACCGTTTCATCAGCGTGCGATGAGCCGTGCGGATCTGCTGCAAGGTCGCCCCGCTCTGAAGCCCCAGGATCTGGTGAGCCTCCTCCTGCGTCATCGACCCTGGATCCGGCGGACGGCGCGACCGCGCGTTGGCATCTCTCTCAGCGTCTACACGCCCGGCGGCCGTCCTGCCGTCGAGATACGTCTGTAGCCGGCGGGCGGCGATGCGATCCACCTTGCGGCAGACCGCGAAGATCTGCATCAGCGCCGCATCCGGAAGCTGTGACAGGCGACGGCCGGCATAGGGACCGATCTGAACGATCCCGTCAGCGGTCCGTCCGTCTGGCATCACCTCGAACAGCACGATCGTGGGCCGTGCGACGGCAACACGCCCGACCAGTCCGCGCAGCCGGACGACGAGGGCATCGACACCGTCGAGAAACCAGAACGCGATGCCCCCGAACAGGATCGCGAGTTCGACCCGTCCGCGAATAGCCGCCACAGCTGCCAGGGCGAGCAAGACATAGCCTCCGCTGCGTCTCACGACACGCGGCGTGATCAGGCGCCGCAAGCGCCGAACGAGTTGGGGCTTCGCGTTCTTCGCGTACCACCACAGGACGAACAGGGCCGCGAGGGCGGCGAGGATCGTCATCGGCGGATGTCGTGATCGAGCGAGACCCGTCCGGCGATCCGGATCTGGACCTCGCCAATCCGGTGCGAACCAATCCGCGAGCCGGCCCGCTCAGTGATACGGTCCGGGCAACGCTCACGAGACGGCGGACGAACTCCCTCGGGAGCGTCGCCGGCGCATAAGCGCCACGCCCTGTCGCTCGCTTCGGCCGGCATCGTGCCGAGCGTCAGCGCGACGCAGACGAGGGATCGGGACAGGCGGGCCTTCGTCGTCATTGCGTGTCTTGCGTGTTCTCGTGCGGCGCGGTTCCGTCCCTACTGCACCGGAAACGGCCGATGTGACAGCCCGAACCGGGAAAGCCTTATTGCCGCGTCTCTGCGACATCCGCCGTGGTGACCGTCACCTTGCGGATGCGTCCGTCCCGCTCGACAGCGAGTTCGATGGACTTGCCGATCCCCGCCGCTTCCATCGCGGCGGTGAGGTCGGCCAGGCGGTGCACGGGCTGGCCGGCCGCTCCGACGATGATGTCGCCTATCGTGCCGGTCTGAACGTCGACGCCACGCAAGCCGGCTTCGGCGGCCGGCGATCCGCGCAGAACCCGCAGGACCACGACACCATCGATCCCGAGGCGCGCGGCGGTGGCCTCCTGCCCGGCGATGATGCCGATCCCCGGATTGCGGGTGCGTCCGTTGCGGATGAGTTCGGGGACGACCCGGTTCACGACATCCACGGGAATCGCGAAACCGATGCCGGCGCTGGCACCGGAGGGAGAGTAGATCGCCGTGTTGACGCCCACGAGGCGTCCGGCGGAATCGAGGAGTGGCCCGCCCGAATTGCCGGGATTGATCGCGGCGTCGGTCTGGATGACGCCGGACAGCTCCCTCCCCTCCCCCGTTGGGAGGCGGCGGCGAAGCGCGCTGATGACACCCGTCGTCAGGGTATGGTCGAGACCGAATGGATTCCCGATGGCGAAGGCCGATTGCCCGACCTTGAGATCCGCCGAGGTACCGATGGCGAGGGGCGGCGGAACGGCGCCGGTGCCGCCGAGGCGAAGTACGGCGAGATCGTAGCTCGGCGCAGCGCCGACGATCGTCGCCGGACGGACTTCACCCGAGGAAAGGCGGACGGACACCGACCCACCCCGCTGGGCAGCCGATGCGACCACGTGATTGTTGGTGACCACATGCCCTGCGCCATCCCAGACGAAGCCCGTACCCGTCTGCGCACCGGTGCCGCCTTCGCCCTCCTCGGCGTCGGGGCTCATCAAAGAGCGCCCCTGTGCGGCGGCCTGGGCGAAGACATGCACGACCGATGGGCTCGCACGCTCGAACAACGTCGCGGTGGACGTTTCCGCTTGGGCCAGATCCCCCCGCGCCGTGATGGCCCGCGGGGTTTCGGCCGAGAACAGGAGGGCCGCCACATAGGGCTGCCCGACATAGAGGGCCATGAGCACCAGGGCCGCCGTGATCGCGATGCGGCCAAAGCGGTCCGACATGTCACATCCCTTTCACAGCTTTGGAAAAATTCTGGACTGCGTCTGTCGCATTAACTGGTCGGTCACGCATCTCCGTTCAACTGTTTTGACGGGCGGCACGATCCGGGTGCGCAGGCACACGGTTCCGCCCCAACGTTCAAGCTACAAGTACGACAAGCACTGCCACTCTCAACTCTTCATCATAAAAAGAGGGCGTCCCAGAGCAGCGGCTTCAAGCTTTGTGTCCAAAACATGATGCTTAAGGCAGGGGATAAAGGATTGGGTCTGCCATACTCATCATGGCAATGCCTAAATTGATCGCAAAGCTGCCCTAGAGATGCTTCCATTCTCACGGAAACACATCCCGCGCTGGCTGCGCCAAGTGCTGGTTCAGTCGCACAGACCCGCGGGGAATGACCCTCTCAGGTTCAAGGAAACATTGTTATGGAAACCGAAGCCCTCGAACGTCCTGCCGATCTGACGATCTGGCGGACCACTCCCGTCCCGGCGCCGCTGGCCCAGCCTGCGCGCTACGGCACCCTTCGCGAGGCGATCGAGGCCGCCGCAGGCGCCCTGACCGACCCGGCAAAGCAGCCATGGATCATCACGGAAGAAGGCGAAATTCTCTCGCCGAACTGGATCCGCACCTATCTCAACTAATCCGCTGTGGCTTCTGTCAGCCGACTGACGAGCTCTTTTAGACCCAGCCGCCGGCGCGGAACCGACCGCGCCGCGCAGCGGGCGTAACGATGATGTCGCAAGTCGGACCCGCCTGTCCGATGCATGCATCATCCTTTGCGGGCAACCCGACCCGTCCTACGGCATGGCCTGCCTCAATGCGGGCAATCATCGGGCCTTGTCGCCGATGGTGACCGAGGCTCAGACCTGCCGGTCCACGACCGCACCTTGGCCTTCGGGAAGAACGGCCTTCTGCTGATCGGCGGATTGCTGCAACATCTGGGAAATGGCCCGGTCGCTCTCGCCTTGCTTGCGTATGAAAGTCGTCTGCATCGACTCTCGCGTCGCAGCCGTCTGGTTCGACACGATCGACTGTGCAAGGCCGGCGATGGAATCACTCATGAACGGGGTTCCTCATGGCTCGAACGGGCATAGCCCGTTCGATCTTGCCAAACCTTGAAGAAGGCCGATCGCTATTATCTCGAATTTCTCCGCTCAATCCCGCCGTGTCGATAAATCTCCGGTTTGTTCACGAGGGTGACCAGCACGTAGGAAATGATCATCAGCAAATACCAGGCACCCAGTTTCTGCCAGGAAACCATCGCCCAGGTCGATGTCTGGTTCGGATAGAGCCAGACCCGCGTCCCCGTGCCGATATTTTCGGCAAACCAGATGAACAGTGCGACGAGCAGGAAGCCCAGGAGAAGCGGCATTCTCCGGTGCACCCGCCAGACTTTGAAATGCACCCAGGTTCGGCCGAACAACACGGCCGTTGCCGCGAACAACCCGAGGCGGATGTCCATCGCGTAGTGATGGGTGAAGAAGTTCACGTAGATCGCCGCGGCCAGCAGGAGCGTCACGCCGGTGCCGGGATGATGGGTGAAGCGGAAGTCGAACAGGCGCCACACCCGGGCGATGTAGGAGCCGATGCTCGCATACATGAAGCCGGTGAAGAGCGGCACACCCGCAATGCGAAGCAGACTGGCCTCCGGATAGATCCATGACCCGACGGCAGTCTTGAAGATCTCCATCACCGTCCCGACCACATGGAAGAGCGCAATCACTTTCGCCTCCTCCCAGGTCTCCATGCGCAGGGCGAGAAGCGCTATCTGTATCGCCACCGCCGACAGCGTGAGAAAATCGTACCGACTGATCGCCGCATGCGGCGGATAAAGCAGGTAGCTCGCGATGAGCAGGGCGCAGAGCAAACCGCCGAACAGGCACGCCCACCCCTGCTTGATGCCGAACCTCAGGAATTCGTAGAGTCCCGCCGCGAAAGGTCCCCGCCCCAGGGCCCATGCACCGAGACGTGCCTCAATGCCGGCGAACCGGGCGATGGGCGGCCAGGTGCGGGCGGCGCTTTGGGTCGGGATGTCTGTCACGTTAGCGGTTCCGGCAGTGGCGCAGCCCGCCTTAGCGTAGCCGAGGGTGAAGCTCGACCTTATCGATAGCGCGGGAGGGCAATCGCTTGCCGATGCGGACGACCGAGCAAGACGCCGATTGGGAATCGGAGCGTGTGCGACGCGATCTGGCCCGCTCGCAGAAGCTCTTGGCCCGGCGTCGGTTTCGCGCCATCGCCATGCGCGTGTTTCGAGGCGTTCTTGGTAGCGGCGCCAGCTTCGCGGCGCTGATCAAGCTGAAGCTTGCCGGCTCGCTCGTGCTGAAGGGCGGTCTCGCCCTCCTCGTCGGGCTCAGCCTCGCCTGGCCGATCGTATTTGGAATCCTGCTTGCCCTGGCTCTCGTCGTCCTGGCGGTCGTCGGAATCATGGAGGGTGAAACCCCCAACTGCCCGGACACGTGCTGGGAGGCCTCGAAGCGACGCGACAGGCTGCGCGAACTGATCGACGAACGCATCGAGTGGCTCAAAAGCCGATCAGGAGGCGCCGAGAACTGAACGATGCCGCAGTCTGAGGCTGTGCCGGAAGCCCCCCTCCGCGGAGTTGGGATCGCGGTTCATCCTCAAAATGAATTTGAGAGGGATAGCCCGAAGCCGGTGCTTCACTATAATGCTTCGCCATACGCCGCCGCACGAGTTCGATCACATGACGTCCCGTATCCCTGATTTCGCGAACGTCCCCTACACGGCAGATGCCTTCACGGCGCCCGTGCCGCCGGCAGGCGAGCCCTGGATGACGCCGGAAGGCATCCCGGTGAAGGGCGTCTACGGGCCGGAGGATCGCGAGGGGATCGAGTTTCTGCACACTTATCCCGGTGTTGCGCCTTATCTGCGCGGCCCCTACCCGACGATGTACGTGACGCAGCCCTGGACGATCCGGCAATATGCCGGCTTCTCCACGGCTGAGGATTCGAACGCCTTTTATCGGCGCAACCTCGCGGCCGGACAGAAGGGCCTGTCGGTGGCCTTCGATCTCGCCACCCACCGGGGCTACGATTCCGATCATCCGCGCGTCTCGGGCGATGTCGGCATGGCCGGCGTGGCGATCGATTCGATCTACGACATGCGGACGCTGTTCTCGGGCATTCCGCTGGACGAGATGACCGTCTCCATGACGATGAACGGCGCGGTGCTGCCGATCCTGGCGCTCTACATCGTGGCGGCCGAGGAACAAGGCGTGCCGCCGGAGAAGCTCGCCGGCACGATCCAGAACGACATCCTCAAGGAGTTCATGGTCCGCAACACCTACATCTACCCGCCGGCGGGTTCGATGCGGATCATCGGCGACATCTTCGCCTACACGTCGGCTCATATGCCGAAATTCAACTCGATCTCGATCTCCGGCTACCACATGCAGGAAGCCGGTGCGACGAACGACCTCGAACTCGCCTACACGCTCGCCGACGGCGTCGAGTACATCAAGGCCGGTCTCGCGGCCGGGCTGACCATCGACAAGTTCGCACCCCGCCTGTCGTTCTTCTGGGCCATTTCCACCAACTTCTTCATGGAAATCGCCAAGATGCGGGCCGCGCGCCTGATCTGGGCCAAGCTCGTGAAGGAGTTCGAGCCGAAGACCGACAAGTCTCTGCCCCTGCGCACCCACAGCCAGACGAGCGGCTGGTCACTGACCGCCCAGGACGTATTCAACAACGTCACCCGCACCTGCATCGAGGCGATGGCCGCAACGCAGGGCGGGACGCAATCGCTCCACACCAACGCCCTCGACGAAGCGCTAGCGCTGCCCACAGACTTCTCGGCCCGCATCGCCCGCAACACCCAGCTGTTCCTGCAGCAGGAGAGCGGCACGACGCGGATCGTCGATCCGTGGGGCGGCTCCTACTATGTCGAGAAGCTGACCCGAGACATCGTCGCCCGCGCCTGGGAGCATCTCCGCGAAGTCGAGGAATTGGGCGGGATGGCCAAGGCCATCGAGGCCGGCATCCCCAAACTGCGCATCGAGGAAGCGGCGGCCCGCGCCCAGGCGCGGATCGATTCCGGCCGCCAGACCATCGTCGGCGTCAACAAATTCAAGCCAGAGGATGACCGCGCCATCGAGCTGATGCGCGTCGACAACGGCAATGTCCGCATGCTCCAGATCGACAAGCTCAAGAGGCTGCGCGCCGAGCGCAACCAGGCCGACGTTGATGCGGCCCTTGCGGCACTGACCGCAGCCGCCCAAGGAGAGGGCAATCTCCTGGCGCTAGGTGTCGAGGCTGCCCGCGCGAAGGCGACGGTCGGAGAGATTTCCGACGCGCTGGAAAAGGCCTGGGGCCGGCATCGGGCGGAGATCCGCTCGATATCGGGCGTCTACAAGCGAGAGGTGGGTGGCATGTCGCCGGTGGTCGAGACCGTTCGTCAGCTCGTGGAGACCTTCGAGGAGAATGACGGGCGGCGCCCGCGCATCCTCGTCGCGAAAATGGGCCAGGATGGACATGACCGAGGTCAGAAGGTGATCGCCTCGGCCTTCGCCGATCTCGGCTTCGACGTGGATATCGGACCCCTCTTCGCAACTCCCGCCGAAGCCGCGCGTCAGGCTGTGGAGAACGACGTCCACATCGTCGGCGTGTCGTCCCTGGCCGCCGGCCACCTGACGCTGGTGCCCGAATTGAAGGCAGCCCTCACCGAACAAGGCCGGGGCGACGTCATGATCGTGATTGGTGGGGTCATCCCCCCGGGTGATTATCCCGCCCTCCATGCCGCTGGCGCATCTGCGATTTTTCCACCCGGCACGGTCATTGCTGACGCTGCGGTGAAATTGATCGAAGAACTCAACGGAAGGCTCGGTTACAGCGCGCGTCAGGCCGCCGAATAGCGCATTCATGTTACACGACCGTAGTGCAAGAGATCGGCTTCGACGCTGGCCTCAAGCGCTTGCCTAATGCATTTATCGTTTTTGCCGCATTTTTCATCCCACGCCGGGTTGGTTGCGGCGCAGCAAAATTGTATTTCCCGGCAACGTACTGAACTGAAATTGTGAGTTGACGCCGATGGCCTCAGGATTTTTCCCTCTCATCCATCCGGTCATCCTCTGCGGAGGCTCCGGTACGCGCCTTTGGCCTGCTTCTCGCGAGAGCATGCCGAAGCAGTTCACTCCGCTCGTGAACGCGGACAGCTCGACATTCCAGGACACCGCCCGTCGGGTCACCGACGGAACCGCCTTCTCGCGGCCGACGATCATCACCAGCAGTGAAGCCCGCTTCATCGTGGCGGAACAACTTCTGCAGGCCGAGGTCCAAGCCGACATCGTGCTCGAGCCGGAGCGTCGCGATTCCGCCGCGGCCGTTGCGGTAGCCGCCCTCCATGCCGCCCGCCGCGACCCGGAGGCCGTGGTGCTGATCCTGGCGGCCGACCATGTCATCGGTGACACCGCGGCCTTCGTCGAGGCTGCACGCGCCGCCGCGGTTGGTGCGCAGGCGGGTCGCATCATGACCCTGGGAATCGAGCCGATCGCTCCATCCACCGCCTATGGCTATATCCGCAAGGGCGCGCCCATCGACGGCGTAGAGGGTGCCTATGAGGTCGGGCGCTTCGTGGAGAAGCCCAATCGTCATGGCGCGGAAAGCCTGATCGCCGACGGGGCCCTGTGGAACAGCGGGTACTTCCTGTTCCGGGCCGACGTCATGCTGGCCGAACTCGAGACCTATGTCCCGGAGATCCTGGCCGCGACACGCACGGCCCTCGACAAGGCGACGAGCGATCTCGATTTCCTGCGCCTGGATTCCGCCGCCTTCGCCAGCGCGCCGAAGACCTCCATCGATTACGCGGTGATGGAGCGGACCGATCGCGCCGGAGTCCTGCCGGTCTCCTTCCCCTGGTCCGATGTCGGCACCTGGGATGCGGTCTGGGACGTCCTGCCTCGTGATGCGTTGGGCAATGCCGTGCGCGGCCGCGTGGAACTCGTCGAAACCCGGGGCAGCCTGATCCATAGCGAGGGCGAGCACCTCACTGCGGTGGTCGGCGTCGACGATATCGTCGTCGTCTCGACCCCGGATGCCGTACTCGTCACCTCGAAGGCCAAGGCCGGCCTCGTCAAGGAGCTGGTCACGCAGCTGCGCGAGAAAGCCCATCCGGAGGCGGATGCCCATCGCCGGATGTTCCGCCCCTGGGGCTGGTATCAGCGCATCGATATCGGCGAGCGTTTCCAGGTGAAGCGCATCATGGTGACGCCGGGCGGGCGGCTCTCACTGCAGAAGCACTTCCACCGTGCCGAGCATTGGGTCGTGGTGCGCGGCACGGCCGAGGTCACCGTGGATGACCGTGTCGTGCTGGTTCACGAGAACGAGGCGGTCTACCTGCCCATCGGATCGATGCATCGCCTCACCAATCCGGGCAAGATCCCCCTCGAACTCATCGAGGTCCAGGTCGGATCCTACACCGGCGAGGACGACATCATCCGCGTCGAGGACATCTACGGGCGTTAAAACGAGAGACGGTCGGGCTCAGGCGGCCACAGGCCGCTCGGCCCGGCCGCGATAGGACAGGGCCTCGGCGAGATGGATGCGGCGTACCCGCTCCTCCCCGTCGAGGTCAGCCAGGGTGCGCGCCACGCGCAGGACGCGGTGAAAGCCGCGAGCCGAGAGACGCATGGTTTCCGCCGCGTCGCGGATCAACGCCGTACCGTCGGCATCCGGCGCGGCCATCTCTTCGATCATCGGAGCCGGACACGTAGCGTTGGTGACGACGCCGGTGAGCCCCTGCGCGGTGAAGCGCTCGGTCTGCAGTGCCCGAGCGACTGCGACCCGCGCCGCCGTTTCGGCCGAGCCTTCGGCGGGAGGCGGTAGGATCAGATCGACCGCCGCGACTGCCCCAACCTCGATTCGCAGGTCGATCCGGTCGAGGAGCGGCCCGGAGATGCGGGCGCCATATTGCGCGACACAACGCTCGTTGGGTCCACGTCGACAGGCATAGCCCGGCTCGAGGGCCTGACCGCAGCGACACGGATTCATCGCGGCGATCAGCTGGAACCGCGCCGGATAGGTCACCCGGTGATTGGCGCGCGCGATCATGACCTCTCCGGTCTCCATCGGCTGGCGTAGGGAATCGAGCACCTGGGGTGTGAATTCGGGAAGCTCGTCGAGAAACAATACGCCGCCATGCGCCAGGGAGGCCTCGCCAGGGCGGGCATTCATTCCGCCGCCCACCAAGGCCGCCATCGACGCCGAATGGTGGGGCTGGCGGAAGGGGCGCCGGTTCGAGAGCGCACCGCCTTTCAGCTCGCCGGCCACAGACTGGATCATCGAGACTTCGAGGAGCTCGCGCGGACCGAGCGGCGGCAGGATCGAGGGAAGTCGCGCGGCGAGCATCGATTTGCCCGCGCCCGGTGGGCCGTTCATCAGCAGGTTGTGCCCTCCGGCGGCGGCGATTTCTAGCGCTCGCTTGGCGCCTTCCTGGCCCTTGATGTCGCGAAGGTCGGGTAGGCGTCCCGTGCTCGTGGCCACGGCCGGTTCGGGCCGGGCCATCACCTGGCTTCCCTTGAAATGATTGGCCAGTTGAATCAGCGAACGCGGGGCCAGCACGTCCATATCGCCGCCGGCCCAGGCTGCCTCGGGTCCCGTCGCCGCTGGGCAGATCAGGCCAAGTCCTCGCGCATTCGCCGCCATCGCGGCGGGCAGGACGCCGTTCACCGCCGTGATCGTGCCGTCGAGAGCGAGCTCACCAAGAACGCAGTACCCGGCGAGCGCATCGGGTGGGATCGCGCCGATGGCGGCCATCACCGCGAGGGCGATGGGAAGGTCGTAATGCGAGCCTTCCTTCGGCAGGTCCGCCGGAGCGAGGTTGACGGTGATGCGCTTTGCCGGAAGCGCCAGTCCCGATGCGATCAGCGCCGAGCGCACGCGCTCGCGCGATTCCGCCACGGCCTTGTCCGCCAGCCCCACCACCATGAACATCACCGCCCCCGGGGCGATCTGGACCTGGACGTCGACGGCGCGCGCCTCGATCCCCTCGAAGGCGACTGTGGCGACGCGGGTGACCATGGATCCAGACCCCTGAGCTTATAGCCAAGGTTAGGATGCGCCATGGCTCATGACAACCAGCGCGTGCGCCCTTGCTGACGTGTCATGGAACTCCATTCCCGATTCGCCGTTCGAAAGTCTCACTTTCCGGACCAAGGAGTTCCACCATGTCGATCAAGACTGCGAGCCTCGCTGCCATCGCCCTCGGTTTCGCCCTCACTGGCACCGCCTTCGCCGACCGTGCGCCGACCCCCGAGGAGCGTACCAAGATCGAAGCCACCTTGAAGAAGGAAGGCTTCACCAAGTGGGGCAAGATCGAAGTCGAGGAGCACGAGATCGACGTGGACGACGCCATCGATGCGAATGGCAAGCAGTTCGACCTCGAACTCGACCTCAAGACCTACGCGATCACCACTCGCGAAGCCGAATAAGCGCTTCGTCCGTCCTAGCGCTTGCGTTCCAGCAAGGCGCCGGCCATATAGCGCTCGGGAGGTTGGCGAGGGACGTTTCACTCGCCAACCGGGTCAGGTCCGGAAGGAAGCAGCCCTAACGAGACCGAGCGGGTCTTCGTCCAGCCTCCCACCTTCGTTTCTTTTGAGGTCCGCGTGGCGGCATCCCCCGACCCGGGGCCGCTCGAACCACGCAAGGCGGCATGGACGCGACCTCCGGCACTCCGAGCGATTTTCCCGGCCTTCCGGGTCTTCCCGAGCCCGTACCGGCGGCCACGCCCTACCGGGTGCTGGCGCGCAAATACCGCCCCCAGAATTTCGACGATCTGATCGGCCAGGGCGCGATGGTCCGCACATTGGCCAACGCGTTCGCGGCCAATCGCATTCCACAAGCCTGGATGCTGACCGGTGTGCGCGGCGTCGGAAAGACGACGACCGCCCGCATCCTAGCCCGTGGTCTGAACTACCTGCGCGACGGGCATCCCGATACCGGCCCCACCATCGCCATGCCGGAGCTCGGCCGCCATTGTCAGGCGATCATGGAATCACGGCACATGGACGTGCTGGAGATGGATGCCGCCTCGCATACCGGTATCGACGACGTACGCGGCATCATTGACGGCATACGCTATTCGCCGGTCTCCGCCCGCTACAAGGTCTACATCGTAGACGAAGTGCACATGCTCTCGGAGAAGGCGTTCAACGCCTTTCTGAAGACACTGGAAGAGCCGCCGCCCCACGCCAAATTCGTCTTCGCCACCACCGAGATCCGCAAGGTGCCGGTGACGATCCTGTCGCGCTGCCAGCGTTTCGACCTGCGTCGGGTCGAGGCCGACACCATGGTCGCCCATCTGGCCAAGATCTGCGCGGCCGAATCCGTCGAGGCCGAGCCGGAAGCCCTGGCGGCGATCACCCGCGCCGCCGAAGGTTCGGTGCGTGACGCGCTCTCGCTCCTCGACCAGGCCATCGCCCATGGCGCCGGCCTCGTCACGGGGGCGAGCGTGCGCGACATGCTCGGCCTCGCCGACAGGGGGCGGATCGTCGACCTGTTCGGGGCGGTGATGCGTGGCGACGTACCGACTTCTTTCGCCGAGATCCGCAGCCAGTACGAAGCGGGAGCGGATCCCGCCGTCGTCCTGTCGGACCTGGCGAGCTTCACCCATCTGGTCACCCGGCTGAAGCTCGTGCCCGATGCGGCGGCGGCCGACCCGACCTTGAGCGCCGACGAGCGCGGTCGCGGAGGTGAGTTCGCGGCCAAACTGTCCATCCGCGCCCTGTCCCGCGCATGGCAGATCCTGCTGAAGGCGATTCCCGAGGTCCAGACCGCCGCGAGACCGCTCGCCGCCGCCGAAATGGCTCTCGTCCGCCTGGCCTATGCCGCCGACCTGCCGACGCCGGACGAGGCCCTGCGACAGTTAAAATCGGATGCGTTCGCCGCAACCCCGATGACATCGACGGGAGCTACACTGCCGAGTGCATCCGCGCCGAGCGGAGTGTCATCTGCGCATGCCGGAGCAGCACACTCGGCCACATCGGGCCCGCCGCCGGGGGCTTCGCAGTCATTGGCCGCACAATCGATGGCCTCGCCATCAATCGACTTGCCATCAATCGACTTGCCATCGATCGACTTGCCCCCGCCGCGTCCCGCGCTGACCCTCGCGGCGAGCGGCGGCGCGCGTGTGAATCTCGTCCCGGCCCCCGCCCCGGAAGCAGCGCCCCGCGAGGCTGGTCCGCGCCTGACCTGTTTCGAAGATATCGTCGCCCTCGCCGACGAGCGCCGCGACATCGGCCTCAAGATGGCGCTGGAACGAGAAGCGCATCTCGTACGGTTCGAGGAAGGGCGGATCGAGTTCCGCCTGGCGGAGGGAGGCCGGCAGAGCCTGCCCAACGATCTTGCCCGTTCGCTGGATGCCTGGACTGGCCGACGCTGGATCGTCGCGTTGTCGAAGGAGGAGGGAGAGCCCACCCTTGCCTACAAGGCACGCGCCGCGCTGGAATCGCGCCATGAGAACGCGGCGGCGCACCCTCTGGTGAAGGAAGTGCTCGCGCGCTTCCCCGGCGCCCAGATCATCGACGTGCGGGACAAGGCCCCCCCGGTGGAAGCGGCTGCCAGCACGGACCTCACGCCGGTCGACCCCGAAAGCACCGGAGATCCGGACGACGAGGCATAGCGCTTCGCCGCTGCCGACCCCAGATGCCGTCCTGTAATCGTCTCACTTCGTTTTGAAAGCTCAGCCATGCGCGACCTCATGGGAATCATGAAGCAGGCCCAGGCCATGCAGGAGAAGATGGCGACCCTGCAGCGCGAGCTCGATACCGTCGAGGTCAGCGGCGCGTCCGGCGGAGGCGCGGTCGCCGTGACGATGACCGCCAAGGGCCTCGTAAAGGGCGTCACCCTCGATCCTGGGCTGATGAACCCCGACGAACGTGAGATCCTGGAAGATCTGATCGTGGCCGCGGTCAATGACGCGCGCGGGAAAGCCGAGCAGGTGGCGGCCGAACGCATGGGCGAACTGACCAAGGGATTGCCGATCCCGCCGGGGCTGAACCTGTTCTAGGTCTTCGGCCGGTTCTTCGTCGTAGGGGCCGATCCCGGCACGAGCCGGGATCGAACGATGATCTGTCTCAGGCCGCGATGACCTGAACCGGCTCGGCGGCGCGCACGTCGGCGTCCACATGGGCCTCGAAGCGCTTGAAGTTCTCCCGGAACATCGACACGAGGCGCGTCGCCGTCTCGGCGAAAGCCGTCTTGTTGCCCCAGGTCTTCACGGGCTGAAGAATGTGCGGCTCGACCCCCTGAACGAAAGCCGGAACCGCGAAGCCGAAATACGGATCGCGACGGAACTCGGTCTTCGACAGCGACCCGTCCAGGGCGGCACCGAGCAGGCGACGCGTGACGCGAATCGGCATGCGCCGTCCGGTACCGACACCTCCGCCGGTCCAGCCGGTATTCACCAACCAGCAATCCACATCGTGATGAGCGATGAGATCACGCAGCAGGTTGCCGTAGACGCTCGGGTGCCGGGGCATGAAGGGTGCGCCGAAACAGGTCGAGAACGTCGCCTCGGGCGCCGTCAGGCCGCGTTCCGTTCCGGCCACCTTGGCGGTGTAGCCGGAGAGGAAGTGGTACATCGCCTCCGCGCCCGAGAGCTTGGCGATGGGTGGCATCACCCCGAACGCGTCGCAGGTGAGCATCACGATGTTCTTTGGGTGAGCGGCCCTGCCCGTGGCGCTGGCATTGGCGATGAAGTCGAGCGGGTAGGCGCAGCGGGTATTCTCGGTGAGCGACGCATCGTCGAAATCGGGGCGACGCGAGAGCGGGTCGATTACCACGTTCTCCATCACCGTGCCGAAACGCTCGGTCGTGGCGTAGATCTCGGGCTCGGCGTTGCGGGAGAGACGGATGGTCTTGGCGTAGCAGCCACCCTCGAAATTGAAGATGCCGTCCTTGCTCCAGCCATGCTCGTCGTCGCCGAGGAGCTGCCGCGAGGAATCGTTGGAGAGCGTGGTCTTGCCGGTGCCCGAGAGGCCGAAGAACAGGGCGGACTCGCCCTCGGCATCCAGCGCCGCATTGGCCGAGCAATGCATCGGCATCACGCCCGCGCCGGGCAGAACGTAGTTTAGATAGGTGAAGACCGACTTCTTCATCTCGCCGGCATAGGCGCTGCCGCCGATGAGGACGATCTTCCGGGTGAAGTCGATGGCGATGACGGTCTTCGAGCGGCAGCCGTGACGGTGCGGCTCGGCTTGGAAGCTCGGAAGATCGATGATCGTCAGACCGGGGACGTAATCCTCAAGAGCCGAACGGTCGGGCCGGATCAGCAGGTTGCGGATGAAGAGCGAGTGCCAGGCGAGTTCGGTGAAGACCCGCGCCTGGACACGGTGGGCCGGATCGGCGCCGCCATAGAGGTCCTGGGCGAAGAGTTCGCGCCCTTCGGCATGGCTGAGGAAATCCTGGTACAGCGTCTCGAATTGCTCGGGCGTGATCGCGCCGTTGTTCTCCCACCAGATTTCGTTCTCGGTGTTGGCGTCACGGACGATGAACTTGTCCTTCGGCGAACGACCGGTATGGCTGCCCGTGGTCGCCACGAGGGCGCCGCCATGGGCGAGCTGCGATTCACCACGGCTCAGGGATTCCTCGTAGAGCCGTGGGGGTTCCAGGTTCCAATGAACCGCCTTCAGATTGCGCAGGCCGATTTTTTCGGGTCCATGGCTGGCGTTGAAATCGCCGAAATGTGTCACGTCCGCTACTCCTCGAACACCTGATCGCTTTGAGGTCTGGCTTGGCCGGAATCTCCCATTCGTCTTCCGGACGGTCCGATGGAGCGTCCACGCGGTCGTTCAGGTCCGCCGCGCACAGGTTCACCACTCGATCGAATAGACCTGCTTATTCTCCGGCGGCCACCGGTCAATTGAGACGGCAACGGTTTAAAAGACGAACGAACGGATCTGTCAGAGAAACAAAGGGGTATCCGGAGCGGCGTCGGAACGCATGCGGCGGCGGCGATTCCCGACTACAAGACGACGAGATCCGACCCCATTTAACGAACACGGCCGCGGCCGTCTGACGGAACACGTATGGCCCAAGCCGTTGCCGGCCCCGAAATCGAACGCCTGATCCAGCTCCTCGCGCGAATGCCGGGGCTCGGCCCGCGCTCGGCCCGGCGCGCGGCGCTGCATCTCATCAAAAAGCGAGAAGCTCTGCTCGCTCCGCTGGCGGAGGCGATGCAGGTGGCCTCCGAGCGCATCGTCGTGTGCCAGGAATGTGGCAACGTCGATACAAGCGACCCATGCACCATCTGCCGGGACGCGTCGCGCGATCCCTCCATCCTGGTGGTGGTCGAGGATGTCTCGGATCTCTGGGCCCTGGAACGGTCAGGGGCGGTGACGGCGCGCTATCACGTCCTCGGTGGCGTGCTCTCCGCCCTCGATGGTGTCCGGCCGGAGCATCTCAACCTCGCGAGCCTGGTGGACCGGGCCGGGAATGGCGATGTCCGGGAGATCATCCTGGCTCTGAACGCCACGGTCGATGGTCAGACCACCGCGCATTACGTCACCGAATCCCTGGCGCATCACAGGCTGAAGGTGACCCGCCTCGCCCATGGCGTGCCGGTGGGGGGAGAGCTCGATTATCTCGACGAAGGGACACTCTCGGCGGCCATCCGAAGCCGGACGGCGTTCTGAGCCGCATCGCTATCCCTGGCCGATTTGACCGGCCATCCGCCAAACCTTATCTGCGGGTCCGGCACGGCGGACCCGGGAGACAGGGAGCCGGGCCCTTTTCATCGACAGATCCGGCCGCGCCATGACCATCCGCCCCCTCGTCATCCTGCCAGACGCCCGCCTGCGTCAGGTGTCGACCCCCGTCGGTACCATCGACGATGAGGTCCGCACCCTCGCGGCCGACATGCTGGAGACGATGTACGATGCCCCGGGCGTCGGCCTCGCCGCCATCCAGGTCGGCGTGACCAAGCGTGTAGTCACGATCGACACGTCGAAGGACGAGAACGCGCGGCAGCCGCAGGTCTTCATCGACCCGGAGATCGTCTGGGCTTCGGAGGAGAAGCGCGTCTATGACGAGGGCTGCCTGTCGATCCCCGAATATTACGGCGAGGTCGAGCGGCCCGACCGGGTGCGCGTACGCTTTCGCGACCTTTCCGGTGAAACCCGCGAGATCGAGGCGGACGGGCTTCTGGCCACCTGCATCCAGCACGAGATCGATCACCTCGACGGCGTACTCTTCATCGATCACCTGTCGAAGTTGAAGCGCGACCGCGTCATCAAGAAATTCGTCAAGGCGGCCAAGCGCGGCGAGGACGTCTGATCCCATCCTTCAACAGAGAGCGCGCGCGATGAAGCTCGTCTTCATGGGGACGCCCGATTTCGCCGTGGCGACCCTGGCGCGCCTGGCGGAAGACGGTCACGACATCGCCGCGGTCTATACCCGCGCCCCGGCGCGGTCCGGGCGCGGCATGGCGTTGCGTCCGTCTCCCGTCCATGCGCTGGCGGACAGGCTCGGCCTGCCGGTTCATACCCCCACGACGCTGAAGACGCCGGATGCGCTCACGCTGTTCCGATCGCACGGATGCGATGTCGCCGTGGTGGTCGCCTACGGGATGCTGCTGCCTCAGGCGATCCTCGACGTGCCGCGCCACGGGTGCCTGAACCTCCACGCCTCCCTGCTGCCACGCTGGCGCGGGGCGGCACCGATCCAACGCGCGGTCATGGCAGGGGATACGGAGAGCGGTGTCGGCATCATGCGCATGGAGGCGGGCCTCGACACCGGCCCCGTAGCCCTGGAAGAACGGGTCGCCATCACCCCCGGCATGAGTGCGGGAGACCTTCACGATACGCTGATGCCCATTGGCGCGGCGCTCATGAGCCGGGCCCTCGGCCAGCTGGAACACGAGCCCCTCCCCCTCACGCCCCAATCCGAGGAGGGTCTCGTCTACGCGCACAAGATCACCAATGACGAGGCGCGCATCGACTGGTCGAAGCCGGCGGGTGAGGTGGCGAACCATATCAACGGGCTGTCGCCCTTCCCCGGAGCCTTCTTCGAGGCCGATCTCGGCAAGGGGCCGGAACGGGTGAAGGTGCTGCGCGCCCTGCCAAAGCAGGGACAGGGCATGCCCGGCACTCTGCTCGATGCGGCCGGAACCATCGCCTGCGGCGAGGGAGCCGTGCAGCTCACAGAGTTGCGCCGGGCCGGCAAGGGCGGCATCGTCACGGGTGCGGAATTCGTGCGCGGTGCGCATCTCGCGCCGGGAACGCGCTTCCCGTGAACTCAGAGACCGGGGGCCGTCGCTGATGCCCCGCTACAAACTCGTGATCGAGTATGACGGCGCTCCGTTCTGCGGATGGCAGCGACAGGCCGAAGACATCACCGTCCAGGGCGCCATCGAGGACGCCGTCAAACGCTTCACAGGGGAGGACCTGCGCCTGACCTGCGCCGGTCGGACGGATGCCGGCGTCCACGCCATCCATCAGGTGGCCCATCTGGACCTCATCAAGGACTGGCGCACGGATACGGTGCGCGACGCCCTGAACGCCCATCTCCGCCCGCTACCGGTCGCCATCGTCAGCGCCGAGCGGGTCGGGCCCGGTTTCGATGCGCGCCACTCAGCCATTCGACGGCATTACCGCTACCGCATCTTCAACCGGCGCAGCCCGCCTGCCCTGACGCGCGACCATGTTTGGCACGTTCCATGGCCGCTCGATGCCGAGGTGATGCACAGGGCCGCGCAAGGTCTCCTCGGTCGCCACGACTTCACCGCCTTTCGGGCCGCCGAGTGTCAGGCGAACAGCCCGATCCGCACCCTAGAACAGCTCGATGTGGCCACGGTGACGATGGGCCTGTTCGAGGAGATCGTGATCTCGACCTCGGCACGCTCGTTCCTGCACCATCAGGTCCGCGCCATGGTCGGAACACTGATGATGGCCGGCTGCGGCCGCTTCGGCATCGCCGAGGTCGCCGACATCCTGGCGAGCCGCGACCGCGCCCGCTGCGGCCCGATGGCGCCCGCCAAGGGACTGACCTTCGTGGGGGTGGATTACCGGCCAGACCGGGAATCTACTGAGTAATCAATTTCAGATTGTATTTTGCCAGCGAAAAGGCATCTTCAGGCAACCTCGACGATCTTCGACATCGTGAGGCCTGGAGCCTTCGCCCGTGGAAACGCCATTCCAGATCATCCTCGTTCTCGCGACTGTCTTCGCGGTCGTCTCACCGCTGATATTCGTCGCCATACGAGAGGCGATCAAACTTCAGAGGCAGGAGATCATCACGGATCTCGCAACGGTCTTCGATAGATCGGATCAGCCGGGGCCGATGCTGATCCCATCCTTCGAATTCGTGAAATACAAGTATTTCGTCGGGGCCAAGCGCAGCAGCGACCCGACCGCAGGATTCGGTGGCGATGATCGAACGAATGCCATGGCGCGGGAGGCGCATCGCAAACGCGAGGATTTCTCGAAGGTCTCCTGGCTCATCGGCTGCGCTCCCTTCAGCGCATTCGCGGGGATCGGCATGTTCTACGGATTGTCGCTGCTCCTCTGGATGTTCGCCGGACAACCGACGACACCGTCCGGTTTCAGCTGGCCGGGCGTGACGTATCCGACGCCGGGTAGCCTGGGGCTGGTCTGGCTCCTGGGAATCTGCGCGGCCTTCGCCGGAAGCTACGTTACGGCGTTGCGCAGTTTCTACCGCGCGATCAAGAACTTCGACATGAGCCCCGGGACGATCGTCGGCGAGAGCATCAGGATGCTGGTCAGCATCGCGCTCGGGCCGATCCTCGTAATTTCTATCCTCTGGATCGGGACGGACGTGGTCTCCGCACTGCTGAAAGCAGATTCCCTCGCGACTGCGCCGGCCACCATCGCTGCAGTGGTCGTCGCCTGTTTCGTCGCCGGGATCATGCCAGATGTCGTCATGCGGAGCATCGTGCAAAGAGACCAGCTGAAGAACTTCAAACGCGAGGAAGAGGACGTCTTCCGGGCCTTCAAGATCACACCCGTAGAGATCATCGACGGGATCGACAGCAACATCCGTGTCAGGCTCGACGATCACCACATCCACTCGACACAGAACCTAGCCACCGCCAATCCGCTGATGCTGTTCGTAGAGACACCGTTCGGCGTCTACCAGATCATGGATTGGGTGGCGCAGGCGCAGCTCTGCTGTTCGGTCGGCCGAGAGAGGGTCATCCGGCTTTGGCCCCTAGGCGTGCGGACCCTGTTCGACCTCGAACGGCTGGCCGCTTCCACCGACGGCACACACGAAAACCTGCTTCTGGAAGTCGGGCGCATCATCCTCGGTGACAGCCTCGTTCCGCTCACTGTCAAGGATCCCAAGGCTGCGGCCGCGCTGACGAGAGCCAGTATCGAGCTGCGCCTGGACGACCCGCATGTCCACCGCCTTCGGCAGATCTACATCGCCGTCGGGGAAAGATTGGGCCCGCGCAATCGCCGCTTCACCTTGCACCGGCATCGCCTCCAATGCCGGTATCGCATTCGCGATAGCTGGGTTCGACAGTCGATGATGCGCAAGGCGTCGTGATGCCCATCAGGCTTTGGCTGGGTTCGCTGTTTCCCCGAAGTAAGCCGCCAGCACCCGCCCATAGATCGCGGTCAGCCGATCCAGATCGGCGATAGCCACGCATTCGTCGGTCTGGTGCATGGTCTCACCCACGAGGCCGAACTCGATGACCGGACAGGCATCCTTGATGAAACGGGCATCCGATGTGCCCCCGGTGGTGGACAGGACCGGGCGCAGCCCGGTCTCGGTCTCGATCGCCTCGACCACGAGGTCCGTGAACGCGTCCGGCGCGGTGAGGAAGGCGGGCGAGTTCGAAGGCTGAAGGTCCAGGGTGAACCGGACGGTGTTGCCGGCGGCCGCCTCCAGCCGCCGTTGGATCTCGGCACCCAGGGTTTCCGCCGTCCAACCCTCGTTGAAGCGAATGTTGAACGTCGCGCGGGCATCGGCCGGGATGACATTGGTGGCCGGATTGCCGACATCGATGGTGGTGAATTCGAGGTTCGACGCATCGAAATGCGCGGTGCCGCCATCAAGGGGCTCGGCGAGAAGGGCGGAGGCGAGGCGCAGCAGGCCGGGGATGGGGTTCTCGGCCTTGTGGGGGTAGGCCACGTGGCCCTGGCGGCCATGGACGACGAGCTTGCCGGTGAGAGACCCGCGCCGACCGATCTTGATCATCTCGCCGAGGTGCGCCGGGTTGGTGGGCTCGCCGAGAAGGCAATGATCGAAACGCTCGCCCCGCGCCTTCGCCCATTCGAGGAGCTTCACCGTCCCGTTGATGGCTGGCCCCTCCTCGTCGCCGGTGATGAGGAACCCGATGGAGCCGTTGAACGCCCCTCCCCGCTCGGCGACGAAAGCGAGCGCCGCCGAGAGCATGCAGGCGATACCGCCTTTCATATCGACCGCGCCGCGGCCGTAGAGCATGCCGTCCGCTACCGCGCCATCGAACGGCCCGTGCCGCCACGCTTCGACGGAGCCTGGCGGGACGACGTCGGTATGGCCAGCGAAAAGGAGATAGGGACTGCCTGTCCCGATCCGCGCGTAGAGATTGTCGATATCGGGCGTTCCCGGCTCCGAGAAGCGTGGGCGCTCGACAGTGAAACCTGCCTCCTCCAGGACGCCACCGAGCCATTGCAGGGCACCGCCCTCCTCCGGCGTCACTGACGGACAGCGGATGAGGGCCTGGGCGAGGGCCAGCGGCGAGTGATCGGCGATAACGGGAGAGGACACGGGCATCGTCTCGTCGAGATGGGACATTCCACCGTCGCGAATAAGCGGCACGGCACCGGGACGCAAATACCGTCCCGATGGCCTTTCGGCGCTTCGCCGCAAGGGCTATCTCACCGGGATGGCCTTCTCCAGCGACGAAGTCGAACGCTACGCCCGCCACCTCGTCCTGCGCGAAGTCGGCGGACCGGGACAGGCGCGTTTGCAGGCGGCGCGGGTGCTCGTCATCGGCGCCGGCGGGCTTGGCGCTCCACTGATCCAGTATCTGGCAGCGGCCGGCATCGGCACGATCGGCATCGTCGACGACGACACGGTCTCGCTCTCCAATCTGCAGCGGCAGGTCATTCACGGCACGCCCGATATCGGTCGTCCGAAGATCGACAGCGCCGCCGATGCCGTGGCGCGTCTAAATCCGCATGTGCGGATCGAACCGCATCTCATGCGGATCGACGCGGACAATGCCGTCGCGTTGATTGGCCGATACGATATCGTCGCCGATGGGTCGGACAATTTCGCGACCCGCTATGCCGTCTCCGATGCCTGTTTCCACGCCAAGCGTCCGCTCGTCACGGCCGCCCTCGGGCAGTTCGACGGCACACTGACGACGATCCGCGCCCATGAGACTGGAAAGGACGGCCGCCCGAATCCGACCTATCGCTGCCTGTTCCCGAACCCGCCTCCCCCTGGCAGCGTGCCCGCCTGCGCCGAGGCCGGTGTGCTCGGCGCTCTGGCGGGGGTGATGGGATCTCTGATGGCGATGGAAGTGATCCGCGCGGTTGCGGATTTCGGCGAGCCGCTGGTGGGACGGCTGCTCATGGTCGATGCCCGATCCATGCGGTTCGAGACGCTCGGCTATGGTTGGGACGAAGGAAATCCGTTGAACGGATCGGCGAATTAGGGACCGGAAAGTCGCTTTCGCCGTCCTTTACCCACCGAATACGGTACCGCGCATCCGGCAAGCGGGGCTTCTTTCGCGACCCAAAACCCACGTCATGGGCGTTCCGTGAGATTCCGGAATTCAGGACTTAGAGGGCTTCTCCGGATCGGGCGTGACGCCGTTCCAATGCGGCCCGACGAGATTGCTGTGCCCCGCCGGGTCGGAGACCCGCGTGCCGGAGGTCGTGAAGGCCTGGTAGGCGAAGCGCTGCTGCTGGTTGAGAAGCATAGCGGCCAGCGTGCCGAGGGCGACGGCAACGACGAGGGCGATGATGAAAGCTTTCATGGACGTTGTCCGATCCTCGACATGCCGGCTCCGGTCGCCGAGCGCCTGTATTAGTCCGTCAGGTTACTCGGCAGGCACCTGATGCCGCCCGAGTTGCGGGCCGCTCGCGTTCTTGGCCTGCTCTTCCTCAACCCAGAGGTCGTGGTGGACCTTTGCCCAGCCAAGATCGACCTTGCCACTGCCCATCGCGTCGTAGGCGCCCTCCATGCCGAGCGTGCCGATGTAGATATGGGCGAGGATGCCGGCGATGAAGGCGATGCCGATGAGGGCGTGGATCACCTGCATCAGCTGCATTCCGGTGATGTCGGTGAGGGCGAATGGAAAGATCATCATCAGGCCGGTGACGCTCATGGCCGTGCCGAAGCCGATCACCATCCAGAACACCATCTTTTGGCCTGCGTTGAAACGGCCAGCGCTGGGATGCTTGTTGCCGATGAAGCCGCCGAAGGCCTTGATCCAGGCAATGTCGATCTTGTTCGGGATGTTGTCCTTCAGCCAGAGCACCAGCATCAGCGCGACGCCAATCATGAACGGCCACGCGAGGTAGATGTGGCTGAACTTCGCGTATTGCGCCACCACGCCGAACGCATCCGCACCGATGAGAGGCATCAGCAGGCGCTTGCCGAAGATGTAGTTCAGGCCTGACAGAGCCAGGATGATGAAGCAGCTCGACGTCATCCAGTGCGCGAACCGCTCGAACCCGTTGAAGCGCAGGATCTTGCGGCCCGTATCGGGACCGGGCTCCATCAGGATTCGGCCCCGGAAGAAGTAGAACAGGCCGAGAAGCGCGACGGCGCCGAGGACGGCGAGCGCGCTGAGCCAGGGCAGCCACCGTTCCCGGAAATCACGGTAGTCGCGGCCGGCGGGCTGGATCAGGTGAGCCGCCTTGCCGTCGGGGATGCTGATGCGGCCGGTGATCTTCGGGTCCTGCTTGAACAGGAAATCCTCGTTGACGGATTCCGCCGTCGGGTTCTGCCCGGTCGGGTTCAGTCCGTCGCGCGTCTGCTGCGCGAAGGAGGCCGACGAGGCGCCGACAGCCGCCGTGAGGATGGTCGCTGCGACCAGCGTCCTGAAAGTCGTCAGTGTCCGCCGCATCGGCGTTTCCTTCCTGAAGTCTCGACCCCGGCAGTCCAATCCGTCGCCTAGATGGCGACGGTTTCGCGATAGGCGGTCTTCCAGCCCCAGGCGCCGGAGCCGTAGCCGCGCTTGATCACGCGCTGCTTGTAGATCTGGGCGATCATCTCACCGTCACCCGCCAGCAACGCCTTGGTCGAGCACATCTCGGCGCAGAGCGGCAGCTTGCCCTCGGCGAGACGGTTCGAACCGTATTTCTCGTACTCGATGGTGGAGAGATCGGATTCGGGACCGCCGGCGCAGTAGGTGCACTTGTCCATCTTGCCGCGCGAACCGAAGTTGCCGACCTTCGGATATTGCGGCGCGCCGAACGGACAGGCGTAGAAGCAGTATCCGCAGCCGATGCAGATGTCCTTCGAATGCAGCACCACCGCGTCGGCCGTGGTGTAGAAACAATTCACCGGGCACACCGCCGCGCAGGGCGCGTCGGTGCAGTGCATGCAGGCCATGGAGACCGAGCGCTCGCCGGGCTTGCCGTCATTGAGCGTGACGACACGCCGGCGGTTGATGCCCCACGGCACCTCGTGCTCGTTCTTGCAGGCGGTGACGCAGGCGTTGCATTCGATGCAGCGGTCCGCGTCGCAGAGGAATTTCATGCGAGCCATGGCGATTATCCCTCAAACGGCCCGGATCTGACACAGGGTGCACTTCGTCTCCTGCATGCCCGTCACAGGATCGAAGCCATAGGTCGTCGTGTTGTTGGAGCTCTCGCCCAGCACCACGGGGTCGGTGCCGTGCGGATAGAATTTCCGCATGTCGTCGCCCTGGTACCAGCCGGAGAAGTGGAACGGCATGAAGGCGACGCCCTTGCCGACCCGGTCCGTCACCAGCGCCTTGACCTTGGCCTTGGCGTTGTTCTCGGGGCCGGAGACCCAGACGAACTGACCGTCCTTGATGCCGCGATCGGTGGCATCGCCGGTGTTGATCTCGACGAACATGTCCTGCTGCAACTCGGCGAGCCACGGGTTCGAGCGCGTCTCCTCGCCGCCGCCCTCGTATTCCACGAGACGGCCGGAGGTGAGGATGATCGGGAAGTCCTTGGCGATGCCGCGATCCACCGCCGCCTTCTGCACCGAGAAGCCGATATTCGGCATGCGCAGCTGACGTTCGTCGGGGCGGGTCGGGTACTGGGCCACGAGATCGGGACGCGGCGTATAGATGGGCTCGCGGTGCACCGGCACGGGGTCGGGCAGGTTCCAGGCATTCGCCCGGGCCTTGCCGTTGCCGTAGGGCGTGACGCCGTGGTCGAGGCAGACGCGCTGGATACCGCCCGACAGGTCGGTCGCCCAGCTCACCGTATCGATGTTGGCCCCACCGATCTTCGTGATGGTCGCCATCTCCTCGGCGGTCAGATCCTTGTCCCAGCCGAGCTTCTTGAACACCGCCATGGTGAATTCGGGGTAGCCGTCGGTGAGCTCGGAGCCCTTGGCGAAGGAATCCTCTGCCAGCAGGGTCACGCCGTTACGCTCGGTGCCGAAGCGGGCCCGGAACGTTCCGCCACCGTCCTTGATGTGGAGATTGGTGTTGTAGAGGATATGCGTGCCCGGATGGCGGAGCTCCGGCTTGCCCCAGCACGGCCAGGGCAGGCCGTAATAGTCGCCGCCCACTTCAGGGTCGTCCTTGGGTGCCCGCAGCGTCACCAGATCGAACTTGGCCTGGTTGCGCATATGCGCCTTCAGGCGTTCCGGGCTCTGGCCGCAATAGCCCGTCGACCAGCCGCCGCGGTTGATCTCCCGCAGGATATCCTCTGCGTCCGGCACCGCGTCCACGACTTTGATGTTCTTGAACATCTTGTCGGCGAAGCCGAGCTTCGCCGCCAGACGATAGATGACCTCGTAATCGTTCTTCGATTCGAAGGCGGGTTTCACGATCTGCTCGCCCCATTGGAGCGAGCGGTTCGAGGCCGTGCGGCTGCCATCCATCTCCAGCGAGGTGCAGATCGGAAGGAGGTAGGTGTTGTCGCGCCGCGCATCGAGGGCGGCGAAGGTGGTGGGATGCGGATCCGCCACTACGAGGAGGTCGAGCTTGGTCAAGCCCTTCACCGCCTCCGGCAGGCGGGTGACGGTGTTGCCGCCATGGCCGAACACCATCATCGCCTTGATGCCGGTGCGCTGGTCCACCTGTTCTTCGGGCAGGTTCACGCCGTCGAACCACCTCGTGGAGGTGATGCCGGGTAATTCCATGCTCTCCTTGCGCGTACGAGCCTTCCGACCGCCCTTGGCCGGCACCTCGTCGAATCGCGACTGGAGCCAGTCGTATTCCACGTCCCAGACGCGCGCCCAGTGCTTCCAGGCCCCTTCGACGAGACCGTAATAGAGCGGCAGCGACGTCACATCGAGGCCCAAATCGGTGGCCCCCTGTACGTTGGTGTGGCCGCGGAAGATGTTCGCGCCCGTTCCCGGCTTGCCGACATTGCCCGTGGCGAGACACAGAATGCAGAGCGCACGGACGTTGGCGGTGCCCACCGTGTGCTGGGTCGCGCCCATGCACCAGATCAGGGTGGCGGGCTTCTCCTTGGCGAACTTCTCGGCCACGCGGCGCAGCTGCTCGCCCGGCACGCCGGAAACACGCTCGACCTCCTCGGGATTCCACTTGGCGACTTCCTTGCGGACGTCGTCCATGGCGTAGACCCGCTGGCTGATGAACTCCTTGTCCTCCCAGCCATTCTGGAACACGTGCCAGAGGATGCCCCAAACCACTGGGATGTCGGTGCCGGAACGGATGCGGACATATTCCGTGGCGTGGGCGGCCGTGCGGGTGAAGCGCGGATCGATGACGATCATGTTCGCGCGGTTGATCTCCTTGCCGGACAGCAGGTGCTGAAGGGAGACCGGATGCGCTTCGGCGGGGTTGCCACCGAGAATGATCATCGTCTTGGCGTTGCGGATGTCGTTGTAGGAATTGGTCTGAGCGCCGTAGCCCCAGGTATTGGCAACGCCGGCCACCGTCGTCGAATGGCAGATCCGCGCCTGGTGATCGACCGAGTTGGTACCCCAGAAGGCGCCGAACTTACGCAGGACGTAGGCGGCTTCGTTGGTGAATTTGGCGGAGCCGAGCCAGTAGACGGAATCCGGGCCGTATTTATCCCGCAGACCGGTGATCTTATCGCCGATCTCATCGATGGCCTGATCCCAGGAGATGCGGGTCCACTGCCCGTCGACCATCTTCATCGGATATTTCAGGCGGCGGTCGCTGGAGACGAGCTCGCGGATCGCCGCGCCCTTGGCGCAATGGGTACCCCGGTTGATCGGGCTGCTGAAGGAGGGCTCCTGGCCGACCCAGACGCCGTTCACGACCTCCGCCGTTACCGTGCAACCCACCGAGCAATGGGTGCAGATGTTCTTCTTGATCGTCACCTCGGGGCCGATCGCGGAGGCGCCCGCCGCCTGGGCCTTGCGGACCGAGCCGAGCTGGATCGAGCCGGCGGCCGCGAGCCCTCCGGCGACGAGGCCGGAATTGCGCAGGAAGGCGCGACGGTCGAGGGCCTTCGGCGTCTCGCCGATGGTGACGGCATGATGGAAGGTGCGGCCCGGGCCGCCTGTCTTGCGCTTGATCAGCATGGCGCCCTCAATTCTTCTTCAGGGTCTCGTAGCCGTTGGTGCGGTAGAACGCCTTGACGTGGTCGGACTCGCGGTAGCGGGCCTTCGTCTCATCCGCGCCGGGGTCGTAAGCCTGCGCGGGCGTCGCAATCATCGGCTGGGCCGTGATCGCGGCAGCGGCCGCCACCGATCCGCCGCCGAGGGCGCGGAAGAAATGGCGCCGTCCCATCTCGTCCTTTCGATCGTCCCGCATGCTCGTCACTCCTGAATGCGACCGATGTTTCAATGATTCCCGCCTCACGCGTCGAGCGCGTAAGCCCGGGTCTCGATGTCGATGAACGTCCGGCCGAGGTCGCCCACGGCACGGTAGAAAGACGAACGGGTATTGGCCGCCACATCGTCGAACAAACGCCCGGCCCAGGGCTTTAGATGCCGCTCGAAGAAGACGCGGTCCTCGCCGGCTCCCGTCTCGAAACGGCCCGAGACGAGACCCGCCATGGTCTCGAGCAGCATCGCCACATGGTCTTCCGGCTCGCTCATGCCGCCCGAGGCTTCGATGCCGAGCCGGGCCAGATCCTGGCGGATGCGCGCCAGCGGGCGCTCGTTGAGAAAGCCGGTCAGGTAGTAGGAAGCGTGCGGCACGACTTCGCCGCGTCCGACGCCGACGAAGAGATCGAAATACTCGCGCCCGACCTTGGCCAGATCCGCACCGGCCGCTTCGCGAGCGAGGGCGGAGCTCGCCTTGCCCAGGGGAGTCTCATCGCCACCCGAGCCGGCAAGAAGCGACAGGATATCATCGGACGGGACTCGGCCGGTCAGGGCCGCGAGGAGATCGTAGAGATGAGCGCGCAGAAAATCGACGTCGTCCACGACCGGCTGCGTCATGCCGGGCGCGCCGGAAGCGAGTTTCGCTTCGTCTTCGCGCAACAACTCAACCGAACGCATACCATCCTCAAACCGCGACCCGATCGCGGGCGAAGTGAATTCACTTCGTCCACAATACCGCGGAATGGGACGTGCGCAACGTAGTTTTTAATTGCTCAAAGTGGGATGGCGCTGCCATGTCGTCGCGGCCTCGGCGTGGCCGTATCCACGGGGGCAGAACGTGGCGGCGACAAGGCCAAGCTTGGCTCGTCAACCTGCACGACAGTGAGACGCGGTTCTTCACTGCCGCGATCCATCTCTTCGGTTTTCACCGGTTCGGATTCCTCCGCCAGCTCCTCCGCTTCGATCAGCGTGGCCTCTTCGCTTTCCTGCTCAGGCTCAATTTTTTCGTCGGGCGTCCCGTCGAAGATGTCCCGCAGCATGGCCTTGATGTCGTCTGTGGGCAGAAGCGGGCCGTTTCCCGGCACACCGCCCACCACATTCCAGTCATAGGCGTATTCCCGCGCCTCGCTGACATAGTCGCGGATGTTGGTGTCGAGGGACCACATCCGGCGCAAAGCCGCCTTGCGCATCACCATCGGAACGCCAGCCCGAAGGAACTGGGTCAGGTCGGTCTGTGCCGTCAGGCTGTCCAGGGAGGGCAACTTGGCGAGTTCCTCGGGCGACAGGGTCTCACCCTCGGAGAGTTCCTCCGCGAGAAGCGCCGCCTCCCTCTCGACCGCCTCGCCCGCGACCGCCTCGCTTCCAACCGGCACGGTCGCGGGCGGGTTCTCGCGGACGACAGCCCGCTTGCGCTTCGACCAGCGAGAAAAGAAATCGCCGCCGCTCAACCTTCGTCCCCCCGTCTGCGCGTACCGGTCCCCTGTCGCGCCAGGGCCTCGGGATCGGCCCGGTCGCGCTTACGCTTGTGGAACACCTGTTCGACGTGGAAGGCCTCGAAGAAAGCCAGAACCTTGGCCTGCACCTCCAGCGGCATCGGCACCGCCTCGACCACCTCGCCGATACCCTCGGCCATGGATTCGCCCTCATAGGGATCGGCCGTCACATTGGCGACTTCGTAGCTGCCCTCCGCGATCTGCCGCAGGGCGACCCAGAGCGAGGGCCGGCCCGAGATCAGGTTGTCGCGGTAATGCGACGTCTCGGCGGGGTGGAGCGAGACCTCGTAGGCGCCGGCATAGAAAGTTTCCTCCTCCGGCGTCGACGACAGCACAGTCCAGGGCGAGGCGGCCGGGATCGCCGGAAGGGCCGCGACCGGTAGCCAGGCATGGCTTGTCCAACGGCTCTTCAAGGCCCGTTTGACGACAATGATCCCGACGTCGAAACGGTCGTCGGGCGGCGCCGGTGCGGAGGTCGGATTCTCATCGGTCATGCGGCCTCCGCGCCGTCGGCGAGCGGCAATCCCGCCACGAGGTTCTGAGGTTTGAGAAAAAGGCGCTTGTCGGGGTCCATGGCCATCAGGAGATAGACCGGCCGGCCCGCCACGCGCGGGTCGATCCGCCGGTCATCGGCGAAGGTAAGGCGGAACAGGGCCAGGATGCGCATGCGGCTCGCCTCGTCCAGGGTCTCGCCGTTCCAGAGGGCGTTGCCGATTCGGGTCGCTTGAGCGTCGAGCCCGACGAACCAGCGCCAATCAGGATCGTCCATGGAGGCGATCGGCTCCACCTTCGCCTCCACATGCAGAAGGTGTCGAACCCAGGCCTCGATGGCGCGCGCTAGACCGTCGCGGCTCTTCGGGTTGCTCCCGAGGTTGAGCGCCATGGTGAATGCGTCGGAGCGGCTCCAATAGGTCCAGGCCGTCTCGTCCGTGAGCACGTCGAGCTCATTCGCCGGCTCCTTGCCCAGCATGGCGACGAGGGGCGATTGTGCGGCCCCGGTCTCCCGCGCCTCGATCACCTCGGCATCGGCCAGCAACGCCGCACCATCGACGAAGGAGACGCGCTGCGGACGGAAAAAGAGTTCGCCGGCGCGGAGCGTGTAGGGGTCATCGCAGCCATCGAGGGCATTACGCAGGATGAGATGCGCCAATTGATTGAGGAAGATCGGCGGCGTGCCGTTCAGGCCCCTGCGAACGAGGTCGAGATAGGCCGCCTCCACCGACCGCGCGGCCATCAACCGGTCGCGGAAGGCGAGCATCATGGTCCAGTTCTCGCGCGCATCGGCATCCGCCATCGCGGCGATCTCACCGGGGGAGACCGGCCGGCGCGGCGCCGTCACGAGGCCGCGGTGGAGCGCCCGCTCCGCCATGCAGGCTTCGTCGGGCGGCACGAGCTCGGGCCGCGCGAGATAGGCGAGGATCAACTCGTCGGTGACGGCAAGGCCGCCCCCTTCCGTGCGCCCGGCGAGGTGGTGTCCGCTGGAGACCCAGAACTCGGTCATCGTCCGTCATTCCCGGAAACAGGTGCGTTGGCCATGCCGATGAGGTCCGCCCGTTCCTCGGGTTCGTCATCGGTCTCCTCGAAGGTGAAAGCCCTGGCATGGGCATGCAACTTGTCCGCCCCGGCGACGCCCGGCCCACGCTGATGCAGCGTGCGGAACGCTTCGCGGATCGCACCGTCCTCGAAGGTCCGATGCAACGCGATCACGCTTCCCACCGCCGGCTGACAAAGGGTGGCGGCGAAGGCGATCTCCTCGTCGGCCGCGATGCGGGCCACATCGAGGGTCGGCGCGCCGAGGCGCTCGCAAAGGTGATGCGCCAGCTGCTCGACCGCTTTGTCCCGCTCGGCCATCGTCGCCTCGCTGACCACTGCCAGGGTCGAGAAGCCGAGGGAGGTCACCCCGAGGAACCCGGAACGAAACGCCGTACGGTCCTTACCTTCGAGAAGCGGAACGTCGGCATCCCAGAACAGGAACGAGCCCGTGACGGCCCATTCGCCGGGTTCGGCCGCCTTCGCGAAGACGAAGGTATCGGACGGATCGAGGCGGATCGTCCGGGGAAGTTTGAGACTGCTCATCGAGGCCTTCGCCTGTTCATTCCGTCGCCACCACCCGAACCGGCCGAGAGCTGGTGGCGATGGCCCTTGTCGAGGCACCTGTCCGGCGTCCACGGCACGTATCTGGTGTCGGCTCGCGGAAATTGCTCCCGGCTGGGCGCGACGCCCGTCACCAATACAATTGAAACCGGCCGATGAACGTATCGGCGTCGATCGTCCGTCCGTTCTGAAGCGCGGAGGGAGACGTATGGGACCGGACGTAATCGGCCATGATGCGGATGTTGGTATCGGGATACCAGGATAGGCCCACCGTGCCGTCCCGCTCGATGCCGCCGCGCACGCCGCCATCGTCGAGATCGATGGCCGAGAAACGCAGGCCGAGTTCGAAGACGCCGAAACCGCCACGGGTGATGCGCTGCGCTTCTGCGACTTTGACGCCACCGAAGACCGCGTAGCCGGTGCCGTTGAAGTCGGGCGCCATGCGATAGGCCCGATTGTCGCCGTTGAGCACCCAGCTCGCCTGGACGTATCCCCCCTGGAAGCTCAGCGGCGATCCGCCATCGAACCGGCCGATCTCGGTTCGCGTGTATTCCGCGCTCACCAGAAGCGGACCGGAGCGATAGGCCAGCTCCGCACCGAGGCGGGCGATGCTCGCCGCATCGCGGATATCGCCGGTATCGACGAACCTCCTCGTATAGAGGAACGCTTCGGATCGGCTCGAGAGCGAGAGGGGGCTCTCGTCACGCGGCAGGCTGCGGTAGCTCCCGGCGAGGCCGACATGGAGCGTCCGCTTCTCGTCGTTGATCGGCGCGTAGGTCACCCGGCTCGTCGAGGCCAAGCCCTCACTGCCGATACCGGTATTGGCGTTGCCGCCGAAGATCCCGGTGACGATGCTCCAATCCTTGCCGTGTCTGCCCACCGCGAAGCCGAAGTTCCGCGCCGGAACGAAGGCGTCGGACAGGGCCCGTTCGGTGAACAGGATGTTGTTGTTGGAGGCGAGCTGGTCGAGGCCGAACGGCTCCTTCTCGTTGCCGATGCTGAAGAGCATGTCCGGCACACCGCGATAGACCAGGACCGCGTCGTTGATCGGCGTCACCGGATCGGCGAAATCGTATTGGAAGCCGAGCCCGACATCCTTGCCGAGGCTCAAGGTGGTCTCGATCCACGAGCGGCGCACGGCGATATTGTCGCTGAACGGGTCGCCGAAGCCCGATTGGCGGATGCCGGCCGCACCGAAATCGAGGTGAAGGCGACCGCCGATGCGCAATGTCGCGGCATCGTCGGGAAAGGTCAGGGTGATGCCCTTGTCGTCGATGGTGAGCCGCTCGCCATAGGGGCCGGGCATGCCCTTCGCCTCGATGGCCGGGCCCCTCGGAGCCTCCTCGGCCCGAAGCCCACCCGGCAGGGATAGAAGTGCGGCCAGCGCGGCGAGGCAGGCGATGCGGGTTCTCAATGATGTCTTCTCTCCGGGGAACGCCCTCACTACGGGCGATCTCGACGGACATTCCCACAATCCGGGCATCGCGACATTCACAGATGAGGCTCGCCCGTCTGCGGATCGCCCCAGCGCATCGCGGCCAGGGCTTCGACGAGATCGCGGCGATCGCCGTCGCCGCCGATCAGGTCGCCGCCAGCATCGATCCGTGCCACCGGGCCACCCTCGGCGAGCCGCCGGAGATAGCGTCGTTCGATCCCCGCGAACCCGTCTTCCTCCCAGATGGCGAAGGTCTTCATGAGATGACGGGCGAAGCTCTCCACGAGGATTCCGTGGCCATCCTCGAAACTGAAACCCTCGTTCTCGAGGGAGGTCGAATCCGGCGTCAGGCCCGGATCGCCGGCCCGTGCCTTCGAGGCGATGATCGTGGCGGAGAAGACGAGCCAGTCCGGCACGTCGCCCTCGCCGCAGGTTTCCGGCCATCCGAGACGCCCGCCGCCGAGGCGCGCGCCGTCGAAGCGGAGCGTATCGGGCCAGCCGAACGTCACCGGGACCTCGGGCGGACCATGCGCACCGATGGCCTCGGCAAGCGCCACCATGCCGGCGAAGACGGCGCGGCGCGCCGTGGCGAGAGGCTCGTCCGGCTCGAGGATCACCGCAAAGTCGAGCAGCTCTGCGTTCTTTCGCCAGACGAGACGCCCGGTCCGGCCGCCGGATGCGGCCGCGTCGCGGGCTTCGTCGAACGCGCTCGCCGGCCCGGCTGAGATTGCGAAAGAAAAGACGGGCGGCAGGATCAGGTCCGGGTCGTCGGAGCTCGGCGCCATGCGTTTCGGTTCTACCTGCGCCCGTATGTCGGGTCCTAGTTTCGAGCCGTTATAGTATACGATGCACCAACTTGAGCGCGAGTGGGCTGGTACCCTCGCCGCTGTGACCAAACGTTCGGGGTAAATCATTGTCCGACCGGATCGTGTTCGCGTGCTCCTGCGATGAGACCGTCGCCCTAGACGGGCAGGCGATCGGCAAGGCGTGCGGTGGCCGCCTGGAGACCGCCGATCAACTGTGCGGGCGTGAGATCGCCCGGTTCGAGGACGCGCTGGCACAGGGCGCGCCCGTCACCGTCTCGTGCACGCTGCAGGCCCCCCTCTTCACCGACATCGCCGCCGGGGCCGGGGCGGAAGCCCGCGTGTCCTATGCCAATATCCGCGAGAACGCGGGCTGGTCGAGGGAGGCCGATGCGGCCGGACCGAAGATCGCGGCCCTGCTGGCCGCCGCGGCCGAGACGACGCCCGCGCCGGGCACCGTCGCGATGGTGAGCCAGGGCGTCGCCCTCATCTACGGACGCGACGAAGTCGCCATCGAGGCCGGGCGGCGGCTCGCCGACCATCTCGACGTGACGGTTCTGCTGAGCCGACCGCGCGATGTACCGGTGCCGCGCCGCCACGAGTTTCCCGTGCTCCAGGGCAGTGTCGTTTCGGCGAGCGGGCATCTCGGGGCGTTCTCCCTGCGCATCGACGATTACGCGGTGCCGAGCCCCTCATCCCGTCAATCCCTGTTCTTCGGCCCGTCGCGCAACGGCGCCACCTCCACCTGCGACGTGGTGCTCGACCTGACGGGGGGCACGCCCCTCTTTCCCGCGCATGACCTGCGCAGCGGCTATGTCCGGGCGGATCCCGGTGACCCGGCCGCCGTGGAGCGGGCGATCTTTACGATCTCCCATCTCGTCGGCGAGTTCGAGAAGGCGCGCTTCATCGATTTCCAGGCCGATCTCTGCGCGCATTCGCGCTCGCGCATCACCGGCTGCACGCGCTGCCTCGAAGCCTGCCCGACCGGCGCCATCGCGCCCGCAGGCGATCACGTCGCCATCGATCCCTATATCTGCGCCGGCTGCGGCTCTTGCGCCTCCGTGTGCCCCACCGGTGCGGCGGCCTACGCCCTGCCCGCCGCCGACGGGCTGATGCGCCGCCTGCGGACCCTGATGCGTGCCTATCACGAGGGCGGGGGACGGAACGGCGTGGTGCTGTTCCACGACGCTGAGCACGGCGAGCCCCTGATCGAGGCGCTGGCCCGCTACGGCGACGGCCTGCCGGCCAACGTGCTTCCTGTCGCCGTCAACGAGGTCACGCAACTCGGCCCGGAGGCCGCCGCGGCGCTCCTGGCCTACGGCGCCGTGGGCATCCGCCTCCTCGTCCGTGACCGTCCCAAGCACGACATCGCGGCTCTGCGCCGAATGGCTCACCTTGCCGATACCCTCGCTGGGGCGCTGGGCTACGGTTCGGCCGATGGGACGCTCGTCGTCTCGCTCATCGAGACCGACGATCCAGACATGCTGGGCTCCACGCTGACGACCGGCGGTCTCGGCACAGCCGCGCCGGTGCCCGCGGCCTTCATGCCGGTCGGCCCCAAGCGCAACGTCCTGCAATTCGCCTTCCGCGAGATGCATGTCGCCGCCCCGGCCCCTGTCGCCGTCGTCCCCTTGGAAGCCGGTTCGCCGTTCGGTGGTCTCGATTTCCGCACCGAGGATTGCACCCTGTGCCTCGCCTGTGTCGGCACCTGCCCGACCCATGCCCTCAGTGACAGCCAGGACCGGCCGCTGCTGGCATTCGAGGAAAGTCTCTGCGTGCAATGCGGGCTCTGCGCCGCCACCTGCCCGGAAGATGTCATCTCTCTGAAGCCGCAGGTGGATTTCGCCGCCTGGAGCCAGCCGCGCCGTATCGTCAAGGAGGAAGAGCCGTTCGATTGTGTCTCCTGCGGCAAGCCCTTCGGCACACGCAGCAGCATCGAGCGGGTCATCGAGAAGCTTCAGGGCCGCCACTGGATGTTCAGAGGCAGTGCCGGCGAGGCCAGGATCCGTACCCTGATGATGTGCGACACCTGCCGCGTCGAGGTCGTCGTGAACGAGGCTTTCGACCCGCATACGGTGCCGGAGCGGTCGAAGCCGAGAACCTCCGAGGATTACTTCCGGGCGCGGGAAACGAGCGGAAGCGGCGGCGCCTGAGAAACAGTTTGGCCGGATTTCCCAGCGGGTGCTCCTGCCAAAATAGTCTTCCCAACAGACGACCTCATCCTGAGGTGCCCGCGTCAGCGGGCCTCGAAGGAGCCCACCAGTTCGCTCAGTGGGTTCTGGAGCCCTCCTTCGAGGCCGCTACGCGGCACCTCAAGATGAGGTAAAGCCTTGGAAAGCAACTCAAAAAGTGTCTTACAAATAGCCCGCTGCGCCGTCTTGCTCCGAGCAAGAACCGACCGAGACGGGAAGATTCGTGATGCGTCTCACTTCCGTTTTGATCACGGCGTCTTCGTCGCCCTCTCGAGGAAACGCACCAGGGCCTCGCGGTCGTCCGGGTTATTGATCGTCTGCTCGGGCATCTTGGTGCCGGGCGTGTAGCGGGATGGGCCGATCTCGAACAGTTTCGAGATGGTCCGCGCATCCCAGACGATGTCGAGGCCCTTCAGGGCCTGCGAGAACGTGTATCCCTCGGCGGTGGCGACACGCCGACCGAACACGCCGCTCAAGGTAGGGCCGGCTCGCGTGCCGTCCTCCGGCGTCAGGGTATGGCAGGCGACGCAGGCGCGAAAGACCTCGGCCCCGTGATCGCCCTTGAAGGCCGCCAGCGAATCCACCGGCCGCGGCATCGACAGCGACCCGATGGGCTCGCCCGTCCCGGCATTCCATCGACGGACCAGCCTGTCCCCGCCCCCGGTCAGCAATTCGGTTCCGTCCGGCCGGAAGGCGAGCGACCAGATCGGCAGTCCCGGCCCCACGAGGCTGAACGCCACCTTGGCCGCACCACGGTCGATCATGGCCACGGTGCCGGCCACCGTGGCAGCGGCGACCCGCCGCCCGTCTGGAGACAAAGCGAGACCGATGACAGGGTTGGTCGCGAGGTCGACCGACGCGCGGATGGTGCCGTCGGCGGACAGGAAGCGGACCACGCTATCCGCACCGGCGGCGACGATCTCGCCATCCCCGGCCACGGCCACGCTGTTCACCGGCGATGGGAGTTGAACGATGCGCGGTGGCTCGTCGGTCTCGGCGAGGGGCCAGACTCGAAGTGTGGCGTCATAGCCCCCGGTGACCAATCTGCCATCGGGCAGGAAGGCGACGGCGTTGACGTTGCCCGCATGTCCCCGCAGCACCCGCACCGGCCCGCCGGCAAGGGACCGGATATGCGCCGTGCCATCCCAGGAAGCGGAGGCGAGGCTCGCCCCGTCCGGCGAGACCGCGAGGGCCGCGATGGGTCCGGCATGGTCGGAAAAGATCTCGACGGGCTCCGGGCGTCCGGCCTGCCAGAGGGCGATGCGCCCGTCCTCGCTGGCCGTGACGAAGCGGCCGCCATCGAGGGCAGCGACGGCATTCACCGCACCGTCGTGGAAACGAAGGACCGAGAGGGCCGTCCCCTGGTCGATCGCCCACAGAATGCCGGAATGGTCGAACCCTCCGGAAATCGCGATGCGTCCGTCCGGGGCAATCGCCAGCGCCCGCACCGGACCACCATGACCGCGAAGCTGCGCTGAGCCCGGAAGCGGTGCGGAGAGGACGAGCAGCATCGCGCAGATCGGCCAGACGCGGCGGAGCGTCTGTCGAGAGAACCGAGGTCGAACCGACAACCCTGATATCCGCGCCACGCCGTCGCTCTCTTACGGGATCGAGGACGTTGAGAATTAGTCGCGGCGACGCAACCTGTCTTCCCTCCCGGCTACCACTCGGCTGATGGGCCGCAGGCGGGGTTGCTCAGCCGCTCGCAATGCCGCATCCGTCACGGGGCATGTCGATCCGGTCCGCGACTTCGGCCTTGATGCCCCTCGACGACGCCTTGGCGCAGCTTCTGGTCGCAGAGCCGGTAAGCGCCATTGCCGTGCCGGTGGGCGATGCGATCGGCTCCGTTCTCGCGGCGGATGTCGTCGCCCCCGCCGACTTACCCACGCATCCGCGCGCGCTGCGGGACGGCTGGGCCGTGGCCGCCAGCACTGTGACGGGTGCCTCGGCCTATGCGCCGGTCACGCCGCTCTCGCCTCCGCCCTGGCTGGACACGGGCGATGCGATGCCGCCTGGCACCGATACGATTCTGCCTCCTGACGCGATCGACACCGACGGGGACATCGTGGCGGATGCGGCACCGGGCGCAGGCGTGGTCGGCACCGGCCAGGAGATCGCCCGGGGAGACGTTCTGGCGCGATACGGGGAACGGCTGACGCCGCTCGGTGCTCTCGCACTCGGTGCCAGTGGGATCGACACAGTCGCGGTCCGCGTGCCGCATGTTCACATCCTCGACATCGGGGGCCATTCCGCATCCACCATCGCGGCTTTGGCGAAGAAGGCGGGCGTTCGGGTGACGTCGAGCCGATGCTCGCGCGAAAGAGAGTCCATCGCCGATGCGCTGCTCGTCCCGGGGGCGGACGCAGTGTTCGTCGTCGGCGGCACCGGTTTCGGCCGCAATGACCACAGCGCCGAGGCCCTGGCGTTGCGGGGCCGGCTCGACGCGCATGGGATCGCGCTTCGTCCGGGAGACAGCGCCGGTTTTGGCTCGATCGGGTCTGTCCCGGTCCTGCTCCTACCGGGCAGGCCTGACGCCGCCCTCGCGACATTCCTTGCCCTAGGGCGTCCCCTACTGGCGAGGCTCTCCGGAGCGAGCCTCCCCGGCAGGGCCAAGGGGCGTCTCGCCCGCAAGATGTCCTCGACCATTGGAATGAGCGACATCGTCTTTATCGGCCTGAAGAACGAGCGGGTAGAGCCTCTCGGCGGAGCGGATCTGCCGCTGCGACGGTTGATCCACGCCTGGGGCGCGGTTCTGGTGCCGCCGGAGCGGGAAGGCTATCCCGAGGGCGAGTGGATCGAGGTCATGCCCCTGTGAAGCGTCTCGACGCATCGGAGTCGAACGAGGATTTCCTGGCGAGGCTGTCGCGCGCGGCCCGTCAGGAGCAGTTTCTTCATGTGGTCAGCCGAGACGAGGCCGCATCGCGGTTTCGCGCGGCGGTGCCGCATGTGGCGCTGCCATCCGAGAGCGTGCCACTCGCCGCAACGCTCGGCCGCGCGCTGGCGCGGGATGTAGCCTCGCCCATCGACGTGCCTCCCTTCGACCGAGCCCTCGTCGACGGGTTCGCACTCCGCTCCTCCGACACGCTCGGCGCGAGCGAGGCCGAACCGGCCCGGCTCGGACTCAACCACGAAATCCTCGCCTGCGGCGTCGCTCCCCGATTGGCGGTGGAGCCCGGCACGGCGACGGCCATCGCCACGGGCGGCATGATTCCACGCGGCGCCGACGCGGTGGTGATGGTGGAGGCGACCGAGATCGCGTCCGGCGAAGGAGCCCTGGCGATCGACCTCGACCGGGGAGCCGCGCCCGGACAGTTCGTCGGTTATGCCGGGTCGGATATGGCGCGCGGCGAGACCGTTCTCCGCAAGGGCACCGTCATCACCGCGCGCGAGATCGGCATGCTGGCCGCCTGCGGCCTCGATGCGGTCGAGATGGTGCGCCGGCCGAGGGTCGCCGTGCTCTCCACCGGCGACGAGCTGTCGCCACCGGGCCAACCCCTGCCGGCAGCCGGCATTTACGATTCGAACGGCGCCATCGTCTCCGCTTCAGTCACCGAGAATGGCGGCGAACCCGTGCCCTTCGGCATCGTCGCGGACGATGAGGCCGCTCTCGAAAGCGCCATCCGCGCGGCGCTTTCGGAGTGCGACGTCGTCGTCCTTTCGGGAGGGACGTCGAAGGGGGCGGGTGACGTGTCCCACCGCATCCTCTCCCGCCTGGGCGAGCCGGGTATCCTCGTCCACGGCGTCGCGCTCAAGCCCGGCAAGCCCCTCTGCCTCGCCAAGGCACAGGGCAAGGCCATCGTCGTCCTGCCCGGTTTCCCGACCTCGGCGATGTTCACCTTCCACGAATTCGTCGTGCCCCTGATCCGCTCGCTGGCCGGGCTTCCCCCGCGCGAGGAAGAGAGCGTCGAAGCTGTGCTGCCCCGGCGCATCCCCTCAGAACTCGGGCGCATGGAATTCGTGATGGCCTCCCTCGCCCATGGGCGGGACGCTCCGGTCGCCGTTCCGCTGTCCAAGGGTTCCGGCTCGGTGACGGCCTTCTCGCAAGCCGACGGCTTCTTCGCGATTCCCGCCGCGCGCGCCGGGCTGGAGGCCGGCGAGCCGGTGCGCCTCTCGCGGATCGGCGCGGGCACCCGCGCCCCCGACCTCACCATCGTCGGCAGCCATTGCGTCGGGCTCGATGCCGTCGTCGGACGCCTGGCCGAGCGCGGCATCCGGGCCCGCACCATCTGGGTCGGGTCCTCAGGAGGGCTCGCCGCCCTTAAGCGGGGCGAGTGCGAGATCGCCTCGATGCATCTCTTCGATCCCACGACCGGCCGCTACAATGCGCCGTTCCTGACCCCAGCGTTGCGCCTCGCCGAGGGCTGGACGCGGATGCAGGGATTGGTGTTCCACCCCGGCGACAGCCGGTTCGCGGAACGCGACGCGGCGGGTGCCGTCGCGGCGCTCCTCCTCGACCCGGACGCCATCATGGTGAGCCGCAACACCGGCTCGGGGACACACCTCCTCATCGACGGGCTTCTGAACGGGGCGCGCCCTCCCGGCTACTGGAACCAGCCACGTTCGCACAACGCCGTGGCCGCCGCCGTGGCCCAAGGCCGAGCCGATTGGGGTGTCGCCATCGAGAGCGTCGCGAGTGCCTATGGCCTCGGCTTCCTGCCGCTGGTGAGCGAGCATTACGATTTTGCCTATTCCGAAGACCGAGGGCGGGAGCCGGCCGTGGCCGCCTTCCTCGCGCTGCTCGCCGAGCGGGAAACGGGGGCGCTTCTCGCCGAACTCGGATTTTCCTTGCCGGAGGCCCAGCCATGACGGACCGGACCATGCGGGTCATCGGCCTCGCCGGCTGGAGCGGGGCGGGCAAGACCACACTTCTCGCCAAGCTCATTCCCGAACTGATCACCCGCGGCTTCACGGTCTCGACGATCAAGCACGCGCACCACGCCTTCGACGTGGACCAACCGGGCAAGGATTCCCACCGGCACCGGCAGGCCGGCGCATCCGAAGTGCTGATCTCGTCGGCGGCCCGGTGGGTGCAGATGCACGAAGTGCGCGACGGCGCCGAGGCGAGCTTGGCCGACCTGCTGCGCCGCCTCAGCCCCTGCGACCTCGTGCTGGTGGAAGGCTTCAAGCGCGAGGGGCATCTCAAGATCGAGATTCATCGGAACGCCAACGGCCGTCCGCCGCTTCATCCGCAGGACGAGAACATCGTCGCCGTTGCGACGGATGCGGAATTCCCCGACGCTCGGATTCCGGTGATAGGCCTCGACGATGTCGGTGGAATCGCCGGTCTCGTGGCGGTCATGGCGGAGCCGATCGAGGTCGTCCTGAACAGGCTCGGAGGCCATGGCGCAGCTGACTGACGATTGCTTCGCCTTCGGTGGGCAGCTCATGAGCGTGGACGACGCCCTGGCGCTGATCGCCGAGCGGCTTCCGGTGGTCGCCGGGATCGAGACCGTACCGCTCCACGAGGCGGACGGACGCATCGCGGCGGAGGACGTCATCGCCGCTATCGACTTGCCGCCATTCGATAATTCCGCCGTCGACGGCTACGCGTTGCGCCACACCGACCTTGCTCCCAACGGCGAAACGCGGCTGCCCGTGGAAGGCCGGATCGCCGCCGGCCAAGCCGGTCGGGAGATGGGAAGCGGGCCGAGCGCGGTCCGCATCTTCACTGGCGCCAGAATGCCGGACGGCGCCGACACGGTCTTCATGCAGGAGGACGTGACGGTCGAGGGCACCGAGGTGGTCCTACCCCCGGGTCTGAAGCGCGGATCGAACCGGCGGCTCGCCGGAGAGGATGTCGCAAAAGGCACCACAATCATCACGGCCGGCCGTCGACTCCGCCCGCAGGATATCGGACTCGCCGCCGCCATAGGCCGCCCGCATCTGACCGTCCGGAAAAGCCTGAAGGTGGCGGTGTTCTCTACCGGCGATGAACTGGCCGAGCCGGGGGGCGCCCTGCCGCCGGGGGCCATCCACGATTCCAACCGGGTGATGCTGGTCGCACTGCTGAAACGCTTCGGCGCCGAGGTGAGCGACCTCGGCATCCTGCGCGATGACCGAACTCTTCTCGCGGCACGCCTCACGGAGGCGGCGTCCGCCCATGATCTCCTTCTTACATCCGGCGGTGTCTCCACCGGTGAGGAGGATCACGTGAAACCGGCCGTGGAGACCGTCGGCAGCCTCGTTTTCTGGCGACTTGGGATCAAGCCGGGCAGGCCGGTGGCTATGGGCCTCGTGCAGGGGACACCCTTCGTGGGATTACCGGGCAATCCCGTCGCCGCCTACGTGACCCTGCTCTTCGTAGTACGTCGGCTCCTGGCGCGGCTCGGTGGAGAAGATTTCGTTCCGCCATTGGGCATTCCCGTCCGCTCCACCTTTGCCTATCGCAAGAAGGCTGGCCGCCTGGAATTCATACGGATAAGCCTGCAGCGCGCCGCCGATGGACTGCTCGAAGCGGTAAAATTCCCCCGCGATGGGGCCGGTATCCTCTCGTCACTCACCGACAGTGATGCACTGGCTGGCCTCCCGGGCGAGATTACCCGAATCGAGCCTGGCGATACGATCGAGGTATATCCGCACAGGATGCTGTACTGACGCGGAATCGCCTGTCCTCATACCCGTAAGCGTGACTGAAGCTTGCATTGCACGGGCTTCGGTACGATGTGCCGGGTGCCCTTCGAGACCGCATGCTCCCCGCTTTCGAGCGGGGGGCCGCTCGTTCCGACTCCCTGCCCCTCCGACCTGATCGAAAGCGCCGATGGATTTCCTCGACTCGCACTTCCTCGTCTCGGTGCTGCAGATCGTCTGGATCGACCTGCTCCTTTCCGGCGACAATGCGGTCGTCATCGCCATGGCCTGCCGATCCCTTCCCCCGGAGCAGCGGCGCACCGGGATCCTTCTCGGAGCCGGTACGGCAGTTGGGCTTCGCATCCTCTTCGCCGTCATCATCACTCATCTTCTGGCGGTACCGTTCCTTCGGATCGGTGGCGGGCTGCTTCTCCTTTGGATCGCGGTGAAGCTCGCGCTCGGCGAGGATGACGAGGCACATGCCGTCGGCGACAGCAAAACCTTATGGAAAGCGGTACGGACCATCGCCATCGCCGATGCGGTGATGAGCCTGGACAACGTCGTCGCCATCGCAGCCGTTGCGAAGGGCGAGGTGTCGCTATTCGTCTTCGGTCTTCTGCTCTCGATCCCTCTCATCGTCGCGGGCGCATCGCTGATCACGACGTTGCTGAAGCGCTTCCCCTTGGTGATCTGGGCGGGCGCGGCGCTTCTCGGGTGGATCGCCGGGGAAATGATCGTCACCGATCCCTACATTGCCGAACACGTGGCCTCGGTGCCCCACGCCCATCAGATCGCGGCTGCGATCTGCGCCGTCATCGTCGTCGCCGCGGCCTTCATCTGGAAGCGCATCGCGGCACCGGCTCGGACAGTCGCCGGCCACGGCCATCTGTGAGACGCATCACGAACGAGAAGAGGCCCCTGTCAGGGGCCTCTCATCTCGCAAAGCTCCTAAATTCTGTTTGGCGTGACCTCAGTTCGCTGTCTCGAGGATTTTGAGATCGAGGGCAGCCAGCGCCATTAGCGGGGGCGGCATGACGACCCCGTCGCGGCGAATCTGCCGAGCGACCCGCTGGCAACCCGCAATGTCATTGGCAGCCGCAGCGGTATTGCCCTGCTCGATGAACTCGGTGCTCGCAGCCTTGGGCGGTGGTGCGGCGGGGGCGGCAGCGGGCGCTGGGGCCGATGCACCCGAAGGCGCAGCGGCATTCTGTGTCGCTCCCTGGGGGCCGGCCGCGCCGGGACCATTCGGGGCGGTCGGGCCGCTGAGGCCCGAATCCTTCTGTGTCTCACTGCCAGAAGGTTTCTGCGATCCGGAGCCGGGTGCGGTGACCGCTGTGCTAGTCTGGCTCGTAGCTTGACCGGATGGTGGCGCCCCAGCGGGCGCATGCAGGAAGGCTGTGAGTTCCTTGCAGATATTAGCGGGCTTGCCCGTCGGTTCAGCCAGGGCAACGACCGGCAGCAGAGACGCCATCGCCGTCCCCGCTGCGGTGGACAATGCTACGATACGAAAACTCATCATGTCACGGCCCTCCCAAGGCCAAGCCGTCGCATACGTGACGAAACACTTAGTAGGAGAAAGTGCGACGGCCGAGAGGGGTGTCAAGGCCGGGCAATGGCGGTTCGACCGATCGCACTGCGCATTTGATAGGAGCCAAGGCTCATCTGGCTCCCGCGTTAGGGAAGAAGAGTTGTTCCCCCCCGATCCGGTATGCAGCGATGGCGTTCTGCCCCGGGGTGGAAACGAGCCAGTCGATGAAGGCCTGTCCCGCCTTCGCCTTCACGTGTGGATGCTTCTCGGGGTTCACGAGCATCACGCCATATTGGTTGAAAAGACGCTTATCGCCTTCGACCAAGATCTTGAGATCACCACGATTCTTGAATGACAGCCAAGTGCCCCGGTCGGTGAGCAGATAGGCATTGGAGGCCGATGCGGTATTGAGCGCCGGCCCCATTCCCTGACCCACATCCTTGTACCAATCGCCGCGTACCGCGCCGAGATCGAGACCGGTTTCGTTCCAGTAGCGCAGCTCGGCGGTATGGGTGCCCGAGCGATCACCGCGAGAGACGAAGGGTGCCTTGGCGGCGGCGATCTTTCGCAGGGCCTCGACGACGCTGGCGCCGGCCGCGCCGGCCGGATCGTCCTTCGGGCCGACGAGGACGAAATCGTTGTACATCACGGGATAACGCTTCGTACTCCATCCCTCGCTGACGAATTTCTCCTCGGCGGTGGTGTCGTGGACGAGGGCGACGTCGGCATCACCGCGTCGGGCGGCATCGAGTGCCTGCCCGGTGCCGAGGGCGACGACCTTCACGGCAATCCCACTGGCCAGCGTGAACTTCGGCAGCAAATCCTTGAACAGGCCGGATTGCTCGGTGGACGTGGTGGACGCCACCGTGATCGTCTCCCGGGGGGTGGCCAGAACTGGGCCTGTCGCCAGACCAAGGACGGCAATGAGGAGCCCGAGGCTCAGGGCAGAGCGGCGAAGGCGGTCCATGGCATTTCTCCAGCGAGGTAAGCTCGCGCCTGCGGCGAGTGTGGGGATGAGAGAGTGCTGCGGACAGGCCCGTGCTCAACGGCGAGTCCAGCGGCAAGGACGACGACATCTTCGGCGAGACGCATGACCTGGCCGAGGTTGTGTGAAACGAGGACCACCTTCGTACCGGCTTCGGCCATCGACACGACGAGATGCTCGATGGCGTGAGAGGAGGCCGGATCGAGATTGGCGGTGGGCTCATCGAGAAGGAGGAGATCGGGCGCTGTTGCCCAAGCTCGCGCGAGGGCGAGCCGCTGCTGCTCGCCCCCCGACAACCGCGTAGCAGGTGCACCGGCCTTCTCCGCAAGTCCGACGTGCTGCAGTGCCGCCCGCACACGGTCGTGTCGCTCGCGCCGGCTTAGCTTGAGTGGCGCTAGAGCCAGCGAAACGTTCGCGGCGGCGCTCGCCCTGATGAGACCGGGCCGCTGGAAGACGAATGCGGTACTTGGTCGAGGATGCGCAGATACGCCGATGCTGATCGTACCGCTCGTGGGCGCAAGCAACCCATCAATGAGGCGCAAAAGCACGGTCTTTCCCGCACCGTTCGCACCGATGATCGCCGTGATGCCGGGCGCTGTCACCGCCACATCGACACCGTTGAGGATCGGCATTTTTCCGGCTCGGTAGCACAATCCTTCGATCACGAGAGGAAGTGCGGCGCTCATCCATAGGCCCGCATCGCGTAAGACCTGAGCAACGAGGCAACGGCACTGACGGCGATGACGACGGCGATGAGGACGACACCGAGCGCCAGGGCAAGGGGAAGGTCTCCCTTCTGTGTTTCGAGGGAAATCGCCGTGGTCATGGTACGGGTATGCCCGTCGATGTTCCCACCGACGACGAGGACGGCGCCAATTTCCGATATGGCACGGCCGAAAGCGGCAAGAAGCGCTGTCACCAGCGAGAAGCGCGTATCGAAGATCAGGATCGCGGCGCGCTGTGCTCCATTGAGGCCAAGAGAGCTGAGTTGCTCGCCAAGGTGATCTTGCGCATCCGCCACGATTTGGCGCGTGAGTGCAGCGATCAGTGGGACAACCAGGACGGTCTGTGCCGCGATCATCGCACTCGGCGTGAAGAGCAAACCGAGACCGCCGAACGGGCCGGAACGAGACAGGATGAGGTACAGGACAAGGCCGATAACTACCGGCGGTAGGCCCATGGCTGCGTTGAGCAGACCCACAACGAGCCTTCGCCCCGGGAACTGAGACACGGCGACAAGGGCACCGAGCGGCACTCCAAGCAACGTGCCAAGACCGACCGCCGAGAAACTCACGCGGAGCGAAAGGCCGGCGATGGCGATTACGGCTGGATCAAGGGCTGCGAGCCGCGAGAGCGTCTCCTGGAGGGTTTGAAGCATGGCTCTGATGCTGTGGCGACCGAACCCCTCATGCTATCGCCGGGGAGTATAGTTCAATAGGAAACGACGTGCCTATGAAGGTCGAGTTGTTTGTCGATGGCATCATCTCGGTGGCGAAGGGGCGCATCGCGTTTGGCCCCACGCTTGCGCTCTTGGATGCGGTCGCCTCGGAAGGCTCGCTTCAAGGCGCAGCGACGCGACTGCACGTGTCCTATCGCTCCGCGTGGGGCCGTCTCACCCTCTTGGAGGATATCCTTGGGCAGCCAGTCATCAGCAAGACGAAGGGCCACGGGACCGTTCTGACATCTTTCGGCACTGTCTTTCTCGAGGCACTCGGTCGTGCGTCGCGAGCGAGCCAGGAGATCATCGGGGTGGAAGAGAGGCGATTAGAGATCGCCCTCGCCGTTCTGTCAGGCCTTGCGACCGCACCCCTGGCATTGGCAGTGAGCCACGATTCAGTGTTGTTGGATGCGCTTCACTCCATGGGCGACATAACGGTTTCGATCGCTGGGAGCACGGATGCCCTCGCACAACTGAAAAACGGTCAGGTCGATGGCGCGGGGTTTCATTTCGGCGCGGCGGTCCCAGAGCCGGGCACGATCTTCGCTGACGTTCTGGCCGATCCGAACCTGATCGCCCTCCCGGTTCTACGACGGGAACAGGGCCTCATGATGGAGGCGGGCAATCCCTTCGCAATCTCCGCGATCGTGGATTTGGCAGCGACCGGTCTCCGCTTTGTAAACAGACAGCGGGGCGCGGGCACACGGATATGGTTTGACAGATTATGCGTGGAAGCGGGCATCAATGGGCCGGACATCCAAGGCTACCAGACGGAAGAGTTCACGCATCAGGCCGTCGCGGCCTTGATCGCTTCAGGTGCAGCGGACGTTGCAATGGGCACCCGCGCCATCGCGAAACGCTTCAGTCTCGCATATCTGCCCCTCGGTGAGGAAACCTACTTCCTCGCCGTGAGGTCGTTCGTTGGCCTGCCACGCTTGGAGGCGATCAGAGCAGCAATAAGCCGTCGCGCTGCAATCACACCGGGTTATGCGTGAGCGAGATCATTCGAGTGCTCCTAGAGGGACGAGAGTCGATGTGGCCCTCGCCCTTCGTCTACAGGTCAGTGAGCCAGGATCTTCGAGAGGAAGGTCTGAGCCCGCTCCGAGCGAGGCTTGTCGAAGAAGTCGTCCTTCGTAGCGTCTTCGACGATCTCCCCACGATCCATGAAGACGACGCGGTTGGCGACTTTCCGAGCGAAGCCCATTTCGTGGGTGACGACCATCATCGTCATACCCTCGCGGGCGAGCTCGATCATCACATCCAGCACCTCTCCGACCATCTCGGGGTCGAGAGCCGAGGTCGGCTCATCGAACAGCATGACGATGGGGTTCATCGACAAGGCGCGGGCGATGGCGACGCGCTGTTGCTGACCACCGGAAAGCTGGCCCGGATATTTATGCGAGTGCGCCGAGAGACCAACACGACCGAGGAGCTTTAGGCCGCGATCGTGTGCATCGTCCTTCGACCGTCCGAGGACTTTGCACTGGCCGAGCATGAGGTTGTCGATGATCGACAGGTGTGGAAACAGCTCGAAATGCTGGAACACCATGCCGACGCGCGCACGAAGCTTGGGAAGGTTGGTGCCCTTCGCCTGAACACCGATACCATCGACGGTGATGGCCCCTTTCTGAATCGGCTCCAGGGCGTTGACGGTCTTGATCAGGGTGGATTTGCCGGAGCCTGAAGGACCGCAGACCACGACGACTTCGCCCTTGGTGACCTGGGTCGTGCACCCGTTTAGAACCTGAACCGGGCCGTACCATTTGCTGATGTTGTCGATGGCGATCATCGGCTTTGCCGAAGCCTGGGGATCGATGGCGGACATGGCGGATCCTCGGAAGCTTAGCGAATGATGGCGACACGGCGCTGCAGGCGCCGGACGAGAGTCGAGGCGGTGATGCAAATCACCAGATAGATCGCAGCCGCGAACAGATACATTTCCACGAGACGCCCATCGCGCTGAGCCACCTTGGATGCGGCACCGAGGAAATCGGTAAGCGAGATCACGTAGACGAGGGACGTATCCTGGAACAGCACGATGGTCTGGGTCAGCAGCAAGGGCAGCATGTTGCGGAAGGCTTGAGGCAGGATCACTGTCCGCATGGTCTGCCCGTAGGTGAGGCCGATGGCCTGGGCCGCGGATGTTTGCCCCTTCGGAATTGCCTGGATGCCGGCGCGCATGATCTCCGAAAAGAACGCCGCCTCGAACAAGGTGAACGTTACGAGCGCTGAGGTGAAAGCGCCGACCGAGATCGGACGCGAAGCACCCGTCATCCACTGTCCGATATAGGGAACGAGGAAGTAGAACCAGAAGATCACCAGCACGAGCGGCAGCGATCTCATGAAGTTCACGTAGATCTTGGCCGGGATCGCCAGAGCAGCGATCCCGGAAAGTCGCATCATCGCTATGACGGTGCCGAGAATGATGCCGCCCGAGGCGGCGAGTGCGGTGAGCGTCAGCGTGAACACCATTCCCGTACCGAACAGGTACGGCAAGGATGAGAGGACGACCCCGAAGTCGAAATCCGTAAACATCGGTCCTCTAGTCCCGTCTGGCGGTCGCGAAGGATGGGAAGGCGGATGGTGCGGGCATCAGCGCGATCCCGGGACAGCGATACGTGTCTCGAGCTTGCTCGACAGGGTCACCACGATCAGGCTGATGCCGAGATAGATCACCGTGGCTGCCGTAAAGGATTCGAAGACCTGCGAAGAGAATTCCTGCATCGAGCGCGCCCGCGCGGTGAGTTCGAGCAGACCGATGGTGAGCGCCACCGACGTATTCTTCAGGTTGTTCAAGAACTCCGATGTCAGCGGGGGTAGGATCACCCGGTAGGCATTGGGCAGCAGCACGTAGCGATAGGTCTGCCAAGTGGTGAGACCGATGGCGGTGCCAGCCATCCGCTGGCCACGGGGCAAGGTCTCGATGCCGGTACGGACCTGCTCAGCGACTCGTGATGCGGTGAAGAAGCCGAGACAGATGACCGCCGTGTAGAACGATGCATTGGGCAGCTGTTTCAGCCAAGTCCCCCAGGAGCCGGGAAGGAGCTCCGGCACGACGTAGAACCAGAGGAACATCTGAACCAGCAGGGGAATGTTCCGAAAAAGCTCCACATACATGGTGCCGATCCGCTGAGCCCCCCGGCTCGGAAGGGTGCGCAGCACCCCAATGAGCGAGCCGAGGGAGAAGGCGATGATCCAGGAACAGAGCGCCGTGGCGATCGTCCAAGACAGGCCGGAGAGAAGCATGTCGGCATAAGTACCGGTGCCTTCCGGCGACGGGTCGAAGAAGACCCGCCAGTTCCAGTTGTAATTCATCGCCTGTCGTCTGCTCCCGTGCGGCGGCTTAGTAAGCGGCCGGGTCGGCGCTGTCGCTCGGCGACGCGAAGGCCTTGGTCATCGGCTCGCTCATGGGCAGGTTCAAATTGATGCCGCGCGGCGGGATCGGCTTGGTGAACCAGGTCTCGTACAAGGCTTTGCCCTCGGGGCTCTTGTAGAGCTTGGCCGTCGCTTCATCGACCACGGCCTTGAACGGCGCATCGTCCTTGCGGAGCATGATGCCGTAGGGCTCGGGCTTCGACAGGGCCTCGCTGGAGATGGCGTAGGCACCCGGCTCCTTGGAACTGGCGGCCAGCGAGGCGAGCAACACGTCGTCCATCACGAAGGCAGCGGCGCGGCCGGTCTCGACCATCAAGAATGCTTCAGCGTGATCCTTGGCCGGCAGAATCGTCAGGCCCAGGTTGCGCGCGGTATTGGCCTCGTTGATCTGACGGATATTGGTAGTGCCCGAGGTGGAGACGACGGTCTTACCCTTGAGATCCTCGATCGTGTCGAGTTTGGCAGACTTCTTCGCGACGTAGCGGGTCGCGGTGAGGAAGTGGGTGTTCGTAAAGGAGACCTGCTTCTGGCGATCGACGTTGTTCGTGGTCGAACCGCATTCGAGATCGACGGTGCCGTTGGCGATCAGCGGGATGCGTGTGGCGGAGGTGACGGGATTGAGCCTCACCTCGAGCTTCGTGAGCTTCAGGTTGGTCTTCACCGCTTCGGCGATCTTCTTACAGATCTCGAAGGCGTATCCGACCGGCATCTGATCACCGTCGAGGTAAGAAAACGGAACGGAGGCGTCACGATAGCCGATCGTAATTTCACCGGTCTCTTTGATCTTTTTGAGGGTGCCGGTCAGTTCCTGGGCATTGGCGCCGGCTGCGCCGAGCGTGAAGCTCATTGCCGATGCAAGGACGACCGTCGCCTTCAGAGCGACGGACCTGTGATGACCAAAATGCATGTGAAGGCTAACTCCCGAAGGGGTTTCCGCCGACCGAATGATCGGCTCTCGAGGCTCAACGTAGCAGCGGTCGCGCCCATCGCAATCGGTGAATAAGGGACCACCGGAGATGTCAACCGCTCAGGAAGACTATAGCAATCAACGTGCCGTGCGGGCGGGCTAGATCGCTTTTGGCGAGACAATGCCCTGCGTTTGAAATCACCGGATCGAGAAGGAAGAGGCCGATTATCGATGTGCGGCAGTCATGAAAAAGGCCCGGCTTTTCAGCCGGGCCCATTTTGAACCGTTTCCTTGCATCCCCCAGGGTCGGCGCACGAAGCGCCGACCCCAAAGATCGCAGAGGCTTAGAAGTCGCGCTGGACGCGCATACGCACCTGGTAGGTGTCGTCGGCGGTCACGGTGCGAACGGCGCCGGAGGCGATGTTCGCAGCGTTGACGGTGCCGCTCGACTGGGTGCGGTCCACGACGCGGCCGTTCTGAACGCCGACCTTGGTGTAGAAGCCCTCGACACCGATATCGAGGTCCTTCACCGGCGACCAGATCAGGCTCGCGCCGGCGACAATCTGGTAGGTGTCACGCAGAACCGGGCTGACGTCGAAGGAGACCTGGCCGGGAACGCCGGTGAACTGACCAGTCGCACCGGTGGTCTGGAACGCCGCCGCATTGGCGGCGCGAGCGCCACGGGCGAAGGAGAGTTCGCCGTAGCTGCCGAACACGGCCGAACGCCACTCAGGCGACCAGTAGTGCAGGAACGAACCGACCACGGTGAAGCTGGTGGAGGTTTCGATCTTGCCGGTCAGAGGGTTCAGAGTGGCGTCGGACATGAAGGGATCGAAGGCAGCGCCGTTGATGGTGCTGGCAATCGAGGTGTAGCTGCCGTTGTAGGACGAGTAGCCCGTGTAGAGGGTCGCGCCCTCACCGTAGGCTCCCTGCAGGTACAGCGTATCGCCAGGAGCGATGAACGGGGTGTTGATCTTCACGCCACCCTGGACAGCCCAGCCGTACTCGCTGGCGGGATGTCCGGTCACAGCAGTCCCACCGAGACCGGGAACCAGAGCTGCACCGAAGGTGGATCCGACGGGATTTTGGACGTTGATTTCCTTGACGGCAGCCGAGATCTGAGCCGAACCCCAGGCAGCATCGTAGCGTAGCACACCGACGAAGTCAGGCATCCGGTTACGCTGCGACACATCGTAGTTCTGGAAGACGTAACCACCCGCTCCCACACCAACGAGGACCGGCGACGGGGCGCCAGTAACCGGAACGCTGAACGCGACGCCGTTTCTGTCAATGAGATTCGTGTTCCCGCCAAACGTCTGTGAGTAAACCGTATTGCGACGGAAGGTCGGGTCTTCGAGCGAGACCGTGGCCGAGAAGCCTTCACCGAACTTGGCCGAGTAGGCCAGCAGGTTGGTGGACTGGACGTCGGAGTTCAGGGTCGCGCCGGCGAATTCGAAGTCGTGGGCGTAGAAGTCGAAGAACGAGGAGGCGCGACCGGCGGTGAGGCCGGCGAACTGGATGAACGCCTTGTCGGTGTTCACGAACTGCTGGTCGCGACCAACCTGGTCCTGGCCGGTTGCACCGAAGGCGGAACCGATACGCTCCTGGGTGCCGGAGCGGAGACCGCCCGTGCCGCCGGTGCGCGAGGCGAACTGGATACGGGTGAAGGCGCGCAGGGTGCCGTAGGCCGTCTGGGTGCGGGCATCGACGTTGATGCGGGCGAGGCCGATATAGCCGGTCGTGTCGCCGTTACCAGCGCCGGTGCGGCTGTCCGTCGGCTGGTAGCCGATGTCGAGGCGGGCACGGCCCGAGAGACGGATGCAAGTATCCGTTCCGGGGATGTAGAAGAAGCCGGCGCCGTAGGCGGAGCAGACGCGGACGTATTCGATCGGCACGGCCTTCTTCACGGGAAGGTCGGCGGCATGCGCTCCAGCGACCGACGCAAAGGCTGCGGCAGTACCGAGGAGTGAGCTCTTCAAGAGCTTCATTGATATCTCCAAAAGCTTCGAGACCCGAGGGACAGGCAACTTCAACACGGCGTCGACCGATGTTCGTTTGCCTTTATTTGTTAGCCAGGGGAGCGTTTCATCGCCCCGTTCCGGCTGTGCCCCGGGGTTTCCCCAGTGCGTTTTCACTCTGTGCGAGCGGGTCCCGCCGGGCAACTCGGAATCGTGAATGCCACGGCGGTTGTGAACCGCTGTGGCGGCGTTGCAACGTTTGTCAGGCGGCAAACCATGTCATCGCTGAGGTCGCATGCTGTGCAGAGGTTGGCCCCGGAGAAGAAAAGCAATGCATCGCGCTGCGCTAATGGCATTACTTGTTCACGCCAGCGCACCCTTTGCTTAGTTTTTGTGCTCTGCACCGTCACTGAACCGTCATGAAGAGAGCCAGGGCCCCGTTCCAGCGCCGGCACCGGAACGACGGGGCAGTCGGGACGCGTTAGCCGTCAGGCCCCCTGATTGGTCCGTCTCACACGCGAAGGACGTGTCATGGCCTCGAGCTCCAACAGATGCTCGAGCTGATTCTCCGTCAGCAATCCCTCCTCCAACACGATCTCGGCGACGGGGCGATTCTCTGCCAGGGCACGTTGGGCGACTCTGGAGCAAGCCTCGTACCCCAAGGGCGGCACAAGGGCGGTAACGAGGCCGATCGAACCATGGACGAGGGAGCGGCAGCGTTCGCGATCCGCCTCGATCCCTTCGATGCACCGTTTCGTGAGGGTATCGACCGCGGCGGTGAGCATGCGCAGGGAGCTGAGAACGCAATACCCGATCGTCGGCTCGAAGGCGTTGAGCTGAAGCTGGCCTCCCTCTGCGCAGAGGGTCACGGTGAGGTCGTGGCCAATCACCAGGAAGGCGACCTGGTTGACCACCTCAGGAATCACCGGGTTGACCTTACCCGGCATGATCGAGGAACCGGCCTGGACGGCCGGCAGCCGTATCTCGCCGAACCCAGTGCGCGGGCCGCTGGAAAGCAGGCGCAGATCGTTGCAGATTTTAGAGAGCTTCACCGCCACACGTTTCAGCACGCCGGAGAACAGAACGAACGCCCCAAGATCGGATGTCGCCTCGATCAGGTTCGATGCGAGGACCATGGGGTACCCGGAAATCCGTGACAGCTCTTCCACCGCCAGGGACGCGTAACGAGGATCGGCATTGATTCCGGTGCCGATGGCTGTGGCACCGAGATTGACCTCGCGGAACAGCCCGACGATCTCGTTCAGTCGGGCCACGTCCTCTTTCATGGTGGCGTGGAACCCATCGAATTCTTGGCCGAGGGTCATCGGTACCGCATCCATGAGTTGGGTGCGGCCCATCTTGAGGACATCAGCGAACTCAACGGCCTTGCCCTTGAAAGCGTAGGCAAGGTCGTCGAGCGCCTTAATGAGCGGCTGGGTGGCGAAAATGACCGCAAGTCTCAGCGCCGTCGGATAGGCGTCGTTGGTGGATTGCGCCATGTTGACGTCGTCATTGGGGTGGAGCGCCTCATAATGCCCTAGCGGGTGCCCCATCAGTTCCAGGGCGACATTGGCGATCACCTCGTTGGCATTCATGTTGGTCGACGTGCCAGCGCCGCCCTGAATCGCATCCACCACGAAGGATTCGGCAAAGCGCGGCTCAGTGGCGACGAGAATACAGGCGCGGTCGATGGCGTCGGCCTTGTCGGCGGCCAGGTAGCCAAGTCGCCGGTTGGCGCGCGCAGCGGCCTGCTTCACAAGAGCGAGGCTTCTTACGAATTCAGGAAAGTGCCCCACCGGAACACCCGTGATGGGGAAGTTCGCGACCGCGCGCTTGGTATGGATCCCCCAGTAGGCGTCGGCGGGTACTTCGCCATAACCGAGAAGGTCGTGCTCCGTGCGCGTCCGCGCGCCCTCCATCTCGACGGTTCGCACGGTTGCGACAGCGATGTTCTCGGCCGGTATCTCGGTGACCGTCTGCGTGTCCGTCGCCATCGATCTTCTCCCTCGCCCTGCGCTCGCAGCGGCTCTGCGGAAGGCCACACGCGGCGGCACGACCGTCAAGCGCTTTGGAGGTCCAATCCTGACATCGGCTCAGTCCTGAAGCCGCATGAATAGCCGCCGACCTCAGATTATCGACTCATTCCGCGTCGCTGCAGACGCCGATGCAGCGATCATCGGATGAGGTGCGAGACGGCTACCCGGAGCGCGTAGAAACAATCGTCGAGCGACAAAAGCTTGTGCCGGTGGAAGGTGACGATGACCGCCGCTTCGTTGGTCGCAAGCACGGAAGAGAGCGGCGTCTTCGACCCCGTCGCCGCGTCCTCCGAGAAGACACGCTTTCACCACATCACGACGTTTTGGAAGTCAGTCCATGCTTTGCGGCGAGATATTTAAGTGAAGCTATCGATCGCTTTAGCGCTGCTATGATTGCCTCGATCGTCGTGGCGCAGCGGTGAAGATCCTGTCCAATGACGCCTGCCGGATGCGGCGGCCTTAGCTGCCCCCATGCCGCCACACCGCAGGACTGCGCATCCGAGAGTATCCTCTTGGCGGGTTCATTTCCTTCGTAGGCCTGACGCGACCCTGGCTGCCCTACGGATTGCTTCAGGCTGCGGCTCGCCGGCCGGCACGACCCAACTGCCGCCGACGCAGAGGACTTGGCCGACGGCCAACCAGTCCGGTGCCGTCGCTTCGGTGATTCCACCCGTCGGGCAAAAACAGACCTTTCCGAACGGGCCGGTGAGGGCCTTCAGCGCCTTGACGCCCCCGGCGGCCTCGGCAGGAAAGAACTTGAACCGGTCGAGCCCGTGATCGAGGCCGCGCATGATGTCGGCGGCATTGGCGATCCCTGGCAGGAAGGGAATGCCGCGGTCTAGCGCGGCTTTCGTCAGCGGATCGGTGAGACCGGGGCTGACGATGAACTGCGCGCCCGCTTTCATTGCCGCATCAAGATCCCGCTCGTTGAGTACAGTGCCTGCGCCGACCACAGCACCCTCGACCTGTGCCATGATGCGGATCACCTCGAGGGCAGCAGGGGTCCGCAGGGTGACCTCCAGCGCCGTCAGGCCGCCATCGACGAGGGCCCTGGCGATCGGCTCAGCATGGGCGGCCTCTTCGATCACGAGGACGGGAATCACGGGAACGGAGCGCATCAGCGCGTCGATGGTCGTCATTGAGAACCGTCCTTGGCGAAGGGTGGAGTGTTCGGTCGGTCGTGGAAGCGTCATGCGGAGAGCCAATGCGCCCTCCCCGGACCGGACAGCGTTGGCTAGAGTCCGGCGGCGCTGAGCATCGCGGAAGCGCCCTGCTCGGCGCCATCCGCTCCATGGCGCATAAAGGCAAAAAGCTCCCGCCCGGTACCGAAAGCCGGCGGAGGCGCTGTCGCATCTCCCCGCGTCTCCCATTCGGACGGATCGACGAGCGCTTGAAGCGTACCATCCTCGGCGCTCAGGCGAACGATGTCACCGTCGCGAAGCTTTCCCAGTGGGCCGCCTCCGAGGGCCTCCGGGCTCAGATGGATCGCGGCCGGCACCTTGCCAGACGCACCGGACATGCGCCCGTCGGTCACGAGGGCGACGCGGAAACCACGATCCTGAAGGACACCGAGTTGCGGCGTCAGCTTGTGGAGTTCGGGCATTCCGTTGGCTTTCGGTCCCTGGAACCGCACTACCACCACGACGTCCCGCTCCAGTTCACCCGCCTTGAAGGCGGCCATGACGTCGTCCTGATCGTCGAACACCCGTGCCGGAGCCTCCACCGTCCAGCGCGAGGGATCGACGGCGCTGGTCTTGAAGGTGGCCCGGCCGAGATTGCCCTTCACCAGCCGCATCCCGCCATCCGGCTGGAAGGCGTTGGCGGGGCCGCGCAGGATGCTCTCGTCATGCGAAGCCGCGGGCGCGTCCTCGAACACGAGTTCGTCCTCGATCAGCTTCGGGTCGCGGGCATGGTCGCGCAGGCGCCCGCCGGCCACGGTAAGGATGTCGTCGTGCAGCAGGCCCGCATCGATCAGGCTGGCGATGACGTAGGACATTCCGCCAGCGGCGTGGAAGTGGTTCACGTCCCCGGAGCCGTTGGGATAGACCTTGGCCACCTGCGGGATGACCGCCGAGAGCCGGTCGAAATCCTCCCAGTCGACGATGATCCCGGCGGCCCTGGCGATGGCCGGCAGGTGGATAGCGTGGTTGGTGGAGCCGCCGGTGGCCAACAGGCCGATGATCGCGTTGACGATGGCTTTCTCGTCGACGCAGCGCCCAAGGGGCCGGTAATCGTTGCCGGAGGCACCGATCTCCGTGAGCCGGTGGACGGCCGCGCGGGTCACCGCCTGGCGCAGCTTCGTGCCGGGATTGATGAAAGAGGCGCCGGGCATGTGCAGGCCCATCACGTCCATCATCATCTGGTTGGAATTCGCGGTGCCGTAGAAGGTGCAGGTTCCCGCCCCATGATAGGAGGCGGATTCCGACTCCAGAAGCTCGTCGCGGCCGACCTTGCCTTCGGCATAGAGCTGGCGGATGCGCTGCTTCTCCTTGTTGGCAAGGCCCGAGGGCATCGGCCCGGCCGGGATCAGGATCTGCGGCAGGTGCCCGAAGCGCAGGGCGCCGATGAGCAGGCCCGGCACGATCTTGTCGCAGATGCCGAGTAGGGCTGCCCCGTCGAACATGCCGTGACTGAGGCCGACCGCCGTGGAGAGCGCGATGGTGTCGCGTGAGAACAGCGACAGTTCCATGCCGCGCTGCCCCTGGGTGACGCCGTCGCACATGGCGGGGACCCCGCCTGCAACTTGCGCCGTTGCCCCGACCTCGCGGGCGAACAACTTCATCTGCTCAGGGTAGCGGCCATAGGGCTGATGCGCAGAGAGCATGTCGTTATAGGCGGTGACGATGCCGATATTCATGCCCCGGCCGGCCTTGATCGCCGGCTTGTCCTCGCCGGAGGCCGCGAAGCCATGGGCGAGGTTGCCGCAATTGAGCATCGGGCGGTGCACGCCGCCGTCGCGTTCGCGGGAGATCAGGTCGAGATAGGCGCGCCGGCTCGCCTTGGAGCGCGTCACCACGCGCTCGGTGACGGCTGCGACTTCCGGGTGAAGCTCGGTCATGGCAGATCCTTCCCTCGCTGATGCGAAGCCACCTGCTTTCAGGAACGTAGAGGGCTCGTCTCGCAGGCGATAGATCGGTCGCCGCGCGGTACGATCAATGACCGGATCGGCTCAGCACGTTTCAGGCCATCGCGGTTCGAAGCGGGTGATGGTGCGGACGGCGGGACTCGAACCCGCACAGCCTTTCAGCCGCAAGATTTTAAGTCTCGTGCGTCTACCGGTTTCGCCACGTCCGCATTGCGAGATCAGCGGTAACGAGGCGAGGCTCCGAGATCAAGGCGCCCAGCCGTAGAGCCAGTCGTAGCGGCGGCCCATTCCGGTGGGACCGAGCCGGCGCATCACGGTATTGCGGGCAAAACCGAGGAGCGCCCCGGCATGATAGGTCCGGCCGTTGCCGCGTGCCGCCGCTTGCACTCGCTTGGTGCGAGGCACGCGTCGTTTCGCATAGGCCACCATCGATCCCGCTACGTCATCGGCTCGCAGCGTCACGGCGAGGACGGCTGCGTCCTCAATGGCGAGCGCTGCGCCCTGAGCCAGGAACGGTAGGACGGGATGGGCCGCATCGCCTAGCAGGGCCACCCGCCCCCGCGCCATCGGTCGCGCCGTCGGCCGGTCGACGAGCGACCAGACCAGCCAGGAATCAGGTGCGGTCAGAAGCTCGGCAAGAACAGGGGTCGCGTCCGGAAACTGCGCTCGCAGGACCGCAGACTCGCCGAGCTGCCCCCAACCCTCGCTGCCGATGCGCTCGGGCACGACCGCCACGATGTTGATGCTCCGTCCACCCTGGATGGGGTAATGCACGACGTGCCGTCGACGCCCGAGCCAAAGACCGGTCTCGTCGCCCTGTAGTTCCGGCGGGGCGGAATCGATCGGTATCGTCGCCCGCCAGGCAGCCTCGCCGCAGGACCGCAAGGGCTTTCCGTCGAAATGGCCTCGCAGCGTGGATCGCACACCGTCGGCGCCAACCACAAGATCGACCGCCAGCGTGTCGGTTTTCGAACCCTGCCCGCTTTCCAGTGTCAGTTCGACGGAGGAGGCCGACTCGGCCAACCCTCGCACATCCCGCCCCATAAGCAACCGGATTCCCGGCCGGCTACGGACGGCATCGAGAAGGAGCGTCTGCAGATCGGCCCGGTGGATGACATAATAGGGGGCGCCATGGCGACTGCGCAGATCGGCCCCGAGTTCGACACCGCCGATCTCGCGGCCCGTCCCGAGGGCACGCACCACGACCCTTGGCGGTTCACTCGCCGCCCTGCGAAGGGCCGCACCGAGGCCCAGCCCAATGAGAACGCGGCTCGCATTCGGAGAGAGTTGCAGGCCGGCCCCGACCTCGCTGAACCCCGTCCTCCGCTCGACGAGCGTCACTTCATGCCCGGCGGCATCGAGAGCGAGAGCGGCAGTCAGGCCTCCAATGCCCGCGCCGACGATAGCTACAGAAAGGCCAGTCCTGACTGAAGGGATTCGAACGCCATGAGAATCGTCGGACACCTGCGGGTCTCGTCGCTACGAAACGCTACGCGATCAGGCCGCCTTCGCCCCGTGGTCATCCCAGACGGCGGCGGCCGGATCGGCAGTCCCAGCTTTGAGCGTTGCGCGGTAGCGGTAAAACGTCGAGCAGTACTGGCAGATGATCTCGTCATCGCTCCCCATATCGAGGAACACGTGCGGATGATCGAAGGGCGGCTTGGCGCCGATGCACATGAACTCCTTCGAGCCCACTTCGATGAGGGCGACCCCGAGGTCGTTGTGGAAATGCGGCACCGCCTTGTCAGCCATCGCCCGATCCTGCCTCCGGCCCGCCGAGGTGACCCCCGACCGGGCAACATTGCTCCGTCGCAGGCATTCTCTAGCCCCTCGGCGGCGTGAAGCCTAGCGCGGACGATTCCCCAGGCGCAGCAAAAAGCCGGCGGCGGATTGCCTTCACCGAACACGAAACCGGAAAAGCCGTCGCTGCCGGCAAAACCGCCTACAGTCGAGGGTTGGCCTCCAGCGCATGCCGCCGTAGATAGATGGTTCTCATCGCTGCTTTTACGAAACCACACTTGTCATGACCCAGAACGAACAGGCCGTTGTCGAAGGCGGACGCCGCGCGCCTCGGCCGCCGATTCACGGTCCCGAAGGGTTCGAGGGCATGCGCAAGGCCGGTCGCCTGACGGCAGAAGCCCTCGACGTGCTGATGGAAGCCACGGCGCCGGGTGTGACCACGGAAGCGCTCGACCACCTCGCCTACGAATTCGCGATGGATAACGGCGCTTACCCGGCCTCGCTACTCTATCGAGGCTACCCGAAATCGATCTGCACATCGATCAACCACGTCGTCTGTCATGGGATCCCCAACGACAAGCCCTTGCGCGAGGGCGATATCGTCAATCTCGACATCTGTTTGATAGTCGACGGATGGCACGGGGATAGCAGCCGCATGGCCTATGTCGGCGAAGTGCCGCGTAAGGCGGCACGCCTGTGCGAGATCACCCACGAATGCCTCATGCGTGGCATTGCGGCGATCAAACCGGGAGGCTCGACTACGGATATCGGCCGCGCGATCCAGGCCTATGCCGAAGCGGAGCGCTGCTCGGTGGTGCGAGATTTCTGCGGGCACGGTCTGGGTCGCACCTATCATGATGCCCCGACCATCCTGCATTATGTCGAGCCGAGCTACGACGTGGCCTTCCAGCCCGGACAATTCTTCACGGTCGAACCCATGATCAATCTCGGTAGGCCGGCGGTGAAGGTTCTCTCGGACGGCTGGACAGCAGTAACCCGAGATCGATCGCTCTCGGCTCAGTTCGAGCACACCGTAGCCGTGACGGAAACCGGGGTCGAAGTGTTCACCTTCTCACCCAAAGGCCTGCATCAGCCAATCAATCCATCTGTCTGAAAGCGATCGATCCGGAGGCAACACGATGACGCGCCTCCCCGTCGCATCGGCGAACGAGACCACAGGATCGCTGGAACCGCATTATCTCGGACATCGCGACCGGTTGAGGGCCCGATTCGCCCAAGCCGGCGCCGATGCTCTGCCCGACTATGAGCTGCTCGAACTCGTTCTCTTTCGAGCGATCCCGCGGCGGGACGTAAAGCCCCTGGCAAAGGCTTTGATTCGACGGTTCGGCAGTTTCGCGGAAGTCGTGAGCGCAGAGCCGAACCGCCTCGCGGAGGTGGACGGCGTCAGCCAGGGCGTGATCGCCGATATCAAGCTGATCGAGGCGGCCGGCCATCGCCTCGCTCGGGGTGCCATCGCCGCGCGCCCCATGCTGTCCTCCTGGGCTGCACTCCTCGAGTATTGCCGCGCGACCATGGCCTTTTCGCCGCGCGAGCAGTTCCGCGTGCTGTTCCTGGACAAACGCAACCACCTCATCGCCGACGAAGTTCAAGGTCGGGGCACCGTCGACCATACTCCGGTCTATCCACGTGAAGTCGCCCGCCGCGCCCTCGAACTCTCGGCCACCGCCATCATTCTTGCCCACAATCACCCATCCGGTGATCCGACACCGTCGGCGGCGGATATCAAGATGACGCGGGAGATTGTTGGAATCCTCGATCCACTGGGAATTATCGTCCACGACCATGTCATTCTCGGACGCGATGGACACGCGAGTCTGAAAGGGTTGAAGCTGATCTGAACGTGCTACTCTGACGTTAGGATTAGGCGGATCGTTTGGCGGACGGCGATCGGGAGACAACGTCGGCCTGATGTGACGTGCACATCGACCCGGTGGCGCGCCTCTTGCGACGATGCCGAGATAAAAGGGGAGGCGCGAATGGCGCTCGCTGCGTTCGACGAGATGAATGGGATACCCGGCGCCGCAATGGGCGATTCCGCGGTACGAGAAGCCTATGACAGTCTGAAATCCTGGCTCGACACGACTCCGCCCGAGCATTTCAATACGCGTCGTAGTCAAGCCGAAATGTTGTTTCGGCGGATCGGCATCACTTTCGCCGTTTACGGTGCAAACGAATCCACTGAGCGACTGATCCCTTTCGACATCATCCCACGGGTTATCACCAAGCCGGAATGGAGCTTCCTGGAGCGCGGGCTGAAACAGCGCGTCACCGCGATCAATGCCTTCCTCAGCGACATCTATGGCGCCCAGGAATGCATCAAAGCTGGGATCATTCCAGCCGATCTGGTCTATCGCAACCCGCACTACCGGATGGAGATGCGGGCCTTCAAAGTCCCGCACGATCTCTATGTGCACATCGCCGGTATCGATATCGTCCGTACCGGCGAGAACGACTTCTTCGTGCTCGAGGACAATGCCCGCACGCCGTCCGGCGTCTCCTACATGCTGGAGAACCGGGAAGTGATGCTGCGGCTCTTCCCCGAATTGTTTTCGCGCCATCGCGTGGCGCCGGTGGAGAATTATCCGGATTCCCTGCTCGCGACCCTACGCAGCCTGGCTCCGCAGACGGCGACCCGAGATCCCTCCGTCGTATTGCTCACCCCCGGTCGCTACAATTCGGCTTTCTACGAACACTCCTTCCTGGCCGACAAGCTTGGCGTCGATCTGGTGGAGGCATCTGACCTCTTCACCAAGGACGACGTCGTCTACATGCGCACCACGGAAGGCCCGCGCCGAGTCGATGTCATCTACCGCCGCCTGGACGACGATTTCCTCGACCCCCTGGTGTTTCGCCCCGATTCGGTTCTCGGTGTGCCCGGCCTCATGAATGCCTATGAGCGCGGGACGGTAACCCTTGCCAACGCGGTCGGCACCGGTATCGCGGACGACAAGGCGGTCTACAGCTACATGCCGGAGATCGTGAAATTCTTCACCGGCGAGGAGCCCATCCTTCACAACGTGCCGACATACCGGTGCCGCGAAAAGGAGGCCTTCTCCTACGTGATGGACAATCTCGCCGATCTCGTCGTGAAGGAAGTCAACGGGTCGGGGGGCTACGGCATGCTGGTCGGTCCGCATGCCACGAAGCGGGAAATCGAAGATTTCGGGCGCAAGCTCCGCCACTCACCGGATGGGTTCATCGCCCAGCCGACCCTTGCTCTCTCAACGTGCCCAACATTCGTTGCATCCGGCGTCGCACCGCGCCACGTCGATCTGCGACCGTTCGTGTTATGCGGCTCCGACGAAATCAGGATCGTTCCCGGCGGTCTGACACGTGTTGCCCTCAAGGAAGGGTCGCTCGTCGTCAATTCGAGCCAGGGCGGTGGCACCAAAGACACTTGGGTACTCGACGCCTGACATCACGTTCGAACTCACCTCGCGCGAGAGGTGGATCGTTTTCTCGTCTATCGCCTTAACGGAAGCCCATGCTGTCCCGGACCGCCGACAATCTTTACTGGCTCTCGCGCTACGCCGAGCGGGCCGAATTCGTGGCTCGCATCCTCGATGCGGCTCACCGGCTCGCGGCCCTGCCGTCGAGCTACGGCGGTGGCGAGACCAACGAATGGGCGTCGGCACTGGCTTCGGCGGGAGACCCGGAAGTGTTCAAGACGCTTTATGACAGCGTCAACGAAGCGACCGTGTGCAACTTCCTGGCTTTCTCACCGCACAACCCTTCTTCGATCCGCTCCTGCATCGAGACGGCGCGAGAAAACGCGAGGTCCGTGCGTACTGCACTCACCACGGAAATGTGGGACGCGATCAACGGTGCCTGGCTCGAACTGCGCAACTACGAAGGTCGTGACCTCACTCGCGATGAGTTCAGCCGTTTCCTCGAATGGGTGAAAGGAGTGTCCCTCGCGTTCGACGGCTCAGCCTATCGTACGATGCTACGGAACGACGCCTATTGGTTCACAAGACTCGGCACCGCCATTGAGCGGGCGGACAATACCGCCCGTATCCTCGATGTGAAGTACCGCATTCTTCTGCCGGCCACTGAGAAAGTCGGTGGAAGCCTCGATTATTTCCAATGGACTACGATCCTGCGAGAGGTTTCGGCTTTCAACGCTTATCATTGGGTTTACCGTGAAAGCGTCAAACCGCTTCTAGTGGCCGACCTGCTCATCCTGAACCGGCAGATGCCGCGCTCCCTGACCAATTGCTACGGAATGCTGGTGGAGCATCTCGATCTCATCGCCGACGCCTATGGCAGGCGTGGGGCTAGTCAGCGGTTGGCGAGCAACACTCTCGCCCGCCTTGAAAGCGAGAATATCGACCGGGTCTTCCGGTCGGGGCTACACGAGTTTGTCACCGCCTTTATCGTCGAGAACAATCGCCTCGGCGCGGCCGTCATCGAACAATATCTGGTGTAGGGTTCCGTCGAATCCTGAGCTCTGCAAGAGACGTCCATGCGCATCCGCGTTTTCCATGAGACCAACTACACTTACGAGCAGCCCGCTCGCGGCCTGATCCAACTCCTGCGTCTTCGTCCGCGTGACCATGACGGGCAATACGTCCGCCGCTGGCGGATCGAGCCGTCTGTGGATGGGCGGGTCAGCGAGCGCGAGGACGGCTTCGGTAATGTCACGCACTGGTTCACGGCGGACGAGCCTGCGGATGCCCTGACCATCCGGGTGACCGGCGAAGTCGACACCAACGAGATGCACGGGATCGTCCGCGGCACGGTGGAACGCCTCCCAGACGTTTTCTACCTGCGTGATTCCGATTTGGCGGTGGCAAATAGCGAACTCCAGGCTTTTGCCAAAAGCGTGGTCGACGAAGGGGATTCCTCAGTGCTCCCCTGCCTCCACCGCCTCCTTGCCGCTGTCTTCGACACGATCGCTTTCGAGCCGGGTCCGGCCAGCGCCAGCACCACCGCTGCGCAATCCTTCGCCGCCGGAAAGGGCGTCTGCCAGGATCTCGCCCATATTTTCATCGCGGCCGCGCGACATCTCGAGATTCCCGCCCGCTACGTCTCGGGCTATTTCTTCCACGCCGAAGGCGGGGAGGACCAGGGAGCGGGGCATGCTTGGGCGGAAGCCCTGGTGCCCGGCCTTGGATGGGTAGGTTTCGACCCTGCAAATGGTATCGCTACGACCGAGGCGCATATCCGTGTCGCCATCGGGCTGGATTATTTGGGTGCGGCACCGATCAGAGGCAGTCGGATGGGTGGCGGGACTGAAACGCTCGAAGTAAAGCTTCGCGTCGAACAGGTCCAAGCCGCCGTCCAGGTTTAATCTGTCGCATCGTGAGGCATGGCTCGAGATTCTCGGGCCATCGGGGGTATCGGTATCATGACCTATTGCGTCGGGCTCCTCGTCGAGGAAGGACTCGTGATGGTTGCCGATACCCGCACGAATGCGGGACTCGACGACATCTCGACCTATCGCAAGCTGCATCATTTCAACGTGCCGGGCGAACGGGTGATGATGCTGGCCTCGGCTGGCAATCTATCTGTGACGCAGTCGGTTCTCAGCATGTTGGCCGAGGGCGTCTCTGGCGATGACGGCGAACCTACACTGAAGATCACCGAAACCACGACGATGTTTCAGGCGGCCCAGCTCATCGGCAAGGCGATCCGCCGTGTGCGTGCGATCGAGAAGGCCGGGTTCGAGGCAGCGAACCTGCGATTCTCCATCTCGCTGCTGTTCGGCGGTCAGATCGGCAATGAGCCGATGCGCCTGTTTCTCATCTACTCGGCCGGAAACTTCATTGAGTGCAGCACCGACGCACCGTTCCTTCAGATTGGTGAGCATAAATACGGCAAGCCTATTCTCGATCGGGCCGTGAAGTTCGAGACGGACCTCTATGACGCCCTAAAGGTGGGCCTCGTTTCCATGGATTCGACGATGCGTTCGAATCTGGGTGTGGGTTTGCCGATCGATATCGCCGTGTGCCGACGCGATGCCCTCGACCTCGAGGTGAGCCATCGGATCGAGGCGGGAGAGTCATATTTCCACGATTTGCGGGAGCGGTGGTCGGCCGCTCTGCGCGCGGCGCACCGGGCTATCCCACGTCCTCCCTACGGGCCTGCCCCGCGCTAGCCCGGAGCCTCCCAGGCTTCGCGATAGGCACGTACCGCCCCCTCCGGATCCTTGGCCCTCATGACCCCGCCCATGATCGCAATTCCGGCAAAACCGGCATTGCGGCAGGCGCGGGTATTCAACGGGCTGATTCCCCCTAGGGCAAGGACCGGTATCTCACGCCTACGATCAGATTGGAGCGCAGCCGGCCCGAGTGCGGGCCCGTATCCCGGCTTGCTTTGCGTCTCGAAAATTGGGCTAAGGGTCGCATAGTCCACGCCCAGCTCGGCGGCCCTGTCGATCTCGGCTGGAGAATGGGCCGAGATGCCAATCAGGCATACGGATGGAAGTTGTTGCTTTGCCGAAAGGATATCCTCTCGCTTAGCGCCACCACTGAGATGGACACCGTCTGCTCCGATCGCACAGGCGAGCGCCACGTCTCCCCCCACAATGAAAGCGGCACCCATCCTACGCACCGGAATGATCAGGTCTTCGGCAAGGGATTGGCGAGAGGCCGCGTCGAGATCGCGGTCCCTGAACCAGATCCAGCGGACACCGCCGGCGAGGGCCGCCTCGACCCTTTCAACCAACGGGATGTCACTCCCCGTCCGGTCCGTTACGACGAGTAGACCTGATGGTTTCGGCGTCACGAGCCCACGAGACCGAGCTGCGGGCTCGACGGATCAGCGCGGCCTCGCTTAGGGATTCGCCCAGCAAGATGGGCGAGGCGACCGGCCTCGACGGCATGACGCATGGCGCGAGCCATGCGAACCGGATCGTCCGCTTTGGCCACAGCGGTATTGAGAAGACAGCCCGCCGCGCCGAGCTCCATGGCGACCACAGCATCGGAAGCGGTGCCGATTCCGGCATCGACAATGACCGGCACACTGGCCCGCCGACAGATCAGTTCGAGATTAGCGGGGTTGGCGACCCCCATACCAGAGCCGATCAGGGAGCCCATCGGCATCACCGCCGCGCAGCCGATATCAGCGAGCCGCTGACATACGACGGGGTCGTCATTGCAATAGGGCAGGACGACGAACCCGTCATCGACAAGATGGCGACAGGCGGCCAGCAATTCGGACACGTCCGGGTAGAGCGTTTCCCGGTCACCGATGACTTCGACCTTTATCCAGTTCGTATCGAGGGCTTCACGGGCGAGATCCGCGGTCATGATCGCATCGCGAGCAGTCTCGCAGCCGGCAGTATTGGGCAGGAAACGATAGCCCTTCAGGCGTCGCACGGTATCCGAACCATGGCCTTGCAGCGAGACGCGGCGAATCGAGGCGGTGACGACCTCTGCACCGGATGCTTCGACCGCATCGACCATGATGCTCTGCGTTGGATAACCCGCAGTGCCGATGAAGAGGCGGGAGCTCAAGGCCACGCCGGCGATGACCAATGCATCGTCCGCAGCGGTTTCGATCGTACGTCCGTTCATGATGATTGTCCTCCGGCTATCCGCCCTGCATGGCACGCACGATCTCGACCTTGTCGCCTTCCGTGATGGCGGTCGTCTCCCAATCCCGCCGGCGAACGACCATGCCGTTCACCGCGATGGCAATGCCCTGCGGGCTCTCAATTCCGGTCTGCTCCGCCTCGAGCCGGAAGAGCGCCGACACATCTCCGGCCTCGATCTCGCGAGGCTGTCCGTTGATGCTGATCTTCATGCGAAGGCCCTCCTCTCACGCTGCTCAGATCGGTGGAATCGAGCGAGACCGAAACTGCTTGCGATATCGGGCAACGCGCCGGTGGTAACGAGCTCGGCCACGCAATCGGCCGTGGCTGGAGCGAGAAGATATCCGTTGCGGTGATGCCCGGTGGCGACCACGAGGCCAGGAGCCAGAGTATCGATGATCGGCGCATCGTCGTCGGAGGTTGGCCGAAAACCACTCCAGACTGCCTCGACCTCCATCTCCTCGATGCCGGGTAGAACCCGACGCGCTCCCTCTAACAACGCATAAAGACCACCGGCGGTGACGCCGGGGACGAAGCCGCAATCCTCGACCGTGGCGCCTATGATGAGATGGCCATCTGCCTTCGGGGCCATATGGACCTGCTCGGTCCAGACCATGTGCGAGAGATTGCCCGTCCGTGTTGTAGTCTTCAGCGCCAGAGATTGACCCCGCAACGGTCTCACCGGCAAAGCGAGTTCATCGGGAAGAAGGCTGGCGTCGCCGCTCCAGGCACCGGTTGCAAGGATCAGGGTCGCCGCCGAGATATGCCCGCGAGACGTGGCGGCACCGCAGACCCGGTCGCCTACCCAATCGAGCGCCTCCACTGCGCATTGCTCGACGATTGTGACACCGGCAGCCTGATTGGCGCGGGTGAGCCCGGCCATCACGAGACGTGGATCGACCTGATGGTCGTCAGGGCAGAACAGACCAGCCGTCACGGAGGGGCGTAGGGTAGGCTCCAAAGCACGAACCTCCGACCCCGGCAACCAGCGGGCGGAAAGTCCGGACCGGATCTGCAGGTTGTGCCGAAATCGAAGGCGGTCGACCTCATCGCGTCCGATGGCTACGACGAGAGTCCCCTCCTCCCGGTAGTCGATGCTGATACCCGAGGCGGCTTGGAGTTCGTCGCGAAAGCCCGGCCAGCGTGCCAGGCTCTCAAGCGCCAGAGGCAGTAGAGGATCCGAACCCGGCTCATGCTCCGCAGCCGGTGCCAGCATCCCCGTTGCGGCGAGGCTCGCGCCGACGCCGACGGTGTCGCGCTCGATGACCGTGACGCTCAGCCCGGCTTGAGCCAGACGCCACGCACAAGAGAGACCGATCAATCCGGCGCCCACAACGACGACGTCGCTTCGGGTTGGCAACGCGTTGCTATCAATGACGATACCCGTCGCTCTGCGGGAACCGATGGTCGGGTTAGCTGAGACGTTCAAAAACAACCTCCGCGATGCTTCGCAAAGATTGGTGTCCTTCAGCTCCGATCCGAAGCGTGCCGAGCTCCCTTCGAGAGAAACCCGGGGTCCAATCCCTACGCCGGTATGAGCCGGTTCAGGTTCAAAGGATTTCCGCGCCGCCCAGGCTCATGGCCCAAGCTCATCGGTTTCTCAGCCCCTTGACGGGGATCTCCCTGGAACGAGCATCATGTGGGTAACGATCGCGCCTCGGTCAATCCCCAGGGGAGCCTTGCAATAGCGACTTGGATTATGGTCGCCGTGTTCCGTGAGGAATGCCCCACCCCGGATGGCCGTCCGGAGTGGGGCGGTCGGCCGTCGGATCGGTGGCGCCTGAGCCTTTTGGCTGCTCCTGAGCAAGATCGCGGTCGGCCTCTTCATCGAACCCGGATGGTTGCCTGAACGTCGTGGTTCGCTTGCAAGGCAGGGTCGACGAAGATGACAAACAGTAGCACGAAGACCGGTCCGGCCGTAGCCGGGATCGATGTCGGCAAGGATTGGCTCGACCTTGCCGTCGACGGATGCGACGAGCGTTGGCGCCTGCCCAACACCGGGGAGGGGCGGGCCGAACTCGTCGCGGTGCTGATCCGTCTCGGGATCGGCCGGGTCGGCCTCGAAGCCTCCGGCGGCTATGAGCGCAGGGCTACCGCTGCCTTGCGCGAGGCGGGCCTCGACGTGGTCCTGTTCCAGCCCCGGCAGGTCCGCGCCTACGCGACCTTTCGCCTGCGCCGGGCCAAGACCGACGCCATCGATGCCGGACTGATCGCCGCCTGCACGGCGGCTCACGGACCCGGCAGGCCAGCCCACGATCCGCGCTTGGTCGCCCTGGCCGAGCCCCTGCGCCTCGTCGAGCAGATCGACGAGGACGTCGTCCGCCTCGAGACACGGCGGGAGGCCTATCAAGACCCGCGCATCCGCGAGCACATCGCCGCCGAGATCCAGTGTCTCAAGGCCGAGCGCGCGGCGCGGATCAAGGCCCTCGTCACCGCCCTGCGCGCCCATGACGATCTCGCCCGACGCCTCGACCTCGTCCTCAGCGTTCCCGGCATCGGGCCGCGCACCGCCCTCACCCTCATCGTGCGCATGCCCGAACTCGGAGACCTCTCCCGCGAGCAGGCCGCAAGCCTCGCCGGTCTCGCCCCCTTCGATCACAGCTCCGGCCGACATCAGGGCCAGCGCCGCATCGCGGGAGGACGCGCCACCGTTCGAACCGCCCTCTACGCCGCAGCCCTGCCCGCCGCCTTCCGATGGAACGACGCCCTCGTCCGACTCTACAAACGCCTCGAGGACGCCGGAAAATCCCACCAGAAAAGTCTCGTCGCCTGCGCCAGAAAGCTCCTCACTTACGCAAACACCGTCCTCGCCAGAGACACGCCATGGCAAAAGACTAATGGTTGCTCAGGATACAAGAACCCGTGTCAGACGGGCACAGGTGTTCTCCCGGGCCGATAGACGCCCATTGGTTCGGCGAATCCATCGAGGTCGTGTTCGCCGAGAGCTTCCGACTCGTCCCAGAGGAAATCGACGAACGGTTTCGACATGAGAAGCGGCTCTCCAAGCGTCTTGTTCAGGCGCGCGAGGCGGCTTGCAAGGTTCACATCGCGGCCGATGACGGTGAAGTCGAGCCGGGCGCCCGATCCGACATTTCCATAGGCCGCCTCGCCATGGTGGAGAGCGATACCCGCAACGACGGGTTGAGCGAACCGACCAATGGCATTTGCCTCGTCGAGTGCGGCTAGGGCCGTTCGCGCTGCGATGAGTGCGCCTTTAGCGGCTCCGCCAAGGTCGTCGCCGCGTTCGCGGAAGATCGCCAGCAGCCCATCGCCGAGGTATTTCAACACTTCGCCACCTTCGCGCTCGACGGCCGGCACAAGGCAATCAAAGAAGATATTGAGGAGGTCCACAGCCTCCTCTGGTGTCATATTTGCCGAAATCTGGGTGTAGTCACGCATATCTGCAAAAAAAATCGCAGATCGAATACGCTTGACTTGCCCCCGGCGGATATCACCGGAGAGAATAGCTCGGTGAGGCTCGTCACCGACATAAATTCGTAGAACCTGATCCAGCGTCTTGTTGACGATCCGCATCTCCATCACTGCCGCCAGCGTGGGCATGACGAAACGGAGGATCGCGATGTCTTCGTCTCGAAAGCCGCCGACCGCGCGAGTTGCGAAGGTGATGCCGTTACGCGTGCCATTGGTAAAGAACAACGGCGCAACGATATAGTGAGTGTAACCTTCGGCCTTGAGTTCGGGAATGATCGAGTACCGTAGATCCTTCGTGTCATTCAGGTCGACGATGAGCCATTCACCGGTCTCGTGGACGGTGAAGAACGGACTATCTCGATAGGCACGGTCGGATGCATCGCCGTGCGGGAACAAGCGGACCGTCGAGCCAGTCTCGCGCGTCCAAAAACGACCCACGCCTGAATACTCGGAGTGCAACGTGTCGATGGCGGTCGATGCGCGATCGACAGGGACACCGAGAGCGATCAACCGCTCAGACATCCCGGCCAGAAGATCATCCGCCTGCGGCAGACGAGCCCCCTCGCTCAAAAGCCAATCCCTGAGGGCGACACTCTCCTGGAGCGACCCGAACGGTACGTCATTCGCCTCCGACCCGTCTGCATCGGCAGTCGGCAGAGGATGGGGCGGACTAAGATCGAGCATGATGCCAAAGTGGGTCGGGGTGGGCGGGGCGACAACAGGTGCCGTCAAGTTCGTCACGAGTTCCCACGAAAATGTCGTCCTATTGGTGCCACGGTAATATGGAATTGGCCATCACCGGCCGATCGTGACGCCGATTTTCTATCTCTACCATCGGATCAGCCCATGCCTTTCGCACATCGCGTTGTCGCCCTCGTGATCGCCATGACGTGTACCGGGGTGGCAAAGGCCGAGCCTGTATCGCTTCCGGCCGCGAACACGCCATCCCGCGCGCAGGCTGCAGCAGGCGACGAGGCTCATGCTCGGACAACATCGAGCTTCTCCGAATCGAACGAAACCAGCAGCCGGCGCCAGGCAACCTTCAATGAACGGATCGCCCGGCGCGGTGAACGGGCTATCGCGTCCTTGTGCAATGGCTGTGGAACGGACGCATCTCGGCAAAAGCCCAGGGCCACCAATCCCGTAAATCCTATGGCGGGAGCCATCATGCCGGATGCAGAAAGTATCTATTCGCGCAAGCGCGGCTTCGACCCATCGCGTGCGGCAAGCTATTGACGCGTAGGTGGCCAAGGCCGACGAGCCGTCGCGTCCCTTATTTACGGGTCATAGGCCCTGAACGAGAATGGCGCACCGAGGGATGCGCCATTCTAGATTCTGAAAGATGATCGTCGCCTGAAACGCGGAACGATCCGACCTCAGTTGTCCAAGAAGCTTCGCAACTTCCTGGAGCGGCTCGGGTGCTTCAGCTTCCGCAGCGCCTTGGCTTCGATCTGACGGATACGCTCACGCGTGACAGAGAATTGCTGACCGACTTCTTCGAGGGTGTGGTCGGTATTCATACCGATGCCGAAGCGCATGCGCAGCACACGCTCCTCGCGCGGCGTCAGCGAGGCCAGCACGCGAGTGGTGGTCTCGCGCAGGTTCGACTGGATCGCCGCATCGATCGGCAGAACGACGTTCTTGTCCTCGATGAAATCGCCGAGATGCGAATCCTCCTCGTCGCCGATAGGCGTTTCGAGGGAGATCGGCTCCTTGGCGATCTTCAGGACTTTCCGGACTTTCTCCAAAGGCATGGCCAGCTTCTCGGCCAGCTCCTCGGGAGTCGGTTCGCGGCCAATCTCGTGCAGCATCTGGCGCGAGGTCCGGACGATCTTGTTGATCGTCTCGATCATGTGCACCGGAATGCGGATGGTGCGCGCTTGATCGGCGATCGAGCGAGTGATCGCCTGCCTGATCCACCACGTGGCATAGGTCGAGAACTTGTAGCCACGACGATACTCGAACTTATCGACAGCCTTCATCAAACCGATATTGCCTTCCTGGATCAGATCAAGGAACTGCAGGCCACGGTTCGTGTACTTCTTGGCGATCGAGATCACGAGGCGGAGGTTGGCCTCGATCATCTCCTTCTTGGCCTGACGGGCTTCGCGCTCGCCCTTCTGAACCATGTTGACGATCTTGCGGTATTCGCCGATCTCCAAGCCGGTCTCCGACGCGAGCGTCAGAATCTGCTCACGCAGATCGGCAACTTGCTTGGCGCCCTTCTCGACAAGGTTCTTCCAGCCCTTGCCACCGAGCTTGCCGACACGCTCCATCCAATTCGGATCGAGCTCCCAGCCCTGGTAGTGGCGCAGGAACTCGTCGCGGGCGACGCCGTGGCTCTCGGCATAGCGCATGAGGCGCCCCTCATGGCTGATGAGGCGCTTATTGATGTCGTAAAGCTGCTCGACCAGCGCTTCGATGCGGTTCGAGTTGAGTGACAGCGACTTCACGTCGGCGACGACGGTATCCTTGAGGTCGGACTGCTTTTGACTCTGAGCGGAGGTCTGCGTTCCGCCACCCGCCTTGAGATCGGCATGCTCGTTCTGGAGCTTGCGCAGCTTCTTATAGTTGTTGGCGATGTTGTCGAATGTCTCGAGAACGCGCGGCTTGATCTCAGCTTCCATCGCCGCGAGCGAAACGTTGTTCTCCATGTCGTCTTCGTCGTCGCCGCCCTCAGAGGGGATCGGCGCCTCGGCCTCGGCCTCGTCCGCATCCTCGCCCTCGGTGAGCTGGGGAGCGTTCTTCGCGTCCGGCCCGGCATAGGTGGCTTCGAGATCGATGATGTCGCGCAGGAGCACGCGGCCGTCGACGAGCTCGTCGCGCCAGATGATGATGGCCTGGAACGTCAGCGGGCTCTCGCAGAGGCCCGCGATCATGGCTTCGCGGCCGGCCTCGATGCGCTTGGCGATGGCGATTTCGCCCTCACGGGAGAGAAGCTCCACCGAGCCCATCTCGCGCAGGTACATGCGAACCGGATCGTCGGTACGATCGGTTGGTTCTTTCGCCGTCGTCTCGCGAACGGCGAGCGGCTTCGTAGGGGCGATCTCGGCGACTTCCGTGCCTTCGGCGGCGTCATCATCGTCGGACGCTTCACCGTTGGCGGGCTTGTCGCCCCCAGCATCCTCGGTCTCTTCGGCCTCGACGACGTTGATGCCCATCTCGGACAGCTGCGACAGCACGTCCTCGAGTTGATCCGGATCGGACTGCCCCTCAGGCAGCACCTCGTTGATCTCCTCATAGGTGATGTAGCCGCGCTTCTTAGCGAGCTTCACCATCCGCTTTACCGAGGCATCGGTCAGATCGAGGAGCGGTCCGTCGGTCTGTTGCTCAGGAGCAGCATCCGCATCGTCCCGTTCCGTTGCCTTCGTCGCCATGTTCCGCCTATTGTTGCCCTGGTCGCGTTGAGCGGGAGCGTTCGGCTCACTCCGCGTCGTCCACGCCACCATTCTGTGATGTGCGGCGCGCACGAGGCGACCGCGTCGATATCTCATATTTCGGTGTACAAGCACGACGCTTGACCGATTGTTAACCATGCGCCGCAAGCGGCACCCTAAATTCTGTTTCGTCGTGGTTACGCGGCCGCCGTATCGTCTGATTCTGGCACGTCGGCGTCTGCCTCTGCCCCTGCGACTACGGCCATACGTTCCTTGACGTCGCAAAGCCAAGCGAAGTTGGCCTCGGATTCATCCTCGACCAGTGCGCGCTCGGCAGAGCGAAGCTCGCTATTTAGCGCGCCAGACTTCCGGTGCAAGATCACGGCCTGACGCAATGCGTCTTCCAGCCGCATCCGGTCTGCATGCGGATCGAGCGTCCAGCGGTCACCAGGCCGGACATGGGAGGCGAGCCGTATCGCTGCCTCGCCGAGCCCAGCCCTGCGCAAACGAGTTTCCAGCACCTCCACATCCGGCTGATCGGCGTCTGCGGCCTGGTCCAGCAGCAGGGACCGCAGCGCCTGTGCGTCGGGATCGTCGAGTTCCAGCGCTGCCAGATCCTCGGCTTCTATCCCCAACAATTCCGGGTGAGCCAGCAAGCTCGAGACGATCATAGCCTCACGATCGCGAAACATTGCCGTCCCGCCGGAATTAGTCGATCCAGCGAAGAGCGGGTTGAACTTCGTAGTGATTCGCGGCGATGGCGGCGGATCACCAGGTCGCGGTTTGCGCTGAAACGTCGATACACCACCGTTCCGGGGCTCATAACCGGTCCGACGCTGGCCACCGCTACTAGCGGGTGAGAGGCCACGAAGGCGCCCCTCTATCTCATCCTTATAGAACCGTCTCACTGTCTCGTCGCGGATCGAAGCGACCATCTCGCGCAGCCCTTTGGCGAGACCAGCCTTGCGCTCGGGCGTATCCGCTGGCGTGGATTCCGTAGCGCGCGACCAGAGAACGTCGACAAGGGGGCGGGCGCCTTCGAGAACGCGATCGATGGCCGAAGCACCGGCTGAGCGGAGCAGGTCATCGGGGTCCTGCCCCTCCGGTAGAAGCGCGAAGCGCAGCGACTTTCCAGGCGTCAATCCCGGCAGGGCCACGTCAAGTGCTTTGAACGCCGCGCGCTGGCCGGCGCCGTCTCCATCGAAGCACAGGATCGGTTCGTCGGCATGGCGCCAGAGCAGTGCCAGCTGCTCCTCCGTCAAGGCCGTGCCGAGGCCGGCGACGGCGTTCGGGTGTCCGGCCATGGTCATGGCGATAACGTCGACATAGCCTTCCACCGCGATGATCGTCCCGCGATCATGGGCCGCCTTGCGGGCGCCATGCAGGTTGTAGAGCACCTGTCCCTTGTGGAAGAGCGGGGTCTCCGGCGAATTCATGTACTTCGCCTTGGCGTCGGCCTGCATCGCACGGCCACCGAAGGCGATGACCCGGCCCCGGCTGTCGGTGATGGGAAACATCACCCGGTCGCGGAACTTGTCGAAGGGGACGGCGATGTCGTCGCCGCTGACGAGCAGGCCAAGTTCGGCCATCAGCTCCTTGTCCACGTCCTTCGCGGCCAGATGATCACGCAGGCCGTAGCGCTCCGACGTGGCGTAGCCGAGCCGGAAACGCGAGCGGATCTCGGGGCCGAGTTCGCGTCGGTCGAGATAGGCGCGGGCGCTGGTGCCGAGGCGACCCTTGAGCTGGTCCTCGTAGTAAGCAGCCGCCAGTTCCATGACCTCGAAAGCGCCGGTGCGCTTGGTTTCCATCTCCCGCATGTCGGCGCTGGGCGCGGGCAGGGTCACCCCCGCCTCTCCGGCCAGGCGCTCCACCGCCTCGGGAAAGCTGAGGCCCTCGGTCTCCATCAGGAACGTGAAGACGTCGCCGTGCTTACCGCTCGAAAAACAGTGGTAGAACTGCTTCTGGTCGTTCACATAGAAGGACGGCGTCTTCTCCGAGTTGAAGGGCGATAGGCCGCGCCACTCGCGGCCCGCCTTCTTCAGCCGCACCCGCCGCCCGACCACGTCGGAGGCGGGAAGCCGCGCTCTGATCTCTTCGAGAATGTGGGGTGGGTAACGCACTGGGGCACCGAACCTTCGCAGAGATTCATTCTAGCCCAGTGCGTTTAAAGAGTCCCGAACGCTTCGACGCGCGCTCCCCCCTGAAACCCCATCAGTCAGGATTTGGCGTTCAGCACGTCCTTCACCAGACCGCTAGCCTTGCCGAAATCCATCCGGCCCGCGAAATTTCCTTTCAACACGGCAATGACCTTGCCCATGTCCTTAGGACCAGCCGCACCGGTTTCCGCGACAGCCGCCTCGATCGCAGCTCTCGTCTCGGCCTCATCCATCTGTTGGGGCAGATAACCCGCGATGATCGCAGCCTCGGCCCGCTCATTCTCGGCGAGTTCGGGGCGGCCACCCTGATCATAGACGCCAGCGGATTCGTTGCGCTGTTTGATCATTTTCTGCAGTAGCGCGAGAATTTCTTCCTCTGTGGCTGGCTCTTTGCCGAGACCGCGGGCCTCAATGTCTTTGTCCTTCAAAGCGGCTTGAATCATCCGCACAGTGGCGAGCTTGGCCTTGTCGCCGGCCTTCATGGCCTCTTTCATGTCGCTGGTAAGGCGGGCGCGCAGCATGGTGGTCTCCTGAAAGTAGTCCCGATAACGGGAATGGTGTGCGAATTGCGAGATTCTGCGAATCGAAGTGGTTGAGCCGGTCGAACGCCGAGGCCACATTGACCCCATCACGGCCCGCTCGTTATGAGCGCCGCACAATGCGCCACCAGCGCGCGCCGTCGCACCGGCGTCGATGGGTCGGCTGGACATAAGCGAGATCGCGACGATGCTGCAAGACGAAGGCGCCCAAGCGCAATCATCCTCCACGCCCGCACCCTGGTCCGAGCCGCTCGCGACAGCCCTGCTCGTGCTGTCCGACGGCACCATCCTCGAAGGATTCGGCATCGGCCAGACCGGGGCGTCCGACGGCGAGGTCTGCTTCAACACCGCAATGACCGGCTACCAGGAGATCCTGACCGACCCCTCTTATGCCGGTCAGATCGTCACCTTCACCTTTCCGCATATCGGCAATACCGGCACCAACGACGAAGACCTGGAGAGCCTCGACGCGGCCCCCGCCTCCGGCGTCCGCGGCGCGGTCATCGCCTCGGCCGTCACCAACCCGTCGAGCTGGCGCTCGTCGAGCCATCTCGACGCCTGGCTGAAGGCGCGCGGCATCGTCGGCATCACCGGGATCGACACGCGGGCGCTCACAGCCCTCATCCGCGACCACGGCATGCCCAACGCCGTCATCGCCAACGATCCGGAGGGGCGGTTCGACCGCGAGGCACTGAAGGCGCGCGCGGCCGCCCTCGCCCCGATGGAGGGTCTCGACCTCGTGCCGCCGGTCACGAGCCGCGAGACGTCCGACTGGTCGCAGACGACCTGGGCGGTGAAGAGCGGCTACGGCAGCCGCCAAATCGGCGAGGGCCTCAAGGTCGTGGCCATCGATTACGGGGTGAAGCGCAACATCCTGCGCCTGCTCGCCGAGGCTGGCTGCGATGTCACGGTCGTGCCTGCCACCACTTCCGCCGCCGCGATCATGGCGATGAAGCCCGACGGCGTCTTCCTCTCGAACGGTCCAGGCGATCCGGCCGCCACCGGCGAATACGCGGTCCCGGTGATCCGCGAGCTTCTGGACGAGAAGGTGCCTACCTTCGGCATCTGCCTGGGACACCAGCTCATGGGCCTCGCGCTCGGCGGACGCACCGTGAAGATGGCTCAGGGCCATCACGGGGCCAACCACCCGGTGAAGGACAAGACCACGGGGAAGGTCGAGATCGTCTCGATGAACCACGGCTTCGCCGTCGATCCGGCCAGCCTGCCCGAGACGGCGGTGGAGACGCATATCTCGCTGTTCGACGGCTCGAATTGCGGCCTTACCCTCACCGACCGCCCGGCCTTCTCGGTACAGCACCACCCGGAAGCCTCGCCGGGCCCGCGCGACAGCCACTACCTGTTCGAGCGGTTCGTGGCGCTGATGCGCAGCGGCAAGGCCGAGACGGCTCCCACCGGCGCTGCGTAGGTCCGTTCGTTCGCCGCGTCAGGCGCTTTCGCACCCATCCCTCTAGTTCCGGCGGATCGCCGCCGGGGCATTCGCGAAATGGTTCCCTCGTTGTCACAAAAAACCCGGCTTTGACCGGCACTCCCCGAAGCCAACGATGATCGGCACGGTGACGCCGCCGCGACGATCGTCCTGCTGCCTTGAGCACGGGGTTTTCCACATGACGTTCGACGACGCGCGCGATGATTTCTCGCGCCTGCATCGGGTCTTCACGTTCCATCTCGGCGTGGCCGTCGCTCTCGCCTGGATGACCGCCCTGTATTCGGCCTGCTACGCCCCCTGGGTCCGCAACATCCGTGCGCTCATCGACCCGGCCTGCGGCACCCAGACCATCGAGAGCACCTGGTCCTTCCTCTTCGTCCTGCCCGTCGTCCTCACGATCGCTTGGCTCAGCCTGTTCTTCGGCCGCGAGATCCTGCGCCGCTCGCAGACCCTGCCCAACGTGGCCCTCGAATTCGCCGCGGCCGCCGCCGTGGCCTTCGGCGTGTTCTATCTCTCCATCGATCGCGCGGTGGCCGCCCTCTATATTGGCCTCTGACGACACCGCGCGGGAAGTTGGAGGCGGCTTGGCGCCGCCTCCTTCGTCACGTCACTGAACCTGGGCGAGCAGAGGCTCGAACCGCTTGGCGGCGAGCTTGTTGTGCGTCACCGCCTTCGCCGCTTCGAGGTTCTCCGGCTTATCGCCGACCACCACCACGGCGATCATGCCCATGAGGTAATGCGGCGAGCACTTGATGCCGTAGACCCCGGGCTTGTCGAACTTGACGACCTCCTCCTTGCCCAGGACGGTCTTGAAGGTTTCCGCTCCCTCGGGCGCCATGCCCTTGATCAGTTCGGCATTGTGCCCCTTGTCCTGGGGGACGAACTTGATGCTGTCGCCCGGCGCCAACTTCACGAAGGCAGGGTCGAAGACCATTAGACCACCCGGCCCGCTGTTGAGGGTCTTCACGGCGATCTCGGCGGCGAAAGCGGCTGGGCCGGAGGCGATGCACAGGGCCAGCGTGCCCATGAGCGTTCCTAGCTTTGTCATTCTTATCCTCGAATTAGTCTTGTTCGAGATCGACAACGCGCCGATCATCTCAATTACACAGCTCCGTCTAGGGCGCAATATTTTGCATCTTCTTAAATTTATAGTTATTATAGTTTAATTATTCTTGGTGGCGAACGAGCGGTCATTCGGGGCGGGCACAATCGTCGCCAAGCCTCTCGACGCTCTTCCAAAACCCTCCCGCCGCGTGTAGACGCGAACCCTAACGATCATTCACGCCGCTCGCGTCCATATCCGGCCCGCTCCAGATTGTGGCGCCGCGCTTGACGGACGCGCGCGTCCGCAAGCCAAGGCGCCCGATGCCGAAACGCACCGACCTCTCCACGATCCTCATCATCGGTGCCGGTCCGATCGTGATCGGGCAGGCCTGCGAATTCGACTATTCCGGGACGCAGGCCTGCAAGGCCCTCCGCGAGGAGGGTTATCGGATCGTTCTGGTCAATTCGAACCCGGCCACCATCATGACCGACCCGGACATGGCGGATGCGACCTATGTCGAGCCGATCACGCCGGAGATCGTTGCCAAGATCATCGAGAAGGAGCGCCACGTCCTTCCCGGCGGCTTCGCCCTGCTGCCGACCATGGGCGGCCAGACGGCCTTGAACTGCGCCCTCTCGCTCAAGAAGCTGGGCATACTCGAGAAATTCGACGTCCAGATGATCGGCGCAACGGCCGAGGCCATCGACAAGGCCGAGGATCGGCAATTGTTTCGCGACGCGATGACCAAGATCGGCCTGGAAACGCCGAAATCGGCCGTCGCCAACGCGTCCGCCGCCAAGAAGGTGGATCGCGAAAAGTACCTCGCCGAGATCGCCCGGATCGAGACCTCCACCGACGAGGCCGCTCGCCCCGCCGCCCTCGCCGCGTTCGAGAAAAAGTGGCACGCGGGCGAGTCCGACCGTCGCAAGCGCTACGGCGAGCATGCCATCGGGCAGGCGCTGATCGCGCTGGCCGAAGTCGGCCTCCCGGCCATCATCCGCCCCTCCTTCACCATGGGCGGCACCGGCGGCGGCATCGCCTACAACCGGGAAGAATTCCTCGACATCGTGGAGCGCGGCATCGACGCTTCGCCGACCAACGAGGTCCTGATCGAGGAGAGCGTCCTCGGTTGGAAGGAATACGAGATGGAGGTCGTTCGTGATAAGAACGACAACTGCATCATCGTCTGCTCCATCGAGAACATCGATCCGATGGGCGTCCATACCGGCGATTCCATCACCGTGGCCCCGGCCCTGACGCTCACGGACAAAGAGTATCAGGTGATGCGCGACGCATCGCTCGCGGTGCTGCGTGAGATCGGCGTGGAGACCGGCGGCTCGAACGTGCAGTTCGCCATCGACCCGGCCACCGGCCGGATGATCGTCATCGAGATGAACCCGCGCGTGTCGCGCTCGTCCGCGCTCGCCTCCAAGGCCACGGGCTTCCCCATCGCCAAGGTCGCGGCCAAACTCGCGGTGGGATACACCCTCGACGAGATCGCCAACGACATCACCGGCGGCGCGACCCCGGCCTCGTTCGAGCCGACCATCGATTACGTCGTCACCAAGATCCCGCGCTTCGCCTTCGAGAAGTTCCCCGGCGCCGAGCCGACGCTGACCACGGCGATGAAGTCGGTCGGCGAGGCCATGGCCATCGGCCGTTGCTTTGCCGAATCGCTGCAGAAAGCCCTGCGCTCCCTGGAGACCGGCCTCACTGGCCTCGACGAGATCGAGATCGAGGGGCTCGGCAAGGGCGATGACCACAATGCCATCAAAGCGGCGTTGGGCACGCCGACCCCTGATCGCCTGCTGAAGGTCGGTCAGGCCCTGCGTCTCGGCGTCAGCCACGAGGAGGTCCATGCCTCCTGCAAGATCGATCCGTGGTTCCTGGAGCAACTTCAGGCGATCATCGACCTCGAGAACCGGGTCAAGGCCCACGGCATCCCCACCACACCCGGCGCGCTGCGCCAACTCAAGGCGGCGGGCTTCTCGGATGCCCGTCTCGCCGTGCTCGCCAAGACCGACGAGGACAGCGTCCGTGCCGCCCGCCGGGCGCTGGGCGTCCGCCCGGTCTTCAAGCGCATCGACACCTGCGCGGCCGAGTTCAAGGCGCCCACCGCCTACATGTACTCTACCTACGTGGCGCCCTTCGCCGGCACTGTGGTCGACGAGGCGCAGCCCACCGACGCCAAGAAGGTCATCATCCTCGGCGGCGGGCCCAACCGTATCGGCCAGGGCATCGAGTTCGACTATTGCTGTTGTCACGCCTGCTTCGCGCTCACCGAGGCCGGCTACGAGACCATCATGGTCAACTGCAACCCAGAGACGGTCTCCACCGACTACGACACCTCCGACCGGCTCTATTTCGAGCCGCTGACGCAGGAGGACGTGCTCGAGATCATCGAGACCGAGCGGCAGGCCGGCACGCTGCACGGCGTCATCGTCCAGTTCGGCGGCCAGACCCCACTGAAGCTCGCCCGCGCTCTTGAAGCGGCCGGCGTGCCGATCCTCGGCACCTCCCCCGACGCCATCGACCTCGCCGAGGACCGCGACCAGTTCAAGCGCCTCCTCGACAAGCTCGGGATGAAGCAGCCGAAGAACGGCATCGCCTATTCAGTCGAGCAGAGCCGCCTCGTGGCCTCCGATCTCGGCCTGCCCTTCGTGGTGCGCCCGAGCTACGTGTTGGGCGGCCGCGCCATGGCAATCATTCGCGACGAGGTCCAGTTCGCCGACTATCTCCTCGACACTCTGCCGAGTCTGATCCCGTCGGACGTGAAATCGCGCTACCCCAACGACAAGACCGGCCAGATCAACACGGTGCTGGGCAAGAACCCGCTCCTGTTCGACCGCTACCTGTCGGATGCCACCGAGATCGATGTGGATGCCATCTGCGACGGCAAGGACGTCTATATCGCCGGCATCATGGAGCACATCGAGGAGGCCGGCATCCATTCGGGCGATTCCGCCTGCTCGCTGCCCTCGCGCTCGCTCTCGCCCGAGACCATCGCCGAACTGGAGCGCCAGACCAGAGCGATGGCGCTGGCCCTACAGGTCGGCGGCCTGATGAACGTGCAATACGCCATCAAGGACGGCGCGATCTACGTGCTGGAGGTGAATCCGCGCGCCTCGCGCACCGTGCCCTTCGTCGCCAAGGTCATCGGCGAGCCCATCGCCAAGATCGCGGCGCGTGTCATGGCCGGCGAGCCGCTCGCGAGTTTCGGGCTCGAGCCCAAGGTCCTCGACCACATCGCCGTCAAGGAAGCCGTGTTCCCCTTCGCCCGTTTCCCTGGCGTCGATGTCCTGCTCGGACCGGAGATGCGCTCCACCGGTGAGGTCATCGGCCTCGATTCGAGTTTCGGCGTCGCCTTCGCCAAGAGCCAGCTCGGCTCGGGCACCCTCGTGCCGAAAAGCGGCGCGGTGTTCGTTTCGGTCCGTGACGCCGACAAGGCCCGCATCCTGCCGGCCATCCGGGAGTTGTCGGAGGCCGGTTTCGTCATCGTCGCCACCAGCGGGACGCAGCGCTACCTCCTGGAGAACGGAGTCCCCACGGAGCGGGTGAACAAGGTGCTGGAAGGCCGGCCTCACGTGGTCGATTCGATCAAGAACGGCGACATCCAGCTGGTGTTCAACACGACGGAAGGCGCAGGCGCACTCTCGGACTCGCGCTCCCTGCGCAGGGCGGCCCTCTTGCATAAAGTCCCGTACTACACCACTCTAGCCGGAGCGATGGCAGCGGCCGAGGGGATCAAGGCCTATCTCGAAGGTGATCTCCAAGTCCGCGCTTTGCAGGAATACTTCGCGGCCTAACATTTGATGCTGCGTCCGACTTGAATGGACGTAGCAGGTGCCAAGGCTTCAAGACCATCTTACTCTGGCCCGGAGGGAGCATTCCGCTCCCGACCGGGCCTATTCATTGTGGCGCGAGACGATGACGATAGACAAGGTTCCGATGACGGTGCGCGGGTTCGCTGCGCTGGAAGCCGAGCTGAAGCATCGCCAGCAGGTGGAGCGTCAGCGCATCATCCAGGCCATCTCTGAAGCGCGCGCGCTCGGCGACCTCTCGGAAAATGCTGAGTATCATGCCGCCAAGGAAGCGCAGTCCCACAACGAGGGCCGCGTCATGGAGCTCGAGAGCATGATCGCCCGGGCCGAGGTGATTGACGTGACCAAGCTGTCCGGCACCAAGATCAAGTTCGGCGCCACCGTGAAACTGGTGGACGAGGATACCGAGGAAGAGAAGACCTACCAGCTCGTTGGTGAGCCCGAGGCAGATGTCCGTTCGGGTCTCGTCTCGATCACCTCCCCGATCGCTCGCGCTCTCATCGGTAAGGGCGTTGGCGACACCGTAGAGGTGACGACGCCCGGTGGCGGCAAGTCCTACGAAGTGGTCGCGGTCCAGTACGGCATCTGACGCCGGAGAGATCTCATCATGAAGCCGGCGGCATGCCGCCTTTCAGTCAGGATCCTGCAGAGAGCGGCGATCGCTATCGCCGCTCTTCTCGCTATGGCCGCGCCGACCCTCGCCCAAGGGCTTTCGTCCTTCGGTAGTTCGAAACTGTCGGCCATCCGTGTGGATGTGGGGCCTTTGCTGGCTCAGGGCGGCGGTGCCCCCGCGGAGGCGCTTCGCGGGGATCTCCTGACTGCGTTGAATCAGGAATTTGCCGACAGGCTCGGCGGGACCGGACCGGTTCTGGTGGTGAGGATCAAGAGCCTTTCGCTACGTCCCTATATCGGCAGCGAAGGCGGCCGCAGCGGCTTTGGTGGCGGCTCGCAATCCGACTATCTCGATGGCGAAGCCCTGCTCGTCGGGCGTCGGGGCGAGGTGCTTGCCCGGCATCCGCAGCTTTCAGCCCTGCCATCGAGCTCGGGCGGGGCATGGTATGACATGGATTCGGAACGCCGCCGCGTAGCCGCGATAGCTCGGCACTATGCCGGCTGGTTGCGCCGAGCATTCCCGTCGAACTGACGCAGCCATGTCGATCTTGGGAGCGGCCGGTGTGATGCGACCTGCTGGTGAACTCGTGTCCGCAAAACTCGCTCATCTCGGCGCCTGGATCGTTACGGACGGCAAGGCCGGCGATGAGAACCAGTGCATCGGTCTGGCAGAGACGCTCGGTCTGGACTACGAGATCCGCCGCGTCTCGCCGCGCCCCCCCTTCGGCTGGCTCGCCCCGTGGGGACCGATCGACCCGCGTGATCGCCCGGGCCAGCGCGGCGGTGCCTTGGCCGGTCCCTTTCCCGAGATCGTGATCGCCTCTGGCCGCCGCGCCGTTCCCTACCTTCGCGCGATCCGAAAAGCGTCGAAAGGCCAGACCTTTACGGCCTTCCTGAAGGATCCGCGGACAGGCCACGACACTGCGAATTTCATCTGGGTACCGGATTACGACGATCTTCGCGGGCCGAACGTGCTCACCACGCTGACGGCGCCGCACCAGGTGACGGCGGCACGTTTGGCGGCTGCACGCCGCTCATCCGACCCCCGTCTGACCCATCTTTCGAAGCCTCGCGTAGCGGTATTGATCGGGGGTGACAGCCGCCATCTGAGCTACCGTACGACCGACATGAAGCGGCTTCTCGCCCATCTGACGAAGCTGGCCGATGGCGGTGCGTCGCTCATGCTCACGGTGTCCCGCCGCACGCCGTCGCCACTGCGTTCGGCCTTGCAGCGCCTCGTTGAAGAGAAACAGGGATTCTTCTGGGACGGTACGGGGGCGAACCCCTACGTGTCGCTGCTGGCGCTCGCCGACGCCATCGTGGTCACGTCGGATTCGGCCAATATGGTGGGGGAAGCGGTGAGCACCGGCGCGCCGGTGCTTCTCTTCGATCTCCCGAAAACCTACATCCGGCACCGGCGGCTATTCGCCGGGCTGGCCATGGCGGGCGCGCTGAAGCCCTTCACCGGCCGTCTGGAAGAGTTGCATTACACCCCCCTCGACGCGACGCCGACCATCGCAGAAGCTATGGCCCGCGCCTATATCGAGCACCGCGCCGGGTTCGCACCTGCGTCGCGGCCGTAGGAGACGTCCGAACCATGGCCCCCCACCATTCCAAGCTCATCATCATCGGCTCAGGCCCGGCCGGCTACACCGCCGCCATCTATGCGGCCCGCGCTATGGTCGAGCCGCTCCTGATCTCCGGCTTCCAGCCGGGCGGCCAGCTGATGATCACGACCGATGTCGAGAATTATCCGGGCTTCGCCGATCCGATTCAGGGACCGTGGCTGATGGAGCAGATGAAGCTCCAGGCCGAGCATGTCGGCACGAAGATCGTGTCCGAGTACATCACCAAGGTCGATCTGCAGGCGCGGCCGTTCCATCTGGAAGCCGATTCCGGCGAAACCTACACCTGCGACGCCCTCATCATCGCCACCGGGGCGCAGGCGAAATGGCTCGGCCTGCCGTCCGAAGCGAAGTTCCAGGGCTTCGGCGTCTCGGCCTGCGCCACCTGCGACGGGTTCTTCTTTCGCGGCAAGGAGGTCGTGGTGGTCGGCGGCGGCAACACGGCCGTTGAGGAGGCGCTTTATCTCGCCAACCTCGCCTCGAAGGTCACGGTCGTCCATCGCCGGGGCGAGTTCCGTGCGGAGCGCATCCTGCAGGAGCGCCTGTTCAAGCATCCCAACGTCGAAGTGGTCTGGCACCACGCGATCGAGGAGATCTGCGGCAGCCAGTCACCGCCCTCGGTCACTCATCTGCGCCTGAAGGACGTGCGTTCGGGCGCGATCACCGAGCGGAAGGCCGACGGCGTCTTCGTCGCCATCGGGCATCAGCCGGCGACCGGGATATTCGAGGGACAGCTCGCCATGCGCCATGGCGGCTACATCGAGACGAAGGCGGGCACGACCGAGACGGCGATCCCCGGTGTCTATGCCGCCGGCGACGTGACGGACGATGTCTACCGGCAGGCGATCACCGCGGCCGGCATGGGCTGCATGGCGGCGCTGGAGGCGGAAAAGTACCTCGCGGCCCTCGAACTGGGTGAAACCCCACAGCAGGCTGCCGCCGAATAGGGAAATTTTCGTTCGGCGCCTTGCGTCGGGCGTCAACCTAATCGCAAGATCGTTGTCCTAAAACCAGCACGAGCCGAGTTCCATCGGCTCGGCGTCCCGTGTTGTTTGGCCGAACCGTAGGAAACGGCGGCCGGGCACACCGAGACACGGCAAAGACCGATCCCAGACCGAACCGGGTCCGGCATCGGGAGTCCGGTCGTCGGAACGGGGCTGCGTGAGGGGGTTGGACGCCGTGGACTGGGACAAGATCCGGATCTTCCTCAACGTTGCCGAGGCTGGCAGCTTCACCCGCGCGGGCGACGATATCGGCCTGAGCCAGTCGGCGGTCAGCCGCCAGATCAGCGCCCTCGAACGCGAGTTGAAGGCTCCCCTGTTTCACCGGCACGCCCGTGGCCTCATCCTGACCGAACAGGGCGACCTACTGTTCCGGGCCGCGCGGGACATGAAGCTGCGACTGGAGAACACCCGGGCGCGTCTCGTGGAGACGAGCGAGCGCCCGAGCGGCGACCTCAAGGTGACGACCACGACGGGTCTCGGCACCTCCTGGCTCGCCCAGCGGGTCGCGGAATTCCTGGATCTCTATCCCGATGTCCGCGTCGAGCTCATCCTCACCAACGAGGAACTCGATCTGGCCATGCGCGAGGCTGACGTCGCGGTTCGGATGCGGCGCCCAGCCCAACCGGACCTGATCCAGCGCAGGCTGTTCACGGTGCATTACCATGCCTTCGCCTCGGCCGATTACGTGAAGCGGTTCGGCGAGCCGAAATCCATCGCGGATCTCGACAATCACCGCCTCGTCTCCTTCGGCGGCAACGAACCCTCCTATCTGCTGGCGACCCATTGGCTGTCCACCGTCGGCCGTGAAGGCCAGGAGCGGAGAACGATCCACTTCACCGTCAACAACATCGCCGCCCTGCAGAAGGCGATGGAGACCGGCGCCGGCATCGGTATCCTCCCGGATTACGCGGTCGAGGGGCAGACCGGCCTCATGCAGGTGCTGCGCGACGTCGAGATGCCGCATATGGAGAGCTACCTCGTCTATGCCGAGGAGATGCGCTCGGTGGCGCGCGTCCAAGCCTTCAGGGACTTCCTCGTGGCGAAGGCCCAGCGCTGGACCTACTGACCGGAAGAAGTCTCTCAAGGCCTGTTTGCGTTGTTAATCCAGGGCTTTACCTCATCCTGAGGTGTCGCGTAGCAGCCTCGAAGGAGGCTACCAGGGATCGCACGACAGCTGGAGCTCTCCCTCGAGGCCCTTTGCTCAAGCAAAGAGCTCCTCAGGATGAGTTGGTCTGCTGGGATGATCGGCTTCGGCATAAGCTTCCACCGAAAAAGCCGATCAAACCGGGCCTCAGACGAACAGGCGCTCGTTTTCGAGACCCTTGTAGAGCCCGGCCACCTGCTCGCCGTAGCCGTTGTAGATCAGCGTCGGAACACGCTGGTCGGTGCCGAGTACGCGCTCCGATGCCTGGCTCCAGCGCGGATGCGACACTGCCGGGTTCACATTGGCCCAGAAACCGTATTCCGAGGCCTGGAGGCCTTCCCAGAACGTCTTCGGCCGCTCGGCGACGAAGGACAGCTTCACGATCGACTTCACCGATTTGAAGCCATACTTCCACGGCACCGCGAGGCGGATCGGTGCGCCGAACTGGTTGGCGAGCGGCTTGCCGTAGATGCCCGTGGCGATGAAGGCGAGGTCGTTGTTGGCCTCCTCCATCGTCAGGCCCTCGACATAGGGCCACGGATAGAGGAACGAGCGCTGGCCCGGCGCCATGGCCTTGTCCATGAACGTCTCCATGCGAACGTATTTCGCACCGGATGCGGGCTTTGCCAGGGCGACGAGCTTGGAGAGCGGGAAACCCGTCCAGGGCACCGACATCGACCAAGCCTCGACACAGCGATGGCGGTACAGCCGCTCCTCGAGGGTCATCTTGCGGACCAGATCGTCGATCCCGATCTCGAACGGCTTTTCGACCAATCCGTCGATCTTGATGGTCCAGGGGCGGGTCTTTAGCGCGTTAGCAGCCGGCAGCACGGTCTTCGACGTACCGAACTCGTAGAAGTTGTTGTAATCGGCCGAGAACTTCTCGGCCGTCAGCGGACGGTCGAGCGTATAGGCATCGTTACGCGCCGCCGGATAGAGACCGCTCGTCGGATCGGCGGCAGCGAATGCGTGCTCGACGCCGACGAGAGACGTCGCGGCGAGGCCCGCGGCCCCGCCCAGCAAGGTGCGGCGGTTGAGGAAGACGCTCTCGGGCGTCGCGAGGCGCTCAGGCATTTCCCAGCCGCGACTGCGCTTGATGTACATGTGCCGTCCTCGAAAATGGTGGGATCGCCGCTTGCGGCGGCTGTATCCCGCGAAGATCGTCCCCGCCGCGCATCAGCGCAAGCGAGGCCTATCGTCACCATTCGATGAGAGGCCGCCACCGGTTACATCGGCGTGCCGCTCAGGGGCGCGCCGCGTCGTCGCGCAGGGCGCGGCGAAGCACCTTGCCGACATTGGTCTTCGGCAGCGCGTCGTGGAAGACGATGCGCCTCGGCACCTTGTAGCCAGTCAGCTGCGAACGCGCGTAGCTCCGCAGCGCCTCGACATCGACGCTCTTATCCTTGAGCACCACATGCGCCACCACCATCTCGCCGGTCTCTTCGGATCGGGTGCCGACTACCGCGCATTCGAGCACGCCGGGATGGCCGACGAGGATTTCCTCCACCTCGTTCGGGTAGACGTTGAAGCCCGAGACCAGGATCATGTCCTTCATCCGGTCGACGATGCGTACCTGCCCGTCTGCCTGAAGCACCGCCACGTCCCCAGTGCGGAAATAGCCATCGCTGGTCGTCGCCAGCGCCGTCTCGTCCGGCCGCTTCCAATAACCCGCCATCACCTGTGGACCACGCACGCAGAGTTCGCCCGGCTCGCCGGGAAGGACGTCTCTCCCCTCGGCATCACGGATCGCCACATCGGTCGAGGGAACCGGAAAGCCGATCGTACCGGTCCAATCCGCCCTCGGGTCGTTCACGCAGACCACGGGGGAAGTTTCCGACAATCCGTAGCCCTCGACGATGGACTTGCCCGTGATCGCCTTCCACTTGGCCGCCACGGGAGCCTGCACGGCCATGCCACCGGCGATGACGAAGTGGATTGCGGAGAAATCCACCTCGGTGATCTTCGGGTGGTTGTTGAGCATGTTGAAGAGCGTGTTCACCCCGGAAATATGCGTGAAGCGATTGCCCTTCAGGGTCTTCACGAACCCGTCCACGTCGCGGGGATTGGGGATGAGCAGGCAGCATCCGCCAATGCTCATGAACAGGAAGAAGCAGCCGGTCAGGGCGAAGATGTGATAGAGCGGCAGGGCCGTGACCATCACCCGGTCGACCCCATCGGTCTCCGACACGCAGAACCAGACCCGGCACTGAGCCACGTTGGCGACGACGTTGGCATGGGTCAGCATCGCCGCCTTGGCCGCGCCCGTCGTCCCCCCGGTATATTGCAGGAAGGCGAGATCCTGCGGCCCGACCGGGACGGACACTTTCGGCAGGCTTCGCCCGCGGCGCACGACCGCGTCGAAGCGCAACGTCTTCCCCGTGGGCAGTCGATAGGGAGGCACCGCCTTCTTGATATGGCGCGCGGCGAGATCGATGATCCGGCCCTTGAGGCCAAGCCCGTCACCCGGCCCGGCGACGACGATCCGATCGAGGTCGAGATCGGCGCCCGCGCCGGCGACCGTATGGGCGAAATTCTCGAGGACGAAGAGCGCCTTCGCGCCTGAATCGTTGATCTGCACCGCCAGTTCACGGGGCGTGTAGAGCGGATTCACATTGACCACGACGCAGCCGGCCAGAAGGATTCCATAGATCGTCGCCGGATAGGCCGGCACGTTCGGCATCATGATGGCGATCCGGTCGCCCTTGCCGAACCCCTCGGCGACCAGCCAGGCCGCAATGGCATCGGCGGAGGCACCGAGTTGGGCATAGGTGACGGATGTGCCGAAACATCGGATCGCCGGACGAGCGGCGCATTGCGTCGTGCCGAGCCGCAGGATGTCGACGAGGGTGCGCGGGCTGCCGACGTCGATCTCGGCGGGTATGCCGGGCGGATACATGGAAAGCCATGGGCGCACGGAAACCGGCCCGGGGGCCGTGCCTTGGATCATCTCGATCCTCCCTCTGATGTGCGCGGCGGCTTGTTATCCGCGCAGCGGCTTGGTGCCGCCTTCGTTCATATGTAAACTATCTTTTCGACGTCCCTGTCATCGGATCAAACCGCAATCGACGGGGCGCCGGGTTTCTTCCGCCGCGATCTGTCACGAAGTGCCAGCCACACGAGTATGGCATGAGGCAGAAACGCGGCGAGAACGAGGGACGCTCCCAAACCCGCCTCGCCAGTCGATAGAGCGCGCCTGGGCCAGGGGCCGAAGCCCGCCATATGAGCCTGCCCGATCACTGCGAAAGCGAACCATAACGCGAGAAAGCCCGCGCCGCTGCGGAGAAGGCCGGTGGCGAGGCGTCGACCCCAGGATGCCGCCGAGGTTCGGCCGCCGATCAGGAGTGCGCCCACCGCCAGGGCCGAGCCGAACACGAAGGCCGACGAAGCGGAACCAAGGGCGAAGGCAACGCTCATCGGCTGATAGGTGAGGAAGGTCATGCCGCCGGTGGCAAAGCCTGCGCGAAGCACGAAACCGCCGAAGGTCGGATAGAGGCTGAGGGCGAGAAGTAGCGTGACCCCCAACAGGACACCGACGATGCGCCGGGGAAGGGACGCGGTGCTCGCCGCCGCCATCGCGACGAGCCTCGCCAAGCCATAGATGATGGCGAAGGTGAAGAGCGGGTATTGCTGCAGGAAGAAGCCGTAGAACCGCGCCGCCAGCTCGGGCAGAAGCGGCGAGGCTTGGCTCAGCCCGGTCACGGCCGTGGCGCACAGCGCGAGGAACGCGGCCATCAGCGGGAATGCCGCAGGCACGAGCGGTGAGATCGCGCCTACGGGAGAAGTGGCGGCGGCCGGGACGAGCACCGCCGACGCGCCGCCGGATGGCATCACGCTTCGTAATTGTCGCGGACGAGCCGGTCGAGGAGGCGCACGCCCCAGCCCGCACCCCAGCTCCGGTTGATCTCACTGGGGCTCGACGACATCGCCACGCCGGCGATGTCGAGATGGGCCCAGGGAACGTCGTTGACGTAGCGCTTGATGAACGAGGCGGCGGTGGCCGCGCCGCCATGGCGGCCGCCGGTGTTCTTCATGTCGGCGAACTTCGAATCGATGGCCTTGTCGTAGGCCGGGATCAGCGGCATCCGCCACACCGCCTCGCCGGTCGCCTCGCTGGCGGCGGCGATCTTGGCGGCAAGCGCATCGTCGTTAGAGAACATGCCGGCGATGTCCTGGCCGAGGGCGACGATGATCGCGCCGGTGAGCGTCGCCAGATCGATCATGAATTTCGGCTTGTAGGCGCTCTGCACGTGCCAGATCACGTCGGCGAGGACGAGACGTCCCTCGGCGTCGGTGTTGATGATCTCAATGGTCTGGCCGGACATCGAGGTGACGATGTCGGCGGGGCGCATCGCGCCGCCATCCGGCATGTTCTCGACGATGCCGATTGCCCCGATGGCGTTGACCTTCGCCTTGCGCGAGGCGAGCGCGAACATCGTGCCGACGACGCAGGCGGCGCCGCCCATATCGCCCTTCATGTCTTCCATGCCACCGGCGGACTTGATGGAGATGCCGCCGGAATCGAAGCACACGCCCTTGCCGATGAAGGCAATGGGGGCCTCGGACGCGTCGGCGCCGCCGTTCCACCGCATCACGACCACGCGCGCTTCGCGGGTGGAGCCCTGCGCGACGGCGAGGAGCGCGCCCATGCCGAGGGCTTCGAGCTTACCGGGGCCGAGAACCTCGACCTCGACGCCGAGCTTGGTCAGCTCCTCCGCACGCCGGGCGAATTCCTCCGGGTAGAGCACGTTCGGCGGCTCGTTGATGAGTTCGCGGGCGAGCAGGACGCCGCCGGCCACGGCCTCGGACTGCTTGGCCGCCGCCTCGGCTCCCGAAGGATCGCCGACCATGAGCGTGAGCGCGGTGACGCGGCCTTCTTCGCCCTCGGGCTTCTTCTTCGTCTTGTAGCGGTCGAAACTGTAGACGCGCAGGCGCGCTCCGAGAGCGAAATCGGCGGCATTGGCCGGGCTCACCGACGCGCCGGGCCAATCGAGGGCGACATGGGCCTGGCGGCCGCTGAGCTTGCTCGCGGCATAACCGCCGAGCGCCGGCCAATCGATCTTGGCGCGATCCTTCTCCGAACCGACGCCGATGACCAGCAACCGGTCGGCATCGAGCCCGGCGGGCGCGGGCAGCGCCAGGGAGGTGAGCGACTTGCCCTTGAACCGCTCGCTCGCGGCGGCGCGCGCCACCAGATCGGACGCGCCGCGGCCGACGGCCTGTGCGACAGCGGGGGAGAGAGCCAGATCATCGCCGACGAAGAGAACGATGTCGCCGTGGCCGACCGGGCCGAGCGGCCCGAATGCGATCGTGATACCGTCCGCCATAAGTCACGCTTTCCGAAGGTCAGGATTGGTGCGTGCGACGGAACACGCGCCGCCGCGACACTCCCTGTGTACCCATTGATGCGGAGAACGCAACGCGATCCGCCCGCCGCGAAACCGCCCGAATTGAAGTGCCCCAGAGTGATCGACATCGGTGGACGGGCACGATGCCGGGGGGCATGAGGAAGGCCCGTGGGACGCGTCCCACGGACGCCATGCGCTAGGGCCCGCCGCGAGATCCGATGACGCAAATCGAGCGCTACATATTCAGGATCGCGGCCGGGGCCTTCCTCGCCTGCCTGATCGGCCTCACGAGCACGATATGGGTGACGCAGGCCTTGCGTGAGCTCGACCTCATCACGGCCAAGGGTCAGACCCTCGTCATCTTCTTCCTGATCACCGGGCTTTCGGTGCCGACGCTGATCACCGTCATCGCTCCCGTGGCGCTGTTCATCGCCGTCGTCTACGCCCTGAACCGGCTGAACGGCGATTCCGAACTCATCGTCATGTCGGCCGCCGGTATGCAGCCGCGCCGGATCCTGCGTCCCTTTCTTACCCTGGGGCTCATCGTGAGCGCGGGCGTCGCCTTTCTGACGATCCAGGTGATGCCGTCCTCGTTCCAGGAACTGCGCGACGTGTTGACCCGCGTGCGCGGCGATTTCATCGCCAATGTGGTGAAGGAGGGCCAGTTCACCGAGCTCGACAGCGGCATCACCTTCCATTTCCGCGAGCGCGGTCCCGGCGGCACGCTCCAGGGCATCTTCATCCAGGACAAGCGCGAGGCCGGGAAGACGGTGGTCTATCTCGCCGAGCAGGGACAGGCGGTGGATTACGAGGGGCAGAGCTATCTCGCCCTCGAGAAAGGCAGCATTCACCGGCAGCAGAAGGATTCGCGGGATTCCTCGATCATCACCTTCGAGCGCTACACGGTGGACCTCGCGGCCTTCACGCCGCCTGACGGCGAGACCGTCTACAAGCCGCGCGAACGGTCGACCGCGCAACTCCTCTTCCCCGACACCAGCGAATCCTACTATCAGACGCAGAAGGGCCGTTTCCGCGCCGAAGTGCATGACCGGCTCTCGGCCTGGCTCTATCCTCTCGCCCTGACCCTCATCGCCTTCGCGGCTTTGGGCGATCCGCGCACGACGCGCCAGGGTCGCGGTCTGGCAATGGCGGGTGCGGTCATCGCCGTCATCGTGCTGCGCATCGCGGGCTTCGCCGCCAGCAGCGCGGCCGTGCGAAGCCAGGGCGCCGTCTTCGCCATCTACGCCGCCCCGATTCTGGCGTTGGCGATCTCCTGCCTCGTCGTGTTCAACGGGGCCGCCGTGCGGGACTGGAACGCGCGCGTCTCCATGACCCTGACGAATTTCGGCCGCGCCATCCTGCGCCGGCCGCGCCTCGGCGACAGGTGAGGCCGCCGCGATGATGATCGGCTTCACCCTCGGCCGCTACTTCGCCCTGCGCTTCCTGCGCACGGTGCTCGGCGTGTTCATCACCGTCTTCGCCCTGGTCTACACCCTGGATTTCGTCGAATTGCTGCGGCGCGCCGGCGACACCGAGGGCGCGTCCACAAGTTTGATGGCCCAGCTCTCGCTCTACCGGACCCCGGCCGTGGCCGAGGGCGTCCTGCCTTTCGCGATCCTGTTCGGCTCCATGGCGGCCCTGCTGCAGCTGTCGCGCAAGCTCGAACTCGTGGTCGCGCGCGCCGCCGGAATCTCGGCCTGGCAGTTCCTCCAGCCCGGCATTCTGGTGGCGCTGGCCATCGGGGCTTTCACGGTGGGGGTCTACAATCCCCTCTCGGCGGCGATGAAGCAGCGCTCGACCGAGATCGAGGCCAGGATCTTCGCGAAATCTACGAAGGCCAATTCCGGCAAGGATTTATGGATCCGCCAGAACAGTCTCGACGGACAGGCGATCCTCCGTGCCGGGACGGCGATCGAGGGTAGCACCACCCTGGCGGGGGTATCGGTCTACACGTTCGACGAGAACGGGGTGTTCCTGTCGCAGATCGAAGCCGCGCGTGCGACGCTGCACGACGGTTACTGGTCCCTTCAGGACGCGCGGCTCCTCACCAAGGGCCAGCCGCCCGAGGGCTACGACACCTATATCCTCGCCTCCAATCTCGATCCCGGTCAGGTGAAGCAGCGCTTCACGCCTCCGGAGTCTGTGCCTTTCTGGCAACTGAACGAGACCATCGCACGGACGGAGCGGGCCGGGTTGGATGCGACGCGCTACCGACTCCAGTATGATGTCCTCATGGCGAGGCCCATTCTCTTCGTTGCCATGGTGCTCGTGGCAGCCAGCGTTTCCTTAAGGTTCTTCCGCTTTGGTGGAGTGGGCAAGCTTGTGCTTGGCGGCGTGGCGGCGGGGTTCTTCCTCTACGTCGCGCGGCAGGTCATGGAAGGCCTCGGCGCATCAGGCATCGTGTCGCCCCCGGTGGCGGCATGGTTCCCGGCCGTGGTAGGGAGTCTTCTCGGTACGCTCACGCTTCTCTATCAGGAGGACGGCTGATGCCGTTGTCGGTGACGGGATGCGAAACGAGGCCGAGGCAGAGGTTGGGACACGGGTTGCGTAAAGTCTCCGACATCGCGAAGCTCGCCGGCTTGCTGGCGTTCGTCTCCGGCGCCGCGCTCACGCTCGGCACCGATGGAGCGAGCGCGCAGGCGACCGGTCGAAGCGACAAGGGCCAGGCCCGCAAGGCTACTCCGCCCAAGGCCGCCGCGCAGCCCGCGCCTGCCCCCACGGGCAAGCCGGCCGAGCGGCTTCTCGTCGAAGCCGCCGAGCTGATCTACGACAACGACAACAACACCGTCACGGCGCGCGGCAATGCCGAGCTTCATTACGGCCCGCGTACCCTTCAGGCCGACCGTGTCCGCTACGACCGGGCCAGCAGTCGCGTCTTCGCCGAAGGCAATGTGCGTCTCACCGACGAGACCGGCGCGGTCGTGACCGGCGATACGATGGAGCTGACGGACGATTTCCGGAACGGGTTCGTCGATGCCCTGCGCATTCAGCAGACCGTCGAAATGCGGGGCCAGCCGGTGCGGACGCGCTTCTCCGCGCCGCGCGGCGAGCGGGTGGACGGCGAGCAGACGACCTTCGAATCCGGCACCTACACAGCTTGCGAGCCGTGCAAGAACAACCCGGAAACGCCGCCGCTCTGGCAGGTGCGCGCCGCCAAGATCATCCACAACAACGAAACCCACATCATCGGGTTCGAGGAATCGACCCTCGAGATCGCGGGCATCCCCGTCGGCTATCTGCCGTATTTCGAGGCGCCGGATCCGACGGTCAAACGCAAGACCGGCTTCCTCACGCCGCGTTTCATCAACTCCACCGCGCTCGGCACCGGCATCTCGACGCCGTTCTTCATCAACGTCGCGCCCAATTTCGACATCACCCTGTCGCCCTCCTTCCTGAGCGAGCAGGGAATTCTCGGCCAGGGCGAACTGCGTCACCGGCTCGAGACCGGTTCCTATACCATTCGCGCCACCGGCATTTTCCAGACGACGCCCAGCGCCTTCCTTCCGGGCCCTCTCGGCGCGGGGGACCGCGACTTCCGTGGTTCGATCGAGTCCAAGGGTAATTTCTACATCAACGACCGCTGGCGCACCGGCTGGGACGTCGTCGGCGTCACCGACAAATGGTTCCTCGACAATTACCGCGTTCGCAATTCGAGCATCACCACGGATTACTTCCGTGAAGCGGTGTCGACGGCCTACCTGATCGGTCAGGGTGACCGCTCGTGGTTCGAGGCACGCGCGTATTATTTCAAGGGCCTGTCGAGCTACGATTGGCAGAAGGAGCAGCCGATCGTTGCTCCGGTGATCGACTACGATAAGCGGATCAACGGTCCCGGCTTCCTCGGCGGCGAAGTGCGCTTCGAGGCAAACATCACGCATCTCGACCGCGAGGCCACGGATTTCCAGGCGATCCCGCGCACGGGCTCCTACTACTTCAACCCCACGGTCAACGGGACGACCTATTCGCTCTACGAAACCTGCACCACCTTCACGCGCAGCACCTGCATCATCCGCGGCCTGGCGGGCAGCAACACGCGCGCATCGGCGCAGTTGTCATGGCGCCGGACCTTCATCGACGATGCCGGCCAGGTGTTCACGCCCTTCGCCTATCTGCGCACCGACGCCTTCTTCGTCGACCCGCGTAATTCCGGCTATCAGAACGCCCTGGCGCAGACGATCAGCACCACGGATTCGGATTTTTCAGGGAGGGTCATGCCGGCGGTGGGCCTCGATTACCGCTATCCCTTCGTGAGCAATTTCGGCCCCCTCGGCGTTCATACGCTCGAACCCATCGCGCAGGTCGTGATCCGTCCGAGCGAGACCCATATCGGCCGCCTGCCCAACGAGGACGCGCAGAGCCTCGTCTTCGACGACACGTCGCTGTTCGAATGGGACAAGTTCTCCGGCTACGACCGCGTCGAGGGCGGCGTCCGCACCAATCTCGGCGCACAATACTCGGTTGTGACGCCGTCGGGCTGGTACGCGAACGTGATGTTCGGCGAATCCATCCAGGTCGCCGGGGTCAACTCGTTCCGGCGCGGCGACCTCGCGAATGTCGGCCTCGATTCCGGCCTCGAGCGTCGGGAATCCGATTATGTCGGACGGTTCCAACTGTCGCCGAACCAGAACATCAGCTTCGTCAGCCGCGCGCGCTTCGAACAGCGGGACTTCTCCGTCAACCGCATGGAGACGGGCGTCATCGCGCGCCTCGCGCCTTTCGCGCCCATCGACCTGTCGATGTTCTACTCCTACTACGCTGCCCAGCCCCTGCTCGGTTTCAACAACCGCAGAGAAGGCCTGACCGCGTCGGCGACCTACCACATCACCCCGAACTGGTTCGTCACCGGCTCGGCCCTCGTCGATCTCACGCACTATCTCGACGTGCGCGATAATTTCGCCAACGCCTACACGTCCTATCTCGCCAATCCCGTCGGCGCGGCGCCCGTCTATACCAATCCCGGCCGCGCCAACCTCGCCGGATTGAGCATCGGCGGCGGTTATCAGGACGAGTGCACCACCTTCTCGCTCAACTACATCGTCTCTCCGACGGCTGCGGCCCTCGGCGTCACGGAGCGCAACCGCACCGTGCTGCTGCGCGTCGAGTTGAAGACCCTCGGCGAAGTCGACCTGCGCCAGAACGTCAACATCGCGAGCACGGCCGACGGCATCGCGGCGACCCGGTGAGATTGGGCGAGAGCCCGGTCTCGCCTTCATTCGGCGACGAAACAGGCCATGACGGTGCATAGACCCATTGCGCTCACGATGGGCGATCCGGCCGGTATCGGTCCGGAGATCGCTCTCATGGCCTGGCTGGCCCGGGACGAAGGGGCCGGGCTTCCGCCGTTCTTCCTCATCGGCGATCCCGATTTCATCGAGGGGCGGGCGAGCAGCCTGGGCTTTCAGGTTCCGGTGGCGGAGGTCGGCCCCGATCTCGCAGTCGAGGTCTTTCCCCGCGCACTCCCGGTGATGCCCCTGCCGAGCGGCACCCGGGTCGGCGCCGTGGCCGGACGACCGAGTGCGGCGGATGCCGGCGCGACCCTCGAATCGATCATGACGGCGGTCGGTCTGGTCCGGTCGGGCGAGGCGATCGCCCTGGTGACCAATCCGATCGCGAAATACGTCCTGACCAGCGTCGGCTTCGCCTATCCCGGCCATACGGAGTTCCTCGCGGCCCTTGCGGTGGAGCCCGGGAAAGCCGCGCCTCTTCCAGTGATGATGCTGTGGAGCGAAACGCTCGCCGTGGTCCCGGTGACGATTCACGTCGCCCTGCGCCGAGTGCCGGACCTGTTGACCCAGGACCTCGTGGTCCAGACCGCGCGGATCGTGGCGCGCGACCTCACCGAGCGGTTCGGAATCGCTCATCCGCGCCTTGTCCTGTCGGGGCTGAACCCGCATGCGGGCGAGGCCGGCACGATGGGAACGGAGGACCGCGACGTGCTCGAACCCGCCGTGGCGCAACTCCAGAACGAGGGGATCGATATCAGGGGCCCGCTTCCGGCGGACACGCTGTTTCATCCCCGCGCCCGGGCGACCTACGATGTCGCGCTGACACCGACCCATGACCAGGCGCTGATCCCGATCAAGACCATCGCTTTCGACGACGGCGTGAACGTCACCCTCGGCCTGCCCTTCATTCGGACCTCCCCCGACCACGGCACGGCCTTCGACATCGCCGGCAAGGGCATCGCGCGGCCGGACAGTCTCATCGGCGCCCTGCGCCTTGCCGCCAGACTTGCAGGTCAGCACTCTTGAGCGACGACGGTCTCCCGCCCCTGCGCGATGTCGTGCTGAAACACGACCTCGCGCCGAAGAAGGCGCTTGGACAGAACTTCCTGTTCGACCTCAACCTCACCGGCCGCATCGCACGCGCGGCCGGCCCGCTCGAGGGCGTCACGGTGGTGGAGGTGGGGCCCGGCCCCGGCGGCCTGACGCGTGCCCTCCTCTCGGCGGGCGCCGCCCGCGTGGTGGCGATCGAGCGCGATCCGCGCGCCCTCCCCGCCCTCGCCGAGATCGCCGCGCATTACCCCGGGCGCCTCGATGTCGTCGATGCCGACGCGCTTCGGTTCGACCCGCGCCCCCTCGTCGGCGACGGGCCGGTGCGGATCGTCGCCAACCTTCCCTACAATGTCGGGACACCGCTGCTGACCGGGTGGCTCACCGAAGCGTCATGGCCGCCCTGGTGGGAATCCCTGACGTTGATGTTCCAGCGCGAGGTGGCTGAACGGATCGTCGCGGACGAATCCGACCGTGCGAATTACGGACGCCTGGGCGTTCTCTGCGGCTGGCGCACCGAGGCGCATATCCTGTTCGACGTGGCGCCCTCGGCCTTCGTGCCACCACCGAAGGTGACATCGAGCGTGGTCCATTTGAGGCCGAGGCACACGCCCCTCCCCTGTTCGGTGACGGCGCTCGAACGAGTGACGCGCGCGGCGTTCGGTCAGCGCCGCAAGATGCTACGCCAGAGCCTGAAGGCCGCCACCCCCGACCCGGCGCGCCTGCTCGACGCGGCGGGAATTGTGGAGACGGCTAGAGCGGAAGAAGTACCGGTGGCGGGCTTCGTCGCGATGGCGCGAGCGCTGGACTGATCGCGCCGACGCTCGGCCGCTCAGAACTTTCCGAGCATCGGGAAATCGACGTTCAAGGCGGATTCGGCCGCAAGCGGCGCCTCGCGGCGGCGCGGCTTGCGGTTGATGACCTGTTTCAGCTTCGATTTCAGCACCGACATATCGAACGGCTTCAGGATGAAGGCGTCTGCGCCGGCCTGGTGAGCGAGGTTGATGTCCTCGAAATCGAAGGAGGCTTCGGTGAGGATGAAAGGCGTGTTCATCAGAGCATCGTCACCGCGAATTTCGCGCAGCAATGTCAGCCCGTCCATCGGCTCCATGGCCAGATCCGAGATGACCAGGGCGTATTTGCGCTCGCGCAGCCGCTCCAACGCGTCGGGGCCGCTGGTCACGCCATCGACGTCGGGGAAACCGATCCGCGTCATCAGAAGGATGACGAGCTTCAACAGTTTCTCCTGATCGTCGACAATCAGGATCGGTGGCGTCTCGCTCATGGGCTTTCGAAGCTCAGGGTCGGATATCCGACGTCAGGAAGGCTGAGATGGAATATCAGACGAAAAGATGGTCGATACCCTGTTTGGCCATGGATTCGGCCTGGAGCGCAACCGCGAGAGAATGGATGACCCCGGCTTTCGGCGTGCCGCGCTGAAACATCGGCAGCAAGCCGGCCTTCTGGAAGATCGCGTCGTTCGCTGGGTTGCGGATGACGGTCACGAACGAGTTAACGAATTCCCGCTTCACGATCTCGCGCCACTCGACGATCTGGACGTCGCGATGCCGGGTGTCGTTGCTGATCCGGCCGAACGTGTCGTTCACGGAGGTGCGCTCGCCCTCGATGATCTGGGCGGCGAAATTCTGCTCCACCAGTAGGAAACTGGTGATCACCGAAAATTCGTTCTTCTTCTGAGCCTGACGGGTGATCTCGCCGAGCTGACGCGTCCGGCCTGCCGCGTCCGCCGCGAGATTCAGGCGGGAGAAGTAGATGAGGTGGACAAGGGTCGTCCGCTTGCTCTTCATGATCCCCGCCCGTTGAACTCACGGCTGGATGATAATCGGCACAGGCATAACGCTGGGTAAACGATGCGCCAAGCTTTTACGGAACCGGCAAAAGCTGCCGGGTGCCTCGGGGAAAAGGCCATTCTTGCCGGCCGGACATAAATATTATCTCGTTATTTCAATGGCTTAGATTTGGCATCCCGCTTGCGGATGATGGCATGAACCAGTTTCGGTCCACGTCATTTTCAACAAAGGTTGCCGGTCATGGATGTGTTTTCCGCGCTGCAGACGGCGGTCTCGGGCATGAAGGCCCAGGGCTTCTCTCTGGAAAACATCTCCGGCAACATCGCGAACTCGCAGACCACGGGCTTCAAGCGCGTCGATACCAGCTTCGTCGACCTCGTCGCCGAGCAGGCGCCCAGCCGTCAGGTCTCCGGCAGCGTCAGGGCCAATTCCGTCCTGACCAACTCGATCCAGGGCAACATCATCGCGACCGAGATACCGACCAACATGGCCCTGAACGGGCCGGGATTCTTCGCCGTGCAGACGAAGGCCAGCGACGTCAATGGTCAGACTTCGTTCTCGCCGGAAAATCTCTATACGCGCCGAGGCGATTTCAAGACAGACTCAGAAGGCTATCTGCGTAATGGCGGAGGAGCTTATCTGACAGGAACCAATATCGACCCCATCACAGGCAACGCCGGGAGCGAAGGCCCTATCCAGATTTCGCAACGGCCAATCCCTGGCAAAGCAACGGGCACGATCAGCTATGCAGCGGATCTTCCAAAAAATCCTGCTAACACTTTGGTTGGAACGACATTTTCTGGCACAGCTAGCCCGATTATCCTGACGGGCAACGGAAATGGAACTGTTGCTGCGGGTACCGATGCAGATAAACTCATAAATGGCAGCATTACAGGCCCAATGCTGCAGATATACTCAGCCAGCGGAGCACCTGTACAACTAAATACAGTATGGGCGAAAGTTCAAGACGCAGCCGCCCCCCAGAACGCGGTTTGGAATCTATTCTATGCAAACGACACTACGGTTGCCCCAGGGAAGTCGTCATGGACGAATGCAGGAACGGCCTTCGAATTCGATGCGGGCGGAACGCTTGTGAACCCAGATACAGGTTCCATTACGCTCGCAGCGCCGACGATTGATGGCGTTAACCTCGAACCTATTGCTATCAATTACGGCGAAGGGCTGTCATCCTTCGGCGCGAAAAACATAGCAATGTCTGAGCTCAAACAGGATGGATTTACATCGGGTACATTTAAGGATAGTTACATCACCGAAGGCGGAGATGTTGTCGCAAGCTATAGCAACGGAAATACTGTCTCTGTTGCAAAGATCAAGGTGGTGCAGTTCACAAACCCCGATGGACTGAAGGCGGATTCGTCAGGCAATTATCGTCAGACCCTTGACTCCGGAGTCCCAGTCACGGGCCTCAACGGCACCACGATCGAAGGTCAAAACATCGAGCAGTCGAATACGGACATTGCGAGTGAATTCTCGAAGATGATCGTAACCCAACAGGCCTATTCTGCGAACACGAAGGTCATCTCGACCGCGCAGGATATGATGTCCGCGTTGATCAACATCATCCGCTGAGGTCCGATTTTTCCGGTGACGTAGAGGGAGGGCAAGCGTGTCGTTATCAGCCCTGAACACGGCCGCGGCCGGCCTGAAGACCACTCAGGCCGCCATCGGCATCGTCTCGCAGAACATCGCGAATGTCGGTACCACCGGCTATGTCAAGCGCTCGCTCGACACCGTCGCGCAGGGGCCCGGCAATTCCGGCGTCGCCATCGGCACGATCAACCGGGTCTTCGACGAGAATTCGTTGAAGCAGCTGCGGCTGGAGACGTCTGGCGCGGCCTATACGGGCATGATGGCGGACGTCCGGACCCAGCTCGACAAGCTCTACGGCACGCCCGGCACGACGAGCGCCCTCGACGGGGTGATGAACAGCTTCACCCTGTCGCTCCAGACCCTCGGCGCTGCCCCGGACTCCGCGCCTGCCCGCTCCGCCGTGGTCGCGGCGGCATCGAACCTCGCGACGAAGATCGGAAGCATTGCGGAGGGGGTCCAATCCCTGCGCACCGCGACCGAGAGCCAGCTGTCCAACGATACGTCGGCGGCGAGCGGCCTGCTCTCGTCCATTGCCCAACTCAACGTGAAGATCGCGGCCACCAGCGACGATGGGTCCAAGGTCGCCCTGCTCGATCAGCGCGACCAGGCCCTCAATTCCCTCTCCGGCTATCTCGACGTGCAGGCCTCGGTGCAGCGCGACGGGACCGTCACGGTCATGACTAATTCCGGCATGACCCTGGTGGACCGGGCCAGCGCGGCGACTTTGAGCTTCGACGGCCGCGGCACGCTCGGCCCCGAGGACAGCTATTCCGCGGACCCCGCTCAGCGCGGCGTCGGAACCATCACGGCGACCACGCCGGGCGGCGGAACGATCGATCTGGTGGCCTCGAACGCGATCCGTTCGGGCTCGCTGGCTGCTGGAATCGAACTGCGCGATACGGTTCTGCCTCAGGCCCAGCGCCAGCTCGACGATCTCGCGGCGGGCCTGTCGCGGTCGCTGTCCGATAGCTCGGTGGTGGGCACGCCTGCGACGGCGGCGGGCGGGGCGGGATTCGACATCGACCTGACCGGCCTGAGCGCCGGCAATGCCATCACGATCAGCCTCAAGGACGCCAACGGCGCCCAGCGCAACCTGATCCTGGTTCCGTCCAACCTGACTCCGCCCGCCGCCGTGAACCGGACCGATGTCACCGACCCGCTGGCGACCATCGTCCCGTTCACGGTGGGAAGCGACCCGGCGAAGTTTGGCACCGAGATCGCAGCCGCCCTCGGCTCGCCCTTCAGTGTCTCCTCCAACCCCACGGTCGGCAAAGGTGGCGTCAGGATCCTAGCCCCGGCGAACGGGACCACGACGATCCAAGGGATCAGCGCGAGCGTCACCCAGTCCAAAACGGCCGATGAGGTGACGAACGGCCAGCCGCAGATCGCGCTCTTCGTGGATGGCGGTGGCAAGTCCCGCCTCTTCACCGGCTCGTTCGATGGCGGCTCACAGCTGACGGGCTTTGCCCAACGCATCGCCGTGAACCCGGCGGTGGCGGCAAAGACCGAATCGCTGGTGAAGATGTCGTCATCCACTCCGGCCGACGACGTAACGCGACCGCAATACCTCTACGACGCGCTCACGACCACCAGTCGGACCTTCTCGGCGGCGAGCGGGATCGGGGGCATCAGCGCCCCCTTCACGACCTCGGTTCAGGACTTCACCCAGAAGATCATCGACGCCCAGGGCGCCGCCACAGCGACCGCACAGTTTCTCGACGAAGGGCAGAGCATCGCCCTTGCCACGGCCCAGGGCCGGTTCGCGAGCACATCCGGCGTCAAGATCGACGAGGAGATGTCGAAGCTCGTCGGATTGCAGACGGCCTATACCGCCAATGCCCGCGTCCTCACGGCCGCGCGCGACATGTTGGACACGCTCCTCCGGATCTAGAGCCTCGTTCCGGCATCCGGTTCTTCCGAAACGTGGTTTCCACGGTTCGGGTCAATTCTCCGGCGTCTTTCATCGGTCAAACCCGTGAAGACCCTTTCGCCGAGGTCACGATGACGATCAGCGCCTTCACGGCAGGCACCTATTTCCAGGACCGCAACACGGCGAATCTGGTCAGCCAGAAGGCGCGCCTCGAAACATTGACGGCCCAGCTCACCACCGGACGCAATGCGGAGACGTATGGCGGCATTGGCTCGGCGCGAACCACCAGCCTCTCTGCCCACGCCTCGCTGAGCGCGCTCGATGGCTACGATGCCGCGATCAACGCGAACACGACGCGGGTGACCGTCGCCAGTTCGGCGGTGACACAGCTCTCCAACCTCAGCGGCATCGTCCAGGGTTCGTTGAATAACGGGTCGATCGCGTCCGGTTCGAACGCCGTGCAGGTAGCCAGGAACAGCCTGGACGCCGCCGTGGACGCATTGAACCAGGACGTCGCCGGCAATTACATCTTCGGCGGTCGCGATTCGGACGCTCCGCCCGTCGCCTCGTCGGATGCGATCCTCAACGGCATACCCAGCCGTAACCTCGACGGCCTCAAGACCGTGGTGAGCGAACAGATCGCCGCCGACCTCGGTCCGAATGGCAATGGCCGCATCGCCACGGGCGTGTCGGGCTCCACCGTGACGGTCAGCGAAGAGGATCTCGGCGCGGGAGGCACGGAAGCACGAGCGAATTTCGGCTTCAGCCTCGTCTCTGCGGCCAGCTCGAACCCGGCGGCCATCACGGCGGGGCCGATGACGGCGCGCACGAATCCGGCCGTGACCTTCTCCGTGGCCAATGCGCCGGCGGAAGGCGACCGCATTCGCGTGGCGATCAACCAGCCCGACGGAACCCAGACTTTCACCGACCTGATCGTTACCGCCAATCCTCCGGCGGACGCCACGAATACGATTCCGCTCGGCACTGCCGCCGACACCGCCGCCGCCCTCACCAAGAGATTCGAGAACCAGGCCGTTGCCAGCATCCAGGGCAAGGCCTCCCTCGGGCTCGCCGCAAATTTCGGCACCGGCACGCCGGCCTCGGTGGAGCTGGCCGTAAAAGCCCCTCCGGCAGCGGGTGACACGCTGACCTTCAAGCTCGCGCTTCGCGACGGTACCACGCAGACGATCACGCTGACCGCGAAGGCGAATGCGGATGCGAAGTCCACCACCGAGTTCTCGTTGACCGGTGACGTCGCGGCCAACATCTCGACCGCCCTGTCGAACGCGCTGAAGGAGACGGCCGGGACGACCCTCTCGGCGAGTTCGGCGTCGCGCGCCACCCAGGATTTCTTCGCCGGGTCGAAGACCGAGGGATTTGCACCGCGCCGCGTATCGGCGGAAGGGAACGGCTACGCGGAAGGGGCCAGCACCACGACCGTCATATGGTACACCGGCGACGATACCTCGACCGATCCACGGGCGACGGCGTCGGTGCAGATCGGTTCGGACCGGAAGATCGGAATCGGAGCCCAGGCCAACGAGGCGCCGATCCGCGCGGTCCTCGCCGGGATTGCGCAGGTCGCGGTGCAGAGCTTCACCACCACGCAGACCGGAACGCCGGAGGCGGCACGCTACCTCGCCGTCTCGGAACGTTCACGCTCGCTCCTCACCTCCACCGCCGGGCGCGAGGGAATACAGTCCATCGCCAGCGATCTCAGCCTGGCGGCCAAGACCATGACGGAGACGAAGGCCGACAACCGCGCCGCCAGGGCCGCCCTTCATGACAGTCTCGACGGCGTCGATACGGTCTCCCTCGAGGAAGTCACCGCGAAGCTCCTGGCACTCCAGAACCAGCTTCAGGCGAGCTACCAAGTGACCTCGATGCTCTCGAAACTGACGCTGACGAACTACCTCTCCTGAATCAGGCAGCCGCCAAGCCGCGCTTGCGCAGCAGCGGATCGATGCTCGGCAGGCGGCCGCGGAAGGCGATGTAGGCCTCACCGGGATCGCGCAGGTTTCCGGCGCCGTAGACGAACTTGCGCAGCCGCGCCGCCGTCTCGGGATCGAAGATATCGCCCGCCTCGCGGAACGCGTCGAAAGCGTCGGCATCGAGCACCTCGGACCAGAGGTAGCTGTAATATCCCGCCGCATAACCGTCGCCGGAGAAGATATGGGCGAAATGCGGCGAGCGGTGCCGCATGGAGATCTCCGCCGGCATGCCGATGCGCTGGAGCGCGTCGGCCTCGAAGGCCAGGACATCGAGCCCGTCCTCGCCGCCGCTCGACAGGTGCAGCGTCATGTCGACGATGGCCGAGGCTGTGTATTCTATGGTGGAGAAGCCCTGGTTGAAGGCCCGCGCCGCCAAGAGGCGCTTCAGCAACTCCTCCGGCATCGGCTCGCCGGTGCGGTGATGCCTGGCATGGGCCCGTAGGACCTGAGGCTGTTCGAGCCAGTGCTCATAGAGCTGCGAGGGCAGTTCCACGAAATCACCTGCCACCGCCGTGCCCGAGAGGAGCGGATAGGTGACGTCAGAGAGAAGGCCGTGGAGCGCATGGCCGAACTCGTGGAACAGGGTGCGCGCGTCGTCGAAGGAGAGCAGCGGTGTCTCACCCTCCGGCGCCTTGGCGAAGTTCATCACGTTGACGATGATCGGCGTGATGGTGCCGTTGAGCCGCTCCTGTGAGCGGAAGGCGCTCATCCAGGCACCGCTGCGCTTCGAAGACCGCGCGAAATAATCGCCGAGGAAGATGCCGACCTCGGACCCGTCGGCATTGCGCACCACCCAGGCCCGCACATCGGGGTGGTAGCGGGGAAAGTCGGTGAGTTCCTCGAAGCGCAGGTCGAACAAGCGCGAAGCCGTGTCGAAGGAGGCCGCGATGACACCATCGAGGGGCAGGTAGGGCTTGATCTCGCCCTCGTCGAGATCGTGCTCGGCCCGCCGCAGCTTCTCGGCATAGTGGCGCCAATCATGCGGCCCCAGGGCGATATTGGCCCCTTCGGACGTGGCCAGGGCCTGCAGGCGGTCGCGCTCGGTGCCGGCACGGGCATGGGCCGGCGTCCAGACGTTGCGCAGCAATTCCATCGCGGCGTCGGGCGAGCCCGCCATGGTGTCTGACAGTTTGAAATGGGCGAAGCTGTCGAAGCCGAGCAGGCGGGCCCGCTCCGCGCGGAGGGCGATGATCTCGGCGATGATGGCCCGGTTGTCCGTGGCGCCGCCGCTCTCGCCACGCCGGATCCAAGCCTGATAGGCCTTCTCGCGCAGGTCACGCCGGGTCGAGAACACCAGGAACGGCTCGATGAGTGAGCGCGACAGGGTGATGATGTGCGCATGCTCGCCGCCCCGATCCTTGGCGGCGCTGGCGGCAGCGGAGCGAAGGAACTCGGGGAGCCCGGCGAGATCCTCCTCACCGTCGAGGGGGAGGATGAACGCGCCCTCATCGGCCAGCAGGTTCTGGCTGAACGTGGTCCCGAGTTCAGCCATCCGCCCCGCGATCTCCGCCATCCGGGTCTTCGCCTCAGCGGCAAGATCGGCACCGGCGCGGCGAAAGCGCGTGCGGTAGCGGTCGAGCACGCGGCGCTCCTCGTCGCCGAGGGCCTCCGCATCCGGATCGACGGCGGAGATCCGCGCCCAGAGCAGCGGGTTGAGATAGATCGCGCTGCCGTGGCGCGCGAGGCGTGGGGTGATCGCCCGCTCCACCGCCTGGAGCTCGGGGCTGGTGTTGCTGCCGCTGAGGTTGAAGAAAACGGAGGCGACGCGGTCGAGATCGAGGCCGGCGCGCTCCAGGGCCTCGACGGTGTTGGGGAAACGTGCCGGCTCGGTGTTGCCGGCAATGGCGGCGATCTCGGCATCATGCGCGTCGAGTGCGGCTTCGAAGGCGGGCAGATAATGTTCCGGCCGGATCCGCTCGAAGGGCGGAATGCCGAACGGCGTGTCCCATACGGCCTCGGCGAACGGTCCGATGTCCCGGGTCTCGGTGGCGGTTGCGCTCGTCATGGTCGTCCTTCGGTGTCGTCCGGGCCTATGCGGGGGAACCTAGTCATCCCGGCAAGCGAGCGCAAAGAGTCCCGTCGGCATTTTCGCCACGGTGTCACTCGGGTTTTCAACGAAGGGGCTTCCAGGCCTTGGGCGCTTGCACCCAAGCTCAGGCCGACGCAGGTTGCGCCCCGCCATGGCACCCCTGACCCGAACCACCTCCGTTTCCCTCCGTTCCGCCGGACTCGTGCTGGCGGCGGGCGGCTTCCTGGCCGCCGGCATCGGCGTGGCCACGGCACAGAGCCTTTCGGTCGATCTCGGTCAGGGCGGCGTCACTGAGCGAGCGCTCCAGCTCGTCGCCCTCATCACCGTCCTGGCGCTGGCGCCCTCGGTGCTGGTGATGGCGACCTCGTTCACGCGAATCGTCGTGGTGCTGTCGATCCTGCGCTCGGCGCTGGGGACGCAGAGCGCGCCGCCGAACGCCGTGATCACCAGCCTCGCGCTGTTCCTCACCGCCTTCGTCATGGCACCGACGGCGCGCGAGGCCTATCGCACCGGGATCGAGCCGCTCATCGCGGGCCAGATCACCCAGGGCGTGGCGTTCGAGAGGGCCTCGGCTCCGTTCAAGACCTTCATGCTGCGCAACGTGCGCGAGAAGGACCTGAAGCTGTTCCTCGACATGGCGAAGGCCCCCGCCCCCGCCGGGCCGGAGGCCATCGGCCTGGAGATCGTCACGCCGGCCTTCATGATTTCGGAGTTGCGCCGCGCCTTCGAAATCGGCTTCCTGCTCTTCATCCCCTTCCTCGTCATCGATCTGGTCGTCGCCTCGATCCTGATGGCGGTGGGCATGATGATGGTGCCGCCGGCGACGGTGGCCCTGCCGTTCAAGCTGATCTTCTTCGTGCTGGTCGACGGCTGGACCCTCGTGGCCGGATCGCTGATCCAGAGCTACGGAAGCTGACGGCGGCAACCCAGACACTCAGCCGTGCAGGTGATCCAGGATGGCGAGACCCGCCGGGGTCGCCTCGTAGCGCGCCCGCTGGGTTTTCTGATTGCGCTCGGTGACCGCCAGAAGCTCGGCCTCCCCGGACAGGGTCTCCACCGCACGCAGGACGAGCGCGTGCTCGACGCCGAAGACGCGGGCGAAGCTTCGGCTGTCGGCGGCGAGCTTCAGATGAAGGCCCGCGAGCAGCCCGGCCTCCAGGGTCGACAGGCCGGGCTGGAGGTCGGCGATGGAATCGGTGACGGCGAGAAAGGTCTCGGCGTCGACAGGAGGCTCGCTCACGCGGCCTCCGCCGGACGGCGAAGCGACACCATCACTGATTTCGACGTCGGCGTGTCGCTCTCCTTGCCGAAGGACGACAGGGGAACGAGGACGTTGAGCTCCGGGTAGTAACCGGCGAGACTGCCGCGCGGCATGTCGAAGGGCACGAGGCGGAAGCCTTCGGCCACCCGCACCACGCCGTCGTCATGGGTGCCGACGATATCGACCCGGTCGCCTGCGACGGCACGGATCTCGGCCAGGTCGTCGGGATGCGCGAACAGTACCTGACGCTCGCCGTAGACCCCGCGATAGCGGTCGTCGAGGCCATAGACGGTGGTGTTGTACTGATCGTGGCTGCGGAAGGTCTGGAGCACGAAGGCGCCGGCCTTCGTCCGCGCCTGCTGATGCTCCGTCGCCTCCGGGAGGGCATCGGCCGAGAAGTTCGCTTTCCCGTTCAGCGTCTCGAAATTGCGCTCGGCAGCGAGGTTGCGCAGCATGAAGCCGCGCGGACGGCGGACGCGGGCGTTGTAACCGGTGAACCCCGGAATGGTCCGCTCGATCAGCGCGCGGATGCCGTCGTAATCGTCGGCGAGGGCGGCCCAATCGACCTTGTCCGAGCCGACGGTGGCCGCGGCCATGCCGGCGATGATCGCGATCTCGGAGCGCAGCTCCGGCGAGGCGGGCTTGTTGATGCCGCCCGAGCCGTGGACCATGCTCATGGAATCCTCGACCGTAACGATCTGGATCTTGCCCTTCGAATTCCGGTCGATCTCGGTGCGGCCGATGCAAGGCAGCAGGTAGGCGACCCGGCCCGGCACCAGATGCGAGTGGTTGAGCTTGGTGGCGATATGGACGGTGAGCTCGCAGGAGGCGAGCGCCTTGGCTACCAGCGCCGTATCCGGCGTGGCGCGGGCGAAATTGCCGCCGAGCCCGATGAAGGCCTTCGACGATCCGTCGAGCATGGCGCCGATGGCGCCGATGACGTTGTGGCCGTGCTTGCGCGGGGCGACGAAGCCGATCTCACGCTCGAGGGCGTCAAGCAGGGCGGCGGGCGGCTTCTCGTTGATGCCCACCGTGCGGTCGCCCTGCACGTTGGAATGGCCGCGCACGGGACAGAGGCCAGCGCCGGGACGGCCGATATTGCCGCGCAGGAGCATGACGTTGGTCATCTCCCGGATGGTGGCCACCGAGTGTTTGTGCTGGGTCACGCCCATGGCCCAGGTGCAGATGACCTTGTCGGCACCGAGATAGACGTCGGCCGCGACCTCGATATCGGCGCGGGACAGGCCGGACTGGTCCTCGATCGCCTCCCAGGTGGTCGCCTCCACGACGGCGCGATAGGCCTCATGCCCCTCGGCATGGTGGCTGAGGAAGGCGCGATCGAGGACGGAAGGCCGGCCGGCGGCGAGCGCCGCGTCGTCGGCGGCGAAGACCGCCTTGGCGATGCCGCGGAACACCGCCATGTCGCCGCCCGGACGCGGCTGGTAATAATGGCTCGCCACCGGGGCGCTGGCGCCGCGCAGCATCTCCACGGTGTTCTGCGGATCGGCGAAACGCTCCAGACCGCGCTCGCGCACGGGGTTGTAGACCACGACGCGGGCGCCGCGGGTCGCCGCCTTGCGAAGGTCGCCGAGCATGCGCGGATGGTTGGTGCCGGGGTTCTGGCCGACCACGAAGATCGCGTCCGCCTTCTCGAAATCCTCGAGCAGGACAGTGCCCTTGCCGATGCCGATGGCTGCCTGAAGGGCGATGCCGCTGGCCTCGTGGCACATGTTGGAGCAATCGGGGAAGTTGTTGGTGCCGTAGAGCCGGGCGAACAGCTGGTAGATGTAAGCCGCCTCGTTGGAGGCGCGGCCGGAGGTGTAGAACTCGGCCCGGTCGGGGCTGTCGAGACCACGCAGGGTGGCGCCGATCTCGGCGAAGGCCGCATCCCAGCTGACCGGCAGGTAGCGGTCGCTCGCTGCGTCGTAGCGCATGGGATGGGTCAGGCGGCCCTCGCCTTCGAGCGCGTAATCCGTCCATGTCCGCAGCGACGTCACCGTGTGCTTCGCGAAGAACTTCGGCGGCGTACGCTTGTCGGTCGCCTCCCATGAGACGGCCTTCACGCCGTTCTCACAGAACTCGAACGAGGAACCGTGCGCCGGGTCACCCCAGGCGCAGCCGGGACAATCGAACCCATCGGGCTGATTGGCCTTGAGCATGGCGCGGGCCCCGGAGAGCGGGGCGCGACTGCTCAGCAGGTGTTTGCCACAGCTCTTCAGCGCGCCCCAACCGCCAGCGGCGGAGGAACGCTTGGGGGACGCGACCGGGTGATCCATGAACGATCCTGGCTCGGCAAAAAATGGCCTGGACGGCGGTATCGCCATGCGAAACCACGTCCTCTTCCACCAGCGATATCGCACCGCACACCGGTCACTCAAACACGGATAAACGCGGGCCAGTCATGCGCTTGCGACGGTGCATTGGCGCGAAACCGAGTAGTCTTTCGAAGTTCTAAACTCGCCCCCGCGTCAGGCGCATGAACCGCATGCGACGAAAGCCGGGTTAGAGCTCGCGCGTCTTGAGTAGCACCCGGCCGACAGAGGTTCGTGCCGCGATGCGGAAGACGGTCCTGCCGCGTCATCACCCTTTTTGGAGTGAGACGCCGAGGATCCGGGCTTTCTCGAAGGACTAAGCGGCAGCTGTCCCGAGTTTGGCCAGTGTCGCCGCGTCCCGGCCGACGATCGTCGACAGGTCGCGAGCATCTTCCGCGGCGAGTTTTCTGAGCAAGCCGGCTTTGATCGACCCGACGAGCCCAGGACCGGCATAGACCAGCGCAGAGTAGAGCTGCAGCAGGCTCGCCCCTGCGAGGATCTTGGTCCAGGCCGCCTCGGCCGAGTCGATGCCGCCCACGCCGATGAGCGGGATGGTGCCGCCCACGCGCAGGTAGGTTTCTGCCAGGAGGCGGGTCGCCGGCTCGAAAAGCGGGCGACCGGAGAGCCCCCCGGTCTCCTTGGCCAGGGAGGCGTCGGCCAGATTGGCCGGCCGCGCGATGGTGGTGTTGGAGACCACGAGCCCCTGCACCTTCCTCCGCAAAGCGGTGGCGACGATGGAATCGAGCGCTTCGAGCGAGATATCGGGGGCGATCTTCAGCAGAATCGCAGTCCCGGCGGAGGCCTTGTCGCGAGCCTCGACCACGCGTCCGAGCAGATCATCCAGGAACGCTTCGCCCTGAAGGTCACGCAGGCCGGGCGTGTTCGGCGAAGAAACGTTGACGGTGACAAAGGCGACATGCGGCGCCAATGCCGAGGTGCAGGCCACGTAATCGGCGATCCTGTCGCTCGACTCCTTATTGGCGCCGATATTGATTCCGACCAATCCGGTCCGGCCGCTTCTCGCCGCGAGGCGACCGCGCACGATGTCGAGCCCTTCGCTGTTGAGGCCGAAGCGGTTGATGACGGCGCCGTCGGCGCTGAGACGGAACACGCGCGGGCGTGGATTGCCACCTTGAGGCTTCGGAACGACGCCGCCGACCTCCACGAAGCCGAAGCCCAGGCCGAGCAGCGCGTCGGGCACCTGCGCGCCCTTGTCGAATCCTGCCGCCAGTCCGACCGGGTTGGGGAACCGACGGCCGAAGGCATCAACCGCGAGCCTCGGATCGTCCGGGGCCGGCTTGCGGGGTGGCAGAAGAGCCAGCCCACGTAAGGTGAGGTTGTGCGCCGTCTCGGCGTCGAGACCATGCAGGATCGGCTTTGCGAGGGGAAAGAGCGCGCCGATCATACCGATGCTCCGGTCGAGGGAGTAGTGGGCGAAACCAGATCGGCGGGAAACAGATGCCGGCCATCCGGCCCGATCGGAAGATCGGTGACGGACCTGACCGCATCGAGCCGGAGGTCGCCGTAGAGATGCGGGAACAGCGCCCCGCCGCGCGAGGGCTCGTAGCGAAGGGCATCTCCCAACGCATCGGCGTCGATCCCGACGAGGACGAGATCGGGAACACCGGCGAAATGCCGAGATGCAGTTTCAGCCACTTGGTCGGCGGTGGAGAAATGAATGAACCCATCGGCATGGTCGACCGGAGCACCGGTGAACCGGCCCGCTTCCTCGGCCTCGCGCCACAAGGCACGCGGGCATATCTTGTAGATCATTGACATCGCGCGTTGCCTTCCGGTTCGACCGCGACCGCGATAGAACGGGCAGGCATCCGTCGCAACCAGCGGCTATTTCTACCTTTGGTCGTGAGTTTGTAATTTCTCCATCTCGAGGATAGTGGCGGCGCGCCGTTGCTTCCGCCGCTTTTTAGTTCTACTTTCCTAAAGCTAGGCTGGATGTCTTAGCCATTCTGATCGAGTCTCGCCATGCTGTCCCACGAGCAGATCTGGACCGCGATCGACCGTCTCGCGGAACGCCATGGATTCTCCGCTTCGGGTCTCGCGCGCCGTGCGGGGCTCGACGCCACGAGCTTCAACCGCTCGAAGCGGATCGGGCCGGACGGGCGCAAGCGCTGGCCCTCCACCGAATCCGTGTCGAAGGTGCTCGCGGCCACCAATGCGACGCTGGACGATTTCCTTCGCCTCATCGAAGCTCGGGAAGGCATGCCGCGCACCATGGTGCCGCTGATCGGCATGACCCAGGCGGGCGCGGGCAGGCTCTTCACTGAGGAAGGCATGCCCACCGGCGGGCCGGGCTGGGAAGAAATCGAGTTTCCCGATCTCGGTGAGGATCGCGCTTTCGCCCTCGAAGTGCAGGGCGATTCCATGGAACCGCTCTACCGCGATGGCGACGTGCTGATCGTGTCTCCCACCGCCAGCGTCCGCAAAGGCGACCGCGTGGTGGTGCGGCTGGCCAGCGGCGAAGTGCTGGCCAAGGAATTGCGCCGCAAGACCGCCCGGACGATCGAGTTGCTGTCGCTCAACCCGAGCCACCCGGAACGCATCGTCCAAGTGGCGGAGATCGCCTGGATCGCGCGGGTGATGTGGGTCCGGCAGTAGACATCGTGGGGAGGCTCCGTGACGTCTTGGCGCTTCCGTCCGATGCGACTAACGCTGGAGCCCGTTCCGCTCCGACAGGCCTGGATACAGCATGGCGTTGCACGATCTGGACGGCGAACGGGATGAGGCTCCGAGCCCGCCTATCGATCTTCGCTCGGCCCTGGATGCCAGCGCCCTTCCCACGCTGCTGATCGACCAATCCAAGACGACGATCGTTGCGGCCAATCCCGCTTTTGCCCGGTTGACCGGCCACGATACTGGGGATCTCGTCGGACGCGATGCCCATCTGCTTCTCGGCGCCAATACCGACAATGACGCTCGCGCCGCTTTCGCCGCCGCGTTGGCGGGAAAGCGTCCGGAGGGAATCGAGGTGCTGGCCTGGCGCAGGAACGGCTCGACCTTCTGGGCCGAGATCTTCGCAGCCCGCCTGCCCGATACCGACCTTCTCCTCGTCCAGGTGATCGACGTGAGCAGGCGGAGGGATGCGGAGGGTGCGCTGGCTTTATCGCGGCAACGCGAGGCGCTGGGCCTGCTCACGAACAGCGTCGCTCACGAGTTCAACAACTTCCTGCAGATTCTCATCGGCTATATCGACGGGCTGAAGCGACGTCTCGGCGACCGCGAGGAACCCTTCATCCAACGGGCGGTGATACGCTCCACCGACGCGGTGGAGCGGGCGACGATCCTGACGCGCCAGCTTCTGACCTTCTCGCGGCGGATCGCGCCGGATGTCCGCCCGGTCGATATGAATGCTCTCATCACCGCCTTCGCCGCGCGCATGCAAGCGACGCTTCCCCCGGGGGTCGCCCTGACGATCCGCGCGGCGCCGGACCTGCCCAACGGGCTCACCAACCCGACCCAGGTGGATCTGGCCCTGTCTCACATCGTCGCCAATGCCTGCGAGGCGATGCCGTCCGGCGGAAGCATCGAGATCGCGAGTTTCGTGGTGCCGCCGAGCGACCCGGCGATCCGCCGTCCGGGCGATGGCGCGGTCGGTCTTTCCGTCCGCGATACCGGGCACGGGATGACACCGGAGATGGCGGCACGGGCGCTCGCGCCCTTCATCACGACGCGCGAGGCCGGACGGGGAGCGGGGCTCGCCATCGTCCACGGCCTGGTGAAGCGTCAGAACGGGACCGTGTCTCTCGACAGCAAGCCCGGCGAGGGAACGACGGTACGGATGATCTTTCCGGCCGCTCTCTGAAATGCACCGGCTTTCTCAAGTCTCGCCGTCATCACAAAAGCAGGGCGCGGCCGGACTAAAACTTGTCGTCGAACGTCACCATATAAGATCCGGCATTCCCGCCGGGACTCTCTCAGACTTCGTTCAGAGGCGTATTCATGTTCATCCCCTCCACGCGTCGCACCCGCGCCGCGACCGTCTTCGCGCTCGCCGCGATGCTGGCCGTTGCTGCGCCCGTTGCCGAGGCCCGTCCAGGCGGCGGCGGTGGCATGGGCTCGCGCGGCTCGAAGACCTTCAACGCGCCCTCGTCCACGAACACGGCGCCGAGCGCTGCGCCGATCCAGCGCTCGCAGACGCAGCCCGGTTCGACCATGGGTAATCCCGGCATGACGAGCGCTGCTACGCAGCGTCCTCGCTTCGGTGGCGGCTTCATGGCCGGCCTTCTCGGCGCCGGCCTCCTCGGAGCGCTCCTGGGTGGTGGCTTCTTCGGTGGTCTCGGCGGCATCGCCTCGATGATCGGCCTGCTGTTGCAGGTCGGCCTCATCGTGATGGTCGTCGCCTTCGCGGTGCGTTGGTTCCGCCGCCGTCAGGGAAATCCGGCTCCCGCCGGCATGGCCCGCTCCAGCATGTCGGGCAATTCGAACCCGGCGGGCTACGGCTCGACGCCCGGCGCGGGTGCTGGTCCCGCCATGGGCGCCGGTTCGGCCATGGGTGCTGCTTCGCGCGGCGCGCCGCAGCCGACCGTCGGCAAGGTCGATATCGGCCCGGGCGACTTCCAGAGCTTCGAGATCGCCCTCAACGACGTGCAGGCGGCCTATGGCCGTGGCGACGTCGCTGCGTTGCGCAACCTCGCGACACCGGAAATGGCGGGCTACTTCGCCGATGAGCTGCGCGGCAACGAATCCCGCGGGGTCGTCAATCGGATCTCGAACGTGAAGCTTCTGCAGGGCGACCTGTCGGAATCATGGAGCGAGGGCCGGATGGAATACGCCACGGTGGCGATGCGCTACGCCATCACCGACGTAACGATCGACCTTCGGACCAACCAGACCGTCGAGACCGGCGAGCCGGAGGCCCTGGAGCTGTGGACCTTCGTGCGCGAGCGCGGCGGGCGCTGGATCCTCTCGGCGATCCAGCAGGGTCGCTGATCGCCTCAACGGCATCGGTCGAAACCAAGAAAGGGCCGCGCGGTGTAAACCGCGCGGCCCTTTCTCATGAAGCCTGCGCCCAGGATCAGGCGGCGCGCTTCTGATAATCCTTGATGTCGGTGAAGCGGACCTTCGGCGCGCGCTCTTCCTCGTAGCGGAGGGAGAAGGCGGTGGTCGCCATGAAGACGGGCGCACCGTCGAGGTCGCTCGCCATGGCCGAGCCATGGGTACCGATGAAGGAATCGAGATCGGTTTCCACATCCGATTCGATCCAGCGGCAGATCGAGAAGCGTGTCGGCTCATAATCGATGGGGAGGCCATACTCGGCCTGGAGCCGCTCCTTCAGCACGTCGAGCTGCAGCGCGCCGACGACGCCGACGATGGCCTGTGAGCCGTCATGCGGACGGAACACCTGGACGACGCCTTCCTCGCCCATCTGCTGAAGCGCTTCCCGCAGTTTCTTGGCCTTCATCGCGTCGGTGAGCTTGATCCGGCGCAGAATTTCCGGGGCGAAGCTCGGCACACCGCGGAACACGATCTCCTCGCCCTCGGTGAGCGTATCGCCGATGCGCAGGGTGCCGTGGTTGGGGATGCCGACCACATCGCCGGCAAAGGCCTCGTCGGCGATAGCTCGGTCCTGCGCGAAGAAGAATTGCGGCGCGGACAGCGACATCGGCTTTCCGGTGCGCACGAGCTTCGCCTTCATGCCGCGGCTGAGCCTGCCCGAGCAGACCCGCATGAAGGCGATGCGGTCGCGATGGTTGGGATCCATGTTCGCCTGGATCTTGAAGACGAACCCCGTCATTTTCGGCTCGGTCGGCTCCACTAGGCGCTTGTCGCAATCCTGGCCGCGCGGCGGCGGCGCGAAGCGGGCAAGCCCGTCGATGAGGTCGCGCACGCCGAAATTGCGCAGGGCCGAGCCGAAAAAGACCGGCGTGAGGTGCCCTTCGCGAAACGCCTCGAGATCGAACCGCTTGAGGCCGGATTCGGCGAGCTCCGCCTCCTCCCGCCACGTGGCCACCTCGCCCTCCTCGGTGAGGAGCTGGTCGAAGAGCGGATCGTCCACGCCGGACACGGCCACGGTGCCGGCGTCGTCCGCCGCGTCGAGCCGGCGAACACGACCATTGCCGAGGTCGTAGGTGCCGGCAAAGCTCCGCCCCCGGCCGATGGGCCAGGTGACCGGCGCCACATCCAGCGCCAGGGTCTTCTCGATTTCGTCGAGCAGTTCGAACGGATCGCGCGCCTCACGGTCGAGCTTGTTGATGAAGGTGACGATGGGGATATCGCGCAGGCGGCAGACCTCGAACAGCTTGCGCGTGCGCGCCTCGATGCCCTTGGCGGCGTCGATCACCATCACCGCCGAATCGACGGCCGTCAGGGTGCGGTAGGTATCTTCCGAGAAGTCCTCGTGGCCCGGCGTGTCGAGCAGGTTGAAGACGCAGTCGCCATACTCGAAGGTCATCACCGAGGTGACGACCGAGATGCCGCGTTCCTTCTCGATTCCCATCCAGTCGGACCGGGTCGAGACGCGGTTGCGCTTCGCCTTGACCTCGCCGGCGAGCTGGATCGCGCCGCCGAACAGGAGCAGCTTCTCGGTGAGCGTAGTCTTGCCCGCATCAGGGTGGGAGATGATCGCGAAGGTACGGCGGCGGGCGACGGGATCCTTCGCCCTGTCGGCATCCTTGCCGGTCGCGTCCTTGGGTTCTGTCTGCATCAACATCGCGGGCGGTTGCTTCTCTGGTCCGCCGGGGCGGGCTTGTCTGTACAAGGTCGGGGGCGTGCCCCGTCTGTAATGCGAACGGGGACCGGGCGAAAGCGCGGGGCCTCAACCCCTCCCGATATAGGGCATCTTCGTCGCCATCACGGTCATGAACTGCACGTTGGCGTCGAGGGGCAGGCCGGCCATATAGACCACCGCATCCGCCACGTGACGGGCATCCATGACCGGCTCGACTTTCAGCGACCCGTCGGGCTGCCGGATGCCGGCTGCCATCGGCTTGGTCATGTCGGTCTCGGCATTGCCGATATCGATCTGCCCACAGGCGATGTCATGGTCGCGTCCATCGAGTGAGGTGGACCGCGTGAGGCCGGTGATCGCGTGTTTCGTCGCCGTATAGGGCGCCGAATTCGGACGCGGCACCTGGGCCGAGATCGACCCGTTGTTGATGATGCGGCCGCCGCGCGGGTTCTGCGCCTTCATCATCCGGAACGCGCCCTGCGTGCACAGGAAAGCGCCGGTGAGGTTTGCATCCACGACGGCCTGCCATTGCGCCAGGCTGAGTTCGTCCAGCGGAACGGAAGGTGCGAACAGGCCGGCATTGTTGAACAGGAGATCGAGGCGACCGAACCGCGTCTTCACCTCGGCGAAAAGATGCCCGACTGCTGCGGCATCGCCGACATCGGTCTCCACTGCCATGGCCTCGGCCCCAAGCGCACGCACGGCATCCGCGACCTCATCGATCGGCCCCCGTCGACGCCCGGCCAAAGCCAGATCGAACCCGGCTCGTGCGAGCCCGAGCGAGACCGCTCGGCCGATCCCGGACCCCGCCCCTGTGACGATCGCGATCCGCTTCGACATGCGCGCTCTCCATTTCCTGGTCGGCCCGAGCGAACAGGCTGTTGCAACGGGCCGACGCGGCGTCTAGACAACGCGCGGCCTTGCGTCGATGGGGCGTCGCCAAGTGGTAAGGCAGCGGTTTTTGGTACCGCCATTCGGAGGTTCGAATCCTCCCGCCCCAGCCATCCACGCAAATGGGCCGACTCGTGAGCGCCTGATGGGCGCCGCTTGAGCGTAGGTGATACGTCCTCCACGTCGAAGGACGACATCTACTCAACAAAACCAAGACCCATGGGAAGCCGAGCCGGTCGAACAGGTGATTCAAGGCGGAATGCTTTGGCCATCAGCGGCCAAGACTGACTGCTGTCGCCGGCAACCATCCTTTCGGTCCGCTGACTCCAATTGAGTTTCGAGCCAGATCAAGCGGTTACTCGATCATGGAAAGCCGAGGGTGTGTATGGGGCACAGCAGCCCTGGGCTCAAGTCCTATGAGAGACTTTAATCCTGCAGGCAGGATATTTCGTATTAATCGACATTAAAACTGGAATTTTTCTGCTTTGAATTGCATTTTAATGCGGCTAGGGATGAATTGCTTCGCCAGCCAACGAAACCGATTTGTGAGTTCACCATGGTACCAGCTGCTTTCACAGCCGGCCTCGGAGTCGGCCTTTCCTTTCTTTTGGGGCCGAATATCGGAGCCATCGCTCTGATTCCCGTCCTCGTTCTCTGCGTCGTCCGCCTCTTCGGGGAAAAGGTTCTGCGGATGATTGAGGACTGAGAGAGCGACGGCATCTCATCTCGTCGTCATTCGGAAATACTGAGATCGCCAGCACTTCGCGAGTAGACGCTGTGTGACACGTCTCGTCTTTGAAGGCCGAACACGTCACCCCCGTGCGTCCTCGGCGTGTCGAAGACGAGTAATGACTTCCGCGACGATCATGGACGCCGCGTACTGATCCTCGATGCGAGAGGCGTTTCTCAGCCCGTCGATCGTTCGTCCACCGGGCGAAGTACGCCGCCGCATGCTCTGCCCGCCTGCGCCGAAATCGTCCCGATTCGACGGATGAGCTGTTGTATCAGCGGCCAAGACCGAGATCCGTGGCAACAGAGGGTGTCGGTTTCTCGGGTGTTGCTCCGGCTTTGGGTATGCATCGGGACGACCTCCCTGACGACATCCTAACGCCCAGCAAGTTCGATGCCGGCGAGGGGTATCGTCAGGCCGGCGCCGTTCCTATCGTCTCCACGATATCGGCGGGGTGTCGAAAAACCATGTCGGGTCGAGCGGTTACCAGCGCGTCTCCTCGCGTATACCCCCAGGTCACGGCTCCGAAATCGCAGGACGCGGCTTTGGCCGCATCGTGATCCCGCAATTCGTCGCCGATATAGATGGCACCGCCAAGCGATCCCTCCCTTCGCATCACTGCGTTCAGGCGTTTGGCCTTACCGAACATCGAGGCGCCGCAGGCGTAATGCCGGAAGCGCAGGGCGCAGGGTCCGAGGACATGCCGGACATTGGCTTCGCTGTTCGAACTGACGATGGCGAGGGTGACGCCTGCTTCGTCGAGGTTGCAGAGCATGTCCCGTATCCCGGGAAACAGCGAGATCGTGGCGATGTCGCGCGACGCAAGTCCGTGCATGTGCCGCGTGATGAACGGCAACTTCCAGGGCGATACGCCGAGCTCACGAATGAGGGCGCGGGCCGAAAGACCCCGTAGCGCATCGGTCTCGGCCGGATCGATCTGCCGGAAACGATAGCGAACAGCGACGTCGTTGATAACGCTGCAGAACCACGGGAACGTGTCGGCAAGCGTCCCGTCGAAGTCGAAGATGGCAAGCTTGTAGGATGTGCGCATCACGCCGGTGGGTCGCCCGTTATGATTCAGCTCCCCTGAGGAAAAGGAACCTCAAGCGGCCCCGAAGCCGGCGCCACGCAGTAACGCGGACAGACCTTGATGAGTCGAACCCATCGAGGTCTGGAAGGACCGCGTCAGGCCGCCTTCGACGCGGTGCGCGTCGGGTAGTCGATATACCCTTCCGGTCCCTGGCTGTACCAGGTCGATTGCTCGTCCTTGTTGAGCGGCACATGCTCCGCGATCCGCTCGACGAGATCCGGGTTGGCGATGAACGGCCGGCCGAACGCGATGGCGTCGGCCTTGCCCTCGGCGAGGGCGGCCTCGGCGGCAGCGGGATCGTAATCCGAATTGAGGATCAGCGGGCCGCCGAAAGCCTTCCGCATCACGGGCGCGACCGGCGGATGGTTCGGCTTGCCGAAGGTCCCGTTCGGGCCGGGTTCGCGCAGTTCGAGGAAAGCGATACCGATCTTGCCGAGCGCGGCGGCAGCGGCCCCGAACAGAGCGTCCGGATTCGAATCGTCCACACCTTGGATCTCGCCGTTCGGTGACAGGCGCACGCCCGTGCGGTCCTTCCCGATCGCGTCGGCCACGGTCTGGGTGACCTCCGTCAGCAGGCGAATGCGGTTCTCGACAGAGCCGCCATAGCGGTCATCACGGTGATTGCTGTTGTCACGTAGGAACTGGTCGATGAGGTAGCCATTCGCCGCGTGGATCTGCACGCCATCGAACCCGGCCGCGATGGCATTGCGCGCGGCGCGGTCATAATCGGCGAGGAGACGCGGAATCTCCTCGATCGGCAGGGCACGCGCCTGGGTGTAGGGCTTCTTGCCCTCGTAGGTATGGGCGTGGTCCGGCGCAGTAGTGGCGGACGACGAGATCGGCGCCTTCCCGCCATTGAAGCTCGGATGGACGATGCGGCCCATATGCCAGAGCTGGCAGACGATTCGGCCTCCGGCCTCGTGAACTGCCTTTACGACGGGCTTCCAGGCTTCGACCTGCTCGTCAGACCAGATACCCGGCGCGAAGGGCCAACCGAGCCCTTCCTGGCTAATGCCTGTCGCCTCGGTGAGGATCACGCCCGCGCTCGCCCGCTGCCTGTAATAATCGACCATGATCGGGGTCGGTACATGCTCCCTCGTGGCGCGGGCACGGGTGAGCGGCGCCATGAAGATGCGGTTCTTCGAGTCGATCGCGCCGATGCGGATCGGATCGTGCAGTGAGGGCATGAAGATCTCTCGTCAGACTACGACAATGGAGACGCGACCGTTCGGCCACGCCTTCGTTGCCCGTAGGTATGGCGCTGACGGGAGACCGTCAGGGGGACGGCTGGAGCATCGGACACCGCCTGTGCGCCGCCGCACGCCACCACGCCCGGGATCATCACCCCGGCAATCACCTTTCCGGCATCTGACTGAGCTTTGGCTCCGCGAACGCCCTTCCGGCAAAGATTCAGAGGTGGGCCAGCACTGCGAGTAGGAGCAGGGCAATGATGTTCGTGATCTTGATCGCGGGATTCACGGCAGGGCCGGCCGTGTCCTTGTAGGGGTCGCCCACGGTGTCGCCGGTCACCGCCGCCTTGTGCGCATCGGAGCCTTTGCCACCGTGATGACCGTCTTCGATGTACTTCTTGGCGTTGTCCCAGGCACCGCCGCCGGATGTCATCGAGATCGCCACGTAGAGCCCGGTCAGGATCACACCCAGCAGGGATGCGCCCACCGTGGCGAAGGCTTGGTCCTTACCGGCAATCGCCTGGATCACGAAGAAGATGACGATGGGCGAAAGAACCGGCAGGAGCGACGGGAGGATCATCTCCTTGATCGCCGCGCGGGTGAGCATGTCGACGGCCCGCCCGTAATCCGGGCGGTCGGTGCCCGCCATGATGCCGGGCTTCTCGCGGAACTGGCGCCGCACCTCCTCGACCACGGCACCGGCCGCACGGCCGACCGCCGTCATCGCCATGCCGCCGAACAGGAACGGGATGAGCCCGCCGAGCAGGAGGCCGACGACGACGTAGGGGTTCGACAGGGAGAAATCGACGCTCACGCCCTGGAAGAAGCGGTACTGGGTCGGGCTCGCATTGGCGATGAAGTAGTTGAGGTCGCTGGTATAGGCGGCGAACAAGACGAGAGCGCCGAGACCGGCCGAGCCGATGGCATAGCCCTTGGTGACAGCCTTCGTGGTGTTGCCGACGGCATCGAGTGCGTCGGTGGACTTGCGGACCTCCGGCGGCAGACCGGCCATCTCGGCGATACCGCCGGCATTGTCGGTGACGGGACCGAACGCGTCGAGGGCGACGATGAACCCGGCCAGCGCGAGCATGGCCGTGACCGCGATGGCGATGCCGAAGAGGCCTGCCAGCGAATAGGTGGCAATGATGCCCGCCACGATGACGAGCGCCGGCAGCGCCGTCGATTCGAGCGAGATCGCGAGCCCCTGGATCACGTTGGTGCCGTGACCCGTGACGGAGGCGTCGGCGATCGACTTCACCGGGCGGAAGTTCGTGCCGGTGTAGTATTCGGTGATGACGACGATGAGCGCCGTGATGACGAGGCCGATCACCGCGCAGCCGAACAATCCGCCTGAGGTGAAGGTGACGCCGGCATTCGTCTTGAACTCGGTGGCGAATCCGCCGAACAGCGCAAAATTGACCAGCGCGATGGCGACGATGGAGAGTGCGCCCGCGGTGATGAGGCCCTTGTAGAGCGCGCCCATGATCGACTGGTTGGCGCCGAGCCGAACTGCGTAAGTACCGGCGATCGAGGTGAGGATGCAGGCCGAACCAATGGCCAACGGATAGAGCAGCATCGCCTCCAGCACGTTGCGTCCGGCGATATCGGTCTGGCCGGCGAAGAAGATCGCGGCGAGCACCATGGTGGCGACGACGGTCACCGCATAGGTCTCGAACAGGTCGGCCGCCATGCCGGCGCAATCGCCGACATTGTCACCCACATTGTCGGCAATGGTAGCCGGGTTGCGCGGATCGTCTTCCGGAATCCCGGCTTCGACCTTGCCGACGAGGTCGCCGCCGACATCGGCGCCCTTGGTGAAGATACCGCCTCCCAGACGGGCGAAGATCGAGATCAGCGAGGCGCCGAAGCCGAGTGCCACGAGGGAATCGATGACTTCACGGCTGGCGGGCGCGAGGCCCGAAACGCGGGTGAGGAAGGTGTAGTAGAGCGCGACCCCAAGGAGCGCGAGACCCGCCACGAACATGCCGGTAACGGCGCCGGACTTGAATGCGACGTCGAGCCCAGCCCCCAGGGAGGTCGAGGCCGCCTGCGCCGTCCGGACATTGGCGCGCACCGACACGTTCATGCCGATGAAGCCGGCCGCCCCCGAGAGGACCGCGCCGATGAGGAAGCCGATGGCGACCTTCAGTCCGAGAAAATAGGCGAGCGCCACGAACAGAACCACGCCGACGATGCCGATGGTAGCGTATTGCCGGCGCAGGTAGGCCTGTGCCCCTTCCGCAATCGCCCCGGCGATCTCTTGCATCCGCTGGGTGCCGGCGTCGCGTTTCATCACGTCGGTGATCGTGATGATTCCGTAGGCGACGGCGCATAGTCCGCCCAAGATGATAAGCAACAATGCGGTCATTCTACCGTCCTTGCGTTGTTATCGTGATGACGTAGCTCGGCTGGTTATGGGACGAGACGCTTGATGCGTTTTAGGCATTCCCTCCCTGGGATGCCTGCTCTGATTGCCAAACTTCCGCGGCAAGAGCAAATCCTGCTTAGCTCTTTCACTTGCGATTATTTTTGCGTTGCACAATCCACTAAGCGCTTGATTGAAATCACTCGCATTCGAACCTCTTCGTCTCTTACCGAACTCGTAACGCGGCGCAGCGAAACTTTGCGCATTGATTCACGCTAGGGCATCGATTCCCCTGGATTGGGACGGTTTCAAAAAGGTGGGAACACGTTATTTCCTGAAGCCATGACCCAGTCGGAACAACCGCCACCGGACCCGGCCCTGACCCGGCTCAGCCTCGCCCTTGACGGGGTACCCCAACGGGGTTTGCCGCCCGTCGAGCGATGGAACCCACCCTATTGCGGTGAAATCGACATGCGGATCGCCGCGGATGGAACGTGGTTCCATAACGGCTCACCGATCCGCCGCCCGGCCCTCGTCAAGCTGTTCTCCTCTATCCTCCGGCGAGAGCCCGATGGCCGCATCGTTCTGGTGACGCCGGTGGAGAGCGTGGGAATCGTGGTGGACGATGCGCCCTTCGCCGCAGTGGAGATGGCGGTGGAAGGTGAGGGCAAGACCCGGCGCATCGCGTTCCGCACGAATGTCGACGATCTCGTCACCGTCGATGCCGACCACGCTCTGCGGTTCGAGGAGGGTGGGGATGGCGGTCTGCGCCCCTATATCCATATCCGCCGTGGCCTCTGGGCACTGCTTACCCGCGCAACGACCTACGACCTGCTGGCGCTGGGTGAGGAACGCCTGGTCGATGGGGTGTCGTGGTTCGGCATCGCCGGCGGCGGCGGGTTTCATCCTATCGCTCGCAGCGAAGGCGCATGAGCTTCGACGCGCTGTCGGACCTGCTCGAAAGGGCCGGGCGGGGCCTCTCCCCTACTCCCCCCAAAGCCGACGACCCCGTTTCGAACCCACGCGGCGACCACGACCTCGACCCAGCCGGCATCGCGACCCCTCCGGTAAAACCGCACCGGTCAGCAGCGGTCCTGGTGCCTATCGTCGTCAGGAACGAGGAACTGGCGGTGCTCTTCACCGTGCGGGCGTCGCACCTGCGCGACCATTCCGGTCAGATCGCCTTTCCCGGTGGCAAGATCGAACCCTCGGACCGGGACCCGGCGGATGCCGCCCTGCGAGAAGCCCGAGAGGAGATCGGCCTTCGGCGTGACGACATCCGCATCCTCGGCTATCTCGACCTCTATCTGTCGGCGACGGGATTCCTCGTGGTCCCGGTGGTGGGGCTCTGTACCGAAGAAGTCCGGCTCGCCCCAGATCCGGCGGAGGTGGCGGAGGTATTCGAAGTCCCGCTGGGACGCCTGATGGACCCGGTCCGTCGGCGCCTCGGCGTCGGGCTATGGCAGGATCGCCCGAGACGCTACTACGCCATCCCCTTCGGTGACCGCATGATCTGGGGTGTGACGGCGGGGATCGTGAACAATCTCCACGAACGCCTGTTTCCGTGACATGACGGCCTTCCCTCGCCCAGCGAAAGCTCCATGATCCGCCGCCTCGTCGAAGAAGTCCTGATCTTCCTGTTGCCCTTCATTTTGTTCGGCCTCTATCTCACGATCAGAGGCCGCAACCCGAGCCACGGCGCTCATTGGGAAGGGTTCGTGTTTCGACTGACCATGGGAGGGCTCGCTCTGGTGATCCTGTCCTTCATCATCGCCGGTCTGGCGGGCGAGAAGCATCGCGGCGGCTACGTCCCACCCAGGATCGAAAACGGACAGGTCGTTCCGGGCCATTTCCAATGACTGGTCGCGATCTCCGGCGGGAGGGGCTCAATGCCCTTCTCGTGGATCCAGCCGTCTCGCACGTGCTTTCCGTGCTGAAGGCGGATGGAGAGGAAACACGGATCGTCGGGGGCTCAGTGCGCGACGCCCTGCTCGGCCAGGTGGGATCGGACATCGACCTCGCCACCACCCTCCTGCCGGAGGAGACGATGCGGCGCGCGGCGGCTGGTTCCCTACGGGCGATCCCAACGGGCATCGAGCATGGAACGATCACCCTCCTCCATGCCGGACGGGCCTTCGAGGTGACCACCCTGCGGGAGGATGTCGAGACCGACGGCCGGCACGCGGTGGTCAGGTTCGGACGGGACTTCTCCCGTGACGCGGAGCGTCGCGACTTCACCATCAACGCTCTGTCCCTGAGCGCGGATGGCGAACTCCACGACACGACCGGAAGTGAAGAGGATCTCCGGGCGGGCCGTGTCCGCTTCATCGGTGAAGCGGCGAGCCGCATCCGCGAGGACGCCTTGCGCATCCTGCGCTTCTTCCGCTTCCACGCCCGTTACGGGATCGGAGTGCCGGACGTGGACGGCCTACAGGCCGCGCGCGATGCGGGGGAAGCGCTCGATACCCTCTCGCGAGAACGGGTCCGTGCGGAATTTCTGAAACTCTTGGAAGCGCCAGGCGCCGTCGAGGCAGTCGCGGAAATGAAGAAGGCCGGGCTGCTCGCGCGCATCATCGGCGCCGAGGGTCACGTCGATCGCCTGGAACGCGCCATCGCATCGACGTCGGATCATGGCGGCCCGATGATGGCAGTGAACTCGCTCGCGGCCTTGGCCGTCGTCGACGACGACGATGCGGACCGTCTGCGACAGAAGCTGCGATTATCGAACGAGGAGCATGCCCGTTTGTGCGCCTACGTGGCTGCACGACGGGCCATCGCGCGCCTGCAGCACGTGGGAGCCATCGAGATGCGTCGGCTCGCGGCGAAAGAGGATCTACTCGGCTTGGCGCTGGTCATCGCCGTCATGGATGAGACGAACGTGAACCGGATCGACACGGAGGCTCGCCGCGAACTGAGGGGCCTGCTCAATGGCACGTCTACCGCGCCGACCTTTCCCCTCAGCGGGGGCGACCTCATCACGGCAGGCATCCCGCCGGGCCGTTCGGTGGGTCGGGGTCTCTCCGCGAGCCGCTCTCTCTGGCTCGAGCGGGGATGTCTTACCGGGGAGGAGGAGCGCGCCCTCCTCCTCGACCATGCGGTGACTCACGCCCGCTCGGGTCACTGAGCGTAGCGAAGGACGTTAGAAGTTGAGGGCGACCTTGGCGTCCTGAAGCTGGACGATCTGGCCGGTGATGTCGTCCTTCTTGGCGAAATCCTCGGTGGCATCGCGCTGCAACTCGAGGGCGGCGATGTCCTTGTCGAGCGAATCGGGCGTGATCTCCTCGAACGGGTTGGCACGCTCTGCGATCACGGTGACCATGGTCGGTCCGATATCGGCGAAGCCACCGCGCACGAGAACGCGCTTACCGGCATGGCCGGCCTCGTTGATCACGATCACGCCCACCTTGAGCGCCGTCAGGACGGGGGCATGGCCCGGAAGAACGGTCATCTCCCCTTCGATGCCGGGAAGCTGCACGGCCTCGATCTGGCCGGAATAGACCGTCCGCTCGGGACCGACGAAATCGAACTGGAAGGTGGCCATGGCGAGGGAGGTCCCGCTTCGGGTTGTCGTGTTGGAGAAGCGGCGCGGTCCCGAGAAGGCCGCGCCGTGATTGTCGGGTCAGGCCGTCCGCCATTTCGGCGGAAGGCCTTGGCGTTCGATGGATCAGGCCGCAGCCGCGATCTTCTTCGCCTTCTCCTTGGCGTCCTCGATCGTGCCGACCATGTAGAACGCCGCCTCCGGCAGGTCGTCGTAATCGCCGTTCACGAGGCCCTTGAAGCCCTTGATCGTATCGGCCAGCGGGACCTGGATGCCGGGCGAGCCGGTGAAGATCTCGGCCACCGAGAAGGGCTGCGAGAAGAAGCGCTCGATCTTGCGGGCGCGGGCAACGGTGAGCTTGTCCTCTTCCGAGAGCTCATCCATGCCCAGGATCGCGATGATGTCCTGCAGGGCCTTGTAGCGCTGCAGCGTCTGCTGGACGCGGCGGGCGACGTCATAATGCTCCTCGCCGAGGACGGCGGGGTTGAGCATCCGCGACGTAGAGTCCAGCGGATCCACGGCCGGGTAGATGCCCTTCTCGGCGATGGAGCGCGAGAGCACGGTGGTGGCGTCCAAGTGGGCGAACGAGGCGGCGGGCGCCGGGTCGGTCAGATCGTCGGCCGGCACGTAGATAGCCTGCACCGAGGTGATCGAGCCCTTGGTAGTGGTGGTGATGCGCTCCTGCAGGGCGCCCATGTCCGTGGCCAGCGTCGGCTGGTAGCCCACGGCGGAGGGGATGCGGCCGAGAAGAGCCGACACTTCCGAACCGGCCTGGGTGAAGCGGAAGATGTTGTCCACGAAGAACAGCACGTCCTGGCCCTGATCGCGGAAATCCTCGGCGATGGTGAGGCCGGTGAGCGCGACACGCGAGCGGGCACCGGGGGACTCGTTCATCTGGCCGTAGACGAGCGCGCACTTGGAGCCTTCGGCCGAGCCGTTGTTCTCCTTCGGGTCCATGTTGACCTTGGACTCGATCATCTCGTGGTAGAGATCGTTGCCCTCGCGGGTGCGCTCACCGACGCCGGCGAACACCGAGTAGCCCGAGTGCACCTTGGCGATGTTGTTGATGAGCTCCATGATCAGCACGGTCTTGCCGACGCCGGCGCCGCCGAACAGGCCGATCTTGCCGCCCTTGGCGTAGGGGGCGAGGAGATCGACCACCTTGATGCCGGTGACCAGGATCTGCGACTCGGTGGACTGCTCGGCGTAGGACGGCGCGGGCTGGTGGATGGCGCGCAGGGTGTCCGACTGGATCGGGCCGGCTTCGTCGATCGGCTCGCCGATGACGTTCATGATGCGGCCGAGGGTGTTGAAGCCGACCGGCACCTTGATGGCCTCGCCGGTGTCGGTGACTTCCTGGCCACGAACGAGGCCTTCCGACGTGTCCATGGCGACGCAGCGCACGGTGCTCTCACCGAGCTGCATGGCCACTTCGAGGACGAGGCGGTTGCCGTTGTTCTTGGTCTCGAGGGCGTTGAGGATCTCCGGCAGGTGGCCGTCGAAGTGAACGTCGACCACGGGGCCGATGACCTGGGTGATCTTGCCGACCTTATTGGAGCCGGCGCCGGGGAGAGCGGTGTTCGCCATGTTACGGGTCCTTCGAATATGTTGCGGTCAGGGCGACGGGGAGCGCTTAGAGCGCTTCGGCACCCGAGATGATTTCGATGAGTTCCTTGGTGATCATGGCCTGACGCGTGCGGTTGTAGATCTGCGTCTGCTTCTTGATCATCTCGCCCGCGTTGCGCGTGGCGGAATCCATGGCACCGGTACGTGCGCCCTGCTCGGAGGCCGCGTTCTCGAGGAGCGCGCGGAACACCTGGACGGTGAGGTTGCGCGGCAGGAGCGTGTCGAGGATCGCTTCCTCGCTCGGCTCGAACTCCAGAGCTGCATCCGGAGCGGTACCGCCGGCTGCGGGCAGCTCGGCTGGGATGAGCTTCTGGGCGGTCGGCACCTGGGCGATGACGGAGCGGAAGCGCGAATAGAACAGCGTCGCCACGTCGAACTCGCCGTCGTCGAAACGCGAGATGATGCTCTGCGCGATTTCGGCAGCGAACTCGTAATCCACCGGCTTGTTGCCGCGCAGGTCACGGCTCTCGATGATCTGGTCGCGATACTGGCGACGCAGGAGGTCGTAGCCCTTCTTGCCGACCGTGACGATCTTCACCGTCTTGCCTTCGGCCGTCAGCGTGCGGATGTGCTCGCGGGCCAGACGCACGATCGACGAGTTGAAGCCGCCGCAGAGGCCGCGGTCAGCCGTGCAGACGACCAGCAGGTGAACCTTGTCGGCGCCCGTGCCGGACAGGAGCTTCGGTCCCTGGACACCGCCGACGAGGTTCGCGGCGAGGTTGCCGAGCACCTGGGACATCTTCTCGGCATAGGGACGGGCATTCTCAGCGGCATTCTGGGCGCGCCGCAACTTGGCGGCGGCGACCATCTGCATCGCTTTGGTGATCTTCTGCGTGCCCTTCACCGAAGCGATGCGGTTACGCAGATCCTTCAAACTCGCCATGGGGTGACTTCCAGATCCGTTCGGTGCGGTTCGACGCCATCTCTCTTCCCCTTGAGTGGGGAAGAGCCGGAGGTGGGGGTGGTGTCGAAGAGGTCTCGGCCGGTCCGGCACACCTCCACCCCAGTCCCCTCCCCGCTAAGGGAGGGGATCATCGACTGGCTTTAGGCCAGCGACTTGGCGACGCTCTCGACGACGCCCTTCAGCGTCTTCGCGCTGTCGTCGGACAGATCCTTCGAGTCACGGATCTTGGTGAGCAGATCGGCGTGCTTGGTGCGCAGGGTCGAGAGCAGCGCGTCCTCGAAGGGACGGACCTTCGACACGGGCAGAGCATCGAGATAGCCGTTCACGCCGGCATAGATCACCGCGACCTGCTCTTCCATCTTCAGCGGCGAGAATTGCGGCTGCTTCAGGAGCTCGGTGAGGCGCGAGCCACGGTTCAGGAGCTTCTGGGTCGACGCATCGAGATCAGAGCCGAACTGTGCGAAGGCGGCCATCTCGCGGTACTGGGCGAGCTCACCCTTGATCTTACCGGCGACCTTCTTCATCGCCTTCGTCTGGGCCGACGAGCCCACGCGGGACACCGAGAGGCCGACGTTCACCGCCGGGCGGATGCCCTGGTAGAACAGGTCGGTCTCGAGGAAGATCTGTCCGTCGGTGATCGAGATCACGTTGGTCGGGATGTAGGCCGAAACGTCGTTGGCCTGGGTCTCGATGACAGGAAGCGCGGTCAGTGATCCATTACCGGCGGCATCGCCCATCTTGGCGGCGCGCTCGAGCAGGCGCGAGTGCAGGTAGAACACGTCGCCGGGATAAGCTTCGCGGCCCGGCGGGCGGCGCAGCAGCAGCGACATCTGGCGGTAGGCGACGGCCTGCTTGGAGAGATCGTCATACACGATCACGGCGTGCATGGCGTTGTCGCGGAAATACTCGCCCATGGCGCAGCCGGCGAAGGGGGCGATGAACTGCATCGGCGCAGCGTCCGAAGCGGTCGCGGCGATGACGATGGAGTATTCGAGCGCGCCGTTGTCTTCGAGCGACTTCACGAACTGTGCGACGGTGGAGCGCTTCTGACCGATTGCGACATAGACGCAATAGAGCTTGGCGTTCTCGTCGGTGCCGGCATGAGCCGGCTTCTGGTTCAGGATCGTATCGAGGGCGATGGCGGTCTTGCCGGTCTGGCGATCGCCGATGATCAGCTCGCGCTGGCCGCGGCCGACGGGGATCAGGGCGTCGATGGCCTTGAGGCCAGTGGCCATCGGCTCGTGAACCGACTTGCGCGGAATGATGCCGGGAGCCTTCACGTCGACGCGGCGACGCTCGGTGGTGGCGATGGGGCCCTTGCCGTCGATCGGGTTGCCGAGGGCGTCGACGACGCGGCCGAGCAGCGCCTTACCGACCGGAACGTCCACGATAGCGCCGGTGCGCTTGACGGTCTGGCCTTCCTTGATGTCGCGATCCGACCCGAAGATCACGATGCCGACGTTGTCCTGCTCGAGGTTGAGGGCCATGCCGCGCACGCCCGACTCGAACTCGACCATCTCACCGGCCTGGACGCTGTCGAGCCCGTAGGCGCGGGCGATACCGTCACCGACGGAGAGCACTTGGCCCACCTCGGTTACCTCGGCTTCCTGGCCGAAATTCTTGATCTGCTCTTTCAGGATCGCGGAGATCTCGGCAGCGCGGATGTCCATCGTCTGGCCTCTTTAAATCGAAACGAAGTTGCTGTGGAGAAACGGGAGCGGGCCTGCGCCGAAGCGCCGACCTCAGGCTTCCCGCATCGCGAGTCGAATACCGTTGAGCTTGGTACGCAGGGATGCATCCACCATCCGGCTGCCGATCTTGACGATGAGACCGCCGATCAGGGCCGGGTCGACGCGCAGATCGAGGTCGATCTCCGAGCGAGCCACATCGCGCAGGGACGCCTTGATCTCTTCGAGAACGGCGTCCGACGGGCGTTCGGCCACGGTCACCTCGGCACGTACGATCCCCTTCGATTCCGCCACCAAACGGCGGAAGGCGCGGATCATGTCGGGCAGCGCGAAAAGACGGCGGTTGGAGGCCGCGAGCCGGATGAAGTTCGCGCCGAGGCCGGTGAGACCGGCCTTGTCGAGGATGGCGCCGATGGCGGCTTCCTGCTGCTCACCGGTGAAAACCGGGCTGCGAACGAGGCGAGCCAGATCGGGGCTCTCCTTGAGAAGGGAATCAAAGCTCTGCAGGGTCGCCGCGACCGCATCGATCTGGCGCTCGTCGCGGGCCAGCTCGAACAGTGCGGAGGCATAGCGACCTGCTACGCCTGCAACCGGGGAACCCGCCTCGGAACTAGTCTGCGCCACGCGCCACTCTCTCTTTTAATCCGGCCCGAGGTTCCGGCCCGTGACACCGTTCTCGGCGTCGGCTCTGAAACCGTCAGGAATGGGAACCGCCTCGAAATACAGGTCTGAAACCCGTCCTCCCGGCGCGGCGAGGGCCTAGCATGCGTGTTGGGGAGGCGCAAGACGAAGACGGGCCTGCATAAGCTTGTGCGGCGCGCGGTCGTGCACTCATATCCAATCCGCGAGAACGATGGCGAAGGTGAGGCGTCAGGCCGCCGGCGAAAGTTCAGGCCGTCAGCAAGCGATCTGATCGCAGCGACGCATGGCCCCGATCATCCGAGCGAGGGACTTCGCACCCGGATGTCCGAGAAGGCCGGTATTGCCGAGCACGTAGGAGGGAGTCGCCACGAGACCGAGATCGGCCGCCATGCGCATCTGCGCCTTCAACGCGAGACGCACCTCGTCGCTATCGGCGATCGTCTCGAGCTCCGAGGCGGGCACGCCCAAGGTGGCGGCGACCTGAAGCGAGCCGGTGCCGTCGATCCGGCCGGGTCTGGCGAGCAGCTTCTGATAGAGCGTCCAGGCGGCGGCCGACCCCATCTTGCGCTGGATCGCCAATGCGACCTTCGCCGCCTGAGCCGATTGAGGCGAGAGAATCGGATTGTTGATAAGCCCGATTCGCAAAGCGGTATCGCTCGCGGCGAGAGACGTCATGTCGATCGCCGCCTTCCGGCAATACGGACAATTGTAGTCGAAGAACTCGTAGAGCGTGATCTCCGCCTCGCGGGCCCCCACATAGGTCACGCCCTTCAGAGCAGGGATTTCCCCGACGATTTCACCCGGGAGCCGGGTGTTCGCGATTGGCCGGCCATCGTCGTTATCGACCTTGAAGGTCTGGCCGTAGCCCTGGGCATGGCCGCCGCGGAGTGACGCGACAAGGAAAGCCAGGCTCGCGGAACCGGCCAGGAACTTTCGACGGTCGATGGACATGCGAACGGGCCTCGAAGGTGCGGGATCACCGATCATTCGGCGTCGCGTGTCGCGCCTCTTAATCCCGGTTCGAGATGGTATCCAGACCGTTGCTCCCCCGAGAGGAGTGCTCGCTCCGGAGGTCGCACGCATCCCGTCGATGAAATATTTTTCTAACTCCTCACAAAGAGTGCCTCGAATGATCCCCCCTCACATTCCAAGCAACATTCGTGTATTCTGACGCAGCGCGCATATCCGATGAACTTTCTGGCAGATTAAAATGAAATACTCGGGGGATAGATTGAGCCGCACTGCGATAAACTAAAAGCATATTGGAGTTTTGTGCGCCAGAATTAAGCAACAACAGTTATTCGTAATCTTTATAGCGCAGCCGTGACGGAAATTTTCTAGTTTTCACAATTCGTCGCAGGGATTGTTAACTCAATTGATAGGGAATCTCCCATATCGAATGACACAGGGCTGAGCGCGGCGGCCCGCCACAACCCTTACGCGTCAAATAGGGTGATGAACTTTTTTTCGAATACCGATTTCCGCTCACGGATCGCCGCATTGGATCGTTCGCAAGCGGTCATCGAGTTCGATACCGATGGCACCGTACTGACTGCAAACCGGAATTTTCTCGCCGCGATCGGCTACGGATTGTCCGAGATCCAGGGCGAGCATCACAGCCTTTTCGTCGAGCCGGCGTTCCGGGATAGCCAGGATTACAAGGCCTTCTGGAGCGCGTTGGCCGCCGGCACCTTCCAGTCCGGCGAGTTCAAGCGCATCGGCAAGGGCGGGCGCGAGATCTGGTTGCAGGCCACCTACAATCCCATCCTCGGTCGCAACGGAAAGACCGAGAAGATCGTCAAGTTCTCATCCGACATCACCGAGCGCGTGATGCGCTCGATCAACCATGAGGGCCAGATCAAAGCCCTCGACCGCTCGCAGGCGGTCATCGAGTTCGCCCTCGACGGCACCATCCTCACGGCCAACCGGAACTTCCTCGACGTGATGGGCTACGACCTGTCCGAGATTCAGGGCCAGCCCCACAGCATGTTCGTCGGTCCCGATCTGCGGGCAAGCGCGGCGTACAGGCGCTTCTGGGATGAACTCGGCCGAGGTGAGTATCAGGCCGACGAGTATCGGCGGATCGCAAAGGGTGGCCGCGAGGTCTTCATCCAGGGGACCTACAACCCAATCTTCGACCGGGACGGACGCCCGCTGAAGGTCGTCAAATTCTGCATCGACGTCACGCGGCAGGTGCTGGAGCGCCAGCGCCGCGCCGCTCTGCAGATCTCCATTGCCACCGACCTCAACGCCATCGCCGGTGCCGCTTCGGGCGCGTCGCTACAGGCCGGTCAAGCCGCTCAGGCCTCGACTCAGGTCTCTTGCGACATCCAGACCGTGGCGTCCGGCGCCGAAGAGCTCGCGGCCTCGGTGTCCGAGATCAGCATGCAGGTGACCCACGCCTCCGAGATCTCCAGTCAGGCGGTCAAGCAGGCCGAGAAAACCAGCACCATCATCGCCGGTCTCTCGGGCGCGGCGACCCGGATCGGCGAAGTCGTCGCCTTGATCCAGGGCATCGCCGCGCAAACCAATTTGCTCGCCCTCAATGCGACGATCGAGGCGGCACGGGCGGGAGAAGCGGGTCGGGGCTTCGCCGTGGTCGCGACCGAGGTGAAGGCTTTGGCCGCCCAGACCTCCAAGGCGACCGAGCAGATCAGCGCTCAGATCATGTCGACCCAGCAAGCGACTCAGGATGCGGTGGGGGCCATCACCTCGATCCAGGACACGATCATGACCCTGAACGAAGTCGCGAGCGCGATCTCGGCGGCGGTCGAAGAGCAGAGCGCGGTGACCCGCGAGATGTCGGCGAGCATGCAGACCGCCTCCAACGGCGTAGGCCAGATCACTAGCAGCCTCAGTGAGATTGCCCGCTCCACCGAAGAGGTCGATTCGGCCACTCAGAAGGTCAGGGTCGCCTCTCAGGAAGCTGCCTAAGTTCCCAATGCCGGTCCCTCGACGCTTCGCTCCAACGACGTCCGCGCCCTCCTTTGGCCGGGGGCGAAGCGCCTAACGCATTGCTCCCGGCCGGTCGCCTATCGCCCAGGCAAGCGCCTGTTCCAGCCGATCGTTACCCCAGAACAGCTCGCCATCGCCGGTCAGGAAGGTCGGGGCGCCGAAGATGCCGCGCGAGCGTGCCTCTTCGCCGTTGACGCGCAGACGCCCCTTGTTGCCCTCCAAGGCCGCAGCCTTGAGGATCACGGTGCCATCGAGACCGAGCCCGTTGAGGACCCCCACGATGGCCGGCGGTTCGGCGATGGAGCGCCCCAGAGAGAACTGGGTCTCGTAGACGGCTTTCGAGAACGGAACGAGCCAGTCGTGATCCATGCCGTAGGTGGCTGCACGGGTCGCGCTCAAGCTGTTCTGCGGGAACGGGTCGGGCCGCTTCAACGGAGGCAGGCCTTGCCTCGCCGCCTCGCGCTCCACATCCCGCCACATATGCCGTCCCTTGGCCGGAAAGAGATTGAAGGGCGAGGAATTCCAGCCCTGGCTGGCGAAGATCGGGCCAAGGAGGAAGGGCCGCCAGCGCACTTCGACGCCGGCGGCTTCCGCCATCTCGTCGATCCGCATGGCCGCCAGGTAGGAATACGTGGAAGAGAACTCGTACCAGAATTCGAGGGTCGGCCGTCGCGGCATTCGTCGAATCTCCGGCGTGGGGTGACAAGCGAGGTTGAATTACGCAGTTTCGGGCGTCGGGGCCAGGGCAGTAACGGGCTCCGCTGACGCGGTGGTGGAAAGCGGGAGCGAACACCTCTGCAACGTCTCCTGCGGCATGCCGGTTGCACGACGCGGCTGTCGGCTGATAAGTCGCCCCGACTCCACGAGAACCGAAGCGAGCCCGATGTCAGACGTGAATCCGAAGCCCGTCAACAAGGTCGTGCTCGCCTATTCCGGTGGCCTCGACACCTCGATCATCCTGAAATGGCTGCAGACCACCTATGGCTGCGAGGTCATCACCTTCACGGCCGATCTGGGACAGGGCGAGGAGCTTGAGCCAGCGCGCAAGAAGGCTGAGCTGCTCGGCATCAAGCCGGAAAACATCTTCATCGAGGACCTGCGCGAGGAATTCGTTCGCGACTATGTCTTCCCGATGTTCCGCGCCAACGCGGTCTACGAGGGCGTCTATCTCCTCGGCACCTCCATCGCCCGCCCGCTCATCGCCAAGAAGCAGATCGAGATCGCCGAACGTCTCGGCGCCGATGCGGTCTGTCACGGCGCCACCGGCAAGGGCAACGATCAGGTCCGGTTCGAGCTCGGGTATTATGCCTTGAAGCCCGATGTGACCGTCATCGCCCCCTGGCGCGAATGGGATCTCAAGAGCCGCGAACAGCTGATCGCTTTCGCCGAGCAGCACCAGATTCCGATCTCCAAGGACAAGCGCGGCGAGAGCCCGTTCTCCGTGGACGCGAACCTTCTTCACGCCTCCTCCGAGGGTAAGGTTCTGGAGGACCCGGCCGATGAGGTGCCGGATTACGTCTATTCCCGTACGCTTTCGCCGGAAGAGGCCCCCGACACTCCGACCATCGTCACGATCGGCTTCGAGAAGGGCGACGCGGTCTCCATCGACGGCGAGCGCCTCACCCCTGCCACCCTATTAGCCAAGCTCAACCAGCTCGGTCATGACAACGGCATCGGCCGCCTCGACCTCGTGGAGAACCGCTTCGTCGGCATGAAGAGCCGGGGCATGTACGAGACGCCGGGCGGCACGATCCTGCTGCCGGCCCACAGGGCCATCGAGTCGATTACGCTGGATCGCGGCGCGGCGCACCTCAAGGACCAGATCATGCCGCAATATGCGGAGCTGATCTATAATGGCTTCTGGTTCTCGCCGGAGCGCGAGATGCTCCAGGCCCTCATCGACAAGAGCCAGGAGATGGTCACCGGCGAGGTTCGGCTGAAGCTCTACAAGGGCGGCATCCACGTCATCGGCCGCACCAGCCCGAACTCGCTCTACGACCAGGACCTCGTCACCTTCGAGGAGGGCGCCGTGGCCTACGACCACCGCGACGCGGCGGGCTTCATCAAGCTCAACGCCCTGCGGCTACGCACCTTGGCTCAGCGCAAGAAGAAGCTCGGGGCATAGGCCTCGCAATCCACCCCTCCCCCGTCGCGGGGAGGGGTTTACGCAGCGCTTAGACGGCGGACCAGCGGTTGCCCGCCTTACCGAAGGGGCCGGGGCCGAGATCGCCATAGCGCAGGAAGATCTGCAGGGCCGGCTGCATCTCGTGATGCACCGCCGGTATTTCGGTCCCCGTTCCATAAGGCTCGGCCGTGTCGAAGGCTGGCACGTCGCGGCCGTCGTCCCAGACGATGTTCAGCTTCCTCACCAGCGCCAGATGCTCGGCCGTCACATCGAAGGTGACGTGCTCGGGCGTCTCGCCCGTCCCTTCGTCGCGAAACACGTCGCCGACATCGTCCGACGAAAGCTTGGCCAGGGTGTTGTGATACGCGTAGCGGCCCGGCTTCAACACGGCATTGTGGATGAAGACCGCGAGCGCGTCGCCGAGCGCCCGGTGTTCCTCGTCCGCCCCATCATCGTCGCCGGTGACGTTGAAGATGTCGCCGTCACGGTCGGTGCTGCCATAGGGTGCGTCGGGATGCACGATGGGCGCGCCTTGCCCGGCCGGGTTCCAGGCCACCACCATCCGGCGGATCAGGGCGATCCGCTCGAGGGTGAGGTCGAAGGTTGTGCTGTCGGCCATGTCGCGTCCGCTATCGGTGTTGTATTCGTCGTGTCTCGCATCCGCCCCATCACGGGCCGGCCCCGGCCGCCTGCCGGAGAATGGACGGCTCTATGACACGTGTTGCGGCAAGCCTCCACGTGTCTGGATTCAGCGAAGGCAGCCCATCAATCCACCGACCCCATTCATCCGCCCCTGGATGCGGGTGGCGACCGCACGCACTCCGCGAGATGGCAGGGCCGCATTGCGTTGGATCGGGTTCGGCAGAACGGCGGCGAGCAGGCTCGCCTCGCTGCGGTTGAGGTTCCGCGCGCTCTTTCCGAACCAGCGCTGCGCCGCCGCCTCGGCTCCGTACACACCGTCCCCCCATTCGGCGATATTCAGATAGATCTCCATCATGCGCCGCTTGCCCCATAGGGTGTCGGCGATAACGGCGAGGGGAATCTCCATTCCTTTGCGGATGACCGAACGGCCGGGCCAGAGGAACACGTTCTTCACCGTCTGCATGGAGATCGTCGAGGCGCCGCGGCTAGGCCCCTCGTCGTCATCCACCACGTCGCGCAGGGCGCCCCAATCGACGCCGTTATGTAGGCAGAAGCGCTGATCCTCCGAAGCGATGACGGCCTGGACCAGGAGCGGGGAGATCGCGTCCAGGGTGACCGCTTCGCGGCTCACGGGTTTGCCGGTCAACCATCGCGCCAGCATCAGGGTTGAGGGCGGCGTCAGCGCACTATAGACGAGCCCCAGAACAAGAATCAGGGCCAGCAACATGACGGGGAGCAGCATGAAGAGGCCGACCAGCCGCCTCACCCAATGCTTCCTTCGTCCTTGGCGGATGGAATCGAGATCGCGCACATGGCGTGATCGCGAATCGCTGTCATCTGCCGCACCGTCGCGCCGTTCCTGAATCCGTACCTCCCGCACAACGACGCGCCCATTCTTGACCAAGGCCCTTCTTACGATGACCTCACCAAAAGCATCCCACGCTTCGGTCAAGGCGGACGCATCTCAAGCGTTTTCCCACAAGCTTTCGAGCGTGGCCGACGCCGTCGAGGCGTTTCTGGCCGAACGCCTCGGTCCCGAGACGCAGACGGGCGAGATCACGCGTCCCACGCGGCTGATGGAGGCCATGCGCCATGCCGTGCTCGGCGGCGGCAAGCGTCTGCGCCCGTTCCTGGCGGTGGAGACGGCGCGGATGCTGGGCGGCTCCGAGGCCGGGGCGCTGGCCGCCGGTTCGGCCATCGAGCTCGTCCATTGCTACTCCCTCGTCCACGACGACATGCCGGCCATGGACGACGACGACATGCGCCGGGGCAAGCCTACGGTCCACAAGGCCTATGACGAGGCGACCGCCATCCTCGTCGGCGACGCGCTGCAGACGCTGGCCTTCGAGATTCTGGCAGATGCGACCTGGCAGCCGGATCCGTCGATCCGTGCCGACCTCGTTCTCGGCCTTGCAAAGGCGTCCGGTCTCGGCGGCATGGTCGGCGGCCAGATCCTCGATCTCGGGGCGGAAGGTCGCTTCGGCGCCGTCTCCCTCGATGTCGAGGACACGCTGCAGCTTCAGGCGATGAAGACCGGCGCCATCCTGGCCTTCTCGGTGGATGCGGGTGCCCTTGTGGGCGGTGCGACGCCGGATCAGCGTGCCTCCCTATGGCGCTACGGCCTCGCCTTGGGCCAAGCTTTCCAGATCGCCGACGATATCCTCGACCGCGAAGCCTCTCCCGAAGCGATGGGCAAAGCTACCGGCAAGGATAAGGATGCCGGAAAGGCGACACTCGTCGATCGTCTCGGCATCGACGGCGCCCGGGCAGAATGCGACCGCCTCGTCGGCATGTGCGAAGAGGCCGTTTCTTCCTGGGGCGACAAAGCCCAGACACTGCGCGAAGCGGCACGCTTCACGGTCGCCCGCAAAGTGTGATGCGATCGCCCCACTGAACTCTGCCGCGATGTTGCATTGCGGCAGGTCCGTGATATCAGGCCTTCATGCATCTCAAGCGGTTCATCGATTTTCTCGGCCTGACGCCGCCGTAGGCTTAAGCCTACCGAATCGTGTTCCGTCCGTGCCCGGTGAGCGCTTGAGCGCCCGGTCATCAAGATGCCTGTCCCTGTCGACGCTTCGCGCGCGGGGACGATGAAAGCCATTCCCCATGAACCGTCAGTCCTTCCGGAGCGAGTGGGCTCCCGACGTCACGCGTGAAATCCTGGCCGGCACGGTGGTCGCCCTGGCGCTGATCCCTGAGGCCATCGCCTTCTCGATCATCGCGGGCGTCGACCCGAAAGTCGGTCTCTACGCCTCGTTCTGCATCGCCGTCATTTCCGCTTTCGCCGGCGGGCGTCCTGCCATGATTTCGGCTGCCACCGGCGCCATGTCCCTCGTCATGGTCACGCTCGTGAAGGAGCATGGACTCGGCTACCTGTTCGCGGCCACCATTCTCACCGGGTTGCTCCAGATCGTCGCCAGTGCCGTGCGCCTCGGCAACCTCATGCGCTTCGTCTCGCGCTCGGTGGTCACAGGCTTCGTCAACGCCCTGGCGATCCTCATCTTCCTGGCGCAGATGCCGGAGTTGATCGGCCGCGGGCCGGTCGTCTACGCCATGACCGCCATCGGCCTCGCGATGATCTACGGCCTCCCCTACCTGACGAAGGCCGTCCCCTCACCGTTGATCACGATCCTCGCTCTCACCGGAATCTCGGTCTGGTTCGGGTTCGACATCAGGACCGTGGGCGACATGGGTGCCCTGCCGAGCGAATTACCGGTCTTCGCCCTCCCCCAGGTGCCGTTCACTCTGGAGACACTGCAGATCATCCTGCCCTACGCCCTCACCCTGGCGATGGTCGGCCTGCTCGAGAGCATGATGACTGCGGCCATCCTCGATGAGATGACCGACACGACCTCCAACAAGAACCGCGAATGCGCCGGCCAGGGCCTCGCCAACGTCACCTCCGGTCTCTTCGGCGGCATGGCCGGCTGCGCCATGATCGGGCAATCGGTCATCAACGTCTCGTCCGGCGGGCGGGGCCGTCTCTCGACGCTGTGGGCGGGCGCGTTCCTGCTGTTCCTCATCGTGGTTCTCGGCCCCTATGTGGCGCAAATCCCGATGGCGGCCCTCGTCGCGGTAATGATCATGGTCTCGATCAACACCTTCCAGTGGAACTCCGTGCGGACGCTGCTGACCCACCCGAAGAGTTCGAGCGCGGTGATGCTCGGAACGGTGGCCGTCGTCGTGACGACGCATGACCTTGCCAAGGGTGTGCTGTTCGGGGTCGTTCTCTCGGGGTTGTTCTTCGCCCACAAGGTGACGCGGTTCTTCGGTATGTCGTCGGTACGCGACGAGGCCAGCCGCATCCGTACCTACCGGGTGACGGGCCAGATCTTCTTCGCCACGGCGGAGGCGTTCCATTCCGCCTTCGATTTCCGCGAGGACGACCTGACCGGGGTGGTGATCGATCTCTCCGCCTCGCATTTCTGGGACATCACCAGCATCAGTGCCCTCGACAGGGTGGTGCTGAAATTCCGGCACCACGGCATACCCGTCGAGATCGTCGGAATGAACACGGCGACGACCACCCTCGTCGACCGGGTCGGCACTCATCAGAAGCCTTGGGCGGCCCTCGCGGGGCCGGGTCACTGAGCGACGGGAAGAGTGGGATCGAGCGGGAGACTTGCCAAGCGCCCGAGCCCGTCGCTACAGCCGCGCGACGCATCACCCCTTGCCCGCGAGTGCTCCCATGACCGCCTACAAGCTCCTCCTCCTCCCCGGTGACGGCATCGGCCCGGAGGTGATGGCCCAGGTGAAGACCGTGATCGGTGCACTCGCCGAGACCGGTCTCGCCACGTTCGAGACCGAGACCGACCTCGTCGGCGGCTCGTCCATCGACGCTCAGGGCGTGCCCCTCACCGACGAGGCCCTCGCGCGGGCGGACGCGGCGGATGCGATCCTGCTCGGCGCGGTGGGCGGCCCAAAATGGTCCGGCGTCGCCTACGACATCCGTCCCGAGGCCGGGCTTCTGCGGCTCCGCAAGGATCTCGGCCTGTTCGCGAATCTGCGGCCGGCGATCTGCTACCCGGCGCTGGCGGATGCGTCCGCGCTGAAACGCGAGCTCGTCGAGGGTCTCGACATCATGATCGTGCGCGAACTCACCGGCGGCGTCTATTTCGGTGAGCCGAAGGAAATCACCACCCTCCCCGACGGTACCAAGCGCGCCGTCGATACCCAGGTCTACACCACGGGCGAGATCGAGCGGATCGCCCATGTGGCCTTCGATCTGGCGCGCAAGCGCTCGGGCCGCGTGGCCTCGGCCGAGAAGCACAACGTGATGAAATCCGGCGTCCTGTGGAAGGAGGTCGTCACCAAGGTCCATTCCGAGCATTACAGCGATGTCGAGCTCGAGCATGTGCTCGCCGACAATTGCGCCATGCAGCTGGTGCGCCGCCCGAAGCAGTTCGACGTCCTCGTGACCGACAACCTCTTCGGCGACGTGCTCTCGGATGTAGCGGCGATGCTCACGGGCTCCCTCGGCATGCTGCCCTCCGCTTCGCTCGGAGCAGTGGATTCGAAGGGAAGCCGCAAGGCATTGTACGAGCCGGTCCATGGCTCGGCACCCGATATTGCGGGCCAGGATCTCGCCAACCCCATCGCCATGATCGGCTCGCTCGCCATGGCGTTGCGCTACTCGTTCGGCCTCGGCGAGGCGGCCGACCTACTCAACGGCGCGATCACCGATGCACTCGCGGCGGGTGCCCGCACGAAGGATATCGCTGGAGAGGGCGTGACGCCGCTGGGGACCGCCGGGATGGGCGAGGCCGTCGTGGCGGCTCTCAAGTCGCGGGTGCGCTGAAGCGCGAACAGCGGTCTCGTCCGGACATGAAAAAGGCGCCGACCCAACCGGGTCGGCGCCTTTCTCGGTCCATCGTCCGACGACTGCCCTTAGTAGGGGTTGCCGTTGCGAGAGACGTAGGAGGTGGGGTCGATCGCATCGACACCGGAGAAGTCGATGTTGTGGATCGCGCTGGAACGGGCGCCCACGAACGGGCCGTTGGTGATCGGATCGGGCAAGATCGCACCGCCGAAGCGATCGTTTCGGCCGTAGGGCGGCGAATTCAGGTAGCTGGCCGTGATGAAGTGCGGGTTGGTCGCCGGGTTGCTGATCGAACCGTTATTCGCCTCGACGACGTTGCCGGCATCGAGCCAGCTGCGCGGACGGATGCGGATCGGCAGCGGCTGGCTGACGCGGATACCGGGGGCGTAACGACCCTGCGCCTCGACAGCGGTGCTCGCGCCGACAGCGGTAAGGGTGAGTGCGCCCATCAGGGCAATCGTGGCAGTGCGCATGACGGACCTTCGTTGAACCTGTGTGAGATTAGGCCCGATTTCCTTAAGAAACTCGGCCATTCATGGTGAGTAGACGTGCCAGCGGCGCTGTTGTTCCCGGCCTAAGGCCGCGCTTGGTCGCTTCGCCGCAGTTTCGCCTCATTATGTCGGATGCGGCGTTTCGAGATCGATCCGGTTTCTCCGGCGGCCTCTCGGTTGGGGACGGCCGCGACACGCGGCGCGCAGCCCTCCACCCGCCGTTCCTCGAACACGCGATACGCCGCTTCGAGGCCTGCGGAAGCTTGGCCATTCAGAACGAGCTTGTCCAGGGCGCAGACGATGGCGCGCGGCTCCGGCGGCTGGCTCAACGGAGCGCAGAGCCAGCCATCGATGCGCGGGGTCAGTGGAATCAGCCCGCTCTGCCCCGCATTGGAGAAACCGGTACAGATCCGCGTCACCGGACCGCTCAACGTGGCTTCCAAGGTTTCGAGCGGACCGAACTTGGTAGCGATCAACCCTCGTTCGCCGGATCGTACGACGGCGAGTCCCTGCCCGTCCGCGGCCCGTCGGGCGATGGTGACGAACAGGCTCACGGGAGGTGTGGAGCCCTCTGTGACGGTGAGGCTGAGATAGGGTGCCTCCGCCGCGTCGAATTTACCCTGTGAGAGACGGTCCTCCCTCTGGCCCGTGGCCGGGTTGATCCGTGCTGGCTCGATCTTCGCCTGATCGAGGGCGTCAGGATCGTCGAGCCGATAACGCGGGGCCGTTTCGGCAATGGGCAGAGCCTGGCGAACATTCACGGCGGCGGTGGGGACGAACGGCTGGGCATTCGTGTCGGTCGACACAATCGCCCCCGACTTCGTCTCATCGTGTTTCGGCTCACCACCGACGAACTGCCCGGCTGCGCCGACACAGGCGAGTGCCGCGACACAAGGCACGGCAAGCCGCAATGACGAGCGAGCCTTGCGCTTGGGGAGCCGATGGCTGGTTTCGTCCTGTACGGCGATGCGATGCATGAAACCCTGAAACCGGTGACTCTTCTGGAGGCTTTCGCCACGTGGGAGCGACCATGCTCTCGAGGCTGCGTAGGCCGGGTTTCACACCGGGTGACCGGATGAGGGTTTTCGATTTTGCGGTGAATCAATCGTTGCCCGATACACGTTGCGTCTATCGGCAGGTCCTGTTTGTGCCGCGACGAAAGTCTCGCATGCAGCGCAACTCTTGACAGTCGCGGAGACGAGGCGTCTTGCTCCGCCGCTTGAAGTCAAAGTGGTCCTATCGAAGGGTCGAACGGGACGGGGCGTGCCGGCAAGTCCGCGGGACGACGCGTTTTCGCAGCCGGCCGGTCAATCAGGTCGTGACCGGGAAACCCTGCGGATTCTCATGGGACCGGTACACGGAGACTTGCCAACGACCCTGCCGGCGGTGCCGAGGCGATGAGCCCGGCCCTGGCGGGGAACCAGGGCATCACGAAGCGGAGTTGGAGAGATGGGTTACAAGGTCGCCGTCGTCGGTGCCACGGGCAATGTTGGCCGTGAGATGCTCGACATCCTGTCGGAGCGGGCGTTCCCCGCCGATGAGGTCGTGGCTATCGCCTCGCGCCGCAGCGCCGGGCAGGAAGTCTCCTTCGGTGACAAGATCCTGAAGGTGAAGGCGCTCGACACCTACGATTTCTCCGACACCGATATTTGCCTGATGTCCGCCGGCGGCGAGACGTCGAAGGAATGGTCGCCGCGCATCGGCCAGACCGGCTGCGTCGTCATCGATAATTCGTCGGCCTTTCGCTACCATCCCGACGTACCGCTGATCGTTCCGGAAGTGAATCCGGAAGCCATCACCGGCTTCTCGAAGATGAACATCATCGCCAACCCGAACTGCTCCACGGCGCAGCTCGTCGTCGCCTTGAAGCCCCTGCACGACGTGGCCAAGATCACCCGCGTGGTGGTGGCGACCTATCAGTCGGTCTCCGGCGCCGGCAAGGAAGCCATGGACGAGCTGTTCCAACAGACCCGTTCGGTCTTCACCGCTGGCCAGATGACCATGGAGAAGTTCCCAAAGCGCATCGCCTTCAACGTCATCCCGCAAATCGACGTGTTCCTCGACGACGGATCCACCAAGGAAGAGTGGAAGATGGTCGCCGAGACCAAGAAGATGCTCGATCCCAAGATCAAGCTGACGGCGACCTGCGTGCGCGTGCCGGTGTTCATCGGCCATGCCGAGGCGGTGAACGTCGAATTCGAGCATCCGATCTCGCCCGAGGAGGCGACTGCCCTCCTGCGTTCGGCACCGGGCATCCTGGTCGTCGATAAGCGTGAGCCCGGCGGCTACATGACCCCGCACGAGGCGGCCGGCGAGGACGCGACCTATGTCTCGCGCATCCGCGCGGATTCGACGGTCGATAACGGCCTCTCGTTCTGGTGCGTCGCCGATAACCTGCGCAAGGGCGCGGCCCTGAACACGGTGCAGATCGCCGAGATGCTGATCAACCGGAAGCTCCTGAAGGAGCGGGCGGCGGCCTGATCACTCCACTTCCAGTCCTCGGGCCGAAACCCACCGACCGGCCATTGTCATTGACGCCGTCCCGTTCACGGGGCGGCGTTTTTTTATGGCCAATCCCCCTAACGAAGCAGGAGGAGATGCATTTCAATTGAAAATGTTCCTATTTTAGGATAGCCAGTATTAGAACAAAACACGAACATTGGTGATCGCGATGTGGGGCACTTCCAAACGCGGGCATGAAGCCGAAACCCTCCGTCGCCAACTCGCCATACTGGCGACGGAGACAAAACTGATCCGACTCCAACAGAGCCTGGACCGGAAGTACGATCCAGCCCAGCCCCGTGCGCCCGCCGGCCAAAGCGATGGTGGGCGGTGGGTCTCCGACGGAGGCGTCGGAGGCAGTCGCCTGACCGATCGTCCATCAACCGGTCAGACACTCCGATCCTCCATCGATAACGGAAGCACGTCAGGCAGGTCCACGCGAGAGGAAACCGTCACCAATAACGGGGCTCGGATTCTATCGCTGCGTATTCGCTCGGGACGCGGAGAGTGGGACGACCAGCACGCCGTCGTCACACCGGATGGCGAAAGCAGGATTTTCGAGAATTCGGGCGACGTTCAGACCATCCGCGACGGGGCATCGGGAGAGGTTCTCTCGCGTGGCGCGTTCGCGTTATCCGAATCGCAATCCCAGCCCACAATACAACAGGTCTTTCTGCCGGCTTTCGTCGTCGCTCCGGCCGTCAAGGTCACTCTTGAAGCGGCGGCGCTTCTCTTCACCTATCTGGAAGCTCGGAGGCCGGGATTCGGCAAGGCACCGGGCAGAACGGCACTGCGCTACGACTTCGACCCATATCCGGACAAAAAACTTCCCCTCATTTGGGTTGGTCCGGTCGATCAGACGACACTAGACCAAGCTTGTCCACGCAACGCCGAAGTGCAAGCCGTAACGGACGAGGCGACGAAACGGCTGACAGCCTTGAATCCCCTTCTGACGAGACAGCAACTCGGCACCATGATCCATGTCGATATCGCACACACATTCATTGCAAGGGCTTATCCCGATGTGCGCGTCGAATTTTCGATAAGCAGTACCGGCGATGAAGCAGATTATGGAGAAAAGGGTTCAGCACGCCTCGATCTTTTCGAACTCTCACCAAATCAAACAGTCTGCGTCTATGATTATAAAACTGGATCGGCGGGGCTAAGCTCAAAAAGAGCGTTGTTTCTAGCCAGATCCGCCAAGAAATTTTGGCCGCAATCAAATGGTATAATTATCATTCAAGTGAGACCGATAAAATGACGACCATTAAACAAATTAAAGGCCTTGCCAAGAATTTGATCGACAAAAATATTGATCTTGTCGCTGCTGGTAGAAACTCCTTCTGGCTTCTCCCCATCGAATCTATAGGACGATTGATCCACCTCGATCGGACGAGCAATCCGGCCTATTGCGTTGCAAGCTGGTACCTCGTCGAGTTCTTCATGCCCGGAGTTCGTTCATCGTCCTCACTCGGGCGATGCAGCGAAAGGATTGCCCGTTCTGAAGGCTTCGAGGGTGGCCAGGGCTGGTTCTGGTCCGACCCGACGATCTACGACGATTTCCTCACCCGCGTCGAAGCGGATGCCCTGGCGATCCTTCGCCCCCTGGACACGACGCGAAAGTGTCTCGACTTCGCCCGCACCCGTCCCGCCACGGTCGGACGTCTCGGTCTGGACTGGCATCTCGTCGCCTGCATTGCGCTCGGCGAACTCGATGAGGCTCGGACGATCTGGTCCAAGATAGGTAAGCATTACTGCAACGGGGCCGTGATGGAGGATGCGCACTGGCAGTTGATCAACGACCGGACCTGCCTCATCGGCGAGCCGCTCATGGCCGACGATCGGGACGCTCTCGCCACCCTGTTGCATCGCTGGGAAGCTGAGACCATCGTCGGAAGTCCCCTCGAACCATTTTGGAGACCGAGCCTGTTTCCCCTGGAGGAGGATGCATCGGCCGCCCCGTAAGTGGGCGAGAAGACTAGGGCGACAGGCAAGCCGGCATTAGACCGAGGCCTCCAACGCCGCCACATCCCCACCACTGATCGCCGGCAGGCACCGGGTGATCCGCTCCGCATCCCAGTCCCACCATGCCACGGCCTGGAGTCGCGCGGCGATGTCGGGCGGTACGCGCATACGCACGAGCGTGGCCGGGTTGCCGGCGACGATGGCGTAGGGGGGTACGTCTCGGGTGACCACGGATTTGGCGGCAACGACGGCACCATCGCCGATGCGGATTCCCGGTAGGATCGTGCTGTCGTAGCCGAGCCAGACATCGTTGCCGATCACCGTGTCGCCCCGGTTGGGAAAGGCCATCTCTCCGGGGAAGCGTCCGGCCCAGGCGCTGCCGAAGATGACGAACGGGTAGGTGGAGGGCGCGTCGAGGCGGTGGTTGCCCCCGTTCATGAGGAAGCGTGTGCCCGCCGCAAACGCGCAGAAGCGACCGATTCGCAAGCGGTCGCCCAGGAAGGCGAAGTGGTAGAGGATGTTGTCGAGGAAGGCCTCCGGGCCGGCGGGGTCGTCGTAATAGGTGTAGGCGCCGACCTCGACATTCGGCGGCAGTTGAAGATTACGAATGAAGGTGATGCGGCTGTGTCCCGGGACGGGGTGAAGGCAGGCTGGATCGGGTCCGAATGACGAATCGGCAGTCATGGTCGGAGCTCCCTGAAAAGGGTTTGGAGAAGAAGCGGGATGGGCGCGCTCTACCGAGGAACGCCCACGTGAAATAGCTTGAAACGAGGCGACGATCGGATTAGCTATAGAGCATCAGTTCTGGTTGCAGTCTTGAGGCTGCGGTTCGGGAGTGGGCCCCACCGGGTCCGCTCTTTTTTATTGCCGCAATGCCTCTCGCACCGGATCGCTTCACGCAAGGCCGGACGTACAGCGCAGCATGGCGGACACTTCCGAAAAACGTCTGATCACCGAGACCGGCGTCGCCGCACGGGTCGTGCAGGTCATCGAGGCTTCGATCGAGGGCCTCGGCTATCGCGTGGTCCGGGTGCGGGTGTCGAGCGCCAATGGCTGCACCGTGCAGATCATGGCCGAGCGGCCCGACGGCACCATGACGGTGGACGATTGCGAGACCGTGAGCCGGGCGATCTCTCCCCTCCTCGATCTCGATGACCCGGTGGGCAAGGCCTATTATTTGGAGATCTCCTCCCCCGGCATCGACCGGCCGCTGGTACGGGCCGTCGATTTCGAGCGTTGGGCCGGCTACGAAGCCAAGATCGAGTTGGCGATACCCCTCGACGGCCGGAAGCGGTTTCGCGGGATCATCCGAGCACCCAACCCGGATGGCCTCACGGTGCCGATCGATCTGCCCGACGTGAAGGAGGGCCTTCCGAGCCGTATCGACCTGCCCCTTCGCGATCTGGGCGACGCCTATCTCGTCCTGACCGACGATCTCGTGCGCGAATCGCTACGACGTGGCGGCGGGCCGCCGCCGATGCTGGACGATGAGGACGAAGACGAGAGCGAGGAGGGTGACGAGGCTGAAGTCGCGCCTCCCGTCCCTCTCAAGAAAAAGGTCGAGCGGCCGCTGAAGCCCAAGGCGTCGGCCAAGCCCAAGCCGGAAAAGATCGAGACCGAGGCAAGTCGGGCCAACAAGGCCAAGCCAGTCCGCACCAAGGCGGTACGGGTCAAGGACGACGGCAAGCTTCATTAGAGCATTCGTTCGGAACTCCGGCGGGCGCCCGATGGCGCGCTGAGGGTTCCGAGAAGAACATACGACGAAGAGAAGGACGAAATCCGATGGCTGTCGTCAGCGCCAACAGACTCGAACTCCTGCAGATTGCCGAAGCGGTCGCCCGCGAGAAGGTGATCGACCGCTCCATCGTCATCGACGCCATGGAGGAGGCCATCGCCAAGGCCGCTCGCTCCCGTTACGGCGCGGAGACGGATGTCCATGCAGAGATCGACCCCAAGACCGGCGCGCTCCGCCTGTCCCGCCATCTCGTGGTGGTGGACGAGGTCGAGAACGACGCCCGCGAGGTCACGCTGGATCAGGCTCGGCGCTACAATCCGGGCGCGCTCGTGGGGGACGTGATCTCCGACACGCTGCCGCCCTTCGATTTCGGCCGCGTCGCCGCTCAATCGGCCAAGCAGGTCATCGTTCAGAAGGTGCGTGACGCCGAGCGCGACCGTCAGTTCGACGAGTACAAGGACCGCATCGGCGAGATCGTCAACGGCCTGGTCAAGCGGGTCGAGTACGGTAACGTCATCGTCGATCTCGGTCGCGGCGAGGGCATCGTGCGCCGTGACGAGATGATCCCGCGCGAGACCTTCCGCCCTGGCGACCGCATCCGCTCCTACCTGTTCGACGTGCGCCGCGAAGTGCGTGGCCCGCAGATCTTTCTGTCGCGCTCCCACCCGCAATTCATGGCCAAGCTGTTCGGCCAGGAAGTGCCAGAGATCTACGACGGCATCGTCGAAGTGAAGGCGGTGGCCCGCGATCCGGGCTCGCGCGCCAAGATCGCCGTCATCTCGCGGGACGGCTCCATCGACCCCGTCGGCGCCTGTGTCGGCATGCGCGGCTCCCGCGTCCAGGCGGTCGTGGGCGAATTGCAGGGCGAGAAGGTCGACATCATTCCGTGGTCCGAGGATCAGGCGACCTTCATCGTCAATGCGCTTCAGCCCGCTGAAGTGGTCAAGGTGGTCCTCGACGAGGAGGCCGACCGCATCGAGGTGGTGGTGCCCGACGATCAGCTCTCGCTGGCTATCGGCCGTCGCGGCCAGAACGTGCGCCTCGCCTCGCAACTCACCGGCTGGGACATCGACATCCTGACCGAGGCCGAGGAATCGGAGCGGCGCCAGAAGGAGTTCGCCGAGCGGACCGCGGTCTTCATGGCGGCCCTCGACGTCGACGAGACGGTAGGTCAGCTCCTCGCGGCGGAGGGTTTCCGGAACGTCGAGGAAATCGCCTATGTCGAGCCGGGCGAACTCGCCAACATTCAGGGTCTCGACGAGGAAAGCGGCACGGAGATCCAGGCTCGCGCCCAGGATCACCTCGCCCGCGTCGAATCCGAATTCGATGCCAAGCGCCAGGAACTCGGCGTCGCCGACGACTTACGCGAGATCGATGGCGTGACCACGCCGATGCTGGTGGCCCTCGGGGAGAACGACGTGAAGTCGGTCGAAGATCTCGCCGGCTGCGCCACGGACGATCTCGTGGGCTACACCGAGGGACGCGGCCCCGAGGCCACCAAACATGCGGGCTATCTCGACGGGTTCGAAATCTCCCGTGCCGAGGCTGAGGCCATGATCATGGCGGCTCGCGTCAAGGCTGGTTGGATCGAAGCACCCGTTGAGGCTGACGAGGGCGAACAGACCGACGGGGAACCCGAGGCAGTCTGATCCCAGGCGACTTCACCGCCTTCTCCCTCGACGAAATCGAGGGAGAAGGTGACGACAACGTCCAAGCGCAGAACGACCGGGTCGGTGCCCGGGCCTCGAATCGCCACCCTGCCTTAACGTGACTTGGCAGGTCCGGCACGGCCGAACAGCCCAAGACGTAGAAGGGTCCAACCGCCATATGACAGGCGAATACGCAGATGCAGCGCAAGATGCCGCTGAGCCGGAGCCGAGCACTTTACTCGATTCCGGCTTCGGGCGCGGTCGGCGCAATGCAATGCGCACATGCCTTGTCACCCGAATGTCGCAGAATCCGGAAGGCATGATCCGCTTCGTTCTGTCTCCCGACGGGGAAGTGGTGACTGATCTGAAGGCGAAACTGCCAGGACGCGGCGCATGGCTCACTGCCAGTCGCGTCACGGTCGAAGCCGCGCTGAAGAAGCGGCTGTTCCAACGCGCCTTCAAGACCAAGGATGCGGCCGCACCGGCGGACCTCGGTGACAGGATCGCAGCGATCCTGCGGGAAGACCTGCGCCAATCCCTGTCCCTCGCCAACAAGGCAGGCTGCCTGGTCGCCGGTTTCGCCAAGGTCGAGTCCGCCATTGCGGACAAGGCCGGTGTCGCAGCGGTGATTCAAGCCTCCGACGGTAGCGCGGACGGTAGAAGGAAGATCGCCGCGGCATTGCACCGGAGGCATGGCGATGCCATATCCCGTGTCCCGGTCATCGATGATTTGTCCAATGCAGAATTGGACATGGCCTTGGGTCGGGATCATGTGATACATGCGGCGCTTGTCGCAGGAGTCGGGAGCACCGGCTGCCTTGCGCGTTGGCGTCGGCTACGCTCTTTCGAGGGCAAGCCTACGACAGCCGAGGAGGCCGGTTACGCCCGAGCAGGGCAAACCGCTTCGACTCTGCAGGACGACGACGAGACGGATTTACCCGGCGCACAGCAGTTTGCCGGTTCACGGGACGATGGAAACCCTCAGGGTTTGGACTGAATGAGCGATACGAATAATCCGGGCGACAAGACGCAGGCACGACCCCCCTCGAAGCCGCTGTCCTTGAAGCGCCCGATCGAGCAGGGAACGGTGCGTCAGAGCTTCTCCCATGGCCGCTCCAAGCAGGTCGTGGTCGAGACTGTGAAGCGCCGTGTCATCGGGGCGGCACCGGCCGCTCCCGTTCGCGAAACGCAACCGGTCGCTCCGGCGTCCCGTGTGGCGCCGCCCGCTCCCGCGGTCCCGCGTCCCGCCCAGCGGGCGGCGTCCGGCGTCGTGCTTCGGACATTGAGCGAGCAGGAGCGCGATGCACGCGCCGCTGCCCTCGCCGATGCCCAGCGCCGTGAGCAGGAAGCCCGCCGCAAGGTCGAGGAAGAGGCTGCAGCGCAGCGTGCTCGCGAGGCTGAGGAAGCCCGCCAGCGCGAGGCCGAGGAGCGTCGCCGCCAGGAAGAGGAGCGTCAGCGCGCCGAGGAGCAGGCTCGCCTGCGTGCCGAGGAAGAGGCTGCTCGCGAGGCGGCTCGCGCTGCCGAAGCCGCAGCCAAGGAAGCCGCCGCGGCGGCTCCTGCCGCAGCTGCTCCGTCTGCGCCCGCACGGCCCGTTTCCAAGACCGTGCCGATGGCTCCTGTCTCGGCTCCGATCTCGTCGGCCCCGAAGCCCGCTCCGGCAGCACCCGCTCCCGCACCGCAGGCTGCGGCGCCCGCGCGTCCGGCAGCTCCCGCTGCCCGTCCCCCTCTGACGGCTCGCCCGACGCCTGCAGAGCCGCGCAAGACCATCACGGCCGACGTGCGCAAGCCGCGCGATTTGAACTTCATGGCCCGCCCGGCTCCCGCACCCGAGCCCGAGGCGGCTCCCACCGCTGCCACGGCCGCACGTCCGGCCGGTGCGACGCCTGCCGCCCGCGCGCCGGGTCGGCCTCAGGCTGCCGAGGAGGAGAGCGAGCAGAAGCGCGTCATCCGCCGCCCCGGCATGCCGCTTAAGATCATCACGCCGCCCAAGACACCCAAGCAGCCGGGCGGCGACCGTAATCGTGGGCGCCTGACCATCGCCACCGCCACGTCGGGCGAGGACGAGCGTACACGCTCCGTTGCTTCGTTCCGTCGCCGCCAGCAGCGCATGAGCGGCAACCGGCAGGTGGAGCAGAAAGAGAAGCTCTCCCGCGAGGTGACGATCCCCGAGACGATCACCATCCAGGAACTCGCCAACCGCATGTCGGAGCGGGCCGTGGACGTGATTCGCCTGCTGATGAAGCAGGGTGAGATCCACAAGATCACCGACGTGATCGATTCGGATTCTGCCCAGCTCATCGCCGAGGAACTCGGCCACACCGTACGCCGCGTCGCCGAGTCCGATGTCGAAGAGGGCTTGTTCAACGACGAGCCGGATCTCGAAGAGGATCTCGATCCGCGTCCGCCCGTCGTGACCATCATGGGCCATGTCGATCACGGCAAAACCTCGCTGCTCGACGCCATCCGCAAGACGGCCGTCGTCTCCGGCGAAGCCGGTGGCATCACGCAGCATATCGGCGCGTATCAGGTCGCATCGCCATCCGGTGACATGGTCACCTTCATCGACACCCCCGGCCACGCGGCGTTCACCTCCATGCGCGCGCGTGGCGCCAAGGTGACGGATATCGTCGTGCTCGTGGTGGCGGCCGATGACGGTGTCATGCCCCAGACGGTGGAGGCGATCAGCCACGCGAAGGCGGCCGGCGTGCCGCTCATCGTGGCGATCAACAAGATCGACAAGCCCGATGCGAACCCGCAGCGGGTGCGTACCGAGCTTCTGCAGCATGACATCCAGGTCGAGTCCATGGGCGGCGAGACCCTGGAATTCGAAGTCTCCGCCAAGACCGGCGACGGTCTGCCGGATCTCCTCGAGGGTCTGCAGCTGCAGGCCGAAATCCTGAACCTGCGTGCCAACGAGGCACGCGACGGCGAGGGTACGGTCATCGAGGCCAAGCTCGATCGCGGTCGCGGTCCCGTCGCCACGGTGCTCGTGCAGCGCGGCACCCTCTTCACCGGCGACATCGTCGTTGCTGGTGCCGAGTGGGGGCGTGTCCGCGCCCTCATCGACGACAAGGGCGAGAGCATCCCTTATGCCGGCCCGTCGGTGCCGGTGGAGGTACTCGGCTTCAACGGAACTCCGGATGCGGGCGACCGCGTGGCGGTGGTACCGAACGAAGCCCGTGCCCGCGAAGTCACCGAGTATCGCGCCCGTCAGAAGCGTGAGCGGATTGCTGCACGAACCGGCGGTGCGAACCGCTCGCTCGTGGACATGATGCGCGACCTGAAGGAAGGCCTCGGCCGCAAGGAACTGGCTCTCGTCATCAAGGGCGACGTGCAGGGTTCGGTGGAAGCCATCATCGGCGCGTTGGAAAAGCTCGGCAACGACGAGGTTTCGGCGCGCATTCTGCTCGCGGGCGTCGGCGGCATCACCGAGTCGGACGTGACCTTGGCGGAGGCTTCGAAGGCCGTCGTCATCGGCTTCAACGTGCGTGCCCATAAGGAAGCACGCGAGTCGGCCGAGAACAAGGGCGTCGAGATCCGCTACTACAACATCATCTACGACCTCGTGGATGACATCAAAGCGACCCTCTCGGGCATGCTGCCGCCGACCCTGCGCGAAGAGCGCCTCGGTGAGGCGCAGATCCTGCAGATCTTCGACGTGTCGAAGGTCGGCAAGATTGCCGGTTGTCGCGTCACCGACGGTGTCGTGCAGCGTGGCGCCCATGTCCGCCTGATCCGCGACAGCGTCGTGATCCACGAGGGCAAGCTGTCTCAGCTGAAGCGCCTCAAGGACGACGCGAAGGAAGTCGGTTCAGGTTACGAGTGCGGTATGTCCTTCGAGAACTTCCAGGACATGCGTGCGGGTGACACGATCGAGTGCTACCGGGTCGAGGAGATCCGCCGCACGCTCTAAAGGCGACGCGGCTTGACGAACCCGGCGGCTGCAGCGCGCGCTGCAGCCGCCGTTTTGTTTTGCAGACGGCCGGTACGTCTGAGCGCCCCCGCAAAACGGGGCGCCCAGTCCAGGCGATCCCGGATCCGAGACCCAAGCGACAATGGCTCAGAAACCCAATCCCAGCGGCCCTTCACAGCGCCAGCAGCGCGTGGCCGAACTTATCCGCCACGCCATCGCAGAAGTGCTGCAGCGCGGCGACATCCAGGATCCTGTCCTGGGCTCGCATGTCATTACCGTGCCGGAAGTGCGTATGTCGCCTGATCTCAAGATCGCCACGGCCTACATCATGCCGCTCGGCGGCCTCGACGAGAAACCGGTTATCGCGGCTCTTGAACGCAACAAGAAAGCACTGCGTCAGGAAGTTGCCCGCCGGGTGAATTTGAAATTTGCGCCCGATCTACGCTTCCTGCGAGACGAGACCTTCGACGAAGCGGATCGGATCGACGCCCTTCTCAGGTCCGAGAAGGTGCGGCGCGATCTCGAATCGCAGCCGCGCGATGCGGACGAGCCGGACGCAGGCGCGTAGGTTCGGCCATCTCGACGAGGTTCATTGGACCCGGAAAGCGGACGCCTCGCGTTACACCCCATCAAGAACTGACCCTGGCGTCGATAGGGATTACGGGGCTGCCAAAGCTGCCGCTTCCATCGCGCCGCCGACGAGGACATCATGATCAACGATCCGACGATCGAGAATCCCGACGTCGCCACTCCGTCGCCCCACCGTTCCGGCGAGGAAAGACCCTCACAGGGTCGCCGCCAGCAGCGCGGCCAAGCCTCCGATAGGCCCAAGCGTCGCGATGTGAACGGTTGGGTCATCCTGGACAAAGGCGTCGGAATGACCTCGACCCATGCGGTCGCGGTGGTGAAGCGCGCCTTCAATGCGAAGAAGGCGGGCCATGCCGGAACGCTCGATCCTTTGGCCTCCGGCATCCTGCCTATCGCCCTCGGCGAGGCAACCAAGACCGTCCCCTTCGTCATGGATGGCCGCAAGGCCTACATCTTCACCGTGACCTGGGGCATCGAGACGGATACCGACGATGCGGAAGGCCGTCCGGTTGCGACAAGCGACACACGGCCGGACCGCGCGCTCGTAGAGGCCGCGCTGCCCGCCTTCGTCGGAGCCATCGAGCAGGTGCCGCCGCGCTACTCGGCGATCAAGATCGCCGGTGAACGTGCCTACGATCTCGCTCGCGACGGCGAAGTGGTGGAGCTCGTGGCGCGTCCGGTCCAGATCGACCATCTCTCCGTGGTGGAACATACGCCCGATCGCACGATCATCGCGGCAGAGTGCGGCAAGGGCACCTATGTGCGCGCCATCGCCCGCGATCTCGGCCGGGTGCTCGGCTGCTACGGGCATGTCTCCGCCTTGCGCCGCACGCGCGTCGGGCCCTTCGCGGAGGCTGAGGCCTGCCTCGTCGCCACCCTCGAAGAGGGTGGACCGGATGGAAACGCCGCACATCTCCGTCCGGTGGAGACTGCGCTCGATGCGGTCGTTTCGGTGGCCGTCTCACGGGACATGGCGTTACGGCTCATGCGGGGCCAACCCGTCCTGCTGCGGGGACAAGATGCCCCAACGGAAGGCAAGGCCTTTGCGACCTGCGGCGGCATCCTCGTGGCCGTAGGCGATGTCGAGCGCGGTGAACTCGTCCCGCACCGCGTTTTCCACCTTGGTGGTACCGCGCGTCAGTCGTGAAATAGGTAGAAGCACTGCTACCGATAGTAGTATCTTGTCGAGCGCCGATTGTATCGACGGGCTCAAATTCTTCCGTTTAACTTACGAGTTGTTGACGCTCACATATCCTTATCTCTCGCCGACAGCCGTTGGCGGGAGAGATTTACTTTTCCATTAGAAAGTTCGTTCTACGCGTGGCTCTATGACGAGCCGAAGCGAACTTTCTGCAACGATCCTGCTGACGCGCTTCCGCCGGGATACCGACGGTGCGATCGCCATTTTCTTCGGCCTGCTCGCTGTTCCCCTGCTGATGCTGTCGGGATTGGTGATCGATTACGGCGTGAATTCGATGGCCCAACAGGGTCTTCAGGATGCCGCCGATTCAACAGTTATCTCGCTGCTCAAGCTCCCGGTGGCCACGACAACTGCCGAGCTTCAGACCAGGGCCGAGAACCAGATCAGGGCTGCCGCTCCCAGGTTGGTGGACGCCGACACGAAGGTCACTGTTGCACGGGTGGAGAATACGATCACCGTTTCGGTCATCGCCAAGAGCCCGACCAGCGTGACTAGGATCGCGGGCTATAATTCCTTCCCTGTCTCAGTCACGGCAGCAGGTATACGCGGGTCGGGCAATCTCGAGATCGCTCTCGTTCTAGACAATACCGGATCGATGAGCGGTTCGAAGATCACCAACTTGAAGGCAGCCGCTAACGACCTTGTCACGAGTCTATTCAGAGAGGCCGATCCCGCTAAGCCCAACGCCCTGAAAATCGGAATCGTCCCGTTCTCGATGACCGTGAATGTCGGTCCATCGAATGCAACCCAGTCATGGCTCGATAAGGATGCGAAGGCCTCCTATCACTCGAGTATCTTTGTCTCCCCGGCGAACCGCCTGACCCTTTTCCGCCAAATGGGGGTCGCTTGGGGCGGGTGCGTCGAGAGCAGGCCAGCGCCCTACGACGTTCAGGATACACCGCCGTCGATCGCCAATCCCAATACCCTGTTCGTGCCCTTCTTCGCACCCGACGAATCCGACAAGGACTGGAACGCCGTCAACGATTACATGAGCGACTACACGACCACATCGACAGTGGCCGACCATCGGACGCGGCAGGGCCAGATCACAAAATATTCCAGGAATCCCATCTTACAAAAGGGCCGGATCAGCGACACCGTCCCCTATCGCTACGGGCCGAATTCCGGATGCGAGCTCCAGCCCATCACGCGCCTCACCACGGCACAATCTACGCTCACCAACGCGATCAACGCGATGACCATCGTCGGCGATACGAACATCGCTATGGGTCTGGTCTGGGGATGGCATCTGCTGTCGCCGAACGGCCCCTTCGCGGAGGGTGTGCCGTATGACGAAAAGAACACTCGGAAGTTCGTGATCCTGATGACGGACGGACAGAACGCTTCCTCTGTCAGCTCGTCCGCGAATGCATCGATCTATTCTGGCCTCGGCTTCAGCTGGCAAAATCGTATGTGGACCAATGCCAACACGACCGCGACCCGGACGGCTGCCATGAATGCACGGCTCTCAACCCTTTGCACGAACATAAAGAATGCGGGTATCACCATCTTCACGGTCCGCGTCGAGGTAACGGAAGGGGCCAGCGACATCCTCCGCAACTGTGCGAGCGGCACCGACAAGTTCTACGATGTCCAGAATTCCGCGACGCTGACCGACGCCTTCAGGGCTATTGGGTCGCAGATGAGCGAGATGCGGATTTCGCGATGAGGATCCGCTGGCCGTCACGCCTGCTTTCGCGCTCATTCCGGGATTTTCCAGGCAATCGTCGCGGCGTAACGGCGGTCGAGTTCGGGATCGTCGGTGTTCCGTTCTTCATGCTGCTCGGTGCGTTGATCGAAGGCGCCATGTTGATGGTCGCCCAGATCTCGTTCGACAACGCCCTCGATCGGGCGGCGCGGGCCGTCTTCACCGGCACGTTTCAGCAAGGATCCAACAGTAGTAGTCCAGCGATCCGGCTCATTCAGGAAATGTGTAGAGGTGCCACGCTGTTCGACTGCAGCACGGACAAGATCAAGATCGAGGTCACTGCCACGGAGAGCAGCAACACCCTCGTGACCTGCTCGCCCTACGATAATGTGAGCCAGTCGATAGCGACGGGCTTCGGAAAGAAGTTCGAGTGTCCCAACGGAGACGACATCGTGACGATCTGCGCGATCGCGGCGATACCTCGCTATTTTCCAACGTCGAAGCTGATGCTGCCGCCTCTCCCCAACAACGAGCAAATGATCCGTTCGATGGTGGTCTTTCGCGCGGAGCCATACGCGCAGGGAAAATGTCAGGCGAATTGATGCGGGCGATCATTCAGTGTCGACGGATGATCACCGACCAGTCGGGCGTTTCCGCCATGGAATTCGCCCTCATCGCCCCCGTGATGATTCTGCTTTTCATGGGTTCGATCGAGTTGCCGCGTGCTTACACGACAGGACAGCATGCCAATCGCGCCGCGCGTTCGATGGCGGATCTGATCTCCCGAACGACATTGACCACGACGGAGATAGAGGGCGTCTATAAACTTGGCCGCAACATCATGGCGCCCTACGACGCCAGCGGAGCAAAGATCGTCCTCACGGCGGCGGGCGTTTACCAGCAGAACGACGGATCCCTCATAGCCAAGGTCTGCTCGAGCACGGCGGTCAACGCCCCGAAATATGCAGCTTCCACGATCCTTGGTGCGCCACCCCCATCGGAAGCTACGAAGCGGGCTCGCTATGTCATCGCAAAGATGACGATCTCCTATAAGCCTGTCTTTCCTGTCTTTCCGGCGTTGACCTCCTTCTCGTTCGAGAAAGAAGTGACTTGGCCGGTTCGCGCCACCAACGGGAAGGAGATCATACTCCCCGGTGGCGTGCCCTGCCCCGCAACGTGACAGATCAATCGCAGTCCGTGGCGGCTGCGACGGCCTGCTGTCTCCGAGACGATCAGCGAGCTGGCAGCGCCGTCTCGATTACCCGAGCCCAGAGCGAGGCGCCGTACGGAATGGCGGCATCATTGAAATCATAATGCGGATGGTGGAGGCCTGCGCTGTCACCATTGCCCAGGAAGATATAGGCGCCGGGCCGGTGAGCCAGCATGTAGGAGAAATCCTCCGCCGCCATCATCGGCGCGACATCACGCTCCACTCGTTCCTCGCCTACGATGCCCGCCGCCACGTCGGCGATGAAATCCGCTTCGGCCGGGTGGTTCTCGGTCACCGGATATCCGCCGCTGTAATCCACGCGGGCGCTGGCACCGTAGGCGGCGGCGGTGTTCGCCACGATGGCGCCGATGCGCTCCTGCATGGTGGCGCGCACCGTCTTCGAAAGCGCGCGCATGGTGCCCCGCATGGTCACCTGCTGGGGCAGTACGTTGAAGGCATCGCCGGCTTCGAGGGCACAGACCGACACCACGCCACTTTCCAGCGGGTTGATACTACGAGCGACCACCGATTGCAGTGCGATCACGACATGGCTCGCCACGAGAACACTGTCGATGGCGAGATGCGGTTGCGCGGCATGGCCGCCGCGCCCTTCGATCGTGATGGTGAAGCGGTCGGTGGACGCCATGATCGGGCCGGGACGGATCGCGAAACGGCCGAGTTCCAGGCCTGGAATATTATGCAGGCCATAGACGGTCTCGACGCCGAAACGCTCCATCATTCCGTCTCGGACCATAGCTTCGCCGCCGCCGCCGCCCTCTTCCGCAGGCTGGAAGATCATCACTGCGGTCCCGTCGAAATCACGGGTCTCGGCGAGGTACTTGGCGGCGCCGAGAAGCATCGCGGTATGGCCATCGTGGCCACAGGCATGCATCCGCCCCGGCGCGGTGGAACGATAGGCCAGATCCCGCACCTCCTGGATCGGTAGCGCGTCCATGTCCGCGCGCAGGCCGATGGCACGGTTCGAACCGTGCGACCGCCCCCGGATGAGGCCGACGACTCCGGTGCGACCGATGCCGGTGGCAATCTCGTCGCAGCCGAAATCCCGCAGCTTGTCGGCGACGAAGCCGGCGGTGCGATGGACGTCGTATTGCAGCTCCGGATGGGCGTGGAGGTCGTGCCGCCATGCGGTGATCTCATCCGCCAGAGCTGCGATCCGGTCGACGATGGGCATGGTGTCACGTCTCTTCGCGCGTCTTGCCTCGTCTCGGGCAGAGCCTCCCGACCATAGCGCATCCCAGCAATGGCGAGGCCATTTAGATCGATTTAAAAGGCTGCGGCCGACGGATCATGTGCAGAACGTGGCGCCAGGGGCTAGCGGGAGAGCGGCTTCGTCCGGCGAGGACTTCGTGACTGTGGCGAATGCTCTGCGGCGAGGTCATCGAGAATGGGGCAATCCGGCCGGGAATCACCGCTGCAATGATCCGCAAGCGACGTCAGGGTGCGAGCCATCGCCTCCAACTCGGCGATGCGGCGGCGCAGATCCGTCAGATGGTGCACGGCCAGGGCCTTCACCTGGGCGCTGGCACGTCCGCGATCCTGCCAAAGGGCGAGGAGGCCGGCGATATCCTCAACGGAAAAGCCGAGATCACGGGATCGGCGCACAAAGCGCAAGGTGTGCAAGTCGTTCTCGGCATAGAGCCGGTAACCGGAGGCCGTCCTGTCTGCCGGTGGCAGGAGGCCGGTCTCCTCATAATACCGGATCATCTTGGCCGAGACGCCCGTGGCCTTCGCCGCCTCGCCGATGGTGACGGAACCGCTCATCCCCGATCTCCGGCATGCCGGAGGCGAAGGGCGTTGGCGAGGACGAATACGCTCGACAGTGCCATGGCGCCCGCGGCCAGAACCGGCGACAGCAGGGGTCCGCCGAAAACGTAAAGCAGGCCCGCCGCCACCGGGATCAGGGCCACATTGTAGGCGAAAGCCCAGAACAGGTTCTGCGCGAGGTTGCGCATCACTGCACGCGAGAGCGCAATGGCGGAGACGATGCCGGATAGAGCACCCGCCATCAGCACCACGTCGGCGCTCTCCACGGCAATGTCGGTACCGGTCCCGATGGCAATGCCGATCTCGGCTTCGGCGAGGGCTGGCGCATCGTTGATACCATCCCCCACGAAAGCCACAGGTCCGAACCGGGCCCGCAAGGCTTGCACGGCCTCGACCTTACCGCCGGGGAGCACTTCGGCGGCGACCTCGGTGATCCCGAGCCTTGCCGCGACGCCGCTGGCAGCTCCCCGCGCATCACCCGTCACCATGGCGACGACCAAACCTTGTGCCTTGAGCGCCGAGACGGCCTCGGCTGCACCTACCTTGATAGGGTCGGATACGGCGACGAGGGCGGCGATCCGTCCCCCGATAGCGACGTAGAGGGGGCTTTTTCCCGTACCCTCCAGCCGGGATGCAGCTTCCGCCAGATCGGCCACGGAGATGCCGAGCCTGTCCATATGGCGTCGCGCACCGACGATGACTTTCCGCCCGTCGACGCTCCCCTCGACACCGTGGCCGGGTAAAGCCTCGAATCGATCTGGAGGAATGAGAGTAAGGCCCCGATTCAGAGCCGCATCGACGATGCTGCGCGCGACCGGATGCTCCGAGCGGGCTTCGACGGATGCTGCAAGTCCCAGCACTGTATCCGCCTCGAAGCCCGGTGCCACCACGAAGTCGGTGAGTGCGGGCTTACCCTCGGTGAGCGTCCCGGTCTTGTCGAAGGCGACGACCTTGGCGTCGCGGAGAGCCTGCAAGGCGGCACCGTTGCGGAACAGCACGCCCAGTTCTGCCGCACGCCCCGTGCCGACCATGATCGAGGTCGGCGTCGCCAACCCCATGGCGCAGGGGCAGGCAATGATCAGAACGGCGATGGCGTTCACGAGGGCGAAGCCGAGAGCGGGGCTCGGTCCGAATGCCAGCCACGCCAGGAACGTCACCAACGCAGCGCCGAGAACCGCCGGGACGAACCAACCCGTCACCCGGTCGACGAGAGCCTGGATCGGAAGCTTGGTGCCCTGCGCCGCCTGGACCATTGTTACAATCTGCGCCAGCACCGTTTGCGCGCCGATCGTGTCGACGCGCAGATCGAGGCTGCCATTGGTGTTCAGCGTGCCGCCCACCGTGCGGTCGCCTTCGTCCTTCGCCACGGGCACCGGCTCGCCGGTGATCATGCTCTCATCGACGAAGCTCCTACCCGCTACAACCACTCCATCCGCAGCCACACGTTCCCCCGGGCGGACTCGAACGATATCGCCGAGCCGCAAGTCAGCCAGGGGAATGTCGTCCTCGCGGCCGTCCCGCACGATTCGGGCCGTGGAAGGCGCCAGGGCGACCAGGCGTGCGATCGCCGCCCCCGTGCGCCCCTTTGCGCGGGCCTCAAGGACGCGGCCGAGGAGAATCAGGGTGACGATGAGAACGGAGGCCTCGAAGTACAGATGCGCCGTTCCCGGCGGCAGAATCTGGGGAGCGAGGACCGAAACCAGGGAGTAGACATAGGCCGCTCCCGACCCGAGAGCGACGAGGGCGTTCATATCGGGATGACCGTTCAATAGAGCGGGAATCCCTCGACGGAAAAAGCGCCGCCCCGGCCACGCCAGGACGAGCGTCGCCAGAACGGCCTGCACCATTCCGGCTGCGTCTCCGAAATGGGCATGGATCGCGTCGCCGAAGCCAGGGAGCAGATGTCCTCCCATGTCGAGGATGACGATGGGCGCCGACAGCACGACTGAGAAGATGAGATCCCGCCGAAGGCCGATGGTCTCGCGCTCTTGCCGGTTCGCCTGCGCGTCCCCTCCCCCGTTCTCGATGCCCGATGCGTCGTAACCGGCAGCGTTCGCGGCTTCGATGAGATCCGCGATCGTAATGACGCCGTCAGCATGGCGCACCGTCGCCCGCCCGGTGGCAAGATTCACGTTGGCCATCGTCACACCGGCGACGGCGCGAAGCGCGCGCTCCACGCGACCGACGCATGAGGCGCAGGATAAGCCACGGACAGACAACTCCGTCACCGCCTCCGGCACCTCGTAACCGGCCTTTCCGATGGCAGCGACGGCATGGGCAGGGTCGCCGTGGAGGATGAGGCTGGCCCGTCCGGTGGCGAGATTGACGGACACTTCCGATACGCCGGGAAGTGCGGCGAGCACCCGTTCGACGCGGCCGACGCAGGACGCGCAGCTCATGCCGGCAACGGGAAGAGTGAGACGACGTCCCGTGCCGGGACGCTGCCTCGGGGGAGCGATCACGTTATCCATGGACGACTATGTGGGGCTTCCCATCGTGGGATGGTCAAGGCTGCGACGCATGGCTCATCACGTCGCGTGTGCATGGCGTCCGGGGCGTTTCCTTGTCATAGGGAGGCGATGATACAGCCTCTCGACACCTGCATGCGAACCCTGAGCGCGCTGATCACCTCCGACATCCCGGCGGGTGAGGCAGAGGCGAATGCTTGTATCGAGACCTATCTCGCGACGTTTCCCGGCCCGGCGAAGCAGGTGGCTGCTCTCAGCATGCTGGACCGTGCCGTCGACCAGCGCTTGAGCCCCTCGCCTTTCCTGCCTGTGCTGAAGGCCATCATTGAGGCGCAATATAGGCGCCTCGGCACCAGCCGGAACTGACCGACCCGGATCATCCGGTCGTCGACGCTCCTCCGGTCGATGGCTGTTCCGGGAGCAGGGCACGGACGGTCGTGCCCCGGTCGAGTTCGCTCTCGATGACGAGCCTGCCGCTGTGGCGATTGACGATATGCTTGACGATGGCGAGGCCGAGGCCTGTCCCGCCCTTCTGGCGGCTCGATGCGACATCGACCCGGTAGAACCGTTCGGTCAGGCGGGGAATATGCTCGGGCGCGATGCCGGGTCCGTCGTCTTTCACGCTCAGTGCGATCAGTGGTTTTCCGAATGCCGAGCGCAAGGTCCGTTCGAGGCCGACCACCACGTTGCCGCCGCCGTACTTGACCGCATTCTCTACGAGATTCTCGACCACGCGAGTGAGTTCGTCGCGTTCTCCTAGAACCGCATAGGCGGCGTCCGGCGCGTCGAGGGTGATGGTCACGCCGCGCTCGCGCGCTAGCGGCCCCTGCATATCCACCATCTGCCGCGCGATCTGACCGAGATCGACGATCTGTGTCGGCGGAACGTGCTCGCGCAACTCGATACGAGAGAGCGAAAGCAGGTCATCGACGAGGCGCGCCATGCGCTGTGCCTGGGTCTTCATGATGCCCAGGAATTTCTCCCTTGCGGGTGCATCGCCTTTAGCCGGCCCCTGCAGGGTCTCGATGAAACCCAGAAGTGAGGCGAGCGGCGTGCGAAGCTCGTGGCTGGCATTGGCGACGAAATCGACCCGCATCGCCTCGAGGCGACGCGCCGCTGTGAGATCGCGAAGGAACAGGACCACGTTGGGCTGTCCGCCCCCCGGCCCGTCCGGCATGGGCAGCGCGCCGATCTGAACCTCGAAGGCCCGTTCCGTCGGCACACGCGTCGTGTAGAGCGTCTTCAGCGGGGCGCCCGTGCGGAGCACCTCTTCGATCCCGTCCAGTACGTCTGGGGCTCTCAAGGCGAAGGAAAGCGGGTGCTTGACCTTCAATGCCGGCAGAAGCGTACGTGCTGCCGGATTGACTTCGATGACCACGCTGCGCCGATCCACAAGGATCACCGGATCGGGGATGTTCGCCAGCAGGGCTTCGGCGATGGAATGCCGCTGGCGAGCGGTTCTCTCCGGGAGAGCGACTGTTCGGGGCCGGCTCAGACTGCCGGCAAGGCCACCGGCGGCGATGGCAGCCGCTCCAAAGGCGATAGTAATGACATTGAGATCACCTTTGAGGGAAGCGGCCGAGGTCGTAATCGCGACGGCGATCCCTGCGCCGATCCAGGCCGATCTTCGCGCGCCCCGGGCCATCGCTTAGCGTTCCAGGATTGGAGACATTGCTTAGGACCCATCAGACGCGGAAGGAGACGATTCGCGCATACGCCGGACGATCTCGTAGAATCCGAGCATCGCCAGGGCGACGACGAAGGGAACGAGGTAGTAGCAAACCCGGAACAGCAGCAGCGAGCCGAGGACCTGATCTCGTGGCAGGCTCGACAGGGCGAGGAGGATCGTGGCCTCGAACACGCCGAGCCCGCCCGGCGCGTTCGAGGCGATACCCAACATGGCCGCTAGCACGTAGACGCCGACGAAAGTCGTGAAACCGATGGTCGAACCCGCCGGAAGCAGGACGTAGAGCGTGGCCGCTGCCGCGCAGACATCGCCGATGCCCACCACCATCTGGCTCATGGACACCGTCGCGCCGGGAAGCTCCAGGGACCAGCCTTTCACCCTCACGTGGCGGCGCTTGAGCGAGACCCAGCCGAGATAGCCGAATACCATGAGCAGGGCCGCGAAGCCAACGCCCTGGTTAAGGCGTATGCTGGTAAAGGTCAGCGCCGCTAATTGCCCGGCCTCGGCGACGAGACTGAGCCCAAGGACGACGCCCATGCCAAGCCAGAAGGTGAAGCCGGCAATAACGGTGAGCGCCGCGATCTTCGACGCACTCAACCCCTTCTTCGAGTAGATCCAATAGCGGATCGTCCCCGCTGTCAGGAGGGGGAACCCCAGGGTGAAGCTCACGGCGTAGCTGGTAAACGAGGCGAGCGCGGTCGTCCTGTAGGGGACTTTGATCTTGAGTTGGCGGAGTGCGAGAGCGTCGTAGCAGGTTAGGAAGAGATAGCTCACCCCGACGAACAGGAAGGCCAGGCTGAGCTGTTCCCCGGTCGCCGCCGTCAAAGCCGCGTGCAATTCGGCCCAGGTGACCTGCTGAGAGAGCTTCCACAGCACGCCGAGCGACACGGCGAAGATGACGATGCTGGCAGCGGTGCCCAGCCAGGCGTATCGATTCTTGTAGGAGCGCTTGGGCACGGGCGGCGCGCAATCTTCGGCCTCGGACGTCGCCAAGGCGCTGGCCGCGTCGGATTCGGCGCGCCGCTGATGCTCTCCCGCAAAATTCATGTCGTCGGCGTCCGCCTCCGCCGGCCTTCCCGACCAACCTCGACGGCGGCGTGGAACGGGACCGAGCTTTTGCCGGACCGCGGCCCGTGACCCGGCATTTAGGGTCTTTGTGTCCGGAAGGCCAGTCATCTGCCCTCTTGAGTTGGTGACGAAGAGATCCCCCGCAGGATCGCAGCTGCCTCGCTAAGACCGATAGCGATCCGTTGGGCGACCTCTGGCGACGTGCAAACGTAGGTTGGGCTCGGATGCGGGACGGCGATGAGCGGTATCGCCGGCCGCAGGCGCCGGAGCGTTTCACGCGACAGACCAGCGACACGGCCGGCGAGGACAACGACCTCGAGCGCCGGAAGCAACTCGATGAGGGGAGCGAGATAGGTGGTGGCCGTCGCAATCTCGGCTTTCCGCGGAGCACGGTTGACGGCTCCCGGCGCGTGGATGACCCAGGGTACTGCGTTCCAGATGAGGCTCTCGCGCCGAGCGATGCCAGCCTCCGCCATGAAGCGGAACAGGTTGGCAGCGGTCCCGGTGGGGTTGTCACGGGAGACGAAGCCGGTACGGCCGATGCCGGGGCCCGGTGTTTCGAGGAGAAGGAGGAGCCGTGCTTCCGTACCGCCATCGAGCGGATCGGGATCCGGCACCTCCGCCGATCGTTCGATGGCGATCGACCGCGCCAGGCGTCGCAGGGGGATGAAGCGATCAGCCTCCAGCAGTGAGCGGCGGATAGCGAGCTGCTCCGGATCGGCCAAGCTCCTGGGCCGGGTCGGTTCAGGAAACGGTAGCATGATCCTTGAACAACACGGCGGCTTGCAAGGGGAGCACGCCCGCTAGTCGGAACCGCTCTGACCGTGCCTCATCTGCGAGCCGACGCAGCAGACCCTCGACGCCGCCGAACTGGTATCCGAGTTGGGTGGCGTAGGCAGCGCAGGCGAGCGCCTTCTTCTCTTCCGCGCTCGCACAATAGTGAACCGCGTGCTCGGGCAATTTGGCGAAGCGGGACCCAAACGGCTCCTGCGGCTGCGTATGACGCACCGTGTAGGGGAAATCCCGCCACCACAGGATGGGCGCATCCCCCGCCACTTGACCAATGGCCCGTACTAGCTGGACGTGATCGACATGGCCGCCCACGGATTGAGGGGCGAATATGAGATCGGGCAACACGTCTTTGATAAGTGCGAAGACCGCATCGGCGAGCGCACCGACGATGTCATCGTCATCCCTTGGAGCGGCAAAAAGGTCGGCGGGCGCGCCGTAACCGCGATGGGGGGCCTCGCGGAACGGGAGATGCAAAGGAGGAGCGATGCCGAGCGCCTCTGCTGCTCGTCGATCCTCGGCCCGCCGAAGCGACATGTAGTCGACCTCTGGACCTAGACCCTTGTCGGTCTGGCAAGCGAGCGCGAAGCCTTTGGGATCGGGGACGGAGGCGGTGAAGATCGTCACCATTACGATCGTCCAGCCGGCATCGGCCAGCGTCGCCAGAGTGCCGCCACAGGAGAAGGCGGCGTCATCGAGATGAGGCGAGAGTGCGAGGGCGACGGGCATGGTCAGAGCAGATGCGGTTCTGCGCGGAAGCGGCAGTTCGGATCGTGCGGCAGAACCTCATCGAACGTCGTATGCGGCCGCTGTCCAACTACCTCGGCATAGATGTCCATGATCTGGCGACCGACGGCGGTCCAGGAATAGACGCGGCGGCATTCATCGAGCCCGTCCGCTGCAAGCCGCTGGCGCAAGTTCTTGTCCTCGATGACGCGCTGAAGCGCATCCGCCAGGGAAGCCACGTCGCCGGGCTGTACCAAGAGGCCGTTTTCGCCGTCGCGCAGGCAGTCGGACACGCCCACCGCATGGGTGGAAACCACAGCGAGCCCCGCCGCCATGGCCTCGAGGATCGTGTTGGAGAAACCCTCCGCATAGGTCGGCGAGACGAAGACATCCGCCTGGCGGTAGAGGTCGGGTACGGTGTCGTAATCGGCGTAGCCGGTGAAGCGGATTTCGGCCTCGGAAAAGTTCAATTCAGCGGCGCGTACCTTCGAGGAATCCACGTCCGGCCCGATGCCGGAGATCGTCGTCTCGAACGGGACCCCGCGCGCGCGCAACAGACCCAGGGCGTCGATGAAGTCGAGCACACCTTTCCGGCGATCGACGCGACCATGATAGAACAGTCGCACCGGCCCCGCATGCCCGGGGACACCGGGCGTGAAGCGCGCCGTATCGACGGCGCCGGGCACAATGGTGAAGCGGTCCGGGTCGGAACCCAGCCGGTCGCAGACCTCCCCCACGAAGGAGCGGCCACCGATGAGGAGGGCGTTGGCATGGGCCAGCACTTCGCACATGGCGATGCGATGGGTCTCGCAACAGGAGCCGACCCAGTGGCCATCGCCCCCCTGGATCGAGACGACGTTGGGAATTCCGATCCGCTTCGAGGCCAGTAGCGTCGCCCAGCCGGTCGGATAGCCGTATTGCGCATGGAGCACGTCGAACGGGCGTATGCGATGTTCTGACACGATGGTCTCGACCATCGTGTCGATGTCGCGCTCGAAATCGCCGTTCGTCTGCTCGCCCACCTGTTCGAGGCCGATGACGCGTACACCCGGCACGGAAGGTGGTGGCCCACCGCCATAGACGCGAGTGCCGAACGCATCGCCCCGGTACTGGCTGACCATCGTCACGTCATGGCCGGCGGCCACGAGTTCGCGCAGAAGGTTCTGCGCGTAGACGCTCATGCCTGAGATCGCCGGAAAATAACGGCGGCTGACGAAGCAGATCCTCACGCGCTCACCTCGGCTTTGTGGTTGCGGCAGGTCCTCAGGTAATCGAGCGATATCGGCACCATCACGTCGGCGCGGTGGCTCTCGCGGGAGAGTTCGACGCAGATGAGGCGCTGGAAGCCGATGCCGTCGAGGGCGTCGAGGACGCTCGGGACGTCCATGTCGCCCTCGCCGAAGGGCAGATGGATATGCTCTCCGCGCGCCATGTCCTCGATCGCCACGGTGCCGATGCGGTCGGCGAATTCCGCTACGGCCAGGGCCGGGTCTCGCTCGCCCGTGACGAGGCAATGACCGGTATCGAGAGCAAGCCTGAGGCCTTCGATGTTCAGGTCGGCAAAATCGTCGAGGGTCTCGATCAGCATGCCCGGCTCGGGCTCCAGGCAGGCGACGATACCCTGCTCCGCAGCATAGGCGACGATCTCGGCGATGCCCTCGCCGAGCCAGAGCCGGGCCTCATCACGATCGATGCCGGGTTTGGGCACGCCGGCCCAGAACGAAACCGCTTCGGAATGCAGGATGACGGCGATGTCCACCGCGCGCTTCAGGAAACCGATGCGCCTCGCGCGTCCGGAAGCGTCGCCGCTTACCAAGGTCGGCTCGTGCTTGGCCTTGGGGTCGAGGAGGAAGCGGGCACCCGTCTCGATGACGCTCCCGAGGCCGAGCCTTTGTAGGCGGCTCGACAGGCGCTGGGCCTCCTGGGTCCAATTCTCCGAGAACGGATCGAGATGATGGATGTCGAGGGTGAGCGCCACGCCCTGATAGCCGGCATCGGCGATGAGATCGATGGCGTCGTTCAGGCGATGGTTGGCCGTACCGTTGGTGTTGTAGGCGAAGCGCAGACTCATGCGGCGCGTCCCTGCTGCTCGAGACGGAACGGCGCGTGGTGCGATTCCGGCTCGCGATAGAGCGGGTAATGGCGCCCGACGATTTCGTCCGCCAACGCGACGTCGAAGAGCGGCTGGCCGCCGAGACGCTCGATCGCTTCGGGCGTAAGCCGCACGGGCAGCCTCGTTTCGCTGGGCTCGCCGAATGAAATCAGCGGGTGATCCCGCTCGATGAGCTTGGCGGTGTTGCGCTCGCCGATGCGGTGATAGCTCATCGTCTCGACCTCCAGCCCCGGCACGATCGCCTTGACCACGCCGACGCCACCACCCGGCGGCGAGCAATCGACATAGAGAACGTCGAAACCCGACGCTTCGAGACGTTCGCGGGCGATGCGGCCGCGAGCATGGCCATCCGGTGCCGGGGCGGTCGGCAGATCGGTGAAGGCCTTCGTGCTTCGCTCGGAATAGACACTGTCCTTCAGGACATCGCGCAGGCCCTCAGGCGGCAGGACGATCCATTCCAGCATTGCCTTTAGGGCACGGCTCTCTTCCAGATCGAGGCTCGGCAGTGCCTTCTGGATGAAAGCCTGGACGTAGCCCGGCGGCGTCACCCGCTCGGCGAAGCTCAGGGGACCATGCCCGAAGGCCTTACGAACGCGGGCCGCCTGGAATTCAAGGAGTGCCTTGCGGAGGGCCCGCTCGCGGTCCGGGTCGCAGGCTTCGCCACAGGCGGAGAGGGCGACGGGGACCGGCGCGTCGGCGGGATTCCTGTCGTAGCCGACGACATAGATGTTCGTGAGACCGAACTGGTCGGTGGCGAATTTCGGCAGCGCGCGGATACCGAGATCGTCGAGACGCTCGAGCATCGCCCTGTTCTCGGGACCGATCCCGTCGAGATCGAGCATGACGCCCTGGTCGAGGGCGCGGAACAGCAGCCCGTTGCCGTCACGCTGAAGCAGTTCGAGCAGGCCGTGGCCCAGGGCAAAATCGACGTCCGGCCCGGCGCCGAGACCGTTCGTGATCAGGTTTGTGAAAGGCTTGTAGCCTTCCGACAGCTCGAAATAATCGGTGGCCGCGATGTCGAGGGGCATCAGCACGGTTTCGCCGGTGCGCGGCCGGACGCTCGGCGTCCATTCCAGAACCGTGTTCCGGCCGACCGGGGAACCGGCGGGCAGGCACAGGGTGAGCGGGTCGGCCACCGCCGCGGCGCCGAAGACCTTGGCGAGGTCGTTGTAGGAGCCCCGTTCCTTCTTGCGCGGCATCACCGCGAGCGACGGCATCAGATTTTCGGCGATCTCCGCGACCGCGCCGATGAGCGCCTCGTCATCGGTGGCGCCGTAGCCGATGCCGCTCGGCATGGCGCCGATAAAGAACGGATCGTCGAGGAACAGCGAGACGAACCAGACCGGAATACCCGTCCGGTCGAGAGGGGCCAGAGGGAAGCCGACGATGCGCCCCTTCGGAAGAATGTCGAGATAGGCACGCACCGGCTCGGGCAAAGACGCTGGCAGACCCTCGATGATGCGTGGTCCGCCGTAGGTGTAGGGACGGGGGGCCTTGATGCGCGGATCACGCGCCCTGGCGTCCTGGTCGTGTTCGCTCACGTCGATCGTCCCTCAGGTTTAGGTAATCCAACCGCCGACCTCACCCCGCAGTGCCCCAGCTAAGCTGCGATTTCGAAAGGGCTCCCAGAGCCGAGGGTGATCCTGGGAAAAGTCCTTCGAAGCAGCTTGGCAGCACCTTCAGGATGAGACCACGTTAGGAAGAAGGGTTGCGTCCCGATCTAGTCCTCGTTGACCCGGGCACTCCGACAGCCAGCATAAGCCCGCGTCAGCAGCCGCATCGTGTGGAGGTCGCGCTCAGCGCTGTATGCGTCGCGCTCGGCGGGTCGGCGCAGGGCAGAGCCGAAGGCACGGACCTGTTCGAGAAAGGGCGAGGCCTCGGCATCGAAGGCGACTGGCTCGGTCTGCCCACTCGCACCATCGGTGATGAAAAGTGTGCCTCCGGCGACCTGTCCCATCGTGTCGACGGCCGTGAGCGCGCCACCGGTGCCAATCACTTCGAGACGGCGACGCGGCAGGGCATCCGGGCAATTATAGGCGACGTGCAGGTTGGCGAGGATGCCGGAACCGGTGCGGCCGATGAGGAGCGCGCCGTCATCGACAGCGTAATCCTGGGCCCTTGCCTGGGTCAGAGCGGCGATATCCTCGATCGATTCATCGAGAAGAAAATCGACGAGATCGATGCCATGAGGCGCTAGATCCATGAGCGCGCCGCCGCCCGCTTTAAGCGGGTCGATACGCCAATTGTCCTGGCCGGCGAACGAGGTCCAAGCCCGATCGAGCCAGCAGGCATAGACGATGCGGATGGTGGTCACGGCGCCGATGCGCCCGTCGCGGATCGCGGTGCGCATGGCCCGGTGGGCCGGATGATGGCGCTGGTCGAAGGCCGTGCCGTAGAAGATGCCACCATTTCGCACAGCCGCGACCATGGCCTCGGCATCGGAGAGCGAGGCCGCCATCGGTTTCTCGCACAGCACGGCCTTGCCCGATGCCGCCAAGGCCTCGACCGCCTCACGGTGGAGGTGATTGGGGGTCGCCACATAGACGGCCTCGACCTCCGGTTCGGCCAGTAATCCGGCCAGGTCAGGAAGGGTACGCGCGCCTTCTCGCTCGGCAGCGGCGCGCGAAGCTTCTCCGGGATCGGACACGGCCACGAGCCGATGACCCGCCGCGCGGATGCCCGGAGCCATGTAATCCCGTGCCACCCAGCCGTAGCCGACGATGCCCCATCCGATGGAATCACCCATCACCAGCGCTCCGGCAAGTCGACGAATTCGCGGCGGCGGACGCGATCCTCGTGCGGCGATTGCTCGCCCCCGACCCAGTCGAGGGTCTCCGGTCCTTCCGAGCGAAGTGGATAGGTGACCCTGGGGGCATATTCGGCCTCGTAGCGATCCGAGGGCCATGCGACCACGTAGCCGCCGGAAGGATCGGGCTCATAGAGGGGGTTCAACCGGAGCGACGTCCCTTCATGCGGCCATGTCAGTCCGTCGAGGATGGCGCGGGGTGCAGGCCGCATCCCTGCACCGGCGACCACCGAGAACGCTTCCACATGGCGAAGGTCGGACGGCCGCTGTGGCGAGGGCGCGCGCTTCTCCACGAGGGCACGGGTGAGTTCGTCGTCATCATAGACGAGGGCATCGGGAAACAGGTCCTCGATCTCCTCGGCCGAGACCGCGCGACCGGCCGAGAAGCCGGGCCGCTCGGCATTGTGAATGTGGCTGAGAACGAGCCAACCATCGTCGCCGGCGTTGTGGCGGAGGCATTCGAGAATGCCGGGCTTGTCATCGAGGAAGTAGAAAGCGTCGTTGCACACGACGAGATCGACGGGGGCGCCGGGGATCGGCCAGTGCGGTGACGCAGCATCGAAACAGACGAGCTGCGCCTTCTCGCCGACGACCCAGTGCCGGGCGACCCAGAGCTTGGCGAAAACGACATCGGCCCCGGCCACCTTGACGCCGCGCATCTGCATCTCGCGCAGGTAATGGCCGATGCCGCAGGCAAATTCGAACGCGCAGACGGGGTCGTTCCAATGCGCTTCGAGTAACGTCAAGCCAGCGAGAAAGGTCGGATCGGTCCAGCGATGCAGGAAATAGTCGCCGACTCTGCCCCAGCCGAGCAACCGCATTGCGTCCCGCAGGCTCGCCCTGTCACGATCTCGCACAAGAGCATGAAGATCGAGGGGATCTGCTGGCGGGCCGGTCCACCAATCGTCTTGATCGGCGAGCAGACCCTCCAGTGCCAGCTCGTGTTTATCCCGATCGAGAAGGTCCAGCGTCGCGCCCAGAAGCTCCAAGCGGCCAATTCGCAGATAGGGAATTCCGTCGATGACCGGCCAGCGCTCACCGGTGACGACGTCGCGGAGGGAATGCGGCGTATCGGCTTTGAGCGCGTTCCCCGTCTCCGGGGAAAGGAGTTCGAACGGGATCATCTGTGATGTCCCGTCATGCGGCGACGAACCATCACGGAATCCGCATGTCCCTGAGGACCCGGTCGTGGAAGCCCTTCACCGGACCGGCATGGACCAGTTCCATCTCCACCAGCACGGTGTCCATGGTCAGCGAGGCGGCCCTAAGGTGCTGTGAAATCTGCAAAACCCGGTCGATGCAATCGGCCGCGTGGAAGGCGCGACCCTCGGCCGTCGCATCATCGGGCAGGATGGCACGCGCCCGCTCTATGGTCTCCCGCAAGGGGGCGTCCAACTCGTCGAGAGCCCATTGGGTGGTCCGCGCCATGATCGGAGCGAGGTGGTCGCCCAGCAGCATCTCGCCGGTGAAGCCGGCGTCGGGCATTGCCGCGTTGTGGAAGTGGTGGCTCATGGCCGCCAGGAAAACCAGTGTGGGATCAGCCCGGTAAAAGGGGCTGAGGACGACGCCGTAGATCGCCACCATCAGGCAATGTTCGGCATGGTTCTCGGGCGGCTCGAGCAGGATGCGAGGCTTGCCCGGACAGGTCACGCCGGCGCGCGGCTGGTGGCTCAGTGCCGCCACGAAGGCGGGCAAAGGACCGCCATGCAACCCCTCGTTCGAGCGCAACGCGACGGCCAGACGCCGCTTCAGTTCGGGGTCGACCGTTGCGGTGACGGCGTCGAGTCCGGACGTCAGAACGTCGCCGATTTCCGCCTCGCCGAGACCGGCAGAGGCGAGAAAAGCGGCGTCGAGGTCGCAGAGCCGGGAGGCCGCGAGAGCCTTGGCGGTGATGTCGATGGTAACCGTCTCAGGATCGGCGCCGCCCGTCAGCGCCGACCACCCTTGGGCGAACAGCCGCTCGGCAATGGAGCCGATACGGCCGGCGGAATGCACGCGCTTGAGGTCGTTGAGTTCGACGAACAACTCGCGCAGCGCGAAGGGGGCGGCCATGCCGCCCCCCGTATCGGACGTGATCATTGCTGGCCGCCGAGCCACTCGAGCAGCATGTGCTGCTGCTTGCCGAAATCGTGCTCGGGTCCGTGGCCGTTGGCGACCATGGGCGCCTTGAAGAACGAGGAGAGTTGCTCCTGCGGGCCGCTCTCACCACGCTTCTTGGCGAGGTCGAGCACGCGAGCGATCTCGATCACCAGGGGTGCGGCCAGGATGGAATCCTTGCAGAGGAAGTTAACCTTGATCTGCATCCGCTGACCGAGGAAGCCGGTGACGTCGATATTGTCCCAGGCTTCCTTGTCGTCACCACGCGGGCGGTAATAGTGGATGTGGACCAGATGGTCCTCGACCGGATAGCCGAGGATCGAATCCAGCACCGTACCCTTGGTGTTGAGCTTCGACTGGAGCGAATCCTTGTCGTTCAGGGCGAGACCGTCGCGGTTGCCGAGGATGTTGGTGGAGAACCAACCATCCACGTGGAGGGCGCGAGCCTTGAGGGCCGGCGCCAGGACGGTCTTCATCATGGTCTGGCCGGTCTTACCGTCCTTGCCCGCCAACGGCACGCCGTTCTCGCGGGCGAGTTCGAGCAAAGCAGGGATGTCGGCGGCCACGCTCGGGGTGAAGTTGGCGTAGGGGACGCCGCTCTGGATCGCCGCATAGGCGTAGAGCATCGCCGGGCTGATCGCCTCGTCGCTGGAATCGAGACCCTTCTCGAAAGCTTCGCGGGAGTTCAGTGCGGGCGCATCCAGGTTGGGCCAGCGTTCCGTGGAGGCGAGGTTGATCACGACGACTTCATCGAGATTGCTCTCCAGACGAAAACGACGAAGGTCGTTCGCGATGACGGAGACCGCCTCGCGGTGATCGGCGGCGACGATGCGGTTGGCACCCTCGATGTTCTTGCAGAACTTGGCGCTGCCGACAGCCGGCCAGGGCTTGATGCCCTTCAGCACCTGGGCGCCGTTCTCGATATCCTGCTTGGTGAGCACGCCGTGGCCGGTGGCGGCGGAGGCGAGATCGTCGTCGTTGAGATCCCAGCCGCCGAAGACGAGATCCTTGTAATCGGCCAATCCCGCGACCGAGAGACCCGCGAGGGGCAATCCGTCGAGGCGGTTCGAGCCAGATTTGATCATCTCGATGCCGGCGATGGCGGTGGTGGCGACGGCGCCACCCATACCGACGAAGGCAACGCCGACGCGGCGACCGGTCTGCATGCTCATTGGAAAAAGGCTTCCTTCAATGGGTCCATCGGGGCGTGTCTCGTCGATATTTCGAGATCGCCCTCTGGGACCATCGTAACTGGGCTACGGAGCCTTCGTTCCAACCCCGGCCAGAATGCCTTTTTGACGCGGCCACGCTGAACCGCGCCCGAACGATTACTTAAAATATCGTTAAATCATAGCCTTAACCGTTCCTTAAGCGTGCCACGCTTGAATCACGGAGCTGTCCCATTGTGGTCACAGCTCCCAGCGAGATGTCCGCTCGCTGAACTGATCGAAGCCGCGTCCTAGAACGCCGCGGCACGAACAAGGAACAATGATGGGGCTTTTCCCGGAGCCGGCGCACCGCGCCGACGACGCGTGCCGTCTCGTGCCTAACGAGACCCTGGATCGTGACGAGACGGTGGCTTGGCTGAAGCCCGGCTCCCTTCACGGCAGGAAGAAGGCAAGCACCACGGTATCGGCCAAACTCACCGTCGCGAAGATCGCGATCGGCCTGCTGCTCGGCTCGGGACTGCCGCAGAGCGCACTGGCGCCGGCAGCGACCGCCCATGACCGCATCGACATCCGCGCCTACGTCGCCAACGATTTCGCGGCGGCCACGATCGACAAACCCACGGATTGGGATGGGGTTCCCCTCCTCGACCAGGAACCTGCGACGGCCAGCCTGATCGAGAACGACCTCGCCTCTCTTCCCCAGAGCCGCGAAAGCGACGGCCGGGACGTGCTTCGGTTCGGCGACATGAATGTGCCGCGCGACATCGTCGAGACGATCCTGAAGGCGTCGTCCGAGACCGGGGTCGATCCGGTCTACATGATGGCGCTGGCCGACAAGGAATCGAGCTTCTCGACCACCGTAAAGGCCTCGACCTCTTCGGCCGAGGGCCTGTTCCAGTTCCTCTCCGCCACCTGGCTCGAACTGGTGCGGACCTATGGCGCCCGCTACGGCTATGAGACCGAGGCCAACGCCATCACCGGCCGCGGCAGCGCGATCACGATACAGGACGAGGCCACCCGCACCCGCGTGCTGCGCCTTCGGCAGGACCCCTATGTGGCGGCCCTGATGGCCGGCGAGCTGATCAAGCGCGACCGTGCCCGTATCGAGCAGCGCATCGGCCGCGAACTGAAGACCTCCGAACTCTATCTCGCCCATTTCCTCGGGACGTCGAGCGCCGGCAAGTTCTTGACGCTGAGCGACGACAACCCGGACCTCGTGGCCAAGCAGGCTTTCCGCGCCGCCGCCCGCGCCAACCGCAGCCTCTTCACCGCGAAGGCCGGCAAGCACCGCCGCAGCCTCACCGTCGCGGAAGTTCGCGAGCGCCTCGGCGACATGATCGACCGCCGGCTCGACCAGTATGAAGGCGTCACCGCCCTGGTCGGCACCCAGGACGCCACACCGGAGACGAACAGCGATCCGAGCCAGGCCTCGGCCCTCCTCGATGCGAGCCTGCGCGTTTCTGCCCCCACCGGGCGGATGCAGGTGACCGAGGCCTTGCCGAGAGAATAAAGCTACGGCCGAGATTCGTCGCTCGGGCGGCTAACCGGGCCGCTGAATCGGAGCGATGCCGCTGGGGGTCCGAACGCAGGCCAGCGCGGTAGGCCATGACATTCATGAGCACACCTCCGTCATTCCGGGGCCGCGCAGCGGAGCCCGGAATCTAGAGCCGCTACACGTGCTCGACATAGCAGCGTCGGCGGTTCTGGATTGCACGCCTCTGGCGCGGCCCTCCGGGTCCGGGCTCGCCTGTGGCGACCCGGAATGACGGCGAGGGACAAACCTCAGAGAGCTCTGGTGAGCACGTCTCTGCATTTTGCCCGAGTTCGGAGCCCTGGCGACGCCGCTTCCGGCATGGCGTCCAAGGTTCTTTCCGGTCTAGAACCGCCAAGCCAGCGCCGACGGTAAGCCGACGGGACCTGTGCTCCTGGATGACCACCGGCGGCCGATGACAGATCAAGAACCGGAACGGCCGAAGACCGGCGAAACGCCGGATGCCCGAACCGCCGCCCGCGAAGCCGGACAAGCGGCCCGTGTCCTGTTCAGGCATCTCGGCTTCCTTCTCGTCACGGCCTTACGCGGCCTCGCACGCGGCCTGCTTTCGACGGGGCGCGCTGCGGGCCGAACGCTCGGCACCCTCGGTGCGAAGCTCACCGCAGGCGCCGCCTCCGCGCGAACGAGCGGCACGGACACTCCGCCTGCGGCAGGGAGCGCTCCGGCGGCGCAGACGCCACAATCGGGCTGGCGCGGACGTTTGCGGCAACGGCCCTACCTCGCCGCCGGCCTCGCGGCCCTCGCCCTCCCCGCCGTCTTCGTCGCTTGCCTCGTGCTCTACAGTTTCGCGACCCTGCCGCCGCTTGGCGGGGTGGTGCCGGAAGGCGGCCAGCGCGCCCTCACGGTGGAGGCGGATGACGGACGGGTCTTCGCGACGCGCGGCGCCTTTCAGGGCCAGAAGCTGACCGCGGCCGACATGCCGGCCCATCTCGCCCAGGCCGTGGTCGCCATTGAGGACCGGCGCTTCTACTCGCATTGGGGAGTCGATCCGCGCGGGCTGGTGCGGGCGCTCTGGCGCAACACCGTGAGCGGCGGGGTGCGCGAGGGCGCGTCCACCATCACGCAGCAATATGTCCGGCTCACCTCCCTCACCCAGGAGAAGACGCTGCGCCGGAAGATCCAGGAGGCGTTCCTGGCCCTGCGCGTCGAGAGCACGATGTCGAAGGAGGACATCCTCCTCGGCTATCTCAACACCGCCTATTTCGGGGCCGGCGCCTATGGCATCGACGCCGCGTCGCGGCGCTATTTCGGCAAGGGCGCGAAGGCGCTGACGCTCCCCGAGGCGGCGATGCTGGCGGGCCTCGTCCGCGCACCGTCGCAACTGGCGCCGACGCGCAATTTCGGCGGCGCCAAGGAGCGCGCCGACATCGTGCTGCAGACCATGGTCGAGACCGGCGCGATCACCGCCGCCGAGGCCGACAAGGCCCGCGCCGAGACGATCACCCTGCGGACACCGCCCGAGACTCCGCCGGGCACTAATTACTTCCTCGACATGGTGTCGGCGGACGCCAAGCGTCTGTCGGACACGCCCGGCGACGTCACGCTGCGCACCACCCTGAACCTCGATTTGCAGAGCCTGGCGGAGGGCGTCGTCGCCCGCCGGCTCGATGCGGAAGGGGCGAAGAAGAAGGCGAGCCAGGGCGCCATGGTCGTCCTGAACAAGGAGGGCGCGATCCTCGCCATGGTCGGCGGGCGCGACTACGAGGACAGCCAGTTCAACCGGGCGATCCAGGCCAAGCGTCAGGCCGGCTCGCTGTTCAAGCTGTTCGTCTACCTCACCGCCTATGAGAAGGGCTTGTCGCCAGAGACGGTGCTGGTGGACCGGCCGATCCAGATCGGCGATTGGGAGCCGCAGAATGCGAGCGGCCGTTTCCGTGGGGCGGTCCCCCTCCGCACGGCCTTCGCGCAATCGATCAACACCATCGCCGCACAACTGGCCGATGAGATCGGCATGGCCTCGGTGATCGAGACCGCGCGCAAGCTCGGCGTCACGTCCGATCTTCCCAACGTTCCGAGCCTCGCCCTCGGCTCGGCCGAAGTCTCCCTGCTGGAGATGACACGGGCCTATGCCGGTGTGCTGGCGAGCGCACAGCCCCTCGACACCTACGGCGTCCATGCCATTCGCGGACCCGGCCCGGACCCGCTCTACCTGCGCCCCGATTCCAAACCGACGACGCCGCTGCCGGGCGAGAGCCGCGCGATGATGCTGGATTCGCTCCAGGCGGTGGTGGATAGCGGAACCGGACGGGCCGCGCGGATCACCAACCTCGCGGTGGGCGGCAAGACCGGGACGACGCAGGATTACCGCGATGCCTGGTTCGTCGGGGTGACGCCGGACCTCGTCGTCGGCGTCTGGGTCGGCAACGACGACAATACCTCGATGAACAAGGTCGGCGGCGGTGACCTGCCGGCGGCGATCTTCAAGGATTTCACCCAGCGCGCCACCGTCCAGATGGCGTCACGGCGCAAGCGCCCCTCCACCGCCCGCGCCGAGCCGGCCCCCGCCGCCAAGGAGACCGCCGCCGCCGGAGCGTTGCGCGGCGTGCCGGAAGTGATCGATACCGGAACCCTGTCGTTCCGCGGCCGGACGGTGCGCCTGCTGGGCGTCGATGGCGAACGCGGTGCCCTGGCACGCCAGCTCGCACGCTACCTGCGCCGGCGCGAAGTCGTCTGCGAGCCGGCGGCCAACGGCGCGGTCGACGAGGCCCAGCCTGCGGGCCTGCGCTGCCAGATCGACGGCGACGACCTCGCATCGTTGATCCTCACGGCCGGCGGCGCGCGCGCCTCAGAGGATGCCCCGTCGGACCTTCTGGCCGCCGAGGAACAGGCCCGCTCCGAACGGGCCGGCCTGTGGCGGCGCGAGCGCTGATACCTGCGATCCGCCGACTTTTCCCGTCTGGGACCGGTCAGCGGAACGGAGGCTCGTCGAAGCTCCTCAGCTTGCGCGAATGCAGGCCGTTGCGGTCGGCGCGGAGGATATCGAGGGCGGACAGGCCGATGAGCAGGTGCTCGGCCACTGCCCGCTCGTAGAAGGCGTTGGCCGCGCCCGGCAGCTTGATCTCGCCGTGGAGCGGCTTGTCGGACACACAGAGGAGCGTGCCGTAGGGAACCCGCAGGCGGTAGCCCTGCGCCGCGATGGTGCCGCTCTCCATGTCGACGCCGATGGCGCGGGACAGGTTGATCCGCCGCCGCTCCTGGCTGAAGCGGAGCTCCCAGTTGCGGTCGTCGTAGGTCACCACCGTGCCCGTGCGCAGGCGCCGCTTGAGGTTCTCGCTGGTCTCGCCGGTGACGTTGGCGGCGGCGGCCTGGAGCGCCAGCTGGACTTCGGCTAGGGCCGGCACCGGCACGTCCGGCGGCACGAGTTCGTCGAGGATGCGGTCGCGGCGCAGATAGCCATGGGCGAGGACGTAATCGCCGATGGTCTGCGACTGCCGCAACCCGCCGCAATGGCCGACCATGAGCCAGCAATGCGGACGCAGGACCGCCAGATGGTCGGTGATCGTCTTGGCGTTGGAGGGGCCGACGCCAATATTCACCAGCGTCGTGCCCTGCATCGACCCGTCGGGGCCGCGCGCCACGAGGTGGTAGGCCGGCATCTGGAACTTGTGCCAAGGCGAGGCGGCGATGAGGGCCGCCGGATCGATGCTCGCCGCCTCCGCCCGCGAGACGGTGATGCCGCCCGGCAGGATCATGCGCTCGTAGCCATCCTTTCCGCTGGCGAGCTGCTCCAATCCGTGCCGGATGAAGCCGTCGACGTAGCGATGGTAGTTCGTCAGCAGGATCCACGGCTGGACGTCGCGCCAGTCGCAGCCGGTGTAATGGACGAGACGGCGCAGGGAGTAATCGACCCGGATCGCGTCGAACAGCGCCAGGGGCTTCGGCTCCTCCGCCGGGGCGACCCAGAGCCCGTCGGCGATCTCGTCACCCACCACCGAGAGCAGCGGGACGGGGAAGTAGGTCGCCAGGTCGCGCGGCGTGATCCCGCTGCCCGAGAGGTTGGCGCCGGGCTCCAGCACGTAGGGATAGGGAATCTCCTGGGCGCTCAGGCCGACTTCCAATGTAGCGCCGTAATCCCGCACCAGGGGCGTCAGCTGCTCCAGCAGATACGGCCGGAAATGCGCCGGCTGCGTCACCGTGGTGGCGTAGGTGCCGGGAGACTGGAACTTCGCCGTCGCGCGGGAAAAACGCGGGATCGGCCCGGACGGGTGATAGGTGATCCGTAGTTCGGGATAGCGGAACTGAAGCCGCTCGGCATGGTCCGGCGCGGCGCCCCCGTCGAGATAGCGGGTCAGGGCGGTCTGGAGCGACTGGATCGCACCCGCGTACAAGGCGGCGAGGCGGTCGACGGCGGTCTCGGCATCGCCCACGGATTCCATCGGGCGCCATTCGCTGGTGGTCACGCTCTCTCCTCGAAAGGCTTCGGCCCGTAGGTGGTTGGGCGGATTGAATTGCCGACGGAAACCTATACCCCGCCGGCCGTGGATGGAACGATGCGGCCCGCATGGCGGCGCGTTGTCGACCGGCTTGCGCACGGGGGCGAGTTGTCCGACATGCTCGCTTCGAACGGCTCGCGCGGTCCCGCCGGGTAACGCCTCTCCAAACCAGATGCGCAAGATGAGCGACCCAATCGACCGGCGGCCCGGCGAAGAGACCGTCACGCTGCCCGCCTCCCACGATGCCGGGCTCTACTTCATCGGCCGTGTCCGGACCCCATGGGCGACCCGCGCCGAATGCCCGAAGAACGGGCTTCAGACCGACGCCATCTGCACCCTGGAGGTGGATGCCGCCTTCGCCCCCGGTTTGCAGAACGTGGAGGGGGCGAGCCACCTCATCGTGCTCTACTGGATGGACCGGGCGGCCCGGGACATCGTGCGCCAGATGCCGCGCCATGCGGAGGGCAGCCGGGGCACGTTCTCCCTGCGCTCCCCGGCGCGCCCCAACCCCATCGCGCTGTCCGTGGTGGAACTCCTCGGCATCGAGGGGACGACCCTGAGAGTCAGAGGGCTCGACTGCCTCGACGGCACGCCGCTCCTCGACATCAAGCCCTATTACGCCAGCACCGATTCGCGGCCGGAGGCGACCATCGACCGAGCCGGCACGGCAAAAATCGTGGATGGATCGGGAGCGGCCCGGTGAGGGCTCTGCGCCTAGGCCTTGCCGGGTTGGCGATCCTCGGCGTCGGCTTCGCCATCGGATGGATCGAGAAGCCCCTGCGCCTCAACACCCGGCTCTACGCCACGGACCGGTTGCCTTCGATCCAGGCCCATCTCGACGATGCACCGGACGGCTACATCCTCCTCGCCGGCGATTCGCAGGCCGAGTTGCAGAACCCGGCGCAGCGGGTCTGTGGCGCGGAGATCGTCAATGCCGGTGTGAGCGGCGCCTCGGCCTCCGTCTATGCCGATCTCGTGGCCAACCTGTCCGTGAAGACCCGCCCCCGCGCGGTGGTGGCCTTCATCGGAACCAACGATCTTCTGCGGAAGAAGGAGCCGCTGTCCGACAGAACGGCCCAGATCTTCGACGAATCGGTGGAGCGGATCGTGAAACGGCTGCAGGCCGAAAGCGACCGCGTCGTGGTCGCCGCCATTCCGCCCATCTCGCGTTCGGTGGCGAAGCGCCTCGAACCGGCGGCGGTAGCGGCCTATTCCGCCCGGATCAGGGTCCTGTGCGAACGCCTGTCCTGCGGTTATGCGGATCCTTTCGCGGAGCTCCGCGACGGCGATACCGGGTTCGCCCTGCCCGGCACCTTGCGCGACGATCTGCACATCGCGGATTACCGCCGCGTGATGCGGGCCTTGGAGCCCGCTCTCTGCGCGGCGAGGCCCTGATCAGGCCCCGGCGTGATGGGGCGCCGCCGGCGCCGTCGATGCACCGCCTTCCGGCCTGTCTCCCTTGGGTGCCTTGATGCGGTACCAGCCGACATAGAGGGCGGGCAGGAAGAACAGCGTCAGGAAGGTGGCGGCGATGATGCCGCCGATCATGGCATAGGCCATCGGCCCCCAGAACACTTCACGGGCGATGGGGATGAGGGCGAGGCTCGCCGCCCCGGCCGTGAGCAGGATCGGCCGCATCCGGTGGCAGGTCGCCTCCACCACCGCATCCCACGGGGCGTAGCCCTCGCGGTCGTACTCGTCGATCTGCATCACCAAAATCACCGAGTTGCGGATGATGATGCCGATGAGGGCGAGCACGCCGAGGATGGCGACGAAGCCCAATGGCTTGCCGAAGGGCAGCAGGATCGCCACCACGCCGATCAGGCCGAGCGGCGCCACGCTCGCCACCAGGAACAGCTTCTGGAAGCTCTGAAGCTGGATCATCAGGAACATCGCCATGGCGAGCAGCATCACCGGCGCCACCGCCGCGATGGGTCCGCTGCCCTTGGCGCTCTCCTCCACCGCACCGCCGACCGCGAGGGTGTAGCCATCCGGCAGGGTCTTCTCGAAGGCCTTGATGGCCGGATCGAGGGCGTTCACGATGGTCGGGGCCTGGGTGTCGTTCACGATGGCCGCCCGGACCGTGATGGTGGGCAGGCGGTCGCGACGCCAGACGATGGGCTGTTCGAGTTCGTAGCTCACCGTGGCGAAGGCGAGCAGCGGCACGACGCTGCCGTTCGATAGCGGCACCTGCAGGCTCTGGAGCGTCTCGACGGAGTTGCGCTCCACCGCCTGGGCGCGGCCGATGACGTCCACGAGGTAGATCGAATCGCGGACCTGCGTGATCGCCCGGCCGCCGACGATGCCGTTGAGCAGGCCGGCGATATCCTCCGAAGTGACCCCGAGCTGGCGCGCCTTGTCCTGGATGATCTCTACCTTGAGCACCTTGCCGGGCTCGTTCCAGTCGAGGTTGGGCAGGCCGACATTCGGGTTCGAGGCGACGATGTTGCTGAGCTGGAGCGCGAGGCCCCGCACCTTCTGCAGATCGGGTCCGCTCAGCCGGTACTGGATCGGGCGTCCCACCGGCGGGCCGAGATCGAGAGAGTGGACGAACACGTCGGTACCGACGAATTCCTTGGCCGCCAGCGCCTCGAATTTCTGGATCATCTTGTCCCGCGCCTCGAGCGAGGAGGTCACCACGATGATCTGGCCGAAGAACGCGTTGCCGAGCTGCTGGTCGAGGGGAAGATAGAAGCGCACCGCGCCCTGCCCGACATAGGAACTCCAGCGCAGGATGTCGGGATCGCCCTTCATCGTCGCCTCGAACCGGTCCATCTGGGCCTTGGTCTCGGCGATGCTGGCATTCTGGGGCAACGTCATGTCCACGAGGATCTCGGGACGGTCGGAGGCCGGGAAGAATTGCTGCTGCACGAACTGGATGCCGTAGAGCGACAGGCCGAGCAGGCCGACGCAGAAGGCCACGGTGATCCAGCGGAAGCGCATGGCCGGAAGCAGCATCGCCCGGAAGGTACGGAGCAGGAAGCTCGGTTTGTCGTGATGCTTCTTGATGGTCTTCGGCAGCAGCTTCACGCCGATGAGCGGCGCGAACAGCACCGCCACGACCCAGGAAATCAGGAGCGAGGCCGCGATGACCACGAACAAGCTATAGGTGTACTCGCCCGCCGCCGAGCCGTTGAAGCCGATGGGCAGGAAGCCCGCCACCGTGACGAGGGTGCCGGTGAGCATCGGGAAGGCGGTGGAGGTGTAGGCGAAGGTCGCCGCCTTCTTCAGGGTATCGCCGACCTCGAGCCGCGCGACCATCATCTCAACCGTGATCATGGCGTCGTCGACGAGGAGGCCCAGCGAGATGATGAGGGCGCCGAGCGAAATGCGCTGAAGCGTGACGCCCATGACCTGCATCACCACGAAGACCACGGCGAGGACGAGGGGGATGGAGAACGAGACCACGAGCCCTGCGCGCCATCCGAGGCTGATGAAGCTGACGCCGAGGACGATGACGACGGCCTCGATCAGCGCCTTGGTGAAGCCGCCCACAGCCTCTTCGACGATCTTCGGCTGGTCGGAGACGAGGTGGATGCCGACGCCGTAAGGTAGCTCGCCTTCGAGCTTCTTCATCCGCGCCTTCAGGTCGTGGCCGAAGGTCAGCAGGTTGCCGGAGGGCTGCATGGCGATGGCGAGGCCGATCGCAGGCTGGCCGTTGAACCGGAACAAGGCAGTCGGCGGATCGGTGAAGCCGCGCGAGATCTCCGCCACGTCGGACAGGCGGAAGAACCGGTCGTTCACCCGCAGGTTGATGGTCTTGAGACTGTCCTCGGAGACGAACTGACCGCCGACGCGCACGGAGACGCGCTCGGGCCCGGCCTGGATCACGCCGGAGGGGGCAATGGCGTTCTGCGCCTGCAGCGTCGCGATGACGGCGGCCTGGTCGACGCCGAGGCCGGCGAGCTTACGGGTGGAGAAGTCGAGGTAGATCGCCTCGTCCTGCGCGCCGAGCAGCTGCATCTTGCCGGCATTGTTGACCTTCTTCAGGTCGGCGCGCACCCGCTCCACGTAGTCGCGAAGCTGGCGCATGGAGACGCCGTCGGCGGTGAACGCATAGACATTGCCGAAGACGTCGCCGAACTCGTCGTTGAAGAACGGCCCCTGAATCCCTTGCGGGAAGGTGCTGCCGATATCGCCGATGCGCTTGCGGACCTGGTAGAAAATGCCCGGAATGGTCTTGGGCGGCGTCGTCTCACGCAGCTGCACGAAGACCGTGGTCTGGCCCGGCGTGGTGTAGCTGCGGCTGAAATCGACGGCGTCGATCTGCTGCAATTCCTTCTCGATCCGTTCGGTGACCTGATCGAGCGTGTCGCTGATCGTGGCGCCGGGCCAGCGCGCCTGCACGATCATCGTTTTGATGGCGAAGGGCGGGTCTTCCTCGCGGCCGAGCTTCTCGTAGGCGAGGAAGCCCGCCAGCATCGAGATGAGCATCAGGAACCAGACGAAGGAGCGATGCTCGAGCGCCCATTCGGACAGGTTGAAGTTCTTCACGGGGCGGCTCTCGCGTGACGCTGGTCGGATCGGCGCGGCTATTGAGATGTGTCGGCGAGGCGGACGCGCTGGCCTTCACCGAGACTGCGGGCACCGGCGAGCACGACGCGCTCCCCCGGCTTCAGCCCCTCGGTGATGGAGACACGCTCGCCGTTCCTGTCCGCAACGGTGACGTCGCGGCGGGACACGGCATCCCCGGCCTCGTTGACGATCCAGACCGCGCTTCGCCCGTCGGCCTCGAAGACGGCAGTCGCCGGCAACTGGAAACGCGGCGCCATGTGGCGTGACAGTCCGACCGTGATGGTCGAGCCGAGGCGGAACGCGTCCGGTGGCTTGAGCAGCGTCATCCTGATGCGGCGGGTGCGGGTCTTCTGGTCGGCGAAGGGCGAGACCTCGCGGACTTTGCCCGTGGCCGTCACGTCGGGCGCGCTCTGGAGCGCCACGGTGAAGACCGCATCCTTCGGCATGGCCCCCACGAGATCCTCGGGGATGTCGACCACCGCCTCGCGTTCTTCGGGACGCGCCAGGGTCGCCACCGCCTGTCCCGCGGAGAGCACCTGTCCCACCTCCGCGCTACGGACGGTGACGACGCCGTCGAAATCCGCATGCAGCTCGGTATAGCCCATCTGGTCGCGGGCTTTCTGCAGGTTCGCCTGGGCCTGGGCGAGACGGGCCTGGGCCGTGTCCCGGCTCGCCACGGCGCTGTCGAGCCGGGCCTGGGTGACGTTGCCGTTGGCGATGAGCCGCCTCTGCCGCGCCTCGGTGGCGATGGCGTTCTCCGCCTGCGCCGTGGCATCGGCGAGTTCCGCCTCCGCCCGCGTCAGCGCGAAGCGCGTGACGACGGGATCGAGGGCGGCGATGCGCTGGCCCTTCTTCACCACATCCCCCACGGTCACGTCGCGGGCGATGACCCGCCCCGCGATCTGGAATCCGATCTCGGACTGGTAGCGGGGGGCCACGAAGCCCGCGAACGGCCCGAATACGATGGTGTCGATGGGCTTGGCCACGGTGTAAAGGACGGGCCGCACCGGAGGCGGGCCAGCATTCTCCTCCTCACCATGGCAGGCGCCGAGGGTGGATACGGCCGCTGCGATCAGCGCCAGGCGTAAGCCGGAATGGATCATCGGCCGATCTCCTCGGCAACGGACACGGTCTGGCCCGGGCGGAGGAATTGAATACCGGCGATGACCACCTCCTCGCCCGGCTCGACACCGCCGGACAGGGCGATGGTGTTGGGCGAGTAGCGGTCGATGGTCACGTTGCGCGGCGCGACCTTACCGCTGGCCGGATCGCGGACCCACACGGCCGGTGAGTTCTCCCAGCGGTAGAGCGAGGACCAGGGCAGGACGATGGCCGTCTGCGGCCGGAACTTGCCGGTGCCGACGACGATGGCCCCAAGGGTCATGGCAGCGGGCGTGTCCTTCAGCCCGACCTTGACCCTCACGGTGCCGGAGGCGGCGTCCACGCTCGGGGAAATTTCCCGCACCGTGCCGACGGTCCGCACCTTTGGGTCCGCCTGGAGGGTGACGTCGATCTGCTTGCTCTCGGGCGGGGTCGCGAGAACCGCCTCGAACACGTTGAACACCGCGTCGCGCGGCCCGTCCTCCGCCATGGTGAGAACGGTCTGGCCCGCCTGGACCACTTGCCCCACCTCGAAGCTGCGGCTCAGGACGATGCCGTCCACGCCCGATTTCAGATCGGTGTAGGAGAACTGTTCCTGGGCCGTGCCCAGTGCCGCCTTGGCGGACTCGACCGAGGCCTGGGTCGTGCGAAGTTGCTGCTCGGCATCGTCATAGCTCGGCCGCGTGGTGTATCCGCTGGAGAGGAGCATCTCCTGGCGCTTGAAATTGACCTTTGCCTGGGTCAGCAGCGCCTCGGCGGAGGTCAGCGCGGCCTGCGCGTTGTTGAGGTTGGCGCGCTGCTCCTGCGGATCGAGCTTGGCCAGGACCTGATCGGCGGTGACGTGATCGCCGACCTCCACCAGTCGCGTGGCGATCTTGCCGTTGTTGCGGAACGCCACGTTGACCTGCGACTGGGCCTGGATGTCGCCCGTGAAGACGAGATCGGCCGAGATGGTGCTGCGCTCGGCCTTCGCCGTCCGGACGATGGCGAGGCTCTGCTTGGCCGCGCCGGCAGCGGAGACGTCCTCTGCCTCCTTGGCAGAAGCCGGAAGCGAGGCCGAGACCGCAAGGCCGAGGAGGGTGACCGCCCCCGCGCCACGGATTCGTCGAATGGACTTGGTCAGACCAGACACCACGACCCCATTCCGGATAAGCTCTATCGAACCGCTTCTCTATCGGGTATCTTACCGACCGTCCAGACGGTTTCTAAAAGGCAATGACATGGCAAAGCCGCGCACACGGCGCGAGGACCGGGCGAGCATCATCCTCGATGCGGCCGAGAGCCTGATCCGTCGTGCGGGTACGCGCACCTTGACGATCGACGCGGTCGCGGCGGAGGCGGGCCTGAGCAAGGGCGGGGTTCTCCACCATTTCTCCTCGAAGGAAGCGCTCATCACGGCCATGGCCGAGCGCAAGCTGAAGGAGGTCAAGGAAGGCATTGCCCGGCTCGAAGCGGAGCAGGTTCCGGGTCCCTCGGCCCTCCCCCTCGCGCTGATCGCCCATGCGAGGCAGGTCTACGCTGAGGAAGAGGGCTTCCCGCGGGCCTTCCTGCTAGCCTCCGCAGAGAATCCAGAGGCATTCGCCGGCTTCAACGCGTTCCTCCGCGAACGGCTCGCCGGCCTCGAGAAGATCGAGACCTGTCCGGGGATCGGCGCAGCTTTGGTGTTCTCGACATTGGGGTTGCTGATCACCCGGACGCTGGGCTTCCATTCCATGGAGGGCGCGCAGCTCGAACGGCTCTTCGACGGCCTCGAAAAGGTGGCGCGCTGCGTGACCGAGGGCGAGATCCCGCCGGATGCGTGCGGGACGCCCTGAGCGGCTTCACGCGAGGGCGGCCATGGCCTGGAACACGAGGGCGTGGCGGGCGGCCAGGGCGTCGATATCGGTGGCATAGCCGCCGCCGATCACCGCCACGAGGGGAATGCGACGTCTGCGCGCCTCTCCGATGACGTAGCGATCCCGTGCGGCGAGGCCCGCATCGGTGAGGGCCAATCGCCCGAGCCGGTCGTCCATGTGTGGATCGACCCCGGCATTGTAGAACACGATGTCCGGCAAGAGGCCATCGAGCAGGCCCGGCAGATGCGCCGCCAGAACGGCCGCGTAGGCCGCGTCGTCGACACCATCGACCAAGCCCAGATCGAGGTCGCCGGGGATCTTGCGCGTCGGGTAGTTCTTCTCCGCATGGACCGAGAACGTGAACAGGTCCGTTGAGCCGGCGAGGCAATCGGCGGTGCCGTCGCCCTGATGCACGTCGCAATCCACCACCAGCGCCCGGCGGATCGTGCCCTCGTCCTGAAGCGCCAGGGCGGCGACGGCGACGTCGTTGAACACGCAGAACCCCGCGCCCGTCTCCCGCCGCGCATGATGGCTTCCGCCGGCGGCGCTGCCGGCGAGGCCATGGTCCAGCGCGAGCCGTGCCGCCGCGAGGGTGCCGCCGGCCGAGGCACACGAGCGGGCCACGACGCTCTCATCCACCGGAAGGCCGATCTCGCGCTCGATTTCCCGCGAGACCGAACAGGACAGGACGGCATCGACGTAATCCGATCGATGCGCGCGCTTGAGCATTGCCGCGTCGGCCGGTTCCGGCCGGACGAAACCGGCGGGGGCGAGGCCGAGCGCCGCCAGCGTTTCGGCGAGGCGGCCATATTTCCGCATCGGAAAGCGATGCCCCTCCGGCAGGACGGCCTGATAGGCGGGGTGGACGACGATGGGCGGGGTCATGCCGGATCGAACCGGCCGGGCCGAACGGCAGTTCCGCGAACGGCCACGGGTCTCGTCTCGCTCACGCCCTGGCCTTCCCTGTGAGGGGCGGCAGATCGGGGCCGCGCCGCTGTCATACGACTGAAATAGCCCGTCTGTTACGGCCTTGGGCAGAGGCTGGTTCCGTCAGGTGGCGGAGGCCCGGAGGGAGCGCGGCATGTTCGGCAGTATCGAGACCGGCGCGATCGTCGCGCTCTCGCTCTGTGCCGCGCTGACCCTGGTCAATTGTCTCAGCATCGCCATCGCCGCATGGCGCATCGGCCGGAATCGCGGGACCCCGAGCTTTCCCAGCGCCGCGCCCATTTCCCTCGTGCGCCCGGTCTGCGGCCTCGAAGCCTTCAGCGAGGAGATGCTCGAGCGCGGCTTCCATCTCGACCACCCGGATTACGAGCTGATCTTCTGCGTCGCCGATGGCCGTGATCCCATCGTCCCGCTCCTGCACCGCCTGATGGCGGCCCATCCCACGGTGCCGGCACGGCTCATCGTCGGCGACGAGCGGATCAGCGACAATCCCAAGCTCAACAATTGCGTGCGGGGCTGGGAGGCGGCCCGCCACGAATGGGTGGTGCTGGCCGATTCCAACGTCCTGATGCCGCCGGACTACCTGCAGAGGCTGCAGGCGTCGTGGCGGCCCGATACGGGTCTCGTCTGCTCCACGCCCATCGGCGCACGGCCGCACGGTTTCTTCGCCGAACTGGAATGCGCCTTCCTCAATACGCTCCAGGCGCGCTGGCAATATACCGGCGAAAGCCTCGGCCTCGGCTTCGCGCAGGGTAAGAGCATGCTCTGGCACAAGCCCTTCCTGGACGGGCATGGCGGAATACGTGCGCTCGCCGCCGAGATCGCCGAGGATGCGGCGGCGACGAAGCTCGTTCGCGCGGCCGGCAAGCGGGTCCACCTCGTGGCCTCGCCCTTCGACCAGCCCCTGGGCACCCGCGCGTTTCGCGAGGTCTGGTCGCGGCAGGTCCGCTGGGCGCGTCTCCGCCGGGTCACCTTCCCGCACTTCTTCGCGCCCGAGATCGGCTCCGGCACGGTGCTGCCCTTCGCGGTCGCGGCCCTGTGCGTTCCCAGCGTTCCAGTTCTGACCGGCGTCATCGTCATGGCGATGCTCTGGTACGGGGCCGAATACGCGCTCGCGGCCCGCGCCGGGTGGCACCGCTCGCCCCGGCTCTTCCTCGCCTTCCTGCTTCGCGACGCCATCCTCCCCATCATGTGGGTGAGCGCCTGGATGCAGAGCGCCATCGTCTGGCGCGGCAACGCCATGGACATCCGCCCCAAGGAGACGCCGCGCCTGCGCACCCGCGCCACCGCGGCCTGACGGCGGATACGCCGGACTCCGAACTCGGCTTTAAGGCACAGACTTATTCGATACGGCCTCCGGGGTTTTGTCCCCTCACCGTCATTCCGGGTCCGCGGAGCGGAGCCCGGAATCCAGAGCCGCAACCTGTGCTCGACATGGCAGCCTCGGTGGTTCTGGATTCCGGGCTCGCCGTCGGCGACCCGGAATGACGGAGGTGTGCCGACGAATGTCACACCATCGCGCTCTCACCTGAGTTCGATGCCCTAACCGGATACGGGCTTCGCACGCCCTATTTCTCGTACGGCAAAACTCTTGCTTGGCCATTCCCCGACGGCAGCCTTCGCCGATGACGGGAACCCACCATGCAAAGCGAATCCACCGGCCTGCATAAGGGCCTGAACGCGTTCCATCTCTGGGGCATCGCCGTCGGTCTCGTGATCTCGGGCGAGTATTTCGGCTGGAGCTATGGCTGGGCCAGCGCCGGCACGCTCGGCTTCCTGGTGACCACGACCTTCATCGCGGCGATGTACGTCGCCTTCATCTTCAGCTTCACCGAACTCACGACGGCCATTCCGCAGGCGGGTGGCCCCTTTGCCTATAGCCGACGCGCCTTCGGCCCCATCGGCGGCTGCATCGCGGGCTATGCGACGTTGATCGAATTCGTCTTCGCGCCACCTGCCATTGCGCTCGCCATCGGCGCCTATCTCAACGTCCAGTTTCCGGGCCTCGACCCGAAACACGCAGCGCTCGCCGCCTACCTGATTTTCATGACCCTCAACATCGTCGGCGTTCAGATCGCCGCCACGTTCGAGCTGTTCGTGACCATCCTGGCGGTGGGTGAGTTGCTGGTGTTCATGGGCGTCGTCGCCCCCGCCTTCAGCTTCACCAATTTCGCCGCCCATGGCTGGGCCGGCGAATCCACATTCAGCCTCGCCGCGATCGGCGGCATGTTCGCGGCCATTCCCTTCGCCATCTGGTTCTTCCTCGCCATCGAGGGCGTCGCCATGGCGGCGGAAGAGGCCAAGGACCCCAAGCGCACGATCCCCATCGCCTACATCACCGGCGTGCTGACGCTCACCGTCCTCGCCTTCGGCGTGATGATCTTCGCCGGCGGCTCGGGCGACTGGCGCACCCTGAGCAACCTCAACGACCCGCTGCCCCAGGCGATGAAGACGGTGGTGGGCGAGTCGAGCGGCTGGCTGCACATGCTGGTCTGGCTCGGCCTGTTCGGCCTCGTGGCGTCGTTCCACGGCATCATCATGGGCTATTCGCGCCAGATCTTCGCCCTCGGCCGCGCCGGCTACCTGCCCGGTTTCCTCGCCAAGGTGCACCCCCGCTTCCAGACCCCGCATGTGGCGACCGTGGCCGGCGGCCTCGTCGGCATCGCCGCCATCTACAGCGACAACCTCATCGAGATCGCGGGCCAGTCCCTCACCGCGAGCATCGTGACCATGGCGGTGTTCGGCGCGCTGGTGATGTACGGCATGAGCATGGCGGCCCTGTTCAAGCTGCGCCGCAGCGAGCCCGACCTCGCACGTCCCTACCGGGCACCGTTCTTCCCCATCGCCCCCGCCTTCGCCCTGGCCATGGCCGGCATCTGCTTCATCGCTCTGGTCGTCTTCAACCCGGTGATCTTCGCGATCTTCCTGGCCGTGATGGTGGTCGCGGTCGCCGCCTCGCATTTCCTGGCAAAACCGGTGGCAGCCGCTCCCGCCGCGACGCTCGATCCGGCTATCTGAGGGGCTGAGGCTCGCATCACGCGCGGGGCTTGGCCATAAGGCAGCGATGAAAATTGGAATCATCGAGGCGGGCGCACCGCCCGCCCGCCTGGCCGAGTCCTACCCGTCCTATGGCCGCATGGTCGAGACACTCCTCGGCGACCCCGCTGATGTCACGATCTTTCCGGTGGCGGAGGGACAGTTTCCCACCGCCCCCGAGGCGTTCGACGCGTTCGTCGTGACGGGATCGGCGGCGGGCGTCTATGACGACCTGCCCTGGATCGCGCCGCTGAAGAGCTTCCTGCGCGACGTCGACGGGCGCGCCAAGCTCGTCGGGCTCTGCTTCGGTCACCAGATCCTCGCGGCGGCGTTCGGCGGCACGGTGGAGAAATCGGCGAAGGGATGGGGCATCGGCCTCCACACCTATGACTTGTTCGAACGGGCGGACTGGATGGACGACGCGCGCCGCGTCTCGGTGCCCGCGATCCATCAGGATCAGGTGATCGCTCCCCCTTCGGGCGCGCGCGTTCTCGGCGGCAACGTCTTCACGCCCTACGGCATCCTGTCTTACCCGCAACGCCGGGCGATCTCGTTCCAGGTCCACCCGGAATTCGAGAGCGAGTACGCCACGGCCCTCATTGCAGGGCACCGACCCGCTGTGCCCCATGACGAGGCGTTCCAGGCAGCAGCCGTTGCGTCACTGCGCGGCGAGAGCGATGCTCCCCGCGTTGGCGGCTGGATCCGCCGCTTCCTGCAATCGAGATAAGCACCGTCCGGGGCTGGCTCACGGGCCGCGTTGCCGGGACGATTGGTGCGGGCGGTCGGAATCGAACCGACACTCTGTCACCAGAACCGGATTTTGAGTCCGGCGCGTCTACCAGTTCCACCACGCCCGCAACATCCGCCTCATGGCACAGGATCGCGCCGACGGCCAGAGGGGTTTTGCAGCGAGACCGCGCCGCGGTGGTTCCCGCTCGCAAGTCCGGCCGGGTTGTGCTCAAAGGGCCTCGCGCCCTCCCCTATCGGATAGAAGCTCTTCATGATCCGCCGCCTTTACGAGTGGATACTCGCGCTCGCGGGCAAGCCATCGGCCCCCTACGCGCTCGGTGCGGTAGCGTTCTCGGAGAGCTCGTTCTTTCCGGTCCCACCCGACGTGATGCTGGTGCCGATGGCGGTGAGCCGGCCCGACAAGGTCTGGCTCTACGCGACGATCACCACCCTGTCGTCGGTGGCCGGGGGTCTGCTCGGCTACGCCATCGGCGCGCTGCTCTACGATTCCATCGGAGTCTGGCTGTTCTCGCTCTATGGGTTGAACGAGAAGGCGGCGAGCTTTCAGGCCTCCTACGCCCAGTACGGGCATTGGGTGATCCTGCTGAAGGGCCTGACACCGATCCCGTTCAAGCTGGTGACGATCACGTCGGGCTTCGCCCATTACGACCTGTTCTGGTTCGTGCTGCTCTCGCTCATCACACGAGGCGCGCGCTTCTTTCTCCTCGCTGGGCTTCTGAAGCGCTACGGCGTATCCATTCGCGCCGTCCTCGACCGGCATCTGAACGTCGTCGCGGCCATCACGGTGGCCGTCATCATCCTCGGCTTCGTCCTGTTCAAGGTGCTGCTGTGATCGATTACTCCACCCTTCTCCGTCTTCGCCGGGCCGCGCTGGCGGTCCTGATCGGGTCTGTCCTGGCGATTGCCGGAGCGTTCTATTTCCAATGGGTCCTCGGCTACGTGCCGTGCAAACTCTGCCTGACAGAGCGCCTGCCCTATTATGCGGCGATCCCGCTGGCATTGCTGGCCCTGTTCACGCCCGAGCGCATCACCAGGCTGATCCTTGGGATCACTGCTCTCGGCCTCCTCTATGGGGCGGGCCTCAGCGTCTATCATGCCGGTGCCGAATGGGCGCTCTGGGCCGGGCCGTCCGATTGCGGCGGCGGCAGCGGCGCCAATCCCAGCGATGTCGGCGACTTCCTCGATACCCTGAAGGCGACGCGGGTCGCCGATTGCTCCACCGCCGCCTGGCGCTTCCTCGGCATCTCGCTGGCCGGCTGGAATGCGGCCATCGCCTTCATCCTGGCCTCCGTCGCCGGAACGGCCGCCCTCAAACGCTGAACGGGCGGCGGCGAATCTTCAGTTGAGGTCGCCGGGCAAGGCAGGGAGCGGGGCCACGTCGATCCCCTCCTCCACGAGGGCACGGGCCTCGGAAGGGCTGGCGACGCCGTAGATCGGGCGGGACTCGGCCTCGCCGTAATGCATGCGCCGCGCTTCTTCGGGGAATTGCGGACCGACATTGTCGGCCGTCCGGATCACGTGCTCGCGGACTGCACGCATCAGCGCGCGCAGCTGCCGCTCCGGCTCCGCCATCGGCAGTCGCTCGGCCGACGGTGCTGCGGCAGGATCGGTGGGCGACGCTTCTGCGAGGGCGCGGTTCGGACCGGGCAGCTGAGCCACGGTCTTCGCCAGCGCCGGCGCCATCATCGCCTTGGAGACCCGGGTCGAGCCGCAAGCGAGACATTCCACGAGACCGTCTGCCGCCTGAGCGTCGTAGGAATCGCTCGAGCGAAACCAGCCCTCGAAATCGTGTCCGTTATCGCAGACGAGCGTGTAGCGGATCATGGGCGGGATAGGACCGGACGCATGGTCACCCAGCCCGCCCGAGGCGCTCGACCGTGAAGGGGCGCGCGTGTTTGAGCGCCGGAATCCGCCCCCTCGCCTCTGTGACGCGGGCGAGGTCGATCTCGGCCAGGATCACGCCGGGCTCGGCACCACCGGCATCCGCCAGCACCTTGCCCCAGGGATCGACGATGATCGAGTGGCCGTAGGTCTCGCGTCCGTCCTCGTGGCGACCGCCTTGAGCGGCCGAGATCATGAACGATCCGGTCTCGATGGCGCGGGCGCGGTGGAGGACATGCCAATGCGCCTCGCCCGTCTGCTTGGTGAAACAGGCGGGCGCGCTGAGGATCGTCGCCCCGGCTTCCGCCAGAGCCCGGTACAGGGCCGGGAAACGCAGGTCGTAGCAGATCGCGATCCCGAGGGGCGCCCAGGGCGTTTCGGCGACGACCGCGCAGGCACCGCCGGTATAGGTATTGGATTCGCGCCAGCGCTCACCGTTGGGAAGGTCCACGTCATAGAGGTGGAGCTTGTCGTAGGAGGCGGTGATCGCGCCTTCCGCATCGATGAGGAAGGCGCGGTTCGCGATCTTGTCGCCGTTCCGCACGGCCAGCGAGCCGATATGGACGACGATGCCGCGCTCGCGGGCCACATCGCGCAGGGCGGCAAGGGTCACGTCCTCGTCCTGCTCGCGCACATTGGCAAACAGGCTGGCTTTATCCCGCTCCACCAGGGAGGTCATTTCCGGTGTCTGTACGTAGTCTGCCCCCTGGGACGCAGCCTCTCGCACCAGGGCGACGGCGGCATCCCGATTGGCAAGCGGATCGCGCCCGGACCGCATCTGGACACAGGCCGCGACGAAGCGAGGCTCGGTCTTGTCCTGTTCCGTCGGCGAACCGTCGCTCATGATTGCGGCGCCTCGGTCGACAGAAGCGGATCGAGCTTGCCTGACCGGTCGAGGGCGTAGAGGTCGTCGCAACCACCCACATGCGTCTCGCCGATGAAGATCTGAGGCACGCTGGTTCGGCCGCCCGCACGCTGGGTCATGGCCGCACGGGAGCCGACAGTCTTCTCGACGTCGACCTCCGTGAAGGTCACGCCCTTCTCGCGCAGCAAGGTCTTGGCGGCGGTGCAGTAAGGGCACCAGGCTGTCGTGTAGATGGTCACCGGAGGCATGGTTTGCAGACGTCCCGCTTCGCTCCCCTGAGCATATAGGGGAATGGCGGACGTCTTCCTACCGTGAAGGTATCATTGCGCCGACGCGCGAATCGGTTTCAGGCCGCCAGCAGCTTCTCGACCTCGTTGACGAGGTCACGCAGGTGGAAGGGCTTCGACAGCACCTTCGCGTCCTTCGGAGCCTTCGAATCCGGGTTCAGGGCGACGGCCGCGAAGCCCGTGATGAACATCACCTTGATGTCCGGATCGAGTTCGGTGGCGCGGCGCGCCAGCTCGATCCCGTCCATTTCCGGCATCACGATATCGGTCAGGAGCAGTTCGAAGGGCTCCTCGCGCAGGCGGTTATAGGCCGAGAGGCCGTTATCGAACGACAGCACGTCATAGCCGGCATTCTGCAACGCCTTGGCCAGGAACCGGCGCATGTCGTTGTCGTCTTCGGCCAGGAGGATCTTCATCGGTCGGTGTCCCGCACCCTTGAGTCGCTGTGTTCTTTTCATAAAGCGCAGACTTGGTAAACAAGGTGTTGAGATTGGCACCCGGACCGGGTGCAGGACGGCACACCGATCACTTCGCGACGGGGGGTGTCGCAGTGGACACGCACCGTCACACGCCGCAAAGTGCGGCCATGCGTTTCCCTTCCAGCACCTGGGCGCACACGCCGCGATGACCGAGCCTAGCCCTCGCTGGAATGCAGCGAATCCGGGAGATTTCGTACCGCCCTTCGCCATCGACGAGCCGGGCGAGCACACGCTTCCGTTCGTGTTCAACACGCCTCATTCCGGGGCGGTCTATCCGAAAGCCTTCCTCGCGGGCTCACGCCTCGACCCGTTGGCGCTCCGCCGCTCGGAAGACGCCTATGTCGACCGCCTGTTCGCGCCCGTGGTCGATCTCGGCGCGCCGCTCATGCGCGCGAACTTCCCACGGGCCTATCTCGACGTGAATCGCGAGCCCTACGAGCTCGACCCGCGCATGTTCGACGGCCGCCTTCCGCCCTTCGCCAACACGCGGTCCATGCGTGTCGCCGGCGGCCTCGGTACGGTGCCGAGGGTGGTGGCCGATGGTCAGGAGATCTACCGCACGCGGCTCCCCGTGGAGGAAGCGGTCGCGCGGATCGAGGAGCTCTACAAGCCGTATCACCGTACCCTGCGCGGCCTCATTCAGCGCACCGCACGTGCCTTCGGCCACGCCATCCTGATCGATTGCCATTCGATGCCGTCCTCGAGCCTCCCCCGCGACGAGGATGCGAAGGCCGATTTCGTGCTGGGCGACAGGTTCGGGACGAGCTGCACGCCGATCCTGATCGCGGCGTTCGAGCATCATCTGCGCGCGCGCGGTTTCCGCACCCTGCGCAACAAGCCCTATGCGGGCGGGTTCATCACCGAACATTACGGGGAGCCGAATATCGGCCGCCACGCGCTTCAGATCGAGATCAACCGTGGGCTCTATATGAACGAGAGCAACCTCGCGGTGACGCAGGGGTTCGCGGATCTGGTCTGGACGCTACGCGAGGTGGTGAAGGCCGTGGCCGAGGAAATGGACAGCCTGACACTCCGCAGGATCGCCGCCGAATAGACCGGATGGGTTCTGCCGCGCGGGCCGCGCGAGCAGACGTCCCAAATTACAAACCGCCAAATCACAAACCGATTTCCCAAGAAAAAAGGCCGCTCCGAAGAGCGGCCCGAAGTCTAGGGAGGAAACGCCCAAGAAGGGCTACGGGACCGCGACGCCATCGCGATCTCGCAATGCACAAAGTACAGTGCGCCGCACAAAGCGCAAGAGTGTTTCGCCGTCGAAAGTCTGCACTCGGTGCATGCCATGCCCGCGTCGCACGCACCGTACGGCGCAGCTTGCAGGTCTTGGCTCGACAGTCTCGGTTTGCGCGTACTCCTCCCGAGCCTTCCCTCAATGTTCCTTGAGCAGCCGGGCGATCTCGGCCTTGAGCGGCTCGGCGAGTTCCTTGCGCTGCAGCGCGTAGGCGATGTTCGCCGTGAGGAAGCCGAGCTTGGAACCGGTATCGTAGGTCCGGCCTTCGTAATGCATGCCGAAGAAGGATTGCTTCTCGGCCAGCTTGATCATCGCGTCGGTCAGCTGGATCTCGCCGCCGGCACCCTTCTCGCCCTTCTCCAGGATCGAGAAGATCTCCGGCTGCAGGATGTAGCGCCCGGAAATGATGAAGTTCGATGGCGCGGTGCCCTGTTTGGGCTTCTCGACCATGCCGTTGATCTCGAAGGTCTGCCCATAGGTCTCACCGACGCCGACGATACCGTATTGATGCGTCTCCTCCGGCTTGACCTCCTCCACGGCGATGACGTTGCCGCCATGGCGCTCATAGGCGGAAAGCATCTGCTGCATGCAGCCCTTGCTCAGCATGTCGGGCAGCAGCACGGCGAAGGGCTCGTCGCCGACGATCTCGCGGGCACACCAGACCGCATGGCCGAGGCCGAGAGGAGCCTGCTGGCGGGTGAAGCTCGTTTGCCCGGCAGCCGGAAGATCCCGCTTCAACTCTTCGTAGATCGCCTCCTTGCCGCGCTCCTGCAGCATGCGGTCGAGTTCGAAGGCAATGTCGAAATGATCTTCGATCACGGCCTTGCCGCGGCCGGTGACGAAGATGAAATGCTCGATCCCGGCCTCGCGCGCCTCGTCCACCACATGCTGGACGACCGGCCGGTCGACCACGGTGAGCATTTCCTTCGGGACGGCCTTGGTGGCGGGCAGGAAGCGGGTACCCAACCCTGCGACAGGCAGGACGGCTTTACGAATCGGTTTCATCAAGCGGGACCCGGTCTCTTAAAATGCGGTGGGAACAACCCGGAGGCGAGGGACGATAGCACGTTGTCGTGATGGAGCGAGCAAGAACAAAACCATTTCCACGCCCGACTCAGCCTAAAGCGCCGCATGATCACACGGAGGGTTTGAGGTATATCTTCCGCGACGTGCGCGGGAATGGAAGTGGGGCCATGGCGATTCTGGTGACGGGCGGCGCGGGATATATCGGCAGCCACATGGTGCTGGCGTTGCTGGATGCCGGCCACAAGGACATCGTCGTCATCGATGATTTGTCCACCGGCTTCGACTGGGTGCTTCCCCCCGACGTGACGCTGGTGGTGGGCGACGTGGCCGATCAGGCCCTGGTGAAACGGGTCATTGCCGAACACGGAATCGATGTGCTGGCGCATTTCGCCGCCAAGATCGTCGTGCCGGATTCGGTGGCCGACCCTCTCGGCTACTATCTGGCTAACACGGTCAAGACCCGGGCGCTCATCGAGGCTGCGGTGCATGGCGGGGTGAAGCACGTCATCTTCTCCTCCACCGCCGCAATCTACGGCGAGCCCGAAATCGTCCCGGTGCCGGAGGACCTCGTGGCCGCGCCGATCAACCCCTACGGCCGCTCGAAACTCATGAGCGAGTGGATGATCGACGACGCAGCCAAGGCCCACGGCTTCAGCTACGTCATCCTGCGCTATTTCAATGTCGCGGGTGCCGATCCTCGCGGACGCAGCGGCCAATCTTCAAGCGAAGCCACCCATCTCATAAAGGTCGCCACTCAGGCGGCGCTGGGCCGGCGCAGTCATCTGAGCGTGTTCGGTACGGATTACCCCACCCGCGACGGCTCGTGCCTCCGCGATTACATCCAGGTTTCCGATCTCGCCGATGCCCATTGCGTCGCCATCGATCATCTACGTTCGGGTGGCGCGAGCAAAACTCTCAATTGCGGCTACGGGCGCGGTTACTCGGTCCTCGAGGTGATCGAGGTGGTCAAGCGCATTTCGGGCCGTGATTTCGAAGTGAGGCTGTCGCCGCGCAGGCCCGGCGACCCGGCGCAGATCGTGGCGAAGGCCGACCGGATCCGCGCTGAATTGGGCTGGCAGCCACGTTACGACGACCTCGACGGGATCGTGGCCCAGGCCCTCGCCTGGGAAGAGACCCTGGCCCGGCGCAACCGCCTATGAAGACGGCCCTCCGCACCGCCATCGCCCTCTGCGCATTTCTTGCAGCGGAGAGTAGGGCCCAGGATTCTACTCGGCCGGCACCGCCTGCCAAACCGGAGGCGGCGGCAAACGCCTCGTTCCGCAGCTTCGTCGATGCCCTGCGGCCCGATGCCGAGGCGCGCGGGGTCAGTGCCGCGACCTTCGACGCGGCGTTTCGCGGCGTGTCTTCGCCCAATCCCGGCATCCTCGCCAAGACCACCGCTCAAGGGGAGTTCGGACGCCCCGTCTGGGACTACCTCGTCGGCGCGGTCTCGACCGGGCGGATCGCACGGGGTCGCTCACAAGCGGCCCGTCTGTCCACCACGCTGGCGGCGATCGAAGCCCGGACGGGCGTCCCGCGCTGGATCGTCCTCGCCTTCTGGGGGGTCGAGTCGGATTTCGGAGCGAGCGGCGGGACCGTCCCGACCATCCGCGCCCTGGCGACCCTGGCGCAGGCGCGCTTTCGCGGCACGCTGTTCCGGAACGAGCTCCTCGACGCATTAACGATTCTGCAGCGCGGCGACATCGCCCCCGAGGCGATGAAGGGATCCTGGGCCGGCGCCATGGGCCAGACCCAGTTCCTCCCATCGACCTTCCTGAAGCATGCGGTGGATTTCGACGGGGACGGTCACCGAGACATCTGGCGATCGGAGCCGGATGCCCTGGCCTCCATCGCCGGCTATCTCCAGTCTCTCGGCTGGAACCGCGACCTGTCCTGGGGCTATGCCGTGACGCTTCCCGGCGGATTCGACCTGACGACGTATCGGGCGGACCTGTCGGACTTCGCCAGACGGGGCGTCCGCAGGATCGATGGCGAGGCGCTGCCGGGATCGGGTGCGGCCAGCCTGTTCCTGCCCGGCGGCTCGGGCGGCCCGGTCTTCCTGATCACCGACAATTTCGAGGTGATCCGGGGCTACAACACCTCGGATTCCTATGCACTCGCCGTCGGCCATCTCGCCGACCGTCTTGCCGGCGGGCCGCCACTGGCGGCACCTTGGCCGACCGGCGCGCCACGCCTCGACAAAGCGGGCCTGCAGGCCCTGCAGAAAGCCCTGACGACCCGAAACCTCTATGCCGGCGATGCGGATGGCCGCGCCGGGCCAAAGATGCGGGAGGCGGTCCGCCAATATCAGATCAAGGAAGGTCTGGTGGCCGACGGCTACGCCACGCCCAGCCTTCTGGAGCACGTCACGGCGCGCCCCTGAGGCTCCGCCTCGTGAGGCGGATTTAGACGCGGGGCCGATCGTCCGATAGGATGGCGCGGTCTCGTCCTTCGACGATCAGCAGGCAGGTCGCAGCGTGGCACCAAGGACCTTCATGAACGTAGCGTACGGGGTGGCCGTTGCGGGACAGGTGAAGGACGCTCTTCTCCGTGTTTGCCTCCTCACCATATTCGCGACGCCCCTGCTCTTCGCCTCTGGCCCGTTCGCCGCGGCGCAATGGGGCGATTCCTACGATACCCCTCGCGGCGATTCTTACTACGCGCCGCGCCGCCGGCCGCGCGAGGAGGGAGATTACGGTGGCCGCCAAGCCAACCGGCGCTACGCCCCTCCCCCGCAGGAGGCGCCGCGTCAGTTCTACTGGCCCTGGGAAGATCGTCCGCAGCAGGTACAACCGACCCCGGCCCCGGTGCCATCGGCCCGACCCACCCGGCCGCGGCCACCGACGATCGGGGAGAGCCAGCGCTCCTATACGAGGCGGCCGCGTCCGGCCCCCGTGGTCGCCCAGCCGAAACCGGTCCAGCCGAAGGCGGAGCCGTCGATCCGCATCGCGGTCTTCGGCGATTCCCTGGCGAACTCTCTCGGCCGTGGCCTCGATGACGTGTTCGAGGACAATGCCGACGTGGCGATCCTCGACCGTTCGAAGGCCGATAGCGGTCTCGTCCGGAAAGACGTGGTCGACTGGCCTAAGGCGGCGGAGGATTTTCTGAAAACCAGCCCGAAAGTCGCCTACGCGGTGGTGATGCTCGGCGCCAATGATCGGCAGCCGATCCGGGAGGGGACCGAGACCGTGGAACCGGGAACGGAACGCTGGCGCGAGATCTACCGCGACCGCGTCGATGCCCTGGCCAAGGTCTTCGCCGCCCAAAAGATCCCCTTCATCTGGGTCGGCGCGCCGCCGATGCGCAGCGAGCCGCTGACGAAGGACATCGCCACCATCAACGACCTCATCCGCGACCGCGTGGCGAAGGCGGGCGGGACTTATGTCGACATCTGGCCGGGCTTCGTCGACGACCGCAACCGCTTTACCATGACGGGCCCCGACCTGGAGGGGCAGGAGGCCAAGCTGCGGACATCGGACGGCGTGCATTTCACCAAGGCGGGCGCCCGCAAGGTCGCGCATTTCGCCGATGTCGAGCTCAAGCGTCTCATGGGCACGAACCCCACGGAGGCGCCGACGGTGGCGCCCGTAGCGACGGTTCCGGGTCCCCTCCTGGATGGTGAGGCCCCGAAGCTCGATGACACAGCGGCGATCGATCGCCAGATCACCTCGATGCTGCCGAGCCTGCCGGAGCCCCCGGGTATCCCGGCCCTGCCGGTGAAACCGGCGGCTGGCCCGGTCATTCCCCTCGGCCGTGCAGAGGTGACGCCGGGCGGGACTCTAATGAGCGGGCGGCCGCGCGACGGCGACGCATCGGGGAACGTGGAGCGGGTGCTTCAGCGTGGCTCGGCGCCGATGCCACAGCCGGGCCGGGCCGACGATTTCAAATGGCCGCCGGGCTGATCCCGGCACGTCTGCGCCGGGTAGCGCGAAGAGATCCGGTGCCGGGGCTCGGCATGGAGCCGGCCCCGGACCTTGGGTTTCAGCGCGGCAGGACGCTCGATCCCATCAGGGCTTCGTCGATGGAGCGAGCGGCCTGGCGGCCTTCGCGAATCGCCCAGACCACGAGGGACTGCCCACGGCGCATGTCACCGGCGGCATAGATCTTCTCGTTGGACGTCCGGTAATCGAGTTCGTTGGCGGTGACGTTGCCGCGCTTGTCCATGACGACGCCGGATTCCTCGAGCAGGCCCTTGCGAACCGAACCGGCGAAACCGATGGCGAGGAACACCAGATCGGCCGGCAGGGTGAACTCACCTCCGGGAATGGGCTGACGCTTCTCATCCACGCGGGTGCAGACCACGCCGGTAAGCTTGCCCTTCTTGTTGCCTTCCAAGCGCAGGGTGGCGGCCTGGAACTCGCGCTCGGCGCCCTCCGCCTGGCTCGACGAGGTCCGCATCTTGGTCGGCCAGTAGGGCCAGACCGAGAGCTTGTCCTCGCGCTCGGGCGGGCGCGGCCGGATGTCGAGCTGCGTCACCGAGAGGGCGCCCTGGCGGAAGGACGTGCCGACGCAATCCGACGCCGTATCGCCGCCACCGATCACGACGACGTTCTTGGCGGTGGCGAGGATCGGCAATTCGCCGTTGCCCGGCATCGGCTCGGCACCCACCCTGCGGTTCGACTGGACGAGGAACGGCATCGCGTAATGCACGCCGGCGAGTTCCTGGCCGGGGAGCTGCGGGTTGCGCGGATCTTCGGCGCCGCCAGCGAAGAGCACCGCGTCGAACTCGGCGGTGAGTTCGTCGAGCGGCTTCGTCACGCCGACATTGACGCCGTAATGGAAGGTCACGCCCTCCGCTTCCATCTGCTTCACGCGCCGGTCGATATGGCGCTTCTCCATCTTGAAGTCGGGGATGCCATAGCGCAGCAGACCACCGGCCTTCGGCTCACGCTCGAAGACATGGACGTCGTGGCCGACGCGCGCGAGCTGCTGCGCAGCGGCCATGCCTGCCGGTCCCGAGCCGATGACGGCGACCTTCTTGCCGGTGCGGGACGCAGGAATTTCCGGCTTCACCCAACCGTTGTTCCAGGCGCGGTCGGCAATGGCCTGCTCGATCGTCTTGATCGCGACGGGCTGGTTCTCGAGGTTGAGGGTGCAGGCCTCCTCACACGGCGCGGGACAGACGCGGCCGGTGAATTCGGGAAAATTGTTGGTCGAATGGAGGTTGCGCGCGGCCTCCTCCCAATCCGACTGGAAGACGAGCTCGTTCCAGTCCGGGATCTGGTTGTGCACGGGGCAGCCGGTCGGCCCATGGCAGAACGGGATTCCGCAATCCATGCAGCGCGCGGCCTGCTTCTTCAGGTCGTGCTCGTCGAGGGGCAGCGTGAACTCGCGGAAGTGCCGCACGCGGTCCGCTGCGAGCTGGTACTTCTGCTCCTGCCGGTCGAACTCGAGGAAACCCGTGATCTTGCCCATCGTGATCGTCTTTCGCGAGTCTGTCTGATCCGTCGAGCGGCGGTTGACCGGCCCGGTCCGCCTCTGCTCGTCATCCCTGTTGTGCCGCCCGGTGCCGCCGACTAACCCGTCTTCAGCCTGTGGTCGGCGCGCTCGAAAACATTCGTGCAACGGGTGAGCCACGCCCTTATCGACGGTCTCGCCGCGAGGTCGAATCCGCCCTCATCGGCCCATTGCGTATAGGCGAAGAGCGACACGTCCGCGACGCTGAGCTCTTCTCCAACCAGCCACTCGACACCGCCGAGATGGCGCTCCATCACGTCCAAAGCCGCCTCGCCGCGGGCCACACGGGCCGGATCGCGCGCCTCCTTCGGCTTGCCGAGGTAGCGCATGTCGAACCGGCAGACCGCGATGGCGGGCTCGTGGCTGTACTGTTCCCAGAACAGCCACTCGTCCATCTTCGCCGCGAGAAACGCGTCACGCGGGATCAACGCGCTCCCGCGGGAAAGATAGCGGATGATCGCGTTCGATTGGGCCAGACACCGGCCGTCCTCGAATTCGACCCCCGGCACCTGCCCCGCCGGAAAGCGGGACAGGTAGTCGGGTGTTCGGCTTTCGCCCTTCAGAATGTCGATCGGGACCCAGCGATAGGAAAGGCGGAGGTAATCGGCGACGATCTTGACCTTTAGACAATTGCCCGAGACGAGATCACCGTAGACCCGCATACCGGCCTCACTCAGCCGCCACCGGCATCCGCGCCATCTCCATTTCGCGCAGGGCGCGGCGGTATTCCACCGGCATCACCTTCACGAACTTGGTGCGGTAACCCGCCCAATCATCGAGGATCACCTTGGCACGCGGGGACCCCGTGTACTTCAGGTGATTGGTGATGAGCTGGCTCAGCCGCTCCTCGTCGTGCCCGGACATGTCGGCCAGGATATCGACGCGGCCCTTGGTCTCGAGGTCGCCATCCTGGTGGAAGCGACGCATGACGTCGTCCTCCTCCTCGATGGGCTCCAGATCGACCATCGAGAGATTGCAGCGCGCGGCGAAGGAGCCGTCCGCATCCAGCACGTAGGCGATGCCGCCCGACATGCCGGCCGCGAAGTTACGCCCGGTCTCGCCAATGGACACCACGACGCCCCCGGTCATGTACTCGCAGCCATGGTCGCCCATGCCTTCGACCACCGTGATGGCGCCGGAATTCCGTACGGCGAAGCGTTCGCCGGCCGAACCGCGAATGTAGCATTCGCCCGCGATGGCCCCGTACAGGACCGTGTTGCCGGCCATGATTGTCCGCCCGGCGGGTGACCGCAGCGCGTCGCTCGGCCGGATGATCAGCTTGCCGCCCGAGAGGCCCTTGCCGACGTAGTCGTTGGCATGACCCGTCAGAACCACGGTGATGCCGGCGGCCAGCCATGCCCCGAAGCTCTGGCCGGCGGTGCCGGACAGGTTCACCGTGATGGTGTCGTCGGGCAATCCCTCGTGGCCGTAGCGCTTGGCGACGACGCCCGAGAGCATAGCCCCAGCCGTGCGGTCCGAGTTCCGGATCACCTCGTTGAGCACCACCGGCTCGGCGGTCTCGATGGCCGCCTTGGCGCCCTCGATCAGGCGGCGGTCGAGCACCGTGTCGATCGGGTGCTTCTGCTTCTCCGTATGGCGGATCGCCACGTCGGGGCCGACATCGGGACGGTGGAAGAGCTTCGAAAAATCGAGGCCCCGCGCTTTCCAGTGGTTGATGACCTCCAGCGTGTCGAGGAAGTCGGCGCGACCGATGAGGTCTTCGAGCTTGGTGTAGCCCATCTCCGCCATCAGCTCGCGCAACTCCTCGGCCACGAAGAAGAAGTAGTTCACCACGTGCTCCGGCGTGCCCTTGAAGCGCTTGCGCAGGACGGGGTCCTGCGTCGCCACGCCCACCGGACAGGTGTTCAGGTGGCACTTGCGCATCATGATGCAGCCGGCCGCGATGAGCGGCGCGGTGGAGAAGCCGAACTGGTCGGCGCCGAGCAGAGCCGCGACGAGCACGTCCCGGCCCGTGCGGATGCCGCCATCGGCCTGCAGCACGACACGACCGCGCAGGTGGCTGAGCACCAGGGTCTGCTGGGTCTCGGCGAGACCCGTCTCCCATGGCCCGCCCGCGTGCTTGATGGAGGTCAGCGGCGCCGCGCCGGTGCCGCCGTCGAAGCCCGAGATGGTGATGTGGTCGGCGCGCGCCTTGGCGACGCCGGTGGCGACCGTGCCGACACCGACCTCGGAGACGAGTTTCACCGACACATCGGCGGCCGGATTGACGTTCTTCAGGTCGAAGATCAGCTGGGCGAGATCCTCGATCGAGTAGATGTCGTGATGCGGCGGCGGCGAGATCAGTCCGACGCCGGGGGTGGCGTAGCGGACCTTGGCGATCTTGGCGTCGACCTTGTGGCCTGGCAGCTGGCCGCCCTCGCCGGGCTTGGCGCCCTGCGAGACCTTGATCTGCATCATGTCGGCATTGACGAGATATTCCGTTGTCACGCCGAAGCGGCCGGATGCGACCTGCTTGATCGCCGAGCGACGCGAACGGCCGTCGGCCATCGGCTTGAACCGCTCCACCTCCTCGCCACCCTCACCGGAATTCGAACGGCCGCCGAACGAGTTCACCGCGATGGCGAGGGTCTCGTGGGCTTCCTTGGAGATGGAACCGTAGGACATCGCGCCCGTGGCGAAGCGCTTGACGATGTCCACGGCCGGCTCGACCTCGGAGATGTCGACGGGCGCCCGGCCGAGCTCGGCCGCCTGCTTGATGCGGAACAGGCCGCGGATGGTCTTGAGGTGGTTCTCCTGCTCGTTCACGAGCCGGGCATATTCACGGTAGCGCTCGGGCAGGCCGAGACGCACCGCGTGCTGCAGGGTGGCCACCGAATCCGGCGTCCAGGTATGGCTCTCTCCGCGCAGGCGGTAGGCATATTCGCCGCCGACATCGAGGGCGTGACGGAACACCGGAGCGTCGCCGAACGCGTCGGCGTGACGACGGGCAGTCTCCTCGGCGACCTCGGCCATGCCGATGCCTTCGATCGTGGTCTTGGTGCCGAAGAAGTCACGGGCCACGAAGGACGAGTTCAGGCCGATCGCGTCGAAGATCTGCGCGCCGCAATAGGATTGGTAGGTCGAGATGCCCATCTTGGACATGACCTTGAGCAGGCCCTTATCGATCGACTTGATGTAGCGATAGACGATCTCGTCGTCGGTGAGATCCGGCGGGAACTCGTCCTTCATCGCGATCACCGTCTCGAAGGCGAGATAGGGGTTGATCGCCTCGGCGCCGTAGCCCGCGAGACAGGCGAAGTGATGCACCTCGCGCGGCTCGCCGGACTCGACAACGAGACCGACGGAGGTCCGAAGTCCCTTGCGGATCAGGTAGTTGTGCACCGCAGCCGTGGCCAGCAGGGCCGGGATCGCGATACGGTCCGGCCCGACGCCGCGGTCGGTCAGGATGATGATGTTGTAGCCGCCGCGCACCGCCGCCTCGGCCCGGTCGCACAGCCGGTCGACCGCGCCTTCCATGGCGACGGCGCCGGACTCGGCCGGGAAGGTCATGTCGAGGGTCTTGGTGTCGAAACGGTCCTCGAAATGGGAGATCGAGCGGATCTTCTCGAGGTCCCCGTTGGTCAGGATCGGCTGACGGACCTCGAGGCGCTTCTTGCGGGAAGCCCCCTCCATGTCGAGCAGGTTCGGGCGCGGCCCGATGAACGAGACGAGGCTCATCACGGCCTCCTCGCGGATCGGGTCGATCGCCGGATTGGTGACCTGCGCGAAGTTCTGCTTGAAATAGGTGTAGAGCGGCTTCGGCTTATCGGAGAGGGCCGAGAGCGGCGTGTCGGTTCCCATGGAGCCGACCGCCTCCTGGCCGGTGACGGCCATGGGGGCCATCAGCAGCTTGAGGTCTTCCTGGCTATAGCCGAACGCCTGTTGCCGATCGAGCAGCGACACGTCGGAGCGCGAGGCGCGCGGGATGACGGGCTTCAGGTCTTCCAGCACGATCTGGGTGTTCTTCACCCATTGTGCGTAGGGATTGGCCGCGGCGAGCTCGCTCTTGATCTCCTCGTCGGAGATGATGCGGCCCTTCTTCAGGTCGATGAGCAGCATGCGGCCAGGCTGCAGGCGCCAGGATTCGACGATGCTCTCGTCCGGGATCGGCAGAACGCCCATCTCGGAGGCCAACACGACGAGGCCGTCTTCCGTGACGATGTAGCGGGCGGGGCGCAGGCCGTTGCGGTCGAGGGTCGCGCCGATCTGGCGGCCATCGGTGAAGCACACGGCGGCGGGGCCGTCCCACGGCTCCATCAGCGCGGCGTGATATTCGTAGAACGCCTTGCGCTCCTCGCTCATGAGCGGATTGCCGGCCCAGGCCTCCGGGATCAGCATCATCATGGCATGGGCGAGCGAGTAGCCGCCCTGCACGAGGAATTCGAGCGCGTTGTCGAAACAGGCCGTGTCGGACTGGCCCTCGTAGGAGATCGGCCAGAGCTTCGAGATGTCGTTGCCGAACAGATCCGAATCGACGCTGGCCTGACGCGCCGCCATCCAGTTCACGTTGCCGCGCAGGGTGTTGATCTCGCCGTTATGGGCGACCATCCGGTAGGGGTGCGACAGCTGCCAGGTCGGGAAGGTGTTGGTGGCGAAACGCTGGTGCACGAGGGCGAGGCCCGAGACGTAGCGCTCGTCCTGCAGATCCTTGAAATAATGGCCGAGCTGCGTGACCAGAACCATGCCCTTGTAGACGATGGTCCGGGTCGAGACGGAGACCGGGTAATAGGCCTTCACGCGCGGATCGTTGAGGCCGTAGACCTTGTTCGAGATGACCTTGCGCGCGATGAACAGACGGCGCTCGAAAGCGTCTTCGTCCGTGATCGCGGCCGGGCGGCCGATGAAGACCTGCTTGTGGTGCGGCTCCGTCTCCTTGACGCGCACGCCGAGGTCGCTCGAATCCACCGGCACGTCGCGCCAGCCGAGGAAGGGGAGCCCTTCGTCCTGGAGGGACTTCTCGACGATCTCCTCGACGATGCGGCGGCCTTCCTCGTCCTTCGGCATGAAGAACTGGCCGACACCGTAATGGCCAGGCTCGGGCAAAACGATGCCGAGGCCCTCGCACTCTTCCTTCAGGAGGAAATGCGGGATGTGGGTGAGGATGCCGCAGCCGTCGCCCATCTTGGGATCGGCGCCGACGGCGCCGCGATGGTCGATATTCTCGAGGATGAGCAGGCCCTGAGCCACGATGGCATGGGTCCGCCGGTCATGCATGTCCGCGACGAAGCCGACACCGCAGGCATCGCCCTCACGGGCCGGATCGTAAAGACCCTGCTTATGCGGCAGGGCGGAATCGCGAACGACGAGCGGCGCGACGCCGTCCCGCGTGGCGGGGATCGGGTTCTGGACGATCCCGGCAACCTCAGATGCGGCCATGCTCATAACCCCTCAGCCTCATTCGTCCGTGCCCGCATGCGAGCATGTTTCATGCCCGAATGCCATCCGGCACTCAGGCCCCTACCTCGACGCGGTCGGATTCGTGCAGGATCTTCGGTAAGGAAGCGCCCGCACTCCGCGGGCTCAACGCCGGCTTGAGTTCAAGCCGTGCGGGCCCGGATCGCCGTAATGGCGACCGGCTTGGAATCTCGTTTTTTCGTGAGATTCGACACCCGCTCGAGACCTTCCGCGTTCCTCGAAGGCAATTGTCCTCGGAGACGAATCGCCGCCGGAACACCCTGCCGAAAAATGGGACAGCTGTACTGTCCTAATTGCGGAAGGTGACAGATTTTAAACGCTCCAGCAAGAGGCTCGCGCGCGTGATGGACAGGTTTGATGTGCGCTGCGACCATGCATACATTTTGAGGTCAACAAAACGGGCTGATGCTGACAGCGGGATCGGTGACAGGGCCGGGAAACCGATGGATACCGATCGCCCGCGACTTGCCGCGCTTCACTCGCATTCCCGCCCCAATCAGGCGTTCTACAGGGCTCGCCAAGCACAAGCGGCATGCGGGGTGATGGACCGCACGGAGACCTCCATAGACCTGCGTCAACAGTAGGCTACGGAACGAACGACCAAGCAAGACGAGGCACCATGGAATCGAGCCGCAGGGCGCCTGTGCGCTCCCATAAGTTCAGCCGGTCTCAGATCGGCCTGACCATGCTGGCGGGGTTCATCTCCCTGTCGGCCCTCGGGACTGTCACCGCTCAAGCGCAATACGGTTACGAGCCCGACCTTATCCTTCCCCCTCGCGCCGTCGTCTGGCGCCTGAACGACCGCGGCTTCACCGAGGTGACGCGGCCGCGATTCGACGGCCGTGCCTATATCGTCGAAGCAACGGGCCCCTATGGCGACAGGGTGCGGCTCTTCGTGGATGCACGGGACGGCGCGGTCCTTGACCGCCAGCGTCTCGGTGCACCGTTGCCGCCTGCGCCGATTCCGGTCGCCCGTCCGGCGGCGCCCGGTTACGGCTGGACCGAGGCGGACGAGCAGCCCCGTCAACCGATGCGCGAGGCGGCACGGCCTGTTCCCCCCGGTAGGATCCCAAACGGAGATGGTGTGAGCCGGCAGCCGCGATTCGACGTGGCGGCGCGCCCAGACGCGCCTGCCCGCGCGGAACCCGCCGATCGCAACCCGTTGGGTCTCAACCCCGATGCCCGCACCGGCGACGCGAGACGCCCGTTAGAACCGGCGCCTGCCCGCAAAGTCACCAGGTTGGCCCCGCCGGCGAAGCCGGCAGCGCCCCGGCTCGCTCCGGAAGCCCCCTCCCCGGCCGCGACGGACGCAACGTCCGATGCCCGGACCAGCACGCCTCCGGTTGCCGCCATCGATGAGCCGAAGGTCGAACCCTCGACACCCGCCGCGAATCAGCCCCGCCGAGACGCCGCGCAGGCTCCCTCGCCCAAGGCTCAGGCGTGGAGCGATCCGCCTGCGGACAGGAAAGCCGTTCGGGTCATCGGTGGCGCGACGGTCGTACCGGGATCGACCGACAAGGATCAGCAAGGCGACCGTCCGGCCGAGTAGCCGACGTCATCATCGCTACCGAGACGAACAAAGGCGTCGAGCGACGAAGGCTCGGCGCCTTTTTCTTGAACACGCTCGCGGCCAATCAGCCAGCATCGCTCGCGCCGGCGCCCTGTAGATGGGGGTCGTTCGTGGCCGCCCGGACGGGGCTGTCACTCTGGCTCGGCGAAGTCGTGATCGCCTTCAACGCCAGCGGGTCGAGGTTGCTTCCCTCGGTTGGGCCATAGGCTTCGAGGGCACGGCGCATCTTCGGCGTCCAGAATGCCACGATGTGCTTGTGGATACCCGCCACGGCTTCGTCATCCGGATAGGATCTGAAGAAGCCGGCGATCTGGTTCGCCATGCGGACGAGCTTGTCGTTGGTGGTCAGGGCGCTCATGGGACTGGCTCTGTCGACGGGTGAAGGATCGGCCGCGCGCGACTTAGCGTTCGGCGGCAAGACGAAGACGTTCACGGCCGGAAAAGACCGTGAGGGTGTCCGACCGGGCGATGGCGCAGAGCGTGATGTCGTGCAGTCGCGCCCGGTCGATGGCGAGGGAGGTCGGGGCGGAGATCGCCACCAGAACGGCAGCGCCGAAGGTCGCAGTCTTCTCCACCATCTCGAACGAGCAACGGCTGGTGATGACGACGAAGCCATCGTTGGGATCGGTCCCGGCCCGCATCAGCGCACCGATCAGCTTGTCGAGACCGTTATGGCGCCCGACATCCTCGCGGACGGCGAGAAGATTGCCGTTCCGATCCGCCCAGGCCGCGGCATGGACGGCGCGGGTCGTGTGGTTGAGAACCTGCGCATCGCCCATTCCGAGCAGGGCGCGCTGGATCGATTCGATCCCGACTACCTGCATCGCGTGAGAACGCGGCTCTGCCTTCGGCAGGGCCGCGAGATCGTCGATGCCGCAGACGCCGCATCCGGTGCGACCGCTGATGGCGCGTTTCCGCGCAAGATGCTCGCGCAGCCGTCCCGGAGCGAGATCCACGACGAGGCGCAATCCCCCGTCTCCGTCCTCGACCCGAACCGACCTGATCTCGTCTGCGGACTCGACGATCCCCTCGGTGAGGCTGAACCCGTAGGCGAAATCCTCGAGGTCGGACGGGGTCGTCATCATGACCGCGTAGGGCACGCTGCCATAGACGAGGTTGACGGGCATCTCGACGGCGAGATCGCGATGCCCTTCGCGGGCCGTGGGATCGTCGTAGGCCACGACCAGGGTCGGGACACGCCGGCTCGTCGGAGCCGGCGTGTCGGTGTCGTTCAGATCGTTCCGTTCACTCGGCAGCATTCAATTGCGTCGCGATTCTCGTGAGCGAGAAGTCCTCCTCGAAGAACTTCGCCTGCCAATCCGACGGACGGTTCGTCCGCCGCACCTGTACCGCCGTCACCTTATACTCGGGGCAGTTGGTGGCCCAGTCCGAGTAGTCGGTGGTGATGACATTGGCACCGGTCTTGGCATGGTGGAATGTGGTGTAGACCACGCCCGGCTGCATCCGCTCGGAGACGATCGCCTTGAGGGCGATGTCGCCGGAGCGGCTCTCGAGAGCCACGAGATCGCCGTCGAGAATGCCGCGAACCTCGGCATCGAACGGGTGGATCTCCAGCACGTCCTCCTCGTGCCAGCGCGAGTTCTCCGTGCGGCGCGTCTGTGCGCCGACATTGTACTGCGACAGGATGCGGCCGGTGGTGAGGATGAGCGGGAAGCGCGGTCCGGTGCGCTCCTCGGTCGCCACGTACTCCGTGATCATGAACTTGCCGAGGCCGCGCACGAACCGGTCCACGTGCATCATCGGCGTACCGTTGGGAGCGGCGTCGTTGCACGGCCACTGGATCGAGCCGAGTTCGTCGATCTTGGCGAAGCTCACGCCCTTGAAGCTCGGGGTGAGCGAGGCGATCTCGTCCATGATCTCGCTGGGATGCGAGTAGTTCATTGGGTAGCCGAGGGCGTTCGAGAGCAGCATCGTGCCCTCCCAATCACCGACGCCCGAGAGCGGCGGCATCACCTTGCGGACGCGGGAGATGCGACGCTCGGCATTGGTGAAGGTGCCGTCCTTCTCCAGGAACGACGCGCCCGGCAGGAAGACATGGGCGTATTTCGCCGTCTCGTTCAGGAAGATGTCCTGGACGACGATGCATTCCATCGCCATCAGGCCCGCGGTGACGTGATGCGTGTCGGGGTCCGACTGGGCGATGTCCTCGCCCTGGATGTACATGCCCTTGAAGGCGCCATCGACGGCCTCGTCGAGCATGTTGGTGATGCGCAGGCCCGGATCCTTGTCGAGGGAAACGCCCCAGAGCGATTCGAAGGTCTCGCGGGTGGCGTCGTCCGACACGTGGCGGTAGCCCGGCAGTTCGTGCGGGAACGAGCCCATGTCGCACGAGCCCTGCACGTTGTTCTGGCCGCGCAGCGGGTTCACGCCGGCACCCAGCATGCCGATATTGCCGGTGGCCATGGCGATGTTGGCCATGCCCATGACCATGGTCGAGCCCTGGCTGTGCTCGGTGACGCCCAGACCGTAATAGATGCCCGCGGCCCCGCCGGTGGCGTAGAGGCGGGCGGCGCCCCGGATGTCCTCGGGGTTCACGCCGATCTTGTCGGCCTGAGCCTCGGGCGAATGACGCTCCTCGGCGATGAACCGGGCCCAGGATTCGAAATCGTTGAGGTCGCAGCGCTCGCGGACATAGGCCTCGTCGATCAGCCCTTCCGTGACGATGACATGCGCCATCGCGTTGATGAAGGCGACGTTGGAGCCGGGCTTCAGCGGCAGGTGGTAATCGGCCTCGATATGGGGCGACTTCACCAAGTCGATCTTGCGCGGATCGGCGACGATGAGCTTGGCGCCCTCACGCAGGCGCTTCTTCATCCGCGAGCCGAAGACCGGGTGACCGTCGGTCGGGTTCGCACCGATGACGAGGATCACGTCGGAATGCGCCACCGAGGCGAAATCCTGCGTGCCGGCCGAGGTGCCGAGCGTCGACATCAGACCGTAGCCGGTGGGCGAGTGGCAGACGCGCGCGCAGGTGTCGACGTTGTTGTTGCCGAAGGCGGCGCGCACGAGCTTCTGGACGAGGTAGGCTTCCTCGTTGGTGCAGCGCGACGAGGTGATGCCGCCCACGGAATCCTTGCCGTACTGAGCCTGGATTCGCTTGAACTCGGAAGCGGCGCGATCGATCGCGACCTCCCACGACACTTCCTGCCAGGGGTCCGTGATCTTGTCGCGGATCATCGGCTTGGTGATGCGGTCCTTGTGGGTGGCGTAGCCGTAGGCGAAGCGGCCCTTGACGCAGGAATGGCCGTCATTGGCCTTGCCGCCCTTGTAGGGGACCATGCGGACGATGCGGGTGCCCTGCATCTCGGCCTTGAACGAGCAGCCGACGCCGCAATAAGCACAGGTGGTGATCTCGGAATGGTCCGGCTGGCCATGCTCGATGATCGACTTTTCCTGAAGCGTCGCCGTCGGGCAGGCCTGAACGCAGGCGCCACAGGAGACGCATTCGGAGTTGAAGAAGTCGGTGGGGCCGGCAGCCACGCGGCTGTCGAAGCCACGGCCCGAAATCGTGAGCGCGAAGGTGCCCTGCGTCTCTTCGCAAGCGCGGACGCAGCGATTGCAGACGATGCATTTCGACGGATCGTAGGTGAAATACGGGTTGGACGTATCCTTGGCCAGGTACTGGTCCGAAGACGGCTTGACGTGGTTGGCGCCGTCATAGCCGTAGCGCACGTCGCGCAGGCCGACCGCGCCGGCCATGTCCTGCAACTCGCAATCGCCGTTGGCGGCACAGGTCAGGCAGTCGAGGGGGTGATCGGAGATGTAGAGCTCCATCACGCCCTTGCGGAGCTTGGCGAGCTTGTCCGTCTGGGTCGAGACCACCATGCCGTTCTCGGCCGGGGTGGTGCAGGAGGCGGGCGTGCCGCGCCGCCCCTCGATCTCGACGAGACAGAGCCGGCAGGAGCCGAAGGCTTCCAGCGAATCGGTGGCGCAGAGCTTGGGGATCTGCGTGCCGGCATGCATCGCCGCCGCCATCACCGAGGTGCCGGCGGGAACGGTGACGCTCATGCCGTCGATGGTGAGGGTGACGGTCTGCTCGTTCACCCGGATCGGGGTGCCGTAATCGATCTCTTTGATGAGGGCCATGGGTCGCGCCTCCTTATTCAGCGGCCACGGACATCGGTCCGCGCTGCTGGAAATCCTCGGGGAAATGGGTGATCGCGCTCATGACGGGCATCGGTGTGAGGCCCCCCATGGCGCAGAGCGACCCGTCGGTCATGACGTCGCAAAGATCGGCCACGACGGCGAGATTTTCGGTGGGGCGGATGCCGGCGATGACCTTGTCCATCGTCTCGACGCCGCGCGTCGCGCCGATGCGGCAGGGGGTGCACTTTCCGCAGGATTCCACCGCGCAGAACTCGAAAGCGAAGCGGGCCTGTTTGGCCATGTCGACGGTATCGTCGAACACCACGATGCCGCCATGTCCGACGAGGCCCTTCTTGGCCGCCATCGCCTCGTAATCGAGGGGCGTGTCGAGGAGATGGTCGGGGAAGTAGGCCCCGAGCGGGCCGCCGACCTGCACGGCGCGGACAGGACGGCCGCTCTGCGTACCGCCGCCGAAATCCTCGATGATCTCGCGCAGGGTGATGCCGAACGCGAACTCGATCAGGCCGCCATGCTTGATGTTGCCGGCGAGCTGGATCGCCAGCGTGCCGAGCGAACGGCCCATGCCGTAATCGGCATATGCCTTGGCACCGTGCTCCAGGATGTAGGGCACGGCCGTGAAGGTCATGACGTTGTTGACGAGGGTCGGCTGGCCGAGGAAGCCCTTCAGTGCCGGGATCGGCGGCTTGGCCCGGACGATGCCGCGACGTCCCTCCAGGCTCTCCAGCAGCGAGGTCTCCTCGCCGCAGATATAGGCGCCGGCGCCCAGGCGCACTTCGAGGTGGAAGGCCTTGCCCGAGCCCGCCACGTTGTCGCCGAGATAGCCGGCGGCCTTGGCATTGACGATCGCTTCCTTGAGGGTCGCGAAGGCCTGCGGATATTCGGAGCGCAGATAGATGTAGCCTCGCGTGGCCCCCGTCGCGATGCCCGCGATGGTCATGCCCTCGATGAGGTTGAAGGGATCGCCCTCCATCATCATCCGGTCTGCGAAGGTGCCCGAATCGCCCTCGTCCGCATTGCAGACGACGTATTTCTGCTCGGACTGGGCGAGCATCACCGTGTTCCACTTGATGCCGGCGGGGAAGCCGGCACCACCGCGTCCGCGCAGGCCGGAATCGCGCACCTGGGCCACGATACCGGCGGCGTCGAGCTTCAGCGCGGCATCCAGGCCGTTATAGCCGCCATGCGCCCGGTAATCCTCCACCGAGACGGGATCGATCACGCCGCAGCGATGGAAGGTCAGGCGCTGCTGCCGGGCGAGATACGGCATCTCCTCGGGCTTGCCGAGGCGAAGGGCATGTTCGCCGCCATTCACCAAGCCGGCATCGAGAAGGCTGTCGACATCGCCGGGAGTGACGGGACCGTAGGCAATGCGGCCCTCAGGCGTCGCGACCTCGACCATGGGCTCCAGCCACAGCATCCCACGCGAGCCCGTACGGACGATGGTGACGTCGAGACCGCGGCGCTCGGCGCCGGCGAAAATCGCGCGGGCGACACGGTTGGCGCCGAGACCGAGCGCGACGGCGTCGCGCGGGACATAGATGGTGATGCTCACGACTTCATCTCCGTGAGGGCCGATTCCAGGGAATCTGCGGTGAGGCGCGCCAGCGGCTCATCGTCGACCAGGGCGCCCGGGCCGTTGGCGCAGAGGCCGAGGCAGTAGACCGGCTCCACCGTGATCTGGCCGTCCGGCGTCGTGCCGTGCCAATCGATGCCGAGGCGGGCGAGGATATCGGCGTGAAGAGCGTCCGATCCCATGGCCTGGCAGGCCTCGGCGCGGCACAGCTTCACCTGATGCTTGCCCGAGGGGGCACGGCGGAAGTCGTGGTAGAACGTGATGCAGCCATGCACCTCGGCCCGCGACAGGTTCAGCGCGTCCGCGATGAGTGGAACGGCACCCTCGTCGACGTAGCCAAAGGTTTCCTGCAAGGCGTGGAGGATGGGGAGCGTGGCGCCTTCGAGATGCGTATGGTCGGCGATGATGCCGGCCGCACGCTGCGCGCTCCATGGCTCATGCTGCAGCATTGTTCCTACCCGGATGAACTTGTTGTCATTCCAAGGTGGTATATCTCCACCCATGAATCAATCGTCCGCTTCGGTCGTTCAACAATGCTTTTTTGTTATAATTCCATTGTGCGACGCAAAAACTCAGAGTGACGAGATGTTTTCGGCGATTGTCGGTGCGATCGCCTGCCCCTCGACGATGAGTGCGGCACAGAGCGGTGTCATCGGATCGCGCTCCGGCACGACGAGCCCGATCATGTGGCTGACATCGGGTTCGACGATGGGCACGGAGCGGACCCGCTCGCTGAGGCGGAAACTGTCGGCGAGAACGGCGGGCATCACGCTGGCCCATTTGGCCGTGCGGACATGGGTCAACAACACGATCATCGAGTTCGACTGAAGCAACGGCTCCGCATTCCATCCGGCATTTTGGAGATGGCGGTCGACGATGCGGCGATTCTGCATATCGGGCGTCAGAAGACAGAGAGGAAGACGGCCGACCTCGTCCCAGGTCACCGAATCCCGTGTTCCATAGATGCCGTCCACTGCGGTGAGCAGGCGGTAGCGCTCGCGATAGAGCGGCACGGCAATGACTTTGCCGAGCGGCTCGTTCTCCAGATAGGTGATCCCGGCATCGATCTCGTGGTCGGCGATCAACCGGCCGATCTCGCCGGAGGTAGTGGATTGCACCGAGAATCGCACGTCGGGATGGCGGGCGCGGAATGGGGTGGTCAGCGAGGCGACGATCGGCGTGGCAGTGGGAATCGCGGCAAGGCGAAGAGTGCCCGACAATCCCCGACGCAAGCTCGCGACTTCCTCCCGCATGGCGCGCGCATCACCGACGATCCGGCGCGCCCAGTCGAGAACACGCTCACCTTCCGGGGTGAAACCCTGGAATCGGGAACCGCGCTCCACCAGCAGGACGCCGAGCCGCTCTTCGAGCTGCTTCACTCCAGCCGAGAGCGTCTGCTGGGAAACGTTGCAGAATTGCGCGGCCCGGCCGAAATGCCGCTCGCGAGCCAGGGCTAGGAGGAATTCGAGGCGTTCGATCACCGCCACGACCTTATGGTGTTCATCCCCGAATTCGCTTCCCGGAATATGCGCCCGCATGTCTCCTGCGTAGCCGGTCACTCTCCATAGCGGGAACCGCGCTATACTGGCGAGGGATTCACGGTCGAAGACGGCGGCAATACAAATTTAAGTTTGCCGTCGAGCAAAATTGCTTTGATTCCCCCAGTCATTCGGGCTCCACGGGTGCTGCACTACGGGGAAAGGCACAACCATGCGACGCTGTTGCGGTTGCGCCATCGACCTCCATGTGGTCTGACACCCGCAATGGCGACCCGGATTTCACATCCGAGGTCCGCCTTTCCCGTTAAGCGAGGACTTGCGCGCGACGTCAAAAGTCGCAAGACGCTTCGGGACGACGTAGAACGATACCAAAGGGGAGCCACGAGAGGCACATGCGGACCACGCAGGCGCAACACCGGTCATCATGGGGACTTGCTGCGGGCGCTCTTGCTGCGCTCGGCACCACCCTCGTTTCTTCAGCTGCCCTGGCGGCCGGCATCGGCCAGCCCGAGCCGTGGCAGATGGACCGTCAGGTCGCCGTCACCGAGAACGCGCGGGACATCCACACGTTCGAGCAGGGGATGCATTGGCTCTCCTTCGGCATCTCGGCTTTCGTGCTGGGATTGATCGTCTACTGCATCTTCAAGTTCAACGCGAAGGCCAACCCGGTCCCCTCGAAGACCACGCACAACACCATGATCGAAGTGGCCTGGACGATCGTCCCGGTGCTGATCCTCGTGGCGGTCGCCATCCCCTCGTTCCGCCTGCTCCGCACCCAGCTCTCGGATCCGAAGGCCGACGTCATCGTCAAGGTGATCGGCCATGCCTGGTACTGGTCCTACGAGTACCCGGCGGTCGAGAATGGCGGCGGCTTCACCTTCGACGCCAATATCGATGAAGAGAAGCAGCCCAAGCTGCTCGGCACCGACAACGACATGGTCGTCCCGGTGAACAAGATCGTGAAGATCCAGGTGACCGCCGCCGACGTGCTGCATTCCTGGGCGATGCCGTCCTTCGGCTTCAAGATCGACGCGATCCCCGGCCGCCTGAACCAGTTCTGGTTCAAGGCCGAGCGCGAGGGCACCTATCACGGCCAGTGCTCAGAGCTCTGCGGCGCCCGACATGCCTACATGCCCATCACGGTGCAGGTGGTGAGCGACGAAGCCTATGCGGCCTGGCTCGCAGAGGGGAAGACCAAGTTCGCCCGCCTCGACGACGGTTCGAAGTTCGCAGAAGCCAAGTAGCGGCTTTTTCCGGCGCCGCTCGACGGCTCCGGCTGGACCGGCCCTTGATCGGGCCGGTTCATTCGCAAATCGAGAGATTTAGAGAAACCTGAACAGGGTCTGCATCGATGGCAACCGCCACAGCACAATCAGGGCATCACGATGCCCACGCCTCCCATACGCCGTCCTTCTTCGCCCGTTGGTTCCTGTCGACCAACCATAAGGACATCGGCACTCTCTACCTCCTGTTCGCGTTCTGCGCGGGCATCATCGGCGCGTTCCTCTCCTTCGGCATCCGCATGGAGATGGAAGAGCCCGGCCTGCAGTACTTCTCGAATCCCGGCACCTACAACGTGTTCGTGACCGGCCACGGTCTCATCATGGTGTTCTTCATGGTGATGCCGGCGCTCATCGGCGGCTTCGGCAACTGGTTCGTGCCCCTCATGATCGGCGCGCCGGACATGGCGTTCCCGCGCATGAACAACATCTCGTTCTGGCTCACCGTCTCCGGCTTCGCGAGCCTTCTCTGCTCGCTCTTCGTCGAAGGCGCGCCGGGAACGTCAGGCGCCGGCACCGGCTGGACCGTCTATCCGCCGCTCTCGACCTCGGGCCATCCCGGCCCCTCCGTCGATTTCGCGATCTTCGCCCTTCACCTTTCCGGTGCTGGCTCGATCCTCGGCGCCATCAACTTCATCACCACCATCCTGAACATGCGCGCGCCGGGCATGACCCTGCACAAGATGCCGCTGTTCGCCTGGGCTGAGCTCGTCACCGCGTTCCTGCTGCTCCTGTCGCTCCCGGTCCTCGCCGGCGCGATTACGATGCTGCTCACCGACCGCAACTTCGGCACGACCTTCTTCGATCCGGCCGGCGGTGGTGATCCGGTGCTCTACCAGCACCTGTTCTGGTTCTTCGGTCACCCCGAAGTGTACATCATGATCCTGCCGGCCTTCGGCATCGTCTCGCACATCATCTCGACCTTCTCGCGCAAGCCCGTCTTCGGCTACCTCGCCATGGCCTACGCCATGGTCGCCATCGGCGTCGTCGGCTTCGTCGTGTGGGCCCACCACATGTACACGGTCGGCCTGTCGCTGCAGACGCAATCCTACTTCGTCTTCGCCACCATGGTCATCGCGGTGCCCACCGGAGTGAAGATCTTCTCCTGGATCGCGACGATGTGGGGTGGCTCGATCCGCTTCACCGCCGCCATGCACTGGGCGGTCGGCTTCATCTTCCTCTTCACGGTCGGCGGCGTCACCGGCGTCGTGCTGGCGAACTCGGCGGTCGATAAGTACCTGCACGACACCTATTACGTCGTCGCCCACTTCCACTACGTCCTGTCGCTCGGCGCCGTGTTCATCATCTTCGCCGGTGTCTACTACTGGTTCCCGAAGATGACCGGCTACGTCATCCCGGAATGGGCCGGCAAGCTGCACTTCTGGCTCGCCTTCATCGGTGCGAACATCCTGTTCTTCCCGATGCACTTCCTGGGTCTGGCCGGCATGCCGCGTCGCTACGCCGATTACCCGGAGGCCTTCGCCGGCTGGCACAAGGTCTCGACCTGGGGCGGTCATATCTTCGCCCTCGGCATGGTGGTGTTCTTCATCGGCGTCGTTCTCGCCTTCCGCTCGAAGGTCCGCGCGGCAGACAATCCCTGGGGCGAAGGCGCCACCACCCTCGAGTGGACGCTCTCCTCCCCGCCGCCCTTCCACCAGTTCGAGACCCTCCCGACCATCGTCGACGAGCACGGTCACTAAGACACGAACCGAAACGACACGGATTGCGAGGACCGCGCCAGCGGTCCTCGCTCTTTCCCGGATGACTCTCCCAGAGAGGGGCGTCCCGCAAAGGGCGGCGCCTCAGACGGCGTGATCCGAACCCCGGCCAGACCGACAACAGCATCAGGTACCCATGACGAGCCTGTCGAACAGCGTATCCGCTGCCGCCGAGCCGCAAGATTTCGCCCCCGCCCCGATGATGGTGGGCGGCGAGGTCTCGGACTTCTTCGCGCTCTTGAAGCCCCGCGTGATGGTGCTGGTGATCTTCACGGCGCTGGTCGGCATGGTGGTATCCCATGTCCAGATCCAGCCGGTCGTCGGAGTGATCTCTCTCCTCATGATCGCGGTGGGCGCCGGTGCCTCCGGCTGTCTCAACATGTGGTGGGACGCCGATATCGACGCGGTGATGACCCGCACGGCGACGCGCCCGATCCCCGGCGGCCGTATCCAGCCCGGTGAAGCCCTGGCCTTCGGCCTCGTCCTGTCGGTGGGTTCGGTCCTGGTGCTCGGCCTCGCCTCGAACTGGCTGGCCGCCTCGCTGCTCGCTTTCACGATCGTCTTCTACGCGGTCGTCTACTCCATGTGGCTGAAGCGGGCGACGCCGCAGAACATCGTCATCGGCGGCGCCGCCGGCGCCCTCCCCCCGATGATCGGCCAGGCTGCCGTATCGGGATCGGTGGGCATCGAATCGACGGTCCTGTTCCTCATCATCTTCATCTGGACGCCGCCGCATTTCTGGGCGCTCGCGCTCATCAAGGCGGGAGAATACGCCAAGGCCGGCATCCCGATGATGCCGAACGTCGCCGGGCCTCAATCCACTCGACGCCAGATCATCTATTACTCGATCCTGCTGTTCCCGGTGGGCCTCGCCCCGGTCTTCCTCGGCTTCGGCGGATGGCTCTACGGCGTCACCGCCTTCCTCGGCGGCCTCGGGATGCTGGCCTTCAGCGTCCACGTCTACCGCAACCGTGAGGGCGAGGCGGAGCGCAAGGCCGCGCTCGGCATGTTCGGCTTCTCGATCCTCTATCTCTTCCTGCTGTTCTCGGCGGTCTTGGCCGAGCAGGGCCTGGGACTGTTCCGTGCGGTGCTCGCGTGACCTCGGTGCCGGGTAAATCCACTCCACCGCGGCAGCTGACGCCCGAAGAGCGCCAGCGCCAGCGCAGGCGCTCCATCGCCATCGCCACGGTGCTGTTCGTCCTCGTGGCCATCTTCTACGCTTTGACCATCGCCAAGCTCGGACCGCAGATCCTCAATCGCCCGCTGTGACCGCATCGACCGGGTCGTTCAGCGAAGAAAGTCGGACGTCATCATGACCGACGTGAAAAGCCCACGAAGCGGCAATCCGAACCGCAAGGCCTCGGTCACCGCCCTCGCCTGCGCGGGTCTGGCGGTGGGCATGATCGGCTTGGCCTTCGCGTCAGCGCCGCTCTACGACATGTTCTGCAAGGCCACCGGCTTTGACGGCACGCCTCGCGTCGGGCTCGCATCGACGCAGGTCGCCACGGATGACAGCATGGTCGTCCATCTCGATACAAACGTCGCGTCGACCTTGCCCTGGCGCTTCGTCGCCGAGACGCCGAAGATCGAAGTTCGCCTCGGCGAGACGAAGACCGTGTTCTTCCGGGTCAAGAATACGGGGACGACCCCCTCGACGGGGATCGCGACCTACAACGTCCAGCCGGGACTGATGGGGAGCTTCTTCGTGAAGATCCAATGCTTCTGCTTCAACGAGCAGACGCTCCAGCCCGGGGAGACGATGGATTTCCCGGTGGTGTTCTACATCGATCCGGCCGTGAGAGCCGATTCGAACACCGCCCACCTGCAGGAGCTCACGCTCTCCTACACGTATTTCGCGTCTAAGAATGGCCAGCCCTCGGCCGCGCTCGCGACGACGGATGGCAAGAATGCGAAAACCAATTTCTGAGGCCATCAAAAATCTTGGCGGGACGCGTTTTCGACGCGCCAGATTTTTGAGGTCTCAAGCGTGACAACACTGCGCCGTCCCGATTAAGGGTTCCGGTGTAGCCGAACGTTCAGAAGGTCAGAGCCGTTCGCGGCATTGGGCCCGGGGTGAGGAGAAGAGTTAAGATGGCCGAGGCGCACGCCAAGAATCACGACTTCCATATCTTGAGCCCGAGCCCTTGGCCGCTGTTGGGTGCCTTCTCCGGCTTCCTCATGGCGTTCGGCGCCGTGTTCTGGATGAAGAGCCTTCAGATCGGCACGCTCAGCCCCGGTCCCTACATCTTCGGCGCCGGAACGATCGGCGTGCTCTACGTGATGTTCGCCTGGTGGCGTGACGTCGTCCACGAGGCGAATGCCGGCGACCACACCCGCGTCGTGCAGCTTCACCACCGCTACGGCATGATCATGTTCATCGCCTCCGAGGTGATGTTCTTCGCCGCCTGGTTCTGGGCCTATTTCGAGGCCGCCCTCTACACGGCCGACCCGATCCAGACCACGCGCCTGGACTTCACGGGCGGCACCTGGCCGCCGAAGGGTATCGAGGCGTTCGATCCCTGGCATCTGCCGCTGCTCAACACCCTGATTCTACTGACCTCGGGCACCACCATCACCTGGGCTCACCACGCCCTGCTCAACAACGACCGCAAGGGTCTGAAATACGGCCTGTGGCTCACGATCATCCTCGGCGTGCTGTTCACGGCCTGCCAGGCCTATGAGTACAGCCACGCGCATTTCGGCTTCTCGGGCAGCATTTACTCCGCCACCTTCTTCATGGCGACGGGCTTCCACGGCGCGCACGTCATCATCGGGACGATCTTCCTGGCGATCTGCCTTTACCGGGTCTATCTCGGCCAATTCACGGTCCAGCAGCATCTCGGTTTCGAGTTCGCCGCTTGGTACTGGCACTTCGTCGACGTGGTCTGGCTGTTCCTGTTCGCCTCGATCTACGTCTGGGGCGCCGGCACGGCGGCTCACTGAGGCGTCGGCCCGATCAGGGCCGAACGGTACGGCGAAGCGACACAGGTATGAGAAACAGGGCGGCGCGAGCCGCCCTTTTTCGTGCGATGGATCGTTCGGTTTCCCATATGCGGCAGAGGACAGACATGTCCGTCGCCGAGGAGCATGCATCGTGAATCAGCAGCGGCCGCTACCGCCTCCCATCCCGACCGGATTGCGTTGCCGCTGCCCCCGCTGCGGCGAGGGTGCGATGTTCGACGGATTCCTGACCTTCAAACCGTCCTGCGACGTCTGCGGTCTCGACTACTCGACCTTCAATGCCGGCGACGGGCCGGCCTTCTTCGTTATGTCCATCGTCGGCATCGTCGTCGTCGGACTGGCGCTTTGGCTCGAAATCACCTTCGAACCGCCGATCTGGGTCCATGCCTCCGTGGCCATCACACTCTCGGTCGGTCTCAGCCTGCTGCTGGTTCGACCGTTGAAGGGGATGCTGGCCGCCTTGCAGTTCGCCAATAAAGCCGAGGAGGGGCGCTTTCGCTGATGTCGACGGAAGTTCGTCCCGGTGCCCTGCGGTCGCTGCTCGCCCCGGGCATCGTCTCGCTGATCTGCCTCGCCATTCTGCTGAGCCTAGGTATCTGGCAGTTGCAGCGGAAGGGCGAGAAGGAAGCCCTGATCGGCCGCATCGTGGCCCGTTCGCGTGTCGAGCCTCCGGCGCCTCTCCCGGCGCGCGGGGATTGGGACGTGGCGCGGGACGAGTTCAAGCGCGTGCGGGTGACAGGGACGCTGCTGAACGACCAGGAGACGTTGGTCCACGGTCTCGCGGCCGGTGCCGTACCAGGTAATGCCCTGCAGGGTTTCTACGTGCTGACGCCCCTGAAGCGGGATGACGATGGAAGTCTCGTCATTATCAACCGTGGCTTCGTCCCCACCGAATTGAAAAGCCCGTCGCGGCGCCCATCAGGGCAGATCGCCGGATCGACGACGATCACCGGTATGCTGCGCGGCCCGGAGACCCGCACCATGTTCGTGCCGCCGCCGGAGCCCGCCAAGGGCGAGTGGTTCCATCGCGACATCGACGGCATCGCTGCGGCTCGGGGGCTGACCGTGATGCCCTACCTCATCGAGGCGGATGCCACGCCCAATCCCGGCGGCTGGCCGAAGGGGGGACAACTCCGGGTCGATCTTCCCAACAACCACATGCAATATGCCTTCACGTGGTTCGGCATCGCGGCCTGCCTCGTCGGCGTCTTCGGCGTCTTCGCCTGGAAACGTCTCTCCGACGTGGGGGACGATACGGCAGCGAACCCGGCCCGCTAGCGCTGGCGCTTCGTCGACGATGATGGCCCGCTCTTGCCGTCGGCAAGCGCCGCGCTATCCTGCACAGGGTCGCCCCGATTGCGGAGTGTGATCCATGCGTGCTGTCGCCTCACTGCTGATCGGTCTCCTGTCTCTGGCCGCGATCCATTCGGCCTCGCCGGCCCATGCCGCCGACGAAGCGGCGAAGCTGAAAGCTCGGGCGACGGTGGAGCGGCAGATCGAGGCGTTCCGCAAAGACGACGCGGCGACGGCTTATGCACAGGCCGCCCCGTCGATCCAGGGGATGTTCACCTCGCCCGAGACATTCATCGAGATGGTGCGGAAGGGATACGCCGCCGTCTACCGCGCCCGCAGCTTCAGCATCGACCGTGTGGAAGAGAGCGGCGAGGATGGGATCGCCCTCGGCGTCAAGCTGCAGGACGAAAACGGTATCGACTGGATGGCCCTCTACAGCCTCGAGAAGCAGAGCGACGGCGATTGGCGGATCAGCGGATGCCGCCTCGTCAAGGCGCCGGGCAGCGCCGCGTAGGGGGATGAACCGGTCGACATACCTCGGCGCCGAACGAAGGCGCGGGTCGAGCGGTTTCTGGATGAGGTTCGGACGCGCCGATCGATCCCGTCCCTCGGCGTCCCCGTCGCGGGCCGGCAGACTCTCTTCGCGCAGGCGGCAATTTCCCGCTTTCGACAGACCGACCCACATCGTGTAGACCGGCGCCCTTCCCGGAGGCCCCTTTGCTACACGTTTCGACCCGCGGCGCCGCGGCGCCCCTCAGCTTTTCCGATGCTCTCCTCGCCGGTCTCGCCCGCGACGGCGGTTTGTACCTGCCCGAGAGCTGGCCGCAGATTTCCCGTGACGCGATCGCCGGACTGGCGGGACAGCGTTATGCCGATGCGGCCAAGCTCGTCCTGCGGCCGCTGATCGACGGTGAGATCGCGGATGCCGATCTCGACCGGATGATCGAGGAATCCTACGCCACGTTCCGCCACCCCGCGGTGTGCCCGCTGGTGCAGCTCGACGACAACCTGTTTCTGCTGGAGCTCTTCCACGGTCCGACGCTGGCGTTCAAGGACGTGGCGATGCAGCTTCTCGGCCGGTTGATGGACCATGTCCTGCGGTCCCGCGGCTCGCGCGCCACCATCGTCGGCGCCACCTCGGGCGATACCGGCAGCGCCGCCGTCGAGGCTTTCCGCGGGCTCGATCAGGTCGATATCTTCATCCTGTTTCCCTATGGCCGCGTCTCCGAGGTGCAGCGCCGCCAGATGACCTCGGTGGGGGCGGACAATGTCCACGCCATCGCCATCGACGGTAATTTCGACGATTGCCAGAACATCGTCAAAGCCCTGTTCCAGCACGCGGATTTCGCCGATGAGCTGCGGCTCTCCGGCGTCAACTCGATCAACTGGGCGCGGGTCGCCGCGCAGGCGGTCTATTACTTCACCAGCGCCGTGGCCCTGGGCGCCCCGCACCGCCCCGTCTCCTTCGCGGTGCCGACAGGCAATTTCGGCGACATCCTCGCCGGATGGGTCGCCAAGCGCATGGGCCTGCCCATCGAACGCCTGATGATCGGCACCAACGCCAACGACATCCTGGCCCGCACCCTGGAACACGGTGCCTACGAGGTTCGCGGTGTTCAGCCGACCACCTCGCCCTCCATGGATATCCAGATCTCGTCGAATTTCGAGCGGCTTCTGTTCGAGGCCCTGGGCCGCGATGCGTCGAGCCTGTCGCGGCTGATGGCGGGATTGAAGCAATCGGGCGGATTCCATCTCGACGAGACGGTACTCAAAGCCGTCCGCGACGAGTTCGACGCGGCCTCGGTCCCCGAAGAGGCCGTCATCGCCGAGATCGCACGGGTGCACCGGGAGATCGGCATGGTCATCGACCCGCACACCGCTATCGGCGTTCATGCCGGCCGCCGCCTTCTCGAGAAGGATGCGAAGACGCCGGTCGTCGCCCTGGCCACCGCTCATCCGGCCAAGTTTCCGGATGCGGTCTCCCAGGCGACAGGCGGCCTTCGCCCTGTGCTGCCGCCGCATCTCGCCGACCTGCTGGATCGGAAGGAGCGCTTCGACCGCGTCGCCAACGACCAGGCGGCGGTGGAAGCCTTCATCCGCGCACATTCACGCATCACGGCCGGGAACTGAGACAGCATGAACCAGCATTTCGCGACCCATGGCGCCTCTCCCGGCCTGAAAGTATCCCGCCTCTCCAACGGCATCACCGTGACCACGGAGACGATGCCGGGTGTCGCGACCGCGACACTGGGAGTCTGGGTGGGCGCCGGATCGCGCCACGAGCGGGCCGATGAGGGCGGCCTCAGCCATCTCATCGAGCATATGGCGTTCAAGGGAACCGAGACCCGCTCCGCCCGCCGGATCGCCGAGGACATCGAGAATGTCGGCGGCGACATCAATGCCGCCACCAGCGCGGAGGGTACCAGCTACACCGCGCGCGTGCTCGGCGAGGATGCCGGCGTCGCGCTCGACGTGATCGGCGACATCCTCACGCGATCGGTCTTCGACGCGGGCGAACTCGCCCGCGAGAAGGGGGTGATCCTGCAGGAATACGCCGCCATCGAGGATACGCCGGACGACGTGGTCTACGAGGCCTTCACCGCGGCGGCTTTCCCGGATCAGCCGATCGGCCGTCCGATCATCGGCACGCCGCAGACCATCGCGAGCTTCGACCGCGACGCCATCGAAGCCTATCTCGCCCGCGAATACACCCCGGACCGCATCGTCGTGGCCGCAGCGGGCGCCATCTCCCACGAGGCCATCGTCGAGGCGGCCGAGCACCATTTCGGCGGGATGCCGGCGACGGTCGCCCCGGAAATGGTCCCCGGCACTTATGTCGGCGGCGAGAAGCGGATCCAGAAGAAGCTCGAACAGGCCAATCTCGTGCTGGGGCTCCCCGGACTCTCCTTCCGCGACGAAGACTATTACGCACTTCACATGTTCGCGCAGGTGCTTGGCGGCGGTCTCACCTCGCGGCTGTGGCATGAGGTGCGCGAGACCCGCGGCCTCGCCTACGAGATCCAGGCGTTCCACTGGTCCTTCGTCGATTGCGGCCTGTTCGGCATTGGCGCCGGCACGTCCGGCTCGGATCTCGCCGAACTCGTCGACGTGACCCTGGCCGCCACGGCGAAGGCGGCGCGTGACGCGGATTCGGTCGAGGTCGCTCGCGCCAAGGCCCAGGTTAAGGTGGCTTTGCTGTCGGCCCTGGAGACTCCCGGCGGTCGGATCGAACGCAATGCCCGCCAGATGCTGGCCTGGGGCCGGGTGATCCCGCCGCCGGAGGTCATCGCCAAGATCGATGCTGTCACCGTGGACGATGTGAGAGCGGCGGGTTTGCGTCTGCTCTCGGGCGCTCCGACGCTGGCGGCGATCGGGCCGATCAAGAAGCTTCCGTCCCTGGAGAAGATGAGGGGCGTGCTTCAGGCAAGCTGAGCAGCGTTCCCGGTTCGACGCGGATGCGCCGGACCGGGAACAGAAAAACGGAAAGTTCCTGGTCGCAATGGGTCCTGCCCCGTCAATGCCGCCGCGCGCAGCATTTTGGCGGTGAAGCTCCACCATCGTGAAGCGTTACCGGCTTGTTTTGGCCGCAAAGGAGCGCGATCCCATCCTCCTCGGCGCTACGCCAAGAAGCAGTGGGTGCCGCAATGCGAGGCAGACCGCTCGCCTTGTCCGTGGACCCCCCCCGCCGGTACGACTGGGCTACAAGCTGAGCCGTATTCCTCATCAGTGCCCGCCCGGCCGGAACACTCGCCCGTTGCGCAGATCCCTCTACGTCCTCAACGTTTTCGTCTCCCTGCTGATCGGCATCCTGGTAACGGGAGCGCCGGCTTCGGCCGTGGAAGCCGTGCGGGTGACCCTCGACGCTCCGGCCATCGACCTGACGCCGATGATCGAGCGCTACCGCTCCGATGGCGACCTGATCCAGATCTCCACCGCCCCCGGCAAGGACGGCATCGTCCGCCGCATCGTGGTGAAGGCTCGGGATAGTGGCGCACGACCGGACTGGATGGTGTTCGCGCTCACCAACGACACCGACGAGCAGATCGACCGGGTTCTCGTGGCCCCGCATTTCCGTCTCGTCGGGTCGGGGGTGATCTGGCCGGATCTGGGAGGCTCGCGCATCGCGGCGATCACGGCGAGCCAGGGCATCCGGCCCGAACGCGACGAGAACCCGGAAGCCGACCAGTTCGTCATTACCCTCGATCCCGGCGCGACCGTGACCTTCGTGGCCGAGCTGCATGGGCCGAACGTGCCGCAGGTCTATCTCTGGGACCAGGAAGCCTACCGCAAGAAATCCACCGGCCTGACGCTCTACAAGGGCATCATCATCGGTATTGCCGGCCTTCTCGCCCTGTTCCTCACGATCATCTTCGTGGTGAAGGGTGCGATCATCTTTCCGGCGGCCGCGGCTTTGGCCTGGGCCGTTCTCGCCTATGCCTGTATCGACTTTGGCTTTCTACAGCGGGTCTTCCCAGTCACCGAGGTGGCCGAGCGGGTCTACCGCGCATCCGCCGAGGCCGTGCTCGGCGCGACGCTCCTCGTCTTCCTGTTCGCCTATCTCAACCTCAGCCGCTGGCATGTACGCTACGGCCACGTGGCGTTCTTCTGGCTTGCCTTTCTCGCCGGCCTCGTCGGCCTTGCGGTCTTCGATCCGCCGGTCGCGGCCGGCGTCGCCCGCATCTCCATCGCCGCCGTCGCCGGCGTTGGCCTGCTGCTGATCGTCTATCTGGCCATTCATAACGGCTACGACCGCGCGATCCTTCTCGTACCGACCTGGTTCCTCCTTCTCGTCTGGGTCGTGGCTGCGGGCTTCGCCATCACCGGACAGATCGGCAGCGACCTCGTCCAGCCGGCCCTGATCGGCGGTCTCGTCCTGATCGTCATGCTCATCGGCTTCACGGTGATGCAGCACGCCTTCACCGGGGGCGGGATGACCCATTCCCTGGTCTCCGACACAGAGCGCCGCGCTTTGGCCCTGACGGGCGCCGGCGATGTGGTGTTCGATTGGGATGTCCCGGGAGACCGGGTCTTCGCCGGCCAGGAGATCGAGAGCCAGCTCGGCCTGAAGCGCGGCACCCTGGAAGGCCCGGCCTCGAACTGGCTCGGCCTCGTCCATCCCTTCGACGTGGACCGCTATTCGACGGCGCTGGACACGGTGATCGAAGAGCGGCGCGGTCGCATCGTTCACGATTTCCGCCTCCGCTCCACGGAAGGCCTCTATGTCTGGTACCGGCTGAAGGCCCGGCCGGTGATCGGGCCGGACGGCGAAGTCATTCGCATCGTCGGCACCATCTCGGACGTTACCGAAGTGAAGACGGCCGAGGAGCGCCTGCTCTACGACGCGATCCATGACAGCCTCACCGGCCTGCCCAACCGCGAATTGTTCAACGACCGCCTCGACGCCGCCCTCGCCTTCGCGAGTCAGGATGCGCGCCTGAAGCCGACGACGATCCTCCTCGACGTCGACCGGTTCAAGGCGATCAACGATGCCATCGGCCTCTCGGCTGGCGATTCGATCCTGCTCACCCTGTCGCGCCGTCTCGGCCGGCTGCTGCGCCCTCAGGATACCTTGGCCCGCATCGCCGGGGATGAATTCGGTTTGATCCTGCTGTCGGAGCGGGAGCCCGACCGCATCATCGCCTTCACGGACATGATCCGCCGGGCGATCGCCACGCCCATCACCTATGCCGACCGCGAGATCTTCCTCACGGTCTCGGTAGGGATCGTCCTGCATGAGGTCGGCACCGCCCTCAAACGCGAGGACGTCTTCAAGAACGCCGAGATCGCCATGATCCAGGCCAAGCGCAACGGCGGCGACCGCACCGAAGTATTTCGTGCCTCCATGCGCAACGAGCGCAGCGACCGGCTGATGCTCGAAGCCGACCTGCAGCGGGCGATCGAGCGCAACGAAATGAAGGTGCTGTTCCAGCCCGTCGTCCGCCTCGAGGACCGCACGGTGGCGGGTTTCGAGACGGTCCTGCGCTGGGATCACGCCAAGCTCGGCCGTATCCCCTCCTCCACCTTCATGCCGATCGCGGAGGAGAGCGGCTTCGTCGTCACGCTGGGCATCTTCGCGTTGGAGCGCACCGCCCTCGAACTCGCGGCCTGGCAGCGATCGCTCGATGTCGATCCCCCGATCTTCGCCTGCGTGAACGTGTCCTCGCGGCAGATCCTCCGACACGACCTGCTTCATGACGTGAAGACGATCATGGCCCGGTCGGGCGTCCTTCCCGGTTCGCTCAAGCTCGAATTCGGCGAGGGTCTGGTGATGGAGAACCCGGAATATGCGGCCCAGATGCTGAGCCGCATCCACGAACTCGGCGCCGGCCTGTCGCTGGACGATTTCGGCACCGGTTACTCGGCCCTGTCCTATCTCCAGCGGTTCCCGTTCGACACGATCAAGATCGACCCGACATTCGTGCGCCAGATGGCGGGCGGGCAATCGGTCATGCTGCGCTCTATCGTGAAGATGGCCCAGGAACTCGGCCTCGCCATCATCGCTGATGGGGCGGAGAACGAATCCGACGCGCAGACCCTGGCCGAGTTCGGTTGCGAATACGCCCAGGGGACGGCATTCGGCGATCCGATGTCGATGCTTCAGGCCCGCCAATTGGTCGGCGCGGCGCCTGAAGCGGCCTGATCGCCAAACCGTCACGGTTGAATTAAACGTCCCTTAACCATGATCGCGCATCGTCATGATCGAGATGGATCGAACGGCGCGGCATGACCTGCCGTTCGTCAGGAGGCGGGCGTGATGGCCGAAGCGGCATTGCGATTAGGCAACGAATTCGGTCACGGCGAGGATTTCGGCTCGGATATCGTCAGGCGTCTGATGGCCCGGCCGATCCGCACCGGCCCCACCCCGAAGCGCGCGGACGCCTCCCCGGTGGCTTTGCCGGCCGAGCCGGTAGTGGAGGCGGTCGAAGAGATCGCTCTCGACACCGATCTGGCGCGGCTGCGTTCAGAGATCCTGGTGATGAAGGCGGTGCTGCGGGCCGAGCGGGAAGAGAACGCCGGCATCCGCGCCAGCGTCGAACGCCTTGCCGGACCGGAGCCGCTGTCGCCGGAAGCCCGTGCCGTGCGCGACCGCTGGGCCGCCCTCGTGGACAAGCTTCTCGACGGACCTCGTTGAGGTTTCCGCCATCGGCCGGCGCACGTCACCCGACGCCGGCCTCCTTTCGACTTCTCTCATCCTCCGAGGCTCGACCATGAGCGCGCGCTGCTCGCTTGTCGTCAACGGCAAGGCCGTGCGGGTCTCGACCGGCGATACGCCGCTCGAAGCCGCCCTTGCCGACGGCGTCATCGCCCCCACGACCGGTCTGCACGGTTCCCATCTTCTCGGGCAGGGTTCCAACCCTTCGCCGCGCCGGGCGCAGGCCCGTCTGCACCGGGCCGAACCCGTCAAGCTCTCTTCACTCCGCCCCTCCAAGGCGGGCGAAAGCCTCGTCTTCGCCGAAGTGAAGCCGGCCGCGCAGGCGCGTCGGGTCGGTACGGTCACGCAGATCGCGCCGCTCGGCGCCCATGTGATCGAGGTCGTCGTCACGATCACGCGCCGACTCGATCTCGAGCCCGGTCACCAAGTGACCGCCACGTTCGAAGGGTTCGAACCGATCGACGTGAGCCCGACCCTGCGCCTCGACGGTACGACGGAGCTCAACGAGCTCGTCTTCCACCTCCGCCTCGGACATGCGTGCAACGCGATCACTCACGCCCTCGGCGAGGAGATCCTTCTCGGACATCCGGTCAAGATCAAGGGGCCGGTCGGGCGCGGCTATTATCGCCCCGGCGGCGGCCGACTACTGCTGGTGGGCCGGGAGACGGGCTTCGCCCCGATCTGGTCGATCGCCCGGGCGGCGCGCTACATCGAGCCCAACCGCGAGATCGTGGTGGTGATCGGCGCCAGCGATCCCCTCGACCTGTACATGCGTCCGTCGCTCGATTGGCTCAAGGCCACGGGTGTGTCGCGGATCACCCTCGTCGCCGACAGGATGAGGCAGCGGCCTCCGGACGTGCGTCCCGGTCCCCTCACGGCGCATCTCAGTGGCCTGAAGACCACCGATGTCGTGCATGTGGCGGGGGATGCCTCCACCGTGGGCGCCGTCGAGGTTCTGGCGGCGGGTGCCGGAGCGCGGTGCTACCCGATCCTGATCCCGCCGGGTCTTTAGCCGCGGCGCCTCGTACTGAGCGGCGCTGATCCCGGCCGATCGCGATCAGACCGTTCGGTGGATGAGCAGACAACCTTGAGCTCACTCGTCGCCGCCCGATATCAGGCGTCGTCCTCGACGGCTTCCGCCGACCCGCGAAACCCGGTGGCCAGCACGTAGAGCTCGCTCGAATCGGCACGGCTCGCCGAAGGCTTCACGTGGCGCACCAGGGTGAAGTCGCGCTTCAGGTCGGCGAGCAGGGTACCCTCGGTCCCGCCCTGGAAGACCTTGGCGAGATAGGTGCCTCCGGGCGCCAGCACCTCGCGGGCGAATTCCGCGGCGGTCTCGGCCAGGCCGATGATGCGCAGGTGGTCCGTCTGCTTGTGGCCGGTGGTGTTGGCCGCCATGTCGGACATGACGATATCGGCCTGACCGCCGAGGAGATCGATCAGCCGCTTCGGAGCGTCGGGATCGAGAAAGTCCAGGGTGATGAACTCGACGCCGACCATCGGCTCGATTTCGAGCAGATCGATGCCGACGATACGGCCGCTCGGCCCAACGATCTTGGCGGCGACCTGAGACCAGCCTCCGGGCGCCGCGCCCAGATCGATGATCTTCTGGTTCGGCTTCAGGATCTTGAAGCGCTCGTCGATCTCGAGGAGCTTGAAGGCCGCGCGCGAGCGGTAGCCCTCGCGCTTGGCCCGCGCCACGTAGGGATCGTTGAGTTGCCGTTCGAGCCACCGCTTCTGAGACGCGGTGCGGCCGCGCCCCGTCTTCACCCGCTGCTTGAGATCGCCTCGCAACCCGCCGCCCGCGCCACGCCTGTCGGTCAACGGTAGCCTCCGCGGCGCCAGACGCCGTCTTCGCGCATCATGTTCATCAAGAGACCTTCGCGCAGCCCCCGGTCGGCGATGCGAAGCCGTTCGGAGGGGAATGCCCGGCGGATCGCTTCCAGAATGGCGCAACCCGCGAGGACGAGATCGGCGCGATCGCGGCCGATACAGGGATTGTCTGCCCGCTGGTCCAGGCGGGTGTCGAGCAAATCGTCGATGGCATCGCTCACGTCGCCATCGCTCATCCACAGCCCATCGACGCGGCGGCGCTCGTAGCGCGCGAGACGCAGATGCATGGCGGCAAGGGTCGTCACCGTTCCCGAGGTGCCGAGAAGATGAAAATGCCGGGCATTCGCGGCGGGTGCGGCGCGGATGGCGAAGCGCGACAGCATGTCGGCCACCTCCTCCACCATGCCCTCGAACATCAGGCGTGTGACGTCGGCGGCACCGTGCCGCTCGGCCAGCGTCACGACGCCGACGGGAAGCGAATCCCAAGCGCGGATCCGCAAGGTGGGGTCCGCAGACGGGTTCGTGGCCGCGCCATCGAGCCAGGCGATCTCCGTGGACCCGCCGCCGATATCGAAGATGACGACCGATTCGGAGTAAGGATCGGCCAGGGCCGCACAACCGGTGACCGCGAGATAGGCCTCGGTCTGTCGGTCGACGATCTCGAGGTCGAGGCCCACCTCGTCTCGCACGCGCGCCACGAAATCGGCCCCGTTCACGGCGAGCCGGCACGCCTCCGTGGCAATGATCTTGGCACGGGCGACGCCACGCGATTCCATCTTGGCGCGGCAGACCCGCAAAGCCTCCAGCGTTCGCTCCACGGCGGCATCGCTGAGACGATCGGACGTCCCGAGCCCCTCACCGAGGCGGACGATCCGGGAAAACGCGTCGATCACGCGAAAGCCGTGGGAGGCAGGCTCGGCGATCAGCAGGCGGCAATTGTTGGTCCCCAGGTCGAGGGCGGCATAGGTGTTACGCCGTCCGGGGCGAAATCCCGCCGCCGGTGAACGACCCGTATCCGGCAAGGCGGGGGCGGCGTTCGGTGAAGTCGTGCCGGCCATGGGGCGGGCCGGCGTCATGGCGGCACTCTCTTCCCTCATCGGCCTTGCCGGAATCCTCGATCGTGGCCCCACCGGATAGGCCGGCCATCATTCGATAGGAAGCCTACAGGCCTTGGGCGTCAGTGCAAAGCCTCGATCTATGATCGGCTTAGAGACCTTTGCCGGCAGCCGACATTCTGGGGACAGGCCTCAGGAGGCTCTTCACCTGGGAGAACGGTCTCGGCCGATTGATGACTTCGTCCAGACGCGACCACAAGGTCTTCGGTGAGAAAGGCTTGGCGATGATCTCGTTGACCCCGAGGGAGATGGCGCGGTCCACGACGTTGCGGCGGGGCTGAGCCAGCATCAGGATGATCGGCACGGTGGGCGACGGGGAGGTGGTGGGGGTGCGCGCGAGCCGGATGAACTCCTCGCCCGACAGAATCGCCAGATCCCAGTCGATGATCGTGATGTCCGGCTTGCTCTCCGCCAACACGCCGAGCGCCTCCGCACCATCGGGGGCTTCGAGGACGCGTTTGATCCCCACGCGCATCAGCATGTCGCGAACGATTCGGCGGATATAGAGGCTCTCGTCGACGACGAGGGCCGAAAGATCCGGAAATGATGGGGTAGCGATCATCGGACAGGGGTTCCGGGCCACCTGTTTTCGCAGGTGCCTCGGCGCATCTTAACGGCCATCGATTTGCATTTTCCTAACGCGATCGAGAAAAATTCGAGACGCGAAGTCGTTCAACCGCATGACATTTGGGGATTCTGTACGCACTGCCCTGCCGGCGCGCCGGGGCGCTTCGCCCGGACTTGATTGCGTAATCTGCCGCAGGAAATCAGAGGAACCTTACCGAGAGGGGCGACAAGCATCTTGCGATGAAGCCCAGATTCAGTCAGGACTATGGCGTTATTCTTGGTCACCGCTGCCGAGAGTGATGATAGTGTGGTGAAGCGCCCGTCTGGGACGGCGCGCACCCGGTATTCGATGACAGATGGTCGGCGGACGGTTTTTGCGAGCTTTCGATGGGACGTGGTCGTGATTTCAGGGGGCCGCAGAAGCGCGGCTTCGATGAGGGTGGTGCCGAGCCTCGCTGGCCGGATCAGGCACCCCCGAGCAGTGGCTTCGGCGGTGGGTACGGCGGTGGCGGCGGCGGTTTCGATCGCGGTCCGGCCCGTGCGGCAGCCGCTCCCTCTGGGCCGGAGCGCGACGCGACGGTCAAGTGGTTCAACAAGGAGAAGGGCTTCGGCTTCGTCGAACTGGCTGACGGTTCGGGCGATGCGTTCCTTCACATCCGCGCTGTCGAGGCCGCCGGCCATGCCGACCTCCTCCCCGGCACGCGCCTGACCGTCCACACCGCGCAGGGCCAGAAGGGTCCGCAGGTGACGGACGTGACCAGCGTCGACACGTCGACGGCCGAAGCTGAGCCCCCGCGTCGTGCGCCTGCACCCCGCGCCGGTGGTTTCGGCGGCGGTGACCGCTTCAGCGGCGGCGGCTACGGCGGCGGCAATGATCGCTTCGGCGGCGGTGGCGGTGGCGGAGCCGGCGGCGGCGGTGGTCGTTTCGCCAGCGGACCCTCGGTCGAAATGAGCGGCACCGTGAAGTGGTACGATCCGGCCAAGGGCTTCGGCTTCGTCTCCGTGAATGACGGTGGCAAGGACGTGTTCGTGCACCGTTCGGCTCTGTCGCGCGCTGGGCTCGAGTCCCTCGCCGAAGGCCAGCAGGTCACCCTCAGCGTGATCGACGGTCAGAAGGGCCGCGAGGCCCAGAGCATCAACGCCGATTACTGATCGACGTCGATGCCTCTCGAGAAGGTCGCGTTCGCGGGGCCTTGGAGATCATCGAAGAGACATGACGGCGGCCTTCGGGTCGCCGTTTTTCGTCGTCAGCATTGCCGGAACGACCGGATGACAGGTTCCGGCCCGTCGATCCGGTGAGACATTTCAGGTGCTGAGAGCAGCGATGCGTGCCGTCTTCTTGACGATGAGCTTGTGCCTGCAACTGGCTTTCAGCGGCTTGGCGAAGGCCGAGGATTTCACTGGCTTCTATGCCGGCGTGAATGCAGGCTACGCTTTTGGACGCGAACGAAACGCTACAAGCCCGGACCTACCCTCGCTGTCATCGTCGCCCAAGGCGGACGAGAGGGCCCTACCGCCCAGCGCCGTCCAAGCCTCCGAGGCGATGAGAAGCGGGCGACCCAAAGCGGCTATGCCGACGACGATCCGCTGACGGGCGGGCGCGCCATCGACAACACGATCCTGGCTGCCTTGCGACTCGGTTCGTCATCGCCCGCCAGCCGCATCGCCCCGTCGATGCGCTGAAGCGACCGCACCTGCGCGTCACGAGCCTCGCCGCCCTTGAGAAGCGGGAGCATGGCCTCGCCCAAGCGGCCGGGGGTGCATTCGGCCTGGATGAATTCGGGCATGGCATTCTCGCCGAGGATCAGATTCGGCAACACGATGGTCGGCACCTGGATGAGCCGCCGTGCCACCGCCTCCTCCAGGCGCGAGACTTTATAGGCCACCACCATCGGCACGCCGGCGAGAGCGAGTTCGAGGGTGACCGTGCCCGAAGCCGCCAGAGCGGCACGAGATCGCCGGAAGGCTGCGTATTTCGCCGCCTCCCCGTGCACGATGGTCACCGGCCGCGACCAGGACAGGGCCAGGCGCTCGATCATCGCACGATGGCGCGTGACCGCCGGGAGCACGGCATCGATCGGCCCGTAGCGCTGGACGAGCAGATCCAGGGTGGCACCGAAGACCGGCATCAGCCGCTCGATTTCGGAGCGGCGCGAACCGGGCAGGATCACGAGAGCCGGGGGCGTCCCCTCCCGAGCCGCCGCCTCATCGGCTTTCGGGCGCAATTCGGCGAGTCGCTCGATGAGGGGATGCCCGACATAGGTGCAGTCCGGGCCGCCGAGCCTGCGATGCGCGTCCGGCTCGAAGGGCAGGAGCGCCAGGACGTGGTCGATGAAAGGCCGCATCTTCGCTGCGCGCCAGGGTCTCCACGCCCAGACGCTGGGAGAGACGTAATCGACGATGGGAAGGCTCGGCAGGCGCTTTCGCACCCGTGAGGCCACGGCGTGGGTGAAACCGGGACTGTCGATGATGACGAGAATGTCGGGACGCGATTCGACGATGTCGCGCACGGTCTGCCGAATGCGGCGCAGGAGGGTGCGCAGGCGCGCAGCCACGGGCAGGTAGCCCATCACCGCCACGTCATCGAGGGGAAACAGGGAGACGAAGCCCTGCGCCGCCATGGCCTCGCCACCGACCCCACCGAACGCCACAGGCCCATCGGAGAGGTCCGACAGCGCCCGCATCAGCTTGGCGCCGAGCTGATCGCCGGAATCCTCGCCGGCGACGAGCCAGATTCGTTTGGACGGCGTGGTCGTCATGCCGCGATTCATGCCTCGATCCGCAAACCGATGAGGAACAGGCCCGCGCGGTCGGCCTCGGCCACCGTGGCGTCCCTGTCGATGATGAGGGTATAACCGGCCTGAATGGCGATGCCGGCACAACCCGCCGCGGCGGCGGCCTTGACCGTCCGCGGCCCGATGGCCGGCAGATCGACGCGCAGATCCTGCCCCGTCTTGGCGAGTTTGACCAGCACGGTGCCCGGCTGGGCTGAGCCCAATCCGAAGGGCTTGCGGCCGAGGGCACGCGCACGGGCGAGCATCCGGTCCGTTCCCTCGGGTCCCTCCACCGCGAGCGCCCGTTGCGCCGCCACGACGATGGCCTGGCCGACATCATGGGCGGCCAGCGCCGCGAGAATATTGCAGCCGGTCGCGATGGATGCCTGAGCCGCGAGGTCGGGAGCGAGCCGGCCGAGTTGCCCCTCCGGGCTCAGGAGGTCCGGCGCCACGTCATGGATGCCGACGACGCGGTGGCCGTTATCCTCGAGGAGGACGAGGGCGCCCCGTAGCAACCGATCGTCCCCTCCCCCCGAGATGGCTCTGAGCGCCTCGCGGTTCCGCAACGCTGCCGCGGCGTTGAGGATCGCCGCCGGATTGGGGCGTGAGACTCCGCCCACCGGTATGACGCAGGCCGGCCCCCAGGCCTCCAGGATGGCGAGCGCTCCGGCAATGTCGAGGAGATCGACCGTGGCGTCGGCTCGCGCGCGCATCGGACGTTCGGCAAAGCCGCGAATGGCCAGCACCCGAAACGAGCGCCCCGCCCTGTCGAGAGAGTCGGCGACCAGTTCGGGGAGCCGGCCGGCCCCCGCCACCAGAACCAGACGCTCTTCCAGATGCGGATCGAGGAGGGACACTGGCTGGAGAGAGGCGGTCAAGCCGAGCCCGAATTCTCACGCGGGGTGCAGATCGAGCGCTTACCGCCCTCACGGATGAAAGCGATGATCTCCGCCACCGCACGATGCGCTTCGAACTCCGCCGCCACGTCCTCGACGCGCTCCATCAAGGTGCCCTCCTGGGCGAAGAGCAGGCGATAGGCCCGGCGCAGGGCATGGATGTCCTCACGCGCGAAACCACGGCGCTGCAGCCCGATGATGTTGAGGCCAGACAGATACGCGCGATTGCCGAGCGCCATGCCGTAGGGGATGCAATCGTTCTCCAATCCGGAGAGACCGCCGACGAAAGCATGGGCGCCGACCCGCGCGAACTGAATCACCGCGGCGCCGCCACCGAGGATCGCGTGGTCGCCAACAGTGCAATGGCCCGCGAGCATGACGTTATTGGAGAAGACGACGCCATCGCCCACACGGCAATCGTGGCCCACATGGGAATTGGCGAGAAAAGTACACTTGTCGCCCACGGTCGTCTCGAGCCCGCCTCCGGCGGTCCCGGGATTCATGGTGACGCCTTCACGGATCAGGCAATCGGCGCCGATGGTCAGCGTCGACACCTCGCCGCGAAACTTCAGATCCTGCGGCGGGTGTCCGATGGAGGCGAAGGGATAGAGCTTGGTGCGGGCACCGATGCCGGTTCGCCCGGCCACGACGACATGGCTGATGAGTTCGCAGCCTTCGCCCAGAACCACATCCGGTCCGACATGACAGAAGGGGCCGATGCGGACGCCTTCGCCGACCGTGGCTCCATCCTCGACAACGGAACTCGGATGGATTTCAGCCACGTCGCTCACTCCGTCACCAGCATGGCACCGATCTCGGCTTCCGCCACGAGGGTGTCGCCCACGCGGGCCTCGCCCCGGAACCACCACATGGTCCGGCGCTGGTTCATCTTTGTCATATGATACCGCACCGTGTCGCCCGGTACGACCGGCTTGCGGAACTTGCACTTGTCGATGGTCATGAAGAAGACCTGCTTGGCCCGCACATCATCTGTCTTGATGTGCTGGCAGCAGATGGCGCCGGCGGTCTGGGCCATGCCTTCGATCAGCAGAACACCCGGAAAGACCGGCAGGCCGGGAAAATGCCCGGTAAATTGCGGCTCGTTGAACGACACGTTCTTGATGCCGATGCAGGAACGGTCCCCGTCGATCTCGATGATCCGGTCGATCATTAGGAACGGATAGCGATGGGGCAGAAGTTCCAGGATCTTCTGGATGTCGGCCGAGCCCAGATCTTTCGGCATGTCACTCATCGATCGAACAATCCCATGGCGCGCCGGCGCCCCTGACGCCTCGCCTCATCCCCTGAAAAATGGAATGTTGTCTTCGGCATAAACGCCACCCGATGCAAGTCTTGCGGTTGCGAAGTCTTGCGGAGGGATGACGTCGGCGATCCGAGACCGGTCGGCAATCCCATGCGACCGGTCTTGGATCTCTCTCAATCCTTCTGCGGCTCGCTCGTGTCGCGCCCGGACTTCTCCGCGAGCCGGGCCAGGGCCGTGAGCTCACGGAACCAAGTGCGCACGGGCTTTGCAGGCGTACCGCCCCAGCGGCTTCCGGGCGGGACGTCGCGATTGACGTTCGAGGAACCGGCGATCTGCGAGCCCATGCCGATCCGGAGGTGCCCGACCACGCCGACCTGACCGCCGAGGACAACGTAATCCTCCAGCGTGGTCGAGCCGGAAATGCCGACTCCGGAGACGATGACGCAGTGGCGGCCGATGACGACGTTATGGGCGATCTGGACGAGGTTATCGATCTTGGTCCCCTCCCCGATCGTGGTGTCGCGGCCGGCGCCGCGATCGATCGTGGTGTTGGCACCGATCTCGACATCGTCCTGCACGATGACACGGCCGGTCTGGGGAACCTTCAGGTGCCCGCCCGGCCCCATGGCGAAGCCGAACCCATCCTGGCCAAGGCGCGCACCAGGATGGAGGATCACGCGGTTGCCGACCAGCGCATAGGCCAAGGTCGCCCCCGCACCGATGGAACAGTCGCGGCCGACGCGGACATTCGGGCCGATGACGGCGTTCGGTCCAATGACGGTCCCCGAACCGATTTCGGCACCGGGACCGATCACGGCGCCAGGATCGACGATCACGCCGTCTTCGAGATGCGCCTTGGGATGGACATGGGCGCCCGGTGATACGCCCTCGGTGGTGAATTGCGAAAGCGGCCGCATGGCCTCCGGGTGGAAGCGCGCCAACAGGCCTGCATAGACCCGGTAGGGATCGCGCGTGACGAGCGCCACCGTGGATGCGGGAACCTTGGCCGCGAAGCGCGGCGAGACGAGGCACGCCAGCGCCTTCGTCTGGGCCAGGACATCGCCGTAACGGGCATTGTCCATATAGGCGAGGTCGCTCGGGCCGGCAGTCTCGAGAGGAGACGCGCCGCTGACCATCAGCTGAGAATCCGCTCCCTCGGGGAGCGAAATGCCTGCAGCCCCGGCGATGTCACCGAGGCTGAGGGCCGTGCTGGATGCGAAGAAGATGGGATCAGACATGATGCGACAACGCACGGGCTTCGAGAATGAAGCCCGTGCGTCTTGGCTCAGAAGCGCGAACCGCCGGAGAAGCGGAAGGCCTGGAGCTGATCCTTGCCCACGCGGCCGAGGAAGCTGCCATCGGCATTGTAGATCTTCTGGCCCTCGTCCTTGGTCAGGGCGTAGGCGTAATCGAAGCGGATCGGGCCGAGCGGCGAGTTCCAGAGGATGGACGCACCGATCGAGGAGCGGATCGTCATCTTGTCGCGGACGTTCAGGCATTCCGGCTCGACGGTGATCGCTCCGGCACCCAGCGCCGTGTAGGCGCAGGCCCCGCCGGGGGCGATTCCGTTGATGATCGCGTCGCCGTTCACGTTGAACTGCGTGCGGCTGTTGTAGCCGAACAGCGTACCGGCGTCGGCGAAGACGGCGCCCTTCAGACCGAGATCACGCGGAATACCGTAGATCGGGAACTGAACTTCGAGCGTACCGCCGAAGTAGGTCGTACCGCCGACAGCGTTCGAACGGGAGTCGGCGCTGCCGACGTCGCGCGGACCGATACCGTTGGGCGCAAAGCCGCGAACAAGCGACGGGCCGAGGAAGTACTGATCGGTGATGCGCAGCTTCTCGTCGGTGAGCGGCGAGATATGGCCGCCCTGGAAGCGGGCGAAGCCGACCACGTCCTCGTAGAATTCCTTGTAGTAGCGAACGTCGCCAGCCACGCGGAAGAACTTCGAGTCACCGCCGAGACCGGCGATTTCGGGTTTCAGCTCGGCATAGAGGCCGTTCCGCGGCTGGGCGAGGTTGTCCAGCGTCGAATAGGCAAGCGTCACACCGGCAAGCGAGGTGAGCGTGTTACCAGTCGAGCCCTTCAGAGCAATCGAGGCTTCGCCATTGAAGGCGCAGTTGTTCGGGTAAGAAGCCAGACCACCCGTGTTGAGGCCGGAGACGGGATCGATCGTGCCCGCCGGGTTCACCGCCGTGAAACCGGGGATCGGGTTCGAACAGTCGTTATACGGCCGCTTGGTGCTGTTCGGGATCGTCAACTCGGTGTTGTAGAGCGAGTAGCGCAGCGTGACGCCGAACTCTTCCGTGATCGGCAGGCCGACGCGGATCTGACCGCCATAGACGGTGGTCTCGTAGCGCGAGTAGCGGGTCAGATCGCTGTACTTGTAGAAGGCGTCGAAGCCGGCGGCGAGACGGTAGCCGAGGAAGTATGGCTCGGTGAACGAGAAATCGACGCCGCGCGAGTACTGGCCGCCGGTGCCGGCGACACGGACGTACTGACCACGACCGAGGAAGTTCGACTCGGAGACCGAGACTTCGCCGATGATGCCGTCCTGGGTGGAGTAGCCGCCTGCCACCGAGAACGAACCCGTGGGCTGATCCTCGACATCGATGTTGATGATCACGCGGTCGGCGGAAGAGCCCGGCTCGTTGGAGAAGCGGACCTTCTTGAAGAAGCCGAGGCCGTTGAGGCGACGCTCGGCACGATCGGTCAGGACGCGGTTATAGGCGTCGCCCTCGGTGATATCGAGCTCGCGGCGGATGACATAGTCGCGGGTACGGGTGTTGCCGCGGATGTTGATGCGCTCGACATAGACGCGCGGGCCGTCTTCGACGACGAAGCCGAGCGCCACGGTGTGGGTGGCGCGGTCGCGCTGGCCGGTCGGGCGAACCTGGGCGAAGGGGAAGCCCTGACGGGCGACCTGATTGGTCACGCCGGAGAGGGTCTTCTCCACGTCCTCAGCATTGTAGACGTCGCCCACGGCGGCGCGGACCTCGCCGTCGAGGATCTGGGTGTCGACACCCGGCAGACGCGAATCGATGGCCACCGCACCGACGGTGTATTGCTGACCCTCGTCCACCGTCACGGTGATGACCCAGCCGGCATCGCCTTCGCCTTCGACGTAGCGCGCATCGGCATTCACCACCCGGAAGTCGGCATAGCCATTCTTCAGGTAGTAGCGGCGCACGAGGTCGAGATCGTTGGTGATCCGGTCGGGATCATAGACGTCGGACGTCTTGATGAACGAGAGGAAGTTCATCTCCGACGAGCTCATCAGCTCGCGCAGCTTGCTCTCGGAATAAGCGCTGTTCCCGACGAAGTTGATCGCCTTGATGCCGGTCTTGTCGCCTTCCTCGATCACGTAGATCAGGTCGATACGGCCATTCGGCAGATCGACGGTGCGGAAGCTGACCTTGGCGGTGCCACGGCCGGCGCGGCGGTAGATTTCGCGGATGCGCTGAAGATCGGCCTGGACGATGCCCTCGCTGAAACCGCCGCGGGCCTTCGCCTCGACCTCGGCTTCGAGCGTCCCCTTCTCGACCTTCTTGTTCCCCTCGAACACGACCCGGTTGATCAGGTTGTTCTCGCGAACCGTCACCACCGTCCCGGCGCCGCTGCGCGAGACCTTGACGTCGGAAAACATGCCGCTCGCCAGCAGGTTGCGGCGGGCCTCTTCGGGAGATCCGGAGGCCGTGCCGGTCACGTAGGACCGGATCGTGTCGGCATCGACGCGCTTGTTACCCTGGACGACGATCTGCTGCGCCTGAGCCGTGCCGCCCAGAACCAGCCCTGCGGCCGCGGCAGCGACTAGGACGATGGTCCGTTCGGCCGACTTACGCCGGCGCTTCCCCGTCATCGACATCATGTAATCGCCCGTCTCTATTTATTAACAGTCCGGGTTTGCACCCGCAGACAGGCGGTCGTTATCCGACCGTCCCGTCACCTGGTCCCAAGCTCAGCTTCTACCGAGTTTCCCGAGCGAAGCAAACGCTCGGACCTGGGCTGTAGGGGGGATTTTGGGGAGACGTGGCCTTCCGGTCACTTAACGGTTCCCGTTCATCGCTCGATAAGGTGAATCAATCGTCAATTTGCAGCAAAAAGCCCGCTCCGGTGACCGGGCGGGCTTTTCGAATGTCGAGTGCAATCAATATGTTGTGGAGAAATCCACAACCTTGCGAGAGGACTGCTCCGCGCAGCGGCCGAGACGGCGGCGTCCGGTCAGGAGCCCCGGCCGGACCAGGACGCACCGAGGTTCAGGATATCGTTCCAGGCGGCGAACAGCATGAGGAACAGGACCAGTGCGAGCCCGATCCGGAACCCGATCTCCTGGGTCTTCTCGCTCAACGGGCGGCCGCGAACGGCCTCGAACGCGTAGAACAACAGGTGCCCGCCATCGAGGAGGGGAACCGGAAAAAGGTTAAGCAGGCCGATCGAGACGGAGAGAAGCGCCACGAGACCGATGAGCCCCCCGACGCCACCGACCTTGGCGACCTCGCCCGAGACGCGCGCGATCCCGATCGGACCGGAGAGCTGATCGGCGGATTCCCGGCCCGTCACCAGCTTGCCGAGGTAGTTCATCGTGCGGTCGACGACGAAATAGGTCTCCGACACGCCGAGCCCGAGGGATTGGAACAGGCCGTAATGCCGAACCTGGGCATCGGCACCGTTCGGCCCCTTGATGCCGAGGCGGCCGAGGCGATGCTTACCGAACGGGGTCCGCTCTTCCACCGCGTCGGGCACGGCGGTCAGGGTCTTGGTCTCGCCGCCGCGATCCACGGTGACGGCGAGGCTGGCGCCGGCGCTTCCGGAAACGGTGCGCTGCATGTCGAGAAAGTTGGTGACACTCGCCCCGTCGATGGACGTGACCACGTCGCCGGGCTGGAATCCGGCACGCTCCGCGGCGCTGCCTGGCATTACGCCATCGATGCGCGGCGGAAGCTCGTAGCGACCGACGAAGTAAATCGCCCCGGCGAAAAGCGCGATGGCGAGGAGGAAGTTGGCGATGGGGCCGGCAGCCACAATCGCCGCCCGCTTACCCAGGCTCTGCGTGGGAAAGCTCGTCGCACGCTCCTGGGGCGTCATCCGCGCCAGGGCGGCGGGATCGGCCACGCTGGCGCCATTGGCGTCGCCATGGAACTTGACGTAGCCGCCGAGCGGGATCGCCGACACCTTCCAGCGTGTGCCGTGACGGTCGTTGAAGCCGAAGAGCTCGGGACCGAAGCCGATGGAGAAGGCGTGAACGCCGACGCCGCACCAGCGACCGACGAGGAAATGGCCCATCTCGTGGACGAAGACCACGATGCTGAGCACGATGACGAAGGGGATCACCGACCCGAAGAAGCCGGAGGCGGTTCCCCCCATCGAAGCTAGAAAGTCCATTCGTCGATCCTCAGGGCCTCGCGAGGGGCCAACACACGTCCATAGCAGATCGGATCGCGGACGAGCGAACGCAAACCGGGCGGGGCCGGTGAGATCGTCGCATGCGGCTCTCCCGTCCCCGCTTTCCTCGGTGGAGGGTTAAGGGCCAGGCGATGACGACCGCATCAATGCCCGCCTCCCGCTGGCGCGGCGGCACGCGGCCGGCGGATCAACGGGGTCGCGCAGGCCATGGCGAGGAACAGGAAGGTCAGCACCAGGAAGACGTCGGTGAAGCCCATCACCAGCCCCTGCATCCGCACCGTGTTCATCATCGCCTTGAGGGCCATGGCGTTGCCGTCGAGGCCCAGCGCATCGAACTGGCGGCGTGTCATATCGAGCCGCTCCAGCACGGTGTTGTTCGTCCAGGTGAAGCGCTCGTGCAGCCGGGCGAGATGCAGGTCCCAGCGGTCGTTGAGGACGGTGTTGATGAGGGCGAGGCCGACCGCCCCGCCGAGGTTGCGGGTGAGGTTGTAGAGGCCGGACGCGTTCTTCATCCGCGCCGGTGGAAGCGTGCCGAGCGCGATGTTGTTGATCGGGATCATGCACAGCATCAGCGAGCAGCCGCGCAGGACCTGGGGCAGCAGCAATTCCCAGAAATCCCAGTCCTTGGTCAGCCCGGTGACGATCCAGGTGCCGGCGGCGAAGCCGGTGAAGCCGATTCCCATGAGGATGCGCGGATCGACCTTGCCCGAAAACCGGCCCGCGATGGGCGCGGTGGCGAACATGCACAGACCGGAGACGAACATCGTCTCGCCGATCTGCAGGGCGGAGTAGCCGCGCACGCGTCCGAGATAGACTGGGTAGAGATAGGTGAGGCCGTAGAGGCCGATGCCGAGGACGAAGCTGAAAATGCAGCCCGCCGCGAAATTGCGGTCGGAGAAGGCACGTAGGTCCACGATGGGCTCGGCCGCCGTGAGCGCGCGCCAGAAGAAGGCGACACCACCCACGACGCAGACGATGGCGCAGGCGAAGACCGCCTCGTCCTGAAGCCAATCGTGATTCGGCCCCTCCTCCAGCACGTATTCGAGGCAGCCGAGGAAGGCGGCCATGAAGGCCAGGCCTAACCAGTCGAAACGCTTAAACAGGTCGAGGTTGGGCTCGTCGAAATCCACCAGCATGTAGGTCGACACGGTGACGACGATGCCCGGCACCACGTTGATGAGAAACAGCCAGTGCCAGTCGAACGCATCCGTCAGGTAGCCGCCCACCGTCGGGCCGATCGTGGGGGCGAGCGTCGCCACGAGGCCGATCATCGGCGAGACGATGGGACGCTTGGAGGGCGGGAAGATCGTAAAGGCGGAGGCGAAGACGGTGGGGATCATGCCGCCGCCGATGAAACCCTGCAGCGCCCGCCACAGGATCATCTCGTTAATCGAGGTCGAGGTCGCGCACATCAGGCTCATCAGGGTGAAGCCGCCGGCCGAGACCACGAACATCCACCGGGTCGAGATCACCCGCGACAGGAAGCCGGAGAGCGGGATCGCGATGACCTCGGAGATGAGGTAGCTGGTCTGGACCCAGGGGATCTCATCGCCCGAGGCCGAGAGCCCCGCCTGGATCTCGGCCAGCGACGCCGAGACGATCTGGATATCCAGGATGGCCATGAACATCCCGAACACCATGCAGACGAACGCCACCATGCGGCGGCGATCGAGGGGCGGTTCGGCGGCGGGTGCGGGCGCGATGGTGGCGGTATCGGCCATGATCGCCCCCTAATACCGCCACGCCGTGCGGACGGGCTCGCCCCCGTCGCGGGTATCGACGCGCACGGTGACGGAGAGGCCCGGACGCAGGAGCCCTTCCCGCGCCACGTCCGCCGGCACATGGATGCGCACCGGCAGGCGTTGCACGATCTTGGTGAAGTTGCCGGTGGCGTTGTCGGGCGGCAGCAGGCTGAAGACGGAACCCGAGGCCGGCGACAAAGATTCGACCTCGCCGACGATGTCACGGCCCGGATAGGCATCCACCGCGATGTGGACCTGCTGGCCGGCATGCATCCGCTCGACCTGCGTCTCCTTGAAGTTCGCGTCGACCCGCACGCTCTCCAAGGGGACCAAGGCCGCGATGCGCGAGCCCGGCGCAACATAGGCGCCCGCCTCCACTGCCTTGTTGCCGACGACACCGTCGAAGGGCGCATGGATCACCGTGAAGGCGAGGTCGCGGTCGGCCCTGTCCTCGGCGGTCTTCAACTCGGCCGCGAGCCCTTCCGCCTCCCGGCCCTGAGCCCGCAGAACCTCGACATTAGCCTTCATCATGGCGAGGTTCGCCTCGGCTCCTTTCACCGTGGCCTCGGTGCGGTTGCGATCGGCCAGGGCCTGCTCGATCCGCGATTTGGCGACGAAATCGACCTTCTCCAGCTGCTGCTGCCGGGCATAATCGGCAGCGGCGCGGATGGAATCGGCCTTGGCCGCATCGATCTGCGCCGCGCTCTGGAGGAGTTGCGCCTGTGCGGCCTCCACCTGCCGGCCGATGCGGGCGATGGTAGCCTGCTGAGTCAGGAGCTTGTCATGCGCGGCTTGGGCGGCGAGGCGATAATCGCCGTCGTCGAGGCGGGCGATCACGTCGCCCTTCCGCACCGCCTGCCCGTTCATCACCGGCACGGCGGCGAGATAGCCGGGAACCTTGGCCGCCAGGATCGAGATGTCGGCCTGGACGTAGGCATCGTCGGTGGAGACGAAGAAGCGCCCGACTGTCCACCATTCGTAGCCCTTGTAGCCGCCGCCCGCGAGCGCGAGCGTGAGCACGGTCAGCATCATGGCCTTGCGGAGCAACCGCCGCTTCGGCGGCGTTGCCACCGTGGCGGCGACCGGCACCGGGGAATGCGCAACGACCGAAGTCGCCAGTGGCGCTGCGTCGTTCGGCATGTCGCCGCTGCCAGAGGCGGCAGAATGACTGCCTTCGTCACGGAGAGACATGGTCTGATCCCGGGATCAACGAATTGACCGAACCGTTCGGTCATTATCGGCATCAGGTTGACCGACGCCGCGAGTTCCCCTTAGGTATGATGACTGAACGGTTCGGTCAATTGGGGTGAGCGGTGAGTGCAGTCCAGGCAGAGCGCCCGACGGTCGAGAAGGCGAGCACCCGCTCCGGGGCGGAGACGGATAAACGTCGGCAGATCCTCGACGGCGCACGCTCGGTCTTCATGGCCTCTGGTTTCGACGGTGCCAGCATGGGCGAGATCGCGAAGGCGGCCGGCGTCTCGAAAGGCACGCTCTACGTCTATTTCGACAGCAAGGAGGCGCTGTTCGAGGCCCTGACGCTGGAGGAAAAGCGCTGCCTCGCCGAGGCTCTGTTCCAGTTCGATGCCGACGATCCGGATGTACGCGGCGCGCTCACCCGCCTGGGGCAGAGCTACCTCGTCCACATGATACGCCCGGACCACGTGGCGATCATCCGCATGGTGATCGGCGCGACAGAGAAGTTTCCACGCTTCGGCCAGGCCTTCTACGAAGCGGGACCGGCGCAGGGCGTCGCGAGGCTCACCGCCTATCTCGAACGTCATGTCGCGGCGGGCCGCCTGCGCCACGCCGATACGGAACTCGCGGCCAAGCACTTCCTGCATCTGTGCCAGGCGGGCTTGCTCACGCGCCTGCTCTTCGCGGCGGGCGGTCCGGTGACCGAAGCCGAAATCGGGACCCGCGTGACCGAAGCCATCCGTGTGTTCTTCGCGGCCTATGGACCCGAGGATTGACGACCCGCCGCATGACGAGAGGTCACGCTTGATTCAGGCGATCTGGGCAAGGTCGGCCCGCGACGCGACCGGAACGGCAGGTCACCCCTTATGCGAATCCTGGTTCTCGGAGGCTACGGCCTCATCGGCTCGGCCGTGGTCTCCCGCTGCCTCGCCGCCGGGCATGCGGTAACGGGTCTCGGGCGAGACGTCCGGGCGGCGCGCCTGCACCGTCCCGAAGCAGATTGGATCGAGCACGACATCGCCCGGCTCGTCGCGCCGGAGGATTGGAGCGACACGCTGCGGGGCATCGATGCCGTGGTGAATTGCGCGGGCGCCCTGCAGGACGGCCCGCGCGACGATGTCCGCGCTCTTCAGGCGACCGCCATGTGCGCCCTGTTTGCCCGTTGCCATCAGTCTGGGTATCGTGCGCGTCGTCCAGGTCTCGGCGGCGGGAGCCGCTCTGAACGCCGCCACCGAATTCATGCGCAGCAAGGCGGAAGCCGATTCGAGCCTGGCCTCCCTCGATCTCGATTGGGTGATCCTGAGACCGGGACTGGTCCTGTCGCCGATCTCGTACGGGGCGACCGGCCTCATCCGTGCGTTGGCATCGCTCCCGGTCGCCTTCACCGGCATGTCCGATCTGCAGCCGATCCAGACCGTCCATGTGGACGATGTGGCGGAGGCGGTCCTGCTCGCGGTAGAGGGCCGGATCGGCCCGCGCGCGAGTTACGACCTCGTCGAAGAGCGGGGCCACTCCCTCGCGGAGATCGTCGCGGCCTTTCGCGCCCGGCTCGGACGCCCCACCGCCGCATTCGCATTGCCGATGCCCTCCCCGCTCCTTCGCCTCGGGTTCCGCATCGGTGACCTCGTCGGCCGTCTCGGCTGGCGGGCGCCCATCCGCACCACGGCGTTGATCCAGATCGAGGCCGGCGTGAGCGGGGACCCGACCGCCTGGATGCAGGTCACCGGAGCTCCGCTTTCCTCGCTGTCGGACAGCCTTCGCCGGATGCCATTCGGGGTGCAGGAACGTTGGTTCAGCCGGCTTTGGCTGCTGAAGCCGGCCATCCTCGCCACGCTTTCGCTGTTCTGGCTGCTCTCAGGCCTGATCGCCCTGACGCATCTCGACGCCGCCATGGCGGCGATGACCGCCCACGGCATCGATGCGGCGACCGCGCGTGTCACGGTGCTCGCCGGCATCATCGTCGATCTGGCGCTGGGGGGAGCGATCCTCGTCAAGCGCACCATGCCGCTCGCCGCCCTCGGCATGGTGGCGATGACGGGAATCTACCTCTTCTTCGGCTCGGCCATCGCCGCCGGCCTCTGGCTCGATCCCCTCGGCGCCTATCTCAAGACCCTGCCCGGGGCGATGCTGGCCCTCGTGGCCTATGCGCTGGCCGACGAGCGCTGACCCTGATGGAGTACGTCGATCTCCTGCGCTGGCTGCACGTCATCGGCGCGACGATCCTGCTCGGCACCGGGACCGGCATCGCTTTCTTCATGACGATGGCGCACCGCACGGGGCGGCCCGACCTGATCGCCCATGTGGCGGGGACGGTGGTCGTCGCCGACATGCTCTTCACGGCGACAGCCGCCGTGATCCAACCGGTGACGGGCTGGCTCCTGGCGCGCGCGGTGGGCTGGCCCCTCTCGGAGGGATGGATCGCCCTGTCGCTGATTCTCTACGTCGTCATCGGCTTGTTCTGGCTGCCGGTCGTCAGGATCCAGATGACCCTGCGCGATCTCGCCATGGCTGCGGCCCGATTAGGGATACCCCTCCCACCGCGCTACCATGCTCTCTACCGGATCTGGTTCACCTGCGGTTTTCCCGCCTTCGCCGCCATGCTCGGCATCGTCTGGCTGATGACGGCGAAACCGAGATTCGCCCTGTTCTGAGCGGACCTCAGGCGGCCGATGGCAGCGCCTTGGCGCTCCAGGCACGGACATGGGCGTCGATGGCCAGAGCCTCGTCCACGTCGGCGGGCGCGCTGCGATACTCCGGGGCGAAATGCTCGCAGGCCCGCTCCACCAGTTCGGCGATCCCGTAGAAGCCGATCTCGCCGCGGATGAAGGCGGCCACCGCGATCTCGTTGGCGGCGTTCATCACCGTCGGGGCGGCGCCGCCCTCCGCGAGCGCGGCGCGTGCGATGCGCAGGCAGGGGAAACGCACCTCGTCCGCCGCCTCGAAGGTGAGGCTGCCGACGGCGGCGAGATCGAGGGAGCGTCCCCGCTCGATGGTCAGACGGTCGCCAAGGCCGAGGCAATGGGCGATGGGGACGCGCATGTCCGGCATGGCGAGGCCGGCCGTCACGGCGCCGTCGCGCCAGGTGATGAGGCCATGCACGATCGATTGCGGATGCACGATCACGTCGAGGCGTTCGGCCTCGATGGCGAACAGGTGATGCGCCTCGATGAGTTCGAGGCCCTTGTTCATCAGCGAGGCCGAATCGATGTTGATCTTCATTCCCATCGACCAGGTCGGATGAGCCGCCGCCTCGGTGGGCGAAGCCGCGGCGATGCGTTCCTTCGTCCAAGTGCGGAACGGGCCGCCGGAAGCGGTGATGGTCATCTTGGTCACGTCCGAGACGCGACCGTCCCCGAGCGCCTGCGCCAGGGCGTTGTGCTCGGAATCGACCGGCAGCAGCGTCGCCTTGAACCGCGCGGCGTCGCGCATGAAGGCGTCGCCGGCGCAGACGAGGCTCTCCTTGTTGGCGAGCGCCACGGTGCGGCCGAGGCGCAAGGCCGCATGGGTGGGGCGCAGGCCCGCCGCACCGCTCACCGCAGCCACGACGATGTCGGCATCACGAGCCACGGCTTCGAGGACGGCGCTGTCGCCTGCCCCGTTGGCGATGCCGGTGCCGGACAGCGCCTCGCGCAGGGCGGATCCCTGGCTCTCGTCGGCGAGCGCGGCGAAATCCGCGCCGATCTCACGGGCGAGCTTTGCCAGAGCGGCGGCATCGCGGCCACCGACGAGGGCGCCGATCCGGAAGCGCTCGGGATGCTGGGCCAGCAGGTCGGTGGTGGAACGACCGATGGACCCGGTGGCGCCGAGGATGGTGACGGTATGGGTCAACGGATCGATTCCTTCAGACCACCGCCAAGCGGTGGGCAACGAGATAAAGGCCGGCGAGCACGGCCACGGCGAAGAAGCCGTCGAGCCGATCCATGACACCGCCATGGCCCGGGATCGAACGGCCCGAATCCTTCACGCCGTAATGCCGCTTGAGCCCCGATTCGGCGAGATCGCCGGCCTGGCTCAGGATGGACGCGAGGGCGCTGGTAATGGCGACCGCGACGAGGGGTGCGTTCGCCAGACTGCTCCACCCCTGCGAGCGCGCGGCCATCACCAGCAGGGTGCCGGCGGCGATGCCCGCCGCGAGACCGCCGAGTGAGCCGGACCACGTCTTCTTGGGGCTCACCGACGGCATCAGCTTCGGCCCGCCGAAGGTCCGACCGGTGATGTAGGCGACGATGTCGGTGGACCAGACCACGGCGAACATCCAGGCCGGCCCGAAGATGCCGATGGCCGGGTCGTCACGCAAAGCCGGGGGAACCAGGGCCAGCACCGCGGCACTGAGGAAGCCGATCACGACGCGGCCCCGTCCGCCCGAATCCCGGACGATCACGACGAGGGCAACGAGGGTCAGAACCGCGACCGCGAGCCAGACCAGTGCCGGAGCATCCAGGCGCAGGCAGAGGGCGAGGGCGAACAGCCCCAGGCCCGTAATCGCAACGGTAGGCCTGAGCGGCGCGATCCGGCTGATTGTGATCCATTCGCCCGCGAAGACGATGCCGGCGATGAGCCAGATGGCGGCGAAGGCCCAGCCGCCGAGGAACAGCGTGGTCAGCACGATGGTCGCCAGTACGATGGCGGACGCCGTGCGAAGCTGGAATTCGCGGCCGCCGAGGGGGCCGCGCCTCGGCGCGGATGCCGCGTCGCCGGGCGAGGCCATCACCCGGCCTTGCCGCTGAGGCCACCGAAGCGGCGATCACGGCGATGATACTCATCGATGGCCGCATGGAAGCAGGCGTGATCGAAATCCGGCCAGAATTCCGGCACGATCACGTATTCGGCGTAGGCCGTCTGCCATGTGAGGAAGTTCGACAAACGCTGCTCGCCCGAGGTCCGGATGACGAGGTCGGGATCGGGGATGCCGGTGGTGTCGAGGGCTTGGGCGATGGCCTCGAGGCCGATCTCGGCCGGGCTCATCCGCCCGTCGGCCACTGCCTGGGCCAGGGTCCGGACCGCCCGCAGGATCTCCTGGCGCCCGCCGTAATTGAAGGCGATCACCAAGGTGAGGCCGGTATTGCCGCGGGTCCGCGACTCGGCCTCGTCGAGCAGCGCGGCGATATCGGTGCTCAGGCCCTCGCGGGCGCCGATGATCTTGACGCGCACGTTGTTGCCGTGGAGCTCGGCGAGGTCGCGGCGCACGAACAGCTTCAACAGGCCCATGAGATCGGCGATTTCGGCCGGCGGCCGGCGCCAGTTCTCGGAGGAGAAGCTGTAGATCGTCAGATAGGAAACGCCGAGTTCGATCGCGGAGCGGACCGCGCGGCGCACCGCCTCGACGCCGCGGCGATGCCCCTCCACCCGCGGAAGACCACGGCGCGCAGCCCAGCGGCCGTTGCCATCCATGATGATGGCCACATGGGCCGGCGCCGCCGGACGGGTGACGGGAGACGGGCCTGACCCCGAAGTCTCGGTATCGCGCGAGGCGAGGCCGACCGCGACGCTGGCGGTGTCCCTATCCCCGGCCGCAGATACCTCGATCTGACGCGCGCCCTCTGAGCGACCCAACGCGCTTCTCCCCGTCCCTGATTCCGTCGATTCCATACCAGTCCACAACTTAGACCTGCATGATTTCCTTTTCCTTGGAGGCGAGAACGCCGTCGATGTCGGCGATGTGCTGGTCGGTCACCTTCTGCACTTCGGTGGCCTGACGCTTCTCGTCGTCCTCGCTGATGGCGCTTTCCTTCTCGAGCTTCTTGAGGTGATCGAGCGCATCGCGGCGGACGTGGCGGACCGCGACGCGGGCCTCCTCGGTATATTTGTGAGCGACCTTGACCATTTCCTTGCGGCGCTGCTCGTTCATCTCCGGAACGCGCAGGCGGATGGTCTGACCCTCGGTCTGAGGGTTCAGGCCGAGATCGGATTCACGGATCGCCTTCTCCACGGCGGCGACCATGCTGCGGTCCCAGACCGAGATCGACAGAAGGCGCGGCTCGGGCACGCTCACCGTGGCGACCTGAGCCATCGGCATGGACGACCCATAGGCATCGACATTGATCGGATCGAGAATGCTCGGGGTCGCGCGTCCGGTGCGCAGAGAGCCGAGATCCTTCGACAGCGCGCTGACGGCGCCCTGCATCCGGCGCTTGATATCGTTCAGGTCGAACTCTGGGGTCGCCATACTGTGTGTCCCGACGAGAATGAGAGAAAAGGCCTTGGGCCGCCGGGGCCCGTGCGTGCGGCCTCAATGAACCAAAATCCGACAGGTCGCAAATGGCGTTCGCGCGCGCGGCGGATCAAATCGACCATGCGAGGCGGCTTCGCGATCTGCCTATCGCGCGACCGGCTTCCTCTCCGCTAGTCCCGGCGGGCCGGAGCGCTGGACGAAATGGTTTGCATCGAGCTCCGTGAACGCCTGGAGCAGCGCGATGATGGCTCCCACCGACATCTCCGTAGGGTCGAACTTCGCAGTGGGACCGTATTGGAGATAGAGGGCGTTAAGGGCCTCCGAGCGGCCTGCATAACCGACCATCCATCCCCGCAACGCACGCTGCTGCAATGGAACAGCAGAGACGAGAACCATGCCGCTGTGACGGCTGTCCGCCGCCAGAGCCCAGAGCTGCTCCTAGATCGTCGACGTCTCGCCCTCCATGGCCTGGAGGAAGAAATCCTCGTTGAACACGAGGGCGCCCGTCATGCCCGACGCATGATCGTAGCGGTTGCAGGAGGCCAGGATGTCCCTGACCATGTCACGCATCGAACCACCCGTCAGCTTGACGAGATTCCGGCTATAGAAAACGAACTGCGACAACGGCATCGACTATGCTCGGCAGCCGCATCGGGCAGGCGGCAGGCGTTCCCTTTCACAGGAAGTGCGAAAATCCTCAAGAAACCCTGACGCCGAAATCGAGCGAGCAACTGGGAGGCCGCTGCGCATCAACTCGCAACGACGAACCCGATACTTAAGATACTATGCTGTCAGGGCACGACGTGCGTCGAAGGAGCGTTCCCCGTCAGGATCGCAGTGACCGAACTCGGGGCATGAACAGAGCCGACGACGATGGAGATGCGGCTCTCGCGGGCCAGCGCGAAGGCGGCGGTATCCATGATCTTGAGGTCGCGCGCGATGGCATCGTCATGGGTGAGGCGGTCGTAGCGCACCGCCGAAGGATCTTTCTTCGGATCGGCCGAATAGACGCCATCGACCTGGGTCGCCTTGAGCACGGCGCCGCAGCGCAGCTCGGCCGCGCGGAGCACGGCGGCGGTATCGGTGGTGAAATACGGGTTGCCGGTGCCTCCGGCCAGCACCACCACCTGGCCCTTGTCGAGATGGTGCAGAGCCGGCTGACGCGCATAAGTCTCGCAGATCGTCGGCATCGACACCGCGGACATCGTCCGGGCGGGCACGCCGGCGGCATTGAGGGCCGTCTCGAGGGCGAGGGAGTTCATCACCGTGGCGATCATGCCCAGCGAGTCGCCGGTGGCGCGATCGATCCACCCCGCCGACGAGATGCGCGCGCCCCGGATCATGTTACCGCCCCCGACCACGAGAGCGACCTGAAAGCCGGCCTCCAGGGTCTTGGCGATATCGTCCGCCAGGGCCGCCAGGAGCGGGGGATGCAGCCAGTACCCGTCCGGGGCGGCCAGGGCCTCGCCCGACAGCTTCACGAGGACGCGGCGAAACGGTTTGGTCTCCGGCATGGCGCCAGTCCCCTCAAGCACCGGCGCAAGGCCGAACGATTCAATCGGAAGCGCCCGCTGTCTATCGCAAGGCGGTCGCGAAGGTCGAGGGGTAGGACCGTCTTAGTGTGTCATCTCGGGGATCGGTCGCCGGACCTGTGGAGAGACGAGGCGGGATCGATGGTCGGAAAACGCGGAACGGGCGGCGGCATCGCTGCCACCGCCCGTCCCAGGAAACAGTTGTCGATCCAGAAGGTTGGCGGCGTCAGCCGCGAGCGGCAGCCGCGACTTCGGTAGCGAAATCGGGAGCCTCTTCCTTTTCGATGCCCTCACCGAGCGCGTAGCGCACGAAAGCAGTGAGCTTCACCGGCGCACCGGCCTTGCCCTCGGCTTCCTTCAGCACCTGCGTGATCGTCTTGGAGCCATCATGCACGAAGGGCTGCTCCAGGAGGGTGACCTCCTTGTAGTAGCTCTTCAGGCCGCTCTCGACGATCTTGGCGAGGACGTGGTCCGGCTTGCCGGCATTCTTCTCGCGCAGGATGTTGCTCTCGCGCTCGAGCACGGCCTGATCGACGCCAGCGGCATCCAGCGCCACCGGGTTCGTCGCGGCGACGTGCATGGCGATCTGACGGCCGAGGGTGGAGAGAACCTCCACGTCGCCTTCGGATTCGAGCGCGACCAGCACGCCGATCTTGCCGAGGCCGTCGGCGACCTGAGCGTGGACGTAGGACGCGATCACACCCTTGGTCACGTCGAGCTTGGCCACGCGGCGCAGGGTCATGTTCTCGCCGATCGTGGCGATGAGGCTGGAGAGCGACTCCTTGACCGTGGTCGAACCACCGGGGAAGTGCGCGGCCTCGAGGCCTTCGAGGGTGCCGTCGGTGTCGAGGGCGAGCTTGGCGGCTTCACGGGCGAAGGCCTGGAAGCTGTCGTTGCGCGCAACGAAGTCGGTCTCGGAATTCACTTCGACGATGGCGGCGTGATGGCCCGACGATTCGACGGCGACGAGGCCCTCGGCGGCGACGCGGCCGGCCTTCTTGGCGGCCTTGGCCAGGCCCTTCTTGCGCAGCCAGTCGACGGCGGCTTCGATGTCGCCATCCGTCTCGTTCAGCGCGCCCTTGCAGTCCATCATGCCCGCGCCGGTCTTTTCGCGGAGCTCTTTCACCAATGCGGCGGTGATGTTGGCCATGGCGAGTCCTCTCTTCGGGTCTGTCTCAAATGATAAAGGAGCCCGGCGCTATGAGCGCCGGGCTTCGTGGATTGGTTCGACGTCATCGGCGGCACCCCGTCACCGGGATGCCTGGGCGATCAAGCGGCGGCGGCAGCCTCGGCGAAGCCACGGGCTTGGTCGACCCAGCCATCGCGGCTGATGCGGCCGTTGAGCTTCAGATCGGCATCGACCTTGGCGACCTCGGCATCGGTCATCGCGGCGATCTGCCAGTAATGGTAGACGCCGGCATCGTTGAGCTTCTGGACGATCTGCGGTCCGGCGCCATGGAGCTTGGACAGGTCGTCCGGAGCGCCGCGGGGAGCCGAGAGCAGTTCGAAATGCTCGGTGGATTCCACCAGAGCGGCCACGTCGGCCGGATCGATAGCGCCGGACTCGACCGAGAGAGCAGCCTCTTCCTCGGGAAGCTCTTCGGCAGTGGGAGCCTCGGAGGCACCGAGGTCGATGCCGCTGGAGCCCTGGCCGCGGGAGATACCGTCGATCGCGGCGCGGGCGATGAGGTCGCAATAGAGCGAGATCGCGCGGCCGGCATCGTCGTTGGCGGGAACGACGTAGGTAATGCCGTCAGGGTTGCAGTTGGTATCGACGATGGCCGCCACCGGGATCCCGAGGCGCTGGGCCTCCTTGATCGCGAGCTGCTCCTTGTTGGTGTCGATCACGAACAGCAGATCGGGCACGCCGCCCATGTCCTTGATGCCGCCGAGAGCCTTCTCGAGCTTGTCCTTCTCACGGGACAGCATCAGGCGCTCTTTCTTGGTGAGGCCCTGGCCGCCGCCTTCGAGGGTCTCGTCGACCTTGCGCAGACGGGCGATCGAGCCCGAAATGGTCTTCCAGTTGGTCAGCATGCCGCCGAGCCAGCGGGAATTGACGTAGTACTGGGCCGAACGCTTGGCGGCTTCCGCGATCGTGTCGGCGGCCTGACGCTTGGTGCCGACGAACAGCACACGGCCGCCCTTGGCGACGGTGTCGCTCACGGCCTGCAGGGCCTGGTGAAGGGCCGGCACAGTCTGGGCGAGATCGATGATGTGGATGTTGTTGCGGGTACCGAAGATGTAGGTCTGCATCTTCGGGTTCCAGCGGTGGGACTGGTGTCCGAAATGGGCGCCTGCTTCGAGGAGCTGACGCATCGTGAAATCAACGGCCATGATCGTTTTCTCTTCCGGTTGATGCCGCCGCGGAGGAAGCGACCGACCCTCGAAAGGGACGATCACCGGAAACGCCTCATTCAGGCATGAGGCCGGCTCCGCGTGTGGAATGGGCGGGGCCTTAGCAGAGGATATCCGCCGAGGCAAGGCTAGGCGAAGGACATCGCAGGTATCGAATCAGGCAGCCGGCGCCTCACCGAACAAGGCCGCGACATCCGCCTCGCTGAGGATGCGGTACGCTCCGGCCTCCAGGTCGGCAGGCAGCGTCAAGCCGCCGATCCGGTCTCGATGCAGGGCGGTGACATGGTTGCCGAGCGCCGCGAACATGCGGCGGACCTGATGATAGCGGCCCTCGTGAAGGGTCACGACCACATGGGTCTCGTCCTCCACCTCCATCTCCACCGGCAGGAGGGGCTTGTCCTCTCCTTCGAGCAGCATCGATCCGCTCCCCAGCACCATGACCTCGTCGCCCTTGAGCGGACGGTCGAGGGCGACGCGGTAGCGCTTGGCGACCTTCGATTTCGGCGAGATCACCTTGTGCAGGAACGGCCCGTCATCGGTGAGCAACAGGAGACCCGAAGTCTCCTTGTCGAGGCGGCCGATGGTGGAGAGGGCCGGGTCACGCCGGCGCCAGCGCTCGGGAAGGAGCCCATAGACGAGGGGACCGGCCTCCTTGTGGGAGCAGGTCACGCCGAGCGGCTTGTTCATCATCAGGACGAGGCCCGGCGGCGGATCCAGGGGATCGCCATCCACGACCATGCGCTGTGACAGATCAGGCGTCGCGGTGATGCGCTGACTGGCATCGCGCAGCGGCGAACCGTCGAGCACGACGAGGCCGGCTTTGGCGAGAAGGCCGATCTCCCTGCGCGAGCCGTATCCGAGATTCGCCAGCAGGCGATCGAGCCTGAGGCTCGGGCTCTTGCTCAACGACCGGTGCTCGCTTCCAAGTTCCGTGGTTTCACTTGCGCGCTTCGTAGATCTTGTAGCCGCCGGCCGAGGCCTTGAGCGTGACGTTCCGGAAGGCGGCGTTCAGCGGCGCCTCGTAGGGCAGATGCGCGTTGGCGGTGAGCCAGAGCGTGCCGCCGGGCCTCAGGGTCTCGGCAGCGCGGCGGATGAAGACTTCGCCGAGGAAACGGTCCTCGATCCCGCCATCGTGGAAGGGCGGGTTCATGACGACGAAGTCGAGGCGCTCCAGCACCACGTCGGCCGAACGGATATCGGCCCAGCGAATATCCGCGCGCGGGTCACCGACATTGCGGCGGGCCATCTCCACGGCGCGCCGGTCGATGTCGATGAGGGTCAGCGCGGTCACGCCCTGGGAGGCCAGGACGGCGCGGGCAAGGACGCCGATCCCGCAGCCGAAATCCGCACCCCGGCCCGAAAGTGACGGCAGGTTGGCCAGGAGCAAAGCGGTGCCCGGATCGAGTCGGTCCCAGGAGAAGACGCCGGGCTGCGTGCAGAGGGCGAGGTTGTCGATGTGACGCGGCGCGCCTTCCTGGATCACCTCGTCGAGGTCGATGATCGCGGCGGGCCGGGCGACCTCGCAGATCCGGTGATGCCGCTTGGCCGTCTCCGCCGGCTCACAGCCGAATTCCTTCAGCTCGCGGCCGAGACGGGCCCCACCCTTATCCTTCGGCGCAAGCGCGCGCAGGCGCCCACCCGGACGCAAGGCGCGCAAAGATAGTGACAAGGCATAGCGACGCTCGATCGTCCCCGCCGGGGCCAGCATGGTCACGCTCTCGAGGCTACCCTCGGCGATGTCCTCGAGGCGGACAGAACCGGGGATCAGCGGCGAGAGTTGGGCCGCCCCTGCGGATACGTCGGCCAGTTCGGGAGGAGGAGACCCATAGACAGCATCCGGGACGGTGGGAGCAGGCATCATTCATGGATCCGGCGCGACAGGGCGCGCGCCTCGAGAGTTGGGCGTTAAGAGGAAGGATATTGAGCGCCACGACTCGGAATCGAGTCCGGCTTCGCGATTGGTAGCCGGCGATGGCCCCGAAGAAAAGGTTATCTTCGCCAGATCCGATAAATTTACAAAATCGAGCGAATCGGTTGGCAACACCGTGTCAAGTCATTGCCAAGCTCTTCCATGCATAAACATCCCAAACAGGCCTCGTTCTTTAACCTGCGTTTCAAAAACGGCGACGCTGTGCGGAACGTTACTGCAAGTTATGCGGCAATGCAGCACGAAGCGGCTCTGGATACCTCGAACCGTATCGTGACGCACCAGCCCATCACCTATCCGCGCGGGAATTCGAGCCCCATCTCCCGATAGCGTGCCGGATCATCGGCCCAGTTCTCGCGCACCTTCACATGCAGGAACAGGTGGACGGGTTGATCGGCCGCCTCGGCGATCTCGCGCCGGGCCGCCTGCCCGATCGCCTTGATGGTCTGGCCGCCCTTGCCGAGCACGATGGAGCGCTGGCTCTCGCGCTCCACGAAGATCGTTTGCTCGATCCGCACCGAACCATCGGTCTTCACCACCCATTGGTCGGTCTCGACGGTGGAGCGGTAGGGCAGCTCCTCGTGGAGCCGGTCATAGAGCTTCTCGCGCGTGATCTCGGCGGCGAGCATGCGGAGCGGTGCGTCCGACACCTGATCCTCCGGGTAGAGCCAAGGGCCGGGCTGCATCATCCCCGCCAGGGTCTTCCTCAGCGTATCGATTCCGTCGCCGTTGAGCGCGGAGATCATGAACGTATGCGCGAAGGCGATGCGCTCGTTGAGCGAGGCAGCCAGGGCCAGCAGCCGGTCGCGCGGGATCAGGTCGATCTTGTTGAGGATCAGAGCCTTGGGTTGGCGCACCTCGGGCAAGCGGGCGAGGATCGCCTCGACCTCCTCGGTAACGCCCTTGCGGGCATCGACCAGCAGGCAGACCGCGTCGGCATCGGCGGCACCGCTCCAGGCGGAATGCACCATCGCCCGGTCGAGGCGGCGCTTGGGCGCGAAGATGCCGGGCGTGTCCACCAGGATGATCTGGGCACTGCCCTCCATGACGATGCCGCGCACGAGTGCCCGGGTCGTCTGGACCTTGCGCGAGACGATGGAGACCTTGGTGCCCACGAGGCTGTTGAGCAGGGTCGACTTGCCGGCATTGGGTACGCCGATCAGGGCGACGAAGCCCGCGCTCGAATCGGCCGGGATGACCGGCAGCGGCTTGATCTCGGGCATCGGGGCCTGCCGGGGCAGGTCGTCTTCGTCGTCGAAATCGTTGTGGTCGTCAGGCATCGGAGTCGCTTTCTTCACCGACGTCCGCCGACGTCTCCATTCCGTTCCGTGGGGTGACGCCGGCCTGAGGGCCCGTGCCGTGAACCTCGCGCTCGAGCACGAGGCGGGCGGCCTCCTGCTCGGCGAGGCGTTTCGAGGGGCCGGTGCCGTATCCGGGCTCGAGGCCCTCGACACGCGCGGCGATCCTGAAGACGGGGGCGTGGTCCGGGCCGGACCGCTCCACGACGTCGTAGACCGGGATCGGCAGGGCGCGCCCCATCGCCCATTCCTGCAAGGCGGATTTCGCGTCACGTCCGCGCGGTGCCGCCGTGTCGGTGCCGGGCGCGAAAGCCGTGGCCACGATGGCCTTCGCCGTCTCGTATCCGGCGTCGAGGAAGACCGCGCCGAGGATCGATTCGCAGGCATCGGCCAGGATCGTCTGGTTGCGGCGGCCGCCGCTCTGGATCTCCCCCGGGCCGAGGGCGAGATGGGGTCCGACATCCCAGGCCGTGGCGACCGAGGCACAGGTCTCCCGGCGCACGAGCCCGGCGAGACGCCGCGACAGGTCGCCTTCATCGGCCTGCGGGAAGGCTTCGTAGAGGAGATCGGCGATGGCGAGGCCGAGCACCCGGTCGCCGAGAAATTCGAGGCGCTGGTAGCTTCCCACCCGTCCGCCACCGCCGGCCTTGCTGACATGGGTCAGGGCCAGCGACAGAAGGCTACGGTCGGCGAAGACGTGGCCGATCCGCTCTTCGAGCACGTTCAGGCCGGGCTTGGGTCGCGGTGCGCGACGCGCCCGGCTGGAAGGACGCGTCTCCTCACTCACGGTCGATCGTCCTAATGGATGCTGCTGAAGATGCGGCCCCACCGCACCTTCGCCGGCCATTGCCAAATCTGCCAGGCCGGGGTGCCCTCGTCGATGGAGAAGAAGATCATCTCGGCGCGGCCGACGAAATTCTCGAACGGGACGAAGCCGACATTGGCGAGGTCGCGCGAATCCGTGGAATTGTCGCGGTTGTCGCCCATCATGAAGTAACGGCCCGGCGGCACGAGATAGGGCTCGGTGTTGTCCCAGTAGCCGTTATCGCCCTCGCGCTCGATCACCTGATGCACCACGCCGTTCGGCAGGGTCTCGGTATATTGCTCGACCTTCGTTTCCTCGCCGTACGGACCGGTGGTCTCGTAGGGGGCGATGCGCTCACGCTTCACCGCCACATCGTTGATGTAGAGAATGCCGGCCTTCATCTGGATTTTATCGCCGGGCAGGCCGATGACGCGCTTGATGTAGTCGGTGGCATTGTCCTTCGGCAGTTTGAATACGGCGATGTCGCCGCGCTTGGGCTCGGCCGCCCAGATCCGGCCATCGGCCTTGAACGGCAGGTACTCGCTCAAGGGCAGCGAGTATTTGGAATATCCGTAGGAGTACTTGGACACGAACAGGTAGTCGCCCACGAGAAGCGTCGGAACCAGCGATCCGGACGGAATGTTGAATGGCTGGAAGAGCAGCGTGCGCACAACGAGGGCGATCAGCAGCGCCTGGACGCCGACCTTGACCGTTTCCTTGATGCTCGCCCAGGCGCCCGTATCGGCCGCCCTCAGGTCTCGCTTCGTCTGGTGATCCACGCGCGCTCGTTCCATCTGTCTGCAATCTCCGGCTCGACGCGCGAACCCGATCGACTGTCGGTGATGACCGGCGGTCTAGACCATGCCGTCGGGAGCCGCAACGCGAGCAGTGGCCGGCTCAGCATCCGCCATCGGCGACGGCAGCGAGGAGGGCAAGGCCTCGATGATCACGAATGCTTGCGCCATGGGCGGATCGTCGGTGAGCGTCACGTGGATCTTGGCCGTGTGCCCGGCGGGAATCAGTGCCCTCAGACGCTCCGCCGCCCCACCGGTGAGGCGCAGGGTCGGTGCCCCGCCCGGCAGGCTCACCACCTCCATGTCGCGCCAGAAAACGCCGTGGCTCATGCCGGTGCCGAGCGCCTTGGCACAGGCCTCCTTGGCGGCGAAGCGCCTCGCATAGGACGGTGCGCGGGCGGCGCGACGGTCCGACTTGGCACGCTCGCCATCGGTATAGACCCGATGGGTGAAGCGCTCGCCGTAGCGCTCGAGGGACCGTTCGATCCGGCGGATGTCGCAGAGGTCCGAGCCGATGCCGACGATCATGCCGCGATCCCCGTCCGGGCCCGACCCATGGCGGCGCGCATGTCGCGGATCGCCTGACCCAGCCCGTGAAAGATCGCCTCGCCGATGAGCGAGTGGCCGATATTGAGTTCGGCGAGTTGCGGCAGCGCCGCCACCGGACCGACGCTGTCGAGGGCGAGACCGTGCCCGGCATGGACTTCGAGGCCGATTCCGGAGCCATAGGCGGCGGCCCGCGCGATGCGGGCAAGCTCATGCGCGACCCGTGCGCCGTCGCCCTCGGCGACCGCTTCGCAATAGCTTCCCGTATGAAGCTCGACCACCGGCGCCTCCAGGCGGAGCGCCGCGTCCATCACCGCCTCGTCGGGCTCGACGAACAGCGAAACGCGGATCCCGGCACTCGACAGGGCGGCGATTCGGGGCGCGAGATGGGCCGCCTGCCCGACGATGTCGAGGCCGCCCTCGGTGGTGCGCTCTTCGCGCTTCTCTGGAACGAGGCAGGAGGCGTGCGGCCGCAGGCGAGTGGCGATCCCCACCATCTCGTCGGTGGCCGCCATCTCGAAATTGAGCGGCACCGAGAGCCGCGCCATCAGCGCCTCGATATCCCCGTCACGGATATGCCGGCGGTCCTCGCGCAGATGCGCGGTGATGCCGTCCGCCCCGGCTTCGACGGCCAGTAGGGCGGCAGCGACGGGATCGGGATGGATGCCGCCGCGGGCATTACGCACGGTGGCGACGTGGTCGATGTTCACGCCGAGGCGAAGGGGAACAGGTGCTTTGGCGGACATCAGGTAACTCCGGACGGCAGGCACGTCCCGCGACGAAGGACGACCGGCAGGCGATGCGCACGGCCGTTTCGTCCCTAGATAGGGGTAAGGCGGCATTTTCGGGATAGGCGGCGCAATGGGAATTCTCGACGGGCTCTTCGGCCATGGCAGCGACCTCTCCCCGCAGGAGGTGCACGAGGCGCTCGGCGGCGTTCTCACCCAGGGCGAGACGGTGCAGGTGGCGTTCCGGGTGATCCGCGACCTCATCGTCTTCACCGACCGGCGGCTGATCCTGGTGGACAAGCAGGGCATGACCGGGCGCAAAGTCACCTACATGACCGTGCCCTACCGGGCGATCACCTGTTTCTCGGTGGAGACGGCGGGCAGTTTCGACTTCGATTCGGAACTGGCGATCTGGGTCTCGGGACGGCCCGAGCCGATCCGGAAAACGCTCAAGCGCGGCGCCGACATCCTCGGCATCCAGCAGGCCATCGCCGCCTCCCTCAGGTGATTCCTCCCTCGGCTGATCTCTCCCGCAGGCGATTCTTCTCCGGAACCGGAAAACCCGTGTGGGTGTTTGCCCTTAGACGGCAAACAAAACCGCACAGAAGAAACCCCGGAGGAACCCATGAGAGCCCTGAAACCCGCACTCCTCGCACTTCTCCTGACCGCCGGGTCCACCGGCATCGCCCTTGCCGACAAGCCCGGCGCGGACTGGATGCCGGCCGAGCAGGTCAAGCAGAAGCTGATGGCGGCCGGCTATACCGACATCACCGAGTTCGAGGCGGATGACGGCCATTGGGAGGGCGAGGGCATGAAGAACGGTGTAAAGATGGAATTCCACGCCGATCCGAAAACCGGCGCCATCATCTCCGAGAAGCCCGACAAATAGGTCTTTCGACAAGTGAATAGGGACGGCGGCAGGATTGTCGCCGTCCCCGTCTCTGCTTAGGAGCGACCGACTGGCTCTGAGCGGATGGACAGCGCGTGATCGGCAATTTCGAGATCCTGGGCCGTCTCCTCCTTGCGGCGCTGCTCGGCAGCGCCGTGGGTTTCGAGCGTGAGCGCCACGTCTGGGCGGCGGGTATGCGGACGCATATGCTCGTCTGCGTCGGCTCCTGCCTGATCGTCATCGTCTCGGCCTTCGGCTTTTCCGACATCCTCGGCACCCCGAACGTCAACCTCGATCCCTCCCGCATGGCGGCGCAGGTCGTGTCCGGCATCGGCTTCCTCGGCGCCGGTACGATCATGCTGCGCGGGGAGATGGTGAAGGGTCTCACCACTGCGGCCGGGCTCTGGGCCGTGGCCGCCATCGGCCTCGCTGCGGGAACCGGCCTCTATGTGGCGGCGACCGCCACGACCGTCATCGTGTTGCTGATCCTCGCTGGGATGAAGCCCCTGGAGAAGCGCTACCGCGAGCGGGCGCAGACGCGGACCCTCACCATCACGGCCAAGCGCGGGCTGATCACCATCGAGTCCCTGCGAACGATGTCCAGCCCTTTCGCCTCCCGCCTCGTACAATTCGTGGCGCAGCCGACGGAGGAGGACGGGATCGATACGATCGAGGTGTCCTACGTGCATATCCCGGATAAGAGCTTCGACGAGATCGTGACCGCGCTCCGGGCACGCGAGGGCGTGACGAGCGTCTCGTGAGACGTCAGTCCCGCGATTCGGGCAGGGCGAAGACCGTGAGCTGGCCGCCCAGCGCCGTGTATCGCGACAGGCCGGCATAGCCGCCCACCGCGCCGGCTCCGTCCGCCGGATCGGTGAGGCCGGCAGCGAGTCCGATCCCCGCCCAGCCGCCGACGCCCGAGAGCACGGCGACGTATTGCCTGCCGCGATGGAGGTAGGTCGTCACGTTGCCGATGATGCCCGACGGCGTCTTGAACCGGTAGAGTTCGCGGCCCGTGCGCGCGTCGACGGCCTTCAGGTATCCCTCCAGCGTGCCATAGAACACCACGTCGCCGGCCGTGGCGAGGGCACCCGACCAGACCGAGAACGGCTCGGTGTTCGACCAGACGACCTTTCCCCCGGTGCCGTCCCAGGCGATGAAACGTCCGGTCTCCGGGCCGCTCTCATGCGGCTGGAGCGTGACGGTGGCGCCGACATAGGGAATGCCGGGGGTGTAGCTCACCTGGAACGGCTCGTAGCTCATGCAGATGTGGTTTGTGGGCACGTAGAACAGGTGCGTGTCGGGCGAATAGGCGGCGGGCTGCTCGTTCTTGGCGCCGATGGCACCGGGGCAGATCCCCACGGTGGTCTCGTCCTCACCCTTGGCTTCCGGTGAGTAGCGCGGATCGACCACCGGCCGACCGTAGGTCTTGGAGCCCTTGTCCATGTCGACCTTGGAAGCCCAGTTCACCACCGGATCGAACTTCTCGGCGACCAGGAGCTCGCCGGTGGCGCGATCGAGGGTGTAGCCGAAGCCGTTACGATCGAAGTGGGTGAGGAGCGGACGATCCTTACCGTCGATTGTCTGATCCGTGAGGATCATCTCGTTGATGCCGTCGTAGTCCCACTCGTCGTGCGGGGTCATCTGGTAGACCCACTTGGCCGCACCCGTGTCGGGGTTACGTGCCCAGATGGTCATCGACCACTTGTTGTCGCCCGGACGCTGCTTGGGGTTCCAGGTCGAGGGGTTGCCCGAGCCGTAGTACATCAGGTCGAGCTTGGGGTCGTAGGAGAACCAGCCCCAGGTGCAGCCGCCGCCCGTCTTCCACTGATCGCCTTCCCAGGTCTTCAGCGAGGAATCCTTGCCGACCGGCTTGCCGAGAGACGTCGTCTTCTCCGGGTCCATGATCATGTCGGCATCGGGGCCCTGCGAGTAGCCGCGCCACACCTTCTTGCCCGACTTCGAGTCGTAGGCGGTGACGTGGCAGTTCACGCCGAACTCGCCGCCGGAGATGCCGACAATGATCTTGTCCTTGACCGGCAGAACCGTCGCGGTGTTGGTCTCACCCTTCTTCGGGTCGCCGTTGACGACGGACCAGTTCACCTTGCCGGACTTGGCGTCGAGCGAGACGACGGTGGTGTCGGCCTGGTGCAGGATGATCGCGCCGTCGGCATAGGCCAGGCCACGGTTGACCGTGTCACAGCACATCACCGGGATGACGCTCGGGTCCTGCTTGGGCTCGTACTTCCAGACGATCACGCCGTCCTTGTCGAGGTCCAGGGCGTAGACGATGTTCGGGAAGGGGGTGTGCACGTACATCGTGTTGCCGATGACGAGCGGCGAGCCTTCGTGGCCGCGCAGGACGCCGGTCGAGAACGTCCAGGCCACCTGCAGCTGCTTAACGTTGCTGGCATTGATCTGGTCGAGCTTCGAATAGCGCGTATTCGCATAATCGACCGTCTGCAGCACGGGCTCGTCGGCGATGGCCGGGCCGGACGCTGAGATGCAGAACAGGAGGGCGGCGGCTCGGTAGCTGTCCCGCATGGGCGATCCTCCAACATGGCGTGCGCGTTCCGGCGGCTCCTCTATCATCGGATGCGGATCGATTCGCGGGCTTCCTTGCCGCTGGGATCGGGGCGATCCTGTGTACCGTCCTCCTTGCCATCCCGCCCGAACTCGTCTATGCGCCGCAACTCGCGTTCGCTCCGGCTGGGGGCTGAACGGACGGTGCCGGCTTGTCCGGCATGCGGAGTTCGCTCCATCGTCCCGTGTCTCCGCCTTCGATCAACCGCTCGGGCCTTCAAACGGCTCGAAGGGCTTGGCGCCGGGTGAAACGCGTTGAACCGGCCCGACGATCGACATCCGCACATCCGTGCCGTCGGGCCCCTTTTGCTATGAAGGGCCCGTTATGCCTCTCTACGAACACGTCTTCCTGGCGCGCCAGGACGTGACGGCCCAGCAGGTCGAGACCATGGTCGAGACCTACAAGGGCGTCATCGAAGCCAATGGCGGCAAGGTCGAGAAGATCGAGATGTGGGGCGTGAAGTCCCTCGCCTACCGCATCAAGAAGAACCGCAAGGCGCATTTCACGCTCCTCAACGTCGACGCCCCCCCGGCGGCTCTCGCCGAGATGGAGCGCCAGATGCAGATCTCCGAGGACGTCCTGCGCTTCATGACCGTCCGCGTCGAAGAGCTCGAGTCCGAGCCGTCGGCGATGATGCAGAAGCGTGACCGCGACGACCGCAAGGATCGCGAGCGCGGCCGTCGTCGTGACGACGAAGGCTTCGGTGGTGGTGGATTCGGTGGCGACCGGGATCGTGGCGACCGCGGTGATCGCGGCGACCGTCCCGAGCGCAGCTTCGGCGGGGAGAACTAAGCCATGGGTTTCGGTGCTGGACCTGGTGCGGCTCCTGCCGCTGGTGGTGGTGGTGCGGGCGGCGGACGTCGTCCCTTCTTCCGTCGTCGCAAGACCTGCCCGTTCTCGGGCGCGAACGCTCCCAAGATCGACTACAAGGACGTCAAGCTCCTGTCGCGCTACGTCTCCGAGCGCGGCAAGATCGTGCCGTCGCGCATCACGGCGGTGTCGGCCAAGAAGCAGCGTGAACTCGCCCAGGCGATCAAGCGCGCCCGCTTCCTCGGCTTCCTCCCCTACGTGATCAAGTAAGCCTAGACCTCTCCACGAGGTCCCCTCCTCCCCCTTGTGGGGAGGAGTTGGAGGTGGGGGTGGACTTCGGCCTGTGAAGGCTGGCGGCGCCACTCCCACCCTCGATCCCTCCCCGCAAGGCGGAGGAAGCACTCGTACCGGCCGCATGCGGGCTGCCGGACGTCGTTGGGGCGAAATGAAACGCCTCTAACCCTGCCCTTTTCGGGGACAGCGGGACAGCGGGATCGATGACACAGTTTCTCGGTATCGGCATCGGCGCGGGCCTCGTCTCCGCACTCCTCTTCGGCGTCCTGCTGAAGGGCACTTTGCTGTCGATCGTTCTCTATCTGCTCGCCCCGCTCCCGATCCTGATCGTGGGCCTCGGCTGGAGCCACAAGGCAGCCCTCGTCGCTGCGATCACGGGCGCCGTCGCGCTCTCCTTTCTGCAGCCCTTCCTCGGCCTCGGCTTCCTCGCCTATCTGGCGCTGCCGGCCTGGTGGCTGGCCTATCTCGCCCTGCTCGGCCGTTCGAATGCCGACGGCACCATGGAATGGTACCCGACCGGGCGGCTTCTCGCCTGGACCGCCGGCACGGCCGGGCTCGCCTTCGTTGCCATCGCGGTCATCGCGTCGCCGAACTTCGAGACCTTCCAGACCCAGTTGCGCGGGATGACGCGCACGCTGGTGACGATGCAGGGCAAGACCCGTGCGACGCCCCCCGCCGCTGCACCTGCAGGAACCCCTTCGACGACGGGGAATCCCTCGGCCTCCGAGAGTCCCACGCCCACAGAGTCACCCGCGACCCAGGCGGAATCGGATACGAAGACGGCGCCCTCCGCCGAACCCGGCAGCGACCAGCAGAACGCGGTGGCGGATGCCCTGGCGACGATCGCCCCCGGACTGGCGACGCAGGGTCTTGCCGTGCTGCTCACCTTCTATCTCTGGGCCGCGGGCCGGATCGTGCGCATTTCCGGCCGCTTGCCTCGGCCCTGGCCCGACATCCCCTCAACCGCGATGCCGCGCTCCGTCCTCGGCATCCTGGGAGCGGCCTTCGTGCTGGCCCTGGTGCCCGGCTATCCAGGCGTCCTCGGCATCTGCCTCATCGGTGCACTGACCGCCGCCTTCGCCATGCAGGGCCTCGCCGCCTTCCACGACCGCAGCCGCGGCCGGCCCGGACGCATGGCCCTCCTGTTCGGGCTCTATCTGATCCTGTTCTTCACGCAGGGCGTCGCCCTTTTCGCCCTGACGCTGTTCGGCCTCGCCGACACCGCCTTCAACCGGCGCCGTCCCAAGGAGGACGCCGGACGAACCTGAGGCCCGTCTCCCGCATCACGCGGCCGGATCTCTCTCGACACACCCCACCCCAGCAAGGACCAAGATCATGGAAGTCATCCTCCTCGAGCGCGTCGCCAAACTCGGCCAGATGGGCGAGACCGTGAACGTGAAGCCGGGCTACGCCCGCAACTTCCTTCTCGCCCGCGGCAAGGCCCTGCGCGCCACCGCCGGCAACAAGAAGCACTTCGAGACCCAGCGCGCGCAGCTCGAAGCCCGCAACCTGGAGCGCAAGACCGAGGCCCAGTCCGTCGCCGAGACCCTCGAGGGCAAGAGCTTCGTGCTGATCCGTCAGTCGGGCGAGACCGGCGTGCTCTACGGTTCGGTCTCCACCCGCGATCTCGCCGAAGTCGTCACCGCCGAGGGCTTCACCGTCGGCCGCGATCAGTTCGCCCTCAACCAGCCGATCAAGACGCTGGGCCTGCACAACGTGCCGGTGGTGCTGCACCCCGAGGTCGAGGTGACCGTCACCGTCAACGTCGCCCGTTCGCCCGAAGAGGCCGAGCGTCAGGCCCGCGGCGAATCGACCACCGAGCGTGAGGCGTTCAACCTCGACGACCTCGGCCTCGAAGTCGGCGCCGCTCTCGCCGAGGCCGGTGACGACCGCGAGTAAGCATCCCCGCGAGAGCGGTGGAGAACGGGGATCGTCGCCCGAAGGGGTTGACTGGTTCCCGATTTGTTCCAGCATAGCGCCTGTCATCCCGAAAGGGGTGGCAGGCGTTTTTCGTGTTCGGTCACACGCACTCCGTCCCGTCCGATCACCTCATCCTGAGGTGCCGGAGCGCAGCGGAGGCCTCGAAGGAGGCCTCCAGTTCGCGCGGTGGGTTCTGGAGCCCTCCTTCGAGGCCCGCTGAAGCGGGCACCTCAGGATGAGGTGAGAGGGGCGGCGCGAAAGGCGCGTCGCGCGATTCGGCTAAGGTTCGGCTAACCATGCCTGGGCCATGGTCGTGCGGTAGCGGAATGATGCGGCGACGGAATCGCCGCGCGGTGTCGAAGAAGTCGGAGCCTCGAGTCAGCCCATGGCCCTGCCCAACGCCCTGACGGCAAACCTACAGAGCGTCACGCAGGAGTTCCGCGTCGCGCCCCACAACATCGATGCGGAACAGGCGCTGCTCGGCGCGATCCTCGTCAACAACGACGCCTATTACCGGATCTCGGACTTCCTCCTGCCCGAGCATTTCATGGAGGATGTCCACCGCAAGATCTTCGAGGTCGCCGCCTCGCTGATCAAGGTCGGCAAGCTCGCGACCCCGATCACGCTCAAGACCTATCTCGGTGACGCCGATCTCGGCGGCCAGACGGTGATGCAGTATCTCGCCCGCCTCGCGGCTGAGGCGACCACTGTCATCAATGCGGGTGATTACGGCCGCACCATCTACGATCTCGCCATTCGCCGCCGGCTGATCACCATCGGCGAGGATCTGGTCAACGGTGCCTACGAAGCACCGGTGGAATCCTCGCCCCGCGACCAGATCGAGGGCACCGAGCGCCGGCTCTACGAGCTCGCCGAATCGGGCAAGTACGATGGCGGCTTCCAGAAATTTTCCGATGCGCTCACCGCCGCCGTGGACATGGCCGCCAAGGCCTACCAGCGCGACGGCAAGCTCTCGGGCATCGCCACCGGCCTGTCGGATCTCGACGCCAAGATGGGCGGTCTGCAATCCTCCGACTTGATCATCCTCGCCGGCCGCCCGGCCATGGGCAAGACCTCGCTGGTGACCAACATCGCCTTCAACGTCGCCAAGGCCTATCGGGGCGAGAAGCAGCCCGACGGGCGGATCGAGACCAAGAACGGCGGCATCGTCGGGTTCTTCTCCCTCGAAATGTCGGCCGAGCAGCTGGCGACCCGCATCATCGCCGAGCAATCGGGCGTGCCGTCCTACAAGATCCGCCGCGGCGACATCCGGCCGGAGGACTTCTACAAGATCACCGATGCCGCCCGGGACATGCAGACGATCCCGTTCTACATCGACCAGACCGGCGGCATCTCCATCGCGCAGCTCGCCGCCCGCGCCCGCCGCCTGAAGCGCCAGAAGGGTCTCGACCTCCTCATCATCGACTATCTGCAGCTGCTCTCCGGTTCGGGCAAGCGCAGCGACAACCGCGTGCAGGAGATGACCGAGATCACCACCGGTATGAAGGCGCTGGCCAAGGAACTCGCGGTGCCGATCATCGGCCTGTCGCAGCTGTCGCGTCAGGTAGAGAACCGCGACGACAAGCGCCCGCAGCTCTCCGACCTTCGCGAATCGGGCTCGATCGAGCAGGACGCCGACGTGGTGATGTTCGTGTTCCGCGAGGAATACTACGTCAACAACAAGAAGCCGCGCGAAGGCACCGAGGAATTCTTCGCCTGGGAGGCGGAGATGAACCGCGTCCACGGCAAGGCCGAAGTCATCCTCGGCAAGCAGCGCCACGGCCCCACCGGCACGGTGGAGCTGCAGTTCGACGCCAACATCACGCGCTTCTCGGATCTGGCCAGCGAAGACCGGATGCCGGAGCGCATGTAATCGGTTCCATACCGCCGAGTGAGGGTGACCCTCTTCCTTCTTGTGGGGAGGAGTTGGAGGCGGGGATCGGTCCCCTAGCCTCAGCCAATCGAGGGGCCCCCAATCACCCCCGCTCCTAACCTCTCGCCACAAGGCTGAGATGGACACGGCCCGCTTGAAAGAGCGGATGTAAATCCTTTAGCGCGGCCCTGAGGAGCGAAGGGCGCTACAGAGACCGTCGACTCTATGGTCCACCCTGCGAGAGACGGTAGACTCCGCTTCCTCACATGAGATTTGCAGGCAGCGGAGACTGCCCCATCACCGCGCTCGAACGAGATCCTGCAATGTCGATCGCTCATCCGGAGGCCGCCATTCACGGCGCCCGCCTCACCATCGACCTCGCGGCCATCGCCGAGAACTGGCGCCGGCTCGGCGCGCAGGCCCCGCATATCCCCTGCGCCGCCGTGGTGAAGGCCGACGCCTATGGCTGCGGTCTGGCCGTGGTCGCACCGGTCCTGTGGCAGGCCGGCTGCCGGACGTTCTTCGTCGCCCATGCGAGCGAGGCGGTCACCGCGCGGTCGCTCCTGCCGGAAGCCACGATCTATGTCCTCAACGGCCTGGCTCCCGGCAGCGGCCCCATCCTCGCCGCACATACCCTGCGCCCGGTCCTCGGGTCGCGCGAGGAACTCGAGGAATGGGTGGCGCTGGGTGCAGAGGCGGGGAGACCGCTCGCCGCGGCCCTTCACATCGATACGGGTATGAACCGCCTCGGCCTGACAGTCCCCGAAGCCCTGGCTCTCGCCGGAGACCCGATCATCCCAGCGGCGGGGATCGACCTGCTCATGAGCCATCTCGTCAGTGCCGAACGGCCCGACGAGGCGATCAACCGACGCCAGTGCGAGGACTTCGATGCGGTACGCCGCGCCTTTCCGGGCATTCCGGGTTCGCTCGCGAATTCTTCCGGCTGCTATCTCGGCGCAGGCATCGCGAACGACATGCTCCGGCCGGGCTACGCCCTGTTCGGCGGCAACCCGATGCCGTGGCGGTCGAACCCGATGCGGCCGGTCGTCCGCCTCGAAGCGCGGATCGCCCAGATCCGCGACGTGGAGACGGGGGACAGCGCCGGCTACAATTCCCGCTGGACCGCTCCCGGTCCGCGACGGCTCGCCACCCTCTCCATCGGCTATGCCGACGGGTATCCGCGCTCGGCGAGCGGGCGCGGCCATGCCCTCGTCGGCGGGGTGCCCTGCCCCATCGTCGGCCTGATCTCCATGGACCTCATCATCCTCGACGTCACCGATGCGCCCAGCGCCCGGCGCGGCGAACCGGCGGTTCTCATCGGTGATTCCCTCGATGTGGACAGTGTAGGCCACGCCGCCGGCACCATCGGCTACGAAATCCTGACCGGCCTTGGTTCACGATATGTTCGTCATTATGTAGAGTCTACCGACTGATCCGGCGATTCCAAATCCACCGCCTCATCCTGAGGTGCCGAAGCGAAGCGTAGGCCTCGAAGGAGAACTCCAGATGGCGCCGCCGGCCCTGGAGGTCTCCTTCGAGGCCCGCTGGCACGGTCACCTCAGGATGAGGGCGCGGGTTGGATGGCCGCAGACTGTCGTCCGTGCTTCCTCAAAAGGCGATCATGGCCAAGATCCACCAGACCTTCGTCTGCCAATCCTGCGGCGCCGTCTACAATCGCTGGCGCGGGCGCTGCGAAGCCTGCAACGGCTGGAACACGATCGTCGAGGAAACGGGCGCGAGCGGTCCGCAGGCCGGGCCGGTCAAGACGCGGCCGAGCCGGGCGCGGGGGCGGGTGTTTCCTCTGGAAGGGCTCACCGGCGAGGCCCGCGAGGCCCCGCGCATTCCCTCCGGCATCGGCGAACTCGACCGGGTCACCGGCGGCGGCTTCGTGCGCGGCTCGGTGATCCTGCTCGGCGGCGATCCCGGCATCGGCAAGTCGACCCTGCTGATGCAGGCCACCGCCGCCATGGCGCGGACGGGTGAGCGCGTGGTCTACATCTCCGGCGAGGAGGCGGTGGCGCAGGTGCGGCTGCGGGCCGAGCGCCTCGGCCTGTCGAGCGCGTCGGTGGATCTCGCCGCCGAGACCAATGTCGAGGATATCGTCGAGACCCTGAGCCAGGGGCGCCCACCGGCACTCGCCATCATCGATTCGATCCAGACCATGTGGACGGAGACGGTGGAATCCGCCCCCGGCACGGTGACCCAGGTCCGATCCTCGGCCCAATCGCTGATCCGCTTCGCCAAGACCACCGGGACGGCGGTGATCCTCGTCGGCCACGTGACGAAGGACGGACAGATCGCCGGTCCCCGCGTGGTGGAGCACATGGTCGATGCCGTCGCCTCGTTCGAGGGCGACCAAGGCCATCACTTCCGCATCCTGCGGGCGGTGAAGAACCGCTTCGGCCCCACCGACGAGATCGGCGTGTTCGAAATGACCGATCGGGGCCTCGCGGAGGTGCCAAACCCCTCGGCGCTCTTCCTCGCGGGGCGCGACCATGCGGCACCGGGCACCGCGGTCTTCGCCGGCATGGAGGGCACGCGGCCCCTGCTGGTGGAGATCCAGGCCCTGGTGGCGCCTTCCTCCCTCGGCACGCCGCGCCGCGCAGTGGTCGGATGGGATCCCAACCGCCTGTCCATGGTGCTCGCGGTGCTGGAGGCTCATGGCGGTATCCGGCTCGGCACCCACGACGTCTATCTCAATGTCGCAGGGGGCCTGCGCATCACGGAGCCGGCGGCCGACCTTGCCGTAGCGGCCGCCCTGGTCTCGTCGCTGTCGGGCGCGGCCCTGCCGGGCGAGACCGTCTATTTCGGCGAGATCGGTCTCTCTGGAGCGATCCGACCGGTGGCGCAGGCACCATCGCGTTTGAAGGAAGCGTTGAAGCTCGGCTTCGCCAAAGCCGTCACGCCACAGGGGCGCAACGAGGTCGGCGACAATTCCTTGCCTACGGAAGCCCTGCGCCACATTGCGGATCTCGTGGCCGGCATCGCCAGCGGCGCGCCCAAACGCGGCCGGCCCGAGCGCAACCCGGCGCGATACGAATACGAAGACGACGAGTGAGGCCCGCGAAGGGAGGGCGTACCGGAGGGTGACGGCCGAGTTTCCGCACGATATACAGGCGCGGCGGCGAGGGGGAGCCGCACGAGCAGGCCATCGTCAGCCCCTCTGCCCCGTGCGACCATACCAATCAATGCCGTTTTCCGTTCTCGATCTGGCCGTTCTCGGCATCGTCGTCATCTCGGCCCTTCTGGCCGCCGTCCGCGGCGCGACGCGCGAGGTTCTCGCCATCGTCGCCTGGGTCGCCGCCGCCGCAGTGGCCTGGAAGCTCTATCCCCTGCTGCTGCCCACGGTGAGCCAGCACGTCTCCAATGCCACCGTGGCGCTGGTGGCCTCCATCGCCACCATCTTCCTCCTCACTCTCGTCATCGTGTCGATCATCACGGTGAAGGTCTCCGACATGATCCTCGATTCGCGCATCGGCGCAATCGACCGGTCCCTCGGTTTCGTCTTCGGCGCGGGGCGCGGATTCCTCATCTGCGTGATCGGCTGGGTGTTCCTGGCCTGGCTGGTCCAGGGCAAGATGCCTGATTGGGCGGCGCAGGCTCGCAGCCGCCCGATGCTCGAGAAATCGGGCGACGCGCTGGTGGCCCAGTTGCCGGAGAACCCGGAAGGGTTCCTGAAGCAGTTCAAGAAAGCCAAGGGCGACGGCACGGCGGACCCGGTCGAGCCGGCCGGTGAGGGCGATACGGCGCCCGCGCAACGCCGGACTGAGTCGCCCGCACGACGCTGACCTTCTCACGCAGCGCGTCTGATCTGCGTGGCAAGCCGCTTGGTTGCGGAACCAAGGCCGACTAAATGACGGCTTCTTGCAGGAAGCAGCCGTCGTCATAAAACGGTCGCAGGATGCAAGCCGGTCCGTGGACGGTGCCGAAACCGGCAGCGGCGGGCCACCTTAGGATCGCAGAACCAGATGTCAGCACGCAGCGCGAGCGCCCGCCATTCGGTCGACGTGGTGGATGGGCTGGACCGGGACGGGGACACGCTGCGCGAAGAGTGCGGCGTCTTCGGCATTTTCGGCCATCCGGACGCCTCCGCCATCGTGGCGCTCGGCCTCCACGCCCTCCAGCACCGGGGCCAGGAGGCGGCAGGCATCGTCTCCTTCGACGGGCACATCTTCCATTCCGAACGCCGGCCCGGCCTCGTCGGCGATTCGTTCTCCGACCGTTCCACCATCGAGCATCTCGAAGGCTCGGCCGCCATCGGCCACGTGCGCTACTCGACGACCGGAGGCACGATCCTCCGCAACGTCCAGCCGCTCTTCGCCGAACTCGCCAGCGGCGGCCTCGCGGTGGCCCATAACGGCAACCTCACCAATGCCCTCTCCATCCGCCGCGACCTCGTCCGCGACGGCGCGATCACGCAGTCGACCTCCGACACGGAAGTGATCCTGCACCTCGCTGCCCGCAGCCGCGCGCCCCTCATCGTCGAGCGCTTCACCGAAGCCCTGCGGCAGGTCCAGGGCGCCTACGCCATCGTCGCGCTCACCAACAAGAAGCTCATCGGCGCCCGCGATCCCCTCGGCATCCGCCCGCTGGTCATCGGCGAACTCGACGGCCGTTACATCCTCGCCTCGGAAACCTGTGCGCTCGACATCATCGGTGCGAAGTTCATCCGCGACGTGGAGAACGGCGAGATCGTCGTCATCTCCGAGGAGGGCATCGAATCGATCCGGTTCGCGCCGGCGCAGCCCATGCGCCCCTGTATCTTCGAGTACATCTACTTCGCCCGGCCGGATTCCGTAGTGAACGGCAAGAGCGTCTATTCCGTCCGCAAGAATATCGGCCACGAACTGGCCCGCGAATCCGCCACCGCCGCCGATGTGGTTATCCCGGTGCCGGATTCCGGCGTGCCGGCAGCCCTCGGCTTCGCGCAGGAGACCGGCCTGCCCTTCGAGATGGGGATCATCCGCAACCATTATGTCGGGCGCACCTTCATCCAGCCGACCCAGTCGGTGCGTGAACTCGGCGTGCGGATGAAGCATTCGGCCAACCGCGCCGTGGTGGAAGGCAAGCGCATCGTCCTCGTGGACGACAGCCTCGTGCGCGGGACCACATCGGTGAAGATCGTGCGGATGATGCGCGAGGCCGGTGCCAAGGAAGTGCATTTCCGCATCGCCTCGCCGCCGATCACCTATCCGGATTTCTACGGGATCGACACGCCCGAGCGCGAGAAGCTGCTCGCCGCCACCCACGACCTCGAAGGCATGCGCCGCTACATCGGCGCTGATTCCCTGGCCTTCCTGTCGATCGAGGGGCTGTACAAGGCCATGGGCGAGGAGAGCCGGAATGAATCCTGCCCGCAATACACCGATCACTGCTTCACGGGCGACTACCCGACCGGCCTGACCGACCTCGCCATCGCCGGGCCGAAGCGTCTCGCGATGCTCGCCGAAGCGGATTGATCCGACCCATGACGAAGCCTCTCGACGGCCGCATCGCCCTCGTCACCGGCTGCTCGCGCGGCATCGGCCGGGCGGCGGCCCTGGCCTTGGCCGAGGCCGGGGCTCACATTGTCGCCGTTGCCAGGACGCAAGGGGCACTGGAAGAACTGGACGACGCGATCCGGCAGGCGGGATCGAGCGCGACACTCGTCCCCCTCGACCTGACCGATTTCGACGCGATCGACCGGCTCGGCCAGAGCATCTACGAGCGCTGGCAGAAGCTCGACGTGATCGTGGGCAATGCCGGTATCCTCGGCAATCTGACGCCCCTCGGCCACGTGACGCCCAAGACCTGGACGCAGGTGATGGACATCAACGTCACCGCCAACTGGCGCTTGCTCCGTTCCGTCGACCCGCTGTTGCGGAAGTCGGATGCGGGCCGCGCTATCTTTGTCACCTCCGGCGCCGCGCAGAAATGCAAGGCCTATTGGGGGCCGTACTCGGTTTCGAAGGCCGCTCTCGACGCCCTCGTGCGCACCTACGCGGCGGAGACCGAGACCACGCCGATCAAGGCCATGCTGCTTAATCCCGGCCCCCTCCGCACCTCCATGCGCAAGGCGGCGATGCCGGGCGAGGACGAGACGACACTGAAGACTCCAGACGACCTCGCACCGCATTTCGTGCGTCTCGCGAGCCCGGATTGGGATCAATCGGGCAAGATCTACGATTTCCCCAGCGACCGGGTGCTGACGCCGCAGATGGCGGCTTAGCTTTTCTGTCACCCATAACCTGCCCGCGACCTCATCCTGAGGTGCTGCGAAGGCCTCGAAGGAGGGCTCCAGGACTCGCAGTGCGGTCTGGAGCCCTCCTTCGAGGCCACTTCGCGGCACCTCAGGATGAGGTCGGTGGCGGGAGTGACCCGCCTTCATTGAGGTTTCCATCATGATCGACGTTCGCTGCATCTGCGCCATCGGCCTGCGCGGCCAGTTGGGCCTCAACGGGCACCTGCCCTGGGAGGGCAACACCGATCCGCTCTTCGTCGAGGACGTGACGCGCTTCTTCGCCCTGACCATGGGGCACGTGCTGATCGCCGGGCCGAAGACCGTGGCCTCCGTGCCGGACTTCGCCTTCAAGGACCGTACCATCGACGTCATCCGCAGCCACGAGGACCCGGAAGAGGTGCTCAAGCGCTATCCGGGCCGGCGCATCTTCGTCGGCGGCGGCATCACGGTCTGGAACGTCTACGCCAAGTACATCCAGAACTGGGACATCACCCGCCTGCCCTATGACGGCGAGGCCGACCGCTGGTTCGATCCGGCCTGGCTGGTGGGTGGCGCATTGCGAAGCTGAGGAGCAACGACCTTTCGCCCTACGAGTTGATGGAGGTCGCTCGCAGGATGATGGCATGACCGCGCATAGCTACCGTTTCGGCATCGAGGAGGAATACTTCCTGGCCGATGCCGAGACGCGAGGGACGCCGCGGCGGTCGGTGAAGCCGTTCCATACCGAAGCGAGCGAGCGCCTGCCCGAGATCGGGCGCGAGATGTTGCAGTGTCAGGTGGAGGTCTGCACCCCGCCCTCCACGGAGTTCAGCGAGGCGCGAGAGATCCTGGCCGGGCAGCGCGATGCCCTCGGCCGGCTGGCCAAGAAACACGAGCTTATGGTCTTCGCCGCCGGCACCCATCCGGTGGCGGATTGGGCGCGGCAATTACCGACGAAGGGCGAGCGCTATCGCGGCATCCTCAAGGATGTGGGTCTCGCCGGCCGCCGCAGCCTGATGTGCGGCATGCATGTCCATGTGGAAGTGCCCGATCCCGAGGCCCGGATCGACCTGATGAACCGGCTGCTGCCGTTCCAGCCCCTGCTCTTCGCGCTCTCGGCCTCGTCCCCGTTCTGGCAGGGCAAGCCGACGGGGCTCACCGCCTACCGCCTGAGTGCCTTCGGCGAATTGCCCCGAACGGGATTGCCGCAGCTCTTCTCCGATCCGGAGGCATATGAGCGCTACCTGCGGATCATGACCAAGGCCGGTTCGATCCAGGATGCCAGCTTCCTGTGGTGGTCGCTTCGTCCGTCGATCAAGTTTCCCACGCTAGAGCTTCGCGTGGCGGATTCCTGCACCCGGCTCGAGGATGCTCTCACGGTGGCGGCACTCTTCCGCTGCCTCGTGCGCTGCGTGGTGCGCCAGCCGGACCTCAACGCCGATCTCGACGGTGTCTCTCTCGCCCTGGCCGAGGAAAACCTCTGGCGCACCCAGCGCAGCGGCACCGAGGCCGAGATCATCGACGAAACCAGTGAGGATGCCCTCCCCTTCGCCGACGCCCTCGACAAGGTCCTGGCTCTCATCGATGCGGATGCCGATGCGCTCGGCTGCGGCGCGGAGGTCGAGCGCGCCCGCACCATCGTGGCGAAGGGCACCAGCGCCGACCGTCAGATCGCCGTGTTCGAAGCCGCGCGCGAGAAGGGCCGCACCAACCGTCAGGGACTGGACGACGTGGTGGATTGGCTGAGCGAAACGACCTGCGGGTCGTGAGGCTCAGCCCTTGTTGTCCTTGTCGAACGGGTTCTTCGAGGTGCGCAGAGACAGCCGGATCGGCACGCCGGGCAGGTCGAAGGCCTCGCGCAGGTTGTTGACGAGATAGCGCGTGTAGGATTTCGGCAGGCCGTCGAGCTGGTTGCCGAACAGGGCGAAGTGCGGCGGGCGGCTCTTCACCTGGGTGGCGTAGCGGATCTTGATGCGGCGGCCGGCCACCGCCGGCGGCGGGTTGCGCTGGGTCGCCGCGCTGAGCCAATCGTTGATCTTGGAGGTCGAGACGCGGCGGTTCCAGACCTCGAAGGTCTCGGTCACGGCCTTCATCAGCGCGTCGATGCCGTCACCGGCAAGCCCCGATAACGGAACCACGGAGACACCGCGCACCTGCGGTAGCAGCCGGGTGCAATCCTCCCGTAGCTTCTTCAGCAGGCCGGGCTGGTCCGCCACGAGATCCCACTTGTTGAGGCCGATGACCACGGCCCTGCCCTCGCTCTCGATGAGATCGATGATGGTCAGGTCCTGCTTCTCGAACGGGATCGTGGCATCGAGGAGCACCACCACCACCTCGGCGAAGCGCACGGCGCGCAGGCCGTCCGACACGGCGAGCTTTTCGAGCTTGTCGTCGATGCGGGCCTTGCGGCGCATGCCGGCGGTATCGTGGAGCTTGATGCGGCGGCCGCGCCATTCCCAGTCGAGGGAGATCGAATCCCGCGTGATGCCGGCCTCGGGCCCGACGAGCAGGCGCTCTTCGCCGAGCATCCGGTTGATGAGGGTGGACTTGCCGGCATTGGGGCGGCCGACGATGGCGACCTTCAGCGAGCGATTCGACGGGTCGTCGTCGTATCCCTCTTCCTCGTCGTCGAGCTTGGGCAGAGCCTCCGTGAGCGCGTCATGCAGCTCGCCGATACCCTCGCCATGTTCGGCCGAGAACGGGATTGGGTCGCCGAGGCCGAGCGAGAACGCCTCGTAAGCGCCGGACAGGCCGGTGCCGCCCTCGGCCTTGTTGGCGACGAGCACCACCGGGCAGCCGGCCCGGCGCACCAGTTCGGCGAAAGGCTGGTCGGCGGGGAGGATGCCGGCACGGGCATCGATGACGAACAGCACGACGTCGGCTTCGAGGATCGCGGCTTCGGTCTGCGCGCGCATGCGGCCGAGCAACGAATCGGCATCGGCCTGTTCGAGCCCCGCCGTGTCGATGATGCGAAACACCAATCCGCCGAAGTTGACGTCGCCCTCGCGCCGGTCGCGGGTCACGCCGGGGCGATCGTCCACGAGGGCGAGCTTCTTGCCCACCAGACGGTTGAAGAGGGTCGACTTGCCGACATTCGGCCGTCCGACGATAGCGACGGTCGGCATGTCCATGGTGGTCTCGATTCAGTCGTCGTACGGAGAAAATTCGTCGTGCAGGCGTCGTGCCGAAATTCGGCTCAGCGCGTCACGGGCGGGGGTGCGGCCGGCTCGGAAGCGGGAGCCGCGGTCACCGTGACCGGACCGCCGGCCACGAGGGCAGCATAGACCTCGATACGCTGGCGCAGGTTCGCCGGCGTCTGCGGATCGGCGACGATCTGGTCGAACCAGCGCCCGGCGGCATCGTATTCGCCGCGCTTCAGCGCCACGAGTCCGAGCATTTCGCGAGCGGTGTGGCGGAACGCGCGGGTCGGGGCGGCGAGCCCCTGGAGACTGGCGAGCGCGGTATCGGGATTCTGCTGGTCGAGGCGGATCAGGGCGGCGCGCAGGCGGGCGAGGTCGCGCAGGCCATCGCCGAGCTTGGTGTCGGCGGCCAGCGCATCGTACTCGGTCGCGCCGGCGGCGGCGTCGCGCTTGGCGGTCTCGGTGGCGGAGCGGAACCGGGCCAGCATCCGGTAGCCGCCCGGTGCATCGGCTTCCAGCGCCTCGAAGGCTTTGTCGGCCTCCGTACCCTTGCCATCCTTGGCGAGACGATTGGCGGCCTCGAACTTCTCCGACGCCGCTTCCGCACGAACGCGCTGATCGTGCTGCCAGTAGCGATAGCCCCCGACGCCGGCCACGACGAGAATCGCAACAGCGATGATCAGACCACTGTAGCGCTTCCAGATCCGGGCGACCTGATCACGGCGATAGTCTTCGTTGACCTCGCGGATGAACTCGTTGTTCTCGGCCATATCGTCTCACGCCGACCGCGATACGATCGACGGCCTTGAGGAAAATCCAAGCCCGGCGCGTAGCACAGCGCAGCCGGCTTGGCGACTGGATAGCTTGGAGAGCGGCGAGCGGTGAGTGCGACCGGTCTCAGGCCTGCCCCGGCCAGGCCGCCACGCCGATGAGCAACGGGTGGAGATATTTGGCGAAGGCGAACCAGACGACGAAGCCGACAACGACTGCGATCGCATCGTTGCGCCAGCCGGCCGGGGCTGCGACGGCGCCGTGCTGGGCGGCCACCGCGCCAGCCGACAGGGCGCGGCGCTTGGCGTTGATCCGGGCGATCACCGCCCAGGCGAGGAAGCTACCGAACAGCAGGATCGAGCCGAGATCGCCATTGGCGAGCAGATGGGCCGTCGCCCAGATCTTCACCGCCAGCAGCATCGGGTGCTTGGCCCGCGCCCGGATGTGGCCGGGCAGGTAGGCGGAGGCCAGGGCGATGAAGGCGAGGAGCGTCAGCAGCAGCGCGAGATGGCGCGTCCAGACCGGCGGGTTCCAGACCTGGATGTAGCCATCCGCGCGGTATTGTCCGAAACCATAGGCGATGAGCACGATGCCGACGATCGACAGCACGGTATAGCCGAGCTTGAACCGGCTCTCGCCGACCTCGTCGATGACGCCCGCGCGCTTGGCCCTCAGCATGGAGAAGGCGTGCGTGCCGAGGAACAGCACGAGGCCGAGGATGAGGATGAGCATGAAGGGCCTTCGAATCGAGCCTGTGGATCGCGGGAGCCGCGCCAGGCCGGGTGAAGCAGACTGTAACGGTTCAAAACCCAAACCGGCGCGGATGTCCAGGCTCATCCGATGACGCGGCTTCTCGCGCTCCTCCTGCTCGTCCTGCTTCCTCAAGAGGTCGCGGCGCGGTCCGAACCGCCGCTTTCCGCCCTCACCCTGGTCGGAGCGCCGACGACGATATTCAAGGCCGGTCGCGATGCCTGCGACGGGGCGGACGTGCCGGACGCCTCCGCCCGAGCCTTCCGCGACTCAGCGGGCGGCGTCGCCCTGTTCGGCATGCATTACCGCAACAGGGCCCTGCGCGGACCGAGCCTCGACCAGTTGAAGCTCGACTGCGCCGTGGTGCTCGAATCCGGCGAGAAGGCCGATCCGGCGGCCTATGACGACCGCTCCTGGATCACGGCCACATGGACGGAGGACGGCAAGGCCGTCTCGGCCCTCCTCCACCACGAGTACCAGGCCAACGAGCACGAGGGCCGCTGCCGCTCGAAGGTTTATATCGAGTGCTGGTACAACACGATCGTCGCCGCTTCTTCCGGCGATGGCGGGCGCAGCTTCACCCGCGCCAAGCCGCCCGTCATTGTGGCGGGGGCGCCGTTCCGTCAGGAGGTCGGCCAGGGCCGGCAGCGGGGCTTCTTCAATCCATCGAACATCGTGGCGGACGGGCGCTGGCGCTACGTGCTCATCGCCACCACCGGCTGGTCTTCCAGCGGCAGCGAGCAATCCGCCGGGGCCTGCCTGTTCCGCACCGACACGTCGTCCGATCCGACGCGCTGGCGGGCCTGGACCGGGCTCGGCTTCACCGCCGCCTTCCCCGATCCCTACACCAAGCCGACCCTGCTCACCGAACCGTGCAAGCCGTTGGAGCCGTTCGGCCTGCCCGTGGGCGCGGTGGTGCGCCACCGCGGCACGGGGGCCTGGATCGCCGTCTTCATGGCCGCGTCCGGCGCCAAGGTTCCGCAATCCGGTTTCTACTGGACGACGTCACGCGACCTCCTCACCTGGGATCAGCCGCGCCTGCTCCTCGCCGGCGCCACGCTCTACGACGATCCCTGCACGGCCAAGGGCGACCTCATCGCCTATCCGTCGATTCTCGATCCAGAGGCGACCGGCCGCAACTTCGACGATGTGGGCGACACCGCCCTCCTCACCTACGTGACGCTGCGCCGGGAGGGCTGCCAGGTGACCTCGGACCGCGACCTCGTCCGCAGACCATTGGCGCTCAAGGTCTGGCCGTAAGGCGGAAGCGGATCGTCATCACGGCCGGCCCCTATCCGGCATGGGGCGGACTTCGTTACCGAGACCGTGCCGTTGGAGACGAACCTGCCGGCCCGGCGGCATCGCACGTCTCCGTGTCAGAACTTCACCAGTTCCACGCGCCGGTTCTTTGCCCTGCCCTCCTCGCTGCCATTGGAGGCGACCGGGCTGGCGGCCCCGAAGCCCTTGGCTCTCAGCCTCTCCTTCGCGACGCCCGACGCGATGAGCCTGGCCATGACCGCCCTGGCGCGGCCATTGGAGAGCGACTGGTTGTGCCCGGCGGACCCGGTCTCGTCGGTGTAGCCGTTGATCGCCAGCTTGAGACCGGGATTCGTCTTCAGCAGCCTCGTCACCGCTTCGATCTGAGCCACGGAATCCGGTAGGATCTCGCTCTTGTCGGTGGCGAAGTTGACATGGATCACCGCCCGCCCGGTCTTGTCTATGTCCTGCTTCAGCTGCTCGGCGGGCAGCAGGGAGGCGGTCTGGGCGAACGGCTTCGTCTCGAGGATGGTCCAGCTCGCGTTGTTGCTGCCGGGCACGAAATGCACCCAGATCTGCCGGTCCGGACGGCGGATCACCCATGTCTGCGTCCGTTCGGAGTAGACGTTGCCGAGGCCTTCATACATGCCCATCTTGACCTCCTCCGGCAGGGTATCGGTCACTGAGGTGGGCATCTGGCTGTCGGTGAGCTTTCGTCCGCCGGCCTGGGTCAGCACGGCCTCGATGTTCTTCTTCAACTCATAGGACGAGTAGGTCTTACCGTCCTTGGCACCGATGAGGGACAGGAAAACCTTGCCGTCGACGTCGTGGAGCGCGGTGCCCGTCCAGAACGGAAAATGCCCGAATTCGCGGGACTCTGGCGGGTTCACCGGCTGGTAGCCCGCGGGCAGCGCGAAATAAGGAAAGCCGCCGAGGGGCACGGTCGAGACGGGAATGTCGTCGAGCGCCACGGCGCCCGGTATGGTCCCGCCCCCGGGAGACGATGGACCCGCGACCGGCTCGGCCCTGCTCTCGCTCGCGGCATAGGTGAACGCCAACAGAATCCAGACCAGCTTCAATGCTCTCATCATCCACTCCGGCACGATGACGGCGCCGACAGACCGGGCCATCTTAGACGGACTCACGGGAAAGCGGGCCTTCACGGGGCGGCAAGAGATGCCACCCCGGCGCACGGTGTCGAGTCGGACGGATGTCCGATGGACCCCGACCGCCCCCTCTGCCGACCACGCAACCTTGCTGCCCTCGGCCGCACTGGCTATATTACTGGATACATCTGGAGCCGATCATGGGAAGTTCGCAGAATCGCGCAATCCGGAATTATCGCTCTCGCCTTGGCGAGCGTGGCCTCGCGCGTTTCGAAGTGCTCGGCCGAGATACCGATCGCGACCTCATCCGGTCGCTCGCCAGACGCCTGTCCGAAGACACGCCCGAAGCCTCGGAGCTTCGTGCGACCGTCAGCCAGTCGATCGCTGGCGCTCCGCCCAAACCGGGCGGCATCCTCGCTGCGTTGCGGCGTTCGCCGCTGGTGACTGCGGAACTCGATCTTTCCCGCCCCCGTGAAGAGGGACGCAAGGTCGACTTGTGACGCGCTATCTCTTGGACACCAACATCATCAGCAACGTCGTCAAGCCGCAGCCGTCGGACTCACTTCTGGTGTGGATGTCGACTCAGCGCGATGAGGACCTGTTCATTGCGTCATTGACCGTCGCTGAAATCCGCCGCGGGATTTTGGAGAAGCCACGGGGGAAAAAGCGCGAGGCGCTCGAGAGATGGTTCTCCGGACCGGAAGGACCCCAAGCGCTGTTTATGGGCCGTGTCCTCTCGTTCGACGACAGAGCAGGCCTGATCTGGGCACAGCTGATGGCGGCGGGGAAAACGGCCGGCAACCCGCGCAGCGGGCTCGACATGATCATCGCCGCAATCGCCGGTGCGAATGACTGCGTGGTCGTCACCGACAACGAAAAGGATTTCGCCGGAGTCGAAATCCTCAATCCTATGCGCGGATCGATCTGATGCAGCGCCGGGGTCCCGAACGGCTCGGAACGGCGAATTCTATCCCACTCTATCAGCGTGTCGTGGGGTGATTCGGCGCAATGTCAGCGACGCCCGAAATCACTCCCACTCGATCGTGCCGGGCGGCTTCGAGGTGATGTCGTAGGTCACCCGGTTGATGCCCTTCACCTCGTTGATGATGCGGGTGGCGACGCGGCCGAGGAAGGCCATGTCGAAGGGGTAGAAATCCGCCGTCATGCCGTCGACCGAGGTGACGGCGCGGAGAGCACAGACATGGTCGTAGGTGCGGCCGTCGCCCATCACGCCCACGGTCTTCACCGGCAGGATCACCGCGAAGGCCTGCCAGATCGTGTCGTAGAGGCCGGCCTTGCGGATCTCGTCGAGATAGATCGCATCGGCTTTCCGCAAAGCCTCCAGCTTCTCGGCCGTGATGGTGCCGGGGCAGCGGATGGCGAGGCCGGGGCCGGGGAACGGGTGGCGGCCGACGAAAGCCTCGGGCAGGCCGAGCTCCTTGCCGAGCACCCGGACCTCGTCCTTGAACAGTTCGCGCAGGGGCTCCACGAGTTGCATGTTCATGCGCTCGGGCAGGCCGCCGACATTGTGGTGGCTCTTGATCGTCACCGAGGGGCCGCCGGTGAAGGACACGCTCTCGATCACGTCCGGGTAGAGCGTCCCCTGGGCCAGGAAGGCGGCGCCGCCGATCTTCTTCGCCTCCTCGTCGAACACGTCGATGAACAGGCGGCCGATGGTCTTGCGCTTGATCTCCGGGTCGCTGACGCCTTCGAGCTCGCCGAGGAACAGCTCCTGCGCCTGAACATGGACCAGGGGGATGTTGTAATGGTCGCGGAACAGCCGCACGACCTCATCGGCCTCGCCCATGCGGAGCAGGCCGTGATCGACGAAGACGCAGGTGAGCTGGTCGCCGATCGCCTCGTGGATCAGCACCGCCGCCACTGAGGAATCGACGCCGCCCGACAGGCCGCAGATCACCCGCTCCTTGCCGACCTGCTCGCGGATCTTGGCGATGGCCTCCTCGCGGTAGGCGCCCATGGTCCAGTCACCGGTGCAGCCGGCGATGTCGCGCACGAAGTTGCGGATCAGCAGGGCGCCGTGCGGGGTATGGGCCACCTCCGGGTGGAACTGGACCGCGTAGTAGTTGCGCGACTCGTCGGCCACCGCCGCGAAGGGCGCGTTCTTCGACAGGGCGACGGTGGTGAAACCGTCGGGGAGCTTGGTCACCCGGTCGCCGTGGCTCATCCAGACCGGATAATGCTCGCCCACATGCCAGACGCCCTTGAACAGGGGACAGTCCGAAATGATCTCGATCTCGGCGCGGCCGAACTCGGCATGGTGCCCGCCCTCGACCTCGCCGCCGAGCTGGGCCGCCATGGTCTGCTGGCCGTAGCAAATGCCGAAGACCGGCACGCCCGAATCGAACACCACCTGGGGCGTGCGGGGCGAGGCCTCGGTCGTCACCGATTCGGGGCCGCCGGAGAGGATCACACCCTTCGGCTTCGATTCGGCGAAGGCCTCAGCCGCCTTGGTGAAGGGGACGATCTCGCAATAGACCCCCTCCTCACGCACGCGCCGTGCGATGAGCTGGGTCACCTGGCTGCCGAAATCGACGATGAGGATCTTATCGTGGTTGGTATTCATGGATCGGAGTTAGACGAGGCCCCGCCATGGTGCAACGCGCAGCGTCCGCAGGGCACACGTCGCCCACATGCATCGGGCGTGGCCCTGCCTAGCGACGGACAGAAGGCGGGATAATCAACAAAGGATTCACACAATCTGCGCGATTCATCCCGCCCTTCCAACAGACAGGAGCTTACGCAATGAGAGCAACCCTCTTCGGATTGGCAGCCATCACCCTCGCCGGCATCGGCTCGGCATCGGCTCTGCCGCTCGCCGGCATGACCCTTTCCGCCCCCGCCACCGCGATCGAGCAGGCGCGGGTCGTCACGCGCACCGTCGTCAGGGGCCCCCGTTGCCGGACGGTCGTGACGAAGCGTCGGGGTCCGTATGGCCGGGTGACGATGGTGCGTACGCGCCGCTGCTTCTGAGCACCGACCTTCGCGCCATCGGCTCGGTGGCGCGAAGGCGCCGCTAAAATGGCTCGCTCTCAGAGCCATTCCAGCGGCTTTCACGCCCGGAGGAAGCCACGATGGCGACGGTGTCGTCGGCCGCCCGGCGAGGAAGGCCAGCGGTCGAGGCGCATCAGCCGCGCCGTTCCAGGGTGGCGACGTAGAAGCCGTCCGTGCCCGTGAGGGCCGGACTCATCTGCAGGCCGTGCTCGGTGAATCGCACCACCCCGGCGAGGCCCGGCGCATGCTCGGCAGCCACCCGCTCGGCCGGCAGGATCGTCAGCCCGCCATTCGCCCGTGCGAGGATGCCATCGATGGCGGCGTCGTTCTCCTCCCGCAGCAGGGAGCAGGTGATGTAGGTGATCCGCCCGCCCGGCCGCACCAGGCGCGACGCCCGGTCGAGCACCTCGGCTTGGTCCGTGACACGCGCACTGAGGGAGCCGGGGCGCAGCCGCCACTTGGCGTCGGGGTTGCGCCTCCATGTCCCCGAACCGGTGCAGGGCGCGTCGACCACCACCCGGTCCACGGTACCGTCGAGGTCGCCGAGCACATCGGCCCGCGCGCGCCCGGCGCGCGGAGTGCGGATCTCGGCCTCGGCACCCGACCGGCGCAGCCGGTCATGAATCGGCGCGAGCCGGCGTGGATCGTCGTCGGTGGCGATGAGCCGTCCCTCGTTCCGCATCATCGCCGCGAGGGCGAGGGTCTTGCCGCCGCCGCCCGCGCAGAGATCGACCACGGTCTCGCCGGCTCGCGCGCCGCTCAGGCCGCCGGCGATCTGGGAGCCCTCGTCCTGGATCTCGTACCAGCCGTCGAGGAATTCCGGCTCCACATGCAGGGCGGGACCGCGACCATCCTCACCGATGGGAATGCGCAGGCCATTCGGGGCATGCGGCGTCACCGCCGGTGACAGATGCGCGAGCCCGGCCAGTGCGGTCTCGCGATCGCGCTTGAGGGTGTTGATCCGGATGTCGAGGGGCGCGCGGCGGGCCAGCGCGCGCAACTCATCAAGGAGGACATCGCCGAACAGGTGGCTGAGTGAAGGCAGGATCCAGTCCGGGACGTCGCCGGCCACGTGGGGCGGTGCATCGGCGAGCGAGCCCTCGGCGATGGCCGTGCGCTCGGCATCGGTCAGGGGATCGGGCGCGAAGCGCTCGCCGGAGAACAGCTCGGCGATGGTGGGCGCCGCGAGTCCGTGCTGCAGCCGCAGCATGCCGATGAGGATGGCGCGCGGGGCCTCGTCCCCCATGATCCAGGCGGATGAAGCCCGGCGGCGCAGGGCGTCGTAGACAAGGCTCGCGATGGCCGCGCGGTCGCCGGAACCGGCGAAGCGATGGGCGAGGCCCCAATCCTTGAGGGCATCCGCGGCCGGACGGCGTCGCCCGGCAATGTCGGCGAGCACTTCTATAGCGGCGGAGAGACGGGCGGGAGGGGTCAGGACGAAATCCTCAAGGTTAGGGAAGGGTGACCGCGGTCGATCGTCGCCGCGATACGGTCACGCTTTGAGCCGGGGTTGGACACATTACAGCCGAGCTTCCGGCGAGATCAGCCCTCAGACAGGCAGGGTGGCGGATCTGTCTCGTGGCCTTGCTGCGCCAGAGCCCACTGCGTCAACGTACGGAGCTTCGCAATCGTCATGTCGCCCATCATTCCCCTGACCCTCGCGGGCATCGTCCTCATGAGCGTCGCCGCCTGCTCCACCGCTCCCGCCGTCGATCTGACGCCTCCGCCCCAGCGCCCCTACGATGCTAAAACTCAGCTGGAATACGGCAACCCACCCCCGCCCCCGCCGGCCCCGCGCTACTGAGCGACCGACTTTCGGGGCCGCCGCTCAGGACGCCTCACGGGCGCGGCGGTTTTCGTAGGCCTTCAGATGCGTGTAGACCCGGTCGAGCATCGGGTACGCGCCCTCTCGCCCGCGGGAGATGAGATCGCCGATGATGTGATCGGCCTCGATCCGCGCCTGGTTTTCGATGTCACGCAGCATCGAGGCGGTGAAGGCCGACCCCTGCGCGGTCAGCGTCGCCTGCGTGTTCCGCATCACCTTGTCCCGTGGCGCATATCCGGCATCCTCGGCGATCCCACGGCATTCCTCCATCAGCGCCTCGATGAAGGCGAGACCGCCCGGCGCGGCGACGATGTCGCCGACCGGCGCCCGCATCAGGCAGGTCGCCCCGGCGAGCGTCGCCAGGAACGTCCACTTCTCCCACATTTCGAGAACCATCGCCTCGCTCAGACGGGCCTGGAACGCGACGCCCTGCATCAAGGCTTCAATCCGCTCCACCCGCTCGGAACGGCCGCCGGCCCGCTCGCCATAGGTGAGGCTATGGAGCGGGCTCATCATGCGGATCTCGCCATCCGCCGTCACCGTCGCCGCGATGGCGCAGGAGCCGCCGAGAACCCGCTCCGGCCCGAAAGCGGCGTCGAGGATGTCGAGATGGCGCAAGCCGTTGAGGACGGGCAGCACAAGCGTCGTGGGACCGACGGCCGGTGCCACGTCGGCGATGGCGGCGTCGAGGTCGTAGGCCTTGCAGCTGAGGAGGACGAGATCGAAGCCACCGCCCTTCCCCGCCGCGAGATCGGCGGCCGTGAGCGTCGCCGGTTCGGCGATGTGGACGTCGCCCACCGGGCTTTTCACCCGGAGCCCCGACGCAGCCAGAGCCTCGGCCCGAGCCGGCCGCACGAGGAAAGTGACGTCCTTGCCCGCCTCGACGAGGCGCGCTCCGAAATATCCGCCGGTTGCACCGGCGCCGACGACGAGCACGCGCATGGAACGATCCTCAACCTCGATAAGTCTCCCTCTTTACCGGACGAGGGTGGCGACTTTCCAGGCGTGAACGGAAATTCCGAACCTCAGACCCCGATCGGAGCGAGGAAGACGCGCACCGCGAAGACGATCCACATCACCAAAAGCACCAGCGCCCCAAGCGTATAGGCCTGGAAACGGTAGGGAACGTGGTTCGAGGTGACGTAGACCCCCGCATGAATGGCGCGGGACGCGACGAAGATCCAGGCCAGGACCACGAAGAGAAGATCGGCCTTCTTCGTGTAGAGGGCCAGCGGCACCAGGGCGAAGAACAGCACCGGCAGTTCGAACTGGTTCGAGAACGCATTGGCTGCCTGCTGCGCGCGGGGCGGCCAGTTGCGCTGGCCCATCGAGACCTCGCCGGACTTTACCGACCCGGCCCTGACTTCCGCCAGGCGCACGCGGCCGAGCCAAAACATCAGCACGATGATCAGCAGAACCTGCGCGAAGACGGGGGCGAGGATGGCCTGGACGGTCATGATGAAGCCTGTTGGTCCGCATCACCGGCCGAGGGCGGCAAGCGGACCGGCGCAGGGGAGGACGATGGCGGGAGGTTCGAACGGGTTGGACGATCGGTGGATGAGGCCCGTGACACTCGGCCATGCGTCTGACCCGATCAGCACGCCATCGAGGCCGAGTGCCAGTCCGATCCGCGCCGGCACCGGCCAAAGCCGGGTGACGGGACGGATCGGACTGCGTATCGCGGTCAGGCGCGGCTGGGGTAGTTCGGGCTTTCGCGGGTGATGGTCACGTCGTGGACGTGGCTCTCGCGCAGGCCCGCATTGGTGATGCGGACGAACTGCGCCTTGTCCTGGAACTCGGGGATGGTCGGCGCGCCGACATAGCCCATGGCGGCACGCAGGCCACCGGCGAGCTGATGCAGCACCGCCGCCACCGGTCCCTTGTAGGGCACCTGCCCTTCGATCCCCTCGGGGACGAGCTTGTGGGTGTCGCTGACCTCGGCCTGGAAGTAGCGGTCGGCCGAGCCGCGAGCCATGGCGCCCACCGAGCCCATGCCCCGGTAGCTCTTGTAGGAGCGGCCCTGGTGCAGGAACACCTCCCCCGGCGCCTCGTCGGTTCCGGCGAGCAGCGAGCCCAGCATCGCCACGGAGGCGCCGGCCGCGATGGCCTTGGCGAGATCGCCCGAGAACTTGATGCCGCCATCGGCGATGACCGGCACATCGGCGCGGTCGGCCGCCTCAACCGCTTCCATCAGGGCGGTGAGCTGGGGCACGCCGACGCCGGCCACGATGCGGGTGGTGCAGATCGAACCCGGGCCGATACCGACCTTGATCGCATCCGCACCGGCATCGATGAGCGCCTGGGCGCCGTCGCGGGTGGCGACGTTGCCGGCCACGATCTGCACGGTGTTGGAGAGCTGCTTCACCCGGCGCACGGCGTCGAGCACCTTGATCGAATGCCCGTGGGCGGTGTCGACCACGATCACGTCGCAGCCGGCATCGATGAGACGCTCGGCCCGCTCGAAACCGTTATCGCCGGTGGTGGTGGCGGCGGCGACCCGGAGGCGGCCCTGCTCGTCCTTCACCGCGCCCGGATAGGCCACCTGCTTCTCGATGTCCTTCACCGTGATCAGGCCGATGCAGCGGTAATGGTCGTCGACCACGAGAAGCTTCTCGATGCGGAACTGGTGAAGCAGGCGCTTGGCCTCCTCCTGGTTCACGCCCTCGCGCACGGTGATAAGCCGGTCGCGGGTCATCAGCTCGGCGACGGTCTCGGAGGGGTTCGTCGCGAAGCGCACGTCGCGGTTGGTGAGGATGCCGACGAGCTTGCCGCGCGAGCCGTTGGGGCCGCGCTCCACCACCGGAATGCCGGAGATGCGGTTCTGCTTCATCAGCGAGAACGCGTCCGCCAGGGTCTCGTCGGGATGGATGGTGATCGGGTTGAGCACCATGCCCGATTCGTACTTCTTGACGAGGCGGACCTGCTCGGCCTGCTCGGCCGGCTCGAGATTGCGGTGGATCACGCCCATGCCGCCGTTCTGGGCCATGGCGATGGCCATGGGCGCCTCGGTGACGGTGTCCATGGCCGAGGCCAGGATCGGCATGTTGAGGTGGATCGAGCGGGTCAGCCGCGACGCGATGCTGACCTCGGTGGGCATCACCGAGGATGCGGCGGGGCGGAGAAGCACGTCGTCGAAGGTCAGGCCCTCGATGATGGAATCCGCGGTGATACGAGCCATGTGCCAACTCCCGAAACGGTGAGAGGCGCCGGGCTGGAAACAGCTGTCGGCGCCGAATGCGTTGGCACGGCGCAGTATCATGGGGCCGGACCCTGCGCAAAGGCAGGATCGCGGCATCGCAATGGAAAACTCAGTTGATCGGGTCGCGGGGGCCCTTGTCGGTCCATTCCGGCGGCAGGCCGATATAGTCGCCGACCATACCGTCGATACCGGGCGCGCGGCCGAACTGCTCGCAATCCGGATCGAGCGGAGCCTCGCCGAGGGTGGTGATGCGGATGCGATTCCAGCTCGGGATCGACAGCGGCTCCTTGAACGGGTCGCGTCCGGTCACGAGGAGCGTGCCGAAATCCTGGCCGAATTCACCCGCCAGATCGTAGGCGTCCCCGGCCGCCGAGAAGCGGGCCTGGTTGGTGAAGGCGTTGGCGCCACCGCCCCAGATCATCGCCGCCCGCTGCTGATGACGGCTATCGAGGGCTTCGGCCTCGATGGTGATGCTGCCGAGGCCGATGGGAATACGCGGGATCGGCACGCGGCCGACAGCAGTGGCGAAGCCGACGCCGAGCTGGGACGCGACGGTGATTCCCGCCGAGGTGGCGATGGTCGCGCCGGCGGCCGGGACGTTGGTGAGTTCCACACGGGTGACGGCGGACCGGATCGTGAGATCGGCCTTCTTGGTGGAGACCACGTCGTAGCGCAGCGACAACTCGTAACAGAGCGCACGGTCGGCCGCGTTGGCGATCAGGCGGCGCTCGACGCTGTTGAGACCGGGCCCGGAGATCGATTCCGGAAATGCCGCCGGGATGATGCGGACCGTCCGCGTCGCCGCGAGGGTCGGCTGATCGGCGTAGAGTTTCGCCCCGGTCGCCACTTCGGTGCTTCCATTGAGGCGGTCGTAGCGGGTGAGCGACCCGCTTTCATTGAGAATGACGGTGCCGCAACCGGCGACCATGAGCAGCAGGCCCAGAGCCCCACCGATGAGGGGCGAGCGTCGACAGGTTTCGAACCGCGAGGGCATTCAATATCTTTCGCGCAAAATGGCGGCGGTGGCTCGCTCGACCGACGTGATACGAGACAGCCGAATTGTTGCTGAGCTTAAGGCCGTATCGACGCCCCCGAAAGCCGGCCATGCCGGCCTGACGACTTGAAGCCCGCACCTGTGGCTCGTGGGTCACGGTCGTCCACCACGTGCGACACCGCACGCCTCATCCACAGAGACCATCATTTGTGTGCATGTTCGTTCGAGAGCCGAGTTGCGCCCCCCTCGACGCCGTGACGGAACCGGGCAGCCTTAGCCGCGCTACCTACGCGATCCCCATGCGCCCATCCCAAATCGTCCCCCTCGTCGTCGCAACGGCCCTGTTCATGGAGAACACCGATTCCACGGTGATCGCCACGGCCCTGCCGGCCATCGCCCGCAGCCTCGGCGAGGATCCGATCGCGCTCAAGCTCGCGCTCACGGCGTATCTCGTCAGCCTCGCGATCTTCATCCCGATCAGCGGCTGGATGGCGGACCGTTATGGCGCGCGCACGATCTTCCGCGCCGCCCTCGTGGTGTTCATGGCGGGGTCGCTGGCCTGCGCCGCGTCCGATTCGCTCGGCGCCTTCGTCGCCGCGCGCGCGTTCCAGGGCATTGGCGGGGCGATGATGGTGCCGGTCGGCCGTCTCGTCATCCTCCGGGCGGTGCCGAAGAGCGAACTCGTCAGCGCCCTCGCCTACCTGACGATCCCGGCCCTGATCGGCCCGATCATGGGGCCGCCGCTGGGTGGGCTGATTACCACCTATCTCGACTGGCGCTGGATCTTCTTCATCAACATCCCGATCGGCTTGACCGGAATCGTCCTGTCCACGATCTATTTCGAGAACATCCGCGAGCCGTCCCGGCCACCCCTCGACGTCCTCGGCTTCCTGCTCTCGGGAGCCGGCCTCGCCACGCTGATGCTCGGCCTCGCCTCCCTCGGGCGCCATCTCCTGCCGGATTACGTGTCCTGGGGCTGCCTCGGCGGCGGCGCGATCCTGCTCGCGCTCTACCTCGCCCATTCCCGCCGGGTCGAGCATCCGGTGATCCGCCTCGATCTGCTGAGATACCCGACCTTCCGCGCGGCGGTGACGGGCGGCAGCCTGTTCCGCATCGGCACTGGGGCGATCCCGTTCCTGCTGCCGCTGATGCTGCAGATCGGCTTCGGCCTCGATCCGCTGCAATCGGGCCTTCTCACTTTCGCCGCGGCGGCAGGCGCGCTCCTCATCAAGATCATCGGGCCGCGCATCCTGCGAGCCTACGGCTTCCGCCGGGTGATGCTGTTCAACGCCGTCGTCGCCTCTTGCTTCCTCGCGGTGAACGGCCTGTTCACGGCGCAGACGCCGCATTGGCTCATCATCGGCATCCTGCTGGTCGGCGGCTGCGTCAGGTCGCTGCAATTCACCTGCGTCAACGCCATCGCGTATGCCGATCTCGACAAGCGGGAGATGAGTTCGGCGACGAGCCTGGCAAGCGTGGCGCAGCAATTGTCCCTCAGCCTCGGCGTCTCCATCGGAGCCCTGGCCCTGGAGACGGCCGCCGCGCAGCATGGCCGCACCGCCATCGAGGCCGGCGATTTCTCACCCGCCTTCCTCACCGTCGCGCTGATCTCGTCCGCTTCCCTCTTCGCCTTCCTGCGGCTGAAGCCGGATGCGGGCGCGGAGGTGTCGGGTCAGCGTCTCGCGTCGAAGGGCGTTTAGGCCGCCGCGCGGCTCGACGGCCGGGCGGGGCTGCGCTTCGGCCCCTTCGCGGATTTCGCGTTGGCATTGGCGGATTGCGGCCGGGCGGGCAGGCGCACGGGCGCCTCGCGGCTGGATTGGCGCCAACCCTGCCAGCTCCAAGCCCCCGGACCGGTGAGGGCGTAGATGAGGAAGCCACCGGCGAGGCCGAGATCGGCCAGGAACAGGGTGCGCTCGGTCATCGCCGCCGCGCCGGAATAGGCCCAGAACCCGTGCAGCAGCACCGCCATCGCCACCGCGAACCCCGCCAGGGCGAAACCGGTGATGCGGGGCAGGACACCGAGGATCAGCGCCAACGGCCCGAAGACCTGAACCACCACGGCCGCTGTAGCGACGGCATTGGGAGACGGCATCCCGGCCCCGGCCAGCGCCAGCGCGAAGCCCGAGACGTTGAGCGCACGCGCGATGCCGGTGGGCAGCAGCGCCGCCGCCAGCAACAGGCGCGACGCAAGGAGGATTCCGTCCTGGCTCCGACCGAACACGCGCGAACTCCATCCCTGACCCATCGAGATCGGGAGAATGCGTGAGACCGGCTGAAGACGGCGTTAAGGGGTGTCAACCGGGCTCATTCACCTGGGGAAACAGGCGAATCGGACATGGCTATGGAGAGGGGAACAAGATCGGCCCGTAATCCTGGGCGCCATGCAGGATGTGGACGATGTCGGTCGTCGCAGCACCGACACGATAGAAGATGAGATAGTTTCCATACGTCCGGACCCGGATGCCCCTGCGCTCGTATCGCCGCACAAGAGGGAAACCGAGAGGCGCATCGGCCAGACGTTCGCAACAGGCGATCAACGCCTGGACGAAAGCGGCGGCGCGAGCCGGATTGTCGCTGGAAATGTAATCGCCGATCCGTTCCAGATCCGCTTCGGCGGTTTCGGCGAAGACGACGATCATGCCTCGGCGACGGTCGACCGGTTGCCGTACCGTGTCGCCAGACGCGCGGCGACTTCGCTTGCCGGGTTGAGCCGGCCTTCATCGGCATCGGCAAGTCCGCGCTCGATGGCAGCGTCGAGCGCCGCCAGTCGATTCTCCCGCTCCTCCAAGAGGCGCACGCCCTCGCGCAACACGTCGCTACGGGATTGGAAGCGCCCGTTCTCCACGAGTGTTGAAACGTAGCTCTCGATCCTGGGGCCGAGGTCGGCACTTGTCGGCATCGCCGCCGCTCCCTGTCTACCGGAGGTCATGGTCTAGGACCGGTCATCGCCCGATCATCGCTATCAGGTATCCCCTATGCGGCGAAGGACATTTCGCCGACGCGCCGCTCCCCCCGACGAAACCGGCTGAAGACGGCGTTAAAGCTTGGAGCCGGCGCTCACTCGCCCGGGGAGCGACGCTCCGCCTTCGCCAGCGAGCGCTCATGCAGCAGAACTGCGAGCCAGCCGAGGCCGACGGCGAGTAACGGCGTGAAGACGAAGGCGATCGCGTAGGAGGTGCTCATTGATCGAGCCCTTTCAGGACACGGCGTGCAGCCAGATGTAGGCCTCCGGCGCCGAGAATCCAAACGAGGACGCCGCCGATCATCTCGAACGGCCCAGACAGGGCTCGAAAATTTCCTACATTGTACAGGAAGCCCGCGACCGGCGTGGCGATCCCGACCGTGAAGCACGCCGTCGAGGCCCGGTCCAACGCGTTGGCGAGCAGCTTCGTCTGCTCGATCAGAGATGGCTTCATCGGATCGCCCGCTTTTCCATCAACGATAAGCGTGGCAGACTCGAAGTTCAACTTATGGTCGCCGTCGAACCGGTGCGTTCCTCACCCCGACACCCCACCCCGGAACAACCGCCCGCGCTCAGTCCAGGCGACGACGAGAAGCGCCGAGCCACCGAGTCCGGCATAGCCGATGCCGAGGGGAAGCACGGTGCCGTCGAAGGCCTGGCCGATGACGAAGCCGCAGAAAGCGCCGAGGATCGTCGTGTAGAAACCGAGGAAGGACGAGGCCGTGCCGGCGATCTCGCCGAGGGGCTGCAGGGCCAGCGCGTTGAAGTTCGGCATGGCGAAGCTGATCATGAACTGGTTGCAGGCGAGCACCGTCAGGAACAGCCACAGCGGCGGATGCCCGGCATAGGCGAGCCCGATTGCGACCTGGGCCAGCGCCACCGCCACGAACAGGGTGAGGCCCACATGCGAGAGCGGCCGCATCCCGAGCCGCCGCACCAGGCGGGCATTGACGAGGGTCGCCGCCCCCATGGCCCCGGCCACGAGGGCGAAGGCGAGCGGAAACAGCGCGCCGAGCTGGTAGAGCCCGGTATCGAAGACCTGCTGGGCCGAGCCGACATAGCCCATGATACAGCCGGTCAGCAGCCCGAGGGCGGTGGCGTAGCCGACCGCCACGCGGGTGCGGAAGGTCAGGGAGACCGCCTGACCGATGGAGCGCAGCGAGAGCGGACGCCGGTATTCCGGGTGCAGCGTCTCCGGCATGCGCCAGGAGAACCAGAGGGTGAGGATGCCGGCCAGGGCCAGCATGGACACGAAGACATAGTGCCAGGAGCCGAGCAGCAGCATCGCCCCGCCGATGGCGGGCGCGATCATCGGCACGATGAGAAACACCATCATGATCAGCGACATGACGCTGGCCATTTCGCGCCCCGAATAACGGTCGCGAACGATGGCGGTGGAGAGGACGCGCCCACCCGCCGCCCCGATCCCCTGGATGACGCGGGCGGCCAGCAGCCATTCGAAGGACGGCGCGACCATGGCGAGGCCCGTACCCGCCCCGTAGACCGCAAGGCTACCGAGCAGCACCCGCCGGCGCCCCAGCGCATCCGAGACCGGCCCGTAGACGATCTGGGCCACGCCGAACCCGATCATGTAGACATAGACGAGAAGCTGCAGCGCATTCGGATCGGCGACCGAGAACCGCGCCTGGATCGCCGGAAAGGCCGGCAGCAGGTTGTCGATGGAGATGGCGGTCACCGCCATCATCAGGGCGACGATGCCGACGAATTCGCCGAAGCCCGGACCGTTCCAGACCGGTCCGACGGGCGGAAGAGCCCGTGCCGATCCCGGCTGATCGCCCGGCGGAACCGGCCTCGAGGGTACAGTCACTCGTCTTGGGCCTCTTTGCGATCGCCGGCTCCCAGGCCGGCGATGTCATGGTGAAAAGTGCGCGGCCGGACCATCGGTTGCGCGTCCCTTCGCTGGGATGCGCGTTCGAGACGAGGCTCCGTACCGGCGGCGACGATGGTCACCCGATCGCATCCCGGTTGCCCGGCATCGTCGCCCGCCATGCCCAGTGGCGTTACTGGCTGCCGCCCGCCACCTGACCGAGCTTGTCGATGTTCTGGGTGACGAGGGCGATGTTGCCGTCGGACGGCTTCTTCGGCTCACCGGCGGCGATCGCCTCGTTGATGTCCTTCAGCGCGGCGGCCTTGTCCTTCGGCTTCATCTTCTTGTCGGCTTCGACGGCGGTAAGCTGCTTCTTCAGCAGGGGCACGACGCCGACATAGGTCTTCGTCTCGGGGTCGATGCCTTCCAGCACCGCCTCGACGCTGTCGGCCGCGTCCTGCAGGTCATCGACGCTGGCAAAGCCGTTCTTCTTCGCGATCGACACGGCCTGGGCCTGAACCTTCGGATCGGGCTTGTCCGCGTTGCCGCCAGGGAGTTTCGCCAGTTCGGGCTGCGCGGCCACGAGGCCGTCGATCAGCGCCTGGGTCAGGGCGACCTCCTTCTGCTCTTCGGCCTCGGGGGCCTGAGCGGGAGCGGCGGGGGCTGGGGTGGCTTTGGCGGGTGCCGGCGCCTTCTGCGGCGCCTGGGCGAAGCTGACCTGCGAGACCAGGGCGGAGGTACCGAAGGCGAGGGACGCTGCCAGCAGGGCGCGAGTGGTGCGGCTCATGGATGTCTCTTCCTGTTGCGTGGTTGGGGAAGGGCCGTCATCGGCGGAGCGGGTCCGACCGTGACGGATGGCTTCGTCCGTCGGCACGAAGGCGGGCCATGTTGCCGAGCTTCGGGGCGAAACAGTGATCTCGGCGCCCAGGCCGATCACGGTTTCGCGGGAATGCCGGTGATGTCGACCGGGGGGTGGCGCTCCCGCGCAACCACGCCACATTCCCGCGCAACCTTGGCAGGATCGCAGCCGACGGATCACCGCGCCCTATGCTCTCACGCTTCCTCGCCGGCGCTTGCACCCTGTTGCTGCTGCTCGGCGCGGCGACCGGGCAGGAACGTGCTCCCGGCGCGGCCATCGACGGCGAAACGGAGGCGTTCTCACGCAAGGCCGCCGCTTTGATGGAATCCCATGCGGAGGGCGGCGTCTTCTCGGGTGCCGTGACCGTGGCGCGGGACGGCATCCCTCTGTTCCGCCACGCCTACGGCATGGCCGACCGCGAATGGGCGATTCCCAACACGCCGGACACGGTGTTCCGCATCGGCTCCATCACGAAGCAGTTCACCGCGGCAGCGATCCTGAAACTCGCCGAGGCCGGTTCCCTCTCCCTCGACGATCCCGCCATCCGCTACCTGCCGGAACTGCCGCCGGCCTGGGCTGCGATGACGATCCGGATGCTGCTCAACCACAGTTCCGGCCTGCCCAACGTCACCGCCCTGCCGGGCTATGCGACGCAACTCGGGCGGATCGAGCGCTCGCCGATGGAGACGGTGGGCCTCCTCTACCGCGAGGACCTGCTGTTCCCGCCCGGGAGCGGCCACGAATACAGCAATACCGGCTACATCCTCCTCGCCGGCCTGATCGAGCGGATCACCGGGCAGAGTTTCGCGCGCTATCTCAACGACGCTGTCCTGGGGCCGGCCGGATTGGCCTCGACGCGGGACGCCGATCCCGGCGCCATCCTCCCCCGGCGTGCCGCCGGCTACCGCCGCGTCTCGGGCGAATGGCGCCACGCCCTGCCGCTGGCCGCCAACGCCCCGTCGGGTGCCGGCATGCTGGCCTCGACCCTCGACGACCTCGTCGCCTGGGACAGGGCGTTGTTCTCCGGCCGTGTGCTGTCGGAGGCGTCGCGCCGGGCCATGGTGACGGATTACGGCCACGGCTACGGCCTCGGTTTGTATATCGGCACGGCCTACGGGCAGCGCCTGTGGTCGCATGGCGGGTTCATCAGCGGGTTCAGCGCGATCAAGGATTCCTACCCCGATCTCGGCCTCACCATCGTGGTGCTCGGCAATTCCGAGATCGTGCCGGCCCAGGCTCTCTCGCGACAGCTCGCGGCCCTCTATCTGGGCGAGCCGGCGCAGACCGAAATCAGCGTCGGACCGACCGTTCTCGACCGCTATGTCGGCTTCTACCGGACCGGACCGCGCTCGGTCCTGGGCATCACCCGCGACGGCGACCGCCTGACGGCACTGGCGGTCAGTCAGGGATCGGCCGAGTCCCGCATCACCCTCGTCGCCGAGAGCGACAGGGCCTTCGCGGCGGAGAACGGCGCGATCCGCGTGGCTTTCGACATCGAACCTGACGGACGTGCCACGGGCGTGATGATCCACCGCGACGGCATCGAACGGGCAGGCCCCAGGATCGATCGGGCCATCGCCCGGCGGATCACCGCACGCCGCTTCACCCGGCTGCCGTCGGGACGGTGAGTGTCTTCCCTGACCCCAAACTCGGGTTGATACCGTCCGGTTTGTGGGGACTTTCACGCCGGTTCCGACACCCTGACCGTCATTCCGGATCGCCGAAGGCGAGCCCGGAATCCAGAACCGCTACGGATGCCAGCATCGTCGCTGGGTCGGTCGCACGATCGAGCCGTCCTCGAGACTCGTGGCGGATCTGGATCCCGGGCTCCGCTACGCGGCCCCGGGATGACGGCACGTCCCGCTCATTGTCATGCCGAACCCTATCGACCCGAGTTCGAAGGTCTCCGCGCCCGCCCACGGCATCGCCAGACCGCCGGATCGGCGCTAGACTGACCGGGCGCGTCGGTCACCTGCCATAGAATCAGGACCACGTACCGAACCGGGCGAGGACGCTGCTCCAGCCGGTTAGGCCAAAAGTCTATCTTGATTTGGCAATCCGCCCGGCTTCTGCTGGCGCACACAAGAACAGCACGGAGGAAACGCACATGAACAAGCCAGAATTCCTGTCGTCAGGTACCAAGGCGCCGTTCTCGGCCCGTTACGAGAACTTCATCGGAGGCCAGTGGGTCGCCCCCGTCGCCGGCCGGTATTTCGAGAACACCTCACCGGTCACCGGCCGCGTCATCTGCGAAGTCGCCCGTTCGGACGCGCAGGACGTGGAGAAGGCCCTCGATGCGGCCCATGCCGCCAAGGAGGCCTGGGGCCGCACCTCGCCGGGCGAGCGCGCCCTCATCCTCAACCGCATCGCCGACCGGATGGAGGAGAATCTCGACCTGATCGCCCTCGCCGAGACCTGGGACAACGGCAAGCCGATCCGCGAGACGACCAACGCCGACATCCCGCTGGCCATCGACCATTTCCGCTACTTCGCCGGCTGCGTCCGTGCCCAGGAAGGCTCGATCTCCGAGATCGACCACGACACCGTCGCTTACCATTTCCACGAGCCTCTCGGCGTCGTCGGCCAGATCATCCCGTGGAATTTCCCCATCCTGATGGCGGTGTGGAAGCTGGCGCCCGCGCTCGCCGCCGGCAATTGCGTGGTGCTCAAGCCCGCCGAGCAGACCCCGGCCTCGATCCTCGTGGTCGCCGAGCTCATCGCCGACCTGCTGCCGCCCGGCACCCTCAACATCGTCAACGGCTTCGGCCTGGAATGCGGCAAGCCGCTCGCCTCCTCGCCCCGCATCGCCAAGATCGCCTTCACCGGCGAGACGACGACGGGCCGCCTCATCATGCAATACGCCTCGCAGAACCTCATCCCGGTGACGCTGGAGCTCGGCGGAAAGTCGCCGAACATCTTCTTCGCGGATGTGGCCAACGAGGATGACGACTTCTTCGACAAGGCCCTCGAAGGCTTCACCATGTTCGCCCTCAACCAGGGCGAGGTCTGCACCTGCCCGAGCCGCGCGCTGGTGCACGAGTCGATCTACGACCGCTTCATGGAGCGGGCGATCAAGCGCGTCGAGGCCATCGTCCAGGGCTCGCCCCTCGACGCGGCCACGATGATCGGCGCCCAGGCCTCCGGCGAGCAGCTCGAGAAGATCCTGAGCTACATCGACATCGGCAAGCAGGAAGGCGCCAAGGTCCTCACCGGCGGCGAGCGCAACACCCTCGAAGGCGATCTGGCGGAAGGCTTCTACGTGAAGCCCACCGTGTTCCAGGGCCACAACAAGATGCGCATCTTCCAGGAGGAAATCTTCGGCCCCGTTCTTTCGGTGACGACCTTCAAGGACGATGCCGACGCGCTCTCGATCGCCAACGATACGCTCTACGGCCTCGGCGCCGGCGTCTGGACCCGCGACGGAACCCGCGCCTACCGCTTCGGCCGCGCCATCCAGGCCGGCCGCGTCTGGACCAACTGCTACCACGCCTATCCGGCCCACGCGGCCTTCGGCGGCTACAAGCAGTCCGGCATCGGCCGTGAGAACCACAAGATGATGCTCGACCATTACCAGCAGACCAAGAACATGCTGGTCAGCTACTCGGCCAAGAAGCTCGGCTTCTTCTAGGCCTCAAGGTACGAGACCACCTTGCCCCGGCCGGAAACGGCCGGGGCTTTTTCTTGGCCTCACCTCTACGCGGACGCTATTCTCGCCAGCCGTAATCCCGCGCCTGCGTCGCCGCGCGGTGGAACACCAGCCGGCGGTCGTATTCCAGCGGGTCCTTCGGCTGGACCAGGGCGCCGGGGGGCACGTTCAGCCAGTCGACCAGGCGGGTCAGCATGAAGCGCAGGGCCGCGCCCCGACACAGGATCGGCAGCGCCGCGACCTCGTCGTCCTGCAGACGACGCACGGATTGGTAGCCGGCGATCATCGCCTCGCCCTTCTCGGGGAAGAACGTGCCGTCCGCCTCGAAGCACCAGGCATTGAGGCAAATGGCGAGGTCGTAGGCGAAGGCGTCGGTACAGGCGAAATAGAAGTCGATCAGACCCGACAGGTCGTCGCCGATGAAGAACACGTTGTCGGTGAACAGGTCGGCATGGATCACGCCGGAGGGCAGGCCGCGCGGCCAGCCGGCCTGGAGAACCGCGAGATCGCCGCGCACGCGCTCCGTCAGCCCCTCGGACACGCTGTCGGCGGCGGGGCCGGCGGTCTCGAACAGCGGCTGCCATGCCTCGACGGAGAGGTTGTTGGCGCGGGTCATGCCGAAATCGCTGCCGGCGCGATGCAGCCCCGCAAGGGCGACGCCCAGCGCCCGACAATGGTCGGGGGTCGGCCGCTTGACCGACACGCCCTCCAGGAAGCTCACGATCACCGCCGGACGGCCGCAGAGCGTGCCCAGCGCCACGCCGTCGCGCCGCGCGATCGGCTGCGGGCAGGCGAGGCCGCGCGCGGCGAGGTGCTGCATCAGGTTGAGGAAGAACGGCAGGTCGCCGGCATTCACCCTCTTCTCGTAGAGGGTGAGAATGTAGGAGCCCGCCGTGGTGTGCAGGAAGAAGTTGGTGTTCTCGACGCCCTCGGCGATGCCCTTGTAGGACAGGAGCGTGCCGATCTCGTATTCGGAGAGGAAGGCGGTCAGCGCCTCGTCGGAGACCTCGGTATAGACGGCCACGGGCTTCGCTGAGGTTCGAGGGCGGAAACGCGAAGGGGCGCCCGCAGGCGCCCCCGGATAGAGAGCCGATGCGGCCGTGTTACTCGGCGGCTTCGCTGCGCAATTCGCGCGGCAGCGGGAAGGACATGTCCTCCACCACCGTGGAAACCGTATCGACGGTGACGTCGTAGCGGGCGGCGAAGGCGTCGATGATCTCTTCCACCAGCACCTCGGGCGCCGAGGCGCCGGCGGTGAGGCCGAGCTTGCGGATGCCCTCGAAAGCCGGCCAGTCGATCTCCTCGGCGCGGAGCACGAGGCGGGTGATCGGGCAGCCGACGCGCTCGGCGACTTCGCGGAGACGCTGCGAGTTCGAGGAGTTCGAGGAGCCGACGACGATCACCGCGTCCACGAGCGGTGCCACCTGCTTCACCGCTTCCTGGCGGTTGGTGGTGGCGTAGCAGATGTCGTCCTTGTGCGGCCCGGTAATGGTCGGGAACTTCTCCTTCAGGGCGGCGACGATGTGGCGGGTATCGTCCACCGACAGGGTCGTCTGGGTGACCCAGGCGAGGTTGTCGCGATTCTCCGGCTCCAGGGCCGCGATCTGCTCAAGATCCTCCACCAGGGTGATCGAGCCCTTGGGCAGCTGGCCCATGGTGCCGACGACTTCCGGATGGCCGGAATGGCCGACCAGCAGGACGTGGCGGCCGCGCTTGTGGTGGATCTCGGCCTCGCGGTGGACCTTGGTCACCAGCGGGCAGGTGGCGTCGATGGTGACGAGCCCGCGATTGTCGGCATTGGCCGGCACCGTCTTGGCGACGCCGTGGGCCGAGAAGATCACCGGGGCATTGCCGTCCGGCACCTCGTCGAGCTCACGGACGAACACCGCGCCCTTCCGCTTCAGGCTCTCGACCACGTATTTGTTGTGGACGATCTCGTGACGCACATAGACCGGAGGTCCGTAGATCGCCAGCGCCCGCTCCACCACGTCGATGGCGCGAACCACGCCCGCGCAGAACCCCCGCGGTGCGCAGAGCAGGATCTCCAGCGGCGGCTTGGCCGAACCGTCGGGAAAGGTCTTCGAAAGAGGATCGCTCATGATAGCCGGGATGTGGCGAGGCGAGGCCGCCCCTGTCAACCTCCTATAGCGTAAAATGCGCGGCGGTGTCAGGGCGGAGGGGGCACACCGGGGCAGGATCGGCTGCGTCCCTCCCTTGCGTCACTTACCTGCGCCCCAGCATCCGGTCGCTGATGATCCGCCGCTGGATCTCGCTGGTTCCCTCGAAGATCGTGGTGAGCCGCGCGTCGCGCCAGTAGCGTTCCACCCGGCGTTCGGTGGTGTAGCCGTTGCCGCCGTGGAGCTGCATCGCTTGGTTGGTGACGCGCACCGCCATCTCGGTGGCCAGCAGCTTCACCTTGGCGGATTCGCTCTCGGCCGCCTCGCCCTCGTCGAGAAGGTGGGCCACCTGTTGCCAGTAGGCGCGGGCCTGATCGACCTCCGCCGACATGTCGGCCAGCGCGAAGCGCAGGGCCTGGAACTCGCCGATCGGATGGCCGAACTGTTCGCGCTCCTGCAGGTAGAGCTGGCAATCCTCCACCGCCGCGCGGGCGACGCCGACGGCGCGGGCGGCGGTGTGGACGCGGGCGATGTTGAGGCCGCGCTGCACCGAGGCGAAGCCGCCGGAATCCGCATCCGCGCCGCCATCGCCGTAGAGGCCGGTGAGACGGTCGCCCTCGGGCACGCGCACGCCATCGAGTTCGAGTTCGAAGGTGAGAAAGCCGTGATAGCCGATCTTGTCGATGACGTGCCCGGTCATGCCCTCGGGGAAGGTGCCGGGCTTCTTGACCACGAGGAACGGCTCCAGCCCGGCCGAGCGCGGCTCGCCCGGCTCCGGCTCGCGGGTGCGGGCCAGGACTTCGATGAAATCTGCTGCGAGCGCGAATCCGGCCCAGCGCTTGGTCCCGGTGAGCACCCATTCGTCCCCGTCGCGCACCGCGCGGGTCTGGACGCCGGCGAGATCGGAACCGGCGGTGGGCTCGGACAGGGCGATGCCGCCGATCCACTCGCCACGCGCTGACTTTCGCAGCAGAGCGCGGCGGCGCTCCTCGTCGAGGGTCTGGGTGCCGAGACCCTGCCCCCGCGCAAGGATGCTGCCGACGGAGAGCCAGGCGCGAGCCAGTTCTTCGGAGACGAGGCAATATTCGAACACGCCGAGGCCGAGCCCGCCATGCTCGGCCGGGATGGTGATGCCGAACCAGCCCTTGGCCGCCATCCGGTCGATGAGCGAGCGCGGCATCTCGGCTTTCTGCCGGTCGAGTTCGTCGGCGAGCGGCAGCACCACGTCCCGGGCGAAGTCGCGGGCCTCCTGCTGAAGCCTGGCGCGCGCCTCCGTGCGCCAGGGGGAGAACAGCTCCGGCGGACGCGGCTGCTTCAGCTCCGACTTCGACATGGTTCCTCCCGAGACTTTGTGTTGGGCGTCGCCCTTATCCAGCAAAGCTTCGCTTCGGCTCAGGGGTTCCACCTGTCGCGGCGCACCAGAAAGTCGTCAGGCCGCCGCCATGCTCTCTTCCAGCACGCGAAACAGGCGCGGATCGGCGCAATGGGCCACGTTGAAGCGAAGGAAGTCACGCCCGCTTGCGCCGATGCTGAAGGCCGCACCCGGGGCGAGGACCACGTCCCGCGCCAGGGCGTTGCGGGCGATATCGGCCGAATCGAGCCCGTCCGGCAGGCGCGCCCAGAGGAAGAGGCCGCCGCGCGGCTCGGTCCAGAGCGTCAGGCCGCAGCGCTCCAGCCGCCGTGCGGTCTCGCCCATGGCGCGGGCGAGTTTTTCGCGGATTTCCGCGAGGTGGCGGCGATAGGCCCCGTCGGTGATGAGGCGATGCATCAGCGCCGCGGAGAGATGACCGTTGCCGAGGCTGAGGGCGAGCTTCAGGTCGATCAGCCCCTCCACCCAGTCGGGGCGCAGGGCGATGTAGCCGCAGCGGATCGAGGCCGAGAGGGTCTTCGAGAAGCTGCCGACCGCGATCACCCGGTCGAGCCCGTCGAACCCCGCCAGACGCGGGGCCGGGTCGGCTTCGAGATCTCCGAAGATGTCGTCCTCGACGATGAGCATGTCATGCGCCTCGGCGAGCTTGAGGACGCGGTGGGCCACGGCGGGAGCCAGGGTGGCGCCGGTGGGGTTATGGAGCGCGGAATTGGTCAGGTAGAACCGGGGCCGGTGCTCGACGATCAGCCGTTCGAGCTCGGCGACGTCCGGCCCGGCGGGGGTGAAGGGCACACCCACCACCTTCGCGCGGTTCGCCCGCAGCAGCGCATGGTAATTGAAGTAGCAGGGGTCATCGACCAGCACGGCGTCGCCCGGGTCGAGGAGGAACCGGGACAGCAGGTCCACGGCCTGGGTCGCCGAATCCGTCAGGACGATCTGGTCGGCCTCCGCCTCGATCCCCTTCTCGGAGAGACGCCGGGCGATCTGGCTCCGCAATGGCGGAAAGCCGAGGGGCTTGTCATAGCAGATCACGTTCGAATCGGCGTCGCGGGCGATGTGGCGCAGGGCGCGCCGGATCGCCTCCTCGGGCATCCATGACGAGGGCAGCCAGCCGGAACCGGGTTTCAGCAGGTCCGGCCCGGATTGCATCGATTGCCGGGTGATCCAGAGCGGATCCACGGCGCGGTCGAGCTGCGGCCCGATCTCCTTCAGGCAGAGCGGGCGGGTCTTGCCCGCCACATAGAAGCCCGAGCCCCGGCGCGCGACGATGGCGCCCTCCGCGCCGAGGCGCTCATAGGCCTCGACCACGGTGGATTTCGACACGCCCATGGATTCGGCGAAAGCCCGCACCGAGGGCAGCCGCGCGCCGGGCATGAGCTGGCGTCCGGCGATCCGCTCCATGATCGCGGACGACACCGTATCCACCAGGGTGACCGTGGTCCGCGCTGATCCCGCCATCTGTACTGATCCTTCGCCCGGACAATTCAGCCAAAGCGTACTGGACTGTCCCTGTCTCCGCCAGCGGGACGGGGCCATCCCTGCCCTCCGACGAAACGCCGTCAGGCCCGCGCGGCAGGCCGGCGAAGGAAAGGCCTATCGATGACTACGATCCTGCAGCAGCGGAACACCACGCGGACGGGCGATCTCGCTCGGCGCGTCTCCCTCGCCGCCGCCCGGCTGTTCACCGGACTGGCCGCCGAACTGTCGCGCCAGGCGATCAACCGGCGGGTCCTGCGCAAGCTCAGTGTCATGACCGATCGCGAATTGAAGGATATCGGCCTGATCCGGCAGGACGTGATGGATGCAGGCGCTGTTGAGGCCGACGCCTCCCAGTTCCTGCTGGTCCGCCAGGACGAGAGAAGGGAAGCACGCCGCGCCCGAGGCGTTAAGATCTGATCAAGATGGCGGAACGTGCATTATTGAGCATGACTTCGAATTCGGCATGCCGCCAAACTGGTCATTCGGTTGATGATTGAGGTTTATCCGTGGTCCGGTTCTACCAGACCTGCAGGCACCGCAAGTCTATTTGGGCTAAGTGCTCGATCGCACGTCTTTCGGGGCGGAGGGGGCGCACATCACCCCCATCACCTTCGCCGCAAAGATTGTGCGTCGAGAATTGGAACTCAGGATCATGAACAGCACCCTCAACTGGACCCCGGGCGACGCGGCAGCCGAACAGGTCGGCCGGGCCACCCGCTTCATCGGCAACCTCTTCTCCAAGGCCGCGTCCCTGGTCTCGCGCAACGACGCCGACAAGCGCGGCCTCGTGGAGCTCGGCTCCCTTTCCGAGCGCGAATTGAACGATATCGGCCTCACCCGCTGGGACGTCCTGGACGCCTACGACGCGCCCTCGCCTTCGGACGCCACCAAGGTGATCCTGGCCCATCGCGCCGTCCGCCAAGTCACGCGCCGCTTCGCCTGACACGTCATGCGCCGCTTCGGCTGAACCGCGTGCCGCTGCGCACCGGTAGTGGATGCGACACGGCCCATCCACCACATGCAGGCGTGGCGGGGGCGATGCCCCTGGTCTAAGAGGAGAGCACGGCGACGCGCTCGCGGCACCGGCCGCGGGCGACCCCACTCCTCATAGACCGGATCGACATGGCGAGCGCCTCCACCCATGTGAGCTTCCTGCCGCCGGTGCTGACCTTCCTGTCGGCGGCGGTGATCGGCGTGCCGATCTTCCGTCTCATCGGGCAGAGCGCGGTACTCGGATATCTCGTCGCCGGGGTCATCATCGGCCCCTTCGGCTTCTCGCTCATCGCCGAGCCGGAGACCGCCGCGAGCGTCGCGGAACTCGGCGTCGTCCTCCTTCTCTTCATCGTCGGGCTCGAACTCGAGATTTCCCGGCTGATTTCGATGCGGCGCGACATTTTCGGGCTCGGTGCGGCACAGCTGCTCCTCTGCACGATCCTGCTTGCCGGCGCCTGCGCCCTGTTCGGGCTCACCTTGGCCGCGAGCCTCGTCATCGGCGTCGCCCTTGCCCTGTCGGCCACCGCCGTCGCCCTGCAGCTCTTGGAAGAGCGCGGCGATCTCGGCACGCCCTATGGCGGACGCGCCTTCGCGGTGCTGCTGTTCCAGGACATCTCCGTCGTGGCCATCCTCGCCCTGATGCCGCTTCTCGCCTCCAGCGGCAGCACCGGCAACGACGAGTGGCTGGGACACGCGCTCGCCTCCACGGGAACCGTCGGGGCGGCGATCCTGGCCGTGGTGCTGGTGGGCCGCTACGGCCTCAATCCGTTCTTCAGCATGCTGGCGGCCAGCGGCGCGCGCGAGGTCATGACGGCGGCGGCCCTCCTCGTGGTCCTCGGCACCGCGATGCTGATGGAGCATGTCGGCCTGTCCATGGCGATGGGCGCCTTCCTCGCCGGCGTGCTTCTCGCGGAGTCGAACTTCCGCCACCAGCTGGAGGCCGATATCGAGCCGTTCCGCGGCATGCTCCTCGGCCTGTTCTTCATGAGCGTGGGCATGTCCATCGACGGCGGCCTGCTGAAGAGCGCGTGGCCCGCCCTCCTCGGCGCGACGGCGGCCGCCATCCTGCTCAAGGTCGCCATCGTGGCCGCCCTGTTCCGCCTGTTCGGATCGCCCTGGCTCGATGCCGTGCGCGGCGCGGCGATCCTCGCGCCGGCGGGCGAATTCGCCTTCGTGCTGCTTCCCGCCGGGTCCGAACTGGGGCTGATCGACCAATCCTCCACCCGGTTCGCCGTGGCGCTCGCCGCCCTGACCATGCTGGTCGGCCCCGTCGCCGCCAAGGCCCTCGACGGCTACCTGTCCCGCCACCGGCCGGACGCGGTGGAGCACGCACCAGACCAGATCGAGAGCACGGAGGCCCGCGTCCTCGTAGTCGGGTTCGGCCGTTTCGGACAGATCCTGACCCAGGTGCTCCTGGCCGAGGGAATCAGCGTCACTGTCATCGACAAGGACGTGGAGCAGATCCGTTCCGCCTCGCGCTTCGGGTTCCGCATCTATTACGGCGACGGCACGCGCCTCGACGTGCTGCGCGCGGCCGGAATCGGCCGGGTCGAGCTGCTCTGCATCTGTGTCGACGATCCCCAGGCGGCGTTGAAGATCGTCGATATCGTGCATGAGGAATTCACCGGAGTGCGCACCTATGTCCGCGCCTTCGACCGGATGCATTCCGTGGAGCTGATGAACCGCGACGTGGATTATCAGCTTCGCGAGACCGTGGAATCGGCCATCGCCTTCGGCCGCGCGACCCTGGAAGGGCTCGGCATCTCGGCCGAGGCCGCCGCCGCCACGGCGCAGGACGTGCGCAAGCGTGACGTGGCGCGCCTCGTCCTGCAGCAAGCCGGCGCCCTTCCGGAGGAAACGCGCTATATCGGCGGCAGCCCCGAGATCAAACCCGAACCCTTGACCCGTCCGCAGCGCCCGTCGCGCGCCCTCAGCGCCGAAACCAGAGATATTATCGGCCTGGAACAGCGCGAAGCCGCGACCCGCACGTTGCAAGTCCAGGATTCCCCATTGCAGGACACGCCAGCGGATGCCTGAAACGAGCGCGGCGGCGGTGGAACCCGCCGCCCGACGGGAGACGGGCCGTTTCGTCACGGGATCGATCCTGCGGCACGTCGTGGTGATGAGCGGGACGGGCTCGATCGGGCTGATGGCGATCTTCGTCGTCGACCTGCTCTCGCTGATCTATGTCTCGAAACTCGGCGACCCGACGCTCACGGCGGCGGTGGGCTTCGCCACCATCGTCCAGTTCTTCGCCATCGCCATCAATATCGGCCTGATGATCGCCGCCGGGGCCCTGGTCTCAAGGGCCATCGGCGCGGGCGACGAAGCGGGCGCGCGGCGGCTGGCCACATCCGCCTCGATCCACGGCATCATCGTCTCGGGCATCCTCGTCCTCGCCATGCTGCCGGTTCTGCCGACCATCCTGTCCTGGATCGGCGCCGACGCCGAGACGCTGCCCGTCGCCGAGCGCTTCCTCTGGATCGCCCTGCCCTCGAACCTGCTCATGGGACCGGGCATGATGTTCTCGGGCCTGCTTCGCTCCGTCGGGGCGGCGCGCCAGGCGATGTACGTGACGCTGGGCGGCGCCATCGTCACCGCCGGTCTCGATCCCCTCCTCATCTTCACGGCGGGGCTGGGGATCGACGGGGCCGCCATCACCACCTGCGTGGCGCGGGCGACCTTCGCCCTCGTCGGTCTCTGGGGCGTGCGCCAGCACCGGATGCTCGCCACGCCGAGCGTCGCGGATGTGATCTCGGACGCGCCCATCGTCTTCAGGATCGCCCTGCCCGCCGTGCTCACCAATCTCGCCCCCTCGGTGGCGAGCGCCTTCATCGCCCATGCGCTGGCCAAGTTCGGCGCCGTGGCGGTGGCCGGCAACGTGGTGATCGACCGGCTGACGCCGGTCGCCTTCGGCGGCCTCTTCGCCATGTCCGGCTCGATCGGGCCAATCCTCGGCCAGAACTGGGGAGCGGGGCGGTTCGACCGGATGCGCGGCGTGCTGAGGAACGGCGCACTGGTGACGGCGGTCTATGTCGTGGTGGTCTGGGCCGCGCTGATCGCCTTTCGCGGCCCCTTGACGGGCCTGTTCGAACTGACCGGCACCGCCGCCGACCTGTTCGTCTTCTTCTGCCTCGTGAGCGGAGGCGTGTGGTTCTTCACCGGGCTGCTGTTCCTCGCCAACGCCTCGTTCAACAACCTCGGCTTTCCCTTCCTGTCCACCTTCCTCAATTGGGGCCGTGCCACCCTCGGAACCGTGCCCCCGGCGCTCCTCGGCGGCTATCTCTACGGCCCGGAGGGCATCATCGCCGGGGTGGGGTTCGGCTCCATCGCCTTCGGGGCGATCGGTATCGCTCTCGCCTTTCGGACGGTGACGCAGCTCGAGCAACGGGGCGGTTTCGCGCCGAAATTGGCCTCGGAGGCCGATGCGGATGCCTCCGGGGGCGATATTCCGGCACCGGAGAGGCCGAACGCACTGGTTTAGAGCCGGGACGGGCATGATCTCGGGCTGGTAAGTACGACTGGGATGCGACAGAGTTCGCGTCTCGACAGCAGGCCGAAGCAATTCGGCCTGGCCGCGATGGGATCAAGAGGCTGCCGCCATGTTCAACCTGTTCGATCTCTTGCAGGCGCAGGGTGGCATGGACCCCAATGGTTTCCTGGGCCCCAACGGTTTCGGCCAGCAATTCGGATTGTCGCCGGATCAGACCCGTCGGGCCATGGAAGCGCTGATGCCGGCCCTGACGCTCGGCCTCCAGCGCAACGCCGCCGCCGATCCCACCGGCTTCACCCAGATGTTCAGCTTCATGGACCCGGCCGCGCTCACCGCCCCGCAGGCCAAGCCGCAGATGGATGCCATGATGCGCCAGCTCTTCGGCTCGCAGCATCTGAGCCAGGCCGTCCTGCAACAGGCGGCTGCGGTGAGCGGCGTGGCGACGCCCGCCCTTCGGCAGATGCTGCCGCTCATGGCCGGCATGGTCGTGGCGGGGATCGTCCACGTGATGATGAATCCAGGGCAGCCCGCTCCCCAGCCCGCGCCTCCCCCGCCCTCGCCCTTCGGCATCCCGACCCATCCCTATTGGACCGAGATGATGAACGGCTTCATGAAAGCGAGCGGTGCGATGCTGTCTTCGCCGATGCAGGCCGCCCCCCCTACTCGCACCGCCCCGGCACAGAAGAGCCTGCCGCCCGCACGCCTGTTCCCGGCGGCCCGACCGGCGCAGGATTCTTCCCCTACGCCCGAATCCCGTCAGGCCTCGGCCGGCGCGCAGCAAGGTGCTGCGCTGAACCCGTTCGATCTGTTGCAGCAGATGTTTCAGTCCGGGCTGGAGGTTCAGCAGGAAAACGCCAGGACGATGCAGAGCCTGTTCGACAGCCTGTGGCGTGACGGCATGGCGTCCGTAGGCCCGTCGAAAGCCAACACCCCGACGCCGAACCGGCCCGGCCAGACGCGGCGCTGAAGCCGGCGCCGCACGAGACGCGCGGGGCACGAACGCTCAAATACTCCGGGTGAAAGCCTGCGCGACAGACTCGTAAAGCTCGCGGACCCGGTTGGTGTAATTCAGCAGCGCCGTGACGATCCCCAGGACGATAACGCTGGCAATCAGCGCATATTCGATCGCGGACGTCCCGCTTGTATCTCGGGCGAACCGCGAAGCGCTTCGTGAAAGACGGGACGAAGGGCCATCCGAGGACGAGATCGGCTTGGCGACCGCAGATGTCACATCGTTTTTTTCAGAAATCGTCATCGAGCGAGGCGATCCCTGAAGAAGCAGCGCCCGCCTTCCTACGACGGAAATCATTGCCGACGGTTTAACCAAATACCGGCGAAACGCCGTGGGACTTCCAATGGGTACGTGCCCCTCCACCAACGCGACCAGGGGCTCGACACCCGGTTCGATGTCCCGCGATCCGGCAGCGACGGCCCAGCGCTTTCACCGCTCACATCGTCATTCCGCGTCACCGGTGTCGCCCGGCCCCGAAGGGCCGAGCCAAAGGCGCGCCAGACATCGTTATGCAAGACAAGGCGGATCGGGTCTCGCCCTATCGAAAACGCGTGCCGCAAGTCCGCGACCGGGGCTGCCGTCCATCAAGCTTTTCCGGATTCCTTGCGCAGCGCGTCGATCCGTTTGGAGGCCTCGGCCTTGTCCAGATCCGGCTCGAACGAGTCGGGTGATTTCGCCTCCTCCGACAGGGTCTTGAGATAGGAAGCCTGCGCGCCGGTCATCGGCTCGTCGCCCGTGGTCCACTCGCTCGGATCCTTGATCCGGTTCGATGCATCGCCACCCGCCGTCTTCGGGTTCTCGTTCTCGTCCGTCGCCTGCTTCTTCGTCATCGCTCGACCTCGTTCCTGAATTGTTCTCTCCATAACGAGGCGGTCGCCGATGAGTTCCGAACCCTGACCATCCCCGGGATGCGGGGTGTAAGCCTCACTCCGCCACGATCCTTCGTTCCGGCAACCGGCGGCCATATCGTTGGTGCCCCGCTAGCCCGGCAGAAGTCCCGCCTGACGGTAGGTGTCGATCGCCGCATCGTAGACGGAGAGATCCGACCGGCCTCTCGCCAGAAGTTGCGCGCCGGCGATGGCCGCGAAGATGGCCCAGGCTCTCGACGTGGCGGTCTCGGCGGTGACCGGGGATGCGGCGGTCAGCTGTCTGCCGATCCAGGCCACGTTCACCTCGGCGAAAGCTCGCACCTCCGTCTTCACGTCGTCCGGCAGGTCGTCGTGCTCGGCGGCCATCATGCTGCCGAGGCACATTCGGTTGTCGTTCTGGAGCGCCGTGCGGAACGTGTCGGGGTAGCGCCGCAGACAGGCGACCGGATCCGGACATGCGTCCGATAGGGCCTCCAGGGCAGCGAACGCATCTTCCCGGTAGCGCCGCGCCACCGCCGCCCCCAGGGCAGCCTTGCCGGGGAAATAATAGTGGATGCTCGCCGCCTTGATTCCCACCTCCTCCGCGAGATCACGGAAGTTCAGGCCGCCATAGCCGCGTGCCTGCGCGGTCAGCCTTGCGGCGTTCAGGATCAGTTCCCGGGTGCTCTCGCTCATCCTCCGCTTCTACACCTGCATTCTATCGATTGGCAGGTAGACGTTGACGTGTCGTCATCGACCTGCATGGTGTATCTACCAACTGGCAGATAGAGAGCGTTGCCCATGAGAATCTACGACCGGGAGGCGGGTCCCCACCCCGCACGAATCCGCATCGTCCTCGCCGAGAAGGGACTGGAGGAAAGGGTCGAGTTCGTCAGTATCGACCTCATCGCCGCCGAGCAGAAGCAGCCTGGCTTCCTGGCGATGAACCCGATCGGGAAGGTCCCGGTCCTCGAACTCGATGACGGGACGATCATCACCGAATCCACGGCGATCACGGAATATCTCGACAACCTGGACGGCCATCCGACCCTCACGGGTACGACACCGCGTGACAAAGGCGTCATCCACATGATGCAGCGGCGCGCCGAGATGATGCTGATCGATGCCGTCGACGATTATTTCCATTACGGCACCCCCGGCCTCGGCGGCGCGCTGCGGCCATGGCGGATGCCGGATTGGAGCGGGGCCAAAGAATGGGGGCAGCGGCGCGGCGCCTATGCCGTCGCCAACATGCCCTATTTCAACGATCTGCTGGCGAAGCAGCCCTTTCTCGCCGGAGAGGGCTTCTCGATGCCGGACATCACCTTGTTCGCCGGGCTGATGTTCGCCGAGATCGTCGGCCTGCCGATCGCCCCGGAACTCACCGCCCTTCACGACTGGCGCGGCAAGGTCGCCGATCGTCCGGCCGTGAAGAACCGCAGCGGACAGGTCCCGAGGCCGGAAGACCTGGCGCGATACGGCGACGCGGCTTAGGGCCTGTTCGGGCTGTTTTTCCAGGGCTTCGCCTCATCCTGCTGAGGTGCCGCATAGCGGCCTCGCAGGAGCCTTCCAGGGATCGCGTGACCACTGGAGGCCTCCTTCGAGGCCCGCTGACGCGGGCACCTCAGGATGAGGAAATCTGCTTGGATGTTCGATTTCGGTTAGGATCGTCCGCTGAAAAATCCGAGCAGACAGGTGTCTGGGAGCCGCAGGCTTCCACACCGGGACCGTCCATCGCGCCCGCTTGCGTGATGGACGGCGAGCCTCGTCACGAAGGACCAGCTCGATGTGCATCCCCGGTGAGCGAGGGCAAGGCGTCGTTCACGCCTCGTCCCTGGCAAGCGCCCACGACGTGGCCCCGCGAAGTGCGGTCCGAACTACGCCGCCACCGCCTTCGGCTGAACCTCGGCGGTGTAATCGTCCATGAGCGTCTTGGTCATGGACGCCGGGGTGAAGCGGTAGGGGCCGATTTCGGAGACCGGTGTCACTTCGGCAGCCGAGCCGGTGATGAAGCACTCGGAGAAGCCCTCCATCTCCTCGGGCTTGATCCGCCGTTCGATCACCTCGAAGCCACGCCGGTGGGCGAGGTCGATGACGGTCTGGCGGGTGATGCCGTTGAGGAAGCGGTCGGCGAGCGGGGTGTGGACCACGCCGTCCTTGATGAAGAAGATGTTCGCACCGGTGCATTCGGCGACGTAATCCTCCCAATCGAGCATCAGGGCGTCGGCATAGCCCTTGTTCTCGGCCCGGTGCTTCGAGATCGTGCAGATCATGTAGAGGCCGGCCGCCTTCGAGGCGGAGGGGATGGTCCGCGGATCGGGCCGGCGATAATCGGCCATGTCGAGGCGGATGCCCTTCATCTTGGTCTCGGGATCGAAATAGCTCGGCCATTCCCAGGCGGCGACGGCGAGATGGATGGTGTTGTTCTGGGCCGAGACGCCCATCATCTCCGAACCGCGCCAAGCGACGGGACGCAGGTAAGCGTCGGTGAGGCCGCTGGTCTTGAGCACGAGTTCCTTGGCCGCCTCGATCTCGGCGACGCCGTAGGGAATCGTGAAATCGAGATACTGCGCCGAGCGGAGCAGGCGCTCGGCATGCTCGTGGCTCTTGAAGATCCGTCCGCCATAGGCGCGCTCGCCCTCGAACACCGCCGAGCCGTAATGCAGACCGTGGCTGAGCACGTGGATCTTGGCCTCGCGCCACGGCACCAGCACGCCATCGAACCAGATGGTGCCCTCGCGTTCGTCGAACGGGATCACGGACATGACGAATTCCTTGAAACCGCGGGCTCGCATCGGGGCGCCTGCGGGGTCGATCGATCGGGTTGGCGCGATGGCCAGGCAATGCCCCGCGCAGTATCCGCGGGGACGGAGGTCCGCAAGACGGCCGTTACGGCGAGCCGGCCCCGGGGAGGCTTGACGGGTATCAACGCCCCTGAGATATGTCAACAACACTGACGTATATTGAGGATGTCGCCGGACGTGACGCGCCAATCGACCCTGGCAACGAGCCCGCCCCCCATACCCCCGTCCGGGGAGGATGACGGGCTGGCGGATTCAGGTCTCGCGCCCGAAGGCGTGCGCACATCCGACAACGGCATCACCAACGATCTCGTCGAACTGCTCTTCTTCGCCTACCGCGATTTCGTCGGCGACCCGGACCGGATGCTGGCCGAATACGGGTTCGGGCGGGCGCATCACCGGGTGCTCCATTTCGTCTACCACTATCCCGGCCTGACCATCGCCGAACTCCTCGACATCCTGCGGATCACGAAGCAGAGTCTAAACCGGGTTCTCAAGGATTTGATCGAACAGGGTCACATCGTGCAGAAGACCGGCCGGAGCGACCGCCGGCAGCGTCTGCTCTATTGTTCGGAGACGGGCGCCACCCTCACGGCCGAGCTGACGCGGGTGCAGGTACGGCGGGTCGCCCGCGCCATCGCGGACCCGGTGGGGGATGGTCCGGAGGACGCTCGGGACAAGAGCGGATTTGCAGCGGCACAGGGGTTTCTCATGGCGATGATCGAACCCGAAGAGCGCGCGGCGGTGACGAGCCTGATGGCGCGGCGCGCCCGGAGCCGTCGCTGACATGGCATCACCGGAACTGAAGGTCCGCGCCGAGCTTCCCGACCACGCGCCGCATATCCTCGTGGTCGACGACGACCGGCGGGTACGTGAATTGCTGTCGCGCTATCTCTACGAGCAGGGCTTTCGCGTCACCTCCGCCGGGAATGTCGAGGAGGCCCGCCAGCGGGCACAGAGCTTCGTCTTCGACGCCCTCGTCCTCGATGTGATGATGCCGGGCGAGAACGGTTTCGATTACGCCCGGCAGGTGCGCGAGACCTCGCGGGTGCCGATCCTGATGCTCACCGCCCGTTCCAACCCCAACGACCGGGTGATGGGGCTCGAGATCGGGGCGGACGATTACCTGCCCAAGCCCTTCGAGCCGCGCGAGCTGATCCTGCGCCTCAACAACATCATCAAGCGCCGGCCGGACGGCGCGCCGCCATCGGACCGCACCATCGCCACGGTGACGTTCGGGCCGTTCTCCTACCGGATCGATCGGGGCGAACTGCGCCGCGACGAGGAGACCATCCGCATCACCGAGCGCGAACGCGAGATCCTGACGATCCTGGCGGAGGCCAAGGGCGGCAATGTCGACCGCGACGTGCTGGCCGGGAATGGCGGGCTGGCCGCGGAGCGCACCATCGACGTGCAGATCAACCGCCTGCGCCGCAAGACCGAGGTCGATCCGGGCAATCCCCTCTTCCTCCAGACGGTCCGCGGCATCGGCTACCGCCTCGCGATCGATTAGACAGGACCCGCCATGGCCCTCGCCGGCCTGAACCTGTCGCGGATCAGAACCAGCACCGCCGCTGCCTGGCGCGCGAGACCGCATCCGCGCCGGATGTGGAAGAGGCTCGCCCGCGCCATCGGCAACGCCCTGCCGAAGGGGCTCTATGCCCGCTCGCTCATCATCATCATCGCGCCGGTGGTGCTGCTGCAATCGGTGATCGCCTACACCTTCATGGAGCGGCACTGGCAGCTCGTGACGCGCCGCCTCTCGGCCGCCGTGACGGCCGACGTGGCGGCGATGATCGACGTCTATGAGAGTTACCCCCAGGACAAGGACGCCGACACCCTCACCCGTATCGCCGGCACGCGGCTGAACCTCGACCTCGACATCCTGAAGGGGGCGAAGCTCCCCCTGCCGGGGCCGCGCCCGTTCTTCTCCATCCTCGACGAGACACTCTCCGAGGAACTCGCCAAGCAGATCGGCCGGCCGTTCTGGATCGACACGGTGGGCCGGTCCAGCCTCATCGAGATCCGCGTCGAGATCCCGGACGGGGTGCTGCGGGTGACCGCGCGGCGGAGCATGGCCTACGCCTCGAACTCGCACATTTTCCTGCTCTGGATGAGCGGTTCGTCCCTGGTCCTGCTCGGCGTGGCGATCCTGTTCCTGCGCAACCAGATCAAGCCGATCCTGCGGCTGGCCGACGTGGCGGAAAGTTTCGGCAAGGGCCGCGAGATCGAGTTCCGGCCGCGCGGCGCCCGCGAGGTGCGCCAGGCCGGCCACGCCTTCATCGAGATGAAGCGGCGCATCGAGCGGGCGATGGAACAGCGCACGACCATGCTCAACGGCGTCAGCCACGACCTTCGCACCATCATCACGCGGTTCAAGCTGTCGCTCGCCCTGGTGGAGCAGACCTCGGAGGTGGAAGACCTCCAGCGCGACGTCGACGAGATGAGCCGGATGCTGGAGGCCTACCTCGCCTTCGCGCGCGGCGATTCCGGCGAGGCCGCCGTGTCCACCGACATGCGGGCGATGCTGGACGACCTGCGCACCGACGTGGAACGCCTCGGCGCCCATGTGGCCGAGGTGGAGTTCGACGGCCGCGCCATGGTGACGCTGCGGCCGGACGCGTTCCGCCGCTGCCTGTTCAATCTCGCCGCCAACGCCGCCCGCTACGGCGAGACGGTGGCGATCCGGGGCCGCACGGAGGCACGCTCCTTCGTCGTCTCCATCGACGATGACGGCCCCGGCATCCCTCCCGAGAGCCGCGAAGAGGTGTTCAAGCCCTTCGTCCGCCTCGACGATGCCCGCCAGGATGCCGGCGGGTCGGGCCTCGGCCTCGCCATCGCCCGTGACATCGCCCGCGCCCATGGCGGCGACGTCGCCCTTCATGACAGTCCGCTGGGGGGATTGCGGGCCACCGTCCGCATCCCGGCGTGATGGTGGAGCGCCTGTGAATTTTGTTGCGTTCGGGGTGTCCCCTCGGGCGCAGTCCAATGCTATGACCGGTGCCGCTTTCAAGAGAAGGGCCGAACCCCGGTCCCGATACACGCGAGTACGCCATGAACCCGCTGGGTCCCGTCCTGATCGTCCTGCTCCTCCCGATCTCCGCCATCGGCCTCCTGCTCTACACCGATACCGGGATCGAGCCGGCGCTGTTCTCCGCCACGGTGAAGACCTTCGTCGCCCTGTTCGCCATCGCCGGGATTCTGTCCTACGGCGCGAGCCGGCTCGCCGCCCGCTCGGAAGGCTGACAACCGCGCCTCCGGATCGGCCCCATGGCGGGGCCGGTTCCCCGGTGACGCAACGGTGACGATGGGATCGAGGACGACATGAAGGCCGCCCTCGCTCGAATTCCCCTGCCCGCCCGGCCATGGACGGCACTCGTCCTCTGCCTAGCGGCGGGCGTGGCAGCGCTGACACTTCCGGCCCTGGCCGCCGAGGAAAAGTCGGCCCCTCCGCCCGGGTCGATGCCGGAGCCGCCGGTTCGGCCCGCCGAGCTGAAGCCCGAGCCCGCGCCGACACCCGCGACGGTCCCGCCCCTGCCGGACGCTCCCACCCCGCCCGAACGCCCGGCCGAACTCACGCCCCCTGCCCCGGCCGCGCCGGAGACGGGCCCGGCCGCGGAAATGCCGGCGCCGCCACCGCGCCCGGCCGAACTCTCGACGCCGCCGGCCTCCACGCCCGCCCTGACGCTGACGGTCGCCCCCCTCGACGATACCGCCTGTCGCAAACGCCTCGAACGGCTGGGAGCGGTCTTCGAGGCGCTGCCGCCGATCTCGAACGGCCAATGTGGCGCGGAAAAGCCATTGAAGCTCAGCCGTCTGTCCGGCGAGGTGACGCTCACCCCGCCCGCGACCCTGGTCTGCAACACCGCCGAAGCCCTGGCGCGCTGGACGACGGAGGCCCAGGAAGCCTCGGAGCGCATCCTGAAGGCTCCGCTTCGAAGCCTCTCCATCGGCACGTCCTACGAGTGTCGCGGCCAGAACCACGATCCCGACGCCAAGCTCAGCGAGCACAGCTTTGCCAACGGCGTGGACATCATGGGCTACGGCTTCGAAGGACGGGCACCGATCCAGGTGGGCGCCGGCCTCGACGGTGCGCCGGAGGCGACGTTCCAGGCCGCGACCCGGGCCAAGGCCTGCGCCTTCTTCCGCACCGTGCTCGGGCCGGGGTCGGATGCCTCCCACGGCAACCACCTCCATCTCGACGAACGCGAGAGGAATGCGGGACATCGCCTCTGCCAATAAGACTTGGTCTCTGCCAGTAGGAGCGGTGGAACGCCGAAGGGTCGAGCCGGCTTGAAGGAACGAAGCTGTCGATCCCTAGGCGAAAGTTGATCTCCCGATGCCCCATCTGCCCCTGCCGAGCGCCGTCGCGCTCATGGCTCTTGTCTGCCTCGCGGCTCCGAACGCGGCAGTGGCGAAGCCGGCGGGAAACACATCCTCGGAGGCCAGCAAGGCGAGCTCCGACAAGGACGCTCCCGGCGAGGCCCTGACCGCCGAGGCGATCAACGGCGCGACCTTCTCGGCGCCAGAGACGCCCGAGGGTGGCGGCAAGAAGGAGAGCAAGAAAGCGCGGGCGAAGGGCAAGGACAAGCGTCCTCAGCCGCTGCTGGTGAAAGTCCAGGTGCTGCTCGACCGGGCGCATTTCTCCCCCGGCGCCATCGACGGGCGGGACGGCGAGAACATGCGCAACGCCCTGTCGGCCTTCGCCGTGGCCCAGGGGCTGCCTGCGAGCCAGACCCTGAACCAGGAGCTCTTCGACAAGCTGGCCGCCTCCAGCGCCGACCCGGTGGTGGCCACCTACACGATCACCGACACCGACGCCTCGGGCCCCTTCGCGGAAAAGATCCCCGCCAAGATGGAAGAGCAGGCCGATCTCGAGGCGATGAACTACACCAATCCGCGCGAGATGCTGGCCGAGCGATTCCACATGTCGCGCGATCTCCTCAGCGCCCTGAACCCCGACGCCGCCTTCGACAAGGCGGGCACCGGCATCGTCGTGGCAGCGGTCCCTCCGCTCGAGACCGGCAAGCCGGCAAAGGACGAGGCGAAGTCCAAGAGCAAGTCCAGCGGCAAATCTGAAGACAAGGCCCGCGACGCATCGGACGGCAAATCCGCAGACAAGCCGGCTGCGGACAAAGGCACGGACACGTCGAAGAAGGACGATGCGCCCAAGAGCGACGATACCTTCAAGAAGGATGACGCCCCAAAGAAGGATGACGCCCCGAAGAAGGATGACGCCCCGAAGAAGGACATCGCGCGGGTCGAGGTCGACAAGGTCACCAGGCATGTCCGAGGCTTCGGCGAGGACGGCACCTTGCGGGCCTATTACCCCGCCTCCATCGGCAGCGCCGAGAAGCCGGCCCCCTCAGGCGAGGCCAAGGTGAAGGGCGTCGCCTTCGCGCCGGTCTATACCTACAACCCGAAATACGCCTTCAAGGGCGTGAAGACGAACAAGACCTTCTCGATCCGCCCCGGCCCGAACAACCCGGTCGGCATCGTCTGGATCGACCTGTCGATCCCGTCCTACGGCATCCACGGCACGCCAGAGCCGGAGAAGGTCGGCAAGACCGAATCCCACGGCTGCATCCGCCTGACCAACTGGGACGCCCGCGACCTCGCCACCCGCATCGAGCGCGGCGCGAAGGTGGTGTTCAAGGACGAGTGAGGTGACTTGGGCGTAGAGTTGGGACGTGCGCAGTTCGAACGGAGGAGGGGCAGGTTCCGACCCGAGCAGCTCGTGAGTAAGTCGGCTTTCAGGCCACCGGGCGGGATAGAGTGCACAACCGGAGAAACGGAGGTTCACTGTATAGCCCTGATCTCAATCGTATTCATCGAGAAATAGTTTAAATTTATTAAGGCTCTTGACGGCAGCGTGGTCGACATAAAACCACAGGGTATTCGTCAATGTACCGCGCCCTTCTCTGCCTAAGCGCGCAGCACGACGCCTGGGTCTTGCCCCTTGCTGCTATCGTATGCTGGGTTTCGAGCCATACCGCGCTGCGGCTTGCCCGCCAGTCAACTAAGAGCCGGGGCCTGGAACCTTTGGCGTGGCTGTTGGCGGCGGGTTTCTCAGCTGGAGCCGGGGTCTGGAGTACGCATTTCATCGGTATGCTCGGTTATGATCCGGGACTCGTCGTCAGCTACAATACGCGCTTGACGCTGCTATCCTTGATGGCTGCCATACTGGCGTCGGTGGTCGCACTGGCGTTCGGACGTTGGGCCACCAATTCAGCCATGGCGGCGGGCGCCGGGATCGTTCTCGGGCTGGGCGTGGCGGCCATGCATTTTATCGGCATGGCGAGCATCCAGCTTCCTGGAGCTTTTGCCTGGGATCGAACGCTCGTCTTCGCCTCGGTGCTGATCGGTTGTAGCTTTTCAGCCGCCGCATTCGTCGCTTTCAGGCATCGGGGGCTGAAATATCCGATCGGTGTCGCTGCGACGCTTCTGACCGTCGCGATCGCGGGATTGCACTTCACCGCCATGGGCGCTGTGCAGATCACCCCTGACGGAGCGGAACCTGCTTCGGTGTCTGGGCTGCCGCGTCTCGCCCTCGCCTCCGGCATCGCCGCGGTCATGCTTGCGATCCTGGGCTTTGCCGCGCTCGCCCTGTTCGCCGACCGCATGCGCCGAGCCAATCGCGCCTTGCGGACCAGTGAGACCGCATTGCGGATCAGCGAAGAGCGTCTTGCGCTCGCCCTCGATAGCGGCAGCGACGGCCTTTGGGACTGGGATGTCGCGACAGGAAAGGTCTGGTTCTCAGACCGCTCGCAGACAATGCTCGGCTACGAGCCGGGCGAGATCGAGGGTCATGTGCGGTCCTTGATACGACTTACGCACCCTGACGACATCGAGCAGTCTCGAAGGCAGCTGGCCGACCACATAGAGGGAAAGACGAAGATCTACGAATGCGAGCAACGCGTCCGCAACAAAAGCGGTGCCTACACGTGGGTCCTGTCGCGCGGCAAGATCGTCGCGCGTGATGCCACAGGGGCTCCACTCCGCATCGTCGGCACACAGATCGACATCGCGGCGCGCAAACAAGCGGAGCAGCAGATCGAGTATCTGGCGTTGTATGATGCGCTCACCGGATTGCCCAACCGCACCCTATTTTGGGATCGCCTCGACCGTGAAATGGTGAGCGCGGAACGACGCGGACACTTCTTCGCGGTGCTCGCCTGCGATCTCGATCGTTTCAAATCCGTGAACGACAGCATGGGACACCCGGCGGGCGACACCCTTCTGCGCAAGGTCGCTGAACGGCTTACCGCGGCGATCCGTGAGGGAGACACTGTCGCTCGGCTCGGCGGCGACGAGTTTGCGATCGTTCTCAGAGGACTCGACCATCCGCAGAATTCCAGCACTACAGCGCAGCAGGTCATCGACGCCGTGAAGCTGCCTTTCGATATCGAGGGCCGCGCAGTCAGTGTCGGGATCAGTATTGGCATCGCGCTGGGGCCGCAGGATGGCTGCAATCCGGACCAGTTGTTCAAGAATGCCGATATCGCGCTCTACCGCGCCAAGGCCGCAGGTCGGAGCACTTACCGCTACTACGAGCCTGAGATGGATGCGGCGATAGCCGAACGCAATGCGCTCGAACTAGACCTTCGCGAAGCCGTTCGGCTGGGTGAGTTCGAGTTGTACTACCAGCCGATCATCCGCCTCGAGAACGATATGTTGAGCGGCTTCGAGGCGCTCATGCGTTGGAGAAGTCCTTCGCGGGGCCTCGTCTCGCCCGGAGACTTCATTCCACTGGCCGAAGAAATCGGCTTGGTCGTCCAGCTCGGTGCCTGGGCCCTGAAGGATGCATGCTGCGAAGCGGCGGGATGGCCCGGCGACCTCAAGGTCGCGGTGAACGCCTCAACCGTGCAATTCGCCGAACTTGGTTTGGAGCATGCTGTTGTGACGGCGCTGGCGGCGTCAGGTCTGCCGCCGCATCGTCTCGAGCTCGAAATCACCGAGAGCGTGCTGATGAGTGATACGGAGAGCGCAATCCGTTGCCTGCATCGGCTGCGTGAGATTGGAGTACACATAGCCCTCGATGATTTCGGCACCGGCTTTTCGTCCTTGAGTTATCTGCGGCGATTCCCATTCGACAAGATCAAGATCGACCGTTCCTTCATCCACGAAATCGGCAATGCCGATACGGCCGCGATCGTGCGCGCCATCGTCGGCCTCGCTGAACGGCTGGGCGCGAGCATCACCGCCGAGGGTGTCGAGGACGAAATGCAGCTTGCCCACGCACGTCGAGAGGGTTTCACAGAGGCACAAGGCTACTTGCTGAGCAAACCACTTTCAGCGCGCGATGCTCTTCAATACGCCCGTGCTTCGAAAGATCTTGTGGCCTGATACCGCGTTTTCTTGTTCCACGCCGGCTACGAAGAACTGATGTTTTCGGGCACGCGACGTCCAGCATCAACGGCAACGTCTGCTTCGGGACGCAAGGCCAGGACCCTACCGCGACGGTCCGGCAACGTTACCGGCTTCCAACGTCCGGCGATCTGAGCCGTTGGCGGGCCGATAGGGCCGTGAAAGCCAAGATCGATTGGGTGGCAATGGCATGTCTACGATTTCTGCCGCCGCTCGATGTCCTCGTTCAGCATCGGACCGACGAGGTGATCTCCGAGGCGAGCACCACTGGGGAGAGCTGTCGGGGAGCCCCGCTCCCCCTCGGGCTTCTCCTTGCCAACAACTTCGAGCGGTCCATGCAAGACGGCAATCCGCCCCGGACCGTCGCGCACGCAGGCATTGAGGCGGCCCGTGAGCGCATCGGGTCCAACCTTTGGCACGGTGACCAATCCGGTCGGCGTGCCATCCTCGGCTGCCCTTCACTCCGTCGGCTTTATCGCGTTTCGCCCTCGGCAGCCTCGCGTCCCCGCTGATGCAAAGGAACTCTCGCAGCCCGAGAGCTAGGGCGGGTGTCTGCGCCAATGCGGATCATCGAGTTTTCTCCGCGCTATGTGCATCAGATCGTCCCGAACGGACTGGGTCGCGCTGAACGGGATATCGAAGTTCAGGCTATGATAAATCAGGCCGAGGACGGTGCTGTAGTCGGGATCGTCAGCGCTGCGGTCGATGAAGTTCAAGACCCATCGGTAGACGGATTCATGGTCCGACGGAGAGGAATCGTCCCCGACGACCAGCCGACCTCCGGTGATCCACTCGCTCCGCAATGCCGCGATGTCCTGCGCCGTGGGGTTTGTCATACCGCCTCGTGACGTTCGAACAGGCCCGGCAGCGACCGCGCCGACGGCTTGAGCTCATCATCCCCAGCCGACCACCTCATCCTGAGGTGCCGAAGTGCAGCGAAGGCCTCGAAGGAGCCTTCCAGTTCGCGTAGCGGGTTCTGGAGCCCTCCTTCGAGGCCGCTACGCGGCACCTCAGGATGAGGTAAAGCATGGGAAATCAATTTTAACAGGCTCCGACCCGTCGTCGATTTTAGATCGCATAAACGGTCGCCGCCTTTACGAAGCCCATTCATTGCCGCGCTCGGTCCGCCGAAACCAAACTCGCCAGCCCGAGCAGCACCGCGTCGCAGAGGAAGGCCAGGGCGGCGGTGGCGAGCGCGCCCTGCAGCATCGGCAGGACGTTCTGGTTCTGCAGCCCGGCGACGATAGGGGTGCCGAGGGTGGAGGCTCCCGCCAGGGCTCCCACCGCCGTGGTGGCGATGGCGAGGACGAGGGCCGTGCGCAGGGCATCGACGAGGCCCGGCAGCGCCAGGGGCAGTTCCACCCGGAGCAGGATCTGGATCGGCGTGAAGCCCAAGGCCTCCGCCGCCTCGCGGGCCTCGGGCGAGACCGATTCCAGCGCGCCCACCGTGCCGCGCAGGACCGGCATGATGCCGTAGGCCACGAGGGCCAATAGGGTCGGCGGCCCGCCGAAGCCCAGGATGGGCAGGGCCAGCGCCACCATCACCACCGGAGGCACCGCCTGCGCGGCGGCGGCGATGCCGTCGATGCCGCCGCGCAGGGGCGCGGCGAACGCGCGCGTCACCAGAATGCCGAGACCGAGGCCGAGGACGGCCACCAGGGCGAGCCCGAGCGCGGCGAGGCCGAGATGATGCGTCGCGAGGGCCAGCAACCGCTCGGCGCTCAGGCCCCGTCGCGGCTCCTCGCCGAGGCCGGCCACGATCCAGGCGGCCAGGGAGGGATGGCTCATCGCCGCGAAGATGGCTCCGACCAGGAAGATACCGAAGGCCGGGCGTAGGCGGTGGGTCATGCGCGCCACCTCGCACGGCAGCTTGCCTCCATCGCGCTCAAGGCCGCTTCCGCCGCCAGCGACAGGGCGACGATGGGGATGGCGCCGAGGAGGATCAGGTCGGGCGCGAACTGGGCCATGCCGTCGAACACGATCCGCCCGAGGCCGCCTGCGCCGATGAGGGCGCCCAGTGTCGCGAGGCCGAGGCTCTGGACCGTCGCGACCCGCAAGGCTCCCACGAGCACCGGCGCGCCGAGCGGCAGCCTAACCTGCCGCAAGATCTGCCCCCTCGTCAGGCCGATGGCCTCGGCGGCATCGATGGCGGCGGGGTCGGCGGAGCGCAGGGCCGTGCCGATCCCGCGCCAGAGCGGAAGCAGCAGGTAGGCGGCGATGCCGATGAGGGCGGGCCATGGCCCCAGCGCCGAAAGGCCGAGATCGCGCAGGGCCGGCACGGCGCGGACCAACCCGGAGACCAGGGCGACGAGGCCGCCGAATAAGGCGACGGCGGGAATCACCTGTATGCCGCTCACGACGAGCCCGACGATTCCCTCCCCCGAGCGCCAGAGCGACAGAATCACCGCCGCCGGAAGCGCCAGGACGATCGCCCCGCCCGAGAGGAGCAGATGCTCGGCGACGGCCCGATGCAGAGTCTCCTGCCGCCCGGCATATTCCACGACCAGCGAGAGCCGGTCCAACCCGCCGCCGTGCCACGCCGCGATCAGGATTCCCGCGGCAGCGAGGGCGGCGACCACTCCGAGCCCGCGGATCCGGGCGCGTCCGATGCTGGCTCCGGCGAAGGCCAGGAGGCAGGCCGAGGCCATCCAGAACCCGGAGCCGAGGCTGGCTCTCGCAGCCGGCGGCATGGAGGCGAGGCGACGAGTGGCCTCCGCCCCGAGGCCGAGCAGGAGGAAAGCCCAGGCCGCCGCGAAGAGGCCGACGGCGAGCACACCGCCCATGCGTCGGGGCAGCGTCGCGAAAAGGACGAGACCGGCCAGCGACAGCAGCGAGACCAGGCCGATCGACCCATCGCCGAACCCGGACGCAGCCACGGGAGCGCCGGGCAGGAGGCGATTCGGCGCGATATCGAGCAGCGCCATCCGATGGAGGAATGCGATGAGAAGGCCGGCCCCGAAAAGCCCGGCCGATGACGCATGAAAAGCCGCCCGATGGCGGTTCGAACGCGGGTCCGATTCCGCTCTCATCCGATCAGCCCGCGCTCCGTGAGGTCGTCGCGCGCGACCTTTTCCGCGATCTCGCCGTCCACGGTGATCCGCGCGTTCAGCCGGCGAAGGGTCGGCGCGTCGAGACCGGCGAAAATGCGGGCCAGGGCCGGGCCGATCGCCGGAAATCGCTCCAAAGCGGCGGCGCGGATGACCGGCGCGACCTCATAGACGATCTGGGCCGCAGCGGGATCGCTCATCACCACGAGGTCCAGGGCGGAGAGAGCCCCGTCGGTGCCATAGACCATCCCGGCATTGACCCCGCTGATCCGCTGTGCCGCCGCCCGGGCCGTCACCGCCGTATCGCCGCCGGGCAGGCTGATGATGCGGTCGAGGGGCAGGCTGAAACGGTAGGCCGCCTCGAAGGACGGCAAAGCCGCCGGGCTCTCCACGAACTCGGTTGACGCGGCCAGCAGGATCAGGCCGTCATTCGCCGCCTTGGCGAAATCCGCCATCGTGACCAGATGCCGCTCCCGCGCGAAAGCGCCGTTGAGGGCGATGAGCCAGGTGTTGTTGGCGGGCGCCCTGGCGAGCCAGATCAGCCCCTTTTCGGCATCGCTCCGCCGGATGGTCTCGTAGGCGTCCTGAGGGATCTTCCAGGCAGGATCGGCCTCGGTGCCGGTGAAGAACGCTCCGTTTCCGGTATATTCCGGGTAGATATCCACGTCGCCGGACAGCAGGGCGCCGCGGACGATCAGGGTCGGGCCGAGGCCGAGCTTGCGCACCACCGGGACGTTGAGATGCTCGAGCGCCAGGGCGATCATCGCCCCCGTGAGCGCTCCCTCCGTATCGCTTTTCGAGGCCACGACGAGGGGCCGCTCAGCTCGGACAGGAGATGCAGCCGCGAAGGACGCCGCGCCCAGCATTACCAGGGCGCCGCGACGATGAGTGGTCATGAGGCCGCGCCCTCGCTTGCTCCGCATGCCACAGGTATCGGCGATGTGCGTGAAAATGTATCGTCCGATAACATTAACCCGATCCTGAACCGCCGAGGCCACTTTCTGCGCCTTGACACGCCAAGCGGAACGGGCGACGGCTCGACCGTTGCCGCAGGAGCCATACGTCATTCCCGCCACCCCGACAGATGGCAAGCCTGCGAGGCTACGGATGACGGCACCGTTCCGGGCAGGAACGAATCGAAGGGAAGAATCCCCAGCGTGAGTGCTGAACAGAACGACACTCTCCTCGACGGCGCCAGGGTTCTGGTGGTGGAGGACGAAGCGGCCATCTCGATGCTGCTCGAAGACATGCTGCTCGACTTCGGGTGTACCGTAGTCGGTCCCGCTGCGCGTCTTGCGACGGCTTTGGAAATGGCTCGGAACGAGACCTTCGAAGTCGCGATCCTCGACGTCAACGTCGCCGGCGAGCCGATCTATCCGGTGGCCGAAGCGATCACCGAGCGCGACCTGCCCATCGTCTTCTCGACGGGCTACGGCGGCGCGGGGATTCGTGAGCCGTTCCGTGATCGTCTCGTGGTCCAGAAGCCATTCAGCCAGGCCGATCTGAAGCGCACCCTGATCGCTGCCCTCGCGGCAGCGAAGAAATAAGCCTCGGTCGACCTCGCTCGGGCGCTGTTCTTGGCTGATGGCCTCGTGTCAGCAGCGACCGATCTTCCGGAGAGTACAGCGGCGCCTGCAGCCCTGCCCCATCAAGCTCGTGGGCGGGTCTGGACACGACACAACTCCGTCCTCGGATGGAGGGTTATCTCTCGGCTCAGAGTCCCTCGATCGTAAAGGCGTCGGGGAGATGGCGCGGCCAAGTCCTCGGCGCAACGAACACCGCATCCGCCCTGAACGTCATCCCCCCGTAGCGGGGATTGCGCGTGATCCAGGCACGCACGGCGCGGGAAAACCGGGCACGTTTCTTCGCATCGATAGCGACCAGGGCAGTCTCGAGATTCGCCCTTGCCTTCACCTCTACGAAAGCAACGGTGTAGCCGCGGCGTAGGACCAGGTCGATCTCGCCGCCATTCGCGCTGAAGCGCCGGGCCAGAGGGCGATAGCCTTTCATGATCATGGCGAGGAGGGCCAAGGTCTCGCCGGACTGGCCGCGCAGGTAGGTGGCGCGCCGCCGTCCTTTCGCATCGAGGAGCTTAGACGTCCGCATCGGTACGTCTGGCGAGGACGAGGGCCCGGGCATAGACGACCCGGCGGGGCTGGCCGGTGGCATCGGCCACGAGAGCAGCGGCATCCTTAATCGAGTGACGCGAAAGCGCTGCCTCGATTGCCGCATCGAGACCGGCCTCGACCTCCTCCTCCGGCGGTTCTTCCGGGTTGGTCCCGATCACCACCACCACCTCGCCCTTGGGAGCCCCCTCCTCTGTGAAGGTCTCGGCCAGGGTCGCGAGGGTGCCGCGCCGGATCGTCTCGTAGAGCTTGGTGAGTTCGCGGGCGACCGCCGCGGGCCGGCTCCCTCCGAGGATCGCGGCGGCATCCACCAGCATTTCGGGCAGGCGGTGGGGTGATTCGAACAGGACCAGTGTTCCGGGGATCTGCCCGAGCGCCGCTAGGCGATTGCGCCGGGCACCGGATTTCTGCGGCAGGAAGCCTTCGAAAAAAAATCGGTCGGTGGGCAGGCCCGCCGCGACGATGGCGGTCATCACCGCCGATGGACCGGGGATAGGCGTCACCGCAATACCCGCCTCGATCGCAGCCTGGACAAGCTTGAAACCCGGATCCGACACCAGCGGCGTCCCGGCATCCGAGACCAGGGCCAAGGCTTCGCCTTTCTGCATCCGTGCGATCATCCGCTCGCGGACAGCCGCGTTGGAATGCTCGTGATAGGCGACCAGCGGCGTCGTGATGCCGTAATGCATCAACAGCGTGCGGGTGACGCGGGTGTCTTCGGCGAGCACCGTATCCGCCGCCGCCAGAGTCGCGAGCGCGCGGAACGACACATCCTTGAGGTTGCCGATCGGGGTCGCCACCACGTGCAGGCCAGGGTCGAGCGGTTCCGCCTCTGCCGCGAGGCCGAAGGCGGTGAAGGTCGAGATGGGCTTGGCCGGATCGTGGACCGCCCTGGAGCGGCGCGTCCGATTGTCGATTCTCTGAGTCATGAGGCAGACATTGCCACGGGGACACGGGCCGGAGGAATGCCTGCACCGGGGGTGTCGCGACATTTACTTTTGTCGTCCAGGCTTTAACCGTGCGCGCATCGGGCGTGAGATGCGGATCGGCGACGAGGAGTACCGTGCAATGGAGAAAAGCCTTGCAAGGGGCCACCGTCCGGCAATGCCCGTTTGGGCGATGGCGGTGGCGATTCTTCTGCTCGCCGGGGGGCTCAGCGGCTGCATCGGCGGCCCCGATGGCGGCCCACGCGCCACGAAAGCCGCTCCTGACCCGGATATCGCCGCCGCTGGCGATCCGCAGGCGCCGTCACCGGGCGCGATGAGGATCGGCACGGGCTCGGTCAAGATCGCCCTCATCCTGCCCCTGTCCGGTCCCGGTGCAACCGTCGGAACGGCCCTCCGCAATGCGGCGGAACTCGCCGTCGAGGATTTCCAAAAGCCCGACCTGCAGATTCTGGTGAAGGACGATCGCGGATCGCCTGATGGCGCACGCGAGGCGGCCCAGGCCTCCCTGTCCGAGGGCGCCGAACTGGTGCTCGGCCCTCTGTTCGCGGCCAATGTCCAGGCGGCTGCCGGCGTCACGCGCGCGGCGGGCAAGCCGATCATCGCCTTTTCCACCGATGCGAGCGTCGCGGCACGCAGTGTCTATCTCCTCAGTTTCCTGCCGCAGACCGAGGTGGACCGGGTAGTCGACGAGGCGGTGGCGGCCGGACGACGCTCCTTCGCCGCGCTGATTCCCGAGAGCAGCTACGGCAATGCCGTCGAGGCACAATTCCGTGAGGCGGTGGCCAGAAAGGGTGCTCGGCTGGTGGGAATCGAGCGATATGCGCCTGGCGCGCCAGCTCCAGCTATTTCGCGCCTTGCGGGCCTAATCAATGGTCCTGGCGCTCAGGCTGACGCCCTGTTCCTGCCGGAAAGCCCGGAAGGCTTGGCCATCGTCGCACCGGCCCTCGCCAAGGCGGGATTTTCTCCCAGCCGAGTGAAGCCCATCGGCACGGCTGTGTGGAACGACCCGCGCCTTTTCGCCTTGCCCGCCCTGCAGGGCGGCTGGTTCGCAGCGGCCGATTCGAAGGGATTCAGCGATTTCTCACAGCGCTATCAGGCGCGGTTCGGCTCTGCACCTCCGCGTGTGGCGACGCTGGCCTACGACGCTGTCTCGCTCATGGCAGCGCTGTCGCGGCAATATGGATCTCAGCGCTTCGCCGACGCGACGCTGACGACGCAGGCCGGCTTCTCGGGGATCGACGGCACCTTCCGCTTCCGGCCGGAGGGGGTAAGCGATAGGGCTCTAGCCATCTACGAAATCCGCAGCGGCGCACCGGCTATCGTGAGCCCGGCCCCGCGCACGCTCGGCCCCTCTGGCACCTGATCCGGCTTGCGCGTCAAGTATAGTCGAGAAAGGCTGCGCAGAAGGTAGCACTGGCCGGCCATGCACCCTGGTCAATGTGATAGATCATGAGCAAGCGGACGGGGGCCAGCATCAGGCAGCGAGTTCCGCCACCACGGCGTTGAGGACCGGCGCACCGCGCGGGGTCGCGGCGATGCGGCCTCCGTCCAGGCGGGTGACGAGCCCGTCGCCGATCAGAGCCTCGACACGCGCCGCATCGATGGGACGGCCTTTCAGCATCGCGTAACGGTCGGGGTCGACGCCCTCCTTGAGGCGCAGACCCATCATAAGGAACTCATCGCCCTGGTCGGCACATGAGAGTGCTTCGGTCTCGATGATGCCATGACCGTTGCGCTCGACCTGAGCAAGCCACGCCTCCGGCGCCCGCTCAGTGACGGTGCCCATCCGCCCTTCTTCCGTCACAAGCCGGCCATGCGCGCCTGGACCGATGCCGGCATACTCGCCGTAGCGCCAGTACAGGAGGTTATGACGCGATTGCGCGCCGGGGCGAGCGTGATTGGAAATCTCGTAGGATGGGAGGCCCGCGGCGTCGCATACCTCTTGCGTCACATCATAGAGTGCCCTCGCCATGTCGTTGTCCGGTGGGACAAGCTTGCCGGCCGCATGCAGGCCGAAGAACGGCGTGCCGGGCTCGATGGTGAGTTGGTAGAGGGACAGGTGCTCAGCCGCCCGCGCGATGGCCTCCTTCAACTCGGCCCGCCACGCCGATGCGCTCTGGTTCGGCCGCGCATAGATGAGATCGAAGGAGTAGCGTTCGAAGTGGGCAGCCGCCGTCTGCACCGCCGACATTGCCTCCGCGGCCGTATGGAGGCGCCCCAGCGCTTTCAGGGAGATGTCGTCCATGGCTTGGACACCGAGCGAGACACGGTTCACCCCCGCGGCCCGATAGCCGCGAAAGCGACCGGCCTCGACGCTCGTGGGATTGGCCTCCAGCGTGACCTCGATATCGGGGGCCGCCCCCCAGGCATCGTCAATGGCCTCGAGAAGCCCCGCCACGGTTGACGGCTGCATGAGGGACGGCGTGCCGCCGCCGAGGAAGATGCTGGAAACCGTGCGGCCCGGAACGCGCGCCGCGACATGGGCGATCTCGGTCCGGAATGCCGCCAGGAAACGTCCTTCATCCACCGGGGCATGGCGGACATGGCTATTGAAGTCGCAATAGGGGCATTTCGAAGCGCAGAAAGGCCAATGGACATAGATTCCGAACCCGGCGTCGCGGGTCGGGTGGTCCGGTCCTGAAGAGTCGGTCATTCAACGGATGTGCGCGCGGATAACAGTTTTGGCAATGGTCCCGGAGACATCCCGCGCTCAGCCTACGCCCCCTTCTTGGATTCATCCGCCACAAGAAGGTCTCGGTGAGAGACCGTTGCGGCCGTCGATGAATCCACCTGCTCCCGTCGGCACGACTGAGATCAGGGTCATCCAATCTCAATCTAGACGAGACCGGTCAGACCGGACGCTGCAGGCAACTTTGGGCCAGCAGCACGAAGGCCCGTGCCCGGTGCGACAGCGCATTTCCGCTCTGCCAATCGACACCGTGCTTCTCCTCTGAGGAGATCTCACCGAAGGTTCGGTCGTAGCCGTCGGGCAGGAACATCGGGTCGTAGCCAAAGCCTTGTGAGCCGCGCGGCTCTACAAGATCGCCGAAGACGCGGCCTTCGAACGTTTCGGTGTGGCCATCGGGCCAAGCGATGACGAGGGCCGAGACAAAATGAGCCCGGCGGGTCGTGGCTCCGCGCTTATCGAGCTCGGCCGCGATGCGAGCCATCGCACTGGAGAAGTCTTTGCTCGACCCCGCCCAGCGGGCGGAGAACAGTCCGGGTGCGCCATCGAGGGCGTTGACGCAAAGTCCGGAATCGTCAGCGAAGGCGGGCAGGCCCGAAGCCTGCGCCGCAGCGATAGCCTTGATCGCTGCGTTCTCCGCGAACATCGTCCCGGTCTCCTCGGGCTCCGGCAAGCCGAGTTCGCCGGCAGAGACGGCCTCGACACCGAAGGGCATCAGCAGCTCACGCATCTCCACGAGCTTGCCGCCATTATGAGTGGCGATGACAACTCGCCCGGTGAGAATGCGCGGCGCGCTCATGCGATCGCCTGCTTCTGAAGGGCGACGAGTTGCTCGACGCCGCCGCGGGCTAGGCGCAGCAACTCGATGAGTTCGGCTTCCGAAAAGGGCTTTCCCTCGGCGGTGCCCTGCACCTCCACGAGGCCGCCGGAGCCGGTCATGACGAAGTTCGCATCGGTCTCGGCGGCCGAATCCTCGGCGTATTCGAGATCCAACACGGGGGTGCCTTTGTAGATGCCGCAGGAAATGGCGGCGACATGCTCACGTAGGGGATCGACGGAAATGATGGAGCGCCCGCGCATCCAGGTGAAACAATCATGCAGGGCGATCCAAGCGCCCGTGATCGCGGCAGTGCGAGTGCCGCCATCCGCTTGAATCACATCGCAATCCACGGTGATCTGGCGCTCGCCGATGGCGGGAAGATTGGTGACGGCGCGGAGCGAGCGGCCAATCAGCCGTTGGATCTCCTGCGTCCGTCCGGAGGGCTTGCCGGAATTTACCTCGCGGCGGGTGCGTTCATGGGTAGCGCGGGGGAGCATGGAGTACTCGGCGGTGACCCAGCCCTTTCCCGAGCCGCGCAGCCATGGCGGACCGCGCTCTTCGAGGGAGGCGGTGCAAAGAACTTTCGTTTGACCGAACGTCACGAGGCACGAACCCTCGGCATAACGGGCGACGGAGCGCTCCAGAGTCACGTTGCGCAATTCGTCGTTCGCGCGCTTCGAGGGCCGCATGGGCACTCTCCTTGGTCGGGTTCCGGGATGGTCGTCCGGGCTCTTAGGCCGCGGTTCGGCTACCGGCAAGCGCAGCGACGTAAGGTAGGGGCGCGCCTCGCGGCGCACCCCAAACTCGGGCCTCAGTAGCGATAGAAGCGGCGATGATGATGACCGAAATGGCGGCGGTGATGGTGATGACCGAAGCGACGACCGTAATGATGGCCGAAATGACGACCGCGATGATGGCCGAAATGGCGGCGATGATGCCGGCCGTGGTGGCGCCAGTGTCCGCCGCCGTATTGAACCTCGGTGGCGGCCGCGTTCGCCGCGCCGGCGACTTCGCTGGATACCGCCATCGGCGCGGCTTCAGCACCACGGGGCGTTCCCAGGATCATCGCGCCCACCAGGGCGACCACGATGGCGAAGGTCTTCGCCATGGCGGACAGGGTTGGGTTCTTCATCAGGACGGGCTCCGTTTGACAGATGTTTGTTTCGTCGACCGCTGGGTGCGGATGCGGTGCAACGCATGTTCGACGAAAAACGACGCACGACCTGGGGAGATTATAAATTTTTTTTTCGGGATTAAGCATAGGCCGATCAGAATAAGGCTTTTATTCCTTTAAATTCGTCGAGCCTCCATCCTCGCTCGACAGAATGCACCGGAATGAGCGAGCGGTGATCGTCTGTAGACGCCCGTTAGAATCATGACCCGAACTCGTTTTTCTCCCACTTGGGTGATTCAGGTTGGCAGGTAGCCGGCATGTTCCAGACCGTCGTCCCTGCCATGTCACTATCTCTCATCGGCCACGCTCTCCGCGGAACGCACAGCCATCAACCGTCCGTGCAAGTCATTGGCATGAGATATGCTAACGGCGAATCCGGCTACGAACGGCCGCGAACGATGTGAGGGGAAACCCGGCTGTCGGATCGCTTGAGGTACGAGAGGCTCGAAATGACGAAATATAAGCTCGAGTATCTATGGCTCGATGGATACACGCCGGTGCCGAACCTGCGTGGCAAGACCCAGATCAAGGAATTCGATGGCTTCCCGACCCTTGAGCAGCTTCCGCTGTGGGGCTTCGATGGCAGCTCGACGATGCAGGCCGAGGGCGGCAGCTCCGACTGTATGCTGAAGCCTGTGCGCCACTTCCCCGATAGCACTCGCAAGAATGGCGTCCTCGTTCTCTGTGAAGTGATGATGCCGGACGGCGTCACCCCGCACGTCTCGAACAAGCGCGCAACCATCCTCGATGATGACGGCGCCTGGTTCGGCTTCGAGCAAGAGTATTTCTTCTACAAGGACGGACGCCCCCTCGGCTTCCCCGCCACCGGCTACCCTGCCCCGCAGGGTCCCTATTATTGTGGCGTCGGCTATAAGGAAGTCGGCAGCATCGCTCGCAAGATCGTCGAGGAACATCTCGACCTGTGCCTCGATGCCGGTATCAACCACGAGGGCATCAACGCCGAGGTGGCCAAGGGCCAGTGGGAATTCCAGATCTTCGGCAAGGGTTCCAAGAAAGCCGCCGACGAGATGTGGGTCGCTCGCTACCTTCTCCAGCGCCTGTGCGAGACCTACGAGATCGATGTCGAGTACCATTGCAAGCCGCTCGGTGCGACGGATTGGAACGGCTCCGGCATGCACGCGAACTTCTCTACGGAGCACCTGCGCACGGTGGGCGGCAAGGCCTATTTCGAAGCGCTCATGGCAGCGTTCAAGGAAAACCTGGACGACCACATCGCGGTCTACGGGCCTGACAACCACATGCGGTTGACCGGCAAGCACGAGACCGCTGCGATCAACGAGTTCAGCTATGGCGTCGCCGATCGTGGTGCCTCGATCCGGGTGCCCCACAGCTTCGTCAACAATGAGTATAAGGGCTACTTGGAAGACCGCCGTCCCAACAGCCAGGGGGACCCCTACCAGATCGCCTCGCAGATCCTGAAGACGATCGCGACGGTTTCAACCGCCGACGAGGCGAAAGCGGCCGCCTAAATATTAGGCAGACAATTAAGGCTTTTGCGCCAATTATAATCGATGCCTGTCGCAGGGTCTGCGGCAGGCATTCTTTTTTGCTCATTTGGAAGGCAAGCGGGTCTCAATGAACAAGTCGCTTGGCTACCTCGGTGCAACACGCTTCTTTTCGCCTACATTACGATGGGGCGTAGGGGATTACCGTCCCTACTGAGTTCACGCGCCGAAGATCGACCAGCCAAGGCGCCGAGTGAGCATCTCGAGGGCGATCCGGCCGAGATGCGAATTACCAGATGCGTCGAGGCCCGGCGACCATACCGCGATCGACGCTTTTTCGGGGGCCACCGCGATAATTCCGCCGCCGACGCCACTTTTGCCGGGAAGGCCAACACGATAAGCGAATTCGCCGGACCCGTCGTAGTGACCGCAAGTCAGCATGACTGCGTTGATACGCTTGGCGCGCTCCGGAGAGACCACGGAATGCCCGGTGAGAGGGTTGCGGCCGGAATGAGCGAGGAAGCGGCTCGCCGTGGCTAGCTGCCGGCACGACATGCCGATGGCGCAATGATGGAAATAAACACCCAGGGTGAAATCGACCGGGTTATCGATATTGCCGAAGGATTTCATGTAGTTGGCAAGCGCGATATTACGGAAACCCGTGCGCAGCTCGGAGGCGGCCACCGCGTCGTCAATGGTAATGGTCGGGTCCTGGGCGAGGAACTGCATGAAGCGCAGGATTTCACCGAGCGCTTCCCGGGGCTGGTGGCCCGACAGTATCGTGTCGGTCACCGCGATGGCACCGGCATTGATGAACGGATTGCGGGGGATGCCGCGCTCACGCTCGAGCTGGACAATGGAGTTGAAAGGACTGCCGGACGGCTCGCGACCGACTCGGCGCCAGAGCCGATCTCCCGCCATGCCGAGGGCCAGAGTCAGCGTGAACACCTTAGAGATGCTTTGGATCGAGAATGAAGTGTCGCTGTCACCTCCTGCCGCCACATGCCCGTCAGCATCGATGACGACAATTCCGAAGGCCTTCGGATCGACACGGGCGAGTTCCGGGATGTAGGTGGCGACCTCACCTCGGTCTGGCCGGTCAGCCATCTCCTCGGCGATTTCTCTGACGACGGTATCAAGGTCGGGCACGGCGTCGCTCATCTGCGAGGAAACGGGTATCGATGCGAGCCAAGACGGAACCCGCATGCCTCCGCCACGGCGCCATCCGACAGATGGCGGAGTTTCGCGGCCGGCCGCACCGCGACGCAAAGGGCATTCCTTTTGGACGAAGCGGATTGCCGGAGAACAACGTCGATGCCGCGGGCCTAGAGGTTGTGCGCGAGGGCAGAGCCGGACACAATCGCCGCTCAGGAAGAACCCATTGAACGATCGCCCCCGCCCCTTCTCTTCTCAGCAGCTCCAGCCCCTCGCGGCTCTAAACGAGCGCACACGCGAGATCTTTCGACAGATCGTGGAGAGCTACCTCACGACGGGCGAACCTGTAGGATCCCGCAACCTCGCACGCATCCTGCCCATGGCGCTGTCGCCGGCCTCGATCCGCAATGTCATGGCGGATCTGGAGCATTCTGGCCTGATCTTCGCGCCTCACACATCCGCCGGCCGACTTCCGACGGAAATGGGCCTGCGCTTCTTTGTCGATGCCATGCTGGAGATCGGCGATGTCGGGCGCGAGGAGCAGGAGCGGATCGAGGCCCAAATGCGTGCCGCCGCATCTGGCCACACATTCGAAAGCGCCTTGGCCGAGGCCTCGACGCTGCTGTCCGGAATTTCCCGGGGAGCAGGCGTCGTGCTCACCACCAAGACAAACGTGCACCTGAAACACATCGAATTCGTCCGGCTCGATCCAGCCCGCGCCCTCGTCGTACTGGTGTCGGATGACGGTTCGGTGGAGAACCGCCTCCTGGATCTGCCCCCGGGCCTTCCGGCCAGCGCCCTGCAGGAAGCCTCCAACTACCTCAATGCCCGCCTTCATGGACGCACACTGGGAGGCTTGCGCGCCGAGATCGAGGCCGGCCGCGAGGCGATGAAGCGCGAACTGGACGTCATTACCGAGCGCCTGGTGGATGCGGGCCTAGCCACCACCGTCGGGCCGTCCGACGCACGTCAATTAATCGTGCGCGGCCAAGCCAACCTTCTCGACGACCTGCGCGCGGTGGAGGATCTCGAACGCATCCGCCTACTCTTCAACGACCTTGAAACGCAAAAGGATGTGATCGAACTGCTCTCCCGCGCCGAGGGTGGAGAAGGAGTGCGCATCTTCATCGGCTCGGAGAATAAACTGTTCTCGCTTTCCGGCTCGTCGATGATCGCCGCACCTTTCCGGGACGGTTCTCAGAAAATCGTCGGCGTCGTTGGTGTCATCGGCCCGACGAGACTTAACTACGCGCGGATCGTGCCGATGGTGGATTACACTGCTCGGGTAGTCTCGAAGATGCTCGACCGCAACGGGCGCTGAGCGTCATTGCGTTCATCTCACCGGACAAGACTTCGCTTCTCCAAGAAAGCTCTGCCACGACTTGAAGGAAACTGAACCAATGGCCGACGACGCCCCGGCTTCGGGGATTAATGTCGAGACACTGGCGACCTTTATTCGAAGCTCGGCACATGAGTAGCCAAAGGCCTGCTGAAAGGCCCTGACTTAGCTGCCCTCCTGCCGGAAAGCGAAACTCGCTGCGATCACTCGCATAGAAGTCTCAGTCTTTCACCTCGCTGTGATCTCGCCAAGCGCACGCGTCAGGCGCAGCCTGAGAATGACGTTCTCAACCTAGCCTGTTGCACTCATGCGGCGCTGCAGAGTTTAGTAAGAGGAAGAGGCCCAACCTCGCAGGTCGTTTGATACGCGGACCAAACATAAGCCCTTGCCTGAAACATCCAGGCTCCGGATCGCTGATGACAGCTTGTCCGGAGCCTGGACTCTGTTCTCACGTCACCACTTCGATCCGGCAAAGCATCACGCGCTACGGTTCACAATTCGACAGCGTATGCGCTTCGCCAGAGGAAGTTCCCCTCGAGGACACCACAGATGAAGATCAACCGCGGATGACGTCCACAATCTCATAGGTGTCCGGGTCGACGATGACGATGTCGTCGTCGACAAGTACGTATCGGTAATCTTCGTATTCGGGCACGATCTGCACGATGTCAGGCGGCAGGTCGTAGAGAGTGTAGCTTCGGGCGATTGCGGTCCCCACCGTCAGAGCGAAAGCACCAGCGGCAAGACGGGGGATCCCGCGACGAAGTACGCTCTGGCGAAATTCTGTACGCTGCGGAGCACCCAGTCGGCCATAAGCCCCGCGCACGGCGCCGCTATCGCCTCGGCCCGCACGATCTCGACGCCCGGCTCGATCACCCCGGTCGCTGTCGCTCCTCTCGCCACGATCCGCTTTGCCATCCTTCAGGCCGCGATCGGCCTTGCCGCTTCCGTCCATCCGCTCATCACGATCGGCCCTGCCGTCTCGCTCAGCCTTGCCGTCTCGGTCAGACTTGCCGTCTCGATCAGACTTGCCGTCTCGATCCGGCCGGGCTGCGGGATCGCTCCTGCTGCCAGCACTCGGGCGTTCGCCCTGCTCCATGCGGCCATTTCGTTCGCCGCCAGCATCACCGCCTCGCTCCATTCCAGCCGCGCCACCGCGCTCACCCGCAGGGCCGCCGCGATCCCCCGAGGCACCACCGCGTTCCATACCACCTGCGGCTCCACCACGCTCGGCTCCGCCGCCACCGGCGCCACCAGCCGATCCGGCACCACCTGCGCCACCGCCGGGCGCACCGGCGCCTGCCGCTGCGCCGCCACCCGCACCGCCACCTGCTCCAGGCCCACCTTGGGCGAAAGCACTCGCCGCACCGACGACGAGAACGGCAGCCGTCACCGTACTCCGCAAGAGCTTGCTCATGTCAGTCAGTCCATCTCTTGGTTGATTGCTGACGCCACGCGGCGCCGACGCGAAGCCGAAACGGAAAGACTGCCAAAACCGTTCCGCGATTTAAAACTACTTCCCACGTCGTCATCACACTGCACAGGCAACTTAAGCCCGAGCTTCACGGTAACGGACTTCCAAGTATTTCCACTTGGAGAAGACGATGACGTACCTTTGCCATGGCGGGAAGGGCGATGGGGATGAGGGAATGGATGACATTTGCAGCCTGCTGTAGGAAAGCCGCGTTGAGGCGCTTGTGAATTCTCCATCGCCGCTTAACGTCGCCGACCAAGAGGCCCAGGTAGGGCTCCGACAAGGATGGTAGGGAGTGCCCATGTCCGACGCTATCGCGATCGATCCTTCGAAGCCTGACGATCCGGAAGACCGCCGTCGGCGGATATTCGCCATCGTGGGCTCGTCGTCGGGTAATCTCGTCGAGTGGTTCGACTTTTATTGCTACGCCTTCTTTGCCCTCTACTTTGCGCCGGTCTTCTTTCCCGAAGGCGACGATACCAGTCAGCTCCTGAAATCCGCCGCCGTGTTCGCGGTCGGATTCTTCATGCGCCCCATCGGTGGTTGGTTGTTCGGCCGTATCGCCGATCGCCTTGGCCGCAAGACCTCGATGATGATCTCGGTGCTGATGATGTGCGGCGGATCGCTCATGATCGCCGTGCTACCGACCTATGCCAGCGTGGGGCACTGGGCTCCCGCCCTGCTCTTGCTCGCACGTATGATCCAGGGCCTTTCCGTGGGCGGCGAGTACGGCACCAGCGCCACCTACATGAGCGAGGTCGCCCTGAAGGGTCAGCGTGGATTCTTCGCCTCGTTCCAGTACGTTACCCTAATCGGCGGACAGCTTCTGGCCTCGCTGGTGCTGATCATTCTGCAGAGCTTCCTCACCGCCCAGCAGCTCACTGCCTGGGGCTGGCGCATCCCGTTCTTCATCGGTGCGATGGCGGCCGTGGTGGCGCTGTTCCTACGTTCGTCGCTCGCGGAGACGGCGACCAAAGAGGACATGGCCTCGAAGGAATCGGGGACCTTTTCGGCCCTTTTCAAGCATTGGCGGGCGTTCTGCGTGGTACTCGCCTACACCGCCGGCGGCTCCTTGAGCTTCTATACTTTCACCACCTATATGCCGAAATATCTCTTCAACACGGCGCATATCGACAAGATCACCGCATCGCAGATCTCCACTGCGGCGCTCCTCGTCTACATGGTGATCCAGCCCTTCTTCGGCTGGCTTTCGGATAGGATCGGCCGCAAGACCAACATGCTGCTCTATAGCGGGCTCGGCACGCTGATGGTGGTGCCGCTAATGACGGCGATCGGCTCCACTACGAACCCCTACCTCTCGTTCGGTCTGATCATGATCGGCCTCACGGTGATCAGCTTCTACACGGGCATCAGCGGCATTGTGAAAGCAGAGCTGTTCCCGACCCAGGTCCGGGCGCTGGGGGTCGGCCTCTCCTACGCGGTAGCGAACTCGATCTTCGGTGGCACGGCGGAGGCGGTAGCCCTGTATTTAAAGCAGATCGGCTCGGAAAGCAGCTTCTTCTGGTACGTCACGGCGATGCTCGCCATCGCCTTCATCGGCTCGCTGATCATGCCGAACCCCAAGCGCCACGGTTATCTCGACGGTGACGGCACGGTGGAAGAGGCGCTGATGCGCAAGTCACGCCGGGCGCTGCCCGCCTAAATTGCCGCTCTGTCGAAAGGTCAAACGCACGCGGTGTTCGCTCGCCGCGTGCGTCTACATAAGTGCCGCACAGCAACCGTGATCCGGTTCGGGTGATATCGTCGGTGACTATTTCCGATGCAGTGCGAGTCAGTCGGGCATGTGCGTGATTTGGCCCTTCGCATCCGCATGGCCGAGACTTGCAGCGAGGAACTGGATCAGTTTCACGCAGCGTCGCCCATGATCGCTCGTCGCTGCCGGTCGAGTTCCTCGCTGTAGCGCTTGAGGGTGTGGCTCTCGGTGAGCAGCCCGATCACCCGACGCGAGACCGGATCGTCCACCACCGCCAGAGCTTCGCTCTCCGCGCTGTCGAAGGCCGAGGCTGCCTGTTTGGCATTCATGCCGGCGGTGAGGAACACGTCTGTATAGCGCATGGCCTCGATGAGACTGGCCTCGCTATCGGCCGTCACCAGGGCATGAGCCTCGGGCACCAGCACGATTCCGGCGTAGCGCCCTTCCTTATCCACCATCACAACGCGGGACGGCGAGCCGAGGGGATGAGCCGCAAGGAAATCGCAGAGCTTCATATCGACCGGCACGGTTTCGACCTCGCGACGCATGAGCGCCCCAACGGTGAGTGACCTGATCCAGCCGATATCATGCGCGCTACGGATGCTTTCGCCGCGAAGGTGGAAGCGCCAGGTGGCAAAGGAATAGCCGAAGGTCTTCCGCACGGTCATCGACGAGGCGATCACCGCCACCAGTACGAGGCCGGTGATCGGAAAGCTGCCGGTGAGCTCGAGGGCGAGGAATGTCATCGTAAGCGGGCCGCCGATGACTGCCACCGCCAGGGCGCTCATGCCGATCACCGCATAAGCCAGCGGTGTGAGAGCGAAGAAGGTGAGTCCCTCCAGGCCGGATAGTCCATGAACGCCGGAAAGGGCCGGGATTGCCTCCGCCATCAGCGCGGCAAAGAGCTTGCCCGCCAGAGCGCCGAGAAACAGCGAAGCGAAGAACAAGCCGCCGCGAAAACCCGAGCCGATCGAGATCGCCGAGGCCGAGGCCTTCGCCACGAACAGCAGCGCCAGAGCACCGACCCCCATGGCAGGCATGTTGGTGTCGAGATGGAGATGGAGCGCTCCGTGCCCACCGGAAAGTATCTGCGGGGAGACAGCTAGGGCCAGGACGCCAACGCAGAGACCGCCGATGGCGGGGGCGAGGAAGGCCGGCAGGCGGGTCGCCCGCACACCCTGCTCGACTAGGGTGACACCACGCATGATCAGAATTCCGAGCCCAGCGCACGCGAAACCAAGAGCGAGGCTCGGTAGCGTATCGATTCCGGAGACCGCCCTCGTCGTCAGGACATCGAAACCGTTGGCAGTCACCAGGGGACTCTGCGTTACGAGCGCCTTGGCGACGAGGCTACCGCACAGGGCCGAGACGACCACCGGTGTGAGAGTGGCGATGGAATAGGTGCCGATGATGAGTTCGAACGCATAGAATGCCCCCGTGAGCGGCGCCCCGAAGGCAGCGGCGATGGCGGCGGCCGAACCACAACCCACTAGGGTACGTAGATCCGAGCGACGCATTTCAAAGGAGAGGCCGAGACGCGAGGCGATGCCGGCGCAGATCTGGGTATAGCCCGCCTCAAGACCGACCGATGCACCGCTGCCGTTCGAGATCACATTTTGCGCCGCCACGGCAGCCGACCCCTTCAGCGAGAGCCGCCCGCCATGCAGGGCATTGGCCTCGATGGGATCGACGATCGGCTGCTGCGGGCTGCCTCGGCGACGAGCCAAGCCCAGGGCGATCAGGCCGAGGATGAGACCGCCGACGGCCGGGCCGACCAGAATGAGGATCGGGGCCACATCCGTCGAAGCGCTGAGACGGGCGCCGTGCGGTAATCGATAGAGGATCTCGCGCAGGCCCTGCGTCGCGAGACTCATGGCCGAGACTGCGATCCCGGCGATCGCGCCGACGCAGGCGGCCAGCGCCACGAGCCCGGCTTCGCTGCCGCGCACCAGGGCACGCAATCGGCTTGGCACGTGGACCAGCAGCTGGCCGGCGGGAGATCCACGGCGCGGCGCGGTTTCTGAGTTCATCGACCGACGGGGGGATTGGCACGAAAGGGGTACGAAGACCGCGGCACCTTAGGGGTGGGGTGCAAGGTCCGTCGACCGAATTTCCACGTCCGGCGGCATCGATGGGGCGAAGAGTTTTCCCCATTCTGCATTCCTTGCGTCTCTAACGCTTGAAATGCCCGCAGCCTCAGGATACATCGCAGCCCGAGTGCCGCTGTAGCTCAGTTGGTTAGAGCGCTTGATTGTGGATCAAGAGGTCCCCCGTTCGAGCCGGGGCAGTGGTACCATTCGACTATCCTGGCGTCTTTGGCGACGCCTTGCAGGCTAAGAATTGGCAGCTGTTTCTAAAAGCTCCCAGCTTGGCCTTGCCTGCCTAGAATGATGCGTATCGCCCGATTACGGCAGCGCCGTTCTTGCTAGATCAGTTCCTATGCAATGTTGTCGTGAATGCCCGGTGGTTGCTGGTGTCTTCCGTCCGACCCTGTCGCATGCGGACGGTAAAGGCTCGTAATGGCTAAGCTGCCGCAAAGTGGCCATCGACGCCACGGGATGATCACGAGCCTAGCCGTTTTGTCGCCACAACTGTCCTCGTAAATGCCGATGTGCGCCACCACACGGAGACGAGTCGATCAGATGCGGGTTCAGAAGGTCGGATCATCACGAGTTACCCCTCCCTCGCGCCGCTTCGGCGCTGGCGGTGATGCGGCAACTTCATCCGATGCGCTGACGCTCAAGAATCGGGTCGGACACGACCATGGGAGCCGCCCCGCCCTCACCCGCTCCGTTCTGGCCATGATGCTGGTCGCGGGAGGCCTGAGCGCCGTCGTTCTCAACGGTACCGGCACCAGTGGCTTCGGCGCCGTGGTACAATCGGCTCAGGCGATGACCGAGCTGTCGATGCCGAAGCCCAGAATTCAGTCGGCGGTCCCGGGAGTTCTAGAAGCTCCACCCACCGTACTCACGTCATCCTCAGCCTTTGCCCCCGTCCACGACCTCGACACCGAAATTGGCTCCAATGCCGTCGATCGTGTCTCCTACGATTACCTGTTGACCGAAAGCGCTGTCGGCGACCCGAACGATATCCTCGAATTCGGACCGATGAAGATTCGCCGCCACTTGGTGCAGAAGATCGTCCGCGCTGCGCAGGCCGTACAGACCGACCCCGTCCTGCTGATGGCGGTAGCCGACAAAGAGTCGAGCTTCATCACCGAAGTGCAGGCCAAGACGTCCTCGGCGACCGGCCTATTCCAGTTCATCGAGCGCACCTGGCTCGGTGTTGTGCGCGACTTCGGAGCGAAATACGGCCTGACGCAGGAAGCGGCCCTCGTGGTCTCCGGCGATAACGGCAAGCCGAGCGTGGCAGATGCCGCCGAGCGGACCCGCATCCTCGAATTGCGGCGTGACCCCTATCTCGCCGCACTGATGGCAGGTGAGATGCTGAAACGCGACGCGGCGCGAATCTCCCTGCGTATCGGCCGCGAGCTGACCCTGGGCGAAGTGTACCTCGCCCACTTCCTCGGTCCCGACGATGCCGAGGAGTTCCTCGCTACCGTCGTCGACAAGCCGACATCCGCGGCCGCCCAGATGCTGCCGGGCCCGGCGCGCGCCAACCGTTCCATCTTCTTTGCGGCCCAACGCGGTCGCCGCAAGGCAGCGAGCCTGTCGGTGGCCCAGGTTCATGAGAAGTTCGAGACGATGATGAGCACTCGTGGTGCTCGCTACCGCGATGTCCGCTCTCTCTCGGGCGTCATGGCCTATGCCGACGCCTCGGTGGAGTGACCGCGCTTAACCGCATTTATGCGCCGATCTCGCCGTCGGTCCTGCCCCCCAGCAATCGCATTTCCCGGATCGATTCGCCATCGGCCCAACCCTTGTTGCGCCATGGGAGCAACTGACGCCTGAGTCCCCACGTTGAGCTTGGGGCCGCACGCGGCGGCACCATGCAGATGACGAAAACCGGAGGGATGACGTGCTCGATCCGAAAGGCCCGTCGAACAATCGTTCGCCTACTCCTTTCAAGGATGTTCCGAAAAAGCGCGCAGGCAACGATACGCTCGCGCCTGGCCTCGCCCTCGACCAAATCGGCGAAGCCCTCGCGTCCTTCTATGACGACCTGATCGCCGAGGGCATTCCGGAGAACTTGGCTGCCCTCGTTCGTCAGGTCCACCAGCCGGAAGCCATGCCTGAGCCCGATCCCGTTATCTCCGCGCCGATTCGTAAATCCGGCCGCCTCGCCCTCGTGGTCGAGGATGACGCATCGACACAAGGCTTGGCAGTCGCCCTGCTGGACGAGACTGAGCTCGATGCTATCGGCTGCGCTACGGCGGAAGAGGCTCTGGCCGTGATGCGGGACAGGGGCGGTGATGTCGCTCTGGTCTTTGCCGATATCCAGCTGTCGGGCGTCATGGACGGCCTGCAACTGGCGCGTGCCGTCGCGATGCTGTGGCCTACGGCGAGGATGGTGGTCACATCCGGCCGACGTGCTCCGCGACCGGACGCATTGCCGGAAAGGGTGGTCTTCATCCCCAAACCCTGGCGCCCCCAGGATGTGTTGGTGGAAGCCGAGCACGCAACCAGCAATCCTCCTCCGCCAGTGCCCTGAACTCTGCCCACCGCGGATGAATCGGCCAGGGCCGCTTTCACTTTGATGACGATCGCTATCGAACCAGCTCAAGGAGCATTGCCCCAGCGGTGATATTCAGGCCAATACTCCTGTGCCGTGAAGGCGACATCACGGGCCGCCATGACGTTGGGCGCACCTCTTGCATTGCATCGATCCAAGAGAGTGGTACCGACCGGTGCTGCGGAGCCTGTGAACGTGCCGATCCTATCCGTCCGTCACATTACGACCTACCGGTACCGCCAGCCCGTCGGCTTGGGCGAACACCGGATCATGTTTCGTCCGCGCGACAGCTATGACCAGCGCCTGATCGCCGCGACGCTGAAGATCACGCCCGAGCCGTCGTCTCTGCGGTGGTTGCACGACGTGTTCGGAAATTGCGTCGCCGTGGCGACATTCCAGGGTCGCGCCTCCACCCTGACCTTCGAATGCTCGATCACCCTCGATCACACACCCGAGCTCGCACCGGAATTTCCGATCGCGCCGCATGCGGCCTACTACCCTTTCGGCTACGGCGCCGACGATATGCCGGATCTCAGCCGCTCCATCGAGCGGGAACATCGCGATCCGAAGAACGAGGTCGATGCCTGGGCGCGTAGCTTCGTTCCGCCTGCGGGTCGCATCGGCACGCAGGATCTACTGGCCGACATGACGCGCCATGTCCGGCGCAACTTCGCCTATCTCGCGCGCTCGGAGAAAGGCGTTCAGGACCCCGTCACAACCCTGCGCCTCAAGCGCGGAAGCTGCCGCGATTTCGCGGTACTGATGATCGAGGCCGTGCGCGCGCTTGGCATGGCCGCCCGCTTCGTCTCCGGCTACCTCTACAATCCGCGCGGTGACCGCAACCGCCATGTGGGCGGTGGCTCGACCCATGCCTGGGTTCAGGTCTACCTGCCCGGCGCGGGCTGGATCGAGTTCGATCCCACCAACGGCATCGTCGGCAATCGCGACCTCATCCGCGTCGCCGTCGCCCGCGATCCGCGGCAGGCGGTGCCGTTGCACGGCTCCTTCTTCGGGTTTCCCGCGGACGATCTCGGCATGTCCGTGAGCGTCGAGGTCGATGAAGTCGAACTCAGTTCCCTTGAGCAGCGTACACCCGATGCGATGGTGGTGCGTTGATGACGTTCATTCCGCTGCCATCAGATGGCGGCTGGGTTCAAATCATATTTTTTCAGACATGGGGCCAATACGATGAAGATCAGGACTGGGTTCGACATCGCCTTCGAATCGGTTCAGCCGACGCCCATGATTCTTGAACTGAGCGTGCATCCATCACGCATGCCGGATGTGATGACCCCACACGTCATCAGCTTCAACCCGCCGATACCTTTCCAGGAATATCGGGACGTCTACGACAACATCTGCACGCGCATCGTCACTCCGGTTGGCCGTCTCGACATCTCGGCCGATTTTACCGTTTACGATTCCGGATTGCCGGACGAATACGCTCCGCATGCGCAACAGATCGACGTACAGAACCTGCCGAGCGATGTCCTCGTCTATCTCCTCGGTAGCCGCTATTGCGACACCGACAAGCTGTCTGAGACGGCCTGGTCCCTCTTCGGAGGGACAATGCCTGGCTGGTCGAGGGTCCAGGCGATCTGCGACTACGTTCACGACCGCATCCGGTTCGACTACATGCTGGCCGATGCCACGCGCACGGCCTGGGACGGTTTCATGCAGCGCCAGGGCGTCTGCCGCGACTTCGCCCATCTGGCGGTTGCTTTCTGCCGATGCATGAACATCCCGGCGCGCTACTGCACCGGATATCTCGGCGATATCGGCATCCCGCCCGTGCCGGACCCGATGGATTTTTCGGCATGGTTCGAAGTGTATCTGGACGGGCGCTGGTACACATTCGACGCCCGTCACAATACACCGCGGATCGGCCGCATCGTCATGGCGCGCGGTCGCGATGCCACTGATGTCGCGATCACCACCAACTTTGGTTATTCGCACCTTGCCCGTTTCGACGTGCATACGGACGAGGTGTACTAAATTCATAAGCTCACGTTAACGAGACGCGAAATCTGCGACCGGGGGTGGAACCACGCGCCTACGCCTACGCTTGTATAGCAAAGGTTACCGCACAGGTAAGGCATCCGACCATGAAGACGTTGGCGACCGCTTTTGCAGGCATGATGGGTGCTTGCATCCTCGCTTCCACCCCCGTTCTCGCCGCCTCCTCCTACGATCCGTTCGGAACGGGGGGCGACGATTACTATCCCGAGACCGAGTACAGCCAGCCCTCCTACGACCCTTATGGCTATCAGGGCACCGTCGGTCAGGGCGCGCAAGCAGCTCCGCAGGCCCAGGTCTCACCAATCCCCCGCGAGATCGTAACCTTCCGCGGCGCATACAAGCCTGGCACGATCGTCGTCTCGACCGCTGAACGGCGTCTCTACTTCGTTCTGCCGAACGGTGAAGCTATCCGCTACGGCGTTGGCGTCGGTCGTCCCGGCTTCACTTGGTCAGGCACGAAAACCGTTACCGCCAAGCGCGAATGGCCGTCATGGACGCCCCCGGCCGCAATGATCGCCCGCCGCCCCGACCTGCCGCGCTACATGGCGGGTGGTGTGGAGAACCCTCTGGGCGCCCGCGCCATGTATATCGGCAATACGGAGTACCGGATCCACGGATCCAACGAGCCCGACACGATCGGTCAGGCAGTTTCGTCAGGTTGTATCCGGATGACCAATGACGACGTCACCGACCTTTACGAGCGCGTGAAAGTAGGCGCCAAGGTCGTCGTCCTCAACTGAATTCCACGTCTCTGCAGAACAACGCCGCGTCATCCCAGGATGGCGCGGCGTTGTTTCTTTCCGGTTCGACCCTTACGGGACGACACGTCCAACCGCAGTCTGCGGTGAACTGAAGGACGCGATCGGCATGTCGCAGAAACAGCGCGCCCCGAGGGGACGAGGTCCGGGCAGCGGGCAGGAATAGGGCTGCAGGCCGCTGATTCCCGACTGGACAGCATCGCAGTTCAAGCCGACGGCCCGGCGGGGCGGGGGCCCGCGATCCTCGTAATAGTCGCGCCGGGGCGCGGGGCGGTAGTAGCCGTCGTCATACTGGGCGCTGGCGGCGCCAGCGGATAGCACACCGGCCAGAGCGAGGGCCAACAGGCCGAAACGCTGGGCGGCGCGCGAAAAAGCAGGTCGCATGAAGGTTCGCCCTCTTCGACGAGCCCGAAATCCGGGCGGGGCGCCAGGGTTAGGAGACCGGCCGTCGCGGTGCAAGCGTCGTGTCGCACGTCGTTCGCTGCCGTCGCCGACGGGACTACGGCACCGGCGATTGAGGGCCTTTCAAAGAACCGTGAGGGAGGCGATCGGCAGCCACGCTTCCAGTTCGTCGCCGTCGACGTCGCCATCCACGAACCAGCGGCACAGGGCCTTGTCGTCCACGATCTCGACGACGGTCATTGTCGCCTCGTTGTCGTCAGACCCCACGTAATCACCCGGCTTGATGGTCATCGATCCCCCTTCCTCCCGATCTCCGCTGCGTGGCCATCCTAAGCGTTGGTGACTTGAGACTGTCGAGCAGGACTGCCGCACCGTCCTGGACATGGTCTCAGGAGCGATACGGCAGTTTCATATGCCGTGCCGGCTCGTCTGAGAACCTGCCTCCGCCCTCGCTGCTTATGCTCGGATCATCGTTGGGAGCGACTCATCGAGCCGCACATTCGAAATCCGGGACGGGCACGGCACGCATCAGGCGGGCCTGACCAGGAACCCGACGATCCGGCGGACTAGGGGCAGGACGAGGAGAAGCGTCGGGAACGCCACCACCCAGGACAAAGCCCAGGCCGGCGGCCAATGCTCGAGGAAAGCCGCATCGGCCCCCAAGGTCTTGTAGGTGGAGATCGCCGAGACGACGAGCGTCATCAGCAGCGAGAGCACCAGCGGCATGATGAGCCACTGACTGCTCGGCGGCAGGCATCCGCGGAGGCTGAACGATTGCAGGCGGTTCATGAAAACCCGACGTCTGTACCGCAATCCGGGGCAGCGCTGACACCGACCGGAAGACGGATCGGAAAATGCGTTGCTTGACGTCAGACGCTTACGGCACGCGCTTGGCGCGGCGAAACTTGACTAGGGCAGCTTGGCCGGGAGCGTCAATAGCCGAATATCGAGCCGGGTCATCGCGTCCATCTTCAGAAAAACAATAAGGCCCGCCTCACCGTGAGGGCGGGGCGGGCCTCTATCATCGGACGGATCAGATCCGTCGCATTTCGAAAATATCAGGAATTGGCGTTGCGAATGGCTTGCTCGGCATCGGCGCCGGCCTTGCGAGCGGCCTCGGTGCCCTGCTCCATCGCCTTGCGGGTGTTCTCAGCCGTCTCCTGCATCGCTGCCTTGGCCTTCTCGGCGCCTTGCTGCATTGCACTCTGCGCCAAGCCACCGAACTCCTTGGCCTGGGCCTGGATCGCGGCGAACTGGCTGCGGACGAACTCAGCCTGATGCTGCATGGCTTCCTGCAAGTCGCGCGAGCGAACGAGCTTCTGGGCGAGGTCGAAGGCGGCATTCACGTTCTGCTCGGCGAACTCGAAGCCGCGCGCGGAGACGTCATGTGCACTGGTACGGGCCGTGTCGGCCGAACCCTGGACCGTGTCGGCGGTGCGACGAGCGGCGCCAATGAATGAGTCGAAGGCCTTACGAGCCTGATCGACGCTCTTCTCAGCGAAATCGCGCATTTCAGCGGGCACTTCATAGTTCGGGGTGTTGCTCATGTCCGTCTCCTCTGAACTTGCTTGTTGATCGTTTGTTGTGCGCTGCACAATAACACAGCGCCCGCTCTATGCCACCCTCGATCACGGCATTAAGGATGACAAAAGGTAAACGCGCATCGGCGGCGCTTGGTGTCTACATCCGCGGCGCGTTGCGGTTAAAAAAGGGTGCGAATCACTCACGTGTCACGCGAAACGGGTACGAATGTTCGAAAGACGGGCTGAAGAACCGATATCCGGCCCTGAACCGGACCTCGGCGACCTTATGAGACACTGGAGCGGTGATTCGCGGTTTGGCGCTCGCCTGAGCGGCCCAGACGCGGTGTGGCTTGTGCTCGACGGTACGGCGGAGCGAATCCTGCTGGCTTCGACGGCGGATGGCCTTGCGCAGTCTCTGAGCGACGACGAATCGGGCCGGATCGACGACGCGATTCGCATGGGCGAACAAATTCGTCCGCGCGCCCTGCCGCTGGATCGGCCATCGCTGATGAAGCTGCGATTCGACACGCGGCGTCTCGGACAGGCCACGACCTGCCTTGCTTTGCGGACCAAGGATGCGTCGGGTCGTAATTGTGTGATCGTGGCGGTTCTCGATCGCCTGCCGGGCCACCGAGCCTTGCCCCAGAAAGGCGCAGGCGAACAGGAGCGCGCACAGGCCGATCCGTCGGCAGCACCTGAGCCGCGTCCTTCCGCCTTCGAAGACACGTCCGCACCATTGGACAGCCGCGCGGTGCGGACTGGGCGCGTAACCTGGAAAAGCGACGCCGAGGACAGGCTCACGGACATTTCCGGCCCCGCCGCCGCCGCAGTCAAACCCGTACTGATCGGAAGGACCTGGGCTGCGCTATCACACACGCGCACGCTGCTCGACGCGGAAGGGCTCCTGCAGGCGTTGGCCCAGCGCCGGACCTTTCGTGCAATTTCCGTCACGCTGCAGGCCGATGGCATGCCGGGCGCGATGGATCTCGACATATCCGGTACGCCGATCCAACGCGGGGCAGCCGAGTTCACCGGGTTCAACGGCTTCGCCATGGTGCGGTCTTCGACCGCTTCATCGGAGAGTGGGTCGGTGAGCCCAGAACATGCGGACATCATCACCGACCTGCATCCTGGCGATCAGCCTGTATCGGAGGTGGAGCCCGATGATGGAGCATCTGCCGATACTGCCGAGGCTGTGACGCCAACGGCCATGGAGCTCAGCGCCATGGACTTAGCGAGAAAAACGGACTCGGCGAGAAAAACGGACTCGGCGAGAAACGAAGAAACATCCGCTCTGCCCGTGGCGGAACCCGCTTTTGCGACGATCGGTGATGATCCGTCCGCTGCTGCGGAAGGAGATTCCTCCCTCGCCCTCCTCAACGTGGAGCCGTCAGGGGAAGAAACGACCGAACGGTCTGCGAACGGAACAGAGCCCCCGACGACTGACGAAGACGCCTGGACACCGTTGCACGACCCGCATTTGTCCAGCAACGAACATGCGGCGTTCCGCGAAATCGCGCGGGCCCTGGGCGCGCGCTTCGCCGGCGATAGCACGCCCGACGATGAGGTTTCGGAGGCCAGGACCGGCGACGAGCGCGCCACCGGCGGTTCTGTGACTCCGTTTCCCACGGCGATGACGCGGTTCGCGGAGCCTGCATCGGAAGACCCCAATGCCGCCGTCAGCGCGACGCTGGAGCGGGTGCCCGGCGGCGTGATGGTCTATCGCGGCGACAGCGTCCTGTTCGCCAACAGCCACCTGCTGGCGATGGCGGGCTTCGCCGATCTGGCCGAACTGGCGGCATCGGGCGGCATCGGCAAGCTGTTCGGCGGCCTCGTCCCGCACGAGCGGAAGATCAACGGCACACCCGCCATCCTCACCGCCGCCTCGGGGCACCGCCTGAGCGTCGACATGCAGGCCTCCGAGCTCGATTGGCGCGGCGCACCGGCTCACCTTCTCCTCATCCGCGACGCCGTTGCCGGTGAGCCTGGCCGTGAGCGCGTTGCCCTGCAGATCGCCGACGCCTTCGCGGGAGCCCGAGCCGCCGATGCGCAGGCCGTTCTCGACAGCCTCGATGACGGAGTCATCACCCTCGACCGGAATGGGCGGATCATCGGGCTCAACCGCAGCGCGGCAACGACCTTCGGCCTCGACCCGCGCGAAGTCGTCGGTGCCGCCATCCTCAGCCTGTTCGCAGCGGAAAGCGCGGTAGCAGTGCTCGCCAGCGTCCATGGCATAGCCGGTTCGGGGCAAACCGTCCTCGCGCAAGCGACCCCGGATGTGATCGGTCGCACCGCCGCCGGCATGTCTCCGCTGCTGATCAAGGTGACCCCCCTCGCCGGTCGGGACGACGGCCGCATGGTCATGACCGTGCGGGACGTTCGCGCCACCAGACGTATCGAAGCGGAAACGTCGAACGCACGGCAGGCTGCGGAATATGCCAGCGCACGCAAATCGGATTTCCTCGCCCGGATCAGCCACGAGATCCGCACGCCGATGAACGGCATCCTCGGCTTCGCCGATATGATGCTAGCCGAACCGTTCGGTCCGGTTGGCCACGAGCGCTACCGCGACTATCTGGGCGACATCCACGCTTCAGGAACGCACGTCCTCAGTCTCGTCAACGACCTGCTCGACCTTGCAAAGATCGAAGCCGGCCGCCTCGACCTGAGCTTCGTTGAGGTCCCCCTCAACGACGTCGTCACCCATTGCGTCGCGATGCTGCAGCCGCAGGCGATGCGCGATCGAATCGTCGTACGGACGAGTTTCTCCGACGACCTGCCGATGCTGGTCGCGGACGAGCGCTCGGTACGGCAGGCTGCGCTCAATATCATCGCCAACGCCATCGCCTTCACCGAGGCTGGCGGACAGGTCATCGTCTCCACCACCATGGCGGATCGTGGCGAGATCGCCCTCAGGGTCCGCGACACTGGAATCGGGATGACCCCCGACGAGGTAGAGACCGCCCTCGAACCGTTCCGTCAGATCGCCGTGGCGGCCTCGGCCAGGGGACGTGCGGACGGACGAAGCACCGGAACCGGCCTCGGTCTGCCGCTCACGAAGGCGCTCGTCGAGGCCAATCATGGCCGCTTCCGCATCGAGAGCCGGAAGGATGAAGGCACCCTGGTGGAAATGCTGTTTCCACCGCAGGCGGCGGTCAGAACGGCGTGATCAGCGTGGCGAGCCCGGGCTCGTCTGGCGGAAACGCATCAGGCATGGTGGACCGGCACGACGCCGCGTGCCCTTGGGCGATCGCCTAGCGGCGACCGTCGGCGAGCCAGATTAGGTACGAGCGTCATGACGAGACACGTCATGCGTCGGTTGACCGATATCGAGCAATCTCGCCTCGATGCGATAGTGGCCGAGTCCCAAAGGGCCAAGCCGACACTGCCGCCGCGTACCGAGCCAGGTGGTTCGCCTCCCTGAAACGGGTATTCTCACGTGGGTGCGAACGCTTGCTGGTCGGCAACCCAGGCAAGCGCCACCCGTTCTCCAGGTAGGTCTTGGAGAAACCCCATGCACATAACCCTCAGGCTTCTTTTCGCTGGCCTGCTCATATCCGGAGCGACAAGCGTCCTAGCCCAAACGGCGGGTCCGTCGCAGACGACCGGTCAGAACCTGGAATCGGCGGGCTCGTTCCGAAATATTGCTCCGACCGGCGTCACCAAGCCGCCCGGCGCCGCAGCTGTGCCCGACACCCGGCTACCCCCCGATGAGGCCCGCAAGAAGGGCGAGACCGAAGGTTCGGGGATCAAGGGAATCTGTATCGGCTGCAACTGACAGCCGGCCGATCATGGATCGAGAGTATTGCCCAAATTGGGGGTGCGGACGCAGGTGCATCCGCCCCCTTCGCGCTTGCGATAGGACTGTTCCTGCGCCTAAGAACGAGTTGGAAGTCCCGGCTGCGCGGTTTTCGCGATACGATCGGGCACCAGTAGGGAAAACGTCATGGACGAGAAGGTGGTCGACGTCCGCGCGACCTGGATCGACGGTGCGCATGTAGACGACGCCGGGTATCAGGCGATGTACAAGGCCTCGGTCGATGACCCGGCTGCATTTTGGGGTGAACACGGCAAGCGGATCGATTGGTCGACGCCTTATTCGACCGTCAAGAATACAAGCTTTGCTCCCGGCAACGTCTCGATCAAATGGTTCGAGGACGGCAAGACCAACGTCGCCTACAATTGCATCGACCGTCACCTCGCGACGCGCGGCGACCAGGTAGCGATCATTTGGGAAGGCGACGACCCCAACGAATCAAAGCACATCACCTATCGGCAGCTTCATTCGGAAGTCTGCCGCATGGCCAATGTGCTGCGCAATCGCGGTGTCGGTAAGGGTGACCGGGTCACGCTCTACCTGCCGATGATCCCGGAGGCCGCATACGCCATGTTGGCCTGCGCCCGGCTCGGCGCGATCCACTCCATCGTGTTCGGCGGTTTCTCGCCGGATTCCCTGGCCGGCCGTATCGAAGGCTGTGCCTCGAAGCTCGTCATCACCGCCGACGAGGGTCTGCGCGGCGGCCGCAAGGTCGCGTTGAAGGCCAATGTGGATGCCGCGATCGCGAGGCTCGGTAAGGATGCCGTGGACCACGTCGTCGTTGTGCGTCGCACGGGCAGTAATGTCGCCATGGAGCCCGGCCGCGACGTCTATTACGACGAGGCCGCCGCCATGGTCACCGACGAGTGCCCGGCCGAAGCCGTGGAGGCAGAGCACCCGCTCTTCATCCTCTACACCTCAGGCTCCACGGGCCAGCCCAAGGGTGTGGTGCATACCACCGGCGGCTACCTCGTCTACGCCGCGATGACGCATCAATACGTCTTCGATTACCGCGAGGGCGAGGTCTACTGGTGCACGGCGGATGTGGGCTGGGTCACAGGCCACAGCTACATCGTCTATGGCCCGCTCGCCAACGGCGCCACGACCCTGATGTTCGAAGGCATCCCGACCTATCCGTCGACCTCCCGCTTCTGGGACGTCGTCGACAAACACAAGGTCAACATCTTCTACACCGCGCCCACGGCGATCCGCTCGCTCATGGGCGGCGGCGAAGGCCCGGTGAAGAAGACCTCGCGGGCCTCGCTCCGCGTCCTCGGCTCGGTCGGCGAGCCGATCAACCCGGAAGCCTGGGACTGGTACTACCGGGTGGTCGGCGACAGTCGCTGCCCCATCGTCGATACTTGGTGGCAGACTGAGACCGGCGGCATCCTCATTACGCCGTTGCCCGGTGCCACCAAGCTGAAGCCCGGCTCGGCAACGCGCCCGTTCTTCGGTGTGCAGCCGCTCATCGTCGATGCGGAGGGCAAGCCGCTCGACGGTGCCTGCGAGGGCAACCTCTGCATCGCGGATTCCTGGCCCGGACAGATGCGCACGGTCTATGGCGACCACGAGCGGTTCGAGCAGACCTACTTCTCCACCTATCCAAACCTCTACTTCACCGGCGACGGCTGCCGCCGGGATGCGGACGGCTATTACTGGATCACCGGCCGCGTCGACGACGTCATCAACGTCTCGGGCCACCGCATGGGCACCGCGGAGGTCGAATCCTCCCTCGTCGCCCATCCGAAGGTGTCGGAAGCGGCCGTCGTCGGCTACCCGCACTCCATGAAGGGACAGGGCATCTACGCCTACGTCACCCTGATGGAGGGCGAGGACGGTTCGGACGAGCTGCGCAAGGAACTGGTGGCCTGGGTCCGCAAGGATATCGGCCCCATCGCCTCGCCGGACCTGATCCAGTTCGCCCCCGGCCTGCCCAAGACTCGCTCGGGCAAGATCATGCGCCGCATCCTCCGCAAGATCGCCGAGGACGAGTTCTCATCGCTCGGCGATACCTCGACCCTCGCCGAGCCCGCCGTCGTCGATGACCTGATCGAGAACCGCCAGAACCGCGCGTCCTGATTGCGGGCCTCGCACAAGGAAGCGGCGCATCTCGAAGGAGGTGCGCCGCTCGCATTTTCAGCCGCCTCTCCCGCCTGTCCTGACGATATCGTGACCGTGCGGCGCTTGCGCCGGCACGCCTCGCAACACGAGACAGGTTCGGCGGCATCGCACGCGCTCGCCTCCCATCGCCATAGTATTCGCCAAGACCGAGGCCCCGTTCAGAAGGGCCGAAGCTTCAGGGAAAGTTACGCCATGTCCGATATCGAGACTGCGCGGATCGCGCAGAATCCGCGTTTCAAGGAACTCGTCCACGAGCGGACCCGCTTCGGCTGGACGCTGACCATCGCGATGCTGCTCGTCTATTTCGGCTTCATCGGCCTCATCGCCTTCGACAAGTCGCTGCTAGCCATGAAGGTCGGGAGCGCCACGACCTCGTTGGGCCTGGTCCTCGGCGTCGCCGTGATCGTCTTCGCCTTCATCCTCACCGGCATTTACGTCCAGCGTGCCAACGGCCGTTTCGACGAACTGACTGCCGCCCTCAAGCAGGATCTCGGCCGATGATCCGCTCAGCCCACCCCATCGCTCTGGGTACCACCCTCGCAGTCATCCTCGCTGGCGCGGCCTACGCCGCCGGTCCTGATCTCGGCGCCGTCACGAAAGCCCAGACGAACTGGCCGGCCATCGGTATGTTCGCGTTCTTCGTGCTCTTCACCCTCGGCATCACTTATAAGGCCGCCAAGGGCACCAAATCGGCCTCTGACTTCTACGCCGCCGGCGGTGGTATCTCGGCCGGCACCAACTCGCTGGCCATTGCCGGCGACTACATGTCGGCTGCCTCATTCCTCGGCATCTCCGGCCTCGTCTATACGTCCGGCTTCGATGGTCTGATCTATTCCACAGGCTTCCTCGTGGGGTGGCCGATCGTGCTGTTTCTCATTGCAGAGCGGCTGCGCAACCTTGGCAAGTTCACCTTCGCCGACGTGGCCTCCTTTCGCCTCGACCAGACCTCGATCCGCATCATTTCGGCAGTGGGCACCCTCGTGGTGGTGGCGTTCTACCTGATCGCCCAAATGGTCGGCGCAGGGAAGCTGATCCAACTGCTGTTCGGCCTCGAATATCTCTATGCGGTCGTGATCGTCGGCGTGCTGATGATCGTCTACGTGGCGTTCGGCGGCATGAAGGCGACCACTTGGGTCCAGGTCATCAAGGCCTGCCTTCTCCTCGGGGGTGCCACCTTCATGGCCGGTGCGGTGCTCTACAAATACGGCTTCAACCCCGAGGCCCTGTTCTCGGCCGCCGTCGCCACCCATCCGAAGGGCGATGCCATCATGGCGCCGGGCGGCCTCGTCTCGAACCCGATCGAAGCGATCTCCCTAGGCGTCGGTCTGATGTTCGGCACCGCCGGCCTACCACACATCCTGATGCGCTTTTTCACCGTCTCCGATGCTCAGGCCGCCCGCAAATCGGTGTTCTACGCCACCGGCCTGATCGGTTACTTCTACATCCTGACCTTCATCATCGGGTTCGGCGGCATCGCCCTGCTGATGTCCGATCCGGTCTACTTCAAGCTCGATCCGGCGGGTGCGTTCGACAAGCTGAAGGGGATGCTTGGCGGCACCAACATGGTTGCTGTGAACCTCGCCAACGCCGTTGGCGGGCCGTACTTCCTCGGCTTCATCTCGGCAGTCGCCTTCGCCACCATTCTCGCTGTCGTGGCCGGGCTCACGCTCGCCGGTGCATCGGCGGTCAGCCACGATCTCTATGCCAGCGTCATCGCCCGCGGACGCACCAACGAAGCGTCCGAAGTGCGACTCTCGAAGATCTCGGCGGTCGTCATCGGTATCGTGGCGATCTATCTCGGATACGTTTTCGAGAACCAGAACGTCGCCTTCATGGTCGGCCTCGCCTTCTCGGTGGCGGCGAGCTGCAACTTTCCCATCCTGACCATGTCGATCCTTTGGCGGGGCACGACCACCTGGGGCGCACTGATTGGCGGATTCGTCGGCCTTTTCGCGGCTGTCGGAATGGTGATCCTGTCGAAGGCAGTGTGGGTGACGACCTTCGGTAATCCTGTGGCGATCTTCCCCTACGACAACCCGGCCCTGTTCTCGATGCCGCTGGCCTTCCTCACGATCTACGTCGTGTCGAAGCTCGACAATACTGCCAGGGCCAAGCGCGAGCGCGCATTGTTCGAACAGCAGTTCGTGCGCTCGGAGACCGGGATCGGAGCCGACGGCGCCCACGCTCACTGACGTTTCCAAGACCACACTACGAATGCTCGAGAGGGCGCGGCGGAAGCCGCGCCCTTTCTCATTCATGGCATCCCACCGAGCAGCGGTCCAACCAATCGGCACCAAAGTGACACCACTGCATAAAAACGTGAATATCTCCCTGCCGTACAGCTTTTTCACTCTTGGGCGAAATCATGGCGTGAGGTAGCGTCGATCGCTCTCGTTTCCGTGAGCGGCAAAACCAATGCGCGCCAGGACTTGAGCGACTGCGAACGCCGACGCAGCGCCCAAGTTTCTGAAGTGATGAAAGCCAGGCCTGCAAAAGCCTGGAAGTAAAAAAATTTTGGAGGATTCCCCCATGTCTGCAACGTCAGCGGTCCCATTACCAAAGGAAGCCGCACGGCCCATGAGTGCCGGCGAGAAGAAGGTCATTCTGGCCTCCTCGCTCGGTACCGTGTTCGAGTGGTACGATTTCTATCTTTATGGATCGCTGGCCGCGATCATCGGCGCGCAGTTCTTCTCGGCCTATCCGGAAGCCACGCGCAACATTTTCGCCCTGATGGCCTTCGCAGCGGGCTTTCTGGTCCGCCCCTTCGGCGCACTGGTGTTCGGACGTCTCGGCGACCTTGTGGGCCGCAAGTACACCTTCCTCGTGACCATCCTGATCATGGGCATCTCGACCTTCGTGGTCGGCCTTCTGCCATCCTACGCCACGATGAACGAGTACGGCGTCGGTTGGGTCGCGCCCGTGGCGCTGCTGGCTCTGCGCATGCTCCAGGGTCTCGCCCTCGGCGGTGAATATGGCGGGGCGGCAGTCTATGTGGCCGAGCACGCTCCCCCCGGGCGCCGCGGCTTCTACACCGCCTTCATCCAGACCACGGCGACCCTCGGTCTATTGCTGTCGCTGATGGTGATCCTGTTCACCCAGATCTACGTCAACGCGAACTACGCGCCCGTCGCCACCACCCTCGCTGACGGTTCGGCCGGGACGATCACGCCCTTCGCCGCCTGGGGCTGGCGCATTCCGTTCCTGGTCTCGATCGTGCTGCTCGGCGTCTCGGTCTGGATCCGTCTGCAGATGCAGGAGAGCCCGGCCTTCAAGAAGATGAAGGACGAGGGCACCGGCTCGAAGGCGCCGCTCTCCGAGGCGTTCGGCCAGTGGCGTAACGCCAAGTGGGCGCTCCTCGCCCTGCTCGGCCTCACCGCCGGCCAGGCCGTGGTTTGGTACACCGGCCAGTTCTACGCGCTGTTCTTCCTTCAGACGATCCTGAAGGTCGATCAGTTCACGGCCAACGTGCTCATCGCTTGGTCGCTCATCCTCGGCACCGGCGGATTCCTGTTCTTCGGCGCACTCTCCGACAAGATCGGCCGCAAGCCGATCATCCTCGGCGGTTGCGTCATCGCGGCACTGACCTTCTTCCCGCTGTTCAAGGCGCTGACCGCGGCCGCCAACCCGGCCCTGCACGCGGCCCAGCAGAGCACGCAGGTAGTGGTGAAGGCCGACCCGGCGGATTGCTCGTTCCAGTTCAATCCGGTCGGAACGGCCAAGTTCACCAATTCCTGCGACATCGCCAAGGCGCTGCTCGCGCGCTCGGCCGTGAACTACACCACCGAGCCCGCCGCTCCCGGCACCAAGGCCACCGTCACCGTCGCCGGCAAGGAATTCGCCGCCGCCGATCCGGCCTTCGCCAAGGATATCGGCGCCGCGCTCACTGCTGCCGGCTACCCTGGCGCCAACAACCCGAGCATCGTGAAGATCGCCATCGAACCGAAGGACGGCCTGTCGAACTTCGCCAAGATGATCGACATCTTCTCGGTCCAGAAGCTGACGATCATCGGTATCCTGACGATCCTCGTCCTCTACGTGACGATGGTCTACGGCCCGATCGCGGCGGCTCTCGTCGAGCTCTTCCCGACGCGTATCCGCTACACCTCGATGTCGCTGCCCTACCATATCGGCAATGGCTGGTTCGGTGGCCTTCTGCCGGCCACCGCCTTCGCGATGGTGGCCCAGACCGGCGACATCTATTTCGGCCTCTGGTACCCGATCGTCATCGCCCTCGCGACGGCCGTCATCGGTGCCCTGTTCATCCCTGAGACCAAGGACAGGGACATCTTCACCTGGGACGACCGCCCGGCACGCTAGCGTTCGGAGCGAAGGGCTGGATCGTGGCCAGCCCCGGTCCAGCTTGAGCAAGTGCTTCAACGGCGTCGGTGCCTTGAAGACCCGATGCCTGTTAGGCGACGATACGAAGAAGGCCCTGTCGCGAGACAGGGCCTTCTTCGTCTGTCATCTCCGACGTCGTCGACGGGTTCGACTTATGCCGCAGGGTTCGGTCAGACTTTGCATGAGGCCTTTGCCTTCACGCAGCCTCGGCGGGCTCCTGATAGGCCTGCTTCAGCGCATCGTGGTCCGCCATCGTCTGCCACGCATAGCGCATCGCGAATTCGGCCACCGCCTCGTCGAAGGCATCGCCCTTACCGAGATAGCCGGCGATCATCGCTGCGTCCCCTGAGCGGGCATGGGCACGGGCGAGCGTGGTCCCGCAAAGTTGGGCATAGGCCTTGGGACCGCTCTCGGACATGATTTCGGCGACGGCCGACAGCTTCTTATTCTTTAACTGACGGACATAGTAGGAGCGCCCACTCGCATCGGAATAGGCGGTGCCCAGGAACATGTCGCTCGCGGCCTGCATGATGCGCTGCCCGTCGATGACGCGCTGACCTTCGGATGCGAGGAAGAAGGGGCTCAGGGCGAGCTGCGCCAGCACCGAAGGCCGGGCTTCCTTGATTTGCAGGAAAAGCGGCGCGCCATCCGCGTCGGTATACAATCCCACGGCGCAGACCGTGCCCACCGAGCCGATCCCCACCACCTTGAAGGCGACATCGCGCTGCATGTAGCGCAGAGCCAGCAGGTTCCGGTCGGCCTGAAGGCTTTGCGGGTAGGCGAGCAACGCGGCGGTCGCTTCCTGCACCGCCTCGGTCAGACCGTTCGGCCCTTCATGGAAGACGGTCGGGGCCTTGTCGGCGATGCGCCACAAAGACGGATCGGCGCCGAAGCTCGCAGGATCGAGGTCCGGTGCATCGCCACGGCTGAGGCCGTCGGCGGTCTCGGAAGCCGCGTCGGACAGGAGGCGGCGGCACAGATCTCCGTCGCCGAGGCGACCGATTTCGTGATCGAGATCGATCCGGCTGTGCCAGATGGCGAGCGGCGAGAGATGCGACAGGTCACGCATATGTTCGCGATAAGCCCGGACGCTTGCCCGAGCCGCACGATGTGCCCGGTCCTCGCCCTGAGGCAGGGCGGCGACAGCAACACTGGCGGCGAGGCGCTTCACATCGATCGTGAAATCGACGTTCCAGAGCGTCTCGTCGAAATCGTTGATGTCGAACAGGGTCTGGCCCTCGGCGCTGCGATACACGCCGAAATTGCCGATGTGGCAATCGCCGCAGGCCTGGACGGGAATGCCCGGAACCGGAACGCCCGCGAGGTCGGCGGCCATCACGGCGGCAGCCCCACGCAGGAACGCAAATGGGTTTGCCCGCATCCGCTCGTGCCGCAGAGGGATCAGTTCGAGCAACCTGCCCGAATCGTTCGCCCGGAGAACCGCGAGCGGATCGCGGTTCTCGGCAGGATACCAGTCGGCATGGGATTCACGGGGAACCGCATCGCGCAAGCGCTTACCGGCCGCTCGGCGCTGGGCGCGATCGGGGGAAGGAGAGATGTTCGTCATGGAAGAAAGCCTCGACAAGGCGATGCGCGCAGGCCGTTTGCCGCGCACCGCGCGGCATCAGTGCCGGAAGTGACGATGCCCTGTAAACACCATGGCGAGACCGGCTTCGTCGGCGGCTTTGATTACGTCGGCGTCACGCATCGACCCGCCCGGCTGAATCACCGCGGTGGCGCCGGCTTCCGCCGCCGCGATCAGGCCATCGGCGAAGGGGAAGAACGCGTCCGAGGCAACCACAGAGCCCTTGGCTAGGCTCTCGGTCGCACCGATGCGTTTGGCGCCCTCCGCCGCCTTCCAGGCGGCAATGCGCGAGGAATCGACCCGCGACATCTGTCCGGCGCCGATCCCCACCGTAGCACCGTCGCGCGCGTAGACGATGGCATTCGACTTGACGTGCTTGGCGACGCGGTAAGCGAAGCGCATGTCCGCGTATTCCTGGCCCGAGGGCTCGCGCTTCGTCACCACCTTCAGCGTCATGTCGTCGACCACCGCGGCGTCGCGGCCCTGAACGAGGATGCCGCCGGCGAGGTTGCGCATGGCGAAGCCCTTGGCGCGCGGGTCGGGAAGAGCGCCCGCGAGGAGGAGACGCAGGTTTTTCTTGGCCGCGACGATGGCGATCGCCTCCTCGGTGGCGTCCGGCGCGATGATCACCTCGGTGAAGATCTCGACGATCCGCGCAGCCGATTCGACATCCAGTGTGCGGTTGAGGGCGACGATGCCGCCGAAGGCCGAGGTCGGGTCGCAGGCCAGAGCCCGCTCATAGGCCTCCGCCAGCGTATGACCTTCGGCGACGCCGCAAGGGTTGGCATGCTTGATGATCGCCACCGCGGCGGCGCGGGCCGGATCGAACTCGGCCACACACTCATAGGCCGCGTCGGTGTCGTTGAGGTTGTTGAAGGATAGCTCCTTGCCTTGGAGCTGGCGGGCACTCGCCACGCCGGGCCGAACGAGGCCGGGCGTCCGGTAGAAGGCAGCCGATTGGTGCGGGTTCTCGCCGTAGCGCAGGGATTGGGCGAGCGTGCCGCCGAAGGCGCGGTAGGCAGGCGCCTCATCCATCTCCACATGGTCGGCAAGCCAGGACGCAATCGCAGCATCGTAGGAGGCGGTGCGAGCAAAGGCCTTCTGGGCAAGGCGCTTTCGAGTCGCCGCTCCGAGCGCACCGTTGCCGGCCTCGAGCTCGGTGAGGATGGCAGCGTAATCAGCCACATCCACCACCACAGCCACGTCGGCGTGATTCTTCGCGGCGGCGCGAATCATGGCCGGCCCACCGACATCGATGTTCTCCACCGCATCGTCATAGCCGCAAGGCTTCGCGATGGTCGCCTCGAACGGGTAGAGATTGACCACGAGAAGATCGATGGCGCCGATGCCGTGTGCGGCAAGTGCGGCCTGGTGCTGAGGGTCGTCGCGCACTGCGAGCAGGCCGCCATGCACAGCCGGGTGCAGGGTCTTCACCCGTCCGTCCATCATCTCGGGAAAACCGGTGATCTCGGCCACCTCCGTGACAGGAAGCCCCGCCTCGGTGAGCGCCCGATGGGTGCCGCCGGTGGAAACCAGGGCCACGCCACGCTCGGACAGCGCGCGGGCGAAATCCACGAGACCCGTCTTGTCGGAAACGGAAAGAAGTGCGCGGGCAACCCGCGCCTGATCATGCGACATCGTCGAGAACCGTCCGGCACAGGGCAGATCCTGCCCCTCAAAGGCGCGGGTACCACATGTGACGCCCTATCGGCTACCGCGCCGCGTCATCGGCCATGGAAGCGTCACGCACGGCGGGTTCGCCCCGCCCCGGCGCCTGTGCGATGTGCAGGAAGCGCCATCGCACAGGGGCGCCCTCCCCGGCCGTGACATACAGGACGATCTGGTCGGTTCGGCGCGCGCCGGTGAGACCCGCGAAATAGACGCTCTCCTCTAGCGCTACCGCAGCGCCGTCGGCCTCGAACCGCCAGACCTCCCCGAGGGGCGAGGCGAGATCGACCCCACCGCCGACCGCCGCATTGGCCGCGATGGCGGGATGCAGATGGAAGCGGATTGCCGCCTCGGGCGGACGTAGCCGGATCCGGTTGCCCTTATGGGCCACCGGAACGAAGGCATCCTCGCCTTCTAGCCCCGCCCCGTCGGGCAAGAGGCGCCAGCGGCGCTCATGGACGATCCCGAACTCGGCGGCATAGCCGTCATGGCGTCCGGCCAGGATCAACGTTCCGCCATCGCTCGTCCGCTCGGATTTGACGGCGCGCGGGCCGCGCACGAGCACGGGACCGATCCGCTTGATGAGCCAGTCCGAGGCCCAGCGACTGCCCAGTCCTTCGCTGGCACCGAGGAATCGGCATGAGGACGAATCCCCTATCGTCGCCGTGGAATGGGCGGCGGTGCTGCGGGCGAGGCGACGCAATTCCGGGCCGCTCGCCGGCAGGCCGCAATTGATGACCACTCGCTGGGGGCCGCTCGACATCTCGAAGGAAAGGCAGCCGGCCCCCGCATTCATCGAGAAGGGCAGCGGCGGCGGCGCCCCCACATCAGCGACCAAGACGACACGGCCGCTTTCCAGCCGCTCGTAGCCGGAATTCGGCGCATGCATCAGCGGCTGCGCCAGGGCCCCGTCATAGACCAGCAAGGTGGCGAGATGGTCCGCCGCCGTTGCGCCCATGCCATTGAAATGGCTCAGGGACGCATCGCCATGGCGCAGGAGCCGCAGCAACGGGAGCATCCGGTCGATCGCGTGAAGCAGAGCCTCCGGCGGGTCGAGGCTGCGGCTCAGGAAGCTTTGGCGCAGGGGCAGGAGATCGAGCAGGAGCTCCATGGCGAAGCGCGGATCGCGGCTGCGATGCCCGCCATCCGCCATGATCTGCCGATCGAGTTCGCGAGACAGGATGCGGGTGGCCCGGCGCAGGATCGGCTGGATGCCCTCGCAGCACAGGCCGGCATAACATAGCGCCACCACCGCCAAGAGCCGCGATTGCGGCGGCAGGCCACGGCGCAGGGAGCGTTCGAGGTCTCTTGCGCCGCGCCCGACGGCCTTGAGGAAGGCCTGGTAGAAGGCGTGGTCCGCGCCTTCCAGAACCAGCGGCGACTGACAGAGGAAGGAGATCAACCGCCGCGCGGCAACGGGGACGGGCGCGGCCAGAGTCTCATCGCCGCGACCAGCGATGAAATCCGCCACGAAGGCTCGGGCATTGGCCCGCGCCAGGGCCGTATCGGCGGCGCGCAGATGGCGCAGCCATCCGAATCCGTAGAACGCATCCGCCCATTCCGGTGACGGCGGCGCATAGTCGAACGGTGACCGACCGCTCACGGAAAGGGAGCGTCCCGCGAAAACGAAGAGGCCGGCATAGATGTCGTCGGCAAAGGTGGCGTCGCTGGTGCGCAGATCGTGCGGGGCGATGACCAGGGCGCTGACGCGCGCCCGCGCGAGCAGGTCTGGACTCGCCGTCAGGCGTGCGGACACACCCCGCGCCGAGCGGACGATCTCCCGCCCGACGAGCCGATAGAACCGCCAGCGATCAGCCCCCCAACCCACGCACACCTTTCCTCCAGCGCCCAGACCCGATTGGGCCCTCGCGCCAGATGTCGCCCATCACGAAAGCTAAGCCGTGCGTATTAACCAACGATTAAGGATGCCGACACTGCCCACGATGCATAGGCCGATCTGCGCACGGGTTTTTGCCTTCGGGCCGGAGCCATCCACTGGGGCGAGGCGTGGCACCAAGCTGAATCGTCGAACTGTATTTTTTGGCAAACTCGGCTGGAACGGTTGAATGCTGCACAGGTTATACACAGCGTCCAGCGAGCTTCTCCCCTGTAGCCTCCAGCAATGGCAGTGTGTCCATGACTGTCATCCCAGTCGCCAAGCGTGCTGGCCTCTTGATATCGGCAGCAGCGTTATTGTGCACATCTAGCGCAGCGATGGCGCAAAACGCTCAAGACCGTGGCTTGGGCGGACTTTTCGAGGCGCTGTTCTCTCCCGCCCGTCCTGCTGTCGAGCAGCAGCAAGCCGTCCCCGTGCCCCAATTTGAGCGCCGGCTTCCGTCGATCCGGCGCGAAGTCAGCCGCCCCCGTCCGAAGATCCGTTATGCCGCCCTGCCCAAGAGCGAGCCGCTGCAGCTTCATATCGCCGAGCGCCAGACGCCGATCTCCATGTCTTCTGGACCGATGAACGCCCTGCTTAAGGATCCGACCCTACGTCCGGGCGACATCGTCGTGCTGAAGGACGGCGCGCGTGTCTTTACCGGCAACGAGGACAAGACTCACACGGTGCGGGATTTCGAGCCGGTGAGCCGTTCCGCCTCGGTCGATCGCAAGACCAAGGCACTCCTGTCCATGATGATCGCACCGATGGGTGCATTGCCGCCCGACGAGGTGCGCAAGTTCATGGCGCGGCTGAAGAAGACCGCACCTGCCAGCGATCAAAACAGCGATGCGCAGGTGCAGACCGTCTCCATGCGAATCATTACGCCGTAAGGCCGACACCGATACTGTTTTTAGACGCCTATCTCAGATAGGTCACGCTGTACAAGGTCTTCCTAAGCTCGCTTTCCGTGACCCAGATGCGTCCGTTGTCGCAACGTTCACGGATGCCGTCGCGCATGCGACCGCAATATTCACTGGTATTGTCCTGGATTCTATACTGGCAGGTGCCCTCTGCCTTGCGGCGGCCGATGACCGGGCTCGCATGATCGGCGAACAGGTCCGGGTCTTTGGGATCGCGGTCTTCGAGAAGGTACCAGCTATACCCCACTGTCGGCACACGGCCGTGGTCGAGTGCGTAATCGACCACGGCCAGGATTCGGTCGAGTTTTTGCTTGCTCGGATGACGGCCGGACTCGAGCATGTCTGCGAAATCGGCCTGGCTCGCCGCCACACGGTAGGAGACCGGCAGAAGCGGCACAGGTAGCGGCACACGACGGCAGACGGCCTCCACATGGGCGATCCATGCTGCGTTGAATGAATCAGCCCACCGCCCACGCAAGTGGGAAGCAGTTGCAGCCACCGCGCGAAAGCTCTGCCGCGCCGGGTGAAGCTTCGTCCGGTAGCGCAGCGAACGCAATGTCGGCATCACGTAGCGATAGCCATCATTGGACGGCAGGTCGCGGTCCTCGCAATACCCGCCGATGTTGTAGAGGAGCGCCGCCATGTCCTCCTCACCGCCTTCGATCTTGTCGAAATACGGTTCCAGGGCTGGGTTACCGTCCTTGGTGACCTCGGCAGTATTGCGACTCCAGGCGATGTCGGCCCGGTAGGCCGGATGCGCACGGAGATGGCGCTTGAGATGCGGGTCCGAGATCGTCTCCAGCCTAACTGGGTCGGCGAAATAGAATTTCGTCGCCACATCCAAGGGAGAGACCGGCTTGCCAACGCGGTGCGAAATCATGTCCGCCGTGGCATAGGCAAAGCAGATTGCGCTCTCACCCTGGTTCAGCGGCAGGTCCTTCGGCGAGGGCGAGATGCCTACATCCTGGGTCCCTGTATGAATCTCGAAAGGAATCGTCGCCGAGACCGAGGCGCAGGTCGCATTGCGGGTATAGGTCGGCGCAACCGGCAGGATTCGGCGGTCAATCTCGTCGGCCCCAGCTTGGCCGAGGAGAAGAAGCCCCCCGAACAGGCCGGCAATGGCATGGCGGGGGGCACGCACCGTGCGTCCTACGCCTTCCGAACCAGACGGCTCGCGAAGAACCCGTCGATCCCGCCGCGCGCCGCAGGCGGCCCTTCCTCGCCAATGGCCGTTTCGCCGGAGAGGTGCGAGGGCAGCGTCCGAAGATCGCCGTCGCCATTGATGAGTTCTTCGAGGCCGCCAATCTCCTCGACGCGGATCGGAAGCCGCTCGAAAGCCGGATTGCGTGCGAGGAAGGCTGCGACCTGCCCCTCACCTTCCTCGGGTTCCAGCGAGCAGGTGCAATAGACGAGACGCCCACCCGGCTTCACAAGGGTGGCGGCGCGATCGAGCAGGCGGCGCTGCAGACCGGCAAGGCGTCCGATATCGCCACCGGCCTTGGTCCAGGCGACGTCCGGATGCCGCCGGATCGTGCCGGTCGCCGAGCATGGCGCATCGAGAAGCACGGCGTCGAACGTATCGGCATCGCTCTCGGGCAACTGAGTAGCATCTCCGATGCGGATTTCGGCCTTGAGGTCGAGGCGCGTGAGATTCTCCGTCAGACGCTCGAGGCGCTGGGCCGAACGATCCACGGCGACCACTTCCGCCCCCATGGCGGCGAGCTGAGCGGTCTTGCCGCCCGGTGCCGCGCAGAGATCGGCCACGCGCTGCCCCGGCCCGACTGCGAGCAGGCGCGCCGGGATGGCGGCGGCGGCGTCCTGCACCCACCACGCGCCCTCAGCATATCCGGGGAGTTCCGAAACCGCAGAACGGACCTCGTGCAGGCGGATGCTGCCGGTGGGAAGGGCGACGCCGCCGAGGCGATCGGCCCATTCCGCGGCCGGTCCACGCGGCGTGATGTCGATCGCGGCGCCGGAGAGATGAGCCGACGCGATGGCTCGGGCAGTGTCGGGTCCGTAGGCGGCGCTCCAGCGAGCGGCGAGCCAGTCCGGCGTATTTTGCGCCAGGGGATCGGAGGCCTCTGCCGCGATGGCGTCCCGCTCGCGGATCACCCGACGCAGGATGGCGTTCACGAGGCCCGGCGTGTGCTGAAGGTAGGGGTCACCCTTGGCGAGGCGAACCGAAAGATCGACGGCGGCATGGTCCGGCACGTTGAGATCGAGGATCTGAACGGCGCCGGTCACGAGGAGAGCCACGAGACGTGGCTGATCCGGCGGCAGGCCCTGGTTCATCCGAGCCGAAAGCATTCGCCGCAGGAAGCCGAGGCGGCGGAAGGTGGCGGTGGCAATGGCGCGGGCGAGGGACGCATCGGCCGCATCGAGGCCTGCGTCACGACCCGCCTGAGCGAGGGCGTCTTCGAGCGCGAAAGCCCGTCCCTGAACGAGGAGATCGGCCACGGCGGCATGCGCCACCTGCCGGGCGGCGAGGCCCGGAACGGTGCGGTCGATCGTCGTCGTCGGCCCGTCCGCGTTGCGGCGTGTCGCCATGAATGCCACTTTCCGTCTCAGAGGCCCGGTTACCCGAAGCCAGTTCCAACGGATGCCCTCCCATCCGGCCCACTGAGATGCAAGTCATGACAACGCCCGACAACGCGGAAAACGCCGAGATCCCGCCCCGCGCGGGGCTGACACCCGCCGCCGAGCGTGCTTTGGCCGAGGCTGCCGACCGACGCGCGGCCATTGATGCGAAGGCGGCGGAGATATCCGCCGCGCGAGAGCGCCAGGGCCGTGGCGGCCTCGAGCCTGTTCGTTACGACGATTGGGAAGTGAAAGGCATCGCCGTCGATTTTTAAGCGAGGTCTCAGCGCGTGACGTAGACCTGCGTTCCAACGGAGACGCGCCCGTAGAGATCGACCACATCCTGGTTGTACATGCGGATGCAGCCGTAAGATGCGTATGTGCCCACCGAGTTCGGGCGGTTGGTGCCGTGAATGGCGTATTCACCGCCGGCAAGCGTCATTGCCGCCGCGCCCATCGGGTTACGCGGCGAGCCGCCGGCGATGACGTCGGGCAGTCGCGGATTGTCGCGCTTCACCTCCCGCGGCGGCGACCAGGCCGGCTCCACATACTTGCCGTCGATGGTGGTGGCGCCGGTCCATTGCTTGCCGGGCTTGCCCACCGCCACCGGATAGCGGATCGCCGTGCCGTCACCGTTGACGAGGTAGAGCCGCCGCTCTGAGGTTCTGACCACGACCGTGCCAGGCATGACCGCTTGATCAAAGGCAACGAGCTCACGGGATGCGGCGGGTTTCGCCGCAAACCCGACACTGAGGATTGTTCCGGCCAGATAAACAGTGAACCCATGACGCGCGAACATTTGGTGTCGTCCTCGAAACCGTGACCGTGAGCTTCACGATAAGCAGCTCTCGAAGTTGCGGTTCCGGTTACCGGAGCGCCCTATCCGGGGGATACGCACGCATATCGCGCCGGGCAGTTAAGCGTGGCCTAGGGTGTTCCGGATAAAAGCGAATGATCCGGGTAGGCTTTCGTTAAGACCGGTAGCTTCATCGCTCCAGCAGCCCCGTCGCCGCCCTGTCCCGCTCCTGCCAGCCATGCCGGACGAGTTCGGGATCCTCGTGCTCCTCCACGGAATAGCCAACGCAGAGATAAGCGACGAGGCGCCACGTCGGAGGAACATCGAGAAGGCGGGTAACCCCGTCCGGCTCGATGATCGAGACCCAGCCCACACCGATCCCATGGGCGCGCGCTGCCAGCCAGAATGTATGCACGGCGGTCACCACCGAGTAGCGCAACATTTCCGGCATGGTGGCGCGGCCGAGCCCGTAGCCGCATTCCGTCGCTTCGTCGCAGAAGACCACAAGATGGATCGGCGCCTCGCGCAAACCCGCAAGCTTCAACCGGTTATAGGCTTCCCGACGCTCCGAATCGTAGGTTTCCGCCGCATTGCCGTTGCAGCGCTCGAAATTATCAACCACCGCCGCCCGCCTGTCAGGATCGGTGACGCGGACGAAGCGCCACGGCTGGCTGTTGCCGACCGATGGACTCAGACAAGCAAGGTCGAGGCATTGGCGCAAGACGGCGTCGTCGACCGGATCGGCCCGAAAGCGGCGCACGTCTCGACGCCAGGCAATCAGGTCGCCAAGCGTCTCGCGAAAGCCGGCGTCGAAACTCGTCACGAACGGACATCTCCTCATTGCGGGCTTATGACCGCTGGACCCTGTTAGCGACCAATGCCGAGATGCACAGGGAGAGAAGTGATTGTGCGCCTGCCGCAGCCAGAGAGGTTTTTAAACCAGAGCACGCCCGCATGGCAGAAAAAAAGGCCGCACTCCGGAGAGGCGGCCTGAAGTCCTTGGGTCTCGAAACCTCTGGAGTGCCGCTTCCGTGGCATCGGCGAGCTCCCGAAAGCTGGGGAGCATGGATATCGGTCACCCGACCGAGCACGGAACCGACGAGGTTCGGCCACAGGTATCATCTTCTATCAAGGCCGACGATGGGCAATAACGCGGCGAAATCGTGATGTTGTGTTGCCCGTCCGTGGCCGGTGCCGCTGCGCACTCGACGGTTGGCTGGGCTTGCGGCCTCGGATCGGGAGGCCCATCATCTGCTCTTTACGGTGTCCGTTGGGTCGCCGAAACCGAGGAGCGAGGATGGACGAGAGGATCGGAGCCGAGCCGCGATCACAGGATTCGTCCAACCGCGTCGTGCCTTTCCCGACGGCCCCGGTTGTACCACAGGTCGCCTTCGACCGCTCCGAACTCAGGACCCTGTTCAACCTCTACGGCCGCATGGTGTCCGCCGGAGAATGGCGCGACTATGCCCTCGACTTCCGCCGCGACAAGGCAGTGTTCTCGATCTATCGCCGCTCGTCCGAGACGGCTTTGTTCAGGGTCGAGAAGGATCCTAAGCTCGCCCGTCGACAGGGCGCTTACTCGGTGATTTCCGCCGCCGGCATTGTGCTCAAGCGCGGCCATGACCTCGCCCGCGTCCTAGCGGTGCTGGAGAAGCCCTTACGGGTAGTGTGAACCCTGACGTCACGGAATGAAGAACGGGATCGTCTCCCATCGGATGGGAGGCCAACCCAACCGGTACGCGATCACGGAATACAGACCGCCGAGGACAACCAAACTGATGATGCCCACGACGATGCCGACACCGAAGCCGGCCCATGCGCCTGTGCCTATCGCGGCGGCAACGCTCGCGCCGACAATGGCGTAAGTCGGCACATCGCTTGGGGGTGGGGTGTCACTCCCCGAACCTCTCACGATCTTCGGCACTACGGGCTTTCCCACAGCAACATCCTCGCCTTGCTGCAGCCAACGCAAAAGGCCCCGGCGTTTCCGCCGAGGCCTTCTCGCTCCGTGTCCCATAAAGCTCGTTTAGCGACGGTCGCCGAGGAGCTGGAGGAGGAACTGGAACATGTTGATGAAGTCCAGGTAGAGGGTCAGAGCGCCGTTCACCGACAGCTTGGCCGCGCCTTCGGCATCGGCACCGCTGTAGAGGAACATCTCCTTGAGCTTCTGCGTGTCGTAGGCGGTAAGGCCCGCGAAGATCAGGACGCCGAGAACCGAGATGGCGAACTGAAGCGCGCTGGAAGCAAGGAAGATGTTCACGATCGAGGCGATGAAGAGGCCGATCACGCCCATGATCAGGAACGAGCCCATCCCCGAAAGGCTGCGCTTGGTGGTGTAGCCGTAGAGGCTGAGACCGCCGAACGTGGCCGCCGTGATGAAGAAGACCCGGACGACACTGGCGCCCGTGAAGACGAGCAGCAGGGTCGACATCGACGCGCCCATCACCGCCGCGAAGGCGAAGAAGGTCAGTCGAGCGGACGAGGCCGACATCTTATCCATCCGCATCGTGAAGATGAAGATGAACGCGAGGGGCGCCAGCATGAGGACCCACTTCAGCGGGCTGGTGTAGAGCATCTGGCCGAACGGGGTCAGGGCGAGCTTGCCCGTCGCCGTCTGGGCGGTCGCAGCCATGTTCAGGCCAAGGGCCACGAGGCCCGAGATCCCGAGGCCGATGACCATGTTGTTGTAGACGCCGAGCATGAAGGTGCGCAGGCCCTGGTCGACCTCGACCTGCGAGCCAGCATAACCCTGCGGCTGGGCGCCGTAGCGGAAGGGGCTATTATCGAATGCCATGGGAGTTTCCCTTGGAAGCTCTCTCAGCGTGTGATTTGGAACCGAGGCTCACGCACAGGACCTCTGGCACGTGACCGCGCCTTGAGCCGAAATATGTTCCGTCATGCCGCTCCGCACAAGGGGGCGGCCGAGCTTTGTGCGCCCAGAATCATAGCTTCTGAGCACGATCTTTATTTGCAGCCGCGCGGATTAAATCGGGTTCATCATTCACCCGGCACGGTAGAGCTATAGTGACATTTCATAAAGCATGACTTTCGCCGGCTCATTCCCACCGAACTCGCGAGGATAGGCCTATCCTCGCCCGGATCAGAATCGGCGCAGGTAAGGTGCCGGCTTCTGACCGAGGATGCGCCAAGTCCCGGCAAGGCCGAGGAGGATCGCGAACGCCACCGCGAGGGCGGATGCGACGAGGGCGCCCGAGAGGTCGAGGGCGAAGTCGAGCTTCATCACGCGGGTGACGATGGCCCAACTTGCCAGCGTTCCGGCAAGGAGCCCGAACACGGCGGTGGCTAGCCCCAATGCGCCGTATTCCAGCGTGTAGGCCAGGAGCAGGCGACCCCGGGTGGCGCCCAGTACCTTCAGCACGACGGCGTCGTACAACCGGGCTCCGTGCCCCGCCGCGATGGCACCCGCGAGAACGAACAGGCTCGCCACCACGGCGACGCCACTGGCGCCACGGATCGCCAGCACCAGCTTGCCGACGATATCGTTGACCGTATCGAGAGCGTCTTTCACCCGTACGCTGGTCACAGACGGGAAGGCGCGTGCGATATCGCGTAGGATCACGGCCTCGGCCTTGGCATCCGGCCCACCGCCCAGCGTCAGGGTGGCAAGGTCCGAGTGCGGCGCGCCCCGGAAGGTACCGGGAGAGAACACCATGACGAAGTTGATGCCGAGGTTGCGCCATTCGACCTTGCGGAGATTGGCGACCGTAGCCGTCAGATTCCGCCCGAGCACGTTCACCGTGACGGTGCCGCCCACGGAAAGACTGAGACTGCGCGCCAATTCCGAGTCGAACGAGACCAGGGGTTTCGCCCCCTCCTCGGCGTTCCACCAGGAGCCCGCAACGAGGCTCGATCCATCGGGAAGATCCTCGGCATAGGTGATGCCGCGGTCGCCATCGAGCACCCAGGCGGCATCCTCCGGCGGTTTGATCGCGGCTGCCGGAACACCGTTGATGGCGACGATGCGCCCACGCATCATCGGCACGCGCTCGATCTTGGCGCCGGGCGCGAGTTGGCCGAGAGCCGCGTGGAACCCGTCCGCTTCCGCCGCTGGGATATCGAGGAAGAACAGGTTCGGTGCACGGGCCGGCAAGGAACTTGTCAGCGTCCGGCGAACATTGGCGTCGATCAGGCTCAGCGTCACCAGCAATGTCACGCCGAGGCCCAGGGACAGGACGATAGCGGGCGTAAGGGCACCGGGGCGGTGCAGGTTGGCGAGCGCCATGCGGGGCGCGGCCGAGCGCGGGCGAGGCAGACGCCGCGCCAAAGCCATGAGGCCGAGAGCGACGAGGCGCAGGAGTCCGAAGGCAAGTCCGGCCGCCACGATGAACATCAAGGCCACCCTGCGGTCGAACGCCGTGGCGAGCGCCAGCGTTACCAGGGTCGCGAGCGCAGCGACAAGGATCAGGCGATAGCGGAGCCGCGTCTTGCGGGTGTCGGGATCGATGACGTCTCGGAACAGGCCGGAGACCGGCACATCATGGGCGTGGCCGAGAGGAATGATGGCGAAGGCGAGCGCCGTCAGAAGGCCGTAGGCAGCGGCGAGCAGCAATTCCCCTGGTGCTAGGGTCGGGTTCAGCGGCAGCGGAAGCGCATTGTGGAACAGCATGTCGAGGAGGAACGGTAATCCCGCCCCGATCACGAGGCCGAATGCGGTACCGAGGCCGGCGACCAGCATCACCTGCGTCAGGTAGATGGCGACCACTTGTCCGCCCGGCGCGCCGACGCTCTTCAGGGTAGCGATGGAGCCGCGTTTCCTCGCGACGAAGGCGTTCACCGCATTGGCGACGCCGACACCGCCGACGATCAATGCGGTGAGACCGACCAAAGTGAGGAACTGGGTGAAGCGCTCGACGCTCTTGGCAAAGCGCGGATCGGCGTTTGAGCGCGAGCGCATCTCCCAGCCCGCATCCGGTGCCGCCTTGGCGATGGCTGCGATCCGTCGCTCCAGCTCCGCATCGTCGGCTTCGGGCGCCTGGATGCGATAGCTCCAGCGGTTGAGGCTGCCCGGTCGGATCAGACCCGTCGCTTGTAGGGTCGCGGCGGAAACCAGGAGGCGCGGGCCGAAGCCGATGCCGTTGGCGATCTTGTCCGGCTCGGAGACCAGAGTGGCACGTATGGCAATCGGCTTACCGGCGATCTCGATCCTATCGCCGACCTTCAGGTCGAGGCGCGTAAGAAGGAGCGGGTCGGCGACCGCGCCGAATACCCCATCCTTCTCGGCCAGCAGACCAGAGAGCGGCGTGTCGGGGTCGGTCACGAGGTCCCCGGCGGCGGGATAGGCGCCGTCAACGGCCTTCATTTCCACGAGGGCCGCGCCCTTGTCGCCAGCCAGAGCCATGGCGCGCAGGGTCGTCACCACCGAAACCTTGCCCTGTGCGTCGAGGACGGCACGCTCGTCCGATGTCGCCTCACGGTTTATGAGGCTGTAGGTCAGGTCGCCGCCGAGGATGCGCTTGCCCTCGCGACCGAGACCATCCGTGAGCGAGCGCGAGATCGAGGCGACACCGGCAATGGCCGCAACGCCCAGCGCGATGCAGGCGATTAACACCGCGAAACCGGAAAGGCCGCCACGCAATTCACGGAATGCGAGGCGGAGCGTCAGTGGAACGCGGCTCGGTTTCGGAGCGGGCCGAGGCAGGGTGCCGTGCATGGGGTCAGACCTTCCGCCGAACGCGGGAGTTCAACGGGATCACGCCGCCACCGCCTCATCCACCCGCCCGGAGCGCAGGCGCACGGTGCGGTCGCAGAGCCGGGCGAGGCCGGGATCATGGGTCACAAGGACGAGGGTCGCGCCCCGGTCGCGCTTGAGTGCGAAGAGCAGATCCACGATCTGGCGGCCCGTGGCTTCGTCGAGATTGCCGGTCGGCTCGTCGGCAACGAGAATTGCCGGGTCCGGAGCGATGGCACGAGCGATGGCGACACGCTGTTGCTCTCCCCCGGAGAGCTGGGCCGGATAATGATGGAGACGGTGTCCGAGGCCGACCGCTTCGAGCTCGGCCTTCGCTCGCTCATGTGCGTCGGCCTTGTCGGCGAGTTCGAGGGGAAGGGCGACGTTCTCCAAGGCGGTCATTGTCGGCACCAGATGGAAGGCCTGGAACACGATTCCGATGCGCCGCCCGCGAAACCGCGCCAGGGCATCCTCGTCGAGCGTCCCGAGATCGGTGCCCTCCACATGGATGCTTCCCGATTCCGCGCGCTCCAGGCCGGCCATCACCATGAGAAGCGTCGACTTGCCGGAGCCCGAGGGGCCGACCAGCCCTACAGCCTCGCCGCGCGCTACTTCGAGGGAGATGCCGCGCAGGACATGCACCCGAGCCGCCCCCCGTCCAAGACTGAGATCGATCTTCGAAAGGGCGATCGCCGGGCTCTGGACCTTGCCGGGTATCAAGGCAGGACCGATCTGTGTGAGATCATCGTCATGAACACCATAGGTCAGGGCTGTGCGCGAATGGGTCTGTGTCATACGTCACGCATCGGCGTCGATATGGTCGGTCGGAGAGCGCCGCGCCAGCACTCGCGCCGGACGGCCCTCGCGATGACGCTCTTTGCCGCACTCGGCGCTGGAATAGGAATCGGCCACGCCGCCTCCCGCCCGCTCAACATCGTGGCCTTCGGCGACAGCCTCACGGCCGGTTATCGCCTGCCCTCGGCAGCGGCCTTCCCCTCAGTGCTGGAACGCGAGTTGAAGGCAAGGGGACGCGAGGTCTCCATCGCCAATGCCGGCGTATCCGGCGATACCAGCACCGGGGGCCTCGACCGGCTCGACTGGTCCGTTCCGGACGGGACCGATGGGGTTATCCTCGAACTCGGTGCCAACGACATGCTGCGCGGCACCGACCCCGCCGTGACCAAGAAGGCCCTCGACACCATCGTATCGCGCTTGAAGGCCCGCAACATTCCGGTCCTGCTCGCGGGCATGAAGGCCTCGACCAATCTCGGGCCGGATTACGTCGCACGGTTCGACGCGATTTATCCTGATCTGGCTTCGCGATACGGACTCGTCCTCTACCCGTTCTTCCTCGATGGCATCGTGGGCGACCGGCGCTTCAACCTAGAAGACGGGCTCCATCCCAACGTGAAGGGCGTCGAGACCATCGTGGCCGGCATCCTGCCCACCGTCGAGACCTTCCTCGACAAGCTCGGCACGGCGTCGAAGTAACCCGATGCCCCGCCTGTTCACAGCCATAGAAATCCCGGACGACGCAGCGGAGGCGCTGACGCGCTACCAATGCGGCCTTCGCGGCGCGCGCTGGATCGAGCGCAGTGACCTTCACATCACCCTGCGCTTCCTCGGCGACGTGGATGACGAGGTGGCCGAGGCGTTCCATGCCGGTCTGGTCGAAGCGCGCCCGCGCCCGCCTCTCGACGTGACGCTGTCCGGCCTCGACGCGTTCGGCGGAGACAAGCCTCGCGCGATCATCGCAAGCGTGACTGCCGGCCCCGACCTGCTCGACCTGCAAGACGAGCACGAGCGCATCGCCCGGGCAGCCGGAGCTGAGCCGGAACGGCGCAAGTTCACGCCGCACGTCACGCTCGCCCGCCTCAACCGCCGCGACACCCAGGCGGCGGATGTGGCAGGGTACATCGCCGAGGCGGGGCTTTTTGCGACGCTGAGGTTCACTGCAACACGGGTAGCGCTGTTCTCGGCGCGGGAATCGCGAGGCGGAGGACCGTATGTGGTGGAGGCGGCGTATCCGCTAGGATAACGACGCTCATGGGCCGTTTCACAACCGCCGCAGTGCTACGCTCTCGATACGGTGGCTCGCGCCCTTGGCCAGGATCAGGCTCGCTCGTTGTCGCGTCGGCAGGATGTTGTCGCGCAAGTTGGGCAGGTTGATCGTGGTCCAAAGATTGTCGGCGATCTCTAGGGCCTCGGCCTCCGTCACCTCGGCGTATTTCCGGAAATATGAGAGCGGATCCCGGAAGGCGGTCTGGCGCAGGCGCAGGAAGCGGTTGACGTACCAGCGGTGCAGGTCGTCCTCGTGACCGTCGAGATAGATCGAGAAGTCGAAGAAATCGGATACGAAGGGGATCGCGGTCCCATCGCGCGGCAGGCGCGCCGGCTGGAGGACGTTGAGGCCTTCCACGATGAGGATGTCGGGAGATTCCACCACCCGTTCCTCGCCCGGCACCACATCGTAGACGAGGTGGGAATAGAGCGGCGCGGCCACGCGTTTCTTGCCGGCCTTGATGTCGGTGAGGAAGCGCAGAAGCGCCGCCGTGTCGTAGCTCTCGGGAAACCCCTTGCGCTCCATCGCGCCCATGCGCTTCAGCTCGGCATTCGGGTGCAGGAACCCGTCCGTGGTGATGAGATCGACCTTCGGAGTATTGGGCCAGCGCGCCAGCAGTGCCTTGAGCACGCGGGCCGTGGTGGATTTCCCCACCGCCACCGATCCGGCGACGCCGATGATGTAGGGGACCTTGGCCTCGTGCTCAGCGAGGAGGAAGCGCTGGGTTGCTTTAAACAGCCCCTGCGTGGCCGCTACGTAGAGCGAGAGAAGACGCGACAAGGGCAGGTAGATCGCCACCACCTCCTCGATGGAGATGGGATCGTTGAGGGATTGCAGGCGGCTGACATCGTCGCTCGTCAGGGTGAGCGGCGTCTCGGCGCGCAATTGGGCCCACTCGTCCCGGGAAAACAGTCGGTAGGGCGACAGTCGCTCCGGGCCGATCCCAGTCACGGGATCCTGGCCCAGCACGAGGCCGCGGCCGAGAGCCGGTTCGCGCCCAATCACGGAGGCCACGGGCCGTTGGGGCTCGACGGTCACGTCTGCCTCCGGGCCGCCTTTTCGGCGATGCCGCTCTGCGCCGTACGACGCTGAAGTTCCGCCATCACCTCCGGCAGGCCGATGCCGCCGGCACGCAGCACAACAAGGAGATGGTAGAGCACATCCGCCGCCTCGCTCACCAAGCCTGCCCGGTCCCCCTGGACCGCAGCGATGGCGGCCTCGACGGCCTCCTCGCCGAGTTTTTTAGCGGGCTTTGCCGGCCCGCCGGCAAGGAGCTTGGCGGTGTAGGATTGGTCCGGTGGTGCGGCGGCGCGGTCGGCCACCACGGCCTCCAGGTCGCTCAGAGTGAAATCGGTCATGCGATCCTAGGGACGTTGGCGGGCGGGGCCGCGCGCTCCACGGGCCGGAGCCTGCGGCACGGGGCGGAATTGGGCAAGGGTGGGGTCGAGGGGGCGCATTACGGATCGAGCCGCATGCGCAGGCCGGCCGCCGCCATATGTGCCTTGGCCTCGGCGACGCTGTGCTGGCCGAAATGGAAGATCGATGCGGCGAGAACCGCGCTGGCGCCCCCGTCGCGCACGCCCGCCACGAGGTCGTCGAGGCCGCCGACGCCGCCGGAGGCGATCACCGGCACGGAGACCGCGTCCGAGATCGCCCGCGTCAGGGCGATGTCGTAGCCCGAGCGCATCCCGTCGCGGTCCATGGAGGTGACCAGAAGCTCACCGGCGCCGCGAGCCGCCACGGTGCGGGCGAAGTCGATGGCGTCGAGACCGGTGGGGGTGCGCCCGCCATGGGTGAAGATCTGCCAGGCATCGGGCTCCCCTGGCGCCGAGGTGCGCTTGGCGTCGATGGCGACCACGATGCACTGGCTGCCGAATTTGAGAGCACCTCGCTCGACGAAGGACGGATCCTTCACCGCCGCCGTGTTGATGGAGACCTTGTCGGCCCCGGCGAGCAGAAGCGTGCGGATGTCCTCCACCGTGCGTACGCCTCCACCCACGGTGAGCGGCATGAAACAGGCCTCGGCGGTTCGGCTTACCACATCCAGTAGGGTGCCGCGCGCCTCGTGGCTCGCGGTGATGTCGAGGAAGCAGAGTTCGTCCGCGCCGGCCGCGTCATAGGCCTTGGCCGCCTCGACGGGATCGCCGGCATCGCGCAGTTCGAGGAACTGGACGCCTTTAACGACGCGCCCGTCCTTCACGTCGAGGCAGGGGATGATGCGGGTCTTCAACATGGTGGACCTGTCACGCTTGCAGCCGGACTCCGGTCGCAGGCATCGGGCCATGCCCGTCCGGGCACCGTTCCGTCAACTCGATGGTGCGGATCGGCACGATTTTGCAGGATCAACTCTGCAGATTTGAAAGGCGGCCGATCCTGCCGAAACACCCATTCGTGATCTGCGTCAGCCGTATTTGGCGTCCCCGCGGCGATTCCGGTGGCCCTATCCCCACAGATCGGGTGTCGGAGGATGGATGAGGCTGCCGTCGAAGCGCAGAGCCGGGTCGCGGTCCCGCGCCAGGAGCAGCGGCCCATCGAGATCCACGTAATCGGCATGGTGGGCGAGCAGCATCGCCGGGGCCATGGCGAGCGAGGTGCCGACCATGCAGCCGATCATCAGCGAGAGGCCCCGCGCCTTCGCTTCGTGCGCCAGCATCACTGCTTCGGTGAGGCCACCGGCCTTGTCGAGCTTGATGTTGATGGCATCGTAGCGGTTGGAGAGAGCATCGAGGCCGGCACGGTCGTGCAGGCTTTCATCGGCGCAAATCGGAATCGGCCGCGGGATCTGGGCGAGAAGGTCGTCCTCCCCTGCCGGAAGCGGTTGCTCGATCAGGCCGACGCCCGCAGCGACGCAGGCGGCGAGGTTCGCCTCGATCGTGTTCGCGCGCCACGCCTCGTTCGCATCGACGATGAGGCGTGAATTCGGTGCGCCGCGACGCACGGCGGCGATGCGCTCGGGGTCGCTCTCACCGCCGAGCTTGACCTTGAGTAGGGGGCGATGGGCAGCCCCCCGGGCGGCCTCCTCCATGCTTTCGGGCGTACCGAGACTCAACGTGTAGGCGGTGGTGGCGACCTGCGGTGCGCTGAGCCCGGCAATCTCCCAAGCCGGTCGGCCGATCTGCTTGGCCTCGAGATCGAGCAGGGCGCAATCGAGGGCGTTGCGTGCGGCGCCAGCCTTCATTCGCGTGAGCAGGTCCGTGCGGGTGGCACCCGAGGCGATGGCGTCGGCCTGTTCAGAGATCAGTGCGCAGACGCTCTCGGGGGATTCGCCGTAGCGTGGATACGGGACGCATTCGCCGCGCCCCACATGGCCGTCTGCCCCATCGACGATGGTCGCGAGTACCACCACGGCTTCCGTGCGGCTGCCTCGAGCGATAGTGAAAGCGCCAGCGATAGGAAAGCGCTCCACGGCGACGGTGAGGCGGCGGCTCATGCGGCGCTCCCGGCCGGAAATTCCGCGAGCATCCGGTCGATAATGCCGTCGACACCGAAGCGAACCGGATCGGTGGCGGGCAGCCCGTGATCGCGAGTGAGGTCTTGGAGCAGGGTTTGCGCCTCGTCCTCCGGCAGTTTCTGCGTGTTCACGGCGATGCCGACAGGGCAGATGGCGGGATTGGTCAGGCTTCCGAGCTGGATCGTCAGGTCGATCACCTGCTGGATCGAGGGAAGCGAGTGCTTGACCCCGCGCATGGTGGTGCGGCTCGGCTCATGGCAGACCACGAAGGCATCGGCCTGGGCGCCGTGCAGCAGCCCCAGACTCACGCCCGCGAAGGACGGATGGTAGAGCGACCCCTGCCCCTCGATCAGGTCCCAATGGTCGGGATCCGCCGCCGGGGCGATCCACTCCACGGCGCCGGAGATGAAATCCGCCACCACCGCGTCGATGGCGACGCCGCGCCCGGAGATGAACACCCCGGTCTGCCCCGTAGCGCGGAAATCTGCATCGAGCCCGCGTTCCCGCATGGCGCGCTCCAGGGCGAGGACCGTGTACTTCTTGCCCACCGAACAATCGGTGCCGACGCTGAGCAGGCGCCGGCCGGGTCGCCTCGTGCCCTTGCCCGTGTCGAAGGTCTCGCTGGTGTGGCGAACATCGTGAAGCTGCCGCCCGTTCCGCTCGGCCGCTTCGGCGATCTCGGGGATCGAACCGAGGCGCACATGCAGGCCACTGGCGATGTCGAGACCGGCATCGAGCGCTGTGACCACCTCGGACACCCAATGCGGGGGCAGCACACCACCCGCATTGGCGACGCCGATCACCATGGTCTTGCAGCCCTTGGCCACGGCGTCGCTCAGGGTGAGATCGGGGATGCCGAGATCGGCGGCACATCCGGGAAGGCGCAGCTGGCCGACGCACCATTCGGGCCGCCAATCGGCGATGCCGTAAGCCGTCTTGGCGGCGAGCGTATCCGGCACGTCGCCGAGGAACATCAGGTAGGGCGTTTCGATCTGCATCGCGCTGGCATCCGTCGCAATCGGGGGCTGTCGACCGTGTCCCGCCGTCTATGCGCGAACCGGGCGGCGCTGCCAAATGTGCGACTGCCGCCAACCCCGCAATCGACGCCGACGGAATTATGCTTCCACGGTGAAGCCGCCTCGCCTGCAAGGGGAAGCCAAGACGCCGGATCGTTCCGAGGCACTCGGCCGAAGGCTGTGCCCGACGTCACGGCAGAAGAGCAAAACTGATGCAGGATGCCGCCCAAGAGGTAGGGGGGAGGAGTATCGCAAGCTTCCGAGGGAGCAACGGACTGATGCGGCGGGTACGATTACGGCCGGTCGTTCTAGGGGCTCGAACGGGCCAGGCCGGATCCCGCCACGCCTGGCTCTCCCGTTTGGCGCAATGCGGCCATCGGGCAGCAAACCGAGTGATCCGACACTCGAGGATACGCGAACAGGGTCATTCATCGAGCGTAGCGATGCCGCCGCGGATGAAGAAGCTTGACACGTCGTCCATCCTCTCGTGCCACGCTCGTGATGAACTACGACAAGATCATCCCTTGCAACCGGCGCCTTTGTCGGGTGTGGTCCGCGCCAGACAAAGGTGAGGGAGATGGGCATGAGGATGTACGGTAACTGGCGCTCGGCCGCCGCCTTCCGGGTCCGTATCGCCCTTAACCTGAAGGGGATTCCCTGCGAGGAGACCTTCATCGACCTCGACGCTGGCGACCAGTACAAGCCGGATTTCCTCGCCATCAATCCGCAGGCGGCAGTACCGGCCTTCTTCGATGGCGACGGCCCTCCCCTGACCCAATCGCTGGCGATCCTCGACTATCTCGAGGACATCCACCCCGAACCGGCCCTGCTGCCGAAGGAGCCGAGGGCGCGGGCACGCGCCCGTTCCCTTGCGCAGGTCGTCGCCTGTGACACCCATCCGCTCTACGTCCCGCGTGTGCGCAACTACCTGATGTCGGCCTACGACATCCCGAAAGACGACATGATGGGTTTCGTACGGCACTGGTTCGAGACAGGGCTGAAGACGCTCGAGACCCGCCTCGCCCACGAGCCCGGCACCGGTCGCTACGCGCAAGGGGACACGATCAGCCACGCCGATCTGTGCCTCGTGAGCCTCTGGGTCGGCACCGGCATCTTCGGCGTCGAGACAGCTCCCTATCCCACCGTGAAGCGGATCGCAGAGGATTGCCTGTCGAAGGAGGCTTTCGCGAAAGCGCACCCCCTCCGCCAGCCGGGTGCGCCTGCTTAAGACGTAGAGCCGGCCTGCACGACGAAGGCTGCCGTTCAAAAAGATTTTGCCTATAATACCCGAGCGGACAAAAAGGGCGTACGGCCTGCCGCTCAACGCTGAAGACGAGGAACGCATGGTACCGGGCGAAACCGTGGACAACCTGCATCGGATCGTGGTCGTCGGCGGAGGCGCGGCGGGGCTTCAGCTGGCTACCAAGCTCGGCGACACGCTGGGCAGGAAAGGCAAGGCTCACGTCACCCTCGTGGACAAGGCCCGCACTCATATCTGGAAGCCTCTGTTGCACGAGGTCGCCGCTGGCAGCCTCGATGTCGGCCACCACGCGGTGGACTATCTCCACCACGCCCACCGCCATCATTTCCGCTATCGTATCGGCTCGATGACGGGACTCGACCGTGGCGCGCGCACGATCCAGCTCGCCGCGAGCCACGATGCCGAGGGGCGTGAGGTCACGCCCGTCCGCTCGATTCCCTACGATACGCTGGTCCTCGCGGTGGGCTCGACCACCAACGATTTCGGCACGCCGGGGGTGAAGGAGAACGCCATCGCCCTCGACACGCAGGAGCAGGCGGTGCGGTTCCACCAGCGCCTGATCAACGGCATGCTGCGCGCCCATACCCAGGTCGGCCCGGTGCGGGCCGGGCAGCTCCACGTGGTGGTGATCGGAGCCGGCGCCACCGGAACCGAGCTCGCGGCGGAACTTCATCGTACGACCCGTGACGTGGCCTCTACCGGTCTCGACAGGATCGATCCTGCCAAAGATCTGAAGATCACCCTCGTCGAAGCGGCGAACCGGATTCTGCCGGCAGTCCCCGAGCGTCTGTCCGCCGACGTCATGACGCTGTTGAACAAGATCGGTGTCGAGGTCCGCACCCAAGCGCGTGTCACCGAGGTCCGCCCCGATGGGGTTCAGCTCGCCGATGGTGGCTTTATCCCCTCCGAGCTCGTCGTCTGGGCTGCTGGCGTGAAGGCGCCGCCCTTCCTGCAGGAGATCGGCGGCCTGGAGACGACGCGCAACAATCAGCTCGTCGTGACGCCGACGCTCCAGACGACCCGCGACCCCGACATCTTCGCCATGGGCGATTGCGCCTATCTGGTGGAGAAGGGCTCGGATACCCCGATCCCCCCCCGCGCCCAGGCAGCGCACCAGCAGGCGAGCCACCTGATCAAGCAGATTCCGGTCAAGATGGCGGGCGGGACCCTGAAGCCGTTCAAGTATCGCGATTTCGGCTCGTTGGTCTCCCTCGGGGAGTATTCCACGGTCGGCAACCTGATGGGGTTCATTCAGGGAAAGAACCTGTTCATCGCAGGCCTCTTCGCGCGGATGATGTACCGCTCACTCTACAAGATGCACGAGCAGGCCCTGCACGGCACGATCAAGACGGCGCTCGATGCCATGGCTCGCGCGCTGACGCGGCGCACCGAACCACGGGTCAAACTTCACTGAGAACGGCCGGGTTGGCGGGGGGCGCGCCTCGCCCACGGCAGAAACGTGACGAGACACGAGCATGATCGACATCATCCAGGGTCTGCAGCACCGCAATCCTACCCTTGGCCCCTACGTCCTGGTGCTGCGCTCGGATTCCCGGGCGCGCCATCCTTCGGATCCGGCACGGCTGTGCACCGAGGCCGAGGCCTGGATCGCCGAGAAAGCGCCGGGCGCACGCCTATCGCAGGAGACCGTGCTGATCGCTCCCTATCCGGGCGCGATGCCGACGGAACGCAGCGTCTCGGTGATGGCCTTCAAGGATGCAATGCAATTGGCCGCCTTTGCCACCGCCTGGACGGCAGAGCCGGAACCGGAAGACGAGCCGGTCCCCGCGGACGAATGAGCCTGGCCGGAACGGTCAAGCAGCCTGCAACGTCCTGATCGTTCCGAGCGTACCGTCCCGGACCACGGCGAGGCGGTGGATCAGCGGGCCCAGATCGTCGCCGTTGCGGCAAGCGTTCTCGATCTCTCGACAGAGGTCGGACAGCCCGACGAAGCCGAGCAGCCCGGCGGCGGACACCATGACATGGGCATCGTAGGCGAGTTCCGGCGGATCGATGCCAGATAGGTCGACCGAGTCCGGAGGGGCCCCGAACCGGTCGACGAGTTCATCCGCCAGCATGGACAGAAGCGCGGTGGCTCGCTCCGGCCCCACCATGTCCTTCAACGTGTCGAAGATCTCCCGGTCGAGGATGGGCGGGGAATCCGGCGCACCGAGGGTAGCCGAAGGATCGGTCCAGCGGGCGATAGCGGCATAGAGCGCGTCGCGCTTGAATGGCTTGCCGACGTGGTCGTTCATGCCGGCTGCGGTCAAAGCAGCGAGTTGCTGCGGTAGGACATTGGCCGTCATGGCGATGATCGGTACCGTACAGGCGGGCGCAGGCAGAGCGCGGATGAGGCGCGTGGCGGTAAGCCCGTCCATGCCCGGCATCTGCACGTCCATCAGCACAAGATCATAAGCCTTCGGTCCTTCCGCGGCATCCCGGATCGCGGCCACCGCTTCGGCGCCGTCGCCCACGACCTCGACGCTGTGGCCCGCGAGTTCGAGGACCGCCCGGGCCAATGCCTGGTTCACCGGCACATCCTCGGCGACGAGAATCCGTGCCCTTCTCGATGACGCGGACGCCTGGACAGGCTGCATTCCCGCTTCCTCTACAGCGACACCGCTCGCTGCGTCGGCGCGCGGCAGGACGAGAGTGAACCAGAAGGTCGATCCCTGCCCGGGAGTGCTGGTGACACCGATCTCCCCGTCCATCATCGAGACCAGGCGACGGCAGATCGCGAGTCCGAGACCGGTACCGCCGAAGCGGCGGCTGATCGAGGAATCGACTTGGCTGAAGCGCTGGAACAGGCGCTCCTGCTGGTCCGCCGAGATGCCGATGCCGGTATCCACCACCTCGAAGCGCAGGACCGGACCAGCTGCCTCCTCGCCGCATTGGCTGACATTGAGGGTGACGGACCCGGAGAGTGTGAACTTCACCGCGTTATTGAGCAGGTTGAGCAGAACCTGCCTGAGCCGGTTCGCATCGCCCATGGTCCAGGGCGGCAGCGCGGGGTCGAGCCGCGAGAGGATGGTCACGGGGCTCTTGAGCGCACTGCCGCGCACGATCTCCACGGTGTTCTCGATCAGGTCGCGTAACGGGAACGGCAGCAATTCCAGCGTGAACTGCCCCGCCTCGATCTTCGAGAAGTCCAGTACATCGTTGACGATGGTGAGGAGCGCATTGCCCGCCCCCTGGATCAATTCGAGGCGGTGCCTGTCGTCGGGCGTCCGACTCGGCTCCTCCAGCAGGAGGTCGGCATAACCGAGAATACTGTTCAGCGGCGTGCGGATTTCGTGGCTCATAGCAGCGAGGAACTCGCTCTTCGCAGCGCTCGCCCCCTCGGCCCTGGCTGTCGCGGCCTGCAATGCGGCCTCTACGGTCTTTCGTTCGGTGATGTCGAAATGCAGGCCGACCATACGATAGGGCGCGCCAGTTACGTCGTAGAGTACGCGTCCGCAGGTGGAGATCCAGCGCTGCTCGGTTTCCACGAGGATGCGGTATTCCGCGACGTAGTTGAGCTGGTTCCGGATCGCGTGGGCCGCCTCCTCGCGGACCGCCTGCCTGTCATCGGGATGGACGAGCCGGATCCAGTCCCGGACCGGCATCGCCTGGGCGTCCTCCCCGGGGATGCCGAACAGGCCCAGGGCTTTCTGGCTGAGCGTGATCGCGTCCGTCCGGAGGTCGAGGTCCCAGGTACCGGCATCGGCCGCCGTCTGGGCGATGCGGAGCAGGTCGGACGTCTCCTCCAACCGCTGACGCGCGGTGATGATGTCGTCGATGTCGAGGGCAGTGCCGAGCCATTCGGCATCGTCGGGCGCCCGGTCGTCATGGGTCGGGATCGGAATCATCACGATCTTGTGCCAGCGGTAGACGCCGTCGTGGCGGCGCAGGCGTCCCTCCACCATGAACGTCCGCCCCCGTTTGTGGGCGGTCCGCCAAGCGACCTCCATCCGTTCGGCATCGTCGGGATGGTTGCGCGCCGTACGCTCCGTCCTCTCGGGACCGATAGCGCCGTAAAAATCCGTGAAGGCGGGATTCACATAGGTCGCCGTCCCGTCCGGTGGACGCGTCGTCCAGATTAGCGCGGGCAGCGCCTCCGCGAGAGTGCGGTAGCGATCTTCGCTGCGCTGGAGTTCGAGTTCGGCCGCCCGACGCTCGGTGATGTCGCGGGTGATCTCAGCATAGCCGACCACGGAGCCTTGTTCGTCGCGGATGGCGTCGATGGCGACACTGGCGAAGAATTGCGAGCCGTCTCGGCGAACCCGCCAGCACTCGAATTTGACCTTTCCTTCATAAGCAGCGGTCGCAAGCGCGATACGCGGGGCCCCCGCTTCGAGCCCCTCCCTCGTGTAGAAGCGCGAGACGTGACGCCCGATGGCATCCTGGGCGGAATAGCCGGTGATACGCTCCGCGCCGCTGTTCCAGTTGGCGACATGCCCGGTCCGGTCGAGGGTGACGAAGGCGCAATCGCTCACCGCGTCCACGAGACGGCGGAACTGGCTCGTCCGCTCCCGCAGGGCGGCGTCGGAATTCCGGGCGTCCGTCACGTCGATGGCGGTGCCGACCAGACCTACGGTCAGACCCGCCACGTCGCATTCGCAGATGCCACGAACCACCATCGTCCGGATTTCTCCCGTGGGACGAACCATCCTCGCTTCGAAGGCGAAAGCATCTCTTCGCTCCAGCGCATTGGAGATGCTGGACCGAACCAGCTCACGGTCGTCGGGATGATGCAGATCGATGGCCCCGTCGAATGTCGGCGCGGAGGTCGCGGGATCGAGCCCGGCAATCCCGTAGATGCCGGTGGACCAGAAGGTCTGGCCATCGGCGAGCCGAACGCGCCAATGGCCGATCCCGGCAACCTCTTCCGCCATGGCGAGCAGGTGATGCGCGCTGGCGAGCGCGCTCTGGCGCTGCTGCAACTCTTCCCGCTGGTCGGCGATGGTCGCCTGATGGGCCGCGCGTTCCTCGGCCTCGCGGACCAGCCTCACATGGGCGTCCGCGAGGCGAAGATGGGCGGTGACGGTGGCCGCGAGGTCGTGCAGAGCCGCTTCATCCTCCACGCCGAACGGGCGCGGAGTGCTGTGCATGAGACAGAACGAGCCGACGCGGAAACCCGATTCGAGGCACAGTGGCACGCCGGCGTAGAAGACGATGGGATCGGGGCCGGTCACCAGGGGGTTCCCGGCGAAGCGCGGATCGAGGCGCGCATCCGGCACCACGAGCATGTCGCCACCGGCGATGGTGTGATGGCAGAACGATTCGAGGCGCGGCATCTCCTTGCGGCCGAGATCGCAGTCCGACTTGATCCACTGCCGGTCGGAATCGATGAAGGCAACATAGGCCTTCTCGACCCCGAAAAGGCGTTTGGCCGTGCGCGACACCGCCTCGAAATGCTCTTCGGGGCGTGTATCGAGGATGCCGAGCCTGTGAAGCGCAGCAACGCGCTCGGCCTCGTCAGTCGGCGTGATCAAGAAGCTGCCCTCATCGAGCTGCTGTGCCAGCTCTGCGATGACTCACACCTACCGGCCGTGACGCTAACGATCGATGTATCGAATATGATTTCCACATGCCCGCATCGCATTCTCCACAGGGCGCTGTGTAATCCCTTCATCGACGATACTTTTCAAAGATCACGGTCGGCCGCGATCGAGAATGACGGTAGTCGCTCGTTGCTGATTCAACCAGCGCACACGGGCCGCTTCAAGTCCCCACACCATGCCAAGCATCATATAAACATGACGCCATTTCTCGATATCAATCTGGAATGCTTGCAGAAAGAACATCAGCAAGGCTGGAAACACGATTTGGGCGAGCCCCTGATACGGCGATGGTTTAAGGCACAAGCGAAATCCGACGAAGATCGATGTCATGACCATAGAGACGAAAGCGAAACCTCCGAGCCACCCGCCATTTGCGAAACCACCGATATAGGAATTGTGCGGCTCCAGATCGAAGACCACGCGCCATCTCAGCGGCCCGAAACCGAGGGGGCGATCGATGAGCATCGGGATGCCGCGGCGCTGGTTGCCGAACCGGCCGGTCTCGCCTTCGTCATAATCCTTCGTGACCTGCGCCCGATCGGTGAACCGCTCCGAGACACCCTCCATCGACAGAAGGCCGCCGATCAGGAGCGCACCGACGAGTACGGCGAGGGCCGACAATCGGGCGATCCGCTGCCGAATCGCACGCGACGGAGAGGTCACGAATGTGAGGCTGATCGTCAGAAGAATGCCAAGCAGGCACGCCCCCCAGGACCCGCGCGAGAAGGAGAGGAAGACGCAGGCCAGGAGAACGAGTAGCGCCGTCGTCGACAGGAACACCCGCTGTGTCTCACCCACCAGCATCCGGCGAATGAGGTACAGCACCGACAGGATCAGGAAGGATCCAAGCAGGTTGGGATCCTGGAACACGCCCGAGGCACGGCCGTCCATCTTGAACAGCACGTCTTCGCCGAGCACGTCGAAATAGCTAAAGATGCCGCAAATCGCGGCGAAAAGGGCCCCGGCGAGGTAGGCCTTGAGGACGAATCCGACCCTTTCCGAGGTCTCGTCCGAGAAGAACATCACGAAGAAGATCCCGGTCAAACCGAGATAGACGGCCTGATACGTCCATTCGACCGAATTGCTCTCGTCGAGATAGGGTATCAGCGCGATGACGATCGCCATCAGATAGATCAGCAGAAGCGCGACGATGAGGATCGTCGAGCGGTAGAGCCTGATCCCCAGAAGGAACCACAACGCGATCGTCGGCAATGCCAGAAAATCATAGGGCGACGGCTTCATGAAGGTGAAGCACGTGAAAAAGATGACCAGCGCCAACAGCGCATAGCCGAGGGTGTGGAGCGGGCCCGACGAGACACGGCGAGGATCAGCCGACGCCATATCGACGCCCGCCGCACTCGCGCTCCATCTCCCGCCTGCCGCCATTCCGCCCGTCCAACCCGCCTGAGGATACGCGCCCGGCCTCAGCATGAGGCACTCCCCGTCAGCGAAGACTTAAACCGACGGTCTTGCGTCCCCCGCATGCCGAGGGCGGTCGCCCAAGCGTCAGGCCGTCGCTGTCCTGGGAAGCCGGGGGCGGACCAGGATTGCCTTGATCACGCGGCGTCGGATTACCCGATCAGCCCCCGCACGAGCGCGCGGAACTGGTCGCCCCGATCTTCGAAACTCTTGAACTGGTCGTAGGAGGCACAGGCCGGCGAGAGGAGGACCACCGGCTCCGGCGCCTCTGATCTCGCAGCAGCCTCCGCCGCTTGCTTCGTCGCCACATCCAGGGTGCCGCAGCGCGTATAGGGCACCCTCCCCTCCAGTGTCGCGGCGAAGACGTCGCTCGCTGCGCCGATGAGGTAGGCGTGGGCAACGCGGTCGAACAGAGGCTCCAGCAGGTCGATACCACCCTCTTTCGGCTTGCCACCGAGGATCCAATGAATGTCGCGGAAGGCGGTGAGAGCCTTCTCGGTGGAATCCGCGTTGGTCGCCTTGGAATCGTTGACGAAGAGCACCAGCTCGCGCCGGCCGACCTGCTCCATCCGATGCGGCAGGCCGGGAAAAGTCTCCAATGCGGAAACGATCTCGTCACCCGTCACACCGAGGGCCTGGACGACGGCGATGGCGACGGCGGCGTTCTGCCAGTTATGCGCTCCACGAAGCGATCCGATGCCGGATATGTCGGCGATGGCCTCCCCGGAGCGCCCGGCCACGATCCCGTCGCGGACGGTCAGCCCATCCACATCCTGCACCGCGACGCCGATCCGCACGAGCGCCCCCCTATGCCGGTCGGCGATGGCGCGGCTCGGCTCGTCGTCGACCCCGACCACCGCGAGGGCGGAGCCGTTGACGAGGCGCGCCTTGATCGCCGCGTAATTCTCCATCGTGCCGTGGCGGTCGAGATGGTCGGGCGTGATGTTGAGGAGCACGCCGATGCTGGGAGCCAGCGACGGCGTCAGGTCGATCTGGAACGAGGACAGTTCGATGACGTGACAGCGCCCCGGCGCCGGCGGCTCCAGCGACAGGATCGCGGTGCCGATATTCCCGCCCATCTGCACGTCACGGCCCGCTTTGGCCAGGATATGAGCGATCAGCGCCGTGGTGGTCGACTTGCCGTTGGTACCCGTGATGGCGACGAAAGGTGCATCGGGGGCGGTCTTCGCCCGCTCGCGGCAGAACAGCTCGACATCGCCGATAATTTCTATCCCGGCGGCCTTGGCGAGACCGACGCTCCAATGGGGTACGGGATGGGTCAGCGGTACGCCGGGCGCCAGGATCAAGGCGGCAAAACCCGACCAGTCTGCGCTGCGCAGATCCGCAACGGTGACGCCCTGTTCTCGCGCCTTTGCCTGGCTCTCGGTACTGTCGTCCCAGGCGACGACGCGGGCGCCCCCGGCCTGGAGCGAGACCGCCGTGGCGAGGCCGGAGCCGCCGAGGCCGAACAGGGCGACCGTGCGGCCGGCGAAGGTGGTGGCGGGGGTCATGCGGGTCTCGAACTCGCCAATGCTCTGATCTCTGTCCCCCTCCCTCTACCTCATCCTGAGGTGCCCGCGCGAGCGGGCCTCGAAGGAGGCCTTCAGAGCCCAATGCACGAAGTGGAGGCCTCCTTCGAGGCCTCCACTCCGCTGCGGCACCTCAGGACGAGGTGGATCGGCGGGAGGAAAACCAGTTGTGACGAACCATCATACGACGCTCAGCGCAGCTTCAGCGTCGCGAGGCCGGCGAGCGCCAGGATCACGGCGATGATCCAGAACCGGATGACGACCTGCGGCTCCTTCCAGCCCTTCTGCTCGAAATGGTGGTGGATCGGCGCCATGCGGAAGACGCGCTTGCCAGTGAGCTTAAACGAGGCGACTTGGATGATCACCGACATGATCTCCAAGACGAACAGGCCGCCGACGATGGCGAGGACGATCTCGTGCTTGGTGGCGACCGCCACGGTGCCGAGCAGGCCGCCGAGGGCGAGCGAGCCGGTATCGCCCATGAAGATCTGCGCCGGGGGGGCGTTGAACCACAGGAAGCCGAGCCCCGCCCCGATGACTGCACCACAGACGACCGCGAGTTCGCCGGTGTCGCGGACGTAGTTCACCTGGAGGTATCCGGCGGTGAAGACGTTGCCGACCAGATAGGCGATGACCCCGAAGGTTCCACAGGCGATCATCACCGGCACGATGGCGAGGCCGTCGAGGCCGTCGGTGATGTTCACGGCGTTTCCGGCACCAACGATGACGAAGCCGGCGAACAGCACGTAGAACCAGCCGAGATTCAGCAGGGCATCCTTGAAGACCGGGAAGGCGAGCTGGTTCTGGAGCGCGGGCGCTGAATAATACGAGATCAGGGTGCAGGCCGAGATGGCGATAGCGGCTTCGAGCAGGAGCCGGAACTTGCCAGAGAACCCCTTATGCGACTGCTTCGTCACCTTGAGGTAATCGTCGTAGAAGCCGATGGCGCCAAAGCCCAGGGTCACCGCGAGGGTTACCCAGACGAAGTGATTGCGCGGGTTGGCCCAGAGCAGGATCGCCACGATGGCGCCGGCCAGGATCATCAGCCCGCCCATGGTCGGCGTGCCGCGCTTGGTCAGATGAGTCTGCGGACCGTCCTCGCGGATCGGCTGACCCTTGCCCTGGCGCAGGCGCAGCAGCGAGATGATGAGTGGCCCGAACCAGAACACGAACAGGCCCGCCGTGAACAGCGCGCCGCCGGTGCGGAAGGTGATGTAGCGGAAGACGTTGAGGGGCGAGAGCGTGCCGCTCAGGTCCGACAGGAGATACAGCATCCGACACCCGGTCGCGGTTTGTCTGAGAATGGATCATCGGGGTTGGAGGAGGCCGCGCGCCTTTCCATCCCCGCCGTGCACCCGGCTGGCGGGCGAACCCGGTGCGAGGCCGGGCCTGACACGGAGGTCTATTGGCGGATCGCGGCCTGCGCCGACTCGGCGCGGTCCACCGCGTCCGCGTAGCGGGCTTTGAGAGCTTCGACAATGTGACCCATGCGGATGCTGTTCGACCCCTTCACCATGACGGCGTCACCGGCGCGGAGGGCGCCGATGAGCGGATCGACCAGATCCGACGAAACGCCCGCCGAGACGCCGCGCCGGCTCACCGGCAGCGCCTCGAACAGATGCCGCATCATCGGGCCGGCGGTGAAGACGAGGTCGATCCCGCCCGCTTCCACGGCGGACGCGAGCGCGCGGTGGTGATCTTCGGCCGAAGCGCCGAGTTCGAGCATGTCGCCTAGGACCGCGATGCGGCGCCCGCGCGGCCCTGTCTCGATCCCCGACAAGGTGGCCAGAGCCGCCCGCACCGAAGCCGGGTTGGCGTTGTAACTCTCGTCCACTAGGAAGGCCTCGCCCTCCTTGAGCCGCAAGGCCGTGCGCTCGCCACGCCCCACCGGCGGTTTCAGCGCGGCGAGCGACAGGGCAGCGCGGGCGAGATCGGCCCCGAGAGCATGGACCACCGCCATGACGCCGAGGGAGTTCATCGCCACGTGCCGGCCCGGCGTGCCGAGCTGGTAGGTGACGGGGACGCCCATCACCACCGCGTCCACCACCGAGAGATCGGGCCGCATGACGATGCGAAGGGCGCGGACATCCGCCTCCTCATGCTCACCGAACGTGACGACCCGCCCCGCCTTCGAGGCATGCGCATGGGCGAGCAGCCGCGGGTAGTTCGGATTGTCGCGGTTGATGATGGCGGTCCCGCCCGTACTCAACCCGGAAAAGATCTCACCCTTGGCATCGGCGATGGCCGAGAGCGAGGCGAAGTGCTCGATATGCACCGGCTCGACCGTGGTGATCAGCGCGATGTCGGGCCGGACCATGGCGGTCAACGGCACGATCTCGCCCGGATGGTTCATACCGATCTCGAACACGCCGTAACGGCTCTCGGCCGGCATCCGCGCCAAAGTCAGGGGCACGCCCCAATGGTTGTTGTAGGAGGCGATGGAGGCATGGGTCTCGCCCTGAGCCGAGAGGACGTGAAGCAGAGCCTCTTTCGTGCCGGTCTTGCCCACCGAGCCGGTGACGGCGACGATGCCGGCCTGGCTGCGGGCGCGCGAGGCCTGGCCCAGAGCCCGCATGGCGTCGAGGATCGGGTCCTCGCTCGTCCCCGATACCGCGAGAAGGCCCCCTGCCCCGGCGAATTCCTCGGCCCGGTCAGCCGCGACCACGGCCGCCCCGGCACCACGCGCCAGGGCATCGCGAACGAAGTCGTGACCGTCCCGCGCCTCACCGCGAATGGCGAAGAACAGGTCGCCCGGCTGCAGCTTCCGCGTATCGATGGAAGCGCCGGTGATCGGCTTCGGGTTGCCGCGCAAGGTGCCGCCGGTAGCGGCTTCCAGGGACTCGGGGGTCCAGAGGGGCGTCGTCATCGGGCGGACTCATGCATGGGGCGACCGCGCGCGTACCCTCCCCCCTCTGCGGGGGAGGGTGGCCCGCGAAGCGGGTCGGGAGAGGGGAGCGCCAGTTCCGGAGAGGTCGTCCCCTCTCCCGCCTGCTCCGCAGGCACCCTCCCCCGCAAAGGGGGGAGGGAGAGACGCGCTGAAGACAGCGTTTCACCCTGAGTCGATCTCACGCCCCCACCTCCGCGATCGCTGACCGGACAACTGCGTGATCCGAGAACGGGAGCACCTGTGTGCCCACGATCTGGCCGGTTTCATGACCCTTGCCGGCCACAACTAGGACGTCGCCGGCCCGGAGCCCGCGCACGGCGGTCTGGATCGCCTCGGCCCGGTCGCCGATCTCGGTGGCACCGGGAGAAGCGGCGAGAATGGCAGCGCGGATCGAGGCCGGGTCTTCGCTGCGTGGGTTGTCGTCGGTGACGATGACGAGGTCGGCTTTCCGCGCCGCGATGGCGCCCATGAGCGGGCGCTTGCCGGTGTCGCGGTCGCCGCCGCAGCCGAATACGCAAGTCAGGCGACCTGTCGCGAAGGGGCGGAGCGCATCGAGCACGCTCTCCAGGGCTTCGGGCTTGTGGGCGTAATCCACGAGGCAGAGGGCGCCGTTGACCTCGCCGATCCGTTCCATGCGGCCGGGCACGCCGGTGAGGTGTTCGAGGGTGGCGAGAATGTCCGCCATGCGGTCGCGGCCGATGGCGGCGCCGACGAGGCCGGCGGCGAGGAGCGCGTTCTCCACCTGGAAGGCGCCGACGAGGGGCAGACGCACGCTATAGGCGGTCGGCCCTCCCGGACCGGGCCCATGCACCCGTAGAACCTGAGCAAATCCCTCGGTGGTCGCGTCGGTCAGGCGAAGATAGCCGCCGTGGCGTCCAGTCGTAAGGAGTTCATGCCCAGCGGCATCGGCGGTTTCCATTACTCTACCGGCATAAGGGCCATCGGCATTCACGACAGCGGGCCGGCCATCCGGCAGGAGGGTCGTGAACAGCCGCAGCTTGGCCTGGAGATACTCCTCGATGGTGGCGTGGTAATCGAGGTGGTCACGGCCGAGATTGGTGAAACCGGCGACGGCGAGCCTCACGCCATCGAGGCGGCGCTGCTCAATCCCGTGGGACGACGCCTCCATGGCGAGATGGGTGATGCCGTCGTCGGCGAGCCGCGCGAGGGTCTCGTGCAGCGAGACCGGATCGGGCGTGGTCAGCGAGCCGTATTGCGCGCCGCGATCGGTGACGATGCCGACCGTACCGAGGCTCGCCGAGGCGAGCCCCAAACGCGACAGGATCTGGCGGACGAAATCGGCCACCGAGCTTTTGCCGCTGGTACCGGTCACGGCGATCACGGTCTCCGGCTGGCGCCCGGAAAAGCGCGCGGCAGCCAGAGCCAATGCTCGGCGCACGTCGGGAACGGGGATCCAGAGAGCCTCAGCCGGCAGGCCGGCGGGCCGATCGCCCTCGCCCAGGATGGCGACGGCGCCGTCTGCGAAAGCCTTGGCGGCGAAGACCTTGCCGTCCACCCGCGTGCCGGGCACCGCCACGAAGACGCCACCGGGAACGACCCGGCGGCTATCGGCCGTGATGCCCGTCACGATCGCGCTGGAGGCCGGCCCGACATCGAGGTCCGGGAACAGCGAACCGAGATTCATGTCGCTCATCGCGGGTCGAGCATCGTCGCGTGATAGGCGCCGAGCTTCACCATCAGGGGGAATGGCTTCACCGGCGGATCGAATTGCGGCGGCAGGCCGATGATCGGGGCGACGCGCTCGATCACCCGGCCGGTCACGACGCCCGAATTCCAGGCGGCGGTGGCGTAGCCGCCGGATTCCGGCAGGCCCTGCGGCTCGTCCATGATGGTGACGAACAGGTATTTCGGGTTGTTCATGGGCGCGGCTGCCATGAAGGTCGTGAACAGGCGGTTCTTGACGTAGCGGCCGTGGATGACCTTCTCCGCCGTGCCGGTCTTGCCGCCGACATAGTAGAGCGGGATCGACGCCTTCTTGGCCGAACCTTCGACGGCGTTGAGACGCATGATGAAGCGCATCGCCTCGCTGGTTTCCGGCTTGAGCACGCGGGTCGCCTTCTTCAGCGCTTCGGCTTCCGTCGTCTTGAGGAAGGTCGGCACGATCAGGTTGCCGCCATTGGTGATCGCGCCCACCGCCGCCGCCGCCTGGAGCGGCGCGACCGCGAGGCCGTGACCGAACGCGATGGTGATGGTGTTGATCTCGGTCCAGCGCGAGGGAACGATGGGCTCGGCGCTTTCGGGCAACTCCGTCCGCATCCGGTCGGTGAGGCCCATCTTCTTCAAGAAGGCCCTGTGACCTGGCACGCCGATGCCGAGCGCCATCTTGGCCGAGCCGATGTTGGAGGAGTGCGTGAACACCTCCGGCATGGTGATGGTGCGGTTGGTACCGTGATATTCGTGGATCTTCTGCCGGCCCCAGGTCAGCACGCCGCCGCGCGTATCGAAGGTCGAGTTGACGTTGTACTTGCCGGAATCGAGCGCCATGGCGAGGGTCATCGCCTTGAAGGTCGAGCCCATCTCATAGACGCCGACATTCATCCGGTTGATCCGGTCGGGATTGTTGGCCTCGGCCGGGTTGTTCGGGTCGAAATCCGGCAGGGAGGCGAGTGCGATCACCTCGCCGGTGGTCACGTCGAGGATCAGGCCTGCCGCGGCCTTGGCCTTGAAGTGATCGACGCCCCAGGCCAGTTCGTCGCGCAGGGCGAACTGGGCCCGCAGGTCGATGGAGAGCTGGACAGGGCGGAGGTCGGTGGCCTTGGCGACGAAGCCGAGGCTGTTCAGGTCCTTCAGGCCGGTATTGTCGATGTACTTCTCGATACCGGCGATGCCGATATTGTCGAGGTTGGTCACACCCAGAATGTGGGCCGCCGCGGTGCCGTTGGGGTAGACGCGCTTGTGATCGGGAAGGAATCCAACGCCGGGAATGCCGAGGCGGTGCACTTCGAGCTGCTGTTTCGGGGTGATCTCGCGCTTGACCCAGACGAAGCCCTTCTTCGTCGAGAGCTTGGCACGCAGATCGGTGGCGTTGAGCTCGGGTAGGACGGCAGTGAGAAGCTCGACCGCCTCGTCCTTATCGTAGATGTTCTTCGGCTCGGCGAAGACCGACACGGTGCGGATGTCGGTGGCCAGGATCTCACCGTTGCGGTCGACAATGTCGGGGCGGATCGCTGTGGTGGCCGCGGCGGCGACGCGGTTGTCTCCGTTATCGGCCTGAGGGAAGGCCGCCATCGCCACCAATCGGCCGGCGATGGTCAGGAACACCAGCGCGAAACCGAGGCCGACGAGGCCGACGCGAGCATAGGACCGCTCGATAGCGAGGTGGAACATCGCCCGCACCAAGCCCATCGGCGTCCAAGGCGGGCGCGTGGCGGCCACGGGCTGCGGAGCGCCTTCCTGCGGAAGAGCATCACCGGCCTCGTCGGCGGCGTGGAGCGTGTGATCGTGAACGGTCTCGTCTGACACGGGACTACCTCGAAGCCGTATTGGGCGTTCTGGTGGTTTGGACGGTGGTCGTCTTGATCGTCGACGCGGTCACAGTCGGCTTGGTGGTGGTCGTACGCGTGGTGATCGACCCGGTCGTCCTCGGCTCATCGGCAGCCTTCGCCGAAGATTTTTCCTTGGGCGTTGCGGTGGCGGCCAGCAGGCGACCGATCTCGTCACCGCGGTCTGGGCGCATCGGCAGGTCGGAGAGACGGCCGAGATGATTCACGCCGATGGGCTCCAGGGCAAGATGACGCTCGACGGCGGCCTGAAGGCGGTCTGGCCGGGTCAGGAGCTGCCACTCGGCCCGGAGCACCGCGATGGCCTGCCGCTCTTTGTGGAGCTGGCTCTTGGCCTTCGAGACCTGACCGGCCTGGTACAGCGTGTCGTACTTGATCGAGTAGGCGTAAATCGCCGAGCCGATCAGTCCGAGAATGGCGACGACGTTCAGGAGACGGATCACCGACGCACTCCACCGCTCTTCGAGACGAGGTGACCGCGCTGGGCGGGAAGAGCCGCCAGCGCTTCGATGGCCGCCAGCGGCGGCGCGGCCGGCGCCATGGTCCGCTCCGCCGCCCGGAGCTTGGCCGAGCGCGAGCGGGGATTGGCATGAACCTCGGAGTCGGAGGCCGTCACCGGGCCCTTCGTCACCATGGTGAAGCTGCGCGGGGTCGGCGCATCGGCGCTTGGCAGATGACGGGAGGCCTGGGCCGCTCGACCGCTGCGCGCGGAGAAGAACTGTTTGACGATACGGTCTTCCAGGGAATGGAACGTGACCACGGCGAGGCGTCCGCCCGGCCGGAGGATTCGCTCGGCGGCATGGAGCGCCTGGACGAGTTCGCCCAATTCGTCGTTCACGGCGATGCGCAGCCCCTGGAACGTCCGGGTGGCCGGATGGATTCCGCTGGCGGGATCCGCCCAGACCACGCTCGACACGATCTCGGCGAGCGCCGCCGTGGTCTCGATCGGGCTTTTCCGCCTGGCCTCAATGATGGCGCGGGCCACCGCCCGCGAGCGGCGCTCCTCGCCGTAATGGTAGATGATGTCGGCCAGCGTCGCCTCCTCGGCGCCATTGACGAGGTCGGCGGCGCTCTGGCCGGCGCGCTCCATGCGCATGTCCAAGGGCCCATCGTTGCGGAACGAGAAGCCGCGGTCGGCTTGGTCGATCTGCATCGAGGAGACGCCGATATCGAGGACGACGGCGTCGGCAGATTCGATGCCTTGTTCCCTGACAAGCGTATCAAGCGTGCCGAACCGGCCGGGCACGAGGGTCAAACGCCCTTCGGAAGCTGCCACGAGGCCGGCGCCACTTGCGATGGCAGTGGGATCGCGGTCGATCGCGAGCACGCGGATCCCTGGATCGGCATGCAGCATCGCGCGGGTGTAGCCGCCTGCACCGAAGGTTCCGTCGACAACAAGGGATGTGCCCGGAAGTGCGAGCGATGCCACCACTTCGGCGATTAGCACCGGAATGTGCGGCGCAGCGGTAACCGCGCCGGCGGCGGCGGCATGAGTGAGCGTCATGCCGAAACCCGACCGGCGGCTCGGAACGGAACCGATCGCAGAGACCCGCACCGGGCTGGAACGAGTCGGGGACGCCTGGCGGCGGCGGAAGATGGGATGTGACGCATGCGTCCCTGCGGCGGGCATCGACCGCTTCGAGGCGGCCGGAGGAGACGGAACGGCAAAGAAAGAGGAGACGTCGCGGACGCGGCCCGCACTTCGCCCCCGGCGAGCGCGCAGCGCGTCCGCCGTTCCCAAAATCGCCGCTGACGAAGTGATTCCGGGTAACATGAGCCTCTGAGCACCGTCAACGCGCGGACCCGCATGTGAGCCGCCGAGTCCGATCAGACCTCAGCAAGGTTAACCGACGGTAAGTTTCGTCGGTTTTATGCAGCGTATTCGTCGGGTGTGAGAGAGCTCGCCAAGCGCTGGCCGATGCCGGCGGAAAGAGGATCAGCCGGCCTTTAAGCCGGGTTCTGTAGGGCCCGGAAGCGAACTTCCGGACGTGGCGGCCATTCCTCTGGGACGTTCGTTACCGAACGCCTCGAGCAACCAACCCGGGCGACGAGCCTGGAGAGAGGGCCTGCCCCGTCCCTTTCGGGAGAAGGCGTGTCGCCCCTATTCGGTTTTGCTCCCGGTGGGGTTTGCCGTGCCGTCCGCGTTGCCGCGTCCGCGGTGCGCTCTTACCGCACCCTTTCACCCTTACCCTGCATGAAGCAGGGCGGTCTGCTCTCTGTGGCACTGTCCCTGGGGTCGCCCCCGCCGGACGTTATCCGGCACCGTCTCTCCATGGAGCCCGGACTTTCCTCCCCGGTTCGCACCGGAGCGGCCGCCCGGCCGACTGATCCGGCGCGGATGTGCGCCGCCATCGCGCCCGAGGTCAAGGAGCCGGATGCCCATCCGGGCGCCACGGCGGGATTTTGTTCGGCGGCTTGCTCGACGATCCAGGCGGCCCTAGCTCCCCTGGTGGGCCACGCCCGTCGCGGCGGCCCGCCAACGTGAGGAGGTGACCATGGCAACGAGCGATTCGGCCTGGACGCTCGAAAACGTATCCGAACTCCGGACGCTGGCGCGCGAGCGCGTGCCGGTCTCCATCATCAGCCTGAAGCTCAAACGGCCGATCGAAGCCGTCTCGGCCAAGCTCGCCGAACTCGGCATCACGCCGGCCAGCGAAGCGGGCGGCGCATAGATCTAGAACCGAGATCGCGGGGCGCGCGATGACGCGCCCCGCGATCTCGCCGTCCTACCAGGAGCCGGTATTCTCCATGGAGGCCCACGGCTCCTGCGGCGCCTTGGCCTCGCCCTTCTGCAGGATCTCGATGGAGATCCCGTCCGGCGACTTAACAAAGGCCATGTAGCCGTCGCGCGGCGGCCGGTTGATGGTCACGCCCTTGTCCTGCAGGCGCGCGCAGAAGGCGTAGATGTCGTCCACCTGATAGGCGAGGTGACCGAAATTGCGCCCGCCGGAATAGGTCTCCGGATCCCAGTTGTAGGTGAGCTCCACCTGGGGCGCCTTCGTCTCCAGGGCCGTGTCGTAATCGCCGGGGGCGGCGAGGAAGACGAGGGTGAAGCGACCCTTCTCATTCTCCACGCGGCGGGTTTCGCGCAGGCCGAACGTGTCCACGTAGAAAGCGAGCGCCTTGTCGAGATCCGCCACGCGGACCATCGTGTGCAGGTATTCCATGGGCTGGGTCGTCTCCGGTTGATGCCGCCTATGTGGCCCGGCTATGCCGGGCGTCAACGCCGCGATGCCCCCGACGCTCCCGCGCCCCTCATACTTCGAGGGTGGAAGCCGAGCGGGCCGACGACGCGGAGCCGTTCTTAGTCCTCGCTCCCGATCAGGACCAACCGCATGCGCACCGAAAGCCCGACCCTGATCCGTCTCGAGGATTACCGGCCGAGCGACCACCTCATCGACACGGTGGCACTCGACGTTCGGCTCTATACCCGTGAGACGCGGATCGTCGCGACCCTGGCCATGCGCCCGAACCCGGACGGACGCGCGAACACGCCCCTGGTGCTGGACGGTGATGATCTCACGCTGACGCGACTGTCGCTCGACGGCGAAATCCTCGATCCGGCGGCCTATTCCGCCACCGCCTCGGCGCTGACGGTGCATGAGCCGCCGCAAAAGCCCTTCACGCTGGCGATCGAGACGCGGATCGACCCGACTGCCAACACCAAACTCATGGGACTTTACCGGTCGAGCGGCGTCTACTGCACCCAGTGCGAGGCCGACGGCTTCCGCCGGATCACCTACTTCCTCGACCGGCCCGACGTGATGTCGGTCTATACGACGCGGATCGAGGCCGATGCCGACGAAGCGCCCGTCCTTCTCGGCAACGGCAACCTGACGGAAGCCGGGCCTGCCGGCCAGGGTCGCCATTATGCGATCTGGCACGATCCGCACCCGAAGCCCGCCTATCTCTTCGCCCTCGTCGGCGGCCGCCTCGACCGGGTGTCCCGCCCGTTCACGACGATGGATGGTCGCCCCGTTTCCCTCGCCGTCTACGTGGAGCCGGGCAAATCGGACCGGGCCGCCTATGCCCTGGACGCCATCGCCCGCTCGATGAGCTGGGACGAGGAGGCGTTCGGCCGCGCCTACGATCTCGACGTCTTCAACGTCGTGGCGGTGTCCGATTTCAACATGGGCGCCATGGAGAACAAGGGCCTCAACATCTTCAACGACAAATACGTCCTCGCCTCGCCCGACACCGCCACCGATGCCGATTACGCGGCGATCGAGCGGATCATCGCCCACGAGTATTTCCACAATTGGTCGGGCAACCGCGTCACCTGCCGCGACTGGTTCCAGCTCTGCCTGAAGGAGGGCCTCACGGTCTTCCGCGACCAGGAATTCTCGTCCGACATGCGCTCGCGCGCGGTCCATCGCATCGGCGAGGTCAGGACGCTGCGCGCCCGCCAGTTCCCGGAGGATGCCGGGCCGCTGGCCCATCCGGTCCGGCCCCGGGCCTATGCCGAGATCAACAACTTCTACACGGCAACGGTCTACGAAAAAGGTGCCGAGATCGTGCGGATGCTGCGCACGCTGATCGGGCCCCACGTCTTTCGCGCGGGGATGGACCGCTATTTCGCCGAGAACGACGGACGAGCCGCCACGGTGGAGGATTTCCTCGCCGCCTTCGCCGCTGAGACCGGGCACGACCTGTCGGCTTTCGCGAGATGGTACGAGCGTCCGGGAACACCAACGGTCAGCGTCGAAGGAGACTACGATGCTGCCGCGCGGACCTATCGCCTGCGCTTCAGCCAGCGCCTGGCAGGCGCCGAAGGCATCCCGCCGCTCGTCATCCCCATCGCCCTTGGCCTCGTCGGCGAGCGCGGCCCGATCGCCGCTTCCTGCGAACGCGTCAGCGAGGGCGTCTTCGTCCTTGACCGTACATCGGACGAGATCGTCTTCACCGACGTCGCCGAGAGGCCGGTCCCGTCCTTGTTCCGAGGCTTTTCCGCCCCGGTTCGCATCGACATGGCATCGAGCGATGCCGACCGCCTGACGCTCCTCGCTCACGACACCGACGCCTTCAATCGGTGGCAGGCTGCGCAGAACATCGCGCTGCGCCTGATCGTCGAACGCACGAGAGCCAACGCATCGCTCACGAAGGAGACGGACCCCGCCGCGCAAGCCTTCATCGAGGCGCTTGCTACCTTCCTGGACGACGAGGCCTCAAGCGATCCTGCCTTCGCAGCCCTCGTCCTCGGCATCCCGAGCGAAGGCGACGTCGCCGGCGATCTGGGCTCCGATGTCGATCCCGATGCGATCCATCGGGCCCGAAAGATCCTGCGGCGCCAGATCGGACGAGGACTCGGTCCGCGCCTGGAGACCCTTCGCGCCGCCATGGCGGACGGGGCGGACGCGCCATTCGACCCCGGTGCGGTCTCGGCGGGTCGCCGGGCCCTGCGCAACGCCGCCCTGGACCTGATTGCCTCTTCGAACGGGGAGCGAGGCGTCGAGCTCGCCACTGCCGAACTCGCTGACACCACCAACATGACCGACCGACTGGCGGCACTCTCGGTCCTGGCCTCGATCCCGGGAACGGCCAGAGAAACCGCGCTCCACGCCTTCGGCCTCCGCTATGCCGACGAACCACTGGTTCTCGACAAGTGGTTCGCCATCCAGGCGATGATCCCGGAAGACGGCACGATCGAGCGAATCGAGAGGCTGCAGCGGCATCCGGCTTTCGCGATCACCAATCCAAATCGCGTACGCTCACTGATCGGGAGCTTTGCCATGGCGAACCCGACGCAATTCGCCCGACCCGATGGAGCGGGCTTCAGACTGCTTGCGGACGCGGTTCAGACGACTGATCGGACGAATCCCCAGCTCGCAGCGCGGCTTTTGACCGCGTTCGGTTCGTGGCGAATGTGGGAGCCGGTGCGGCGTAGCCAAGCCAAGGCCACGCTTGGAGAAATTGCCTCCAGGACAGGGCTTTCCCGTGATGTGGCTGATATTCTGGCCCGGACCCTCGGTGATGGTTAACACACTCGAAAATAAGGTTAAATTCGATCCATCGATTCTCCGAATCTGATTGCCACACTGCGCCAGGAGTCAAGCGGACGGCCAAGAATTTCGTGGACAAGTTGGCTGTGGAAATGCTGAATTGAATACGATTCGGAGCGTGACTCACCGACATGCCCCGAACGACTCACCAGCAGCTGCGGGGGCTTGTCATGCTGGAGGCGGATTCCGCTTCCCTCTCCGCACGTGCGGATACGATCCTCGGTATTCACCGCCCTCAGACTGCGGCTCATACCCGGTTCGTCCGTGCCGAGATCTGGCTCCGCTATGCGGTGCCCGCCTTCCTCGCCACCTTTCTCGTCTGTCTGGCGGCCGGCGCAGCGCTACAATTGCGCGGCGAGCGCAGTGAGATCCTGCGCGATGCGGTCACGGACATGGAGACCTTCACGCGGCTCGTCACGGCCGCCATGTCGGACGCGGAAGCGACGCCGCCCGCGATCCGGTCGCGCCTGGAGACTCTGCTCCCCGTCTCGCTGATGCCGTCGGGCCGCCAGATCCTGGTGGCCTCGTCCTCCGAAACGCTTCTTGGCGCCCACCCGGCCCTGACGGACCTGAGCGGGACCATCGCGGACCGCCTCGGAGAGATGCAGGCCCTGAGCACGCTGGGCGAACGCGCCGGCGTGATGGCGCTGACCCTCGCCAATGGCGAACAGGCCTTCGCGGCCCTCCGGACGCTTCCCAAAGGTCGCGGCCAGGTTGCGGTGATCCAGCCGATCGCCCCCATTCTCGATGCCTGGGCCACGCGGATGCGGCATCAGGCGGTCCTCTACGCGGCTGCCGCCCTCGTGATCGTCGGGATCGGCATCGCCTACGCGCTACAGACCCAGCGGGCCTATGCGGTGGACAGGCTGTGCGAGCAGATCAAGCAGCGGCTCGACACGGCGCTCGGTCGCGGTCGGTGCGGATTGTGGGACTGGGATATTCCGCGCGGCCGGATCTACTGGTCGGATTCGATGTATGCCCTGCTCGGTTATCGCCGGGAGCGCGAGTTCCTGTCCTTCGGCGACGTCAACGCCCTGGTCCATCCCGATGACGGGGACCTCTACGCCCTTGCCCGCCAGTTGGCTGCGAGCCAGTCCACCGTCGATCACGAATTCCGCATGCGCAGCGCCAATGGCGGCTGGATCTGGCTGCGCACCCGCGCCGAGGTCGTCCCCGATCAGGTCGATGGCGGCCGGCACCTCGTCGGCATCGCACTCGACGTCACCGAACAGCGCCAGCTCGCCGAGTCCAACGCCACCGCCGACATGCGCCTCCGCGACGCGGTGGAGGCGATCTCGGAAGCCTTCGTCCTGTGGGACACGAGCAACCGCCTCGTCCTGTGCAATTCGAAATTCCGCCACCTCCACGCTCTGAGTCCCGACGATGCGACGCCGGGCAAGCGCTACCATGAGATCATGGGCCGGGGCGTCCTGCCGCCGGTACGCCGCGAACTCCGGGAGATCGAGGTTTCGTCGGCGACCGCCCGCACCTTCGAGGCGGAGCTCACCGACGGCCGCTGGCTCCAGATCAGCGAGCGGCGGACCAAGGACGGCGGCTACGTCTCGGTCGGCACCGACATCACCAACCTCAAGCGCCAGCAGGAGCAGCTCGTCGCCTCCGAGCGCGAACTGATCGAGACGGTCAAGGACCTCAAGCGCTCGCGCCGGACCCTGGAACTGCAGACCCAGCAGCTCGCGGACCTCGCCGAACGCTACCTCGACCAGAAGGCCCAGGCCGAAACCGCCAACCAGGCGAAATCCGAGTTCCTCGCCACCATGAGCCATGAGCTGCGCACGCCGCTCAACGCCATCATGGGCTTCGCGGAGTTGATGGAAAGCGGAGTCTACGGAACGCTGGGATCGCCCCGCTACACGGAATATTGCCGGGATATCCGCTCCAGCGGCGACTACCTGCTCTCGGTCATCGACGACATCCTCAACATGTCGCGCATCGAATCGCACAGCGTCCGCCTCGCGCTTCGGGAAGTCCCCCTCGACACCGCCGTCCAGGGCGCATTGAAGCTGGTGGCCGAGTCGGCCCGGGCGAAATCACTCAGCATCGACGTCGACGTCTCAGACGACCTGACCCTGCTGGCGGATGGCCGCGCCCTGCATCAGATCCTCCTGAACCTCATCCAGAACGCGGTGAAGTTCACGCCGGGCGGAGACGGGCGCATCATTGTCAAGGCGCGGCCGGCCGGCGACCGGGTCCACATCTTCATCGAAGATAACGGGATCGGCATCCCGAAAGCCGCTCTTCGCCGTCTCGGCTCACCGTTTCAGCAGGTGGAGACGAACCTCACCCGGACCCATAAGGGCTCCGGCCTGGGGCTCGCCATCGCCCGCTCCATGGCAGAGCTTCATGGAGGCTCGCTGCGCATCCGGTCCGAGGAGGGTCTCGGCACGATCATCCTGGTCTGCATGCCGATGCCGACGGCGGAACGGCGGCGTGATCTCGTTGCCCCCGGTTCCGACGAAACCGTGGATTCCCTGCGCGAGGCGTCGGGCGCGCAACCGCGCGGCGGGGCCGGATCGGGCGGGGCGCAGATGCGGAATCCGACGGCCGTTCCAGCGTGACGCGACCGGTTTATCTCGCAGCGGCCATCACCCTGTCCGTGGCGGTCCCGGCCCATGCGGATGAGTGTGACGGACTGGCGGCGAGAATCGTTTCCGAGATCGGCGCGAAGGTCGGGAGGCGGCAAGGGCCGAGCATCGATCTCAAGATCCCGAACGGCACGAAGATCGACCTGACCTGCAGGTCCGAGCCCATCGTCCAGGCGGCCTCCGGCGATCCGACACCCTCGGCGGTCTATTTCCAGGATCTGGCGATTGCCGGTGCGGCGGCGACCGGTGAGAACGCCGGTGCGGTTCAAAGCGCCATCGGCAAGGCCTACGAGACGTCGCTCCGCGAGCGGCGCAAGTCGTTCATCCAGCAGAACGGGTGGTCGGCGAGCTGCTACACCGATCCATCGGGCTCGATCCGCACCCTGTGCTCGATCGGCCGCATCCCGCCGGGCTGACGGAGACGGGATCCAGCAGCGGGTGGAAGGATGCCAGTGCATCCCCCCACCCCCGGTCTCTCAGTACTCGACGATGTCCTCGAGCGCGTAGTGCTTCACCGTCTTGCGGTTGGCGATGAGCTCGTCGATGGTCGGCTCGCCCTTGATGGCGCGGGCGATGGCAAGCTTCGTCGCCTCGTAATTGGTGCGGTAGAGGTCCTTCTGGTCGAGATTGGCGTCCTCGGCGCAGCGCGGGTCGAGCCAGATCATGATGATCATGCACAGGTCGTCGAGCCCGTCCTTCGGCAGGATACCCTCGATCACGCAATCGACGATGGCATCGCCCGTGGCGGCCTGAACCACGCCGCCCAGGAGGTTGACGTATTCCACGGTGTGGATCGTCGCCTTGGTGGTCATCATCGTCGAGGGGCGCACGAGCTGGTTCAGGTCGCGCACCACGAACATGCGGGTATGCCCCTGGACCTGCCCCATCATGCCGGCGAAGGCTTGGCCTACCGGGCCACGGGTGGAGCCGATCAGCACCTCCGGCATCGCGTCGGTGTACTGGCCATCGGCGGCGAGGACGGTGGCCTCTCCGGTGCGGAACCAGATCTCGGACATGTCGGCGTTTCCTTGTTCCTGGGCATTGGCTGCCGGGCCGGCGATCCGGCCGTTTCGCGGGCGGAGAAACACCGTTCCGCCGTCGCCCGTCAATATTCCTCGGCCGAGAGAGTTTCGCGGGCGGCGCTTCCGCTCTGGCCCTGCGGGCCGCAATCGGTCATTCCATGCGCGGTTCCAGGCATCGCGGCATCGGAGTTCTCCGCTCGGTCGCGTCCCATCGCCGGTCCGATGTCGTGGCGAACCGAACGGGAGACAGGCGCATGAACAGGCAGCAGGAACGGGACTGGAGTCTCGCCGTCGCCGCATTGCCGGACGGTGTGCGGCTCGAACTCGGCCTCGCGGACCTGTCCGGGGCACCCTTCACGGCCATTCTGGCCCTCGACCGGCGCGAGGCCCGCGACCTCGCCCGTGCCCTGCTCGCGGCATCGGGGGATGCGGCGGAACGGACGTTCCCGCGCCCGTCCTCCACGAACGACGATTAGGGCGCTGGACCGGCGCTTCCCTCAGCGACCGGGAAGTCTCGGCACCTTCAGGCCACGCTCTTCCGGCGTCGGCTTGCAGATATAGGAGAATTCCGTTTGCAGGTCGGAGAAGACCGCTTCCCCGGTGATCTTGCAATTCTCTCGGGCGGTCTCGTCGAGGAAGGTGCGGGCCGCCTCGCGCAGGCGCTTGGCGCGGGTCTCCGCCGGGCCGCCCTGCCCGTCATAGCGCTCGTCGATGCCGCACCCCGTGATCTCCCGCAATCCATCGGAGACGACGAGCATTTTGTTCACGCGGCGCTGGTCGTAGACGGAATACGGGTCCTTGCAGCCGATCGTGACGATCTGGACGCCCACAGCGGCGTAGTTCTTCGACAGATAGGAGAAACCGGTGCAGCCGGAGACTCCCAAAGCGAGCGTGACCGCGACGGCCAGAATTCCGGTGGTCCGGTTCAACGTGGTCGCGCTCCGCTCAAGCCATCGATCAGGGGATCGCATTGAAGCGCGACGGAGACCACGGTCAAGCCTCCGCCGGACACACAGAGCGCCATTCTACCAGATCGCGCGGCTTATGCCACGCCTCGGTGAGCCTGCCGCATCGGTCAGGCTCACCGAGATCCGGCGTCATTCGGCGGCCGCCGCGAGGTAGCGGGCCGGGTCGTAGTTGAGGATGGGGCCGAGCCAGCGCTCCACCTCGCGCAGGTCCATGCCCTTGCGCAACGCGTAATCCTCCACCTGATCGCGCTCCACCTTGGCGACGCCGAAGTAATGCGCTTCCGGATGGGCGATGTAGAGGCCGGAGACCGAGGAGCCCGGCCACATGGCGTAGCTCTCGGTGAGCTTCACGCCGATGCGCGACTCGGCCTTGAGCAGGTCGAACAGCGTGACCTTCTCGGTGTGGTCGGGCTGGGAGGGATAGCCGGGTGCCGGGCGGATACCGGCATATTCCTCGCGCACGAGATCTTCGGGGGCGAAGGTCTCGTCGGCGGCATAGCCCCAGAACTCCTTGCGCACCCGCTCGTGCATGCGCTCGGCCAGCGCCTCGGCGATGCGGTCGGCGAGCGCCTTCACCAGGATCGAACGGTAATCGTCGTTGGCCCGCTCGAAGCGCTCGGCGATCCGCACCTCCTCCAGCCCCGCCGTGACCACGAACCCGCCGACGTAATCGCCGATGCCCGTCTCCTTCGGCGCTACGAAATCGGACAGGCAGGTATTGGCGCGCCCGTCGCGCTTCGACAATTGCTGGCGCAGACCGTGGAAGGTCGCAAGCTTCTCCGACCGGCTCTCGCCGGTAAACAGGGTGATGTCGTCGCCGGCGCTGTTGGCGGGCCAGAAGCCGATGATCGCCTTCGGGTTGAACCAGCGCTCATCGACGATCTGCTTCAGCATCTCCTGAGCGTCGTCGAACAGGGCCTTGGCGGCGGGACCCTGGTTCGGGTCCTCGAAGATCGCCGGGTAGCGGCCCTTGAACTCGTAGGTCTGCAGGAACGGCGTCCAGTCGATATACGGCACGAGGTCGGCGACCTCATACGACGAATAGACCCGCACGCCGGTGAAGCTCGGCTTGGTCGGACGGTAACCCGACCAGTCGATCTTGAACGGGTTGGCGCGGGCTTTGGCGAGCGGCAGGCGCTGCTTGTCGAGCTCCGAGCGGGCATGCGCGTCCGAGACCTTGCGGTACTCGGCCTGGATGTTGGCGATGGTGGTGTCCCGCGTCTCCTTCGAGAGCAGGCTCGAGACCACGCCGACCGCACGGCTCGCATCCGTCACGTAGACGGTCTGACCCCGATTGTATGAGGGGTGGATCTTCACCGCCGTGTGGACGCGGCTGGTCGTGGCGCCACCGATGAGCAGGGGAACCGAAAACCCTTCACGCTCCATCTCGGCCGCCACGTGAACCATCTCGTCCAGCGAGGGCGTGATGAGGCCGGACAGGCCCACGATGTCGACATTCTCGCGCTTGGCCACGTCGAGGATCTTGGCCGCCGGCACCATCACGCCCAGATCGATGATCTCGTAATTGTTGCAGGCCAGCACGACGCCGACGATGTTCTTGCCGATGTCGTGGACATCGCCCTTCACCGTCGCCATCAGGATCTTGCCGGCGGCCTGGCGCTTACCGTCGCCGCCATTGGCGAGCTTCTCGGCTTCCATGAAGGGTTCGAGATAGGCCACCGCCTGCTTCATCACGCGGGCGGACTTCACCACCTGCGGCAGGAACATCTTGCCCGAGCCGAACAGGTCGCCGACCACGTTCATGCCGGCCATCAGCGGGCCTTCGATGACGTGGAGCGGACGTTCGACGCCGAGGCGCGCCTCCTCGGTGTCGACGAGGATGTACTCGGTGATCCCGTTGACCAGGGCGTGCTCGATGCGCTTCGCCACCGGAGCCTCGCGCCAGGACAGATCGGCCGCCTTGGCCTGGACGCCGCCGCCGGACTTGAAGCGCGCGGCCGCATCGAGCAGCCGGTCGGTGGAATCCTCGCGCCGGTTGAGGACGACGTCCTCGCACAGCTCGCGCAGCTCGGCCGGAAGCTCGGCGTAGATCGCCAACTGGCCGGCATTCACGATGCCCATATCCATGCCGACCTGGATCGCATGGTACAGGAACACCGCGTGCATCGCCTCACGCACGGGCTCGTTGCCCCGGAAGGCGAAGCTGAGATTCGAGATGCCGCCCGAGATATGAGCGTGGGGCAGGGTCTCGCGGATGGTCTTGGTCGCCTCGATGAAGGCGACACCGTAGCCGTTATGCTCCTCGATGCCGGTGGCGACGGCAAACACGTTCGGATCGAAGATGATGTCTTCCGGCGGGAAGCCGACCTCCTCGGTCAGCACCTTGTAGGCCTTGGTGCAGATCTCGACCTTGCGCTCGTAAGAGTCGGCCTGGCCCTGCTCGTCGAAGGCCATGACCACCACGGCGGCGCCGTAGGAGCGGCACACCTTGGCGTCACTGATGAACTTCTCGACGCCCTCCTTCATGGAGATCGAGTTCACGATGGCCTTGCCCTGGACGCATTTGAGTCCGGCCTCGATGACGTGGAATTTCGAGGAATCGATCATCACCGGCACGCGGGCGATGTCGGGCTCGGCGGCGACGAGATTGAGGAACTCGACCATCGCCTTCTCGGAATCGAGCAGGCCCTCGTCCATGTTGATGTCGATGATGCTGGCGCCCGCCGCCACCTGATCGCGCGCCACGTCGAGGGCGGCCGCGTAGTCGCCGGCGGTGATGAGCTTGCGGAATTTGGCCGAGCCGGTGACGTTGGTGCGCTCGCCAACATTCACGAAGGGAATCTCCTTCGTCAGCGTGAAGGGCTCGAGGCCCGACAGGCGCATCAGGCGGGGCACCTCCGGGATCGCGCGAGGCTTCACGCCTTCCACGGCCTGCGCGATGGCGCGGATATGATCCGGGGTGGTGCCGCAGCAGCCGCCGACCATGTTGACGAGGCCGGCGGTGGCGAACTCACCCACCAGCCTGCCCATGGCTTCGGGGCTCTCGTCATAGAGGCCGAACTCGTTGGGAAGACCCGCATTCGGATAGGCGCAGACCAGGGTGTCGGCGATGCGCGAGAGTTCGGAGATGTGGCCGCGCATTTCCTTAGCACCGAGCGCGCAGTTCAGCCCGATGGTGAGCGGGCTGGCATGGCGCAGCGCGTTCCAGAACGCTTCGGGCGTCTGGCCCGAGAGGGTGCGGCCGGAAAGATCTGTGATCGTACCCGAGATCATGATCGGCAGGACCATGCCGCGCTCCTCGAACACTGCCCAGGCGGCAGCGACCGCCGCCTTGGCGTTGAGCGTGTCGAAGATCGTCTCGATCAGGATCAGTTCGGCGCCGCCATCCATCAGGCCGCGCACCTGCTCCATGTAGGCGGTCTTGACCCCATCGAAGGTCACGGCACGGTAGCCGGGATTGTTCACGTCCGGCGAGATCGACAGGGTGCGGTTCGTCGGGCCGATGGCGCCGGCCACGAAGCGGCGGCGGCCATCCTGCTTCTCGGCCAAAGCCGCGGCCTCGCGGGCGAGGCGGGCGCCTTCCGCATTCAACTCGTGGATGATCGATTCCATGCCGTAATCGGCCTGGGCGATGGTGGTGCCCGAGAAGGTGTTGGTCTCGCAGACGTCGGCGCCGGCCAGGAAATAGTCGAGGTGGATCTGCCGGATCGCGTCGGGCTGCGTCAGGATCAGAAGGTCGTTGTTGCCCTTCTGGTCATGGCCGTGATCCGTGAAGCGGTCCCCGCGAAAATCCGCCTCGCCGTAGCCGAGGCGCTGGATCACGGTGCCCATCGCCCCATCGAGGACGAGGATTTTTTCCGCTGCCCGCTGGCGCAGGGCGGCTTCGATCTCTTTTCCGTCAACGGGGCGGAGGTTTGTCATGGGGTCTCTCAAGTTCCGTCGCAGATGATCCCCCTCCCCCTTGTGGGGAGGGGTCAGGGGTGGGGGTGGCAGCGAAGATGTCGCGCCGTATCCGACACCACCCCCACCTCCAGCTCCTCCCCACAAGGGGGAGGAGAGGCCCCCGTCCCAGGGTCGTTCAGGCCGCCTTCGCCGCCGCCACCTTCGGCGCCTGCGCGCGCAGGCCGAGGAGATGGCAGATGGCATAGACGAGGTCGGAGCGGTTCATCGAGTAGAAATGGAAGTCGTTGACCCCCTCGTCCACCAGATCGAGCACCTGCTCGGCCGCCACCGCCGCCGCGATCAGCCGGCGGGTATCGACATCGTTGTCCAGCCCCTCGAACCGGGCGGCCAGCCAGTACGGCACCGAGGCGCCGGTGCGGCGGGCGAAATTGGCGGATTGCTTGAAGTTCTGCACCGGCAGGATGCCGGGGATGATCGGGATCTCGATCCCCGCCGCCCGCACCTTCTCCACGTAGCGGAGATAGACGTCGTTCTCGAAGAAGAACTGCGTGATCGCCTGGTCGGCGCCCGCATCGACCTTGGCCTTCAGCGCATCGATATCGGCATCGAGCGTGGCGGCCTCGGGGTGCTTCTCGGGATAGGCCGAGACCGAGACCTTGAAGTCGCCGATGCGCTTGATGCCGGCCACAAGATCGCTGGTCCTGGCATAGCCGCCCGGATGCGGACGATAAGCGGTGCCGACGCCGTCCTGCGGGTCGCCGCGCAGGGCCACGATGTGGCGTACCCCGGCATCCCAATAGGATTGCACAACTTCGTCGATCTCCTCGCGGGTGGCGTCCACGCAGGTGAGATGGGCGGCGGGCTTGAGGCTCGTCTCCTTGATCATCCGCGCCACGGTGTTGTGCGTGCGCTCGCGGGTGGAGCCGCCGGCCCCATAGGTCACCGAGACGAATTTCGGCTGGAGCGGGGCGAGCCGCTCGATCGACGACCACAGGACCTTCTCCATCTCGTCGGTCTTCGGCGGGAAGAACTCGATGGAGACCTGGATCGGACGGTAGCCGTCGCGGCTGGCGCGGTGATGGGAAGCGGTGGGCATCGGGTCGTCCTCAAGATCTTTCGGTTCAGACGTGTGTCGTCGAGACGGGAATCCGTGGCGGCCGGTCAGGCCACCGCGCGCTCCGCCTCGGAAGCAAGGGTCGGCTCGGCCGCCGAGGCGGCGAGCCAGAGGGTCACGGTGAGCTGGTGCCCGCTCTCGTCGGCCGGGGCGAGATGGCGTGTCGCCACCATGCCGAGCCCGGCATCGGCGAGCCAGCCCGTCACCTGCTCGGCGGCGAAGCCGAGGCGGCGATGGGCCTGCTCCTCGCGCAGGAATTCGAGATCGTGCGGCGCGAAATCCACCACGAGAAGCCGGCCTCCGGGGGCCACGAGCCGTGCCGCCTCGCGGAGCGCACGGGCGGGGTCGTCGAGATAATGCAGCACCTGATGCACCACCACGAGGTCGAAGCTGCCCCGGCCGAAGGGCGGTGCATGGATGTCACCCTGGCGCAGGTCCACGCCGGACAGGCCGGCCCGCTCCAGATTGGCGCGGGCGACGGAGAGCATGGCATGGCTCGAATCGAGCCCCGTGGCGCGGGAGGCCCTGGGGGCGAGAAGTCCGAGCATCCGCCCCGTGCCGGTGCCGAGATCGATCAGGCTGCGCACCGGGCGCGATCCGAGGGCGTCGATCACCGCCGCCTCCACCATCGCCTCCGGCACGTGGAGCGAGCGAAGCTGGTCCCATTTCGGGGCGAGGCGGGCGAAGAAGCTCTGCGCGGCATCCGCGCGCTGGGCACGCACGCCCTCCAACCGGGCCCGATCCTCGGACAGAGGCGGGCTCGAGCGGTCGAGACCGCCGACCAGGGGCTCCACCAGCCCGGTCCTCGCCTCGATCAGCCGGAAGAACGCCCAGGCTCCCTCGCGATGCCGCTCCACCAGACCCGCCTCGACCAAAAGCTTGAGATGGCGCGAGATGCGCGGCTGCGACTGGCCGAGGATGTCGGTGAGATCGGAGACCGACAATTCCCCCTGCATCAACAGAGCGAGGATGCGCAGGCGCGTCTCTTCCGCGGTGGCGCGCAGCACACCGAGGGCATCGGAGAAAGGAAGGACGACTATCGTCTTGGCGCTCTCTTGAGACATAAAGATATCTTTATGTTCGATCCGGGCACATGGCAAGGGGAAACGGCGGCTGGCCGGAGGCATGAGAGAAACAGGCGTGGGCGACGATGCCGGGAGGGGAGCGTTCCGGGCGATCTGCCGATATGGTCGGCTCAAGAAGTCCCTTTTCGATTCCGGAACAACAGAAACGCCCCCGCGTGACCCAGCCGAATTCCCGTCCCCCAATCCGTTTCCGTGGCCGCTCCTTCATGGCCCTGGTGCTGGCCCCCTCGGCACCGGTGCATGACTGGCTCGAAGACCTCGACGCGCTGTCCCGGCGCTCCCCCGCCTTCTTCGTGGGGCGCCCGGTGATCCTCGACGTGTCCGGTCTCGGCCTCGACCGCGCGGACCTCACCGCCCTGGTCTCCGAACTCAAGGCCCGCGACGTCACCGTGATGGGGATCGAGGGAGCCAAATCCGGCAGCCTCGGCGAGGGGCTGCCCCCCGCCCCGGCCGGCGGACGGCCGGTGGACGAGGTCGCCACGCCGGACGCGCCCGCGCCCACGCACGCGGAGCCGCCGCGCCCCGTCCGCTCGCTGATCCTCGACCAGCCGGTCCGGTCGGGCCAGACCATCCTGCATCTCGAAGGCGACATCACCATCATGGGATCGGTGGCCTCCGGGGCGGAAGTGATCGCCGGCGGCTCCATCCATATCTACGGAGCGCTGCGGGGGCGGGCCATCGCGGGCGCATCCGGCAATCCCGATGCCCGCATCACCTGCCGAAAGTTCGAGCCGGAACTGCTCGCCATCGACGGTCTCTACCGGACGGCAGACGATCTCGGGCCGGACCGCCGGGGCCAGCCGGCGCAGATCCGCCTGGAAGGCGATGCGATCAAGGTCGCCGCGCTGGAGTAGCGCCGACACAGGAACCCGGGATCGCAGGATTATAGGGTCACAGGATCACAGAAAGCCGGCTCGTTAACCAAGCGGTAACCATAAGGACCGTCAATGGTTCGGTAAGGAATCGCGAGAGCCCGTGACACACGCCCCTCCATCCCGCCGATCCGTGACGCTACGAGGCCGTGCCTTCAAGGCACTCGTCCTGGCTCCGGAAGCTCCGCTTCCCGATTGGTTCGCCGATCTGGACGCCTCGCTGAAGCGGTCGCCGACCCTGTTCGACGGCCGCCCCCTCATCCTCGACATCGCGGCGCTCGGGTCTGACCCGGACGTGGTGGGCAAGCTGCTGGCCGATCTCGGCACCCGCCGCATCCGCATCCTCGGCATCGAGGGCGCGGAAGCCACGCTCTCGGGCAAGACCCTGCTCGACGGCATCGCCCTCCCCCCGCTTCTGGTGGCGGGACGGCCGGCGACCAGCATCGAGATCCCGGGCGATGCCGAGCCCGAGACGACCTCCCTCATGATCGAAGGGTCGGTCCGTTCCGGCCAGTCCATCGTGCACCCGACCGGGGACGTCACCGTCATGGGTTCGGTCGCCTCCGGCGCCGAGATCCTCGCCGGCGGCTCGATCCACGTCTACGGCGCATTGCGGGGGCGCGCCATCGCCGGCGCCGCCCGCAACCCCCGCGCCCGCATCTACTGCCGCAAGTTCGAGCCCGAATTGCTTGGGATCGATCGCCTCGTCCGCACGGCCGAGGACATGGGCACGACCCTGCGCGGGAAACCCGTGCAGATCTGGCTCGATAGCGGCTCCATCAAAATGGCAACCTTGGATTAAGGAGAGATACGAACATGGCCAAGGTTCTGGTCGTTACTTCGGGCAAGGGCGGCGTCGGCAAGACGACCACCACAGCGGCTCTCGGCGCAGCACTCGCGCAGGCCGGACAGAGCGTCGCCGTCGTCGATTTCGACGTCGGCCTGCGTAACCTCGACCTCGTGATGGGCGCCGAGCGGCGCGTGGTCTACGACCTCATCAACGTGGTCAACGGCGACGCCAAGCTCAACCAGGCGCTGATCCGCGACAAGCGGCTCGAGAACCTGTCGCTGCTGCCCGCCTCGCAGACCCGCGACAAGGACGCCCTGACAGACGAGGGCGTCGCCAAGGTGATGGAAGAGCTGCGCGAGAAGTTCGACTGGGTGATCTGCGATTCCCCGGCCGGCATCGAGCGCGGAGCCACCCTGGCCATGCGTCACGCCGACCTCGCCGTCGTCGTCACGAACCCGGAAGTCTCTTCGGTCCGCGATTCCGACCGGATCATCGGTCTCCTGGATTCCAAGACGCTGAAGGCCGAGCGCGGCGAGGTGATGGAGAAACACCTCATCCTCACCCGCTACGACCCCGCCCGCGCCGATCGCGGCGACATGCTGAAGGTCGACGACGTGCTCGAGATCCTCTCGATCCCGCTGCTCGCCATCATCCCCGAAAGCCTGGAAGTGCTGCGCGCCTCCAATGTCGGCTGCCCGGTGACGATGAACAACCCGCTCAGCGCCCCGGCCCGGGCCTATATCGATGCCGTCCGCCGCCTCAAGGGCGATACGGTTCCGATGACCGTGCCGTCCGACAAGAAGTCTCTCCTCAACAAGCTGTTCACCCGGAGGGCGGCATGAGCCTGCGCAACCTCTTCAGCAAACGCGCCTCGGCCCCCACGGCCCGTGACCGTCTCCAGTTGATCCTGGCCCACGAGCGGGCCGGGGCCGGCGGTTCCGACCTGGTGATGCTCCTGCGGGAGGAGATCCTCGCCGTCATCGCCAAGCACGTCACGGTGGAGCGGGACAAGGTCCAGATCCGCCTGGAACGGGGCCAGGACATGTCGACCCTCGGGGTCGACATCGAACTCCCGGTCACGGCTCCGGCCAAGGCCGCCCCGGCAGCGGCCAAGCCGTCCAAGGCCAAGCGCGCCGCCGCGTGAGGGTCCGCCGTCAGCCGATGAACAGGCCGGCGATGGTCGCACTCGTCAGGTTCGACAACGTACCAGCCAGGATCGCGCGCATTCCATAGCGTGCGATCTCGGACCTCCTCTCGGGAACGAGGCTCGCCAGACTCGCGAGCTGGATCGCGATGGAGGCCAGATTGGCGAAGCCGCACAGGGCGAAGCACAGGATGGCCGTCGTCCGGGCATCGAGCGTGCCGGCCTTGAGCACCGGCGAGAGTTGCGCATAGGCCAGGAACTCGTTGAAGGCGATCTTCTGCCCGATGGCGCCGCCGACCAGACCCGCATCGCTCCAGGGCACGCCCATGAGCCAGGCCAGCGGCGCGAAGACGAGCCCGAGCACGCCCTCGATGCTGAGAGACGGATAGCCGACCAGTCCGCCGCCCCATCCGGCAATGCCGTTGAGAAGGGCGATGAGCCCGGTGAAGGCGATCAGCATGGCGCCCACCGAGACCGCGATGACGAGGCCCTTCTGCGTGCCGTCGGCCGCCGCCTCGATGAGGTTCACCGCCCGTGTCTCGGCGAATTCCACCCGCATGGTCGTCACCCGCGTCGGTTCCGTCGAGGGCATCAGGATCTTGGCGTAGAGAAGCCCGCCGGGAATCGCCATGACGCCGGCGGCCAGCAGATATTCCATCGGCACACCCAAGGCGGCGTAGCCGGCCAGGATCGATCCGGCGGTGGAGGCGGCCCCGCTCGACATGACGGCGAACAATTCGGCCCCGGTCAGCAGGATCAGGAACGGCCGCAGGGCCACGGCAATCTCGCTCTGGCCGATGACGATGGTGATGACGGCCGAGAAGGTCTCGATGGGCGAGGTGCCGAGCACCCGCTGGAGTCCGGCCCCGATGAGGCGGGCCAGGGTCTGCATCACCCTCAGATGATACAGGATCGCGATCAGCGCAGAGACGTAAAGGATCTGCGGCAGCACCCGCAGGGCCAGGATGAAGCCACTGCCGCCGAAGAGTTCGAACATGCGCGGCTCGACGAGGCCGCCGAACAGGAACAGGACCCCGCGATCGCCATACGCCAGAATTGTCTGAACAAGGGTGGAGGCCGCGTCGAGGACCTGCCGCCCCACGGGCACGAACAGCACGACGGCGCCGATGGCGATCTGCAGGGCAAGGGCCGAGATGACGGTCCGGGGTCGGATCGCCCGGCGGTTGGTGGAGAACAGGATCGCGATCGCAAGGAGCAGCGCAAGGCTCGCGCCGGCATGGAGCAGTCGCTCGGTCATCGTGTCCCCTCTTTCGGCCCGAGAGGAGCAAGGGCGATGCCGGGACGGGCGCACGTCATCTGGGGGTTCATCCGGAACGGGAGGACGTCCGGCGTGTTGACCGTCAAGCTGCGCCGTAATGCGGCGCATAACCGGTTTGAAGGGATACAGCCATGAGCCTCATCGGACGCCTCGTCACCAAGCTTCTCGGCAACGACAACCGCCCCGTCGTCCGCGACGACCGCAACTACGATTCGAGCAACCCGATCGGCCGCCTCGTGACGAAGATCCTGCGGAAGTAAGCTCGACGAACAATCACTCTCCCCGCACGCGGGGAGAGGGAAGCAATGCCCCCGTCTTCATTGTGGCGGGGCGGCAGCCGGGGGTGAGGGGCGATCCCGGAGGAGTTTCCCACAGAATCGCTCCTCACGACCCACCACGAACCTCATCCTGAGGTGCCGCGTGAGCGGCCTCGAAGGAGCCCTCCAGTCATCGCAATGCAGACTGGAGGGCTCCTTCGAGGCTTTCGCGTTGCGAAAGCGCCTCAGGATGAGGTCGGCGGGTCGGAAGTCCCTTCATGGCGCGGACGCTTCGCCAATTTTTGCAAGGCATCCCAGTCACTGGCGATGAGGGCTTCCTTCTTCGCCCGGCTCCAACCTTTCAGCCTGCGCTCGAAAGCAATGGCATCGGTGATCCATTCGAATTGAGCGGCATACACCAGAGCAACGGGGCGACGGCTGCTGGTATAACCGGGAAACGTGCCGGCGTGATGATCACCAAGTCGCTTGTCCAGGGATTCGCCGCGCGCCGATCCGACATAGTAGCTACCGTCGGCACAGCGCAGGATGTAGACAAGAGCCGGCACGCGACAGAATCTATCCTCACGCCGCCTTGCGCTTGTTCTTCTTCTCCCGACCCTGGCCGGGCGCGGTCTTGCCGGTCTTCGACCGGTCGAGGACGAAGCGGGCGTAATCGTCCATGTCGCCGGCGAAGGGCTTCACCGTCCGGTCGGCGGCGAGCCAGAGGCGGTCGGCCACCAGTTCCATCAGCGAACGGTCGTGGGTGATGAGGATGACGGCGCCACCGTAATCGTTCAGCGCGTCGAGCAAGGCCCGGCGGCTGTCGATGTCGAGGTGGTTCGTCGGCTCGTCGAGGATGAGCAGGTGGGGCGCCTGCATCGCCACGAGGTTGAGCAGGAGCCGGGCGCGTTCACCGCCCGAGAGCGCGTCGACCGTGGTCTCTTGCTTGTCGAAGGCGAGGCCGAAGCTGGCGAGCTTGGCGCGGCGCCCGGATTCGCTGTCGTCCGGCCGCTCGCGGCGGATGATGTCGAGGGGCGTGTCCTTCGGGTCGAGGGCTTCGATCTGGTGCTGGTGGAACCAGCCGACCTGCACCCGGCCCTCGCGCACCATGCGCCCGTCCCGCACCTTAAGGGCGCCGGCCGCCATCTTGGCGAAGGTCGACTTGCCGGCACCGTTCACGCCCAGCAATCCGATCCGGTCGTCGACGTCGAGGGTCAGGTTGAGGTCGCGCAGCACCGGCTCGTCATTGCCATAGCCGATGGTGGCATCGGTGAGATGCATCAGCGGCGGCGCAAGCGGGCGCTTCGGCGAAGGCAGGTGGAACGGGGCCACATGCTCCTCGATGGTGGTGGAGATCGGCTCCATCTTGGCGAGACGCTTCATGCGCGACTGGGCCTGCGCCGCCTTGGAAGCGGAAGCCTTGAACCGGTCGACGAAGCTCTGCAGATGGGCGCGCTCGGCGTCCTGCTTCATCTTGGTCGAGGCCTGCAGCCGCGCCTTCTCGGCCCGGCGCTTCTCGAAATCGTCGTAGCCGCCGGTATAGAGTTCGAGCTTGCCGTTGGCGACGTGAAGGATCGCGTCCACCGAGTTGTTCAGAAGCTCGCGGTCGTGGCTGATGATGAGCGCCGAATGCGGATAGCGCTTCAGCCGCGCCTCCAGCCACAGCGCGCCCTCCAGATCGAGGTAGTTGGTGGGCTCGTCGAGGAGCAGCATGTCCGGCTCGGCGAAGAGCGCGGCGGCCAGCGCCACGCGCATGCGCCAGCCGCCGGAGAATTCCGACATCGGCCGGGTCAGGTCCTCCACCGAGAAGCCGAGGCCGGCGAGGATCTCTCCCGCCCGGGCCGGCGCCCGGTCGGCGTCGATCTCAATGAGTCGGCCGTAGATCTCGCCCATGCGCTCGGGTTCGGCGGTTTCGAGTTCGAGGTTCAGGGCCTCGCGCTCGATATCCGCGGCCAGGATGGTGTCGATGAGGGTGACGGGTGTCGCCGGATGCTCCTGGTCGACGGAGGCGACGCGGGCATTCTTCGGCAGCAGGATCACGCCGCTATCGGGCTGGAACTCGCCGAGGATGATCTTGAACAGGGTCGACTTGCCGACACCGTTACGGCCGACGAGCCCGACCTTCGATCCGGGCGGGACGGCCACGCTCGCGCGGTCGAAGAAGCGCCGGCCCCAGGCGCTGAAAGTGAGGTCTTCGATCTGGATCATAGGTCAGCGGCCAAACGCAGGGGAGATGCGGGCCGGTGGCCACACGGGAGGATGTCCATCCTCCTATCGCAGTGCAGCAACGAGCGCGAGAGCGGGCGGCGCAGGGCACCACCCCACCGGGGGATGGTGCCGGCCGGTCAGTTCCGCGCGGCGCCTGCGGCGATCGCCTTGACGAGGGGAGCGGTGGGGACGTTCTTCTGCCAGAAGCTTCCGGTCCGTCCGGTCTCGCGCCCTCTTTCGTAGAGCTGGCGCATGTATCCGGTGTCGAAGCCCCGCGCCGTGGTCGTGTTCGGCGCGGCCTCGTCGATATAGGTGAGGTTGAAGCCCATGCCGCTGCCGCGGGTGAAGGCGTAGGTGGCGGCCAGGGTGGCGCGGCTGCGCGCCCGGCTCGCGGTGGTGAAGGAGCGCTCGACGATGGACAGCGTGTTGTTCTGCGCCACGTCGAATTCCGGCTCGAGACGTCCGTTGATGATGACGTAGATGTCGGTCTTGCCCGCCGTCCGCAGGCGGTTGTCCCGCAGCAGGAACGATTGCGGGAGGGTGAAGACCGGCGTCACCACCGACCCGTCCACATGCATCTCCTGGAAGGCCCTGCCCTCGGCCTGCACGTCGAGGAGCTGGGGCGGGAACACGGCCGGGATGCTGGCGGAGGCCGTGAGCACATCCGTGAACAGCGAGACGGCATTGGGACCGCCATTGGCCGCGATGGCGCCCATGTTCCAGATGACGGCGCGCTGGGAATCGAGGTTCGTCGTCACCACGAGGAGGCGGCGGCCCTTGGCGTGCTGCTCGGCGATGGCGGCGAGCAGGTCAGGCGTCACGTAGCGGCGCACGAGATCGCGCAGGCGGCCATCCCCGAACAGGCCCGATCCGAACACGATGTTGGCCACGCTCGGCGATTGGACCAGGGTCGAGGCGACGCCGCTCGTATAGATGTCGGTGAGGGTGGAATCGTAGGCCGGCCCGAGGAAGGCGAAGGGCGCGATCAGCGCGCCGGTGCTGACACCGGAGACGAGGGCGAATTCGGGCCGCTTGCCGGATTCCGACCAGCCGTTGAGGATACCGGCGCCGTAGGCTCCGTCACCGCCGCCGCCCGACAGGGCGAGGTAGGCGAAGGCGCGCTTCGAGCGCTCCGGCCGCGCCACCATCTCGGTGAAGGTGCTCTCCGACGCGTCGGCATAGGCGCGCACGCTGAGATCCATCCCAGAAGGAACCGCGGCGGCGGCTTGATCGGCGGTGTAGGCCACGCGCGGGATCGATCCGCAGGCGGCCAATTGCGCGGCCACCGCGAGCGCGGCCGCGCCCTTGACCCATCCGAACCGGCGAGATGTCGACATGACGGGATGATCCTGGCGTTCGACCGGCAACGGAGCAGTCAAGCTCGACCATAACGAGCTTGACCATTCTACCGTTCCGGGGTTCGGCGGGCAATCATCGCTCCCTCGGTCGTGCCGAAACGTTGAGCACGTGATGGAACAGCAACGGTTATCCCGCCGTGTTCAGGCACACGCTCCGTAAGAAATGCATCAAAAGAGGGGAAACAGAACCAGAAGACGAAGCTTGTCGATTGAAAGACGTACTCTATGTCGTTGATCTCAGTTCATAACGGCCTTGTCGCCAAACTTTCGCGCGTCATGACGGATCGATGCGGATCCTCGTGATACTGAAGGCAACCTTGTCGTGACTGACGACATTTGCTCTGGCCGCGAGACGCGCCGGTCAGCACAGGAAGGCAAAATGGAACCGGACGACGCCTGGCACCTCACCGACCGATTGGGGGCCGAGCACGGCAGGGGCGATCCTTTCGCGGCGGCCATCCGCGCGACGCGCATGGCGATGCTGATCACCGACCCTCGGCAGGATGACAATCCCATCGTCTTCGTCAACGATGCGTTTCTCAAGATGACCGGCTACAGCCGGCCCGAGATCATGGGCCAGAATTGCCGCTTCCTGCAGGGCGAGCAGACGGATCCCGGCACCGTGCGCAAGATCCGTGACGCGGTCACGGCCAAACGCGACATCGCCGTCGACATCCTCAATTATCGCAAGGACGGCACCCAGTTCTGGAACGCGCTGTATGTCAGCCCGGTGATCAACGACGACGGCGAGACGGTGTATTTCTTCGCCTCGCAGCTCGACGTCTCGGACCGGATCGACACGCTCATGCAGACGCGCAACGAAAGACTGCATTTCGAGCGCGAGGTGCAGAAGCGCACGAAAGAGCTGACCGAAGCGCTGGCCGCCAAGACGATGCTGGTCCACGAGGTGGACCACCGGGTGAAGAACAACCTCCAGATGATCGCCTCGCTGCTCACCCTGCAGACGCGGACGATCACCGACCCCGATGCGAAGGCGTCGCTCAAATCCATGCTGGCCCGCGTCGAAGCCCTCGGCACGGTGCACAAGCGCCTCTACCAGTCCAACGACGTCCAGCGTTTCGACGTCGCCGCCTTCGCGCGCGAACTCGCCGTCGATCTGGTGCGTGGCTCCGGGCGGCAGGGGATCGAGCTCGATTTCGACCTCGTTCCCGTCGAGGTCGCCGTCGAACAGGCGCCGCCGGTCGCCCTCGTCATGAACGAGCTGCTCACCAACGCACTGAAACACGCGTTCCCGCGCGATGCCACAGGCCAGCTGTCGCTTTCGGTGAAGCCCGAGGGCGACATGATCCGTATCACGATCGCCGATGACGGGATCGGCATGCCGCCGGACGTGGCTCGAGACCGGACTTTCGGGAAACGCCTGATCGAGAGCCTTGTGCGCCAGCTGAATGCCGCTATCGCTTGGCATCAGGCCGAGCCCGGGACGCGGATCGAGATCCGCCTCCCCCGCGACGGGACCGGCAACAGGAACGCACCGTGAGTGAACCTCTGCGGATCGTCGTCGTCGAAGACGAAGCCCTGATCGTGATGCAGCTCGAAATGCTGCTGGAAGAAGCCGGACACGAGGTCGTGGGCACGGCGGTCTCCGCGAGCGACGCCATCGCGGTGGCCCGGCGGACGCGGCCCGACATCGTCCTCATCGACCTGCAACTCAAGGGCGGCTCGTCCGGTCTCGACGTGGCCAGGAATCTGGCCGACGAGCCCACGATGACCCTGGTCTTCCTCACCGCGAATGCCAGCCGCTTTCACGACGACTTCGCCGGTGCGGTGGCGGTGATCGCCAAGCCGTTCTCGGAAGCCGTCATCGGGGACACGATGAGCTTTCTCGAGGAATGTATCCGAACCCCGCCGCCGGTCACCACCCTGCCCCTCGGCCTTCGGCTCGCGCCGGGTTATCTCGCCAGTCTCGGCGCCTGATCCCTCGGTGTTTCCGCGTCAGGCGGCCCTCTCGGCACAGGACAGCCTCGCGATGACGCCCGGCAGGTCCCGCGCCGGAACGGGCTTGCTGAAGAAGTAGCCCTGGACCTCGCCGCATCCCTCCGCCCGCACCAGATCGAGCTGGGCACGGGTCTCCACGCCCTCCGCCGTGATCGTGGTCCCGCGACGTTCGCCGAGCCCGACGATGGCGCGCACGATGGCAGCCGTGTCCGCATCGGCGATCTCGCGGATGAAGGAACGGTCGATCTTGATCTTGTCGAAGGGGAATTGCCGCAGATAGCTGAGGGACGAATAGCCCGTCCCGAAATCATCGAGAGCGATCCGGACGCCGAGGTAGCGCAGGCGGTGCAGGCAGCCGATCACCGCCTCGGTATCCTGGATCAGGACGCTTTCAGTGATTTCCAGTTCCAGCCTGTCCGCCGCGAGGCCCGAGGCCGACAGGGCCATGATCACGCATTGTTCGAGGCCCGGCTCGCGAAACTGCATCGCCGAGACGTTGACCGCGATCCGGGCGGAATGGGTCCATGAGGCGGCTTCCCGGCAGGCCTCGCGCAGGGCCCAGTTGCCCAGATCGATGATCAGACCCGTCTCCTCGGCGATCTCGATGAAGGTGGCGGGCGGGATCATCCCACGGGTGGGATGCGGCCAGCGCATCAGCGCTTCGACGCCGCTCACCGTGTCCGTCTCGAGATCGACCACGGGCTGGTAATGCAGAATGAGGTCGCCGCGCAGCACGGCCTGGCGAAGATCGACCTCGAGCTGAAGCCGCTCCTCGATCGCCGCGTCCATGCCGGCTTCATAGACGCGGAACGTGTTCCGACCGCCGGCCTTGGCGCGATAGAGCGCGAGATCGGCATGCCGCAGGAGAGGGTCGGCCTCGAGCCCGTCGGCCGGCGCGTGGGCGATGCCGATGCTGATCCCGATATTGGCGAGTTGACCGTCCAGCTTGATCGGCTGGGCAATGGAATCGATCACCCTGCGGGCGATCTCGGTGGCCTGGTCATTCCGGTCCAGATCGACCAGGACGATGCCGAATTCGTCGCCTCCGAGGCGGGAGACCAAGTCGCCGGGCTTCACCACGTCGGTCAGGCGCTCGGCGACGACCTTCAGGAGGGTATCGCCCGCCAAATGCCCGAGCGTGTCGTTGATGGCCTTGAACCGGTCGAGGTCGAGACAGAGCACCGCCGTCGCGCAGCCGCCGTTCCCAACCGTCGCGAGTACCTGTTTCAGACGGTCGTGGAACACCGATCTGTTGGGCAGGCCCGTCAGGGCGTCGTGGCGGGCGAGATGGGCGATCCGCTGGTCGGCCTCCTTGCGCGCCGTGATGTCGATATAGGTTCCCACGAAACGGATCGGGGCACCGTCGGCGGCGCGGGTGACGACCTTGCCGCGGGCGAGGAGCCAGCTATGGCCGCCGACCTTGTTGCGAACCCGGACCTCGATTCCGAAAGCCGGTAGGCGGCCTTCGAAATGAGCGGTCGCGGCGACGTGGCAAGCCGCCATGTCGTCCGGGTGGATCAGGGACTGGACGTAGCTGAAAGACTTGCCGAATTCACCGGGCTCGTAGCCGAGCATGCTTTGGGAGCGGTCGGAGAACCAGACCGCGCCGGTCTGGAGATCGGCGTCCCACAACCCGTCCCTGCCGCTGTCGAGGGCGAGAGCGAGCCGTTCCTCGCTCACGCGCAGGCGGGCATCGCTGGCCCGGAACGCTTCCTCGGTCTCCTTGCGGGCCGTAATGTCGAGATTCATGCCGACGAAGCGGCAGACCTCGCCCGTCCGCGGATCGAGGACGGCGCGGCCGAACCCCTGGAACCAGCGGCATTCACCGGTCGACGGGTGGAGGGCGCGGAACTCCACCCTGTGATTTGTGCGCGTGGCGATGGCCCGGCGGGCCTCGTTCCGAACCCGGATCACGTCCTCGTCCGGTACGTTGCGCTCCCACTCGTCCATGGTCATCGAAAGGCCGGCGGCCGGATCGGCCTCGTCGAGCGGCAATCCCTGCATCCGCGCGCTTTCCTGGGATTGCCAGACTCGACCCGTGACCAGGTCCCACTCCCAGACCCCTGCCTCCGCCGCGTCCTGCGCCAGACGCAGCAGGTCGCCTGTCCGCTCCAGCGCGATCCTGGCGGTGATGATGTCGTCGATATCGAGGGCCGTGGCGAGCCATCCGGGCGCGCCGTCGAGGAGGCGGATCGGACGCTTGCTGACCTTGTGCCAGCGATAGACGCCGTCGGCGCGGCGGATGCGGATCTCGAAATCGTAGTCCTGCCACGCCTTGTGACGGTCGCACACATCGCCATAGACGCGATCGCGATCGTCGGGGTGGTAGGATTCGACCCGCTCCAGCAGCGAAACGAGGGGCCGTCCGTAATAGCGGTCGCAATGGCGGTTGCAGTAGGTGGTGTCGTCCCGATCGTTCGTGATCCAGACCATCTGAGGCAGGAAATCGGCGAGCAGGCGGTAGGACGCCTCGCTCTCGCGCAATGAGCGTTCGGCCATCTGGCGGGCGGTGACGTCGGCGAATGTGTAGACGGTGCTGCCGTCGGCCAGCGGCACACCGCAGAGTTCGAGGAGGGTCTCGTCCCGCTGCTGGTGCTCGCCGGTGGCGCCCGCTTCGCCGCGTTCGCGTCTCGCCTCGCGGACGCCCCTGTCCAGAACTGCGGGAAGCGTCCCGTCCCGCTCGGCGATGAAGTGGCGGACATCGTCGAACGGCGCGCCGTCGTGCAGCATTCCCGGCGGCAGGTCGAGCAGCAGGTTCAGCCGCTCGTTATGAACCCGGACCCGGTCATCCATATCGACCATGACGAGGCCCTCGTCGATGCTTTCCAGGGTGATGCGCAGAAGGTTCGTCGTTTCGCGCAAATGCTGGTCGGAACGGGCCAGTTCGGTGACGTCGAGGCAGATTCCGGAAATGGCACGGATGGCTCCGGTCGGGTCGCGCTCGACGATTCCCCGTTCGGTGACGACCCTGCATTCCCCGCCCGGGCGGATGATGCGCGACCGGTGCTCGTAATCGTCGCGGGCGAAGGCGCCCACCCCCGCCACGGCTTCGTCGAGATGCCAGCGCACACGCTCCCTGTCCTCCGGATGGTAGAAGGCCAGATGCTCGTCGAGGGGAATCCAGGCAGGGTCGACGGGCTCGCGACGGTGGATCCGCGCCATTCCCTCGGACCATTCGACCCGCCCTTCGGGGATGTGGATACGCCAATGTCCGAACCCTGCGATCTCCTCGGCCAAGCGCTGGGAGTCCAAGGCGGCCCGGAGAAGCGCTTCACGGCGCGTGAGGATGGATGTCACGCGCTGGCGCTCGCACAGCTCGGCCTCGCGCTCCACATTGGCGTCATGGAGACGCAGATGCCCGGTGACGATGAGGGCGAGGTCCCGCAACTGGAGCAGCTGCTCCTCGGTGAAATCCGGACGCGGCACGGTATCGATCAGGCAGAGCGTACCGGCCCGGTGCCCGGGACGATGCGCCAGAGGCATGCCGGCATAGAACCGGGCCTGGAACTCCCCCTTCGCCAGGGGATGATCGGCAAAACGAGGATCGGCGAGGAGATCGCGGATCACGACCGGCCTGTCGGTCTCGCCGGCGATGTGGTGTGAAGTGACCGCATCGTCTCGATCCTGCTCGGCCTCCCCGGTCCCCGGTCCGGCCTTCAGGGGGAGAAAGTCGGTATCCGCGAGGGGAACGAGGACGATCGGAACACGAAACAGAGTGGCCGCAATACGGCACACGGCGTCGAGATGAAACTCGGGGTCACGGTCGATCCATGATGTGGAATCCGGTCCGACAGCGTCCACGCCTTCTTCATCGCCTCGGTCCTGTGCCTGATCTTGCACGTCGCGCCATCCCGGGAAGCAATCCGAAGCTACCCATCCTGCCCGTGACCGTGATCGACCATGCATGACGGAGGCTTTCAGAGGCATGTTACGCAAATCAACGTTGCAACATTCCTACCGTTTCCTTCGCTCCGCATTCGTTATTCAGCCAGTTCAGGCGCGACATGCAACTCGGCCATCCCGCTGCCGCACGTGGCCGAATGGCAGCGCTTCCTTTCGCAAGGCACAATTTCATCGTAACCAGGGACGATCGTCCTCGGTCACCACCGTCCCCCGTCTCGAACCCCGTTCAGCCCCCTTGTTCCTTCCCGGTGAAAGCCATCTCTCCAGCGCGGGCTCCCGCGGCTTCTCGACCATCGACACCTGGGTGTTCGATCTCGACAACACGCTCTATCCGAGCGACGCGCGGGTCTGGCCGCAGGTCGACGAGCGGATCACGCTCTACGTCATGCAGCTCTACGGCCTCGACGGGATCTCGGCGCGGGCGCTGCAGAAGCATTTCTATCATCGCTACGGCACCACGCTGAAAGCCCTGATGGTGGAGGAGAAGGTCGACCCCTACCATTTCCTCGATTTCGCCCACGACATCGACCATTCGACGATCCGCCTCGACGCGGCCTTGGGCGACGCCATCGAGCAATTGCCGGGCCGCAAGCTGATCCTCACCAACGGCTCCCGGCGCCATGCCGAGAACGTGGCGGCGAAGCTCGGCATCCTCGACCATTTCGAGGACGTGTTCGACATCGCCGCAGCCGATTTCATCCCGAAGCCCGAGCGCTCCACCTATGAGCGGTTCCTCGACCGGCACGGGGTCGATCCGCACCGGTCGGCCTTGTTCGAGGACATCGCCCGCAACCTCGTCGTGCCCCACTATCTCGGGATGGCGACGGTCCTCGTCGTTCCCCGCACCATCGATCCGTTCCGCGAGGCGTTCGAGCAGGAGGCGGTGAAGGAGCCGCATATCGACCACATCACCAACGATCTCGCCGCCTTCCTGAACGAGCGGGTCCTCCCGGCGATCCGATGAGCGAAGCCGTTCAGGACTGGTCAGAGGTCAGGTCACCCTCCCTCGACGATGTGGAGATCCTGGCACGGGACGCCCTCGGCCGCCTGCCCGCCACGTTCCTTGCCCTGTGCGAAGGCGTGACGGTCCATGTCGAGGATTTCCCCGACGACGAGACCCTGAGCGAGATGGGATGCGAGAGCGAATTCGACCTGCTCGGCCTGTTCCGGGGGATCGGCCTCGCCCAGAGCGGCGAGACGGTGACCGGGCAGATGCACAACCGGGTCTGGCTCTACCGCAGGCCGCTGCTCGATTACTGGGCCGAGCACGAGGAGACCCTCGGTCACCTCGTCACCCATGTCCTCGTCCACGAAATCGGGCACCATATGGGCCTGTCCGACGACGACATGACCGCCATTGAAGCGGCGGCGGAAGGCTGAGGCTCGAATGCTGCGGCCGCCCGCTCCGGTCAATCGTCGTTGGCGGGGCGCGGGCTCGCGGCGCGCGGCCTGAGCAGGCTGGCCTTGGGACGACGCGTGCGGAACTGCCCGCGCTCCACGGCGATGAAGACCAGCACCGTGATCGTCAGCGTCGTGATCCACCAGATCGCCGTCAGGCCGACGCCGATACAGGCGATGGTGAAGGCGCTGGCGAAGATGGCCATCGCACCCGGTGCGATGGCGCCGGGCGCGGCGGCGGTGGCCGAGCGCCCGCTATGCCGGATCGCTGCGTGGAGGGCGAAGGCGGCGGCGAAGGCGCCCACGATCCCGAGTTCGTACCAGAGTTCGAACAGCATCGTCGTCGGGGCATTGCTCGGAAGCAGGTTCACGAACCGGCCGCGCGAGGCGGTCTCGAACCCGTGCCCGGTCACGAGGCGGACCGGCTCGGTGGTCACGACCTTCTGCCACGCCTTGATGGTCAAAACGCCGGGGGCCGTCGGACCGAAGACGACGATCCCGATGGGCCGGGCGATGAACGGCAGGAAAGGCGCGCTCACCAGCAGGCCACCGCAGATCAGGGCCACGGCCCGCACGCCGACGAGCGGACGGTAGGTGGTGAGCAGAAACGCCACCGCGCCGACGGCGAGGGCCAGGATCTGCGTGACGTTGGAGGAGAAAGAGAGGGCGACCGCCACGAGGATGGCCGTGCCGAGGGCTTCGAGGTCGCGCCCGCGTGAGCGCAGCCACGCCACGGAGGGCCAGACCAGCAGAGCGAGGAGCGTGAGGCCGCGATCCACCGAGCTCTGATCTTCGGGCATGTTGCGCAGGAGCGTATCCCCGAACAGGCCGAACAGGATGGAGACGATGGATGCGGCGATGACGCCCAGCGGCAGCAGATAGAGATTGGCCGAGCGCATCCGGTCCGGCAGCGCGAGATAGGCGGCCAGAGTCATCAGGATGGTGGCGATGACATTGAGCAGGCGCTCCGTCGCCGGGCCGAGGAACGGCGTCCAGACGAGGGACAGGGCCGACCACAGGATGACCAGCCCACCGGCGAGGAACGTCGGGGATGTCAGCATCCGCGTCGCCGTCAGCCGGAGCGGCCGCTGTTTCCCGTCGATGGCGCTGGCGATGACGATGAGTGCGATGGCGATGGGCGCCAGGATCACGGTGGCGCGGCGGGCCACCTGCGCGGCCACCGGAAGCAGCACGAACAGGCCGAAGAAGCCGACCCGCCGCAGCAGGGCCGCGGCGTCGAGGGCCGGGTCGATGGGGGGTCGTGACGTGGTCGCGCGGGGGGGCATGGTGCGATTGCAGCCGTTCAACGGCGCCACGAGTCCATCCGTGCGCTACCGGTCGAGTCGTAGTCCACGGCGCGGACATTCGCTGTAGATGCCATGCAACACACGCGCTTCCTCCGCCGCGTGTATTCAGGCGGCCCTGGGTTGTCGCCGCGCCGGACTGAGCCGCCGTCCGACATCCGTGAGCACGCGCCAGCCCGCCCAGGTCGCCAGAAATCCGAGGAGGCCGGCGATGATCCCGTCGGCGCTCGCCGGAACGGCGGGCACGTAATCCTGGTAGGTGGCGCGGGCCAGGGACATGTCGGGGTCGCGCAGCAGCGCCGCGAAGCGTCCCAGGGGCCCGCTTGCCTCCGTCAGGGCCCGCTTCTGCGCATCGAGATGCGCGAGGCGCTCGATATCCGCGCGGGCGGCTTCGCCGCGGCGGGCCACCAGGGTGTCGCCGTTGCCGCGCAGGCGGTCGACGGCGCCCTGCCGGTCGGTCCCGCTCGCCGCCGCGTCGGCGTCGAGCGCGGCGAGGGAACGCCGCAACTCGTCGAGGGTGCCACCGAGCCGCTGCGCGTATTGCTGGGCGAATTCAGGCCCCTGCGCGGCGACGATGCCGCCGAGGAGGCCGAGGGCGAGGCCGAGGGTCCGGATCACACGAAGCACGATTCATCCCTCATGACGTCGTTCAGACAAAAGGCCGAGCCGCGCGGCGGTTCCCGGACGATCAGAGCACACCCGCCAGGGCGGTCTCGACCTCGGCGCGCGTCACCTCGGCCAGAGGCTTCTCCACCTTCGCGGCCTGGGTCTTCCGCCCCGGCAGCATGACGAGGATGATCGTTTCTAGGCCGGGACAGGAGGGGTCCGGGCAGAGGATCTCGTTCACCTTCACCACGCTCTCCGGCTCGACGAGGGCGCGGACCCACGATTCGACGTTGCGCCGGGCGGTATCGTCGGGCGGGTCACGCCGACGGCCGAAGCTGAGAAGTGCCATCGCCTCAACCCGGCAGCGTCAGGATGCCGGCCATGCCGTCCGCGCAGCCGAAAGCGAGCCGGCCGCCGCGCCCGTCCCAGGCCAAAGCCGAGATCGCCCCGCCCTTGGTGGCGGGCCGGACCAGGAGTTCGGAGGCATCGGCGAAGCGCACGAGCATGACGCAGCCATCCTCGTAGCCGATGGCGAGGACGAGGGCCTTGGGGTGGAACGCGACCCGCGTCACCCGGGCCGGGCGGATCCCGCATTCGCGCGGCGCCTTGCCGGTGGGGCCCTCCTTCGAATCGAACGGCCAGATGATGGCCGCCTCCGCTCCGCTGGTGGCGAGCCAGTTGCCGTCCCCGGACCAGCTCACCGAGCGGACCTTGCCGGGATAGCCCGACATCCGCATGTGGCCGCGATCGGGCTGGAGACGCCAACCATGGAGCGAGTTCTCCTGCATCGTGGTCACGACGAAACGGCCGTCGGGCGACCAGGTCACGTCGATATGGGAGCCCTTCCATTCCACGAAATCGGGCGTGGTTTCGAGATTCGGGTACCAGAGCGTCGCGCCGTTGTAATGCGCCACGGCGAGGCGGTAGCCCTTGGGCGCGAAGGCGAGGCCGCGTGCGGTGGATGGCGTCGCGAAGATTTTCTCGCGGCCCTTGGCATCGCGGGCGACGACGTTGCGACCGGCCGCGTAGGCGATCGCCCCGTCGGGATGAAGCGCCAGGGCGTCGATCCAGGCGCCGCCCTTGGCGACGGCGACTTGCGTCATGTCACCGTCCGCCGCCGTGGCCACGATGCGGCCATCGTCACCACCCGTCACGATCCGGCGGCCATCTCCGGACGCCACGAGGATGCCGGCCTCGGGATGGGCCTCGACGCGCCGGGTCGTCTCTGGGCCGACCAGCAGCACGGCCCCGTCACCCAGCGCCAGCGCCAGCACATCCTTCAGCCAGACCGCACCCGTGACATGGGCGCCGGCCTCCAGCGGGACGACATGATCGAAGAGTGTCGGAGCGCTCACGCTCATCGGTGAAAACCTCTCAGGTCGCGGATGCGGCGTCCGGCGCCGATCTCACGACGGTCATGACCGTCGCGACCAGGGCGAGACAACCGGCGATACCGGCGGGAATGGCGAGGGCATACAACGCGAAGCGGCCATAGGCGACCGTTCCGGCCAGCGAACCGCAGAGCAGCGAGAGCCAGACGAGCCCGTCACCGACCCAGCCGAAGCGCGGGCCGCGCCCCGCCAGGGCGGTGGCGAGTTTCTGCCCGGTGCTGAACAGCGCCCCGGTGACGAAGGTGGTGCCGGCCCGGAATCCCTGGACATGGGCGAGAACCGCATTCTGCGCGCCCATGGCGAGGGCGAGAAGCAGCGAGGCGTGGCCGGGACCGGGATCCTCCACCGCCGTCAGATAGGCGCCGGACACGAGGACGGTCTCGAAGCCGAGGAGGACCGGCGTGCTCCACCGCGCCGGGGTCAACGCCGAGAGACCGCCGCCGCACAGGGCGCCGAGGACGAAGGCAGCGATCAGGAGACCCGGCAGGATCGCCAGAAACGGCGTGTCGCGCCCCAGCGCCACGGCGAACTGGGTCGTGTTGCCGCTCATGAACGACGTATAGAAGCCGCCGAGCCGGATGAACCCGAGCGCGTCCACGTAGCCGGCCAGGGCCGTGAGGATGAGGCCGAAGCCCAGATGCCAGGAACGGCTCATGACAGGGACCGGCTCATTTCCGAGACCGGCTCATGGCAGCGCGCGCCTGCCCGGTGCCCCGTTCCGTCCCGGGACGACCGGTACCGGTCCGGTAGGGTTAAGGCATTGCTTACCAAGTCCGCGCAATTCGAATGAACGGGATCGAACATCGAAGCCGTGAGCCCCGTTGGTGTGACGATCCGGCGTCGGAATGGTCATTCCAAGCCGGGTGAGTTGGAGTTGCGTCATGATCCCTGTCGCTTACGCTGCCTTTGCGGTGCCGAACTTCGCCTCCGTGCGCGGAGCCGAAACCGTCCTCGTGGTGGAGGATGAAGCCATGGTGTGCGAGCTGGCCGTCGAGGCCCTTATCGACGAAGGCTATCGCGTTCTGAGTGCCGCCGATGCCGAAGAGGCCGAGGACATCCTGGCGCGTGAACGCATCGACCTGCTCTTCACCGATATCGATTTGGCCCGCAACACCAACGGCCTCACCCTGGCCCGTCATGCGCGGCGCCTGCGCCCGAACCTTCCGGTCATCTACACCTCGGGTGGTCGCGGAAGCCTGTCGCAGGCGGATGCGGTAGCGGAATCAATCTTCGTGCCGAAACCCTATCGGCCGAGCCAACTCATTGCCCTCGCCAACGGCCTGCTGCGCCGTTTCCCCCATTACGCCTGAGCGCCTTCCGCGCCCGCCTACTTGGAGCCCCATTCCCCATGCGCACCCTTCTCGCCACCGCCCTCGTCCTCTTCGGCACGACGCTCAGCGCCTACACGACGGGGAACGCGAAGGCCGCGTGCGACGTGAAGGGAGCGAAGCTGGAAGAGGCCATCGCGGGCAAGACCGAGCTCCGCGAGACGGCCAACAAACAGGCCGTGCGCGACTTGCGCACCCTGCGCGACGCCGCGATCATCCTGGAAACGTACAAGTACGAGAGCGAATGCGATCGTCTCGTCACGATCATCAAGGCGCTGGCCGCCAATCCCGAGAAGGCGATCGAGCAGAGCGGCGATACGGACGAGGAGAAGGCGGAGGACCTGATGGAGGCCCGCCAGCCGAAGGCGCCGACCGGTGAGGCCGCGCCCGCCAAGCCCAAATGACCGCCTTCCCTCGTAAGGGCCGTTCCCGCAGGTAGAACCTCTGTGACAGGGCCCCCGAGGGAACGGACCTGCGACAAGAATGCTTGCATCGCTGGTCATTCCGCTTCGATGCGGCGGACCAGCGGTGGCCGGGTCTCCACGAGGGCGATCTCGAGCCCCCGCACGTTTCCTTCGTCTTTGGTGAAAAGGATCGATCGAGCATGGGCACCGATACGGCAACGCGCGGATCGAGCATCTCTCACGCGTCGAACGATCTGCCCTCGGTCGTCCTCGACGATTACAATATCGAACTGAAGAACGGAGAGGGCTTCGTCGGCGATCGCGTGTCGAAGGCGGCGTTCCGGGATCTCATCGAGGATTGGCGGGAAAAGCTGCGCAAGCTCGGCCCCGATCCGCTGGGGGCGAAAGCGAGCCACGATTTCAGCAAGCGGCGTCTCGACGATCTGCTGATCGACGGCCCTCCGCTCGCCGCCGGTGTAGTCTTCGGCGCGGTCGAGGAATTCGCGCAGGAGTTCGCCACCGTGGTGCGGCGCTTTCTCCGCCAGAAGGGGTGGCGCGATACGCAGAGCATCGTCGTGGGCGGAGGTTTCAGCGACAGTCTCGCGGGACGTCTGGCCATCGACCGAGCCAGCGTGATCCTCCGGGCCGGCGGCCTCAACCTGAAGCTCGAACCGATCCGCCATCATCCCGACGAGGCGGGGCTGATCGGAGCCGTGCACCTCGCGCCATCCTGGATCTTTTCGGGCTACGACAGCCTCCTGGCCGTCGATATCGGCGGGAGCAACATCAGGGCCGGAGTCGTCTCCACGAACCTGAAGAAGGCCTCCGACCTGTCACGCGCGGAAATCTGGCGCTCGGAACTCTGGCGTCACCGCGACGAGGATCCGGCTCCAAGCCGTGACGAGGCGGTGGACCGGCTGATCGCGATGCTGAACGACCTGATCTCGCGGGCGGAGCGATCGCGCCTGAAGCTCGCGCCGTTCATCGGCGTAGGGTGCCCCGGCGTCATCGCCGCCGACGGGACCATCGAACGCGGCGGTCAGAACCTTCCCGGAAATTGGGAGAGCAGCCGCTTCAACCTTACCGAGCGGCTCGTCGAGGCGATCCCCACCATCGGCGATCATGACACCATGGTGCTCATGCACAACGACGCCGTGGTGCAGGGCCTGTCGGCCATGTCGGACATGACCGACGTCGCGCGGTGGGGCGTCCTCACCATCGGTACCGGCCTCGGCAATGCCCGCTTCACCAACCGCCGGCTTCCCGACACGGTGCATTGAAGAGACGGACCGTCCGGACCCGCACCGATCGGGCATCGAGGCGATGCCCTAGGGAGAAGAAGCTGGCGCGGCATCCTGGTCGGGCCGGTTCCGGGCACGGGCGACCTTGCTGGCGATGCGGTTCCGCAGCTCGCTCGGTAGTTCGATCTCGACCAGCCGCCACGACCATCCACGCAGGCGAAGGCGCAGGCGGAACCGCTGCGCCCGTGGCGCTTCGGGGGGTACGGCGATGACGAGGGCACGAAACCCCCGCATGTCGGAGGCGAAGTAGTACGGGACCAGCCGGAAGATCGTCTCGATCTTCAACCCGGCGGCGCTGCTTGCGTGCTCGGCCTTCAACCACGCCCCATCCCCACCGAGGGGGCCGAGATCGAGGGATTGAGGAATGCCGTCATCGAGAAGGTCGATGACCGACTGTGCCGTGACCAGGGATTCGGTCAAGGGTTCGGCGAGGGCCGCAGCGGCCTCGATCAGTCTCTGTTTGTCCGGGGAGAGTGGGACCTCGGCACCGGCCTCGCCGCGCGGCTGAGCGGCCGCTGCCGAAACCTGCCGGATCATGGATTGGCGCAGGGTGCGGAAATTGACGTGCCGCTCGACATAGCCGACGTCCCGCGCCTGCACGGCCCGGGCAAGGTCGTAGAGCATCCAGAACGGCGTCAGCGTATAGACGAACCACGCCAGAACCAGGGAAACCGGGATCCACCACAATCGCGTCATTGCGACGGAGCGGCCCTCTGTGCCTGTTCGCTCCAACCGGCGTGGCCCGCGAATTCCGCGATCACGGCCTCGTAGACCGGGCGTTTGAACGGCACGATGAGATCGGGCAGTCCGGCCATGGGCTCCCAGCGCCAGGCATCGAATTCCGATTTGTGGAGACCGCCGCCAGGTGAAATCACGTCGATCTCGGTCTCCGGCCCGACGAGACCGAAGGCGAACCACTTCTGCGTCTGTCCGCGATAACGGCCCTTCCAGGCCTGTTTCAGCACGGCCGGCGGCAGGTCGTAGGCGAGCCAGCCGGACGATTCTGCCAGAAGCGTGACGGAACCGGGCGAGACGTTGGTCTCCTCGTGAAGCTCACGCAGCGCAGCCGCCAGTGGGGCCTCCCCTTCGTCGATCCCTCCCTGCGGCATCTGCCAGGCGAGGTTGCCGTCGACATGTTCCGGCCCCGCCTCCTTGCGACGACGGCCGACGAAGACGCCGCCTTTCGGGGCGATCAGCATGATCCCGACGCAGGGCCGGTACGGCAGGTCGAGTGCGAGGTCGGGGGTGGGGAGGTTCATGCGCGGGACCATAGGTCAGGGGATCGATGGGCCGCAATGCGCCACGCCGTCGTTCGACGCGTCAAAGCACGGAAGGCTGTCATCCGGGAGGCGGATCGGGGGCCTCGACCTCTCCCTTGCGCTGGAGAATGAGCGCGACGAACCAGCAGAGCGAGGCCCATGCCGCGCCGATGCACCAGCCGGCGAGCACGTCGCTCGGCCAGTGAACGCCGAGATAGATCCGGCTGGCGCCGACCAGGAGCGTCATCCCGACGCCGACGATGAGGACCAGCACCTTCACGGACCGGTTCGGATCGACGCGGGCGAGAAGCGACGCCAGGGTGAGGTAGGCGATCGCCGACATCATCGCGTGGCCGCTGGGGAAGCTCGCGGTGAACACGTCCATGCCGTGGGGGACGAGATCCGGCCGGGGCCGGTGATAGAACATCTTGAGCACGGTGGAGACGAGGAGCCCCCCGCCGATGGCGCCCAGAACGAAGACGGCGATGCGGTGCCGGCGGGTGGTGGCGAGATAGGCCACCGCGCTCAGCGTGACGAAGGTGATGGTGAAGACGCTCCCCAGGCCGGTGATGTCGCGCATGGTCTCCTCCAGCCATCGCGGTCCGATCGGGTCGGACAGGTCGGCCGGGTTGCGCAGGGCCAGAAGGATCTTGCGGTCGAGGGCGGCCGTGGATCCCTCCCCCACCTCGTCGGCGAGATAGAAGAAGCCGTAGCCGAGACAACTCACGCCGAGCAGGGCCACCAGGGGGCCGACCTCGTTGAGGCGAAGACGCAGCCACAGGGCGGTGGCCCGGTCGAAGAGCGGATGGTTGAGATAGGTCGGAAGCGGAGCCTTCATGGTGCGGCCTTCATCATCCGTTCGTCCTTCGATCGATTTCCACGCCCGAAGGCGAACTTGCCCACCCGAAGGCGAAGCGTCCCTGCTGTTGCCATGGTCCGCCAAGGTAACGCCAGAGCAGAAGCCCCGTCGCGGTGAAACGGAACGGCTCGAAATCCCGTTCCAGCGACCGATGCAGGGCACGCGCGGCCTCCGGCGAAACCTTGTTCTGGATGGTGACGTGGGGCCTCCAGCCCTGTCGATCCTGCGCGGTCAATGCATCGCCGTAACGCCGGGCGATGCCGTCCCTGACCGAGGCGAGGACGTCGGAGGCAAGCGTGAAGGCGACGCCGCGCCCGAGGAAGCGCAGACCGGTCACCTCTACGACGACCGGCGGCTCGGCGGCCGTCAGTTCGGCGAGCGTCCTCGAGATGCCCTCCTCCTCGGGGCCCGGCAGATGATGGAACAGGGTGGCATGGGCCGGGATATGGTTGAGCTTTTCCGGGAAATGCCGCCGCCTCAACCCGTCGAAATGCGCGAAGGCCGCCTTGTCCATCTCCAGCGTGAGGATAAGGGGATCGGATGTAGGGCCGCCGGGGGATTCGTTCATTCCCGCCAGATGGAGCGGGACGACGCGCAATCCAGTCGTCCGGCCCTACTCGGCGAAGATGCGTGGCCCATCTGAATCGAGCCAAGCACGGGAGAGGGATCGGGCATGGGACTTCTGGTCGACGGCGTCTGGCAGGACAAGTGGTACGACACCAAGGAGACCGGCGGCCGCTTCAAGCGAACCGACGCGAAGTTCCGCAACTGGGTCACAGCCGACGGCAAGCCGGGCCCGTCCGGCGAAGGCGGCTTTCCGGGCGAGGCCGGGCGCTATCACCTCTACGTCTCGCTCGCCTGCCCTTGGGCCCATCGCACGCTGATCGTCCGCGCACTGAAAGGTCTCGAGGACGCCATCTCCGTTTCGGTGGTCGATCCGCTGATGGGGCCGGACGGCTGGGTCTTCGGAGACACGCCGGGGGCGACCCCCGATACGGTGAACGGTGCGAGACGCCTCTATGAGGTCTACCTCGCGGCCGTGCCCGACTTCACCGGCCGGGTCACGGTGCCGATCCTATGGGACAAGCAGCACCGTACCATCGTGTCCAACGAATCCTCCGAGATCATCCGGATGCTGAACGACGCCTTCGGCGGGACTGGACCCGATCTCTATCCGGAGGCGCTGCGCACCGAGATCGATGCAATCAACGCACGGGTCTACGACGCGGTGAATAACGGCGTGTACAAGGCCGGCTTCGCGACGAAGCAGGAGGCCTACGAGGAAGCCTTCGACGCCCTGTTCGCGGAACTCGATTCCCTCGACGAGCGCCTAGGCCGGGCGCGGTACCTGTGCGGCTCGGCGCTCACCGAGGCCGATATCCGTTTGTTCACGACCCTGGTGCGGTTCGACCCGGTCTATGTCGGCCACTTCAAGTGCAACCTGCGCCGGATCGCCGACTACCCGAACCTGTCGCACTACCTGCGCGACCTCTACGCCCTGCCGGGCGTCGCCGGGACCGTCGATCTCGTCCATATCAAGCGCCACTATTACGAGAGCCACCCGACCATCAACCCGACCGGCATCGTGCCGAAAGGCCCCGAACTCGATCTCGACGCGCCCAATGATCGCGCCTCGCGCTTCGGAGCCTGAGATGACGCGGTTCGACGCGATCGGCCCTCGACAGATCGAATGGGGGACATACATCTGCGTGATGACGACACGATCCTCTTTCCTCCGGCCCGCGACCCGCTCGAGCCTGCCCGGCCTCTGTCTGGCGCTTGCGATGGCGGTTCCTGCATCGGCCCAGACGGCGATCAAGCTAGAAGGCTCTTGCGAAAAGCTGATCGTCGCAGGGTTGGACATCACCCAGAACTGCAAGGACACGATGATGAACACCGTGTCCCGCAACCGGGCAAGCTTCGATTTCTCGGCATGGGATGGGCGCGGCCTGAGCTTCAGCGGCAGCGGCGCACAGCAGGAGCGCACCGAGGAGACCGACGCGCTTCAGCCGATCAACCTCGTTGTGCCGAGCGAGACGACCAGCGAAGGGGTGGTCCGTGGGCCGCTCGTCGCCGTCGGCTCCTGCAGCTTCAGCACGCCATCCGAGGGAAAGACCGCGATCACCTGCGAGGCGAATGCCGCCAAGGGTCGGTACGAGGCGCGGTTCGTCACCGATGCGAAGGCCCCGCCGACCGCACCCAAGCCCTGAGGCGGACGAGCCGTCCGGGTCTTGCATGGAGAAGCGGGATAGACGCGAAGGCGCTCTGGTCTCGCTGCGACATCGCGCCCATCTAGGGCTCGGTGATATGTGATCGGCGAGACCGGCCTCGTGCCGACGATCGGGCCGCTAGAGTTGAGGATGGCATGCTGAACGACGTTTCCACCGCCGGGGCGACCCCCGCCGGCGGCCCCCAGAACCTCATCAAGGATGTCACCTCCGCGACCTTCCGCGAAGAGGTGATCACCGCATCGATGACACAGCCGGTGCTGGTGGATTTCTGGGCCACGTGGTGCGGCCCGTGCAAGCAGCTGACGCCGCTGCTCGAGAAGGTGGTGAACGCCGCCAAGGGCGGGGTCATCCTGGCCAAGGTGAACATCGACGAGAATCCGGCGATCTGGAGCCAGATCAGCCAGCAGCTCGGGCTGCAATCGATCCCCGCCGTCATCGCCATCGACAAGGGGCGTCCCGTCGACGGTTTCGTCGGCGCGCTGCCGGAGAGCGAGATCAAGGAATTCATCGGCCGCCTCGCCGGTCCCGCTGGCCCGACGCCGGTGGAGGCGATGATGGCCGAGGCGGAGGTCGCGCTCGGTGAAGGCGATTTCGCCGGTGCGTCCGAGCTCTATGCCGCGGTTTTGGGTGAGGAGCCGGGAAATCTGGTGGCCCTCGCGGCGCTCGCGAAGATCCAGCTCGATGCCGGCGAGATCGCCAACGCCCGTCAGATCCTCGACATGGCGCCGCCGGAGAAAACCGGTGACCCGGTCCTCGCCGGCATCCGCGCGGCGGTGGAGCTCGCCGAACAGGCCGCGTCCCTCGGCGATCTCGGTGTCTTCCAGAAGCGCATCGCCGCCGACCCGGCCGATTTCCAGGCCCGGTTCGACTTCGCCCTCGGGCTCAACGGGCTCGGCAAGCGCGACGAGGCGGTGGACGAACTGATCGAGATCGAGCGCCGCGACAAGACCTGGAACGATGGCGCGGCGCGCAAGCAGCTGCTGACCTTCTTCGAGGCCTGGGGCTTGATGGACAAGGCCTCGATCCGCGGCCGGCGACGACTTTCGACGCTGGTCTTCGCGTGACGCAGAAACGCCAGGGCGGAGACAGGCGATGAGCACCCATTCGGGCTATAAAGGACCGGGCGATTGCCCCGGCGTCATCCCCGTCTTTCCTCTGCCCGGCGCTTTGCTGCTGCCTCGCGGACAGATGCCGCTGAACATCTTCGAACCGCGCTACCTCGCCATGGTGGACGACGCGCTGAGGACGGACCGGGTCATCGGCATGATCCAGCCCGACGTGGAGAGCGGATCGTCGCCGATGACGCCGAAGTTGTTCCGCGTCGGCTGCCTCGGCCGGATCACCCAGTTCGCCGAGACCGGCGATGGGCGCTACCTGATCTCGCTCACCGGGATCAGCCGGTTCCGCGTGGAGAGCGAGCTCGCCACCACCACCCGCTACCGCCGCTGCCAGGTCTCCTACGACGATTTCCTCAGCGATTTCGAACCGAGGGCCGGCGAAGAGGCAGTGGACCGCGAGGGCGTGCTGAAGGCGCTTCGGGACTTCGTCGAGGTCAACGACCTCAAGGTCGATTGGGCCGGGATCGACGAGGCGCCGAACGAAGCCCTCGTCAACGCCCTCTGCATGATGAGCCCGTTCGGCTCGCGAGAAAAACAGGCGATGCTGGAGGCGGCCGACCTCAAGACCCGCGCCGAGGTCTTGATTGCGGTGACCGAGATGGAGTTGGTGCGCGGATCGGGGTCCGAACCGACCCTGCAGTGACTCCGTTGACCCGAGGATAGGACACGATGGCAGACGAGATCCCCAACGCCGTGGAAGCCACGCGCGTCGACCCCAAGCTCCTCGAACTCCTGGTCTGCCCCCTGACCAAGCAGTCGCTCGAGTACGATTCCGCCCGCCAGGAGCTGATCAGCCGTTCGGCCAAGCTCGCCTATCCGATCCGTGATGGCATCCCGATCATGCTGCCCGAGGAAGCGCGGCCCCTGAACGATTGAGGCAAAAGGTGACGGACGTCGTTCTCCCCACCGTCGCCATCGTCGCCACAGGCGGCACCATCGCGATGAAAACCGACCCGGTGACCCATGCACCGGTGCCGGCTTTGTCCGGAGCCGACCTCGTCGCCGCCGCGCCGGGCCTGGAGAAGCTCGCGCGGATCACCGTGACGGAGTTCTCCAACATCCCGAGCGCGGAGATGGGCCCGGACCTGTGGCCCTCGCTGACACGGACCGTCGAGGGATTGCTCGGCGATCCGGAGATCGCCGGAGTCGTGGTCCTGCACGGGACCGACACCCTCGACACCACAGCCTATTTCCTCGATCTGACGCTGCGCAGCGACAAGCCGGTCGTCGTCATCGGCGCGCAGCGCAACGCCTCCGACCCCGACAGTGACGGGGCCCGCAACCTGCTCAATGCGGTGCGCCAGATCCTCACGCCCGCCGCCGCATCCCTTGGCGTGACGGTGACGCTCAACCACGCGATCAACGCCGCGCGTGAGGTGAGGAAGACCCACACCCACAATGTGGAGACCTTCCATTCGGGCGAGACCGGCTATCTCGGCACCATCGACGAGGATCGCGTGGTGATCCGCCGGACGCCCACGCGACGGCAGACCCTGCCGCTGCCCGAACGGCTCGCCAGAATCGCCATCGTGGCGATGTATGCCGGTGCCGATGGCAGCCAGATCCGCCATGCCGTGGAGAGCGGCGCGGAAGGGATCGTGGTGGCCGCCCTCGGCATGGGCAACGTCAATGCCGCGCTCCTCGATGCGATCAGGAGCGCCATCGCCCAGGGTGTCGGCATCGTCCTCGCCACCAAGCTGGAAAACGGCCGCGCCCTGCCCGTCTACGGCTTCCCCGGCGGCGGGAGCACCTTGAAGGCGGAGGGCGCCGTCTTCGCCGACGACTTGTCGCCGGACAAGGCCCGCGTGTTGGCCCTCCTCGCGCTCCCGATCACTCGGGACCGCGACGCGTTGCAGGCCTATTTCGATCGTTGAAACGAGCGTTCATCTGAGGTGCCGTCGCTCGGCACCGAAGCATTGCCAACATCGAAGCGATCCCGGCTTGGCTATAGTTTGCGCGCCATGTCACGCCGCGCCTGTTTTGTCCGCTCCCGCTCGACATTTCGCCTCAGCATTCGACACCATCTGCATACGAGAACGGCGAAGCTTACCTTGGCCGATGCCATAAATTTGCCCTGAGCATCATAGATCTATACAATCCAACAACTCACAGAACGCAGGATTCCTCTCAAGAGCGCCGAAAGGCTGCCCATGGGAATCTGTGAACTATCTCAACTCAGGGGGAAACATGTCGAAACTCGTGGCTGTGCTGGCGCTCGGAGCCGGACTCTCATCCGCTCATCTTCAACCGGCCGTCAGCCGCGAGGGCGGCAATTTCAACGGCGCGTGGTCCGTCGAGCTCGTGACCGAGAGCGGCATCTGCGACAGCCGCTACAGCTACTCGGTCTCGGTCCAGGACGGTCAGGTTCGGCTCATCTCGTCGGCCGACCGCGCGACGATGACCGGCCGCGTCGGCACCGACGGAACGGTGGGGCTCAATGTCTCGAATAGCGGCGCGAGCGGTGCTGCTTCCGGCCGGCTCGACGCCCGTTCGGGCAGCGGCACCTGGAAGGTTTCCCCGCTCTGCTCGGGGCGCTGGACGGCGCGGCGTCAGACCACGCGCACCGCCCAGGCCGAGTAGGGTGCGTTAAGCGGCGGCGAGCCAGCTCCGCGCCTCGTCGATATGGGCGCGGTCGAAGGTCTTGATCTGCGCCGGGGATACCTTGCCGAACGTATCGGCGATCATCCGCAGCCAGGATGCGTCTGTGACGAGCGCGACGTGGCTGACGCCCTTCATCATGGCGAGACCGAAGCGGACGTCCTTGAAGAAGGCCGCGGGCTCCATGCCCTTGAACTCGCGCACGTCCTCCAGAAGCTTGAGCTTGCCGCCCTTGTCGAGGTCGGCCTGCATGGCGGCGATCACGGTGTTCATGTCCTGGTCGGTGATCTGCCCATCCACGACGATTTCCGCGACGGTCGAATCCGGGTTCTTGGTGTAGGTCAGCACGTGCAGCACTCCTCGTGGGGTCGAAGATCTTCAGGGCGTTAGGTCTTCAGGTCGAACGCTACCCAAGCGAACGTCAGGCCAGGGTTATAGGAAACTCTGAGGGTCTACGTCGATGGCGACCTTCACGTTGCCGCGAACCTTCGGTCCCCGCTTCAGCCAATCGCGCAGATACGACTGCAGATCGACGGCCCGCTCGGTCTTGACCAGCAGGCGAAACCGGTAGCGCCCCCGGATCAGCGCGAGCGGCGCTTCCGCTGGCCCCAGCACCATCACGCCGTCGGGCGGATCGGCGGCACGGGCCAGGGCCTGTCCATGCGCCTCGGCGGTCTCGCGCTCATTGGCCGAGACGATGAGGGCGGCGAGACGCCCGAAGGGCGGCAGTCCCGCCGCTTCCCGAGCGGCGATTTCCTCCTCGTAGAACCGCGTCGCGTCGCCGGAAAGCAGGGCCGCGATGACCGGATGGTCGGGCTGGTAGGTCTGGACCAGGGCACGCCCCGGCTTCTCGCCGCGCCCGGCACGGCCCGTCACCTGCTGCAGCAACTGGAAGGTCCGCTCCGCCGCGCGGGGATCGCCCGAGGTCAGGCCGATATCGGCATCGAGCACGCCCACCAGGGTCAGGTGCGGAAAGTTATGGCCCTTGGCGACCAATTGCGTGCCGATGACGATGTCGCATTCCCCGTCCGCCACGCTCTGCAACTCGGCGCGCAGGCGCTCGGCGCCGCCGGGAAAGTCGGAGGAGAGCACGATGATGCGCTTGTCCGGGAACAGCTCCGTCACCTCCTCGGCGATGCGCTCGACCCCCGGCCCGCAGGGGGTGAGGTTGTCGAACGTGCCGCATTCGGTGCAGGCATCGGGCCGGCGCTCGGCATAGCCGCATTGGTGGCAGACCAGGGCCTTGCGGAAGCGGTGCTCCACCAGCCAGGTCGAGCAGTTGCGGCACTGGTAGCGGTGGCCGCAGGCACGGCACAGGGTGAGCGGCGCGTAGCCCCGCCGATTGAGGAACAGCAGCGCCTGATCGCCGGCCTCGATCGTGGCGCGGACGGCATTGACCAGGGGCGGGGCGATGAAGCGGCCCTTCTCCGGCTTGTCCAGGCGCATGTCGATGGCGTGGATATCCGGCAGCCGCCGCCCGCCGAAGCGTTCGGGCAGGACGATATGGGCGTAGCGCCCTTTCTCGGCATTGACCTTGGTCTCGATGGAGGGCGTCGCCGAGGCGAGGACCACCGGGCAGTTCTCCAGCCGGCCACGCACCACCGCCATGTCACGGGCATGGTAATGCACCCCGTCTTCCTGCTTGTAGGCCGCCTCGTGCTCCTCATCGACGACGACGAGGCCGAGATCGGTGAAGGGCAGGAACAGGGCGGAGCGCGCACCGACCACCACCGAGACCTCGCCCGCCGCCACGCCGGCGCGCAGGCGCTCGCGGCGCTTCGAGCCGATGCCGGAATGCCAGGTCGCCGGGCGGACGCCGAAACGCTCCGCGAACCGGTCGAGGAACTGCGCCGTCAGGGCGATTTCCGGCATCAGGATGAGGGCCTGGTGCCCGCGCCGGACGGCTTCGGCCACGGCTTCGAAATAGACCTCGGTCTTGCCCGAGCCGGTCACGCCTTCGAGGAGGATCGTCGGCGCTTTCGCATCCTCCGGCGCGGGAAAGGCCAGGCCGATGAGGTCACGGGCCGCCTGGTCTTGCGCCTCCGACAGGGGGACGCGCTCGTGGTCTGGATCGGGCGGGAGCGCCACCGGCTCCGGTGCCAGAGCCACGGCTTCGAGGGCGCCATCATCGATGAGGCCGTCGACCACGCTGAGCGAGACGCCCGCCTCCTTGGCGAGCGCGCTCTTGCCGCGCATCGCCCCATCGGCGGTGACCGCCAGCACCTTCATCCGCGCCGCGGTCGGCCGGGCGGGCGGCTTGCCCGAACCGCGCACGCCGATCCGCGAGGTCTCGCCGCGCGCCGCCTCGTCGGGCAGGCGCAGGGCCATGGCCAGAGCCGAGCCCTTCGGCGCCAGGGTGTAGCGGGCGAGCCAATCGACGAGCTCGCGCAACGGGTCGGACAGGGGCGGCGCCTCGACCCGCCCCGTCACCTGCCGCAGGTTCGAGCCGCCGGGACTCTCCGCCACCTGCCAGACCACACCCACCGTCTCACGCGGCCCGAGCGGCACCTGCACGACATCGCCCGGCGACAGGGCCAGCCCGGCGGGCACGGCGTAGCTATAGGCGTTGTCGAGCGCGAGCGGGATCAGGATATCGGCGACGCTGGGCATGGGCTCTTCTGCATGGGAACCATGTTCTATCTATGTACTCTCTCGCCCGATCGCGACCGCTCACCGCGTGCCAGAAGAACCGCCACCGGAAGGGCCGCGAGACTGACCCCGCTCATGACCCAGAACCCCGACGCCCCGTAAGCGGCGAAGAGCGGACCGGCCGCAAGCGTGAACAGGGCAGAGGACAGGCCAAGGCCGAGGGGACCATAGAGGGTCAGGGCCGTGGCGGTGAGGTCCTGTGGCACGCAGCGGCCGATCTCCTTCAAACAGGCGAGATGCAGGAGCGCGAAGGTCAGCCCGTGCAGGCACTGGATCGCCATGAGCGCGGTCAGCGACACAGTCTCGGCACTGATGCCCCATCGCAGCGCCCCGACGAGGGCGGCGAGCCCGATCGCCCGGCCCGGATCCAGCCGCGCCAGGATCCATGGGCCGGCGACGAGGAAGACCACGATTTCCGACGCCACCGCCTCCGCCCAGAGCAACCCGGCGACATCCGGCGTGATGCCATGGCGGCTCCACAGGATCATCGCGAAAGCGTCGTGCAAGGCATGGGCGCCGAGGATCAGGGAAGCGGCAAGAACAACGAGCCCGAACCGCCAGTTCGCCAGGACGATCATCAGGCCTCGCCCTGCGGCCGGTCTCGCGGGCTCAGCGATCGGCTGGGTCGGCAGCGTCCAGGCGGCGAAGCCGGCGGCGATGAAGAGCCCCGCCCCGAGGAGGATCGCGCCTCTGATTCCGACGGTCACCACCACCATGCCGGCGAGGCTGGTGGCCAGGATGAAGGCGGCCGAACCGGCCCCCCTCACCCAGCCATAGGCGAAGCGTTGTCCACCTTTCGAGGCTGAGAGGGCGAGGGCATCGGCGAAAGGCGCCAGTGGCGCGGTGAAGACCGCATAGGCGAGAGCGACGATGAAGAGACCGGCAAATCCCGCAACCGCCAGATGGGCCGAGGCCGCCACTCCCGTCAGGGCGGCGGCAAGAGCGAAGACCGGGCCGACGATCCCCCATCGGTCGGCGATCCGTCCGGCCACCGGCCCGGCACCCATCCGTACCAGCATCGCCATCGCCAGGAGCCAGGCGATCTCTTGCGCCGACAATCCGCGCTGTTCGAGGAACAGCGGCAGGAACGGCGACAGCGCGCCGTACCCGCCATAAAGCGCCGTGAACAGCGCGAGATGGCCGAACAGGCTTCGGCGATCCCTGGCGCTGGCGCTCACGCGAGTGTGGCCGGCATCGGACGTTTCCTCGCTTGCGTCATGGCCGTGGCGGGCTCTACCCCTTCGGCAGCCCGATGATCGGGCGATGCGCTGCGGGGAGACACCCGATGACGGCTTTGCCGCTCACCTTCCTTGGCCCGGACGATCGGCCAGGGGAAGCCCGCGCCCGGGAAGGCGTCGTGCTGCTTCACGGCATCGCGCGCCGCTCGGCCTCCCTCGGGCGGATGGAGCGCGCCTTCAGGGCCGAGGGATTCCTCACCCTCAACCTGAATTATCCGGGGCGGAAGGCTGACCTCGCCAGCATCGTCGCCGAGGTGGCGCCACAGGTGGCGGGTTTCGCCGCCGGGGTCGCGCGGGTGCATTTCGTGACCCATTCCATGGGCGGCCTCGTCGCGCGCGGGCTCATCAACCGGCATCGCCCGGCCAATCTCGGCCGCGTGGTGATGCTGGGAACGCCGAATGGCGGCAGCGAAGTCGCCGATTTCCTCCACCGGATGCTGCCCTACCGCCTGTTCTTCGGCCCGGCGGGGGTGCAGCTCACCACCTTTCGCGACCGGGATCTCGTCGCGCTCCTCGGCGAGGTCGATTTTCCCCTCGGGATCATCGCGGCGGACCGTTCGATCTGGCTGATCGAATCCTTCCTGATCCTGCCTCGCCCCAACGACGGCCGTGTCAGCGTGGCGCGAACCCGCGTGGCCGGCATGACCGACCATCTGACGATCCATTCCACCCATGACCTGATGATCCTGAACCGGGCTGCGATCGCGGCCTCCCTGCGCTTCATCCGGCAAGGACGCTTCCGCGAGAACCGAACCGGCGAGGAATCACGTGTGGCACTTCTCGACGGGTGAGGCCGATGCCCGGCCACCTTCGAGGGCCGCGCCACCGCACGAGAATACGCCGCCGTTGCCGCTCCGGCATCGACCCCCTATCTGTGTCGACGCATCGGCTCGCCGTTCCGTTCGACCGGCGCGTCCATCGGGAGACCTCATGCGGTTGCCAAGTTCCACCCTCGCCATGGCGTTCGGCGCACTTGCCGCCTTCACGGCCATCGCCGAGGCCGCGCCGATGCGACTGGCCGGCCACCGCGCGGTCTACGACCTGTCGCTGGCCGAGAGCCGGGGCGCGCGTGCGGTGGAGAGTGCGCGGGGTCGCATCGTCCTCGAGTTCAGCGGCGATGCCTGCAAGGGCTACACGATGCAGACCCGGCAGGTGACGGAACTCGACAGCGGCGAGACCGGCAAGCGTCTTTCCGATCTGCGCAACACCACCTTCGAGGGCGGCGACGGCCATCATTTCCGCTTCAAGACCAACACGGTGCTCAACGGCAGCGCATCCACGGCGGTGGATGGAACGGCCGAGAGCGGCGCCGAGGCGCTGAAGGTCAAGCTCAAGGAGCCCAAGCGCGACCAATACACCGAGACCGGCCCCGTACTGTTTCCGACCTTCCACATGCGCCGCATGATCGAAGCGGCACAGGCCGGCGAGACGACGATGTCGGCCAAGGTGTTCGACGGGTCGGACGACGGGCGCAAGATCTTCGACACGCTCGCGGTGATCGGCAAGCCGGTCACCACGGACGAGCCCGCGAAGAATGGCGCGGCCGACCGCGACAAGCCCCTGCGCGAGGGCGAGATGGCGGGGATGCGGCGCTGGCCTGTGACCCTCAGCTACTTCACCGCCGGACAGGGCGAGCGCACCCCGGTCTACGTCCTCTCCTTTCTCCTCTACGAGAATGGTGTGAGCGGCGGACTGAGCCTCAACTACGGTGATTTCACCATCGCGGGCGACCTGAGCCGTCTCGACCTGCACAAGGCCGAGGCCAAGACCGAGGCCGAGTGCAAGCCATGACGCCTGTCGCCCCGCCGCCTCGTCGAGGCGGGCGGGCCTAGGCTCGAGACCACTCGTGTCTTGTCGCCCCCATACGGGAGTAGCGGCGCGCAGCCTTACGTTGCCGGCCGCCGGACCGGGGCGTCAGCCGAAATCGGCATCGGGATCGGGGGGGCCGAGACGGCGCCACGCGTCGGCAATGCGCTCCGGTTTCATATCGAGTGCCGTGGCGCAGGCGATCAGCACGGCTTCGTCGCCCATGACATGGTCGAGGACCGCCGAGAGAAAGGCGGGATCGGCAGCACTCTCCCGCAACGTATCGGGTGTCAGGCCGGAGGAGGCCATGAACGGCAAGAGCCTGTCGCCGTCCTCCGCGATCCATCCGAGCACCGAGATGGCGACCTGCTCCGCGGATTGATCGGGGCGGTCGGATTTGCGTTTCGTCAACATGTATCCCTTAGGTTCTCATCGAGCGGGACGCCGGTCCTTCCAAAATGCGCCGCCAGCCTGCCGGGAACAATGAGCCATGCCGAAAACAGTGCTCATCGTCGAGGACAACGAACTGAACATGAAGCTCTTCAACGATCTGTTGGAAGGGCATGGCTACGCGACTCTCAAGACGGCCAATGGGATCGAGGCCATCGAACTCGCCCGCGCCCACCGTCCCGACCTGATTCTGATGGACATCCAGCTTCCCGAGGTTTCCGGCCTCGAAGTCACGAAATGGCTGAAGGAAGACGACGACCTCAAGCATATCCCCGTCATCGCCATCACGGCCTTCGCCATGAAGGGCGATGAGGAGCGCATCCGCGAGGGGGGCTGCGAAGCCTATCTGTCGAAGCCGATCTCGGTCGCCAAGTTTCTTGCCACCGTCCGCCTCTACCTCGGCGACGGAGCCCGTTGAGGAGCACACCGTCGACAGGGTCGTCCCGTCGAGCCCGTTAACTTGAGCGAGGAACGATGTCGGCCCGCATCCTGATCGTCGATGATCTCTTTCCGAATGTGAAGCTGCTCGAGACCAAGCTGTCGCTCGAGTATTTCGACGTTCTGGCGGCCATGAACGGGCCGGATGCGATCTCGATCTGCGAGAAGGGCCTGTGCGATCTCGTCCTGCTCGACGTGATGATGCCGGGCATGGACGGGTTCGAAGTCTGCCGCCGCCTCAAGAGCAGTCCGACCACCGCCCACCTTCCGGTCGTGATGGTGACGGCCCTCGACCAACCGGCGGACAGGTTGCGCGGCCTCGATGCGGGGGCAGACGACTTCCTGACGAAACCCATCGACGACACCGCCCTGTTCGCGCGGGTACGCAACCTCGTCCGCCTCAAGGCGGTCACCGACGAGCTGCGCCAAAGGGCGCTCGCCTCCCGGGAATTCGGCATGGGCGATCCCCTCGCCCTCGCCACCGCCGAGGACGGCCAGAATGCCTCGATCCTGCTGGTCGAGGATCGGGCGAGCTCGGCTGAGCGGCTATCGGCGGCCCTCAGCCAGCACCATCGGGTCACCGTGGTCGCCGATCCGCACGACGCCCTGGTCCTAGCCATCGAAGGGGATTTCGAGCTGGCTCTCGTGAGCCTCGACCTTCAGGGGTTCGACGGCCTGCGCCTCTGCAGCCAGATCCTGTCCCTCGACCGCATCCGCAACATGCCGGTGATGATGATCGCCGAGGAGAACGAGAGGGCGCGGGTCATCCGCGGCCTCGAATTCGGCGTGCACGACTATCTGCTGCGCCCGGTCGACCGGAACGAGCTCGTCGCCCGCGTGCGCACACAGCTGCGTCGCAGCCGCTTTTCGGAAACCCTGCGCGGCGCCGTGCAGGCATCCATGGAGATGGCCGTCACGGATGGCCTCACCGGGCTCCACAACCGGCGCTACCTCGATAGCCATCTCGCGGTGCTGTTCGCCGATGCCGCCCCGCGTCACCGCGCCGTCTCGATGCTGATGCTCGATATCGACCGGTTCAAAACGATCAACGACACCTATGGTCACGATGCCGGTGACGAGGTGCTCCGCTCCTTTGCCAACCGCATCCGCCTGCATACCCGCGAGATCGATATCGTCGCCCGCTATGGCGGCGAAGAGGTGGTCATCATTCTGCCCGATGCGGAGCCGGAGGCCGCCCATCACATCGCCGAGCGCATCCGCGAACGCATCGAAGCGGTGCCGTTCCTGATCCAGCGGGAAACGCGGGACATCCACGTCACCGTCTCCATCGGGGTGGCGTGCCGCCATGCCGACGATTCGGGACCGGCCGATATGCTGAAGCGGGCCGACCTCGCGCTCTACCGCGCCAAATCCTCCGGCCGTAACCGCGTCGAGGCCGAGGCCGCCTGAAGCGGCCAGGACGGGCCGGGTTTCATGCCGGCTCCTTGCCAGCCTCGCGCGTCCAGGCGACGGCGGCACCGACAGCCGCGATCCACCAGCCCTGCCAGGCCCCGTGCTCCACGAAGGCGACGGCCGTGCACGACCCCACGAGGCCGAGGGCGATGACGCTTTCGCCGCGCGGCAGGCGTCCGATGAGCGCCACCATCATCATCAGGATCGCCCCGGCCAGGGTCGCGCCGACGATACCGAGCTCAGCCCAGATCTGCAGGAAGATGTTGTGTGGGTGGCCCACCGCCAGCATCGGGCGCAGGCCGGGCTCGATCCGTGCGGCGACGGGCGTCTCGATGAATCGCGCCGAGGTCCCGAACCCGGCGCCTTGCCAGGGATCGAGGGCTACGGCCGCGCCGAAGCTGCGAGCGATGGCGACCCGTGCGCGCGAACTGCTCTGGACCAGACGCTCGTGGATGGCATCGGGCATGACTTTCTGAAGAATATCCCCCTCGACCGGCGAGAGGATGAGGGCGAGAGCCAGGGCAGCGCCCACGATGGCGAGCCCGACCCGGCGAGGGGTCAGGACGGCGATGAGGGCCGTGATGGCACCGGCTGCGAGACCCATGGCGGCGGCGCCGCTAATCGATCGCAGGATGGCCCCGGTACCGATCACGATTACCAAAAGCGCCGCGATCCCATGCCCGCGCCGGTAGAGAAGATAAGCCAGGGGCCCCATTACGGGCGCGATCGTCAGGGCTGGGCGATTGAAGACGAACAGCGCCACCCGTGAGCCCATCGCCCGATGAAGGGGAAGGTGGGTGGCCAGGGCCACGACGATGTAGAGCCCGGCGATCGCGATGGACCAGGCGGCGAGCCGGGGCGTGAAGGCCGGCATGTTTCCGGGCGCGAGGCGCGCGAGGAGATAGGCCCCCACGATGGTCGGCAGGAATTCCTGCATGTTGCGCCAGGACAGATCCTCCACCGGGCTCCAGGAGATGCTCGCCAGCGACCAGACGACGAAGCCGAGGACTGCGAGACCGATTGGCGTGGCGAGCGGCCTCGCCACGAACCGCACCGTACCGCGCGCATCCTCGATCAGCCCGGCGATGAGGAAGAACGAGGCGGAGAGACCGACGACGGTCGGGCTCGACCGATTGGCCAGCGCCATGGCCACCGGAAGGATGGCGAGTGTGATGGCACCGGTGGCGCGCAGGCGCGCGACCGTCTCCGATCGGGGCGGGAAAGAGATCATTGGAGACGGGCGGACCGGACGGTTACTGGAGTTCGTGGCCGCGCTTGCCCATCTCGGCACGCACACGGACCATCATGTATTCGGACACACCCTGGGTCCAGTTCTGCATGGCCTGGACGATCTCGTCGAGCACCTGCGGCTGGGTCTCGACGTAGCGCTTGCCCGCCGCCGAATGGAAGAAGGCGACGATATCGGTGAGCTCCGCCTCGGACAGGCGGCTCGCGTAGATCTTGGCCGCCGTCTCGATCATCATCTGCTTTTGCAGTTCCATCTCGGGCGCCAGGGAGGTGAGAACCTCATCGAGATCCTTGGTCAGGTCCGGGCGGGTGATGGCCGCCTGTTTGATCTGCTGGCCAAAGGCCGGAAGAATCGAGTCGAACGACCGGGCGATGCCGGAGCTGAGGGTGACTTCGCGGGCCAGGGCCAGATGGTTCGGCGTGTAGGTCGGCTGCTGGGCCGCGGGCGTAGCGGGCGCAGGTGCGGCGGGCTTGGCCCCGGGCTTGGCCGGCGCGGCAGGCTTCTGCGCCTGAGCCAGGCCGGCGGTCGGAGCCGAGACCGAGAGGATTCCGGCGAGGACCGAGGCGGTCAGGACAAAAAAGAGGGGGCGGCGGGACATGCGAGCGCTCCGGAAAGACGTGTCGGTCGAGAAATCAAGCGGATGGGGAAGCGCGTCAGACCGCGCCGAGACAGGTGACATGCGCCTGCCCGTCACGGGCCTCCGCCAGGATAGCGCCCGTGGCGAGCCCGATGAACAGACCGTGCTCGACCACGCCGGGCACCGCCCAGAGCGCGGCGGACAGACGTTCGGGATCGGCGATGATCTTCAGATGGGCATCGAGGATAAGGTGGCCGCCATCTGTCACGAAGGGCGAGCCGCCGGGTCCGGAGCGCAGCACGAGATCGCCCGCGCAGCCAGCACTCTTGATGGCCCTTCCCACGGCGATGCGGGTAGCGCCGAGGCCGAACGAATTGACCTCCACCGGCAGCGGAAACGCTCCGAGGGTGGTCACGGATTTCGCCGCGTCGGCGATCACCACCATACGGCGGCTCGCGAAAGCCACGATCTTTTCGCGCAGGAGTGCGCCGCCGCCGCCCTTCACCAGACGCATCGCGGCATCGATCTCATCAGCGCCATCGATGGTGAGGTCGAGTTCGGGCAGGTCTTCGAGGGTGGCCAGGGGAATTCCGACGCGCTCGGCGGCGATTCGCGTCGCCTCCGAGGTGGGCACACCCGTCACCTTGAGTCCCTCGCGCACCCTGGCGCCGAGAAGCTCCACGAACACGTTGGCGGTGCTGCCGGTACCGATGCCGAGTCGCATCCCATCCTCGACGAGGTCGAGGGCGCGGGCGGCGGCGGCACGACGCAGATCGGGTCCGCTCACGAGGGAGACCGGTTCGTCGGGAGGGCGGGGACCAGATGCATGGATGGGCTCTCGGGCTACGGGCTGGGCCGCTGAAAGTCCCGAGGCCCTAGCACGGCTGGCAACGGCGTCCAACGGAGCACTTGCCGAACGCGGCACTTGCCGAGAACACGCAGCGATTGTCGTCAGGGCCGGGTGTTCTGGGGCGGCGTGGCACTCGGCCCCGCTCGGCCGGGCGCCTGGCCCGTGGCCACGGCCTCTTCGGGACCGCTGGTGGCCGGGTTCGCCTGGGCCGTGCACACCACCGCTTCCTTCTGGAGCTGGACGTAGCAGATGCTCATCTCACCCGTGCGGTAGTTGACGCGGAACACCCCGGCCTCCCGGGTGTGGCGGGAGGCGACGAGGCCATATTCGGACGGGGCCTGGGCGCTGGCGCCCTCCCCTGAGCCGTAGCACACGGTGAGGCCGACGCTGCCCACCGCACCCTCGCGCAGACCGTACTGACAGGACGTGACCTCGCCGGTGACCTTGTCCACGCGATAGACCCTGTTGAGGTCGATCTGCGGCGCGGGCACGAACTCGAAGGAGGCGGCGGACGCGGCGCCGACAGTGCCGGCGAGAACGCTGAGGGTGATCGCTACCCGGCATCCAAAATTGCTCCAGCGCCGCCCCCGCGAACGGGCGGAAGCGGCCGGAACCATGAGTGTGAACGCGGGATCGGTCGGCAGGGTCGAACGCATGGTCGCCTTCGTGTCCGGATAAAGACAAGGGAATCTCACGGCCGCTCCCCTATAGCGGCCTTGCGGCGCAACCGTGACCCGCTCGCGAATGCCTTGATCGCACCACGTCGCGATTCTAGAGGGTGGAATCGGATACCGGATCCGGGTCGATCGCGTAAGTCCTTGTCCCCTAACCGGCTTTTCCCAATGGGCCATGCCGCTTTATCGGGCGGGGACCGCCGCGCAAACCGGTTCTTCACCATCGCGCCCTTTACCGACCCACAGAACCCAGCGAGCCACCATGCCAAGCCTGCCGCCCATCGTCGTGTTCGACCTCGACGGAACCCTTGCCGAGACCGCGGGCGACCTCGTCGGCACCCTCAACGCGATCCTCACCCGCGAAGGCCTGCCGACACTGCCCCTGGATCAAGCCCGCGACATGATCGGCGCCGGCGCGAAGGCGCTGATCCAGCGTGGCTTCGAGGCGGCGGGGGAGACGCTCGACGACACAAGGCTGCAGACCCTGTTCGTCGATTTCCTCGACCATTACGGCCGGCATCTCAGCGAGCATTCCTACCTGTTCCCCGGCGTCGAGACGGCGCTCGATACGCTGAGCGCCCGCGGCTTCCTGCTGGCGGTCTGCACCAACAAGGTCGAGGCCCATGCCAAGCAACTGCTTGAGGAGCTCGGTGTTGCCGGCCGCTTCGCCGCCATCTGCGGCCGCGACACGTTCCCAGTCTACAAGCCCAATCCGGCCCATATCACCCTCACGGTGGAGCAGGCGAAGGGCGACGTCTCGCGTGCGGTGATGGTGGGTGATTCCCGCGCCGATATCGATGCCGCGAAGGCTGCCGGCATTCCGGTGATCGCGGTGCCGTTCGGCTATACCGACCTACCGGTAGAGCAACTCGGCCCCACGCAGGTGATCCAGCATTTCGATGACTTGGTGGATGCGATCGAGGCCCTCGTGCCGGCTATCGCTGCGGCTTGAGGGGAATGGTGGGCGCGACAGGGATCGAACCTGTGACCCTTCGCGTGTGAAGCGAATGCTCTCCCGCTGAGCTACGCACCCGGACCGAGGGCCTTCTAGGGCGAGGCCCACGCGCCCGTCAAGGGCCTCTGTCGCGTTGGTCGGCAGCGACTATGCCGAGCCGGCATACGATAAGGTTCGGACGCCCGGCGAACGGCCTCGATCCTGAACCTCAACCGCCCCTCGGGGCCCGCTCCGGCGAGCCGAAGCGGAGGAGCAAAGCCACCGGGATCAGGCCGACGACGACGATGAGGAGGGCCGCCACTGCGCCATCCTCGTAAGTACCGCGCACCGCCTCCCCGTAGAGATGGGTCGCGAGGGTCTCGACGTTGAGCGGGCGCAGGAGCAGGGTCGCGGGCAGTTCCTTGACGCAGTCGACGAAGACGAGGAGCGCTCCGCTCAGCAAAGCCGGCCACGTCATCGGCAGGTGGACGCGCATCAGCGTGCCGACAGCCCCCCGGCCGAGCATGCGCCCGGCTTCCCCGAGGGAGGCCGGCACTTTCGACAGGCCGGCCTCGCAGGCGCCGACACCGACCGCAAGGAAGCGCACGAGATAGGCGACGACGAGGGCGCCACCTGCTCCGACCCCGATGATGGCCGGGGCGACGCCGAAGAGCGCCGTCGTGACACGGGACAGGGAGGCATCGGCGAGAGCCAGCGGGCCGAGGAGCCCGATCGCCAGGATCGCGCCGGGAAGCGCGTAGCCGAGGGCGGCGATGCGGATCAGCCCCTGCCCGAAACGTCGCGCGACGAGGCGCGGGCCGGCGGCGACGAGGAAGCCGCATATCGCCGCCAGCAGGGTGGCGAGGCCGGCATAAAGGAGGGTGTTTCCCGCCTCGGCGATGACTCCCCGAGGAAATCCCAGCCGCGTCACGCGGGCGATGGCGGAATGGACGAGATAGGCCGCCGGAATCAGGAAACCGATGGCGATGGGAAGAGTGCCGAGACACAAGGCGGCCAGGACCGACGCGCCGGACAGGCGATGGCGGGCCATGCCGCGCTGGCGCTGTGCCGTGCCGGAATAGCCGCGCCCGCGCCGGCCCCAGCGTTCGGCCGCCAGCAGCAGGAGCACCATCGCCAGCATGACCAGGGCGATCTGCGCTGCGCCGGGCAGATCGGAGCGGTTGATCCAGGTGGCGTAGACCTGAACCGTAAGCGTCCTTACGCCGAGAAATTCGGCGGCGCCGATATCGTTGAGCGTCTCCATCAGGGCGAGGCTGGTGCCGAGGGCGATGGCGGGGCGCGCCAGCGGCAAGGCGACGTGGAAGAAGACCGCCATCGGCGACCGTCCGAGAATGCGCGCCGCCTCGATGAGCGTGCCTGCCTGCATCAGGAACAGCGCCCGCGTCGGCAGGTAGACGTATGGATAGAGCACGAAGCCGAGAAGCAGGATGCAGCCCGGCAGGGACCTGATCTCGGGCAGCAGCAGATCCTTCGGCCGCGCGACGCCGAGAGCATCGCGTAGCGCGGTCTGGACCGGGCCTATCGGATGAAGCAGGTCGAGATAGGCGAAGGCGACGATGTAGGTCGGCACCGCCAAGGGCAGCAGCAACCCGATTTCCAGGAGGCGTCGGCCCCGGAACTCGTAGGCCGAGACGAGCCAGGCGGAGCCGACCCCAAGCATGACGACGAGGAGGCCGACGCCGCCGAGGAGCAACGCAGTGGTGAGCGTCGCCTGCGGCAGGACATGCGCCAGGAGATGCGGCCAGACCTCGCTCGATCCCCCCGCCGCCGTCAGCGCCAGGGATACGACCGGGCTCAGGATCAGGGCGGCGAGCGCCAGCGCTCCCGCCGCCCAGGCGAGAGGCCCGGCGCGCAGGCGCGACGCCGGGCGCGGAACGACGTCCGTGCCGAGCGCGGCCTGCGATCCGGCCAGTTCGGCAGTCACCCGCATCGGCCTGGGCTTCAGTTGTCGAAGCCGACCGTATCCACCAGCAGGCTCGCGGCCTTCCGGTTACGGGCGATCTCGGCCAGGGGCACGGTATCGATGGTCAGCGGGCCCAGCGCGGTGAGCTGGGGGTCGATCGGCGCGCCCACCTTCACCGGATACTCGAAATTGGCCTTCGCATAGAGGCCCTGGCCCTCGTCCGAGACGAGGTATTCGAGAAGCTTGACCGCTTCGTCGCGGTTCGGCGCGCCTTTCGCGACGACGGCGCCGGAGACGTTCACATGGGTGCCACCGCTCGTGAAGACCGGCAGTACGACCTTGATCCCGTCGCCCCATTTCTGCTGGTCCGGGCCACCCTTGCCCGAGCGCATCAGCCCGACATAGTACGAGTTGCCGAGACCGACGGTGCAGGTTCCGGCCAGGATATCGCGGGCTACGTCACGGTCGCCGCCGGCCGGCTTGCGCGCGAGGTTGGCCTTCACACCGGTCAGCCATTCCTTCGCCTTATCCGGCCCGTGCTTGACGATGTAATGGGCGATGAGCGCGGTGTTGTAAGGGTGCTGGCCCGCGCGCAGGCAGAGCTTACCCTTCCATTTCGGGTCGGCGAGATCCTCGTAGGTCAGGGCCTTCTCCGCGAGGTCCTTGTCGGCATAGGCGACACGGGCGCGCATGGAGAGGGCGTACCAGAGACCACCGGCATCGCGCAGGGGGGCCGGGACGGCGGCTTCCAGGGTCTCCGTACGAACCGGCTGCGCCAAGCCGCGATCCACGAGTTCGATGAGATTGCCGATATCGACGGTCATGAGCACGTCTGCCTTAGACCGCTCGCCCTCGGAGGCCACGCGCTCAGCGAGGCCCTTCTCGACGAAGACGGTGTTGACGGTGACGCCGCTCTTGGCCGTGTAGGCATCGAGCAGGGGCTTGATCAGGCCGGGCTCGCGCGTGGTGTAGATGTTGACCTCGGCGGCCGTCGCTCCGGAGATCCAGGCGAAAGCCGTCGCGCCGCCGACCAGACATTTCGAGACCCAACCGACCATGACGTCCATTCCTCTTCCCGTGGCGAACGGTTCTGGGCCGCATCTTCACGAGAAAAGCAAGACTTATGTCTTCAGTTTATTATCGTTAAAAACTATACTTCTGGATATTGCCAAGCACGAGCAACCAGGCGGAATTAATCCGTCTCGAGCGGAAAAACCAACCTCGCGCCGTTCGCGAGCTTCAGGCCGACGCAATCGCCCTCCCCCGCCGATGTCTCTTCCGCGACGGTGAGGCGGAACGTGTCGGAGAACCCCTCCGCCGCCAGGGTCAATTCCGCGACGGGTCCGAGGAAGCGCCGGCGGATGACCCGCGCCGGATGACCGGTTTCCGCGCCGGATAGCAGAATCGCCTCGGGCCTGACGCAGGCGGCCACCCTTGCGCCGCTGGCGATTCCCGGCGCCGGAAACTTGCCGAGCGGCGTCGTTGCCGCGCCGTCGATGCAGCGCGTGGGGAAAGCGATGAGATCACCGAAGAAGCTCGCGGCGAAATGCGAGACGGGACGCCGGTAGAGATCCGCACCGGTGCCGATCTGGACAATGCGGCCGCTCCGCATCAGGACGATACGGTCACTCACCAGCAAGGCCTCCTCCGGGTCGTGTGTCACCAGGAGCGCCGTCGCGCCCGTGGCGCGCAGCACCGAGATCGTGTCGGCCCGAACCCGATCGCGGTTGCGCCGGTCGAGATTGGAGAAGGGCTCGTCGAGGAGCAGCACGCGTGGCCCCGGCGCCAAGGCGCGGGCGAGCGCCACGCGCTGGCTCTCGCCGCCGGACAGGTCACCGGGATAACTCGCGGCCCGGTCGGCGAGGCCGACCTGTTCCAGCCGCGCCCTCGCCACGGCATCGGCCTCATCGGCGCGCAGCCGGTGAAGGCCGAAGCGAACGTTCTGCATGACGGTGAGATGGGGGAACAGGGCGTAGTCCTGGAACATCAATCCGACGCCCCGCTCCTCCGGCGGTACCCTCGGGCCCATGATCTGCCCATCGAGAAGGACGAGACCGCCGCTCGGCTGTTCGAGCCCCGCCACCGCACGTAGCAGGGTGCTCTTGCCGCAGCCGGAATCACCCAGAAGGGCGATGATCTCGCCCGCGCGAACGGCGAGGGAGACGTCGTCGAGAGCGAGCTTGCGACCGAAATCGACACGCAGGCCGCGTGTTTCGAGGCGTGGCGGCACCTCGCCGGAGCGGCGTCCCTCGAGCGGATCGGGCGCGACCATGACCTGTCCTTCACTTCTCGGCTCTTGGTGAAACACGCGCTTCTCGCCCGATCCGGCGTCAGGTCAAGGGAAAGCTGGGCCGGCGGGCGATGCGGTCGGATACGGCGGAGGATTATGCCGTCGCACTCATGGTGGAGCCGCATCGCCGCCGCCCCTTCAGAATACAGCCGAGACGCCCCCGACGGTTTGCCGGTGGAAAGTCCGTCCCGGCTTTCGGGCGCCCTTGCATCGGCATCGAAGCGTCCTGTACGGTTCCGATCGTCGTCGTAAGGGTGCCCTGGGCGACCACCATCTGTATGGTATTGGACGGACAGGCCATGCGGGTTTTCGCAGGGTTCGTTCGGTGCCGGTCGGGGGAATCGAGCGGATGTCGGAGGGGGCGATGACGGATACCGGTGCTGGCTGGACGGACGAGCGTGTCGAGCTACTGCGGCGTCTCTGGGACGAGGGCCTGAGCGCGAGCCAGATCGCGGCCCAGCTCGGCGGAGTCACCCGCAATGCGGTCATCGGCAAGGTCCACAGGCTCGGCCTTTCGGGCCGCGTGAAGGCAGCGGATTCGCCGGGTAATGGCCGGAAGAAGCCCGCGGCACGGGCACCCGAGACCGAGGCCGACACGGTCGTGGAATTCGCGCCCGTGGCCGATCCCGTCGCCACGCCGAGCTTGGCATTTCCCGAGACAACCGCCTTGGTCATGCCCCAGGCCACGCCGCTGGCCGTATCCAAGCGCGTGACGATCATGGATCTACGCGAATCCATGTGCCGCTGGCCGCTGGGCGATCCGACCTCGCCGGATTTCCACTATTGCGGCGACCGCTCGATCACCGGCCTGCCCTATTGCACTCACCACGCTCAGATCGCGTATCAACCGGCCGCCGAGCGTAAGCGGGATCGTCGCGTCGGCGGATTCCGCTGAACGACTAGGTTCGGCCGCATCACCGTCGCCCCGGGGGCGACGCCGTACTTGGTCTCGCCTATCGCGCTTCACGCTCACATGCCGGCCAGCCGATCACGCGCCGGTCGCTTATCGAGCGAGGCCGGGCCCGCCCTCCGTCCCCATCACGGGCAAAGAGAGCGGTAGGGATCCGTCCATATCCTGTGCCTCATCGTCGGCCGCCATCGCCCCCCCCTCTCGCCGAGGCAGGGCTATCGCATATGCCGATTTGCTTATCAGAAACCCGCTGGTACCACCCCGTCATCCCGGGTCCGCGCAGCGGAGCCCGGGATCCAGAAACACAAGTGGTGCAGGACTTTACACTGTCAGCGGCTCTTGATTGCACGCCTCTGGCGCGGCCCTCCGGGTCCGGGCTCGCCTGTGGCGACCCGGAATGACGGTGTGGTGTCATATGCGATCGCCCTGCGCCGAGGGGAGCGAATAGCGGCCGGCTTGGTCAGGCCGCCTGCTGTGTCTCCAGTCCGGCGAGGAGGATGCAGAGCGCGATCCCCTCCGCAGCCGCCTTCACGTCGGAGAGCGAGGGAAAGGTGGGGGCGAGGCGCAGGGTGCGGTCATGCTGGTCGCGTCCATAGGGCGAGGTCGCACCGGCGGGCGTCAGGGCGATGCCGGCTTCCTTGGCGAGGGCAACGGTCCGCTGCGCCGCGCCGTCCACCGTATCGACGGTGATGAAGTAGCCGCCTTCGGGCTTCGTCCAGGTGGCTGCGCCGGTTCCGCCGAGTCGGGACTCCAGCGCGTCGAGAACGGCCTGAAACTTCGGCGCGATGAGCGCACGCTGCTTCTCCATATGCGCCTCAATGCCGGCCATGTCCTTGAGGAAGCGGACGTGGCGCAGCTGGTTGAGCTTGTCCGGCCCGATGGTGCGGAAGAACGAGCGGCCGAGGAACCAGCGCACGTTTTCCGGCGAGGAGGCGAACACGGCGATGCCTGCTCCCGCCAGGGTGATCTTGGAGGTCGAGGCGAAGATGAAGGGCCGGTCGGGATGGCCGGCTTCCTCGCAGAGGGTGAGGATGTCGGCGAGGGGGTGGCGCGTCGCGGTGAGGTGATGGACCGTGTACGCGTTGTCCCAGAAAAGGCGGAAGTCGGGAGCGCCGGTCTTCATGGAAGCGAGGCGCCGGACTGTCTCGTCGGAATAGGTCTCGCCGCTCGGATTGGCGTATTTCGGCACGCACCACATGCCCTTGACCGCGGGATCGGCGGCAAGCTTCTCGACCACGTCCATATCCGGCCCTTCGCCGGTCATGGGGACGGGCAGCATGCGGATGCCCAGGGCCTCGCAGATGGCGAAGTGACGGTCATAGCCCGGGACGGGACAAAGGAAGACCGGCTCCTCTTCCTTCGACCAGGGCTTCTCCGAGCCGGGCACGCCCTTCAGCAGAGCCCAGGCGATGCAATCGTGCATGAGCGCGAGGCTGGAATTGTCACCGATGACGATCTGGGCGGCCGGCGCCTGCACCATCGGCGCGAACAGGGCGCGCGCCTCTGGCAGGCCTTGGAGGCCGCCGTAATTGCGCGCATCGTCGCCGGCCTCGGCGAAGTGGTCGCCGTTCCCCGGAAGGGACATCATCGCGCTGGACAGGTCGAGCTGCTCGGGCGACGGCTTGCCGCGGGTCATGTCGAGCTTCAGGCCACGGGCCTTGAAGGCCTCGTAGGCGTCGCGGGCCTCTGCGTGAAGTGCGTCGCGGGCGGCGGGATCGAGGGAAGCCAGACTCGTCATGGGAATACGCTCACGTCGTTATGCGATGCCCCGTCCATACCGGCTGCGGGGAACGATGGGGAGAGGTTCAGGCGTGGAGGCCCCATAACCAGGCTGCACCCCGCACGCCGGAAGCGTCGCCGTGGCGGCTCACCCGGATCGGCGTCTCGCATTCTCCCGAGAAGACATGCGGATGGATCAGTCCGGTCAGGTCGGCGGTCAGTTCCGGCACGGTCGACAGCCCACCACCGAGAACCACCACATCGGGGTCGAGGACGTTGATCACGCCGGCCATCGCGCGGGCGAGCCTTTCCCGATAGCGAGCGACGCTTTCGCATGCGGCTGCATCGCCCGCCCGCGCGGCGGCAATGACGGATTCGCCCGTCGGGGCGGCCGCTCCGGTGCGCCTGCCATGGTCGGCGGCGAACCCCGGCCCGGAGAGCCACGTCTCGATACAGCCCTTCCGACCGCAATAGCAGGCGGGACCGGGCCGTTCGTCGTCGCGGGGCGCGGGAATTGGATTGTGCCCCCATTCGCCCGCGATGCGGTTGGCGCCCGACAGGGCCACACCGTCGATGGCGATGCCGGAACCGACGCCGGTCCCTAGGATGATCGCCCAGACGACCCGCGCCCCGGCACCCGCGCCATCCACCGCCTCGGAGACCGCGAGGCAATTGGCATCGTTCTCCGCTCGGACCGGCCGGCCGAGCCGCGCCTCGAGATCGATGACGAAGGGCCTGCCGTTCAGCCAGACCGAGTTGGCGTTCTTCACGAGGCCGCTGCGTGGCGAGACCGCGCCAGGCATACCAATGCCGACACTGCCGATGCCGCCTGCCTCGCGCTCCATCCGCAGGACGAGCGACACGATCGAGTCGAGGGTCGCGTCGTAATCGTCCTTCGGGGTCGGGATCCGGCCCTCGGCGCGAACGGCTCCGCCGGCATCGAGAACGATGCCGGCGATCTTGGTGCCGCCGAGGTCGATCCCGATGCGGAGATGCGCCGGGTCCATGTCCTCGCCCTATTGTGCGGCGACCGCCGGACGGGGAGCAGGCTCCTGGTCCATGTTCGGCGCGTGGTCGGAAATGTCGGTGCCGATGGAGAAGGGATGCGCCATGACTTGGTTCAGCTTCTCCTGATCGAGTTCACCCTCCCAGCGGCTGACCACCACCGTGGCGACGCCGTTGCCGATCAGGTTGGTGATGGCCCGGCACTCCGACATGAACTTGTCGACACCCAGGATCAGGGTCATGGCGGCAACCGGCACCGGATTGTTCGGGATGGCGCTGAGCGTGGCCGCAAGAGTGATGAAGCCGGCGCCCGTGACGCCGGAGGCTCCCTTCGAGGTCAGCATCGCGACCAGGATGATGGTGGCGTACTGGCCGAACGAAAGGTCCGCACCCACGGCCTGGGCCAGGAACAGCGACGCCAGCGTCATATAGATGTTGGTGCCGTCGAGGTTGAACGAATAGCCCGTGGGGATCACCAGGCCCACGACGGAATCCGAGGCGCCCAGGCGGCGCATCTTCGTCATCATGTGCGGCAGCACCGTCTCGGAGGACGAGGTGCCGAGCACGATGAGGAGTTCGTCCTTGATGTAGGCCAGGAACTTGAAGATCGAGAAGCCGGCCACCCTGGCGATGCCGCCCAGAACCAGAACCACGAACAGAAAGGCGGTGACGTAGAAGGTGCCGACGAGCCAGGCGAGATCGATCACCTTGCCGATGCCGTACTGGCCGATGGTGAAGGCCATGGCGCCGAAGGCACCGATAGGGGCGAGCTTCACCACGAGGCCGATGATGCGGAAGAAGATCTGGCCGGCGGTGTCGATGGCGTGCGTGATCGCCTCGCCGCGCTTGCCCATGCCGGTCACCACGACGCCGGTGAGGATCGAGATGAGAAGGACCTGGAGCAGGTCACCCGTGGCGAAAGCGTCGAAGAAGCTCTTCGGGATCAGAGCCATGATGTGGCCGGTGACGGAATCGTCGGCGGCGATCTTGGCGTATTTCTCAACCGATTTACCGTCGAGCTTGCTCACATCGGCATTGAAACCGGCGCCGGGCTTTACCACTTCACCCACAAGCACGCCGATGAGGAGCGCAATGGTCGAGACCACCTCGAAATAGACCAGCGCCTTCAAGCCTACGCGGCCGACCTTCTTCAGGTCGCCGATAGAGGCGATGCCGTGGACGATGGTACAGAAGATGATCGGCGCGATCATCATCTTGATCAGGGCGATGAAGGCGTCGCCCAACCACTTGACGGACTTGCCCCATTCGGGGTGCAGATATCCGAGCAGGATGCCGAGCGCGATGGCGATCAGCACCTGGATGTAGAGGACCTTGTACCAAGGTTCGTGAGGTGTCGGTGCTGCCGGCGCGCTGCCTCCGGCATGGACGGTGGTCTGAACCATGTTCCCTCACAGGCGCCTCGTTGGGCGCACGCTCGTCTGTCTTGGCGAGACGCTAGCGAGTTTAATCCCTCGCCTCAACGCGGCTATGAGAGATAATCTTTGTTTCTCGCCGAAACCGTGAGGATGGGCTGCTTCTGTAACGCGCCGAGCTTCTGTCGCGCTACTGCATACAATCGTTGGTCATCCACTTTGCCGGATCTGCCCGGTGCCGCTGGCTCCTCGCGAGGAGCCCGGAGATGGGCATGACCACCTCCGGTACCAAGGGTTCAGGTCTGCGGAGTACGACGGGGACGCACGGTCCAGCGCTCGAATTCGGCGGCCGGATCGTCGTCGCGTGCAGGAGCGCGGGACGGTTGAGACGCGCCCAGAGCCTGCGACAGGCTTTCGATGACGTCGTCGATGCGGGCATCGGTGCGGATCGGAGTGTCCGTCGCGGTCTCCTCCGCCGCGGCGGGCTCTTCCCGACGCTCCTCGCTCCGTTCCTCAACGACGGGTTGCGGTGCGGGCTCTTCCACCGGGATGGCCGCAGGAGCGGCCGCCTTGGCAGCCAGGGCTGCAGCGCGGCGGTTCGCCCGAAGGGTCGCCTCGTCCTCACCGGCCTTCGGCGGCGGGGCATTGAAGCGGCCGAAGCCGAAGCGCGGTTCGAGCAGATCGAGGATCGCTTCGAGGGCGGCGTTGTTCAGGGGAACCTCGCCGGTTTGCGGCACACCCTGGATCGCCACGGAATGGCGGTCATAGGCGGAATTCTCGGTAACGTCGTCGCCGAACCAGGCCGGGGGTACGAAAGCGGCGGCCTGGCCGGGGTCGTCGAACACGACGCTGAGCAGGTCGAGGGCGCCCGGTGTCGCGTAGCGGTCGACGAGCGCCTCGCGGCCGTTGCCGAGCGCGAGCACGGCACGGTCGTAGATCGCCTTGCCGGAGCAGACATCCAGAAGGGCATCGCCGTGGGCGCGGGGAACGTCGGTCCGCTCCTCGCTCGACGTTCCGTCCGGCGCCGTGGTGACGAGGACGAGATGGCAGTTCTGGCCATCGACGCGGACATAGGAGGTGCGACCGGCCTGGGGAGCGAAATAGCCCTCGGTGATCTTCGAACCGCCGCGCTCCTTGCGGATCAGGCGGACGAGCGAAGGCGCGACCAGAAACCGACGAACGACACTCATGTATTCTCTCCCCCCGGATCGGCTCATCATGGCAGGCACTCCTCCGGAGCGCCGCGCCATGGGCGCAACGTCAGCGCCGTTCGAAGCCATACCCTGTTTCGGCAGCGACGGAATGCCCGGCCTGTGGAAACCGGCCGGCACGAACCGTCCGAATTCGATCGTTTTCCCGCCTCGCACCGCCGACGGCACACAGCCGACGGCACACAAAGGGGAAGACCACTTCCCTTCGACTAAGAAAAAATGGGACTAAATCAAGGCCGCTCTCGTAAGCCCGGCCCCGATTTTTATCCTTTTATACCAATGAGCTCACGCATTCGGCTCGAAACGCAGTGAAATGCCGTTCATGCAATAACGCAGCCCCGTCGGCGCCGGGCCATCATCGAAGACGTGGCCGAGATGACCTTTGCAGCGGGCGCAGTGCACTTCGGTCCTCACCATCCAGTGGCTCCGGTCGGTCGTCGTCTCCACCGCGCCGTCGATGGGATCGAAGAAGCTCGGCCAACCGGTGCCGGATTCGAATTTCGTGCTGTTCTCGAATAACGGGGCATCACAGCCGGCGCAGTGGAACGTGCCGGGACGCTTCTCGGCATTGAGGCAGCTCGTGCCCGCCCGCTCCGTGCCGTGCTCGCGCAGGACACGGTACTGGTCCGGCGTCAGGATCTCGCGCCACTCGGCCTCGCTGCGCTGGACGGTGCCTGACTGGGTCTCGCTCATGATGGCCTCCGGTTCCTCGGGATAGGCTGGAGAAATAGGACTCCCGAGGCCGTCCCGCACCCTGTCACGCAGCCGCGCCGACCGTGTCCGCCATCCGTGCCTCGCGGTCGCCCATGGGCTTTTCCGGGCCCGTCGTCGTGTCCCGAGCGGTCTGATGCTCCATTTCGGCATTGATCTCGGCACCCAGGAGCACGATCGTCGTCGAGATCCAGATCCAGGTCATGAAGCCGATGGCGGCGCCGAGCGAACCGTAAGTCTCGTTGTAATTGCCGAAGCTGCCGACATACCACGAGAACAGGATGGAGGCGGCGAGCCAGAGGATGCCCGCCACAGCGCCACCGGTGCCGACCCATCGCCAGCGCGGCCGCTCGCGGCTCGGGCCATAGCGATAGAGCAGTGAGAGGCCGCCGAGGAGGACGACGAGCAGGAAGGGCCAGCGCAGCAGGGCGATGAGCCTCGCCCCCTGCCCGAACCCGAAGAAGTTGAAGATCACCGGGAGCACGACGATGCTGGTGAGCGCGAGGATGGTGAACAGGAGCGCCCCGACGGTGAAGGTCAGGGAGCGCAGGTTCAGCATCACGAAGGAGCGCTTCTCGTCTTCCTCGTAGACCACGTTCAGGGCATCGAACATCGCCTTCATGGCGGCGTTCGCGCTCCAGAGCGACAGGACGAGGCTGGAGAAGAACGTCAGTCCCAGCGTGCCGTTATCCTTGGCGGCGATCCGCTTCACCTGCTCGCCGATAATGTCGATGGCGCTGGAGGGCAGCACGCCCTGCATGCTGGAGAGGTGCTCGTTGATGGCGCCGACATCGGCCACGAGGCCGTAGCAGGAGACCAGGGCGGCGATGGCCGGGAACAGCGACAGCAGGGTGAAGAACGTGACCCCGGCGGCGACCGCGAGCACGCGGTCCTTGTTGAATTCCAGATAGACGCGGACGGCGATGTCCTTCCAGCCGGCGCGGGTGATCTCGGTCGGGCTGTCGGCGGCGCGACCGCGATGGACCTGTGTCGCCGCCACCCATTCGGCGCTGCGCCCGCTATGCGAACGGGCACCTTCTTCGCGGCGCGGCTCGGGCGGTTCGGCCTCACGCCTGGCGCCGCGCGACCGCGGTGCCAGCGACAGGGCGACGAGCGCCGCCCCCATCGCCAGAGTCCAGACCATCGAATGGGTGGAGCCCGGCTCCGTAGGCTCGGGACGGTGAGGCTGAGACGAAGACATGACGGCAACCGGTACGGAGACGGCGCGAGCTTGGCCGTTCGATGACGTGAACCGCCGGCCCGCCAAAGCGTTCCGCCGTCTTGCCCCTCAGCGGCGGTAGAGTTCCGCATGCACTTCGCGCAGCAGGTTCTTCTGCACTTTGCCCATGGCATTGCGCGGCAATTCGTCGGCGAAGAGCACACGCTTGGGGCATTTGAACCGAGCGAGACGCCCTTCGAGGATGCGGAGGATCTCCTGCTCTCCCGGCGCGTCCGGGCGGGCGACCACGATCGCCGTCACGCCCTCGCCGAAATCCGCATGGGCGAGGCCGATCACGGCGGATTCGACGACGCCCGGAAGAGCATCGATCTCGTTTTCGACTTCCTTCGGATAGACGTTGTAGCCACCGGTGATGATGAGATCCTTGCCGCGCCCGACGATGTGGACGTAGCCGCGCTCGTCGACCTTGCCGAGATCGCCGGTGATGAAGAACCCGTCCGCCTTGAACTCGGAGGCCGTCTTCTCGGGCATGCGCCAATAACCCTGGAACACGTTCGGGCCCTTCACCTCGATCATCCCCACCGTATCGGCGGGCAAGGCCCGTCCCGTCTCGGGATCGACCACCCTGAGCGAAACGCCCGGCAGGGGCAGGCCCACCGTGCCGGCGATGCGTTCGCCCTCGTAGGGGTTCGAGGTGTTCATGTTGGTCTCGGTCATGCCGTAGCGTTCGAGGATGGCGTGGCCGGTGCGGGCCTGCCAGTCCCGGTGCGTCTCGGCGAGAAGTGGGGCCGAGCCGGAAACGAACAGGCGGATTGTCGCCGCCGCCTCGGGGGTCAGGCCCGGCTCCGTGAGGAGGCGCGTATAGAAAGTCGGCACGCCCATCATCGAGGTCGCCCGGCCCATCAAGGCGAGCACCTGCTTCGGGTCGAATTTCGGCAGGAAGATCGCCGTGGCCCCAGCCAGTAGAACGATGTTGGTAGCCACAAAGAGGCCGTGGGTGTGGAACACCGGCAGGGCATGGATCAGCACATCGTCGGCGGTGAAGCGCCAGGCCTCCACCAGGGTGACGGCGTTGGAGGCGAGGTTGTCGTGGCTGAGCATGGCGCCTTTCGAGCGCCCGGTCGTGCCCGAGGTGTAGAGGATCGCCGCCAGATCGTCGGGGCCGCGTTCCACATCCGCGAAGTCGGTGCCGGCCACGTCCGCCGCCTCCGCCATGGTGCCACGTCCCGCCCCGTCGAGAGTGCGGATGGCTGAAACCTTCGCTTCGGCGGCGACGGGTTCCAGGGCAGCGAGCCGGGCGGGATCGCAAACGAACAGAGACGCCTCGGCATCCGAAAGGAAATACGCGATCTCGGGGGCCGTGTAGGCAGTGTTGAGCGGCAGGAAGACGGCGCCCGCCCGAACCGCGCCGAGATAGAGGAACACCACTTCGGCGCTCTTCTCGACCTGCACGGCGACCCGGTCGCCCGTCTTCACCCCGAGCGCCTTGAGGGCCGAGGCATAGGCGGCCGAACGCTCGAGCATGTCCGCATAGGTGATCCGCGCGCCGTCGCCGGTCTCGATGAAGGTCCGGGAGACGGGATCGGCGGGCAGGCTCGCCCGGATGAGGTCGAAGAGATGGTTACGCATGACGTCGTCCAACCGTGATCGAACCGACAGCCGTGGCCGGACGACGCCCCGAAATCAAGCCTCGGCCAGGGCGACGGCGCGAATCGGTGGTAGGTTGGACCTCAGTTCGCGGCTGACGGTGCTCGATGCCGCCACCGTGCCGAGATTGGCATAGGTTTCGTGGTTCTTCTCGATGGCCGAGAGATCGTAGAGGTAATTGACCATCAGCCCGCGCGACTGGCTCAGCCCCTTGGGCGAAACGTCGCCGAGGAAGTTCAGCCGCTCCAGCCGCGCGCCATTGCCGAGATGGAAGCGCGCCACCGGGTCGAGGGGCTTGCCGCGCTCGTTCTTGGCCCGCAGGAAATAGGCGGCGGCCGCCGGGATGAGGGCCTTCTTCACCGCATCGGCCCTGGCCTTGTCGGCGTGCCAGCCCGGCTCGTCGATGGCCCGCAACGCCTCGATATCGTCGCGCGTCAGCCCCTGCGGCGAATCCGAGCGGCGCTCGCGGTCGAGCCAGGCGGAGAAGCCGGGCACCGGCGACAGGGTCACAAAGGTCTTGAGGCTCGGGATCTCGCGGGCGAGATCCTCCACCACCTGCTTGATCAGGAAATTGCCGAAGGTGATTCCAGCCAAACCCTTCTGACAGTTCGAGATCGAGTAGAAGATGGCCGTGGTGGCGGCACGCGTCGGAAGCAGCTCGCGCTCATGCGCCAGGATCGGCGCAATGGCCGGGGCAATGCCGCCGGTGAGCGCCACTTCGACGAAGATCAGCGGCTCGTCCTGCAGGGCCGGATGGAAGAAAGCGAAGCAGCGTCTGTCCGACGGCTCGATCCGCCGGCGCAGTTCGTCCCAGCCGGCGATCTCGTGCACGGCCTCGTAACGGATGATCTTCTCCAGGATATGGGCCGGCGTGGTCCAGTCGATATGGCGCAGAACCAAGAAGCCCCGGTTGAACCATGAGGCGAAGAGATGCTCGAAATCGCTGTCGAGACTGTCGACGGCGTCGATGAGGTCGTGATCCGCTTCGCTGCCCCGCAACTCCTTGCGCAGGGCGAACAGGTCCTCACGCATCCGCACCAGGGCGAGGGTGCCGTTGCGAGCGAGGTTGAGCCGACGGATGAGTTCCTGGCTGCGCGGCTCGGCCGCCACGTGCAGGACGCCGAGCGCGGCGCGGGTCGGGTCCCGGCGATAGGCGGCGATGGCATCGTCCACCGCTTCATGGTCGGCCCCGAACACGGTGGCGACGCCCTGGAGGAAGACGAGACGCTCGGGCTTTGCCAAGCTCGAATAGCGCTCCAGGATCAGGCGGGCGAGCGCCACGCCGGAGGCTTCGCCGCGCCTGGAGATCAGGTCTTCGCAGAGCTTGATCAGTTCCTGCGCGTTGGCCCTCGCGGCGAGGTCGCCGCGACCGATGCCGATGAGATCGCGACCACGGTCGCTGATGGTCTGAAGCAGGTCGCCGAAAAACGAAATCGCCGCCATGGCTCGCCGCCTGCCCCAAAAACCCTGTCACCCGGCTAGGGTGATGCCGGCCCCGCGGAACGCAGCCGTGCATGGCCGTCAGTCTATGATGTGGGGCGACCGAGGACCAGGGTCTTGAAAGCGGGACCATGCCGCAGCCGCAGGCCGACCTGTGATCGAGACCATGGCTGTGGCATCGTCCTGCTCGAGACTATGCAAAGACGGATCAAGACGACATTCCGTGTGTCAGGCTTGTGCGGCCTCGACGGCGACACGATCCGCCCGCTCGCGCCAATCCTCGACACCGTGCTGGCGCGCGAAACGAAGTTCCGCCGCACGCTGAGCACGACGCGGATCGCGCGCGCGCGAGATCTCGACCGATCCGATGGTGAACGGCACGCCGAGGATTTGCTTTGCGAAACTGACGCGGTAATTCGGCATTCCAAACTCCGTTGTCGATACGCGATGCTTGTCACCGGGACTTGGGACCGACTCGTCTCGACAGTCGAGACTGTGGCAGAACGACTTGGCTCCTGCCAAGTGGGACTCCACCGGAACGACGCACCAAGTCATTGTCCGGTAACAATTCGTATATGGGGATCGGTGCATCCGATGGAAGGTCGGGGCCCGCGTCGGCCATCCGGCGCAGCTGGGACCATTTCGCGCGGCCGCGGGTTGCCCCCGCGCGCCGCCGCCCCTAACCGAGGGCACGGCCATCCCGTCGCTCACGGACCCGCCCACCGAATGACGTACAATCCATCGCTTTTTCATCGACTTGGCGCGACGGGCGGCACCGTTCCGGTGCACGCCTGACCATGCAACCCGAGACCGCTTCCAGCCACGGCTTCACCGCCAAGGCGCGCTTCGGCCTGACCCTGATCGCCGGGGGCGCCGTCGCCAACATCTACTACAACCAGCCTCTCCTCGCGGTTCTGGTGAGCGAGTTCGGCGAGCGCGCCGCCCTCCTCGTTCCCACCGCGTGCCTCGTGGGCTACGGCCTCGGCATTCTCGGCCTCGTCCCGCTGGGCGATGCCTGGCCGAGGCGGACCCTCATCGTGGCGCAGTTGCTCGGCCTGAGCGTGGCGCTCCTCGGCGCCGCCCTGGCAACGAACCTCGCCTTTCTGACGCTTGCCTGCCTCCTCATCGGATTCCTCTCCTCCGCGGCGCAGCAGGCGGTGCCCTTCGCCGCCGAACTCGCCCCGGATGAGAGTCGCGGCCGGATGGTCGGGCAGGTGATGACGGGTCTCCTCACCGGCATTCTCCTCGCCCGGACGGTGAGCGGCTTCGTCGGCGCGCATTTCGGCTGGCGTGCGGTGTTCTTCGCTGCCGCTGTCGTGGCCCTGGCCATCGCATTCGTAGCGGCGACGACCCTCCCAAAGGTCAAACAGACGAAGCCCCTGCGCTACCGCGCGCTGATGCTGTCGATCCTGCATCTGGTGAAGACTCAGCCGATCCTGCGCAATGCGAGCCTCTCGCAGGGATTGTTGTTCGCCAGTTTCAACGCGTTCTGGGCAACCCTGGCCCTGCTGGTGGAAGCTCCGCCCTTCGATCTCACCGCTGCCGGCGCCGGGCTGTTCGGGGTGATCGGGGTCTGCGGCGCCTTCGTCGCCCCGCTCTCCGGACGCTACACGGACCGGAAGGGCGCCCGGCCGGTGGTCGTCACCGGTGGTGCACTCGTCCTCGCGTCGTTCCTGGTTCTGTGGCTGGGAGGAGAGGTTTCGCTGGTAGCAGTCGCCATCGGCGTGCTCCTCATCGATATCGGCATCAACGGCGCGCTCATTGCCAACCAGACCCGGGCCTATGCCCTCGTCCCGGGCGCCAGGGGCCGGATCAACACCGTGCTGTTCACGGTGATGTTCGTGTTCGGGGCGCTGGGCGCCTTCGCCGGCTCGCAGGCCTTCCTCATGGCGGGGTGGCCCGGTGTCTGCGCGGTGGGCGCCCTCCTCTCGGGGGCGGGCCTTCTCGTGTCGATCGGCGACCGGTCGCGGTCGAAGCCCGCCTGATCAGGCGGGTTTGAGCACGCGGGACAGGCGGCACCATTCGCCCTTGTCCGCCGGCAGGCCGAAACGCAGCCATCGCGGGTTGGCCTCGAACCGGCGGACATAGATGCCCGCCTCGCCGAGGCGCCGGAACAGGCCCGGCGCATCGTCGAACTCGGCCGTGCGGAACAGGCAGGTGCCGCCGACGACACGCCCTCCCCGGCAGGCCAGAAGCCGGTCGAGACGCGACGAATCGGCATGGCGGGCAAGGGCGGCCTCGCGCAGCCAGTCCGTATCGGCCAAGGCCGTGCGGCCGATGGCGAGCGCCGGCCCCGGCACCGCCCAGGGTCCCAGCGCCTGCGCGATCCGCCGGGCGAGCAAAGATTCGGTGAGGGCGAAGCCGAGACGGATGCCGGCGAGGCCATAGGTCTTGCCGAAGGAGCGCAGCACGATCAGCCCCGGCCCCACACGGGGCGCAACGGATTCGACCTCTTCGAGATCGATGAAGGCCTCGTCCACGACGAGCCACCCGCCGCGCCGTGCGAGGCGTCCCGCAAGATCGAGGAGGGCGGAGGCCTCCCAGGTCCGGCCATCGGGATTGTTGGGGTTGACCACGACGACGACGTCCGCCTCCTCGGCCTGCGCCGGATCGGTCACCGTCGCGACTGCGTGGCCGCCCCGGAGCCAGGCAGCCTCGTGCTCGGCATAGGTCGGGCCGATGACGGCCACCCGCGAAGGGGGCCTCAGTCGAGGCAGCGTCTCGATGAGGATCTGCGTGCCGGGCGCCGCGACCAGATGGTCCGGATCGACGATGCCATAGGCGCGGGCGGCGGCGGCGAGCAGAGCGTGGAGGTCGGCACGGGAAGGAAGCCGCCGGAACGTGCTGGCGTCCAACGGCGGACAAGGATACGGGACCGGATTGATCCCGGTGGAGAGGTCGATCCAAGGCTGTTCGGCGTGCGGGAACAGCGCCCCGGCGGCATCGAGATCGCCGCCATGGGCGATGGGCCGAATCCCCTCGCCCGCCTCCTCGCTTCCGCTCATCGGGCCTCCGTCGCGCTCCCGCCCACCAGCCTGGATCCCCTCCGCGAACCGATGATCTGGACCACTCTCTTCCATCCGCCGGATACGCTCGTGGTGTTGGGCCTCGCCCTCGCCATCGAGGCGGCGGCCGGCTATCCGGACCGGCTCTACAGGGCGCTGGGCCATCCTGTCACCTGGATCGGCTGGGTGATCGCCCGGCTCGACCGGTCCCTCAATACGGGCAGCGAGGCGAGACGGCGCGCGGCCGGGATAGTCGGCCTTCTCGCCCTCCTGGCGGTCGTCGGGGCGATATCGATCGGGGCGACGGTGCTGGCCGCCGTGTCCGGTCACCTGTCTGCCCTGATCCTGCTCGGCCTCGTCTGCGCGTCCCTGCCGGCGCAGCGCAGCCTCCACGATCATGTCGGCCGTGTCTCCTCGGCGCTCCGCTCCGAGGGGCTGGCTGGCGGACGGCGCGAAGTCGCGATGATCGTGGGGCGCAACCCGGAGAGCCTCGACGAAGCCGGCATCTGCCGCGCCGCCATCGAGAGCCTATCGGAAAACTTCTCCGACGGGATCGTGGCGCCCGCGTTCTGGATCGGGATCGGCGGCCTGCCGGGGGGGGCGCTCTACAAGGCGATCAACACCGCCGACAGCATGATCGGCCATCGTACGCCCCGCCACGAATCCTATGGCTGGGCCTCGGCCCGCCTCGACGATCTCGTCAACCTCCCGGCCTCTCGGCTCTCGGCGGGGCTGATCACGGCGGCCGCCCTCCTCCATCCCGGCGCCTCCGCGGCCGGTGCGTACCGGGCAATCCGGTGCGATGCGGGCCGGCATCGCTCGCCCAATGCCGGCTGGCCCGAGGCCGCAATGGCGGGCGCGCTCGGCCTGAGGCTGGCGGGGCCGCGTATGTACGGCTCCGAGATCGTCGACGATTCCTGGATGGGCGACGGACGGGCGGAGGCGGGCCCTCATGATGTGGAGCGGGCGCTGGCCCTGTATCGCATCGCCTGCGCGCTGCTTTTCGGATGTGTCGTCCTTGGCGCATCGATACTCAAAGCTGTTTTTCTATAATTCCGATCACCGACATTCGAAGGGGCACCCGGCAATGACACGGACTGGTCTTCTGGCGATGCTTTTCCTTCACGGAGCCGCCGCGCCGGCCTTGGCAGCGGGGGGTGGCCAGCACGACCTCGTGCCCGTCGATCCGCCCTACACGATGACGTCCGGCCTGAAGGGCAAGGACGGCAAGCCCGCCAAGGACATCAGCGGCATCGCCTGCATGCCCCCACGGGAGGGCAAACGCCGCTGCCTCGTGGTCAACGACGAGAATACCGGCGCGCAATTCATCACCATCGACGGGCACACGATCACGCCCGGCGCCGATATAGACCTCGTCGGCGGTGGACCGAGCCCGAACACGCTGGGAACCCCGCCCTCGAAGAACGGATGCTCGGGCGGCGAGGGCAAGTTCGACGATCTCGACGGCGAAGGCGTCGCCTATGCCGCCCCGTATTTCTACGTGGTCGGTTCGCATGGCTGCTCGCGCGGCAAGGCGAAGTTCAAGCTCTCCACCTTCGTGCTGGCGCGCATCAGGGTCGACGCGGCCGGCGAGCCGGTGGGAGCGAGTGCAGTCGAGACCACCTACCGCCTCGGTGACGCCCTCGGCCTGGCAGAGACCGTCAGCGCCTACTACACGCAGGATCTCCAGACCGATGACGGCGACGCTACGCCCAACGGCCTCAATATCGAGGGCGTCGCCGTCGATGGAACACGCCTGTTCGCCGGGCTGCGCGCACCGTCCCATGACGGCAAGACCTTCATCGTCGAGGCGGATGTCGGGGCTCTCTTCGCGCAGGGGCACGAGCCGCTCAAGGCCGCCCCTCAGGTGATCCCCCTCACGGTCGGGCGTGGGGCCGGGATCCGCGATCTCGCCATCCTGCCCGACGGGCGGCTCCTCGTCCTCACCGGGCCGGCTCAGGGGCAGACCGACGTGCCCTACAGCCTGTTCGCGGCCGGGGCCTCCACCAACGCGAAGCTAGAGCCGATCGGCCGTCTCACCGGGGCGGAAAAGGGCGCCAAGGCGGAGGGCGTCGCGGTGCTGGGCGACAAGCGAATCCTGGTGATGTTCGACAGCGTCAAGGATGGCGGACCGCTCGAATACAAACTTCCCTGACAGCCTTTGTCGTTCAGGCGGCGTGTGGGGCGACGACCGGCGCGGCGACGCTGCGGCGGACGGCGTCCCGGCGGAGGGCGGACACAACCGCGACTATCAAGCTCGCCCTACAGGCGAGTTTCAAGCGCGGGGCCGGGCAGCACCACGGTGGGCAGCTAGGAGCGCAGCCCGGTCTCACGAGTGAGGCGCGTCGACCTCCGGCGGCGACGGCGTCTCGGGCTACTTCCTCATGGCTCGTGCCTTGCGCGGGAGCTCGATCGGTCGAGCCTATGTTGGGGAACTGCTAGCGCGCCAAGGCGAACAGTCGGTCGCAATCGACATGCGCCTCGACATGTCGCGCGAGGGCATCGAGGACGCGTTCGACCTCGCCCTCGTAGGAATGACCGTCGGAGGCCGCTCCCAGGCGCGCGAGCCAGGCGGCCCGCTGCCGGTCGTCGGCGAAGAGGCCGTGAACGTAGGTGCCGCAGACCCGCCCGTCGCCAGAGACCGCACCGTCCACCCGTCCGTCGGCGAAGCGTAGCAGCGGTGTCACCGTGTCCGCACCGGCCGTGTCGCCCACATGCATCTCATAGCCGCTGAACGGCAGGTCGTCGGAGAGGCTCCGCCCGCTCACCGCCTCGAGGCGCTTCAGCGGCGTCATCAACGTCTCGACGTCGAGCAGGCCGAGCCCGGCGACGCTGCGCGGCTCGCCCTCGATCCCATGCGGGTCGCTCAACGTCCGGCCCAGCATCTGGTAGCCGCCGCAGAGGCCGAGCACATGGCCGCCCCGGCGCAGATGCGCGCGGATGTCGACGTCCCATCCCTCGCGACGGAGGGCGTCGAGATCGTCGATGGTGGTCTTCGAGCCCGGCAGCAGGACGAGGGCGACGTCGCCCGGAATCGCCTCGCCGGACCGGACCAGCACGACCTCCACCTCCGGCTCCGCCCGTAGCGGATCGAGGTCGTCGAAATTGGCGATGCGAGGGAGAACCGGCACCGCGACGCGAATGCGCGTCCGGCCGGAGGAGGCGGAACCGGCGAGCCCCAGCGCATCCTCGGCGGGCAGGCGCGCGGCCCCTGGGAAATGCGGCACGAGGCCGAGGGCGGGCCAGCCGGTGGCCGTGGCGACGATCTCCATGCCGTCGGCGAACAGGCTCGGGTCGCCGCGAAAGCGGTTGACGAGGAAGCCCACGATCATCGCCGCATCCTCGGGCGCGATCACCGCCTTGGTGCCGACGAGGCTGGCGATGACGCCGCCCCGGTCGATGTCGCCGAGCAGGATCACGGGCGTGTCGGTGGCCCGCGCAAAGCCCATATTAGCGATGTCGCCCCGTCGCAGGTTGACCTCGGAGGCCGAGCCGGCCCCCTCGACGATGACGAGATCGGCCTGGCCCTTCAGGTGATCGAAGCTCTCCAGCACGGAGGCCAGGAGGCGCGGCTTCCAGGCCTGGTAATCCCGCGCCTTCGCGGTGCCGACCATCCGGCCCTGCACCACCACCTGGGAGCCGGTCTCGCTCTGGGGCTTCAGCAGGACCGGGTTCATGTGGATGGAGGGCGCCACCCCGCAGGCCCGCGCCTGCAGCGCCTGGGCCCGGCCGATCTCGCCGCCATCGGCGGTGACGGCCGCGTTGTTGGACATGTTCTGCGGCTTGAACGGCCGCACGGCGAGGCCGCGCCGCGTGAAGGCGCGGCACAGGCCGGCCACGATCAGCGACTTACCGACATCCGAGCCGGTGCCCTGGATCATGAAGGCGCGGGCAGTCATGCGATCGGGTCTCGTCCGGTGTGCCGAGGGCGTTGGCGTGCCCTAGCACGGCCGCGTCAGGGCCGCGACGGCGGGCCGGCGACGCAGGCGGTATCGAGAGGCCGCGCGGCCCGGCGGAAATCGAGGATGGCGGAGGCGTAGGTCTCGACGACCTCCGAGAACGGCACCCGCTCGGCCGTGAACAGCACGGCGCGGTGGCTGAACAGGCGCTCCGGAATCGCGAGCGGCGTGCAGGCGGGATCGGGCGGGGCCGCCTGGTCCCAACCGGGCGGCAGAGGCTGCCAGAGACGGTCCGCCCCGATGGTCTGGCGGGTGGTGCCCAGCGCCTGGACCGCCCTGCCAAAGGGTGTATCGGTCGTCTCCAGCAGGCGGTTCATCTCCGGGTTCAGTCGCTCCGGCACGTACCAATTGTCGGCCTCCGACAGAACGTGATTCCCGCAGGCGAGCCGGACCCGGCGATATTTCAGGACGGTTTCGGGTCCGGCGGCGAGGCGGCGGCGCGTCTCTTCCGAGGCGGGCTTGTCCACATCGCGCAGGAGGGTCGCCGTGAGCCGCGGGTCCGTCGCCATGCCGTGCTCGGAGCACCAGCCTTCGAGGGTCGCGGTGGCGCTGCGGCTCGCCAGGAGCCGCGCGTTCAGCCCCTCCATCACCGCCAGCGCCTCGACCCGGCCGAGATAGGTGTCCGGCCAGGATGTGATGGACTCCGCAGAGGCCGCACCGGCACCGGACAGAAGAAGCGTGAGCGGAACGAGGCAGCGTCGGAAGCCGCGACGGAACACAACCCAAGGGAGATTCCGCGATACCCTATACACGTTGATGAAGCCGTGCATAAGTTGCGGGACCGAAGCCCGCGACGCTAGGCGATCTCTCGTGGAGCTCATCTTTCCCATCGAGTTCCTCGTCAGCGGCACACCGGTCTCGTTCCAATCGGCCCGATCGAGTTCCAAATCGCAATGGAAGCAGAAGGTCCGAGCGGCAAGCGACGGCTCCTTGCCCGAGAATCACTTCGCCTGCGAGGGTAAACTCGCCGTGACGCTGTTCTACTTCCCCGTCGGCTCCGTGCAGGGCGATGTGGACAATATCGTCAAACTGGTTCTCGATGACCTCAACCAGCACATCTACATGGATGATTCTCAGATCGAACGGGTGGTCATCCAGAAGTTCGAACCGCAGCGGGTGTTTTCGTTCACGCAGCCGAGCCCCGTCCTGGCGGCGGCCCTGTCGGCACAGAAGCCGATTCTATACGTAAGGCTCTCGGACGATCCATTCGAGGAACTGGCATGAGCGGCATGGAACTAGAACGGCCGGTCCTCGACCTCATCATCCCGACACTCATGGATGCCGGCTACGAGGTCTATACTCACCCTTCCCGCCAGCTTCTGCCATCCTTCATGGGCGACTACGTTCCCGACGCGATTGCGCTCGGAAAACCCAAGAATCTCGCGATCGAGATCGTGCGGGATGGCTCGCGATCGGGAAGCCAGGAAAGAGTCGCTGACCGGTTCCTCGGTGTCGCCGATTGGGAACTTCGGATCTACTACGCTCGCTCCGGCGGCGGCGTACCCGCCATCGACGGCGTGACGCCCGACATCATTGACCGCACGATCGCGAAGGTCGAGGCTCTCATCGCAGCCGGCCAGATGGAGGCCGCTCTGCTGCTCGGCTGGTCGACCTTCGAAGCCATCGGGCGGGCCTTGATTCCGGACCGCCTGTCGCAATCTCAATCGTCCGTACGGCTGATCGAACAGCTCGCGGGCGAAGGCATCGTAACGCCCGACGAGGCGGATCGGCTTCGCCCCATGGCGAGCCTGCGCAACGCCGTCGCCCACGGGGCCCTGCAGCGAGACCTTGATCCCGCCGCCCTGGAGGATTTCGTCGCTACGCTGAAGCTCGTCCTCCACGAGAATCAGCCGGTCGGCGGCGGGGCCTGACCGCGCCCAGCAGTCAGAATTCGATCCCCTCCTGCGCCTTCACGCCGGCCGAGAAATGGTGCTTCACACTGCCCATCTCGGTGACGAGGTCGGCTGCCTGGATGAGGGCCGGCTTGGCGTTGCGGCCGGTGACGATGACGTGGAGGTCGGGCCGGCGCGCCCGGAAAGCCGCCACCACGGCATCGATGGGCAGATAGTCGTAGCGCAGGGCGATGTTGAGTTCGTCGAGGAGAACGAGGCGGATGGTCGGGTCGGCCATCAGCTCCTCGGCCTTGGCCCAGGCATGCTCGGCCGCCGCGATGTCGCGGGCCTTGTCCTGCGTCTCCCAGGTGAAGCCCTCGCCGAGCGTATGCCATTCGATCTGCGCGCCGAAAGCCTTCAGCGCGTGCTTCTCGCCCGTATCCCACCCCCCCTTGATGAACTGGACCACGCCGACCCGCCAGCCATGGCCGAGCGCCCGCAGGACGAGGCCGAGCCCGGCCGTGGTCTTGCCCTTGCCAGGGCCGGTATTGACGATGAGCAGGCCCTTCTCGATCGTCTTAGCCGCGACCTCGGCGTCCTGGACGGCCTTGCGCTTCTCCATCTTCTCGCGGTGACGGTCGGCCTCCGCGTCATTTATCTCCAGATCGTTCATGCGCTCGCTCCGGGTTGGGGTTTCACGATCATCGGCAGTCCCGCCACCATGAACACCACATGGTCGGCCCGCGCGGCGAGGCGCTGGTGCAGTCGCCCGGCCGCGTCGCGGAAGCGGCGGGCGAGCGCGTTGTCCGGCACGATGCCGAGACCGACCTCGTTGCCGACGAGCACCACCGGCCCCGGCGCGCGGCCGCAGGCCTCGATCAGGGCAGCGCTCGCCGCCTCGATATCGGCCTCGGACAGGATCAGGTTGGTGAGCCACAGGGTCAGGCAATCGACGAGCACCGGCCCTGTCGCCGCAGCGACGGCCTCGGCCAGGTCGATCGGCACGTCCCGGGTGATCCAATCCGCCGAGCGGCGCGACCGGTGAAGGGCGACGCGCTCCCGCATCTCGTCGTCCCAGGCCTGCGCGGTGGCGAGGTAGAGCCAAGGCGCCGGGTGGGCTTCGACGAGGCGTTCCGCGTGCAGGCTCTTGCCCGAGCGCGCGCCGCCGAGAACCAGTGTCATTCTTGGAGAAGGCTGCCGCATGGCTCCCTTTAGCGCGAAACCGCCCTGCCCCGTCAAAGCCGGTAAAACGCTTTGGCGGCGCGTTGTCAGCGGTCGCGCGAGCGCGTAGAAGCGAAGTTCGGACGGTGCCCCGGCGACGGGGTGAAAAGGGAATGCGGTGAGGGCTCGCGCCTGAAACCGCAGCTGCCCCCGCAACTGTGAGCGGAGACGGGCCTGCCATCGGCCACCGGAGCGATCCGGGAAGGCGGCAGGACCGGATGACCCGCGAGCCAGGAGACCTGCCTTCCGAAGGGGACCAAATCGTCCTCCCGCTCGATCCTCGAACGCCGCCGGCGGGGCGGCCGGAGACCTGACATGATGACCACTAACACTCTCGCCCTCACCGGCACCCGCAGCAACGAGCGTCTCGGCGCGGTGCTCATGGCCGCTTTCCTCGGCCTCGGGCTCGTCTTCATGGCCGGCTTCGCCCCGGCGATGGCGCTGCACAACGCGGCCCACGATTTCCGGCACGCCCAGAATTTCCCCTGCCACTGACCGCCTCGCGCTCAGCCAGGACCTGATTTCATGATGATCCGACTCGTGTCGGCGGCCCTGGTCGCCGGCTTCCTGGCGGCTGTCGTCGCCACGGGCTTGCAGCTTGCCCTCACCTCGCCGCTGATCATCGCGGCCGAGCGTTACGAGAGCGGCGAAGCCACGGCGCCGGCCGCGCAATGGATGCCGCGCGGCGTCTCCCCGGCCTCCCTCATCGTGCCCGTCCATTCGGGCCACGACCATGGCGGCAAGGACCATGGCGGCAAAACGGACGGTGTCGAAGGCGGCGAGGTCGCACCGGCCTGGCAGCCCGGCCCCGGCCTGCCCCGGATGGTCTTCACCGCCCTCGCGACCCTGGTCGGCGGCGTCGGCTACGCCCTGTTGCTGGGCGCGGCTCTCATTGCCTGTGGGCGCGAGCCGAGCCCGGAATCCGGCCTGCGATTCGCCATCGCGGGGTTCCTCGCCGTGGCCCTCGCCCCGGCCCTCGGCCTGCCGCCTGAACTACCCGGCATGGAGGCGGCTCCGCTCGCCGAACGCCAGTTCTGGTGGATCATGACCGCGGCCGCCACCGCCATGGGGCTCTACCTCATCGCGATCCGCCGCTCCTCCATCGCCATCGCCGGAGGGCTCGTGCTCCTCGTCGCGCCGCATCTGGCAGGCGCTCCGGAAACGAGCCACACCGCCTCTGCCCTGCCCCCGGGCTACGCGGCCCAATTCGCCGCTCGGTCGCTGGGCATCGCCTTCGTGTTCTGGGCGGTGATCGGCCTCGCCTTCGGCTGGGCCTGGAACAGCGTCGGGCGCAAGAGCCCGGCGACGTCGCATGCCTGACGAGGACATCCAGGCCGGCAGCCCGGTCGTACTCTATGTCTGCGCCACCTGCCGCACGGCCGGCGACACATCCGAGCCCCGCGCCGGGGCCCGCCTCGTCTCGGCGCTGCGCGATGCGGTGAAGGAAGCCGCCATCGAGGGCATCGCGGTCGAGAGCGTGGAGTGCCTGTCGGTCTGCAAGCGCCCCTGCACCGTCGCCGTGGCTTCCGAAGGCCGCTGGACCTACGTCTACGGCGATCTCGACCCGGTCGAATCCGCCAGAACCATCCTCGCGGGCATCGGCCTGTACGCGGAGACGCCCGACGGCATCGTGCCCTGGAAGGCGCGGCCGGAAGCGTTCCGCAAAGGCGTCGTCGCCCGCATTCCCCCGTTTCCTCCGCCCCGCGCGGACAGAATTCCGGACGCCGCCGAATGAGCATCGTCGAGAAGATCCCCTGCACCATCGTCACCGGCTTCCTCGGAGCCGGCAAGACGACCCTCGTCCGTCACCTCGTGGAGAATGCCGGCGGTCGTCGGCTCGCCATCATCGTCAACGAGTTCGGCGATATCGGCTTCGACGGATCGTTCCTGGCCGCCTGCGGCATCGAGGGCTGCCAGGACGAGGACATCGTGGAGCTGGCCAATGGCTGCATCTGCTGCACCGTGGCGGACGATTTCGTGCCCGCCCTGAACAAGCTCCTCGACCGCGCCGACCCGCCGGAGCACATCCTCATCGAGACGTCCGGACTCGCTCTGCCGAAGCCCCTGGTCCAGGCCTTCCACTGGCCGGCGATCCGCTCGCGGGTGACCGTGGACGGGGTGATCGCGGTCATCGACGGCCCCGCCGTCGCTGCCGGCTTCTTCGCCGACGATCCGGCGGCCCTCGCCGCCCAGCGGGCCGACGATGCCAGCGTCGATCACGACAACCCGCTGGAAGAGGTGTTCGAGGACCAGCTCCTTTGCGCCGACCTCGTGGTGATGAACAAGGCCGACCTCCTCGACGACGCCGGCAAGGCCAAGGTCCGCGCCGAGGTGGAGCGCCAGCTGCCGCGCGCGGTGAAGATGGTCGAGGCCGAGCATGGCCGCCTCGATCCGCGCGTGATCCTCGGTCTCGGCGCCGCCGCCGAGGACGATCTCGACGCCCGCCCCTCCCATCACGGCGAGGGCGAGGACCACGATCACGACGATTTCGACTCCGTGGCCATTGCGGTGCCTGCCACGGCGAGCGCCGAGGATCTGGCCTCCCGCGTCGCCCGCGCCGCCGAGACCAGCGGCGTCCTGCGGATCAAGGGCTTCGCCGAGGTCACCGGCAAGCCGATGCGCCTCGTGGTCCAGGGCGTCGGTGCCCGTATCGCCCATCATTACGACCGCCCCTGGCGGGCGAGCGAGAACCGCGACGGCCGGCTCGTGGTCATCGGCCTGAAGGGTTTCGACCAGGGGGCGGTGGCAGCCGCCCTGGCGGGGTGAGCGCGTTGACCGCCCGACGGATCCTGGCTCACGGGTGCCGCGGCCTCGTTGCCGCGTCCGGCCTGGCGGCTCTCGCGGCGATCGGTGGCTGCTCGGATTCACGCCCACCCAAACCGGAGTTTCAGGCCTCGGACAGCCGGGCGATGGCACGCCTCGCTCCGGTGGCCCGCCCGCTCGCCCAGACGAGCGATGCGAAGCTCGCCTATACCCACGACCTGACCATCGGATTACCGCCCCAGCGGGTGAATGCGCATTTCGAGGCGGCGCGCGACCGCTGCCTGAACGAGGCGGCCCTGAAATGCGTCCTCGTCGCTGCTTCCATCGACGATGGCCGGAGGCCTGCGGGCCGTCCGCAGGCGCAGGTCCAGGTCCGACTGCCGCATGAATCCGTCGCCCCCTTCATGGCCTTCGTCACGGCGCCCCTCCCCGGCGAGGCGGCGGGTGACGTCGTGCTCCGGAGCCAGTCGACGCGTGCCGACGACCTGACGGACGCCATCGAGGATGGCGGCCGGCGCTTGGCCCAGCTCACCGCCTATCGCGCCCGGCTCGACGCGATCGCTGCACGGCCCGACCCGCGCGTGGAGGATTTGATCCGCATCGCGCAGGAATTGGCGCAGGTTCAGTCGCAGATCGAGGAAGCCGATGCCAAGCAGCGCGGCCTGAACCAGCGCGTCGATACGGAGCTCGTCTCCATCGCCCTACGCTCCGACGAGGCGAGGGCCGGGCCTCTCGCCCCCGTGGAGGAAGCCTGGGCCCAGGCGGGCCAGACCTTCGGCATGAGCGCGGGATCGGCCTTGCGCTTCGTCGTCACCGGTCTGCCATGGTTACCGCTGGTGCTGATCGGCGTGCTTCTCCTTCGGGCGCTGTGGCGCCGGCGCGGTCGCCAAAGCGCCGTGACCGAGCGGACGTCCTCCAGGGCACAGCCATGACGGCGCGCCGCCCATGCATCTGATCCGAATCGACACGGTCTCCCTCGACGAGGGCGAAGCCGCCATCGATCTGGGCCAGGCGCCCGGCGACATCGTGTTCCTGTCCTTCACCGATTCCGACCTCTCCGGCATGGCCGGCGCGCATGCGGCCGAGCGGGAGGCGGCGGCACGGGACCCGTCGGCAGTCGACGTCCCGACGCTCCGCCTCGCCAAGCTGGCGCGGCTGCGCCATCCGATGTCCGTTGATCTCTACGTGGACAACGTGATCGCGCGGTCGAAATTCGTGGTCATCCGCTGCCTCGGTGGCCTCGATTACTGGCGCTACGGCGTCGAGCGCGCCGCCGCCGCGGCTCGCGCGAACGGCGTGAAGCTCGCCGTCATTCCGGGCTGCGACAAGCCCGATCCCCGCCTCACCGCCTTCTCGACGGTGGCTCCCGAACTGGTGGAGACACTCGAGGGCTATTGCCGCGCGGGCGGGTCCGACAACCTGCGCCGGATGATCCGGCGCCTCTCCCGCGAGATCGGGAACGCGGTCGAAGCGCTGCCGCCGGTCGCCCTGCCGCGCGGCTTTGCCTGGTGTCCGGGCTGCGGACCGGTCGCACACGAGACCGCCCTGGCCGCAGCTGGGCAGAACCGCCCCCTCGCGCTGATCCTGGTCTATCGCTCAGCTGTGCTCGGCGGCGACACCCGGCCCGTGGCCGACCTCATCGCGGCCCTCGGCGAGCGCGGCATCGGAGCCGCCACCCTTGCGGTCGCAAGCCTCAAGGACGCGCTCGCCCTCGATGCCGTGCGGAAGATACTGGCCACGCGCAGCCCGGACATCGTCATCGCGGCGACGGCCTTCTCCGCGCGGGAGGATGCTGGATTCGTCCTCGATTCAGCCGACGCGCCCATTCTGCAGGCCTACACGATCGGGGCCTCACGGGAAGCCTGGGAAGCCTCGGCGCGGGGAATGAACGCCGCCGACCTCGCCATGCAGGTGGCGCTTCCCGAATTCGACGGACGGCTCTCCGGTTTCCCGATTTCGTTCAAGGAGGACGGGCCGGACCTCGATGGGTTCAGCGAGCGCCGCGCCGTTCCCTTCCCGGCCGGCATCGCGGCCCTGGCCGACCGCGCCTCCGCCTGGGTGGCGCTGAAGCATCGGCCGCGTGCAGGACGTCGCCTCGCCCTGGTCCTGTCCGACTACCCCGCCCGGGGCGGCCGGGCCGGCTTCGCCGTGGGGCTCGACACGCCGGCGAGTGCGGGGACCATCGCGGAGACGCTGCGGCAGGCCGGCTATGCGGTGGGCCACCTGCCGGAGCCGGACGCTCTGATGCACGCGCTCACGAAGGAGGCTCCGACCTTCGCGGTGCCGCTCGCGGCCTATCGCGACTGGCTCTCCACACTATCGCCGGACGAGCGCGGCACGCTCGATCGACGGTGGGGCGAGCCGGAGGCCGACCCGGTCTGCACCGACGGAGCGTTCCGCTTCCCGATGGTGCTCGACAGTTCTCCGTCCGACGCTCGACCTCATCCTGAGGCGCCGCGTCAGCGGCTTCGAAGGAGACCTCCAGTCTCCGTAAAGGGTCCTGGAGGCCTCCTTCGAGGCCAGCGCTATGCGCTGGCACCTCAGGATGAGGTCGGTGGTGGGGACGACCAAGAACGAAGCGCCGGCCTCGCCGTCTTCCTTCAGCCCAATCGTGGCCGGGCGGCGGATCGCAAGGCGGGCTATCACGACCCCGACGAGCCGCCGACCCATGCCTATCTCGCCTTCCATCTCGGATTGCGGGAAGGGTTCGACGCCCTGATCCATCTCGGCACCCACGGCACCACCGAATGGCTGCCGGGCAAGGCGGTGGCCTTGTCGCCGGCCTGCTGGCCGGCACGGGCGATTGGGCACATGCCCGTAATCTACCCCTTCATCGTCGACGATCCCGGCGAGGCGGCCCCGGTGAAACGCCGGCTCGGCGGCATCGCGCTGGGCCACTTGACGCCGCAAACCGAATGCGCCGGCTTGACCCCGGAGGCCGCACGGCTACGCGAACTCGTGGAGGAATATTCCTCGGCCAGCGTGCTCGATCCGCGACGGGCAGACATCATCGCCCGCGCGATCCTCGACGATGCGGCCGATGCCGGCCTTCTGTCGGGCGCCGGGATCGACGCCGACACTCCCATGGCCGACGCGCTCACCGCCCTCGACGCGCATCTGTGCGATCTCGGTGAGGTGACCACCCGCGACGGGCTCCACGTGTTCGGATCGGCACCGGACGACGCGCCGGCCCCTGTGAGAGCCTGCGCGGTCGCCGAGCGCGAGGGACTGCTCGCGGCCCTCGACGGACGCTTCGTTCCCCCAGGCCCCGCCGGTTCGCCCTCTCGCGGGCGGACCGACGTGATGCCCACGGGGCGCAACCTCACCACGCTGGATCCGCGCAGCCTGCCGACGCGGGCCGCCACGCTGCTCGGCTCGAAAGCCGCCGATGCGGTGGTCCGGCGCTACCTGCAGGACGAGGGCGACTACCCGGCCCGCATCGTCATGGATCTCTGGGCCTCTCCGACCCTTCGCACCGGCGGCGAGGACGTGGCGCATGCCCTGGCACTCATGGGCGTGCGCCCGACCTGGGACCATGCCTCCACCCGCGTCACCGGTTTCGAGGTGATGCCGCTCGCCCTCCTCGACCGGCCGCGCATCGACGTGACTCTGCGTGTCTCGGGCGCGTTTCGCGACACCTTTCCCGAGACCCTCTCCCTCCTCGCCCGCGCGGCATCTGCCGTCGCCGAGCGCGACGAGGAGGACGACGAGAACCCCCTTGCCGCCGCGCGCCGCCGGGGCGAGGCCTCCGCCCGTGTCTACGGCGCAGCACCCGGCCGCTACGGCGCCGGTGCCGGCGAACTCGCCCTCGACGGACAATGGCAGAGCCGCGACGATCTCGGCCAAGCCTATCTCGACGCCACCTCGCATGCCTATGGCGGGATCGAGGACATGGCCGATGCGGGCTTCGCCACCCGCGTCGCGCAGGCCGACGCCTATGTCCACGCCTTCGATGTCGCCGAACGGGACCTCCTCGACGGCGACGCCGCGGCCGATGCCATGGGAGGGTTCTCCGCCGCCGCCGCGCTCGGCGGGCGCGCTCCCGCACTCTACAGCCTCGACGTTGCCGACCCGGAAAAGCCCAAGGCGCGCACCGCCCGCGAGGATGCGGCGCGCCTCATCCGTGCCAAGCTCGCGAACCCGCGCTGGATCGCGGCGCAGCTGCGCCACGGCTATCGCGGCGCCCAGGAACTGGCACAGGGGATCGACGCGGTCTTCGTCCTCGCCGCCGCCACGGACGCCATCTCCGACTCCGATCTCGACCGGCTCTACGGGGCGATGATCGCCGATCTCGATACGTTCAATGCCCTGCGCGCGGCCAATCCCGATGCCGCCCGCGCCATCCTCGAACGGTTCGACGAAGCGCGCCGGCGCGGCCTCTGGACCACCCGCCGCAACGCCATGGCCGCCGACGAGCTGATGCCGGAGGCTGCCGAATGAGCGCGCCGCGCCGCGTCTCTCCGGAGCCTGCACGCCGGGGCTGGTGCCCGAGCCTCGCCCGGCCGATGCCGACGGGGGACGGGCTGCTTGCCCGCGTGCATCCACCACTGGGCATCCTTACGCCGGCGCAGGCGCGGGCGGTGGCGGAAGGCGCGCGCCGCTTCGGCAACGGCCATATCGACGTGACGGCGCGGGCGAACCTACAGGTCCGGGGCGTCACCGAGGCAACCCGCTGCGGCCTCGCGGAGGCCCTCGGCGCGGCCGCGCTCGACGATGTGCGTAGCGACGGCGGGCCACAGCGGCTCACCCTGACCGCGCCGCTCGCCGGCCTCGAAGCGACGGCCATCGACATTCCGACCCTGGCCGGGGCGATCGAGGCCATCGGGTTGGCGATCCCGGGCCTGCCGCCCAAGGCGCTGGTCGCCGTCGAGGCGGCGGAGTGCGACGCCTGCCTCGGCGGGGCCCAGCCGGATTGCCATCTCGTCGCCACGGCGGAGGGCTTGGTGTTGCAGCTCGCAGGCGATGCGGCTTGGTGGCATGTCCCGGCCGACGGCGTGCATTCTGTCCTCGACGCCGCCTTGCGCCGGCTCGCCGAGAGCGGTGAGCGCCGGATGCGGGATCTATCCTCCCTGGACAGGAGCGGCCTGGCGCTCGGCCTCGGCCTGCGCTCCGCAACGCCTCCTCCTGGCGCACCGCTACCGCGTCCTGGCCTACTTGCCCTGAACTCACATCTTCCCATCGCTCGCGGACAGCACGAATCCCCCCCGAGCGAAGCTTCGCCCGTCGGCATCCTGCTCGACGCGCCCTTCGGCCGCTGCACGGCGGACGCCCTGGACTCCCTCGCCGATGCGACCGAAATTCTCGGGATGGAGCCCCTGCGGCTCTCGCCGACGAGGGGGTTTCTGCTCGTTGCCCCCAACGCGGCGGCGGCGGAGGCGGTGCGACCCATCCTCGCGGCGGCAGGCTTCTTGACGGAGCCGGACGATCCGAGGCGGGCGGTTGCCGCCTGTCCGGGAGCGCCGGCCTGCGCTTCCGGCTCGACGACGACGCTTATCGACGCGGCACGGCTGGCCGACGCCTTCGAGGCCTTCTCGGCGCAAGGCCTGTCGGCCCATGTCTCCGGCTGCGCCAAGGGCTGTGCCCATCCTGCCGCCGCCTCGCTCACCCTGGTCGGACGCAATGGCCTCTATGGCATCGTCCTCGACGGCCGGCCCGATGCATTGCCGGCGACCCTCCTCACTTTCGACGCGGCGCTGGAGCGCGTAAGGAGGGCCGATCCGGCCTATCCCGACACCCTCGCCCACGCTTTCAGGACATCCCCATGAGTTCGCGCCTCGACTATCTGCGCGACGGACAGGCGATCTACGCCCGATCCTTCGCCATGATCCGCGCCGAGGCCGACCTCGCCCGCTTCTCCGGCACCGCCGAACGCGTCGTCGTGCGGATGATCCATGCCTGCGGCATGACCGACCTGCCCAAAGACGTGGAAGCCTCCGAGGATTTCGCCGCCAGCGGCGAGGCCGCGCTCAAAGCCGGAGCACCGATCCTGTGCGATGTGCGCATGGTCGCCGACGGTGTCACCCGCTCGCGCCTTCCCGCCGACAACCGGGTGATCTGCACCCTGACCGACCCTCGCGTGCCCGGCCTCGCCGCCGAGATGAACACGACCCGCACGGCCGCCGCCATGGAACTCTGGCGCGAGCATCTTCCCGGCAGCATCGTCGCCGTCGGCAACGCGCCGACCGCCCTGTTCCGGCTGCTCGAACTGCTCGATGAAGGCGTCGCCCCGCCTGCGGCGGTCATCGGTATCCCCGTCGGCTTCGTGGGGGCCGCCGAATCGAAGGAGGCCCTCGCCCGCGACGGTCGGGTGCCCTTCATCGTCGTTCATGGAAGGCGCGGCGGCAGCGCCATGACCGCCTCCGCGATCAACGCCCTCGCCAACGAGATCGAGTGATGGATTCGAGCGAGCGGCTTCCCCCCGCCGAGCCGGCGGACGTCACCGAGATCCCGCGACAGGTCACCACCGGCACGCTCTACGGCGTCGGGATGGGGCCGGGCGACCCGGATTATCTCACCGTGCGCGCCATGAAGCTCCTGGCCGAGGCGCCGGTCCTGGTGCATTTCTGCAAGAAGGGCCGGCGCGGCAATTCCCGCACCATCGCCGATGCGGTGATGCGCGACCCGGCCCGCGAGATGCCGCTGGTCTATCCCTACACCACCGAGCTTCCGCCCGAGCATGGCGAGTACGTCTCCGCCCTCGCGTCTTTCTACGACGATGCGGCGACGCGGATCGCCGACCATCTCGGGGCCGGGTGCGACGTCGCGATCCTGTCGGAGGGCGACCCGTTCTTCTACGGCTCGTTCATGCATCTGTGGCGGCGCCTGAAGGACCGTTTCCCGGTGGAGGTGGTGCCCGGCGTCACCGGCATGTCCGGCTGCTGGACCAGGGCCGGAACGCCGATCACCTGGGGCGACGACGTACTGACCATTCTACCGGCGACGCTGGGCCATGACGCCCTGGTGGAGCGCCTGCGCATCACCGACGCCGCCGTCATCATGAAGCTCGGCCGCCACCTGCCGAAGGTGCGCCGTGCTTTGGCCGAGACCGGCCTCCTCGATCGCGCGGTCTATGTGGAACGCGGCACCATGGCCGGCGAGAAAGTGATCGCGCTGGCCGAGAAGCCGGACGACGACGCCCCCTACTTCTCGATGGTCCTGGTCCCCGGCGAGGGGCGCCGCCCGTGACCGGCTCCGTCACGGTCGTCGGCCTCGGGCCGGGCGATCCGCGTCTCCTCACCCAGGCGGCGAGCGAGGCCCTGGCGCAGGCGCAGGACCTCATCGGCTACATCCCCTACGTCGCCCGCGTGCCCGATCGTCCGGGGCTGACGAAACACGCCACCGACAACCGCGTCGAGATCGACCGTGCCGGCCATGCGCTCCGGCTCGCCGCCTCCGGCCGCCGGGTCGCGGTGGTGTCCGGCGGCGATCCGGGGGTCTTCGCCATGGCGGCGGCAATCTTCGAGGCGGTGGAGACCGGCGACCCGGCCTGGCGCCACCTCGCCATTACGGTCGAGCCAGGCATCACGGCGATGCTGGCGGCCGCCGCCCGCCTCGGCGCGCCCCTCGGCGGCGATTTCTGCGCGATGTCGCTGTCCGACAACCTCAAGCCCTGGGAGGTCATCACCGCGCGGCTCGAGGCGGTGCTGCGGGCCGATTTCGTGATCTCCCTCTACAACCCGATCTCGTCGGCCCGGCCGTGGCAGCTCGGGGCCGCGCTCGGTCTGGCGGCCGAGCACCGCGCACCGGAGACGCCGGTCATCTTCGCCCGCGCGGTCTCCCGCCCGGACGAGGCGATCCGGATCCTCACCCTGGCGCAGGCTCGGGAGACCAAGGCGGATATGGCGACGATGGTCATTATCGGCGCTTCCAGCACCCGGCTGATCCCACGCGGTGACGCGACGCCCTTCGTCTACACCCCGCGCAGCGTGCCGGCGTGAGGGCGGGACGCAGCAGCGTGGCTCCCCCAACTCCCCAACCAATCCACCTCATCCTGAGGTGCCGCAGCGAAGCGAAGGCCTCGAAGGAGCCCTCCAGTCAGCACTGCGAGAACTGGAGGCCTCCTTCGAGGCCCGCTTCGCGGGCACCTCAGGATGAGGGTCAGGGTTGGGCTTCAGTGGTTCAGGCGCTCCCGCAGCCACGCCAACGCGCCCTCGGCATCCGGCACGCTGTCGACATCCGGCTTATCGGGCGGGCGTACGATCACCACCGGCACGTCGAGCGCGCGGGCGGCGGCGATCTTGCCGTAGGTGGCGGGGCCACCGGAATTCTTGGTGATCAGAATCTCGATCCGCCGCTCGGCGAGGAACGTCATCTCGGCGGCCTCACCGAAGGGACCGCGCGCAGCGATCTCGGTGAGACGCGGCACCGGCAGGGCATCGCCGATGGGCTCAATGGCGCGGACGACGTAATCGTGCTGCGGAGCAGTCGCGAAGGCGCCAACTTCAAGACGGCCGATCGTCAGGAACACGCGCTGGGGCGTCTCGCCGAGGGTGAGTGCGGCCTCCGCCATGGTCTCGACCTCGGTCCAGCGATCCCCCGGAATGCGCTCCCAGGCCGGGCGGCGGATGGCGAGGAGCGCCACACCGGTCCGCTCGCAGGCGAGCGCCGCGTTGCGGCTGATCCGCGCCGCGAACGGATGCGTGGCGTCGATTACCGCCTCTATCCGGTTCTCGGCGATCCACGCGGCCAGGCCATCAGGGCCGCCGAAACCGCCGATACGGGTGCGTACCGGCTCGCGCTTCGGCGCGCTGGTACGGCCGGCGAGCGACAAGGTCGCATCGATCCTCGGATCGAGTCCCTTCACCAGAGCGCTCGCCTCGGTGGTGCCGCCGAGGATCAGAACTCGCATCGTCGCCCTCTCCCTATCCGGCAACCTTGTCCATGAGCGCCGCCCCCGTGTCGAGCACCGCCCCCTGGCTCACCATCATCGGGATCGGCGAGGATGGGCGGGCGGGCCTGAGCCCCGCCGCCGCAGCTGCCCTCGACGGTGCGGAGGTGGTCTATGGCGGAGCCCGCCATTTCGCCCTCGGTGCACCGCTGAGGGCCGAGACGCGGGTCTGGCCGCGCCCGATCTCCGACGCTTATCCCGGCCTCCTCGCTCGGCGCGGACGGACCACCTGCATTCTCGCTACCGGCGACCCGTTCCATTTCGGCATCGGCGCAGAGATCGCGCGGCTGCTTCCGGCGGCCGAGATGTGCGTGTTCCCCCACCCCTCGGCATTCAGCCTCGCGGCGGCGCGCCTCGGCTGGCCGCTCGCCGAGACCACCTGCATCACCCTGCACGGGCGGGCATTGGAGCGGATCGTACCTCATCTCCAGCCCGGCGCCCGCCTCCTCACCCTGACCTGGGACGAGACGACGCCGGAGGCCGTCGCCACCCTACTTACGGAGCGGGGTTTCGGCGCCTCTCGCCTCGTCGTTCTCGAGGCCATGGGTGGCCCGCGTGAGCGCCGCCTCGAAGCAAGGGCCGATGCGTTCTCCCTCACCGGGATCGATCCGCTCAACACCCTGGCGGTAGAGGTCGTGGCCGATTCCGATGCACGCGTCGTCAGCCTGAGCCCCGGCCTCGACGATGCCTGGTTCGAGAATGACGGCCAGCTCACCAAAGCCGATATTCGCGCCGTGACCCTCGCCGCCCTGCGCCCCCGCGCCGGCCAGCGCCTCTGGGACATCGGCGCCGGAGCCGGCTCCATCTCCATCGAGTGGATGCTGCGCGGTTCCAGCCTGCGCTCGCTGGCCATCGAGGCGAACCCGGCCCGTGCGGCGCGGATCGCCCGCAACGCCGCCCGCCTCGGAGTACCGGATCTGCGCGTCGTCGAGGGCGAGGCGCCCGCCGCCCTGGAAGGGCTCGAGCGGCCGGACGCGATCTTCATCGGCGGCGGGGTCGCGCGTCCTGGCGTGCTCGACCGCGCCCTCGACGCCCTCGGGCCTGGGGGCCGGCTGGTCGCCAACGTCGTCACCCTCGAGGGCGAGGCGGTTCTGCTTGGCGCCTTCGCCCGTCTCGGCGGGCAGCTGAAGCGGCTGTCGGTGGCCCATGCCGACCCGGTCGGCCATCTCCACGGCTGGCGCGCCGCAATGCCGGTGACGCAATGGGTGTGGACGAAGCGGTGACGGGCGGCTTGGCGATGCCTGACGCGCTTCCCCTCCCCCTTGTGGGGAGGAGGGGCCCGCGATTTGTCTGACGATGATCCGGCCCTTCGAGATACGTGGGCAACCCGTCTCATCGTAGCCGGCATCGGCTTCCGGCACGGAGCCATGCCCGGCGAGATTGTCGCCCTGATCCACCGCGCGCTTGCCGAAAGCGGCCATGTGCCGGACCGGCTCGGCGCGATCGCCACCGCTGAAGACCGCGCGAATGAACCGTCGATCGTCGAGGCCGCCGCTGTGTTCGGCCTCGTACCCGTCGGAAGGTCACCCGCCGAGATGATCGCCGTCGATGCGCGTGTACCGACCCGCTCGGGCCGGATCGAGGCGAGCCGGGGGGTCGGATCGGTGGCGGAAGCCGCCGCTCTGGCCGTGGCCGGCGAGGGCGGAACCCTCATTCTGCCGCGCATCGCGTCACCAGCGGTGACATGTGCCCTTGCGCTTCCCGCGTATTTCGCCACTCAGGCGGAATGACCGTACATTTCATCGGCGCCGGCCCCGGTGCGGCCGACCTCATCACGATCCGCGGGCGCGATCTCATCGCGCGCTGCCCCGTCTGCCTCTATGCCGGTTCGCTGGTGGCGCCGGAGATCCTGTCCTGGTGCCCGTCCGACGCCCGCATCGTCGACACCGCCCCCCTCGACCTCGACGCGATCGTGGCCGAGATCACCGCCGCGCACGAGGCCGGGAAGGATGTGGCGCGGCTGCATTCGGGCGACCTCTCGATCTGGAGCGCGCTGGCCGAACAGACCCGCCGCCTCGACCGGCTCGGCATTCCCTACACGGTGACACCGGGCGTGCCGTCCTTCGCCGCCGCCGCCGCCCTGCTCCGGCGCGAACTCACCGTGCCGGGCCTAGCCCAATCCGTGGTCCTCACCCGGACCTCCGGCCGCGCCAGCGCCATGCCTGAGCGCGAAACGCTCCAAGCCTTCGCCGCCACCGGCGCGACCCTGGCCCTGCACCTCTCCATCCACGTGATCGATACCGTGGTGACCGAGCTCGTGCCGTTCTACGGGGCGGATTGCGCCGCCGCCGTGGTGTTCCGCGCCACCTGGCCGGACGAGCGCGTTATCTCAGGCACCCTCGCCACCATCGCGGAGGATGTACGCGCCGCCGGTCTCGAGCGGACGGCGCTGATCCTCGTCGGCCCGGCCCTCGCGGCCAGCGAGTTCCGCGAGAGCGCGCTCTACTCCACCGATTACGACCGGCGCTTCCGTCCCACGGGGCATCCGGCCCCCGGAGTCGAGTCATGACGAAGACGGACCGATCGCATCCGCCCGGCCTTCTCGTTGCCGCCCCACGGTCGAGCTCGGGCAAGACCACCGTGACGCTGGCATTGATGCGGGCGCTCGCCCGGCGCGGCCTCGCCGTGCGCGGCGCCAAATGCGGGCCGGACTATATCGACCCGGCCTTTCACCAGGCCGCCACGGGCTATCCCAGCGTCAATCTCGACAGCTTCGCCATGCCGGATGCCATGCTCGATTCGGTGGCGGCGATGGCGGGCCATGGCGCCGATATCGTCATCGCCGAAGGCTCCATGGGCCTGTTCGACGGCATCGTCGCCAGCGAGGGCCGGACCGGCGCCAATGCCGACATCGCCGCCCGCTATGGCTGGCCGGTGCTCCTCGTCGTGGACGTCTCGGGGGCCGCCCAATCGGCCGCCGCCGTGGCGCTCGGCTGCGCCCGCTACGATCCCCGACTCCGCATCGCCGGCGTCGTGCTGAACAAGGTCGCCAGCGCCCGCCATCGGCGTCTGGTCGAGGCCGGTCTCGCGCGGGTCGGCATCCCGGTCCTCGGAGTGCTCATGCGCGATGCGAGCCTCGCCTTGCCCGAGCGTCATCTCGGTCTGGTCCAGGCCCGCGAAACGGGAGACCTCGCCGCGCGGCTCGACCGCCTCGCCGATCTGGCGGAGGCGAGCCTCGATCTCGACGCCATCCTCGCGGCGGCCGCGGGTCGTCTTCCGGAGGTATCGGATGCCGTCCTCCCCCCTCCCCCGGGACAGCGCATCGCCATCGCGTCGGATGAGGCCTTCTCGTTTCTCTATCCGCATATGGAGGCGGGCTGGCGCGCCGCCGGCGCCGAACTGGTCGCCTTCTCACCCCTCGCCGACGAGGCGCCCCCGGAGGGCTGCGACGCCTGCTGGCTACCGGGCGGATATCCTGAGCTTCATGCCGGGAAACTGGCAGCGGCGGGCCGGTTCCTGAACGGCCTCCGGAGCTTTGCCGAACGCAATCCCGTCCATGGCGAGTGCGGCGGCTACATGGTCCTCGGACGCAGCCTGGAAGACGCGGCCGGCGTCACGCATGCGATGGCGGATCTGCTTCCGGTCGCGACCTCCTACAAGGTGCGGCGACTGCATCTGGGCTACCGCGTGGCGACGCTCGTCGGCGACGGCGCCCTCGGAAGAGCGGGTTCACGCCTCGTCGGCCACGAGTTTCACTATGCGAGCGAGCTCACACCTCCACCGGGCGAAGACATCGCCTTAGCGGCGGTGACCGACGCGGAAGGCGTTTCGCAAGGGATGGCCGGCCACCGATGCGGTCACGTGTCCGGAAGTTTCTTCCATCTCATTGGATGATGGAAAAACGTTCAAACAGCGACGGGGAGCTCTGAACGTTTTCCCATCTTTGCTGCGGTCCGGACGAGTGCCAGAACATCACGCCGAAGCTGGTCGTCCTCAATGGACGCGTAGGCTTGAAGAAGCTCGATCGCCCCATGAGCGCTCAGGAAGCCGAACACTTCGGATTGCGTTCCGCCCGCATCGTCTTCCTCGAAGAACGCCGAGACCGGAACCTCCAGAAGGCGGGAAATCTCGCGGAGACGCCCGGCACCGACTCGGTTCTGCCCCTTTTCGTACTTCTGGACCTGTTGGAACGTTACGCCAACGGCGGTTCCGAGCGCGGTCTGGCTCAGGCCGCGGGCCTTACGCAAGGCGGTGATTCGCAACCCAACTAGGCGGTCGACGTCGGTGGTTTGCTTGGGCATCATCACTCGTTTCAGTGCTCAATACGGTCTTGGCCGGCTGTTTCGATCCCCAACCAAGTCGCCATCTGCCACGCGACTCATTCGGAAGGGTTAAGGGTCACACGAATGTGAGTCTATCATCTTCACGGTCCGCCCCCGGAGGACCGGCAATGTCCTGGAACATCCAAAGAACACCATCGGTACGATAGGATCAAGCATGCGCGAAAACAGCTTGACCACAAATGAGGCAAGGATGGCAAGGGTGACCGCAAATTTGCCCATGCAAACGACGGTCACCCAGTGAAGCCCCAACGCAAACGAAATGAATCCGCTCTTCTAACTCATGATGACAATGACGCAAAAAGCACTATTTAGACGAAAATTAATCGTTTTCATATTATTTTTTAATCCGCCTCTTAAGGCCTAGGATAGCACCCCAGGCGGCCGGTCGACCCTCGGACTGGCCTGACGAAGAAGGTCCTCGATGTTCATCGCTATGAATCGATTCAAGGTCGTCCCCGACGCAACGGAAGAATTCGAACAGGTCTGGCTCGGTCGTGATAGCCAACTTGGCGAAATGGAAGGCTTCGTAGAGTTCCAGCTGCTTCGCGGCCCAGCCTATGAAGACCATGTCCTTTATGCATCCCATACCGTTTGGGCCTCCAAATCGGCTTTTGAAGCCTGGACCCGGTCAGAGCAGTTTCGAAAGGCGCATAGCCGGGCACCCTCGACGAAACCTCTCTATCTCGGCCATCCCCAATTCGAGGGCTTCGAGCCCATCCAGACCTTGGCCAAGACGGAGGACGGATCCTCGTCCCGGACACATCCGGAAACCACTGCCTGATCGCCCTCCCTCGCCGCTGCATCCTCTGGCTCACGCGGTCCAAAGTATATGGTGCACCACCACGCGACGGGTAGGTCCGCCAGACCTTGCATACACCTCATTCGCTTCGCCAGGGTAAAGCTGCACCGCGCGGTAGGCGCTGCAATCGCCTGCCGGCCCATCTGTATCGGCGGCAATCCGCTTTCGGGGCTGCGCGAGTTGGTCCTGCCGTCGACAAAGCGGTCTTCCGGCTTCGCAAGATGAGTTTTTTACTTGGAAGCCGCCGTTCAGGTCGATGAGACCACCCAAATGCCGGATCGGCGCGAGGGAAATATCGAGGCCGAGCAAGCCTCGGTCGCACGACAATTCCTCAAGTGACGGCCCCTCCGGGCGAGGCGGCAGTTCCGGCACGACGCCACCGGGTCCGAGCTTTGCGGACCTGGCAGAGATAAGGTTGGCCGGACGGGATACTGACCCGTTCTGGCACGATCCTGGTCTCCCTTCGGTACACGGCGTCCCAGATGTTCCAGCAACGTCTTCCCGAAATCTACGAGAGCCTGCCCTCGGCTCAGAGCGCCCGGCGTGATGCCTGGGCGGCGGTCCTTCCGCGACGGTGGGGAGGTACGCTCCGGTTCGGCCTATCCATGGCGTTAGCGGCCTCCGACCTCGCGGCGATCATCGTCACCGCCTATCTGGTAGAGGCGATCTACTACGAGTTCGCGTTCGACCAGCAGATCACCACGGGAATGACCGGGAGCTTCCAGCTGGGGGCCCTGGTGTCCGTCTTCGTACTCCTGACCAATCTCGTTCGCGACGAGTACAGGATCGAGACTCAACTCACCCAAGGCCCCCATCGCCGCCGCATGGCGAGCCTCTGGCTGGCCGCCTGGGCGATCGTTCTCGTCGTCGGCTTCGCGACCAAGACCACGACCGAGTTCTCGCGCGCCACGGCCATCGGTTTCTTCCTGGCCGGTCTGCCGGCCCTCTACCTGTCCCGTCTCGTCGTCGTGGGCCTGATCCGGCAGACCACGAGCCCGAGCTCGCCGTCGATCAATCGCATCCATCTCGTCGGCTTCGAAGATGACATCGCCAGCTTCCACGCCAATAACGACGCAAAAGCCCTGAACCTGCGCGTGGTCGGAACCAGCTACCTGCGGCGGGTCGATCCACGCGAGGACGCGTCGGTGCGCCAGAGCCAGATGGCGGAGGATCTCGACCTCGCGGTGTCGGTGGTGCGCTTCCTGCGGCCCGACGACGTCTTCATCCTGGTTCCCTGGACGGATGCGGCGGATATCGAGCGTTGCACCGAGGCGTTCCTGCGCGTGCCGGCCGCCCTCCATCTACGTCCCGGCTCGGTCATGGACCGTTTCCCTGATCTCAAGCTCGCGCGGGTCGGGCGGCTGTCGGGCATCAATATCGGGCGCCGGCCGCTCAGCTTCACCGAGATCGCTTTGAAACGCGGCCTCGACATGGCCCTCGCCGCCATCGCGCTGCTCCTGCTCGCACCGCTGCTGGCGTCCATTGCCCTGCTGATCAAGCTCGACAGCCCCGGGCCGGTCTTCTTTCGCCAGCGCCGCTACGGCTTCAACCAGCAGGCGTTCGGCGTGTTCAAGTTCCGCAGTATGAAGACTGAGCAGAACGCCGTCTTCCGACAGGCGACCCGCCACGATTCACGGATCACCCGGATCGGCGCCATCCTGCGCCGGACGAACCTCGATGAATTGCCCCAGCTCATCAATGTCCTGATGGGGGAGATGTCCCTGGTGGGTCCGCGTCCTCACGCCCTCGCCCACGATCGCAGCTTCGAGCGGCGGATCGCCCAATATGCCCGTCGCCACAACGTGATGCCCGGCATCACCGGCTGGGCACAGGTGAACGGTCTGCGCGGCGAGACCCTGACCGATCTCGACATGGAGCGGCGTGTGAACCACGACCTGCATTACATCGACAATTGGTCGGTCTGGCTCGACATCCAGATCATGATCCAGACGGTCGTCTCGCGCAGGGCCTATCGCAACGCCCGCTGAGCCCCATGCATCGGGTCGCTATGGGCTCGGCTCACGACCGGAGCAGGAACCGCATTCGCCCTCGACTTCGAGAATCCGGCTCGAGGGCTTGAAGCCGGCCTTCGCCAAAGTCCTGTCGAGTTGATCATCCACTTCCGGCGAGGTCGTCTCGTCGATGCTGCCGCAGGTCCGGCAGATCAGGAAGACGAGCCCGGCACCATCCCCGTGCTGGTGGCCGCAGGAGACGAAAGCGTTGCGGCTGGCGATGCGGTGGACGAGGCCGTTCTCGGTGAGGAAATCGAGGGCACGGTACACCGAGACCGCGGCGACCCGGCGCCCCTGCCCGCTGAGACGCTCCGCGATGTCATAGGCACCGAGCGGCTTCGCCTCGGACGCCACCGCCTCGAGGACGTCCCGCCGCAGCCGCGTGAATTGCAGGTCGCGCTCGGCGCAGAGACGCTCCGCCCGTGCGAGCGTGTCTGTGGCATTGCCGCAGCAGGCGGCATGCTCGTGGACGGCACTATGGTCGTGCACGCCATCCTCCCCTCATCGCCGGTCGATATGGTCCGGCACGTTGAACTGATGCGATGTTACAGTGTATCAGCACCAGAGATAGTTCGCCGCCCCCGTTCGGACAAATCTGGCCCTTTCCTGGTACCCGAACCGCTGTGACGCGTCCTCCCCAGATCAAACCCTCCCCCCGTCGTTCCCTGTTCCAGGCCGGGGCCGCCTCGCGACTGGTCCTCGCCGCGATCCTGTCCGGGCTGGTCTGGGGGGCGATCGTCTGGGCCATGGGATAACGATGACACACGCCCCCGCTCCGCCCGGCGCCATCGCCTTGCGTAGTTTGACGCTCGGCTACGATCGCCATCCCGCCGTGCATCATCTGGACGGGATCATTCCCGCCGGAGCCCTCCTCGCTCTTGTCGGACCCAACGGCGCGGGAAAATCGACCCTGCTCAAGGGGATCGTCGGTGAAATCCGCTGCCTCGACGGACGGATCGACCGGCCCGGTGGTACCGATGCCATCGCCTACCTGCCCCAGGCCGGCGAGATCGACCGCAGCTTTCCGTTGAGCGTCCTCGATCTGGTGGCGATGGGACGCTGGCGGCGCCTCGGCTTCTGGCGCAGCGCGCTGCCCGATCGTCAGGTCCTGGTCCGTGCCCTCGCTGCCGTGGGACTCCTCGGCTTCGAGGACCGGCTGATCGGCACCCTGTCCGGCGGTCAGTTCCAGCGCGCCCTGTTCGCGCGCCTCATCGTCCAAGACGCTCGCATCATCCTCCTCGACGAGCCGTTCACCGGGATCGACGGGCGCACCACGGCCGATCTGATCGCCCTGATCCGCGGATGGCACGGGGAGGGCCGCACCATCGTCGCGGCCCTGCACGACCTGCATCAGGTCAAGGCACATTTTCCGACGACGCTGCTACTGGCCCGCGAGCCGGTGGCCTGGGGCGAGACCGGAACGGTGCTGACCCGGGAGAACCTCGCGCGCGCGCAGGCCCTGTCCGAGGCCTGGGACGAGGACGCCGCCATATGCGGGCGCGGCGACGGGCATCACCACGCACCACCCCCTTCCGAAGGCGGGGACCTGCATGATCACTCTCACGATCATCCCCATGGTCACGCGCACGATCATCGTCACGACCACGGACACGCCGCGTGATCGATCTCCTGTTCGGTCCCTTCATCGAGTTCGGCTTCATGCGCCGGGCGCTGGCCGGCTGCTTCGCCCTCTCTCTGTCGGCCCCGCCGGTGGGGGTCTTTCTCATGCTGCGGCGCATGAGCCTGATGAGCGACGCCATGAGCCATGCGATCCTGCCCGGCGCCGCGGTCGGTTTCCTCGTCGCCGGCCTATCCCTGCCGGCCATGACCATCGGGGGCCTCGCCGCCGGTCTGTTCGTGGCACTGCTCGCCGGCATCGTCACCCGGACGACCTCGATCAAGGAAGATGCGAGTCTCGCCGCCTTCTACCTGATCTCCCTGGCGGCCGGCGTGCTGCTCGTCTCTCTGCGCGGCTCGCAGATCGATCTCCTGCACATCCTGTTCGGGACGGTCCTGGCCCTCGACGATCCGGCGCTCATGCTCCTCGGCGGGATCGCCACGGTGACGCTGTTCGCCCTCGCCGCGCTCTACCGCCCCCTCGTCATGGAATGTGTCGACCCGCTGTTCCTGCGCACGGTGAGCCGTGCCGGGGGCCCGGTGCATTACGCCTTCCTCGGCCTCGTGGTGATGAACCTCGTGGGGGGCTTCCAGGCCCTCGGGACATTGCTCGCGGTGGGACTGATGCTGCTGCCGGCGATCACCGCGCGGTTCTGGGCGGCCGACCTGTCGGGCCTGATCCCCATGGCGATGGTGGTGGCGATGGTATCGAGCTTTGCCGGACTCACCGCCTCGTATCGCGCCGACCTGCCCACAGGGCCTGCGATCGTGCTGGCGGCGGGAAGTCTCTACCTCGTCTCGCTCCTGTTCGGACCGAGGGGCGGCCTCGTCTGGCGCCTGTTCAAGCCGCGCCACCTCGAAGGCTAGCACCGGACCCCGATCAGCCCGACTCATCGAGGTCTGCCCGCGCGACTGCGCGGCGGCGGGCGTCCGCCGGACCTCCCTGATCCCAACCGTGGGTCGGGGTCAGGGATACCTGGTCAAAGTCTACACGCTGAAGAGGCTCATGAGGCCCGAGACGATGGCGTAGACGAAGCCGGCGTTCAGAAGCACGCCGACGGCACCGACGCCGAGACCCATGACGACCAGCAGGCCATCCCGCTCGACGAGGCCGAGGCCGACGAGGCAAATGGCCAGACCGAGGGGGATCTGTCCCACAAGAGGCGCTGCCACGACCAGCGCCAGGGACAGGGTGAGAAGGATCAGCCCCACCGTCCGCATGCCGAGCCCGGTCTCGAACAGGCTCATGCGCGGACGCGACCAGCGTTCCAGGCGCCGCAGCAGCGGCACCGCGCGCTTGGCGGCACGCTCAACGTCGCTCCGGGCGATCGAGCGGCTCAGGAGCGCGCGGGGCAGCCAAGGCGACGACATCCCCGCCGTGATCTGAACGGCCACGAGCAACAGCAGCAGGCCGCAGACCAGGGGGATCGGCGGGGGCATCGGCAGGCAATTTGGCAGGCCGAGGATGACGATGAGCAGGGCGAAGGCACGGTCCTTCAGCACCGCGACGATGTCGCCGATGGTCAAGCGATCCGTCTCCTGTGCCGCGAGCACCGTGAGAACTTCGGACGTTCGAGCAGCTGGTGACAAGAAACTCGGCCTTTGGCGACGGTCCTGCCGCGGGCTCTATCCTAGTCCCCGCCCGACGCCAACCGAATCAGCTTTGACCTCCATGCGGCATCGCGGGTCCACCATTGCCGAGGCGGACCGAACATACCGGCAGATCGACCACGGACACTCCGCAACCTAAAATCAAGCAAATACATCCTGAAGTTTTATCAAATAGAACAAAAGCAAAACGGCGCCTGTTCCCGAATCGTCTTGGGCGGTCTGCGCGCACGACCCACAGTCCAATACTCACGAACCAGTACAACTTCTCATAGGATGTCGTACATTTGCCCTCCGGTAATACGGAGCGAGAAGGGACGTGGGACGACCGGCCAGATCGACGAGACGGTCACTGCATTCGGCTCATCCGATACTCATGTGCTGCGCCGCACTCTGCTGTGGCCTCGTCTCGAACCCGGCTCAATCGGAAGAGGGCTCGATCTCGGCACTGATCTTCGACAGCCTCGATGCCGGAGCATCGCCCTTCATCACGGCGGGCGCGAAGATCACGTTCGACGGGCGCGATCGGGACGGTTTCGCTATCCTCGCGAGCGGCGGCGCAGGGGCGAGGGCCGAACGCGGCCCGACGATACGGGGCATTTCCACGGATCAGACGCGCCTTACGGCGCTCGGAGCTGTGCTCGCCGGATACCAATGGTTCCGCGATTGGGGCGTGGTCGCCGCTTTCGCTGGTCCGGAGGGAAGCATCGAAGTGGAGCGGAACGTCGTCGGCACGCTGGTTCTGCCCGACCGCTACGGCATCAGGCTGCACGGGGAGGTCTGGGCGCGGCCGACGCAAACCACTCTTCTCACCGCCACTGCGATCCTCGGCTCGACGCGCCAGAGCGCCTGGGGCCGGCTCGCCTGGGGTCATGGTCTGTGGGGGACCTATCTCGGCCCGGAGGCTACCGTCTATCTGGATGGAAGCGGCTACTCGAAGTTCGGGATCGGTGTCCACGCCACCGACTTTCGCATCGGCGACGTGAGTTTCCGCGCCTCGCTCGGCTACCAGACCGAAACCGATGGCGGGGGAAGCCCCTATGTCACCCTGGCCGTCTGGCAGCCCTGGTGAGATTCAGGGCGGGGCGGGACGCATCTCCGGGCCGGCCAGGAAGCGGGCCGCGTCAGTCGTGATCTCCTCCCGTCGCTGCTCGCCCAATCCGTCGAGGGTACGGTAGGGCATCGCCATCCTCGGGTTTCCCGCTAGGCGATCCGCGTTCTCGATGAGGAAGTTCCAGTAGAGGTAGTTGAACGGGCAGGCACTTTCGCCGGACTTGGCAGCGACGTCGTAGGTGCAGCCCCGGCAGTAATCCGACATCCGGTTGATGTAGGCGCCCGAGGCCGCATACGGTTTCGAGCCCATGACGCCGCCATCCGCCCACAGGACCATGCCGTGGACGTTGGGCAACTCCACCCATTCGTAGGCATCGGCATAGACCACGAGATACCATTCCTCCACCTGCGCCGGTTCGATCCCGGCCAGCAGGGCGAAATTGCCCGTCACCATCAGTCGCTGGATGTGATGGGCGTAGGCATGGGCCCGCGTCTCGGCGACGCATTGCGCGAGGCAGTTCATGCGCGTCTCGCCCGACCAGTAGAACCAGGGCAGATCACGCTTGGCGCCGAGGGTGTTGGTCTCGGCATAGGCCGGCATCCTGGCCCAGTAGAGCCCCCGGACATATTCGCGCCATCCCAGGATCTGGCGGATGAAGCCCTCGACGCAGTTGAGCGGCGCTGCCCCCTCGTCATAGGCGCGGGCCGCTTCCCGGCAGACCTCCCCCGCCGTGAGCAGGCCCGCATTCAGGGCCGGCGAGATAAGCGCATGGTAGAGAAACGGCGCGCCCGACTTCATCGCATCCTGGTAATCGCCGAAACGCGGAAGACACTCGGCCAGGAAGTGCTTCAGAGCGACGATGGCGTCGGCGCGGGTGACGGGCCAGCGGAAGGCATCGAGATCGCCGAAATGCCCGGCGAACCTGTCCGCGACCAGGGCGATGACCTCGGACGTGATCGCATCGGGCGCGAAGCCCGGGCGTTCCGGGGGGCGGTGCCCGCGTGGCAATTTCTTCCGGTTGTCGTGGTCGAAGTTCCACTGGCCGCCGATCGGCTCGCCGTCCTTCATCAGGAGGCTGGTGCGCTTTCTCATGCCGCGATAGAACGTCTCCATCCGCAGGGCGTGTCGTCCCTCGGCCCAGCGCGCGAAATCCGAGCGCGGGCAGAGGAAACGGTTGTCCTCGCGAAGCTCGACGGGCATCGGCAGGTCATCACGCCATCCCTGCATCATCTCCCAGACGCGCCACTCGCCGGGCTCGGTGACGACGATCCTGTCGGGTTCGTGCCGCGCGACCGCTCGCTGGAGTTCTCCGGTGAACGAGCCGGTATTGCCCGGCGCATCGAGGCGCACATAGTCGACGGTGATGCCCTCGGCCTCCAGATCGGCCGCGAAATGGCGCATGGCCGAGAACAGGAAAGCGATCTTCTGCTTGTGGTGGCGGACATAGGTCGCCTCCTCCCACACCTCGACCATGAGAACGATGTCGGAGTGCGGGTCGAGATCGGTGAGCGAGGAAACGCGGCGGTGAAGCTGATCGCCGAGGACGAAGCGGAGCGTGCGTTGGTGGGTCACCCCTTCGTACGCAGGGACGAGCGGCCGCCATCCGCGCCGATGATCTGACCGGTGATCCACCCGGCCTCCGCCGAGACGAGGAAGGCGGCGAGCGCGCCGATATCGTCCGGCGTGCCCAGGCGCTGGAGTGCGTGCATGGACGCGATTCCCGACGCCAGCGTCTCGTTGCCGGTGATGGCAGCGGCGAGCGGCGTGCGCGTGAGCGAGGGGGCGACGACGTTGATCCGGATCTGAGGGCTGAGTTCGGCGGCGAGGGACAGGGCGAGACCCTCGACCGCTCCCTTCGCCATGGCGACAGAGGCATGGGCCGGAAAGCCCTGTGCCACCGCCACGGTGGAGAACAGGACGACGCCCGCCCCTGCCTCGCCCGCACCAGCTTTCAGCGCCGGCGCCGCAGCCTGGAGAGCGAGAAGAGAGCCGAGAGCGTTGAGCTTGTAATCCGTCACCGCGTCGTCGGCGGTCAGCTTCGCCAGCGGCTTCAGGTTGATCGTCCCGACCGCGTAGACGAGGCCTGCGAGCGAACCGCCCGCTTCCTGCGTCACCGTGGTGAAATGGGCGGGGTCAGTGACGTCGCCGGCCGTGAAGGTCGTGTCTCCCAGACGGGCGGCGGCGTCTTCGAGGCGCTGGGGATCCCGTGCCGCGAGATGCAGCCGGATACCGCGCTTACGCAGGGCCTGCGCCGTGGCCATGCCGATGCCACCGGTTCCGCCGTAGATCACAACCCGGTTCATGACCGCTCCCATTCCCTGCCGGATCGGTTAGGTAAGGCGGATCATGCTGCCGTGGAGCCTGTGAGGCCCCATCCGTAGAGTCGCACGTCTCGCCACCACGCCCCGGGGATGTTCATGAAGTTTGCCTTCGCCGGCATCGATTTCCTCGGAGGCGTTTTCGAAGCGCTGGTGGAAGCCGGATGGACTCCGATCAAGCTGTTCACCCGGCCCTGCGACGGGCTCTACGATCACAACGAGGCGGTCGTGGCCCAGAGCCGCCGACATCGCATCCCGATGCAGCTTTCCCGGATCAAGCTCGCGGATCTCGATGCCCTGACGCAGACCCACGGGACGGACTGGGCCTTGGTGGTGGCCGGTTACCCCTGGCTTATCAAGGGCTGGCGCAACCGGGCCGCCTACGCCCTGAACTTCCATCCCTCGCCCCTGCCGGTGGGGCGCGGCCCCTATCCCCTGTTCAAAGCGATCACCGATGCACGCGACAGTTGGGGCGTGACGGCGCATGTGCTGGCCGAGGAGGGGTTCGATACCGGCGACATCCTCGCGCAGGAGACCTTCGCGATGGCGCCGCAGGAGACCCACGAGACCCTGTTGGCCCGATGCCAGATCGCCGCCCGGCGGCTCGCCTCGGGACCGATCGCGCGTGACCTGCCGGCGCGCTGGCAGGCGGCCCAGCCCCAGGGCGAAGGCTCCTACTGGGCCCGTGCCACCGATGCGGACAGGACCCTCGATTTCCGCACCGATGTCGAGGCGATCCTGCGGCGGATGCGGGCCTTCGGCACCATCGAGACCATTGCGCGGCTGGGCGACAACTCCATCTTCGTAGCGGCGGCGGAGGGCTGGCGCGAGCCGCACCGCCATGCGCCGGGAACGATCGTCCACCGCTACCGCCGCCACGTGGTGATCGCCGCGCGCGACGGCTTCATCCAGATCACCCGCTGGAGCCCGGTCGCCGTCGCGGATGTCGGGCAACTCGGGCGATAGGACGAAATTCCTATGTCGCGCATGCGCAAGAAGGCGGATCTGCCCACCAAGGTCTGCGCCGCCTGCGGCAAGCCCTTCGCCTGGCGCAAGAAATGGGAACGTGTCTGGGACGAGGTCCGCTACTGTTCCGACCGGTGCCGGAACGAGGCGAAGCGGTCGGGCAAGGCCTCCTGATCAAGCACCGGCGGCAGCGATCAGGGCCGCCTGCGTATCGATGTCGAAGGTAACGGCGGCATCCATTTCCCATTCGACGACGTCCGTCCGCGCCGCGAGGAGACGGCCGGCACCCTGGTCACCGGCGAGCGAGGCCAGGTCGGGCGCGAGGAGCGCGCGATTCAACAGAACCGGGTTTCCGCGCACGCCGAGATGGACCGGGACAATGGCGGCGGGCACCGGATCGGCAGCCAGGAAAGCGGCGGCCAGGGTGGCGAGGTGGGACGGCCGGACACGCGGCATGTCCCCTAGCATCACGATGATCCCGGCGGGCTGCGGCAGGGCGTCGAGCCCGCACCGCAGGGAGGTCGACAGCCCGTCCGCATAGGCCGGGTTGTCGATGAGCCGCAGGTCGAGGCCGCCGAGTGCCTGCCGAACCGCTGCGCCATGCGCGCCAATTACGACCGCCACGGGCCCGAGTTTCGCCGCGACTGCTGACTCAGCCGCGTGGCGCACGAGTGGCTTGCCGTCGAGGGTGCCGAGCATCTTCGACGCTCCGCCGAAACGCGTCCCCCGCCCGGCGGCGAGGAGGAGGATGCCGATCCGATCAGGCATCGTCCGTCATGCCCTCGTCCAGCGCGCTTTCCTCGCCTGATCTAGGCTGCGGACGGGACACGATCTCCATGAGCAGGCCTCCGACACCGAGCCCGACGATATCGGCCCGGCTGACGACGAGGCCGGCGAGAAGGCGGTGGAGAATCCAGTCGAACCCGTTCTCTGCGGGCGAGCGCGCGCATCCCGGCGCACCGATGACCGGGACGTCGCCGATACGGCCGACCAGAAGCAGGTTGCCGGGATCGACGGGCATGCCGAAATGCTCCACCTCACCGCCCGCCGCCTCGATACCGGCGGGGATGACGTCGCGCCGGTCGGCGATGGCCGAAGCGCCGAACACCACGACGAGATCGGCCTCGTCGCGGGCGATGGTCTGGCGAAGGGCGGCGGCCATGGCACCGGCCTCGTGCGACACCCGGATATCCGTGACGATCCCGGCCCCGGTCGGCGCCAGCCGGCGCTCGAGGTTGCGCAGGGTCTTGGCGATGGTGGTCTCCTTCAGCCCCGGCAACAGGGTCGAGACGACGCCGACCCGGCGACGGCGATAGGGGATGACCGTCAGTGCCTCGGGCGTCGCGATCCCACACGCGCGCTCAAGGGCGGAAGCCGAGACGGCGTAGGGGATGATCTTGACGGTCGCCACCATCTCGCCGGGGATGACAGGCCGGAAAGGCGACAGGGTCGCTAGCGTGATCGCCTCGTCCACCCCGTTCACGGCGTCGATGACGGCGCGGTCGATCATCAGAAGGCCCGGCACCTCCGCGTGGAGATTGCAGCGTCCCGTGAAAGCGGGACTTGCCGAAAGGCCAGCCCCCGCGACCCGGCCGGCGAGGCGGGCGGCGGCCTCGTCCTCGCCGACATCGCCCGCCTCCAGGGTCACCGCCACCACACTGTCGAGGCCGGCCTCACCGAGACGGCGCGCATCCTCACTCCCGATCGGCCGCCCCTTGCGGACGATCACATCGTCGGCCCGCAGAGTATGGGCCGCGATGAGCCCCGCGGCTCGCGAGATCGCGACCGAACCGAACTTCACGCGGGAACTCCGGGTTTGGTAGCGCGCGGATCGGCGCCGCGCAGGGTGGAGACGACCTGCGCCAGGATCGAGACAGCGATCTCGGCCGGGCTCACGGCACCGATATCGAGGCCGATCGGCGCCTCGATCCGCCCGATCTGTTCCGACGAGAACCCGGCCTGCGACAAGCGCTCGACCCGCGCGGCATGGGTCTTCCGCGAGCCGAGGGCGCCCACATAGAAGCACTCGGCCTTCAGGGCCGCGATCAGCGCGGGATCGTCGATCTTCGGATCGTGGGTCAGGGCGGCAACGGCACAATAGCGGTCGAGGGGCGGAACGGAGCCTGCGAGGGCTTCGTCCGGCCAGAGCGGCACGAGGGAAACCTCCGGAAAGCGCTCGGGCGTGGCGAAGGCCGTTCGCGGGTCGATGACGCTCACCGAAAGGTCGATCGCCGCCGCCATCGGGCACAAAGCCTGACTGATATGCACCGCCCCGATGAGGACGAGCCGGACCTTGGGAGCCTGGACGGTGAGGAAGAGCTGCCGCCCCTCCACCTCGACGAGGCCGCTCTTTCCCGAGGCGAGGCGCCGCGCCAGGATATCAGCGAGGGGATCGGCCGGGATCTCGGCCTCGCGGACCACACGCTGGCTGCCGTCATCGAGGTCGGTGATGAGCAGCGCGGCGCGGCGCGCGGCGCGCTCGACATTGAGGGCACGAAGAGAATCGAGTTGCATGGCGCCGCTTCAGTCGATGCGTTCGACGAAGACGCGGATGCGCCCGCCGCAGGACAATCCCACCCGCCAGGCGGTCTCGTCGGCAACGCCGAACTCGATCACCCGTGGCCGTCCATCGGAGATGGCGTCCAGTGCCTCGGTGATGACGGCCCCCTCGACGCAGCCGCCAGAGACCGAGCCGAGGAAGTTTCCGCCCTCGTCGACGACGAGGTGGCTGCCGACCGGGCGAGGCGCGGAGCCCCAGGTCTCGACGACGGTGGCAAGCGCCACGCCGCGCCCGCTACGGCGCCACGACTCGGCCGCGTTGAGGATATCGGTTTCGGTGGAGAGCATGGGACACTCCGCGCGCTGCGCGTCTTCGAGCATGACGGCACTCACGCAACGCCGCCTCGGGGAGATAAGCTCCGGCGCGGATGGCACAATGCGGAGGCGAAGCCCATGCCATGCCTGCTCGACGTCCCATCTCCGAAACGTGCGGACGAGCACGGCGGAGGCGTCTCGTCGCCGGGGCGCACGCGCGCTTCAGGCCGCGCCAAATCCGCTGGCGCGCGCTATGAAGATCGGGCCCTCTACTCGCCAATCCTCCGGGCCCCGTTCCATGAGACCCTTTCTCCCCTCGGCCGCACTCGCTGTGCTTGCCCTCTCACCGTCCGGCGCCGTGGCGCAGAACGCCGCGCAGGCGCCGATCCGGATCGGGCTCTCGCTTCCCCTGACCGGGCCTGACGCCGCCTTCGGGCAGGGCCTCCGGGCCGGGGCCGAACAAGCGGTGGCGGATCTCAACCGCGCGACGGGAGCCTCGGGCCGGAAGCTTGCTCTCGTCGTTGCCGACGATGCCGGCGACGGCAAGCAGGGGCTGGCCGTCGCGCGGAAATTCGCCGCCGATCGCGTGCCCCTCGTTATCGGGCCGCTGAATGCCGCCGTGGCCGCATCGGCGCTGCCGGTCTACGAGGAAGCGGGGATCGTCGCCGTGACGGTCGGCATCGCCTGGCCCGCCTTGACCACGCGTGGAGCCTGGAACGTCTTCCGCCTCGGTGGCAGCGATGCGGAGCAGGGGCCGATCGCGGCGGGCTATCTTCTCGAGCGTTTCAGAGGGCGGCGTATCGGCCTCGTCCATGACAGGAGCACGTTCGGTCGGGGTCTCGTCGACGACGTCGCTCGCAGTCTCAAAACGAATGGACAGGCGGAGACTACCTTCGAAAGCCTCGGCCGCGGCGACAAGGATCTCTCCGCCCTCGTCGCCCGCCTGAAGCGCGCCCGGATCGAGGTCGTTTATTTCGGTGGCCTTGCGCCGGAAGCGGGGCTGCTGATCCGTTCCCTGCGGGAAGCGGGCCTCGCCATTCCCCTCGTCGGCAGCGACGGGCTGCTCGACAAGGAGTTCGCCGCCTGGGCCGGTCCCGGCGCCGAGGGGACCGTGATGACCCTTGCCCCCGAACCGCGAAAGCTGCCGGATGCCAGGGGAGCGGCGGCCAAGCCGAGGAGTCCGGAAGCCGACATAATCGCGGCGCAGGGCTATGCGGCCGTCGAGATCCTCAGACAGGCTGTCGAGCAAGCCAAATCCAATGAGGGCCGCAAAGTCGCGGCGTTCCTCCATGGCGGTGCGCCGCTGAAGACCGCCCTTGGCGAAGTCGCATTCGACGATAAAGGCCAGACCAAAGCGCCCGGCTACCTGCTGCAGATCTGGAAGAAGACCCCCGACGGCCGTATCGACTACGCCGGCAATGTCGTGACGCCCTGATCCGGGCGAAAAGTGGCGCCTTGCCGCCAACCCGATGAGGCAGCTGTCGCCTCGGATTGGGACGAGCCGAGAGGATGACCGGGCAGTTGAAGCACCGACGAAGATTTCCCGGTCTCAGGACAGGATGTGCTTTTCTGTCGACGGGATACCGTTCACGGCGGTAAAAGCTTGCTTACGGAACGCGCGAACATTATGTCTCGCCGACGCTCGCCGGTGTTGCGCATCCGATGGGATCGGACCCGCCGCCCGCAGCGTTTTGCCGAACGGCTATGTTTTTGGTGTCCCGGAATGCCCCGTTCTGGCGTTCCGGCTGGAGAGTGTGGATGGCGAAAGAAGAGTTGATGCAGTTCGACGGTCTCGTGATCGAGATCCTGCCGGACGCACGCTACCGCGTGCAGCTCGACCAGGGCCACGAGATCGTGGCCTACACGGCCGGCAAGATGAAGAAGAACCGCATCAAGACTCTGGCCGGCGACCGTGTCACCGTCGAGATGTCGCCCTACGATCTCGAGAAGGGCCGCCTCGTGTTCCGTCACAAGGACGAGCGCTCCTCCGGTCCGCGCCCGCCGATCCGCGGCCAGTTCCGCCGCCGCTGAGCAAGAGCGCTGTCGGATATCTTGTCTGTCCGCTAGGGACCGAGGATCTTCACGAAGGCAGCGCCAGCGCCAAAGAACGCGGCTCCGGCAGCCATGCCGGACAACGCGATCTGCCAGGGCGCGAGCATGCGGTCGCGATCCAGCTTCAATGCTTCGGCCGTGAGTTTCTTCTGCTCGGCGACGAATTTCTCACTCTCTTCGCGCGCTCGCCGAATGCGGCCGAGCTGCTCTTCGAGATCGGGCGTCAGCGGGCTTACGGCGTCGGCCATCCGATTACTCCTTCATCACGCGACTACCCGATAAACATCGTCGCAGCACCAGCGCGGATCAAGCCGCGATGGTGTGTTCAGCATCTACTTTCCGAACCGCTCGAATTTCGGGAAGCTGCGGGTCATCAGAGTGCCGGCCTCGGCCCGGTGGCCCATCCACTTCTCCAGCAGCGCCGCGTTGGCGAGCCGCTCCTGACCGGCGCTGTCGCGCCAGGGCAGGCCCTCGGCCAGGGTGAAGACAAGGGCGTCGGTGAGCGTGCTCTGGCGGCAACGCTGCAGGCGTACCCCCTTGCCGCGCGACAGTTCCGGCAATTCCGACAACGGGAAGACCAGCAATAGCCGGTCGGCGCTGCAGACGGCGACATGATCGCCACTGCTGGCAGGCACGAGCAGCATGGCCTGGGCCGGCTCGTCGAGCCCCATGATGCCCTTGCCCTTGCGGGTATTGGCCACCAGCGCGTCGGCGGGGGCCAGGAAACCGCGCCCATCCGAGCCCGCGATCAGGAGCTTGCCGCTTGGCTGGTATGGCAGGGCGGCGACGATCTCGGCGCCGTCGTCGAAATCCACCATCAAGCGGATCGGGTCACCGAAGCCGCGTCCGCCCGGAAGCTTCGCCGCTTCCAGGGTGAACACCTTGCCGTTGGAGGCCAGAACCAGGATCTTGGCCGTGGTCTCGCTGAGGAACGAGATCTTGAGCGCGTCGTCGCCCTTGAAGGCGACGCCCGACAGATCGGCGACATGCCCCTTGAGGGCGCGGATCCAGCCCTTGGCCGAGACGATGACGGTGATCGGCTCGCGCTCCACCATGGCGGAGGTGAAATCGATCCCGGCGGTGTCGGGCGGGTTCTCCAGGGTGGTGCGACGGGCTCCGATCTTGGTCTCGGGCCCGAAGGTCTTCTTCACCGCCCGTATCTGCTTGGTGATGTCCGACCATTGCATCTTTTCGGAGCCGAGCAGTTCCTCGATCCCGTCCTTCTCCTTGGTCAGCGTATCGAGTTCGCGCTTGAGCTCCATCTCCTCCAGCTTGCGCAACGAGCGCAGGCGCGTGTCGAGGATGGCGTTGGCCTGGAGTTCGGTGAGTTCGAACCGCTTCATCAGGGACGGTTTCGGCTCGTCCTCCTCACGGATGATGCGGATCACCTCGTCGAGATCGAGATAGACGATGAGGAGACCGCCGAGGATTTCGAGGCGGCGTTCGATCTGCCCGAGGCGGTGGCGCGAGCGGCGTTGGAGGACGACGCGGCGATGGTCGAGCCATTCGCGCAGGGCCTCGGCCAGCCCGATCACGCGCGGGACGAGACCACCCACCAGGACGTTCATGTTGAGGGGGATGCGGGCTTCGAGTTCGGTGAGCCGAAACACGGATTCCATGAGGATCACCGGATCGACGCTGCGTGAGCGTGGCTCCAGCACGACACGGACGTCTTCCGCCGATTCGTCGCGCACGTCGGCCAGCAGTGGCAGCTTCTTCTCCTGCAGCAACTCGGCCAGCTTCTCGATGAGCCGGGCCTTGGGAATGCCGTAGGGGATCTCGGTGACGACGATGTTCCAGGTGCCGCGCCCGGTATCCTCCTTCGCCCAACGCGCCCGCACGCGAAAACCGCCGCGCCCGGTACGGTAGGCCTCGGCGATCGACTCGGCACTGTCGATCAGAATGCCGCCGGTGGGAAAATCGGGCCCTTTCACGAAGGTGAGGAGCTGGGCCGAGGTCGCCTCGCGATGGCCGATGAGATAGAGGGCCGCGTCGCAGAGTTCGGCCGCGTTGTGCGGCGGGATCGAGGTGGCCATGCCCACCGCGATGCCCTGGGAGCCGTTGGCGAGCAGGTTCGGAAAGGCCGCCGGCAGGACGATGGGCTCGTCCTTCTCGCCATTGTAGGACGGCCGGAAATCGACCGTGTCCTCGTCGATCCCGTCGAGGAGCAGGCGCGCCACCTCCGTCAGCCGCGCCTCGGTGTAGCGATAGGCGGCGGGGCCATCGCCGTCGATATTGCCGAAATTGCCCTGGCCATCCACCAGCGGATAGCGCTGCGCGAAATCCTGTGAGAGGCGCACCAGCGCATCGTAGATCGCCTGGTCGCCGTGGGGATGGAAATCGCCCATCACGTCGCCGACGATCTTCGCGCATTTCTTGAACGCCGTGTTGGGGTCCAAGCGCAGGAGCCGCATGCCGTAGAGGATGCGCCGATGCACCGGCTTGAGCCCGTCGCGGGCATCGGGCAACGCGCGGTTCATGATGGTGGAAAGCGCATAGGCGAAATAGCGCTCTTCGAGCGCCGACTTCAGTTCGACGCTCTCGATACCGTCGGATCCCGACGGTGGATCGAAGGGCTGGCCCATGACGAACTCCCGGGCCGGACATGGCCCATATCAGAACATAACGAGAACGGAACTTAATCGCTCTGCGTCCCCAACGCAACGAATCGCGCCCGCTCCGCCGGAGGGGCGATGGCGCGGGGTCCCCAGATGTGCTGGTCGAGGAAATACCCCGTCAAGGTAAATCCATTGGCTACATCCCTCTCGTCCGGCGAGATGGAGCCGCCCCGGCCCTTCTCCCGCTCGAGAAGGAAGCCCGGCAGCGCCAGCAACCTGTCACGGAAGGGCTCCCCGGCCGAGGCGCTGACAGCCCGCCCGGTCCTCGGCGAGACGTAGATCAGCGCATCGTTGCCGCCCGTGGCCGCGCAGGCGGTGAGATCGAGGCCGAAGCCGAGTTCGGCCAGGATCGCGAGTTCGAACCGTACCATCAGGAAGGGCGCGATCACCCGGTCGTCGAGATGGGCGATGAGCACGCGGGCCGCCTCGTAGAGAGCGGAATGGGAATCGCGCTCGGGCAGCAGACGCAGGAGCGCCGCCATATGGGTCACTCCGTAGAGGGCGAGCCCCGAGCCCATGAGCCGCGCCGCCGAGGATTCCAAAGGTTCCACCGCGAAGGCGCCGAGGCTCTCGTCAAGACGCGCGCGCCAGGTGAGGCGAACGTGGTTGCCGGTCTGGAGCACCGGCTGCATCCGCCGCGAACGCCCCCCATGGACGAGGCCGAGATGGCGGCCGTGGCACGCGGTCATGACTTCGAGAATTACGCCCGTCTCGCCCTGCTTGCGCAGCCCCAACACCACGCCGTCATCGGTCCATTGCATGGCCCTCTCATTAAGGCGTGGCGGATGCGTTGGAAACGGGCCGGCGGCATCGAGAAACGCGCTGGATTGTGGTGATCCATATATTCCCGCACAGCGTGTCAAACGCTACGCTTCGGGTTCCGCCGTTAGGTGCTCCCTCGCATGGTACTCTCCCGACATGGCATCGCCGGAAACGGCCCGTTGCTGCCGCGATCCATGGTCGCCGTCGCGGCGATGGCAGTCCTCGCCCTCACGCTCGCTGGATGCGGGCGGCGTGAACCGGCTCCCGCTGCCATTGCCAGCTTCACCATGCGCGAGCGGGTGGCCGCCCTGGCCCTGCGCCAAAGCGACTTCGGTTCGATCTCGGTCATCCCGGTCCGTTTCGAGCATAGCCGCATCGCGGGACCGTTCCAGGATGACGGCCGTACCCTTTATTGCGTGTCCGCCCGGATGATGGGCCGTCGCTTCCTCAAGGGCGAGAAGGCCAAGGTCGTCATTCGGGAGGAGGCCGGCAAGCTCAGCATCCTCGATGATGTCGAGGAGGTCTGCGAGGGCCACCGGACGGAGCCGTTCAAGGAGCTGGAGGCGCTGGGGAACAGATAAGGATGTATGTTCTCCGGCAATGGCCGATGCAGTAACACGCGAGAAAATACCTGAAAGAACGATCTAGAAATGAAAGAAAAGCACGGCCTCCGGTTTCTAATCCTGCTGTTACTCTCCGTCCCCTCGCTAACGGCGGGAAACATCGTCGCCGTGGCACATACCCCTTACATGACGCAGACGGAGCGATTGACGCTGCCCGATGGCGAGCAGGGTGAAATCAGGCTCCTTCACGGAGATGGAATCCTCTTTTCTGATTCTGTTCGTCTTCTCGTTCTCGATGGCCGGGGGCGACCGTTAGCGCGCAGCGGCAAGTACTCCCTGATCTCCCTGATTTGCGACGGCATACCAAGATCCTGCCGAGGCTACGTCCACGATACAGCAGGGGTTCTGACGATTGATCCGTCTTCGTTCAGGTCGGCAGACACGACATTGCCGAGCGCGAGCGTCGAAGGCGACGACTTCATGTGGAGCATGGAATCGGGGAACGAGAGTTGGGGATTCGCGGCACGCATGGCGTCGCCCAGCGAGATCGTGGTTCGCGAGTCTGCATTCATCATGGAGCATCCGTATCTCCATGGCTCAGTGATGGGCCTTGGATGCCTCACGGCAGTCCTGGCATTCGTGGGCACCTGGCGTCCGACACATCGCAGCCGCTGGCTACACACTCTCTGGGCTTTCAGCATCCTGTTGCGCGCTATGACTGCGGCACTGGTTCTTTATCTGATATTCGCTCTTTTCGTCGTCATTCCACTCAGCCTTGTGTCGACGCTGCTAAGCTTCACCGTCGGCATTGCTATCGTCCTGGGAATACGAAAACATTGGGGTCGATCCGCATTGATCGTACCGGTTAGCAGCGTCCCGCCCTGAACGCATACGATCAAGGTGGCGGCTTGCTCCGACCGGCCGGTGATGCTCCGATACGGGCCATGCGGCATCGCCCCCTTTCGCTCACCCTCGACCTCATCGCCCTCGCCCATCCGACCCCCGTCGCCGACGATGCGAGCGCCCTGCACCTCCTCAGCGATCTCGACCTCGCTCCAGGCCTCGACCGGATGCTCGAACAGGGACCGACACAGGGCGAAGGGCTCTGGGTGTTCGGCTACGGTTCCCTGATCTGGCAGCCGGAATTCACCGTGGCCGAGCGGCGCGTCGGCACGATGAGAGGCTATCACCGGCGCTTTTGCCTGCTGCAGCGGCGGTTTCGCGGGAGCCGCGAACGGCCGGGCCTCGTCCTTGCGCTCGACCGGGGCGGCATCTGCCGCGGAATCGTGTTTCGCCTGAGGGGATCGGATCCGGTCGAGACCCTGATGCCGGTCTGGCGCCGGGAGATGCGCGGCGGAGGCTATGCGGGACGCTGGGTCGTCGTCGAAACCGCGACCGGCCCGGTCACCGCCCTGACCTTCGTCGTCAATCGCTCTAGCGACCGCTACACCGGGCGCCTCGCGGAGGAGGAGATCGCCGACCGGATCGCCACCGGCGCAGGGCATCTCGGCCCGAGTGCGGAATATCTGTTCCGCACGGCACAGGCCTGCGCGGATGCCGGCATTCTCGACGACCATCTCTGGCGCTTGCAGCATCTCGTGGCCGAGCGCCTGGAGGCCGCATATCGACAGCAAGCGGAGCTGCGCGTCGCCACGCGGTAACGGGTCCCTCCTTCCCGCATCGCTGATTTCGAGGTGGAAGAGAGGGCCGGCGACCCGCCCGGAAACTACGCAGGTGCGGCCTCGTTGGTCTGCATCGGCAAGGTCGCTCCGCACAGGTGTGTACGGGCGAATTCCGGTGCATCTTCCTTCGAGGAGATGCCGGATATCGGTGATCGCCCGGGGGGCAGCAGCGGGAAGGCTTCGACCCATGAGCCTCACACCATGAGCAAATGCCCACCTCCGACGCCGCTGCCGCCCGATCGCAGGCTGGCTTTCTCTGAATTCGAGGGTCCCGCCGCGCCGCTCGGAGCGCTCCGGGCCAGGGTCCGCGCCGCCCATCGCCGTTCCGAATCCCAATGCGTCGCCTCCTTGATGGCGGAAGTGCATCAAAGTCCGTCGGAGGATGCCGCGGCGACGCATCTGGCGGGGCGCCTCGTCGCGGCCTTGCGCGAGAAAGGCGCGCGCGGGCCCGTCGAGCAGCTGATGCGCGAGTTCAGCCTGTCGAGCGCCGAGGGCGTCGCCCTGATGTGCCTCGCCGAAGCACTTCTGCGCATTCCGGATACGGCGAGCCGCGACGCCCTCATCCGCGACAAGATCGGACATGGCGATTGGCGGTCGCATCTCGGCCATCCCACCTCGCTGTTCGCCGGTGCAGCCGCGTGGAGCCTCGCGCTGACGGGGCGGGTGGTCAGCATCGAGGACGAGGCCGGCCTGACGGCGGCGCTGACGGGCGTCCTGCGTCGGGCGGGCCAGCCGGCCATCCGCATGGGTGTCGATCTGGCGATGCGGATGCTCGGCGGCCAGTTCGTCACCGGCCGCAGCATCGCCGAAGCGCTCCGCAACAGCCGGCCGAAGGAGGAGAAAGGCTTCCGCTATTCCTATGACATGCTCGGCGAGGCGGCAGTGAATGCAGCGGATGCCGCCCGCTATCTAGCGGATTATGCCGGCGCCATCGCGGCGATCGGTGTGGCCTCGGCCGGGCGCGGTCCTCTCGATGGGCCGGGCATCTCGGTCAAGCTCTCAGCGCTGCACCCGCGCTATGCCCGTGCCCAGCGCGAGCGGGTGATGGACGAGTTGCTGCCGAGGCTGACGGACCTCGCCCTCGCGGCCAGCCGCCACGATATCGGGTTCAACATCGATGCCGAGGAGGCCGACCGGCTCGATCTCTCCCTCGATCTCCTCGAAGCCCTGGCGTCGGACGAGCGTCTTGCCGGCTGGGACGGGCTCGGCTTCGTCGTACAGGCCTATCAGAAGCGCGCGCTCCCCGTGCTGGACGTCGTCATCGATCTCGCGCGGCGGAGCGGGCACCGCCTCATGGTCCGCCTCGTCAAGGGCGCATACTGGGATTCGGAGATCAAGCGCGCCCAGGTCGATGGGCTCGACGGTTTCCCGGTCTTCACCCGGAAGCTCCATACCGACGTGTCGTACCTCGCCTGCGCGCGCCGGCTTCTGGCGGCCGGAGACGCGGTATTCCCGCAATTCGCGACCCACAATGCCCGCACGCTCGCCGACATCGTCGCCATGGCGGGGGACGATTTCCAGCCCGGCGACTACGAGTTCCAGTGCCTGCACGGCATGGGCGGGGCGCTCTACGAGGAGGTGGTCGGCGGCGCGATCCTCGACCGGCCGTGCCGGATCTATGCGCCGGTGGGCTCGCACGACACGCTGCTCGCCTATCTCGTCCGGCGCCTGCTGGAGAACGGAGCAAACTCCTCCTTCGTCAATCGGATCGCCGATCCCGCCGTGTCGGCCGGCGACCTCGTCGCCAACCCGCTGGAGCTGGCCCGCCGGGTCGTACCGCCGGGATCGGGCCATCCGGGGATCGCCCTGCCGCGCGATCTCTTCGGCCCGAGCCGCTTGAATGCGCGCGGCCTCGACCTGACCGACGAGGACGTGCTCGCGTCCCTCGGTGCGGGCCTGCGGGCGGGTGCGGGGACACCCCGCCTGTGTCGGCCCGTTCCGACGGATGGGTATGACGGCACGAAACGCGCCGTACTCAACCCCGCCGACCGGAACGACATCGTCGGCCATGTGATCGAGGCAGAGGCGGAGATCGTCGACGCCGCCATCGCGCGTGCGACATCAGCCTCCGGCGCCTGGGCGACGACGGCGCCATCGCGGCGGGCGGGTATCCTGAACGCGGCGGTGGACCGGATCGAGGCGCGACGCGACGCGTTCCTGGGGTTGCTGATCCGGGAAGCCGGCAAGACCCTCGCCGATGCCGTCGGCGAGATCCGCGAGGCGGTGGATTTCCTGCGCTATTACGGGGCGCAGGCAGCGGGATTCGATCCCGCGACTCATCCGCCCCTTGGCGTCGTCGCCTGTATCAGCCCCTGGAACTTCCCCCTCGCCATCTTCATCGGGCAGGTCGCGGCGGCACTCGCCGCCGGCAATGCCGTCCTTGCAAAGCCGGCCGAGGAAACGCCCCTGGTGGCCGGGCTCGCCGTGGAGATCCTGATCGAGGCGGGAATTCCTGACGGCGTGCTCGGTCTCCTGCCTGGAGACGGTGCGATCGGCGCTCGCCTCGTGGCCGATCCTCGGGTCCACGGCGTGCTCTTCACCGGCTCGACCGGTGTCGCCAAGGCGATCCAGGCCGAACTCGCCAGGCGGCTCGGACCGGATGGACGGCCGATTCCGTTCGTGGCCGAGACCGGTGGCCAGAACGCCATGGTGGTCGATTCCTCCGCCCTGCCGGAGCAGGTCGTCGCCGATGTGGTGATGTCGGCCTTCAATTCCGCCGGACAGCGCTGCTCGGCGCTCCGTGTACTCTGCCTCCAGGAGGAGGTCGCCGACCGCATCCTCGCCATGCTCGAAGGCGCCATGGCCGAACTGACGATCGGCAATCCCGACCGGCTCGCCACCGATATCGGGCCGGTCATCAGCGAGGCTGCGCGGGAGGCGATCGAAGAACATGTGGCGCGGATGCGGGAGCGCGGCCACGCCGTGCATCGGGTCGCGCTGCCGCCCTCCTGCGCGGCCGGCCATTTCGTTTCCCCGACCCTGATCGCCATCGACAGTCTCGACGACCTGTCCGGCGAGGTCTTCGGCCCCGTCCTCCACGTCCTGCGCATCAGGCGCGACGATCTCGGCCGGATCGTCGATGCCATCGCCGGGACCGGCTACGGCCTGACCTTCGGCGTCCATAGCCGGATCGACGCTACCGTCTCGCGCCTCGTGGACCGGGTCCATGCGGGCAACATCTACGTCAACCGCAACCTCATCGGGGCCGTCGTCGGCCTTCAGCCCTTCGGCGGCGAAGGCCTGTCGGGGACGGGACCGAAGGCCGGCGGACCGCTCTATCTCCACCGCCTCCTGGCTTCGGCGCCAGCGAAGACCGGCCTCGTCCGGCGGCGCGCCGCGATGCCCGAGGCGCTGGCGTCCCTGCGCGACGCCCTGTCGGCGGCGGGCAGGGAGAGGGAAGCGGCGCGCTGCGACGCCTATGCCGAACGGAGCCTCCTCGGGCTCGACATCGGCCTGCCCGGCCCGGTGGGCGAGAGCAACCGCTACAGCCTGCATCCGCGCGGCACGGTCCTGTGCCTGCCGACCAGCGGAACCGGGCTGTTCGCACAGATCGCGGCCTGCCTCGCCACCGGCAACACGGTCCGGCTCGTCCAGCCCGCCGGCCTGAGACCGACGCTCGACCTCCTGCCCCGTGCGGTTCGGGGCACGATCGACGTGGCCGATGGGCCGGACGCCGTGGGCTGCGCGGCGATCCTGGTGGAGGGCGGGGCGGATGCGGCCCTCGCGGCGACGCGGAGAGCCGCCGCGCTGCCGGGCGCCATCATCCCAGTCCTCGCCGTGTCGCCGGACGAACTGGAAAAAGGAGCCGACGATTACTCGTTGGAATGGCTTCTCCGGGAGCGCAGCGTCAGCATCAACACCGCGGCGGCAGGCGGCAATGCCGCCCTCATGACCCTCGGCGAGGATAGCGATGCGATCACGGTCCCGCCCACCACCTCATCCTGAAGTGCCGAAGCGCAGCGAAGGCCTCGAAGGAGCCCTCCAGCTCGCGTAGCGGGTTCTGGAGCCCTCCTTCGAGGCGGTTATCGCAGCGCCTCAGGACGAGGTCGTGGAAGGGAAGAAAAACGTCACGGTCTCCGCTCGTCGATACCTGTCGAACCGAGGGAACCCTCTCAGACAGAAAAGGTCGCGGCCTGTCCGTGCAGCAGACCGGCCTCATCCACGAGTTGCCAGACGATGGCGTCGCGGATCGGGAAGCGGGTTCCGTCCTTGCGGATGCGGATGCCGGCATAATTGGCGACGAACCCGTCACGGGTGACGGCATCGAGCAAGCGCTGACGCTCGGCCCGCTCCGGGGCCTCGGCAGAGAAGCGAGAGGGCAGCCCGATAAGCTCGTCCTTCTCGTAGCCGAAGATGCGCAGAGCGGTCAGGTTCGCATAGATGAATCGCGGGTCCTCTGCCCCATCATGGGCCAGGACCGCGAAGGGGGCCTCGGCATGGAGCCAGGCCGCGTCGCCCCCAGACTCGGGCACCAGCGACCGGCCGACGGCACGGCGGAAACTCCCGGTCAGGAGCGTATGGAAACCGGGATCGTTGCAGACATCCACGTCAGGCACCTGTGTCAGCGGGAGGCCGAGGGCCGCTCGAACCGGGCATAGGCGGCCAGGACGAGATAAGCGACGACGCTGCCGAACGCGGCGGCGACTGCCTTCACGAGGAAATCGCTCAACCGCGCATGGCGGGTCGACGACAATTCCTGGCCGAATTCGAGGAGGCCGGCCACCGCCATTCCAGTCATGAGCCCGAGATACCAGCGCTTGGGATAGGCCAGGATCAAGAGGAAGCCGAACAGGGCGTAGGCGCTCATCCGCTCGACATTCGCCGAGGCGACGACCGGCCGGAGCCCGATCGGCGACAGCGTCACGAAGACCAGGATCGCGAGGATGACGAAGACCGACAGGCGCAAGAGAGTTCTCGTCATCGAAGCGTGCCACCGAACCGCGACGCCAGCTTGCGTCATGCCGGGTCTTGTTGGGCAAGCACCGGGTCCAGCCTGATCTCGACCATGCTGAAGGTATTATTAAGACGCGGTTACGCGGCGGATGTTTCCCGCCGCGTCTTTCCGAGCGGCAAACCGGCTCGCATGGCCGCTGCGGAGCGTCAGTGCTGGTCCGCGCGCGCCTTGTTGGCGAAGTCGTTCAGGGTAGCCAAGGCCTGGTCGAACCGCTTCTCGCTTTCCGCGAAGCGCAGGAATCCCACGCGTTGCACCAGGATTTCCGGCGGAGTCGGCTGCGTCGCGAAGAGCGTCATCACCTCGTCCATGAAGTCGCCGAGGGGCATGTATCCCTCCCGCGTCGACTGGCCGGGCGTGAGTTCCGTCTGCACGGCGGGCGGCACGAGCTCGATGACCTCGACCCTGCCCTTAAGGGCGTCCCGCAGGCTGACCGTGTAGGAATGGATCGCCGCCTTCGTCGCCGAATAGGTCGGGGTCGAGACCAGCGGCACGAAGGCGAGGCCCGACGAGACGTTGATGACCGCCGCGTCCGGCTGAGCGGAGAGATGGTCGATCAGCGCGTTGGTGAGCCGGATCGGCCCCAGCAGGTTGGTGGTCACCATCGCCTCGGCATCCGCCAGATCGCGGGACCGGGTGAGATCCTCGAACAGCATGATCCCGGCATTGTTGATCACGACGTTCAGGTCGGGATGGGCGGCGATCACCGTCGCGGCGAAAGCGTCTATCCCGGCCTTGTCCTCGACATCGAGCACATAGCCGACCATGCCGGGATTGGCCTCCGTGACCGCATCGAGCCGATCGCGGCGGCGGCCGGCGATGATCACCGTGTTGCCCTGGGCCTGGAAACGCTCCGCCAGTTCGCGGCCGATCCCCGATGCGCCGCCGGTGATGAGAATGGTGTTGCCGCTCGTCTTCATGGGACATCCCTCCTGGTTGTCCCAAACAGATGCCGCGCCTACTCTCCGATGGGTAGAAGGCACCAAAAAGATTTGTACTTACCAAAAGGAGAGCGTGAAATGCCGGCCCCGCACCCACCCGCCGATGCGGATCCGCGCGTCGAGGCGCTGGTTCACGACCTGATCGGCCGCGTCGCCGACAAATGGACGATGCTGGTCCTCGAAATCCTGGAGGAAAGGGGCGAGCTTCGTTTCACCGAACTCAGCCGCTCGATCGGCACGATCAGCCAGAAGATGCTGACTCAGACCCTCCGCCATATGGAGCGGGACGGATTGGTGATCCGCACCGTGCATCCGGTGGTGCCGCCCAAAGTCGAGTACCGGCTGACGGAACTCGGCCAGAGCCTCGGCGCCGCCTTCTGCGGCGTGTGGATCTGGGCCGAGCAGAACCTCGCGGCGGTGGAGACGGCGCGCGAGACGTTCGACGGGCCCCTCCCCTCGGGAGGCTGACCCCGTCAGTTCACTTCGACCTGCACCACACCGGGCACTGCCCGCAGGGCACCGGCGATCTGCGGCGTCGCCTGGTAGCGGCCGGGGAGCTTGACCTCGACCTCCCGGTCGCCGCCGTCGAGGAGGAGGATCAGTGAGACCTCGCCCTCGCCGCGCACCTGCAGGCGCTGCTGCACGCTGACGATGGGGCGCTCGTCGCGGAGATAGACGCGCATGCCCTTCTGGTGGCGTGCCACCGCCTCGTCGAGAGGCTCGGCGGTGACGATGCGCGCGCGCACATCCTCGCCTTCGAGATTGGCCTGGATCTGGAGCACAAGCGGGCGGCCGGGCTCCAGGATCTCGCGGTACTGGCCGAGGCCTTCCTGGAAGATGATCGCCTCGAAATGCCCGGTTTGGTCCGAGAGCGTGACGATGCCGAGCTTGTTGCCGGATTTGGTGCGGCGCTCCGACCGGTCGAGGACGGACGCGGCGACCTTGCCGACGCTCGACGTGCCGGCGCGGACCGAGCGGCAGAACTCGGCCCAACTCTGGACGCGCAGCTTCTCCAGCAGGCCGGCATATTCGTCGAGCGGATGGCCCGAGAGGAAAAAGCCGATGGCCTCGTATTCCTTCTTCAGCTTCTCGGCCATGGGCCAGGGCTCATAGGTGGGTACGCGCAGGGTCACGTCGGCCGAAGCGATGCCGCCGAACATGTCGACGATGCCCGTATTGGCCGCCTCCGCCGCCCCTTGCGCCAGCTTCATCATCGGCTCGACGGCGGCGCAGGCCCGCGCGCGGTCGACCTCGATGCAATCCATGGCGCCGGCCGCCACGAGATTCTCCAGGGTGCGCTTGTTGATGAGGCGCGGGTTGAGCCGGCGCGCCAGGCAGGCGAGGTCCTTGAACGGCGTGTCGCCGCGTGCCTCCACCACGGCCTCGACGGCGGCCCGGCCCACGCCCTTGATGGCGGCGAGCGCGTAGCCGATGCGTCCGTCATGGACCTCGAAATTGACCCCCGAGGTGTTGATCGAGGGCGGGTCCACCGGGATGCCGAGACGCTGGGCGTCCTGGCGGAACTCGGCGAGCTTGTCGGTGACGTCGATGTCGAGCTGCATCGCGGCGGCCAGGAACTCCACCGGGTAGTTCGCCTTGAGATAGGCCGTCTGGTAGGTCAGCAGCGCGTAGGCGGCGGCGTGCGATTTGTTGAAGCCGTAATCGGCGAATTTCGCCAGCAGGTCAAAGATCTCGTTGGCCTTGGCCTCGGTGAGGCCGCGCTCCACCGAGCCCTTCACGAAACGGTCGCGCTGGGCGTCCATCTCGGCCTTGATCTTCTTGCCCATGGCGCGGCGGAGCATGTCGGCGTCGCCGAGCGAGTAGCCGGCCAGAAGCTTGGCCACCTCCATCACCTGCTCCTGGTAGACGATGATGCCGAAGGTCTCCTTGAGGATCGGCTCCAGCTTCTCGTGCGGGTACCAGCTCGCCTCGTTGCCGGCATCGCGGCCGAGCTTGCGCTCGCAATAGACCGGGATGTTGGCCATGGGGCCGGGCCGGTAGAGCGCCACGAGGGCGATGATGTCCTCGAACCGGTCGGCCTGCATCTCGACCAGCGCCTTGCGCATGCCGGCGGATTCCACCTGGAACACGCCCACCGTCTCGCCGCGCTTCATCGGCGTATAGGTCGCCGCGTCGTCGAGAGGCAGCGAGGCGAGATCGACGATGATGCCGCGCTGCGCCAGGAGGTCGGTGCAGCAGCGCAGCATGGTCAGGGTCTTGAGGCCGAGGAAGTCGAACTTCACGAGGCCCGCCGCCTCCACCCATTTCATATTGAACTGGGTCACCCGCATCCCGGTCTTCGGGTCGCGGTAGAGCGGCACGAGCTGTTCCAGCGGCCGGTCGCCGATGACCACGCCCGCCGCGTGGGTCGAGGCGTGGCGGTGCAGGCCCTCGAGCTTCTTGGCGATCTGCATCAGCCGGGCGACGACGGGCTCCTCCTCCATCGCCGCCTGAAGCTTGGGCTCGCCCTCGATGGCCTGGACCAGGGTGACGGGGTTGGCCGGGTTCTGCGGCACCAGCTTCGTCAGCTTGTCGACCTGCCCGTAGGGCATTTCGAGGACGCGGCCGACGTCGCGCAGCACACCGCGCGCCTGCAGCGTACCGAAGGTGATGATCTGCGCGACCTGCTCGTGGCCGTAGCGTTCCTGCACGTACTGGATCACACGCTCACGGCCATCGACGCAGAAATCGATGTCGAAATCCGGCATCGAGACGCGCTCGGGGTTGAGGAAGCGCTCGAACAGCAGACCGAAGCGCAGCGGATCGAGATCGGTGATCAGGAGCGCGTAGGCGACGAGGGAGCCGGCACCCGAACCACGGCCCGGCCCCACCGGGATGTCGTGGTCCTTGGCCCATTTGATGAAGTCCGACACGATGAGGAAGTAGCCGGGGAACTTCATCTTCACGATGACGTCGAGCTCGAAGGCGAGACGATCGCGATAGACCTGTTCGGTCATGCCCTCGCATGGGCCGTGCTGGGCCAGACGCAGTTCGAGTCCGGCCTCGGCCTGGCGGCGCAGTTCGGACGGCTCGTCGAGGGCGATCTCCTCGGCGACATCCGGCGAGACCGCCTCCACGGGCAGCGCGTCGATAGCGGCAACGACGCCGAAATTCGGCAGGATCGGCTTGCGGGTGCGCACCCGATAGGTGCAGCGCATGGCGATTTCCACGGTGGCGGACAGGGCATCCGGCAGGTCGTGGAAGAGCTTGGCCATTTCGGCGCGGGTCTTGAAGCCGTGGCGCGGAGTGAGCTTGCGGCGGCGCTCGTCCGAGACGAGGCGCCCCTCGGCGATGGCGAGCAGCGCGTCGTGGGCGTCGTAATCGTCAGGCTTGGCGAAGAACGGTTCGTTGGTGGCCACGATCGAGAGGCCGTTGGAATCGGCGAGCCGGATCAGCTCGCGCTCCACCATGCGCTCGTCATCGAGCCCGTGGCGCAGGATCTCCACGTAGAGCCGGTCCCCGCCGAAAGCCTGTTTCAGCTGGGCGAGACGGGCGGCGGCGAGCTCGACACGTCCGCCGCGCAGGGCCGTATCGAGGGGGCCGGTGGTGCCACCCGTCAGGGCGATGAGGCCTTCCGCGTTCTCCGCCAGTGCCTCTACGGTGAGACGGGGCGCATCGCCCAGGGGGCCGTCGAAATAGGCACGGCTCGCCAGACGCAGGAGGTTGCCGTAGCCGGCCTCGCTCTGCGCCAGTACGACGACGTTGGAGGTGGTGATCTGCGACAGCCGCGCCATCGGATCCGGCGCCTCGAAAACCACCGAGAGTTGCATTCCGGCGATGGGCTGGATGCCCGTTCCGGCGGCCTTCTCGGAAAATTCCAGCGCCCCGAACAGGTTGTTGGTGTCGGTGAGTGCCAGCGCCGGCTGCCGGTCGGCGGCGGCCGCCTTGACGATGTCGCCGACCTTCAGCGCCCCTTCGAGCAGCGAGAAGGACGAGTGGACATGGAGGTGGACGAAACCGGGATCTTTGAGGATGCGCGCCATGACTCAACCCATCCCGAGTCGCGGTTCACGGTCCATTACCATTACCACATCCGGCGCATTTGCCTGTGGAGAGGGCCTTTCCCGCAACGCCCCCTCCCCCCATTGTCGCCTATTCGGCCGGCAGGGCGAACCGCTTCGTCTTCGGTTCTTTCCCCCGCGCCGTCTCATCGAGGGCGTCGGTGAATTGCAGGGCGGCCAGCTGCGCGTAGAGCGCCCCCTGCGCCAGCAAGCTCTCATGCGTTCCGGTCTCGACGATCCTGCCGCCGTCGAGGACGAGGATGCGGTCGGCAGCGCGGATCGTTGCCAGCCGATGGGCGATGACCAGGGTCGTGCGCCCCCGCATGAGCGTATCGAGCGCGGTCTGCACCGCGCGCTCGCTCTCGGCATCGAGGGCCGAGGTCGCTTCGTCGAGGAGCAGGATCGGCGCGTCCTTGAGAATGGCGCGGGCAATGGCGACACGCTGGCGCTGACCGCCGGACAGCGTGACGCCGCGCTCGCCGACCTGCGTGTCGTAGCCCTGCGGCAGGGCGCGGATGAAGCCATCCGCATGGGCGAGTTCCGCTGCGCGATGAACCTCGGCCTCGCTCGCCCGTGGGCGACCGTAGCGGATGTTCTCGATCACCGAGCCGGAGAAGACAGTGGGATCCTGCGGCACGAGGGACATGCGCTCGCGCAGGGCATCCGGATCGACGCTGGCGATGTCGATTCCATCGACGCGCACGATGCCGGATTGCGGATCGTAGAAGCGCAGCAACGCCTGCAGCACCGTGGTCTTGCCCGCCCCCGAAGGCCCCACGAGGGCGACGCGCTCCCCATGCGCCACCTGGAAGCTGATCCCGTCGAGGGAGGGATGCTCCGGCCGGGTCGGATAGGTCAGGCGGACCGATTCGAAGGCCACCTCGCCGCGCGGCGGCACCGGCAGGAGTTTCGGCTCGGCGGGTGCGCGGATCGCGGGCTCGGCGGCCAGAATCTCGCCAAGGCGCTCGGCGGCGCCGGCGGCCTGCGCGAGTTCGCCGTAGACCTCTGAAAGCTGCCCCAGGGCGCTGGCGCCGAATACCGCGTAGAGCACGAATTGCGAGAGCTGGCCCGCCGTCATCGTGCCGGCCAGCACCCCTTGGGCGCCGTACCACATCACCCCGACGACGCTGGCGGAGATGAGGAAGATCGCGACGCCGGTGAGCAGGGCGCGCGCCTTCACCGAGTCACGGGCGGCCGAATAGGCATTCTCGGAAGCCTGCCCGAAATGCTTCGCCGTGGCGCGACCCATGCCGAAGGCCTGCATGGTGCGAATCGCCCCGATCGCCTCCGCCGCATAGGCCGAGGCGTCGGCCAGCCGGTCCTGCGCCGCGCGGGAACGCCGCCGCACGCCGCGTCCGGACAGGATCAGCGGGAACACGATGAGCGGGATCGCCACGAGAACCAGGATCGACAGTTTGGGACTGGTGATGACCATCATCACCACCGCGCCGACGAACAGGAAGGCGTTTCGCAGCAGGATCGAGATGGAGACCCCGAACACGGCCTTGACCTGGGTCGCGTCGGCGGTGAGCCGGGAGACGATCTCGCCCGATTGCGTGCGGTCGAAAAAGGCGGGATCGAGGATGGTGAGGCGGGCGAAGACCGCGCTGCGCAGGTCCGCGACCACGCGCTCACCCAGCGTCACCACGGTGTAGTACCGGGCGGCACTCGACAGGGCGAGCACCGACACCACGCCGATCAGAGCCATGAAGTAAGCGTCGATGACGCTGTGGCCTTCGGGCGAGAAGCCGTGGTCGATCACCCGGCGCAGGGCGATCGGCACCACGAGGGTCGCAACCGAGGCCGAAAGCAGCGACAGGAACGCCGCGAGGATGCGACCGCGATAAACCAAGGCGAAGGGAATCAGCGGCCTCAGCGACCCGAGAGGAGCTTTGCCGCGACCGTTGCCGCCCGGGCCTTCGCCCTGTGAATTCTTTTTACGCCCGCGAGCCATCGTGCCTCGTCATCATCCCCGACACAGAATCGGTTTCAAGAAAATAGCGGTCCCGGCGATCTCCCGCGCCCGACCGCTTGTTCGGAAGAAGCACGTGGGGTATAGGCCCGCCTTCATCCGATTGCGCGTGATCTAAGGCCGCGGGCCGCCAGGCGGGCCGGTCGGCGTGGCTATTCAAGGATTTCGTCATGGCAAAGAGTGCGGCCGACAAGGCCAAGGGTACCGAACATCCCGACTACCATTTCATCAAGGTCGTGATGACCGATGGGTCCGACTACATGACCCGGTCGACCTACGGCAAGGAGGGCGACACCCTCAACCTCGACATCGACCCGAATACGCACCCGGCCTGGACTGGCGGCGAGCAGAAGATGCTTGATCGCGGCGGCCGTGTTTCGCGGTTCAACTCGCGCTTCGGCGCCCTGTCCTTCGGCAAGAAGTGATTCGAGCGAACTGACCGCCGCGACCGGTTGGTGGCGGCGGAGGGTTTTGGAAACGCGAAAGGGCGGCGCCATCGAGGCGCCGCCCTTTCGCGTTTCAGGCCATCGAAGCCCAACCCTGTTTCAGTGGGCGGTACCGAAGGCGCTCCGCAGCAGACCCTGCTGCGCGGCAACGGGGCTTTCCCCGAAGACCGGGGTCGGGCGGTCGTCGGAGATGAGGCCGTCGAGATGCAGGATGCGGGCGTGGAGCCGGCGCGAGCGGACGGTGAGGTCCTGAAGGCGGGCCGGGAGAGTGACGAAGGTCTCGGCGCGGAAGGTCTCCGGTGTCGCGAGACGGACGCGGGTCTTCTCCTGGAGGGCCTGGGCGGGGGTGATTTCGCCCTCCGACACGGCACGCTGCACCAGCAGCCACGACGCGATCTGCATCAACCGGGTGGTCAGGCGCATGCTCTCGCTGGCATAGGACAGGGTGCTGTCGCGCGACAGCAGACGCGATTCCTCGCGCCCATCGCCATCGAGATAGGCCGCGGCCTCTTCGACCATGGTCATGCCTTCGCGGAACAGGACTCGAAAGGCCTCGGAATTCACATACGTGTCGCCGAAGTTGACCCAGTCCCGCTCGTCGCGAAAGGTGACATCCAACTCGTTCATCCTGCCTCCTGTGCCGCTACCGGACCGCTTTGTCCCGATCTGAGACACGATCAGTGCGTTCGCGACCAGAGGCGCAACACTAGCGCCGAACGTGCCGCCCCGCGCCGTTGACCGGAGATTAACGTTAATGAGCCGGACTGGTGCCGATGAAACCGCATTTGGCGACGTCGTTCCGCGAATCGGCGGAACGAAAAAAAAGCCGCCCGGAGGGGCGGCTTTGGCGAAGTCGACAGAGGCATCAAAACAGCGGCAGACCGAAATCTGCCCCACATCCGGAAAACCGGACATGATTTCTTCATAGGCTGAAAAGGTTAACGCCCGGCTAAGGACGGACACGGTCCGGCGACAGAACGGGCGCTGGGAAATGCCCGCGCCAGAATTGACTTCGCCCCCCCTCTCCGCCATAAGCCGCGCCATCGCGTTGCCGCGCCCCATGTGGGCGCTCTTCGCGCTTGCAGACACATTTCAGGGCGAGTGAAGATGTCGGTGGGGCTCCTGCAGCCAGCCGGATCGATCCTCGGCCATCGGAGATCGCGCCATGAAGAGAACCTATCAGCCCAGCAAGCTCGTGCGTAAGCGTCGCCACGGCTTCCGCGCTCGCATGGCGACGGCCGGCGGCCGCAAGGTCATCGCTGCCCGCCGCTCGCACGGTCGCAAGAAGCTCTCGGCCTGATTTCTCGGCGCCCCGGCGGCGTAGTCCGCTGGGGTAGGCCTTGATCAACCCGAGGCTTGCCCAAGCGATGACCTCGCCCCTTGGCCGCAGGATCGAACCGGCAGTGTCGACGATCGGACGGCTGAAGCGGAGACCGGACTTTCTCGCTGCTGCGGGAGGGCGCCGTTTTCACACCGAGCTCATGAGTGCCCAAGGCCGGCTGCGTCATGCGGCCGGCACGCCTGTGCCTGCTACCTCGGAGAGCGCGGCGGTCGATGGACTTCGCATCGGCTTCACGATCACCAAGCGGGTCGGTCACGCGACGGAGCGCAACCGCATCCGCCGCCGATTGCGCGATGCCGTGAAGCGCGCAGCAGCCGAGTTGCCGTCCGCCGAGGCCGATATCGTGCTCGTGGCCCGTCGCCCCGCTCTGCATGCGCCTTTCGACACGCTGGTCGCCGATCTGCGCCGTTCCGTTGGCGCGGTGATCAAGCCGAGTGACGGCAGGCAGCAGGGCCAGAAGAACCGCCCCGGACGTGGGAAAGGTCGCTCCGGCGCGGCCAACCCGGCCGATGCCGTGAAAGGCCCGGTTCGCGGCGACCCGACACCATCCTGCCATCATGCGGCCGATGCGCCCCTGCAGCACGAGGCGCCGTCGATGCCTCGCGCGGCGAGCGGAGCCTTCGACGCCTCCCCTCCTTCGAACACACGCGACGGATCTCTCGATGGGTAATGACAAGACGAACATGATCGTCGCGATCGCCTTGTCGCTGGCGGTCCTGCTCGGGTGGAACTACTTCATCGCCGCCCCCCGCGTGGAGCAGCAGCGTCAGGCCGAGCTTCAGAACAAGGCTGCTGCCCAGGCCGCCAATCCGACCGGCGCTCCCTCGGCGAGCCCGGCGGAAGGCGGTCCCTCGGCTCCCGTTCCGGGCACCCTGCCGAACGCGGCCGTATCGGTGGAGAGCCGCGAGGCGGCCCTGGCCCGTTCCCCGCGCGTGGCCATCGACACCCCGGCCCTGGCCGGTTCGATCGCCCTGAAGGGTGGCCGCGTCGATGACGTCTCGCTCAAGGGCTACCACGAGACCGTGAGCGATTCGAGCCCGCGCATCGTGCTGCTCTCGCCCACCGGTAGCGCGAACCCGTATTATGCGGAATTCGGCTGGGTCGGCCAGAATACCGGGCCCCTCCCCACCGGCGATACGGTGTGGACCGCCGATGCCGCCGCGCTGACGCCGGCAAAGCCTCTGACCCTCACCTACGACAACGGCGCAGGCCTGCTGTTCAAGCGCGTCATCGCCGTCGACGACAAGTTCATGTTCACGATCCGCGACGAGGTCGAGAACAAGGGGGCGAACGCCGTCACGCTGTATCCGTATGGGCTGGTCTCGCGCTGGGGCAAGCCGACGACGCAGGGCTATTACGTGCTGCATGAGGGCATGATCGGCGTCCTCGGCGCCGACGGCCTGCAGGAATACACCTACGATCACGTTGCCAAGGAGCCGGCGCTCGGCAATGCCGGCACCAAGGGCAAGGCCTGGGCGAACGTGAGTGGCGGCTTCGTCGGCATCACCGACAAGTACTGGGCCGCGGCCACGATCCCGGACCAGGCCACCCCCTATACCGGCAGCTTCACCGAACGCACCGACGGTGCCACCAAGGTCTATCAGGCCAGCGTGCGTGGCGATGGCCGCAGCGTCGAGCCGGGCGCGACCGTGACGTCGACCCAGCAGCTCTTCGCCGGTGCCAAGGAAGTCAACACGATCAACGGCTACCAGAAGGATCTCGGCATCAAGCAGTTCGATCTGATGATCGACTGGGGCTGGTTCCACTTCATCACCAAGCCAATGTTCCGCGCGTTGGACTTCTTCTTCCATCTGTTCGGCAATTTCGGCGTGTCGATCCTGGTGGTGACCTTCTGCCTGAAGCTGCTGTTCCTGCCGATCGCCAACAAGTCGTACCAGTCCATGGCCAAGATGAAGGCCGTGCAGCCGGAGATGGCCTCGATCCGCGAGCGCTACGGCGACGACAAGATGAAGCAGCAACAGGCGATGATGGAGCTGTACAAGAAGGAGAAGATCAACCCGGTCGCCGGCTGCTGGCCGGTGCTGATCCAGATCCCGGTCTTCTTCGCGCTCTACAAGGTCCTGTTCATCACCATCGAGATGCGGCATGCGCCGTTCTTCGGCTGGATCCAAGATCTCGCCGCCCCCGATCCGACGAACATCCTGAACCTGTTCGGGCTCCTGCCCTTCGCCGCCCCGGACTTCATCCATCTCGGCATCTGGCCGATCGTGATGGGCATCACGATGTTCATCCAGATGAAGATGAACCCCGCGCCGCCGGACCCGGTCCAGGCGCAGATCTTCACCTTCATGCCCATCGTGTTCACCTTCATGCTCGGCTCGTTCCCGGCCGGCCTGGTGATCTACTGGGCCTGGAACAACACCCTCTCGGTCATCCAGCAATACGTCATCATGCGCCGTAACGGCGTGAAGGTGGAGTTGTGGGACAACCTCGGCGGGATGTTCAAGAAGAAGCCCGCCGACAAGAACGCACCGGCCAAGAGCTAGGCTTAGCGTTCTTCCCAACGAGACCACCCCGGCTCCTCATCACGAGACGCCGGAGCGAAGCGGAGGCCTCGAAAGAGGCCTCCAGGACCCGACGCGGTTTCTGGACGCCTCCTTCGAGGCCGCTTCGCGGCACCTCAGGATGAGGTCGATGGTGGGACACGTCACGTTTCCCTCTCTCAGCCGGAGACCATGATGACCGAGCCCGAAGCCGACGCAGCCCTCCTCGAATCCGGCCGCCTGCTGTTCGCGGGAGTGGCTGATTTCCTATCCTCCGCGCCGAACGTCGCCGCGCTGCCGCCGATGAAGGGCGTCGAGATCGCCTTTGCCGGGCGCTCCAATGTCGGCAAGTCGAGCCTCGTCAACGCACTGACCGGCCGCAATACCCTGGCGCGGACGTCGCATACGCCGGGCCGGACGCAGCAACTCAACTTCTTCGATATCGGCGGGCGACTGACCCTGGTGGACATGCCCGGCTACGGCTACGCGGCCGTGGAGAAGACCAAGGTCGAGGCCTGGACCGACTTGATCCACGACTACCTCAAGGGTCGCGCCAATCTCGCCCGCGTCTTCATGCTGATCGATTCCCGCCACGGATTGAAGAGCATCGATACCGACGTGCTCGACGGGCTCGACAAGGCCGCCGTGAGCTATCAGATCGTCCTGACCAAGGGCGATGCCCTGAAGAAGGCCGAAGTCGATGCGCGCATTGCCGGCATCCGCTCCGCCATCGCCAAACGCCCGGCGGCCTACCCTGAGATCCTGATCACATCCAGCCGCGACGACCGTGGCGTGCCGGAACTACGGGCGAGCGTCGCCCGGATCCTGGCCGAGCGCGGCGCATGACCGGCTTCGACCGCGCCCTCCTTGCTCTCGGCGCGCTCGCCGGCCTGCTCGGCGTCGCCGCTAGCGCGGCCGCGGCCCATATCCCCGGGGCCGACAGCCTGAAGACGGCGGCGCAGTTTCTGCTGTTCCACGCGCCCGCCATCATCGCACTCGTGGCCCTGACGGCTACCGGGATCACTCACCGCCTCACGACCCGGGTCGCTGCTGCCGCCCTGGTGATCGGACTCGCGCTGTTCTCCTGTGATCTATCCTTGCGTGCCCTGAAGGGCATTCCGCTCTTTCCGATGGCCGCGCCGACTGGCGGCGTCATCCTGATGGCCGGCTGGCTGGTCGCGGCATTGGCCGCTTTCGTTCCGTCGCGGACCCGACAGGGTCCACTTGGCCAGCACACGCCCGCAATCCGATCCTAGCGACACCTCGACCCTGGGCGCGTTCGTCCAAGATCGAGGGGCGGATCGGAGTGGCACCCGGTCCTTGCGGTACCTCGAAAAAATTCCGGTTCACACACGGCTCTCGTTCCGAACCCAAGAGCAAAACGGAAGTTCTTCGGGTGGGACTCAGGCGAACAGGAAATCGGTCGCGTGCAGATCCGCGACCTGCAGGCCGGCGAGCCTGATGCTGCCCTCGTCATACTGAATGACGACGCCGGCGCTGGTGTTCTCGGCGTGAGAGACCACGGCGGCAAAGGAGCCCAGCACATCCTTCTCCAGGCGAATGACGTCGGGCGAGCCCGATCCGGGGCTGAAGTCGGTGATGACGTCCTTGCCCGTGAGCCGATCGAAAACGAAGGTATCGCGGCCGGCGCCGCCGGTCAGTCTGTCGTTGCCGGTCCCGCCGATCAGCATGTCATTGCCGTCATCGCCTAGGAGCGAGTCGTTGCCGGCGTCGCCGAACAGGATGTCGGCGCTTGACCCGCCGTTCAGTACGTCCTTCCCTTCGCCCCCGAACAGTTTGTCCGACGAGCCATCCCCCGAAAGGACATCGTCGCCGCTGGCGCCCACGACCCGGTCCACCCCGTCCCCACCCTGAAGCGTGTCGTTGCCGGCACCGCCATTGAGTTGATCGTCCCCGATGTTGCCGCTCAGGAGATTGTTGGCGGCATCGCCCGTAAGCTTATCGTTCTGGTCGGTCCCACTGACATTCTCGACGCCGGAGACGGTTTGCTTGCCTTCTTCACCGCCGACGATGAAATAAGACTTCTGGCTCAGATTGACGTTGGCGGCTCGGTCGAAAGCAAAGAACGCGAGGGTATCGGTACCCGACTGGCCATGAACGTCGTCGATGAACAAGTCGTAGCGCATGACGAACCGGTCATCGCCAGACCCGCCGTAGAGCGTGTCGACGCCGTTATCTCCGATCAGCAGATCGTTGCCACCGCCGCCATAGAGGGTGTCGCTGCCGATATAATTCGTTGCCGAATCGGAGTCGCCAAAAATGGTATCATCCCCGCCTCGACCGTAGATTACGTCGTTGCCACTGTAGCCGAGAATATAGTCTTTCTCGTCAGTCACACCCGTGCTGTAATCTATGAGATCGGCCTGACCCGTGCCCATTACATACGTCATGACGTTCCTTTCCTTCGCATTCTCCAACGAGGATCGAGCTGCATGACTAGCCTAGCCTTTTGCAGGAAGACAGGCAATAACGGAATATATACTTGATTTATAAAAGTATTTCTCAGAAATCTGGTCTTTGCCTGCAGTTTTCGGCGCCCTCGACGCTTTATCCCTGATGGCCTCCTTCACGGAATCGAGGTGTTCGCCCAATGAGGGGACGGCGCGGAATCATCCTCCGCGAGTGCCCAACCCCGATGGGCGGGGCATGAAATCTCGGCGCTCAGACGAAAGGATCAGTCATCACCGGCAGGGCGAAGTCGGCAATATTGAATGCTCCACGCCATAGGCCGGGCATCCGAATGGATCGGGACGACAGGCTACAGCGAGATCCCGTTCACCCGCGTTACCACCGCCCTGATCACGGAGCGGCGCTGACGCACCGGTTCGCCGTGACCGCCTTCTAGATCACCGTCGCCATCGGCCTGCGGGGGTGATGGTATACGCTCTCTCACCCCCCGCGCCGGAGGGAGGATCGCTTGCTGAAACCCTGGATTCTGTTCGCCGCCTGCCTCGCGGCCATCCCCGTCCGCGCCGCGCCGATCGAGGAGAACGAGCCGCTGGTGATGCGGATCATCTTCGAGGATTGCCTCGGTTATATCCGCCATGGCCGCACGCCGTTCCAGGGGCTCGCTACGCGGCCCGCCTCGCGTGAGGCGATCGACACCATCCCGCGCCGTGCACCGGACCGGGAGAAGGCGGTGGAGCTTTTGTCGCCGCGCTACGTCGCATCCTGGGGGCAGGACGGACACGGCCGGCATTGCCTCATCCGTACGGTCTGGCAGGCCGAGCCGGACGCCCGGCCAATGCGCCTTGGCGTACCGAGCGATGGCTTCCTGCAACGCGTCGATGCGCGCGCCCGCGCCGAGGGTCTGACGAGCAGCGGTATGGCGGATGCGTTCACGCCGATATCCGTCAGCTCCTGGTCCGAGGGCGAAACCGGCCATGACAGCGGTCCGCTGCGGCCGGTCAGTTTCTCGCTCGTGGCCTCGGCCGCCGACGAGGCCAGGGGCCTCGCCGATGCCGGCGTGATCGCCATGGGCGGCCCGCCGCAGGGACGCCCTTGAAAGCCCGCCCCTCGTCCTATGCGGTAGATCGGCGGGCTCGCGCCACATAGTTGGGTCAGGCCCGAGGAACAGGCTGCCCCCTACGGCATCACCGGAGGGTGGTAGGTGAGCGTGAAGGCCAGCGCCCAGAGCAGGAACAGTACCACCGGCAGATGGATGATGAGCTGCAGGAAGCTGAACCCGACGATGTCGCGGGCCTTGAGGCCGAGAATGCCGAGAAGCGGCAGCATCCAGAACGGGTTGATCAGGTTCGGCAGCGCTTCGGCGGCGTTGTAGATCATCACGGCCCAGCCGAGATGGACTTGCAGCTCGTTGGCCGCCTGCATGACGTAGGGCGCTTCCAGCAGCCATTTGCCGCCGCCCGACGGCACGAAGAAGCCGAGCACCGCCGAATAGACGCCCATGGAAATCGGGAAGCTGCCCGTGGTGTTCAGCGCCACGAACGCGTGAGTGATGACATCCGAGACCGAGGTACCGCCCGCGTTCTTCGCGTTGGTCAGCATGGCGCTGATCGCCGCGTAGAGGGGGAACTGGATCAGCACGCCGGCGGTGGCCGGCACCGCCTTCGCCACGGAGGCGAGGAAGTTCCGCGGCCGCCAATGCAGCAGCAGGCCGAGGGTGAGGAAGAGCAGGTTGTAGGTGTTGAGGTTGGAGATCGCGGTGATCCAGGATTGGCGCGCGAATTCCTGGTAGAGCCAGCCGGCGGCGATGATGACGAGGAGCAGGGTCAGGATCGGCGAATGCTCCAGCCATTCCGAGGGCTGCTGCGGCCGAGACTCGTCCGGCTTGTCGCGCGAGACGTCGAGGCCGAGATCGTCGGCCGTCACGGCGGTGGCGGGCTGCGGCGCCGAGACATAGGCGATGATGATCGAGATCACGAAGAGGATCAGGGCGATCAGCATCGACTGCCAGAGGAAGATCGTCTCGCTGAACGGGATCACGCCGGTGATCGGCAGCAGGCTCGGCGGCAAGCTCTTCGGATTGGCCTGGAGCTGGGCGGCCGATGAGCTGAGCCCCATGGCCCAGGTGGCGCCGAGCCCGAGATAGGCCGCGGCACCGGCGGCCCGGTAATCCATGCGAAGTTCGGTGCGGCGGGCGAGCGCGCGGGCGAGAAGGCCGCCGAAGATCAGGCTGAGGCCCCAGCTCAGAAACGACGACAGCATCGTCGCCGCCGCCACGAAGCCGACCGCGCCCCGACCTGTCTTCGGCACGAGGGCGAGCCGGTCGATCAGCCGCTGCACCGGCGGCGCCGTCGCCACCACGTAGCCGCCGATGGTGACGAAGGCCATCTGCATGGTGAAGGGGATCAAGCTCCAGAACCCGTCACCGAAGCTCTTGGCCACCGTCATCGCGGGCACGCCGTTGGCCAGCGCCCCGAGGGCCACGATGACCACCGCGATGGCCACGAAGATGAACGCGTCGGGAAACCAGCGCTCGGCCCAGACGGTGAAGCGGATGCCGAGGCGGGACAGGGCGCCATCGGTGGCGACTTCGCCGACGGCGCGGCCGGTTCCCGGTTTGGACGGAACCGGATCGCGGGATTCTGGACTGGGTGCCGACATCTGAAATCCCGCCGTGATCGGGCCTGGTCCACCAAGCCGATGCCGTGCATGTTGCCCAAACATGGAGCGGGCTCAAGCCCGGCTTTTTGGCTTGTCACCAAGGTAAAGTCGGCGGGGATGGGTCGCCTTCAACCTTCCTTCAGTACCGCGCGTCTCACTATGCGCCGCGATCCTTCCAGGGGATGACGTGTGACACGGCCAGCGAGCAAATCCGTCCGGGAGATCATTCGCGACCGTCGCCCCGATGCGGATGCGCCGTTCCGTGATCTCACCGATGGAACGGAAACCGGTCCTGCTGACAGGGTAAGGAGAACCCACGGCTCGCAACTGGCCTGGCTGTTCGGCATCCTTGCCAGCGCCGCGGCGATTGCCGGTGCTGTGCTCGCCGTCCTGGCGGCGCCACCTGTGTTCGACTGCCGAAACCGGGCCGAACAGGGCTTCTTCGTAGGACAGACCTATGGTGGCTGCGTAGCAAGTGAGGTTTCGACACGGTGGAACCTGCTCGAACAGCGCGTGAAGCTGGCACTGCGCGGCTCGGGTCGCTGAACTACGCTTTCTTCCCCGTGCCAGGAACCCCCGTCTATGCAGAAGTTATCCGAGAGGTGGTGGCGACTGCCATGAGATCGGCTTCCGGCGGAGGCGGTCCCCGCCGGAAGCATGGAAGCGAACCTCGCCTCAGTTGAGCGTGGCGCTCGCCGGACGCCGCTCCGGTAAAGCGGGATCGTCGCCGATCATCAGGCCGGATGGGCCGAGCCGGACCGGCACCGCCTCGCCATCATGGATGCGGCCCGCGAGCAGCTGCTCGGCCAGCCGGTCCTGCACCGCCTTCTGGATGACGCGCTTGAGCGGACGCGCCCCGTAGGCCGGGTCGTAGCCCTTGTCGGCCAGCCAGTCGCGGGCATCGGGCTCCACGTCGAGGGCGATCTTGCGCTCGTCGAGGAGGGTCTGGAGGCGCCCGAGCTGGATATCGACGATCGCCCCCATCTCGGACCGCCGGAGACGGTGGAACAGGATGATCTCGTCGATGCGGTTGAGGAATTCCGGCCGGAAATGATGGCGGACCACACCCATCACCTCCTCGCGGACCTCATCCGTATCCTGCCCCTCCGTCTGCGCCACCAGATATTCCGACCCGAGATTCGAGGTCATGATCAGGAGCGTGTTGCGGAAATCCACCGTCCGCCCCTGCCCGTCCGTCAGGCGTCCATCGTCGAGAACCTGCAACAGGACGTTGAACACGTCCGGATGCGCCTTCTCGATCTCGTCGAACAGCACGACCTGATACGGCCGGCGCCGCACGGCTTCCGTGAGCGCACCACCCTCCTCGTAGCCGACATAGCCCGGAGGCGCACCGATCAGCCGGGCGACCGAATGCTTCTCCATGTATTCCGACATGTCGATGCGCACGAGGGCCGTGTCGTCGTCGAACAGGAAGCCGGCCAGCGCCTTGGTCAACTCGGTCTTGCCGACGCCCGTCGGTCCGAGGAACATGAACGAGCCGATCGGCCGGTTCGGATCCTGCAGGCCGGCGCGGGCACGCCGCACGGCGGTGGCCACCGCCTCGACGGCTTCCCGCTGGCCGATGACGCGCTTGCCCAGTTCGGCCTCCATGCCGAGGAGCTTCTCGCGCTCGCCCTCCAGCATCTTGTCCACGGGCACGCCGGTCCAGCGCGAGACGACGCCCGCGATATGGGCCGGCGTCACCGCCTCCTCGACCATGCCGTCGCGGGCGACAGCGCTTTCGGCGGCCGCCTCGTTCTCGGCGAGCTCCCGCTCCAACCCGGGGATCACGCCGTAGGCGAGCTCGCCCGCGCGCTGGTACTGGCCCTGGCGCTGGGCCGAGGCGAGTTCGTTGCGCGCCTCGTCGAGCTTCTTCTTGAGCTCGGCCGCCGCACCCAACTTGTCCTTCTCGGCCTTCCAGCGGGAGGTGATCGCGGCCGACTGCTCTTCGAGATCGGCAAGCTCCTTCTCCAGTCGCACCAGACGGTCGCGGGAGGCGGAATCGGTCTCCTTCTTCAGCGCCTCGCCCTCGATCTTGAGGCGGACTACCTCACGGTCGATGTTGTCGAGCTCCTCCGGCTTCGAATCCACCTGCATGCGCAGGCGCGACCCGGCCTCGTCCATCAGGTCGATGGCTTTATCGGGCAGGAAGCGGTCGGTGATGTAGCGGTTCGACAGAGTCGCGGCCGCCACGAGGGCCGCGTCCTGAATGCGCACGCCGTGATGCTGCTCGTACTTCTCCTTGATGCCGCGCAGGATCGAGACCGTATCCTCGACGGTGGGCTCGGACACGAAGACGGGCTGGAAGCGGCGGGCCAAGGCCGCGTCCTTCTCCACATGCTTGCGGTATTCGTCGAGCGTGGTCGCGCCGACGCAATGCAGCTCGCCGCGTGCCAGTGCGGGCTTGAGCAGATTCGAGGCGTCCATCGCCCCGTCCGCCTTCCCGGCTCCCACCAGCGTGTGCATTTCGTCGATGAACAGGATGATGCCGCCGGCCGCCGAGGTGACCTCGGAGAGAACGCCCTTCAGCCGCTCCTCGAACTCGCCGCGATATTTCGCGCCGGCGATCAGCGCACCCATGTCGAGGGCGAGCAGGCTCTTGTCCTTCAAGCTCTCCGGCACGTCGCCATCGACGATGCGCAGGGCCAACCCCTCGACGATGGCGGTCTTGCCGACGCCGGGTTCGCCGATCAGAACCGGATTGTTCTTGGTACGCCGGGACAGGACCTGGATGGTGCGGCGGATCTCCTCGTCGCGGCCGATCACCGGGTCGAGCTTGCCCTCCCGGGCGGCCTCGGTGAGGTCACGGGCGTATTTCTTGAGGGCGTCATAGGCGTTCTCGGCCGTGGCATTGTCCGCAGTGCGGCCCTTGCGGAGCGCGTTGATGGCAGCGTTCAGCGACGCGGCGGTGACGCCGGCGGCGGCGAGCGCACGGCCGGATTCGGTGTCCTTCTCCACGGCGAGGGCGAGCAGCAGGCGCTCAACGGTGACGTAGGAATCACCCGCCTTCTGGGCGGCCTTCTCGGCGGTGTCGAACAGGCGCACGAGTTCTCGCGTCGCCTGGGGCTGCGCGGAATTACCCGAAACCTTGGGCTGCTTGGCCAACCACTGCTCGACCTGGGCGAGCGCCACGCGGGACTGTCCGCCGGCGCGGTCGATCAGGCCTGCGCAAAGCCCCTCGGGATCGTCGAGGAGCACCTTCAGGAGGTGGCCGGGCTGCAATTGCGGATGGCCTTCGCGAAGGGCCAGGGATTGCGCGGCCTGGACGAAGCCGCGGGCGCGTTCGGTATAGATCTCGAAATTCATGTCTTTCCTCTCCCCCGTGCCGACGATCCACCGCCCGCCAAGCGGCGCGGCCCCGTCGAGACGTCGCTCCCCGACCGAATGGTCCGGGGAACACCGGCGCCGCGAGGGCCGCCGATGTTCACGATGTAGTGTTGCATATGAGCACCACAAGACCCGATCACGGACTTGCGCTTCAGGAAAGCTTCGGGCGAAGCTGGCGCGATGAATCTCCTGCCGACGACCCCAAGCGCACTGCGCCTCGAGGCACTTCATCGCTATCCGGTGAAGGGTCTGTCGCCAGAGCGTCTGGACGCGGCGACGCTACGGGCCGGAGCCTATTTTCCCGGCGATCGGCTCTTCGCCATAGAGAACGGGCCGTCAGGGTTCGATCCGACGGCTCCCAAGCACCAGCCCAAGATCAAGTTTCTGATGCTGATGCGCAACGAGGCCCTGGCGCGTCTCGCGACGCGCTACGACGCGGACAGCTCGATCCTGACAATCTCTCACGACGGGCGTGTCGCCGTCGAGGCGGACCTGTCGGTTCCGAAGGGGCGCGAGGCGGTGCAAGCGTTCTTCGCAACGGAATTCGCCGACGCCCTGCGCGGGCCGCCAAAATTGCTCACCGCGCCGGAGGGCTTCCGCTTCACGGATTCGGCGCGCGGCTTCGTCTCGCTCCTCAACCTCGCCAGCGTGGCGGCGACCGAAGACATGGTGCGATCGCCCGTCGATCCGTTGCGCTTCCGCGCGAACCTTCACCTTTCCGGGCTCGCGCCGTTCGCCGAACTGGATCTGGTCGGTCGCGTCCTGGCGTCGAAAGGCGGCGTCCGCCTGCAAGTCTCGAAGCGGACGGAGCGCTGCGCGGCGACGAATGTCGACCCGGCGACAGGACTCCGCGACCTCGCGATCCCAAAGGCCCTCTCGACGCAACTCGGCCATACGGATTGCGGTGTCTATGCCGAGGTGCTGAGCGGCGGCCGCCTCGAACAGGGCGAGACGCTCCTGCTCGAGCCGTGCGAAGTCAGGCCATAATCGCACCTGGGTTCCCGCCGCTGGGCAAGGTCAGATCGGGTGGCGCGGGACGAGCACGATGGCTGCGGCGTAGCCCGCCCGGCGCAGGCCGCGAAGATCGGCATGGCGCCGCTCGCAGGTCACCCTGACGTAGCGCTTCTCACCCTCCTCACTCCAGGTGGAAGCCGCCATGGTCTGGCCGTGGATCATGCATTCCATCGGTGTGTGCGCAGGTGACACGATGATGTCGAGGGCGGTGGTGCGGGAGCAATCCTGCGCCGCGATCATGCTGGAGCAAACGAGGGCGACGGCTAACAATTCGGACATGACGGACCCCTTTTTCGGTTCGGCGAATAAGGTCCGCGGTGTTGCTCAGGCGTCGAGCGGCCGCGTGATTGTTGCCTGAGCGTTCCTCGTCGTTTTTCATTGGACTTGGTCTAGCATGACAGATGCCAAACCTGTCGCAAGGTGGCCTCGGCCCCGGCCGAACATGGCTCTCATGCACGGCGCGAAGACTTCGGCTTCATGCGCGAAGCGATACATTGTCGGCCCGCGATCGGCGGGTGACGAGGCGGTCCTCGTTACGAGGCACGAGCCAGGTCGGCTCGGGCTCGGCGCGGGGCAGGATGCTGGCGACGGCATCGAGATCGACGACGTAGCTGTCGGTCAGTCTGCGCCAGACTTCTGCGGGAGAGGCGGTGTCCTTCCCGATCTGGGCGAGGGCGGCAGTCAGATTCCGAAGGCCGGTGAGGGTCGGACGGGCGTCGGTGGTATCCGCGGCAAGCATCGGAGGGAGCGTCCTGTGCAATCTTCCAAAGGATCACAGGACAGGGTTAACACACGGTTATGCCCCCCCTTGGTGCTGGCCGTCCTCACCACCGATCCGCCTTTCACGACGGGACCATTTTTCCGAGCTTTGGCGGCTATGGCGCTTCGCAGTGCGACATCGCTGCGCTAGAAGCGCGTCGTCGCGCATCCCGATCCGGCGCCGTAGCGAGGACAGTGCCTCACGATGAAAGAATCTCTGGCAAAAGACGCCCTCCCGAACGTGCATGTGCGCGCGGAAGTTCTGGTCCAGGCCCTGCCCCACATGCAGCGCTACGATCAGGAGATCGTCGTCATCAAGTATGGCGGCCACGCCATGGGCGACCGCGCCGCGGCGGAAGATTTCGCCGAGGATATCGTGCTCCTCGAGCAATCCGGCCTGAAGCCCATCGTGGTTCATGGCGGCGGCCCGCAGATCGGGCGCATGCTCGGCCGGCTCGGCATCGAGTCGGAGTTCCGCGGAGGCCTGCGCGTCACCGACGAGGCGACCGTCGAGGTGGTCGAGATGGTGCTGGCCGGCTCGATCAACAAACAGATTGTCGGCTGGATCTCGGCCGAGGGCGGTCGCGCCATCGGCCTCTGCGGCAAGGACGGCAACATGGTCCGCGCCCGCAAGGCGACGCGCACCGTGATCGACCCGGAGAGCCAGACCGAGAAGGAGATCGATCTCGGCCTCGTGGGCGAGCCGGAGCATGTGGAACGCGGCGTCCTCGACGCGGTGTTGAAGGCGGAACTGATCCCGGTCCTCGCCCCGGTCGCCTTCGGCGCCGACGGCCAGACATACAACGTCAATGCCGATACGTTCGCCGGGGCCATCGCCGGAGCCCTACGGGCCAAGCGCCTGCTGCTCCTCACCGACGTGCCGGGAGTGCTCGACAAGGACAAGAAGCTCCTCACCGACCTCACCCTGGAGGATTGCCGCCGCCTCATCGCCGACGGCACCATCACGGGCGGGATGATCCCGAAGATCGAGACCTGTATCTACGCGCTGGAACAGGGCGTCGAGGCGGTCGTGATCCTCGACGGCAAGGTGAGCCATGCCGTGCTGCTCGAACTCTTCACCGACCACGGCGCCGGTACGCTGATCCGCCGGGCGTGAGCACAAAGCCCCGGGACGTAACCTCTACGTCCCGGGGCGCGGCATCATAGCGACCGGCGGGTCCTCAGAACGTCATCATTCCTCGGCCTTGCCGGGATCCGGCACACCGGCCTTGGCCCAGAACGCAGCCGTCGCCTTACGATAAGCCTTGGTGAGGGCAGGTCCTTCCGCGCCCGCCGGACCAATCTCGTCCCAGATCTGCTGGCACAATGTGGCCTGGACCGTGAAGCGGCTGGGATCCTCGGTCTTCGAGGCAGCGATCAACGCGCCGACGATCTTGCGCATGCGTTCGGCATTCCGAGCGAAGACCTCCTCGCCTTCAGCCACGCGGCGGCTGGCCGTTTCGGCCTTCGCAGCGCGCCGTTCGGCGGAAACCGTATCCTTCGTCACATCCGCCTCGTTGGGCCGGTACGCAGCCTCAACCTCCTTGAGAGCGGTGCGGCCACGCAGGATCATCGGCTTGGCATCGGCCCGACCCCGGCAAGAGGTGCGCAGTTCGACGAGGAGACGCTTGGCCATGCCCACCATCTTGCGCGACGGCGGCGACACGGAGGCTGCAACGGCTGCCCTTTCCAAGGCGGCGATGATCGAATCCGCGTCGGCCGGGGGCCGCTCGCTGGCAACGTCGGCGCCGGAAATCGCCAGTGCCTTATGGTCCGGCTCAAAGCTCACAATAAAACCCTCGCGATCGATCTAGGGCGCCGTGCGTGCAACCGTTCGCACCGCCGCTTCCATGTCCGAAGCCGCCCTGTCGAGAAACCCGCGGCACCGCCGCGCACCACATTCAGCCTTCACTCAAGCAGCCTGGCTGCCGCAACGGGGCGTAGCCCTATCCCCTGGGCCGCGACAGCGTCAAGGCAGCGCCAAGAGTGGTCGGACCGGCCTGCCTTTTTCAAACATGCCCCTCGCCGAGGCGTGACCAAAGGCGAAGATGCGAATGCTGCCGTCTCCGGCACCGCGCTATGCACGGTCACGTGAAGGCTGTTGGAAGACGTGAATCGGTGGGTAGAAATGAAGCTGTCGCGCCCGAAAGTCGTTCAACCAGCAACGAAGCCTAGTCGCGGGAGACGCAGCACGAACGCTGGGTTCTTTCGGGAAAATGGTGCTGCTGGACAGGATTGAACTGTCGACCTCCTCATTACCAATGGTGTAGTCGATGTGATCATGAGTGCCCGGGGTGCACGCTCGACCCTGGCTATCGTAGGAGAATCCAAGCATACCTCATCACTCTGATCATCAAGAGTGATCGCTGGTGCACACCCGCCTGCACCCCCGATGCACCCCTGAAGTCGAGGATGGATCATGCCGCGGCGCGCGAGCGACGAGAACGTGTTAAAATTCACGAAGGGTATCTTGGGGAATCTGACGACGGGGAGCGGACAAGCAGAGCGTATCGTCTGGGACTCTGAAGTGCCCGGCTTTGGATTGCGCTTGCGCGCAAGTGGCAATCGAGCTTGGGTCATTCGCCCGCCGCGCTCGGGTGGGAAGTCGAAGCTTCACACGCTTGGTGCCTTCGAGGCGATCGACCTTTCAACCGCGAGGCGCACAGCACGTGAAAAGATCGCTGAGTCAACTCTAGGCGGTGACCCGACCAGCTCACGTAAGCAAGCCCGTGCACAAGCGGCAATAACACTCGATGGCCTCATCGGCGTCTACGTCGCCCACAAGGAGGCCACGGGCCGGCGTTCTTCGACGATCAGCAACCTTAGGCACCATCTCGAGGTTCACTGGAAGCCGCTTCGGGATCGGCCGCTCTGCTCGATCACTAGGGCAGATGTCGCAAAGCGTCATCGAGAAGTCGCGAACGAAAGCGGCGGATCAGCAGCCGACCGGGCACGATCGATCCTGTCTACGTTTTTCGTTTGGGCGATCGGTGAGGGCCTCGTCGAGGCCAATCCGGTCCTCAACACCAACAAGGCCACTACGCCGACTCGACGAGATCGAGTGCTGAACGACAGCGAGCTCGCCGCGGTCTGGCAGGCATGTAAGGACGACGACTTCGGGCGCATCGTCCGCCTCCTCATTCTTACCGGTCAGCGACGCACCGAGGTCGCGGCCATGAGATGGAGTGAGGTCGACCTACAAGCCGCGATGTGGACCATTCCGGCGACACGCATGAAGAACAGGCGCGCCCACGAGGTTCCTCTGTCGCAAGCCACGATATCTGTCCTCGAAGATGCTCCCGTCCGCGCTGGCAGAGAATTCGTCTTCGGTGAAGGCGCTGGCGCCTTCTCGGGATTCAGCAGGGCAAAAGCTGCGATGGAACGGCGGATCGGAGATGCAGTAGCTGACTGGGATCTCCATGACCTCAGGCGCACAGCGTCCACAGGGATGAACTCTATCGGCGTGATGCCGCACATCGTCGAGGAGGTCCTGAGCCACGTCTCGTCCCACAAGGGCGGTGTGGCTGGCAATTACAACTGGGCGGCATACAGGCCCGAGAAGCGCGACGCACTCGATCGATGGGCCCTCCAGGTGCTTCGCTTGTGCATTTGATGACACAGCCGCCGTCGGGCAACGGCGTCGTGCTTCTCTTTGACCCGATTCGGTGTCATTGTCGGCCATCACAGCATTGTGGAGCAATTATGGCATCAGCATTCGGCCGCCCCTTCGTCGGACGCCTGGAAGATACCGCATAGCGTTCCACCCGACGATGAAAGAGAAAAATTGAACGCACTATCGACACTTCCACCCGAGATCGCTCGCCGCCGCGTGATCGGAACCAACGACGCGGCAGCTTTTTGTGGCCTCTCCGTTCCGACCTTCCGCCGCCTGAACGACCGTGGCGCAATCCCGACCCCGATCCGTCTTTCGGAGCGCCGGCTCGGCTGGAAGATCATGGACCTGATCGAGTGGCTGGATTGCCGGCAAGCGGGCCTACAGTGGCACGAGCATCGTGCGGCCCTCGCCATGAATGACAATGCGCCGAAGGACAGCTGACAGGTTAGACCTCAACGGGGGTTCTATCTGCCGACATCAGGTTGTGCAGCCTTAAAAGCGAGCCCACAAAAACCCACTTCGATCAATTCCCGTGCCCAACCAAGCACTTAGCTCTCCCAATTTGCCTCGAAAAATGCGGAAAATGGGGCGAGCAGGAGCAGGATAGGAAGGGTTCCTCACAGCCGAGTTCTGCGGTACTTCTTCTAACATTCGCCGAAGAAAACTCACGAAACGTTGAATTACGATAGCTGCAATGACGAAACAAGACGCAATTACTGATCGGTTTAAAACGAAAACTGAAGCAAGCAAAATATTCGCGATCGACCGGCGCTTGTGGGGCCTCGCTTGCGATCTGGGTCTCAACGCTGCGGTCGCCTACTTGGTGCTGGCGTGCGGCTCGGGAGCCGACAACCGCACGACTTCGTGGTCAGCGAAATCTATCGAGGAATACACTGGCATCGGACGGATCCGCGCTCCAAGAGCGATTGAAGCGCTCAAGGATGCCGGCCTCTTGACCCAAATCAAGGGCGGAACTCGTCCGCGCTACCTTCTTCAAGCCGCCAACGCGGTACCGGGAAGCAAAGCCTTCTGGGCCAACCCGGACGCTCCCACGCTCGATGATTTCAAGCCCGAGTGGATCTGGCTGAGCAATCGCCTCGTCACGGGCTTCGATGATGAGGACGTGTCGCTGTTGGAGGCGATCCGGAAGACCCAGAATCTCGCCGCCCTCCGCCTGTTGGTGAATCTCTATGCCGACTCGACCTTCACGAAGGAAGGCGGCCTTGAGTGGCGTGAGGGCGGGATCCGGCAAGCCTACGAGCGACGCGCAATCGGAAAGACTGAACAGGTCATCGTCTGGGGGTTCCGCCCCAGGAGGGGGATCACCTGCGACCCCGTTGGTTTCCCCTTTCGCTATGGCGAGTCCTTCGAGGCCGACTTTGGCGTCCTGCGTGATCTGGATGCCGTCGCACTCGTGCCGCATCTGGTCGAGGGTGTCGGCTACGATATCGAAGTTCTCCACTCGCTCGCCGACCGATGGCACGGCGTGCATCACGAGGCGGAGATTCTGGAGGAGGCGATGTTGTCCGCCCGTCGACTCCTGCCACCCGAGGCGATCGAAAAGGCGGCCGGCGAGGGCTTCACGCTCCTTGTGCCGACACGGCGGACTATGCCCGATGTCCAGGTTGTGGGCATTGCGCGCCTGGCTTGCCTTCCCCGCGCACGCCTCGCGGTGGAATGGATGGAAAAGAACTCCGGCGATTGGAGCTTTGCGGCATCTGAGTACGCTTCGCTCGGACCCGCAACATCAAGGTCGACATCAAGGTCTACCTCAACGTCCTCATCAAGGCCCTGTTCAAGGTAAACTCCCGAGGTAGTTCTAATAGGGTTGCGGCCGGCGGGTAACGTACCCGTCGCTTCGCTCCGAACAACAACGGCTACACGTTCGATCGCAACCTTCCGAGCCTCGTCGTGGCCAGTGGCAGAAACCTGCTTCGAGAACACATCCTACAGTCCGATTTCGGCAGCGAGGTTCCGATAGAACAACTCTCCGTCCCTGATGTACCGGCGAACGGTGGCGGCCGATCGGTGCCGGGTCTGGCGCATGATCACCCGCTCCTCGATCCCGGCCTGGGCCGCGGACGTCGCGAACCCGGCCCGCATCGAGTGCCCAGAGAAGAGCGCGGCGTCGAGCCCGGCCGCGCCGGCCCGCTTCTGGACAATCTCGGAGACGGCGTCGGTGGAGAGCCGCTCCCCAATCCGCCCGTGCCGAGAAATGCCGCGGAACACGGCCCCCTCGACGATCCCGGAGGCCGTGAGCCAGCCGGTGTAGGCGGCGACAGGGCAGGTCTCGCGGCCTGTCCGGCCAATGGCCAGCACGGCCCCCTCGCCATCCTGGTCGCTCTTCGACCGCCGGATCGTCACCCTCAGTCCCTCGGGCACCACGGCGATGTCGGCGACGTCGAGGGCCACCAGCTCGGACCGGCGCAGCGCCGCGCCGAACCCGACCAGCAGCAGCGCCCGGTCGCGCTGGTCGAGGAGCCGGTCGCCGCAGGTCGCCAGCAGCTGGCGCAGCAGCGGCACCGTCAGGGCCTCGGCGTGATCCTGGGCCACGCCCTTCTCCCGGCGCAGGCCCCGCATCACGTCCCGGATGGCGGGATGGCGCGAATCCATCGGAAAGCCCGCCATCCGGTGCGCCGTGGCGATCGCCGACAGCCTCCGCGTCAGGGTTGCCACGGACAGGCTGTCGGCGTGCTGGGCGATGTAGAGCCCGACCGTCACCGGATCCGCCGGCAGGGCGGTTCGGCCATGGCCGGCGCACCACGCCTCGAAATGCCTCCAATCCGACCGGTAGGCCTTGCGGGTTGCGGAGGCGCGGGCGCTCTCGGCCAAGCCGGCGGCCCGCGCGGCGACCTCTTCGAGGGGAAGTGCAGGGAGGATCGTGGCCTGGGTGACGGGGGCGTTCATTCCGGCTCCGAGAGCGATTTCACCACGGCATAGTTCTGTTGGGCCTGGCGCAGCGTCCCTTCGATCATGGCGAGCACCTCCCAGGCCTGGGCCTGCCTCCCCTCCTGGTCGGCGAGGGAGGCGATCAAGGCGATCTGCGCATCCCGACGCCGTTCGGCCTCGTCGATGGCCTGCTGAAGACTGAGGACCAGGGGATCGGTGGAGGCCTCGGCCCCGGCGCTCACGGCGTTGGCTCCGAGGGCGACAGGAGATCCCGCTCATTGAGCAACCTACTGAGGGCGCTCTGCATGATCATGATGACCCGCATCGCCTCGATGGTGCAGGTCCCGTGAGCGACGAGGTTCTGCAGACGGTCGATCCAATGGACGAGCCGCGCCGTAGTCATCTCGATGAGGCGGTCCAGGACGTCGAGCGTCTGCGGCTCGGTCTCGCCCGTGCTCTGCTCGTTCATGTCCGCGCCTCGTCTAACCCCGGATACCCATTTATTATCCGAGGTAAGAATGCCCGAGCCCGCCGGTCAGGGCAAGCACCATCTTCGGTTACATTCAAGTCATCGCGTAAGGTTACATCCGCGATAAGCTGTCATTTCTTTATTCTCGACCCCCCGGTATACTTGGGAATTCAGCACAGAAATCCGAGCTCTAAAAGACCGTATTTCGGAAAACGATCGAATACTTTGGCGACCTCTTCGCGATGCCCGACATCGGCCAGACCGTCGCGGCCAACCGGACCCGCTGCAAACTTTCGAGTTGAACGGCGCGTCGATCCCGCACGATGCCAAAGGACGACGATCGTGCCGCACTCCCCGCCAACATCGGCGCGGACGCCGGAACGTCCCAAGCGACCAGAGGCAACAAGTACTTCGCCTCCGAAAGGCGGCCCGTAGCCCTGATCGCCAGCATCAGCAGGTGGTCACAGTAGGATCAGCCAGTGAATAGGGCCGCAGATCCATGAGGTTGCCCCGTGGTGGCGATCGCGTGCAATAAGCAGCAGACGAGCTCAGACTGCCCCACGGAGCTGGACGGCCCTCCTACGGCCTTGCTCAAGGTGGTCCACTCATCCCGCTTTTCATCAGGCGTGATTTAGCTCGCTGTACAAGCGGTCGGCGGTATCCCAGCGGATCACCTTCATGAAGACGTCGACGTAGTTCGCGGCCTTCGCTCCGAAATCCATCTGGTAGGCGTGCTCGTACATGTCCATCGCCAGGATCGGCGTGCCGCCAGCAAGCGTCGTGGTGTGGTCGGCCGCCCAGGCGTTCACGAGGCGTTTGGAGCGGGGGCTGTAGGTCAGCAGCACCCAGCCGGAGCCGCCGCCCTCGGCGCGACCCATGGCGGTGAACTGCGACCGCCACCGCTCGACGCTGCCGAAGTCGCGGACCAGGGCCGCCTCCAAGTCGGGGCCCGGCCTGCTCTGGTCGCCGAGGTTGGAGAAGAACAGCTCGTGCAGGATCATCGAGTTCGTGGCGATGAGTTCCTCGCGCTTGAGACCGTTGATTACGAACCCGGGCGCCTTCTCGTAGTCCATCGTGGCGAGTTGGTCAGCGATGGAGTTCAGGCGCTTCACCGCCCCGAGGTAGTTGTTCTCGTAGTGGCTGATCATGATGCGCTCGCTCATCCCGGCGATCTTTTGCGGGTCGAGCGGCAGCGGCTTGGCGGTGTAGGGCGGCAGCTTGATCGCCGGCTGTGTGGGCGAGGGTCCGTCCGCGGCGGCGGCCGAGGCGGCCCCGAGGCCGATGGCGGCAAGGCCCGCGCCGGCCAGGAACAGGTTGCGGCGGTCGATGTCGTTGGACATGGTCATCTCCAATCGCATGATGCGGGCCCCATCGGCACCGCACGGTCCTCAGCGCGTTCCCGGCGTCGGGACGTGCCCTGTCACGGCAGTTCCTCGACGTCGAGGCGGTCGAAGCGGGTCACGCTGTCGGCCTTGGTCCAGAAGGCGACCTTGCCGGGCGCGACGATCGTCGCGTCGGTCGCGGCGAAGAGATCTCGGCCGTCGAACGACACCGTGAAGCGGTCGTCCCGCGCGGTGAGGGCGAGGTCGTGCCAGACGCCCGCGGTGACCGGGGTGTCGGCCCCGGCCAACTGGATACGACGACCGGCCACGACCTTGTAGAAGCGGACGTTGCCTTCGAGGGCGTTGGCGCGGACCACGTAATAGTTGTTGCGGTCGAGCAGGCGGACGGCCAGTCCCCCGGCCCGGTCGACCGATCCGGCCATCGGCTTGATCCGAACACGGACTGTCACGTTCGCCGGCGCGGCCGCCTTCCGGATCAGCAGGGGGAAGCGACCGTCCGTGGGGTCGTCGCTAGATTGCTCAACGGCGCGCCCGCCCGTGCCGCCGTCGTCCGCGACACTGTCCCATCGGCCGGCGGCCCCGGGTCCGGTCTGCATCGGCTCGAAGCCGGGCAAGGCTTCCGGCCCGGCGATGGCGACGACCGCCGTGACGAGCGACACGATGGCGGTCAGTGCGATCAGGCGTCTCATGCGACGGCTCCCGTGAGGTGCAGCATGATGCCGGCCGCCGAGCAGGCGGCGAGCGTGGGGATCAGGCCGACACGGAAGCGGAACACCGCCATGAGCGCGGCCAGCGACAGGGCGAAGGCCCACGGGTTCAGACTCATCGGTACGGGCACGTCGAACCGGAGTGGACCCACCGCGACAGGATGGACCTCGGCGAAGATCGTATGCAGGGCGAACCAGACCGCGAGGTTGAGGATCACACCGACTACCGCCGCGGTGATGGCCGAGAGAGCGCCGGCCAGGGCCCGGTTGCCGCGCAGGCTCTCGACGTAGGGGGCTCCGACGAAGATCCAGAGGAAGCACGGCGCGAAGGTCACCCAGGTGGTGAGCAGGCCCCCGAGGGTCCCGGCGAGCAGGGGTGGCAGGGTCCCAGGGTTCCGGAACGCGGCCATGAAGCCCACGAACTGGGTGACCATGATCAGCGGGCCGGGCGTCGTCTCGGCCATGCCGAGCCCGTCCAGCATCTCGCCGGGCCGGAGCCAGCCGTAGTGCTCGACCGCCTGCTGCGCGACGTAGGCCAGCACCGCGTAGGCGCCACCGAACGTCACCATCGCCATCTTCGAGAAGAAGACCGCGATCAGGCCGTAGACGCTCGCGGGTCCGACGAGGGCGAGGACGAGGGCCACCGGCACCAGCCAGAGCGCCGCCCAGACGGCGAGGACCCGAAAGGTCTGTCCGTGCGTGGCGTGCTCCTTCGGAAGCTCGTCGTCGGCGAGCAGGTAGGGACCGGTGTCGGCCTTGCCCGAGGCGCCGTGCCCGCCCCCGACCTGGAACTGCGGCAGGCCGGCCTTGCCGCCGAGGTAGCCGATCACCCCGGCGGTCAGGACGATGACCGGGAACGGCACGTCGAGGAGGAAGATCGCAACGAAGGACGCGGCCGCGAGGGCGACCATGGCCCGGCTCTTGAGCGCCCGCCGTCCGATCCTCAGAACGGCCTGGGCGACGATGGCCAGCACCGCGGCCTTGAGGCCGAAGAACAGACCGGCGACCAGCCCGACGTTGCCATAGAGCGCGTAGACCCAGCTCAGGGCCATGATCGCGATCACGCCGGGCAGGACGAAAAGGCCGCCGGCGACGATGCCGCCGCGGGTACCGTGCATGAGCCAGCCGACGTAGGTCGCGAGTTGCTGCGCCTCCGGTCCCGGTAGCAGCGTGCAGAAATTTAGGGCGTGGAGGAACCGGTTCTCGGAGATCCACCGTCGCTCCTCGACGAGGATGCGGTGCATGACGGCGATCTGCCCGGCCGGGCCGCCGAACGAGAGCGATGCGATCCGCGCCCAGACCGGGAGGGCCTCGCGCAGGGAGATGGGAGTTGGCGAAGCGGCCGCCCCGTCCTCGACAGCGGCATGGCCGAGCGTGGCGCCGGCCATGTCAGGACCTCGCCTTCGCGTGGCCCGCCGGCCAGTCGTGGGTCTCCCCGGTCGCGTCGCGGCACCAGCGATAGAAGGCGTCGTACAGCACCATGCCGGCGTCGAGCTGCTGCAAGTCGTCCGCGTATATGCGGGAGAGGCCGAGGGAGGCGGCGAGGAGCCCGGCGGCCTCGGGGGCGAGGTCGGGCCGGTTGGTGTCGGCACCCCGAACCAGGGTGGCGAGACGAAGCAATGGCTCTGTCGCTAAGCCAAGTTCCGCAACCATGACGTCGAAGGTGCAGAGATCGCCGCGGTGGCTCCAGAACACGTCCGGCCCGTCGATGTCGAAGGGCTCTCCGTCGAAGCGGGAAGCGACACCCGCGACCTCGGACGGCGGCACGAACAGGAACACCGCCTCGGGGTCGACGAACCGGCGGATCAGCCAGGGGCAGGCGATGCGGTCCACCTTGGGACGCGACCGCGTCACCCAGACGGTGCGGCCTCGCCCGTCACGGTTCCTGATCCTGTCGATGGGCACCATGGGCCGCTCGGCGGCGGCCCAATCCGCCGTCCCGCCGTCCAGCACCTCGGCGTCTACGCCGGCGGACCTGAGCCAGGCGGCGACGCCATGGCTTTGCTGCTGGCCGTCCCGGCAGATGGCAACGACAGATCGCCCGCGAAGCGCGTCGGCCCATTCGGCGACCGCCTCCCAGGCGCGAGGACGGGCGCCCGGCACGAGCCGCGGATCGGCGAGGAGGTCAGATCGGTGGCGCACGTCGACCAGGACCGGGCACGCGGCGGTACCGACCAAGCGGGCGAGTTTGTCCTGGGAGATGGAGTTGGGCGAGGCCATGGCGCGTCCTTGCAAGAATTGCAGATTGGACGCGATGCTTCGGCCGAGGCCTCGTCGGGAGATCGCATCCCGATGCCGCCATAGGCGGCTGGGGACGCGAGGATGTCAAGCCGTGGGATCAAGGCGATCCGCAGCGGCTGAGCGTCCACAGGCCCGATGGTGGTGAGATGCCGCCATCGGAGAGTCGCCCGATCCGCTCGCGATGCGCGAGGAAGCCCCGCGCCAGGTCGAGGAAGGAAACCCGCGCGACCCCGTTGCCTTCCGCCGCGACCGCGCCGTCAGTTCTAAAGGGGATCATCGCGGTTCTCACCTTGGGATCGACGCCCATGGCGTTGGCCTCCGAGACGAGCACCCATTGCCCGGCGGTCGCCCCCACCTCGGTCCGGAAGGGAAAAAACCTCGCCCGTGACCGTGACTACGAAATCCCAGCTGACGGCATCTCCCGTACGCCCGCTGCGAAGCTCGAACTGGTGGGCGCCTCGCAAGGGCCTGAAGCTCGCCTCGCCGAGGCGGCAGGATGCCGGCTCCGCAATGGCAGGGAGCGCGAGCAGGAGCAGGGCCGCTGCGGTCGTGAGCGTGCGATGGGCGATCGTGTCAGGTCACCCTCGCGGCGAGAATCTTGTCGATGCGGCGACCGTCGAGGTCGACGACCTCGAAACGCCAGCCCCCGGTCTCGAAGGCGTCCCCGACGGCCGGGATGCGACCCAACTGGAAAATCACGTAACCGGCTAGCGTGGTGAAGTCGTCGGAATCCGGGATCTCCGAAAATTCGAGTCGCTCGAAGGCCTGGCGCGCCGGCATCATGCCGTCGATGAGGAGCGAGCCGTCCGGGCGCTCGACCACGTCGGGTTCGTCGCCCGCCTCCGGGATGTCACCGGCGATGGCCTCCAGCAGGTCGGTCTGGGTGACGATGCCCTCCAGGCTGCCGTACTCGTCGACCACGACGGCCATGCGCATCGGCTGGCTCTGGAAGGTCTCCAGCACCGCCAGGATGGTCATGCTCTCGTGCACGACGATAGGCGGCTGCGTGGCCGCGGAGATGTCGATCTCCTTGCCGTCGAGGACCTGGTCGAGCAGGTCCTGCTTGCGCACGACCCCGACGATCTCGTCGACGTCGCCGCGGCTGACGACGACCTGGGCGTGGTCGCATTCCCGCACGGCCTTGAGGACCACGTCACGCGGATCGTCGGCGTCCACCCAGAAGACCTCGTGGCGCGGGGTCATGATGTCCCGGACCTTTCGCTCACCGATGGAGAAGATGCGCTCCACCGCCTCCTGCTGGACCTCGCGGATCAGCCCGGCTTCCTGGCTCGCCTGGATGAGCAGGTTGAGCTCGGCGGTCGAGTGAAGCGAGCCCTCGCCATGCCCGCCTTGGAGACCGAAGAGGCGCAGGACGCCGTTGCCGAGCGCGTTCAGGAACAGGATGGCCGGGCGGAAGACGAGGAGGAATAGCCCGAGGGGACGGACGACGGCGAGCGCGGTTCGCTCGCTCCGCTGAAGGGCGAGGCTCTTCGGGGCGAGCTCGCCGAGCACGATGTGCAGGGACGTGATGATCGAGAAGGCGACGACCACGGCCACGGTGTGGGCCACGGCCGTCCCGAGCGACATCGGCAGCCAGGCGAGGGCCGGCTCGATCAGGTGGGCAAGGGCCGGCTCGCCGACCCAGCCCAGCGCAAGGGACGAGAGGGTGATGCCGAACTGGGTCGCGGCGAGGTAGGCATCGAGCCGGTCGGTCGCCCGTTGCAACGCGGTGGCGTTGGCCCGCCGCTCCGAGACCAACTCGGCGACGCGGCTGCGGCGCACCGAGACCAGGGCGAACTCGGCCGCCACGAAGAACCCGTTGGCGAACACCAGGACCAGGACTGCAAGCAGCCCCAGTGCGGTCGACCATGCGTCGTCAGTAATCGGCTTATCCCCACTCTATCGATCTGGTGGACGTCGAGCCGCCACCCAATATTCCGTTGGTACGAACACGGCTTGAAGGCGCCATCGCGGCAATCCCTGCCGCGTCGAGGCGTGCGTCCCGGTTGCAAGGCTGTCGTCAATGGCTAAGCTTGGGCATCGTCGCGACGCCGGCGCTCACCTTCGGACCCCATGTCCATCAAGATCAAGACAGCCAGCGATGGGACCTACACGCTTGTCCGCGACGGTGCGGTCGTCAGCTCTGGCCTCACCCTCGACCAAGCACATGAGCTCGCCTCGGTATTGAGGTGCCTCGGCTAGGGCGGTAACGCTCCCGTCCCGAGGCGAGGCGGGCCGAGGAGCATCGGCCCGCCCGGGATCTCATTTCTCGACGTGCCGGACCTGGATCGCGCGCCCGTCCGCCGTCTTCGCCGAGACGACGACCTTGTCGCCCTTCGCCAGCGGCTGAGCGAGGGGAGCCGTCAGCTTCTCGGAGGTGGCCGGCGACAGCACGAGCGTCTCGGTCTTGCCCCCCGACATCACGGTGGCCTTGCCGGAGGCGCCCTTGGCCGATTGCGGCTTGCCGTCCTCGTCGCTGAAGTAGAGGGCGATCTCGGTCGGCGTGTCGACGAGCTCGGCATGGCCCCCGGTCACGTCGATCAGTGCACCGCCGTTCGGGCCCTTGTGGGAATGCCCGCCGCCGGCTGCCCAGGCGGAGGTAGAGAGCACGAGGGCGGCGGCGAGGGCGAGGGTCATGGTCTTCATGGGTCAGTTCCTTTTCGGTTGGGTCAGAAGGCTTCGGCGGGGGTGAGGCCCCCGTTCCGGCTCGCCTGCAATCGCTCCAGGGCCTTGCGGCCAAAGGCGAGGAACAGGACGGGCGTCAGAAGGGTGTCGAGCACGGTCGCGCTCACAAGGCCACCGAGGATGGTCACGGCGACCGGATGCAGGATCTCGCGGCCGGGCTCGTCGGCCCCGACCACGAGGGGCAACAGCGCGAGGCCGGCGGAGAGCGCGGTCATCAGCACCGGCGTCAGGCGCTCCAGACTCCCGCGGACGACGAGCGCCGACCCGAACGCCTCCCCCTCGTGGAGCGCGAGGTTGAGGTAGTGCGAGATCTTCAGGATGCCGTTGCGCGCGGTGATGCCGGCCAGGGTGATGAAGCCAACCATCGACGCGACGGACAGGGGCTGTCCGGCGAGCCAGAGGGCCGCGACGCTGCCGATCAGCGCCAGCGGGATGCTGGCCATGACGATGAGCGCCAGGGGCACCGAGCGGTACCGCCCGAACAGCACCGTGAAGATCAGGGCGAGCGCCACGAGGGACAGTAGGCCGATCCGCGTGGACGTCTCCTCCTGCGCCTGGAACGTCCCCTCCAGCCCGACCCGGTAGCCGGCGGGCCACCTCGTCTCGTCGACCGCCTTGCGCACGTCGGCGACCACCGCAGCCAGGTCCCGCTTCTTGTCGGTGTTCCCAAAGACCGCGATCCGCCTCTGGGTGTTTTCGCGGCTGATCTGGTTCGGGCCGTCGGCCTCGGTGACGTCGGCGACGCGGCGCAGGGGGATGCGCCCGGCCGGCGTCGAGATCAGGAGGTCGCCGAGACCCGTGGTCGAACGATCCTCGTCCCCGAGGCGGATGACGACATCGAAACGGCGATTGCCCTCGATGATCTGCGAGACCGTGCGCCCGTTGCTCAAGGTGGCGAGGGCATCGGTGACGGAGGCCGGCGTCAGGCCGTAGAGGGCGGCCCTCTCGTGGTCGACATCGACCCGGAGTTGCGGGATGCGGACCTGCTTCTCGACCTGAAGGTCGGCCATGCCGTCGATGCCGGCGACCTTGGTCCGCAGGGTCTCGGCGAGGCTGCGCAGGGTGTCGAGGTCGTCGCCGTAGATCTTGATGGCGACCTCGGCCCGGATGCCGGACAGCATGTGGTCGAGCCGGTGCGAGATGGGCTGTCCCACATTCAGGACGGCCGGCAGCACCGCGAGGCGGGACCGCAGATCGGCGAGGATGGCCTCCTTCGGCCGGCCCGGCCTCAGGTCGACGTCGAGCTCGCTCGAATGCACCCCCTCGGCATGCTCGTCCATCTCGGCCCGCCCGGTGCGGCGACCGACCGAGATCACCTCGGGCACCTCGCAGATGAGGCGCTCGGCGACGAGCCCGAGGCGATGGCTCTCGGCCAGCGAGATCCCGGGGTTGTAGGCAAGCCCCAGGGCGAGCGTGCCCTCGTTGAAGGGCGGCAGGAACGCCCGGGGAAGCCGGGTCGCCGCGACCCCGGCAGCGATGACCGCGAGCCCGGTCACCCCGAGCAGGATCGCCCGATGCCCGAACGCCCACGACAGCAGGGCGGCGTTGCCGCGCTTGAGGTGGCGGACGAGCCAGGTGTCGGCGGCCTTGTGGCCGGTCCCGCGCGCCAAGAGGTAGGAGGCCAGCACCGGCGTGAGGGTGATGGAGACGACGAGGCTTGCTAGGATCGAGACGATGTAGGCGACCCCGAGGGGGGCGAAGAGCCGGCCCTCGATCCCGGACAGGGCGAACAGGGGCACGAACACCAGGATGACGATCAGCGTCGCGTAGACGATGCCGGAGCGCACCTCCTGGCTCGCCGCCGCCACCACCTCCAGGACCGGCCGAGGGGAGGCGCTCTCGCGGTTCTCGCCGAGCCGGCGGATGATGTTCTCGACGTCGACCACCGCGTCGTCGACAAGCTCGCCGATGGCGATGGCAAGGCCGCCCAGGGTCATCGTGTTGATGGTCAGCCCGAGGGCCTGGAACACCGTGACGGTCACCAGCACAGAGATCGGGATGGCGGTGAGCGAGATGACGGTCGCCCGCACGTTCATCAGGAAGGCGATCAGCACGACCGCCACCACGATCCCGGCCTCGATCAGGACGCGCTTCACGTTGCCGACCGAGGCCTCGATGAAGGTCGCCTGCCGGAACTGGATGTTCTTCGCGTTTACCCCGGAAGGCAGGGTTTTTTGGATGGAATCGAGTGCGGATTCGATTTTTCGCGTGAGCTCGACGGTGTCGGCCGCGGGCTGCTTCTGGATCGAGACGATGACGGCGGAGCGCCCGTTGAAGCCGGCGTCCCCACGCTTCACCGCTGGGGCGAAGTCGACCCCAGCGACCTGGCGCAGGAGCACGGGCTGGCCCTGGCGGTAGGTCACCACGGTGTTGCGCAGGTCGTCGAGGCGCTTGGTCAGGCCGACGTTGCGGATGAGGTACTCGCGCCCGTGCTGGTCGATGAAGCCGCCGCCGGTGTTGGTGCCGAAGCGCGAGACCGCCGTCTCGACCTGCTCGGGGGTGACGTCGAGGCTCTGCATCGCGGCCGGGTCGGGCGAGGCCCGGTACTGGCGCACCTCGCCGCCGATGGGGATGACCTGGGAGACGCCCGAGATGCTGAGAAGCTGCGGGCGGATGGTGAAGTCGGCGAGCTCGCGCACCTCCATGGCCGGCATGGCGTCGGCGGTGATGGCGACGAGCAGGATCTCGCCCATGATCGAGGTTACCGGTCCCATGTGCGGGCTGACCCCACGCGGCAGGCCCTCGCGCACGATGGCAAGCTTCTCGGAGACGAGCTGCCGGCTGCGGTAAACGTCCGTCGACCAATCGAACTCGACGTAGACGATGGACAGGCCCGGGCTGGAGACCGAGCGGACCCGGGCGACCCCCGGCATGCCGTTCATGGCCGCCTCGACCGGGTAGGTGACGACCTGCTCCACCTCTTGGGGGGCCAGGCCCTCGGCCTCGGTCATGATGGTGACCATGGGCCGGTTGAGGTCCGGCAGCACGTCGACGGGAAGCCGAGGCAGCACGAAGCTGCCGTAGGCCACCAGGATGACGGCGGCGGCAAGGACGAAAAGGCGATTGCGCAGGCTGGCGCGGACGATCATCCCGAACATGGCGGCCTCACCGGATCTGGTTGATGAGGTCGGCGCCGCGCACGACGACGCGGTCGCCCTCGGCCACGCCGGCCCGGACGATCAGGCGGGTCGCGTCGAGGGGCTCGGTCCGGATTGGGCGCGGCTCGAACCGTTCCGGCTCGACGTGGCGCCAGACCATGGCCTCGCCGTTGCCCGAGCGGACCACGGCGTTGCGCGGCAGGACGATGCCGGTCGCGCTGGCACCCGTCCGGGACAGAACGGTCACCGGCTGGCCGATGCGCAGGTCGGCCGGCGGATCGACCACCGCGAACTGGACGACCGTCGCCTGCTGCTGGAGGGCGCGGCTCACCCCCTTCGGGACGAGCTTCAGGGTGACGCCGTCGGCGGTCAGGGCGGTGGCGTCCTCCGGCAGGGGTGGCAGGGTCTCGAACGCCAGGGCCTCGACCCAGAGGTTCTTCGGGTCGACGACCTGGAACAGGACGTCCTGCCCCTGCACCACTTGGCCGGCGACGACCCGGCTCGACGCGATGACGCCATCAGCCGGCGAGGTCAGGGTCTCCGGGGTGGTGCGGATATCGCTGACGGCGGCGCGGCGCCGGCGCATGCCTTCCAGCTCGATCTCCAGGTCGGAGACCGAGATCGTCGTGCCCGATCCGGTCGTCACGAGGCGCTTGGCCCGGGCGAGCTTGGCCTCGGCCAGCCCGATCATCTGCTCGATCTCGCCGACCTTCTCGACGACGATGGCCTGGTCGGCCTGGATGATAGGACGCTCGACGTGGGCTAGGACGTCGCCCTTGCGGACCGCCTGGCCGAGTTGCGGCATCCCGGCGGACGGGGCGATCACGCGACCGCCGCCGATGCTCTGGACGAGGCCGCCCCGGTTCGGGTCGGGGATGACCTTGCCGATCAGGCGGATGGCCGCCTCGACGGTGGAAGGCTTAGCGACGGTGGTCCGGACTTCGAGGATGCGCTGCGACGGCTTTGGCACGAAGACCGCCCCATCGGGCATCCTCTGCGGGGTGTTGGTTCCCGGCACTGCCACGGGGGCGTCATGGTCGTGATCCTCGCCGCCATGGGCGAAGGCGAACCCGGTCGAGACGAGCACGACGACTCCCGCCGCGACCACGGCCACCGGCCTAGCGCGTCGGCTACGCAGGAGCAGGCCCAGCCCCACACCTGCGGCGAAGATCCCGAAGACCCAGGCCTGCCCCTGCCGAAGCGGCGCCATGGCCTCCCGGGCGCGGTCGATCAGGGATCCGTGGTCGTGGCCCGACAAGGCTTGGGTCACCGCATCGCCTTCGAGCCCCGGGATGGTGAGCGACCCGATGAGGAGGTCATCGCCGGCGGGGGCGGAGATCGAGACGATGACGTCGATGGCCCCGGGCTCGGCAAGCCGGGACGAGGCCACGGCGTAGGTTCCGGCCGGGGTCGACGTCGCGACGACGGGCACGTCCCCGAGGGTCACGGTCACCTTGGCGTCGGTCACCGGCTCGTTGTCGTCCATCCGGTCGACGTGGAGGGTCAGCCGCAGGTCCTGCAGCGTCCCCACGACCTCGTAGAGGTCGGACTGCAGGGCGATGCGCGGCATGCCCTGGGTGGCCGTCGCGAGCGGCGGCGGTGCATGGGAGTGGTCGTCACCGCCCCCGGCGTGGGAGGGCGAGCCGGTGAGGCACAGGCATGCCGAGGCCAGCGCGAGCATGGCCCACCCGGCGACGCGGCTATGCAGCCGCCCGCGGGCGTCGTTCAGATGTCGGGTCACGGTGAGAGGTCCTGTCGAGCGAGCGCATGGTGCGGCCGCACCCTTGGGGCACGTCCGCGTCTAGGCGGCCGACAGGGTTCTTGGAGGTCGTCGCAAGCCGTTCGGATCGATGCCGAAGGGGTGGAAAAGCGGTGGCAGCGCCAGGGTGGCCGATCCGCTGTCGAGGATCATGACGGCATCGGCGCCGCCGAGCAGGGCCACCGGCTGGGCGAGGCTGCAGCACGATGGCTTCTGGTGCTCGTGCTGCTCGGGGTCTCCGAGCGGATCGCCGGACACCTCGCCATCTTGGGATTGGTGGGTGACCACAACGTGAGAGTGGACCGTCCCGTCGCCGTGCATGTGCGAATGCTCGGGGCCGGCGTCCTCAAGCGTCTCGATCAGGGGCTGGAAACCGCTGGCCGAGGTGAGGCCAGTGCCGACCACAACGGCGAGCATCGCCACCAGCATGAAGCCGGTGCCGAGACGTCGCAGCGCTGCCAGTGCGGCTATCACCAAGGGTTCTCCTCGTTCGATGATACCATCGAACGCGTTGCGGTTCCAACGGTCACGGTAGTTCAGGTGGGCTGACCGGCCGATGAACCGAGACATGCTCATCCCGCCCGGGCCGGCCATTGATGGTGCAGGTCGTCGATCACGAAGGCATGGGCGTGGCGCCGGTCCCCGTTCAGGTGCGGGTGCGAGGGTTCGAGGTCGGCATGGGCATGCTCAATCACGTCGGGATCGGACGCCGGCCACAGCCCGGCCGCCGCGGCGACGCCCGCCAGCGTCAGGCCCCCGAGGATGGCCAACGTGGCCGGCATCCCAAGGGAGGCGCCGAGCCAGCCGGCCAGCGGGTAGGTTATGAGCCAGGCGCCATGGGACAGGGCGAACTGGGCCGCGAATACGGCCGGCCGGTCCTCCGATGTCGCCGACCTGCGCAGGAGTCTGCCGGTCGGGGTCTGGACGGCGGAGTAGGCGATGCCGAGCATCAGCCAGGTTTCGAGGAGCAGGGCCCAGCCGATGGCGCCGCCCCAGGTCATGACGGCGACGCTGAGCAAGACCCCGCCGAGCAGGGCGGCCGCCGGAATCATCACGGCCCGGTCAGACAATCGGTCCAGCAGGCGGGGCAGCGTCAGGGCGGCGATCATGGAGCCGCCGCCGAAGAGACCGAGGGCCAGTGCCACGTCCGTTTGCGGCCGATCCAGCAGGCCCTGAACGATCACCACAGTGTTGACGATGACCATGGCGCCGGCCGCGGCGACTGCGAGGTTCAGGGCGAGCAACCCGCGCAGGCGTGGCGTCGCGACGTAGATCCTGAGGCCCCGCGTGGTCCGGTCGTAGATGCCGCCTTGCCGGTTGGTCCGCTTGGCGATGGGCAGGCTCACGGACACCACCAGGGCCGCCGAGCACAGGAAGCCGAGGACAGTGCCGCCGAACAGCGCGTTGAAGGGCACCACGGTCAGGAGAAGGGCGGCGAGGGTCGGGCTAAGCAGGTTCTCCAAATCGTAGGCGAGGCGCGAGAGTGACAGGGCGCGGGTGTAGTCCCGTTCGTCGGGCAGGATGTCCGGGATGGTGGCCTGGAAGGTCGGGGTGAACGCGGCCGAGGCCGATTGCAGGGCGAAGATCAGGAGGTAGATCTGCCAGACCTGATCGACGAAAGGCAGCGTCAAGGCGATGGCAGCCCGGATGAGGTCCGTGCCCACCAGGAAGGCGCGCCGGGGCAATTGAGCGGTGAAGGCCTGGGCCACCGGGGCGACGAGGACATAGGCCACCATCTTGATGGCGAGCGCCGTGCCCAGGACGGTGCCGGCGCGATCACCCGCGATCCGGAATGCCAGAAGCCCGAGGGCGACCGTGAGCAAGCCCGTCCCGATGAGGGCGATGACTTGGGCCGCGAACAGGTGTCGGTAGGTGCGGTTCGAGAGGACGCTCAGCAATGGGGGCGCCTCACAGATACTTCGCGAGGGTCTTGAACTCGGCCAGGGCATCCTTGGCGGCCGTGGCGCCGTGTTCGATGCCGTGCCCGATGCAATGCTCCATGTGGTCCTCAATGAGGACGCGCTTGGCGTTGGTGATGGCGCTCTCGACCGCGTGGAGTTGCTGGGCAAGATCAACGCAGGGTCGGCCTTCCTCTATCATCGCGATGACACCGGCGAGGTGTCCGTGCGCGCGCTTCAGGCGCTTGACGATGTCCGGATGCGAGGCGTGTTCCATAGCGCATCCTATCCCCCTGGAGGGGATACATCAACGCAGCTGTTTTTCACCACAGCAGCTCGCGCATCACCTGCGTCCAGGCCGAGCGGGAGAGGAACGGAGCCGGTAAATGCTTGGTCGCGCTTAGCGCCAACAGCTTTTGGAAGCTGCCGGATGGGCAGACTCGGTCACCCTTAACGCAAACCGTAACGAGGTAACTTCGTGCTGCACCCCCACTGCACACCCGGCTCTGGACCTGGGGTGCAGCTGCACTTCAGCGCCGCTCTAAGTGGTCGAAATGAATGGTGCTGCTGGACAGGATTGAACTGTCGACCTCCTCATTACCAATGAGGTGCTCTACCACTGAGCTACAGCAGCCGATCGTCGCGACGCGTCGGCGACGAGCGGGGAGTTAGCGGATCGAAGGCGGCTTGGCAATCACTTCTCGCCGCCTTTGATCGTTGCTGGTGAAACAAGCAGCCCTGTGTCCCTTTTGCACGCCGCGCGAATGATGCCGGCGAGGCCGGATTCGGCGACAGCCTCGGCCGCGTCGGAGGGTGTGAACCAGCGATCCTCGCGCTCACCCCGTTCCGGCCAGTGCTTCAGCTGCTTGCGGACCTCCAGGGGGAAGACCTTCACCTGGCAGAGTACGAAATCACGGCTCTTGAGCCGCTTCTCATAGAGGTAGAAGCCGAGCGGCCTCTTGCCGATCTCGCCAAGAAGCCCGGCCTCCTCATAGGCCTCGCGCGCAGCGGCCTCGTAGGGCTTGCGCCCCTTCATCGGCCAGCCCTTCGGGATCACCCAGCGGCGGCTCTCACGTGAGGTGATCAGGAGAATCTTGAACCCACCATCCGACAGGCGCCGGAACGGCAAGGCGCCGACCTGACGCCGGGGCTCCGTCTCACTCTCCACCAGGGCTGAACTCATGGAAGGGGAACGCCGCGATGCCGCGTGGGTTCGATGGATCCGCGCGTGATCGGTTCGAGTTCAGCGGCCCGCCGCTTCCCTGCCTCGACGATAAAATTCGGAACTTTCGACAACCAGGTCATCGAGCACCCCTGCCCTGTGGCGTGAGGACCGGCACGCGGGAACGGGCAGGCGGAGAGAAAGGGAAGACCCGATGCGCCGCATGGCACGATGCCGGACGTGGCCGGCCTTTAACGGTAAATGAACGCTTACCTCAAGGTAAAACTTATCCGGCAAACCATATCGATAGCATAGGATAATAAGATGATATCGGAACGGAGCGTACAGCGCGATTGTGACAGTGCGACCACGACGGGCGGTCGACCGAACGGCGTCTCGGCCATGCCGGAGACGGCCTTCAGCCGGCGACGCTGAGGTTCTCGATCAGGGCATTCAGGTCGGCCCGCATAGCCTGCACCTCCGGCTCTGACATGTTGAGCTGGCACATCACCGATTCCCGCACGAGCCGTGCCTCGGCCCGCAGGTCGCGCCCCTGCTGGGTCAGTTGGATCTCGACTTCGCGCTCGTCGCTCTGTCGCCGATGACGGATCAGGAAACCTGCGGTTTCGAGCCGCTTGAGAACGGGCGTCAAGGTTCCGGAATCGAGACGCAGCCGGCGACCGATATCCGACACCGTGACACCGTCGGTCTCCCAGAGGACGAGGAGGACCAGATATTGCGGGTAGGTCAGCCCCATCCGCTCCAGCATCGGGCGGTAGGACCGGGTGATCCGGTGAGCGGCAGCGTAGAGGGCGTAACAGAGCTGATTATCGAGCAGCAAAGGGTCCGTCGTGGAGCCTGTATGCTCCTCCGGAGCGTCGACCATATACACCACGCGATCTATCCCCGGATCAAGCCGGCGCGATGCCCAAGCGGCGTCATCGGTTCCTCGCGCTTGGGTCTCGTACGTCGTACCGGGCCGTGACAGCCCACAACACGAAAGTCTCGCCATTTCATTCCGATTGCAAGCATTTACCCGATCGGTGAAGCGGACCCATGCTTCGATCGCGGCAGGCGGATGCGCCGGATCGGCCGAGCCGGGCAGCAGGATCGCCCCTCCAGTTACGATGTCGAAGGAATGACGCCGGAACAGCCTGTGACCGCCGCCTTTTTGGCCTGGGCGTGAGCGGGGGGAGCGGCCACAATGCCGTCCTCCCGCCTGTGACAGGATACCACGATGCAGCTTGTTCCTCCCGCTTACCGGCCCACCGGTCGTCCGATCGCCTTCGCCCTGGCTCTGAGCGTCGGATTGTCCCTCGCGCCGCTCCCAGCCATCGCTCTCGAAGGCCCGGCACCGGCCAAACCCGGTGAAGCGGCGGCCCCGGCCACGACGACAAAGCCCCGCGTGGTCATCGTCGCCACGGGCGGCACGATCGCGGGCGCGGGTGCGGATGCCGCCAACAGCGCCACCTATCAGGCGGCGAAGGTTCCGGTGGATAAGCTCATCGCCGCCGTGCCGGCCATCGCACAGGTGGCTGAGGTACGCGGCGAGCAGGCGTTCCAGATCGCCTCGGAGAGCTTCACCAACGCACAGTTGATTCAGCTCGCCAAGCAGGTCTCCGCCCTGGTCAAACGCGACGACGTGGATGGAGTGGTCATCACCCACGGCACCGACACCGTGGAGGAGACGGCCTATTTCCTCGACCTCGTGGTCAAGACCGACAAGCCCATCGTCATGGTCGCCTCCATGCGGCCCTCCACGGCGATCTCGGCCGATGGCGCCCTCAACCTTCTCGATGCCGTAGTGGTGGCTGGCGCGAAGGATGCCCGCGCCAAGGGCGTGCTCCTCACGATGAACGACGAGATCCAGGCCGGACGCGACACCACCAAGCGCGTCAACATCAAGCCCTCGGCTTTCTTCAGCCAGTGGGGACCCCTCGGCATGGTGGTGGAGGGCAAGACCTATTGGTTCCGCGCGCCGGTGAAGCGCCACGGCACCACCTCCGAGTTCGACATCGATTCCATCGATACCCTGCCGGACGTCGCCATCGTCTACGGCTCGGGCAACATGCATCCCGAGCCCTACACCTCCGCCGTCGCCACCGGCGCGAAGGCCATCATCCATGCGGGCACCGGCAACGGCTCGGTGGCCGGCTACCTCGTCGACACCCTGAAGGACATCCGCTCCAAGGGCGTGCAGATCATCCGTTCGTCCCGCGTCGGCGACGGCTTCGTCCTGCGCAATGCCGAGCAGCCGGACGACAAGTACGATTGGGTCGTCGCCCACGACCTCAACCCGCAGAAGGCCAAGATCCTCGCCGCCGTGGCCCTGACGAAGACGCAGGACACCAAGGAGCTTCAGCGGATCTTCTGGGAGTACTGAGCCTCCACCGCTCGCGCCACGTCTCAGCGCAGGAGGAAGCCCTCCGGCGCGAGAGGCGGCGGCGCGGGTTCACCCAATGCGTCGAGGACGATCCCCTCCACGACGCGGACCAGCGCGTCGAGAGGAAGATCGTTGGGCTCGGTGCCGAACGGGTCCTCCAACTCGTCTCCGAGGGCATCGAGGCCGAAGAACGTGTAGGCGACGAGTGCCGTCACGAGCGGCGTCACCCAGCCCAGCGTGCCCGCCAGACCGAAGGGCAGGAGCAGGCAGTAGATCCAGGCCGTCCGGTAGAGAAGCAGGGTATAGGCGAAGGGCAGCGGGGTGCCCTGGATGCGCTCGCACACGATCTGGACCTGGCCGAGAGCCGCGATCTTCTGCTCGAGGAAGCCGAACTGGATGTCGGTCAGAGCACCGGCCCGCTGTGTTCGTCCGAGATCGGCCGTGAGGTGCACGAGCACGGCGTCGGCGATGCTCGGGCGGTCGCGAAGGGGCGCGGCCTCCGCCTCGGACAGCCAGGGGGTTGCGGCCGCCACCTCGTCCTCGCGCCGCATTTGCGCGTGGAGGGCCTTGGCAAAGCCCATCACGCGTTTCAGTGCGCGGCTTCGCAACGCGTCGTGCCGCTCCTCGGGCAGGAGCGCCATCAGGAGCCGGGCGAACGCCCTCGCTTCGAGGATCAGCGTTCCCCAGGCTTTGCGCGCCTCCCACCAGCGGTCGTAGCAGGCGCCGTTGCGGAAGCTCAGGAAGATCGAGAGAGCCAGCCCGACCAGGGTGAAAGGCCCGATCCCCGCGCTCATCGGGAAAGGATGGGGCCAAGCCCGCTCGACAGCCACGACGACGATGGCCGCCACGGTGATGAAACTCACCTTCAGCGCGACCCGCGGCAGGATCGAGCCCTGGAGCGTGAAAAGCACCGCCATGAGATTGGGACGCGAACGGACGATCATCGACGACTTATGGTTTCGTTGGGGGGATCACCGGTCGAGGCCAAGGACCGGCATCCCCGAGCCTGCGTCACCTAGCGGCTCCCGGCAAGGCAAGCTCTCGTGACGAACGCGGACCAGCGACGAACCGCCCCAACGTCGTGCGTTCGAATGAGAGACACGAGGTTGGAACCGACAACGGTGGAACGAATCGCCACCAAAATTCGAAATGTTGAATACTTTCGACCTTCCCGCACCGCACAAGTGTTCAGCCAATGATGGCGAGCCCTAAGGATTAGACGCAATCCTCACTGATCACTGGAAATGCCGGCAGTCCGGACATGAAAACTCGGGCTAACGCTGCACTGCAACAAGACGCGAACGCCGCGACTGGCGCTAGACCGGACCCTTGCGAAAACTGGACCGTATCTTTACGCTGCCTGCGCCAAACAAGACTTCTTCATCCACGGCATTATGCAAAATATCACTTGCGTTAGGGCCGGGATGCGGGAGGCGCTCTGAGGATAGACCGGTCGATGAAGAAAAATAAGGTGATCACGGCCGAGGAGGCGATCGCCCTCATCCGGCATGACGACGTCGTCACCACGACGGGGTTCGTCCAGAGCTGCATCCCGGAGGCGCTCCATGCCGCCCTGGAGAAGCGCTTCGTCGACACGGGCGCCCCGCGCGGCCTGACCCTGATCATGACCGCCGGCGCCGGCGACAGCAAAGGCCTCGGCACCGGCCGCCTCCACCACGAGGGCCTGCTGAAGCGTGTCATCGCCGCAAATTTCGGCCGCATGCCGAAAGTGGCCAAGGCCGCCCAGGACAACAAGATCGTCGGCTACAACCTGCCCCAGGGCGTGATCTCGCAGCTCTACCGCGCCTGCGCCGCCGGCCAGCCCGGCCTCTTCTCCAAGGTCGGCCTGCATACCTATGTCGATCCGCGCCATGGCGGCGCCCGCGTGAACGAGGTGACGACGGACGAGATCGTCAAGCTCGTTGAGGTCGATGGCGAGGAATGGCTGTTCTACACCGCCACCAAGATCGACGTCGCCTTCATCCGCGGCACCTCGGCGGACCCGGCCGGCAACATCTCCTTCGAGAAGGAGGCTCTCACCCTCGACTGCCTGGCCCAGGCCATGGCCGCGCGAAACAATGGCGGCATCGTCATCGCGCAGGTGGAGCGCATCGTCGATGACGGCTTCCTGCTGCCCAAGGACGTGCGGGTGCCGGGCATCCTCGTCGATTGCGTGGTGCTGGCCGAGCCAGAGATGCACCGCATGAATTACGGCGTGCAGCACGACGCGGCGCTGGCCGGCCAGATCCGCGTGCCGGTGAGCGGCATGAAGAAGATGAAGCTCGACGCCCGCAAGATCATCGCCCGCCGCGCGGCTTTCGAATTGCCGCCGAACGGCGTGGTCAATCTCGGCGTCGGCGCTCCCGAGGGCATCTCGGCAGTGGCCAACGAGGAGAAGGTGACGCCCTACATCACCCTCACCACAGAGGCCGGGGCCGTGGGCGGCGTGCTCGCTTCCGGGTCGAGCTTCGGCGCGGCGACGAATGCCGATTGCGTCATCGACCAGAACCAGATGTTCGATTTCTACGATGGCGGCGGCCTCGACATGACCTGCCTCGGCATGGCCGAGTGCGACCAGCACGGCAACGTCAACACCAGCGCGTTCGGCGGCAAGCTCAACGGCTGCGGCGGCTTCATCAACATCAGCCAGAACGCGCGAAGCGTCGTCTTCGCCGGCACCTTCACCGTGGGCGGCCTGGAGACCACGATCGAAGACGGCAAGCTCAAGATCGTCACCGAGGGACGCTCGCAGAAATTCCTGCCGCAGGTGGAGCAGATCACCTTCAGCGGTCCCTATGCGCAGAAGCGTTCGCAGCCGGTGATCTACGTCACCGAGCGTTGTGTCTTCCAGCTCACCGACGAAGGGCTCGAACTCATCGAGGTGGCACCGGGCATCGATATCGAGCGCGATATCCTGCCCCATATGGGCTTCACGCCGATCATCAAGCACCCGGCGCAGATGGATGCGCGACTGTTCCGGGACGAGCCGATGGAGCTCCTCTCGGACCTCCTCAACCTCAACCTGCCGGAACGGGTCAGCTACGACGCCGAGCGCAACATCCTCTTCCTCAACCTCGAAGGCTGGCACGCCCGCATCAAGAGCGACATCGACGACCTGCGCAAGGTCCTGGTCGATGCCTGCAAGAAGGCCGGCCAACGGGTCAACTCGGTGGTCAACCATGACGGGTTCCGCATCAACGAGAACCTGTACGACGATTACGCCAGCATGATCCAATACCTGTCGGCGAACTACTATCTCACCACCACGCGCTACGCGACGAGCGCCTTCCTGCGTCTCAAGATGGAAGAAGCGCTCAACAATCGCGGCCTCGCCCCGCATGTCTTCGAGCGCAAGGAGGACGCTCATGCCTTCCTCGACGGCATGGACCGCAAGGTGCGGCGCGCCTCTACGGCCATCGACGCGGCGGCGTGAGAAATGCCGCCTCCGGGTAAGGCTCGGAGGCGGCGTGCCGCTCGGGATGAAGTGCAGCGTCATGCTGCGGCGACCGACCGCTCCGCCCACAGGGCGGATGCTCGGCCTTAAGCCTTTCTCAGGTTTCGATTGCAATCACATCATCGACACCGCCTGCTCCTCTCGGGGAGCGGGCGAACACGGTGATGGAGAGTGCGTCCGTGGTTACGATCAAATCCTCACTGCCTTTGGATGCGCATACGATCGACATTTATTCGTATGACGATCAGGTCAGCTATTCCCATCAGGTCGAGACGGGCTTTCGCGCCTCGCTGAGCGAGGACATCTTCTTCGACATCGTCGGCTCCGGTTTCTCCTACGAGGCCGGCCCCTACCCCGCCACCGGCATGACCAACGGCGTCACCCTGTACTTCGGGGACAGCACCTTGCTGGAGATCCAGGGTCTGGCGATCACGGCTGATCAGGCTCTCATCTATCGCGAGCAGGATGCCGGGAGCGTTCGGGCCGCGATTCTCTCGGGCGACGACACCCTCACCGGATCGAAATACGCCGATCTCCTCGATGGCTATGCCGGGGCGGATTCGATGACCGGTGGCGGTGGCGACGACGTCTACATCGTCGACAGTATCGGCGACCGGGTGTTCGAGCGTCCGATGGCGGGCAGCGACCGCGTCGAAGCCTCCATGTCCTTCTCCCTCGGTAAGCAGTTCATCGAGAACCTGACCCTGACGGGGAACGCGGCCATCAACGGCACCGGCAACACGCTCGACAACGTGCTTCTCGGCAACGATGCGGCGAACAAGCTCAAGGGTGGCGGTGGCGGCGACATCCTCGTGGGCGGCGCGGGTAAGGATACGCTCACGGGCGGCGTCGGCAACGACACCTTCGCCTTCTGGGCCATCTCGGACAGCCTTGCCGGCAAGACTTACGACACGATCACGGATTTTACTTTGGGCCAGGACCGGATCGACCTCTCGGCGATCCAGGCGATGACCGGTGCCGAGGGCGACCAGGGCTTCACCTTCATCGGCGATGCCGCCCTCGCCCAAGCCGGAGACCTGCATATGCGGGTGTCCGGAAGCTCCGCGTTCCTCGAAGGCGATGTCGACGGGAATGGACGGGCCGATTTCCAGATCCTGTTGAAGACCATCGTCGGCGGCCTTCAGGCGAGCGACTTCATCCTCTGATCCCGCGGGCGGTTCACGCCTCCGGTGTCGGCACGCCGATGCCGACATAGTGGAAGCCGTGGCGGGCCACGTCCTCGCCCCGGTAGACGTTGCGCAGGTCCACTACCACCCGGGCGGCCATGCTCTCGGCGAGCAGCGCCCAGTCGAGGGCGCGGAAGGCGTTCCACTCAGTGACGATGACGAGGGCGTCCGCCCCTTCGGCGCAGGAATAGGGGTCGTCCGCATAGGCGATGTCGGGCATCAGGTGCTTCGCGCCCTCCATCCCCTCCGGGTCGTGCGCGCGGATGCGGGCGCCGGCATCCTGCAGGCCGGCGACGATGGAGAGGGACGGCGCGTCGCGCATGTCGTCGGTATTCGGTTTGAAGGTGAGGCCGAGGAGCGCGATGGTCTTGCCCCGCACCGAGCCGCCGCAGGCGGTGACGATCTTGCGCGCCATCGCCCGCTTGCGCTGGTCGTTGACGGCGACCACCGCTTCCACGAGCCGGATCGGCGTGCCGCAATCCTGCGCGGTCTTCACCAGCGCCAGCGTATCCTTGGGGAAGCAGGAGCCGCCATAGCCCGGACCCGCATGCAGGAATTTCGAGCCGATGCGATTGTCGAGGCCGATGCCCCGCGCGACCTCTTGGACGTTGGCGCCGACCTGCTCGCAGAGATCGGCGATCTCGTTGATGAACGTGATCTTGGTGGCGAGGAACGCGTTGGCGGCGTATTTCGTCAGTTCCGCCGTGCGGCGGCCCGTGACGAGGATCGGCGCCTGGTTGAGATAGAGCGGGCGGTAGACCTCGTTCATGACGCCGGCCGCGCGGGCATCGTCCGCCCCGATGACGATGCGGTCCGGCCGTTTGAAATCGCCGATCGCCGCACCTTCGCGCAGGAATTCGGGGTTCGACACCACGGCGAAATCCGCATCGGGCCGCGCTTCGCGGATGATGCGCTCGACCTCGTCTCCGGTACCGACGGGAACCGTGGATTTGGTCACCACCACGGTATAGCCAGTGAGCGCTGCGGCGATGTCACGGGCCGCCGCATAGACGTAGGAGAGATCGGCGAAGCCGTCGCCCCGCCGGGACGGCGTACCCACCGCGATGAACACCGTGTCGGCGGCGGCGACCGCGCTCGTCAGGTCGGTGGTGAAGGTCAGCCGGTTCTGGCGGACATTGTCGGCCACCAGCGTGTTGAGGCCCGGTTCGAAGATCGGGATACGCCCCTGCTCGAGCGCCTCGATCTTGGCCGGATCGTTGTCGACGCAACAGACCGTGTGGCCGAAATCGGCGAAGCACGCACCGGAGACCAGGCCGACATACCCCGCGCCGATCATCGCGATCTTCATCAGGCTCTCTCCTCGGCCGCCTCGATCGGGCGTCTCGACCAACCGTCTCTCGCCGCCGGCGGTGACAGATCCATGACGGATCGGGCGCTTGCCATCCTCGGCCCCACCGGACCGGGAGGATGGCGGACCATCACGTCGGCAGGTCTCGCTGCCTTCACCTCCGCCGGGCGGATCGATGGACCGGGGCTGTATAGCAGCCCCTCGCGGATGACAAACGGGAGGCCGGTTCGGTCTCTCCAGGTCTCGGGGCGATCCCGACGCGTGCGTCGCGGAGCGCGGCGCCCGCCGCCATGATACGATATCGGCCATGATCCTTCGCTTCATCCCGCCGGCCGCCGGCCGCAGACAGGTTTCGTCCCGCGCGACGCAGGTGCTCGCAGCCGCCGCGATGGCTCTGATGGGCCTCGTCTTCACCGTAGAGGCAGGCGCTGCCCGCCCCTTCGTCGATGCGGCCGGGCGCAAAGTGGAGGTGCCGGAGCGCGCGCGCCGCATCCTCGCCGCCGGTCCGCCGGCCTCGGTCCTGCTCTACACACTGGCGCCCGAAACCATGATCGGCTGGGTCCGCGCCCCCTCCCCCGACGAGGCCGCCCTCCTGACGCCGGAGACGCGCGGCCTGCCCGCCTATGGCCGGCTCACCGGCCGGGGCAACACCGCCAATGTGGAGGCCGTGCTCGCCCTGAAGCCTGACCTCATCATCGATGTCGGCAGCACCGCGCCCACTTACGCGTCGCTCGCCGATAGGGTGCAGACGCAGACGGGGATTCCCTACATCCTCCTCGACGGCAGCATCGACCGGACTTCCGAGACCTATGCCAAGCTCGGCGATCTGGTGGGAGCGCAAGAACGGGCCGGGGATCTCGCCGCCCATGCGGAGGCGATGATCGCCGAGGTGAAGGACCGGATCGCTTCGATCCCCGCCGACAGACGACCGCGCGTCTACTACGCTCGCGGGCCACGCGGATTGGAGACGGGGGTATCGGGCTCGATCAATACCGAGATCCTCGACCTGGCCGGCGCCCACAACGTCGCGGAGGGCGGGGGCGCCACGGGGCTCACCACGATCTCGCCGGAACAGGTCCTGGCCTGGGACCCCGACGCCATCGTCACCCTCGACCCGGCTTTCCATCGGACCATATCCACCGATCCGCTCTGGAGCACGCTACGGGCCGTTCGCGCCGGCCGGGTCTACCAGACGCCGCGCCTGCCCTTCGGCTGGTTCGACTCGCCGCCGGGAATCAACCGCCTGATCGGCCTGCGCTGGCTCGCGGGCCGGCTGTATCCCGACCTCTTCCCCGAGCCGATGGAGAGCATCACGCGCGATTTCTACACGCGCTTCTACCACGTGGGCCTCGACGCGGCGCAGCTGGAAACCCTGCTGAAGGATGCAGGGGCGGCCCGCCCGTGACAGCCTCCTCCCTGGCAGCCCGGCCCGCCTTGCGCCTCGCCGTGACGGGCGTACTCCCGCTCATCGCGCTGGTGATGCTGGTCCTGGTGTCGCTGGCGACGGGCAAGTACTCCGTGCCCGTCGCCGATGTAGCGCGCATCCTCTGGGCGAAACTGCTCGGGCTGACCTCTTCCATCGATCCGACCGCGCAGATCGTCGTGCTGCAGGTGCGCCTGCCGCGCGTGGCGGCGAGCCTCGTCGTCGGCGCTGCCCTCGCTGCGGCGGGCTCGACCTACCAGGGCCTGTTTCGCAATCCCCTGGTCTCGCCCGATATCCTCGGCGTCTCGGCGGGGGCGAGCCTCGGTGCCGTGCTCGGCATCTTTCTCTCGCTCCCCGTGGGTGCGATCCAGCTCCTCGCCTTCGCCGGGGGATTGCTCGCGGTGGGCGCAGTCTATGCGGTGGGCCTTGCGGTGCGGCGGCACGATCCGGTGCTCACCCTGGTGCTGGCCGGCGTCGCCATTGGAGCGGTGCTGGGCTCCGCGATCTCGCTGCTCAAGGTGCTGGCCGACCCCTACAACCAGCTCCCCGCCATCACCTACTGGCTGCTCGGCAGCCTCGCCTCCGTCAGCCTCGGCGATGTCGGCGCGATCCTGCCGGCCATGGTGCTCGGCCTGCTGCCGCTCGTCCTGTTCGCCTGGCGGATGAACCTGATGAATCTCGGCGAGGAGGAGGCCCGTGCGCTGGGCGTGGAGACGCGCCTGCTGCGCCCGCTCTTCATCGCCGCCGCGACGCTGGTGACCGCCGCCGCCGTCTCGGTCACCGGCGTGATCGGCTGGATCGGCCTCATCATCCCGCATGTGGCGCGGCTGATCGTCGGGCCGGATTTCCGCCGCCTGCTGCCGGCCTCCCTGCTGATGGGGGCGGGCTATCTCCTCGCGGTGGATCTCGTCGCCCGCACCGTCGCGCCCATCGAGGTGCCGCTGGGCATCCTCACCGCGCTCATCGGCGCACCGTTCTTCCTCTGGCTCCTGGCCACCGCGAAGGGGGGCTGGGCGTGAGCCTGCAGGTCCAGAACCTCGCTTTCGGCTACGGCGCCAAGCCCCTCGGCGAGGGCATCGGCTTCACCTTGAAGGCGGGCGAGGTGCTCGGCCTTCTGGGCCCGAATGGCGGCGGCAAGACTACCCTATTCAAGACCCTCCTCGGCCTGCTTCCGGCCCAGGCGGGGCGGATCCTCCTCGACGGCGAAGATGTGGCGACGTGGTCGCGGGCGCGGTTCGCGCGGAGCGTCGCCTACGTTCCGCAGGCTCATGCCGCCTTCTTCCCCTTCAGGGTTCAGGACGTGGTACTGATGGGGCGGGCGAGCCGCCTCGGTGCCTTCGCGGCCCCCGGCAAAGCGGATGCGGCGATCGCCTTCGAGGCCCTGGCAACCCTCGGTATCCGGCACCTGTCCGAGCGGCGTTACACGGAGATCAGCGGTGGCGAGCGCCAGCTCGTCCTCATTGCCAGGGCTCTAGCCGGGGAGCCGCGCTTCCTCGTCATGGACGAGCCCACCGCCAGCCTGGATTTCGGCAACCAGGCCCGCGTCCTCGACCAGGTGCGACGCCTGAAGGAATGCGGCATGGGCGTCGTTCTCTCGACGCACGACCCCGACCACGCCTTCCTCTGCGATCGGGTGGCGCTCCTGCATGAGGGCCGGCTCCTGGCGCTCGGCAGACCGGAGGAAGCCGTCACGCCGGAGACCCTGCGCCTCCTCTACGGAGTCGACGTCGCCATCGTGCCCCTGCCGGGAACCGGGCGCTTCGTCTGCACGCCGATCCTGCCCCGCTGACGTGGCACACCTGTGGCCACCCGCGCGTTGCCATGCCGACCTACCGCGATGATGGGACGGATGCCCGATGCCAGTGCTGGAGACCCCCGACGGCCGCTACATCGTCGTCAAGGGACGTCTCTGGCGGCGCACCAATCCGAACTTGAGCGAAGAGAAGCGGGAGCACCTCGTCAAGGCATTGATGGATGCGCGGCGCGCGGTGAAGGTGGCCAAGCGCTCGGGCGACGAGGCCGATATGAAGCGCGCCCGCGCGGCGGTCGACGCCGCCAAGCACGGTCTGGGCGAACGCGGCCCCGTTTGGTGGACGGACGGCACGCCCGACCAGAACCGCCGCATGGTCGCAAACACGACCTATGCCGAGTGGTATGCGAGGCTGGAGGCGACGTAGCGGAACCATCGCGTCATCCCACGATCGCTTCCGTCAGCATCGACGATGCGGGGCATGAGATTCCGATTTGCGCGAGCCGGCGACGTCGGGAAGCGGAGCTTCAGCGCGCGAGAAGCTTTGCGCTGAAGCTGCCGACGCACAGGATCACGAGGGCGCAGAGGGCGAGCGCGGTGAACTGGCCGAGTCCCTGGAGAGCTGTGCCGAGGATCGCCACGCCGAGAGCCTGGCCGCAGAAGAACGAGAAGGCGTGGAGCGAAACCGCCGAGGCGCGGGCCGTCGGTGCCACCTCGGTGACCTGCACCTGGAAGGTGTTGTGGAGCATGTAGAAGCCGAGGCCCAACGCCACCAGGGCCGCGCAATCCACCTGCCAGCTTGCCGCGCTGCCGATGACCAGAAGGGCACCGGCGCAGATCGCGCCTCCGCCGATCAGCATCCGCCGCATCCCGAGGAGGCGCAGGAGCACGGCGACGAAGGCCGAGTAGAGCAAACCACCGGCGGCGAAGCCCGCCAGTGCCAGCCCGGCCTCGCGGGGGCCGCCCTCCCCCCGCGCCTCGATCAACGGCGCGAGATGGGGAAAGATGCCGAAGACTGCGATCGCCTCCACGAAGACGGCGATGAACAGGACCCGCGCACGGGGGATCGCGACGATGGTGCGGTAGCGGGCCACCGCTTCGTCCAGCGCGAAGCGTTTGGGTGCCGCGCCGGCCGCCCATTCGAAGCCGAGGATCGCAGCCGCACAGCCGAGGGCCGCCACCACCGCCGTGATGGCGAAGACGCCCTTCCAACCGACATCGGCCTCGATGAGACCGGCGAAGGTCGAGCCGGACAATTGGCCGAGGATGACGGCGACGAGGAACCGGCCGATGGCGACCTGTCGGCGCTCCAGCGGGATACGGTCGCCCATCAGGGCGAGCGCCAGCGGAATGACGCCGCCCGCCGCCGCGCCCGCCATAATGCGGAGCCCGAACAGCACGGTGAGATCGGCCGAGACCGCGCATCCGGCAAGCGCCAGGGTGAGGATGCCGAGACAGACCGCGATGACCCGTTCCTTGCCCAGCGAATCCCCGACCGGCCCGAGGATCGGCTGGATCAGCGCATAGGGCAGCGCGAAAGCCGTCGAGAGAAGCGCCACCGTATGCGGATCGCTCTGCAGATCGCGGGCGAGCACGCCGACAAGGGGCTCGATGGCACGTCCGGCAAAGGTGCTGGCGAAGCCGGCGAAAGCCAGGATCACGATCAGGCGCGTGGTCGAGAAGGACGTTTGCGCTACGGGCATACACACCCTCGAAACGGGGACGATCCGGTCGACCCTCGTACGAGCGTCCGCACGGGTGTTTTCCATACGCGGATCATGACGGCAACGCGCGATGCGCCTGGTATCAGGCTTTCGCCGCCAAGGTATCGGCGAGATCGACGATCGGCTCGCGCCAGGCGAGGGGCCGGAGCGCCGCCTCCAGCGTGTGGAACACGTAGCCGGACACGACGACAGATGATTACGTACCGCCCCTTGCGATACGTTATTCGGCGGGCATCGGCTCGGGTACGACGGGCCTTTTCGGTTGAGGGGCCACACGCTCCACCGAGGGCAGGACCTCGTCATCGACCCGCTCCTCCTCGGCGCGCTTGAGGATCTCTCGGGCCTCGTCGGCTTCGCGCTGGCGGCTCCAGAGGGAAGCGTAGACCCCGCCGAGATCGAGCAGGGTCGGGTGGTCGCCGCGCTCGACGATGACGCCCCGGTCGAGAACGATGATTTCGTCGGCATTCACCACCGTCGACAGGCGGTGGGCGATGACCAGGGTGGTCCGACCGCGGCTGACCTTGTCGAGGGCGTCTTGGATCTCGCGCTCGGTGAAGGAATCGAGGGCCGAGGTCGCCTCGTCGAGGACGAGGATCGGCGGACCCTTCAAGATCGTACGGGCGATGGCGACGCGCTGTTTCTCGCCGCCCGAGAGCTTCAGCCCGCGCTCGCCCACCGGCGTGTCGTAGCCTTCCGGAAGGGCGGAGACGAACCGGTCGATCTGGGCGAGGCGGGCGGCCTCGCGCACCGCCTCGTCGCTCGCATCCCACTGGCCGTAGCGGATGTTGTAGCCGATCGTGTCGTTGAACAGCACGGTGTCCTGCGGGACCATGCCGATGGCGGCCCGCAGGCTGCCCTGCTCGACGGAGGCAATGTCCTGGCCGTCGATGAGGATGCGGCCGGATTGCGGCTCGTAGAACCGGAACAGTAGGCGCGACAAGGTCGATTTGCCCGCCCCCGACGGGCCGACGATGGCAATCGTACGCCCGGCCGGCACCTCGAAGCTGACGCCGCGCAGGATCGGCCGTGCCGGATCGTAGGCGAAGCGCACGTCCTCGAACCGGACCACACCGGTCGAGACCGCGAGAGGTTTGGCGCCGGGCCTGTCGGCGATTTCCGGGTTACGATGCAGGATCCGGAACATGTCGTCGATGTCGATCAACGCCTGTTTGATCTCGCGGTAGATCATGCCCATGAAGTTGAGCGGCATGGAGAGCTGGATCAGCATGGTATTCACGAGGACGAACCCGCCGAGCGTGGTTCGCCCGGCCATGATGTCCCGCGCGGCGAGCCACATCACCACCGTCATGCCGATGGTGAAGATCAAAGCCTGACCGGCATTGAGCACGGCGAGCGAAACGTAGGTCTGGGTCGACGCTGTCTCGTATTTGGCCATGGAGCTGTCGTAGCGTTCAGCCTCGCGGCGTTCGGCACCGAAATACTTCACGGTCTCGAAATTGAGCAGCGAATCGACCGCCTTGGTGTTCGCGTCGGTATCCGAGTTGTTCATCCGCCGGCGGATCTCGATCCGCCATTGCGTCGCCTTCCAGGTGAAGGCGAGATAGGCGGCCACCATGACGAAGACGACGAACGAGTAGAGCCAGTCGAACTCGTAGGCGAGAACGCCGATCACCAGCACGAACTCGACGATGGTGGGAACCAGCGTCAGCACCATCAGGCGCGAAAGCTCTTCGATGCCGCCGCGGCCGCGTTCGAGCACGCGGGTGAGGCCCCCGGTCTTGCGCTCCAGATGGAAGCGCAGGGAGAGCCGGTGCATGTGCTCGAAGGTCTGGAGCGCGAGGCGACGGACCGCATGCATCGCCACCTTGGCGAAGAGCCCGTCGCGCACCTGGGTGAGCAAGGCCATGATCACCCGCGACAGGCCGTAGAGCCCGATCATCAGCATCGGTGCCGCGAACAGGCCCGTGGGGAGCGTGGCGCCGAGGCCGTCCTTGTCCCCCACTGCCGCCACGAGGGCGTCGGTCGCCCATTTGAAGGTGAAGGGCGTCAGCATCGTCACGAATTTCGCGACGAGGAGGAGGCCGAAGGCGAGGAAGACGCGCCGCTGCAGGTCCGGCCGGGTATGGGGCCAGAGATAGGGCCACAGGCGCCGATACGTGGCGAACAGGCCGGGACGCTCGGGCGGCGTCGTGCCGCCGTTCGCCACGGCAGTGGGATCGGTGCTCATTCAGACAGACTCGGGAGGATGAACCGGGAGTGGACGAACTCAGCCCCCGATATAGTCTCTCGAACCGTTCCAGACAGGCACCCGGCGGCGCAGGGCCGGGCTGCAGACTGCGCGGTACCGCACCTCGTCTCAGCTACGACGCTTGTCCTCAGGCAGAGTCGACGCGCTCTCGGACGGCACGACGAAAATCTGGCCGGGATAGATCAGATCGGGATTACGGATCTGCGGCTGGTTGGCGTCGAAGATCACCGTGTACCGGGTCCCCCTTCCATAGACGCGCCGACTGATTTGCCAGAGGCTGTCGCCGCGCGTGATCCGAGCCGTGTTGATCTCCGGCACGAACACATTCTGCGGCGCGGCCGAGGGCTGGCTCGCCGGGACCTGAGCAGATGTCGCGCCAGCCTCGCCGGTGGTGGGTCCCGGCTGCGACCGGCCGATCGTCATCGGAGACGCAGGCGCGCTCGGCGTGGCATCCTGCGGCGCCCCCTGAGCCAGACGCTCGGACGGGGATGGAAGGGTCCCGTATCCCTGGGCTCCGGCGAACTTGGCATGCGTCCTCGCCGCCAGCGCCGCGCTTGGCAAGGGCTTGTTCGGAAGAGCGGGTAGCGTCAGGGCCGCCACGCCGTTGGCCGGCGCCTCCTGCCCGATGCCGAGAGCAGGCTTCGCCGCGTTCGGCATGGCGAAGCCGACCTCGGACCGGTTCTTCACCTTGCCGGAGACCGGATCGACCTGATCGATGCGGATCCGATAATCCCCGGGGGCGACGCCGCGCCCGATCGTGAACGAGACACGCCCGTCGGCGCCGACACTGCCGGGGGCGATCAGCGTGTCGTTGATGTAGAGGCGCACGGTGGCACCGGCCGGCGCTTGTCCGGTCACGAAAAGGCGGCCGCCCTCCTCCGCATCGACGCTGACGACCTTGACCGGCACGGCATCCGGCTTGGCCATTTCAGACCTGGCATCCTCAGGCTTGCCAGCGTCAGACTTGCCACTACCAGACTTGGCGCTGTCGGTTCGGCCCGCGAGAGCCTTGCCGACGCTCCCCTTTGCGGCATCGGCGGAAGCCCGGCCCGCAGCGCCGGCCGGGGCCGGATCGCTGTCCTTCCGTACGTTCCCCGCCACCTTGGCCGCAGCCGCATCCGTCGGACGATCCGGCTGCGACAGGACGACAGTAGGTTTGTCGGGCGAAGTCAGAGCGATGAGCGGTTTGGTGGTACGGTCGGCGGACACCACAACCATGACGGTTTCCCGCGCCTGACGACCTTGTCCGTCGGCCCCGATGGAACTCAGCGTGATCTCGCTGCTACCGGCGGGGAGCGCAGGCGGGACGATGGCAAACTGGCCGGACGGGTCGATGAGCGCACGGGCAATCGGATGGTTGTCGCGCAGCATCTCGACGGTGGTGTTGGGCGTTCCGCGACCGGCGATCACGGTCTCGCCTGTCGGCTCGACGCGAATGATATCGAAGGTCGGGGCCCGCGCCTGGTCCTGCGCGGCGGATGGATTGCCCGTCTGTCCGGTGGCGCCCCGCCCCCCGGACGGCGACTTTCCCGGCGTCGTCGAAGCCCCCTCCTCGCGGCGCACGGGCGGAGTCACCGGCGAGCCGGCGGCCGCGGGCGATTCGGCCGCTCGCGATTCCGGCGTGCTGGTCTCATTCGACCGGGGCAGCGCCGCCGCGGCCACGGGCTGCTTGTCGCCCTGAACGCGCTTGACCATCTCGCCCGCGCCGAACAGCACGACGACCAGGGCGAATCCGGCCAGCAGGCCGCCGCCCGCGAGAATCAGGCCTCGCCGCCATTCCGCCGTCATGGCACCGCTCTCCTCAAATCCATCGACTTTGCGGCAGATAACATCGCCGGGTTTCGACTCTGGCTGTCGACAAAGCGTCGATTGATGGCGACATACTAGCCGACATGATCTCAACACCAAATCGCGCTTCCCCCCGAAAGGCGGGATCATTCACGAAATCAGCAGTTTGGCCCCTTGGCGGTGCCTGTCTGCCCCTCACCGTGGGAGGCTCGTCATGGCCGCGGTGAAGAATGTCTGCGTCTATTGCGGCTCGGGCTTCGGCGGCGATCCGGCCTTCGCCGAGGCCGCGGCGACGCTTGGCCGCGCCCTGGCGGATGCCGGGCTCGGCCTCGTCTATGGCGGCGGCAATGTCGGGCTGATGGGCACAGTCGCGCAGGCAGTGCTCGATGCCGGCGGCCATGTCACTGGCATCATCCCCGACTTCCTGAAATCGCGCGAGCGGATGCTCGACGACATCCAGGAGACGATCGTCGTCGGCGACATGCATACCCGCAAGCGCCTGATGTTCGAGCGGTCGGACGCCTTCGTGGCGCTGCCGGGCGGCATCGGAACCCTCGAGGAACTCGTGGAACAGCTGACCTGGGCGCAACTCGGCCGGCACAAGAAGCCGATCCTGCTACTCTCGATCGCCGATTTCTGGACGCCGCTGCTGACGCTCCTCGACCACATGCGCGACCAGGGCTTCATCCGCGAGGGGCTGGAGCTGAACTACCTCGTGGCCAAAGACGCCGCCGAGGTCATCGCCTTGCTGCGCACCGAATCGACGGAGACCTCGCCGGAGGCGGAGGCTTTCGTGACCGAGCGGCTCTGACGGCAGAGCCACGCAGGTCGGGGGCCTTGATCCAAATCGGCATTTCGGCTCGAGGTTCTAATCCTTGGCGGCTTCGCGCAGCATCGCCTGCCGCAGGATCGCATTGAGTTTGGTCTGATAGCCGCGGCCGCCGGCTTTCAGCCAAGCCAGGACGTCGGCATCGACCCGTGTGGTAAGCTGCATTTTGACCGGTCGGTAGAACGGGTTGCGGACGGCACCCGCGAAGAAGGTCTCCGTGAGCGGTGGGATATCAGACCGGTCGATATCGTCATCCGGCAAGGCGGCCAGCGCTTCGATTTCGGCTCTCTCCGCAGCGGTGAGAGCCGGCGGATGATGAGGATCGAATTCAAATCCGACGTGATCGTTCTTGCTCATAGAACCTCCGTTCCCGTCGATCCGCCACCCGGGCCGAGATGATCCGGATTGTCTCCGAACCGTCCTCCTCGTCCGTGACGGTGTGCGACCGCCAGAACCAGCAATCCGTCGACGAGACCGACGGTCAACCAGCGGCGCTCGCCGCCTTCGATCCGATCCTGCTCCATGAGCGCGTATGGATCGGCGAAGACGCGCGTGGCGATCGCGAAGGTGACGCGGTGCTTTCTGAGATTGCTCGCGGCTTTGACCGGGTCCCAGATGAAACGCAGCATCACCGCCTCGGTGTAACGACACTATTGTAATTACATCGAGGCGTCAGGTCGAGATGAACCAGCCTGTTCCGGACGCCGAAAGGCGGTCCGGACTGTTAGGGTCCGAACCGCCCGTCGCCGACCGCTCTGAATTCCTACCGCGTCGTCGGCAACAGCCAGTTCGGGAGCCACATGGCGATCCCGGGGACGAGGCAGAGGATCAGGATCGCCACGGCCATCAGGATCACGAAGGGCAGCGTGCCCCAGATGATGTCCTTCAGCGGGATGTCGGGGGCGATGTTCTTGATGACGAAGATGTTGAGGCCCACCGGCGGGTGGATCAGACCCATCTCCATGGTGATGGTCATCACCACGCCGAACCAGACGAGGTCGAACCCGGCGGCCTTCAGCGGCGGCAGGATGATCGGCGCGGTCATCAGGATGATCGAGACCGGCGGCAGGAAGAAGCCGAGCAGGATCACGAGGCCGAGGATCGTCACCAACAGCACCCATTTGGACAGCTGCATCGCCACGATGGCGGCCGCCGCCGATTGGGAGATGTGCAGGTAGCTCATCACGTAGGCGTAGAGGAGCGACATGCCGATGATGAGCATCAGCATGGTCGATTCCCGCAGTGTTGCGGCGAGGATCGGATTCACGTCTTTCGGGCGCCAGACGCCGTAGATGATGGCGATGAGCCCAAGGGCCAGCAGGCCACCAAGGCCCGCCGTCTCGGAGGGCGTGGCATAGCCGCCATAGAGCGCCACCATCACGCCGGTGAGCAGGATCACGAAGGGCAGCACGCGCGGCAGCGTCGAGAAGCGCTGGCGCATGCTGTAGGTGTCCTCGGCCAGGATGGCCGAGGCGGTGCCGTGACGCTCGTAGGCGTCCTTCGCGGCGGCGTATTCCGAGCGGAAGCGATAGACCGACCAGGCTGCGAACAGCCCGACCAGCAGCATGCCCGGCCCGATGCCGGCGAGGAACAGGCGTCCGAGCGACTGCTCGGCGGCGACCGCGTAGAGGATCATGGTGATGGAGGGCGGCAGCAGGATGCCGAGGGTACCGCCCGCCGCGATGATGCCGGCGGCGAAGCCCGGCGAGTAGCCGCGCTTCCTCATCTCCGGGATGCCCGCCGAGCCGATGGCCGAGCAGGTGGCGGGCGAGGATCCCGCCATGGCGGCGAAGAGCGCGCAGGCGAAGACGTTGGCGATGCCGAGGCCGCCCGGAATCTTGTGCATCCAGGCATGCATGGCCGAGTAGAGGTCCTGACCCGCCCGGCTACGGCCGATGGCTGCGCCTTTCAGGATGAAGAGCGGGATCGACAGGAGGGTGATGGAGGCCATCTCCTCGTAGACGTTCTGCGCCACCGTATCGAGGGAGGCGCCGGGCATGAAGAAGAACATGAACGCCAGCGCCACGAAGCCGAGCGCGAAGGCGATGGGAATGCCGGCGAGCATCGCGCTGAGCGTGGCGCCCGCATAGAGGAAGCCGATGGCCGCGACGCTCATGGGTGGGTGCCCGTCTTGAGGGAAGGTGCATTGAGATCGGCGCCGAGGCCGACCTTCGGATTGGCCCAGCCGGCCGCGCGCGGGCCGTAGGTCAGCGCCTCGATGATCTGCAGCAGGAATTGCAGGCCGAGGAAGGTCATCCCCACCGCCATCAGCGCGTAGGGAATCCACAGGGGCGGGCCCCAGGAGGATTGCGAAACCTGGCCGTCCACCCAGGCCTCGTGCAGCAGCGTCCAGCTCTTCCAGGCGAAGAACGTGACGAACACGATGCTGATGATGTCGGCCATCAACAGGCGGGCGCGGTTCACACGGGGCGAGAGCAGGCCGCTCAGGGCCTCGATCGCCACGTGGCCGCGCTTGGCCTGTACGGCGGCGGCGGAGAAGAAGGTGGCCCCCACGATGAGGAACACCGCCATCTCGTCCTGCCAGTCGGTGGGCTCGTGAAGGGCGTAGCGCACGACCACGCTGTAGCTGAGCACGAGGCAGGCACAGACCAGGGCAATGCCGCCGAGCAGCATGATCACCCGGTTGATGGCCTTCATCCCCCTGTCGAGATGCCCGAGAATCCCGGGAATCCGGGGTTCGGGCGCGGCCGTGGCGGTCTCGGAAGCGGCCGAGGCCGCGTCGAAGGCGTGGCTCACGAGACCTGCTCCGCCAGCTTGAGGAGCTCGGCGCAGCTCGCGGACTTGCCCGCGAAGTCCTTCCAGGCGGTCTCGCGGGCGATGTCGCGCCACTGACCAAGGGTCTTCTCGTCGAGGTTCTGAACCTTGGCCCCGGCCTTGGTGAAAATCTCCTCGACCTTGGTGTCGTCCGCCTTTGCGCCGGCCTGCCCGAAGGGTTCGAGTTCGGCTCCGATCGCCATGATGAGATCCTGCTGGTCCTTGGGCAGGCGGTCGAACGCGATCTTCGACATCATGATCGGCTCGAGCATGAACCAGTAGGAGCGCTCGCGACCCGAGGTGAGAGACTTCGACAGTTCCTCCAGGCGGAACGAGATCAGGCTGGTGGAGGAGGTGATCACCGCATCGCAGGCGCCGGTCTGCATGGCGGCGTAGGACTCGCTCGACGGGATCGACAGGGTGGCCGCACCCGCCTGCTTCATCATCAGGTCCATCTCACGCGAGCCGCCGCGCACCTTGAGGCCCTTGGCATCCGCCGGCGCGTAGAGGGGACGCTCGCGGCTGGCGACGCCGCCCGATTGCCAGACCCACGACACGAGGAGGATGCCCTTCGAATCGAGGATCTCGGTGATCTTCCGACCGACCGGCGCCTTCTTCCAGGCGATGGCCTGCTCGTAGGAACTCACCAGCGCCGGCATCAGGCCGATATTCATCTCGGCCACCTCGCCGCCCGCGTAAGGAGACGGGTAGAGCGACAGGTCGAGCGCGCCTTTGCGCATGGCACCGAACTGGGCGTTCGTCTTCATCAGGGACGAGCCCGGATAGACCTGCACCTCCAGCGCGCCCTTCGACCGCTCGGCCAGCATGGCGGCGAACTTCCGGCACATGCGATCGCGGAAATCGCCCTCATCGATCGTGCCGCCGGGGAACTGGTGGGAGAGCTTCAGGGTGGTGGCCGCCTGTGCCTTCAACCCCATCGACAGGATGGCGGGGGCGGCGAGGCCGGATGCGACGAGGGCGCGGCGTGTCAACGTCATGGCGTCTCTCCCATGCGGACCTTTGCGGTCTCGCTGTATTGCGGCGCAACATTTATACTGCAACGCCCGTTCAATATACCAGCGAACTATGTCTTGTATATTTTGTCAACGCCCATGAATAATAGCGAATGCGAATTTCGATTGGAAACACAAGGGTGGAATCGCTATGAGCCGATCGCTCAGCCTCCGGCAGACGATCGAGACGGAGATCGTGGATGGCCGGTTGGCCCTCGGCTCCCGCCTCGATGAGACCGAGCTTGCCGAGCGCTTCGGAGTCTCGCGCACGCCGATCCGTGAGGCTCTGCTGCAACTCGCGATGACCGGCCTCGTGGAGATCAAGCCGCGCCGGGGTGCCATCGTGAGCGCCCCCGATCCTGAGTTGCTCATCGCCATGTTCGAGACGATGGCAGAAATCGAGGCCTCATGCGGCCGGCTCGCCGCGCGCCGGCTGATTCCGGCCGACGAGAAGGCCCTGAAACAGGCTCTCGCAGCCTGTGCCGTAGCGGCGGCGGATGGCGACCCCGAGACCTACTACCAAGAGAACTACGTCTTCCATACGGTGATTTATCGGGCCTGCCGCAACGACTTCCTGTGCGAGCAGGCGCGGCTCCTGCACCGGCGCCTGACCCCGTTCCGCCGGATGCAGTTGCGAGCGCGCCACAGGCTCGGGCAATCCCTCGCCGAGCACGAAGCTATCGTCGCCGCCATCGTCGCCGGCGACGAGATCGCAGCGGCGGACCGACTGCGTGCCCACGTCATCGTACAGGGGGACCGCTTTTCCGATCTGGTGGTCAATCTGCGCTCGATCAACAACGCAGCGTGAGATCGGCCTGATGACAACAGTCGATGTCTCTCAGGAGGCTTTCGGGCGGGGGCAAAACAATCATTAGGGATTGCCCCCCATGGTTACGGCGCTCTTGCACAGACTCGCTCGTTACCCTGGACCGTTTCATGCGCCCCTCCATCAAGACAACGCTCATCGGCCTCTTCACCGCGCTCGCCATCATTACGACGGTGCAGGGTGTGGTTGCCTTGCGGAAGCTCGACGCCATCGGTGGCCGTATCGAATTGCTGGCCTCGAACGCGCTCCCCTCCGTCGATGCGGCCCATAGTCTGAGCGCGCTGGTCATGCGGACCCGCCTTTGGCAGTTCCGGTATCTGATGGCGGATGACGAGGCCGAGCGTGCCCTGAGCATCAAGAACGTCGGAGACATGATTCAAAACGCCGAGAAGGGCAGAGCAGCCTATCTTCCCCTCATCAGTTCGCCCTCGGAACAGGCGTTGTTCGATGATTTCTCCGCCAAATGGCAGGTCCTGCAGAAGGGTTGGAACGCCCTGCTCGAGATCGATACCAGCCAGCGCGCGTCGCTGACCGAGCGCTTTCGCGGCCCGATGAATGCCGAGTACCTCGCCGCGACCGCCGCCGCGCGCAAGCTCGTGGAGCTCAATGGACAGGCCGGGACCGCCGCGAGCGTAGCGGCGCGCGAAGAACAGGCCGAGGCGGTCCTCACCACACGGACGATGCTCGCCATTTCCGTCGCCATGGCGCTGGCCGCCATGGCGTTCGCTCTCCTCGGCGTGTCGCGTCCCATCGAGCGGATCACGGCGGCGATGCGTCGGCTGGCCTCCGGCGAGACCGATGTGGCGATCCCCGGTATCGGGCGGACCGACGAGATCGGCGCGATGGCCGGTACCCTCGACACGTTCCGGGACAATCTGGTGCGGACCCGTATCCTGGAAGCCGAAACCGCGCAGGCCCGTGCCGATTCAGAGACCCAACGCAAGATCGCCGCCCTCGCATTGGCCGATGGTTTCGAGAATGCGGTCGGCGATATCCTGACCCGCGTCTCGGCGGCGGCGACCCAGTTGCGCGCGACCTCCCAGAGCATGTCGGGCACGGCGACGCAGACCGCGCAGCAATCGGTCTCCGTGGCGGCAGCGGCGGAGCAGGCGGGCACCAACGTCACCATGGTGGCGGCGGCGGCCGAGGAGCTCGGCTCGTCCGTCATGGAGATCGGCCGTCAGGTCGATGGCTCGACCAGCCTGGCTCACCGTGCGGTGGAGGATGCAACGCGGACCGGTGCGCAGATGAAGGATCTGAGCGATGCGGCCGCAAAGATCGGCGACGTCGTCGCGATGATCGCCGCCATCGCGGGCCAGACCAACCTCCTCGCGTTGAACGCCACCATCGAGGCCGCGCGCGCCGGTGAGGCGGGCCGGGGCTTCGCCGTCGTGGCGGCGGAGGTCAAGGAACTCGCCAACCAGACCGCGCGGGCGACAGACGAGATCGGCAGCCAGATCAGCCGGATCCAGGGCTCCACCGGTCAGGCCGTCACGGCCATCGAGACCATCACGGCCCGCATCCGCGAGATCAGCACCGTTGCGACGTCGATCGCCGCGGCAGTCGAGGAGCAGGGTGCGGCGACGCAGGAAATCGTACGCAACATCAACCAGGCCGCGGAGGGGACCGGCGAGGTGACGACCACCATCGCGAGCGTGGCGGGCGCCGCCGAAGAGACGGGCGCCGCGGCCTCCCAGGTCCTGGCTTCGGCCTCCGAGCTCTCGCGCGAATCGGAGCATCTCAACGCGGAAGTGGCTCAGTTCCTCGCAACGATCCGCGCGGCCTGAGCAGCACCGCCCAACGTCGTTACGCCACCGCGTCCCGGGGCCCGGATAGCGGAGCTTTGGGATTGCCCATCGCGGAATGCCGGGGTGATACCAAGTCCCGGTCCTTCACTCGCCGGCGCCGAAATTCTCGGCGATGACCGGGGTCTTCGAGCGGATATGGTCACGCATGACCGTGGCCAGCGCCTCGCCATCACGGGCGTGGAGCAGCGCGATCATCCGCTCATGCTCGGAGACGGCCCGGCTCCATTGCTCGGCGGTTTGGTGGACAGCGTAGCGCGATCGCTGAATGCGGCCGGACAGGCTCGCATAGATGGTGCCCAGCACCGAGTTGCGGCTGGCCGCCATGATCGCCTCGTGGATCGCGCGGTTGAGCCGAAAATACGTGGCTTCCTCGCCGTCCTTCCAGGCCTTGACCATGTCGTGATGGTCCTGCTCGATGGCGGCGATCTCATCGTCGCCGATCGTGCGGCAGGCGAGATCGGCGGCCGTCGCCTCGAGTCCGGCGATGACCTCGATCATCTCTTCGATCTCGGCCTGAGACAGGCTAGCCACCCGGGCACCCCGGTTCGGCAGCAATTCGAGCAGCCCCTCGGTGGCGAGGATCTTGATCGCTTCGCGAAGCGGTGTGCGCGAGATGCCGAACAGCTCGGTAAGCTCGCTTTCATTCACCCGCGCGCGCGGTTCGAGCTCTCCCGACTGAATCAGATCCCGCATCCGGTCCACGACTTCGTCATGGAGGTAGCGACGATTGATCCCGATCGCCGAGTCGAGCTTTTCCATGGGGGCGTAGGTCTTGATGTTGGAGGGGCGATACTCTCCAGACGTGTAGGCGTCGGGCAACGGCCTGTCGAGGGAGTGCCCGATTAGTTGTTTTTATTAGCCTCACACAAATAACTTCTCTCCTGTGTGCAGCACCCCTCCGGTCAGTGCACCTCCTCGTGCCAGGTCCGTCCATCCCGCTCGATCAGGGCGATGGCAGCGGTTGGCCCCCAGCTGCCGGCCGGATAGGCGCGGGGCGGCTCGGGCCGGTCCGCCCAGGCCTTCAGCAGCGAATCGGCCCAGGCCCAGGCCACCTCCACCTCGTCGCGGCGCATGAACAGGGTGGCGTTGCCGCGCACCACGTCCATCAAGAGGCGCTCGTAGGCATCGGGATAGCGCTGCTTGAAGGTCTCCTCGAACGAGATGTCGAGGTTGGTGGGCCGCAGCCGCATGCCGCCCGGACCGGGGTCCTTCGTCATCACTTCCAGCTTGATCCCCTCCTCCGGCTGGAGTCGGATGACGAGGCGGTTGGGCTCGCGCCCGAAGGATTCGGCCGGGAAGATCGAGAAGGGAGAGGCGCGGAACTGCACCACGATTTCGGAGAGCTTCTGGGGCAGGCGCTTGCCCGTGCGGATGTAGAACGGCACGCCGGCCCAGCGCCAAGACTGCACCTCCAGCTTCAGAGCGACGAAGGTCTCCGTGCGGCTCTCCGTCTCGCCGCCGAGATCGGCGCGGTAACCCTGGACCGGCTTGCCGTCCACGGCGCCGGCCGCGTACTGGCCGCGCACGGTGACGGACTGGACGTCGTGGGGCGTGATCGGCTTCAGCGCACGCAGCACTTTCAGCTTCTCGTCCCGTACCGAATTGGCATCGAGTGTGAGCGGGCTCTCCATCGCCATCAGGCAGAGAAGCTGGAGCAGGTGGTTCTGCACCATGTCGCGCAACGCGCCCGACGTGTCGTAATAGCCGGCCCGGCCCTCGACACCCACCGTCTCGCCCACGGTGATCTGCACGTGATCGATGACGTCCGCCGTCCAGAGGCGCTCGAAAATCGTGTTGGCGAAGCGCAGGGCCAATAGGTTCTGAACCGTCTCCTTGCCGAGGTAATGATCGATGCGGAAGATCTGCTCTTCGGGGAAGACCTCGCCGACCGCGTCATTGATGGCGCGAGCGGATTTCAGATCCTTGCCGATCGGCTTTTCCAGCACGACCCGCGATTTCTCGCCGATGAGCCCGTGGACCGACAGGTTACGGCAGATGGAGCCGTAAAGGTCGGGCGAAGTGGCGAGATAATAGGGCCGGACCTGGTCCGGCCGCTCCGCGAGCTTGGCGGCGAGATCCTCCCAGCCGTCGTCGCCGGCCCCGTCCACGGCCACGTAATCGAGGTGATCGAGGAAGGCGCCGAGCTTGTCCTCGACGAGATCTCGGGCCGGGACGAAGCGCTTGAGCGCATCGCGTGCGCGCTCGCGAAAGGCATCGGCGCTCATCTCCGAGCGCGATGCGCCGATGATGCGGCTGGTGCCGGGGATCTGGCCGTCCTTGTAGCGGTAGTACAGGGCCGGCAACAGCTTGCGCGTGGTCAGATCGCCGGTGGCGCCGAACACGACGCAATCGAAGGAAGCGACTGGGATGATGGTGGCCAAAGGGCGGCTCCCGTTCTGATATCCCCGATGACGGGGCTGTTGCCGTGGATCGCGTTCGTGAGGACCGACATCCGTCCCGTACCATGCAAGGCACCCGCCATAGCCGGGACCGAGCGCACGCCCAAGCTTCAACAGGCCAATCGGCCGATAAAAGGGCCGAGCCCCCGCTCAGCCCATATGGCGCTTGAAGGCATCCGCGTAATCGGGGTGCCAGCGCGAGAGCGCGGGCCGGTTCTCGATCACGTCGCCCGCCGTCCAGGCGATGCGGTGTTCATCCTGGATGCGGGTGGTCTCGTTGTCGGGGCAGAGGATGTAGAAGTCCCCCTGCCCCATCGCTTCGACCATGAACTCCACCGTCTGCTCCGGTGTCCAGGCGGCGTCGGGCTTCTCGGCCACGCCCCGCGCCCTGGTGAGGCCGGTATAGACGAAGCCCGGAATGAGGAGATGCACGCTGACCTTGGACCCGTCGCGCCCGCGCAGGTCGTGAGCCAGGGCCTCGGTGACCACTTTCACGCCCGCCTTCGAGACATTGTAGGGCGTGTTGCCCGGCGGCGTGGTGATCCCCTGTTTCGAGCCGGTGACGATGATCGCGCCGGGTGCGCTCGCCTCGGCCATGGCGGGCGCGAAGGCCTGGATACCGTTGACGACGCCCCAGAGGTTGGTGTCGAGGATGCGCCGCCACGTCGCCTCGTCCGAGAAGAGGCGGCCGCCCGCTTCGATGCCGGCATTGAGCATGACGATGGCGGGTGGCCCGCCCGCCGCCTCGCGCAAGGCCTCCACGTCCTCGCGCCGGCCGACATCGGTGGGGCACGCCACAACCTGCGCGCCCGTCGCCGCAATCTCCGCACGCGCCGTCTCCAGCGTCTCGCCGGGCAGGTCGGCGAGGACGATCCTCATGCCCGAGGCGGCGAACCGCTTGGCGGCGGCGAGGCCGATGCCGCTCGCGGCCCCCGTCACGACGGCCGTGCCGCCACTCCGGATCGCGGGATGATGAATCATGGCCTGACCTCCTCGACGTTTCGGATTGGCCTGGAGGTAGGGCGAGGCGTCCCGATTTGTCAGGGCCTGCGGATGGGAATGGGTGGGAACTTGGTAACCATCCGGCCCGCATGATCCGGACCTCTCTGCTCACGAGGGTTGCCTGTGTCGTCGCGTTGCGTCGTGTTCCCGTCGATCCTGCGTGCCGGCCTGTCGCCGCTCGCGCTGATGCTGTGCCTTACAGGAGTTCGAGCCGAACCGGCTCCATCCCTTCCGGAGGCCCCGCCCGCCACCGCCAAGCCTGCTGCCAGGGCCGAGTCCAGCCCGAAAACCGATGCGGCCCCGAAATCCGCACAAACATCGGGGAACGCGGCCCCCCAATCCGCCCCGCTGGCTCAGGGAGCGGAGCCGGCTCCGGCGGCGCCGAAGAAATCCCGGGAACTCCCTCCCCTCGTGGTGGCGCGGGTCTCCGACGATCCGGTGCCGACGCTCGCCCCCTCGACCTTCCTCGACACGTTCCGCATGGCGGAGCGCTATCAGGCCATCGTCGATGCCGGCGGCTGGGGTACGCTGCCCGCCGACCTGACGATCAAGCCGGGTGCCCGCGACCCGAACATCCCTGCACTCCGACAGCACCTCGTGCTCACCGGGGACCTGCCGGCTGGCGTGCCGAGTTCGGACCTGCTCGACCCCGTCCTCGTTTCGGCGGTGAAGGCGTTCCAGGCCCGCCATGGTCTGCCCGAGACCGGCATGATCGGCCGCCAGACGGTGACCGCCCTCAACGTGCCGGCGGCGACCCGCCAGCGCCAGCTCTCGGCCTCGGCCGCGCGGCAAATCGGCTCCAACTTTCCCTATGGCGACCGTTACGTGGTGGTGAACATCCCCTCCGCCGCCGTGGAGGCGGTGGAGAACGGCGTCGTCGTGCGCCGCTACGTGGCCGTGGTCGGCAAGCCCGACAAGGCGACGCCGAGGATCGAGGCGCGCATCACCGACGTGAACCTCAACCCGACCTGGACCCTGCCGATTTCCATCATCAAGAAGGAGATCATCCCCAAGATGCGGAAGGATCCGGGCTATCTCGCCCGCGAGCGGATCCGCATCCTCGGCCCTGGCGGCGTCGAGGTCGATCCGACGACGATCGACTGGGCGGGCGAGAAGGCGGCGAATTACACGCTTCGCCAGGATTCGGGCCTGGATAATTCCCTCGGTCAGGTCCGCATCGACATGCCGAACAAGCAGGCGGTCTACATGCACGACACGCCGTCGAAATCGCTGTTCGCACGGGAGGTACGGTTCCACTCGCATGGCTGCGTGCGGGTGGCTCAGGTGAAGGAACTGGCGGGCTGGCTGCTGGAGGGTACGCCCGGCCCCAACGGCCCCGGCTCGACCTGGGGACCGATGGAGATCGAGGCCAACATCGCCACCAACGAGCGGGTCGACATCAAGCTGCCGAAACAGATCCCGGTGACCTTCGTGTATCTCACCGGCTACGCCACGCCGGATGGTCGCGCCCATTTCCGCGACGACATCTACGGCATCGACTCGCCGGCGGTACCGATGCGGGATGCGGTCATCACGGGCTCCATCACGCCGAAGAAGACGGCGCCGGTAGCACCCGCCAAGGCCATGGGCGACGCGCCGGTCCCGCCCGGCAGGATACCCGCCAAGGCGGCGCGACCGGCCGCGAACTGATCGGATCAGCCGCGCTGCAGCAGCTCGATCCGAACCCCGTCCGGCCCATCGAGGAAGGCGGTGCGAAGCCCGGGGCGGACATCGGTGATGTCGATGACGAAAGCGACGCCGCGACGCTTCAGATCGGCGACCGTGCCGTCGAGGTCGTCGACCGCCAAGCCGATATGCTCGATGCCCCGGTTAGGCGGCGTGGCAGAAGGGCCGGCTTCGGGTGCATGCTCGATGAAGAGGGTGAGCCCACCGAGGTCGAGGACGACGCGGGTCACGGTGGCGCCGCCGTCACGGGTGAGTTCGCGGGCGCCGAAGGTCTCCACGTAGAAACCGGCGGCCGCGACGGCGTCCTGGCTGCGAAGATGGAGGTGTTCGAAGCGGAAAGTCATGCGGTCCTCGCTCTGTGCCGAGACTCGTGGCAGGCATCGCGCCCACGCCGTGTTCGAGACCTTGCCCGATCCCAGCCGATGCCCCAGCGGCTCAGGGATAGCTCGCAGAAGCCACCGTCAACGGCTGGCAGGGGCGATCGCGATACAAGGCCCCGCCCGTGTCCGGGCGAGGCGGTCGGCGTGAGATGATCCTGCGGGATCAGGCCTTAGGAATCGAGGCCGGCATCCTCGTCGATATCCACGAGGAACACGATGTCGGCGTCGTCTTCGCCGTCCTCGTCTTCGTCCTCATCGGGCTCTTCGGCGCTCTTGGCATGACGCATGTCGGGCTCGAACGGAGCGTCTTCGTCCGAATCGTCCTCGGCCAGAGCATCCTCGAAGATTTCGATCTCATCCTCAGTGGCGGGGCGGATCTTGAGCTCGGACGTGCCGTTCCACAGCACCTTGCCGTCGCTCTTCATCGCCTGGATGTCTTCCTTGAAGCCGTCGCAGGTGAACAGGTCGCGAGCGGTTTCCTCGGTCCCGTTGATGACCGCGATGGCCACGCCATCGATATCGAGAGTGAACATCGCACAATCCTCGTTCTGGGCGCGCCGGAAGGCGGCCGCGTCGGTGTGGGAATCGTCAGCCCGACAGCCGCTCGTGTAGGGGCGAACGGGGCCGAGGCCAAGACCTCAAGCCAAGACCTCAAGCCAAGACCTCAAGCCAAGACCTCACACCAAGACCTCTCGCGTTGTCCGGGGCGGTGCTGCGCTCAGGCTCCACCGGCCGCCCGGCCGATCGCGCGCTTGACCACGCCCTGCACCTCGGGATTCGACAGGAACAAGTCGTGGTTGATGAGGCCGCCGCCGTAATCGGACGCATCCGCCACCCTTACGCCCAGGGCCTCCAGCCGCTCGCGGTCGGCCGCGCCCGCACGGACGACGCCGCCCGCGATGGCACCGGAGAGTTCCAGTGCGCGGTCGTTGGTCGAAGAGATCACCGTAATCTTCGAGACGTCCGGCCCCATTCGCTCCACCGCGCCGGTGAACAGGTCGATGTCGATGTCGGGCGCCGCGAGGACGATGGCGCCGATCCGCGCCATCGCCGCCTCGCCGGCCTCGGCACGCAGCATACGGATGGTCTCCAGGGTCAGGAGAGTTCCCATGGAATGGGCAACGATGTTGATGCGCCCGCCGCTCGGTGAACTCGCCAGCGACTTCAGCAGGTCCTCGAACGCATCGCGTGACCACAGAGCGCTCTCGCGGTCGTAACCGTAATCGAAGGTGGCGGCCGCCGACGGCCAGGTGAACAGGCCCGATGCGCCCCTAAAATGTATGCCGTCGGAGAGTCGGGCTGCGCTGACTGCCGCCGAAGCGAAGCTCTCTCGGTAGCCGTGGACATAAATCAGCACGTCTCGCCCGAAGGCCGCCTGGGTGAAAGCCGCCGCCGCGCCCGCCCCGGTCTCCACCTGCGGCACGGCGGTCACCGCCCAATCGCCAGACACCACGGAGGAGACCTTGCCGATGAGCGACCGGTCCGGTGCTGAGAGGCGCACCTCGGCAAAGCTCAGGCCGCGGCCGCGCTCGGAACTGAAATACGGGCTCTTGGGCGGGTTGCCCACGGGCTTGCGCGTCGTCGCCACCAGCAGGATCGGGCTGACGTCGAGATTCGACTGGCGCTCGGGACCCGTCCCACCGGTGACGAGCCCGTCGGCGACGCAGCCGGCGAGGCCCGGCGTCAGGCTGGCAGCGCCCATGAGCGCGGCGGCGCGGAACAGCGAGCGGCGGGTCGGCAGGGATGCCCCAACAAGGTGGTTTCGGATCATGGCGTACTGACGGCCTCGTGACGGCCCGGCGCTTCAAGTCCCGGCCCCTCCTCCTACCGTGTCGGTGACGATCGTGACCATGGCAGGGCATGAGCGTGGCGGGGGCCGATGTGAATAGCGGGCAGAGGCCGGCCTGTGGCCGGTCGGGTACAGGCCGGCCAGCTCAAGGGGCACGTGCCCCCTCGACGAAACCGAGCCGGCCCGGCATGAAGGGCTCATGGCGCTTCCTCCCTCTCTCGACATCGACTCCCTGCGCGAACGGCTGCTCGCGGGCGACCGCGCGGCCCTGGCACGCGCGATCACGCTGGCGGAATCGAAACGGGCCGATCATCGCGCCGCAGCGCGCAGCCTCATCGATTCGGTGCTTCCCCAGACCGGCACGGCGATCCGGGTCGGCATCACGGGGGTGCCAGGGGTCGGCAAGTCCACCACGATCGACAATCTCGGCGCCAACCTCACCGCCGCCGGCCACAAGGTAGCGGTGCTGGCGGTCGACCCCTCTTCCAGCCGCACCGGCGGGTCGATCCTCGGCGACAAGACCCGGATGGCCCAGCTGGCGCTCGACCCGAACGCCTTCATCCGCCCCTCCCCCTCATCGGGCACCCTCGGCGGCGTCGCGGCCAAGACCCGCGAAACCATGCTTCTTTGTGAAGCCGCGGGATTCGACGTGATCCTGGTGGAGACGGTGGGCGTCGGCCAGTCGGAGACGGCGGTGGCCGACCTCACCGACTTCTTCCTCGTGCTGATGCTGCCCGGCGCCGGCGACGAGTTGCAGGGCATCAAGAAGGGCATTCTCGAACTTGCCGACATGATCGCGGTCAACAAGGCCGACGATGGCGAGGGCGAGCGCAGGGCCAACGCGGCAGCCGGCGAATACCGGGCGGCGCTCCATATCCTCAGCGCTCCGAGTTCGACCTGGACCCCGCCGGTGGTGACCATTTCCGGCCTCAACAACAAGCGTCTCGACGCCATGTGGGACAAGGTGGTCGACCACCGCAACAAGCTGACCGCCACAGGCGAAATCGCCAAGAAGCGCCGCGCTCAGGACGTGAAGTGGATGTGGGCCCTCGTCCACGAACGCCTGCACCAGCGGCTCGTCGGTTCGCCGGAAGTGCGCAAGCAGACGGCCGAGGCGGAAGCCGGCGTGGCGCGAGGCGAATCCTCCCCGGCCGCCGGCGCGGAGGCCATCGCGACGCTGATCGGGCTGTGACGGGGGGGCATCTCCTCGTCACCGGGTTCGGCCCTTTCCCCGGCATGCCGCGCAACCCGAGCGAGACGCTCGCTCGGCAGGTCGGACATCTCGGCCGGCATGGCATCGCCGGGTTCCCGGTGCGCACGCTCATCCTGCGCACCGCCTATGCGGCTCTTTCCGAGTCGTTGAAGCCGGCCCTCGCCCAGAGCCCGGCCGCCGTGCTGATGATCGGCGTCGCTGGCCGCGCCAAACGGGTTCGCGTCGAGGCTCGCGCCCTCAATCGGGCAAGCCGGCTGTTTCCCGATGCATCGGGGCGGATTCCGACCACCCTGCGGCTCGACCGTCAGGGACCAGCGCAGCGCGAAGCCCCCATCGCGGCCCGCGCCCTCGTCTGCCTGAAACGGCAGGGGATTTCGGCGATCCCATCCCGGAATGCTGGCCGCTACCTGTGCAACGCCAGTTACTTCCAGGCGCTGGCCGAGCCCTGCCCGGTTCTGTTCCTCCACATCCCACCCGTCCGGGCGGCATGGCGGCGATCCGCGTCGCCCGCGCGAAAACGGCGCGATCCCCTGGCGGTCCTTCCCAGGGCGGTATCCGAGGTGGGGCGTCTGCTGCTCATCGAAGCACGGGAGCGACACACCCCGTAAACCGCTCGCTCAAGAAAGTTGTCTTGCGATGGTGCGCTTGGCCGGTTCGCACGTTCTGTGACCATCGGATGCGGGCGCCGCCTTGGGAGCGCCGCTCACACATCTGCGATTCTGAAGGAGTTGACCCATGGTTGATACGGATCGAGTCGTCGGGACGGCCAAGGACCTCGGCGGCCGCGTGCAGAGCGCCGTCGGCGATGCCGTCGGATCGTCGCGGACCTCGGCGGAAGGCCGCTACCGCGAGGCGGAGGGTCGCGCCCAGGAGGTCTACGGTCAGGCCAAGGACACCCTTCGCGACGTGGCGGGCAACGTCTCCGACTATGCCGGCGACGCCTATGACCGCGGCGGCAGCTACGTTCGCGATGGCGCCCGCGCCGTGGAGAGCCGTGTCGAAGAGAACCCGCTCATCGCCCTCGTGATCGCCGGAGCCGTCGGATACGGCCTCGCCCTGCTCCTGCACGGCCGCCGCTGAACACCAGATTCGCTTGAAACGAGCCCGTCCCGTCGTGCCGACGGGGCGGGCTTTTCGCTGCGCGCTACTGCGCGGTCCAACCGCCATCCATGGGGATATTGGCGCCGGTGATCTGGCTCGCACCGTCGCTGCACAGGAACACGGCGAGGGCCGCCACCTGCTCCACCGTGACGAACTGCTTGGTCGGCTGGGCCGCCAGCAGTACGTCGTTCATGACCTGCTCCTTGGTCATGCCCCGTGCCTTCATCGTGTCGGGGATCTGCGCCTCCACCAACGGCGTCCAGACATAGCCCGGCGAGATACAGTTCACGGTGATGCCATGGGTGGCGAGTTCGAGGGCGGCGGTCTTAGTCAGGCCGGCGATGCCGTGCTTGGCCGAAACGTAGGCCGACTTGAACGGTGAGGCCACGAGGGAATGGGCCGAAGCGGTGTTGATGATGCGGCCCCATCCCCGCGCCTTCATTCCGGGGATGGCGTATCGCATGGTGTAGAAGGCCGAGGAGAGGTTGAGCGCGATGATCTGCTCCCATTTCTCGGGCGGGAAATCCTCGATCGGCGAGACGAACTGGACGCCGGCATTGTTCACGAGCACGTCGACCGAGCCGAATGTCTCCTCGCCAAGGCGGATCAATCCCTCGATCTCGCCGGGCTTCGTCAGGTCGGCCGGGGAATAGGCGGCCTTCACACCGAAATCCGCCTCGATCCCGGCGCGCTCCTTCTCGATATCCTCTGGCTTGCCGAAGCCGTTGATGACGACGTTGGCGCCCTCCTTGGCGAAGGCGCGGGCATAGGCGAGGCCGATGCCGCTGGTGGACCCCGTGACGATGGCGGTCTTGGATGTCAGGATCATGGAAGCCTCTCGGGTCATCTGGGCGATCAGGCGAGATAGTCGTGCAGCACCTGCCCGTAGGGCAAGGTGAAGTCGACGATCATGTGCCGGCCGCCGACGATGCGCTTCACCGGCAGGTCGGCGACCCGACAATTCACGTGCGGGATCAGGTCGAGGCGCGCCTCGCCGTCCCAGGCGCCGTGAACGGTGATGTTCTCCAAGCGATAGCCGACGAGTTGGGCCACTTTCGGCGCGCCGGTCACGTCGGGAAGGAGCTTGAGGTTGACGTTGAGGCGGCCGAGGCCGGCCTTCACCGTGTCGAGCTCGTTCTCCAGGCTCTTGTGCTTGTAGGTCATGGTGCCCATCGCAACGCGCTCCTCGTCGTAATGGAGCGTGCCGGTGAGCGTGTCCTTCATCACCTTGAGGCGAGGCACGCCCCATTTCTTCGGGAAGCCCCAGATCTCGCGGCCAGCGGTGATCGGCGGCTCGTCGTCGAGATACATCTGGATCGAGAAGTTGCAGGCCTCGCCGTTATAGGTGGCGACGGCGCCCGATCCGCTCTCCTCGTAATCACCGAACCCGGAGGAATCCGGCATCTTCATCCACTCGTAATAGACGAGGTTCTCGGGGTGGGGCTCCAGCGGCTCGGGCAGCGCCCGGCGCAGGGCCTCGGCATCGGTCTCGTAGGTGATGATGAGGTATTCGCGCCTGAGGAACCGATACGGCCCGCGCGGATAGCTCGGACTGAAGGCGGGCATCGAGGGAACTTGCAGGATCTCGTCACGGGTCATGGCGTATGGGCCTCCGGGATGAAGCGGTCGGGATGACGTCAGTCGCGGGCGTCCCGCGTCAGGTCGAACACGGCTACGCCGGTTTCGTCGTGCACTCGGTCGCACCAGGCTGGAGAGCGCAGAGAGCGGCGCATGTCACCGGCACCCGCCGCCCAATGCTCCAGCATGGTGGCGCGAGAGAACTCGTAATCCTTCGAGTTTCCCTCATAGGCTTTCCGCCGGTAGATCAGCTGCATCACGGTCGTGAAATTGGCGTGGGAGACCTGGCGCAGGTAGGCGACGTCCTCGTCGCTCATCAGCTCGGGCGGCAGCTTCTCGGCCAGCCGTCGGAACGCGGCTTTCGCGCGGCGGGCTTCGAGGTTCTTGTCGGTGTTGAGCCGCGTGCGGCTCGAGAAGCGGATGTCTTTCTCGCGCTCGGCCGATTCGACCAGGGTGCGGGGCATCGGCCCGCGCGCGGCGAAGAGATCGACCTGATAGACCACGAGGTCACGGCTGCGCTCCTCGTCGAGGATGTATTGCAGCGGCGTGTTCGAGACGATGCCGTCGTCCCAATATTGCTCGCCGTCGATGGTCACCGGCGGGAAACCCGGCGGCAATGCCCCCGACGCCATGATGTGCTCGGGCGTGATGCGGTCGCAGCGATTGTCGAAATAAACGAAATTGCCGGTGCGCACGTTGACGGCTCCGATGCTGAGCCGGGTGCGCCCCTCGTTGATGAGGTCGAAATCAACCAGCCGCTCCAACGTCGCCCTGAGCGGAGCGGTGTCGTAATAGCTCAGCGCCTCCGGGGCGCCGGGCGGATAGAACGTCGCCGGGGGAACGCGTGGCGTGAAGAAACCGGGGACGCCGAAAGTGGCGATCCAGTTGGCGCTGGCCTCGTTGAAGGCCGCACGCGCCTTCTCGCCGGGAAACCAGGGTGAGCCCATCACGCCGGACGAGACCTGCTCCCAGAACGCCCTCAGCCGCTCGACGCGGCGCTCGGGCGGATTACCGACGATCAGGGCCGCGTTGATCGCGCCGATGGAGATACCCGCCACCCAGTCGGGCAGGATGTTCTCGGCCGCCAGCGTCTCGTAGATGCCGGCCTGGTAGGAGCCGAGTGCGCCACCGCCCTGGAGTACGAGGACGTGGGATTCGCCGCTGGGAAACGCTATCACGGGCGCGGACCTCTCCATAGCGTCCCAGACGCCATACAAAGAGGCTGGAGAGTGGACGCCGAACGATGACGGCACCATGACCCAAGGCCAAGCTTAAGGCTATCGTCGTGTAGGGCGAAGGCCGGCTCTGAGAGCCAGGATGGTTGACAGGCGGTGTTCCTTCGCCAACACCCCCGGCCAATCGCGGCTTTTCCCGCCCGCCCCGGACGCCTTCCGTCGCCGTTGTCTCCGACACGGCATCCCGGCGCACCAATGGCAACGAACAAGGATCTCTGACCGATGTCGGTGACGCGCTCCTATCTCGATTTCGAGAAGCCGGTGGCCGAGCTCGAATCCAAGCTGGAGGAGCTGAGGACCATGGCCGCCCGCGACGGTGCGGTCTCCATCAGCGAAGAGGTCGGCCGGCTCGAGGGCAAGGCCGCCGCCGCCCTGTCGGACATCTACGCCACGCTGACGCCCTGGCAGAAAACGCAGGTGGCACGCCACCCGCAGCGGCCGCACTTCATCGACTACTGCGCCGGGCTGATCACCGAGTTTACTCCCCTGGCAGGCGACCGCACCTTCGGCGAAGACCAGGCCATCGTCGCCGGTTTCGGCCGTTTCGAGGGCCAAGCCGTCTGCGTGCTGGGCCAGGAGAAGGGCTCCTCCACCGAGAGCCGCCTGCGCCACAATTTCGGGATGGCCAAGCCCGAGGGTTACCGCAAGGCGGTGCGGCTGATGGAATTGGCCGATCGGTTCGGCCTTCCCGTCCTCGCCTTCGTCGACACGGCCGGCGCGTTCCCTGGCATCGAGGCGGAGGAGCGTGGGCAGGCCGAGGCCATCGCCAGTTCCACCGAGGCCTGTCTCGCCCTCGGCGTGCCCAATGTCGCCGTCGTCATCGGCGAAGGCGGCTCGGGCGGTGCCATCGCGCTTGCCACCGCCAACCACGTACTCATGCTCGAACATGCGATCTACGGTGTGATTTCGCCGGAGGGTGCGGCCTCTATTCTCTGGCGCGATCAGGGCCGTGCGGCGGATGCGGCCACCGCCATGAAGATCACTGCGCAGGATCTGCTGCGCCTTGGCATCATCGATGGCATCATCCCGGAGGCGACCGGCGGCGCCCACCGCGGCCGCGAGGCAGCCATCGCCAATACGGGCAAGGCCGTGGCCAAGGCCCTGGCCGAATTCGATGGTCTGAGCCCCGACGAGATTCGAGACCGCCGGGCCGCGAAGTTCCTCGATATCGGCCGCAAACTCTGATGCGTCGTTTTAGCGCACCCCTCATGCGGAACCGTTGAAGATTTTGTTAAATCCCGCCTCGGGACTGGTCGTGAAGCCCCGCTATGACGACGGGCCTACGGCGCATCGCACAGAGAAATACCAGCGGAATCAAGTCGATTGCTCTCCGACTAGCATGCCTGAAAGTCGAGGCTCGACGACACTTTGCGGCAAGGTGTTGCCCACAATGAGGAAGCCACCGAAATCCACATCCTCACAAGCCGGCCATTTGCGTCTTCTTGCGGTAACAACCGGGTAAGTTTAACGACGCTATTGGGTTGGGGAGTGGCGTTCGACGGGCGAGATCCCGCGAGCGCATGAATGAGGACGGGGTTCCCCATGGCTTTGCGCCCGCTGGCTCTACGCCTGGCTACGGCTGCCGGTATCGTTGCGCTCGCTCTCTCCCTCACCGCTTGCCAGGACGGCTCGATGGGCGGCGGCGTCCCGTTGCGGGCCCTGACTCCCGTCCCCGCGAAAACCTTGGCGCTCATGGCGCAGAAGGGCATGGCGGCGAACGACCCCATCCTGATCCGCGCTTTCAAGAAGGAAGCGGAGATGGAGGTGTGGAAGCGTGGCGCGAACGGCCAATACGCGCTGCTCAAGACCTTTCCGATCTGCCGCTGGTCGGGCCAGCTCGGCCCCAAGACCAAGCAGGGAGACCGGCAGGCCCCTGAGGGTTTCTACACGGTGACACCGGGGCAAATGAACCCGAACTCGTCCTATTATCTCTCTTTCGATACCGGCTACCCGAACACGTACGACCGGGCCAACGGGCGGACGGGCAATTACATCATGGTGCACGGCACCTGCTCGTCCTCGGGCTGTTTCGCCATGACCGACGAATCGATGGGCGAGATCTACGCCCTGGCCCGCGATTCCTTCGCCGGCGGGCAGCGCGCGTTCCAGTTCCAATCCTACCCGTTCCGGATGACGGCGACGAATTTCGCTAAGTACCGCAACGACCCGAACGCGCCGTTCTGGAAGAACCTGAAGGAAGGCTCGGATTATTTCGAGGCCCTTCGCGAAGAGCCGCGCGTGAACGTCTGCGGCACACGCTACGTCTTCGGCGGACAGGATGTGGCGGCCGGCTCGTGCTCGCCGAAGGTGGATACGCTCGTTGCCGAGAAACGGGCGCGGGACAACCACGACATTGCCGAGCTCGTCGCCAAAGGCACGCCCGCGACGCGTGTCGTCTATGACGATGGTGGCCAGAATCCGGTCTTCCGGCCGCAGCCGCCCGCCTCGACGATGGCCTTCGCGAATTTGACGAAGAAGGAAGAGCCGGAGGCCCCCTACGACCCGAAGGAATATGCGCGCCATCATCTCGGTGAGGTGAGCCGGCCCGAGAGCCTGGCGGCCGGCGAGCGCGAGGTCGAGGTGGATGCCAAGGGACGGCCGGTGATGCTTGCCGCCGCCGAAGCTCCGATCCCGACCAAGGCCGCTGCGGCCGCCCTCAAGCCGGGGGCCGACAAGACCAAGTCCGGCAGCATCGTCGCGAAGACGGATGCGGCGTCCGAACCGCAGAAGCCGGCAGCGACGGCGCGCATCATGGTGGCCGATGCCGACGCGGATTCACCTGCCTACACAAAGGTTCTCGGCAGCCTCTTCACCGCGAAGGCTTCACCGACGCCCGCGACCCCATCGGCCAATGCCGCCACGATCCCGGCTGTCGCATCCGCGCCGGAAACGATCCAGACGGCACCGAAGGCTGGCAAAGCGCCCCATACTGGTCATGCGATCACGGTGCCGACAGTGACCGGCGCCGTGGGACAGAAGGCCAAGATCGCCGCCGACCCCGTGAAAACCGGCAAGGCCACGACGAGCGGTGCGCCGTCACCTGTTGCCAAGACGCCTCCGGCCAAGGATGCCGCGCTCAAGGAAACATCGGTGAAAGCCACGGCGGCCACACCGAAGCTCTGAACGGCAGCACTCTCTAACGGTCGTCGCACAAAAAAGGGCCCCGATCGGGGCCCTTTCACATTCACATCGCTGCTGCGATCACATCCGGTGCATGCGGCGGTGATGCATCATCCGGTGACGCATGTGGTGGCGGTGCATGCGCATGTGGTGACGGCGGTGCATCCGACGATGCATGCGGCGCTCAGCATGGTGCATACGCACGGGAGTGACGGTCTCGGAGGAGGTCACACCCATCGGGGCGCCGGGGGCGGCCGAAGCGCTCGTGGCGAGGCCGGCTGCGCCGAGGCTTCCGACCATGGCAAGCGCGAAGATCAATTTTCTCATCGGGCGTTTCCGTTCTCTTTAACCCGAGCTCCGCGCTCGGATTGATCTCCCAAGCTGGCGCCGGGGAGATGATTGCCGCACGCCGAGACGTGCGGCGGGTCCGGTTCGACCCGCCGCTGATAACACTCAAGTCAGAGTTTCGTTTCCTCGAAGGCCCGTACCCATTCCGCGCAAATGCCCGAACGGACGATATCGTCGAGGGTGAATTCGACGATCGGGATCGGCATCATGCGGCTTTTGACGAGATGGATCACGGTCCTGAGGCCTGACGTCTCGCGCAGGTCGGTCTGGGACACGTCGCCATTGATGATGACCTGGCAATCGTCGCCGATCCGGGTGAGGAACATCTTGATTTCGGCGGTGGTGGTGTTCTGCGCCTCGTCGAGGATCACGAGGCAGTTCTTGAAGGTGCGTCCGCGCATCACTTCGAAGGGGACCACCTCGATGTCGCCGGTCTTCATGGCGATCTCGTAGGCGGCGTCGCCCATTCGCTCCTTCATGGTCTCGGTGAGCGGGGTCACCCAAGGCGCGATTTTTTCCTCTAAGCTGCCTGGGAAGAACCCGAGCGAGCGGCCAGCGGGGACGTTGGGGCGGGTGATGATGACCTTGGCGATGCGGCGCTGGCGGAGCTGATCCGCGGCGCGGGTTCCAGCAATGTAGGTCTTACCGGTACCGGCCGGGCCGAGAACGATGACCTGCTTGTTGACGGCGAGAGCGTCGAGATACTCCGCCTGTCGCTCCGTGAGCGGTTGGATCGGGGCCAGGTTACGCTCGTCGTCGAACCGGGTGCGGTGCAGCCGCACCGGGCGGTCTTCTACCAGTTCAAGTCGCGTGCGCCGTCTTTTCATCGATCAACACTCCAACTGGACTTGCCAACTAGGGTTTAACTGATCTTCGACCTGCTGACGTCTTTTAACCTCGATAACATTTCCTGCACGGCTAACTTTATCAACACTACGCCAATTCGAGAGCAGGTCTTTCAGTTCCGGATGTCGCCACGACGCCTGTGGACGACTGGCCTCGAAGATGATGCGGGCCCCGCATGCGCGACCCACGAATCACCTACGCACGCACCATGCCGCTCCCGTCGCGACAGGGGCGTGACAGCGCGAATTCTTGAGTGTGTGGCTGAATATCTCTCGGAAGACTCGGCGGCGACAGTTGAAGCGGGTCATGCGGATGGAGAGGGCGGGATGTCGGCGCATCCATCTCGACCATGACACTCCTGCCCTGCTGAAGGGCTGAACCGGCCGGACCACATCGCTTATCGAGCGTGGAGCCGGCTGGGTGCTTCAGCCGGGCTGGATGAAGCTGTCGAGAACCATCTTGCGGCCGGCCTTATCGAAGTCAACGGTCAGCTTGTTGCCGTCGACGGCCGCCACGTTGCCGGGGCCGAACTTGGTGTGGAAGACTCGCATACCATCCGAAAACGCAGACGGCGCCCCCGTCGACTTCGCGACGAGCTCGCCTTCGATCTGGCGAGGACCAGCATTGCCTCGTCCGGGCGGCGAGGACCGTCCGAAAGCTTGCCGATTCCCGCCTCCGAACTCCTGGTTGCCGGCAGTGTTGGCTTGCGCCCGCTGCCAGCCCGGCGTCGCGTAGGAGGAACCGAACGGCGCCGGGTTGCGGTCGAAGCGCGAGGCGCCGGCGGAGAAATGCGCCGGGGCGTCGACCACGTCGACGGCGTCTGCGGGCAACTCGTCGATGAACCGGCTCGGCACCGTCGAGGACCATAGCCCATGGATGCGCCGGTTGACCGCAAAGGACAGCTTGGCGCGTTTTCTGGCACGGGTCAGGCCCACATGGGCGAGACGGCGCTCCTCCTCCAGCCCGGCGCGGCCGCTCTCGTCGAGCGCCCGCTGGTTCGGGAACAATCCGTCCTCCCACCCGGGCAGGAACACGGTGTCGAATTCGAGCCCCTTGGCCGCATGCAGGGTCATCAGGGAGACCCGGTCCGCCCCTTCCTGCTCGCTCGCCTCCATCACGAGGGAGACATGTTCGAGAAAGGCAGCCATGTCGGGGAATTCCTCCATGGAGCGCACGAACTCCTTGAGGTTCTCCAGGCGCCCGGCGGCATCCGCGGACTTATCCTTCTGCCACATCTCGGTGTAGCCGGATTCCTCCAGAATGGTCTGGGCCACCTCCGAATGCGGCTGGGTACCGACCATCCGCGCCCATCGCGAAAAGCTCTCGACCAAAGCGCGGACGCCCGAGCGGGCGCGCGGCTTCAACTCGTCGGTCTCGATCAGGCTGCGGGCGGCCTGGAGCAGCGGCACGCGCTGCGAGCGCGAATAGCCGTGGAGGATCTGCAGGGTAGCGTCGCCCAGGCCCCTCTTCGGGGTGTTGAAGATGCGCTCGAAAGCGAGGTCGTCCGCCGGGTTCATGGTGACGCGCAGATAGGCCAGCGCATCGCGAATTTCGGCCCGTTCGTAGAATCGCGGCCCACCGATGACGCGGTAGGGCAGACCGAGCTGGACGAAGCGGTCCTCGATCTCCCGCATCTGGGCCGAGATGCGCACGAGCACGGCGATCTCCGAAAGCGGATGCTGCTTGGCCTGCAGGCTCTCGATCGATTCGCCGAGTTGGCGCGCCTCTTCCTCCGAATCCCAGGCGCCCGACACAGTCACCTTCTCGCCGGCCACGTCTTCGGTGCGCAGGGTCTTGCCGAGACGGCCTTCGTTCTTGGCGATGAGCCCGGATGCGGCGGAGAGAATATGACCGGTGGAGCGGTAGTTGCGCTCGAGCCGCACCACGGCCGCACCGGGGAAATCGTGTTCGAAGCGCAGGATGTTGTCGACCTCCGCCCCGCGCCAGCCATAGATCGACTGGTCGTCGTCGCCTACGCAGGCGACGTTGCGGTGCCCCTGCGCCAGCAGGCGCAGCCAGAGATACTGGGCGACGTTGGTGTCCTGGTACTCGTCGACCAGGATGTAGCGGAAGCGCTGCTGGTAATTCGCCAGCACGTCCGGGTTCTCGCGCCACAGCTTGAGGCAGAGCAGCAGCAAGTCGCCGAAATCGGCGGCGTTCAACGTCAGGAGCCGGGCCTGATAGGCGGTGTAGAGCGCGCCACCCTTGCCGAAGGCGAAGGCCCCCGCCTCGCCGGGGGGTACCTGCTCCGGCAGGAGGCCGCGGTTCTTCCACCCGTCGATGGCCGAGGACAGGGCGCGGGCGGGCCAGCGCTTCTCGTCGATGTTCTGGTCGACGATGACCTGCTTCATCAGGCGCAGCTGGTCGTCCATCCCCAGGATGGTGAAATCCGATTTCAGCCCCACCATCTCGGCGTGCCGGCGCAGGATCTTGGTGCCGATGGAATGGAAGGTGCCGAGCCAGGGCATCCCCTCGCCGGCCGGGCCGATGAGGGCACCGATCCGGTGCTTCATCTCGCGGGCGGCCTTGTTGGTGAAGGTCACCGACAGGATGTCGTAAGGCCGCGCCTTGCCGGTCGAGACCAGATGGGCGATTCGCGTGGTGAGCACCCGCGTCTTGCCGGTGCCTGCACCAGCGAGGACGAGGACCGGCCCTTCCGTCGTCTCGACTGCGCGGCGCTGCTCGGGATTCAGCCCTTCGAGATAAGGCGAACCCTGTGGCCTGAGGGAGGCCATGGCGCGCGCGGCGATAGAGGTCTGCGCGGCCTCGGCCGCCACGCCGGAGGCCGGCGCCGGCACAGGGGCCGTCGTCGCGTCGGGATGCTGTTTCATGTTGCTTCCCTGGACCAAAACGCGAACGACGTCGAGGGTTGGGACAAAAGGTCGGCCCCAGATGGGTGGCCGGGAGGGGAACCACGGTTTCCTCTCGGGCGTCGTCTCACCATACCGTGAACATCATCACCAGAGGACGTTCCATGCGTACCGCCCTATCCGCCATCTCGATGCTGACCGTTGTCGCCGGCCTATCCCCCGCCTTGGCCCAGTCAGCCGGCACGCGATCGCTGAACGAAACCAACGACCGGCTCGCGACCCAAAGCGAGATTCGCGGCGTCCGGCATCAGCAGCAATTCGAGAACAATCAGATCCGCATGCAGATGCAGCGCAACGAAGTCACCCGTCCGGCCCCGATCGGCTCGGGACTGACGCCACGTCGCTGACCGGATCCGCTCCGGGAGGCATGCCCGGCAGCTGTTGACTGCGAGAAACGCCTCTGGCGCGGAACCGGTCACCTTGTGCTATGCCGCACAGGGTGGGGGCACGACCGGGCATGACGTCCGGTGAGACGACGTGCCCGCCCCATGGCAGTCCCGGAGACCGGGCCGGAGCGAGGCGGAAACCAAGACGGTGCGAGACATCCTGACCGCGCTGGCGGGCGCCGTCATCCTGATCCTCGTCGCGGCCCTGGCGGTCCCGCCCCTCGTGGCTTGGGAGAGCTACCGCACATTGGTGGACCGGACGATCGGCAGGTCGCTCGGTCTTGATGCGCGCACCGAAGGACGGATCGCCGTCAGGCTTCTCCCCTCGCCGCAACTGAACGTCGATCGGCTGCGCATCGGCGGACAGGTCGACAAGCCAGCGTTGGATCTTTCGCTCGTCAAGGCCGAGATCGGTCTCACACCGCTGCTGACGGGTGAGGTCCGCTTCACCGAGACGCGGATCGGGCGAGCGGAAATCAAGCTCCCGATCAGCGACGACGACGCGGTCCGCCTTCCCGCCGATCTCTATCAGACGCTCGCCGACCAGGATCTCGCCATCGAGGACCTGTCCATCGGACAGGTCAACCTCACGACCGTCGTGCCGCTGAGCGGCCGCACCGATCAGGTGCGGGCCGAGACCGTGCATCTCTCGGCGCCCCGGCTCCTGGGCCCCTGGCGGATCGAGGGGACGAGCGGCGCGGTCGCCTTCCGGATCGCCACCGGCGAACCCGCCGAGGACGGCAGCGTCGCCGTGAAGTTCTCCGGCGGCGGCGATACCCGTCCGCGCTTCGAGGCCGACACTCGTATCCGACTCGAACCTGTGCCCGGCGAGGCTCCCGCACAGGGTAGCCAGCTGCGTGCGATGATTCCGAAGGCCGAAGGATCGGCGCGGGTCGTGGTCGGGCCGCCGGTTCAGGTGGCGGGCGCCTACCTGCCGTTCTCCCTGGGCGGCACGTTCAAGGCGCGGGGACCGGTGGTGCGGTTCTCCGACGTGAAGGCCGAAATCGATCCCGGCGGTCAGGCCATGCGACTGGCCGGAACCGGACGAATCGATCTGCGCTCCTGGCGGGCAGCACTGACCCTGGAGGCGCGCCGCCTCGACCTCGATGCCTTCCTGATTTCAACGGCCGGTCAGGCCATGCTGGCGCGCGGGATGCCCCGCACCGGATCCGAACTGCCGATGATGGTCGATCTGGACCTCGCCCTCGAAAGCATCGGCCTCGGCCTCGACGAATGGACGAATCTCCAGCTGTCCGGCACGTTCGACCGGACGGGAGGCCTCGCGCTTCGGCGCTTCTCGGTGACGGCGCCGGGCAACACCGCCCTCACCGCATCCGGAGAGATCGATACGCAACCGGCCCTGCGCTTCACGGGCAACGTCTCCCTGGACGCCGCTGCCTCCGACGGGTTTGGGCGGTACCTGCGCAAGTTCGGCCTCGGCGGCCCGGCTGTCGCGGTGATGGACGGGCGCCCGATTCAGGCATCCGCGGACGTCTCGACGGCGAGCCCGTCCTCGTCACTGCGAAACCTCCGGCTCTCCCTCGGCGAGGCGCGGATCACCGGCAACGCCCGCTATACCCAGGCCGAATCGGGCGGGCGCGGGCGCTTCGATGCTCAGCTTTCCGCGCAAGGAATCGATGTCGCAGCTCTGCCTTCCTTCGGCAGCGCCTTGTCCGGCCTTCACGACCACGACCTAGGCCTGACGATCCAGGCGCGGGACGTGCGCTACGGGCCGGCCGGGGCCGATTCGGGCAACGGAACCATCGCCGCCAGCATCCAGTCGGACGGAGCGAGCCTGAACGTCGGCAGCCTCGACGTCACCGACCTCGCCGGCGCCAACGCCAAGCTGTCGGGCCGGATTGCGCCGGATGGGTCAGGCCGTATCGCGGGCCGGATGTGGGCGCCGGTAGCCGCCCCCCTCATCGCCCTTCTCGACCGGACGTGGATGGCCGAGGCTCGGATGATCCCCGGCTTCCTGCGGGCGGGCAGCCTCGATCTCGCCGTGACCCTGGAGCGCGAGGCAGGAGCCGCCGACACCCTGCGCACCAGCGCCAGCGGAACAGCCGCAGGCGGCAGTCTCGGACTCGACCTGCTCTCGCGGGGCGGGCGTATCGACAGCCTGTCCCTCGATCTGACGACGCCGCTCGCCGGACGTTGGTTCGAGCGCGAGGACATGGCCGCCCTGCGCAAGCCGGCGGCCCTGCACATCAGCGGAGCACGCGGTCAGCCCGCGCCCGACGGCTCGGTTCCGGCCCTCGGCCTCGATATCTCCGGCACCATCGCCGACCTCACGCTCGCAACGGTGAAGCCGGTCGTGCCCGGTCCGGGCCAGACCCCGCCGGAAGCCGGCGAGATCCTTTTGAAGACGCCGGATCTCGCGCCCTTCCTCATTCTCGCCGGAAGCACGGATGCCCTACCCTCGCCGATGCCGGCGGAACTGCTTGTCGGTCTGTCGCGGGCCGGACGCGATGCCCATGCCGACGTCACCGGGCGGATCGCGGGGGCCACGGTTCTCGCCAATGTCAACCGATCGCCCGCCGGCGACATCTTCGGCAGCGTCGCGCTCGGCCGGCTCTCGCTGCCCTGGCTCGCCGCTTCCCTGATCGTCCCGCCCGACGCGAAGAAACCGGAAGCCGGAGACGGCGCACGGTTCGGCGCAGCGCCGGCCGTCAGACCGCCCATCGACCTCGACGTCAGGGTGGATAAGCTCGATCTCGGCCGGCGCTTCACCGCCGAAGGGGCGGCTTTCGGTGCCCGGCTCGACAACGGCGTCCTCACGATTCGCGACGTCAACGGACGTCTCGCCGGGGGACGCCTCGTCGGCAACATCACCTTGTCCCGGCAGGGTGGCGCGGCAGCGATCTCCGGGGAAGGCAGCCTGAGCGACGCCTCCATCGCGGACCTCGTCGGTCCGGGACCGATCTCCGGCCGGGCCAGCGCGACCCTTCGCTTCGGCGCTTCGGGCCAGAGCCTCGCGAACATGGCGAACAATCTGGGCGGAAGCGGCGATCTCAGCCTTACCGATCTGGTGCTTCCCGGCGGCGATCCGGGCGGGATCGAGCGCGCTTTGGCCAAAGCGCTCGCGGAAGACGATCCGCTCCGGGAGGGACGACTCCAGTCCCTGGTGGCCGAGGGGCTCGCCGCCGCGCCCATGGCAGTGAAGGGAACGCTGAAGGCACCCGCGACCCTCTCGGGCGGCTCACTGCGTGCCGCGCCCCTCACCTTCGATCTCGGCGGACCGCGCTGGGCCGGCACCCTCTCCGTCGACCTGACGACGGGGCGGTTCGATGCACGCGGGACATTGACGGGTGGCGGCGCTCCGAAGGGCTGGACCGGAGGGATTCCCTCGATACAGCTCTCCTATTCCGGCCCGCTCACGAAGCCCGACCGCACTGTCGATACCGGGCCCCTGACCACCGGCCTCGCCGCCGTAGTCCTGCAGCGCGAACTCGATAAGATCGAAGTGTTCGAGGCCGATCAAATCGAGCGCCAGCGGCGTCGCGCCAGAATCGAGATGGACAAGGCCCGAGCCGCTGCCATCAAGGCGGCGGCCGACAAAGCCGCGGCGGAGAAGGCGGCCGCCGAGGAAGCTGCCCGTCAGGCGCGCATTCGCGCACTCGCACCGAGCCAAGACGATGCCGCTCGCCGCGCCGCCGATGGCGTACCGGCCCCGGATGTCCTTCCAGGCCGAGCTGTCGAACCGCCCGCACCGCAGCCCTGATCGCGGCCGGTTTCAGGAACGAAGACGATCAGGGAACAGGCAGCGCGGCCCGGGCCGCCACGATTGCGTCGGTCAGCACGGCATTGGCGCCCTCGGCTTTGAGGGTAGCGAGGGGAATGACCTCCACGTCGGCGCAGGCCTGGACGACATGGGCGAGGTCGAACTGGACTGCGAGGCCGCCCGCCTTCGCATCGAGCCAGACAGTCATCGCAGGCGGCCCATCGCCATCTGGCGTCGATACCGCCTCCCGGCACTCGTCGTCGTCGGCATCCGCCTTCGCCTGACCGGTCCTGGGGCGATAAGCCTTGAGGTAGAGGTCGAAGAGCCGCTTGGAGGACAGGGACACCATCCTGCTTCCATCCATCTCGGTCTGGAGCGCGACCTTGCCGGTGAGAGCGGGCGGAAGCAGCGCGGTCCAATCGACGGGAGCACCGGAAACGAGGTCGTAGACGATCGCCGAGGTGCCGGTATTGGGATGTACGCCGCCGCAGAAGGCGCTGTCCGTCATCGTGTAGCTGAGGAAGCGGGGGCCCCGCATCGTCACGTCGATATGCCGGCCGTAATCGGCATGTTTGCCTCCCTGCGCCAGACACTCGGCCGCGGCTTTACGCGCCGCTCCGTCTAGGCGCTGAACGGCAGCGTTGATCCGCCGCTCGGCGTCGTCGACGGGGTTGGCGATCCGCGGCATCGCCGACAGATCCTTGGCGAGATCGGGGGGAACCTCGAGGGCCACCGGCCCTGTCCGCTGCCGCGCCCGGCACCAGCGTCGCTAGGAGGCACCCAGCGGCGGCAGCGGTTCGGACGAAGGCCGTCACGGCTGCAGTTTCTCGCTGCCACCAGCCAGCCCCGCCGCCCGGAGGGCGAAGGCATAGATCAGGGCCACTTCTTCCAGCCGGTCGAAGCGTCCCGCCGCCCCGCCATGGCCGGCTTCCATGTTGATCCGCATCAGGACGGGGCCTCCGCCGGTCATGGTGGCGCGCAGGCGCGCCACCCATTTCGCCGGCTCCCAATAGGTCACGCGCGGGTCGGTGAGTCCGCCGAGCGCCAGGATCGCCGGGTAGTTCTGCGCCGAGACGTTGTCGTAGGGCGAGTAGGACAGGATGCTCTCGAAATCCTCGACGCTCGCGCCCGGATTGCCCCATTCCGGCCATTCCGGCGGGGTCAGCGGCAGGTCGCCGTCGAGCATGGTGTTGAGCACGTCGACGAACGGCACGTCGGCGACGATCCCGGCGAAGAGGTCCGGCGCGAGGTTGGCCACAGCCCCCATCAGCATCCCCCCAGCCGATCCGCCATGGGCGACGATGCGCCCCGACGTCGTGTATCCGGCGTCCGCCAGGGCGCGACCGCAGGCGACGAAGTCCGAGAAGGTGTTGGGCTTTTTGGCCCGCTTGCCGTCCATGTACCAGTGCCAGCCCTTCTCCGTTCCGCCGCGCACATGGGCGATGGCGTAGACGAAGCCGCGATCCACCAGCGACAGCAGGTTGGTGCGGAACGCGGCCGGCATCAGAGTGCCATAGGAGCCATAGCCATAGAGTAGCAGCGGAGACGAGCCGTCGAGGACGAGGTCACGCCGGTGGAGGAGCGAGAGCGGCACGCTCTCTCCGTCCGGTGCCGTGGCGAAAATCCGGCGTGTCACATAGGCGGCGGGATCGTGCCCGCTGGGGATGGTCTGGCGCTTGCGCAACTGACGGGCGCGGGTCGAACAATCGTAGTCGTAGGTCTCGGCCGGCGTCGTCATCGACGAATAGGTGAACCGGATCACCGCCGTCTCGAATTCATGGCCCGGCTGGAGGCCGAGGGAATAGGCTTCCTCGGCGAAGGCCACGATGTGCTCGTTGCCCTGCGTATCGCGGACGACGATGCGGGGCCGGGCATTCTCAATCTCGATACGCACGAGATGCTGGGCGATGACATGCTGGTGGCGGATCATCACACCGCGCCGGTGTGGAATCAGATCGGTCCAATTGGCGCGGCCCGACGCACCGATGCGGGTGGTGACGATCTTGAAGTCCTCAGCCCCATCCGCATTGGTTAGAATGAAGAGGTGGTTCCCCCAATTCTCCACGGAGTAGATGAGCAGCGGCTCCCGCGGCTGAACGCATAGCAGTGTTGCATCCGGCGACCGGCGATCGAGGAGATGCACTTCCGAGGTTTCGTGGTCACTTGCCGTGATGGCCAGGTAATCGCGCGATTGGGTGGTCTCGATATGGACGAAGAAGCCAGAATCGCGCTCCTCATAGAGCATGCTGTCGGCGGACTGGTCCGTCCCGACGACGTGATGCATGACGCGGGCGGGACGATGGTTCTCGTCCACGGCCACGTAATGGAACGACAGGCCATTCGCTGCCCAGACCACCTCGCCGGTGGTCGATTCGACGCGGTCCGGAAGATCCTGTCCCGTGCCGAGATCGCGGACGCGGATCGTGTGAAGCTCGGACCCCTTGGAATCCGCGCTCCAGGCAAGGCGAGCATGGTCGTCCGAATGCACCGCCGCCGCGAGCTCGAAGAAGGCGAGGCCCCTGCCCTCCTCGTCACCATCCAGCAGGACCACTTCGCCCTCCTCAGCCCCACCCGTACCGGCGGTCTCCGCCCCATGACCGGAGATCACCACCACCGTGCGCGGCCGGCGGCAGACGAGGGGATGCTGCCCACCCTCGCGATGCCGGGTGTAATAGGCGAATGCACCGTCCGGCTCGGGTACGCCGCTATCGTCCTCGCGGATGCGCCCGCGCATCTCCGCTACCAGCGTCTTCCGCAAGGGCTCGAGATCGCCGAGCGCGGCTTCCGTATAAGCATTCTCAGCATTGAGATGTTCGCGGATATCCGATGGAAGGGCACTAGGATCCTTCAGGACGTCGCGCCAGTTCTCGGCTTTTAGCCAAGCATAATTGTCGGAAATTGATCGGCCATGAACCGTGAATGTGTGCGGGCGCACGTCAGGGACAGGCGACTTGCTTTCCAGGTGGAAAAGATCGTCCATGGATACACCTGCAAGGTTGCCAAACATCGTCGGCTGAATAGCGTAGCGGCGATCAATTCGGCTCGTGATCGCCTTCGATGTCTGCATGTGTCCCAGCTGAACGCTGTGGGCAAGGTGGAGCGGAAAGTCTTTTCCTGCCGTCTTCGGCCGAACTGTGCCAGACCGGTCAACCGATCGGGAATGCGCGGAATCAGAATGCGTCCAATCATGCATGCATAAATGACGTCAAACTTGCGCCAATGCATGATCACGCTGAATTGAACTATTGTTCAAAAATCTTGATTCGGCATATCCAGAGGTTTGACTTATGTCTTGCAGGGCCAACTTGAATATCATAAAATGACTGACATGGCGATTACCATCGCCCATCATCATGGAACATCGCTGCGTGACGCCACGATGCCGAAAGTCAATGCCGTGGTTTGCCAAAACGCCTCTTGGCTCCTCGCCCGCATACTTAACAGACTGTTACCGGCATCGTGCTTAAGGGAACCGTTTAGACAATGAGCGACATTGAGAATTCGGCCGACTTCGTTGAACTGACGGTCGACATCGTCTCGGCCTATGTGAGCAACAATCCTGTGCCTGTCGGTGAGCTCGCACAGCTCATTACAAAGATCCACGCCTCGCTGACCCAGGTCGCGAGCGGTGAAACCGAGGCCAAAGTCGCAGCCACCCCGCAGCAGCCTGCCGTTCCCGTCAAGAAGTCGGTGACTGCCGACCACATCATCTGCCTCGAGGACGGCCGCGTATTCAAATCGCTTAAGCGCCACCTTCGCGCGAAGTACGATATGAGCCCGGAACAGTACCGTGCGAAGTGGGGCTTGCCGTCGGACTACCCGATGGTCGCCCCGAACTACGCCAAGGCTCGTTCGGACCTCGCCAAGGCGATCGGTCTCGGCCAGACCCGGAACGGGACCTACGACGAAGCAGCGTAAATCGACCGGCCGGGCATTCGCGAAATCTCGCAGCCCGGCCATTTCCCGTTCCGCAGGAGCGGGGATTGTTCGTGCCCGTGAGCGGCGCTGAACAAAAGCCGCTTGCGCTAGGATATTTTTCCTTTATTCTTCCCTGGGCCAACGCGGCACCCGCTGTCACGCGCTAGGGAACATATCATGAACACATCCCGGATCGGCCAAACACGCAGCACCAGCCGTCGACCATTGTCGGTCAGTGTTCCGACGGAACTCGGCCGCGACGCGGCCCGCCTTCTCACGGCCCTCGACGTGGAGGGGGCCTACGCGTTGTCGGACCCTTTGGCCGAGGGAGACATCATCGTCCGCAACGGTGGCGACGGGATCTCGGTAAGTCGCGGGCGCTACCTCGCGCAGGCCGGTCAGACCCTCCTGTCCTGCGATCTCGCCGAACAGGCGGATGGGCGTCGTGCCAGGCTGACCATCAGCGCCGCGGGCCGGGCCAGGCTACGGCGGGAACGGGCCGGCCGGGACACCCCCTATCTCGCACAGCATCTCGATCTCGAAGGCCGCGGGGAACCGAGCCGACCGGTTCGCGACACATCGGAAAGTCCACTTGCCTGGATGGCCCGGCGGCGGGATCGGGACGGGACGCCCCTGATCGACGCCGCCTGTTTCGAGGCGGGCGAGCGGCTGCGACGCGACATGACCATGGGGGCATTGATGCCCCGGATGGGTTCGGACTGGAGCGGGGTCAAGGTGGATGGTGGGGGCCCGCGCGATCCCTCGGCTGGGTCGGACGCCATGCTGGCGGCCCGGCAGCGAGTCCGGGCGGCACTCAGTGCGGTAGGCAGCGACCTGTCCGGATTATTGATCGATCTCTGCGGCTTCGTGAAAGGTCTTGAGATGATTGAAGCCGAGCGCCGTTGGCCGGCGCGTTCGGCCAAGGTCGTCATCCGTATCGCCCTGGCGCGGCTGGCGGAGCATTACGGGCTGGAGCGGGAAGCAGTAGGGCCTAGCCAGTCACGCCTGCGCCTATGGCGTGACCGCGCCTGAAGGGCTCAGGCGGCCAGTTGCGCGGCATCCCGGTGAATACGCTCGGCCATGGCCCGAACTCCGTTGGAGCGCTTCGACGTCAGGTGGGCACCAAGGCCGATCTGCTTGAAGACCTGGAAAACGTCGACTTGGGCGATCTCTTTCGGCGTCTTTCCATCGTGCAACGCCATCACCAGGGCGATCAATCCTTTGGTGATGAACGAGTCGCTGGTTCCTCTCAAATGCAGACGCGGAGGCTGCTGCGAATGATCGACGTTAGAATCGACCCAAACCTGGCTTTCGCAGCCATGGACGCGATTCTGCTCGGTAAGCAGTTCATCAGGGAAGGGAGGCAAGGCACGGCCGAGTTCCATCAGATACTCGAGCTGGTCCGGCCCGTCGTCGAGGATTTCGAAATTGTCGATGATCGTTTCGATGGGCGGAAGCATAATGGCGGGCTGAACTCTTACGAATGCCGACACGGCGCGCTGTGAAGGCGCGGCCCGTTGCAGCCATATAGGAAGCGGGGGCCACCCAAGCGACCCTCGCTGGCGCGAAAGTCCGTTATTCCGAGGGATGGACCAGAGCTTCGGGCAGTTGAAGCTCCATCGGATCCGAATGCGTTCCGGTGCCTCGCACCGCGATCTCGGCCTGTGCGGCATAGGCCGCCACCAGCCGGGGGCCAAGATTGGGCACATCCGCCACACTGGCCGCCGGCTGATCGCCGCCGGAAACGATGGTGAGCCGAACCGGAGCGCCAGCCGTGGCATCGATGGTGATCGAGATCGTGCAGGACACGGAATCGGACGTGGCGTCGAGGCATTCGGCGACGACCTCGGCGACGATCATGCCCAATGCGTTGGCTGTCCTCGGCTCGACGAGGCTGGTGCCGCGCCCTCCCACCGTCACGCTGATCCGCCCGGCCCGCCGCAACTGGCCGAGGCCGGATGCGAGCCGGTGGAGGTAATCGCGCAGGTCGATGGAGGCGATATGTGGCGCCTCATGCAGATGCTGCTGGACGAGGGCGATCGCGCGGACGCGCTGGCCGAGCGCCTCGAAGCTGCCGCGGCAAGGTGCCGGCGCGGCGCGACCGTAAAGGCCGATCAGGCTTACCATCACCTGAAGGTTGTTTCTGACCCGGTGATACACTTCCGCGAGAAGGGCCTCCTTCTCGACGAGCGCGTGTTCGGCATGCTCTTCGGCGCGCTTGCGGTCGGTGATGTCGAAGCACGAGGCCAGGTAGCCCTGGAACGTCCCGTTCTCGGTGAGGGGGCGGGCGTTGTTCAGCAGCCAGCGATAGGCACCGTCATGGCGGCGCAGGCGAAACTCGATGGAGTATGGCGCGCGCGATGCGAAGGCCTCTTCGACCAGCGCCGCATGCCGATCAAAATCGTCAGGATGCAAGCCACGTCGCCAGCCATGACCGAGCTCGTCGTCGCGGGACCGGCCGGTGAAGTCGAGCCAGCATTCGTTGTGATGGATCGCCCCGCCCTCGGTATCGGAGCGCCACATCATCAGAGGCACGAAATCCGCGAAGCGACGGAAATCGTCGCACGGCACGGCCTCGTCGATGTTTGCCTCGGTCGACTGTGTCTCCGCGGCCATGGTGCTCCTACTCTAACCGCTGCGCGACGCTCGCCCGACAATATCTATCGGCGCCGGTCAACGTATCGGACATGGCACCGTTCCTACGGCTTGGGTCTGCCGATGCACATAGATCGATAAACTAGCAAGCCTCGTGCAAACCCGGCTCCGGGCCGGAGGCGGCGACGTCAGAGCATGCTTGGCAGAATCCGGTCCGGCGGACGATGTCCGTCCATGAAAGTCTTGATGTTGATGATGACCTTCTCGCCCATATCGGTCCGGCTCTCATGCGTCGCCGAGCCCATGTGAGGCAGGAGCACGACCTTGCCGGAACGCGCCAGCTTGACGAGGCGCGGGCTCACGGCCGGCTCCTGCTCGAACACGTCGAGGCCGGCGGCGGATATCTCGCCCGCTTCGATCAGGCGTGCGAGGGCCGTCTCGTCGATCACCTCACCGCGGGCCGTGTTCACCACGATCGCCTCCGGCTTCAGCAGCTTCAGACGGCGGGCCGAGAGAAGGTGATAGGTCGCGGGCGTGTGGGGGCAATTGACCGAGACGATGTCCACCCGCGCCAGCATCTGGTCGAGGGATTCCCAATAGGTCGCGTCGAGCTCGCGCTCGATCTGCGCCGGTGCCTTGCGCCGGTTGTGATAATGGATCTGCAGGCCGAACGCCTTCGCGCGGCGAGCGAGGGCCTGACCGATCCGCCCCATGCCGACGATACCGAGGCGCTTGCCGGTGATGCGGCGGCCGAGCATCCAGGTCGGGGACCAGCCTTCGTCCCAATTGTCGTCCGGAATGATCCGGGCGCCTTCGGCAACGCGGCGCGCCACGGCGAGGATCAGCGCCATCGTCATGTCGGCCGTGTCCTCGGTGAGCACGCCGGGGGTATTGGTGACGGTGATGCCCCGCTCCAGTGCGACCGCCACGTCGATATGGTCGACGCCATTGCCGAAATTCGCGATCAGGCGAAGGTTCGGGCCGGCCTGGGCGAGGAGACCGGAATCGATCTTGTCCGTGACGGTGGGAACGAGGACGTCGGCTTCGCGCAAAGCGGAGGCCAGCGCCTCGCTGCTCATCGGCTTGTCATCGGGGCTGAGGCGAATATCGAACAATTCGCGCATGCGTGCCTCGACCACCTCAGGCAGGCGACGCGTGACCACAACGAGTGGCTTGCGCTTCAACGACGACATGCACCCTCCGCGAACGTTTCTGCTAGGCCGGTCTCTGCCGTGAGCCGGAGTTCATGCCGAGGCTTGACCTCGCATTAACCACGCATCGGCCAGACAGGTCCCATAGCTCCGACGCCTTGGCTGCCGGGTTCCCGAGGCTTCTCTACCAGAGAGGGCACGGAACACAACGTACCCCCGCGCCCGAAGCATCGCGCGGGGATCGCTAGACGAGGATTCACGATGACGATCATGGAGACATGGCCGTCCGGGAAAATGACGATCGCGAACCTTTGGGAAGACCGATGATGCGCCTGCCTGGATTCCTGTTCTTCACCTGCCTGACGCTGGCCTCCTCATGGGCGGCGCTGCCTTCGCGGGCGATCGCAGCCCCTGCAGGCGCGGGCGATGCGAATCGCGGCCCCGCGACGGGCCTGCCCCTACCCCGCTACGCGAGCCTCAAGACGGATCGCGTCAACCTGCGCGAGGGACCTTCGAAGGATCACCGCACGCTGTGGGTGTTCCAGCGTGCAGGCCTGCCCATTGAGATCGTCGCCGAGTTCGAGACCTGGCGCCGTATCCGGGATTCCGAGGGGACCGAGGGCTGGGTGCTGCACTCCCTCCTTTCCGGCCGGCGTACCTCCATCGTCATGGCAGCCAAGGGAGGAGATTCTGCGATCCCGCTCCATGCGCGGGCGGAAGAAGGGGCGAGCGTGGAGGCGAAGCTCCAGCCCGGCGTCATCGGCAGTGTCAAGAGCTGCACCGGAAGCTGGTGCCGGGTCATCGTCGCGCTGCCCCAGAAGAGCGGCGACGTGGACGGCTATATCCGCCAGGACCGCCTCTGGGGGGTCTACCCCAACGAGAAGATTGACTGAGCGGGAACGCGCAGTTCGGCGGATATGAAAAAGGCCCGGCTGAGCCGGGCCTTTTTCATGATGGCGGGCAGGAGGTCGTAGAGGTTCAGGACTGACGCGCACCGTGCCGGCGGCGCAGGCGGACGATAACCTCGACCCCGGCGATCTCCATGCCTTCGGGCGCATCCGGGAGCGAATCGACGGTGATGCCGCAATCGGGCATGTCCAGCACCTGTCCCTCGTCTTCCAGGAAGAAGTGGTGGTGCTCACTCGGGTTGGTGTCGAAATAGGCCTTCGACCCGTCGAGAGCCAACTGGCGCAGCAGGCCAGCCTCGGTGAACTGGTGGAGCGTATTGTAGACCGTTGCCAGCGAGACCGGCACCTTGGCGCGCATGGCCTCGTCATAGAGCATTTCCGCCGTGAGATGGCGGTCGCCGCGCCCGAACAGGAGCCAGCCGAGCGAGAGCCGCTGGCGGGTCGGACGGAGACCGGAGCGGCGCAAACGGTCGCGCAGGTCGGACAGGGGACATCCCCGACGACCGGCAGCCGAAGCGGCATCGAGGGGAGCGCCACGAGCGTTCAGCATGGCTTGCAGCGGCAGCGAGTTGGACATCGGCGGTACTGACATCTCACGTAAATAACACAATACAGCGGGAACACTATACGAACCTCCCCCCTCGCCGCAACCCGAGCTGGTTGATGGGTGGCCACGCGGTGTGAACATGAGGCTTGTTTAAAGTCATTCCATTGAACACGACGAAAACGAGGTGTTTTGAGGCGCAAAGCCGCTGTGTTAACGAAGCGCCGCTCGCGAGCTCGGATCGTGTCGTGGCCCTGGATGGCCATGCGCGTCCGATGTTTCGAGGGCGATGTCCGGCGTTTCGAGCGCGCCCTCCACCAAGGACCGACACACCGATCATGTCTTCCGATCCCGAATCGTCCGCCGCCGCCGGTTCAGCACAGACCGCCCCCCGCGCCTCCCACTACTCCCATGAGGAGTTGCTGGCCTGCGGTCGGGGCGAGCTGTTCGGTGCCGGAAACGCGCAGCTTCCCTTGCCGCCAATGCTGATGTTCGACCGCATCACCTCGATCGGGACCGAGGGCGGCGCCTTCGGCAAGGGTCATGTCCTGGCGGAATTCGACGTGCGGCCGGACCTCTGGTTCTTCGGTTGTCACTTCAAGAACGACCCGGTCATGCCCGGCTGTCTTGGCCTCGATGCTCTCTGGCAGCTCGTGGGCTTCCATCTCGGATGGCTCGGTGCCCCAGGGCGCGGCCGGGCGCTCGGCGTCGGAGAAGTGAAGTTCAGCGACCAGGTGCTGCCCACCGTGAGCAAGGTCGTCTACGGGATCGACATCAAGCGCGTGCGCCAGGGCAAGCTCGTTCTCGGCATCGCCGATGGCTGGCTGGAGGCGGACGGCGCCCGGATCTACGACGCCAAGGATCTGAGGGTTGCCCTGTTCCAGGCACAAAGCTAACCCCGCTGCCGGTGCATCTCGGGGCCGACCGCCATCGCGGTGGTTGAGAATGCCCCGACATCATCCTACCTGACACGCGTCGGTGCGACGGCGCTTCGGCGAAAGAGAAGAGCGTTTCCATGCGGCGTGTCGTGATCACCGGGATGGGCATCGTCTCGTCCATCGGCAACAACACCCAGGAAGTCCTTGCCTCCCTGCGCGAGGCCAGGTCGGGCATCGGCCACTCGGCCTCCTATGCCGAACTCGGCTTCCGCAGCCAGGTCGAGGGACGACCGAGCATCGATCCTGAGGGGATCGTCGACCGGCGCGCCATGCGCTTCCATGGCGGCGGCACGGCCTGGAACCACATCGCCATGGATCAGGCGATCAGTGACGCCGGCTTGGAGGCTGGGGACGTTTCCAACGACCGCACCGGAATCATCATGGGCTCCGGCGGGCCCTCGACGAAGGCGATCGTCGAATCCGCCAACCTCGCCCGGGAAAAGGGCCCCAAGCGCGTCGGCCCCTTCGCCGTCCCCAAGGCGATGTGCTCGACGGCCTCGGCGACGCTGGCGACCTTCTTCAAGATCAAGGGCGTGAACTATTCGATTTCGTCCGCCTGCGCGACGTCCAACCACTGCATCGGCAACGCCGCCGAGGTAATTCAGGGCGGGCGTCAGGACATTATTTTCGCCGGCGGCTGCGAGGATCTGGACTGGACGCTTTCCGTCCTGTTCGACGCCATGGGCGCCATGTCCTCGCGCTACAACGACACCCCTGCCCGCGCCTCCCGTGCCTATGATGTCAACCGCGACGGTTTCGTGATCGCGGGTGGTGCCGGCGTCCTTGTTCTGGAAGAACTGGAGCATGCCAAGGCACGCGGCGCTCGCATCTACGGCGAGCTCGCGGGCTACGGGGCGACCTCCGACGGCCACGATATGGTGGCCCCCTCCGGCGAAGGCGCCGTGCGCTGCATGAGGCAGGCGATGGAAGGGCTCAAGGGCGCGAAGATCGATTACATCAACCCCCATGCCACCGCGACGCCGGTGGGCGATCTCAAGGAGATCGAGGCGATCCGCGAGGTCTTCGGGCGCGGCGACGATTGCCCACCGATCTCGGGCACCAAGTCGCTGACCGGTCATTCGCTGGGAGCCACCGGCGTCCATGAGGCGATCTATTCTCTCCTGATGATGCAGAACGGCTTCATCTGCGAGAGCGCCCATATCGACGAACTCGATCCGGCTTTCGCCGACATGCCGATCCTCAGGCAGCGCCGCGACAACGTTCAGCTCGGTCACGTCGTGTCGAATTCCTTCGGCTTCGGTGGAACCAATTCCACTCTGGTCCTGAAGCATATCGACGCTTGAACGGCTAAGCTTATCGAGCTCTACTTGGGTCATACTGTCCATATATCGGCCATTTTCTCGGAACCGCGAATTCGACTTCGCGTTTCCGGGATGGAGCCGAAAGTCTGTGATGGTGATGATCCTGATTTCCTTGAGTGCGCTGACTGGCCTCGGTGTCGCGGCCACGGCCTGCATTCGGGCTAAGCAGGCGCTCTTCGACACCGCACTCGACGAGACGCGCGGCTATTTCTGATCGCTCGCCATCCCCACAAGCCCAACGCGATAGTCGATCCGTACAAGGCCCGCACCCGAGTCCCGGTTCGCAGTGGGATTGGACAGTTCATCGATGCCCGCGCTAAGCGTCCTCGCAATGGCCGGAACTGTCTGACATTTCGGCGCGAGGGATGCGAGGATACGGATGACGGGTTTGATGGCAGGCAAGCGCGGCCTGATTCTAGGGGTCGCCAACGATCATTCCATCGCCTGGGGCATCGCCAAGTCCCTGCATGAGCACGGGGCCCAACTCGCGTTCACCTATCAGGGGGAAGCTCTCGGCCGCCGCGTGAAGCCGCTGGCCGCCTCCCTCGGCTCCGATATCGTGGTCCCCTGTGACGTGGAGGACATCGCCAGTGTGGACGCGCTGTTCGCTACCCTGGATGAACGCTTCACCGACGGGATCGATTTCGTGGTCCACGCCATCGGCTTTTCCGACAAGGGCCAGCTCAAGGGCCGTTATGTCGACGTGACCAGCCGCGAGAATTTCTCGCGGACCATGGTCATCTCCTGTTTCTCATTCACGGAGATCGCGCAGCGTGCGGCCAAGCGGATGCGCAAGGGTGGCGCGATGCTAACGCTGACCTATGGCGGTTCGACCCGGATCATGCCGAACTACAACGTCATGGGGGTCGCCAAGGCCGCACTGGAAGCGTCCGTGCGCTATCTCGCGGGCGATCTCGGCCCGGAGGGAATCCGCGTCAATGCCCTCTCAGCGGGTCCGATGCGGACTCTGGCCGGCGCCGGCATCGCCGATGCGCGCCTGATGTTCAATCACCAGCGCGCCCACGCTCCCCTGCGGCGCACGGTGACCCTCGAGGAAGTGGGCGGATCTGCGGTGTATCTGCTCTCGGACCTTTCCGGAGGCGTCACCGGCGAGGTCCATTTCGTCGATTCCGGCTACAACATCATCTCGATGCCCCGGCCCGACGTGCTTCAGGCACAAGACGAGGCCGGCGTCGCCGACGCCTGATCCTCCACCCGGCTCAGGCGCTGGCCGGTTCGGGCGGGTTGCTCTCCACCAGCCCGAGAATGTCCTCCCAGCGGGACACGAAGGCGGCGACGCAATCGGGATCGAAATGGGTTCCGGCATGCTCTTCGAGGTGCCGGCGCGCCGCCTCGGGAGTCCAGGCCTTCTTGTAGACCCGCTCCGAAATCAGCGCATCGAACACGTCGGCGACGGCGACGATGCGGCCTGCCAGGGGGATCTGCGTCGTGCTGAGCCCCTGCGGATAACCGCCGCCATCCCAGCGCTCGTGATGGGTCAAGGCGATGTCGGAGGCGAGTTGCAGCAGATGCGAGGGGCTGTCGTACAGCATGCGATAGCCGCGGATCGCGTGGTGCTTCATCTCCTCGCGCTCGCTGTGGCTTAGCGGTCCCGGCTTCATCAGGATGCTGTCGGGGATGCTGATCTTGCCGATGTCGTGCATGGTCGAGGCCAGGGCGATATCGTTGGCGTCTCCCTCCGACAATCCGAGGCCCTCGGCGATGGCGATAGCGCAGCCGGCGACCCGCGTGAGGTGGTCCCCCGCCTGATCGTCGCGGAACTCGGCCGCCAGCATCAGGCGGCGGATGATCTCGCGTTCCCGTGAGGCAGCCTCGGCGCCGGCACGGTCGACGTCACGGCTCATCGCATCCGATTGCCGGTCGAGGACCTGGCGAGCCAGAGCGAGTTCGAGCAGGTTGCAGACCCGGATCTGAAGGTCGAGTGGATCGATCGATCCGGTCATCACGTCGGTGGCGCCGGCCTCGACAGCCGGGCGCCGCAGGGCGGGGGAAGACCCGAGAAACAGGATTGCCGTGCGGGCGTGCCCCCCGTAGGCGCGCAGGTCCCGGATCACGGCCGAACCATCGATCCCGCTGTCGGGATCGTGCATCACGATGACGAGATCGGCCGGTTGGAACAGTTCGTCGCTCGCGGCGGCTTTCGCCCCGGTGACCAGCCGGATGGCGCAATCGAGACTTCGCAGGTTCAGGACGAGATGGACCGGCGCAGAGGCGCAGACGATGGCGATAAGGGCCGAAGCCGTCTCTACGGATGCGGGCATGGCAGGCATCAGAACACGGTCTCTCCCGACCTTCGAAAGCAGCGGCGGCTGCCGGACGATCCGGAAGACGGAACGCACGCGGGCGAGTCCGCGACGGACGCACGTTCCATCGCCGGAAGCACGGATACAAGGCTCATAGACGGAAATTGCGGCTGAGGATCGCGCCTCAGTTCTCTGACTTCGCGGCCCGCCTCCCGTGTCGCTTCTTGAGCGCTCTCCGCCGAAGTGGGTGCCGGTTCGTCGAAAAAGAGCGCGGCACAACAAAGGCCTGGAGATGTGCCCCGACCCAACGTGGTCGGGCGCAGCTCTAGCGCCGGCCGGTCGATCCGAATCCACTTTCTCCGCGCCCGGATGGGGGTTCGGATTCGTCTGGATCGAGCGCGTCGACGATGGTGAAGTCCGGCCGTGTCACGCGGGTGAAGACCAGTTGCGCGATCCTGTCGCCGGGATGGATGACGATGGTCGCCCTCGGGTCGGCGTTGCGGTTCCAGGCCGAGACCATCAGAGGCCCCTCGTAATCCGCGTCGATGACGCCGGTCCCGTTGCCCAGCACCAGCCCCTCGCGATGTCCGAGGCCGGAGCGCGGGAAGACGAGGCCGCACCAGTTCGGGTCGCGGATCAGTACGCTGAACCCCGCAGCGATCAGCACGGGGGGAGCCTGAGGGGTAAGGAGCAGGGGCTCGTCGAGACAGGCATGGAGGTCGAGCCCCGCCGCCGCTGACGACCCCCAGCGCGGAAAACCCCATTCCCGCAGGCGGTTGTCGCGGATGAGCAGACCGACTGTCGGGGCGGCGGACTCGCCGCTCACGCCGCCCGTGCCGCGATGACGTCGGCGAGCGCGACGATGCGGGACGCCTCTACCGCATGGAGCCGCTCGATCATCCGGCCACGGAACGCGATGGCCCCGCGCGTCCGGTTCTCCGGCTCGGCGAAGACAGCGATGATTGCGCGCGCCTCCTCGATCTCATCCTCCGAGGGGCCGAACAATTCGTTGGCGGTGGCGATCTGGCCGGGATGGATCAGCATCTTGCCATCGAACCCGCTATCGCGACCCTGCTCGCATTCGGTGCGGAATCCGCTCTCGTCTCGGAATGCATTGTAGATGCCGTCGATCACGTCGATCTCGTAGGCCCGTGCCGCCATGACCACGTTCATCAGCCAGGGCATCAGGGCCGGACGGCCCGGTACTCCGAGCCGGACCCTACTGGTCTTGGCGAGATCGTTCGGCCCGACGAGCAGGCATGACAGGCGCGTATCCACGTCGCGGGCGGCGCTGGCGATTTCGTTGATGTGCAGGATGGCCAGAGGCGTCTCGATCATGGCCCAGACACGGGTATGGTCTGGAGCTCCGAGCCGGCGCAGGCGAGAGCCGATCGACACGAGGGCATCGGGGCCGGAGACTTTCGGAATCACGATCGCGTCCGGTCCCGCCGGCGCGATGCGGGCGAGGTCGGCCTCACCCCATTGGGTGTCGAGGCTGTTGATCCGCACCGCGACCTCGCGCCGGCCATAGGGCCGGGAGGCCACGGTGGCGGCGACGGCGTCCCGTCCCTCCGCCTTCATCTCGGGTGCGACGCCGTCTTCGAGGTCGATCATCACGACGTCGGTGGGCAGGCCGCGCGCCTTTTCCAGAACCCGCGGATTGGAACCGGGCATGGCAAGGACGCTGCGACGCGGACGGATGTCGGTCATGGGGCGTCGATTTCCCTGAAGCCGTGGCGTGATGCACGGCCGGCGATACCGCTCGCCCTCTCCGGTTTCAAGCTCTCACACTGTGGCGGGACCGTCCGAGACCCGATGCTCGGGCGCCGCTCGGATTTCGTGCAGGCCGGTCCGGTCTCGAAACCAGAACACCCGCTTGAACGGATTCGCCCCGGATTCCGGATACGAGGATGCCAATCTTCGAGCGAGCAAAACCGCTTCGCTCCGGGTCTGAATGGCATGGGCCAGCGTCTTCCAGGAGCTTTCGCCGTCACTGCCAATTCTTCGGACGTAGATCGAATGCGCCATGATTGACCTCCGCTGAACGAAAACTGGATGAACAATAGTTATCATTCAAGTCGCCCCGGCGGATTGTGGTGGCGCCAAATTCCTCGAAGGTTAACAGATTTTAATATAATCTCAGTTATTTTTAGCCCCGCCCCACCACGGGCGAAAAGCGCTAGAGCAATAGTGGCAAAGCATTAGCGGTGGGTCGAACACAAAGCCAAGCTCCGGCGGAACCGTCATCGGGTTCGACATTTAAGTTCATATCGCGTGGTCCGTTTCGACATGGGGGTCATGTGGGCCAGGCGAAAAGACCCGTGCGCGAAAACTTCCCGTCATCCTCACCCGATCTCTCGAAACTGCTCTTTGACGAGGCCGCCGACGTCGATACCACCCAATGCGTTGGAAGGTCCGTTAGCATTTGATAGCGTACGCTGGTGGAAACCGCTCATGATCGGTGCCGACGCCATGTTCCCGAGACCATCGGCACCCGCCGCAATCGATGACCGACACTGCCCGACACAGGAAGCCGCGAGGCTCGCCGCCCTGCGCTCCTGCGGCATGATCGGCGCGGGCTCCGATGCCGGCCTCGACCGCATCGTCAGACTGACCGCGTCGAGCCTCAGGATGCCGATCGCTTGGGTTTCTCTCATCGACGAGGAGTTCTCGTGGCTCGTAGCCCGGATCGGCGTCGACCTGCAGCGGATGCCGCGGCATGGCCTTCCCTGCGAACAAATCATCGCGCGTTCCGGTGTCGTGGTCGTCAACGAGGGTGACGGCACGCCGGGCCACCGGGATGGCGGCCTCTTTCGCGATCTGCCGGATGCCCGCTTCCACGCGGGCGCCCCTCTGATTACAGGCGACGGCCACCGGATCGGCTCACTCTGCGTGCTCGATACCGAGCCGCATGCAGATTTCGACGAAGCAGACCGGGACAGGCTCGCGGACTTCGCCGGCCTCGTGATGGACAGACTGGAAAACCATCGGACGCAATCGGCCAACGCCGCGGTGTTCGGGTTCGCCAAGGCTGCCGAATATGCCCTGTTGGTCGTCGATGGCGCGGGTACGATCGCCTTCTGCAATCCCGCGGCTGAGATCCTGTTCGGGCATGGTGCGGGCGAGATGCTCGGGCGGCCCATCGAAATCATCATTCCCGAACCGCTCCGGGCCGCTCACGCGGCGGGATTTCGACGGATCGCCGCCGGGAACGCGTCACATCTCGCTGGCCGCACCATCGAGTTGATGGCCCTTCATCGCGATGGCAGCACGTTCCCCATCGAATTCTCGATGTCGCTCTGGCAGGAGCCCGGCGGGATCGGGATGGGAGCGCTCATCCGCGACATCAGCGAGTGGCGCGCCCGCGACGCCAAACTGCTCCAGCTGGCCCATCACGATAAGCTGACCGGCCTCACCAACCGTGCTCTTTTCGACGAGCGCCTGGATGGAAGCCTCTCGACGGACCGCTACGCCACGGTGATGCTGCTCGATCTCGACGGCTTCAAGGAAGTCAACGACAGTCTTGGGCACGCCGTCGGAGACGCGTTACTCCAGGCTGTCGCGATACGGCTGTCGTCCTGCGTCACGCCCGAAATCACGGTGGCGCGTTTCGGCGGGGACGAATTCGCGCTTCTCCTGCCGGGACAGGGCAACCCGCTGAAAGCGGAAACCCTTTCCGCGAGAATCCTCGAGATCTTCCAGACCCCGTTCCCCGTGGCGGGACACGTCTTCCATGTAGGCCTCAGCATCGGCGCGGCGATTGGCGGTCCCGGCGCCGCCCGCGACGAGTTGATCGCCGATGCGGATCTGGCGCTCTATCAGGCCAAGCGGGACGGGCGGCGCTGCTTCCGTCTGTTCGAACAATCCATGCGTAGCGCGGTCGTCGCCCGCCGGGCGCTGCACGACGAACTGACCCGGGCAGTGGAGCATTCCGAACTGGTGCTGCACTACCAGCCGCAGGTCGATCTGGATTCCGGTCGGATCATCGGTGCGGAAGCCCTGCTGCGGTGGGCGCATCCCAGCCGCGGCCTGCTGTTACCTGCCACCTTCATCGACGCCCTCGAAGCCCATCCCCTCGCGGCCTCCGTCGGCCACTGGATCGTCGACGATGTGTGCCGGCAATCCGCCATCTGGCGCTCTCTCGGCCTCCCGCCCCTGCGGATCGCCGTGAACCTGTTCGGCGCTCAATTGAGGAAAGGCCGGCTGGCGGGCGAGGTGATCGCTGCGCTCGAGCGTCACGCCGTGCCACCGAGCCTCCTCGAGATCGAGGTGACGGAACGGATCGCCCTGCAGGCCGACGACACCCTGCTGAACCCGTTGCGCGACTTGCACCGTCACGGGGTCTCCATCGCGTTCGACGATTTCGGCACCGGCTATGCCTCGCTCAGCTCGCTCAAGCGCTTCCCGCTGACACGGCTGAAGATCGACCGTGGCTTCATCCGCGACATCCTCACCGACCGCCATGACGCCGAGATCGTGCGGGCGGTACTCGGCATGGCTCAGAGTTTTGGCCTCGACGTCATCGCCGAGGGAATCGAGACGATCGAGCAGGATATGATGCTGCGAATGATGGGCTGCCGCGAGGGGCAAGGCTATCTCTATGGCCGGTCCATGTCAGCCGAGGCGCTGGCCGCCCTCGTCACGAATACGCGGATGGAAGGAAGAACCGGACCGAAAGCGGCCTGACGGAACCTTGTATCAACCCGCAGTGGACCCAGCGGTCACGCGGAGAGGCGTCGATCGCGCGGCTCGGGCTCAGAGGGGGCGAGTCGCGCTGGCCTTCTGGAGAAGCCAGCCCTTGGCGCGCTGGATCAGGGCCGGGCGGACCCGCGACACATCCTCGTCGTCCAGCAGGGGAGAGGTGGACAGGGCGGCGAGATACGCCGCTTCACTGCCGCGGCAGGATTTCACGGCGGATTCAGCGGCGAACGTCCGGCTCGTCAGGACGGCTTGCAGGCCGAAATGGCGTTGAAGGCATCCGCGCCAGGACGAATGCAGGGTGGCGACTTCGGAATCCTGAGTTGAGACATGAGGATTCTCGGCCGACGCCTGGGATATGCAGGACAACGGGACCAGGGCAGCCAGCAGGATGCCTGCGGACACGCGGCTCAGCTTTGTCATGAGGAGAGTTTCCCGAACCCGGTCACCCTCGCCCATCCAAGCTTAACAAGTCGCTAATTCATCGCCTTTGAAGCGATCCCTCGACGGGATGCTGCCGCATCCGGGACCATGCTCTCTATCTGTTGGCCGTCGTCACCGGGGACGCGGCGCGGCCGAGGGAAACCCAGGCCATGGAGCTCTGGCTTTCGCGCTTGATGAAGGTGTAGCCGGTCTGGCGCCAGGGAAGGACATTGTTGGTCTTGTTGTCGAGGACGAGATCGCCGCGGTCGGTGATCAAGGTCAGGACGGCATGTCCCTCCCCCTTTTCGTCGATGACCACGGTCATCCGCATGGCCCGGCGCGGCAGGCTGGCCTCGGCGAGAAACTTACGCTTCAGAAGCTGAAAATCCTCGCAATCGCCAGCGCCGGATTCCGCGAGGTCCCAGCGGTCGGCGACGCCGAGTTGCTCCATGTCGGTGACGGCGCGGATGGACTTGTTCACGCGGCGGTTCACCGAGACGATGGTGTTCCAGATCCCCGGGGTCAGCGTGATCATGGCCGGCTCGGCGGCATTGACCGCGCATTCAGCGGCATAAGTCTCGCAGAACGTGACCCAGGCGCTGATGGGGCGGGCTGCGCCGGCGGTCGAGATGGCGCTTGGCACATTGGGGAGAGAGGCCAGCATCTGAGCGGAAGCGACGTCCGGCACGGCGGCGAGGGACGCGAACGCGACACCCGAAACCAGGCTCAAACGCCCAATCGCCCGCCTAAGGGAGACGACCGCATCGTGGAACTTCGAAATCGCGATCCGCATGGCCGCCGCTCGTCCCGTTAATCTGTTGTTAACGAAAGTCTCACGGCCACGGGGGAACGGCAATCGGCGGGTTAAGAAAAGGTTAACGCTGTGGATTTCAGGGTATCGCGGCGAAAGCCGGGGGACGTTGCACGGGCGCCACGAGGGTCCGCACCGACTGCGCGCCGCACACTACCCGGCTGAGCCGTGGCAGGGTGCGGCGGCCCGAGACGCCCTACGCGTCGGGGATGTCCTGGCTGATGCCGAGGGCGGCGAGTCCTTCGTCGAGGAGGTCACCGGCATCGGGCGAGCCCATGATCTCGCGCAGGGCGCCTTCGCCGACGGCTTCGCGTTCGCGGGCGAAGCGGACCGCCTCCCCCCATTCCTCGGCTTCCATGTCGCCACGCCCGACATAGAGAAGAGCCAGGAGGTTGGCCCGCTCGTCGTCGTTGAGGCCGTTGATCATGGAGCGGATCTCCGATTCCGTGGCATCGTCGGCGCTCGACGTGAGGACGTCGGTGGCGCCGTCATCGATCGGGTTGGACCCCGAATCGGGATCGGTCGGTCCTTCCTTCACGTCCAGCGCCCTGACCCGGAGAATGATCTCGGTGACCTTGTCGACGGCGATATCCATGAGACGATCCTGTGATGCGCACCGCCGGCGGCGGCGTTTCCTGGCCGGACGCGACGGCCCTTGTGGGGCGCCGTCCTTGAGCAGCGTCAACCCGCCAGAGCCGCCACGGTTCGCGTGACGCGCTGGATCGCCGGGCTCGATGGCTGCCGAGGCGCCTGGGCGGGCGTCCTCCTCGATCTGGATGATCCCAGCCGCTACCGCGCGATGCGGTTCACCCGCGTCGCCGATCTCCTCGACGGTCCGGAGGCGCCGGTCTGCATCGGGATCGACGTCCCGATCGGCCTGCCCGACCATATTGAAGGTGGGGGTCGCGTGGCCGACAGCGCGGCCAGGGCCTATCTCGCGGGCGGGAGATCGAGCGTCTTCCCGGTACCGCCGCGTGCGGCGGTTCATGCCGGCGACTACGAGGAGGCCAAGGCTCTCTCCCGCGCCGCCAGCACACCGCCCTTCGCGCCCTCCATTCAATGCTGGAACATCACCCGCTACATCCGCGAAGTCGATGACCTCCTTCTCTCGCGACCTGAAGCCCGCCTCGTGATCCACGAGGTTCACCCGGAGGTGACGTTTCGCCGCCTCAACGGTGACCGGCCCCTCACATCCGCCAAGAAGGGACCCGAGCGGCAGGTGGGGCTGGCGGAACGCCGCGCGCTTTTGCGAAACGCCGGCCTTCCCGCCTCGCTGGTGGATGCGGCGCGACCACGGGGCATAGGGGCCGACGACCACCTCGACGCCCTCGCCGCTTTGGTGGTGGCCCGCGACATCTTTCTCGGACGCGCCATCCCCCTGCCCGATCCGCCGGGACGCGACCGGCACGGTCTGCCCGTGGTGATCTGGGCTCCCGCTGGTCATGGTCCGATTCCCTGTTAAACCTTGACCATGATTCACCTTCCGACGACCGAAGTGCCCGGACGCTCTTCAAACGAAGAGACTCTCATTCAAGGGTTTCGCAGGGAGGAAATTCTTGCCGCTCCCCTTCGCGACGCAGCACGTGCCCTGGTCTTCGACCCGCAGGACCGGCTGCTCCTGATCGCGTACGAGACGCAACGGCCGATCGATCCCTCGAAGCCGGAGGATAGAACCTTCTGGTTCATGCCGGGTGGGGGTTTGGAACCCGGCGAAAGCCACGCGGAAGCCTGCCTCCGGGAACTGGGCGAGGAAATCGGGGTTTTCGATGCCGAGATCGGCCCACAGGTTGCCGCCTGCAATGGGCCGTTCTTGCTGTTCCCGCTGCTGCGCGATGCCCGCGAACGCTATTTCGTGGTGCGTTTGCCGAATGACGAAGTGGATACCACACGCCTCGCCGAAACCGAGGACAGCACGGTCCTCGGTACGCGCTGGTGGACGCTCGACGAGTTGGACGCCACCGGCGAACGGATCGAGCCGGCGGGCCTCGCTCGCATCGCCAGACGCATCGCGAACGGTGAGCGGCCCGATCCACCTGTCATGCTGGCTTGGCATAAGGTGTGAACCCGCACCGGGCCATCCACCGGAAGCTGGGCTAGGCCAGGCGTCGGAACCAAGTATGGCACGGGCCGTGGCTGCCAAAGCTACGTGTCGATAACCGGGCCGCTACGGCTGCCCTCAACAACAACGCTCAAGGAAGGCAAACGCATGTTTCCAGAAAAGCTGACCACAGGATACCGGTCGTTCCTCGATGGACGCTTGTCGGACGAGGCCAAACGCTACGCCGCACTGGCCAAAGGCCAGAATCCGGAAGTCCTGTTGATCGGCTGCTGTGACAGCCGCGTTTCGCCGGAAGTCATCTTCGATACCGGACCGGGCGAACTCTTCATCATCCGCAACGTGGCGAACCTCGTTCCCCCCTTCGAGGAGGGCGGCGAGTATCATGGCACGTCGGCGGCCATCGAATTCGCCGTACAGGCTCTGGAAGTGAAGCACATCGTCGTGCTGGGCCACGCCACCTGCGGCGGCATCAAGGCCTATGCCAACCCGCCGGGCCCGCTATCCACGAGCGACTTCATCGGCAAATGGGTATCCCTGGTGAAGGGAGCCGAGGAGAAGCTCAAGGTTCAGAAGGGGCCGGATCACCTGACCCGCCTCGAATACGCGACCGTGGCTCAGAGCCTCGAGAATCTGCTGACGTTCCCCTTCGTCCGCGAGCGGGTCGCCGACGGCCGCCTGGCGCTCCATGGCGCGCATTTCGGCATCGCTCATGGCGAGCTTCGCCTGCGCAATCCCGAGACGGGGGATTTCGAGCCCGCCGTCGATGGTGGGGGGAAGCCGATGACGCCCGCCTCCCTGATGCATAGCAGCGAAGTCTGAGCAGATTCGCCCCCGTATCTGAATGGATACGGGGGCGGTCGTTTCAGCCAAGTCGATCAGCCAAGTCGATTCACGAAGAAACGCCGGGCCTCGCCAGCCCGGCGTTTCTCGTTGCAAAGGATAGCGCCGCCGCCCCGAAGAACGGCGATGGGTCCCGAGACTTCAGCGAGCGCCGGGAAGACGCTGCGCCATCTGGTAATGCTGCTGCAACACCGGAAGCGCCTGCTCGGCATGGGCGCGAAGCGCAGGGTTCGTGCCGGTCTGTGCATAGGACTGGTACATGCCGATCGACATCTCGTGCGACTTTACCTGGACCTGGCCGTAGAGGCGGTCGAAGCGCGGGCCGGCCGGGGCAGCGGCGAGTTCCGCGAGCATGGCCTGCTGCTCGGGGCTGACCGGGACCACGGTGGTGCCGGCGGTGGTGTCGACGTCGCCGTTGAAAGCCTGGCTACCGGCGGCGGCGCCACGGCTCGCGCCGCTACCGATTCCCTCGACGGCACCGACCGGGCCGCCGCTCAGCGTACCGGCGACGACGCCGGTGGCAGCGCCCGTGGCCGCTCCGACTGCACCGCCGGCAATCGCCAGCGGGGCACCGATCAGACCACCGGGGCCGCCGTTACCGGCAAAGGTGCGCTCGCCGCCGGCCAGGGCCACGTTGGCGGCGCGGTGGTCGCGCACGGCGTCACGGGCGAAACGGATCACCTGGGGGTTGCGGCTCTTCGACAGCGCGATCTGGCTGGATTGGACCTCGAACGCATTGGCCTGCATCGCCTGCAGGCGGAAATCACCGGACATGGTCTGTGCGGCGGCGGGGGTCGCCATGGCGACGGCAATAGCGGAGAACGCAACGTACTTGTTCATGATGAGAACCTCTGGATAGGATCTGAAAACGTCTGGGCGGCGGTCCGGATCACCGTTATGCAGATCGGCATGACCGACAACGCCACGTTTCGCGGACAACGATACGTCAACCGTTGGGTTCCAAACAAATGTCGTTCTGCATGCGGGCATTCTACTGACGTTCATCATCGTAGACCCAAGTTGCGCCCCGTCTTATAGCCAAGCTTTATCGATACATCCGGCACCTACGATGAGCCCCCCACGGCGCGCCGTCTTCCCCTACACCGCAGAAAAAGCGTGGGTTCACGGGGAGGCGGAGTTTTCCCGAACGCGAAACCGCTCTAGCCTGCCGCCCCGACGACGTTGATGTGGATGGAGGCTCCCGGCGATGAAGACCCTGCTCGTTCCGGTGGCGCTCCATGACGCCCTGCCCTCGGTATTCGCCACGACGCTTCTGGTCGGACGTCGATTCGGCAGCTTGATCGAGGGAATTTCCCTACGGCCGGCGCTCGCCGAATACGTGCCGGTGGACATGGTCGGCGGCATGACATGGCTGCGCGACGAAGAAGCCGACAAGGCCGAGGCCGAGGCCGCCGGGAAGCGCTTCGTCGATTTCCTCGTCGACGCCGGTATTCCCGTCGCTACCGAGGGTCCGTGCACCCCGGAATTCGTGGCCAGCGCCGGAACACGCTATCGCTGGCGGCCGGACGTACCGGCGGGCGATGCATTCCTCGGCCATCACGCCCGTCTGTTCACCGCCACCGTGGTCGGGCGCCCGGGCACGGGCGATGGCGCGCCGCGCATGACGACGTTCGAAACGGCGTTGTTCGAGAGCGGCCGGCCGATCCTGCTGGCGCCGCCAACTCCTCCGACGAGTGTCGGCGACGCGATCCTCATCGCCTGGAACGGGTCGAGCGAGACCGCCCGGGCGGTGGCCTTCGCCATGCCATTCCTACGGAAAGCGTCCCGCATCCGCATCATCAGCGCGGAGGGCGGCATGGTACCGGGTCCGAGCGCGGAGGATCTGGCCAAGGCGCTCGCCTGCGAGGGAATCTTCGCAGACCACAAGGCCTTCTCCGAGGGTCGGCGCACACCCGGAGAGATCTTTCTCAATGAGGCTCGGGATTTCGGCTGCGATCTTCTGATCAAGGGCGCCTACACGCAGAGCCGCCTGCGCCAGATGATCTTCGGGGGGGCAACCAGCCATGTCCTCGCCCATGCCACCATGCCGATGCTGATGGCGCACTGACAGCATCGGTCGCTCCCTGATAGCGCGCAATTGATTTGTGCGCATACGAACCCGATGCCACCCTGCGCGTTGTCGAAGCGCTTTCCGCCGCAATGGGGGAAGTGTTCGGCCCGGTTCCGAGAACCGGGACGGCTCCACCGCGAGGCATTTCATGACACGACGGATCATCACGGTCGGCACGCTGTGCCTCGGCCTCCTCTCGGGCCTGCCGGCAACGACTTCCTCCGTCCTCGCCGATCCCGCGGTGGTTCGCGTCCGGGGCACGATCGAGGCCGTCGAGGGCGACCACGTGACGATCAAGCCCCGGATCGGACAATCCGTATCGGTCAAGTTCGCCGATGCGATGAAGGTAGCGGCAGCCAGCAAGGCCGAGATCGGCGACATCAAGCCCGACAGCTATATCGGCACCGCCGCGACGCCTCAGGCCGACGGTACCCTCAAGGCCCTCGAAGTCGCCGTCTTCGCTCCGAGCATGCGCGGGACCGGCGACGGTCATTATCCGTGGGATCTCGAGAAGGAAAACACGATGACGAACGGCGCAGTGGGCGCGCTCACGGGCACTGCCGGCCGCACGATCACCGTGACCTATAAGGGCGGCGAGAAGACCATCACTGTCCCCGAGGACGTGCCGATCGTCGCCCTGAACCCGTCGGACAAGTCCGCCATCAAGGTCGGCGCCCGCGTGGTGGCGATCACCAAGGCGGATGCAACCGGCGCGGTCGTGGCCGACCGGTTGATCGTCGGCGAGAACGGTACCGTCCCGCCGATGTGACCCGCGCCTCAGCGCGACTTTGATCGTCCGGGGCATCGGCGCAGCCCCGGCACCGAGGTGTGATTCCTGCCGCCTGCCTCGGGTACTACGACGCCGAACTCCCACGCCTTGAGGGCACGCCATGCTCAAGTCCTTTCTGACGACGCTCACCTTGACGCTCGCCATGACGGCCACCGCCGCGCGGGCCGATGACATCACGCGCTATCGCGGGACCATCGAGAAGGTCGACGGGGCGGTCGTCACCATCAAGCCGCGCGTCGGGGAGTCGCTGACGGTGAGCATGGCGCCGGATGTGAAGGTGCTGGCGGCTTCCACCGGCAGGCTCTCCGACATCAAGCCCGACAGTTACATCGGCACGGCGGCGATCCCGCAGCCGGATGGAACGCAGAAGGCACTGCAGGTCACCGTCTTCGCCTCGTCCCTGCGCGGCACGGCCGACGGCCATTATCCGTGGGATCTCGGCTCCAACTCCACCATGACCAACGGCGCCATCGGAACGATCTCCGGCACCGAGGGTCGTAGCCTGCTGGTCAAGTATCAGGGCGGGGAGAAGAAGGTGACAGTACCGGAAGACGTGCCGGTGACCCAGGTCGATCCGGGCGACAAATCCATCGTCATCGACGGGGCGAAGGTCGTCGCCTTCACCAAGAAGGGCGCCGATGGAAAGCCCTCCGCCGTAATCCTGATCGTTGGCCGCAACGGGACCGTTCCATCGATGTGACGGCGTTGTGCCCTCCCCTCTCTATGGGGGAGGGTACCGGCGGAGCAAATGGGAGTGGGCGGGGTACGCGAAACGCCGTTCGAGATGCATGTCAAAGGTCGAACACGCGATGTCACCGTCTGCCGCCGGCCACCCGCGCGTTGTGGTGATCCACCCCCTCCTTGTGCGCGTGACACATTGGATCAACGCGATCGCGGTGTTCTGTATGCTGTTCAGCGGGTGGGCGATCTATAATGCCTCTCCGCTCTTCCCCTTCGTATTCCCGAAATGGGCGACGCTCGGCGGATGGCTCGGCGGGGCGCTCGCCTGGCACTTCGCCGCCATGTGGCTGTTCGCCCTGAACGGCCTCGTTTACGCGCTCTACGGCCTGCTCTCCCGTCACTTCGTGCGTTCGTTCCTGCCGGTGAGCCCGGCGGCGTTCTGGCGCGACGCCACGTCTGCCATGAGACTGCGCCTGACCCACCGGATCGGCCAGTACAACGCAGTGCAAAGGCTCGCCTATCTGGTGGCGTTCCTCCTCGGCATCCTGCTCCTCGCCTCGGGGCTCGCGTTGTGGAAGCCGGTCCAACTGCAGGCGCTGGCCAATCTCTTCGGCGGCTATGAAGCGGCACGGCGCGTCCATTTCCTCGCCATGTCCGGCCTCGTCGGCTTCATCCTGCTCCATCTCGCACTGGTGATCCTGGTGCCGCGGACCCTCGTGGCAATGATCACCGGCCGCGCCCGTATCCCCGTCGATCCGGTGGAGGCACGCTCATGAGCCGTGATGAGAACGAGGCGAAACGTTTGAGCGGGCTCCGCCGCGAGATCCAGCCGGAACTGGTGAAGCTGGAGCGCCGCCTGTTCCTACGCTCCGGCCTGTCGCTCGGCGCCCTGTCGCTGCTCTCGGGCTGCGACCTCTCCACCGGGGCCAACGGCACGGTGATCGATCGGGCGCTCTGGGCGATGTCGCGGGCCAACGACCGGGTCCAGGCCTGGTTGTTCGATCCGAACACCCTCGCGCCGACCTATCCGGCGAGCATGATCGACACGCCGTTCCGCTTCAACGCCTACTACCCACCGGACAACATCCCCGAGATCGACGAGGCGACGTGGAAGCTCGATGTCGGCGGCCTCGTGGCCGACAAGACACCCTGGACTCTACGAAGGCTGCGCGCCCTGCCGCAGGAGAGCCAGATCACCCGGCATATCTGCATCGAGGGCTGGAGCCAGATCGGCCAGTGGAGCGGCGTACCGTTGAGGTCTTTTCTCGAACGGGTCGGTGCCGACCTCACCGCGAAGTATGTCGGCTTCAAATGTGCCGACCGCTATTACGGCAGCCTCGACATGCCGAGCGCCCTCCATCCGCAGACCGTCCTGGCGCTGGATTTCGGCGGTGTGCCGCTGCCCCTCGAATATGGCTATCCCCTCCGCGTGCGCGTGCCGACGAAGCTCGGCTTCAAGAGCCCCAAACACATCGTATCGGTGTTCGCGACCAATGATGATCCCGGCGGCTATTGGGAGGATCAGGGCTACAATTGGTTCAGCGGCATCTGACCCCGGGGCCCGGCGCGCTGGGGCTGGCGGTCGGTCCAGGCATTGTCTCGGGATCTAAAAGCACAAGCCTGCTCCAGCTTGATGAGGATGGGGGAGGATCTTTCCAGAAGCACCTGGACTTTGAAAATCCCTCTCGTTGACCCGGGAGGGTCAGAATAGGCACACTACATCCGAGCCGTAGAGAACATCGTTTCTCCGCGAAATGCTTGCCAGGACTATCCTGTCCGGGCGCTGAGCTTCGATGGAATATCCGTGCCGAGCCACTTCGAGTCGCCCGCCGCCGATATCAACGCCTGTCCGGCAGCGATGAACGTCGCCGCCGCTGCAGAGCGGCTTGCAAGGCGGGCGCCGGACGGAGCGAAACTACGGCAGCGTCGCGAGCGCTGCTAGCGGTCTATAAATCCAGATCCCGTCACTGCCGCCTCCCCCTCGAGGCAGAGGCCCGCCGGATGACGGTCCTCCCACATAGAAGACGACGCCCGTAGGAGCGAGTGATGGTTCTCGGAGATCAGGTCGTGTTTGCGAGGCTCGATGTCGCCGAAGCACTCGGAATCTGGCGCCATGCCACCGGACGCATCGTCGATGTCTTTCCCGCCGCCGGTGGCGCCCAGGCCGTGGACGTCCACTTCGAAGGCCACGGCCTGCTCGTGGGCTACATCGCGACGCTGTTCCAGCGCGTCGGCTGATCCCAAACTCTTCGATCACGACAGGGCTCGCCCGAGCCCGCCCAGGACGCGAGACATATGACTGCCGGTGCCCAAGCCTTGCGCCGTTCCGGCGATCATCCGAACAGCAACATCCTGCGCCCGCCTCTGCGCAACGTGAGCCGGACCACGGCGGAATCCGACGTCTGGAACGCCATGCGCGCCGAGGCCGAGGCCGCGCTGATCGAGGAGCCGCTCTATGCCGGAATCATCCAGGCCACGGTCCTCGACCAGCCGAGCCTGATCCACGCCTTCGCCTACAGGCTCGCCCACCGCCTCGGCGACGGTGATCTCGCCCGCCTTTCCACCCGCGACCTCTGCCTCTCGGCTTTCCAGGCCGATCCTTACGCGGGCGACCATGCAGTGCGCGACCTCGTCGCCATCCGCGAGCGCGACCCCACCTGCCGGCGCTACCTCGACCCCTTTCTGTTCTACAAGGGTCTTGCCGCCCTGGAGGGCTACCGCGTCGCCCATTGGCTCTGGCACCAGGGCCGCGTCACCCTCGCGCTGCATATCCAGAGCCGAATCTCCGAGGTGTTCGGAGCCGATATCCACCCGGCCGCGCGAATCGGCTCGGGGGTGTTCATCGACCACGCCACCGGGGTCGTCATCGGCGAGACCACGGTGATCGCCGATGACGTCTCGATCCTGCAATCGGTTACCCTCGGGGGCAACGGCAAGGAAAGCGGCGACCGGCACCCCAAGATCGAACGCGGGGTTCTGCTCAGCGTCGGATCCAAGGTGCTGGGCAACATCCGCGTCGGCGAAGGCGCGAAGGTCGCCGCCGCCGCTGTGGTGCTGCACGACGTTCCCGCCCACACCACTGTGGCGGGCGTGCCGGCCCGCGTCGTCTCACGGATCGTCACGGCCGAAGATCCCGCACAAAGCATGGATCAGTTCTTCGGCGACGGGATCTAGCGAAACGATTTTTCAGCTCTTGGTTTTCGTTGAACCCCCTCGGGGTGGATTAAAAATCTCTCGATTTGGCGAACGAGAGATCAGCATTATCATATAAGTCAGCGAATAGAATATCTGATCTAAGATATCCAAAAAATATAGAAATTAATTCCGTTGACCCGTTTCTGTACCAAGAGTTAGACACAGCCCATCCCTGCAGCGACGCTTTGTCTGATGCAGTGGATTTTGGGCAAGATCAGCCCAAGATCATTCAATGGCGAAAGCGGACGCGCGACTGGTGCGGTTCCGATGCGGTCTTGCCGCGTCGCGGATGATCGCTGCCTCCTGCCGGAATACGGAGATAAACCCCGATGAGTGGACCCGGTCTGAGCGTGAGCGCCTCGGCGGCACGCAATCTCGCGACGGCGACCGTCACTTCGGTCCAGAACGCGGCCAATACGCCACGCTGGTTCCATCGCCTGCTGCCCTTCGTCGACGTCGCCGGCGGCGTCTACCGGGTCAACCGCCGCGCGGTGGTGCTGGCCAAGCCCGGCCGCATCGAACTCGCCACTGACGGCGGCACCCGCACCGTCCGCCCGGCCTCCCTGCGCAGCGTCCCGCTGTTCAGCCGTCTCGGCGACAACGAACTGTCGGCCCTCGCCTCCAAGTTCACCGTCTCCCAGCACAAGGCGGGCGACGTCATCGCCGAGGAGGGCTCCACCGGCCGCAGCCTCACCGTCGTGGCCGAGGGCACCGTCGAGCTGACCCTGTCGGGCCCGTTCAAGAACCGCCTGCGCCAGGGCCTCGCCACCGGTGGCGATTATTTCGGCGACAGCGACCTCGTGAGCGAGAACGCCCCCGCCCCCGCCGTGAAGGCGCTCTCGGCGGTGACGCTCCTCACCCTCGACCGCTCCTCCATCGAGGACGAGGGCATCCGCTCGCGCATCTCCCAGTTCGTGGAAGAGCGTGACCGCCTCAAGGGTCACACCAACAGCGAGGGCGAGCAGGGAATCGAGCTTCTGGCGGTCCATACCGGCGAGCCGCGCCTGCCCACGACCTTCGTCGATTACGAAGTGAACCCGCGCGAGTACCACCTCTCCACGATCCAGACGATCCTCCACACCCATACCCGCGTCACCGATCTCTATTCCAACGAGATCGACCAGCTGCGCGAGCAAATCCGCCTCACGGTCGATGCCGTGAAGGAGCGGGAAGAGTGGGAGTTGTTCAACAATTCCGAGTTCGGCCTCCTCCACGAAGTCAGCCAGCGCCAGCGCATCCCCACCCGTGGCGGCCCGCCCACCCCGGACGATCTCGACGAGCTGCTGACCCTGGTCTGGAAGAAGCCCGCCTTCTTCGTGGCCCATCCCCGCGCCATCGCGGCCTTCGGTCGTGAAGCCACCCGCCGCGGAGTGCCCCCGGTGGTGATCCACCTGTTCGGCTCGCCCTTCCTCACCTGGCGCGGGGTGCCGATCGTGCCCAGCGACAAGCTGCCCATCGACATCGACCCGGTGACCGGCGCCCAGACCACCTCGATCCTGCTGCTCCGCGTCGGCGAAGGCGAACAGGGCGTGGTCGGCCTGCAGAAGTCCGGCGTCACCGGCGAGATCGAGACCGGCCTGTCGGTGCGCTACATGGGCACCAACGACCATTCCATCGCCTCGCACCTCGTGACCCGCTACTTCTCGGCCGCGGTGCTGGTGGAAGACGCCATCGCACGCCTCGATAACGTGCTGCTGGGCAACTACCATGACTACGCCTAACGCGCCGGGTCTCCCCACGGGCAGTCTCCCTACGGGGGTGTTCGGCGACACGGCGCATGCGGATCTCGTCGGGCGCCTCGCCCGCGAGATCTACGGTCAGGGTCAAGCGGCGTCCGCGCCCCTGCCCCCCACCCTGCCGTCGACGCCGCAAGCGCCGCAGGCCACCCCACAGCTGCCGCAGGCCCTGGAGAATGCGCCCCAGGGCTTCGGCCACCCGATCGCCCCCCAGGCCTTCGCCCCCAAAGCGGATCTCGGCACGCCGTCGATCCCCTCGGGCTCCGCGCCATCGGGCCTCCAGCCCGACGCCTCGGCGCTGGCCGCCCGCTCGTTCGGTGCCCCTCCGGTCGGCCTTCCCGGCCTCACCGGTCCGGGCTTCGCTCAAGCATCGGCGTTTCCCTCGGTCCATCCCGAGGCGCAGGCTCCCCGTGGGGGCCTGCCCGAGTTCTTCGTGCCGAGCGTCGCCGACGTCGCGGCCTTCCTCCCCGGCGGCCACGATCTCCACGCCACCATCGCCGAGGACCACCCGCGCGCCAATGCCTTCGCGCATGGGTTCGCGCCGTCCCTGGTGCCGGAAGCGCCCGGTCATCGGGGCCGGAACGCCCCGCGTCGGGACGCCTCGCGGGAGACGGTCTCCCGCGCCGGCCGGAAGGTGGAGATCGCCGACGAGCCGTTCTCGTCGGGCGAGTACTATTTCCTGACCGACCGCAGCCGGACGGGCAACGCCGCGCCCGCCCCGTCGACGCGCCACGAGCCTCGCCCCGGCCATGCGCCCCATGTCTCGTCGCAGGGCTCCAGCCCGGTGGCGGCCCCCTTCGACGTGGAGCGGGTGCGCAAGGACTTCCCGGCCCTGCACCAGAGCATCAACGGGCATCCGCTGGTCTGGCTCGACAATGCGGCCACCACCCACAAGCCGCAGAGCGTCATCGACGCGACGTCCGAGTTCTACGCTCGCCACAACTCGAACATTCACCGGGCCGCTCACACCCTTGCGGCGCGCTCCACGGACTTGTTCGAGGGCGGGCGCGAGAAGGTGCGTCGCTTCATCAACGCCGCCTCGACGGACGAGATCATCTTCCTCCGGGGCACCACGGAAGCGATCAACCTCGTCGCCAACTCCTACGGTCGCGCCAATATCGGCCCGGGCGACGAGATCATCATCTCGACCATCGAGCATCACGCCAACATCGTCCCCTGGCAGCTCCTCACTCAGGCGACCGGGGCGACCCTGCGCGTGATTCCCGTGGACGATCGCGGCGAGATCATCTTCGAGCAGTTCGCGACCCTCCTGTCGGGCCGCACCAAGATCGTCTCGATCACCCATGTGGCCAACGCTCTGGGCACCATCAACCCGGTCCGTGAGATCATCGCCCTGTCGCATGCCTACGGGGTGCCGGTGCTGGTGGATGCGGCGCAATCATCGCCGCACATCCCCCTGGACGTGCAGGCGCTGGACGCCGACTTCCTCGTCTTCTCCGGGCATAAGGTGTTCGGGCCGACGGGCATCGGCGCCCTCTACGGCAAGCGCGCGCTGCTGGAGGCGATGCCTCCGTGGCAGGGCGGCGGCCACATGATCGAGGACGTCACCTTCTCGAAGACGGTCTACAAGGGCGTTCCCGAGAAGTTCGAGGCGGGCACGCCGGACATCGCGGGAGCGGTCGGGCTCGGCGCGGCTCTGGACTACCTCGAAAGCGTCGGACTTCCCGGCATCGCGGCCTACGAGCACGACCTGCTCGAATACGCGCAAGCCGGGCTCGCCGAGGTGAAGGGCCTGCGCCTGATCGGGACCGCGCGACAGAAGGCCAGCGTCATGTCCTTCGTCGTCGACGGGCATGAGAACGAGGCGGTGGCCAAGCACCTCGACGCCCGCGGCATCGCCGTGCGCTCGGGCCACCATTGCGCCCTGCCGGCCCTGCGCCGCTTCGGCGTCGACCAGTCGGTGCGCGCCTCGCTGGCCTTCTACAACACCCGCGCGGACGTCGACGCCTTCCTGAAGGGGCTCCACAGCCTGCCGCGCCGATAGCGTCGGGATCCGAGAACGCGATGCGACATCATTCGGCCCGGTCGGTTCTCCGACCGGGCCGAATGCATGTGCGTCTCACCTGCCGGATGCCGCAGCGGTGAAGCGGTGGAGCAGCATCCCCACAACCATCGCGGCAACGAACCCAATGACCTGAGGCAGGCCCAGGGTCAGGCCGACGAGGGCAGGGCCGGGGCAGAGGCCGACGAGGCCCCAACCGATGCCGAACAGAACGGCGCCCGCGATGAGGCTCGCCGTGATCGGGCGGTTGCGGGGAATCTCGAAACGCTGCGCGAGAACGGGTTTGCGCATCCGCGACACGAGCAGGTAGCCGAGCGCCGAGACGGCGACCGCGCCGGCCAGCACGAAGGCGAGGCTCGGATCCCAGGCACCGGCCACGTCGAGGAAGCCCAGGACGCGTGCCGGGTCCATCATGCCCGACAGAGCGAGGCCGAAACCGAACAGCAGGCCGGCGAGCAGCCCCACCGAGGCGCGCAGGGTTTCCATCACCATCCTCCATGTCGGACGAGGAACACCGTCCCGGCGGCGGCGGCCATGAAGGTCGCCACCGCCGCGATGGAGCGGGGCGACAGCCGGGCGAGGCCGCAGACGCCGTGGCCGCTGGTGCAGCCCCCGCCCAGCCGCGTCCCGTAGCCGACGAGGAGGCCGCCGAGGACGATGAGACTCCAGGGCGCGTCGAGTTGCACGACGGGCCATGCACCGAAGGCGAGGCGATACAGGACCGGGCCGAGGAGCAGGCCGGCGAGAAAGGCCCAACGCCACGGCGTGTCCCGGCTCAACGGCATCACTGCCCCGGCGGTAATGCCGCTGATTCCGGCGATGCGACCGTTGAGGATGAGGAGCAGGGCGGCGGAAGTCCCGATCAGGGCACCACCGGCTAAGGCAGACAGGAAGGTACTCATGCCCGGCCACCGGCCCACCCGGAGGCGATTTGGCGGGAACCTCGCAATCCCGGCCTGGAACGACCGGCGCCGGCCGGTGACGGATCTGTTGCCATGGGTTTGAAAACTCGATGAGAGGCGGCTCGCCGTCTCAAGGAGAGGTCGAGCCGGCGAGCGCCGCTGTCAAGACAGTATTCCCGGGCTCGCTTGCCGATCGCCCCCAGGCCTGGAGATACAGGAGCCTCATCTCCGGAATCCCCGTTTCATGGTCCGCCGAGCCCCGCACCCGCCGGACCGTCCCTGCTCGTCGTGCCGGCCTCAGGCGGCCCGGACGGTCGCGAGGAACCGCTTGACCTCGGCGGTGAGGTGCTCGGATTGATGCGAGAGTTCCGATGCGGAGGTCAGAACCTGGTTGGCCGCGGCTCCGGTCTCCTCGGCGGCGCTGGCCACGCCCGAGATGTTGCTCGTCACTTCGCTGGTGCCCGTCGCGGCCTGGGACACGTTGCGGACGATCTCCTGGGTCGCGGCTCCCTGCTCCTCCACCGCCGCGGCGATCGTCGTGGCCACGGCGTCGATGTCGCGAATGCGCGTGGTGATGGTGGCGATCGCCGAAACCGCCTGCCCGGTCGCCCCTTGCATCTGGGTGATCTGCTCCGAGATCTCCTGCGTCGCCCGCGCGGTCTGGCCCGCCAGCTCCTTCACCTCCGTGGCCACCACCGCGAAGCCGCGTCCGGCCTCTCAGGCGCGGGCCGCCTCGATCGTAGCGTTGAGCGCCAGCAGGTTCGTCTGGCTCGCGATGTTCGAGATCAGGACGACGACGTCGCCGATGCGGGCAGCGGCCTGGCTCAGGGTCTGGACGAGGACCCCGCTCTGATCGGCCTCCACGACGGCACGTTGGGCGAGATCGGCCGACCCGCTCACCTGGCGGGCGATCTCCTGGACCGAGACGCCGAGTTCTTCGGCGGCGGCGGCGACCGTGTTGACGTTGGTGGCAGCTTCCTCGGCCGCGGCGGCCACGGTGGTGGATTGGCTCGCGGTCTCGGTGGCGGTGGAGGTCATGGTCTGCGCCGTCGCCTGCAATTCCGTGGCCGAGGACGAGACCATCCCGACGATCCCACCGATCGCCGCCTCGAAGGAATCCGCCATCTGGAGCATCCCTAGCTTGCGCTGCTCTTCGGCCGCCAGACGGGCCTGGACGGTCGCGGCTTCCAGGACTCGCACCTGGATCATGCCGTCCTTGAACACCTGCACCGCGCCGGCCATCGTTCCCACCTCGTCGCGGCGGTCCTGGAGGGTGACCTCCGTGGTGACATCGCCCAAGGCCAGCCGGCCCATGATGTCGGTGAGGCGCCCGATCGGACGGGTGACACCGATGATCACGACGGCGATGGCCGCGAACATCCCGAGGATCACCCCAAAGGCACTGGCAAAGATCAAGGTGTAGCGGGTCGTGTTGGTCTGCGCTGTCAGACCGTCGGATTCTGTGGCAACGAAATTCTCCAGGTCGGTGGCTAATTTAGCGCCGAATTCAATCATCTTACTATATACGGGATCGATCGACTCATGAAAAACATCCAGAGCCTTGGCGTTCTCATTGTTTCTTGCCAAATCGCGTACGTGGATGACATTCTGATCATAGTCTTCAACCATGGACGCTTGTTCTGATACGCGCGCCGAAAACGAGGGTGCTTGCTCGGCAATGGCTTTTAAATCGGTTTTGATCTTCGCGCTGGCAGCATCTAAGTTGCTTATCGCAACGTTCATCTGCTTTTCGTCCGTTTCGACGATGAGCCTGACGACATTGTAGTTGAGTTCGGCGATGAGCCGGTTTACCCGGCGTAAGTTTGCAACGGCGCGTGTTTCGCGTGCAAGGAACGAGCTATAGGCATTATCGATTGCTGCCATGCGAGACTGGGCGTACCAGACGCAGCCGCCGACGATCACGCCGATGAGTGCGATGACCATGCAAACCTTGTGAAATATTTTGAAGTTTCCAAGTTTCATATCAACACCCATCAGTGATAAATTATGTCTATCAGCCAAAATATGGATATTTCATTACTATACCCAGTAGACAAGACTTACATTTTCTTAGGTGATATAGTTCCGCACTTGGCCGGCTGATCCGCCGCCAGCCCCTGCGGGGTGGCCGATGCAAGGAGGCTGATCCTGCGGTCTCCATCGGCGCGGCGACGATACCGCCAAGGCCCCTAAGACGGCCATTCCGGAAGAGGAACATGGCGCCCCGGCGAGAGCGGATAGGACAGCGATCGTGGGCACTTCGCCCCCTCCCCACCGTCCAGAACGTGCAGCGCCAAGGCAGCCGGACATGACTGACCTTGACGGACTCGTCGTCAGGAACTGGACGATGCGGCGGGTCGGTGCGCTTCCTCCTCGCCGGGAGGCCGCATGTCAGACCTCACCCGCCGACAGGAATGCCCGGTCGCGTAAGGCGATCGCTCGATCGTGCCAGCCCGGCTCCAATCACTGACGTTCATCCCGGGGGCGATCGAAGCTGTCACATCCCTCAAACGCTGTAGGGACACGTTCGCGGCGACCGGGATTTCGTTGAGCCTGTCAGGCAGCCTTGCTGCGCGGACAGCCGATTGGGGCCGGATGGGGACATAGCCGAGGAGGTGAGCGATCCGGCCGCTCAGAACATCCCGTTCGGATTGGCGGAAGAATTCGGCAGGATCTGCAGCACGTCCCAGTGCTCGACGATCCTGCCGCCGTCATCGAGCCGGAAGATATCGATGGCCGCATAATCGTGGTCGCCCGGCCAGTGCTGCAGGCAATGCAGCACGACCAGATCGCCCTCGGCGACCGCCCGCTTCACCTCCACGCGCTTGCCCGGCCATTCGCGCGCCATGCGCTCGAAATAGGCGATGAAGCCATCCTTGCCATTCGCCACATGCGGGTTGTGCTGGATGTAGTCGTTCCCGGCATAACGCTCGATGGCTTCGCGCGGCCGACACTCGTCGAACATCAACCGATAGAAGGCGATCACATTCGCTTTGTTCTGCTCCAGGTCGGTCATGTTGTCCCCTGAGCGAGGCGGATTCCAATCGAGAAAGGAGGCCCGCCTTTCTCGATACCATCCATCACGCCCTCGCGACCATGACCAGCCACCCGGCCCGGCCGTCAGTGACGTTCGGCCGACGCCGCCATCGCGCGGTCGAGGACCCGCGCGACATGGAGCGCTTCGAGCCCGAGACCGTCATGGATCTGGTGGCGGCAGCTGGTGCCGTCGGCCACGACGAGATCGTCGGGGCCGGCCTTGCGCAGGGCCGGGAACAGCGAGAGCTCGGCCATGGCGAGCGACACGTCGATGGTCTCGACGCCGTATCCGAAGACGCCCGCCATGCCGCAGCAGCTCGACTCGATCACCCGAACGTCGAGCCCCGGCACCGCGCGCAGCACCGTCTCCACCGCGCCCATGGCGGCGAAAGCCTTCTGGTGGCAATGGCCGTGCAGATGAGCGACGCGCCCGCCCTGGTCCGCCAGAGGCAGGGCGATCCGCCCGGCATCGAGATCGACGGCGAGCAACTCCTCGAACAGCAGGGTCGCCTTGCTCAGCTCCCCCGTCTCCGGGCCGGGAAGCAGGGACGCGAACTCGTCCCGGAAGGTCAGCAGGCAGGAGGGTTCGAGCCCGACGATCCGCGCGCCCGCCCGGATGAAGGGCAGTAGAGTGGTGAGCGTGCGACGGGCCTCCTCGCGGGCCCGGTCGGTTTGACCGGATGCAAGGTAGGTGCGACCGCAGCAGAGGGGGCGGCGTCCACGGTTGGGGAAGACCCGATGCAGACGATAACCGGCGGCGATCAGCACACGCTCGGCCGCTTCCAGGTTCTCCCGCTCGAAGGCGCGGTTGAAGGTGTCGCCGAACAGGACGATGTCGCGGAAATCCCCGGTCACGTCGCCGGGATGCGCCGGCTCGCCCTGCTCGACCCAGGGCCTGCGCCAGCGCGGCAGAGTACGACGCGCAGAGAGCCCTGCCACCCGTTCCGACAGTTTCGCCAAGGCAGGCACCCGGTCGCGCAGGTTGAGGAGCGGTGCCAGCCAGGCGGCGGTGCCGGCATAGAGCGGCAGGGCCGCCACCAGCCGCTCCTTCAGGGGTAGGCCGTGGCGGGCATGGTAATGGTGCAGGAACTCGACCTTCATCTTCGCCATGTCGATGCCGGTGGGGCATTCGCGGCGGCAGGCCTTGCACGAGACGCAGAGATCCAGGGTCCGCTTCATCTCGGGGCTGGTGAAGGCGTCCTTGCCGAGTTGGCCCGAAATCGCCAGCCGCAGGGAGTTCGCCCGGCCTCGAGTGAGGTGCTGCTCGTCTTTCGTGGCCCGGTAGGACGGGCACATCGCCCCGCCCGCGAGCTTCCGGCAGGTACCGTTGTTGTTGCACATCTCGACGGCGCCGCCGAAGCCGCCCCATTCCGACCAGTCGAGGGCGGTCTTCGCCGGCTGGCTCACGGAATAGCCCGGCTGGAACCGCATCAGCGAGCGGTCGTCCATCTTGAGCGGCCGGACGATCTTGCCGGGGTTGAGCCGGTTCTCCGGGTCGAACCTGTCCTTCACCTGTTCGAAGGCGCGGGTCAGGCGTTCGCCAAACATCGGCGCGATGTATTCGGAGCGCGAGATGCCGTCGCCATGCTCGCCCGAATAGGAGCCCTTGAAGCGGCGGACCTGTTCGCTCGCGGCCTCCGCGATGGCGCGCATCTTGGCGACGTCCCCGCCCTGCTTCATGTCGAGGATCGGGCGCACATGCAGACAGCCGACGGAGGCATGGGCGTACCAGGTGCCGCGCGTGCCGTGGCGGGTGAACACCTCCGTCACCGCGTCGGTGTAATCCGCGAGATGCTCCAGCGGCACCGCGCAATCCTCGATGAAGGAGACGGGCTTCGCATCCCCCTTCATCGACATCATGATGTTGAGGCAGGCCTCGCGTACCTCCCAGACCGATTTCTGGCGGATCGGCTCCGGCACCTCCACCACGGCGTCCACATGGCCGTTATCGGCCATACAGGTATCGAGGCGCTTGAGGTCGCGCATCAGTGCGTCCCGGTCGTCGCCGGCGAATTCCACCAGGAGCAGACAATTCGGCGTGCCACGGGTGATGTCGGCCAGCGTCGCCCGGAACATCGGGATGTCGGCGCCGAGCACCAGCACGTTGTTGTCGACGAGCTCCACCGCCACGGGATCGAGATCGACGATGGCCTTCGTCGTCTCCATGGCGGAGCGGAACGACGGGAAGTGGCAGACGCCCATGACCCGGTGCGTCGGGAGGCGCGACAGCTTCAACGTCACGCTGGTGGTGGCCGCCAGCGTGCCCTCCGAGCCGACGAGGAGATGGGCGAGGTTCGGCCGCGCCTCGATCAGCGCATCGAGATTGTAGCCGCCGACCCGGCGCTGCACGCGCGGGTACATGCGCAGGATCTCGTCGCGCTCGGATTCGGCCAGGGCCCGCATGGCGGCGGCGAGCTCGCCGGCCCGCCGCGAGCCGGTGACGCCCGTCGCCTCGTTGCCGGTGAGACCGAAGCCGAAGGGCTCGCCATCGTGGAACAGAGCTTCCATACCGAGCACGTTGTCGCTCATCTTGCCAAAGCGCAGGGAGCGCGCGCCGCAGGAATTGTTGCCGGCCATGCCGCCTATGGTGCAGCGGGTGGCGGTGGAGGGCTCCACGGGAAAGAACCAGCCGTCGGCCTTCACCCGCGTGTTCAACCGTTCCAGCACCATGCCGGGCTCGACGGTGATCGTTCCGGCTTGCGCGTCGTAGGCGATGATCCCGTTGAAATGGCGCGAGCAATCGACCACGAGGCCGCGCCCGATGGGCTGGCCGTTCTGGGAGGTGCCGCCGCCGCGTAGGATCACCGGCACATCGTGCTCGGCCGCGATCTTCAGGGTCGCGGCGATGTCGGCGGCGCTGCGGGGCAGGACCACCCCCGCCGGCATGATCTGGTAGATCGAAGCGTCGTTGGAATAGCGCCCCCGGGTGAAGGCATCGAACTTCGCCTCGCCACTCAGCGCCTCGGCGAGGCGGCGCGGCAGGCCGGCGCCCTGGCGGTTGGCGGCGCGCGGACTGACCGGCCCCGGCCCGGCGACGGGCGAAGGGGCGCGGTTCGGGCCGGTGGCGGGCTCAGCCGTTGCGGTCATGATCCATCGTCCTCGTGGGAGTGCCGTCGGCCGGCTTCAAAGCGATGCAGGTTCCGGTAGGGTGGCGGGATCGTCCCGACCGGCTAGAATGGCCCGCACGGATTGCATGCAAAACAGGGCCGGCAGATGATCGATTTGTATAGCGATACGCAGACGCGGCCAACGCCCGGCATGCGCGACGCCATGGCACGCGCGGAGGTCGGCGACGAGCAATCCGATTCCGATCCGACGACCCTCGCCTTGTGCGAGCGCGTCGCAACACTGCTTGGGATGGAAGCGGGGGTGTTCATGCCCTCGGGCACGATGTGCAACCTCGTCTCGATCCTGGTCCAGACCCGGCCCGGCGACGAGATCGTGGTCGACGATCAGTCCCATATCTACAACACCGAGGCCGCCGGCTCGGCGGCCATTGGCGGCGTCTCGGTGAAGGCCTTGGCGACCCCGGCCGGTCTCTATACGCCCGAGGCGTTCGAGGCGGCGATCCGCTCGCCCGCCCGCACGGCGCCGCGCTCGGCCCTGGTCTCGGTGGAGCAGACCACGAGCTTTTCCGGCGGCTCGGTCTGGCCGCTCACCGACATGCGCCGCATCCGCGACCTCGCCCATCATAAGGGCATGAAGGCGCATATCGACGGGGCGCGCCTGCTCAACGCGGTGGCCGCTACCGACATCTCCGCCAGAGATTATGCCAAAGGCTTCGACAGCGCCTGGATCGACCTGAGCAAGGGCCTCGGTTGCCCGGTCGGTGCCGTTCTGTGCGGCTCGTCGCACTTTATCGTCGAGGCGTGGCGGTGGAAGTACCGGCTCGGTGGCGCCATGCGTCAGTCGGGCATCCTCGCTGCGGCCGGCCTCTACGCTCTCGATCACCATGTGGACCAGCTGGAACTCGACAATGCCAATGCCGGTGAGTTGAAGGCCCGCATCGCTGGCGCGCCCGGCCTCGCCATCGCGCCAGATGCGGCCCAGTCCAACATCCTGTGCTTCTCGGTGGAGCCGCTGGGCATCACCGCAACGGCCTTTGCCGAAGCCTGCCTCGCCGAGGGTATCCGCATCCGCGCCATCGGGCAGCACCAGATCCGCGCGACCACCCATCTCGACGTCGATCGGGCCGGAATCCTGGAAGCGGCGGAAGTGATCCAGGCCCAAGCAGAGCGATTTCACGGCGAGCGCCGCTGAACCGCCATCACGACGCGGCGGAGGCATCGTCCGGCGGAGGCGCCGTCTCCCGCCCTTCCGCCGCGCGGCGCTTGTTTCGTAGGTGCCTGAACAAAATATCGCTGAGCTCGCTGCCGGCGCGCCGGCGCAACGCATCGAGAATTTCCTCGTGCTCGCGCATCGCCTCGCCCCAGCGGTCTCGGTTCTCGTCCAGATTGGCGGAGTAGCGCACACGGCGCAGGCGCCCCGCGAAGTTGGCGTAGCTCGTCCGCAACGGCTCGTTATCGGCCGCCTGAACGATCCGGTCGTGGATCGCCTGATTGCAGGCAAAATAGCCATGCAGATCGCGCCGCATGTAGCTGCTGTACATCTCGTGATGGAGACGCTCGATCTCCGCATAGGCTTCCGGCGTGATCTTTTCGCAGGCTAGGCGCCCGGCCAAGGCCTCGAGACCACCCATCACGTCGAACAGATCCACCAGTTCCTCGGCGCCGAGCTGGCGCACCCGCGCGCCCCGGTTCGGCAGAAGCTCGATCAACCCCTCGGAGGCCAGCACCTTCAGCGCCTCTCGCAAGGGCGTGCGCGAGATGCCGAAATGCTCGCAGAGCATGCGCTCCGGCACCCGTGCGCCAGCAGCGAGATTGCCCTCGACGATGTAGTCCCGCAGGCGGGCCAGAAGCTCGCCGTGGAGGGATTTCACGAGTGATGGGAACGCGGGGAAACGCGCTCCGTCGATCGCGGCGAGGCCGGCATCGGCCTCCGGCTCTGTGACAGGGTCAAGCACCATAATGCGAACTTAGCAGCCGAAAGCGCGGAGGTCGAGGATGGATGTCCGCATAATAGTTCTTGCCCTCTCAAAAAATGAATGCAATTTTCCGCCCCGTTACCTCTTGAAGCATCGATCCGGGGTACAGCTTTCCCTCGACGGGCCATCGCGGAGATCTCGATGACGACACGGACCGGACGCCATTTCCTGCATATTCCGGGCCCCAGTCCGGTACCCGAGCGCGTCCTACGGGCCATGGACATGCCCGTGATCGACCATCGCGGTCCCGATTTCGCCGGGCTTGGCAAGGCGGTGCTAGAAGGCGCCCAGGCCGTCTTCCAGACGCGCTCGCCGGTGATCATCTATCCGGGTTCCGGCACGGGTGCTTGGGAATCCGCCATCGTCAACACGCTCTCCGCGGGCGACCGGGTATTGATGTTCGAGACGGGCCATTTCGCCACCCTGTGGCGACAGATGGCGGCGCGCTGGGGCATCGAAGTGGAGTTCGTCCCCGGCGACTGGCGCCGCGGGGTCGATCCGGCGCAGGTCGAGGCGATCCTGGCCGAGGACCGCGCTAAGTCGATCAAGGCCGTGATGGTGGTCCACAACGAGACCTCCACCGGGGCCACGAGCCGGATCGCGGACATCCGCAAGGCCATCGACCGGGCGAACCACCCTGCTCTCTTCCTCGTCGACACGATCTCGGGTCTCGGCTCGGCCGAATACGCCCATGACGAATGGGGCGTCGACGTCGCGGTGAGCTGCTCGCAGAAGGGCCTGATGCTGCCGCCGGGCCTCGGTCTCGTCGCCCTGTCCGACAAGGCCCTGGCCGCCGCGAAGACGGCGACGCTGCCCCGTTCCTATTGGGATTGGGAGGACATGCTGAAGCCGAATGCCGACGGTTACTTCCCTTATACGCCCGCCACGAACCTGCTCTACGGCCTGCGCGAAGCCATCGCCATGTTGATGGAGGAAGGCTTGGCCCAGGTTTTCGCCCGCCATCAGCGTCTCGCCGCCGCCACGCGCGCCGCCGTGGAGGGGTGGGGCCTGGAGGTTCTGTGCCGGGAGCCGTCCGAATACTCGCCCGTGCTCACCGCCGTGGTGATGCCGGAGGGCCATGACGCGGATGCCCTGCGCAATCTGATCCTCGAGAAGTACGACCTCTCGCTCGGCACCGGCCTCGCCAAGGTGGCGGGCAAGGTCTTCCGCATCGGCCATCTCGGCGAATGCAACGACCTGATGCTGATGGCGGCGCTGTCGGGCGTCGAAATGGGCCTCAAGGCCGGCGGCGTCCCGCACACGCGCGGCGGCGTGCTGGCGGCCATGGACGCCCTGCGCTCCGGTATCGACGATTGAGTAGCAGGTCCCCTCCCCCTTGTAGGGAGGAGAGCCGCGCCGATCATACCAACCACGCGTGATCCCACAAACAACCGGTGATCAAACCGGGGCGGGTGGCGCGCTCAACCCGAGGAAACCCCGATGACGCCAGCCAAAAGACGCGTCTCAGCGTCGAACATGGTGCTGTTCCTGCTCTGCCTGATGTATTTCGTCACCTATCTCGACCGGGTGAACATCGCCACGGCGGGCGGCGAGATCATGAAAGATCTCGGGATGTCGAACACTCAGTTCGGCCTGATCCTGTCCGCCTTCGCCTATCCCTATGCCATCTTCCAAGTCATCGGCGGATCGGTGGGTGACAAGTTCGGCGCGAGGCGCACGCTCCTCGTATGTGGCCTGATCTGGGCCTCGGCGACGATCCTGACTGGAATGGTGGGCGGCCTCATCAGCCTGTTCCTCGCCCGGGTGCTCCTCGGCTTCGGTGAGGGAGCCACCTTCCCCACCGCCACCCGCGCCATGCAGAACTGGACCGCGCCGGGCAAGCGTGGCTTCGCGCAGGGCATCACGCATGCCTTCGCGCGACTGGGCAACGCAGTGGCGCCGCCCATCGTGGCCTTCCTGATCTACCAGTTCGGCTGGCGCCTCGGCTTCGTCATCTTAGGCGTGGCGAGCTTCGCCTGGGTCGTCGTCTGGTTCTGGTACTTCCGCGACGATCCGAAAGAACACCCGGCGATCACCCCGGAGGAACTCGCGGTCCTGCCACCTCCGAGCAAGGTCGGCGCCAAGCAGAACGTGCCTTGGGGCCGCCTCACTCGGCGCATGTTGCCGGTGACGCTGACCTATTTCTGCTACGGCTGGACCCTGTGGCTGTTCCTCGGCTGGCTCCCGAGCTTCTTCAAGCTCAATTATGGGCTCGATCTGAAGAACTCGGCCCTGTTTGCGTCGGGCGTGTTCTTCGCCGGTGTCGTCGGCGACACCCTGGGCGGCGTGTTCAGCGACCGCATCCTGAAGCGCACCGGCGATCTCAAGCTCGCCCGGCTCAGCGTCATCGTGGTCGGCTTCCTCGGCGCGGCGGCGAGCCTCACCGGCGTGTTCTTCACCAGGGACCTGACACTTGTGGCGTTGCTGCTCAGCTCCGGCTTCTTCTTCGCAGAACTGGTGATCGGCCCGATCTGGTCGGTGCCGATGGACATCGCACCGAAATATTCGGGCACGGCGGCGGGCCTCATGAACACCGGCTCGGCGGTGGCGGCGATCATCTCGCCGATCGTATTCGGAATGATCGTGGACATGACGGGGAGCTGGACACTGCCCTTCGTCGGCTCCATCGGCCTCTGCCTCCTGGGCGCGGGCCTCGCCTTCACCATGCACCCGGAACGGCCGTTCGAAGAGGAACCGGTGGTACCGCTCGGGCGGGCCGTGCCGGCGGAGTAGTGGGCATTCTACTTTCCCCTCTGCGGGCGGTGGCCTGCGCAGGGGGGCGATTGCAGATGCCAATCTGTCCGGCGGAAACCCACGCGCAGCACTAGGTCATCCCGGGGCCGCGCAGCGGAGCCCGGGATCCAGAAACATAGGTGGTGCAGGACTTTACAGCGTCGGCGGCTCTGGATTCCGGGCTCGCCTGCGGCGCCCCGGAATGACGGCGTGGTGCTCTGCGAGCGAGGCAAGGAGATGCGGGCAGACTTTGCCCCCGTCAGCGACATTCCAGCCGGCGGGCTACGTCCGCCCCCGGCGCAAAACAGGAAACGAGCACGATGGATCACTCCGTGCACGATGGCCCCCGCCCCCTCCCCCTCGCGGGCATCCGGGTTCTCGACGTGACGCAGGTGATGGCGGGGCCGTTCTGCAGCATGCTGCTCGCCGATCTCGGAGCGGATGTCATCAAGATCGAGCCGCCGGGCACGGGCGACCAGACGCGCGGCGCCATGGGGTTCAAGATGAAGGGGCCCGACAGCATGGGCTTCCTCAACATGAACCGGAACAAGCGCAGCGTTGCCCTGAACCTCAAATCCGATGCGGGGCGCGACCTTCTTCTCGATATGGCCGCCACTGCGGACGTGCTGGTCGAGAATTACCGACCCGGCGTCATGGCACGCCTCGGCCTCGGATACGAGGCGATGCGCGCCCGCAATCCGGGACTGATCTATGCGAGCATCTCGGGCTTCGGCCAGTCCGGCCCCTGGGCGAAGCGCCCCGGCTACGACCTGATGGCGCAGGCGATGTCGGGGGTCATGAGCGTCACCGGCCATCCGGGCGGCCCGCCGGTCAAGGCCGGCGTGCCCGTCGCCGATATCGGCTGCGCCTTGTTCACCGTCTACGCGATTCTTTCCGCCTATATCGGCCGGCAGGCCAGCGGCGAGGGCCAGTATATCGATGCCTCGCTCTTCGACGCGGCCTTGGCCTTCTCGATCTGGGACGTGTCGGAATATTGGGGGACGGGCCGGATCCCGCAGCCGCTCGGCACCTCCAACCGCATGAGCGCCCCCTACCAGGCGGTGCGCGCCTCCGATGGCTACTTCGTCATGGGGGCCACGAACCAGAAGCTCTGGCGCCTACTCTGTGATGTACTCGGCCGCGCCGAACTCTTCGAGGATAGCCGCTTCGTCGACATTCCTGCGCGGCTCGCCAACCGCGAGGAACTGATCGAGGAGTTGGAGCGGAGCTTTGCCGCCAGGACCGCCGAGGAATGGGTGTCCCTGCTCCTCGAAGCCGGCATTCCGGCCGGCCGCATGAACACCTATCCGGAAGCGTTCGAGAGCGAGCATGGCCGGCACCGGCAGATGCGCATCGAGGTTCCCCATCCGATCGAGGGCACGGTGCCGAATATCGGTTTCCCCGTGAAGCTCACCGGCACGCCGCAACGCGCCCGCAGGCACGCGCCGCTTCTCGGCGAGCATACCGAGGACGTGCTCTCGGAATTCGGCCTCTCGACGGAGGAGATCGCGGCCCTGCGCTCGCGTGGCGCCTTCGCGGCCTGAGCGGGGTGCCGGCCCTCATATGCATATCGGACCCGTGTGAGGTGATTTGCGTGTGGGGCAACCCAGGCTTTGCCGGGCTCGCGGAGAATGGCAGAACCGCGCGGGCGGAGCCGCCTCCGGTGCCATGAAGGGAAGACGACATGACGGTGTCGAACGACGACGAGCTTGCCGGCCTGAAGCAGATCGGGCGCATCGTCGCCGACACCCTCGAGGCGATGGGTAAGGCCATCGAGCCCGGCATGACCACCCGCGAACTCGACGGGATCGGGCGGCGGATCATGGAGGCGGCCGGAGCTCGCCCGGCACCGGAACTGGTCTACGCCTTTCCCGGAGCCACCTGCATCAGCGTCAACGAGGAGATCGCGCACGGCATTCCGAGCGACCGCAGGATCAATCCGGGCGATCTCGTCAATATCGACGTGTCCGCCGAGAAAGACGGCTACTTCGCCGATACAGGCGCGTCCTTCGCCGTGCCGCCGGTGACGCGGGCGGTGGAGCGACTGTGCAGGGACGGGCGCCGGGCGATGTGGACGGGATTGCGCCAGGTCGGCGCCGGCAAGCCCCTGGCCGATATCGGACGGGCCGTCGGAGCCTTCGCGCGGAAGAACGGCTACACCCTGGTCCGCAACCTCGCCAGCCACGGCGTAGGCCTGTCACTGCACGAGGAGCCGACTGAGATCGCCACTTGGCCCGACGCCTCCGAGCGACGGATCATGCAGGAGGGGCTGGTCTTCACCGTCGAGCCGTTCCTGTCCCTCGGCGCGGAGTTCGCCGAGGACGGCGACGATCCCTGGACCCTCTACAGCCAGCCGAAGGCCCTCACCGTGCAATACGAGCATACGGTCATCGCCTCGCGCAGCGGGCCGCTGATCCTCACCATGCCGGGGCAATAGCGGACAGATACCGAGCAGGACGGGGGAAGGCCGGCGGCACTGCGTCCAAACGGACCTTGCATGAAGACCGGACACGTCATAATCCCAAAGAAAGGCCAATATTTACAGTAGATTAGACTGTTTAAAAACTATACTCGCCGCGAGAAGCAGGGAGGCTCCGGATGTCCGAAGGGAGGCCCTGTCACGTCGCGCACCGGTTCGCGGATCGATCGCCGCGTCATTCGAGGCCAGTAAAGTGCCTTCTCGGAGGAGCCGGCGTGTCCGGCGCAGGAGGATGGTTCCCAAGGTCCATGCCTATCCTCGACGGGCAACCGAGCCGAGCGGCGCGGATCGCATGAGCGGGATCTGGGTCGAGGGAGCGTCCAGGGCGTGGCGCCGGGCGCGGCCCCTGCTGCCGTTCTTCAGCCTCTACATCACCTTCGGGACCACGCTCGGCTTCCTGGCCAGCGGCGCCCCGCTGATCCTGCGGGCACGCGGCGTCGAACTCGCCGAAATCGGGCTGTTGCAGCTCATTAACTTGCCTGTCGGTCTGACGTTTCTCTGGGCCGTCGCCATCGACAGGCTGCGCCTGCCCGGTCTCCCGCATCGCATCGGTTGGATCGCGCTGATGCAGGGCGCGACCATCGCATTGCTGCTGGTGCTGAGCCTGGGCGAGGCTTGGCCGCTCGGCCTGCTCCTCGGCCTCGCAGTGGCGACCTGCTTCTGCGTCGCCACCATGGACATCGCCCTCGAAGCTTTGGTGGTCGAGACGGTGCCCGCCGACCGGCGGCCCTTCGTGGCGTCGGCCAAACTCTCCGGTGCGTCGCTGGGCGGAATCGCCGGCGCGGGGCTACTGGTCGGGTACTACGACACGGTCGGCTGGCAGGCCGCCGTGCTGGGCATCGCCGGCCTCAACCTTCTCTGCCTGCTGCCGATGCTGCGCTACCCGGAAGTCCGGCTCCGCCGCGATGCCGCTGAGGCGGAGCGCGTGGCAGCCCCGTTCGAACGCCTGCGCCTCCTGGCGCCGCGCATCCTGGTCCTGGGCCTGTACTTCGCGGCCATGTTCGCCCTCTCCGGCCTGAACAACCTCACCCTGCTGGATCTCGGAGTGCCGTTGCGGGAGGTCGGATTCGTCACCGGTTCTCTCTCGCCTGTCATCAACCTCGTCATGGCCCTGGTCTCGGGCGTCCTCGTGCGACGGGTCGGGACCCTGCGGCTCATCACGGTCTCCGCGCTGGGCGTGATCGCCGGCGGCGGGTTGATGATTGCCAGCGCTGCCATCGGTTCGGCCACGCTCGCCATAGCCGCGACGATCCTCGGCATCGTCGGCGGCGGAGGGCTCGGAGTGCCGGTGTTCAACATGATCTATCGCTGGGCGCAGGGGCCTCGTCCCGCCACCGATTACGCACTCCTGTTCGGAGCGGCGTTCTTTGCCGCGATGCCCCTGCGGGTCGCCGCGCCGGGTCTCGCGGCGCATGTGGGCTGGCCGGCCTACTTTACCGCCGCGATCCTGTTCTACACCGTCGCCTTCGTCGCCCTGCGCGCGACGATCCGCCGGACCCTCGACGCCGATCGGGTCGCGGAGGTCGCATGATCGATCAACTCGCCGCCCTGGTTCCACCGTCGCTGTCGGCTTTCGGCTGCCGGATCGCCACGGCGCCGTCCGGGTCCGGCACCCGGCCGCTCTCGATCCTCACCAGCAAGGCCAGGTTCGACGAGGTGGTGGACGGGTTCGGCAGGGCATCAGGCGAAGGCTTCGAGACCGCCGACCGCCGCGCCCTCGTCTCGCTCTGGACGCAGTACTACCTCCCCGCCCTGATCATCCCCTACTTCACCGCGCTCAGCCGCCTCGGCCGTGCCCTGCCGATCGGGTTCGACCGGGTCGGCTTCGAACTCGACGAGAACGGCATCGTCTCCCGCTTCATCGTGGCGGAGGAGGACGACCGGCGCGCAGGCCCGGAGCCCGGGCTCGATCCCCTGATCGAAGAGCATCTGCGACCGTTCTTCGACCTGTGCCAGACCCATTATGGCCTCTCCCGCCATGTCCTCTGGTGCAATGCCGGCGTGACCGCCGATTTCGCCCTGCGCGAGTTGAGCCGTGACGCGGTTCCGGCCTTCTCGCGGGCCGAAGCGTGCCTCGGCCGTTGCGGTGGCGATGCGTTCGGCCGCTGCCCGCTGGCCCAGGCCTTCCGTGGCGGCGAGGAGCGGCGGCGGCGGGTTTGCTGTATGCGCTACCGCATACCGGGCGTCCCCTCTTGCGGCGCCCTCTGCCCCGTCGATCACCTGACGAAAGCATCATGCTGAAGGACTTCCTCGCTTATTACCGCCCGCACCGGACCCTGTTCCTCGTCGATTTCGGCTGCGCGGTCCTGTCGGGCCTGCTCGAACTGGGCTTCCCCATGGCCGTGAAGGCCTTCGTCGATGTGCTGCTGCCGCGCCAGGACTGGCAGTTGATCGTGCTCGCCGCCGTCGGCCTCGGCGTGATCTACGTGGCCAATGCCGGCCTCATGGTGGTGGTGACCTATTGGGGGCACGTGCTCGGCATCAATATCGAGACGGAGATGCGTCGCCGTGCCTTCGACCATCTGCAGAAGCTCTCGTTCCGCTATTTCGACAACCAGAAGACCGGTCACCTCGTGGCCCGCGTCACCAAGGATTTGGAGGAGATCGGCGAAGTCGCCCATCACGGCCCGGAGGACCTCTTCATCGCGGTGATGACCCTGGTCGGCGCCTTCGCGCTGATGGTCTACGTCCACCCGCCGCTGGCCTTCCTGACCGCCGCCATCCTTCCGGTGATCGCCTTCGTCACCCTCCGCTACGGCGGTCGCATGACCCGGAACTGGCAGACGCAATACGGTCGTGTCGCCGCCTTCAATGCCCGGATCGAGGAGAATGTCGGCGGCATCCGCGTGGTGCAGGCCTTCGCCAACGAGCCGCATGAGCGGCGCCTGTTCGCCTCCGACAACCGGAAATACCGCGAGACCAAGCTCGAAGCCTACCGGATCATGGCCGCCAGCCTGTCGATCAATTATCTCGGCATGCGGCTCGTCCAGATCGTCGTGCTGCTGGGCGGCGCGGCCTTCGTGGTGCGCGGTGAGCTCTCGCCCGGTGGGTTCATCGGGTTCCTGCTGCTGGTGGGCGTCTTCTACAGACCGCTCGAGAAGATCGGCGCCGTCGTCGAGACCTACCCGAAGGGGGTCGCGGGCTTCCGGCGCTACGCCGAGCTGCTCGCCACCGAACCCGACATCGTCGACCGCCCCGGCGCCGTCTCCGTGCCGGCGCTGAAGGGCGACATCCGCTTCGAGGAGGTGAGTTTCGGCTACACCACCGGCCGGCCCGTCCTGTCGGGGCTCGATCTCGACATCGCGGCCGGGGAGACCGTCGCTTTCGTCGGCCCGTCCGGGGCCGGCAAGACGACGTTGTGCTCCCTCATTCCGCGGTTTTACGAGGTAGAGAGCGGGCGCATCACCGTCGACGGCATCGACATCCGCGACCTCACCCTCGCCTCCCTGCGCCGGCAGATCGGCATCGTGCAGCAGGACGTCTTCCTGTTCGCGGGCACGATCCGCGAGAACATCGCCTATGGCCGGCTCGACGCCACCGAGGCGGAGATCGCGCAGGCCGCGGAGCGGGCCAAGCTCACCGCCCTGATCGAGGGCCTGCCCAATGGCCTCGACACCGTCGTCGGCGAACGCGGCGTCAAACTCTCGGGTGGCCAGAAGCAGCGCCTCGCCATTGCCCGCGTGTTTCTCAAGAACCCGCCGATCCTGATCCTGGATGAGGCCACCTCGGCCCTCGACAGCGAGACCGAACAGGCGATCCAGGGCTCCCTCGTGGAACTCTCCGAGGGCCGCACCACCCTCGTCATCGCCCACCGGCTCGCCACGATCCGCAAGGCAGACCGGATCGTCGTGGTCGGTCCGGAAGGCATCGTGGAGCAGGGACGGCACGAGGTGCTTCTCTCGGCGAACGGGGCATACCGGCGCCTCTACAACGCGCAATTCGCCCAGGCCGACGATGCGGCGGACCGGGTGCGGATGGCCGCCCGGAAGGTCATCCTGGAGAACGCTATGCCGTGATCCCGAGGGCCGGCGCGTCCTTTCGGATCGGCCCTGCCGTTCTGACGGCCCCCTTCCTTGGCAATGGCACGAACCAAATGCAGGGACGTCAGGACGCCATTCAAGAGATGCCATCGCGCCGCAAAGGCGGATGCTCGGCTTCTTGCTCCAACACAGTCGCTGAGCGCCGACAACTTCCTGTTCTAGACCGCGCCTTCAAGCGGCAAAGAACGCGGCGCGTGCCATCCCATGGACCGGACCGGAATTGCATCCGAGCCGGCCCATGAATCCCGTCTCGACCGGGATGACCGATGCGAAACGCTTCATTTCGGTCGGCCGGGAGGCGAGCGAGAACCACCAGCATCGTGGATGCGACCGTGTCCGCGACGGTGGAACCGATGCGTTTCGGGCTCCGGGCTCGATTCTTCCTCTCCACGCTCTTGAAGCGACGCATAACGATGCGCGGAGCGGGGATTTCGACGCCCGAACGAGAAGGTCGCCAGCGTAACGACGCGCGCATCGACGACATCAATGGATGAATGTGCAGTTTATCGATAGGTTTTGCTAACTGCCACTCGTGATGCTGTTTGCAAAACGCGAGTTCACCATGCGTAATCCCCTCGCCATGTGAGGATCATTACGATGAAGCCATGCATTTCCGCCCTGGTCGCCATCTGCAGTTTGGCATCGGTGCCTGCGATGGCCTTTCCCATCGCCTCAAATCTTGCGAGTGAGGCTCCGGTGCTAAGCGTTGCCGGAGGCTGCGGGCCAGGAGCGTGGCGTGGCCCATGGGGCCATTGCCGCTCGACGCCTTATGTCGGTCGCCTGCCGGGCGGCTGGTATCAGGCACGGGCCGGCAATGGCTGCCCTCCCGGTTACTGGCGCGGGCCGTGGGGGCATTGTCGCAACACGCCCTATCACGGCCGCTTGCCCGGTGGCGGCTGGAAGTAGCGGGTGCGGTTTCCCGAAGCCTGGGGCAAGGCTCGCTCTCCGTGAGCACCGGTCGCCGGCACCCGGCATCTGAACAGGTCGGCGGCGAGCCAGGAGGTCGCGGCTTTATTGAGGAAATCCCCGTCTCGATCAGACCTCTATTATAACTTAAGGCAAAAGTTCCGAGTTTTTTAAACCGTACCCCGGCAGGCTCGCCCCTAATTGGCGAAAGGCTGTCGTTGGATGTATCGTGCATTTTTGTGCATGACCGAGGAGCATCACTGGTGGGTCGTACCACTGGCCATCCTCGTATGCTGGGTGTCGAGTCACACCGCTCTGCGGCTCGTCCGCCACGTCTTTCGAAGCCAGGGCTTCGAGACATGGGCCTGGCTGTTCGCGGCTGGTTTCTCGGCCGGTGCCGGCATGTGGAGCACCCACTTCATCGGGATGCTCGGCTATGATCCAGGCCTCGCGACCGGCTACGATCTGACGCTCACCCTCGTTTCCCTTCTTGTCGGCATCCTCGGTTCGCTGGTGGCGCTCGCCTTGTCCCGATGGAGCGCAGCCCCCGCGGTGGCTGTCGCGGCCGCGGTGATCCTGGGCATCAGCATGACGGGGATGCATCTCGCGGGGATGGCGAGCCTGCAGGTCGCCGCTACCCCTGTGATGAACTGGCCGCTCCTCGCCACGGCGCTGCTCATCGGCTGGTCGCTGACGGCCATCGCCTTCGTGATTTTTGCACGCGACACGCTTCGATACGCCACCACCGTGGCGGCGACGCTCCTGACGATTTCCGTCGCGGGCGTGCATTTCGCCGCCATGGGCGCAGCCGAGCTGATCCCGAACATGGCCGCGCCCGAGATTGCGTCGAGCCTGCCGCGTTTCGCGCTGGCGTCGGGCATCGCCGCGACCATGCTGACGATTGTCGGTTTCGCGGGACTCGCCCTGTTCGTCGACCGCATGCGCCGGGCCAACCAAGCGTTGCGCACGAGCGAAGCCGCTTATCGGCTTCTCGCGGAGAACACCAAAGACGTCATCATCTGGTCCGACCTCAATACCATCCGCCGTTATGTCTCGCCCGCGTCGGTGGCGGTGCTCGGTTATCCTCCCGAAGACATCATTGGCACCCGGCCCATCGATTTCGTCCATCCCGAAGATATCGCCGAATACCGACATGTTCTCTCCGACCTTGTCGAGGGCCGGATCGAGGGAGCTATCACGACCCAGCGCTATCGTCGGCAGGACGGCTCCTGGGTATGGATCGAAGCGTGCCTCAAGGTCACGCGCCTGCCCGGCTCGTCCGAGCCCATCGGCTACGTGTCGTCGTTACGCGACGTCACCGACCGCAAGGCCGCGGAAACGGCGTTACGATCCAGCGAAGAACGGCTCGCTTTCGCCCTGGACAGCGGCAGCGACGGCCTTTGGGACTGGGACCTCCCGACGGGCAAGGTGTGGCTCTCGGACCGTTGGCAGAGCATGCTCGGCTACGATCCCGGCGAGATCGAGGGGCATATCAAGGCATGCGAACAGCTAACGCATCCCGTCGATGTCGCGACGGTCCGCCGGCTCCTCCTCGACCATATCGGCGGGCGAACGCCGATTTTCGAATGCGAACTTCGCATGCGGAAGAAGGACGGGGGCCATACCTGGATCTTATCGCGCGGCAAGGTGGTGACACGCGACGCAACCGGACGCCCGCTGCGCATGGTTGGCACCCATATCGACATCGCGGAACGCAAGCATGCGGAACATCAGCTCGAACATCTGGCCACGCATGATGTGCTGACCGGCCTGCCCAACCGCGCGCTGTTCCGGGACCGGCTCGGCCGGGAAATGGACAATGCCCAACGACGCGGGCACATCTTCGCCGTCCTCGCCTGCGACCTCGACCGCTTCAAAGCGGTCAATGACAGCCTCGGCCATCCGGCGGGAGACAGCCTCCTTCGAGCCGTCGCCGAGCGGTTGACGTCGGTCATTCACGAGGGCGACACCGTTGCGCGATTGGGCGGCGACGAATTTGCCATCGTGCTGAGAGAACCCGATCTCCTTCAGACTGCCACCACCACGGCGCAGCAGGTGATCGAGGCGCTGCAATCGCCCTTCGACCTCGGCGGCCGCTCCGTCAGTGTCGGCGTCAGCATCGGCATCGCTGTCGGGCCGCAGGATGGCGGCGACCCGGATCAGTTGTTCAAGAATGCCGACATCGCCCTTTACCGCGCCAAGGCGGCCGGGCGGAACACGTTCCGCTTCTATGAGCCCGGCATGGATGCGGCTATCGCCGCGCGCAACGTTCTCGAACTCGATCTGCGCGAAGCCGTGCGGCTGGGTCAGTTCGAATTGTACTATCAACCGATCATCGAGCTTGCCACCGACACGACCAGCGGCTTCGAGGCCCTGATGCGCTGGCGTCACCCCGTCAAAGGCTTGGTTTCGCCGGCTGATTTCATCCCATTGGCCGAGGAGACCGGCCTGATCGTTCCCCTCGGCAGCTGGGCCCTGCGGGAAGCCTGCCGCGAAGCGGCGGCTTGGCCAGGCGACCTCCGGGTGGCGGTGAACGTCTCGGCCGCGCAATTCACGACGCCCGGCCTGGAGCATTGCGTCGTATCGGCTTTGGCCGCGTCCGGTCTGAGGCCGGACCGCCTGGAGCTGGAGATCACCGAGAGCGTGCTCATTGGTGACGCGGACAGCGTGACCGCTTGCCTTCACCGGCTTCGTGCGCTCGGGATCCGCATCGCGCTGGACGATTTCGGCACCGGCTACTCATCCCTCAACTACCTGCGTCGATTTCCCTTCGACAAGATCAAGATCGACCGGTCGTTCGTTGCCGAGATCGCCGATGCGGACACCGCCGCCATCGTCCGCGCCATCGTCGGACTTGGCGGACGCATGGGAGCGAGCATCACGGCGGAAGGGGTCGAGAACGACGTTCAACTGTCCTGCATTCGTCGCGAAGGATGCACGGAAGCGCAGGGCTATCTTCTGAGCAGGCCCCTCCCTGCCCTGGAAGCGTTCGAGTTCGCATCCAACAGGAAACAAAGCGCTGCCGCTTGAAGCTGGTCACGAACTCCCGGTGATGGATCGGTCTCTCCCCGGGGGAGTCAACGCAATGGGAGACTCGTCAGAAACGTCGTGTCCTGCCTGACCGCAAACCCGGGAGACTTCGCATCGGCCAAAGCGGCGTCAGCGGTCTTCACTCAGGATTCTCAAGGCGCAAATTTTCTGGTCGAGCGCGATCAGCATGTCGATGAGGGTGTAAGGCGCGGGTCCGCGATGCGCCATCTCCCGCGCAAGGGCCTGCTTTTCCAATTCCAGCTGATCGATGAGCGTGTCGAAGCAGATCATGCCCGAGATACGCGGCAACCAAGGCAATAGTTTCACCTCCTGTGACGGACGCGTCTTGAGCGCATGTTTCGACACCGCCGCAAAGAGGGCGAGGTTAATTATCTGTTAACGATAGGGTGGCTCATCGGGCCCGGCGGCCAATCCCCGCCTCGGATTTCCGCCGCGCGACGGTCGCTCCCCCGCGATGGCCCGTCACTCGTCCGCTGGACTCGATCGAGCCCCGAAACACGGGCGGCGCGACGACCGGATCGACGGCGAGGGCCATCCCCTCCGGCCCCCAGAGCCCTATCTTACGTGGCACGGGGCGAACGCGCGCCGCAGGACACCGCATGGCCCTTTCCCGCGACATTCTGGATATCAGGACGATCTACCACGAGCCTGCGGTTTCGAATTTCCCGCGCGGCCTCGCCATCCTCGACCGCTTCCCCGACGCCGAGCGGATCGAGGTGCCGTCGCACTGGAACATCCCCTCCCTGCACGGCAACGAAGGCTCGGCGGAGGACTGGCTGCGGATCAAGCGCTCGACCTTGGTGCTCGGGGTGAAGAAGGGCCTGACGATGCGGCCGAATGGGCGCAGCGCCCATTTCATCGCGCCCTCCACCTCGAATGGCTGCGCCATGGCCTGCGCCTATTGCTACGTCCCCCGTCGCAAGGGTTTCGCCAACCCGATTTCCCTCTTCGTCAATGTCGAGCAGGTCTGCGCCGCCATCGCCCGCCATGCCGCGCGCCAGGGAAGGCTTCCCGAGCCGGATACGGTGGATGCCGACCATTGGGTCTACGATCTCGGCGAGAATGGCGATCTCTCCGTGGATGCGAGCCTCTCGGACAACGTGCGCGACATGGTCGGTCTGTTTCGGGATCTCCCGAACGCCAAGGCCTCCTTCGCCACGAAGGCCGTGAACCGGGAGCTGCTGACCTACGATCCACAGGGCAAGACCCGGATCCGCTTCTCCCTGATGCCCGAACGGATCGCGAAAGTGGTGGATGTGCGCACGGCCCCGATGCGTGAACGCATTGCCGCCATCGACGACTTCGTGGCGGCAGGGTTCGAAGTTCATGTGAACTTCTCGCCGGTCATCCTCTACGAAGGCTGGGAGGCCGATTGGCGAGAACTGTTTACCGCCATCGATGACGGGATCGGGGCGGCGGCGAAGGCGCAGCTCAAAGCCGAGATCATCCTGCTCACGCACAATGCGGATCTCCATGCCGTCAACCTGAACTGGCATCCCCGCGCGGAGGACCTGCTCTGGCGGCCCGATATCCAGGAGGGAAAACGGTCACAGGGTGGCGGCGACAACCTGCGCTATCGAAGCGGCTGGAAAGGGCGATGGATCGCGCGTTTCAAGGATCATCTGGCCGAGCTGATGCCCTATTGCCAAGTCCGCTATGCCTTCTGAAGCGATGGCGTCCGAGGTGCCGATGCACCCGGCCTAGGTTTCAGATCGGCTTGAGGAACTTGCACTTCCCCTCCTGCGACCAGGGCCCCTTTACGCCGGCTTCCGCGCAGAAAGCGTCGACCGCCCGCGTGACCCCGGGGAAGCTCCCGCCCAGGCGGTCATAATCGTCGGCGACGAACAGGCCGCCCGGGCGCAGAACCGGCCACCACGCCCGAAGGTCCGCCGCCACGGAGGCCTCTTCGTGGCCGGCATCCAGATGGATGACGTCGGCCGTGACGTTGCGTAGGCGCATCAGTTCCGCAGCGTTCACCGAGTCCAGTGGAAGCGGTACGACCCGGTCCGCCAGCCCCTCGCGCAGGACGTTGGCCAGGAAGCTCCGGTAGAGGCTCGGATAGCCGTGTTCGGTGGCAAGTTCGGCGAACAGACCCGAATCCGCCCAATGGTCGACGGCGCCGAGCCAGGTATCCACCGCGATGACGGTTCCCTCGACGCCATGCGCCGCCATGGTCCTGGCCAGATGCAGTGTGCTCGCGCCCTTCCAGGCGCCTATCTCCACGACCACGTGAGGCCGGAATTCGATGACGGCTTCGTCGAGATAGGGATGGACGCTGCGCCAGCCCTGGAGATCGAGGGGCCGCAGGTCATCCGGCGGGTTCGCGAAGGGATCGCGGCCGTGCCAGAGGGCGTCGATGACGGCGCGGCGGGTCCAGGGGATAAGGCTCATGGGCGGCTCACGAAGAGGTTGCGCCCATCCTCGGGGCGGGCATCCGGAGGGGCGAGGGAACTCAGGGCCGCTTCACCTGCGCCTGCACTTGCGCCTGCGCGTAGAGGGCCTCGCAGCGTTCCAGCCAGAGATCGCGGGTGAACAGGCGCATGACACGGGCGTGCGGGACCTCGCGCGGGATCGTGAGGGCCTCACCGATCGCGACGGCGAGCGCAGAAATGTCGTCCGGCGGCACGAGGTATCCGGCCTCGCCGACGACCTCCGCGGCGGCCCCCATCATGATCCCAGCCACCGGCACGCCGCAGGCCATGGCCTCGATCACCACGAGGCCGAAGGGCTCGTCCCAGCAGGGCGTGAACAGGAAGACGGAGGCGCGGCCGATCTCCTTCGCAAGGGTGTCGCCGGAGAGGTGGCCGCCGTAGCGGATGGCGCCGCCGAGCTGCGGGGCGACCCGCGCGTCCCAGTATTCCCGATCCTCGATCGGACCGAACAACGTCAGGGGGAGGCCGGCGCGCTGCGCCGCCGCGACGGCGAGATGAGTGCCCTTGATGGGCGCGATGCGCCCGGACCAGACGGCGCTGCCATCGCCCCGATCACGATAAGGCCAGGCGCGAGGATCGATGCCGTTATGGAGGACGGACACATTCTCCGGTGGCGCATCGGGCCACCAGACCCGGCGCTGGGCCTCCGACGTGACGGTGATCCGATGTCCCGGCACGAGGCTCTCCTGCACGAACCAGCGCAGGGCGTCGTAGGGCGGCACGTGGAGCGACGTCACAGTCGGCACCGCCGCCAAGCGCCGACGCTCCAGGGGCAGGCGGCTCAGCGAGTTGTTGTGCAGCACGTCGAAGCCGCCGGCCGCGATCCGGTCGCAGGCGGCGGCGTAGCCGGCATCCACATGAGCCTTGAGCCCGGAATCGCCCCGGTGCTCCAGACCGGGGAAGCTGCGCTCGTGATGCACCGGGATCACCGGATCGATCGCGAAGCGCGGGTCGCTGTCCCCGGCGGCGAACAGCACCACCTCGTGTCCCCACGCCATCAGCCCCTCGGCGAGGGTCCAGCAATGGGCTTCCATGCCGCCGGCGAAGGGAGCCGCCACCGGATGGCGCAGATGGGCGAGGAGCGCGATCCTCACGCGGTGAGAGCCGTGGCCGACTGGGCTTCGAGGTACCGGATGACGGAGGCCGAATTGCTGTAGGGCTGATGGCTCTGCTGGCCGGTGAGTGCGAAATCACCGGGCTCCGGCCGGCGCAGGATGCGGATCGGCTGGTCGGGAGTGTCGTCGATCAGGCCCATCACCTTGAAGGCGTAGAGCCAGTGGCCCATCGTCCGGTAGCCCCACTTGGCCTCGAACAGTTCGGCGTTGCGCACCACACTGTCGAGATGGTGGACAGGTGGCATGTGGTGCGGATGGTACTGGTGATAGGCGAGGCCGCCCTTCATCCAGGCGATGGGAATCCCACCCTGGTCGAGGATCTTGCCGAAATCCGTGTCCTCGCCGCCATAGCCGGTATAGCGCTCGTCGAAGCCGCCGGTGGCTAGGAAGGTCGATCGCCGGATGGCGAAGTTGAGGGACCAGAAGCAGCGATAATCGGGACAGATTTCGAGGCCGGAGGCCGGGGGGCCCCGGCGGTCGGAATGCTTCTCCGCGACCGCTGCAAAATCCGCGATGGTCCAGTCGCCCGCAGTGGCGTGCTCAGGCAGGTGGAGCACCTCACCCATCAGCAGGCCGTCGAGTTCGGCGAGGCCTCTTGCATAGTCGGCGACGAGTTCGGGGGCCGGGATGCAGTCGACGTCGAGGAAGATGACCGCGTCCCCGCTGGCTTCCGCGACACCCCGGTTGCGGGCCGCCGCCAGCGGCAGATCCGTACCCGGCACCAGGATCTGGCGGACCGGGAAGCCGACCTCGGGCAGGTCGTAGGGCATGTCCTGCATCACCGCGATGATGAACTCGGCGGGCCTCTGCGTCTGGCGCTCCAAGCCCCGCAGCACGTTGCGCAGGTGCGCGGGCCGTCCCTTGGCCAGGGTCACGACGGAAACGGTGGACATCGGTCGGTCTGGCTCCGGGCGGGTTTCAACGATGGGGTCGAGGGGCATTCAGACTGCGGCAACGACGGTGAGCGCGGGATGCTCCGCTGCGCCCTGCCAGAGTTCGTCGGTCAACCCTTCGAGCCAGCCGGCCGCACGATGGGCGGCATCCGGCGCGTAGAGGCTGCGCAAGGGCGCGGGGTCGAGGGCGCGAGCCCAGTCGAGGAGATCGCGCCAGCCCTTGAGGTCGCCTGGCCAGACCGGGGCCTGGACGGCCGCACCAAGCCGGACCAGGGCCTCGGCTTTGCGGGTCTGCTCACCGAAGTAGCGCCATTCCGGCATGACGATCAGACGCCCGCCGACGCGCGCGACCTCGTGGATCGTGTTGTCGCCCGCCGACGCCACGACGATGTCGGCCGCGGCGAGATAATCGGTCACCGAGGGCACCCAGCCGAGTTCGCGCAGGTTGGAGAAATCCGTCTCGTGCCCCTCGCGGTGGGTGGGCCCGAGAGTCAGCCAAAGGGCTTCGGGCGCGGCGCGTGCGGCCACCGTCAGGGGGGCGTAGGGGGTGCCGCTCCCCCCTCCCCCGGTGACCGCGACGACGATCTCGCGGTCGGGGTCGAGGCCGAGCTTCGCACGCGCCTCGGCGCGGCCCAGGACACCGTCGACGCTAGTGCAAAGGCCGCCGCTGTAGAAAGTCTTGGCCCGCAGCTGAGCCGGGTAGTCGTCCTGTTCCATGCGCTCGTCGAACGGGGCCAGCATGCCGACACAGGCCTCGTAGGCGCCCAGATGGCCAATGTCGGAGCGGTCCCCGTGCATGCGAATCTGCACCGCCGGAACGCTGGCGATGCGCGCGAGCAGCGCGATCTCTGCGGAGACGTCGACCACGAACAGGCCGACGTCACGTTCGTCGAGATGGTCGAGGATCCGCCGCATGGTCCGGCGCATCTCGGTGAGGCCGAGGGGCACGCAGTGCATCACCTGCGGCGTCGGTTCCGCATAGAGTCGCGGGGTCGGTACCTCGGCGCCGATCATGTTCGGCAGCGTCACGATCTCGATATCGCGGGAAAACCCCTCGAACAGCTGCGGGCCGGCGGTGAGCACGGAAACGGGCCGGTCGCGTGCGAACTCGGCCGCCACCGCCATCGTGCGGTTGGCATGGCCGCGTCCCTGGTGGTGGACGAAGAACGCGATGGGCTTCTTGATCGATGTCACGGGTCGCATTTCGTCAGGAGTAAAGGGCGTCGGGCCGCAGGGCGGCGGCGATTTCGGCGGTACTCGGATGGCGGATGACCCGGATCGCGGGGGAGTCCGCGTCCCAGGCGATCAATCCGGCAGCCTCGAACTGACCGAGCCAGTAGGTCATGCACCAGCGTCCATGCGCCCGGCGGAAGCGGGTGGCATTGGCGAGGATGGGCTCGAAATGCTGCAGCGGCGGCACGTGGACCGGGTGGTGCTGATGATAGGCGCGCGCCCCCGCGACCCAGAACGTCGGGAGACCGGAGGCGTCGAGGCGGGTGGCGAGGTCGGTCTCCTCGCCGCCATAGCCGACATAGGCCTCGTCCATGCCGCCAACGGCGCGCCAGGCGCGGGCCGGCAGCGCGAAGGACAGGCCCCAGAGTTGGCCGGAATCGTGCTCCCGGCGCAGACCCGTTCGCGGGACCGCCGGCCGTGCCGGATGTGCCCGGCCGTGACGGGCCAAAGCTGCGTCGTCGGAAGCCGTCTCCGCATCCAATCCCGGCGGCAAATAAAGCACTTCACCGAGGAACAGGCCGCCCGTCTCCGACGCAGCCCGGCGATAGGCATCGACGAGGCCGGGCGAGGCAATGCAGTCCACGTCGAGGAAAACCAGCAGGCCTCCGGTGGCGGCCTCGGCCGCGCGGTTGCGGGCGGCGGCGAGCGGCATCGGCTCCCCGGCCACGAAGATATGACGGACGGGACAGCCCGGATCGGGCAAGTCCGCCTCCGGCTCTGGCTGCATCCAGGCGATCACGAGCTCATGTGGCCGCACGGACTGCCGGGCCAAACCACGCATCAGATTGCGCAGGCGGTCGGCCCGGCCGCGCACGAGCGTGAGCACGCTCGCGGAAGGCCGGTCCAAAGGCTCAGCCCGCATCGATCAGCATCCTGCGGAAATGGCCGACGCCTTCGATGATGCCACGGGCGTGCGAGGTCCGGGCGACGTAGGAATGCTTCAGAGCCGCATGGCTCGCCAGGTCGTCGGAATAATTGGCGACGATAATCGCCTGCGCCTCGGCGCGCAGCATCTCCACGTCGTTTCCGGAATCGCCCGCCACGAACACGGCTCTCTCCGGCAAGCCGTAGAGGGCGCGGACATGACGCACCGCAGTGCCCTTCGATGCCGCCACCGGGAGGACATCGAGGTAGCGTCCGTGGCTATGGATCACGTTGGCGAGGAGGTCCGCTTGCACGAGGCGGTTTCGTACCGCCTCGGCCGCCGCGGCATCCCCGAAATAGCTCAGCTTGTGCCCGCGCTGCTCCAGCCCCCCCTGGGGCACGAGCCCGTCGAGACTGGCGAGCACCGCCTGCATGCCGGCACGGTCCCACCCGGTCGAGACGGCGTCGCGCCAAGCCAGATCCGCCGTGTAGGTCACGCCATTGGGGTCGAGATGGTAGATCTCCGACCCCACCGAGGTGATCATCACCTGCGGGCGCGGACTGGCCTGCTGTTCGAGGATCGCCATGGCGCTGTGAAAGGAGCGACCGGTGGCGACACCGAAGGCCAAACCTGCCTGCCAGCTGCGCCAGCGCCGGAAGATTCCGAGCGCCGCCTCGCAACCCACCAGCGTGTTGTCGATATCGCAGATCAGCAGTTGCTGTGGCTCCGCGATGGGCGGCTCGGGCGCCAGGAGCGCCCACAGCAGATCGTGGTAGCGCGCAGCATGCTGATCCCAGTCATAGGCGGCGGCCGCGCGCGCGCCTCCCGCCACACACCGCGCGTAGAGGTCGGGCTCGCCGAGGATGCGCAGGCACGCGGCCGCGATCGCGTCGGGCGCGCGCGGATCGACGAGGAGACCGTTGCCGCAGGTCTCGACGATGTCGTTGGGACCGCCGCTATCGGTGGCGACCAGCGGCAACCCCGACGCCGAGGCTTCCAACAATGTCAGACCGAACGGCTCGTTGAGGGCGGGATTGACGAACAGGCCGCCGCGCACGCGGGCATAGGCGTAGATCGCCGGCACATCCTCCGGGTCGTGAGTCTTCGGATAGGCGACGCGTCCGTAGAGATCGTAGCGGTCGATCAGCACCAGAATCTCACGCAGGGTGGCGGCCATGTCGCCGTCGAGCGCATCGATGTCCTCGCGCGTGCCGGCCATGAGGACGAGGTTGGCACGGGACTGCAGGGCCGGGCTTTCGCCATAGGCCCGCAGCAGCGCCGCCAGATTCTTGCGCGCCACCGGCCGGGCGAGTGCCAACAGGGCAGGCTTCCCGGGATCCTGCAGAAAGCGGTCGATGGTGGCATCGACCCGCGAAAGGGGCACGGCAGACGCGAACCTCGCGAGGTCGCTGCCCGGTGGTAGGACCCGGATGCGTCCGGGATCGTAGGCGACGTATCCGGCATATTGCACTTCCGCCTCGTCGCGGGACGAGGCGATGACGAGACTGGCGCGAGCCAGCGCCCCCTCTTCTGCAGCGATGCGGTGGGCGAGATCGGCGGAGGTCTCCGCTCCTACACCCAACATCGATGCCTTGACCCGCCCGAGCGAATGGGCGGTGAACACGAAGGGTATTCCGAGTTCATCCGTCACGAGCCTCGCGACCGAGGCGGCATCGGCGTAATGGGCATGGATCATGTCCGGCGCCCGAGGCTGCCGTGCGATCCAGTCCATGAGGCTCCGGGCGAAGCTCGCCACCTCCTCGTGCATCTCCTCCTTGGCGCGGTAGACGGGGGACGCGCTCGCGAGCCGCACGAGCTCGACCTTGTCGGAGATCCGCTCTTCGGGCACGGCGTAATCCGGGCCATGCGTGCCGTCGAACAGACGTGTCGCCATGACGATCCTGTCGATGCCGGCATCCTGTGACGAGGCCGCCACGAGATCGAGCAGGTAGCGGATATGGCCGCCGGTATCGGCGGTGAGCCCGAACACCACTCCACCGCCGCGCAGGCAGCCCTGAAGGGCGATATGCAAGATAAACATCAGGTCGACAGCGTTGTAAGCGCGCTGAGACAAGCAAATTCTGTAGTTGAGGTCCGCTCCGTGATTCGCGTCGCCCAAGTCGCCCCGAACATTTTTCCTGTTCCTCCCGAGCATCACGGTGGCACGGAGCGGGTCATTCATGACCTCAGCACGGCACTACGAAACCTCAGCGTCGAAATAACGCTGTTCGCGCCGTCCGACAGTGCGACAGACTTACCACGCATCGGCGACCATCCCAGTCTGGCGGCCCTCGAAAGCCGTCACGGTCGCGTTGCACCCGGCGTCCCGGCGGCGCTCGACGCACTGCAATTGGAGGCGCTGCGGCTGAGGATGGACGAGTTCGACATCATCCATTGCCATGGCGAGTTCGCGCATGCGGCGCTCCTCGGAACCCGCCGGCGGCACAGCCTGACCACGATCCACTGGCGGGTGGACGAGCTCGACCGGGCGCTGTTCTTCGCGGGGTTTCCCGACCTGCCGGTGGCGGCAATCTCGGCGGCACAAGAGGCGGGTATTCCGGCCTCGAACCGGGCCGGTATCGTCCATCACGGCATCGCGCGAGACCGCTACGGCTTGCAGACGCAGCCCGGCGACCATGTCGCCTTCGTGGGTCGGATGACCGACCAGAAGCGGCCGGACACCGCCATCCGTGTCGCGCGCGCCGCCGGCGTGCCGATCCGGCTCGGCGGCACGATCGACGTCGGCAACCCCGACTATTTCGAACGCCACGTGCGCCCGCTCCTCGGCGAGGACGCGACCTATCTCGGCCCCGTGGACGATTCCCGGAAGGCGGATCTCCTGGGAAGCGCGCGGGCTCTGCTTTTTCCCATCGACTGGCCCGAGCCCTTCGGCCTCGTGATGATCGAGGCGATGGCCTGTGGTACGCCAGTGATCGCCTGGAACCGTGGCTCGGTGCCGGAGATCGTCGAGGACGGCGTGACCGGCTTCGTCGTCTCCTCCGAGGCCGAGGCGGTGGAGGCCCTGGGCCGGATCGGCCGCCTCGACCGCGCCGTCATCCGCCGCCGCTTCGAGGCGCGCTTCACCGCCGAGCGCATGGCGGCCGATTACCTCGCCATCTATCGCCGCCTGCTTGCTGCCTGATGCGCGTCGCGCTCCTCACATGGGATTATCCGCCGGCACCGAGCGGCCTTTCGACCGCCGCCCGGGAGATCGCCGAAAGCCTCGCCGAGGCCGGCGCCGACGTCACGGTCTTCACCCTCGACCGCGTCGGCCGCGAACGGGTCGAGGGCGTGACGGTTGCGGGGATTGGCCTGCCGCCGGACGGCGCTCTGGCCCGCCTGCGCCGCTGGGGTTCGGCCGGGCACCTCGCCGCACCGCTGGCCTTCCGCCATACCATCCTCGCCGACCATGCCCGAGCTCCCTTCGACGTCGTGGAGGCAACGAACTGGTACGCCCCCGCCGCGCTGCTGACCGGCCGCCGAGACCTGCCGCTGGTGACGCGCAGTTCGACGCCCGCCGCTTTCACGCGCCCGCCCGCCGGCTCGTTGCGCGATGGCCTGGACGGAAGTGCCGCCGATGCCCTCGAACGCCGCCAAGCACACGGCAGCGCCGGGTTGATCGCCAACACCGTCGAGCACGGGGCCGTGATCGCCCGAGCCTACGGCCTGTCCGGCCGACAACCGGAGACAGTGATCGGCCTCAGCCTGCCGCCGGAGATCGCGGCAGCGGCGCGCGGCGCGCCATACCCGGAGGATGAAGGGCCGGCACGCCTGCTCTTCGTCGGCCGGGCAGAAGCACGGAAAGGCTTCGACGCGCTTCTCGATGCGGTCGCGATCCTGGCCGAGGAAGCGAGGCGCGGCGCCGTGCCCGCCTTCGTGCTCGATGTCGTCGGCGTGCCGGCAACGGATCTCCCGGCCGACATCCCTGAAGCGGCGCGGGCCTGCATTCGCGCACGCGGCCGGGTGCCCGCGGAAGACCTCGCCGACGCCTATGCCGAGGCGCACGCAGTGCTCGCCCCCTCGCGCTACGAGAGCTTCGGCCTCGTCTATCAGGAGGCCCTCGCCTATGGCCGGCCGGTGGTGGCCTGTGCGCAGGACGCGAGCGCGCGCAGGTTCGTAGGCGGGCCCGGCGCCGGGCCGCTGGCCAAGGAGGCTACCGGCCCGGCCCTGGCCGATGCCCTTCGTCCGCTGCTGGCCGATCCGGCTCTGCGCCGCACTTATCGGACCAACGCACTGGCGGCGGCTGGCCGCTTCAGCCGGGAGGTGCTCGCCAGAGAGACCCTCGACCTCTATGCTCGGGCCATCGCGGCGGCCCAGGCCCACGGGTCAGCGCGGCCTCACTCCCGGTAGGGCTGCAGCAGCGAGGCCTCCTCCTCGGGACGTCCGCGTCCCGGGTCCAGGCTCTCGTAGCGCCGTGAGCGAGCCAGGACATGGACCCGGCTCAGACGGTGCTCGATCACCCCGTGCAGGGCGATGAAGCTGCGTGGCCAGCCGCCGTCGAGGACCGGCCGCTCATGCACGCGGCCCGCATAGCGAACGGACTTGCGATTGAGCCGATACTGCACGTCCGGGTAGACGTCCGAGAGGATGCCGTCGACACGGTTCCGGCGCGCCAAGCCGACGGAGAGGACGTCGTCCGCCTCCGCCATGGCAGCCAGCGCCGGAAGAAGCTGGCCGGAATCGGCAGTGAGGCTCTCGTCGGCATCGAGCTGTAGCACCCAGGGATTGCGGGCGAGATCCTGAAGGACGTTGCGCTGCGTACTGAAATCACCGTCCATGGGCCGGGCGCCCACCCGCACGGCACTCGGTGGAAATCCGGCCGTGGGCACGGCTCGCGGCGGATGCCCCGGCGCGTCGAGCAGGATCACGACATCGTCGGTCCAGCCCGCATGGCTCGCCACGTTAGCCAGGACGGCGTCGAGCTCGGGCGGCCGGCAGAGCAGGCCCAGAGAGACCGGCACTCCCGCCGCCCCGTCTAGGGCGTAGAGGTCCGCCCGCGCGGCACGGTCGCTATGGGGGCGCCGAAGGTCGGTCCGACCCTCGTCGTCGAGCGCACGAACGCCGAGGCCGAAGCCGGTCGCGGCACTGCGCAGGGTGTAGAGGTCCAACCCGTAGCCGCCCTCCGGGTCGGGAAGGAAAATCGGGCCCGAAAGGCGCTCGGCGAGATCCGCGCGGCATCGCTGAGGCTCTGCATCCGCCGCCAGTAGGAGGCCGCAGGACGCGCAGGCGAGCGGAAAGGCGCGGCGGCGTCCACCCGGATAGATGAGGTGCCGGTCGGTCGGCTGCAGCATGGCGGCGCCACAGACAAAGCATCGACGCATCATCGGCCCCCCTCCCCGCTCGCACCTTGCCGCGCGGGTCCGACGCCATACCTCCGCTGTTCCTCGTACCCCTGCCGCAAGTGAATACCCAGGTCGACTCCCCCCTCTCCCACGACGTGCTGCGGTTACCGGATTCGCCGCTCGCCATCGTCGGCAACGCGCCGGGAATCGAGGCCGCCGCCGCCATCGACGCCGCCGCCTCTGTCGTGCGCTTCAACAACGCGGCGGGTTTCGGCGGGAGCACCGGCTCCCGGGTCACGCACCTCGCCCTGGTCAATCGCGGCGGACAGATGCGCGAATGGCTGGCCGACCCGGGCTTCCTCGATCGCCCCGTCGTCCGGCGGGCAGATGCGTTCATCCTGCCATTCCCGATGCTCGCCGCAGAGGAGAACCAGCCTGAACAGATGTGCTGGACCCGCGAGGTGCTGGCCTTGCTGGCTCCCCTCGGCAAACCAGTCCACGTGCTGTCCGACGATCTGCACCGCGAGGGGCGGCGTCGCCTCGCGCCTGGCACCACGGGACGGCCGAACCCCAGCACCGGATTCCTCGTGACGCTGGCGCTCATCCTCGGCCGGCGACCACAATCCGAGCCGGTCGATGCCTATGGCTTCGGCTTTGCCGGCTGGCCCGGCCATCCCTGGGCCGCCGAACGCGCGTGGTTCGCAGAGGCCGAGGCGGCCGGGCGGCTCCGACTGCACACCTCCACATGAACCGCCCATCCCTGGGCCGGGCTCCCCATAGGATCGGGTTTCCCACATGACCACGCTCATCACCGTCCTGAAGGGCGGCGGCCGTTACGATGCGACCTGGGTCGAGCGCCTCGCCCGTGGCGTGCGCCGCCACGCCCCGGCCTTCGACACGATACTCTGTCTCACGGACCTTCCCCTCGACGTGACCGGCGTGGAGCGCGTGGCGCTTAGGCACGATTGGCCGGCATGGTGGGCGAAGATGGAGGCGTTTCGTCCCGGCCTGACGCGGGGAACGTCGGTGCTGTGCGATCTCGACACCGTCTTCACTGGGCCGGCCGACGCCCTCGCCTCGCCGGGATTGGCCGCGATGGAGGATTATTTCCACAAGGGCCGTCTCTCCAGCGCCCTGATGCGCTGGGAGGGCGGCGAACTCGACTTCCTCTCCACCGCCTTTACGGCGGGCCCTGCGCGCTGGATGGAGGCGGGGTCATGCGGACCGGTCCCGAACGCCGTGCACGGCGATCAGGTCGTCATCGACCACCTGCTACGACGGGAAGGCGTGTGCCCGGACTATATCCAGCGCCTTCACCCGAACCTGCTCGATTTCTACGACCCGCGCCGGGCCGATCACGGTCCGGTGGTGATCTTCATCGGCGATGCGAAGCCGGACAATGCGACCGGCCCGGTCCGGGCGGCATGGGAACAGCCTTGACCCGTCTCATGCCACCGGTCCGCTTTCCGCTCATGAAGGGCTGATCGCTTTCGTGATGGGAAGGCGTCCTCCACCGGGACGATTTCGCTTTCCGGCCCTCAGCCTGCTTGGCCACCGTCAGACAGGGTGCCGACCCTTTCCGCTGCGAAGCGCTCGCGGAGCCACGCCGCAGCGGGGCCGCAGGGGCGCTGCTTGTGCCAGACCAGTTCCAGGGCGATCGGCCAATCGCCCTTGTCGAATTGCAGGTCCGGCGTGACGAGGTACGGCGCGGTCTGCGATGCCGCGATGACGTGGTCGGTGACGAAGGCCCAGCCGATCCCGTGTTTTACCAGTTCGAGGATCACCCAGTGGCTCTCCACCCACCAGACCTCGGCGGCCACCCGCAGGCGGCGCTTTTCCGGCCCGTCGCTGCGCGCGGCGACGAGGATCTGGCGGTGGCGCTTCAGTTCCTCCCACTCCACGCGTGCTTTCGCCAGCGGGTGATCGCATCCGCAGACGAGCTTGAGCGGTACCCAGCCGATGGTCTGGAAGCCCAGTTCCGTGGGTAGGACCTCCTGGCGCCACATGACACCGAGATCGGCGGCGCCGGATTGAACCATGCGGCTGACATCCTCCATCAGCGGGAAGAGCAGTTCCAGTTCCACGAAGGGGAAATGCCGCGCGAAATCGGCGAAGAGGGCGCCGAGCGCATGTTCGGGGTAGAGTTCGTCGATGGCGACCACCAGCCGGTTCTCCACCCGCCGCTCCAGGCTGCTCGCCACGCCGATGAGATGCTCCCGCCGGTCGAGTACCACGCGCGCTTCGAGCAGCAGCCGCTCTCCCGCCGGTGTGAGCACCGGGTTCCTGCCCGCCCGGCTGAATAACGCCACGCCCAGATCCGTCTCCAGGTTCGCCACCTGGGTGCTGATGGCCGACTGCGCCTTGCGCAATGTCCGGGCTGCGCCGGAGAAGGACCCGGCCTCGGCCGCTGCCACGAAGGCCTGAAGCTGGTCGAGCGAGACGGCCATCTATCTGGATCCGAGATACATACTAACTTGATGATCTGGGTATCGCAGATAGGAAGCGGTCAACCAACGAGATTGTTCAAGGTATGACCATGCGCAGCACACGCGACCGTATCCGCCACGCCCTCCTGTTCGAGATGTTCGGGCTCGCGCTGATCATCCCGTTCGGCACCGTGCTGTTCGGATTGCACGCCTCCGATATGGGCATGATCGGCGTGGGCAGCGCCGTGATCGCAACGGCCTGGAACTACGTCTACAATCTCGGTTTCGATCGAGCCATGCAACGGCTCGCCGGTCACACGCGAAAGAGCCTCCCCCTGCGGGTGGGGCACGCCGTTCTGTTCGAGGCAGGTCTGCTCATGATCCTGCTGCCGCCGATCGCCTGGTATCTCGGGATCGGCCTCGCGCAAGCCTTCTTCATGGATCTCGCGATCGCGGCTTTCTACGTGGTCTACGCCTTCCTCTTCAATCTCGGCTATGACCGAGCCTTCCCATTGCGGAGCTGGAGCGAGACCGCGGCGGAGCCGTGCCGCTGAGCGGCGCCCGTCGCCTGCAGCAGAGACCCAGGCTTCGAAAGTGCACCCTGGGGGCGGATCGGCGACGATCCCCCCTGCTTTCAGATGGATTCCGCGCTCCTGACGGGCCGTTGCTCACGCGAAACGAAATTCGAGACGATGGCTGAAAATTCGGGCGTGCGAAGGTAGCCGTAGGATTTATGGTGGTTCGGCTCCCCGCCGGGACGCCGGTACGCATTCATGACTCTCCGGTCGTCAATGCGGATGCCGGTCTCGTTTGGTGAGTAGTCCGTCGCCAGATCACCCATGATGGCGACGACGTCTTCTCCATCGGCGAGGTTCGTCCAAGCCGCGACGTTGTTCGGCACGCGTAATGTGTCGTGCTCGGCCTCGAATTTGAGCTTCACCTTCGCCAGGCCCAATGGCGACGCCGCCGTGACGAGGTGGTCGATCCTCAATGAGGGTTCGTCCCGTTCCAGCATCCGCAAGACGTCGTAGGCGATGACCGACCCCATCGAATGGGCGACAAGAAAGATGCGATGGGCGCCGAACGCCTTCAGGCGTTCGATCAGCCGCGTACGAACCCGACGGGCGAAGTCCTGTTCGGCGTGATAGTGCCAGAGGTCGTCGAAGCGATGTTCGAGAATGACATCGTCGACGAGAGTCACGCCGGTCGCCTCCTCGACGGCGTCGATCCCGGCATAGACCGGCGCCAACATGGCGTTGGTGGTGAGCGTCGGCGCGGTCTCCCCGCGTGGCAGAGGTCCCGTCCCCTCGTAAGGCCGGTATGGCTCGCGGTTGCCATCCCCGGACAGCGGCGCGTCGTAGCGAAGATCGGCCCAGTAGACGAAATCGAACGCGAAGTGGGGATCGGCGATGCCTTCGTTGCGAACGAGGCCCTCGTCGATGGCCGCCTTCCACCATCGCGTTTTCTCATCTGCGGGTGGTTTGTTCGCAAGACCGTGGATGCCGATAACGACGCAATCGCGCTCCATAGGTCCGGACGGTTCCTCTCGATGAAGGCGCGCGCTTCACCACGCCCGCCTTTGTCAGGTCGGTCCATGAACGCGAATCCCCGGATTTCGATGCATGGCGAAAGGTGAAGTTGGCGACGCATGCCCATCGCCCATGCAGCCGTGGGTGCTTGCGTCTGGGCATGTCAGGTCCGGACATCGTCCTCCGGCGCGCGCAGGCGGTAGCCGATTCCGGTCTCGGTGAGGAGGATGCGCGGCCGCTCGGGATCGGCCTCCAGCTTGAGGCGAAGCTGGCGCATGTAGACACGCAGGTATTGCGGGTCCGACGAGGTCGAAACCTCCTTCATGAGTTGGGCGTGGGTGAGCGCCTTGCCGGCATGCTGGATCAGCACGCGCAGGAAATCGTACTCGCGCGGGGTGAGCTTCACTTCCGCTCCGCGCACCCGGACGATGCGGCGCACGAGATCGACGCTGAGGCCATCGACCTCGAACAGGGCGCGCTCGCCCTGGACGGCGAGCTGATGGCGCAGGGCCGCGCGGATGCGGGCGAGGAGTTCGCCCATGCCGAAGGGCTTCGTCACGTAATCGTCAGCCCCGAGATCGAGGGCCTCGACCTTGCCGGGCTCGTCGTCGCGGCTCGATAGGACGACCACCGGCAGGTCGCGATGGTCTTCGCGGATGCGGCGCAAGAGGTCGTGCCCCCGCATGTCCGGCAGCCCGAGGTCGAGGATGATGAGGTCGATCGCCTCCTTGGCCAGGAGGTCGAGGGCGATGCGGGCGTTCGGCGCCTCGAAGATAGCGTAGCCCTGGGTCGCGAGCCCCATGCGCAGCAATTTGCGGATCGGCGGCTCGTCGTCGATGACGAGGATGTTCAGGCTCATGCGGCGATATCCGCCCGGCTGTGTCCGGGCACCGGCAGGACGATGGTAAAGATCGCGCCGAGGCGGTCACGGCGGTTTCCCGCCGTCAATGTGCCACCCATGGCCTCGACGAAACCGCGTGCGATGGCGAGGCCGAGCCCCGTTCCCGCCCTTACGCTGTCGCCTTTACGGACGCGATAGAACTTGTCGAACACGCGCTCGACATCGGCCTCAGGCAGGCCGTCGCCCTCGTCGAGCACCGCGAGGTGGACCCGCCCACCCTCGGCCGAGCCCCGGACGGTGACGGTGGACTCCTCCGGGGCATATTTGGCGGCGTTGTCGAGGAGGTTGACCAGCACCTGCTCGAACAGGACGGGGTCGAGGCGCAGGGCCGGCAAACCCGCCGGCAGATCCAGCACGACACGGTGTCCGGCCAGAATGGGCCCGAGGCGACGCAGGGCCGTGTCCACGATCTCGGCGACATCCTGAAGGGTGAGGTTGGCCGCGACCGCTCCCGCCTCGAGCCGTGTCATGTCGAGGAGGTTGACGATGAAGCGGTTCAGACGCTCCGATTCCACGATGACGGTCGTGAGCAGGTCGGCCTTGGCCTCGTGGGCCAAAGCCCCATCGAGGTCGCGCAGGGTCGTGGCCGCCCCCAGCACCGAAGCGAGCGGCGTGCGCAGATCGTGCGAGATCGAGGTGAGCAGGGCTTGGCGCAGGCGGTCGGTCTCGGCGGCGCGCTCGGCGCGGTCGAGATCCTCCACGAGGCGGACGCGCTCGATGGCGAGCGCCGCCATATCGGCCAAAGTGTCGAACAGGCGTCGTTCCTCCGGGGTGAGGATGGGGCCGATGCGATCCGCATCGAGGCCGATCACGCCGACGATGCCGCGCCCCGTGCGCATCGGCAGGAAGAGCCGCCTGGCGCCCGGCAGGGTGTCGGCGCCGCGTCCCGCCGGCCTTTCGTTGTCGAAGGCCCATTTCGCCGCGCCGAAATCGGTCGCATCCAGCCTGTCCTCGGGTGGGAAGCCGGCGCGCACCGAGACGACGTCGTTCTCGGGCAACAGGAGCACGACGCGGACCTTGAGCATGGCGGCGATCTGGGCCGAGGTGGCCCAGAGCACGTCGTCGAGGGTTCCGCAGCCGGCGAGCTTGCGGCTGAAACCGTAGAGCCGCTCCGTTGCCCGAGCGCGCCCTTGCGAGACCCTGGCCTCCCGGCGGGTCTGCGAGGCGAGGTTCGAGACCACCACGGCCACCACCGTAAAGAGCAGGAACGCGGCGACGTTGGTCGGGTCGGCGATGGTGAGTGTGTAGACCGGCGGGAGAAAGAAGAAGTTGTAGGCGAGCGAGGCGGCCAGCACCGCGGCCAGCGACGGCCCCAGCCCGAGGCGCACCGCCACCGCCACCACCGCGGTCAGCAGGATGAGGTCGGCATTCTCGACGCCGAGATAGGGCTGCAAAACGAGCGCGAGTCCGAGCCCTAAAGCCGTGGCGGTCAGGGCGAGGACATAGTGACCGGGACTGAAGGCACGCACGGCCGGGGCCGTCGCCACCGTCTTCGGCGGAACCGGACCCGCCTCGATCGCCTCGCCGGCGATGACGTGGATACTGATCGTGCCGGAGCGCCGGACGATATCGTGCACCACCGAGCCATGGAACAACTCGAACAAGGGCGAGCGGTCGGCCTTGCCGAGAATGATGTGGTTGACGTTCGCCGATCGGGCATAGGCGAGGATGTCGTCGGCGACGCGACGGCCACCCGGGATCGTCACGGCATCGCCGCCGAGGCGGTCGGCGAGGCGCAGGGTGTCGGCGATGCGGTCGCGCGCGGCCTCGTCGAGGGAGAGGGTTCGAGGGCCCTCGACCGTGATGGCGGTCCAGGGCGCGTGCAGCCGGTCCGCGAGACGTTTGGCGTGGCGCACGAGGCCGGCCGAGCGCGGATCCTCACTGATACAGACGAGGACCCGTTCGCCCGCGCCCCACGGACCCGCGATGGCATTGGCCCGCATGTGGCTGAGAAGTTCGTCATCGACCCGGTCGGCGGTGCGGCGGAGCGCGAGTTCCCGCAGGGCCGTGAGATTGCCCCGGGAAAAGTAGTGTTTCAGCGCGCGCTCGGCGTTCCCCTTCACGTAGACTTTGCCGTCGCGCAGACGCTGGATCAGGTCGTCGGGGCTGAGATCGACCACCTCGATGTCGTCGGCCCGGTCCAAGACACCGTCCGGCACGGTTTCCCGCACGCGGATGCGGGTGATCTGGGCGACGACGTCGTTGAGGCTCTCGACATGCTGGATGTTAAGAGTGGTGTAGACGTCGATGCCGGCGTCGAGGAGTTCCTCGACGTCCTGGTAGCGCTTGGGATGGCGCGAGCCGGGCGCGTTGGTGTGGGCGAGCTCGTCCACGAGGGCCAGGGCGGGCCGACGCAGGAGCAAGGCGTCGAGGTCCATCTCATCCAGCATCGTGCCGTGATACGCGATGGAATGCCGGGCCATCACCTCGAAGCCCTCGACGAGAGTCTCGGTCTCGGACCGGCCATGTGTCTCGACCACGCCAACGACGACGTCCGTCCCGGCCTTGAGCCGGGCACGTCCGACGGTCAGCATCTCGTAGGTCTTGCCGACGCCAGGAGCCGCCCCGAGGAACACCTTGAGGCGGCCGCGATGTCCCTCTTCCCGGCGGACGGCCTCGAGCAGCGCTTCGGGCGAGGGACGGTCCGGATCGCGATGAGGCTTCAGCATGGGCGGCCCGACATGCGGAAAGAATGACGCGGCAAGATTATCTTGGCTTCAGATCGTCCAGGGCGAGGTTGAGGGCAAGGACGTTCACGCGCGGCTCGCCGAGGATGCCGACGAGCCGGCCCTGGATCTGAGCCTCCACGAGGGAGCGCACCCTGTCCTCCGACAGTCTGCGCTCCCTGGCGACGCGGGGAACCTGAAACTGGGCCGCGTCCGGCGAGATGTCTGGATCGAGGCCCGAACCGCTCGTAGTGACAAGGTCGACCGGTACGGGCCGGCCGGGATTCTCGGCCTTCAGAGCGTCGAGGTCACCCTTGACCCGTTCCGCCAGGACGGCGCTCGTCGGACCGAGGTTCGAGCCCGAGGAATTCGCGGCATTGTAGGGCGACGGGACAGTCTTGGTGGAATCGGCCGGGTCGGCGGCACTCGTCGCCGAGGGCCGACCGTGAAAATACCCGGCACCAGTGAAGGACTGTCCGATCAGGCTGGAGCCGACGATCCTGCCGTCGCGCTCGATCAGGCTGCCGGCGGCCTTGGCCGGGAAGATCGCCCCCGCGAGGCCGGTCATCGCGAGGGGATAGGCGAGCCCCGTAAGTGCCGTCAGGGCGATCAGCAGGATGAAAGCGGGGCGAAGCTGGGTCAACATGGACGTATGCCTGTCGTGAGTTGGCGTGACGGCTCGGACGAGGTGGGCGAAATCAGACGAGGTGAAGCGCGGTGATGGCGAGATCGATGGCTTTGATGCCGATGAACGGCACCAGGATACCGCCGAGGCCGTAGATCAGGAGGTTGCGCCGCAGAAGCGCGCCGGCCCCCACCGCCCGGTAGGACACGCCGCGCAGCGCCAACGGGATCAGCACGACGATGATGAGCGCATTGAAGATGATCGCCGACAGGATCGCGCTCTCGGGCGAGGCCAGCCGCATGATGTTGAGCGCCCCAAGCTGCGGGTAGAGCACGAGGAACATCGCCGGGATGATGGCGAAGTACTTGGCGACGTCATTGGCGATGGAGAACGTGGTCAGCGCGCCCCGCGTCATCAGCAGTTGCTTGCCGATGCCGACGATCTCGATGAGCTTGGTCGGATCCGAATCGAGGTCGACCATGTTGCCGGCTTCGCGGGCCGCCACCGTGCCGGTATTCATGGCCACGCCGACATCGGCCTGGGCAAGCGCCGGGGCGTCGTTGGTGCCGTCGCCGCACATGGCCACGAGCTTGCCCTGGGACTGTTCCTTGCGGATCAGGGTCAGCTTATCCTCTGGCGTGGCCTGGGCCAGGAAGTCGTCCACGCCGGCCTCGGCCGCGATGGCCGCCGCCGTCATCGGGTTGTCGCCGGTGATCATCACCGTTCGGATGCCCATCTGGCGCAACTCGGCGAAGCGCTCGCGGATGCCGCCCTTCACGATGTCCTTCAGGTAGACGACGCCGAGCAGTTGCCCGTCGCGTGCCACAGCGAGCGGTGTCCCGCCGGCCTTCGCGACGTCGTCGGCAATGGCCTGGATCTCACGCACGATGTCGGTGGCGGGTCCGGGGGCGTAGGCCAGGGCGGTGTTCGATCCGCGCGCGGCCACGGGCTGAGGGCTCACCGAGGCGATGATCGATTCCACCGCGCCCTTGCGGATCGAGGAACCGTCGACATCGACGCCGCTCATTCGCGTTTGAGCGGTGAAGGGCACGAAGGTGGCGTTCAGGCTTCCCATGTCGCGGGCGCGGATGCCGTACTTGTCCTTGGCCAGCACCACGATGGAACGACCCTCGGGCGTCTCGTCCGCCAGCGAAGCGAGCTGGACGGCGTCGGCCAGTTCCTGCTCGGAGACACCGCGCACGGGTCGGAACTCGGTGGCTTGCCGGTTGCCCAGAGTGATGGTCCCGGTCTTGTCGAGGAGCAAGGTATCGACGTCGCCGGCCGCCTCCACGGCGCGGCCCGACATGGCGAGGACGTTGAACCGGACCAGCCGGTCCATCCCGGCGATGCCGATGGCCGAGAGGAGCGCGCCGATCGTCGTCGGGATCAGCGTGACGAACAGCGCGACGAGAACGATGACCGGGATCGCGCCGCCGGCATAACTCGCGAAACTCGGGATGCTCGCCACCGCGAACAGGAAGATGAGGGTCAAGCCGGCAAGCAGGATGTTGAGCGCGATCTCGTTGGGCGTCTTCTGTCGCGAGGCGCCCTCCACCAGGGCGATCATGCGGTCGACGAAGGTCGAGCCGGCGGCGGCGGTGATGCGCACGCGGATCTCATCGGAAAGCACCTGAGTGCCGCCGGTGACGGCCGAGCGGTCGCCGCCGGATTCGCGGATGACCGGGGCGGATTCGCCGGTGATGGCGGCCTCGTTGACGGAGGCGACGCCGGCTATGACCTCGCCATCGGATGGGATCAGATCCCCCGCCTCCACCAGCACCACATCACCGACCTTGAGTGACGTGCCCGGAACGGTCTCGACCTCGCGGCCGGAGCCGGTGAGGCGCTTGGCCGTCATCTCGGTCCGGGTGCGGCGCAAGCTGTCCGCCTGCGCTTTACCACGCCCCTCCGCGAGGGCTTCGGCGAAATTGGCGAAGATCAGGGTAAACCAGAGCCACAGGATGATCTGACCGGAAAAGGCGAGGTTGGCCCCGCCGGTGAGAACGTCGCGAGCGAAGAGGATCGTGGTCAGGGCAGCCACGACCTCGACCACGAACATGACCGGGTTGCGGATCATCCTGCGGGGATCGAGCTTGGTCAGGGCGCCAAGGAGTGCCGGCCCGACGAGGGAGGCGCTGAACAGGCTGGAGGAGTTTGGGCGGGCCATTGCGGGTGTCCGATGGGGAGGCATTTGGGGGCGGCGCCGTCGAGCGGAGCTCAGGGTGCCAGCGCGCGGGTCAGCAGGTCGGCTCCTGCCATGATGCAGAGGGCGCCGAGGAGGATCAGGCCGAGCATGCCGAGGATCACATCCGAAATGCGGAGGTCGTGGCGGTCTCGTTGAACCCGGCTCCAAGTCGGGGGACGGGGTCGGTGCAGGGCGAGCGCCCGGCGGACGACGGATCGTTTCGGCGCGGAGTGGGGAAGCGACAAGCGACGCATCTCAGCCCCCCGCCGGAAATGTCTGCCCGAGGCCGCCGGCGAGGTGCTCCACCACCGGTCCGAGGGCGAGCGCCGGGAAGAAGGTCAGTCCACCGACGATGAGGATCACCCCCACCAGCAGTCCGACGAACAGGCCGCCATGGGTCGGGAAGGTCCCGGCCGAGGCCGGCACGGTCTTCTTGGCCGCCAGCGATCCCGCGATGGCCAGCGCCGGGATGATGACGAAGAAGCGACCGGACAGCATGCCGAGGCCGAGGGTGGTGTTGTAGAAGGTCGTGTTGGCCGTGAGCCCGCCGAAAGCGGAGCCATTATTGGCCGCCGCCGAGGTGAAGGCGTAGAGGATCTCCGAAAAGCCGTGCGGTCCGGCATTGGCGGGCCCCGCGAGGCCGGCCGCGACGACGGTGGCCAGCGCCGTGAAGCCCAGCATCATCAGGGGCAGGCACAGGATGGCGAGCATCGCCATCTTGACCTCGCGGCCCTCGATCTTCTTGCCGAGATATTCCGGCGTACGGCCCACCATGAGACCGGCCACGAAGATCGTCACGATGACGAAGACCAGGATGCCGTAGAGACCCGCACCGACGCCGCCGACGATGATCTCGCCGAGTTCCATGTTGATCAGCGGGATCATGCCGCCGAGCGCCGTGAAGCTGTCATGCATCGCATTGACCGCGCCACAGGAGGCCGCCGTGGTAATGGCGGCGAATAGTGAAGAGCCGAGAATCCCGAAGCGGACCTCCTTGCCCTCCATGTTGCCCCCGGTGAGGCCGAGGCCGTTGAGGACGGGGCTGCCCGCGCTCTCGGCCCAGTAGACGATGGCGGTTCCAGCCAGGAACAGCGCGCCCATGGCGGCGAGGATGGCCCAACCCTGGCGCTCGTCACCGACCATGCGGCCGAACACATTGGTCATCGCCGCACCAAGGGCGAAGATCGAGATCATCTGAACGAAGTTCGAGAGCGCGGTGGGGTTCTCGAAAGGATGCGCGGCGTTGGCGTTGAAGAAGCCGCCGCCATTGGTGCCCAGCATCTTGATGGCGACCTGGCTCGCCACGGGGCCGACCGCGAGGGTCTGCTTCGCGCCCTCCAGAGTGGTCGCCTCGACGGCGCCGGAAAGCGTCTGGGGAATGCCCTGCCAGACGTAGAACAGCGTCAGCACCATGCAGAGCGGGAGCAGCAGGTAGAGGGTCGTGCGAGTCAAATCGACCCAGAACGAGCCCACGGTTTTCGCCGAGGCCCGTGAAAAGCCACGCACGAGCGCGACGGCGAGCGCGATACCAGTGGCTGCCGAAAGGAAGTTCTGGTGCGTCAGGCCCAGCATCTGCGTGAGGTATGACAGCGTCGTCTCGCCACCATAGGATTGCCAGTTGGTGTTGGTGACGAAGCTCGTCGCGGTGTTGAAGGCGAGGTCCGGCGCGACGCCGGCTTGTCCGTCCGGGTTGAACGGCAGCAGCGCCTGGACGCGCAGCAGCGCGTAGAGGGTCAGGAAGCCGAGGACGTGAAAGGCGAGCATCGCCGACGCGTAGGCCAGCCAGTGTTGCTCCTGCTCGGCATCGATGCCGGCGACGCGGTAGAGTCCGCGCTCGACGGGTGAGAGCACGGGCGAGAGCAGCGTACGCTCGCCCGTGAAGACACGGGACATGTAGCCGCCAAGCGGACGGGCAAGCGCGACGACGACCGCGCAGAACAGCGCGATCTGGAACCAGCCGTTGAGACTCATCGGGTAATTCCTTCAGAACCGCTCGGGGCGGACGAGGGCATAGGTGAGGTATCCGAGCAGCCCCAGGGTCACGAGGGCGCCCAGCATCAGGTCGAGGGTCATGGCGGGGGCCTCAGAGGCGTTCGCAGAGGCCGGCATAGCCGGCGGCCAGGCCGAAGAAGCCGAGGCCCAGGGCAATGAAGGTGAGATCGAGCATGGAGCGTCCGTTTCGGTTCGGCGCGCCGGTGCCGTGACCGGTCGCGCTCGCCCTCCGATGTGGCTCGGAACCGCATTAGGGTTCGAGAGGGACGCGAGGACGATCTTATAAGGATCGCATGAGGATTCGTGCCGTCTTGGATGTCGAGGGTGGTCCCGTGGCAGGACCAGTGCATGGCGTCCCCGTCTGACGCCCGGCACTGAATCCGACGGGCTCCGGGCAATCCGTACCGGCATTTGCGGTCCGGCCGCCGCGCCGACTCATGCGAAGAGGTTGCGATCCAGGCGATTTTTGGTGAAGCTGATACCGGTCAATGCGTGGGAAAAACGCTCACATGTCTACCGAGGCCACCAAGGGACCTGCGTCTTACTTTCCATCCATCGAGAAGAAGTACGGACGCCCGATCGGTGACTGGCAACGATTGGTGAGAGACCGACTTCCCGCCAAGCACATGGAACTGGTGTCGATGCTGAAGGAAGAGCACGGAATGGGTCACGGTCACGCCAACGCGATCGTCGCTCATGTGCTGTCCGCGCAGAACGCGTAGCCGACCCCGGCCGGCGCTGCGACGTGGCAGCACCGCCCTCATTCCGCTGGATCGCGTGGTTCGGAATTCTTCCACCGCAACCTATCGACCAATGCTCGAAGCGCGGGCGAGATCTGGCGGTTGGGAAAGTAGAGATGACAGCCTGGAAATGGCGGGCACCAATCGTCCAGCACCTGGATCAACCGGCCGGCCGCCACATCCTCTACGACATCCGTCTCCAGCATGTAGCCGAGGCCCGCGCCCGCACGTATCGCGGAGGCTGCCAGCGCGCCATCATTGACGATGAACTGGCCGCCTGCGCGCACGCGTATGTCGCGTCGGTCCCGAGCGAACTCCCATGGCAGGAGACCGCCTCCGCCGATCAGACGGTAGCTGACGCAATTGTGGTGCTCCAGATCGGCCGGGGTCTCGGGCCGAGGATGGCGTGCGAAGTAATCCGGCGTGCCGACGACCACCGTGCGAAGATCGGGGCCGACGCGCACCGCCACCATGTCGCCTTCCACGGCTTCGCCGAAGCGGATCCCTGCGTCGAAGCCGGCAGCGACCAGATCGGCGAGACGGTCGTCGACGAGAACCTCGACGGAGATCGCCGGATGGTCGAGGAGGAATTGGGGAAGCGACGGTTCGAGGATCGTGCGGGCGGCGTAGGAAAACGTGGTGAGCCGGATGGTACCCGAGGGCTCGCTCCGCCAGTCGGCGAGCGCCGCGAGTCCTCGAGCGATCTCTTCCAGCGCCGGGTTGATCGTGCGCAGGAGCCGGTCGCCGGCTGGCGTCGGGGCCACACTCCGCGTCGTGCGGGCGAGGAGGCGAACACCGAGACGCGTCTCCAATCCACGAATCGCGTGGCTGAGGGCCGAGGGCGAAAGGCCGAGTTCGGCCGCCGCGCGGGTGAAGCTACAGGCGCGCGCCACGGCCGCGAAGGCCGCCAGATCGTCGAAATCCCCGCGCCGCATTGATGCGTTCCGCTCACAAACCCATGCTGACCAGCGGAGCTAATCGCCGGGTTGCCACGACCCTATCCTCATCTCGGTGATTAGCGAGGTGCAACAATGGATCTGACGCATTATCGGACGCTCGGCCGCTCGGGCCTAGCCGTGAGCCCCCTGGCGCTGGGCACCATGACCTTCGGCACGGCACGCTGGGGCCTCGACGAAGACGGCAGCCGCGCAGTGTTCGATGCCTATGTCGCGCAAGGCGGCAACTTCGTCGACACAGCCGACATCTACGCAAGCGGCGCCAGCGAGACGATGCTCGGCCGCTTCGTCGCCGAGCGGGGCCTGCGCGACCAAATCGTTCTCTCCACCAAGTCGGGTTTCGCCGCTGGGAACGGACCGCATGCGGGTGGCTGCGGTGCCAAGCATGTCCACGCCGCAATAGACGGATCGCTTCGCCGCCTGGGAACGGATTATGTCGATCTGTACTGGCTGCACGTCTGGGACGGACTCACGCCGGCGGAGGAACTGCTCGAGACGATGGCCGGCCTCGTTCGGTCGGGCAAGATCCGCTACTGGGGCTTGTCGAATACTCCTGCCTGGTACGCAGCCAAGCTCGCGACGCTCGCTTCCGTGCGTGGCCTGCCGGGACCGATCGGGTTGCAGTATTTCTACTCGCTCGTGAACCGGGAGATCGAGGACGAGCACATCCCGCTCGGCGCCGAGTTCGGCATGGGGATAGTGCCCTGGTCTCCCCTCGCCTACGGTCTGCTCACGGGCAAGTACGAACGTGCTTCCGTCGAGGCGGGCTCCCCGCGTGGCTCGGGGCTACCAACGGACACGGCCAAGGCTGGACAGGAGCGGACGGCCAAAGACAGACGTCTCGATGGCGCCAACCCCTTCGGGGACAGCCTGTTCACGCCACGCAATTGGGACATCGTGGACGCAGTGCGCCAGATCGCTAGCGAGATCGGCCAGCCCCCGGCACGGATCGCCCTGGCATGGGTCGTAGGCCGGCCGGGCGTGGCCTCGACCCTGATGGGCGTGAGCCGGCCGGCGCAGGTGACGGACAACGTAGCGGCGCTCGACCTGACTCTATCGCCTGAGCATCGTGCCGCTCTAGATACCGTCAGCGCCTTCGCCGAACCACGCCTCATCTACGGCCTGTCCCGCCCCCCTTTGCAGCAGCAGGTCATCTTCGGTGGCAGCCGGGTCCATGCATCGAGCGAGATGCTGCCCCTCTGAGCAGACCATGCGAACCTGATCCGGCACCGGATCTCGGCCACTTGCGACCTCGTGGCGTTGCCGAGCGTGATACAGACCTGTTGAGCCATGACCCGGCGTCACCAAGTGACAACCAAAAAACCCGCCACGGCGCGAACCGGGCGGGTCTGATGTCGGTATTATCGCGGATGGACGATCAGCAATCGTCGCCCTTCTTGCCGACGGCCTGATTCTCGCCGGCATTGTTCATTGCGCCAACGGTGCCCGGGGCGGCGGGCTGCTGGCCACCTGCGAGATTCTTGCTGCCGGGCTCCTCATTTCCCTTGGTGGCGGAAGCGCCCGCACCCGGCTTATCGCCAAGGCCCTGGTTGGCACCGACATTGTTCATCGCACCGACAGTGCCTGGGGATGCAGGCTGCTCGCCACCAGCGAGGTTCTTGCTGCCGGTATCGGACTTGGAGCTCTTATCGGTGGTTGAACCGGTATTGCATGGTGCAGCCAGAGTAGTCCCGGCCGTGAAAGCAAGAACCATTGCCGCGCCGGCGATCGCAGTAAACTTCATGGGGCGTCCCTCCAAGATCGGTGTCGGGAGGAATAATTCCGAGCCTCAATATTGGTTCCCGTCGAATGGGCCGCAGGTAATACCACTTGCCAATCCGCCTCCCAGTATCACCACCGAAGCAGGATGGAATTCATCACAACCGCAATCACAGAATCCGAGTGATCGAGAAGGCCGGAAAAAACCGGCTCCTCCGCCGCTCATAACTGTGACGGCTAATATTATTCATAAGAACTTGCCGGCACCGATGACGTTGGCGTTTCCTTCAGAAATCTAACCGGTGGGCGATACAGGCTTGCGTTATCGACATCGTCCCGTCTGACGATCGCGTCCATCGAGACGTTGACGGTGTCATCCATGAAGGTCCGTCCGGCCATGTCGAGGACATGCACGTGGTCGTGCTGGGCATTCTCGCCGTGCCGACGAACGCTGAAGAGCAAAGTCACGACGATCCTTCGTGATTGAGAGGGGCACACCCAACGACCAAGATGGCGCCGTCATGTGTTCGGCTCCAGCTTGGTCACCATGCACGATGCCGCTGTGACGGCTCCGGCCAGCAGGGCGATTCCAGCCCACGACAAGCGGCTCGGTCCGGCGGTTTCGAGGATGATGCCGCCCAGGACGGCTCCGCCGAAAATGGCGATATTCCAAGCCGTGACGATCATCGCCTGCGCCACATCGGCCGCTGGGCCTGCCGTACGTGCCGATGCGGTCTGAAGAACAGTCGCCGACCCGCCGAATGCCAGACCCCAGATCAATACGGCGCCATAGATCGCGAGGGACGCTCCACTCGTAACGGCAAGCGTGAAGGCCGCAACAATAAACAATCCGATGGCGGCGAAAAGCAAAGCCCGCAGCCATCTGTCGATCAGCACGCCCGTCAGTCCGATACTGACGAGTGCGGAACCCCCGAAGACCAGTAGAACATCGTCGATCCGGTCGGGCATGCGGTAGTCGGCCAGGAGGGGCGCGATGTAGGTGTAGAGGAGATTATGGGCCAGCACGAAGCAGAGCGTCACCGCCAGTACCGGCCGCACGCCCGGCACTGCAAAGACTTGAGTCAGCGATGGGCGTTGCGTTTCAGGTTCGCCAGGGAAATCCGGAACTTTTGCGATGATCCAGCCAACCAGTAGCAGCGCGATGAAGCTGAGCAGGCCGAAGGTGAGCCGCCAGCCGGCGAGCATGCCCAGAAACGTACCGGCAGGTACCCCGATAGAAAGTGCCACGGGCGTTCCTGCCATCGCCACGGCCATGGCTCGCCCCGCGAGACGGGGCGGTGCCATGCGAACCGCATAGCCAGCGAGGAGCGCCCATAGCAGGCCGGCCGATACTCCGCCGACAAAACGCGCCGCCATCGCGACGGCGAAACTCCCGGTCAGGGCCGTTATCAGGTTGGCGATCATGAACCCGACGATGGAGCCAAGCAGAAGCGGTCGTCGGCGCCAGCTTCGCGTCGCCGCGGTCAAAGGGATCGCAGCGAGGAGCGATCCCAAGGCGTAGACACTGATCCATTGGCCGGCCATGGCCTCGCTCACCCCCAGCGATCCCCCGATCTGCGGAACAAGTCCGGCCGGCAGGGCCTCGGTCAGGATCGTGACGAAGCCCGCGACCGCCAGAGCACATAGCCCGGCCATCGGCAGCCGATCGGCTCGCGCCGTCATGCCGAAGCCCTCGGAAGTACAAGGTCGCCCACCGTGTAGGTGTGGAACTCGCTGGACGAAACAGTTTCGAGCGCCTGAAACTTGTCGACGAACACCGGATCGGAGAAGAAAATCTCGACATCTTTCGGATCTGATATCGCCTCGATATTCACGACGGTCAGTCCATCGGTGCTCCTGGCAAGGTTGCTCCATAGAAATCCGGTCTTCCGCTCGGCCACATAGTGAACGACATCCTGGATGAGCCGGAACGCGTCTTCCTGCTTGCCAGGGTGAACGTGAATTACGTTGACGATGAAGGTGGTCGGGATCGGATGAATCGTGAAGGCTGGGATCATGTTCGCTTCCCTGGTTTTGCGAGGTCCAGGGGATAGCGACCGGACGGTTGCGGAAAAACGGGCCAGCGTTCCGGTGACTGCGGAAGGAAATTCGCTTAACCGTGACGACATGGACAAGCTCACGGCGTTCGATGCCTTCGTGCAGTCGGCTGAAACCGGCAGCTTCGTCGCGGCGGGCCGCAAGCTCGGCCTGTCAGCCTCGGCAGTCGGCAAGGCGGTGGCACGGCTCGAGCAACGGCTGGACGCGCGGCTGTTCCATCGCAACACGCGCAACATGACCCTGACCGAGGAAGGGCGACTGTTCCTGGAACGCTGCCACCGCATCTTCGAGGAGATCGAGGCGGCCGAAGCCGAGCTGGCCCGGTCCAATCGAACCCCGAGGGGCCGGTTGCGTGTGAGTCTCCCGCTGGTCGGCATGTTGCTGTCGCCGGTGATGGCTCATTTCATGCGCACTTGGCCCGAGGTTCAACTCGACTTGGATTTCACGGACCGGCTGGTGGACGTCGTGGAGGAAGGGTTCGACGCCGTCATTCGGACCGGGCAACCCTCTGACAGCTTGTTGATGAGCCGCCATCTTGGACGGTTCCGCCTGAAAATCGTCGCGTCACCCAACTACTTGGCGCAATATGGAGTGCCGCTCACCCCTGACGACCTGCACCAGCATCACTGTCTTCATCAGCGTTCGCCGGACACCGGAAAGCTGCGGCCCTGGCCCTTTGTGCGTGCTTCAGGCCAGGGGAAGCCCGTCCTGCCCGAGCGGATGAGCGCGACAGCGGTCGACCCCCTGATCGAACTGGCGAGCGAGGGGATGGGCATCGCCTGTCTGCCGCCCTTCGCGATCCGCGACGAGATCGCCGATGGCCGTCTCGTGTCCATCCTGGACGAGTGGTTGACCGGGACCGATCAGTTCCATGTCCTGTGGCCGGCCAGCCGGCAGATCACGCCCAGACTACGTGCGTTCGTCGATTTCATGGCCGAACGTCTGCAGCCGCAGTAAAGACGATACGCGAGATCGCCAAGAGTGCTCCCGCTGGCTATTCAAGTGCTCCAGCGATGATCTCAGAAGCGAAACTTAGTCGTTCAAGCTGCACAACACAGGGGTGTCGAGGCGAGCGAAGAAATCCGGCTGGAAGTCTTCAGGGTGTTTCGCACCGGGCTGGAAGAGTCGAGAACCGGCCGGCGCAACATCTCTCGCGCCTGCCTACAGCGCTCGACGATGCTTCTGTGTACAATCGGCTCGGTGGCGACGGCGGACGATCCGCGCGGCATGCACCACATCCATCGACATGGCATTCCGATCGTGACGGATTTGACAGCGTGCGTTTTTGGCATCCGCACTCAAGCTGTTGATTCATCTCGCGACAGCAACAAATTGATGAAATTGCTTCACGAGAAAGCGATTTCTTTCGGCGATCATCGAGCATGGCGAGGAATCCGCACGCAACCAGAGGATATGCTTCGGCAATCGCCGTTGGTGGCCTCGTTGTGCTGATGGTCCAGGAAGTGCCGAACTGGAACGCGACCCTCATAGGTCTGCTCTCCCTGATCGCGTTTGCCGTACTCTGGATATTGGCAGGACGCGAGGTCATCGAGGAGGGGGCGCGCGCGCCGGTTCGGGTCGCCGTCACGGTTCGTGACATCGAGGCCGATGACGCGGTCATGTCAGAGCACCGCTTACTTCTCGGCCCGCCGGGACACCTCGAATTACTCGAACCTCGACGCTCACCGACGATCTTGTCCCTTCGACGTCTCCCGAAGCTCCGTTGGAAATAGCGGCACCCAGCGGGTGCGTGTCCGAGCGAGCGGCTCGACGGACGCGATCCCTTCGTTCTTGGAGCGGTTGTCAGCTCTTCCCTTCTTTCCAGGCACAAGGTGCCGGAAAGACCTGCGCACGGCGCGAACCTGTTTGGGGCCGCAGGATCATGACAGGGTCAAGTCTCATGAGAACCCCTGATTGACTCAAGAGAGCTCCGCTTCGAGGAGCCGATTGGTGTCGACGATCTTGTCGGCCAGTTCCAGAATGAGAAAACGTTGAACGTACAGCGCCAGGTCAGGGCGTTCACGCTCCATTCGGGCCAGAGCAGCCCGATCGATGCCGACGGTGCGGCAGGGGCTTTCGGCGATCGCCGTGGCGGTGCGCCGCCCCCCCTGGGCCAAGCCGATTTCGCCGATGACAGTGCCGGCTGTGGTCGTGCGCAAACGATGGTTGGAGCGGCCGGGCATCTCCAGCCGGATGGAAATGATGCCGTGTTCGAGGAAGTAAAAAGCGTCAGCGGGCTCACCCTGACGCATCAGCGCCTCGCCGGCCGCCAGGGTGCGGAGACTGAGATACGGTTCCAGTTCGCCAGCCCCGACCGTGCAGCCGAGCCTATCGGCAAGGTGCTGAGCAAACGATGTCGCTTCACCTTCGTCGCTGGTCCCGGCCTCTGACAAGAGAGCCGTCTCCGCTGCCCGCATGGCCGCATCGCGGGTGCGAAAGATCCGTATTCGCGGCTCTACGAGAAGTCCGTCACGTTCGATCTGTTGATGAGCGATTGGGCCGAGATTGACCAGCAAAACGTCGAAGCGCGCCTGCTCGGCGAACTGCCCGATCTTGCGGAAGACAAGCAGCGCGGAACTGTCCAGTCCGACACATTCACGGAAATCCAGAATCAGGAAACGGAAATCGGCGGTCGCTTCCACGTCAGCGGCGGCTTGGCGCAAGATCTTCTGCGCGTTCAGGAAAAACAGGTACCCTTGCAGGATGTAGATCCGCGTCCGCTCCCCTGATGCACGCAGCAGATCGGTGATGTGGGGCGCGCGAATGATACTGCTTCGACGCTCAGCTCCGGTGTCCTATCTCCTGACCGCCTCACCGTCGATGATCTGCAGCTTCGAGGTGGGCGGCCGCAACGCACCGACATTCATCAGTGAGAATGTCCGGGACCTTCTCGGCTATGAGCCGAGCGAGTATCTCGAGGGCCCCGATTTCTGGCTCGAGCGGCTTCATCCCGACGACCGGGACCGAGTTCTGGCCGAGTTCCCCCATCTTCTCGCGAATGGCCACCACGTCGTCGAGTACCGGTTCCGGCGCAAGGACGGTATCTATCGCTGGGTAAGGGACGAGCAGCGCCTGATCAGCGGCCCGCATGGCGAACCTGTCGAGGTCGTCGAATCCTGGAGCGATATCACCGAGCGCAAGGAGGCAGAATTCGCACTTCGGGAGCAGACGACTCTCGTCGAGCTCCTGCAGGTCACGGCGGCCGCGGCCAACGAGGCGCTCAACGTCGAGGATGCCTTGCAGATCTGCCTGGGTCGGATCTCGGCACATACCGGATGGCCGCTCGGGCACGCCTACATGCTTGCCAATGACGGCAGCGAAACCCTGGTGTCGTCCGGCATCTGGCATTGCGATACGCCGGAGCGCTTTGCGCGCTTCCAGGCCGTCACTTCGGAGACGCCGCTTCCTGTCGGCATAGGGCTGCCGGGACGCGTGTTGGCATCAGGCGAAGCGATGTGGGTCCTCGATCTCGATGCGGAATCCGACCATTCCCGTGCCGGTGCCGCCGCTGCGGAGGGGTTCCGGGCGGCTTTCGGGTTCCCCGTCACGGTCGGTCGTGAGGTCGTCGCGGTGCTGGAGTTCTTCGCGGCTGAAACGCAGGCACCGAACCGGGCGCTCCTCAACGTCATGGCCAATATCGGCGCGCAGCTCGGCCGGGTGATCGAGCGCAAACGTGCCGAGGAGAACCTGCGGGAGGCCAAGGACGCGGCAGAGAACGCCAGCAGATCCAAGAGCAGCTTCCTGGCCAACATGAGCCACGAATTGCGGACGCCGCTCAACGCCATCATCGGCTTCACGCGGCTCATCATGCGTCGCGCCAAGGACGTGCTGCCCATCAAGCAGTTCGAGAACTTGGAAAAGATACTGACGAGTTCGGAGCATCTGCTCTCGCTGATCAACACCATCCTCGATCTCGCCAAGGTCGAAGCGGGCCGGATGGAAGTGAAGACGTCGGAATTCTCGCTCGAATCCACCCTCGACCTCTGTCTCCGTACGGTCGAGCCCCTGGTCAAAAGCGAGCACGTGCGACTGGTCAAAGATTTCGAGGGCCTGCCGGAGACGATCAGCACCGATCAGGAGAAGCTGAGGCAGATCCTGATCAACCTTCTCAGCAACGCCATCAAGTTCACTGAAACGGGCTCGGTGACCCTGCGCGCACGCGCGGTCGGGGACCGGATCGCACTCGCGGTGATCGATACGGGCATCGGCATCCCGAGCGGAGCGCTGACCCTGATCTTCGAGGAGTTCCAACAGGTCGATAATTCCGCAAGCCGAACATATAGTGGAACCGGGCTCGGCCTCGCCATCAGCCACCGACTGGCCCGGATGCTCGGCGGCGACGTGGGCGTGGACAGCCAGGAGGGTAAGGGCTCGACCTTCACCCTCACTCTTCCGCGGCGTATCGACGGCAACGTCGAACCTCCGCCCAGCCCTCGGGCGCCTGTGACCGAAGCCGTGAATCGGACCTCGTCCAGGACCGTGCTCGCCATCGATGACGACCCGAACGTCGTCTACCTTCTCAAGGAAAATCTGCTCGACGCGGGCTATGACATAATCGGCGCCCCCAATGGCGAGGACGGCCTGAGGAAGGCACGGGAGCTTCAGCCGCGCGCCATCACTCTCGATATCATGATGCCGGGAACGGATGGGTGGCAGGTCCTGCATGCGCTCAAGACCGACCCTCTGACGCGTGAGATTCCCGTCATCCTGATCTCGATCGTCGACCAGAAAGAGCTCGGCTTCCACCTCGGAGCCAGCGACTACATCGTCAAACCATTCGAGCGCGAGTCACTGATCGGCGCCCTTGGGCGCGCGGCCCCCGACAGCGAACGCATCCTCGTGGTCGATGACGACCCGAACGTGGTCGACCTCGTCCGGCAGTTGCTGGATACCGAGCGCTGTACGATCGAATGGGCGCGCGACGGCGTCGCGGGCCTAGAACGGATCGCGCAGGCGCGCCCGAGCGTCATTCTCCTGGATCTCCTGATGCCGGGCATGGACGGCCTCACCTTCCTCGATCACCTGCAGGCCGATCCCGTTGCCCGCGGGATCCCCGTTGTCGTCTTGACGGCGGCATCCTTGAACGCAGCTGACCATGGCATGCTTCGGGAACGCGTGCGCGGGCTCATCGACAAGCAGGGCCTCGACCGTGACGCACTCATCCGAGAGGTCAGGCGGGTATTGCCGTTACTGGAAACCCAGGGCGCCGAGATCGCCCAATGATCTGCGCCGTGGAAGCGAGAATGCGTTCGATGAACAGCCTGGTTGGGCGCCGCGGCATCGGCCGGCAGCGAGCCATGGATCGGCGCAGGATTTGCCGAGTCCTCACCGGAAAATCGAGCCGGACAAAAACAGGGCTTGCCAGCACCGGGCAGCGCCCCGGCTGTCTCTTCGTAGACTACGAAGGTTTCGCGCGATGAAGACCATCCTCATTGTCGAAGATGGCCCTCTCAATCGCGATCTGCTGACTCAGCTCCTCGAGGACGACTACGCGCTGTTGATCGCCGTCGATGGTGGTGCGGGCGTCGCGATGGCCGCGAGTCATATCCCGGATCTCATCCTCATGGATCTTTCCCTGCCCGTCATCGACGGCTGGGAGGCGACGCGTCGGATCAAGGCCAACCCGGCGACGGGAAACATTCCCGTCATCGCGATCACGGCCAACGCGATGAGCGGCGACGAGGACAAGGCCAAGATGGCGGGGTGCGACGATTTCATGACGAAGCCTGTCGATGAAGACCTGCTTTTCGCCAAGCTACATCAATGGCTCGATTGAACGCAGCCGGTCCTGAAGCGGCTGCGACCTGGAGATAACGAGACCTGTGGACCCCGCACGCATCCTCATCGTCGACGATGAAGCCTTCAACCTCGATCTGCTGGAGCAGGAGCTCGAGCTTCTCGGACACGAGAGCGTTCGGGCCGCCAACGGACGCGCTGCGCTCGATCTCCTGAATACCGAACCGTTCGATTTGGTCCTGCTCGACGTGATGATGCCAATACTGGACGGCTACGCCGTATTGGACAGCATAAAGTCGAACGACCGGCTCCGTCATACCCCGGTGGTCATGATCTCGGCGCTGACAGAGATCAGCAGCGTCGTACGCTGTATCGAGATGGGGGCCGAAGATTACCTTCCCAAGCCCTTCGAGCCGGTACTGCTCGAAGCGCGGATCCGTGCCTGCCTCGACAGGAAGCGGCTGCACGACCGGGAAGTGGCCCATATGGAAACCATCAAGCTCCAGCAGAAACGAGCGGACGACCTGCTGCACGCTATCCTGCCCGTCGCGGCGGTGAGCGAGCTGATGAGCACCGGCCAGGTCAAGCCGCGGCTTTTTTACGATGTCGCAGTGCTCTTCATCGATCTCGTCGGCTTCACGGCGTGGTGCCACAGCAAAGGCCCCGAAGACGTCGTGGCCGAAGTTCAGCGTCTGGCCGAAGCGTTCGAGGTCGTGGCGCACAAACACGGCATGGAGAAAATCAAGACGATCGGCGACGCCTTCATGGCAACCGCCAATTTGTTATCGCCCCATACCGATCCGGTGACCGCGGCCATCCGCTGCGCGCAGGACATGGTGTCCATCGCTGGTGATGGCTCCACCGGATGGCGAATCCGGGCTGGCATTCACATCGGCTCCGTCGTTGGCGGCATCGTCGGGCGGTCGAAGTTCACCTTCGATCTCTGGGGCGACACGGTGAACGTGGCCGCTCGTCTGTGTTCGCTCGGCGACGGATGTTCCGTTCATCTCTCCGAGGAAGCCTCAGCCCGCGTGCATGACGGCAGCGCGATCAACCATATCGGCAAGGTGTCTCTCAAGGGAAAAGTCGAGATCGAGATTTATTGCTTTAAATTTAGTTAGCTCCATAGCCGCTATTCTTATCTCAGACTGATCTGACATCAGATTAGCATGAAAATCAAAGAATATTTCAGTTTGTATAAGAATACACACTTTCATTTCGTATTCGAATATTTCATAGCCCCACCGAAGGAGCCACAATGCGGACGTCCGATCTCAAATAACTAACGATGACGCACTGGGACGACCCGCAGCGTCATACGACTTAAACTCTTCCGCCCAGGTAAAATCGGCTCATCCCGTAGAAATGCGCATCGTTAAGTGAGGAGCCTCCGTTACTCCAACCGGATCGAATTCGCACCCAATGTAGTCTTCGTCGCGGGCTTGATTTCACAGATCGTCCTGGGTGTCTCTGCGCTCGTCACGTTGGGAGTCGTTGCCGCGACCGGCACTCGCATCCTCGATCAGGTCAACTTAGGCCCGCCACTCATTCGAGAGGCCATCGTTATGGCAGCCCCACTCGGTATCGGACTAACTCTTATCGTGCTGCCCCTGTGCTTCAAGTCAGTGTCTGAGGCAGACCTCCTATCGTCAAGGATCTGATCCTGCTGACTGCGCTCGCGGCCTAAGTGCCCTGACGCGGCAAGAGGATTCACGATGGGATTGACGCCTGCGAAGCTGGGTGATGGCTCAGTCCGTTTGGATACCTTTCGATGAGCCACCGACGTCACAACTGGCTGCGATTGCCGGTGACCAATCCCGGCCATTCAAGCGCATCGTTCGCGCTCTCAGCATCCTGCGGTCGACCGAGCGCTTGAACGTGGAGAGGTGGCTCGAGAGGCAGGTAACAGTTGGCCTGCGGGAGGGCTCTGGCAAAAGCGCTTTGACAAAGAAGGCGTAGAGGGTCTGCTACCCGACAAGACCTGTCTGCCCGACACCCCGCCGCATTTCACAGGAACGGTGGCGGGAGCTCTGGCACTGACCTGCTTGGTGCCGCCGGATGAGGTCATCCACTGGACCGGCCGCGCCGTCGCTGCGTAGACCAGGATCTCTCCGCTTCGTGCAGCGGGTCTGGCAGGAGCACCGTCTGCAACCGCATCGGGTGCGTACCTTCAAGCGCTCGCACGACCCGGCCTCGCCGAGAATGTGGAGGATGTGGTCAGTCACAACACCAAATCCGCCCGCCCACGCCGTCGTGCTGTCCATCGACGATCCTTCGACAGGCTCAGGATAAGGAGTCCCAGATCCAGGCTCGGGAGCGAACCCGTCCCATGGTCCCGGCCATCCTATCGCTCAGACGCATGACTACACCCGCCACGCGCGATGAACGTGTCCCTCCAACCCAACCTCGGCCTCATGGCTCAATGCGGTCGAGGGCTTCTTCTCCACGCTCACACGCCGCCGCCTCCAGTGGGGTACGTTCAGTGGCGTCGTTGATCTGCAGGTGGCCATCAAACGCTATATCGCCGAGCACAACCGCAGCGCCCGCCCCTTCGTCTGGATAAAGCCCGCCGCCGCCATCTTCGATGCCCGCAACCGAGCCCCTGAACCATCCGTCTGAGTCAATGCAATAGCGGTTGACGTGGTGAAGGGGCAGAAAGCTGCCGGATCGCGTGAAGACGAAGGCCCATACGGCATGCGAGGCTCTGGCCGAGCAGGATTGATCGGCCAGAGCGCATTGCGAAGCTTACGCCACCAGGAAGTCGAGGTGAGTCAGCGTTTCCTTCGTGCCGATGACGGCAAACTGGACGGCAGTGCTAGCCGTCCCGTTGCCGTCGGCATCGTAGGAGAGCGCACCGTTCTTGTGGTTGTAGAGAATGCGATCGCTCGCATCCACTACGGCACCGGCATTGCCGAGATCCTTGAACGCAGTCTCCGCAAGCTGCCCCGTGGTAAGAGCGCGGAACACGGCCCGGGCCAGTTGGATCGTGTCCTCCGGTACTGAGAAGTCGGTAAGGCGGTCGACATTGACAGAGCCGAGGTTCGACGAGAATGCGAACGTATCGCTGCCGCCCTTGCCGTAGAGCAGGTCGGCGCCCGCGCCGCCGTTGAGAACGTTGGCACCGGCATTGCCTATCAGTGTGTTAGCGAACGCGTTGCCGCCGAGCCCGATGGCGTCCATGCCGGTGTCGCTCATGGTTCTCAGCGTCTCGATCTCCTGACCGGCCGACAGCGTGAAGCTCACACTGGTCCTGACCATGTCGGTGCCGCCGCCATCCGTCTCGAACACGCGGTCACTGGCGTCGTCGACGATGTAGCTGTCGTCGCCAGCGTAGCCATAGAGTCGGTCGGCGCCCGCGCCGCCGTTGAGAACGTTGGCACCGGCATTGCCTATCAGTGTGTTAGCGAACGCGTTGCCGCCGAGCCTGATGGCGTCCAGGCCGGTGTCGCTCATGGTTCTCAGCGTCTCGATCTCCTGACCGGCCAACAGCGTGAAGCTCACACTGGTCCTGACCATGTCGGTGCCGCCGCCATCCGCCTCGAACACGCGGTCACTGGCGTCGTCGACGATGTAGCTGTCGTCGCCAGCGTAGCCATAGAGTCGGTCGGCGCCCGCGCCGCCGTTGAGAACGTTGGCACCGGCATTGCCTATCAGTGTGTTAGCGAACGCGTTGCCGCCGAGCCTGATGGCGTCCAGGCCGGTGTCGCTCATGGTTCTCAGCGTCTCGATTTCCTGACCGGCCGACAGCGTGAAGCTCACACTGGTCCTGACCATGTCGGTGCCGCCGCCATCCGTCTCGAACACGCGGTCACTGGCGTCGTCGACGATGTAGCTGTCGTCGCCAGCGTAGCCATAGAGTCGGTCGGCGCCCGCGCCGCCGTTGAGAACGTTGGCACCGGCATTGCCTATCAGTGTGTTAGCGAACGCGTTGCCGCCGAGCCTGATGGCGTCCAGGCCGGTGTCGCTCATGGTTCTCAGCGTCTCGATCTCCTGACCGGCCGACAGCGTGAAGCTCACACTGGTCCTGACCATGTCGGTGCCGCCGCCATCCGTCTCGAACACGCGGTCACTGGCGTCGTCGACGATGTAGCTGTCGTCGCCAGCGTAGCCATAGAGTCGGTCGGCGCCCGCGCCGCCGTTGAGAACGTTGGCACCGGCATTGCCTATCAGTGTGTTAGCGAACGCGTTGCCGCCGAGCCTGATGGCGTCCAGGCCGGTGTCGCTCATGGTTTTCAGCGTCTCGATTTCCTGACCGGCCGACAGCGTGAAGCTCACACTGGTCCTGACCATGTCGGTGCCGCCGTCAGCCGCCTCAATCACACGATCACCGGCATCGTCGACGATATAGGTGTCGTCGCCGTCATACCCGGAGGCGCTCGTCCCCGGGCCGGTCAGCAAGAAGACGTTGTTGCCCGCATCGCCTCGGTTGGAGCCAGTGACAGTCACCCGCAGATGCGAGGAACCGGCGCCACCCTGTCCATCCGAGAGCGTGTAGAGGAAGTCGTCGACGACGCTTGCTCCCACCGCGACCCGGCCCTCGGCATTAGCTTCGTACGTGTAGCTGCCGTTCCCCTTCAGGGTGAGCGTGCCGTAGCGGCCGGCGATCACAATCTCGCCGTCGACGGCCGTCCGGGTCGTGCCGGCGGTCACTGCCCTGATCGCGGTGATCGTCAGGGTGCCGCTGTCGGGGTCGATGTCGTTGCCGAGCACGCCACTCGCCACGGAATTTCGCTGAACAACCTCGATCACGTCGTCGGTCGCGACGGGGGCGTCGTTGACTGAGGCGAGAGTCAGCGCCCGGGTCGCTGCCGTGATGGCCGTGCCGTCGCCGACATCGTAGCTGAGCGTAACCAAACCTTTATAGTCGGCGTCCGGCGTAAGCGTGAAGGTCCCGCCCGTGATCGTCACCGTGCCATGGTCGGCCCTCAGGTTCGTGACCGCGAGCGTTGCACTGTCGGTGTCGGTGTCGGTGAAGCCCTTCAGTAGGTTGGAGAGCAGACCCGTATAGGCAGTGTCCTCCCTGCCGGCCGCGAGTGTCGCCCGGGTGCCGGTGAGACGCGGCGCATCGTTCACCGCCGTGATCGTGACGGTGGTGGTGCCGGTGGTAGTCCCGACGCCACCCGAGCCCTGGGCGCCGGTATTGCCGTCCGAGAACGTCCAGACCAGCGTGGCAGAGGTCGGAGGCGTGTCGGAGGTGTTGGCGTAGGTGACGGCGCGCGCCACCGCGTCGGCGAGTGCCGAGGTGGCCACCTCCGTGCCGGTGAAGGTGACGGTGAGGGTGCCGGCCGTGTCGGTGAAGGTGGCGAAGGTCGCCCCGTTCGTGTCGAGCAGGTCGTTGCCCGAGACCGTGAAGGTCGAGGCGCCGAAGCCGAACGTGTCCTGCGCATTCGCCCCGCCCTGGCGGGCAAGGGTCAGCGTGGCGCCGGCATAGTCGCCGGCGCCGCTTTGCAGCGCGTCGAGTTCGGCATCGGAGAGGGTGACGTCGCTGTCGAGGATGACGGCGGCGCCGTTCTCGGTGAACGCCACCGTGCCGCCGAGCGAGTTCGGGGCGTTGAACGTGGTGTCGAGGCTGCCGTCCGCGTTGTAGCGCACCACCGCGAAGTCATTACCGGTATTGTTGCCTGCACCACGGCCCACCACGACAATCTTGCCGTCCGCCTGCACCATGACGCTTTGACCAATGTCTTGCGACGTGCCGGTGCCGACCGGGGTGGTGATCTTGCCGGTTCCGTCCGGGCCGAAGCTGGTGTCGAGGCTGCCATCCGCGTTGTAGCGCACCAGTGCGAAGTCGTTACCGGTCCCGGTGCTGGCGCTATAGCCGGCGATGACGATCTTGCCGTCCGCCTGCACCGTGACGCTGTAGGCAGAGTCGGTCGACGCCCCGATGCCGACCGGTGTGAGGATCTTGCCGGTCCCGTCCGGGCCGAAGCCGGTGTCGAGACTGCCATCCGTCTTGTAGCGCACCAGCGCGACGTCAATGCCGTTGCCACCGTTGGCGCCGTAGCCCGCAACGAGGATGCTGCCATCCGTCTGCACCGTGACGCTGTTGCCTTGGTCCTGCCCCGTGCCGGCCCCGACCGGTGTGAGGATCTTGCCGGTCCCGTTCGGGCCGAAGCTGGTGTCGAGGCTGCCGTCCGCGTTGTAGCGCACAACCGCGAAGTCGCCGCCGCCGCCGCCCTCGCCGTAGCCCGCGACGACAATCTTGCCGTCCGCCTGCACCGTGACGCTTGAACCGAGGTCGAACGACGTGCCGGTCCCGACCGGGGTGAGGATCGTCCCGGTCCCGCCCGTACCGAAGCCGGTGTCGAGGCTACCATCCGCGTTGTAGCGCACCAGTGCGAAGTCGTTACCGGTTTCGCCGCTGTTGGCGCGGTAGCCGGCGACGACGATCTTGCCGTCCGCCTGCATCGTGACGCTGTTGCCGACGTCTCCCGACGTGCCGGTGTTGACCGGGGTGAGGATCTTGCCGGTTCCGTCCGGGCCGAAGCCGGTGTCGAGGCTACCATCCGCGTTGTAGCGCACCAGAGCGAAGTCTTGGCCGCCGCTGCCGTTGCCGTAGCCCGCGACGACGATCTTGCCGTCCGCCTGCACCGTGACGCTTGAGCCGCCGTCGCTCGACGCACCGGTGCCGACCGGGGTGAGGATCTTGCCGGTCCCGTCCGGGCCGAAAGTCGTATCGAGGCTACCATCCGCGTTGTAGCGTACCAGCGCGACGTCGTAACCGGTGCCGTTACCCTGGCCATAGCCCGCCACGACGATCTTACCGTCGGCCTGCACAGCGACGCTTTGGCCGGAATCGTACGATGTTCCGGCGCCGACCGGAGTGAGAACCACGCCGGTCCCGACGCCGCTGAACGACGGTGCGTCGTTCAACGGCGCGATCACCGTGCTCAGGGTCGCGGGCGTGCTGGCCACACCATCGCCGACGCTGTAGCTGATCGTGATCTGGCCGCTGTAGTCGGCGGCCGGGGTGACGGTGTAGCCGCCCGCCCCGTCGCTGACGATGGTGCCGTGATCGACGCTGAGGTTGGAGAGGACGAGGGTGGTGTCCTCGGGATCGGCAAAGCCCTGCAGCAGGTCGACCGCTCTCACCGTGAAGGCGGTGTCTTCCGTGCCGCCCGTGAGGATGGCCTGGCTGCCGGTGAGCAGCGGCGCGTCGTTCACCGCCGTGATCGTGACGGTGGTGGCGCCGGTGGTGGTGGCGACCCCATTGGGGCCCTGGGTACCGGTATTGCCGTCGGAGAACGTCCAGGCGAGCGTGACCGACGAGGCGGGCGCCTCGGAGGTGTTGGCGTAGGTAACGGCGCGCGCCACCGCCTCGGCGAGATCCGAGGTGGCCACCTCCGTGCCGGTGAAGGTGACGGTGAGGGTGCCGGCCGTGTCGGTGAAGGTGGCGAAGACCGTCCCGTTCGTGTCGAGCAGGTCGTTGCCCGAGACCGTGAAGGTCGAGGCGCCGAAGCCGAACGTGTCCTGCGCATTCGCCCCGCCCTGGCGGGCAAGGGTCAGCGTGGCGCCAGCATAGTCGCCGGCGCCGCTCTGCAGCGCGTCGAGTTCGGTATCGGAGAGGGTGACGTCGCTGTCGAGGATGACGGCGGCGCCGTTCTCGATGAACGCCACCGTGCCGCCCCGTCGCTCACGATGGTGCCGTGGTCGACGCTGAGGTTGGAGAGGACGAGGGTGGTGCCCTCGGGGTCGGCGAAGCCCTCAAGCAGCTGGGCCGCCGTCACCGTGAAGGCGGTGTCCTCCGTGCCGGCCGCGAGCGTCGCCTGCGTGCCGGTGAGCAGCGGCGCGTCGTTCACCGCCGTGAGCGAGAAGCTGCGGGTCGCGGGGGCCGGGGCGTTGGTGCCGTCGCTGACGCCGTAGGTCAGCGTCACCGGACCCGTGGCGTTCGCCGCCGGCTTGATGGTGAAGGAGCCGTTCGAATTCGCCGTGGCCGTGCCGCTGGACGAGGTCAGGCCCGACACGGACAGCATCGCGGTGCCCGCATCGGCCCAGCCCTCAAGCAACTGCGCCTCGGTCGCCGTGTAGGCGGTGTCCTCCGTGCCGTCGGCGAGCACGGTCTGCGTGCCGGTCAGGGCCGGAGCGGTGGCGTCTATGGCCAGGTCGGTATCGGAGCCCGTGGTCGCGCTGGAGACGCTGGCCGGGTCGAAGGACAGCGCAGTGGTCGTGGTGTTGAGCAACACGGAGACGGTTCTGCCATCGTTATTCGCAACGAGGATGTCGAGCCGGCCGTCGCCGTTCACGTCGGCCACCGTCGCGCTGCGAGGCTCGGAGCCGACGGCTAGGTCGGTCGTGCCGCTGAAGCCGCCGGCCCCGTCGCCCAGACGCACCGAAACGGTGTCGTTGCCACTGTTCGCGGTGAGGATGTCGAGATGGCCGTCGCCGTTCACGTCGGCCACCGTCACGCTGAAGGGAGCGGAGCCGACAGATATGCCGGTCGTGCCGCTGAACCCGCCGACCCCGTCGCCCAGACGCACCGAGACGGTGCCGTTGCCGTTGTTCGCGGTGAGGATGTCGAGCCGGCCGTCGCCGTTCACGTCGGCCACCGTCACGCCGAAGGGGTCGGCGCCGACGGATATGTCGGTCGTGCCGCTGAAGCCGCCGGCCCCGTCGCCCAGACGCACCGAGACGCTGTTGCCGTTGAAGTTCGCGGTGAGGATGTCGAGCTTGCCGTCGCCGTTCACGTCGGCCACCGTCATGCTTGTGGGAGCGGCGCCGACCGATATGTCGGTCGTGCCGCCGAAGCTGCCGGCGCCGTCACCCAGCCGCACCGAGACGGTGTCGTAGCCGCTGCTCGCGGCGAGGATGTCGAGATGACCATCGCCGTTCACGTCGGCCACCGTCACGCTGCCAGGCTCTGAGCCGACGGATACTTCGGTCGTGCCGCTGAAGCCGCCGGCCCCATCTCCCAGGCGCACCGAGACGGTGCCGCCACTGTTGTTGGCGGTGAGGATGTCGAGATGGCCGTCGCCGCTCACGTCGGCCACCGTCACGCTCATAGGCTCGGAGTCAACGGATACGTCGGTCGCGCCGCTGAAGCCGCCGGCCCCGTCGCCCAGCCGCACCGAAACCGTGTTGCTGCTGTTGTTGGCGGTAAGGATATCGAGCTTGCCATCCTCGTTCACGTCGGCGACCGTCACACTCGCTGGCGCGCCGCCCACCGTGACGTTCGGTGCCGCCGCGAAGTCGAGCAGGCCGGACCTGTCCAGCGATCCGCCATTGAGTTCGAGGCCGGTGACGGTGAGGCTCGCATCGTCCTCCCCGGCCGCGATCGTATAGGTGAAGGTCGCGCGCCCTTCCCCGTCGAGGCCGGCATAGGTGGCGGTTGTGCCGTTGCTCAGGGTCAGCCGCGGCGCGCCGGTGACAGCGACGGCCGTTTCCGTCTCCAGCGTGAAGGTGACGGTGTCGCCCGCCCTCAGCGTGCCGGCACGGCTCGCCGTCGTGACGATGCCGGTCGCCTCGTTCAGGTCGGTGACGTCGATGGTCAGGGTTCTGGCGACACCGGCCAAGCCCGCCGCATCGGTCGCGACCACCGTCAGCGCGTGGCTGGGCGCGGTCTCGTAGTCGAGGTGCTGTCCCTCAGCCAGCGTGACTACGCCTGTGACGGGGTCGATCGTGAACAGCCCATCCGCGTTGCCGGCGGTGATGGTGTAGCGCAGCGCCGAGCCGGCATCGTCCACGTCGGTTGCCGCGAGGGTGGCGAACACCGTGCCGGGTGCCGCGCTCTCTGCGACCTCGATCGTCACTGGCTGCGTCAGAACCGGCGCGTCGTTCACGACCTCAAGGGTGGTGCTCAGGGTGGCGGGGATGGAAGCCGCGCCGTCTCCGACGCTGTAGCTGATGACGAGCGGGCCGTTGTAGTCGGCGGCCGGGGTGACGGTGTAGCCGCCCGCCCCGTTGCTGACGATGGTGCCGTGGTCGACGCTGAGGTCGGAGAGGACGAGGGCGGTGCCCTCGGGATCAGCGAAGCCCTGCAGCAGCTGGGCCTCCGTCACGATGAAGGCGGTGTCCTCCGTGCCGGCCAGGAGCGTCGCCTGGGTGCCGGTGAGACGCGGCGCGTCGTTCACCGCCGTGATCGTGACGGTGGTGGTGCCGGTGGTGGTCGCGGCTCCGCCGGTGCCCTGGGCGCCGGTATTGCCGTCCGAGAACGTCCAGGCGAGCGTGACGGAGGAGGCGGGCGCCTCGGAGGTGTTGGCGTAGGTGACGGCGCGCGCCACCGCGTCGGCCAGCGCCGAGGTGGCGACGTTCGTGCCGGTGAAGGTGACGGTGAGGGTGCCGGCCGTGTCGGTGAAGGTGGCGAAGGTCGCCCCGTTCGTGTCGAGCAGGCTGTTGCCCGAGACCGTGAAGGAGGAGGGGGCGAAGCCGAACGTGTCCTGCGCATTCGCCCCGCCCTGACGGGCAAGCGTCAGCGTGGCGCCGGCATAGTCGCCGACGCCGCTTTGCAGCGCGTCGAGTTCGGTATCGAAGAGGGTGGCGTCGCTGTCGAGGATGACGGTGGCGCCGTTCTCGATGAACGCCACCGTGCCGCCGAGCGATCTCGGGGCGTTGAACGTGGTGTCGAGGCTGCCATCCGCGTTGTAGCGCACCACCGCGAAGTCGGTGCCACCGCTGCCGACGGCTTGGCCCGCGACGACGATCTTGCCGTCCGCTTGGACCGTGACGCCGTAGCCCTGGTCGGACGACGTGCCGGCGCCGACCGGGGTGAGGATCGTGCCGGTCCCGTTCGGGCCGAAGCCGGTGTCGAGGCTGCCGTCCGCGTTGTAGCGCACCACCGCGAAGTCTTGGCCGTCGCTGCCCTGGCCGTAGCCGGCGACGACGATCTTGCCGTCCGCCTGAACCGTGACGCTGTTGCCGTAATCGCTCGACGTGGTGGTGCCGACCGCGGTGAGGATCTTGCCGCCCGTGCCGAAGCCGGTGTCGAGGGTGCCGTTGGCGTTGTAGCGCACCACCGCGATGTCGGTGCCACCGCTGCCGACGCCGCGGCCCGCGACGACGATCTTGCCGTCCGATTGAACCGTGACGCTGTAGCCGATGTCGCTCGACGTGCCGGTACCGACCGGGGTGAGGATCTTGCCGTCCGTGCCGAAGCCGGTGTCGAGGGTGCCGTCCGCATTGTAGCGCACCACCGCGAAATCGTTGGCGGTCCCGCTACCAGCGCCGGTGCCCGCGACGACGATCTTGCCGTCCGCCTGCACCGTGACGCTGTTGCCGGTATCGCTCGACGTGCCGGTGCCGACCGGGGTGATGATCTTGCCGCCCGTGCCGAAGGTGGTGTCGAGGCTACCGTCCGTGTTGTAGCGCACCACTGCGAAGTCTTGGCCGGTCCCGCTGCCGCTGCCCCAGCCGGCGACGACGATCTTGCCGTCCGCCTGTACCGTGACGCTGTTACCGACGCCGTTCGCCGTGCCGACCGGGGTGAGGATCTTGCCGCCCGTGCCGAAGGTGGTGTCGAGGCTGCCATCCGTGTTGTAGCGCACCACCGCGAACTCGAGAGAGCCACCGCTGCCCACGCCATAGCCGGCGACGACGATCTTGCCGTCCGCCTGGATCACGACGCTTCGGCCGAAGTCGCCCGACGTGCCGGCGCCGACCGGGGTGAGAACCGCGCCGGTCCCAACGCCGCTGAACGACGGCGCGTCGTTGACCGCTGTGAGCGAGAAGCTGCGGGTCGCGGGGGCCGGGGCGTTGGTGCCGTCGCTGACGCCGTAGGTCAGCGTCACCGGACCCGTGGCGTTCGCCGCCGGCGTGATGGTGAAGGAGCCGTCCGGGTTCGCCGTGACCGTGCCGCTGGACGAGGTCAGGCCCGACACGGTCAGCATCGCGGTGCCCGCATCGGCCCAGCCTTCGAGCAACTGCGCCTCGGTCACCGTGTAGGCGGTGTCCTCCGTGCCGTCGGCGAGCACGGTCTGCGTGCCGGTCAGGTCCGGGGCGGTGGTGTCTATGGCCAGGTCGGTATCGGCGCCCGTGGTTGCGCTGGAGACGCTGGCCGGGTCGAAGGACAGCGCGGTGATCGAGGTGTTGAGCAGCACGGAGGCTGAGTTGCTGCCGCCGGTGTTCGCGGTGAGGATGTCGAGCCGGCCGTCGCCGTTCACGTCGGCCACCGTCGCGCTGCGAGGCTGGCCGCCGACGGTTATGTCGGTCGTGCCGCTGAAGCCGCCGGCCCCGTCGCCCAACCGCACCGAGACGGTGCCGCTGTCGCCGTTCGCGGTGAGGATGTCGAGATGGCCGTCGCCGCTCACGTCGGCGACCGTCACGCTGAATGGGGTGGCGCCGACGGCTATGTCGGTCGTGCCGCTGAAGCCGCCGACCCCGTCGCCCAGACGCACCGAGACGGTGCCGTTGCCGTTGTTCGCGGTGAGGATGTCGAGCCGGTTGTCGCCGTTCACGTCAGCGACCGTCACGCTGAAGGGGTCGGAGCCGACGGCTACGTTGGTCGTGCCGCTGAAGCCGCCAGCCCCGTCGCCCAGACGCACCGAGACGGTACCGTTGCCGCCGTTCGCGGTGAGAATATCGAGCTTACCGTCGCCGTTCACGTCGGCCACCGTCACGCTGAAGGGGTCGGCGCCGACGGCTATTTCGGTCGTGCCGCTGAAGCCACCGTCCCCGTCACCCAGCCGCACCGAAACCGTTCTGTTGCCGCTGTTCGCGGTGAGGATGTCGAGATCGCCGTCGCCGTCCACGTCGGCAACTGTCACGCTCATAGGCTCGGAGCCGACGGCTACGTCGGTCGTGCCGCTGAAGCCGCCGACCCCATCACCCAGTCGCACCGAGACGCTATTGTCGGCCATATTCGCGGTAAGGATGTCGAGCTTGCCATCTCCGTTCACGTCGGCGACCGTCATGCCGATAGGTGCGAAGCCGACGGCTACGTCGGTCGCGCCGCTGAAGCCGCCGGCCCCGTCGCCCAGCCGCACCGAAACCGTGCTGCTGCCGATATTCGCGGTGAGGATGTCGAGCTTGCCATCCTCGTTCACGTCGGCGACCGCCACACTCATAGGGTCAGAGCCGACCGCTACATTCTGTGCCGCCACGAAGCCGAGTTGGCCGGGCCTGTCCAGCGATCCGCCGTCGAGATCGAGGCCGGTGACGGTGAGGCTCGCGTCGTCCTCCCCGGCCGCGATCGTATAGGTGAAGGTCGCGCGCCCTTGCCCGTCGAGGCCGGCATAGGTGGCGGTTGCGCCGTTGCTCAGGGTCAGCCGCGGCGCGCCCGTGACAGTGACGGTCGTTTCCGTCTCCAGCGTGAAGGTGACGGTGTCGCCCGCCTTCAACGTGCCGGCACGGCTCGCCGTCGTGACGATGCCAGTCGCCTTGTTCAGGTCGGTCACGTCGGTCGTCGAGTTCGGCAGCGTCATGACTCATCCCCACGGCTCCGCCGCATCGCGAGGCCGCCCTTCGTTCAGGTTCGTGGAAGGCTCCACATCGGGAGCCAATGCAGTGCGAGGCCTTGGGGGGACATGGGGTCGTCGGCACCATGCCTTCTGGGCGCCCTTCCCTACTGCGAATTATCGGACTGTTCTAGTCAAAAAACCGGCATACGCACTAATTATCGTATCTGTACTTATAAAATGCGCCCTTATCAGCCAAATGTTAATTAATATTTTGCAGATTACAAATTATAGAGGCATTATTGTAAATCATACCTCAGTATGCAGCCGTCGCGAGCAAAACTCGAAAGCAAGTGTGAGATAATTTACAACAACACCCGTCTCGCGAGCTTGAATTATTGCAGTTTACCCACGCGGCCGCGCAGGGGCTTTCGTCCGCAGGGCCTCAGCGAGCCTGACTCATGGATCATGGCTCACTGAAGCTTGGTATCGGCGACGGCTTCCGGCGCGAGAAGCCCCTCGACGAACCGCATTGCCGGCCCCGACAGGGCTGCGAAATCGACGGCATAGAGGTTGAGGGCGCTCACCGCCCAGGCATCGGTGAGCTCGGCCGCATGCAGGTGGCGCTCGCCCAGGGCCTGGAAGGCACCTTCGGCCATCACGCCGATGCCCATGCCGCACTCGATCATCCGGCACATGGTCGAGAGGCTGTCGACCTCGACCCGCTGACGCAGGGCGCGCCGGGCCTCGCGGGCGACCCGGTTGAGGTGGATCTGCACCGTGCTGCTGCCGCGCATGCCGACCTGCTCGAAATCCAGGGATTCGGCGTAGGCCACGTGGCTGCGGACACCCAGCGCATGCCCTTGCGGCATCACCAGGACGAGGCGCTCGGTGCGGTAGGGCCGCGCCGACAAGGGAAGGCCGGGCTCGCAGGCGCCGCAGATGCCGAGATCGGCCTCGCCCTCGATCACGTCCTGCGCCACGCTGCGGCTGCTGCGCTGGCGCAGGTCGATACGGATGTCGGGATGCGTCCGCGCGAAGCGGGCCATGTCGCCGGGCAGGAACTGCTCCACCGCCGAGGCGCTGGCGCTGAGGCGGACGCGCCCACGCACCCCGCCGGCGAATTCGGAGAGGTCGCTGCGCAACTGCTCTACGTTCAGCAGGATCGTCAGGGCGTGCTGGCGCAGCTGATCGCCGAGGAAGGTCGGCCGGACGCCGCGGGCATGGCGGGCCAGCAGCGGATGGCCGATCACCGCTTCGAGTTCGGCGACGCGGCGGCTCAGGGCGGAGGCCGCGATCTGCCCGCGCTCGGCCGCCCGCGCGATGCTGCCGGTCTCGCAGATCAGCACGAACAGCTCCAGCGTCCCGAGATCGAGCTGGCGAAGGAAGTGGCGCGGCGACGGCACGAAGGGGCTTTCCGGCTTGACGAAGTTCGCCGTGTCGGCAGGCAAAACCGGCGCCATCGCGGGCCGACGGTCGGCCGAGCCGTCGCGGAATGCGATGCCTGGACGCCGGAGATTGAACTTCTCGGGCCCCGAGCCCCTGCCTAGGTTGCGGCCTCGCTTCCCCCGACACTCCCGGAAAACGTCGCGATGTCCTCAACCTTCCAGCCGGCCGCGTCCTCCGCGCGGGTGGCCCAGGCGCTGGTGCAGGTCGGTGCCGTGCGCCTCACCACCGGCCAGCCCTTCATCTACACCTCCGGCTGGGCGAGCCCGGTCTATGTCGACACCCGCCTGCTGATGTCGGATGTGGCCCTGCGGACTCTGGCGATGGATCACGCGGCCGCGCGCCTCGCCGGGACTGTCGCCGAGAGCGGCGTCAACGCGATCATTGGGGCGGAGAGTTCCGGCATCGCCTTCGCGGCCTGGATCGCCGAGCGCCTGCGCCTGCCGCTTCTCTACCTGCGCAAGAAGCCGATGGGCTGGGGCCAGGAAGCCCGCCTGGAAGGACGCCTGCCCCACGAGGCCCGCCTTCTCCTCGTCGACGATGTCACCACGGACGGCCGCTCCAAGATCGCGGCGGCCCGGACTCTGCGCGAGGCCGGAACCGCGATCGCCGACGTCCTCGTCGTGGTCGATTACGGGATCTATCCCGATTCCGCCGCGCGCTGGGCCGAGCATGCCCTGGCCCTCCACGCCCTCACGACGTGGCGCGACCTCCTCGCCGCCCTGCGGGAGGCCGGGGAGCTCAGTCCGGAGGCCGGAGCGATGCTCGACGCCTTCACGGTGGACCCGGTCGCGTGGTCCCTCGCCCATGGCGGAGTCGGCGCGTGAGCCGGCCCCTACACCTGGCGAACCGCATCCTCGACGCGGTGGCGGATCTCTCGCGCGACGGGCTCGGCGTCACCCGTGAGGCCTACGGCCCGGGCGAAGAGGCGGCGATGCGGGCCATCGAGGGCTTCGCCGCCGACCTCGGCCTCGCGGCGGAGCGCGATCGCTTCCAGAACCTCTGGCTGCGACTGCCCGAGGATGCGCGCTTAGAGCCCCCGGTCGTGATCGGCTCGCACCTCGATTCGGTGCCGCAGGGCGGCAATTTCGACGGTCTCGCCGGGGTCGTCGCCGGCCTGCTGGTGCTCGACCGCCTGCGCGGCCGGGCCGGACTGGCGCCGCCCCTGCGGGTCCTGGCCCTGCGCGGGGAGGAGAGCGCCTGGTACGGCAAGGCCTATACGGGCTCGCTGGCCCTTCTCGGCCGGCTGCCCGCCTCGGCCCTGGCCCTGCCCCATCGCGCCGGCCGAGGCACCCTCGGCGAGGCCATGGCCCGCAGCGGCGTCGATGTCGATGCGGTCTCGCGGGGCGAAGCGTTGCTGCGGCCGCACGAGATCGCCGCCTATCTCGAACTCCATATCGAGCAGGGGCCGGTGATGATCGCGCGGGGCTGGCCCTCGGCGGTGGTCACGGGCATTCGCGGCAACATCCGCCGCCACCGCATTCGCTGCGTGGGCGAGGCCGGGCATTCCGGGGCGGTGCCGCGTTGGCTGCGCAAGGACGCGCTCCTCGCGGTGGCCGAACTCCTGTCGAGCATGGACGAGCATTGGCGCGTGCTGCTCCAGATGGGCGTCGACCTCGTGATGACGGCGGGAACCTGCACGACATCCGTGCAGTCGCACGCCGTCTCGGTCATCCCCGGCGAAGTGACGTTCAGCTTCGAGATCCGAAGCCAGGATTCGGACACGCTGGCGCGGTTCGACCAGCTGTTCCAGGAGGCCTGCCGGGGCATCGCCGCGAGCCGGGGCGTCAGCTTCGACTTCGACGCGGCCCTCACCTCGGCCCCGGCCGCCATGGATGCGGGCTGGATCGCACAGCTGGAGGCGGCCGGCGCGGCGCGGGGCGCGCCGGTGGAGCGCGTCCCGAGCGGGGCGGGCCACGACGCCGCGGTCTTCGCCGGGTCCGGCGTGCCCGCCGCGATGGTGTTCGTGCGCAACGCCAACGGATCGCACAACCCGCACGAGGCCATGGACACCGCCGACCTCCTCGACGGCGTCGACCTGCTCCTCACGGCGCTGACCGGGGCGGCGGCGAAGGACGTGTCCGGGCTCGCGGCTTGACGTTCGTCACGCCCTGTCCCCCGACCGCGCTGCCAAGTGCACAAGAATTGCACAGGCCTCGCGAATGCAGAGGCCCCCCGCAATCGCCGATGCCCCGCGGCGGTCTTCGCAGCGGCGGTCTCTGCAAGAAAGCTCGTTTCCCCAAGAGAGTTTGATTTGCCGATGTCCCTGACCAAACGCAGCCTCCTCCTCGCCCTCGGCCTGAGTTCCGCCCTGCTGTCGATAGGGAGCGTTCAGGCCCAGGAGGCGCTCGCTCAGATCGAGAAGTCCAAGGTCGTGAAGATCGGCGTGCCGGCCGATTACCCGCCCTACGGCTTCGTCGGCCTCGACCTGAAGCCGATCGGCCTCGACATCGATGTCGCCAACCTCATCGGGGCCAAGCTCGGCGCCACGGTGGAACTGGTGCCGGTGGTGAGCGCCAACCGCATCCCCTACCTCCAGACGAAGAAGATCGACCTCATCGTCTCGACGCTCGGCAAGAACGAGGAGCGGGTGAAGATCATCGATTTCAGCGCCGCCTACGCGCCCTTCTACCAGGGCGTGTTCGCGCTGAAATCCCTTCCCATCAAGAGCTTCGACGACCTCGCGGGCAAGTCCGTGGCGGTGACGCGCGGCGCCATGGAGGACGAGATGCTGGGCAAGGTCGCCCCCGCCTCCACCCAGATCCAGCGCTTCGAGGATCAGGCCGCCACCACCGCCGCCTTCGCGGCCGGGCAGACCCAGGTCATCGCCACCAGCGTCTCGAATATCGGCGTGCTCAGCCGCAAGAGCCCTAATCTCGGCATCGAGTACAAGCTGCTGCTACGTGACAGCCCCTGCTTCGTCGGCATCGCCAAGGGCGAGGACGCTCTCCTGAAGAAGGTCAACGAGATCGTCCTGGCCGCCAAGGCGGACGGCACCCTCGAAGCCCTCTCGCAGAAATGGCTGAAGCGCGGGACCGGCGACCTCCCCCTGTAGAACCCGCCCTCGAGAACCTGCCGCTCTGAAACTCGCCCGTCCGCCGAGGGCCGTCCCGCTGGGCCGGCTCTCGCTCACGCCGCCTGCCGGGGTCCCCGACCGTCCATGCCGCTGCAACTCGACTTCGCGAGCATCCTCGCCCAGTGGCCCCTGCTCGTCCGGGGGGCGGCCTGGACCATCGGCCTGACGGCGGTCGCCACCCTGCTGGGGGGAATGATCGGCATTCTCTGCGCCTGGGCGCGGGCCAGCGGGCCGCGTCCGCTGCGCTGGCTCGCCGGCGCCTATGTCGAGCTGATCCGCAACACGCCCTTCATCGTGCAGCTATTCTTCATCTTCTTCGGCCTGCCGGAACTCGGCATCCGGCTGTCGCCAGCCCTGGCCTCGATCCTCGCCATGACCATCAACCTCGGGGCCTACGCCACCGAGATCCTGCGCTCCGGCATCGAGGCGACGCCGCGCGGGCAGATCGAGGCCGCCGAGAGCCTCGCTTTGACCCGGGCGCAGGTCTTCACCCGGGTGGTGCTGCCCCCGGCCCTCAAGAAGGTCTGGCCGGCCCTGGTGAGCCAGATCGTCATCGTCATGCTGGGATCGGCCGTCTGCGGCCAGATCTCGACGGAGGAACTGAGCTACGCCACCAACCTGATTCAGAGCCGGAACTTCCGGGCCTTCGAAGCCTACATCGTCGGCACCCTGATCTACCTCGCCCTCGCGATCCTCGTACGCAACCTGCTCAACTGGGCCGGGCCGCGCTTCCTGTTCGGCCGTTAGGGAGGTCGCCATGCCGGAATTCACCCTCTGGGACATCGTCCGTAACCTGCTCCTCGCCGCGCGCTGGACCGTGGCGCTCTCCCTGATCGCCTTCCTCGGGGGCACGATCGTCGGCCTTGGCCTCCTGCTCCTGCGGCTCTCGGGACGACGCGTCCTCGAGCGCGGCGTGGGCGCCTATGTGCAGCTCTTCCAGGGCACGCCCCTGCTGATGCAGCTGTTCCTTCTGTATTTCGGCCTTGCGATGGTGGGGGTGAACACCTCCGCCTGGCTCGCGGCCTGCGTGGCGCTGACCCTCTACGCCTCCGCCTACCTGACCGAGATCTGGCGCGGCTGCGTCGCCGCGATCCCGCGCGGGCAGTGGGAAGCCTCCGCCAGTCTGGCGCTGAGCTTCGGCCAGCAGTTCCGCCACATCATCCTGCCCCAGGCCTTGCGGATCGCGGTAGCGCCCACGGTGGGCTTCCTGGTCCAGGTGGTGAAGGGCACGGCGCTCGCCTCGGTGATCGGCTTCGTGGAACTCACGAAGGCCGGCGGCATGATCGCCAACGTCACTTACGAGCCGATGCTGACCTATGCCTGCGTGGCGGCGATGTACTTCGCCCTGTGCTTCCCCATCAGCCTCTATGCCCGTGTCCTCGAAAGGAAACTCGCATGAATGCCGTTCCCGAGCCGCTGCCGACGGGCGGCCTCGCCGGTACGCCCCACACCCGGGTCGGCGCCCCGATCCTGCGGATCACGGCATTGCGCAAATCCTACGGCACCCACGAGGTCCTGCGCGGCATCGACCTCGACGTGGCGCGCGGCGAGGTGCTGGCGATCATCGGCAAGAGCGGCTCCGGCAAGAGCACGCTCCTGCGCTGCATCAACGGCCTGGAGGTGTTCCAACACGGCTCGCTGATCGTCGACGGAAAGCACCTGCTCTACGACAACGCCAAGGCCATGCGTGAGCTTCGCCAGGGCGTCGGCATGATCTTCCAGAACTTCAACCTGTTCCCGCACCTCTCGGTGGGGCGCAACGTCATGCTGGCGCCGCACCTCGTGAAGAAGCGCGGGGGCCCCGAGAACGAGGCCCGCGCCCGCCAGCTCCTCGCCCGCGTGGGTCTGGCGGAGAAGTTCGACGCAATGCCGGACAAACTCTCCGGCGGGCAGCAGCAGCGCGTGGCCATCGCCCGGGCGCTGGCCATGGACCCGGCGATCATGCTCTGCGACGAGATCACCAGCGCGCTGGACCCCGAACTCGTCGGCGAAGTCCTTCGGGTGGTGGAATCGCTGGCCGAGGAGGGCATGACCCTCCTGATGGTCACCCACGAGATGAACTTCGCCCGCAAGGTCGCCGACCGGGTGATCTTCATGCATCAAGGGCTGGTCCACGAGATCGGCCCGCCCGCGGAGGTGTTCGGCGCTCCGAAGACGCCCGAGCTGCGTCAGTTCCTGTCGTCGCTGCACGATTGAGGATGCTGGCGATGCCAAGGAGGCGAACCTCGTCGGGCTGCAGGAGCCGCGGATCATAACCCATCTGGCTCCGCGGCGGGGGTGTCACGGCGAGACGGATGGGGCCGGTCGCCGGAAGCTGACGAAGACGTCCCCGATGCGTGCGATGACGGCACGGTTTAAGCGGCGGGCGGCCGCTGGAAGCAGGTGGTCGAGCGCGTGTTTGGGTAGATCGAGCAGACCCGAGGCTCGCGCCGGTTCCTACCCCGAGGCCTCGACAAGATCTGGGGCGAATGAGCGATGATCTGCACCATCGGCAACTTCCTCAAGCTGGCGAAGGCCGGGAAGTGAACCCAAAGCAAGTGACATGACCGTCAAAATTTCCATGCTAATCCCGAGGCCCGAAGCCAATACTTAGACAGACGCGGTGATTGGGGTCCGGCCGCGGGTCCGCTGAAGGCGGCTGCTCCTATCGAGATGTGGGATCGTGAGCGAGGTTGCATCGCCACAACATCAGGACGGATCACCCATGACGCACCTTCCCGGGCTCGGCGTCTCCCCGAAAGAGACCGCCATCTGTGTGGCCAACCAGGCGTGTCGGAACATTCAGGAGCCGGGAGCCCCCGGCCAATGGCAGGCCCTACAGCTCCGATTTCGACCTCACATTTTGGCGACGACCTGCCATGAACGGGGCATTATCCGAGCCGCTTGCGCGGATCCGGTCCGGTCAAAGCAGCCTTCCGGCTCAATCCCTTATGGACATGCACCATCAGGGCGATGCCGAAGAGCGGCGTCAGCAGGTTGAGGACGGGCACCACCATCAGCCCCGCCAGCGTGGCGCCGGCTGTCATGGTGGTCATGCCGAAATGCCGGCGCATCTCCCCCGCTTCCGCCATGGGCCGGAAGCGCCCGGCGGCGAGTTCGAAATACTCGCGTCCGAGCAGGTAGGTGTTGGCGAGGAAGAACGCCACGAGGTTCACGCCCGGCACGAAGAACAGGATCAGCGCCACGAGGTTGACCAGCAGGGCGAGCCCCGCGAAGCGCAAGGCGTAGAGCATCGCCGAGCCGATCGGCAGTGCCGTGCCCGGGGCGTCACCCGGAAAATCGGTGCGCTCCACGATGGCCGCCGCGTCGTCGAGGAAGTAGCCCGCGACCAGGATCGAGACCGCCGGCATGACATAGGCGAGGCCGATGAACAGGCCGGCGCCGGCGAAGAAGACCGCCAGAGTATCCAGGAACGGATAGCTCGCCGAGAGATGATGGTTCGCCAGGAACCAGTCGATCGCCTTGGTGAGGCCAGCCCAGATCAGGATGAGAAGCCCGATCGTCAGGGCGAGCGACTTCCACAGGATGGCGCGCAGAGGCGGCGAAAGCACCTGCCTGAGGGCAGCGTAGGCAGCCTGAATGAGCATGGCGGCCGAATCCTTGTTCCGCACGAGGGAAGACGGGTGCCCGGACAGGCCCGGCCGTCAGCGCCGGGTTCTGGCGTCGCCTGCGCTGCGGCGCAACCCCGGCCGGTCTTTCGCGGTGCGGCATGGCCTCTCCAACGATGCGACATGAAGGATGAGCCTCACACGAGTCCGTGCAATGTTCTCCCACCGTAACGGCTGGTAGAGAATCACCACGCACTCTCCCCTGCTTCGCCGATCACGGACATCCCCCGGAAACAACCCTCCGCATGGTCCCCACACCCCGTCCCGCCCACAGCCACTTGCGGCAGAGCATCGCGCCGCGCCTCGCACCGCTGCCCGACCACGCGGATGTGATCGTGGTCGGCGCAGGCGCCGCCGGCATCGCCGCGGCGCGGACCCTTACGGAGCGGGGCATCTCGGTGGCGGTGCTGGAGGCGCGTGATCGGATCGGCGGTCGGCTGCTTACCACGATGCTGCGCGGCCACCCGGTGGATCTCGGCGGGCATTGGCTCCATGCCGGACCGATCAATCCACTGGTTCGCCTGGGCAAGGCGCGTGGCGAGCCCCTGCGGGTCGCCGCGCAGGAGGGACACCTGCTCGTGTCGGGCCGGAAAGGACGCCGGGCGGAAGTCGCGGCCCATGCCCGTGCCTTCTCGGTGGCCGATCGCGCCCTGACCAGCCAGGCCGGCCTCGAAGGCCCCGACCGCCCGGCTTCCAGTGCCCTCCCGCCCGGTCTGGGCCCTTGGGCGGAACGCATCGCCCTCGTCCACGGCCTCGTCTCCGGGCGCCCGCTCACGGAGATCTCTCTCCAAGACTTCCCCAGCATGGAATACGGCGACAATTACTTCATCGCCGGCGGCTTCGGCGGCTATCTCGCCCGTCTGGCGCAGGGGCTTCCCATCGCCCTGAACACGCCGGTCGTGCGCATCGACTGGTCGGGAACCGGTGTCACCGTGGAGGGGGCGGACGGATCGGTGCGGCGGGCCGCGGCGGTGATCGTGACGATCCCGATGATGGTGCTGCGCGCAGCACCGCTCTTCACCCCGTCTCTGCCGCCCGAGACGCGCGCGGCCATCGACGGGTTCTCCAGCGGGATCTACGAACACGCCGTGCTGCACTGGCCGTCCGCACCCTTCCTCGGGCGCGACCGGCTCGCCGCCCTGACGGGCGGACGCCACAAACCTCCCGGACTGCTCACACGCGTGGATGGGACACCGTTTCATCTGTTCGAACTCGACACGCCGATGACCCAGTCCCTCGATGCCCGGGGCCGGAACCCGGATTCTGTCCGGCGCCTCGTGCGCGCTGTCCTGGCGGACCATGTCGGCCATCGCGCCCTGCACGATCTCTCCATTCCGGCCGTCAGCGAGTGGCGCCACGACCCGTGGTCGCTCGGTTCATGGGCCGTGGTCCCGCCCGGACATGCTCCGGCACGGACGCAACTTCAAACATCGCCGGGCAACAAGATCTGGTTCGCCGGTGAGGCGCTGTCCCGTCTGCAATGGGGAACCGCCGGTGGAGCCTATGAAGAAGGTACGAGAGCGGCGAATGAAGCTGCATCCTCCATTCAGACACATCTCAAGTTGCACTCTCAGTAGGTCACGACCTGTCGCATGTCACATTGTGCTTTTATCATTATACATCATGACTGGATTAAGCCTCTTTCCATATTTACAAATTATAACGAAACCGTGGGTATCGCCGGATCTCGGGCTTAGTGCGAATGCTGGATGGGACAGTCCTATTAATCACAGACCGGCCGGACAGCAGCGAGATCTTGCGCGGCGAACTGAGCCTCGTAGCGGATTGCAAGGTCGTCCGGTTCGATGCGGCCTTCGACATCACGCGTGAGACGATTGGTGCGATATCCGATGTGACACTCGCTCGGCGCGACGCCGTGACCGCCATGCGCCGGGCCTTCGCGAAGCTCAACGGCGCGGACGTTCCCATCATCTGCCTCTTGCGCAACACGAGCGAGAACGGCCTACGCGACGCCAAGAACCTCGGCGCGACGTGCTGCCTCTCGGCGCACACGCCCCCCGCCATGGTCGCCCGCACGATGATGACGCAGGTGATCCAGGACCGTGCGGACAGGCCGGTGCGGAGCATCGAGCGCGGCGTGGCACGGGCCACCGAAGTCCTGACCCGCCTGTTCGATGGCGCCCGGTCGAACGGCCCAGTCGCTCTGGCACAGGTCGATGCCAGCCTCGAACCGATCATCGAAGCGGTTCGCGACGGCGGATTGACCCGTTGGCTCGACCGGGTCTGGACGCATGATGACGCCACCTACCAGCATTGCCTGCTGGTGGCAGGCGTTGCCGCCAAGTTTTCGCTTCACCTCGGCTTCTCGGCCAGCGACCGCAATCACTTCGTCCGCGCCGCTTTGCTCCACGATCTGGGGAAAGCCCGGATTCCGCTGGCGATCCTCAACAAGCCGGGCCGGCTCGACGAAGGAGAGATGACGGTCATGCGCACGCATCCGGTCATCGGCTACGAGAAGCTGAAAGCGGCCGGCTGCGATGCCCTCACCCTCGGCGCCGTGCGGCATCATCACGAGATGCTCGACGGTTCGGGCTATCCCGACCGCCTCAGCGGGGATTCCATCGGCGATACCGTGCGGCTGATGACGATCTGCGACATCTACTCGGCGCTGACCGAGAAACGCGCCTACAAGCCGGCCATGCCGAACGCCGTCGCCATGGCGATCCTCTCGGACATGAAGGGTCGGCTGGAGGACAGGCTAGTCCAGTCCTTCGGCGAGGCCATGGGGAACGGCTCGTGACGAAGCCGAAACGAATCCCGGACGCGGCTCGGGACAGGGCGAACGTCAGCCGAAGCCGCCCCGCTTGAGCCGCATCACGGTTCGGTCGAGCGCGCCGAGATAGGCCGAGCGGTCCCGGGCCGAGAACGGTCGCGGGCCGCCTGTGACCGCTCCCGCTTCGCGCAGATCCTGCATCAGGTTGCGGGTGGCGAGGGCGAGGCCGATCCCGCTCTCGCTGAAGGGCTTCCCGGTCGGCGCGAGCACCTCGGCGCCCGCCTTCACGCATCGGCTGGCGAGGGGTACGTCCGAGGTGACGACGACGGCCCCCGGCCGGGCGCGCTCCGCGATCCAATCGTCGGCAGCGTCGAAACGGTCGCTGACGACGACGCGCTCGATCCAAGGCTCGCGCGGCAGCGTGATGAAGCTGTTCGCCACCACGTAGACATGCAGGCCGTAGCGGCCGGCGACCCGGTAGGTCTCGTCTTTCACCGGGCAGGCATCGGCGTCGATGTAGACGACGATCGAACGGTCGGCGGCCGGCTCGCTCATGCGGACGCCGCCAAGGGCGCGGCCAAGGGCGCGGCCAAGGGCGCGGTCACGCTCCGTCCGCCCTCGGCCTCCTCGAGCGCCGGAACCACCCTCTCCAGAGTCGAGACGGCGAGGGGCTGGCCCCGGCCACGCAGGGCGTGGGCGCCGAGCGAGCGGGCGTGGATGCCATCGGGCAGGCGCGGAAGGCGGGCGAGGAGATCGTCCGATATCAGGATCTCGGTGCCCAGGGGCCGGCACAGGGCCTCGATCCGCGAAGTCACGTTCACCGTGTCGCCGAAATACGCGATCTTGTGCCGGTCGACCCCGACTTCGGCTGTGACGATGGAGCCGCCATGCAGCGCCGCCCGCAAACGGGGTACGACGCCGAAACGGGCCTGCCAGATCGACGCCTCGGCCTCGATCCTATCGAGGACGTCGAACACGCAGGCGACGCAGCGCCCGTCCTTGAGGCCCCGCTCCATCGGCCAGGTGATCATGGCCATGTCGCCGATGTAATCGTCGGTGGAGCCGTGGTTGCGGCGCACGGGCTCGGCGAGGGCGGCGAAGACCGCGCCGAGATAGGCCTGGGCCTTCAGGTCGCCATGGGTCTCGGCGAAGGCGGTGGAGCCGACGACGTCGAGGAAGAGGAAGATGCGGTCCTCGCGCACCGGCTTGTGATAGCGGCCGACGAGAAAGTTCACGAACACCTCGCCGCCGATGAGATCGCGCATGCGGATGACGAAGACGAGCATCGCCGACACCGCCAGCGAGTAGGCGAGGACCCGAGGCGTGATCTTGACGGCGTCCTTGAGCGCGTCCCCGGTCAGGCCCAGGGCCCAGACGACGAGGCCCCCGAGCGCGATGCCGCTGGCGATCATCAGGACATAGGCGAGCTCGGCCGTGAGCACGTAGATCTTCGCCGGCAACTGGCGCAGGCGCGCCTGAAGGCCGCCGAAGATCAGGCCACGGTCGAAGGCTAGGGTGGTCGCCCCCACCGCGAGGCCATAGATCACCCCGGCCAGCGGCGAGGCGCCGTTGGCGAACAGAAGGTCGTAGAGGAGCCCGGCGCCGCTGCAGGCGACGAGAATGAGCATCCAGAACCAGCGGTGCGGCGGTAGCATCAGGCGTCACCCCGGTCTGGCTCGTCACGAAGACGATGGCGTCGCGCGGGGAGAAGCAAGGCGTGGCATCCTTCGGAAGGCCATCGTCGGAAGACGCGGGTGAGTTACCGCGCCGAGACGACCGGCCCACCCTGAACAACGGTCCATGATGGCGCGATTAAGGCCATGGGCCGTTAAGGCTGCCTTCGAAATTCATTGACCGCCCGGAAGACCGTGAGATCTCCGTAACCGGGTACGCTTTAGGCTCGTTGTCAGACAAGCAGCCCTCACTGCTGCAACGCGGCTCGACCGCTTCAGAAGGCGCGCATCGCGATGAGCATGACGAGTGCGAACCCGGATCCGACCACCCCCAAGGCGTCGGCCACACGCCCGCTGGTGGCCCCGCGCGACATCCGCGCCATCGCGCGCGACCTCGGCTATTCGCCCGACTGGAACTGGAGCTGGGAGAACTACAAGAACACGATCGTCGCCCTCACCAACGAGTACGACCTTCGCGACCATCTCGAGATCGGCGGCGGGCGCGACCCGGTCTTCCAGCCGCCGGAACTGGTCCGGCATGGGATCAGGGTGACGATCAACGACATCTCGCAGAAGGAGCTCGATCTCGCGCCGCCCGAATTCTCGAAACTCTGCTGCGACATCGCCTCGCCTTCCACCCTCGACACCATCGGCCGAAACCGGTTCGACTTCGCGTATTGCTCGATGGTGATGGAGCATGTGCCGGACGTGGCGCAGATGTGGCGCAACATCCATGGCCTTCTAACCCCGGGCGGCGCAGCGCTCAGCTTCTTTCCCACCCTGTTCGCCCCGCCCTTCGTCGCCAACCAGCTCATGCCGGAGGCCCTGTCGCGCGCCGTGCTCCACACCCTGTTCCCGGACCGCAGGGACGATGGCGGCAACCCGAAATTCCCGGCGCATTACAATTACTGCCGGGGCAGCGAGGCGGTGATCGTGCCGCTCCTGAAGGAGATCGGCTTTCGCGAGATCGTCGTGCTGCCGTTCTACGGCTACAGCTACTTCCACAAGCTGCCCGGCCTGCGCCAGATCGACGACGCATTCACCCGCCTCGCCCGGAGCCGCGACTGGCGGACCTTCACGAGCTTCGCTTTCGTCATCGCGCGTAAATGACCATCACCCGGTCCGATGCGGTCATGAATGTCATCATCGTCGCCGATCACGCCTTCATCAACGGTGGGCAGGCGAAAGTCGCCATCGAGAGCGCCCTCGGCCTCGCGAGGCGCGGCCACCGCGTCGTGTTCTTCGCAGCCGTCGGCCCGGCCGATCCGCGTCTGGCGGCCGCCGGTATCGAGGTGATCGTGCTTGGCCAGACCGACGTGGCGCTCACGACTTCGCTCGCCAGTTTCGGCGTGCAATGGCTTTGGAACCGGCCAGCGGCGCTCCGCCTCCAAGCGCTCCTCTCCGGTTACGATCCGGAAGACAGCGTCGTCCACGTCCATGGCTGGGCCAAGGCCCTGTCGCCCTCCATCGGGCCGGTGCTCAAGGCGACGAGGGTGCCGGTGGTGTTCACCATGCACGAATACTATCTCGCCTGCCCCAATGGCGGCTTCTACGATTACCCAATCTCGGCCGCCTGCCACCGCACCCCGCTCTCGCCCGCCTGCATCGCCTACAATTGCGATTCCCGGAGCTATGCCCGCAAACTGATGCGGGTCGGCCGCCATGCCTTGATGCGGGGGTCGGGGCTGGTGGGCAGCGCGGCCACCGTCATCACCATCAGTCGGCTGCAGAAGACCGTTCTCGCCCCCTACCTGCCGAAACGGACGCGCTATTTCGAGGTCTCCAACCCGGTGGATGCGGAGCCCCTCGGGCGGAAAGCGGATCGGCCTCTGGGCGACATCGTCTTCGTCGGGCGGGTCTCGCCCGAGAAGGGCGCGAACGTCTTCGCCGAGGCCGCCCGCCTCGCCGGGCAGACGGCCGTGTTCATCGGCGACGGCCCGCAGCGGGCGCAGTTGGAGTCGGACTATCCGGAGGCCCGCTTCCTCGGCTGGAAGAACCCGGCCGAGGTCAAGGCGCTGATGCGCGCGGCCCGCGCCCTCGTCTTCCCCTCGGTCTGGTACGAGGGCCAGCCCCTCACCGTACTCGAATCCCTGGCGGCGGGGACGCCGGTGATCGTCAGCGACATCTGCGCCGGACGGGAAGCGGTGGAGGACGGCGTCAACGGTCTCTGGTTCGCGTCCGGCAAACCGGATTCCCTCGCCGCCGCCCTCATGCGTCTCTCCAACGACGCGGAGGCGCGCCGGATGTCGGATGCGGCCTACGACCTGTTCTGGGCCGATCCGCTGACCCTCGACCGGCATCTCGACGGGATCGAGGCGGTCTACCGAAGCAGCCTCGCTTCCGCGCGCTCCCCCTCGACCATCCGGGCCATCCACGCCTGAACCGCCGTGACGTCGGCCTGACCGAGCCCGTGCCCGGCCGGCTGGATGTCGTGCGTCACATCCGCCCCGGCCCGGCCGAGGATTCCGGCGAGACGCGCGGCGTTCTCGGCCGGCACGATCGGATCGGCCATGCCCGACAGCATCAGCACGGGCGTGCCGGTCAGGTCGGGAACGGGCGGCTCCGTGAGCGGCATCATCGGCCGGAGCAGCGCCGCTCCCGCCAGCACGCCCGGATGGAGAAGGAGAAGGGCGGCGGCGATGTTCGCGCCGTTGGAGAAGCCGAGCGCCACCGGTGCGGCGATGCCGTAGGCCTCACGGGCCTCCGCGATGAAATCCGCGAGCTCCCGCGCACGTCGCCGGAGGTCGGCCTCGTCGAAGACACCCTCGGCGAGACGGCGGAAGAAGCGCGGCATGCCGTTCTCCAGGACGGCTCCGCGCGGCGACAGCAAGGCGGAGCCCGGCGAGACGGCGCGACCCAGGGGCAGCAGGTCGCTCTCGTCGCCGCCGGTGCCGTGGAGCAGCAGGAGCGGAGGCGAGCCGGCCACGGTCGCGGCCTCGAAACGGTGAGTGAAGGACAGCTTGGTCATGACGGCCTCGCGAAAAGTGCGTGGGAACCGCCCCTCCTCGCGGAGGGGCGGCCGTGTCAGGCGATGACGGGGAGAACCTCCTCGATCCGCGCGCGGTGCGCTTCGAGGAAGGCGGGGAGCTTGAGCGCCTCGCCCAGCGTCTCGGCCGGCTCGTCGATGGCAAAGCCCGGGATGTCGGTGGCGATCTCGAACAGCACGCCGCCGGGCTCGCGGAAGTAGACCGAGCGGAAATAGGCGCGGTCCCGCTGCTCGGTCACCTGCAGGCCATGGGTGCCGGTGAGATCGGCCACCATGGCGGCCTGCTCGGCATCGTCCTTCGCCCGGAAGGCGATGTGATGGACCGAGCCGGCACCGGGCCGGCCGCGCAGGAACTCGCCCACCGCCCGGAGGGTGACGAACCCACCGACGCCGCTGCCATTGGCGTAGCGGGTCATCGCCCCGTCGCGCCCGGCCTCGGAGAAGCCGAACACCCCGGTGAGGATCCGCGCCGTCGGCTCCGCCTCTTTGAGGAGCAGGGTGACGCCGTGGAAGCCCCGGATGGCGTGCTCGGCCGGAACCTCTGCACCGGTCCAGGAAGGCGCCCCCTCGGTGGCCTCGTCGACCCCGACCAGGGCCAGCACCATCCCGTCGGGATCGCGCAGGCGAAGGACCGGCTCGCCGAAGAGCTGGACCAGCGCGTCGTGGTCGACGCCCTTCTCGATCAGCCGGTGGGTCCACCAGCCGATGGAGGCGCGGGGAACGCGGAAGGCGGTCTCCTGCGTCTCGCCGATCCCGACCCGTCCCCGCGCGGCATGGGCGACGGGAAAGAACGTCAGGATCGTGCCGGGGCGGCCGGCCTCGTCGCCGTAATAGAGGTGATAGGTCGAGGGATCGTCGAAATTGACGGTCTTCTTCACTAGGCGCAGGCCAAGAACGCGGCGATAGAAATCGAGGTTGCGCTGGATGTCGCCGGCATAGGCGGTGACGTGGTGCAGGCCGTTATCGGACATGATCGTATCTCCCGGACGCGCTGGCCGGTGGATGGCCACCGCGCCGCTTCGTGATGACGACAATCTGGGGCTTGGCATGCCGCATGAAAACAGAAACGATGGAAACCTATCGTTTCTGGAAATGCGCCTATGAAACTGCCGGATTTCGAAGCCTGGGCGATCTTCGCGAAGGTTGCCGAGAGAGGGTCCTTCGGGCGGGCGGCGGATGAACTCGGGCTGTCGAAGGCCACGGTCTCGAAGGCGATCACTCGCCTGGAAGCCCGGATCGGTAGCCGCCTGTTCCACCGGACCTCGCGCAAGATCGCCCTGACGGAGATGGGCCATGCGGCGCGGGACGGCGCCGCGCGCATCCTCGCGGAGGGCGAAGCGGCGGAAGCCCAGGCCACGGCCTCGTCATCGGTTCCGCGCGGCATGGTGAGGCTGGCCGCCCCCATGTCGTTCGGGATCCTCCACGTGGCCCCGATCCTTCCGGATTTCCTCAGTCAGTATCCGGAGGTCTCGGTGGACCTCCATTTCAGCGATGCCCTCGTGGATCTCGTGGGCGGGGGCTTCGATATCGGCCTGCGCATCGCCGCGCTGGCGGATTCCTCCCTGCGGGCGCGGCGCCTCTGCCTTGTGAACCGCGCCCTCGTTGCGTCGCCGGATTATCTCGACCGGCATGGCAGGCCGGAGCATCCGCGCGATCTCGCCCGCCACGCCTGCCTCGGCTACGCCTATCTGCCGAGCCCGGACCGCTGGATCTTCACGAGCCGCGAGGGCGAGGAGGCGGTCATCCTTCCCGCCGGGCCGCTGCGGGCCAACAATGCCGACGCCCTGGCTCCCGCCCTTCGCGCCGGGCTCGGCCTCGCAGTCCAACCGGATTTCATGGTCTGGGAGGATCTTCGGGCCGGGCGACTCGAACGGGTGCTGCATGGATGGGAGCTTCCGCCCATCGCCCTGCATCTGGTCACGCCGCCGGGAGACCCGCGCCCGGCCCGCGTGCTTGCGCTCATCGCCTTCCTGACAAGCCGGTTCGCGGCGGCACCCTGGTCGAACGGCGCCGCCGTACAGCCCTGAGACCGCGATCAGAGCACGATATGCGGGCCCACCGCGCCTGCCTGGAGCGGCGAGAGAAAGGACGCGCCGATGCCGTTGTCGAACCGACGGGCGACCTTGGCTCTGGTGTTTCCGATGACGATCAGCGTGCCGACTTCGAGGGGCTCCTCCATGGAAACGGCCACACCCGATGCCGAGATGTTGATGACACGGCCGGGCAGCATCGATCCGGCCTCGGTCGTGACCAGCACGTCCTGACTCTCCGGCACGATACGCGGATGGATGCGTGTCACCAGGGGCTGTGGATTCTGCGATTTGGCGACGCTGAGGAGGCTCTGCACCACGAGCCCGAGGGGATGGTCGGCGCTGAGAATGCGGATGGCGAAGGAAGCGGCCTCCGCTCGAACGACGATGGCTTCGAGGGATCCGGCATGGCGGATACTGCAGGTCAGTCGCTCATCGACGGCGGGCACGACCGATGACTTGAAACGAATGCCGTCCGAAGAGAGATCGTCGGTGACCGCATAAAAATTCTGCCGATGCCGCCCCCAGCAAAGAGCTGGCAGGATGACCTTGTATCGCGCCTCCGACCGCCTCTCGCTCATCACATCCCTTTTTGTGTTGAGCACTTTTATGCTGGCGACTCTTCAAGCGAAGCTTTCACAATCGAGAAAATTCGATTCAATATCCTACATCAACAACTCGAACCATCCGAGATACACGCAGGACGAGTTTATCGACTAGAACCGAGCTTTGTCGTTAGAGCGGCCTACACCCGTCAGGCCATGCACTTTGATGCGGGAGGCGAGCGTCGTCGGCTTGACGCCGAGCAGTTCGGCCGCCCCTCCGGCCCCAAAGACGCGGCCCTTGCTCAAGACCAGGGCGGCGGAGATATCGGCCCGGTCGCGCGCCCTTCGCTCGGCCTCGGTGGCGGGGGTGAGGCCAGGTGAGACCTCGCCCTGCGGGCGCCTGCCCTCGAGGGGACCAGGGCTCTCGGCCTCGGGCAGGTCGAACCGCAACCGCCCGCGCACGGCCAGGATCGCTGCCCGCTCGACGATGTTCTCCAGCTCGCGGACATTTCCGGGCCAGTCGTAGCGCGCGAGGCGGCGGACATCGCCTTCCGTGAGACGCAGGTCGGGCATGGCGAGCCGCCGGGCCACGCCCTTCAGGAAGTGCTGGGCGATGAGGGGAATATCCTCCGTCCGCTCGCGCAGGGGCACGGCCGCGATGGGAAACACGTTGAGGCGGAAATAGAGATCCTCGCGAAAGCGCCCCCGCTTCACCTCGGCCTTGAGGTCGCGGTTGGTGGCGGCCACGAGACGGACGTCGACGAGGCGGGTCCGTTCCTCGCCGATCCGTTCGAACTGGCGCTCCTGCAGCACGCGCAGGAGCTTGCCCTGCAGGTCGATGGGAATTTCGCCGACCTCGTCGAGGAACAGGGTGCCGCCATCGGCGAGTTCGAAGCGCCCGACCCGGTCGCGCAGAGCCCCGGTGAAGGCGCCCCTTGCGTGGCCGAAGAACTCGCTTTCGAACAGTTCACGCGGGATCGCCGCGCAATTCACCCGGATCAGCGGCCGGTCCCGGCGGCGGCTCGCCTCGTGGATGGCGCGGGCGATGAGCTCCTTGCCGGTGCCGGATTCGCCGGTGACGAGGACGGTGGCGTCGGTGCCGGCGACGAGGTCGATCTGGCGGAGGGTCGCCTCGATGGCCGGAGAACGGCCGATGATGCCCTGGTGGTGCCCGCCCTCGCGGATTTCCTCGCGCAGATAGGCGTTCTCGAGTTCCAGGCGCTGGCGCAGGGAATCGACCTCCGCCAGGGCCTGGCGCAGGCGCTCGTCGGCCTCCCGCCGCTGGCTGATGTCGCGGAACACGATGACCGCGCCGAGGAGCCGGCCCCGGTCGCGGATCGGCGTCGACGTGTATTCCACGAAGATCGGGGTGCCGTCTCGGCGCCAGAACACCTCGGTATCCACCTGATGCACGGCCCCATCGCGGAAGGCGGCATAGATCGGGCAATCCTGATGCGGGTAATGGCAGCCATCCGGGTGGCTGTGATGGACGGTGGCATGCATGTCGCGCCCGACGAGGTCGGCCGCGTCCCAGCCCAGCATGCGCTCCGCCGCCGGGTTGATGAAGGTGGTGATGCCTTCGGCATTGACCCCGTAGATGCCCTCGCCGGCCGCGCGCAGGATCAGCTGGTTCTCGCGCTCGATATCGCGAAAGATCCGCTCCATCCGCTGCCACTCGGTCAGGCCGGCGCGCATATGCGCATCGGCCTCCGTATCCACGAGGCGGCGGCGTCGCTCGTCGAGGTCGAAAAGGCTGACGAGGAGGAGCGCCGGCTCGCCCGGCAGGATCGTCCCGCTATATTCCACATGGAGGCCGTGCCCCTCCGCGTGCCTCGGCGAGAGGGCGTGGGTCCAATCGCGGCCCCGCGCCTGGACGGCCTGGGTGAAGACGATCAGCGTCGGCACCTGGTCGGGATGAAGGCCGGTGACGCGCATGCCCCGCAGGACATCGGGATCGTAGCCGAGCAGCCGCGCGGCGGCTGGGTTGGCGTCCCGGATCTCGTCGGCCACCGGATCGAGCACCAGCATCGCCTCCGCCGCCCTGTCGAAGGCGGGGCCATAGGCCGAAGCAGGCGGCGCGACTGAGTTTTCCATCACGATATCTCGTAGCATGCGTCACGAAAAACCGTAATCGACGATATTTCGTAATGCTCGTCTATCTCTCAAACCATTGTTCCGGTTGTGATCTTTAATGGAACCGTGGATGGCACAGCGTTTGCCATGAGGAGACAGTCTCCGCAGAAAGGTCCGCGACATGGCGCTCTTCGACGATCCGTTCAACGCCCGGCTGACCTTGAAGCGCGGGGGCTGCTCCTGCGGAAACCATCGCGATCAAGCCGCGCACGATGCCGAAGCTCCGTCCGGCGACGCCGCGATCACTCGGGCCATCGAAGGCGCGGTGATGCGGGCCCTGTTCCCCGAGGATGCCCAGCGGCGCGCCTTCCTCAGGAGCGTCGGCTCGGCGACGGCGCTGGCCGCCGTGAGCCAGTTCTTGCCCACGAAATTCGTGGCCGAGGCCTTCGCGCAAGGGGCGAAGCCCGAGAAGACCGACCTCAAGGTCGGCTTCATTCCGATCACCTGCGCCACGCCGATCATCATGGCGAAACCCATGGGTTTCTACGAGAAGCAGGGGCTGAACGTGGAGGTGGTGAAGACCGCCGGCTGGGCGGTGATCCGCGACAAGACCCTGAACAAGGAATACGACGCCGCCCACATGCTGGCGCCGATGCCCATCGCCATCTCCCTCGGCGTCGGATCCAACCCCGTCCCCTACACGATGCCGGCGGTGGAGAACGTCAACGGCCAGGCGATCACCCTGGCGATGAAGCACAAGGACAGGCGCGACCCGAAGAGCTGGAAGGGCTTCAAGCTCGCGGTGCCCTTCGACTATTCGATGCACAATTACCTGTTGCGCTACTACCTCGCGGAGGCCGGGATCGACCCCGATACCGACGTGCAGATCCGCGCCGTCCCGCCGCCGGACATGGTCGCCAACCTGCGGGCCGACAACATCGACGGGTTCCTCGCCCCCGACCCGGTCAACCAGCGCGCGGTCTATGATGGCGTCGGCTTCATCCACATCCTGTCGAAGGAGATCTGGGACCGGCACCCGTGCTGCGCCTTCGCGGCCTCGCAGGATTTCGTCACCCAGACCCCGAACACCTACGCCGCCCTGCTCCGCGCGGTGATCGAGGCGACGGCCTATGCCTCGAAGATCGAGAACCGCAAGGAGATCGCCGCGCAGATCGCGCCGGCCAACTACCTCAACCAGCCGGTGACGGTGGTGGAGCAGGTGCTCACCGGAACCTTCGCCGACGGCCTCGGCAATGTTCGCAAGGTGCCGGACCGCGTCGATTTCGACGCCTTCCCGTGGTCGTCCTTCGCGGTCTGGATCATGACGCAGATGAAGCGCTGGGGTCAGATCAAGGGCGATGTCGATTACAAAGCAGTGGCCGAGAAGGTCTATCTCGCCACCGACGCCGCGAGACTGATGAAGGAGGCCGGCCTCACTCCGCCGACCGCCACGTCGAAATCCTTCTCGGTGATGGGCAAGGTCTTCGATCCGGCCAAACCCGAGGAGTACCTGAACTCCTTCTCGATCAAGCGGGCGGGCTGAGCCATGAAGGCCTCCCTCTCGCTCCGCGCCGGCATCGTCTCCCTGGCCGTCCTCGCCGCCTTCCTGCTGCTCTGGCAGATCGCGGTGGGCGGGGTCGCCAAGACCGAGGCGATGGACCCGGAATACGCGGCCCTCATGGGTGCGAGCGCCACCACCGGCAAGTCGGCGATGCCGGGCCCCCTCGACGTCGCGGCCACGGCCTGGAAGCACCTCAGAGACCCGTTCTACGACCGTGGTCCGAACGACAAGGGGCTCGGCATCCAGCTCGCCTATTCCATCGGCCGCGTGGCGCTGGGCTACGGCCTCGCGGTGCTGGTGGCCATCCCCATCGGCTTCCTCATCGGCATGTCGCCGCTGATGGGACGGGCGCTCGACCCCTTCATCCAGCTGCTGAAGCCGGTCTCGCCCCTCGCCTGGATGCCCCTCGCCCTCTACACGATCAAGGATTCGAGCCTGTCGGCGATCTTCGTGATCTTCATCTGCTCGCTCTGGCCGATGCTGATCAACACCGCCTTCGGCGTCGCCGGGACGCGCAAGGAATGGCTGAACGTCGCCCGGACCCTGGAGGTCGGGCCGATCCGGCGCGCCTTCACGGTGATCCTGCCGGCGGCCGCGCCCACCATCCTCACCGGCATGCGCATCTCCATCGGCATCGCCTGGCTCGTCATCGTGGCGGCCGAGATGCTCGTGGGTGGAACCGGCATCGGCTACTTCGTCTGGAACGAGTGGAACAACCTCTCGATCACCAATGTGATCGTCTCGATCCTGGTCATCGGCCTCGTGGGCATGATCCTCGACCAGTTGCTGGCGCGCGCTCAGCGTCTCGTCACCTTCCCCGAGTGAGGTCGCGCCCATGAGCAAGCTCATTCCCTTCGCGCGGCGCTTCGCAAGTACCGCTCCCGACCCCGCCGCCGGGACCAGCCGCATGTCGTCCTCCGAAAAATTCATCTCCATCGAGGGGATCGCCCGGCGCTATCCCGCGCCCGGCGGCAAGCAGAACACCGTGTTCGAGAACCTGTGGCTGCCCATGCGGCGGGGCGAGTTCGTCTGCATGATCGGCCATTCCGGCTGCGGCAAGACCACGGTGCTCAACATCCTGGCCGGGCTGGAGGCGCCGAGCGAGGGCGTCGTCATCGTCGACGGGCAGGCGATCGAGGGAACCAGCCTCGACCGGGCCGTGATCTTCCAGGGCCACGCCCTGCTGCCCTGGCGAACGGTGCTCGGGAACGTCGCCTACGCGGTCTCCTCGCGCTGGCGCAAGGCGTCCCGCGCCGAGGTGGAGGAGCGTGCCCGCAAGGCCATCGCCACGGTGGGCCTCGCCGGCTCGGAGCATAAGCGCCCTTCAGAACTTTCAGGCGGCATGAAGCAGCGTGTCGGTATCGCCAGGGCACTCGCCATCGAGCCCAAGATCCTGCTCATGGACGAGCCGTTCTCGGCCCTCGACGCGCTCACGCGGGGCACCCTGCAGGACGAGGTGCGCCGCATCTGCATCGAGACCGGCCAGACCGTCTTCATGATCACCCACGATGTCGACGAGTCGATCTACCTCGCCGACCGCATCGTGCTGATGACCAACGGTCCCGAGGCCAAGGTGGCGGAGATCGTCGAGAACCCGCTGCCCAAGCGCCGCGAGCGCGCGAACCTCCATCACGCGCCGGGCTACTACGCCCTGCGCAACCACCTGATGGACTTCCTCGTCAGCCGCTCGAAGAGCCTGCGGGACGCCATGCCCGCCGGCTACGACCAGCGCCACCCGCCCGTGGTGCGGCCTGGTGCGGACGAGCCGAAGCCGATTGCTGTCCCTGCCGCGTCGTAGATCCGCGCCTCGCAGACTCACGCGCCGCCCCTCACCCCCGTGTCTCGATCCATCGGAGAACTCACATGAAGCGCGAAGGCCTCACGGAAAAGCTTCTCGACATCAAACGCGAGAAGGGCTGGACCTGGAAGCATATCCAGGACGAGATCGGTGGAATCTCGCCGATCCTCATCACCGCCGCCTGCATGGGGCAGATGAAGCTGCCGAAAGCCCAGGCGAAGAAGGCGGCGGAGCTGTTCGGCCTCACGGAATCGGAGGAGCGGATGCTCAACGAGGCGCCCTATCGCGGGTCCATCGCGCAGATGCCGCCCACCGACCCGCTGATCTACCGGTTCTATGAGCTGGTGATGGTCTACGGCACCACCTGGAAGGAGCTGATCCAGGAGGAGTTCGGCGACGGCATCATGTCGGCCATCGACTTCAACATGACGATGGAGCGCGAGCCCAACAACAAGGGCGACCGGGTGAAGATGAACCTCTCGGGCAAGTTCCTGCCCTACAAGTATTACGGCAACGAGGAAGGCGTGCCTGATTACGGCTTCAAGGAGCCGTAGCCGGCGCAGCATCGACGCGAACTGGTAAAGGCATCGCGGCTCATCGGGCCGCGTTGCCTTTTTTCGCGCAGGACGAGTCGACGCAGGCCCCGGTTTCGTGCTGATTGCGCAGGCTTGGCCGTAAAAGCGGCCGCCCCGTCGGAGACTGTCGCCCGCATGAACCTCAACGCGATCTCGGCCACCTGGGCCCCCCGGCTCCTCAGCATCCTGCGCATCGTCGCCGGGGTGCTGTTCCTGGAACACGGCACGCAGAAGCTGTTCGGGTTCCCCGTGCGCATGGGCGGCGGCAGCGCACCGGCCCTGTTCACGCTCTTCTGGTTCGCGGCGATCCTCGAAATCGTCGGCGGTGCGATGATCATCCTCGGCCTGTTCACGCGGCCGGTGGCGTTCATCCTCTCCGGCCAGATGGCCTTCGCCTATTTCATCGCCCATGCGCCAAAGAGCCCGTTCCCGGCCCTCAATGGCGGCGACGCGTCCATTCTGTTCTGCTTCCTCTTCCTCTACCTCGCCGCCGCGGGCGCCGGTCCTTGGAGCCTCGACGCGCAGCGCCGCGGACGGTTCTGAGCCCCGGAGAAAGCGGTCGGCCGCGCTTCCCGCTTCGGGTGGGAGCGGGTCGCCCCGGAACGAGGGAGAGAATGCGGATGCTTGCCCATCGTCACCCCAGGTCGTCCGGCTTCCCGGCGTGACGACCGTCTCCTCCGCCGAAGACCGGCGGATGCGCGTCATGGCCGTGGCCGTTCAGAAGGGCGGGACCGGCAAGACGACCCTGGCGGCGTCGCTCGCCGTCGCGGCCGCGGAATCCGGCGAGCGCGTCGTCGCCTACGACCTCGATCCGCAGGGCTCGCTGATGGGATGGGGCGCCCTGCGCCGCCAGAACGGCATCACGGTCGACCGCATCCAGGCCTGGGAGATCGGGCAATTGCCCGACATCCTCGACCAGACGTCAGAGAACGGGACGACGCTGGTCTTGATCGATACCGCCGGCGCCGCCACCGGTGCCACCCCCGCGCTCCGCGCCGCCGACCTCGTCCTGGTCCCGGTGCGCCCGTCGCGGCTCGACCTCGTGGCCGCCCGGCCGACCTTGCAGGCCCTCGTTGGCCTCGGCATGCGGAGCCGTCTGGCGCTCGTGCTCAATCAATGCCCGCCTCCGCCCTCGGCGCGCACCGACGCCTATGCGGCGCAGCTGCGCGGCCTCGGCGTCCTGGCAGAACCGGGGATCGTCCAGCGCGTCGACCACCAGGACGCCGTGGCGGCGGGGCTTGGCGTCACCGAATACGCGCCCCAGGGACAGGCCGCCGGGGAGATCCGCGCACTCTGGGGCTGGATCGACGCCAAGATGCGAGGCTGACGCCTCGCGTCGCGCGGAGAGCGGGGCGCTGTCTCGCCCCGCTTCGCGAAGTAGATGGGGCAGTCTCTCGCCTACGCTTCCTTCGCCCCGAATGCCGCCAGGATGCGCGCCCAGGAGCGCGTGCCTTTGTGGAAGCTCCTGAGATCGTACTTCTCGTTGGGCGAATGGATGCGGTCGTCATCCAGGCCGAAGCCGATGAGGAGCGTGTTGCGATCGAGCAGCCGCTTGAAGTCGCCGACGATGGGGATCGAGCCGCCCGCTCCGATGGTGACAGCGGGAACGCCCCATTCCTCGGCGAGTGCCCCCCTCGCGATGTCCAGTTCGGGCATGTCGAAGGGCAGGCTGATGGCGCGGCTGCCCTTGTAGCAGATCACCTCCACCGAGCAGTCCGACGGGATTCTTTCGCGCACGAAGGCCTCGAAGGTCCGGGCGAGCTGTTCCGGGTCCTGGTCGTCCACGAGGCGGAACGAGACCTTGGCGCTGGCCTCTCCCGCGATGACCGTCTTGGTGCCCTCGCCGGTATAGCCGCCGATGATGCCGTTGACGTCGCAGGCCGGGCGCGACTGGATCAGCTCGATCAGCATGCGGCCGCGCTCACCCGCCGGCTCCGACAGGCCGATGGGGCCGAGGAACTTGTCAGCCGTAAAGTCGAGCCCGCGCCATTGCTCCAGGATGTCCGCGGGCGTCTCGCGCACGCCGTCGTAGAAGCCCGGCAGGGCCACCCTTCCATCCGCGTCGTGCAGGTCGGCGATGATCTTCGACAGGACGTGGATCGGGTTGCGCGCCGCGCCGCCGAAGAAACCCGAATGCAGGTCACGGTCGGCGCAGGTGACCTTCACCTCGAAATAGGCGAGGCCCCGCAGCGACGTGGTGATGGCCGGCGTGGTCGGGTTCCACATGCTCGTGTCACAGACGAGGACAATATCCGCCGCGAGCTTCTCCTGGTTGGCCGCGACCCATTCCGGCAATCCTTGAGAGCCGTTCTCCTCGGCGCCCTCGATCAGCAGGGTGACGCCGCAGGGTAGCTCGCCCTCCATGGCGATGAAGGCGCGGCAGGCTTCGACGAAGGTCATGACCTGACCCTTGTCGTCCGAGGCGCCGCGCGCCACGATCTGTTTCTCGCCGTTGGCGTTCACCGAGATGCGCGGCTCGAAGGGCGGCGTCGCCCAGAGGTTCAGCGGGTCCACCGGCTGCACGTCGTAATGGCCGTAGAACAGCACGTGCGGCTTGCCCGGTTTCGGCGCATGCGCCAGCACCACCGGATGCAGTGATGTCTCGTGGATGGCCGTCTCGAACCCGAGCGCCGTCAGATTGCCCTCGAGCCACTGCGCCGCGTCGCGGCAATGCCCGGCATAGGCTGGATCGGTGGAGATCGAAGGGATCCGCAGGAAGGCGAACAGCCGCTCCAGGGCATTATCGAGGTCGCGGTCGATATCGTTGAGAACCGGGTCGAGGGCGGCCATCGCGCGTCCTTGTGGCAAGCGGGGATGGCGACAGGGTTAGCCGAGGGGATGGGTGGGCGCAAACCACCGACATTGCCGTTCAGGGCTGCAAACCGGGCTGGACGACTTTCGACATGCAGGAAGGTCAGGGGGCTTACGATTCCGGAACCGTGTTCCGGTCATCGAGGAGCGTTTGGGCTCGCATGATCGGCACCTGACGAATGATATGCCGGGACCCCGCTCGTCGGGATGCGGTTTGCGGCGCCCCACCCGATCCCTCACCGAACGACGCCACTATCGGACCTTCAGGTGCGACACGGGATGAGAACGTAACCGCTCGCCGCGAGGGTCCACGCTTCAGCCACGATCAGCGCAGCCGCATCCCGGGGCATGGGCGCCGGTGGGCCAGCGCGAGCGACGGATCAATTCGCAGAAGTTGCCCTTGTGGAAGCCGGGCTCCTTGTCGGCGATGACGTCCGCCTTAACATTGCCGAACGTCGTACCCGGCTTGTGTCGGATGCCGTCGTAGAAGGCTTGGACGATATCCTCTTTGAAGTCGGGCGTCCGAGGGAAAGCCGACACAACCGCCTCACGCTCGGCGTCCGAATACTCTTCGTAGGTTAGACCAAGCACATCCATCTCGACGCCGGCCGTGACGAGTGCCACCACCGGATGCATGTGGACCGGAATGCCCGGCGTCGTATGCAGCGCGATGGCGGTCCAGACCGTATAGACATCCGCCTCCGGTACTCCGTGCGCTGCCAGGAAGTCGCGCGCCGCATTGGCGCCGTCGACCTCGAAGCGCTCCTCCGCGCTGCTGTGGTCCGGCATCAGGCCAACGTCGTGGAACATCGCTCCCGCGTAGAGAAGTTCGCGGTCGAAGCTCAGATCGCGGCGGATGCCTGCCAAGGCGCCGAATTGGTAGACCCGGCTCGAATGATTGAAGAGGAGTTCGGTTTCCGTGTCCCGGACGAACTCAGTGACGGCACGGGCCAATTTGCTGTCTGGAATGGTGGCCAAGGTGGGAATGCTCATGAGCGGGTTTCCTTTGTGCTGAGCCTCCCAACGAGCTACGAGACATCCTTGATGGCATCAATCATCGTGTAGCGGCATTTCCTGCCATTATTCATGCATCCTCAGCCACGGAGCCCCAATGGTGCCCCGACTCGTCGCCATCCTCGCCCTTCCCGGGGTCCAATTGCTCGACGTGGCCGGCCCGCTCGACGTCTTTGCCGAGGCGAACGTCCAGAGCGGCGAGGATGTCTACGATCTCGCCATCGTCGGAACGGCCGCAGATACGATTCTGACGTCGTCGGGACGGCGTCTCGTGGCGGATCTCGTCGCTCCCGGCACCGACCCGACTCGCTTCGACACCTTGCTGGTCGCGGGAGCGCCTCGCATGCACGAGGCGGGCGTCGACAACGGCCTCTTGGACTGGCTCGCGAAAGTCGCGACGCAGTGCCGGCGCTACGGTTCGGTCTGTAGCGGGGCGTTCCTGCTCGGTCAGGCCGGCCTGCTGGACCGCCGGAGAGTGACGACGCATTGGGCCGTGGCGGAAGTGCTGGCGGCGCGCTACCCCGAGGCGTCGGTCGAGCCCGATGCGATCTGCCTCTTCGACGGTCCGCTGAGGACGGCGGCCGGGGTCACCGCGGGACTGGACCTCGCGCTGGCGCTCGTCGAAGAAGATCTTGGCGCGGAGATCGCGCGCCGGGTCGCCAGCCAACTCGTGATGTTTTTTCGACGCGGCGGCGGGCAGATGCAGTTCAGCCGACGCGGGCTCAGTGCACCGGCCGGCCGATCGGCCTTGCAGGAGGTGCAGCGCTGGGTGGCTGCGCATCCCGCGCAGGATCACGCGGTCGAGAAGCTCGCGGCGCGTGCGGGAATGAGTCCGCGCCATTTCGCGCGCCTGTTTCGGACCGAGACGGGACTGACACCCGCCGCCTACGTGGAGAACGTCCGGATCGAAGCTGTCCGGCGTCTTCTGGAAACGGACGACATCGTTCTCAAGCAGGTCGCGAGCGCTTGCGGGTTCCTCGACGCCGACACCCTCCGGCGGGCCTTCATGCGGCGCGTAGGGACAACGCCTGCGGAGTATCGACGACGGCATCTGCATCGCTGAGCCGACGGCGCATCTGAGCCTGCACGCCCGTTCGAACTATCAGATCCGGCGAATCGGCGCTCATCCGGCGGCGGCGCCTCGAACCAGCCCGGTGGCGCCCGACATCCTTCTCACCAGCGGAAACACCCTCCCGGGGAACAGGCTCAATTTGGAACGGTTATTGAGTGGGTGGGCGTGGGGCGCGGAAGATCTTCCCCCCGCGGCCGCATCGCCATTCGAGAAACCCGGCCGGCATCTCACCGGTCCCGATCCCTCAGGACATGCCCATGCTCATCGACAGCGGATCACCCGGGGCGCCAGCCGCCATCGGCATCAGCCTGACCATCAACGGCGAGGTGCGTGAGCTCCAGGTGGCTCCTTGGACCACACTCCTCGATCTGCTGCGCGAGGAGCTCGACCTCACCGGCACCAAGAAGGGCTGCGACCACGGCCAGTGCGGCGCCTGCACCGTGCTGGTGAACGGCACGCGCATTAATTCCTGCCTCGCGCTCGCCGTGATGAAGGACGGCGCCGAGATCGTCACCGTCGAGGGGCTGGCCAGACACGCCGGCCAGGACGGCGCGATGCATCCGCTCCAGGCCGCCTTCGTGGAGCGCGACGCCTTCCAGTGCGGATACTGCACCCCCGGTCAGCTCTGCTCGGCCGCCGGCATGATCTCGGAAGGTCACGCCACGTCGCGTGAGGAGATCCGCGAGGCCATGAGCGGCAACATCTGCCGCTGCGGAGCCTACACCAACATCGTCGATGCCATCGAAGACGTGATGCACGCGGGAGCCGCCCGATGAACCGCTTCGATTACGTCCGCCCGACCACGGTCGAGGAGGCGGTGCGGGCCATCGGCTCCGCCGCCAATGCCCGCTTCATCGCCGGCGGAACCAACCTCGTCGACCTGATGAAATACAATGTCGAGCGGCCCGAACGCCTCGTCGACATCACACGCCTGCCCTTGGAGGCCATCGAAGAGCGCGATGGCGGCCTAGGCATCGGCGCCCTGGTGACAAACGCGACCGTGGCCTATGACGAGCGGATCAAGAGCCGCTATCCGCTCCTGTCGAGCGCGATTCTGGCCGGTGCCTCGGGCCAGTTGCGCAATGCCGCCACCACCGGCGGCAACCTGCTCCAGCGCACCCGCTGCTATTACTTCTATGACGACGCGATGCCCTGCAACAAACGCGATCCCGGCACCGGCTGCCAGGCAATCGGCGGGGTCAACCGCATCCACGCCATCTTCGGCACGAGCGACAAGTGCATCGCCACCCACCCGTCCGACATGTGCGTGGCCCTTGCGGCGCTGAACGCGATGGTACGGGTCACCGGGCCAGCGGGCGAGCGGATCATTCCCTTCGGTGAGTTCCACCGCCTGCCGGGGGACGAGCCGCAGCGGGACACCACCCTCGCGGCCGACGAGATCGTGCTGTCCGTCGATCTGCCGGACGAGGATTTCGGCGCCCACCACACCTACTTGAAACTGCGCGACAGGCTCTCCTACGCCTTCGCCCTGGTCTCGGTAGCCGCCGTGATGAAGCGCGATGGCGACACGATCACCGAGGCGCGCTTCGCCCTCGGCGGCGTCGCGCACAAGCCCTGGCGCAATGCGGAGGCGGAAAGCTCCCTGAAGGGCAAGCCCGCCACCCGCGAGACGTTCGAGGCCGCCGCCGACATCGTCATCCGTCAGGCTCAGCCGCAATCCGAGAACGGCTTCAAAGTCGAACTCGCCCGGCGCGCCATCATCCGCGGCCTGAGCCAGGCCGCGGCCGGCACGCCGCAGTCGCAATCCGACAAGCGCATCGCCTGAGGACCCGTCCAGACATGGCAAACAGCATTTCCTCCACCGGCACGGACAGCTTCGTCGGCACCGCGCGCAGTCGCGTCGACGGCCCTGCCAAGGTCACTGGCCTCGCGAAATACGCGGGCGAATTCACCGCGGCCGATCTCGCCCATGGCTACGTCGTCTCCGGCGGCATCGCCAAGGGCCGCATCACCGCCATCGACACAGCGGCGGCGGAGGCCGTCCCCGGTGTCGTCAAAGTCTTCACGCACGAGAACCGGCCGCGCACGGCGTGGCTCGACTACAATTACCAAGACGCCGTGGCGCCCCCTGGCTCGCCGTTCCGCGCCCTTTACGATGACAAGATCCTCTACAGCGGGCAGCCCGTTGCGCTGGTCGTCGCAGAGGATTTCGACACTGCCCGCTATGCCGCGTCGCTGATCAAGGTCGCCTACGAGGTCGAGGAGCCCCTCACCGATGTCGAGCGCCAGCGCGAGTTCGGCTACGTACCGCCGATGAAGCGCGCGGGGATCAAGCCGCCGCCAGAGCCATGGGGCGATGCCGAGGGTGCCTTCGCGTCCGCCCCAGTGCGGCTGCGCAACGATTACACGCTCGCCGTCGAGCATCACAACCCGATGGAGCCGCACGCATCCACGGTGGTGTGGGAGGGCGATGGCCGGATCACCGTCTACGACAAGATCCAGGGCGTCTCGAACAGCCAGGGCTACATCGCCGGCGTGTTCGGCATGGACAAGGACAAGGTGCGGGTGCTCAACCCGTATCTCGGGGGTGGCTTCGGCCTCGGACTGCGCCCGCAATACCAGCTCTTCCTCGCGGTAATGGCCGCGCGCGAACTGGAGCGCTCGGTGCGCGTGGTGCTGACCCGCGACCAGATGTTCACGATGAGCTATCGCCCCGACGTGCGCCAGACGATCTCGCTGGGCTCCGACGAAGGAGGCAAGCTGCTCTCGCTCCGTCACGAAGCCCTGTCCGGTACCTCGCGGTTCGAGGATTACCAGGAGGTCGTCGTCAACTGGTCGGCGATCCTCTACGGCGGCTGCGAAAATGTCGCCCTCGACTACAGACTGACGCAGATCGACACGTTCACGCCCTCCGACATGCGCGCGCCGGGGGCGGTGACCGGGGTGTTCGCCCTCGAAATCGCCATGGACGAACTGGCCTACGCGACGAAGCAGGACCCGATCGCCCTGCGCCTGAAGAACTACACCGATAGGGACCCGACCGAGGGCAAGCCCTTCGGTTCGAAATCCCTGCGCGCCTGCTACGAGCAGGGCGCCGAGCGGTTTGGCTGGTCGGAGCGCAATCCCGAGCCACGCTCCATGCGCGACGGCAAGGAACTCGTCGGTTGGGGCATGGCAACGGGCGTGTGGGAAGCCCTGATGCAGAAATCCTCGGCGCAGGCCACGCTCACCGCCGACGGCAAGCTCGTGGTCGGCAATTCCACCGGGGATATCGGCACCGGCACCTATACGATCCTCACACAGATCGCGGCCGATGCCCTTGGCCTGCCCATGGAGGACGTGACGACGAAGCTCGGCGACACGGATCTGGCGGAAGCCCCCGTCGCGGGCGGCTCGTGGACAGCGGCCTCGTCCGGCACGGCGGTGATGAAGGCCTGCCGAAAGATCGCGGCGGATGTCTTCGCCATGGCCCGCGCCATGGACGATTCACCGTTGGCCAATGTCGATCTCGAACGCGTCGTCTTCACCGGCGGGCGGATCGAAGTGGCGGGTGATCCGTCGCGCAGCGTCTCGCTGGTGGAGGCCATGGCGGCTGCGGGCGTCGACAAGGTCGAGGCCACGGAGAGCGCGGGGCCCGATGCCGGGCACGCGAAGGAGTTCGCCTCCTACACGCATTCGGCCATCTTCGCCGAGGTGAAGATCGACGAGGAACTCGGCCAGGTCCGGCTCACGCGGATCGTGTCCGCCATCGCGGCGGGCAAGATCATCAACCCCAAGACCGCGCGCAGCCAAATCCTCGGTGGCGTGGTGATGGGGATCGGATCAGCCCTGGAGGAAGAATCGATGCTCGACCACGCGGTCGGCCGGTTCATGAACCACAATCTCGGCGAGTATCACGTGCCGGTGAATGCCGACATCCACGACATCGACGTGATCTTCGTGGAGGAGGAAGACAAAGCCAACCCGATGGGCGTGAAGGGCCTCGGCGAAATCGGCATCGTCGGCACCGCCGCCGCGATCGCCAACGCGGTGTTCCACGCAACCGGCAAGCGTATCCGCGATCTGCCGATCACCATCGACAAGATCATCGGGTGATCCAACAGACGAACTGTAAGTAGATGCTGAGTCACCCGGACCGTACGCAATGGTCCGGGTGACTCGACGGAGGCGGTTTTTGTTGCCTCAACTCGCCATCGAAAGGGGCTCCGCGACAGAGCGTTTCGCCCCCCTCTCCACCACCCGCTCCGCCAAATACTCCGTATCCCGCGCGATGCCGGAGAAGCGGCCGGAGCCCCAGGTGTGGAGCCAGGGCAGGCCGACGAAGTAGAGCCCATCCACCGGGGTCACGCCGCGCGTGTGAATCGGCAAGTCGCGCCCGTCGAAGGCGGGGGCGTCGATGAAGCTGTAATCGGCGCGGAAGCCCGTCGCCCAGATCACGCTGCCGATCCCGGCCGCCTTGGTATCGAGGCTCGGCGCGTGAGGTCCCGGCGCCCAGAGCGGGGTGTAATGCGGCTGTTCGGGAGCATCGATCCCCTTGGCGGTGATGTGCCTGTCGATGGCACCCTGGATGCCGGTATAGACCGCATCCGCGTTGTCGAGGTTTCGGCCCAAATCATCGGCGAAGCGCAGCACCGGCCCGTCTATGGCGTCGAGACGGCCGTGGAGGCTCATGCCTTCCAGGGCGAAACGGCGCAGGTCGATGTCGCGGCCGCCGTCGCGGCCGGTGAGGTAGTGGTTGGCCTTGCGCCGGACATCCTCCTTGAGCGGGTGGTTCTCCACGGGGAGGTCGTACTGGCCCATATCGGCGAGCCAATCGACGGCGTCGCGCCCACGATAGGTGCGCGGGCAGCGCGGCGCACTGCCGACCACGAGATGGACCTTGCGGCCCGCCAGATGAAGATCTTCGGCAATCTGGCAGCCGGACTGGCCAGAGCCCACCACTAACACCGCACCGTCCGCCATCTGACCCGGATTGCGATAGGTCGAGGAGTGGATCTGCCGCAATCCGGCGGGCAGCCGCGCGGAGAAGGCCGGGATCGACGGGACGTGATAGCCGCTGATCGCCATCACCACTTGGTCGGCCGTGTGATCGCCACCGCTCGTGGCCACGGCGAACCCGCCGCCCGCGCGGCGGCGGATCGACGTGACGGTCACCCCCTCTGCCACGGGGGCTTCGATCGCCCGGGCATAGGCCTCGATGTACCGGACGATCTCGTCCTTCGGCATGAATCCATGCGGCTCGGCACCCGGATAGGGGAAGCCCGGCAGCTGGCATTGCCAGTTCGGCGTGACGAGGCAGAAACTGTCCCAACGCTGCGTCTTCCAGGCATGCGCGATGGTGTTCTTCTCGAACACGATGTGGTCGATGCCGTGCTGCCGGAGCTGATAGCTCATCGACAATCCGGCTTGACCACCGCCGACGACGATGACGGAATGGTGCGAGGGGGGCGTCAGGATCTGGTCCATGGGGCGTCCTTCAGGCTCGGTCCGCTATTCCTCGAAGGCCTCGACCCGCACGCGGGCATCGGGCAACGCGGCGAGCGCCCTGGCGCCGGCCTCGATCCGCGCGAGTTGCCCGAGGGCGAGGCTGCAGGGAAACCCGTAGCGCGCTTCCACCCGCTGGCTGGCGATGGTCAGCGCCGTCCGACTGCGGGCGACGAACTCGTCGAGGGCGTAGGTCTCGCCGACTCCGAAATGGTCCTTGATGACGAGGGAGGGCGAGTAGCAGGTCTCGCGCCGGCCATCCGGCCAGCGCACGTGGAAATGCATTTCAGGCATCCGACATCTCCTGCTTGCGGGCGGCGAGCGCCGCATAGGCGGACTCGTGCTTCTCGGCGCAGGCGCGCCAGGAATGGGCCTCGGCGACCGCGAGTCCCGCTCGTATCAGCCGGCTGCGAAGGGACGGTTCGAGGACAGCGCGCAGGCCGTTGAAGATCGCTCCCTCGTCCTCGGGATCGACGAACACGGTGTCTCCGGTCGTCAGATATTCCGTGAAGGGTGGCCGTTCGGACACGAGGGTGGGCGTTCCGCTCGCCATCGCCTCCAGCACGCAGAGGCCGAAGCCCTCCCTCAGCGAGGGGAAGACCAGAGCGTCGGCCAGGCGATAGAAGGCGGGCATCGCCGCCTGCGGCACCGGTCCCGTCTCCACCACCGCCCGGCCGGGGCCGAGGGTGAAGCCGTTCCGGTCGAGGGCGGCCCGGCACCGGGCCTGGTAGCCGGAATGGTCGAGAAGCGAGGCACCGCCGACGACGAGAAGCTGCGCGTCCGGTCGCTCACCCCTCAAACGCGCGAAGGCCTCGATGATGGCGAGGGTGTTCTTGCGCTCCTCGAACCCACCGACGCTGAGGAGCACGGGACCGTCACCGAGGCCCCAGTGCGCACGGAGCGCCGCATCCCCCTCCCCCGGCGCGGGACCGAAGGCGCCGGTATCGACACCGTTGCCGACATTGAGCGCGTCGAGACCGTAATCCCGCGTCAGTGCGCCCTGCCAGAGGCTGCTCACACACAGGAGGGCGGTGGCGTCGAAGATCGCCCGGTCGTGCCAATAGGCGAGCTGGGGGTCGGAGAAGAGGTCGACATGATGGACCGTCCGCACGAAGCCGGGGATCAGGCGGCGGCGCGCGAGGGTGGCAAGCGCATTGCCGCTGATGGCGTCCTGCGCATGGAAGACATCGTAGTCGCAGGCCGCCGGCGATGCGAAATGGCGCAGGTAATCCTCGATGCGGATGCGCACGAGCTCCACCGTGGAGCCCGAGACCGGCCGCGCGGCGACCGAGGTCACCGGGCAGGCGGCCCGGCGGAAGAAGCCGCTGCCCGAAGGGTCCGGCGCATGGACCACGGCCTCGTGGCCGAGGGCGACGAGCGCCTCGCCGAGGGCCAGGGCATGGACCACCCCGCCGCGCGGATTGGTGGAATGCGCCAGGATGGCGATGCGAAGCGGCTCACCCATTCGCGTCACTCCCCTTGCCCGCAACCGATGAGGGGACCGGCCGCGAAATCCCAGATGACGGCCTCGTCCTCACCGTCGGCGAGGGTAGCGACACGGCTCGCATCGATGCCGCCGATGGCGGCGGCCGCGATCCCCCGCTGCGTAAAGCGCTCCAGCACCGCCTCGACATTCCCGGGCGGAACGCTGAGCAGGTAGCCGAAGCTCGGGAAGGCGGTGAGCCAGCGAACGAGGTCGATCCCCTCGGGGCGCGGGATGCGGTCCAGCCGGATCGACGCGCCGACGCGGGAGCATTCGAGCAGCATCAGCGCCGTACCGACGAGGCCGGCCATGCTGATGTCCTTGGCCGCCTTGGCGAGCCCGTCCTCGGCGATGCCGCTCAACAGTTCGATATCGCCGCGCAGGCGAAGGGCCGGTGCGGCACTGGCCGCGTCCCAATAGGGGTGCGGACCGCGAAAGGCGCCGCGCAGGTCGATCGCCGCCACGAGGCTGTCGCCGGGCCGGGCGTCGAAGCTGGTGAGCAATGTCTTCGCACGGCCCAGGATGGCCACGGCGAGATGCTCGCCCGCGTTGCGCGTGTTGCTGTGGCCGCCGACGATGGGCACGCCGAAGGTCTCCGCCCCCGCCCGCAAGCCCCTGAGCATGGGGTCGGCATGGGCCTGGTCGCGGCTCCACAGGGCGTCGACCACGGCGATCGGGCGTCCGCCCATGGCCGCGATGTCGCTGACATTGACCATCACCCCGCAGAAGCCGGCGAAATACGGATCGGCGGCCACGAACCCGTCCATGAACCCTTCGATGGCGAGGAGGAGGTAGCCGTCGCCATCGGGAATCGCGGCGCAATCGTCGCCCAGGGGCACGGCGAGCGCACGGTCGCCCAGGCCGAGCCGCCCGATCACCGCGTCGATGTCGCGTTTATGGGCGAGGCCGCGCCCGTCTCGGAGATGTCGCGCGATCTCGGCGAGGGATTGTATCTGGCCCATGCTCACGCCGCCTGTTTCAGGAGGGTGACGAGGCCGCGCTCCGGGTCCGTCATGGCTGGGTAATGGGCGAGATCGGCCTGCATCAGGTGATGCGGCCGTCCATGAAGTTCGATCTCGGCGAGACTCGTCCAATGCAAAGCCTCGAACAGGACCGCGTTGGCACTCTGGACATGGGCGAGGAAGCGCGTGCATCCGCGCGCATGGGCGGAGGCCACCGCCACGTGGATCAGGCCGGCGCCGAGGGCACCGATCCGGCGGTGATCCCGCGCCACCGCGAGGCGCGAGCCCCACCATTCGCCGGGCCGGTCGGCGGTCTCGTGGATGCGCACGGTGCCGACGACGGCATCCGGCGCGCCGCCGAGGGTCGAGAGGGCGCAGATCGGGACCGCCGCCGCGTCGATGGCATCGCGGTCGTCGCCCTCGAAGATCCCCTGCTCGACGCAGAAGACCTGGCGACGCAGGGCGGCCGTTCCGTTCCGCTCCCAGGGCGCGGTGGCGAACTTGATCCGGAAATGGCTCGACCGGTAGGCGGGGACGGGCTCGAACATCGTCCAGCTCACCGCTCGTAGGTGGAGAGGGCCGAACAGGCGCCGCAGCGGCCGCACCCGGCCTTGATGTCGGTGGAGCGCAAACCCGCCCCCACCAGCATCGCCGCGAGCGGCTTGAGCACGGAATGCATGAAATCCGGCGAGGGGGCGGGATGGTCCTCCAGCGGCGTGCCGGAAATCGGCACGAACGGCACCACGAACGGGTAGACTCCCATGCCGATCAGGCGCTGGGCCATGGCGAGGATCGCTTCCGTCGTGTCTCCGAGCCCGGCGAGGATATAGGTCGAGACCTGGCCCTTGCCGAAGACCGGAACGGCGGCGGCGAAAGCGTCGAAATAGCGGTCCAGCGGCACGCTCGCCTTGCCGGGCATGATTCGCGCCCGGACCTCAGGCGTCACCGCCTCGAGATGCAGACCGAGTGCATCGACGCCCGACGCCTTCAGCCGAGCGAACCAGCGGTCGTCATCGGGAGGCTCGCATTGGGCCTGGATCGGCAGGTCCACCGCCGCCTTCACCGCGAAGGCGCTCTCGCAGAGCACTGCCGCCCCTCGGTCGGTGGCGTTGGGCGTGCCCGTGGTCATCACCATGTGCTTGACGCCGTCGAGGAGCACGGCGGCGCGGGCGACCTCCGCGAGTTGCTGCGGCGTCTTGTGGGCGACGGTTCGCCCGGCCGCGAGCGACTGTCCGATGGAGCAGAACTGGCAGGTCTTGGTGCGGCTCTGGTAGCGGATGCAGGTCTGCAGCACCGTGGTGGCGAGCACGTCGCGCCCGTGCAGCACGGCGATCTTCGAATAGGGCACCCCGTCGAGGGTCTGGAGCCCGTAGAACCGGGGCTTGCCCGGAAACGTCACCCGACCGATCACGGTGCCGTCATGCTCGATGAGGCTCGACCCGTCGGCATCGGGGCGGCGCACGAGGTAGGGCGAGTCGAAGGCGCCCGCGGTATGGACCGGCACCATCACGGTGCGGCCGGCGATGGTCATCGCCTTGTGGTCGGAAGGGCCGGCCCCGCCCCGGCGGCTGGCGACCCCGGCGCGGGTGTCAGCCAACCTGACTCCGTAGGATTGGAGGGCGTTGATCAGGTGCTCCGTCGGCATCCCCTGGTAGACCGGGGACGGCACCGGCGAGGAAGCGGCCGGGGAGGTCAGCAGCGGAGAGTCGCTCATGGTCGGTGCTCCGGGGATGCGGGATGTCCGATGCGGGCGTGGTCACCACCGTGCGGGCGGGACGTGCGTCATGGTTGAGGCTGAGGAGTTCGGGGCGGGCGTAATGGCCGACCGAATCCATCATCCGCTTGCGCTTGGTGACCAGCGCCATGTCCATGTCGGCGACGAGGATGCCCTCGCCCTCCGTCATTGGCGGGACGAGGTGCTTGCCTTCCGGCGAGACGATGGCCGTACAATTGCCGCCGCGCAGGGCCCCGCGCATCCGCTCGTCGGGAGAGATCTTGACGATCTGCGCCTCGGTGAGCCAGCCGGTGGCGTTGACGACGAAGGCGGCGGCCTCCAGGGCGTGGTGCCGGATCGTCACCTCCATCTGGTCGGCGAAGATCTGACCCACCATGGAGCCCGGGAACTGGGCCGCGTGGATCTCCTCGTGCTGCGCCATCAGGGCGTAGCGGGCGAGCGGGTTGTAATGCTCCCAGCAGGCGAGCGCCCCGACCCGGCCCACCGCCGTCTCGACCACGGTGAGGCCGGCACCGTCCCCCTGACCCCAGATCATGCGCTCGTGGTAGGTCGGCGTGATCTTGCGGCGCTTGAGCAGCAGCGTCCCATCGGCGTCGAAGATGAGCTGCGCATTGTAGAGCGAGCCGTGGTCGCGCTCGTTGATGCCGAGCACGATCACCGCGCCATGCCGGCGCGCGGCGGCCGAGACCGCCTGCGTCACCGGCCCCGGCACGGTCACCGCGCCCTCGTAGAGGCGCAAATGTTCGGGCCCCTGCGCCGCCGGCGGGGCGATGAAGGAAAAGTACGGGTAGTACGGCACGAAGGTCTCGGGGAACACGATGAACCGCGCGCCCTTGCCCGCCGCTTCGTCTGTCGCGGCGAGCACTTTCTCCAGCGTCCCGCCCGGCCGCTCCAGATCCGGGGAAATCTGGACGGCGGCGGCGCGCACGATGCGTGACTCGGACATCGGCCTGTTCCCTGTTCGCCATGGTCCGCGAGCATTCCCTCTCCCCTCTGCGGGAGAGGGTGGCCCACGAAGTGGGTCGGGAGAGGGGAGCGCCATCTCTGGAGAGGTCGCCCCTCTCCCGCCTCCACCACAGAGGGGGAGGGTCAGAACGGCCTCAGACCGTCCAGGTGTCGATGACCACGGCGTTGTCGCGCTTGTGCAGCAGCACCAGGTCGAGGACGTCGGTGGGGGCGATGGGGCGGATGCCCTCGATCAGCGAGGGCTCGCCATGGCCGTAGAGCGCCTGCAGCGCGAACCGGCAGGCATAGACCTTACCGCCCTCGGAGAGGAACTTCACGATCTGGTTGTTCATGTTCATGTGGCCGGGAAAGGCCTCGTCGCCGAGCGTCGGGAAGCCGCGCTGGACGCCGAGCGTCACGCCCGGCCCGTAGAGCAGGACGGAGGTCTCGAAGCCCTTGCGCAGCAACCGCGTCGCCTGGAGCAGGTTCACGAAGCCGATGGAGCCCTCGAAGGCCACGGTGTGGAAGGTGACGAGGGCCTTCTGGCCCGGCTCGGCCTTCACGTCCTCGAAGACCTTCTCTTCGTAATCCACGAAGTAATCGCCCTTCTTATGGTGCTCGGCGGTCACGGCTGGCATCGCAAATACTCCCCGTCATCTCGATATCCGCCGCGATCACGAGCAGCGACGGCTGATGAGGAGATGGCAAACCGCATGCCAGCAACCGGTGGAGTTCGATCCAGCCAAATCCGCGCTGACGGATACAGTCAATCATGCGGTCAATGTCAGTCGAATGCGAAGGCTCTGGCCAGCGTGCCGATCGCTTAAAAAGCGGGCATTGGATGCATACATACTCGACACAATGAAAACTATACTCACCATATATTTGAATGCATTGACCGGAAATTCAGATCCAGAACCTTACGGTATATCACGGCATGGCGGTTGCTTTCCATACAATACCGGATTGAATGGATATTGATCGGTTTCGCGATGACCAACAGCCAGCGATCGGCCAAGTCCGCCCGGCCGACCTTGCCTCTCCTCGTCTCGCCGGAGGGATGGACGCCGGACCTCCAGCGCTGGGGCAAGCCGCATTACCTCGCCATCGTCGAGGCCATTGCCGACGATATCCGGACCGGGCGTCTCGCCGTCGCGGAGCGTCTCCCGCCCCAGCGCGTCCTCGCCGAGCGGCTGGACCTGAACTTCACCACCGTGGCGCGCGGCTATGTGGAGGCGCAGCGCCGGGGGCTCGTTGAAGCGCGGGTGGGCCAGGGGACCTTCGTCGCCGAACCGGCGCTCCGCGTCACGCAGCCGAGGGCGGCACCGGAGCGCCGGCACGGCCCCGTCGATTTCACCATGAACCTGCCGCCGGAACCCGACGACCCCGCTTTGCTCGAGCGGATGAGGGGCGGCCTCGCCTCGGTCTCGGAGAATCTCGCCAATCTGCTGCGCTACCAGGGTTTCGGCGGGACGCCGGACGACAAGGACGCGGCGGTGGAATGGCTGCGCCGCCGCGGCCTCGACGCGCCTCGCGACCGACTCCTGATCTGCCCCGGCGCCCATGCGGCGCTCGGAGCCGTGATGAGCCTCGTGGCGCAACCCGGCGACACGATCTGCTGCGAGGCGCTGACCTATCCCGGCGCGCGGGCGCTCGCCGCTCATCTCAACCTGCGCCTCGTCGGCCTGCCCATGGATGGCGAAGGGATCGACGCCGCGGCCTTCGCGGCCACCTGCACCCGTCATGCGCCGAAGGCGCTCTACCTCAACCCGACCCTGCAGAACCCGACCACGATCACGATCTCGCCGGAGAGACGCGAGGCCATCGTCACCGTGGCGCGACGCTACAACGTGGCGATCATCGAAGACGACGCCTACGGTTTCGTGCCGATGATTCCGGTTGCGAGTTTCTACCGCCTTGCGCCGGAGATCACCTATCACGTGGCCGGCCTCGCCAAGTGCCTCGGTGCCGGCCTGCGGCTCGCCTACATGCTGGCCCCCAGTGCCCGCGCGGCACTCCAACTGACGTCCGCCCTGCGCGCATCGACGGTGATGGCCTCCCCCATCACCACGGCTCTCGCGACGCGCTGGATCAATGACGGCACCGCAGAGGCGATCCTGGCCTTCGTCCGCTCGGAATCCCGGGTTCGCCAGGGCATCGCCGCCGGGATGCTGGGGCGGCACGGCGTGACCGCCGACCCCGCCGGCTTCCACCTCTGGCTGTCCCTGCCCGAAGGCTGGACCCGTTCGGCCTTCGCGAGCCAGGCGCGCGCAGCCGGAATCGGCGCTGTGGCGAGCGACGCCTTCCTCGCCGCGGGAGAAGCGCCTGAAGCGGTGCGGATCTGCCTTGGAGGACTCGCCGGCCGCGCCGAGATCACGCAATCGCTGGAGGTGCTTGCCCATGCCCTGTCGCATTCACCGGAGCTGGCTTCCGCCTATATTTAGCAGCGCGCGACAAACGGCCGGAGCGGTAGCAAGAGAGCGTCAAGGTGTCCCATTACAACGACCCCTTTATCTCCATGACAATGTACGAAAGAAGACCGACCTAGATTATCCTAATTTATCGAGATCCTGGGTCTCATCTGTTGGTGATCCCGGAAACTCTGTGGACAGCGACGTTCTAGCTCAACGAGAGTCGGAACCTCCCCTGCCGCGATTGGTTGGCCATGTCCTCGCAGCGCGGGCCTCCGGGTCCGCTTGCGGAGCTCAGACCAGAGACGATCCGGAGCACCATGCTGTTTCCCACCGACGATGCCGGGCATCCGCTCGCTCAGGAATTTCACGCCTTCATCAAGAGTCAGCCTTTCCCCTGCGTCGGTGCGAAATCGGCTCTCGCCAAGGGGCAACTGAAGGTTCTCGTGGCCCGCGACATCGCCTCCGGCTGGGACGATACGCGGATCTATCCGGCGCTTCTGGCCTTCATCTGCCGCTACCGGGCCGACCCGAAACTGTTCCAGAGCTTCGCCGTCGTCTTCGAAGCGTCTCAGCGCCAGAGCGAAGAGGAGTTCGAGCGGCACCTGTGGGCGCGTGTGCAATCCCTCTCCGACAAGGACGTCTTTCTAGGCCAGCGCTACGACAAGCGGGTGCAGGCCGACCCGGACGACCCGCATTTCTCCCTGTCCTTCGGCGGGGAGGCGTTCTTCCTCGTCGGCATGCATCCGGGCGCGAGCCGTCCGGCCCGCCGCTTTTCCCACCCCGTCCTCGTCTTCAACGTCCGCGCTCAGTTCGAGCAGTTGCGGGCGGAGGGCCGTTACGAGGGTCTGCGCTCGGCCATTCTCGCCCGCGATGAAGCCCTTGCCGGCTCGATCAACCCGATGCTGGCGCGGCATGGCGAGACATCGGAAGCGCGCCAATACAGCGGCCGCGCCGTCGAAGGAGATTGGGTCTGCCCGTTCAGGGGGCGCGAGACTGGGACCAGGGCCGGCGACTCCGCTCTTCGGGATGGCCGCGATGCCGCCTGACACCGCCCTCCCCCCGATCCACCGCCACGAGATCGCGCCCCGCAGTGGCGTCGCCTTCGTGCTCGCCAAGGGCGACCGCCTCACCGTGATCGACCCGAACGGCGAGCAGGTCGCCGATCTTCTGGCCTACTCCGCGGCCGACCGCGAGGAGGTGATCTCGTCGGGCCGGACCCTCGATTACGCCAGCCGCATCTACCTGACGACGGGCGACCCGATCTACTCGAACCGCTCCAACGTTCTGCTGCGCATTGTCGAGGATACGGTGGGGCGGCACGATTTCCTGCTGACCCCCTGCTCTGCGGACACCTTCCGCATCATTTACGGCGACACGCATCCGCACCGCGGCTGTTTCGGCAACCTCGCCGCCGCGCTCGCGCCCTATGGCATCGAGCCGGACCGGATCCCGGTGGCCTTCAACGTGTTCATGAACGTCGTGGTGAACGGCGAGACCGGGGAATTAAAGGTCGAGCCGCCCCTGAGCCGGGCCGGCGACCGTGTGACCTTCGAGGCCGAGACCGACCTCATCATCGGGCTCACCGCCTGCTCGGCTCTGCAATCGAACAACAATGCTTTCAAGCCGATCCATTACGAGATCCGGCCCGCAGGTGCGCCCCCGCAATCGCCCTGACCCTGCGCCTCGTGCTAGGGGCCCCGCTGCCCCGGACATGAGATCAGCGTCATGACGACAACGAAGCCCGCCCTCGCCCGCGCCGTCGCCTATGCCGATGGCGGCTGTGATCCGAACCCGGGCCCGGGGGGCTGGGGCGTGGTGATCGAGGGACCGGAGGGCAAGATCGAGCTCTGCGGCGGCGACCGCGCCACCACCAACAACCGGATGGAATTGACGGCGGCGATCAAGGCCCTGTCGCATTTCCCCGCCGGGTCGGCGATCGAGATGCGCTGCGACAGCCAGTACGTCATCAAGTCGGTGACCGAATGGATGCGAGGCTGGAAGGCGAAGGGCTGGCGCACCAGCACCGGGCCGGTGAAGAACGTCGAGCTGATGCAGGAGCTCGACGCCCTCAACGCCGCCCGCGACGTAAAGTGGACCTGGGTGCGGGGCCATACCGGCAATGTCGGCAACGAGCGCGCCGACCGGCTGGCGGCGCAGGGTCGGCGGCAGGCCCTCGGTCTCGCTCCGGCCGGCGAACCGGTTCCGTCCCCCGCCGTCCCGGCGGTGGTGCCTCCTCCGGGCGTGGCGGCGGAAGCGCCGGCCCCTGCCCCCCGCACGACGCCGGTGGCGATCGATCTCGGCCTCGGCCTCGACGTGTCGCGAGCGGCCAAACTCGGCGGGCTGACGCCTCAGGCCTTCGTCGAACGCGCAATCCGCGTGGCCCTGAAACTCGGGCCGGACGGCATCGCCCGCGTGCTGGATGGCGGTTCCGCCAAACCGTGAGCCTCGGGCAAGCCGTGAGCCTCGGGGCGGATTTCTATGCGCGGCCGGCGGCGGCGGTCGCCTCCGACCTGATCGGATGCCGCCTCCTCGTCTCCGGGATCGGCGGGCTCGTCGTCGAGACCGAGGCCTATGACCGGAGCGACCCGGCCTCCCATAGTTTCAACGGTCCGACCCGGCGCAATGCCAGCATGTTCGGGCCGCCGGGCCATGCCTATGTCTACCGCTCCTACGGCATGCATTGGTGCCTCAACCTCGTCTGCGAACCGGGAAGCGCTGTGCTGATCCGCGCGATCGAGCCGAAAGAGGGGATCGAGACCATGCGCGAGCGGCGCGGGCTCGACGCCCTCCGCCTCCTCTGCGCGGGACCGGGCCGCCTGTGTCAGGCCCTGGCGGTGACGAACCTGCAGGACGGCCTTCCCCTCGACCGGCCGCCCTTCGAACTTGAGCGACGGGACGCGACGCCGGAGATCCTGGCCGACCGTCGCATCGGCATCACGCGCGGGGCGGATACCCCGTGGCGCTTCCTCCTCGCGGGCTCCGCCTATCTCAGCAAGCCGGTATCGCGCCGACGGGAATAGGCCGGCCATCGAGGGACACCGGAGCCCAGGGTCGTTTCGGTCTCAGTCGGGCGTGGCGGCGGAGCGCCGCCGATAGGCCTCGGCATTCTCGAGATCGGCGATGGGAGACAGGAGCGCGCCGTCGAGCTCATCGAGGGGAAGTCCTCCCGCTACGCGGCGCGGCCAGTCCGGATTGGCGAGAGCTCCGCGTCCGACAGACACGAAGTCCGCTTCGCCAGCAGCCATGAGACCGGCCGCCCGCGATGGCCGATGAAGACCACCATTGGCGATCACGGGTCGACGGCCGTGGCGCTTGGCCAGAGCCGCCAGACTTGCCGTCGCCTCGAAGGCGGGCTGCCACGCCTCATGCTCTGTCGTGTGCAGATAATCGATGGACAGGCCGCCGAGCGTACCGAAGATGGCAGCGGCCTCGTCCTCGCCCCCGCTCCATTTATGCGTGAGGTCGTTGACCTTGCCCTGGGAGATGCGGAGGCCCACCACGAAATCGAGCCCGACAGCCTTCCGGACGGCATCCACGACTTCGACGATGAGGCGCATCCGCCGGACGACGTCGCCGCCGTAGCGATCCTGGCGCAGGTTGGTTCCCTCGCTGAGGAACTGGTCCAGGAGGTAGCCGTTCGCCGCGTGGATCTCGACACCGTCGAAGCCCGTATCCCGTGCCCGAACCGCCGCCTCGGCAAAGCCGATCACGACTGCCCTGACGTCCGGTTCCGACATGGAATCAGGGATCGGATACTCACCGCTTCCGCGATAGAAGATCATCTGCCGACCCTTGGGCTTCACCTCCGAAGGTCCCCTGGTCCCGGTCCGGAACGCGTTCCCCTGTGAGAGGGCCCCGGCATGCATCAGCTGTGCGATGATCCTCGCACCGTGCCCATGCACGCCTTCGACGATCGGCTTCCAGGCATCGCACTGTTCGGTGTCGGCAAGACCCGGCTGGAACAGGTAACCCTGAGAATGCGCCGTGTCGGTGTAGAGGCCCTCGGTGATGACGAGGCCGAAGCCACCGGTCGCGAAGGCGGCATAGTAATCCGCCATGCGCTGCGTCGCACGGCCATCCGACCCGGCGCTGACCCGCGTCATCGGGGCGACCGCCATTCTGTTCCGAAGCGCCATCTGGCCGATGGCCGACGGCGTCAGGAGACGGCGCAGGCCGTCGGGATCCGGCATCGTCGCCAGCGCATCCACCTCAAGCACTCCTGACGCTGACGGCCGCGATAGCCTCGATCTCGATCATGGCCCGGGGATCGTAGAGCGCCTTGACCTCGGCGATGGTGTCGGCGGGATAGGGCGCGGTGAAGTACCGGCGGCGCAATGCCACGACGTCCCGGAAGTGGTCCATGTCGGTGACGAAGATCGTCACCTTCACCAAGTCCTCCAGGCTCGATCCGCCAGCCTCCAACACCCTGCGGAGGTTGGAGAAGGCCTGCTCGCCCTGCTCCATGAAGCCACCGTCGACGATCCGCCCGTCATCATCCGCCCCGGCCTGGCCGGAGATGAAGAGAAGGCCGCCATACCGAATGCCCTGCGACAGCAGGAAAGGCTCATAATTGTCGGGCTGCGTGATGATGCGTTCCAGCATGGTCGTCTCGCTTTCGATGGACGGGAAAGCGGCATGAACCCATCTTGCCCCAGCCGCTCCGATGGGGGAGAGGTGGGCTCGAATCCGGAGCGCGACAAACTCCAAATCCTCGGGTGATGGATGAGCGGATCTCATCTCGGTCTGCGACGCCGCCTACCGCCGCTCGGCGCTCTGCGTGCTTTCGAAGCCGCGGCACGACACGGGAGTTTCAAGCTTGCGGCGGCCGAACTCGCGGTGACGCCAACCGCGATCAGTCACCAGATCCGCGGCCTCGAAGAGAATATCGGACTGAGCCACTTCGAGAGACGGGTCCGCCAGGTGATGCTGACCGAGGCCGGTTTCCAATTATACCCTGTCCTGCGCGAGGGGTTCGATGCCTTCGAAGCCGCCATTACCCGCCTGACGCGAGTGCGGAGCCGGATACAGATCACCATCACCGCCACGAGCGCGTTCACGGCGAAATGGCTGGTCCCGAGGGTATCCGGCTTCCGGGCTCTCCATCCGGATATCGACCTGCATCTGCTGGCCTCGGATGACGCCATCGATCTCGATGCCGCCGGCGCGGACCTCGCCATTCGCTACGGGCGCGGCCCCTATCCGGGCCTCTCCGCCGAGGCGATGTTCGCCGATCGTTTCGCGCCTGTGGTCAACCCTCTCTTCCGCAAGATCGCCTTCGACGACCTAACGGGCGACGATCCTGAAGCCGCGCCGCTCATCCATTTCCGTTGGAGATGGAAGCATCCGCTGAACCCGACCTGGGAAACCTGGTTCGATCGCGCGGGATTGCCTTGTCCATCCCGGCCCGGCCAGATCCGCTTCTCCGACGAGGGGCACGCGATCCAGGCCGCGGTGGCGGGCCAGGGGGTCGCCCTGTTGAGCCTCGCCCTCGTGGAAGCGGAACTGGCGGTGGGCCAACTCGTCCAGCCGTTCGGGCCGGTTCTGGACGGCCATATCTACCATCTCGTCACCAGCGAGGCAGGCCTCTCGAAACCCAGCGTCCAGGCGACGACCGAATGGCTGCGCGCGGAGGCCGCCACGTTCCGGGCGCGGATGGAAGGCCATCCTTCGACCTGACATACCTGTCCCCGCGATATCGGGCATTGAACGAGCAAGGCTCTATCTCGGCAGGGCCAGACCATGACCGGAGAGATGTCGCGGGGATTCTACGGAATCTTGGCGCTCTCCACCCTCGCCACGTCTGATGTTGCGTCCTATACCGCACTCGACCCGCGCGAGCGCCCCGCTCCTGGTTTCGCCGGACGCCCCCGCACCCCATGGAGGGCGCTCTCGCCCAACGAGGGTATTGCCCGAGCCGATGCCGCCCCACCTGCTCCTCACCATCGCCGCCATCCTGCCCTTCCTCGGCAGCGTCGTGGCGATCTGCCTGCCGGGCCACGCACGCAACGCCGCCGCGATCCTCGCCGGTTTCGTGATGGTGACCTGCCTCGCCTGCATCGGGCTCCTCTACCCCGCCGTCGCAGGCCCGGACCCCATCGTCTGGGCGGTCGACTGGCTGCCGACGTTGGGCGTCCGCCTCGTGCTGCGGCTCGACGGGCTGTCCTGGCTGTTCTCCGTCCTGGTGCTCGGCATCGGCGCGCTCGTGGTCCTCTATGCGCGCTATTACATGGCGGAAGCGGACCCGGTGCCGCGTCTGTTCTCGTATTTCCTCGCCTTCGTCGGCGCGATGCTGGGCATCGTGCTCTCGGGCAACCTGATCCAGCTCTTCGTCTTCTGGGAATTGACGAGCATCGTCTCGTTCCTGCTCATCGGCTACTGGTCCGACAACGCCTCCGCACGGGACGGCGCGCGGATGGCGCTGACCATCACGGCGGCCGGCGGCCTCTGCCTGTTCGTCGGTCTGGTGCTCATCGGGCAGATCGTCGGCAGCTACGACCTCTCGGCGGTGCTCGCCTCGGGCGACGCGATCCGCAACAGCCCGCTCTACCTGCCGGCCCTGGTTCTGGTGCTGGCCGGCGCGCTCACTAAGTCGGCGCAGTTCCCGTTCCACATCTGGCTGCCGCGCGCCATGGCGGCACCGACCCCGATCAGCGCCTACCTGCATTCGGCCACCATGGTGAAGGCCGGCATCTTCCTGATGATCCGGTTCTGGCCGGTGCTGGCGAACACCGAGGCCTGGTACTGGATCGTCGGCACCGCCGGCATGATCACGATGCTGGTGGGCGCGTGGAGCGCGATCTTCCAGCACGACCTCAAGGGTCTGCTCGCCTATTCCACCATCAGCCATCTCGGGCTGATCACCCTGCTCCTCGGCCTCGATTCGCCGCTGGCTGTCGTGGCGGCGATCTTCCACACGGTGAACCACGCGACGTTCAAGGCCTCGCTGTTCATGGCGGTGGGCATCATCGACCACGAGACCGGGACGCGCAACATGCGCCGTCTCAGCGGTCTGTGGCGGGCCATGCCCTATACGGCGACGCTGGCGATGGTCGCCGCCGCCGCGATGGCGGGTGTGCCGCTCCTCAACGGCTTCCTGTCGAAGGAAATGTTCCTGGCTGAGGCGGTCGACAACGCGGACGGCCACCTGCTCAATCTCGCCTTGCCGGTGCTGGCGACGTTGGCGAGCGCCTTCACCATGCTGTATTCCGTGCGCTTCATCCGGCAGGCCTTCTTCGGACCCGCCCCGCACGACCTGCCGCACGCGCCCCACGAGCCGGTCCGCTGGATGCGCATCCCGATCGAGCTGCTCGTCCTCGTCTGCGTCGCCATCGGCCTCGTGCCGAACCTGACGATCGGTCCCCTCCTCGCAGGCGCGGTCCGGGCGGTCCTCGGCGAGCGGACCCCCGATTACGACCTCGCCATCTGGCACGGCTTCAACGCGCCGCTTGCACTCAGCATGGTGGCGCTGCTGGGCGGCATCGCGCTCTATGTTGCGTTCGGGCGGCGAATCAACACCAATCCCCGCGGCGGCCCCTGGCTGATGGACCGGATCGACGGCGGCTGGCTGTTCGAGCGGACCATGACCGGCCTCGTGAACGGCGCGCGCCGCCTGGAAGCCGGGCTCGGCGCCGAGCGACTCCAGGCGCAGTTGCGCATTCTCTTCCTTACCGTGCTCCTGGCCGCATTGGTGACGGGAGCCGCACGGGGGCTCGACCTGTTCGCGCCGGGCAAGACCACGGAGTTCGACCCGGCCTTCGCGCTGATGTGGCTCGTGGGCGCGGCCTGCGCCATCGGCGCGGCGGAGCGGGCGAAGTACCACCGGCTCTCCGCCGCCATCTTCGTCGGCGGGGCGGGCCTCGTGAGCAGCCTCACCTTCCTCTGGCTCTCCGCCCCGGATCTCGCGGTGACGCAGATCCTGGTGGAGATCGTCACCACCGTGCTGCTGCTGCTGGGCCTGCGCTGGCTGCCCAAGCGCGACGCGGCGATTCCGGCACCGGCTTGGGAGAAGACGCGGTCCCGCCGTCGACGGATGATTGATCTCGGCATCGCCGCCTTTGCCGGCCTCGGGCTCGCCGGGTTGGCCTACGCGGTGATGACCCGGCCCGCCGTCGACGGGATCGCCCGCTGGTTCATCGAGGAGGCCTACCCGCAGGCGGGCGGACGCAACGTCGTCAACGTATTGCTGGTGGATTTCCGGGCCTTCGACACGTTGGGCGAAATCTGCGTGCTGGGCATCGTCGGCCTGACGGTGTTCGCGCTCCTTCGCCGCTTCCGGCCCGCCTCCGACAGTCTCGGTCCTCCCAAGCAGCAGGTGAACCACGACGCCTATGACGATGCCCGCGAGGGCCGCGAGCTCGGCGACACCACCGCCGATGCTCTCCTCGTTCCGCGCGTGGTGATGACGTGGCTGTTCCCCTTCATCGTCCTCCTCGCCCTGCACCTGTTCCTGCGCGGCCACGACCTGCCGGGCGGCGGCTTCGCGGCGGGCATCGCGCTCACCATCGCCTTCATGCTGCAATACATGGCCCAGGGCGCGCAGTGGGTCGAAGAGCGGCTGCGGATCCAGCCGATCTCGTGGATCGGCATCGGCCTGCTGGTCTCCGTCTCGGTCGGCGCCGGTTCCTGGCTGTTCGGGCGTCCGTTCCTCACCGCCTATTTCGCCTATTGGAAGCCGCCTCTGCTCGGCAAGGTCCCGATGGCGAGCGCGCTTCTGTTCGATCTCGGGATCATGGTGCTGGTGGTGGGCGCGAGCGCGCTGATGCTCGTCGCCCTGGCTCACCAATCCCTGCGGCGCACCCGCCCCGCCGAGGCGGGGGTGGAGCGGGTCGTCGAGAAGGAGCCCGCCTGATGGAGATCGTGCTGTCCCTGGGGATCGGCGTCTTCGCCGCCTCGGGCATCTGGCTGATGCTGCGTCCCCGCACCTTCCAGGTCGTGCTGGGCATCTCGCTGCTGAGCTACGCCGTCAACCTGTTCATCTTCGCCATGGGCCGGCTGACGGTGGGCGCGCCGCCGGTGCTCGGGGCCGGGGCCGACATCGTCTCCGTGGACGACCCGGTGCCGCAGGCCCTGGTCCTCACCGCCCTGGTGATCGGCTTCGCGCTCACCGCGCTCTTCCTCGTCGTGCTGCTCGCCGCCCGCGGCATCACCGGCAGCGACCATGTGGACGGCCGCGAGCCGCATCTGGCGGAGCCGAATCCAGAGAACCCGCATCCATGAACGCCACGGTTCTGAATACCCCCCTCGTCAGCGACTGGACCGACCATCTCGTCGTCCTGCCCATCGTTCTGCCGATCGCGGTGGCCGGGGCGATGTTCCTCATGGACGAGCGCCGGAGCCGGCTGAAAGGGGCGCTCAGCCTCGCCACGGTGCTGGCCCTCTTCGGCATATCCCTCATCCTCGTCTGGCGCGCGAGCGAGGCGGCGCAGATCTACCGCCTCGGCAATTGGGCCGCACCCTACGGGATCGTGCTGGTGGCCGACCGGCTCTCGGCCCTGATGCTGGCGCTCGGCAGCGTGCTGGGCCTGTGCGCCCTGGTCTTCTCCTTCGCCCGCTGGGGCCGGGCGGGGCCGCGCTTCCACGGCCTGTTCCTCCTGCTGCTGATGGGCGTGAACGGCGCCTTCCTCACCGGAGACCTGTTCAACCTGTTCGTGTTCTTCGAGGTGATGCTGGCCGCCTCCTACGGTCTCGTCCTGCACGGATCGGGCGAGACGCGGATCCGGGCCGGCCTCGGCTACATCGCGGTCAATCTCGTCGCCTCGCTGTTCTTCCTCGTCGGCGTCAGCCTCATCTACGGCACGATGGGAACCCTCAACATGGCCGACCTCGCCCGGCGGCTCGCGGCGCCGGAGGCGGGGGAACTCGCCCTGTTCGAGATCGGCTGCGCGATCCTCGGCATCGCCTTCCTGATCAAGTGCAGCGCCTGGCCGCTCGGGTTCTGGCTGCCCACCACCTACGCGGCAGCGAGTGCGCCGGCGGCCGCGATCCTCGCGATCCTGAGCAAGGTCGGCATCTACGTGGTGGTGCGCCTGAGCCTGCTTCTGTTCGGGGCGGGACTGTCGGAGGGGTTCGGACAGACCTGGATCCTCGCCGCCGGTCTCGCGACGATGGCCTATGGCGCCATCGGCATCCTGGCGGCGCGCGACCTCACGCGGGCGGCGGGCTATGCGGTGATGATCTCGTCGGGCACGGTGCTGGCGGCCTTGGGGAGCGGCAGTGACCGGGCGCTCTCGGGCGCCCTGTACTACCTCCTCGGCTCCACCCTCGCGGCGGGCGCCCTGTTCCTGCTCGCCGAAATCCTGCAGCGCGGCCGCGACCCGCTGGAGGCCGCCCAGGCCGTCTTCGCCGACGAGTACCGCGACCCGTTCGACGATGCCGACGCCACCGAGATCGGCCGGGCGATCCCCGCTGCGGTGGCGCTCCTCGGGAGCGGCTTCCTCATCTGCACGCTGATGTTGGCGGGGGTTCCCCCGCTCTCCGGTTTCGTCGGCAAGCTCGCGATTTTCACGGGGCTCACCGCGGGCACGATGACCGCGTCCGCCTGGTGGCTCATCACCGCGCTGACCCTGTCGAGCTTCGCCACGCTGATGCCGATGGTGCGGCTCGGGATCAAGAACCTCTGGGTTCCGAGCGACGACCCGCCGCCGGTCCTGCGCCTTTCGGAATTCACCGCTCTCGCCGGCCTGCTCGCCGCCTGTGTGGCGCTCGCCCTTTGGGGCGGCCCGGCCCTCGCCTATGCCGACGAGACCGTGCGCTGGCTGGCCCAGCCGCAGGATTACGTTCGCGCCGTCCTCGGGCCGACCCGGGAAGGCGGTGGATCGTGAGCCGCCTCCTGCCCTACCCCATCCTGTCGGCCTGCCTCGCCGCGACCTGGCTGCTCCTGAACGCGCCGCTCTCACCGGGCAACGTCCTGCTGGCGCTGCTGGTCGGCCTCACGGTTCCCGCCGTCATGCTGGCGCTACGGCCTCCCTCGGTGCGGGTGCGGGCGCCCGGCACCCTCGCGCGGCTCGCCGTGATCGTGCTCTACGACATGGTGCGCTCGAACATCGATGTCGCCCGCATCATCCTCGGGCTTCGCGGCGGCGAGCGGCGGACCGGCTTCGTCACGATTCCCCTCGACATGCGCGAGCCGTTCGGTCTCGCGATCCTATCGATCATCCTCACCGGCACGCCCGGCACCCTCTGGGTCCAGTACGATTCCGACACGGGCTGCCTGCTCATTCACGTGCTCGACTACACGGATGGCGAGGAATGGGTGCGGCGGGTGAAGGACCGCTACGAGCGCCCCCTGATGCAGATCTTCGCCCCATGATCTTCTTCGTCCCATGAGGTTCTTCCCATGAGCGCCAACACCGTTCTCGACTGGGGGCTCGGCTTCGCCCAGGGAATGCTGGTTCTCGCCATGGCGCTTGCCGCGTGGCGGATGCTGCGCGGCCCCCGCGCGCAGGATCGCATCCTCGGTCTCGACACCCTCTACCTCAACGGCATGCTGGCGGTGGTGGTCCACGGCATGCGCACCGGCAGCGGCCTCTATTTCGAGGCCGCCCTGATCCTCGGCATGATCGGCTTCACCGCCACCGTGGCGCTGGCGAAGTTCCTGATGCAGGGCGAGGTGATCCAGTGAACGGCGCCGAATTGCCCGTCTGGGCCGCGTGGCTGGTGGTTGCTCTGGCGATCGTCGGCGCGGGTTTCTCGCTGACGGGCGCCTTCGGCCTCATCCGCCTCCGAACGTTCTACGAGCGCGTCCATGCCCCCACCCTGGGAGCGACGCTGGGCATGGCGCTTATCCTCATGAGCTCGATGCTGCTCCTGTCCCTGATCGAGGGCCGCCTCGTCCTGCGTGACGCCCTGATCGGCGTGTTCCTCACCGTGACGACCCCGGTGACGCTGCTGCTCCTCGCCCGCGCGGCGGCGCAGCGGGACCGCCACGAGGGCAATCCCGGCGCACCGCCCGAGGTGTGAGACCCTACGCCTCAAGCCTCCACCGCATTCCCACGGATCAGGTCGCGCCCGGCATAGATCCCGCCCACGGTCTCCATATCGAGCCGCTCGGCGTCGCGGCGGCGGACTTCGGCCATGACCGCGCTGGCAGAATCCGGCTCGTCACCGATGGCCAGGAGCGCCTGCTCGCCGAAGGCCAGGGCCGACTCGAGCGTCTCGCGAAGCTGGTAGGCGACACCGGCATGGATGAGCTCGATCGCGTGCTCGCGGTCGCGGGCGCGGGCAAGGACGGGAACGAGGGGGAACTCGGCCCTCGCCAGTTCGGCGATCCGCCGCGCGGCCTCGCGATCGTCGATGCAGATCAGGATCGCCCGTGCCGTGGCGGCCCCGGCCGCGTGCAGGATGTCGAGGCGCGTACCGTCGCCGTAATAGACCTTGAAGCCGAATTGTTCGGCGACGCGGATATAGGCAGGGTTGGTGTCGATGATCGAGACCGAGCAGCCGCGCGAGATCAGCGGCTGGCTCACCACCTGCCCGAAGCGGCCGAAGCCGATGATGAGGGCGCTGCCCACGAGATTTTCTGGCACCTCGAGGCCCTCCGTCGAGACCGAGGCCTTGGGACCAAAGCGGTCGAAGGCGATCACCATCAGCGGCGTGACGGCCATGGAGAGGATGATCGTCGCCGTCAGGACGGCGTTGGTGGTGCCGTCGATGATGCCGGCGCTCGCGGCGGCGGCATAGAGCACGAAGGCGAACTCGCCGCCCTGGGCCATCAGGGCCGCACGCTCCATTGCTTCGGGATGCGAAGCGCGCAGGAGGCGGGCGACGGCGTAGATGACAATGCTCTTCACCACCATGTAGGCGACGACGCCCATGAGGATGAGCGCCCAGTTCGCGGCGATGACCGTGAGGTCGAGGGACATGCCCACACCGAGGAAGAACAGGCCGAGCAGGATGCCCCGGAACGGCTCGATATCGGCCTCCAGCTGGTGCCGGAAGCTCGATTCCGAAAGCAGGACGCCCGCCAGGAACGCACCCATGGCCATGGACAGCCCGCCGAGCTGCATGGCCAGGGCCGAGCCGAGCACGACGAGGAGGGCCGCCGCCGTCATCACCTCGCGGGCCTTGGCCGCGGCCAGCAGGCGGAACAGCGGGTTGAGCAGCCAGCGCCCGGCCGCCACCAGGGCGGCCACGGACCCGAGGGCGATACCGATGCCATAGACGCGGTCCATCGTGCCGGTCGCCTGCCCGCCGGGGGCCAGCAGCGCGACGATGGCGAGGAGCGGCACGATGGCGAGGTCCTCGAGCAGGAGGATCGCCACGATGCGCTGTCCCTTCGGCGTCGAGAGCGACCCGCGCTCTTCGAGAAGCTGCATGACGATGGCGGTGGAGGTGAGGACGAAGCCGGTGCCGGCCACGAAGGAGATCGCAGGCGAGAACCCCATGGCGATACCGACGAGCATGAGCGCGGCGATGCAGACGCCGACCTGGGCGAGGCCGAGGCCGAAGATCTCGCGCCGCATGCCCCAGAGCCGCGACGGCTCCATCTCCAGCCCGATGATGAACAGGAACATCACCACGCCGAGTTCGGCCACATGCAGGATGGCGTGCGCATCCGAGAACAGGCCAAGGCCGAACGGGCCGATGGCGAGCCCCGCCACGAGGTAGCCGAGGACCGAGCCGAGGCCGATCCGCTTGAACACGGGCACCGCGACGACGCCGGCGGCGAGCAGCGCCACGACCTGTACGAGTTCGCTCGCGGCACCGGATGCTTCAACTGCCATGATGTCGATATGTCCTCTCGGGGGGGATTCGCGGGCGAGGCCCCATCGGCCCTGCCCCGGTCTCGCGCAACTCTACGGATAGCGCACGGGCGGGGGTGATTCCGGCAAGGGGATGAATTCGGATTCGCCGGGCACGGTGTCGAAACGGGCCTGGCGCCAATCCTCCTTGGCCTGCTCGATCCGCTCGGGGCGCGAGGAGACGAAGTTCCACCAGAGATGGCGCGGCCCGTCCATGGGCTCGCCGCCCAGCACCATGAAGCGTGCGGCCTCGGTGGCCCGCACGCTGATGCGGTCGCCGGGATTGAAGACAAGAAGCTGGCCGGGGCCGAACCCGTCGCCGGCAATGTCGATGGCGCCGGAGACGGTGTAGATCGCGCGCTCGTCATAGGTCGGGTCGAGGGGCAGCACGGCGCCGGCCTCCAGCATCACGTCGGCATAGACTATCGGGCTCGAGGTCCGCACCGGCGATCTGGCACCGAAGGCCTCTCCAGCGATCAGCCGGACGATCTTGCCCTCGCCGGTGAGGACCGGCAGCGCATCGGCGTCGTAATGTTCGAAGGCCGGGGCGGTCTCCTCGTCCTTGCCGCTGAGCGCGACCCAGGCCTGAATGCCGAACAGTTTCGAGCCGGTCCGGCGCAGCCCGGCTCCGGTCCGCTCCGAATGGGTGATGCCGCGACCGGCCGTCATCCAGTTGAGCTCGCCCGGACGGATCGGCAGTTCGGTGCCCAGGCTGTCCCGGTGCATGATCTCGCCGTCGAACAGGTAGGTGACGGTGGAGAGGCCAATATGCGGATGGGGCCGCACGTCCATGCCCTGGCCGAGCAGGAACTCGGACGGCCCCATCTGGTCGAAGAAGATGAACGGACCGACCATCCGGCACTCCGTCGACGGCAGAGCTCGCCGGACGGAGAACGAGCCGAGATCCCGCGAACGAGGGACGATCAGGGTCTTGATCGCATCGCAGGAAAAGTGATCGCCCGGAACCGGGTCGTCCGCACTGTGCCAGCTCATCGCTCACTTCCCTTCTGCTTAATCCGATTGACGTCTCTTGCGGTTTGCGAGGCAGGCATCCGATCCGCAGCACCGTTCCCGCCGGTCCACGAGATCGGTCGGGCTATACGCTCGCTCCCGGCGCCGGGTCTTGAAGAATGCCGGCATGTCCGCCTCGAATGGGTTATCGAGCATCTCTGCTCTCGATGAAACAGAAACGATGGAAACCGATCGTTTCGGAAAATACGCTCTCGCCTCGTCACCTTTGCGCCGCGAGGTTATTGAGGATCCTACAAACCGCACCCATAGAATCCTTCGCAGAACCCGGGTTTGGGAACCTCCCGAAGTGAGACCGCCGAAGTCATCGCGCTCGATTTCGTTGGAGCTCGAGCTCGGGGCGGGCCGAGCCGGTCCGGTCCCGTCCGGCGGCAGAGCGCGAGGCGCGCCGCGAAGACGCAAGCGGCGGTGTTCGCTCGGAAGCCCTCAAACGGGTCTATGGCAGTCGGTGCGAAAACGGATATCGGCAATGGCGCTTCACGATGAACAGCCCGGCGTCGCCATCTCGATCAGCGGAGGATAAGTCACCTGTCTCGCGGGGGTCGCTCTAAACTCACGGCATACGGAACCGTGTAACAGGAAGACTGTGGAAGCTTTTGAACGAACATCAATTAAAGACATTACGTGCATATTTCAGCGGCACCGTTACTTTTAATGAGTTCGCTTTTACTTCTTTTGGAAACGGTGGAAATCTTGAACCCGTTTTTACAGTCAACAAAGCCATCCTGTCGAAATCGGGCGACCCAGATGAGTTGACGACATTTGATTCCACGACGTTCCCGTCCCTTCCGACAATGAAGTTGACGACAACAATCACGTCCGAGTTAGATATGTACATTCTTCTCGCAGATTGATGTCTTATATAAACATACCTGGCCAAGGTACCGAGATATTTTTGCTGTATGGTCGGCCCAAACTCATTGTCTTCGGCTTTGGATGCTTCGGGATAAGAGCCTAGAATTGCGCAAAAGCCTGCAATTGCAATGGCAAAGAATTTATAAAACATGGCATCCTCCACCAACAAGCGCAACCAAACTGGTTTATATGCTTGATCTGTGCAAGCCTAGAATCGGCTCTTCCTTGCCGTACTGAGGACAGTCGCTCTCGAGGAGAACCCATACAAACGAAAGATCCCGCCACGGCTTACACCGGGCGGGACCAATTCGGGGAGTGAATTATCGTCGGAGCGTGACGCTAATTCTAGTAACCGTAGCGATAGGCTCGCCGACGATAATTGTGTTCCTGCCGGCGCAGGTGGGCGTCGTAACGCCGTTCACGCGCCCATTCGCGCCGAACCTGCTTCCGGTACCGATAACGCTGGTACCCTTCGCGGCTGTAAAACTGCGCCTTCTCGACAAGAGCAGGCTGCTCGAGCTGGACTGATGACGGCGGCAATGGCGCAGCCTGGGCTGCCGAGGCGAAGCCCGCGACGGCAGCGACGGCCAGGAGAACCAGTTTTGAACTCGTTCGCATCGTTTTCCTCCGTGAAGCTCACGAGATGCGTCATGGCCCTTCAAGCATGAACGGAGCATTGACGCCATTCGCACACGCAAACACGGATTCGTGAGGCAGCAACCGGGCAGAACCGCCCCCGCTTTGAAAAGGCGGGACCGTTCAGATGCTTGGCGCGCATCGTGATGTGGCGACCAATGCCGCCTCGACCGATGCGCGGTGGGACGGATTCTTTCATGCCAAGCCTCTACCTCGGTGAGCCCGCCCCATGGCCGTACTCACCACGGCCCGCTTGCCAGCCGCCGCGTGGTCGCGCCTTGATGAGATCGGCTCATTGGGGCGCGATAAGAGCTTGGATCACGTGGCGGTGACGCCACGAAGGACGACAGGTCGAGCGTCGTCGGCCGTACGAACGGCAGCAGCACCAGCGAGGTTCACGCCCCGGGCAGTCGCAGGCTCATCGTCGCTTCTCCGAAGTGTGCCCGACCGAATGCCGCAAAGCTTCTCGGACGCCCTGGGAACGCTATAGGAAGGTGATAAGATTTTCCTATGGCGGAGAATCCGTAAAATGATCCGGGTTAGGAACCCTTCAAGCTTAAGCCATTGAAATCTTTGAAACCCGTTCCGAGCGGCGTCGGCCGGGGAATGGGCCGCGCCAGTGATTAAGAGGCACAGCCAAGCCAATGATCTGACGGAAAGGCGTTGGAATATGGCGGGATGGAAACACCAGTCAGATTGCCGTTTCGGGTACGCGTTGAGAGCGAAGCTGTGGTGGTGCAAGACGCCATCAGGACGGGGCTGAGCTACATCTATTTCGAGGATGAGCCGATCCGCCGATCCAGCACCAGGCGCGTCACGAGGGCCGTAGCCGTGGAACTGGCGAAGGTGATCGCGCGGACGCTGACGGATCGGTTTCCCGGGCCAGAAACGGGCAAGCCCGGCGCGCCATGACGGCGGCGGGGCTTGAGGAGAAGACGGGTGGAGGATTTCCAAATCAGGCCGACCGAATGTTACCATCAATGCCACGGCTCAGAGATGGTGACAGTCCCTGTCCGGCGCCGGAAGCGCGACGACGTTCTCTAGCCCAGCTCCGAGGAGGCACAATGGAGAATTGGAAAGATGGTGTGGACCCTGCAGTCTTCCGCCTGAACAACGGGGCCGACGACAAGGTGCTCATGCTTGAAGATATATCTGCAATGCATCCAACTGGTGGCCGCGTCTTGCTGGAAAAGGGGTCGCAGTATCGTGCCGGCATGAGGGGCGGGTTTCTCTACTGTCACCTTGGGGGCAACAAATACAATGAAGCCGCCATATTGCCTACTGACTTAGCGAAGGTTCAAATCGCACGAAATCCGACTGTGGTGTGAAACGTAAACCCCGCACCAGCTTTCGCTGAGCGGGGCACTTTAAAAACGCTGATGCTAAGGAGTATTGGGATGATCAGGATTCACCGGAGCCGCTCTCACTGGATTTTGAAAGCTGGCGTTGAGCCTTGCGATCGGCCTTGCGAGCCTCGACCTTAGTCGAGCGGCGGGCAGTGATGCGCGCCTGACGCTTTGCTTCGGCCTTCTCGGATCGAACGACCGCTGCTGTTTCGCTCATTGATAAGACTCCTGGTTTAACGCAGGACGAAAAACGCCCTTTTTGAGCGGAGTTGCAGAAATACATCCCGCTCATTTGGAATGCAACCCGCAAACCGAAGGACCCAAAAACCTGCGTATCGTGAGCCGAGTAAGCAGTGCTCGGGGCATCAAGTCAGGTGCTTAGGAAATTCTTTTCCGTATAGATATTCCCAAAAAGCCTTCACATCCAATGACCAACTGTCATCTTCACCGATTTGAGGCTCAAGCCAAGCGCGGTAATTGTGCCCTCGCAATAGGCTCAATCTTGCATAATTAAATCGCAGCTTATGCGTGCCATCGCTAATGGGAAGTATTTCAGTCACCTTCGTTCCAGGTGAGCACATGATTAGGTGCGAAAGCCCGGCTCCATGTGGAGCAACGATTTCCTTAGCCGAAAAGGCTATGAAGAACTGTTGCCAGAGTGGCATCCCGGTAAATGAGACGATTTCATAATCGTCCGCAGCCAGAAGTGCCTCAATTTCCTTTTCATTCGACATAGGACGCCGCTTCGCATCGCTACGTGAGATGTAGATCCTCTCTGAAGCTACGAGGGAAGCGTCTTCTGCCCTCTCCATGACATACTGTTTTATCTTGTCAAAGATTGGAGATACCTGATCCCAGTACATCATACCTTCGAAACCAACGCGCGGCACGATGAGCTTTTCGACATACTCGGGCCCCCCGATGGGGCAAACTAACCCACCGATGCCTACCAGCTTTAGCGTCTCCGCCTCGAACGGTGAGGCTCGATCGCTCAACAAGATTGGCAATACCGCATCGTCTCGGTCAACCATCCATGAGAACGCAGCAAGTCTGTCAACGAGCCAATGGTAGATGCCGCGGGTTTCTTTGATCCCAAACATTGCCGTATAGTGATTTGGAACATCGCCTTGTTTCACCGAGACAATAGGCTTTCCAGTTGTTTTTATAATAGCACCGTCTTCGCGCCAAATCTGGCCATGACGATCCACAAAGACGCTTTTGTATTCACGAAGCACAGGCCTCTTTGCTTTTGAAAGCGTAGAACGAGTACGCTCCATAGCGAGATCAAAGGCTGCTAGATGCCTCGGAGCCGTTCGCGAGCCGAGCTTGGCAACTGCGCTGCCTAATAAGGCGGGATCTGATTTTCCGTTCGGAAACCGGAATTTTGATGGTGTTGGTTTGATCTCGGCGCCCCCCTTTAGCGCCGAGACAATGACCGCCTTTATTTCATTCTTGAGAGTTTCATCTTGCGTATAAGCGATTATGCGGCGCGCCTGCTTAACAAATGCAGGATCACCCTGCAGGTCGGGATTGGCCTGAATGGTTTTCCAGGCGAGGTCACACCGCTCAGAGGCGACGAACGACCGCGCAAAAGAGTAGCGATGGGTCCGATCCCAGCGGCTGGACAAAGCTATGTCAGCCGCTCGCCTGAGTGCATTCTCCTCGGAGAGATCGAAAGCCGCCGCGATGTACGCGTTCAGGATATGATGGCTCTGAAGGAGAAAGGCGTCATCGCCTCCCCATTCGAGGATTTGCTGCCATTTCCCGTGAGAAGTGGCCTGGCGCGCATCCGCCAGGGTTGCCAACGAAGGCTTGCCATCTGTGGCCATTGGAACCGTGATCCTGTTTGCCAACGCGTTGCCTCGCAATGCCGCAAGCGCGAAGGGTTCGCAATCCACGAGGCCTGCAGAACATGCGAACGAAAAACCCGCCGCGGCGCGAGCCGGGCGGGTCGAATTAAACGCAGCGAAGTATCCGGAGACCGGTAGGCGTCCTCTGCCCGGGTTTTGTACCCTTAACGATAAGCACGCCGGTAATGCGCGGCCTTCCGCCGGTAATGGGCATCTTGACGGCGGTAATGGGCGTCCTGCCGCCGGTAGTGGGCAGCCTGACGGCGCAGGTGCCCCTGGTACGCACGACGGCGGTGGCCGCCAACGTATTGAACCACCTCCACCAAACTAGCGTGATCGGCGACGGTAGCCGTCTGAGGCAATGGCGCCGCCTGGGCGGTAGAACCCATCGCCGCGCAGGCGATAAACGCTGCCGCTGCTAATTTCTGGATCGCTCGCATGTCGTCTCCTATGCCGGTGTCGGGCGGCGGAAGCTAGGCGCTACCGAAAGGTGCCGCAACCCGATCTAACATTAAAAAAACCCGCTTCGGCTCGCGCCGGGCGGGGTCAAGTCTTTAAGAGTTCGAGAGGAACCGAAGCATACGCATCAGGTATGCCAGAGTTATGACACGCACCGGATATCGCGGATCCTCCCCGCGAGACCCTGGATCGCCTCCACCATCTCCCGGTGCTCTCGGTGGCGGTCCTCTGCCAGGCGCTGCTCGTGCTGGCGGCGCTCCTCCAGAAGCCGGCGCTCATGCTCTCGGTGATCCTCGGCCTCCTTCTTGCGGAATGTCATCTCGGTTTCGCGCATTAAGGTACATCGGTCATGGGAGGCCGACACACCGCGAAGCCCGTCAATGATGTCCTTTAGGTCGTTCTGGCCCATGACCATACCGGCGACCTGGGCAAGGCCATTCCCGCCCACGGTCGGGGGCGCGATATGCGGCTTCTCCACCTTGGCCCGCATGTAGCCGATGACCGCGAGGAGAATGCCGCCTCCGCCGCCTGCCGCCAGAAGCGTGCTGAGGATGTCGACCCACTGCTTGACGTCTTCAGGTGACATTGCGTGGCGCAGCTCCAGCGGACAGGGAACCGTTCTTGAACATATCGTAGCCGGTCGCGAGGACACACCAGCCCTCGAAGCAGAAGCAGACCGGATACCAGCCGAAGCCCGCCGGTAGCCGCGTGTTGAAGGCGTATGCGCCGACCAGCATGAGGAAGCCGATTGCGAGCCAGCACAGGCCGCCTACCAAGGCGCCGACGAAGCGGATCACGGGGGTTCGCCGCCACCAGCCGTTTATGCCGAGCCCGACGGCGCGGAGGATTGCCACGACGACGGCGAGCATCCCCCAGCGGGTCTCCGTCATCACTTCGCCCATGATCCGGTAGACCGGCATGTCGAAGTAGGCTTCAGGACGCAGCATGCTCGCACCCCAGACCAGGAGCATGCAGGACAGCATCCACTCCAGAGGGCGCGTCATGTGCATTGAGGTTGGGGTGTGCGGGTTCATGGCTGCGCCTCCGATAGATGCCCTCACTTCGCGAACGGCAGGGTCGGCAGATCGCGGATCAAAGGCGATAGCGTGTTGGCATCGGTCACGGTCTCATCGAACTTGAAGACCCTGAACAAGCGCTCGGAGATACCCTTTGCGCCGCCCGCCTCCTTCAGCAGCCAGCCGGGGGTTGATCCCATGATGCGCTCCAGCGCGACCTTCAACACGGTGTAACCGACGTCGACTGAAAGGCTTTTGTCGGCGGTAGCGCCTTCAACTGCATTGATCGCGTAGTCGGCACCGGTCTTGAGCATGCGGTCGATACGCTGGGTCGTGAACCACATGGCAGCCCACCAGGGCAGACGGCCAGCTGCGTAGGTGATGGCCGCCATCAGCACGGGTGCAAGCACCTCCAGAGCCGTCTTGGAGAACTCGCCGAGCATGTTGCCCCACGGGATAACGAGAACGGTCGCCGAGGGCGCAGCCCCATGCGCGAACGCGACAGAGACGGCACAGGCGAACGCCAGCGCCGCGAGAAAGAAGCGGGTCATGATGGTCTCACGATGTGGGAGGGGTGCGCGGCGGAACCGGCCGGCTCGGGTCGGCTACGGAAAAGCGTTGGGTATCAGTGCTTGGAGCCGAACCGGTCGTCCAGCCAGGTCAGAAAGCGGGCCAGCATGTTCGGCTGAGCGACCACCTTGGGCTCGTCGAGCGGCTTAGGTGACGGTGCGGGCGCAGGGGCAGCCGGCGGGATCACGACCGGCGCGGGCAGTGGCGTAGTGACCGGCGGTACGTCCAGCGGCACCAGCGTGGACAGCGGCCCGCTGACCGCCTTCGCGTCGGTGCTCCGGGCCTTCGGCGCCGCCTTGCTGTAGGGCGTCAGGAACTGATCGCGCTCGGCGGTGCGCCGGGAGATCAACTCCTTGTTCTTCGTCCACGACATGATCGCCGTGGCGCAGCCCTTCCGGTCGCCAGCGTTCAGCAGGCGCAGAAAGGTCGACCCCTTGAATCCGCCTACGCCGATGTTGAAGGCGATGGAGATCAAGGCATCCCGCTCGTGGTCCGCGACCGGCACCTTGATACATGACAGTATCGGCAGGGCATGCGAGGCCAGATCCTCGAGGAAGAAGGCATCGGCCTGCGCCTGCGTAATGACATGGCCGAGCTTCACACCCTTGATGTGGCCGTAGCCGATTGTCGGTACGCCGACGCTGTCGAGATAGGCTTTCAGCCGCACACCTTCCCGCGATTTAAGCGCGGCAAGGCCAAGCGGCGTCATGATGGCGGACGCGGCCATGTTGGTTCTCCGAGATGGTGGGGGTTGCGCGGCGTGGTCCTTGCCTCCACCTCGCCGCTTGCGAATAGCAGGAGAGGCCAAAGTCATGGAGCGAAGGACAGTCGAGGCGGCATTCACCATCGGCGTGATGGCGGGGGCACTCGTATCGATGGCCGTGAGGTACGGTCCCGGCTTCGCGTTCTGAATGGGGGTTGCGCGGCGACCGGCCGGGGCGGGTGTGGTAGTGTTCGCGGATTAGGCGAGGCAGCGGAGCGGGGACGTATGGAAGATCGAATGTGGTCTGCCACTCGGGCGGGTCGGGACACGATCCGAGTCGAGATCAAAAACGGCGTCGCTCAGGTGCTGGTCTACGTCGCTGCGCTGATCCCCAACGACAATCAGACGGCGCCGCTCACTGAGCCCGAGCGGAACGACGCGTGGCGCAAGGCCAAGGAAGCCCTGCGCGCATCGTTGGGCCAGATGGGATAACGCCGGCCTTAAGGCCCGACTGGGGTGCGTGTCAGAACCCCGCAATCTGTGATCCTGGCGACACAACCCGCGCCGCTTTCGTCCAGATCGGATTGCCGACTCGCGGGATCGTGATTCGTCACATAGGGTGCGCAAATAACCTGCGAGCCAATGAGTCCCGCAGTCTTCAGGAGATCGATATGGGAATGCTGGAATTAGTGTCCGATGGCGTGGTTCGTAAGATTAGTTCAAGCTACAGCAATCGACCATCACTGTATCCGGACAATAATTCTCTGGAAAAAGATTACGTAGTCGATAGGTATCTGACAAAAGGGTTTATGCCTGCGGTCCCGTTCGTGACAAAAGATACTCCGATTGTTGCGTTTGGGTCTTGCTTCGCGATCAACATCAGCAACCATCTGAACGCTCGCGGCTATAATGTCCTCACCAAGAAGGACAACGAAGCTTACGTCACGAAAATGGGAGACGGGATCGTCCACACATCGGCGATCCGTCAGCAATTTGAGTGGGCCTGGGAGAACGTCTTCCCGACCGAGGCCATGTGGGAGGGGTACGATCACGAGGAGTTCGGCTACTCCGAGAGCGCTCGCCTCGCGACCAAGGCCCTGTTCGATGCCGCCGAGGTCTTCATCATCACCCTCGGCCTGTCCGAAATCTGGTACGATGAACCGACCGGTGAGGTTTTCTGGAGAGCCCCCCCGAAGGCGAAGCTCGACTCCTCCCGCCACAAATTCCGGGTCGCCAGCTTTGCCGAAACCAAGACGAATATCTACACGATCCGCGCACTGATTGCTAAGTACAACCCGAAGGCCAAGGTGGTGATTACGGTTTCGCCGATCCCACTCGCTGCATCATTCCGCCCGATTGCCTGCCTTTCAGCTAACGCTGCGTCGAAGTCGATTATCCGGGCCGCAGTGGACGAATTTTATAGAGAGACAAAAGAAACCGACGACAACCTTTATTACTTCCCGAGCTACGATATCGTTCTGTATGCTTTTGACAATCAGTTCGTTCCTGATCGCAGGCACGTGAACCGCCCAGTTCTCGACTTCAACATGAAGATATTCGAGCGCTATTTCTGCACGCCGGGCATTGATGACGCCGAACTGCTCGCATCCTTCCGGGCTGCACAAAATGTGGACAAGAAGATTGCCAAGAGGGGGCAGCGGTCGGTTGCTGACTATCAGCAGGGGAAGCAAACCAAGCGGGAAAAGGCGCTCGCCGACCGAAAAGCCTCTCGTCTAGCGATCAAAGCCGAACGGCGGGCCGCACAGATACAGGCACGAAAGGCCATGCCACCGACAGCGGAACATCTTGAGCGCCTAGCAAAGCGCAAGGAGCAAAAGGCGGCTGCTAAGGCTGGCAACTCAGAGGCGGTGGGATCGATCTAATTTTTTACCAACCGAAGGCGGGTACGCTCTGCCTTCGGTTTAAGCTTTTGACCCACCGCGCCCTGGCGGTCGCAGATCTCATCCATCACCGGGCGCTTTAATAGTCCGATCGCCTCCTTAAGCGCCCGAACCGCCACCCTACGCTCTCTGACATTGGGTGGGAGGCACGAACCATCACCGTAGTCGATGAAGATGTCCGTCCCATCGACGCTAACCCGAACTTCTGTGGGCGACATTTTGTGGCCAGCTGGTTATAGGAATTCTGCGACGAGCGGCCTCAACTGGTCCACCGCGAGAGCGTCGGCAAGCCACGATGCGATCACATGTCCTTGTGGTCGCCAGTCCCTCGATCAAGCTCGGAAGCGTCGGCCTTAGGTTCCGACTGAGGTGCGTGTCGTCTACGGAGCCACTGCCGGAAGCGGCTGGTTGATCCGCCACCGCAACGTTCCCCATTTTATAAGGATGATGTATTGTTTTGGCGATCGTGCAAAAGTGACGTTCAACCGTCTCATGAAACGCAAGCTATTACAATTCAGTTCAAAGTTTTTGAAGGATAAGCTATGGCAAGCGACGCAAAGGGCAACGCAAGTCAGACCGTGAGCGCCTTAGATATAACCTCCTATAGCATAATCCGTATACCGGATATGAACTCTATGTGGTTTCTCAATATTGAAACAAATAACTCATCAATTCATTATATATTAACTAAATCTAAAGCTGAAGAAATCGGGCAAGCATTGCTAAAATCATCAGCGATGATGGTGGACAGAAGCGAAATGTCTTGAGTTCGGTGACTGCTCAATTCTAGAGAAGGTCATGGACTGTGCTCACGATGTCCGGGGCTGCACGGCAACCGGCCGGCTTGGGAGGGGATTCCTCTGGGTGCAAGGTGTGCTATTGTCAGCAGATCAGTGCGGCGGCGTGGAGATGACACGCTACCGAGGGATAAGGGGGCCGCGCCGGTTGTCCTGAAGTCACAAGACTTCGTTCCGGACGGCAGCGGGTCGCGAACAACCACCCCGCCCGCACTGGTCTCAGTTTTTGTGGTATCCTCGCCCCGACACGCCGGGACGGCCCAGAGCCAGCGAGAGGCCCTAACCGCCCCACTCGAAGACGGTGAACGAGCGGCGACCCCCCCCGCCGCCGGCCTCAGGGTCCGACTGGGGTGCGTGTCGTCTACGGCGCGCGGAAGCCATCCCGCTTCGTCCACTTCCAGCCCTCGGCGACGGGCTCGCCTTTCGGCACCTCCACTGCGCTCACATCCTCCATGTGATCCGGCGGGTGGAAGGTCTCGTCCTCCAGCACCTCGACGATGCCGGTCACGACGTTCTGGACGCCCGAGGTGTCGAGGATGGCGTATCGGGTGATGCTCATATCGGATGGCCTCGGTTGTCGTCAGCGATGAGGACGTCTCCGTAGGCCCAGAACGAGAGCTTGAGAGGCGTCGCGTTGACGGCGTTGACGTAGACGTGGAGCCAGTCCGCGCTGCGGTGGACGTTGGGCAGTGCAAATTCGAGGATGGCGTAGGGGTCGGCCGCAAGCGGGGCGAGATTGGCTGGCGTGATGTCGACGAGCTTGTCTCCGCTCTGGTCCCGACCCGTCCAGATCGAAAGGTTGATGGCGCCGATCTCTCCGATGGGCAGACCCACGCTAATTTTCGAGATGCGATATAGGTAGGGTCGCATCCGCAGCGCGAAGTCCTCGCGGTTCGCATCCGTGATGCTTGACCCTGCCACGGTCATGTCGACGTCTCGGAGCACACCCAGATGGGGCACAGGCGCGAAGAACGGATGCCCGCCCGTTCCGTCCGCGCCTTCGATCTCCATCAGTTTACTGAAGTAGAACGGATGGGCGACGAGTTGCCCGCGCACCACGCTAACCCAGCCATTGCCGATCGGCGGTTTCAGCCCGCCCACCGACCCGCCGCTGCTCGCGCCGCGCCTTTGATAGGTTCCCACGGGCATCTCCTCAAACGGTTGTGACGGCGCCGACCGCCGTTAGGGCGGCCTTCAATTCGGAATACGGAACCTGCCCGATAGTGCGGCCGGTGCTCCAGGCGATGCCGTGCAACATGCCAAGGGCATCCGCCACGCAGGCAACCGTCTCTTCCATGCGGTAGGAGGATCGGAAGATCGACGTTCCGCACAGCCCCCACGAGACGGTCATGTTTGGGCAGACGTTGGCCTCGGGGAGACAGGCGCGGAGTGAGATGCCGTAGTCGAGTTCGGTGTAGTCCGTACCGCCGTCCTTGTTCACGAGGCCATCAGACCGCGTGAAATAGTAGGCGGTGTGAATGTCGATCGGGTAGCCGCCGGTGGAAATCGCGTCCGCAGGGTTGAACTTGGTCCCGCTGGGCCGACCAATGACGTCGGTGAGCGACATCATGTATTGGCCGACAATGCACCGCCCGTCTCTGACGTAGAAGCCCGCAGGCCAGCCGGGGAACTCAATATAATCGTCTACGAATTCATCAAGCGGCAGACCCCACTGGATAATGCCAGTACGCTTTACACCAGAGATGCGGGAGTCGTTCGCCCAGACCCAATGAGCTCCCATGACCTCAATGGCGGCCTTGGACTGCTTGATCTCACGCTGGCGGTACGACATCTCGCACCACCCGTCGGTAAAAATCCCCGGCATGTCCGTGCCGTTGGTGGAGTAGCGTCCGGGCTGGCCGGTTACAGTACCCGAGATCCCACGGGCGGAGACCGAGTAAGGGAATGAAGACCCGGAAGCCGAGCCATCTGGAGGGTTGGCGAAGTTCTGCGTGTTGTTCGTCATCTCGACGATACGCTTCGAGTCGGCCGGTCCCCAGCCTGACGGTTTGCTCCACGGGATACTCTCGACGTTCCGCATGAGAGAAAACCGCCAGCCGTAGCTCTGCGAAACAGCCGACCCTTCCCCAAGGCGCATCCCAGGCCGTGGGGGTTGCGTCTGGTTCCTGATGCGATCGCCGCGCAAATCGTAGCCGCGAAAGTTTTGCGGAGCATGGTGGCCTGGATTGAAACCTGGCGTACTCATGCCGCCGCCCCGGTCGGGGTTGTCCACCTGCTCGTCGTAGAGCGTCACCCCGTCGCGTCCGCCGCGCATCGGTACCTTCGCCATGAAGGCGAGATCCACTTCGTAGGAGCCGTCGTTGGTCGAGTGGAGCGCGTTGTAGATATCGCCGTTCTCCAGCACGACCTTCTTGACCGCGCCCGTTGCCGGGTCCGGGACGACCTGCTTGAGCCGGGCATTCTTGATCACCGTCACGTTCGGGCTGTCGAGGAGGAAGAAGGTCATCGCCTCCTTGGCCTCGATCGACGAACGGTCCTTCATCTCGGAGCCGTCCGTCATGTTGTAGGGAGGCCGCGACGCGATGCGCTGGAGCATCTGCTTCATGTAGCCCCAGCGCGGGGTCGACCAATCCCCGACGCCGAGGCCGCCGGTGAACATGCCACCGACGTGCTTCGTCCATTCCAGGACGCAGACCGTCATGCCGTAACTGGCGGCACGCCGAGCGGTGATGAGACCGTGGATGGTCCCGCCGTAGACGATGAGATCGAAGTTGAAGGTTGCCATCGGTTACGATCCAATCGCGGCCATGTACTCGGCCATAGCCGTGTCGATCAGAAACAGTTCTGCGTCGGTCATGTACTCCCCGACAAACATGAAGCGCGGCGTCGTCTGCGTGAAGGCAGTGGCACCGGTCGTTCCCGTGTTGCAAAGGCCGAGCATTGAGAAGTTATTGCCGCTGAACGCGGAAGATGCGCGCACGACGTCTTGGGCGGTCTGCTTGTAGATGTAGCGGTACTTGTCGGAGGTATTGCGCGACGCAGCAAATAGTCCGCCGCGATCCGTGACCGTGACGACATCAGTCGAAGTCGACGCTGACCTTGCCGTCCCGGACGGGCCAGGGCGGTTTACGCCGATGGCCAGGGTCTGAGCGCCCATGGCGAAGGAGCCCGCAATATCGAGCCCGGAGTCCGCATAGACGCCCATTGAGTAGTTGTTCGGATTAATTCCCGTATCCGTCGCCGGCACATACCCCCAATCGAAATAGGTCGAGCGGCTAGGTTCGCCGAGGAAACCGCGCTTGGCCGTGTGTACCGGGTCGTTGAAGAGCGTAATGCGCTTGCCATCGCGAACCATGTCGATACGCGAGGACGAAGGGTCGGTGTTTGCGAGGAGATAGGCCGTGCGGAACTTCCGCAAGGGTCCGGCTCCATCGGCGTAGAGCCGTTTGTAGAGAGCACGGAGCGTGGTGCGATCGGCCGTGCTTTGCGTACCCGACATGCGGGTAATCCAGGCGTCAGCCAAGGCATCCGATAGCGGATTGACGTTGCTGGTGTTGGTGAAAAACGAATAAACCGGGATCTGGATACTGTCGGCGGAGGCCAGATAGATCGCCTGCTGCGAGCCGTCTCGGAAGCTCTCCCAGTCACCAGGGCCAAGTGTTTTTGTATGAGCGCTGTAGGGGAGCGGCGGCTTGCCGTAACCGATGAGCAATGTCCCCGACTGGCCATTATGGACGATCTCCCCGCCATTGCGGAAGAGATCGCTGGCCCACCAGAGCTTCGCGTCGGGACCGAAGTTTGTTGGCTCTTGGTAGAACCGAAATCTCTTCTCCACGGAAATGCCCTCTAGCAAGGTTTTGAAATCCGCCCATGGGATGAGGGATGTCGATTTCTTGTCGGCGCTAACCGTCATCACGAATTCGGCGTCGGCGATGATGGTTTTGACCGGAGCGCCAGCGAGCAGAGCCGCCGCTGCCGCTTTCGACGTCGTGTCGCCGGTACGCCGCCACGCCACGGGCGTTCCCGTCGGCGCATACTCGCCCGCGTTGGGAACGAGACCGGGGCCAGGGACGCCGTAACCCGCCTCAGTCGAGATGCCGGCGTGGCTTCCGGTATCGGTGTCGGGCACGCGGCCGATCGTGTTGAGAACCGGCGTCACCAACGAGAGCGCGGTATCGGCGGTGCCGCCGCTGCTCCAGGTGTTGCGCTGGATGATGCCCGCGCTCTGCGCCTGCCCTTGGCCTCTTTCCAGCGTCGCAACGCGCGCCAAAAGCGAGGCGATATCTGCGCCGCCGGCAAGGGCGTCGGTCACATCGTAGAGCCAGACTTCTCCGAGGTCGGTCTGATGCCCGTTGCCATAGACCCGGAAATACGGGACGCCGTAGCGCGATGTTTCCGGCACCGTGTAGCTATTGGAGCCCGGAGCGCCGGCCTTCCCGATGAAGGTGTCGACGAAGTAGGCGCCGACATTTTTTAACGGCGTGTAGGGATCACCGAACCGCACATCACTGACGACGCCGAACGTCGAGCTGAGGTTCTGAAACCGCAACTCAACGGCATTGTTCGCCGGGTCGGTCGGATCTTGAAAGCGGGCAAAAGCGTGCCGCACGAGGTACGCGCGACCGGGGCGCATGTAATAGGCCCGACGCGGCGCGACATCGATGTAGCCGAGGCCGGGATCGGTATCGGCGCCGGCGATGCGCAGCACCTGACCGAGCTCGCCGCCGTTCTCGACAGTGCCCTTATCGATGGCAGGCCGAAGCTTCGGAGCCCCCGTCATCTGCCGGGTGAACAGCGTGCGCGAGTCACCGGGGCGATTGGGCGTGCCGCCTACGAGGTCGGTGTACGGGGCGAGTGTGATCTGCAGCGCTGCCAGTGCCGCCGCGATACCGCCGACCTTGTCCGCCTCGACAATGGCAGCGTTGATCTTGTCGCGCGCGGGAGCGCCCACGTCCGAAGACGAGAGTTGAGGTAGGGCCATGCGGTCCTCGGTTTGGAAGGGGTGCGCTAGGGGGCTTCGACGAGGTCGAGGCTGACGGTGCCGAACCGCGAGAGCTGCAACTCGATCTCAGCGTCATCGTCAGATGCACGCTGCATCGTGCAGAGCGGCCGGGCGAATTCCAAAACGGCGCCGGCCGCGTGGTCCGCCCGCAGCCACGGCCGGACCACGACGCTGATGTTGCCTGGTGCGGGTAGCCCGCCGGCTCCGGCAGGGTCGGGGCTGGCGAGGGCAATGATGATGTGAAGACGCCCGGCGATGCTGAACATCATGCCGGGGATGAGGAAGCCGCCGCGATTGCGTTGAATGGTCAGGGTCGTGGCATTGAGCGGCGCCGCGAGAGCCAAGCGGAAATCCAGATCGGCCGAGGTGTCTGCGTTCGCATCCCAGGCGGGGTCGCGAGCGGCATCCTTATCGCCCCTGCATCGAGATATCCGGCCGCCCGTCAAAGGATCGATAGCCCAGGGCACGCGGGCACCTAGACGCGGGCCTACCAGCAACGTGCCAGCCCGCCCATCGAGGCCGGCGAGCAGCGCCTGCATGGCGAGGACTTCGGCCGGCCTGTTGACGGGCACCGTCAGGCTCGCGGTGACGTAGCCAGTCGGGCCGACGACAATCAGTTCCCGGTTGGTTACTGACCGGCCGCCGCTTTTCGATGTGCCCTTGTTCGGGTTCCACCGCTCGGATGCGATCCTGAGGACCGAAGGCCAGGGGAGAGATGCCATCAGGTCACCGGGGCGAGAGAGCAGGCCCAGGCGAGGAGGCCTTTGGTCGTGTCGCCGATGTAGGAGAAGGTCGTTCCGCCGCTGCTGAGCAGCAGGCGGCTCTCAACCGCCGTGGTGGCCGCTGTCGCCTGGAAAATGACCAACCACCAGTCGTTCGGCAGCTTCACGATGGAGGAGGTCGTGGCGCTGAAGACCGTCCCGCTGATAGACGACATGGTCACAGTACCGGCCGTCAAATCGAACAGAAGGCGGGCGTAGGCAGACCCATTGCTATCGATCAGATCGAGCCGGCCGTTTGTGCGGCCTGCAGCCTTCAATCCCCAGACCGCGCGCACCTTACCGCCCGACGTGAGGCCGGTGGAGCGATAGGCGATCGTGTGGGCGCCGTTGGCCGTCGTCTCCGGCAGGAAGGTAGCCTGAGCACCATCCGGACCTGTTCCCTGCGCCACTGGCTGGCCAATCGCCGAGCGCACCCACTCGGCGTTCGACAGATCGTTCGGGAACGAGTTCTTTGCGCCCGGCTGGGTCACGTAGAGCAGCGACTGCGAGGCGCTCGGTGCGCTCGAAACGCCGGACCCGTTCTGAGCCGTCAGCCACCAGGTGATGTAGCCGAGTGAGATCGTGTCGGGGAGCGTGTCAGGCTGGTTCGGGTCGACTGCCTTGCTGACGCTAAGGGCAGCATCCGCGAACACCTTGCCGAAGCCGTTGGCGCGGAAGAGCTGAACGGTTCGGGCGTTGCCGCCGGACTGCTTGATCGCGTGGTTGACCGTCGTCCCGCTGAGCGTCGCCGAGCTGTAGGCCGGCACGTTCGGTGCCGTCGCGTCGGCTGTTACCGCGAGCGTTACCGTGTCGCTCCAATCGGACGACTTGCCCCCGATCCGGAAGCGGACGCGGAAGGTAAAGGACTGCGTGTCGGTCAGCGGGCCGGCTTCGGCGGACAGGCTGTCGGCACGAATGCCGATCTGCCGATATTCCGTGTCAGGGGAGCCCGTGAGCTTGACCTGCGCCTCAGGGATCACGTCGGCACGGCTCGACGCCAGCCATGTGACGACGGCCCAGACGCCCACCGTTCCGTTGCCGATCGCTCGGCGCTCCGCACGGATGCTGACGATCGGCTTAGCGATCACGTCGATGCTTTGGATGGCCATGGGCGCCGTCGGCCGCGGTGGCTCTTCGGTTGCCGGATCCCACTGGTAGGTCGACGGCCGGACAGACGCGAAGCCGACGTCGCAGCCGGAAAGATCGCCACGAATGGAGAACGAGGACAGTCGGCAGGGCGCGTCGATCATCGGCCCGATCTCAGGCATGGGATCGAAGGTCACCTGCGCCGTTTCCTGGTCGAGGGCGTCGAGGATAGAGAAGTCGGTCCCGAGCGTGCCCTTCCAATCCGGGTTGTCGTTGTCGAAGCGGATCTTCGCGAGGCGCGCCGCCTGCGTCCAGCTCGGGACCATGACCAAGTCAAAGCCCGTGTCGAGCTGCCCGACCCGCGACTGCGAGGCCTCGTCTTCGCGCGAGGTAAGCTCGGTCGGGCCGTAGAAGTTGTCCGGGTCCGTGTAGGACACGCTCATCCGGTTATAGGCGTCGAGCTTGTCCACGCCGTCGGTCACGGACGCGGTGACGATATTCTTCGTGGAGATGTTGACGAGGGGGGCCACATACTTGCCCCCACGGATGCCGATCAGACCGGAGGGCCGACGCACGAGTTGCGCTTCGCAGGTATCGCACATGCGAGCGAGGACGTTCTTCGGGGCTTCCAGAAGACTGTAGGTGCCGCCGATCCGGTAGCGCGGCTCAAGCGTCCCATCCTTACGTGCCACGGCCTCGGCGCACTCGGCGCGAAAGGCCTCGAACGAAGGCACGTCCATCCGCGAGCGCGCGAACCGCATCCCGTCGCGGTGGCGCAGGTAGTCGAGGATGCACAGGGCCGGGCTTTCGGAAAAGGCCCACGTAGCGTCGTTGTCGGGGTCCTGAGCCGAATTACTCGTATCCCAGACACGGGCGCCGCGGACGACGAAACGAAGAACCGTCGCGTACCCCTGCGGATAGATGATCGACACCTCTTCTTTCTTCACACCGAGGAAGAGGCACGCGACGTAAGCGATACCGTTTAGCTGATGCGCCGCAGTCCACATCTCCGGGTATGCTTGTCTGATGATAGCAGAGGCCGGCTGGTTCTTGTCGCCAAGGCGTGCCTCGAACTGGATGCGGTTGAGGTAGGGATAATCAATCGTGGCTCCGCCGTCCTCACCTGCGCTTGTCGAGATGTGCCTGTCGCCGATCCAGTATTGCTCAATGCCGTCGATGCGGTCGGTGGCAATCATGATGATCTGATAGAGGTTATTGTTTCGAGCGTCCCAGAACGCCCGCTTCCCGCCCACCATCGCGCGACCGTAGATCCGGATGCGCGCGCCCATCGCCTCGTTGAGCGTGGCCTGCTGCGCCTGATCCCGCTGCTTGGGCGCGGTGAGCGCGCTGATGAGAAGCTGGCCGCCCAAAGACGCGCCAAGGATCGTCGCACTGCCCGCGATGGTCGCCGCCGTTGCCGACGCCGCCGTTGCCGCCGATACGGCACCAGCCTCCGCCAGTGCGCTCAGGATGGCGAAACCGATCGTCTCCGCCATTAGACAGACCAAGCCATGAGAGGGCTGGCCGAGCCGAACAGGACGCCGTCGCGAGTTTTCCAGGCCCAACCAGAGCCGGAGCAATTCAGCATCAGGAATGCACCAATCCGGGTTTCGATGACGCCGACATCGCCTGGGATGGGGTCGGCAGTTCGAGCCAGCCCGCCCCGGACGGCGAGGCTGGCGGCAAGGGCTGGCAGGCCGCCCTCGCGCTTGAGGAGCCGAGAGCAGGACAGAGCGTCGTGATAGGTACCGCGCAGGTGCGCAGCCGGATCGGTTCCGACTTCGCCGGCGATCCAGTCGCAGGGCCAGAGCGAGCAATCGCACCGCCCCCATACGAAGGGGGAAGCGGCGCCCACGACCAGATGCTGACGGAGTCGCGTCAGTCGTTCGATACTCACGCAGGCCAGTAAATCGTTTTGCCGGGAAGGCTCGCGACCTGCTCAAGCCCCCGATCGCCAGGGAACCGGGCGTTCTGATCCGTGTCGGTCAGGTAGCCGTAGGGTGCCTTCGAGCGGTTCGCCCAAGGGCACTCGGCCGACACGCTGACATTGTAGATGCCGTTGCCTTTGGCCTCGAACTTCATCTGGTCCATCTCGCCCTGCCAGATGACGGCCGGCTGATCGAGCAGCGCCCAGGTGTCGGTAAAGAACTGGATGTAGACCCAGACGTCTCGGCCTTTGACCAGCGTGCGCTGACTGCGAGCGAGTGCCGCGGTGCGGGCGTTCGTTCCGGCCAGTGTGAAGGTGGCGACGGGGGCTGTAGTCCCCACCGGGCTATCAAGGCCGGTGATCTTGCCCATGCCCTCGGAGCCGCGCCAGACCTTGCTGTCGAGCGTCCGCAGCGATCCCGAGCCCAGCCAAAACCGGCCGGGATCGTCGCGGAAATCGAAGAACACCAGGAGCGCAGCACGAATGACGTCGCCGCGCAGGGCCGCCGCGCGGGTCGCATCGAAATAGCCCATGCGTCAGGCCCCGGCCCGCCGCTGGATATCCCGCATCTTGGCCGGGAGAGCCCGGTCATGATCCTCGAGGAGCAGACGGATTTCTTGGATGGAAGCGCCGGGCTGCGTGATGCTGAGCATGGTGCCGCCGATGGTGATGGGGCCGGACATCGGGGCCGGCTTCTGAGCGGGCGCGGCCGGCATGACTGGGACGACCTTGAGGACCGACGGGGAGGCCGGGCTCGGGACTGATCCACCAGCGGCGACGTAGCCGCCGGCCGCGTAGCCCTGCGTCGCACGGCGCATGCGCTCGACGTTCCGGACACCACCGTTCCGACGGATATCGTCCTGACTGAAGACGATCTCACCCTGCTCTGCTCGCAGGCCGACACGGCGCGCAGCCCGGTCGCCCGCCGCATCCGCCGCGATCTGCCCGGCCTCGCCGGCACCCTCGCGGTCGCCCGCGCTCTCAGCTCACCCCCGGCGCTCGGCGCCCTACCGGAGGCCGTTTCGGCATGATCCTCAACACCACGGACGAGATCATCGGCGCGCTCGAGCGCGGCGATCTCTCGAAGGACTTCAACGTCGCCATCCGCAACGTCCTCCAGGCGCTCCACGACGCCGACGGCGGCACGGGCGGCGTAGATCTCAAGCTGAAGATCTCGGCCAAGGGCGAGATGGTCACCATCAAGGCTAGCATCGTCGAGAAGCTGCCTCCGAAGGACCGCCGCTCGTCGAGCTTCTTCGTGACCGGCGATGGCCGCCTGTCCCTCCAGCATCCCGATCAGGTCGACATGTTCCCGCCCGGCGACCGCCGCCGTGACGCCGTCGACATCACCGTTTCCCGCAGCGCCTGACAGGAAGGCCCATCACCATGGCTCAAGATTATCCCGAGATGCAGAGCGGCCCTCTGCTCTCCGCGCCCATCGGCCAGATCAGTGGATCGGCGATTAAGGAAGTCGCGGACCTCGCCCGCAAGGCTGCAGCCAATGCCGGCTTCCTCGAAATCCCGAGCGAGGCGCTTCCCGGCTCGGCCTTGCTCGGCAAACCGCACCTCACCGTCATCATCGGCGCGGACGGCAAACCGGAGCTGCGCAGCCTCAAGTCCGACATTGACGCCTACCGCACCAAGCCGGCCTTCCGCGAGGGCACGGCCACGGCCCTGACGCTCGGCTCCCTCATCGAACTCGTCAACAGGCACGCCAACCACGACACGGCGATCTTCGTCGATGCCAACTGGAAGGCGCCGAAGATGCTTGCCGTGATCGACTATCACGCGCAGGCCGGGTCGATGGTCGGTGCCGACAGCGAGCCTCGCACCCGCCAGAGCTCGACCGACGGCGAGGACGAGCTCGCACGCTTCGGCCGCCACCGCATCGCCTACGAGTTCCCTCTGTCCGAGGCGTGGAAGGTCTGGGTCGCCGGGAACGGCAATTACATGACGCAGGGCGATTTCGCCGAGTTCTTGGAAGACCACGTCCACGAGCTTGCCGCCCCGATCCTCTCTCTGCCGGATGAGGCCGACCTGGAGCAGCGGTTCAAGACGAAGATCGCGCATCCGTCCGACGTCATGGACCTCGCGCGCGGCCTGGACGTGAAGGTCGGCGCCTCGGTGAAGAACCGGGTCAAGCTACAGTCCGGTGAGACGCAGTTCGTGTTCGAGACCGAGCACCGCGATTCCGAAGGCCGCGAACTCACCGTGCCGGGCCTGTTCCTGCTCTCCATCCCGATCTTCTATCGCGGCGAGCAGGTGAGGATGCCGGTGCGGCTGCGCTACCGCCTGCAGGGCGGGGCGATCCTCTGGGCCTACCAGCTTCACCGGCCCGACGAGGCCGTGGATGCGATGGTGCGCGGCGATGTCGATCTCGTCGCCAGGGATACCGGCCTGCCGGTCTACGACGGCTTCCCCGAAACCGGCGCTCGCTGACACCCGATCCTGCGGCGACCTGGACCCTCTCGCCGCAGGCACTTCGGCGGGGCGCAGCGATCACGCCGCCCCGCCGCCTTTCTCACCCTCGCACCGGCAGACCCATGCGCCTCACCTGCGAACGCTCCGCCCTGCTCAAGGCCCTGTCGGTCACCTCGCGGATCGTCGAGCGCCGCAACACGATTCCGATCCTGTCCAACGCCCTGCTCACCGCCGACGGCAAGCGCCTGACGCTGCGCGCGACGAACCTCGATCTGGAAGCCTCCACCGCCTGCGCCGCCGAGGTTGCGGAGCCCGGCAGCACCACCGTGCCGGCGCAGATGCTGCGCGACATCGTCGGCAAGCTGCCCGAAGGCGCGATCGTGTCGCTCGACGATACTGACGGCAATGGCCGCATAATGCTCAAGGCGGGCCGCTCGCGCTTCCAGATCGGCACCCTGCCGGCCGGGGACTACCCCGACCTCCAGGCCGGTGAGATGAGCCACCACTTCGCGTGGCCGGTCGCCGACGTGCTCCGCATGGTGACAGAGACGAGCTTCGCCATCTCCAGCGAGGAGGTGCGGTATTACCTCAACGGCGTCTACCTCCATGCCTGGCCCGAGGGTGACCACCACAACGGCCTGCGCACCGTCGCCACCGACGGGCACAAGCTCTCACGCCTCACCCTGCCGCGCCCCGAAGGCGCCGCCGGCATGCCGGGCATCATCCTGCCCCGCAAGCTCGTCGAGGAACTGAAGAAGGTCGTCACCACGGACGGCGCGGCGTTCTTCCAAGTCGCGGTGTCGACGACGAAGATCCGCCTGGAGCGCGACGACTTGGTGCTCACGTCGAAGCTAATCGACGGCACCTTCCCCGACTACCAGCGCGTCATCCCCACCGAGAACGGCAACCGCCTCACCCTGGCCCGCGCCGACTTCGCCAGCGCGCTCGACCGGGTGAAGACGGTCTCCGGCGGGCGCGGCCGGGCCGTGAAGCTCGACATCTCCGAGGCCGGCGTCACGCTCTCCCAGCACAACCCGGACAGCGGCGATGCCACCGACGAGGTGGACGGCGAACTCGACGGCAAGCCGCTGAGCATCGGCTTCAATGGCGACTACCTCGCCGAGATCCTCACCGTCCTCGACGCCGACGCCATCGAAATCGCCCTCGGCGACCCCGGCTCACCCACCATCCTGACGCGCAAGAATTCGGACGATCTGACGATCGTGCTGATGCCGATGAGGGTCTGACGATGAAACCGACCACCCTTCACCACCGCCGCGCCGAACTGTCCGCCGCCTACACCAAGGCCCGCCGGCAGCACCGCGCCCACGCCTCCATCGGCGAGCGCCTGCGTGAGACCACCACCGCACTGCTCCGGGCGGAAATTGCCGAGCGCAAGCCCCGTCGCGGTCGTCCCCGGACGCCGCGTCCCGCCAATCCCGATCTCTTCGTCAGCGAGGCTCAGCCGTGACCGCACCATCCCTCATCCGCGCGGCCAAGGCCGCCCCCGACCGCGCCACTCGCATAAGCCTCATGGCGGAGACCATGCGCCTCCACCGGCATGGCCCGGAAGAGGCGTGCACCTTCCACCACCTCACTGCCGCCGGCTTCACATCGGCGGAGATCGAGGCCTACCGCGACGAGGCCCGCGCGATCCTCTCGGGTCGACCGGCCGTCGTCCTCGCCGCCCCGCCCGGCCGCATGGAGGGCGAGCAACTGGTGAAGGCTGCCCGCGCCGTCCGCCGCCGCATCACCCCGCCGGCCGCCCGGCAAGCCGGAGCACGGTCATGATCGGCACCATCCTCGCCCACACGGTTACCGCCGTCGTCTTCTTCACCTTCGGGCTGATGATCATGGGCGCTTGCTCCGCCCGTCGCGATGAGGAGCCGCGCCTATGATCGAAACGGGCCGCGTCGCGGCTTCCCCCGATCCAGTGAACCACCCGGAGCACTACACCTCTCACCCGAGCGGCGTGGAGTGCATCACGGTCGTTCGCCACATGGGCTTCAATGTCGGCAACGCCATCAAATACCTCTGGCGCGCCGGCCTCAAGACACCGTCCGCCATCGAGGATCTGAAGAAGGCCCGTTGGTACATCGACGATGAGATCAGGCGGATGGAGGGCGATATTTGATGCGCCCTCTCATCATTGACAGCTTCGCGGGCGGCGGTGGCGCGTCCGAGGGTATCCGCCGCGCGCTCGGCCGGGACCCGGACTATGCGCTGAACCACAACCCGATCGCCCTCGCGATGCACCGGATCAACCACCCGGACACGCATCACGTCGAGGAGGACGTGTGGAACGTTGACGCCGTGTCGCTCTGTAACGGCCGCCCGGTCGGGCTTCTCTGGATGTCGCCGGACTGCAAGCACTTCAGCAAGGCGAAGGGCGGGAAGCCGCGCGAGAAGGCGATCCGCGGCCTTGCATGGGTCGGGGTCCGGTGGATCAAGAGCCTGCCGAAGTGGCAGCGCCCGCGCTTAGTCTGCCTGGAGAACGTCGAGGAGTTTCAGGATTGGGGCCCGCTGCTCGATGACGGCCGCCCGTGCCCCGTCCAGCGCGGCGCCACCTTCCGCAGCTTCGTCGCCGCCTTCGAGGCTATGGGCTACGTGGTCGAGTACCGCGAGCTGCGCGCCTGCGATTACGGCGCTCCGACCATCCGCAAGCGCCTATTCCTCGTCGCGCGCCGGGACGGGAAGCCGATCGCCTGGCCGGCACCGACCCACGGCGATCCGAAGTCCGAGGCCGTCCGGTCTGGCCGGCTACTGCCGTGGCGGACGGCTGCTGAAATCATCGATTGGTCGCTGCCCTGCCCGTCGATTTTCGAGACCTCCGCCGAGATCAAGGCGAAGCATGGAATCCGCGCGAACCGACCGCTCGCCGACGCCACCATGGCTCGAATCGCCAAGGGCACGAAGCGGTACGTCCTCGACGCGGCGAAGCCGTTCCTGGTCAGCGTGAACCACGGCGACAGCCGCGGGCGCCGGGAATACGACATTGACGAGCCTGCGAACACGATGACGGCGAGCCGGGGCGAGGCCCTGGTGACGCCCTTCGTTAGCTACGCCCAGCAGGGCGGCATGAACCGGGACGCGACCGACCCGCTCCACACGATCACGGCCAGTCCGAAGGATCAAAACGCGATCGTCGCGCCCTTCCTGGTGCCCCGCTACGGCGAGCGGCCCGGCCAGGATCCGCGAACCCGTTCGCTCGAGGAGCCGTTCCCCGTCGTAGTGCCGACCGGGAACGAGGGTAGCCTTGCCGCCATCCACATGACCCGGCAGTTCGGCGCCTCGGTCGGATCGGACGCCAATGAACCCGTTGGGACGATCACCGCTGGCGGCGCGGGCAAGGCCGGTGTGGTCGCCGCATTCCTTGCCCAGCACAACACCGAACGGAAGGGCGCGATCAAGCCGGGCTCCGACGTGCGCGAACCGGTTTCGACGATCACGGCAGATGGCGGTCATCAGACCCTCGTCGCCGCCCACATGCTCAACCTGCGTGGCTCCGACCGCCGGGATGGCTCGATCGAGGCGCCGGCGCCGACATTCTCGGCCGGCGGCAACCACGCGGCGGCCGTCTACGCCTTCATCCAGAAATACTACGGCGCGGGCGAGCCCTCACAGAGCCCGGCCGACCCGCTGCACACCCTGACCGCCAAGCCTCGGCATGGCGTGGTGACGGTGACTATCCAGGGCCAGCCCTACGCCATCGTCGACATCGGCATGCGGATGCTGACGCCGCGCGAGCGATTTAACGCACAGGGCTTTCGGCCAGATTACGTGATCGATCGCGGCGAGATGGAGGACGGAACCATCGTCCCGCTCACCCTGGAGGCACAGGGCGCGGCCTGCGGGAACTCTGTGTGCCCGGACCTCGCCCACGCCCTCGTCGCGGCTAACGCCGACGCCCTGGAATTCGGGGGCGGTCACCGTCGCGCCGACCCCGCCCCAATGACCCTGTTCGCAGCGGAGTAGCACCAATGCCCGCGCCCATCGTCTGGGACGACACCAAGGACGCCGAGCTACTTCGCATGAGCGTCGCCGGCCGCACCGCCTCTGAGATCGCGGCGGCCATGGGCTTGAAGACCCGCAATCCGATCCTGGGCCGCCTCTTCCGCCTGCGGCAGCGCGGCATCGTGCGGCCGGATCAGGTCGGCCATTCGCACTCCCCTTTGAGGTCCACGCCATGATCAGCTTACCCCTCGCCGACGCGACCCGCCGCATGGCTGCGCCCGAAGGATGGGACCATGCCCGCGATGGCATCTGCCACACGCTGGAGATCTGCGACAACGATGGGTGGATGATCTCCGCATGGCAGCCCTCGCCAGCGGAGATCGAACGCCTGCGCGATGGCGCGCCCCTCTTCCTCCACATTCAGGGGACGGCTCATCCTGTTGTTGCGCTGAGCATCGGCGATGCGCAGACCACACCGCCACCGCAACCGTCGAAAGATCCGTCCGTCACGCTGACACAGCGCGAGATCGCCGCGACGCAGGGCTTCACAGGTGACGCCTGTCCGCTCTGCGGCAGCTTCATGATGAAGCGCGCCGGCACCTGCCTCACCTGCCAGGCCTGCGGCTCCACCACGGGATGCGGATGATGAGAAAGCCCGCTCGCCTTACCTTCGACGACCTCCCGCTCTTCGCGCCAGACCGCGACATCGCCGAGGCGGTGGTCGGCCCGGACGAAGCCGACAAGCGCGCTTGGTGTGCCAGCATCGAGGCGCTGGAAAAGTGCGGATTCCCGAAGACCACGCAGCTCTACGGCAAACGGTATACGCCAGCCGTGAGGGCATTCTACGATCGACAGTACGGGCCAGCCCAGGCGAGCGCCGGGGACCATCGCCACGAGGATACAGCCCAATGGGCAAGCCGACCGTCAAGGCGCCGGGCCTAAAACTCAGACCGCGAGCCACGGGCTGGGCTGCCTATTGGGTCCCCTCGCCGACGGCGGTTGAGCTGGGATATCCGAGCGGATCCGCCCCACTGTCTCACTTGCTCGATATGCCCGATTTGCTGGTGGACACATGTACCCGCCTGCAGAACGACATGCTGGCATGGATGGATGGGCTTCGCCGCAGCCGCAACAGCTATGACGGCACGCTCGGCAGCGTCTTCCGGGTCTATCAGACGCACGAGGATTCTCCGTTCCACACCCTCTCACCAGGCGGGCGGAAGCCGTACATCGTTTACCTCCGCCGCCTCGAGGCGGAGATCGGATTGCACCGGGTCGACCAGGTCACCGGCCTCGACATCAAACGGTGGCATCGCGGATGGAGCTCGGACGGAAAGCATAAGGCCGCCGGCAACATGTGCGTGGCGGTGATCAAGGCCGCCCTCACCTTCTGCATTGTCGCTGGGCATCGTGGGTGCCGCCCGTTGCGAGATGATATTCGGGAACTCAGGCTGCCAGCGAATCGCCCGCGCAAGCATGCCGCGTCCGGCGCCGAGGTGGCGCGCGCCATTGCCACGGCCTTGACGTTGAACCAGCGCAGCGCCGCCCTTTGCTATGCCTTCCAATTCGAAACGGCCCTGAGGCAGTGGGACGTGGCTGGGCAATGGTATCCGTTGAACGCGCCCGTAATATGCACCGTCGCGAGTGGCGCCCGGAAATGGGCTGGCCTCGAATGGCGCCATATCGGCGCCGACATGGTGCTCCGCTACACCCCGACGAAGACGCAGCACAGCAGCGGCGTCGAGGTGACGATCGACCTCAAGGTCTGTCCGATGGTCCTCGACCTCATCGAGAAGATCCCACCCGAGGCGCGGACCGGCCCCATCGTCATCAACGAGAGCACGGGCTTGCCGTACACACAGCACCAGTTCGAGGCGCGGTGGAAGAAGGTGAAGGCAGCGGCGGGCCTCCCCGATTCGCTCTGGTCGCGCGACCTCCGCGCTTCAGCGATCACCGAGGCACGCGGAGGCGGCGCGACGAACGACGACGGAGCGAAGGTCGCCGGCCACACGAAGAGCACGACCACTGCCGAAGTTTACGATCGGGAAAGCCTGGAGGCGCACCGTCGTTTCGCCAAGGCACGCCTCACCAAGCGGAACAAGGCCTCTTGAACGGGCCGGGAACGCAACTCGGAACGCCCGAGGAACGTGTTAAAATTTCTCTATGGTTTCAAAAGCTTAAAAAGAAGCGGGTTAAGAACCCTTAAACCCGCCGTATTTACCATGCGGTACCTGAGCCTCTCGGATCGCGGGATGCTCACAGGTTCAGACGAAACGCATGGCGAACGGACGCAAGGGACGCGGGCGGGAGGAGCCGAACTTCGACGTGCCGGAAGGGCGCATCGGTGGGCGGAGCGACCTCAACCTGCGGCTCAGCGGCGACGATCGCGCCGGAGGCGGTGTGGGAAGACGCGCGACGAGCAGCAACGGCCAGGGCGAAGGCCCCCGGCGCCCCTCGGCGCGGGCCAAGACACCGGCCCGGAAGCCGCGCCGGCGCTCGTTCCTGGGCGGTCTCTTCTACGGCACGCTCGTGCTCGGCCTGTGGGGCGTCATCGCCATCGCGGGGCTGGTGGCCTACCACGCCTCGCAACTGCCGCCGATCGACCAGCTCGCCGTTCCGAAGCGCCCCCCCAACATCGCCATCCTCGCCAGCGACGGCTCGCTCCTGGCCAATCGCGGCGAGACCGGCGGACGGGTGGTGAGCATCGGCGAGTTGCCGCCCTATCTGCCGCGCGCCTTCGTGGCGATCGAGGACCGGCGCTTCTACAGCCATTTCGGCGTCGACCCGGTGGGCATCGCCCGCGCCGTGGCCCAGAACGTCACCCGCCGCGGCGTCTCGCAGGGCGGATCGACCCTGACGCAGCAGCTCGCCAAGAACCTGTTCCTGACGCCGGAACGCTCGGCCTCGCGAAAAATCCAAGAGGCGATCCTCGCCCTGTGGCTGGAGCACCGCTACACCAAGGACGAGATCCTCGAACTCTACCTGAACCGGGTCTATTTCGGCGCAGGCGCCTATGGCATCGAGGCCGCCGCCCAGCGCTATTTCGGCAAGCCCGCCAAGGCGGTGACGCTGGCGGAAGCCGCCATGCTCGGCGGCCTCGTCCAGGCTCCCTCGCGCCTCGCCCCCAACCGCAACCTGCCCGCCGCCCAGGCGCGTGCGGCCCAGGTTCTCGCGGCGATGGAGGAACTCGGCTTCGCCAAGCCCGCCGAGGTGAAGCTGGCGCTGGCGACTCCGGCGCGGCCGGCGAGCAGCCGTGGCGGCGGCTCGGCCAATTACGTGGCCGATCTCGTCATGGACGTCCTCGACGACTTCCTGCCCAAATTCGACACCGATATCGTCGTCACCACCACCGTCGACACCCGCCTCCAGAGCGCGGCCGAGAAGGCGCTCGTGGACGAGCTGAACCAGAAGGGCTCGCGCTATAACGTCGCCCAAGGAGCCGTGGTCTCGATGAAGCCGGACGGTGCGATCCGGGCGCTCATCGGCGGGCGCGACTATGCGCAGAGCCAGTTCAACCGGGCCACCACCGCCAAGCGCCAGCCGGGCTCCTCGTTCAAGCCCTTCGTCTATCTCGCCGCCGTAGAGCGGGGCCTGACCCCGGACACCGTGCGCGACGACGCGCCGATCAGCATCAAGGGCTGGAACCCGGAGAACTATTCGCGCGACTATCGCGGGCCGGTCCCCTTGCGCGAGGCGCTGGCGCTCTCGCTCAACACCGTGGCCGTGCGCCTCGGCCAGGAAGTCGGGCCGAAGGCCGTGGTCCAGGCGGCCCAGCGCCTCGGTATCTCCTCGCCGCTACAGGCCAACGGCTCACTGGCGCTCGGCACCTCGGAAGTGACCCCGCTGGAAATGGTGGGCGCCTACGCCGCCTTCGCCAATGGCGGCACCGGCGTGAACCCCTACGTCATCGCCAACGTGAAGAGCACGACGGGCAAGGCGCTCTACCAGCGCAAAGACACCAATCTCGGCCGGGTAATGAATGCCGAGACCGTCTCGATGATGAACGCGATGATGCATGAGACCTTCGTCTCGGGCACCGCGAGGAAGGCCGAAGTTCCCGGATGGGACCTCGCCGGAAAGACCGGCACCAGCCAGGATTTCCGCGATGCCTGGTTCATCGGCTACTCGTCGACCCTCGTCACCGGCGTCTGGCTCGGCAACGACGACGGGGAATCCACCAAGAAGGTCTCCGGCGGTAACCTGCCCGGCGAGATCTGGAAGACCTACATGACGGTGGCCCTCAAGGGCCAGACTCCGACGATGTTGCCGGGCGCGAACCATTGGCGAAACCGCGCCCCCGCGGAGGTTCCGGCCACCACCGGAAGTGCGCCGGGGGGACTTATCGGCGCCCTCCTCGGCGAGCCGCAATCCGCTGCCCCGCCGCCCCGCGTCGCTGCCAACCAGCGCGCCCGCGGGCCGAGCCAGGACGACCGGAATTTCCTGGAGAAGCTGTTCGGCGTGGGAGAATAGGCGGGGAAGAGAAGCGCCTGCCGAAGGCGGGCCGGACCGTCTGAGTTCGGTCGGTCTCTACAGTCCGACGATGCCCTTCAGCGCAGCGTTGATCCGGTCCTGCCAGCCGGGGCCGTCCTTCTGGAAATGCTCCAGCACGGCTCTGTCGAGGCGCAGGGACACCATCTCGCGGGCGCCGGGCGGGCTTAGCGGCGCGGCGGGGGCGCGTTCGGCGGGTTTGGGGGCGTCGGGCGCCTTGGTGGTGGCGGCCTTGAAGGCGGCTTCCGCCGCCTGGCGGGGGTCGCTGGCGCGACGGGTCCGATCGAATGCCATGGGTCGGTTTCCTGGTGAGGCTCTCTGGCTCAGCTCGCGGAGCGCTTGCGCTTGGGGGCCGGCGCGGGAGCGGCGGCCTTCGCCTCGGCATCGGCGGCTTCCTTGGCAAGGCGGAGCGCGCGAAGCTTCACGGTGCGCTCGTCGATGGCCTTCACCGATTGCAGATGCTCCGCCATCGCCTCGGCGCCTTCCTTGGCCATCCGTTCGGCGCGCTCGGCGCGCTCTTCGGAACGGGTCCGGGCGTCAGTTTCGTCGCTCATCGTCGTCCTTCCTCGCTCCCCTCGCCCCGCGTACCATCCTTCGATCGCATCATCCGGCCCTGGCAAGGGCTGCATCGGCGAAGTCGCCGCTCGCGCCCGCTCGCGCGGCGCGTGACATCGACGATCTTGGCGGGTGCCAGCGGATGGGAAAACCCACGATCGGCGGCAAGGGAGGGTGATCCACACACCCTTCGCACGGGACCGGCTTCAGGCGGGATTATCGGGGCATAGCACGTCCGGAGACCAAAAAGCGAACCCTGGCAATGACCCGCAGGGGCAACGCCGACAAATCCCGGTGGATGGCCCGTCAGAACGCCGCGATGAGACCGATTCCGGTGACCGTCAGCGTGGCGCCCGCGATCCGTGCCTTACCCGCACGGTGCTCTCGCATTCCGAGCCCGCCGAAATGGTCGATGGCCAGGATGAAGCGATGGAGCAGGGCCGGGCTCAGGTCGGAGCGTTTTCGAACGGAGGAGATCACGGCAGGAGGAGGAGGCCGGCCAGCGCCAGGATCAGGGCCGGAGGCATCACCAGGAGGCCGAGCGTGAGGAAGCGCCAGAAGCCGACATTCTCGCCTTCGCGACGGATGGCGGTGAGCCACAGGATGGTGGCGAGGGATCCGGTGACCGACAGGTTGGGGCCGAGATCGATGCCGATGAGGATCGCCCCGGCGACTTTCTCGGAGACGTCGGCCTGCTGCACGGCCGCCCCCGCGATCAGGCCGGCCGGCAGGTTGTTGACGAGATTGGAGAGTACCGCCACGAGCGTGCCGCCGCCCCAGGCGGCCGCATCCGGCGAGATCTCGGCCGCGCGCTTGAGATGATCGGCGACCATGGTCAGCACGCCGGTCTTCTCCAAGGCCTCGACCAGAACGAACAGGCCGGCCACCAGGGGCAGTACGCCCCAGGACACGTCCTTGATGATCTCGACCGCTCCACCGCGCTTGATCGCAAGGACGAGGAGCGTCGTGGCGAGCCCGGCGATGAAGGTCGGTAGGCCGAGTTCGAGATCGTAGGCCGAGGCGGCGATGAGCGCCCCGGCGGTGGCGACGATGCCGAGACCGGCGACTTTGCCTGTGCCCGAGAGCGGTGTCGCCGCGACGTCCTTCGCAATCAATTGCCGCCGCAGGACCGAGTTCTGGGTCAGGCGCAGAACGATGTAGGTGGCGACGATGGCCAGGGCCGAAGGCAGGGCGAACCGGGCGAGCCATTCCGTCAGCGGCGGCATATGCGTAGCGTAGACAACGAGATTAGCCGGGTTCGAGATCGGCAGCACGAAGCTCGCCGCGTTGGCGATGAAGGCGCAGATGAAGAGGTAGGGCAGAGGCTCGGCCTCCGCCGCCTTGGCCGCCGCATAGACCGCCGGCGTCAGCACCACGGCGCAGGCATCGTTCGAGAGGAAAACCGTGACCACGATGCCGACGAGGTAGACGAGGAGGAACAGGCGCGTCGCCGATCCTCTGGCTTGGCGCACGGCGATGCCGGCGAGCCAGTCGAAGAGCCCCTCCTTCCTGGCGATCTCGGCAAGCAGCATCATGCCGACGAGAAACAGGTAGACATCCGTCCCCTTGCGCACGCCGTCCCAGGCCGCGTCCGGCGAGATCAGGCCAAGCACTAGCAGCGCGCCGGCGCCGAGCACGGCCCAGACCGCTTCCGGCCAGGCGAAGGGCCGGGTGATGACCCCGAGCGTCGCTAGTCCGGCGATGATCCAGATCACCAGATGCGGCGTCATGGGAAGTGCGAACATGGGCGGACGAGATCCTGTATGCGGCGGAAGACCGGCGCCACAGGGCCGGTACCGGTCGTTTCGGACGAGCCCCTATTTGGTACGGAGGAGGCCCTTCTCTGGCCATGCGCCGATGGAAGAAGTGGCGCTGCCGATCCCGTTCGAGATCGGTCGCCCCGTCAGGCGGGGGAGACCACCATCGGCTCCGGCCCGCCGCCGCTCGGTGGCTTCGAGGCGGTTTTCGGCGGCTCGAAGCCGTAGGTCTCCGGCATGGCGACGAGGTAAAGGACGAACCCGGCCGCCGCGATGCCGGCCAGGACAAGGAACGCCGTCGAATATCCCGCCGACACGATGATGAGACCGGCCAGCGTCGCCGAGAACGAAGCGCCGAGTCCCTGTGTCGTCGCGACGGCCCCCTGCGAGACGTTGAACCGTCCGGTGCCTCGGGTGAGGTCGGCGACGACGATGGGGAAGAGCGCGCCGTAGATGCCGGCTCCGATCCCGTCGAGGAGCTGGACGGCGACGAGGTAGAACGGATTGTCCGAGAAGGTGTAGAGCACACCCCGGATGGCGAGCACGCCGAAGGCCACGAGGAAGATTGGCTTGCGCCCGATCGCGTCGGCCTTGGCGCCGACGAAGACCGCCACCGGCACCATGACGAACTGTGCGGCCACGATGCAGACCGAAATGAGCGAGGTAGCGCTCTCCTTGCCGGACAGCTTGGTCAGCAGCTGGCCCACCGAGGTCAGCATCGCCGCGTTGGATAGGTGGAAGATCGCCGCCAGTAATGCGAACAGCATCAGGGTGCGGTTCTGCAGCAAGGCCCGGATTCCGGAGGTTTGCTCACCGCCCTCCTCCGCCGATTCGTCGAGACCGCGCGCGAGATCGTCGTCGATATCCTTGGCCGGCACCATCAGCATAGCGCCGACGCTCAGGACCGCGAGCACGGCCATGAGCCAGAACACCACGATGGGTCCGAAGAAATAGGCCGTCGAGCCGGCAATGGCAGCCGAGACTGCGTTGCCCGCATGGTTGAAGCCCTCGTTGCGGCCGATGCGCTTGGAGAACAGCTTCGGCCCGACCACGCCGAGGGTGATCGCCGCGAGCGCCGGCGGGAACACCGCCCCGGCGATGCCGGCCACGGACTGGGTCGCGGCCACCAGGTAGAAATTCGTGACGAAGGGAAGGAGCAGGCAGCTCGCCGTGACCGCCAGCGCCCCGGCAATGACGATGGCGCGCTTGTGGTTGGTCCGGTCGATCAGAGCCCCGGCCGGCGTCTGCGCGATCAGTCCGGCGATGCCGGCGATCGTCATGATCATTCCCGTCGTCGCCTCGTCCCAACCCTGGTCGGGACCGCGCACGGCGATGAGGTAGATGGCAAGATAGGGGCCGAGCCCGTCGCGGACATCGGCGAGGAAGAAGTTAAGGGCGTCGAGCCCGCGCAGCGTCCGCTGTGACGGGGCACGCACGCGAGTCTGGTCGGCGGCCGTGTGGCTCGTCATCCGATCGATCCTTGGCGGAAATGTCGTGTTGGGGGGATCGATCGTCGCGCGTCCATGGCCGGCGAGCCGCGACCTTGCGTCGATCGCAGCGGCAAGTGGCGAGCCGAAACGATGGTTCCTGGCCGCCGCCTGAAATCTCCGTGAACGCAGCCGCACGCTCGCCGCCGGCGACCCATCCTGGACGGAACGGCTCGCCCCGGCGGCCTTCTTCCATCGGCGAGGAAGAAGCCACCGGCGGCGGCACGTGGTGTCAGAAGCTGCGCTTCTCGCGGATGTCGCCGTCGAACCCGACATGGAGCAGGCGCTCGCGGCCGTCCTGGCCCTTGGCCGCCATGTCGAGATGGCGCGGACCGCGTCCCGTGACGCGGATGTCGGAATAGCCGGCCGCCTCGACCTTCGCGGTGAGCACAGGTGCATCGACCTCGGGGCCGAGGCCGACCTTGTCCTTCGCCCAGTCGAGGCCACCGGGCTTCGGGCCCCGCGCCGGACCGAGCACCACCGTCTTGCCATCGGCTCGGGTGAGGAGGGTGGCGTGGAGGAAGCCGTTCTCGAAGCGGCCCTGCACCGTGACTGCCTCACCCTTGGTGACGAGGGTGCCGCCCTCGCCCTGCTTGCCGGTCTCGACCAGGGCACGGCCGGAGCCGTCCTGCAGGATGAACTTGTTGCCGAAGATCTCCGCCACCTCGCCCTTGGCCGCGATGGCGGCGGAAGGGGCGAGCTGTGCGACGGTGACCGGCGCGACGGGGGTGAGGGTCACGCCGGAATTCTGCGCCAGGGAAAGGCCGACGGCCCCGAAAGCGAGGGGAGCCGCGATGGCGCCGACGATCCAGCCGCGGCGCGAGCGGCGCGGGGCGGCGGGGCTCGGCATCTCGGTGGCGGTTCCGTCGATGGTCTTCTCGGTCGTCATGGTGTCGATGTCCTGGAAAAGCGGATCCCCTCTCGGGTTGACGCCGTTCTAGGCTCGCCCCTCCAACCCGATCTGAACCGCGCGGTTCAGCCCCGGTTAAAGCGCGGCGCGTAGGCGCCGGGGCTGCCCCTGCATCCCCAAGGATACGGATTCCGATGAAGCTCCTTCTGGTGGAGGACGATGCGGCGCTCGCGGCCGAGATCGCCAAGGCCCTGCGCGCCGAGAATTTCGCCCTCGACCATGCGGTGAATGGCGAGGACGGCCAGCATCTCGGCGAAACGGAGACCTACGACGCCGTGGTGCTCGATCTCGGCCTGCCCAAGCGCGACGGCGTCTCGGTGCTCCAGGCCTGGCGGGCCGCCGGGCGGACCGTGCCGGTGCTGATCCTCACCGCGCGGGACGGCTGGAGCGACAAGGTCGCGGGCTTCAAGGCGGGGGCGGACGATTATCTCGTGAAGCCGTTCCGGGTGGAGGAACTCGTCATCCGCCTGCGGGCCCTGGTGCGCCGCGCCTCGGCGCACGGGGCCAACCGGATCGTCTGCGGGCCTCTCACCTACGATGCCGGCCTCGGCACGTTCGAGCGGGATGGCCTGCCCCTGAAGCTGACCGGCCTCGAATGGCGGGTGCTCTCCTGCCTGATCCTGCGCAAGGACGGGGTCGTGCCCCGTGGCCAGCTGATCGAGCGGGTCTATGACGGCGACGCGGAGGTGGATTCGAACTCGGTGGAGGTCATCATCACGCGCCTGCGCCGCAAGATCGCGCCGGCCCGGATCGAGGGCGTGCGCGGCCACGGCTACCAGCTCCTGCCGGGAGAAGCGGCGTGACCCCGCAACATCCTCCCCACGGGCCGGCTCCCCACGGGCCGCCTCATGCGCATCGCGGATCCCTGCAACGGCGCCTGATCCTCGCCGCCCTCGTCCTCGTCACCGTGGCCCTCATGGTGGCGGGAATCGCCATCGGCTTCATCCTGCACCGCTTCGTGCGGGGCCAGCTCGACAGCCGCCTCGACAGTCAGATCGTCGCCATCGCATCGAGCCTCGAGCGGGGCCGCGACGGCCGCCTCGCTCTCGGGAGCAACCTCGACGGCCCGCCCTTCGACCGCGACCGGTCGGGCTGGTCCTGGCAGGTCCGGCAGGGCGACGCGATCCTCCGCTCCGGCTCCCTGGAAGGCCGCGACCTCACCGTCCCCGAAGACGACCGCCCGGACGGGGGGGGTCGACGCCGCGACCGCCCCCGCCCGGCCGACGCCGTCGATCCCTGGGGCAACCCGGTGATCCTGCGCATTCTCACCCTTCCGGATGCGGCGGGGATCGGCCCGGCGACGATCGTCGCCTCCGCGCCCATGGCGGCCCTGCGCGGCCCCGTCCGGGAGGCGAGCCTTACCCTGGCGCTGATCCTCGCCGTGCTCGGCCTCTGCCTCCTCGCCGGCCTCGTCGCGCAGGTGCGCCTCGGCCTGCGACCGTTGGAACGCCTGCGCCGAGACCTCGCGGAGGTTCGCGCGGGCAAGCGCGCACAGGTGCCGGAGGCGCAGCCGGCGGAGATCCGCCCCCTGGTGCGCGAGGTGAACGCGCTTCTCGGCGAGAACGCGGCGAATCTCGAACGGGCGCGCACCCATGTGGCCAACCTCGCCCACGGATTGAAGACGCCGCTCGCGACCCTGACCATGGCGCTTCGGGATGGGGAGCGCGACCCCGACGGCCGGCTGGCGACCCTCGTCTCCGGCATGGATGGGCAGATCCGCCATCATCTGCGCCGCGCCCGCACGGCGGCCCTCGGCGGGGCCACCCGCGAGAGGACGGCGCTGCAGGCGCCCATAGCCGATCTACGGGCCACCTTCGCGCGGCTCTACGCCGACAAGGGCATCGCCTTCGCCGTGGAGGTACCGGATGGCATGGCCGTGGCGTGCGACGGCCAAGATGTCGACGAAATGCTCGGCAACCTCATCGACAATGCCTGCCGCTGGTGCCGGGCGCGGGTTCGGATCGCCGCCTCTCTCTCCGAACGGGGCGTCACCGTCACCGTGGAGGATGACGGGCCGGGTCTCGACGCGGATGCGGCGGCCGGGGTCCTCGGGCGCGGCAAACGTCTGGACGAGACAGTCCCCGGCCACGGGTTCGGCCTGTCGATTACTACGGAACTGGCAGAACTCTATGGCGGCTCGCTCGGCCTCGATCGCGGGACCTTCCATGGTCTTCGCGCCCGGCTCGACTTGCCGGCCTGACTCCATGTGTCGGTCTGAATGGCCTCTCGCGAAATGGCGGTTTCAACCGCACGGATTCTTTAGAGAGACGGCGCACCTTGAACGGGACGAAGCGGGCGGCATATCCCCTGCTGTGAAGGGTCGTCCCGCTCCGCATGCGCCTCGCCTTCGTCTCGGGATGGCACGATGGGGATACAAGGCGGAGGACAGGTGGCCCATTCGGGCTCGGGCGGGAGGTTCTGAATGTCTGAGATCCACCACGACGTCATCGTCATCGGCGCAGGCCTCGCCGGAACCACCGCGACCATCGCGCTCGCCAAAGCCGGGTACGACACGGCGATCATCGACACTCACGCGGTCTATCCCCCCGATTTCCGGGCGGAAAAGCTCGGCGTGCCGCAGATGGACCTGTTCGAGAAGCTCGGCTTCGGCGAACTGGCACGGGCCGTGACGACGCCGGTGGACGAGGTTTGCGTCACGCGCTTCGGCCATCTGGTCTCGCGCCATGCCGTGCGCGAATACGGTGTCCACTACACACCCCTCATCAACGACCTGCGCGGCGCCCTGCCCGCCTCCTCGCCCCTCGTGGTCGCGCGCGTGGCGGAGATCGAGACCGGCCCGGAACGGCAGACGGTCACCCTCGCCGATGGCAGCGTGCGCACCGCGCGGCTGGTGCTTCTGGCCACCGGCCTCGGTGATGTGCTCCGGCGCAAGGTCGGCATCGGCAGGACCATGATCAGCGAGAAGCACTCCCTGTGCTTCGGCTTCGACATGGCGGCCCCGCCCTCGTCCTTCGGCTTCGAATCCCTCACCTATTACGGCGAGGGCGCGGACAATGCGGTGGCCTATGTCACGCTCTTTCCCATCGGCGCGACGATGCGGGCCAATCTCTTCGTCTATCGCGCGCTCTCCGATCCCTGGGTGAAGGAGTTCCGCAAATCGCCCGAGGCACTGATGAGGCAGGCCATGCCTGGCCTCGCCCGCCTCTGCCCGGACCTCACCGTCACGGGCCCCGTGGAGATGCGCCCCATCGATGTCGTCCAGGCGGCCGATGCGGAACGCGACGGGGTCGTGCTCCTGGGAGACGCCTTCCTGACCCCATGCCCGATCCCCGGGACCGGGATCGGCAAGGTGCTCACAGATGTCGACCGGCTCTGCTCCGAGCACCTGCCGCGCTGGTTCGCCACCCCGGGAATGGGCAAGGACAAGATCGCCGAATTCTACGCCGACCCGATCAAGCAGACCTCCGACCGGCAATGTCTCCAGGCGAGCCTCTATGCCCGCCAGATCACAATCGGCAGCGGCGCCGTATGGACCCTGCGGCGCCTGCGCAACCGCGTCGGCCGTTACGGCCTGCATGCCCTCCACCTGCTGCGCACGGCCTTCGCCAAGCCGCGAGGACCGGCGATCGGGCGCACCAAGACCGTCTGAGCCGGGCTATCGCCCCCTGCGCCAACGGGGGGAGCGGGCCGAGCCGTCGATGAATTCGAAGGTCGAGGTGCGGTTGAGGGTGTGGAGACGCGTACCGGGAAAGAGCGGGCCCGACCGCAGGATCGTCTCCACGGTCTGCGCATAACCCTCGTCGTCGAGGCGGTCGATCCGTGCGAGCGCCAGGGCCTCGCCATAACCCAGGCGGCAATCCTGGACCGGGCGGATCAGGGCGCCATCCCGCTCGACGATGCGTCCCGCCGGCCGCGCCGAGGCGATATCGATGAGGACCGGGTTGTGCGCGTGCGGCGTCCAGGGCCCACGGAAATCCGGGGCAGACCAGAGATGCAGGCTGTCGTGGTAGGAGCCGAGAACCGTCCCTCCGCCGACATCGGCGGCCTGATCGCGCACCGTCGCGAACATCCACCAGCGGCCGTCCCGCTCCAGCAGGGTCGGATCGCTGACGGTGATGCCGCTGATCAGCGTCGCTTCCTTGACCCATCCGCCGGGAAAAGCAGTCGCGCGGTAGAGGTCGACCGTGCCGTTGGCGCAGCTCTCCGGGATCATCCAGAACGACCCCTCGCGCTCAAACACGAACGGGTAGGACAGGTGATGCGGCTCCTCCAGCACCGGGACCGGCGTTCCGACCGGGCCGTTCGCATCGAAGGCCACCGCCGAGATCAGCGCCTTGCCCGTCGCGTGCGGGAAATCCTCGACGAAGAGGATCGTGCGGCCCTCGTGCTCGACGCCGAAGGGATCGGCGTAGAAGCGCAGGCCGTCATCCGCCAGGTCGCGCCAGCCCGATGAGGGATGGGCGCGCAGATCGATGAGATCGGGGCCGGCCAACCTGCGCCAGCCGACGCGCCAGTGCGGGGCGCGGTAGCAGAGGTAATAGAGACGCCGGACGACGAGCCGCGCCGCCATTTTCGCGGCGCGGGTGCCGATCGTCTTCACGGTCAGGGCGGGCGCCTCGGTCGACACTGGGACGCCGTCCCGGAGAAGCGGCCGGGCGCCCGACAGCGCGCCGACGATGAGCGTCATGCTGCGGATCAGCCCATCCTCGAACGCCGTGAGTATGGTGCTGCGATCCTCGGCGCCGAAGCGCCCGGAGGCGATGATCCTGCCATCCGTGGAAAGGGCCGCCACGGCGGAGCGGCCGGCGAGGAGCGCGGCGAGAAGCGCGCCCTCGCCCGCCACCCCGTCGAAGCCGAGGCGCCAGACCGGAAGGTCCGGGCCGCCCTCCGCATCGCCGCAGAGATCGAGGATGCAGGACGCAGCCGCCGTGGGTTCGGGATAAGCAGCCAATGCGCTCCCCGGAACGGGGGCGGACAGACCGCCGAGTGACAGCCGGTTCAGCAGGGCTTCGAGGCGGAACAGCAGCGCGGCGTTGTCCGGCAGGCCCCCAGGCCCTGGCGAGCGGTCGACCTCCACCTCGAGTCCGGGAAGTGCTGCGAGCCGTTGCAAAAGGCAGAGATGCCACCGGCGGGGCGCGCGTCCATCCAGCCTCAGTCGCAGGCGCATCGTCGATCCCCAGACAGTCGAAAGCCGAGGCCGATGGCCGTGGGCCGGTGGGATCGGTCCGACCCTGGACGTTTCCTCATTCTGCCAGGTTACGGCATCACGATTGAGAAACCCTTCACCGCCATCGGCGCGAAGGGGCCGCGGGGGGGGGAGATGTTAATGTTTCACTAACCATATATTGGAGGGAACGGGCGAAGATCGGTGAAATCCCCAGGTGTTGGTGAATCGTCAGTAAAATCAGATCATGCCTGTATCTGAAGGACGGGCTGTATCCCGGTCACGGCCCGAGCATCCGATGGCACAGATGGACAGACACATCGCGGCGGCGGATTGGATCGGTCGATCGAGTATCGACCGGCCACCCGCGTCCGAGCCCGACAAGAGCGCCGAGATCGGGGATCTCTGGCGCATTCTGTACGTGCGCCGGGCTTGGGTGCTCGGAACCGCCGCTCTGCTCACCTTCATCGCGGTGGCCTACGGCTTCCTTGCGCCGCCGCTCTATGCGGCCACCGCCCAGATTCTGATCGACCCGCGCGACAAGCAGATCGTCACCAACGACGTCAATCCGGTGGCGATGGCGCCGGATGGCGGCGTCATCCAGGTCGAGAGCCAGGCGCGCGTGATCGAATCCGATTCGGTCCTGACCCGGGCGGCCCGCGAGGCCGGATTGCTCGATGACCCGGATTTCGGCGGCGTCGGCAGCGGCTTCATCAGCTGGACCCTGCGCACCCTCCAGGGCGAAAGTTCCGCCCCGAGCACCGATGCCGCCGCCGAGGCCCGGGCCGTCCGCGCCCTGCGGCGCAAGCTATCGGTGAAGCGCGCCGACAAGGTCTTCGTGGTGGATGTCGTCGTCACCGCCGGCAACCCGGACAAGGCCGCCCGGATCGTCAACGCCATCGCCAGCGCCTACCTCAAGGACCAGACCTCCTCCCGTGCGGATGCGGCCGCGCGGGCCTCGGCCGAATTGGGCGCGCGCCTCGACGACCTGCGCAAGCGCGTGAACGTCGCCGAGAACAAGGTCGAGAAGTTCAAGGCCGAGAACGGGTTGATCACGGCGAGCGGCCAGCTCATCAGCGAACAGCAATTGGCCGAGAGCAACAACCGCATCGTCGCCGCCCGCGCCCGCACGGCGGAGGCGCGCACCCGGCTGCAGCAGATCAAGGATGCGCGCGGTACCGCGTTCGGACCGGACACAGCCCCGGAAGCGATCCAGTCCGCGGTGATCGAGCGGCTGCGCAGCCAATATGCGGAGCTCGCGAGCAAGGAAGCGGATCTTCGCACCCAGCTCGGCAACCGTCACCCCTTCATCGAGTCGGTGCGGACCCAGATGCAGGACGTCAAGCGCCTTACCGAGACGGAGCTGAGCCGCATCGCCCGCTCGGCCGAGACGGATTACCAGCGCGCCGTCGCCAATGAGAAAGCGCTGACCTCGAATCTCGACGAGTTGAAGCGGGGCTCCATCGTCACCGGCGAAGCCTCCGTGCGCCTGCGTGAACTCGAACGCGAGGTGGATACCAGCCGGGCCGTCTACGGCAACTTCCTCAGCCGTTCGCGCGAGATCCAGGAACAGACCGGCATCGACACCACCAATGCCCGCGTCATCAGCTGGGCCCGTCCGCCCGCCGAGCGGAGCTGGCCCCTGCGCCTCCTCCTGTTCGTCGGCGGGCTCGTCAGCGGCCTCGGCCTAGGGGCCGGCCTCGCCTTCGTGCGTGAGTATCTCGACCCCACCGTCCTCTCCCGGCGCCAGATGGAACGGCTCTCGCACACGTCCGTGGTCGCCACCTATCCGGAGTTCAAGGCGGGAAGCGAGCGTCCGGCCAGCGTCGCCGCGAGCCTCACCCTCGACCGGCTGTCCAGCGTGCGCGGCCAGATCCACCCGCCGGGCCAGGCGTTGAGCGTGCTCGTCACCTCGGCGGCCTCCGATGCGGCGGACCGGCGCTCGACACTTCACCTGCTCGCGGCCGTGGCGACCGCGCGCGGCGAGCGGGTTCTCCTCGTGGATGCGGATCTCGAAGCGACGCCGGAGCAGAAGGCCTACGGCCCCGGCCTCATCGAGGTCCTGCGTGGCGAGGCCGGGATGGCGGCAGCGGCCAAGTCGGATCCCGAGAGTGGTGCCGCGCGGATCGGCATCGGCGATACCGCCAGGGCCTCGCGCGAGGCTCTGAGCCGGGCCAATATCGAGCAGTTCCTCGCGGCTGCCAAATCGAGCTTCGACCTCATTCTCATCGATGGCGGCGTGCTCACCGGAAATCTGCGTATCGGGCCCCTGGCCTCGGCCAGCGACCGGTTGCTGATCGTGGCGAAGAACGGCGCCACGCGTCAGCGCGACCTCCTCGACATCCTCGACGTCTCGGAAGTGCTGGGCCGTCCGGTCTCGGGCAGCCTCTTCGTCGACCGCTACGCTGCGGCGGCGTGACGGGCTGAGCATGAGGAGCGCGGTCCATTACCAGGCTCGACCGCGGGGGGAGACCGGAGCGGTGTCGCGCAGCCCGATGCCGTTCGGCCTGATCGCCCTCACCGTGCTGATCCTCGGCGTATCGGGCGGCATGCTGTGGAATGTCGGCATCAATTACGACGGGCTCACGGGTGCGGCCCCGCAGAAGATCCACCCCTCGACCTATCTGGTCCTCGTCCTGTTCGGTTGGGCCGCGCTGAAGTCGGGCAACCCGGCGAGCTACCTCGTCTATGCCGTGCAGGTTCGGCCGGCGGGGATGCTGCTCGCCGTCTGCAGCATTGGGCTTTTCCTGCACATCGTCCTGCGTAGCGGGCCCGGCATGGCGGGAGCGCTGGACACATTCCTGCTCCCCGGCCTCTTCGCCGTGCTGCTGGCCGATCGCGACGCGCTGACCTGGAGACGCCTCGAACTGACGGTGCATTCGGTGATGCTCGTCAACGCCCTGCTCGGACTCACCGAATTCGCGACGAAGACGCTGTTCTTTCCCTATCGGTTGGACGGTCAGGTCTTCGCCACGGATACGCGCTCGGCAGCACTTCAGGGGCACCCCCTCGGCAACGCCACCCTCACGGCCTGCTACGTCCTCGCCCTCATCGGGGGAGGCGGACGCATGACGGTTCCACAACGCCTCGCGATGATCGGGCTGCAACTCGCCGCCCTCGTCGCCTTCGGCGGGCGCTCGGCCATGGTGGTCACGTTGATCTTCGGCGGCGGCTACGGTCTCTTCGCCCTGCACAAGGTGCTGAGCGCGGGCCGGATTCCGCTCCTGGCGGCAGCGGCGGGGATCTTCCTGTTCACCCTCGTGCCCCTCGGCATCGGCGGCCTCGCGGCCGGCGGGTTCTTCGACGCGCTGCTCAGCCGGTTCATGGCGGATGGCGGAAGCGCCAATGCCCGCGTGGAGATGCTCGACCTCGTCGCCAGCATTCCGTTTCGCGAATTGCTGGTCGGCCCGGATATGAGTCTCGTGGATTCGCTACGGCGCGTGAGCGGGCTCGAATGGGGCATCGAGAACCCCATCGTCCGAACCCTCGTCTACCAGGGCATCTTCATGACAGTCCTGCTCACTGCCGCGGTGACGCTCTACATGATGGAACTGGTTCGGCATTGCCGCACCGGCACGTTCCTGCCCGTGATCGCCTTCGTCATCCTGGTGAACACGTTCGAGGGGATCGGCGGCAAGACCACGCTCCTGGCCAAATTCGCCATCCTCCTCCTTGGCCTGTTCCACGCGGTCAGCGATCGTCCGCCGGAACGCGCAGACCGAGGGCGGTGACGATGGCCGGATCGAAGCGCTTGCTGGCATCGTCCATCAGCCCCATCCCGTCGAACAGGTTCCAGAACGCCCAGGGGAAGCCCTCGGCCTCGGCTGCCTCCCGCACGTCGCGGACGTAGCGCGCCCGGTCGTCCGCTTGAGCGGCGACGTAGCGCGCATCGCTGCGCAGGGCGCCGAACTCTCCGAGGACGATATTCGCTGGCGCTATGCCGTGGCGGCGGGCCCATTCCCCCACCATGGCGAGGTGGCGGGCGAGGTATCGTTTGTCCGGCTGGGCGGCGAAGTACTCGCCGAGCTTGGCCTCGGTCAGGGCGTAGGCGTCGCGCTTCGCCTCCGCCGACAGGCCGGCATCACCGGCCATCCGGGTCCGCACGGCGGTGAGCGTCGTCTCGAGGCTGCCGGCGGAGGCGGGCCAGGGCACCGCGTTGAGCGCGCGGTAGACCGGCTCCCGCATCCAGGGCGCCCCCTGATGGCTGAACAGGTAGGGCTCGTAATAGTGGAAGGTGAACAGGAGCGGCGCGAAGCGGGCAAGCGGCGCGGGGGCGAGGGCGGTGAGCCCGGTGATCATGCTGCCGCAGGCGCCGCAGGCCACGAGGGTCAGGCGCGGGGCGACCCGGCGGGCCTCGCCGAGGAGATCGTCCTGGATCGTCAGCCACGATGCCGCGCCGCAATCCTGCGGCGGCTCGTTGACGGGCTCCAGCGCCAGCCGCTCGGGGGCGATCCCCTCCAGCATGCGGGCGAGGTCGGAAACGAAGCGGCGATAGGCGGGAAAGAGCGGCGCGCCGGGATCACCGTAGAAATTCTGAGGGTTCCAGTGATGGGTCGCACCGTTGGCTTGGACATTGACCAGGACCGCGAGATCCGCGCGCAACGCCGCTTCCGCCGCAGCCCTGAGCTCGGCCATGAGGCGCTCGCGCTCCTCCGGCGAGGCTGCAGCGAAGGGGCCGGGATCGACGGGCAGGCGCAGGAAATCGAACCCGGCCGCTCGCAGACGGGCGAGGTCGCGGCCGGTCGGGACGGGCCGGCCCTCTTGGAACGGAGGCGTCCCGTAATCCGTGCGCGGCGCCGGAAATTCCCGCGTCAGGGAGAACCAGGGCCAGGTGTTGACGCCGCGCCTCAGGCGGAGCGGCGCCGGGGCGGCGGCGGCCGGGACCCGTGCCGCCGTCCATGCCGCGGCCGCGAGGATTGCCCTGCGTGTGGGCGCTGGCCTCACGAAGCGCGATCTCGGCTATGGCCCCCCACCGCCATCGGCATAGGGGCCGGAGGGAGATGGGCGGACGAGGTGCCGGCGTGCTTCGACTCCTGGCCCGCCGGTGCGGCGAAGCCTCCGAGCGCCATGGCCTCGGCCTCGTACTGCTTCAGGATCTCCGACCATTCGAAGCGGTCGGCGGCACGGGCGAGCGAGGCGACACCTGCCCTTCTCGCCGCGCCGTCGTCCGCGATCAGGGTTTCGATGTGCCGCTCGCAGGCATCCGCGTCGGCGAAGTAGAACTGCTCCTCACCGGCTGTCCCCCGGTTGAACGGATTGTCATGGGCGATCACCGCATTGCCCGCCCACAGAGCCTCCACCAGGGACGGGTTGGTACCGCCCACCGTATGCCCGTGCAGATAGGCCCGCGCATGGAAGCGCAGGGATCTGATCGTCTCGGATTCATAGATGGCGCCGGGAAAAAGGACCTCGTCGCTGGCCGCCTCCCTCACCGCGCGGTGATAGGGATTGCCGTCGGAGAGCGTGCCGAGGACCACGAGCCGCATGCCCCGCACCTTGCGCGAGAAGGCATCGACCATGGTGAGGATGTTGTTGTCGGGCTCGATCCGGGCGATCGAGGTCATGTACCGCCCCGGCTTCAGACCCATGGCTTCGATGGGCCCGGTCGGCGCCGCCGAGATCGGATCGCCGCCATACGGAATGGTGGCGATGGCGGATCGCGGACGGCGCGTGGCGACGTGATCGGCGATGGCGGGGTGGTCCGCCACGAGGCGGTGCGAAGCCCAGGCGGCGATCCATTCATTGGTCCAGAACCATGCGCGTACCGCCATGGACCATTTCGGCCGCTTCCACTCGATGCCGTCCATATTAGTGATGATCTTCGCGCCGGAGAAGCGCAGATACGGCAGGAAGACCGCCCCGTTATAGCCGAGGACGAGGCTGACGCCGCCCCGCCTGGCGGCGTCGCGCACGCAGTGCCAGTCGAAATCCAGGGTCGCCCGCGGGCCGCTGGTGGAGACGGCCACATGGATGAGCTCGACGCCTTGCCAGGTGGTCGTGCGGAAACGCTCCGTCACCGCCTCGACCTCGTCCTGGCAATAGACCGCCACGTGCCAGCCGCGCTTCACGAGAAAGAGCGCGAGCTTCTCGGCGAAGGTTTCAAAGCCGCCATGGGATGCGGGAATGCCACGCGTCCCCAGGATCAGCAGCGAGGGCTTGTGCGACGGCATCCGAGTCTCCTTTAGCCCCCAACGGTCCCGAGACGGGACATGAGAATCATCTCCAGGCAACCATGCGCCATGATTACACTGGGCGAGGTTCTTGCTCGGTAACGATTGAAAACATCGTGGCATGTCATCTTGGGGCAGTTGAGGTTGGGATTGAGGTCGAGTCGGCATGCGCATCACCTGCGTCCACCAGGGATACGAGCTCTATGGGTCCGACCGCAGCTTCGTTGAGAGCGTGCGGATCATCCGCGCGGCCTATCCGGCTGCCGTCATCGACGTCGTCCTGCCCCGCACCGGCCCCATCGTGGGTGCCCTCGAAGGCGTTGCCTCGCGGATCGTCTTCGAGCCGCTCTGGATTCTCCGGCGCCGCGACCTGCCGCGCCTCGCCACCCTCGGCCTGCTGACGCTTCCTGTAGCGATGCTGCGCGCCTGGCGGCGGCTACGCGCGAGCGACCTCGTCTATATCAACACCTCGGTGGTGGCGGATTATCTCCTCGCCGCCCGGCTCTGCCCGGGTCGTGCCATCGTGCATGTCCACGAGATCCCGCAGGGCGCCACCCTGAAGCTGCTGCGCGGGCTGATCCGCTGGAGCGGGGCCGACATCGTGTTCAACTCCCGCGCCACCGCAAAGGCCTTCTCGCTGACCTCCAAGGTTGGCATGCGGGTGGTCTATAACGGTATCGCGGGGCCCGAGACGCCACCGGCCTTCACCTATGACGGCTCGCGTCCCCTGCGCCTGCTGATGCTGGGCCGGATCAGCCGCATCAAGGGCCAGGAAATCCTGGTCGAGGCGATCCGCGCCCTTCCACCGGAGGTGCGCGGGCGGATCGAGGTCCGCATCGTCGGCAGCGCCTTCGAGGATACGGAACGGGAAGAGGCGCTGGGCCGCCAGATCGCCGATGCGGGGCTCGGCTCGATCATCCGCCTGTCCCCCTTCGTCGACGATCCATCCGATCTCTATCGCTGGGCGGACGTGGTCACGGTGCCGTCGCGCCTGCCGGAATCCCTCGGCCGCGTGGCGATCGAGGCCATGGCCTATGGCCGCCCCCCCGTCGTGTCCCGCATCGGCGGGCTGACGGAGGTGGTCGAGGAGGGGTCGAGCGGCTGGGTCGTCTCGCCCGACGATGCGCCGAGCCTCGCCTCCGCCCTGGAGCGGATCGTGACCGATCCGGCTTCCTGGCAGGACTTTCCGGCGGCCGCCCGCGCCCGCTACGCGGCCCTGTTCGGGGAGGAGGCCGCCGCGGAAGGGCTGGTGGCGATGATCCGTGCCCGCATCGGCGGTCGCGCCGATGCCAGCGCCGTCGCGGCGAGCTGAATCGTCATGCACGGTCTTAACCGCCTCGCGCGCCGCTTCATCCTCATGCTGGGGGGCGAAGTCACCCAGAGCGCCTTCCATTTCGGGATCAATATCGTCCTCGCGCGAAGCCTGAGCCCGCACGATTACGGGCGCTTCGCCATTCTCTTTCTCGTGGGTGGACTGGCGCTCACCTACATCCGGTCGCTGGCAGGCGTGCCGGCCACCATCACCATTCCGCCGCGCGCCGGACGACGCGCGGCGCGTGGTTTCGATGTGACCTTCGGTACGGTGGCGGTCATCCTCTCCGCGGCGATCGGGGCCGGGGTCTGCGCGGCGCTGATGGCCACTTCGGACATCAACGCCCTCGCGGGGAGCCTCTTCGTCGGCCTCTGGTCGCTGCGCAGCTATCTTCGCCTCGCGCTCTTCGCCAAGCACCGGCCGGCGATCTCGGGGCTGGGAGACGTGGTCTTCGCCCTCTCGGGCACCGCCTTTACCGTGGCGATGATCCATTTCCAGGGCGTGCCCGGCCTCGACGAGACCCTGTTCGCCCTGGCCTGCGCCAACGGCCTCGGCATCGTCGCATCGCTCGCCCTGCTGCGGGAACCGATCCGGCTCAGCCTCGGCCGCTCGGTGCGCCGCCGCTACGGGGCGATGATCCCGACCCTGTCGTGGTCGCTGGTCAACGTCACCACCGCCAACGTCCAGGGCCAGGGGCAGAGCCTTCTCGTGGCCGCCATCGCGGGGCCGGCTGCCTATGCGCCGATGGCCGCCACCTTCGTGCTGTTCTCACCCCTGCGGCTCTCGGCATCCGCCCTCATCAACATGGTCCAGCCCGAGGTAGCGGGCCATCTCGCCCGAGGCGACTTCCCCCTCGCGCGCCGCTTCGCCTTCATCTGCTCCGGCCTGCTGGGGCTCGGCTGCATCGCCTACGGCGTGATCATCCTCTGGGCGCTCGAACTCATCGAGCACAAGCTGTTTGCCGGCCAGTTCACGGCGGCGCCGATGACGCTGATCGCGGTGGCGGCCTGGGCCATCGTCACGGTCTCCCTCATTCATGCGCCGATGAGGGTGCTGATGGAGACGATGCAGGAGTTCCGTCCCCTGGCGGTCATCGCGGGCGTGAGCGTGGGAATCGGCGCCGTCGCCGTCATCGGCCTGCTCTTGATCGCTCAACCGGCTTGGTCGCTCTTCGGCGTCCTGGGTTCGGAAGTCGTGGTCCTGGCGGGCTGCCTGTGGATGCTGAAGCCCTGGAGCTCAGCCCGTCACCCGATGCAGCCCGGCCTCGGCGGCGATCTCGAAGCGAGGCCCGGGCGATGACCCTCGACTCTCTCGACGAGGCCCCTCGCGCCGTCCATCGCGGCATCACCGCCCAGGCGGAAGCGTTCCGCCATACCACGATAGCCAGGACATCCCAGTCATGAGCGTGATCCCGGAACGTCCCGCACCGACGCTCCCCGTCTCCGCCCGCCGCTACAGCGCCCGCCTGCATACGACGATGGCGACGGTCGCCAGTCTCTGGAGTCGGCTAGAGACCGACGGGACTGCCACGGCCTATCAGCGTCTCGATTGGGCGACGGCGGTGGCGGAGCGTCTGAGCACCGAATCCAAGGCCGAGCCGATCATTGTCGAGGTGACCGACGCCAACGGGCGTCCGGTCATGCTGGTGCCCCTGGCACGTCTGCGCCATCGCGGCTACCAGACGATCACCTGGCTCGATCTCGGCGTCTGCGACTATGCGGCGCCGATCCTCGCCCCCGGGATCGACCTCTCCGCCGACGAGATGCCCCAGGCCTGGACGGCGATCCGGGACGTGCTTCCCCGGACGGACCTGATCCAGATCAGCCGGATCCCCGACGATGTGAATGGCCGGCCGAACCCGTTCGCCTCCCTGCCCGGCAACCGCCGGATGGACATGCAGGCCTCGGGCGTCGCCATCGACGGCGATGCCGAGACGCTTCTGTCGCGCCTGTGCCGTCCCAGTACCCTGAAGGACATGGCCAAGCTGCGCCGCCGGCTGGAGCGTGCCGGCGCCGTCACCTTCGTGGAGGCGCGAAGCGCCGGCGAGGTCGACCGGATCTTCGATGCGCTGGTCGAGCAGCGCCGCTCGCGTTTCGCCGAGATCGGCCGGTTCAACCTTCTCTCCCGGCCCGATGTCGAAGCGTTCTACCGCGACGGCGCGCATCGAGGCCTGACCGGCGGACCGGTCCGCCTGTTCGGATTGGCGGTCGACGGAGAATGGATCGCCTGCGCCTACGGCCTCGTCCATGGCGGCACCTTCCACGGCATCCTCCTGACCATGGCGGGCGAGGCCTGGCGCAACACCTCACCGGGCCTCCACATCGTCGCGGAAACCCTGCGCTGGGCCCGCGCCGAGGGACTCGGCTATTTCGATTTCACGGTCGGCGTGATGCCCTACAAGTCGGATTTCGGGGTTCAGACCCGGGATCTGAGCGAGCTCTTCGAGGTCGTGACCCTGCGCGGCCATCTGGTGAAGCGCCTGATCGCGGGAACCGAAGCCTCGAAGATCTGGCTGCGCGGCCATCCGGAATGGTTTGCCCGCGCGCAGAAGGCCCGCCGGTGGCTCCGGCGCAAAGTCGCCTGAGGGGACCTGCCGGAAGCCGGCCGCCGGCGACGAGGGGTAAAGCCAGGCCTATCGCTTCGAGCAATTAGCCTGCTGCCCTCGTCCGTACCGGTTGGCCTGCCCGCCCGATGATGCTAGGGGAACACGTGGTGAGTCTCCGTAGCTCAGCTGGACAGAGCACAGGTTTCCTAAACTTCAATTGGGCGCCGCGATGGGAAACCGCGCGGCGGATCCGCTCAAATTCGGGGAACGCCCAAGGCCAGCACGCGTGCTGGCCCGGCCGATCCCGAGCCAAGCCCCGGACTCATCCGGGGAAGGTGTAGAGACTAGACGGGCGGCGCCTAAAGATCGCGATGGGTCAATCCCCACCGGTCCATGGCGAAGGGATAGTCCAGACCACGAACGCTCCTGCACGGAGCGGCGGCGGAAGCCGAAGTGGGATGAAACCTGGGGTCGCAGGTTCGAGACCTGCCGGGGACGCCACCTCTCCATTCTCGACGTATCGTCCATATCCTGGACCAGGTGACGGCACGGAATAGCACACCGCGCCGTGCTTTTTCGGGTTGGGTTGAACCTGCGAACGTGGAAGAAACAGTAGCTGCGAGCGCCCTGAGCGACGACGATCTGCCCAAGTGCACGGCTCGCGACAGGATTCATGAGACTGCACGGGATCCGACATGGCTGGACAAAAGACCGATGCACGCGATGTCCATGTCGGCCTGCGCATTTCCGAGCAGAGGAAGAAATCGGCCCTGACCCAGAAGCGCGTCGCCCAGAGCTTCGGCATGTCGGCAGCGCAGCTTCAAAAGTACGAAAAGGGTATCAATCGCATCAGCGCGATCCATCTCGAGATTCTCAGCCGGATGACCGGTATGCCGATCGAATATTTCTTCGATGGCATGGAGCGCAGCGACGATGTTCCGGCTCAGGGGTTGAGCGAGGCACCGCAGCGGGCTTTCGTGAGGCAGGAGGGTCCGCAGGCCCAATGGGTCGGCCTCGTCGATGTCGTCGCCAAGCACGTGACGGAGCATTTCTCCGACGCCAGCCGCCGGGAATTCGCTGCCGCGATCCACGCCCTCGACGAGAAACTAAACGGCTGATCTAAAGTATGTTTTGTTCGTTTTAGCGGATACGTTCGGTTTGTCGTCTTGACCGGTCGAAGTGGGAGTGCCAGAAGCTCTCCGTTCCGAATACCGGGTCTAACGCTGCCGAGGCGAACCCGAAACCGGGGGGCCCAGATGCCGCGTTCCAACTACCTGTTCACCAGCGAGTCGGTCTCCGAAGGCCATCCGGACAAGGTCTGTGACCGGATCTCGGACACCATCGTCGATGCCTATCTGGCGGCGATGCCGGAGGCCCGCCTCGGGGTCGAGACCCTTGCCACCACCAACCGCATCGTCATCGCGGGCGAGGTGCGCGGACCGGATTCCGTGACCTTCGAGCACCTGGAGCACCTCACCCGTGAAGCGGTGAAGGACATCGGCTACGAGCAGTCGGGCTTCCACTGGAAGAACAACGACATCGCGATCCACCTGCACGCCCAGTCCGCCGATATCGCGCAGGGCGTGGATTCGTCCGGCAACAAGGACGAGGGCGCCGGCGACCAGGGCATCATGTTCGGCTACGCCTCGGACGAGACGCCCGAGCTGATGCCGGCGCCGATCTACTACGCCCACAAGATCCTCAAGGACCTCGCCGACGCCCGCAAGGCGAAGCAGGGTGACGCGGCCAAGCTCGGCCCCGATGCCAAGAGCCAGGTGACGGTGCGCTACGAGAACGGCCGCCCGGTCGGGATCACGCAGATCGTACTCTCCACCCAGCATCTCGACGAAACTCTCGATTCCGCCGATGTACGCGACATCGTCGAGCCTTACATCCTGGCGGCCCTGCCCCAGGGCTGGGTCGGCGAAGAGACCGTCTGGCACGTCAATCCCACCGGAAAGTTCGTCATCGGCGGTCCCGACGGGGATGCGGGCCTCACCGGCCGCAAGATCATCGTCGACACCTATGGCGGCGCGGCACCGCACGGCGGCGGCGCCTTCTCGGGCAAGGATCCGACGAAGGTCGACCGTTCGGCGGCCTACGCCGCGCGCTACCTCGCCAAGAACGTGGTGGCCGCCGGTCTCGCCACTCGCGCCACGATCCAGCTCGCCTACGCCATCGGCGTCGCCAAGCCCCTCTCGATCTACGTGGACCTGCACGGAACCGGGACGGTGGACGAGGCCAAGCTCGAGACCGTGCTGATGGACGCGCTCGACCTCTCGCCCCGCGGCATCCGCATCGCCCTCGGCCTCAACAAGCCGATCTACGCCCGCACCTCCGCCTACGGCCATTTCGGCCGCAAGCCCGAGGATGACGGCGGCTTCTCGTGGGAGCGCACCGACCTCGCCGACAAGCTCAAGTCGACCCTGTCCTGACCCGTGACGTACGGGCGGGATGATCTCCCGCCCGACGAGGGCGGGGCCGGAAGCGAGGGCGCGGACCGCGCCTTCTACGGCCGGCGCAAAGGCAAGCGCCTGCGTGCCGGACAAGAGCAGCGGCTGGCCGAACTGCTGCCGCGCCTGCGCGTGGCGTTGCCGAAAGCAGGCGCGAGGCTCGATCTGCCTGCACTCTTTCCAAATCCGGTCGACGAGGTCTGGCTGGAAATCGGGTTCGGCGGCGGCGAGCATCTCGCCGCCCAGGCCACGCTTTACCCGCAGGTCGGCATCATCGGCGCGGAGCCTTTCGTCAACGGCGTCGTCAAGCTCCTGCGGGCCATCGATGACGGCGAACTCGGCAACGTCCGGATCTGGGACGAAGACGCCACTCAGCTCCTCGCCGCCATTCCCGATGCGAGCCTCGCCCGCGTCTACCTGCTCTATCCCGATCCCTGGCCGAAGCGCCGCCAACGCAAGCGGCGGTTCGTCTCGGACGAGACACTGGCCGAGATTGCCCGGGTCCTGAAGCCCGGCGGCGTCTTCCGCTTCGCCAGCGACATCGACGATTATGCCGGCTGGACCCTGGTCCGCGCCGCGCGTTGCGACGCTCTCAGCTGGACCGCCGAAGCCGCCACCGACTGGAAACGCCCCTTCGCGGAATGGCCCGGCACCCGCTACGAAGCCAAGGCAATCGCGGCGGGCCGGGGCCCGACCTACCTGGAATTTCGTCGCGTCGGCTGATCGGTCGGGAGCGATGCGGCCGCGCCGAGCTCGGGCGCGATCGAAATTCGGCCACCGGTGACGGGTGCGCTCCGGCACAGCTTTTTCGTCGTAAGCCCTTGCGGCGCAGAGCGTTGCGTCTTCAGATACCGTGGCAACGAGCATCCGGGGCTACCGGAGCGAGTCTTGTGCCCCATACGAGTCCAGGGGCGCCGCCGAGTGAGGGTGCGGAGTGGGCAGCGGATCTGATCGAGGATCGCCAGTGCTTGGGGATGCGCGCTCCCCGGCCGACCCATATCGGCGCGGCTTCGAGGAGGCCGGGATCGGCCTGGTGATTGTCGATCACGCCACGAATCGCATCTACGATGCCAACCGGTTCCTGACGAACCTCCTGGGATACGAGACTGGAGACCTGGCAGGCCGGCCCGTCAGTGTGTTCGGCGACGATTCCGGCCTGCTCTCCACCGGCATCCGGCGCTGGACCACCGAGAGCGGCACCCCCCTCGACGTCCGTATCCGGCCATCCTCAGCCACGAACGAGGGCGTCTTCCACACCTTCGTGGTGGAACGGGTCGATGCCGACGATATCGTGCGCTCGGAGGAGAACCGCGCCGCCCTTACCGCCGCCGGGCTCGGAGAATGGCGGATCGATCTGGCCGACGGGCTCCTCAGGGTGTCGCGGCGCGCGGCCCATATCCTCGGCTTCCCGCCCGGCACGTCGCTGACCTGGCCGCAGGTCGCCGAGCTGATGGACGCGCCCGAAGTGGAAAGAGTGAAGACGACCGTCCGCGCCGCGATGAGCGACGGCACTCCCTTCGCCATCGAAGCCCGCCTGCGTCGGGCGGGCGACGACGTCGAGATCCGGATCAGCGCCAGGGGGCAGGCGATCGGTGCCGTGGGCGGCCGGTCCGGAATCGTCGTCGGCGTACTGCAGGATGTGACGACGCGGGTGGAGGCGCGCGACGCCCTCCGCGAGAGCGAGGAGCGCCTGCGTATCGCCACGTCGCTGGCCGAACTCGGCATTTTCGAATGGCACATGCTGGACGACCAGGCCGTCTGGGAGAACGAGCGCATGTTCGCGATCTTCGGGCGACACCCCGAAGAGGGAGCTCTGGGCAAGCGCGAATTCCTCAGCACCGTTCTACACCCCGATGACCGCCCCGCATTCCGCCAGGCGATCTCGACGGCTTTGCGTGAGGATTCCACGCTGCAGGCCAGCGGCCGAATCCAGCGCGCGCATGACGGCGCGTGGCGCATCATCGACATGGCCGGGCGCTTCGAGAGCGATGCCCCCCATCGCCTTCCCCGCCGCCTCATCGGCGTCGTCGCCGACGTCACCGAACGCAGGATCGCCGAGGAGCGGCAGGCGCTACTGATCCGTGAATTGCACCACCGGGTGAAGAACACGCTGGCGACCGTCCAGGCCATCGTCGGCTCGACCGCCCGCACCGCGTCGAGCATCGAGAGCTTCTACGAGGCTTTCGTGGGGCGGATCATGTCGCTGGCCCATACCCATTCGGTCCTCACCGAGGATACCTGGCAGACCGCGTCCCTGCGCAACCTTCTCGAGAACGAGCTCAGGCCCTATGGCGACGGTGCGTCGGACGGGCCGGGTACCAAGCGCATCGCACTCGACGGGCCGCCGGTGGACCTCGCCTCCGAGATCGCGGTCCCGATCGGCATGGCGATCCACGAGCTGACCACCAACGCGGCGAAACACGGCGCGCTCTCGACGCAGGAGGGACGGGTCGCCATCACCTGGAGCGTCATGGAGGATGCAGGCGGCAAGACGCTGCATCTCGAATGGTCGGAATCCGATGGGCCGCCGGTGCGGCCGCCGACCCGCCAGGGTTTCGGCTCACGCCTGCTACAGCGCGTGCTCACGGCCCAGGTCCGCGCCGACATCGCTGCGAGCTATCCGCCCGAAGGGTTCCGCCTGACCATGACGGCGCCGCTGCCCGCCCGGACCGAGGGGCTGAACCCCTTGGCCTGACCGGATGTCACGCCGCTCCGCGGGCAGCCCCATCTTCACCGCCCGCCTCGACGAAGGCCTTCAGTTCATCCAGGGAGTCGAAGGTGAACTGGCCACGTGGCGTATCCGCCTCGATAGAGCCGTTGGAATACATCACGTAAGTGTTGCCGCCGGACGCGTAGGTGCCCACGACGGTCAGACCGCCCTTGGCGGGGCCGGCGGCCGGTTCGACCTCCTCGGGTGAAGCACGCTCCGCAACGGGCTCCGGCTCGTCGACCACCGACGACCGCAGCCCGAGCGGCTCGTCCCGATCGGCGTCGCGCGGCGGCGAAGGCGGCACGACGACGGCGGCGGGCGCTTCCACGACCGGGGGCGCGGGCTCCGGCGCGGGGATGACCGTATCGACCATCGCCATCGGCTTCACCGCCCGAGGCGGCTTGTTCGGCTTGATCCGCCGCGCCGGCACGGCATCGGCTTCCGTCTCGGGCCCTCCCGTGCGGACCTGGTCCTTTCGCGCTTCCTCGACGGAAGGAGGTGGCGGTTCGGGCAGGAGATCCGGCAGGAGCGGCGATGCCGGGTCGCTGCCGAGGGGCGAAGCCTCGTCGGTGAAATGAGGTGGCGATGCGAGCCTCGGCTCGGACAGCCCCAGCGCGCTGGGGCGCTGCCGCCCGGACGGTGCCGGCTCCTCCGCGGCGTCGGTGGCGTCCAGCCCCGTCGGGTCGATGCGGCCCCGCCCTTCGGACAGGGCGGCCCCCTCCGCGCCGAGCCCGGCTACCTGCTCCAACAGGACACGCTCCAGGCGCTTCAGATAGGTGGCGACCACGGCGAGGCCGAGGAGGAGCGCGCCCGACGAGGCCGTGGCGGCGCCCGCGATGGTCATCGTCCATCCGCTTTCCAGCCTGACATAGGGAAAGCCCTGGACCACGGAAGCAATGCCGCCGACGATCATGACGACGGCGAGCGCGAACAGCGCGAGGATCATGGAACTCTCTAGATGACGCCTGCACGTAGGAAGTGCGGCGCGCACAGTAAGGCCCGGCCCGGGTTTTGCAAAATCGATCCGTGGAGAAATCCCCGTTCACCGTTCGATACCGGACGCCCGTTGCCCTTGGCGGAGGAGCGACTTAGGTACGAACGCGTTGGCCGGATGACGGCGCGACCCTCGCATCCCTCGGAGCGAGACCCGCCATCCTGTGCCACCAGACCCGGGAGACCTGCCGATGACCTTCACCCTGCCCGAACTGCCCTACGCCTACGACGCGCTCGGCCCCTACATGTCGAAGGAGACCCTCGAGTTCCACCACGACAAGCACCACAAGGCCTATGTCGATACCGGCAACAAGCTGCTCGAAGGCACGGGTCTCGAAGGCAAGACCGTCGAGGAGATCGTCACGGCGTCCTACGGCACCAACCAGCCGCTGTTCAACAATGCCGGCCAGCACTTCAACCACCTCCATTTCTGGAACTGGATGAAGCCCAATGGCGGCGGCGCGGCCCCGGCGGCCCTGGCCGCGAAGATCGACGAGGATCTCGGCGGCTTCGACAAGTTCAAGGCGGACTTCATTCAGGCGGGTGTCAGCCAGTTCGGCTCGGGCTGGGCCTGGCTCGCGGTCAAGGACGGCAAGCTCGCGATCCTGAAGACCCCCAACGGCGAGAACCCGCTGGTCCACGGCGCCAAGCCGATCCTCGGCGTCGACGTGTGGGAGCACTCCTACTACATCGACTACCGCAACCGCCGTCCCGACTACCTCAAGGCGTTCATCGAGAACCTGGTGAACTGGGAATACGTCGAGAAGCTCTACGGCGAAGCCTCGAAGTAAGCTCCGCTCTCACGGTCGCGCCGCGGGTCTTCTGGCCCGCGGCGTTGCCTTACGGAACTGCTCGCATCCATTAAGTCTGACGAGACCGTCGGAGCGCGGCACTCCTCCCCCTTGTGGGGAGGAGTTGGAGGTGGGGGTGGCTGGGCGACCCGCTGCGGAGCCCGGCGGAACCACCCCCACCCTCGCTCCCTCCCCACAAGGGGGAGGGAAGAACGCGCATCGACGAAGCGTTCCGTTTCCCTCTCTCCGGTCGATTCGCATGATCCGCAGCATCCTCTCCGTCGGCGGCTGGACGCTGGTCTCCCGCGTCACCGGCTTTGCCCGCGACGTGGTGATGGCGGCCGTGCTCGGGGCGGGGCCGGTGGCAGACGCCTTCGTCGTCGCCTTCCGCCTGCCGAACCATTTCCGCGCCATCTTCGGCGAGGGGGCGTTCAACACCGCTTTCGTCCCGGCCTATGCCGGCCTTTCGGAGACCGGCGAGGAAGGCGCGGCCAGGCGCTTCGCCACCCGCGTCTTCACCCTTCTGCTACTGACGCAGATCGTGCTGCTCGCCCTCGCGTGGTCGGCGATGCCCTGGGTGGTGCGGGCCCTGGCGCCGGGCTTCTCGGACGATCCCCTGCGCTTCGATCTCGCCGTCGCGCTGACGCGGATCACCTTTCCCTATCTCCTGTTCATCACCCTGGTGACCCTGCTGTCGGGCATCCTCAATGCCCATCGCCGCTTCGCCGTGGCGGCGGGAGCGCCGGTTCTCCTCAACCTGTCGATGCTGGTGGCCCTGGCGCTGGCGGGGTTCTTCCCGAACGCCGCCTATGCCGCCGCCTGGGGCGTCTCCGTCTCGGGCGTGCTGCAATTCGGCCTCGTCTGGCTCGCCTGCCGGCGGGCGGGCATCGCGCCGGAATTGGGGAGGCCGACCTTGCGCGATCCGGCGATGACGCGGTTCTTCAAGGTGCTCGGTCCGGCGGTGATCGGCGCGGCCGGATTTCAGATCGCCTCCTTCGCCGACACGATCATCGCGAGTTTCCTGCCCACCGGAGCGGTCTCGGCCCTCTACTACGCCGACCGGCTGTACCAGCTGCCCTTCGGCGTCATCGCCATCGCGGCGGGAACGGTGCTGCTCCCGGAGATGAGCCGGCGGATCGCCAAGGGTGATGTCGCGGGCGCGCATGCGGCGCAGAACCGGGCGGCGGGCTTCTCGCTGGCCCTGTCGGCCCCCTTCACCATCGCCTTCCTCACCCTGCCGGGTCTGATGATGACGGCCCTGTTCCAGCGTGGAGCGTTCAGCGCCGAGGATGCCGCGCGGGCGGCTTCCGTGCTCGCCGCCTACGGCCTCGCCCTGCCCGCCGTGGTGCTGGTGCGCAGCGCGGTGGCGAGTTTCTACGCACGCCAGGACACGATGACGCCGCTCATCGCCTCGCTCGCCTCCATCGCCCTCAACGTCGCGCTCAAGATCGTGCTCACCGGCCCCTACGGCGTGACCGGACTGGCGCTCGCCACCGCCGTCAGCCAATGGCTGAACCTTGCGCTCCTCGTGGGGCTCGGCTGGCGCCGGGGTTGGACGGCACCAAGCCGGGGCCTCGGCATCACAATGATCGGCGTGGTCGTCGCCTGCGCCGCCCTCGCCGCCACGGCGATCTACGGCCTGCCGATTGTGGAACGGTTGGTACCGGCCCTGCCGCATTTCCGCGAGATCGTGGTGCTCGGGCTTCTCGGGCTGGTCGGTGCCCTCGTCTACGCTGCCCTGCTGCTCGGAACCCTGCGGGCTTTCGGCCTGCGCCTGCGCCGGGCCTGATCCTCTCGGATCAACAGCCCCGGCAGATCCCGTTCAGGACGCGGTCCAGCTGCTTCTGCCGGTCGGTCCGCTCGTTCGGATCGACGATGAGGGCGCCGGCCGCACCCGGCGGAACGGTCTGGCCCGTGGTCGACGTATGAGGCGCCGTGACGGTGGTTTCAGGTCCGCCCCCCGTTCCGGTGACGGCGGCCCGTGCTCCAGACAGGCCGACAAGGAACGACAGACCGAGAGCAACGGCGATGATGCGACCGTGACGTCTCGATCGCTCTGAACCCTCGTATCGATCTCGCATCATTCCTCCCCGCATCGTGTCGGCGGCGTGCCAGCACAGCCTGTGCTTTCGGCTTGCGCGCCTCTCTCTGTATCGAACCCGAAAAACCGGTGACAAATCAGACGGGTTCCAGAATTAAATCACCGGCGATACGGGGATTAATCTCGTCCGACCGGCTGGTTCTCCGGATCGACTCGCGCAGGCAAGGTGAGCCGCACACGGCAGTCCCGGTGTTACTGTCCTGCCCGCCCCCGCATCGAGGCCGGTTGGCCGGGAAGACTCAGCCTGAACCCCGTATCGTGAACTGCATCTCCGTCGATGCGGTAGACGCCGATGGTTCGGTCCACGTAATTGCCGATATAGATATGCGATCCCGATGGACTGAAGGCGATGCCTTGCGTCACCGCCCCCGCCTCGGCCTCTCCCGTGCGGCGGACGAGCCCCGACGGATCGATGGTGAGCAGCGCCACCGCCCCGGTCGGGGTGTAGCCGGGGCCGCTCGCCGGAGCGCTCGATCCGCGCACCACGGCCACCGCCGCGTGCCGGCCATCGGGCGAGATCGCCAGGGTCTCGGGCGTGTCACCGATGCCGAGATGATCGGTCACCACCGGGCGCGGCGCATCGGCCCGGATCACGCTGACGCTGTCGGCATGGCCGTCGCTGGGTTCGGGCCCGGTATTGGCGGCGAGCGTCAAACGCCCGTCGGGCGTGACCTCCAGCCCATAGGTGCCGGGGCCGACCGGCAGGTCGAGGGCCGGATCGTAGGTGGCCTTGGTGCCGTCGAGGGCGAGGACACCCACCTTGGCGGCCTTGTTCTTGGCCACGAACGCGCGACGCCCGTCCGGGGCGATGGCCAAAGCCGCCGCCTCGTCGCCGACATCCACGGTGGACACGGCGCGCACGCTCGTCCCCGCGATCGACAGAATCGTGACGCTGCGGCCCTCGCGGTTGGCCACGAGGGCGACATCGCCTGTCCGCGCGATGGCGAGGCCCGAGGGCTGTCGCCCGACGCGGATGGTCTCCACCAGACGCGGCGGGTTCGCGAGGAGGTCGATCACGTGGAGCCGGTCGTCCGCCTGTGCGTACCAGGCCTCGCCCTCCTGCCGCATGAGCACCGAACTCGCCACCAGCCCGAGCCGTCCGTCCGGGGTGATCTGCAGGTTGGTGGGCGGCCCGTAGACGGAATTGTCGAGGGGCAGGACATGGGCGAGGCGGGGGCGGGCCTCGTCGCTCACATCGACGATGGCCAGCGCATCGCTTCCATTGGGGCCGTTCCGGCCGCCTTCGGGCAGGAAGAAGGTTTTTCCGTCGAGGCCGACGAGGAGATAAGCCGGCGCGTCGGCGGCGCAGGCGGGCGCGAGGCCGAGGAGCCCCGCCATGAAGATTCCGACGAGGCGCATCGTTCTCACTCCCAGCCGTCGCCGACGAGAGCCGCCGTGCCACCGCACCTGCCGATCCCGATGCGACGAAGGCATAATGATCCAGGACCGGAAAGGTTTGCGGCGGATCAGGCGCCCGCTGTCATGCGGCCCTGACCGTGGAGAGGAATTGCGACATCGCGGTATCGAGTTGGTTGAACTGCAGTGACAATTCCGAGGCCGAGGCGAGAACCTGGGCCGAGGCGGCCCCCGTCTCCTCGGCGGCCGAGGCCACGGCACTGACGTTGTGGGTGACCTCCCTGGTCCCGGCCGAGGCTTCGGTGACGTTGCGGACGATCTCCTGGGTCGCCGCACCCTGCTCCTCCACGGCCGCGGCGATGGAAGCGGACACGTCGTCGATCTCACGGATACGCTGGGTGATGCCGGCAATCGCCGAGACCGCCATACCGGTGGAAGCCTGGACGCGTGCGATCTGGCCGGTGATCTCCTCGGTGGCCTTGGCGGTCTGGTTTGCCAGTGCCTTCACTTCGGAGGCGACCACCGCAAAGCCCCTCCCCGCCTCGCCCGCGCGCGCAGCCTCGATGGTGGCATTCAGTGCCAGCAGGTTGGTCTGGCCCGCGATCGTCGAGATCAGGGACACCACATCGCCGATACGGGCCGTGGACTCGCTGAGATCGCGAACGAGCGCGGCGGTCTCGGCCGCTTCGCTGACGGCACGCTGGGACAGGCTGGCGGAGCCTTGCATCTGGCGGCCGATCTCCTGGACCGACGAGCCGAGCTCCTCGGCGGCAGAGGCCACCGCGGTGACGTTGGCGGCGGCCGTGTCCGCCGCGGCCGCGGCATTACCGGAGCGTCGGGCGGTCATCGTGGCCGTGGCGCTCATGCTGCCCGCCGTGGCCTGCAACTCCGTGGCGGCGGCGCTGACCTGAGTGGCGATGCCGCCGACCGCGGCCTCGAACCGATCGGCCATGTCGAGCATGACCGCCCTGCGCTGGGCCTCGGCGCCGGCGCGCGCGGCTTCGGTCTCCGCCTCCAGGGCACGGGTGCGGATGATGTTGTCCTTGAACACCACGACGGATTTCGCCATCGCGCCCACTTCGTCCATGCGATCGACGCCGGGGACCTCGATATCCGTGTCGCCCCGAGCGAGAAGCTCCATGGCCGAGGTCATCCGGCGCAAGGGGCGGCTCACGGTGAGTGCCAGCATGATGGCAGCGCCTGAAGCCATCAGCGCGGCGATGGCGACGAGGACCATGGTCGAGATCACGGCACCGTCATAGGTCGCCTGCGCTTGGGTGCCGCTTTCGCGCGCCACGCGCGCTTCGTAGGTGACGAGCTTCTGAAGCTCGGCCAGAACCGCATTGATCCCCGTCGACATGATCGTGTTGTAGGTGCGCTGGGCCTGGGCAAGGTTCCCGGCCTGCGCCTCCGTGACGATGCCGTCCTGCAACGCCAGATAGGCGACCCATTGGGTCTCGAACGCCTTGTACAGTGCCTTCTCCTCGGCCGTGTCCAGGCGAGGCGTGTAAGCCGCCTGGACGTCGCGCATCTCATCGGCACGCAATTTGAGCGTGGCAGCGACGCTGTCGCGCAGTTCCGGCGTATCCGCGGTGATCAGACGCCCGCCACTCACCCGCTGCCGCAGGACGAGAACCTGGATCCGGCCGAGCATCTCGGTCTTTGGCAGGTGATCGTCCCGCATCTCCCGCGCGATGTCATTGACGGCTCGGAGAAAATAGAGCGATGCCCCTGCGAGTGCAGCCGACAACAAGAACATGATTCCGAAGCTGGCGACGAGCTTTGCTCGAACGGAGAAAGACTTAGGAAACATGGAAGCGGCGACCTCGAAATCCGAATTTCCGATGGAACACCGAGCATGTTAGGCGGTGTGGACGGATTAGTGACGGCAGGCTTTCCGAGCGGGCGGATCGATGATTCATAGAGTGTCGGTTTTGGGGAGGCTTGCCCATGCTGACACGGATGACGGACGCGGATTGGACGATCGCCCTGGAGGTGTTCCGCGCGGTTCGCTCGCGACGGGGCGACAAGGGCCGTGACGACCGTAGGTTTCTGGAAGCGCTGCATTATTTTACGGTGCAGAGCGTGACGTGGCGGACACTGCCGGCCGAGTTCGGGAACTGGAATTCGATCTGGAAACGGTTCTGGCGACTGCGCGAGAACGGGACGATCGATGCCTTCTTCGAGGCGCTGGCCGAACTGAGCCCCACCGCCGACTTCGTGCAGATGTTCGACTCGACGGTGGTCCGGGCCCACGTCTCGGCGGCCGGTGCAAAGGGGGGCAGCAGGATCAGGCGCTCGGCCGCTCGCGGGGCGGTTTCTCGACGAAGATCCACCTCAAGACCGACTTTTCCGGCCTGCCCCTCGCCTTCGTCCTGACTGGTGGAGAGGCCGGTGACAGCCCACAGTTCGAAACGCTGCTGGATCTCGGGTCCGACGTGAGGCCCCGCGCCGCCGTCACTGACAAAGGCTACGACAGCAAGCGCAATCGCGCCGCCGCCCGCGTCCGCGGCATCGCTCCGATCATTCCCTGCAAAGCCAACGCCAAGAAGAGACCCGTCTTCTTTCCAAAAGCCCTCTACCGGACCAGGGCGCGCATCGAGCAGACCTTCGGAAAGCTCAAACGCTTCAAACGCATCGCGTTACGCTGCGAGAAGACCAGAGCGAGCTTCGCAGCGTTCGTCTCCCTCGCCCTCGCATTCATCCTAATCAAATCCGTCCACACGACCTAAGATCCGGTAACGTCGCCGATCGACACTTGCCACGCCCTGAGCGGCAACCGCAAATTCGTGTCGTGTCTGTTTCTAGACTGAACTCGACCGAGTCTGCATGGCGCGAACACTGATCAGAGCGAGCATCGGCCGTAGCCACGATCCGGCGCTCGGCCCGGTCTCACCTCGGCGCAGTCTCACTTCAGCTTGGGTTCAATCCGGCGCGCGGCCGAGCGCCCCTCGGATCAGCCGCTTGGCATCCTCGCTGCCCCAATCGGCCGGTCCCTTCATCACGCCGAGGATACAGCCCTTGGCGTCCACCAGCATCGTCGTGGGCAGGCCGAGCGAACCGGTCGCCTTCTGCATGGCCGGCAGCACCCGCCCGCCGGGATCGGCATAGTAGGCGAGGTTCGTGATCCCATTCTCCTTCAGCCATTGCGGCGGCTTCTCGAGATTGCGCGTGTCCACGTTGATCGCCGCGACGGTGAAGTCAGTCCCCCCCAGCATCTGCTCGAGCCGGTCGAGGGCCGGCATCTCGGCCTTGCAGGGCGCGCACCAGGTCGCCCACAGGTTCACCAGCGCGAGCCGCCCCTGTAGCTGGGCGAGAGTCCGGTCGGTGCCGTCCGGCCCCTTGAACACGAGGTCCGGCGCGGCGCGCGGAACCTTGGAGACCTCCATGGCCGCCACCTCGCCACGGGCATGGGGCGCGATGCGCGCGATCGTCTCCACGGCACCACGGCACGGTTCTGCCACCGCCTCGCTGTTGCCGCCGGTCGGACGCGTCCCGTATACGGCGAGACCGCCCGCGATCAGGACGGCGACGACGGCTCCCGCAGCCAGGGTCGCCTTGGCTCCGGGCATCATCGTTGCGTCGCCCGACGGGTGGATGGGGCGGCCGAGAGGAACAGTGTCGACATGAGCAACCGGATGTGGGGCGGGCGCTTCGCGAGCGGCCCCGCCGAGATCATGGAGGAGATCAACGCCTCCATCGGATTCGACAAGCGCCTCGCACCCCAGGACATCCGCGGCTCGCTGGCGCATGTGGCGATGCTGGGCAAGGCGGGCATCCTGCCATTGGCCGATGTGGCAGCGATCGAGGACGGTCTCAAGGCCGTGCGCGCGGAAATCGAGGGCGGCGGCTTCGTGTTCAAGCGTGAGCTCGAGGACATCCACATGTCGGTCGAGAGCCGGCTCACCGAGATCGTCGGCCCCACCGCCGGGCGCCTGCACACGGCCCGCTCGCGCAACGACCAGGTCGCCACCGACATGAAGCTCTGGGTGCGCGACACCCTCGACAACCTTGACGAGCAGGCCGCCGGCCTGCAGCGGGCTCTGGCCGAGAAGGCGCTGGCGCACGCCGCCACGGTGATGCCGGGCTTCACCCATCTGCAATCGGCCCAGCCCGTCACGTTCGGGCACCATTGCCTGGCCTATGTGGAGATGCTGGCCCGCGACCGTGGCCGGTTCCGCGATGCCCGCGCGCGGCTCAACGAATGCCCGCTCGGAGCCGCGGCGCTGGCCGGCACCTCCTTCCCCATCGACCGGCACGCCACGGCGGCGGCGCTCGGGTTCGACCGGCCCACCGCCAACTCCCTCGACTCGGTAGCCGACCGCGACTTCGCCCTGGAATCGCTCTCCGCCGCCTCGATCTGCGCCGTGCACCTGTCGCGCTTCGCCGAGGAGCTCGTGGTCTGGACCTCGGCCCAGTTCAACTTCGTGAAATTGTCGGACGGCTACACCACCGGCTCGTCGATCATGCCGCAGAAGCGCAACCCGGATGCGGCCGAGCTCGTCCGCGCCAAGTCCGGCCGCGTCATCGGCGCGCTGACCGGCCTGCTCATCGTGATGAAGGGCCTGCCGCTGGCCTATTCGAAGGACATGCAGGAGGACAAGGAAGGCACGTTCGACGCGCTGCAGGCGCTCTCCCTGTGTCTGGCCGCCATGACCGGCATGGTCCGCGACCTGGAGCCCAATGCCGAGGTGCTCGCCCGCGCCGCCGGCTCCGGCTACGCCACCGCCACGGACCTCGCCGATTGGCTGGTGCGTGAACTCGGCCTGCCCTTCCGTGAGGCGCATCACGTCACCGGCCGCCTCGTCGGCGCCGCCTCCGCCAAGGGGATCGGGCTGGAGGAATTGGCGTTGTCCGAGATGCAGGCGGCCGAGCCGAGGATCACCGATGCGGTCTATGCGGTGCTGGGCGTGGAAAATTCCGTTTCCAGCCGCACCAGCTATGGCGGCACCGCGCCGGACAACGTGAGGACGCAGGCCACACGCTGGCTGGCGCTGCTCGACGCGCCAGCCGCGACAGCGTGATTCACAGGGCGACAAAAAAGCTCGGCCGGAGCGGATGCGTTCACGGTCGAGCTATGTGATCCTGCCTAAAGCTCGGACCCACGCACGCCGGAGATGTCGATGCCCGTCGAGAGTTGGATGAATCCCGAAGACACCGCCGCCCTCGCAGCGGAAGCCACCACGCTGATCGATACCGTTCTGGCCCGCCTGCCTGAGGCGGATCGGGCTGCGTTCTGGGCATCGATCCGCAAATGCTACAACACGCCCTACAACGACCCGAAGCCCCGCGCCCTGCCCGTCCGCGACGTGATGGAAGCCAATGCCACCGCACCGCATATGGCAGCCTCGATCGCCGATCTGTCGGCCATCGCCGAGCCGCCGCGGGTGGAGATGGCAATGGGCGCCATCCTCGCGGGACCGACCTTCGCACCGGAGGCGCACCCGGCCTGAATCGTCCCAACGCGCCGACCACATTCGCGCGGAGCCGCCGGTCGATCCGGCCCGGCGTGAACGACTGATGGCGTCTCGCCGCAATTCCGCACAATTTTACAGCCTGTGTCGGGACAGCCGCTTTGGCTGCCAGTCCGTCCTTCGCGGCGCAGATTTGCCCTCCACGCTGTCGGCGGGCCTTCTTTCGTATTCGAGAACCTGAACACGATGCAGCATCCTCTCCGCCGCCTCCTCGCCGTCAGCGCCTCGGCGGCTGTCCTGGCGACCCTCGGCCCGGCCTCTCTCACCGCTCCCTCGCCGGCACTGGCGCAGCAGGAGGCCGCCACCGCAGCCGAGGCTCCGGCCAAGTCACGGGGGCGCGGGCGAGAGAAGAAGAAAGCGGTCAGCGCGCCGGGCATGCAGCAGGCGACGCCGGTCGCCATCTTCGGGGACTGGAACGTCTTCGCCAACGGCCAGGGCAAATCACGCACCTGCTACGCCATCGCTCAGCCCCAGGCCCGCACACCGAAAACGCTCAAACGCGACACCGCCTACTTGTTCGTCACCATCCGCAAGGGTGACAACGTGCAGAACGAGGTCGCGGTCATGTTCGGCTTCCCGCCCAAGCCGGCCGCCAGCCAGGCAAAGGCCAATGCCACGGCCGCCTCCGATCCGATCCTCAGCCTCGGCAGTTCGCAATACGGCTTGGTCGTGAAGGACGAGAATGCCTGGCTGCAGAACCCATCCGAAGAGGCCCGCCTCGTCGGCGAGATGGCCAAACTGGCCAAGGTTCAGGTCAAGACGACGTCCATGCGCGGCACCTCTACCAGCGACGAATACGCGTTGGCGGGCTTCGGCGACGCGATCAAACGCGCCCGCGAGGAATGCAAGTAAGACCAAGCCTCAACGAGGCGCGCGAGTGTCCACTGCCGCTCACTCGCGCAACCGGGCCTCGATGAGAAGACGTCATCGAGGCCCGCTATCAGGAACCGCGTTTTGCGGCGCGGGCAGGATCAGGCACCGCCCAGGGCCGCCCGTGTGAGCGCGTCGGCCCCGATATCCTCGGTGCCGTTCATGCCCAGTGTTTCGATCAGCCGGCCACGGGCGCGGCTGACACGGCTTTTCATCGTTCCCACGGCGACACCGCAGATTTCGGCGGCCTCCTCGTAGGTGAAGCTCTGCGCGCCGACGAGGACGAGGGCCTCGCGCTGGCTCAGCGGCAGCAGGTCGAGGGCGGCCTGGAACTCCCGCATCTCCACCCGGATCTCCTGCTCGGGCAGGCTGGTGAGCCGCGCGGCATGGACGCCGTCGGCATCCTCCACCTCGCGCTTGCGCTTGCGTTGCTCGGAATAGAACAGGTTGCGCAGGATGGTGAACAGCCAAGCCGTCAGGTTCGTGCCCCGCGTGAAGCTATCCGCCTTGGTCCAGGCGCGGACCAGCGTGTCTTGAACGAGGTCGTCGCTGCGATCGAGATCGTAGGTCAACGAATAGGCGAACGCTCTCAGGGCCGGAATCGCGCCGAGCAGAAGCTCACGCATCTCGGTATCGGCGCCCGAGGGCGTGCCGACAGGATGGGTATGGCAGCTCATCATGAGGTCTCCCGCGAAGCAGGCTTGGCCGCGAGTTCGGCGAGAAGGGTCTCGAAACGGTCGGGGAGCGGCAGATCCAGGACGTTGCCGTAGAGAATGCGGAGGTTTCGGCCGATCCGCCGCCGGGACTCCGTGTCCATGCCGGCTCGGTCCATGCCCGATCGGTCCATGCCGACTTGTGCGACGCCCAGACCGGGGCCGGCCATGGCTTCCGCTTCCGCAGACGACGCTTCGCCGCCGCAGGCGTGGTCACGGGGGACCCGTTTCCCCACGTCCAGCACCTCGAAAGGGCCGTGGATATCGCTGGCGTCGATCGTCATGGTTCTCCACCGTTATGTCGGTGTCGGTCCTAGTGACGAGCGCTTTAACGCGTTCTGAAAAATGTATTCAGAAACCTTTAAGTTTGTAAAAGCAGCGTCTCTCGCGCGATTCGATGTGTCGAAAGACATCTTATGCGGAAGCACAGCCAGAACAAGCTGAGCCGTAGATCCACACTACATTTACAAATCTGGATGGATGCTGAACGAGAACGGTGCCCCGCGCGGGGATGATGAAGGCCGGACCGACCGATTCACGAATCCTAACGGTTCTATGCGCCTCGGCGCGGCGCGTAGGGACATCGATCGCGCCGCCTGAAATCGAGCGGAAATATGAATTTCCGGCCTCGGATGTCCCTTCGGTATCGCACGGTTGTGCACCGCACGGGGCTGCCCGTGCGGCGCGGAACCGACATCCAACGGGATCATTGGCCCCGCTGATACAGGAGGTCCGATGCCGATCATCCAATCGCTCGCAGGCGATGCGATCCGCTGGCTCACGTGGCTGCCCTGGTGGGCGCAGACCCTTGCTCTCGTCGCCGGATGCTGTGCCGTGGTCCTCCCGCTCCATGGCGTCGTGTTCCGCGCCATGCAGCGCGCAGTGGCGGATCGGAGCCTGTTCTGGCGGTCCCTGGTCTCGCGGACGCATGGGCCGAGCCGTCTCGCGCTGCTGATCGTTTCCGTCACGGCGGCGTCGTCTGCCGCACCCCTCTCATGGGACGTGCGGATCGTCCTCAACCAGATCCTCGTCGTCGCGCTCGTGGCGCTGGCCGGCTGGTGCTGCGCCACCGCGCTGCATATCGCGACGGTGATCTACCTGCGCCGGTTCAAGCTCGACGCGGAGGACAACCTTCTCGCGCGCAAGCACTTCACCCAGATGCGAATTCTGGAGCGCGCCGGCGTGACGCTCGTCGCGCTGCTGACCATCTCGATCGCGCTGATGACCTTCGAGCCGGTCCGGCAATACGGCGTCAGCCTGCTCGCCTCGGCCGGAGCGGCGGGGCTGATCCTGGGTCTCGCGATGCAACCGGTCCTCTCGAACCTCGTGGCGGGCATCCAGATCGCGATCACCCAGCCGATCCGAATCGAGGATGCGGTGATCGTGGAGAACGAGTGGGGCTGGGTTGAGGAGATCAACTCCACCTATGTGGTCATCCGCCTCTGGGACTGGCGCCGCCTCGTCCTGCCGCTGACCTACTTCATCCAGAAGCCGTTCCAGAACTGGACCCGCGAGGGCGCCTCGCTCATCGGCAGCGTCTTCCTCTATGTCGATCACCGCGCGCCGGTGGAGGCGATGCGAGCGAAGCTTTCCGAGATCGCGGCGCAGTCGCGCCTGTGGGACCGCAACGTGGTCAATCTCCAAGTGTCCGACGCCAAGGAGAGCGTCATCGAGATCAGGATGCTGGTGAGCGCCCGCAACGCTCCGCAGGCATGGGACCTGCGCTGCGAGGTGCGCGAGAAGATGATCTTCTTCCTGCAGACGGAATATCCGGGTGCCCTGCCGCGCCAGCGGGCGGAATGGATGCAGGCGGAGGCTGCGCCCCTCCCCCGGCAGGAGCCGGAAATTCCGCGCCGCGCGGCGTAACGCGTCGCCGCCGGGGAATTTCACCCGATCCCCGGTGGTATGGCTCGCCGAGCCCGCCCGTCTGGCCCATAAGGCGAGCGGAAGACCCGAGCCACGAGGACGAACCTTGACCGTCACCCAGCTGACCCACCACGACCTCGACGGCTACGGAGCCTCGACCATCGTCGGTGCCTTCCTCGACGTGTCGCGGATCGTCCATATCCCGCGCTATGCCGATGTTGGCCCGGTGGTCGACGCGGAATTGAAGCGGCTCTCCCGCGCCCAGGCGCCCGAATGCCTGATCATGACGGATCTCGGCCTGGAGGCCGTCGCCGTCACCTTCATCACCCGGTTCACTTCCATGAACCTGCGTCGCGACGAGGCCGCGCGGCACCGGCTGATCGTGCTCGACCACCATGCCTCCTCCCTCGACCAGCTGCGCGACCAGGGCCTCACCCTCGCGCCCGTGCCGGGAAGACCCGGCCTGACCAAGGTCGAACTCTCCGACCCGAACGTAGTCGTCCTCATCGACGAGGACCGCTGTGCCACCCGCCTCGCCTACGAGCATCGGGAGCTCTACGCGTCGCGTGAGGTGGAGGCCGGGACGACCGAGGAACTCGAGACGCTTGTCGCTGCCGTCGATGCCCTCGATCTATGGAAGAAGGAGCGCCCGACCTTCCGGGGCGGCCTCGCCCTGGACGAGATCTTCTGGGACAATGTCGCGACCCTGATCCCGGTGGGCCATCCCTGGCATGACCGCTTCATCAGTGCGCTGCTGCGGGCGGTCTCCGCCCTGTTGCGCGAGGGGGCATCGCCGGCCCGCGTCGAGGCCGAGATCGCCGCGACCCGGCGTCGACTCGTGGACGCGCTCCTCGCCGACGAGCCTCAGGACGACCCGACCCTCACCACCCGCATGCGGATGGCCCGAGCGCTCGCCCGGTCGGATGCCCTGTTCCAGCGACTCTCGGATGGGACGATGCTGTCCTTCGGCCTCGATTCGGGCATGTTCCAGCGCGTGTCCGACCTCGTGATGGAGAGCGGCAGGGCGACCCGCGTCGTCAATGTCCAGCGCACGGGGTCGCTGTCCTTCCGCTCGAACGACGAAACGGCGCTGGACGGTGCGCGCAAGTTCCGTGGCGGTGGCCACAAGGATGCGGCCGGCGGCAAGCTGAATGCCGGATCGGCCTTCTCCCTGGCCGATGCCGTCTCCCAGGTGGAGCCGGTGCTCAACCCGCCCCAGCCCGATCCGGCCTCCAGCCCCTTCGCGGCGCTCAAGGCCTGGAAGGGCTGAACCTCGCTCCTCAGCCGACCTTGCCCGTGGTGAGGACGCCGCGGGCCGCCGCCAGCACCTCCTCGCTGAGCTCATCGTCTTCGATGGCGCGGGCCAGGGCGACGGCTCCGATCATAAGCGACAGGCTCGCCAAGGCCCGCTGCCGTCGCCGCTTCGCCAGGGCCGCGGGAAGCAGGCCGGTCATGCGCTCGATCAGGTCTCGGGCCCCGTGAAGAAACCGCGCCCGCAGCGGAGAACCCGGCGCTTCACGCGACACGTCATTGGCCAGACACGCCAGTGGACAGCCGAGGCCCGGGTTCCGAACGTGGCCGAGAGTCAGGTAACCCGCCATCCAACCGTCGAGATCGTCAGGACGCCAGTTCTGGTTGGCCGCCAAGTCGAAAGCCTCGACCGCCAGCGCCTCCTTGCTGGCGAACTGGCCATAGAAACCGCCATGCGTCAGGCCCGCCGAGGCCATGATGTCGGCGACGCCGACGCCATGCAGTCCGCGCTCGCGGAACATGGCCGCGGCGACCTCGACCACCCGTTGCCGGTTCAGCTTGGCCTGCGCCTGTGAAACCTTTGGCACGGTGAGATCCTCCTGCTTGACCTCCCAACATATAGATGATCGATCTCATGCAAAAGGGGGCATCGCGACGGCGATCCGGGGCAGTGGATGCCACCGCCTGATCCTTCGTGTCGCGGGCTCACCGCACGCGCGGCAGGATCTCCTTCGCAAAGCGCCGCATCTCGGCCTCGAACGGCTGGAACTGCAGCATGAACAGGTCGATGCCGGCGTCATGAAAGGCGCGGATGCGCGCGGCGACGGTCTCGTAGCTGCCGACGAGCCCGGCCGCCGTGCCGCCATTGGTGCCGACATGCTGGGCCGCCGCCGCATCGGTCTTGGCGAACATCACGCTGGCGGCGTCGGTACGGGCCCTCGTGGCATTCCGTAGCCCCTCGTCGCGCCGCGCCAGGACGAGGAGCCGGGCATGCTCGGCCTCAGCCTCGGCATCCGTCTCACGGGCGATCACGAAGGCGGAGAGGCCGTAGCGCAGCGGCCCGTTGGCGGCGGGCCGGCGCGCGACATCCGCGATCAGGGCCCTGACATCGTCGAGCGGCTGTCCGTTGATGAACCAGACATCCGCCCGCTCCGCCGCCAGGGCGCGGGCCGGCTCGGATTCACCGCCGAGATAGACCGTCGGCCGTGGCCGGAAGGTCCCGGCCGGGCGCAACTGGTAATCCTCGACCTGGAAATGCCGGCCCGCATGGGTCACGCGTTCGCCCCGCATGAGACGGTCCACGAGGCCGATCCATTCCCGTCCATAGGCATAGCGGTCGTCATGGGCCGGGAAGGGCAGGCCCGCCCGCTCGAACTCGGCCTTGTTCCAGGCATTCACGAGGTTGAGGGCGAAGCGACCCTCGCTCACATGCTCGATCTGCAGGGCCATCTTGGCGAGCACGACCGGGTGGTAGAGCCCCGGCTTGATCGCCGCGATGATCTCGATGCGGCGCGTCAGGGCGGCCAGCGCAGCGGAGGCGGTCCAGGCCTCCAGCTGGTCGCGCTCGTCGTCGTAGGGATTCGCGGTGTGCTGGGCCACCAGGACCGAGTCGAAGCCCAACGCCTCGGCCTCCAGCACCAGGGACCGGTTACGGGTCCAGCTGGCATCGTCCGGCTCGTCCGGATCGTGGTGGGACGCGCGCGAGCCGTGGACGGCCGCCCAGATCCCGAAACGGGGCGCATCGCTCATGCGCGTCACCCCGCCCGCGCGGCGGGCGGTTGCCAGATCGCCACCCCGGTGGCGTCGAGCTTGCGGGGGATCAGCTTGGCCTCATAGAACGTATCGGCGATCTCCTGCTGCTCGCCGAGTTCGGCACGGGTCACGGGAGTGACTTCGTAGGTCCGGCGGCGGTTCACCGTCGCGACGATGTCGGGGGACAGGTCGCCCCAGATCGGGGCCAGCAGCGCCACCGCGGCGTCCGGCTCGGCCTTCGCCCACCGGCCGGCTTCCTTCAGGGCCTCGTAGACCGTGGCGACGACCTGCGGGTTCTCGGCCACGAAACGGTCGTTGGCGAGGAAATAGCGGTGATAGCTCGACAGGCCGGTGGCGTCGGCCAGCACGCGCACCGGCCGCTTGGACTGCGCGATGGCAAGAAAGGGGTCCCAGATGACCCAGGCATCGAGACTGCCCTGGTTGAACGCGACGAGCCCCTCGGGCGCCTGGAGATAGGCCGGCTTGATATTGGGGAAGCCGAGACCGGCCTTCTTCAGCGCCGCCGCCAGGATGAAATGGCAGCCCGACCCACGCGATACGCCGACCGTCCGGCCCTTCAGGTCGGCGATGGAGCGGATGGGCGATTCGGCCGGTACGATGATCGCCTCGGCGGAAGGAACACCGATCTCGCGCGCGTAGAAGGTGAGCTGAGCGTTGGCGGCCTGAGTGAAGATCGGGATGGCATCCGCCACGTCCGCGTGCAGATCGACGGCCCCCGCATTCATCGGCTCGATCACGCTGGTGAACAGATGCCAGGACGGCGCGAAGCCAAGGGGCTTCAGACGCTCGTCCAGGGTGCCCTTCGCCTTCAGGATGGTGAGCAGGGTCGAGGAGCGCTGGTAGCTCAGGCGGACGGTGCGCTCGGCGGCGTGCACCGCCGGCGATCCGAGCGACAGGCTCGCTGCCACTCCTAAGCCGGCACGCAGAATCGTCCGGCGCGAGGGGGATGCTCCGCCCGGAGTGTCGTGATTCATCTTCGTCTCCAGGGTGAGGAAAGCACGTCCGGTGCGAGCTTATTACAAGATGAAGCCCACACAGATCCAGGCAGCGCCTGCGGATCTGCGGCTTGACCAAGCATAGGCACCGACCGACCCCGGTGTCTTACCGAGATGCTTTACTTCTCCGCAAGAAAACAGTTTTTTGAATTTCCCCGCCTTTGCGGACGAATATTTCCCATCCCCTCGTCGTTGAGATGCTTATCCTTCAAGATGGCGACAGCGATGCCATTCGTTCTCGAAACGGCACGTTCCATGGCTCAAAGCAGTCGCTTGAGACGCTGCAACGGGTCGAGCGCCGGAGATGCACCAGCAAGGACCGCAGATCGTGGTTCGGTGTGAGGATGCAGAGGCGGCCAGTCCAGGACCAGTCGCCACAGGCACAAGCACGGCGGCAGGATCGAAGCCTGCGAGGCATTCGCGTCTCGAAGGCCTGCGACGCCCATGAGTCGCGACGCTAAGCCAACCGACCTTCCATCCCCGATCCTGCTCGCGGGAAACCAAGCATCTTAAGTACATCATTCTAAAATTGAAGATGACGCGCGATTAAACCTTTAATAATTCCAACAATCCAAATAGAATAATTCCGATTACGATTGTTTCCATGGCCACGCGACAGATCACGACGGCCTGGATGGCCAAATGGTCGGCATAATGAGGACCGGGCTCGGGCAGGTGTCCCTTGTCGAAATGCTGCATCGGAAAAGCGGCCCCCATGATGCGCAAAAATTTAAGATCTTGGATAATTTATAGAAAAATTCGCAACCTTTCAAAAGAGCAGAAGGAGTATCCGTCAGGGTTGTCAAACGCGAATGTGGCAATCGATGAGACATCGATCGCCACCCGGTCGCAAGAAGGCGCCGCCGCCATGGATGCATGATCTCGGCCTGCCTCCCGGGATTGGACACCACTGTCAGCAGGCGCCCAGGCATGGCGTGAAGATTGTCATCGAAGCACGGCCGGCGAACCGGATCCGCCTTCTCCGCGTCGGCGAGCGACCGCTTCCGTCGCGCCCTCGCGCATCCCCACACCGGGAGGCGCCAGGAACACGTCGCTGAAGATGGGCGAAGAGTTCGCAAACAGATGTGGCGTCGGCGCTACGGCGGCGGGCGATAGGCCCGGATCGGCAGATCGGGGGACAGGCGGTCCTCCGGCTCCACGCTCGTGGGGGCAGCGGGTTTCGGCGCGGCAACGGGAGCCGTTGGCGCGAAGGCGGGGGCCGGATCGGTGATGTAGCGCGGGGCGCCCGTGGCGGGACCGGCCGGCAGCGGAACGGCGGTGCCCGCGGCGGGCGGTAACGGGATCGTGGGGGAAGTGCGCTCCACGACCGGAACCGGGGCGCGCCGGCCGTCATCGACTTTCTGGTTTCGTGCGCTCGGCCGTTCCATGGCACCGGGCGGCTGCGCGGCCGCCTTCGCGGGCTCCTTCGAAGCGCGGGCGGACGGTGCCTCGCGCCGGGGCTTGGGCGCCGCGCGGGTGGATACGTGCGGTCGTCCGCCCTCGCGCCCGGCACCGAGGGAGAGGTTCATGCGTTCGACGCCGGAGACGAGATCCGCGAGGGTCGCGGTAGCCGTCCGGCACAGGCTCACCCGGAGGGACGCCGCGCGCTCGGTGCTTCCGCCGAAGAGACTGTCAGGGGCCGATCGCCCGCCGGATCGCGGAGCGAGATCGATCCATTGCCAGGCGTAGAGGCAGTTGCTGCCCACCGCGAGGCCCACGGGGCCATAGGCGTTCCGCTTGGGAACGGTGGAGACGCGCATGCCCTCCCCGGGAAAGCGCGCCAGGAGTTCCGCGGCGATGCCGAGGCGGGTCGGCTTAGCCATGGTCAGGGCGGAGCCGAAGCGCCCCCCCGCATCGGTGCCGTTGCGAACGCTGATCTCGGCGTAGTTGCGCGGGCCACCGGCAAAGGTCACGCGCTGGGCGAAGCCATCGCGAAAGGCGGTCTGCGCCACATCCGAGACGCGGCCCGCGCCGGGGATCTCGACCACGGATTGCGCGAGAGCAGCCCGTGTCGTGAAGGCCCACGGCAGGAGGACCAGGGCAGCGAAAACGCCGGATCGCAGGGAGGAGACCAACCGATGGGAGCGGATCATGGACGTTGCATCGAGCTCGGCGCGGTATCGGGCTGATCGTAGCCGCGATTGACGGCCTGCGAATTGGGCAAGGTGAAGCGGTCGGCCTCCGACGCAGCACGCTCCTGCGGGCCCCGGTTCCGCGAGGCCTGCTGCGCCCGCCATAGGGTGCCCTCGCCCGGCTCCGACAGGGTGGAGGGCCGCTCGGAGCCGTCATAGCCCGGCAACAGGTTGAAGCCATAGCTCTCGTAGGGCATCGGCCCCGCTCCCGATACCCGGCGCGCGACGAGCGGCATGGTCTTCGAGGCGGGCGGCTCGGCCAGGAAGGCGCCGTCCTGCCGATCCGCGACCACCCGCGCCAGGGAGGGCGGAGCGTAGCGCAGGGGGTTCTCCGCCGACACCGCGACGGGGAATTCGCTGCGCTGGACCGGCAGGGGCTTGGTCTGGCCGTCCCCCGACGCATCGGGTTTGGGCACCCGGCCATAGGCTGCCGTGTTGCGGGCCGGCGCGGTCGCGGCGGGAGCGGCGGAGGCGGCCGGTGCCGGGCGCCCCCCCTGGGACGGGGCTGCGTCCGCTGTCGCGGCGCAGGCCAGGGGTGGTCCGGCCGGCCCCTCGCGGAACAGGAGATCCACTACTTTGGGGAACAGGCCGTCGTAGCGGTTCACGATGGTGAGGTAATCCTGCTTCCGCTTCAGGCGCTGCAGCGACAGGGCATAGCCGGTCACGGCGGATTCGCTCGGAAGCCAGGCGACCGCGTGCTGGAACCATTCCAGCGCGGCCTCGAACTGGCACGAATTGTAGGCGTACCAGCCGAGGGCCTCGGCCCCCTCCCCCGACGCCGTAGCCAGGGTCACCTTCGCATAGCGGTTGATCCGCTCCAGATCGATGAAGCTGGGATTGGCCTGCGTCAGCCTGCGGCCCATGAGGTCGATGAACAGGATGCTGTTGCCGACATACTTGTCGCGCCAGGCATAGGCGACCTCCTCGGCCTCCCGCAGCATCCCGAGCTCGCGCAGGGTATGGGCGAGGCCATGGGCGATCATGGCATCGCCGCCGCGGCTGATGGCGAGCTTGAACCAGTCGAGGGCCGCGCGGAACTGGCGGTGGTTATAGGTGTACCAGCCGAGCAATCCGGTCTGGCTCGCATCGCCGGAGGCGCGGGCATAGGCCTGGAACGCGGCCATGTCCGCCGCGCTCGGCTCCTGGGCCGGAGCGCCGTGGAGATCCGCGACGATGCGGGCGCGGGTGATGTCGTTGGCGATCGCCTTGAACTCGGAGCCTCCCTCGGCATCCGTGCGCCCGATGGCGATGAGCTTCTCCGCCAGGGCCATTGGCAAGGTCGACATCGCCTTCTGGATCGTGGCCAACCGCACGCTGGTGTCGTTGCTGGTGTCGAGCACGGTCTTGTAGAGGGCCAGGGCCTCGTCCGATCCGGCCGCTCCCCCTTCGGAGGCCAGGGCTTCCGCCGTGGTCCAGTAGCTTTCCACGTCGCTCGGATCGAGGGCACTCGGGTCGGCCCGGTAGAGGGTGACGATATCCGCCGTCTTGCGCGCGGTGGTCAGGGCTTTCAGGCGGCTGCGGAAACTGGCCCGCAGGAGCTTGCGCGACAGTTCGTCGGAGGGGCGCCAGTTCGGGTCGGCGGCGCGGCGGGCCGCGATCGCCGCATCGAGGTCGTCGAAACGCCCGGCGGTGAACAGGTCCCAGAGCGGCGCCTCCTCAGGCGGGCTCGGCTGCAGGGTGTCGAGGTCGGTGGGTTCGACCCAGCCGGGATAGAGCTGCTTCAGCCGCGCCGCCTCGGCCTTCATCCGCGCCGTCTGCTTCTGCGACGCGTAGTAGCGCAGGGCGCTCTCATCGACCATGCCGGCGGCGGCGGAACTGCCGGGCACCGCGATGATCGCGGGCGCACGCGCCGCGTCGTCCGGGCTCTCGGTCTGCGCCGCCAACGGAGCGACGAGGCAGAACCCGGCGAGGGAGACGCCGCAGAGCAAGGCGAAACCCCGCGCCCCTCCCGTGACGCGAGCGGTCGCCGGCCTCCCCCATGCGCGGATCACCGTGCCGGACATGACAGGTTCCTCATCTGCAACGCCACCATCGACAGGAGGTGCAGCGTGGTCGGATAGTAGTTCTCGTTCCCCTGCGGCCGTCCGAACCCGTCGGGCAGCGGCATGCCCTTCCGGTCGCACAGGAGCAGCCCCGAGAGGGCGGTATAGCCGCTCTCGCTCAGGGACTCGACCGTACGCCCGTCGGAGGTGTCGACGATGGGCAGGCGCTCCCGGTCGGGGCCGGACCAGAGCGCGACGAAGGGGTCGTAATCGCTCGGGCGCCCGACACCCGCCCAGACCATGTAGAGGGGAATGCGAATGGCGTTGTAGGAGAAGAGCGGCGGGAATCCATCCGCCGGACGCGGCTCCTCGCCCTTCAGGGAGATCCATTCGGTCGGCAGCTTCGCCGTCCCGAAGCGGGAGCGGCGGATCAGGTTGAGCCCGCTGGCGGTCAGGGCCGCCCAGTCGAATTCGGGGGCCACGATGGGGAGCCGGGCGAAGGCCGGGAACACCCAGTAGGAGAGGTTGATCAGCGGCCCGTCCGCGCGTTCGGCTGCGGAGAAGCCGGAGACCGCCGGCAGCAGCAGCGCCCCGTTCTTGTCCTTGAACAGGATGGTCTTGCGCGCGACCTCCACGGCGATGCGCCGCGCGGCCACCCGGTACGAGGCCTCGTCCCAGGCCTCGGCCGCTTCGGTGAGAGCCCAGGCCACGAGGATGTCGCCGTCGGACGCGTCGTTGAGATCGGCCACCGCCGGTCGTTTGCCGGGCTCCCAGCGCCAGGCCAGCAGCTCGTCCGAGCGGACCATCAGGTTGGCGCGGGTCCATCCCCATAGCCGTTCGAAGGTGGTCCGGTCATTGGCGGCGACCGCGAGGAGCATGCCGTAGCCCTGCCCTTCGCTGTGGCTGATCATACCGTTGGCGGTGTCCACCACGCGGCCCGCCTCGGTGATGAAGCGGGACCGGTAGGAGCGCCAGGCATCGGGATTCTTCAGGGAATCGGCGAGAACCGCCGGCTTCGAGGCTCCCGGCATGGCTTCGCCTTTCGCGGTGGGGGCACCGGGCATCGCGGTGGCGGGTGGAACCGGCGAGGCGCCGTCCTGCGCCCTCGCGGGAACGATCCAGGGGCTCGCGACGGCCAGTGCCGCGCCGAGAACCAGGCCGAGAATGGGATGCACGGTGCGGGTCATCCGTTTTTCCGGCCGATATTGCGGACAAGGGACGTCGTCGTCAGGCCGAGGAGCAGGGCGAGCCCGAGGGTCAGCGCCACATAGATCGCCGGGTTCATCGAGAGCCAGCCGGCGGTGACGAGGCGAATGTTGGAGAGTGAGCGCGTCTTCGTCTCGACGAGCTCCACGTTCCGGGGAGCCACCGTCTCGAGGGATCCGTCCGAGGCATCGAGGAAGGCGAAGCGCCCATCGATCCGCGACCAGACCTCGGGATCGATGAGGCAGGCCGCCGAAGCCTTGAGCAGCAAGGCATTCGGGGCGGTGATCACGGTCACCGACCCGTCGAAGCCGTTCTGCGCCGCCGCCGCCGTCGGAAAGCCCTGGGCCATGATCAGGCTGGCGCCGGGGGGAACCGTGACCGTGGCGGGCGTCGATGGCGCCGCGCTGAACAAGGCGCGGGGGTCACCCACGACGGAGTTGAGCAAGGCCCTCCCCCGCTCGACGACGCCGTCCGCAGCTTCGAGGACGGGATGGCGCGCGCGAAGGGTCTCGTCCCATTTCGTGACGAGATCACCGTCCGACAGCCTGGCCTGGGGCGAACGTCGTGTCTCGGCGGGCGCGGCGGAGGCAATGGTCGGGCTGGGGGCCGGCGCGCGCAAGGTCAGTTCGGGCAGGCTGCAGCGCGGCGGCAGGTTGCGGCGAAGCCGGTCCAGGGTCGGGGCCGGCACCGAGCCGGACTGGCCGGGCGCCCGCGCCGTTTCCGCGCGCGCCTGCCAGATCGTCCTGATCTGGTCCGGGTCGAGGCCCAGCCCCGACAGCGTCGAGGGAGACAGGGACCGCACCGGGGCGACGACGAGGGTCGGCCCGGGAGAGCCGCTCTGCATGTCGCCAGCGAGCTCGAAATCGATCATCCGCCCGGCGGCGCCCGCCAGTCTGGCGGCGAGGGTCGCGGCGGCCGCCACCGTGTCCTTGTCGAGGGTGGGCAGGACCAGACGCGGACGGCGTTCGGACTTGACGAAGGCCAGGGCCCCGCTCGTCGTCGCGGCGAGATCGGGAATCCTGGCCGCGTGCGCCAGGGTGGGAATCGACAGACTCGCGCGGTCGAGGATGAGGAAGCGCTCCCGCTTCGAATCCGTGGCGTTGAGGCCGCAGGTCTCGTCCGCCGGGGCGGGAACCTGGGCCATGATCGCGACGCGGTTGAGGCCCGGACGCCACTTCGCCAGGGGCAGCGGGATCGTGTTGTTCTCGAACACCTCGCCGCGGGTCTGGGCCAGCGGCACGCTGGCGGCATTGCTGCCGTTGAGATCCACGAGGATGCGGGCGTCCGAGGTCAGGCCGGACGCGTAGGCGCCCGCCAGGTTCAGCATGACCTTGCCGTAGTCCGCCGGCAGGAAATCCGCCGGCAGGTAGACGTCGAAGGCGGTGCGCAGCAGCCGCCCCGAGAATTCGCGGGTCGAGACGCCGAGGCTCTGCAGCGAGACCGTCTCGTCACCGTCCAGGATGGTGCCGCGTGCGAGGGACGCCGCCTTCAGGCCGGCGGGAGTGCCGTAGACCTCTCCTCCCCGCGCCAGGGCGGCGATGGCTTCCTCGATCTCGGCATAGCTGGTGCCCGTGACGACCAGGGTCGGTACCCGGTCCGGGCGCGGCGGCAGGACCACCAGCCTCGGCCCGCCGGTGGCGCCGATCGATTCGAGATCGGGCATCTCCCGCAATTCCGCCGCCGTCCCGACGATGAGGTTGAGACCCGACCGGCCCGACATGGGCGGGCCGAACTCCACCACCGGCCGGGCGATGCGACCGATCAGGCCCACGGCCTCCACCGCGTGGATCATACGCTCGAGCCGGGGCAGGTTCGGCTTGTCGTTGGCGACCACCCGCACCGGCAGCGCGCCGCTATGGTCGGGCTCGAGGGCGGGAAGATCCTTGAGTTCGAGGCTGGCGGCAGCGACCGGCGCGACCACGAGCCCGGAGCGCGACGGATCGATCTGCGTCCAGAGTTCGTAGGTGGCGTTGAGCGAGCAATCGACCCGGTGGCGCTGGCTCGCCTGCAGGGAGACGGCGTTGTAGCCGAGCTTGAGGCTTCCCTCCGGAATCTCGAATTCCACCACCTTCACCGCGCCCGGCGCCTGGATGTTGGTGCGTCCGACCACCGCGCCATTGACACTCACGGTCAGTTCCGAGGCTTCGGGCGCGACCGAGATGGCCGAGAGGTAGGAAATGCGCAGGCGCGGGCGGCCCCGCGTCTGTGCTTCCGTCAGAAAGACCGGGAAGCGCAGCGTCGCCTCCTCCCCCTCCATCCGGAACCCGTCGGTGGTGGCCGCGAGGCGACGCGCCGGGGCGATCCGGCCGACAGGCTCGCGCTGGGCCTCCTCGGGGGGCGCGGCGGGGCGGGTTGCGGGCGGCGGGGCGTCCGGGCGGCGCATGGCATCGCCCACGGGCGGGACCGAGAAGCGCTCGGTCGGCCCCGATCCGAGGAAGCTCTGGGCTTGGCCAGCCGGCGTCTGCAGGATCAGGCCGAGGGCGCCAAGACAGGCGAGGACGCGAAAGGTCGACATGGTGATCTGCCTCACGTCCGCACGAGCGGGTCGTGCGACCCACGGCTCGCTTGCTTGCCCGAGCTTTCGAGAAGGCGGTCGTTCTCGAATTCCAGCATCAGCCGGACCCAGTCCGTCGCGGCCTCGCTGCCGGGAATGCGGCTCGATCCTTGGCGGACGACGAGGGGATTGTCGGACGGGCCGGGCGGGGTGGGCTGCGTATCGGCGGGTGCGGTGAAAGGGGCCGGCTGCTGCACCAGGAGGGGGGCTTGCGCGCTTTGTTTCGGCAGGACCGGGCCTGCCTTGGCCACGGTCTCCGCCGTAGAGGCATGTCCGCTCTTGAAGGCGTAGCTCGCCGCGCGGAACGGCTCGACCAGGCCCCACCAGATCAGCTGCAGCGTGCCGGAAAGGATGTTCTTGTGCCGGCGGCGGCTCTGCTGGAAGCGCAGGAGCGCACCGGCATCGCCGTACATCAGGCCCGCCAGCGCCCCGTATCCCTTGGGATCGAGGGGCTGGAATTGGAGGTTGAGCACCATCTCGTCGCCCGATTGGGTCATTTCGCCGATCTCCACCGGCAGCGGCACCTGCACCGGAGCACCGTCGATGGGGACGACGGAGAGCTGGCCGGTGCGGTGCGTACTCCCAGCTCCCGGCGGCAGCGCCTCGGCGCCGAAACGGATCGTGCAGCCCAAAGCAGAGGCGCGTTCGATGGCGACATCGAGAGCGCGCCCCCCGAAGACGAGGCGGCCATGCCGGTTGATCGCCAGCGAGGGGCTCGCTTCGGTGGTCCTGCGCTCCGCCGCCACGCCGAGGGCCACGCCGGCGGTGAGGAGGTTGAAGAAGTTCCAAAGGCCCACGACCAGCATCAGGTTGGTGACGCCTGGCTCGAACAGGTAGCGGTAGAGGGCCGTGCCGCAGCCGATGAGCAGGATGAAGTAGACCGCGAAATAGGGCCACGCCATGGGCGAGAGGTGGTCCTGATCGAGGGCGGCTCCCTTGGCGGTGACGTTGAAGGTCGGCTTGCGCGGCGAAACGATCACCGAAATGATGGCCCGGAAGAGATACAGGCCCTGGACGTATTCGTAGAGCTCCGAGACGAAGGGCCAGCGAAACTTACCGTAGACGTAGTTCTGCATCATCAGGTTGATGACGATATAGGTCGCCGTATAGGCGATCGACTCATCGACGCTGGCGACGAAGATCTTCAGGTCGAAGAAGATGTGCAGCATGGGCGCGAACATGAAGATCATGCGCGGCACCGGAAAGAACCAGAACGTCATGCTCGACAGGTAGGCGAGCTTCTGGATCGGGTGGAGCCCGCGCTTGAACAGCGGGTTCTTGAGCATCAGGATCTGGAACATGCCCTGGCACCAGCGCGAGCGCTGGCCGATGAAGGCCACCAGTGTATCGGGCTGCAGGCCGGCGATGAGCGGCGTGTCCACGTAGATGCTGTTCCAGCCGCGCGAATGCAGCTCGAAGGCGGTCTCGCAATCCTCGGTGATCGTGACGCCGGAGAAACCGCCGGCCTCGTCCAGCGCGCGCCGGCGCAGGAGGGCGGCAGAGCCGCAGAAGAACGACCCGTTCCACTTGTCGAGGCCGCGCTGCGTCACCGAGTAGAACATCTCGTTCTCGGACGGCATGCGGTCGAAGGTGCGCAGGTTCCGCTCGATCGGGTCCGGATTGAGGAAGGCGTGCGGGGTCTGAACCAGAAACAGGCGCGGGTCGGCCGCGAAATGGCCGATCGTCTCCCGCAGGAAGGAGCGGAACGGCACGTGGTCGGCATCGAGGACGACGATGATCTCGCCCTGCGAATGCTTGAGACCGTTATTGAGGTTGCCGGCCTTGGCGTGCTGGTTGCGCGGCCGGGTCAGATAGGTGACGCCGAGCGCCTTGCACAGGGATTGAAGCTCGCTGCGCCGCTGTATCGCCTCCTGCGCTTTCGCGGGGTCGGGATCGGCGCATTTCTGGTCGGTGCCGCCGTCATCGAGCAGCCAGACATGGAGCTTGTGAGCCGGGTAGTCGATGAGCTTGGCGGCGGACAGGGTCGTGGAGAGAATCCCCGCATCCTCGTTGTAGCTCGGAACGAAGATGTCGACGGTGGGCAGGTCCTCGGGCGGGCCCAGGGGCGGCGTGGCGCGGCGCAGCGGATCGGCGTTGATGATGAGGCTGATGAAGAGGATGAAGACGCAGTAGAGTTCGCCCAGCAGCAGGACGAGGCCGAACCCGAAGCTCACCGGATCGGACGGGGACGGCAACGTGTTCGTGACGCGCCAGAACATGTAGCGCAGGACCACGAGGCTCCCGAGAGCCAGGAAGACGAACCGCGCCGGCGGATTGTCGAAGAAAATCCATAGGATGCTCATCGCCACCATGGCGCACAGGCTCATCGCGAGCTGATCCTGCGTGCTGATCGGCTGACTCAGCAGAGCGAGAACAGCGACCGCGGACACCATCCACACGATCCAGCGCAATGCAGATCTCAAAACGAGTATCCCTCTGGGGGCGGGCAATCGGTCGGCACAAGCAATTATCGCGCGGGTGCATGAAGCTGTCGTGAGGAAGAATGCTTAACTTCCAGCATCCGACATCCACGGCAGCGTCAGGCATCGGACTCGGCCATTTTGCGGCCAACCGGTTGCGATTGTCTTGCTACGCTGAAAATCGAGAAATCTCGGTCTTAATATGTCGTTTAGGATGCAATTGGGCGGTTGCTACGCCGAAGAAGCGCGGAATGGTGTGACGCGTCGAAACGAAGCACGGCAGGCACGGCCTCAGAACGCGGCCCGGGCCTCCACACTGGAATAGTAGCCGCTGCCCTGGATCCGGTCCTTCACGTAGCCGACGCCCACGGCCATCTTGATCGGGCCGATGGAGAAGCCAGTGACATGGGCGCCGATGCGGTACTGGCTGAAGAAATTGTCGCCCAGGACCATGGCCTCGGGCCCGATATAGATTCCGTCGGCGACCATGTAGCCGGCGCGGAAGCGCGTGTAATAGGCGCTGAACTGCGTCGAGTAGGAGCCATAGGCCGAGACCATGGTGTTCTCGGTGGGCCGAGCGTAGAAATTCGCGGCGAGCTTGGCCCCGACTCCGGTTCCGATCACGGGGTTGTCCGGGTCGAGAATCGAGAGCTGGTTGCTTCTCACATTGAAGCCGACGAAGCCGGCCAAGGCCGCGTCGCGCCAGATCCACTCGTAGCCGGCGCTGAGCGCGCCTTCCTGCTGGTAGCCGTTGACCCGCTGGGCGACGCCCTGGCCGGGATAGCTGTAGGTTCCGGCGACCGCCTCGACGCGAATACGCGGGCCGCTCTGAAGCAGAGTGCCTTCCGTGGCAAAGGTCCCCGTCACCGAACCGAAGGCCGAACTGTTCGAGGTGACGGCCGCCGAGGCATCCACGGCCGTCGTCCAGGCGTCGTCCCGCGCCACGGGCTCGGCGCCCGTGTACCAATCCGCCGCCTGAGCCGACATCCCGACGAGCAAAGCGGGGACGAGGACAGTAGCGAGAGTTGCAAAGCACTTCATGGGGGCACGACCCTGTTGTCCCGGCGCGCCCGGATGCATCCCTCAACGGGTACCGTTATCATCGACGCGTTTTCTTTTATGTTCCGTCAACGTTAACTGAGAGCTAACGGCGGCCGGGAAGCCACCATTCTTCGTAAGCTTGCTGGAAACTTACTCAGAGACGCGCGATCTTGTGTCGCAACGGGACGACAACGCTCAAGCCAATACGTCCGTGACAGGCCGGCTCATCCCGCGACGGGGGCGCGGCGACATCCGAGGCGGATGCCGCGATCATCGATCGCGGTTCGAGGATCGTCGGCCGGCGGGACGTGCGTCCCACGCCAGTCCAGCCACGAAGCCGCGATTGTCGATCCGAGCTCGCGGGACGAGGCGTCCCGCGCCTTGTCAGGCCGCGACCGCCGCGTTCTTGCAGGCAGCCTCGCGCATGACCGCCGCCAGGGCCGGATAGCGGAATGGCTTCTCGATATGCAGGAACGCGCGGGCGCTCGCTGGCAACTGCCCCCCCGGGCTCGCGAGAATGACGCGGATCTGGGGATGGCGGTTGGTCATGGTCACGGCCAATTGGAGACCGCTCACTACGGGCATGGCCCAATCGGCGATCATGACATCGAAGGTCGCCGCTTCGTCGACGAGGGCCAGGGCATGCTCGGCCGAGCCCGCCTGGACGACGTCGTGACCGAGATCGGTGAGCGCATCGGCGAAGCTCTGGCGCACGAGGCTGTCGCTGTCGACGAGGAGCACCCGGAGGGCGGGCATCTGCGCGCCGGCTTCCTGCGCCTCGGTTTCGGAGGGCGCATCCCCGGCGCGGAGCCAGACTTCCGCGAGGAAGCCGGTGGCACTGCTGCCATCCGCCAGAAGCCTGAAACCACCTCCGACCTGGGTGAGGAGAGCCGCCACCGCCTTGGTCGCCTCGCTGTCGCTGGAGGGTATGGTCGTGGCATGGCGACCAGGCGTGCCGCTGGCCAGGATGATCCGCACGTAACGGCCGGAGGCGAGTGCGATCCCCTCGTCGTCGGAGAGCACCTTCTCGTCGGCACCGATGGCGAACCCTTCCGAGCCGATGTCGCGGACATGGAAGGCGAGGTTGAGAAGGACGGCCTCCAGAACCTTCTCGCTGCACAGGACCTTGGCGAGGCCCGGACGGATCCGGGTCTCCACCGAGGTCTGGTGCAGCACGTTGGCGCCCAGGAACGGGACGAAGGCGGTCAGCGTCACGGCCACGTCGGTTTCCTGCAGGCCGGAATCGTCGCGGCGCACGAAGTTGACGAGGCGCCGGGTCAGGCTCGATCCGCGTTGGGCGCCCGCCAGGGCGGCATCGATCAGGCGTGCCTGGTTCGAGGGAAGATCATGACGCCGTTGAAGGGTCGCCAGATTGGCGATGACCACGGTGAGCACGTTGTTGAAGTCGTGGATCACCCCATCTACGACCTTGCGCAGGACGGTACCGGTCCGGGATTCCACGGGACCATCGGTCTCCCGGCGACGCCGCTCGACCGGAGATGCGCTGCCCTCCGCCTCCGCGCCACCGACGAAATTCGGGTCTTTGACGGTCTCGCCGACGAATTCGCGGCTCAGCGCATGCAGGATCGTGGGCTTGGCCGACTGCGTCTCGTCCTCGGCACGGATGAAACGGACGAAGAGACGCCGCTGGCCATTCTCCGCCAGACTTCCGGTGGTGCGCAGGACGACGTCATGCGGGCCGGGCTGGTCCAGCGCCGACCGCATCGTGAAATCCATCAGATCGCGATCGTCCGGGGCGATTCCGCTCTTGAGATCGGTGAGGGCGACGGCGCGGTCCGGAACCGCATGGTTCGCGTGCGTGGCGGGGTCGCTCCAGGTGACACTGCCGGCCTCGGTGTCGATCTCCCAATAGGTCCAGCCCGACATGGATTCGAAGGTGCGGAAGCGCTCCCGGATGCGCGAGAGGGCCGAGCGCGTCTCCTGGAGTGCGCGGACACCGCTGCGCTCCCGTGCCACGAGGCGCTCTTCGTGTTCCGACAATTCAGCGATGCGCGAGGGCGACGAGACGCCCTGCTCGCTCTCGCCGATCAGCTTGAGCCGCCGCACGATGCGATCGCCGACGATCCAGCCGCCACAGGCCGTCAAAAGACAGACTGCCAGCCACAGCACCACGCTCCCGTTATCGGGAAGGGAGGCCTCGATGCTCCGCGGCGCTCCGGCATTCGTCACGCGTGCGACAGCGAGCCAGCCCGACGGGGCGAGATCACGAAATCCTGCGCTCGGCGTCGCCTGTTCCACGACCTCCCGGGCACCAGACGTCTGTTGGGCCATGAGGCCCGAACTCGGCCGCGCATCGGGAGCGAGAATGGACAGGCCCATGACGCCGTTCGTCACGGGGCCGCTCGCCGTGGCAGAGGCAGCCAGCACCCTGTCCTGAATCTCGCCGATCCACGCCTCGTTCAGGCGGGCGACGAGAATGCCCTCTCCGCCGGCCGCAGGGCCCGGAACCGGCAGCGCGATGTCGAACACCGTCCGCCCGTTCGCCCCCGGAGACGGCACGGCGACGATGGCCTGGGAGGCCCTGGCGCGCAGGAACCAGGACCGGCCGGATACGTCCCGGCCGAAACCGAGATCGTTGCCGGCGACCTTCACGCGGCCATTCGGGCCCACCAGGTTGAGCTCGGCATAATCGGGACGCAACCTGAGCCATGCGCTCAGCTTCGGCTGAAGCTCATCCGCATCGAGGCGCTGGGACGTCTGCTTCAGGGTGACGGCGAGCGTCTTGAGATCTTGGACGACGTCGTAGACCCCGCGATCGAGGGCGGCGGCGAAGCGCTGGGAGGCTTGGGCGGCCTCCAGCGGCTTGCGCGCCTCATCACGGCTCAGGTTGGAGACCGCGAGACTGCCCGAAACGACGAGGATGCCCACGAGCGCTGATGCTCCGGCCACTACGGCATAGAGCGATTTCATCGACATCAGGCTCAGGCTGAGCTTCTTCATCTCATCTCACGCTGATCGTTCTCGGCGTCACGCCGGGACCGCGTTCCTGACCGTCGGGGAGACATCAGACAGACAGATCAGCATTAAAAACTCTTTAAGCGCGGTAGTTAGCGGGTTGCAATCGTTCAGTGTTCCCAAGCGGAACCGGGCCGTTCCCCGCCCGCACGCGCCACGTCCCCCATCCGGCCCGGCCGTCGGCCGCGGTCCGACGGTCCGCCGCTTATCTAACGCCCCTTGGGGTGTCACCGTCAGGTGGCGAGAGGGCGCACCTCATGAGCGGACGGCGTTCCGCAGGCCCGGCAGAAGCGCTCGAAGGTGCTCTTGCGGTGGTCGCAGGTCGGGCAGCGTTCGAAGGCGCCGAGGCCGCAATGAGGGCAGAAGTTCAGGTTCGGGTCGTCGAGGGCGATCGGTCGTTCGCAGCCCGGGCAGGACTTCTTGGCGAGCCGCTCCAACGCCTGATCCGTGGCGATTTCGCCCCGGCGCTCCTCGGTCGGTCGCGTTTCCGCCAGCTTCTGCCGCTCGTTATAAGATTGCAGGGCACCGATCGCCGCACGGCCGGCGACGAGGGTCACGAGGACGCCGACGCCGTATTGCACGTAGCCGCCATAGCTCGGCAGATACGGAACGAGCTCGACGAAGAACGCGAAGGTCGCCGCAAAGGCGAAGCCCCAGACGAAGGGCCAGTTGCGGCCCCGCCGCCGCTTCAGCAACAGCCACCCGGCCAGCCCCAGGAGCGGCAGGGTCAAGGCGAGGCGATATCCGAAGACGCGCAGCTCCTGCTCCCGCTCGACGGCGTCGAGCTTGACCTGAGCCGCCGCGCGCAGGTCGCTCTCCGCTTGCGTCAGCGGTTCTTCCTGCTCGGAAAGGGCGAGCCGCGCCTTCGCCAGCCCTTCCAGCCGCTCCTCGATGGTCCGTTCCGCCCCCTTCAGCGCATCGAGCGCCTGCGTGCGCGCGATGAGGTCCGGATCCTGGTCGACGCGCTGCGTGGCGTCGCGGGTCTTCAGCCAATTGGCGAAGGTCTCGCGCGCAGCCTCCGAGGCCGAACGCGCGGCATCGAGGGCGAGCTGCTCCTGCTCCGTCCGGCGCCGGATGTCGTCCTGCTCGCGACGGATCCGCTTGAGGGACTCGGCCGCCGCGCCATCGGCCGGTCCGTCGAGGAACTGTTCGAGGGTATAGCGGTGCTCGACCTGGGGCAGGTCACCGACAACGAGGGCGCCGAGGCCGATCAGGAACCAGCCGAAGAGGAAGGCGATGAGCCAAAGCCCGAGCGTCAACCAGCGTTCGGACAATCTTCGGCTGGACCGCATATCGTGACCCCTGTCGATGGCCCCGCCCCCGCCTCGGATTCACGAGGTCGAGGCCGTCTCGCGCCCCCCCCCCGAAGGGACCGATATCGCGAACTGGGCCATAAAGCTGACGGGTGTAGCCGCCTTCGCTCCGCGCGAACAGGTCAGTGCCGGCCATCCGCGATTGGGGAACAAGGCGAGGCGTGAAACTAGAAATTGCGAGGATGGGCAAAGCCATTACTTCTCCAGTCGGCGTGTGAAGGCAGCTTCAATGACCCTAAGCTGTTCTTCGTGTTACGATCCGCTTTCTCAACTGGGTTTTTATGAAGGCTTCAGCTCGATCAGTTTCCGGCCAATATTGTACAGCCTCTTGTCGTCCTCTTGGGCGCATCGTGCTAGATTTGCAAGCTTATGACTGTCGCGCTGGCCCATTTTAAACACTTCGATCACGTGCCCTATTTCTTTTGCATCGCCCTTGCTGAAGGCCTCCCTCAACTCAGCGCGACCTTTTACATCCTGTCCTTGGTTCAGGCTCCAGTCCAGGTCGTCTTTAACTGATTTCCAGTTTGCAGACATTATTTCCTCCCTTTGCCCCGTGCAGGACGAGAAAGAGGATACGCTTCTTTTTATCATCGTCGAGCAAATCCGCATGGGCGGCCTTGCTCGCGGGATCGCGGTCAAGCTGCTTCCTGGTAGAGAAGCCGAATGACGTATCGCCGGTTATCGCTAGTCCTCCACACTGCATTCACACGCTCGTCCGCGCATGGAGGGCAAACGGATGGGCTACGATAACCCGCGACACGGCGAGTGGTCGTAGCCCATTCGTGACGACAGCCACACGGTGGTAAGGCCGACGCCACGGATCTGGTTGCGGGAAAGCCTTCTCAGGAGAATGAGCCGAAACTCTCAAAAACCGACGGAGACACAGCTCTGACATATGGAGCCGGAGGTGCCGACGTAGGCTGGATCGTCCCGTTATTAGTGGTTGGCTCTCTACGCCCAATGTCGGTCAAGGAGCTAGAGCCGCGCACCACTGGTTCCAAGGTTGCAGGCGTAGCAAGACGATCACGTTCAATGTGATTGTACATTTGTCAGGCCCATCTGGACGCGTTGAATTGGGAGAAGTGAGCTTAGAATGCGCTGCAAGCGGGCGTGTTCCGGCTGGTATGCCTAGGTCTGGTGTCGCACCGTCACATGGTCAAGCTTCAATCTACTGCCCGCTAAGAGATGGTCCGCCCGAAGTTCCACCGGTGCCGGGCGGGCTGCTGGTGAGCGTGCCGCCGATATTCACGTCCGGCGTGCTGCCAGGAACGGAAGCCGGGCTCGGATTGCCCGGAATAGCATCGGCAGGTCGGCCCCTCGCACCGCTTGCCCGCGGCACCGGACCCGGCTCCATGGATGGCGTCATGACGCCAGTGTTCCCAGCCCCGCCGGTGGGAGCCAGCTGCTCGGCGAAAGCCGGCGCGGTCAACAGGACAGCCAGCATAGTCGTGAGAGCGAGTTTCGTGAGGGTCATGTGTCCGTCCGTGCGGCTGAAGTCGATCAGCAACGGCCGGCGGTTCGGAAGGTTCGGCGCCGCTTCGACGAGAGAGCCGCAGGCTGCCCTCGCCGCGGACACCGACAAATCAATGTCGAGTGCCGTGTGCTTCTCATCGGCGGCACCGACGCGGCCGGCATCGCCGGTGCGGAGCGCCGCTGCCGCGAAGCGGAGGGCGCCGCCGTCGGCGGCCTTGGCGGAACACGACGTTGTCGTCGCGCGCGAGCGGCCCGGCGTGATGGGCATCCTTCTCAACGACGGCAAGGAATGCACGGAACAGGTCGGCATCCGTCCCGCCATCCGGGCGAGCGACGTCGCGACGACGCTTCGACTGACCCTGGCCGGGGCGGGCACCTCCCGAGCCTCATCGCCGCCCGTGACGTCGAAGCGGGCCTGCTCGTCCGGGTTCGCGGACCGTGGGCCACCACGGGCGGGACATCGAGGACGGTGAGCCTGGCGGGACGGGAGTTGCCGGCAGGTGTGCCTGTTCCCCGAACATGTGCGTACCGAAATCTCGAAGCGGTTTTTCGTGGAATCCACGCAGCGATAGACGATCCGGGCAGCGCGTTTCCTGCGGGAGCCTCTCGTCGCCCTCGCGTGCGGACGAGCCCCCGACTCCTCTGCGGGGAATGAGACGCGCCCATACGTGGAAACCCGACGCTCGGTACCAGCTTCGAAGCTTCTTATTGGTCGGAAGAGGGACCGTCCGTTCAGAGGAGAAGTATCGAGGAGAACCGTTCATCCACGGGCGATGAGTTCGACGTTTCATCGCTCATGTCACATCTGCCAACCCAGTCTCGTCCCTGTGGCATGACGCGCGTTTCTTGATCCTAACGAGCCAGATGCAAGCGCGTCCCACGAAAGGGATGACGATGACGACTGCAGTGACAACCAATACCGGACGAACCGATCCGGGATATACTGGCGCTCCACCTGTGGGATCCGAGGAGTTGGTGCCCTCGCGCTACGCGGTGCGGATCGGTGAGATCGACGTGCTGGTCGTCAGCGACGGAGTGCTGCCGCTCCCGACCAAGATGTTGGGACACAACGTCGAGGCGGCCGAGAGGGCGACTTGGCTGAACGACATGTTCCTGCCGCCGGACGCGTTCGACTGGTCGCTGAACGTGGTGGTTGTCCGCAGTGGCGGCCAGACCATTCTCATCGACGCCGGATTGGGGCTGGACCCGAACCTCAACCTGCCGCGGGCCGGGCAACTGGTCAGGCGATTGGAGGCCGCCGGTATTGATCTCGCGTCCGTGACCGACGTGGTGCTGACCCACATGCACATGGACCATGTCGGCGGGCTCCTCGTCGAGGGAGTGAAGGAGCGGCTGCGCCCGGACCTGCGGATCCATGTGGCGGCCGCCGAGGTCAAATTCTGGGAAGCGCCCGACTTTACTCATGTCGACATGCCACAGGGGTTCCCGGACGCGCTTCGGGCAGCCGCCAAGCGGTTCGCGCAGGAGTACCGCAGCCAGTTGCGGCTGTTCGATGAAGAGCACGAGGTCGCGCCGGGGGTGGTCGTCCATCGCACCGGTGGCCACACTCCCGGGCACAGCGTGGTCCGCCTGGCATCCGGCGGCGACCGGCTGACATTCGCCGGCGACGCCGTGTTCACGGTCGGGTTCGAGCACCCAGACTGGCACAATGGCTTCGAACACGATCCCGAGGAGGCGGCTCGCGTTCGCGTCAGGCTTCTGCGGGAGCTGGCGGCGACCGGTGAGCAGTTGATCGCCACGCACCTGCCGTTCCCTTCCGTCGGTCGGGTCGCGGTCGATGGCGACGCCTTTCGGTGGGTTCCCCTGTTTTGGGACTACTGAAGGCATGGGGTCAGTGCCGACCCGGTCGCCCGTTCGAACCATGGTTCGCGCACGCATGATCCATCCGCAATGGCCGCTCCTCGGGATCCGTCCCGAGGAGCGGTTTCCATGGGATCACGCCGTCCCGGCACGCCCGAACCGGGACGGCTTTTCTCCGAGGCCGCGCCCGTCGCGAGCATCCCACATGGCGAGCCCTCGCCGGTCCCGAGTCGGACGCATCGATCGTCCGCGCCGATGTCACACCGCGAGGGGCATTCCTCGTCATGACGGCGACCGGTCCCGATGGGACTGGAGACAAGATGGAGCGTCACATGAAGATCGTCGTCATCGGCGGCACGGGGCTGATCGGCTCGCAGGTCGTCACCATTCTCAAAACCGCCGGCCATCAGGTCCTTGCGGCCTCGCCGAATACGGGTGTCAACGCCGTCACGGGCGAAGGCCTCGCGGATGCGTTGCGGGGCGCCGGCGTGGTGGTCGACGTCGCCAACTCACCGTCCTTCGCCGACGACGCGGCAATGGACTTCTTCGTTCGTGCCGGACGGAACCTCGCGGAGGCCGAGAAGAATGCCGGCGTCTCCCACCATGTCGCGCTCTCGGTCGTCGGGACCGAACTCTTGCTCGACAGCGGCTACTTCCGCGCCAAGCTCGCCCAGGAAGAACTGATCGCCTCGGCGGGCGTGCCGTGGACGCTTGTCCGTGCCACGCAGTTCTTCGAATTCGTCGCGGCGATTGCGGGGGCCGCCATCGTCGACGGCGTTGCGCGCGTCACCTCCGCGTCGATCCAGCCGATCGCATCGGCCGACGTGGCCGCGAAGGTCGCCGAAATTGCCCTGGCGCCGCCCCGGAACGGCATGATCGAGATCGCCGGCCCTGACCGGCTGCCGATGGCCGAGCTGGTGAAGCACCACTTCGACGGCATCGGCGAGACACGCGACGTCATCACGGACGACACGGCCGCGTATTTCGGGGTGGTCCTTGGAGGGCCTTGGCTGACGCCCACCGGCGACGCGTGGCTCTCGCAGCGGCGCTACGGCGACTGGCTGGCGGCGCAGCCGAAGCGCGTGGCCTGAGGCTCCCCGCCGGTGGATGCGGCCTATATCTCGGCGCTGTCCGCGCTTGCGGGGTCGGCCATCGGCGCGATGGCCTCCTTCGCGACCACATGGTTGACGCAGCACAGCCAGGAGCGCGCGACGCTCCTGGTGCAGGACCGCGCGCGACGGGAGGCACTCTACGGCGAGTTCATCCGCGAGGCCTCGACCCTGTTCGGCGACGCCTTCGAGCATGACCTCGACGACTTGGCCAAGCTGGTCAACCTCTATGCCATCGTGAACAAGATCCGGCTCTTCGGAGAGCCGGAGACACTAGAAGAGGCTGAGCGTGTCATGCAGCGCATCGGCGAGACCTACTTCGCTCCCAACAAGGATCTCGCCGCTTTCTCGGACATCCGCCATGCCCGGGACCTCGATCCGCTCTGCGCGTTCTCGATCGCCTGCCGCAAGGAACTGGCAATCGCCCGCCGTTGAGGCTCAGTGAGACACCGGCGCTCCCGGCATCCCTCCGAACCGCATGGCCATCCGCTGGAGCTTGTCCGGATTGCGGGTGAAGTAGATGCCGACGATCAGTCCGGCCTGAATATCCAAGGCGACGGTCTGGAGCATTCCGCCCGGCTCCAGGCTGACATAGCCCGGCAGGCCATCGATCCAAAGGTCCTGCAGCTTTTGGGCATGCTGGATCCACGACTTGCGTGCGGCGCCCTCGAACATGCGCGTGACCTTGTCGATGCCGACGATGGGCCGTGGGAATGCATGCACCTTTCCGCCGCCGTCCGAGTGCACGACGACGGCATCGGCGAGCATGCTGCGCAGGGCCGCGACGTCGCCTGTCGCCGATGCTTCGAAGAAGGCTTTCGCGATCCGCGCACCCTCTTCCCTCTCGACCGGAAAGCGCGGGCGGGCGGACTGCACGTGCTTCCTGGCCCTCGCGGCGAGTTGACGAACCGCCGGCGGCTCACGCCGGAGCGTGACCGCGACGTCCGCGAGCGGGACCGCGAAGACATCGTGCAGGAGAAACGCGGCCCGCTCCAGCGGCGAGAGCCGCTCCAGGGCCAACATCAGCGTGAGTGTCAGGTCGTCGCCCGGGTCTTCGTCCGGGGCCATGGCGACGGGCTCGGGCAACCAGGTCCCGAAATAGGTCTCGCGCCGTACCCGCGCGGACTTCATGACGTCCAGGCAGAGCCGCGTGACCGTGCGTGACAGGAAGGCACCGGCCGAGCCGACCTCGGCATGGTCGACGCGCCGCCAGCGGAGCCAGGCGTCCTGTACGACATCCTCGGCCTCGCCGATGGACCCGAGCATGCGGTAGGCGAGCCGGACGAGCCGCACCCGCTCCTGCTCGAAGACGAGGGTCGGATCGTCAATGGTCGGCATGGCGGAACGACCAGATGCTGAGGGCGACCGCAATAAGCGCAGGAAGTGTCACCGCGGGGAAGTCGCGAGGCAGAACCTCCGGCCCGCAAATGCCGACGGCCACCTCCCAGACATGGAACAGCGCATGGCCCGAGAGCCAGGTCGCACCCATGGTCCAGAGCAGGACACGCGAGCCGGGTCTCACGACACCGTACACAAATCCCGACCCGATCAGCACGAAGATCAGGCCGATATCTCGCAGGAAGTGCTGATTGAACGGGCCTGTCGAGGTCACGCCCGGCACCGCGAAATACCAAGCCTCGGGTGCGGCGAGCATGGAGAGGCCGTTGCCGATCAATCCTGCGCCAAGAAGGCCAGCCAGCAGCCGAATAGCTTTGGTCATCGCACTCTCCCCACGTAACTGGTCAGTGTGGGTGACGACGCGCCAAGGCCGGATGTGACATGGGATGGGTCTTATCTCGACGCTTTCATCGGCGCCTTCGGTCTTGCACGGCGCACCTCAATGAATTCGAGTCGGCTGCGCTGATGTTCGAGTGTCAGGAAGCTTGAGCGTGCCGCGAAGAGATTCGGCCGCTGTAGCGCGGGCATGATCGCGTTGGCTTCGACCAGTGATTTCGATCGTTCCTGCGATGTCGGCAGGGGCAATGCGGCATCGAAGCAGTGTCAGGCATCCGGTTGCAAGGACGCCTCACCGCAGCCTGTTTCGACGTACAACGAAAGGACAATGGTGTTGGGCGGGACGGAGGATCTGCCTCCGAGAAGTGAGCGCAGGAGGTAAGGCGATGCGTCACTGTATGACATCACTCGGGGGCACACGGAGTAATTACCGCAAATCCATTTGCGCTCCGTACAATGAGCCTCCTCGGTGAGACGATCGAGGAGCGCATCGATGTCGTAGCTGCGTACGCTACCCGTATGGCGGCGGATTGATTATTTAATTGTATCAATTCTAATATTGATCACATCACTGCTCTGTGTGAATTGCCTCTTGTGTGTGTATCGGAATTTTGCAATCCGATCCTTTACGCGCATCTGTTCCAGGATGCTTTAACTCGGCACTCGAAATGCTCCGCGTTTCCCGAACGCAGTCCGAACAGGAGTCCCGGCTAGGCATACTTTATCGCACCCATCGCGAGGCACTTTTGCGGTTTCTCGGTCGGAAGGTGGGTGTTCACGAAGCCTCCGATCTCGCGCACGAGACGTTTCTTCGGGTGGCCCACGTCGCCCTGGACGATCCCCCGCTGCAGAACGAACGCGCATTCCTGTTCAAGGTCGCCGCGAACTTGGCGATCGATCATCGGCGAGCCGAAGCACGTCGGGCACGCCTGCTCAGCGCGGAGGACATTGCCGCCCATCTTTCGGTGCCGGATGACGCACCGGGACCGGACCGGGATGCCAAGGCACGTGCCGATCTCCGCCATCTGACGCAGGCGCTGTCCGAGTTGCCGCCTCGCCGGGCGACCGCATTCCGTCTCAGCCGGATCGAGGGCATGAGCCATGCGGCCATAGCCACGCATCTCGGTGTTTCACTCCGCACGGTCGAATCGGAGGTTCGGATGGCACTGGACCATTGCGCCGAGCGCCTACGGATCGGTCACCATGGACGCTGATTGCGGGGCGGCACGGGCGGAGGCGTCTTCCAACGTAACGGCCGGCAACCGAGGGGCTGTGTTGCAGAGTCATGCCAATAACCGGCGAAGGCTCCGAGCATGCGGCCGGATAGGCTGTCTAAGCCGCCGCTCCGGGAGAGTAGCCCTTGCACGTCACAGTCTGGGAATGCTCTTGCGGCGTGTCCACGAGGAGAAGGCACGAAGGCTATGATGGCCGGGGATCACGACCGGGAACTCGTATCCGGCGACGCGGCGGCTGTCGAACGGGAGGCTCGTGCCTGGATCGTGCGGTTGACGTCCGGGACGGCAACGCATGCCGATGCGGAGGCCCTTACCGCGTGGCGCACGCGGCCCGAGCACGATGCCGCTTTCATCGCGGCCTCAAAGCTGTGGCGCCAAGCCGGTATCGCGCTCCCGAAGCAGGTCGCACCTGCCCTTGTCCGCGAGGCACCACGTGACATCGCCCGTCGCCGGATACTCCGGGGTGCGGGGCTGGGCATCGCCTCGGCCTCCATCGCCGCGAGTGGGGCTGCCTTCCTGGCGAACTGGCCCGAACTGAGCGCGGATTTCCGAACCGGCACCGGAGAGGTGCGGACGATCGATCTGCCAGGAGGGGTCCGGATCGAGCTTGATGCCGAAACCGCCCTCGATTCCGGGACGGCTGAACCCGGCACTTTCGTCCTGCATGCGGGGGCCGTCGCCGTCACGGTCCCCGCCAATGCGCGTCCGATCTCCCTGACGGTCGGTCCGGCGCATGTGGCCACGCGTCCCGGAATGGCGACGGAGTTCGTCGTTCGCTGCCGTCCGGCCGAGGGGCTCACCGGCTGGACCGGCGGGACGGACGCCGAACTCTCCTGCCTCTCGGGCTCTGTCAAAGTGGTGGCGGAACCGGGCGCGCCGCCGACGGTGCTGGCCGCCGGCCAGGGGGTCGGCACGAAGCGTGGGGCGCGGGACATTCATTCCATCGACACGGCGACGACAGCGGCGTGGCGACGCGGCCTTCTCGTCTTCCGCGACACGCCGTTGTCTCAGGTCGTCAACGATCTCAACCGCTATCGCCCCGGTCGGATCGTGTTGGGCAGTTCGGCGGCCTCCGCCCGGCGGGTGACGGGCATCTTCCACCTGTCCCGTCCGGAGGAGGCACTCACGAACATCCGCACCGCCCTCGCTCTCTCCGAATTCAGGCTCGGCGACCGGCTCGTCATCCTGCGCTGACCCGTCACGGACTTTTCTTGCGGGGTGACGGGCTCCGCAGCGTCTCAGGAATCAGACGGGCGATCACGACCCGTCGCACAGCGGTGGCAAGCCGCCTTGAGACGATGGGGCTGATGACGGTGCGGCGTAGCAGACAAGACCGGGGACGGGACCAGTACCGGATGGCCATTGGATTGAGCGGTCTCGCGACATTGGTCGCCGTCATGCCGGCTCCGGCTTCGGCGGCGATCGAGCATGCCGGCCCGTCTGCAACGATGGGTCGGTTACATCTCGTCCAGGCATCGGCACTCATGCCGGCCCAGGACGCGGCGATCGACTTCGCCCTTCCCGCCATGCCCCTCGACGAAGCGCTCGCGGCCTATGGCGCGGCCAGTGGCGTTCAGTTGATCTATGACAGCAGCGCCACCCGACATCTGCGCTCGGTCGCAGTCGTCGGACGCTACGACCGTGCCGAAGGGTTGCGGCGGCTCCTGGCCGGCACGGGACTGACGCCCCAGTTCACCGCCGAGCGATCCGCCACCCTCCTACGCGTGGTGGCACAGGCCGGTATCGTCGCCCCGGATCAGGCCGGGGCCGTTGCCCTCGACATGCTGGAGGTGTCGGGCGAGAACGCCATCGGTCCCGTCCACGGTTATGTCGCCCGCCGCAGCGCCACCGCGACCAAAACCGGAACGCCGATCCTGGAGACCCCTCAGGCCATCAACGTGGTTGGGCGGAAGGAGATCGAGGACCGTCAGGCCCAGAGCGTCAGTCAGGCCCTGCTCTACACGCCCGGCGTGATGAACCAGTACGGCACGGATGTGCGCTATGATTGGCTCTACGTCCGCGGCTTCGTGCCGGGCCGCTACCTCGATGGATTGCGGTTGCCCTTCGGAGCCCGGGGCTACTCGCAACCGCGTGTCGAATCCTATGGTCTCGAGCGTGTCGAGTTGCTGAAGGGGCCATCGTCGGGACTGTATGGTCAGAATTCCCCAGGGGGCCTGCTCAACCTCGTGAGCAAGCGTCCGACGGCGACACCTCTTCGTGAAATCCAACTCCAGACCGGTAGTTTCGGGCGTGCGCAAGCCGCCTTCGACCTGTCCGGGCCGATCGATCCTGAAGGCAGGATCCTCTATCGGCTGACCGGTCTGGCCCGCACCACGGGAACGCAGCTCGACTATCTCGAGGAAGACCGCATCTTCATCGCGCCGAGCCTCACTCTGCGGCCGGATGCCGATACGTCCCTGACGATCCTGTCACAATATCTCAACATCGATTCGCCCGGCGGGGGAGCGCCTCAGGGCTTGCCCGCCCTGGGCACACTCTACGCGAACCCGAAGGGCCGCATCCCTACGAAACGCTTCATCGGAGAGCCGAATTACGACCGGTTCAAGCTGCAGCAAGGCTTCATCGGATACGCGTTCGAACATCGCTTCAACGACGTCTGGACCGTCCGGCAGAACCTGCGTTACTCGCATGTCGACGCCAATACCCAGCGTGTGCAGGCAATCGGCCTCGGCGCCGATAACAGCACGCTCTCCCGCTACGCCTGGGCCTTCCCGGAGAGGTCCGACCTGTTCAACATCGACAACCAGGCCGAAGCCCGCTTCTCCACCGGCCCCTTCGCGCATACGCTTCTCCTCGGCGCGGACTACCTGCGCGAGGATGCCCGGTACGATGAGTCCCAGCTACGGATCGTGCCATCCGTCGACGTGTTCGCCCCGGTCTATGCAGGCACGGTCACGCGTCCCCCGCTCGGAACGCGGATCACCCAGGGACGAAACCAGACCGGACTCTACGCGCAGGACGAGATCCGCTTCGGCGGCTTCCGCCTGACCGTCAGCGGGCGTCAGGACTGGGCCGACGCGGTGACCCGCACGACGAATGCCGCGACCGGCGCACTCACGCGAGTGAAACAGGATGACGCTGCTTTCACGGGCCGCGTCGGGCTGAGCTATCTGCTGGACGGCGGATTGGCCCCTTACATCAGCTACGCCACCTCGTTCCAGCCCACGGCCGGGACGAACCGCGCCGGTCAGCCCTTCGCACCGACGGAGGGTGAGCAGATCGAAGGCGGCATCAAGTTTCAGCCGCCCGGTACGAACCTCCTCATGACGGGAACGGTATTCGATCTGACGCAGAAGAACGTTCTGACACCGGACCCGACGGATTTCCGGTTCAATGCACAGACCGGCGAGGCCCGCGTCCGCGGCGTGGAACTGGAGGTCAAGGCAAGCCTGACCGAGAGTCTCGACCTGATCGCCTCCTACGCCGCCATGAACAGCGAGATCACCAAGGCGAATGCGAACGCGGCCGGGGCAAGCATCATCGGGAACGAACTCCCCTTCGTGCCCCAGCACCAAGCATCGGCTTGGCTCGACTACACGTTCCGAACGGGCGATTGGGCCGGGCTCGGTCTCGGGGCAGGCGTGCGCTACATAGGCGCCTCGGTGGGGGACAACGCCAACCTCTATCATATCCCGGTCGTCACCCTGGTCGACGCGGCCGTTCGGTATGATTTCGGCTACCGCTATCCAGCGCTGAAAGGCGTGGATCTCGCCGTCAATGCGACGAACCTGTTCGATAAGACCTACGTATCGACCTGCATCGCCGCGACCGGCTGCTTCTACGGCAATCGTCAAACCGTGCTGGCGACGCTGCGCTACCGTTGGTGAATGGCTGAAGAGGACCCAGTCCCAAGCAAAACGGCATTGCCGCTTTGCTTGGGACTTATCAAATTTTGCCTGCTGGCTGAATTTGAACATTTTGACGAAAGCGCAAAGATTATCTGCTTTGCGCTATTCGTTTGGCAAATCGCAGCAATCTGCGTTGCTGCACGCGATTATATCGGCATCCACGCGGCCGAATATCCCTCGTCATTGTTCAATGATGCCTAAACGTTGCAGTCGTTGGCCTGTATAGGAAACGAAGCGGCGAGGAACCATTTCGCACACGATGCGATCGTCGGCGCAGGCCCCGTTTGCGTAGGCCGGCGGGACGTAGGCGACGCCAGCCTTCCCAGACATCGTAATGCGCTGCCACCAAGACAGCGCGACTTAGAAGTCGGTCCGCTCGGTAGTGAAGTACTGGCCATTTTCGACGATGCTAGGATGCGCCGCCCAACTTGAATATGGGAGCATCCTCCGTAATCGGCACCATTGCGCCACGGCCTGCCCCATCTGGTGGCCCAAGTACAAAGTTAGCGCATCAGCGGCCGTGTGACGATGGCGGGGCGAGCGAACGGCGCTGAGCTGCTTGGCTCTTCTGACCAGATGACGACCTCTGGCGCTGGCGGGTGGCAGCCGACCGACGAGTGTGGACGGATGCTGTTGTAGCGCCTCCGCCATAGCTCGATCACGACGCTGGCCTCCTTGAGTAATCGGCAGATGAATAAGCTGGCAGAACGAGCCCGGGCCGAATTGGGCTGCTGGATGGTTAGCCCAGTCGTCGCAATCATCCTGGACGTCCGCAAGCGGACGCGTCCCCCATAGGCGGCCCTACCGAGCCCTCGCGCCGCGGCTAGAGCTGCGCCCGATCACGTTGGGTCGGGACACATCTCTAAGCCTCTGTTTGCCGCGCTCCTTTTCGCTGAACCGGCATCCACTTCGGCGGAGAGCGCTCTAGACCGTAACGACGATCTTTCCGATCTGCTCGTTGCTTTCCATGAACCGATGCGCCTCGGCGATGCCATCGAGTTTGAAGGTTTTCGCGATGACTGGCTTGAGTGCCCCTGACGCGAGGCCCTCGACGATATACACTTTGGCCTTCCGAAGACGCTCCGGGTCCTGGGTGATCTCGAAGAGTTGGTAGCCACGCACGGTGAGGTTCTTGCCGAGCAGCGACAGGACCGGGATCGTGATGGGCGTGGTGTCGAGCGCGCCGTACTGAAAGAAGATCCCGAGGGAGCTCAACGCCTCAAGGATCTTACCGGCCTCCGGTCCGCCGACCGGGTCGAAGGCGACGCGAGCGCCCTTGCCGTCCGTGATCCGCCTCACCTCGGCGACGAGGTCCTGCTCCTCCGTGGCGATGACATGGGCGGCACCATGGGCCAGGAGTTCGTCGCGCTTGTTGCTGCGCCGGGTCAACGCAATGGGGATGGCGCCAAGCGCCTTTGTGATCTGAATGGCGGCGAGCCCGACGCTGCTGGACGCAGCGCGGATCAGCACCGTCTCGCCGGCCTTCACGTCCGCGATGTCGATCAGCGCGCCGTAGGCGGTCGTGAACATCATCCAGGCGGCGGCCGCCTCCTCCCAGGACAGCGTCTCCGGGTGCTTCACTACACCGGTGGCCGGTGCGTTCACGAGTTCGCCGTGCAGGCCGTACTCCCCCAGCATGAAGCAGGGAATTACACTGACGGCATCGCCCAGCGCGAGGCCATCGACGTCCGGTCCGAGAGCTTCGACGGTGCCGGCGGCCTCGTACCCGAGGATGGCTGGGAAGGTCGGCTCGGTGACGTACTGGCCGGTCCGGAACATCACCTCGGCGCGGTTCAGACCCATCGCCTTGACCCGGATCTGGACCTCGCCGGCCTTCGGCGCCGGTACCGCCACGTCCTCGACCTTGAGGACCTCGGGGCCCCCGATTTCATGGAAGCGTACGATGCGCGTCATGGGTTGTTTCCTGTCGTGGGCGCCATTCCCGCGGATCGCGGATGGGCTGGTGTCTCGAACCTAAGGACGGGCGACTGCTGCGATAACCTGCTAGTTTCTGCGCGCGGTGATGAATGGAAGTGAACAATGCGCGCGAGCGAGCTCGGTGAGATGTCGACCTTCCTGGCCGTTGCCAAGCATCGCAGCTTCCGGAAAGCCGCAACTGAGCGTGGCGTCGCTTCCTCCGCTGTCAGCCATGCAATCCGCAGCCTTGAGGAACGCATCGGCGTTCGGTTGCTACAGCGCACGACCCGATCCGTTGCTTTGACCGACGCAGGCGAACGCTTTCTCGCCGAACTCGCACCCGCCTTCGACCAGATCGCGAGGGCTCAGGAGAGCCTGAACACCTTCCGGGAGACGCCGTTCGGCATGGTCAGGATCAACCTGCCAACCTCGATTGCCCCCTTCCTGCTGCGCGACGTCCTGGTTCCGCTGACCGAGGGAAATCCGGGTCTGCACCTGGACGTCGTGTCCACAGACCGCTTGGTCGACATCGTCGAGGAAGGTTTTGACGCCGGCATCCGGTTCGGCGAAGTGCTATCCCGCGACATGGTTGCCATCCGGATTGGCCCGGTGCAGCGTCTCGTCGTGGTGGCTTCGCCGGATTACCTGAGCAAGAACTCTCGTCCAGAGCATCCACGGGACCTCGCACGGCATACCGGCATCCGATACCGCTTCCCCAGTGGCAAGATGTTCAACTGGCGGTTCGAGCGCGACGGCGAGGCCATCGAGGTCGAGGTCGATGGTCCTATCACCCTCGACGACCAGCAACTGATGATCGAGGTGGCCGCCAAGGGAGGCGGCCTCGCCTACGTCTGGGAGGATCGCGCCAGGCCGCACCTCGACGCCGGGACACTGGTCCTGTGCCTGGAGGAATGGTGCCCCGTGAAGGGAGACCTGTTCCTCTACTATCCGAGCCGACGGCATGTCTCCGGAGGTCTTAGGGTCTTGATCGACCGCATGCGGATCTGATCGAACGATAGCCGACTGACGGCAAACCACCCGACCTTACCGTTGAGCGAACCGGCGGTTGGTGATTGAAAACAACAACACCCCGCCCAAGCTGGTGACGTTGACCACCTGAGTTACCGTAGTCTTTACCTTACGGCCAAGCGCATCAGCCCTGCGCCTTGAAGACGAGGCTTTTCTCATATCGGCGATCTGTCGTGCTGACGCCGGAGACAGTCGTGCGATGCACCGGAGAGGTGACGCGAAGCTCTTTCTTTCTCGTGCTTCTTTCAAGTCCCGAGCATGTCCGCCTCTGCCCTGCCCACGGCCGCTGCCTGTTGCTGCGCGACGGCCCTGTCGGATCTGCGCTTGAGACGGAGGCCGATGGCAATGACGAGGGTAGCGCCGAGCACACCTATCGCGTGCGGGACCAAGCCCTGCAGGGTTGGGGGCATGAGCGCGACCATGTGCTCTTGAACGAGCCGATCCGTCGCGATCATCTCGCCGGCCACCCAACCCAACAGCCCGCCGCCGAACCAAATCAGGATCGGGAACCGGTCGATCAGCCGGGTGATCAGGCTGGCGCCGACCACAAGCAGCGGTACCGAGAGAGCCAGGCCGATGATGAAGAGTTCGTCGTGTCCCTTGGCGGCGCCCGCCACAGCGACGACGTTGTCGAAGCTCATCACGGCGTCGGCCACCACGATGGTCCAGATCGCCTTGGGCAGGCTGGAATGCTCCTTGATGGCGCTCTCATCTTCCTCCTCGCCGCGCACGAGCTTGACCGCGATATGCAGCAGGATGAGGCCACCGGCCACCTTCAGCAGGGGCACCGCCAGCAACTGCGAGATGATGACGGCGAAGAAGATCCGCAGCAGAGCCGCCGCGAAAGCACCTGCGAATACGCCGATCCGCCGCTGCCGCTCGGGCAGGCCGCGGCAGGCCATGGCAATGACCACCGCATTGTCGCCCGACAGGATGATGTCGATCCAGACGATCTGCAGGAGCGACAACAGGAAGGAGGAGGTGAGGTAGGATTCCACGTCGAAAACGCCTCTGCTGCTCCGGCTCGGCGAAGCGATCGAGCACTGGGCAGGTGCCCACTATCCCGCCTGCACATGCGCAGACGGGCACCTCGGATTGTCGGCAGAGCCGGCAATCCCCCCAAGGAGATACCGGCTCTGATCGCGGGTTCAGGGATTGGCTTCGACGGCGGAGCGGAGCACGGGGGTCCACCGCGCCACCTCGCGTTCGACGAGCGCCTGCAGAGCGTCCGGGCCGGCCTCGGCATCCTTCGGCACCGTGCCGCCGAGATCGAGGATGCGCTTCGTCGTGCCCGGGTCCTTGAGCGCCGTCGCGAGAGCCGCCACGAGCTTGGCCCGGACATCCGCCGGCAGGCCTTTCGGCGCGAACACGGCGTTCCAGGCGCTGACCTCGTAGCCGGGCAGGCCGGCCTCCTTCGTCGTCGGCACGTCGGGCAGGCTCGGGGAACGCTCGGGCGTCGCGATGGCATAGGCCTTGATCGTGCCGCCGGCGATCTGCGGGGCGACGTTGACGATCTGATCCGTCATGAAGTCGACCTGGTTCGCCATCAGGTCGTTCAGCGCAGGCCCCGTGCCGCGATAGACGACGAGCGTGGGTTTGGCGCCGGTGAGCGAGTCGAAGAGCACGCCCGTCGAATGCGAGACCGAGCCGACGCCCGCATGGGCCTGGTTTATCGAGGGGCCGCCCGCCTTGATCGCCTCGATGAAGCTTTTGAGATCCTGCGCCGGGAAGCCCTTCTTGGCGACGATGACGATCGGCGTGCCGGCGGCGAGGCCGATGGGATCGAAGCTCTTGGCCGGATCGTATTTCAGGCCTTTGAACAGGGCCGGTGCCGCGCCATGCGTGCCCATGTGGCCCATCATGATGGTGTAGCCGTCGGGCGAGGCCTGTGATGCACGGGTGATGCCGGTGGTGCCGCCGGCTCCGGTGACGTTCTCGACAACGACCTGCTGGCCCAGCGCGCGGGACATAGGTTCGGCGACGATCCGCGCCACCACGTCGGTCGGTCCACCGGCCGCGAAAGGCACCACCATGGTGATCGGACGCTGGGGATAGGTATCGGCTGCAGCGCTGACGGCGGCGAGCGCCGACAGGAGGCCGATGGCGAGAGCCCTTCTCATATTCCTCATCCTTTTCGTTTCTGGTTATCGTGTCCGCCGTCGAAGGACGCCGAGGCGTCCGCTCCGTCAGGCCTCCGTGAACACCTCGTCCCGGCTTCGCCGCAGCGAGGGCAGCAGCGCCGCCGCCAGGATGGTGAAGGCGACGAGGAACAGCACCGCGCTGACCGGGCGCTCGAGGAACACCAGGGCGTCGCCGCGCGACAGGGTGAGGGCACGGCGCAGGTATTCCTCCATCAGCTTGCCCAGGACGAAGCCGAGTAGCAGCGGCGCGGGCTCGAAGCCGAACTTGATCAGCCCGTATCCGAACACTCCGAAGGCCGCGATCAGCATCACGTCGGTGGGCAGGGAATTGATCGAGTAGATGCCGATCGAGCAAAACATCAGGATCGCGGGGAACATCAGCCGGTAGGGCACCTTCAACAGGCGCACCCAGATGCCGACGAGGGGCAGGTTGATGACGAGGAGCATGAGGTTGCCGATCCACATCGACGCGATCATGCCCCAGAACAGGTTGGGGTTCTTGGTCATCACGCCGGGCCCCGGAACGATGCCGTGGATCGTCATCGCGCCGACCATCAGCGCCATCACGGCGTTCGGCGGAATGCCGAGGGTAAGGAGCGGGATGAAGGCCGTCTGCGCCCCGGCATTGTTGGCGCTCTCCGGACCAGCCACCCCTTCGATGGCGCCGCGCCCGAAACGGCTCGGATCGCGAGCGAGCCGCTTCTCGATCGTGTAGGAGGCGAAGGGGCCGAGGACGGCACCATTGCCGGGCAGGATGCCCAGGATCGACCCGATCGCCGTCCCGCGCAGAGCCGAGGGTGCGGCCTGCCGAAGATCCGCGAGACTGGGCAGCAGGCGGCCGATCCGCGCCCGGGCGATCTCACGGGTCTCGGTCTGGTCGAGGTTACGCAGGATCTCGGCGACCCCGAACAGGCCCATCGCCAGGACCGAGAAATCGACGCCGTCGGTGAGGAAGACGACGCCGAAGGTCATGCGCTCCTGGCCGGTCTCGAGGTCGGTGCCCACGGCGGCGAGCAGGATTCCGACCAGGATCATGGCCACGGCCTTGAGCACGGAGCCGTGTGCGAGGACGACGGCGAAGGCGAGCCCCATCACCATCAGGGCGAAGTACTCCGCGGGCCCGAAGATCAGCGCGAGGCGCGTCAGCGGTGCGCCGAGCGCCGCGATCAGCAGCGTGGCGACGGTGCCGGCAAAGAACGAGCCGATGGCGGCGATGCCGAGGGCTACTCCGGCCCGCCCCTGACGGGCCATCTGGTGCCCGTCGAGGGTGGTGACGACCGACGTCGCCTCACCGGGGATGTTGACCAGGATTGCCGTGGTGGAGCCGCCGTATTGCGCCCCGTAATAGATCCCCGCGAGCATGATCAGGGCGCCGACGGGATCGAGCCCAAAGGTGATCGGCAGGAGCATCGCGATGGTGGCGATCGGGCCGACGCCGGGCAACACGCCGATCAGGGTGCCGACGAGACAGCCCAAGAAGCACAGCGTCACGTTCTGCAGGCTCAGCGCGACGGCAAAGCCGAGGCCGAGATTGGCGAGGAGATCCGTCACGTGCCGCGCTCCCGATCAGATCGACATCGTGTGCGGCGCGACTTCGATCCGACCTCGGTGGGTGGAGCGGCGCTGCATGGCGAGCAGGCCGAGTCCCGCAAGGGCGAGGGCGCCGGCCCCGAGCCTCAGCATCACGCGCGACGGGATCGTGCCGCTCGCCGCCTCGATGAGGACGGTGGGAAAGATGGGGATGGGCAGGTTGAGCAGGTCCCCGAACAGCATCATGCAACCGGCGGTGAGAAGCAGGGCCAGGATCAGAAGTTCGCGAAATCGCGCTTCGGGTGTGGCGTAGCCCCCGATGATCACCGCGAGCGGTCCCGCGATGATCAGGCCGAGGCCGGGACTGGCGACGGGGCCGAGGGAAAAGGGACGGATCGTGACCGCGAAGGCGAGGATCGCCAGCACGACGGTGACTGGGCCGCGCAAGCCGAAGGTCTGGAGGCCAGCGCCTTCACGGACGAGCCCCGTCAAGGCCAGCACGCCGCCGCAGATGGCGACACCGATCGCGACCCAGTGCGGCAGCATGCCGGGCCCCATGGACCCGAGGGTGCCCCGTGGCAGATCGCTTGCGGCCCAGATGCCAAACATCCCGAGCAGAACCAGCGCGATGCCGGCCACGAAGCTCTGCGGCGCACGCACGATGGACCTTGTCCGCCGCACGCCGTCGGATGCGTCACTCATCGTTTCTCCCCTACGCGCGCCGCCTTCGTTCTTCGGGCGGTCGTCGCAGCGATAGTCAGATCACATGTGTTCCGACGAAGCGTATCCTCGAGGACGGCCTCTGCGCGGTCTGGGCAGCTAACGCTTTCGCTCACACAGAAAAGATAGACTTGAAATCATAGGATCGCCCCTATTGATCGTTGTCAAGAGGCTATGCCCTGAACCGAAACCTCTAAAAGTGGCCATGCGTTAACAATCAACTTGTTTTGCAATCCGATCTCGCGGAGTGAAGCTACGCGGCAGGGCGCGCTTTAATCCATGCTCACCGAAAGATTTTGAGTGAGCGGGCTTCGTTCAACTGTGACCGCTTCCCGACCCGATGGTTCGGCGAAGTCCGCAAAGCAGTCGGATTGTGAAACACCATCGTCGGGTCGATCGGAAACTGCGGCTACAGGTTTCCTTCCGCAGCCGATCCATCCGGACACTCACTCCAGCCTTCGGGCCATCGTTTTTCCATGAACGGTCCCTCTCGTGCGAGCCGAGCCATGCGCCGTCTAGCGTGGCTCATCCCCGCATAGGATCGGCATCGCCTGGTTCGCACCGATCACGGTCGTTAGCGGGCCGGCATATTCGTCTGTCCCGAGGACCAGCGTCCGGGAACGTTCTCCTGGTTCCCACGGTCGGGGGTACGACCCCTCATCAGGGGAAGGATGAGATCGCCGGAGCCAGCCTCAGGCTGACACTGGCGTGCGGAGCGGGGAGTACGTGGCACGGTAGCTGCGCGGGCCGATCACGGGAAGCAGGAGGTTTCTGGCCCAGCCCGGCATCCGCGCGGTGCGGGACAGGCGATCGGTCATGGCCTGGACATGGGTCACGCGAGGCCGGCGCAGCGCTTCGTAGTGTGCACCCACCGTGCCCCAGTCCGTTCTCTCCGCCAGCAGAGCGCTCAGCACGAGCGCGTCTTCCAGGGCGAGGGCGGCGCCCTGGGCCCAGACCGGCGCGGTCGCGTGCGCGGCATCTCCGACCAGCACCACCCGGTCCCGGTTCCAGCTCGGAACCCGAACCTCTTCGAGGGGGGAGTGATAGAGCCCGCCCGGCTCGGCCAGAACCACATCGAGGGTGTCGCGGACGAGACGCGGGAACGACGCGAAGGCAGCGCGCGAGGCGGCCAAGTCCCGCCCCTGTCCGGCAGCCTTGAAGACGGAGACCCAGCCATAGACCTCGCCCCGGCCGACGGGGATGAGCAGGAACAATCCGCCCGATCCCGCCCAGAGTGTCCAGGCGTCGAGGCCCGGATTCGGCGCCATGAAGCGCCAGCTCGCCGGGGCCAGCATCGCCGCGTCGAGCGCACGATCGCCGAATGTGCTGCGTCGGACCCGCGAATGTACCCCGTCCGCGCCGACGAGCAGCCCCCCGGTTTCGACACTTCCGTCCAGGCATTCGGCGGTGACACCGTGCGGCCCCTGCCTGACGGCGGCGACCTCGCATCCGCTTCGGATGTCGTCCGGCTCGAGGTCGAGCGTCAGAAGGCGCAGCAGGTCGGCGCGACGGAGACAATGAGGCCGTGCCGCCTCGCCCCAGAACGCCGTCTCGTCGACGGCGAAGAGGAGGCGCCCGCTCTCGGTACGGTATTCGCGCCGCTGAATGGGTGCGCCGACCCTGCGCAAGGCGTCGCCCAGGCCGAGTTGGCCGAGAGCCTGGACCGCATTGCCCGGCAGGTTGATGGCGAGGCCCGCATCCGCCGGCTCTCCACGCCGCTCCAGGGTGAGCGAAGGCAGCCCGCGCCGCCGCAGCGCCCGCCGCATGGCGAGGCCCGCGATGCCGCCACCGGCGATGAGAACTCGATCCTCTTCGTCTCTGGCCATACGACTTCGCAATCCTCTTCGCTTCTGCTCAATGCCAACGGGAAGGCTCGGCCAACGGGAAGGCTCGCGATCCTCCTTCTCGAGAATGAGCACCCAGAACGGATGATGCGAAGCGCTCTCGGAAAAGACCAGATCAAGTCAAGATCAGGACCAGTGGCGGCGTTCGGGTCGCGACGCGTTTATCAAGGGCATCGCGGCAAACTCCGCATGACGGGCATAGGCGAGCCCGGCAAGCGCAATCAGCAGCAGGAGCGGAGGAAGCATCGTCGCGGCAGGATCACCCGCATACCAGTGGCTGCCGACGGCGCCGGCCATCAGGATGGCGAGCAGTGTCGCTCCGGCTGCGGTGAAGCCGCGAACCCAGAGCAATACCGCGCCGAGCAGTTGCAGAGCCCCGATCACGTACATGAACCAGAGCGGGTAGCCGAAGCGCTCGAAGCCGGCGACCTCGAAGGGCAGTGCGGCAAACTTCATGCCGGCCGCAGCTGTGAAGATGAGCGTCAGTATCGCGCGCGCAATGAAGCCGCTGAATCTCTTTCGATCCCATGTCTGTGCCATTGCGGTTCCCCCTGTCCAAGTAGAGCTGTCCCCGCCGATACGGTGCTGGACCATGACCCAATTTGTTTTCAACGCGATAGCATTGTCTTTCACGAGGCTCGCGAGATCTCCGCAACGGCCGAGGCCAGCGTGCCGAAACGCGCCCCGTCGTCCCCGCAAGGCGTGATGCGGCGAAGAGAGTGTCCGGGCCGCCGCCGTGCGTACGGCGGCGGCCGTTCTACGGTTCGAAACCTGAAGAGCTTGGCGCCCGATCAGCCGCAGACGCGCTCGTAACCGTCGAACAAGGGCGTGTAGACGGTGCGGCAATCGCCGAAATCGGAGCTGAGAAAGTCGCCGCTTGCGGGAGCGACCCAGGGGAGCCCGCCGAAGCGCTGGCGGAGCCCGCGGTGGTAGAAACGTCGATCATGCCCGAACCGCCCGTACCCGAACCGCCCGTGCCCGAACCCGCGGTGACCGAAGCCTCCATGATGGCCAAAGCCGCCGTGAAAGCCGCCGTGTCTGAACCCGCGGGCATCCGCACTGAGACTACCGGCAGCCAAAGTCGCGAGCGCGAGACCGGCTGCAATCATCATCTTCGTCGAATTTGTCTTCATCGTGCTTCTCCCTGTTGGGGTGGAAGCACTCTGCCCTCGATGATGATTGATCTCTGTGATCTGGGTCACGAATACCTGAGCGTTCGCCTCGGCTCGAAGAATATCACGGCGGAGGTGGATCGTGCCGCAGCCAAACCTCTATCGGCTGAGCGCGTCCACGGATGGCCGCAATCTGTTGCTCGTCGAAAATGTCATCCGGTGTATCGATGCCGGCGGCTTTCAGCAGATCGGCGCTCACGGCGAGGCGTGACGTTCTCTCGGAGGCCACCGCCAGCAGGCGGCTCGCGACGTTGACCGTATCGCCTGTCGCCGTGATGTGCTGATTGGTGTCGCTTCCGAGGCGCGAGAGAATGACCGGCCCGTAATGAGCGCCGATGCGCACATCGAGCGCGCGTCCTGCGCCCGCCAGTTCAAGGTCGCGTGCGATCCAATCCCGGGTGCGTCGGATGAGGTCTTCGGTTGCCCGCACGGCGTTTTCCGCTCGCGCCGGATCGGGGTCCAATGCGCCGAACACGACCATCGCGCCGTCGCCCATGAAATTGACGACGAGACCTCCGTGTGACGAGGCCGTCTCGTCCACGAGATCGTGAAACGTCTTGAGGATGTTGCGGGTGCGCACCGGGCCAAGGCGCTCGCTCTGGCGAGTGAATCCGGTGAGATCGATGAAGAGCACCGGGATCTCGCGCGCGAGGGGCTCAGCGAGATAAGTCGGGTCCCAGGCGAGACGATCCGCGAGGGCTGCGGGTTGAAGCTGGCGCAGGGCCTGTTCCGATTGCGCCAGCCGCACGCCTCGGTGGCGATCCAGTATCTGCCGCGCCACCGCACACAGAAGCATCGGCAGTCCGGCCGCTGCGACTGGCAGGGCGGCGCTCAACCAGATGCCATGGCTAAAGGCGACGGTGCCCACGGCAAACCACGCAGCCAGCAAGATCAGCACGAGAATGGTCGCCGGGCCAGGCGGCGCCAGCGCGATCAGAAGCACGGCGGCGCCCGCGAGAGTCACGGCCGCCAGGGCGTCGAGCCGCCGCACGCGGGCATCGCGCACCAAGCTGTCCCCCGTGGTCAGGTGGGCGATGCCGGTCGCCAATAGTTCTACGCCGGGCATCACCGGATCGAACGCCGTGGCAAAGGTGTCGCTGCCTCCGAGTGCCGTCGCGCCGATCACGACGATGCGGTCGCTCAGAGATGCCACCGCTGCCGTACCATCCAGGAGCGCGGCGGCGCTGAGGGTCCGGATCGTGCGCCGCGGCCCATAGGGACGAAGAGGAAGATGATAGCCGAGATCGAGCGGGATGACGGCAGAGCCGATCCGGACCTGTCCCTCGCCCAGGACCGGATCGGTCCGGGCGGCCAGGGCCGCCGCGCGCAGGACGAAAGCCGTGGCCACGCCCTCATCCGTCATCGCAACCAGGGGAAGGTGCCGCGGCACGCCCGCAGCGTCCTCGGACACATTGACGATCCCCGACAGCGCGGTCGCGCCGATCCCCGGTATCGGCCGGTGCACGGCGGTGGCGACCGGGATACCGTCCTCGTTCGTCACCTCGTTGAAAACGGCCGCCGCCGCCAACACGGCGGGCACCTTGGCAAGGGCAGCGGCGAGGGCACGATCCGCCTCCGGCTGGCGCCCGTCTTCCAGGAACAGAACATCCACGGCGAGCGCGCGCGGGCGGGCGGCGGCGATCGTCTCGATCAGCCGCGCCATCGTCGCGCGCGAGATGGGGAAGCCTCCGTCCCGGCGGACGATGTCGTCGTCGATGGCGACGATCGCGATCTCTTCGGGGGGGGCGCGCCGACCGGCCAGCCGCATGCGCAGGTCCGTCATGGCCGCCTCGACGTGGTCGAGAGGCGTCGCCCGCCCGGCGATGTGCAGATGGGCGAGCCCGCCGCTCCAGCCAAAAGCGGTCACCAACGCAAGGAGGACGAAGCGCCGGGTCACCCGACGGCGGTTCGAGATCGGCTCACGCCCCTGCATCAGGCCCGCTGCTTTCACTGCCCGAAGCGTTCCAGCAAACCTCTGACGCGTTCCTGCGGCCACCGCCGCACGTCCAGGGGCCCCTGGTCCCCGTCGACATCGACGCCCTCACCCGGGGCCAGCGTGACGGAAACGCCCGGCGCGTTACGACGTGCGACGACGACATGGCCGCGAGCCACGAACACCGCCGTTTTGGCGTCGGTCACATCGACGGCGTAGACCGTGCCGCGCACGGAGGCGATCGCGTGGGGCGTGAGGATCTGGAAGCCGCCCTTCCGGGGACGCGAACGGGGCGGCAGGGTCACCAGAACGGCGCGGCCGCCGATCTCGGCGCCTTCCAGTTGCCCGTCGCCGTTCCGATCGATCGGCCGCAGCGTGGCCGACCGCTCGGTTTCCAGTGAAAGACCATCCGTGCAATGCAGGACCCGCAGGGGCGGATCGAAGCGTGTCGTTTCCGTGCAGCGCGTTTGGGCAAGGGCGATACCGGGGACGATGCTGGCCGCGAGTGCCGCCGCGACTCGTGCCGTGTTTTTCATGATTTGGATCCCTTCTGCCGCCTCAGATCCGGGACGGCCCACCGAGGGCCGCCAAACGCTGTGCGAACTTCACATTCACGCGTGAACGCCCAAGATCGATGATGCCGGACCGACGCCAATCCTGAAGAACGCGGTTCACGCTTTCCCGCGCCGCGCCAACATAAGCCGCAAGCTCTTGCTGCGTCACCTGAATCTCGGCACCGTAATCCTCGGACAACATGATCAGTCGGCGTGCCAATCGAGCGTCGAGAGGAAGCAGCGTGGCTTCCTCCATCCGCTCGCTCATCCAGCGCAGTCTTTGGCACAGGAATTCGATGATCCGGACCGCCAGGGTTGCGTCATGCGTGAGAAGGCCAAGGAAGTCCCGCCGCTCGATGACGAAGAGATCCGTCGCCTCGAGTGCGACGGCCTCTGCGGTGCGGGCATGGCCGTCCAGAAGGGCAATCTCGCCGAAGACATCACCGGCCCCGAGGAGATTCAGCGTCACGGACCGCCCCTCCTCGCTGCAAGCGGCGATGCGGATCTGCCCGCGACGGATCGCGTAGAGAGCATCGCCCGGATCGCCCTTCTGGAAAAGTACCTCGTTTCGCGCGACGCTCACCGTCCTGCACAGGCCGGCGATGCTTTGGATGGCTTCCTGGCCCAGTTCGGCGAAGAAAGGATTGGCCGCCAGGATGCGGGTGAGCCTGTGTGGCGTGCTCACGGCCGCGTCCCCTGAAGTCGCGAGGCCGGGCGCACGTTCGGGACCAGACTTCGCAGACAAGCGATACGTCGACGGTCGAACCTCGGACCGGATCTGCGAGGACGGCGCTCCACGCGCAGCGTCGCCCCCAGGGTCTTCTTCGCACCGGAACGGGTACTCCCGCCGAAGGCACTGCTCTGTTTCACCGTCATCGTCCGATCCGTCCTGCAGCCTCGTGTCGGCGCGACGCCTCGCCCTATGGCTCTTCATGGACCGGATCGTCCGTGATGAAGGTCACAGAGCGGCGCAGCCAAGTCGTCGCGCGAGGTTAGGCTCGCATGACGGCCCAATGCACAACGGCGTCTCAGTATCTCTCACCGAACTGCCTTTGCGCCGTCGTGCTCCGAGCGAGGGCCGACCGTGGCCGGGAGTTTCGTGAGCACTCTTGGAGCCGGGAGATCTGGCAAGACCGGTCCTTCGGCAAGACTTGCGCGTCTCCTTCGGCCGGGGCGTCGCGCCTTCCTCACACGGTCGGTATCGTGCCCCCATCGATGATGTATTCGGTCCCGCTGATCGAGGACGCATGGGGTGATACGAGGAACAGGATCAGACTCGCGACTTCCTGGGGCTTTGCGGGGCGTCCGAGTGGGATGCCGCCAATGCTGTTCATGATGATCTGCTTGCCCCCTTCATAATCCGTCCCCGCTTCGGCCGCGAGGCGTTCCGCCAGCTGGATCGATGCTTCGGTCTCGACCCATCCCGGAGAGATGCGAACGACCCTGACGCCTTTGGGCGAGACCTCCCTGGACAAGGCCTTGCTGTAGGTGGAGAGCGCGCCTTTCGCCGCGGCGTAGGCGGTGGTGGATTCCGGCAGGGGGAGCTGGCGCTGGATCGACGTGACATGCACGACGATTCCGTGCCCACGCTCGACCATGGCAGGGACAAGGGCTCGGTCGAGGCGGACCGCCGCCATCAGGTTCTGTTGTATCTCCCTGTCCCAGGTCTCGTCGTCGAGCGCCGAAAAGCCGCCGCCCGGGGCGCTCGAGCCGCCGAGTACGTTGACGATGATGTCGACACCCCCGAACGCCGCAATCGCTGCCCGGGCCAAGTCGGAGCAGCCAGCGGATGACAGCAGGTCCGCCGCGACGAATTCCACACCGTCCGGTAGGTTGGCTGGTCTTGCGCGAGCGCTCGTCATTCAGCGTCTCCGGTTCTCCGATCTCGAGCGCGCGATCCCGGCGATTTCACAAAAGATGCTGGTTCAGCGGTTACGAGGGTTGGAAGCAGACGGAATCGTGACACGCCTCGTCCACCATCAGGTTCCGCCGAAAGTCGAGTATAGCTTCACGGAGTGGGGGCAATCGTTGTGCCCGATGCTGGACGCGCTTCTGAAATGGGCCGCTGCGCCAGACACGCAGGAATAAGATCGCGCCGCGGAATCGTCATGCTCAGCAACGGCGGAATTGCTTCGATCACCCGGCCGGATTGAGCCGCAGACGGCCTAACGGGTCGCTCGACGAAGACGCGGGACGCTGCACCAAAGGGGAGATTTGAAGAAAGGCGGGCAACCTAACCTATGCCCCGCCTTGCGCCCTCAAGCCCGAGATCGAGCGTGAGGTTTCACCGCATGCTGCGCAGCAGGAGCGCGGCCTCGGGCCGAGTCATGCCGTCCCTCCCTTCGGAGCGCTTCTCGCAATTGCCGCTCGGTCGCCCGCAGGCGGACCTCGGAGGAGGCCAGAGCGGCAAGCGCCGACAGAGCCTGCGCCTCACGCTCATCGAGCACGCGCTGCTTGTAGTCGATCACGCACAGCGCGCCGACGGGGAAACCTTCGTTGTCGAGGACGGGAACGCCCGCGTAGAAGCGGAACCCAGGATCGCCCGCAACGGCCGGATTATTGTTGAACCGAGGGTCCTTTGCGAGATCCTCCACTGAGAAGACCCCTTTTTGCAGAATCGTATAGTTGCAGAACGCCCAACTCCGCGGCGTCTCCGGAAGGTCGAGCCCAAGGCGTGACTTGAACCATTGCTGCGTCGGCGTGAGCAGGGTCAGCAGCGAGATCGGTGCTTTCAGTGTCTGGCTGGCAAGCCATGTCAGGCGATCGAAGGTCTCCTCGGGCGCCGTGCCCAGGAGCCCGGATCGTTCCAACGCCACAAGCCTCTGGCCCTCGTTGAGGGCGACTGGGAAGGGCAAGGCCCCGGGCGGCAGTGCCGTCTGCCCCGTATCAGCCAACGACCGGCGGACGGCCGCTACCGCCTGTTCGGGGGTATCGATGGCGATCACCCGATCGAGCCCATCTGTCTTCCTCGCCTGCACGGAGGCACCCACGGCCAGAATGTGGCTGTGACCTAAGGAGGGGTTGGCCACGAGACTGTGCAGGAGGCCGGACCGCTCGACATCCCCATCCGCAAGATCGACCACGATGGCATGGGGACGGGCCGAGCCGAGCGCGAACAGCGCGGCATGAAGATCTTCGAAGATCTCAGCCTCGCATTCGGGGACGGCGGCGAACACTTCCTCGTAGGATCGAATCCGATCTCCCGGTGTGATGACGATCACAGTGGCGGAGGCCGAGGGCGTGCCACATCCACCACCCTCGATGAGCGCTTCGATATCCGTCCGATACACACGGCGATGCCCACCCGGCGTCTTCCAAGACGGAACCGAGCCCCCCTCGATGAGCAGCTGAGCTGTGCGGACTGAAACGCCGAGCAGCTTGGCCGTCTGGGCCGTGGTGAGGATGTCCTTCTCCATCGCCTTCACTGTGTCCACCTGCCGATCCCGCCGACGCGAACGGCGCCGTCGGCAGCAAAAAACGAGCCCTAGCAGGGAAGCCGTCCCCGCGCAAAATTGGCATATTTGCTAAATCTGATAGATTTGATATAGCGACGCTTCCCTGTAGCGGTTCAGCTAAGAGCCTCAGACGGGTGCACCGTCTCCCGAAGCCGGACCCCAGCAACTTCAGCATTTCGCAGCGGAAGCCACCGAAGACCGGGGGAGATTGTCTTTGTCCCTAGTGACCACAGTTTTACGGAAGAAGGAGGCATGAAATGGTGAGCCACCCCTTTGATGAAGACCGGGATTTGTCTCGTCGTGCGCGGGAGAACCAAGGGCGCCTGATCGCCGAGTTGAAGCCGCACTACGATTTCATCGTGTGCGGCGCTGGCGCGTCGGGCTCCGTCGTCGCACGGCGGCTCGCGGAGAACTCCGAAGCGCAGGTGCTGTTGATCGAAGCCGGCGGCAGCGATGACGCGGAGGCTGTGCTCGACCCCGCTCAATGGCCCGCCAATCTGGGCAGCGAGCGGGATTGGGGTTTCCAGGCGCAACCGAACCCGCATCTGAACGGTCGTGCCCTGTCGATGTCGATGGGCAAAGGTCTCGGGGGTGGCTCCAGCATCAACGTCATGGTGTGGGCGCGCGGGCATCGCAGCGACTGGGATTTCTTCGCCGAAGAGGCAGGCGATCCTGGCTGGGGTTACGACAACGTCCTCGAGATCTACCGTCGGATCGAGAATTGGCAGGGGACGCCCGATCCCACCTATCGCGGCCAATCGGGTCCGGTCTGGGTCCAGCCCGCCTCTGATCCCAGTCCCATTGCATACGCGATGCTCGATGCCGCCCGCGAGATCGGTATCCCGACCTTCGAGCACCCGAACGGCCTGATGATGGAGGGGCCGGGCGGCGCCTCTATCTCGGACATGCTGGTCCGCGACGGCCGGCGCCAGTCGCTTTACCGGGCCTATATCCGCCCCTGGCTCGACCGCCCCAACCTGACGGTCTTGACCGACACGACCGTTCGGCGAGTGCTGATCGAGAATCCGCGCGCCGTTGGTGTCGAGGTGGTTCGCGCCGGGCAGGTCCTCACGATCCACGCCCGGTCCGAGGTCGTGCTGTCACTGGGCGCGATCCAGACGCCCAAGGTCCTGATGCATTCGGGCATCGGAGATCAGGCGGAACTGACCCGTATGGGAATACCGGTGCTGCAGCATCTGCCGGGCGTCGGGCAAAACCTTCAAGACCACCTGTCCTTCGGATGCATCTGGAATTACGAAGAGCCGATCGCCCCGCGTAACAGCGGCAGCGAGGCCACCCTGTACTGGAAGAGTCGTCCGGAACTCGATGCGCCGGACGTGTTGTTCTGCCAAGTCGAATTTCCCGTCCCAAGCGAGCGGACCGCGGCGCGCGGTGTGCCGGCGCATGGCTGGACGATGTTCGCCGGTCTCGCGCATCCGGCGAGCCGCGGCCGGCTGCGTCTGACGAGCGCCGACCCCTCGGTGCCGATGGCGATCGAGGCCAACATGATGTCCGAGCCCGCGGATATGGCAACGGCCCTCAGATGCGTCGATCTCTGCCGCCAATTGGGAAATGCTCACGCGTTCCGGCCTTTTGTCCGCGACGAGGCCATGCCCGGCGACCTCAAGGGTGACGCGCGCGAAGACTTCGTCCGTGATGCCGCGGTCACCTACTGGCACCAGAGCTGCACGGCCAAGATGGGCCGTGACGCGATGTCGGTCGTCGATGCATCGCTGAAGGTTTACGGGATCGAATCCCTGCGTATCGCAGATGCCTCGGTCATGCCGCGTGTGACCACGGGGAATACTCAAGCGCCCTGCGCCATTATCGGGGAGCGGGCTGCACAGATGATCCACCAGGCTCACGGCCTATCATCGTAGCGCAGCCATGCGCCGCGCCGACGGACGGCGTTCGCGGTGAGGATATCGGCAGGATGGCGGTTCCTGGATGCTCGGTCATCGACACGATTGTCCCAGGTCTTGGCGCCATCCTGCGTGATGCCGTGAGCCGAGAACGGATGATTTCATGCATCGTCGAGCAGATGCATAGCATCATATCGGCATCATCAGAATTTTTGTCAGTGCTCCAGGCTCAAGCGCGCTTGTCGTCTACGAAATTTCGAATGATCGCCGGCCGGTCATCTCCGCGCGCATGAATCGATCTTGATCCAGGCACATCGGATCGGTCGCAATCATGCGAGATCCTTCTCATTCACAGGTCACGACCAAGTGTCGCGATCGTCGCACTGGTGGTCCCCGATGAACGTCCATGCTGTCGAACGCAAGCTGCGGCAAATGGGAGATGAGGCAAGGGGGCTCGCCGTGATCGGTGCGGTCTTACGCGTGCGGCAAGGAGCGGCAAAGGTTCATCCGGAGGTAGAGCGCCGTCTGCTCGATGCGGTCGCCGCCTTGGTGCCGGGAGGCCTGGATGAGCTCGATCAGGAGCGGATGTCCGCTCTGCTGACATCCGCCACCCACGCGCTGGAGGAAGCACGGGATCTGCTCGAGCATCCGGACAGGCCTCCGCTCTGGCAGGTCAGCGATCCTGCGATGCTGCAGGCCCAAGGCCAAGCCTCGCGCGGCGTCGTACGGCGCTTGGCAGCCTTGGCGGCGGAGCGTCCAGCGCTCGCGGCCGCGCTTGGCGGGCATTTCCTGGACGTCGGCACCGGTGTCGCCGGCATCGCCCTGGAGGCGGCTGCGCAATGGCCTTCGCTGCATGTCGTTGGTTTGGACATCTGGAAGCCCGCCCTCGATTTGGCCCGCGAGAACGTGGCGGCGAGCCCTTTTGGCAGCCGCATCGAACTTCGCCTGCAGGATGTGACCCGTTTCGATGAAGTGGCGGGCAACTCGCTGACATGGCTCCCGACGCCCTTCCTTTCGCAGGACGCGGCCCGGACAGCGCTCGATCGACTGACGGCTGCTCTCCGACCGAAGGGATATCTGGTCGTGGGGCTCTATGGCCCGCCGGCGGAGCCCATCGGAGCCGCACTGGCGGCCCTGCGGTTGGCCCGGAGTGGCGGGCATCTGTGGGATTGTCACGACATGGAGGTGAACTGCGCTCCCGCGGGTTCACTGCTGTCGAGACCTGTCGCGGACAGCCGGTGTCGCTCGTCATGGGACAGGGCGCATAAAGCGCTCATCCCTCAGCCTGACCCGGTACGCCCGTGCCGCCATCGCCGACTGGTCCGGCATCGGCGACGCGTGCGGCGACCCCGCCCCGGTCACCCCGGAGAACATCGACGCCCTGATGGCCCGTCGGGTGGCTTACGAGCGGTGGACCGGCTCGTGTTCACCCCGGCCCTCGACGCGAACACCGACCAGGCCGTCGACGCCGCGGCCTGAGATCCACCGCATATCGTCCTGAGCGGGCGCCGGTGGGTGAACGGCCTGACTTGGTCTAATATCGCGACCGACCTCGTGGTGAGGAAGGCGACGGCGAAGGCGGGCGTCTTCGCCGCTCACGATGTGAAGCTCTGCCCCCTCGTAGTGACCTTACCGGACAAGGTGCCGGTTGATCGCCGCGTCGGTCCGTTGATCTTAGACGAGACAGCCGGCCGGCCCTTCGCCGAGTCCGCTAAGGGCGCGAATGGCGAATCATCGCGAAGGCCGCAGGAGTGCCGGACCATGTCTGGAACGTGGACGCCAGGTCAGGAGCGATCACGGAAGCTGAGGATGCTGGCGCAGATCTCGACCACATCGGGTCGGCTGCGGCGCACGCACGGACATCGACGACGCAGCGCTACTCGCGCGGCGCAGGCGGAAAATCACGGGCAGCAGCGAATCTTCGGGTCGCGCATCGGGCCGTGAAGAACGGGGCCTGAACAGGCCTTGGGGAACGCGACGGCGAACATGAGGAACGCGAGATCAGCGGAAGGGGGCCAGAAAATCTGACGCTTCAACGAGTTAGTTGGAGCGGGCGATCGGGATCGAACCGACGACATTCAGCTTGGGAAGCTGACGTTCTACCACTGAACTACGCCCGCATGCCGGTTGCGGGAGGGCCTCGACAGCCTCCCCTCGTCCAGCGGAGCGGACCATATCAGAGCGGCCCGCTTTGTCCACGGCCTGGCCATGGCGCGGCGCGACGGTTTGCGTTTCCAAGGAGCGGGCTTTCCGATAGCGTACCGGCCGGTCCGGCATGTCGATCCGGCACGCCGAGCGGGCCTCTCGCGACCGGGTCGGCCCGCCCTCTCCCCCAGCCTGCGGATTGTCAAAAAGCACCAATGGATATCTCTTCCGCGCAGGGCGGCACGCACGCCACGATGAATGACGCCTCCGGCGAGACGCCGCGCGGGGGCCCTCGCCTCGTTCTCGCCTCCGCCTCACCGCGCCGACTGGCGCTGCTGCAGCAAGCGGGCATCGAGCCCGACGCCCTGCTTCCCGCCGATGTCGACGAGACCCCCCACAAATCGGAAGCGCCGCGCGAGCTCGCACGACGCCTCGCCAGGGCCAAGCTCGACGTGGCGGGGGACGCCGCCCGCCGCCGCGACGACATGCGCGACAGCTACATCGTCGCGGCCGATACGGTGGTGGCCGTGGGACGGCGCGTCCTGCCGAAGGCGGAACTGGCCGACGAGGCCACCGATTGCCTGCGCCTGCTCTCCGGGCGCCAGCATCGTGTCTACACGGCGGTCTGCGTGCTCTCGCCCAAGGGAAGCCGCCGCGAGCGTGTGGTGGAGACGCGGGTGCGGTTCAAGCGTCTCTCCGGCCGCGACATCGAGCGCTACATCGCCTCGGACGAGTGGCGGGGCAAGGCGGGCGGCTACGCCATCCAGGGTCTCGCCGGCACCTTCGTGGTCAAGCTCGTCGGCTCGCACAGCGCCGTCGTCGGCCTGCCGCTCTACGAGACGATCAGCCTTCTCGAAGGCGAGGGCTTTCCCGTACGGCAAGGCTGGGGGGCGATGGCATGAGCCGGGCCGTTCCCATCAAGCCGAAGCCGGAGCCGTGCCCGATCTGCCGCAAGCCCGCACAGCCGGAATTCCAGCCCTTCTGCTCGGCCCGCTGCGCCGATATCGACCTTGGTCGCTGGCTCACCGACCGCTACGCGATCCCCACCGATGAGGACGAAACCGAGGACGAGGACCCGCCGCGTTCATCCTGAGCCGATTCCATCGCACGAAGCGCGCAAAGGAGGCTGGACAGGGCCCCGCCACCTCACTATACCCCCGCTCCAGTCGACGGCGCCAAGCGCTTCGGCGGGGGCCCAGGTAGCTCAGTTGGTAGAGCATGCGACTGAAAATCGCAGTGTCGGCGGTTCGACTCCGTCCCTGGGCACCATCTATTTTTTTAAGCCCGTAGTTTCGCTGGATTATCCCGATCGGCTTCCGCACCAGGGTAGCAGGTGAGGGATAAATGAGCGCCGAGCGGGCTAGCCGGACTTTTTCGGCGGTGCGTGTGTAGACCGCGCTTTCCCGGCTTCCGGGCGTCCACCCATAGAGAGCATTGCGCTGGGCCACCGTAGCTCCAGCTTTGGCAGCACGGCGCGCCGGAGTTCCGTAGACCGCGCGTTGACCCCGCTCGCCGTCATCACGAAAGATCTTGTTGAATCAGTTCCCGTACGATTCTTTCGTGAAGGCCCGGCCCTGCTCGCTGATGATGCAGGTGAGATCTCCGGTCGGCGTCGCTGCAATCGACTCGGCCAGCATCCGGAGGATTGGCCGCGGGACGACGTCTCCCGTCTTCGATGGCTCCCCGCTCCGGACGTGTTGGCGACCGATCTTCACCGCATCGCCGCGCCTGAAGCCCGTATGGAGCGACAGGTCGAAGGCGAGGCGCTGGCGGGTGCCGACCGGCCACTTCGCTTCGAACCGGGCTAGTTCGTCGTCTGTCCAGCCAAAGAAGCCCACCTCATCATTCGCGCCCGTCAGCAGCTTGGCGTTGAGGGTCGGGACGATGCCACGCATGGCCTTCAGGAATGTGTTGGCGGCGCGCGGCTTGTCGCGGCGCTTATCCCGGCCGGCGAGAATCCCCCCCCGATCTATGTTTGTCAGAGACTCCGAACCGGCGGTTTCCTGCATCGCGCGGTACACCGTATGCCGCCGCCTGCGCGTGGAGGCGCTGAGGTCTGACCATTCGGCGCTCTCGAGGCATTTCTCGATGAGCCATGAGAGTACCCCTGTGGCTGGCCCTTTGTACCTCGGCGGGCGCTCCCTCGGGCGCGAGGCCGTAGGGTGGCTGCTGCCATTCGCTTCCTGCGCAAAACAGAGCTCGGCCATTTCGGGGAGAACGTCCGCTTCCTTCGTTCGTCGTTGGAAAGCGGACGGGTCACCATTTCACGACGAAATGGTGGGTTCAGGCACGAGCGCCCTTCGTCCGACTCCTTCCGTCAGCTCCAGGCGTGGAACGGCGGGTTCACGCCGTTGAGGGCGTGGTTGCCGATGATCGCGTATTTCCAGCGCACCGGGTCGTGGAGGGTATGGGTGCGGGCGTTGCGCCAGTGCCGGTCGAGGTTGCTCTCGGCCAGGGTCGAGCGGGTGCCGGCGAGCTCGAACAGCTTGCTGCTCGCCTGCACGGCGATCTCGGTGGTGAGCACCTTCGATTCGGCGACGGCGAGCTGGGCCGCAGCCACCGTCTCCGCGCTCGGGTTGGCCACCGCTTCGTCGAGGGCGAGGCCGGCTCTGTCGAGGATGGCTTCGGCCGCATGGAGTCGGATCGTCAGCTCGCCGATCGCCTGGATCGTGTAGGGATCGTCGGAGGCGCGGTCCTGGCCGCTATCGACCCAGGGGCGGGTCTTGGTGCGGACGAAGGCGATGGTGTCGTCGATGGCCTCGCGGGCGATGCCGGCATCCACCGCCGCCTGGATGATCTGGAAGACGGCTCCATCGGAGCGCGGCTGCTCGTAGCCCTCCCAGGCCGGGACGAGATGGCTCTTGGGCACCCGGACGTCGTCGATGAGGACGGTGCCGCTCGCCGTGGTCCGCTGGCCGAAGGCCGACCAGTCGTCGATAACGGTGAGGCCGGGGGCGCCCCTGTCGGCGATGGCGTACCAGGCGCGCCCCTCGCCATCGAGGGCGACGATGGGGACGAGATGGGCGAGCAGCGCCCCCGTCGAATAGAACTTCTTGCCGCGCACGATGACGTGGTCGCCGTCATCGACGAAATGGGTCTTGAAATCGGTGGCGCGCGGGGTGCCGATCTCCGAGAAGGCGTTGCCGAAGCGGGTGCCCTTCAGGACCTCGCCGAACAGCAGCGCCTGCTGCTCCGGGTCGGATACCGTACGGATCGCCGCCACGATGCCGAGGTGGTTCTGCGAGATCTGGCCGATCGAGGGGTCGGCGGCCGAGATGATGGCGACGACCTGCGCTAGGGTCTTGTAGGACACCTCCGGCCCGCCGAAGGCCTTGGGAACGTTGATCGACCAGAGCCCGCTCTGGGAGAACGCGTCGAGCTCGGCATAGGGCCGCCGGTTGGTCTGGTCGCGTTCGGACGCGCCCTCGCGGAACTCCTTGGCGAGGGAATGGGCGACGCGGATCGCCTCGGCATCGTCGCGGATGACATGGGCGGGGGATGCCGGACGGGGAACCGGCGGCGCGCCCCGGGCGGTTTCGAGCGACTGGGCGCTGACGGCGATGTTCATGGATGGCTCCAGGGTACCGGGCAGGCGATGGGCTGGTTTGAACGGGCGTTTGAAGACCTCAGCCGGATCCCCCTCTCGTCGGGGGCGAGGCAAGCGGAGGCGAGGCCGAAGCGAGGGTGAGGGGGCGCATCCGATAGGGGCTCACCCGGACGCGCCTCCTCACCCTCGGCTGCCGCCTCGCCGCAACGACGACGAGGTCGTCGCGGCCCTCTCCCCGCCTGCGGGGAGAGGGGATGCGCGGCTGTCGTCAGCTGGCGCTGGAAAGGCCGCTCAGGCGGCCTCGGCCCGACGCTCGCGCGCGGCTTCGAGCGCCCTCACCTTCGGGATGATGTGCGCGCCGAAATAGGCGACCTCCTCCTGGAAGTGCAGGAAGGCGAGGAGCGCGAGGTCGACGCCGGCATCCTTCAAGGCCACGATACGCTCGGCAATCTGGTCGGGCGTGCCGATCAAGTTGGTCTTGAAGCCGTCATTGTACTGGACGAGATCCTCGAAGCTCGATTTCGCCCAGTTGCCCTCCCCTTCCGGAGAGGCCTTGCCGGCGTTCTTCACCTCGTGGCCGAAGGCCTTCACCGCATCGGGATCGGCGTTGTCGATGATCTCCTGGAGGACGGCGCGGGCCTCTTCCTCGGTGTCGCGGGCGATGACGAAGGCGTTGACGCCGACCTTCACCGAATGGCCGTTGGCCGAGGCCTTGGCTTGGATGTCGTCCACCTGCGCCCGGATCCCCTCCGGCGTGTTGCCGTTGGTGAAGTACCAATCGGAGACGCGGGCCGCCATGTCGCGCGCCGCGCGGGACGAGCCACCCTGGAAGATCTCGGGCTGCGGGTCGGCCGGCTTCGGCTTCAGGGTGTAGTTGGTGTAGCGGTAGAAATCGCCGCGGAAGGTGAAGTCGTCCTGCGTCCAGATTCCGCGCAAGGAGCGGATGAACTCCTCCGAGCGGCGATAACGCTCGTCATGGTCGAGCCAGGGCTCGCCGATGGCGCGGAACTCACCGGAGAACCAGCCCGACACGACGTTGATGGCGATGCGCCCGTTGGTGAGTTGGCTGATCGTCGCGATCTGCTTGGCGGCGATGGTCGGGTTCCAGGGGCCGGGCAGGAGCGCGGCGATGACCTTGAGCTTCGTGGTCACGGCCAGCAGGGCGTGGCTGAACGCCACCGATTCATGCTGGTACTCGGCACCGTAACCGGCGGTGAAGCGAATTTGCGTCAGGGCGTAGTCGAACCCCGCCTCCTCGGCGATCTGTGCGAGGCGGCGATTGTAATCCGCTTGCCAGCTCGTGCGTTGTTCGATCTTGCTGATGATAAGGCCACCGGACACGTTCGGCACCCAATAGGCAAAACGGATCGGCTCCGGAGGGCGATGGCTCGGGCGGGTCATAGTTCTATCCGCGAATGTGAGAAACCAGGCATTCATCTGGAGCGAAAGCCTCAGTTGAATACATTATTGCAGCAAGCACATTATCATTCACTGCTTGTGCTTCGTCTTTGATAGATGAAATCTCTTACAAACCGGCCCTATAGTCAAAGGAATGGAAATACATTTTCTTGCTGCAGATAGGGACAATCTTTCGATAGGCAGCCGTTCAGCGAGAACATTCTATTTCCCCCCCGTCGACCTCGCCTCGGTGAGACGATCACCCGGGGTGCATCGGACGCGTCGCGGAGCCGACCTTCGCCACAGGGTGCCGACCGCCGGCCCCTCCGTGAACGACGGGGTATCGGGGGTTTTCCCTCGCCGAATGTTTCATCGCCGCCTGGGCCTCCCGCGCTGCGGTCAACGGCCCTAGCTATCGATGCGCGAGCGATGGTAATCCCGCGTTCAGTGGTGACGGACAGAGACTCGGCCCCGGCCCGGACAGGGCGTGGCAGGGCATCTCGGATGACAGGTGGGAACCAGGCGATGACCGGCTTCGACGCTTCGACCTCTCCTTTCGCCGGACCGTCATTGCCGCGTCCGTCATCGCAGCTGGTCACCGTCTTCGGCGGTTCGGGCTTCATCGGACGCCATGTGGTGCGGGCGCTGGCCAAGCGCGGCTACCGTATCCGGGTCGCGGTCCGGCGGCCGGACCTCGCCCTGTTCCTGCAGCCTCTCGGCAAGGTCGGGCAGATCGTCGCCGTGCAGGCGAACCTGCGCTACCCGGATTCCATCGCCAGGGCGGTGGAGGGAGCCGACGCGGTGGTGAACCTCGTCGGCATCCTCCAGGAGACCGGCAGGCAGGGATTCCTCACGCTTCAGGCTGAAGGGGCGGGCGAGATCGCCCGTGCCGCCGCCGCAATCGGCGCGCCCCTGGTCCACGTCTCGGCCATCGGGGCGGACCCGCATTCCGACTCTCTCTACGCGCGCTCGAAGGCGCTGGGCGAGGCGAAGGTGCTGGCGGCCCAGCCCCGGGCTGTGGTCCTGCGTCCCTCCCTGGTCTTCGGCCCCGGAGACAGCTTCTTCAACCGTTTCGCGTCGCTCGCCCGCGTGCTCCCGGTCCTCCCCCTCGCCGGAGCCGAGACGCGCTTCCAGCCGGTCTTCGTCGGCGATGTGGCCGAGGCCGTGGCCCGCGCGGTGGACGGGCAGGCCGAGGCCGGCCGCGTCTACGAACTCGGCGGCCCGGAGGTCGAGACCCTCGACGGCCTCGTCCGCTACATGCTGAAGACCACCCGCCGCCGCCGCCTCGTCGTCGACCTGCCCAAGCCCATCGCCATGCTGCAGGCCCGCGTGATCGAGACCGTGGACACGCTGAGCCTCGGCCTGCTGCCGGACAGCCTCAAGCTCACCCGCGACCAGGTCACGCTGCTCCAGACCGACAACGTAGTCTCGGAAGCCGCCAAGGCGGAAGGCCGCACGCTGGACGGGCTCGGCATCCTGCCCACCGCGATGGCCGCCATCGTGCCCGGCTACCTCTGGACCTTCCGCAAGGCGGGCCAGTTCTCGAAGGAGGCCTTCACCGCCTCAGAGGAGGAGGCCGCAGAGCCGTCCTCCCCGCCGGTCGCCCGGCCGAGCGGTCCCCCGATCGGCCCCGATGCGGCGGCCCCGAGCCGGATGGGCGTACGCTGGGGCACGCGGGGATAGTTCACCGTCTGGAGTGGCGGCGCAGAACGGATGAAATCCGAAACCGGACGAATGTTTGAAACAGAGAGGTTGTGTGTAGCCGCGAAGTTTCGTCGTAGCCCGGAGAAAAGCGTCACCTGCATTGGCGTGCAGGGCTGCGCGGCTAGGATGGCACCCAGAAGCTGGCCGGGCACAAACGCGTGGCGTTGATCGATGCCGAAGGGCATGTCCTGGCTTCAGCGAACGTGCAGGATCGCGTTGCGCTGGCTGCCCTTGATGACGGCAAAAAGAGATTGTCCAGCCTGCACTCTGCCAAATTCGACGGCGCCTCACGGTCGAGCGCTGCCAGGATTGGTGCTTGATCCAGGGCACGCGCCACCCCGCCATCGAGAAGCCGCCGGATCAGAGCTGCCCTCATCTTGAGCTTGTCGAAGGATGTCGTGCTGGAACAGCGCCGAGACGTTGAATGAATCTTCGGTGGGCTTCGCCATTGGGGCGGCCCGCACCGACAACGTGCCGAACGCCCTGGATGTCGCAACCAGACGGCTCGCTTGCGTCGCCGTCCTCCCGGCCAAAAATGCCCTCGACAATCCCGCATGAGAATGCAGGCCAATACAGGCTCTAGGGAGCTCGTTGCCGTCGCCGAGGAGGTCTCCTTACTGTCATGCAGTTGTGATCCAAGGGCCTGGATCATTCCCATTCATCAGGAAGGCAATGTTATGGACGGCACGCGCGCCGGGACTCGTCCTTTCGATATCGAGGCTATTCGTCGAGAGATGGCCGACGACTTCGATGAAGAATTGGAGATGGAACTAGAAGACGAGCGCCTTGAGCGACTGGTTAGCGAAATCGATGCAAGCCCGCGTCCGCCCAGCATGGACCGGCGAGTCTATTTCCGTGAGCTGTTTCGGCTCCAACACGAGCTGGTTCGTCTGCAGGATTGGGTCCAGGCCCAGAAGCTCCGCGTGGTCGTGATCTTCGAAGGGCGAGATTCGGCTGGTAAGGGCGGGGCCATCAAGCGCATCACCCAGCGTCTCAATCCGCGCGTCTGTCGCGTTGCCGCGCTTCCGGCTCCCAGCGAGCGCGAGCGCACGCAATGGTATTTCCAGCGCTACGTCGCGCATCTGCCGGCGGGCGGCGAGATCGTGCTGTTCGACCGCTCCTGGTACAATCGCGCCGGCGTCGAGCGCGTGATGGGGTTCTGCACGCCGGACCAGTACGAAGAGTTCTTCCAGTCCGCGCCGGAATTCGAACGCATGTTGGTACGGTCCGGCATCATCGTGTTGAAATACTGGTTCTCGATCACCGATCAGGAGCAGGAACTGCGCTTCAACATGCGCATCCACGATCCCCTGAAGCAGTGGAAGCTCTCACCGATGGACGTCGAATCCCGTCGCCGTTGGGAGGATTATACCAAGGCGAAGGAAGTGATGCTCGCCCGCACGCACATTCCCGAGGCGCCGTGGTGGGTGGTCGAGGCCGTGGACAAGAAGAAGGCCCGCCTCAACTGCATCAGCCATCTCCTCACGCAGATCCCCTATGGCGACGTGGAGCACCCGCCGGTGCATCTGCCCGAGCGCATGCGCCACGAGGATTACGCCCGCCAGCCAGTTCCGCAGGATATGTTCGTCCCGGCGCTGTTCTGATCGGAGCCGAGGGCATCGAAGGCCGCCTGTCCGGTCTCCCTGCGGTTGCCCAAAGCGGCACGGATGGGCAAGACCTGTGTCGAAGAGGCCGATGAACGGCCGGTCCGGCATGGGAACCCCGCATGAGCGCCACCGACGAGATCCTGTTCGAAACCGACGATGCCGGCATCGCCCGCATCGTCCTCAACCGGCCACAGGCACGAAACGCCCTGACCTTCGCGATGTATCAGGGCCTCATCGACCTGTGCGGACGGATCGAGGCGGACGAACGGATCAAGGCTCTCGTCATTACCGGCGCCGGTGAGAAGGCCTTCGCCGCCGGCACCGATATCGCCCAGTTCCGGGACTTCTCCAGCCCGGACGACGCCCTTGGATACGAGCGCTTCATGGACAAGGTCCTCGGCACGCTCGAGCGTCTGCGCGTGCCGGTCATCGCCGCTGTCGCCGGCGCTTGTACCGGCGGCGGTGCCGCCATCGCGGCTTCCTGCGACCTACGCATCGCCACACGCGATGCCCGGTTCGGCTTTCCCATTGCGCGGACGCTCGGCAATTGCCTGTCCATGTCGAACCTTCAGCGCCTGTCCGGCCTCATCGGTCCCGCACGGGTGAAGGACATGATCTTCACCGCTCGGTTGTTCGGCGCGGAGGAGGCGCTTTCGGCCGGTCTCGTCGGCGAAGTCGTGGAAGATGCCGCCGCTCTCGCCGCCAGGGCGACGGAACTCGCGACGCAGCTTGCCGGCCATGCACCGCTGACCCTACGCGCCACGAAGGAAGGTCTGCGCCGCCTCGCCGCCGAGGAGGAGGCATCGGAACGGCCCGACGACGATCTCATCCTCATGTGCTACACGAGCGCCGATTTCCGCGAGGGCATGGAGGCGTTCCTGGCCAAGCGCCCGCCGAACTGGACCGGCAAGTAAGGCGCTCCTCACAGAGCACTGCTCTGAAGCGGATGTGGGAAGCGCGACACACCGGGATAGGGAATCCCTGCGGCCACATCGCTCCCTCGTATCGGTTACAGCTCTGTCACGCTCTGCATGATAGAGCGCGAGCGGGGGTCGGTCGCCCTGGGACACGCTTTTCCGAGGAATGATGCTCCGCTCGTTTCCTCTTGCGACCGTCGCAGCCCTGATGTCCGGCCTTGCCGTGTCTGGCGCCCACGCCCAGACCGCTGCCGAGATTGCGGCACGGCAGGCGCGTCTGGCGCTGGAGGGGCTCGATATCGGCTCACCGCGCGGCGCCGGCGGCGATCCGCAGACGTCGGTGGCGCAGTCGGTGACCTCGGCCAAGCCTTCGGCCAACCTCAACACCTCGATACAGGACCAGCTCGGCCCGTATGGCGACCCCTATGGCCTGCGTTCCTTTCTGAAGACCAAAGGCATCGAGTACAGCCTCACCTATATCGGCGAGAGCTTCGGCAACGCAACGGGCGGTGTACGGCGCGGTGCGATCGTCGAAGGGCGCCTGGATATCCAGTTCGATGCCGACCTCGAGAAGCTGGCAGATTGGCAAGGGGCGACCTTCCACACCAATCTCTACCTCATCCACGGCACCGGCCTGTCGCGCTACTACGTCAACAATTTCATCACCGTGAGCGCCATCGAGGCACTGCCCTCTTCGCGGCTCTACGAAATCTGGCTGGAACAGAAGCTGTTCGACGGACAGTTCGGATTGAAGGTCGGTCAGATCGCGGCCGATACCGAATTCGCCGTGACTCAGACCGGCACGCTGTTCATCAATTCCACCTTCGGCTGGCCCAACATCATGGCGGAGGTGCTGCCGAGCGGCGGTCCGATCTACCCGCTGGCGGTGCCGGCGATCCGGGCGAAATACGTCCCGAACCAGAATTTCTCGCTGCAGGTCGGCGTCTTCGACGGCGATCCAGCAGGGCCTTACCCCAGCGATCTCGATCCTCAGCGCCGCAACCGCACCGGCACGAATTTCCGCACCAGCGATCCCGCCCTCGTCATCGCGGAGGCCGCCTATGCGTACAACATCGCGCAGGGTGATGAGGGCGATCCCGGCACGGTGACGCTGGGGGGCTGGCATCATTTTGGCCGGTTCGACAGCCAGCGTTTCGACGAGGCCGGGCGCTCACTGGCCGATCCGTCCACCACCGGCATCGCCCGGCGCTTTCGCGGCGATAGCGGCCTCTACGGCATCATCGACCAGACCATCTACCGCGAGCCCGATGACCCGAATGACGGTGCCAGTGTGTTCCTGCGCCTGTCCGGTTCGCCCTCTGACCGCAACATCGTGGATTTCTACGCCGATATGGGCATTGCCTATAAGGGCCTCTTCAAGGGACGGTCAGACGACACGATCGGCGTCGCCTTCGCCCTGGCCCGCATCTCGGACAGTGCCCGCGGGTTCGACACCGATGTGATCCGCTTCGGCGGCGCGAGTGGACCCCGTCGGAGCAGCGAGGCCGTGATCGAGGCGACCTATCAGGCCGTCCTCGGACCCGGCGTCACGGTTCAGCCGGACATCCAGTACATCTTTCGCCCGGGCGGCGGCGTGCCCAATCCGCGCGATCCCGATGGCGCCCGGATCAAGAATGCCGCGGTGTTCGGCGTGCGGGCGACGGTGCGTTACTGAGGAGCACCGGTTTCTTGCACCTCGCGAATGTTTCGAGCAAAGTGGGAAGATCTCCGGGCGCGACAAGCCCCGAGTGCCCTGCCGGGCCTGATCACATCGTGAGCGCGGCCACGGCGGCACGGTAAATGGTCTGATCGATCGCGCCGAGATGTTCGGCGCAAGCGGCTTGCGCCTTCTCCCAGAGCGGGTACGCCTGTGCCAAGACTGTGCGACCTTCGTCGGTAAGCAGGATGCGTCTGACGCGCCTGTCGTCCGCATCGGCCTCGATTCTTAGCAGCCCGCGTCGTTCCAGGGGCTTCACGTTCGCGGTGATGGTCGTGCGATCCATCGCTAGGGCCTGTGCCAGCGCGCCGATGGTCGGAGCCTCGTCTCGGACGAGCATCATCAGCAGCGTAAACTGCCAGTTCGAGAGGCCGGTCGGGCGGAGCGCCGCGTCATAGCGCCGGCCAATGGCGCGTGCCGCCTTCTGAGCCGCGAAGCTGAAGCAGGCTTGTTCGACCCTGGCCGCGATCTGTGGAGTGAGGACCGGATGTCCGGTCATACGAAATTCCCCCGGAGTGTTGATACCAACGAGATAATGGCCCTGCGGGTTTTGTACAGCCCCTGCCAAACGAGACCTCCTCGGAATATAATTGATATCAACCTATGTGCGGACGCGCACCGCAGGCCGCGGCGCTACGTTTATATCAACGTTATTGCAACGGGCCGAAGCGTCGGGTCATCGGAAACCTCCCCCGACGAACGCTCACCGAACAGGACGTCGTATCATGACCACTCGCTCCACCTTCATCACCGGCGCCATCCTCACACTCGTCGCCGCTGCCATCGTTCCTGCCAAGGCCGAGCCGGCGAGGTCGTTCGACGCCTGGGGGCATCGCTTCACTGTCCCCGGTACCCAAGCGACCTTGATCGCATCCGCCACCAACTCGCCGAACACCGCTTCCATCGTGCCAAAGCGGTCCTACGCATCGGCCAAGGCGAGCGCAGAGACCGTGGACGCTCCGTCTAAGCCGTCGATCCGCACGCTCAATATCTGGGGTGCACGCGTCGATGCCCCCCGCTACTGACGACAGGGCTGAGAACGACGTCGAAGCTCCACCTCATTGGCGGAGGGCGGCGTCCACCGGCTGCCGATCCGAGGCGCCTCGGCTTCGGGACTTAGGTCTCAAACCCTTGGTGAAGTGACAAGCCCAGCCGATGACGAGACAGGGTGAGACATCCCATCCTGTCTCACGCTTTCGAGCGACGTATGCGGATCGAAACGGCTGGAGACGTAAACGGCCGCGCGGCCCAGTTGGAAGCATCGCATTGATACGGTCGATACCGGATATCGATACTATCTGTTTGATGAATGGTGCGCCGCAAAATATATCGGTCTCACGAAACGGGGCATCGGCCCCGAAACATCAGAGGGATCAATATTATGACCGTTCGTAGCCTTGTCCTCGCCGCTCTCGCCTCCGCCACCCTGGTCGGTACCGCGACCGCCGACGAGCGCATCACCGTCACCCCCACGCTCTATCGGGAGCAGGCCCGCGTCACGGCCGCTGTGCGTCCGGCCTCCGAACTAACCACCACGCCGGCCCTGACCCCGCGTGCTCCCGCGACCCGGCGCATCGTTGCCGAGATCGTCGACCCCCCGACTCGCTAGGGCCGCTCCCGTGAGCGTGGCCGGAGCAAAGGCGTGCATCATCGCTCCATGGGGTCTGCCCCATGGAGCGTTTTGCTTGTCCAGCCTACCGAATGCGGGTGTTCAGGCGCTCGCCTGGCTCACGAACTTCGTCGTCAGATAGGCCTCGATCGCCTCCGAGCCGCCCTCGCTGCCGTAGCCGGAATCCTTGATGCCGCCGAAGGGGGTTTCGGGGAAGGCGAGGCCGTGATGGTTGATGCCGAGCATGCCGCTCTCGACCCGGGCGGCGATCTCCGTCGCGCGGGAGGCCGAGCGCGTATAGGCGTAGGCGGCCAGACCATAGGGCAGCCGGTTGGCCTCGGCGAAGGCGGCCTCGTCGTCGGAGAAGCGCTGGACCAGGGCCACGGGGCCGAACGGCTCCTCGTTCATGATCCGCGCAGTGAGCGGGGTCTCGGCGAGCACGGTCGGTTCGAAGAAATGGCCGCGGTTGCCGATGCGCTTGCCGCCGGTGCGGAGCTCCGCGCCCTGCGCTACGGCATCGGCCACCAGGGATTCCATCGCCTCGCGCCGGCGGGCATGGATCAACGGTCCCATCTGGGTCTCGGGATCGAGCCCGTCGCCGACCCTGATGCCCTGTGCATGCGCCACGAACCCCTCGACGAAGCGGTCGTAGACGGAATCGTGGATGAGGAAGCGGGTCGGCGCGACGCAGACCTGCCCGGCATTGCGGAATTTGTTGGCGCCGAGCACCGAGACGGCCTTCTCCACATCCGCGTCGGCGAAGACCAGGGCGGGGGCGTGGCCCCCGAGTTCCATGGTGATGCGCTTCATGTGGCGCCCGGCCAAAGCCGCGAGCTCCTTGCCCACCGGAGTGGAGCCGGTGAACGAGATCTTGGCGATGACCGGATGCGGGATCAGGTAGGACGAGATCTCGGCCGGATCGCCGAAGACCAGGGACAGCACGTCACCCGGCACCCCGGCATCGAGGAAGGCGCGGACGAGTTCGGCGCAACTCGCCGGCGTATCTTCCGGCCCCTTCAGGATCACCGAGCAGCCGGCGCAGAGCGCCGCCGACAGCTTGCGGACGGCCTGGTTGATCGGGAAGTTCCAGGGCGTGAAGGCGGCCACGGGACCCACCGGCTCGCGCAGAACCATCTGGGTCACGCCCGGCACGCGGGCGGGGATGATGCGGCCGTAGGCGCGTTTCCCTTCCTCGGCGAACCAGTCGATGACGTCGGCGGCGGCAAGCGTCTCCACCCGCGCTTCGGTCAGCGGCTTGCCCTGTTCCAGCGTCATCGTCCGGGCGATGTCGTCGACGCGCGAACGGAGCAGATCGGCGGCCCGCCGCATCACCTTGGCGCGATCGAAGGCCGCGACCCTGCGCCATTCGGCGAATCCGCGACGGGCGGCTTCCAGGGCACGGTCGAGATCGTTGCGCGTCGCCACCGCCACGGTGCCGATGGCGTCGCCGGTGGCGGGGTTGAGGACGGGGATCGTCCGCGCGTCGGAACCGGGCGTCCAGGCCCCGGCGATGTGAAGGGTCACGTCCGTATCGGTCATCGGCGGCTCACGCTCTCGAAGGAGCATGGGTTGTCCGCCCTTCGCGCCAGCGCCGCAACCCTCCGTGCCGCAACCCTCGGGAGCGGTCTCAGGCGGCGATGCGGACCCGCGCCTCGTCGGCGCCCTTCACCGTCACCGTGCCACCGCGCGTCGCCTGCAGCGTGCCGCCGCGCGGGATCACGATCCAGCCCTCCTTGCAATCGTCGATGGGCTCGGAGACCACTACGAGGCCGGTTTCGGTCTGGCGGTAATAGAGGCTCGGCGGGCGGCCGTCGCAGGCCCAGCGATAGGCCGTCAGGGTCTCGCCGTCGGTGACGACGGAGGTGAAGCGCAGGGCCTCGGTGATCCCGGCCGCCTGCATCAGGTCGCGGACCGTCGAGAGGGTTTCGGCCATGGCACCGATCGGGTCATCGGCAAGACCGTTGGCCAGCGCCAGGAGGAAGATCGCCTCGGAATCGGTGGTGCCGCGCCGCGCTTCGTAGAGCGCGTCCGGGATTAGGGCCTCGATCCGCCGCTTGATGCGGTGATAACCGCCGATCTGGCCGTTATGCATGAACAGGTGCCGGCCATGGGCGAAGGGATGGCAGTTCGCCCGCGTGGTGGCCGTGCCGGTGGAGGCGCGCACATGGGCGAAGAACATCCGCGCGCGGACCTGCTGGCAGAGGTTGACGAGGTTCTCGTCCGACCAGGCCGGGCAGACGTCGCGATACTGGCCCGGATCGGTCCGTTCGCCGTACCAGCCGATGCCGAAACCGTCGCCGTTGGTCTCCGTCTTCGCCTCGGTGGCGTGCAGCGACTGATGCACCAGCGAGTGCGTCGGCGCGCAGACGAGATCGGTCAGGAAGACCGGATCACCGCTATAGGCGAGAAAGCGGCACATGGCTGAGCAACAACCCCCTGTTTCGGCACCCCTCCCCGGATCGGGAAACAGAAACCGTTCCATGATCCAGCTTGACGGTCGTTGAACTGTAACATTCGATCTTTTGCGGTGAACAGATCGTTAATGCGTTGCGGTATGCCTGAACCTTGTGCGTCTGCGCAGACGATGCGCAGAGACGCTCGATTTCGTGCATTCTCGGATCTTAGGCTGCCACCAAGCCCGCTTTGAGGCGGTTCCGCTTTTTATGGAGCGAGAGGCGCATGGCCGTGGCGGCGGCTGGCACCCTTGCCGATCCCGGCCAGGCGGCGCAGCCTTCGAACAATCGAATCATCGACCGGGCGCATGACGCCCTGCGGGGCCGCGATCGCGCCCGCCCCCATTCCAAGAAGGAGACCTCATGAATCATACCATTCACGCGACCGCCGACACCGTGTCGCCAGCCCAGATCGACGGCCCCGTTGCCCTCGTGGTTGAGGACGATGCAGCGGTTCGCGACCTCGCTGCAGCCATTCTCGAGGAAACCGATCTCGACGTGATTGCCTGTGACAGCGCCGAGGCGGCCATCGGCGTTCTCGAGCGCAAGGGCATGAACGTCGCCCTGCTGTTCGCCGATGTGCGCCTCGGCGGGGCCATGGACGGCATCGCCCTGGCGCGGACCGTGGAGCGGCGCTGGCCCGATGTTCGGATGGTCCTGACCTCGGGCTACGACGAGCGCAGCACCGGTCGCCTGCCCGAACAGGCCATTTACATGCAGAAGCCCTGGCGCGCCCTCGATGTCCTGGTGGAAGCCGAGCACGCCTCCGCCGCCGTGGGGATCGCCTGAAACGACAGAATGCCCGGACGCATCGGCGGCCGGGCATTCTGAGAGATGGGACGGTAGCGCCAGTAACCGCGTTCGGGGCCGATACAGGATCGGCCGCCGGTCGGTCTTACGAGGCGACGTTGGCCGAGGGAGCGGCGCTCGGAGCGAAAGGCGAACCGCCCGGACGACGCGGCGCACCGGCGCCGAAACGGGGCTTCGGCTTCGGAGCGGCGATCAGGCCCTCACGGATCGCGGTCTTGCGGGCCTGCTTGCGGGCGCGGCGCACGGCCTCGGCCTTCTCGCGAGCCTTGCGCACGGAGGGCTTCTCGTAGGCCTTGCGCTGCTTCATCTCGCGGAAGATGCCCTCGCGCTGCATCTTCTTCTTGAGAACGCGGAGTGCCTGGTCGACGTTGTTATCGCGAACGAGTACCTGCAACGGACTTGATCCTTTAGAGACGTATGTTTGTCGGACGGCGCCCTCTCCGAACGCCCCCGCCTGTTCGACGAGGGCAAACCGCCAATAGCCCCATACCCTGGATCGCTCCAGGGAGGGACCTGTGTGTGACGGTCTCGAATCGACGCTGAAAACTCACTTGGGGCAGGCTCATACACCAAGCGGACACGAGTTCCAACCGCTCTCGGTTAAATCCTGAGCCGGACCCGCATCCTCATGCGTGCGATTGGATGAAGTTGCGCACGAGCGGGTAGGTCTGGCCCTCCCACTTGCGGCCGGTGAAGACGCCGTAATGGCCGACGCCCGCCTGCAGGTGGTGGCTCTTCATGTGCGGGGGGAGGCTGCCGCACAGGTCGTGCGCCGCCATGGTCTGCCCGACGGCGCAGATATCGTCGCGCTCGCCCTCCACGGTCATCAGCGCGGTCTTGCGGATGGACCGCATGTCGATGGGATTTCCGCGATAGGTCAGTTCGTTCTTGGCGAGGGTGTAATCCTGGAACACCGTCTGGACGGTTTCGATGTAGAACTCGGCCGCGAGGTCGAGGACGGCAAAATACTCGTCGTAGAACGTCTCGATCTGGTTGGCCTTGTCGGCCTCGCCGTTGGCGAGATGCCAGAACAGGTCTGCATGGCTCTGCTGGTGGCGCTTGGCGTTCATCGAGACGAAGGCCGAGACCTGCATGAAGCCGGGATAGACCCGACGGCCGGCCCCAGCATGACGCTGGGGAACCGTGGCGATGAGGTTCTTTTCGAACCACGCGATCGGCTTCGAGGTGGCGAGCTTGTTCACCGAGGTCGGGCTGATGCGGCAATCCACCGGCCCGGCCATGAGCGTCATGCTGCGCGGATGCGCGATGTCCTTCGACTGGGCCATGACGGCGGCGGCGGCGAGCGCCTGGACCGCCGGCTGACAGACCGCCACGACATGCGAGCCCTCGCCCATCACGCCGAGGAACTGCACCAGGTGATCCACGTAATCGTCGAACCCGAACGGACCGTCGGCGAGCGGCACGTCGCGGGCATTATGCCAATCGGTGATGTAGACGTCGTGGTCGGCCAGCAGGGTGCGCACCGTGCCGCGCAGCAACGTGGCGAAATGGCCCGAGAGCGGCGCGACGACGAGCACCTTGGGCTGCTCGGAATCGATGTCCTTCCTGAAGCGCAGAAGCGTCCCGAACGGGGTCGAGAACGTCGCCTCCTCGCTCACCGACACTTCGCGGTTGCCGACCCGGACGCTGTCGATGCCGAAGGCGGGCCGGGCGAAGGTCAGGCCCGCGCGCATCATCATCCTGGCGCCGGCCGACCACCAGTTCATCGGCGCCGCATTTCGCGACCCGACCCAGGGCGATACGGCGTCGTGGACGAGCTTCCCCCAGGAGCGCGTGCGCTGGGCAAGGTCGGACTGCACTTCGAAGGCATCGTAGAGCATGACGCTCGAACTCCTGCGCGAACGATCGGATAGCGGGTCATTCGCTTCGTTGTGCTCAACCGCCGGGATCGCCTCCGACGGTCGTCACAGCCCGCTAGGCTGAGCCACGGTTGCGCGCAACGCAATCGGCTGCAGGTACGATCTGTAATAAATGTTGTGAGAATGCATCACTGTCCCATCGACGAGACGGGAAAGGTTTTTCTCCTTCGGCGAAGGCCGGTTCGATGCGGCACGAGACTTGGATGCCCCCTGCACAGCTCGGGCCGAAAACCTTATGGACGGCCGGGGATGAGAAGACAGGGGATGGACATGTCAGTCGCCACGCTCACGATTTCGAGCCGGAACTACTCATCCTGGTCGCTCCGGGGATGGCTGGTCTGCCGCATGGCCGGGCTCGATTTCGAGGTCGAGGTCCTGTCCGGTGACGACGAATCCTCACGGGCCGAGCTTCTACACCTGTCGCCGTCCTTCCTCGTGCCCCGCCTCGTCCATGGCGAGATCGAGGTCTGGGATACCCTGGCCCTCTCCCAGTATCTCAACGAGACCTACCCCGATGCGGGCTTCCTGCCGAAGGATCCGGTGGCGCGGGCGCGCTGCCGTTCGATCTCGGGCGAGATGCATGGAGGGTTCATCAACCTGCGCTCGGCCCTGCCGATGAACCTCAAGGCCCGCCACACCAATTTCAAGATCTTCAACGGAGCCAGGGGCGATATCGAGCGCGTCATCACCATCGTCGAGGATTGCCTGGCGCGCTACGGCGGTCCGTTCCTGTTCGGCACGCGTCCGAGCCTCGCCGACGCCATGTTCGCGCCGGTCTGCACGCGGTTCCAGACCTACGACGTCTCGCTGCCCCGCAACGTCGCGGCCTATCGCGACACCATCCTCGCCTGGCCCCTGATGGTGGAATGGAGCGAGGCGGCCGCCGCCGAGCCCAACGAGATCGAAGAACTCGACATGGAGTTCTAAGGAAGGCCCCCGGCGTGTAGCCCCCCCCCGGTGCCTGGGCGTGGATGCCGGGCACCGGGAGGGACCGCCCTTACGTGTTGAAGTCGAACAACAGGGCGCTGGCGCTCGCGCCGGACGCCTTGGCACCGGAGGCGGCGTAACCGGATGCACTCGTCTGCGATTCCTGGAGCGTCGTCATGAAGCTGTCGAGAAGCTCGCTGACGCCGGCCGACATGTCTGTCGAGGATGACGCGCCTTGTGCCTCAACCTCGGATGGCGGCGGGCCGGCCGGTCGAGCGCCCGCGCCACCTGCGCCCCCAACTCCTCCCCTGCCCGACGCGTTGGCTTCGAACAGCGTCTTCAGGGTCTCGGCCTGATCGGTGGTGAGGTCGCCGCTGGAGACCTGATCCTCGATGAGGCTGCCGATCGTGTCCTCGATCTGCGACGGGTCGAGGCGTGTGCTCGTTCTGCCGGTCGCGTTGGAGCTCTCGCTCTTGAGGCTCGAATCGATGGAATCGAGGGCGTCGGTGAGAGCGGTGCCGTCGGTGGCGCTGATGCCGCCGGTGGAGACCTCGCTGGCGATGGCCTGCGCGACCGGATTGCCTCTGGACGGCGGCGGACGCTGGGCCTGGAACGTGGCGGAGGTCTGGGTAGAACTGACGGATGTCATGGCGCGGTCGCCTCGGTCGAATGCCGCCGCGGGAAGTTCGCGACGGGTGTCGAGTGAGCGGCACCCAGGGTTAAGCGGATCTTTCCCGCGCCCGGCACAAGAGTTTCGCGATGTTTCGAACCCGCATCCCGAAACAGTCGGATGCCAAATTCACGAGACGACCGGGGCGACGGTCCCAGGGTTCGTCGATGGAGACGCGCGCAGCTGCCCTCCCTGAGCGACGGCGAGGGGCAGGTCGATACGGGCCACGAGGCCGTGGGGGAGCTTGTTCGACAGGGTCAGCCGGCCGCCATGCCCCTCCACGATGGCGAGAACGATCGACAGACCGAGGCCGAAGCCGCTGGCCTCGTTGAGATTCCGGGCCCGGTCTCCGCGTACGAAAGGCTGCACCATGGCGTCGCGCTCGGCCGCCGGAATGCCGGGACCGTCATCGGACACTTCGAGAGCCACGCCCTGATCCGACGGGTGCATCGTCAGCCGCGCCGCGCCGCCATACTTCACCGCATTATCGACGAGGTTGACGATGGCCCGCTGGAGCTCGTCCGCCCGGCCGCGCACGAGGACGTGCCGCGTCTGTTCCACACGCACGTCCGCGCCGACATCGGCGAAGCCGTCGCACACGGTCTGGACCAGGGAAGCGAGGTCGACGAGAGTCTGGGTGCCCCCGGCCTGACCGTCCCGGACGAAGGACAGGGCGGCGTCCACCAGCCCGTTCATCTGGTCGAGGTCGCGTAGGGTCATGGTGCGTGCGTGATCGTCCTCGATGAATTCGGCCCGCAGCCGCAAACGGGTGATCGGGGTGCGCAGATCGTGGCTGATTGCCGCCAGCATCTGAGTTCGATCGTCGATGAGGCGGCGGACGCGGCCGCGCATCGTGTCGAGGGCGCGGGACACGGCCATCACCTCCTTCGGGCCGTTCCGGGGCAGCGCCACGAGGTTCATGCCCGTGCCGAAGGCATCGGCGGCCTCGGCGAGTTTCGCCAGCGGAGCGGTCAAGGCCCGCGTCGCCCAGATCGACATGAGCGACAGGGTGATGCCGAGGAGGACGAAGGTGAAGATGATCGGGCCGGGGCCGAACGGAGACCGGACGTCATCCGGCAGGGTCGCGCGCAGGCTCGCACCGGACGGCGTCGTGATGCCGATCCGAATGCCACTGGCCGTCTCCGGCACTTTCCCCGGAGACGAGAGATCGGTGATCGTGAGGGGCCGTCCGAACCCGTCGCGCATGCGCTGGACTATGGGATGGTCGGCCTGCCCGTCCCGAGTGTTGGGGGCGGGAGTTTCCGGCAGGCCCGGGGCCGCTTCGAGCTGCAGGCCGGGCAGGCTGCGTGCCGCATCCTGCAGCAGGCGCGGCCGATCCCCCGGCGGAGCGGCATCGAGCAGGCGAACGATGGTGGCCAGCCGTGTCGCGGCTACGCCCGGATGGTTGTCCGGGTTCCAGGGTTCGCGCAGCATCAGGAAGGCCAGGGTCGCCACCGCATGGCTGACGACGATGGCGGCCACGCTGAGCATCGCGATCTGGCCGGCGATACTGCGGGGCGGAAAGCCGAGGAGGCGCCCCCACCGGCCCTTCGTGGCCGCGCTCATGATCGCGTCACCGCCGGGGTGAACAGGTAGCCGCCGGAGCGGATGGTGCGGATGATCTCCGGGTTGCGAGGGTCGGCCTCGATCTTCTGGCGGATGCGGCTGATGAGAACGTCGATGCTCCGCTCGTATGGGCCAGCGGCCCGTCCCTGGGTCAGGTCGAGGAGCTGGTCGCGCGAGAGCACCCGGCCGGGTCTCAGGCAGAGCACGTGCAGCAGGTCGAATTCCGCCCCCGTGATGGTGATGCGGGCGTCGTCCGGGCTGAGGAGCTGACGCAGGGACACGTCGAGGGTCCAGTCGAGGAAGCGCAGCCGGCGGGCGCCATCGTCGCCGGCAGCCTCGGCGCTCGCGCCCCGCCGCAGGATCGCGCGGATGCGGGCGAGAAGCTCGCGCGGGTTGAACGGTTTGGCGAGGTAATCGTCCGCCCCGATCTCGAGCCCGACGATCCGGTCGATCTCCTCGGCCTTGGCGGTGAGCATCAGGATCGGGATCGAGGACCCCGCGCGCAGGCGCCGGCACAGGCTCAACCCGTCCTCACCCGGCAGCATCAGGTCGAGCACGATGAGGTCGACGCGCGCATCCGCCAGCGCCTTGTCCATCTCGCGCCCGTCCCCTGCGAGGCTCACCCGGCATTCGTTGGCGCGGAGGTAGCGCGCCACCAGGGCGCTGATCTCGCGGTCGTCCTCGACCACGAGGATATGGGGCGTGGCGGAATTCGTCTGCGTCATGTCTCGTCCATCCGGTGGCCGTTTATGACGCCTCGGCGGAGGGATTCGAAGGGGATAGCGAGATCAGAATTGTAAACGTCTGTTTCGGTCCGGTATCCGGGACACATTCGGCAAATGTCATCGCAAAGACGCTTGCGTCGACTATGCTCTACCGCCTGCGAAACCCGAAATAGCCGCCATCGGCGTCGTAAAGCACGTCGAAGCCATTGAGGAAGCGCAGGCCGGTATTGACGAAGGGCTCCGGGCGACGGGTGTTGAGGGTCACTTTGCCCGGCGAGAGTCGGGACTCGTCGCCGATGACGATGTCGTAGGCCGCCGCCGGTTCGGAGCCTCGTCCGGGAAAGGTGAAGCCGAGGCGGGTGCCGGGCAGGAACTGGCTTCGGCCGTCGTCATCGGAAGTGACGGCACCGTCCACGGCCCCTGTCGGCAAGGTCAGGTACATCGCCGACACGCCCGTATCGACGAGCGCCCGGCCGCAGGCGCCGGGTGCCTGGCCGTTCACCGTGATGCAGACCGGGACGCCCTGCCATTCGCCGGGAATGTCGGGGTGGGGATCGAGCTTCACGAAGCGAATGTCGCCGCGCGTATTGGCTGCGGTGAGACCCGCATGGATGCCGTCCCGCGTCACCACGTAGCCGCGCCGTGCGGGGCTCCTGCCGTCAGGCGCGAGGTTGAGGAGCGGGTTGGTGTCGGGCGTGCTCTGGCGCTGCGAGTCGCCCTCCCGTCCGAAGCCGATGCCCAGCATGGCCACGTGGCCGGGCATCGTCTCCGGCGTACAGGCGCGGGCATTGTTCGTGCACGCGATCTCGGTGACCGCCAGGACGGGGAGCGGTGAGGTGGTCACGCTGGCCCCGTTGCCGCCGACGAGCGTGACGGGCAGCGTCACCCAGCGTCCGATCATGATCCGCCCGGAACTGCTGTAGGTGAGCCGTCCGGGCCGCGACGGCATCGTCTCGAAGCCGGGGATCCGGCTCGCCGAGACGACGATGCCGGTGGAGCCGGTATCCATCAGGACCGGGCGCACCTCATCCCCGAAGGACAGGCCGAGGCGCGGCGAGCGCGTGATCTCGGCGCCATCCTCCCCCGCGTTGAGGTAGGAGAGATACGTGCCCTGACGGAAGCCGTCGTAATGCGGTCGCTCGTCGGCGGAGGCCGGGTTGGCGGATGTGCTCAAGGCGGCGATCCCAAAAGCAAGTGCGGCAAGCGTTGCCTCATTGGGCGATCGGGGCCGGCGTCCCGCGGCGCGGATGCGGTGCTTGAGGCCCTCGATCATCATTCACCCCTCCGACACGCTGGTAAAGCGGCGCCCGAGCCCTCGTCTCGGTGCCACCGCTTGTCGGTTAAGCCTTGGCAGACAACCACTTAAGGGACGCTTACACGGATCGGTGCGCGTCAACCGCCATCTCGTTCCGCAGCGGCGGCGGCGACGGCCCTGGCCACCGAGGCGATGGTGGCGCTGCGCGCCTCCGGCGACGTCTTCGCCCCGGTCAGGTAGACCGTCAGGACGAGGGGAGCCCGGCGCGGCGGCCAGATCACGGCAATATCGTTGGCCGTGTCGTTCTCGCCGGATCCGGTCTTGTCGCCGATGCGCCACTCCTTCGGCAGGCCGGCGCGCAGCCGCGCATCGCCGGTGCGGCAACCCACGAGCCAGGCGGTGAGAAGGGCTCTCGATGAGGGCGAGAGCGCGTCCGCGAGGACGAGGCGCCGGAGCGTCTGGGCCATGGCCAGCGGCGTAGTGGTGTCACGCGGGTCGCCGGGCACGGCCTCGTTCAGATCCGGCTCGATACGGTCGAGGCAGGTCGTCGCGTCGCTGAACGCGCGGATCTGGGCGGTGAGTCCGGCCGGGCCACCCATCGTCCCGAGGAGCAGGTTGGCAGCAGTGTTGTCGCTGAGCGTAACGGCGGCCTCGCAGAGTTCGGCGAGGGTCATGCCCTCACCATCCGCCCTCGGTCCGCTCATGGGCGAGTAGGGCACGACCTCGCTCGCCGCGTAACGCAGCCGCCGGTCGAGACTGTCCTCGCCCTGGTCGATCCGCGCCAGCACAGCACCGGCCGCGAGAACCTTGAACGTACTGCACATCGGGAAGCGCTCCGCCCCGCGATGCGCCGCCTGGGTGCCACTGCCGGTATCGAGAAGACCGATCCCGAGCCGTCCGCCGATCGTCGCCTCGATCTGCGCGAACCTGTCGGCAAGATTCTCCGGAAACGAAGCCGCGGCAAGCGCCGGTCTTCCCCCGGCGAGAAGATGTCCCGCAGCCCAGGCGGCTGCGCCGAAGGTACAATCGCGTCGGGTGACCATGCGCATCCTTGCCGGTCCGTCGAATCGGCGGTGACCATGGCGACCGGTTTGCGGTCCCATCGTGGCGGATCGAACGTGGTTTTGGCGGGCCGGACCGCGAATTCCTCGGCCGTGCGCCTTGCCTTCGGATTGCCTCGCACGCCTTCGATTCTTATCTGCTTACCTCAGGTGCCGGCGCGATGTCCGACGCGGGCCTCGATCTCGGGAGACGACGATGCAAGGCTCTAAGGACGGCGCGGGCCGCGGCTCCAACCGCTTGTTCGACGATTTCGCCCGACTCATGACCGATGCCGCCGGTGCGGCGCAGGGCGTGAAGCGTGAGGCGGAGACCGTGTTCAAGGCGCAGATCGAGCGGCTGATCCGCGACATGGACATCGCCACCCGCGAAGAGGTGGATGTCCTGCGCGATCTGGTCTCGGCTCTCCGCACCCAGAACGATGCTCTCGCAGCCCGCGTCGCCGTGCTGGAGGGCCGGCTCGGCACGCAGGAGCCGCCGCCTCCGCCAGCGACATCGGTCTGATTCGCGGGCCCCGAGTCCGGTCTAAGCTTGTGCACAGGAAGGAACGGTGGAAATCCGCTTTCCTGTTCACCGGTCATCGGGAGCGCTTTGAAACGCGAGTCCGCCACGGTCTATAGTGAGTGAGGCACTGATTCGCTTCGCCCCCGGACCCGACCTTCGACCCTTAAGCTTCCTCTCGATCACGCTGTGTCTTGCCTGTGCGCGGATTCAGCTTGGGGATGGGAAATCCGGAAGGGGATTGATTGTCGTTCACCATTATCGGCGCCCCTTTCGGGACGCCTAGCTGGACCGCTATGACCCAACTTCACATCGAAGGCCTCGACCGGAACGAGCACCCCCTCGACATCGTCGAGCGGCTCGCTTCCCTTCGCGATTGGATCTTCGACCGGGCCGAGACCGACGAGATGTCGGTGGCCGTGGCCGGCCGCTGGTCCGACTATCACGTCGCCTTCACCTGGATCGAGGATGTGGAGGCCCTCCATGTGGCCAGCGCCTTCGACCTGAAGGTGCCGGCTCACCGCCGCACCGAGATCCTCATCCTCATCTCCCTCGTCAACGAGCAGCTCTGGGTCGGTCATTTCGACCTGTGGTCCACCGACAGCGTGGTGATGTTCCGGCATTCTCTGCTGCTCACCGACGGTGCCGCGCCGACCCAGAGCCAGTGCGCGATGATGCTGAAATCCGCCGTGGATGCCTGCGAGCGCTACTATCAGGCGTTCCAGTTCGTGCTTTGGGCGGGCAAGTCCGCCCGCGAATCCCTGGATGCGGTCCTGTTCGAGACCGAAGGCGAGGCGTGAGTATTTCGTCTTCCACTCTCCCAGCTTCCCTCACCCTGGTGGGGGCGGGCAAGATGGGCGGCGCGATGCTGGCCGGCTGGCTCGCCGGCGGGCTCGATGCCGCCAGGACCTGCGTCGTCGATCCGCAGGCCTCGCCTGAGATGGTGAGGCTCTGCGAGAGCCATGGCATCGCCCTGAACCCGAGTGACGTCCCGGCCAACGATGCGCTGATCCTCGCGATCAAGCCGCAGGGGCTGGAGGGCGCGGCCGGCCTCCTCGATGGGGTGATCGCACCCCATACGCTCGTCGTCTCTATCCTGGCGGGCAAGACCATCGGCGACCTGCAGGGCCGCCTGCCCTCCGCGCGCGCCATCGTCCGGGCGATGCCGAACCTTCCGGCGAGCATCGGCCGCGGCGTCACCGGCGCGGTGGCGAATGCCAACGTCTCCCCGGATCAGCGTGACCAGGCCGATGCCTTGCTCAAGGCTGTCGGGGGCGTGGAATGGCTCGACGACGAGGCGCTGATCGACACGCTGACGGCTTTATCCGGTTCCGGCCCGGCCTATGTCTTCCTCCTGGCAGAGGCGATGGCCGAGGCGGGTGTGGCGGCTGGGCTGCCGGCCGACATGTCGGCACGGCTTGCCCGCGCCACGGTGTCAGGGGCCGGGGCGCTCCTGTCCACCAGCCCTCACGATGCGGGACAGTTGCGGCGCGACGTGACGTCACCGGGCGGCACCACCGCGGCGGCCCTCTCCGTGCTGATGCGCGAGGGCGGTGTGCCGGACCTGATGCGCGAGGCGGTCGCCGCCGCGAAGCTGCGGGCAGGCGAGCTCTCCGGCTGAGCCGCCCCCTAACCGATCCGCCTGCACAACCTACATGATAGGGAACAGACACGAGGATCGAACGACCATGGCAAACACCACAGGTGCGAAGCCCGAGGGTGGTAATGAGACCGGCGGCAACGAGACCGCTGGGACCGACATCGCCGTCGCCGCCCCGCAGCACTCCCCGCGTGAGGCTGCCGTCGAGGCGCTGATGCGGCTCGCCGCCGTCCAGCCCTGGAACGACATCGAAATCGGCGACATCGCCCGCGAGGCCGGCCTGTCCCTCGCCGAATTCCGCGACCTGTTCCCCTCCAAGGGCGCGGTGCTCGGTGGCCTTTCGCGGATCATCGACCGCAAGGTGCTGGAAGGCGATTCCTCCGACCTCGCCGAGGAGCCCACCCGCGAGCGTCTGTTCGACGTGCTGATGCGCCGCCTCGATGCGATGACCCCCTACAAGGACGCCCTGCGCCGGATCTCCTACGCCCTGCGCGGCGATCCGCTCTCCCTCGTCGCGCTGAACGGCGTGGCGCTGAACTCGCACCGCTTCATGCTGGCTGCGGCCGGCATCAACACCGAGGGGCCTCTGGGCCGGCTGAAGCTGCAGGGCGTGGTCATCGCCTTTGCCCGCACCGTCGAGGTGTGGCTCGACGATGACGACCCGGCCCTCGCCCGCACCATGGCCCGCCTCGACAAGGAGATCCGCAACGGCGAGCGCTTCATGGAACGGGCCGACGATGCCCGCCGCCTCACCGCGCCGTTCCGTGCCATCGGTCAGTCGCTTTTGGAGCGCGGCGCCCGCCGACGCCGGGGTACGCGTCCCGAGGACGAGGTCGGCCAGCAGACGGTGTGACAGAACGCTTTCCCTCCCCCCTATGCGAGGGAGAGTGGATTGAGCCCGAACGAAAAGGGCCGCCCCACCGGGCGGCCCTTTCCTGTTTCAGGAGTGAGTGATTCAGCCGCCGATACGGTTGGCGAGGACGGCCGAGTGGCCGTGCTGGTTGGCGATGTAGGGCAGCGCCTGGTTGGCGAATTCGCGTCCCTGTGCGTTGTCGCCGTTGCGCGAGTAGGACTCGTAGAGGCCGAGGGTGCGGGCATCCGAACGGGCCTGCTGCTGCACGAAGGTGCGGTCGAATTCACGGCCGGTGCGGGCGTTCTTCAGGCGGTCGATCCGGGCCTGACCGTCCGGGCCGATGGCGACGCGACGGCCGGGCTCACCGGGGGTGTTGTCGACGAGGCCGACGCCGCCGAGCACGCCGCCGACGATCCGCGAGGCAATGGTGGCCGAGATCGTCACCGGGGCGAGGACGACGCCGACCGGATTGTCGAAGCGGGTCTCGAAGGGCTGGCTGTCGGAGACGACGGTGCCGCCGGCGGTCAGCGAGGTGCCTTCGGGCAGCAGTGCCTTGGTGGTGGCCTCACGCTCGACCAGCACGTTCTTGGCGTAGTTGCGGACGTTCGGGTTGCGCGAGCGCTCGAGGGCGATGCGGCTCGACTCGATGCTGACGGCATCCGAGCGCAGGGCGGCGGCGCGGAACGAGGAAGTGTCGCGGGCCTCAGGGGCGTTGGCGTCGAACTGGGGCGCGACGCGGATACCGAGGGGCTCCTGCGCGAGAGCCGGGGTCGTGATCGCCGCGACGGTGAAGCCGAGGGCAGCGAGAAGCTTGGTGTTGATCATGGCGGAGGTTGTCCTCACACGCCTTTACGGCGTTTGGTTGAAAGACCGTTTCGTCCGGCATGAACGTTTCGTTAACGTGGCGGTTCCTGCTTGGAGGGCATGGCTGTGGTGCGGTGCGGCATGCATCACCTATTTGTGAAATGGCTGTCGTTCGCCCTCCTACCCCATCACCTCATCCTGAGGCGCCGCGTAGCGGCCTCGAAGGATAGTCCCAGAATCCACCGCACGAGCTGGAGGGCTCCGCCTTGGAATAAGGTGAGAGAGCAGCACGACGTTCAATGCGCCTCCTCCCAGTTCCCCGCCGCCTGCGCCTCCACCACCAACGGCACGCGCAGGGTCAGCGCGGGCGCCGGCGCCTCGACCATCACCCGGCGGATCACCGGCAGCGCCTTCTCCACCTCGTCCTCGGGTGCCTCGAACACCAGTTCGTCGTGCACCTGCAGCAGCATGGTCACGTTGAGTTTTTCCGCCCGCAGCGCCTGCTCCATCCGGACCATGGCCCGGCGGATGATGTCGGCGGCCGAGCCCTGGATCGGGGCGTTGATCGCCTGGCGCTCTACGCTCGCTCGCTCGTTCGGGTTGTTGGAGCGGATCTGCGGATAGTGGCAGACGCGGCCGAACAGGGTGGTGACGTAGCCGAGGTCGCGGCAGAGCTTCTTGGTGTCGTCGATATAGGCGCGGATGCCGGGGAAGCGCTCGAAATACTGCTTGATGAAGGCCGAGGCCTCCTCGCGGCCGATGCCGAGGCGGTCGGCGAGTCCGAAGGCCGAGATGCCGTAGATGATGCCGAAATTGATCGTCTTGGCGCGCCGGCGCAGGTCCGAGGTCATGTCCTTCAAGGGCACGCCGAACATGGCGCTGGCGGTGGCGGCATGGATGTCGACGCCGTCCTCGAAGGCCTGGCGCAGCTGCGGGATATCGGCGATGTGGGCGAGGATGCGCAGCTCGATCTGGCTGTAATCGGCCGAGATCAGCTTCCTGCCCTCCGGCGCCACGAAGGCACGGCGGATGCGCCGGCCCTCCTCGGTGCGGATCGGGATGTTCTGCAGGTTCGGCTCCGAGGAAGAGAGCCGGCCGGTGGTGGTGGCCGCCAGCGAGAACGAGGTGTGGACGCGGTCCGTCTCGCGGTCGGCATGCTGCTGCAGCGAATCCGTGTAGGTGGATTTCAGCTTGGCGAGCTGGCGCCATTCCAAGATCTTTTTGGGCAGTTCGTGCCCGGCCTGGGCCAGTTCCTCCAGCAGGGTGGCGGGCGTCGCCCACTGGCCGGACGGCGTCTTCTTCGCGCCGGGCAGTCCCATCTTGCCGAACAGGATGTCGCCGATCTGCTTCGGCGACGAGACCTGGAAGCGCTCGCCGGCATCCTCCTGGATCTCCTCCTCCAACCGCACGAGGGTCTGCGAGAAATCGCCGGAGAGCCGGCTCAGCATGTTGCGGTCGACGCGGATGCCCGCCGCTTCCATCCGGGCGATGACCGGGATGAGGGGGCGTTCCAGGGTCTCGTAGACCGTCACCCGGCGCTCGGCGACGAGCCGCGGCTTCATCATCCGCCACAGGCGCAAGGTGACGTCCGCATCTTCGGCGGCGTAGGCGGTGGCCTTGTCCAGGGGCACCCTGTCGAAGGTGACCTTCGCCTTGCCGGTGCCGGCCACGTCCGAGAAGGTGATCGGCTGGTGGCCGAGATGGCGGCGGGCGAGTTCGTCCATGCCGTGCCCGCCCTTGCCGGCATCGAGCACGTAGGAGATCAGCATCGTGTCGTCGAAGGGGGCGATCTCGATGGCGACGCTTTGGCGCCGGAACACCAGCCAGTCGTACTTGATGTTCTGGCCGACCTTCAGGACGCCCGGATCCTCGAGGAGCGGCTTCAGCGCCGTCAGCGCGGCATTGATCGGGATCTGTCCGTCGACCGGGCTGAACTGCCCCGTGGCCGCCTTGGCATCGCCGAACAGGTCGCTCGCCTCGGATGCAGCCACCGGTTCCAGATGGGCGAGGGGGATGTAGGCCGCCCGTCCCGGCGCCACCGCCAGGGAGACGCCGACGAGGTTGGCGTTGTTGGCGTCGAGGGAGTCGGTCTCGGTATCCACCGCCACCACTCCGGCCTCGCGTGCCTCGGCGATCCAGGCCGCCAATTGGTCGAGGCTGGTGATCGTCTCGTAACCCGTCGTGTCGATGGGGTTCGTCGCCTCGGCCGCGCGCAGGGCAACGAGGCCGGAGGGCGTCGGTTCTGAGGGGCCGCGCGGCTTCGCTTCGCCTTCCGGCAGGTTCAGGTCGGCAAAGGGATCGACCTCGCCGCCTTGTGCCGCGGCCTCGAACGGGGGCGCGTCGGCGCCGTCCGACCCCGGCAGCAGGGCCGGATCGGGCTTCACCTTCTCGGGGTCCACATGCAGCATCGAGGCGATGCGGCGGGTCAGCGTGTTGAACTCCATCGCCTTGAGGAAGCCGACGAGCTTCTCGGGGTCGGGCGCTGGCAGGCGCAGGTCGTCGAGGGCGATGGGGAGCGGCACGTTCTCTTCCAGCGCCACCAGCCTCCGAGAGAGCTTCGCCTGGTCGATGCTGGCGAGAAGGGTCTCGCGGCGCTTGGGCTGCTTGATCTCGCCCGCCCGCTCCAGCAGCGCGTCGAGGCTGCCGTATTCCTTGATCAGGGCGGCGGCCGTCTTGAGGCCGATGCCGGGCACGCCGGGCACGTTGTCGGACGTGTCGCCGATGAGCGCCAGGGCGTCACCGATCTGGTTCGGCTGCAGGCCTTCCCATTTGGCGATGATGGCGTCGAGGTCGAGGTTGCGCTCGGGCCTATGCCCGGGCTTACCCTTCACGCCGGATTCGAAATCGTAGAACCTCACCAGCGGCCCCACCAGCTGCATCAGGTCCTTGTCTGAGGAGACGATGATGACGCCGGCCCCGCGCGCCTCGGCTTGGCGCGAATAGGTGGCGATGAGGTCGTCGGCCTCGTAGCGCTCCAGCTCGATGGGTTGGAGGCCGAAGGCGCGTACGGCCTCGCGCATCAGCGGCATCTGACGCTTGAGGTCGTCCGGCGCGTCGGGGCGGTGGCCCTTGTAGTCGGGGAAGAGCTCCTTGCGGAACGAGCCCTCCGACTTGTCGAACACGATGGCCAGATGCGTCGGCTTGATCCCCGCTGCCCCGTCCTGAACGAACTGGGCGATCTTGGTGCAGAACAGCCGGACCGCCCCCGTGGGCAGCCCGTCCGAGGGCCGGGTGTTGTACTTCTGGTCCTGGTTGATCGACTGGAAGTAGGCCCGGAAAATGAACGACGATCCGTCCACCAGGATGATCTGATCGCCGGGGCCGACGGGGGCGGATGGAGAGACAGCGTTCATCGTGAGAAAAAGGCCAAGTTCAGGAGACGAGAGCGAGCGCGCTCAGGAGGCAGAAAAAGCGTCGCGTTCGGCGATGCAGGCATGACGTACTTCGCCGAGCCGTTCTTGGACGGCAGCCCAGACCAGATCCAGCTCTACCTTGTGATAGGGATGTCGATAGACGTTGCCGACATTGGCGATCGATTGCCAGGGAATGTGCGGGTTGCGCAGCTTCGTTTCCGGATCGAGGCGGCGACTGGCCTCGGAGATGATCTCGAGACAGCGGATGACAGCGTAGACCGTACGTTGGTCAGCGATGAACGTCTCGAACGTCATTCCAGCCGTGAAGTGCTGAGCGGCGTTGATATTGTCGATGATGTCGATGATCGCATCGCGGACGCGTTCAGAACGCATGAACGGCATCTCGTTCGACCCGCAGACGGATATGCGGTTTCAGAGCATCACGGCTGGCCACGTCCACGCTGACCGGAAAGAGCGCCTCGATGAAGTACACCAGGCCCACATAATCGAAGACGTCACGAATGGCCTCTCGGTCGAGAACGACCATGACGTCGACGTCGCTTGAACCGATCGCCTCTCCCCGCGCCGTCGACCCGAACAGCGCAGCATGACGGACGCCGCGTAGGCGTAGCTCCGCCTCGTTCTCTCGAAGAATACCGATGGCGATGCCGCGATCCATTCGGCGACACTACTTCAAATCGCGGGCGCGCTGAAGGGCCGGGTGGAAGTGTCGCGTGCCGGAACGGCGGATTCCAAGACCGCGTTTTAGCCTCATCCTCCACAGTTTCGGATTCCCACCGCATGATCCCGGTCCGCCGCTCGACCTGCCTCGCCCTGGCCCTCGCCCTCTCCGCCGCCCCGCTCCCGGCCTTTGCCCAGGCGCTGCAGAACCCCGGCACGGCGACGATCGAGGCCCATGTGGTGAAGGCCGCGCCGCTGGAGGCGACACCGGAGCGGATCGCCGCTCTGAAACTCCCCGCAGGGTTCAAGCTCGAGGCCTTCGCCCGCGATCTCGGCGCGCCGCGCGTCATCGTCGTGGCGCCGGACGGGGCGCTGTATGTCAGCGACCGCGACGCCGGCACAGTCACCCGCATTGATGCGACCGACGCGGCCAAGCGCCAAGTCGTCCTGAAGAAGCCGGATGTGCACGGGCTCGCCATCCATGACGGCACCCTGTTCTACGTGACGGTGAAAGAGATCTTCTCCGCGCCGATGAAGGCCGATGGCAGTCTCGGCCCCGAGACGAGGCTCGTCGCCGACCTTCCCGATGCCGGCCAGCATCCGAACCGCACCATAGGCTTCGGGCCGGACGGCTGGCTCTATGCCAGCCTCGGTTCCACCTGCAACGAATGCGAGGAGCGCAACCCCGAGAACGCCACGATGGTGCGGATGAAGCCGGACGGGTCGGGCCGGGAGATCGTCGCTTCGGGACTTCGCAACACCATCGGTTTCGCCTGGGAGCCTGGGACGAAGGCCCTCTATGGCTGGGACGACGGCGTCGACTGGCTCGGAAACGACGCAACGCCGGAGGAGCTGAACCGGATCGAGCCGGGCAAGAAGTATGGCTGGCCCTACATCTTCGGTGCCGGGATCAAGAACCTCTACCGTGAGGTCCCGAAAAGCTCGCTGGAGCAGTGGGACAAGGACAGCGAGCGGCCGCTTCTCACTTGGACGGCGCACGCCTCCTCGATGCAATTCGCCTTCTACGACGGCGCGCAATTCCCGGCCGAGTACAAAGGCGATGCCTTCGTCACCATGCACGGATCATGGAATCGCAAGCCGCCGAGTGGCTACGAAGTCCTGCGCGTGCATTTCGAAAAGGGCCTGCCGACGACGATCACCCCGTTCGTGTCGGGCTTCCTCACCGAAGGCGGCCCGAGCGGCTGGTCGCGTTTCGCCCGGCCCTTCGGTCTGGCGGTCGCCAAGGATGGAAGCCTTTTCCTCGGCGACGACCAGCACGGCATCATCTACCGGATCAGCTACAAGGGCTGAGCGGAACTCAACTCGCGGCGCCCACCGTATCCGCCATGCGGGCGTCGCGAGCTCCCAAGGGCTCCTCGTGTCCGATAGTGGTGTCGGCCTCGGTCTGATGCTCCATCTCCGCATTGATCTCGGCGCCGACGAGGACGATGGTCGTCGAGATCCAGATCCAGGTCATGAAGCCCACGACCGCGCCGAGGGAGCCGTAGGTCTCGTTGTACTTGCCGAAATTCGAGACGTACCAAGAAAAGCCCAGCGAACCCGCGAGCCAGAGCACGCCCGCGATGGCGCTGCCCCAGGTCACCCAGCGCCAGCGCGGCGCGTCGCGGCTCGGACCATAGCGATAGAGCACAGCGAGGCCGGCCAGCACCGCGAGCAGCAGCACCGGCCAGCGCAGGAGCGAGATGTACCAGGCCTCCGCGCTGAGACCGACGACGTTGATCACCGCCGGCACCACGACGATGCCCACCAGGGCCAGCACGATGAAGAGCAGCGCACCCGCCGTGAAGGTGAGCGAGCGCAGGTTGAGCCAGAAGAAGTTCCGGGTCTCGCGCTCCTCGTAGACGATGTTGAGGGCCTGGAAGACCGCTTTCATCCCGCCATTGGCGCTCCAGATCGACAGGGCGAGACCGGTGAAGAAAGTGAGACCCAGGGTGGTGTCACCCTTCTCAGCGATGCGCTTCACCTGTTCGCCGATGATGTCGAGGGCACCGGACGGGATCACGCCCTGGAGGTTCTGCAGGTGATCGTTGATCGTCGATACCTCCGCCACCAGGCCGTAGCAGGCGACCAGGGCGGCAATGGCGGGGAAGATCGCCAGCAGAACGTAGAAGGTCACGCCGGCGGCCACCGAGACGAGGTTGTTCTCGCCGATATCGTGGAAAACCCGAAGACCGATATCCTTCCAGCCCTTGGCGGGGATTTCGGACGGTGTCGACGCCTGCCGCCCGCGTTCGGTCTCCGTCCTGGCGACGTGCTTGGCGTCCCTTCCCTCATGGGAGGGGGAGGGCTCGTTCGTGCGCGGGGCTGAGGGAGACCTGTCCGACGATGACCCGGACGAGGATGGCCGCGTGCCCTTCCGCGGCAGGACGACGAGACCGACGAGCGCGGTCACGAGCCCCAGCGTCCACAGGGTGGAGCCGGATTGCCCAGCCCCCCCCGCTCCCGCAGGGTCATGATGTGGTTCGGCCATCGGCGGTTCGTCCTGTAGAGCGGAAAGTGAATTCAATTCCCTGCGACAACCTTCCGCCGCCCAGAGAGTTTCATGCACGGTCCCCGACCGTCTTTCAGCGGACGAAGTCGGTGAGGGAGAGCCGCAGACGCGCTGTCCGGCACGGTGCGTGCTCTCAGGCACGGACTGTCAACCCGTCTGCGGTTATCTAGCGCCATTCGGCGCTTGCCCTCGGCAGCCGTTGCCCTCACCGTTTTCGCGAAATCTTCCAAACGAGGACACGACAGCCCCGTGCCGCACGCGACAGAGCTGATTGCCATCATCGCCCTCGGTCTCGTCCTGGCCTTCGCCTGTGGGATGCTGGCCCAACGGCTGCGGCTTCCTCCCCTGGTCGGCTATCTCCTGGCCGGGGTTCTGGTTGGGCCGTACACACCCGGCTTCGTCGGCAACAGCCAGCTCGCCAGCCAGCTGGCCGAAATCGGCGTGATCCTGCTGATGTTCGGGGTCGGCCTGCATTTCTCGATCAAGGACCTGATGGCGGTGCGCACCATCGCCCTGCCGGGCGCGATCGTGCAGATCGTGGCCGCTACCGCCATGGGTGGGCTGCTGGCGCATCTCTGGGGCTGGGGAATCGGCGCGGGCCTCGTCTTCGGCTTGGCCCTCTCGGTGGCGAGCACCGTGGTGCTGCTGCGTGCCCTGGAGGAGCGTCGGCTCCTCGACAGCGACAAGGGCCGCATCGCGGTGGGGTGGCTCATCGTCGAGGATCTGGCGATGGTCCTCGCCCTGGTCCTGCTCCCCGCCCTCGCACCATCCCTCGGGGGAACCGGCGACGGCGCGGCCCACCATGTCGCCGACGGCAACATCTGGCTCACCCTGGCCCTGACGCTGGCCAAGGTCGCGGTATTCGCCCTGGTGATGCTGGTGGGCGGACGCCGCGTCGTGCCCTGGCTCCTCGATCAGGCGGCCCGCACCGGCTCGCGCGAACTCTTCACCCTCGCGGTCCTTGCTTTGGCGCTGGGCATCGCCTTCGGATCGGCGGAGCTCTTCGGGGTCTCCTTCGCGCTCGGCGCCTTCTTCGCCGGCATGGTGCTGGCCGAATCCGACCTCAGCCATCAGGCGGCGGCCGATTCCCTGCCCCTGCAGGATGCGTTCGCGGTGCTGTTCTTCGTCTCCGTGGGCATGTTGTTCGATCCGGGCATCCTCCTGCGCGAGCCGCTCTCGGTGCTGGCCGTCCTCGGCATCATCCTCCTCGGCAAATCGCTCGCCGCCGTGGCCATCGTGCTGGCCTTCAAGCATCCCATCGGCACCGCACTCACCATCGCGGCCAGTCTCGCGCAGATCGGCGAATTCTCCTTCATCCTCGTCAGCCTCGGATTGTCGCTGAAGCTCCTGCCTACGGAAGGACGCGACCTCATCCTCGGCGGCGCGATCCTGTCGATCACGCTCAACCCGCTCTTCTTCGTCCTGGCGGAGCGGGCCACACGCTTCTTCGCCGAGCGGCCAGAGCTCGCGGCCCGGTTCGAGCGTCGCGGCGCTGCGGCGATGGCGGTGACCGAGGAGGCGAAGCCTCATCGCGGGCATGCCATCGTCATCGGCTATGGCCGTGTCGGAAGCACCATCGCCAAGGCCTTCGCCACCTGGGACCTTCCCTATCTGGTGATCGACCGCGACCGCCGCCGCGTCCTCGACCTGCGCAAGGACGGTGTCGAAGCGGTGTTCGGGGACGCCACGGCGCCGGGTATCCTCGAAGCCGCCGATATCGGCCAGGCGAAGCTCATCGTGATCGCATCGCCCGAGCCGCATACGGCGCGCCGCCTCGTCGAACTCGCCCGCGAGGCCAATCCCGGCATCGACACGCTGGTGCGCACCCATAACGATGGCGAGCGGCACTATTTCGAGGAACAGGGCGTCGGTCTCGTCCTCATGGCCGAGCGCGAACTGGCCTTCGGCATGACGCTCTACGCCCTGCGCAGCCTCGGGCTGAAGGAAGGCGAAGCCCGCATCTTCGTCGACAGCACCCGCGTGGAGAGCCGCACGGCCCCGGTCGAGGCCGAGATCGACCAGGGCGCTCCGGAACTCCGCCCGCACAAGGCGGATGTGGTCGAAGGGTAGGGCTTGGTCTGCGGTCCTGCGAAGGATGGGATGGGTTCCGTCTTTTCAGACACATCCTGCGGGCAGGCATCGTCCTAAACTCGTTCGAGCGAGCGCCCGGATATATGCGACCCACCCCATGTCCGGAGCATTTCGTATCGAGTGACCGGCCGATCGGTCCGATAACCTCCGGGGGCGTCCCGGCTCAGGCAGGTCCTGCCAGGGCGCTCTTGGGCAGCAGCATGTGCACCCCCTTGTTGCCGTCGACCGTTTGCGTGATCCGGAGGTTCCCGGCGAGCGAGCACAGCATGTAGGCCTGATTGCGGGTCAGGCTGCTGCGTGCGCAGACATGGCGGACCATCTCGCGTACCGCCTGGCGCATGGCCTCGTCGAGGCTTTCATGCAGGCCGATCGTCATGAGATCGGTGGGCGTCTCGGCGAAGGGCCACGCATAGCCGAGATCCTTGCGCACGGTCAGCCGAAAGGTCCCCGATAGGCCGGTCTCGAGAGCGGTGATGCAGACCTCGCCGTCACCCTGCACGCCGTGGCCGTCGCCGGCATAAAAGCCCGCGCCCGGATTGAAGACTGGCAGATACAGCGACGTGCCGACCTTGAGTTCCTTGTTGTCCATGTTCCCGCCGAAGGCACGGGGAACCGGAGAACCGACCCTGCCCCAGGCTGCGGGAGGCGCCGTGCCCATGATTCCGAAGAACGGATCGAGGGGCAACTCGGCGCCCCAGGGCAGGATCGCGACGCCGCGGGCGACGTCGATGTCGGGATGGATCGTCTCGTAGTCGGTGAACTCGTCCGGCAGGGTGCCGAGCAGCGGAAGGATCGCCACGAAGCCCCAATCCATGCGGAACTTCAGATCGAGGATGTCGACCTGGAGCACGTCGCCGGGTTCCGCCCCGCGGACATGGACCGGACCGGTGACGAAATGCGGCCCGGGGCCGGAGGCGAGGGTATCGAGGGCGGCGAGGTAATCGGCCGGCACCCGGGCCGGATCGGGATGGAGCGATTCCTTGCCGCCGGCCGGAAACGAATGGAGCGTGACGGTGTCGCCGGACTCGAGCTCCAGGACCGGCGGCAGAGCGGCGTCGAAATAGCCGAGCACCATCGTGTCGGGGGTCGCGGGAATCTCGTGATGCGTCGACATGAGGGATCCTTCCGAAGGTCTGATGGCGGCTGGTCAGACAGCGATGTGCCGGGACAGGGTGGCGTGGTCCAAGGTCTCGCGCGTGCCCCGTTCGACCACGTTGCCGCGCGAGAGCACGACGAAGGAATCGGCGAGGCGAACCGCGAATTCGAGATATTGCTCCACGAGGAGCACGGTGATCCGGCCTTTGAGCTCTTCGATCACGGTCTCGATCGCCGAGACGATGGAGGGTTGAATGCCTTCCGTGGGCTCGTCGAGGAGGATGAGGCGGGGGCGTGTGCTCAGCGCGCGGGCGATGGCGAGTTGCTGCTGCTGACCGCCCGAGAGATTGCCGCCGGGCCGGTTCCACAGGTCGCGCAGGGCCGGGAACGAGGCGACCGCTTCATCCACGGCGTCGGTGCGGTCCAGCCCATGTGCCCGGGCGGCGACACGCAGGTTCTCGGCCACGGTGAGGTCGGCGAAGATCTCGCGCCCTTGCGGCACGATGGCGAGGCCCGCCCGCGCCCGCCGGTCGGGAGCCATGTCGGTGATGTCGGTCTCGCCGAGGGTGATGCAGCCACGGCTCACCGGAATCAGGCCGGCAAGACAGCGCAACAGCGTCGTCTTGCCGGCGCCGTTGCGGCCCAGCACCGCCAGGCAGGAACCCGGCTCGATGGACAGGTCGACGTTCCGCAGGACTTGCGCGCTGCCGTAATGCTGGTCGAGGCCGGTGACGGACAAGCCGAGCGGAACCGGGGAAAGGGAGGGGGACACGTCGCTCATCGGCCGAGGAACACCTCGATGACCCGTGAATCGGCGCGCGCACCCTCCATCCCGCCCTCGAACAGGGTGCGGCCCTCGTGCAGCACGGTCACCCGGTCGGCGATCGCCTCGACGAATTCCATGTCGTGCTCGATCACCAGGATGGCTCGGTCGGGCCGGCGCAGGGATCGGATGAGATCGGCGGTGCGTGCGGTCTCGGCATCGGACAATCCTGCTACCGGCTCGTCGAGGAGGACCAGCTTCGGCTGCGAAGCCAGGACCATGCCGATCTCCAACCATTGCTTCTCCCCGTGCGCCAGGGAACCGGCGAGGGTGTCCGCACGCGTCTCCAACCCGGTCTCGGCGAGGGATACCGCGATGCGGTCGGATCGCTCGGAGATCGGGCAGTCGAGGCCACAGCCGATCTCAAGGTTTTCGCGCACGGTCAGGGCAGGAAAGACGCTGGGCTTCTGGAACTTGCGACGCACGCCCGCACGGGCGATCTCGGCCTCCGAGCGACGGGTCAGGTCGAGGTCGTCGCCGAGCATGATGCGGCCCGAGGTCGGTTTGGCGATGCCCGTGATGGCGTCGAGAAGGGTGGTCTTGCCGGCGCCGTTCGGACCGATCACCGCCCGGACCTCACCAGGATCGATGGCCAGTGACAGCTCGTCCAGGGCGCGGAACCGCCCGAACACGACGCTCAGATTGTCGATGGTCAGGGCGCTCATCCGAGCCTCCCGCCGCGCCGCAGCCAGGTCGGCTTCAGGCGCAGGGCCGCGAGGTCGAGGAGGCCGTTCGGCAGCCCCAGCACCACGACGAGGACGAGCCCCGACAGGATGAAGGGCCACGCCTCCGGCATCGCGGCGCTCAGCCAGAACTTGAGGGCGTTGACCGCCACGGCGCCGATCACCGCGCCGCCGAGCCTTCCCATCCCGCCGATGGCGACCCAGACTGCGATCTCGATGGAGAGATCGGGGCTCAGCACGCGCGGGTTGATGATGCCGACCTGAGGCACGTAGAGGATCCCGGCGATGGCGGCGATCGTCGCGGAGAGGCACCAGATCCAGAGCTTCAGGCGCGTCGTGCTGTAGCCGAGGGTGCGCAGGCGGGCCTCGTCGTCGCGGCAGGCCAGCATGCGCCGGCCGATACGGCCGACCACAAGGGCACGCGTGCCCACGAGGATCAGGGCCAGGGCCAGCAGCGTCGCCACGGCCAGACCCGTGACCATGCCGGGCGCGCCGATGGGATAGCCGAACAGGAGCGGGAATCCGGTCATGCCGTTATTCCCGCCGAGACCGGTATCGTTCCGGAACATCAGCAGCATGGCGACATAGACCAGGGCCTGGCTGATGATCGAGAAGTAGACGCCGTTCACCCGCGAGCGGAACGAGGCATAGCCGAACAGGAAAGCGATGGCGGCCGACAGGACCAGGGCCACGACCAAGGCATACGGCGCGCTCGCGAAACCGGACCAATAGAGCGGCAGGGTCTTCCAACCCATGAACTGCATCAGGTCCGGCGCCACGCCGGTGACGGCATAGGCGTGGGAGAGCAGGTGCATCGCGCAGACGTAGCCGCCGATGGCGAAAAACAGGCCATGCCCCAGGCTGAGAATGCCGAGATAGCCCCAGACCAGATCGAGGGAGACGGCGAGGATCGCGAAGGCCGCGAGTTGGCCGACCATGTTGACGAGGTAGGGGGCGGGTTGCAGCAGGAGGATTGCGAGCGCGCCGGCGAGGACGAGACCGATCACCGCCGCCAGCAAGGGATCTCCCCTCAAAGCCGGAAGAAGCCAGCGGAACGCCGGCATGGGTCGAGATTGTGTCATCCGCGAGGGTTCCACGGCCTCGCTCATCGCCGACGCCTGACGGCGAACAGCCCTTCGGGCCGGCGCTGGAGGAAGAGAATGATGCCCACGAGCACGATGACCTTGGCGGCGACCGCGCCGTAGAACGGCTCGATCAGGACGTTGGCCCCGCCGATGCCGAGGGCCGCCACGAGGGTGCCGATGACGGTACCGACGCCACCGAGCACCACCACCATGAAACTGTCGACGATGAAGGTCGCGCCCATGCCCGGATTGACGCTGTAGATCGGGCAGAGGGCCACACCGGCGAGCCCCGCCAGTCCCGAGCCGAAGCCGAAGGCGAGGCGGTCGACCCGGCGGGTGCGGATGCCGAGACAGGCCGCCATGTCGCGATTCTGCGTCACCGCACGGATGTCGAGGCCGAGCGGCGAGCGCTTCAGGATCAGGAGCGTCAGCACCAGGGTGATCGCCGCAAAGGCGATGGCGAAGAGCCGGTTCCAGGTCACGATGAAATCGGCATAGAGGGGCACGCCGCCGCTCACGTAGGACGGCATGGCGAATTGCAGGTTCTGCGATCCGAAGACCACGCGCACGAAATTGATGAGGAACAGGCTCACTGCCCAGGTGGCGAGCAGGCTCATCAACGGTCGACGATAGAGGTGGCGCAGGATCAGCGCTTCGATGACGATCCCCACCATGGCGGCGGCGAGGAAGGCGACGGGGATCGCCGCGAGGAGGTAGAGGTCGAGGAAGCCCGGAGCGAAACGGCGGAACGCCTCCTGCACGGCATAGGCCGCATAGGCGCCGACCATGATGAACTCGCCCTGTGCGAGGTTGATCACGCCCATCAGTCCGAAAATGATCGCCAGCCCCGCGGCGGCCATGAACAGGATGCTGGCGAAGCTCAAGCCGTTGTAGAGGAGCGCGAGGCCGTTGCCGATCCACACAGCGCGTTCGACCTTGGCGATCGCGGCCTCCAAAGCCGCACGGAAGGCGGGGTCGGCGCGATAGGCCGGATCACTCTTCAGGGCGGAGAGCCGCGAGAAGGCAGCACCCGAGGGAGCCTCGGCCACCGCCCGGATCGCCGCCAAGCGACGCGCCGGATCGGGCGAGGACAAGGCCGCTCCCTGTGCCGCCACGCCGATTGCCGTCTTTAATCCGGCATCGCTCTCGTTGTCCTGCGCCCGCACCAGCACGGCATCGGGGACGCCCGCCATGCGCCGCTCGACGGCTGCCAACCCCGTCCGTCGAAGCTCCACCGTCTCGCCCGCGATCAGGGTCGAAATGCCGAGGGCGGTCTCCACGAGGCCGCGCTGGCGGAGGCCGAGCACCGGCGAGCGTCCGCCATTCGCGGAACGAACCGCGCCGCTCACAACCTCGCGCCCGTCCGGCGCCCCGGCTTTCTCGAGCAGAACAGCCGTATCGCCGAGGCAGACGAGGCGTCTCTCAAGCAAGCCGCCCAGCAGGATGCCGGCGAAAGCGAGATCCCCGGCCGTTACCTCACCGCTCGACCGGATCAGCGCAGCGAGCACCCGGCTCTGCGCGGCCCCGTCACCGCACAGGCCGACCGCGAAGCCCGCGCGCTCGAAGCTAGGCGACGCTCCGAAGGCCGGCTGCATCAGACCGGCGACGAGCAGGATCGCGCCGCAGAGCCAGGATTTCAGGCTCTCAACCATACGGGCTGAACGGCACGGGTTTGGGGGCGTCGGGCGATTGCCAGAGGATGTCGAAGCCCTGCTTCTCGTTGACCGAGCCGATGAAGACGCCGCGGGCGACGTAGTTGTTCTCTCCCGTCATCGTCAGTGTGTAGCCGGAGGGATCGGCGAAGCTCAGGCCGGCGAAGGCCTTGCGCACTTCGGGCACGTCGAAGCTCCCGGCCTTCGCCGCCGCCAGGGCCCAGAGCTGAACGCTGTCATAGGCCGAGACCATCGGATCGATGACGGTGTCGGCGCTGAAGGGCACGGATTTGGCCTTCACGTAAGCAGCCCAATCCGCAAGGAACCGGGTATTGGCCTCCGCCTTCGCCGCCTGGAGATAGGCCCAGCAATTGAGGTGGCCGACGAGAGGCGCCGTATCCAGTCCTTCGAGATCGGCCTCCACCATATCGAGGCCGAGGATCGGCACATCGGTGGCCCGGATGCCCTGGTTGGCGAATTCGCGCAGGAAATCCGGAATCGACGAGCCCACCACCGTGAGCACGACGATCGGTTGCCCGCCGGGCTCGGCGGCGAAGCTGCGAATCTGGTTCACCAGGGTCTGGAAGTTGGAGAAACCCAGGGGCACGTATTCCTCGCGCCAGGCCGTCGCCGCCACCCCCTTCGATGCCCAATAGGCCTTGAGTTGCTTGTTGATCGTGCGCGGCCAGACGTAATCGGAGCCGATCATGAAGAAGCGTTTGGCCCCGACGCCCTCGGCACCCATCAGGTAATCCACCGCAGGCAGCACCGAGCTCGCCGGCGGTGAATTCACATAGACGACGTTCTTCGAATTCTCGTCGCCTTCGAAGTGAAGAGGATAGAACAACAGCCCGTCATTCTGCTCCACCACCGGCAGGACCGACTTGCGCGAGACCGAGGTCCAGCAGCCGAACAGGGCGGCGACCTTCTCCTGCTGCAGCATCTGCCGGCCGATCTGGGCGTAGAGCGGCCAATCCGAGGCCGGGTCCGAGGTCACCACCTCGATCCGGCGTCCGTTGACGCCGCCCTTGGCATTGATTCCATCGGCCGCCATGCGCACCACATGGTTCAGGCGGCCTTCGATATTGGCCATCGTGCCCGAGGAGGAGAACAGGCATCCGAGCTTGACCGTGTCGGCTGCCCAGGCCGGACGGATGATTGCGGGGGCGGCGAGCGCCGCCGCGGTCCCGATGAAATGACGCCTCGTGACATCGACCATGGGCTTCGAACCTCCCCCGATACGACCCGAAGTTTCCAATTCCTCAGGACTGAACGGAAGGTCAAATAGGCTGCATGGTCCCCCTGGGATGCGCAAAAGGTCATCGGACCGCCTGCAACATGGGCTGGATCCGATGCAAAACGTCAAAATTCGCATTTGCGCCGTCAGCTATTCGCCGGCCTGACCTGCCATTCCACGGTGCGCTTCTTGCTGGTGCATCTTGCTCGAAGCCAAACCCCATCTTCGATCGCGAAGGTCTACACATGCGTCGATGCCGACACACCGATCAGGAGGTCGCCTTTCTCCTTAGGGAAGCCGAGAATGGGACTCCCATTTCGGCCATCTGCGAGACGGCTCATATCTCCGTCGGCACGTTCTACCGCTGGCGTCGCCGCCTCGGCGGTCTACCGCCGGCAGGCGTCGCCCATCTCGGGCAGATCGAACGCGAGAACGCCGCATTGCGGGCCGAACTGGCTCGCCTGAGGCATTCCTTGCTCGCCCTGACCCCACGCTATCCCGATCACCGGGTGGATATCACGACCAAAGCCCTCGACCGCGCTGAGACACCCCCAGCCCATGGCGAAGGCGTGCGCTATCGCGGAGAAGCCGCCACGGTCGGTCGCTACGCCTTCGTGCGCGGCGCCAACTGAAGCCCGGCTCCGTTACGGGAGAGGTTCGTCGAGGATCGGACCATGCCGGCGCATCGGGGGCCGGTGAGATGCATGAACGTGTGCGCCCAATGCTGCTCCGGATGGCGATCCGAGTCTCGCATGGCGAAACGCCGCTTTGACCGCCGACACCGTTGCGCGGGGCCACGGCTTGGGTTAGGTGTCATCCACGGTCAGCACCCGTAGCTCAGCTGGATAGAGCGTTGCCCTCCGAAGGCAAAGGTCACACGTTCGAATCGTGTCGGGTGCGCCAATTTTTCGACAAATTAGGATTTGGACTCATAACCAATAGCTGATGGTTGCAGCGATGCAGGCAGCTTTGAGTTAGTGGGCTGCAGACCCGTCGTATCGCGTGGCGCTGCGACGGAAGTCCTTGATGCGGCCGAACATGCGCTCGACGGCGTTGCAGCCCTGGTAGAGGACCGGCGAGAAGCAGGGCTTCCAGCGCCGGTTGGACTTTGGCGGGATGTTGGGGGCGGCTCCTGTCACTTCGATCTGCCGGCGAATGGCATCGCTGTCGTAGCCTTTGTCGGCGAGCAGGATCCGGCACCGGGGCGAGCGCTCGAGGAGCAAGGCTCCTGCCTTGCGGTCCGCGACTTGTCCGCCCGTCAGTAGGAAGGCAAGCGAGCAGCGCTGAGCCACTCGGTTCAGGTGGCCAAGTCAAGATCTGCTTTGCAGGCGGGCGGTGGAACGCTCCTGCGCCGGAGGCACGCGCTTCCGCCGAATCGTCAAGGATGACGAATGGTATTCCAGCGCGCTCGCAGATCTCCACATCGCAGCCTTCGTCTGTCTTCTACTCGAACAGGCTGTTCAACGCGCAGACAGTCGATAACGGACGAGATTCGATACGTATCAGATCTGTCCGGGCTGGCAGCCATAGGGTGGCACCGAGCGCGGGAAGCGTTCTTTGATGCGCTCGCAGCCCCACGACCGCAGCGACTCTGGCAGGCGGTGATTCACTTCGATGCCAACCTCGTCATAGGGCGTTTGTCCGGCCGTGACGTAGCTGTACCAGCGCCAGCCCAGGGTGCCGACGCCTGCGAGCAGGATTGCGAAGGCCACCGTCGCGGCCAGCCCCAAGCGTGACTGCGCAGGTCTCGTCTTATCTACCATGCAGACCATGTCCTCGATGTTCGTGCGATCCTGACAACGCTCTGCTCCCTCGCGGGGAAGAGCCCGTTGCGACCGACAGGATGATGGGGGCTCCCTTACAACACCCATTCAACGGATGGCCATGCTGCCGCTCTGTGAAAGACGGACGATCGGCTTGGCAACAACGTCAATGCCTCTCAGCATCCGCCCGGATGCCTAGCCTTTTTGATGTAAAAGGTATGTATTAACCCAAAGAATTTTCTCCGCCTCATGGGCCAAACCAGCCGCTCTTTTCTACGTTGTCTGTCCGCACGGCACGAGGGGAGCTCGTTTGATCGTGCCATGCTAAACGTGATGGACAAAAATCTGCAATGATACATCAGCTTGTTTACTATAGCCGAAACGTTGTTGCCGGCAACGATCGCTCCATGCTTATGAATTTGCGTGACATCGTCTCGGCCTCACAGCGCAACAACAGCCGTGATGGGATTACCGGTTTTCTCATATTCGATAAAACCTGGTTCATCCAGGTTCTTGAGGGCGACCAAGCACAAGTGAGTAGCACCTATACGCGCATCGCCCGCGATCCGCGCCATACAAGTGCTACCATTCTGGATGCACGGAACGTTCAGGGCCGTTCCTTTCCCAACTGGACCATGGGTGGCGCCATGCGAACCCCAGAAGTTGAAGAAATTTACTTGCAGCATGGCATCGGAAGCTTCATCGACCCGACGCGCCTGACAAGCGGCAAGGTCATCGCCCTCGCCCTCGATCTTCAGGCTTTCGATGCCGCGAAACGTCAGACTCAGCGGCTCGCGAGTTGAAGTCTGCGCGACCAGTCCGGGTACGGCATTTGACGCGGTTCGACCGCAGACATAGCAACGCGCCCACAAGTCTGCGTGCCCGCACTCGACTGGCCTCAAGTCCCGGTGCATGACCCAAAGCCCGGCCCTCTGAAACGATCTCGCGAGCGCTCGCGTCTCGCGGGGCCGGTTCTCTTCGGCTTCGAGTTCGAGAGCGGATGCGGCGGAACCGGGAATATGGGCGTGTCCCTGCGGTGGATCGGTGCAACGGCTGGCGGGATCCTGGCCCGCCTGGCCATGGCCGCTATCCTACCGTGGCGGCGTGCCGGCGAGGCTCGCCACGCAGGTCCGGGACGGCTCGCGGCGAGGCGGACCCGCGTCGACGGCCAGATCATCCATGCCCTTGTCTCCATCGATGCCGTGCCGGATGATCGACTACCCGTGATCCTGGTCCATGGGCTGGGAATGTCCAGCCGATACATGGTCCCGCTCGCGAGGCATCTTGGCCCTCACCTGAAGGTCTACGCCCCCGACCTGCCCGGCTTCGGCTTGAGCGACAAGCCCCGGCACGTGCTCACCGTTCGCGAACTCGCCGATGCGCTGGCCGCCTGGATGCAGGCCCTCGACCTGAAGCGCGCGGCTTTTATCGGCAACTCGCTCGGCTGCGAGATACTGGTCGAACTGGCGATCGTTCACCCCCACCTCGTCGACCGCCTGGTTCTGCAGGGGCCCACGCCAGACCCGGAGGCGAGGAGCCTCTTCCGGCAGGTTGCGGGGTTCTTGGCCATCGCGCCGTTCGAGCGCTGGTCGCTGGCCTGGGTGGCGCTGAGCGATTATACGCGGGGCGGGATCAACCGATATATCCTGACCTTGCACAGCATGGTCGGCAACCGCATCGGAGAGAAGGCGCTCCGCGTCATGCAGCCCACGCTCGTGGTGTGGGGCGCCCGTGATTACATCGTCCCCTACGCGTTCGTCACGATCCTCGCCGAAAGCCTGCCGCGCGGACGCCTTGCCGTCATTCCCGGTGCGGCCCACGGGATCAACTACTCACACCCCGAGGCATTCACTGCCGTGCTGCTCCCTTTCCTCCTCGCCGAAGGCGACAGGCCTGCCGCGCAGAACCAGTCCTAGAGCGCTCACCGCCGAAGTGGATGCCGGTTCGGCGAAAAAGAGCGCTGCAAAACAAAGGCCTGGAGTTGCACCCGACCCAACGTGGTCGGGTGCAACTCCAGGCGGCCGGCACAGGCTGACATTCGGCCAGCGAGCGCCGTTATCGTTGCTCCCGCCGGTCGCGACATAGTTTGGCAGGAGTCCGTCTCGGACCGGAGGCGGTGACGGGCGCGCCGAGGGATCGGTTGTCGAAACATTCGCCGAAGAACGGGCTCTTCATAGGATACCGCGCCAATACGCCGTCCGGCACGGATGCCGACTCCTTCACGACTCCTCAACCACACGGCGCCAGGATCGGGTTATGCTGCACCTCTCGCCTCCACGCCGTCTGACCTTCCTTCTCTCGCTGGTGCTGATCGGCCTCGCCGTCGCCAGCCTCTATTTGCGCCTTCCGACCATTGGTCCCACTGTGGTCAAGTACCGGACCTGGTTCTTCGTCGGTGCGTATGTCCTGCTGGCTTTCGGTGTCGTCTCGAAAAGCCTCTGACCGGTCGCAGACGAAGATCGTACGTCCCTGTTCTTCCTCCAGATCAACGACACACGATTTCTGAGGCCATACTGTCCATGCCAACGGTGTTCCTGGATTGCGATGGCGTGCTGGCCGATTTCGATGCCGGCGCGAAGCAAGCCTTCGGGATGTCACCGGCGGAATTCGAGCGGCGTTTTGGCCTGAAGCGTTTCTGGGGCGAGCTTGCCTCGCTCAACAACTTCTTCGGTGAGCTACCGTTGATGCCGGATGCCATGGAACTGTATGAGGCGGTTCGCCACCTCGAGCCCATCATCCTCACGGGTCTTCCGCGGGGAAACTGGGCTGAGCCACAGAAACGCCTCTGGGCGGCCCGGTATTTCCCCGGTGTCGAGGTGATCACCACGAGTGCCGCGCTGAAACGAGAACATTGCCGTCCTGGCGACGCCCTCGTGGATGACCGGGAGAAATACCGGCCCCTTTGGGAGCAGGCTGGAGGCATCTTCATCCATCATCGCACTGCGGATGCATCGATCCGGCGGTTGCGCCAACATGCATTCATCTAAGATAAAACGGCTTGTGCTTGTATCTCACTGGACAAGCATCATCTGTTCCTCATATGCTAAGCATTCGCTGCCGACGCGTCTTGCGTCCTTGAGCGTGTCGATCTCAGGATTATCTCATACATGAAGCGCCGTAGCGCGCGACCTTTCACGGTCGAAATCAAGCACACCCGTACGTCCCGCGCCTCGCTCCCCGACGCCCCAGCACGTTCCCGCGTCGGCGACGACCTGTGGGGGGACCTGCAGGCAGCTGTGGCCGACAAGCCGGCCGATATGCAGCCCCTGCGCCTCGCTCATCCCGAGCCTGCACCGTCAGTGGCGCCCGCCGAGCCGCCCGCTCGGCGTGTCCTGCCGAGTCTCGTGCCGATGTTTGCCATGCCCGATGAGCCGGACGCTCCCGAGGTCGTCAAAGCGCCAGAAGAGGAGCGACTGCCACGCGTGCAACGCGTGAAGCCACCGACCAAACGTAAGCAGAAGGTCGTGGCGCAGGTCGACTCGGCACTTTCGTTTGCCGATGCGGACGACGAGCTCGACGATACACCGGTTGTCGCGAGCCCCGACTCGATACAGCCATCCGGTGGCGTCAGTGGGCCTGCTTTGGCTCAAGCGCGGACCGCACGGCGCGCTCAGCAGGCAGCGGCTCTACGGCCGGGCGAGCGTTGGAAGCGGCGGCTGCCACGTGCACTTTGGTAAGCCACCGCAACGGCTTCCTGCCTTGCTCGAGATGTAGCCTCCATTGTTCGATGGTTTGAAGCCTGCCCGCGCGGCCGCGTGGTGGCCGTCCGCGGGCCCTCAGTCAGCCTGACCGATGAGCCTGCATGATCTCCGAGTTGGTCGGCAACGACGCATAAGGCCGTTTTCCAGTCGAAACGGGCGGAATGCGACACCACGCAGGCCGCGCTGCCAAGCGAGAGCAGGTGCACGCGTAACGAGCGCACCGCTCAAGACGATAGACGAAGAGCCGTTTTACCAAGTCGTCGGCTTGGGGTTGCGCTCGTCGAACCCCTTCTGGTGCCAATAGGGATAGATCGGCGTCTCTTGGCTCGACGCATCGAGGCGGGCCACCTGCTCGGGCGTCAGCGTCCAGTCGAGAACGGCAAGGTTCTGCTTGAGCTGCTCCTCGGTGCGGGCGCCAACGACGATGTTGCACACGGTGGGCCGGGTCAGCAGCCAATTCAGGGCGACCTGCGCCACCGTCCTGCCGGTCTCCGCCGCCACATCATCCAGCGCATCGACCACGCCAAAGAGGTACTCGTTCGACACCGGCGGCCCGCCCTCGGCGCCGCCCGCGGCGATGCGGCCGCTCTGGTTCGGCTGCCCACGGCGAATTTTGCCGGTCAGACGGCCCCAGCCAAGCGGACTCCAAACCATCAGGCCCACGCCCTGGTCGATGCCGAGCGGCATCAGCTCCCACTCGTAATGCCGCCCGATCAGGGAATAGTAGCCCTGATAGGCCACGTAGCGAGCGAGCCCATAGCGCTCGGATGTGGCGAGCGCCTTCATCAGGTGCCAGCCGGAAAAGTTCGAGGCACCGATATAGCCGATCTTGCCCGAGCGGGTGAGATCGTCGAGCGCCCGAAGCGTCTCCTCCACGGGGGTGAGTGCGTCGAATCCGTGCATGAAGTAGACGTCGATATGCTCGGTACCGAGCCGCTTCAGGCTGGCCTCGCAGGCACGAACCAGATGATGGCGCGAGGAGCCGACTTGGTTCAGGTCGTCATTGAAGCGGAAAGTCGCCTTGGTGGAGATCAACGCGCGTTCGCGCTTGCCCTTCAGAGCCTGGCCCAGGATCTCCTCCGAGGCACCTCCCGAGTAGATGTCGGCCGTGTCGAAGAAATTGACACCGGAATCCAGGCAAAGGTCCACCATGCGGGTCGCCTCAGCGACATCGGTCTGGCCCCAGCGCTGAAAGAATTCGTTTGTCCCGCCGAACGTGCCCGTGCCGAAGCTGAGCACCGGTACGGTAAGGCCGGAACGGCCAAGCTGCCTGTATTCCATCGAATCCTCTCAGCAACCCATCGCGCGGTATGTGATGCGCCTGCCGATCTAACGCGACGGGAGGACTCGGTTTCCGTCGCGCGGGCATCGTTTCCGCGCGCCTCCTGGCCCTCGGCGCGCGGGCCGCTTGCGTATCCTCGCAGCACTGACGCTTGTATCGACCCGAGTGTTGCATCACGCACCTTGTACAGTGATCGCAACGGATATCGACGACCTTCAGAATAGCCTGCGGAGACCTGTTGAACAATCGATGCCGGTATCGCAGGCGTATGCGCAGATCGAGCTGTGCCCCGCTGCATCTTTCGTGGCCCCGATCCTGGATGCCGAGGGGACTCATCGTTCCCACACGAAACCCGAAGATTCCACATTGGAGGCTCCGACTTCGGAAAGCCCCGACTTCGGAAAGCCCCGACTTGGGGATGCTTCGACCCGGGGGATACTCTCGGGGGATATTTCGGCATGACAGGCATGCCGGTCGCCGCGAGCGGCTGCCCCGAGGAAGGACGAGCATGGACACGATGACGATCCTCGACGCGCACCGCTGCCATCTCGGCGAGGGCCCCTGCTACGATCCGCGAACCGGCACGGCATGGTGGGTCGACATTCTGGAGCGGCAGCTGTTCGAGAGGTCGCTCGCGGACGGCACCGCGCGCCTGCACGATCTGCCTTTCATGGCGAGCGCCGTCGCCGCGGTGGACGAAACCCGTCATCTCCTCGCCGCCGAGTACGGGCTTTACCTGCGCGGGCTGAGTGACGGGAAGCTCACGCTGCTCTGTCCGCTGGAGGTGGAGGATGCAGGCACCCGCTCCAACGACGGCCGTGTGCATCCCTGCGGCGCTCTGTGGATCAGCACCATGGGCCGCGATGCCGAGCCGGGGCGTGGCGCGATCTACCATGTCGCCGGTACCCGGGTGACGCGCCTCTACGGGTCGCTCACCATCCCGAACGCCATCTGCTTCTCGCCCGATGGCGCGACCGGCTATTTCGCCGACACCGATGCGGGTCTGCTGAAGCGCGTCAGCCTCGACCCCAACACCGGCCTGCCGACGGGCGAGCCGTCGACGCTCTACGATCATCGCGGCGGGGATGGCGGCCTCGATGGCGCTGCGGTCGATGCCGAGGGCCGCATCTGGTGCGCCCGCTGGGGGGCATCCTGCATCGATGCCTACAGCCCGGAGGGCGAGCGCGTGCGGACGATTCCCCTGCCGGTGACCCGCCCCTCATGCCCCACATTCGCCGGGCCAGATCTCGATCGCCTGCTGATCACCAGCGCCTATGAGGGCATGAGCCAGGAGGAACGCGACGCCGATCCCGAGCACGGGCGCACCCTCCTGGTGGCCGCCGGAATACGTGGCCTGCTGGAGCCTGCCTTCCGGCTCGCTCCGTAAGTCGGTCGTTTCCCACTATATGCGACAGCCACTTGGCGCAGGGGTCGTAGACAGGCGCTGTGGGAACGCCGATGCTCATTCTTTGCCGGCGGACAGCGTTACCACGAAGACCGCGCCCTCATTCGTCCCGGGTTCACAACGCACCGTCGCGCCCATGCGCTCGGACAGCGTCGCGACGATGAACAACCCCATGCCCGTGCTCGGCGGTCCATCGGATCGCGTCCCCACGGACTGATGGAACTTCTTGAACAGGAGATCGTGACGGGCAGGATCGATACCCGGTCCGCGATCCTGAACCCGGATCGATACGTTTCCGCTCTCCTGTGCGGCGCTGACCGTCAGGATGCCCCCCGTCGGACTGTAGCGGACGCCGTTGCCGAGAAGATTGTCGAGAATCTGTGCCAGGGCTCCTGCGTCGAGCGTGGCGACCAACGGGCGATCCGGCAGATCCACGTCGATCCGGACGTCGGCGGATTGGGCGAGCGGCTTGGTCCGGCCTGCGGCGGCCAGCACATGCCCTCGCACATCCTCGTCGGTGAGGCGCGTGAGCGGCCGGTGCTCGGCGGCGTGCGCATCGAGCAGCCGGGTCGCGAGAGCGAGCATCGCGTCGATGCTCGCTCTCGCCTGCTGCAAGACGACGAGCGGCAATTCCGGCTCCCGCGTTGCGCGCCGGACGGCGAGATCGAACAGGTTGCGCAGCCCGTAGAGGGGACTGCGCAGGTCATGGGCGGTGATCGCCATCAGGGTGTCGAGTTCGCCGTTCCTCTCCATCAGCCGGTCATTCTGCAGGCGGATGGTGCGCTTCTGCTCGTAATCGCTGCGACGTCCGGCATGGATCAGCGCTGCGGCGACGACGGCGATGACCGAGACGATCGCGGCATTGACGATGGCGATGACCTGCTCGGCGGGAAACGTCGCCGTGCCGAGCACGATCCAACAATAGGTGAGCAGCAGCGGGATCAAGGTCAGCCCGAAGGTGAGCGGCGGCAGCACGAACAGCAAGGTCAGAGACAGGAGCATCATGGGGTATCCGCTCGTCAGCCGCCCCTTGGCGCCCATCGCGGCGATCGCCCATTGAGTATCGAGCAATGTCAGAACCAGGAAGATTACGACGAAGACGCGCGGGAGCCACGTTCCACCGCCGCGTCGCAGCGTCAGCGAGGCGAGCAGGAAGCAAAGCGCCAGCACGATCTCAACGGCGATCTGAACGGTCCTGAGTCCGGTGGCGAACTCGATCGACTTGGTGAACAGCCCCAGCATGCAGGCGATCTCGACCCGTCGAATATTGACGAGGGTCAGCATGTCTCCGAAGCTCATGCCGGCCTGCTCGGCGGGGGACACGTCCCAGCGTGCCAGCCAACTCTTCATGATGGCCTGCCTTTCATGACGGATCGAGACGCCCCGCGAGGTGATCCGCCGCATAGCGTTCGAGCATTCTCACGCTGTCCAGCCCGAGCTTGACCTTCAGGCGCTCCCGATAGGTACCGACGGTCTTCACGCTCAACCCGAGTTCCTTCGCCAGAGATTGCAGCGTCGCACCGCTGCCGATCAGCCGGAGAACCTGAAGCTCGCGACCGGATAGGGCGCCGATATCCGTCCGACGGTCGCATCGACGCGCGAGATCACCGATCAGCAGCTGTTGCACCGGCTCGCTCAGATGGATCGCATCCGCCACCACGCGGTCGAGGGCCACGGCGACGGTTTCGAGCGGTTCGGATTTCGCCACGTAGCCATGCGCGCCGGCATAGATCACAAGAGGCCCCCAGACCGTTTCGTCGCGGCTGGAATAGACGATGATCCTGGCCGCCGGCAGGATGGCGCGCAGATCCTCGATCAAGGCGATGCCGTCACCGTCCCCCATGATGAGATCGGTAACGATGATGTCGGGCTGCACTCGTTCGGCCTCGATACGGGCCGTCCGGGCCGAGTTGGCCTCTCCGCTCACGTCAAAGCGGTCATTGCCCTGGAGCAACAGCTTCAGGCCGGCCAGCACGATCGGGTGGTCGTCGACGATCAGCAACCGAAACAAGGACATGTCTACCCCGAGCGAAGCGGCCAACCAGGGTATGATTCCTCATTGTTACGCCCCCCTGTAGGTCACCGACCTACACGAGATCAACGTCATGCGACCATGATCCGTCCAAGACGCCACGTACGCTTCTGAATGACCCTCAGGCGAATCCGTTTCGCGCGGGCGGCCAAGGCCCGTGAGCCATAAGCCATACGGTCTCACAGACCCGTACACGCCGCCGGATAGAGCCCTCGCCCGCCGGCCCGGGCAACCGGACAGCCTTGGTCCGCACGACGCCCGACGCTCGACGCCCCGAGTCTGCCATCGCAGACTGTGTCGCCCACCCGGCGTGAGCGACCTGGAGCATTTGGACGAAGGCGCACCAGCGCCGACGCTTCACGGCTTCACGCCGCACCACCCTCGTTCAGGTACCCTCCCCATGCCGCCCCACGCCGCAAAAACAATTCAGTAACCTTCAATCAAAGCAATCAGCTTCGTTTGACTTGAACTTTCCCCAAAGATTGAAATGTTTACAATAAGCTCATGATTTTCGTTCATCTCTGTATTTAAATTCCATTCGCTGCTCAAGAATCGAGCATGGAAGTGAATTTCTGTAGGTCAATGACCTACAGGGCTACCGAACCAGTCATGTATTTGGGCGATATGGGATTCGCAGGATGAGTTCGGTGGCGTACAACCAAGATGTTATCGAAAAACCGAATGCAAGTGACGGTCTAGACTTACGGCAGGATGCGTCGCGCGCAATCAAAACCGGGACGACGAAGGCCGTCGTGACGAAACTCACTGTGCGGCCCGGCATGGAGGCTCGCTTCGCAACGTGGCAGGCCGAGTTTACCCGGGCCGTCTCGGCATCCCATGACTTCGTCAGCCTCGAGATCATCCCGGCTTTCGCCGGCTCGGCCGAATGGCAAATCATCCAACGGTTCCGCTCGCCCGAAGCGCTGACCCGATGGGTCGAGGACGAGGCGCGCGCTACGCTCCTGGCAAGCCTCACAGCCTTGGAAAGCGACGGCAAGGGACCACACGCCGATGAGGCGGCGCCGGATTATCACTCCACGACGACTGTCACGGAGGTCATCACGACGGTTGTGAAGCCGGGGCAGGAAGAGGCGTTTCGGCGTTGGGCCGAACGTATTCAGCAGGGACAGGCCCGCTTTCCAGGATATATGGGTACCCTCGTCCAGGCGCCCCTGTCGCCGGAAGTCCCGTACTGGACAACGCTGGTTCGCTTCGAAAGCCCGGCCTTCCTCGATGCCTGGCTGCAATCCCCGGAAAGACAGGCGATCCTGGCCGAAGCGACGCCCCAGGTATCGACCTGGCGGAGCCACAGGATGAGCAACCCGTTCGCCGGGTGGTTCGCCAATGAGCAACGTCTCGCGCCGCCACCCGCCTGGAAGCAGACCTGCCTCGTCCTGCTCGTTCTGTTTCCCGTCGTCATGCTGGAAATCCGCTTCCTCAGCCCCTTGCTGAACGGATTGCCGCTGACCGTTTCCACCTTCATCGGCAATGCCATCAGCGTCTCGCTCGTTTCATGGCCGCTGATGGCGGTGGCGATTTTCGGCCTGGGCTGGTGGCTGAAACCGGATACGCACAAGCGCTGGCGCAAGGAGTTGCTGGGCGTGACGATTCTGGCCGCACTCTACGGACTCGAAATGTTCTTCTTCTCCCACCTGTTTTAATCATTCGTCATCGTTCGTCACAGCATAAGCTAATCACTCAACCGAGGAAGACTGGAAATGGCTCACGACCACACTGATTTCATGGCTCGGGCGATCGCGTTGTCCGAAAAGACCTCCCTGGTCGAGAGTGCCGGTGGCGTCTTCGGCTGCGTCATCGTTCAGGATGGCGAGATCATCGCCGAGGGCGCCAATCGCGTCGTCGCGGAAAACGATCCGACATGGCACGGAGAGATCGAGGCCATTCGCAAGGCCTGCAAGTCGCAAGGGACGTTCAAGCTTCGCGATGCGACTCTCTATACCAGCGCCGAGCCCTGCCCGATGTGTATGGCGGCCGCGTACTGGGCCGGCATCAAGCGCGTTTACTACGCCGCCCAGGTGGAAGACGCACTGGAATACGGCGGCTTCGACGACAGCATGATCTATGCCGAGCTCAAGAAGGATGTCTCCGAGCGCTCCATTCCGACAACGCAGATCATGCGCACGGAAGCCGTCGAAGTCTGGAAGAAGTATGCCCAGAAGGCGGACAGAGTCCCCTACTGAATCCGACTCTCGAACGCCGATCAAAGCAAGATCCTCCGCCCGGATTGCTCCCATCCGGGCGGGCTCCTCCTTCATACTGCGTGACGCCATGAATATCGTTGGTCTGAGGGACGCCTGCAAAGGTGAGGTCTTCGCTGCGGGCGATGCGCAGTTCATCGAGGCGATCCATGGGAATCTCTGGAACAGGCTGATCCCGGACCGTGCCCCCCAGGCCGTCGTGAGAGCCGTGGACGAGGACGATGTCGTCGCGGCCGTGCGGTTCGCCCGCGCGAGCGGCCTGAAGGTCGTCGTCCGCGGCGGCGGCCATAACTGGTGCCAGCCCTCGTTGCGTCACGGCGGCATCCTGATCGATCTCTCGAATTTCACGAAGATCATCTCCATCGATGCCGATAACCTGAAGGCGGTCATTCAGCCGATCATCAGCAATCGTGACATCCAGAAAGCGCTCAATCCCCTTGGGCTGGCCTTCCCCACCGGCCATTGTCCTCAAGTGAAAGCGAGCGGCTATCTGCTCGGTGGTGGCATGGCCTGGAACCCCACCGTCTGGGGGAGCGGAGCCGAGAGCGTCGAGGCGATCGAACTCGTCACGGCACAGGGCGACTTGATCAAGGCGAGCGCGACCGAGAACACGGATTTCTTCTGGGCCGCCCGAGGCGCAGGCTCCGGATTCTTCGGGATCGTCACGAAATACTTTCTCAAGCTTCATCGGCTGCCCGAAGCCATGCATGGCAGCACCTATTACTATCGGCTCGAGGACGCACCGGCGATCGGAACCTGGCTCGGCACGATAGCCCCGAGCCTGTCTCCCGCGGTCGAACTGAGCCTGTTCGTCGTACAGGCCCCACCGGAGTTGAGAGGACAGGCCGCCGCTCGGAACGGCTGGCTTTGCATGGTCACGGCGACGGCGTTCGAGCAGACGCCGCACGCCGCGGAGGCCGCGCTGCAGGCGCTGGAGCACGCTCCGATCCCGCCGCTTTCGTCGTCGTTCGCGACGCCCGTTACCTTCGAGCAGCTGTTCGATGCGTCAGGATCCTTCTGGCCGGAAGGTGCCCGCTCTCGCGTCGAGGCGACCTATTCCGATCACTCTCCGGGAGAGTTGGTGCAGGCCATCCTGCACCTGCTGCCGAGCGCGCCTTCCGCGACATCCGTCTTCTTGTTGACCATCTTCTGCGGCCCCAATGTCCCGGCCGCGCAGAAGGACATGGCCTATTCCGTCTCCTCCAAGGTTTACGGTGGCCCGTGGACCATGTGGTGGAAGGCCGAAGACGATGACGCCAACACCGAATGGCATCGCCGTATCACGACGACCTTGCGCCCTTTCAATACCGGATATTATATCGGCGAGACGAACACGGTCGAACAGCCAAGCAATATTCCCCAAGCCTTCACCCCTGAAAAATGGGAACGGCTTTGTGCCCTGAGAGATAAGCACGATCCAGATCGCGTCTTCTTTGATTACTACGATGGCTTCTGATGAAAGTTGAATTTTATTTATGTTTTGATGCTGCTTTATGATCAAGAATACGAAAGATTGTCAACGATCTCACGCGGCGTTGCTTCCACCTGTTCACCGACATCACGCATCACCGATTGGAGGTGATGAGTCTGGTCGAGCGTAGCCCTCCATGTAGGCGAACACGTTGCGTCAGGCCTCGTCCCGGGCCGGCCATCGTCGCGGGTAGACGAGGCCCGACCTTGAGGTCGTGGAAGAAGCTTTCTGACGTGACGGTCGAGACGTGAGACGTCCGGGCGCTACAGTCATTCTTGTTCGCGCTGCATCAGCCCGGACGGACGCGATCGTCGTTCTTCTGGCACGATTCGAAATCCCGCACCGAGCGATTGTAGGTGTCGTTGAAGCGTTGCGCCGGCTGGCTCGGGTCGCCTTTCGCGCGAATGTCACGCGCCACATCCCGGCCATGCCCGATCAGGCTCGCGACCGTATCCGTGTAGCCCGTGCAGGATGAGTCGGCTTTCGGACTCATGCCGTCGAAGGTCGTGCCAAGCTGCCGGTTGGCGTTCGATACCTCGGCCAGCGCCGCCAGAAAGGGGGCGACATCTGCCTTCGGTCCCAGTGACTCGAAGCGCCGCACGGCGCGACGCAAGGTAAGGCTGGTCGAGAGAAGACGGCGCGCCGGCGCGTCTTCCGGAAGCGTCGCCAGGCGCCGCTCATCCCGGGCAATCTCACGCTCGAACAGCGCGGAGCCGTAGGTTTCCATCGCTTTGGCAGCGGCCTCGACACGGGGGACGAGGATCGCGTGCTGCTCCCTTGCGAATTTGTAGCCGTCCTCCTTGAATTCTCGTGTGGTCTGATAGCGGGTGAGTGCCTTCAGCGTGGGGTTGAGCTCGCGCAGCGCCGCGAGCAATCGGGCCGCCTCGGCATCGATTTCGGGCACCGCTCCAGGCAAGGCGATGGCCTTCTCCAACTCACCGATGACTCCATCGAAATCCACGATGCCGAAATGGTACCACGCATTGGCTCCGAGCTTCGTGCCGAGCTTGAGCACCCGCTCATTGTCGCGGCGATAATCGGCGAGTTGCTGCTCGAGAGGGTGGGACCGGACGAGATGGTTCTGAGCCTCCGTATAGGCATTGGCCTTGGCGAGCGCCTGAGCCTCGGGGGTCGGCGGCGGCGCAGTGCGGGTGGGCGCACCCGTGCTTCTCGGTGGTGACGGTGGGGTCTGCAGCAGAGCCTGCGAAGCTGAGGGCGCAGCCGGAAAATCGCATTTGAAGGCATCGATCAGGCTTTTGCGTACGGCCTCGTGAGCCTGGGCACATTGATAGGCCACGGTCGGCCGAGCCGTCTCGTTACGCATGACCGTGTCGCGGAAGCTCTCCCGCATCGTGTTGATGCCCTGTCGAATGCCTGGGCGGGCCGCCTCCGGAACTCCAGGGCTGGCAGCACACCGGGCATATGCATCGAGGAACGCGTCGCAGCTCTCCACTCCCACCGGCGTGATGGCGAAAGCAGGCGTCGTCAAAATCCCAAGCAGAATGGCCGACACAGCGGCGGCGGCGCGACGCGGTCCTGTATGATGCATTCGTGCTGAGCCGCGCATTCTCATTCCTTCGGTCGAAGAGCCAGTCGGGCCTTTAAGCAGTCAGCGACCACTTCGTTGCAATACGCTGAGGGTAGCTCTCGCTTTTGTAGCGGTCCGCGAATTCAGGTCTCCGCCCGCGGGATCCCCGGCCGGAAGAAAAGACCCGCTTGCAAGCTGTCGCCGATGCGGTGAGCACGCTCGATGAGGATCGTCGCGATGTCAGGTGGGAACTCCTCGTTCGCCGCTTGTTCGAACAGCGCGAGCCAGCGGGCGAAATGGGCTGGCGTCAGATCACCGAGCCCCTGATGCTTGCCGAAGGGATTACCCTTGTAACGGCCGGATTTCAGAAGCACCGAGGACCAGAAATCGTGAATGACAGCCAAGTGGCGGGGCCAATCGTCATTGGCGATGACACGGGCAAAAACCGGCCCGATGAGGGGATCGCGTTGAACTCTGGCGTAAAAGGCACCAAGGAACGCGTGCAAGCTCGCTTCCGTAAGGGTGTCTTCCGTCATCTTACCCTAGCCCATCGCCCTGCGTGACGCCGCATGCACAACGCCCCTGTTTTCCATATTGTGCCGTGACGGCGCCAGGGTCAGGGGCGAGGCAGGCTGGGCCTCATGCCTTTGGATCTCCCGGTCATCATGCCCCTCGCCCTCGAACCGTTCCCTCTCGCTGTCGCAGCCTTCGCTTTCCTCCTTGCCGGGTTCGTCAAAGGTGTCGTCGGGCTTGGCCTACCGCCTGTGGCCATGGGGTTGCTCAGCTTGGTCATGGCACCGGCTCAGGCCGCCGCACTCCTGGTCGTGCCGGCCTTCGTGACGAACATCTGGCAGCTTGCGGCCGGTCCGCGCTTCGGGACGCTGGCGCGGCGCCTCTGGCCGATGCTCACGGCGAGTGTCGTTGGGACCCTGGCGGCAGCTGCGCTCCTACATGGAAATTTCGGAGGTGGGGCCATCGTTGCTTTGGGCCTCGCCCTGATCGCTTCTGCGATCCTCGGGCTCGCGGCCCCCCGCCTGAGAGTCCCACCAGGGGCCGAGCGCTGGCTGGCACCTCTGGCTGGGGCGACGACGGGATTGGTGACGGCCGCCACGGGTGTCTCCTCGATTCCCGCCGCACCGTTTCTCGCCGCATTGGGTTTCAATCGGGAGGATCTCATCCAGGCCCTTGGGCTTTCCTTCACGGTGTCCACCGTGGCGCTTGCCGTCGCCCTGGCGGGTAGCGGGATCCTGAACCTCGGCATCGCCAGTGTCTCGGCGCTCGCCCTGGTCCCTGCCCTCCTCGGCATGAAGCTGGGCGGGTGGGTGCGCGGCCGTGTGAGTGAGCCCGTCTTCCGACGCTGCTTCTATCTCGGGCTGTTGGGGCTCGGGCTCCACCTCGCGTCCAGGGCACTTGTCTGACATGTGAGCCCGGTGGACCGGCGCCGCATCTACGCGACCATGCCGCCTTCCGGTCAGTACTCTCCCTCATCGGGAATGCTGAGCACGGTCCCGCAGGCCTTGCAGTGAACCGCATCCGGCTCGTGCCTTTGTAAAGCGCAGGCCGGACAAGGATGCCTTACCTTGTTGGGACGAAACAGAACTTGAGCGAGGCGCAGAAACAGCGTCACTCCGCATATCATCACCACGACGGACAGTAAGCGACCGGACGTGCCAGGCAAGGTCACGTCGCCATAGCCGGTGGTGGTGAGTGAGGTGACGGTGAAGTACAAGGCATCGACGTAGTTGGCGATAGCCGGATTGGTGCGGTGCTGAGTGGCGTATACCAACCCCGTCATCACGAAGACGAACACCGAAAGGTTGGCGGCGGCGAGGATCACCTCCTCGTTGCGGCGGAAAAACCCGCTATCGGAGCGCAAGCGGTCGAGGAGTTGATAGGTCCTCAGCAGCCGTAAGGTTCGCAGGATACGCAGAAACCCGGCTCCTTCGCCGACAATGGGGGCGAGGAAGGAGACCAGTGCGGCGATGTCGGCCCAGGTGGTCGGACGCAGCAATTCCCGCCAGCGGTGCCGCTCGATGGAGAATCGGGCGACGAAGTCCGTGAGCACTGCAAGGCCGACGAGGACATCGAGTCCCTCCACGACCGGCGCCCTTGGCATGAACGACGACACCACAATGAAAAGGATCGTCGCGATATCGAAGACAAGCAGGCCGTAGCGAAATCGGTGTGCTCTGTCGCTATCGCCCTCGTACAGGTCTCTGAGACGATGCTTGATCGCTTCCATAAAGGTTTCTACCCGCCCCAGCCTTCGTCGTCCCGTTCCACTTACACATGTGTCTGAAGGAACGTTCCGCAAAACGTCCGGGCTGGCGCTCTGCCATGGCTTGCCCCCCTGAAACATGGTCCGTCCTCGGACCTGGCCTCGCCCGAACGGATTGCAAAGTCTGACGTTGTCCCGTTTCAGGTGAAGAGACATGGTGCTGTCGGACGGACAGGCGATGGAGTTGGCGCCGTTGATTTCGGCCTGTCGCCCGAAGGCCAAGATGCGGCCCAAAGCGCTTCGGCGCACGATCGCGGGGGCGTGTCCCAGGCAGGCTAACCGCCGCAGCGTTCTGTCGCGCGATCCGCAGGAAGGGTAACGAATTAATCCAGGCCGACGGCCCCGAGGCCCTAACGCACGAAATCGCATTTATCCGCGAACTGGCCCCAACAAGGCCGATCCTCGCGAGGTCATCATCACCGAGGCATGGACCGGCCTCGCGGGGTGGTTGTCATGAGCGTCCCACCGACAGAGCGATTGACGGCTACGCCTACCCCATCAACGCCTTCTCGAACGAGTGGCCCAAGCCGTTACCGATATCGGTCTCATCGCCAAGCAGGCGACGAAGGGATGCGATCTCCTGCACGGCTTGCCGGCGAGAACATTCCTGGCGGGCAACGACGTCAAGGTCTCGCAGATATTCGATCACAGGCTCTCGCGCTTTGGGTGCCCGACCAAACACGGATGTCACTCTCGCCTCTACGAGGCCGGGGATCGCTTCCCAGAATTCCCCGGATCGTTCGAGCATGGCGACTTCTCCCGTCAGGTCAGAGGAAAGTGTGTCCACCATAGGGTCGCCACCTTCATTCACACAGGTTGATACCCAGCGGGCCTGTCGGATCTCACACACAAAAACGGCGAGGCTCTCGCCCCGCCGCCAACGACAACCGTTCTCAGCAAGCTTAGCGGTTACCGCCCGAGGTGCGGCCATACTGCCAGACCGGGAAGCTGTTCTGCTCCGCATTGCCTTCCTGAGCGGAAGTGCGGCCGCGGCTGTACCCGATTGATCCGGTAGTCAGATCGTCATCGGCTGTGACACGGCTCGGGGCGGAAGAGGTCACCTCATAGGCCGGAACTTCGCCACGTGCGAGATAGGTCTTGGCAAGGGCGGGCGAAGCAACGGCGCTGACGCTCAGGACGACAGCAGCAACAGCAGAAGCAATACGAGTGTTCATGGCACAATCCACTTGGGTTTGCGCGGTCTCCGTCGAATGGCGGTTGGCCGTGACTTGTTCAGTGACCTTGATCTAGGCCCGCCTCGCTCGGCACGCCGTGCGGTTCGGCACTCGCTCACACGCCAACCCGCTCTGGATCTCGAGCATGCCCCATCCTGTCACATGCCGTGCCCCACCGGCGTTGCTGACATGGAAAGGCCCCGCCAATTACCGACAGGGTCCGTCCGATCGGGTTGCACAACGCGATCGTCCTTAGGAGGTGGTGTGATGCGATGCGCGAAGGGTCGCCAAAATTGACCGTCTAGGGCCGCCGTCAACTCGGCCGGGTCGTTGGCGGTTTCGGACCGAGTGCCTTCCCTGGCCCGCTGGGGCGACGGGGCAGCCATCCAGCTCCGCCTGAATGCAGCGAACCCAAACTCCGCTGCGACAATTCGTGCAGGAACGTGGAGAGCGGACATGCTCGGTGGCTACTGGTCTGCCGCAAACCCCGGCTTGTGGCGCTCGGTCTAGATCGCGCCTCTGGCTTTATCGTCCGGTGGCTTGGCCTTGGTTTCATCCGCCGGGATGATGCTGATACGGCCATCGGCTTCGATCGAGGCTTCCTTGATGCATGCTGGGTCATCAATCCCCTGATGTCTGAGCTGGCTCATCAGTTCCGCATGAGTGATCATGGCTTGGCGCATGTTCTTCCAACAGATTTCGCCATCTGCCACCAGTCGCAGGCGCTTGGGTACGATGAAATTTTCGAAAATTGGCAATCGAAAGCTCAACCAATCGATAGCATAGTTCCAAAACACAATTGTCAGAACCAGCAGGATGCCTTCTGTCAGAGACTTGTATTCATTAGAAAATGCATTCTGCGACACATCTGCAATCAATACGATCACAAGGAGGTCGGCAAGACCTACAGCGCCAGCTTGCCTTTTCATAACGAAGCGCATGATGATGAATAGCATCAGGTACATCACAGAGCCACGCAGAAGTATTTCAAGAAGCGAGTGCTCCGGTACGATCATCGCGCGCCAATCCATCGTGCTTTTCTCCTCGGCAGCCAAGGTACAGGGCTGAGTTCCATAGGATCGCTCGCTGGCCCCGTGCGAGCCACGTTTCTCGATGTGGCAACCGGCCGTAAAAATAGCTCGCAATCGATAGTCAATATGAGCTGAAGCCCTGCGAGCCGAGGGGCTGGCGCATTTTTTGGGCCCGCTAACACACAGAAACCATTGTAAGAACGTCGATCAAATCAACATGACGCCTACGATGGCAGAGGTGGAGGACCGATCGATGACGACGAGGAAACCTATGACGAGCGACAACTTTATCCGGGACCAAGTCGGTCACCTTATTGCCTTTCAGGAGCTCGAGCATCTCACCGGGCGGCAGTTCTCCGAGACCGAGCTCGCCAAGATGGAAGAAGCGGCACAAGCCCAGGGGCACACTCTAGAGGAGGCACTTGCCAGGTTCCTCCACGCCTTGCGCAGCATTAGCCAGGACGACCTCGAGACGATTGTTAAGCTTCGGGGGGCACCTCACTAAGAGAAGAGTTCGTTGCAGACCTTACGTGTCAGAGTCCCTCTCCTTCTGCCAGATCGCTTCCACCAAGTGCTCGTTCTTTACGGGCCCGTGCAGGCCGTGGTGGATCTCGCGGTGGCAGCCTGGACAGACAACTCCTACGAACCGTCGATCGTCTGGACCGCCGTCGCTGAACCGCCGAGTATGATGGGGCTCAAGGTAGGGCTCTCCCCGCAGAGTGACGAAGAGTGCAAGCTGATTGCAGCTCTCACAGATCCCGGCCGCTTGAGCGAGGGCGTAGCGACGGACAGGTGCCGAGCGTCGGTAAAGGCTTCGGCGAGATGCAGTGCCAGCGACCTGGGGGTCAATCGAGCTGCATCCAGAGCGCGCGAGCGGACGACAGCTAGATCGACGTCGACCTCCTCGGTCTGCCCCTCTCCGACCTCGAGCGGCTTGTCACCGACACTGGCTAGAGTTGTGCCCGCTCAGCTTGGATCATAGGCATCGTATCCAGCGGCGGTGAGATAGTTGCGGCACTCGTTCGGCCGGAAGGCAGAGAAAGCCTCTCGAATGGCGATGGTCAGGTCGTCGGCGGTTCGCGCTGCGGCGGTCCGAAGGAGGGCTTTGACCTTGGCAAAGACTTGCTCGATGGGATTGAACTCGGGACTGTAGGGCGGGAGGTAGAGAACTCGTGCGCCGACCGCCTCGATGGCCTCGCGCACCCCAGCGACCTTGTGGGCGTTCAGGTTGTCGAGGATGACGGTATCGCCGGGCTTGAGCACCGGAGCCAGGGTGTCGGTGACGTAGGCCCGGAAGCGCATACCATTCGTGGCTCCATCGAAGACGGTTCTGGCGATCAGTCCCGTGGCGCGCAGGGCGGCGGTGATGGTAGTGGTCTTGTAGTGCCCGTGAGGCACGGCGATCCGGCAGCGTTCGCCGCGCGGAGCACGACCATAGCGGCGGGCCATCTTGGTCGTGGCGGCCGTCTCGTCGAGGAAGACCAAGCGATCCGGATCGAGATCGGGTTGGCGCTCGAACCAGTCCTCGCGTGCGGCCTTCACATCCGGCCGCTCCTGCTCGGCCGCGTGGACAGCCCCTTTTTACGGGTGATCCCATGCCGGGCGAAGAAGCGTGACAGGCTGCTCGTGCTTGCCCGGACGCCCCGTTCCGAGAGCCTGTCGCGCAGTTCCCGCAGGAAAGAGAGCGGGTGCTCTTCGTAGATCCGAAGGATCAGGGTCGCCTGCGCTTCCAGGCGCTGCGAGTTGCGGTCGCCGCCCATGGGCCTGGGCGCGATCCGCCCGTCCTGCCGAAAGCGCTCGTGCCAACGGATCGCGCTGGCTGCCCCGACCCCGAAGCGTTTGGCAGCCTGACGCCGCGATGCACCTGCTTCAATCGCGGCGACCACACGCTCGCGCAGATCGACCGACAGGGCTGACGGCATGGCAATCCTCCCTCATAAGCCCGTCCAGTGAATCACACGCCAGCCAGATCGCCTACCCCAAGCGATTCAACCCGCCAGGGCACGGCTCTAGGACGAACTCGAAGACGATCGCAGAGCGTTGGATGCCTTCTCGATCAGGAGCTGGCTCGGTGCTGTAGCCGGCGCACTCGAACTAACCCAGGAACCGCACGCCCTACCTTGACGGCAGAGAAACCTCGGCACGCCGACCGTGTTAATGAAGCTGTTCGAACGCATTGTGAGCCCGAAAGCGTGGCCTTCATTGGAACTGCTGGGTGGAATGTGCCGAAAGCCTACGCTGGTGCGTTTCCGGCCGTTGGAAGCCACCTACAGCGCTATGCCCAGCGCCTCACCGCCGTGGAGATCAATACGTCGTTCTATCGCCCTCATCGTCCCGCCACCTACAAGCGATGGGCCGAGGCCACGCCTGAGCATTTTCGCTTCGCCGTGAAAGTCCCGCGCATGATCACGCACGAGCTGCGGCTTGGGAATGCCGACGCCCCGCTACAGCGATTTCTGGATGAGATCGCTGGACTCGGCCCGAAGCTCGGCCCGCTCCTGCTTCAGCTACCGCCGAGCCTTCGCTTCGACGATCGGACGAGCGACCCGTTCCTGCGAGCATTTCGGCACGCCCATGGCGGCAGCATCGTTTGCGAGCCGCGGCATGCCAGCTGGCTGACGCCAAGTGTTGATGCGCTGTTGACGAAACTTCGTATTGCCCGTGTGGCAGCAGATCCGGCACCGATGCCGGGCGCAGACGAGCCCGGTGGCTGGCAAGGCCTGCGCTACTATCGACTTCACGGCTCGCCGAAAATCTACTATTCTGCTTACGAGCAGCACGCCCTCGACGCGATGGCGGACCGCCTCGCCGCAGACGCGATGCAGGGATGCGAAAGCTGGTGCATCTTCGATAACACTGCCACCTTCGCCGCGACCGGCGACGCGCTCTCGATCCTGGAGCGTTGGGCGTCCTAGCGTCGTCTAGGCTGTGTGGACGGATTAATATCCTTGGGCTGTCGCTCTGATGGGCGACACGGCAGACAGCGTCGAGGATTACCGTAACCGCCTGGAGGGCCGCTTTCGTGCACTCGCCCGGACGCAGGCGCTGCTCACCCGAACAGCCAATGCCGGCGTGGATCTGGCCACCCTGGTCCGAGAAGAGATCGGGGGCCAGGCGGAGCACGACGACCAGTACCGTCTCTCCGGACCGGAACTCCTACTGGCTCCAAAGGCCGCGGAAGTCCTCACGCTGGCCGTCCATGAACTGGCGACCAATGCCATGAAGTAGGGGGCTCTGGCTGAGCCGCATGGCCGGGTCATCATCGCCTGGACGGGATTATTGTGAGGCACTCTCTCGTTAGCTCGCCTAGCGAACGTATGCTTCCGGCGACCATTGGAAGTTGCGTCTTCGACTAGGTTGGGACCGGACCCGTCCGTCCGCTCCAAGACCGGGCTGGGTGGATTTGCGACTGTCAGTTTCCACGAGGCGGAGGTCACGTAGAGGGCGTACCGGAGCTGTCGGATCTCGGCAGCCCGAATCTTCGGCACGTTGGTGCGAAGCTATCGCAGGGGTTGGCAGAACTCAGCTGCGAGCCCATCAAACGCGGCGTGCAGGAAGGAGTCCAGCGGCTGATCTCCGCCCACCTGGATCCAGTCCTCAATGGCCAGGCGCATGGCGCCGAGCGAGGCCATCGCGAGGAGGCGTAAGGGCGTGCTGCGATCGGGACTCGGCCACCGCTCGACAAGCATCGCATACAGGGCCTGCTCATGCAGGCCGTAGGTTGCCTGCTTGCGCACCCTGAGGGTTTCGCTGGACCGCAGGACGCGGTCGATGCTGATGAACTCCTGGGTCCGGAAGCCTGCGGATAGCGTCAGCATCGCATCGCGGACCGCATCCACCGGCACCTTGTCGGAAGGCTGGGCCAGGATCGCCTTGTGCAGGGATGCGCTGAACCCCCGCATCTGCCAATCCAGCAGGATCTCCTCCTTCGACTTAAAGTAGTAGAAGAAAGTCCGACGCGAGATGCCGGCCGCCTCGGCGATGGCATCCAGCGTCGTCGCCTCGTAGCCGTTCCGGCTGAACAGCTTAAGGCCTGTCTCCGCGATCCTCTCCAGCGTCTCCTGACGCTTACGCGCGCGCAGGCCACTCGGCTTTGATGACACGATTTCCATTCCGGCGTTTTCGCATGCGATTTCGCACATACAAAACTGCACTCAGTGCGAATATATCTTTGCACCGAGTGCGACTTAGCGTGTGGGGCGGGAAAGACCTGGATGTCTGGCTGGACGTTGAAAGACCTTCCTTCCCAGTCGGGACGGGTTGCCATCGTGACGGGGACAAGTGGCCTCGGCTTCGAGAATGCGCTCGCACTCACGCGGGGCGGGAGCGAGGTTATCATCGCTGGGCGCAACTCGGACAAGGGCGGACAAGCCATCAAGTTGATACGGCAGAAGTCGCCTGACGCCAGGGTTCGCTTCGAAATCCTCGACCTGGCAAGCCTCGCTTCGATTGCTGCCTTCGCTCAGCGCATGGCGGGCGATCTCAACGGCGTCGACTTACTGATCAACAATGCCGCAGTGATGAATCCGCCGGTGCGCAAGGTCTCTGGCGACGGCTTCGAGTTGCAGTTCGCCACGAACTACCTCGGACACTTCGCGCTCACCGCCCATCTGCTGCCGTTGCTGCGCCGGGGGCGCACACCCCGCGTGGTCACGTTGTCCAGCGTGGCGGCCCGTAGCGGCCGCATCGACTTCGACGACCTGCAGACGGAGCGCACCTATCGCCCGATGGCGGCCTACGCTCAGTCCAAGCTCGCCTGCCTGATGTTCGCGCTCGAACTTCAGCGCCGCAGCGAAGCGAACGGCTGGGGGGTCACCAGCCTTGCGGCGCATCCCGGGATCTCGCGGACAGACCTGTTGCCGAACGGCTCAGGTCGCTGGAGCTTCGCCGGCATCATGCGGACCTACATGTGGTTCCTGTTCCAGCCGGCAGCGCAGGGGGCATTGCCGACCCTGTATGCCGCGTCCTCGCCATTTGCTTTGAGCGGGGGGTACTACGGTCCGATGCGACTGGGTGAGACCCGCGGCGCGCCGGGGCCCGCCGCCATTCCGGTCCAAGCTCGGGACGAGGCCGTTGCGGCTCGGTTATGGGCCGAATCCGAACGTCTGTCCGGCGCGGTGTTCCAGTAGATCCCGGTCGTCGGACGGACCTTCCCGATCATACGTAGCGAAGCGAAGGAGCCGCCGGATGCCTGGGCGTCCCACTGCCCGGCCAAACGGTGACCCTCCGTCGGGCACAGTAAGTCGCCTCGACCGGCCTAATTCCCAAGATCCCATGCCCGTGGCCTTCCTCGGCCATTCCAGAGCAGCTCCCACTTGGATGGAAACGATGTCGAACGGCTCGCTCACGTTCTGGATCGTCATCGCCGCCGCCAGTGCCGCGTTCGGTGCCCTGTACGGCATCCTGTTCCACGAGGGGCCGGCCGTACTCGGCGTTACGTATGGGACGTGCATCGGCGTCCTCGCCATCGCCTACGAGCGCGGTGCCCTGTTCCCGCGGTACACGACCTGCCTCCGGCGCCTGCCCTCTCTGGCCTACTTCGCCGCGGCGGAGATGAGCTTGCTCCTCGTGATCATCATAGGAATGGGCGTGATGGGCATCGTGGTCCGAGCCCTAGGCCTGACGGACAAGAGCTTGGCGGAGGTCGTGATACCTCGGCCCCAGGCTGTCATCTACGCGATGGCTGTGTCGGCGCTCCTGATCGGCGTGTTGCGCATGCGCGACCTCATCGGCCGCAGCACATTCACCAACCTGATCCTCGGTCGCTATCATCGCCCGCGCAGCGAGGAGCGCATCTTCCTGTTCCTCGATCTCGTCGGCTCGACCGCCTATGCGGAGAAGCACGGGGACTTCGCGGCGCAGGAACTGCTGAAGGACGTGTTCGAGACGATTGCCGAACCGGTTCGCCGACATCGCGGTCAGATCGACGACTACATTGGCGATCAGGTGATCATCTCCTGGCCACTGATGCGCGGCATCGAGCGGGCCAGGTGCATCGAATGCATCTTCGCGATCCAACGAATGCTCCGCGATGACCGCAACCGATGGACTAGGAGATTCGGACTCGTCCCGGAACTCCGCGCGGCGCTCCATGGCGGCAGTGTCGTCACGGCCGAGATAGGGATCGACCGGCACAAGATCGCCTACTTCGGCGACGTCATGAACGCAACCGCCCGACTGGAAGGTCTGTGCCGGGAGACAAGCCGGTCCGTGCTCGTCTCGGAAGCCGTGCTCTGCAGGATTCCCGTGCTTCCAGACGGCATCGAGGCGGAGGCCTTGGGGCAGCATGTTCTGAGGGGGCGTAGCGGGGAGATGGTCGTCCACGCGCTTAGCGAACGGCGGAAATTCTCGGTCGTTGGCGAGGTCGTCGGTCAACCCCATCATGGGCGCGGGGTTGCAGCGTCCCATCGCTTGTCTTGAACGGGTGTACCGTAAGCGCCGCTGGATGACGGCTAGAGCGCTCTCCGCCGAAGTGGATGCCGGTTCGGCGAAAAAGAGCGCGGCAAAACAGAGGCTTAGAGATGTGTCCCGACCCAACGTGGTCGGGCGCAGCTCTAGATGTCCATCCCCAACCCCGAATGCTTCCGACGAAGGCCACAAGGCTCCCGCCCGATCAACCTGCCGTCAAACACCGTGAGACGTTCATGCCCATCACCGCCGATGTCCCGCAACGCACGGACGCCTTCCCGGCACCGACCAATCGTAGCCTCAGCCGCCGCCGCTTCGGCACGATGGCCCTGGCGTCGGGTGCCGCAGCCTGGCTCTCGTCCCTGTCGGCCCAGGCGCTGCCGGCATCCGAGGAAGCCCGGGTCATCGACTTCGAATGGGTCGATCCGACACGCGACCGCGCGGTGCCGGCGCGGCTCTACTGGCCAGCCTCCGCGACCCGGAAGGGACCGGTCCCGCTCATCGTCTTCTCCCATGGGCTCGGCGGTTCGCGAAAAGGCTACAGCTACCTCGGCGAGGGGTGGTCGGCGCGCGGGATCGCGAGCCTGCACATCCAGCACGTCGGCAGCGACCAGACGCTTTGGGAGGGCAACCCGATACTGCTCCTCGACCGTCTCGATGGGGCAGCGGACGAGCAGGAAGCCATAGAGCGGACGCGGGACGTGAGGTTCGGCCTCGACCGCCTGCTCCATCGTGACAATCCCTTCCAAACCGCCATCGACAGGAAACGCGTTGTCGCGGCCGGTCACTCATACGGGGCGAACACGACCCTGATCCTGACCGGCGCTCAGGTGATCCGCAACGGGAAGCCCATCGGGGGCCGGGACCCACGCTTCACGGCGAGTATCGTGATCTCAGCCCCGCCCTTCTACGGCGAGGCCGACCTCGCGGCAGTTCTCGCTTCCGCGGATGTCCCCTCCCTCCACGTGACCACGACCGAGGACACGATCCGCATCCCCGGCCGTTACTCCCCGGTGCAGGACCGCATCGACGTCTTCAACGCCATCCCTACGGCACGAAAGGCCCTCGTCGTGTTCCAGGGCGGTTCGCATAGCGTCTTCACCGATCGATCCCTTAGGAACGGCGGGCCGCTGAACCCTCTGGTGAAGCGTGCGACGATGGAAGCCGGCATAGCCTTCCTCGACCTCGTTCATCGCTCCGATCCCGCTCCAATGGAGGAATGGAACGTGATCTGGAAGCCGATCCTGGCCGCTGCACCGGTGCCTTTTCCGGTCCCGACGAGACAAGCGGACCGTAGACGTCGCGCCTGAGGTTCGGACCACATCATTGCTCAATGAAGCGGCCGGCGCGACCTAATCCCACGGCTGGCGGACGCTACGGCATTGATAGGTTCGAACTCATATGCGTTGCCGTCTACGTACTTGCATGCACCCACTTCGAGACGTCCGCTCAGCCCCTCGCGACCGTGATGATCTGCCGCCATGCCGGGACGGGGCGAGGCCGCTATCCCGTCCTGCTCTCGCCACTACTGCCCCGGCTTAATAGCCCGAATGATCCGGTGTGGAAAAAGGCAATACAGCTGATCTGGCGATCCGCCTACGTCGCGCGGAACGACGGCATACCAGGACCGTTCGTTCCATTGCAGCGCTATGGGCGAACCCGCCTGCTGATGCTGCTGGCCACTTTGATCGGACACCTGCCATGGCTCAGAGCCGCGACTTCGCACGTCCCGCTGCTCTCATGACGTTGGGAGCCGCGGCTCTCGGTCTTACCGCCGTTGTGGTGAGTGCGAGAGCACGACAGGCGGAGCGGGACAACCCGCCGACCGGCCGGATCATCGACGTTGATGGCCTTCAAGTTCACTATGCCGAGGTGGGCGACGGCGAACCTCTGGTGCTCCTGCACGGCAACGGCAGCATGCTCCAAGATTTTATGTCGAGCGGCTTCGTCCAGGCAGCAGCCAAGCGCTATCGCGTCATCGCCTTTGATCGACCGGGCTATGGTTATACCGAGCGACCCCGCAGCACCATCTGGACACCCTCCGCCCAGGCAGATCTACTTCGCACGGCGCTGCAGCAAATCGGGGTCTCGCACTCCCTCGTGCTGGGCCACTCCTGGGGTGCCTCTGTCGCCATCGCCCTCGCGCTCGACCACCCGGACATGGTCCGGGGCCTTATCTTAGAGAGCGGGTACTACTACGGTTCAGTCCGTGCGGACGTCGTACTGATGTCCGGTCCCGCCTTGCCGCTCATCGGCGACATCCTGCGCTACACCGTTTCGCCTCCCGTCGCTCGTCTTCTCTGGCCGTCAATGATCCGGAAGCTGTTCAGCCCTGCACCGGTGGCCGCCACGTTCGAAGGCGTCCCCTCCGAGATGGCAATCCGTCCCTCACAGTTGCGGGCCAGCGCGGCCGAGTCTGCATTGATGATCCCAGATGCGCTGGCGGTCCAAAACCGCTACGCCGAACTCTCAATGCCGGTGGCCATTGTCGCCGGAGCTGGGGACAAGATGGTGGATCTTGCCACTCAAGCTGTGCGCCTGCATCGCGTGCTACAGAATAGCAGCCTGCATGTCGTGCAGGATTGCGGTCATATGGTGCACCATACCGCTCCCAGTGAAGTGATGTCAGCTGTGGAGACGGTTGCCCAGGCGGTCGAAGCGGCGCCGCGCCTCAAAACCGATGGGTAGCGGTTAGAGCGCGTTCCAGCAGGGAATAGGCGGTGGCTATCGATGCAGGAACGGTAGTCCAATGGGGTCGACTTGGTAGGTTAAGATTGTGAAGACGCAGTCGAATCCTTCCCACTGGTTAGACCGATGGCCTGCTATCTCCGCAAGGCCGTACGACCCGTTTAATGAGCTGCACCATGCTGCTGGAGTGGCGCCCTTTGGCTCACGAGATCCTCGTCTTGCTTCCGCCAATTTGGGCCAAAGTCCCTGGAAAAATTCGCGAACGCTGGCGGCAAAAGTATGCCTCGGCCTTATGCAGCAAACTTGCCTAAATGCGCTGAAGGCAACGGTTAGACGGATGCCTTCTCAGCCTTCGCGCCTTCCGGTCTCTCTTGCCTTTCCTTTTAGGGAAGGTTGCAACCGGCCGCTCGACCTCGCCACGCTCCTTGAGTGAGAATGCGCGGCAAGGCATTCTAGGAGACCGGACCGTGCAGCGCCTGACCGACATGCTCCGGCTGTTGGTCGAGAAAGCAATGGCGGCGGATGTTCGGTTCGCTCCTTTCATTGGGATCGGTTGCCCCGGTGAGATCCGCTCGGACGGCTTCCATCACCCGGAACGCGTTCGCTCTGCCCTGCCGGTCATTGCTGGCGCCGAAACCGTCATCGTTTTGCACAACGATGCGGTGGTCCAGGGCCTGAGCGAATTGCCTTAATGCGTGATGTTCAGCGCCGGGGCATCCTGACCATCGGCACAGGTCTGGGCAACGCCCGCTTCACCTGGGCTCAAGACGAGTAGGGTTCGACCCCCAACATACACTGCAGCCTTCCGAGCACTGAGAACGGCGTTTTCCTCAGGCCGATCGACCGCCTATGGCGCATTATGGCGATCACCGGCCTGGGCGCGCGAAGCTTAGCGGACGCGAAGCACCCTGTGAAGAAAGAACAGCTAGCGGGCGCGTTTGAATGAGACGCTTATTTCCAGAATATAGTCATTATAATGAGCGCCTCAGGCGAATATATGGGGTGGTGGCATGCTCGAATACTGCAGCACGGCCAGGAACGCGTCAGCGGATCACCTCAATGGCGAGCGCCAAATCCTTCCGTAGCATCGCCATCCTCCGGACCGTTTTCCTCCCGCTCCAACCTGCAGTAATCGACCAGTAAACGCTGAAAGGGAGCGAGGTCGGTCGCCTCAGGGTAAGTGTTCTCACGTTTGATGGCCGCACGACATTTGGCGATCTCCTGGTCCGCCTCCCGGTCGACATCCGCCGTCTGCGCAGAGCTCAATGTCTGCAGCGATCCCAATCCCATTCGATCAGCAATTGCTACGCGGATCTCGTCACGCTTGGCCACCAGCTTGTTCACGATGCTCTACCTCCGCGCCATGACAGGCTTCTTCCCAGGTAACTGCAAGATGCCAAATATGGCTCCCAGCGGATCAACATCTTTATGCGGGCAGGCATTTCCTTAGGCGGCTCAAGTGAATTCGCCTCCTTTGATATTGAAACTGGCGATGCGCTCAAGATACATGATTAAAATTCCGCCTTTCCTCGAATCCAGGCTTTGCAGTCTGCGGCCTTGAAGGCTGAAATCGGGTCAGTATCCATTGTCGACAAGAGCCCACGCTTCGGTCCGCTTTAGGGCTACGCTTGCGGCCGCCAGTGTGACCCCGTCGAATCACTTCTGGCCAATGCTCTGTATTGCAAGGTCGGTCTGAGTAGGGTCGGGACTTGCTGGTCTTCTCTACTGCCGGAGCGGGTAGTTTGCGGGCATGCAGCTTTCAGAAAGGAAAGTGCCGGAATCTGCGGCCTGCAGCCCTGTTCGACCGAGCGTTCAGTCCCTACCGCTCCTGGCGAAGGCCCCGAGCGAGACGCGCGCTACCTCTCGCAGAGCCTCGCGATTGGCCCCCGACGACGCGATGACGCCCATGCCAGAGGCCACCGTCGACAGGAATCGCGCCAGCGCCACAGGATCCGCGTCCTCCGGCAGATCGCCGTCGGCCTTTGCCTGAATGAAACGCCCGAGGAGTTCCGTCTCCGACTCGGCCCGGCGCGAGGCCAGCTCGAACGGGATGTTCTCCGAGCCGGCGCCGCAGGCGAGTCCGCCCTGGACGAGAAGGCAGCCGGGCGGATTGGCCGGGTCGGTATGGCTCTCGGCGATGCTGCTCAGGAAGCGCTCGGCCACGTCGCGCGCCGTGGCGCCGGCGAGCACGTAGCGCATGTGCTCCGACCGCCGCAGCGCGTAGCGATCGAGGGCGGCTTTGAGGAGGCCCTCTTTGCTGCCGAAGGCTGCGTAGAGGCTCGGCGCCTTGATGCCCATCGCCTTCGTCAGCATGGCGAGGCTGGCGCCGTCGTAGCCGTGACGCCAGAACACCTCCATCGCCTCGTCGAGGGCTTTGTCCCTATCGAAGGACCTGGGTCGCCCCATCACCATTGTCAGCTGACTCCAACTTTTATAACGAGTGATAGATAAGTCTCTTGACGCCCGCCGTCCATGCCGACATGTGTAGCGAACTCTACAGATGTCGGAGTCGGCCGTGAACCCTTCGCCTCACGCTTCCCCTACCCGTTCCGGTTTTCGGCGCAGCCTCGCGGCCGGTGTTGCCTTCGCTCTTCTGGCGGGCGCCTTCGTTCAAACCCTCCCCAGCCTGACGGCGCACGGAACGGAGGCGGTCGCCGCACCGGCGCCGTCCGAGCCCGCGACGCCGGTGCCCGTCGCCACCGTCGCGCCTCGCCCGGTCGTGCTGTGGGACGAGTTCTCCGGCCGACTCGAAGCGGTTGACCGGGTCGACGTCCGGGCACGTGTTGGCGGAGCGATCCAGGCGACGCACTTCACCGAGGGCGAACTCGTCAGGCCCGGCGACCTGCTGGTGACCATCGACCCCGCACCCTACGCGACCGAAGTCCATCGCCTGGAGGCACAGGCCGCCGGCGCCGAGGCGCGTCTCGCCCTGACCGCAAGCGACTTCGAGCGTGGACAGCGGCTTTCCGACCAGCGCATCGTCACGGCCCGCGATCTCGATGTCCGCGCCAACGCGTTCAAGGAAGCCAAGGCGAGCCTCGACGCTGCCAAGGCGACGCTGGAAGCCGCCCGGCTCAACCTCAGCTACACGGAGGTGAGGGCCGCAGTCGGCGGACGCGTTGGACGCCGTGAGATCACGCCGGGGAACCTCGTCGCCACTGGCGCGGGCGCTGCTGTGCTGACCACCCTCGTCTCCGTCGATCCCGTCTATGCCAGCTTCGACGCGGACGAGACCGTCGTCCTCAAGGCCCTGGCCTCACTGGCTGACCCCTCGGGCAAGCGCGGCAGCCTCGACCGCATCCCGGTCGAGATGCTCACCGCCGACGGGGCGCGGGCGCGTGGGCACCTCCAGTTCATCGACAACAAGGTCGATGCGCGAAGCGGCACCATCCGGGTCCGCGCAAGCTTCGGCAACAGCGACGGACATCTCATCCCGGGTCAGTTCGCTCGCATGCGCCTCGGCCAGGCCGCACCCGAATCGCTGCTGCTCGTGGACGAGCGGGCGGTCGGCACGGATCAGGACAAGAAGTTCGTGCTCGTTGTGGGGGCCGACGACCGCGCAGAGTTCCGTGCCGTCACCCTCGGCCGGTCCGTTGACGGACTGCGCGTCGTGAACTCCGGCCTGTCAGGCGGCGAGCGCATCGTCGTCAACGGCCTTCAGCGGCTCCGGCCCGGCATGCTCCTCCGGCCCGAGCCGGTCGCCATGGGCGCGCGGCCGCAGGACTCCGCAACGGCTCCGCGCCGAGTCGCGCAGAACTGACGGGCGGCGCAGGCCGCTCTTCCCGATCGGACTTCTACCCAGCGGCCGCCATGCGACCGCTCTCTCTCCCCGTGCGCCCAGGAGGGCGGCATGAACCTCTCGAAATTCTTCATCGACCGGCCGATCTTCGCAGGCGTGCTCTCGGTGCTCATGTTCATCATGGGCCTGATCTCGCTCTTCGCGATGCCGATCTCCGAGTATCCGGACGTGGTGCCACCCTCGGTCGTCGTGCGCGCGACCTTCCCAGGCGCTAACCCCAAGGTCATCGTCGAGACGGTGGCGACGCCGATCGAGGAGCAGATCAACGGCGTCGAGGGCATGCTTTACATGTCGAGCCAGGCCACGACCGACGGCATCATGACGCTCACCGTCACGTTCCGTCTCGGCACTGACCCCGACAAGGCCCAGCAGCTCGTACAGAACCGCGTCTCGCAGGCCGAGCCGCGCCTGCCGGCCATCGTGCGCCAGCTCGGCATCGTCACGGTGAAGTCCTCGCCGGACCTGACCATGGTGGTGCACCTCGTCTCGCCCAACGGGCGCTACGACATGACCTACCTGCGCAACTACGCGGTGCTGAATATCAAGGACCGGCTCGCCCGCCTCGACGGCGTCGGGCAGGTGCAGCTTTTCGGCTCTGGCGACTATTCGATGCGCATCTGGCTCGACCCGCAGAAGGTTGCCGAGCACGGGCTGTCGGCCGGCGACGTCGTGCGCGAGATCCAGGCGCAGAACGTGGAGGCGGCGGCCGGTGTTATTGGCGCCTCGCCGGCAATCCCGGGACTCGACCTCCAGCTTTCCCTCAACGCCGACGGGCGGCTTACCACTGAGGAGCAGTTCGGCGACATCGTCGTAAAGACCGGGGAGAGCGGTGAGATCACCCGCCTGCGCGACGTCGCCCGGATCGAGCTCGGAGCTTCCGACTACGCCCTGCGCTCGCTTCTCGACAACAAGTCCGCCGTCGCCCTGCCGATCTCCCAGTCGCCCGGCTCGAACGCGATTCAGATCTCCGACGAGGTCCGCCGGACCATGGCGGAGATCAAGCAGAACATGCCCGAGGGCGTCGACTACGAGATCGTCTATGATCCGACGCAGTTCGTGCGCGCCTCCATCGAGGCGGTGATCCACACTCTGCTGGAGGCCATCGCCCTCGTCGTCCTCGTGGTGATCCTGTTCCTGCAGACCTGGCGCGCTTCGATCATCCCGCTTCTCGCCGTGCCGGTCTCCATCGTCGGCACCTTCGCGGTGATGCACGTCTTCGGCTTCTCCATCAATGCGCTCAGCCTGTTCGGCCTCGTGCTCGCCATCGGCATCGTGGTCGACGACGCCATCGTGGTCGTCGAGAACGTCGAGCGTAACATCGAGAGCGGCCTGTCGCCACGAGACGCCAGCTACCAGGCCATGCGCGAGGTCTCCGGACCCATCATCGCCATCGCCCTCGTGCTCGTGGCGGTATTCGTGCCGCTCGCCTTCATCAGCGGCCTGACGGGCCAGTTCTACAAGCAGTTCGCCCTCACCATCGCTATCTCGACCGTCATCTCGGCCGTCAATTCGCTGACCCTGTCGCCGGCTCTCTCGGCGCTGCTGCTGAAAGACCACCACGCCCCCAAGGACCGCCTGACCCGCATCCTCGACGGGATGCTCGGCTGGTTTTTCCGGCGCTTCAACCGCGTCTTCGGCCGAGCCTCGGACGGGTACGGGCGAGGCGTCGGTTTCGTCGTCTCCCGCAAGGCGACAATGATGGTGCTCTACCTCGTCCTCGTCGGTCTGACCGTGGTGCTGTTCCGCCAGATCCCCGGCGGCTTCGTGCCGGGCCAGGACAAGCAGTACCTCGTCGGCTTCGCGCAGCTGCCGGACGGCGCGACCCTCGACCGGACCGAGGACGTGATCCGCCGTATGAGCGAGATTGCCCTGAAGGAGCCCGGCGTCGAAAGCGCTGTCGCCTTCCCAGGCCTCTCCATCAACGGCTTCACCAACAGTTCGAACTCAGGGATTGTGTTCTCCACCCTGAAGCCATTCGAGGAGCGCCGCTCGCCGGCCCTGAACGGCGGTGCCATCGCCCAGTCGCTCAACAAGAAGTTCGCGGCAATCCCCGAGGCCTTCATCGCGATGTTTCCGCCGCCGCCTGTGAACGGCCTCGGAACCATCGGCGGGTTCAAGATGCAGATCGAGGACCGGGCCGGCCTCGGCTACGAGGCGCTCAACGACGCGACCAAGGCCTTCCTGGCCAAGGCCGCCCAGGCCCCGGAGCTCGCGGGCCTCTTCTCGAGCTTCCAGATGAATGTGCCGCAGCTCTTCGCCGACATCGACCGGACGAAGGCTCGACAGCTGCGCATCCCTGTAACGGACGTGTTCGACACGCTGCAGATCTATCTTGGCTCGCTCTACGTCAACGACTTCAACCGGTTCGGCCGCACCTACTCGGTCCGGGTTCAGGCCGACGCGCCCTTCCGCGCCCGCTCGGACGACATCGGGGCGCTGAAGGTGCGGGCGGGCTCCGGCGAGATGGTGCCGCTCGCCGCACTGCTTCGCGTCCGGCAGACGGCCGGGCCGGAACGCGCGATGCGCTACAACGGCTTCCTCTCGGCCGACATCAACGCCGGTGCGGCACCGGGCTACTCCTCGGGCCAGGCCCAGGCGGCCGCCGCCCGCATCGCGGCCGAGACCCTGCCGCGCGGCTTCGCCTTCGAGTGGACGGACCTGACCTACCAGGAGTTCATCGCCGGCAATTCCGGGATGTGGGTATTCCCGCTGGCGCTGCTCCTCGTCTTCCTCGTGCTTGCCGCCCAGTACGAGAGCCTGGCCCTGCCGCTCGCCATTCTGCTGATCGTGCCGATGGGCCTGCTCGCGGCGATGTTTGGGGTCTGGCTTTCAGCGGGCGACAACAACGTCTTCACCCAGATCGGCCTCATCGTCCTCGTCGGCCTCTCGGCCAAGAACGCGATCTTGATCGTGGAATTCGCCCGTGAACTTGAATTCGCCGGCCGCACGCCGCTCCAGGCCGCCATCGAGGCGAGCCGCCTGCGTCTGCGCCCGATCCTGATGACCTCGATGGCCTTCATCATGGGCGTGCTGCCCCTGGTGACGGCCACCGGTGCCGGCTCGGAAATGCGCAGCGCCATGGGCGTTGCGGTGTTCTCCGGTATGATTGGCGTCACCGCCTTCGGCCTCTTCCTGACGCCGGTCTTCTACGTCCTCCTGCGTCGCCTCAGTGGCAACCGGCCGCTCAAGCAGCATGGCGGCAGCGCCCCGGTTGTTCATCAGGAGCGGATCACAGAGGCCGCATAATGGTTCCGTACCGACGGGCTGGTCTGCCTGAGCCGGCATGGATCTGCTGCTCTATGACCAAGAAGGGTGGATTTCTGCCGGTCCGCTTTTGGAATGCGGTTCGCCCAATCAGACATACGCCCAAACGGCTGAGCCCACGCGGTCTTACTTTTCGGTGCCCTGCTTCTCGCATGGCATGGCTTCCACCGCTTCGTCACGGCGATCAGCGCTGTCGAGGGGACAGGCACATCTCACCGCGGATGGATCGAGACGTCGATGCCAAAGCGACCTCGCAATAAGGGCTGTAATGCGCTCCCTGATCGCGTCAAATCCCGCGTCACGTCGCTCGGAAGCAGCGGGCGACGAGGCCCCGCAGAGCAAGTCGCAGGCTCGCCGTGCGCGCGATCGGGTCCACTGCCTGCGTGAATAGTCGCAAGATCAGGGTTCGGCGCTGCAGAGGGTTTGGCGCGAGGGCAACCGCATAGTTGCCCGCCTGCACCGCAAGAAAATTGGCTGGAACCCAGCCGGTGGGCTCGATCAGGACATCGAGGCCGTCGCCTACTGCGAAGGCGTGGCCCGGTGCGGTGAGACGCAGCCGGGCGGTCTCCATGCCGAGGGTCGCCAGAACCGCGTCGTAAGCGACCCCGCCCGACCTCACCCGCACGGGCTCTTCGATCCGGAACTCCTCCGCCCCGCGGGGACGCTCGAAGCAGACCAGAAAGGCGACGAAGCAGAACAGCATGGCGACGCCGGCCCAGATCAGGTTGAAATAGTCGAGGGATGAGATCTCGGTGGCCCCGGACGGGGAGACGAACGACCAGACGATCGCGCCGGCGGAGAGCAGGGTGATCGCTCCGAATCCTGCCGCCATGCGCCAACGCACCATGGACACCGAGCGATCGCCGCCCTTGTCGGTAACCTTGAACGGACGACCGAACGGCCGGATCGCGGCGGATGCCAGGGTGAGCGTGATGGCCAGGGCCGTCATGATGTGCGTGACCTCCATGAACAATGGGAGGGTGCGCCGTCCGGACACCCAGCTACTGTAGGTCCAGAGGGCGAAGAGCGTCGGCAGGCCGTAGCGCAGGAACGAGAGGTAGTCGGCCTGGAAGGCCGGCATATCGAAGAGCCAGTAGATCGACGGGGCCACCAGCATGAGCACGATGAACGGCTTGCACAGCCAGTTCAGCACTCCGTGGAAGTAGTGCAGCCGCTGCAGCAAGGTGTAATCGCCGCTGCGGAAGGGGCCGACCTTGAGCAGAGCAACCTGAATCGTGCCGAGGCACCAGCGCGTGCGCTGAGTGATGTATTCCGGTAGTCCCTCCGCCGACAACCCGGCACTAAGGCGCTCGTTGAGCCAATGGGTGCGATAACCGTGGCGCATCAGCGAGTAGGTGAGATTGATGTCCTCGCAGATCGCATCGTGCGGGAATCCCCCCATCTCCTCGACGCGGTCGCGCCGCACCAGGAACGAGGTGCCGACGCAGAAGGCGCAGCCCCAGGCATCCTTGGCTGGCTGGAACACGTCGAAGAAGATCCGCTGATCGTCGACCCAGGCCTCGGACGCCATCAGGTTGTGCTGGATGGGATCGGCGTTGAAGAAGAATTGCGGAGTCTGGACGACGGCCGCTCGTTCGTCATGGAAGAGGCCGACGGCGCGGCGCAGGATGTTGGGCGCTACCGCGAAATCCGCGTCGAGCACCAGGATGATCGGCGCGTTGGACCGGCTCGCGGTATGACGCAGGGCATTGTTCAGGTTGCCGGCCTTGGCACCGTGGTTGTCGGGCCGCGTGACGTAGTTCGCCCCGACCTCCTCGCAATAGGTCCGCAGCCAGTCGCGCCGGGTGTCGTCACAGACCCACACCGTGGCGTTCGGGTAATCCACCGCCAACGCCGGGATGATCGACTTCTCGACCACGTCCAGGGGCTCGTTGTAGGTGCAGATGAAGATGTCGACGGCGGGCCAAGCACCGCTCACCGAGAGCCGCGCCTCCTCGCGGTCGGCCTCGGCGGACCGGTCCTCGAAGCGGAATAGGATGACGATGGACATCAGCGTGTAGAGGATCGCCACCATCTCGAAGGCGAAGAACAGGTAGGGCCAGAGCATGTCGAGCCCCGGCTCGAAGCTTGGAAGGGTGTCGTGCCAGCGCCAGGCGGCGTAGCAGACGATGAACACGGCCGTGGTTAGGCCGAACAGAATGCGGGCGGCGGCGCTCGTGCGGTCGAGCAGGCCCGCCATGACGAGGAGCCCGATGAGAATACCGAGATCGATGGTGAGGACGGACAGGACGTCCTGAGGCGCTTCGAACATGGGCGGGGTTACTCCACGTTCCGTCCGGTGAAGGGATTCCAGCCCACGGCCGCGAGGATGCCCCAGGCGGTGGCGCCAAGATGCGGCCGGCGGAAGTAGAAGAAATCGGGCTCGGCACTGGCCGGACCGATGGCGATGCCGGTGGTGAGGCGGGCGACATCGGTGGCGAACAGGAAGCCGGATGGCGAGAGCTGCCCAGCGATGGTGGCGAGGAGGCGGTCGGCCTCGGCGCTTCGGCCGAGAAAACGGACGGTCAACGCGGCCTGGGCCGTGCCCTCGACCCAGAGGCCATCGAGGTCCTCGTTGAAATCGAAACCGCCTCGGATTGCGAGATGGCGTTCGGCGAAGTCGAGCGCCCTGCGCCAGATGTCGGGTGCATCGATCACCCCGATCAGGGGCCAGAGCTGCGTATCCAGGGCGATCTTGGCGATGGGCTGGAGCTTGCCGTCTGGCGTCGTGCCGAGACGAAACACCCCCGGATCGCGCGAGTAGACCGCGTCGAGGAAGCCCCGCGCCGTCGCCGCGATCCGAGCTTCCTCCGCTCCGCCGTCCAGACGATGAAGCCAGGCCGCGACCGCGTGGATGTCGAGGTTGTGCTCAGTAGATTTCCACATCAGGCGTGTCTGATGCGGATCGAAACCATCGACGCCGCCGGTATACCCTTCGGGAGACCGCGGATCGCCGGTCTGTCCAGCGATCCACCCCAGCATCCGTCGAGCGCCGGCGTGGTAACCGCCGTCGGGTGCCACTGCGTCTAGGTTGAGAAGGGCGAGGGCGGCCCAGGCGACGTTCCCGGTAGCAGTGCCATCCTGATAGGCGTCCTCGGCCCATAGATTCTGTCTCGCGTCCCACCACCCGGGCAAAGCCAACGAGCCGTCACCTACTGGACCGGCACGATAAGCATTGCGAATGCGGCCATCGGAGAAGCTGCGGTCCCGTGCCAGCGCGGCGAGGAGTGCGTCACCGATCCTGCGGGCCCGCCCAACCTCCCCACAGGCAATCAAAGCGATCGCCGCAACGGCATTGTCGTAGGTGAAGGCCGAACTCTTCAAGGGAGCGGGCAGTTCGGTCTCCTGCGGGCCCGGACGATAGCTCGACACAAAAACCGGTCCGGTTCCCGTCGTGTCGACGGCCTCAGATAGAGAGTGACACAGCGTTTCCGCCAACGACAAAGAGGCACGTTCGACTCTACCTGGCGAGGACTCCGCCTCCATTGGCCGGAGCGAGACCAGGAGCAGCGCTGCCACGGTCAGAGCCAGCACAGATCCGCCGCGCGGATGCGGCCGGGTCAATGGGTGTTCTCGGCGCTGTGCTGGCGCGGCGCGGATTGTGCCGTCTTACCGTTCGCAGGGGCGGTCGAACCTTTCGAGAACAGGTCTTTGACCCCATTCGCCACTGCATCTGCCGCCTGCGTGACGCCGTTCGCCACAGAGGCCCATGCCTGCTTCGCCGCCGGCGAGTTCACACCACGGCTCACGAGGTCGGAGGCTTGCACCGCCGTCCCATTGACGGTCGCGGCCAGAGAAGCCCAGGCCGCCTTGATCTCCGGCCCCGTAACCCCAGACGCAACCGCCTTCCAGGCCACAGAAGCCGATGGAACCCAACCGTTCTCCCGGGTAATCGTGACCCACTGGCCCACCGAACACGGCGTGGTGCGGCGCGCGGCCTCGGTGGGGGAAGCGGTCTTGTCCGAGTTAGGCAGCGTGTCGCGGTCCAGGCTTACGAGCACATACATCTCGCGCCGCTCGGTTTGAGGGAACGGCACCGCGTATTGCTGATCGGTCTTGTCGCTGGTCTTCGGCAGAATCTCACTGACCCACCCGCGCTCGGGAATGCTGCTGCCCGCCGCCGAAATTCGCACCGGCGTTCCAACTGCCAGTTCTTGTGCTTGGCGATAGGAGAAGATCCCGACAGCGAAGGATTGATCGCAATCGACCAAAGTCGCCACCGAGTCGCCTGGGTTGACGTGACGCCCTTCCGCAACACCGAGTCCGAGGACGACACCACCGTTCATGGCCCGCATCTCCGCATCGGCAAGGCTGTCGAGGCGCTTGCGTTCCGCGACGAGCAACGCCTCTTGCGCCTTCAGACTTGTGGAGAGTTGCGCCTCCTCGATAGCAAGCCGCTGGGCATCAAATGCAAGATCCCGCCGCTTCTGAGTCAGCACCGCCAGGCTATTGGACTGGTTGCCCACGAAGACGCTCTTCTTGACCGCACTGAGCTCCGCCAACTTCTGATTCAGCTTGGCCGTTTCTGCTTCCTTGTCGAAGCGAGCGGCTTCGAGCTTGTGCTGGGTCGGACGCAGGAGATCGAGGCTGGCGGTGTTGCGATCAACCATGGCCTGCTGGCGGTCGACCACCGCCTTGGTGGATTGACCCTCGGCATCTGCTGACCCCACGCGGGCGCGAGCTTCAGCCACTTCTCCGTCGAGCTTAGCGACAGTTTGTTCCACCTGACGCCTAATCTCGGCATCAAGAGCCGCTACGTAGGTCTCGTCGGACTCCCTCTTTTGCCGCGCCGCCAGGAGAGAGCCGCGCAACTCGTCAACTTTGCCATCGAGAGTAATCAGCGTCGTGCGGTCGATGCGAACGTTCTGAATGCGCGCCACCGGTGCTCCGGGGCCGAGGTGCTGCCCGATGGTGGCAGAGACCTTAGTCATCTCCCCGGCAATGGGCGCCGTCAGTAAGCTAATTGGCGCGTTGATGACGGCACGATCCGACTGATCAGCGAGGAGGGGCGGTAGGGTCGCCGTAGTCATCAGTAGGGCGAGGACGGTTGCGACCGAATATGCTGAGACTCGCACCATCCGTGTATGACTTGGTTTCTGGCCAACGAGGGACGCGGAGGCCGGCACGGGTCGCTGCATAGGACTCTCCTTAAGTAGAAAGCATGAGTGACAGGCACGCCAAGGATCCAAGCAAATCTATACTTGGCTCCAAGCGACTAATGGCACAGCGATCCAGGCGTCCAACATGGGCGCAGACGCAATCGCGGAGTATTAGATGTGGGTTAGGCCCGAATGCTGCCTGGCGTTGGCTCATTCGATGAATTTAAGATGGCTAATAGTAAATTAACCAAATGGCAACCTGCGGCTAACTGGCATGCTCAACAGAAGTTTAGCCGTTTTATTTAGAGGGCTATCACGCATGACTGTACGGCTGGATCAACGCCTCTGATAAGGCGGATGATCGCTAGTTCTACTGACTAATCTCGTTAACCCAAGGCAATAGCGCACTTTGTTGCAAATGCGCCCAATTAGTTGCATTATAAATCTATTAGGCGACCTGTCTCCGCGCCGCCTTTGTGCGCTGCGCCAGGATTTCGGCATCAGCGAATTATTCAACGGCATCGCAACAAAAACCGTTCCTTAACTAATTCATTCACTTTTCTGAAAATTTATGGCGCGAATTGCCTACGTAGTCCGACTTGCCGGTGGTGGCGCAATATGTGCTACGTGTACACTCTGTAGGCTGAAGATATGCTCTGAGCGCCCCAGCCTTTCCAGTTAACGTGCTGAGAACAAGGGCAATCCAACTCGGCAGTCAATTTTGCGGTCGCTGGTAGGGGCGGCATTTCGCCTATGCATCCGATCAATACGCGATGCGGCCAGAATGCGGTGTGGCAAGCTGTGCCTCACAGTGACGCTAGGTTGCGGAGTGAACTTCACTAGGTCGTGTGGACGGATTTGATGAGGATGAATGCGAGGGCGAGGGAGACGAACGCTGCGAAGCTCGCTCTGGTCTTCTCGCAGCGTAACGCGATGCGTTTGAAGCGTTTGAGCTTTCCGAAGGTCTGCTCGATGCGCGCCCTGGTCCGGTAGAGGGCTTTTGGAAAGAAGACGGGTCTCTTCTTGGCGTTGGCTTTGCAGGGAATGATCGGAGCGATGCCGCGGACGCGGGCGGCGGCGCGATTGCGCTTGCTGTCGTAGCCTTTGTCAGTGACGGCGGCGCGGGGCCTCACGTCGGACCCGAGATCCAGCAGCGTTTCGAACTGTGGGCTGTCACCGGCCTCTCCACCAGTCAGGACGAAGGCGAGGGGCAGGCCGGAAAAGTCGGTCTTGAGGTGGATCTTCGTCGAGAAACCGCCCCGCGAGCGGCCGAGCGCCTGATCCTGCTGCCCCCCTTTGCACCGGCCGCCGAGACGTGGGCCCGGACCACCGTCGAGTCGAACATCTGCACGAAGTCGGCGGTGGGGCTCAGTTCGGCCAGCGCCTCGAAGAAGGCATCGATCGTCCCGTTCTCGCGCAGTCGCCAGAACCGTTTCCAGATCGAATTCCAGTTCCCGAACTCGGCCGGCAGTGTCCGCCACGTCACGCTCTGCACCGTAAAATAATGCAGCGCTTCCAGAAACCTACGGTCGTCACGGCCCTTGTCGCCCCGTCGCGAGCGAACCGCGCGGAACACCTCCAGGGCGATCGTCCAATCCGCGTCCGTCATCCGTGTCAGCATGGGCAAGCCTCCCCAAAACCGACACTCTATGAATCATCGATCCGCCCGCTCGGAAAGCCTGCCGTCACTAATCCGTCCACACCGCCTAGCGATAGGGGCTTTGTGCATCCGCGGCTATCTGGCGAAGGCCCTGGCACCTTGCATCTCAGGACGCGCATGAAGAAAGGCTGCGATAGCCTTGGCAATCTTCTGCCCGCCTTTGACCGACGGCTCGATGGGGTTGGCAAAGTCAGCGTCCTCGTTGCACAGAACGCGCAGGTCGACCAGCGACAGCCCACGCGTGAAGGCCTCGCGCGTAATTACGTCATTCAGCAGCGCGAGGGCTGTCGTGATCAGCCGTCGTCGTTGAGGGTCTGGATAGCGTGGGTCGTAGATCGTGCAGAGTGCCGTGGGGCGTGCCGCCGCCAGGACCGTGTCCAGCATGGCGCTGTACGCGGTCTGAAAGCGTTCTCTTACCTCAGCCAACAGGTAGAGAGCCTCAGCTACTGATCGGGTGGGATGCTCGATCACACCGGACGCTCTCAGCGCGTCGTTACCACCCACACTCACCACGAGGTGGGTCGCGCTGTCTGGAAGCCGGCTCAGCTGGCGCGGCACGTCCGTGATCACGTGACCATCGACGGCCAGCAATGTGGACTGTGAGCCCTCGGGCAGAACTGTTCGCAGTTGCTCTACCACATCTGGCGCTCCGCCCACGTAAGCAGAGTTATCAAAAACAGAGTCGCCGAGCAGTACAACGTGCAGCATGGATGTCTCACCTGATATGCACATCTAGAATGTGAGGGCAGAGGAAGTATCAGGCCTATTGCGGCCAAGTCTTGCTATGGCCGATAAGCAAGATCGGAGAACGCATCGCATGGTCTCCGAGCTATCACGAGCCCGCTTCCTTACACCCACCCCCGAAGCAGGGTATCAGTCGTGACGGTCTCGACCTGCTGGCCATATCGGCCATGGTAGAGGGTGAGCATCGCATCATGCGCCTCGTCCGAAGAGCTGCAGAGCCCGTCTGTGACGACGACAATGCGGTAGCCGCGATCGACAGCGCCTAACACGGCACTAAGCACGCACACGTCCGTCTCACCACCTGTAACCACGAGCGTGTCGATGCCCCGCCCGCGCAAACGTTCGTGCAGGTCTGTGCCCAACCATGGCGAGTAGACGTGCTTGTCGATCATCTCGGCAGGCGGCACGAAACGGCTAAGCTCTGGGACAAGGTTGACCCTGTCTACTCCGAGGTGCGCAATCGTCATAGAAGTCCAGCGCTCGTAGTAGCGCTTCCACGTTCCTTCCCCATTGCCCGGCATTTGAGCTGGCACGAAACGAGTGAACAGGGTCTCTTTGGGATGAGCCTCGACGATCTGCACCACCTTCGGCAGAACGCGAGGCATCCAGGGCGTGCACCAATCGGTTTGCTCAGCGAACATACGCTGCATGTCGACACACAGATGCGCGCAGCTACGGCCGAGTGGTCCGAAACGAAGCTCGTCGGTTCCTACCATATTGCGCCCGTCAGAAGTTGTTTCTCTCTGTGGGCTATGCAAACGGGAAGGGCTGGAGGAGAGTTCCGCAGCAAGCATCGGTCAAGCTACTGTCGCACAGCAGCACGGACGCATGTACTAGCAAGTGGCTAAAGATCTCCTCGCAACACGCGATAGCAGTTCAGGTTGTTTTCGGTCAGCAGGCCTCGCTGAGGGGCACACGAAGGGCGTCTACTGGCTGAGAAAGGTCATAGGCGCATTGTCAGCGTCCTACCCTTCTCATGGTGCAGCCAATGCGTTGCGCCAGGCAGCAACTCGGTTCTCTCTTGCATGCATAGGTTAAGGCTCTCGGCCGCAGGCTTAGAGCTAGATGCGAATTGCCCCATATCCAGGGTAGGTGAGCGGATCGGCCTCAACTCCGGCACCCGTTCGATCACATCGGCATTGTCCCGCATCGGCGCCCTGATCATCTCGGCGTCAATGCCGCCCCGCCGATCGTAGGTTGCGTCGAGGAGCAATGCTGCTACCGACTAGTTAAAGCCTCAGGTGGCAGGATCGCCTGCTAAATTACTCCAAGCTCGTTCTTGGCGAAGGCGCGGTTGGGCCTCATCGTGCGAAGCGCGCCGCCACCCGCGCGTCGGTAACGCAGCCCCGAGGTGGGCAAGCGCCTCCATGAGGAGTTCGATCGTGGATCAAGCATGTTTACGAGCCACCACTCCGCTCCTTCCGCCCAGCGAGCGGGTCTTCTCCTCGTGGCCGGCAAAGCGCTCCTGCAGATCTTTTCCTCGATGGCGCGGACGTTTCCGTCGATGAAGACGAACTGCCGAACGGCCCCGTAGACTTTCACAGCAAACATTCGGTGTATCGAGTGCGCCAGCTTCGACCGGGCCGGTGACACCGAGGCCGATGCCAACGGAAGCTCGGGCAACTCACTCGTGCAGTGCTGCGAGTTTCCTACGGGCGATCATGGGCGGTGGATCTGCAACCATGGGCGAAACATCGGCCGCGCAGGCTCAACCGGAGTCAGCACAGTTCCCGGACCTGCTCGGCCCCATCGGGGGCCAGACGCAGCCGTTTGACGCGCAGCGGTTTTGAAGCCTGTTCACAAAACGCGGATGAGAGACCTTAACCGGCCAAAGCCTGCATCTCGGCTACGCCATCGTGGAGCACGTAGCCGCGTCCCCAGACGGTCTCGATGTAGTTCTTGCCGGAGGAAGCGTTCGCGAGCTTCTTGCGCAGCTTGCAGATGAAGACGTCGATGATCTTGAGCTCGGGCTCGTCCATGCCGCCATAGAGGTGGTTGAGGAACATCTCTTTCGTAAGGGTCGTGCCCTTGCGCAAAGCGAGGAGTTCAAGGATCTGGTACTCCTTGCCGGTGAGGTTCACCCGGTTGCCCGCAATGGCCACCATCTTCTCGTCGAGGTTCACCGTCAGGTCACCGGTGGTGATGACCGATTGGGCATGGCCCTTCGAGCGGCGGACGATCGCGTGGATGCGGGCGACGAGTTCGTCCTTATGGAACGGCTTTGTGAGGTAATCGTCGGCTCCGAAGCCAAGGCCCTTCACCTTGTCCTCGATGCTGGCCATGCCTGAGAGGATCAGGATCGGTGTCTTGACCTTCGCCACGCGCAGATTGCGGAGCACCTCGTAGCCCGACATGTCGGGAAGGGTGAGGTCGAGCAGGATGATGTCGTAGTCGTAGAGCTTGCCGAGGTCGATTCCTTCCTCGCCGAGATCCGTCGTATAGGTGTTGAAGCTCTCCGACTTGAGCATCAGTTCGATGCTCGCGGCGATCGAAGCGTCGTCCTCAATCAGCAGCACGCGCATGGGAAGATCCTCAAAAGATTGAGACTTCCTAACCGGACGTTGGCAACAAACCGTTAAGGTGCGGGAGAAAGACTCGCTTCTCTATGCAGGCACGGCTCGGCTGCGCACCAGGCCACGGACGGCTCGGAACGGAAGCGTCACAACCGTGAGGCAGGCGCCCAGCGCCAGGACCACGATGACCGACAGGATCGCCGTCAGGATTTTGATCATAGGCGCTTCACTCCGGCGTGCAGCGGCATAGGCTCCGCACCACAGCCACGATCCTCCTAAAGTTCGGCGAGAGTGTGTGCGAGCCAACCCAAGCCATCGCGATGCGCGCATCGGCCCTACTGGCCAGCCACATCCGCTCATCGGTATGACCGGGATTGATGCCCATACGAAAAACGCCCCAGGAGAAGCTCCTAGGGCGTCTGTTGGCCGAGCGGCCGGCTGGATCGGGCTGGGGATGCTCAGTCAGAGGATATAAGGCGAAGCGCCTTAGTAAGATCCGAACTTGTAGTTCAGGCCAGCGCGGACGACGGCGAACTCGCTCTCACGAGCGGTGACCGAACGGCTGAGCGTGAGAACGTTGGTGGCTGGGTTGAACACCGAGCGATTGCCGGCCCGGCCTTCGTTCTCGAGGTTCACGTACAGGCCTTCGACCTTCAGCGTTACTGCGGACGACTTGAAGAAGTTGAAGAACGAGTCGGTAGGCATCGCGTACTCGAAACCACCACCAGCGGTGTAGCCGGTGCGGAAGTCGTCGCCACCCGTGCCACCGTCGCCATAGGCAAAGCCGCCGGTGCCGTAGAACAGGACGCGATCGAACGCGTAGCCGAGGCGGCCGCGGACGGTGCCGAAGAAGTTCATCTCGTTGCCCGGGACGCGGACACCGACGGGGCTGTTGAGAGCGCCGGCGACAGGGCTGATGGTGCCGGTCACGGTGCGGCTCTTGTTGCCGAAGTCGGTGTACTGGGCGTCCGCCTCAACACCGACGACCACGCCCGAACCCGGGGTGAACTGGTAGTTGTAGCCGACCTGACCACCGCCGACGAAGCCTTCGAGATCGTTGCCGCCGTTGGTGGAGACGACCACCGGGGTGCGGGTGAAGGAGTTCAGCACCGAACCACCCGGCAGGGCGTAGCGGTCGCTGTTGCTGCCGGCGTCGAAGCCGTAACCGGCGTTGATACCGAAGTAGGCACCCGTCCAGGTGAACACCGGCACCGGCACGAAGACCGGGGGAGCGGCGCGACGCGGAAGGTCGGCGGCCGAAGCGGCGCCAGCGAGGAGAGCGGTGGCCGCAGTGGTGAGGAGAAGCTTCTTGAACATGGAAGTCGTTGGCCCGTGCGATGAATTTGAACGACACAGAGCCTCGAAAGCGTCAGCAGCGATAGTGCGATCTTGCAACACTGGGGATTTACAGCGTATCAGCCGAGTACCGATTCCCTATGTTGCAAAGACAAATACGCAGTGGCCCTCATATGGAATGCCATCATACTTAATCATTACTTAATATAGTGGGTGGCCACTGTGACTGTAAAATCCACGACAGACGTTGATCGTACCGTCGGCCTACGCATCGCAACGCTGCGAAAGGCGAAGGGATTGTCGCAGACTGAGCTAGGCCAGCACGTCGGCGTCACGTTTCAGCAGATCCAGAAATACGAAAAAGGAGCGAACCGCGTCAGCAGCAGCCGGCTGCAGCAGATCGCTCAGTTCCTCGAAGTGCCGATGTCTACCCTGTTCGGCGATCATGAAGCCGAGGAGCACAACAGTGCCTTCGGCTTCTTCCGCGAGGCCGGCGCTGTCGACCTGCTTCGTGCCTATGCCACCATCGAGAACGATCATTTGCGCTGCGACGTGCTGCAGCTCGTTCGTTCAGTGGTGGGCTTGAGGGCGAGGCAAACCCAAGGCGCGGAAGAACCTAGCCAGATTGTTTTGACAGGTGACAGGCCAAACTCTCACTCCTGATCGCCCTTGGCCTTCTCCTGCCCGATCTCCCCGTCGAGCATTTCCCAGCCCCGTTTCCAGGTGGCATGCTCCTCAGTGTCCAAGGGGTAAGGATTGGCGCTGCTTGGGTCGCCACGATCACGGGCGTGACGCCCTTCCTGGCTAACGGCTGAAGGCGATCGCTGAGGAAAAGACACGGTCGACCTCCTCGTCCGCCCCTACAGATCATCGTCCTGATTGGACACTGGCTTATCAGGCTGCGCATCGGTTTCGGCGGTTTTCGGATGCTCGTCCGGCCTTGGCGGCTTGGGTGCTGGAGATCCAGCTTCGGGCGTGGAGGAGTACACAGGCGGTCTGGGCCATAGCTCAGGCTCACAAGCTTCACGCCCATCGTGAATCGTTAGTCGGCGTTACGGCACTTGACCGTGCCGTAGCTCCTTGGGGCATTTGTTCCATAAGATCGGATTCAATCAGCCAATCGCATCGCCCTCAACGATTTCAGGTGAGTTTGCTGCATGATATCGAACTTTTGTTCAGGCAAATGCACGTTGCTATCTGGGTTTTGTTGCAGCAAACGCCTTACATCACGGGTTGTGGCCCATCCGAACACAGCTTTTACTGTAGATAAATCACTCCGGTTAATTGATCGCGCGGTGACGCCTTGCTTGTCGCGGCGATGAATTGCCCATTCATGAACGTCATCATCTGATAAGGAATTGACGTCACGGTCTCCGAAATATGAAGAAAGGAATCCAAATATGCAGCGATAGCGTTTGACTGTCGCAGGCTGAACTTCCTGTTTTGGCCCTGCCTCCCCGGCCCAAAAAATGTCGCTGATTGTAACAGACCGCCTTTTCACCCGACGACGAGCGCCGGTATCCCAAGGCAGGGAAGCGGGCAAGTGTCTTATCCAGACTATAATCCCCGCTCGCGTTTCGAAAGCCGCTGTCTGCAGCTTGGCGTGTTGCTCGACAAAGCTCCCGCATCAGAAGAACTCGACTGCTACATCCGTCACAAGCGATTTTTGCTGCAGAAGTGCGTCCGCTTGAGCTCCGAACGCGGCCTCTAGAGCGCTCTCCGCCGAAGTGGATGCCGGTTCGGCGAAAAAGAGCGCGGCAAACAGAGGCTTAGAGATGTGTCCCGACCCAACGTGGTCGGGCGCAGCTCTAGCGTCACCATCGGGATGGCACGGAGATCGTCGAACTTGGCCCACTCTGCCGGTGTTCCGGCATCCTCGAGAGTGCTTAGGAAGGCGTCGCGCAGGGTCTCGAAATTGATGTGATCCGTTTTGAGATCGCTCCCAACCCGATCGGCTTCCTCGGCCACTCTAAGGAGGTATCGACTTCTGTCGTCACCGAGACATTGCTTCACTGCGGCGTACATTTCGCCTGTCAGCGCCATCACTCCTCTATGCGTCAGCGGCTGTGGCCCGATCCAGACGGTTTCCCAATAGCGCTTGAGTTCGGCATCAGCCTCGCTGTGGCGTCGCTTCGCCTCCGCAACATCCTTGGTTCGGAGGGACACCTGGACCGCTGCGCCAGCAGTGACGGCCACAGGCTTTTCACCGATGTGAAGAATGACTCGCGCCCCTTCGATACGGGAGACAAATCCTGTGGAGGCCTTCGCCGCAGGTGACAGGCTCCCGTGCCGGGATCCTTCCGGGGACGCGCCATCTGAAGTGCCATGTGGGAGGCCGCCGCGTGAGACCCGGCCAGCCGCCATCTTTCAGACGGCGCAACCTATTGCGCTTGCACGCAAAAGCGTGGTGCCGGCGGAGAGGATTGAACTCCCGACCTTCGGTTTACAAAACCGCTGCACTACCGCTGTGCTACGCCGGCCCGACGCGTTAGCTACCAGTCGGAGGCGCGGCATTCAACCGGGGATGACGGAGCGTCGGTGATCCGCCTTGCGAAGGCCCTCCCGCAGGGGGCGATGCAGGGCATCCGCCTGCCGGGGCCTCGGATGGACTCATGTGGGCATGCCGTCTTGGCAACATGTTAATCTGTGGCTGCCATGCTGAAACACAGCGCTAGAAATCGGGCGAGTGACCAACGCCATGCACATTGTCATCGTCGACACGAGCCGTGTTGTCCTGAAGGTCGTCGCCGGACTTCTGGAACCGCAAGGCCATACGGTCGACGTCTTTACCGATTCTCAGGCAGCACTCGACTTCGTGACTTACACGACGACTGTGCGAGTCCTGATCACGAGCCTGGAAGTCCGCCCCTTGAGCGGGCTCGAACTGTGCTGGTCGGCGCGCCTGATCGCCGAGACCAATCGTCCGCTCTACGTGATCACCATGTCTTCGGCCCGTAACTCCCGCAATCTGGCCGAGGCCCTCGACAGCGGAGCGGACGATTTCATCGAGAAACCGCCCGGCGCCGAGGAACTGCATGCCCGCATGCGGGCCGCAGAACGGCTGACGACCATGCAAAGCGAGCTGATTCGCCTTGCCGAGACCGATCCGCTCACCGGTCTCCTCAATCGGCGCGCCTTCCTCCAGCGGGTGCGGGACGCTGCCGACCGCGTCGGCAACCACGGCGACATGTCGGCGATCCTGGTGGATATCGACCATTTCAAGCGCATCAACGACGAGTACGGCCACGATGTCGGCGATGCGGCGATCCAGAACGTCAGCAAAACTATCGCGGAGGAAGGCATCGTCGGGCGGCTCGGAGGCGAGGAGTTCGGCATCGTGCTTCCGCACCGGCCGGTGGCCGATGCCGAGGCTCTCGCGTCACGCCTGCGCCGCCTCGTCGAAGGCATGCGTATCCGTGGGGCACGCACGCCGATCCGGCTGACCTGCAGCTTCGGGGTCAGCCAATGGAGCGAGGGCGACACGATCGAGGCCATGATCAAGCGCGCCGACATCGCCCTCTACGAGGCCAAGACCACGGGCCGCAACCGGGTGATTTCCGCCGCCTCCGACCTCGTCCTCGCCCGGGCAGGCTGATCCCGGATCTCACTGCCCCCTACCGATGGGTCGGTGTCAGTGAGGCATGGAATGAGCCGATCCCATTTCGGACCGGGCTGTTCCTGATAGGGACAGGCGTGGTCGGTCGGCCAGCATGCATTCGCCCGCGTTAACCGAGATAAGGCGATTTTCGCGGCTGTTTTCGCGATATGCGTCCTTGTATTCATCGTGCGACGCGGAATCGCGACGAATAAACCGATGGAATGGGATTTGAACTGCTCTTGACCAGCCCGGGCGCGATGTATCGCGATGGGACAGAGGGGGGAGCGGCATGAACCAGGCCGTTGGAGTTTTGATCGTCGACGAACCCGTGGGGCTCGGGCCTGTCCTGAGGGCCTTCCTGGAGCATGAGCCCAGCCTGCATACGGTGAGCGAGGCCGATCTGCCGCTCGACGGTCCGGGAATCGAGAGCGTCGTCGCCCTGGTCTTCCTGCGAGAGAACGCAAGCGAGGCCGACCTCGCCCGGATCACCGCGCTGAAGAATCATCCGAGGCTTCGCGTGCTGGCGGCCTTCCAGAGCCTGCCCGCCGACACCCTGCGCCATCTGCTCGTGGCCGGTATCGATGCGGTGGTCGCCCAATCGGCGACCCCGCGGGAGATCAGCGCCACCATCGTCCGCCTGGCCCAGGCGGGCAAGGCGGACGTTTCGACCTCCAATGTCGAAACGTCCGATGCGGCGGATGCCGGGGAAGGGCTCACCCCCCGCGAGGCGGAAATCCTGCGGTTTCTCAGTGCCGGTTTCAGCAACAAGGAGGTGGCGCGACGCCTCAGCCTCAGCGTCCGCACCGTGGAGACGCATCGCCTTAACCTTCGTCGCAAGACCCAGACGGGCCGGCTGAAGGACCTCGTCTGCCTCGCACGGCAACTGGGTCTGGCCCCCGTCGTCGAAAGCGAGATGCCGCGCCAAGGCAAGGGCGACAAGGGCAAGTCCGAGAAAGGCAAAAGCGAGACCGGCCTGCACGGCCGCTCGACCATCATCGAAGCCATGGCGCGACACTGAGGAACCGTGACGGGACGGCTCGCCGCGTCGGCCGTACCCGCGCCCCCGAAGAAAATCCCGCCAGACGCAGGCAGGACCGGATTCGCCGAACGGGCGCTTTCGCGTCGATGCCAGCGGTACAAATCCGCCGTTGGGTGACCGCCTCCGGGAGCAGTCCGCTTTCAGCGTCGTTTATTTAATCGCAGTGGAACCCCCATCATCTCGAAACGCGGCGATCCCGAGGTGCTCCAATCGTTGCCGAGCTTCCATGCAGCCGAAGGTCCGCTTCCAGGCAGATTGGTGGAACTGATGGTAGGGCCGGGTTGGGTAGGTTTGCGACTGTCCTACCGCGAGTTTCTGGAACAGCGAAGCGCACATGGCCTGAGTTAACTGCGAGCCTCCGGCGAGGATCTTTACTCACCGGTGATTCACGTCAAAATCGGGCCGCGACACCGCCCATGATAGTGCGGGGTGTGCCTGGAGTGGCGTACCGGTTTTGCCAAGCGCGATCAAAATAGTGTGCGTCGAACAGGTTGTCGACGTTGAGGTAGACCCGCACCTGAGGCGTGATCCAGTAATACGAGATCAAGTTGAAGATCGTGTATTCCGGCAGGCGGAAGGTGGAAAGAGCGGTCCCAGCCACCCGCTGGCTGACATAGGTCATGCCGCCGCCAAGGCCGAGGCCGCGCAGATCGGCGTTCTGAAACTCGTACACGCTTTGTAGAGCGACGCTATCGGCCGGGATGTTCGCGATGCGTGTCCCGACGGCCAATGTGTTGTCGCGCGTGACAGCGGCATCGGCATGAGTGTAGGTGCCGAATACCCGCCAGCCGGGGGTCAAATAGCCCGCGACGGTCAGATCGAAACCACGGCTGCGTACCTCGCCAGCCGCAACACTGAAGTTCGAATCGCCTGGATCGACGGTGAGGACATTGGTCCTGCGGATGTCGAACACGGCGGCCGTAGCGCTCAGGCTTCCGTCGAGCAGGCTAAGCTTCGCTCCGGCCTCGTATCCCTCGCCCTGCTCGAAGGCAAAGGGGTTCCCGCTGCGGTCAGTGCCGGTGTTGGGGCGGAAAGAGCGACCATAATTGCCGTACAATGCGATTGCGTCGGTGAGATCGTAGACGAGGCCGAAACGCGGGGTCGCGACCGTCCCCTGCAGGCTGGTGGTGCGGCCAGTCCGATAATCGGTCGAGACGAGTCCGAGATCCTCCACGCGCACGCCGAGGAGGGCGTGAAGCCGCGGAGTTATATCGATCTGGTCCTGGATATAGCCTCCGTAGCTTTGAGTGTTTTGGAGGAAGTTGGTAATCGAGCCGAGCGGCGGCAGCGGAGATTGCCCGTAGCGAGGCGCGAGAAGGGCGAGGGTGAACGGATTGACGTTCACATTCGAGCGATCGAAGATCTCCCGGTAGCGATAGCTGTCGTACTCGAAGCCCATCAGCAGGGTGTGGCGGAAAGGTCCGGTCTCGAACTTGCCCGCGAGATTGAGCTGCAGGTTGAGATCCGACCAGCTCAAATCGCGGTGTTCGAAGGTGCGCCGCAGGGTGCGGCCGTCGCCCAGCACGTTCACAGCACCGACGCCGTTGCCGTAAAGCTGGCCGCCGAGCGCCTGCGCGCCCGCGCTCACCACCCAGTTCGAATCGAGCCGGTGCTCGATGCGGAGCTGCCCGAGCGCGTTGTCGTTGCGGACGGGCGGGATGCCGGGCTCGCCGATGAAGCGGCTGCGCGGCACCGCACGCAAGTTGCCGTTGATAGGCACGATACCCCGGTCGAAGGTCGCCGCGGTGCTCACCACCTCGCCCTCGAGCGTAATCGTGGTGTCGGCCGACGGCTTCCACGCGATTACGGGCGCGAGATAGTAACGGTCGCTATGCACGAAGTCTCGGAAGCTGCCGTTGTCCTCGACTGCACCTGTGACGCGGGCGAGCACGCGCCCCTCCTGATCGAGCGCACCGGTAGCATCGAAGGTGGTGCGTTTCTGATTGAAGCTTCCGAACTGTGTTCCGATGGCGAGAGAGCGTTCGGCCTGAGGCTGTTTGGTAACGATGTTGAAGGTGCCGCCTGGATCGCCACGACCATAGAGGAATGCCGAGGGGCCTTTCAGGACCTCAATCCGCTCGATCGAGACGACATCAGGCGAGTTTGGATAGCCACGGTTCATGGGGAAGCCGTTTCGATAGTACTCCCCCGTAGAGAAGCCGCGGATCGTAAATTCCGTCAGCCCGAGACCTGCGAAGTTATTCGCTCGGCCGACTCCGGCAAGATCGAGCGCCGCATCGACGCGGGTGGCGGCGACGTCCTTGAGGATCTGGTCTGGCACGACAACGACTGTTTGTGGCACCTCACGCAGGGGCGTGTCAGTGCGCGTTGCGCTGACACTGTTTCTGGCGAGGTAACCATCCACTTTGCTTGCCGGCCCGCCATTGCCGACCACTGATAATTCGTCGAGCTGCACTTCCTGAGAGGAGTCTGCCGCAAGCTGTGCTAAAGCGGAACTTGGCCCGAAACCGTTCAATGATCCGGATTGCGCCATAAAACCGATGGCAACCGAAGTAACCAGTGGAAAGATTTTTTTATTGTTTTTGAAAGATTTGGACACGAACAAAAGCTAGCCTGTTATGGTTTTTCGTCCGTTACAATTCAGAAACATATGGCGTCAAGCTTGATTTGCCCTGCGCGAGAAGTGACGTTTATAGGCATTTCAATCTGGATGCCAAAAAATCTAGAAGCATTATAAACTGAGACGCCCTTTTGACTATTTGTTGCACGGGGGTCACAGCACATCGACGCTATCTCATTGAAATTTACGCGACATTCGGTTGAATAAATGAGATTTTACCAAACAAAACTGGGAGCCTTTAGGTAAGATTATATGGGCTGTCCGAGATTTTGTATGGGGCAGCTGCCGTTTTCAATATAGACATGTCGCTTATGGCGCATGCGCAGCGGCAATCACGGTCGAGGCGAAACGTCTGCTTCGGGGCGTACCGTCAGAGTCCGCTTCCACCCATCGCGGACGTTCAGGGCGGGTACCGTCCGGTAGATTTCGGCCACGCGATGTCCGGTCCCGGCCTATGCCGTCGCCCGGGCCTCGGGCTTCACCGAGCCGGAACGTCGCTTGCGCGGCGTCACTTCGCCCGTCGCAGCCCCCATGGCCTTGGCCTTCGTCGAACTTTTGGCTTGCGTCGAACTTTTGCCTTGCGCCTTGGCCGGCACCTTCGTCTTGACCGAGACGGTGCCCTTCGCCTTTTCGAGACGCGCCCGCAGCAATCCGAGAACCGCAGCCTCTTCGGGCTTCAACCGTGCGATATCGTCCCGCAACTCGTCTTCCACCGCATCCGCCACCTGGATCAGCAACGCGCCCTCCAGATAACCGTCGAGGATTTCGGGGTGGATGTAGCATTTGCGGCAGATCGTCGGCGTGTTGCCGAGCCGCGCCGATACGCTCTCGATGGCCGCGCGCAGGTTCTTCTTGGCCTTGGCCTCGCTGTCGAACGCCTCGAATTCCTGCAGGGCCAGGGCGGCCAGCACCGTGCCGGCCCAGGTCCGGAAATCCTTGGCGGTGATCTCCTGCCCGGTGATCTCGCGAAGATAGGCGTTCACGTCGGCCGAGGTGACGTCGCGCGTCTCGCCCGCGTCGTCGATATACTGGAACAGTTCCTGGCCCGGCAGGTCCTGGCAGGATTTGACGATGCGGGCCACGCGCCGGTCCTTCACCGACAGGTTCCACATCTTGCCGCTCTTGCCCTTGAAGCGGAACGTCAGCTCCGTGCCAGCGACGGTCACATGGGGATCGCGCAGGGTGGTGAGGCCGTAGCTCTTGTTGGTGCGGGCATAATCGTCGTTGCCGACTCGGATGAGCGTCGTCTCCAGGAGATGGACGATGGTGGCGAGCACCTTCTCGCGGGACAACCCGCGGCGGCTCATATCCTCGTCCACCCGCGCCCGGATGGCGGGCAGGGCGTCGGCGAAGGCCATGATGTGCTCGAACTTGGTCGAGTCGCGCGCCTGCCGGAAATCGGGGTGATAGCGATATTGCTTCCGCCCTTTGGCGTCCCGTCCCGTGGCCTGGATATGGCCGTCGGCGCGGGGGCAGATCCAGACATCGGTATAGGCGGGCGGGACCGCGAGGGACCGGACCCGCTTCAGGATCTTCGGGTCGCGGACGGGCTTGCCCTTGGCATCGCGATAGGAGAACCCCATTCCGCTCCTGCGGCGCGTGAGCCCCGGACGGTCGGCATCCACATAGGTCAGGCCTGCCTCGATGGCCGCATCCCGCGGATCGGCGACAACGCCGTCCTCTTCGCGATCCATCGCCATCACCCGCCTCCCGTCGATCGTCAGGAACCGTCAACCGGCCGGGCACGGGCGGCGTTCCGAGCCGGACCGGCGGCGCGATGTCTCGCCGGGGGGATGCCTGACAAGCACGTCCTCGCTCATCCTGTCTCCCACTTGCCATAACACTCCTGCCATTCGCCTCGCCCCGGAGCGGCGGCGTGCTACAGCCTCTCTCATGGCCACGTCCCCTTCGCCCTCCTCCGCGCCGATGAAGCGGCTCGTCTTCGTCGTCACCGAGGACTGGTTCTTCGCCTCGCACTTCCTGCCCATGGCGCGGGCCGCCGTGGCGATGGGCCTGTCCGTGACGGTGGTGACCCGCGTGCGCGCCCACCGGGCGGTGATCGAGGCGACGGGGGCGCGCGTGGTCGAGTTGGAGGCCGAGCGCTCCAGCCTCAACCCCATGGCGGCGGGTTATGCGGCGGGCCAGCTCGCGGCGATCCTGAAGGCGCTGAAGGCGGATATCGTCCATTGCATCGCGCTGCGCTCGATTCTCGTGGGCGGGACGGCAGCGGCGATGGCGGGTATCTCAGGCCGGATCTATGCCCTGACCGGGCTCGGCTTGATGGGCGCGCGCGCCGACGTCGCGGGACGCATGGCCCGCATCGCCCTGCGCCAGCTGATCCGTGGACCGCTCGCCTCGAAACAGACCCGGTTCCTGTTCGAAAACCCGGACGACGCCATCGCCCTCGGCCTCGATCCGGCCGACACGGCCGTCACCATCGTCGGCGGGGCCGGCATCGACCCGGCCTTACTCGCAGAGACGCCGCAACCGCCCTCCCCGCCCCTGCGCATCGCCGTCGTGGCGCGGATGCTGTGGTCGAAGGGCATCGACACGGCCGTGGAGGCGACGCGCCTCGCACGCGCGGAGGGCGCGGCGGTGGAGCTCTCCCTCTACGGTGCTCCCGACGCCTCGAACCGGAGGGCGATCCCGCAAGAGACCCTGCGTTCCTGGAGCCGGGACGGCATCACCTGGCATGGCCCGACCCGCGATGTGAGCAGCGTCTGGGCGGAGCACCATGTCGGATGCCTGCCCTCCCGGGGCGGCGAAGGCCTGCCGCGCACGTTGCTGGAGGCGGCGTCCTGTGGGCGAGCCCTCCTCACCACCGACGTTCCCGGCTGCCGGACGCTGGTTCGCGAGGGAATCGAGGGCATGCTGGTCCCGCCGGACGATGCGCGGAGCCTCGCTGCCGCCATGGTCCGGCTCGCCGCCGATCCGCTCCTCATGGCGCGGATGGGCGAGGCCGCGCGGCGGCGCGTGGTCGAGGGCGGCTTCACGGAGGATGCGGTGATGCAGGCGGTCTCGGGCCTCTACGCGGATCTCATCCGGTCATGACGCCCTCGGTCGATCCACTTCGCTTCATCCGCGCCAATACGCGGCTTCTACCCGTCCCCCACGCACCGGAGATCGTGCTGCATGTGGCCGACGAGGCCACCGATCTCTGGCAGAAGACGGAGGACGAACTCGATTCCATCGGCCTACCGCCACCGTTCTGGGCCTTTGCCTGGGCGGGCGGGCAAGCCCTGGCCCGGCATATCCTCGACCGCCCGGACCTCGTGGCCGGACAGCGGATCCTCGATTTCGCCTCCGGCTCCGGGTTGGTGGCGATCGCGGCGACGCTGGCCGGCGCCACCCATGCGACGGCGAGCGACCTCGACGCCTTCGCGATCGCGGCCATCGGCCTCAATGCCGAAGCCAACGGCGTCGGCGAACGGATCACGCCCGTCCTCGACGACCTCATCGGTTCGCGGCCGGCCGATCTCGGCGTCACGACGATCCTCGTCGCGGACATCTTCTACGAGAGCGACATCGCCGGCCGGGTCACCAACTGGCTGGCGGCCCTGCATGAGCAGGGCGCCACCATCCTCATCGGCGATCCCGGCCGTTCCTACCTGCCGAGGGACCGGCTCGACATCCTAGCGACCTACGAGGTGCCGGTGAGCCGCTCCCTCGAGGATGCGGAGATCAAGCGCAGCAGCGTCTGGCGCTTTAGGGCTTAGGAGCCGGGGGCGTCGCCTCCGGTATCATGCCGGTGCCGGTGCCGGGGGGCACGGTCGAGCCGGGCGCCGTCGGAGCGGGTGCAATCGGGGCAGGCGCATTCGCTGCGGGGGCCGCAGGGGCCGTGGTCGCTCCGGAGGCTTCGTCGCCCTTCAGGCAGGATTTGATGAAGGCATGCCGGTCGGCCTTGTCCGCGCCGGCGGATTTCAACTCCTCCTTGCACGCCTTGAGCGCGTCGTCCCTGCAGGACTTCATGAACGTCTTGCGCTCGTCGCCCTTCAGGCCCTTGGCCTTCAGCTCCTGCTTGCAGGCGCCGATGCGGCCACCCACGGCGGCGGAGGCGTCCGTCATGGGCAATCCGGTGAGCATCCCGGCAAGCAGGACGAGTCGCAACGTCGAGTTCTTCATAATCGCACTCGCTTCAACGGATGGAGGGGGGGATGGGATCGCGACGGACCGGAGCGTGGCCGCGATCGGTGTGGCGACGCGCCCCGTGCGTCGGTCGTCGCACCACACTCCGTCATCGACCATGCCCGCCATGGATGCAACATCCGGCCCCCTGCCCTTCGCCCGCCCCCGGGCACATTCCCGTGAGGATCGGCCCCGGGACGGCGCGGTTCGGCCGAGGAGCGACGATCCGCGCTCACCCCGCCTGCGGGGCGCGGATCTGGTCGAAATCGAGCAGGGCCGTCTCGATCACGATCTGGGTGCGGCTGATGACGTCGAGCTTGCGCAGGATCTCGGAGACATGCGCCTTGACGGTGGAATCCCCGACCTGAAGCTCGTGCGCGATCTGCTTGTTCAGCTTTCCCTGCCGGATCATCAGGAGGACCCGTAATTGCTGCGGCGTCAGGCGGGCGATCCGCTCCGCGAGCTGCGTCGCCGGAGTGGCCAGATCCGCCGCGGGCCCGGAAAGCGCCGCCGGGATCGACAGGCCTCCACCCAGAACGTCCGCGATGGCACGGGTCAGCGTCGCCTTGTCCACCGCCTTCGGCACGAACCCGGCCGCGCCGTGCCGCAGCGCCTCGCGCATGATGCGCGGATCTTCCAGGCCGGACACGACGAGGATCGGAACGCGCGGGAAACGGGAGCGGATCGAGATCAGGCCATCGAATCCGACGACGCCCTGCATCGACAGGTCCAGCAGCACGAGATCGATTCGGCTGTCGGCCGTCAGGGCCGCCATGGCGCTGACGATCCCCTCTGCCTCCGCGATCGCCGCTTCGGGAAAGGCGAGCTTGACGGCGCTCGCCAACGCATCGCGGAACAGCGGATGGTCGTCGACGATCAAAAGACGCGTGGCCGCCCCGCCCCTGCCTTCTTCCCCCGGCATCGAACCCATCCCGCACCGATCTCGCACGCGAGCCCTGCGGTGACCCTACCAGATCGGTGTCGAACGCGCCAAAGCGAGGGGAAGCGCCGCGCCGACAACGGCATCGGAGGGGGCACCGAGGCCCCTCGTGCCACATCCCCTCGCCCGGCCCGATCGGTGCTACTTTGCGGTGATCTTGACGCCGGTCTTCTCCACCTCGGCCCGTACCATCGTCTTGGTCTCCTGGGGAGCAACGGACCAGGCTACCGCACAGACCAGGCAGAGTGCAGCGAAGCTATAGGCAAGCCCGTGCATCACTCCCAGCAGTCCGAGCAGGAGAGGGTTGAGAGATAGCGTCACTGCCATCGTCGAATTACCGGTCAGATAGTAAATCGAAACAAAAGCAATCACCGTCATGACGAGTGCTTTGAGGAAATTAGGCACTGACATCTCCGTTTCAAAAGTCGGATCTATGATCTTTCGGCCATAGACATGTATCTGCGGCGCCTTAACCCCAGAGGCTTCAAACGGTTAAGCTTATCGCAGTGCCATGACAATTCGACATTCCTCATACAGGCCATGCAAGAATCCCAGGGCCATGAATCCGAGGGCCATGAATCCGAGGGCCACGGCACGCCGGTCGACGTGACAATCCGCATGCCCGACGGCCGAAACGAATCTCCCATCATCCGTGACGCGCCTGGAAACCGGCCCTTCCCCGCCCCGTGAAACCACGGCTGCAATTCCCGCGCCGCGATGACGGAATCTCGCCCGGCAGCAACATGATCCCTCCGGGCGGCATCGCCCGAAAGCGTATTCGGACCCGCAATCCCTTCGTCCGGCCCGGCCGGAAAAGGAAATCGAGGCGAGCGGCCAAGGATGCCGATCGTCTCGATCGGGCGCGTCAGAGATCCCGAGACAGGGACTCGATCATGCCGAATGTCGAATTACGCACAAAGAACGCCAAAAACGCTCATAATCCACAAATCACCGCCTATCATTTGTTGGACCCGTGACGCAGTTGCTATGGTACGTTCGGCGTTTGGGGTTGATGAGCGGCGCGTAAACCGGACGCCGACTCTTCGGGGCAATTGCATGGTCATTCCTTCTCAAAAACACGTTCGCAACAGCCTTCTCTCCCGGATGCACCCCGACGATTATGCGGCCATCGAAACCGTTCTCGAGCCGGTCACGCTGAAGCGGAAGGACGTCCTCATCCAACCCGGCCAGCCCTTGACCCATATGCGTTTCATCGAGAGCGGCGTCGCCTCGGTGGTGGTCGGCACCCGCGAAGGCAGGCGCATCGAGGTGGGGATCATCGGCTCGGAGGGAGCCAGCGGCCTACCGCTGCTGTTCGACGTGGAATCCACGCCCCACGAAACCTTCATGCAGATCGACGGCGAAGCGCTGCAGGTGGACAAGGCCTCGTTCCGCAGCTTGGTCGAGGAAAGACCTGCCTTCCGCAAGTTGATGATGCGCTATGCTCACATCTTTCAGCTTCTCACCGCCCAGACAGCCTTGTCGCACGGTTCTTATACTTTGGAAGAACGGCTGGCTCGTTGGCTGCTGATGTGCCACGACCGTGTCTCGGGCGATGAGTTTCCCATCACGCACGAATTCCTGTCCGTCATGCTCGGCGTCCATCGCCCCGGGGTGACGACGACGATCCATATCCTCGAAGGCGCCGGCACGGTCCGGGCCCGGAGGTCTCACATCGAGATCGTCAATCGCGACAAGCTCAAGCTCATCGCGGGCGAAAGCTACGGTATACCGGAGGCGGAGTACCGCCGCCTCATCGCCGAGGATGCCGCGGAGAGTTGATCCCTGGACCGCCCCCAACGTGTTCAGGCTTCGATGAACGTCGATCTCATCCCCGGCGATGGTCATGATCCGTACCAAGCGTCTGGCCGACCTTATTCACCGTCTTCCTTTTGCGTATCACCGTCCTAGAATCGACATCTCGTCTTCGATATGATCGAGGCGTTCGCCCCGTGTCCTGAACTAGAACTTTCGCGATCGATGCCTCACCTTTCCTACAGCTGCTATCGGAGCCGTCTTTACGGTCATGTGGCCCACCAGGAGCTTTTGGCACTTTTGCGAGGACGTATAGTCAAAGAAGACGAGAGCATGCGGCAAATGATCATCCCCATGGATCTGGCGGTCGAGCAAGCCCCTTTCGCCTTGACGATCCACGGTTTCGGGAATCGATCAGTCACAGCAGGAGGTGGGGGCGGCGCCCGCCCGGCTCGAACCTCGCGTCGAACCGGGGCATGACTACGACTTTAGTACGAGAGCGATTATCTTAAGATAATCGCGGTTCGCGTCCTTCAATTGTCATAGATCATTGAAAGCGCGTTTCGAAGAATGCTACTTTTGGCGAAAGCCGATGTTGATCGCATAGAGATATCGACCATTGTCGCGGAATAGATTCTCGAATACGGCGGATAGCGTGTTCAATCCTCTGATCCAGAAGCTGGAAGGCTTCGTGGAACTGAGCGACGCCGATAGGGACGCGCTTCATCGGCTCGCGTCCGTCGCCCGCGACGTTCCCGCCCGCACCAACCTCGTCCGCGAAGGCGAGCCGCCGAGCGATATCATCTTCATCACCGAAGGGATCGGTTGCCGGTTCAAGCAACGCGCCAACGGCGCCCGACAGATCACGGCCTATCTCGTTCCGGGCGATACCTGCGATCTCGACATCGCCCTGCTGAACCGGCTCGACCATACGATCGCGACCCTATCCCCCTGCAAGGTCGCACGCGTTTCCGCCACGACCCTGAGAGAGATCACCGAGAACCATCCGGCGATCGCCCGGGCGATGCGCATCTCCGCCCTGATCGACGAGGCGACGTTGCGCGAATGGCTGGTGAATATCGGCTGCCGGTCGGCTCTGGAGCGGATCGCGCATCTCTTCTGCGAGTTCCTCGTCCGGCTGCGGGCTGTCGGCCTGGCCACGGAGGATAGCTGCGATCTCCCCATGACGCAGCACGAACTGGCGGACACGACGGGAATGACGACCGTCCACGTCAACCGCTCGCTGCAGGAGCTGAGACGGCGGGGGCTGATCGAACTCAAGGGCAAGAACCTGAAGGTCCTGGACTGGCCCAGGCTGAGGTCTCTTGCCGAATTCAAGGCCGGCTACCTTCGGGTGGATGGACAGACCATGTTCTGAGCAGGCTCGCCGCCCCCAAAGGCGGGGCTGCGTCCGGTTTCCTGCCCGTGGTTGCTTGCGTACATTTTCTTGCCTGCGGTTTCTTGCCTGCGGTTTCCTGCCCGATCTCCCTTGCGGCAGCCGCATGGCACACCCAGTCTAGGCTTGGCCGTTACGGTAGGAGACCGGCATGCCGCGATACTTTCTGAACCTGCGCGATCGCGACGGGCTCCATCTCGATCCGGACGGAGACGAGTTCGGCGGCCTGGACGACCTGCGCGACGAGGTCATGATCGGCGTCAAGCAGATCGTCGCCAACGCCCTCGTCAGTGGCTCCACCCTGAGCGACGCTCTGGATCGCTCGTTCGAAATCATCGACGAAGCGGGCGAAACCGTCCTGACGGTCCCGTTCTCCGAAGGTGTCGCGACGAACACCAAGCGATGACGCGACGGGACGTCGCCCGCCTTCGTGGCAAAGGAGGCGCGACGAGACGATTCCGAAGAAAGTTTCCGTCTCGACCCATTCAGGGTGGTTGACCGGAACGGACCAGCCGTTGTGTTGTCCCCGCCGACAACGAGGGGCTTTCGCGGATGACTTCGAGGCACGTGCCGACTTCGCCATTCTCTGACCAGAAGCCGGGGACGTCGGGCCTTCGCAAGAAGGTCCCGGTCTTCCAGCAGCCCCGCTACGTCGAGAATTTCGTCCAATCCATCTTCGACATCATCCCCGACCGCGAGGGCGCGACCCTGGTCGTGGGCGGCGATGGCCGCTTCTTCAACCGCGAGGTGGTGCAGACGACCCTGAAACTTGCCGCCGCCAACGGCTTCGCCCGGGTTCTCGTCGGCCAAGGTGGTCTCCTCTCCACACCGGCGGCCTCCTGCGTCATCCGCAAGCACGGCGCGATCGGCGGCATCGTCCTCTCGGCGAGCCACAATCCCGGCGGACCGGACGGAGATTTCGGGATCAAGTTCAACGCCGCCAATGGCGGTCCGGCCCCGGAATCCGTCACCGCCGCCATTTACGAGCGCACGAAGGCGATCACCCAGTATCGCATCGCCGACGTGCCGGATCTCGACCTCGATAGCGTGGGCGAAGCTCGGATTGACGGCATGGTCGTGTCCGTCATCGACCCGGTGGCCGATTACGCGGCCCTGATGCAGGAACTCGTCGATTTCGATGCGATCCGCCGCCTGTTCGCCTCCGGCTTCCGCATGCGGTTCGATGCCATGAGCGCGGTGACCGGTCCCTACGCCGTCGCCATCTTGGAAGGGGCGCTGGGCGCCCCTTCCGGCACGGTGGTGAACGGCACGCCGGAGGAGGATTTCGGCGGCCACCACCCCGACCCCAACCCGGTCCATGCCCACGAGCTCTACGAGCTGATGCTGAGCGCGGACGCGCCGGATTTCGGCGCGGCCTCGGACGGGGACGGCGACCGAAACATGATCGTGGCGCCCGGCCTCTTCGTCACCCCGAGCGACAGCCTGGCGATCCTTTCCGCCCATGCCCATCGCGCGCCGGGCTACGCCTCCGGCTTGGCGGGCATCGCCCGTTCGATGCCCACGAGCCGTGCCGCCGACCGGGTCGCCGCATCGCTCGGCATTCCCGCCTACGAGACCCCGACCGGGTGGAAGTTCTTCGGCACCCTGCTCGATGCCGGCCTCATCACCCTCTGCGGCGAGGAGAGCGCCGGCACCGGCTCGAACCACGTCCGCGAGAAGGATGGGCTCTGGGCCGTGCTGCTGTGGCTGAACATCCTGGCGGCGACGGGCAAGCGCGCCGACGCCATTGTGCGCGAGCATTGGGCCTCGTTCGGCCGCGATTACTACACCCGCCACGATTACGAGGAGATCGAGTCCGAGAGCGCCAACCGTCTCATGGAGGGGTTGCGCGCGCAGGTCGCGAGCCTGCCCGGCCGCCGGATCGGCGATCTCACCGTCTCCACGGCGGACGATTTTCGCTATGTCGACCCGGTCGACGGCTCCGTGACGGCGCAGCAGGGCATCCGTATCAGCTTCGCCGAGGATGCGCGCGTGGTCTACCGCCTCTCCGGCACCGGCACGGCGGGGGCGACGCTGAGGGTCTATATCGAGCGCTACGAGAGCGACCCGGACCGGCTCGACCTAGCGCCGGATGTCGTCCTCGCCCCTGTCGTCCAGGCGGCGCGCGACATCGCCGACATCGCCGGCATCACGGGGCGCAGCGAGCCCAGCGTCATCACCTGAGCCCGGAGAGGGACGTCCGTCCCCGCCGATGCCGCATTCCGGGAACCGCGTTTTCCTCGGCCCATTGTCCTGAAGATCACGGGTGATCGCCGGCCGCGCAATGGCCGCGCACCCCTTCTCGCACAGATGGGACAGACATGAAGTTGCAGGGCAAACGCGCTCTGATCACCGGGGCGGATTCCGGTATCGGACAGGCTGCGGCCGAGTTGTTCGCGCGCGAAGGCGCGGACGTGGCGATCACCTACAACACCGACGCGGACGGCGCGCGGGAGACCGCGCGCCGGGTCGAGGCCGCCGGGCGCAGATGCCTGGTGATCCAGGACGATGTCGGTGACCCGGCCTCCGTCGAGGCGACCTTCGCCAAGGTGGCGGCCGAGTTCGGCGTTCTCGACATCCTCGTCAACAATGCCGGCCAGGCCATGAGCGGGATGCCGGTGGCCGAGATGGATAACGGCAAGCTCGAACAGATCCTGCGGGTCAACCTGATGGGGCCGGTCTTCTGTGCCCGTGCCTTCATCAAGGTCCGGCGGGCCAATGGCGGGCGGGGGAAGATCGTCATCGTCTCGTCGGTGGCCCAGCACCTGCCGACGCCGGAAAGCGCGCCCTACGGCATGTCGAAGGCCGGTGTCGGCTCGCTCTGCCGGAGCCTGTCGCGCGAGCTCGCCGAGGACAAGATCAACGTCAACAACGTCGCCCCCGGCCTGATCGAGACGCCGATGACCAGCGACCGGTTCGAGAACCCGGAGAAGCTCGAAGCCTCCCTCGAACGCATCCCGTGGCACCGCGCCGGCCAGCCCGACGACATCGCCAAGGCGATCCTCTACCTCGCCTCGGACGACGCCGATTACGTCAACGGCCATACCCTCGTGGTGGATGGCGGCCTGACCATGCAATGGGGCGGCGCGTAGGGCGGGTCTCTCTTCGGGAACATAATATCGAAAAGGGCCGGATCGCGATCGATCCGGCCCCTCTCATGTCTGGTCTCACGTCGCCGCCTTGGGTTCGGCGGGTATTGCCGTTTACGCGGCCGGCGGAGCGGTGGCCTCGACCGCCGTGAACTCTTCGAGGATCGTGTAGGTGTGCTCGGCCTCGGCCGGGACGAGCCAGGAATCGCCGGGCTCCAGGGTCACGGTCTCGCCGCCGACCGTGAGTTCGGCGCGGCCGGAAATGACGTATCCCACCGTCTCGTAGGGTCGACTGGCACTCGGCTTGTCGTCCGTCGGCGGCTCGTGACGCCACATCCGCATGGCGACCCGCTCACCCTTGGCGAGGCGGATTTCGCCATGCGCATCCGCGCGGGCATTCGTCGTGGAGATCTTCGTGGTCATGGCGCTTGAAACCTCGTCGCGTTGCGGTGAATCCAACCGGGGAATGGCGGTGGCGTTCCTGATGAATCCTCAGGAGGGATGCCCGAGGAACGCCTCGGCCGAGCGGAGGGCCAGCGCCATGATGGTCAGGGCCGGATTGGCGGCCAGCGAACTCGGGAAGGTCGATCCGTCGCTGATCCAGAGGTTCGGAATCTCGAAGCTCCGGCCATGGGGATCGACCACGGCGCTGTCGCCATCCATGCCCATCCGGCAGGTGCCGATCGTGTGCGCGACGCGCTCCAGCACCCAGATGTCGGAGGCGCCGGCGGCTTCCCAGATCGCCTTCATGGTCCGCGTCGCATGGGCGTTCAGCCGATCCTCGTTGGAGGAATAGCCGAAATCGATCTGCGCCTTGCGCATCCCGAACGCGTCCACCTCGTCGGCGAGGACCAGCACGTTGGCGTCGCAGGGCAGGGTCTCACCGTTGATCCCGATGCCCGCCATGTGGTTGTAACGATTGAGATGTTCGGTCAGCGCCCGCCCCCAAAGGCCGCGCCCCCGCGCCACCGAGTTGCCCCAGGTGACCGGCAGGACGCCGAGACTCTGCATCAGGTAGCCGCCCGCGAAATCCGCATCATCGGGCCGGACCATGTCCTCGCTGATGAGCGACGAGGGATAGCCGCGGTTCATCCGCATCTCGGCTTCGAACGTCCCCCAGACTTGTGTCGCCACATGCCCCATATAGTTGCGGCCGACCTGACCGCTGCCGTTGGCGAGCCCGAGATGCAGGAGGAGCCGAGGCGTCTCCACGGCCCCGGCGCAGAGGTAGACTGCCGCGCAACGCTGCCGATGATCGATGCCGCCATGCCGGTAGATCACCGACGTGATCCGGCCCTCACGGTCGCGCTCCAGCCCGTGCACGCGACAATCGGGGCGGATTTCCGCGCCATTGGAGACCGCATGCGGCAGGTAGGTCACATCCATGCTGGTCTTGGCGCCGGTGCGACAGCCCTGGTGGCAGTAGCCGCAACTGATGCAGCCCCGGCGCAGACCGCCGCCCTCCTGGGAGAAGTCGCGCGAGACGACGGCCGCAGGCGAGTCGGCGGTTCGAATGCCGAGCCGGTCGCAGGCTTGGCCCATCACCTGCGCCGGCGCATTGCGCGGGACCGGTGAGAGAGGATAGCGCCGGCCGGGATCCCAGGGGTACTGGGAGGAGCCGGACACGCCGATAAACGCCTCGACGCGCTCATAAAATGGCAGCAGGTCGTCGTAATCGAGCGGCCAATCCACGCCCATCCCGGTCTCGGAGTGAAGACGCAGGTCGCGCTCGTCGGCGCGCGGCGTGAAAGCCCCCCAATGCAGGGTGGAGCCACCAACCCCGGTCCCGCTGTTGTTGGCGCCGAAGGCCTCCGGTGTCGAACCGCCGCTGAGGCGCTCCTCGGTCCAGTAGATCTCATCCGCGAGCGTTTCGTCGAACGCGAACTGCGTAGGATCGAAATTCGGCCCCGCCTCCAGGGCGACGACGGTGAGCCCTGCCGCTGCGAGACGGGCGAGCACGGGCGCACCGCCCGCCCCCGTGCCGATCACGACCACATCGACGATGTCATCGGTTGCGTAGCGACGCATCGCATCGAGCTTCACAGACCGATCTCCCCGCCGGTCTTACCCAGGGCGGCAGATTCCCATGGTTCAGGGTCACCGATCCCCACCCGTACGAAGCCGGGCATACGATCGGTGTCGTCGCCACCCGCACCGATCCCGCCGAAGCCGATCCGCGCGAGGCTGGCGGGATGGGCCAGATAGATCCGTACCGCGTCACTGCGCAGATCCTCGAACCACAGGCTCATTCTTTCGGCGTCGAACCCCTGCCTCGGCCCTTCGGGCGAGAGCCGCTCGCCGGCTGAGGCCGCGTGCAGGAGGGCGTCCTGATCGGCCCCGCCGAGGGACAGAAAACCCGTTTCATGGACGGATCTCGCGGCGGCATCGAGCATGCTCAGCGCGATACGATAGGCCTCGCCGTCCTCCGGCAGCTTGGCGAAGCGCCAACCATCCCCGGTTCCAGCAGCGAGCCGGGCCTCGATCCGCGCAGCGATGTCGATCCGGCCGGCATCGTCCTGCGGGAGCACCCGGTCGAGGACGGCGCGAAGGAGGGCGAGTTCCATCGGATCGAACCATGTGGACCGGTACTCCGAAGCATCGGGCTCGGCGCGAGCGAGGAGCGCCGCCCTCAGACGGCTATTCACCCGCTCGGAATCGATCAGCGCGCGGTAGGGCTGCGGCACCTCCGGTGAGGTAGACCGTCGCGCCGCCCCCTCCGCAACGAGATCTGTAATCAGCTCGGCCACCGCCTCCGGTCGCTCCAGGGGCAGGAGATGTCCTGCACCGTCGAGGGCAACGAGCCGGCCGGATGCCAGGTGAGGAAGCGTCAGTGCCTCCTGCGCTGTAGCGCCGAGATCGGCATCCTCGGTTCCGCCCACGACCACGGCCGGTATGCGCAGGATGCCGATCCGGCGGCTCCAATCCTCTCGGGAGCCGTCGCGAAGCCATGCCGTCCAGGCGGCGGGAGCGGCACGCAGCACATCCTCGATCGCCCGGGTTCGACGCGGTTCGTCGAGGCGCGCACCGGTATTCTGGTCGATGAACTCTCCTGCCTTGCGCCGGCGGGTCTCCGCATCCGCGGAAATCCAGTCCAACATCTCCTGCCGCTTGTCGTCGGACATCGGCTCTGGACTCGGTGGCGAACCGCCGAGCAGGACCAGCCCAGCGAGCCCAGCCAGATCCGGCGCCCCGTCCTCGGCGCGCCGGGCGATAGCCAGTGCCACCTTGGCACCCATGCTATGGCCGGCGAGATACCATCTGTCTCCGGGATCGGCGGCCGTAATGCGGGCGGCCACATAATCCGCCATCGCATCCACCGTGTAGCCCGGGACGGCAGCCGCATCTCCGAACCCCGGCAGGTCGAGCGCGACCAGACGAACGACGCCATCGAGACAGGCTGCGACCGGTTCCCATTCCCGCGCGCTTCCGCCGAGGAAATGCAGGCAGACCAACGTGGATGGTCCGCCGGTACCCAGGCCCGGGATGACCGGGGCACCGGCGGTGGTATTGGAAGCGGGACGATTTGGCATCAGCCCGAACTCGGGCGCGTGCCCTCCCGATCAAGGGCTTAATCCCCCACCGGGCTTGCGGCATGGCGTCCGTCCACTTCGTTCCGCATCGTGAGCGTCAGGGGGCCGACCCCTCTCTCAATCCCGATCTCAGTTCGAGGAAAGGGGCCTCCGAGATGGAATCGTAGCCATAATACGGCCAGTCGATGGCGACGATCATCGTCATGGCCAGAGTGATCGAGAAGGACAGGAGGCAGTTCATCAAGAGATGAGCGGCGAAATTTTCGGCGCCGAACAGGACGGCGAAAGCGATCATCGAGATCGAGCCGAGAAGCACGACGGCTCAGACGATCCGGTCGACGCCATTGATGGCCAGATCGCTTCGTCCGCGATGGAGATCGTAGAGATCGTCGATGTGCTTGCGAAAGTCCTTCACCGTGAGAACGTCCGCCAGATCCTTCAGCGGCAGCGCTGCAGCATCGAGCCATAGGCGGTGGAGCACCCGAGTTGCTGCGACGGGCCGCTCCGCCCGTCTCATCTGGGGCCACTCCTCCTCGATCACCACCTGAACGTCAGTTGCCAGATGAGCAGGCATGGCAGCACGGTTCGGTTCGGGAAGGGTCGTCACCTCCCGTGCCAGTCTCGCGACTTTATCCGCCTCCTCGAAAACGAGGGTTTCGGCACGGTCCTTCCGCGTCATGACGGTGATCGCCAGGGAAGAGATCAAGATCGCGTGGATGACACCGACGACGGCGATGAAGAAGCCGGCGATACCGTTGTGGGACCGCCGACGATCCTTCTTCCAAACCCTGTCGACCATCAGGACGGCCGACACCGTGCCACCCACGGAGATGGAGCTGATGATGCAGGCCATCTGCCAGATCGGCGCGCCATAGAGGAAATTGACGAAATCCATCATGCTCCGAGCCAGCGGTCTCGCATCGGCACGACGTCGCCCTGGCAAAGTGACATTCCGGCAAGTTCCGGATTCGGCAGTGGCTCAAACGGGGGCTCACCTGCCCATGCGCACATCGACTGTGCAACCGAATGCGGTTGGGCGGAACAAACCCGCGCTCCTCGCACTTTCGCCTGTCGTCCCTTGAGGTTTTCAAGGATTTCAAGGATTTCGAGGATAGCCGGATACCCCTCGCCGGACCATGGCGAACCCGTTAAGATCTTGCGGCGCACCATCGGGTGTTGCCCATCTTCGCAGAGAGCCCGCTCCGTGCCGACCCGGCCGCCCTTCCTGTCCTCCGCCGAAGCATCGACATCCCTGCCAACGTTGCGCCGCGGCTCGCAGCTGCACGAGACCGAGCGCCGTCTGAACGCTGTGCTGAACAATGCGTCGGTGGCCATCTTCCTGATGGATGACAGGCAGCACTGCGTCTACATGAACCGCGCCGCCGAACTGCTCACCGGCTTCACCGTCGGGGAAGTGCTCGCGCGCGATTGCCCGCTTCACGACATCGTCCACCACACCTATCCCGACGGCCGCCCGTTCCCGCTGGAGGAATGCGCCATCGACCGTGCCTTCCCGGAGAACAACCAGGAGCGCGGCGAAGAGGTGTTCGTCCACAAGGACGGTCATTTCTACCCAGTCGGGTTCACCGCGAGCCCGATCCGTGACGACGCCGCCAAAATTATCGGCACGATCATCGAGGTCCGCGACATCACCGAGGAGAAGGCGGCAGCCGAGCGGCAGCGGCTGCTGACTAACGAACTGAACCACCGGGTGAAGAACACGCTGGCCACCGTCCAGTCCATCGCGGCGCAGACCTTCCGCGCCATTTCCGACCAGCCGGCCCGCGCCGTATTCGACGCTCGTGTCACGGCCTTGTCGAACGCTCACAACGTCCTGACCGAATCCAACTGGGAGAGCGCCAGCCTCATCGGCGTCGTCGAGCGGGCGATCGCGCCCCACGCGGTGGCGGAGGCCGACGCGAACCGGTTCCAGATCACCGGCCCGGATACCCGTCTTCATCCCAAGGTAGCTGTGACGCTGGCCATGGCGTTGCACGAACTGATGACGAACGCCGCCAAGTTCGGTGCTCTTTCCGTGCCCGAGGGCAGGGTCACCGTCGTTTGGACGCTGAAATCCGATGGGGCGCGCGAGCGCCTTTCCCTGACCTGGACGGAGACGGGTGGCCCGGAAGTGGCTCCCCCGACGCGCAGGGGTTTCGGTTCCCGTCTTGTCGAGCGACAATTGCCCTTGGAGTTCGACGGCAACGCCGCGATCGATTTCGCGCCAACCGGAGTTGTCTGTCGCCTCGATATCCCCCTGACGGCCTTGGGCTGGCATGGGCAGGAGATCGTGACGGGGCGACCGGGCTCATGAGCATGCTCGAGGGGCGCCGCGTCCTGCTGGTGGAAGACGAAAGCCTGGTGGCGATGCTCGCCGAGGACATGCTGCTCGATCTCGGCTGCGAGGTCGTGATCGCCATGCGCCTCGAACAGGCATTGAGGAACCTGCAAGCGGAGACATTCGATCTCGCTGTCCTGGACGTAAATCTCGGTGACGCGCGCAGTTATCCCGTAGCCGACAAGCTGTTCGAGCGCTGCATCCCGTTCCTCTTCGCCACAGGCTACGGGGCGGCCGGTGTCGAGCCCGCCTATCGCACCGTCCCTGTGATGCAGAAGCCCTACCAGAAGGACGACCTGGAGACGCTGTTGCAGCATCTCCTGACCTGCGAGACGTCGCAGCGGAAGACCGAAGCCGGATCGTTCGGTTGCAGTTGCACGCCCCACTCGAATGGGGCGGGGCGCAATCAAATCCGGGCAGACTGACCCCCCGGTTCCAGCCTCCTAACGCGCGTCGGTGCGCGATGCCGGCCGCCTAGTGGAAATCGGGCGGGGTATCGATGGCTTGCAAACCCTTCAATGAAGCTTCGAGTGTGCAGACCACGCCGGACATGCGGTAATCGAGAGAGACCTCGCCGCCGAAATTGCCGGCCAGGCCGCGCGATATCAGCCGCGTGCCGAACCCCGTCCGCGTCGGCGGCTGCACGGGAGGCCCGCCGGCTTCGACCCAGCGCAGCAGCACCCGGTCGCTGCCGTCGCTCTCATGCGGGCGGATCTCCCAGAGGATGGTGATGCTACCCTTCGCGGCGGAGAGCGCGCCGTATTTGGCTGCGTTCGTCGCGAGTTCGTGGAGGATGAGAGCGAGCGACATCGCGGCCTTGGCGCCGACATTCAGCGCGGGCCCACGAACGGCGAACCGGTCCGGCTTGTCCTTGTGAGGCTCCAGCGTGCTCTCGATCAGCGTCTTGAGGGGCGTATCGCCGAGCGAGCCGCCGAGGAGCAGGTCGTGGGATTTGCCGAGAGCGATCAGACGGCCCGCCAGCACGTCCTTCGCGGTGGCGATGTCGGTGGCGTTGCGCATGGTCTGCGTGGCGATGGATTGCACCATCGCCAGCATGTTCTTCATGCGATGGCTGAGTTCGAGGTTGAGCACGCGCTGCTGCGCTTCCGCCTCGATCCGCGCGATCGCAGCGCGGGTCCGGTCGGCGACGTTGCGGACGAAACCGATTTCCTCGGTCGTCCAGGCATGGGGCACGTCCTTGGCCGCGTACAGCAAGGCCATGAAACGTCCGTGCTCCATGACGGGCAAGTTCAAGAGCGATCGGATGCTAATGGGGATGAGCGAGGCTGCATCCGCCACCGTTCGCGGATCTGAGGTGACATCCTCAATCAGGACTGTCCCGCCGGTCTTCAGCTCATCGATGTACGAGCCGTATTCCCGGAAGTGATGAAGTCCGTCGATACGGGGAATATTCTGGGCGGACCAGCCCCGGCCGATGAGGATGGTCTCGCGATCCTGGTCCACCGCGCCGTAGCCTGCATGGGACAGTCCGAGGGTACGGCCAACGATCTCGGCCGCGGTGAAGGAGATCGTGACAGGATCGCTCAAATGGCGAAGGCGGTCACCGAGTTCCGCGATGGCGAGGCGGCGGGTCTCGTTCTGTGCGCGTTCGGTGACATCGAGAAAGAGACAACTGAAGCGCTGGTCGCTCTCATGGCCAGCTCGAACCTCGAAGCTGCGGTCGAGAGCGGCGACCGTGATCTCGAACAGGGTTGGCTCGCCCGTATCGACGACGGTCGCATAGCGGTCGATCACCCATTGCTCGATATCGGGCACGAGTTCGCGGATGGTCCGGCCGACACTGTCATCGGGAAGGCCCGATTGCCGAGCAAAAGCCTGGTTGATCTCCAGGAATCGGTAATCCAGCGGCCGTCCCGCCGCGTCGCGGATAAGCTCGGCAAGAAAGAAGCCTTCCTGCATGCTGGTAAACAGGCCGCGCCAGCGTGCCTCGCTGGCGCTGATCAGCTGCTCGGCATTCTTTTGGACGGTGATGTCGCGCGAGACCGACAGCAAACGCTCCGGCTGCCCTTCGGCGTCGAGGATCGGCGTAACCTGCACATCCCACCACCGGAGATTTCCCGCCATGGTGTTAGCGAGGCCCTGGAAATGGCCCGTGCGCCCGGCCTTGGCGGCAGCGACAGCCTCCCGAGCCTGGATGTGACCTTGATCTTGCCAGAAATCGGGCCAGGGACAGTTCTTGATCGCGTTGAAGTCGCTGACTTCCATCACGCGCATCCCGCCTTCGCTCATGAAGGTGAGCCTCGTGTCGAGGTCCAGGACCTTGATGCAATCGGCCGAGGAGGCCAGGACGCTGCGCATGAACTCGGCGTCGTTGTGCTGCTTCTGGCTCGCGAGACGCTGTTCCGTGCGATCCCGCAGGATCTTGATGAAGCCCTCGGGATTCCCGTCTTCGTTCCTCAGCGGCATCATCTCGCCGAGCCCCCAGAACAGGGACCCATCCTTCCGCTTGTGCCAGCGCTCGTCGCTGGCCCGGCCATGCATCAGCGCCGCTCCCATCTCCTGCTCGGGCAAGCCGTTCTCGACGTCCTCCACTGTGAAGAAGACATGGGCGTACTCGCCGCACATCTCCGCCTCGGTCCAGCCGAGGACGCGCTCCGCCCCGGTGTTCCAGCTCGTGACCTGGCCGGACAGGTCCATCGAGATGATGCCGTAATCGACAGCGCTCTCCAGGATCGCCTTGTTGAGCCGGTCGCTCTCGCGCCGGTCCTGTAGGGCCCGCCGTAGATCGAGGAGGGCCATCACCTGCTTGGCCAGCGTGCGCAGGATGAGCATCTGCGCTGGGGTGAGGCTGTTCGGCTTGGTGTCGAGGACACACAGCGTTCCGAGGGTCACGCCGTCCGCCGTCTGCAGCGGTACGCCAGCATAGAAGCGAACGTGCGAATCGCCGGTAACAAGCGGGTTCGTGGCGGTCCGCTCGTCGCGGGTCGTGTCGGAAATCTCGAACACCGCGTCCTGTTCACGGACGGCATAGCGGCAGATCGAGGAAGAGATCGGAGTCTCCCTCTGGCCGAACCCGGTCTCGGCCTTGAACCATTGCCGTTCGCCATCGAGCAGGGAAATCAACGAGATCGGCACATTGCAGGCCGCCGACGCCGCTTTCACGATATCGTCGAAATCAGCCTCGGCCTCGGTATCGAGGATGCCATAGCGTGCGAGGGCCGCACGACGGTGGGCCTCGATGCCCGCACTGTTGTCGTCGTGGTCCACAGAGCTTTCCTGCCCGCATTCGTCTTATTCGGACCGAAAAGCCGAGATCCGCCGGTTCATGCGCCGAAATTCCAAGACGGGCAACCGGCTGCGATATGTCCCTCACCATGCTTATCATCAAGAGCGATCCAGGTCGAAAGCGGCGCAGGACGGCCGGTATCGGACGACGGTTGGGTCGAGGAGCGAAACGACACCTCGCACACATGGGCTCCCGGAAACCGGCCGGGAGCCTTCCGTCAGCAGTCGAGCGTGGTGTCGCGCTCCCACTGCGTCAGATGGCGCGAATAGGCGTTCCATTCCTCGGTCTTGAGCTTGAGATAGCTGGGCACGAAGCTGCCGAGGGATTGAGCGAGGACGTCCGACTGTTCGAGCGCCCGCATGGCGTCGAGCATGTTGAGCGGCAGGCGCTTGACGCCCTCGACCATGTGACCGTCCGTGTACATGTTGATGTCGAGCCGCTTGCCCGGATCGCGCCGGTTGCGCAGGCCATCGAGGCCGGCAGCGAGCAGACCTGCCTGGAGCAGGTAAGGGTTCGCGGCGCCGTCGGCGAGACGGAACTCGAAGCGCCCGCCATCGGGGATGCGGATCATGTGGGTGCGGTTGTTACCCGTATAGGTCACCGTATTGGGGGCCCAGGTCGCGCCGGATGTGGTGCGCGGGGCGTTGATGCGCTTGTAGGAATTGACGCAAGGGTTGGTGATGGCAGCGAGCGCATCGGCCGAGTGAATCAGGCCGCCGATGAAGTGGTAGCCCTCCCGCGACATCCCGATCTCGTCCGACGGATCGGAGAAGACGTTGCGCTCCCCGTTCCACAGTGAGACGTGGGCGTGGCAGCCGGAGCCGGTCAGGTCCATGAAGGGCTTGGGCATGAAGGTCGCCCGAAGTCCGTGCTTCTCGGCGATCGAGCGGGTCATGTACTTGAAAAAGGCGTGCCGGTCGGCCGTGACGAGGGCGTCGTCGTAGTCCCAGTTCATCTCGAACTGGCCGTTCGCGTCCTCATGGTCGTTCTGGTACGGCTTCCACCCGAGGGTCAGCATTGCATCGCAGATCTCGGTGATCACGTCGTAGCGGCGCATGAGGGCCGACTGGTCGTAGCAGGGCTTCATCTGCCGGTCGGCCATATCGGCGGGTTCGGAACCGTCGGGCGTGATCAGGAAGAACTCGCACTCGACGCCGGTCTTCATCTGAAGGCCGTCCCGCGCCGCCTCCTTGATGAGACGCTTCAGGATGTTGCGCGGCCCCTGCTCCACGGGCTTGCCGCCCATGACGAGATCGGCGGGCAACCAGCCGACCTCAGGCTTCCAGGGTAACTGGATCAGGCCCGCCGCATCGGGGACGGCCAGGAGGTCGGCATCGGCCGGGCTCATGTCGAGCCATGTGGCGAAGCCTGCGAACCCCGCGCCGTTCCGACAGGTGCTGGCGATGGCGGCGGCCGGGACGAGCTTGGCGCGCTGGGTTCCGAACAGGTCCGTGTAGGATACGAGGAAATACTTGATGCCACGCTCTTTTGCGACGGCTTCGAGATCCGGGGTCATGGCGTCACCCTGCGTTGCGTCGTGCGGCCGATCGCGGCCATGCGGTGGAGAAAAGGTCGCCCTTCAGGGGCGGCCTTGCGTGGTCAGAAGCCGGTCTTTCCGGGAATCCAGCTGGTGCCGGCCATCGGAACCTGCGCCATGGCGGCAGCCTCGATGGTGAGCGCCACGAGGTCTTCGGGTTCGAGGTTGTGCAGGTGGCTCTTGCCGCAGGCACGCGCGATGGTCTGCGCTTCCAGCGTCATCACCGCGAGGTAATTGGCGAGACGCCGGCCAGCCAGAACCGGATCGAGGCGCTTGGCCAGTTCGGGATCCTGCGTCGTAATGCCGGCGGGATCCTTGCCCTCGTGCCAGTCGTCATAAGCGCCGGCGGTGGTGCCGAGGGCCTGGTAATCGGCCTCCCAGCGTGGATCGTTGTCGCCGAGGGCGATGAGCGCCGCCGTGCCGATGGCGACGGCATCCGCGCCCAGGGCCAGAGCCTTGGCCACATCGGCTCCAGAGCGGACACCGCCCGAGACGACGAGCTGCACCTTCCGGTGCAGACCGAGATCCTGCAGCGCTTGCACTGCGGGGCGGATCGCCGCCAGGATCGGAATGCCCACATGCTCGATGAACACGTCCTGCGTCGCGGCTGTCCCGCCCTGCATGCCGTCGAGGACAACCACGTCGGCGCCGGACTTGGCTGCGAGCGCAGTGTCGTAATAGGGCCGCGAGGCGCCGACCTTCACGTAGATCGGCTTCTCACCATCGGTGATCTCGCGCAGTTCCTCGATCTTGATCTCGAGATCGTCCGGCCCGGTCCAGTCGGGGTGGCGGCAGGCCGAGCGCTGGTCCACGCCCGGAGGCAGGCAGCGCATGCCGGCGACACGCTCGGTGATCTTCTGGCCGAGCAGCATTCCGCCGCCGCCGGGCTTGGCGCCCTGGCCGATGACGATCTCGATCGCGTCCGCCTTGCGCAGGTCGTCCGGGTTCATGCCGTAGCGCGAGGGCAGGTACTGATAGACCAACGTCTGAGAATGCCCGCGCTCCTCCTGCGTCATGCCGCCGTCGCCGGTGGTGGTCGAGGTGCCAGCGAGCGTCGCTCCGCGCCCAAGGGCTTCCTTGGCCTGGGCGGAGAGCGAGCCGAAGCTCATTCCAGCGATGGTGATCGGTGTCTTGAGGTGGATCGGCTTCGAGGCGAAACGAGCGCCCAGCACCACCTCGGTGCCACAGCGTTCGCGGTACCCTTCCAGCGGGTAGCGACTGATGGAGGCGCCGAGGAACAGGAGGTCGTCGAAATGCGGCAGCTTGCGCTTCGCCCCGGCACCCCGGATGTCATAGATGCCGGTGGCTGCGGCGCGGCGGATCTCGGACATCACGTCAGGCGTGTAGGTCGCCGAGAAGCGGGGCTTGGTGCGCGGCAAGGGGCGCGCATCCTTAAGGGTCGGATCCTTGAGGGTCGGGTCCTTGGGAGTCTCGGCCATCAGTAGGCTCCGGCGTTGTCGACGTTGAAATGATAGAGGCGGCGCGCGGAGCCGTAGCGCCGGAATTCCGACGGGCTCACCTCGCCCGCCAGTCCGGCGGCCTTGAGCTTGGCGTAAAGCTGTTCGCGGTGCTCGTCGCGCATCTCCTTCTCGATGCAATCGGCACCCAGACTCTTGACCGAGCCGCGCACGTAGAGCCGCGCTTCGTAGAGGGAATCGCCCAGCGCCTCGCCGGCATCGCCCAGAACGGTCAGGGTTCCGGCCTGGGCCATGAAGGCCGACATGTGGCCGATCGAGCCCTTCACGACGATATCGACGCCCTTCATCGAGATGCCGCAGCGAGCCCCTGCATTGCCGTCGATCACCAGCAGGCCGCCATGAGCCGTGGCGCCGGCCGACTGGCTGGCATCGCCGCGCACATGGACGAAGCCCGACATCATATTCTCGGCGACACCCACGCCCGCATTGCCGTTGATCACGACGCTGGCGAGCTTATTCATGCCGGCGCAGTAATAGCCGACATTCCCCTCAATCTCGACGGAGATCGGCGCATCGAGGCCCACCGCTATGGCGTGGCGACCATCCGGACCGGTGATGGTCCAATGGGTCTCGTTGGTGTCGGGGCGCAGGGCGTGTAATGCCCGGTTGAGGTCGCGCAGGGGCGCCTGGTTGAGATCGTAGGACGACATCAGTGACGCTCCCAGGCGTAGACCTTGGCGGGTTCGGGCTCGAAGACGCGGGCGGAGGCGATGCCGGGCAGACCCACGAGGGCCCGGTATTCGGAGCCGAACGCCACGTAATCGTCGGTCTCGGCCATCACCGCAGGCTTGCAGGCGATCGGATCGCGCACGACGGCGAAGCCCGTCTCGGTCCCGACCACGAAAGTGAAGAAACCGTCGAGATCCGACAGGCTCGATTCCAGGGCCTGCTGGAGGGACGCCCCCTCGCGCATGCGCCAGCTCAGGTAGCCGGCGGCGACCTCGGTGTCGTTCTTGGTAGCGAAGGTGAGGCCCTCGCGCTCGAGGCGGCGGCGCATGTCGTTGTGGTTCGACAGCGAGCCGTTATGGACCAGGCATTCGTCGATGCCGGTAGAGAACGGGTGCGCGCCATTGGTGGTGACCGCGCTCTCCGTGGCCATGCGCGTATGACCAATCCCGTGGGTGCCGGTCATGCCGGCGAGATCGAACCGCTCGGCCACGGAGGCCGGTAGCCCGACCTCCTTGTAGATCTCCATGCGCCGGCCGGCGCTGACCACGTCGATGCCGGGCGCCTCCTTCTTGAGCCACGCGCGGATCCGCCCCTCGCGCTCGGCGGGCACGGAAATGACGGTATGAGTGTCGCGTTCAATCTTGTCGAAGGTGAACGTGAAAGCCTCTTCCAGACCGGAGATCGCCTTCCGCAGCGCTGCCTGATCCGCACCACGAAGGGTGAGCTTCACGCCGTCACTGTCCGATCCGTAAACGGCGAAGCCAGCACTATCGGGACCGCGATCCGTCATGGTCGCGAGCATCTTGGACAGAAGCGAGCCAAGCTGCGGCTCAAGCTTTGAGTTCTTCAAGTACAACCCGACTATACCGCACATCGCACTTTCCCGCTTCCACCGAGCATGTTCATTGTTGCTCTCACATTCCAACCGACCCGTCAACTATCGGTCACAAAAAATTCTTCCTGGGAAATATTGGGGTGACCGATCATCTGCCGCCCGAACAGAGGCGCCTTTCTGTGAGGCACGTTGCGAAAATGACAAATGCTCGCAGCGAGATTCGCCTGGCCAGCACAGCGCCCTGCAAGTTTACCGCTCTGAAGAACTGTATCGCCGAGAACAAGGCCTCGTTACGATACGCTTATCCTCGTCAAATAGGCTCGACGCGACCTGTAGCGACGAGAACACCCGCTCGCCGGAACGACGAAAAATTCCCTTCAAGAAATATGGTTTCGCGAAAAGCGTGAGGCCGTCAAGTCCTGACGAACGGAGAATGTGTCCCTTCATCATAAGAGAAAGTGATGGCTCACGAGCGAGTGACGAGGTCACCGCCCACCCCTCTCCACCATCAAGCGACGGCTGAGAAACAGTCGACTCTCTCAAGGGACAGGCAAGAAAGTTCAATACGCGTGCACTGCGCCACCAATTTAGGCATTGACAAGGGCCTATTCTCGGCAGGATCTTTCCAGAAAGGAACCCTGGGTTCTCAAAAAGAAAATTTACGAAGGAGGACATGCCGTGAATCAGGATCCCCGCATTTCATCCATGTTCAGACGCGACAGCGCAGCCGCCGCGTTCGCCGTGGTCGCGGTCTGGCTGATCTATGCCTTCACGTTCTGGAGCATGTGGAAAGCTTTCGAGAGCACCAACCTGCTCATTCCGATGGCGATCCTTGGCGCCATCGTGCTCTTCCTTAACACAGCATCCACCTTCGCGATGATCCGTCACTACAGTGAAGACAAGTCCGCAATCTACGGCACCGACATCTATTATCTTGACCAGATCCGCAAAGCGCGGCAGCACAAAGGAGCAACCGAATGAAAAAGGTTCCCTACGAGCCGCCGAGTCAGCCGATCATCGGGCAGATTTTCGATGCGATCCTAATGCTCATCCTTGTGTTCATCACACTCTACCTGCCGCTTTGGCTCAAACTGGCCGGCGGCGGCACGACCACGACGGAATATCCGAATCCATCCTGGGAATCACTGGGACAGAACGCGGTTATGGCGGCTCAGTGGGAGAAGCTGGGCATCGCGCCAGAGAAGGCCGCGACGATCATCGGGACCCGATTCGACTATAACTTCAACTGGACGGCCCTGGCATTCACGGCGCTGATCATCGTGGCCTACTTCGTCTTCATGTTCCGCTACTCTGACCATGAGTACCGGGAAGTCATCGCCGAGCGCTTCGGCGACGATGACCCGAGTAAGACAGTAGAGCCTCGCTGAGCCTCATTGGCCGCGGTCACAGTCAGCCCGTTCATTTCCTACGAGGATATCCGTCATGGTCGAGATCATGAACTGGAGTGCCTGGGCGATCGCCGGAGCCCTTGCGCTCTGGATGGCCGTCGATCTGGTGCGCACCAACCGAGCCTTCGGAGAGGACTACCTCCTCTCGTCCGAGGAGGGCGAGATCGTTGATGCCGATGTCGGCGAACAGGCAGCGAGGTCATGATGCAGGATGTTCAGATCGCCACTCCGCCTGGATTCCAGCCCCTGAAAGTCTCGCTGCCAGACGTGTCGTCAGTATCGGCCGCTGTGCCCGCCAGGAAGATCGCGCTCTTGCGCGTGCTCGGGCCCGGCCATGTTTGGGCACTCGGCGTCGGGATCGTGCTGGTGGGCGAGTTCATGGGTTGGAACTTCGCCGTCGGGAAGGGGGGGCCGGTCGCGGCGCTGACCGCCTGCTGGCTCGCCGGGATACTCTACACCTGCGTGGCCATGATCGATTCCGAGATTACCTCCACGGTGGCCGCCGCGGGCGGCCAGTACGCGCAGGCCAAGCACATCATCGGGCCGCTCGCGGCCTTCAATGTCGGCCTCTACCTTGTGATGGCCTACACGATGCTCGAGGTCTCGAACGCCATCGTGACCGGGGATCTGATCGAAGCGTTCATGGCCAATCTCGGCGTCGCGGGCACCGTCGACAAGCGCGCGTTCATGGTGCTCACCATCGTGGCCCTCGCCTTCCTGAACTATCGCGGCGTGCTCGCATCGTTGACGATGAACCTGCTGATCACGGCCGCTGCCTTCCTCGCCATCGTGGTGCTCTTCGTGGCGACCCAACCCTGGGCGCCGGGCGCAGTGCTGCAGCACGATGCCCTCTTGGTCGGCCTGCCCTACGGGAATCTCGGCATCCTCGCCGCCATGCATTTCGGCCTGTGGTTCTACCTCGGCATTGAGGGAACGACGCAGGCCGCGGAGGAGGTGCGCTCGCCCGCCCGTGCCCTGCCGCTGGGCACCATGACGGGGATGATGACCCTCCTGATCGCCGCGACGGCCACCTGGTACGTCTGCTCTGGGCTGATGCCCTGGGAATATCTCGGCCAGGCCGTGACGCCGCTCTACGATGCCGGGCGTCTCACGGGGAATCGCTGGCTCGAAGTGTTTCTGTTCTTCGGCACCCTGTTCGCCACCGTCGCCTCGGCCAATGGCTGCATCAACGACGCCTCGCGGGCCTGGTTCGCCATGGGGCGCGACCGTTACATGCCAGCCTGGTTCGGTGCGGTGCACCCCGCCTACCACACACCCTACCGGTCGATCGTCTTCTTCGTGCCGGTGGCGATCATGTTCGCGGTCTCGACGCCGCTCGACCAGACCATCACCTTCTCGATCCTGTCCGGGCTGCTCGGCTACACGCTGATGGCGCTCTCCATCGTCCTGTTCCGTCGGAAGTGGCCTCTCGGCACCATTCAGAGAGGCTACGTCCATCCGCTCCATCCGCTGCCGTGCCTTCTGCTTCTGCTTCTGTGCAGCGTCACCTACGTCGCGGTGTTCCTCGGCTACGGGACGCAACTCGTTGCGATGATGACCTTCTACATCATCGCCTCCGCCTGGTTCGTGCTGCACCGCTACAAGTATGTCAGGCGCGGCGACCAGTTCACGATGCACTGGCCAAAGCCGCGCGGCTATTGAGGCCGGAATGATCGACCTCCTCATCCTCCCGATGCTGGGTGCCGCCGGCTACGCGCTCTACCGGCGCGGCCGGACGGCCTCGGCGGAACGGGCCGGAATGCTCCGACCCTGCGAAGACCTTCTGGCGAAGCCGGTCCATGGCCGCGACCCGACGGGCTTCGGAACTCTCGCGGGCCGGTTCCTGGGCATGCCGGTCGAGATCCGGGTCATCCCGGAAGCCCTTGCCTTCCGGCGCCTTCCGCAGCTCTGGCTCAGCGTCTCGGTGCATCATGCGACAGGCGTTCGCGGCACGATCGACATCCTCAGGCGCGTGGTGGGTGCCGAATTCTATGCCCCGGCGGACAATCTCCCGGCGCGCTACGATGTGCCGGAAGGCTGGCCGGGCGAGACGCTGGTGCGGGGATCGCTCGGTGCCGCCCCCCTCCTTGCCCGTGCCTCCGGCACAATCGAGACCATTCTCGCCGAGCCACGCGTGAAGGAAGTGCTGCTCACGCCTCGGGGGATCCGGATCGTCAGCCAGCTCTGCCAGGGCGAACGCGGTGCCTACCTGCTCCTGCGCGAGAACCGTTTCCCCATGACGCAGATCGGTCCGGAGCAGTTGCGGCCTCTGCTCGCCCAAGCAACCGGCCTCGTCCGGAGCCTTACCGGAGAAGATGCAGTCCATGGATCCGAAGAAGCCCATGCGCGCGCCGCAGCCTAACCCCTATCTGGTCCTCGCGTCCGCCATCCTGCTGCCGGGCATGGGCCATGTGCTGCTCGGAAAGGCACAACGCGGCTTGGGATTCGCGTTCTTTACTCTGGTGGGGGCGTGGCTGACCACGAAATTCGCGTCGCCGGATGTTGATGTCATCGGTCATCACGCCGCCGGCGTGTTCGTCTGGGCCCTCTCGATCCCCGACGCTTACCGGATCGCGCGCCTGCGTGCGGTGACATCCTATGGTTCCACGTCATGCTCGACCACTTCGGCATCCTGACCCACGGCCTGTGCGGGCGATCGTCCGGAAACGGGCGCCCGCCTTCACTCGAGGCAGGCTGGACGTCTTCTCCGAAGCAACGCGTCCGCTCGCACACCATCTTTTTTACACGGACGGGTTTCGCGGTTCGGCGCGCCTGATCGGCTGATGTGTCGGGCAAAGGAACCAACCGCACAGATTCCGCCATCGACAATCATGAGTCGGATCGCCTCACCGGCAATCGCGCAATCTGTTCGATGCGGTATTCCGGTGTTAGACGTGAATCTTGTGCCGACATGATGGCTCTTGAGCCCCGCGTCGTGCTCGATGCGTGTTGCGATGAGGGCGAGATCAGAAACCGGATGCTGAACACCGCCTCTAACGCACCGGTGGACGACAAGCGCACACTCGAGCGGGCACTTGGCCACCAGATCCGCCTGTTCCGGCGCGAGCGCGACCTCTCTGTAGCCGATCTCGGCACGGCGGCCGGGATATCACCCGGCATGATCTCCAAAATGGAGAACGGGCAGATTTCGCCGTCGCTGTCGTCGATCAACGCTGTGGCGAAGGCGTTGAACGTGCCCATCACCGTGTTGTTCTCGGCCTTCGAGGAGAGCCGCGACTGCTCCTTCGTCAAGCGCGGACAGGGCGTCGTCATCGAACGGCGCGGCACGAAGGCCGGGCATCTCTACGAACTGCTCGGGGCGGGCCTGCGCGGCGAGATCGTCGTCGAGCCCTATCTCATCACCCTGGAGAACGATGCCGAGTCCTATACGGAGTTTCGGCATGGCGGCACCGAGTTCATCTACATGCTGACCGGCGAAGTCATCTATCGCCATGACAAGCACGATTACACGCTGCAGCCAGGGGACTCGCTCCTGTTCGATTCGGCGGCCTCGCATGGGCCGGCCAAACTGATCAAGACCCCGATGACCTACCTGTCGGTCATCATCTACCCGCGCAGCTGAAGCATCCGGCCGGGGAACAGCCGGCTCCGCTCACGGCGCCGCGTTGCGAACGTCGTAGCCGAACTCAGCCGCGGCATGGCTCAGCCACGACCAGACGCTGCCGGCGAAGCTGCGCGCCACGGCGAGGTCGTAGATGGGGGCTGCGTCCCGCTGCCAAACCTGCGCGCCCATATGCGCAAGGGCGGTGACGGCCACCTGCCCCGGCTGAAACGCACGGGGATGAAGGTCGATGGCGAGGCCTTTGGCGAGGAACGCCCGGGCGTCCGGCCCGGACACGCGGACGATCGCGCGGGCGTCGCTCTGGTCGGTGACCGCGGCAATACCCTGCAACGCCTCGCCGAGGCCCGCCATCTCCTGGCGTGTCTCGAAGAGAGCGAGCCATTGATCCGGTCCAGACCAGACCAATCCCCGCTCTCCCGTGAGGCTGGCAGTCCCCGTATCGGGCAGCGACCAGCCGAAGCGCTCGCCCAGAACCTGCTGCAGGGCGTCGGTCCGGCCCTTCACCGCGATCACGGTGGCAAGCCCGAATTCGTCGCGCAGGGTCAGGGTGAGACCGGGCTCGCCGCCCGGGCGGCCGTGCCGACCGACCGGCGCGATCCCCGCCCAGGCGCTCCTCGGCCGCCATGTCGTCTCGATAACATCAGACACGCAGTTTCTCCTCTTTCGGGTCGACGAAGACCGGTGAGCAGATCTCGACTTCGACATCCCCGTCGCGCACCGGATCGTAGGCGCGCACGCGCGTCCCATGGCGCTCGGCGCCGCGCCGGATCAACCCGAGCCCGATCCAGTGCCCGAGGCTCGGCGAATAGGCGACGGAGGTCATGACACCCTCATCGGCCGCGAGACTCGGGGCGGCGCCGACGGCGAGGAACCGCGCCCCCGCGCGCAGGCGCTGGCTGCGGTCGACCGGGCGGAACCCCACGAGGATCGGCCGCTCGGGATCGACGAGGGCCGGGCGCTCCTTCATCAGGCGGCCGATATAGTCCTTCTTTTTGGCGAGCATGCCGCCGAGGCCGATGTCGCGCGCCGTCGTCTGGCCGTTGATCTCGGCACCGGCCGCGTGGCCCTTCTCGATGCGCATCACCGAGAGCGCCTCCGAGCCGTAGGCCGTGATGCCGTGGGCCGAGCCGGCCGTCATGACCGCACGCCACGCGGCGTCGCCATAGGCGGCCGGCACAGCCAGTTCGTAGGCGAGTTCGCCCGAGAACGAGATGCGGAACAGCCGCGCGGGGATGCCCCCTCCGACCGTGATGTCGGCACAGGCCAGGAAGGGGAAGGCCTCGTTCGACAGGTCGAATCCGGGATCGACGATGCCCCGCAACGTGTCGCGGGCGCGCGGGCCGGCTATGGCGTATTGCGCCCACTGCTCGCTCACCGAGACCATCTGCACGTCGAGTTCAGGCCACAGCCATTGGTGGCAGAATTCCAAGTGCTGCATGACCTTGGCGGCGTTGGCCGTGGAGGCCGTCATCACGAAATGGCTCTCTCCCAACCGTGCGATGGTGCCGTCGTCCAGGACGAAGCCGTCCTCGCGCAGGAGTACGGCGTAGCGCGCCTTGCCTACGGGCAACGTGCCGAAGGGATTGGCGCAGACCCGCTCGATGAGAGCGAGGGCGTCCCGGCCCTGGATGTCGATCTTGCCCAACGTCGTCACGTCGCAGACACCCACATGGGCGCGTACGGTGTTCACCTCGCGATTGACCGTTTCCAGCCAGTCGCTCTCGCCGGCCTTGGGGAAATAGGCCGGACGAAGCCACAGGCCGGTCTCGACGAAGACCGCGCCCTGCTCCTCGCACCAAGTATGCGATGGGACGTGCCGGGTCGCGCGGAAATCCTTGCCCCGGTGATGCCCGGCGAAAGCGCCGATGGCGACGGGGGTGAAGGGCGGCCGGAACATCGTGGTGCCGACGCTCGCGACCGGCTGGCCGGTGAGCTCCGCCATGATGCCGAGCCCGGCGAGGTTCGAGGTCTTGCCCTGGTCGGTGGCCATGCCGAGGGTGGTGTAGCGCTTCAGGAGCTCCACCGCGCGAAAGCCCTCGCGATGGGCGAGTTCCACATCGGAGGCGGCCACGTCGTTCTGGAAATCGACGAAGGCCTTGCCCCTCGATACCGGCACGCGCCACAGCGGCGTATGGGCGATGCTCTCGGGATCGGTCTTCGGGGTCTCGGGCGCGGCGCTGGCGAATCCGCAGGCTGAGGCGGCTTCCGCACCGGCCCGGCCGCCGGTCTCCAGGCAGGAGGCGAGGGTGAAGGCCCCGCCCGCCGCCCCGACGGCCACCATGCCGGAGGGAAGCGCACCCGGCACAAAGGCGTGGATCGTCTCGTCCCAGACCGGGCGCCGCGAGAGATGCGAATCGAGATGCACGATCGGGTTCCAGCCATTGGCCATGGCGAGGCAGTCGCAGGCGATGGTCTGGCCACTACCATAGGTGTCCACCACCTCGATCGCCTCAAGGCCGAGATACCCCTTCGTACCGGTGACGTAGCCATCACAGATCACCTGCGCGCCGAGGGCCTCGGCCGCCCGGCGCAGCTCGGCCGGCACCGAGGCGCGTGAATCGATCACCGCCACCACCTGTCCACCCGCCGCGGCGACATCGGCCACTGTGCGCCAGCCGTCATCGCCCGAGGTGAAGATCGCGACGGCCCGGCCCGGCAGGACACCGTATCGGTTGAGGTAGGTCCGCACCGCGCCGGCCAGCATTACGCCGGGCCGGTCGTTGCCGCCGAAGACGTGCGGGCGTTCGATGGCTCCGGCAGCGAGAATGGCTTGCTTTGCCGTGATCCGCCACAGGCGCTGGCGCGGCGCATGGACGGGGGGCACGGCGAGATGATCGCCGACGCGCTCGACCGCCCCGTAGGCTCCGTGATCGTAGACCCCGAACAGGGTGGTCCGGCTCAGAATGCGCACGTCCGGCATGCTCGCCAGTTCGGCGAGGGTGTCCGTCGCCCAGTCCGCACCGGATCGGCCGGCGATCTCGCGCCGGTCGGCAAGCAGGCGCCCCCCCGTCCGGTGATCCTCGTCGACGAGGATGACACGCGCGCCCGAGCGTCCGGCGGCCAGGGCCGCCGCAAGCCCGGCCGGTCCTGCCCCAATGACCAGCACGTCGCAGAAGGCGAAGGCCTTGTCGTAAGTGTCGGGATCCGGCGCATGGGCGGCCCGGCCGAGGCCGGCGGCGCGGCGGATCATCGGCTCGTAGAGCTTCTCCCACAGAGCAGCCGGCCACATGAATGTCTTGTAGTAGAAGCCCGCCGCGAAAACCGGCGCCGCCAGGGCGTTGACCGAGAGGGCGTCGTATTTCAGCGACGGCCAGCGATTTTGGCTCGACGCCTCAAGCCCCTCGTACAGTTCGGCCACGGTGGCGCGGGTGTTCGGCTCCCGGCGCGCGCCCGAACGCAGTTCGACGAGGGCGTTAGGCTCTTCCGAACCGGCGGTGAGGATGCCGCGCGGGCGGTGGTACTTGAACGACCGGGCGACGAGGCGCACGCCGTTGGCCAACAGCGCCGAGGCCAGGGTATCGCCCTGAAAACCGCTGTAGCGCTGGCCGTCGAAGGTGAAGTCCAGGGGGCGGCGCCGGTCGATCATGCCGCCGGTCGCGGTACGAAAGCCCTGCCCAACGGCCGTTGCCGGGGAGGCGCCGCTGGGGGAGGCGGTATCCCGAAGGGTGAGCGTGGTCATGCGACCTCTCCTGTCCGACGGCTCAGCGCGACCTCGCGGGCGGAGGACACCCCGGTGATCTCGTGGGTGCGCGTGTCTCGATCGACCACGAGCCAGGAGCGGCAGCCGGCGCCGTGATACCAGAGCTCGCGATGGGGGCCGGCCGGGTTGTCACGCAGGTAGACGTAGTCGTGCATGGCGGCGGGAGGCGCTTCCATGCCGTCGGGCCGGATCGGCGCGGCGTCGCCGAGATAGCTGAACTCGCCGTTGTCGCGGGGCCCGCAATGGGGGCATCGGATACGCATGATCGTCGTTCCCTCAATCCAGATCCGCGCTCAATGCAGGTTCGGTTGGGCGCCCATGCCCTTCTCGTCGATGAGATGGCCGGTGGCGAAACGGTCGAGCCGGTAGGCGGCGGCGTCCCCATGCGACGTGTCGCGGGCGATGAGATGGGCAAAACAGAACCCCGCCGCCGGGGTCGCCTTGAAGCCGCCGTAACACCAGCCCGCATTGAGATAGAGACCGTCGACGGGAGTACGGTCGATGATCGGGCTGCCATCCATGGACATGTCCATGATCCCGCCCCAGTGCCGCAGCAGCCGCAGGCGCCCGAGGCCTGGCCACAAGGCCATGCCGCCCTCCATCACGTCCTCGATCGTCGCGAGGTTGCCGCGCTGGGCGTAGGAATTGTAGCCGTCGATGTCGCCGCCGAAGACGAGGCCGCCCTTGTCCGACTGGCTGACGTAGAAATGTCCGGCCCCGAAGGTCATCACCGTGTCGATGAGGGGCTTCACGCCCTCGCTGACGAAGGCCTGGAGCACGTGACTCTCAATCGGCAGGCGCAGATCGGCCATGGCGGCCAGCAGCGATGTCGAGCCCGCCACCGAGAGCGCGACCTTCTTCGCCCGGATGAAGCCACGGCTCGTCTCGACCCCGACCACCCGCCCGTTCTCGCGGCGGATGCCGGTGACGGCGCAGTTCTGGACGATATCGACGCCCCGGTCGCTGGCCGCGCGGGCATAGCCCCAGGCCACGGCGTCGTGGCGCACGGTGCCGCCCCGACGCTGGAGGAGACCGCCCTTCACGGGAAAGCGCGCATTGTCGAAATCGATGAACGGCACCATTCCCCGAACCCCCTCGCGGTCGAGGAGTTCGGCATCGATACCCGCCATCCGCATGGCGTTGCCGCGCCGGGCATAGGCATCACGCTGCGCATCCGAATGGTAGAGATTCAGCACGCCGCGCTGGCTCACCATGGCGTTGTAGTTGATGTCCTGCTCCAGCCCCTCCCAGAGCTTCATCGACCGTTCGTAGAACGGGATGTTGCCGGCGAGCCCATAATTAGAGCGGACGATGGTGGTGTTGCGCCCGACATTGCCGGAGCCGACATGGCTCTTCTCCAGCACGGCGACGTTGGTGATGCCGTGCTCCTTGGCAAGATAATAGGCGGTCGCGAGACCGTGGCCGCCGCCACCGACGATGACGACATCATACTCGGCCTTGGGCGCGGCATCGCGCCATTGGGGCTTCCAATCACGCTGGCCGCGCAGGGCCTGACCCAGGACGCTGAGGAGGGAATAGCGCATGGCGGGACATGCTCCGGGGCTGGTTGCGGCGTGTGTCACCTTGAGTAGCGTATCGCCGGCTAACGCCCCTTGCATTTTGCGACGTCATTCGGACAATTTGCGCAGAAATGAACGGCCGTCCTCTAGCGCCAAAGTCCCCGAATCTTGCCCGATCTCGCCCTTGACGCCACGGCATCGGAAAAGCCGGCGCCGCTGACCGTCGGCTTCATCTTGCTGCCGGGCTTTCCGCTCATGTCCTACGCGGCCGCGGTCGAGCCCATGCGGGCGGCCAACACCCTTCTGGAAAGCGAAGTCTACCGCTGGTGGCATGCGGCACCGGGCGGAGGCGCCGTCCAGGCTTCCAACGGAATCGCGATCCTGCCGGATGTCGATGTCGGCGACACCAAGCTCGACGCCGATCGGGTCTTCGTCTGCGCGGGTGGAAATCCCGCCGCCTTCGACGACCCAGCCCTGACCGCTTGGCTTCGCCATCTCGCCCGGCGGGGGATCACGCTCGGCGGCATTTCCGGAGGGCCTTACCTGCTCGCCCGTGCGGGTCTGCTGACGGGGCGCCGTTGCACGCTCCACTGGGAGCATGTTCCCGCCTTCGAGGAACGCTACCCGGATATCGAGGTCGTGCGCTCCCTCTTCGAGATCCAGGACGATCGGATCACCTGCTCGGGCGGCATCGCCGCCCTCGACCTGATGCTCAACCTGATCGAGCGCGACCACGGTCCGGGCCTCGCCAACGGCGTCAGCGACTGGTTTTTGCACAACCAGATTCGCGAGGGCCTGAGTCCGCAGAGGATGGACCTCCGCCTGCGGATCGGGGTGCGCGACCCGCGGCTGCTCCGGGTCCTCGCCGCGATGGAAGCGAATCTGGAAACGCCGCTCTCGCGGCAGGGACTGGCCGATCTCGCCCGCGTGTCGATCCGTCAGCTCGAGCTACTCTTCAGAAACCGGATCGGCATCAGTCTTCACCAGCATTATCTCGCCCTGCGGCTCGACCGGGCCCATCAGCTCCGCCGCGAGAGCGCGCTGAGCTCGGCGAATATCGCCATGGCGACGGGATTTGCCAATGCGGCCGAACTCGCCCGAGCCGAACGCCGGAGGCGCCTCAAGGCCACAACCCCGCCTAGCAAAACCGGCGAGGGGTGAGAGGGCCGTTCCGGGACGGGCGTCCGCGCCGGAACGGCCGCCTTCGAGGGGAGCGAAGGCTCAGCGCCCGTACGCGGTCCGATGGATGTCGAAGGCCGCGTCGGCCCGGACAGGATCGAGGCGGGGCGAGGCGGCGTGCCTGCGCAGCGCGCGACGAGCCGCGAAACGGTCCCGAGCCGCCTTGGCGGCCTTCTCGACGCTGGCGAAGACGAGCCCGTCGAGGGGGTCGAAATCGCGTTCGGACGAGAAGAACCGGACGCCGCCCCGTTCGGGCACAGCGATCCCGGCCGTCACGTCGCCGATTTCGATCACCCGTGGCGGCGGGGCGGTATGAAGGCGGTTACGGGCACGGGCCTCCAGATGATCCGCCCGGGCATCAGGCGTGTGCAATCGGTTCAACGCCCTGTGGGCGTCGCCCTGGTGAAAGTGGGGCATGGTGTCGAAGTCTCCTGGCGCGGCCTAACGGCCATCTGCTGAAAGCAATCGGATCTGACGGGTGGGTCAGCATCGACAGCGGGAGCAGGCACAAAAGAGACTTTGGAACGAGGGTCGATCAGTCACGGCAAGTCATCCCTTCGATGAAGGACCACGAGGCGCGAGCGCTCCGCAGTGCTTTAGCGTTTGATGACGCGGCGCAAGCTACACACTTCAAATCACCGCGACGGACCAAGCCATCCGGTCTGGAGCCGCACCTCTAAAATGAGAGCAACACGTCGCTTCGTCAACGGATGCATCTTCCGAATGCATGCAGTCTTGTGGCAGGAATGACGCCTGGACCCACGAAGCGCAGGCGATTTCTTCGGAGGGTAGTTTTTTTGGAGTGCGCCGCGGTCAAGCGGACGCGGCGGCCACGCGCCCGATCAGGCCGGCAAGGTCGCGATGATGCCCATAGACTCGTTCAGCACCGGCCGCGATCAAGTCCGCTCCCGTGGAATCGTGCAGCCAATGCCCTCCGCCGGTGAAGCCCAGGACGCGCATCCCCGCGGCGCGCGCCGCCGTGACACCAGGCACGCTATCCTCCACCACGAGGCATCGGCCAGGAACGAAGCCCATCTCGGCAGCGGCAAGGAGGAACAGGTCGGGAGCCGGCTTGCCGCGGGAGACCATGGTCGCCGAGAAGATACGGCCCTCGAACAGGGGCAACAGGCCGGTGAGGCCGAGCGAATGGGCGAGCCGCGCCGGATCGCTGCTGGACGCGACGCAGCTCGGAAGCTCCAGCGCCCGCACCGCCAGCGCGATCCCCTCCATGGCGCGCAGGTCGCGGTCGAAGGCGCGAAGGGTTTCGGCTTTCACCGCCTCGACGAAGCCGTCGGGCGCGGCGATCCCGTAATCGCGCTCGATATGCCCCATGATCGACGTCATGGATGTGCCGGCGAAGCGCTCCCTCACCGTATCCACATCGATGACCACTCCGATCCGATTGAGCCCGGCAGTCAGCGTCCCGAGACTCAGGGGCTCGCTATCGACCAGCACGCCGTCGCAATCGAAGATCACCAGTTCGGTGGGAGTTTCGGGTTCGGTCGGCAAAGCGCTGGTCCGCTGGAAATGTCTGGGCCGGGCTGTGCCACGGAGGCGTCTCGGGGCGCAATGGCAGTCCTCGCGCACTCATTGCCGGGACGGCGTGCGCCTCGGACACCTTGCGCCTCGCGACGGCGGCCCGTAATCCCGCAGGGCCGGCATGGGAGCCGGCTTGTGTGCAAGCCGCGATGCTCCGCTTTCTCAGCCGCCTCCTCGGATACGTCGTCCTCGCGGCGGGCTTTGTCGGCCTCGTCTATGATGGCGCGCGTTCGATCGCCAATAACGGCGTGCGCGTCACCAGCCTGAGCGACCTGCTGATGACACTGTTCAAGGAGCGCGGAAGCGCGCTTCAGGGCGCGGTGGAGAGCGTGGCGCCATGGCTTTGGCAAGCCCTCGTCCTGCCGCTGACCCTGGCCCCCGCCTGCCTCCTCGGCCTCGGCCTGGGGGCTTTCCTGCTCTGGCTCGGCCAGCCGCCCCGCGAGCCGATCGGGTTCCTCAGCCGGCCCTGACATCGATGTCCGGCGGCATGGCCGTTTCGACACGGGGCATTCAGGAACGGGGCCGGCACCCCATATAGGGGACATCCCGCCCTCTCATGGAGGCCCCCGATGCTCCAGTTCTTCCGCAAGCGTCCCGAGATGCCGAGCGCCACCGATGCGTTGCCCGGCCGGTCGACGCCAATTCCCACCACCGAGACCCATTTCGTCAACGGCAATCCGCTGAAAGGCCCTTATCCGGAGGGAACCGAGCAGATCGTCCTGGGACTCGGCTGCTTCTGGGGCACCGAGCGCAAGTTTTGGCAATTGCCGGACGGAATCGTCGTGACGGCGGTGGGGTACGCTGGCGGCTTCACGCCCAACCCGACTTACGAGGAGGTCTGCTCGGGCATGACCGGCCATAACGAGGTTGTCCTCGTCGTCTACGATCCGGCCGTGCGCCCTCTGGAGGCAGTGCTCAAGACGTTCTTCGAGAGCCATGACCCAACCCAGGGCATGCGCCAGGGCAACGATGTCGGCACGCAGTACCGTTCGGGAATCTACACGGCGAACGAGGCGCAGGCCGAGACCGCCCGACGCGTTCGGGAGGTCTACGGAGAGGCCTTGAAGGCATGCGGGTTCGGCGAGATCACGACGGAGATCGTCCCGCTCGATACGTTCTACTTCGCCGAGGGCTACCATCAGCAATACCTTGCCAAGAACCCGGCTGGCTATTGCGGTGTAGGCGGCACCGGAGTGACCTGTCCGGTCGGAACCGGGATCGCCGCCTGAGGCGCCCGGCTTATCCAAGCCCGAACCTTGTCGAGCTTGGCGGTACATGGCAAACCCCCGCCCGGTCGGACGGGGGTTTTGGGACAGATGGTCGAACAGGTTTTCGAACGCGTACTTTTCGCGTGTCGCTGGCTGCTGGCGCCCTTCTATGCCGCACTGGGCATCGGCATCGTCGTGCTGCTGGTCAAGCTGCTGCAGGAACTCGCCCACTTCGTCTTGCACATGTGGAGCGCCACTGAGTCGCAGATCATTCTCGGCGTGCTGACTCTGGTCGATCTGTCCTTCACCGCATCCTTGCTCATCATCGTGATGTTTTCGGGATACGAGAACTTCGTCTCGAAGATCGATCATACGGACCATAAGGACTGGCCCGAATGGATGGGGACGATCGACTTCACCGGACTGAAGCTGAAGCTGATGTCTTCGATCGTCGCTATCTCGGCGATCTCGCTGCTGAAAGCCTTCATGGACATCAAGGCGACACCGGACCGAGAGCTGTACTGGCTCGTCGGTCTCCACATGGTCTTCGTCGTCTCCGGCATCCTGATGGCCCTGACGGATCGGATCGCCGCCGGGCATCACGACAAGTAGGAACGTTCTGGGAGTCGGCTCGATGACCCGTGCGGAAGCCGTCGGTAAAGCGCTTCGGATCCTTGCTCCGCGCCTTCCCGCCTTCGAGACGGATTCCGTCCTTGCCCGGGCGCTGGCCAGTCCTGGCCTACGGAATGCGAGCCCCGAGACCGCGGCATGGCTCGCCCTCGTCGCCTTCGCCCGCCACGTCTTCACCGAATACGAATCCTATCTCGAAGAGGGCTACGACCGGGACAGCGCCCGCCATTTCGTCCTCGACGAGCTCAACGAGACGTTGCGCGGCTGGGGCGTGCGCCGAACCGTGTTCGAGGACGTAGAACAACCGGACGAGGAGTGACCCCCGCGTCGGCCCCGCCCCGCAAGGGGGGCGTGGCGCCTGGCTTGACCCTTCGGATAGGCGCCCTGCCGAAGTACATCTCTGCGGGAAACCTTTCCGGCGGCGCAACCGTTTCCACGATCGAGGGGGCCTCGACCGTTCACAGGACAGTGGCCATGCGCAGAATGCTCCCCATCATCGCCGGATTGGTGCTCGCATCCGGTGCGGGCCTCGCGGCCGACCGGGCATGGGCGCAGCAGGATGCCGATCCTGCCGCCTGTACCACGTTCGACTGGCCGATCCTGCGGGAGCAGGCCTGGTTCGAGGCGCCCTCCCTCCCCCGGCTCGATTCCGGCGCGACCCTCTCCGCGGAAATGCCGGGCGCCGTTCTGGCGCTCAAGCCGGTCGCGGGAGCCGATCTTCCCTTGACGCCTTCGCGGGAACCGAAGCCCGGCACGTTCGGCGGCAGCTTGCGGATCCCACCCGTCGTCACGCCCGGCCTGTATCAGGTGACGTTGTCGGACAATGCCTGGATCGACGTGAGCCAGGACGGCGCGACGACGCGCAAGCCCGTGGCGAGCACGATGCGGCCCGGATGTCCGGGCGTCTCGAAGAGCGTCCGGTTCCAGTTCGGTACCACTCCTATTCTCGTCGTCGTCAGTGGTGCGAAATCGGATTCGATCAAGATCGCGGTCGCACCGGCGGAATAGTCGAGAGCTCTCGACGGCCCGACGGCCGATAGACTAGGTTGGCGCCATGCACCTGACCTCTCGTCCATTCCGCCTCGCGGCCCTCGCCTTCCTCTTGTGTGGAGGGGCCGCACAGGCCCAGGATAGGGGCAGCGTAAATCCCAAGCCCCTTCCACCCCTGGCCGATCCCGATGCGCCGTCGACGCCGGCCAAAGCCCTGTTCGGGCGGGCGACGACACCGGCACCCGGCCCCGCCCGGCCCTATGGCTCTTATGCGAAGGGATGCTTTTCCGGCGGCGAGGCCCTGCCCAATGACGGACCGACCTGGCAAGTCATGCGCCTCTCTCGGAATCGGATGTGGGGCACACCGCATCTCGTGGATTTCATTGAGCGCCTAGCCGCCAAGGCTCCTCGCGTCGGATGGAACGGGCTTCTCGTGGGCGACATGTCCCAGCCTCGTGGCGGCCCGATGCTCACGGGCCACGCCTCGCATCAGCTCGGCCTCGACGCCGATGTCTGGCTCACGCCCATGCCCGACCACCGCATGACCCGTGCGGAGCGTGAGGAGACCTCTGCCACCAACGTGGTCCGCGCGGACCGCCTCGACATCGACCCGCAGATCTGGACGCAGGAGCACCTCAAGCTGATCCGCCTCACGGCCCAACAGCCCGAAGTCGCGCGCCTCTTCGTCAACCCGGCGATCAAGAAGGCTTTGTGCCGGGAGGCGGGGGGCGACCGCTCCTGGCTCAACAAGGTGCGCCCGATGTACGGGCACAATTACCACTACCATATCCGCCTCTCCTGCCCGGCTGGGGACGACCAATGCGGAGACCAAGCGCCGCCGCCATCCGGCGACGGCTGCGGAGAGGAGCTCGCATACTGGTTCAGCGACGCCGTGCTGAACCCGCCGAAATCCACGAAGCCGGGGAAACCCAGACCGCCGATGACCATGGCGGCCCTTCCCGCAGCCTGCCGGATGGTGCTGAAGGCCCGGTAAGCTCAGCTTTCCCGCGAGCACATCGAGAATTCGTGTTTCGGGATCCACGCCGATGGGCGGGGATGCGCAGCGTCAGGCCGGATAGCCCATGCGATTCGGCATCACGGATGCCACATCCCGGAACAGTGGCACGCAACCGGGAGAGGCGGGTTCTACGCCCGACCTAATGGGCAACCGCATCGGCGGACCGGCTGTCGCGCGCACGGCGCACGAAAGCGCGCGGCGGTTGTCCCGTGAGACGGCGGAACGTCTTCGACATCTGGCTCGCATCGCTGAACCCCGCCAGGGGGACAATCTCGCTCAGACTCATCGTTCCGGTCGCGATAAGGTCCTGCGCACGGTTCACCCGCTCGCGCAGGATGAACTGGTAGGGCGTCACCCCGAATGACGTACGGAAAGCGCGGACCAGATGACCGACGCTGATACCGACCGCATCCGCGAGGTACTGCAGGCTCAGCGGTTCGGTGAGGTGGGTGAGAATCAGCTCTCGAAGGATGGCGGCCTGCGTCGAAGTCAGGGTCGGACCATTGCGGTGTGGAGGCGCATCGGTGCCTGAGAACAGCTGCAGCAGCGTCGCCGATACGCTTTCTACCAGCAGAGGACCGTTGGCGCAGCCGGTCTCGAGGTCGGCCGAGACTGCCTGCAGGAGATGGCCCGCGGCGACTTGAGAGCGCGACGGGAAGAACTGCGTCCGGATGCGCGTCTTGGCCAGGGACAGATCGGTAATGCGCTCGACGGCCTCTGGAGCCAGCTTGAGGACCATGGTGCGAAACGCACCGGTCCAGTTCTCGATCACGGTCGCCCCCGGCTCGAGGACCACGATGTTGTCCTCGGAGAAATGATAGCTCTGCCCGGACCACAGGAAGTGCTGGCTTTGCGGGGCCAACGAGAGCGCGAAATGGATGCCCTGCTGGACTATGGACGCCGTCCCATGGCTACCGAGCATCAGGTCGCAGAACCCGATACCGGCCCAGCCGAGCCCCGTACTGGTCTGGAGCACTGCCTCGATCTCGCCATCGAGTTCGAGCGTGCAACCGAACTCACTCCGCTCAACCCGCATTCACGATTTCATGGTGCATGTGAAACCCTCGTGCTGCAGCCAGCTCAATGGATTGTGCCTTACCGAAGCGTCAGAACTTCCCAGCTCTGCCGCAGGATATTCCGGCAACAGGCAAAAGAGACTTCGGCAATGTGGTGTGTCATTTCGAAGAAAATCGATCTGTCACTGTCCAACACGTCGCAGCCTCGGATGCAGAGATATGACACGCAACGAACCGATGCAAACAGAGCCGCTTGTTTAGAACTCCACTAATTGGACGCATCTTGTCCTTTTGCTTCGTCCATCGAAACGACTCATGGCGGCATGCACGCATTATGGAACAGGCAGAGCGTTTGCTCAGGCCTCGATTGAATTCTTCATCCGGTACACCTGATTTTGAAGGATCGTGAGATCATTGCGTCTATCGCCCCCAACATTGGGAGAAGCATTTTCCCCACAGTCAAGCCGAGCCCGTCTCTTCGATTCACATGCGACAAAATGTCAATTCTTTGAAAAAAGCTCTTTTGTTTCCAACACTTATGGACTGCAATACAAAATTCCAGCCTTGACTCCGATTTCGATCAACAATCGCCAAAAACGCCTGTCGCAGGCGATATGATACAGGATATTATGCACCGCCGCCGAAGGCATATAGATATAGATCATCAATCGCCAATATAGGTCTATCCGTTCCTCCCTAAGATCGAAGGGTCGAGATAGTGACTTGATGGATCGGGCAAGAGGTGTAGTCTGGATGACAGAAAGCAATCCCGAACGCTTTCAAACATAGAACGACGAGAAAACAATCGATCTGCCGAACACATCTTGGAGAGAAAATATGTCGACTGCCAATGACACTATTCGCCCCCTCGAAGCATCCGAGCTCGATGCTGTCGGCGGCGGCCTCTCCCTGGGACTTGACCTCGACCTCTCCAGCGAACTCGGTGCCGTATCCGGCACGGTCGATCAGGTCGGCGGGCTGGTAAGCGGTCTCGTAGGCGGCCTTCTCGGTGCCGTAGGCGGCGTTGTCGGCGGACTGCTCGGCGGCAAGTAACGCTGCCTTCGAACCAGCGTCCTGATTTCTCTAGGCCCGGCGCGAAACGAACGCGCGGCCTCATACCGGAGCTATGACATGACCCAGAACCTCGACACCATCCGCGAACTCGACGCCAAGGAACTCGACGCCGTCGGCGGCGGCCTTTCCCTCGGCCTGGAACTGGACCTCTCCAGCGAACTCGGCGCCGTCTCCGGCGTGGTCGGTCAGGTAGGCGGATTGGTCAGCGGTCTCGTCGGTGGCCTTCTTGGCGCGGTCGGCGGTCTTCTCGGCGGCCATTGAACCACGCCACGAACTCTCCGCATCCTTCCGATCGGTAAATGAGCGCGGCGGGCCTGTAGGCCCGCCGCGTCCTTCGTGCATATGAAGCCGCAGAGCCGAAGCACGCCATCTCTCGGCCAGGAGAACCACCGGACCCGATGACGTCGCCGCTTTTCCGCGCAGAGGTCGCCCAGGCGCGGCGGGATTCCTGGCTGGGCGAAGCCCAGATCGTGCAGCCGCTCTCGATCCGGCTGATGACTGCGATCACGATCCTGATCACGATCGCCGCGTTCCTCTACGTCGTCTTCGGCACCTATACGCGTCGCATCCACGCCTTCGGCATGCTCACGCCGGATGTCGGTCTCATCACCGTGGCAAGCCCGGTGGCAGGACGCGTTAGCGTCTCGGGGGTGAAGGAGGGCGACAGGGTCGTCCAGGGCCAGCTACTCTACACCCTCGATCTCGACGCCGTGTCGGCCAACGGTCCGACCCAGCAGCGCATCATCGATCAGCTGGCCCGGCAGAAGGAGACGATCGAGGCGCAATCTCGGTTGCGGTCGGCCATGGCGGCCACCGAGAAGCGCTCCCTCGCCGAGCAGATCGACAATCTGCAATCCCAGTCGCGGCAATTGGAGGAGCAGGTTCAGCTGCAGGAAAAGCTGGTGCCACCGCTGAAAGAGCGGGTCGATGTCCTCGCCAAGGCGGTGAGCGACGGCTTTGCCCGCTCAGCCGACCTCCAGAACCAGAATTACCTCTACCTGCAGGCGAGTTCCCAGCTTGCCCAGTTCCGCAACTCGCGTCTGCAGCTCATGGGCAAGGTCGGCGAGTTGCAGGCGACGCTCGCTACCTTCGACGACAAGCTCGCCCGCGACCTCGCCGAGATGGACCGCACCGCCGCCCAATTGGAGCAGCAGCGGGCCGAGAGCGAGGCACGCCGGGCCATCGAGGTGCGGGCGCCAGAGAAGGGCATTCTCACCTCGATCCGGGTCCAGGCCGGCCAAGGCGTGGCAGCGGGCGCCACCCTCCTCACCCTGCTACCGAGCGAGGGCCGGCTCCAAGCGAACCTGTTCGTGGAATCCTCCGCCATCGGCTTCATCGATACGGGGGAGGCCGTGATGCTGCGCTACGCGGCCTTTCCCTTCCAGCGCTTCGGCCTCTATCGCGGCACCGTCACGGAGGTGACCCGCGCGCCCCTGGAGGCCGCCGACCTGCCGGAAGCCGCCGGTACCAGGGCGAAGAACGGCGACGGCATCTACCGCATCATCGTGCGGCCGGACGAGAACAGCGTGATTGCCTATGGCGAGAGCCGGCGGCTGGAGGCCGGGATGCGGGTCGAGGCCGATATCGCTCTTGAGAAGCGCCCTCTCTATCGCTGGCTCCTCGACCCGCTCTACCGGGTGAAGCGCAGCGTCGATCTCGTGACCCGGGGCGGATGAAAGCGTGAGCCTGCTCAGCACCCTTCAGTTCGGCTTCGGCCGGCGCGTGCCCGTCCTACTTCAGGCGGAGGCCGCCGAATGCGGCATGGCCTGCCTCGGCATGGTGCTCGGCTATCACGGCCGCCATGTCGATCTCGGCGCCCTGCGCCGCCGCCACGCCCTGTCGCTCAAGGGCATGACCCTGCGCAACCTCATCGATCTGGCGGGCTCGATGGGCCTCGCCACGCGGGCCTTGCGGGCCGAGCTGAAGGATCTGCCCAAGCTCAAGACGCCGTGCATCCTGCATTGGGGGCTCAACCACTTCGTCGTCCTCACCGCCGTGAACGGCAGGGGGATCGTCATCCACGATCCCGCCCGGGGGCGGCGCAAGCTCACCTTCGCGGAGGCGTCGCGCGAGTTCACGGGCGTCGCCCTGGAGGCGAGCCCGACCACCAGCTTCGTGCGCGAGAAGCGCCGGCGCGGGCTGGCGCTGGGCGACCTCTTCCGCACGATGGGCGGCATCCGCCCGGCCCTCGCCCAGATCCTGGCCCTGTCCCTCGGCATCGAGCTCGTCGCGATCCTGATGCCGATCGCATCGCAGATCGTTATCGACGAGGTCATCGTCAACGCCGATCTCGACCTGTTGCTGGTGGTGGCGGTGGGGCTCGCCCTTCTGCTCGTCGTCCAGCTCGTCCTCTCGGTGGCGCGGACCTGGGCGATCATGCTCACCGGAACCAAGCTGAACTATCAATGGTCGGGGAGCCTGTTCGACCACCTCTCGCGCCTGCCGCTGGACTATTTCGAGAAGCGGCACGTGGGCGACGTGATCTCGCGCTTCGGCTCCCTGGCGACGATCCAGAAGGGGCTCACCACCGATCTCGTCCAGGCCGTGCTCGACGGCATCATGTCCATCGGCATGCTCGCCATGCTGGTGGTCTATGGCGGCTGGCTCTCCCTCGTGGTCGTCGCCTCGACGGCGCTCGCCGCGGCGCTGCGGATCGCCGCCTACGCTTCCTACCGCGAGGGCACCGAGGAAGCGATCGTCGCCGAAGCGCGCCAGCAGAGCCACTTCATCGAGACAGTGCGCGGCATGGCGAGCGTGAAGCTCCTCGACCTGCGCGAGCGCCGGCGCGGCACCTGGATGAACCACTTCGTGACCTCGCTGAATGCGCGGCTGCGGCTCCAGCGCCTCGATCTGATCTTCGGGCGGGCCAATGAGCTGCTGTTCGGTCTCGACCGGCTGCTCCTGCTCGTGCTCGGCGCGCGGGCGGTCATCGACCAGTCGATGACGCTCGGCATGTTGGTGGCCTTCCTTGCCTATCGCGACCAGTTCTCGCAGCGGATCGGCAACCTGATCCAGTCGGGCTTCCAGTTGCGCATGCTCAATGTCCAGACCGACCGGTTGTCGGACATCGTCATGAGCGAGCCCGAGGAGGGTTCCGGCTCCACCCTGGAACCGGCCGCCCCGGCGGTGATCCGGGCGGCGGAGGGGACGGGGAGTGTCGCCGTGAAGGAGCTCGCCCTGCGCTACGGCGCGGATGAGCCCTGGATCTTCCGCGATCTCAGCCTCGACGTGACGGCAGGGACGAGCTTCGCCATCACCGGCCCTTCGGGCTCAGGCAAGACCTCGTTGATGAAGATCATGATGGGCCTGTTGCCCGCGAGCGAGGGGCGCGTCCTCATCGACGGGCAGGAGATCCGCACGCTCGGGGCGGCCAGCTATCGCCGCCGGATCGCGGGCGTGATGCAGAATGACGGCCTCTTCGCCGGTTCCATCGCCGAGAACATCGCCAGTTTCGACGAGCGGCCCGATGCGGGCTGGATCGAGGAATGCGCCGCCCGCGCAGCCATCCTCGCCGACATCAAGCGCACCCCGATGGGGTTCGAGACCCTGGTGGGCGATATGGGTTCCACCCTGTCGGGCGGGCAGAAGCAGCGGGTCATCCTGGCCCGCGCCCTCTATCGCAAACCGGAGATCCTGTTCCTCGACGAGGCGACGAGCCATCTCGACGAAGCGACCGAAGCGGTCATCGCCGAGGCTTTGCGCGACCTGCGCATGACCCGCATCATCGTCGCCCACCGCCCGGCCACCATTGCCGGAGCGGAACACGTCTTCACCCTGACGCCCTCCACATGAGGCCCCGTCGGGACGAGAGCCTTCGCGCCCGCCCGTCGAGGGGCCACCCTGGCGTGAGAGTCAAACGCCGCGATAGTGTTCGTCGGTGACCTGTTCCAACCATGTCACCGCCCGGCCGTCGAGCTGCTCCTGGATCGCGATATGCGTCAGGGCCGTCGTTGCCGTTGCCCCGTGCCAGTGTTTTTCACCCGGCTCGAACCAAACGACGTCGCCCGGCGCGATGGCCTCCATCGGGCCGCCCTCCCGCTGAACCCAGCCGGCCCCGGAGGTGACGATGAGCGTCTGGCCGAGCGGATGCGTATGCCACGCGGTGCGGGCACCCGGCTCGAACGTCACGCTCGCTCCGGCGACCCGCGCCGGCTCGGGCGCGGAGAAAAGAGGGTCGATCCGCACGGTCCCGGTGAACCATTCGGACGGTCCCTTGCCGGACGGTCGCGACCCGCTGCGTGTGATGTCCATTCGCCTGCTCCTCCGTTTCCGCCGGATCGACCGTCAAAGCGACCAGCCACCGTCGATCACCGTGGCGGCTCCGGTCACGAACCCACCGAGGTCCGAGCACATCCAGAGCACCGCTTCTGCGATCTCCTCCGGCTTGCCGAGGCGCCCTACCGGTTCGAGGTCGATCGCTTTCTGAACGTCGCCTCCCGTGAAACGGTCCATCATCGGCGTTTCGATGTTGCCGGGCAGGATAGCGTTCACCCGTATGTTCTTCCTGGCATAGTCCAGCGCTGCCGAGCGGGTCAGACCGATGATGGCGTGTTTGGAAGCGGCATAGGCCGCGCCGCCCGCGACACCGCGGATGCCGGCACCGGAAGAGGTGTTGACCACCACACCGCCGCCCTGGCGCACCATCTGCGCCAGCTCGTACTTCATGCAGAGGAAGGTCCCCCTCAAGTTGATGTCGAGGATGCGGTCCCATTCGTCGAGTTCGATCTCGTGGACCGGCGTGGCCCTGTTCTCGACTCCGGCATTGTTGAAGGCGCAGTCGAGGCGTCCGAAGCGTTCGACGGTTCGGGCAATCGCCGCTTCCACCTCTTCCGGCAGCGACACGTCGCAACGGATCGCCAGGACTTCTCCGCCGCCCGCTTCGATCTCGGCCCGCAAGTGTTCCAGGATCTCCTCTGTCCGGTCGGCAATCGCCACACGAGCCCCCTCCGCCGCGAAAGCGAGGGCGGCGGCGCGTCCGATGCCGCTGGCGGCACCGGTGACGAAAACGACCTTTTCGGTGAAACGGTGCGTGGTGAGCATGGCGGAAGCCTCCGGCTGGCCGTGATGGCGAGCCTTACCGCTCACCGATCAGCGACAAGTAGGCTCACAGCGTCACTCCGATGACCCGCCATTGCTTCAACGGACCGATGAGCACGGCTCATCGCCGGGCGACATCGCGCCTACAGACCGAGCGGCCGAAGCTCGCGAACCAGATCGATGAGGAGCCGCAGGCCGGTCGGCAACTGGCGACGTCCCGGATAGTAGATGTGAAAGCCGGCTCCCGCGGGGGCCCAATCCGTCAGAACGACGCGCAGTTCACCGCGACTGACCGGCGACCTGACGCATGGTTCGGGGAGGTAGGCCAGTCCCCCGCCTGCCGTCGCGAGGGACAGCGCGAAGTGCGTGTTGTCGATGGTCACGGCGCCGGGCACGTCGAGCGCAAGCGGCTCACCGGCCCGTTCGAACTCCCAACCGTAGAGCCGTTCGTCACCGAGGCGGATGCGCAGACACCGATGCGCCAACAGGTCATGTGGATGCGCCGGCGTTCCATGCCGATCGAGATAGCAGGGTGCGCCGACCACCACCCAGCGCAGGTCGGCCGACAGGCGCTGGGCAATCATATCCTGAGCGACGGTACCGCCATATCGGATGCCCGCATCGGCCCCGGCATCCACGATGTCGAGCAGATCGTTGGAGACGCGGACGTCGATCTCGATCTGCGGATGGCGCTCGCTGAAGATGGGCAGCACGGGCGCGAGCAGCAGCGTGCTCGCATGTTCGAGCACATTGAGACGAATGCGCCCCGCGGCGTTCCCTGGCTCCCGGTGGCGGTTGAGTCCATCGAGCGCCGAACCGATCGCCGCGAAGGGTGCATCGAGCGACGCCAGAAGCTCTTCGCCCGTTGCGGTCAGGGTGACGCTCCGGCTGGTGCGGTTGATCAGCCGCACGCCGAGGCGAGCCTCCATCGCCTTGAGGGCATGGCTGAGCGCGGAGGCACTGACACCGAGTTCCAGCCCCGCACGCCGGAAGCTCAGATGACGAGCGATGGCGAGGAAGGTGCCGAGATCGGCAAGATCGGTCCGACTGGTCAGCATGAGGCAGGGGAACGTTCGCTGGCGGGAAAGTGATCCGAGCCGGCCTCCGTCGGCAAAGGCTCGCAGGCCGAGATTATCCAACGTCAGGCATTGCCCCTAGGGACTTCCGGTTCGACCGGGCACAATCGGCCGATGGGCCTGCTTCTCATCCTCTCCATCGGCCTTGTGGCGGGTGTCGTCAGCGGCATCATCGGTACCGGCTCCTCGATCATGCTGGTGCCGGTCCTCGCTTATGTCTACGGGCCCAAGGAGGCCATCCCGATCATGGCGGTCGCGGCCGTGATGGCGAACCTCTCCCGCATCCTGGCATGGTGGCGAGAGGTCGACTGGCGGGCCGTCGCCGCCTATGCGGCGACTGGAATTCCGGCGGCCATGCTCGGCGCTCGCACGATGCTGGTCCTGCCGCCGCGTGCCGTCGATCTGGCGATAGGCGCGTTCCTTCTGGCTATGATCCCCGGACGCCGCTGGCTGGCCGACCGTCTCGTCAGAGTGCGGCTCCCCCATCTGGCGGTTGCCGGAGCGGTAATCGGCTTCCTGACGGGCATCGTCGCCTCGACCGGCCCGGCCTCGGTTCCGGTCTTCATCGGCTACGGCCTGACCAAGGGCGCGTTCATCGGCACGGAGGCCGCTGCATCGCTGGCAATCTACCTGACCAAGACCCTGACCTTCCAGGGAACCGGCGCATTGCCGGTCGCGGATTTCGTCAGAGGCCTTGCCGTGGGCGCGGCTCTCATGGTGGGGGCGTTCGTGGCAAAGCCCTTCGTGCTTCGCCTCGCCCCGGAGACGTTCCGGTTCATGATGGACGGGCTTCTGGCGATCTCTGGCACGTGTCTCGTCTGGAATGGCCTCGGGTGACCCATCGCATCGAGGAGCCGAGGCCATGCTCGACGCGAAAGGGGCTGCCGGGCCATTGCGGTCCGGCAGCCCCTTTCGGATCGTCCTCGAGCCGGCTGGATCGCCATCCGGCTCGAAGTCGGTACGGGTGTTACTCCGCAGCCTGGAGAACCGGCATCTCCGCTGCCAGAGGCATCGGGTTGCCGCCCAGTGCCGCCGCGAGTCTGACCTCGTCCACTTCACCTTCCCAGCGGGCGACCACGATGCAGGCCACGGCGTTGCCGATGAAGTTGGTGAGCGCGCGGCACTCGGACATGAACCGGTCGACGCCGAGGATCAGCGCCATGCCGACGACGGGCACGGAGGGCACCACCGCGAGGGTCGCCGCCAGGGTGATGAAGCCCGAACCGGTGACGCCGGCCGCACCCTTGGAGGAGAGCATGGCCACGAGGAGCAGGAGGCCCTGCTCGCCATAGGTGAGCGGCGTGTCCGTGGCCTGCGCGATGAAGAGCGCCGCCATGGTCATGTAGATGTTGGTGCCGTCGAGGTTGAACGAGTAGCCGGTGGGGACCACGAGGCCGACGACGGGCTTCGAGCAGCCGGCGCGCTCCATCTTCTCGAGCAGCGAAGGCAGGGCCGACTCGGAGGACGAGGTGCCGAGCACCAGCATCAGCTCCTCCTTGATGTAGCGGATGAGCTTGATGATCGAGAAGCCATTATAGCGGGCCACGAGGCCGAGCACGCCGAGCACGAAGATCGCCGAGGTCAGGTAGAAGGCGCCGACGAGGTAGGCGAGGTTGGCGAGCGAGGCGATGCCGTATTTGCCGATGGTGAAGGCCATGGCGCCGAAGGCACCGATGGGGGCGACCTTCATGATGATGTTGACGACGCCGAAGATGGCTTCCGACAGCACCTTGATGATGTCGAGGACCGGCTTGCCGCGATCACCCAGGAAGGCGAGGCCGAAGCCGAACAGCACCGAGAAGAACAGGACCTGAAGGATTTCACCGCCCGAGAACGCACCCACCGCCGTGGTCGGGATGATGTTCATGAGGAAGTCGGTGATCGACTGCGTCTTCGCCTTGTCGGCGTACATCGCGATCGACTTCGGATCGAGGCTCTTCGGATCGATATGCATGCCTGCGCCCGGCTGGACGAGGTTCGCCACGATCAGGCCGACGATGAGGGCCAGGGTCGAGAAGGTGATGAAGTAAATGAGCGCCTTGCCACCGACGCGGCCGACCTTCTCCAGGTTGGTCATGCCGGCGATGCCGGAGACGACCGTGAGGAAGATCACCGGCGCGATGATCATCTTGACGAGCTTGATGAAGGCGTCACCGAGCGGCTTCATGTCCGCGCCGACCTGCGGATAGAAGTGGCCGAGGGTGATGCCGATCGCCACGGCGACCAGCACCTGGAAATACAGCGTGCGATAGAGGGGCTTGGGCTTTGCCGGCGCGTGCGGCGCGGTCAGTGGAGACGGTATGGTGGCCATGGCGGGCTTCTCCCTGGAGATAGATAAAACTGGGTCGGATCGGTGCGCCGGTTCTGTCCGGGCATCGTCGTCTCTTGGTCTTGGCGTCGGGGCACTCGCCCCTTCGGCTTGCAGCCCTGCGAACAGCGCAGGCCTGCGTTTCGGTTTAGGAATGGCAACCCCCATGCCAGCTTGGGAACTCCTGAAATATTTCGTTAAGACGTTGATTTCAGACATATTTCTCTTGTCGGCGAGGTTCCCATTCGCGGCCCCAGTGCGAAATCCCGCACTCAGTCGTCAAATTCCGTCCGGGAAATCGCACTGATGCGAAGCACGTGAATCAGAATTCTTCTCTCCGCGGCGGAACCGAACCGCGATGGCGCGCGCGGTGGCATCGCACCCTCGTTCCGACCGCCTGCCTGATCCTGGTTCTCGTTGGGGCATGGCTCGCTGGGCGGGCGGCCGAGCGCTGGGCGCTGACGGACCTTCGCCGTACGGCCCAGGCCGCCCTGGCGCTGCAGGTCGGCGCGTTGAGGGCCGAAATGCAGAAGCAGGCCTCGCTTCCGCTGGCCCTGGCCGCGGATCCTGAGATCGCAGCAGTCGCGGGTCCTGAGCCGGGGCAGCCCTTGGTCACCAGGGTCAACAGACGGCTCGCTCAGATCGCGGCGGCCACGGGCGCGGCGGTGATCTACGTCATCCGCTCCGATGGGATCACGGTAGCTGCGAGCAATGCAGGGTCGGAGCGCAGCTTTCTCGGCCGGGACTATGCTTTCAGGCCCTACTTTCGGCAGGCGATGACCGGCGGCGCCGGATCGCAATTCGCCCTGGGTACGGTGAGCGGCCGGGCGGGCCTCTACCTCTCGCGGCGGATCGACGAATCAGGCGGCGTGGTGGTGGTGAAGATCGAATTCCATGACGTCGAGGCCGCATGGCGGCAATCGGGGGATGGGGTGTTCGTGGCGGATGCAAGGGGCATCGTCCTCGTGGCGAGTGATCCCACGTGGAACTTCGCGACCCTCCGCGAGGTCGGCGAGGACGAGCGAAAGCGCATCCGCGCGGCGCTGGAATTCGGCGACGCCCCGCTCACGGCGCTTCCGCTCCACCCCGTCGGGGGGATGCAGGACCTCGTCCGCGTCGGGCAGGGGTCGCGGCCAGCGCGAACCGCCCTAGCCCTCGACGCCCCCATTCCAGGCACCGACTGGCGGCTCCATACCCTGACGCCGGTGGGTTCTGCCGTGGACCGCGAGCGGGTGCAGGCCTGGATCATCGCCGCCCTCGGCACCGGGCTGGCCTGTATCGGGATCGCGACCGTGGCGGGCCGCCGGCGACGGACACGCCAGCGCCTCGCTCAAGCCGCGACGCGCCGGGAAGAGTTGGAGAGGAGCGTCCGTGAGCGGACGATGGAACTCACCGACGCCAACAGGATGCTCCGGCTGGAAATCGAAGAGCGACGGAGGGCGGAGGAGGAGCGACGGCAGGCGGAAGCCGAGCGCGAACGCCTCGGCCGAGAACTCGCTCAGGCCGGGCGGCTCGCGGCCTTGGGCCAGTTCGCCGCCAGCATGGCGCACGAGATCAATCAGCCGCTGGCTGCCATCCGCTCCTACGCCGACAACGCGGCGATCCTGGTCCGACGGGGCCGGGGCGAGGAAGCGGCGGAGAACGCTTTCGCCATCGGCCGCCTCACCGACCGGATCGGCGGCCTGACGCGGCAGCTCAAGGGTTTCGCCCGGCGTGCATCGCCCCGACGCGAGCCCGTGCCCCTCGCCGATATCCTCGCCAACAGCCTGGAACTGGTGGAGGCACGGGCGAAGGCGGCCGGGATCGCGCTCACGGCGGAGACGCCGGCCCCTGGCCTCTGCGTTCTCGGTGACGGGCCGCGCCTCGAGCAGGTCGTGGTCAACCTGCTACAGAATGCCCTCGACGCGGCGGCGGGACACACCGAGCCGCGTGTCTCCATCCTGGTGCGGAACCTGCCCGGGGAGCGTGTGGCGGTCGAGGTGCGCGATACCGGGCCGGGCTTGCCTGAGGCCATTCGGGCCCAGCTCTTCGACGCCTTCTTCACCACCAAGTCCGATGGGCTCGGGCTCGGGCTCGCCATCGCCCGCGGAATCGTCGAGGATTGCGGCGGCAGCCTGAACGCCTTGGACGATCCGGCCGGCGGGGCGGTGTTTCGGATGGAACTGGCCAAAGCCCCCGTGGAGACGACACCGTGAGCGTTGAAGAGGGTGCGGGCGGGTTGGCCGAACGGGTCGTCTTCATCGACGACGAGGCGGATGTCTGCCGCGCCAACCGCCAGAGCCTTGAGCTCGATGGGTTCACGGTGGAGACCTTCGGGGCCGCCGGACCGGCGCTGGCCGCCATCCTCGCCGATCCGCCCGGCCTTGTGGTTACCGACGTGCGCCTGCCCGATCTCGACGGCATCGCTCTGTTCGGGCGGATCAAGGCCATCGATGCGGAACTGCCGGTCATCCTGATCACCGGGCATGGCGACATCCGCATGGCGGTGAGTGCCATGCGCGACGGGGCCTACGATTTCCTGTCCAAACCCTATCCGGCCGAATCCCTCGTCGCCTCGGCGCGCCGCGCTCTGGAACGGCGCCGGCTCGTTCTCGAGAACCGCACCCTGCGCGCCCGGCTGGACGCGGCGGTGGAGGAGGACCCGGCCTTCCTCGGCATTTCCCCGGAGATGGTGCGCCTGCGCCGTCTCGTGCGGGATGTCGCCGATGCCGATGTGGACGTTCTCGTCTTCGGCGAGACCGGCTCGGGCAAGGAGGTGGTGGCGAGCGCCCTGCACCGCTGGAGCCGGCGCGCGAGCCGGAACTTCGTGGCGATGAATTGCGGCGCGCTACCCGACAGCGTCGTCGAGAGCGAACTCTTCGGCCATGAGGCCGGTGCCTTCACCGGCGCCCTCAAGCGCCGCGTCGGCCGGATCGAGTACGCTCAGGGCGGCACGCTGTTCCTCGACGAGATCGAGAGCATGCCATTGGGCCTGCAGGTGAAACTCCTGCGCGTCCTGCAGGAGCGGGCGGTGGAGCCGTTGGGCAGCAACGAGATCCGCGCCATCGACATGCGCGTGGTGGCCGCGACCAAGGTCGATCTCGGCCAGGCGGCGGCGCAGGGCACCTTCCGCGACGACCTCTACCACCGCCTCAACGTCATCACGATCGCGATTCCGCCCCTGCGCGAGCGGCGCGAGGACGTGATGCTGCTGTTCCAGGAGTTTCTCACCCGCGCCGCCTTGCGCTTCGGCCGCGAGCCCGCGCCGATCACGCCGGCCGTGCGGGAGCACCTGCGCCGGCACGACTGGCCCGGCAACGTGCGCGAGCTCGGCCATTTCGCCGAGCGTCACGCCCTCGGCCTCGGCCAGCACGACGCGCCCTCACCGGAGGCCGCCAGCACCGGAACCCTGGCCGAGCAGGTCGACCGGTTCGAGCGGGGCCTGATCCGCGAGGAGCTGATCATGGCCGGCGGCGACGTCCGCATCGCCGCCGAATCCCTCGGCACGCCGCGCAAGACCCTCTACGACAAGATGGCCCGGCACGGCCTCACGCCCACCGATTATCGCTGAGCGAAAGGTCGGCCCGGATTCAGTGAAGCGGGTAGCGGCTCAGGATGTCGCCAGTCCGCTGGACGGTCTTGTCATAGAGGCACGCGTAGGTCGCCGTTGTGGTCCCGCTGCCGCTGTTCCACTCGCTGACGATCAGAGCCCCGCAATCGGCGTCGCGGAACGCGATCCAGGCACGCTGCGCCGCGGCGAGTTGCGCCTTCCACTCCGTCTTGGCCTTGGCATCCTTGCCGCTATCGTCCGCGTCGATCACCGAGAGCGCCTTCCGGTAGGCTTCGTTCAGCGCCTTGTCGGCGCCCTCCAGGGCTTTCTCCATGCATTCCGCCGTCTCGGGAGTGGAGTTCTCGGTCGTGCAGAGCTTCGCCGAGGGCTGCGCGGCGGACACGGCCGTCGCCGAACCTGCGAGCGCCAGCAGCACGGCGAGGGCGAGAAAGCCGGAGCGACGGCTCGTCTCCCGCCCGCCATGGATCTCTTGGTCAGGCATCGTCATGCTGCGGAGATCCTTCGGAACGGAACGGGAGGCGGCCGGAATCGCGGGAAGCGTGCGGTGTCAGAAACGGCGCTCCTTGCGGTCCGGGTTCGGGCCGGTGGTGTGATAGCTGGCCATGCAGGCGTGATAGATCTGCGAACCGAGGTCGTAGAGGCTGAGATTGCTCGGGTTGGCGGCGCTGAACACCTGCGCCCTGGCCTGCTCGCGGCAGGCCGCGTCCTGCGGGCTCTGGATCGGCGGCTCGTTCACCTGCTGGGCAAGGGCGGCACCCGTGAGGGCGATGAAGAGACATGCGGTCAGGGTCGTGCGCATCGTGTCGGATTCCGTGGTTGGAGTAGAGGAACGTGATGGGGCCTGACCGCTAGAAACCCGAGGTTTGTCAAGGCGATAGGGATGAACGTCCCGACCTGCCGGGATGCGGCGGTCAGGCGTTGCGCTCGACGATGGCGGCGGTGCCGTAGGCGACGACCTCCATCATGTTCTGGTCGGTTTCGGAGGAGTCGAACCGCATCGTCAGGACGGCGTTCGCGCCGAGCTGAGCCGCGTTCTGCGCCATGCGGTCGATGGCCTGGCCGCGCGCTTCCTCGATCAAACGGCTGTATTCGCCGACTTCGCCCCCGACGAGGGAGCGCAGGCCGGCACTGAAATTTCCGACCGCGCCCCGGCTGCGGACCACGGCGCCGAAACAGGGGCCTCGCACTTCGCGGACCGTACAACCCGGAATGGTTTCGGTGGTGACGATGATCATGCCGGAACGCTCCTCACGGATTCTCCCGTCCCGGAAGGCCAGGGAGAATCTCGCGCAGTCTGTGACCAATCTGTGCCGTGAGACCCCGAGCGGAGCAAGACTCGATCGACGGGCAGACTTTCCAATTCGGCGCGGGCCGCCCGGACCAGTTGTGCCAAAACGGCAGACCGTCACCGCCACGCGCACCCGGTTTCGACCGCCATCGGACGGGCCTTCGTGCGCCATCCGACACGCGAAATTAACGGCCCCCGTGCTTTTGAAATCCGTGGCCGTACCGCGCGATTCCGCCGCCGGCCTCGGACATGACGCGGACATCGCCATGCGGATGGCCACGGATTCCGCTTTCAGCCTGCCCCCGCACGGACGCCTCGCAGATGAACCCCTACCTCCTCCTTGCCTTCGCCATCAGCGCCGAGGTGACGGCGACCCTCGCCCTCAAGGCCGCCGACGGCCTGACCAAGCCGCTGCCGACCATCGTCGTGGTGCTGGGCTACGGCACGGCGTTCTGGCTGATGTCGAACAGCATGAACATGCTGCCGATCGGGATCGTCTACGCGATCTGGGCCGGGGTCGGCATGGTCGGCGCGGCGGTCGGCGGCGCGCTCCTGTTCCAGGAGCCGATCACCCTGCCGATGATGATCGGGATCGCGGTGATCGCCGTCGGGGTGACGATCCTCGCCTCGGGCCAGACCGCGCCTCACTGAAGGACAGGGCTCCGCCGGCGGCCGGGGCCGGCCAAGAGGTGTACCGAGCGTCATGTCGAGATTGCACCGCCTCCGGCCCCGCTTCCGTCGGCCTTGGCTCGCCGGGGCGCTGATCTGCGCCGGGATGCTGGGTGGGATGGCTGCCGCCATCGGGCCGCTGCTCGGCGTGCCGAACCCCGTCACCTTAGCGGCCCTCGCCATCGTCGAGCCTTCCTCGGTGGGCACCTGGTTCGCGAGCCGTCCGGTGGCGGCCGGGCCCTCGTCCCGCGCCCTGCCCGTCCGGCCCCGCGCGATTCTCGGCCACGTGCCCTGGAAGGGACACAATGTTCCCCTGGCGCAGATGCTGGAGGCGACCCACACCAACGCCCTGCTGGTGACCCAGGACGGCGTCCTCGTCCATGAATGGTACCGCCCCGGTTCGGGCCAGGCGACGCTGTTCCCGTCCTGGTCGGTGGCGAAATCGGTGGTCTCGCTGCTGGTCGGGCAGACGATCGCCGAGGGCAAGCTCGCCGAGACGGACCACGTGGCGACCCTGCTGCCGTATCTGCGGGGCGAGCCGGCCTTCGGCCGCATCACCGTCCGCGACCTGCTCGACATGACGAGCGGACTCGCGGTGCCGGAGAATTACGACCCGTGGAATCCCCTGGTGGGGACCGCCGGCATGTACCTCACCCGCGACATCCGCGATTTCGTGCGCGACCACGCCACCCTGTCGTCGAAGCCCGGCAGCACCGGCCAATACCGCAGCATCGACACCGAGATCCTCGGCCTGATCCTCGCGGAGGTTCAGAAGAAGCCCCTGGCCGACCTCCTCTCGGACGCGATCTGGAAGCCCATGGGCGCGGAGGCGAACGCGACCTGGAATCTCGACCGGCCGGGGGGAACGGAGAAGGCCTTCTGCTGCATCAACGCCGTGGCGCGGGACTTCGCCCGCCTGGGGCTGATGGTGGCCGACCATGGCCGCGTCGGCGGCACGAACATCGTTCCCCCGCGCTGGATCGAGCGGATCGAGACCCCGGCCCGCAGGGATGTCGACGGCTGGCCCTACTCTGCGCAATGGTGGCACGTGCCGGAGGGCGACGACGACATCTCCGCCATCGGCGTCTATGGCCAGTATATCTACATCAACCGCCAGACCGGCACGGTGATCGTCAAGCTCAGCGATCACGGCGCCGAGCAGGACGAAGAAGACACGCTGGCGGTGATGCTGGCGATCTCCCGCGCGCTGGCCGCGACCCGCCCGGCGCGCTGAGGCGAAGGGCCGGGCGGCGGGACCACACAGCTCTCCCTGTCATCCGAGCCAAGGGTATAGGCCGATGATGCGCAATCTCAGTTGTTCGGCATGGACTTGCACAGACGCATCTTCAGCCCTGATGCCTATGCCGAGGGCCTGTTTCCATTTGCTTGTCCAGGATCTTAGCTCATCCTGAGGTGCCGCGCAGCGGCCTCGAAGGAGGCATCCAGGGATCGCTTCGGTGTCTGGAGGGCTCCTTCGAGGCCCGCTGACGCGGGCGCCTGAGGATGAGGTAAAGCCTTGGAACAACAACTTGAACCGGGCTACATCGATCCAGTGGGGAACATCTGACGTTTGGTACTTGCCGCAGGGTCCGCTTTCGACCCTTTGCAGACGTTGAGAAGGTCCGCCTCCAGGCAGCTTGGTGAAACAGAAGGTACGGCCGGATTGGGTGGATTAGTGACTGCCCGTTCTTCAAAGTTATCAGCGGCAAAGCCCACATGACTGAGGAACTTTTTCCAAGGCAGGCGTTTTTAGGTCTTCCGTCACATCGCCCAGCGCGACGACAAGCAGACGCGCAACTACACGTTGGCTATTAAGCTTGCAGTCGTCATCGTCTTCCGGTCCTGCCCGTGCTCAGCCCCTAGGCATCCCGCAGCTTGCTCGATAATATCGAAGCGGCATACCCGCTGCTCGATCAAAACTGAACGGGCGAAACGGGCAGGCAGCGCTCTCCAGGCGCTAAGAACTGCTTGCCATCCCACGCCAGATGACTGCCTCCGAACCTACAGGACAAGATATCGAGTTTGGCTTAAATTTGAGTATTCACCTAAACGAATGGGAAGTCGGTTCTACGTAATCATTGGTTTCCTTAGGAATCGCAAATGAACTGGAACAGCCGAACAGTACGCATTTTCGTTGGAATCCTTTTACTCGGTGCCGCTATTCTTGCCGTGCTCCCGAGATTAACCGGGCACACCAGCCTTGATGGAACGGTGAACGCTCGCTTCACACTCGTCTCTGCGCCTATTGAAGGCGTTATCTCCGATACTCCTCCAAAAGTGGGAACGTCGCTACCGGAGGGTACTGAAGTCTTTCAAATCCACAACATGCGCATTGCTCGGACGGCCGAAGCTCAGCTAGACGCTGATCTTGGTGCGTCGCGCGAAAAATTAAAGGCGCTAGAGTCACAGTTGAGCCATCTAGCCGAGATGAAGAAGGAGCTTGTATCGCGACTTGCAGAGTATCAAAAGGCGAGTATCCAAAGCATTCAGCAAGAGATTGTTATTCGCCAGCAGCGGATTAGCACAGCTCAAGCAAATAAAGTGTCGGCGGACGCCGATTTAAGTCGTAAGCAGACTTTAGGTGTAACGGGTGTAGTGGCGAACAGTTCCGTCGAACAAGCGCGTGCTGCGTCAATTTCAGCAAGTAACGAAGGTACTATCGCAAAGGCCGAACTTGATCGCCTTGGGTACCAGCTGGAAGCACTAAAGCGGGGCACCTTCGTGGGCGAAGGACGGAACGATGTACCGTACAGCCAGCAGCGTACCGATGAAATTATGATTCAGATGGCTAACGTAGAGGCGCAAGCGATAACAGAGCGCGCTCGAATCCAGCAGCTGAGCAAACAATTGGTCATTGAACGAACTCGCAATGATCGGTTTACGTACTCCCCCGTGCAAATGCCCTTCCAGGGAGTAATTTGGCGCAACAATGTTGTAGCTGGATCGAACGTCATTGCGGGCAACGAGCTGATGCGCCTGCTCGATTGCCGCGATCTCTTCGTAGATATCCTGGTCAATGAGGTGGATTACGATGAAATCAAGCCCGGCGAGGACGCAGAGGTCCGCCTGCTTGGAACATCGGAAGTGATCCCAGGAAAGGTTGTCTCAGTGCGAGGCGCAAGTGCGGCGGTCGAGGAGGTCACACTTGCAGCTGTTCCACCAGTCAGCCGCGGCAAGAGTGCGCGCATTCGCGTTGCCTTGGCAAAGAGTGAGATGCAAACGGATTATGCCAATTTCTGTCAGGTAGGCCGAACCGTACAGGTACGCATCGCGCGCGCTAGCAATAATATTCCAATGCTGCATTGGGTGAAGAGCCTGTGGTTCAGTATTACTTAGTCCTCGCACCGGCGCTACTCGTTGCTGCCTTTTTCTTCATCTTTACACTGAACTGGCCGCGAAATAAAACGTGGGCTAGAGCAGTCACCTGCACGTTTGTTCTAGCCATAGCGGTGCGCTACCTTTGGTGGCGCTTCACTGCGACTGTCTTGCCGCACCCTCTGGATTACAGTTTTAGTTTTTTCTGGACGTGGTTCGTATTCTGTGTCGAGTTGGGGGCGTTCGCCGACATTCTCATCTTCTTGGTGACGATGGGGCGATATGTGGACCGCAGTACGGAAGCGGACCGCATGGAACGAGATTATTTTGCTCAGGACCCGGCGAGCCTCCCCACCGTTGACGTTTTCATCCCGACCTACAATGAGCCGCTCGATGTGCTCGAACGGACAATCATCGGCGCTTTAGCCCTCGATTACCCAAAGGACAAGCTCACCATCTATGTCTTAGATGACAAACGAAGGGGCTGGTTGCGCGAGTACTGCCAGGAGAAGGGCGTCATTCACGTCACTCGGCCGGATAATTCGCACGCGAAAGCGGGCAACATGAACAACGGGCTGAAAGTCTCGCGCGGGGATTACATCGCCATCTTTGATGCAGATTTTGTGCCATACCGGAACTTCCTGCGACGCACTGTACCGTTCTTTCAGGATCCAACTATTGGCATTGTTCAGACGCCGCAGCACTTCTTCAACAAGGATCCAGTACAATCAAATCTTAGCTTGGAGAAGGTTTGGCCCGATGAGCAGCGACTGTTCTTCGACGAGATGGCAGCAAGCCGCGATGCATGGGATGTAAGCTTCTGCTGCGGGTCATGCTCTATTGCTCGTAGAGCAGCTGTGGAGGTTATCGGCGGGTTCCCGCATGACTCAATCACGGAAGACCTTCTGACTACCCTATCGATGCTCAATAAGGGCTATAAGACCCGCTATCTCAACGAACGATTGTCAATGGGCCTCGCCGCGGAAAATCTGAAGGGCTACTTCGTGCAGCGAGGCCGCTGGTGCCGGGGTGGAATCCAGACGATCTACCTGCATAACGGGCCACTTCGGGGGCCGGGACTAAATCTTTTTCAGCGTATTATGTTCATTCCGCTCTCATGGCTCGTGCAATACACGGTCCGTCTTGTAATACTTCTCGTTCCCGCAGTTTACCTATGGGCCGGCACGGCACCGCTTTTCTTTACGGGCACTGAGGATATTATCTACTATCAAGTTCCTGTGCTAGCGGCCTACTTTCTACTGATGGGATGGCTCACGCCAACCCGCTATCTGCCCCTGGTTTCCAGTGCTGTAGGAGCATTCGCCACATTCCGCATGCTGCCAGTGGTGATCTCAAGCCTTGTCAAGCCATTTGGGGTACCATTCAAGGTCACACCCAAAGGCTCGGGCAACGAGGATTCAGAATTCGACGCCTACACCTTTTTCTCTATTGCGATCTTGATCGCAGTTACCGCGCTCGGCCTCATAGTGAACATCGTGCCAGAATGGTCTCGCATCGGCGAGGGGGAGTTCTCAGTCGTCTCCGCATATTGGGCTGTCATCAACATCGTTGTCCTGATGGTTGCTGCGCTCATCTGCTTCGAGAAGCCCCGCCCATTGTCTGAGAGCTTCGCCACGGACGAGGCTGCACATATCGTTGGTCCTGGTGCTCGCTACCACGCCGCACGGATCGTCAGCCTATCTTTGGAAAGTGGAATTGCCGAGTTCGAGTTCGATCCTAAGTTTAGCCTAGGCCAGACTATAACCGTTAAGACCGAAGGATTCCCACTTCTTCACTGCACAATCGAGAAAGTTTCTGAGATTTTGGCGAATCGCCCATATACAGTGAAATTTATATTTAAGGTTTCCGGTAGAGATAGAGATAGAATGATTGTGGAGCTTTATACCGGCCGCTACAGTCAGGACATTCATGATCTTGACAAATCCGCTATAGTGGGTGGCGTCTGGTCACGTATGTTCGGAAAATCGGCCCAGACGGCTTAAGGTACGAATTGTCATCACAGCTCCTCGTTCGCTGAGCCTCCACGCCCAGTATTAGAGGCGGAACGTCCGCTTCGGGGCGAGAGGCCAGAGTCCACTCTCCACCCATCTCGGACACTCAGGACGGGTACCATCCGTCAGACTTCGACCACTCCATCAACGACATCCCGGAAAAACGCGGGAGCGCCGGCTCTATCCACCCGCCATCGTTGATCCGCGTCCTGATACGATACGGTTCGCCAGGACGTGTGCGTGAGAAAGGCCGGCGGCCGGTGCCATGGCGGCGGACGACGTGGAGGTCGTCGAGCGGCAGGAATGGAACCCGGCCGTCGTCACCGACCACCGGAAGCGGTTCTTGTCGCTCCGGCACGCTGAAACGGCGACGCTGTGGCTGGGTACCATGGGGATCTGCATGTCCCCATCGCGCCAGGGTCGCCCGAACCTTCCGGGTTCGGGTCGTCCCCATCGGATGTCAGACCGACCCACTGCCCTCCGCCGGCCTATGCCGCCGGGGAGCGCCGTCGGGCGAGACTCCGCATCCGCGCCACCGCCTCGGCGCGCCAGTTGCGCAGGAGCCGCCGCTTCACGCCGTTCCAGCCGATCGCCTGGACCGGCGAGACGGGATCGATCAGGGCGCTGAGCGCCCGCGAATAATCGAGCACGAGCCCCGGCGTCCATGTCATCGCGCCCGCACCGTTGCGCAGGAGCGCGGCCGCCCAGAATTCCGGGCTCATCGCCGCCTGGGCGAGGGTGCGCCACGGCTTGCCGTTCCGGTTGAACGCGCCCTCGACGGCGGCGTCGAGGGCACAGGCCACCGTCGTCGAGCAGTTCCGCGCGACGAAGTTGTAGGTCGTGTCGCGACGATAGACGGCCCAGAAGCGCCTCAGGCGCGCGCCGTCGATTCCGTGGAGGGTGACCGTCACGGTGGCCTCGCACCAATCGTCCGCCTCCTCGCGATAGCTCGGCAGGAAGCGGCCCGGCACGTCGTTTTCCGGGCCGGCGCGCAGGGTCGCGCGGAGATGGTCGGGCGAGCGGTCGATCTCCACGGCGGGGTAGTGGCTCACATAGAGCGCCCCCTCCTCGCCCGGCTCGCCGAGTTCCAGGGCGGCATGGCCGGTGGAGATGTGGCCGTGCCCGTTCACCGAGATGACGTAGCGATGCACCAGGCGCTGCCGGACCGGGATCGACGCCGTTCCGGTCGGCGTCCAGACATGGACGGTCAGCGCTTCCGGGCCGGTCCCGGCCAAAGGCGGCTCAGGAACTAAGTGCGGCTCGGGAGCCAAGTTTTGTTCAGGCGCCACGGGAGGGCGCCGCAACCGCAGCCCGAGGATCGCCACCTTGATCCCGCTCAGGATCAGGAAGGCGCCGATGCAGAACCCGACCGTGCCGGCATACCAGGTGGGCCAGGGTTGCAGCGTGACGATGCCGAGGGCGACTCCCAACAGCCCGTGCGCCGCCGACAGGCGCCAGCCCGGAAAGCGCAGCACATTCGAGAGTGCGAAGCGCGACAGGCCATCGAACAGGAAGGCGGCCCCGAACAACATGGCGAGCAGGAACGTGCTCGCGGGCGAGGCCAGCATCGTCAGCACCGCCACCACGAGGAGGAGCACCGCCTTGAGGAGGCGCAGCCGACGCGCGGCGCCGGTGGCGACGAGGCCGCGGACGAACGAGCCCACCGCCTCGAACACGAGGAGGAGACCGAACCAGCGGTCGGGAATGTGGAGGGCCCCGTCGAAGGCGTCGATCACGAGCGCGAGGCCGAACGCCGTCCAGACGAGCCCCGCCCCCGTCACGATGCCCCACCGCTTGTGAACCGCGTCGCGCCCGACCAGCAGCAGCCAGAGCGGGAGCGCCATCTGGCGCGAGGGAGCCTCGGAGGCGGCGAGGAGATCGTCGACGGGGTTGCCGCTTCCCTTGCGCAGGGCAAGGCTCAGCACCCCCTGTTCCTTCGGGCTCAGCCGTTCCGGGCCGGTGGCGCCGTCGAGGCGGGACGCCTCCGTCGCGGAGCCGTCGTGGTATGGTTGAGGCCGTATGGTCACGGGTGATCGTCCCTCGGAACGCGACGTCTCCTACCCCCCAGAGGCCAGAACAAGGCAAAGGTTTGCTTAAGACCGCCGCATCGTCGCAGTGTTTTCCCAGATTGACCGCGTGTCCTCCGCCTCGCGGCGAGCCCTTGGCGCGGCCAAAGCGGAGGACCGGCGACCGAGCGATCGGATGAGGCTCATCGTTCTGAAAAGCCGATGGCGCCGTTTTCCCGGGATGCGGCCGCCGACTTACGGCGTCGATCTCGTCGGCACACCTGCGTGAAGGGGTCAACGCGTTTCGCGCAGCCACTTCCAGACGTGCTGCACCGTCCCCTGACCGCTGGTCTGCTGGACCACCCGGCGCTCGCCCCGCCAGGCCTGGGGTGGCGCGCCGAAGCGGTTGCGGAAGCTGCGGCTGAGCTGCGAGGCACTGCTGAAGCCGAAGACCTCGGCCAGACGGGCAAGCGTGCGCGTCTCCATCGGATCGGCCAGCGCGTCGCGCATGGCCTTCAGACGCTCGCCTTGTACGAAGTGCATCACGCCCCCTTCCGGCTCGAACAGCCGGTAGAGCGTGGCGCGCGAGACCCGCATCTGTCCGCCGATGAAGGCGGGCGACAGGTCGGACCGGGACAGGTTTTCCTGCACGATCATCCTGGCCAGCGCCATCAGGCCGCCGTCGAGGTCGCGGCCTTCGAGCACGTCCTTGGCCCGCGAGGGATCGAGCAGGCGGCGCAGGAAGCCGACGAACTCGACGGCGAGAGCCGGGGCGTCGTCGAGGCGCGTGGTCGGCAAGCGGCGGTAGAGGTCCAGAATGCGGGCGGAGAGCAACCGGTTGCGGGCCGCATCGAAGAGCATCTCATGATCTTCCAGCGGCAACCCATGGAGGCGGGCGCAGGGGACGACGATGCCGGTCGTATCGGCGCGGTCGAGCATGCCATCGAGCAGGTGACGGCGGCCGATGAAGGTCACGGTGCCGGCCGAGGCCGCGATCGCTTTTCCCGCGACGGTGCCCTGAAATCGGCCGGACCGGTAGAGTTGGACGGTGTACTGGTCGGACCCGGCATCGACACGTCGGCGATCGCGCTGGAGCCGCTGGGTCGAGAGCAGGGTGCGATGAGCGACGAGGTCGTCGATCGGGTACGCGATGTTGGTGCCGAAAGGCAGGACGGCGGAGCGCGTCGTCGGACTGACCTCGTACATCGGCGCCAGGAGCGTGCGCCATCGCTCGAAGGCCTCTCCGGGTGGCAAGCCCGACGTCGTCAGGCAGAAGTACGGCAGGCCCGGTTCAGCCGTCGCGTCATCTGCACCCAACGAGTCAAATCCTTCGTCACCCGACCCGTCGAAGCAACGACGTTAGGCATGAAGTCCTTGATGAGGCAACCGAAATGCACGTCGGTGGTCCGTGGAGCGTAAAAGCGTCGCAACCCGGCCGGAGAACCGCTTCGGGCGACACCGCAGGTCGGCTTCTCCGGCGAGATCGGATGGGAGTCGGACTATCCGCTTGCCGCCGCGCCGCCGACATCCTTTTGCCGCCCGAAGCGAATCTGTGATCAGGCCCTCGACATCAGAATTCGACCGATGGAAACCATGAGTCTGCGATCCCGGCCCGGGACCGTCCACGGCAAACCCGCCCTTCCCGCGAGATCGACCCTCGGTCCGGCGGGCCGGTTGTCGAGGCCGCCGGCTGCTGCCATGGTCGCGGAATGGCATATGCACCTCCCTCCCGTTACTCGCCGGCCGAGCTGATCGAACAATTGCGCGAAGCCGCCGAGGAGATCGCGCCCGAACTTCCCGGCATCCGGGCGGAGGAGACGCTGGAGGGCGAGGCCGCCCAGACCATCGAGGAGATGGCCGAGGCCCTGATGCGGATTGCGAACGGCGCGCCGCGCCCCCAGGACCTCGCCCGCGCCGCCCTGGAGGCCAAGGCTCCCCTGAAGCCGATCGGCCGCCCCAAGAGCACCGTCGTCAAGATGCAGAAGCCGACGCGCCGCTGATACCAAGCCTCACGGATCCTGACTTATAGGTCAGGATCCGTGAGATCCGGCGGACGACCGCCGCCGCGCCGTCGCGCGGGCAGACCTCGATGAGCCAAGCTCATCGAGGTCTGGTATGGGACGAGCCAAATCCCCGCGCGGCGCTGCCTCGCCTCAGGCCGCGGCGCTCGCTCCCGCGAAGCCCTCCACCTGCAAGATCTCGGCGGCGATCCCGGTGGAGGCCAGGTTCTTGCCCTTCGCCTCGATCTCGAAATCGGCCCAGGCGAGGTGCCGGGCCACGAGGGCGTTGAGCGCCCGGTTGCCCAGCAGGTGCGAATGGGCCGCGATGTCGCGCCAATTGTGCCCGGCTCCCACCAGGGCGGCATAATCGGGCAGCGTGTCCGGGTCGTGCCCCTCCAGCAAAGCCTCGCGCGAGAGGCTGATATGGGCGATCGGGCGCACGCCGCGCCAGGACTCGCGGATGCGGGCGATCCGCTCGTCATCGGGCTCGATATAGACGCCGCCGCTCTGGACCCAGTGGTGGTGCAGGTCGAGCACCACCGGAACGCGGTCGCCCAGGTCCAGCACCGTGTCGAGGCCGAAAGCGTTCTCGTCGTTCTCCACCGTCAGCAGGTCGCGCGCCGTCTGCGAGAGCTTGGGCAGGCTGGCGCGAAACCCTTCGATGCCGGGGTCGCGGGCGCCCACATGGATGTTGATATGGGCGCCATGCGGGTGCCAGCCGGCGCCATACCCCATCATCGCCATCAGCTCGGCATGGTATTCGAGTTCGGAGATGCCGTTGCGCTCGGCATTGGGGTTGCGCGAGGCGATGACGCAGAACGGCCCGGGATGGAAGCTGAGGCGGACGCCGCCCTCCCGCGCCCGCTCGCCGACCCGCGCGAGACCGGCCTCCACGAGGGCGACCATCTCGGGCTCGGCATAGATCGCCCGCGCCACCTCGTGGGTGTAGCCGGGCAGGACGTTGCTCGCCATGCGCAGCAGGCGCTCCAGGGGCGGCCGCGCCGCCACCCAGGCGATCTGCCGTTCCAGCGCCGCGAGGTTGTGCCGGGCGAGGCTCTCGAGCTTGGCCCGCCGCGCCGACGGCGCGAGCTTGTCGAGATGACTCATGGTGGTGTGCGACAGGTTCATGTGAAGCGTCGCCTCGCGGGCGGCCTTCAGCGTCTTGAAGCTGGCAGGATCGTCGTCGAGCACGAAATTGCAGCAGAAACCGAGGCGGGGCGTGTCCATCATCATGGGGGGATAACGGCGAGGCCCGGCTTTGGTGTCGCCGGTCCCGGCGGATTCGGGACGCCCCGTGGTCCCTCGCGGCGAGGGTCAATCCAGGCAATGGGTAAAGTACAGCTGCCTGATCCGCTCCAGGGCCTGGAACCCCTCGGCGCGCGGGTTGAGGAGTTCCGGCCCCTCCGGGACGCGGCCGAAGAACGCGCTCGACGGATCGGCCACGAATCCGCGCTCGCCGATATAGAGCCCGTCCCGGTTCTTCACGTTGACCGAGCCGCAGATCCACCCGCCCTCCGCCTTGCGCAACGCCGTCACCTTCGGGTCGAGCGCGCCGAAACGCTCCCCCACCATGCCGAGAATCGTCGCCGCCACGGCCTTGCCGATGACGACGTCGGACCCGTCCTCGACCCGCTGCGCCAATGCGGGGCCGGACAGGGCCGCCAGCAAGACGAACGCCCCCGCGACGAGACTCTTTGAGCGGCCGGTCATCGGCCGTGGCCGAACCATGACGCGACGGCCCTTACTGCGCCGGACCCGTTCCGCTGCCAGCGGTCGCCGGTTTGGCATCGGCGATCAAAATGTCGAGGGATTGGCGCACGATCTCCAGGGCGCTCACGCCCTTGGTCGCGGCCTCCGCCTCGACCTTCGCCCGGTCGGCGGACGGCATCCCATCGAAAATCGCCTGCGCGACCCCGACCGATGCGTGCTTGTGATGTTCGCCCACGATCAAACCCGCCGGATGATGGTGAGGCCAAAGCTCTCATTGGATACTAATAAGTATTTCATGAGAACACCTGGAGCCTGCACTCGGAAAAGATAGGCTCTCTTCTTCCTTACATTGCAGCCGAGATCAACTCGTTTCAGGGTGGAGGTTGGGGGGAGCTGTTTGCCCGTCAGCAGGATGACGGAGGAACCTGTGGGTGGGCGTGACCGTGTGCGTGTTCTCCGCCCCTCGGGGCTGCGTTCGACCCGGAGCGGCAGCATTCCGTAGACCGTAGGACGGGTTCAGGCGTTCGTGAGCGTCCAGGGACGCATCGCCTCGGGGCCGATGATGTCGGGTGGCGGCTTGAAATCACGGGCCGCGCCCCGCATCGCCTCGGGACGCCGTGGGAAGCCGCTCCGGCGGCGGTAATCTCGCCGGACCTTGTCGGACGGGGCAAGGGGTGCTTCCGAAAGGCTCCGCGCACAGATCACATCGACGGCCGTGACGCCGACGAGTGCCACAAGGGCGATCAACACGTTGTCCTTGCGCGAATTCTGCGGATCGAGCCCAGGCAGAACCGTAGCGATATCGAGGGCGTCTCCTGCGACGCGGGCCGACACCCAAGGGGTCGGATCATGCGAGCCCAGGATCCCGGCACCCTGCACGAGTTCACGCACACCGTAGGCTCGGATGACCGGAGCGACGCGCGGCATCCCAAGCCAGCGAGCCAGGGCGTCGGCACACACCACTTCGGTCAGCCCAAGGCCGACAGAGAACCAACCCAACCCACGGGTGAGTTCCCTGGTCCCGGGATCGGGTCTTCGACGCGGCTCCGAGACGAGATAACTCGGCAGAGTCGAGCGCCCGGAAGCGCGGTTCTGGTCGCGGTGAGACATGCGGACGTCCTCCCTGCCGCAGTGGGGCCAAGCCAGCCCGGTCAACAAGACGGGCCGGGGACACAATCAGGGTCTGAGCACCACCTTGATGCAGTTGTCCTTCTTGTCACGGAAGGTCTTGTACATCTCCGGCCCTTGTTCGAGCTTGGCCCGGTGCGTGATGACGAAGGAGGGATCGATCTGCCCGTCGTCGATGCGCTTGACGAGGTCGTCCGTCCACCGGTTCACGTGGGTCTGGCCGGTGCGGATGGTCAGACCCTTGTTCATCAGGGCTCCCATCGGCATCTTGTCGACGAGCCCGCCATAGACGCCCGGAATCGAGAGGATTCCGGCGGGCCGACAGACGTAGATCATCTCGCGCAGCACTGCGGCGCGGTCGCTCTCCAGCATCACCGCCTGCTTCAGCCGGTCGTAGGCGTGTTCGAGGGCGCGGGGGGAATGCGCTTCCATGCCGACGGCATCGATGCACTTCTCCGGGCCCTTGCCGCTCGTCAGCTCGTTCAATCGTTCGACCGCGCTGTCCTGGCTATTGTCGATGGTGATCGCACCGCCGGCGCGCGCCATCTCGAGGCGCTCGGGTACGCTGTCGATACAGACTACCTGTCTGGCCCCGAGCAGAAGGGCGGAGCGCAGCGCCATCTGACCGACGGGGCCGGCGCCCCAGATGGCGACCGTATCGGTCGGCTGGATATCGGCCTGCACCGCCGCTTGCCAGCCGGTGGGGAAGATATCACCGAGGAACAGCACCTGCTCGTCGCTGAGATTCTCGGGCACCTTGATGTGCGTCTTATCGGCGAACGGCACGCGGACGTATTCGGCTTGGCCGCCCTGGTAACCACCGGTGAGATGGGTGTACCCGAACAAGCCCGCGGTGGTGTGCCCGAAAACCTTGTCGGCGATGTCCTTGTTGCGATTCGTGCGCTCGCAGACGGAGAAGTAACCGCGCTTGCACTGGTCGCACTCGCCGCAGATGATCGTGAAGGGCACGACGATGCGCTCACCTTTTCTGAGCGCACCGTTGACGCCTTTGCCTGTCTCGACGACCTCGCCCATGAACTCGTGGCCCATGACGTCGCCCTTCTCCATGCCGGGCATGAAATGGTCGTAGAGGTGCAGGTCCGAACCGCAGATCGCGCAAGCGGTTACCTTGATGATCGCATCTCGATCATCTTCGATCTTGGGATCCGGAACCGTATCGCAGCGGATATCCTGGGTCCCGTGCCAAACCAGTGCTCTCATGGAACGTCTCCCTAAAGCGCAGGAAGGATTTCAAGCCCGTGGAACGATGTGCCTAACTAATAGATATCCGATCCAAAATCGATTTGTGGCGCAACAACATATGATGCATCCAGAATGACATTCCATTTCGTATATTTTGTTGGTTTTCACCGATGTTAATCACGCAGGCTGGACAATGAATAGCCTCTCGATGACTGGATTGGCCTTGGAATGCGGCGGGTTACGTCCAGCGAAGATAAAATGTTCCGGATTGTGTCGAGGACACGGACGGCACATTGATTGTCCGGCGGCCCTTAGTGGGTTTCGTTCCTCGCATGTGCTCCCGGTGGATAGCGCGATACGATCCACGGCGGCGCGGGCAACGATCAGGTCGCGGGAGGTTCGGGTGCCGACACGATGTCAGACACGTCCGGCGTGAACCTCATCCTCGGTGAAGACGGAACCGATCTGATCATCTTCGCCGATATAGCGAGCGGCGAGGCGGATGGAGGAGCGGACGACGACGCATTGTTGGACACGTCATCCACACGGTTGCCGACGTCTCGATCGCGATCAGGGGCCTTCGGGGGCTTCACCCCCGCAGGGCCGCGAGGCTCCGGCGCTGGCGGCCCGCGTCGTCGAAATTCTCCGGCGCGAGCCAGGCGGCGAAGGCCTCCCGCAGGCGGGGCCAGTCCGTATCGGTCACCGCGAACCAGGCCGTGTCGCGGGAGCGGCTCTTGGTGACGATGGCGTTGCGGAAGATGCCCTCGAAGGTGAAGCCGTAGCGCAGGGCCGCCGCGCGGGAGGGCGCGTTGAGGCTGTCGCATTTCCACTCGTAGCGGCGGTATCCAAGGTCGAAGGCGCGGGCCATCATCAGGGCCATCGCCTCGGTGGCGGCCGGGTTCCGGGCGAGGCCGGGGCCGAACTGGAGATGGCCGACCTCGATACAGCCATGGGCCGGCTCGATCCTGAGATAGGCCGCCAGGCCGAGTGCCCGGCCGGTGGCGGCGTCGAGGATCGCGTGATGCATCGGGTCGTGGTTGCGGGCGATCTCCGCCAGTCGCGCGCGATACTCGGCCTCGTCCGCCGGGGGCTCTCCGGGCAGGTAGGTCCAGCGCGCCGGGTCGTAGGCCAGGGCGGAAAAGAGGTCGCCCGCATGGCGCTCGGCGTCGAGGGGCTCGATCCGGCAGAACCGGCCCTGCAACGCCTCGCGTGGCGGGGACGGCGGCGGGCTCCAGTCCGGGAGGGCGGGGCCGATCGGCTGGCCATAACGGTTCACGCGCTCGCTCATGCCCGCTGTCCCATTCTGTCGAGGAGATCCGCCATGGCGTCGTCGCCGCCCGCATCCCGGCGCAAGCCCGCCGCGACGCCGGCGCGGTCCGCCTCCGAGCGGTTCTGGCTGACCTTCCATTTGCCGGTGAGCCGCGCAATCGGAATCTCGATGCCGACGATCCCCCTGATCTGCGCCGCCGTGAAGGCCGGCGGCGCGTCCGCCACCGACCACGGCGCGGCCCGCCCGGCCTCGCGCATCCGCGTCAGGTCGTCGATCTGCCGGCGCAGCCAGGCCTCGTCCTCGATGACACGCGGGCGGCCCCGTGCCTGCACGGTGGCGTAGTTCCAGGTCGGCACGACCTTCCCCGTCTCGCGCTTCGTCGCGTACCAGGAGGGCGTGACGTAGCGGTCGGGGCCCTGGAACACGACGAGGCATTCGGCGAGCCCGTCGAGGTCGCGCCAGTGCGGGTTGGCGCGGGCGAGATGGGCGCGGAGCGTGCCCGCCTCCCCCGCCTCGCGGTCGAGCAGGAAAGGGACCGGGTTGGCGATCAGCCCGCCGGCGCCCGCGCTCACCAGCAGGCCGAGCGGACAGGCGCGGATGAGGGCGGCGTGGGCTTCGAGATCGTCGCTCCGGAAATGGGGCGGCTCGTACATGATGATCCTCGGCGGGGCGTGATGTTCTCCGCCTCTGTTGACGCGAAGCGGATCATGCGGAAGATCCAGTTTCCGCACCCCGACTGGACCAGTTCGACGACGACCCGGCGCCGCCCTCCCCTTCCTCTCCAACTCGCCCTCGACCCGCCGCCGGCCGGCGGACCCCATCGAGCGGAGACGAGCCTGCACGGGCGCGTGCGGGAAGCCGTACGCGACGCGATCCTGTCGGGCCGCCTGCCGCCGGGAGAGCGCCTGCCCTCCTCCCGCAGTCTCGCGGAGCATCTCGGCTGCGCACGCGGCACGATCCTCCTCGCCATCGAGCAGCTCGTGGCCGAGGGCTACCTCACCACGCGTGCGGGCTCCGGCACCCGCGTCGCCGAGACCCTGCCCGACGACCTCCTGGTCCCACGCAATCCGGGCTCCCCCGCCCGCCCCTCGCCCGCGACGGCGGTGCTCTCGCGCCGCGGGGCCGCCATGGCCTCGGCACGGAGCGACGCCCCTCCGATCCCCGACGCCTTCGCCCTCGGCCGTCCCGCCCTCGATGCGTTTCCACGTGAAACCTGGGCGCGCCTGCTCCAGGCCGAATGGCGGGCCGGCCCTCCCAGCCTGCTCCATCCCCTGGGCGAGCCGCGTCTGCGCCGGGCCCTGGCCGCCTATCTGTCGGCCGGGCGCGGGGTCGCCTGTCACGAGGAGGCGGTGATCGTCACGAGCAGCATCCGCCAGAGCCTCCGCCTCCTGGCCGAGCTTCTGCTCGAGCCCGGCGAGGCGGCGTATCTGGAGGAGCCGGGCTTTCCCGGCCTCGCCCATGCCCTGCGGGCGGCGGGCCTGCGCACGGTCCCGGTGCCCTGCGACGCGGCGGGATTCTCGATCGCGCGGGCGCGGTCCATCGATCCCGGAGCGCGGCTGGCGGTGGTGACGCCGGCCCAGGGCCACCCCCTCGGCGCCACGATGAGCCTGGAGAACCGCCTCGCCCTCCTCGCCTGGGCGGAGGCGCAGGGTGGCTGGATCGTCGAGGACGATTACGACGGCGAGTATCGCTATGCCGGGCGGCCGCTGGCGCCGCTCCACGCCCTCGACCGGGCCGGACGCGTTCTCTACGTCGGCAGCGTCTCGAAGGTGCTCATGCCGGCCCTGCAGATGAGCTACCTCGTCCTGCCGGAAACCCTGGTGGAGCCCGTCCGCCGCGCCCTCACGGGCAGCGGCGGCTTCGCCTCGATCCTCGGACAGGGCGCGCTGGCCCGCTTCATCGACGAGGGCCATTTCGGCGCGCATCTGCGCCGGACGCGGCGTCTCTACGGGCAGCGACAGGCCGCCCTCGTCGCGGCAGCCCGCGATCTCCTCGGCGGGCTGCTGGAGGTGCCGCCCCGCGACGGCGGCATGCATCTGGTGGCCCGGCCCCCGGCCGGGGCGGCCTTCGACGATCTCGCGGCGGTGGAAGCCTGCGCGCGTGCCGGCATCGCCACGACGGCGCTCTCGCCGCATTTCGCCGATCCGGTGCGCGCCGAGCAGGGGCTGCTTCTCGGCTATGCCTGCGTGCCGGAGCGTGCCGTCCCCCTGGCCGTGAAACGGATGGCCGAGGCGCTGAAGCCGAGAGGAGGCAAGGCCTGACGGCGGTGTGCCGGCCTTGTCCCGAGACGGTCGACAGCCGGCGCGGATGCCGTCCGCCAAACATTCCGTTCAAGCAAGCAACTAGCAGAATGGACGGCGGACAATTCATGCAACTCAAGGCATACACGCGCTGCTCTCGAAATCATCGACAGAACTCATTCATCGCATTCATAACATTTTTAAGCATTCATTATGCGTTTTCGCCGAAAAGATCGAAGCATTTTGGCCGATCAGGGTGCCAGCATGTCTTCCAGATGGTTCAATACGCTCCGCGCCCGCATCGTTGCGGTCGCCCTGGCACCCTGTCTCGCCTTCGGAGCCGTGACGGCGATCGCGGTCTCTGATCGGGCGACGCAGCGCAACGAGATGATCCGCGTCGAGGCGCTGGCCGGCCTCGCCACGCGGATCAGCGCCTTCCTGCACGAGGTCCAGCGCGAGCGCGGCGCGTCGAGCCTGTTCATCGGCTCGAAGGGGAGCCAGTTCGCGCCCGAACTCGCGGCCCAGCGCGGCCGGACCGATGCCGGCATCCGCGACGTGAGAGCGGCCTTGGACGACCCGGCCTTCGGACGCCGCCGGCAGGCGCTCGAACAGGATCTGGCTCGGCTGGCGGACCAGCGCCGTCGCATCGACGCGCTGGAACTGGCCGGGCCCCAAGCCGCCGCCTTCTATACCGGACTGGTCTCGGAAGGCCTCGCCATCGTCCGCGAGATGGCGGGTCTCGTCGGCAATGCCGCCATCGCGGGGCGGGCCTCGGCCTATTCGGCCTTCCTCACCCTGAAGGAGCAGGCGGGCCAGGAGCGTGCGGCGGGGGCCGCCGCCTTCTCGGCGGGTCGCCTCGACCAGCAGGCCCTCGTCCGGCTCGCCGGCCTGGGCGGCGGACAGAGCTCCGCCGAGGCACGGTTCCGCGCCAGAGCGGAGGCTGACTAGGCGGCTCTGCTCGACGCGGTGGAGGCCTCCGAGGCCTCCCGTGAGACGGCGCGCCTGCGCAACCTCGCGCTGGACACGGCTTTGGACGAGACGCTGCCCTTCCGCGACGCGCCGCTCTGGTTCCAACTCGCATCGAAGCGGATCGACGGCCTGAAGGGGGTCGAGGACCGCCTGAGCGCCGATCTGGTCGCCGCCGCCGCCGCGAACCGGACGGGGGCGGAGAGCGCGCTGCTGGCCTGGCTGGTCGCCGGCCTCGCCACGTTCCTGCTCTCCGTGGGCCTCGCCTTCGGGCTGGGCGGCGCCATCGCCCGGCCGCTGACCCGGATGGCCTCGGTGCTCGATGCGATCGGCCGGGGGGACGAGGATGTCGCCGTGCCCCAGGGCGGCCCGAGCGAGGTCAGGGCCCTGTCGAAGGCGGCGGAAGCCTTCCGCGACAGCGTCGTCGAGCGCCGGCTGCATCGCGCCGAGCAGGAGCGCCTGGCGGCCTCGATGGCGGCCCGGCAGCGGCAGGCCGTACTCAGCCTCGCCGACGAACTCGAAGCGGCGGTGGGCGGCATCGTCGCCACGGTCTCGTCCTCGGCGACCGAGCTTCAGGCCACCGCCCGCAGCATGAGCGCCACGGCGACGCAGACGGCGGCCCAATCCACCAGCGTCGCCGCGGCGGCCAAGGAGGCGGCGGCCAATGTCGGCACCGTGGCGGCGGCGGCCGAGGAACTCGGCGCCTCGGTGAGCGAGATCAGCCGGCAGGTCGACGGCTCGGCCGAGCTCGCCCGCCGGGCGGTCAGCGAAGCGAACCGGACGGCCGACCTCGTCCAGGCGCTCGACGGCTCGGTCTCCCGCATCGGCGACGTGGTCGTCCTGATCTCGCAGATCGCCGGCCAGACCAATCTTCTGGCGCTCAACGCCACGATCGAGGCGGCGCGGGCCGGCGAGGCCGGTCGCGGCTTCGCGGTGGTCGCCGCGGAGGTCAAGGAACTCGCCAACCAGACCGCACGGGCCACGGACGAGATCGGCCGGCAGATCGGCCTGATCCAGGGGGCGACCGGCGAGGCGGTCAGCGCCATCGGCGACATCACCGCTCGCATCCGCGAAATCGACGTCGTGGCGACCAGCATCGCGGCAGCGGTGGAGCAGCAGGGCGCGGCGACCCAGGAAATCGTCCGCAACGTCGCGGAAGCCTCGAGCGGAACGAGCGAAGTGACCACGAATATCGGCGGCGTCGCCCAGGCCTCCGAGAAAACCGGCGCGGCGGCGAGCCAAGTGCTTTCGGCCGCCGCCGAACTGTCCCGCCAGGCGGACCGCCTCGGCACCGACGTCGCCCGCTTCCTCGCGACCGTGCGGGCCGCCTGAGGGGGCGGGCCGGTCTTCCTGGGGCGCATCGCGGCATCGTCGTTGGGGCGGGCGCGAAAAGCGGGTATCCTGTGCCGGCAATCAGACGGACAGCCCTAGGACGCGCGATGGACAAGGACCCGACACATTCCAGCACGGCCGCCCATGCGGTGTTCGACGTCGCCGCCGCCGTGGCGACCCTGCCGGAGGCCTGTTCCACCATGGTGGCCGACCATCGGTTCGTCGACGTTCCGGCGGCGAGCGCGCGGGTGTTCCGGGTCTATTCACCGACGCCGCCACACAGCCACGCCTCCTGCGACGAGTATCTCTACGTTCTTTCCGGCCGCTGCATGATGAAGTTCGCCGACGAACCCGCCGTCGAGGTTGGGCCGGGCAAGCTGGTGATGTTCCAGCGGGGCGTGGTGCATTCGGTGCCGGAGATCCTGGAGGAGCCGATGGTGTTCCTCTCCGTCGACACGCCCCGCCGCGAACCACGCGACATCCGCTTCGTCTCGGACGGCACCGGCACGCCCGACAGCTTCATGCGCCAATCGCAGCAGGCCCAGCAGCAATAGGGAACGCGTCCCCCCTCTCCCCGCCGGGCGGGGAGAGGACGTCGTCCTCCCCTCGTCGGGAGGCGACGTGAGCCCGGCAGGGCGAGGGTGAGGGGGTCTCTCCGGGTATGGCTCCACCGGCCGCGCCCCCTCACCCTCGGCTGCCGCCTCGCCGCGCTCCCCAACGAGGGGGAGACGCGGCCCTCTCCCCGCGCGCGGGGAGAGGGGAATGCGCGCCGGCCTTCGAGCCCAACAGTCTGAGGGCACGTCCCTATTCGGAAATGGCTGGTCCCCCTCTCCCCGCCAGGCGGGGAGAGGACGTCGTCCTCCCCTTGCCGGGAGGCGGCGTGAGCCCGGCAGGGCGAGGGTGAGGGGGTGTTTTCGGATGCGGCTCCTTCGGACGCGCCCCCTCACCGTCGGCTGCCGCCTCGCCGCGCTCCCCAACGAGGGGGAGACGCGGCCCTCTCCCCGCAGGCGGGGAGAGGGGAATGCGCGCCGGCCTTCGAGTCCAACAGTCTGAGGGCACGTCCCTATTCAAAAGAGGCGGGGTTCCCCCTCTCCCCGCGGGCGGGGAGAGGACGTCGTCCTCCCCTCGTCGGGAGGCGACGTGAGCCCGTCAGGGCGAGGGTGAGGGGGTATCTCCGGATGTAACCCGTTCGGCCAAGCCCCCTCACCCTCGGCTACCGCCTCGCCGCGCTCCCCAACGAGGGGGAGACGCGGCCCTCTCCCCGCGCGCGGGGAGAGGGGAATGCGCGCTGGCCTTCGGGCCGATCCGCCGCCAGCCGATGACGAGCCCTGTGATCACCAAGGCTCCGGCGAGCAGGTTCAGCAGCCATTGTGCCGCGTCCCTCGCCGGCGGGTGGCCGACGAGGACCGGCAGGTCGAGGCGGTGGAGCGCTGTGAACAGCCAGCGGTTGACGCGGCCGGAGCGGTCGAGCCGGTTGAGGATCTCGCCGCTCCGCGGGTCGACATGCAGCCAAGTCGCGGCGGGATCGGCAAAGCGCAGGCGCAGGATGGGGAGCGTCCCGCTCGTGAGCGGCGACCAGTAGAGGTCGTGGGATTCCAGGCGATCGACGCCCTCCAGCCTCGCACCCGCCATCGCGAGACCCGCCGCCGCCGCGATCCGGGCGGTTGAGGGTGCGTCTCCGATCGCCCGTTTGCCGGTGCGGTCGAGCCCCATCGCGACCCAGTGTCCGCCGATCCGCGCGAGATGCAGGCCGAGGGGCGCATCGGCGGCCAACGCGCGTAGGCTCCCGGTCGTGAGGCCGACAGGGTTGTCCGCCCCGGCATAGGCCTCGCGCAGGTCGGCGGTCGGCGCGAGGGAGGTGAACCAGCGGTTCGGGTTCATCGAGAGCCAGCCGCTGAGGATGAAGGTGGTGAGCCCGATCCCGCCGATAAGCCCGGCGAAATGGTGCCAGCGCGCCATCCCGCGATAGGGCGTGACGCGTCCTCGCGTGTAGCGCCGGCTCAGGCGCAGGCGCCAGATCCCGAGGACGAGGCCGGTGAGCGCCGTGAAGGCGGCGATGCCGGAGATCCAGAGCACCACGTCGCGCCACAACTCCGCGCGGGCGCGCAGCGGCGTGAGGTAGACCCAGTGGGTGACGGCGCCGACCCAATTCCAGCCGCGCTGGAACCGCGTCGTGTCGAGGACGATCTCCCCCGTCCCTTGCGAGACATAGAGCTCCGTGCCGGCCGCGTCGTTCAAGGCGACCTTGTGGAAGGGCCGCAGGGGATCGTAGCGCGCCGTCACCGTCCATTGGTCGCGCGCGACCTCCTCCACGGACGCGCCGGGACCGGCCCCGGTGAGGCGCTGGGCCGCCTCGGCATCGACCGGACCCGCCGGCGCGCCGGTCCGCGCCGAAAGGGTGATGCGTCGGCCATCGCCGGACGACATCCGGTAGATCGGCTCGTCGCCACGCATCTCCAGATCGAGGCTGCGGGGCATCCGGGTCTCGCCCAACTGGGCCAGCGCCTCGTCCGGCGAGACCGCGACCGCCTCCCACGCCATCGGGCGAAGACGCGCGAGGCGCTCCGTCTCCGTCAAGCTCGGAAACGGCACATAGAGCATCACCAGCCCGGAGCCGATCCAGAGGGCGAAGAGCAGCCCGGTTCCGATGCCGAGCCAGCGATGGCCGAGGACCAGCCACCGCTTGCCCTGCTTGAACAGGCTCACCACGCGACGCTGTAGGCGACCTCGAACGAGCGCGGTCGCCCGAGGATCCAGTTGGTGCCGATCCCGTCCACGGCGTTGCCGCTGATCGCGTAGGTTGTGTCGAACAGGTTGTAGACGCGAAGGCTCAGGCGCGAAGCCGGGGTGACCTGATGGTCAAGGCCGAGATGGGCCAGGGTGTAGTCGGGCCGCGGCGCGGTGTTGGAGAAGTCGCTGAAGACCCGGCCGACATTCTGCAGCCCGATCCGCGCCTCCCAGTCGTGGGCGAAGGCCCAATTGAGCCAGACATTGGCGACGCGCTCCGGCACGTCTTTGGGCTGGTTGCCCGCATAGGACACCGCTCCCTCCCGGAACTCGTCATATTGCGCATGCAGGAGGGCGAGGTTGGCGTCGATGCGCCAGCCATCGGGCAGGCGCAGGGCGAGCGCCCCCTCCACCCCGTGCGAGGATTGCCGGCCGACCTGGGTCGAGACATTGGGCTGGCCCGGCACCGCCGAGATCAGGTTGTCCTTGACGATGCGGTAGCCCGCCACCGTCCATTCGAGGGCGCCGTTCAGCGCGAGGCCCTTGGCCCCGACCTCGATCTGCTCGCCGGTGGAGAGATCGAAATTGGCGTTCGTTTGCGACAGGCTGATGAGGCTCCCCACCGGATCGGTGGCGGTGGCGTATTGCACGTAGAGGGCCGAATCCGGCGTCGGGTTGTAGACGAGGCCGAACCGGTAGCTCAGGGCCTCGAACGAGCGCGCGAAGGTGTCGCCGGTCTGCAGGTTGCGGCGGTGCAGGGTCGGCGCATCGAAACGCATTCCGGTGAGGAAGGAGAGTTGGTCGCTGAGGATCAGCCGGTTCTCGGCGAAGACAGAGGCCTGGTTGGTGCTGGTGGCATAGGCCGGGCTGGCGCGGCCATTGGCCGGGAACAGGCCCGGATCGTAGGTGAACGGATCGACGCTGGTGACGAGGCCGCCGCCTGCGCTGGAGAAGTTGTTGGTGTGGCGGAAATCCACGTGGTTGACGTCGAACCCGATGGCGAACTCGTTGCGGAAGCCGAACAGGTTGCCCTTGAACGCCGCGTCGAAGCGGTTCCCGACCTGCTCTTGGTTGTGGTAGATTTCAAGGTAGTCGGACCTGTCGATCCGTCCCGTACCGCTATTGAACCGGTACTGCTCCACATCGAGCCAGTGGCGACGGCTCTGCAGCCGGTAGGCGGTGTTCCGGATGGTGATGTCGGCGCTCGGCGTCCACTCGGTCTTGAGCTGAGTCCAGTTATCGGCCCAGACGATCTTCGCGCCGTCGACATTGTAGTTGTTGTTGCGCAGGGACTGGACGATCCGGCCATTGACCAGCGGCGTGCCCCAGTAGCGCGCGGGCTCCTGGTAGCCGAGATCGTGGCTGAGCGTGACGGCGAGATCGGGGTTGAGCTGGAACAGCAGCGCGCCCGAGACCGCGAGGTTGCGGAAATCCCCGTTCGGGCTGGTCCAGCCGCCGTCGCGGTTGCCGCTGACATTGAGGCGGTAGGCCACCGCATCGCCGATGGGACCGCCGAGATCGACGGCGAGGCGCGCGAGCCCGTCCGACCCGGTGGCGGCGCGGGCGGCATGGATCGGCGTGAAGCTCGGTTTCTTCGAGACCACGTTGACCACGCCGCCGATGGCGCCGTCGCCATAGAGGACGGAGGCCGGGCCGCGCAGCACCTCGATCCGCTCCACGTTCCAGGTGTCGAACGGGAAGGTCACCGTGCCGGCGCCCACGAACAGCCGCGTGCCGTCATAGAGCTGCTGGATCGAGTTCGGGCCGGCGAAGCCCCGGCTGGAGAAGGCGCCGTTGCCGTTGCCCGGCGACGCGATGGTGGTGATGCCGGTGGCGTTCTGCGTCACCGCCTCGACCACCGTGTTCTGGCCCCGGATTCGGGCGGTCTCGCCGCTGATGACATCGATACTGGCGGGGGTCTCCAGCGGCGTCAGGCCGAGGCGACTGGCGCTGCGAGAGGGGGTAGAGAGGTTGAGCCCGACCGGGTTGGCGCGAGTCAGGCCGACCCCGCTCCCCTCCACGGTGAGCTGGTCGAGGGTGACGGCATTCTGGCCGATGGAATCCTGGGCGCGGACCTCGCCCGCGAGCAGGGTCGAGCCGAGGAGCGATGCGAGCAGGGCGGTGGCGCGGGCCGGGGAGATCCGCCCGGGGGCGCGGTGGGTGACCTGTGTAGGCATGTTCGTTTTGGCAAACCGGAGTGATCGCTGGCCGAATGCCGCGCCCCCTCTGCTAGATCGTATGTTATAACGTTACAATACGTCGAACCGGGCAAAATGCCTGCGCGGAGGACCAAACGGTCTCGCCGAGGGCAAGATGTGGAGCGAGTCTGCAATGGAAGGAACAGGGACGATCGGGCATCGCGGGCGAACGGCAGGCGCGGCTCAGCGCAGTGGCACGTCACCGCGAACGAAGCCGATCCCCACGCGAGCGCGGGCCCCGACACCCCACCAGGACACCCCGCCCGATGCGTTTCGCGTGTGACCACGACTGACGGCAGGTCTCCTGGCTCGCGGGTCGACGCCCTCTCATCGTCTTCCCAGGCCCGAAGACCCAGTGACGTGTTGATGATGGGCTCGCCGCTTACAGTTGCGGGGGCAGCCGCGGCATCGGACAAAACGTCCTCACCGCGTTCCCTTTTGATCCCCCGAAGGGGAACCGTCATCGTCAGGCTAGTCGAGGGCGAGAGACCGCGTCAACGACGTGACGGCAACAGCCCAAAAGAAAAGCCCCGGACCGTTCGATCCGGGGCCGATCTCATCGGATGCGTATCGCCTACCAGCGGTAGGTGACGGAGCCCGTCACGCGGCGGCCTTCGCCATAATTGCAGCCGACGAAATTGACCTGTTGCGAGCAGGTGCCGACATAGACGCGGTCCGTGATGTTGTTGGCCGCCACCTGGAAGCGCCAGTTCTCGTATGTGTAACGGAGCGATGCGTCGAAGAGGACGTAGTCCGGCACGCGGATGTTGTTCTGGGGATCGCCGAACGATTCCCCGATGTAGCGGACACCGCCGCCGATCCCGAGTCCGCGGAACATGCCGGTCTGGATCGTGTAATCCAGCCAGGTCGCGGCAGTGAAGTTCGGCACCTGGATCGGCCGCTTCCCAACCGCGCTGGGATTGCCGTCCGGCGCATTGTCCTTCGTCACTTCGGCCTGCAGGACCGTGAATGACGAGATGAGCTTCAGGCCGTCGAGGAGGTCCACGGTGGCCTCGCTCTCGAAGCCTTTCACCTCGACTTCGCCGTTCTGATAGAAGGCCTGCTGCAACGGATCGCTGGGGTTAAAGAACAAGGCGTTGGTCTTCTTCGTATTGAACACGGAGAAAAGAACCGAGGTGGCTTGGCCCGGCGGCTGGAACTTCACGCCGGCCTCGATGGTCTCGCCGATCTCGGGCTTGGCCGGGGTTATGTTGTAGGTGAGCGGCACCGCACCGATGCCGGGCACGACCGCGATCGTGCTGTTCTGGAGGAAGACCGGCAACACATTGAACGAGCGCGCGGCCGAGACATAAGGCGTCAGGCCGTTGTCGAAAAGATACGAGAGCCCGACCCGGCCGCTATAGGATTGCGCGTCCTGGTTCGCGCCGAAGCTCGTGGGAATGCCGTTCGGGAACGGGACGGCGTTGAGCATTTGGCGCACGGTATCGATGACCGGGTTCTGGGCATCGGTTTTCGTCGTCACCCAATCGTAGCGGGCGTTCATGCTGAGCAGCCAGCGATCGTAGAACTTGACCTGATCCTGCGCGTAGACGCCGACTTGCTCCTGCTGCAACCGTGACAGGAGGGAGCGCGGAAGTTGCGCGACGGGCTGGCCGTAGACCGGATTGAGGATGTTGAGCGGGCCGACGAACGGGCCGATCCCGAGCAGGCCGAAGCTCGTACCGCCGTACTGGTCGCTCTTGTTGTTGATCTTGCTGTAATCGACCCCGAGCAGCGCGGTGTTCTTGATGTTGCCGAACTGCGCATCGTGCTGGATCTGGGTATCGACGGTGAAGACGCCGTAATCCTCAAGCCAGGTCTGAGCCTCGCGGGTGACGGTGTTGGGCATCGCCGGATTGGTGACGCCCGTGGAGTAGATCGCGTTGTAGTCGGTCGAGGCATGGGCGTAGCGCAGGTTCTGGCGCACGGTCCAATGGTCGTCGAACCGGTGTGAGAACTGGTAGCCGCCCTCGAAATGCTCGGCGAGGAAGCGCGAGAAGCCCGGCTCCCCGAGGAAGCGGCTGCGCATTTCCGACTTATTGGGATTACTGCCCCGGGTGTATTCGCGCGGGATGGCACGGAACGTGTCGCCGGTGCGGTCTCTCTGATAATTGCCGAGCACCGTCAGGCTGGTATCCGCCGAAGGCGCGAAGGTCACCGCGGGCGCGATGTAGATTCGGTCCAGCGGCGTGTAATCCACTTGCGTGCCGCCTTCGCGCAGCAGGCCGGTGATCCGGTAGAGGATCGTCTTCTCAGGGTTGAGCGGGCCGCTCAGGTCGAAGCCGAACTGCTTGCGGTTGAAGCTGCCATAGGAACTAAAGATTTCCCGCAGCGGCTCGACCGTCGGCTTCTTGGTGATGAAGTTGACGAGGCCACCCGGATCGTTGAGCCCGAAAAGGCCCGAGGTCGGCCCGCGCAGCACGTCGATGCGCTCCACGCCGTAGGGCTCGATCGGGAAGCCGGAGAAGCTCGTCTGTGGCAGACGCATCCCGTCCTTGTAGATGCCGCGCTGGGTCTGGTCGAAGCCACGGATGATCAGCTGGTCGAAGCGGCCATCCTGCCCCTGGGGCGACGCGAGGATGCCGGCGCTGTAGGCGAGCGCATCGGCCAGGTTCTCTGCGCCGCGATCCTCGAGCTGCTTCTGAGTGACCACGGACACCGACTGGGGAATCTCCCGCAGGGTCGCGTTGGTCTTCGTTCCCGACATGCTCCTGGGCACGACGTAGGAATTGGCGGCCGTCACGCCACCTCCATTGCCGCCTCCCGAACCATTTCCGGAGCCCTGCACCGACAAGGTGTCGAGCTGCACCGCCGCCGTGCCGCCCGAAGCGGCCTGGGCGAAGGCTTCCCCGCTCCACAGGGCGGGAACCATGGCGAGCAGCGCCACGGTCGAGACGCCGGCGAGGCAGCGCATGCCACTCACGGCTTTGTGAGAGAACGTGCCAGAAGAGAGCAACATGCCATCAGACATAGGGAAGACCTTGATCGTCGGAAATACGGCGCAGACCTGATTGGTAAAGAACGAGATTTCCCTGTCGATGCATCGCGTAGAACGATTCAAAAACAAGATCGGGTCTCGACAAGACGAATCCACACGGCGTCTTTGTCAGCAAGTCAAAGTTGAGATTTAATGACAAAAGTTGCGGCGGCGTTGCCTAAGAAACACAACCCTTCTTTGGAACAATTCAATTCAAGCACCGCAAGAAACTTGTCGAAAGACGATCAACGGCGGGCCAGCAGCCACATCAGGAACGGCCCGCCGACGAGGGTCGCCACCAATCCGGCGGGGGGAACTGGTAGGGGAAGAACGCCATCCGTCCGACGAAATCCGCCGCGACCATGATCAGCGCCCCTGCGATGGCCGCACCGGCGAGTTGCGGCGCGGCCCGGGTCAGGCCCGCCAAGCGCGCCACCTGCGGCCCGACGAGGCCGACGAAGCTCAACGGCCCCGCCACCAAGGTCGCCGCGGTGGTGAGGATCGCCGCCAAGGCCAGGGTGACGAGACGGCTGCGGCGCAGGCCGAGCCCCAGCGAGCGGCCCGTCGGAGCGCCGAGGGGAAGCAGCTCGAGCCAGCGGGTCAGGGCGGGAAGGCAGGCGCCTCCGAGGACGAGGATGGCGATGGCAGCGACGGCATCCTCCGGCGCCACCCGCGCCGTGGACCCCGCCGTCCACCCGAGCAGCATCACCACGGAGGGATCGCCGCTGATCATCAGGATGGTGAGGAGGGCGCCGAACCCGGTGGTGAGGCCGATGCCGGCCAGCAGCATCTGCTCGGGCACGGTGTCGGCACGGCGGCCGAGGCTCGCGATGGCCAGGAGGGTCGCGAGGGCCCCGAGGCTGCCGGCGCCGAGCAGCGCCATCCGGTCCGGCGTGCCGAGGACGATCGTGACGGCCACGAGGCCGAGGGCGGCCCCGGAACTGATCCCGAGCACTTCGGGGCTCGCCAGGGGATTGCCGGTGAGCCGCTGCAGCAGGGTGCCGGCGATGGCCAGCATCGCGCCGGCCGCGAGCGAGGCGGCGATACGGGGCAGGCGCCAGGGAAGCAGTTCTTCGAGGCCGGCCCCGAGGCTCCAGTGCCAGCCGGCCGTGTCGCGGCCGAGGGTCAGCGCGACGAAGACGAGGAGGGCCAGCGACACCGCACCGGCCAGGATCAGGCGCCAGGGCCGCGTGAGCCGGGCCGAGGCGCCGCCCTCCGGGCGATGCAGCGCGCCGACGCCGCGCAGGCGCGGCAGCAGCCAGAGCAGCATCGGCACGCCGACGAGGGAGGCCAGCGCCCCCGTCGGCACCTGTGCGATGGGGGCGAGCGCCAGGACCACGGAATCGGTGAGCCAGATCAGGGCGGCCCCGAGCAGGGGCGCGGCGATGAGACGGGCGCGCAGCGTGCGCGTGCCGGTGAGCCGGACAAGGATCGGCGCGGCGAACCCCACGAAACCGATGACGCCAACCCCCGCCACCACGAAGCCGCCGAGCGCCACCGCGACGGCCACGGCGAGGAACCGGACCCGGCCGAGGGAGAGCCCGAGGCTCTTCGCGTTCGCCTCGTCGAGGTCGAGCAATGCGAGCGGCCTCGCCATCAGCGCCACCAGAAGGGCGGCGACGGCGAGGCGGGGCGCGAGATAGGCCGGCGCGCTCCAATCGTTCATGGCGAGCGAGCCTGCCCCCCAGACGAACAGGCCGAACAGCCGCTCCTGGTGCAGGATCACGAGGAGGGTCTGGATCGCCCCGCAATAGAGCTCGACCACCAGCCCGGCCAGCAGCAGCCCCAGGGGCGCGAAGCCCTTGGCACGCCCCAACGCGAAGACCGCCAGCACCGCCAGGGCGGAGCCGGTGAGCGCCACGGCCTCCCGGCCCTGCGAGAAGAGGCCGGGCGCGAACAGCGAGGCCAGGGCCAAGGCGAGCTGCGCCCCGGCCGAGATGCCCAGCGTCGAGGGCGAAGCGAGGGGATTGCGCAGCACCTGCTGCAGCACCAGCCCCGACAAAGCGAGGGCGCCGCCGGCGAGCAATGCGGTGACGATCCGCGGCAGCACGCTCTCATGCAGGATGACCTGCGCGATGTCGGTCCAGTCGGGACTCCACAAGGCTTTCAGCGCGAGGCCGAGCGGCATGTCGGCCGTGAGCGTGCGCAGGGTGAGGAGCCCGGCCACGAGGGCCACCGCGCCGATGAGAAGCCATGTTCCGCCGATCCGCGAGCGGCGCGGCGCGGGGGCGGCCAGGCCTAGTTCAGCCAAGTTTGGTTCACCCAAGTCCGATTCACCCAAGTCCGATTCACCCAAGCCCGATCCGGCCAGTTTCGCATCAGCCACGGGGGCAATCCCGCTTGGAGAGATCGGTCATCAGTTCGGCGAAGCGCGCGATGGCCGGCAGCCCACCGTAGAACCAGACCGGCGGCACGACGTCGACATGGTGCTCGCGCACCGCCGGCAGCGTCTGCCAGAGCCGGCTTCCGGCCAGCGCCTTGGCCGCATCCGACCGGATCGGCCCGACATGGACCATGCGGGCATCGGCCGGACCGGTGGCGAGCTGCTCGATCCCCACCGCCGTGAAGCCGGATGCGTTGCTGGCGCCGGTCCACGCATTCTCGATGCGGAGGCGGTCGAGCACGGTCTGGAACAGGCTGGTGCGGCCGTAGACCACGATGTTGCGGTGATCGACGATCCAGACGAGGAAGGTCGGGTGCCTCTCGGCTGGGCAGGCGCTCGCCCCCGCCGCGGCGAGAATCGCCTCGGTGCGTGCTTCCAGGGCCTTGGCTTCATCGACGCGGCCGAGACGCAGGGCGATGCGCATGGTCTCCGCCTTCGCCCGCTCGTAGGGATCGCCCCCGGCATTGGCGATGGAGACCGCCTCCGTCGGGGCGATGCGCGACAGGAAGCTCCCTTGCGTCGCCACCTGGATCGGGTTGGCGAGGATGAGGTCCGGCTTGAGGCTCGCCAGCACTTCGAGGTTGGGCTCCACGACGAGGCCGAGATCGACCACGCCCTCGGGGAGCGCCGGCTCCACCACAGTCCGGTTGTAGTTCTCGGGCTGCGTCACCGCGATCGGCACGATGCCGAGGCCGAGGAGGAGTTCCACGGCGCTCCAGTCCAGGGCGGCGACCCGGGGCTGGGCGGGCATCTTTTTCTCCGCGCCCGCGGGCAGACAGGCCAGCATGAGGAGGCAGGCCGCCAGACCGACAACGGCCCTTCTAGCGGACATCGACGGCAGCCAGGGCGAGATCGTCGGCCTTCCTTTTCGCCTCCGGCGCGAGGCTCGCATCCCGCAGGGCGGGCGTGAGTGCCGCAATGGCGGCGGTGGCGGCGAGGCAGAGGCCGCCACCCGCCGCCATGGCGATCCGCGCCGAGGCGAGATGGGCCGTGGTGCCCGCCTGCATCCCCCCCAGAGCCGGGCCGATCGTCTCCTCCAGCACCCACAGGCTCGACACCCGGCCCAGCATCGCGTCCGGCGTCGCGCGCTGGATCAGGGCCGCGCGCAGGATGCCGGCGAGGCTCGCGGCGGCGCCGAGGGCGGCAAGGCAGAACAGGGCGGGAGCCATGCCCTCACTGAAGCCCAGCGCGATGCAGGCGCAGGCCCAGATCGCCACGCAGGCCACGAGCCAGCGCCCGGCGAACGGGCTCGCGCCGGCCCGTCCCGAGGCCAGGGCGCCGAAGAGCGCGCCTACCGAAGGGGCGGCATAGAGCAGGCCGATACTGTCGGGCCCTCCGCCGAGCCCATGCGTCGCGAGTTCGGGCAGCAGCACGTAGGGCACGGCGAAGACCAGGGCGACGAGATCGACGAGGAGCAGGCTCAGCACCAGGGGCGAGCGGGCGATGTAGCGCAGGCCCCCCATGAAGCCGGCTTCGTCGGCGGCGAGCACGGGAAGGGGCGCCTCGGCGGACGGGCCGGCCAGCGGCGGCAGCGGAGGCAGGAACCCGAGCACGATCGGCGTGATGCCGGAGATGAGCGCGACAACGCCGTAGCACGCGACGAGCCCGGCGCCGGCGGTGATCGCCCCGGCGAGGAACGGCCCGGCTATGGCGCCCGCCTGCGCCGCGACGGCGGTGAGCGCAGCGGCCCCCGACAGGTGCTCGCGCCCGACGAGGGCCGGGGTCGCGGCCATGATCGCCGGCATGCCGAAGCCGAAGGTCGAGCCGCCGACTACGGCCGCCGCGTAGATCGGCCAGACCATCGGGGCCGCGAGGGCCGCGTTGGCCATGAGGATCAGGATGGTGAGGAGATGCGCCGTGCGCGACCAGACCATGACCGCGCGGCGGTCGTAGCTGTCGGCGAGCCAGCCGCCGACGATGAGCGCCAGCGCCATCGATCCCGCGACGGCCGCGTTGAGGAACGCCACCTGCAGCGACGAAGCGGTCAGCGCGTACATCTGCAGGCTCACGGCGACGCCGAGCACCCCGAAGGCGAGGAACGAGGCAGCCCGCGCCGCATAGAGCAGCTGGAACCCGCGGCTCGCCCGCAGGGGAGACAGGTCGAGCATCATGGAATCATGCCGCCTCGGATGACGCTCTTTGACATCACGCTTCAATCCTCGTCCTTGGCGTCTTCGTCGGCGCCGCGCCGCCAATAGGCCACGGCGAGATGCTGGTCACGGGTGAGGCCACAGGTCTTGCGCCAATGCGCCCGCAGGGCCTTGAACGCATCGAATTCCGAGCCGGCCCAGGCGAAGACCGTGCGATCCTGCGGGAACGGGATCGCCCGGACCGCATCCGCCAGGAGCGTGGTCGTGCCGGGCGGTGCACCGTTGCGGTGGAGCCAGCGCAGCTCCACCCCCTCGGGCCGGTCGAGCGCCTGCTCGTCGGCCGGCCCATCGACCTCGATCACCGCGACCCCGCCGACATGGCCCGGCAGCCGCCCGAGGATGCGACCGATGGCCGGCAGGCCGGTCTCGTCGGCGGCGAGACAATACCACTCCGCCGCGCCGACGCTGCGGCCCCCGGGGCCGAGCAGCCCGACCACGTCCCCGACCTTGGCGCGTTTCGCGAAGGACGCGCCGGGACCGGCGTCGTGATGCATGACGAAGTCGATGTCGATCTCGCCCGCAGCCGCGTCGATGCGACGGATCGTATAGGTCCGCATGGAGGGCGCGCCGTCGCCCTGTGGCCAGACCGGGATGCCGTCGATTCCCGGCACGGGCCATTGCGGCGCATGGCCGGCGGGCGGGATGATGACATGCACATGCATGTCGAACGCGTCGTAGCGGGCCAGGTCCGCGCCGATGAAGGTGACCCTGCGCATATGCGGCGTGAGATCGACGACGCGCCGGACCGTCACCTCGCGCAGGCTCGGAATGGTCTCGTCGGCGCAGCCGTCGCCGGTCCAGACGATGGAGGCGTCCGTCGCGCCGGGAAGCTCCTGCAGATGCGAGGCGAGCATGAACTTGACGACGGCGAGGGAGGTCTCGTCGGCGGCCTCCGCCTTGAGGGCGAGCAGGCCTTCGGCGGCGACGAGGGTTCCGGTCCCGACATCGAAATCGACCCGGCCGCGTCCCGGCTCGTGAAGCACGGGGATGTCGTGTTCGAGGAAATGCTCGCACAGATCCGCGATGTAGCGCCCGGCATCGGCGAGGCGGACCTGGGCTTCGGAAGCCATGGCTATCACGAGATGTTCTCCACGAGAGCGGGGCGAGATGAGGTCGAGCCTCGATTTGATCGATGACCGTAAAGAGCTGAGCAACGCAAGGCAGCGCTTGAATATTCCGACACCTTCATCGGTTCAAACCACCATGTATAGTATGGACCTCGACCCGGATCATGAGCATGATACTCGGACCTGTATTGGATTCACGCCACGCCCACAACCCAGGGGTGAGCCTGGGGCGATCGGGCTCTCCGCATCTCCGGTGTCGGTGTGGCTTCAAGGCAGGGGATGGTGCCAGCCTGACGGAGCGCCGTTCGAACCGGGCAGGTAGAGATCCGGTCGACCTGCCATGTCGAGGTAAATCTTTCCAGTCGCATCTATATCCGGCACGGATTTTCATCATTCCATTTGCAAGATAAATTCGTTCTCTACTGAGATATGGACAAACCGAAATGAAACCCCATATCCTTGGGCGTTCGCAGCCTGACCCGATCAATACTCTTGCTGCATAAAGCCTTATTTTTATGAGACTCTTCTTGGAGAATGCATGACGGGAATCGCCTTTCGCGAGATGCTCGACGCCCATTGCCTGATGCAGTCGGGCTGTTACGTCTCGGATGTCGAAACCGCGCCCGATGGCGGACGCTACCTCTGGTCCGCCACCATTCCGGAACCGGGCTTCAATGTCGGCGTCGAGACCACCGACCTGTCCTGGGTCCGGGCGGCTTCCGCGAAACGCGAACGCCTGCCGGCCCTTCTCGTCACCGAGGACCGGGACCGCGAGAGGCTCGGAACCCATCCCGACCTGCAGGCCGCCTTCCCGACGCGCTGGATGGTCCGCGATTGCAGGCAGGCGCAGGCACCGATCCTGCCGGACGGGCTGACCCTCGCGGCGGAGGCGAAGGCCGCGCCCGGCGAGGCGTATCTGTCGGTCTGTCGCGGCCTCTACGACGACGAGGGCGTGAACGCGATCGCCGAGGCGGTGTTCCTGCCGGTGCTGCGGGAGGCCCGGCCGGTCGAGGGGGTGGAGGCGCATCATCTCACGGTGAGCGAGGACGGCGTCCCGGTCGCCTGCGCCTCGCTCTACCGCTCGGGAGGCCTCGCGGGCCTCTACAATGTCGGCAGTCTCGCGAGCCGCCGCGGGCGCAGTCTCGGCGCCCTGGTCACGCGGGCGGCGATCGAGACGGCGAGACGAGAGGGCGCCGAGACGGTGATGCTGCAATGCGTGGCCGGCGGCCATGTGGAGCGGCTCTATGCCGGCCTCGGCTTCACCGTGGCGGCGAGCCCGACGCTGATGGTGTTCTCGCATGGCAACGCGTTCGTAGGATGACGCGATAGCGGTCTCGCCCCTCACAGCGAGGCCGCGAAACTGTCGTGGAACATCGTGGAATCCACGATCTCCCGGTGGGTGACGTCGGGGATCACGGTCACCTGTTCCACCCGGTTGGAGTAGCGCCCCCAATCCACATGGTTGAGGCCACGCTCCACCGAGCGGCCGGCAAGCCAGACCCGGATCGGGCAATCGAATTTGTCCGCCCGGTAGCGGCGGTACAGCAGCGTGTTGTCGACGAAGGTCCAGAGTTCGTATTCCTTGCTGCCGACGCCCGGCCCGTCGAGGGGTAGCGGATCGGGGGCGGCCGCCACATAGGCGAGGAACTGCTCATGGAGTTCCGGGTCCATGCGCCGGAACAGGTCCTCCCAATCGGCCCTCATCGGCGAGCGCTCCAGCCAGGACGCGACGTTCTCCTGAAGGTGGCGGCGATGCTCCGGCGTCAGCACCGGCAGGGCGCCGACGGCGAAGCTCACATCGATGTCGCAGACGTCGAGCATACCGACGAAGCCGAGGTCGACGCGCGAGCCCAGCATCCGCGCCGCCTCGTAGGCGAGGACGCCGCCCCAGGACCAGCCGAGCATGGTGCAGGGGCGTCCGGCGCTCTCCTTCTCGATGATCTCCGCGTAGCGCGCGGCGATGTCCTCCACCGAGACCACGCTCTTGCGCGCGTCGGTGAGAGAGTAGCAGACGAAGCCGGTGACCGGCTGGTCCGGCCCGAGGCGGCGGACCAGCGGCGCGTATTCGCGGGTGTTCACCATCAGGCCGGGGAAGCAGTAGAGCATCGGCCGGTCGCCGGTCGTCCGTAGGCGCACCACCTGCGCGGTGCCGACCGCATCGGCGGTGAGCGCGGCGGCCAGGGTCTCGACGCTCTGGTTGTTGAAGATGTCGGCGATGGTGGGGCTACGCTCCGGGAAGGCCGTGCCGAGGGCGGTGAGGACGCGCAGGGCGGTGAGCGAGTTCGCCCCCGCCTCGAAGAAGTTCCGGTCGGGGGGGATGGCGGGGAGGCCGAGCGCCTTGGCCCAGATGTCGGCCACCACGGTCTCGGTGGCGGTGAGCGGACGCGAGGGGCCGCTTAGCCCCTCCGCCAGCGGCGCGGGCTCCGGCAGGGCCGCACGGTCGAGCTTGCCGTTGGGCGTCAGCGGAAGACGATCCAGCGCCACGATCCGGCTCGGTACCATGTAGTCCGGCAAGCGTCGGGCGAGGTCGGCCCGGAGTGCCGCGGGGTCGAACTCCGCCCCGGCCGCAGTGACGACGTAGGCCACCAGCATCGGACCCGCCGGCCCCTGACGCAGGCCCGCCGCCGCGCCGGCCACGATCTCCTGCGCCAGCAGCGCCGCCTCGACCTCGCCGAGTTCGATCCGGAACCCGCGCAGCTTCACCTGCGCATCGGCCCGGCCGAGATACTCCACCGTCCCGTCCGCCCGCCAGCGCCCCAGATCCCCGGTGCGGTAGAGTCGGCCGCCTTCCCGGCCCGACAGCTCCGGGAACGGGTCGGGGATGAACCGGTCCGCCGTCTGCCCGGCCTGGCTAAGATAGCCCCGCGCCAGAGCGTCCCCGCCGAGATGCAGTTCCCCGGTGACGCCCACCGGCACCGGCTGCAACGCCGCGTCGAGGATGTAGGCCCGGCGATCCCCCACAGCCCGGCCGATCGGCGCGTAGGCCCCCTCCACCGCGTCGCCGGCCCGGGCCCGCCAGACGAGGGGCGAGATCACCGTCTCGGTCGGGCCGTAGCCGTTGATCAGCAGGGTCGGGTCGAGCGCCCGGCCGATCAGGGCGAAGCTCTCCCGCGACAGCGCCTCGCCGCCGAAGCTGTACGAGCGCCGGCGCGGGCGCGGGCCGCTGGCGGCCTCGAGCGCGAGCTGGTGCATGTAGGCGGTGGGGAAGCCTGCATGGGTCACGCCGTGACGCTCCATGGCGTCCAGCGCCTCGCGCGGGGTCCATAATCCGTCGGGCTTGAGCACGACGCAGCCGCCGAAGGCCAGCGGCACCATCCAGCGCTCCTGCGCCCCGTCGAAGCTCATCGACAGGACGTGGAGCTCGCGGGTCTGCCGGTTCGTGCCGTAGACCGCACCGGTGGCGCGCACGTGCCGGGCCAGGGGACCGTGCGCCACGGCGACGCCCTTGGGCCGGCCCGTCGAGCCCGAGGTGTAGATGACGTAGGCGAGCTGGTCCGGATGGGCCGTGCGGGACGGCGCGGACTCCGGCTCGGAGGCGAGGTCGAGGTTCGACGGGTCGAGCCGTGCGAGGCCGCCCGGACCGGCTCGGCTCAGCCCGTCGAGGGTGCTGCCTCGGGCCAGCAGCAGGCGGGCGCCGGCATCCTCGACGAGGGCGGTGAGGCGTGCCGTCGGCTGGGCCGGATCGAGGGGCAGGAAGGCGCCACCCGCCCGGAGGATGGCGAGGAAGGCGGCGATCTGGTCGGGCCCGCGCGGCAGGGCGACGGCGACCACGGTCTCGGGGCCGATTCCCTCACGGATCAACCGGTGGGCGAGACGGTTGGCCGCCCGGTCGAGCTCGCCGAACGTGGTGGTGCGCGGCCCGCAGACCACCGCTGGCGCGTCGGGATCGGCGAGGGCCGCCTCGCCGATGAGTTCCGGCACCAGCCCCTCCGACAGCGGCATCCCATCCGCGTAGGGCGCCGACAGATCCGACAGGGCCTCGAACGGAACTAGAGGCAACGCGTCAACACGGCGGCCGGGCTCCTCTACCGCACCGCGCAGAAGGGTGAGGAACCCGTCTCGCATCCGCTCCATCGTGTCCCGCTGGAACAGGTCGCGGGCATAGCCGAACGATCCGCGCAGCGCCCCGCGGGCTTCCGTCACCGTCTCCAGCACGAGATCGAACTGGACGTTGCCGGTCCCGCGTCCGAAGGGCGAGACCGTCAGGTCGCCGATCTCGAACCGTCCCGGCCCCTCGACGCGGTGGCTGTGCATCACCTGGACGACGGGGGTGTGGCTCACGGTCCGGCGGGTCTGGAGCGCTTCGACCAGTCGCTCGAAGGGCAGGTCCTGGTGGCCTTGAGCATCCACCATAGCGTCGCGCACGGCCCGCACATGGTCGAGGACGCTCGCGCCCGGATCGACGATGACCCGGATCGCCAGGGTGTTGACGAAGAGACCGACGAGCCCTTCCGTCTCCGGCCGGTTTCGGTTGGCTACAGGGATGCCGATGCGCAGGTCCGCCTCACCGGTATAGCGCCGGAGGACCAGGGACAGGATGGCGAGGAGGACCATGGCACTGGTTGCGCCGGCCTGCCGCGCCAGGGCTTCGAGCCCGGTCGCCACATCGGCATCGAGGGTGAAATCCACCGCCGCGCCCCGGAAACTCTGAACCGCCGGGCGGGGCCGGTCAGTGGGCAGCGGGATCACGGTCTCGGTGGCCCCGAGGCGCTCGCGCCACCAGGAGAGCTGGCGGTCGAGCTCGCCCGCCTCCAGCCAATCGCGCTGCCAGCGCGCGTAATCGGCATAGGCGATGGGCAGCGCGGGCGGGCCGGCGGCCTCGCCCGCCGCGTAGACGTGCATCAGCTCGGCGAGCAGGATTTCCACCGAGCGACCGTCCGAGACGAGGTGATGCATCGTCAGGAGGAGGACGTGGCGCTCGGGCTCCATACGAACCAGCACGGCTCTGAACAGGGGCGGTGCCGCCAGATCGAACGGGCGCCTGGCCTCCTCGCGGGACAGGGCGGCGAGGCGCTCCTCTGCGATATCGCGATCCGACGTCTCGAGCGAGACTCGCCGGAGGCTCGCCGCGACCACCGCCAGGGTGACGGCCTCGACCCCGTCGCTCTCGCCGGCACGGAACCCCGTCCTCAGGGCCGGATGCCGCGCGACCAGGGCTTCGAAGGCTCGCGTCAGGGCATCGCCGTCGAGCGGCCCGACGAGGTCGAGACCGCCCGCGATATGGAGCAGGGCGGCGTCGCCTCCCATCCGACCGATGAGCCACAGCCGCTCCTGCGCGTAGGACAGGGGCGCGACCCTCTCGGGGCCGGTATCCTCCTCCCGCGCGACGATCGGCAACCGGGCGAAATCGATACCCCGGGAGGCCAGGGCGTCGAGGAAGATTCGGCGCTTGTCGGCGGGAAGCCGGCCGAAGCGGCGGCTGAGATCGGTCGCCTGGGGTGTGGCTTGGTCGGCGGGGTGGGCGGTCATTCAGGCCTCCAGATCGGCGAGGAGGGCGTCCATGTCGGACAGGTCGTCCGCCTCGTCCCGTCCGTCGCCCGCCGTCTCGTTCGACGTCACCGCGAGGGCATAGCCGCGCAGGGTCGGCGCTTCGAACAGGGCGCGGATCGGTACGGTGACGCCGAGGCGCTGCTTCACCCGCATGGCGAGCTGTGCGGCGGTGAGGGAATGGCCGCCGAGGCCGAAGAAATCGTCGTCGCGGCCAATCGCGTCCACCTCCAGCACCTCGCGCCAGACCTCCGCGAGGGCGACCTCCATCGCCCCCTCCGGCTCGGCCGAGGCTCGCGAGAGGGGCAGGGGCGCGGGCAATGCGTGAAGGTCGAGCTTGCCGTTCGGCGTGAGGGGCAAGGACGGTACAGACACGATATGGGCCGGGACCATATGGCTCGGTAGCCGGCGAAGTAGGGCTTCACGCAGGCTCGCCTCGTCCACTGGCGTGCCGGTGACATAGGCGACGAGCTGCTTGTCCCCCGCCGTCTCGCGAAGCACGATCGCGGCATCGGCGATACCGTCCTGTGCCCGCAGGGCGGCGGCGATCTCGCCCGTCTCGATCCGGAAACCGCGCAGCTTCACCTGTCCGTCGGCCCGCCCAAGATAGGCGAGCGTGCCGTCCGGCCGGCGAAGGGCGAGATCGCCGCTGCGATAGAGCCGTCCGCCCGGAGGGCCGAACGGATCCGGCACGAAGCGTTCGGCCGTCAGCGCGGCGCGCCCGAGATAGCCCTGGGCCAAGCCGGCACCGCCCACATGGATCTCGCCCGTCACCCCGTCGGGAACGGGATCGAGGGAATCGTCGAGCAGGTGCAGGGTGAGGTCGGGCAACGCCTCGCCGATGGGGCTGTCCGCCCTCTGCGCGTCGCCGGCGGCGAGAGGTCGGTAGGTCACGTGAACCGTCGTCTCGGTGATGCCGTACATGTTCACGAGACGCGGCACCGCATCGCCGAACCGATCGAACCAGGGCTTCAGCCCGGCGACGTCGAGGGCCTCTCCGCCGAACACGACGTGGCGCAGGGCCAATCCCTGCGGCCGGGCGACGGCCGCCTGCATCAGCGGCCGGAAGGCGGAGGGGGTCTGGTTCAGCACCGTGACGCCCTCGTGGACGAGGAGATCGAGGAACGCATCCGCCGCTCGCGTCACCTCACGCGGCACCACGACGAGGCGCCCCCCATGGCAGAGCGCCCCGAAGATTTCCCAGACCGAGAAGTCGAACCCGTAGGCATGAAACAGGGTCCAGACATCGTCCTGGCCAAAGCCGAAATCAGCCTGCGTGGTGGTCAGCAGGCGCGCAGCGTTGGCATGGGTGACGACGACGCCCTTCGGCTGTCCGGTGGAGCCCGAGGTGTAGATCACATAGGCCGGCTGATCGGGATGAGGCGCCGGCGGCAAGGGGGTGTCTCCGTCCTCGGTCGCCGCCGCTTCGTCGAGGAGGATCGGCTGGGGACCACCCTCGGGCAGGCTCGCGGCGAGACCCATGGTGGTGAGCACGTGTCGGGCACCGGAATCGACGAGCATGAACTCGATACGCTCGGCCGGATAGCTCGGATCGAGGGGAACATAGCCGGCTCCGCTCTTCAGGATCGCAAGGATCCCGACGATGAGCGAGAGCGAGCGCTCTGCGCAGAGTCCCACGAGATCACCGGGGCGCACGCCTTCACGGACGAGACGCCGGGCAAGACGCGTCGCTCTGGTCTCGATCTCCGCATAGGTCGCCCGCTCGCCCTCGAAGGTGACGGCCACCGCGTCCGGCCGCACCCTGGCGTGTTCCGCGATCCGCAGATGGATGGCGGGTTCGACCGGGGCCGTGCGGCTGTCGGCGGCCCGGCGTCGGGCCTGCTCGATCTCCTCCGGCAGGACGAGGGAGAGCGTATCCACGGGCGCGCCAGCCGCATCCATGACGGTGTCGAGGATGTGCAGCAGCTGCGCATTGAGACGGTGGATGTCGGCCGGGGAAATCCGGGCCTGATCCACGCTCCAGTTGAGGCGTGGCGCGCCATCGAGAAGAAGCGACAGGGTCAGGGGGACGTCGGTGGCTTCCAGCGTCGTCACCGGACCGAATTCCAGCCCGCCGAGGCTGCGCTCGCGGACGACGGCGTCGAGAGGATAATTCTCGACCACGAGCAGGCTGTCGAAGAGCGGCTGTCCGCTCCGCCCGGCCCAGGCCTGGATATCGGCGAGGGAAGCGAGATCGTGGTCGCGCAGGGCCGCCGCCTCGCCCTGGAGCCGGCGCAGCCAGTCCGAGACCGGACGCCGTCCGCCAAGTTCGACGCAGCGCGGCACCGTATTGATGAACAGGCCGAGCACCTCGTGCATCCCGCCATCGTCAGGCGGACGGCCCGACCCGGTGATTCCGAACGCCACGCTCTTGCGTTCGGTGAACCGGCCCAGGGTGAGCGCCCATGCGGCTTCGAACACCGTGTTCAGGGTCACCTGCTCACGCCGGGCGAAAGCATGGAGACGGTCGGTGCGGGCTTCGCCCAAGACCGTATCGATGGCGATGTGGCCGCTCGCCCCTGCCACGCCGGACAGAGCCGGGGAGATGAGGCTGGGCGCGTCCAGCGGGGCCAGGGCGTCACGCCAGAACCGCTCGTCGCCGCCGCGGTCGCGTGTCGAGAGCCGGGCGAGATGGTCGCGGAACAGGCGGGACGGCGGCGCGATCGTCTCGCCCGCATAGTCGCGGAGCACCTCGGAGATCAGGCGGGCATTGCTCCATCCGTCGAGGAGGAGATGATGGCAGGTCCAGATCAGCCGATGCCGCCCCCGGCCGAGATCGACGATGAGGAGGCGCATCAGTGGCGGCCGGGACAGGTCGAAGCCTTGGGCTCGCTCGGCCTCGGCGATCGCAGCGAGATCCGCGTCGGTCGCGTCCGGCCGGTCGAGGCGCGTGACCGGCAGGTCCGCAGAGGCATGGACGACCTGCAAGGGAGCGTCGAATTCGTCCGTCCAGTGGAAGCTGGTGCGCAGGATGGGATGGCGCGCCACGCTCGCCCGCCACGCCGTCGCGAAGCGCTCGGGATCGAGGCCGCCCAGGGTGACGCTGAGTTGATTGACGTAGAGACCGGCCCCCGGAGCGGCGAGCGCGTGGAACAGGATCCCGCCCTGTGTCGGGGTCAGCGGGTAGAGGTCCTCGATCGTCCGCCAATCGAGGCCGAAGCCGTCCAGTTCGTCCTGGGTCAGGGCGGCGAGGGCGAAATCCGATGGGGTCGCGCCGCCGGCGGCCTCGTCATGGCCATGCGCGGCGAGGGCCTCGAATGCGAGCCTGAGGAGGTCGATCAGTCTTTCGATGGTCGAGCCGTCGAAACGGTCCCCGCCATAGCCGAGGCGCAGGGTGATCGCTCCCTGGCCCTGGTAGCTGTCGACCACGAGTTCGGAGCCCAGCGGAGCAGCGGGATCCGCCGACAGCCGCATCGCCTCGGTGTCGAGAGAGAACAGGGGGCCCGCATCGATATCGGCGACGGTGCCGAGGTGATTGAACGTCACCTCCGGCCATGGCAGCGCGGACAGGCGCTCACGTTCGGTCCGTGACCCGAGATAGCGCGGGAGCGAGAAGTCCGTGCCGTCGCCGGGAAGCCGACGCAGGGTTTCTTTCGTCGCCTTCAGATCGCGCGCGATGTCGCCCGAAATCGTCAGGCCGACCGGCACCAGGGTGGTGAACCAGCCGACGGTCCGGTCGAGGGGAATATCCGCCGCGTCGCCGTCCCGCCCATGGCGTTCGAGCGTCACGCCGAACGTGGGATGCTTCGTCCAAGTGGACAGGGCGCGCGACAGGCCCGACAGAAGCACCTCGTCGAGGCGCATCCGATAGGCTTTGCGCAGACGATTGAGGCCGGCCACGACAGAAGAATCGAGGGCCAGATGGGTCGCTCGTGCGTGACGCTGATCGCGCGGGGCATCGGGATGGTCGACGGGAAGCCGGGCGGTCGAGCCTGAGAGCGCGCTGATCCACGCCTCACTCTCCGTCCGGATCTCCGCCGCATGGTCGCGCAGGCGGTGGGCCCAGGACCGGAACGGCGTCGCGGGCACGAGGGCCGCATCGCCTCGGTAGAGCAGGTCGAGGTCCGAGACGAGGATGCGCCAGGAGACGGCATCTACGACGAGATGATGAGCAGTGAGCAGCAGGCGCTGGCGTCCGCCGGGAAGGTTTGCCAGCACAGCGGCGAAGACGCGCCCATCCGCGAGGTTGAGGCTGCGCTCGGCGGCGAGAAAGCAGGTCGGCGCCTCGTCATCGCTCTCCACTTCGACCACCGAAAGCGGATCGGCGAGGCGAGCCGGCGAGACCGGCTCCTGAAACCACGCGCCTTCCGCGTCACGACCGAAGGCGTAGCGCAACGCCTCGTGATGGGCGACGAGGGCCGTCAGCGCCTCTCCGAGACGGTCGGCATCGAGATTCACGCGGGCATCCAGCTCGACGGACTGGTTCCAGTGATCGCGCTTCGGCATCGGTTGCTCGAAGAACCAATGCTGGATCGGCGTGAGGGGGGCAGGGCCTTCCGGCACGCGGATCGTGGCCGCTGACCCCTCGACCGGCGCGATGACTCGGGCGAGCGCCGCCACCGTCTGATGCTCGAAGATTTGGCGCGGCGTCGCGGCAAAACCCGCTTCGCGCAGGCGGGCGACGATCTGCAGGCTGAGGATGGAATCGCCGCCCGCCTCGAAGAAGTTCCGGTCGGGGGGGATGGCGGGGAGGCCCAGCGCCTTGGCCCAGATCTCGGCCACCACGGTCTCGGTGGCGGTGAGCGGACGCGAGGGGCCGCTTAGCCCCTCCGCCAGCGGCGCGGGCTCCGGCAGGGCCGCGCGGTCGAGCTTGCCGTTGGGCGTCAGCGGTAACCGATCCAGCGCCACGATCCGGCTCGGCACCATGTAGTCCGGCAGCCGCCGGGCGAGCTCCGCCCGGAGTGCCGCGGGGTCGAACTCCGCCCCGGCCGCAGTGACGACGTAGGCCACCAGCATCGGACCCGCCGGACCCTGACGCAGGCCCGCCGCCGCGCCGGCCACGATCTCCTGCGCCAGCAGCGCCGCCTCGACCTCGCCGAGTTCGATCCGGAACCCGCGCAGCTTCACCTGCGCATCGGCCCGGCCGAGATACTCCACCGTCCCGTCCGCCCGCCAGCGCCCCAGATCCCCGGTGCGGTAGAGTCGGCCGCCTTCCCGGCCCGACAGCTCCGGGAACGGGTCGGGGATGAACCGGTCCGCCGTCTGCCCGGCCTGGCTAAGATAGCCCCGCGCCAGAGCGTCCCCGCCGAGATGCAGTTCCCCGGTGACGCCCACCGGCACCGGCTGCAACGCCGCGTCGAGGATGTAGGCCCGGCGATCCCCCACAGCCCGGCCGATCGGCGCGTAGGCCCCCTCCACCGCGTCGCCGGCCCGGGCCCGCCAGACGAGGGGCGAGATCACCGTCTCGGTCGGGCCGTAGCCGTTGATCAGCAGGGTCGGGTCGAGCGCCCGGCCGATCAGGGCGAAGCTCTCCCGCGACAGCGCCTCGCCGCCGAAGCTGTACGAGCGCCGGCGCGGGCGCGGGCCGCTGGCGGCCTCGAGCGCGAGCTGGTGCATGTAGGCGGTGGGGAAGCCTGCATGGGTCACGCCGTGACGCTCCATGGCGTCCAGCGCCTCGCGCGGGGTCCATAATCCGTCGGGCTTGAGCACGACGCAGCCGCCGAAGGCCAGCGGCACCATCCAGCGCTCCTGCGCCCCGTCGAAGCTCATCGACAGGACGTGGAGCTCGCGGGTCTGCCGGTTCGTGCCGTAGACCGCACCGGTGGCGCGCACGTGCCGGGCCAGGGGACCGTGCGCCACGGCGACGCCCTTGGGCCGGCCCGTCGAGCCCGAGGTGTAGATGACGTAGGCGAGCTGGTCCGGATGGGCCGTGCGGGACGGCGCGGACTCCGGCTCGGAGGCGAGGTCGAGGTTCGACGGGTCGAGCCGTGCGAGGCCGCCCGGACCGGCTCGGCTCAGCCCGTCGAGGGTGCTGCCTCGGGCCAGCAGCAGGCGGGCGCCGGCATCCTCGACGAGGGCGGTGAGGCGTGCCGTCGGCTGGGCCGGATCGAGGGGCAGGAAGGCGCCACCCGCCCGGAGGATGGCGAGGAAGGCGGCGATCTGGTCGGGCCCGCGCGGCAGGGCGACGGCGACCACGGTCTCGGGGCCGATTCCCTCACGGATCAACCGGTGGGCGAGACGGTTGGCCGCCCGGTCGAGCTCGCCGAACGTGGTGGTGCGCGGCCCGCAGACCACCGCTGGCGCGTCGGGATCGGCGAGGGCCGCCTCGCCGATGAGTTCCGGCACCAGCCCCTCCGACAGCGGCATCCCATCCGCGTAGGGCGCCGACAGATCCGACAGGACTGCGAACGGAACTAGAGGCAACGCGTCAACACGCTCGGTCGGGCTACCGGTGAGGCCGTCGAGGAGGGCGAGATAGCCGTGCTCGAACCCGGCGATGGTATCACCATCGAACAGGGCCTCGGAATAGGCGAAGGTCGCGGACAGGCTGCCGGCTTTCTCCGCCACTTCCAAGACGAGATCGTAGGCAGGCGTGCCGGTATCCTGGCCGAACGCTTCCAGCGTGAGGCCGCCGGCCGTACCGAACGCCCCCAAAGCCGCCGGCTGCTGACTGATCATGACGCGGGCGAGCGGTGCGCGACCTGGAACACGCTCCGGCTGAAGGGCTTCCACCAGACGCTCGAAGGGCAGGTCCTGATGGGCCAGGGCATCGGTGAGCGAGGCCCAGGTCCGGCTCACGACCTCGCGACCCGGCAGGACCGGATCGATGGTCACCGGCAGCACCAGCGTATTTACGAAGACGCCCACGAGATTCTCGACGCCGGGCAGGTGGCGACCCGCCACCGGCATCGCGATGCGCAGGTGCCGTGCTTCGCCGTAGCGCTGAAGGAACAGCGCGAAGGCGCTGAGCAGGATCGCGAAGGGCGACGTGCCGGTTTCCGCCGCGAGGGCCGTGACTTGGCGGGTCAGGCCGTCAGCGATCGCGAAACCGTGCCGGCAGACGCGATCTGGCTGCCCGGCGGGCCTGCGACGGTCGGTAAGGGACAGGTCGGGTTCCGCGTCGCCGAGGCGGTCGCGCCACCAGGACAGATCGGCCTCCATCGCTTCGGCCTGGGCCTCACCCCTCTGCCAGAATGCGATATCGGCCGGTTGGATCGCTAGGGCGGCCAGATCCTCCGATCGTCCTTCGACTTCCGCCGCGTACAGGGCGGGCCATTCACGCAGGATCACCGTCATGGACCAACCATCGGCCACGATGTGATGCAGGGTGATGAGGAGAACGTGATGCATCTCGTCGAGCTGGACCAGGGTGAAGCGCGCCAGGGGGCCGCCGCATCGCGCGAAGGGCCGTTTGGCCTCCTCGCGACAGAGTTCGGCGAAGCGCTTTTCGCGGGATTGTAGAGGGATCGTCGAGAGATCGAAGTCGGCTAAATCTATCTTGTAGCCGGCTTCTATCCTTTGTTCTCCGCGACCATCGGGTCTGCGAGAGAGCCGCGTCCGGAAGGCGTCGTGGCGCGCCGTGAGGGCATCGAGGCTGCGCGTCAGGGCATCGCGGTCGAGGGAGCCGCGCAGATGAATACCGCCTGCGATATGATGAGTTTCGTCGTCGCCGAACTCGGCCTCGAACCACAGCCGCTCCTGCGCCAGGGACAAGGGAAGCGCTACCTCCCGCGAGGCGGGCTTGATCAGGAGGGCTTTCCGGCCCGCCGCGATTTCGGCTTCCACCGCGCCGGCGAACGCCCCGAGCCGGGGATGAGCGAACAGAACCTGTGGGGGAACTGCGACGCCGAGCGCGGTGCGAAGCTCGGCGAGCATCCGTATGGCCGCGATCGAGTTGCCGCCGAGGGCGAAGAAGTGGCTGTCGCGGGTCACGTCGCTGCGGTCGAGAAGCGCGGACCAGATCGCGGCGAGGCGCAACTCCAACCCGGTCATGGTTATATCGGGGCGGGGGTTCGGTGCCTCCTCTCCGTCGACTCGGCGGCCATCCTCCACCACCGCATAGGCGTCGAGGGAGCCTGCCTGCCACCCGCGCCGCGCGGCGCCCCGCTGGATCTTCCCGCTGGATGTGCGCGGCAGGCCGCCTGGATTGAGGAGAACGACGACACGCGCGGTCTCGAGGAAGGCATCGGCGACCGCCTCGGACACCAGGGCGGCCAGCGCCTCGGGCGCGGTGAGCTTCTGGACGGTGCGCGAGACCTCCACCGCGACGCCGATGCCTTCACGCCCATCCCGCTCGATGGCGAAGGCGGCGATGCGTCCCTGGCGCAGGATGTCGATATTCCGCTCGACGACCCGCTCCACATCTTGCGGGTAGACGTTCTGACCGCGCAGGATGATGAGATCCTTCTCGCGCCCGACGAGAAACAGCCGGCCCCCATGCAGGAAGCCGAGGTCTCCCGTCCTGAGGCTCCGGATACCGTCCCGCTCGACGAAGGCGGCATCGGTGGCGTCCTGGTTGCGCCAATAGCCCTGGGCGAGGCTTGGGCCGGATGCCACGACCTCGCCGATTGTCCCATCGGGCAGGCTGGCCCCGTCTGGTCCGGCGATGTGAATCGGATGGTCGGGCTGCGCGAAACCGCAATCGACCAGCCGAGTGCCCTCCTCTGCCGCCACGGCGCGGCCTTCCGCGAGAATGGCCGGGTCGAGGTCAAGACTGCGCATACCCTCGCCCCGCTGGCCCGCGGTGAGGAACAGCGTCGCCTCCGCCAGACCGTAGGACGGCCTCAGCGCACGGGGATCGAAGCCGGCGGGCGCGAAGCGTTCTGCGAACTCGGCCATGGTGGAGGCGCGGACCATCTCCGACCCGGAGAAGGCGATCTGCCAGCTCGACAGGTCGAGACGCGCCGCCGTCTCGTCATCGACCCTGTCCTGGCATAGGCGGAACGCGAAATCGGGTCCGCCGCTGACCGTCCCCCGAAAGCGGTGGATGGCCTCCAGCCAGCGTGCCGGTCGTCCGAGGAAATGCTTGGGCGACATGAGGACGCCCAGGATGCCTGTATAGATCGGCTGCAGCATCCCGCCGATCAGCCCCATGTCATGGTAGAGCGGCAGCCAGCTCACCATGACGTCGTTGGGGCGGATATCGAACCCGACCCGGATCAGATGTTCGTTGGCGATGAGATTGCCGTGGCTCACGACCACGCCCTTCGGCACCGCCGTCGAGCCCGACGTGTATTGCAGGAAGGCCACCGCCTCCGGTGCCGGCGTGGCAACGAGCCAGTCGGCGCCCTCCCCCTCGGCGAGGTCGTCCGGGGTGATGTCCTCCACCGGAAGGACCGCCCCTGGCTGGCCCGAAGCCGCGAGCATGTCGCGGACGGACTCCGCATCACTGTCATGGACGAGGACGACCGAGGGCTCGGAATCCCCGATGATGGCGGCGATCCGCGCCTGATGTTGCGCCCGGCGCGGCTCCGGCGGGAAGACCGGGACGGCAATGAGGCCGGCCTCGAGGCAGCCGAAGAAACCCGCGACATAGTCGAGGCCGGTATCGAGTAGCAGGCAGACCCGATCGCCGGGGCTCGCCGATCGCCGCAGCCGGGCGGCGATGGCCCGCGCGCGCCCGGCGAGCTCCGCATAGGTGACGGTGATCTCGCCCGACCGGGGGTCGTCGAGGAAATGCAGGGCCGGGACGGTGCCGTGGTTCCTCTCGAGCCAACGCAGGTGGCTGACGAGGTCTGATGCGGGCGGGACCGCCAGCGGCGCGCGCGGAAGACCGTCGATCATCGGATGTCCTGGAAGTGTCATCGGAACGGGGGGCGGAACGCTCAGGCTCTGGCGTCGCCGTCGAGGGCGCGGCGCAGGCTGAGCGGCCGCATGTCGGTCCAGACCGTCTCGATATGGGCGAGGCACGAGGCGCGTGGCCCGGAGAAGCCGGTGGCACGCCACCCGGCCGGGACGGCGCGGTGGGCGGGCCAGACCGAGTATTGCTCCTCCCCGTTGATCACGACGAGGAACGTCGCTTCGCTGTCGTCGATAGCCATGGCGTCGTGCTCCGCGAATGGGCCGGTGTCGAAGCCCAAGACGGTGGCGGACGGCCGAAATTTAAGCGGCGGCGCAACTATTTTCGCGGCGGCTCCTAAATCCCTCCCCCGCCCGAACGTCCCTTAGCCTGACAGTTGCCGGCGGATCGTGAGGTCCGCTCGGCGCGGACATCTCGGCGCAGGAATGGAGGTTCGGTGATGACGGAATCCTACGACCCCTCGGACACCTCATATTCCCTGCGCGACACCTTCCGGGGTTCGCAGGGCGGGCGCTGGGACGACGACGAAGCACCGGCCTACGACGCGGTCGGCGTCGGCTTCGGCCCGTCGAACCTGGCGCTCGCCATCGCCCTCGACGAGGCGGGACGGCAGCAGGGCCGCCAACCGCGCGTGCGCTTTCTGGAGCGCCAGGACGAGTTTGTCTGGCATGGCGGGATGCTTCTGCCCGATAGCGGGATGCAGATCTCCTTCCTGAAGGATCTCGTCACCCTGCGCGATCCGACGAGTCCCTACACCTTCATCAACTACCTGCATGTCCACGGCCGGCTGATCGACTACATCAACCGCAAGTCGTTCTTCCCGAGCCGGATCGAGTTCAACGACTATCTGCGCTGGGTCGCGGGGCATTTCGCCGATCGCTGCGATTACGGCGATACGGTGCTGGCCATCGAGCCGGAGGGACGCGGCGATACCATCCGCCACCTGCTGGTCCATTCACGCAAGGCCGATGGCCGCGAGCAGAGGCGGCGTACCCGCGCCGTCATCCTCGCCACCGGGGGCGAGCCGCGCATCCTGCCGGTCTTCGAGGAGTTGCAGAGCAGCGCCCGGGTGTTCCACTCCTCGCGCTACCTGTCGCGGATCGACGGTGTTCCCCTGCCGGAGGCTTCCACGCGCCGGCCGCGCATCGCCGTCATCGGCGCGGGCCAGACGGCGGCGGAGCTGTTCCTCGACCTGCAGAGTCGTATCCCCGACGCGGACATCGCCATGATCTTCCGCGGCCAGGCGCTGAAGCCCGCCGATGACAGCCCTTTCGTCAACGAGATCTTCAACCCGGACTTCACCGACTTCGTCTATGGCCAGCCCGAGGCCCATCGCCGGGCCATCATCGACGAGTTCCGCGGCACCAATTACTCGGTGATCGACACCGACCTGCTGACGCGGATCTTCGATCTCCTCTACCAGCAGAAGGTCAGCGGCGAGCATCGCCATGCCCTACGACCGAGGACCACCGTGGTCGGGTCCTCGGAGCAGGCCGGCGAGATCGTCCTCGAAACCCTGGACGCCGCCACCGGCCTCACGACGCGGGAATTCTACGACACCGTGATTCTCGCCACGGGGTACCGCCGCGACCGTCTGGAGACCATGATGCCGGCCCTCACGCCGCATCTCACCGACGGCGCCATCGGACGCGACTACCGCCTCGCCACCCGGCCCGGCTTCGAGCCCGCCATCTACGTCCAGGGTTTCAGCGAGCCGACCCACGGTCTGAGCGATACCCTCTTGTCCATCCTGGTCATGCGGGGGCATGAGATCGCCCAATCGCTCCTCGCCGACCGGCAGAGGGCCGGTGCGCGGGCCTGACGCGGCCCTCGATCCCACCATCATGGCGGCGTTGCAGCGTCGAACGGGCGAACGATGTCCTTGAGCCGAGCCGATGCGGGAGCGAGACGCGAGCCGAGTCCGGACGATGCGGACTACAGCCTCGACGGGGTCACGTTTTCCGTTCCGGGACGCGTGCTGCTGCACCCACTGAGCCTCACCATCCCCACCGGGCGGGTCATCGGCCTCATCGGCCATAACGGCTCGGGCAAGTCGACCCTGATCAAGCTTCTGGCCCGCCAGCAGGCCCCGAGCGGTGGCCGTCTCCTGTTCAAGGGCGCATCGATCGAGAGTCTGGGAGACCGCGCCTTCGCCCGCGAGGTCGCCTACCTGCCGCAGGCGACGCCGCAGGCGCCCGGTATGCTGGTCAAGGAGCTCGTCGCCATGGGCCGCTATCCCTGGCACGGGGCGTTGGGCCGACTGGGCTCGACCGACCGGGACGCCATCGCCGAGGCGATGCGGCTCACCAAGGTGACACCCTTCGCCGAGCGCATGGTGGACAGCCTCTCCGGCGGCGAGCGTCAGCGCGTCTGGCTCGCCATGCTGGTGGCGCAGAATGCCCGCTGCCTGCTTCTCGACGAGCCCATCGCCGCCCTCGACATCGCCCACCAGATCGAGGTGCTCTCCCTCGTGCGTCACCTGTCCCAGGAGCGGGGCCTCACCGTCATCGTGGTCCTGCACGACGTGAACATGGCGGCCCGCACCTGCGACGACCTCATCGCGCTCCATGGCGGACGCCTCATCGCGCGCGGCACCCCGGTCGAGATCGTGACGCCTGAGGGGCTGGAGGCGATCTATGGGGTGCGTATGGGAGTGTTCCCCCACCCCCGGACGGGGATGGCCCTGAGCTACCTCGATTGAGGCCGGCCCGAACCCGCATCGCGCTTCAGGCGTTGCCCCGTCAGATCAGGGAGCGACGCATGTCCGAGACGACGAAACCGCCCGAACCGACCAAGGTGAACGAGGATCTGGCCGCATCCTTCTACGACCGATCGCGCGGCGGTGGCTCCGGCAAGCCCGAGCAGAACAGCGCCGCGACCGGGCCGAAGGATACGGTCAGCGGAACCGTCCGGGAAACGCCGGACGATCCGAGCGACCGCCCCGGCACCGAAGCTGAGGAAGCCGCCCGATGAGCATGGATGGATCCACGCCCGAGGCGCCCACCACGGTGTCGCTGAAGGAGCCCCGGGACAAGGCCTATTGGGCCCGTTACTTCCAGACCCCGAGCGAGGAGGTGGAGGCGGCCGTGGCAGAGGTCGGCCACGATCCGGCGAAGGTCGCCGAACGGCTCGGAAAGCCGTGGCCGTTCGAAGCCAGCGGCATCGTGTGAGGGAATCCCCTTGAGCGGGAGCGGCGGGAGGCTGACGTGTCGCCCCCACTTAACTTGCAGACGAGGCGTGGCTCCGGTCCCGCCTCGCTTTGGCGGCACCCGTATCTTCCGGCGGGGGCCGATTTCTCTATATGCTTGACCGTAAGCCCGCGTCTCTCCGTTCGAAAGGAACGCCGCTTTGGTTTCGAGACTAACTGCCCTCGCGTTGATGACCCTGCTGCCCGTCGCGGCACTTGCCGCGGACCGGACGGTGACGATCGCCGGAGGGCAGGTCAGCGCGCCGGTGGGCCTGACCGTACAGGTGAAATCCGTCACTTTGGGTGAGGACGCCACGACGGTCCGCCTGCTGGCGAGTTTCGACAGCCACAAGACGACCTTCGTCAACATGAACGACCGGCAGAATGCCTACCTCGCCTGGGGCGACGGGGCGGAACAGCGTCTCCACCTGCGCCAGATCGCCGACAACAAGTGGATGCGCGTTCTCAACGGCCGGACCATGGAGGGCGATCTCGTTTTCCCCGGCGCCCTGCCCTCCGACGCGAGCCGGCTGACGCTGGTCTTCAACCCCGGCCGGTCCGGCGACGACATCAACGCGCCTGGCATCACCGTTCCGCTGGCTCTGACCCCGTGAGAGGGGCAGTGCTTTTGGCGGCGATCCTGGCACTGCCCGGGCTCGCTCCGGAGGGACATGCGTCGAGCTACACCGTGACGGCGGGCGGGGCCGCGATCGGCGACGCTCCCTCCCGGTTCGCCGAGATCGGCCTCCCCGCCTCGCATTGGGAGGAGAAGCCCCAACCGAGCGCTGCGGCTAGTTCGGGCGGCGCTTCCTCCTTCGGGGCGAAGGGCATGACGTCCGAGGCGCGTCTGAAGACGGAGGCCAACCTCTCCGCCCTCGGCGCCCGGCGGGAGGGCGCGGCCATCCTGGTGGAGCTGCCGAGCGATGTCCTGTTCGACTTCGACAAGTCCGTGATCCGCGCCGAAGCCCGCCCGGCCCTGGTCCGGCTCTCAGAGGTTCTCGCGGCCATGCCGAAGGCCCGTATGGCCATCACCGGCCACACCGACGCCATGGGCGCGGACGCCTACAACCAGGCCCTGTCGGAGCGCCGGGCGGTCTCCGTCCGCGCTTGGCTGGTGGGGCGCGGCATCGCCGCCGGGCGCCTGTCGGCGGCGGGCAAGGGCGAGACCATGCCGGTCGCGCCCAACGCCAATCCCGATGGTCGCGACGACCCCGCCGGACGGCAGCGGAACCGCCGCGTCGCGTTCCTAATCGCGCCCGATGGATAGACGGAGAACGACCGACCGGAAATGTCCACCCGGATCGTCGGGGACCACGACCTCCCGATAGCCTCGTCCCGCTTACCGAACGGCAGGCGCTTCCAGCCGTCCGGCTGCGCGCTCACCGCTTCCTCACCGGCGGCACGCCCGCCTGCTTCAGGTCGGTGAGGCATCCGCGCATGACCCGCATCATCTCTGCCTCCGTTTCGGCCGAAACGCCCATGGGCCGGAGGGCGGGACTAGCATTTTCGGACCAATCGACCCGTGTGCAGGAGAGGAAGAGATGCCGAAAGTGCCGGCTGCACCCGCGCTCCGCCAGGGTGCGCAGGGCCGGCGGGTCGACGTCCCGCACGATCTCCTCGACGCTCCCGAACGCCCCGGAGCTGAGCGGCCGGTCCCGCCGCTTCCACTGGCCTGTTCGATGCTCGACGAGGCCGTTCACGCACTCGTCCGCCAGACTCGTCGGCGGCCGGACCAGGAGTTCGTCGAAGGCGCAGGCGGGCGAGGATATCGCCAGCGACAGGGCGAGCAGACGCATCAGCATCGCGATCGGCCCCGAACGGGTCCGAGACGGCGCTGGGGAGGTCGCGGATGTCGACCCATTCTGCGGGCTCCTCGGGCTCGGGGCATGACCGATCCTGCCGGGACGGACGACGCTCTTCAATCCGGCGGAGCGACGGTGGCCAAGCCCGGCCGGGTGTCCCCCTCCTGCCCGATCAACGCTTGGGTCCTGCCCCTCAGGGCCTGGAGGCTCCGATAGCCGACCGAGGCGGCGACGTGGCGTGCCGCCCGGCCATCGGCCGCGAGGGCCAGGGCCCGCACGATCCTGGCCCTCGCGCGCCACTGCCCGAAGCTGAGGCCCGTTTCCCGGCGAAACCCGCGCGTCAGGGTCCGGCGGCTCACGCCGGCCCGGTCGGCCCAGGCGTCGAGACCGAGCGCCAAGGCGGGATCGTCGATCAACCCGAGGCAGATCCGCCGGAGGCGGGCATCCTGCGGCAAGGGCAGGGTCAACCGGGTTTCGGGGGCGCGTCTCGTCTCGTCGAGCACCAGGGCGGCCAGATGCCCGCCGCGACCCGTCTCGTCATACAGAACGGGCTCGCCTGTCAGGGCGACCAGGGCGGCGGCGAGGAGGGGCGAGACTTCGATGACGCGCGCCCGTTCGGAGAAGCCGGCGATGGCCTCGACGGCCAGATAGGCCGAGCACATGGCGACCTCGCCATGCATGACCACCGCGTGGGGGAGGCGCGGTGGGATCCACAGGGCATGGCCCTCCGGCACCACCCAGGTCCCGTCCTCGGCGGTCGCCATCATCAATCCGGCGGTGGCGTAGAGCAGCTGCGCCCGCTTGTGGGAGTGCCGCTCCGTGCGGCTGCCGGCCACGAAGGTCTTGGGCATCACCGCGACGGCGCGCGGCACGTCCTGATAATCCTCGGCCCTGATGGAGCGCATGGTTTCCCCGTCGGCGCGGTTTGCCTTGGCGTCGTTTGCCTTGGCCCGATCGCGTACACCTTCGGCCCGACAGCGTTCAACGGGTCAGCTAGAGCGGGGCCTGCCTGCGGAGATCCTCTATCGATGGACGCCGAAACCCTGTCCCGCCGCACCCTGCGCTTCGTCAACGTGGCGCATGCCCTCGATCACTTCGTGCTGCTGATCTACCCGACGGCCGTGATCGCCATTGCGGCGCAGACCGGGCTTTCCTATGGGGAGCTCATCGCGCTCGCCACCGGGGCCTTCGTGGCCTTCGGCCTCTGTGCGCTGCCGATGGGCTGGCTCGCCGACTGGTTCGGACGGCGAAACCTCCTGGCGGTGTTCTTCTTCGGCTACGGCCTGTCGTGCCTCGGGGTCGCGAGCGCCGCCAGCCCGACGGCTTTCGCCCTGTGGCTCTGCGTGCTCGGGCTGGCCTCGGCGATCTATCACCCGGTCGGCTCGACCATGCTGGTCTCCCACTCGCGCCGCCTCGGGCGGGACCTCGGCGTCAACGGCGTCTGGGGCAATGTCGGCGCCGCGACGGCCTCGGGTGTCACGGCTCTGCTGGCGACGGGGTTCGGCTGGCAGGCGGCCTTCGTGGTGCCGGGGCTGGTCTGCCTCGCCTGCGGGACTGCGTTTCTGGCCATGGTCCCCGGCGACGGCGAGGGCGCGCAGGGCAAGGAAGGGGGGAAGGCGGTGCTCGCGGTGTCCCGCCCCATCCCCCTGCTCGTGGTTTTCGCCTGCGCCATCGTGGCCGGCGGGATGACCTTCAACATCACCACCATCGCCCTGCCGAAGGTGGTGGACGAGCGCGTCGGCGAGGGGTTGCCCCTCGCGCTGATCGGCTCCGTGGCCACCCTGGTCTTCATGGTGGGAGCCCTGACCCAACTCCTCACGGGGCGACTGATCGACCGTTACAGCCTGCCGGCGCTGTTCCTCGGCCTGTCCGTGCTGCAGCCGCTGGGCCTCGGAATCGCCGCCCTGAGCAGCGGCGTCCCGCTCCTCGCCGGGCTCGTCCTGACCATGGCCGCGCTCTACGGGCAGGTGGTGATCAACGACGCGATGGTGGCTCGCTACGTGCCGCCGCTCTACCGCGCGCGGGCCTACAGCGTGCGCTATTTCCTCGGTTTCACCGTGAGCGGGTTCGCGGTGCCGCTGATCGCCCTGCTGCACGAGAGGGGCGGGTTCGGGCTCGTGCTCGGGATCGCGGCGGCCTGCGGCGGCGTCATCGTGGCCTCGGCGGTCGGCTTCTTCGGCTTCACGGGGAAAGACCGGTCCCGGCCCCTCGCCCCGGCGGAATGAGGCGGGGCCAACCGCCACGCGACCGGCCTTCGCACCGCCATCGGACGGGGTCATCGCGAAAACCGGCCGGACGTCCTATTCCGGTCGTGCCAGCGGGAGCGATGCCATGCAGAAGCGCTACGAGATTTTCGCCGACTATCACCAGTTCTATCTCTGGGATCACGGCGAGATGCCCGACGCGGCGCTGGATTACACCGAAGAGGACCTCCAGCTGAGGGTCAAGACGGCGCCGTTCCTCGTGGTCATCCAGCCCGAGCGCAACATGTCCGTGCCGGTGGAGCTCGACCTCCTCGACGGGCCGCCCGACGAGGCCCTCGACCTCTGGGACCACGTGGTGGAGGCGAGCCTCGACCTGCCCTCGGGCCGGCTCGAAATCCACGAATGCACGGGCGGGTCCATCGACATCCTGTCCGTGGCCCCCGGCACCTACCGCGTCCGCGCCTGTTTCGGCGGCCTTACCACCCTCACCGACGACCGCCTGGACGGCGAGGACCATTACCGCCTCGTCCTGTGGCCGGCCCCCGCCGCCCCGCTCGCGGTGATCAAGCAATTTGCCGGCGCCCGCTGAGAGCCCGGCCCCACCGTTCGCAGATCGCGCGAGATGCACGGCTCTGACCTCCTCCCCAGCGGATCTCGGGCCTGCCCGAGATCCGTCGAGCTTGTGGGGAGGAGTTGGAGGTGGGGGTGGTCGGGCGACCCTCCTGCTGCTTCGGAGGCTAGAGCCGTGCCCTGGCGGGTTGAATCGCTTGGGGTAGGCGATCTGGCTGGCGTGTGATTCACTGGACGGGCTTATGAGGGAGGATTGCCATGCCGTCAGCCCTGTCGGTCGATCTGCGCGAGCGTGTGGTCGCCGCGATTGAAGCAGGTGCATCGCGGCGTCAGGCTGCCAAACGCTTCGGGGTCGGGGCAGCCAGCGCGATCCGTTGGCACGAGCGCTTTCGGCAGGACGGGCGGATCGCGCCCAGGCCCATGGGCGGCGACCGCAACTCGCAGCGCCTGGAAGCGCAGGCGACCCTGATCCTTCGGATCTACGAAGAGCACCCGCTCTCTTTCCTGCGGGAACTGCGCGACAGGCTCTCGGAACGGGGCGTCCGGGCAAGCACGAGCAGCCTGTCACGCTTCTTCGCCCGGCATGGGATCACCCGTAAAAAGGGGCTGTCCACGCGGCCGAGCAGGAGCGGCCGGATGTGAAGGCCGCACGCGAGGACTGGTTCGAGCGCCAACCCGATCTCGATCCGGATCGCTTGGTCTTCCTCGACGAGACGGCCGCCACGACCAAGATGGCCCGCCGCTATGGTCGTGCTCCGCGCGGCGAACGCTGCCGGATCGCCGTGCCTCACGGGCACTACAAGACCACTACCATCACCGCCGCCCTGCGCGCCACGGGACTGATCGCCAGAACCGTCTTCGATGGAGCCACGAATGGTATGCGCTTCCGGGCCTACGTCACCGACACCCTGGCTCCGGTGCTCAAGCCCGGCGATACCGTCATCCTCGACAACCTGAACGCCCACAAGGTCGCTGGGGTGCGCGAGGCCATCGAGGCGGTCGGCGCACGAGTTCTCTACCTCCCGCCCTACAGTCCCGAGTTCAATCCCATCGAGCAAGTCTTTGCCAAGGTCAAAGCCCTCCTTCGGACCGCCGCAGCGCGAACCGCCGACGACCTGACCATCGCCATTCGAGAGGCTTTCTCTGCCTTCCGGCCGAACGAGTGCCGCAACTATCTCACCGCCGCTGGATACGATGCCTATGATCCAAGCTGAGCGGGCACAACTCTAGCGGAGCCACCCCCACTCCTAGCCTCTCCCCACAAGGGGGAGAGGGACGCGCTCTGCCTGCACGAGCAGATGTGAGAACCCAGCAGCCCCGCGCTGCCCGCGAGAGGTCCGAAGCCCGGCCCTTCACACTGCGAAAAAAATCGACATCGCCCCGGAACCACATCCCACCATCGGCGTTATGCGCGTGCGAGGCCCGGATGGGCTCGCATTCTGGCGCCGGACACGGTGTCCGGCGCGCTTTGTCATCACGTTGCTCTTTAGGAGGATGTGGTCATGAGGACTTTGGATTTCGCACCGCTCTATCGCTCGACCGTCGGCTTCGACCGCATGATCTCGCTGCTCGACCAGGCGACCCGGATCGAGCCGTCGACCACCTGGCCGCCCTACAATATCGAGAAGGTGGCCGACGATGCCTATCGCATCACCATGGCGGTGGCGGGCTTCACCCCGGATGAGATCGACCTGACGCAGCACGACACCGTGCTTCAGGTGACGGGCCAGAAGGCGGGCCAGGACGGAGAGCGCGCCTATCTCCATCGCGGGATCGCGACTCGGCCCTTCCGGCAAACCTTCAACCTCGCCGACCATGTGAAGGTCACCGGAGCCAGCCTCGACAACGGGCTGTTGACCGTGGACCTCGTGCGCGAGGTGCCGGAGGCCTACAAGCCCCGCCGCATCGCCATCGGCGGCGCGGCTCAGGCGGTGGGCCAGGACAACGCGCCCGCCCAGGTCGAGGACCACGCCGAGGCCGCCTGATCGCCGACGCCGATCATGAGAGAGACCCTCGGGGGCCTTCAGGCCCGCGAGGGCCGCATCCCGTTCTCAGTCCTGCCTCACAGCCATAGGGAGGATCGATCATGTCGATGAGGGAAACGCACTTGTCCCGTTCCGGCGCCGGGCATTCCGGCCCCATGAACCCCGCCGCCACGCAGCCGGCCTCGTTCGAGGCCTGGCAGGCTGTGGTCGCCCCCGGGGACGTGTTTCGTCATCCGCGCGAGGTGCTGGCGCACCCGCTCCTCTCCCGCGAGGAGAAGCGGACGATCCTGGCCTCCTGGGTCTCGGATGCCTGCGCCCTCGAGAGCGCGCCGGGCCTGCGCTGCCTCACCGGGGCCAGGGCCGAGCCGGTCACCGTCGATGCCCTGCTCGCGGCGCTCGCCGAACTCGACGGCCCTGCCGCCCCGGAGACGACCGCCGCCGACGCGCCCCGGCCCGCGCCGCGCCGCCGGCCGCGCCTCGCGAACCTGCACCGCTATCTCCGCCCGCGCCGTCGAAACAACGACGACGACGACCCGCCGCCCTGCCCGGCGACGATCATGCCCCGCCCCCGGACGCCACTCAGCGCGGACGCGATCCCGGCTTGAGCGGGGAAGGTTGACGCGCGCCGCCACGTCGACAGACGGGACCGCCGCCAAAGGGCGGCGGTTTCGGCACGTGATCGAGCCCGCGCTCGTGAAGACTCTCTCACCATTCCCTGGCCGACCGAAGCGAATGATTTCCGAAGTTAGGCACTAGCTAGGAAGGTCGGCTCAGGGTGGTTTGCGGAAGCTGGACCCCGGCCCAGAAGCGGACGCTCCGCATCCGACCCAAAGTTGCCGCTCAAGACGCCGCTACCGGTGGCTTGAAGCAGTCGTTCGGTAAGCTGCCATACTGACCGCACAGCGCCTATGTCGATTGTTTCTGTATGTCGTACATTGCGTCCTGAACCAGACATTCTCCACGTTTCTAAGCAACACGTACCATGTTCGGCACTGTGCAATAAAATTCAGTCTTCTGCTTGCCAAGCTGGTTTCATCGACAGCAAAGTTTCAAAGATGCGGGGCCATCGCCAGGACTATTCTCGATTAAAGCGCTGAGGCGGCGAATGTTTCCCGTGTAGTTTACGATGAAGGCTCCAAAGGCATGTGTCATCGATGTTCCTCCGTCCAGCCAGCCCTTCAAATCCCATCCGATATCTAAAAGGTCGGAGGTGGCGAATACAAATTCAAGTGTATCAGTGATGAATGCGAATTCTGCGAAGTGGTCCTGATAATCAAATGATGCTTGGCTGCCATGGACGTAGTGATTTCTTGCCAGAACGGCATGATTGCATGGCAGGTGCAAGTCCGGGAGCTTGTTGCCGACCGCCGAGATGATTTTGTCTGCCCGGTAAAAAACCTTATCACGAAGACTGGCAGTGCCGACACGACCCAAGGCCGAAAGTACCGACTGCTTGGCAAAGCTGTCCGGTAGGGCCTTAAATATCTCGCGGCTGTGCTTCACTGCCTCCGCTAGGGGGACATCGGGCTTCTTCTTTTTTGGCGCGTGACTCTCCGGCAGCAGATCGAACATGTTGGCGGCGCCGACGATTCGATTGATGCCGTAGGACCCGAAAAACGCAGTTGCAAAGCGTTCCCGAGGATCGCCCATGGTCGCGGCGCTATCCATCCATCCGGCTGCCACTTTGACGAACTCATCAGGACGTCGATTGGGGGCCAAGAGAGTGTCTGCCGGATGCGTCTTTGAGTCATCTTCAACACGCTCGTTGCATAAACTCCAGTACAAACTAGCTGTTTGGTAGCAGTCGTGTTGATCGCCTTCCATACGATGCGTGAGCTCTAGCTCAATCCACTGATAGCGCTGTCGACGTCCTAAACTGAGCTCGAAAAGACCATGCAAGGTATACAGGGCTTGGATGGCGGCGCTGAGCGTCTTAGGTTCGGTAAACTCGATATTGGCGGTCACCTTGTTGTCAAAACCAATCCCAGCCGCACTCCCCATGCCATAAGAGGTGCGATTTGTTAGAGATATCCGCCCAATATTAGTATCTAACGATATAATTTCCCACGCACCACTGAAATACAGCAGATGCGGATGATAGCCGATCTCCGGTTCGAAGGGGCGTTTCGGCCATCCATGCTCTTCAGCGATCATCGCCGACTGCTTATGATCCTCCTCCAGCAACTTGCGGATGCTGTCGAGGCCTGGGTGAAGAGACCGGAAGGTTTTTTGACCGCTAAGTAGGCTGGCTAAGTTTTCAAATTGGTAGCGAACAGCCCGGATGATAGGCTCGTCGGAGCGTATAAACTCTTCCCCAACAGCAATATAGTTTGGAAAAAACTCGCTCTCAAATTGAGTGTTTTTATCAAAGCGGTGCTGCGTTTGACCATGAGACACGCAATCCAGAAGTGACGCTTTCTTGCCGTCGCTTAGCACGCCATGAATATCTGTGTATTCTGTATCTGGAAACTCCCAGGGCTCTTTTCCTATGAGCTTCCCAAGGCTGTCAGCCCCTGCGATCCGCAGGTGCCCGGCGAATCGGCTGTCATCCGTAAGGAACACACCATTATACTGATCGTGCGTTTGCATAATGGAAAAGTACGCGCGCACGCATGCGCAAGCAAGGTAGCTCAGATAGCTTGCAATGACATGGGGAAAACATCGGCGCCTTCAAAGCATGCCTGCTGCTCGAAAGCGCACAGTCGCAAATCCACCCGTTCTGGTCATAGGTCTTCGTCCACTAAGCTGCCGGGAAGCGGACCTTTCCAGGGCCTGCCATGGGTCGGGACCAGACGCAACCAAGCGTCAGGCGTCCAACCGCCCCCACCAGTCGACCGCCTAAAAATCCTAAAATAGGAATTTATGATTGACAGCGTGACGCTCCTTCTGTATCAATGAGGAACGCTCAAGAAGTGTGACGAGAGGGGCAGCGACATGGAGCTTCCCTTGGAAACACGAAAACTCGTCGAGCAGTTGATGCGGACGACGAGCATGACGAGCCGCGAGATCGCGGAGCGGACGGGGGTCCGCCCCCAGACGATCAGCACGTGGAACCGCCAGCATGGCTGGCGCGAGGGGGTGAGCGATGCGCAGCGTCGGCTCGACCCCGGAGCCTGGGCGCCCGCGCGGCGGCGCGCCGTGGAGACGCTCTACGGGATGATGGAGATCGAGCCCGCGACGCTGGCTCTGGCGCTGGGCGGCACCGTCGCCGGCGCGCCGGCCCTGTTCCGCGCCTGCGGCTTCGAGCGCAGGCCTCGCGCCCGCCCGGCGCCGCGCACGCCGAAGGCCGGGGCGGCCCCTCCGGCGGCGCGGGTGATGGACAATCTGGGCGAGGCCCTGCGCGCCCATATCGGCCGCCAGATCGCGAGGTTCGACGCGGCGCTGAGCGGCGACACGCCGCCCGCGCTCGATTCCGCGAAGGTGCTGCGCGACCTCGGCGGCCTGAAACGGCTGCTCGACGACCTCTCTAGCGAAGACCGGGAGCGGAGCGATGCGCAGCGCAACCTTGCGGACGGGGCTCACGAGACGTCCCGCCCCCCGGCCGATGACAGCGACCTGCCCGCCCTGCGCGCGGCAATCGCGGCGCGCTATGCGGCATGCCTCGGCGAGCGGCCGGATGCCGGGTTTCCTGGCGAGCCTGCCGCCGCACCTGATCCGGGCGCTGGCCTCGGACTGGCTCCATAACGCCCGAAACGACCAGCTGCCGCCCTGCCCGTCGCGGGGGGACTGGACGACCTGGGCGGTGATCGGCGGGCGCGGCTCGGGCAAGACCCGCACGGGGGCCGAATGGGTGCGGGCGCTGGCCACGGGCGACCCCGCCTTCTGCGCCCGGGCGGTGGGCCGCATCGCCCTCATCGGCGAGACCTATGCCGACGTGCGCGACGTGATGATCGAGGGGCCGTCCGGCCTGCTGGCGCTCTCCGGGGCGCGGCCGCATTGGGCGCCTTCGCGGCGGCGGCTCGAATGGGCCAACGGCGCGGTGGCGATGGCCTTCTCGGCCGAGGAGCCGGATTCCCTGCGCGGGCCGCAATTCGGCGCCGCCTGGTCCGACGAGATCGCCAAATGGCGCCGGCCTGACGCCACCTACGACATGATCCAGTTCGGCCTGCGCCTCGGTGAGCGGCCGCGCAACCTCGTCACCACCACGCCCCGGCCGATCCCGCTGATCCGCCGCATCCTCGCCGACCCGCTCACGGTGGTGAGCCGCTCGCGCACCGCCGACAACGCCGCCAACCTCGCGCCCTCCTTCCTCGACGCCGTGGTGGGGCGCTATGCCGGCACGCGGCTCGGGCGGCAGGAGCTCGACGGCGAGCTGATCGAGGACCGGCCCGACGCGCTCTGGACGCGGGAAGGGATCGAGGCCGCGCGCCGGGACGGGATGCCGGAGCTTCGGCGGATCGTCGTGGCGGTGGACCCGCCCGCCTCCTCGAAGGCCGGGGCCGATGCCTGCGGGATCGTCGCCGCCGGGCTCGGGCCGGACGGGCATGCCTATGTGGTCGCCGACGCCACGTTGGGCCGGGCGAGCCCGCAGGCCTGGGCCGGCGCTGCCCTGGCGCTCTACCACCGCCTGGAGGCGGACAGCCTCGTGGTCGAGGTCAACCAGGGCGGCGAGATGGCCATCGCGGTCATCGCCGAGGTCGACGCCTCGGTGCCGGTGATCCCGGTGCGGGCGACGCGGGGCAAGTATCTGCGGGCCGAGCCGGTCTCGGTGCTCTACGCGCAGGGCCGCGTCCACCATGTCGGCAGCCTGCCGGCGCTCGAGGACGAGCTCTGCGATTTCGGGCCGGGCGGCCTCTCCAGCGGTGCCTCCCCCGACCGCCTCGACGCCCTCGTCTGGGCGTTGACTCACCTGATGCTGGGGCAGAGGGCCGAGCCGAGGATCCGACGGATGTGAGCGCATTCCCCTCTCCCCGCCGGGCGGGGAGACGGGAATAAGCGCCGGCCTTCGGGTCCAACAGCCTGAGGGCACGTCCCTATTCAAAAGAGGCTGATCCCCCTCTCCACGCCGGGCGGGGAGAGGACGTCGTCCTCCCCTTGTCGGGAGGCGACGTGAGCCCGCTAGGGCGAGGGTGAGGGGGTCTCTCCGGATATGGCTCCTTCGGACGCGCCCCCTCACCGTCGGCTGCCGCCTCGCCGCGTGCGGGGAGAGGGGGGCAGCACAACGGCCACCGCCTTCTCAGGGTAGACCTGCGCCGCCCCTCTCCCGGTCGCTCCGCGACCACCCTCCCCCGCAAAGGGGGGAGGGTTGTTCCCCGTCGAGGACAGTCCCATGCCGAACCTTCTCACCCGCCTGGCGCGGGCCGCCTTTCCCGTGGCCGAGACCAAGGCGGCGCCCGTTTCCGGCCTCGGCATCGCCTTCTATGGCGAAGGCCGGGCGGTGTGGACCGCGCGGGATTACGGGGCGCTGGCGCGGGAGGGGTTCCAGCGCAACGCCATCGTCCACCGGGCGGTGCGGCTGGTGGCGGAGGCCGCCGCCGCCCTGCCCCTGGTGCTGACGGACCGGGCGGGGCCGCATCCGCTCCTCGCGCTGCTTGCCCGGCCGAATGCCCGCGAGGGCGGCGCGCGCCTGCTGGAGACGCTCTACGGCCACCTCATGGTCTCGGGGAACGCGTATCTCGAAGCCTTGAGCCTCGACGGCACCCCGCGCGAACTCCACGCTCTGCGTCCGGACCGGATGCGGGTGGTGCCGGGCCCCGATGGATGGCCCATCGCCTACGACCATACCGTCGGCGGGCGGGTTCTGCGGCACGACCAGACCCGCGAGGGCGTGCCGCCGATCCTACACCTCACCCTGTTCCACCCGGCCGACGACCATTACGGTCTGTCGCCGATGGAGGCGGCGGCGGTGGCGCTCGACATTCACAACGCCGCCGGGGCCTGGAACAAGGCGCTCCTCGACAATGCCGCCCGGCCCTCCGGGGCGCTGGTCTACGCCACCTCCACCGGTGCGACCTTGAGCGACGCGCAATTCACCCGCCTCAAGGGCGAGCTGGAGGCGAATTACCAGGGCGCGGCCAATGCCGGCCGGCCGCTGCTGCTGGAGGGCGGCCTCGACTGGAAGCCGCTCTCGCTCTCGCCGAAGGACATGGATTTCGTGGAGGCGAAGGCCGCCGCCGCCCGCGAGATCGCCCTGGCCTTCGGCGTGCCGCCCCTGCTGCTGGGCCTCGCGGGCGACAACACCCACGCCAATTACGCCGAGGCCAACCGCGCCTTCTACCGGCAGACGGTGATCCCGCTGGCGCGCCGCACCGCCGAGAGCCTCGCCCAATGGCTGGAGCCCGCCTTCGGCCCCGCCCGCCTGGAGCCCGATCTCGACGCCATCGAGGCCCTGGCGCCGGAGCGGGAATCACTCTGGCGCCGGGTCCAGGCGGCGGACTTCCTCACCGAGGCGGAGAAACGCGAGGCCGTGGGCTACGGGACGGCGTTATAGGTTCGTCAGTTCCAGGTGTGCAGCACCGTGCGCCAGTCCTTGCCCTCGCGCTCCAGGACGTTGACCCAGTTGCCCTCGAACGTCTTCTTCGCGCCCCCCTCGCCGGGGCCGGACATGGACCAGCGCCCGGTGACGAGGAGAACGTCCCCCTTCATCTGCGCCGAGTTGACCTTGATCGCGTGCTCCTCGAACCCCTTCGCCTTCAGCCCGGCGAAGAAGGCGCCGATCTTGTCGGCGCCGGACACCGCTGCGCCCTTCGGGATCACCATCGCATCGGTGGCGTAGAGGGCCTTGAGGCTGTCCATGTCGCCGGAATTGTAGGTCTTGTCCCAGCGGGCCGCCGCAGCCTGGGCATCGGCGGTGGGATCCGCGGCCGAGGCCGGGATCGGTCCAAGCAGGCACAGCAGAACGGATGCGATGCATAGCTTAACGCTCAAGCTCATGATGATCCCCCGTTTCCGATTCGCAGTCGATCGAAGTCGAATAATGTCACTGATCTACGATCAGGAAAGCGAAATCTTGGTGTATCTGGGCGGATATTGCCAACCCGGACCATCGTCTCGATCGGGGCGCGACGGTTCGGGTGTCACGTCGATCGGGCCGGTGGCTTAGCCGGAAGGTCCGGCCCGAACGATATCCGTGAGGGTGAAATCCTCGCCCTTGAACAGCAGGACCGCCTGATGGGCTCTCGCGCAGGCATAGGCGTGGCAATCGCCCATGTTGAGGGACGCCGGATGCCGGCCCTTGCCGAAGCGCTCATAGGCTTCGACGGCGAGTTCGAACTCACGCCCGGCAATCGGAACGAGGCGGATTTCCGCCTCCTCGCAAGTCAGGCGAACCCGTTCGCGGGCCGCCTCGACCGTGAAGGCGTAGCTGCGCACGAGGCCGGCGATGGTTTCCCAGAGCGAGAGCGCCGAACACAGCCTGTCCGGATCGGTCTCCAGGATATCCGCGAACGCGTCGGCCTCCGCCTCGCCGGCGATGATCGCGATCAGCGCGGAGGCATCGACGAAGAGCGTCACTCTCCGCTCAGGTCGTCGAAGAAGGCCTTGTCGGCGGCCTGCCCCGTGGGCTTCGGCAGCGGATGACGGGCCCTCAAGGCGGCGAGGCGTTCGCGCAGCGGCACCGGAGGGGTCAGGCGGTTCAGTTCGGCCGTGACGGCCCGGCGCACGGCCTCGGATTTGGTGACGCCGGACGCTTTCGCGAGCTTCACCACGAGGCCCGCCGTCTCGTCGTCCTTGATGTAGAGCGGCACACGCACCTCCGGGATATCCTCGGCATGATGAGGATATCCTACCGCCTCACCCCAGTCACCCCACCCTTCGGGAGCCCTCCATGGACGGCCATTTCACCGGCTATGCCAGCCTGTTCGGCGTGCCCGATCTCGGCAACGACGTCGTGTCCGCCGGCGCCTTCGCGGCGAGCCTCGGCGAGCGCGGGGCCGCGGGTGTGCGGATGCTGTTCCAGCACGATCCGGCCGAGCCGATCGGGCGGTGGCTCTCCCTGCGCGAGGATGCGCGCGGCCTGCGGGTGGAGGGGCTGATCAACCTCGCCGTCCAGCGCGGGCGCGAGGTCGACGCGCTGATGCGCGAGGGCGGCCTCGACGGTCTGTCCATCGGCTTTCGCACCCTGCGGTCGAGCCCGCAGCGCGGCGGCCTGCGCCGCCTGCTCGCCATCGACCTCTGGGAGATTTCCCTCGTCACCTTCCCGCTCCTGCCCGGCGCCTGCGCCGCCGCGCCGGATGGGACGGTGACGCCCCTCGCCCGTGAGCTGCGCGCCTTCGCGCACCGGCTCGCGCCGCGTGGCGTGCCGTCCCCCCGGACGGCCTCCGCCCCTTCCCCCTTCACCCAGCAGACGAGGTTCGCATGAGTGTTCACGTTTCGCCGAGCGCCCCGGAGACCAAGGCCGATCCGCACGGCTTTCTGGAAAACCACGCCCTTCTGGAAAACAAAGCGGCGCGCCCCGCCTCCGACGCCGAAATCGGCGCCGCCATGGGCGAACTCTCCCGCGCCTTCGAGGCCTTCAAGGAGACCAATGACGGGCGGCTCGCCGAACTCGAGGGGCGCCGCTCGGGCGATGTCCTCACCGAGGAGAAGCTCGCCCGCATCGACGCGGCCCTCGACTCGACGCGCACCCGCCTCGACCGCCTGACCCTGGACGGCCGCCGTCCGCCCCTGGGTGGTGATGGGCCGACCCGTCCGGACCCGGCTTCCGTGGAGCACAAGGCCGCCTTCGACCTCTATGTCCGGGCGGGCGAGAGCGGCGGGCTGAAGCGCCTGGAGGAGAAGGCGCTCTCGGCCGGCTCCGGCCCCGATGGCGGCTATCTCGTGCCGCAGGCCATCGAGCGGGACGTGCTGAAGCGGCTCGCCAACCTCTCGCCGATCCGGGCGCTCGCCACGGTGCGCACCATTTCGGGCGGGCTCTACAAGCGCGCCGTCTCCACCACCGATGCGGTCTCGGGCTGGGTCGCCGAGACCGCGGCGCGGCCGCAGACCGACGCTCCGTCCCTCTCTGAACTGAGCTTCCCGGCCATGGAGCTCTACGCCATGCCCGCGGCGACCCAGACGCTCCTCGACGATGCCATCGTCGATATCGACGCCTGGCTCGCCGACGAGGTGGAGACCGCCTTCGCCGAACAGGAGAGCGTCGCCTTCGTCACCGGAAACGGGGTCAGCCGCCCGCGCGGCTTCCTCAGCGTGGACAATGTCGAGAATTCCGCCTGGGTACCGGGCAAGCTCGGCTTCGTCGCCACGGGCGCGGCGGGGGCCTTCCCCAGCGCCAACCCGTCCGACCTGCTGTTCGACCTTGTCTATGCCCTGCGGGCCGGCTACCGCCAGAACGCCAGCTTCGTGATGAACCGCAAGGTCCAGAGCACGATCCGCAAGATGAAGGATGCCGACGGCAACTACCTGTGGCAGCCGCCGGTCTCGGCCGACAGGATCGCGACCCTCCTCGGCTTCCCCGTGGCCGAGGCCGAAGCGATGCCGGATGTGGCGGCCAACAGCCTGTCCATCGCCTTCGGCGACTTCAAGCGCGGCTTTCTCGTGGTGGACCGCGCCGGCCTGCGCGTCCTGCGCGACCCCTACTCGGCCAAGCCCTACGTGCTGTTCTACACGACCAAGCGCGTCGGCGGCGGCGTGCAGGATTTCGACGCGATCAAGCTGCTGAAATTCGCGTGAGGCGGCAGAGGCTGGTCGCGCCGTCTACCGGGCGCGACCAGCCTCTGCCTCATGGTCGTGCGGTGACGACTGAGCCATAAGGCCGTCCGACGCGCGTGGCTGCCAAGGGGAATGAGCGCGATTCTCACGTTACCCCGGTGACGAGGGCGATCATCGCCTCGTCACCGGATTCGACCGGGCGGAGCTTGACGGGCTGCTGACCGTGGAATCGCCATGCCCGCCCGTCGCGGTTCTGCCGTCCATCGAACGTGGCTTCCGTGGTGCGATATCCGGACAGTGTCAGGACGACGCCATGATGTCCTTCCGGGCAGGGGATTGCTACGGTTCGCCCCGTATCTTCCTTCCACAACGCCACGGACCGGGACCCGTCCTTGCGTCCGGTACGGTTCGCACGCTCGATCAAGGCAAGAGACGTAAAGGTGAGGACGGACGACCCAGGGTCGTCGGCCAGCACGGTAGCGTAGCGTGCGGGCCATCTCTCCGGTACCTGCGGCCCATCCATGAGCAGCGCGAAGACGAGGCTCGGGCCGATGGAACGCAGGACGGTGTGGCAGGGATCGACCCTGGCCATGTCCTCGCAGATCATCGTCGTAAACGTCGATGCTTCGCGAAATACGTTCACGTGGATTTCGCGCTTGGGGACCATGGTCTTCTCCCACCACGTCACGCGAGGATCGAGGGCGGAGGCCAGGGCATAGGTCGAGATCTGCGATTCATCGAGGCGCCAGCGATGGTGCTTCGAACGACTGGTCGTGATCGTGCGCGCCAACCAATCGGGATTGTCTGCCTTGAACACGCTCGAGAGCGCGACATTCGCGACCTCACCCTTGCAGTTCATGCTCGATCCCGCGACCAGAAACTCGATGAATGGAAAGCGGGTGGCGATAGCCTCGACGATCCTTTCGTAGATCGGCCAGTCGAGCGCGAGTTCGGGAAAGACCACGCCGTGGAGACGGCCGACATCGTCCATCGAACGCTGGATGAGCTTGACCGTGAAGTCGATCAGAAGGTCGCGCCGGGTCTTTCCTTCCAGCTGCGTGGGCTCATTCAGCCATCGCTGCTGAAGCTCGAACCACCCCCAGGGCATCGTGTTCGTCACAGCCGACCTGTCGGCCTCTTCGGGGGTCAAGCGAACATGCCCCTGGAACCACTGGGCCGAGACCTGGAACGGGTACGGGATGAGCAACAGGTTGAGCGCGTCGTTGTCGTCGGATCCGAGCGGCCCGGGCGGCCGTTGCCAGCATGCACGGACGATCCCGCGAGGGGGAAGCGTCGCGAGGTTGTGACTGAAGGTCCGGAGCGTGCAGCCCATCGGAGGTGTGCGCGATTTGGGTTGAACGCAGACCACGTCTGGATCGGCCTGCATGCAGACGGTCGAGTGCTGGGGAAAGTACGTGATGTGGGCTTGCGCCTTCTCCAGCAGGCTCCGGTAGATCTGCTCCTGCGAGCTGTACCAGGCATCGTAGACCCAGCTTGTCGCCGCGCTCCCGGAAGGGACGACCTTGCGGGTCGTTCCGTATCCGAGATCGGCACAGGCTTCGTCTGCGATGACGAGGAGACCGATGGCCGGAAGCCACCACTCGGCAGGGGGCGCATGAGGGCGATGCTCGACGAACACCGGGTGGCCGGCACATTTACCGACCTCGCTCCATAAGCGCGTCACCAGTTCCGGAACGGCGGCATGGTCCATCCACGTCTGCCCGGACTTCACCCATTCGGCATGCTCGTCGAGGTCCATCAGCAGGGCCGACGCACTCCAATTCGCAGGTTCGTCTCGGGGCACGAGATAGTGGTAGGCGCCCGCCGTCTCCAGAAGATAGGCGGCAACGGCAAACAGATCCGCCGGGTAGTCCGGCACGGCAGGCCATCCCTCATGTCCTTTGTCCGAAAAGAAGGAGCGCGTTCCGTTGGGGAAAATGCGCGCGACAATTGTGCCGACACTGAGCGAGGCTGACATCGTGGCGCACTTGCAATTCGAAGGGAGACGCGTGAATGCTACCTATGCGTGTCATGGCAGCCTCCGCAAGCGCATCTCTCGAATCCTTTGAAGCGACGCGACATCCCGTGTGGCGCATCGCCGGGGAGCGGCCCTGACATTCGCGTCGGGTGCGAGTCACCAGAGGGCAAGATGTTGAGGAGAAGGAACTTTTCCTCTATCGCCACGAACCAAACGGCGCTATCGAAAGAATGATTTAACCGATTATCCGCTTATCTCATGCGAACCGTGGATGGTACGCCCGGTTGTGATTTCCAGATACCCATCGTCACCATTGCCAGGGACGCTCCGAGACGTTCAGCCCTGCAACCCAGCATGGAGCCGCAAATGTCAGCCGTAAGCCCGATCGCCTACCTGAAGGCGCAGCACGTCGCATCACAGGAGGCCAGTGCGCGGCTCGTCGAGCACCTGACACGAGCGGGGATTCCTGCCGAGACCGCTCACCAAGTGGTGGCTCAGCACATCGCAGGATCAGCTGAGCGTCTGCACTCGGAGAACGAGTCCATCTTGGACGCCAATATCCATTGGACGCAGAACGGTCACAACTGATCCAGAAGCCGGAGGGCTGCGGAGCGCCGAGGACAGACACTGCGCCCGGCGAGGCCACCTAGACCGGTGACGACCGAGGCCGTCCACAGTCAAAGCCCACCTCCGTTGAGCGCGTCCCAGAGGCTCGTTTCAAGGCATGACGCCGACGAACGAACGCCGATTGTGAAGAGAATCGACGCTCCGCCCCTCATCGCCGACCCGGCCGCGCCATCCAATCGGAGCGGTTGGAGCGGCGGAAGCTCGCGGGGGCTTCGCTCGGGGAGAGCTGGGCCATCTCGGCGGCGCGGGAGGTGATCCAGCCGGCATGCTGGCCGGTGGGGGTCACCGCCGTGAAGCCGCCACAGGCGGTGCGGGCGCGCTTGTCCTGGCGCATGGCGCCGCTCGACCAGCTGACCACGCCGACGATCTGGTAGCCGCCCGGACCGCCGCGCAGGATCGGCCCGCCGGAATCGCCGAGGCAGGCGCCGGCCCCCGCCGTCTCGGCGAGCTTGCGCCGGTCCGTCACCACCGTGACCGTGTTGGCGACCTGGAGCGAGCCGATGGAGACGAGATGCGCCTGCCGCAGGGTGCGGGCGGTGTTGCGGCGGTTCTCGGCCACCACGCCGAAGCCGGCGATGTCCACCGACTCGCCGGTGCCGATGGCCCCGCCACCGCGCGGATCGAGGGGCTGGAAATCCGCCCCTAACGGCTCGGACAGTTTGATCAGGGCGAGATCGATGCCCGGCTGATCCTCCGGCGTGGTGCCGGGCACGAAATCGGGGTGCATCGACGCCGCGATGGCGGAGATGCGGCGCTGGCGGAACGACCGGTCGACGGCGACGACGCTGTAGCCGGCCTGGTGCATGACGCAATGCGCGGCGGTGAGGACGAGATCGGGACCGATGAGCGTGCCCGAGCAGATCTCGCCCTGGGTGCTCTCGATGCGCACCACCGAGGCGCGCAAACCATTGGGATCAAGGGAGACTTCGCCATTGATCACGGCGAGCGCCGGAGCCGGGACGAGACCGACCAGCGCCGTGACGGCGACCCTTCGCAGCGCGGTCGTGAACATCGTGTCTCTCCCGCGCCCGGCATGAGCCCCGGACGTCCCTGGAATGAAGCCTAGCGTAAGGCAATCCCTCGGCCAAGCTCCGGTTCCGTCGCTGAGGCAGAGCGGCGTCAGGGTGCGGACCAGCCTGCGGAGCGGCCCCAGCCCGCGAGGGTCCGGTCGATCCAGTCGCGCTGCGGCCCCAGCAGGACGCCTTGTGAGATGCTACCGCAGGCGCCGCCCCCGACCCAGGCTGAGACAGCCAGCGGCGGCGCACCGGGCGCATCCGCGATCGGCCCGCCGGAATCGCCCTGGCAGGCGCCGGATGCGCCGCCGGACGGCTTCATCCAGACCAGGATGCGGCTCTGCCCATAGGGCTCGACCACGGGGAGGACGGCGCTGCGGAAGGTGCCGGTGGTGCGCGGCTCGCCCGGTTTCGACACCCCGTAACCGGAGAGGACGAGGCTCTCGCCGGCGCGCGGCAGTGCGGCGCTCAACGGGGTCGGCCGGAAGCGGCCGGGAAGCGGCGTGGCGGTGCGGACGAGGGCCAGATCGATGGAGCGCCGACGCCCGGCGATGGCGCCGGCATCGTAGCCGGGATGGACCGCGCGGGCCGCGAGATCGACGAGCACCGGCTGGCCCGCCTCGTCGCGAAAATGCACCCGGTGCTCCGCGCCGCCCTGGCGGGGGCCCGCCGCCACGCAATGGCCCGCCGTCAGCACCGAATCCTGCGCCACGACGATGCCGGTGCACACGCCGCCGTTCGAGGACAGCACCATCACGGCCGAGCCGGCCGAATCCGGCGCCTCCCGGCCGCCGACCACGGCACCGGCCGGCGCGGCGGCGAGGCCGAGCAGCAGCGCGATGCCCGCAGACCGCATGTCGAGATCCATTCCGCCCATCCCCTTCACCGTCCCACCCGGAGACGACGATGAATCCGATACGCGTCGATGCCGCCATCGTCGAGCCGGTCACGTTGGCCGACATGCGCGCCCACCTGCGGCTCGACCCGGACAACACCGCCGAGGACGGTCTGGTGGAGAGCCTGATCGCCTCCGCCCGCGCCATGGTGGAACTCGCGACGCGGCGCATCCTGGCGCCCGGACGCTACCGGGTGATGCTCACGGCCTGGCCCCGGGACGGGTTCGTGCCCCTTCCCCTGAGCCCCCTCGTCGCCCTGGCGAGCGCGGGCTCGGTGGATGCGACGGGCACCGTCACGGACTTCGCCCCCGGCCTCGTCCGCTTCGCGCCGGATACGGTGGAAGCGCCGGGGCTGATCGTCTCGCCCGCCCTTCCCTCCCTGTACCGGGCCGCCGCCCTGATCGAGGTCGATGCCGGATATGGCGGATCGGGCCCGCCGATCCCTCCTGCCCTCGCCCAGGCGATCCGGCTCGTGGCGGCGCATGGGTTCGAGCATCGGGGCGACCTGCCGGTGACCCTCACCCCGATGGTGGAGGCGCTCGTCGCGCCGCACCGCCGGATGCGTCTTTGATCCACCGATCCCGGAGCCTTGTCATGACGCACCCGCCCATCGGCGCGCGGCGACGCCGCTACGTGCTCGAACGCTTCGTCGACGACCCGGACGGGTTCGGCGGGCACCTTCGCCGGTTCGTGGCCGGCCCGCTCCTGTGGGGCACGCTGGATTCCACCGGCCATGCCGAGCGCATGCGCGGCGGCCGTTCGGATGCGGTGGCGACCCACCGCATCCGCCTCGCCTACCGGGCGGACGTCACACCCGCCATGCGGCTCGTCTCCGGCTCGCGCCGCTTCGCCATCCGCGCGGCGGGCGATCCCGACGGGCGCGGGCGCGACCTCGTCTGCGAGGTCGAGGAGCTGATCGACACGACGGGGGGCCTGACATGAGCGACGCCCTGTCCCTTCCGGCCAACCCGCTCCTCGCCCTGCGGGCCGCCATCCTCACCGTCCTCGGCGGCGATGCGGAGCTCGGCCGGCTCATGGGCGGCGAGGTTCGCATCCATGACGAGCCGCCGCGCGGCGCGGCGCCGGTCTATGCGGTGTTCGGCCCCGCCGAGATGCGGGACGATTCCGTCGACGGCGCGCTGCGCCATACCCATCGGCTCGGGCTGATCCTCTTCGCCAGGCCCGGCTCCAGCCGCAGCGCCATCGAGGCCGCCGGCCGGGCCGCCGCCCTGCTGCACGAGGCGCTGCTCTCCCCCGCCGGCCATGCGCTCTCGGTCCTGCGGGTCGAATCCCTCGCCTGCGCCCGTGACGAGCGCAGCGGCGAGACCCGCGCCATCCTCACCCTCCAGGCCGTCACCGAGCGGCTGCCGGCCTCCTGAGCGAGTTCTGCCCCGCAGAACCGGCGACCTCTCTTGCTAACCCGCTTTAAGGAGCGACCCCATGAGTGCCCAGAAAGGCAAGGACCTCCTCATCCGGATCAGCGAGGGAACGGGGTTCACGGCGGTGGCCGGCCTGCGCGCCCGGCAGCTCGCCTTCAACGCCGAGACCGTGGACGTGACCTCGGCCGAATCCGTCGGGCGCTGGCGCGAGCTGCTGGCCGGGGCGGGGGTGCGCCGCGCGGCCGTCTCGGGCTCGGGCGTTTTTCGCGACGAGGCGTCCGACACCCGCCTGCGCCAGATGTTCTTCGACGGCAGCATCGACACGCTGCAGATCGTGGTGCCGGCCTTCGGCACGATCCAGGGCCTGTTCCAGATCACCAGCCTGGAATATCGCGGCGACCATGCCGGCGAGGTGACCTTCGACATGGCCCTCGAGTCGGCCGGGCCCCTGACCTTTACGAGCCTGTGATGGCGAACCGCAGGCGCGGAGAGGTCTCCGTCGCGATCGGGGACCGGCGCTACACCCTGTGCCTCACCCTGGGAGCCCTGGCCGAACTGGAGGAGGCGCTCGGCGCCACCGATCTCACCGGCCTCGCGGGCCGCTTCGCCGAAGGCCGCCTCGCCAGCCGCGACCTCATCGCGCTTCTCGGCGCGACCCTGCGCGGCGGCGGCCACGATCTCGACGACGCGGCGGTGGCGCGGCTGCCGCTCTCGGGTGGGATCGAGCCCATCGCCACGGCCCTCGGCGAGGCCCTGGCCGCCGCCTTCGGGGCCGAGACGCCGGACCCTTGAGCCCCACGGGCGGGATCGCGCCGGAGGCTCCCTCCGCCTTCCCGTGGGACGAGGCCATGGCCCTGGGCCTGAACGCCCTGCGCTGGAGCCCGCGCGACTTCTGGGCGGCGACGCCCCGCGAATTGATGGCCGCACTCGGAGGCTCTAGCCGCCGCGACGCGGCCAGCGCCGCCGACCTGCGGCGGCTGATGAATGCCTATCCCGATCCTTGAACGGAGGCCTGCATGGCCGAGACCGAGACAGACCGCACCATAGCCGCGCAGGCAAAGCAACTCGGTACCCTGGACAATCTGGCCCAGAAGTTCGGCGACAGCCTGAGCAAGACCTTCATCAGCAATGCCAGCGCCGCCAAGCAGCTCGACGGGGCGCTGACCTCCCTCGTCACCAAGCTCGCCGGCATGGCCGGCAAGGCCGTGCTCGACCCGGTGAAGGGCGGCATCGAATCCCTGGTGAAGAGCCTGATCAATTCAGGCGCATCGAGCGCGGCCTTCGCCAAGGGCGGCGTGATCTCCGGCGGCCGGGTGCGCCCCTTCGCCAGCGGCGGCGTGGTGGCCGCCCCCACCTACTTCCCGATGCGCGACGGGACGGGCCTGATGGGCGAGGCCGGGCCGGAGGCGATCCTGCCCCTCGCGCGCGGCAGCGACGGGCGCCTCGGGGTCGCCGGCGGCGCTTCGGGGCAGCCGGTCTCCGTCACCGTCCATATCGCGACGCCGGATGCGGAGAGCTTCCGCCGCTCGGAGGCGCAGGTGGCCGCCGCCCTCGCCCGCGCCGTAGCGCGGGGCCGGCGCGCGTCCTGAACATCATCCAGGGAGGCCCGCCATGGCCGGTGATTTCCACGAGGTCCGCTTTCCCCTCGACGTGGCCCTGCGCGGCAGCGGCGGGCCGAGCCGGCTCACCGAAATCGTGACCCTCGCCTCGGGGCGCGAGCACCGCAACAGCCGCTGGGCCGATTCGCGGCGGCGCTACGATGCGGGCCTCGGCATCCGCACCCTCGACGCCCTGCATGCGGTCCTGGCCTTCTTCGAGGAACGGCGCGGGCGCCTCTACGGCTTCCGCTATCGCGACCGGATCGACCATCGCTCGGAGCCGCCGAGCCAAGCGGTGGGGCCGGGCGACCAGCCTCTCGGCCTCGGCGACGGCGCGACGCGGGTGTTTGCCCTCGCAAAGACCTACGGCACCGGGCCGCTGCCCTATCGCCGCCTCATCGCCAAGCCGGTGGCGGAGACCGTGCGGGTAGCCGTGGCCGGTGTCGAGCGGCCACCCTCTTCCTTCACCTGTGACGGCACCACGGGGCTCGTGACCCTGGCGACGGCCCCCGCCCCGGGCGCGCCGGTGACGGCGGGGTTCTGGTTCGACGTGCCCGTCCGTTTCGACACCGACGATCTCAGCGTGGACCTCCAGGCCTTCAGCGCCGGCGACATCCCGAACGTGCCGCTCATCGAGATCGTGCCCTGACCGGAGCTTGGATTCATGTGCGACATCCCCGCCGCCCTCGCCGCGCATCTCGCCGGCGGGTCCACCACCCTGTGCCATTGCTGGTCTCTGACCCGGCGCGATGGCCTCACCCTCGGCTTCACCGACCATGACCGCGACCTCGCCTTCTCCGGCATCACCTTCGCGGCGCGCTCGGGGTTAGAGGCCGCCGAGGCGAGCGCGGAGCTCGGTTTCGCGGTGGGCGGCGGCGAGGTCGCCGGGGCGCTGACCTCGCTCGGTATCGCCGAAGCGGACGTGGCGGGCGGGCTCTACGACGCGGCCGGCATCGAGACCTGGCTCGTGGATTGGACCGATTCGGGGACGCGGCTCCTCCTCGATGTCGGGACCATCGGCGAGATCCGCCGGGCGGGCACCGCCTTCGTGGCGGAACTGCGCGGGCTGATGGACCGCCTCGACGAGGAGCGCGGCCGGACCTTCCGCGCCACCTGCGGCGCGGATCTCGGCGATGCACGCTGCCGCGTCGACCTCGCCGATCCGCGCTACCGCACCACCGGGACCGTTCTCGCGCCGGCGACACCGGGCGACATGCCAGCCACCCTGGCGGGGATTTTCGCCGAGGGCACCTTCACGGGCGGACGGCTCAGCTGGGATTCGGGCGCGAATGCCGGCCTCGCCAACGACGTCCGGGCGCACCGTCAGGCCGAGGGCGGCGTCCGGATCGAACTTTGGCAGGAGCCGCCCCGCGCCATGGCCGCCGGGGACCGGTTCACCCTGACGGCCGGCTGCGACAAGCGCCTCTCCACCTGTGCGGCGGTCTTCGCCAATGCGGTGAACTTCCAGGGATTCCCCCACATGCCCGGCAACGATTTCGTCATCAGCGCCATCCCCGGCTCCAGTACCGCCCTCGACGGCGGCAGCCTGTTCCGTTGAGCCGGCAAAGGACTTACTTATGCCAAGCTCCGACCGGATCGTCGCCGAGGCACGGGCCTGGATCGGCACGCCCTACCGGCATCAGGCCTCGCTCAAGGGCGTCGGCTGCGATTGCCTCGGGTTGGTCCGAGGAATCTGGCGCGGGCTCCTAGGGCCGGAGCCCGAAGCCGCGCCGCCCTATTCCGCGTCCTGAGCGGAATCCGCTCTCCCCGGCAGCGACCCGATGGCGGAGGCCGCCCGCCGCCATCTCGCCGCCATGCACGATCCTCTGAGCAGCTACACACCGAAAGCAGGCGACGTCCTGCTCTTCGCCTTCCGCTCTCATTTGCCGGCAAAACACTGCGCGATCGCGAGCGGAGCCGGGACGATGATCCACGCCCATGACGGCGCGGCGGTGACGGAAGTCACCCTCACGCGATGGTGGCGCCGTCACTTGGCGCATATGTTCCGGTTTCCGGATGCGTTCCCACCTCGGAAACTTAGGCTGCCTTGCTGACGCGCATCTCGACGTGAAGACCGACCGCGCCCAGCATGTTCACGAGGGAATCGATTGCGAACAGATCGATCTTGCCACGCATCAGATCCGAGATGCGCGGCTGCGTCACACCGAGAATTTTGGCGGCCTCAGTCTGGCTCAAACCTTCGCCCACGATGTGGTTCTGCAAAGCGATCATGAGCGAAGAGCGAAGCTTCATGTTTTCGGCCTCGGCCGAACTGTCCTCGATCGCGTCCCAGACGCTCGAAAATGCCTGTCCGATCATCGTGTCATGTCCCTGATCAAAGTCTCGTAGCGGCTTTTGGCGACCGCGATGTCCTTGGGACTCGTTTTCTGTGTCGCCTTCTTGAAACAATGCAAGACGAAGACGGCGTCCGCCAGCTTGGCGATGTAGATGACCCGGTAGGCTCCCGTCGCCTCGTGCAGGCGAATCTCTCGGACACCAACTCCGATTGAAGTCATCGGCTTCCAATCATCGGGTTCGTGACCCGACTGCACTCTGTCGAGCTGGTGTCCAGCCTTGCGCCTAGCCGAAAGCGGAAACGCCCGGAGCTGATCGAGCGAGTTACCGACAAACACAACGTCTTTGCATCGCTCTGCCACGCCTCTCTATACAAGATTTTGTATGGCGAGCCAAGGAGAGCGGCCGCGCAAACACATCCCCTCCCTCCCGGAGCCCTCCCGCATGGCCACGCTCATCCTGCAGACAGCCGGGGCGGCCCTCGGGACCGCGCTCGGCGGGCCGATCGGCGGGGCCGTGCTCGGCACGCTCGGCGCCGTGGCCGGTGGTGCGATCGACAGCGGCCTGTTCGGAGCGCGGGCCGGGCCGCGCTTCGTCGAAGGCCCGCGCCTGACCGATGTGGCCGGGTTGTCCTCCACGGAGGGCGAGCCGATCAAGCGGGTCTATGGCCGCGCCAAAGTGGGCGGCACCCTGATCTGGGCGACGCGCCCGCTGGAGGTGGCCAATACCAGCGTCCAGCGCGCCGCGTCCGGGGGCAAGGGCGGCGCCGGCCAGAAGACCGTGACCACGACCTACGCGTATTTCGCCGACCTCGCGGTGGGGCTGTGCGAAGGCGAGATAGCCCATGTCCGCCGGGTCTGGGCCGATGGCCGCGAGATCGACCTCACCACTCTGAATTACCGGCTGCACCGGGGCGGGGCCGACCAGGCGCCCGATCCGTTGATCGTCGCCAAGGAGGGCGCGGAACGAGCCCCGGCCTATCGCGGCCTCGCCTATATGGTGTTCGAGCGTCTGGCGCTCGCCGAGTTCGGCAACCGGGTGCCGCAGCTGGCCTTCGAGGTGATCCGCCCCGTCGAGGGGCTCGCCGGGATGGTCCGCGCCGTCTGCCTCATCCCCGGCTCGACGGAGTTCGGCCTCGACCCCCGCCTCGTCACCGAGGATGCGGGTTTCGGCACCACGCGGGCCGCCAACCGGTTCCAGTTCCAGGTGGCGAGCGACGTCACCGCTTCCCTCGATGCGCTCCAGGCCCTGTGCCCGCGCCTCGCCCGCGTCTCGGTGGTGGCGAGCTGGTTCGGCAGCGACCTGCGCGCGGGCCGATGCACGGTGACGCCCAAGGTCGACCGGCCGGACAAGGCGACCCTCGGCGACACATGGAGCGTCGCCGGGCTGGCCCGCGATGAGGTGGAAACGGTCTCGACCGCGCCCATGGGAGGTGCGGCCTATGGCGGCACGCCCTCCGATGCGGGGCTCGGCCGCCTCGTCGCCGAGTTGCGCCGCCGCGGTCTCGAGGTCGTGCTCTACCCGTTCGTGATGATGGACGTGCCCGCCGGCAACGGCCTGCCCGATCCGCGCGACGCGGGCGCGCTCCATCAGCCGCCCTATCCCTGGCGGGGCCGCATCACCTGCGCGCCGGCCCCCGGCCAGCCCGGAAGCCCGGACGGGACCGCCGCTGCGTCCGCGCAGGTCGCGGCCTTCTTCCAGAACCCGGACGGCTATCGCCGTTTCCTTCTCCATTACGCCGACCTCGCCGCCGGCTGGGCGGCCGACGGCGTTTCGCTCTCCGGCTTCATCATCGGCAGCGAGTTCCCGAGCCTCACCCGCGTGCGGGGCGAGGCCGGGCGCTATCCGGCCGTGGAGGCGTTCACGGCGCTGGCTCAGGAGGTGCGCGCCCGCCTCGGGGCCGGCGTGGCCCTGGTCTACGCGGCCGACTGGACCGAATACGGCGCCCATGTCCGCGACGGCGGGGCCACCGTGCGCTTTCCTCTCGACGCGCTCTTCGCCGATCCCGCCATCGCGGCGGTGGGCATCGACTATTACCCGCCGATCAGCGACTGGCGCGACGGCGAGGACCATGCCGACCTCGCCGAAACCGACAGCCTCTACGACACGGCCTATCTCAAGCGCCGCCTCGGGGCCGGCGAGGCCTTCGACTGGTACTATGCCGACGAGGCCGACCGGCGCGCACAACGGCGCACGCCGATCACCGACGGCGCGGCGGCCAAGCCCTGGATCTACCGGGCCAAGGATCTCGTCTCCTGGTGGTCGAACCCGCATCGTGAGCGGGACGGCGGGGTCGAGACCGGCACCACCGCCTGGATTCCCCGATCCAAGCCGATCTGGCTCACCGAGATCGGCGTACCCGCCGTGGACCGGGGCACCAACGGCCCCAACGTCTTCCCCGACGCGAAATCCTCCGAGAACGCCGCGCCGCCCTTCTCGGCCAATGTTCGCGACGACTTGATCCAGGCCCGTGGTCTCACCGCCATCCTGACCCGCTTCGATGCAGCGTTGCCGGGTTTCGAGCCGGCTCACAACCCGGTCTCGCCCGTCTATGGCGGCCCGATGGTGCCACCCGGCTCCGTCTTCGTCTGGTGCTGGGACGCGCGGCCCTTCCCGGCCTTCCCGGATTTCGACACGGTCTGGGCGGATGCGGAGAACTGGTCCCTGGGTCATTGGATCACAGGACGGATCGAGGGGCTGGAGCTCGACCGCCTGATCCGCGCGATCCTCGCCGATCTCGGCATCACCGCGCCGGCCCGGATCGCCGCCGATGCCTGGCTCGACGGCTACGTCATCGACCGGCCGATGTCGGTGCGCGGCGCCTTGGAACCGCTCGCCCGGGTCTACGGGCTCGACGTCTCGGCGGTGGGCGGCAGGCTCGACATTCGCGGCCCGCGCCGCGAGCGCCCGATCGCCCTCGCGGCCGCCGATCTGGTGCTGACGGAGCGGGACCGGGCGCCGCTCAGCTTCGTCCGCGCCGAAGAATCCGAGCTGCCGCGCGCGCTCACCCTCGGCTTCTGCGACGGGGAGAGCGCGGATTACCGGAAAGCCAGCGCCTCGGCGATCCGTCCCACCGGCCTGAGACGGCGCGAAAGCAACGCCGACGCCCCCATCGTCACGCGCCGGGAGAGCGCGGAAGCGCTGGCCGAGGCGCTCCTCGACATGGCCATTGCCGGGCGCGACAGCGCGGGTTTCGCGGTGAGCCCGCGCCGGATCGACCTGGTGCCGGGCGACCTCCTGGCCCTGCCCGGGGCCCGGCTCCCCCACCGGATCGTGCGGATCGCCGACAGTGCCGGCGCGCGGCGGATCGAGACCCGTGCGGTCCCGGCCCAGGGGTTCCGCCGCGACGCCTATCGCAGCCCCGACGGGAAATCCCACAGGCCGCCGCCATCCATGGCCGGGCGCCCCTTCGCCCGCGTGCTCGACCTGCCGGTGGACAGGGGCAGCCCGACCATCCTCCAATATCTCGCCGTCTCGGCCGATCCCTGGCCCGGTGAGATGGCCGTCTGGCGCTCCGCCGGCACGGACGGGCCGCTCGGCCTGCACCGGATCGTCGATTACCCCGCCTGCCTCGGCGAGACGCTGACCCCGCTGCCGCCGGGACCGCTCTGGCGCTTCGACCGGGGGACCCGGCTCGATCTGCGCCTGCGCCATGCCGGCGCCCTCTCCTCCATCGCGGAGAGCGACGTTCTGGCGGGCGGGAACCTGTTCGCCCTGGTGGGCAGCGATGGCGGGGTCGAGATCATCGCGGCGGCCGGCGCCGAACTGATCGGTCCCGGTACCTACCGCCTCAGCCGCCTGCTGCGCGGCCTGATGGGGAGCGAGGATCTCAGCCGGCGCGCGAATCCGGCCGGCTGCCTCGTCGTGCGCCTCGACGACGGGGCGGTCGTCCCCCTCGTGGAGCGGCTCGACGAGGCCGGCCGGCCCTTCCGCTACCGGATCGGTCCCGCAGGCCGCGACCCCGGCGATCCGAGCTACGTGGAGCTGCAGGCCAGCGCCGGCCTGCTGCCGCTCCGGCCCCTCGCGCCGGTGCACCTGACCGCGCGCCGCGAAGCGGACGGGATCCGGCTCGCCTGGATCCGCCGGGCGCGGCGGGACGCGGATGGCTGGGAGCCGGTGGAGATCCCGCATGACGAGGCGGGCGAGACCTACGAGGTCGCGATCCACGCGCCGGACGGATCGACCCTCCGGACCGCCCGGACGACCGAGCCGGTGCTCCTCTACCTCGGCTCCGACGAGAGCGCCGATTTCGGCGCGACGCAGACCCGCCTCGACGTGAGCGTCGCCCAGATCGGCGCGCTCACCGGCCCCGGCCCCGGCCGCCGCGCCATCCTGCCCGTGCGCTCCGCCTGAGCGCCCACCGATCCGGAGCTCCACCATGTCGCAGATGACGGCCAACCTCGCCCTGCCGCTGATCGCGGCGGGGCAGGCGGGAAAGCACGTGACCCATAACGAGGCCCTGGCGGCCCTCGATACCCTCGTGCAACTCGCCTGCCTCGACAAGGACCTGACATCCCCGCCCGCCTCACCCGCCGAGGGAGACCGCTACCTCGTCGCCGACGCCGCGCCCACCGGCGCCTGGACCGGCCTCTCCGGCCACATCGTCCATTTCCATGACGGCGTCTGGAACGGCCTCGCGCCGAGGGCCGGGTGGCTCGCCTATCTGGCCGACGAGGACGCGTTCTATGGTTTCGACGGCGCCGCCTGGATCGCCCTCTCCCGCACGATCTCGGCCCTGCAGAGCCTCGCCCTGCTCGGCCTCGGCACCGAGGCGGATGCGGAGAACCCGTTCGCGGCCAAGCTCAACAAGGCCCTGTGGACGGCGCGCGGCACGGCGGAGGGCGGCACCGGCGACCTGCGCTTCGCCCTGAACAAGGCGGCCACGGCCAACGTCCTGTCGCTGCTGCTCCAGACCGGATTCTCGGCGCGCGCCGAGATCGGCCTGATCGCCGACGATGGCCTGTCCGTGAAAGTCTCGGCGGATGGGACGAACTGGGCCCATGCCTGGCGGGCCCAGGCGAATAACGGCTTCGTCGGTTTCGGCTCGGCCGCGTCGCCGGGCGGCCCGGTGCCGGGTGCTCCGGTCTCCGTCTCGGGCTCGTCGAGTGCCGCCCTGATCCAGCTCGAATGCTACAGCCCGGGCGCGCCGGTGGTGAACATCACGACGCGCATCGCCCGCGGCACCCCGGCCGCCCCGACGGGCATCCTCGCGGGAGACCGGTTCTTCGGTTTCTTCGGCCGTGGCTACCATGCGGCGGGCGGGTTCTCCGGCAACATGGTCACCTTCAACGGTGTCGCCGAAGAGGATTTCACCGCCACGGCGCAGGGCACGTTCGTCGATTTCCAGACGACGGACATCGGCACGAGGTCACGCCGGTCCGTGGTCAAGTTCAGGGGCAACGGCGCCCTCGAACTCATCCCCCGCACCGGCACGCCGAGCGCAGGGCTCGCACCCGGGCAGATCCTGTTCGACGGCACCGCCACCGCGTTCAAGGTCTATGACGGGACGCGCTGGTCCCGCCTCACCGACCTGCCCCGGTTCGCAGCCGCCATGGCCGCCGACATGACGATTCCGGCGGGCGCCTGGGCGAAGGTGGCGTTCAACACCGCCGAGGTGAACGACCAGGGCGCGTTCGTGCCCGCGACGAACCGGTTCGTCGCCCCCGAGGCCGGCACCTACACGTTCGGCGCGGGCCTCGCCTTCCGCAAGAGCGGCAACGCCGCGCCCACCGCGCTCCAGGCCCGGTTCTACCGCAACGGCGCGGCGTCCCCGCGCCACCGGGCGGGCGTGACCGGCCTGGTCGACGGCGTCTCGACCCTCGCCCTCACGGCGACCCTCGCCCTGGCGGCGGGCGACACCGTGGAGGTGTTCGCGCAGTTCGCCGGCGCCGAGGGCGGCATCCTCGCCGCCGACACGACGTTCTGGGGCCTCTCCGTGCCCTGAACCGCCCGGGAGGCGGTGTCCTCCCGGATCGCGCGTCGCCGGACGACGCTCCTCCCCCGTTCCAGACCCGGAGTGAACCATGGACCTCAGCGCCATCGGCAGTGCCGTGCTCGTCGCCCGCGAAGGCCGGCGCCTCGACGCCTACCGCGATTCCGTCGGCATCTGGACCATCGGAATCGGCCATACCAGCGCGGCGGGGCCGCCCGCGGTGACACAGGGCCTGCGTCTGACCGCGGCGGAATGCGACGCCGTCTTCGCCCGCGATGTCGGCCGCTTCGTGCGCACCGTCGCGGCGGTGGTGCCAAGCGATCTGCCCGACCATGCCTTCGATGCCCTGGTCTCCCTCTGCTTCAACATCGGCGAAGGCGCGTTCCGGCGCTCGACCGTCGTGCGCCGCCTGAAGGCCGGGGACCGCGCGGGGGCCGCCGAGGCGATCCTGATGTGGAACCGGCCCGCCTCCCTGATCCCGCGCCGGAGGGCCGAATACGACCAGTTCCGCACGCCCTACGCGGCATCCCTGCCGCGCGCCCGCTCCACCGATCCCGCCGTCATCCCGCGCCCGGCCGAGACGACCCCACTGCCCGCGAGCCCGGCGCGGGAGCAACCCGAAGCAGGGCCGGGACTCCTGACGGGCCCGGCCGTCGGCTCCGAGCGCCGCCCCCTCCCCCGCACGCCCTCGATTCGGACCGCGCCGCCGCAGCGGAGCGTCGCGCCCGCCAGTGCCTGGGCTCGGTTCACGGCGTCCCTCCGGGCCCTGTTCGGCCCAGGGGCCTGATCCCGAAAAGCCCGCTCCCCCTGCCGCATCCCGGAGATCGTCATGAAACCCTCGTTCCTCGTCCTCGGCGGCCTTGCCGTGCTGCTCTCCTCCTGCGCCGCCTCGCCCTGCATGGCGGCGACGGCGGAAGCCGCCATCCTCCTGCCCTGGGGCGATGCCGCCATCGCCCTCGCCCAGATCGTCACCGCCTTCCTGGTGCCCCTGGCGATCACCGCGGCGACCGCCGCATTGGCGCGGATCGCCGGCCCGTTGCAGGTCCTGATTACGACCACCCTGGTCGAGCGTCTCGTGCGCAATGTCGGCGATTACGCGATCAATGCCGTAACCGGCGCCGTACGCGGGCGGACCTTGTCGGTGCCGGTGGGCTCGGCCGTGATCGCACGCGCGGTTCAACGGGCCCTCGACCAGGCGCCGGCCTGGCTGGTGACGGCGGCGGGCGGGGCGGAGGGTCTCGCGGAGAAGGTCTTCCGCAGCCTGCCCCTCGATGAGGAGGCCACGACCGGCAACACCCTGCCCCCCGCCCTCGACGCCCTGCGGGCGGGACAGGGCGCGGTGTCCCCGGCCTGAGCTGCGTTCCGTGGACCGAGGGCTGCGATAGTCACACTTCTCGCGGGTTGCGCCACCCTGCCCTCCTCCCCAGCGGATCTCGGGCTTGCCCGAGATCCGTCGAGCTTGTGGGGGGAGTTGGAGGTGGGGGTGGTTGGGCGACCCTCAGCTTACGGAGGCTGGCGGAGCCACCCCCACTCCTAGCCTCTCCCCACAAGGGGGAGAGGGACGCGCTCTGCCTGAAACAGCAGATGGGTAAGCCCATTCGGGGCAGCGGAGGGGAGATTCCCATGGACAGGATCGCGCTCGAAGCCGCCCGCCTGCTGTTCTCGGAGGAGGGCGCGGGCTGGATCGTCGCCGCCCTTCTCGGCTTCGCCTGCCTGCATCTCTACCGGGAGGTGGGCCGGGCGCAGGAAGCCCGGATCGGCGAAGCCGGCGCCACGGCGACGGCTCTGGAACGGGCCTCGCAGGCGAACTCGGCCGTGGCTCTGGCCATCGAGAGCCGCACGCGCGTGCTCGAAGACCTGTCCCGGCTGGCCGGCGAGATCTCGCGCGGTGTCGATCGCGGCGACGAGCGGGCGCGGGAGAAGTTCGACGAAATCCTGCGCCGCCTCTCGGAAACCCGCCACGAGGGCCGATGACGCCCAGGCTTTCCTTCCGCGCGGCGCTCATCGCGCCTCGTGCTTCTTTGCCCGTTCCCCTTTACCCATGGATGGGAGCTCACCCCGATGAACCGTCTCGCCCGCTTCTTCCCGCCCTCCCCGCGCCTGCGCGCCGCCTCCGGTCGCCTCCGGGCGGCGGAGACCGGATTCGAGCTCTCGATGACCGGCCTGCGCAGGGCCGCCCTTGAGCACGTCGATTGTCACCGCCTCCTCGGCATCGCTTTGCGGGCGAGCCTGCAACCTCCGGTTCTCCGCGGCGAAGGCCGCTCGTGACCGCCCGTTTCGGGAACCGGAGGGGGCACGATCGGCTTGCCCGCTCTCATCTCGCCGCGCCACGATCCGATCCTTCGGGATCGGGGCCCGGCCGAACCCGCATTCAGGGCGCATTCAGTGCCCGAAGACCATTGACTCATCCCATGCGCATCCTCCTCGCCCTGCTGTTCATCGGCCTGACCGTCGCGGCTTTCGCGACGGGGCCGATTCGCACGCTGGCGGAAGAGACGATGACGCCCGGTACGGCCGAGGTCTCGGCGCCGATGCACGTGGTCCCGCCGAGCGAGAGCTGTCTCAGCCCGGCGGACCTGCGCGAGGCGGTGGCGGACAAGCGGGTGATCGAGCCGGTGGCCGCGATCCGCGCCGCCAGGACGGTGATCTCCCGGGCCGAGATCCAGCGCGCCCGGCTCTGCCGGCACGGGGAGGGCCTCGCCTATCTCCTGACGGCCTTGCGCCGGGACGGACAGTTCGTCCACGTGTTGGTGGATGCCACCACCGGACGGGTTATCGGCAAATAAAGGCGGGGGCGCCTATCGTTCTCCGCGACGGGGGCTTCACCGCCGCCTCATCTTGGGAGTGAATCGCAGTGCGTCTGCTCGTCGTCGAGGATGACCGGGACATCAACCGGCAAGTGGTCAGCGCGCTCGAGGAGGCCGGCTACGTCGCCGACAAGGCCTTCGACGGCGAAGAGGGCGCCTATCTCGGCGAGAGCGAACCCTACGACGCGATCATCCTCGACATGGGCCTGCCGAAGGCGGACGGCGTCACCGTGCTGCAGAAATGGCGCCGCGCCGGCATCAAGACGCCGGTCATCATCCTCACCGCCCGCGACCGCTGGTCGGACAAGGTCGACGGGTTCGATGCCGGAGCCGACGATTACGTGACCAAGCCCTTCCACATGGAGGAGCTGATGGCCCGCGTGCGTGCGCTCCTGCGCCGTGCCACCGGCCACGCCACGAGCCAGATTTCCTGCGGGCCGGTCGTGCTCGATACCCGCTCGGGCCGCGTCTATGTGGACGGCAACCCGATCAAGCTCACGAGCCACGAATACCGCCTGCTCGCCTACCTGATGCACCATACCGGCCGCGTGGTGTCCCGCGCCGAATTGACGGAGCATCTCTACGACCAGGATTTCGACAGGGATTCCAACACGATCGAGGTCTTCGTCGGGCGCCTCCGCAAGAAGCTCGCTGTGGACCTGATCCAGACCGTGCGCGGCCTCGGCTACCTCGTCGACCCGAACCAGCCCGCGCCGCGGGTGTAGGGGGTAGAACTTCGGCTTCTCTTTCCACTATCTCACACGAGCCTTATAATCAGCTCAGTTGAGATGGGAGCAAGACATGGCGAGCTACGACATGCCCAGCGGAGTAGCCGTCGCCGACGTTCTGGGATTCGAGGGGCCGAGGTCCGGCGAAAGCACGGACGCGAATGTCATCGCGCAGGTCACGGCGGGGTTGCCGGTGGCTTCCGTCGATCGGCTCGCCTCCGCCGTCGCTCCCGACGATCGGACATTCGCCTTCAACTTCGTGGCACGCGCTACGCTCAACCGCCGCCGCGCCGAGGCGAAGGCGAGGCTGACCCCGCATGAGAGTGCGAAGGTGGTGCGCCTGGCGAAGGTCTGGGCGATGGCCCGTGATGTCTGGAAATCGGATGACGCCGCGCGGGACTTCCTTCACCGCCCTCATCCTCTCCTCGAGAACCGGCCGCCCCTCGAAGTCGCGCTGGAATCCGAGTTCGGCGGACCACGCGTGGAGGCCGTCCTCGGCCGGCTCAAATATGGCTCCGCTGCGTGAGCGGTCAGACGCTCGCGCAGGCACAGAAGGCCTATCGAATCGGGGATCCCGACGGCGAGTACGCGATCTTCGATCCGACGGGGTCACGCCTTTTCTCCGGCCGATGGAACACACCGGCAAGCCCGATGATCTATGCATCGGCCGACTACTCCACATCCATGCTCGAAAAGCTCGTCCACGGCAGCGGACGGCTTCCACCCAACCAGCACTACGTCGAGATCCTCCTATCGGCCGGTCTCTCCTACGAGGTGCTGTCCCAACCTGCGGTGCCGGGATGGGATCATCCCGATTGCAACGCGTCGCGGACCTTCGGCGAAACTTGGCACCGCTCTCGCCGGTCGCTGCTTCTGTTCGTCCCGAGCGTCGTGGCGCGCGTGAGCACCAATATCCTCATCAACCCGGACCATCCGGATTTCGGCAGGATTACGGTGGGGCTTCATCAGCCATGCTGGTGGGACAACCGCCTGTTCGAGCGGCCGGGCAGCCCTGCTTCGGCACCAACGGCCTCATCGCGGCCGGTCCAATCCGCCGGGCCGCACGACGCCCTCTCCGCTATCGGCGAGTTCGGCGACGGTCCGAACCTGGATCCGTGACGTCTCTTGCGGTGACGTCTCTTGTAACTCGCGGGCAACCGCACGCCTGATCGCCTCGTCGGACGAAACGCCCCAGCGCTCCGCCAGGGTTCTCACAAGCAGTTCGGTCTCGGGATCATCGATGTCGAAGGCCATCGCCGCATCTCCATTCGGATGATGGTACAGACGGTACGACACGTCTTTCAACCAGGGCGAGACCGCCGCCCCATCATGACGACGAGACGAGTGTGATCGCCTTTCCCTCCTGGCTGCCGTTCCGGCGGCGCTCCATCGCCGTGCGCCTGGCGGGCTCGGCTCTGATCGCGAGTTCGGCGATCCTGCTGATCGCGGCCTGGATCCTCACCACGCTCTACCGTGAGAACACCGAGCGCTCCTTCGACAGCCGGCTCCTCGTCTATGCCAACAACCTCGCCACCGATCTCGTCTCCCCCAACGATCCCGAGAGCCGCTCCTTCAACCTGAGCGACCCGCGTTTCGACCTGCCCCTCTCGGGCTGGTACTGGCAGGTGGGGCGGCCGGATGCGCGCCCGCGCGACCTGCGCACCTCGCGCTCCCTCGTGGGCGTGCCGCTGAAGCCGGCCGGCACGCCCGACAACAATGCCGGGATCGGCCAGATCCGCCAGGGCTACGGCAAGGCCCAGGACGACCGGCCGCTACGCATCATCGAGCGCGACGTCGATCTCGGCGAGGAGGGACGCTACACCGTGCGCGTCGCCGGCCCGGCCGACGAGATCGAGAACGATGTCGGCCGCTTCCGCTTCTCGCTGATGGTGACGTTCGGCCTGCTCGGCCTGTTCCTGGCGCTGACGACGCTGCTGCAGATCCGCTTCGGCCTGGCGCCCCTGGCCAAGCTCCGCACGGCCCTCGGCGCGATCCGCCGAGGCGAGGCCGACCGGATCGGCGGCGAGTATCCCCGCGACATCGCCCCTCTCGCCGGCGAGGTGAACCTCCTGATCGAGACCAACCGCGAGATCCTGGAGCGGGCGCGCACGCAGGTGGGCAACCTCGCGCACGCCCTGAAGACGCCGCTATCGATCATCGTCAACGAGGTCGGCGCCAGCGACGCGTCGGACGACCTCGCCGCGAAGATCCGCGAGCAGGCGGCGGTGATGCGCGACCAAGTGAACTACCATCTCGACCGGGCGCGGGCGGCGGCTTTGGCCGGCACCCTTGGCACCTCCACCGAGGTGGAGCCGGCGCTCGCGGGCCTCGTGCGCACCTTCGGCAAGATCTACCGCGACAAGGACATCGCCTACGAGGTCCATGTCCCGCCGGGTCTGCGCTTTCGCGGCGAGCGCCAGGATTTCGAGGAGATGATCGGCAACCTCGTCGACAACGCCTCGAAATGGGCGCGCAGCCGCGTCTCGATCCGTGCGGAAACGGTGAGCGAGCACCATTATCCCCACCTTCTCGTCTCCATCGAGGATGACGGGCCGGGCCTGCAGCCGGAGGACCGGGCGGCGGTGCTGGGCCGTGGACAGAGGCTCGACGAGACCAAACCCGGCTCGGGCCTCGGCCTCTCCATCGTGGCCGATCTGGCGGCCCTCTATCGTGGCCGTTTCCGCCTGGAAGAAGCCCAGCTCGGCGGCGTCCGGGCCGTTATCGAGGTGCCCGGAGACGCACCGAATGCCAGCGCCGGATGAGCGCCGGACTATGCGAAAAGCCCCGAATGGTGTTTCAGACGGGCGTGCCCCTCGGGTCGGCGACTTCCGACACGGCACAGGTTCACGTGACACCGTGTCGCCGAACCGGTCCCTGCGTTCAGGCTCGTCCGGCGCTTACATGCGATGCTGCGAGTTTGGGGTGCGATGACGGCGATCTGGTTCATTTTGGCGGTGATGACGGGGGGCACCGTGCTGGCATTGCTCTGGCCGATGTCGCTGTGGTCCAAGGCACGGCGGGCGGATGCCGCTCCCCCGCCTCCGGCCGGAGCGCTGTCCACCGAAACCGCGTTCTATGAGGACCAGCTCCGCGAGATCGAGCGCGACCTGACGCGCGGGCTGATCGCACCCGCCGAGGCCGACGCGGCCCGCACCGAGGCGGCCCGCCGTCTCCTTCGTGCCAGCCGGGAGAACCCCGAAGCCGTCTCCGATGGGATGGCCGAGCCCGCCCTGCGCCAGCGCCGCGCGGCCTCGGCCTTCGCACTGTCGACGATCCCGCTCGTGGCGCTCATCGCCTACGGGCTCTACGGCTCGCCGCACATGCCGTCCCAGACGGCCTCCGACCGGCAGGCGGTGCAGTCCGGCGGGCAGGACATGCTCAAGGCCATCGGGCAGATCGAGGCGCGGCTCGCCAGCGATCCGAGCGACGGCCGCGGCTGGTCGGTACTCGCCCCGGTCTATGTCCGCCTCGGACGGTTCGACGATGCGGCCCATGCCTACGAGGCCGCGACCCGCCTGCTCGGCGAGTCGCCGCAGCGTCTCTCCGATTGGGGCGAGGCCCTCGTCGCCGGCGCCAACGGGACCGTGACGCCCCGGGCGAAGGAAATCTTCGAACGCGCGGCGAGCCTCGATGCCGGCGCCGCCAAGCCGCGTTTCTACCTTGCGCGCGCCGCCGAACTCGAGGGCGACATCCCCGGCGCGGTCCGCCAGCTGACCACCCTGATGGAGAGCGCCCCGGCCGATGCGCCCTGGCTGCCCCTGGTGCGCGAGACGCTCACCCGCCTGAACGGCGAGGCGCCGGCCACGGCCGCCAAGCCCGGTCCTGCCGCCAAGGCTCCCGATTCCAGCGCTGCGGCGGACCTGCAGGCGATGCCCTCAGCCAATCGCGACGCGGCGATCCGGGGCATGGTCGACGGGCTCGACCGGCGCCTGACCGAGAAGGGAGGCACCGCCGACGAATGGGTCCGCCTCGTCCGTTCCTACGGCGTGCTGGGAGATCGCGAAAAGATGAAGGCGGCCCTCGACCGGGCGCGGAACGCGGTCGGCAGCGAGGATGGAGCCGGAGCCAAGCTCGACGAACTCGCCCGCGAGTTCGGCCTCGCTTCGGCGCCCGTACCGCCGGTGACCGCCGCCGATGCGGCAGAGCGCGCCGGGACGGATGCCGCCGTGGCTGCCGTGAAGGCGATGCCGGCGCCCGAGCGGGACGCCGCCATCCGCGGCATGGTCGCCGGCCTCGACCGGCGGCTCGCCTCGAAGGGCGGCACGGTGGATGATTGGCTGCGTCTCGTGCGTTCGTACAGCGTATTGGGTGAACGCCAGCAGGCGAGCCATGCCCTCGATCGCGGTCGCATGGCCCTCAGCCCGGATGCCCGCGCGATGGAAAAGCTCGACATCCTGGCCCAGGAACTCGGCCTGCGCGGAGGCAACGACAAGCCGTGATCCGGGCTGCGACGAAGGACGCCCCCTGACAATCCGCCCCGGCCACGGGCCTTGACCCGGACTGTCATGGGGCCGAAACCCGAGTTACGCCAGAAACCTAAATTATACCGGACCACTGGCCAGACGACAGGACAGCCGGATCTGCCCTTCCGCGCCGACCGAGCGCCCGTTCACGAGGCGCCGGAACAGAAACGGGACGAAACTTGTGACTCGCAAGAGCCGCCGCCTGATCCTGATCGCCGCCTGCGGTGCCGTGCTCGCGCTGGCCCTCGGCCTAATCCTGTCCGCCATGAGCGGGTCGATCGTGTTCTTCCGGTCGCCCACCGAGGTGACCGCGCAGGGCGTGGCGCCGGGCACCCGCTTCCGCCTCGGCGGACTGGTCAAGGAAGGCTCGCTCCAACGTGGCCCCGACCAGAACATCGATTTCGCCGTGACCGACACCAACGCGACGGTCCAGGTGCAGTATCGCGGGTTGCTTCCCGACCTGTTCCGCGAGGGCCAGGGGATCGTCGCCGAAGGGCGGCTCGAGCCGGGCGGCATCTTCCGCGCCGACACCGTGCTGGCCAAGCACGACGAATCCTACATGCCCCGCGAGGTCGCCGATGCGCTCAAGGCGCAGGGCCGGTGGCAGGAGGGCGGCTCCAAGGCAGCCCCCGCCGGGAAAGCCGCCGAGGGCGTGAAGACCGCCGACGGCGAGCCGACGCTCGGACGACGCAGCGAACGATGACCGGTATGACCCTGAGGAAGGACAATCCGACGTGCTGATTGAAGTCGGACATTTCGCGCTGGCATTGGCGCTGGCGCTTTCCCTGGTCCAGGCGGTGATGCCGGTCTGGGCCGCCCGCTCGGGGGATGCGGCCCTGCGCGCCGTCGCCACTCCGGCGGCGCTCGGCACCTTCGCCTGCATCCTGTTCTCGTTCGGGGCGCTCACCTACGCGCATGCCACGTCGGACTTCTCGGTCCAGAACGTGATCGAGAACTCGCACACCGCCAAGCCCTTCCTCTACAAGCTCTCGGGCGTGTGGGGGAACCATGAGGGCTCGATGCTGCTCTGGGTCCTCATCTTGGCCCTGTTCGGCGCCCTGGTCGCGGTGTCCCGGAACTCGGTCCCGCCGGTGCTCCGCGCCAATACCCTGGCGGTCCAGGGTCTCGTCACCTTCGTTTTCGTGCTGTTCATCATCACAACCTCGAACCCGTTCATGCGGGTGAGCCCAGCGCCGATCGAGGGCAACGACCTCAATCCGCTGCTGCAGGATTTCGGCCTCGCGATCCATCCGCCCCTTCTCTACGTCGGCTATGTGGGCTTCTCGATCACCTTCGCCTTCGCCATCGCGGCGCTGATCGACGGCCGCATCGACGCGGTCTGGGCGCGCGCCGTGCGCCCCTGGACGCTGATCGCCTGGAGCTTCCTGACCCTCGGCATCGCGATGGGCTCGTACTGGGCCTATTACGAGCTCGGCTGGGGCGGCTGGTGGTTCTGGGATCCGGTGGAGAACGCCTCGCTGATGCCCTGGCTCGCGGGCACGGCACTGCTCCATTCCACCGTGGTGATGGAGAAGCGCGATGCGCTCAAGGTCTGGACGGTGCTGCTCGCCATCCTCACCTTCTCGCTGTCGCTGCTCGGCACCTTCATCGTCCGCTCGGGCGTCCTCACCTCGGTGCATTCCTTCGCCACCGACCCGACGCGCGGCGTCTTCATCCTCGCCATCCTGATCCTGTTCATCGGCGGCTCGCTCAGCCTCTTCGCCTGGCGGGCGCCGATGCTGCGGCAGGGCGGCCTGTTCGCGCCGATCTCGCGCGAGGGCGCCCTGGTGATGAACAACCTGTTCCTCGCCGCCGCCTGCGCCACCGTCTTCGTCGGCACGCTCTACCCGCTGCTGCTCGAATCCCTGACCTCCGAGAAGATCTCGGTGGGGCCGCCCTTCTTCAACTACACCTTCATCCCGCTGGCGATTCCGCTCCTCCTCATCGTCCCCTTCGGCCAGACCCTGGCCTGGAAGCGCGGCGACGTGCACGCGGCCTCGCAGCGCCTGTTCGCCGCCATGGGTGTCGCCCTCGCCATCGGCCTCGCCGTGCTCGCCTGGACCTGGGGCGGCCCGATGATGGCGCCCATCGGCATCGGCCTCGGTGCCTATCTGGTCGTCGGCTCGGCCATGGAGATCGTGTCGCGGGCCCGCGGCTACGGCAACAGCCGGGCACGGACGGTCAGCGCCGTGATGCGACGGGCCATCGGCCTGCCGCGCTCGGCCTGGGGGACCGCGCTGGCCCATGCGGGCGTCGGAATCGTGGTTCTGGGCATCGCGGCGCAGGGTTGGGCCACGGAGGCCCTGAGCACGGTGAAGCCGGGCGAGTCCCTCACCTCCGGCCCCTACGTGGCGACCCTCGACCGGGTGGGCCCGCGAACGGGCGAGAATTACGAGGAGACGACGGCCTTCCTCACCATCCGCAACACGGCCGGTGACTTCATCGGCACCGTGGAGACGGGCAAGCGCTTCTATCCCAGCCGCAAGATGAACGTGACGGAATCCGGGTTGCTCACCGTCGGGGTCAGTCAGGTTTATGCCAGCCTCGGCGAGATGGTCCCCGGCGGGGCCATCGGCCTGCGGCTCTACTACAAGCCCCTGGTGCTGCTGATCTGGCTCGGTTCCGTCGTCATGGCGCTGGGCGGGGCGGTGTCCCTCACCGACCGCAGGATGCGGGTGGGAGCGCCCGCACGGGCCAAGGAGAAGGCCAAGACCATGCCCGGCACCATGGCCCCCGCCGAATGAGCGCGGCTCGTCTTTCCCGCCTGCTCGTCGCCCTGGCGCTTCTCGCCGGCTCGACGGGCGCCACCCTGGCCGTCCAGCCGGACGAAGTCCTGCCGGACGCGAAGCTCGAAGCGCGGGCGCGCGATATCTCCTCGGGCCTGCGCTGCCTCGTCTGCCAGAACCAGTCCATCGACGATTCCGACGCCCCCCTGGCGCGCGACCTGCGGTTGATCGTGCGCGAGCGGCTCAAGGCGGGCGACGACGACAGGCAGGTGCAGGATTACGTCGTCGGCCGCTATGGCGAGTATGTCCTGCTGCGCCCGGTCCTTGCCCTGCACACGTTGCTGCTTTGGCTGACGCCCCTGATGGCCCTCGGCCTCGGGGTTTTCGGCCTCTGGCGTCTGTCCCGCCGGCGCGCGGATCACGAGACCAAGCTGAGTCCAGCGGAAGAAGCCGAGATCGCTGCCCTCACGCGGCGCGACTGATAGAGCTCTCGTGCTGCATTGCAGCATAGGATGCTTTTACCTCAAGCGCGGACGGGATCGCCTCGCGCCTTAACGAACATATCCTGGCTGAAGAGTAGCGGCTTCGATCGCTCACACTTTCGACCTATGTAATTTTGACATGCATCGAGATATTTTTTGCCGAGTCATGCAATTCAAGCATTGACGCATTGCAACATTCATCTCTTCGCAGCGCAGCATAAAATCGGCATATGTCGGTCTCCCGGTGCAACCGGCTCTCCGAACGGGCACTCCCGGCGGACAGTAACCGCACAGGCTCCCTCATCATGCGCATCTCGTCCAAAGCCCTCCTCGCCGCCGCGCTTACCCTCGCCTCCGCTACGGCCTCCCAGGCGGCCGAGCTTTCGCCCGCGAGCGCCCAGAGCGTCGACCTCGGCACCTATCGTGGTTCGGCCTATTACACCGTCGAGAATGGCCGCTACCGCGTGGTCGCCACCCTCGCCAGCGTCAATTCCGGCCATGATCTGCCCCAGGTCATCCGCCTCGTGACGACCCTGAATCCCGAACAGACCGTCCACCTTTCGGTGCCGGGCACGCTTGGCTCCGACGGACGCGAGACCACCATCGCCTTCTCGCGTACCGGCGACAGAGTCGATGTCGCCTCGGCCGATTCGACGGCCTACTGAACGGCTCTTTCCTCGGTCATCCGTATCCATCGATGCCTGGGGACGCTCCCTCACGGACCGCCCCAGGCGTTTAATCCAATACTTTCAATTTGTTAGCCGCCTCGATTTAAACTCCCGGCAAGGTTCGGGCGTCATCAGCTTCACGATAGCTTTAGATGACGGAACACATCGATGCGCCTTTCCCTCGGCAACAAACTCGCGGCGGTGATGGGGCTTCTGGCACTCGGTGCCTGCGCCCTGTCCCTGTTCAACGACCGCGTGGTGCTGCATCAGCAGGCGCGGGCGGCCGAAATGGACTCGGTCTGGGAACAGGCCCTGGCGGCGCAAAGCCTCGCCCTCGCCATCGAACGGACAGTGGTGGCGGCGGGCGCGGTCTACACGGCGGACGATACCGATGACGCCAAGGCCAAGTTCGGTGGCCTGAAAACCGCCCTCGCCGAAGTCGGCGAGCAGAAGGATGTGTTCCTGAGCCGGATCGTCGGGCAGGTTCCCGATGCGGATCGCCTCAAGCTCGATCTGATGCTGAAGGAGTTCCTGGCTTATCAGACCGATACGGCGGAACTCGGCCTCACCATCTCACCGAAGGCCGCGCTCATCCAGGGCACCGACGAGGCCACCGTGGCGAGCCGCGCCAGGATGGTGTCCGCGATCACACGCATCGGCAAGGACACGCTCACGCGTCTCGGCAGCGAACGCGCGGAGACCGTGGCGGAGATCGAGCAGACCCGCATCATCAGCCTCGTGGCCTCCGGGGCGGTGATCCTCTTCACCTTCGGTTTCGCACTCTGGCTCGTCCTCAAGGAGATCCGCCAGCCGCTGGCCCGCCTCGGATCGGCGATCGATGCCCTTGCGGCCATGGATCTCACCAGGGCCATCCCGTTGCTGGAACGACGCGACGAGATCGGAACCATGGCCCGCTCCATTGCGGTGCTGCGGACCGTCATCGTCGACAAGGTCGAAGGCGATGCGCGTGCGCTCGCTCATTCCGCTCTCGAAGCCGAGCGCGCCGCGCGCCTGGAGGCAGCCGCCCAGGCCTTCGAGGAGGAAGCTCAGCGGGTGGCGCAGGATCTGTCGAGCGCCGCCACTGCCATGGCAGGCGCGGCGGAGGCGGTGTCGGACGCCGTGCGGCTCACGCGGGATCAGACCACCATCGTTTCGGAAGGTGCGGCCGGCGCGGGGCAACAGGTGCGCAGGGCCGCGGCAGCCAGTGCGGATGTCGCGGGTGGTGGCGAGGCGATCGACCGGCAATCGCGGATCCGCGACGGTTTGGGCGCCCTGGCACACCGCGAGGTCACCGCGACGCGCCGCGCCGCCGCCCTCCTCACCGAAGCGGGGCGCGAGATCGGCACCGTGGTCGAGACCATCGCCACCGTCGCCGCGCAGACCAATCTCCTGGCCCTCAATGCCACGATCGAGGCGGCGCGCGCGGGTGAGGCCGGACGGGGCTTCGCGGTGGTCGCCGGCGAGGTGAAGGCGCTCGCCGCCCAGACGGCCGGTGCCACCGAGGCGATCAAAGGACAGATCGAGGCGATGCGGGGCGCGGCTCAGGACACGCTCCGGGCGGTCGAAGCGATCGGTGGAACGATGGATCAGATGGCGGGCGCAGATGCGGCCGTTGCCCTCGCTCTCGAGGCTCAGCGGATCGCCGGTGCGCGCGTCGCCGACAGTGTCGCCGATGCCGAAGCCAGCGCCGACGCCGTGTCCGGCGGCATCGCCACGGTCGAGGAAGCCGCCGCGTCCAGCGCACAGGCCGCCGAATCGGTGAGGAGTGTCGCCGGCCGCGTGGCGGCGGCGAGCCTCGCCCTCGACGAAAGCATTGCGGGGTTTCTCGCCAGCGTCCGGGCCGCTTGACGGACGGTCACGCCTCGCTTTCGCCCCACTAAAATCGGAGGAGATCGAGGCGGCGGCCGGACTCCCGGCCCCCGTCGCAGCACCCGTTCAGACTTTCTTTACCCTGACTCGCGAGCGTCCAGCATGGCTTCGCCGACCGCTCTCCTCTCCGCTCGCTCCTTCGTCGCGTCCTCTTTGGCAGCGCTCGCCCTCAGCCTCGGGGCCGCCGCTCCGGCATCGGCCCATCCGCATGTCTGGGTGACCTCGAAGGCGGAGATCGATTACGGCGAGGGCGGCAAGGTGACGGGCATCCGTCACGCCTGGACCTTCGATGCGAGCTACTCGGCCTCGGCGATTCAGGGGCTCGACGCGAACGGCGACGGCACGGTCTCTCCCGACGAACTCGCGGGCCTCGCCACGGACAACACCGCCAATCTCGCGGAATTCGCCTATTTCACGAAGCTCAAGATCGGCGGCAAGGAGCAGACCTTCGCCGATCCGATCGAGCCGCGCATGAGAATGGACGGCGACAGGCTGACGCTCAGCTTCCTTCTGCCGCTGAAATCGCCGGTGGCGCAGGGGCGCGGAGTCGCGGCGTTGGAGGTCTTCGACCCGACCTATTTCGTTGCGTTCAGCCTCTCGGAGGATGCGGACACCGCGCGCCTCGTCGGCTCGCCGGCCGGTTGCGCCGCCACGATCACCCGGCCCAAATCCGAGCAGGCGAAGACCGCGGATGCCAAGACTGCCGATGCCAAGCCGGGTCTGTCGGAGGCGTTCTTCGAAGCGCTGACCAACGCATCGAGTTACGGCGTCCAGTTCGCTAACCGGATCATCGTCGCATGTCCGTAGGCGTGGCCGCCGCATGGGCCGATCATCCGCGCGGCCGGATCGCCTTACGGATCGCCCTGGCTCTCGCAGCGATCGCCTGTGTCGCCCTCGTCCTCACGGCGCTGTCGTGGCTCCTCGGCTCCAGCGTGGCTCCACCGCCGCCGCGCTCCCCATTCGGCGTCGGATTTCGCGAGGCGGCGCCCTCGGCAACCGGGATCGGCGGCTGGCTGCTCGCCATGCAGTCGAGCTTCTCGCGCAGCTTGCAAGCCACCGTCGCCGCCATCAAGCAAGGCGGAAGCTGGGGGCCCATGATCCTCATCGGCTTCAGCTACGGCGTGTTCCACGCCGCCGGACCGGGCCATGGCAAGGCGGTGATCGCCGGCTACATCATGGCCGGGGAGCGGGCGCTGGCGCGCGGCTTCTCGCTCAGTGCCGCCGCTGCTTTGCTGCAAGCTCTCGTCGCCATCGCCATCGTCGCCATCGGCAACCTCCTCCTCAACGCCACTGCCGCCGGGATGACGCGGGCCGGCACGGTGATCGAGACGGTGAGCTTCGCCCTCGTGGCCCTCCTCGGCCTCACGGTGACGTGGCGGAAGGCCGGACGACTGGCGGGGCTCGTTCACGGCGGTAACGCGGCCGCCTGCGCGCCCGGCTGCGGCCATGTCCACCTCACCGACGCCACCGCCATCGGCCGCCTCGATTCCTGGCGCGAGCGGGCGGGCGTCGTGCTGGCGGCCGGCTCACGCCCCTGCGCCGGCGCGATCCTCATTCTTGTCTTCTCCGCGTCGCAGGGCATTCTGGCTGCGGGTATCGCGGCGACGTTCGCCATGGCCCTGGGCACGGCCCTGACCACCGGGGTGCTGGCGAGCCTGGCGGTCTTCGCCAAGGCCCTGGCCCTGCGTCTCGCGGGAGGGCGCGGGTCCACGGGGGCAATCGCCGTAGGCGGGCTCGAACTGCTGGCCGGCGCTTTCGTCTTCGTGCTCGGCATCGCCATGCTGGCCGGGCTCGCCGTGGGCGTGGGCGGATAAGATTTTCCTCGTCACGGATTGCCGTCCTGTGGCAGGTTTCGGATGACCCGCCGGTTCGCGGCTGGGTTTTCCCGTGAAACCGACGGAGCCGGCCCGCATGGCATCAGGTTTCGAGCACATCCTTCACTGGCGGTTGCTGTCCGGCTCGCACCCCTTCCCCGGCCCAGATGGCGGGACCTGCATCAACGAGGCGGCGGTCGTCGCGGCCGGCCTACCCTACCGGTCGATCCGCTCCTCTTCGGATTGTCCGCCGTGTTTCTCGAAACCCCTCGCCGCCTACGCGCTCGGCCTCAACGACGCGATGCCGGATCACCAGCGCTCTCGCTTGATGGCCTTCGTCCTGCGCCTCTCCGGCTCCGCTGATACGGCGGAGATCGAGGAGCAACGCACCCGCTTCCTCGCCCTGGAAAGCATTCGTCGGATTCTGCCGCCTCTCCTCGACCGGGCAGGTTTTGCTGATCTCGCCGCTCGCTGCGACGAAGCCCAGGATCTCGATGCGGGTCTTTTGGCTGCGCAGGCCGCTGCGTGGCGCGGTGGGACCGTGGCCCAGGCCGCGTCGCAGCAGCGGGACTGGCGACGGGGAGCCCTCGCCTCCGCCATCGCTCGCAGCGCGGTGGCAGCCGTGAGGTCGGCCACCGATGCCCGGTCAGCGGCGGAGATCGCCGAAGGTGCATCACCCTTCACCGAGGGCGTCTGGGACAGCGCAGCGACCATCCTCGACGAGGCCCTGACCATCGGACGGCAGGCACCGGACATCGATCTCGTTCAGGCGCAGGAACGATTGGATGCGGCGCGGGCGAGCGCGTCCTGAGCCTCGGCCAATAGGTTCGACGAGGCGGGTGATCTCCGCCGCGTCGGCTCAGACGGCCACCGGCCCCGATGCGAGGTCGAGTTCGGTGGTGGCGCAGTTGTCGAGCCAGATGCCGGTGAGGTGAAAGAAGAACGTGCCGTGACCGACGACGGCGATGGTCCGCTCACGCCGCTCGGTCAGCCAGTCGCGGAACGTCGCCACGCGACGATCGAAGAGGTGGCGCGGCTCCACATGGACACCCTCTGCGATCGGCTCACCCTCGGCATGCCACCAGATTTCGGGCAGGTGATCGATATCGAGATGCGGGAATTCCGCCTTCAGCACGGAGGCGGCGCGCCCGACATCGCAGCTGCTCTCCTGGCATTCGCGATGGAGCACTTCCACCAGGATCTCGGGCTTGGCCGGATGATCGCCGAAAATGCCGGCGGTGGTCTGGATGGCGCGGGTGAGCGGAGACGTCACCACCAGATCGAACGGAATGTCCCGTAGCCGATCCCGGGCCGCCGCGACCTGGGCGAGGCCCCGCTCCGTCAGCCGGGCATCGATATGGCCGGGATCGCGCCCGGTGAGGCGATGGGCTGCGTTGAAGGTGGATTCGCCGTGGCGGATGCAGACGATGCGTGTCTCGGGCATGCGGGCTCGGATCGGGAGGGACGACAGGGGTAGGATGCGATGATCAAGCGCTGAGCCGCTGCGCCGTTCCGTGAAACAGCCGACCACCGCCACGATCTCCTCGCCCCGTCGGCAACGCTCCGTCAACCTCGGTGGCGTTGAGTGGGCTTTTCGCTCCCGGATCACCGCGCGATGCTCCACGTTCCGCCTTCACCTGCCACTGCCAGCGCCATCGCCTTTCCCGGTGACGAGGCAGTCCGGTCCGTCGCCATGGCGTGGCAGGACAGTCTGCTGCGCGAGCGCCGGATGGCCGCGAACACGGTGGAAGCCTATGCGCGCGACCTGCGGCAGTTCCTCGACCACCTGCAGAGCCGGCATGGCACGGTCGGAATCGCCGGGCTCGTCGCATTGAAGCCCCGCGACATCCGTGGATTCATGGCAGCGCGCCGGGCCGAGACGGTGAGCGGTCGATCACTGATGCGCGCGCTCGCGGGCCTTCGCTCCTTCGCGCGGCACCTCGAACGGGACGGTCACGGCAGCGTGTCGGCCCTCGGGGCGATCCGCTCCCCCAAGGTCGAGCGGCGCTTGCCTCGCCCGATTCCCATCGCCGCCGCCCGCGCCTTGACCGATATCGACATCCGCGCCGGGGAATCCCGCGAGCCCTGGGTTCTGGCGCGTGACGCCGCCGTTCTCGCTCTTCTCTACGGTTCCGGCCTCCGAATTTCCGAAGCCCTCGGCCTCGCCCGGCGCGATGCGCCCGTACCGGAAGTGGAGTCGGTGACGGTGATTGGCAAAGGCGGCAAGGAGCGGATGGTGCCGATCCTTCCCGTCGTGGCCGAGGCGGTGGCGGCCTATCTCGCGGCGTGCCCCCATGCGCTCGATCCGCAAGGGCCTCTCTTCGTTGGCGTGAAAGGCGGCAAGCTCTCCCCACGGATCATCCAATATGCGGTGGCCTCCCTGCGCGGCGCCCTCGGCCTGCCGGACAGCGCCACGCCCCACGCCTTGCGGCACTCCTTCGCCACGCACCTCCTCGGCCGCCAGGGCGAGTTGCGCGCGATCCAGGAATTGCTCGGCCACGCCTCGCTCTCGACGACGCAGCTCTACACCAAGGTCGACGCCGCCCGCCTGATGGATGCGTTCGAGCAGGCCCATCCGCGTGCGGGTGCGCGCGCTACAGGTCGAGTTCGGGATAGCGTCGGAAGATCCCCTGCTGGTTGAAGGGGATGCGGCGCGGGCTCGCCAGATAGGCGGCGATCCCGGGCCGTTGCCGCACCGCGTCGTGAAGGGCAGCGACGTGGCGGTTTTCGGCGAGGGTCCGCTCCGTCGCGTGGGGGAACGCGTAGAGCAACCCGTCCACGAGTTGGAACAGGGACAGATCGGCGTAGGTCGTGGACCCGCCGACGAGATGGTGGCCGTCGTTACGGCCGAGCACATGGTCGAACCAGGCGAGATATTCCGGAATCCGGTTCGCCTGAAAATCCTTCGCGCGTCGAAGCGCTTCGGGCTTCTGGTCCTTGTAGGTGAGGCTCACCGCGATGGGATGGTGCGTGTCGTGAGCTTCCACCACCACATCCGCGATGGTCAGCTGGATCTGATGGGTCCAGATGCGGTCGGCTTCGTCCGACGGCGCGAGGCCGAGCCGGGGACCGAGATAGAGCAGGATCGCCGCCGTCTGTCCGACCACGACGTCGCCATCTCGGAGGAAGGGTGGCGCATAGGACGGCCGCGCCACCGAGGGATCGCCGAGAAAAGCGGTCATGGCGCCGAGGCCCTGACCCTCCGCCTCTCGCCCGCGGGCGATATCGACATACTCCGCCCCGGCATCCTCCAGAGCGAGGCGGACGAACTCACCGCGCCCCTGGATCGTCGGCCAGTAATAGAGTTCGTAGGGCATCCGGCGCTCCGCTGCGGAAGGTGTGAGACACCTGTTCCAACACGGGCACCCCGTCCGGGGTGCCGAGCGATGCGACGTTCCCGGACGGCGGCCTACGTCGAACCCGCCCTCCGGCTCATTGCCAAGACGGGGGCGGTAGCCCGTCTCAGATGTGGATCGCCCGCTTGCCGACGGCGAGGGCGGCTTCCTTGACCGCCTCGGTCAGCGTCGGGTGAGCGTGGCAGGTCCGGGCCACGTCCTCGGCGCTGGCACCGAATTCCATGGCGACGGCCACTTCCGCGATGAGGTTGCCCGCATCCGCACCGACGATATGAACGCCGAGCACCCGGTCGGTCTTGGCATCGGCCAGGATCTTCACGAACCCGTCCGTGGTGTGGTTGACCTTGGCGCGACCGTTCGCCGTGAAGGGGAACTTGCCCGCATTGTAGGCGATACCGTCCTTCTTCAGCTCTTCCTCGGTCTTCCCCACCGAGGCGACTTCCGGATAGGTGTAGACCACGTTCGGGATCACCCCGTAATTCACGTGGCCCGATTGCCCGGCGAGGAGTTCCGCAACGGCGACACCCTCGTCCTCGGCCTTGTGAGCGAGCATCGGCCCCGCGATCACGTCGCCGATGGCGTAGATGCCGGTGACGTTGGTGGCGTAGTGGCTGTCGGTCTGGATGCGGCCCTTGTTGTCGAGCTGCACGCCCACGGTTTCGAGACCCAGCTTCTCGGTGTAGGGCACGCGGCCGATGGCCACGAGCACGACGTCGGCCTCGAGCTTCTCGGCTTCGCCGCCGGCGGCCGGCTCCACCGAGACGGTGGCGGCGCCGTCCTTCACCTCGACGCCGGTGACTTTCGAGGACAGCTTGAAGACGATGCCCTGCTTGCCGAGGATGCGCTGGAACTGCTTGCCGACCTCACCGTCCATGCCGGGTAGGACGCGGTCGAGATATTCCACCACGGTGACCTCCGAGCCGAGGCGACGCCAGACGGAGCCGAGTTCGAGGCCGATCACGCCCGCGCCGATGATGAGGAGCTTCTTCGGCACGGACTGAAGCTCGAGGGCGCCGGTGGAGGAGACGACGATCGTCTCGTCGATGGTCACGCCGGGCAGCTTCGTCACGTCGGAGCCGGTGGCAATGACAATGTTCTTCGTCTCCAGCATCTGGTTGCCGCCATCCTCGGACAGAACCTCGACGCGGCCGGCACCGGCGACCCGGCCGAGGCCGTGATAGGCGTCGATCCCGTTCTTTTTCAGCAGGAACTCGACGCCCTTGGTGTTGCCATCGACGCCGTCCTGCTTGAACGACATCATCTTCTTGAGGTCGAGTTCGGGCGCGCTGACGATGACGCCCATGTCGGCGAAGTGTTTCGAAGCCTCCTCGAATGCCTCGGAGGCGTGAAGCAGGGCTTTCGACGGGATGCAGCCGACATTGAGGCAGGTGCCGCCATGGGTCGCCCGCTTCTCCACCACGGCGGTCTTGAGTCCGAGCTGGGCGGCGCGAATGGCGCAGACATAGCCGCCGGGGCCGGTACCGATGACGACGAGATCGTAGGACATAGGCTGGTGACTCGCTTGAAGGTTCGGCAGGTCAGGCCCCACCATCGAAGTTCACGCACGCGGAAGCGTCCGGCCGCCCTGCGGCGGCCGGCGGACGGCAGCTGCCGGGTTGTTTCAGAGGTCCAGCACGAGGCGTGCCGGATCCTCCAGCGCCTCCTTGACGCGCACGAGGAAGGTCACGGCCTCCTTCCCGTCGACGATGCGGTGATCGTAGGAGAGCGCGAGATACATCATCGGCCGCGCCTCGATCTTGCCGGCGCGAACCACCGGACGCTCCTCGATGCGGTGCATGCCGAGGATGCCCGATTGCGGCGCGTTGAGGATCGGGGTCGACATCAGCGAACCGTAGATGCCGCCATTGGTGATGGTGAAGGTGCCGCCCTGCATCTCCTCGATGGAGAGCTTGCCGTCCCGCGCCTTCTTGCCGAAACCGGAGATCGTCTTTTCGATACCGGCGATGGAGAGGTCGTCGGCATTGCGCACCACCGGCACGACGAGGCCCTTATCGGTGCCGACGGCGATGCCGATATGGTAGTAGTTCTTGTAGACGAGGTCGGTCCCGTCGATCTCGGCATTGACCGCCGGCACGTCCTTGAGCGCTCCGATCACCGCCTTGGTGAAGAAGCCCATGAAGCCGAGCTTGGTGCCGTGCTTCTTCTCGAACATATCTTTGTACTGGGCGCGCATGGCCATCACGGCCGACATGTCGACGTCGTTGAACGTCGTCAGCATCGCCGCCGTGTCCTGGGCGTCCTTGAGCCGGCGCGCGATGGTCTGGCGCAGCTTCGTCATCTTCACGCGCTCTTCGCGCGCGGCATCGTCGGGCTTCGAGGCGGGGCGCGGCGGCGAGGGAGCCTTGGCCTGCCGGGCCGGCTCCTGAGCCGGGGCCGGGGCCGGGGCGGAGGGTGCCTTGGAGGTCGCCTCGATCATGTCACCCTTGGTGACGCGACCGTCCTTGCCGGTGCCGTTCACCGTCGATGGGTCGATACCGGATTCCCGCGCCATCTTGGCGACGGCGGGGCCGTTATCGCCGGCCTGACGATCGGATTTCGGCGCAGCGGCCTCGCCGTGGTTGCCGTAGGCCGCCGAGGATTCCTCGGCGGGCGCCTTGTCCGCGCCCTCGGATTTCGGAGTCGCCTCTTCGGTGCGGGTGTCAGCCTTCGTCTCGGTCTTCTTGGCGGCGGGAGCCTTGGCGCCTCCACCGGCGCCGGCCTCGACGATGGAGCCGAGCAGGGCGCCGGGCTCCACGGTCTCGCCGTCCTTCACCAGGATCTCACCGAGTTCACCGGCGGCGGGCGCGTTGACTTCGAGGGTGACCTTGTCGGTCTCGAGCTCAACAAGGGGCTCGTCCGCCGCCACCGCGTCGCCCGGCTTCTTGAACCAGCGGCCGATGGTGGCCTCGCTCACGGATTCGCCCAGCGTAGGAACGAGGATGTCGGTTGCCATGGTGCTCTGTCCGCCCGAATGGTTTGGTCGCGTCGGAGAAGGGGATACCGGGGTCGTCAGACCGCCAGCGCCTCGTTGAGGAAGGCCTGGAGCTGGGCCTGATGCTTGGAAAGAAGGCCGACCGCCGTGGACGCCGAGGCGGGGCGGCCGACATAGCGCGCCCGCTTCACCTGCGACTGAGCCTGGCCGAGGACCCATTCGAGATACGGATCGACGAAGGACCAGGCGCCCATGTTCTTGGGCTCCTCCTGGCACCACACCACCTCTGCATTGCGGAAGCGCGCCATCTCGTTGGCCAGCGCCTTGAGCGGGAACGGATAGAGCTGCTCCACGCGCATCAGGTAGACATCGTTGACGCCACGCTTCTCGCGTTCGTCGTAGAGGTCGTAATAAACCTTGCCCGAGCAGAGCACGACGCGACGGATCTTGTCGTCCTTCACGAGCTTGATCGTGTCGTCTTCGTGCTCGGCATCGTCCCAGAGCACGCGGTGGAAGGTCGATCCCTCCGCCAGCATGTCGAGGTTCGACACCGCCCGCTTGTGCCGCAGGAGCGATTTCGGGGTCATCAGCACCAGCGGCTTGCGGAACTCGCGATTCAGCTGACGGCGCAGGATATGGAAGTAGTTCGACGGGGTCGTGCAGTTGGCGACCTGCATGTTATCCTCGGCGCACATCTGCAGGAAGCGCTCGAGGCGGGCTGAGGAATGCTCCGGCCCCTGTCCCTCGTAGCCGTGTGGCAGCAGCAGCGTCAGGCCGGACATGCGCAGCCACTTGCGCTCGCCCGAAGAGATGAACTGATCGATGACGACCTGCGCGCCGTTGGCGAAATCGCCGAACTGCGCCTCCCACAGAACCAGGGAATTGGGGTCGGCCAGCGAGTAGCCGTATTCGAAGCCGAGCACGGCCTCCTCGGAGAGCATCGAGTTGATGACCTCGAGATTCGCCTGCCCCTCGCGGATGGAGTTGAGCGAGGTGTAGCGCTGCTCGTTCTCCTGATCGATCACGACGGCATGGCGCTGCGAGAAGGTCCCGCGCTCCACGTCCTGGCCCGACAGCCGGACCCGATGCCCCTCGATGAGGAGCGAACCGAAGGCCAGGGCCTCGGCCGTCGCCCAGTCGATCCCCTTGCCCGTCTCGACGGCCTTGGCGCGGTTGTCGAAGAAGCGCTGGATCGTGCGGTGGAGGTGGAAGCCCGGCGGCGGCGTGGTGATGCGCTGGGCGATCTCACGCAGGATATCGGCCGGCACGCCGGTCTTGCCACGGCGCGGATCGTCCACGTCCTCACGCACGGCCTTGAAGCCGGACCAGCGCCCGTCGAGCCAATCGGCCTTGTTGGCCTTGTAGTTTCCGGCGACCTCCAGTTCCCCGTCGAGCATGGCCCGGAACTCGGCCTTGCGCGCGTCGAACTGCTCCTGCGTCAGCACACCCTCGGCGATGAGCTTCTTGGCGTAGGTCTCCAGCGCCGTCGGGTGCTTGCGGATGCGCTGGTACATCTTCGGCTGGGTGAAAGCCGGCTCGTCGCCCTCGTTATGGCCGAAGCGGCGGTAGCACAGCATGTCGATGACGACGGGCTTGCCGAACTTCTGGCGGTACTCGATGGCGATCTTGGCCGCGAAGGTGACGGCCTCCGGGTCGTCGCCGTTGCAGTGGAAGATCGGCGCTTCCACCATCTTGGCGACGTCGGACGGATAGGGCGACGAGCGCGAGAAGCGCGGATCGGTGGTGAAGCCGATCTGGTTGTTGATGATGAAGTGGATCGACCCGCCGGTGCGGTGCCCCTTGAGGCCCGACAGGCCGAGGCACTCGGCCACCACGCCCTGGCCGGCGAAGGCCGCATCGCCGTGGATGAGCAGCGGCACGACGCTGGTGCGCTGGACATTCGGCTTGGCCCGCTGGTCCTGCTTGGCGCGCACCTTACCCAGCACCACCGGATCGACGATCTCGAGATGGGACGGGTTGGCGGTCAGCGACAGGTGGACGTTGTTGTCGTCGAATGTACGGTCCGACGAGGCACCGAGATGGTACTTCACGTCGCCCGAGCCCTCGACCTCGGCGGGAGAGGCCGAGCCGCCCTTGAACTCGTTGAAGATCGCCCGGAACGGCTTCGACATGACGTTCGAGAGCACGTTGAGCCGGCCGCGATGGGCCATGCCGAGCACGATCTCCTTCGCGCCCAACGCGCCGCCGCGCTTGATGATCTGCTCCAGCGCCGGAATCATCGATTCCGACCCGTCGAGGCCGAAGCGCTTGGTGCCGGTGTATTTGAGGTCGAGGAACTTCTCGAATCCCTCCGCCTCCACCAGCTTGTTCAGGATGGCGCGCCGGCCCTCGGGCGTGAAGGAGATCTCCTTGCCCTTGCCTTCGATACGCTCCTGAATCCACGCCTTCTCCTCCGGGTTGGAGATGTGCATGAACTCGACGCCCAGCGTCTGGCAGTAGGTGCGCTCCAGGATCTCGACGATCTCGCGGATGGTCGAATATTGGAGGCCGAGCACGTTATCGAGGAAGATCGGACGGTCCCAATCCTTCTCCTCGAAACCGTAATGCTGGGGGTGCAGCTCCTCGTGGTCGCCGCGCGGGGCGAGGCCGAGGGGATCGAGCTTGGCGTGGAGATGGCCGCGCATGCGATAGGCGCGGATCAACATGATCGCGCGGACGGAATCCTTGGTCGCCTGCTCGACCGAGACGCCGCTGGCGGCGACGACGGCCGCGCCATTGGCGGCCTTGGCGCCATCGATCTTCGCGGTGTCAGACTTCGCGCGGATCTTCTCGCCCACCGCCTTCTCGACGGTGGCCCAGTTGCCGTCCAGGGCCGAGACCATCTCGCCATTGGCATGGACCGGCCAATTCGGCTTCTGCCATGAGGCGCCGGCGGCATTCTTCTCGGCAAGGCCGCTCTCGTCACCGAGGGATTTGAAGAAATCCTGCCACTGCGGATCGACCGAATGCGGATCGCGGGCATAGGCCGCCTGCAATTCCTCGAGATAGGCGGCGTTGCCGCCGGTGAGGAACGAGGTTTCGAGAAGCGCGTCCTGGCGAGCCATCTTCGATCATCCTACCGCTTGGCGGAGTGGCCACCCCTGCGGCGGCCCCCTGCTCCCCATGGCGCCGACGGGCGCTTCGATGGGGATGTTCGTGGCGGCGCGGCGATCAAGCCGCGCCGTTTCCTAGATAGATGCTGCGGAGCCATTTTGCACCGCAACACAAGTGACAGATTCCCAAGAACCTCACCCCTTGAGGACGTCGACCAGCGTGCTGCCGAGGCGCGCCGGAGACGGCGATACCCGGATGCCGGCCGCTTCCATCGCGGCGATCTTGTCCTCGGCTCCGCCCTTGCCGCCAGAGATGATGGCACCGGCATGGCCCATGCGGCGGCCCGGAGGAGCCGTGCGCCCAGCGATGAAGCCGACCATCGGCTTGCGACGGCCGCGCTTGGCCTCGTCGGCGATGAACTGCGCCGCCTCTTCCTCGGCGGAACCGCCGATCTCGCCGATCATGACGATCGATTCGGTTTTGTCGTCGGCCAGGAACAGTTCGAGCATCGAGATGAACTCGGTGCCCTTCACCGGATCGCCGCCGATGCCGACTGCCGTGGTCTGCCCGAGACCGGCATTCGTGGTCTGGAACACGGCCTCGTAGGTCAGCGTGCCGGAGCGCGAGACGATGCCCACCGAGCCCGGCTTGAAGATGTTGGCGGGCATGATGCCGATCTTGCATTCGCCGGCCGTGACCACGCCCGGGCAGTTCGGCCCGATGAGGCGCGACTTCGAGCCTTCGAGGGAGCGCTTCACCCGCACCATGTCGAGGACCGGAATCCCCTCGGTGATGCAGACGATGAGCGGAATCTCGGCGGCGATGGCCTCGCAGATGGCATCGGCTGCGCCCGGCGGCGGCACGTAGACGACCGATGCGGTCGCGCCGGTGGCCTCGCGGGCTTCGGCCACGGTGTCGAAGACCGGCAGGCCGAGATGGGTCGCGCCGCCTTTGCCGGGCGAGGTGCCGCCGACCATCTTGGTGCCGTAGGCGATCGCCTGTTCGGAATGGAAGGTCCCGTTCTTGCCGGTGAAGCCCTGGCAGATGACCTTGGTGTTCGCGTCGATCAGGATGGACATGGGTACTCTCAGCCCTTCTTCACGGCGGCGACGATCTTCTGCGCGGCATCGTCGAGGTCATCGGCGGGAATCACGTTGAGGCCGGAATTCCGGATGATCTCCTTGCCTTTCTCGACATTGGTGCCTTCCAGACGCACCACCAGGGGCACTTCGAGGCCCACAGCCTTCACCGCCGCGATCACGCCGTTCGCGATCACGTCGCATTTCATGATCCCGCCGAAGATGTTGACGAGGATGCCCTTCACCTGCGGATCGGCGGTGATGATCTTGAAGGCCGCCGTCACCTTTTCCTCGCTCGCGCCGCCGCCGACATCGAGGAAGTTCGCCGGCTCCTCACCGTAGAGCTTGATGATGTCGAGGGTGGCCATGGCGAGGCCCGCGCCGTTGACCATGCAGCCGATGGTGCCATCCAGCGCGATATAGGCGAGGTCGTATTTCGAGGCCTCGATCTCCTTGGCGTCCTCCTCGGTCTCGTCGCGGAGCGCCAGGATGTCGGGATGGCGGTAGAGCGCGTTCGAATCGAACGAGATCTTGGCGTCGAGGCACTTGAGATGGCCGTCGCCGGTGAGGACCAGCGGGTTGATCTCCAGCATGCTCATGTCCTTGGCGGTGAACGCCTGGTAGAGCTTGGTGGTGAGGTCGCCCGCCTCCTTGGCCTGTGCGCCGGTGAGGCCGAGAGCCTTGGCGACGGCCCGGCCGTGATGGGGCATGATCCCGGTAGCCGGATCGACCGAGAAGGTGATGATCTTCTCAGGCGTGTCGTGGGCCACGGTCTCGATATCCATGCCGCCCTCCGTCGAGACGACGAAGGCGACCTGCCCGGTCTCGCGGTCCACCAGCATCGAGAGATAGAACTCGGCAGCGATCTGCGCGCCTTCTTCGATGTAGAGGCGGTTGACCTGCTTGCCGGCTTCGCCGGTCTGGATCGTCACCAGCGTCTCGCCCAGCATCTCGCCGGCGAATTGCTTGACCTCGTCGATGGATTTGGTGACGCGCACGCCGCCCTTGGCGCCAGCGGGCGCGCCCTTGAACGTACCCTTGCCACGTCCGCCGGCATGGATTTGCGACTTCACCACCCAGACCGGACCGCCTAGCTCCTTGGCGGCAGCCTCGGCCTCTTCCGGCTTGAAGATCGGAACGCCGCGGGAGACGGGCAGGCCGAACTCCTTGAGCACCGCCTTCGCCTGATATTCATGGATGTTCATTAGGACATTTCCTCGCCTCGTCCCGCGGCAGCGCGCGGGATTGGAAGACACGACACACCGGCCTCGTTCACGCCGACGGGACACCCGCCGGCGCGCGACGCTTCTTGTGAGATTTCAGGCCAGCGCCGGGTTCACGGTCTTGCAGGCTTCGATCAGCGTCTTCACGGCGCCCACCGACTTGTCGAACATGGCCTTCTCGTCGGCATTGAATTCCACCTCGAGGACACGCTCGACACCGCCGGCGCCGATCACGATCGGGACGCCGACATACATGCCGTCGATGCCGTACTCGCCGCTGAGATAGGCGGCGCAGGGCAGCACCCGGCGCTTGTCGCGCAGGTAGCTCTCGGCCATGGCGATGGCGGAGGCGGCCGGGGCGTAGAAGGCCGAGCCGGTCTTGAGCAGGTTCACGATCTCGCCGCCACCCTTGCGGGTGCGCTCGACCATGGCGTCGAGCTTCTCCTGGGTGGTCCAGCCGAGCTTGACGAGGTCCGGCAGCGGCACGCCGGCGACGGTGGAGTAGCGCACCAGCGGGACCATGTCGTCGCCGTGGCCGCCGAGCACGAAGGCGGTGACATCCTCCACCGAGACCTTGAACTCGTCGGCCAGGAAGTGGCGGAACCGCGCCGAATCCAAAACGCCGGCCATGCCGACGACCTTGTTGGTGGGCAGGCCCGAGAACTTCTGCAGGGCCCAGACCATGGCGTCGAGCGGGTTGGTGATGCAGATCACGAACGCGTCCGGAGCGTGCTCTTTGATACCGGTGCCGACGGCTTCCATCACCTTGAGGTTGATGCCGATCAGGTCGTCGCGGCTCATGCCGGGCTTACGCGGCACGCCGGCGGTGACGATCACCACGTCGGCTCCGGCGATGGCCGAATAATCGCTGGCGCCCGTATAGGTCGCATCGAACCCGTCGACCGGAGCGGATTCCGCGATGTCGAGGGATTTGCCCTGGGGAACGCCGTCGACGATGTCGAACAGGACGACGTCGCCGAGTTCCTTCAGGCCCGCCAGATGCGCGAGGGTTCCGCCGATCTGCCCGGCGCCGATGAGCGCGATCTTGCTGCGTGCCATGGAAAACGAACCTCCAGTATCAGTGCCGATCCGCGATGCTCCGTCCCGACGGACGGGCTGCTTGCCGAGGTCGCGATCGCACGTTGATTTCGCCGCGACGGTGTGGCGGAAAAGTCCCCATGCTTCAACCCGACGTGGTCGGCGCTAAGCAGAGTTCGGGCCACAGACGTACCGCGACGCTGGAGGATGCCTTCCAAAAAAGTCTTTCGCCGGAGCATTTTAGACCAACGAACCCCTCTCCGGTTCGACGGCAAAGCTTCGGTGACAGGTCCAAAATATTGTTACTTCGCTTAAAGTGCGCCGATCCGCAGCACTTTCTGGATCGCCTGGATGACGGCTCCGAAGCGCGCCTGGATCAGGTCGACGGGCAGATCGGAATCGTGTTGCATCGCCAGCGGATGGGTGAAGCGGTAGCTCGCATCGAAGATGTAGGCGATGGCCCGCTCGCGATCCCGAGCCACGAAGGCTCCCGCAGCGATCCCCTCCTCCACCACACGCTCTACGAGACTGCGCAGGCGAACCCGGTGACGCCGGGCGATGGGCCGTGCCGCCACCGTCGCATCGAGATGGACCGCGAACAGATGGGGCTCCCGTGCCAGGACTTCGCGCTGCGCGCTCGCCAGGGCCATCAGGAGGCGCTCGATCTTGTCGTCTGCAGGGTCGGGCGCATCGGCGATGCGGGCGAGTTCCGCCTCCACATCTCGGAGCCAGCGGCCCGCGACGGCATCCAGAAGGGCATCCTTGGATGGAAAATACCGGTAGACATTGGCGTGGGTCATGCCGGCCTCGGCGGCCACCGCGACGACCGTCACCCGTTTGTGCCCGAGCCTGGCCAGATGCTCCGTCGCGATCGCAAGGAGGCGCGCATCCACCGAGAGCGGCGTGGGGCTGGCCCGGCTAATTCGGGCCTTGGGCCTGTCGGGCGGGCGGAGACCCGTCATGGGTGTAGCATCATCGCTGCCGGCCGAATCATAGCCGACCACAAAGGACGTACCTGCCGTCTCCATCGATACTCCAGCCGGCGCTGATAAGGAGGGCGGGCCGTATCCGGAGTCGGCGTCGCCCCCGCATGTCTCGCTGAGATCGAGACAGCCAGAGGCCCATAGCCGGTCAGAAGCTGTTCTTCCAGGCCCTTAATGCAGTGAACACTAGTTCCGCCGGTGAATTAGCAGAAAGATTCACTGCTTTAGCGAGGGAAGGCTCCGTGGAACGAAGGAAAGGATTGGTCGCGCGCTCATGCCTCATCGTCGTCGGAACCAGGAATCTGCCAGCGGCCTTTGCGTCCTGCGCCTCGGCCATACGAGACTTCAATGCCACGTTGTCGGGATCGGCGGCGAGAGCGAAACGGGCATTGGAGAGGACGTAATCGTGTCCGCTGAAGATCTCCGTGTCGTCCGGCAGGGGGAGAAACCGCTCCAGCGACCGCCAGAGCGATTCCGGCCGGCCTTCCACAACCCGCCCGCATCCGAGGGTGAACAGGGTATCGCCGGCGAACACGATCTGCGCTCCGGAGAACCAGTAGCTGACATGGTCGTTGCAGTGGCCCGGCGTTTCCCAGACCTGCGCTTCGAGTTCGCCGACCCGGACGAGATCCCCCTCGGCGACGGCGACATCCACCTCCGGCACATCGGCCCCGGCCTTGCGCGGCGCGGTCACCCGCGCGCCGGTGCGGCGCTTCACCTCCGGGATTCCCTCGATATGATCGAGATGCCGGTGCGTCACCAGGATATCCGTGAGCGTCCAACCGGTTTCGTCGAGCACCTTCAGGACGGGAGCCGCTTCCGGCACGTCGATGGCAGCACAGGCGCCCGTCGCGGGATCTCGGATCAGCACGCCGATATTGTCGCTCCGGCAGAGGAAGGTGCGGATCTCGGGGCGGGAAACGGTCAAGAGGCGTTCCTCTCTGGTGGCGCGGTGAACCTAAGCAAGAACCGGACGCGGCGGCGAGGAGTTCCGGCATCCGGACGTTGCGGCGGACGTTGCGGGTTGTGGGCGAGCGGCCTCGTCCCCATTGATCCGATTCCTAGCCTGCGTCAAAGAACCCTGTAACTTCAAAACGTCCGGCCGCGCCGGAGCAAGCCGCCCATGCGCCTCGACGTGACCGATCTGCGCGCCTTCTATGCCAGCCCCCTCGGCGGCGTGACCCATCGCATCGTCGGGCGGGCGATCCATGGGTTCCTCGGCTCGGTCTCGGGCCTGAGGGTTCTCGGCCTGGGCTACGCGACCCCCTATCTCGGGCCGATCCACGTCATCGCCGAGCGCACGCTTGCCTTCATGCCGGCCACGCAGGGAGTCGTGAACTGGCCCGGCGGCGGACGCTCCTGCTCGGCCCTCGCCGACCCCACGATGATGCCCCTGCCGGAAGCGGCGGTGGACAGGGTGATCCTGGTCCATGCCCTCGAATCGGTGGAAAGCCCGACCGAATTGCTCCAGGACGTGTGGCGCGTGCTGACGCCGGGCGGGCGGATGATCCTCGTCGTGCCCAATCGGCGCGGCGTCTGGGCACGTCGCGATGCAACGCCGTTCGGCCATGGCCAGCCGTATAGCCGCTCGCAGCTCGGGCGGCTGATGCGGACCACCCAATTCTCGCCAGAGGGATGGGCCGAAGCGCTCTACATGCCCCCGGTGAACAGCCGGCTCTGGCTGCGGACGGCCAGCGCCTGGGAGAAGGTCGGGACCAGTCTCTCCCTCCCCTTCGCGGGCCTGCACGTCATCGACGCCACGAAGCAGCTCTATCGTCCGGTGGCGGTCCGCAAGGTGCAACGGGCAACCCGCCTCGCTCCGGCGAGAGTACTGGTTCCCACCCCCTCCCCGGGCTGAACCGAGGCCACTCGATTCAGGCATCCGACCAAGGCTCCAGACCAAAGGCAGCCGTTTCCATGTTCAGCCTCATCGCCCCGGAAGCGGCGCTCCACAGCTTCATCTTCGCGTTCTCGAGCCTCTTCTCGATCGTCAATCCGGTCGGCTCGGCCCTCATCTTTTCGCAGATCACCGCGCAGAACTCCCATCCGGAACGGGTGGAGATCGCCAAGCGCATCGGCTTCTACTCCGCGCTGATCATGCTCGCGGCCCTATGGGCGGGGGCGCCGATCCTCAACTTCTTCGGTGTGTCGCTGGGTGCCCTGCGGATCGCAGGCGGTCTCGTGGTCGCCGCCTCCGCCTGGACCCTGCTCAGCGCGCCCGAGGCTCGTGAGGCACGGAAACATGCCGAGGCGACCCATGATGCTCCCGACAGCGTCGCCGACGTGGCGTTCTTCCCCCTGACCCTGCCTTTCACGACGGGCCCCGGCACCATCGCCGTCGCGATCGCCCTCGGCTCGAACCGGCCCGTTCCGGGGCCCGACCGGATCGGGTTCTATCTCGGCATGTCGCTGGCGGCCCTCGCCATCGCGCTCCTGGTCAGGTTCACCTACGGCTCGGCCGACAGGGTAGTGACCGCCATCGGCCCGGTCGGCGCACGGGTTCTCGGCCGGCTCTTCGCCTTCCTGCTCCTGTGCATCGGCACCCAGATCACCGTGAACGGCGTCACCGACGTCCTCGGACCGATCCTCGCCGCCGGCAAGCGCTGAGCGGACAGGCCCGCACACCGACAGCCTCGCCTTGGCCAACCTCGCCCTGGCCAACCTCGCCTTGGCATCGCCCGGTTGAGGCTGTACCGCAGGCGCGAATTCTCGTGGAAGGACGACAGGATGCGGCTCGCAGTGGTCGGTGCCGAGGGGCGCATGGGGCGGATGCTCATCCGGGCGGTGACGGAGACCGAGGGCTGCACCCTGAGCGGCGCCGTCGAGCGCGAGGGCTCGCCCGCCCTCGGCCAGGATGCAGGGACCCTCGCCGGCCTGCCGCCGCTCGGCGTCAACGTCACCGACGATCCGCTCACGGTCTTCGCGGCCACCGACGGCGTCCTCGATTTCACCGCCCCCTCGGCCACGACCTTCTTCGCCGAACTCGCCGCCCAGGCCCGCATCGTCCATGTCGTCGGCACGACTGGCCTCGCCGAAGCGGATATCCACAAGCTCGTTGCGGCAGCGCACCATGCCCGGATCGTGCGCTCGGGCAACATGTCCCTCGGCGTGAACCTGCTCGCCGGTCTCGTGCGGAAGGTCGCTGCGGCTTTGGGCGAGGATTTCGACATCGAAATCGTCGAGATGCATCACCGCATGAAAGTGGATGCGCCCTCCGGCACGGCCCTCCTCCTCGGGGAGGCGGCTGCGGAGGGGCGCGGCGTCAACCTCGCCGAGACGCGCGTTTCCACCCGGGACGGCCATACCGGCGCGCGCCGGCCCGGCGATATCGGCTTCGCCACCCTGCGCGGCGGCACGGTGGTGGGCGACCACAGCGTGACCTTCGCCGGCCCCGGCGAGCGCATCACCATCAGCCATCATGCCGAGGATCGGGCGATCTTCGCCCGTGGCGCCGTGCGGGCGGCGTTGTGGGCCCATGCCAAACCTCCAGGCCTCTACGGCATGGCCGACGTCCTCGGTCTCTGATACGAGCGCCCGGTCATCGACTGTTCAGGTCGGCCGGTACACCAGCCCCGCAGGCGCAGATTCTGTTGCGTCGCACCATTCACCGAGAAATAGGATGGACGTCTGATGGAGCGCCTGCTCGTCCTCGCTCGCCACGGCCAGAGCGAATGGAACCTCAAGAAGCTTTTCACCGGCTGGCGCGATCCGCAACTCACCGAGCTCGGCATCACCGAGGCCAGGACCGCCGGCCGCTGGCTGAAGCAGCAGGGGTACGCTTTCGACGTCGCCTTCACCTCCAACCTTCAGCGGGCACAGCATACCTGCGCACTGATCCTGGAGGAGATGGGCCAGGGCGGCATCGAGACGGTCCGGTCCGAGGCGCTCAACGAGCGGGATTACGGGGATCTGTCGGGCCTCAACAAGGACGATGCCCGTGAGCGCTGGGGCGATGCCCAGGTCCATCAGTGGCGCCGGTCCTACGACATTCCGCCCCCCGGCGGCGAAAGCCTGAAGGACACCGCAGCGCGCGTGCTGCCCTATTACATTCAGACCATCCTGCCGCGCGTCATGGCCGGCGAGCGCGTCCTGGTGGCCGCCCACGGCAATTCGCTGCGTGCGCTGGTGATGGTGCTCGACGGGATGACCACGAAGACCATCGCGAGTCTCGAGATCGCCACCGGTATCCCCCTCGTCTATCAGCTCAAATCCGACACCACGGTGGAGAGCAAGGCCGTCCTTGAGCGGGACATCGACCACGACGCTTGACGGCAAAGCGCGGTGAAAGCCGCGCCGGGCATCGGTGCGCGGTTCCGGAACAGACATCCGGCACGCCTATGCTCCCTCGTTCCGCCGAACGTGGCTCCGCCCGGGAGGCGGGCCAACAGCGGCGTGGAGCCACGGCCCTGCCGCAGGCCGACCGGAACGCTTGACAGCGGGAAGGTGTGGGCCGACCCATCGTCGGCGAGCCTTCCTCACGAAGGCCGCGCGAGCCCTTCGCCTTGACCGGAGTCGTCTCGCGTCCGAACACCTGAACCGGAGCCGCAACAGGCGGCTCCGTCGCGGAGAACCGATCCGATGCGTCTGCGTAATCTCGTCCGTCCGGTCGCGGCACTGGCCCTGATCGCCGGGCTCTCGTCAGGCGCCATCTCCGTGGCCTGGGCTGCCGATGCGATCTTCCCGCCGAGTTCGCGCTTCGGCTTCACGCCGGCCTCGGACATGACGTTGTCCAAGCGGTTCTCCGGATTCGAGCGGATGGAAGGTGGCGCGACGCTCTCCATCGTCGAGCTGCCGTCGACGGCCTTCGTCGACCTGGAGAAGAGCTTCACCGACGAGAACCTCCGTACGCAGGGGTTCGTCGTCGCGACGCGGGAAGCCATCAAGGTCGCGGGTGACGTGGATGCCGTGCTCTTCACGGGGGAGCAGCCGGCCCCGGAAGGCGCCAACACCCCAGCCATCAAGAAATGGCTGCTGCTCGTCGGTGACACCACGGTCACGGGCATCATCATCGCCCAGACCGTGCCGGATGCCGAGACGCCGGAAACCATGCGGAACATGCTGACCAGCGTGAAGATCCGGCCGGAACTCACCCTGGACGAACAGGTCGCCGCGCTGCCGTTCCGGATCCGTGAATCCGCCGGCTTCCGTCCCGTCCGGGTGCTCGCGGGCAATTCGGTCCTGATGACGCAAGGTCCGAAGGACCAGATGCTCAATCTCGAACAGCCCATCCTCGTCCTGGCCCAGGCCGTCCAGCAGCCGCCGCAGCCGGAGCAGCGCGATGCCTTCGCCCGTGCCGCGCTCTACTCGAACCAGACGATGAAGGATTTCGCGGTCGAGCGTTCGCAGACCTACCGCCAGAACGGCGTCGACTGGCACGAGATCGTTGCCCGTGCAGTGGATGGCCCTTCGAACACGCCGGTGGTGGTCTCGCAGACCATCCGGTTCGCGCCGGACGGTTACCTCCGCGCGCTCGGCGTGGTGCGGGCCGACCAGCGCAGCGCCATGCTGTCGAAGTTCCGCGAGGTCATCGACAGCGTCGAGGTGAAATAGCCGGGCCGCAGCCTCGCCCGGGAGGTATCGTCCGGGACGAGGCTGCGGTCACTTGCTGTTCGGCCGATGCGTCAGGCCGCATCCGCTGGATTGGCGGCGGCCTTGGGTCCACCCTTGGCGACACCCACCAGGGCCGGGCGCAGGACCCGGTCGCCGATGATGTAGCCGGACTGCATCACCTGCACCACCGTGCCGTTCGGGACCTCGGCATTGGGGACTTCGAACATCGCCTGGTGGCGGTTCGGATCGAAGCGCTGGCCCTGCGGCTCGATGAGTTTCACGCCGTGACGCTCCAGGGTCTTGGCCAGATCGCGCTCGGTCAGTTCGATCCCGTCGATCAGCGCCTTGAACGGCCCCTCGGCGGCCGAGGCTGCTTCAGCCGGCACGCTCTCCAACGCACGACGGATGTTGTCGGCCGCGTTCAGCATGTCGCGCGCGAAATTCGTCACGGCGTAGGTCCGCGCATCGGCCACCTCGCGCTCGGTGCGCCGGCGCAAGTTCTCCATCTCGGCCAGAGTACGCAGGACGCGATCCTTCAACTCGTCGCGCTCGGCGATCAGGCCCGCCAAAGCCTCGGCGTTGTCGTCCGCACGCGCATCGGTCTTCGCCTCGGCTTCCGCCGCCGCGTCGGCGCGCTGCCCATCATGCTCCATGTCGTTCGCCATCATCGCTCTTCGTCGATCGCAGGTTGCTCGTCCCGCACCGGTCGTCGGTCATAGTCGCCGGCGACCCACAGCACGCGGTCGATCGGAATGGGGTCGGGCCACGACGCCGAGACCCGCTCGACGGGGGTCGGCATCATGCTCCGGGATCGGAGGTGATATCAGACGCGCAGAGGATGAAATCAAGCCGAGCGCCGTCCTGGTGCCGTCTCCCGCCTCAGCCCCCTGCGTGATTCATGCCTGCAGGGGGCTCAGGCTTCCCGCGGAGGCGGCGACTCCACCAGCGCTTCCAACCCCTCCGCCCTCAGGGCAGCGACATCGCTGGCGAACACCTCCATGACCGCGTTGCGGATCGCCGCCTGCCGGTCGGGCTGGATCACCCGGGTGCCGGTGAGATCGGTGACGTAGAAAACATCGACCGCCCGCTCGCCGAAGGTCGCCACATGGGCGGAGGTGATGTTGAGGCTGAGGCGCCCGAGGGCGGTCGTCAGCTCGTAGAGCAGGCCCGGCCGGTCGAGGCCGGTGACCTCGACGACGGTCTCCCGGCTCGACAGGGCGTTGTCGATCGCCATGTCGGGGGGGATCAGGAACGTATTGGAGCGGTTGCTCGGCGGATGCCGGTCGGCCACGAGATCGGCGATGCGGATCTCGCCCCTCAGCGCCCGCTCGATCGCCGTGGTGATGCGCTTGGCGCGGCGCAACTCGTCGTCGTCCCGCTCGAAGGCGCGGGAGATGAAGATCGAATCGAGGGCGAAGCCGTCTGTCGTGGTGAAGATCTGCGCGTCGACGATGTTGCCGCCCAGCGCCGCGCAGGCCCCGGTGACGATGGCGAGGAGACGCGGATGGTCGGGCGAATAGACCGTGATCTCGGTCACGCCCCGCGTCGGGTCGGTCTCGTAGACGGTGGCGACGGTGCGGCCGTCCTCCATGACGCCGCGCACGAACCCCGCATTCTTGAACTGCCGGACGGCGTCGACCTTCAGCCAATAGGCCTGGTTGTGCCGAGCGGCATAGGTATCGAAGAAGGTCGGATCCCAATCCGCCAGCTGTTCGCGCAAGCCCATCTGGATGAGGCGGACCCGGTCGGTCCGGGCGATCTCGGAATGACCGCCCGACAGGAGCACCTCGGTCTCGTCGTAGAGGGTGCGCAGCAGCGTGCCCTTCCAGGCCGTCCACACGCCCGGCCCCACCGCCTTGATGTCGGCGACGGTGAGGATCATCAGGAGTTTCAGCCGCTCCATGGTCTGAACCACGGAGGCGAATTTCTGGATCGTCTTCGGGTCGGAGAGGTCGCGGCTCTGAGCCGTCATCGACATCAGCAGGTGATGCTCGACCAGCCAGGCCACGATCTCGGTCTCGGCCTGGGTGAGGCCGAAGCGCGGGCCGATCTTCTCGGCGATGGCCGCGCCGGCGATGGAATGGTCTTCCGGTCGCCCCTTGGCGATGTCGTGCAGCAGCACCGCGACGTAGAGGGCGCGGCGGTGGCTGATCGTGTCGATGAGCCGCGTGGCGATGGGGTGGTCTTCGGAGACCGTGCCGGAATCGATGGCCGCCAGCACGCCGATCGAGCGCAGCAGGTGCTCGTCCACCGTGTAGTGGTGGTACATGTTGAACTGCATCAGCGCGACGATGCGGCCGAAATCCGGGATGAACCGGCCGAGCACGCCGGCCTCGTTCATGAGCCGCAGGATCGTCTCCGGCGAGTTCTTCGACGTCAGCACGTCGAGGAACAGGGCGTTGGCCTCCGTGTCGGAGCGCAGCGAATGACCGATGAGCCGAAGCGAACGGGTGGCGACCCGGGTCGCATCCGGGTGGATCGGCAGGTTGTGGCGATCGGCGAGCCAGAACAGGCGGATCAGGTTCACCGGATCGCGCGAGAAGGCATCGGCGGTGCGCAGGTTGATCCGACCATGATCGTCGATGAAATCCTCCGCCTCGATGGCGGTGGCGCGGAAACGATCACGGAAGCGGCCGATCCAGCGGTCGAGGACCGGCGTGCGCTTGGCATGCCGCGCCTCAAGGGCAGCGCAGACGATGGCTGTGAGATCACCCACTTCCTTGGCGATCAAAAAATAGGCCTTCATGAAGCGCTCGACGCCCGACAGGCCGCCGCGCGGCTCGTAGCCGAAGCGTTCGGCGATCCGCGGCTGCAGGCCGAACGAGAGCCGCTCCTCGGACCGTCCGGTGACGAAATGCATGTGGCAGCGGACGCGCCAGAGCAGTTCCTCGCAGCGCTCGAACACCCGGTACTCCTCCGGCGTGAACAGGCCGGCGGGGACGAGTTCGCTCTGGTCGCGGACGCGGTAGGTGTATTTCGCGATCCAGAACAAGGTGTTGAGGTCGCGTAGTCCGCCCTTCCCGTCCTTGACGTTGGGCTCGACGAGGTAGCGCGAGGCCCCCGATTTCGAGACGCGGGTATCGCGCTCGCGCAGCTTGGCCTCGACGAATTCCGGCGCCGTCCACATGACGAGCTCGGTGTCGAACCGCGTGACCAGCTCCTCGTACAGCGCCCGCGCGCCGAAGAGGTAGCGCGCCTCGAGGAGGGAGGTGCGGATCGTCATGTCGGCCCGCCCCTCGCGCAGGCACTCCTCCACCGAGCGCGTGGCGTGGCCGACCTTCAGCTTGAGGTCCCACAACACGTAGAGCATCGCCTCGACGACGCTCTCGGACCAGGCGGTCTGCTTGTAGGGAAGCAGGAACAGGAGATCGATGTCCGATCCCGGCGCCATCGTGCCACGGCCGTAACCGCCAGTGGCCACCACCGCGAGCTGCTCGCCCGTGGAGGGATTATCGTTGGGGTAGAGCCGCCACACCACCGCATCGTGGATCGTGCGGATCACCGCATCGGTGAGGTTGCTGATGCGCTGGGCGCAGGCGGTGCCGTTGCGCTCCTCCATCAGCCGGGCTTCGGCATCGGCATGCCCGAGCTCGATGATGCGGCGGAGCTGCGGCACGAGAAGAGCGCGCAGCTGCGTCGCCTCGCGCACGTCGCGGTCGAGAGTGGTGAGGACCGTCTTGAGGGCGTCGGCGGCGTCGAACATGCGCAAACCCGTTATCATGTTCCCGGTCGGACACCAGAGACAACGCTAGGCAGAGGCGTAGATGTGATGGGCACTCGGCATGATGTCGTTCTACGTGCCGGAAAATCTGTTTGACGAAACGAACGGTCCTGGCTACCTCGGAAACCCCGCGCCGCTGCCGGGACCATGGAGACCATTGACCGATGACACTGTCTCGTCGCGCCATCCTGAGTGTCATCTGCGGCGCCGCGTCGCTTCTGCTGATGCCGCGCCACGGCGAGGCGGCGGAGGTCAAGGAGATCCGCCTCGATTGGGCAACCTACAACCCGGTGAGCCTGATCCTCAAGGACAAGGGTTTCCTGGAAGAGGCCCTGAAGGACAAGGGCATCAAGGTGCGATGGACCCAGTCGCTGGGCTCCAACAAGGCGCTGGAATTCCTCAATGGCGGCGCCATCGATTTCGGGTCCTCGGCGGGGGCCGCGGCTCTGCTCGCCCGGATCAACGGCAACCCGATCAAGGCGGTCTACGTCTTCTCGCGTCCGGAATGGACGGCACTGGTGACCCGCAAGGACAGCGGCATCACCAAGCCCGCCGACCTCAAGGGCAAGCGCATCGCGGTGACCCGCGGCACCGACCCGCATATCTTCCTCATCCGCGCGCTTCAGGGCGCCGGGCTGACCGAGAAGGACGCCAAGCTCGTCCTGCTTCAGCATGCCGACGGGCGCACCGCCCTCGACCGGGGCGACGTCGATGCCTGGGCCGGCCTCGACCCGATGATGGCGGCCTCCGAGATCGAGAACGACGACGTGCTGTTCCACCGCGATGCCGCCGCCAATACCTGGGGCGTGCTCGACGTGCGCGAGGATTTCGCCGCCGCGAACCCGGACCTCGTCCGCACCGTCATCGCCGCCTACGAGACCGCGCGCGACTACGCGATCAAGAATCCGGACGCCCTGAAGAGCGCCCTCGTCACGGTGACGAAACTGCCGGAGACGGTGATCGCCCGCCAGATCGAGCGGACCGACCTCACCCGGCCCGCCATCGGCAAGGCTCAAGCGGAGTCGATCACCGCCGCCGGCATCGCCTTGCAGCAGGCCGGAGTGATCCCCGCCGGCACCGACGTGAAGGCGGCGGTGGACGGGCTGATCGATCCGCAATTCGCACCCGCCGCCCGCTGATCCGTGAACGAGTCCGCTGCGACCGAGCGCGCTGTGATCGAGCCCGCTGCGACCGCCTCCGTGGTGTCGGCCGCGCACGACGCGGCTGACGGGACGGCGTCGCCCAAGCCACGGGGGGACACTTTCTGGCACCGGGGCGGCCGCCTCGCGCTCGGCCTGATCCTGCCCCTGGCCCTGGTTATCGGGTGGGAGTTCGCCGTCCGCACCGGCCTCGCCCAGGGGCGGCTGATGCCTCCGCCGAGCCGGATCGCGGCGACCCTCCACGACCTTGCCGCCTCGGGCGACCTGTGGATGCACGTCCAGGCGACGCTGGTGCGCGTCGCCCTCGGCTTCGCCTTCGGCGCCCTGGCCGGCATCGCGGCGGGCGCCTTGACCGGGGCGCTTCCCACAGCCCGCCATATCCTCGACCCGACGCTCCAGGCACTGCGTGCCGTGCCGTCCCTCGCCTGGGTGCCGCTCTTCATCCTCTGGCTCGGCATCCTCGAGACGCCGAAAGTGACGCTCATCGCCGTGGGGGTGTTCTTCCCGGTCTATATCGGGGTGGCGGGGGCCATCGCCTCCGTCGACCGCAAGCTCATCGAGGTCGGACGCATCTTCCGGCTGTCGAAGCTGCAGCTCGCCCGGCGTATCCTGCTTCCCGCCGTCCTGCCCGCGACCCTGACCGCCCTGCGCACCGGCCTCGGCCTCGGCTTCCTGTTCGTGGTCGCCGCCGAGCTGATGGGAGCCTCCGAAGGACTCGGCTACCTCCTCATCGACGGTCAGCAATTCAGCAAGGCCGACCAGATCCTGGCGGCGATCATCGCTTTTGCGATCCTCGGTAAGCTGGCCGATGCCGTCCTCGTCGCCGTGACCCGGCCTCTCACGCGCTGGCAGGACACGGCGCGGGAGACGTTGTAGGTCCCCTCACCGGATCGAAGAAGGCTGGTGCCCCGCGATGCTCACCCTCGATAGCCTGTCCAAGACCTATTCCGACGGCACGCGGGCGCTGGAGCGCATCGACCTCGCCGTGCCCCAGGGCGAGATCGTCGCGCTCATCGGCGGCTCGGGCTGCGGCAAGACCACCTTGCTGCGGCTCGTCGCGGGGCTCGACCGGGCGAGCGAGGGCCGCATCGTCCTCGACGGCGAGCGGATCGCGGAGCCGCATCCGGGCGTCGGGCTCGTTTTCCAGGAACCACGCCTGCTGCCCTGGCTCGATGTCACCGACAATGTCGGCTTCGGCCTCGGCCACCTGCCCCGGGCGGAGCGCAAGGCACGCATCACCCATGCCCTGGACATGGTAGGGCTTGCCGAACATGCGGGCCGCTGGCCGCGGGAACTCTCGGGCGGGCAGCAGCAGCGCGTCTCCATCGCCCGCGCCTTCGTGGCGAACCCGCGCGTGCTCCTCCTCGACGAACCGTTCTCGGCGCTGGACGCCTTCACCCGCAAGGACCTGCACGGCCATCTCCTCGCCCTCTGGCAGGAGACGAAGCCGACGATCCTCATCGTCACCCACGATGTCGGGGAGGCAGTGGCGCTGGCCGACCGGGCGGTGGTGATGCGCCCCAAGCCCGGCCGGCTCGACGATGCGATTCCCCTGGCGCTGGCCCGGCCGCGCGATCCGGCCTCGCCGCATAGCGAGGCCGCCACCCGCCGCATCCTCGCTGCCCTGGACCGCTCGCTGAAGCCGGCTCAAGCGGCGGCGCCTACCGAGGCGGCGCAATGGTGGTGAGCCCTTCCCTGGCGTCCGGGCGCATCCCAGGTTAGACGCCGAGGCAAAGACCAAGACGACAATCGCACCAAGACGATCGAGGAAACACCCGATGGACGCCACCACCCTGCGCTCGCTCCAGGCCCCTCTCAAGGACCAGTACCGCAATACGCCGGAATCGGCCGTCATCACCCTGAAGGCCAAGGGCACCCTCGACGACACCTCCATCGCCTGTAAGGTCGAGACCGGGCGGGCGCTTGCGGTCGCCGGCCTTCACCCGGCCACCGGCGGGTCCGGCCTCGAACTCTGCTCGGGCGACATGCTGCTCGAGGCGCTGGTCGCCTGCGCCGGGGTCACGATCAAAGCGGTGGCGACCGCCCTCGAGATCGATCTGCGCGCCGGCACGGTGAGCGCCGAGGGCGACCTCGACTTCCGTGGCACGCTGGGTGTCGACAAGGAAGCGCCGGTGGGTTTTCGCGCGATCCGCCTGAACTTCGCCCTCGACACCGATGCGCCGCAGGAGAAGCTCGACCAGCTCCTCAAGCTGACGGAGCGCTACTGCGTCGTGTTCCAGACCCTGAACCACAAGCCCGAACTCGCGGTCCACGCGTCGAAAGGCTGATCGGCGAAGGCTAAGGCGCAGGCGCCCGGTTGGCGCCTTCAGCCCTCGCGCCGGAAAAGGGGAGCGTGGCCTGGCCCTGAAAGATGCGCTCAGGCTGCTGCGATTCGCCCTTCGATCGCGTCCCAGACCGAGACCGCCAGATCCGGTCCCCCGAGCCGCTTGATGGCGCGGATGCCCGTGGGAGAGGTGACGTTGATCTCGGTGAGGTTGCCGTCGATCACGTCGATGCCGACGAGGATGAGGCCGCGCCGGCGGAGCTCCGGGCCGATCGTGGCGCAGATTTCCCGCTCGCGCTCGGTGAGGTCGGAGGCCGCCGCCGCCCCGCCGCGCACCATGTTGGAGCGGATGTCGTTGAGCGCCGGGACACGGTTGATCGCGCCCATGGGCTCGCCGTCCACCAGGATGATGCGCTTGTCGCCCTCGGTGATCTTGGGAAGGAAGCGCTGGACCACCCAGGGTTCGCGGAACGTCACCGAGAACAGGTCGAACATCGAACCGAAATTGGCGTCCTCCGGCAGCACCCGGAACACCGCCGCGCCGCCATGTCCGTGCAGGGGCTTCATGACGATGGCGCCGTGCTCGGCCCGGAATGCCTCGATCTCCGCCTTGTCGCGGGTGATCAGGGTCGGCGGCATGAGCTGAGGGAAATCGAGGACGAACAGCTTCTCGGGCGCGTTGCGCACCTCGGCCGGGTTGTTCACCACCAGGGTCCGAGGATGGATCCGCTCCAGCATATGGGTCGCGGTGATGTAGGCCATGTCGAAAGGCGGATCCTGGCGCATCAGCACCACGTCGACCTCGGCCAAATCGACACGCTCCACGGAACCGAGGGTCGCGTGAGCGCCCTCCACATCCTGGACCCGGAGGGGCTCGACCCGCGCGGTCACCACCTGCCCCTGCATGGAGAGGCGGTCCGGCGTGTAGAACAGAAGGTCGTGGCCTCGCGCCTGCGCTTCGAGGAGCAGGGCGAAGGTGGTGTCACCGGCGATCCTGATCGCCTGGATCGGGTCCATCTGAACCGCGACGGTCAGAGCCATGGCGCACGAGCCTCATTCACGTTCGAGCATCGGCGAAGGCTCGGGGACCCGCCCGTCCCCAGTCTTCGTCGGACGCAGCAGGCCTAGTCGACGGCCCGGCTCGCGTCGACAGACTTCTTACCGGGACGCGTCGCCGAGGGGTGACTTTCCCCTGTCGGCGAGACTTGTCTCCGTGGTCCCGCCTCAGCTGGACCTATCCTCTCAGCGGAACTTAATCCTCTCAGCGGGACTTGCCGCCGGTGCGACGGTCGTAGTCGCCGATGGCGTTGCGGCATTCGGGAGAGAGACGAGGGCGATTGCGCTCCATGCACTTCTCGGCCTCGTTGCTGTTGGGATCGACCCCGGCACAGAGGCGGAAGTAGTCGTTGGCGCAGCCGAGCTGCAGGCCCTGATCTTCACGCTGGGCCTGGGCTGGGCCGGCCGCAAGGAGAAGGAGCGCGAAGGGAGCAGCTTTCAGAGCCACGGACAGGCCCTTCGAGAGGCTGGAGGATCGTGTGGTCGCCACGCGCATTCTGCGTTGTCCTTCGCTCGGATCGGATTGAGGCGGCATATCTGCCGCTGCCATGGGTTAGCAAGCGCGCGGGATGCCGTCCTTGTTCCGGCCAAGGCTCATCGGACACGGGGGCGGACGGTGAGCGTGTCGTGCCGGTCACACTTTTTGCTCGATGCACCGCGAGACGGGTCATGAAAATGGCCCCGCTCACAGGTGGAGCGGGGCCGAGTACAAGGGAGGAAACGCCCGCCATGGGCAGCGAAGAGCGAAGCAAGGAGCAAGCCAGGGCTCGTTTCCGCCTCCTATTCGGAGGGCCCCGTCGCTGCGGCGAAATTGCCACGCGACCGCGTTCCCCATGGCAGCCGTCCCGCGCCACCCCTCGAATTGAAGAAGCGCAGAAACCTTTCATTAACTACCCCGTGATGATCTCCGCTCTGCATCACGATGGATTGAGAGTTCGACGGGGCCAGGCCCCGACGGGATTCGAGTGGACGCTTCCGACAGGTTCGGGTGGTGCGGATCGAGGATCGATGGGATCGCCAGCGATGACGCCTGACCGCAAGTCCCAGAAAGCCGACCCACATACCGGAGAGCCTTCGGGCGACCGGGGGGATCGTTCGATGACGCGCCCGACCGCGAGCGTCGTTCCGTTCCGCCAGAGCGCCGTTCGCCGCTTCCGCAGGGAAGACGAAAGCGCAGACGGCATGGCGGGAGAGATCCTGCTGTTCACCGGCGTCCGCTACGAGCGCATGCCCGACCCGGCATTGCCCGCCCCCCGCCAGCGCCGACGCTCCTGACGCCCCACGCCTCTTGAGACCCCGCCTCCGGTCACCGCGAGCCGAGCAGCACCGTCACTCCGAGGAAGCGCGATGCCGGCGTCCCATTCCGTCAGCTCCACCCGACGCCCAGTCCGGACCACAACCGCCGCCGCGCTTCTGCTGTTGGGAGGCTGCGCTCAGAAGGGTGATTTCGGCCGTCCGGCCCCGAGCGCGTGGAACAGCCTCGTGGCATCCACCGGCACCGTGGCCGCGCATTACCGCAACGAGCCGGCCTCGTATTTCCCGCTCACGGATGACGAGCGCACCCTGCGTGACCGGGCCTGGCGCTTCCTGATGCCGGCAGCCGAGAACGAGGCCTTCACCGACGCCCTAGCCAATCTCACCCGCACCCGCGTGCTGCCGCCGAGTTGGCGGAACGATGACGTCGCCAGCTATCACGCGGCCCTGGTCGCGGAGCCCTTCCGCTCGCCCGTTTCGCGCTATCGTCGCCTGTCGGACGACATCACGGCGGATGGGCGCCTGATCCCACTTTTCGTGGCTACGGCCGCGCGGGTGGCGAATGCCGATACCCTGCGCCTGCGCAGCCTGCCCTTCGTGAAGAGCCTGGACGACGAGAGCATTCGGCAGGCCGCCATGCGGGTCGCCGAGAACCGCTGCCTCGTGGCCTGGGTCCGGCTGGAGACGGGGGTTCGAGCGGAACGTTACCGCTACGCCCTGCAGCATCTCCTCGTGGAGGTCCCTTCGGTCGAAGCCGTCTCGGTCGAGCGCAGCCTCGCCGGCCTCGACGGACGCCGGGTGATGCTCGACCCGCTGCTTCCGGCGGAGGCCGAGGCGCGCTGCGGATTGGTGGCGGCCCCGGAGGCCGAGGCCGCCCGACCCATCGTCGCGAAGTACTGAATCAGGGCTGCCCGTCCGGAGAGGATGGGGGCCGGCCATCAGCCGCCGGATTTCGCAGCGTCCTCGGTCGGGCTGTCGATGGTGCAGGAAACGGCCTGAACCGCCTCGTTCGCCGCATGCCGCTGGCTCGGAAGGGCCGCGACCACGCGCACCACCACGAAGCCCTCCCGCTCTGCGGCGACGATCCGCACGTCGCGGCTCACATCGTTCTCGTCCTCGTTGGCCAAGGCTTCGTCGTATTGGGCGCGGGTGAGGATCACGAGGTCGAGGGCGCCGCGCACCGCCGCCTGGTCGGTGACGGCGTAGAAGGCCCCCCGCCGGCCATGAACGGCCAGGGACAGCATCAGCGCGCCGGTCCGTGCCGAGACCCGCATCGGACCCTCGGCGAGGTTGTAGGCGCAGATCCCCACGGCGACGGAGGGATCGGGAATGGGCAGCCACGCCTCGGCTGGAGCCGGGTTGATGCCGGTGGCCAGAGTGTAGACCGGCATCGCGTGATCGAGCGTCTCGCTGGTGCGTGCCTTCGTCAGCGCGTCGGATTCCGACAGGCTCGGGATCGCCAGCACGACGACGATATGCACCAGCCCGGCCAGGACGAGGCCGGCGAGGGTCGCGAGAAGGAAACGGCCGGTCGGGTTCATTCCGCGCATTCCGTGCGGGAGATCGTGGGAACCGCGGATCGCTCCACCGTGCCGGCGCTGGCCGCCACCGGCGTATCGTAGAGGCGGAGCGCCAGCCGCACCGGGCCGGCAGCGCGCGGCATGGGCAGCCAGTTGCCGGGCTGGACGTCCGGGGCGAGGACGATGGAAAAGCGCCCGTCCACGTCGCGCAGCACCTCTGTGGAGGTGAAGCCTTCGCGCATCACAGGCCGGTCGGGGTCACGCTTGCCGCGCCCGGCGACGGTGATGGTCCAGGCCCGTGCAGGAGGCGTCGCGCCGGCGATCCGGTAGGTGCAGGTGGCATTGAGGGCGCGGCCCTCGTCGTCCTGGGAGGCGGTGAGAAGCAGGCCTTCCCCCACCGCCAGGGGAATCTCCCCACGTCGGGCATTCACCGCGCGGGCATACGGATCGGCGCCGAGCGAGCCCGTGCGCGGCCAGGCGATCCAGCTCCCCACCGAAACGCCGCCGAACGGATAGCCGCCCCGCGTGGCATAATCCGCCGTCGCCAACCCCAAGCCCGCGCCGAGGGCGAGCGTATAGAAGACGAGCCCGACGCGGGACGTCCGGCGCAGGACGGCCCGAAAGGCGCGGCTTCCCCGGCCAGCGACGCCCGCGATGCCCGGCATCGCGCCGGACCGGGCAGGGTGATCTGTGGTGCTCATGCGGCGGCTGACATCCTGGGGCCGTTGGACACCGTCGCTACGGAATGCCAATGCGGCCGCCGACCGGGCGGGCGCCATCGGCGACGGCGCCCGTGGTCTCCCCAGCGGCGGCGCGGGCGCCGGCGGGCGTCCCCGCCTCCACGGTGCGGAACAGTCCGTTCATGCTGCCGATGACCTCGAACGAGCGCCGCGAGAGCTTGCCGGCCGCACTGGCGGCGGCGTTGGGTGGTGAGGACGACCCGGCCTGCGCCACCGGCCGCGTGTTCTCCTTGAGGCCCGGCATCGCCTTCAACTCGATTCCCTGGTGAGCCGTTTCCATCACGTCGTGCCAGGCCATGGCGGGCAGCGAGCCACCGGTCATCTTGTTGGTGGAGGTGGAATCGTCGTTTCCGAACCAGACGGCGCCCACGTAATTGCCGGTATAGGCCACGAACCAGGCATCCTTGTAGGCGTTGGTCGTCCCGGATTTACCCGCGACCTTGATGCCGTCGAGCTGCGCGCGACGGCCGGTCCCCTCCTCCACCACCTTGTTCAACATGAAGTTCATGTCGGCCACCACCTGGGGGGAGAGGATCTGCTCGGGCTTCTCGTCGGCATGGCGGTAGATCACCTCGCCGGAGGAGTTCTTCACCTCCATGGCCGCGTAGGGCTTAGCCTTGCGGCCGCCATTGGCGAACACCGCATAGGCTGCCGCCTGATCGATGACGTTCACCTCCGCCGAGCCGATGGGAAGCGAGACGGAATCGGTGAGCGGGGTGGTGATGCCCATGCGATGGGCCATTTCGATGATCTTGGCGCGTCCGGCCTTGGCAGCGGGGAAGTCGCCCTTGATGCCGATGGCCTTGCCGAGTGCGACCGAGATCTGGATCGGGATCGTGTTGATGGATTTCGCCACCGCCACGGTGAGGTTGGTGGCGCCGGAGAACGAGCGGCCGTAATTCTGCGGGCACCAATTGCCGAGGCAGATCGGCCGGTCGACGACCCGGGTGTCCGGCCTGTAGAGGCCGGCGGCGAGACCCGCCGCATAGACGTAGGGTTTGAACGACGAGCCCGGTTGGCGCAGGGAATCGGTGGCCCGGTTGAACTGGCTCTCGCCGTAATCGGCCCCGCCGACCATGGCGCGCAGCGCCCCGTCCGGATCGAGGATGACCATGGCAGCCTCGTCCACGTCGTACTGGTCGCCGTACTGACGCAGGATGTTCTCCACCGCCTGGTCGGCACGTTTCTGGATACCGATGTCGAGGGGCGTCTTCACGATCAGCACGCGATCGCCGCGCAGCTTGCCGGCATCCGCCATGCCCTTGATCTCGCCGAAGGCCCAGTCGAGGTAGTAATCGGCGGTGATGTCGCGGGTGCGGGTCACCGGCGTCGCCGGGTTGCGCAATGCCGTCTGGATCTGACCTTCGGTGACGAAGCCAGCTTCCACCATGTTGTGGAGCACGTCCACCGCGCGGGCGCGGGCCGCCGGCAGATTGACGTGCGGCGCGTATTTTGTCGGCGCCTTGAACAGGCCGGCCAGCATCGCGGCCTCGGCGAGGCTCACGTCCTTCAGGGGCTTGGCGAAATAATAATCGGCCGCCGCAACCGCGCCGAAGGTGCCGCCGCCCATATAGGCGCGGTCGAGATAGAGCTTGAGAATGTCGTTCTTGCTGAGATGGCTCTCGAGCCACAGCGCCAGGAACGCCTCGTTCACCTTGCGCTCCAGGGAGCGCTCATTGGTGAGGAACAGGTTCTTGGCGAGTTGCTGGGTGATGGAGGAGCCGCCCTGCGTGTTGCCGCCGCCGCGCGAGTTCGACACGAGAGCGCGCGCCGTGCCGATCGGGTCGATCCCCCAATGCTCGTAGAAGCGCCGGTCCTCGGTGGAGACCAGCGCCTTGATCATGCTGTCGGGAAAGTCGTCGAGCTTCAGCGAATCGTCGTGCTTGATCCCGCGCCGCCCCACCTCGACGCCGTAGCGGTCGAGGAAGGTGACGGCGAGATCCTGCTGCTTCAGCCAGTTCTCGCTGGTGAGGTTGAAGGCGGGTTGCGCGAGGGCCAGCATCAGAACGGCGCCACCGGTCCCGAGCGTCACCGCTTCGCTGGTGAGATCGAGGGCGACACGCTTCCAGCCGCGCACCGAGAAGATCTGCATGCGTTCCTGGAAACGCTCGTAGGTCTCGGCGGTGGAGCGGCCGCTGTCGTACAGGCTCGCATTCACCCAGGCATCGAAGCCGAGGGCGGCGTGTTTCAGGCGCGTCAGAAGCGAGGTGGCTTTGGGCAGGCGCACGACGTGATCTCTGTCCCTCAACGCACGGCCGGCACCGCTCACCGATGCCGCAGGTCAAGCACTACCAAGCTCCGCGCGTCTTCGCGAGGCCCGGCAATCCACACCACCCGCCCTTCGGCAGGGGAAGAACGCGGACGGCCCGCACCATAATGCGTCGGAAAGCGAAAACGTCGCGACGTCGGCGAGAATAACCCTTCGTCAACCTTGATCCGGGAATGGGGCGCGGAGGTGGCGCGGCTTGCCGATCAGGCCCACATGCGTCAAGGAGCCTGCGCGCTCCGCCCTCCGTTTCGAACCCCGAAGGTGCTCCCGATGAGGGACCGCACATCCCCCCTCCTTGCCCCGGACCCAATGGCACCCGAGCCATCGAAGCCGTTCTGGCGGGAGAAGACCCTCGACGAAATGTCGTCGTCCGAGTGGGAAAGCCTGTGCGACGGCTGCGGCCGGTGCTGCCTGCTGAAGCTCGAGGATGACGATACCGGCGAGGTCTACCATACCGATGTCGGCTGCACCCTACTCGACGGGCTCGCCTGCAACTGTCGCGATTACGTCAACCGCCAGAGACGGGTGCCCGATTGCGTCCGCCTGACGCCGGAGGCGGTCCGCACCATCCCGTGGCTGCCACCGACCTGCGCCTATCGCCTCGTGCGCGACGGCCAGGATCTCTATCCGTGGCATCCCCTCGTCTCAGGCCGTCAGGCCAGCGTCCACGAAGCCGGCATCTCGGTGCGCGGCCGGATCTCGGGCAACGAAGAGGAGTTCACCACCGACGAACTCCTCGACCAGATCGTCACCTGGCCCGGCCGCACCCCGGAGACCGAGGACGAGGATTAGGCGCCGCGAAGGCGCCTCACGGATCGAGACGGAAGCGATCCACGTCGCGCAGGAGATCGAGGAAGGCTCGCGCACCGTGATCGAGGGCCGCGAGGCCGGCTTCGCGCGTGCCGAGAGTCGCGTTGCCGATGGCACCCGAAGGATGGAGGTCCTGCGACTTCCAGGCGAAGGCGGCTGGGCGGCCGGCGCGCAGGTGAGTGAAGTCGCGCTCCATCGCGACTGAGCGAGGCTCGAAATCGGCTATGGCCTGCCGACGCACCGCATCGGGTTTCAGCGCCAGCATCAGCGCCGTCTCGACGGCGCCGGCATGGATGCCATGTCTGATTTCGTCTTCGGGAAAGAGGCCCGGCGGGTAGCCGAACCGGCTCCAGGCCGTGGTGACGGCGAGCATGCCGAGACTGCGCAGATCGCTCGCCACGAGGTCGATGAGACCACTATTGCCGCCATGGGAGGTGACGATGGCGAGCTTGCCGCATCCAGCGCGATGGAGGCTGCGGCCGATCTCGCCCCAGGCTCGCAGGGCCGTCTCGGCCGTGAGGGTCAGCGTACCGGGAAACGCATCGTGCTCGTCCGATTTGCCGACGCTCTGGACCGGCAGGACCAGGATGTCGAGGTCGCTCGCATCGAGTTCGGCCAGCTTGGCGAGATAGCCTTCGGCGATGGTGACATCGGTGGACAATGGAAGATGCGGGCCATGCTGCTCCACTGCCGCCACGGGGAGGATGGCGATGGAGTGGCCGATGGCGGATTCGATCTCGCCGGTCGTGAGATCGAACCAGTTCCGCACCGCCATGGTCGTCGTGTCCCTCGCGACCCCGCGCCGCCAGGGTGGTCTTCTAGGCCGAATAGGCCCTCACAAGAAGGGTGTCCGGATCTCGGACTCACCGCGAGGGGCGCAACAGCCATCCGAGCCCGAAGGCTGCCGCCGCCACGAGGGCGAGCGTGACGGCCTTGTTCTCGTCCGCCCGAGCCGCCACCGCCCGGCCGTGCCGCACGGCTTCACCCCGGTAGTGACGGCCGCGGCGCTGAGCTTCGTCGGCGAGCGCATACCCACGGTCGGCGATCGCTTGGCGACGCTGCTCGGCTTCGTCGGCCAGGGCATGGGCGTGGGAGCTCGCCTCGCCGATGAAGCGTTCGCCATCGCGGCGCAGGTCGTTCACGGTGTCGCGTGCTTCGCCATACGCGTATTGCGCTGCGCCGGCGGCCTGATCGTATGCGCCTTCGACCTGCTGGCGCGCGCGGCCCGTCACAGCGCCGATGGCCGTCTTGCCGCGACCCTGTAGATTGCGGACGCCACCGTCGAAATGATCTCTGTTCATGGACACATCTCCATTCGCGAGCCGATGGAAGGGCGTGGGCCCGATCCATCCTGCCGTCGCACCGATCCGGGCGTTGGCCTTGATTCGGGCTCCCGGTCCAGGCTCTCGGAATCGTTATTCGGGCTTTGATTCTGTCTCAGCCGGACGTCGCATGGACGTCGATCTACGGTGAGGGGAGAGATACTCCCCTCACCGGACTGGCCATCGGGCCGGATCGTCAGATCTTCTTGACGGCGTCGGCAGCGCTCTGAGCCGCGCCCTTGATTCCGTCCTTGGCGTCGCCCACGGTCTTCTGGGCCTCACCCTTCAGTTCCTGTGCTTTGCCTTCGGCCTGCAGCTTCTCGTTGCCCGTGGCCGAGCCGACACCCTGCTTGATGTTGCCGACGGCTTCGTTGGCGAGACCCTTGATCTTGTCGGTGGTGCTGCTCATCGAAATGATCCTCATGATCGCTCGGGGAGGCCGGGACGCGGCATGCGCCGGGCACCGCGAAGTCGAAAGCCGAACGATAACAATTGCTGAAATGTTCCGATTCGAGGCCGTGGAATTGTACGATTCCCGACTGATCCGGGCGAGGAACTCCGCAGCTGAGCACTGACGTGAAGTTAAAGGCCTCCGCAGCAAGAGTTTGAATTTTTTATACGCGTGATCCAAATTTTTTGTTTCGGCTTGCGACGCCATTGCCAGCAAAGTTTCTTGAATTCAAAATATTCCCGGCTAGAACTCGGCAAACAACAGATGAGACACCGAGGAAGACGGTCATGACCGTTCGCGCCGCCATCCCACGTTCGGGCGGGACCACCCATCCGACCCTGGGCACGGTGTCCGCACCGCCTTTCGGGCGCTGGGGTCAGCTTGTGATCGGCGTGATCTGCATGGTGATGATCGCCAACCTGCAATACGGCTGGACGTTCTTCGTCCCCGACATCCAGAAGAAGTTCGGCTTCGACCGGGCGGCGATCCAGTGGGCCTTCACCCTGTTCGTGCTGTTCGAGACCTGGCTGGTCCCGATCGAGGGCTGGTTCGTGGACAAGTACGGCCCGCGCGTGGTCGTGCTGTTCGGCGGCGCGCTCTGCGGCATCGGCTGGGTCATCAACTCCTACGCCGCCTCGCTCAACATGTTCTATCTCGGCCAGGTCGTGGCCGGCATCGGCGCCGGCGCCGTCTACGGCACCTGCGTCGGCTCGGCCCTGAAGTGGTTCCCCGACAAGCGGGGCCTGGCCGCCGGCATCATCGCCGCCGGCTTCGGCGCCGGCTCGGCGCTGACCGTCGCCCCGATCCAGTGGATGATCGCCGACCACGGCTTCCAGGCCGCCTTCTTCAACTTCGGCATCGGCCAGGGCCTCGTCGTCTGCGCGCTCGCCTTCTTCTTCACCTCGCCCAAGAAGGGCCAGGTGCCGGAGGTCGTGGCCAACGCCAACATCATCCAGACCCGGCGCAACTACACCCCCGGCGAAGTCGCCCGCCAGCCGATCTTCTGGCTCATGTACTTCATGTTCGTCATCGTCGGCGCCGGCGGCCTGATGATCACCGCCAACCTCAAGCCCATCGCCTCCGATATCGGCGTCGACAAGGTGCCCGTCACCATCATGGGCATCACCATGGTGGCCATCACCTTCGCGGCCACCATCGACCGCGTGCTCAACGGCCTGACCCGCCCGTTCTTCGGATGGGTCTCCGACAAGATCGGCCGCGAGAACACCATGTTCATCGCCTTCGCCATGGAAGGCTTCGGCATCTACATGCTCTACCTCTGGGGCCACGACCCGCTGTGGTTCGTCCTGCTCTCCGGCTTCGTGTTCTTCGCCTGGGGCGAGATCTACTCCCTCTTCCCCTCCACCTGCACGGACACGTTCGGCACCAAGTTCGCCGCCACCAATGCCGGCCTGCTCTATACCGCCAAGGGCACCGCCGCCCTCCTGGTCCCGGTCGCCAACTACCTCCAGCAGGCCACCAACAGCTGGGACGGCGTCTTCCTCGTCGCCGCAGGCGCCAACATCCTCGCATCCCTCCTCGCCATCGGTGTGCTCAAGCCCTGGCGTGCCCGTATCGTTGCCCGGAGCATCTGAACCATGGCCCGCTGGATCGGATATCTTCACGACGGACGCGCCGGTTTCGGCCGCCTCGACGGAGAGCAAGTCACTGTCCACGAGGGCGACCTGTTCGACGCGCCCCGGGCCACGGGAGAGGTCCTGCCTCTCGCCGAGGTGGTCCTCGACCTGCCCTGCCGGCCGAGCAAGGTCATCGCCCTGTGGAACAACTTCTCCGCCATGGCCGAGAAACAGGGGCTGACCCCTCCGGTCGCTCCGCTGTTCCTGCTGAAGCCGGCCAACACCTATCGCCCGAGCGGCGCCGAGATCGCGGTGCCGGATTGCGCCGATCGTATCCTGTTCGAGGGCGAGCTCGGCATCGTCATCGGCAAGGTCGCGGGGCGGAGCGCGCGCGACCTCACACCGGACGAGGCGGCCGACCACATCTTCGGTTATACCTGCGTGAACGACGTGACCGCGCTGGAGATCCTGAAGGCCGATCCGAGCTTCGCCCAATGGACGCGCTCCAAGGGACTGGACGGGTTCGGTCCCTTCGGCCCGGCCATCGCCACCGATCTCGACCCCGCGGCGCTTTCGGTGAAGGTGCGGGTGAACGGGCGCGAGCGCCAGACCTATCCCCTCTCCGACATGATCTTCCGCCCGCACGAGATCGTCGCCATGATCTCGCGGGGCATGACACTGGAGCCCGGCGACGTCATCGCCTGCGGCACCTCCAACGGTTCCGGCCCGATCCCGAAAGGCGCCACGGTCGAGGTGGAGATCGAGGGGATCGGAATCCTGTCGAACCGCTTCTCCTGAGCCGCACAGACCAGACCGACACGACATCCAGACAATGAGGATACCAGCATGAGCATCGTGATCGTCGGCGCAGGCGCCATCGGCGGATTTCTGGGGGTTCGCCTCGCGAATATCGGCGAGGACGTCACCTTCATCGCACGCGGGGCCAATCTCGATGCCATCCGCTCCAACGGCATGCGCCTGATCGAGGAGAACGGCTCCGAGATCCACGTGAAGAACCTCAAGGCCACCAAGTCCATGGAGGAGGCCGGCGTCCACGACGTGGTGCTCCTCACCGTGAAGGCGCATCAGGTCGGGCCGATCGCGGCCGATCTGCACCACCTCATCGGCCCCGATACCATCGTCGTGACCATGCAGAACGGCATCCCGTGGTGGTATTTTTCGGGTGGCCATGGCGGCGAACTCGCCGGGACGCATTTGGAAACCGCCGATCCGGGCCGGCTCATCGCCGAATATCTCGACCCGAAGCATGTGATCGGCTCGGTGGTCTATCCGGCGGCCGTCCTCACCGAGCCCGGCGTGGTCCAGGTGATCGAGGGCCACCGTTTCGGTCTCGGCGAACTCGACGGCTCCATGAGCCCGCGGGTCCAGGCCCTGGCTCAGCTCCTGATCAAGGCGGGCTTCCGCGCGCCCGTCACCAGCGACATCCGCGCGGAGATCTGGCTCAAGCTCTGGGGCAATCTCAGCTTCAACCCGATCTCGGCGCTCTCGCACGCGACCCTGGTGGATATCTGCCAGTTCCCGGAGACGCGGGCGCTCGCCGCCGACATGATGCGCGAGGCGGAGACCATCGCGAACAAGCTCGGCATCACCTTCAAGCTCGGGATCGAGCGGCGCATCGCCGGGGCCGAGAAGGTCGGCGCGCACAAGACCTCGATGCTGCAGGACGTGGAGGCCGGGCGGCCGATCGAACTCGAAGCCCTCGTCGGCTCGATCATCGAACTCGGTCGTCTCACCGACACCCCGACCCCGCATATCGGCACCGTCTATGCCCTGATGCGGCTGCTGTCCCAGAGCCTCGAACGGGCGCAGGGGCGCCTGTCCATCGCGACGGCCTGACCACCGTTTCCCCGGCGGTCGCCCGCGACCGCCGATCCGCGTGAACATGTGCCGCTCCCCATGCGGCGGACCGCCTTCTCCTCCCCGAAGGCAACTGACGATGAGGACACAGCTACCATGGCCGAGACCGCAACCACCCTGCACGCGCTGATCCAGGCGGGCGCCGACGAGGCCACCGCCCTGTCGAGCCCCGGCGGCGTTCCCCTGACTTTCGGAGCCCTGCGGGCGCTCACGGAGAGAACGATCGCTTCTCTCAACGCGCAGGGCATCGGCCGTGGCGACCGGGTCGCCATCGTGCTCGACAACGGCCCGGAAATGGCCGCCGCCTTCATCGCCATCGCGGCGGGCACCACCTCGGCGCCGCTGAACCCTGCCTACAAGGCCGACGAGTTCGAGTTCTACCTGACCGATCTCAACGCCAAGCTGCTGGTGGCGGCGGAAGGCTCGCAGAGCCCGGCTGTCGCGGTGGCCGAGAAGCTCGGTGTGCCGGTGGTGCGTCTCACCCCGACGCCTGAACAGGGCGCGGGCAGCTTCACTCTTGCCTTCCCCGCCGGAACCGTGACGCCGGCCGCCAATGGCGGCCCGGCCCATCCCGACGATATCGGCCTCGTGCTCCACACGTCGGGCACCACGTCGCGCCCGAAGATCGTCCCGCTGAAACAGTCGAACGTCTGCGCCTCGGCCCGCAACATCCGCACCACCCTCGCCTTCACGGCCGAGGATCGCGGGCTCAACATCATGCCGCTGTTCCACATCCACGGCCTGATCGCCGGCATCCTGGCGCCACTCTCGGCCGGAGGTCAGGTGTGCTGCACCCCGGGCTTCAACGCCCTGAAGTTCTTCGGCTGGATGAGTGAGGTCCGCCCGACCTGGTACACGGCGGTGCCGACGATGCACCAGGCGATCCTCGGTCGCGCGGCTCGCAACAAGGAAATCATCGCGGCCAACCCGCTGCGCTTCATCCGCTCCTCCTCCTCCTCGATGCCGCCGCAGGTGATGAAGGAGATCGAGGACGTGTTCGGCGCGCCGCTACTGGAAGCCTACGGCATGACCGAGGCCGCCCACCAGATGGCCTCGAACCCGCTGCCGCCCCGGCCGCATTATGCCGGCTCCGTGGGCATCGCCGCCGGCCCCGAGATCGCCATCGTCGACGAGGATGGCGAGCCGCTGCCCGCCGGCGAGACCGGCGAGATCGTGATCCGCGGCGACAACGTGATGGCGGGCTACGAGAACAACGAGAAGGCCAATGCCGACGCCTTCACCAAGCAGGGCTGGTTCCGCACCGGCGACCAGGGCACCCTCTCGCCGGAGGGATATCTCTCGATCACCGGACGCCTGAAGGAGATCATCAATCGCGGCGGCGAGAAGATCTCCCCGCGCGAGGTGGACGAGATCCTGATGGACCACCCGGCCGTGTCGCAATGCATCACCTTCGCGATGCCGCACGACAAGCTCGGCGAGGACGTGGTCGCCGCCATCGTCCTGCGCGAGGGCCATGACGTCCTGTCGGAGAAGGAGCTGCGCGGCTTCGCCTCGGAGCGCCTCGCCCCGTTCAAGGTGCCGGCCAAGATCATCTTCCTCGAGGAGATCCCCAAAGGCGCGACCGGTAAGCTCCAGCGCATCGGCCTCGCCCAGAAGCTCGGACTGGTGTGAAGACGGGAGCCTTCCGGCCCGTACTCGGGAAAGACCTCCTCGGAAAACCGTCCGGGGACCACCTGCCTTCAGACGACTTGCCTCCGATGCCCCGTCACGATCGCTCGTGACGGGGCTATGGTGGGTAAGCGTCGCTCGCGTACCCTATGATGGTAGGACCATCCTGAGGGAGAAATGCGCGCCCTTCACATCGGGCGCCACGGTGAGCGGACCGCCGAGTTGGCGGCCGAGATTGTTGATGATGCGCATGCCGAGGCTCGCGCTCCGGGCCTGGGTCGGGTCGAACCCGTCCGGCAGACCGGCGCCATCGTCGGCGACGCCGATGACGAGGCCCCCCTCCTCATGCGGACGGGCGGTGACCCGGATTTCGCCCTCGCCGTCGGGATAGGCGTATTTGATCGCGTTGGTGACGAGCTCGTTGACGAAGAGCCCGAGCGGAATCGCGAGATCGGCCGGAATGTCGAGACGGACCGCCTCGCAGCGAATGACGTTGCGCCGGGCGCTCTCCTGAAGCTTGCCGCAGAGCGCTTCCAGGAAGCCCGAGACATCGATGGCGCCGAGGGTCGGCTGGCGCCATAGCTGATCGTGAACCGCGGCCACGGCCTCGACGCGGGTGCGCGCATCGACCAGGGCTTCCTTCACCTTCTCGTCGTCCGAGCCGCGAGCCTGCAGGGCCAGGAACCCGGCGACCACCGCGAGGCTGTTCTTGACCCGGTGGCTCATCTCGCGGGACAGGAGGTCCTGCCGTTCCAGGGCCGCCTTCAGCCGCGCCTCGCCGCGCTGACGCTCGATGGCGCCGCCGAGAAGATTGGCGAAGCCCTGCATGAAGGCGATGTCCGCCTCCTCGAACTTGCCCTCGCGGGTGTCGTCCACTTCGAGCACCCCATAATGCCCGTCGCGGTTGGCGATGAGCACGTTGATGGCCCGCTTGATGCCGTGATCGGCCATGATCTGCGGCGTGCGAAACCGGGTCTCGACCTGAAGATGATTGGAGATGACCGGCTGGCCGGTCTTCAAGGCGTAACCCGCCGGGGATGCCAGATCGGCCCCTATGATGGCCTTGCCGACGACATCGTCCTTCCAGCCGACACCGGCGCAGATCAGCAGGCAATCCTGCTCTCTGGAATATTCCAGAGCCTTGCAGAACTCGGCCTTCATGCCTTCCGCGCAGAGCTCGACGGCGCGATGCAGCAAGGGCAACAGCTCGGTGGCACGCAGGGCCTCGACGCCGAAATCCGAGAGCAGGGCCTGCTGACGCAGACGCAAGGCCAGGGCGGGTGAGACATCGGTCATGGAAGATGGTCCTGCGACCGGCTGGATAGATGAGAAGAACGCCATCTGGTCTGTGCGGTGCCGTGAGGCAGGATGCAAGGGCGGCGGGGGTAACTCACGTGAGGGTGGCGTGGGGAGGACCGGATTGGCGGCAACGCTTCAGCAGCGGCCAGCGCAGGCGGAGGATATCGGAGGAGCAAAGCAGATTATATAATAAGTACTTATAAACAAACCTGTTTGAGCTTGAGCGCATGACTTGAGATTATTGCCTGAACAAGAAAATTTCGCTAACTGCCCCGAAAAACCGGCGTCGAAAGCACGGTGTTCAGCCGGTACAACCGATGGGAGGATGCGAGATGTTCGACGAGACAGTTGCCCGTGCCGTCCTCGTGGCGATGGCACTCCTGGTTTCCGCCCCGGCGCAGGCTTTGTCGATGAACGACCCGCTGACGGAATGGACCAAGGGCACGGCCATGGACCGGATGCAGATCGCCTCACGTCTCGGCAAGTCGTTCAACAGCATCAGCGAAAGCTTCACCGCCGGGTACTTCCTGAAATGCATCGATGACGTCGCCGCCTACGGCAACGCCAAGGCGGCGAAGATCGAGGATGCCATGCGCGAATGCGTGGCGGCGCGGATGCCGCGCAGCCCCGACGCCGAATAGTCAGATCTCGATTTCGGTGCCCACTTCCACGAGTTGGCGGGTGGGGATGCAGAACTGCGCGCCGGTGGCCTCGGCGTTGCGCAGGAGGAAGGCGAAGATGGTCTCACGCCATGTCGCCATGCCGCGCTGGTCGCTCTTCGGGATGATGGTCTCGTGGCCGATGAAGATCGTCAGGTCGTCGAGGAACTCCTTCGGCAGGGTCCCGCATTCGACGGCGCATCGCAGCCCGTCGGGAATCGAGGCGTCCTCCATGAAGCCGTAATGCAGGACGAGGCGGAAGATATCCGGGGTGATCTCGGTCACCTCGGCGCGCTCGGTCCGCGGCACGCTCGGCGCCTCCTCGTAGAGCGCAGTGACGAGCAGGATGCGCTTGTGCAGGGCATGGCTACGCTCGACGAAGCGCGACAGGTGGAGTGGAATCCCGCTCGTGGCCGAGGACAGGAAGGCCGCGTTGCCCGGCAGGGTGATCGGCGGCTTGCGGCGCAGCTGCTCGATGAACTCCGCCTCGGGCTGCCGCAACGTCGCGCGGGCCTCCTCCACCAGGATGTTTCCCTTGCGCCAGGTCAGCATCAGGAAGGCGACGAAGCCGGCCAGCACCAGGGGAAACCAGCCGCCCTCGAACAGCTTCACGCTATTGGCACCGAGGAAGACGAGGTCGATGGCGAGGAAGAAGCCGTTGACGGCGAAGACCGCGACGGGGTTGTAGCCCCATTTCAACGCCACCAGGGCGGCGAGCAGGGTGGTGATCGCCATGAGCGACGACACGGCGATGCCGTAGGCGCCGGCCAGCTTGTCGGATGAGCCGAAGGTGAGGACGGCCGTGAGGGTCGCGGCCGCCATCAGCCAATTGATCACCGGGACGTAGATCTGCCCGCGCTCCTCGCGTGCCGTGTGGATCACCCGCATGGGCGGCAGGAATCCGAGCTGGATCGATTGCTGGGTGAGCGAGAACACGCCCGAGACGATGGCCTGCGAGGCGATGACGGTGGCCAGCGTCGCCAGCGCGATCAGCGGATAATAGGCCCAGTCCGGGCTCAGGCGGTAGAACGGGTTCTCGATCGCGTCGGGCTCCACCAGCAGAAGCCCGCCCTGGCCGAAATAATGGATGACGAGGGCCGGCAGGACGAGACCGAACCAGGCGATGCGGATGGGTCTGGCGCCGAAATGGCCGAGATCGGCATACATCGCCTCGCCGCCAGTGACGGCGAGAAAGGCCGCGCCCAGCATGGCGAAGCTGACATGCCAGCCCGCATGGACGAGGAAATCCACCGCGCGCCAGGGGTTGAGAGCGCCGAGGATCTGAGGCGCATGCCAGATGCCGCCGAGGCCCAGCAACGCGAGGACGATGAACCACACCACCATTACCGGGCCGAAGATGCGGCCGATGAAGGCGACGCCCTTGCTCTGGACCAGGAACAGCCCGACCAGGATCGCGATCGTGATCGGCAGGACGAGATGATCGAGCCCGGGGGCCGCCACCTTGAGGCCTTCCACGGCGCTCAGCACCGAGATTGCCGGGGTGATCGCGCCGTCTCCGTAAAGCAGGGCCGCGCCGATGAGGCCGACGACGAGGAGCGCGGCCTGCCGCGTGCCCGGCTTTGCATGGCGGGCGCCGAGCAGCGCCAGCATGGCGACGATGCCGCCCTCCCCCCGGTTGTCGGCCCGCAGGATCAGCACCGCGTATTTCAGCGAGACGATGAGGATCAGCGCCCAGAAGATGAGCGATACCGCGCCGACGACCGCGATGGCGGCCGGTGGGCCGCCTCCGCTCGCCGCCCGCACGGCCTCCTTGAACGCGTAGAGGGGGCTCGTTCCGATATCGCCGTAGACGATGCCGAGCGCTCCGAGGAGGAGGGGCAGACTGGCACGGGGCGCGACGCGCGCGTCCGTCGGCGCTCCATGAGCCGTTTCCTGGTGGGCCAATGGAGTACTCCTTGCACGGACAAGCCGAAGACGCTGGCATCCGCCGGATCGAACCCGAGTGTATCGAACCTAAGGGTAACGGACGGGCCGTCCATGGTGTATGGCCCCGCATCGCACAAGTGACGACATCGTGCGCGGTCCCTGGGCGAATCCCCGGCGGGTCGAGACAGACTCGCCGTTTCCGGAACGCTGGCGCCGTCGTCAGGCGGTAGGGTTTAACGAGCCGGCCCGTACCAGCCGCGCCAGAGCCTCCGGGCACTCGCCGTCGCGGGCGATGCAGACGACCGGAACCGGCACATGGCGGGCGATGGCGTCGGCGACCGTCTCCGGCGACGTAGGAGCGCCGAGGCTTTCGCAAACGACGACGGCAAGCAGCCGCTGGCCGTGGCAGCGCAGGGTCTCCGCCGCCGTCAGCGCGTGGCTGATCGCCCCGAGATAGCTGCCGGAGACGAGGATCGTCGGCAGGGCCAGGGCCTTGAGCCAGTCGAGGCCCGTCGCCTCCGACGTCACCGGGCTCATCAGGCCGCCGACGCCTTCGATGAAGAGGATCGCCTCCGGGGCGCCCCCCTGGAGCCGGGCCTCGCACCAGCTCACGAGCTCGAAAAGGCTCAGGCTCCTCCCTTCGCGGGCGGCGGCGAGATCGGGGCTGAGCGGCGCCGCAAAACACCAGGGCGAGCAGGCCTCCACCGTCTCGGCCGTCAGCGGCATCCCCTGTGCGTCCAGCAGGATCGCCGTGTCGCTCTCACGAAATGCCGGATCGCCGAAGGGCGGGACACCGCTCGCCAGAGGCTTCAGGGTCGAAACGGCGCAGCCCTGCGCGCGCAGGGCGCGCGTCAGGGACGCGGTGACGTAGGTCTTGCCGATCTCGGTGCCGGCGCCGGCGACGAAGACGGTGCGCACGTCACTTCTCGACGAAAGCCTTCTCGATGACGTAGTGGCCGGCCTCACCATGGTTGCCTTCCACGTAACCGCCGCTGGTCAGCATCTCGCGGGTGTCGCGGATCATGTCCGGCGAGCCGCACAGCATGAACCGGTCGTTCTCCACCGACATCGGCGGCAGGCCGATATCCTCGAACAGCTTGCCGGAGGTCATCAGGTCGGTGATCCGACCGCGGTTGCGGAAGGGCTCGCGGGTGACCGTGGGGTAATAGATCAGGCCGGCGGAGATGACCTCGCCGAGGAACTCGTGGTTGGGCAGGTCCTGCGTGATCGTCTCGCCATAGGCGAGCTCCGAGACCTGTCGGCAACCATGGACGAGAACAACCTTCTCAAAGCGCTCGTAGGTCTCCGGGTCCTTGATGATCGACATGAACGGCGCGAGGCCGGTGCCGGTGCCGAGGAGATACAGGTTCTTGCCCGGCATCAAATTATCGAGAACCAGCGTCCCGGTGGGCTTCTTGCCGACGATGATCGGGTCCCCAACCTTGAGGTGTTGTAGCCGAGAGGTCAGCGGGCCGTTCTCGACCTTGATCGAGAAGAACTCGAGTTCTTCCTCGTAATTGGCCGAGACTACGCTGTAGGCGCGCAGCAGCGGACGGCCCTCGACTTCGATTCCCATCATTACGAACTCGCCGTTGCGGAAGCGGAACGCGGGGTCACGGGTGGTGCGGAAGGAGAACAGCGTGTCGGTCCAGTGATGGACACTCAGTACACGCTCCTCGTTGAACTTGCTCATCGACGGGTCCGTCTCAAACTTCGCTTGCGAATCTCGGCCTTCAGCCGGGTCTTCTCGCACCTGCGGCACGCCCGTCAAGGCATAGCAGGCGCGCAGGCAGCGAAACCGCCAACTGTCTGGAATTGCTCTTACTTGAGGGCGGCGATGCCTCGGGCGATGCGACCTCGTCCCGATTCCTTCTCAGGATCTTGCGGGAACGCGGGTGGGAAGGGGCATTCGCGGGGCTCCCATGCCCTCACCGGGGGGGAGGGAGAGTGTCCGCCCAAGGCGGCGGGCTGCATCGCGACGCATGCCGCCCGCCTCATCGAGAGGCGGGCGGCGCTGATAGTCCTCGACCGGAGAAGGGCGATCGGCCCTCGGTTCAGGCGGCGCGCACCGTATGCAGGAACTTCTGCACTTCCGCGCTCAGCCGCTCCGCTTGCCGTGCGAGTTCCGACGAGGCGGTGAACACTTGGCTGGCGCCGGCGCCGGTCTCCTGCGCCGCACGGGCAACGCCGGTGATGTTGGCGCTGACCTCGCCGGTGCCGATCGAGGCTTGTGCCACCGAGCCCGCGATCTCCCGGGTCGCGGAATCCTGCTGCGCGACCGATGCGGAGATGGCGGCGGCCGTCTCGTCGATCCCGTGGATGGTCGAGGAGATCCCGTCGATGGCGCTGGCTGCCTGGCGGGTGGAGGATTGGATCGCCCCGATCTTCGCGGAGATTTCCGTCGTCGCCTTGGCGGTCTGGTTCGCGAGCTCCTTCACCTCGGAGGCCACCACCGCGAAGCCCCGGCCCGCTTCTCCGGCCCGCGCAGCTTCGATCGTCGCGTTGAGAGCGAGGAGATTGGTCTGACCGGCGAGGTTGGAGATGAGGTTCACGACATCGCCGATGCTGGCGGCGACCTCGCGAAGTTCCGACACCGCCAGTGCGGTCTGCTCCGCCTCACGGACGGCGGCGGCGGTCATGTCCGCCGAACGTGCGACCTGGCGACCGATCTCCGCCACCGAGGCGCCGAGCTGCTCGGCCGAACCGGCCACGGCGGTGACATTGGCCGAGGCTTCCTCGGCGGCAGCCAGGACCGCGCTGGACTGGGCCGACGTCTCCTCGGCGGAGGCCGTCAGCTGCGAGGCGGTAGCCTGCATTTCGGTAGCCGCAGCGGACACCATGCTCACGATCCCGCCGACTGCTGCCTCGAACTCGTCGGCGAGGCTATGCATTCCGGACTTGCGCTCCGTCTCCGCGACGAGGCGCAGGCGCTCGGTTTCCGTCTCGAGGGCGCGGTTGCGGATCATGCCGTCCTTGAACACCTGCACCGCCTCCGCCATGGCGCCGAGTTCGTCCGTGCGCGTCCGGTCCGGAATCGCGACCTCGACATCGCCTGCGGCTAGCCGGTTCATCGCGCCCGTCATTCCGCGGATCGGCCGGGCGACAGTGACCATCGAGAAGAGGGCCGAACCGAGTTGAAGGAGGATCGCCACGCCACCGATCACGAGACCCACGAGGGTGGCGGTTTCCACGGCAGCGGTCGACGACAGCCGCGCCTCGTCCGCGAAGCGCTGCGCATTGGAAAGCGATTGCTCGATCGCGGCAAAGGCCTTCCCGCGGGCGATGTCCCGTTGTGCCGTCGCCGCCTCTAGGGCCGCCGCGTCGGTTCTCTTGCGACCCTGATCGTACGTGATGGTGGACGCCGACTTGAGGACGAGATCCGTGAACTGCGCCAGCGCAGTATCGATATCCTTGAGGACGTCGGGTTTCAGGGCGATACGGATCGGTGTCTTGAGTCCCTCATGGGCGGACTCCAAGCTCGTCCGAATTCGGTTAACGCCATCCTTGTAGGCCTCTTCCGTTTCGGACAGGCGCACGTCGCGGAAGGCGACCTGAATCCGGGACTGTGCGAGTTGTGCGTTCTTGATGCCGTCGAGGATCGTCTGCTCTCGGCCAAGGGCTTCGATAGAGCTCGTGATCCGCTGGTTTCCCATCCACTGGTTGGCGACCAATCCGACCGCCATTAGAATGCCAAGGCCTGAGAAAAACCCTAATTTCTTCGCGATCGACAACTTGAACATCGTTCAGCCTGAGTTCCGATGGGATGGGAGAATGTCGGAGGCCTTTTCACTGCTCTTGCCGACGGGAGGTTTCGCCTCCGATGTGCGTTATCGCCAATACGGGATAAATATTTCTTAATTCGATCGTCTTTTCAGGCGAGTACTGTCTTTATAAAAATTAATTCGATAAAACAGACTAAAACTTCGGGCCGATGCTATTCCCGCTGGGATCCCGCCGCCCATTCCAGACTCGGCCGGTTCGGGGAAAGGAGGATCATGCTCACCGGCATGATGTATCCGTCAGTAAGCCGCCAGAGCTGGTTCGATCCGCTCGACAGAGTTGATCTAAACGAAGCGGGAATCATTGCCGAGCGGGATGGACGTTCGTTAATCTGGATGCAGCAGCCGCGCAGGGCCATCTATTCGTTGCTTCGCTCAAATAGCATAGCGCCGACGAAGTGATTGCTGGTGACCCGGTTGAGGGAAATTGACGGCGACGCGGGCGATCGACAGCCGTCCCCGCTTCCGTCATCTGCCTAAGCAGTTCGCCTTGGACCGCCAAAGCTTCACCTCACTTCGGCCTCTGAACTGTCGCGGGTTCGATGACGCAGTACCCGCGACCACTCTCGTTGAACCCTCCTAGCCGAAACCGATCCGCGTCGGGGTTCGTCTTATGCCGTGCATGTTCGGGGTAATAGTCCTTCAATTAAAGAGGCTTCAGCCCGGCTTCGATCTCGGCGCGGCGTCCTTCGAGGAAGGGCGGCAAGGACAGGCGCTCGCCCAGGGCCTCCAGCGGCTCGTCGGCGGTGAAGCCCGGACCGTCGGTGGCGATCTCGAACAGGATGCCGTTGGGCTCGCGGAAGTACAGGCTTTTGAAATAGTAGCGGTCCACCGGGCCGCTGGAAGGCATGCGGCGCTGTTTCAGCCTGTCGGCCCAACCTGCGTAGTCCGCATCGGGGACGCGGAAGGCGACGTGGTGGACCGCCCCCGCTCCCTGGCGCGCGGGCGGCAGGTCGGGTTGGGCGATGAGGTGAAGCTCGGCACCGGCGCCACCGTCCCCCATCTGCCAGACGCGGACTTCGCCTTCCGGCAATTCATAGGTGCGGGATTGGCTCATCCCCAGCACGTCGGCCAGAACCGCCTCGGTCGCCTCGATCCGCGCAAGGCTCAGACGGATCGGCCCCAGACCGCGGATCTGCCGCTCTACCGGCACCGGGCTGGCGGGCCAGGGATGGGCATCTCCCGCGCCACCGTCATCCACCAGCATCAGGCGCTGGCCTTCCCGATCCTCGAAATCCAGGGTGAGGCGACCGTCGCGCAGGACGGGCTCCTCGTGGATCACGCCGTCTCGCGCGAGATGCTCGCGCCACCAGGCGATCGTGCCCTCCCCCGAGACGCGGAACGCCGTCCGGACGATGCTGTCGGTGCCCCGGCGCTCGGGTGGCGCCGGCCAGTCGAAGAAGGTCATGTCGGTGCCGGGCGAGGCGACGCCGTCGGCGTAGAACAGGTGGTAGGCCGAGACATCGTCCTGATTCACCGTCTTCTTCACGAGCCTCAGCCCGAGGCTCCGCGTGTAGAAGGCCGCATTGTCGGCGGCCCGCGCGGTGATGGCGGTGAGGTGATGAAGTCCGGTGAGGTGCATCAGCCTGTCCTTCGAATGACGAGGGTAAGCTGACATGGGTCATCCGACGCCGGAATGCGATGCCCCTGCGTACCATCCGCGAAGGGAGCGTGCCCCTAGGCCGGGGCGGAATGCGTGATAGATCCCTCGCTCACCGACCATCGGAGTTCCCGCATGCCCCACCTGCTCTACGTCGAAGCGTCACCGCGCAAGGAACGCTCGGCGTCGATCGAGGTCGCCCACGCCTTCCTCGATGCCTAGCGTGCGACGCATCCAGAGGGCAAAGTGGACATGCTCGATGTCTGGAACACGGCGCTTCCGGACTTCGACGGGGAAGCGCTGGCGGGCAAGTACGCGGCCCTGGCGGGCGAAACCTTGAGCCCCGCACAGGAGGAGGCCTGGGTGGCGATCCGCGCCCTTGCGGACAGGTTTCGCGCGGCGGACCTGATCCTGTTCGCGGTGCCGATGTGGAACTACACCATCCCCTACAAGCTCAAGCACTTGTTTGATCTGGTCTCCCAGAAAGACCTTCTCTTCACCTTCGACGAGCGCGGCCAAAACGGGATGCTCGATGCCACGGCCGTCGTCATCAATGCGCGCGGCGTCGCTATCGGCGCGGATTTCCCGGCCGAGATCTACGACCACCAATCGACCTACATGGCCACTTGGCTGCGCATGGTCGGCATCACCGACGTCCACCAGATCGCGGTCGAGAAGGGATTGATGGGAGCCGATCTCGACCGGCAATCCCGTGACGAGGCCCGCGCCGAAGCCGAAGCCCTGGCGCGAAGGCTGTAGGGCTACGCTTTCAGAAAGCGCCGGCCAGGAGGCCGAGACCGGCGGCCGCGAAGGCTGCGCCGGCGACACGTAGAGCCGGACGGCTATTCCGCTCACCGAGGCGGCCCATGCCGAGGCCGAGGCCGAGACCCACGGCGTGGAGCAGGGCGGTGGCAGCGACGAAGCCGGCGCCGTAGGCGAGGCCCGAGGCCGCCTCCGGCATCTCGGCGCCGTGGGCATGGCCGTGGAACACCGCGAAGACGCCCACGAGCGCCATGGCGGCCGCGACCGGCATCGTCAGGCGCAGGGCGACGGCGGCACCGAGCACGGCGACGGACAAGGCGATGGCGGTCTCCACATGCGGAAGCGCCACACCGGACGCACCGAGCGCGCCGCCCACCACCATCATGCCGATGAACGACAGCGGGACGAGAAGGATCGCGCGGCCGCCGACCTGCGCGGCGACGAGGCCCACCGCCACCATGGCGAGCATATGGTCGAGGCCGGTGAGCGGATGGAGGAAGCCATGGGCGAGCCCCGACGCATCGCCCTGCCCGGTATGCGCCAGGGCGGGACCGGCCATGAGGCCGAATGCCAGACCCGGCAGAATTCGAACGAAACGCGTCATCCCTACTCTCCCCGAAGCCCCGAAGGCCATCACCCGTCCTGAATGCAGGACGTGATCGGTCCTGGCAACGGTCGTGCCGACGCGACGGCGGGCAGAATCAGGTAGACTTGGCAGGACGGTGACGTCCCCCGATGCGTGGGGCGCGAAAGGCATCCGATCCGGAGCTCGGCCGACACGCCGCGAAGCATGCGAATCCTACAGGAAATCGGTGGGCCGCCCCGCCGCCACAACGAGCATCCTGCCGTCGGCGAAGGTGCGAGCGCCGGCGCGGCGGATATCCGCCTGGGTTACGTTCGTCACCATTTCGTTGCGGCGGGCGAAGTAATCCATCCCCAGCCCTTCGAAGGAGATCTGCACGAGCTGATGCGCGATCTTGGTCGAGGTGTCGAAGCCGAGCGCATAGGAGCCGGTGAGATAATCCTTGGCCTTCTGTAGCTCTTCGTCGGACGGACCGTCGCTGATGAGCCGGCCGATCTCGTCGCCGATCACCGACAGGGCTTCACCGACGCGCTCGTTCTTGGTGGCCGTGTAGCCCCAGGTCATGGCGCTGGCGCGGTGGCTGACGAGGGAGGTGCCCACGGAATAGGCCAGTCCCCGCTTCTCACGCACTTCCTGGAACAGGCGTGAAGTGAAAGAGCCGCCGCCCAGAATATGGTTGAGCACATAGGCGGGGATGAAATCCGGGTCCTTCCACGGCACGCCGCCCATGCCGAAGCGCAGGACCGATTGCGGCACGTCGATATCGACGACGACGCGGCGACCGAGCTGGCCGACCTGCGTCTGCGGCACGGCATTCAACGGTCCGGCCTCGTCGAGGACGCCGAAAGCGCGGTTGAGGGCATCGGCCAGACGGTCGGAATCGATGGCGCCGACGGCTGCCACCTTAAGTCCACCCCGGCCGATGAGTTGCCGATGCATCGCCACGAGGTCGTCACGGGTGATGGCCGCGATGCTCTCCGGGGTGCCGGAGGACGGCCGGGCATAAGGATGGCCCGCATAGGCCTCGGCGAAGAAACGGCGTGAGGCCATCACGCCCGGATCGTTCTGCTGGTAGCGCAGGCCGGCGAGGGTCTGGGCACGGACCCGCTCGATGGCGTCAGCATCGAAGCGCGGCTTGGCCAGCGCGAGGGCCAGGAGATCGATGGCCTCGTCGGCGTGCTTGACCAGCATCTTCAGGGAGCCGCCGACCGCATCGGCGCCGGCATGGAACGACAATTCGATGGCCCGCGCGGCCAGACGCTCCTGGAAGGCGTCGGAGGAGAGATCGCCTGCGCCCTCGTCGAGGAGGCGGGCCAGCATCTGGGCGACGCCGCCCTTGCCCTCGGGATCCTGCGCGGCACCGCCCTCAAAGGTGAATGCCAGGGCGATCATCGGCACCACGGGCGATTCCACGTGCCAGGCTTCGATCCCGGCGGCGGCGGCCACCGGAAGCGCCACCGTGGGAGCGTCCGCGCCGCGGGCGGTGGTATCGACCAGATTGGCTTCGACCGAGTTCATGAGAACCTCATTCTTTTTCTGGGCGCCCGGGCCGGCATCAGCGGGATCGCGCGAGGGCTCGCCTCACGCAGCGGCGGCGTCGGGATCGCGCGTCTTCGTCAGGTATCCGGTCACGGAGCGGGCGGGGATCAGGTAGCGCTCGGCGACGGCGGCGAGCCGGGCCTGCGTGACCCCCTCGATATCCGAGGGCCAGCGACGGACCTCCTCGATGCTCTCGCCAATCGCGAGGGCCGAGCCGTAGATTCGGGCCAGCGAGGATTGGCTGTCGGAAGAATAGACCGTCTCGGCCACGAGCCGGGTCTTGGCCCGCTCGATCGCCTCCGGGCCCAGCGCTTCGGAGGGAACGCGGCGCAGGACGCGGTCGACCTCCTCCTCCAGCCGCTCCAGGCTGACGCCCTCGGCCGGGATGGCGTAGACCGAGAAGCGGGTGTCATCGATGGCCGAGCCCATGTACCAGGCACCGGCATTCACGGCGACGCCGAGTTCCATCACCAGCTTGCGGTAGAGGAACGAGGTCGAGCCGCCGCCCATCACCTCGGCCAGGAGTTCCAGGGCATGGCACTCGCCGTCGCGGGCGGTCATGCAGGACGGGGTGAGATACAGGCGCTGCAGGGTCGGCTGCTCCACCTTCGGATCGGCGACGCTGAGGCGGCGCAGGGCGCGGGGCTCCGGCTCCTTGGCGCGGACCCGCACCGGCCGCGATCCGCGCGGCGTCACGAGGCCGTAGGTATCGTCGGCAAGGCGGCGGACCTCATCGGGCGTCACATCGCCGGCGACGACGAGGATCGCGTTCTCGGGGGTGTAGAAGCGGTTGTAGTAATCCAGGGCGTGGGTGCGGTTGAGATCCTCGATCTCGTGCATCCAGCCGATGATCGGCGTGCCGTAGGGGTGATGCACGAACAGCGAGGCAGCCATGGCCTCCGAGAGCTGCGCCGACGGATCGGTCTCGACCCGCATGCGGCGCTCTTCCAGCACCACGTCGCGCTCGGGCGCCACGACGGAATCTTCGAGGACGAGACCGGTCATGCGGTCGGCCTCGAACTCCATCATGGTCTTGAGATGGTCGCGGGCGACGCGCTGGAAATAGGCGGTGTAATCGTAGGAGGTGAAGGCGTTCTCCTGCCCGCCGAGGCCGGAGACGGCCTGCGAGAACGCGCCGACCGGGTGCTTCTCGGTGCCCTTGAACATGAGGTGTTCGAGGAAATGCGCGATGCCGGACTGTCCGATCGGATCATCGGCAGAACCGTTGCGGTACCACACCATGTGAGTCACCACCGGGGCGCGGTGATCGGGCACCACCACGACGTCGAGGCCGTTATCGAGGGCGAAGGCGGAGACTTCGGGACCACCTGCCTCGGACCGGCCGAAGGGCGCGGCCTCGGCCCGGCCCGCATGGCCGTAGCGGCGGTTGAGCGAGAACCCGGGCGTATCCTTCCGCAGCAGATGCATCGTCTTTTCCTTGATACGTCGGCCACACGTGACCGCCCGTCATGAGCGCAATGCCTCTTGCGCACTCCTCGGATGCCGTGAGCCCGAGGAACGAAGTCAGGGCAAATCCCGTACCGACACCGGCCGGGCGTTACCCTCGCCCTCTCGAAGAGCCGGACCAAGCAGGTCCGAGATTCGAACGCGCCTAACGTCCCCGGATGTAGGCACCCGGATCGGCTTCTTCACGCTCGCGCGAGGGATTGTTGATCGGGTCGCTGTTGTTCCGGGCGACCGCCTTCGGAGCCTTGCGGTATCCGTTCGGCGGATCGGTCAGCGTATCGCGATCGGGCTCGACGAGAATCGGCTCGGCCTTCTCCTCGCGCTTGCCGAAAATGTCGAAGGGGCTCCAGATCGAAGACGAAGCACCGTCGCTTTCGGGACGACCCGGCTCGGTACGCACGCTCGCGTCGGCACGGCGACCGCCGCGCATCTCGTCGAGCGAGAGCGTCATGTTGTTGTCGTCCATCCGCCCCTGTGCCCCGCGGGAGATCGGCTTCCTCGCGTCGGCGAGTTCGCGCTCGCGTTGGACGATCTCGGGATCCTTGGGCCATTGCGGCGTGGCGGTGGCGGCGCGCGGCGGCGGCAGCGCCTTGCCGTCGAGCTTGGGCGGCATCACCAGGGGCGCCCGCTCACGGTAAGTGATGGCCGGCTTATCGGCCTCGATCAGGCCCATGCTGCTCAGGGTGTCGCGCATGAACACGCCCTGCTGCGCCTGCGCGCCGCTAGCGGCGAGGAGTCCGGTAAGGCCCAGGATGAACCCACGATGCCCGATCATGCTGCCCCCAAATTACGCCGGCTCGCAGATTGCGCCGGCTCGAATGCGTGCCTGCCCGGAAGGCACCGGCGTTCGTTGGTCGATGCCGATCCTGCCCTCGTGGCCTGACGGCGGTTTCAGGCGATCGTATGGCGCCTTGACCGCAGGGCACCAGCCTCACGGAGATTAGGATCCGTATTGTGGTTTACGGAACACAGCCACGCGAATCTTCAGGCCTCGCCGGGCGAGGCCCCGTCGCGAGGGCGCCGGACCGGGATCAGGCTGTCGATGAGGAGGCCGACCACACCGGCGACGATGGCCGCATCGGCGATGTTGAAGACGTACCAGGACCATGCTCCTGCATGGAGATGGACGAAGTCGAACACCGCGCCGTAGGCCGCACGGTCGATGGCGTTGCCGATCGCCCCGCCCGCGATGAGGCCGAGGGCGGCGGCCAGGAGCGCCGACGAGGCACGGCGCATCCAGGCGATCATCCCGATCGAGGCCGCCACGGAGACTGCCACCAGGATCCAGCGACCCAGGCCGCCATCCTGCTGGAACAGACCGTAGGAAATCCCGCGATTCCACACGACGACGAAATCCACGAAGGCGGTCAGGTGCCAGGGCTGCGTCAGCACCAGGTCGGTGCCGAAATAGAGCCAGAGCTTGGAAGCCTGATCGAGGACGAGGGTGGTCAGGAGGACGACGAGGCCAAGGCGGAAGGAGGTCATGGCCACACTCGTCCCTTTCCCGGTCGCGAACGAGGTCGGCCCTCGCCTGAGCTTAGGTCAGGTGAGGGACGCGCCGCGTCGCTCGGAGACGGCGCCCGCTCCTCCGGTCGCTTCATGACCGGCCTCCCCCGGAAAAGAGGGATGGCCGCCCGGCGCATTCGGATCACGCCGCCCCCGCCCCGCCATGGACGGCGTCCCACTCGCGCAACGCCTGGGCATCGCGCGGCGTCACGTCCGGATAGGCGGGATCGGACCCGACAGTCTCCGAGACCCGCCACGAACGGGCGCATTTCCGTCCCTGGGCAAGTCCTGGGACCAACGCCACGCCCCGCACGTCATCGAGCCGGAAAGCGTCGGCCGGGCCCTCGCCCGCCTCGATGGTGATGCCGGAGGTGATGCAGACTTCCGAGAAGTCGATTCCGTCGAGGGCCGTGAGCAGGTCGGGATCGGCGATGAACACGGTCGGCGCCGCCTCGAGACTCGCTCCGATGCGCTTGGCTGCGCGCTCGATTTCCAGGGCGCCGGTGACGACCCGGCGGACGCGGCGGATCTTCTGCCAGCGCTGAGCCAATGCGTCGTCGCGCCAGGACGTCGGCGTTTCGGGCAGGGTCTCGAGATGGACCGAACCGACGGCTGACGGATAGCGATCGAGCCAGGCCTCTTCCGCCGTGAAGGCGAGCACAGGCGCGAGCCAGATCGTCACCCGGCGGAAGGTTTCGTCGATCACCTGCAGGGAGGCGCGGCGGACCTGCGACGAGATCGGGTCGCAATAGAGCGCGTCCTTTCTCACGTCGAAATAGAAGGCCGAGAGATCGCCGGTCATGAAGCCGTTGAGCAGGGCTACCACGCGCTTGGTGTCGAAGCTGGCGTAGGCCTCTCGGATCTCGCCGTCGAGCTCGCAGAGGCGATGCAGGATGAGCCGCTCGAGTTCGGGCAGCTCAGCATGGGGCACGGCCGGCCCGGCCTCGAAATGCGCCAGAGAGCCGAGCATCCAACGAAGCGAGTTGCGCAGCTTGCGGTAGGTTTCGGCGAAAGTCTTGATGATCTCGGGGCCGATGCGCAGGTCATCGGCATAGTCCGAGGCCGCGACCCAGAGACGAAGGATATCGGCACCGGAATCCTTGATGACGCTCTGCGGCGCCACGACGTTACCCTTGGATTTCGACATCTTCAGCCCTTTCGGGTCGAGGACGAACCCGTGGGTGAGGACGATGTCGTAGGGCGCGCGTCCCCTGGTCCCGCTCGATTCGAGCAGCGAGGACTGGAACCAGCCGCGATGCTGATCGGAGCCTTCGAGATACATCACCGTGTCGAGGCCGCCGTCGCGCTTACGCACGATACCCGACAGGCCGGGAAACATCTCAGGGTCGTCGAGCACGAAAGCATGCGTCGAGCCGGAATCGAACCACACGTCGAGGACGTCGGTCACCTTCTCGTACTCGGCCGGATCGTAATCCGGGGCTAGGAAGCGAGCGCCGTCGACATCGGTGAACCAGGCATCCGCCCCTTCCGCCTTGAAGGCTGCTGCGATGCGGGCATTCACCGCCTCGTCGCGTAGGACCTCACTGGTGCCCCGCTTGACGAAGACGGTGATCGGCACGCCCCAGGCGCGCTGGCGCGACACCACCCAGTCCGGGCGGTTGGCGACCATGCCGTTGATGCGGTTCTTGCCCTGGGTGGGCACCCATTGCGTCTCGTCGATGGCCTTCAGCGCCACGTCGCGCAGTGTCTTCTCGCCCAGCGCCTCCACCGGCCTATCGAGGGCGATGAACCATTGCGGCGTGTTGCGGAAGATCACCGGCTTCTTTGAGCGCCAGGAATGCGGATAGCTGTGCTTGAGCGTGCCGCGCGCGACCAGGGAGCCTGCCTCCGTCAATGCAGCGATGACCGCCTTGTTGGCGTCTCCCTTGTCGCCCTTCGGAGTCAGAACGAGTTTTCCCGTGAAACCGGGCGCCTCTTCGGTGAGCGCCCCGTCGGCATCGACGGTGTAGGGGATACGGGTCTCGATACCGCGCTGGGCAAGGGCCCGGCCATTGGCTGTCCAGACCTCGAAATCCTCGCGGCCATGGCCCGGCGCCGTATGGACGAAGCCTGTACCGGCCTCGTCGGTGACGTGGTCGCCGTCGAGGAGGGGTACCGCGAAATCGTAGCCGGGGACGTACCCGGCGAGCGGATGCGAGAGGGTGAGGCCGCCAAGCTCAGCGGCCGTGACGTCCCGGACACGCTCGAACTTCTCCACACGGGCCGAGGTAAAGACCGCGGCGGCCAGGCTATCGGCCAGGATATAGCTGTCGCCGGTCTTGGCCCAATTCTCTTCGGCGGCCTGAGTCACCCGGTAGAGCCCGTAGGCGACGCGCTTCGAATAAGCGACGGCGCGGTTGCCCGGCATCGTCCAGGGGGTCGTGGTCCAGATCACGATCCGCGAAGCGGCCAGGTCATCGGGCGCCCCTGCGGTGAGCCGGAACGCTGCGAAGATCGTGTCGCTGACATGGTCCTCGTACTCGACCTCGGCCTCGGCCAGGGCGGTCTTTTCCACCACCGACCACATCACCGGTTTCGAGCCGCGATAGAGCTGCCCGGTCATGGCGAAGGTCATGAGTTCACGGGCGATGGCGGCTTCTGCCGGAAACGCCATAGTCGCGTAGGGATGCTCCCAATCGCCGGTGACGCCCAGGCGCTTGAACTCGGCGCGCTGCACGTCGAGCCAATGCGCGGCGAATGCCCGGCACTCCTGGCGGAACTCGATGACCGGAACATCGTCTTTGTTACGGCCCTTGGCACGGTACTGTTCTTCGATCTTCCACTCGATCGGCAGGCCGTGGCAATCCCATCCCGGAACGTAATTGGCGTCGTAGCCAAGGGCGCCTTGGCTGCGGACGATGACGTCCTTCAGGATCTTGTTGAGCGCCGTGCCGATATGGATGTTGCCGTTGGCATAGGGCGGCCCATCATGGAGCACGAATTTCGGCCGGCCGGCCGCCTTCACGCGGATCTGGCCATACAGGTCGATGGCGGCCCAACGCTCCAGCAGGTGAGGCTCGCGCACCGGCAATCCGGCCCGCATGGGGAACTCGGTCTTGGGCAGGAACAGGGTCTGCGAATAGTCGCGGGCGGGCAGGCCGGCGTCGGTGGCTGTCGAATCGGTCATGGAATCTTCTGCGAAACGGTGCGCTGATCTTCAGACGGTCGGCATTGGGCCGATGTCGGCGAACGGAGGCGGTGCGACCGCCCTCCCGGCTCCCGCTCGGGCCGCCGCAGCGGCCTTCAGGCGGAGGCCGGGCTCGTAATTCGAAGGCGGCTCGCGCCGCGCGGGACGTCAAGAACGCGCATTCCCGGCTTCTAGCAGCGCCGGACGGCAGAGACCAGCAGCGGTGCAAGAGTCGTCGGGCAATCGCTTGAAGCCATCCCAATGCGCCTCTCATGTCCTCTTCCTGGACCCGGTCCACCATGGAACCGCGAGCGCCCGGCGGGATCGATGCCACCTTTTCGAAGCTCGGCCGTTATCAGTCTATGCGTGACGGCGCGCCGTCCTTGTCGAGGACGGTGCCGATCCGAACGCTCGAAGCCGAATCGGCCGCGAACATGCGGCCGGTTTAGGAACGAAAGAGAAGGAAAGCCGTCATGAAGAAGGCATTGCTTGCTGCCACCCTCGTCCTATCCGCCTTTGCGCTGTCGGGCGCGGCCGAGGCCCAGGGCCTTCCCGGTGGTGTCCGTCGCGGCGCGGCCGAGGGTGACCGGGTCGGCGGACCGATCGGTGGCATCGTGGGTGGCGCGGTCGGTGGCGCAGTCGGGACCGTCAACGGCGCCCTCGGGATCGATCCGGGTCGCAGGGCCTACCGGACGCGCATGAATTCGCGTCGCCACTACCGCCACCACCACCACCGCCGCTGAGGCGAATCCGAACCGGCCTTCCCGCGACAGGGAAGGCCGGCGGGCTTCTCTGCAACGCTCGCCATTGGTTTAAGAGTGTCTTTATGGAGGTGTGGCAACGTCGGTCCGGCCTTCCCGAGGGACCGTCTGCAAAATGGCAAAATGGATTCCGCTGACGGCCCTATTCGGTCTCGTCTGCCTCATGGTGATCCCGACACCAGGCGTCATCGGTATCCTGATCGGGAGCGCCTGCGCCTTCGCCATCATCGTCAGCGCCATCGTCATGATGATCGACCGGCTTGCCGGCCGTCTCGCGCGCCGGTTGGAGCGTCGCAAGCTGCGGCGCGCGCCCAAGCCTAAGCTGGGTGTCCATGCGAACTCGGGCATCGCCAGAAAAATCTGAGGGCGCTCCTCAGTTCGGCACGCGCAGGTTTCCACCCCAGTGACGCGTCACCGATTCGCTGACCGAAGAGCAGAATCCCAAAGGGTTCAGTCGAGGCGGTCGGCCTGGATCGGCACGACCAGCGCATCGGGCTCGTCGTCGTCGAGTTCGATATCCGAGTCTCCGTCGACCTCGTGGCCGGTGACGCCGGACACGTCGGCGAGGTTGCGGGCGGCCTTGCGCAAGAGCTTGCGCAGGCGACGCCGCTCCTTGCCGTCGAAACCGTCGAGCATTTCGGCTTCGACATCGTCCCAGATGCGCTCGATGGCCTCCGCCTTGGCGAGGCCCGTATCGGTAAGGCGCACGCGCACGACGCGACCATCCCCGGCTTCTGCACGACGCTCGACGAAACCGAGGGCCGCGAGGCGCGAGATCGTCTTGGAGGCGGTGGGCGGACGAACCCTCAAAGTGGCGGCCAGATCTCCCATGGTCATCGTTCCGGCAACAGCCAGTGCCTGCACTACCTGTTCCTGTCCGGCGAATAGATCGAGGGCGGCCAAGCGGTCGCCGACTCTGGAACGATGCAGCCGCGCGGCCTGAACCAGGGCCCAGCCGACACTCTTCGAACCGGGAGGACGGATACGCTTGTCGGACTTGCCCATCGTCTGCTCGCTATCCCTATCGGCCTCGCCGAGCTTGCCTGTTTCGGATTTGTCCATTGCGGACTTGCCCGAGGGTGAGGCCTTGCCGGACGACACCGTCCCTCGCTGATCAGCCGAAACCATCGCCGCCCGACTCCACACTTGCAGACAGCCACGCTCTTCCCGCACGGCCAGATGGCAGAGGCGGGATCAGCGGGCTATTTGGGCGCATGTGGCGTCCGGCTCGTGAAGCTGGGATGACAGTCGGCTTAAATTCGCGCCAAATCGACGGTCGGCAAAGGACTCTTCGCCGACCGGCTCCATGCTGAGGAGGTCCGAACCTATGCGGAGGCCTCAGCAGGGCATCAGGCTCCTGATCTGCTGAAGGATGTCCTCTCCGGTGCAAGGCCTGGAGATGAAGCGGGCGCCTGCGGGAATCCGCTCCGGATCAGGCGCGGCGCGGCCAGACACGATGACGATCGGCAAAGTCGGCCGGGCCTCCGACACCGCGTTGGCGAGTTCGAACCCGTTGACCTTGCCCGACAATTCCACATCCGTGATCAGCCCGCAGATATCGGGCCGGGCCTGCAGGATGCCGAGGGCGCGCTCCGCAGACGCGCATTGCACCGTCTCATAGCCGCCATCCTCGAGGACATCCCCGAGGTCCATGATCGTCAGGGCTTCATCCTCGACGAGGAGGATCACCGGCCTGTCGTCGTCCGAGCGCGTCGTCTCATTCACCACGATGCCCACCCTTCACCGTTTGACCCAACCTGATCCAACGATAAACATCCGTTCAGGTTGCAGGGTGGAAGCGGACAGATTTTCAGCTCTGCGCCTCAGCGTCGACCGATGCCCGGACCACATGGGTCACGGCTTCGCAGAGCCGGTCGAGATCGCCCGGCGCGATGGTCAGGGCCGGCGTCAGGTAGACGATGTCGCCGAAGGGACGGACCCAAACCCCCTGCTCCACGAAGCGCGCCTTGAGCGCCGCGAGATCGGGTGCGCGTGCGAACTGGACAGTTCCGATGGCTCCGAGGACGCGGATGTCGGCGATACCGGCGAGGCCGCGAAGGCCGGAGAGCCCATTACGCAGGCGGAGTTCGATCGCCCGCGCCTGATCCAGGCGCGGCTCGGTCTCGAACAGGTCGAGGCTGGCATTGGCGGCGGCGCAGGCGAGAGGGTTAGCCATGAAGGTCGGCCCGTGCATCAGCGCCGCCGCGGGATCGTCGGACAGGAAAGCCTCGAAGACCGGACGCCGTGCGATCGTCGCGGCCAGCGCCATGGTGCCGCCGGTAAGCGCCTTCGACAGGCAGAGGATGTCGGGCACGATTCCGGCCTGCTCGCAGGCGAACAGAGTGCCGGTGCGGCCGAAACCCGTGAAGATCTCGTCGGCGATGAGGGGCAGTCCATGCCGCTCGGCCGCCCGCGCCACCCGTGCCAATGTCTCGGGCGCGTGCATCACCATGCCGCCGGCCCCCTGGACCAGGGGCTCGACGATGATCGCCGCGAGGGTAGCGCCATGCTCGGCCAGGGCATGGTCGAGGGCGTCGGCGGTGGCGTCGTCGCGCGGAAGATCGCAGAAGACCTGGGCAGGCAGATAGGCGCCGAAGCGCCGGTGCATGCCCTCTTCCGGGTCGCAGACCGACATCGCCCCCATCGTGTCGCCATGGTAGCCGCCACGGAAGGCGAGGAAGCGGCTGCGTCCGGCGATGCCCCGGTTGAGCCACATCTGCGCCGCCATCTTGAGCGCCACCTCCACCGCCACCGAGCCGGAATCTGTGAAGAACACGTGGTCGAGGTCGCCCGGCGCCAAGGCGGCGAGGCGGGACGCCAGGCGCTCCGCCGGCGCATGGGTGAGCCCCCCGAACATCACATGGGGCATGGCATCGAGCTGGGCCGCGACCGCGTCGCGGATGTGGGGATGGTTATAGCCATGGACCGCGGTCCACCACGAGGCGATGCCGTCGATGAGTTCGCGTCCGTCGGCGAGCACGATCCGCGAGCCGGAGGTGCGCACGGCCTCGAGGGGCGGCGCGGCATTCCGCATCTGCGTGTACGGCCGCCAGAGGGAGTTTTTCGGAACCGCGGGCGGAGGTGAGGCAGGCATGGGTCGGGGGATGAGCGCGCGAGGCCGAACGGTCAAGGGAGCGAGCCGCAACCCGATCTGAAAGCCGCCGGAGGCAGGGTCAGTGACCGGCCTTCCAAAGGGATCCGGTTTTTCTCCGGGACCATCCTATGCCTCTCACGAGACCCGAGTTCGTTTCCGGTACAGTTCCTCACGCTTCACGCCCGACCCTCATCGAAAGGGATCGACCGCGCGAGTGGTCGCGCCACTCGCTTGACATCGCGATGGCGCGGGCTTCCTTCCCGCTCCCATGTCCGACCTCGACCGCCCCACCAGCCTCGAAGCGTTCGCCCGCGACCATCTCGCCCACCTCGACGAAACCTCCCTGCGCCGGCATCTCAATCCCACCACGCGTGGCCCGCAGGCGGCGGCGACGCGGCACGGGCGCAGCCTCGTCTCGTTTTCCTGCAACGATTATCTCGGCCTGTCGCAGGATCCGCGTGTCATCGCAGCAGCTCAGGCCGCGACCGCACTCTACGGGACCGGCGCCGGCGCCTCCCGTCTCGTCACCGGCAGCCACCCGCCCCTCGCGGCCCTCGAAGAGCGCCTCGCCGCCCATAAGGGGACGGAGGCGGCCCTGGTTTTCGGCAGCGGCTATCTCGCCAATCTCGGCATCGTCTCCGGGCTCGCCGGCCCGCGCGACCTGATCCTCGTGGACGCACTCGGCCATTCCTGCCTCTGGGCGGGTGCGCGGCTCTCCGGCGCGAAAGTGATGCGGTTCGCCCATAACGATCTCGGCGATCTCGAAGCGCTCCTGACCAAGCACCGCTCCCGCCACCAGCACGCGCTGATCCTCACGGAGCGCGTCTACAGCATGGACGGCGACCGGGGGCCGATCACCGACATCCTGACTCTCGCCGACGCGCACGATGCCTGGACCCTGGTGGACGACGCCCACGGCCTCGGCGTCATCGGGGAGGACGCGCGGGCGCCCCTCGAAATGGGCACCCTGTCGAAGACGCTCGGCTCCTATGGCGGCTATCTCTGCGCGTCCCGCGCCGTGGTCGACCTGATGACGAGCCGCGCCCGGAGCTTCGTCTACACCACCGGCCTGCCGCCGGCTTCGGCCGCCGCCGCCCTGGCCGCCCTCGATATCGTCGAGGCCGAACCGGATTTCGCCGCGCGTCCGCTCGCCCTCGCCCGCCGCTTCACCGCGCAACTCGGCCTCCCCGAGGCACAGAGCCCCATCGTCCCCATTCTCGTCGGCGAAGCTGACGCCGCGCTCGGCCTCTCGGCCGCTTTGGAGGAACGGGGCTATCTCGTGGTCGCCATCCGCCCGCCAACGGTCCCGGCCGGGACGGCGCGGCTGCGAGTGGCGTTCTCCGCCGCGCATACGGAGGCGCAGGTGGAGGGGTTGGCCAACGCGGTAAGGGGACAATGGCCACGAACCCTCCCCCCTTTCCGGGAGAGGGTTCGCTAGACCTACGCCGCAGCGGTGGCCTCGCCGCCGGCCCGCTCGTGCGCGAGCTTGACCACGCCGACCTGATCCACCTTGCCGGTACCCAGCATCGGCAGCTTGTCCAGCACCACCACTTCGGCCGGGATGGCAATCTCGGTGGCGCCCTTGGCCTTGGCGAAGGCCTGGTAGGCGGGGCGTGTGGCGTCCTTGCGCTCCGTGAACAGGATCAGCCGCTCGCCCTTGCGCGCATCCGGCACCGCCGCCACCGCACTCGGTGTATCCGGCCAGAGCTCGCCGGCGATGGCTTCGATGCCGGCTAGCGACACCATCTCGCCGGCGATCTTGGCGAAGCGCTTGGCGCGGCCCTTGATCGTGATGAAGCCCTCGGCGTCGATGGCGACGATGTCGCCGGTATCGTGCCAGCCCTCCGGCGGCGCCTCCAACACGCCGGGCTTCTCCGCCCTGAGATAGCCGAGCATCACGTTCGGACCCTTCACCGAGAGACGGCCGCCCTCCTCAATGCCGGGCACCGGTTCGAGGCGAGACTCGATCCCCGGTAGGAGCCGGCCGACGGTACCGAAGCGGTTGAACATCGGCGTGTTGAGGGCGACCACCGGCCCGCATTCAGTGACGCCGTAGCCTTCGAGGATGCGCAGGCCGAACTTCTCGCTCCACGTCTTCCGGGTCGCCTGCTTCACCGCCTCGGCCCCGGCCACCACGTAGCGGAGCGAGCGCAGGTCGTAGGAATGGGCGGTCTTGGCGTAGCCGGAGAGGAACGTGTCGGTGCCGAACAGGACGGTGGCATTCGAGCCGTAGATCAGTTCCGGAACGATCCGGTAATGCAGCGGCGACGGGTAGAGGTAGACCGGGACGCCGGAGACCAGGGGCAGGATCAGGCCCGCCGTCAGTCCGAAAGCATGGAACACCGGCAGCACGTTGAAGACCTTGTCGGTTGGCCCGAAATCGATTCGAGCGGCGACCTGGGCGGTGTTGGCGAGCATGCAGCGATGGGCGAGTACCACGCCCTTGGGCGTGCCCTCCGAGCCCGAGGTGAACAGGATCGCCGCCGGATCGTCGCCGCGCCGCGCCACGAGGGGCTTGCGGGGGCTGAGGAAACCCCGGATCTTGTCGCCGGCGGTAATGCTGGCGCGCACGTCCTCCAGATAGACGAGCTTCACCTTGCCCTGGATGGCCTCGATCAGCGACCCGAGGCGGCCCTTCTCGATGAAGGCGCGGGAGGTGAGGATGGTATCAACCTCCGCCGCCGAGCAGGCCGAGAGGACGTTGGCAGGGCCGGCCGAGAAGTTGATCATCGCCGGCACGCGCCCGGCGCTGGCCAGGGCGAAGAAGGTCACGGCCGCGCCGTTGGCATTGGGCAGCATCAGCCCGATGGCCTTGCCCTCGGCGGCGAGCGGCATCAGCTTCCGGCCGAGGATGTTGGCGCCCATCACGAGGCGGGAATAGCTGAGCGTGCCCGTGACCGGGTCCTCCAGCGCGGTGCGGCGCCAGCCATGGTCGGCACCGGCCTGGATGAGAGCACTCATCACGCTGCGGTCGATGGGGGCGGTGTCGAAGACGAGATCGGACATGATGTCGTAGAGTGCCGCTCCTGCCGCGCGCCGCCGGTTCTTGCCCTTCAGCGCGGGATCGACGGTAAGCGCCACCGGCGACATCACCGTGACGATGACCTTCGGCCACCAGCGGCGGCGGACCTGATTGCGGGAGAGGCGCGAGAAGGCGGTCTTCTCCAGCCCCTCGATCTTCACCGGAACCACCTTGGCTCCGGATTTCTCGGCGATGAGGCCGGCGCCGTCATAGACCTTCATCAGGCTGCCCGTGACGGTGAGGCGCCCCTCGGGAAAGATGATCAGCGTCTCGCCGTTCTTGACGGCATTGATGAGCGTGCGCGTGGCCAGCGGCCGCGTCGGGTCCAGCGGCATCGCCTTGGTCACCCGTAGGAAGGGCTTCACCCACCAGCGCTGCGCGATGCCGTGGTCGACGGCGAATACCGGCTCCTTGTCGAGGAGCGAAAGGGCCAGCGGTGCATCCAGGAACGAGACGTGGTTGAGGGCGATGATGGCGTTGGGGCCGGCCTTCTCGACATTCTCCAGGCCCCGCACTTCGAGCCGGTAGAAGGCGCGGAACAGGATCGAGAGGAAATCGCGGAAGGCGCTCGTCGGCATCACCTTCAGGACGATCACGCCAGCGGCGAGGTTGGCGACGCCGATGAGGGTGAGGAGCGAGGCCATCAACCAGCCTGCGCCCTGCAGGGCGGCGAGGCCTAGCGCCCCGGTGACCATGAAGGCGGCGGTGAGCACGTTGACGGCGCCGATGACGCGGGCGCGCTTGTCCTTGTCGGTCCAGGCCTGCACGGCGGCGAAGGAGGGCACGATGTAGAGGCCGCCCGCGATGGCGAGGCCGGCGAAGGACGCCGCCACGCGAAGGCCCGTCCCGGTGGACAGGAAGGCGCCGGCCCCCATCACCTCGCCGGAGACCGGCGGCAGGTGCGAGATGGTCCAGGCGAGGTCGAGGGCGAACAGGCCCATGAACAGAGCGCCGATCGGCGTCGGCAGCAGGACGATGCGTCCGCTGGCGAGCCAGGAGGCCAGCGCCGAGCCGATGGCAATGCCCACCGAGAAGATCGCGAGAAGCAGGGTGACCACCGTCTCCGAGCCGTTCAGGCTCTCGCGCACCAGCACCGGCAGCAGGGCAAGCACCACGGCACCTACCAGCCAGAACCAGCTGACGATGAGCGAGCCGCGCCACAGCCGGGTATCGGCATAGAGGTCACGCAGCAGGGCCACGGTGGAACGGGCGACGTTGGGATCGATCCTGAGCGTCGGCGCCGCCTCGCCGGTCGAGGGAATCTGCCGCGCGGAGAGCCAGCACAGGATTGCGAACACCATGATCAGGGCGCTGAAGGCCAGCGCATCGCCGCCGAGCGCGCTGGCGAAGCCGGCCACGATGGTGCCGAGCAGGATGGCGAGGAAGGTCGCTGCCTCGACCAGCGCGTTGCCGGCGGTGAGCTCGTTGCGCTTCAGGTGGTCGGGCAGGATGCCGTATTTGATCGGGCCGAACAGGGCCGCCACCGTGCCGAACAGGCCGAGCGCCACGAACAGGACCGGCACGGAATGGAGGAAGAAGCCGATCGCTGCTGCGGCAGCGGCGAAGACCTCCGCGAATTTCAGCCGCTTGGCGATGAGCGCTTTGTCGTAGCGGTCGGCGAGCTCACCCCCGAGACCCGACAGGATGAAGAACGGGCCGATGAAGACGGCACCGGCCAGCGTTACCAGGATGCCCGGATGGGCGGCCTCTCCCCCGGCGCCCGCGACCTTGAACAGGATCAGGAAGACCAGGGCGTTCTTCAGAAAATTGTCGTTGAATGCCGAGAAGAATTGGCACCAGAACAGGGGCGCGAACCGGCGCGTCGTCATCAAGCTACGGAACATCTTGGTCTCCTCGGGGCGGACCATGACTGCCCACCCTGTAACGAACCGTCAAATCCGGTACGGCCGCGATTTTTGAACGTCGTGCAAATTAACGCCCGGCAGGGATGGCGGCAACGTTGATTTTGCACGTCGTGCAATCTATGCGCTGGTGGCGTGCCGGGCGGCACGCGAGCGTGGGGACAGCGTGGCGAAGGCAACCAAACCGGCACGGCGCGGCACCGGCCCCAGAGGCGAGCATAACCGCGAGGAATTCGAGGCCCTGGTGACCAAGGCGGCAGAGGGCCTGGTCCGCCTGGAGGGCCTGCGCGGCCTCGGCATGCGCCGGCTCGCCTCGGTGATCGGCTACGCACCGAACTCGATCTACAACGGTGTCGGCGATCTCGATGCGGTGGTGATGCGGGTCAACGCCCGCACCCTGGAGCGCCTGCACGCGGCGCTCACCGGCGCGATCCGTCCCGACGCCGCCCCGCGCGACAACGCCCTTGCCCTCGCCGATGCCTACCTCGCCTTCGTGGCCTCGGACCCGCGAGTCTGGAGCCTCGTCTTCGAACATTCCCTGGCACCGGATTCAGCCTTTCCCGACTGGTACGCCGCCGCGCTGGCCCAGGCGACCGACCTCGTCGATGGGGTGCTCGAACCGCTGATCCCGGATGCGAGCGAGAGACGGCAGGCGGTGGCGACCCTCTGGGCCGGCCTTCACGGGCTCGCCTCCCTGTCCACCTCCAACAAGCTCGCCGTCCTGACCCCCGAGCCGCCGCGCGACCTGGCGCGGCTGCTGGTCGGGCGGTTCCTGCGCTGATCCGCCATTCCTTCTCGGAAGCGTTTGTCAGCATAGCCGTGGATGCGAGATCCGGCACGATGCTGTAGGTTTCAAAGCCCGCCCCTGTCGTCCGAAAGCCCCATGGCCAAGCAGTTTCCGGCCCTCGACGAGCGCCACCTCGATTTCATCGCCCGGCAGCATATCGTCTTCACCGCATCGGCGGCGGAGGGCACGCGGATCAACCTGTCACCGCGCGGAACCGACACGTTTCGGGTCATCGACCCGAACACCGTGATCTATCTCGACCGTACCGGGAGCGGGAACGAAACCGCTGCACATCTGCGGGTGGATGGACGGCTGACGGTGATGTTCTGCGCCTTCGAAGGCGCCCCAACGATCCTGCGGCTCTATGGGCGCGGGGAGATCTTGACGCGCGGCAGCGACGCCTATGCCGGTCTGCTGGCAGGCGCGTATGACGGACAGGAGCCGCCCGGAGCGCGCCAGGTGGTGCGCCTCACGATCGATCTCGTGCAGACCTCCTGCGGCTTCGGCGTGCCCCTGTTCAACTATCGCGAGGAACGTCCCACCCTCGACCGCTGGGCCCAGGCCAAGACGGAGGCCGAACTCGACGCCTATCGCCGCCAGAAGAACGCGCGCAGCATGGATGGGCTGCCCACGGGGTTGTTCGCGGAGGAGTAGGGTGCACGCCCTACCGTGCGTTGGGCAAATGGACCTTCACCGACGTCCGGCCCGTGGGCTCGGGTTTCGGCCCCCATTGCGTCGCCTCGATCCCCGCATTGCCCCAGCCGGTGGGCAGGGAGATCGTCAGCGGCAACAGCATCGCCCCGCCGGGAACGGGCGCGAGCCGTACGCGGATGTCGTCGTTCTCAGCCATGCGGCGCACGCTGCTGCCATTGGGGCGGTGGCCCGAGATCGGCACCCAGCGCGCCCGGCAATCGAGGGCCGGTCCGCGATAGGGTCCCTCCTGGACGGTCACCAGCACCCCGCGGGAAAGGACGATATCCGCCCGGGTCACCCCGTTGAAGACCGGGATGCGCCGCTCGCAGAGGGTGGGGTCGAGGGATGCCTGGCCCAGCGGAATCGCCAGCATGGTCAGGGGATCGACGACACCGACCTTGTCCTGCGGCGCCACCGGGATCCGGTCGGGCGTCGGAGTCGGAGGCGGCTCCACGCTTTCGTCATGCGCGCGTCCCGCCGACAGGACCATGGAGACCTGGACCGGCTTGCGACCGTAGAGACTCTCGGACCGGAACGTGCCGGTGAGCGCTCCGCTCCGCGACCGCTCCCCCGACGCGGATGCCGTCCCCGATCCTTCGAAGAAGACGCCGGCCAGTCCGCGCAGGCCCGCCTTCAGATCGTAGGCGTAGCGCCCACCGGTCTGATCGACGGAGAGATCCGCCTCACCAACCGGAAGGTTGAGGAAGAGCAGGCGATAGGTGACGGAAAAGCGCTGGGGTGCCGGTTCGGCCGAAGCCGCGACCGGTGCGGCGAGGGCCAGAAGCACCGCGCCGATCAACGCGATGAAGCACGTCTCATGAGCATCATTGGACGAAGCGACCATGCGCTGCCCTCCTGCATGCCATCATGCCTTAAGAGATGCCGCCACTGACGCTGGTGCGGACCGGCACCTACCGGGTGATCGTCGCATTCGAGAACCGGACGGCAGACGCACTTCCGGCATCCGGTCAGTTCTCACCCGCCTCCATCTGGCGATACACTCGCCCATGCTCGCAATAGCCGGCGACGATGCGGGTCATCATCGCGCGCTTGTCCGCGTCGAGGGGGCCGAGGATGCGGGCCGGTCGGCCGCCCCAGAGATAGCCGCTCTCGAGGAGCTGGCCCGGATCGGTGGTGGAGCCGCCGGCGAGCAGCACATCGTCGGCCACCACGGTGCCGGGGGCGAGCACGCAGCCGATGCCGATGAGGCTGCGCGCGCCGATACGGCAATCGGCCATCCGCACGTTATGCGCGATCGTAGTGTCGCGGCCGATGACGACGCCCTCGGCCCGTGCACGGATGACGGTGTTGTCCTGGATGTTGGTGTCGGCGCCGATGAGGATGGGGCCGACCTCCGCATGCAGGTCGCAGGAGAACAGCACGCTCGATCCCGCGCCGAGGGCGATGCGGCCGCGCAGGCGCGCCGTGCTGGCGACGTAGACGCTGGGATCGACATCGACCTCGTCGCCGGCGACGGGCGACGGGGTATCTCCCGTGGCCTCGCGCACGCGCTCGGCCCGCTCGGCGACCTCGGCCGCGGTGACGGGACGCTGGGGTTTTGCCGGGCTGCCGGCATAGGCGAATCCGGCGGCGAGGTGCGAGCGCGGGAAGACGGTGGCACCGGCCTCGATCAGCACTCCGTCCTCCACGGTGGCGCCATCGAGGACGATGACATCGTCTTCGATCACCACGTCGGACCCGACCGTGCAGGCATGGACCACGGCATTGCGGCCCACCGTCACCCGGTCACCGACGAGGGTGGGATGCGAATCGGTGGCGATATGGAGCGTCGAGCGATGGCCGAGCCAGAAGCGCTCGCCGACGGTCACCGCCTCGCCGTCGGCACGGATCACGCTGTCGTCGCCGAGCCAGGCCTGGGCACCGATCGTGGCGGCGCCGATGACCGTGCTTCCGCGCCCGCACCAGACCGGACGGGCCGAGAAGACCGGCAGGACGCCGTCATGGGGCAGGATCAACTCAGGCGTCACGCGAGGGGAATTCCTTCGAAGCCGGTGGCGTGGACCGGGTATGGGACCGACTGGGCATGGCACCCATGCCGGTCGAGTGGTAAAGGCCGGGCGCCGGAATGGTGTTGCCGGAACGACGCGCAACAGCGTGGAACCACCGCGCGGACTTTGCAATGTCGCGCATCCCTTAAGGGGGATCAAACCCGGTCGCGAGGGCTTTCGCGCCGATGCGTCAAGGAATCGATGGATGTCGGCAGGCGAGATGACGGCGGGAAATCGGCCCGCACCCGCGATCAGCATCCAGAGTGCGCCCTTCGACGTGGCCGCTGAGATGGCCGCGCTGAGCGGGACTCTCCAGGGCAGGACCGGGGCGATCGTCACCTTCACCGGCCTGTGCCGCGACGAGGGCGGGCGCCTGACCGGGCTCGAACTCGAACATTATCCCGGCATGGCCGAGGCGGAGATCGGCCGGGTGGTGGAGGCGGCGCAGGACCGCTGGCCGCTCCAGGCGGTGCGGGTGATCCACCGGCACGGCCTCGTCGCGCCGGGCGACGGCATCGTCCTCGTGGTGACGGCGGCAAGCCACCGCGTCGCTGCTTTCGAGGCGGCGAGCTTCCTCATGGACTATCTCAAGACGAAGGCCCCGTTCTGGAAGCGTGAGCATCTGGCCGACGGCACCATGGGGGGCTGGGTCGAGGCCACGGGCGCCGACGATGAGGCCGCGTCACGCTGGGCGTGAGGGCGGACCGGCGGCGATTCGCCTCCGGTTCGTCCACAGAGGAGAGTGGGCCTCATGCCTTGCGCCCCTTGTCTGTAACGGGTTTCGCGCGCCCGTTCGCACCGCGCTTCGGTAGACCGCGCGAGGGGACGGGCAGATGCAGCAGGGTACGCCGATCAAGGACGAGCCGGGTCCGCACCCCGCCAACTGGTCGCCGACGGCCTCGGGAATCGCCGTGGTGGCGTTCATCGCCCTCCTGATCCTCGCCTGGACCGCCGCCTCGACCCTGCTCCTGATCTTCGCCGGAATCCTGCTCGGGGTCTTCCTCGATGGGCTGACGCGCCTGCTCGGCCAGGCCATCGGGCTCGGTCGCGGGCTCCGGCTCACCATCGTCAGCCTGATCCTCGGCGGGCTCACCCTCGGCTTTCTCGCCTTCGGCGGCGCGACAGTGGTGCAGCAGGGACGGGAGCTCGGCCAGACCGTCACGAAACAGGCGGGGTCTGTCCGTGACCGCCTGAAGGAATACGGGATCGACCTGCCGGCCTTCTCGGTACCGAGCGAAACGCCGGGCGATCAGGACACCGACAAAGCCAAGGACACTGACAAAGCCAAGGACACCGAGACCGACAAGGACAAGAAGGCCGGGGGCCTCGGCGGCCTCGCCTCGGGTGCGATCAAAAGCCCCGGCTCCCTTCTCTCCGATGCCGGCAGCATGCTCGGACCGGCGGCCACCGTCATCACCGGCCTGTTCAATGCGCTGGGCAACGTCCTGGTGATCGTGTTCCTCGGCCTCGCCTGCGCGGCCGATCCCGCCAGCTACCGCGACGGCGCGGTGCGGTTCGTGCCGCCCCATTACCGTCCCCGCGCCACCGCCCTCCTCGACGGTATGGGCGAGACCCTCCGGCATTGGCTGTTCGGCCAGCTCATCACCATGGCGGTGATCTTCGTCTGCATCTGGGCGGGCTTGAGTTTCCTCGGCATCGGCGGCGCCCTCATCCTCGGCCTGCAAGCGGGGCTCCTCGCCTTCATCCCCACCATCGGCCCGCTGATCGCCGGCGTCGTCATCGTGCTGGCGGGCCTCGCCTCCGGGACCAACGCGGCGCTCGGCGCCTTCGGTGTCTACCTCGTGGTGCAATGCCTGGAGAGCTACGGGCTGACGCCCTTCATCCAGAAGCAGGCTCTGGACATCCCGCCGGCCACCATCTTCGCAGGCCAGCTCGTGCTCGGCGTGCTGTTCGGCATCTGGGGCATCGCCCTCGCGCTGCCGCTGATGGCGGTGATCAAGGTCGTGCTGGAACAGGTCTATATCGAGGACACGCTCAACGAGGAGGCGGATGTCTGAGCGCGGAGCCGGTGGAGAGGCGTGACGCTGGCGCCGGAGACGACCACGCGGGGCCGGCCGGACGAGGACGATCCGCCTATGAGACTCGCATGCTCGCGCAAGTGGCCATGCTTGTTCCAGGGGCGATGGAGATTCGCCGAAAGCCCATGATAGAGATCCGGGCGCCCTTACAAAAGAGCCTTGTCAGGGCGGGTCGATGACATCGGCAATCGCCCTGCGATTTTGCATCACGGTAAGGATGTTTCCCAAATGAATATTGCGATACTATCAAAAGATAGATATTCGTTGGTTCAGATCGTCGTTTCGGCTCGCCGGCTCCGTCCTGTTTCCGACGATCATCGTGAGTTTGTGGTCTCACAATGCACGGCGGTACGTTTAAAAACCTATCGGATGGCGTTTCAGACATAGTCAGACACTTTGTAAGTGTCGGGCATTGGCATTGGGACTTCGTCGACGGCACTCATTTCTGGTCGCCCGGGCTCTATCCGATCCTGGGGATTCCCGACGGCCTCGTCAGGCCCGATTACGCGCTCCTGTTTAAGCTCATCCATCCGGATGATTGCCCGCGGACCATGGCACCCGGCTTCGTCAGGCGATCGGAGGCGGTTCCGCCCTCGATCTTCCGCATTGTCCGGCCGGATTCAGGGGTCTGTACCGTCTTGAGCCGTGTGGAGGTGACGACCGCGCCCAATGGACGGCCCCTGAGTGCCCATGGCATCCTCGCCGAGATCGGCGACCCTGCCATGCAGGCCTGTGCCGAAGCGGAGCAGCGGCAGCGGGACCGTGCGATCTTCGACAGTGTCGGTGCATTCACGTCGACCACGGATATCTACCCGTTCAGGAAGTTCTCGACGGAATGGCTCGACCTCGTCGGACTTCCCGAAGGAGAACTCCTGCAGGAGCCGACCCTGCCGGTCCTGAAGGGCGAGCGCATCCGTTGGCGCGATTATGGGCGGGAACTGTATCTCACCAAGCGCCTCGTCCATACGATGCCGAACCTCAGACTGGCGAATGGGGAAACCGCGACTTACCGCATGGTGATGATTCCCATGCTGAATGAGACGGGGGCTGTCGAAAGCTGGACCAATTTCGTTGGTCCGATCCATCTGAAGATCAGGCCTACAGGCCGCCTTCTGAAGGGCCTCGAACAGCGCATCGAAGCTGGACATATCCGTGCGGCACGCGCACTGCTCGACTGGTCGATGGCGGATTTGAGCGGAGCCTCTGGCGTGTCGCTCTCGACCGTCCGTCGGCTCGAGGGCTGCATCACCTCCGTCTCGGTGGCCAACCGCAATCAGGCGATTGGCGCCCTGCGCAGCGCGGGTATCGTGTTCTCGCTGACCGATGAGACGACGATCGCGGTCAGCAGGGGAAGTCAGATCGCCGGCTGAGACGCAGCCGGATCGGTGCGGTGTGGCAGTCCGTTCAGATGGGAGCGGTGTCGGGTTCGGCCGGTTCGTCCATGAGGGGGTGGAGATCGCGGACCATGCTCTTCAGCCGCTCGTCGAGGACATGCGTGTAGATCTGCGTCGTCGAGATGTCGGCATGTCCCAGAAGCTCCTGCACGATCCGCAGGTCGGCCCCGTTCTGCAGGAGGTGGCTGGCGAAGGCGTGGCGCAACACGTGCGGACTCACGCGGTCCCCGCGAATCCCCGCCGCCGCCGCCGCCACCTTGAGGTCGCGGGCGAAAGCCTGCCGGGTCAGGTGGCCGCTCTCGCTGTCGGCCGGAAACAGGAAGGGACCGTCTCCGCTGAGATGAGACAGGTGCTCGCGCATGGCGCCCCGCGCGAGATCGGTGAGCGGGACCAGCCGCTCACGTCCGCCCTTGCCCTTCACCACGAGGTAGCGCTGTTTCGTGGTGGCGGCCGAGCGTGGCAGGGCGATGAGTTCGGATACGCGCAGGCCGGTGGCGTAGAGGGTTTCGAGCAGGCACAGCATCCTTACTGCGCGCCGCCGCTCGCCCGGAGCGTCCCCGGTCTCCGACGCCACGGCTCGCTCGCGGGCGGTGCGCAGCAGGTCGTCCACCTCGGCCACCGACAGCACCTTGGGCAGGGTGCGCCCTCTGCGTGGACCTCCCACGGGCGCGCTCGGATCGGCCTCGGCGAACCCCTCCGCGTAGAGGAACTTGTGGAAGCCGCGAATGCAGGACAGCCGGCGTGCGGCGGAGGAGGCCTTCAACCCTTGGGTTTCGAGATCCGCCAGATAGGCGCGGACCTCGCCCGCATCGGTCTCGAGCGGGTCACGTCCCGAAGCGGTCAGAGCCGCGAGGTAGTGGTCGAGGTCGCGGCGATAGGCGGCGAGCGTATTGGCGGCGGCACCCCGCTCGGCCGCGAGCATGTCGAGATACGCGACGATGAGAGCGGGGCCGTCGGTCCCCGCCTCGTCCCCGGGCGAGCCCGTCACCGGTTCGGCGGCTGTAGCTTCGCGGCGGGAATGCTGACGCTCATTTCCCGGGGCGTGGGCTGAACGAAGGTCGCGAGCGCGAACATGCCCGTGAAGACCAATCCACCGAGGATGGCGAGCGTGGCGAGGAAACGAAACAGGGTCGGCACTCGGACGAACCTCGGTCGGAGGGAACTCTGCGGAAATGGACGGCTTCGGTCCGCGAGATCGGCAGGCAAGTCATTGCACAGCCAAGCCAAGGGGTTGCACCATGCCGGGCCCACAATGGCAAGCACTTCGGAGCCACAGGGTGCACCGCAAGAGAATCCCGGTCGACGAGCGGCGATCGGCCTCACCGGATCGGGAGGCTTCGCGGCTTTGGAGGCAGGCCCTATGAAGACGCCTTTAAGAATCGCGTCGTGGTTTACGGCCTCGCTTCGCCCGGACGGTGAAACGCGCTAGGATCGCGAGAACAGGTATATCAAGATTTCAACGATGACCGAGATCGAGCCATCGGAGGGCGACATCGCTCCCGATCCCATTGAAGTCAGGCTCCGCCGCGCTCTCGGCGCGCGCTCGATCGTGCTCGTCGGTCTCATGGGTGCCGGCAAGAGCACGGTAGGGCGACGTCTGGCGACGCGACTTGGGCTGATGTTCAAGGATGCCGACAACGAGATCGAGGCGGCGGCCAAGCTCACGATCCCCGACATCTTCGCCATCTACGGCGAGCCGAGCTTCCGCGAGGGCGAGGAGCGTGTGATCGCCCGGCTCATCCGCGAGGGGCCGCTGGTGCTGGCCACCGGCGGGGGCGCCTTCATGCGCGAGGCGACACGCGCCCGTATCGCTCAGGGCGGCGTCTCGGTGTGGCTGAAGGCGGAACTCGACGTGCTGATGCGCCGCGTCCGCAAGCGCGGCAACCGGCCCCTTCTCCAGACCGACGACCCCGAGGAGACGATGCGGCAGTTGATGGAGATCCGGCATCCCGTCTATGGCAGTGCCGACGTGATGATCCCCTCGCGCGACGTGTCGCATGATCGCGTGGTGGAGGACGTGATGGAGGCCCTCGATGCCTATCTCAACGGCCCCTCGAACCAAGGCGTCGCCGCGCAGTGAGTGACGGACAGACGGTCCACGTCCCCCTCGACCAGGGCCGCGACTACGACATCCATATCGGGCGGGGCCTCCTCGCCGAGGCGGGTGCACGCGTGGCCGCCCTCGGCGCGCGGGCCGCCGCCATCGTGACCGACGAGACGGTCGTGGGCCTCTATGGCGAACGCCTACGCGAGAGCCTGGAGGCGGCGGGCCTGCGCTCCGGTCTCGTCACCGTGGCGCCGGGCGAGGCCTCGAAAAGCTATGCGGTCTACGCACAGGTGTGCGACGGCCTCCTCGCCCACCGGATCGAGCGCAACGACCTGGTGGTGGCCCTCGGCGGCGGCGTGGTCGGCGATCTCGCCGGCTTCGCGGCGGCGACGCTCCGGCGCGGCGTCCGCTTCGTCCAGGCACCCACGACCCTGCTCTCCCAGGTCGATTCCTCGGTGGGCGGCAAGACCGGCATCAACTCGCCGCTGGGCAAGAACCTGATCGGCGCCTTCCACCAACCGCGTCTGGTCCTGGCCGATACCGCCACCCTCGACACCCTGTCCGAACGCGAGATGCGCGCCGGCTACGCCGAGGTGGCGAAATACGGCCTCATCGCAGATTCCGGTTTCTTCGATTGGTGCGAGGGCCACTGGGCCGGCATCTTCTCCGGCGGCCCGGAGCGCGACGAGGCGGTGGCGATCTGCTGCCGGGCAAAAGCCGGCGTCGTGGTGCGCGACGAGCGCGAGGACGGCGAGCGCGCCCTGCTCAACCTCGGCCACACCTTCGGCCATGCTTTGGAACGGCTCACCGGCTACGAATCCGCCCGCCTCGTCCACGGCGAGGGCGTCGCCATCGGCCTGGCGCTGGCCTTCCGCTTCTCCGCCCGCCTCGGCCTCTGCCCCGGCCAGGATGCCGGTCGCGTGGCCAACCATCTGGCCCTGGCAGGCCTGCCTACCCGGCTTCAGGCCGTCCCCGGCGGATGCGGGGGCGTCGACGCCATCCTCGACGCCATGGCCCAGGACAAGAAGGTCCGGGACGGCGCGCTGACCTTCATCCTCGCACGGGGGATCGGCCAGAGCTTCATCGCACCTGGCATCGACCGCGCAGAGGTAAAGGCCTTCCTGACGGACGAACTACGCGGGGCGTGACTGGATCGCCTCCCTGTACTGGAGGCCTGGAGCTTCAACTGGGGATGATGCGCTCCATGAACCGCATCCCCTCCGATCCCGACGCCTGCGGCATCGATTCGCTCCTGGGTTGGTATATGAGGGGGCTTTCCGCAACCGGCACAGTGCCGGTGCGGCATGGCTTGGTGCGACGACCGCCTGATGGACACGCATACTGATCTCTGGCTCGCCGCGAGCATCGTGGTGATGTCGCTGCTGCTCTCGGCCTTCTTCGCGGGGGCTGAGACCGCCTTCACCGCGGCCTCGCGGGCACGGATGCTCTCCCTGGAGAACAACGGCGACCTGCGGGCACGCCTCGTCAACCGCATCCTCGCCTCGCGCGAGCGGTTCATCGGCGCCATGCTGATCGGCTACAACATCGTCGCCATCGGCGCTTCCGCCTTCACCACCAGCGTGCTGACCACGATCTTCGGCAAGAGCGGGGTGCTCTACGCCACCGGCGTGATGTCGGTCCTCGTCATCGTTTTCGCCGAGGTGCTGCCGAAGACCCTTGCCATCAACAAGCCGGACCAGGCCGCCCTGGTGATGGCGCGGCCCGTCGCCTTCGCGGTAGCGCTCCTCGGACCGGCCGCCATCGCCATCGAAAAGGTCGTGCGGCTGATGCTGCGCCCCTTCGGCGTCAGTATCGGGCAGCATCAGTCGATCCTCTCGCCCACCGAGGAAATTCGCGGGCAGGTCGCCCTGCTCCACCGCGAGGGCGGTGTCGCCAAAGCCGAGCGCGACATGCTCGGCGGCCTGCTCGACCTGCACGAATTATCCGTGTCCGAGGTCATGGTGCACCGCACAAAGATGCGCACCATCAATGCGGACCTTCCTTCGGAGGAGATCGTCCGCGAGGTTCTGTCCTCGCCCTATACGCGCATGCCGCTCTGGCGCGGCACCTCGGAGAACATCATCGGCGTGCTTCACGCCAAGGATCTGCTGCGCGCCCTCGACGCCGCCGGGGGCGACGCTTCCGGTCTGAAGGTCGAGACCCTGGCCCTCGAGACCTGGTTCGTGCCCGACACGACGAGCCTGCGCGACCAGCTCAAGGCCTTCCTCACCAAGAAGACCCATTTCGCCCTCGTCGTCGACGAGTACGGCGAGGTGATGGGTCTCGTCACGCTGGAAGACATCCTGGAGGAGATCGTCGGCGACATCGCCGACGAGCACGACGTCGCGGTTTCCGGGGTGCGCCCCCAGGGCGACGGCTCGGTGAATGCGGATGGCTCCGTCGCCATTCGCGATCTCAACCGCGCCATGGACTGGAATCTGCCCGATGAGGAGGCGACGACCATCGCCGGCCTCGTCATCCACGAGGCGCGGGCAATTCCCGATACCGGTACCGCCTTCAATTTCCACGGCTTCCGGTTTCAGGTCCTGCGCAAGGCGAAGAACCGCATCACCGCCCTTCGGATCACCCCGCTCGTGCCGCTAATCGCGAAGAAGGACGAGATCGAGGGCTAGGCCTCCGGCAAGGCGAACGGAGAAACGCGCCTCCCTCAGCCGCGCGGCACCGGCCGCCAGCCCGCAGGCGCCATCTCGAACCCGTCAAACCGGAAGGCCGGGGAGACGGTGCAGCTCACCAATGTCCACGATCCGAGGCTTGTGGCGGTCTGCCAATGCCCCGCCGGCACGACGATCTGCGGCTGCTGGCCGTGGGCGAGATCGGGACCGAGATAGGTAGCGGAGGCATCGTGACCGTTCGGGCTCGTGGTGATCACCATTGGCGCGCCGGCATGCCAAAACCAGATCTCGCTGGCATCGACCCGGTGCCATTCCGAGGTCTCGCCGAGATCGAGCAGGTAGTAGATCGCGCTGCCCACCGAACGGCCATCGACCTCCGTCGGATCGCGAAACGTTTCGCGATAATGGCCGCCCTCCGGGTGGGGCTGGAGCCCCAGCTTGGCGATTACCTCGGCGGCTTTCATGTCGGTCTCCCTCGTCCTGCGATCATTATTGGCCGGCCGGAATGGCGCCCTGCGGCAATTGAAGACCGCGAGGGGCCGCGCCCTCCCCTCGCCCCGCTCCCTCGGCGGCGGAGGCCTTGGGCGGGCGCGGTGATTTGGCAACGGGTTTGGGCTTCGCCTTGGCGACTGGCGCCGCCTTGACCTCCGGGGCATCGCCGCAGCGGCTGTAATCGAGGCGCGCCAGGACCTCGCCCGCTTCGGAGACGATGTTGAGAAAATCGGGCAGGACCGTGAGTTGCTCGTCCCAGCGGACCGGTCCGCCTATCGTCGCCTCCAGGGCTGCGGGGCTGCCGCCCCGGCGCAGGGCCAGGAGGTCGGGGCCGAAGGCGGTGGCGGCCTTGTTGCCGATGACGACCTGCAGCACGCGGGTAGCCTCCGGCGTCAGTGGGCGAAGCGGGTTGTCGACGGTGATCGTGCCGCTCCGCGTCACCCAGAGCGAGACCGCGCCCTGCCCTTCGTAGAACGCACCCTGACCGTTGTCGCAGACGACGATGAGCTCGGGCAGCTTCACGGGAGCGAGATTGGCTGCCGGCATCGGCAGGGGCGCGGCCGGAGGAGCATCGGGCGTCTCGGCAGGTTTGGCGACGGGTTTCGGTTTCGGTTTGGGCTTTGGTCTCGGCTTAGGCTTGGGGGCCGGTGCCTCGGCCTCGCCCAGCGGTGCGGTGGCGTCTTCTTGCGCGAGTCCGGGAGCGGCTCCCAGCATCCCGCATAAGAGGGCAACGCAGGAGACCAGCGCCAAGCGGCTCCCGCTCCGCATCCTCCTAGCCCGAAACACGGAGCTCGGGTCGCCGGGAGAACAGGACGGGATCGGACGGATCTGCATGGCCCAGAGGGTTACCCCAGCCGGAACCGGGTTGCATCCACCTGTCTCGCACCACAGGAGCGCTTTCGCACAAGTGCCGGGCATAGCACTTCGGGTTACCGTGGTCGGAACGGTCCTTGCGTCTCGTTTCGACCCCTTGCGCCGAGGGAACGTGGAGCCGAAACCATGCGGACGGATTGGCTTTGCACGGTGGTGATGCTGTTCGGCCAAGCCATCCGTCGGTGGATGACGGGTCGTCATCCACGCATTGTCTTCGGCGCGATGCCCAACCTGTTCTAAGGCGACTCGACTCCGGGGCCGTCCTCTTTCTTCTGTCCAGACAAGGTCGATCGATGCGCATGCTTGACCGCAGCCCAGCCAATGCGGTGCCCGATCCCGGCGAGCTGGAACAGGATCTCATCGCCCTCATCGAGGAATCTCGCGAGCGTTCGAGCGAGGATCCGTTCCGCAATCCCGTCCTGGCGGTGACGCTCGCGATTACCCGCCGCTTCGACCGCGAAGAGATCGACGACGACGACCTCGACGGCCTGTTCACCCGCCTGCGCGCACAATCGCTGATCGCTCGGGCCGAGCGCCTGCGCGGCTATGTCGGGCTGGACCGGGACACCCAGACATCGGCGGACAACACGATGCCTGCCCGTCTCGTGGCTGCGATTCCGAAAGGAACGGGGGATTTCGAGACCTTCCGCGACCTCGTCGGCCGTACCGGCTTCGCCGTGGTGTTCACCGCCCACCCCACATTCGGGATGCCGAAGGCTGTGGCGGCGCTCATCGCCGAGGCTGCGTCGCAGGACAGCGAGGCAGCACGCCTGCCCCTGCTCGAGAAAGCCGCGGCCCTCTCGACCCGGCCGGATGCAAAGATCAGCCTCGACGACGAATTCGAACAAGCTTGTCTCGCGGCCAATCACGGTCGTACGGCCTTGGACAGCTTCAACGCAGCCCTGCTTGATGCGGCCCGCGCGCGCTGGCCCGACCGCTGGACCGAGTTGGTGCCCAAACCCTTCGCCATCGCATCCTGGGTCGGCTGCGACACGGATGGACGCACCGATATCGGCTGGTGGGACACCTTGCGCTATCGCCTGGAATCGAAGCGGATGCAGCTCGACAGGGTCATGCGCCACCTCCCAGTCGTACCCGCCACGAACGTCGTGCGTGAGCTGACGCAAGGCGCGCTGGCGGCCGTGAACCGGCAACTCGCCGTTGCCCCGCGCCTCGGGACCAAACCTACCCTGGAGGCTGTGCACCGCTTCTCGCTGGCGCTCATCATCGAGCGCGAGCGGGCCCAGACCGATTCCGGACCGATCCTGGCCGGCCTCGCCGGAGCCATCGGCGGCGTGGAGAGCGACGAGGACAGGCGGGCCATTGCCCTCCTGCGCTCCGGCATCGCGACCCATGGGCTATCGAACGCCCTGCCGCATTTCCGGCTGAACGCCAGCCAGATCCACAATGCCGTGCGCCGGGTCATCGATCTCGACGGCGAACCGACGGACGCGGCCCATCGGCGCTCGCATCTCGCCACCATCCATGCCCTTCTCAACGATGTGCAGCCGGTGGCCGTGGATTTCGGAGCGCTCGCCGCCGAGCGGGCCTCGGCCGCGCGCCTGATGATGACCATCGCGCAGATCCTGAAGCACGTGGACGGCACCCATCCGGTGCGCTTCCTCATCGCCGAGACGGAGACCGGCTACACCCTTCTCGCCGCCCTCTGGCTGGCCCGGCATTACGGGATCAGCGACAAGGTCGAGATCACGCCGCTCTTCGAGACGGCGAGTGCACTGGAACAGGGCATCCGCGTCCTCGACGACGCCCTGCGCAATCCGCATTGGCGCGCCTATCTCAAGCGCATCGGCCGGTTGACCGTGCAGTTCGGCTACTCGGATTCGGGGCGCTATGTCGGCCAGCTCGCCGCGAGTTTCTGGATCGAGCGCCTGCGCCTGCGCATCACCGACCTGATGACGCAGAACGGCCTGTCCGGCATAGAACTGGCGATCTTCGATACCCACGGCGAATCGATCGGGCGCGGCGCCCATCCGACCTCCCTGCGGGACCGCCTCGCCTATCTCGCGCCGGAGGATTCACGACACAAGAACCGGAAGGCGGGGATCAAGGTGCGGCTGGAATCGAGCTTCCAGGGCTCGGACGGCTACCTCATGTTCGGCACCCAGGCTCTTGCCCGCTCGACGGTGGAGCGGATCGCCGAACACGTCTTCGCCTTCGACACGGCCGACGACGATTCCTTTGCCGATTATGTTCTGTCCGACGCGCCGGGGGCGGACGAGACCGACGACCCGATCTACGGTGAGGCCGATTTCGCCGCCGAGTTCTTCACCGTGGCCCGGCAGGACATGGAAGCCCTGGTGGATGATCCCGGCTACGCGGCGCTGCTGGGCACGTTCGGCCCGAGCCTGCTCGACCGCACCGGCTCACGCCCCGTGGCCCGCCAGACCGATAGCGGCGGCCCCAGCATGATCACCCATCCCCGCCAGATGCGGGCGATTCCCAACAACGCGATCCTGCACCAGCTCGGGTATCTCGCGAATTCGCTGCACGGCCTCGGCCGGGCGGCGAGCCGCGCACCGGATCTGTTCCGTGACATGCGCCGCGATTCGGTTCGGTTCTCGCGCGCGTTCCGCCTCGCCCAGCATGCCTCGGCGGTGGGCGATCTCGATGTGCTGCGCGCCTATATCGATACGCTCGACCCGGCCATGTGGCTCGAACGGGCACGGCGCACACAGCGCGACGACCGGCGCGACGAACTCCTCGTCATCGCCACCGCCCTCGACCGCCTGCGGCTTGCACCCGATCTGCGCCGTCTGTTCGGCCGCCTCACCAGCGACTGGTTGAGTCTGCAATCCGCCGCCCCGGACCTCGGCAAGATGTCGGTGCGGCTGACCATGCTTCATGCCCTGCGACTCGCCCTGATCCACCGGATCTGGTTCCTGGCGGTGCACATTCCGGGCTTCCGCCCGCAATCGGGCATCACTCGCGAGCAGCTGATCGAGCGCTTCCTGCGCCTCGACATAGACGGCTGCCTCGCCATGCTCGACGAAATCTTTCCGATCACGCCGGACCCGACTCTCGGGCTCAATTTCGGTGAGCCCGCCGGCCCGCGCGACGTCGGCACCTATGAATCGGAGCACAAGACGATCTTCGGCCCGATCCGCCAGTCCTTCGCTCGCGTCCGTGAGCTGTCGGGCATGATCCAGCATGAGGTAGGCGCATTCGGCTAGGGTGCGGCAAATCCTGGGCTCCGCTCCGCAGGCCCGGGAAAGCTGGCGCCGGTGGGGACGGGCGTTCCATTCCTCAACCAACCAGCCCCCTCCCCGGCCGGCTAACCCACTTGGAACCGCATCACGCTCCGGCGGGGCGCGGCCTTTCGCCGAAGATCGCTGTGCCGACGCGGATATGCGTGGCTCCCATCTGGATCGCCGCCGGGAAATCCGCGCTCATGCCCATGGAGAGGATGGGTAGATTGTGGCGCTCGGCGATGCGCGCCAGGAGGGCGAAATGCGCCGACGGCGGGTCCTCGGCGGGGGGAATGCACATGAGACCGTTGATCGCCAGGCCATGGGTCTCACGGCATTCGCTGAGAAGAACATCCACCTGCGACGGCGAGACGCCGGCTTTCTGCGGTTCGTCACCGGTATTGACCTGAACCAGCAGCTTTGGCGTCCGCCCGGTACGGTCGATCTCCTTGGCCAGGGCCGCCGCCAGTGACAGCCTGTCGAGGGCATGGATCACGTCGAACAATTCCACCGCCTCGCGCGCCTTGTTCGATTGCAGCGGCCCAACGAGGTGAAGCTCCACATCGGGAAAGCGCTCACGCAAAGCAGGCCATTTCGCCTTCGATTCCTGGACGTAATTCTCGCCGAAAACCCGATGACCTGCCTCTAGGGCGGGGATGATCCCATCCGCATCAATGAGCTTCGAGACGGCCACCAGCGAAATCTCGTCTGGATCCCGCTCGGAATCCTGGGCCGCCTGGACGATGGTCTCGCGCACGGCCTTCAAGCCGGCGACTACGTCGGCCGCGTGCGGATGAGCGTATCTCGGCGGGGTAGAGTCGGGCATGATGTCTCGTCGGCCTTGAGAGGAAGGGCAGGTCCTGCCTGACCTAACACCCGCAACGTGGTCCGCAAGCGCCGGGCTTTGGCGGTGACGGCTCTGTTGACCGGCAAACAGGCCGTGTTAGTCCGGCATCCAACCTCTCCGGCGCCGCGTGAGGCGCCTTGCCAGGCCATCCTGGCCCGTATCTCAGAGTTCCTCTCATGACCTCCTCCCCCATGCCCGTTCCCGAGCGCTACAACGCCAAGGATGCCGAGCCGCGCTGGCAGGAGGCCTGGGCCGCGCACGGCATCTACGCCACGCGCAACGACGACCCGAGACCGAAATACTACGTGCTGGAGATGTTCCCCTACCCGTCGGGGCGCATTCATATGGGCCACGTCCGCAACTACGCCATGGGTGACGTGGTGGCCCGCTATAAGCGCGCGAGGGGGTTCGCCGTGCTCCATCCGATGGGTTGGGATGCGTTCGGCTTGCCGGCCGAGAACGCCGCCATGGAGCGCAAGGTCAACCCGCGCGACTGGACCTATGCCAACATCGCCACCATGCGCGGCCAGTTGCAGAGCATGGGCCTGTCCCTCGACTGGAGCCGGGAGATCGCCACCTGCGATCCCGACTACTACAAGCACCAGCAGCGTATGTTCCTCGACTTCCTCGACAAGGGACTCGTCACCCGCCGCACGGCCAAGGTGAACTGGGACCCCGTGGACCATACCGTGCTGGCCAACGAGCAGGTCATCGACGGGCGCGGCTGGCGCTCGGGCGCGCTGGTAGAGCAGCGCGAGCTGACCCAGTGGTTCTTCAAGATCACCGATTTCGCGCAGGATCTCTACGACGCACTCGACGGCCTGGAGCGTTGGCCGGAGAAGGTCCGGGTGATGCAGAAGAACTGGATCGGACGTTCCGAAGGGCTCGAGGTCCGCTTTACGTTCGATGGCCGTGACGGCGAGATCAAGGTCTATACCACCCGGCCCGACACGCTGTTCGGCGCGAGGTTCCTGGCGATTGCGGCGGACCACCCCGTCGCGGCATCGGTTGCTGCCATGCGGCCCGAACTCCAGAGCTTCATCGAGGAATGCCGCCGAACCGGTACGGCTCAGGCCGCGATCGACACGGCGGAGAAGCTCGGCTTCGATACGGGGTTGCGGGTGCGCCACCCCCTCGACCCGTCCTGGCTGCTGCCCGTCTACGTGGCGAATTTCGTCCTGATGGATTACGGCACCGGCGCCGTGTTCGGCTGTCCGGCTCACGACCAGCGCGACCTCGACTTCTCCAACAAGTACGGCCTCGGCAATACGCCTGTCGTCTGTCCGGAGGGGCAGGACGCGGCGAGCTTCGTCGTCACCGACACCGCCTATGACGGCGATGGACGGATGATCAATTCGCGCTTCCTCGACGACATGACGACGGACGAAGCGTTCCATGCCGTGGCCAACCGCTTGGAGGGCGAGATCCTGGACGGTGAGCCGGTGGCGGCGCGCAAGGTTCAGTTCCGCTTGCGGGATTGGGGCGTCTCGCGCCAGCGCTATTGGGGCTGCCCAATCCCCATCATCCATTGCGATTCCTGCGGTCCGGTGCCGGTGCCGGTCTCCGACCTGCCGGTGAAATTGCCCGACGAGGTCTCGTTCGACACACCCGGCAATCCGCTGGAACGCGACCATGCCTGGCGTAACGTGCCCTGCCCGCGCTGCGGCGCTGCTGCCCGGCGCGAGACCGACACGATGGACACCTTCGTGGATTCGTCGTGGTACTACGCCCGCTTCACCGCTCCCTGGCTGAAGGATGCGCCGACCGACCGTTCGGCGGTCGATCACTGGCTGGCGGTGGATCAGTATATCGGCGGCATCGAGCACGCGATCCTACATCTGCTCTACGCCCGCTTCTTCACACGGGCGATGCAGGCGACGGGCTGGTCCGGGGTCTCGGAGCCATTCGCCGGCCTGTTCACGCAGGGCATGGTCGTCCACGAGACCTACAAGGACGCAGCGGGCGCATGGGTTCAGCCTGCGGATATCCGCATCACCGCCGGGGGCGGCGGGCGCCAGGCGTTTCACGTGAAAACAGATGCGCCGATCGCTATCGGCTCCATCGAGAAGATGTCGAAGTCCAAGAAGAATGTGGTGGACCCGGACGACATCATCGCGAGCTACGGGGCCGATACCGCTCGCTGGTTCATGCTGTCCGATTCTCCGCCCGAGCGTGACGTGATCTGGACGGAGGATGGAGTGCAGGGCGCGGCCCGCTTCGTTCAGCGAGTTTGGCGCTTGGTCTCCCTCGCGGTGGGCGTGCCGGCAGCGAGCGGAGCGTCGGACGCTGCGCTTCGCAAGGCCGCCCATAAGGCTCTTGCTGCGGTGGAAGAGGATGTGGAGCGCCTCCGCTTCAACCGTTGCGTCGCCCATATCTACACGCTGTCGAACGCTCTCGATGAGGCGATCCGTACGGCTGCCGTCTCGCGAGATGCGGCGACGGAAGCGGCGGGCATCCTCACGCAGCTCGTTGCGCCGATGATGCCGCATCTGGCCGAGGAATGCTGGTCGGCCCTCGGACGGCATGGACTGGTCGCTCAAGCCGCGTGGCCGGTGGTCGATCGTGCCCTGCTTGTGGAGGACGAGATCACCCTCCCCGTTCAGCTCAACGGGAAGAAGCGGGCGGATGTCACCGTGCCGCGTACGGCCGACGCCGCCGCGGTGGAAGCTCTCGTTCTGGCCGACGAGGCCGTGCAGAAGGCTCTCGAAGGCCGTGCCCCGCGCAAAGTGATCGTCGTGCCCGGCCGGATCGTGAATCTCGTAGTGTGAGCGAGGCGCGGCTTCGCAAATCAGATCTCGCCAAGGCCCGGGCAGGGCGAGACTTTGCATGGCGGCAGGACGAAGGACGCCCCTTCCAGGGCGATGTCGTTTGGGGCATCACCATCGTCCTGCCGCAGAGGAATCGTAAAGCTTGCCGCTTATACAGGTGACGCGACAGGCGGGATCGCCGTAAAGAGCGAGACCGGACGGAGAGCATTACTGCGATGATGATCCATGGGCTGAGACAGGCGGTACGGTCCCGCGCGGCGAAAGTCGCGTTGGTCTCCCTTATGGCCGTCAATCTCTCGGCCTGCTTTCGCCCGCTCTATGGACCGACCGCGTCGGGCGAGCCCATGGCCGCGCTCCTCGCCTCGATCCAAGTCGACGACGTCTCCACCGCTGCCGGGCAGGAGCGGCTCGGCCATTATCTGCGCAGCGAACTCATCTTCGATCTCGATGGTTCGGGCCAGCCTTCTCCCAAGCGCTACCGCCTAAAGATGCAGGGCAGCGAATCTGTGAAGACCCCCATCGTGTCGTCACAGACTGGACGCGCCGAGGCCGGCACATTGGTTGGCACCATCCGCTTCTCGCTCGAATCCCTGGACGGTTCGAAGATCATCACCGAGGGTGTGGCCGTCGCCACCACCACCTACGACCGCTCGATCCAGCGCTTCGCCTCGCTGCGTGCGGCCCGCGACGCTGAGATCCGGCTGGCAAAGACCTTGGCCGACCAGATCAAGACGCGGGTCGCATCCGTGCTGGTGACCAAGCCCTGACCGCCGTAAAGGCTGGCGATATCGAGGCGCTGCTGCGACGTGGACCTGCGTCGCAGATCGCGGTGATCCTCGTCTACGGACCGGATACCGGCCTGGTCTTCGAGCGCGCCAAGCGTCTGGCCGTGAGCTTCGTCACCGATCCCTCCGATCCTTTTGCGCTGGTCAAGATCGATGGCGATACCCTCGCCTCGGATGTAGGTCGCCTCGTGGACGAGGCCGGCACCGTCGGCCTGTTCGGCGGTCAGCGTAGCATCTGGGTACGGGCCGGAAGTCGCAATTACGCCCCGGCCGTGGACGCGGCATTGAAGGCAGAGATCGCCGGCGCCCGCATCGTCGTAGAGGCGGGAGACCTCGCAAAGAGCGCACCGTTGCGAACACTCTGCGAGAAATCCACACGGGCGCTCGCCCTGCCCTGCTACGCCGATGACGAGCGGGCCCTGGCGGAGCTCATCGACCGCACGCTTCAGGAGAATGGCCAGCGGATCGCCCGCGAGGCGCGCGACATCCTGGCGATGAGCCTGGGCGGTGATCGTCGAGCGAGCCTGTCGGAGATCGAGAAACTGGCCCTCTATGCCCGAGGGCAGACCAACATCACCCTCGACGATGTTGAGGCCGTGATCAGCGACGTCGCCGGCAGCGTCCTTAATACGCTGATCGATGCCGCCTTCGTCGGACGGAGCGAGGAGGTCGAACGGGATTACCGCCGCTTCCGGCACGAAGGTATGGATCCGTCGATGATGCTCGGCTCTGCGCTGCGTCACGCTCTTACTCTGCTGTCGACACGGATTGCAGGTGAAGGACAGAGTCCGAGCATGATGGTTGGCAATTGGCGTGGGCTGCATTTCCGTCGTAAGGCGCTCGTCGAAGCCCAGCTTGGGCGCTGGTCTCCCGTTGCCCTCCGCCACGCCGTGCAGTTGCTTCAGGAGGCCGTGCTGGCCTGTCGACGCTCCCCGCCTGACCTCGCCCATGCCCATGCTTCCGCGACGCTCCTGCGCATCGCCACGGAGGCGGCGCGTCGGCGGGGCTGACGCGATCTGTCGTCCGTCTCCGATCGTCCTTCCCGCGATGCCGCCATGGCAGGACGGGCTTCGACGTCGAATGTGAAGCGGCCGGATTCGGCAGAGGATAGGATACGCTCGCACTCCTCGTTGACGACTCGCTCCGGTCGCGCCTAATCACCCTATGTCCCAGACAAGTCTTTCCTTCGACGTGGTCGTGGTCGGCGGCGGTCATGCTGGCGTGGAAGCCGCTGCTGCTGCAGCCCGCATCGGCGCCCGTACCGCCCTCGTCACGCATTCAGCTGCCACGATCGGCGCGATGTCCTGCAACCCGGCCATCGGCGGTCTCGGCAAGGGTCATCTCGTTCGCGAGGTCGATGCCCTCGACGGACTGATGGGCCGTGCCGCCGATGCAGCCGGCATTCAGTTCCGCCTGCTCAACCGACGCAAGGGGCCGGCAGTGCGCGGACCGCGCACCCAGGCCGACCGCAAACTCTACGCGCGGGCAATCCAAGAAGCCGTCGCCAGCACCGCGAACCTTCATATCATCGAGGGCGAAGTCGGGGATATTCACGTTGCAGCCGCGCGGGTCGCCGGGGTGATTCTGTCGGATGGGAGAATGGTTGCCTGCTCCGCTGTCGTGCTGACCACCGGCACGTTTCTTCGAGGCCTCATCCATATGGGAGAAGTGCAGATTCCCGCCGGGCGCGTCGGGGAGGGGCCATCCATCGGCCTCGCCCAGACGCTGGACCGGCTGGGTTTTGCGCTCGGACGTCTCAAGACCGGCACCCCTGCCCGTCTCGATGGCCGCACCATTGATTGGTCGGGCCTCGACATGCAGTCGGCCGATGACGATCCGGTGCCGTTCTCGACCCTCACGGAACGGATCACCACACCGCAGATCCAATGCGGCATCACGCGTACGACCCAGACGGTGCACGATCTCATCCGTGCGAATCTTCACCGCTCGCCAATGTATTCGGGGGGAATCAGCAGCCGGGGGCCGCGTTACTGTCCGTCCATCGAAGACAAGGTGGTGCGCTTTGGAGACCGCGAAGGTCACCAGATCTTCCTGGAACCCGAGGGGCTGGACGACCCGACCGTCTACCCCAACGGTATTTCCACCGCGCTGCCGGAGAGCGTTCAGCGCGATGTCATCGCACTGATCCCGGGTCTCGAACGTGCGGCCATCGTGCGACCCGGCTATGCCATCGAGTATGACTACGTCGATCCCCGCGAGCTCGACACGACCCTTCAGGCCAAGCGACTGCCCGGCCTGTTCCTGGCTGGACAGATCAACGGCACGACCGGCTACGAGGAGGCCGCGGGGCAGGGGCTAGTGGCTGGGATCAATGCCGCCCGGCTCACCGGGGGATCGACCCTGTCGCGCTTCGACCGGGCCGAATCGTATCTTGGGGTGATGATCGACGATCTCGTGACCCACGGCGTCAGCGAACCTTATCGCATGTTCACTTCGCGCTCGGAATATCGGCTGTCCCTCCGCGTGGACAATGCCGATGAGCGCCTGACCCCGCGCGGGGCTGCTCTCGGCTGTGTCGGCTCCGAAAGGGCCGAGCATTTCGCTCGGTCACAAGGTGAACTGGAGGCAGCGCGGGGGCTGCTCGATAGGCTCAGCCTGACACCGGCCGCAGCGGCTCGGCATGAGATCGCGCTTAACCAGGACGGTATTCGCCGAAGTGCCTTTCAATTGCTCTCCTATCCGGAGATCGGCTGGGACCGTCTGACCGAGGTGTGGCCCGAGCTTCGGAGCGTGTCTCCTCGTATCGCGGATCGCCTCCGCACGGATGCGACCTATGCCGTCTATCTTGATCGCCAGAATGCCGACATCGCGGCTTTCCGACGAGACGAGGCCCTGTCGCTTCCAACGAAGCTCGACTATGGCGCCATTCCCGGCTTGTCCAATGAGATGCAGGCCAAACTCGAAACGGTGAGGCCCGGCACGCTTGGTCAGGCTGCACGGATCGAGGGCGTGACTCCTGCTGCGCTGACGTTGCTGGCAGCCCATGCTCGCCGCGCCGACCGCTCCAATCCGGCGGCTGTCCATGGCCGCTAGGCATGACGACCGAACGCGCGTTCTCGCCCAGGCAAATGTTTCACGTGAAACAGCCGAGGCTTTGGACATCTATGTCGAGCAGCTAAAGAGGTGGCAAAGCGTCAAGAACCTCGTCGGTCCCGCCACACTCACGGAGGTTTGGACCCGTCACATCGCCGACGCCCTCCAACTGCTCGATCTCGCTCCCGACGCCAGCAAGTGGCTCGATCTCGGTTCGGGGGCTGGAATTCCTGGCCTCATCTTGGCTATCGCAGGACGTGATCGGCCGGGTTTTCAGGTGGACCTGATCGAGAGCAATGCGCGCAAATGCGCTTTTCTCGCGGAGGCGGCCCGATTGACGAAAGCTCCGGCGCGGGTTCGCAACGTCCGCATCGAGGACGCTATCGCCGAACATGTTGGAGTTCACGCCGTCTGCGCCCGTGCTTTGGCTCCCCTCCCCCAATTGCTCGAATGGACGGAACCGCTGTTGACAACAGGCACCATCGCGCTGTTTCCGAAGGGCCGTGATGCGCAGGCGGAATTGACCAATGCAGCGCAACGGTGGAGATTCGTTTACGATCTGGTGACGAGCCGTACTGAGTCGGACGCGCGGATCGTCCGCGTCACCGCCCTCTCCCGCGTGGATTCATGACCATCGAACCCTCCTCCGCCTCCAGGGCGACGCCCGAGCGGCCGTTGCGCATCCTTGCTTTGGCCAACCAGAAGGGCGGTGTCGGCAAGACGACGACAGCCATCAATCTCGGTACCGCGCTCGCTGCTATTGGTGAACGCGTCTTGGTGATCGACCTCGATCCGCAGGGAAACGCTTCCACCGGGCTCGGCATCGACCGCCGCTCGCGCAAGCTGTCGACCTACCACGTGCTTGCCGGCGATGCGTCCCTGGCCCAAGCGGTAGTGCCTACGGCCGTACCGCGGCTGCTTCTCGCCCCCTCGACGATGGATCTTCTTGGCCTCGAATTGGAGATGGCGAGCTCGTCCGACAGGGCTCACCGCCTGCGCAACGCCATGATCGATCTCGGTAAGGCCGGTGCCACCGAGGGCGTGACCTATGTCCTGATCGATTGTCCTCCTTCCTTGAACCTGCTGACGATCAATGCACTGGCAGCCGCCGATGCCGTGCTCGTGCCCATGCAATGTGAGTTCTTCGCCCTGGAAGGGTTGAGCCAACTCCTGCGCACTGTCGATCAGGTCCGCAGCGCGCTCAATCCGCGTCTCACCATTCAGGGTGTGGTGCTGACTATGGTGGATCCGCGCAACAACCTCTCGAATCAGGTTGCGGCCGATGTCCGTAGCTTCCTCGGCGACAAGGTCTACGAGACCACGATCCCACGCAACGTCCGCGTTTCGGAGGCCCCGTCGCATGGCAAGCCGGTGTTGCTCTACGACCTGAAATGCGCCGGCTCGCAGGCCTATCTGCGCCTGGCCTCGGAAGTGATCCAACGCGAGGGGCGGCTTCCAGTCGCGGCGTAGGTCGCTCGTTCTTTTTCGTGAATGCGTAGCGTATCGGAGTTGAAGCAGGTGGCGATGGCGGATGATGTGGCGCGGCCTCGACTCGGGCGTGGGCTTGCGGCCCTGATCGGAGATTTCGGCGACGATAGCGGCGATGCGGGGAAGCCGCAGGCACAGCGCAAGGTCGCCGTCGAATTTCTGCGCCCAAATCCGCGAAACCCGCGTCGGCGCTTCCACGAAACCGAACTCGACGAGCTAGCTGCTTCGATCAAAATTCGCGGCATCATTCAGCCTATCGTGGTCCGCGCTCTGGCAGGCGTTCCGGATACCTATGAGATCGTCGCCGGCGAGCGTCGTTGGCGCGCCGCTCAGCGTGCCGGGCTGCACGAGGCCCCCGTCGTTGTCGTCGAGATCGACGATCGGACCTCCCTCGAATACGCCATTCTCGAGAACGTCCAGCGCAGTGATCTCAACGCCATCGAAGAGGCGGCTGGTTATGAGCGGCTCATGAGCGAGTTTCGCTATAGCCAAACGGAGCTCGCCGAAATCATCGGAAAGAGCCGCAGCCATCTCGCCAACACGTTGCGTCTGCTGCAATTGTCCAGCGCGATCCAGGACCGAGTCGTCGCTGGGGAGATCACAGCCGGTCACGCCCGCGCTCTTCTCGCGGTGCGGGAGCCCGAAGCCGTCGCGCGACGGATCGTGGCTGAAGGGTTGTCCGTCCGTGAGGTCGAGGCCCTGGCCTCAGCTGAAGTGCCGGAAGGCGACGCCCCCCGCCCGGGACGTCCGCGCAAGCCAGAGCGCGATGGCCAGGTCCGTAGCCTGGAGCAAGCCATGGCGCGCGCGCTTGGCGTCACGGTATCGCTGAAGTCGAAGACTCAAGGCAGCGGGGAAATTCGCATCCGCTACGAAACGCCGGAAGAGCTCGACGCCCTGTGTCGCCGTTTCGAGATCTCGAACGGGGCCTAGCTTCCCGCAGCGAACGGCCAGGGACCACCAGCCTTGGCGCCACCCGTCACTTACCGATACAGAACCCGGAGAAGAGGCGATCGAGCATATCCTCGACGCCGACCCGACCGGCGACCTCGCCCAAGGCGCGAACGGCAAGCCTCAGATCCTCGGCGAGCAGCTCCGGAAGGGCAGGGCCCGACACGATCCTGGAGAGGTGATGGCTGCAGCGGGTCAACCCATCGCGGTGCCGCTCGCGAGTAATGAGAGCATCGCCGCCGCCAAGGGCTTGCTCCGCCCTCGCTTCAATGAAGCGTAGCAGGTTGTCGATACCCGCACCGGTCAACGCGGATACGGCGAGTACCCCATTCATGGCAACGCCCAAATCCGACTTCGTTTGAACCCGGATCGTGCGATCTGGCAGGACGTTCGCTGGGTCGTGTGGTTCGTCATTTGGCTGGAGCGCAAGGACGAGATCGGCTTGGTCCATCCGGTTGCGGGTGCGCCGGATGCCTTCAGCCTCGACTGGATCGGTCGTATCCCGCAAGCCGGCCGTATCCACGATGATGACCGGCAGCCCGCCGAGATCGCAACGAATCTCGATAAGGTCGCGGGTCGTGCCTGGAATGGCAGAAACGATCGCGGCATCGCGCTGGCTCAGAGCATTGAGCAGCGTGGACTTGCCGGCATTGGGCGGCCCTGAGAGAACCACGACGTAGCCCTCCCGCAGACGCTCTCCCCGCCGGCTATCGGCGAGAGCGTGATCGATGTCGTCACGGATGGCGCGAGCCTTGGCATGAAGCGCCGCATCGAGCGCGGAATCATCCACATCGCCCTCGTCGGCGAAATCGAGGGCGGCCTCGGCTCCGGCCAGGAGATCGATGAGACGATCACGCCAATCGGCCACCTTACGACCCAGGACTCCGTCGAGTTGACGCAGAGCTTGGCGTCGTTGCGCTTCTGTCTCCGCGTCGATGAGATCTGCCGCACCCTCGACGGCGGTCAGGTCCATCCGACCGTTTTCCACGGCACGTCGGCTGAACGCCCCAGGTTCGGCGATATGGCATCCGGGATGAGCAGCAAGCGCGGCCATGACAGCGGAGCGCACCGCGAGGCCACCATGGAGGTGGAGTTCGGCCATATCTTCGCCGGTGAACGTCGCAGGTCCCGGCATCCACGCCACGAGGGCGGAATCGAGTGGTTCGCCGGTCGTGGGTTCGCGGAGAGTCCGAAGAGATAAGCGCCGAGGGGGTGGCAGTCGCTTCGCGACGCTCGTGACCAGGTCGGCTGTGGCAGGTCCGCTGATTCGAATGACGGCGACGGCCGCACGTCCGAAACCGCTGGCGGGCGCGAAAATGGTAGTGCCGTCGTTCATAGCTCAACCACGACGCCGCGTAGGTTCCTATGTCGGTCCGCTCTATAGCCGACGAAAAGAATGGTTTCTTTTGGAAACCATTCTCATTGAGCGCACGCTTGAGACTCGCGCTAGCGGATCTTGCGCGAAGGAGGGACCCGAACGAGAACCTTCAACGCGCAAGAGGGAAAACCTCGATACCCCGCAGGCACAGAAGGGAAGAGAGATTTAGCTTCCCTCAGGTATTCATCGAGTCGAAGAAGTCGTTGTTGCTCTTGGTCTGGCGCAGCTTGTCCATGAGGAACTCGATGGCGTCCGTGACGCCCATCGGGTTGAGGATGCGGCGCAGCACGTAGGTCTTCTTGAGCGAATCCGGCGGCACCAGAAGCTCTTCCTTGCGGGTGCCTGAGCGGGTGATGTCGATCGCGGGGAAGATGCGCTTGTCGGAGACCTTGCGGTCGAGAATGATCTCGGAGTTGCCGGTACCCTTGAACTCCTCGAAGATCACCTCGTCCATGCGCGAACCGGTATCGATGAGCGCGGTGGCGATGATCGAGAGCGAGCCGCCCTCCTCGATGTTGCGAGCGGCACCGAAGAAGCGCTTCGGCCGCTGGAGCGCGTTGGCATCCACACCACCGGTGAGCACCTTACCGGAGGACGGCACCACGGTGTTGTAGGCGCGGCCGAGACGGGTGATCGAATCGAGCAGGATGACCACGTCACGGCCATGCTCCACGAGGCGCTTGGCCTTCTCGATCACCATCTCGGCGACCTGAACGTGGCGGGTGGCCGGCTCGTCGAAGGTGGAGGCGATGACCTCGCCCTTCACCGAGCGGATCATGTCGGTGACTTCCTCGGGACGCTCGTCGATGAGCAGCACGATGAGGTAGCATTCCGGGTGGTTGATGGTGATCGACTGCGCGATGTTCTGCATCAGCACGGTCTTGCCGGTACGCGGCGGCGCCACGATGAGAGCGCGCTGGCCCTTACCGATGGGCGCGACGATGTCGATGATACGCGGCGAGAAGTCCTTCTTCGGCGGAGCGTCGAGTTCGAGCTTGAAGCGCTGCGTCGGGAAGAGCGGCGTCAGGTTGTCGAAATGGACCTTGTGCTTGATCTTCTCCGGGTTCTCGAAGTTGATCGTGTTCACCTTGAGCAGAGCGAAGTAGCGCTCGCCATCCTTCGGGCCGCGGATCGGCCCCTCTACGGTGTCGCCGGTCCGCAGGCCGAAACGGCGGATCTGGGTGGGCGAGATGTAGATGTCGTCGGGGCCGGGCAGATAGTTCGATTCGGACGAACGCAGGAAACCGAACCCGTCCTGAAGCACTTCCACCGTGCCGGCGCCGATGATCTCGACCTCCTTGGCAGCGAGCTGCTTCAGGATGGAGAACATGAGCTCCTGCTTGCGCATCGTGGAGGCGTTCTCGACCTCGACCTCCTCCGCGAAAGCGATAAGGTCCGTCGGGGTCTTGGACTTCAGATCCTGAAGTTTGACCTCGCGATGCGGGCTCAGATCGGCAGCGACCAATCCGACCTCTGCCGGCGGATCAACGGGAAGGAGGGAATCGTTCTGTGACGTCATGGGAGAATGAGAACCGACGATGGACGAGGGTTGATCGGGCTGAACAGTCGGAGGAGCGCCGGATGCCTTGTCGGCACCTGTGGTCGGAACAGCGGTAAAGACCGGTTCCGCGCATCGTCTATGGGGAGCCTATGGCTCTCGGATGCAACACGGCGTAAAAGGAGGGACCTCCCCATATCGCGTTTCCGCATCCTGCTCAAGCCCCTCATAGGCGATCGGAATGCGGGATCGCGCTCTTCTTGCTGGGAGACGCCTCGATTCACGACGTCAACGTCGCCTCAGCCGGACGTAAAGGGCTCCGGCGCCACCATGATGGCGCGCCGCCTCCTCGAAGCCGATGACGACGCTGCGCAGTTCCGGCGCACGCAGCCAGTGCGGCACCGAGCGGCGCAGGACCCCTCGCTCCGAGAAAGCATTGTCATAGCCTGCCCCGCCCCCTTTGCCGGTGACGACGAGCACATGGGCATGGCCCGCCGAACGGCAGCGCATCAGAAAGCCGATCAGGGCATCGTGAGCTTCGGCCTGATACAATCCGTGAAGGTCGATCCGTGCCTCAACCTTGAGCGATCCACGCCGCAGGGCGAGGCGAGCCTTGCGTTCCAGGCCCGGCAGGGCAGGTGGGGTGACGATGGCCGCCGGGGCCGCCACGAGAGCGGGGGCGGGGACAGGTTTCACGATGCGTTTCGGGGGCGCTTTCACGCCACCGGGCAAGCCGGCCCTTTCGGCAACAGGCTTGGCAACAGGCTTGGCAACAGGCTTGGCGACGAGCGCCGGTACTTCCGGTTTCCGCTTCGGAGGAAGGGGATCCCCAGTTGGCAGTGTTTTGGCCTTCGGAGAAGGAGCACGTCCGCGCAGCGGCGTGATCAGCCGTGCGATTTCGCCCCAGAGGAAGGCGTCCTCCCCCGACAGGCCGCGGGGTCTGCGCGGCATCCTCATGGGACCGCACGCGGCTTCGGCAGCAGGACGACGAAGCCGACCGCATCGCGCAGGTTGCCGGCGGCGATCCCCGCCGCTTCTCCCGTGCCGAGATAAAGGTCCCCGCGCGCCGGGCCGACGATGGCCGAACCGGTATCGGCCGCAACGACGAGGCGCCCCGGGGCATCCTCCCCGGCGATCCGTCCCTCGAGCCAGAACGGCGTTCCGTAACGCCACAAAGTGGAGTCGACCGCCAGGCTCCGGCCCGGGGTCAGGGGGACGCCGGCCGCGCCCGGAGGGCCGAGGCGGGGATCCTCCACTTCGGCGAGTCGGAAGAAGATGTATGAGGCGTTTGCCCGCATCAGTGGCTTGGCAAGGGCCGGATTGTCGCGAAGCCAGCCGGTCCAGCGGGCCAGCGTCAGGCCCTCGAGGGGGAGATGCCCCGCCTGGACGATGAGCTTGGCCACCGACGTATAGGGACGACCGTTGCGGCCGTCATAGAGCACCCTCACCGCCCGTCCATCCGGAAGGCGTACGCGCCCCGATCCCTGAACCTGGAGCACGAAGAGATCGACCGGATCGCGCAGGTAGACAAGCGGCCGGGCCCGCTCCCCGATTGCGCCATCCTCTATGGATGCACGGTCGGGGTAAGGCTCGAAGCCGCCCGGCGTCGCCCGTGCCGCCCGCAATGTCGGATCGAGGCCGGGCTTCGTCTCACCGGGGGCGAGACTCACGAGATCGTCCGGCCGGGCAAGGGCCGGGGTGGTGAAGCCGGGGCCGGCCGCGAGGGAACCGGTCAGTTCCGGTTCGAAATAGCCGGTGAGAAAGCCCGTCCGGCGCGAAGGACCACCCGCCTCGCCTGCTCTTACGATACGGTAGGCATCGAAATTCCGCGCGAAGAAGGCCCTGGCCTCATCCGGCTTGACCGAGGCCGCACGGGTGCAGGCGGCGGCAAGATCCTCCGCCGAGCCGGCGACAGTCGCGGCGATCTCCACCGGTGGAGCGGCGCAGGTCCGGCGGAACACCTCGAGCGAAGCGGCCGGATCGGAGCCGGGAAAGCCCGGCAAGGCGGTCGGGTCCACGGGCTCGAGAATCGCCTCTCCGACGCGAAGCGGCCCGGTCGCGAGAGCGACCGGGCCGGGAAGACAGCCAGCAGCGAGAGCTAGGGCGGCGAAGGATGCCCGATTGATAAACCCGGTCACGACAAACCCTGGATCCTCAGGCGCCGGCTTCCGTGGCCACGAGCTGCCAGTTCGGATCCCGGCTGCCCAGCGTGCGGGCGAAGGTCCAGACATCCGGCACCTCGGCCACGGCCTCGGCATTGCCGTCGATCACCTGACCATCGGCGCTGCGGGTCGCGGTGATGAGATGCGAGAGGAAGTGTACGGTCACCTGTGCCACCTTGTTGCGGACATCCACGGCAACGATCTCCGCCTTGTCGAGAGAGACGAAAGTGGTTTCCACTGTCTCACGGCGCGACTCGCGGGCTGTGATCTCCCGCTCGAACCCCTCGCAGACTTCGCGCGAGAGAAGGCTGCGCAGGGTCTTGCGGTCGCCCTTGGCGAAGGCGATCACGATGGCCTCATACGCACCCTTGGCACCTTCGACGAAGGCGCGGGGATCGAAGTTCGGTTCTGCCTGAACGATCGCTTCGAGACCATGGGCGACAGCGGAGCCCGGCTCGGCGATGCCGCGCCAGTCGCGGGCGACGGCAGCGGCGGCCGGTGCCGAATCAGGCTGCGGCTGAACCCGGTCCGCCCCTGGCAGACGCACCACGTTATCGCCTTCCGACCGGGTCGGCTGCGACGGATTGTGGTTCCGGTCCACCGGTTTGAACGGCGAGCGCTCCGCTCCGGTCTTCTGTCCCAGCACAGACCGGAGCCGCCAAATGACGAACACCGCGAGTCCCAGGAAGATCAGGGTCGTCAAATCGAAAGAATCCTGCATCACCGATCCGATCGTGGCCGTCGCACGACATGCTTGTTCGAGGGGGCTCCCAAGAATCCCGCCGCTACGCCCTTTATTGGAGCGTTGCGCAAGGATCGAGCCGGAGAATTCAAAGGATCCCGCCCGCGAGAGGAGGGCGCGACCCACGAGGTCACCCTGCATATGGGGCTGCCCGCGCGCCGTATCCAGGCAGGGAGGAGCCATGCCGGAGGCCTCAGGGTCAAGAGCAGACCGCCGACTTCGGAGACGGCTCCGGTTCCTCGACCGGATCGACGCGCCTGCGGATCGCCTCCTCCCGCCCCTCGTCTTGTCCGGGGTGGCCCATCGTGTTAGCGCGCTGTGCTCTCGGCCCCGGCCCTGCGACGATCAGACGATACGCCGCGCAGTGGATCGCCGAGGTGGCCCAGTAGACCCCGCGAAAGAGGACGAGATCGCCATGGCCGATACCCCGGCACCGAACGGCAACGGCGCGGCTCCCGCCGAGGACCAGTCGCCCGCCATCAACGCGTTGGCCCAATACGCCAAGGATCTCTCCTTCGAGAACCCCAACGCGCCGCGCTCGCTCCAGCCGCAGGAAAGCGGCCCGCAGATCAACATCCAGGTCAACGTCAATGCCAAGCAGTTGGCCGAGGCCGATTTTGAGGTCGAGCTGACCCTGGAAGGCGATGCAAAGATCAACAACGAGGTGCTGTTCGCCTTCGAGCTGAACTATGCCGGCATCTTCCGCATGCGCAACATCCCCCAGGACCAGCTGCATCCGGCCGTGATGATCGAGTGCCCGCGCCTTCTCTTCCCGTTCGCGCGCCAGATCATCGCTGAGGCCGTGCGCAACGGCGGTTTCCCGCCTCTCTATATCGATCCGATCGATTTCGTGGGTCTCTACCGCCAGAAGGCCTTCGAGGCCCAGAACCAGCAGGGCAACACTCCGACCGGTCCCCTCGCCTCCTGATCCACGAACGGATCTGCCAAGGCATTTCCGCCATCGATCCCGAGAACGCCCCGGCCGCCTTCAGCGTGCCGGGGCGTTCTCGTCTCGGGATACGAGCAAGCGGCAAGTCCACCTGTTGCACGTGAAAACAGCCGCGCTTGGCCTGCCGGCGCCGATCTCAAGCACGTCGCGCTCCGGAACTGGGCCACGGCGCGACGGTTGCCCGGCTGGGTGAATGGAGGAGCTCTCCCGGCATGAAGCGAGATGACAACCGCACGCTCAACGTGAGTGAGCCCCGTCGCGTGCCCTGGCTCAGCATCGTTCTCGGCTACGGGCCGATGGTGCCGTTCGCCCTCGGTGCAGCTTTCGCCTGGTGGCGGCGGGACGATCTCGGCGATGCGGTCCTCTACCTCACCATTCTATGGGGCTGTGCGATCCTGCTGTTTCTGTCGGGCGTACGGCGTGGTGTCAGCTTCCGCACCGAGGGTGGTCCGACCTTCATCCAGATCGCCACCATGTTCGGCCTGTTCGGCCTCGGTTTTCTCGCGCTCCTGTCCGCATCCCTCGGCCAGACAGTGGCGGCCCTCGCCCTTCTCATCGCCGGCTTCACCGCCGTGGCGATCCTCGATCCCATCGCCGCCCGTACCGGCGAGGCGCCGCTCTTCTTCGCTCGACTTCGCCCGCTGCAGATCCCCATCGCCATTCTCAGCTTATGCGCGCTGCTCGGCCTCAAGCTCTAACGACGGCACCCGGCGTCCCTCCCTTTGCCCGGCACGCTTGCCGCTCGGGAGCGCCCGCGATAGAGCCCGCCTGACATCGACAGCCCGAACGCAAAGCGAAGACACCATGGCCAAGGCCGAATCCAAGAAGGCCGATCCCACGAAGGCCGACACGTTGAAGGCGCGCCTGCCGCGCGGCTTCGTCGACCGTCGCGCCGATGAGATCGCCGCCCAGCACCGGATGCTGGAGACGATCCGCCAGAGCTTCGAGCTCTACGGGTTCGAGGCGTTGGAGACGCCCTTCGTCGAATACACCGAGTCCCTCGGCAAGTTCCTGCCCGATCTCGACCGCCCCAACGAGGGCGTGTTCTCGTTCCAAGACGACGACGAATCCTGGCTGTCCCTGCGCTACGACCTCACCGCGCCTCTGGCCCGGCACGTGGCCGAACATTTCGACGCGATCCCCAAGCCCTACCGCAGCTTCCGCGCCGGCTACGTCTTCCGCAACGAGAAGCCCGGTCCCGGCCGTTTCCGCCAGTTCATGCAATGCGATGCCGACATCGTCGGAGCGGGCTCCGTCGCGGCGGATGCCGAGATCTGCATGTTGATGGCCGATACGCTGGAAAAGCTCGGCCTGTCCGGCCAGTACGTCATCAAGGTCAACAACCGGAAGGTGCTCGACGGCGTCATGGAGGCTATCGGCCTCTCGGGCGAGGACAAGGCCGGCCAGCGCCTCACGGTTCTGCGGGCCATCGACAAGCTCGACCGCCTCGGCGTCGACGGGGTACGCCAACTTCTCGGCGAAGGGCGAAAGGACGAGAGCGGTGATTTCGCTAAAGGTGCGGGCCTCGCACCCGACGCCATCGAGCGCATCCTCGCCTACGTCTCTTTCCAGGCCGCTCCCGACGCAGAGGGCGACCGGATGGCGTTCTGGGAGCAATTCTTCGGCTCGTGGAGCGATGTCGTCGGCTCGTCCGAGACCGGCCGTGAGGGCATCGCTGAACTGCATGCGATCATGCGGCTCTGTGCGGCGGCGGGCTATGGCCACGACCGCATCCGGGCCGACCCTTCGGTGGTGCGCGGCCTCGAATACTATACCGGCCCTGTCTACGAGGCCGAACTGACCTTCCCCGTCACCAACGAGGAGGGCCAGACCGTGCGCTTCGGGTCGGTGGCGGGCGGCGGCCGCTATGACGGCCTCGTCGGCCGCTTCCGCGCCGAGCCGGTGCCGGCGACGGGCTTCTCCATCGGCGTGTCGCGCCTGTTCTCGGCGCTGCAACTGACCGGGAGCCCTCTCCTCGAGGGCACCGCGAAGCCCGGTCCGGTGGTGGTGCTGGTTCTCGACCGCGACAACATCGCCGATTACCAGCGCCTCGTAGCGCGCCTGCGCGAGGCCGGCATTCGCGCCGAACTCTATCTCGGTGGCTCCGGCATGAAGGCGCAGATGAAATACGCCGACCGGCGCGGCAGCCCTTGCGCCATCATCCAGGGCTCCAACGAGCGCGAGGCCGGCGAAGTCCAGATCAAGGACCTCATCGAGGGTGCCAAGGCGGCGGGCGACATCGCCAGCAACGCCGAATGGAAGGCGGCACGCCCGGCCCAGTTCTCGGTCAAGGAAGAAGAGATGGTCGAGCGTGTCCGCGGGGTGCTGGCGCGGCATTTCTGAAGGCGACTGGGACAACCGGAGGCTGAACCATGCGCGGTCCCGCCCCCGGATCACTCGCCCGCCGCCCCTCTCACGCGGCTGGTGACAGCTCCGTCCTCGCCAGGCTGAGCGCCGCCTGGCGCAGGTCGCTTGCCGGCACCGCTCCGTAGCGTTCCTCGAACGTCTGCTGCGCCTGCTCCCAAAGGGGAAGCGCGTCCTCCATTCGCCTCCGCCCCGCAGTGGTGAGGGTGAGGGAGCGCGTGCGACCATCCGGTCCGGGACCGACGGCGACGAGCCCGTCCCGCGTGAGGGGACGAAGAGCGCGCCCCATCGTGGTCCGGTCCATCACCATGATCTCCGCGAAGGTGTTGATGGAGATCGGCCCGACACGACCTAGGCTGCGCAACATTCCGTACTGGCTGGTCCGCAGGCCCGTGGGCGCGAGATGCTGGTCGTAATGCTGCGTCAGCCGCCGCGATGCCTGGCGTAGGGCGATGCAGTGGCACGGTGACGCCAAGTCCATCGTGAGAAATCCTCGATATACGGAATCACGGGGTCTGGGGACGGGATGCTTGTCTAACGAGTGCATATGCGCCTAAGCAAGGCCGACCGCGTCGTGGTGCCAGGCTTGCTCGCCGGGTCGTCACGCCGAACCACCATGCGGAACCCGAAGAGGCCGTATGTCCATCACTGCTCCCTTCGGGTCGCTCTCGAACGCCGTTGCAGGGCCCCTCGCCCGCCGGAACGTTCATTACGGCTGGGTCGTCGCCGCCGTCACTTTCCTCACCATGCTGGTCACGGCCGGCGCCGTGGGTGCGCCCGGCGTCCTGATCCTGCCGCTTCAGAGGGAGTTCGGCTGGGACACGGCGACGATCTCATCGGCCCTGGCCGTGCGCTTCGTGCTGTTCGGATTGATGGGGCCTTTCGCGGCCCAGCTGATGAACCGCTACGGCCCGCGCCGCATCGTGCTCCTGGCGCTTCTCCTCATCGTCGGGGGGTTGCTCACCTCCCTCTTCATGAGCGAGGTCTGGCAGCTGGTCATGCTCTGGGGCGTCGTCGTCGGCATCGGCACGGGGCTCACCGCCCTGGTGCTCGGCGCCACCATCGCGACCCGCTGGTTCTCGCGGTCGCGCGGCCTCGTCGTCGGTCTCCTCACCGCCAGTTCGGCCACCGGCCAACTCATCGTTCTCCCGCTCCTCGCTGCCCTCACCGAGCATCTCGGCTGGCGTGCAGCACTCCTGGTGATCTGTGGACTCCTGCTCGCGGCGGGGCTCGCTGTCACAGCGCTGATGCGCGACCGGCCGGAGGAGATGGGCCTCGCCCCCTATGGCGAGACCGCCGTTACCGGCGCCGTCGCGCCGCCGGCCGTGAACGGCTCCGCCCTCGGGGTCCTGGCGGAGGCGTCGCGCACGGGCGTGTTCTGGGTCCTCTTCGCCACGTTCTTCATCTGCGGAGCCAGCACCAACGGGCTGATCCAGACCCATTTCATCCCCCTCTGCGCCGATTACGGCATCGGCCCGGTCCAGGGGGCGAGCGTGCTCGCTGCGATGGGGGTGTTCGATTTCATCGGCACGGTGGCGTCCGGCTGGCTCTCCGACCGATACGACAACCGCTGGCTCCTGTTCTGGTATTACGGCCTGCGTGGCCTCTCACTGATGTTCCTGCCCTTCTCCGACTTTTCCTTCGTCGGCCTGTCGGTCTTCGCCGCCTTCTATGGGCTCGACTGGATCGCCACGGTGCCACCCACCGTACGGCTCACCGCATCCCGGTTCGGGCGCGAGAAGGCGAACCTCGTCTTCGGCTGGGTGTTCGCGGGCCATCAGCTCGGGGCCGCCACCATCGCCTACGGTGCCGGACTGTCGCGCACGGCCTTGTCGAGCTACCTGCCGGCCTTCTTCGCCGCCGGCGCTCTGTGTATCCTCGCCGCCATCCTGGTCATGACCCTGTCCCGTCCGGGAGACCGGCGGGACGTCTCGCCCGCCGCCCTGCCGACGCGTGGGTAGCAGGATGCGGCCGTCAGAGGATCTGCAGCCGCGTACGCGGCCCGACGCGCCGCAGCAGGCGAACGAGATCGGCTCGCTTCACCGCCACGCAGCCCTCCGTCGGCAGGTATCCCGGCCGTGCCACATGCAGAAAGATCGCCGAGCCGCGTCCCGGCCGGATCGGCTGCCGGTTGTAGTCGAGGTCGACGACGAGGTCGTAGAGACCGTCCTCCCGCCACATCCGTTCCGCGCTCACGCCGGGGGCGGGCAGGGTGATCGGGCGGTTGTAGCGCCGGTCGCGCGGGTCGTCGCACCAGCCGTCGTTCGGCCGCGTCGGGCGCAGAGCCAGGGCGGTGCGGGGGCGCGCGCCGAAATGGTCCGGCCGATAGGCCCCGGCCCGGAGGCGAAAACGGCCGCGCGGGGACAGGCCGTCCCCTTCCCGCTTGACCTGCCCGATGCCGGAGCGGCCGAGCGCACAGGGAACGATGGAGCCCGCCATGAGAATCTGCCCGCGGGTCGGGTCACCCACCAGCCGGCGGACGCGGATGAGAGAGAGGGTCAGCGGGATCATGCCCGACTTATCGTCCGAACGGACCGGTTCGGACCAGCGCGTTCCTCGTCACGGCGCTCGATGGTCGCGCCTGCGAGAAACTTTTCGAGGCGTCGAGCCGTCGAGAATGTGCGAAGTCTGGCCTCGCCGCGAAGTCGTTCAAGGTTCTGACATAAAACATCCATCACTCTGCTGTTTTACGCTCGCGGCCGACGATTCGGCCATCTCTCAGGTTTTCGGGACCGGCCCGTCCGGTCTTCCCAGCTGCGTGTGAAAGTATCCCGGCCGATGTCGACCACCCATCGCCTGCTCATCTGCGACGACGACGAGTCATTGCGCGAAACCTTGATCGAGCAACTCGATCTGTACGAGGAGTTCGTCATCGTCAGCGCGGAAGACGCGAAATCCGCCCTCGCCCGTGTGGCCGAGGACCGGATCGACCTCGCGATCATGGATGTGGGCCTGCCGGACATGGATGGGCGGGAGGCGGTGCGGGCCATGCGCCGCAACGGCTACCGCGGACCGGTCATCATGCTGAGCGCGCAGGATTCGGAGGACGACATGGTGGAGGGCCTGGAGGCGGGCGCCAACGATTATGTCGCCAAGCCCTTCAAGTTCGCCGTGCTCCTCGCGCGGATCCGCGCGCATCTGCGCAGCCATGAGGCGAGCGAGGACGCCGTCTTCCAGATCGGCCCCTACACGTTCCGCCCCGGCGCGAAGCTCCTCGTCTGCGAGCGTGGCTCGAAGTTGAAGCTCACCGAAAAGGAGACCGCGATCCTGCGCTTCCTCTACCGTGCCGGCCGCGAAGTGGTGGGACGCGATACGCTCCTGGCCGAGGTCTGGGGCTACAACGCGCAGGTCACCACGCATACGCTGGAGACCCACATCTACCGCCTGCGCCAGAAGATCGAGCCGAACCCGGCCGTTACCGCCATCCTCGTGACGGAAGGCGGCGGCTACAAGCTGCTGCCCTGAGGATCAGGCAGCCGCGTTCGGCGCATCACCGCCGGACGTGTAGAAGGCCGCAATCTCCCGGATGAGGTCGCGCTGCTGCTCGTAGACGAGATCCGACAGGATTTCGTCGTCGTTGCGGTCGATGACCGACAGCAGGCGGATATCCGGATATTGGCCTTCGAAGAAAACCAGGACTTCGGATTGCGCATAGGGATCGTTCGGATCCAGGCAGAAGTGATTGGACACCGGAATTTCCGTCTTCGTCTTGCTTGAGAGACGCGTCTATCGACCGGTTTCATGACATCTGTTTGATCGACGCTCCGTCCCTGCGCCGGTGCAGCGCCGGATTTCCCCCTCGCCCGCCTTCGGCTAAGGCTTGATCCGTCGGAGGGGTTACCTCCGTCTTGAGGGAGCGCACGGCATTGGGGCTCGACGACGACATCGCGATCCTGGCGGCCGCGCCCCTGTTCAGCCACATGGCGCGCGATGCCCTGAGACTCCTCTCCTTCGCCGCCGAGCGCCGCAGCCTGACGGCGGGCGACGTCCTGTTCGCCCGCGACGAGCGCAGCGATGGCGGGTTCGTCGTCATGTCCGGAACGATCGAACTGGCGCCCCGCGTAGACGGAGCCGAGCCCGTCCGGGTAGGCCGTTCCGCCCTGATCGGACAGATGGCCCTGTTCCTGCGCGGCGAGCGCCCCACCGATGCCCATGCCGTGACACCGGCGGAGGTCGTCCGAATCACGCCCACGCTGATGCGCCGGGTGCTCGAGGAATTTCCCGACGCGGCCGAGACGATCCACGCCACCCTCGCCGACGACCTGGATGCGTTGGTGAAGGGGCTCGACGGCGTCCGCGCCAGGATCGATGCGTTCTGACGGCCGATCGGCGCGCTCCGAGATCTGGCGAAACCGGCACAGACGGGCCACAAGCCTTCAGGTTCTCACACCTGCCCAGGAAGTGCCCATGCGTGCCCTCGTGATTCTGTGCCTCGCTCTCCTGCCCGCCGCCCCCGCCCTGGCCGCATCCCCCTGCGACGAGCTCTGGGGCGAGCGCAACGCGGTCTATGCGGAGGCCGGCTACTGCTTCAAGACGCAGCGGGCGATCTCGGCCTTCGGCAACGTCAATTGCCGCTTCTCCGACATCCGCGACGTCCCGCTCTCTGCCCGCGACCGGGCGAAGGTCGGCGAGATCGTGCGGGAGGAAACCCGTAACGGCTGCCGCGAGTGAGCCTGCGTCTCGCCTGATGCCCCGAGGTGACAGGCCGGGCCGCCTTTTGTAAGCACGGCCCTTCCCCCTAACCGACCGGAACGCCACCATGTCCCACGCCGATCTCTCCACCACCATCGAGACTGCTTGGGAGGAGCGTGCCGGCATCGACGTCTCGACCAAGGGCGCCGTGCGCGACGCCGTGGACGAGGCTCTCGATCTTCTCGATACCGGCAAGGCCCGCGTGGCCGAAAAGGTCGGCGAGGAATGGCAGGTCAACCAGTGGCTCAAGAAGGCGGTGCTGCTGTCCTTCCGCCTCAACGACATGGAGATCATCCATGGCGGACCCGATGGCGCCAATTGGTGGGACAAGGTGCCATCGAAGTTCGAAGGCTGGAAGAAGAAGCATTTTCGTGAGGCCGGTTTCCGGGCCGTGCCGGGCTGTTTCGTGCGCCGTGGCTCCTACATCGCGCCGGGCGCGGTGCTGATGCCCTCCTTCATCAATCTCGGCGCCCATGTGGGTGAGGGCACGATGGTCGACACCTGGGTGACGATCGGCTCCTGCGCGCAGGTGGGGAAGAACTGCCACATCTCCGGCGGCGCCGGCATCGCGGGCGTACTCGAGCCGCTCCAGGCCAACCCGGTCATCATCGAAGACAATTGCTTCATCGGCGCTCGCGCCGAGGTGGCCGAGGGCGTGATCGTCGGTGAGGGCAGCGTGCTCTCCATGGGCGTCTATATCGGCGCGTCGACGAAGATCATCGACCGGTCCACGGGCGAGGTCATGTATGGCCGCGTGCCGCCCTATTCGGTGGTGGTCTCGGGCACGACGCCCGGTAAGGACCTGCCCGACGGCACGCCCGGCCCCGGCCTCTACTGCGCCGTCATCGTCAAGCGCGTCGATGCCGGCACCCGCTCCAAGACCGCCATCAACGAGCTGCTCCGGACCTGAGACCCGCACGCATTCGACGCGGATCGGCACTCCCCTCTTTCCCGTCGAGGAAAGAGGGGAGGCGGACGCTCGTCCTCGGCCCTGGCGCGACACCGAGCCGGCCTATGCGGCAGCGACCGGCGCGTTAGATCTCCAATCCGATGCAGACCGTCCCGGATGAGGCGTTGCCAACGATGATCGAGCCTGCCCACTCCACCCGTGGCTTTCAGCTCGACGTGCTGGAGCGCAAGGTCCCTACGCCGTGCGACATCGTCGGGAGCGGCCCGGCCGCTCTGCTCCTGCCCGCCCTGTCGTCGATCTCAGCACGGGCGGAGATGCGGCCCCTGGCCAAGATCCTGGGCCACGACTACCGCTGCCTCATTCCCGACTGGCCCGGCTTCGGCAACCATCCGCGATCCCGCATCGCCATGGAGCCGGAGACTTTCCATGCCTTCATGGATTCGCTGATCGCAGCCGTGCCGGGACCCTACGCCATCGGCATCGCGGCGGGTCATGCGGCCCCTTATCTCGTGGCGGCCGCCCAACGGCATCCAGGCCAGTTCGACCAGCTCGCTCTCGTCGCTCCCACATGGCGTGGACCGCTGCCCACCGCGCTCGGCGACGCGCGCCGTGGCTGGCTCTCGGGGATCCGCAAGGCCATCGAGCTTCCGCTTCTCGGCGAGGCGCTCTACCGCATCAATATCAGTCCCCCGGTGATCGGCCGGATGATGCGCGCGCATGTCTATGCCGATCCGGACCACGTCACGCCGGGCATCATCGCCGACAAACATGCCGTGACGCTCCAGCCGGGTGGCCGTTTCGGCACGGCGGCCTTCGTCACCGGAGGGCTCGACCCGTTCGAGGCCCGCAAGGACTTCCTGGCCCTGTTCGAAGCCGAAGGGCTTCCGCCGATCCTGGTCCTGCGTCCCGAACGCGCCCCGCGCCGGTCCGGCGCCGAGATGGACGCCCTCATCGCCGCCGGCCATGTGGCCAAGGCTTCGGTTCCGGGGGCCCTCAGCCCGCACGAGGAATATCCGTGGGAGGTCGCCGCCGCGATCCGCGCGGGCATCCGTTAGGGGGATCCCGCGGCCGTCGAGGGGCACATTCGTTACGGAATGACGAAATGTCATGCGTTTCGAGTGCCATACGAGTGTCGTTCAGGAACCCTATGGCTCCCCTATCGCTTGCCATTCCCGACGCATTTCACCCTGAGCCGCTGCCATGTCTCCTCTGCTTCCCGCTCTCGCGTCGCTTGCCTTCACGTCCTGCGCCTTCATGGCGGCTCCCGTCATGGCGCAGGCGCCCACGCCGAACCCCGCGGACACCAAAGCCACGAGCGGAAAGCCTCGGTCGGCGCCAGCCGTCGCAGCGACTCCGTTGACGCCGGGGATGCCGGCACGCGCGCCCTATCTGTCCGACGCCACAGCACCTGATACAGTCGCGATCCTGCCTCCGCCCCCGCGGGGTCAATCGGCTGCCGAAACGGCGGATAAGACCATCTTCTCGGCGACCCGCGCCCTGAAGGGTAGCGCGCGCTGGGAACTCGCCACGGCGGATGTGGCGGACGGCCCCTCGGCCATCCTCGATGATTTCGCGTGCGTACTCGGGCGCAAGATCGATCAGTCCCGCTCGCCGGCCCTGATGACGCTGCTCGAACGCACGCGCCTCGATATCAGCCGGGCCACCCGCCCACTCAAGGAACATTACCGTCGCCTGCGTCCCTTCGTCGGCAACGACGCGGAGATCTGCGTGGCGCGGACCCGCGAACTCGGAGACGCGTTCAGCTTCCCCTCGAGTCACGCGACTCAAGGCTGGGCCTACGCATCCATCCTCGCGGCCCTGGTGCCGGAGAAGGCCACACAGTTCTTCCTGCGCGGCAAGGCTTACGGCGAGAACCGCATCGTTTGCGGCGTGCATTGGGCCAGCGACGTGGAGGCCGGACGCACCACGGCCAGCGTCGTCATCAGCGCGCTCCAGGGCGATGCGGGCTTCCGGGCCGATCTCGAAAAGGCACGGGTGGAGATTGGCAAGAACCTCTCGCAAGAAGGCTTGCCACCGGACGCGGCGATCTGTGCCCGCGAGACCTCGGCCCTGCGCGAGCCGATCCTGTAGGCGGTCACGAAGACGCGTCAGCGACCGGCGACGTTGGCCGCGGACACTCAGCCGGCTGCGTAGGCGAGCGAGCGAAGTTTCAGCCCATCCGCCAAGACCGATCGATGATCGAACGAAGAAAGGCCCGACCGTTATCCCGGTCGGGCCTTTCTTCGTTTTCCCGTGAAACGGAAGGGGAGGGGCTTTGCCCCTACCCCGCGCTGGTCTTGCCGCGCTTCCGGCGCCGGGCGAGGAGGTTGAGCCCCTCGACGCCGGCCGAGAAGGCCATGGCAGTGTAGATATAGCCCTTCGGCACATGGGCGCCGAAACCTTCCGCGATCAGCGTCATGCCGATCATGATGAGGAAGCCGAGAGCCAGCATCACCACGGTGGGGTTGGCGGCGATGAAGCGCGCCAGCGGGTCGGCTGCCAGCAGCATGACGGTGACGGCCGTGATGACGGCGATCACCATGATCGGCACGTGATCGGTCATGCCGACGGCCGTGATGATGCTGTCGATGGAGAAGACGAGGTCAAGGACCAGGATCTGGCCGACAGCTGTGGCAAAGCTCAGCGCCACCGGGGCGGACGCGTCTTCGTGGCCGTCGTCGGGATCGACGCTCTCATGGATCTCCTTCGTCGCCTTCCACAGCAGGAACAGGCCGCCGCCGATGAGGATCATGTCCCGCCAGGAGAAGGCCTTGCCGAAGATCTCAAAGACCGGCTGCGTCAGGTGGACGATGTAGGCGACGGTGCCGAGCAGGCCGAGGCGAAGGATCAGAGCGAGGCCGATGCCGATGCGGCGGGCCTTGGTCTGCTGATGGGCCGGCAGCTTGTTGGTGAGAATCGAGATGAAGATCAGGTTGTCGATACCGAGCACCACCTCCATCACGATGAGGGTGGCGAGCGCCACCCAGGCGGTCGGGTCGGCGGCGAGTTGAAGAAGCGAATCCACGGGGAGAGAACCTCGAACGTCGTCAGGTCGGAAAGCGGTGGAAGATCAGGATGCGGCGGGCACGATGCCGGGACGCTCCGAAGGTTCCGGCGCGAAGATCCGGAGGGCCTTGGGCACGACCTTGAAATGCGCCGGCGTATAGGTGGAGAGTTCCCCGTCGGTGTTCACCGGACGAGGCTTCTTCGTCTTCACTACGATCTCGGTGGTGTTGAAGGCACGAACGTCGGCGGCTTTGCCCTGGGTGCCCCGACGGAGGGCTGGCAGCAGCGCGATGAGCCGCCACCAATGCGTGACCTCCAGGCTATAGAAATCGAGCTTGCCGTCATCGACGGTGGCGGTCTCTTCCACGGTCATCCCGCCGCCATAGTGGCGCCCGTTGCCCACCGAGACCTGGATCGTGGTGATGGTCTCGGTCAGTCCGTCATGTTCGAGATAGACCGTGAAGGGACGTACCCGCCTCAGGACGCGCATGGCCGCGATGGCGTAGCCGAGCGTGCCCCATTTCTTCTTCGATTCGGCGGTGAGGTCACCCGCAAGATCGGCGGAGAAGCCGATACTCGCGACGTTGAAATAGTAGCGGCCGTTGACCCAGCCGAGATCCACCGCCTGGGGCTTCGCCGTGCCGATGAGCTCGGCGGCTTCCACCGGGTCGGTGGGCAGGCCGAGGGAGCGGGCGAGGTCGTTGGCGGTGCCGAGCGGCAGGATCCCCAACGGTAATCCGGTCTCGACCAGAGCGGGAGCAGCGGAGTTCATGGTACCGTCGCCACCGCCGAGGATGACGAGATCGCACTCCTTCGCGTGGCGCTTGATCACTGCCGTGCAATCGGGATCGCCCGGCGGCTCGAAGGGCTCGATGCCGGCGGCGCGCAGGGAATCGCGCACGGCGTCGAGGGAAAACGAGCCGTTCCGAGCGTTCGGATTGACGAGGAGGAGGGCCCGGCGAGTGGATGCGGCACTCATGAGGCCACCTCCGAAAACGAGCATGCCGAGATGCCGCAAAAGATCATCGATACAACCACGTGTGTCAGAACCCCCCGGTGCGTTCGCGCCGCGTCAGCGCAAAGGCAGAGAAGGAGTCCGACATCGCGGCCGACGCCTCGGCCGCCAGAGGGGCCCGGACCCGTCAAGCTCTCAAGAGGTGGGCGCTCTCGCGAGGATGGCAAGAGGTCATGCCCAGGAGAACGGCTTCAGGAGATCGGCGGCAACGCCCCGGGGACAGGATGCTCCCAGGGAGAGAGCGTGCCTGCAACTTCGGCGGAGAATGTCGGCCAATCGTTGGGAACAACGGGCATAGCGCGGGGAACGGGGGCTGACCCGACCGGTCGGCGCGGCGGTATGCTAGGTCTCTTGCCGGGGCGAGGTCCTTTGGCGAACGACCCGGTTCGACGCGGGCAACCGAACACCCGACCCTGACGTTTCCCTTCGGCGTTTTCCTTCGGCCGGGCGCTCTGATGCGGTCGTGCCCACCTTCCACGTCGTTCGCGACAGCGGTGAGATGCCATGCACCACGGATTGTTCTCCACCTGCTCGGCCGCCCTTCTCGTGGCCCTGGTCTCTACGGTCAGCGCCGAGGCGCAGGGGCGCCCGGCCTGGGTCGACCCCCCGGCCAAGGCCGATGTGAAGCCCGAACCCAAGAGTGAGGCGAAACCTGTCTCCCCTCAGGCGGTGCAGGAGGCCCCCCAGAGCAGTCCGGCCCAGGCGGCGAAGCCCGAGACCACGACGCGCGCCGCATCCGTCGCGGAGAGAGGCGCGGAGGCACCGCGGCGGGCTCGTCGTGGCACCCGCCACGCCGAGACCAGGCATTCCCCCCGCCGGCTCTCGCAGGTTCCGCCGAATGCGCTTCCCCTCACCGTCTCCCCCGGCGCACCGCCCCCGAGCATGGCGATGGCCTCCGAGGATCGCTTTCCCGAATGGGCACGCAAGGCCCAAAGGCTGAACGAGGATTATCTCGACGCGATCTCTGAGCCCGGCGATGGCATGGTCGCCGCAGCACCGCGCTTCTACGCCGATCATGTCCGCTTCCACGGCCGCACCCTGTCGCTCACGGCGGTGATGGCGGAGAAGCGCCGCTTCGTCCGACGCTGGCCGGACCGCCGCTACGTGGTGCAGGACGGCTCCCCGCGCACGGCCTGCAGCGTCAACACGAGCAGCTGTATCGTGCGCTCGACCTTCGATTTCCGTGCCGCGAACCCAAGGAGCGGTGCCCGCTCGCAGGGCGTGGCGGAACTGACCCTCGAGATTTCGTTCGCCGGATCACGCCCGGTGATCGTGTCTGAGTCGAGCCGCGTCCTGCGCCGCTTCGCACCTGGACCGCTGAGTGCGGCCGTATCGACACGGCATGGTGCCTGAGCCACAGTCGAACCAATGATCGCGACCGCCCCAAAGACACGCGCAACGGACACGTCACGCGCCGCCGACAAGACGCGCGCCACCGGCAAGGCTTCGAAAACGAATCCGTCCGACGAGGCAGAGGCTCCGGCCATTGTCGCTGCTCGGGCTGCCCGAGAGGCAGTCAGATCCCTGATCGATGCGGAGATCCGGCGCCAGAACGCTTTCCCGGTGGCCCGGCGGACGCTTCAGCTTTTGGCTGAGGCCGTGGTCGAGCCGACATCCGCTCCGCCCTTCTACCGAATCGTCGACCGTTCCGGGACACCGCGTCAGGGCGAGACCGGCCCCCTGACCTTATCGGAGCTGTTCGCCGAATTGCGGGAGCGTCATGGGGCGCTGTTCGTGCCGGTGCCACCCGAACCCGTGGCGGACGTGCCGCCCGAGCCCACCGCATCGGACGATATCAAGGCGGCCACGTCCCGGTTCGTGGAAACGCAGTCTGAGCTGGCCCGCTCCGTGATGGCCCGTTCGGTCGCCAGGGGAAGGTCCGCCGCGGCTGCGGTCTCGGCGACCCTGGCGGGCACTTTGAGCAACGTCCGCCACTCCCTGGCCGATCGCCCGAGCGACGGGCAAGGCGCCGGGCCGCAACCGAGTCTGCGCGAGCGCGGCATGCGCATCGGGGCCTCCTTCGGCGACAGGGCCCGCGAGACCGTCGCCATCGCTCGTGAGCGTCTCTCGGGCCTCGCTGCAAAGAACGGCACGACGTCTCCTCTGGCGACCCCAGGCCAAGGAGCGCAACCAGCCCGCTGGCCCGGGCTGCTCGCCCGCGCCGGTGACCGGGTCCGTCGCCTTCGGCGGGATGACGGCACGATCCTGACCCGGCCGAGCGTGCTCGCAGGCGCGGGACTGCTTGGCAGCCTCGCCCTCATCTTGCTCCTCACCCAGGGCGGTGGGGAAGACAGGCCGGCCTCCGCACCGGATGCGGAAGCTCCGCGCCAGGAAACGAAGGCACAGGATTCGGCCCAGCCGACACAGCCGCCCCAAACGCAGCAGGCCCAGAACCAGCCATCCACCATGACCAACCCGCGTGAGACCGTTCCGCCGGCGACCCCCCCCGGGATTCCCGCAGAGGAGCCGAGCCCGCCCTCGGCCGAGGAGAGCCGGGCCAATCCCCCGCAGCCGTCCAATGCCGTAACCGGCAAGACCGAGGTGATCGACACCGCAACCCTGCGCGTCGGCGGCAAGCTCGTTCGCTTGTTCGGCGTGGAATGGGTCCGTGGTGGGCAGCCGGAGGAACTGACCCGCTACCTCGCCGGCCGTCCGGTGACGTGCCAGCCGGTCGCCGGAAGTGCGGCCTATCTCTGCGCGGTGGAAGGCCGCGACCTGTCCGAAGTCGTGCTCTTCAACGGCGGAGGCCGGGCCTCTTCGGAGGCGACGCCCGATCTCGTCGCCGCCGAAGACCGTGCGCGGACGGAACGCCTCGGAGTTTGGGCGCGCTGACGCGAGGATGATTCACCTTGCATAGGGGAAGACGCTCGGCCTCAATGCCCTTCCTTGAAGGGATGTGGGGACAGGCATGGATCTCTCGATCGGGTTGAGCGTGGTGGCGGTGGCGCTCGTGATCCTGGTGGTCGTCACCCTCGCCATCGGCATCAACGTCATCCCGCAGGGCCACGTCTACACGGTGGAGCGGTTCGGCCGGTACTCGCGCACCCTGGAATCCGGGCTCGGCCTGATCGCACCGTATGTGGAGCGGATCGGCCGACGCGTGAACGTGATGGAGCAGGTCATCGAGGTGCCGAGCCAGGAGGCCTTCACCCGCGACAATGCGGGGGTGAAGATCGACGCGGTGGTGTTCTACCAGGTGCTCGACGCGGCCAAGGCGTCCTACGAAATTTCGAACCTCGAAACCGCGATGATGACGCTGACGATGACCAACATCCGCACCGTCGTCGGCTCCATGGACCTCGACCAGCTGCTGTCGCACCGTGACGAGATCAACGAGCGCCTGCTCCATGTCATGGACGCGGCCTCGTCGCCCTGGGGCGTGAAGATGACTCGCATCGAGATCAAGGACATCCTGCCGCCCGCCGATCTCGCCGGCGCCATGGCGCGCCAGATGAAGGCCGAGCGCGAGAAGCGTGCCTCCGTGCTCGAAGCCGAGGGCCATCGGCAGGCCGATATCCTGCGCGCCGAGGGGCGTAAGCAATCCGCCATCCTCGAAGCCGAGGGCCGGCGCGAAGCTGCCTTCCGCGACGCGGAGGGACGCGAGCGCAGCGCCGAGGCGGAGGCGCGCGCGACCGGCCTCATCAGCGCGGCCATCTCCGAGGGCGATCTGGCGGCGGCGAACTTCCTGGTGGCCGAGAAATACGTGGACGCGATCAAGGCCCTGGCCACAGCACCGAACCAGCGGGTGGTGGTGGTGCCGATCGAGGCGGCCTCCCTCGCGGGCACCCTGGGTGGCATCGCCGAGATCACCCGTAGCGTGTTCGGCGAGGGAGCGGCGCAGACGCGCAAGAGCTCCGGCCTCCCGCCCAAAGTCGGGCCGAGCAGCGGAAGCTCCTCGTGAACCTCGACATCCTGAGCGCTCTGGGGCCGGTCTGGACCTGGGTCCTGATCGGGCTGATCCTGATGGGAGCGGAGCTCGCGATCTCGGGCGTGTTCCTGGTCTGGCTCGGCATCGCGGCCATGATCACGGGGCTGGAGACAGCCCTCGTGCCCATGCCCTGGCAAGCTCAGATCCTGTTCTTCGCCGGCCTCTCGGTGGGGCTCGTCATCCTCACGCAGAAGCGGATGGCCGGACGGCCCAACAGTCTCAATCGGGGTGCGAACGGGCTGATCGGCCAGGAGTTTCGCCTCGATACCGCCATTACCGAAGGGTTCGGGCGGATCAGGGTGAACGACACCGTGTGGCGCGTCTCCGGTGCCGACGCACCGGCCGGCACCCGGATCCGGGTCACCGGCATCGAGGGAACCGTCCTCATCGTAACGACGGCCTGACAGCCGGAGGAAGACTCCTCCGGCTTCGCTCGGGCAGGTTCAGGCGACGCTGATATCGACTTGGATATTGCCGCGAGTGGCGTGGGAATAGGGGCACACCACATCGGCGCGCTTCACCAGATCCTCGGCCTTGTCCCGCTCGATGCCGGGCAGGGTCGCCTTCAGGGTGACGACGAGACCGAAGCCCTCGCCGTCGTCACGCGGGCCGATGCCGACGGAGGACTCGACCTTGGCGTCCTCGGGGATCTTCACCTTGTCCTTGGCGGCGACGAACTTGATCGCGCCGAGGAAGCATGCGGCATAGCCGGTGGCGAAGAGCTGCTCGGGATTGGTGCCGTTGCCGCCGCCGCCACCGAGTTCCTTCGGCGTCACGAGGGTGACGTCGACGGCCTTGTCGTCGGTGGAGGCCGAACCTTCACGGCCGCCGGTGGCGTGGGCATGAGCGGTGTAGAGAGCCTTCATCGGGCGTACTTTCTGCTGGGTATGAAATAGGGATTGCGTCTGGAACGGGGGTTCGGCGAGGCTTCGTTCCTTTTCGAGGAATTCTTCGCCACCACTGATCCACGGGTGACGAAACTCGGTTGCGCGCAACTGATATTCCATATGGCACCAAAGCCGATTGCGCGCAACCATGATGCGGAATTACCGCGAACGTTGGTGACCATTCCGCATTATCAATTAGATAGGGTACTCGGCTCGGACCCGACACCGTACCCGACCGACATGAAGGAGGCCGCACGAATGGCGGGCCGGACAACCACGCAGACCTCTGAATCCCAGGACGTCCCGGTCGCCGAAAGGGGGGTCGACGGCCAGCTTTGCTTCGCGGTCTATTCTGCGGCTCACGCTTTCGGTCGTGCCTACCGTGCCCTGCTGGCCGCCCATGATCTCACCTACCCGCAGTACCTCGTCCTCCTCGTGCTCTGGGAACAGGAGGGGCTGACGGTGAAGGAGATCGGCACGCGCCTGTTCCTCGATTCCGGAACGCTCACGCCCCTTCTCAAGCGGCTGGAGACATCGGGCCATGTCCGCCGCGCCCGCGACCGGGCCGACGAGCGCCAAGTGAGCATCTTCCTGACGCCGAAGGGCCGCGAACTGCAGGGGCGGATGGATTGCGTGCCCGGCCTCGCCGGCGCCTTGACGGGAATGTCGGAGGAGGCACGGCACGCGCTCCTCGAATCCCTCGTGATGCTGCGCGGCGCGCTTCACGACAACGTGGCCGACGCCATGGCGGAAACCGTCGTCTCCGGGCGACGGGCAAGGGCATGAAAAAGGCCGCCTCCCCTGCGGGGAAGCGGCCTCTCGATCGCTGATTCCGATCCGGCTGAGGATCGGGGAACGCTCTCAGTTCTGGGTCTTGAGGTAGGCGATCACGTCGGCGAGCTTCTTGTCGTCCTTGAGGCCGGGATAGACCATCTTGTTGCCGGGCACCTTCGCCTTCGGGTCCTTCAGCCACTCCTTGAGGTTCGCCTCGTCCCAGGTGATGCCCGAGCCCTTGAGAGCGGCCGAGTAGCTGTAGCCCTCGTAAGTGCCGGCCTTGCGGCCCACGACGCCCTTCAGATCGGGGCCGACGCCGTTCTTCACGAAATTGTGGCAGGCCTTGCAAGGCGCGAAAGCCTTCTCGCCGGCTGCCGCGTCGCCGGCTTCCTGAGCCTGGGCGGAGATCGGGAGCATGAGCGCGAGGGCGGCGCCGAGGATGAGGTGACGCATTATGATTTTTCCTCCATTGGGCAGCATGAGCCAGCCGAGCTTATGGCAGAGCTTTTGGTTTTAGAACAGATCGAGACTGGGAACGTTCCAAACTCGCCTCGCGGTCCGTGCGGCGAAACGAAGCCGACACCTCTCCATTTCGCCTTCAGACAACGTCGACACACCCGATCCTGATGCATCGAAACCGGTTATCGTTTAGATATCTTCCAATTCCATTGTCCTGAACGGTTCAAGGCTCGTTTTTAGTCCTTCCAAGCTGAGCGGTGGCTGAAGACAGGCCGATCCATCGAGGAGCGCCCGCCCCATGTCGATCGCCTTCCCCACCCCCGATCCCGATATTCTCGCTCGCCGCGAAACGATCATCGCCGGCCTGCGCCCCCTCGTCGCGGCGGAGGCCCTGATCGTGACCGAGGATGAGCGCCGTGCCTTCGAGACCGATGGGCTGACGGCCTACCGCAAGATGCCACTCGCCGTGGTCCTGCCCTCGACCACGGCCGAGGTCTCTGCCGTGATGGCCTATTGCCACGCCAACGGCGTGCGGGTGGTGGCGCGCGGCGCCGGCACCTCCCTCGCCGGCGGAGCGATCGCCCAGGAAGACGCGATCATCCTCGGCGTCGCCAAGATGACCCGCGTCCTCGACGTCGATTTCGAGAACCGCGTCGCTCGGGTCGAATCGGGTCTGACCAACCTCGCCATCTCGGGGGCGGTCAGCCATGAAGGGTTCTTCTACGCGCCGGACCCGTCGAGCCAGCTCGCCTGCACCATTGCCGGCAACATCGCGATGAATTCGGGCGGCGCGCATTGCCTGAAATACGGCGTGACCACCAACAACCTCCTCGGTGTCACCCTGGTGATGAGCGACGGCACCGTGGCAGAGATCGGCGGCGCCCATCTCGACAGCGCCGGCTACGATCTCCTCGGCCTGATCTGCGGCTCGGAAGGGCAGCTCGGCATCGTCACCGAAGCGACGGTGAGGATCCTGCGCGCGGCCGAGGGCGCGCGCCCGGCCCTGGTCGGCTTCTCCTCTGTGGAGGATGCGGGCGCCTGCACCGCCGCGATCATCGCCGCCGGCATCATCCCGGTAGCCATGGAATACATGGACCGTGAGGCGATCCTCATCACCGAGGATTTCGCGCAGGCCGGATATCCGCGTGACGCCGAAGCGATGCTGATCATCGAGGTCGAAGGATCGGACGAGGAATGCGAGGCGATGCTGGCCCGGATCGAGGCGATCGCCCGCGACTACCGGCCGACCAGCATCAGGGTCTCGAAATCCGAAGCCGAGAGCGCCGCGATCTGGAAGGGACGCAAATCCGCCTTCGGTGCCACGGGCCGCATCTCGGATTACATCTGCATGGACGGCACGATTCCCACCGGGCAATTGCCGCTGGTGCTGGAGCGCATCGGCGCGATCTGCGCCGACAAGGGTCTTCGCGTCGCCAACGTCTTCCATGCTGGCGACGGCAACCTGCATCCCCTCATTCTCTTCGACATCAACAAGCCGGGCGAGCTGCAGAAGGCGGAGGCCGCCGGAGACGAGATCCTGAAGCTCTGCGTCGAGGTCGGCGGCTGCCTCACCGGCGAGCATGGTGTCGGCATCGAGAAGCGCGAGCTCATGCGCTTCCAGTATGCGCAGGTCGATCTCGATCAGCAGATGCGGGTCCGCAACGTGTTCGACCCGAAATGGCTGATGAACCCCGCCAAGGTGTTCCCGCTGGAAGGGCGCGTCGCCGCTTGAGGCCAGTGCGCCGCGCAACGCGGTTTCTCGTCATCCCGCTGAACCGTGCCCGGAACGCTAAGCTCCGGGCCGGTGTTTCCTCCCAGCAAAATCGTGGAGGATGATCATGCGCATCGTTGCAACGCTCTCGGCCCTGGCGCTGCTCACTGTGGCAAGCACGGGAGCGGCCGAAGCCAAAGGCTGCATCAAAGGCGCGATCATCGGTGGCCTCGCCGGGCATTACCTCGCCGAGCGCGGCGTGGTGGGCGCGGTCGCGGGCTGCATCGGCGGTCGCTATCTCGCCAATCGCCGCGCCAAGCAGCAGCGCGAGATCGAGTACGGATCGCGGGTGCAGCAGCGTGGAGCCGGCTACGCACCGAATCAAGCCTATCCGCGCCGGTCCTACAATTACTGAGATCGATAAGATCGAAGCGGGCCGCCGACGGGGCTACCCGTTCCGCCGGCCCGCTTCGGCCTATGCGTTCGTCCTCACGGCGATCCAGAGCACGTGACGGCGGCCGCCGGGATGGGCGGGATAGCGGTGCTCTTCGACATCGAAGCCGAAACGGCTGAGCCGCTTCTTGAACCGGCGGTCCGGCCCCCCGGACCAGACGGCCAGGATTCCCCCCTCCCGCAGCGCGTAATGCGCCCGTTTGAGACCCCAGCCATCGTAGAGCCGGTCGTTCTCCCGGCGCGTCAGCCCCTTGGGGCCATTGTCGACGTCAAGGAGAATGGCATCGAACTGAGCCTGTCCCGACTGGATGAGGCGGTTCACATCGGCCTCGACCAGGGTCACGCGCGGATCGTCGAGGCTGCCGGTGAAGAGATGCGCAAGCGGTCCGGTCGCCCAAGCGATGACCGCCGGCATCAGTTCGGCCACGACGACTTCCGCCTTGGAGCCGAGAGCGTCGAGGGCCGCACGCAGGGTGAACCCCATGCCGAGCCCGCCGATCAAGATCTTCGGCGCCGGATTTCCCCCGAGCCGCGCGCAGGTGACCGTGGCCAGGGCCCGCTCCGAATTGCGGTGCCGGTCGTTCATCAGTTCGGCGCTGCCGACCATGATCGAGTAGGCGTCGTCATAGCGGACGAGCCGCATCGTCTCGACGCTGCCCGGAATCGCCGCGCTGGCGATGGGAATCGCGGAATCCATCGATGGGGCGACCTTCAGGGAAGAACTCAAGCTTCGACGCCGAACGCGTCGCAGCGGAAGGCCCCGTAATCTCCGCGCGCCAGCCGCTCGGCTAGAGCGGGCAGGAACAGGGCCGCCTCGTCGGCGAGACGCCAGGGCGGATTGATGACGATGAGGCCGTTGCCATTGAGGCGGTTCGGATACGGCTCCGAGATCATCAGGTCGATACGCAGGGCGGGCCGGGAGAGCGAACGGTCCAGTTCCGCCACCATGCGGTCGATGAGGCCGACATCCTTGATCGGATACCAGCCGAGATAGATGCCCGTCGGCCATTTCGCGACGGCCTTAGCCAGAGCCGCGCCAAGCCGGTCGACCTCGCCGAGTTCTTCGTAAGGCGGGTCGATCAACACGACCCCGCGCCGCTCGGGGGGCGGGATCAGCGCGTTGAGGGCGGTCCACCCGTCGAGATGCATCACCTTGGTGCGCGGATCCTGGTTGTAGCGCTCGCGCAGGATCTCGGCATCGGCCGGGTGCAACTCGACGAAGACGCCCTGGTCGCTGGGCCGCAGGAATTCGCGGATGATCGCCGGAGAGCCGGGATAGATAGTCGCCCCGTGGCGTGCCTGGGTGGCGGCGACCGCCTCGCGATAGGGGCCGAACAGCGCCTCCATCTCTTCGGGGAAGGGGGTCTCGAGACGGCCCCAGCCGTCATGCCACTCGCCTGTCCGCCCGGCCTCGTCGCCGGTCAGGTCATAGAAACCGAGGCCCGCATGGGTGTCGATGGCGCGAAAGCCCGTGGGCTTGGCCTGGAGATGATGGAGCACGCGCGTCAGCACGAGGTGCTTGAGCACGTCGGCGAAGTTGCCGGCGTGGAAGGCGTGCCTGTAATTCATGGGCGCAGGTTCCTGGCCTCACCGGCTCGCGTCGACGGCGATCTCGCCCGCACGGCAATTCTGCCGCGCCACTTCGGGGCAGGGCGTGAAGCCGCGCAGGTCCTTGGTGAAGCAGACCCGCACCTCCTGCAACTCTCCCCGGGTGCAGGTGACCGACATCATGTCCGGGCGCAGGCCCCGATTGGCCGCGACGAACTGACGGGCGATGTCGACGGGAGCGATGCGGGTATCGGAATCGGGCTTGGCGAAGGTGGCCGGGATCGTCACCGCCTGCCGCGCCTGGGCGGTAGCCTTGAAATACGACATCGGGTCGAGGCCCGAGCAGGTGCCGTGCTTGCGCCATTCGTGGCGGGCCAGCCCCTCGCTCGGAAAAACTTCACCTGCCACGTCCATGGCCTGGCGGGTGGGAGAGCGTTCCACGGAAGAGCAGTCGGACGGGTAGCCCCGCGTATATTGCGGCCATAGCCCATGGACGACGAAGCCGAGGCCGCGACCCGGCCGGCACTGGCCGTCGGCGTCACGCCGCCCGGCCGTTTCGCAATAGGTCGGCGACCAGGACAGGGCCAGCACGTAGAAATCGAACTCGCCGGGCGTGCCGCCGCGTCCGTAGCCCTGGGCCTGCGCGGTTCCGGCGAACGCCGTCAGGAAGAGTACGGCGAGCGCCGAGGCACGTCTCACGGACGGGCTTCGCGGCAGGCCGTGGCGTAGGCATAGGCGAGGTTGCGGTCGAGGCCGTGGACGCAGAACTCGACCCCCCAGCTTGCGCCGATCAGGCCGAGACCCTCGCGCACGGAGTAATCGACCTTGCGCTTGATGCCGTCCGAGGTGGTCGCCACCGCGCTGCAGAACCGGCGGGGATAGGTGTCGAGCCCCCAGGGGCGCCACGCGGTCCGCTCGATCCGGTCATAGCCCACGATGGTGAGGCTCGAGTTCCAGAACTTCGCCTCCTTCTCGGCGAACTGGCTCGACACCTTCTCCAGAACCGAGGAATCCTGGCAGCCGGGGATGTCGCCATCGAACGGGAACTCACGCTCCTCGGCGGGGGTGATCTCCTCGCGGCCCGAGCGGGCGAAGGCAGGTTGCAGGCTGCCCGCGAGGGCGAGGCCGAGGGCAAGGGCGGTGACGAGGGAATTCGGGCGCATGCCGGCGTCTTTTCGCTGGAGTCCGTTCATTCCGGGACGATGGCGTCTCGTCGAGCGGTGTCAAGCGGAAGGGCCGTGGCGGTGTCGCTTTCGCTCCGGCCTGGGGCAGCCGGAACACAGTCCGGCCCTCAGTAGATCGGGTCCGAGAGGCCGGGCGCGGCGAGGGAGAGCGGTTCGGCCGAGAATCCCGGCGCGGGTTCGTCATAGGTGGGTGCCGCCGCGAGACGGGACGTCTGCGGGCGCGGCGCCGGACGGGTCACCGGTGTGGAGGCATAGGCCGAGGGCGCGCGGGCGGACGGCGCGGCAGCGGAGAGGGCAGGGGAGGGCGCGCGGGCGACCTGCGGGCTCGTCCGCGCCGGGTGCCGGTTCGAGGACATCGGCGTCACGCCGTAGGGATCGTCCTCCTCGATATCGACGGGGGCCTGCGGCGCGGCGGGCTGGCGCTCCACCGGGCGAGGCCGCGAGACCGGCCGGGGCACGCCGTCCGCACCGAGCTGCGGCGTGAATTTCAGCAGCGGCTGGCAGATACGCTTCAGGCCGCGCGGATCGTGCCGGGCGAGATCCACGTGGATATGGTCGTAATGGAAGACGTTGGAGCCGGGGGCGAGCACGGTGGAGAAGCGCGCGCAGGCACCGATGAAGACCTCGCGCAGGAAGCCCTGCTCGGCCTCGGTGCCGCGCCAGCCGCCCTTCACGGTGATGACGTAGCCGTCGGCGAGCTTGAACGACATGATGTCGACGGCATTGCCGAACGAATGCTCCGAGAGCTTGGCCCCGGCCTGGTTGTTGCGTCCACGGCAGGCATAGGAGCCCGCGTTGATCTCCGCCACGGGCTGGCCGAAATACAGGTTAGCGGCGGGCTGGATCGTGTCGGCCAGCCATGCCTCGGCCTCAGCCAGGGCCGGGCAGGCCAGCGTCATCCGCTGTTTCAGGACGACCGAGCCCTTGCCGAGACGGGTAATACGGTAAGGCTGCAGCATACCGCAGACACCCGGGCCGGCGATCTCCTTCACCGGCGTCACGAATTCGGTGGTCTCCACCAGCCGCTTGGCGTTGCAGGCCTGTTCGGTCTGGTCGCGCCAAGGCTCACGGCTCTCGAACGGGCTGCGTCCACAGCCGGTGAGACCTGCGCCAATGAGGCCGAGAACGGAAAACGCGAGTACGCTACGCCACATATCGGAACAATGGGCAGCTTTTCGTAAAGCGTTCGTCAACGATGCGGAGCGATCGCACCCCTGTGGAGGAGTGTGGATGACGAAGGAGGCTGCGTCGCAGACAGCCTCGGGCGGCCCCTCGACCGCGCCCTCCACCCACGCTATCGCAGCCTCACCGATGACCCCGCCGACGGCACCGATGCGTTCCTGGAAACAGGCTGTGGCCCGGGCCTTCGACGGGGCAGATCATTACGATGCCGCCGGAATCATCCAGGCGGAGGTCGCTGGACGGCTGGCGCAACGCATCGCCCTCCTGCCCCTCGCCCCATCGCCACGCATTCTCGAGATCGGCTGCGGCACCGCCTTCCTCACGCAGGCCGTCCTCGCTCGTGTGAAGCCCGGCCTGATGGTCGCCTCCGATCTGGCACCCGCCATGATCCGGCGGGGGCGTGAGCGCATGCAGCATCGGCCCGACCTGACCTTTCTCGTCATGGACGGAGAGCGGCCCTGCCTGGCGCCGGGCTTCGACCTGATCTGTTCGAGCCTGGCGGCGCAATGGTTCGAGGATCTGGAGGGCACGCTCGGCCGCCTCGCCGGTCTGCTGGCACCCGGCGGATTCCTCGCGGTGACGACCCTGGCGTCCGGCACATTCCGCGAATGGCACGCGGCACATGAGGCCGTCGGCCATCGCCCCGCCACGCCGTCCTATCCGACGGCGAAGGCCCTGGCCCGACTACAATTTGCCGGCTGCACGAGTAACTTGTTCCTGGAGCCGGTCGTCGAGAAGCACGCGGACGGCCGGGCCTTCCTCCGCTCGCTTCGCGCCATCGGGGCGGGAACGCCGGGCACCGTCCGTCCCCTCTCGCCCGGCGCATTGCGGACGGTCATCCGACAGTTCGAAAGGGGAGGGGGGGCGATCACCTACGAGGTCGCCACCTTGGAGATCCGGCGCGATCCCTGACATGGAAACGGCGGGGCTCTCGCCCCGCCGCACAGCGTTCCGGTCTTGGTGAAAGATCCGACCTACGAGGCCAGTAAGACGCTCGCGGTGCCGACGATCGTCCAGATCAGGCCGCCCGCGAAGGCACCGATCATGGCGTAGGAAAAGCCCTTCAGAACCATGTTCGTCCCTCTCGTCTCAAACGATCAGCAGCGGTTTCCGCCAGAGGTCTGACCGTATTGCTGGACCGGAAAATTCTGCTGGTTGGCATTGCCTTCGGCGGCCGAGCTCATCGGGCAGCCCAGATAGGCGGGCGGGCGGCTGACCTCCCTGAGGGAGCCGGTCTCGGTGACATCATAGGGCGAGAACGAGGTGTAGCGCGAGGGGCGCTCGAACGCCGTTGCAGAAGAGATCGAAGCAGCGCCAAGCACAAGAGCGGTAGCGACGGCGGCGATACGGTTCATCATGGCGTTTAATAAGTTCCTTTACAGTGCAGACCAGATATTTGGCCCGCTTCACTCTGTATGAAACTGATATAGGAAGTCTTTTTCCTTCATGACGTGTCACGGCACACGAACCATGCGGGATTAAGTGACGAGTCTGCCGATGGCATCGGGCCGGATACGATTCAGCGCGCGACGGCGTAGAGCCGGGGCCCGGAGGCCTCGCTCACCGTCCCGGCCGAGATCCAGTTGAGACCGCTCGCCCCGGAGCCGGCAAGGAGATCGCGAAAATCCTCCGAGATGGCGATCGGGAGGTCCACGGCCTTGGCCCGCGCCTCGATGCGCGCGAGGGTGTTCATCGCCGGGCCGAGCACGGTGAATTCCGCGCGATGACCGTCGTCGAAGACGCCGACGAGGACGTCGCCGGCATGCAGCGCGATGGTGACGCGCAACGAGGGAAGGCCTTTCTCCGCGAGGCGCCGGTTGAGGGCCGCCAGCCGCAGCTGGACCGCCTCGGCACAGGTGAAGGCCGCGCGCGCCTGCGCCTGGGGAGGGCCGACGAGGAACTGCGCCAGCACGCCGTCGCCGATATATTTGTCGACGATGCCGCCGCGTTCCGTCACGGCCCGATGCGTCAGGGCGCGCATCTCCATGAGGACCTCCACCACCTGCTGGGGAGGCCGTGTCCGCGTCAGGGCCGAGAAGCCGCGGATGTCGAGGGCGAACAGGCAGGCATGACGTTCCTGGACTTCGCCCGGGCCGCCGCCCTGCGCCAGATCCTCGGCGACGGCGGCCGGGACGAACCGGGTGAGAATCAGGCGCTCTCGCTCCAGCCGGAACGTCGCCGCCACCGCCCAGGTCAGCCGTCGCACACCGTCGAGGACCACGAGGCTGGCGACCATGAAGGTGAGAAGTCCCGGCACCTCTTGGTCGAGGGTGACGTGCGGCCCGAGATGGTGGCTCTCGGGCGAGAGAGAGACGAACAAGATGGCGCCGCCCCACCCCGCCGTCACCAGACCGGCGAAGAGGCAGGTGTGCCAGACGCGCATGGTCAGCGCTGTCTGCAGCAGGATCAGGAAGGCCGGGATCCGGCTGACCGCGGCGGCTGCCTCCTCCGTATCGGCGGCGCCCAGAAACATGTGCTCGACGAGGACGTAGATCGCGACGCTGGCATTGAGGAGGGTCGAGCCCCAGCCGAGCCATCCTCGGCTCGGGCCCATGGGGATGCCGGTACCCGGTGCCGTTCGCAGGCTGAGCAGCGCCAGGAGGATCGAGGCCCCGGCATAGACGGACAGGACGATCCAGTGTCCCAGACCGTGAATCGATCCGTCATAGGTCTGCGCGGTGACGAGCAGGACCAGGACGATGAGCAGTTGCAGGGCGAAGGACCGGCCGCTCGATGCCTGCTGCAAATGCATGATCGTCGGCGAACGCGACTCTTCCGCTCGAGTCCGGTCTCGATCCCCAAATCTCAATAGGATGTCTCCTCCTGCGCCATCGGCCGCCCCTCATGCCGGATGTCGTCCATGCAGGCCATCGGTGGAGATTGCCGCATGGCGGGCGCCGGCAGCCGCACCCTCGCTTCGCGGGAGGGGCGTCCGGATCGCCCTATGTCGGGTCGGACGACGATCCATCGCCGCGCCTCAGGAGGAACACTCCCTGCGCGCCGAACAGGTTCCAGACCCACCACGGCATGGAGATCCGCATCGGCCGGCCGCGCGCGTCGAGCGCAGTGGCCTTCTCGATCTCGGCCCCCACGGTCCGGCATAGGCCGACGAAGTCGCGGATGGTGCAATGGTGGATGTTCTGGGTCTCGTACCACTCCTCCGGCATCAGCTCGGTCACCGGCATCCGGCCCCGGAAGGCCAGTTCCGACCGGACCCGCCAATGGCCGAAATTCGGGAACGAGATCACCACCTGCCGGCCGATCCGCAGCAGGTGTTCCAAGACGATGCGCGGGTTGCGCGTCGCCTGGATGGTCTGGGACAGGACCACCACGTCGAAAGCGTCGTCGGGGTAATTGGCGAGATCGGTGTCGGCGTCGCCCTGGATCACCGGCAGGCCGCGCGCGAGGCAGGCGTTGACGCCCTCGCGGGAGAGCTCGATGCCGCGCCCGTCGACGCCGCACCGGTCGCGCAGCAGCGCCAGGAGCGTGCCGTCGCCGCAGCCGATATCGAGGACGCGGGCGCTGGGCGGCACGAGGCCGAGCACGACGAGGTGGTCGACGCGGGCGCCGTCGCTGCGTGGCAGCGTGTCGGTCGTGCTCCAAGGGGCGGGGGCCACGCGACTCACCGACGTCACAAGCCCCTTGCCCGGGCGGCGGCGTCGATGAAGCCCTTGGCGGCGTTGAACATCACCGGCTCGTCGAGGAGGAAGGCATCGTGCCCCTTGTCGCTCTCGACCTCGACGAAGGCGACCGAGGCAGAGGCCGCATTCAGCGCATGCACGATGGCGCGGGAATCCGCCGTGGGAAACAGCCAGTCGGAGGTGAAGGACATCACGCAGAACCGCGTCCTGGTGTTCCGGAATGCATTGGCGAGCACCCCGCCATGGTCGGCCGCGAGATCGAAGTAATCCATGGCGCGGGTCAGGTAGAGGTAGGCGTTAGCGTCGAACCGCTCGACGAAGCTCAGGCCCTGGTGGCGCAGGTAGCTCTCGATCTGGAAATCGGCGTTGAACGAGAAGGTCGGCGCGGACCCGCCCTGGAAGCGGCGGCCGAACTTTCGGTGCAGGGCCGGCTCGGAGAGGTAGGTGATATGCGCGCCCATCCGCGCCACGCCGAGTCCCTTGGCGGGGCGCGTGCCGGCTTCGAGGTAACGTCCTTCCGCCCAGGCGGGGTCGGCCATGATCGCCTGACGGCCGACCTCGTGGAAGGCGATGTTCTGGGCCGAGTGGCGGGCGCCGGTGGCGATGGGAAGCGCCGAGAAGACCCGGTCCGGGTAGAGGGCCGCCCATTGCAGCACCTGCATGCCGCCCATGGATCCGCCGACGCAGAGGAACAGGTCGCGGATGCCGAGCCGGTCGAGGAGCATCGCCTGGCCACGCACCATGTCGCGGATCGTCACCAGCGGAAAATCGAGGCCGTAGGGCTTGCCCGTTGCGGGATCGGTGGAGGCCGGCCCCGTGGAGCCCATGCAGGAGCCGATCACATTCGAGCAGATGACGAAGTAGCGATCGGTGTCCACGGGCTTGCCCGGTCCCACCAGTGTCTCCCACCAGCCGGGCTTTCCCGTCACCGGGTGGGTATGGGCGAAATGCTGGTCCCCGGTGAGCGCATGGCAGATGAGCACCGCGTTCGACCGGTCGGCATTGAGGGTGCCGGCGGTCTGGTAGGCGATCCGGAACGGCGCGAGATCGACGCCGGCATCCATCGCCAGGGGTTCATCGAGCCCGAACAGGGCCACAGGGCTTCGCGGGTCGCGGGAGAGCGGCGCATCCGCCGGGATGCCGTCCGGCCGGGTATTGCCGTCGTCGGGCTTTGCGAGACTATCGAGCGACATGGTCATCAGGCGTCTTCGCGCGTCATTCGCCGATTCGCTTCCGCGGAGATGCGAAGAAACAGCCGGGTGCCGCTCCATCGACGTTTCGCGAAGGTCCATTCCCATCGGTGCCCGACGAAGCCGGGTAGCGATGGGCGTAATGTGCGTATGCGCGGGCGTCAACGAAAGGGGCCGCGCGCGAGAAGGTCACAACCGGTGCTCTGGTCCTCGGGCTTCGGGAAACGTAGACACGATCGGCCGTCTCCCTCATGCGGGGTCGGCAAGATCCACACCCGATCCATACCCGCCGCCGGACGCGACAGCCCGCATGCGCTTCACCACGAGACCCGCACCGCCCCTCGACAATCTCGCCGAGCTGCGCGCCGAGATCGACCGGATCGACGCGGAGATGCACGCCCTGCTGATCCAGCGCGGCTCGATCATCGACCGGCTCATCGCGGTCAAGCGCACCTCGGCCAGCGGCTCGGCCTTCCGGCCCGGCCGCGAGGCTTCGATGATGCGGCGCGTGGCCGAGCGCCATCGCGGGCTCCTCCCCCTCGACACCGTGGAGGGGATATGGCGCGTCATCATCGCCACCTTCACCTGGGTCCAGGCCCCGTTCAGCGTCCATGCCGACGTGTCCGGCGGCGACGCACCGATGCGCGACTCGGCGCGCTTCCATTTCGGATTCACGGTGCCCTACCGGCCGCATCCAACCTGCGCGGCGGTGGTCGAGGCCGTGGCCGCCTCGCGCGGCGATCTCGGCATCTTCCGCCTTGACCCCGAAGGTTCCGCACCGCCGAGCCCGGAGGCGCCGTGGTGGGAGGGCCTCGTCGGTGAAGGCCGGCCCAAGGTCATCGCGCGCCTGCCCTTCATCGAGCGGCCGACCCATCCCGCCGGAACCCCGGTCTTCGTGGTGGCCAACCCCCTCGACGATCCGGCCGCGGCCCAGCGCGACTGGGTGCTCCACGCGGCCCGGCTCGAGAGCTGGACGCCCGAAAGCGCCCGCGCCGTGCAGGGCCTCTACGGCGAGGTGGTGGCGCGCGCCACGGCAGCGGACGGTCACCGCCTTCTTCTCGCCGTGCCGGGCGGGGTCGGCGGACGGCAATTGCGCGAGGTCCTGGAGCGGACCGGCGCGAGCGTGGAAAGCCTCGACGAGATCGGCAGCCACGCCGCCCGGTTCCGGGTGTGACGCAGGGCAGGTGAGGGCCGGTTCTCTCGTCAAGGCGGACAAGCTGCGTTAGACGGGCAGACTGAACTCCAGCCGGCCCGCGCTCATGTCCTCCGCTCCCTCCGTGTCCCGTCCCGTCCCCCGCCCCGGCATCCTCGCCATCGAGGCCTATGTGCCCGGCAAGAGCGGCGCCCCCGGGGCGGTGAAGGTCCATAAGCTCTCCTCGAACGAGACGCCCCTCGGCCCGAGCCCGCTGGCCATCGAGGCGATGCGCGAAGAGGCGTTCCGCCTCGCCCTCTATCCGGACGGAAATTCCACACGCCTGCGCGAGGCCATCGCCTTCCGCTACGGGCTCGATCCCGCCCGCATCGTCTGCGGCGCCGGATCGGACGAGCTCCTCTCCTTCCTCGCCTACGCCTATCTCTCGGAGGGCGACGAGGGGATCTTCACCGAGCACGGATTCCTGGTCTACCGCATCGCCATCCTGGCCGCCGGCGGCACGCCCGTGGTGGTGCCCGAGCGCGATCTTCACGCCGATGTCGACGCGATCCTCGCCGCCGTCACGCCGCGCACGAAGATCGTCTACCTCGCCAATCCCAACAACCCGACGGGCACTTACCTGCCCTTCGCCGAAATCCGGCGCCTGCATGCAGGGCTCCCCCCGCATGTGCTCCTCGTCCTCGACGGGGCCTATGCCGAATATGTCCGGACCAACGATTACAGCCCCGGCCTCGAACTCGTTCTCGAGGCCGAGAACGTGGTGATGACCCGCACCTTCTCGAAGATCCACGGCCTCGCGGCCCTGCGGATCGGCTGGATGGTGGGCCCGGCGGGGGTGATCGACGCGGTGAATCGCATTCGCGGCCCGTTCAACCTGTCGGGCAGCGCCATCGCGGCCGGGGCGGCGGCCATCGCCGACGAGGCGCATGTAGCGGCGGCGGTCGCTCATAATGAGACGTGGCTCGCCTGGATGACCGAGGTCGTGTCCTCGCTGGGCCTCGTGGTCAGCCCGAGCGTCGCGAATTTCATCCTCGTCCATTTCCCCGACGAGCCGAATCGCAGCGCGGCGGAGGCCGATGCCTATCTCAGCGCACGCGGGGTGATCGTCCGACGGGTTACCTCCTACGGGCTGCCGGACGCGCTGCGCGTCACCATCGGCAGCGAAGAGGCGAACCGGGCCTTCGTCACGGCACTGACTGCCTTCGTGAAGGAGAGCATCCGTGCCTGAGGCGAACCCCGTCTGCGAACGCCTCGCCATCGTCGGCCTCGGCTTGATCGGCTCGTCCATCGCGCGAGGGGCACGGCAATACGGGCTGGCGCGGAGCATCGTCGCCATCGACCGCGACCCGGTCGTGATCGAGCGTGTGCGGGCCCTCGGTCTCGCCGACGAGGCGACGGGCGAGGCCGAAGCCATTGCCGGTGCCGACCTCGTCATCCTGTGCGTGCCGGTGGGGGCCGTCGGGGCCGTCGCCGAGGCGATGGCGCCGCATCTGAAACCCGGTGCCATCGTGTCCGATGTCGGTTCGGTGAAAGCCTCGGTGGTCGCCGCCGTCTCGCCCCATCTGCCGGAAGGCGTCCGTTTCGTGCCGGCCCATCCCGTGGCGGGCACCGAATATTCCGGACCCGATGCCGGCTTTTCGACCCTGTTCTCGGGCCGCTGGTGCATCCTCACCCCGCCGGAGGGCACCGACGAGGCCGCCACGGCGCAGGTCCAGGCCTTCTGGGAGGGGCTCGGCGCCATCGTCGAGAGCATGACGCCGGAGCATCACGACCTCGTCCTGGCCATCACCAGCCACGTGCCGCATCTCATCGCCTACAACATCGTCGGCACCGCCGCCGATCTGGAAGCCGTGACGCAATCGGAGGTCATCAAGTTCTCAGCCGGCGGGTTTCGCGACTTCACCCGCATCGCCGCCTCCGACCCGACCATGTGGCGGGACGTGTTCCTCACCAACAAGGACGCGGTGCTGGAGATGCTCGGCCGTTTCAACGAGGATCTCTCGGCCCTCGCCCGCGCCATCCGCTGGGGTGACGGCGACGCGCTGTTCGACCTGTTCACCCGCACCCGCGCCATCCGCAGGGGCATCGTCGCCCTCGGACAGGAGACGGCGGAAGCGGATTTCGGCCGCAGCCGCACCCCGCCGGAACCGGCGAAGGACGAACCGGTCAACGAACGGTAGGGTTCATCCGGCCGAGGCAAGCGCTGCCCGTCTCTCGCCCACCACCTCATCCCGAGGCAACGAAGCGAAGCGGAGGCCTCGAAGGAGGGCTCCAGTTCGCGCAATGGCTTCTGGAAGCCTCCTTCGAGGCGGCTATCGCCGCGCCTCAGGATGAGGTCGTGGGTGGGATGATGACCTCATCCACGCCAGGCGCAATCCGTAGAACGGCCTTTCAGTACAGCGGCGGCACCTGGACGTTGGGAATCGGGAACGGACCCAGCATCAGGCGGCCATCGGCGAGGCGCAGGGGCGGCATCGCCTTGAGGGCGGCATCTCCCGCCGCCGCTGGCGTGGCGGCCGTTTCGGCGTCCTGGCGGCGACTTCCGCCACCGAGCAGCTTGCCGACCAAGCCTCCGATCAGAGCCCCCTTCTCCGCCCCGAAACGCTGGCCCATGATCTGACCGACCAGGGCCTCCACCCCGGCGGCGCGGATATCGATCTGGCCGGCCGGACGGTGCTCGTCGTCGAGGGCGATCTTCCCCTGAGCCTGGAGACGGCGATCTCCCTTCGCCAGGGAAAGCAGGGCGATGTCGAGGCTGCCGCCGGCCTGGCGCCAGGTTTCGAGCTCACGCGCCACCTGCCCGGTCCGGAAGGTGGTGGCCCGATTCACCGTGGCGTCGAGCGCCGCGTCGACGGGGGCGGTATTGCCGAGGAGGGGATCGAGGACCGGCACGTTCGCCTGGGTCAGCCGCAGGCTGGTATCGACAGCCCCCTCGGTGGCGAAACGGGCAGGTGTCGGCCGGGCGTGGAATTCGAGGTGCTTGGCCGTCACGTCGATGGGCTGCGGCGCGGCATTTCTCACGCTGACTTTCGGTCCATCCACCGCCAGGGAGGCCCGCGTGAACCCATCCGAGGTACCGTGGAAACTCGCCTCAAGCGAGGTCCAGGTGGCGTCGGCGACGAGGCCGTCCTGTTCCACGTGGAACGGCCCGCTCGCCTGTAGGATGCCCTGGCGCGGCTGATAGACCTGCACCACCGCGGTCAACGGTCCGAGAGTGAAGCGGCTATCGGCCCGCGAGAAGGCGAGGGAGGCGCAGCGCAGTTCGATCCGGAAGGGATAGCCGCTGATCGAGCGATCGGCGCAGGTCCAGTTGCGCCCGGCCGAAGCCTCGCGGGCGATCCAGGCATCCATCTCGGAGCCGGCCTTGCCGCGAATCCAGAACCAGCCCGCGCTCCAGAGCAGGATCACGGCGAGGAGGAGGATGTAGGGCAGGAAAAGGCCGGTCCGCGATGGCCGTCTCCTGGCCGTCAAATCCGGTGCCTGCGCCATCGTCCGCTCGCCTCGATCTCGAAGCCCCGTCGCCGTCGACAGGGGGTCCTTCGTGACTGAGCTTTGGCGGGTCTCAACGCGGCGAAAGCATGGCCGCCGGCCGATTCAGGCCGCGACGCCCATCATCTGATCCAGGGGATGGTCCACCTCAAGATCGGCCACGATCTCGCAGCGCTCGGCCTCATCCTCGGCGAGGCGGTGAACATGCATCTCGTTCGCACCGCCATGGCGCGCACGAGCGATCCAGTTACGGGTGAGCCGTTCGCGCGGGCTCGACCCCGCCGCAGTCACGGCGATGAGTTCGCCGACCCCGGCGGAATCCCGGCGCACGGCCATCACCACCGCCTCGCCCATGTCGTCGAGTTCGCGCTCGACCAATTCGTGGATGCCGACGACGTAGCGGCGCCCGGACCGTCCGCGCCAGGCGCTCAGCACCAGGGCAGGAGTTCCACGCAGGCTGGCCGCCGTCCTGAGACGTACTTCGCGCATCGGTGGGATCTCCGGATCAGAGGATGGGCGTAGGAGAAAGCCGTGTTCCGCGCCTTGCGGCACAAGAACGGAGACGGCTTTCTCGTTCGCCCTTTGTTCCAGAATAATCTTAACAATTTCCACCCGTCAAGAGTCGCGCTTTCGCTCTCCGCAGGGTGCCTCCGACCGGCTTATCCACAGCCTGTGGATAGACTGAGCGCTCACGCGGTCCTGGATTGTTCTGCGACGGCACCGGTCTCGGGCACGGCATGACCGCGTGCCGCCAGATCCGCCCGGCCGGACGCCAGGAGGGCATCGGAGGCGGCTTCAATCCGAGTCTGCATCTCCTCCAGGAACGCCGTGCGGTCCAGCCCGGGAGCGATGGGGGGGAGGAACTCGATCACCGTGGTGCCGGGGCGGCGGGTCAGCTGGCGGCGCGGCCAGTAGAGACCGCTGTTGAGGGCGACGGGCAGGCAGGGCACGCCCAAGGCCGCGTACAGATGAGTGATGCCGAGCTTGTAGGCGGGGGATGAACCCGGCGCCTTGCGGGTGCCCTCGGGGAAGATGATGAGCTGGCGTCCGTCGCGGATGGCGCGGGCCGCCGCCTCGTTCATGGCGGCCATGGCGCGTGTGCCCTTGGACCGGTCGATGGCGACCATGCCGGAGCGGGAAAGGAACCAGCCGAAGAGAGGGATCCAGAGCAGCTCGCGCTTGAGGATATAGGCGAAGTCCGGGAAGGCGGTGACGAGGGCCAGGGTCTCGAGGGCGGATTGATGCTTGGACGCCACCAGCAGCGCGCCGGGTGGGCGGTGGTGCAGCCCCCTGAACTCCACGCGCACACCCCCGACCACGCGCAACAGCCACAGGCTCACATGGGCCCAGAACCGGGCGACGCGGATGCAGGCCCGCTCCGAGACGAGGGCCGGCAGGCCGCCGATCGCGATGAGGGCGGTGGCGAGATAGAAGACGATGTTGAAGGCGATGGAGCGGAGGATGTGCATCGGAAACCCGGAATGATGCCCTTCCTGTAGCGCGCGCAGTCCCGCCGCACCATCCGCCGGGCCCGAACTGCCCTATTCGCCCTCGGCCAGGGTTCCGCGCTGGCGTGTATCGGCGGCCCCGGCCACGAATCCCTTTCCCATCATCACCGAATTGGCCGAGCCCGAACTCGACCCCACCCGCACCGCGTGCCCCTTCGCCCGGAGCAGAGCGAGGGTGTCCGGCGAGAGCCCGTCTTCGGCGAACAGCACGTCCGGGCGCCATTGGTGATGGATGCGCGGAGCGGTGACCGCCTCGGCGAGGTTCATACGGAAATCGATGACGTTGACGATCACCTGCAGCACCGTGGAGATGATGCGGCTGCCGCCCGGGCTCCCGGTGACGAGGACGAGGCGTCCGTCCCTGAGCACCATGGCCGGCGTCATCGAGGAAAGCGGCCGGGCCCCGGGCGCCACGGCATTGGCCGGGCCACCCACGAGGCCGTAGGCGTTGACGCTCCCGGTCTTGGCCGAGAAATCGTCCATTTCGTTGTTGAGGAGGACGCCGGTTCCTTCCGCCACGAGCCCGAACCCGTAGGAGAAATTCAGGGTCGTGGTGGTGGAGACGGCGTTCCCGGCGCGGTCCACCACCGAGTAATGGGTAGTCTGGTCGGATTCGTAGGGCAGCGGGTCACCCGCCTTCACCGCGTCGGCCGGGCGGGCGCGAGCGGGGTCGATGGCGGCGCGCAGGGTCTCGGCATAGGCCTTGGCGGTGAGGCCCCGCACCGGCACCTCCGAACGGGACGGGTCGCCGAGCCAGGTGGCCCGGTCGGCATAGGCCGGCTTCATCGCCTCGGCGAGGGTGTGGAGGGCCTGGGCGCTACCCGCGCCCATCGAGGCCAGGTCGAACCCTTCGAGGATGTTCAAAATCTCGATGAGATGAACGCCGCCGGAACTCGGTGGCGGCATCGAGACGATCTCGTAGCCGCGATAGCTGCCCTTCACCGGCTGGCGGATCACGGGCCGGTAGGCGGCAAGGTCGCCCGGCGTCATCACCCCGCCGACATCTCTCGCCGCCGCCGCGATCCGCTCCGCGATCGGGCCGGTATGGAACGCATCGGGCCCCTGTTCGGCGATGGCCGTGAGGGTCCCGGCGAGATCGGGCTGGACCAGGGTCTCGCCCCGCTGGAGCGGTCGGCCGTCTCGGAAGAACACGGCTCGGCTCGAAGGCCACCTTCCGAGGCGGTCGGCGGCGCGGGACAACGAATCGGCGAGCCCGCCCTCCACGGGAATCCCGTCCCTGGCCAGGGCACGGGCGGGAGCGACGAGATCGGCGAGGGTGAAGCGTCCCGACCCGTGGAGGCGGTGAGCCTCGGCCAATCCGCGCACGGAACCCGGGACACCGACGGCTTTGCCCGTGCGAATGGATGCGCCGCGATCGGGCTGCCCGTCGGGCGCGAGGAACATGTCCGCCGTCGCCGCGGCGGGTGCCGTCTCGCGAAAATCGATGGCCACGGTCTCGCCGGTGGCGGCGAGACGGACGAGCATGAACCCGCCGCCGCCGAGATTGCCCGCCTGCGGCAGTGTTACCGCGAGGGCGAAGCCCACCGCCACGGCGGCATCCACGGCGTTGCCCCCACCCTTCAGGATCGCGACACCGATCCGGGTCGCAAGGGCATCCTGCGAGGACACCATGCCGTGAGTCCCGAGGACGGGGAGGATGCGGGCATCGTCGGAAGGGATCGGGGGCAGTTCCGGGACCGCCTGCGCGAGGGCTGGTCCTGACAGGATCGTGAGAAGCGCCAAGGCGAGGCTGAAGCGATGTCCGGTCATGCCCAATCCGTCATGCGAGGCTCTCCCACGGCATCCTGCGCCGATGCCCGTCGCAGCCAACGCAACGGCAGCGGTGCCCGTTCAGGCCCCCACGGGCCGGTCGCGTATGGCGATCCAGCCATAGACCAGCCCGGCGGCCGCTCCGGCAAGGAAAAGCAGGGCCGTGACCCGTCCCTCAACGGCGAGGTTGTGGGCGGCGAGGGAGGCGGGCGCGCCCCGCATCAGCCACGGCACGAGGGCGGTGGCGAGCCCCGTGCCGATGGAATAGGCCGGAGCACTGCGCAGGTTCATCGCCTCGCCGATGAGCGCCATGGCGAGGGGCGGCAGCACCAGCAGGATGAACCCGGCGCGGGCGATACCGGCGGCCAGGAGGAGGAGTGCGTCGGGTCCGATCCCGGAGGCGAGGTCGGTCATCCCCTGCAGGAAGCCGAACAGGCCGAGCCGGGTCAGCGCCTCGCTGGAGACCGGATCGAACAGGATGGCGACGACGAGCACCAGGGCCCCGCAGGGAATGGCCAGACACAGGGCGAGAGACGCCCAGATCAGGCGGCCGACGAGCCGCATGGGACGCGCTCAGCCTTCGTCGTCATCGGCCCCGGCATAGACACCCTCGGCGCCGATCCCGTCTTCCAACATCATCCGGGCGCGGGCACGCAGCTTCTCGGTCTCGCTCTTGAGCTGGCCACAGGCAGCGAGGATGTCGCGGCCGCGCGGCGTCCGCACCGGCGACGCGTAGCCGGCTTCATAGACGATTTCGGAGAATTGCTCGATCCGCTCCCAGTCGGAGCATTCGTAGATGCTGCCGGGCCAGGGATTGAACGGGATCAGGTTGATCTTGGCCGGGATGCCCTTGAGCAGCCGCACCAACTCGCGCGCATCCGCATCGGAATCGTTCACGCCCTTGAGCATCACGTATTCGAAGGTGATGCGGCGGGCATTGTTGAGGCCGGGATAGTGGCGGCAGGCCGCAAGCAGTTCGGCCAGAGGATACTTCCGGTTCAGCGGCACCAGCGTGTCGCGCAGGTCGTCCCGCACCGCGTGGAGCGAGATCGCCAGCATGGCATGCGCCTCGACTCCGAGCCGCTGCATCTGCGGGACCACGCCGGAGGTCGAGACGGTGATACGCCGACGGGAAAGGCCGAGGCCTTCCTGGTCCGACATGACACCCACGGAATCGATGACGTTGTCGATGTTGTAGAGGGGCTCGCCCATGCCCATGAAGACGATGTTGGTGACGGCGCGGCGGGTCTCGTCCTCGCCGGCAGCCACCGGGTTCTGGCCGACCCAGTCGTTCAACCGGTCGCGGGCCACGACCACCTGGGCGGTGATCTCGGCGGCGGTCAGGTTGCGCACCAGACGCTGCGTGCCGGTGTGACAGAAGCTGCAGGTGAGGGTGCAGCCGACCTGGGACGAGACGCAGAGCGTGCCACGACCCCGGCCGGGAATGTAGACGCATTCGATCTCGGCGCCGCGATTGTGGTCGTGCTTGCCGGTGGGCGCCATGCGCAGCAGCCACTTGCGGGTGCCGTCGCGGGAAATCTGCTCGGTGACGACCTCGGGCCGCTCCAAGGTGTAGGCCCGCGCCAGATCGGCCTTGAGCCCCTTGCCGACATTGGTCATCTGGTCGAAGTCGGTGGCGCCGCGCGCGTTGAGCCAGTGCCAGAGCTGGCCCGAGCGCATGCGCTGCTCGCGCTCCGATACGCCGATGGCGGCAAGGCGACCCTTCAATTCCTCGCGGGTGAGGCCGATGAGGGACGAGCGACCCGGCGGAACGGCGTCCGGCTGGAACTCGGGAAGCTTCTCGATTGCGGCCACGACGTTGACGTCGCGACCGGCGGTGTCGAACGACGCCGTCGCCATGGATCTCTAACCTTCGGACTTGGAACGAATCCGATATAGGCGATCCCGCACCGGAACGCGAATGCGTCCCGATGCGTGCACGGAATGGCGGGGCCTACTGCGCGGGTTTGGGCTCGGCCGGAGGCTTCGCTTCGGCGGGTGGGGTGGCTGTGCCCATGGGAAGCAGCACGTTCTTCACGACATTGCCCTCGGGGCCGTATTCGCCGGCGACCGCCAGGCAGGCCTGCTCCCGGTTCAGCTGCATCTGATTCGACATCAGCGCGAAGATCGTCTGGACCTTGTTGCCGAAAGGTCCACGCGGGCCGACATCGGCGGCGCTGACATTCTGCTTCTGGAGCAGGGCATCGAATTGTTCGACGCCGATCTGGTAGCCGCAGACATTCGCGGCGGCGAAGATATAGGCGGCGAATTCCAGGGCACGGGGCGGAGGCGCGTTGCGGATCTGGGCCTGCGCAAGGGTCGGTGCGAGCAGGCCGGCCGCAAGGCACAGGGTGAGAACGGGTTTCAGGCGCATGGACGGCGTTTCCTCGGAAGCATTCTTGAGGCGGCGCGGATTCTTACGTTCCGCTTATGCTGCCCATCCGAGATAGACCGCCGGGCCGTCCTGTCAAAGCGACCGTTTCACCGCGTCAACCGAGCGACCAATCGATGGGGGAAAGGCCCCGGCTCGCCAGCCAGGCATTGGCCTCGTCGAAGGGCCGCGTGCCCGGGAAATCCCGCAACCGGTTGAGCGGCGAGGGATGTCCGGTCTCGATGACCCCGCATCGTTCGCGGTCGATGAGGGCCGCCCGCGCGCGGGCCTGTGCGCCCCAGAGCAGGAAGATCGCGGGGGTCGGGCGGGCAGAGACCGCCGTCACGGCCTCATCGGTGAGGGCGGACCAGCCATAGCGCAGATGCGCGCCGGATTTGCCGGCCTCCACGGTGAGAGCGGAGTTCAGGAGCAGCACGCCCCTTCCGGCCCAGGGAGTGAGATCGCCGCTCGCCGGTGCGCCCGGCAGTTCGGCGAGGATCACCTTGAGAGAGGCCGGAAGCCGGCGGGGACCGACATAGGAAAAGGCGAGGCCGTTGGCATCGCCCGGCGTCGGATAGGGGTCCTGCCCGAGGATCACGGCCTTCACCGCTTCCAGCGGCGTCAGCGTGAGGGCGCGGAAGACGGAATCGGGGGCGGGCAGGACCGTCGCCCCCTCGGCGATGCGACGATCGACCCGCGCGCAGACGGCATCCGCCGCTCCACCGGAAAAGAACGGCAGTGCCAGCCAGGACGAGCCCGAGGCGCGGAACTCGTGGAGGGCCAGGCTCAGCGGGCCGTGCGCCGTCACCGGATCACGATCCGGCCGTCCTCGGGAACGGAGAGGGGAGCATGCCGGGCGATATAGGCCATGACTTCGTTGGCCACGAGCTTGCCGTCCGTGGCGCCGATCAGGGTGCGCCCATCCGCGAGGAGGCCGTAGCCGTTGCCGCCATCGTAGAGGAAGTTGTTGGAGGCCACCGTATAGGTCCGCGTCTCGTCGAGGGGCTGTCCGTCCACGAGGATGGACTGAATCCGGTGTCCCGCATTCGCCCCCGGATCCACCGTGACGACGAGACCCGAGACCTGCGGGAAACGACCCGCCGGGCGGCCGAGATCGGCAAGGGCCGATTCCAGCAGGGTCCGCACCTGGGCGCCCTTCAGCGAGACCAGAACCGTGGTGTTGCCGAAGGGAAGCTCGGTGAGAATGTCGCGCCGGGTCAGCACGGTACCGGCCGGATAAAGCCGGTTGCCGCGAATGCCGCCGCCATTGGTGAGGGCGATCTCCGCCCCCGTCGCCGCCCGGAGCGCATCGCCGACGAGGTTGCCGAAGCTGCCTTCGCGGAGGCGCACGGTCGAGATGCGGCTGTCGAGGGGCGTGCTGATCGTCCCCACCGGCACATCGAGCTCTTTCGCCAGCCGGGCCTCGAGCCGCTGCGTCAGGGCGAGGGTCTCGGGATCGGGGGTGATGTCGGCGGTGTCATGGATGCGGAAGGTCGGGTGCCAGGACAGGGTCCGGGCCTTGCCCGCTCCTTTCACCGTCACGGCGACGTCGATGGCGGTGACGTAGCGGGCGTCGAAGCTCGATTCCGCCAGCAGGCTGCGCCCGTCATACTGCACGACGAGGTCGTGGTCGTGGCCGGAGAGCAGAATGTCGACGATCCGTGCCGCCATGATGGCCTCGTCGGTGATCCGTGCCGTATGGCAGATGCCCACGATGAGCTCGGCCCCTTCGTCGCGAAGGGCCTGGGCCGCCGCGCGCAACGTCTCGATCTCGGGACCGAAGACGAGGTCGCCGGATTGCGATTTCTCCGGCGTGCTGGCGAGGGCGATGCCGACGATGCCGACCCGGATCCCGCCGAGCGTCACGATCATCCGGTCGCGGATCCCCTTGAGCGGCTTGCCGTCCTCACCGCGCAGATTGGCCGCGAAGACCGGAAAGGCCGCCTCGCCCATGCGCTGGGCGAAGGTCGTGGGGCCGAAATCGAATTCGTGGTTGCCCGGAACGAAGACATCCGGCGGCGCGATGTTCAGGAGTTCGACGATATGCGCGCCACGGTCGAACCCCGACATCAGCGAGGGGGACAGGGTGTCGCCGGCATGGGCGTAGAGCATCGGCACGCCGCGCGCCCGCTCGGCCTTCACCACAGCGTTGAGGCGGGCGAAACCGCCACGGCCCTCGACCTCGGACATCAGGTAGATGTCGTTGACGAGGAGGAGCGTGAAGGTCGGTTCGATCGCCCCGGCACGGGCGGGCGCGGCCAAGCCTGCCGCGAGACCGGCCCCGAGACCGAGGCTCAGGGTCTGACGACGGGTAGGACGTGGCATCGCGACAGGTCTCCGAGGGGCCGGGCGGTGGAGTTTCCACCCGAAATCCAGTGTGGACGCGATCGATGAAGCCGATGCAACAACGGGGCACCGGTTCCGGCATGAGGCCGGAACGCCGAACTCAGCGAGAGGCGAAACCGTCGCGCACCGCCTTGGCGTTGCGGCGGATCATTGGCCAGATCCAGGCGCCTGACACCAGATAGGCGGCGGCCGGCATCGGCTTCAGATCGACGGCCAAGCGCTGGGCGAGGCCCGGATTGGCGAGTTCGCCCACCGGGGCGTCGGTCTTCACGTAGACGACCGTCGTGTCCTCCCGCCAATATTCGGGATGGGGGACGAGTCCGGCCCGACGGGCGAGAAGGTCGAAGGTCTCCCGGACGTAGCCGTGGACATGGGCAAAGTGGAAACGCTCGTGCGGCGGCTTGCCGGTGGCGGCCATGTTCGGCACGGCAGCATAGAGCACCCCGTCGGGCTTCAGCCAGCGCGACAGGCGCTCCATCACCACGGCCGGATCGCGCAGGTGCTCGAGCACGTGATGCGTCGAGATCACGTCGAAATGCCCGGGCGGAAAACGCTCGTCGCTGGCATCGTCGAGAACCTCGACCTTGTGGTGCTGGCGGGCATAGGCGGCGTAGTCCCGGCCGGGCTCGATGCCGACCGCCTCGCAGCCCCGGGCGCGGACGGCGGCCAGGAACTCGCCCGAACCCGAACCGAAATCGAGCACCCGGGCACCGGGCTTCAGCTTCGGCGCCAGCAAGTCGGCGCGGAAGGTCGCTTCGCGGGCCGAGCGGTTGAGGTGGTGGCGCGGCGGCCCACCGGCGAAGGCGAGCTGATAATCCGCCCGGTAGGCATGGGCGTAGTAATGCGCCAATTCGTCCGGCGTCGGCATCGGGTCGGTGCGAATCAGCCCGCATTGCGCGCAGGCGATGGATTTCAGGGTCTTCAGCCGCCGGTCGGTCTCCGCCACCGTCACGGTCTCGCCCGATCCGCACAGATTGCAGACCGTCGGCGCCCCCTTATAGGGGTAGCCGGTGAACGGCATGAAGTGGTTGAAGAAGTACCGGGGAGACGGCATGTCGCGCCTTCATTGACGAGATGGTCGCTGGCAGGTCTCGTGCTCTAGATAGATATGCCGTCTGGTACAACTGTGCCGGAATGGCGTCATTCAGATAACCGCGCCTCACGTCGGCGCTTCGGAAACCCGATGAACGAACGCGTCGAACCGACGTCCCTCAAGGACCTCAAGCCGTTGCAGACCAACTCCTCCGCGACCGCCAGCCTGCCCTCCGACCATCCGCCCGTGCGCTGGGGCCGGGTCGGCGTGCTTCTGATGAATCTCGGCACGCCCGAGGGCACGAGCTATTGGCCCATGCGCCGCTATCTCAAAGAGTTCCTGTCCGACCGGCGCGTCATCGAGGTGCCGCGGCTGATCTGGTGGCCCATCCTGAACCTCATCATCCTCACGAAGCGTCCCGGCCCGAAGGGTCGGGATTATGCCAGCGTGTGGAACAACGAGCGCAACGAGGGTCCGCTCAAGACCATCACCCGCGGACAGTCCGAGCGGTTGCAGGCGGCGATGGGCGATTCCGTCGTAGTCGACTGGGCGATGCGCTACGGCAAGCCGGAAGTGTCCCTGCGCATCCAGGCGCTCCTCGACCAGGGCTGCGACCGCATCCTGCTGGTACCACTCTACCCGCAATATGCCGCCGCCACCTCGGCTACCGCCTGCGACCAGGCCTTCAAGGCGCTGATGCAGATGCGCTGGCAGCCGACCGTCCGGGTCTCGGCGCCGTATCACGACGACCCGGTCTATATCGAGGCGATGGCCACCTCGATCCGCGAGGGATTGGCCAAGCTCGATTTCGAGCCGGAGGTGATCCTCACCTCGTTCCACGGGGTGCCGAAATCCTACCTTCTCAAGGGCGATCCCTACCATTGCCAATGCGTGAAGACCGGGCGGCTGATCCGCGAGGCCCTGGGCTTCTCGACGGAACGGATGCGCACGACCTTCCAGTCGCGCTTCGGCAACGAGGAATGGCTCAAGCCCTATACCGACGAGACCGTGCAGACCCTCGCCAAATCCGGCGTGAAGCGCATGGCCATCGTGGCGCCGGGCTTCACCGCCGACTGCCTCGAGACCCTGGAGGAGCTCGACGGTGAGAACCGCCATTATTTCGAGGACAATGGCGGCGAGCGCTTCGCCTACATCCCCTGTCTCAACGACAGCGACCTCGGGATGAAGGTGATCGAGAACGTGGTCCGCCGCGAATTGCAGGGCTGGATCTGAGACGCCGACACCGCCCGCATGGGAGGTCGGCGGACTTCCCGCTCTGTGGGTGGTCGCCAAGTCCGGATGCTGTTGATAAAGGACCCGGCATCAGGCGGCGGGTGAACCATGACGAGACCGGAGGCAGTCGATCCGATCGACACCGTGCGAGCGGATGAGGGAACGCGGCTCCTCGCGCATTTCTCGCACGGAGGCTACGGCCCGGTGACGCCCGCCGTGCTGCAGCCGGTGGAGCCGTTCCTCGAACTCTCCGGCGAGGATATCCGCCGGCGTATCTTCGTGACGCAGGACGCGTCGGGCGCGGAACTGTGCCTGCGGCCGGAATTCACCATTCCGGTCTGCCGCCAGCATCTGGCGCGCGGCGTGGGGACGACCGCCGATTACAGCTATCTCGGCCCGGTCTTCCGGCTCGGTTCCGGCGAGGCGGAGGAGTTCCTCCAGGCGGGCATCGAATCCATCGGCCGGACCGACATCCCGGCGGCGGATGCGGAGGTGCTCGGCCTCGCCCTCGAAGGCCTCGACCTGCTCGGAGCCGGTGAGGTCTCGGTGAGGCTCGGCGATATGGGCGTCATCGACGCGCTGCTCGATGGGCTCAACGTGCCGCCGGCCGCCAAGCGACGGACGTTGCGAGCGCTGGCAGCCGGCCGCTCCCTGGACGACGTCACCACCGTCGCGACGGTGGAGGACCCGCATGCCGGCCTCCTGGCGGCGATCCAGGGCCAGGATCCGAAGGGCGTGCGCGCCTTCGTCGAGGACGTTCTGTCCATCGCCGGCATTTCGCGCGTGGGCGGACGCAGCGCCGGCGAGATCGCGGAACGCTTCCTCGCCAAGGCCTCGGCCCGAGCCAATGGCGGCGCCGGGCTCAACACTGAGAACCGCGCCATCGTCGAGCGCTACCGCGCCATCTCGGGCGATCCGGATCAGGCAGCCAACTCCATGCGCGAGCTCGCCGCCTCGGCGGGCGTCACCTACGCGCCGCTGGAAGCCGCCCTCTCCTTGTTCGAGGAACGGACCGGCTTCATGGCCGCGCGTGGTCTCGACGTGGAGCGGTTCCGGTTTTCGGGCAGCTTCGCCCGCAACCTCGATTACTATACCGGCTTCATCTTCGAGGTGACGCGGGGGCAGGGCGCCGCCCCCCTCGTCGGCGGCGGCCGCTATGACGGCCTGCTCCAGCATCTGGGCAGTCCCACGCCGATCCCGGCGGTGGGCTGCGCCGTCTGGCTGTCCCGTGTCCTCACGTCGGAAGGATCGTCCCGTGGCTGAGACCGTTCCGACTCACCAGGCTTCGCAAAGCCCGGCCGAGGGCCCCCTCGTCCTCGCCGTGCCCTCGAAAGGCCGCCTGCAGGAGAACGCTTCCGCCTTCTTCGCGCGGGCGGGGCTAAAACTCGCCCAAGGGGCGGGAGCGCGCGACTATCGCGGCAAGCTCGTCGGCGTGCCGGATGTGGAGGTGCGCTACCTCTCGGCTTCCGAGATCGCCAACCAGCTCGCCAGCGGCAGCGCCCATCTCGGCGTCACCGGCGAGGATCTGATCCGCGAGAGCCTTCCCGATGCGCGGGGCCAGGTCGAGTTGCTGACGCCGCTCGGCTTCGGCCAGGCCACGGTCGTCGTCGCGGTGCCGCAGGCCTGGATCGACGTCCGCGCCATGACCGATCTCGACGAGGTCGCGGCCGAACTCCGCATCCGCCACGGGCGTCGCCTGCGCATCGCCACGAAATACGTGAACCTGACCCGGCGGTTCTTCGCCGAGCACGGGGTGGCAGATTACCGCATCGTGGAGAGCCTCGGCGCCACGGAAGGCGCCCCCGCCTCGGGCTCGGCGGAAATCATCGTCGACATCACCACCACGGGGGCGACGCTCGCTGCGAACGCCCTCAAGATCCTCGACGACGGCATCATCCTGCGCTCGGAGGCCAATCTCGTCGCATCGCTGACGGCGCCCTGGGGCCAGAGCCAGAAGAAGGCATTGCGCACCGTGCTCGGCCGGATCGCGGCGGAGGAGCGGGCGCGCCTCACCCGCGAGATCCGGGCGGCGATGCCGGCCGACGGCGATCTCGATCTCGCCGGGATCAGCGCCCTGCACGATGCCCAGCTGCCCTACGGCATGCCGGAGAACCGGAGCGCCGAGATCGTGCTCCACTGCCCGGTGGACGCCACGTTCGACCTCGTGGACGATCTCGTGAAATCGGGAGCGAGCGCGGTCAGCGTCAGGCGGATCGACTACGCCTTCGGCCCGGACAACCCGTTGATCGACCGGCTGCTCACACGGCTGGGCTGAGGCCCGCCTGGGGCCTGCTTCCTACAGCGGCCCCTGCTTGGCGAATTCCGAGAAGACGCCGCGTAGGGTCTTCAGGCGCGCCTCGTAGGCCTTGGTCAGGCAGGCGACATCCGCTGCGCAGCTGCGCCGTTCCTGCAGCCAGGACTCCTGGTCGTCGCGCAGCTTGGCGTTTCCGCCCATGGGCAGGAGCCCGCGCAGGATCTCGAACCGGACAGCCATCTCCACGTCGAGATCGTTGAGGGGAAGATGGCCGCAGATCGCCTTTTCGTCGGGCGTCTCCGCCTTCTCGCACGGGAAGCTCGCGGCCTCGGCACCGGATGCGGCCAGCATCATGACCGCGGCGAGGCCCCATGCTCTGTAACGAGGATGCGATGCGATCATGATCCGAATCCCGGCTTGACGATGACGAGGATGACGATGGCCACCATGAGGAGCGTCGGGACCTCGTTGACCATCCGGTAGAAACGGTGGGTCCGCGCGTTCCGGTCGGCGGCGAAATCCTTGACCATCCGCGAGAACCAGCCGTGGCAGCCGCTCATGGCGAGGACCAGGGCGAACTTCGCCTGCATCCAACCCGACGCGTAGAACCCGCTCTGCCAGACGAGGAACAGGCCGAGCAGCCAGGTGACGATCATGGCTGGGTTCATGATCGCCTTCATCAGGCGCCGTTCCATGACCTTGAACGTCTCGGACTGGGCCGAGGAGGCCGGCCCCTCGGGCAGGGACGCGTGGTAGACGAAGAGGCGCGGCAGGTAGAGCAGCCCCGCCATCCAGGAGATGACGGCGATGACGTGGATCGCCTTGATCCAAGGATAGAGCGTGTCGGCCATGGTCCGAGGTCAGCGCCGCAATCTGGCGAGCATCCGCTCCACATGGGCGATCGGCGTCTGCGGGGTGATGCCGTGGCCGAGGTTGAAGATGTGCGGCAGCCCCTCCGTCGCCTCGAGGACCCCGTCCACGGCCGCGTCGAGGGCCTCGCCACCCTCGATCAGCGTTTCGGGGTGGATGTTGCCCTGGGTCACGGTGCGCGGCGTCACGGCACCGCGCAGGGCCTTCAGATCGACGCTCCAATCGACGCCGACGGCGTCCGCCCCGGTCTCCGCCATCACGCGGGCATGGCCTTCGAGGCCCGAGCCCCGGGCGAAGACGATGATCTTCGCCCCCGGCACGCGGGCCCTGACCCCGTCGACGATGCGGGCGATGGGGGAAAAGCTCCAATGTTCTAGGGCGTCCGCCGTCGCCCCGGGAGCCCGGGGCAGCGAACCCGCATGGGATTCGAAGATCTGGACCGCATCGGCGCCAGCTTCGAGCTGGCGCGACAGGTACTCGATCTGCACCGAGACCAGGCGGTCGATGAGCGCTTCCACCAGGGCGGTCTCCGTATCGGCGAGCGCGCGGGCGGGAGCGAGGTCGGGCGTGCCACGTCCGCCGATCATGTAGCTCGCCACCGTCCAGGGACCGCCGCAGAACCCGAGAAGCGTCGTCTCGGCCGGCAATTCGGAGCGCAGGCGCCGGACGGTCTCGAAGACCGGCTCCAGATGCTGGAAGATGCTCGGATCGTCGGCCTGTTTCAGGCGGGCGAATTCGTCCCGGCCATGGACCGGGTCGAGACGCGGGCCTTCCCCTTCGACGAAGCGGACATTCTGCCCGAGGGCGTCCGGCACGACGAGGATGTCGGAGAACAGGATCGCCGCGTCGAAGCCGAACCGCCGGATCGGCTGCAGGGTCACCTCGGTGGCGAAGTCCGGATTGTAGCAGAGGTCGAGGAAAGAGCCGGCCCTGGCCCGGACCTCGCGATATTCCGGAAGGTAGCGCCCGGCCTGCCGCATCATCCAGGCGGGAGGAATCCGGGACGGCTTGCCGTCGAGAACCTGAAGCAGCGCACGATCGGTGCCGTCACGTCGAGTCATGCGCGTATCCGCCCGGTCCATCTTGATGGGGGGAGACCCCCCTTGGAACAGAGCTATGACGTCCCTGCCCCTTCTCGGGAAGATCTTTTGCCGAGGGACGTTGTTTTACCGCAGGACGTGCCCGCTTCTCCGATGCCCACTTCCGAAAGCCCTGTTCCCTGCGAGAGCCTCCGGGGGTGGCCGAAAATCCCTGTCCCCGTCCCGTCTATCTAATAAGAAAAGAGAGATTCTAGGACTCTGTTTTTTCTTTTAGACGGGGGATGACGGGACCGCGAACTTGTCCACACCCCATCCCCGCGCCACCGCCGTTAACGGGGCTTTAACGGGTTCGCGCTAACTTTCGAGAACGGGAAGTCTAATCAGCGACTTGCGCGCCGTGATGGGTCCCTCGTGCCCGAACCCTCCCTGAATCTCCCAAACCGGGATCGGGACGAGGGTCGTTGGTCTGCATGTTGACGCGAGAGTCGACAACGCGGGGGAAGGTTCCGCCCCCGGCCCGGACAGGGGTGCTTTATCCCCACCTGTCGACTCCGGCCTTCAGGTGTGGTGGATAACCCGGAGATCCCTCGAGCCCGTCCGCCGGCCTGGGATGGGAATTTCCGATGAGTCGCAGCTACTTCCATCTCCATCTCGTGTCGGATTCCACCGGTGAGACCCTCATCAATGTGGGTCGCGCCGCCGCCGCCCAGTATGAAGGCGTCTCGGCCATCGAGCATGTCTATCCGCTGGTGCGATCCTCGGCCCAGCTCGAACGGGTGATTTCCGAGATCGAGGCGGCGCCGGGCCTCGTTCTCTACACGCTCGTCGGGCACGACCTGACCGAGCGTCTGGAAGCGGCCTGTCGCGAGACCGGCTCGCCCTGCCTCTCCGTGCTTCAGCCGGTCCACGCCCTGCTCCAATCCTATCTCGGTGCGGAGACGACGGCGCGGCCCGGGGCGCAGCACATGCTGAACGCCGAATATTTCAAGCGCATCGACGCGATGAACTTCACCCTCGCGCATGACGACGGCAACCTGCCCTTCGACATCGACGAGTCCGACGTGATCCTCGTGGGCGTCAGCCGCACCTCGAAGACCCCGACGGCGATCTATCTGGCCAATCGTGGGCTGAAAACCGCGAATTTCCCGCTCGTGCCCGGCATGCCGGTGCCGCCCAATCTCGAGAACGCCCGCAAGCCCCTCGTGGTCGGCCTTCTCGCGTCTCCTGAGCGGATCGTGCAGATTCGTCAGAACCGTCTGCTGAGCCTGAAGGCGGACGACACCTCTCTCTATGTCGATCGCGACGCCGTCGCCGACGAGATCGCCGCCTGCCGCAAACTCTGCAGCCGACATCGCTGGCCGACCATCGACGTCACGAGGCGGTCCATCGAGGAGACCGCCGCCGCGATCCTCGATCTCCACCGCGAGCACCGGCTCAAGTTCATCGTGGCGTGAAACGCGAAACGAGCTCCGTCATGACCCATCTCTGGCTTCCCGAACGTCCATTGGTTCTTGCCTCCGGCTCGCCGACGCGCAGGCATCTCCTGGAAGCGGCCGGACTCGACGTGGAAGTCGTGATCCCGAATGTCGACGAGCGCGGCATCGAGGCCGATTCAGGCCCCCTCGCCCCCGCCGATCTCGCTCGCCGACTGGCCCTGGCCAAGGCACGGGCGGTCGCGGAAAAGGCCCGCGACAGGATCGTCCTGGCCGCGGATCAGGTTCTCGCCTGCGACGGGGAGGTGTTCCACAAATCCGCCTCCCTCGACGCGGCGAAACATCAGCTGAGCCGGCTATCCAACAGGACGCATTCGCTGCATTCCGCCGCCGCCCTCATCGTACCGGGACGGGAGCCGGACGTGATGCATGACGAGGCCCGTCTGACCATGCGGGATCTGAGCGCGGTCGCCATCGACACCTATCTGGCGATTGCCGGGCATGACCGCGTCACCGGCACGGTGGGGGGATACCAGCTGGAAGGCCTCGGCATCCATCTGTTCGCGGAAATCGAAGGCGCCCATGCCACGATCCTCGGCCTGCCGCTGACCGGATTGCTTGACCGGTTGCGCTGCCATGGCTGCCTTGCCTTCTGATCCCGAACGCCCCGCGAGACCCATTCATGATCAAAGCCTTCGTCGTCGGTCATCCGATCGCCCATTCCCGGTCGCCGATGATCCACGGACACTGGCTCTCGACCCTCGGGCTCGATGGGTCCTACGAGCGGATCGACGTGGCGCCGGAGGATTTTGGGACCTTCCTGCGCGGCCTGAAGGCTGCCGGGTTCGCCGGCGGAAACGTGACTTTGCCACATAAGGAAGCCGCCTTCGCCGGGGCCGAGGTGCTGACGGCGTCCGCCCGGCGGATCGGCGCGGTCAACACGCTCTCCTTCGACGGGCAGGGACGTCTCGTCGGCGACAACACCGACGCCGTCGGCTTCACCGCCCATCTCGACGAGACCCTCGGGGCGGACCGGCTCGGCGCCGATGGGGGAGATGTCGTGATCCTCGGAGCGGGAGGGGCGGCACGGGCCGTCGTTGCGGGCCTCCTCGACCGGCCGGCGAGCCGCATCCTCGTGGCCAACCGCACGCGCTCGCGGGCCGAGGCCATCGTGGAACTGGACCCGTCCCGCGTGGAGGCCATCGACTGGGACGGGCTCGACGATGCCCTCCGCCGCGCGCGGCTTCTCGTCAACACCACCTCACTCGGCATGACCGGCAAGCCGCCTCTCGACATCGCTCTCGACCGTTTGCCGGCTGAATGTGCCGTCGCCGATATCGTCTATTCGCCCTTGGAGACGCCGCTCCTCGCAGCGGCAGCTGCGCGAGGGCATCGCGTGGTCGACGGGCTCGGCATGCTGCTGCATCAGGCAGTGCCGGGTTTCGAGCGCTGGTTCGGGACCCGTCCCGTAGTGACGCCGGAGCTGCGCGCCCTCGTCGTCGCCGATCTGGTCGCGAAGCGATGATCCGGCCCTTCATCCTCGGTCTCACCGGCTCCATCGGCATGGGGAAATCGACCACGGCCGCCATGTTCGCCCGGCGCGGCATCCCGCTCCATGACGCGGATGCGGCGGTGCGGCGCCTCTACGCCGCGGGTGGAGCCGGCGCCCGCCTCATCGCCGACCTGTTCCCCGACGCCATCGCGGAGGACGGCTCCGTCGACCGCGCGCGCCTGCGGGACCACGTGCTCGGCCGGCCGGATTCTCTCGCCCGGCTGGAAGCCGCGATCCATCCCCTCGTCCGCGCGGAGGAGCAGCGCTTCCTCGACGAGTACGCCGACGCCTCCCTGGTGATCCTCGACATCCCCCTCCTGTTCGAGACCGGCGGAGAGGCGAGATGCGATGCGGTTCTGGTGGTGACGGCGGATCCCGATGTTCAGCGGCAGCGTGTGCTGGCGCGCCCGGGCATGTCCGAGGCGGCTTTTGCCGCGATCCTCGCCAAGCAGATGCCCGATGCCGATAAGCGCGCCCGTGCCGACTTCCTCATCGATACCGGGCTTGGCCTTGCTGGCGCCGAAAATCAGGTCGACGCTCTCATCGAACGGCTCGTCGGCGCAGGCCAAGCCTGACCGACCGCTTCGTTTCTCCTCGAATGGACCGCACCATGCTCCGTGAGATCGTCCTCGACACCGAAACCACCGGTACGGATGCCAAGAACGGGGACCGGCTGATCGAGATCGGCTGCGTCGAACTGATCAACCATATCCAGACGGGGGTGACCTTCCACCGTTACGTCAATCCGACACGGCCGGTCTCGCAGGGTGCGTTCGGCGTCCACGGTCTCTCCGACGCGTTTCTGGCCGACAAACCCGTCTTCTCGGCGATCGTGGATGATTTCGTCGCCTTCTGCGGCGATTCCCCCCTCGTGATCCACAACGCGCCCTTCGATGTGGGCTTCCTCAACATGGAGTTCGCCCGGCTCGGCGAAGGCGGGCCGCCGCAGATCGACCTGGGGGCGGTGGTCGACACGCTGCAGATGGCGCGGCGCAAGCATACCGGCGCTTCCAACAGCCTCGACGCGCTTTGCGTCCGCTATGGGATCGATACGACGCGGCGCACCAAACACGGTGCGCTTCTCGACGCTCAGATCCTGGCCGAGGTCTATATCGAGCTGCTGGGCGGCAAGCAGACAAGCCTTGGCCTGGCGATGGTCGAGGCCGCCGAACCCATCCAGATCGTTGCCTCCGGCGACGGTCCCGTCGCCACGGGGCCACGCCGATTGCGCAACCGCTTGAACCCCTTGGACGTTACTCAGCATGCTGCGTTCGTCTCATCTCTCAGTGCAAGCCCGATCTGGCGCGACTATGTCAGCGAGAGCGGAGGCGAGTAAATATTGCCTAGGTGCAATGCAATAAAACACATATTGCATTGCAACAGAACCAGCTTACATTTTTGCACAACGAGTCGGCGCGGAGGCGAATCGAGCCCATCGTCGATGCCGGATCAGCTTTTATCCTGCATCGATCAGATCCGCAGGCCGCTCGTCGACACACATGTCCAACACCCAAGAAAGCGATCATGCGATGGCTGATCACCCGAACCGGACACAGGCACGTCTGGCCGATCTCGTCGAAGCCACCAAGCTGACGGGGGCGGGCCGCTTGCAGGAAGCGTCCGATCTCATCCAGCGCGGCCTGTTCGGGAGCCAGGGCGCCAGCCATTCCGGTCAGACGGCGGACGCCGCAACCTCCACGCATTCGGCAGGCGGGATCGCGGAAGGTCTGCACGATCAGTTTCGTGGGGCCCTGGATCAGGTCGCGCGGAAATTCGGCCTGTCGTCGCCATCAGGCGCGGTCGCTCAAGGCGCGAATGCTCCCGCTCCGGCGACGTCCGGCTTCATGGGGTTCGATCCTGCGACGCTGTTCCGGGACGGAAACGTTCCGTCTCTCACCACGGGAGAGGGAACTTTCACCGCGCATTCCTTCGCCAACGAAGCGGGTGCGCGCGACTACAAGCTCTACATTCCTAGCCGTACGGTCACCCATCCTCCCCTGGTTGTGATGCTGCACGGCTGCACCCAGTCACCGGACGATTTCGCTGCCGGAACCGGCATGAACCTCCTTGCCGAGCAGGAAGGGTTCCTCGTCGCCTATCCAGGCCAGAGCACGAGGGACCATGGCCAGCGCTGTTGGAACTGGTACCAGCCCGGCGATCAGGCACGGGGCCTGGGCGAGGCCGAGATCATCGCTGGCCTTACCCGTGAGGTGATGCAAAGCTACGATGTCGATCCGCGCAGGGTCTACATCGCCGGCCTCTCGGCCGGTGGCGCGGCCGCCGCCAACGTGGCCCTGGCCTATCCCGATCTCTACGCCGCCGTCGGCGTGCATTCCGGCCTCGCGGCCGGATGCGCCGGCGACGTCTCTTCGGCGCTGACGACGATGCGTCTCGGGCCTTCGGGAGCCGCCGCCACTCTGCAGGGAGGGACGCCCCGCGTTCCGACCATCATGGTTCACGGTGAGAACGACAGCACCGTCCACCCGCGCAATGGCGAGCAGGTCCTGCTCCAGGCCGGCGTCGATGCGCTCACGCCTTCCGTCTCGGACGGCGTGAGTCCGGGCGGGCTCTCCTATATCCGCACGCGTTATGCCGACGAGACCGATCGTGTGGTGGTGGAAAGCTGGGTCGTGCGCGGCCTCAACCATGCCTGGTCGGGGGGCGACCCGTCGGGCAGCTACACCGACCGTCGCGGACCCGATGCGTCACGGGCGATGGTCGATTTCTTCATGGCCCACCGCCTCGACCGACCGCGCCAGTAAATCACTGTAAGATGACGGACTGTCAGACCGCCACGTTGTCGATGAGTCGCGTCGAACCGAGATAGGCGGCGACCAGAATCCTGGTCGCTCCCGTGGCGTGTTCCACCGGGGCCAGCGTGTCGGCATCGCACACGCTGAGATACTGGATCGTGCTGAACCCGGCCGCGATCAGCCGATCGGTCGAGGCGGAGACGAGGGGGGACGCGGCGTTCCCCGCCCGCAATCCTTCGGCGATGATCGACAGTTCGCGGTGCAGAAGAGGGGCGATCCGTCGCTCCTGTGCATCGAGGTAGCGGTTGCGCGAGGAGAGGGCGAGGCCGTCCTCCTCTCGCAATGTCGGGACGCCGCCGATGGCGACGGGGATGTCGAGGTCACGCACCGCGCGGCGGATGACCTGCAATTGCTGGAAATCCTTCTCGCCGAACAGGGCGGTATCGGGCTGGACCTGGTTGACGAGCTTCGTCACCACCGTGGCGACGCCGGAGAAATGGCCCGGACGAAACGCGCCGCACAATCCCTCGCAGATGCCCGCCACCGTGAGGCTGGTGGAGAAATCCGCCGGGTACATCGTCTCCACGGTGGGAAGGTAGGCGGCATCGACGCCCGCCTCCGACAGCAGCGCAAGATCGGCCTCGGTATCGCGCGGATAGCGCGAGAAATCCTCGCTCGGCCCGAACTGCGTCGGGTTGACGAAGATGCTGACCACGACCCGCTCCCCCAGTTCCCGCGCCCGGGTCACGAGGGAGAGGTGGCCCTGGTGCAGGGCACCCATGGTAGGCACCAAGACGACACGGTCGCCCGCCGCCTTCCAGGCGCGGATGCAGGTCCGCATGGGGTCCACCGTGTCGAACCGGACCGGGGTGACGGGCGAGGCTTGGCTGCTCATCGGGGCTCTTCGGCAGGGCTCTAAGGGATGTCGGGCTGTCCTCCGACTATCTCAACTCGGCGCCGGAAGGCCAGATGCCGCGAGCGCCCAAGGTCAGTTGCAATAGGGTAGGAGGGACCGACCGAAGGGATCGTCCACGCCCAGTGCCGGTTTGAAGCCGTAATAGCTCGGTTTCCCGAGCCCGTAGGTCGATCCGACATAGCTCGGATCGTCCGGCGCGTCGGTGGGGATGGGAACGCTTCTCGGGATACAGGCGACCCGTCGGGGTCTCGCACGCTCCCGTCGCGGCGTGCTGTCCTCATCCGCGCGCGGGAAGTAACGCGGCGGCGGCTCGGCTCCCGGGACAGGGCGGTTGGCCTCCACGCCGTAGGGAGTGGACCAGCGCTCCCGCGCATCGGCGGCCCGGGCCGGGCCGTCCAAGACGGACGCGACGAAACATGCCGCGATTAGCACCCTCGCGGCATGGCCTCCTGCTGTCTCGCGCCCTCGGCTCATGTCATCCCGCTGCGTGCTCCCGTCGCCGGAAGCCCTGTCGATGGGGTTCACCACCCAACTCACCGTCCGTGGACGAGGCTCGAAATTCTCAGAACAGGGTGAACGAAAGGTTACCGTCGCAAAGCCCGACCATCGAGATCCGCCAACGGGTTGACCGGCTCGGCGGGAAGCCTGTCGATCTTGAACGGCTTCGACAGGTTGCCGGCTAATAGAGCCAGGTCCGGCGTCGCTTCCTCGGTTCGGCCATAGAGCGAGGCGTCGAGGGCGGCCAGTGCCTCGGAGATGACCGGAGTGGAGCGCCAGAGCCGCGCGAGTTCGGGTTCGTGCTCGAAGACCGGGCCGAGGGCAGCGCGGAAACCCAGTCCGTCGCCGGCCTCCGCGTGGCGTGCGAGTTCGCGACGCGTCGCACGGTCGAGGCGCAGGGTCCGAGAGCGCCTCGGAACGCCAAAGCCGATGAGGGCGAGGCCGAACCCGAAAGCTCCCACGGCCGCAGCCGCAACGACCATCGGCGAGGCCGGAGCGACGGGTTTGGCGTCCTCGTCCCGGTCGGGCAGGCCGCCGCCGATCTGGCGGGCCGGGATTTCCGCTTCCCGCAGGGTCCGCGAGACGGTGTCGAACCAGGGAATGGTGATCGCATCCAGCGGGACGATCTCGGTGACGGCAGGGCGCACGTCCCATTGATAGGTCGCCCGCGCCACCGGACCCGTCGGGGTGATGATCGTCTCGCGGGTCACAGGGCCCGCGAAGGTGAGGATACCGCGTGTGCGCATGACCGGCCTTGGCGGCAGCCCTTCGGCCACCAGCCCCTGCGCCTCCAGGGTGACGATGCGCCTCGTGGTCTCGCCGATCTTCACCGTTTCGGGATCGGGGCTCCAGGAATCCGTGATCGTGACGTCCCGCGCCGGTAGCCACCACGGCTCCTTTACGTCGGGGCCGCCCACCGGCTTCGTCCAGTTGGCGACGGGCAGCGAGACCGGTACGGAGGGAACGTCCACCACCTTGCGGGTGCCGCCATCGTTGATGGTTAGGCGGTGGATGAACGGGTCGATGGTGAAGTCGCCCGGATGGTGCGGGAAGATCGCGATGGTACGGTCGAAGGCTACCGCCACCTGTCCGTCCGGCAAGCGGGTCTTCGACCAGGTATCCCGGCCGAGCTGGGTCCAGCTGAAATTCGCCAGCGACGGCTGGACGACCTCCTCCAGCAGGATCGCCTGCCGGTAGACGCCGCGAATGTGGAGCAGCACCATTTCCCGCGAGAACGGCGCAGCGTTACCGTTGAGCTCCGGCGTCACCGTCAGGGTGAGGTCGCCGGGAGCGATTTCGGCCTGTGCGGGAGCGGCGAGGAATAGGAACGCGCCGAGCATTAGGATGCCACGCCGTCCGTGATCCCTCCCCCCTCTGCGGGGGAGGGTGGCCCGCGAAGCGGGTCGGGAGAGGGGAGCGCCAGTTCCGGAGAGGTCGTCCCCTCTCTCGCCTGCTCCGCAGGCACCCTCCCCCGCAGAGGGGGGAGGGTTGGTATCCGGGCGATACACTCCGCTCACCATGGGTTGCTTCCTGCCGGGACCGCCGTGCCCGCTTCCACACGCACCGCTTGCTCGGCTTTCAGGCGCAGCTTGAGATACCGGCCCGGATCGTCCGGCAGGGTCTGGAGCCAGAGGCGGTCGGGGCGGATTTCGTGCGCCTCGAAACTCTTCGTCACGCGCCGCGCCTCCCGCTCCGGGGCGGCGGCGACCATGGCGGAACCGGCGCCCGTGCGTCCACGACCGGCTGCATCGCTGGCCGAGCCTCTCGCTTCACCTTTGCCGGAATCCACCGATTGCTGCTCGGCCTTGCCCCGCCGCGCCACCTTGCTGTTGCCCGGCGTCGAGGAGGAGGTGCCTCCCTCCTTGTTGCCGGCCAGTCCCTCACCGACGGAGGAGGCCTTCATGTCGTCGTTGGGATCCTGGTTCGACGTCTTGTTGTAGCGCGAGCCCACCGTCGCGGTGGCATTGGCGAGGCCGCCGCCCTTGCCCGGATCACCCGGCCCCTCGGCCACGAGACGGGCGACGAGGGAGCGGTTGGCCTGCGCATCCGCATCGCGTGGATTGTATTGCAGGGCAACGTCGTAGGCGTCTATGGCGCCCTGGAAGTCGCCCGAGCGCGCGAGCGCATTGGCGAGATTGTAGGCGTTGCGCCGGCCGCCGTTCCGGAAGATCGCGATGGCCTCCTCGTAGCGCCCGGCCTCGTAGAGCGCCGCCCCGCGCCAAGCCGGATCGGCAAGGATGGTGGCGGCGGCACCGGGCAGGCCGAGGTTGATCAGGCTGCGACCGAGCGTCGTGCGCGGCTCCGAGACCAGGGTGAGGCCGAGAATGCCGACACCGGTCAGGGTAATGCCGGCGATCCTCGCCCAGCCGGTCCAATGCCGGGGGAGAGGAAGACGATCGGACAAGGAGAGGCGCGCGGTGCTCATCAGGCGCTCCTGCGGAACAAGGCGAGGGCCGGAAGCAGGGCGAAGAGGATCAGCCAGCGTCCCAGATCGGCGAAGGCGAGCACGGTGTAGCCGCCCGCCGCCAGATGTTGCGCCGTGCTGGCCCCCACCACATCGAGGAGGGCGGCCGGCCTGTCGAGATCGACGGTGAGGCCGTTGCCCGTGCCGGTCACGCGGTCGAGGGCCGCCCGGTCCGGCTTGGGCGATCCCGCCGGCAGGGAATTGGTGGCCGGAACGAACACGGCATGGAGATGCCATCCCTTGTTCCGGATCGCAGTGGCCTCGCGCATGGCGGCATCGCCGATCCCGTCGCCATCGGTGACGAGGACCACGTCGCCGGCGATGACGCCGGCCTCCTCCAGGGTCCGGCGCGCGATGGCGAGGCCGCGCTCGGGATGGGTGCCGCGATCGGGCACGGTGTCGCCGTCGAGGGCGAACAGGACGAGGCTCAGGGCGTCGCGATCCGTGGTCGGTGGGGCGGCGAGATAGGCGTCGCCGGCATAGACCACCACGGCGACGCTGCGGGTGCCCGCCGCCTGGGCCACGCTGTCGGCGATCTGGCGAACCTCCTTGAGGTGGCCGCCCTCGGCCACGGAGCGCGAAAGATCGATGACGACCACCGTCGCATCGAGGTTGCGGAAGGTCGCCGCGTCCGGGCGCTCGATGGCCGGTCCCGTGAGGGCGACGGCGATGAGACCGGCCGCGATGGCGGCGGCGAGGTTGGCCTGGCGCCGACCACCGAGGACGGCTCCGCGCGTCTCGAGGAAGGCCATCAGGCCGGGATCGACCGCCTTCGCCCAATCGCCCAGCGGGGCCGAGCGCCAGGCCGCGCGCAGGGCGAGGACGAGGATGACGGGAATCGCCAGGAGCCACCAGGGCCGCAGGATGGCGAGGGAGAGAAGGGCGCTCATGCCTTGCGCCTCGCCACCAGCAGGCCCGCCGCGCAGAGGAGAGCAAGGCCAGCGGGCCAGGGCCACAGGTCCTGCCGCAGGGGGACCGGGGGAGCCTTGGCCCGACCGCCTTCAATGGCATCGATGGAATCGGCCATGGCGATGAGGTCGTCGGTGGTCTTCACCCGGAAGAAGGTGCCCCCGGTGAGAGTCGAGATGTCCCGCAAGGTCTCGGCATCGACCACATCCTGCTCGCCGTCGGCATTGGACATGTCACGGGGGCCGAGGGCGATGGTGTGGACCTTGACGCCGAGTTCCTTGGCCAAAGCCGCCACGTCGCGCGGCGTGGTCTGGCCCGCATTGTTGGCCCCGTCCGTCATCAGCACCACCACCTTCGATGTGGCCGGCGGGATGTCGGACGCCTCGCCGGAGGTGGCCGGCACCAGTCGCTTGAGGGCGAGGCCGAGACCGTCGCCGATGCCGGTGGAGCGGCCGACGAGGCCGATCGTCGCCTCGTCGAGGGCGCGCGCCACGGTGGCGGTATCGAAGCTCGGGCTCGCGGCGACGTAGGATTCGTTGGCGAAGATCACGAGGCCGATCCGGTCCCCGGCCCGGCGGCGGATGAAGTCGGTGCCCACCCGCTTCACCGCGGTGAGCCGCGTCACGGTCTCGCCGTCGATGGCGAAGTCGCGGCGCTCCATGCTGCCGGACAGGTCCATCACCAGCATGATCTCGCGACCCGAGGCCGGAAGCGCGGTGGCGGGCAGGACGAGGCGGGGTCCGGCGAGCGCCGCCACCAGGGCGGCCCAGAGGGTCCAGATCAGGAGCGAGCGCCCGCGCCCACGCGCCGCCACGCCGTCCCCTCGGGCGGAGCCCATCACGACGGTGGACGGAACGCGCAACGCACCGCTCGATCCCATCCGTTCGGGCGGCAGCAGCCGTGCCGCGAGAAAGGGCAGCGGCAGGAGCAGCAGCGCCAGGGGCGCGGCGAGATCGAAGGCCGAGAGGAAGGCGGTGAACCAGGCTGGCATCGGCTCAGGCCCTGATCCGCGCGAAAAGTCGGCTGAGTTCGGCATCGAGGGTCTCGACGTCGGCCGGGGAGGAGCGCCGGTACAGGCCCTCCGTCACGACCCTGCCTGCGCCCTTGCTGAAGACATCCGTGGCAAAGAGGCTGTCGAGGGTGGCCGCCCAGTCGCGTCCCTGGGTCGAGGCGGCCTCGTCGCCGGCGAGCGTCCGGGCGAGGCGCCGCAACAGGCGGGCCTGCGCGATGAGGCGTGCGTCCGGGGGAAGCGCCCGCGTCTCGGCGAGGCCGCGCAGGGCCGAGGCCCGCACCGAAGCTTTCGCCCGTGCCCGCAACAGCCTGACGAGGCCGACGAGAAGGGCCGCGACGAAGCCCAACGCGATGGCCAGCACCACCTCGCCCTGCGCGCCGCTACCCGCATCGGCCGGGAGGTGCAGGCCGCGCAACTGGGTGAGATCGGTGGGGGAGCTAAGCGGGTTCACGCGCTACAGCACCGCATCGAGACGTTCCATCAGCGGAGCATAGGCCTCGGGGCCGGCCTCGGCATCGAGGCGCAAACCTTCGATGCCGCGCCGCGCATAGGCGATGAGTCGGTCGTCGGGTGCGCCATCCGTATTGGCGGCGGAACGCCCGACCTGGACCGTGCCGCGATGCCCGTCCGGCGTGGCGAACGGAAAGAACCCCGCCGGCTTCCTACGCTCGAACGCATCGCTGACGAGGACGAGGCGGATCGACAGGCGCTCGGCCAGCACGGTGAGCAGGTGGTCGAATTCAGGCCCCGGCGCGTCCAGCGCGCTGCCGATGACGAGATGGCCGCCGGACGGAAGCAGGCTCGCCGCCACGGTGAGGCTGCGGTCGAGGGGAGGGTCCATCCTGTCCGAGGCGGCGAGTGCCTGGGCATGGGCCATGGCCAGCGCACCCGTCACCGCCGTCATGGCCCGCTCGCCGCCGCCGGGACGGACCACCACCGGCTCCCCCGAGGACGCGGCCACGAGGCCGATCCGGCCACCATCGCCGACGATGCGCCAGCCGAGCAGCACCAGGGCTTCGGCCGCGGCCACCGAGCGCAGGGCGCGACGCGTGCCGAACAGCATGGAAGGGCGGAAATCCGCCAGTAGCACCACGGCGCGGTCGCGCTCGTCATGGTGGGTCCGCACGTGGAGGATGCCGGTGCGGGCGGTGGCGTTGCGGTCGATATGGCGGCGGTCGTCGCCCTCGGACCAGAGCCGCACGTCGTCGGGCTCCGAGCCGCGTCCGCGCCGCCGGGTGACGATGCCGCCGGGAAGGCCCGCCAGGGTGCGGGTGGCCGGGGAGACGCCGCGTCGGGCGAGGTGGCGTAGCCCCATCAGGGCCTCGCCCGAGAGGTGGATACCGGGGCCGTGTGCGGAGCCCGTGGTCGGGCCTGAAGGGGACGCCATGGCTGTGCTACCCGACCATTCCGCCTTCAGAGCGCCCGGACCCGCTGGACGAGGCCCTTGATGATGCCCCGCGCGGTCTGTCCCTCGGCGGCGGCGCGCCAGGTGAGCCCGATCCGGTGCGCCAGGGCGTCGGCGGCGAGATCGGAAATATCCTCCGGGATCACGTGGTCGCGGCCACGCAGATAGGCCCGTGCCTTGCCGGCGAGCATGAGCGCCAGCGTCCCGCGCGGGGAGGCCGGGTGCTCGATCGAGGCGCGGAGATCCGGGGCCGCCTTGTCGGTGCGGGTGCCGGCCACGAGCCGCACCAGATAGTCCTTGAGGGCCGACGAGACGTGGACGTTGAGGGCCGCCGCGCGGGCGGCGCGGATCTCCGCCACGGTGAGCTTCACCGGCATCGCCTCGGCATGGTGGTTCAGTTCGCCCTCGACGAGGTCGAGGATGCGGCGCTCGGAGGCTTCGTCGGGCATCTCCACCACCACATGGAGGAGGAAGCGGTCGAGCTGTGCCTCCGGTAGCGGGAAGGTTCCCGCATGCTCGATGGGATTCTGGGTCGCCACCACCATGAACGGGTCGGGCAGGACATGGGTATGGCCGGCGACCGTGATCTGGCCCTCGGCCATGGATTCCAGCAGCGCCGACTGCACCTTGGGCGGGGCGCGGTTCACCTCGTCCACGAGGATAAGGGAGTGGAACAGCGGACCGGGCAGGAACTCGAAATCACCGGCATCTTGGCGCCAGACGGTGGTGCCGGTGAGATCGGCCGGCATCAGGTCGGGCGTGCATTGGATGCGGGCGAAGCTGCCGTCGAGTCCGTCCGACAGGCGCTTGACCGCGCGCGTCTTGGCGAGGCCGGGCGCGCCCTCGATGAGGAGATGGCCACCGGTGAGAAGCCCGATGAGCAGGCGCTCCACGAGGGTTTCGGCGCCGATGAGTCCGTGGCTCAGGCCATCCCGGAGAGCGAGGATGCGTGCGCGAAGCGCCTCGTCGGCGGCCGGCGCCGCCGAGGTAGCGGGACGCATGGCCAGTGTCGCGTCGCTCATGAGCGCGCGTCGGCCGGAGCCGCCCGCAGGGCTGCCGCAACGGATAAGCGGGGCATGATCGTGGCAGGGCCGGCGTACAGCACCATGCGCGTCTCCTCGGGCGGATTCTTAAGAGATCCCTATGTCGATCGGGTTTGCATGCAGCGGAGCACCGGCGTCAATCCCGTTGGACGTTTCCCGTGAAACACGAGGGTGAGATCGGGCAGAATGCCCGACCACCGGGATTTCATGAAGTCGAATGCATGCGGAGCGGATTTCTCTGCCGATCCCGAGGATCTAAGCCGGAATTCGGCGTTATGTCGCATCCTGCTAGACGTCGGTGGAAACCGAGGGCCGACCTCCCGGTTTCCGTCCCAACCCAGCGGGCAGACTGGAGCAGACCATGAGTACAGACCTCTTCCCCGGCTTCAGCGCGGACTGGATCGACATTCCGGAGGGCCGTTTCTTCGCCCGCAACGGCGGTCGTAAGGATGCGCCTCCCCTGATCCTGCTGCACGGTTTTCCGCAGATTCATGCCTGCTGGCACCGCATCGCGCCGGCTTTGGCCGAGACCCATCGCGTGGTGTGCCTCGATCTGAAAGGCTACGGCTGGTCGGAAGCGCCCAAAGGTGACCCCCATCACGAGGCCTATTCCAAGCGCCGCATGGGTCGCGACGTGGTGGCGATCATGGAGCGGCTCGGCCATGTCCGCTTCGCACTCGTGGGTCACGATCGCGGCGCGCGCGTGGGCTACCGACTCGCCCTCGACGAGCCGGGCCGGATCGAGCGCCTCGCCCTTCTCGACATCCTACCCACCCTCGTTCAGTGGGAGCGGATCGAAGCCGATCCCGACGTGTCATCGCATTGGGCATCCCTGGCCCGACCGGCCCCCGGTCCGGAGGAGGAGATCGGCCGCGATCCGGTCGCCTATTTCGAAGGCCTCCTTCGGCAATGGAGCAATGCCCGGAGCCTCGACCCCTTCGTCCCGGAAGCCTTGCGCCTCTATCGCGAGATCTGGAACGTGCCCGAGCGCATCCACGCCTTCTGCGAGGATTACCGCGCTGGCGCGACCCGCGACCGCGAGGCCGACCTGGACGACCTCGCGGCAGGAAAGACCCTCTCCTGCCCGACGCTGATCCTCACCGGCGACGGCTATCTCGACCATTCGCACGAGACCCCGCTGGCGGCGTGGCAGCGGACCTTCGCGCCGAAGGCCGAGGCCGTGGACATCACATCGGGGCATTTCCTTGCGGAGGAGAATGCCCCCGAGACGCTCAAGGCCCTGCGGGCCTTCCTCGGTGGCTGACGCGCGAAGCGTCACCGTTTCGTCATGGGCGGGCGACATGCAGCGCCCATGACTGCGCTTCTCGCTTCGCCGCTGCCGGAATTCGTGAATTCCGCCTTCAGCCTCATCGTCGCTTTCGTGCTCGGCACGATGATCGGGGCCGAACGGCAATATCGCCAGCGTACGGCGGGCCTGCGCACCAATGTGCTGGTGGCGGTGGGGGCGGCGGCCTTCGTCGATCTCGGCATGCGCCTCGAAGGCACGCGCGGCGCGGTGAGCACGGTCGCTTACGTCATCTCCGGCGTCGGTTTCCTCGGGGCCGGCGTCATCATGAAGGAGGGCATGAACGTGCGTGGCCTCAACACCGCGGCCACCCTCTGGTGCTCGGCGGCGGTGGGGGCCTTCGCCGGGGCCGACTTCCCCCTGGAGGCCTGTTTCGTCACGGTGGCAATCCTGTCCGGCAACACTCTGCTGCGGCCCCTCGTCAACGCCATCAACCGCGTCCCCATTGATGAGAGCCAGACCGAGGCCACCTACGAGGTCCAGGTCACGGTGCCGGCCGAGCATGCCGGCCCCGCCCGCGACCTTCTCGTGGAACGGCTGGAGGCGGCGCATTACCCGGTCGGCGGCACCGAGGTGGTGGAACGCGGCGAGGAGACGGTGGAGGTGGTGGCGACCCTGGTGGCGACGGCGGTGGACTCCGCCGAACTCGACGCGGTGGTGGCCGGGTTGGAGCGCGACGAGCGGATCAGCCATGCCACCTGGTCGGTCCAGACCGCCGATTGAGCGCGTCCGCCGCCATTGCCGCCGTGAGGAAAAGGCCAAACTAGGCCCGTGATGCCGGGCTTCGCCCCGGCGATGGAGGACCCCAACCATGGCCGGAACACGCAGGAACGCATTGATCGTCGGGGCTTCGCGCGGCCTGGGCCTCGGATTGGTGGAGACGTTCCTCGCGCGCGGCTGGGCGGTCACCGCCACCCAGCGCTCGCCTTCCGCCGGATTGGCGGCTTTGGCCTCCGACGCGCTCGGCGTCGAGACCGCCGATATCGATGATGACGCGGCGGTTGCCACTCTCCACGATCGGCTCGCTCACCAACGCTACGACCTGATCTTCGTGGTGGCCGGCGTGGCGACCCAGGCGCACGATCCTGCTCATGAGGTCCCACGCGAGGTCGCCGCGCAGGTCTACCTCACCAATGCCATCAGCCCGATCCGCTTCGCCGAACGGTTTCGCGATCGGCTGGCGGGCAACAGTCTCATCGCCTTCATGAGTTCCGTCCTCGGCAGCGTCTCCCTCAACGAGAGTGGCGGATGGGAGACCTACCGCGCGAGCAAGGCAGCGTTGAACACGCTGGCCATCAGTTTCGAGATCCGTCACCGCGACGAAGGGTTCGGCGTGGTCCTTCTCCATCCCGGCTGGGTCCGCACGGAGATGGGTGGTGAGGAGGCGGATCTCGACGTGGCGACGAGCGTCGCCGGTCTGGCCGACGTCATCGAGAATCGGCTCGGCAAACCCGGCATCGCCTATCTCGACTATACCGGCGCGACCTTGGCCTGGTAGGCGGTCAGCGCCGTCCGTCGAGGGGACGGCCGCGCCGTTCCACCACGACGGGCGGGCGGGTACGACGCTCGACGATGACGGTGCGCGGCGCCCGGCTCGGGCTGCCGGCGGTGAGGATGCGCTCGGAGATCTTCTCGGGCTTCTGCTTCCCGGCGGCGAGCACGTGTGGGCGCACCTCGTCGAGGGGAAGTCCGATCAGGCCAGCGGCAATCTCGACCTGCTGTTCGAGATCGTCCGCGAGATCCTGCGCGGCAGCGACCGCCTCGGGGATCGTGGGCGGTTCGCGCCGCACGCGGATCGGGGGCAGGTCCTGGAAGGATTTCGGCGTCTTCTTCACGACTCGGCCCACGCTCGACATGAGCCGAGGATAGCGCGACAGGGGCTCCGGTGCATTGCACCATTTTAACGATGCACCCACGCGTTTCGCGCATTCCCCGCCGTTGGAGTCGGAAATTCCGCCAGATCGAGGCCGGGATGCCCTTTCCCTATTCGATTGCCTGAGCGAATGCCCATCGGAGGAGCAAGATACGCGTCATTATGACGCATATTCCAGTGGCTCCGTTGGGGCCTCGTCCGATGCGTTGCGCGCCGTCGGGCTCCCGTCGATACTGCGCCCATCATGTTTCCCATCACCGATCTCACCGATTCCAGGCTGGTTCCGGCCCGCCCCGACCTCGCCGATCTCCGCCTGCGCGGCCGGATCGACGCCGAACGCTATGTAGCGGGGCAGCCCGGCCGGCTCATCGTGGCATCCGCGCCCTTGCGGCGGCGACCGAGTCTCGACGCCGGCATCGAGACCGAAGCGGTCATGGGCGATCCCCTGACCCTCTACGACACGAGCGACGGCTTCACCTTCGTACAGTTCGAATCCGACGGCTATGTCGGCTACCTGCCGGCGGAATCCTGCGCCCTGGGCGTCCCGTCCCCGACCCATCGGGTGACGGCCATTCGGACTTTCCTCTATCCGGCCGCCAACATGAAACGGCCACCACTCGGGCACGTGAGCCTCGGCGCAGGGCTGGGCGTCACCGGGCAGGAGGGCGAGTTCCTGCGCTTGGCAGAGGGCTCTTACGTCTTCGCCGATCATTGCGTCCCGGTCGGCACAGTGGAGTCCGACCCTGCCGCAACCGCCGAGCGTCTCGTGGGCACGCCCTATCTGTGGGGAGGTCGCACCAGTCTCGGGCTCGATTGCTCGGGCCTCGTCCAGCTTTGCCTCGCCATGGCGGGCATTCCGTCCCCCCGCGACGCGGATCAGCAGGAAGCGGCTCTCGGCACGGCGCTGCCCCAGCACCTCGACGGCCTGGTCCGGGGCGATCTCGTCTTCTGGCGCGGCCATGTGGGGATGATGCTGGACGAGACCCGCCTCATCCACGCCAACGGCCACCACATGGCGGTGGCGGTGGAGCCCCTGGGGGTGGCGGTGGAGCGCATCGCCGAGAAGAGCTACGGAGCGGTGACCTCGCTCCGGCGCATTACGGCTTCAGCCGGGCCTTGATTCGGGTGATCAACCCGTCACGGACGTCGCGATAGGCTTCGAGGCGCTGATCGCGTGAGGCTTCCTGCATCAGCGTCGGGTCCGGCGTCGGCCAGTATTCCACGTCGACGGCGTTGGTCCGAGTGACCTCCAGAGCCGCGTGGTGCGCCTCCGGCGACAGGGTGATGATGAGGTCGAAATTCAGCCCCTCCCACTCCTCGAGTTCGAGGAGCGTCCGGGGCCGGTGTTTCGAGGCGTTGATGCCGATCTCGTCGAGGGCCGCAACCATGAACGGGTCTGCCGGCTCGCCCGAACGGACGCCCGCCGACTGCACATAGGTGGACTTGCCGAAATAGTGACGCGCCACCGCCTCCGCCGCGAGGGACCGCACGGCGTTGAAGTTGCACATGAACAGCACCGACTGCACGCGCGTCTTCTTCGGGCCGGCCTCTTCCGCCATCCGGTGACTGCCTCGGGCTTCAAACGACGGGGAGGGCGCTCACGCCTTCCAGTGCAAGGCGAAGACCAAGGTGAATAGGCGTCGCGCGGTGTCGTGGTCGAGATCGACCTTGCCTTCGAGGCGCTGCCGGAGGAGTTCGGAGGCTTCGTTGTGCAGGCCGCGCCGTCCCATGTCGATCGCCTCGATCTGGGTCGGTGAGGCGGTCTTGATCGCGTTGTAGTAGCTCTCGCAGATCATCTCGTAGTCGCGGATCACCCGGCGGAACGGGGTCAGCGACAGGAGATGGGTCATCACCGGCTCGCCGTCCTGCCGGCGGATCGCGAAGGAGAGCTTGTTCTCCACGAGGCCGAGGGTGAGGGCGTAGGGGCCCTCGCGTCCGGGAATGGAGAAGTGGTTCTCCTCCAGGATGTCGAAAATCGCGATGGCGCGCTCGTGCTCTTGATCGGGATTGCCCCGGCCGATGGAATCCTCGTCGAAGGTCACCGCCGCGAGGCGGTGGATGGACGACGCTTTCTCTGCCGCTTGTCCTGTTTCTGGTTGTTCTGAGCCGGCCATCGTCCCCTCACAGATTCAGGCGGATCGCGACCGAGCGGGCGTGGCCGTCGAGGCCCTCCGACCGTCCCAGCGCGATGGCTGCCGGCCCCAAGGCCCTCAGCGCGGCGGGATCGCAGCGCAGGATCGTCGTCCGCTTCATGAAGTCGAGCACGCCGAGGCCCGAGGAGAACCGTGCCGAGCGGGCGGTGGGCAGTACGTGGTTCGGGCCGCCGACGTAATCGCCGATGGCTTCCGGCGTATGGCTGCCGAGGAAGATCGCACCGGCATTGCGGACCTTGGCGGCCAGGGCCTCCGGGTCGGCGGTCTCGATCTCCAGATGCTCCGGGGCGAGGCGGTCGACCAGGGGCACGGCCTCCTCGAAATCCGAGACGAGGACGATCGCGCCGTAATCGCGCCAGCTCGCCCGGGCGATGTCGGCGCGGGGCAGGGTGGCCAAAGCGCGTTCCACCGCGATCTCCACCGCATCGGCGAGGGCGGGCGAATCGGTGATGAGAATCGACTGGGCGGCGACATCGTGCTCGGCCTGGGCGAGGAGGTCGGCGGCCACCCAATCGGGGTTGGCATGACCGTCGGCGAGGATCAGCACCTCGGACGGACCGGCGATCATGTCGATTCCGACCTGCCCAAACACCCGGCGTTTGGCGGCGGCCACCCAGGCATTGCCCGGTCCGACGATCTTGGCCACGGGGGCGATGGTCTCGGTGCCGTAGGCCAGCGCCGCCACGGCCTGGGCCCCGCCGATCCGGTAGATCTCGGTGACGCCGGCAAGGTCCGCCGCGGCCAGGACCAGGGGGTTCATCTGTCCCTCGGGCATCGGCACGACCATAACGACACGCGGGACCCCGGCGACGCGAGCCGGAATGGCGTTCATGAGGACGGAAGAGGGGTAGCTCGCCGTCCCGCCGGGCACGTAGAGCCCCACCGATTCCAACGACGTCCAACGCCAGCCGGACGTCACGCCGAGATCGTCGGTGGCCATGTGGTCGCCGGGTACCTGGCCGCGATGGAACGTCTCGATGCGGGTCGCGGCGAGCCGCAGGGCATCGAGGGACTCGGCCGGGCAGGCGGCGATGGCAGCCCGTACCTCATCCGGGGTCACCCGCAGGGTCGCGGCGGAGAAGTCCTCGCCGAGCCGGTCGAAGCGGCGGGTGTAATCCACCAGGGCGGCGTCGCCCCCGGAGATCACACCGGCGATGATCCCGCGAACGGTCTCGTCCACATCCTCGGAGATCTCGCGCTTGACGCTGAGAAGACCGGCGAAGGCGGTGGCGAAATCGGCGTCGCGGCTGTCGAGGCGCACCATCAGGCAGAATCTTTCACGACGTTGTCCTTGTCGGAGGGAGCCGTACCCGCATCACCTTGGATCGCGGCGCGGCCGGCTTGCGCCGCCTCGTGATCGGGGCGGCCTTCCACCTCCCAGACCGGACCGAGATCCTTCAGCCGCGCCTCGATGCATTCCACATCGAGCTGGATCGCTACTTTGCCGGCAAAGACCAGGGTGATGGTGCCGGAGGGTTCCTCCTTCGGCTCGAAGGTGACGGCCAGAAGGTTGAGAGGCTCGTCGGAGGTGGAGCCGGGCGTGATTCCGCGCGCGCGCACGGCCATGACCCGCTCGAAATGGAGGCCGGTGAGGCGACGGCGCGGGGCCTCCCCCTCCGGGGCCGACCAGTCGAAACGCCGCCCCACCAGCACGAAGCGGTGTGACGGTGCGAGATAAGCGAGATCCTGCGGGAGCAGGACCGCATCCTGAAGATGGGCCGAGAGGATCGCGAGATCCTCCGCGTCGAGGGCAGCGAGCTTGAGGAGCTCCATGTCGGGTTCGCATCTGGCCGGACGCCGCCGGATCGGGCGCCGGATGTGGAAGAGGGTCGGCCGTAGGTAGCGAGGCGGCCGCCCTGCGGCAACTGCGCGGCCCGGAACAATTACGGCGTGCCGGCGATATGGGCCGTTTGCGGGGGGCGACGTCAGACGGCGTTCATGCGGAACAGGTTAGTCTTTCGCCGAACTCTCGATTGGGACATCCACCACCATGATTCTCGGACCCGTATGCCGCATCGCCTTCGCCGCCCTGACCGCCCTGGCGGCGACGACGGCCCTCGGCCTGGGGCAGGCCCAGGCGCAGGTCCAGTTCCGCATCGACGATGGCTACGACAGGTCGCCTCGTGGCCGTTCGCCCTACGGCGACGACCGGCCGCGGGGCTATGATCGCTACGACGGCTATGCCCGGCCCTACGAGGATGGCGAGCGTCGGCCGGTGCAGCAGCAGCGATACGGACGCCAGCGCATGGGTAGCGTCTGCGTCACGGCGCGCGGCAATTGCCCCGCCTATCCGAGCCCGATCCAGTCGCCCTGCCGCTGCGACATCCCGGGATTCGGCCCCAAGCGCGGCAACGTGCTGGAATAATGTCCTTGTCCGGGAGGCGAGGACCGCCTCCCGGACAGGAGAGGCTCAGGAGCGGATGCGGCTGATCTCGGCGCCGCAACGGCCGAGCTTGGCTTCGAGCGCTTCGAAGCCGCGATCGAGATGATAGACCCGGTTGATGCTGGTCTCGCCCTCGGCGGCGAGGCCGGCGATGACCAGGGAGACCGAGGCGCGCAGGTCGGTCGCCATGACGGGCGCGCCCTTGAGGCGCTCCACGCCGTCGACGATGGCGAGATCGCCCTCGAGCCGGATCCTGGCCCCGAGGCGCGCCAGTTCCTGCACGTGCATGAAGCGGTTCTCGAAGATGGTCTCGCGGATGTGGGACTGGCCCTTGGCGAGGGTCATCAGCGCCATGAACTGCGCCTGGAGGTCGGTGGGGAAGCCGGGGAACGGGTCCGTGGTCACGTCCACCGCAGCGATGCCGCCGCCATTGCGCCGAATGCGGATCGTGTCGGCGGTGCTGGTGATCTCGGCGCCCGTCGTCGTCAGCACGTCGAGCGCGCTGTGCAGCAGGTCGGCCCGGGTGTTCTCCAGGGTCACGTCGCCCCCCACCATGGCAGCCGCCATGGCGTAGGTGCCGGTCTCGATCCGGTCCGGCAGGACGGTGTGGCGGGCGCCGTTGAGGCGCGAGACACCCTCGATGGTGATGCGCGGGGTGCCGGCCCCCGAGATCTTGGCGCCCATCTTGATGAGGCAATCGGCGAGATCGACGACTTCCGGCTCACGCGCGGCATTCTCGATCAGGGTCGATCCGTTGGCGAGCGCCGCCGCCATCAGCGCCACATGGGTGCCGCCCACCGTGACCTTGGGAAAATGGATCTCGCCGCCGCGCAAGCCGCTCTTGGCCTTCGCCACCACGTAGCCGCCGTCGATCTCCACGGTGGCGCCGAGGCGCTCCAGGGCCATCAGCATGAGGTCGATGGGGCGGGTGCCGATGGCGCAGCCGCCGGGCATCGAGACACGGGCCTCGCCGAACCGTGCGAGCAGCGGCGCGATGACCCAGAAACTCGCCCGCATGGTGGAGACGAGTTCGTAGGGCGCGGTGGTGTCGATGACGTGGGAGGCGGTGAGCCTGATGGTCTGGCCGGTCTCCGTCGTATCGCCCGGGCGCTTGCCCTCCACCATGTGGTCGACGCCGTGGTTGCCGAGGATGCGCAGCAGGGCGTGGATGTCGGCGAGGCGCGGCACGTTCATGAGTTCGAGGGATTCCCCCGTCATCAGGCTCGCGATCATCAGCGGCAGGGCGGCGTTCTTGGCGCCCGAGATCGGAATGACGCCGTGGAGCGGCTTTCCGCCGATGATGTTGATCCGGTCCATCGTCGTCCTTCGCGCGGCGTCACGCCCCTCCCCGTAACGAGAGGGCGGCGCCATCCTGGTTCTGCAAACGGTAGCGGTGCGCTCGCGGCACGGCCTTATCGAGCCGCCTATACGTGAGTTTTGTCCGAAAAAGGATCGTCAGCCGTCTCCGTCGCGATCCGGCTTCGCGTCCGGTCGCTCATCGGCATCGCCTGTTTCCGCTGCGGCCGCTGCCTGCCCACGGACCCTCGTCTGCACCTTGCGCCGTTTCAGGTTGTCCCGCAGGGCCGCCTTCAGGCGCTCGTTCCGCGTGGCATCGTTCTTCATGGCGATCACTGCGCGACCCTTCGTCGCCAGGGCGAAATACCGGCTTTGCGACCCGGTCTCAACAGGCGCAGAGCTGGAATGCAGGAGTCGACTTGAACCAATTCCAAGTTCGCCTGTATCGTCAGGGCCGTGGCGTCGAAATCAGCACCGTCTGATTCCTTCCGCGCCATGCGAAGCGAGATCGTTGCGCCAGCGGGACTCATATCGACGAGGCCTGCAGCGGAGAGTTTGGTGCTTCGGAACAAGCCCTTTGTAACGATGCTGCTGCTGAATGCAGACGAGCGGATGCCGAGGCCGCCTAGAGCGGCGCTGACATGCGGTCGGCCATAGCGTGAAGGACGGATGCCCGTGAATCGGATGCCCGCGATGACGATGATCAGCGATACGACGACGCCCCGTGATCCCTCGGCCGAAGGATCCTCTACCCGCGCGTCGTTCGGGCACGGACGAACCGATTACGAAGGCTACTTCCGCAGGGCGGTGGACCGGCTGCACGACGAGCGGCGCTACCGGGTCTTCGCCGATATCGAGCGGATCGCCGGACGTTTTCCCACCGCCAACTGGCGCCGTCCCGACGGTGGCACCCGCGAAATCACCGTATGGTGTTCGAACGATTACCTTGGCATGGGCCAGCATCCGGACGTGGTCTCGGCCATGACCAAGACCGCCGCCCGATGCGGCGTCGGCGCTGGCGGCACCCGCAACATCGCCGGCAACAACTCGCCGCTGGTGGATCTGGAGCGTGAGCTCGCCGACCTGCACGGCAAGGAGGCAGGCCTCGTCTTCACCTCGGGCTACGTTTCGAACCAGGCCGGCATCTCCACCATCGCCAAGCTGATTCCGAACTGTCTGATCCTGTCGGATGCGTTCAACCACAATTCGATGATCGAGGGCGTGCGCCATTCCGGCTGCGAGAAGCGCATCTTCCGCCACAACGATCTCGCCCATCTCGAGGAACTGCTGATCGCCGCCGGGGACCGCCCCAAGCTGATCGCCTTCGAGAGCGTCTATTCAATGGATGGCGACGTCTCCGACATCACCGCCATCTGCGACCTCGCCGACAAGTACGGCGCCATGACCTATCTCGACGAGGTCCATGCGGTGGGGCTCTACGGCGAGCGCGGCGGCGGCATCGCCGAGCGCGACGGGGTGATGCACCGGGTCGATGTGATCGAGGGCACCCTGGCCAAGGGCTTCGGCTGTGTCGGCGGCTACATCACCGCTTCCACCGTGCTGTGCGATGCCGTGCGCAGCCATGCGCCGGGCTTCATCTTCACCACCGCCCTGCCGCCAGCCATCGCGGCGGCGGCCCGCGCCTCGGTGCGCTACCTCAAGCGCTCGCAGGTGGAGCGCGCGGCGCATCAGCGCCAGGCCGCCCTCACCAAGGCCGCGCTGGAAGAGGCGGGCCTGCCGGTCCTCCCCACCGAGACCCATATCGTGCCGGTGATGGTGGGCGATGCCGAGCTGTGCAAGGCGGCGGCCGACCACCTTCTCGAACAGCACGGCATCTACATCCAGCCGATCAACTACCCCACCGTGCCGCGCGGCACCGAGCGCCTGCGGATCACGCCTTCGCCGTTCCACGACGCAGCCCGCATCGCCAAGCTGACGGCGGCCCTGACGGAGACCTGGGACACGCTCGACCTGCCGCGCGCCGGCACGGTGTTCGTCGAGGCGGCGGAGTAGGAATCGATCAGTTCAACCGCCAGAGCGTGACGGTGAGCAGAGTCGCGAAGGCGACCCAGGCGGCGTAGGGCACGAGCAGCCACGCCGCGAACCGGTCGAAGCGCCAGGACAGGCGGATGGTCCAAAGGATCATCACCAGCATCGCCCCGGCGACGATTCCCGCCCAGCCGAGGGCATGGGCCGAGAAGAAGACCGGCGACCAGGCCGCGTTGAGCGCGAGCTGGGCGAGGAAGGCACCGACCGCCAGCCACCAACCCCGCCGCATCGGACCCGTCGCCGGAGACGCTCCGAGCAAACGCCAGAACGACAGCGCGATCATCGCGTAGAGGATGGTCCAGGCCACCGGGAACAGCCAGTTCGGCGGGTTGAAGCCGGGCTTCGTCAGGCCGGCATACCAGCCCTCGATGTTCGGCGTGGTGCTGAGCGAGCCGATCACCGATGTGGCCACCACGGGCAGGATGGCGATCGCAAGTCTCGCTGTCGGAGAGAGCGGCGAGCGATACGGAATGTGAGACGTGGTCATGCCGATGTCTTACTCGTATCGCGATTCTCCGTTCCGGTCCCGTGGGGCCCGAACCCGACGAGATCGTCGAGGGAGACGGCCAGGGCCGAGGCGAGCTTGCACAGGGTCTCGATTGTCCCCTCCCGTTTTCCCGTCTCGATCTGCGACAGGTAGGCCTGCGCGATACCGGCTTTGTCTGCGAGGGCTGCCGCCGTCATGCCGCGATGGTCGCGCCAGACACGGATGCGATTCTCACCCGAAAGCAATCGTTCGACGATCGCCGAGGGCACGAGTTCTTCTTCACCGAGGGCGAGCTTGCGCTGAAACTCGGTGACGGCAAGGCGATCCTCCGCATTCTCGGCGGCTTCGAGCAGGGCTTCGTATTCCGCTTCCGGCAACACGACGAGTCGCTCGCCCCCTGCCGTCACGATCGTCTGGGCACCCATGGCGAACCGTCCTGATTTAATCGTATGCGCTACCGCGAGGCGCGATTTTAATGATGGCGAGGATATGCCCGTCCTGGGTGAACAGGATTCGCCAGTCGCCGACCCGCAGGCGATAGACACCATGCTGACCCTTCAGAGCCTTCACGTTGTTGGCCTGAGACCCCGGATGTCCGGCATATTCGTCGATCTTCGTTCGAATGAGTCTCGCTACGTTCGCCGGCATGCGGGTCAGTGCCCTCACGGCGTCCTTGCTGTAGGCGACCTGCATCATGACGTGAGCGGATAGCGAAATTCGTCGAGGCGGAACATAGCATTCCGCTATTGTTTCGCTGCGTCTCTCCCACGGGTCAAGCGGCCCATTTGCCGGAACGATACCCATGTCCGAACCCGCCGAAGATCCCTCGTCCACTCACGCCAAGCCGGGTTTCACCAAGCGCACCCTGGCCGCGCAGGCCATGGGCCATGTCGATCCGGTGACGCGGGCGGTGGTGGCACCGCTCCATGTCTCGACGACCTTCCTCCGCGATCCCGACAACGGCTACAGTTCCGGCTTCTCCTATGCCCGGCCCGACAACGCCACGACCCGCGAGGCGGAGGCCGTCATCGCCATGCTGGAGGAGGCGGAGGCCGGCGCGATGCTGTTCGGCTCCGGCATGGCGGCGGCCACGGCCGTCTTCTCGGCCCTGGAGCCCGGAGACCATATCGTCGCCCCCCTCGTGATGTACTGGGCGCTCAAGCGCTGGCTCCAGCAGGAAGCGCCGCGCCGGGGCTGGGGCCTCGATTTCATCGCCATGGACGATCTCGACGCCCTGCGGGCTGCGATCAGGCCGGGCACGACGAAGCTCGTCTGGGTGGAGACGCCCGGCAATCCGCTCTGGACCATCACCGACATTGCTGCCGCGGCCGAGATCGCGCACGGGGCAGGGGCGCGTCTCGCCGTCGATTCCACCGCCGCCTCGCCGATCCACACGCGGCCCCTGACGCTCGGGGCCGACATCGTCATGCATTCGGCCACCAAGATTCTGAACGGTCATTCGGACGTTGTCGCCGGTGTCCTCGCTTCAGCGCGCACCGATGCGTTCTGGGAGCGGATCGGCGCGATCCGTGCCGGCGGTGGGGCGATCCTCGGGCCATTCGAGGCCTATCTCCTCATGCGCTCGCTGCGGACCCTACCCCTGCGGGTCGCGACGCAATCGGCCAATGCGGCGGACCTCGCCAGACGCTTCTCGGCCCATCCGCGCGTGGCCTCGGTGCTCTATCCCGGCCTGCCCGATGATCCCGGCCACGCGGTGGCGGCGCGGCAGATGGAGGGCGGCTTCGGTTTCATGCTGTCGATCCGAGTCGCGGCCAGCGAGGAGGCAGCCATCGCCACGGCGGCACGGGTGCGCCTATGGAAGCGCGCCACATCGCTCGGCGGCGTCGAGAGCCTGATTGAACACCGCGCCTCGGTGGAAGGGCCGGGCACGCCATGTCCGCCCGATCTGCTGCGGCTCTCGGTGGGGATCGAGCATGCGGACGACCTGTACGCCGATCTGGACGCGGCCCTCGGCTGATTTCCTCGTGGGTTCTTGGTGCGATCCCGCCCTTCGCGCATTGTGCGAGGGACGGACCGCCGCCGGGCGGTCGCCGCGATGCGAGCGAGGACGAGCCGATGCGATACCCTGTTCCCCTTCTGACCGGTGCCCTCGCGTTCGTCGCTCTCACCGGGGCCGCCTTGGCCGCCGATGGGCCGCCCAAGCTCGACGTGCAGGCGACCTGCAAGTCGTCGGTCCGCGCGGAAGCCAGCGTCAGCGACACTTCCACCGTCGAAGGCTGCCTTCGTTCGGAGGAGGCGGCGCGCAAGGAAGCCCAGCGCCGTTGGGGCGACTATTCACCAGCCGCCAAGAGGCAGTGCGAGAAGCAGTTCGAGGCCGGCGGCTTCCCGTCCTACGTGGAGATGGTGACCTGCCTCGAACTGGCGAGCGGCACGGTGCCGACCCAGGGCACCGGACCGGGCGCGGATACCAGTTCCGGCGCCCGGCGCGAAAAGGCGGATGGGAATGCCGGCGCCGCCACCGCCGAGCCGAAGCCGAGCCAGCGCACCAACCCGATCGAAGTGCTGGAGAAACCCTAGCCTCTCACTCCTCTGACCTCATCGCGGTGCGGAGATTTCCGCCTCCGCGCTTGCCCAGACGTCCGGGCGAACGGGCTTGCTGCGCTCTTCGCCCCGGCGGACCGATGCCAGGTCCAGAAGTTCGGCGGCACGGTCGGTGTCGTCGATGGAGAGGAACAGGCCGTTCTTCTGCGAGGCGCGGCCGAGATCGGCACGGCTGGTCAGCACGCTGAACGCCGGGCTCGTGAGCAGGGCGAGGGCCACCGGCCCCATCCACAGGGCGAGCCAGGGGTCACCTGCATATGCGAGAAGGCCGGTGAGCAGGGCGCCCGCCACCAGGGCGTCCACCTGCAAGCGGATCGCTTCCGACCATGGCACCTGCCGGTCGTCGCGCGCCTGTGAATCCCAGCGCACCACGCGGCCGATGAAGGTGGTGGCGACGGCGCCGGCGGCAAAGACCGTCATGATCGGCCAGAGCAGCACCCAGACGATCTGTTCGAGCACGGCACTCTTCAGCAGCGAGGCCGTGCCGCCGAAGGCCGCACGGCGGGTCGACGACGCCAGGACGTGACCGAGGCTGAGAAGCTTCGGCAGGGCCAGCACGGCGACAACGAGGGCAGCCAGCGCATGGGCGGCGATGCCCGTCCCGGTGAGTCCATAGGCCAGGAGGCCGAGATCGCCGGTCACGGCGGCCTGGATAGAGGCGGTGGCGAGGAACAGCACCCAGAGCGGGCAGGCGAGGTAGGACAGGATCCCGACCATCAGGTGCCAGCGGCTCGCCGCCCGAAGACCCGGCAGGGTGGTGATGAGCAGGTGCTGCATGTTGCCCTGGCACCAGCGCCGTTCACGCCCGAGGAGATCGACGAGGTTCGTCGGCATCTCCTCCCAGGTGCCGCCCATCTCCGGCAGGAGGCGGACCTCCCAGCCGGCCCGGCGCAGGAGCGCGCCCTCGACGATATCGTGGCACAGGATCTCGCCGCCGAGCGGTGCCTTGCCGGGCAGCACCGGCAGTTCGGCATTGTCGGCGAAGGCCGCGACCCGCAGGATCGCGTTGTGGCCCCAATAGCTTCCATCCGCGCCCTGCCAGGTCTCGAGGCAGCGGATCGACAGCGGCGCGTAGAGCCGCACGGCGAATTGCTGGATACGGGCAAACAGCGTGTCCCGGCCGGTCGCGTAGGAGACGGTCTGGATCAGCCCGACCTTGGGCGCCTCCTCCATCAACCGGGCGAGGCGGCGCATGGTGGCGCCGGTCATCAGACTGTCGGCGTCGAGCACGATCATGAAATCGTATTCCGAGCCGTAGGACTTGCAGAACTCGGCGATGTTGCCGGCCTTGCGGCCCGCATTGTCCTGGCGCCGCCGGTAGCGGACGCGCGGCAGGCCAGGGCCGTTCAGACGCGCCCATGCCTCGATCCGGGCGAATTCATGCTCCTCCACCGCCGCGATGGCACCGTCACGCGTGTCGGAGAGGACGAAGATGTCGATATCGGACCCGTCGCCGCCGCCACGCTGAAGCGAGCGGGCCATGACACGCAACGCGGCGAACACCGCCACCGCATCCTCGGCATGGATCGCCACCACGGCAGCCGTGCGGCTGAGGCCCGAGGCGGTGGCCGGAACCGTGGCCGAGCGGATCTCGATCGCGGATTTGGCGGCATCGCCGAGCCCCGCCGCCACGAGTCCGTAGACGTATTGCCAGGCGACGAAGGATTGCCACGTCATCACGAGGCCGAACAGTACCAGCACGGCCCAACCCAGGATGCCGTCCGGGCGTCCGTAAGCGGACAAAGCGAGCCAGGAGATCGCGGCCGCGGTGGCCAGGGTCGGCAGGGCCAGCATGAGCCGCCGCATCAGCAGCGAAGGGGCCTCGCCGGACTGACTTTCGGGAATCGCCGGGTTCGGGATTCCGACCGGGGATGCGTCGTGCGACAACCGCGTGATGGACATGGGGCGCTGGACACTCGATCGAGGCTGAGAGGGGCCGTCGTCCATCATGAAGCGAAGGACATCGATGATACGGGGCGACGGTGAAGACGAGCGTTCGGGGCGTGATGCCCCCTCGCGGCGACAGACCTTGCAAACCGCGCTCAGCGTGGCCGCAGGCATGATAATGCCTAGTGCCGTCGACCTGAATACCGCCAGAACGATGGCCGCCGATAAAGTCGACCCTCCCCGTGACGGGCCGATGACCTTCGAGGGCGTCGTGGCCCAGGCCCGCCGCCTCGCAGGCGCACCCTACCGGCCCGCTCCGGAGGATCTCCCGGCCCCGCTCGCCGGCCTCAGCTACGATGGCTACCGCGCGATCACCTTCCGTCCCGACGCAGCCCCGCGCCTCAGCGGTTCATTCTCGCTGCAGCTGTTCCATCGCGGCTTCCTGCAGAAGAAGCGCGTCGCCCTGTTCCTCCAGCCGCCGGACGGGCCGCCGCAGCCGATCCTCTACCAGTCGGGCCTGTTCGATCTCGGGTCGGACTTGGCAGGGCAGGACTTTTCCGGCGATCTGGGCTTTGCCGGCTTCCGGCTGCATCACGCCTTCGATGTTGCGAAGCCGGCTAATCAGGAAGAATTCCTAGTCTTCCTCGGTGCCTCGTATTTTCGGCTTCGCGGAAAGACGCAGGAATACGGCCTGTCGGCGCGCGGTGCCGCGATCCAGACCGGCGGTCCGGGCGCGGAGGAATTTCCGGACTTTACGGCGTTCTGGATCTGCGAGCCGAAGGCCGATTCCCGCGCCGTCACGATCCTGGCGCTCCTCGATTCACCGAGTCTTACGGGTGCCTACCGCTTCGTGGTGGAACCCGGCGAGACCTCGCGAATGGTCGTCACCGCCTCGCTGCATCCCCGCGCCGCGATCCCGCGTCTCGGCCTCGCGCCACTCACCAGCATGTTCCTGCATGGCACGAACGGTCCGGGCGCGCGCGGAGCCGAGCCGTTCGACGATTTCAGGCCCCAGGTTCACGATTCCGACGGGCTCATGGTGGCGACCAAGGACGATCGCCTGTGGCGTCCCTTGAGCAACGGACGGCGAGAGCCGCAGATCTCGGCTTTCCGCACCGATCCCCTCGACGGGTTCGGACTGTTCCAGCGCGAGCGAAGCTTTGCCGCCTATCTCGACGTCCAGGCCCGGCACGAGGCCCGGCCCGGCCTCTGGGTCACGCCCCAGGCGGGGTTCGGCGCCGGAGCGGTGCAACTCTTCGAAATCCCGTCCCGCGAGGAGTACATGGACAACATCGTCGCTGCCTTCGTGCCGGATGCTGCCGTCGCGGCGGGGAGTGCCCTCGACCTCGCCTACACCCTCGCCACCGTGGGGGCCGAACCGGATACCGCCGTGCTGAGCGCGCTCGCCCGGGTGGTCTCCACCCGCGTCGGTTCGGCCGAGCGCCTGCGCCCGACCACGCCGCCGAGCCCGGAGCGGCGCCTCTACGTCATCGATTTCGAAGGGCCGGGCCTGCCCACCGGCCCTGACGGTGACATCGCGGCCGAGGTCTCGGCCAGTGCCGGCACCATGGTCGATCCGGTGGTGGAACGGGTGCCCCAGACGGGTGGCTGGCGTCTCTACGTAGAATGGCGCCCGCCGACGCCGCTGCCAGCCGGTGACGTCGTCCTGCGCGCGCGTCTCGTGCGCGCCGGTCGCCCGATCAGCGAGACCTGGGACAACGCCGCCTGATCGCCGGGCGCTTTCACGACTTGGCGAGGCGCCGCAGGGATCGGAACGGGAGGAGAGGTCGGGGCTTCCTAAGCTGGAACACCATCAGGTTGCGGAGCCGCCCGGTTCCCCGGAGGCCGTCGAAACGCCTCGGGGCGCGGAATCCGCCTTCCCCCGGAGCAGCACCCTTGGCCATCGAGACCGACTACCTGCGCTACACGCCCTCCATCGAGACCCTCGAAGCCGACGAGGCCGAGACCAGCCGGGCCCTGAACGAGACCATGCGCTCCATCAGCGAGAAGACGCTCGCCGATGGCGGCCATGCCATCCGCAGCGTCCATGCCAAGGCGCATGGCGCGCTGAGAGCCGAGTTGGAGATTGCGGCCGACCTGCCCCCCGAATTGGCGCAGGGCCTGTTCGCGAAGCCGGGGCGCTACCCCGTGGTGATGCGCTTCTCGACCATTCCGGGCGACATCCTGGACGACAGCGTCTCCACCCCACGCGGCGTGGCGATCAAGGTCCTCGGTGTCGAGGGAGAGCGTCTTGAAGGCTCGGAAGGGGATGCCACGCAGGATTTCGTGCTCGTCAACGGCCCGGCCTTCTCGGCACCGGGACCGAAGCCGTTCCTCGCGACCCTAAAGCTCCTCGCCAAGACCACGGACCGGGCGGAGGGACTGAAGAAGGCCGCATCGGCGGCGCTTCGGGGCGTGCAGAGCGCAGTCGTCGCGACCACCGGTTCGCCGAGCCCGACCCTGGCGACCCTCGGTGGGCAGCCCGAGACGCATCTCCTGGGCGACAGTTTCTACAGTCAGGTCCCGCTGCGCTTCGGCGATCACATCGCCAAGATCTCCCTCGTCCCGGTCTCTCCCGAAATGAGAGCGCTGGCGAACAAGCCTCTGGACGACACGAGCGCCGCCGACGCGATCCGCGAGGCGGTGATGGAGCATTTTCGCATCCACGGCGGCACCTGGGAATTGCGGGCGCAGCTGTGCCTGAACCTCGACGACATGCCGGTGGAGGACGCCTCCGTAATCTGGCCTGAGACCGCGAGCCCCTACCGTACCATCGCCACCCTCACCGCCGCGCCGCAGGCAAGCTGGAGCGAGGCCCGTGCCGCCTATGTCGATGACAGCCTGTCGTTCAGCCCCTGGCACGGGCTGGCCGCGCACCGGCCGCTCGGTGGGATCATGCGCATGCGCAAATCGGCCTACGAGATGGGCAAGCGCTTCCGGGCCGAGAAGAACGGCCGCCGCATCGAGGAGCCGACGAACCTCGACGCTCTACCGGATTGACGCCGGACGTTGCTGCAATGCGACAGGGCAGCGGCGATGATCGGCGCGGGATCATCTCGCAATTGACCGTCTCGTCGCGGCCGACCTAGCCTGAGACTGACGGTTCCTCTTCGGGGGATCAAAAGGGAACGCGGTGAGGATCTTGCGTCCGATGCCGCGGCTGCCCCCGCAACTGTAAGCGGCGAGCCCATCATCAACACGTCACTGGAGGCTCCGGCTTCTGGGAAGACGATGAGAGGGCGTCGACCCGCGAGCCAGGAGACCTGCCGTCAGTCGTGGTCACACGCGAAGCGCATCGGGCGGGGTGTCCTGGTGGGGTGTCGGGGCCTGCGCTCGCGTAGGGATCGGCTTCGTTCGCAGTGACGTGCCACTGCCGTTGCCCGAGGTCTCCGCCTGTGTCCGCCCGTCTCGTCCCTCCGCTCCTCGCCCTCGGATTTCTGGCATCCGCCTCGCCGGTTCTTGCTCAGTCCGGGACGGCAACCACCGCCGAGGCGACCCTCAACGAACTCTCCGTGGCCGCCGACATGCGCCCGCCCCCTGCAGCGGCCGGTCCCGGTCTCGGCGGGGCCACGGGCGGAGCCGGCGGGGCCGAGGCGTTCGGCGCCCTGTCCGCTCCCGCGCTGACGTCGAGTTCGGGCGTCATCACCGGCAGGGCCCTCAACGATCGCCCGGTGACCCGCCCCGGCGAGGTGCTGGAAGCCGTGCCCGGCCTCATCGTCACGCAGCATTCCGGCGAGGGAAAAGCCAACCAGTACTTCCTGCGCGGCTTCAACCTCGACCACGGCACGGACATCGCCATCACCATCGACGGCATGCCGGCCAATATGCGCACCCATGGCCACGGCCAGGGCTATGCCGACATCAACTTCCTCATTCCCGAACTCGTCGGCGCGGTGGAGTTCCACAAGGGCCCGTATTTCGCCCGTGACGGGGATTTCGCCTCCGCCGGATCGGTGCGGATCGACACGATCGACGCGGTGCCCCGCCCTCTGGCGCTCACCTCCCTCGGCAGCTTCGCCTACAAGCGGGCGCTCACCATCGCCTCCGCACCCCTCGGGGAGGGGACGCTCCTCGCCGCTGGCGAGGCTCAGGTCTATGACGGCCCCTGGGTGGTGCCGGACGACATCCGCAAGCTCAACGGCGTTCTCCGCTACAGCCAGGGCACTGCCCTCGACGGGTTCTCCCTCACCGGCATGGCCTATTCCAACCGCTGGACGGCGACGAACCAGGTTCCGCAGCGGGCCATTTCCGAAGGCGTGATCGGCCGCTTCGGCACTCTCGATCCGAGCGATGGCGGCGATGCCAGCCGCTTCTCCCTGTCGGGCCGCTGGAGCCGGTCGGACGATGGTGGCGTCACCCGCGCCAGCGCCTACGTCATCCGCTCAAACCTCAACCTGTTCAACAACTTCACCTATTTCCTCAACGACCCGGTCAACGGCGACCAGTTCCGCCAGCTCGACAGCCGCACCGTCGCCGGCGGCGAGATCGCCAGGGTGTTCAAGGGTGAGCTGTTCGGCCTGCCCATGGAGAACGAAATCGGCGTGCAGGCGCGGTTCGACGACATCCATGTGGGACTGTTCAACACGCAGGCGCGCACCTCCCTCTCCACCGTGCGCGACGACCGCGTGCAGGAGGGCAGCGCTGCCCTCTACTTTGAGAACCGCCTGCGTTGGACCGAGTGGCTGCGCACCAGCGTCGGCCTCCGCGCCGATGCCTACGACGCCACCGTGAGATCGAACAATCCGTTGAATTCGGGCCATGCGCGGGACGGCATCGTCAGCCCTAAGCTCGGCGTCGTGTTCGGCCCCTGGGCCGAGACCGAATTGTTCGTGAATTACGGCGAGGGCTTCCATTCCAACGACGCGCGGGGCGCGACCATCACGGTCGATCCGGGCAACCCTCTGTTCCCCCTCGACCGGGTGCCCCTGCTGGTGCGCTCGGTGGGCTCGGAGGTGGGCTTGCGCAACCGCTCCATCGCCGGTCTCGAATCGACCGTGACGCTGTTCCAGCTCGATTTCGACTCCGAGAACCTGTTCGTGGGCGATGCCGGCACCACCGAGCCGAGCCGCCCGAGCCGGCGCACCGGCATCGAGTGGACCAACCACTACGCGGTCACGCCCTGGCTCGCTCTCGATGCCGACCTCACCGTCACCCATGCGCGCTTCGCCGATCGCGACCCAGCGGGGAGCCGCATTCCCGCCGCCCCCACCGCCATCGCGGCGGCCGGCTTTACCCTCGGTGAGGCGCTCGGCTGGTTCGGCACGATGCGGCTTCGCTATTTCGGGCCGCGCCCGCTCATCGAGGACAATTCCGTCCGCTCGAAGCCGACCACGCTGGTGAATGGCCGCATCGGCTACAACTTCGAGAACGGCCTCACGGTGCAGCTCGACATCCTCAACCTGCTCAACGTCAAGGCGAGTCAGATCGATTACTTCTACGAGTCGCGCCTGCGCGGCGAGCCGGCCGGCGGCGTAGCGGACACGCATCTTCATCCGGTGGAGCCCATGGCCGTGCGGTTGACGGTGGCGGGGCGCTTCTGACACAGGTCTTCCTCTGCTCGACCGTTCCCCTCGTTATGCGGGCGTCGAGCGCATTCGGACGACTGAGAAACCGGCTCGGCGGAAGTATGCCTTTGCGGACAAAGGCTTGGCGCTGACGCCCGATGCGTCCGGGTTGGACGCTGCTCTGCGCGGATTTTGTATTATCTATTAAATCTTGCCTCTACTTGATCAATACAATCAACAAAGCGTGATGCGCAGCGTTTCTGACCATTTGGTCTAACTATCTCGTTGACTGTCGTTTTTGGGAGGCATATCCCCGTTTTACCGGCAACGGCGCCGGTATTCTCAAGTCAAAGACGACGAGGAAAAAGACGATGAAGGTATTTATCGGAGCCGCGATCATCGCGGCCACAATGATTTCTGCGGCCGATGCAGCAGAGATGCCGCTGAGTGCGACAGTCAATAGTGTGGATGAGGCCGCTTCGGTGGGCGATCTGGTAACCAGGACCGCATGGGTCGGGCGCTACGGTCAGATCTGCCGTCACGGACCGGTCTGGATCGCGTCGTGCCACGCGACCAACCAGCCCGGACCCTACATTCCGGGCCATTGGAACCCAATGCGGACCCGTTGGATCCCAGGTTACTACGTCTGATATCCCAAATATTCGTATAAATACTTATCGTATCGAGGCGCCGGCCCTGGAACGGAACAGCAGAAACCCATCCGTCGTCAGAACGGATGAGGTTTCTTGCAAGCGATGCGGCCGTGGACGGCCTCGCTGCCTCGATCCGGCATTATCCGAAACCGGACTGCGAACCGAAAGGTCCACACCATGAAAACCATCATCCTCGCGGCGATCGGCCTGTCGGCGGTCGCATTCCAGGCACAGGCGGCCGGCATCCATACAGCCGCTCCCATCACGATCAGGACCGAAGTCTTCGGGCGCCCACCCTATTCCGGCGCGACATATTACATCTATCAGCAGAACAGTAAGGTCATCTGCACCAAGCTCGCCACATGCAATAAGTACAATGATTGCGAGACGAAGTACGTCGAGGGTGAATACAAGGATCCGGAGGATGCCGATGACGGCGCCCCGTTCGGCACCACTCCGGCCACGGTCATCCCGCATGCCGCCCTCGTGAAGCATGCCTGCCTCACAAGCTTCAACCTCGTCGATGCCCGGTGAGGCGACAATCTCCGGCCCGACAGCCGAGAGAGCTCCGTCGCGCCGGTCTCTCTCATGCGATCTACCGGATTCACACAGCTGCTCGAAGGCTGTTCGCTCGATCCAAGCGGGTTCGACATGAGGCGCGACGGGCTCCCTCTCCTTCCAGGAGAGGGGACCCGCGGTACCCGCGAGATGTGTGAATATCGTAGCTCGTGCGAGCGGGGCGAGCTATTTTAGGATTAAATCCTTAGAAGCCGTCGGAGGTGGATACCCGAAGGGGGGCCCGATGGGACCTGTATCGCGGTTCTCGGTCGATCTACGGGGCCACCCGCTTCCGCACTACCATCTCCCCTCGAAACAAGAACTTCTGCGCGCGCTTGCCCGTGTCCACCTCCGTGGTGAACACGTTGCCCTTGCTGTCCACGGCGAGGTTGTGGACCCAGTGGAAGTCGCCGGCCATGCGGCCGTTGCGGCCGAAGGCGCCGAGCACTTCGCCGGTGTCGCGCTTGAGGGTGCGGACCTCGTTGTTGGCGCCGTCCGCGTTGAGGAGGTAGGTCTGGTCGGGGTCGGGCCAGAGCGCCAGTTCCCAGACCGAGCCGTTGGCGCGGGTGTTCTTTTCCACGAAGAACTCCTTCACGAAGCTGCCGTCGCGGCGGAACACCTGGACCCGATCGTTGGCTCGGTCGCAGACATAGACCAGCCCGTCGCGGGCAATCTGGACGCAATGGACCGGGTTGCGGAATTGCTGCGCCGGGGCGGCGGCCGGGTCGTAGGCGGGCAGGGTCTCGTCGGTGGGCGGCTTGCCGTAGGCGCCCCACATCCGCTTGAACGCTCCGGTCTCGGCATCGAACACGATGACCCGGTGGTTGAAGTAACCGTCGGCGACGAAAAGCTCGTTGGTCTCGGGGTCCACCTGCATGGCGGCGGGCCGTCCGAGGCGGGTCGTGTCGAGGCTGTTGGTCTGGGGACCCTGCTTGCCGATCTGCAGGAGGAATTTCCCCTCCGGCGTGAATTTCAGGATCAGGCCATCCTGCTCACCATTGCCGGCGAGCCAGACGAAGCCTTTGTGGTCGATATGGATGCCGTGCTCGTTCTGCGGCCAATCATAGCCTTCGCCCGGCCCGCCCCATGACCGGACGAGGGTGCCCGCCTGGTCGAAGACGAGCACGGGCGGAGCGGGGTGGCAGCATTTGGTACGTGGCGGCGTGAGGCTGGCGGCCTTCTCGTCATCGGTGAGGGAGCGCGGGCGCTGCACCACCCAGATCCGGTCCTCAGCATCCACCGCGACGCCGGACGCCTGGCCCATGATCCAGTTGTTCGGCAAGGGTTTAGGCCAAGTCGGATCGACCTGGAAGGTCGGGGGCTCTGCTGCGGCCACGCCTGCGAAGGCGACGGCGAGCACGGCCAGACCAAGCCTGAGCCTCATGGCATTTCTCTCCCAAACCCGTTTTTTGTTGAAGTAAGTCTCCGCCGGGCCGGGGCCTTTGTCCATCGGCCGCAGCTCGCCGACCTGTATCGACATGCAGCGTTTGTCACGAGGACCGCTCCTCAGGAATCCGTCGGATCGAGCCCATGGCTTCGAACTCAGGTCGACGATTCATCATCGAGCGGCGGGAACTCGACGGTTTTGCCACCCGCACCGTCATTCCGGGGCGCTGAAGGCGAGCCCGGAATCCAGAACCGCCGACCTTGCGACGTTGAACTGGACCAAATCGAAGCCTGCGATATACGGCACGCGTCGCGGCTCTGGATTCCGGGCTCCGCTACGCGGCCCCGGAATGACGGGATCCTGTCTATCGCCACCATGACACCCGGCATCGACCCGAGTTCAAATCCGTCGGATCACCCCTCCGGTTTGACCGCTCTCCGGCCCGGCCTGTAGACACCGCGGCCCCTTCACGCGCGCGAGGATTCCATGGCCGCCATCACTGCAACCATCGCGGCGGAGCTCAAGGTCGCCGAGCGGCAGGTCGCTGCCGCCGTCGAACTCCTTGATGGCGGGTCGACGGTGCCGTTCATCGCGCGCTACCGCAAGGAGGTCACCGGCGGCCTCGACGATTCCCAGCTCCGCGATCTGGAGGAGCGCCTCGCCTATCTGCGCGACCTGGAGGCGCGCCGCGCCGCCATCCTCGAGAGCATCGACGGCCAGGGGAAGCTCGACCCGGCCTTGAAGGCGCGCATCCTCGCCGCCGACACAAAGGCACGGCTCGAAGACCTCTACCTGCCGTTCAAGGTGAAGCGCCGCACCAAGGCGCAAGCCGCCCGCGAGGCCGGGCTCGGCCCCCTGGCGGAGGCCTTGCTCGCCCATCCCGAACGCGCGCCGGAACAGGCTGCCACCGGCTTCGTCGATGCGGGCAAGGGCATCGCCGATGTCGAGGCCGCGCTGGAGGGCGCGCGCACCATCCTGATCGAGCGGTTCGGCGAAGACCCGGAACTGGTGGGCGCCTTGCGCGACACGGTCTGGCAGCGCGGCCGGATGACCTCCAGCGTCAAGAAGGGCAAGGAAGCGGCCGGCGAGAAGTTCGCCGACTATTTCGACTTCTCCGAACCGCTCACGCGCCTGCCCTCGCACCGCATCCTGGCCCTGTACCGGGGCGAGAAAGAGGACATCCTCGACCTCGACATCACCGACGCCCCCGGCGACGTGGCCGAGAAAGGCGTGCCCTCCTGGCAGGAACTGCGCATCGCCCGCGCCTTCCGCATCGGCGATCACGGCCGGCCGGGGGACCGTTTCCTGATGGAGACCGTGCGCCGGACCTGGCGCACCAAGCTGAAACCCGCCCTCGACACCGATCTGCGCGGACGCCTGAAACAGGTGGCCGAGACCGGGGCCGTGGGCGTCTTTGCCGGAAACCTTCGCGACCTGCTGCTTGCCGCCCCCGCCGGTGCCCGGCCGACTCTCGGCCTCGATCCGGGGTTCCGGACCGGGGTGAAGGTCGCGGTGGTGGATGCCACCGGCAAGGTCGCGGCCACCGACGTGATCTACCCGCACGAGCCCCGCCGCGACTGGAACGGCGCGCTCGTCGCGCTGGCCAAGCTCTGCCGCGCCCATAAGGTCGAACTCATCGCCATCGGCAACGGCACCGCCTCGCGCGAGACCGACAAGCTCGCCGCCGAACTCATCGCCAAACAGCCGGAGTTGAAGCTCACCAAGGTGATGGTGTCGGAGGCCGGCGCCTCGGTCTATTCGGCCTCCGCCTATGCCAGCGCCGAATTGCCGGGCCTCGACGTGACCCTGCGCGGGGCTGTCTCCATCGCCCGGCGCTTGCAGGACCCGCTCGCCGAACTGGTGAAGATCGAGCCGAAGGCCATCGGCGTCGGTCAGTATCAGCACGATCTCGGCGAGGGTCAGCTTTCCAAGGCCCTCGATGCGGTGGTGGAGGATTGCGTGAACGGCGTCGGCGTCGACGTGAACATCGCCTCCGCGCCCCTGCTCGCCCGCGTCTCCGGCCTCTCCGAGCGGGTGGCGGCCAACATCGTGACGACGCGGGACGAGAAGGGCCCGTTCCGCACGCGCGCAAGCCTCAAGAAGGTCGCGGGCCTCGGGCCCAAGGCCTATGAGCTCGCCGCCGGCTTCCTGCGCATCCGCGATGGCGACGATCCCCTCGATGCGTCGGGCGTGCATCCGGAAGCCTATCCGGTGGTGCGCCGCATCCTCGCCGCCGCCGGACAGCCCATCCAGGCCGTCATCGGCAACGGCCCCATCCTGAAGAGCCTCGACCCGAAGCGCTTCACCGACGAGACCTTCGGCCTGCCCACGGTCACCGACATTCTGTCGGAATTGGAAAAGCCCGGCCGCGATCCGCGACCGGCCTTCAAGACCGCGACCTTCCAGGAGGGCGTCGAGAAGATTTCGGACCTCCGGCCCGGCATGCGCCTCGAAGGCGTCGTCACCAATGTCGCCGCCTTCGGCGCCTTCGTGGATATCGGGGTCCACCAGGACGGTCTCGTCCACATCTCGGTCCTGGCCGACCGGTTCGTGAAGGATCCGCGCGAGGTGGTGAAGCCCGGCGACGTGGTGCAGGTGCGCGTCGTCGAGGTGGATGCCAACCGCAAGCGCATCGCGCTCAGCATGCGCTCGGAGGAAGCGGGTGCGCCGCGCGGCGGGCGGCCGGAGGAACGCTCCTCACGTCCCCCGCAGAGACCTGCGCCAAATCCGGCGCCACGCGGCCCGGCCCCGGACGGCGCGTTCGCCGAGGCCCTGCGCCGGGCGGCTGAGGGCAAGGACCGGGGACGCCGCTGACGGTCGCGCGCATTCCCCCTCTCCCCGTGCGCGGGGAGAGGATCGCGGACACCTTGCCGTGTTCGCGATGAGCGGAGGCAAAGCCGAAGCGAGGGTAAGGGGGACTCTTCGGATGAGGCTCCTTCGGACGCGCCCCCTCACCCTCGGCTGCCGCCTCGCCGCGCCGACGACGAGGTCGTCGCGGCCCTCTCCCCGCAAGCGGGGCGAGGGGATGCGCCCTCCCTCAGCACGCCGCCACGTTCACCGCCAGGCCGCCGAGCGAGGTCTCCTTGTACTTCGCCTGCATGTCGTTGCCGGTCTGGCGCATGGTCTCGATGACCTCGTCCAGGCTGACCCGATGGATGCCGTCACCGCGTAGTGCCAGGGAGGCAGCCACCACCGCCTTGTTGGCCCCGAAGGCGTTGCGCTCGATGCAGGGGATCTGGACGAGGCCGCCGATCGGGTCGCAGGTCATACCGAGATGGTGCTCCATCGCGATCTCGGCGGCGTTCTCGATCTGCAGGGTCGAGCCGCCGAGCAGCGCGGCGAGGCCCGCCGCCGCCATGGCCGCCGCCGAGCCGACTTCCCCCTGGCAGCCGACCTCGGCGCCGGAAATCGAGGCGCGGCTCTTGATGAGACCGCCAATGGCTGCCGCCACCAGCAGGAATTCGCGGCCGCGCTCGTCCGACCAGCCGGGGCAGAAGTCGCGGGCGTAGCGCAACACGGCTGGGACGATCCCGGCCGCGCCGTTGGTGGGGGCGGTCACCACCCGCCCGCCGGCGGCGTTCTCTTCGTTCACCGCGAGGGCGAACAGGCTGATCCAGTCCATGATCTCGTGGGCCGGCCGGGCGTTGAGGTGGCGGTTGGCCTCCAGATCCTCGAACAGCTTCTTGGCCCGCCGCCGCACCTTGAGGCCGCCGGGCAATTCGCCGGTCTGGCGAAGCCCCCGGTCGATACAGGCGAACATCGCGTCGCGAATCGCGTCCAGCCCCTCGTCGATGACCTCGCGGCTGCGGCTCGCGCCCTCGTTGGCGCGCTGGACCTGGGCGATGGAAAAGCCGGTGCGCAGGCATGTCGCCAGCAGATCGGCGGCGCTGGCATAGGGCAGCGGAAACGTCATTGCCTCGCCCACCGCCGCCGCTTCCTCGCCGACCACGAAGCCGCCGCCGATGGAATAGCAGGTGACCGTGTCGAGCACGCCGCCATGCTCGTCGAGGGCGCGGAACCGCATGCCGTTGGTATGGACCGGTAGCACCTCGGTGAAGTTGAAGACGAGATCGGTCTCGAGGGCGAAAGCCGGTCCACCGAGGCCGAGCCTGCCCGTCCGCTTCGCTTCGGCCACGTATTCGTCGACCCGGTCGGGGTCGATCCCGGCGGGGCTATGGCCGAGCAGGCCGAGAAGAATGGCGACATCGGTCCCGTGCCCACGCCCGGTCCAGGCGAGGGAGCCGAAGATCTCGGCGCGGATGCGCGCGAGGCCGGTATGCCGCCGCGTCCGCTCGCGGAAATCGAGGGCCGCCACCATCGGCCCCACCGTATGCGAGCTCGACGGGCCGATCCCGATCTTGAACAGGTCGAAAGCGCTGATCATCGGTCCCGGTCCGCCTCATCCGCAGCGTCGCGCCACCATGCGGCAGTGCGATCGCTCATCAGACAGACCGTGATCTGAAGATCGCGCCCCGTCTTCGCAAGTGCGCCGTCCGACCTGCGAAATCCGGGCCGGACACGGTCCGCTCCGACGGGCCGCGTGGCGGGGCGATGCTCCGGCTCATATCAGGCCTCACTGAACCTGACCCAAAGACCAGGGCCGGTGAGGTCTTGCGGACGACCGCCGCCGCGCCGTCGCGTGGGCAGAGCTCGATGAGTCCGGCTCATCGAGGTCTGGTATCAGTGGAAGAACGGCAGGAAATGCGGAGCGTAGAGGCCGAAGCCCAGCATCACGAGGCCGGCGACGCCCAGGAACCCGCCCGCCAGCGTCAGTGCGGCGATGCCGGTGATGACCTGGGCCGAGGCGAGCACGATGCCGATCTGGAAGGCGGCCGAGCCGAATTCGTAATGATGGTAGCGGTGGAGCGCGAGGTCGCGATGCTCCTGCGAGGCCCGCGCCTTTTCCTGCAGTTCCTTGCGCCCGTCGCCGGTGGAGGGGTCCGATTCCCAGCGCGCCATGGTCTTGGCCCATTCGGCCCGTTTGGCGGCGATGGCCGGTGCGTTGGCCGTCTCCGGCGGGATCAGGGCGAGGGTTTCGTCGGCAGTCTTGAGGATGGTGCCGCGGATGGTGCGGGCCTGGTAATAGGCCCATTGGTTGGAGGATTCGACGTTGGCGCTGAGCGCCTCGGTCTGCGCCCCCTTGGCCAGGGTCTCGGCCAGCGCCAGGAACAGCGCCAGCACCGAAATCAGCAGCGCGACCTTCTTGTTCGAGCCCTCGATGGCTCCGTGACCCGACATGCCGGATGCTCCCTCTCGTGTTCGACGGCGGGAGTCACAGCCGATCCGCCGAGGAAGCGCAACCGTTTCCTCGGCGGTTTCGGGGCCGCATCGTCCGGCTCCTCAATCCTTGAAGACGTAGCCGGCGATGATCTTGAGCCCGACCGGGCGGCCGGCGGCGAGGCGGTGGGTATCGGAGGCCTCCACCACGACGGTCTTGCCTTCGGGGCGGTCCACCTCGATCCGCTGGCGGCCCTGGCTGCGGTAGGACGAACGCACATGGCCTTCGAGATGGGCTTGGTCGGGCTCGGCGAATTGCAGCTGCCACGGTCGGGCATAGAGCTTCACCGGGCCGACGAGGCCGGCCGGTGCCTTGACCGGGGTCAGCCGGCCGTTGACCCGCACCTCGCCCCCTTGGACGATCGCCTCGACTTCGATCGTGTCGCCGAGGAACTTGAGCACGGTGGAGGAGACCGGGTTTTCCTGGACCTCGTCCGGGGTGCCGATCTGTTCGAGTCGGCCCTTGGACAGGACGGCGACGCGGTCGGAGAGCTCCAGCGCCTCGTCCTGGTCATGGGTCACGAAGATCGTGGTCTGGCCGGTGCGGTCGTGGATCTCGCGAAGCCAGCGGCGCAGGTCCTTCCTAACCTGGGCGTCGAGGGCGCCGAAGGGCTCGTCCAACAGCAGCACGCGGGGCTCCACGGCCAGGGCGCGCGCGAGCGCGATGCGCTGGCGCTGGCCGCCGGAGAGTTGCGACGGGTAGCGGTCGGCGAAGCCCGAGAGCTTGATGAGGTCGAGGAGATCACCGACCCGGCGTTTGATCTCGGCCTTGGCCGGCCTGTCCGCACGCTTCCGGGCGTTGAGGCCATAGGCGATGTTCTCGGCCACGCTCATATGCTTGAACAGGGCGTAATGCTGGAACACGAAGCCGACGGCCCGCTCCTGCACCGGAACCCGCGTGGCATCGTCGCCGCCGAAGATGATGCGGCCGCGATCGGGAAAGTCGAGCCCGGCGATGATGCGTAGCAGCGTGGTCTTGCCCGAGCCCGAGGGGCCGAGCAACGCCAGCAATTCGCCCGCCTGCACGTCGAGGGAGAGGTCGTGCAGCACCGCCGCCGTGTCGAAGGTCTTCGACAGGTTCTCGACCCGGATCGCCGTGGACGAACCCACCGGGTCAGTGACCCCGTGCGCCCGCTGCGATCTCGGCACTGAAGCGCCATTCGAGGAGGGATTTGACGAGGAGGGTGACAAGAGCGAGGCCGGCAAGGAGGGAAGCGACGGCGAAAGAGGCAACGAAGTTGTACTCATTGTAGAGGATCTCCACGTGGAGCGGCAGCGTATTTGTCAATCCGCGGATATGGCCTGAGACCACCGACACCGCGCCGAATTCGCCCATCGCCCGGGCGTTGCAGAGGAGCACGCTGTAGAGCAGGCCCCAGCGGATATTGGGCAGCGTCACGGTCCAGAAAGCGTGCCAGCCGGAGGCGCCGAGGGTCAGCGCCGCTTCTTCTTCGGCGGTTCCCTGTTCCTGCATCAGCGGGATCAGCTGGCGGGCGACGAAGGGGAAGGTGACGAAGATCGTGGCGAGCACGATGCCGGGAACGGCGAAGATCACCTGGATGTCGTGAGCGATCAGCCACGGGCCGAGGAGGCCCTGGGCCCCGAAGACGAGTACGTAGATCAGCCCCGAGACCACCGGCGAGACCGAGAATGGCAGGTCGATGAGGGTCACGAGCAGGTTCTTGCCGCGGAACTCGAACTTGGCGATGGCCCAGGAGGCCATGATGCCGAAGACGAGGTTGAACGGCACGGCGATGGCCGCCGTCAGCAGGGTCAGGCGGATCGCCGAGCGTGCATCCGCCTCCGTGAAGGCGGCGAGATAGGCTGACCAGCCTTTCGCGAAGGCCTGGATGAACACCGTCATCAACGGCAGCACCAGGAACAGGGCGAGAAAGACCACCGCGACCCCGATCAACACCACCCGGACGACACGGCCTTCCGTGACCACGCTCCGTGCGCGGGCGGGCGGACCTCCGGCCTGGAGATTGGGGTGCCGGACATCCGGGTTTCCGACGACGGCGCTAGACATAACCGAACCTCCTGCGGCTCCAGGCCTGGATCAGGTTGATGGCGAGCAGGGTCAGGAACGAGATCCCGAGCATGATCGTCGCGATGGCGCAGGCGCCCCCATAATCGAATTCCGAGAGCTTGATGACGATGAGGAGCGGGGCGATCTCGGAGACGTAGGGAAGGTTGCCGGCGATGAAGATGATCGAGCCGTATTCACCGACGCCGCGGGCGAAGGCGAGGGCGAAGCCCGTGAGCACGGCCGGGATCAGGGGCGGCAGCACCACCTTCACCAGCGTGTGCCAGCGGCCGGCACCGAGAGTGGCCGATGCCTCCTCGATCTCCTTGTCGATCTCGACGATCAGGGGCTGCACCGTCCGTACGGCGAAGGGCAGGCCGATGAAGACCATGGCGATGTAGATGCCCACCGGCGTATAGGCGGCCTCGATCCCGAGCTTGGCGAGCTGTTCGCCCACGAGACCGTTGGGGGCATACAGGGAGGCCAGGGCGATGCCGGCGACGGCGGTCGGCAGGGCGAAGGGCAGATCCACCACCGCGTCCACGATCTTGCGGCCGGGAAACCGGTAGCGGGTGAGAACCCAGGCGATGAGGAAGCCGAAGACCGAGGCGGTGAGCGCCGCGAGGAGCGAAACCCCGAAGCTTACGCGCAGGGCGCTGGCGACGCGCGGATCGGTGGCGACCGCCCAAATTCCCGACAGGCCGAGGCCGGAGGCGCGGGCGACGAGAGCGGCCAGGGGCAGCAGCACGATGATGCCGAGGCAGGTCAGGGTATAACCGAAGGTGATCCCGAAGCCGGGAATCACACTGGGCTGACGGAAGCGTCGTCTCGGACGCAGAGGGGGCTCTGCCATGGGGTGGTCCTGATAATGGATCGCCTCGCTCACGCATCGGCGGGTCGGGAAGCGGGCACGGTGTCCGGCTGAGGTCGCCCCCTGCTCCCTGGGCACCCTCCCCGTGACGGCTGCTAGATTCACACACCTGCTCTTCAAGGCAGAGCGCGTCCCTCTCCCCCTTGTGGGGAGAGGCCAGGAGTGGGGGTGGCTCCGCCAGCCTCCGCAGCATCAGGGTCGCACAACCACCCCCACCTCCTACTCCTCCCCGCAAGGGGGAGGAGGGCAGGGTAGCGCGCATACCGCGACATGTGTGCCTATCGTCGGCCGGAGAGAGGCGCGCTACGGCGCCGGCTTGCTCAGCTGGTCGAACAGCCCACCATTGTCGAAGTTCTTCTTCTGGATATCGTCCCAGTTGCCCTGAAGATCCTCGATCTTGAAAAGTTTCAGTTCGGGCAGCTGCGCCAGATGCTCGGGCTTGGCGGCCTCACGCTTGATCGGGCGGTAATGATGCTTGGCGAAGATCGCCTGCGCCGCATCCGAATAGAGGAACTGCAGATAGGCCTCGGCCTGCTTGCGGGTGCCCTTCTTGTCGACATTGGCGTCCACGAGGGCGACCGGCGGCTCGGCGTAGATCGAGGTCGGCGGAACGATCACGTCGAACTTGTCGCGGCCGAACTCTTCGAACACCAGATAGGCTTCGTTCTCCCAGGTCGGCAGCACGTCGCCGAGACCGCGCTGGGCGAAGGTCACGGTGGAGCCGCGCGCGCCGGTATCGAGCACCGGCACCTGCTTGTAGAGCTGGCCGACGAAGGCGTTGGCCTTGTCGGCGTTCTTGCCTTCCTTCTCGTAGGCGTAGCCCCAGGCCGCGAGGAAGTTCCAGCGGCCGCCAGCCGAGGTTTTCGGGTTCGGGGTGATCACCTTCACGTCGGGCTTCACGAGATCGCCCCAATCCTTCACGCTCTTCGGGTTGCCCTTGCGCACGAGGAACACCACGGTCGAGGTGTAGGGCAGACCTTCTTTGGGCAGCTTGGTGCGCCAATCGGCAGGAATCTTCTTCGAGATGCGGCTGATCGCATCGATGTCGGAGGGGATGCCCAGGGTCACCACATCGGCCGGGATGCCGTCGATGACGGTGCGGGCCTGCGAGCCGGAGCCGCCATGGGCCGCGCGGATGGTGACCGTCTCGCCGGTCTTCGCCTTCCACTCCTCGATGAAGGCCGCGTTGATCTCCTTATAGAGTTCCCGCGTCGGGTCGTAGGAGACGTTGAGGAGTTCGGTCTGCGCCTGGGCGCTGCCGGCGGCGAACAGCGCGGACCCGAACCCTGCCGAGACCAGGCCGAGCGAACCGGCGCACAGGGCAATGACACGTCTGCGGTTGGACAGACGGCGGGCATTCGGCGTGGAGGATAGGTTCGAGCTCACAGGTTCGTCTCCGGCTACATCGCGGCTGCGGGACAAAGCCGTCCCGACGCCTCGGTGGCGCTAGGTTTCGTTTGTTTTAAAGAACAATGTCAAGCTTGACCGAGGGGTGCCTCTTTCGTTCTAGATAGGCAATTCTCCTTACGAAAACGAAGGCGTGAGGAGGAAAACATTTGCTATAGAAATATGTTCTATCTATATCCGCGAAGGGAGAATATAAAGCCTCGGTCGGCTAGTTCTATAGAACGAACGTTCCGTAACATTTCCGGCGCCAATGTGCATTGCAGCATCCGGCCCGGTTTCCCGGGTCCGTACGCGCGGAGTGTCTCATAGGTGGGGTCGGTCATGTAGCAGCGATAGCGCGCCATTCCGGCCAGACACGACGGAAAACCGGATGCGGGAACCCGCAGCCGGTTATGCTGGCAGAAGGGCTTCCCGAACGCCTGAGAATCAGGAGATCGGGACAGGCTTGGTCTGGAAGGAGCAGTGCCTGCGCAGGCGTCCCTTCGAGGAACGGCTCAGTCGGAGGCGAGAGCGACCAGGGAGAACAGGGTCGCAAGCAGGATGTTTCCGGCGACGACGAGAACGAGGACGGTCATGGGATGGGATTTCGCGGGTTGGCGGAAGACGGGCCGGGCAGGTCCAGCACGTAGGCGCGACCGATAGCACCGCAATTCTGAACGCTGTGTGTCGTCTCGCTCATCCCTCTGACGGATCGCGCCTGTAACGGGTCACCCCTTCCGCCGACCGAGCTTCGACAGCAGGGATTCGATGCGTTCGCCAACCGGTTCGATCAGCGAATCGGCGTAATGGGCCCGCAGGTTCAAACCGAGATGGCGTCGCACGCTTGCCGTGAGCGATACCGGCCTGCCCCGCGGCGTCCGACCGTCCTGCCCGTCATCCGGCTGCATTTTGGTCATGAGGGGAACTCCGCTCATGCCGACTTCCCAAGGAGGGACTGGGTCGGCCCTGACCGGTAGGCTGCCAGGGAATGGTTAAGAACAATTTTATCCGTTTCGGTAAAAAGTCTGTAAGGCCAAGCTTCTAGAGCGAGCGCCCCGTTTTCCCTTATCTGTCAATGACATTTTACATTTTTCGAAGCGAAATAAATCCGTCAGCCATACCACCGGGAGGAAACGGCGCGGGTGCAAAGGGTTGCGTCCGGCCAAGCCCCCTGCCGATCCGCAAACAGGGTTACCGAATGGTTTCCGGCTGTGGACGGCTGCGCCGAAGCGGGGTTACAACGCTCTCGCTCACTGAGTCGGATTCAAGTGTTCGGAGAGCAAAAATCGCATGAAGGGGAGATCTTCAAAGAATGCAGACCATCACCATCACAGTGCGAGAACGTGACACCGTATTAGCGGCGCTGCGTTACTATCAATTCTATCGCCTTCAGGGCCATCCTTTCGATCCTCGGCAAGATCACCTGATCGATGCAATTGCAAGTCACTCAGGTGAAAGTCTAGATCTTGCGGAGATCGACGATCTTTGTGCCGGCATTCAGGGCAACAAACACGCCTTGAGCGCGGCTGCGTAACACCCCCACAGGGGTCCTCGATACGTCGGCGGCGGCCCTCCTGCGCCGCCTAAAGACGGGGATGGGCCGAGCGCCGCACACTCCACGTCGTCGCCAAGACGACGCTGGTCGGGGCGGATGTCCGAAACGGCCTCAAAAAGAAAAACCTTCTCTTTTCACGATTTGCCAGGACATCCTTCACGACCCGCTGGGCCATCGCCCATCCGGCCCACGTGCAGGCCGCAGGCACCGTGCCGGGCTCCCCCGGCCGGTGCGCCGCGACGATGCCCGAAAGCTCGACCGGACCCATCGGCCCTTCGCTTCACGGCGCCTTGGCGAGCTGATTCTTGGCCCGCTCGACCGCCGCGTTGCAGGCCTGGGCGTCGCCCTTGCCGTCGGCGGTGCGCGCCTCGTCCAGGGCGACCTTGGCCTGCATCGCGGCATCGGCGCCTTTTCCCGCCTCAGCGGATTTCTCCGGCGGAGCGGCCGGGGTGGAGGCATTGCCTCCCTGCGCGGTTTCCCCCTGGCCTTCGCGCGCGCCGGCCGCCGCCTTACCCGAGGTCGAGGCGGAGATGGCGCCCGTCGCCTCGTCCTTCACCCGCGTCTCAAGGCGCGCGATCTCTTCCGAACAGGGGGAGGCAAGGGCCGGGCCCGCCGCAAGGCCGACGGTGAAGCCGGCAGCCAGCAGCACGGCGAGGGGACGGGATTTCTGAATCATGGGGTATCCTCAAGGGGGGCTGTGACGGGACAACCCGTGTCCGGCCCCTTCGGCTCCCCTGACGCGGCGAAGTTTACGCCTCGGCGAACCCTGTCGATCCCGGCCGCCCACCGCCATGGTCGTGGTCGCATTCACCGTGGTCGGCCAGCACCTGGATGACCCGGCACTCACCCACCCGCCCGTGGCCGCATTCCGTCACCATGCGCTGCAACTCCGTACGCAGGGCGATCAGCCGGGTGATGCGCTGCTCCACCTCCGCGAGGTGACGTCTCGCCAGACGGTCCACCTCGGCGCAGGATTCCTCCGGTTGCGCGCTCATGGCGAGAAGTTCGCGAATCGCATCGACCTCGAAGCCGAGTTCGCGCGCGTGACGGATGAAGTTGAGCCGTGCCACCTCGGCGTCGCCATAACGGCGCTGCTGCCCATCGGTACGCGGGGGTGACGGCATCAGCCCGACCTGCTCGTAATAGCGGATCGTCGGCACCTTCACTCCGGCGCGGCGCGACAGGATTCCGATTGAGAACGTCATTTTCCGCTTGATCCTCTAGTCGCTAGAGCTTGTAGGCTTCTGTTTAACGACGGAACGAGGAGAGAGCCATGGCCGAATCCTGCTGCGGCACGAGCCTGAACCAGACTGAAGCCCACACGCATGTGCATTCCCACGATCATGCCCATGACACGGCGGGCGCGCACGACCACGCCGTGGCGACGCACGCTCCGAAGGCCTCGTCGCACGAGGAATCTTGCGGTTGCGGCGGGGGCGTTCCGGTCTTCGACGGGGTCGATCCGCGCTATAAACGGGTGCTGTGGTTCGTCATCGCCCTCAACGGCGCGATGTTCGTCACCGAGATGGCGGCTGGCCAGGCGGCTGGTTCGCAGGCGCTGAAGGCCGACGCCCTCGACTTCCTGGCCGATACCGTCACCTACGGCCTCAGCCTCGCGGTCATCGGTGCGAGCCTTCGCACCCGCTCGTTGGCGGCTCTGGCCAAGGGGGTAAGCCTCAGCCTGATGGCGGTCTGGGTCTTCGGCTCGACGATCTACCAGACGCTCGTTCTCGGCGTGCCGAGCGCGGAATGGATGGGCGGGATCGGCCTGCTGGCACTGGCCGCCAACGTCGCCTCGGTGCTGCTGCTGATGCGCTACAAGGACGGCGACGCCAATGTCCGCTCCGTCTGGCTGTGCTCGCGCAACGATGCCATCGGCAACATCGTGGTGATGGGCGCGGCGCTCGCCGTCTGGGGCACCACGTCGGCCTGGCCTGACCTCGCGGTCGCCGCCCTCATGGCCGGCATCTTCCTCACCTCTTCGGTCCAGATCCTGAAACAGGCCTGGGGCGAGTATCGCGAGGGGGGCCGGGAGGCGCAGGTCTTGGCGGCCGAGTGAGGGTGGGACCACCTTAATATGACGTGGTCATTCCGGGGCGCCGACGGCGAGCCCGGAATCCAGAGCCATCAAAGGTACAGGACCTTGCGCTGTCGGCGTTTCTAGATCCCGGACTCTGCTGCGCAGCCCCGGGATGACGTCGCTGATCCGGAAAATCTTCGGCCCCTTACAAGAAAGGGGCCGAAGAGTGTTGCGGTCTTACGAGCTCAGCTGGTCGCGGATCGGCAGCTGCCGGATGCGGCGGCCGGTGGCGGCGAAGACCGCGTTGGCGATGGCCGGCGCCACGGGGGGGACGCCCGGCTCACCGACGCCGCCGAGCGGACGGCTGTAGTCGTTGTTCTGGATCAGGTGGACGTGCAGCTCCTTCGGGGCGGCGTCGAGACGGGTGATCTCGTAACCGTCGAAGTTGTTCTGCTGCGCGCGCCCGTCCTTGAAGGTGATTTCGGCCGACAAGGCCAAGCCCATCCCCATGACGACAGCACCCTCCATCTGCGAGCGGATACGCTCCGGGTTGACCTGCGGCCCGCAATCGACGGCGATGTCGATGCGCTTGACCGAGACTTCGCCCTTGGCGCCCACTTCGACCTCGGCGGCGACCGCCGTGTGGGTGACGAAGCTGTAATGCCCGGCAATGCCGAGGCCCCGTCCCTTCGGCAGCTTGCGGCCCCAGCCGATCCCCTTGGCCGCCGCCTCGATGACCCCACGCAGGCGCGCGGTCTCGATCGGGTAGCGGGCCGGGTCCTCGCCGTAATTCCACACATCGCCGATGGTGGTCGGGTCGATCACCCGGTCGGGGCCGATCAGGGCCAGCAGGTACTCCTTCGGATCCTTGCCCGCCGCATGCGCCAACTCGGCGACAAACGACTGGATCGCGAAGGCGTGCGGGATGTTCGACACCGAGCGGAACCAGCCGATGCGCACATGCGCGTCGGCCGCCGGGTTCTCGAGCCGGATATTCGGCACGGCGAACGGCGTGTTGGTCAGTCCCATCCCGAGCTCGAAGGGCAGCTCGTTCTTGGCGCCGGCGGCGAAGATCGAGCCGATCGTGGGCGCCGCCGAACGGTGGAGCCAGGCCACCGGCATGCCCTTGTCGTCGAGGCCGGCCTCCAGGCGCTCCACCGAGATCGTGTGGTAGTAGCCGTGATGGAGGTCGTCCTCGCGGGTCCAGGTGAGCTTGACCGGCGCACCGTCCACGGCCTGCGAGCACAGGGCCGCCTCGAGCACGTAATCGGGCTTCGACTTGCGGCCGAAGCCGCCGCCGAGCAGCGTCACGTTCACCCGCACCTTGTCGGCAGGCAGGTTGAGCTTCTTGGCCAGGCGGTCATGGGTCGCCTGGGGAGCCTGCGTGCAGGCCCAGGCTTCGCAGAACCCGTCCTTGATCCGCACGGTGGCGGCCGGCGGTTCCATCGGGGCCTGGACGAGGTGGGGCACGAAATACTCGGCCTCGATCCGCTGCTTGGCCTTGGCCATGGCGCCGTCGACGTCACCCTGGTTGCGCACGACCTTGCCGGGCGCGCGTGCCGCCTTCTCCAACTCGCCGCGGAAGGCGACCGAATCGTAATGGGCGTTCGGGCCGTCGTCCCAGGTGATCTTCAGGGCGTCGCGGCCCTTCATTGCCGCCCAGGTGTTCTTGGCGATGACGGCGACGCCGCCGATCGGCTGGAACTCGGACGGGATCTCGGGCGTGTCGATCTTGAACACCTTGACTACGCCGGGGACCTTCATGGTCTCGGCCTCGTCGTAGCTCGCCACCTTGCCGCCGAAGACCGGCGGGCGGGCAACGAGGGCGTAGAGCATCCCGTCGAGACGGGTATCGAGGCCGTACATGGCCTTGCCGGTGGTGAAGTCTTGGTTGTCGATGAGGCCGATCTTGCCCTTGCCGATGAACTTGAAGGCTTTCGGATCCTTCAGGGTCACGCTCTCGCGAGCGGGCACGGCGAGTTCGGAGGCTGCCGCCGCCACGTCGCCATAACCGAGCGTGCGCTTCGACTTGGCATGGGTGAGGACCGAGTTCTCGGCCTTCACTTCCGCTGCAGGCACGCCCCATTGCTTGGCGGCGGCCTGGACCAGCATGGCCTTCGCCGCCGCACCCGCATGGCGCAGGTGCGGGAAGAAGTGGCGCAAGCTCCGCGAGCCGTCGGTGTCCTGGTTGCCGAACCGGGCTTCGTCGCCCCAAGCCTGGGCGACCTTGACCTTGGCCCAATCCGCCTCGAGCTCGTCGGCGACGACGAGGGCGACGGAGGTGCGCACGCCCTGGCCCATCTCCGAGCGATGGCAGGTGATGGTGACGGTGCCGTCCGGCGCGATGGCCACGAACACCTTCGGGTCGTCCTGCCAGCCATGCGGCATGGCATCGGCGCCGAATTTCTTCGGCTCGTCCTTCTTGTCCTCGGCACGCGCGGAATCACGCCAGGACAGGGCGAGCACCAGGGCACCCATGCCGCCGAGCATGGCGCGGCGGCTGACATTGGCGAGAGCGCTGGGCGCTTCGGGGGCGGCGGTCGTCTCGGTGGCGAGGTCGGCCATGATCTGTGCGTCGTGAATCACAGGCGCTCTCCCTTGTTGGCGGCCGGCGCGTTTCCGGCGGCCTGATGGATCGCGGCGCGGATGCGCGGATAGGTGCCACAGCGGCAGAGGTTGCCGCTCATGGCCTCGTCGATCTGGGCGTCGTTGGGCTTCGGCGTCTCCTTCAGGAAGGAGGCCGCCTGCATCATCTGCCCGCACTGGCAATAGCCGCATTGCGAGACGTTCAGGTCGCGCCAAGCCACCTGGACCGGATGGTTGCCATCGGGCGAAAGCCCCTCGATGGTCACCACCTCCTGGCCTTCGGCTGCGGAGATGGGGGTGACGCAGCCGCGCACGGCAGTGCCGCCGAGATGGATCGTGCAGGCGCCGCATAGGGCCTGGCCGCAACCGAACTTAGTGCCGGTGAGGCCGACTTCGTCACGCAGGAACCACAGCAGCGGCATGTCGGGATCGCCGTCGAAGCTGCGTTCAGCCCCGTTCACGGTGAGTTTGATCATCGGTCTATCCTGTCATCGATCAGGCCACGGACCGGTCGAGATCGGCGGGCTACCGATCCGTTGGGCTCGCGAATACCTTGGAGGTCGTCACTCAGGCGCGGGGCGCGCGCGACATCGTCGCCGTCCCGCATCGAAACGTCCCTGAGGTGCGGCAGCGGATCCGGCACCCCTCGACAGGGAACCGTCGCAGTGCACGAAGCCCCCACGCCCCGTACCTCATAATGAATCCAATTAAACGGTAGGGGTGCTGCGGTGCAACGGCCGGCAGCCACGGGCGTCACTTTCGTGAAGCTCGGCCGAGGATTCGATGTGCTGTTGCGCACAGTACGTATCGGGCGTCTGGGACGCTTTCGAATGTCGCTCGTTGTTTATGCCGGCTCTGCAGACATCGCTCCAGCGGGCCTCGGTGAAGCGCCAAACCTTTCGAATCGCTTCGACATAACGGTGCTTGAACCGTCCGGCACTTCGCCTCGATCAGGTCTCCACGAGGCCGAAGCTGGACCCGCTCGCCTCGGAATCACCGCGCCCATGGGGTAGAGCGAGGTATTCCGATGAGCGCATCTCGATGAGGCGCGAGACCGTGCGGTCGAACTCGAACGCCTCTCGGCCCTCGGTCGCCGTGTAGAGACCGGTCGGCTCGGCGGCGGCCGAGGCGATCAGTTTCACGTGGGCATCGTAGAACGTGTCGACGAGGGTGATGAAGCGCTTGGCCTCGTTGCGGTTCGCCTCGCCCATCACCGGGATGTCCGAAAGGATCACCGTCTTGAAGGAATGGGCGATGGCCATGTAGTCGGCGGCGCCCAGCGGCTGGGCGCAAAGGTCGGCGAAGCCGAACCGGGCGACGCCGGCGGCCTCCTCCGGCACGGCCACCTCGCGGCCTTTCACGCGGATCGTGGCAGGCTTGCCCCGGGCTTTGCCGGTGAGCCCCTTGAAGGCCTGATCGAGGGCGGCGGCGGCCGTCTCGTCGGCAGGCACATGATAGACCGAAGCGCCACCGAGCTTCTCCAGGCGGAAATCCGTGCGGGAATCGAGCTTCAGGATCTCGACCCGGCTCTTCAACTCCGCGACGAAGGGCAGGAACAGCGCGCGGTTGAGCCCGCCTTCATAGAGCCGGTCGGGCTCGACGTTGGACGTCGCGACGACGGTGACGCCGCGCATGAACAACGCCCCGAACAGCCGGCCGAGGATCATCGCGTCGGCGATGTCGGTCACGGTGAACTCATCGAAACACAGCAACGTCGCCTCGTCCGCCAGGGCGTCGGCCACCACCGGGATCGGGTCGTCACCCTTGGCCGTGCCCGCCTTGAGGGCCTGCCGGTGGGCATGGATGCGCTCATGCGCATCCGACAGGAAGCCGTGGAAATGAACGCGGCGTTTCTTGCCCGGCGCCGCCTCGTGGAAGAGGTCCATCAGCATGGTCTTGCCGCGGCCGACGGAGCCCCAGATGTACAGGCCCTTGGGCGGACCTTCGCTGTCGCCGCTGCGGCCGAACAGCCAGCCGAGCGCGCTGCCCTTCTTCGCCCGACGCCGCCTGTCGAGATCCTGGACCAGCCTGTCGAGGGCCTGGACCAGATGGGTCTGAGCCGGGTCGCGCTCGATGGCGCCCGACGAGACCAGCATGTCGTAGCGCGCCGAAACCGGACCGGCAGGAGAATCACCGCCCTGCGAACCGGCGGAGGATGCGGAACCTGAGGGGGGACTCACGGCGATGGCGACCTTGGATACGGGACGGCGCAAGGGCCGCGTGCGCGTCGATGGAACCGGTCCAGCGACAGGCCCGAAGACCGGTCTGCCGCGCGTCGCCGGAGGGATCAAGCGCGGCATGCTGGCCGGATGACGTTTTGTTGCATTGCACAAAATCGGCGGCGATGCCATCTCGTGGCCTCCTCGAGGGAGGTCACGCCCGGAGCCAGCGCACATCAGCGCGATGTCATCCGGAGTACGACGGCACAATGCCCGACACCATTTCGACCGGACCGAATGTCCGGCGCCTCTGGCCCAGCGACCGAGCCATGGTCGAGGGCTATTTCCTGCGGCTCGACCCCGATACCAGAGCCAATCGGTTCATGGCCGCCGTGAGCGATGCTGCGGCCGTTGCCTATGCAGCCCGCGCCCTCAAGGTAGAAGGGCTGGTCTTCGGCGGTTTCGTCGAGGGGACCTTGCGTGCGCTCGGCGAATTGCGCCCGCTCACCGGCCCCGTGCCGGGGCTGAGCCTCGGCCGCGATGCGGAGGCGGCCTTCGCCGTGGAGCGCGGGTTCCGCCGCAACGGCCTCGGCCATGCCCTCTTTCGGCGGATCGTCTCGGCGGCGCGCAACCGCGGCGTCCGCGATCTTCATGTCCGCTGTCTCAGCTGGAACGGCCCGATGCGCGGGCTCGCCACCAAGCTCGGCGCCGAAGTGACCCTGGCCGATGGCGAAGCGGAGGGGGCGCTCGTCCTCGCCCGTCCGACGCCCGCCTCCCTCTGGCGCGAGGGGATCGACGAGGCGCTGGATTTCACCCTGGCGGTGGCCGCTGCCGCCGAGCCGCTGAAACGAGCGGCGTGAGAGATCAAGCGGATTGGCGGCGAGGTCGCCGGACGCTATCCTGGGTTACTCTCGGGCGTCGCCGTCGGCTTCGCATTCGCCCGGCTCCCTGTTCGAAAAGATACTCCGCCATGAGATCCGTGCTCGCTGCCTGCATCGTCCTGGCTCCTCTCGCCGTTTCGGCGCAGGAGCGGCCGGCGACCCCCGCCATGCTCTGCGCCGATGCCGCAGCCCTGGTGAACCGCGTCGGGGCCATCGTGATGACGACGGGGCCGATCACCTACGACAGGATCGTCCGCGACGGTGGGTTCTGTCCCCTGCCGGAAGCGCCCAAACCCGCCTACGAACTCACCCAGGACGTGGCGAAATGCTTCGTCGGGTATGTCTGCCGCGACAAGTTCAACGAGGGCAGCACGCGCGACTGAGTCCGATCGCGGTTCAGGGCTACGGCCAAGCTGCCATGTTGAAGCCAAGTCTCCACCCGATGGCCGCCGCACCACGGCGCTAACGAAGCTCCTTCGATCACGATCGGGGAGGGGGCTTCTCATGACCATCGGCGAGAATTCGGCACAGGATCGGCGTTCCCGGGAGGGACATGCCACGACGCGCCTGGAGCATTGCGTCGCCCATACGCTGCGGGTGATCGAGGCGGCCCGCATCGAGCGGGAGGATGCGCCGGTGAAGGCGGCCCGTCGCCATCTGGCGGAAATCTACGGCGTCACGCGGCTCAACCGACGCCTGGAGCGCAATCGACATTCGGCGTGAATCCGGCGGCGTTCAGCGCGGCGCACGCCCCGGTTTCATCGCCAGCCAGATCGTATGGCGGGCGCCGCTGGTGACATTGGCCCTGACAGGAACCTCCTCCACGGCGAACCCGCCCCGGCGAAGGCGCTGAGTAAAGGTCCGGTCCGGATGCGCGGACCATACGGCGAGCACGCCGCCGGGCCGCAGGGCCGTCATGGCCGCGCCCAATCCCGCCCCGTCATAGAGCCTGTCATTGGCCGCCCGGGTGAGCCCGTCGGGGCCGTTATCGACGTCGAGGAGAATCGCGTCGTAGGCGGCGGTCGCCGAGCGGATCGCGCCGACGACATCGCCGATCCGCAGGTCCACCCGCGTATCGTCGAGGGCATTCGCCGACAGGGCGCTCAACGGCCCGCGCACCCATTCCCCGACGTTCGACACGAGTTCGGCGACGACGATCGCGGCGTCGGGGCGCAACGCATCGAGGGCCGCGCGCAGGGTGAAACCCATGCCGAGACCGCCGATCAGGAAACGCGCGCCCGCGCGGCCTCCGACCCGCTCCGCCGCGAGTGTCGCGAGCGCTTTCTCTGAGCCGCTGAGGCGGCTGCTCATCAGCTCGTTATGTCCGAGCTGGATCGAGAATTCGGTGCCGCGCTGAAGCAGCCGCAACTGGCCCTCGTCCCCGGGGATCGGTGCGGTGTCGAGGACGATCCAGGGAATCATGAGCGGGGCCGGCGGGATTGCATGCCGACCCGGCTATCACAGCTGGGGCGGGGGATCACGCGATGCCGGGCAGGCGCCCCTCCCCCGACAGGGGAGGGGCCATTGGCATCCGGCTAGAACAGGCCTTCGATCTGCCCGTCGGCATCGAGATGGATGCCCTCCGAGGCGGGGACCTTGGGCAGGCCGGGCATGGTCATGATCTCACCGCAGATCACCACGACGAAGCCGGCGCCGGCCGAGAGCCGCACGTCGCGCACCGAGATGAGGTGGCCCGAGGGAGCGCCCATCAGGTTCGGGTCGGTGGAGAACGAGTACTGCGTCTTGGCCATGCAGACCGGCAGGTTGCCGTAGCCGTCCTTCTCGAACTGGGCGAGCTTGGTGGCGGCCTTCGATTCCACCTGGATGTCGCCCGCGCCGTAGAGCTTGGTGGCGATGGTCTTGACCTTGTCGGTGAGCTTGGTGTCGGTCTCGTAGGCGAAGGTCAGCGGCTTCTGCTCGCCTTCGGCCAGCTTGACCACGGCCTGCGCCAGCTCCTCAGCGCCGGCTCCGCCTTCCGCCCAATGCTTGCAGGTGATGGCCTCGACATCGAGCTTCTCGCGGCACAGCTCCTTGAGCTTGGCATGTTCCGCGTCGGTATCGGCGTAGAAGTGGTTCACACCGATGACCACGGGCAGGCCGAAGCCGCGCACGTTGGCGACATGCCGGGCGAGGTTGGCGAAGCCCTTCTCCAGGGCGTCGAGGTTCTCGGAGCCGAGCTCCTTCTTCGACACGCCGCCATGCATCTTGAGGGCGCGCACCGTGGCGACGATGACCACCGCCGAGGGTTTCAGCCCCGCCTGCCGGCACTTGATGTCGATGAACTTCTCGGCACCGAGATCCGCGCCGAAGCCGGCTTCGGTGACCACGTAATCGCCGAGCTTGAGGCCGGCGCGGGTGGCGATCACCGAGTTGCAGCCATGCGCGATGTTGGCGAAGGGGCCGCCATGGATCAGGGCAGGGTTGCCCTCCAGGGTCTGGACTAGGTTCGGCTGCAGCGCGTCCTTGAGGAGCACGGTCATCGCGCCGGTAGCCTTGACGTCGGCCAGCGTCACCGGCTTGCGGTCGCGGGTCTCCGCGATGACGATGCGGCCGAGACGGGCCTCGAGGTCGTCGAGATCACGGGCGAGGCAGAACACAGCCATGACTTCCGATGCCACGGTGATGTCGAACCCGTCCTCGCGCGGGAAGCCGTTGGCGACACCGCCCAGCGACTGGGTGATCGACCGCAGGGCGCGATCGTTCATGTCGACGACCCGGCGCCAATGGATGCGGCGCACGTCGATATTGAGCTCGTTGGCCCAGTAGACGTGGTTGTCGATGAGCGCGGCGGCGAGGCTGTGCGCCGAAGTGATGGCGTGGAAATCGCCGGTGAAGTGCAGGTTGATCTGCTCCATCGGCACGACCTGGGCCTTGCCGCCGCCGGCGGCACCTCCCTTCATCCCGAAACACGGGCCGAGCGAGGGCTCGCGCAGACACATCACCGTCTTCTTGCCGATGCGGTTCAGCGCATCGCCGAGGCCGACCGTGGTCGTGGTCTTGCCTTCGCCCGCCGGGGTCGGGCTGATCGCGGTCACGAGGACGAGCTTGCCCTCGGGCTTCGATTCCAGCGACTTGATGAAGGCGTGGTCGATCTTGGCGATATGCCGGCCGTAATGGTGCAGGGCATCTTCCGGCACGCCGATCTTCTCGGCCACCTGCGTGATCGGCTGCAGGGTAGCCGCGCGGGCGATCTCGATGTCTGAGGGCATTGGTCTCTCCCGGTCTGTCGTCGCGATGGCGTGTCGCGCTTAACGCTTCTTGTGGACGATCGTGGGTTCGCGGCGTCCGGCGGCGACCCGCGAACAATCCATGCTTCACCGTTGCCATCACTGTGAGCGATGGAGCAAGCAAAAGCGCGTCGGAATTTTTCAACCCGTCTGCAAAATTTCATTTGAGAGCGCCGAGGCTCGGGCGGGTCGCCCGCCTAGGCGGTGTGCGGGGCGGAGTCAGCCCGACATCGCCGTCGCCGTGTAGCCGGCCTGGTTCAGCGCCTCGGCGATCGTCAGGCTCTGGGCGTCGGTGGTGATCGCCACGCGGCCGTGATCGCGGTCGACGGCGACATGCGCCTCCGGATCGATCCGCAGAATGGCCTTGCGCACCGCCTCAGCGCAGCCGTCGCAGGTCATGCCGTCCACCTGCATCAGCAGGTCTACCCGTCTCGTATCCATCCAACCGCTCCCGTCGCTGGGTCACGTCTCGCACCTCATGTAGAGCCAAATCCCCTCCCGCCGCGAGGGGGGATGGTCCGGGAGGCCTCGGGGGCGCTGCCAGGCTGGCTGAAGCCAAGCTTCGAAGCTCATGCAACACATGGCAAAAAACCGGTTCACGCAGCCCGCGCCCATCTTGTGGGACCTCGTCGCCTCGGCGACAAACGGAGCCTGTCTCGATTTGCGTAAACCGTGAGCGAGGCCCCGTGATCTCCGCTCGATCGTCGTGAGGATAAGAGTATTCCGATGGCCCGGATCGTCGGCCGACGCACGGGCCCGTGGCTCCTGAGTCTCATCGGGTTCGTGGTCCTGGCGCCGCTCGCAGTGATCTCCCCCCTCGGCGGCGCCTTCGGACTGGCGGCCATGAGTGGTCTCGTCGCCATCCTGGCTGCGCGCCGGGCGCGCACGCTCGACCTGCGGTGCGAGAAGCTTTCGGGAGAGCTGGATATCCTGTCCCAACGCCTCGTGCGCCTGGAGACGGTGGCCCGGCTCATCGCCGACCAGCAGATGCGGATCGAGCGCGCCCGTGCCGAGGAGGACGGCCCGGCGGAGGCCAAGGCCCCCAAGGAATCCTCGGTGGATGCCGCCGTGGAGGAGGTCACTGCAGAAATCGGCCTGCTCAGCGGCATCGTCCGCGAACTCGCCGCCGTGGTCGCCGCGCAGGACGGAGAGATCGCCCGCCTGAAGGCAACGCCACCGGCCGCTCCCGCTCCGACCCCGATCGCCCGTCGTGACGCCGCAGATGCCTCCATCGTCCCGCCGCCTTCCCCGCCGCCAAGAACCGAGACCGCTGCGGCGCCCTGGGTGCCGCGCGCCTGGCCACCGCAGGAGCGGTCCGAGACGGTCGCGGACCGGGTTCGGCCGGACCGGAGCCGGGATGCTGTCATGGTCGCAGCCTTCGATGGCGGCGGGCTCGAAGTCCATCTCCAACCCATCGTCTCTCTGCCGCAACGCAAGGTCGTGTCCTACGAGGCGCTGGCGCGCCTGCGACTCGGCGCCGACATTCTCAAGCCGGAACTGTTCCTGCCGGCCCTCGAACGCCATGGGCGAACCACCGAACTCGATCGCCGCATGCTTCCCCTCGTCGCCACGGTGGCCCGCCACCTCAGCGGACGCGGCAGTCAGGCGGCTGTGACGTACGGCCTGTCGCCGCATTCCCTGTTCGAGCCCGGCTTCCTGCGCACGCTGCCGCGGCTGCTCGCCGGTGAATCCGCGCAGTCGGGACGCCTCGTGATCGCACTGCCCCAGTCGAGCTGGCGCAGCCTGGACGCGGAGCAAGCCGGCGCCCTGGCAGAACTGCGCGGTCGCGTGGGCTTCGCCCTGGACCGTCCCGTCGACCTGCGCCTCGACCCCCTGGCCCTGGCCGATCGGGGCGTCAGTCAGGTCAAGGTGCCCGCCGATCTTCTCCTGCGACCCGATTCCCGCCAGGCCATGCCCGATATCGCCCTGGACGATCTCGTCGCCTCCTTGTCCCGGGCCGGCATCCGGCTCGTCGCCGACGCCGTCGAGCGCGAGAGCGACGTTCCCGATCTCATCGACCTCGACGTGCCGCTGGCGCAAGGCACCGTCTTCGCTCCGGCGCGGGCCGTGCGGGCCGAGGTCCTGGCCGCAGCTCAGGCTCAAGCCTCGCCGCCAGAGACGCCGCCGCCGCCGCAGGAGCCCGGCGACGATCCCGAACCACCGCCGCAGCGCCGGCCGTTCCGCGACTTCCTGCGCCGGGCCGGCTGAAGCCCGCCCGCATCGCTCCGATGCGTTGATTTCGGTGTCCGGCGGGCCTAACCAGTCGGCCATCCCGTCATGCCCCTCGTCCTTGCCAGTCAGGCCTACCCCATGAGCGAACCGTTTGCGCGCGCCACAACGCCGGCGCAGATCCCGACCCTGGGCGGTCTTTCAGCCGTCGCCGGGCAGTACGACCTCATTCTGTGCGACGTCTGGGGTGTGCTCCATGACGGGACGCGGGCTCATCGGGGGGCGGGCGAGGCACTGATCCGATTCCGCACCCTGCCCGAAGCCGGTCGCCGACGGCGCGTCATCCTCGTCTCGAATGCCCCACGCCCCTGGGCCGGCGTCCAGACCATCCTCGACGGCTACGGCGTGCCGCGCGAGGCCTATGACGCCATCCTTACCTCCGGCGACCTGACCCGGCGCCTGATCGCGGAGCATCCGGGCGAGCGCATCCACCATCTCGGGCCGGAACGCGACGCGACGATCTTCGATGGCCTCGATATTCGCCTCGTGGCGGCCGGTGAGGCGGAGCGTGTGGTCTGCACCGGCCTGTTCGATGACACGGTCGAGACGGCGGAGGATTACCGGGATACGCTGGCCGGCTTCCGGGCGCGGGACGTGCCGATGATCTGTGCTAATCCCGACCTCGTGGTCGAGCGCAAGAAGAAGTTGATTCCCTGCGCCGGCCTGATCGCGCAGGCCTATGAGGAGATCGGCGGTTCAGTGACCTATGCCGGCAAGCCGTACCGCCCGGTCTACGAGGCGGCGCTCGCCATGGCGGCGGACCTCGATGGCGGCACCGCGCCGGACGTCGCCCGCGTCCTCGCCGTCGGCGATGCCCTGCGTACCGATATCGCGGGGGCGGCGGCCTACGGAATCCCGAACCTGCTGGTGGCGCGCGGCATCCACGCGGAGGAGCTCGGCGTCCTGGCCGAACACGACACGCTCGGCGAGGTGGCCGAATGGCTGGCCCGCCAGGAGGTCCACCCGGATGCCGTCATCGAACGATTGGTCTGGTAGGCTCTCGCGGCTTGATCGTTCCAAAGCCGCGAGGCCCGACTGATCACGCGAACAGAGCGTCGATCTCGTCCTGGGCCGTGGCGGGGCCCTTGATCTGCGGTCCGTTGAGGAGGAGGAGCTCGGCCCGAACCCGGCGCTCCACCTCCGCCGGATCTGTGCCGCTTTCGTCCTTCGCCTTCACTGCGGTGGCGAAGCGCGACAGCCGATTTTCGAGCTGCCGCAGGGATTCGCTGACCTTCGCGATCCGCTGCCCAGTAATGTCCTGGAACGTGCAGGCCTCGAAGATGTCGTTCATCCGTGACTCGACCGAGGCACGGTAGTTCTTGTCGTTGGGCAGGCTGAGGATTTCCTCGGCTGCCGTCATGATCGAGTTCGTCGCGCCGGCCGTCGCCTCGACGACGCTGCCGAGTTCCACATGGGCCATCGGCAGCCGGTCGCGGGTGAGCTCGTTCGCCCGCAGGGCCGCGATCTCCTTCCGGACATGCGCGATGTAGTCGGCGATCTCGACCAGCTCGCGGATCAGCGATGGGCGTGTCGATGCCAGCGTAGGGCCGTTCGTCCGTGCTTTCTCGCCCATGCCTATCGCTCCACGACACTCTGCTTCGTCGAAGAAGGGAAAGCGGGTCTGCGGCTCAAGCGCCGCAGACAGCCTCGATCTTGCTCTTCAGGGTTGCCGCATTGAAGGGCTTGACGATGTAGTTGTTCACGCCGGCCTTCTTGGCCGCGATCACGTTCTCGGTCTTCGATTCGGCGGTGACCATGATGAACGGCGTGGTGCGCAGGGCCTCGTCGGCACGGACATGGCGCAGCAGCTCATAGCCCGTCATCGGCTCCATGTTCCAATCGGAAATCACGAGGCCGTATTTGCGGTTCTTCAGCCGAGCCAGGGCCGCTGTTCCGTCAGAGGCATCGTCGACTTCTTCGAAGCCGAGCTGCTTGAGCAGGTTGCGGATGATGCGGACCATCGTCTGATAATCGTCCACGACGAGGATCGGCATGCCGAGATCGAGGGCCATGGGTCGGGGTGCTCCGTCGGTGCAGGGCCGGTGCGGCGCGCCGCGGACCGGATCAGTGGCAATATTTCTTGGGGAAGCGCCGCCACGCGCCGCCTCTCGTTCGTGAAAGTACCGCAGCCCGCATTGCGAAGCGGTTAATTGGACAGGGGATCTTGCATCCCGCACTGATCGACCGTCACTTCCCTTGACCCTCCCCCGGCTTTTCGACAGGTTCCGGCGCGAATTCCCCCTTCGGTCGCTCCTTCGGCCGCTGCATTTTCGAGACCGCTTGAACCTGATGGCGCCTGCCGACGACCTTTCCGCGCGTCCCGCAGCCCCCTCCCCGTCGGGGCGGCCTTTCATCATCTGCCGCGAGGACGAGGCGGTGCCGGCATCCCTCGCGGGGGCCATCGCGGCGATCGGGAATTTCGACGGCGTGCACCGGGGCCATGGCGCCCTGGTCGAGGCCGTCCGCGAGGAGGCGGACAAGCGCGGCGTCCCGGCGGTGATGCTGACCTTCGAGCCGCATCCACGCGCCTATTTCGCTCCCGACCTGCCGATGTTCCGGCTGACGGGCCCGGCCGCCAAGGAGATCGTCTTCGCTCGCCTCGGCCTCGACGGCCTGATCGTGCGCCGTTTCGACGCGCTCATGGCGGGGACGACCGCCGCCGGTTTCGTCCACGAACTGCTCAAGCGCGATCTTGGCGTGTCCGGCGTCGTGATCGGCCACGACTTCCATTTTGGGCGCGGGCGGGAGGGAACGCCGGAGGTGCTGGCTCGGCTCTGCGCGGAGGCCTCCCTCGCATGCCGGATCATTCCTGCCGTCTCCATCGGGGAGGGGGAAGCCCCCGTCTCGTCGAGCGCGATCCGGGAAGCCCTGCGGCAGGGCGACATCGTCCTGGCGAACCGGCTGCTCGGCTACCGCTGGTTCGTCTGCGGAGAGGTCCGGCACGGAGACAAGCGCGGCCGTACGTTGGGATATCCCACGGCGAACGTGGCGCTGCCCGATTGTGGCCTCGCCCACGGCATCTACGCCGTCCGAATCGGGCTACCCGATGGATCGGTCCGGGACGGCGTCGCGAGCTACGGGCGGCGCCCGACCTTCGACGACGGCGCTCCCCTGCTCGAAGTCAACCTATTCGGCTTCTCGGGCGATCTCTACGGACAGACCATCGCGGTGGAGTTCCTGGGCTACATCCGCGGCGAGGAACGCTTCTCCGGCGCCGAGGCCCTGATTGCCCGGATGGATGTGGACGCGGCCGAGGCGCGCGTGCTCATCGCAAACGACCGGGTTCCGTCGATGATCGGCTGAATTCAGTCGCGGCCACCGGGTCGCGATATCCGCCGGCTCAGCGCTTGGCGGGATCGATCGAGGCGAGGCGACGCGCCGCCTCTTGCAGCGCGCTCTGGTGGCCGTTGCCGCTGAGCGCATAGACCGAGCGGCCCGCCGTCCAGTAGACGGTCTCCCCGTCGCCCGGGCTCGCCACCTCGCCGGTGAAGGCCGCCTCGCTGGTGCCCCGCGCTGCGAACAGCGAGACTTCGCCGAGATCGGGGGCGTCGATCATGACCTCGACCCCGGCCCCGTGACGGGCGGGCACGATCTGGACATCGCGCACCGACCAATCCCCCGGCAGGTCCGGCAGGACGATGCCGGTGGCACTCGAGATGCCAGCCTTGTCGTAGCTCGGCGAGGCGGGCGAGCCGAGGCGGGCGCGGATATGGGCCACTTCCCTGGCCTGGCGCGCATCGGCGACCAGGGCAGGGTCGACCGGCGCGGCGAAGGTGTCGGGCACGCCGAACACGCCCGTATCCGAATGCGCGATCCAGCCGGCGCCCACGAGGAGCACGATCACCGCCGCACGCTTCAGCCGCTCACCGGCACGCCGCCATGCCATGGATCGATCGAGGCGGCGGGCCGCCGCGCGGTTGCGCTCCGGACCCGGCCCGGGCAGCTGCGCGAAAGCCTGACGCAGGGCGTCCCTGTCATGCATCTCGGCCATCACCCGCGCGGCAGCCGCCGGCGTTTGGGCGAGATAGGATTCCACCTCGAGCCGGCGCATGACGTCGAGCTGTCCGTCGACGAAGGCGGCGAGGTCACTGTCGGTGATCGGGTCGATCATGACGGTCGGTATCCAGTTCAACGATCGAAAGCGGTGACGCTTTCATGCAGTCCTGACACTCGTCACCGAGTGCCCTCGAATTCGGTGCGGTTACGAACCGCCCATGGCCTTGGATGCGAGGCGGATGTCCTGCCTCGTATCCTGGCCGTTCCAGTCGCGGACGAGGCGCAGATGCGGCCGCTCGGGCTTGCCCGAACCCGATCCGGGTAAGGAGCCGGAACGGCTCCGGCCGCTGCCGGCCTCGCCTTCCTCAAAAGCGCGCAGGGCCGCGCGGCCACGCCCGAGTCGCGACATCAGAGTGCCGATGGGAATACCGAGTACCGCCGCCGCGTCGGCATAGGCCATGCCCTCGAGGGTCACGAGATGGAGCGCGGCGCGCTGCTCTTCGGGCAAGGTGAGGAAGGCCTGGCGGATCTGGGCGAGGCGCACCTGCCCTTCCTGGGACGGCGGTACGCTCTCGTCGCTCATCTGGACGAGGGATTCGGCGTGGCGGGCTTCCACCCGCTTGCGGCGCTGGTCGTCGATGAAGACGTTGTGCAGGACCGTCATCATCCAGGTCCGCAGGTTGGTGTTCGGCCTCACGGAGAGGCCGGATTCCAGCGCGCGGACGAGGGTGTCGTGGACGAGATCGTCGGCTTTCAGCGTGTCGCGGGTCAACGAGCGCGCATAGCGTCGCAAGGGGACCAGAAGGTCGACGATGGAGGAGGCGGTCTGAGTCGGTTCGGCCGTCATGAATCAGTTAACGCGCGAGCCCGGCCGGCTAATCCGAACGGGCGACACCCTATTGATAGGTCGCCTTGAGATTCAGCGTGCAGGTCCGTCCGATCCCCTCGTAATGCTCGGCGAGCCAGGCTTGCGCCGCCGCGCGGCCCTTGTCGCGGAGGCCTTCGAACACGCCGAGCCGCGCATCCATCCGTGAGGACGCCTTGTAATCGTCGAGGGCGCCGGTCCCGTCGATGCGATGGACCAGCATGCGGTGATAGTCGTTGCGGCCGAGCACCCCGTCCTCGATCAGTCCGTCGACGAAATCGATGGCGCGCAATTCACGCATCAGGTTGGCGTTGAAGGTGATCTCGTTGAGCCGGTCCTGGATCTCTTCGCGCGAACGCGGGGTCTCACGGCGCTCTACCGGGTTGATCTGGACCAGCACCACGTCGCGCGTCTGGGCACCGTGGAAGAGCGGGTAGATCGGCGGATTGCCGAGATAGCCGCCATCCCAATAGGGCACGCCGTCGATCTCCACCGCCTGGAACACCGTGGGCAGGCAGGCCGAGGCCATCAGGTGATCGATGCTCAAGGTATCCCGCTCGAAGACGGCCAGCTTGCCCGTCCAGACATTGGTGGCCGAGACATAGATCCCGGCGGTCTCCGCCGCCCGGAGGCGTTCGAAATCCACGTGCTTGGCCAGGGCCTTGCGCAGCGGGTTCACGTTGAGCGGGTTGGAGACGTATGGGCTGGTCTTGAGCGCCCGGGTCCAGAAGTCCAGGATCGGGTTCTGGCTCCAGAGGTCGAACAGCTGGTCGAAGAGCCCGCGCTGGGCCGGCCACAAATCGCCGTCGAGGCTCGCCTCACGCCAGAACCGGTCGAGAGCGGCGCGGGCGCCCTCCGGCCCTCCGGTGATCCATCCGTCGACCATCACGACCGCGTTCATCGCGCCGGCGCTGGCACCCGTGACGGCCTCGAAGGCGAGACGGCCATCCTCGATCAGGGCATCCAGCACGCCCCAGGTGAAGGCGCCATGGGCGCCGCCGCCCTGCAGGGCCAGGGCCACGGTCTTCTCGGCTTTCGGACCGGCGAGGCTGACGGCTGGACGCGAGACGGGCCGCGACGGGGCCACTTCCCTATCGGTAGAGGGCGAATCGACCGGGGAGGAAGGTTCGGATTCGAGCATCGTCAGCTCCACGTGGCGGGTTTGCACAGGCGCATCGAGAGGGTGCACATGGGCATGCTGCAATGCAGCATCAAAGGTCGCAGGGCAGCAAACCGGTGGCTGCATGGATCGGTTCCGCTTGGGACGCCCCTGTGACTCACATGTCGCACTGCGCCAATTCCCTCGACATCGCCCATGGGATAAGACATGTCACCCGACGCTGGGCCAAAGTCTCGTGCGCGGTCCGTCCTGCCCCGTGGTTCTCCCATGCGGTCGGCGGGCTTGACGCACGCGACGCCCCATCTCAGCTAACCGGCAGAGCCCTCGGTCACCGGGCTCTTCACCCGATCTTCGCAAAGGATCGGTAGAATTCGATACCAGACGACCATGGCCGGGCGCTCGCTCCAGGGCAGGCCAGGCCATAGGTAAGGTCAGCGATGGACGCCATGATGGAAGCCACCCCAGCCGATTCGTTCGGCCCCGGCATCTCGATTACCGGCCCGGAGATCGCCGGTCCCGCGCCGCGCCACCGCACGGTGGGCGTGACTGTCGGCGAGGGCGAGGGAGCGGTCACCGTCGGCGGTGGCGCTCCGGTCGTCGTCCAGTCGATGACCAATACCGACACGGCGGATATCGACGCCACCGTGGCGCAGGTCGCCGCCCTGTCGCGGGCGGGCTCCGAACTCGTGCGCATCACGGTCGACCGCGACGAGGCGGCCGCCGCCGTCCCGAAGATCCGTGACCGGCTCGCCCGCATCGGCGTTCACGTGCCGCTGGTGGGCGACTTCCACTATATCGGCCACAAGCTCCTCTCCGATCATCCGGCCTGTGCCGAGGCACTGGCCAAATACCGGATCAATCCGGGCAATGTCGGTTTCAAGGAGAAGAAGGACACGCAGTTCTCGACCATCGTCGAGCAGGCGGTCCGCTACGGCAAGACCATTCGCATCGGCGCCAATTGGGGTTCCCTCGACGAGGCGCTGCTCACCCATCTGATGGACGAGAACGCCCGGTCCGCGCGTCCCATCGATGCCCGCGCCGTGATGCGCGAGGCCATGGTGCGCTCGGCATTGTCCTCGGCACAGCGCGCCGAAGAGCTCGGTCTTCCCAAGAACCGGATCATCCTCTCGGCCAAGGTCTCGGCGGTGCAGGATCTGATCGCGGTCTACCGCGAAGTCGCCCGGCGCTCGGATTACGCGATCCATCTCGGCCTCACCGAAGCCGGCATGGGCTCGAAGGGGCTGGTGGCGGCCTCGGCGGCCATCGGCGTGCTTCTGCAGGAAGGCATCGGCGACACGATCCGTTATTCGCTGACGCCCGAGCCCGGCGGTGACCGGACCGTCGAGGTCAAGGCATCTCAGGAACTCCTGCAAACGATGGGCTTCCGCACCTTCGTGCCGATGGTCGCTGCCTGCCCTGGTTGCGGCCGCACCACCTCGACGACGTTCCAGGAACTCGCCCGCGACATCCAGAACTGGATCGTCACCTCGATGCCGGAATGGAAGAAGACCTATCCGGGCGTCGAAGGTCTGAACGTCGCGGTGATGGGCTGCATCGTCAACGGCCCCGGCGAATCGAAGCATGCCGATATCGGCATCTCGCTTCCCGGCACCGGAGAGACCCCCACCGCTCCGGTCTTCATCGACGGCAAGAAGGCGATGACCCTGCGCGGTGCCACGCTCGCCAAGGATTTCGAGACGGTGGTGATCGATTACATCGAGCGCCGTTTCGGCCAGGGTGCCCGCACCGCCGCCGAGTGAGATCCTCCGTCGTGAGGATTAGCGTCCCGCGTCGTGCAGCCGCGGGACGCATTCGCTCGACCTACCGCGGGAGAGGGTTTCTTCGTCACGGGTTCGTCGTTCTCGACCCCCTGCCCGCGTGATACGGATCTGGCATGCTTCGCGCAGGTCTCCTCCCCAGAGGTGTCCTGCGGAGATGCGCGCTCACTGATTTGGGTCGCCAGCCTGGCAGCGAGTTGCCGGGGCGAGGCGGGAGACAGGGCCTCCACAATCCGGATGGTCGCTAGGTCGGTCGCCAAGGTCCCTCGGTCGAAGTCTAGCGTAAAGCCAAGCCTCCTCGTTCGATTCCCTTTCCCGTCGCAGAAGCCTGATCACAGCGCATGACGCAAACCGCCACCCCGAGCGTACCCGGCGCTCAGCCCGACCCCGCGGCTCGTCCCGAGACAGGGCCAAGCGAGCATGGGCATGGGAAGACGAGCTTCTGGACGCTGGTCGTCGGCTCGGTCGGCGTCGTCTACGGCGATATCGGCACCAGCCCGCTCTACGCGTTCCGCGAGGCGCTCGGCCCGGCGAGGGCCGACGGCATCTTGCTGACCGAGGAAGTTCTCGGCACGACGTCGCTGATCCTTTGGGCGCTGCTGCTGATTGTCACGATCAAGTACGTCGTCATCCTGTTGCGTATGGACAATAACGGCGAGGGCGGCATCCTCTCGCTGATGGCATTGGCCCGCAAGGCGCTCGGCGGTTCGCGCATCGTGTTCATGCTCGGGCTGCTCGGCGCATCCCTGTTCTACGGCGACGCCGTCATCACGCCGGCCATCTCCGTGCTCTCGGCGGTGGAGGGGCTGAAGCTCGTCACCCCGGCCTTCGAGCATTACGTCCTGCCGATCACGGTGGCGATCATCTTCGCCCTGTTCATGGTGCAGAGCCGGGGCACCAGCAAGGTGGCGGCCTTCTTCGGCCCGATCATGGTGGTGTGGTTCCTGGCGCTGGGGCTCGCGGCGCTGCCGCACATCGTTTCGCGCCCGGAGGTCTTCCAGGCCTTCAATCCCTGGTACGCGCTGCACTACCTCCTCGGCCACGGTACCGGGGCCCTGGTAGCGCTGGGCGCGGTGTTCCTGGCGGTGACCGGCGCCGAGGCGCTGTTCGCCGATCTCGGGCATTTCGGACGCCGGCCGATCCAAGTGGCCTGGCTCGGCCTCGTGGCCCCGTGCCTGACCCTGAACTATCTCGGCCAGACGGCGCTGGTCCTCAACGCGCCGGACACGACCGACCCGTTCTACCAGCTCGTGCCCGAATGGGGTCTTCTGCCCATGGTGATCCTGGCGACCATCGCCACCGTCACCGCGAGCCAGGCCGTCATCACCGGCGCGTTCTCGCTGTCGCGCCAGGCGATCCAGCTCGGGCTGCTGCCGCGCCTCGAAATCCGCCACACGTCGGAATCGCATTCGGGCCAGATCTTCCTGCCGCAGGTGAACATTCTGCTGCTGATCGGGGTCGTGGTCCTGGCGATCCTGTTCCGGTCGTCCTCGGCCCTCGCCTCCGCCTACGGCATCGCCGTGACGGGGACGATGCTGCTCACCGCGAGCATGGGCTTCATCGTGCTCTGGAAGTCGTGGAAATGGTCGCCGATCGCCGCCGCCGCCGCGATCATGCCGTTCATCGTCATCGAGTTCCTGTTCCTGCTCTCGAACATGCTCAAGGTGTTCGAGGGCGGCTACGTGCCCCTCGTGCTGGCCGGGATGCTCATCATCGTGATGTGGACCTGGGTGCGGGGTGTGAACATCCTGTTCAACAAGACCCGCAAGACCGACGTGCCGCTGCTCGAACTCGTCGGCATGCTGGAGAAGAGCCCGCCCCACCATGTGCGCGGCACGGCGGTGTTCCTCACCAGCGACCCGTCGATCGCTCCGGCGGCCCTGCTGCACAACCTCAAGCACAATAAGGTGCTGCACGAGAAGAACGTCATCCTCACGGTGGAGACCGTGGACACGCCGCGCTCCAGCGATGCGGACCGCATCCGCATGGAACCGATCGGCCCGCACTTCTCGAAGATCGTGATGAAGTTCGGCTACATGGAAACGCCGAACATCCCGCGGACGCTGACGCTCCTGAAGAAGCAGGGCTTCAAGTTCGACATCATGGCGACGTCGTTCTTCCTGTCGCGCCGCTCGATCCGCCCGGCAGCGCATTCCGGCATGCCGCTCTGGCAGGACCGGATCTTCATCACGCTGGCCAAGAACGCCAACGACGCCACCGACTTCTTCCAGATCCCCACCGGCCGTGTCGTGGAAGTGGGGACTCAGGTCACCGTCTGAACCGGCCGGGTCACGGCCTCGGCAGGTTGATGATGGGCGGCGGCGGAGGCGCCTCGGGGGCGAGGGCTGCCAGCGTCGCCGGGCTTTTGCCGGCCGAGCCTCTGGCAGCCGGACCCTGGGCATGAGCAACCAGCGTTGTCGTCGCCGGCTTCGATGAGGTTTTGGAATGCGCTCCCTGGCTCACGGCGGCATGGGAGGTGGCGACGGCGCGACCCGGTTCAGCCTGGACTGCCAGGACCGCTGGAGCGGGCTGGGTGCCCGTCACCTCCGGTACGGCGGCGGCCACCGTTGCCACGGGAACGCTGGTGGGAGCCGAATTCGCGACGGCCTGGACCGATGCGGACGGGGCCGCCTCGGGCGCGGCGAGCGTCGGTGCGGCCGCATAGGCCAGGGCGGCCGGCGGGCGGGCCTGCTCTACGGCGCCGGGCTTGCGCTTCTCGTAGAAGGCGTTGCCGCCGGCCACCGCGACGTAATGCATGTTGTTGTAGTGGAACGTGCGGCCCGCCGTGTGGAAGTACATGGCGCGGCCGACCTTGGGATGGCGCTGGCCGGCCAGGACCGCGTCGGCCGCGTCTGCGACCTTGGTCAGGTCCTTCTCCGCCATGGGCTTGGTGAGCACGCCGGTGGCGAACTGGCGGGGCTGGCCGACGACGGCGCAGATGCCGCCATTCGGGAAGGCGGCGGCTTCGAGGCGGTTCATCACCACCGTGCCGACGGCGAGCAGGCCCTCGGAATCGCTGCGGTTCGATTCGAAATACATGGCGCGGCCGAGGCAGTCGCGCTCTTGGTCGCTCACCGCCATGGGTTTGGCCGCGAGGCCCGGGCCGCCGAGGGAGCCGGTCGTGGTGGGGGAATTGCAGGCACCGAGGCCCATCGTCGTCATCAGCAGGACTCCGTAAAGTCCCGTCGTCGCCGATCGGGGATACCCCATGCCGTCTCGCTCCCGTCCGTTTCTCGAACGGTCTAGCTCGACGGCAAATGTGGTTTCTTTTCGGACACGGTTCGAATGACCGGGGCTTCTTCCCGCCGCTGTGGTCCTGAGGTCACGCCCGGCCTTCGTCGCCGATGCGGAACGGATGCCTACGTCAGAGCATGGGCAGGTGCTTCGGCTTGCGCCCACGGGGAAAGGCGGCGTCGAGACGCTGCCGGTGGTTCTCCGTCAGGATCAGGTCACCGGCCGCGGCATTCTGCTCCACATGGGCGATTCGCGAAGCTTTCGGGATCGCCAGGAGGGAGGGCGACTGCGTCAGTGCCGCGAGCGCGACCTGCCGCTGCGTCGCCCCCGTTTCGGCGGCAATCTCTCCGAGGACGCGCCCGCCGGCCGAGTCCGGACCCGGAAAATCGTCATGGCCAAAGGGGCTGTAGGCGACCAATGCGACGCCATGCGCCTCGCACCAGGGCAGGACGGCATGTTCGATCGCCCGTTCTCCGAGATGGTAGAGAACCTGGTTGCAGGCGATGCGGCCCTCGCCGGCCACGGCGAGCACGTCATCGAGGTCGGAGACGTCGAAGTTGCTGACGCCCCAGGAGAGGAGCTTGCCCTGCCGGACCAGACCCTCGAAGGCACCGATGGTCTCTTCCAGCGGGGTCCCACCCCGCCAGTGCAGGAGGTAGCTGTCGAGCCGGTCCGTCTTCAGGCGAGCCAACGAGCGTTCGCAGGCGGTGACGACGGATCGGGCCGAGGCATGGTTCGGCAACACCTTCGAGACGAGGAACACCTCGTCGCGCCGCCCCTCGATCGCCTCGGCCACGACGAGTTCGGCCTCGCCATACATCTCGGCGGTGTCGATATGGCTCATCCCGAGATCGAGGCCCCTCCGCAGGGCGGCGACGGCGTCGGGCCGGTGTGCCTCGTCGAGGTACCACGTGCCCTGTCCGATGACGGAGACGAGGCGTCCGGTCTGCCCGAAGGTTGTCTGCCGCATGCGGATCTCCCCTCCGAATAGCCCACGGCCGGATGCAGGTCCGGCCGTGCGGGTCCGTCTCAGGCCGTCAGAGTGCCGTGGCAGTGCTTGTACTTCTTGCCAGAGCCGCAGGGGCAGGGCTCGTTGCGCCCGACGCGGCCCCAGGTCGTGGCGTCGTTCGGGTCACGCTCGATGACCGCCGTGTCCGGGGAGAGCGCCTGCGCGGCATAGCCGTAGGCCGGGCCGCCGCCGCCATCGCTGCCCGTGCCGCGCCCGGCATAATCCATTTCGTTCTCGCCGGTGACGGGATCGAGATGCTGGGCGAACATGGAGGGCAGTTCCGGGCTGGCGAAGGGGTTCGCCCCCTGCGGCTCCTGCTCCTGATAGGTGATCTCGATACGGGCGAGTTGCTGGGTCACCTGCTCGCGCAGGCTGCCGACGAGACCGTTGAAGAGCTCGAACGCCTCGGACTTGTACTCGTTGAGCGGGTCGCGCTGGGCGAAGCCGCGCCAGCCGATCACCTGACGCAGGTGGTCGAGGGTCACGAGATGCTCGCGCCAGAGATGGTCGAGGGTCTGAAGCAGGACCTGCTTCTCGACATAGGTCATGACCTCGGGCGTGTTCTTCTCCGTGCGGGCGGCATAGGCCTCGTCGGAGGCGGTGCGCAGGCGGTCGCGCATTTCCTCGTCGGCGATGCCCTCTTCCTTGGCCCAATCCTCTACCGGCACGTCGAGGTTCAGCACCTCGGCGACGCGCAGGCGCAGGCCTTCGATGTCCCATTGTTCGGCATAGGCATTCTCGGGCACGTGGATGGCGACGAGATCGTCGACGACGCCGTGGCGCATCTCGTCCACGGTGTCGCGCACGCTGTCCTGGCCCATGAAGTCGCGGCGCTGCTCGAACACGACCTTGCGCTGGTCGTTCATGACGTTGTCGTACTTGAGCACGTTCTTGCGCATGTCGAAGTTGCGCGCCTCGACCTTCTGCTGCGCCTTCTCGATCGCCTTGTTGATCCAAGGGTGGATGATCGCCTCCCCCTTCTCCAGGCCGAGGCGGGTGAGCATCCCGTCCATGCGGTCGGAGCCGAAGATGCGCATCAGATCGTCCTGGAGCGACAGGTAGAATTTCGAGCGGCCGGGATCGCCCTGGCGGCCGGAGCGGCCGCGCAGCTGGTTGTCGATGCGGCGCGATTCGTGGCGTTCGGTGCCGATGATGTAGAGGCCGCCGGGGAGGGCCTTCTTGCGGCCGGCCGCAAGGTCGGCGGGCTCGCCCGAGGCCAGAACCTTGGCGCGGTTCTCCTCGATCTCGGCCTTGATCGCTGCGGCTTTCGCATCCCGCTCGGCGCCTTCGGGCACGCCCGCGAGCTCCTTCTCGAGACGCATCTCCAAGTTGCCGCCGAGTTTAATGTCGGTGCCGCGCCCGGCCATGTTGGTGGCGATGGTAATGGCGCCCGGCACGCCGGCCTCGGCCACGATATAGGCCTCCTGCTCGTGGAAGCGGGCGTTCAGCACGGCGAAGGTCTTGGTCACGCGGCCTTCGCGGGCGGCGGCGTAGACGTCGGTGAGCGCGTTCAGGTCGGAATAGTCGAGCTGGCGGAAGCCGGCCTTGGTCAGCATCTCGGCGAGGTGCTGCGACTTCTCGATGGAGCCGGTGCCGACCAGGATCGGCTGATGGCGCGCATGCGCCTTCTCGATCTCGGCGATGATGCCGTCGTACTTCTCGCCCACCGTCCGGTAGACCTCGTCGTCCTCGTCGACGCGCTCGACCTCCTTGTTGGTCGGGATGTCGACGACTTCGAGCTTGTAGATCTCGGCGAATTCATCGGCCTCGGTGGAGGCGGTGCCGGTCATGCCGGCGAGCTTGGAATAGAGCCGGAAGTAGTTCTGGAAGGTGATCGAGGCGAGCGTTTGGTTCTCGGGCTGGATCGTCACCCGCTCCTTGGCTTCGAGCGCCTGATGCAGGCCTTCCGAGTAGCGTCGGCCCTGCATCATGCGGCCGGTGAACTCGTCGATGATCACCACCTCGTCGTTCTTGACGATGTAGTCCTTGTCCAGGGTGAACAGGGTGTGGGCGCGAAGCGCCTGGTTCACGTGGTGGACGAGGCTGACGTTGTGGGCGTCGTAGAGGTCACCCTCCTTCAGCAGGTCGGCGCCGCGAAGCAGATCCTCGATGAACTCGTTGCCGCTCTCAGTGAGCGAGACCGAGCGCTGCTTCTCGTCGAGGTCGTAATGCTCCTTCTCGAGATGGGGCATCAGCGCGTCGACGGAGACGTAGAGTTCCGAGCGGTCGTCCACCGGACCGGAGATGATGAGCGGCGTGCGCGCCTCGTCGATCAGGATCGAATCGACCTCGTCGACGATCGCGAAATTGTGCCCGCGCTGCGACAGCTGCGAAAGCTCGTACTTCATGTTGTCGCGCAGGTAGTCGAAGCCGAACTCGTTGTTGGTGCCGTAGGTGATGTCGCAGGCATAGGCGTCCCGGCGCTGCTCGTCATCGAGCCCGTGGACGATGGTGCCGACGGTGAGGCCGAGGAAGCGATAGACCCGGCCCATCCATTCCGCATCGCGTGAGGCGAGGTAGTCGTTCACCGTGACCACGTGCACGCCGAGGCCCGACAGGGCGTTCAGGTAGACCGGCAGCGTCGCCACCAGGGTCTTGCCTTCGCCGGTGCGCATCTCTGCGATGCCGCTCTCGTGAAGGACCATGCCGCCGATGAGCTGCACGTCGAAATGGCGCTGGCCGAGGGCGCGCTTGGCCCCTTCGCGCACGGTGGCGAAGGCGGGAACGAGGATATCGTCGAGGGTTTTCCCGGCAGCGAGCTCGGCCTTCAGCATGTCCGTCCGGGCACGCAGGGCCTCGTCCGACAGGGCGGAGATCTCCGGCTCCAGGGCATTGATCTCGGCGACGCGGGGGCGATAGCCCTTGACGCGGCGATCGTTGGACGAGCCGAATATCTTCTTAGCGAGGGCGCCGAGCATCGTGAACCTGCGGTCGATCGAAATATCAGAAGGCGTGAGTTGGCCGGGCTTATAGAGGTAAATATTGTACGGCGCATCCGAAAGGGCGGACTGCCTTCAACTCCGAAAGCCGGTGAGCGCGCGGCCGACATGCTCGTCACCGGACGGCAGTCGATCTGCTAAAGCGCCAAAGCGGCTCTTTGGTTCTCGATGATGCGGACCAGAGCCAGGGCCGTGAGCTCCGAGGATTTCGGATTGGCCGGCAGGGCCTGATTCTCGATGCTCATGTCGAGGGTCCCGAAAGCGCCCGTCGCCTGAAGGCGATGTCCATTGCCGGTGGCGCGGGGATCCGCCACCAGGGCGATCCGCGTCCTGTCGAGGCCGATGCCGGCGAGCGCCGTGATGACAGCGACATTGGCGTTGGCCGGGAACAGCCGGGCTGCCTCCCGCGCCGTCCCTTCGAAGAAGGTCGTGGCCTCCGTCAGGCCATCGAGATCGATCCACTCTTCCGCCGGGGTGCCAATCCAGGCCACGGGCGGCTTGACGATGCGATGCGTCACCGAGTCCAACGGCAGGATCGATGCCGCAGCGAGGGCGTCGACGGCGGCGAGTGCGCCGGTGGGTACGAGGATCTGGCTTCCATGCGCCTCCGCAGCGGCGACGAGCCTGTCGAGAAGACCGGCCTCGCAGAAGGCGCTGGTCGACGAGACGGCGAAGCTCTCGGCGTGACGGAGCGCCACGAGGCCCCAGGGCTCCACCGCCGCCCGTCCGGCCGCTTCGATCACCATGTCGGGCTCGACCCCGGCTAGGGCAGCTGGTTCGGGGAGCCAGCGGATCCAGGCGGGAAGGTCGGCCTCATCGGGCCTCACTCGCGTCCCGACGCCGGCCAGGACGACGTCGCTGCCCCGAGCGTCGAGAAGGTGCGTCACCCGGCGCGCGATGGCTCCCCAGCCCACCAGGGCGATACGAAGCGGCCGACGGCGATCCGGCCGCGCCGCCGAAAGATTAGAGAGTAGAGACAAGGGCCGGTATCCCCACGACTGGCGAAGGCTGACGCGGCTCAACGCCCTGCTGCGCGATCTCAAGAAATCTTCGGTCGCGGGCCTGTCAAGCTTCCTGCCGGCCGCTGGACATACAGGCGTCAGTTGATCTCGCAGAAACCCATGCCCGTGCCGACGACGCGCTTGTCGGCGCACCATGTCGCGGCCGTGCGGATCTCCCTCGCCGCCGGCGCGGGGACCGGGAGGACGGGGCGCAAGGTCACGGCCCGTCCCGCTACGGTATCGTTCTCTGGCGCATGTGCACTGGAGCGGACGGGCCGCGACGCGCCGATTCCGGCACCCAGGGCAGCCGATCGGGCGGGAGTGATGGAGGGAGCCGGACGGGAGACCGAAACGGAGCGTCCGCCCTTGAAGCGGGCCTGCGCCGTCGTGATCGGGGCGGACAGGATGAGACAAGCGGTGGTGATGATGACGCTGGTCCGCATGCCGCTCTCCCAGGAAGTCCGGAAAGGATGGCGCATGCGGGCTTAAGACCGCTTTATCGTGATCGGACGGATTCGCCCGAAACCCCACATGCGCTTGTCTTCCGCCCTTGCCCGCGCCACCTCTCGCCCACAGATGCCCGCGGCGTCCCGCCGCTCGCTGTTGCCACGTCTCCAACTTGGCCGGACAGAGCCTCATGGACGTGGCATCCACCTGTTCGAGGAATCCCCATTGATGACGACGCCTCTCCTTCTCCGGCGCTCGGGCGCCCTGGCGCTGGCCGTTGCGCTGCCCTTCGCCTCCGTGGCCTTGCCGCTGCAGGCCCTGGCGCAGACGCCGCCTGCTCCGGCTGCGGCTGCGGCTGCGGCGTCTGCCCCAGCCGCCCCGGCGTTGCCGCCCGAGACGGTGGTGGCCAAGGTGAACGGCTCGCCGGTCACCGCGGGCGATCTCGCCATCGCGGCCGAAGACCCGGCGCTGTCGCTGCCCGGCGTCGACGAGGCCCAGAAGAAGAACCTGCTCATCGATTACATGGTCGACCTCAAGGTCGGCGCGCAGGCCGCCGAGGCGGCCAAGGTCGGCGACTCGCCCGAGTTCCAGCGCAAGCTTGCCTACTTCAAGAGCAAGCTCCTCCTCGACGAATATCTGGAGCGTGAGGCCAAGAAGGCGGTGACGCCGGAGGCCGCCAAGGCGCTCTACGACCAGACCCTCACGACGATGAAGCCCGAGGAAGAGGCGCATGCCCGCCACATCCTCGTCGACAATGAAGAAGAGGCGAAGAAGATCTCGGCCCGGATCAAGGGTGGCGAGGACTTCTCCAAGATCGCAGCGGAAGTCTCGAAGGATCCGGGCTCGAAGACCGAGGGCGGCGATCTCGGCTGGTTCACCAAGGAGCGCATGGTCGCCCCCTTCGCGGAGGCCGCCTTCAAGCTCCCGGTCGGTCAGGTCTCCGACCCGATCAAGACGCAGTTCGGCTGGCACGTGATCAAGGTCGAGGAGCGGCGCACCAAGCCGGTGCCGACCTTCGCCGAGATGAAGGAACAGGTGGACCAGTACCTGACCCGCAAGTCGCAGCAGGACCTCATCCTGAAGCTGCGCGAGAGCGCCAAGATCGAGCGCACCGATGCGGCCACGCCCGCCGCCGCACCCAAGGCTCCCTGACGTTCGGCTTCCTGAACCCGGACGGTCTGCGAAAACGAAGAAGGCCTGCCCCGGCACCGGGGCAGGCCTTCTTCTCGTCGATGCAGCGAGGAGGCGTCAGGCGATGTACTGGGCGCCGTTGATCGTCAGGGTAGAGCCGGTGATGAAGCCCGAATCTTCCGCCGCGAGATATTCCACCGCGCGGGCGATCTCCTCGGCCTCGCCGAGGCGGCCCACGGGGATGGTCGAGATGATCTTGTTGCGGATATCTTCCGGCACCGCCATCACCATGTCGGTGGCGATGTAGCCCGGCGCGATCACGTTGACGGTGATGCCCTTCGAGGCGCTTTCCTGGGCCAGCGCCTTGGCGAAGCCGATCACGCCGGCCTTGGCGGCCGAGTAGTTGGTCTGGCCGGCCTGGCCCTTCTGGCCGTTGATCGACGAGATCAGGATGATGCGACCGAAATTGCGGGCGCGCATGCCCTCGATGACGGGGCGGGTGCAGGTGAACATCGAGTCGAGGTTGGTCTTGATGACCGCCTGCCACTTCTCGAAGGTCATCTTGTGGAACGCGCCGTCGCGGGTGATTCCGGCATTGTTCACGAGGATGTCGATGGGGCCGACTTCGGCTTCGACGGCCTTGATGCCGGCTTCGCAGGCGGCGGCGTCGCCGACGTCGAACTTGAAGACCGGGATGCCGGTCTCGGCCTTGAAGGCGTTGGCGGCCTCGTCGTTGCCGCCGTAATTCGCGGCGACCTTGTAGCCCTTGGCCTTGAGGCCCGCCGAGATGGCGGCACCAATGCCGCGCGTTCCGCCGGTGACGAGGGCGATGCGTTCCTGAGCCATGGCTTCCTCCAATTTTCTTGACGTCTGATGGATCGTGACGTGCAATTTCTTGCACATGAGCGGGACGGCCGGGGCTTAGCGCACCCGTGTCCTTCCGCCCATTCCATTTAAATTTGCTGCGCCCTCAAGAATTCTCCTGGACGATGTCCAAGGTTTTTGTCGGGGGCGCAGCCGTTATACTGTATTCAATCGTGCCGGAACGCTTCAGGTGCGCTCGATGCACATGGCGACGCCCATTCCGCCGCCGATGCAGAGGGTGGCGAGACCCTTCTTGGCGTCGCGACGCTTGAGCTCGTGCAGCAGCGTGACGAGGACGCGGGCGCCGGACGCGCCGATCGGGTGGCCGATGGCGATGGCGCCGCCATTGACGTTCACCTTGTCGGTGTCCCAACCCATGTCCTTGTTCACGGCCAGCGCCTGGGCGGCAAAGGCCTCGTTGGCCTCGATGAGATCGAGGTCGGAGGGCTTCCAGCCGGCCTTGTCCAGCGCCTTGCGCGAGGCCGGGATCGGGCCGGTGCCCATCACCTTCGGGTCGACGCCGGCGGTGGCCCAGGACACGATCCGGGCCAGCGGCGTGATGCCCCGGCGCTCGGCTTCCGAGGCCGACATGAGCACGATGGCGGCAGCGCCGTCGTTGAGGCCGGACGCGTTGGCGGCCGTCACGGTGCCGTCCTTCGAGAAGGCGGGCTTGAGCTTGGCCATCGCCTCCACGGTGGCGCCGTCACGGATGTACTCGTCGGTGTCGACGATGGTGTCGCCCTTGCGCCCGGGGACGGTGACGGGGACGATCTCGTCCTTGAAGCGGCCTTCCTTGCGGGCGGCCTCGGCCTTGTTCTGCGACTTCGTCGCGAACTCGTCCTGCTGCTCGCGGGTGAGCTGGAAGGCCTGGGCCACGTTCTCGGCGGTGGTGCCCATGTGGTAGCCGTTGAAGGCGTCCCAGAGGCCGTCCTTGATCATGGTGTCGACGAGCTTCACGTCGCCCATCTTCTGGCCGCCGCGCAGGTATTGCGCGTGAGGGGAGAGCGACATCGATTCCTGACCGCCGGCCACGATGACCGTCGCGTCGCCATTGGCGATCTGCTGCATGCCGAGGGCGACGGTGCGCAGGCCCGAGCCGCAGACCTGGTTGACGCCCCAGGCGGTGGCCTTCTCGGGGATGCCGGCCTTGATGGCGGCCTGGCGGGCCGGGTTCTGGCCGGCGCCGGCGGTGAGGACCTGGCCGAAGATCACTTCGTCCACGTCGTCGGGGGAGACGCCGGCGCGATCCAGGGCGGCCTTGATCGCAATGGCGCCGAGCTCATGGGCCGGAACGGTGTTGAAGGCACCTCCGAACGAACCCACGGCGGTGCGCGCCGCTCCGACGATGACGATGTCTTCCGCTGCCATTGACGTTCTCCTCTGGGTAGCCCGCGCGACGTTGAAGCCCTCCGATGGGCATGCGCACTTAAGGCCAACTGAAGCGATGAAAGCGCTGGGCAAGGTGAAGTCAAGCGCGTGCGGAAGCTCGGCGAGGGAGTCGGCGAGTGACCTGCCGGTCTTTGTTACCGAAGGCGTCGCGCGGAGTGTGGCACTATTCTGCGGGGATCAGGGCCAGATTGCTGTTTTCGTCGGCGGGCGAAAGCCTTAAGGTCCGCTTACGCGCAGTGATAAATGATACCCGGACGGCGCATCGGGCCTCGAAGGGATTGGGCGCTGGAATGAATGTGTCGGGAAAGGCCACGAGGATGGCGGAGAACGGTAAGTCGCAGCAAACCGTTATCAAGAAATACGCGAACCGGCGTCTGTACCATACCGGAACCTCGACCTACGTCACCCTCGAAGACCTCTCGACGATGGTGCAGAACGGGGAGGATTTCCTCGTCTATGATGCCCGTTCCGGCGACGACATCACCCGCTCCGTCCTGACCCAGATCATCTTCGAGCAGGAGAACAAGGCGGGCGAGGACAACCTGCTACCGGTGGCTTTCCTTCGCCAGCTCATCCGCTTCTATGGCGACAGCATGCGGACCATGGTGCCGAGCTTCCTCGAATTCTCCATGGCGAATTTCGCCCGCGACCAGGACGGCCTGCGCGAGAAGATGAACGAGAGCTTCGCCCCCTCGGTGTTCCAGAGCGCCATGGAGGAGCAGGTGCGGGCCAATATGAGCTTCTTCGGCGATGCCATGAAGATGTTCACCACCTTCGGCACGGGGCCGCTCTCCGGCATGAAGACCTCCGCATCGGCGCCGACGCCGACCCAGCCATCAAGCGCGGCTCCCGCGCCCGACAGCGACCTCGACGAGTTGAAGCGGCAGATGGCGGAGATGCGGAACCGTCTGGAAGATCTCGCCAAGAAGTAGCTCGGCGGCGCAAATAACCAATCGCCGATTTCGTTCTGAAGGAATGCTGACGAAACGTTAACGTCGGCCCGCACGTTGCGCTTTTCTGCCCATCACAGGCGGAAAGGCGATAAGTGTCACAGAACGGCACGGGAAAGCGCCCCAAAACGGGACAGTCGGTCCCCGAGGGGGATCGAGAGACGGCGCGGACGCTCGTGGTCGTCGATGGCGGCGAGGCAGTCTCACGCAGGTCGAGCGCTACCTATGGCAGGCCGAACGCCGAGTTTCTGACCCAGCTTCTCATCAGCGGTGACCCGGCCATGCGTGCCTCCCGCACGGAGCGTATGCGCTCCGCCACGGCGCGCTACGCCGAGACGACGCGGATCGGCACGGGCCGGCGTCGCGCCTGACGTATCGGGGCAGGCAACGCAAAAAACCGCCCGAAGGCGGTTTTCGCAAGACAGAGTTTCATGACGTCGTTTCGTCCCGGTCCTTATCGGACCGATGACGGAGCGAAGAATCAGGCCTCGGCCGACTTCACCTTGAGGACCTGGCGACCGCGGTACATGCCGGTCTTCAGATCGATGTGGTGGGGACGACGCAGCTCGCCCGAATCCTTGTCGGCGACATAGGTCGGAGCCTTGAGGGCGTCGGCGGACCGGCGCATGCCGCGCCGCGAGGGGGAGGTCTTTCGCTTCGGAACGGCCATGGGGTAGTCCTGCTACGGCAAAAAGGGTGCACGGGCGCCGCCCCGCGAGGGAAGAGGCAACCTCGGCACCGTGTTCAAACGGAGATTCGATGGCGGGTGTATAGCGATACATCGGCCGTCTGGCTAGAGCCGCCCGAGGTCGGACGTCCGGAAAAAGGAACCGCCGATCCTGCGGGGAGGCTGCCGGTCTGGACTCGCCGGAAGGTTCACCGGTCTGTGAAGTCCCGTTAAGCGCCGGTTCAACCGTCGCACTTCACTTTGCAGATACGGTGACGCCTCGTCGAAGACTGCGCCGCCACATCCCGGGAGATTGCCGTGACTTCATCTCGCATGACCACATCTCTGCTCCGCACTCTGGCCGTGCTCGGCTGCCTCGTGGCGGCTCCCGCCCTTGCCCAAGCACCGAGCCCGTCGACGCCCTCGACGTCCACCCCTCCCACCGTTGCACCGAAGGCTCCGACAGCTCCGGCCGCCCCGGCTAAGCCCACGGCGGACAAGCCCGTCGCTCCCGTCACGCCATCGGCCAAGGTCGATCTCATCGACCTGAACAGCGCCTCGGTGGCGGAACTTGAAGCCCTGCCCGGTATCGGTGCGGCGCGCTCCGCAGCGATCGTCAAGGGCCGGCCCTATCACGGCAAGGACCAACTCGTGTCGAAGAAGATCCTCACACAGGGCGTCTATGACGGGATCAAGGACAAGGTCATCGCCAAGCAGAAGTAGCCGCCCGGCTCGATGACCCGGCGCTCGTCCGGCGCCGGGTTGTTCGCGGGCAGGCGCGGTGTTACGCGGCCGGGGTAGCGATTGCCCCGCCAGAAGACACAGAACCGATGCCTCCTCAGCCCATCATCCGCGTCCATCGCGGCGATCTCCCGGCCGATTACGTGCCGGGCGCGGCCATCGCCATCGATACCGAGACGTTGGGTCTCAATCCGCATCGTGATCGGCTCTGCGTCGTCCAGATCTCGCGCGGCGACGGCAGTGCCGATGTCGTGCAGATCGTGCCTGGCTCGAGCCCGCCCGAAATACTCAAGCGCGTGCTGGCCGATCCGGCTGTGACGAAGATCTTCCATTTCGCCCGGTTCGACCTCGCCGTGCTGTTCAGGGCCTTCGGCGTGATGCCGGCCCCCGTCTACTGCACCAAGGTCGCCTCCAAGCTCGCCCGCACCTATACCGACCGGCACGGCCTCAAGGACGTGGTCCGCGAACTCGTGGGCGTCGACCTGTCGAAGCAGCAGCAATCCTCGGATTGGGGCGCCGAGTCCCTGAGCCAGGCGCAGGTGGAGTATGCGGCCTCCGATGTGCTGCATCTGCATGCGGCGCGTGCCCGCCTCGATGCGATGCTCGCCCGCGAAGGGCGCACGGATCTCGCGCGGAACTGTTTCGACTTCCTGCCGACCCGCTCCCTCCTCGATCTCGAAGGCTGGGCCGAGACCGACATCTTCGCCCACACCTGATCGGGCACGCGCATGCCGCAGGAGGGTGTGCAGGGGACGGTGCGGCGGCGCACATCGATCGTGCACCTGCGACCCCGTGCGGTTGATGATTCCTCAATGCTCCGCCCATAAGGTTGTTGCACGGCCACAACTTCGCCATCGGCCGCGCGCATCCGGCGCTCGACATGGTTGACGCTGGCACGCACGGCTCAGCACATGATTGACGGGATGTGGCATGTTGCAGGGTGCAACGTGCCGGTGTCTCATCGGATCGGTCAGGCGAAGCGGCTCGGATCATCACCATGCACGGGGTCGACGCCATCCACGCGACGGGGACGACGGGATCGGGAGCCGATGCGCGCCGCAACCGCGCTCATAAGCGGGCTCGCAACCACAGTACGCAGGTTCGCTACCTGCGCCGCCTCATTCCTCTCTCTGCCGGTGCGGCGATTCTCGCCCTCGTCGTGGGGACGCTGTTCAACCCCTTCGGCACCGTCCTGCCGGCCGTCACCATGGGGCCGGTCACCCTGTCGGGCACCAAGGTCAAGATGGAGAACCCGCGTCTGTCCGGTTTCCGGAAGGACGATCGGGGCTACGAGGTCATCGCTACGGCCGCCTTCCAGGACGTGCGCAAGCCGACCCTGATCGAACTGCAGGCGATGAAAGGCCATCTCGTCACCGACGATTCCGGCGGGCTCGCCCATATGGAAGCCGCCTCGGGCCTGTTCGATTCGGCACGCGAGACCCTGGTTCTCGAACGCGATATCAAGCTCTGGACCGACAAGGGCGAGGATATCCGTCTCCTCACTGCCGCCATCGATTTCAAGGCCGGGACGGTGAAGTCCGACCAGGCCGTCGCTGTGACGCTTCCCACCGGGACGGTGGCCTCCGACGGCCTCGACATGGTCGATAACGGCCGCGTCATCTCCTTCATCGGCAACGTCCACACGGTGTTCCACGGATCGGACAAGGCCGAGGGCGCCGGCTCCGAGAGCAAGCCAGACGTGAAATCGCCGCGCATCCTCACCTCCGCCGCCGAACCGCAGGATGGGGAGGCACGCCGGTGAACCGTTCCACGCTGGTCTCCACCCTCGCCCTCTGCGGCCTCCTCGCGGCGGGGAATGTAGTGGCGCAGATTCCGTCCGGCACGTCTCCGGCGCCTGCTGCGAAGGCGAACAAGCCGACCGCTCCCGGGAGCACCTTCGGCGCGAGCGGCGGCAAGGACCCCGTGAAGATCGACGCGGACCGGCTCGACGTGTTCGACCGGGAGAACAAGGCGATCTTCGCCGGCAATGTCGTGGCCGTGCAGGGCGACAGCACCATTCGCTGCTCGACGATGACGGTGCATTACAAGCGCGGCAAGGATGCCAAGCCCGGGGCACCCGCGCCCGCCACCGACGGCGCCAAATCCCCAGCCGGCATGGCCGAAAACGGCATCCAGAAGGTGGAATGTGCCGGCCCCGTCACCGTGGTGCAGAACGATCAGGTCGCCACCGGAGACAATGCCGTATTCGACCAAGAGGCCAAGCGCATCGTGCTCACCGGCAATGTCGTGCTGAGCCAGTGCCAGAACGTTACCCGCGGCAGTCGCCTCGTCTACGACATGAATACCGGCCGGGCGAACATGGATCCGGTGGCCGGCGGCCGCGTATCTGCGATGTTCGTGCCACAGAAGGAGGAAGCCGCCAAGGGCGGGGCCAAGGGCTGCGCCCAGCCGGCGAGCGCTGCGGGCAAGCCAGCACCCAAGCCTTCCGAAGCCAGCGCGGACAAGCCTGCCGCGAAACCGAGAGCGCAGGCCAATTGACCTCCGCTCTGCCGCTGGCCTCGGTGCCAGACCCGATCAGCCCGCGAATCGCTGGGGCCGTCTCAGACGGAGCCGGGCGTACGCCGTCGCCCCTGTCGCGCCTCTTCGGCCGCGGTAAGGGACGGCCGGCGGCCGGGGAGACGGGCCTGTCCGGGAATGGCGGCGGTCCGGGCATCCTCCACGTCGAGGGCCTCCGAAAAAGCTATGGCGCGCGTACCGTGGTCCACGAGGCCGGGCTGACCGTGCGCAACGGAGAGGCCGTGGGCCTGCTCGGCCCCAATGGCGCCGGCAAGACCACGATCTTCTACATGATCACCGGACTGGTCTCGGCCGATCGCGGCTCGATCAGTCTCGACGGCCTGCCGATCACCCACCTGCCGATGTATCAGCGGGCCCGCCTCGGCATCGGCTACCTGCCGCAGGAAGCGTCCATCTTTCGCGGCCTGTCGGTGGAGGACAATATCCGCGCGGTGCTCGAAGTGGTGGAGCCGAACCGCAAGGAGCGCGAGCGCAAGCTCGATTCGCTGCTCGAGGAATTCGACATCGCGCGCCTGCGCAAATCACCCTCGATCGCGCTTTCGGGCGGGGAGCGCCGCCGTTGCGAGATCGCCCGCGCGCTGGCGACCTCTCCGAGCTTCATGCTCCTCGACGAGCCCTTCGCCGGCATCGACCCCATTGCGGTGGGCGACATCCAGGATCTGGTGAAGCACCTGAAGCAACGCGGGATCGGCGTTCTCATCACCGACCATAACGTGCGCGAGACGCTGGGCCTCATCGACCGCGCCTATATCGCCCATTCCGGCCGCATCCTCACCGAGGGTACGCCTGCCGAGATCGTCGCCAATGAGGATGCGCGGCGTCTCTATCTCGGCGAGGATTTCCGCCTTTAGGTCCTCGCTGGCTAGTAGGGTCCAAGGACCGCGAAGCTTCGCGCGACTCGCACGACCTGATTCATTCCAGATGTGCCATTCGGTGAGACGAAGCGACCGCCATGCTGCGTTGCCGCCTCGCGGATGGCCCGAGGCGACGGATGCATCCCGGCCTCAGCCGGTGCCCTTCCACCCACTGCCTATTTTGTCGCCAAACTTCATACCTTCTCTGGATTGCATGCGTTTTGTGCATGTTGTTTCAGCGAGCCGGCAATGTCGCTCGCGAGGCGATGGCTTTTTGACGTGGAATATCAGAGCGTTGGGTTTGGCCGGGCCGGACGGAGGATGCTCTGAGCCATCCGCTTCGATGTTGCGCTGCGGCAAGTCCAAGGGAATCACGCACTTCGCGCTTTGACGGCAGGGCGAGATGGCGATAGACATATGCGAAGAGAAAAAGAAGCAATATTCATGCCGAGTGGCGTAGGGGTTCTGTGCCTGCCCTCGGCTGGGCTCACCTGAAGGCGTCGGGGCAACACCATGATTTTGCTGCAGCGACTGGAAATGCGTCAGGGTCAAGCCCTGGTGATGACGCCACAGCTTCTCCAGGCGATCAAGCTTCTTCAGCTCTCCCAGATCGACCTCGCCACCTATGTCGACGCCGAACTCGAGCGAAACCCGCTGTTGGAGCGCGTCGAAGGCGATGCGGACGGTGAGCGCGTAGGCACGGAGCCGGCCGTGGACGCCTCGGGCGACGGCGAGGGGGATTTCGATTCGTCCGAGCCGGACAACTGGATGGCGACCGAGCTCACCGCCAGCGGTGCCGAGATGGAGAGCGTCCTCGACACCCGCCTCGACAACGTCTTTTCCGACGAGAATCCCAGCCATGCCCGCGAGGCCGCGTCCGGCGACATGCTGTCTCTGACACCTGCGCCCTACGGCAATACCGGCGGCAGCTTCGATGGAGAGGCGCCGGATTTCGAGGCGACCCTGACCTCGGAAGTCTCTCTCCGCGAGCATCTCAGCGCGCAGCTCGATCTCGCCACGCGCGACCCGGGCGACCGGCTGATCGCCGGCTTCCTCATCGATGCGGTGGACGATGCCGGCTACATGCGCGAATCCATCGACGAGGTGGCCGAGCGCCTCGGCGCCAGCCTCGATTCGGTGGCGCGGATGCTGAAGCTGATCCAGACCTTCGATCCGCCGGGAATCGCCGCCCGCGATCTCGCCGAATGCCTGAGCCTGCAGCTGCGCGAACGGGACCGGTTCGATCCGGCGATGCAGGCGCTGGTCTCCCGCCTCGACCTCGTGGCCAAGCGCGATTTTCCGAGCCTGCGCCGTCTCTGCGGCGTCGACGACGAGGACCTCGTGGACATGCTGGCCGACCTGCGCCGTCTCGATCCCAAGCCCGGCCGGGCCTTCGGCTCGCGCGCCGTGGAGGTTCTTATCCCCGACGTGTTCGTGCGGGCTGCCTCCGACGGGTCCTGGCTCGTGGAACTCAACGCCGAGGCGCTGCCCCGCGTGCTGGTGAACCAGAGCTACTATGCCCGCGTCTCGCGCGGCGCGTCGGCCGAGGGCGACAAGGCGTTCCTGTCCGAATGCCTGCAGACCGCCAACTGGCTCACCCGAAGCCTGGAGCAGCGGGCGCGGACCATCCTCAAGGTCGCCTCCGAGATCGTGCGGCAGCAGGATGCGTTCTTCGTCAACGGAGTGGCCCATCTGCGGCCCCTCAACCTCAAGACGGTCGCCGAGGCCATCGGCATGCATGAATCCACCGTCTCGCGGGTCACCTCCAACAAGTCGATCGGCACCAGCCGCGGCACGCTGGAGATGAAGTACTTCTTCACCGCCGCCATTCCGGGGGCCGCGGGTACGGCCTCGCATTCCTCCGAAGCCGTGCGCCACCGGATCAAGCAGCTCGTGGACGGCGAGGCGGCCGGCGACGTGCTCTCGGACGACGCCCTGGTGCAGAAGCTCCGCGACGAGGGCATCGACATCGCCCGGCGCACGGTGGCGAAATACCGGGAATCGTTGCGTATCCCGTCCTCGATCGAGCGTCGCCGCGAGCATTTCGCCTACGCCCGCTGAGGCGCGGTCCGCGAAGCGCGGAGCCGATCTCGCAACCGCGTGCGGCGCACCCCGCGGAGCCGGCTTTCCATTCCGTTGACTTCTCTCCCCGACGCTCCTTTACTCACCTGCCGAACGTCGAAAAACCGGAGGATACATGGGGTCATTGCGTGTCACAGGCCATGGCCTGGACCTTGGCGAAGCCCTTCGCGGGCGCGTCGAAGAGCGAATGGCCGGGACCTTGTCGAAGTATCTCGACAGCCACATGAACGGCACCTGCTCCGGCCATGTGACGCTTCGACGGGACGGCACGGCCTACCGCACGGATTGCGTGCTCCACCTCGTTTCCGGCCTCACCCTCGAAGCCTCGGGCGCCTCGCATGACCCGCATTCGAGTTTCGAGCAGACCGCCGACAAGCTCGAGAAGCGCCTGAAGCGCTACAAGCACCGCCTCAAGGATCATGGCGCCGCCCTGCACGAAGGAGCGACGGTCCAGGCGGCCTATGCGGTGTTCCAATCGCCGAGCGAGCTGGACGGGGACGACCTCGAGGACGAGGCGGATCAGGAAGATGAAGCGCATCCTCCCGTGGTGGCCGAGAGCACCAAGACGCTGAAGCGTCATTCGGTGAGCGAGGCAGTGACGGCCCTCGACCTCACCGGTGCCCCGGTGATCGTGTTCGTTCATGCTGGCACCGGACGGATCAACGTCGTATACCGCCGCAGTGACGGAGCGATTGGATGGGTGGACCCACCCGACGCGGCGTCCTGATCGATCGGCCCGGAGCGGAGATTCTTCTTCGGAGAAAGCCGATCCGTGACGAGAGGCCGAATGGCCGTCCGGGATGCGTGATCCCGGCTGGCTATCCGGCCTAAGGGCCGTTAGTCGACCATCGGCCGTTTCCGGGTGCGTGGGAACCACGCATCCGTAGCGCTATTTCAAATGAGCGGCGTCCATTTGGCCGTCGCCGATGGGGCGACTGTCCTTATCATGCCAGTTCTGGAATTCCTCAGTCCAGATTCCGTGGTGACCTCTCTGCGCGCTCGCGCGAAGAAGCAGATCCTCCAGGAATTGAGCGCCCATGCGGTGCGCCAGCTTCCCGCGCTCGACGAGCGCGAGGTGTTCGAAACCCTGCTTCAGCGTGAGCGACTGGGGTCTACCGGCATCGGCGACGGTGTCGCGATTCCCCACGGCAAGCTTCCGGGGCTCGACCGCCTGTTCGGCCTCGTCGCCCGCCTGGAGCGTCCGGTGGATTTCGAGTCGCTGGATGGCCAACCGATCGATATTGCCTTCCTCCTGCTCGCTCCGGAAGGGGCAGGGGCCGAGCACCTTAAGGCGCTCGCCCAAGTGGCGCGGCTGCTGCGGGAGCCGGGCATGCTGGAGCGGATCCGCGCGGCGCGGGATTCCAGCGCACTCTATTCTCTGCTGACCCAGACGACGAAATCCGAAGCGGCATGAAACGCGTGAATTTGGATAAGTGCCGGTCTTCGGCGGCTGCCGCCGTCGCGTGTGCCATCCTGTGGGGCGCGCCCGCCCATGCCGATGTCGCGTGCGCGCGCGACGTCCTCGTCGCCAATTCGATGCAGCGCCAAGCCATCGACCAGCTCGAACAGGCCGATGGTGACGATGCCAACCGGTGCCGCGTCTGGCGCCGGCACGTGGAGACCATGCGCCGGGTCTCGAGCGTCTACGGCCGCTGCCTCTCCGGAGCGGAGCGGGCCGCCAAGCTCAACGAAGTGCAGACCTCGGAGAAGGATTTCTCGGGGCTCATCCGGACTCGCTGCCGCGGTCTTTGAAGACACGACCACGCACAGGCGGTTGATGCCCGCCGATTGACTCAGGGGCGAGGCATCGGCTGTCCTCGTCCACACCGCCATGCTTTTCGCCCGCCTCTCCGACGACCTGTTCAAGCCGCTCGCCTCGCCGAGCCGGGCTTTCAACGCGGCCCTGCTGCTGCATCTGCATGCGCGCGTCTTCGCAGAGACTACCGAACCTCTGCGCAAGAGCGAGTTGCTCGCCTCCATCGGCGATTTTTCCGCAGACTGGTCCCAGGGCGAGATCGCCGACGACGATGCCACGCCAGCCGATCCGATCGAGCGCCGCTCCGCGGTCTATCGGCGTCTCCTAGAGGCCGGCTGGCTCGTGGAGCGGCGCGAGCGCTACGTGCCGGTGGTCGATTTCGACCCCGATGCCCGCCACGTCATCGAGGAACTGGCGCGTATCGATCGGGGCGAGACCCGCTCCTATGGCGGCGCCGTGCTCGAAGTGCTGGGCAGTCTTGAGAGTGCCGTGGCCAACCCGGCCGAGCGTTCGGAGGCCCTGGTCAACGCCGCCAAGGCGTCCCGCGCCTTCCTCGGACACCTGCGCAGCCTCGCGGGCTCCATGCGCAAGATCGAGGAGCGCATCCTGCGCGAGGAGGACCAGGGTACGGCGTTCCGGCTCTATTTCGAGGAGTTCGTCGCGCGCCACCTCGTCAGTGACTACCGTACCCTTCACACACGACTGAACCCGTTCCGCTTCCGCTCCGGCATCGTCCGGGAGGCCGGACGGGCGTTGCGCGACCCCCTCACCATCCGGGCCCTCGCCGAAGCGGGACTGCGTGAGGGGCGGGCCGCCGACCTTCCCCTCGCCGAGCGGGCGGTGCGGCGCGACCTCGCGGAGATCCTGTCGATCTTCGAGGGGCTCGACCGGCATCTCGACAGCGTCGCCGACATCGTCGCCCGGCTGGAGCGCCGGATCGCCGCGTCCCTGCGCTACACGGATCACCGCGATTCCGACCGGATCGAGCGCACGGCGGCGGCGCTACGGGCGGTGGGGGCTGCCGAATGGTCGGATTTGGCGCCCCTTGCCCAGGTCTCGCTGCTGCGTCCGCCGATCGGGGAGCCGCATTTCTATACGCCTCGGATGAGGCGGACAGCGATCCTGTCCGAGCCCCTGCCGGAGATCCATCTCGACCCGGCGATCGAGGCCTTCATCCTCGCCAAGGACGCCTTCCGCCAGCGGGTGATGGTGACGCCCGAGCGCGTCATCGCCTTCGTCGAGCGCAAGCTCGGGACGAACCCCGCCATCCGCGGATCCGAGATCGTCGTGGCGGATGTGGACGAGTTCGTGGTGTTCCAGCGTCTGCGCGAGATCGACGTGCTGTTCGATGGGCTCCTCAACGATCGCTACCGCCTCACCCGTGTCGCGGGCCGTGTCTCCAACGGCTGGCTCGATTGTCCGGATTTCATGGTGGAGCGGTCGTCCCCGCCCCCAACACGCGGGCCAGCGAGCGCGGGCGAACGGCGACCGCGGAGATAAGACCCCGCGCGTCGTCCCGTACGGTGGGGAGGACAGAATGTTTGCGTGCATTGCACAATTGTCGTGACAGACGAGATGTCATCACAAACGTGTCAATGCCCTTGGCAGACTTGAAGAGTCGGATCATCCTCTTGGTATACCCGCATCAAAGCGGGACTGATAAGGAGGTTAACCCATGAGTACCGGCAAGTGCTTGATCAAATCCGCCTGGATCGCCGTCGAGGTGGGGAAAGAGCGAACCGAGAGGGTTCTCGTCGTCGAGACCTACATCGCCGTCAGCCCGCTGGAGCGGAATTTCGACAGTGACCGTTATTCCAAGGTGGTGGAGGAGGTGCAGCGCGTGCTCTCCCAGAACCCCTCTATCGACCGTGCCTCGATCCTGAGCATGCATCGCGACACGGAATGCCTGTCGTTGTTCAAGGCCTCCCCGGCGAAAGCCGCGTGAGGAAGCGGGTTTTGTGTCGCGAGGGCGATCCGAGTAACGAGGCGGGGTGACGGGGCGCCGTGTCCCGCTCGACCGGACCGTCTGAATGATCGAGGCCTTCCGCGCCATCGTCGATGGCGACGAGCCACCGCCTCCGGGTGCCCGTGCACCGTCCGAGGAGGATCTCATCCGCGCGCTTCAAGTCGTGCTGAAGAGCCAGTGCCTCTATGCCGATACGCCCGGTATCGGCCGGTCCTACGAGATCGCCCGGTATTACGCACCGTTCTTCAAAAGCTATTTTGCCTGTCTCGGCTACTCGTTCGAGGTCTCGCCCCGCGACCAGATGGTGTTCCTGCGCGTGCCTGCCGACGGCGTACGCCATGACGGGCAGGCCGAGCGCCTGCGCAAGGACGAGACCCTCGTTCTGCTGGCCCTGCGCCTCGCCTATGAGGAAGGGCTTCGGGAACACCGCGTCACCACCGACGGTGTCGTGGAATGTACCACCGATGACATCGCCGAATCGATCCGCACCGCCGCCCGCAGCGAGGCGCCGGAAGAAGCGCGCCTCACGGAGATCCTGCGCCTTTTCGCCCGCAAGGGTGCCCTTCGCCTGGGCGAGCGCGACAAGGTCGAGAAGATCACGCCGCTGATGATCCTTCCCGGTGTCGCGGTGCTCTCACCCGATTCCTGGATGGAGCAGGTCCGCGCCTGGGCAGCGGCGCGAATGGACGATGACGGCTGAGCCCGATCAAGGGCGGCATCCACATCGGGGTTAAGATTTCACATGAAACATGCGTGGCACGGCTCGAAGCCCCGACATCGCTCCCTGTGAAAAAGAGGACGATGGGACCGTCGACTTGCATCGTCGGGCCGCCCCGTCCATGCCGTGGCTCCGTCATTTCCATCGAGGACTTGCCCGCCCGGTGTATCGGCTCACCGACATCGCCCTCTCGAATTGGTACCTGATCCGCCGCGAACAGATCCGGATCCGGGGAGCGGCTGCCTTGGTGGGGCCGACGGGGGCCGGCAAGTCGACGATCTTCGACGCTGTCGGCACCGTGCTCGCCGGCAACAACGCCAGCCGCCTCGCCCTCAACGCGTCTGCCTCGGGGCGCAGCGCCCGCACGGTCCGCGATTACTGCCTCGGCTGGATCAGCGACCCCGCCGAGGGCGGTCGTCCCACCCGCGAGGCCTGCGAGACCCTCATCGTCCTCGTCTTCGAGAACGAAACTACCGGACGCGTCGTCTCCGTCGGTCTCGCGCTCGCGGCCCGGGCCGAGGACAGTCGCGAGACCACCCTCTCGCGCTTCATCGCGGTCGGACACCGGTTCGAGATCGCCGATTACGTCCGCGAGACCGCCGAGGGCAGCTACGTGGCGCCCTGGCCGGAAATCGCAAAGGATCTCCGCATCCGGGCGGACAGGTTCGAGGAGTTCCGCTCATCGGGCGAGCGTTTCACCGCCGACGTCCTGGCGCTGATGCGCGAGGGCGCGCCGAGCCCCGAGCCGCGCCACTTCCTGCGTACATTCTCCAACGCGGTGGCGTTCAAGCCGATCTTCGATTCCTCCGCCTTCGTGCGCTCCTTCGTCCTCGAACCCGAGCCCCTGGACGTCGCGCGCATCCGCCAGTCGGTGGAGAACTGGCGCCGTCTCCTGGAGACCATCGAGGAGTTGGAGCGCCGGCTCTCCCATCTCGGCCGCATCCTCAAACGCTACGAAACCTGGGCGGAGGTCAGCCTCTCGGCCACCCTCGACGAGTTACGAGCGGCCAGCGCCGACCTGCGACGCCGCATCATCGATTACAGCCAGGCCCGCTCTCGCCTCGGCGACGTGGCGGAACGCCTGCGCATCGCCCGCGAGAGCGTGAGCACCAGCCAGGGTTTCGTGCGCGAGATCGACGGCGAGATCGCGGGCAAGAAAGCGATGCTGGCCGGGAGCCAGGGGGAGGGGCGGCTCGCCGCCTCCAATGCCGGCCTCGCCATGCTGGCGCGCGACAAGCGCGACCTCGCCACTCGCGTCGCCGATCTGGTGGGGCTGGTGCAGGAGGCGGGCAAGCTCAACGTCGTCTTCTCCGAGATCCAGCGCATCGATCCGGAATCGGCGCGGATCGTGGCCGCCTGCTCGCGCTCCGGCCTGCGCCGCGATGCGCCCCCCGAGGAATCGCTTCGCTCGGACGGAGCGCTCGGCCCCCTTCTCACGGCCCTCGCCTCTCTCTCCGACATCGCCACCCCCCTCGATACCGCTGCCGAGGACATGGCCCTGCGTGCCCGCGCCCAGGAGAAGGAGGCGCATGCCCTCTCGGCCGAAGTCGGCAGCGGGCGCGCGGGCGGCGCGCGCCTCTCCTCCGACACGGCCACTTTCCGCGACGAACTCGCCCGGCTCGGGATCGAGGCCACGCCGATCTGCGAACTCGCCGAAATCACCGATCCGAAATGGGGACCGGCTCTGGAGGGCCTGCTCGGAGGCGCCCGCGAAGCTCTCGTCGTCGAACCGGACCGGCTGAATGAGGCTTTCGCCCATCTCGAAGCCCGCAAGAGCCAGTTCTATCGCTGCCTGCTGGTGAAGACGACGGACACCGCGCGCCGCCGGGGCGGGCGCGACGACGAAGGGCCGATCTCGCTGATCGAGACTCGCGATCCCCATGCCCAGGCGTTTCTCGCGGCCCGGCTCGGCGGCTACGATCTCGCCCCCAACGACGCGGCCTTGGCCCATATGAGCCGCGCCGTGGCGCCGAGCGGCCGCTCGACCTCCGGCATGGCCTATTCCGTAGTGCGGCCGGTTCAACTGATGATGACCCGTGGCAGCCGCGGTCCCACGGCGGAGAGCCGGCAGAACCTGGAACACGCGGTCAATGAGGCACGGCGCCTGCGCGGCGCGGCCGGCGTGCTGCGCGAGGCCGCCCGCATTGCCGCCATGCTGCGGGTCCGACTCGCCGAGGCCAATCTCGACATCGTCTCCCTGCGCCAGGAGGCTGACGCGATGGAGGGACGGCGACGCAGCCTCACCACCGAGCGTGAAGCCGTGGAGAATGCCGATACCGGCGCGTTGGAGGCCGAGATCAAGGAGCTCGCCAAGGAGCGATCGGCCTATCTGACCGAACTCGTTCAGGTGCTGGAGCCGAAGCGCGACGCGCTGCTCGGCGAAGAAGCGGGCCTGAAGGCGAAGGTCGCCACCGCGCGGGAGGCGATCCGCGCCGCGCTTCAGGCAAGGCGCGGCGCCCATGCCCGCTGGATCGCGGGAGATTCCGTGCGCATCCGTCTCGTCCGGCCGGACGGGTTCGATCCGCTGGCGGTGGCCAAAGCGCGGGCCGACGCGGCGGGCCTCGAATCCAAGGAGTTGGCGGCTTTGGCCAATGCGGCGCGCGGCGCCGCCCGCGAGGCGATGGAGACGGCGCGCACGCAAGGCCGTGCCGCAGAGCGCGATCTCGCCGAATACTGCGTTCAGTGGCGCATCGAGAACCCCCTGGGTAACGGTGATGCTCCGGCCTCCTTCGGCTTTTCCTGGGTCGCCCGCGCCCATGACGAGGTGGCGGGCCACGAGTTGCGGCGCTACCGCGACCAGGCCGTGCGCGCGGAGAGCGAGATGCGCCGCCTCATGACCGAGGACCTGCTGACTCGCCTCGCCGACAAGTTCGAGCGGGTCCGCACCCGACTCGATGCCCTGAACGAACGTCTCTCGACCCAGACCTTCACCGGCCAGACCTACGCCTTCGAGGCCACCGTCGATCGTCGCTACGCCGCCGTGCATGCCCTCGCCACCGAGGTGGCGCGTTCGGCCGACGCAGCGCAGGCGATCCTGCCGGGGGAGGGCGAGGACGTACCCCCGGGGCCGCTCGCTGCCGCGATAGAGGAGATCACCGCCCTGATCGCCGGGGACGAGAGCGCGGCGCGGCTTGCCGATTACCGCAATTACTTCGTCTACGAGATCGGCATGCGCGACAAGACGGGCAACCGCACCACCATGTCGAACCGGGCCTTGCGTGGCTCGGGAGGCGAGGCGCAGGCGCCGTTCTACGTCGCCATCGCCGCGTCACTCGCCTCGGCCTATTATCCTGGAGACCGGCCCGGCGACGAGAATCCCGGCCTCGGACTCTGTCTTCTCGACGAGGCCTTCTCGAAACTCGACGTGCGCAACTCCCAGGCTTTGGTCGACCTCTACCAAGCCTGGGGATTGCAGCTTCTCATCGCGGCGCCCGAGGACAAGCGCACCACGCTCACCGAAGTGATGGACACCATCGTCACCGTCTACAAGAGCCCGGATCTGACCTCGGTCCGGATCGAGGCCGAGCATCCGCTCGAGACGGCCAAGCGCGCACTCGCCGCCATCAACCCGGAACGCCAGGGTATCGAGCGATTCCAGGTCTCCGACGCGGCGGAGTGAGGGGCGTGGCCGGAGGCACCTCCTCACCGTCGCTTTGGCTTCGCCTCTCGCTCACCGAAGGCCCGACGGGGTGCCTTCGGGTCCTTTCCCCGTAGGCGGAGAGAGGGGAAAGGGTGCCTAATGCGATGCGCTTTGCTGTGACGAAGGCGCGATCAGACCCGACGCGAGGCAGCGTCTCGGATCGCGGCAAGAGTCAGGATGGCGGGGGCATCGCTCCCGGTTACCGCGAGGTGATCGGCGCCGCTGGATAGGAGCAGCGCCAGGGCGTCCTTCAACGACGTTTCCGCGGTGACGCCCGGCGCATCGCCCGGATCGCCCGGAACCGCGATCGCGCCCGCTTGGCTCAGGGCCAACCGGCGCAAGGCCCGGTCTTCACCGACGAAGCTCTCCACGAATCGGTCGGCTGGGGCTGCGAGCAGGCGGTCCGGCGTGTCGGCCTGGACGATCCGGCCCTCTCGCATGAGCACGACGCGGTCGCCCATCCGCATCGCCTCGTCGATATCGTGGGTGACGATGATCACGGTCTTCTTGAGCCGGCGCAGGATCTCGCCGACCTCTTCCTGAAGCCGGTCGCGGGCGACGGGGTCCACGGCGCCGAAGGGTTCGTCCATGAGGAGCACGTCAGGGTCCGCCGCCAGGGCGCGGGCGACGCCGACGCGCTGGCGCTGGCCGCCTGACAATTCGTCGGGCCGTCGCTGGCGATACGCGTCCGGGTCGAGGCCGACGAGGTCGAGCATCTCGTCCACCCGATCTGCGATCCGGGCGCGTGTCCAGCCCAGGAGGCGGGGCACAGTGGCGACGTTCTCGGCGACCTTCCGGTGCGGGAACAGACCGATGCCCTGAAGCACGTAACCGATACCACGGCGCAGCCGCACCGGATCGACCTCCGCCACGTCGCGTCCGTCGAGGAGGACACGTCCGGCATCCGGCTCCACCAGACGGTTGACCATGCGCAACGTCGTAGACTTGCCGCAGCCGGAGGGACCGATGAGGACGCAGGTCGTCCCGGCGGCGATGTCGAGGTCGATCCCGTCGACGGCGGGCCGCTCCGCGCCGGCAAAGCGGCGCGAGACGCCCTCGAACCGGATCATCGACCGAGCCTCGCGGTCTCTGGCGTCAGCAGCCGAGGCAGATCGAGCCCATGGTGGTCCGCATCTTCCGGTCCCAAGCCTTGTCGCGCGCTGCGGATATCTTCTGGGCCTTGAGCATGTCGGCTTCGGTGGAGGCCCGATTGAAGGTGGAGCCCGGCGGCTTGGTCACGCCCATGGCAGTGGTCATGCGCTTCGGCGCAGGCTGCTGTGAGATGTTCGAGGGCTGCGCCTGAACGGGCACGGCGACGAACAGGCCCAGACAGACGGACGCGGCAAGGAAGCGTGTCATGATCAATCTCGACTTTTGAAACATATAATGACGCAGTAGCAGGCCGCGGATACCAGCGTTCCCGGTCCGCCATGCTTGGTCCGCCATGACGGCAAGGTTATGGCTTTCCGAGGCGGTCTACTGACGACAGCGCAGACAGTGCCGAATCCTCACGCGGTCTTGCGTGTGCCAGCGCACCGGCCGATCACCGGTAGTCCTCAGCGGCGTCAGGCGAGGTGGGACGTATCGGCCGGAACGCGACCAGGGTCATGTCGTCCCGGCGGCTCTCGAGCCCCCGATAGGCAACGAGCTCAGCCTCGAGAATGCTGATCTGCCGGCGGAGTTCCTCGTCGCGGCTGCGAACGAGAATATCCGACACGCCACGATGCCCGAGGAGCCGGCGTTGCGCGCCGGGGGGGGCCATCTGGTCGGTGAGGCCGTCGGTCATCAGGTAGAAGGTGTCGCCCGGCGCCACGTCCAGAATGATGTCCTCGGTCGTGAACCGGGTGCTCCCGTGCCGTGGGTAGCCGAGCCCGTGCCGCGCGCCCTTGATCCGGGCGAGGCCCGCTTTCGTGATGCTGGTGAGCGCCAGTCCGGCGCCGGCGAAGCTCAGCCTTCGTGCCGCGGGGTCCCAGATGCACACGCCGCAATCGAGCCCATCGTCGGATTCCGCACCGCGCCCGTCCTGGCGCAACTGGACGCGGACCATCTCGTCGAGGGCCGTCAGGATCTCGGCGGGCGAGCGCAGGCCGCGCTCGTGCAGCAGCCGGTCGAGCGCGGTGGCGACGATGAGGGTGATGAAGGCGCCCGGCACCCCGTGGCCGGTGCAATCGGCCACCACGACGATGCTGAGGTCGTCGAGGCGTTCCAGCCAGAAATAGTCGCCGCCGACTTGATGCAGCGGCTCCCACAGAACGGCCACGTCAATGCCGGCGCCGGCCAGTGCCGCCCGGTCGGGCAGGACGGAGGTCTGGATCCGGCGGGCGTAGCCAATGCTCTCCATCACCTGATTGTTGGCGTCCGCGAGCTTGGCATGAGCCTGTTCGAGCTCGGCGAGAAGCTGCTTCGCCTCGTCGCCGGCGCGCAGGCCCTCTACCATACGGTTGAAGGCCGAGGAGATGACGTCGATCTCGTTGCTGGCCCGGACGGCACCGTCGAACTCCACCAATGACCAGCGCTTGTGCTCGACCTCGCGCATGGCGAGCAGCAGTCGCTTCAGGGGGGCGAGGACGTGTTTGCGGACATTGGCATGGAGGGTCAGCACGAAGGCGAGCATCAGGATGAGGGTCGCCCCCAACGCCAGGAGTGCCTGTTTCTCGGCGTTGCGGCGCAGGGCTTCGGTGGACAATCCCAGCGTCAGTCGCCCCGCGGATTCTGCGCGCCCCGCCGCCGTGACGGTGCTGGAGGCGCGGATGAGTTCGAGGCCCCGACCGGCCGGTATCTCGCCGACGGACATCACCAGTCCGCCTGCCGCGTTCCAGGCGCGCACGAACTGGAAGGCCGGATCGAGGGTGAGGGCCTGGATCTGCGCCGTGTAGACGTCCGGGCGCTCGCTCCAATCGGGGCGGGCGATGGAATGGGCGGTCAGGGTGACGAGGAGGTTCGCCCGTTCGGTATAGAGCCTGAGGCTGTCGGTGTAGTTCACCCAGGCGATGCCGATCTGCGTCGCCAGCACGACGATGGCGATCACCGGGTAGATCCGCAGGAACAGGGTGTGGGCCAGACTGTCGAGGTCGCGTCCCTGCGCAGAGCCGCGCAGCGCCCCAGGCCGCATCGTGCCGGGCGCGGATGCCGAGGCGTCGGCGAAACCGGCGAGTTCCCGGAAGTCGTCGCCGCTCAGGGGACCGCCGCCCCTCAAGGAGCGCTTGCGGGGGGGAGAACCGACGGCGGGCGATGCCACCTTGCCCCCCGGATCGGAGGTCATGGCGGCGAGACGGTCCGGATCGAGCTGCGGAACGAGCGGACGCAGCCGCGTCCGGCATGTTTGGCGGCGTAAAGCGCGGCATCGGCCCGGCCGAGCGTCTGTTCGAAGGTCTCGGTTCCCTCGATGGCCGCGACGCCGATGCTGACGGAGAGTGCCAGCGGTCCGCCGGGCCATTCCACGCCGGTCTCGTCGACGAGACGGCACAAGTCCTCGGCGACCACGAGCCCGGCATCGGGTTCGATCTCGGTGAGCAGGATCGCGAATTCCTCGCCGCCCATGCGGCCGATCACGTCCACCTTGCGCAGCCGCTTGCGACAGGTCTCGACGAAGCAGATGAGGGCCGCGTCCCCGGCGGCATGGCCGAACTCGTCGTTGAGGCGCTTGAACCGGTCGAGATCCGCCATGAGAAGGCAGGCCGGAACCCGGTCGCGTTCGTATCTCAGCCATTCACGCCGGCTGATTTCCATGAAGCGGCGACGGTTCACCGCGCCGGTGAGATCGTCGGTATCGGCCAGGCTCCTCAGCTTGGCTTCGAGACGGGTCCGATTCTCGATTTCGCCGGACAGCGCCTCGTTGAGGGCCTGGAGGTCGCGTTGCTGCTCCGCGAGGCGGCGGTTCGCCCTCTGCAGGTCGAACTGCATCCGGTCGCTCAACCTCACGAGGCGGCGCTGCTCGTCATAGCTGCGGCGGTAGGCCTCGGCGAGTTGCTGAACGCCGCCCGCGACCTGCGCGAGGCCCGCCAGCATCCCGTCGGTCTTCACCAGGACCGCTTCTTCGGTGTCGTAAAGACTGAACGCTTCGCCGACGGCGGGTGGATCGCCGATCTGCGCAACGATCTCAGGCTTGGTCTTCATCCGCATCAGTGCCCCGTCTGCGCGGTCTCGACGAGATCGAACCGTGCGTGGGTGAAGTCCGACGCGAAATCCTCCCCGGCCTCGGCGATGGTCTCGTCCCCCTCGGCATGGAGCCAGCGGATGGTGACGCTACGACCTGCCTCGGCGGCGTCCTCGAGAGGCATGAACATGTTCATCAGGCCCTTCGCGCTCGAAGAGTTGAAATAGACGAGGGCGACTTCGAACACGATCGGATCCGTGCTCGATGCGGCGAGGTAGGTCCGCAAGGCCTGGAGCAGGGGGCCGAAGAAGGCCGCGGCATCCTCCGGGTACGATTCACCGGCCAGCCTGAAACGGCCGGCGGCGAAGTCGAAATCCACCTCGGGGGATCGGGGGGTGGCTGGAATCTGAATCCGGTCCATCGCTGGGGCGCCGTCAGATGAAGGCTTTGAGGCAGAACAGACTGCGCTCGCTGCCAAGGTCGTGAAATTCGAACTCGACCGGTGCGCTCGACCGGCGGGCGATCTCGATCAGCCCGATGCTGCCGCCCAGACTGCCTTCATCGGGGGCCTGGCGTAACTTTTCGCGGTAGAAACGCTTGAGTTCTTCGCTCGACATGCCGGCAATATGGTCCAATCGCTCGCGCAGGATAGCGGCATCGGCCTTGGGAATCTCGTTGCCGCACACGACGAAGAAATGTCCGTTCTCGACGCCCACAACGATCATTCCCGCGCTGATCATACCGCCGGAGGCCCGGTCCGTGGGAAGTTTGTCGGCTGAATACCGGATGATGTTCTGGGCCTGCTCGACGAAGATCGAGAACACCCGCTTGGCGATGGTGGCGTCCGTCTCACCCTGGATCATCCGAAGCTTCAGGACTTCCCCGAGCGAGAACAGGACATTCTCCGAAAGGTCGCCGCCGAACGAAAGGATGATGCCGTTGCGCTTCGACGTCTCGAAGAAGGATTTGAAATCCTGCGCGAGCAATGCGTCCTCCCTGGACAAGGCGGATGGTGATGCCGGAGCGGCGTCCAAGCACACGATCCGGAAGCATTAGCTCCAAAGCGTCTACGGAGAGTTATCGCTCCGGCGCCCGCCCGAGAGAAGCACAATTCGTTCCACCCGATTAACCACGGTGTGCCGGGCCAGGGTCCGTCATGATCCGGAAGGGGGACTTCCCAATTCCGAAGTCTTGTCGTCAAGTCATGAGCCGTTGAGCCGACCGGTCGAGAGAAACAATTTATAGGGATTTGACACTGTAGAAGTCGCGGGTGCGCGTTGGCGTGGGCACGAATCCAGACCTCGTCGGTCTGAAGTGGATCGGATCGTGACGCAAGAGAAGTCCGTCCTCATCGTATCGGATCGGCCGGACCGGGTAAGGCTGCTGGCGCGCGCCATCACCACGATTCTCCCTTGCCGCAGTGTCCTCGGCGACCAGTCGATACCCGCCATCCTCCCCGTCGTCGCAGTCATCGACATGGACCCTCGGGAAGGCGTGGCGGCAGCCTGGGCGACCCGCCTCCTCATGTTGCGCGTGCCCTGCCTCGTCCTCACCGGCTCGCCTGCCGACATCCCGCACAAGGCGAATCCGGCTCTGCGCATCGCCGCGGCCGATACTCCGCGCCCAACCATCCTCTCCCTCCTCCTCAGCCTGATCGACGCCGGCCGGAAGATGCGGACACGGCGCGACGGCGAGAACGCCGCTGTGGAAGCGAAGGCGCATCGCGCCTGTTCGGTCGTGGCGGGCATGTTCCATGCGGCGCAATTCGATCAGTCGATCTCGGCCGACGAGGTCGATGCCGGCACAGACGTCATTCTGGAAGCCGTCTCGGAGGGTGGGATCCGTGCGTGGCTCGACGTGCTCGGACGCTACGACGAGTTGCTCTATCAGCATTCTCTCAGCGTCGCCGGGTTCGCCGCGGCCTTCGGCTTCCACCTCGGGATTCCGCGGGCCGACCGGAAGCGCCTGACCAAGGCCGCACTGCTGCACGATATCGGCAAGGCCAAGATCCCCCTCGCCATCCTCAACAAGCCCGGCGCGCTGACCTCGGACGAACTGGCCATCATGCGGACTCACGCCGCCGCCGGCGCCGACATGCTCACCGGGCAGGAAGGGTTCGATCCCGCGATGCTCGATGTGGTCAGGCATCACCATGAGATGCTCGACGGCAGCGGTTACCCGTCCGGCCTCACCGGCGATGCGATTTCCGATCTCGTCCGCCTCGTGACGATCTGCGACATCCACTCCGCCCTCACCGAACGGCGCGCCTATCGCAAGCCGCTCCCGCATGCCGAAGCCCATGCCATCATGCTCGGGATGACGGGCAAGCTCGACATGCCGCTCCTGCGGGCCTTCCTGCCCATCGTCAGGCTCTCGACCCCCGACGACGCCCTGGTCTAGGGATTGCCGCGTTCGGTTTACCGAACCCGGACCCGTTTGCGGGACCCGTTCACTTGGATCGATGTCGCAGGACGGCCGCGATTTTTGCAGGAAAGTTCTAGATTAAAAGTTTTATCTCTTCGTGTGAGATCTAAGCGAAGACCCATCTCCCCCGCCTTGTTCTTTTAAAAGCACGTTTCGTTGACCCGGATCGTCGCTGCGATCACAGTTCGGCAACGATGCCGGGGCGCATTCGACGATCGGACGGAACGTTCTGATCGATGCCCCCGGCACATTCCCGAACCCGATCGGTAGGCGCTCGATGTCTCTACAAGGCAGCTCTTTCTCAGGCCCGCTCCCCCGCATCGTCGGCTTCAGCGCCAATCTCCAGCGTCCCTCCAAGACGCGGGCGCTCGTCGAAGCGGTGGCCGAGGCGACCGGTGCGCGGCTCCGCGCCGATATCCGCCTGTTCGACGTCGTCGATGCCGGGACCGGCCTCGGCGCGGCCTGGTCGCGCGATCAGCTTTCGCTGCCGGCCCGGCGTATCCTGGAGGCGATCGAGAACGCCGATGCGCTCATCGTCGGGACGCCGGTCTACAAGGGCGCCTATACCGGCCTGTTCAAGCACCTGTTCGACTTCGTCGATCCGGCGGCTCTCGTGGGCAAGCCCGTCGTGCTGTCGGCCACGGGCGGAGGCGCGCGTCACGCCCTCGTCGTCGAGCATTCCCTTCGGCCTCTCTTCGGCTTCTTCAGCGCGCAGACCGTCCCGACCTCCGTCTATGGCAGCGACGCGGATTTCTCCGACGGAATCCTCGTCAACGAGGGCGTGCGGGGCCGCGTTTCCGATGCTGCGTCCCAGCTCGCTGCGCTGCTCGGCGCACGGGCGAAGCCCTCGGCTTCGTTCGAGGCCGCGCCGGCCGCCGCCTTCGCCGCTCCGAACCGATAGCCCGCTCGGACGACCGGGGGCGCCGGCCGGGCGATGCGCCCGACGGCGCCGAGATCGGCGCCTCCTACAGAGCCTCAGTCAGCAAGGGCTGGACACATGTCACGGCAGACAACCATCGGTTCCGACATCCTCGGCCGCCTGACACCCTGGCTCGTGCCGGTGGCGATCATCGCCGGCTGGCAGGCGGCGGCCTCGACCGGCCTCGTTTCCACCCGCTTCATGCCCGCGCCCTCGGACGTGATCGCCGCGGGCTGGCAGGCGAGTAAGACCGGTGAGCTTTGGGCCAATCTCTGGATCAGCTTCCTGCGGGCGGCCGTCGGCTTCCTCATCGGTGGCAGCATCGGCTTCGCCCTCGGTCTCGCCAACGGCCTGTCGCAGCTCTCCGAGAAGCTCACCGACACGACCCTGCAGATGGTGCGCAACATCCCGCACCTGTCGCTGATCCCCCTGGTCATTCTCTGGTTCGGCATCGACGAGGAGGCCAAGCTCTTCCTCGTGGCCATCGGCGTATTCTTCCCGATCTACGCCAACACCCTGCACGGCATCCGCTCGGTGGATCCGCAACTGGTGGAGATGGGCCGGGTCTACGGCATGTCGCCCACGACCCTGTTCCTTCGGGTGGTCCTGCCCGGTGCGCTGCCTTCGATCTTCGTCGGCCTGCGCTACGCGCTCGGCATCATGTGGCTCACGCTCATCGTCGCCGAGACGATCTCGGCCTCGTCCGGCCTCGGCTACATGGCGATGCAGGCGCGTGAGTTCATGCTGGTGGACGTGGTGGTGCTGGCCATCGTCATCTACGCCCTCCTCGGCAAGATCGCCGACACCCTGACCCGGCTGCTGGAGCGTTCGTTCCTCGCCTGGAACCCGGCCTACCGGAACATCTGAGGGGCATCGACCCGACGTGCCCCTGTTCTTCGATCAACCCTACGGACGACGTCCATGACCGCCTCCACCCTGCTTCGGGCGTCCGACGCCCCTCTCGCGCCGCCCCGCGAGGTGCCCGTCGCTCCCCCGCTCCGCCAGTCCACGCGTCCTGCGGCGACCGCAGGCACAGGGGTCGCCGTCACCCTGCGCGGCTTGGCGAAATCCTTCGACGGTCATCAGGTGATCGAGGGGCTCGACCTGCACATCCCGGCGGGCCAGTTCGTGGCCATCGTCGGCCGTTCGGGCTGCGGCAAGAGCACCTTGCTGCGCCTGATCCTAGGTCTCGAACAGCCGAGTGCCGGGCGGATCGACCTGGAGAACCCGGGTGCGCGCTCGGCCACCAAGCGCATCATGTTCCAAGAGCCGCGCCTGCTGCCCTGGGCCCGGGTCGCCGACAACGTCGCCGTGGGGCTCGGCGGGGCCGGGCGGCGCCAGGAACGGCGCGAGCGGGCCGCGTCCGTGCTGGCCGAGGTCGGCCTCACCGACAAGGCCGGCAACTGGCCGGCCACCCTCTCCGGCGGCCAGCGCCAGCGCGTCGCCCTGGCGCGCGCCCTCGTCAGCCGGCCGGGCCTGCTCGCCCTCGACGAGCCTCTCGGTGCACTGGACGCCCTGACGCGCATCGACATGCAGGACATGATCGAGCGGATCTGGCGCAACCAGGGCTTCACCGCCATCCTCGTCACCCACGACGTCGCCGAGGCGGCAGCCATGGCCGACCGCATCCTCGTGGTGGAAGAGGGCCGCGTCGCCCTCGACCTGACCGTGGACGTGCCCCGCCCGCGCCGGCGCGGCGACCCCGAACTCGCTCGGCTGGAAGGCCGTATCCTCGACCATCTGCTGAAGGACCGTGCCCCGGTCTGATCCCCGGACGCGCGCGATCCCACCGGCACAACACCAGGAGCATCCCATGACCGCAGAGACCGACGTCCTCTGGTTCCTTCCCACCCATGGCGACGGCCGCTACCTCGGCGCGCAGGAAGGCGCCCGCGACGTGTCGCTGGCCTATCTCCGCCAGATCGCGCAGGCCGCGGACGAGCTCGGCTATTACGGCGTGCTGCTGCCCACCGGCCGCTCCTGCGAGGATTCCTGGGTCATCGCCTCGGCTCTCGCCGCCCTGACGAAGCGCCTGCGTTTCCTCGTGGCGGTGCGTCCCGGCCTGCAGGAGCCGTCCATGGCCGCCCGCATGGCCGCGACCCTGGACCGGATCTCTGACGGGCGCCTCCTCATCAACGTCGTCACCGGCGGCGACCCGGTGGAACTGCGCGGCGACGGCGTCTTCCTCGACCATGACGAGCGCTACGTCGTCACTGACGAGTTCCTGCATGTCTGGCGCGGGCTGATGTCCGGCGAGACGGTGAATTACGAAGGCAAGCATCTCAAGGTGGAGGACGGCCGGCTCATCTTCCCACCGGTCCAGAAACCCTATCCGCCACTGTATTTCGGCGGCTCCTCGCCCGCCGGCATCGAAGTCGCGGCCGAGCATTGCGAAGTCTACCTGACCTGGGGCGAGCCTCCGGCGGGCGTCGCCGAGAAGATCGCCAAGGCGAAGGAAGCCGCCGACCGCAAGGGCAAGACCTTCTCCTACGGCATCCGCCTCCACGTCATCGTCCGCGAGACCGAGGGCGAAGCCTGGGCGGCGGCCGAGAACCTGATCTCGCGCCTCGACGACGAGACCATCGCGCGGGCGCAGGCCACTCTCAAGCGCCAGGACTCCGTGGGCCAGAGCCGGATGATGGCGCTCCATGGCGGCGACCGCACGAAGCTCGAAGTCTCGCCCAACCTCTGGGCCGGCGTCGGTCTCGTGCGCGGCGGCGCCGGCACGGCGCTCGTCGGCTCGGCCGATCAGGTGGCGGACCGGATGAAGGAGTATATCGACCTCGGGATCGATCGCTTCATCCTCTCCGGCTACCCGCATCTGGAGGAGGCCTACCGCTTCGCCGAACTCGTTTTCCCGAAGCTGCCGCTTCGCGCCACCACCGGTGTTCCCCCGAGCAACGCCCGCAACAACGGCCCGTTCGGCGAAGTCATCGCCAACGACATCGTCCCCAGCCGCCGCATCGCGGCGCATTGAGGGATAGCATCGCCTCTCCCCGCTCGCGGGGACAGGGCTGCGGCGACCCCGTCGTCGGCGCGGCGAGGCGGCAGCCGATGTGAGGGGCTGACGCCGAAGGAGGTTCCTCCGGTGAGTCCCCCTCACCCTCGTTCCGGCTTGGCCTGCACTCACCGGATGCACGACAAGGTGCATCCGGTCCTCTCCCCGCCCACGGGGAGAGGCAGCGCTCTCACCGGGCATCTGTTCCAAACGCTGTACGAGGACATTCCATGCCCCGTTCCACCGCGCGCACCCTCTCCCCGCCTCGGCAGACGACCCTCGCCTTCCTCACCGCCCTCGCATTCCTGATCCTCGGCACGCTGCTGGCGCGCGCCGAGGACAAGGTCATCCGCATCGGCTACCAGAAATACGGCACGCTGGTCCTGCTGAAGGGCAAGGGCCTGCTGGAGAAGAAGCTGGCGCCGCTCGGCTACCGGGTGAGCTGGGCCGAGTTCCCCTCGGGGCCGCCGCTGCTGGAGGCGCTGAATGCCGGGGCCATCGATCTCGGCTCGGCCGGGGAGGCGCCGCCGATCTTCGGGCAGGCCAACAGCCCGGATTTCCTCTACGTCGCCCACGAGCCGGCGGCACCGCTCGGCGAGGCGATCCTCGTCGCCAAGGACAGCCCGATCAAGACCGTCGCCGATCTGCGCGGCAAGAAGATCGCCCTGAACAAGGGCTCGAACGTCCATTACTTCCTGGTCGAGGCCTTGGCGAAGGCCGGCGTGCCCTACGAGGCGGTGACGCCGGTCTTCCTGGCGCCCGGCGACGCGGTCGCGGCCTTCTCGCGCGGCGCCGTCGATGCCTGGGTGATCTGGGACCCCTTTCTCGCCTCGGGCGAGCGGGCCACCGGCGCGCGGACTCTCGTCAATGGGACCGACATCGTGCCGAACCGGCAGTTCTACCTGTCGACCCGCCCATTCTCCGACGCCAACAAGGAGGCGCTCGATACCACCCTCGCGGCGATCGGCGAGATCGACGCCTGGGCCAAGGACAATACCGACGCGGTGGCAGGCGAACTGGCCCCCGCCATCGGCATCCCGGCGCCGATCCTCACAATCGCCCTCAAGCGGCTGACCTACGGCGTGACCCCGCTGGACGCGGCCGTGATCGCCGACCAGCAGAAGGTGGCCGACACGTTCCACCGCCTCGGCCTGCTGCCCAAGCCCATCACGGTCTCCGACGCCGTGCGGAAATCCGGGAGCTGATGGGGCTCTACCGCCCGGCCGGCGCCGACATGAGCCGGCGCAGGACAAGGTGGGTCGTCCCGCACAGGACGAGGGGGATGACGACGAGAAGGCTCGCGAACCAGGCCCAGGCCGGCATCATCGTCTGGGCGACGGCGTCGCTCATGCCCCAGACGTAGTTGATGTTGACGGGGTCCAGCCCGGCATCGGGGCGCGGACCGGGCATCAGGAAGAAGCACACGAACAGCACCGCGACTGCGAGGCCGGACCATGCCGCCCAGGCACGCCGGTCATAGCCGAGGCGCCAGACCAGGTAGACGAGCAGGAACGGCAGCCAGCCGTGGAACAGCGAGAGCCCGCGCAGGAACAGCGGGTTCTCGGCCTTGAACATGTAGGCGGTCATGCCGGTGAGCGACACGCCGCCGAGTTCGGCGAGAAAATCTACCACCCAGAGCAACTGGGGTGCCAGGATGCCCACCGTCGGCATGGAGACCAGGAGCGGGCTCTCCCGCCAGATCCCCACCAGGGTGAGCAGCAGGGCGACGTCGCAGAAATAGAGGAAGTTGGTCGGCCCGTACCAACTCCAGTAGACGGGCACGAGCACCGCCATGAAGGCCGTATAGGCGAGCTTGAGGGCTAGCGGCAGGCGTTGTGCGCTCGCCGGTTCGAGAGAGGCGGCGGCGTCGGCCAGGGTCGCTTCCGCGACCGCGAGGGGATCAGTCGCCGGGACCATGCTACCGCTCATGTCCGATTCTCATTCATGTCCGCCGCCCCTTCGTCCGTCGAATCGATCGGCCGCTTCAAAGCTTGGCCCAGGCGGAGGACACACGAATTCGCGAGCCTCCGGCGTGACGCGTCGCACGCGAGGGGCGTCATTGCTGCGGGCCGGCTTCGCATGCGAGCCACGATGAGCGTTCACGGCGGTCAGGCCGCGGCGCGGTCGCGTCCCGACGCCTTGGCCTCGTAGAGGGCCTCGTCGGCCCGCGCGATCGCCCGGATAAGCGACGTTTCCCCCGCCGCGACCATGCTCACCCCCATGCTGGCGGTCCAGGCCGGCAGGTCCGGCAGCGCCCGGAAGGCACGTCGTAGATCGTCCGCGAAGGCGAGGGCGGTGTCGGCGAGGACGACGATGAACTCGTCGCCACCCAGGCGCACGAAAAGGTCCCGGCCCGAAAGACGGCGCATGGCGCAGGTGGCCAGGGCGACCAGCACCGCGTCGCCCGCCGCATGGCCGTAACGGTCGTTGATGGACTTGAAGTGATCGACATCGATGGCGATCACCGCCGTATCCAGGGCGACGATAGCCGGCGAATCCGCCGTGAGGCCAGCGCGATTGAGGGCGCCCGTCAACGTATCATGCAGGGCGAGACGGCGAAGAACTGCTTGCGCCCGTTCGCCCGGCATCGAGATGAGGCCGAGATTGAGGATGGGGAGCAGGATCTGGTCCGCCAGCAGCGGAACGAGGGCTACGGCATAGGGAATCTCGCTGTGGTTCTTCAGGATGACCAGCGTGAGCAGATAGGCTGGGATGTATCCGAGGACCGCCAGTCCGGCGATGCGGCGCCCTCCCATGACGTCGCCGCGCCGGCCGCTCACGAGAACCGAGCCGATCGCCAGCATGACGACCGCCAAACCCAGGATGCTGCCCATCTGCGCGGCCGTCCGGTCCAGCAGAAGGGCGGGGCCGAGATATCCGAGGCCGGGCAGCAGGATCAGGGGAATCGCCCAGGGGCGACGCTTTGGCAGGCCGTCGAACCGGTCCACACCGGTGAGGACCAGGAGAGAGGAAGCGCCGAGCAGCGCGTGCAGGACCGCGATCGCAACCGGATGATCGCCCACCACTCCGAAGCCGATCATGATCGCCGCGTAGAGTCCGGAACTTCCCGCCCAGTCGAGCAGGAAAGATTGTCCGGTCCGGTTACGCCACAACGTCAGATAGACCGTCATGAAAGCAACGCTTATCAGCGTGCTGCATAGACTAAGGGTCGGCACGTCGGGAATCGGAAACATGAAGGCGACTTCGTAGCGGCACGGACCGAAACTGTCTTAACGGCAAAGCCTTAAGAGCGCATCACCGAAGGATCCGGTCCAGCTGAATCCTGGCGACAACTGTCGTGAGGCCGGTGCGATGTGATAAATACCGGCGCTCTGCTCGTGGCGACTGGGCGAGGATAATCCATCGCCGGTGCACTAAGTCGTCGCGAAGTATCGTTGCTCGTCGAGCGCGTGTAAGCCTTTCGCGCGACTTTCAAGGTTGCACCACGACCCACCGGGTCGGCGGTCACTCCAGCCTCACAACAACGCTGTCGCTGGCACCCGACGCGTCCATCACCGAGATCCTGGCGAAGCCCGCGCCGTCCGGTGACCATTCCGATTGGCGCCGGGCGCTCTCGGCGACGGGCAGGCTGTTGACCATCCAGGTGAGGGGCGGCACCCCGCCAAGCGCCTTCAGGGCGAGGCTCGGCGCGGGGCCGGGCTCTGCGAGGCCGAGATCGATGCGGGCGCCATCCGGCGGGTAGGCGATCTTGAGGGCCGAGCCCAGGGCCGCCGACAGGGTCTTGGGCACGTCCTTGCGGATGTGGCGCAGGGGCGGCGGCAGGCCGGCGGTGGTGGTCACCAGTGCGTCGCGGGGCATCGGTACGGAATCGGGCTCGCCGCCGAAGCGCGAGAACGCGTCGAACAGGATCGGCGCGGCCACCGCCCGCCCGACGAGACCCGGCACGGCGTTGCCGTCCGGCCGCCCGACCCAGACCGCGATGGTGACGCGCCGGTCGAACCCCACCGCCAAAGCATCGCGATAGCCGTAGGATGTGCCGGTCTTGAACGCGATCCGGTTGGGTAGCGCGTTCTCCGGCGGCGGCGCACCGCGCAGGGTATCGGCGACGTACCAGGCCGCCACCGGTTCGGTGACGCGCAGCTCCGGCGGGGGCGATGCGGCCGGCCCGTCGAGGCGGCGGATCAGGTCGGGCACCGAGCCCCCACGGGCGAGGCCGGAGAACAGCCGCGCGAGGTCGGTGAGGGTGATGCCGAGGCCGCCCAGAGCCACCGGCAGGCCGGGTGCCGTGTCGCGCGGCAGGTCGATCCGCGCTCCTGCGCCGCGCAGACGGGCGATGAAGCGGGCGGCGCCCACCGCCTCCAGCAGGTCCACCGCCGGCACGTTCAGGGAAAGCTGGAGCGCGCGCCGCGCCGTGACGGTGCCCTGGTAGCTGAGATCGAAATTCTCCGGCGCGTAGGAGCCGGCAAAGCGCACCGGCCGGTCGTCGAGAAGGGTCTCGGGATGGGCGATGCCGTTCTCGAAGGCCAGCGCGTAGATGAACGGCTTCAGGGCCGAGCCGGGCGAGCGGATCGCCCCCGTCATGTCGATGGCACCGGAGCGGCTGGCGTCGAGATAGCCGGCGCTCCCCACCTGCGCGATCACCCCGCCGGTGCGGTTGTCGATGGCGAGGATCGCCGCCGAGATGCCCGGCCCCATGGCGGCGGCGCGCTCGGCCGCCAGCCGTTCGAGGCTCGCCTGCAATCGCCCGTCGAGAGAGAGGCGCTGGACCCGAGCAGCGGGATCGGCGGCCACGGCCGCCTCGGCCGCATGGGCCGCGAACATCGGGAAGGGCTTTCGCTGGTCCGGCACCGGTTCGGCCTTGGCGGCCTTCGCCTCGGCGGGCGTGATGATTCCGCGCGCGGCGGCGATGTCGAGCACCCTGTCGCGCGCCTGCCGGGCGCGGGCGGGGTAGCGATCCGGCCGGCGCGCCTCGGGCGCTTGCGGCAGGCCGACGAGGAGGGCGGATTCGGCGAAGGAAAGCCGGGCGGGCTCGCGCCCGAAATAGGCGAAGCTCGCCGCCCGCAAGCCCTCCACCGGGCCGCCATAGGGAGCGAGCGCGAGATAGAGGTCGAGCACGCCGTCCTTGCCGAGGCGGCGCTCCAACTGAACCGCCCGCACCATCTGCCGGAGCTTGGCGCTGAGCGAGCGTTCGGGCCGCGGCTCCACGAGGCGAGCCACCTGCATCGACAGGGTGGAGCCCCCGGAAACGATTCTGCCGTGGCGGAGCCATTGCCAGGCGGCGCGCAGGGTCGCTGCGGGGTCGATGCCGGGATGGTCGGCAAAGCGCCGGTCTTCGTAGGCCTTCAGCATGGCGAGCATGCGCGGATCGACATCCGCCCCCGTCACCGGCAACCGCCAGCGCCCGTCGGCGGTGGCGAAGGGGCGCACGAGATGGCGGTCCCGGTCGAGGATGACGGTGGAGCGGAGGCTCGCCTGGGTCAGGTCGAGGGGCGGGAGGGTCGCGACGAAGCGCCAGAGGGTGAGGGCGGGGAGGAGGATGAGAAGGGCGGTGGCTCCGCCGAAAACCCTCCCCCCCTTGCGGGGGAGGGTGCCTGCGGAGCAGGCGGGAGAGGGGGCGACCTCTCCGGACGTGGCGCTCCCCTCTCCCGACCCACTTCGTGGGCCACCCTCCCCCGCAAAGGGGGGAGGGGAGGGGATGTCGCGTTCCATGAGCCTACTTCGCGCTCACCTCGACCGAACCGAAGGCGGTGCGGCCGAAGCGTTCGGGGCGGTACATGTCCTCGATGGTGGCGCCGGGATGGACATAGGTGCCGGGTGAGACCGCCCGCACGGTGTAGGCCACGGTGAAGAAGGCGGATTGCTCGGGGCTGCGCTCGTAGGCCGCCACGAAACGATCGTCGCGGAACTCGGTGCTCACCGGCTGCACGTCCGACTTGGCGAAAGCGAGCCCCGCCAGGGCATCGGAATCGAGGAGCTTCGGATTGTCGATCTCCAGCCCGGCGGGCAGGCGGTCCACCAGCAGGAGGCGGCCGGCGCTGGCCTTGGCCTCGGCCACCTTAAGCACCACCACGAGGCGGTCGTTCTGGCGAACTCCTTGCGTGAGATCCGCCACCGTGCCGTCGAGGCGATGATAGGTTCGCTCGATGGAGTAACCCCGTGATTCCGCCGGCTCCGGCGCGATGGGATTGCCCGACACGCTCACCACCGTCTGGGCGGCGCCCGTCCCGTCATTGGTGATGGTGACGGGCCTCGCGTCGAGGGCGGGGGCGCGGTAGAGCCGCGAGACCGGGCCCGATTGCCGCGTGCCGTCGACGCTGAAGCTCAACGCTTCCGCGTCCTTGGCGAGCCCCTCGGCGGCAAGCACCATCCAGGCATTCTCCTGGGTGCTGGTGAGGCGTCCGCTGGCCCGCTCCTGGGTGATGACCTGACCCAACGGCCGGATCGTCTCGCGGGCGAGGCCCGTCTCGGCGGCGAGAGCGAGAAGGCCGGCCCCGTCGCGCAGGCGCGAGCCGTAATCGGCGCGATAGGTCGAGGTGTCGCGCGCGGATCCGAGCGCGGTCACCGCCGATTCGAACGCCTTGGCCGCGCGGCCCCGGTCGCCGAGAAGGGCGAGGGCGGCTGCGATCTGGCCGCGTCCGAGAGGGGTCGCGAACTCACCGAGCTTGGTGTCGGCGAGGTAGCGCAAGTCGCCCATCACCGGGCGCCCGTTCCGGGCCAGCACGTAGGCGGCGTAGGCGATGTCCATGCCGCCGTCACGCACCTCCGTGGTGTTGGCTACGGTGTTGCGCAGGCGGTCGAGGGCATTGGCGAAGGCGGTCTGCGGCACCGCGAATCCGCGTTCACGGGCGCGGGTCAGGAAGTCGGTGACGTAGGCGTTGAGCCAGACGTCGCTCGACCCCCCGACGCTCCACAGGCCGAAATCGCCCGAAGCGTCCTGGCGCGAGAGCACGCGGTCGATGGCCTCGCGCACTCGCTCGTCCACTTTGTCGTCGATGCCGAGCCTGTCGAGGGAGGCGAGCTTGTTGACGTAGAGGAGCGGCATCGCCCGGCTCACCGTCTGTTCCGAGCAGCCATAGGGATAGCGGTCCAGTGCCTGGAGCAGGGCGGGCACGTCGAGGGCGGCGAGCGAGGAGGCCGTCACCGAGACCGAGCCGGTGCCGGGGAGGATGTCGGCGAGGAGGTCGCCCGTCACCTGCATGGTGGCGCCGGGTTCGAGGGAACTCACCGAGCGGCGGACCAGGGCTCCGGTCCCGGGGCCGATATTCAGCGAGAAGCTCTGTCCGACGGTGCCGGTAATTCCGGGGCCGGAGAGGTTCACGTCGAGCCGCGACAGGCCGGGGCCGGCGGCGGTGATCGGGATCACCAGGGAGCCCTTGGCGCCGGCCTCCAGCTTCATGGTGCTGTGGACCGCGCCGGCCGAGACCAGGACCGGGCCGGTTAGGTCGAGATCCACGGTATAATCGCCGGCCTGTCCCTCGACATTGTCGATGGCAATGAAGAAGCGCGAGCGGTCGCCGACATTGAGGAAGCGCGGCAGGGTGCCGGTGAGCACGACGGGATCGCGGATGATCACGTCGGCCTGCGCGGAGCCGACCTTCGCCCTGCTCCAGGCGGTCACCATCACCCGGCCGGTGCCGTTGAAGGCGGGCAGGGGAAAGTCGACGCTGGCCCGGCCATCGGGGCCGACGCGGACCACACCGGAATAGAGCGCCAGCGGCGCCTGGGTCGGCGGAGAATCGGAGAGTTCCGCAGCACCGCCGTCACCGCCCGAGCGGATCGCGCCGAGCGTGCCCTGCATGCCGTCGATCAGGTATCCGTAGAGGTCGCGGATCTCCGGTCCCAGCGCCTTCTGGCCGAAGAAATAGCCGAAGGGATTGGGCGATTCGTAGCGGGTGAGGTTGAGGATGCCGACATCGACCAGGGCCACGCTGATCTGTGCTTCCTCGCCGGAGGAGAGACCAGCGAGCTGGATCGGCAGGGTCAGGGTTTCGCGGGGCCGCGTGGTCGCAGGCGCCCCTACGGTCACGGAGAGGCTGCGCTTGTCGGTATCCACCGAGAACCAGGCGAGGCCCAGTGCCCGGCCCGGCAGGCGCTTGGCCGCCTGGTCGAGGGGCCGGTAGGCGGTGGCGACGAGATAGGCGCCCGACCCCCATTCCGCCTTCACGGGAATATCCACGGTGGTCCCGCTGTCCGACACCGTGACGTCGAGGATGTCGTGGACCTTGTCGCTCACCACGGCGAGGGTGGCCGTGCCCTTGAAGCGCGGCTGGAGGCGCGCCCGCAGGGTCTCGCCAGCGGCATAGCTCGGCTTGTCGAGCTTGAGGTCGAGGAGATCGGGCACGTCCGCGGTCTCGGATCCGCCCCAGCCCACGGTGAAGGTGACGCTGACCGTGGCCTCGGGCCGGCCGGTGGCCAGGGCTTCGAGGCGGTAGGTACCGAAGCTGACCGTGGAACTGACCCGGCCCGGCGCGTCTGCGGCGAGGTCGAGCCGTCCATCGGCGATGCGCCGCGTCGAGGTGACCGGCTCGAACGACCAGCGCCCGCCTTCGCGGTACCATTGGTAGTTCCGGTCCACCTTGGACAGGGTCCAGGCGACGCCGTTCTGTGGGATCTTCCGTCCGTCGGGACTCGCCATGACCACGTCGAACGTGGCGACACCGCCTTCCGCGAGGTCGCCAGAAAAATTCTTGCGGATGGCAAGGACGGGGCCGGAAGGCAAGATCGGCAAGGTGAGGCTGCGGCTCAGCGCCCGTCCGCCCGGCTCGCCGACCTGCAGCGTGATCTTCGCCTCGGTGGGGCGCGGAGCGCTGAGTGCCTGGACCGGCACCGTCACGGTCGCCGATCCCTTGGCGTCGGTGGTGGCCTTGGCCTCGATCTCGGCCGAGGTCGCCTCCACCTTCTCGTCATCGAGGCCGATGGAGAACCCGTCGAGCCCCTTGATCCCGCTCGTCGCGGCGGCCTGGACCAGGACCGTGCCCGACACGTCGAGGCCCGAGCCCGGCGCGCCGTAGAGGTAGCGCGCGGCGACGTCGATGGTCGCGGGCTCGCCCTTCGTCAGGGTCGGGCTCTTCGGGGTGAGGGTGACCTCCAGGCGCTCTGGCACGTAATCCTCGACGAGGAACGTGGCCTCGCCGACAGGTGGCGCCTTCGCATCGGTATAGGCGGCGATCCGCCAGGTGCCGTGCATCGCGCCCGGCATCAGGGCGAGGGGCAGGGCACGGCCGCCGAGACCGGCATCGGCGACCTGGACGCGGCGATACTCGACCCCGTCCGGACGCTTCACCACCAGGGTGAGGGGAAGGTTCGGCACGGCGATGCCGGCGGCGTCACGCAGCAAGGCCGTAACCTGAACGGTCTCGCCGGAGCGATAGACACCGCGCTCGGGGAAGACATAGGCCTCCACCGCGCCCGGCTGCGGACGGCCCTTCACGCCCCGGTCGGTGAGATCGAAGGCGCTCTGAGAGAAGTCGAGGAAGCCGTAATCGTCGCCGAGCTGGGCGACGACGAGGCCGGGCGCGATCCCGCCCTCGCCGCGTGCGAGGCCCGGATCGAAGGCGACGTGGCCCTGGCCGTCGGTCTTCTTCGTCGCCAGCACCTCGTTGTTGCGGGCCACCAGACGGATTTCGGCGCCGGGAACCGTCTTCGCGTTGGCAAGCGAGCGGGCGAAGACGTGGATGCCGTCGCGGCCCTTGAAGGCGGTGAGGCCGAGATCCGAGACAACGAACCATTGCGTGGCCTGGGCCTCGTAGCCGCCATCCTCGTCCGTGGAGGCGGCGACGCCGCTGGCCTGGGCCAGCATGATGTAGATGCCGGGCTCCAGCTTGCCGACCGCCTGCAGCACCGGAAAGGCAGTGATGGCCTCGTGGTTCAGTTCGGCCTTGGCCGTATCGAGCGTGCCCTTCCAGACGCGGCTGCCCTTCTGATCGGCGATGGTCTTCGCGGTCATGCCGCTGAGCTGACCGAGGAACTCCTCCGAGCGCAGGGACGGCAGCAGGGCACGGTCGCCGACGCGCAGCACCTCCACGTCGATCTTCGGCGCGTTGACCGAGACCAGCGGCACGCCGGCCTGTCCGGTGCGCGGCAGGACGTAGTTGCGCCCGGTGAAACGCACCTGGGGCGAACGGTCCCGCACGTAGACTTCGTAATCGGCCGATTTCAGCAGAGCCTCGCCCACGGAGGACGGGATGCCCGAGCGCAGCACGAAGGCGTAGCGCTCGCCATGCTTCAGCCCGTCCACGCAGATCTGCTGCCCGCTGCCGGTGACGGCGGCGTTGGCGGCGCCCGAGACGGCGACGAAGGGCGTGAAATCGGTCTTAGGGGCTAGGCTTTCGGAGAACTGGAAGCAGACGCGCGGGGCGGCGGAGTCGGAATCGACCTTGTAGTCGAGGATGCGGAAGCCGTGCTCAGCGCGCAGACCCTCATAGGTTTCGCGCACCGTGGCATCGTCGGCGAGCGCGAGGCTGGCGCGGTAGGCCTCGAGCGAGGGCCGCCATTCGGATTCATCGGCATAGACCTCGCCCAATGTCGCCAGGGCCTCGGCCTCGGCGGTGGCACCGCGTGCCTTCAAGTAAGCCTGATAGGCGGCTGCCCGAGCCTGGCCGCGGAGGCGCTGGCGGAAGGAGTAGTCCCCGGTCTGGTCGTCATTGCCCACCGTGCTCGCAGCGCGGGCATAGGCGATCCAGTTCTGCGGGTCGCCCGCATCGGCGGCAATGGCCCCGGCGAGGGGCTTGAGGGCATCGGCCGGCTTCTCGGCCTCCACCAGGGCCTCACCCTCGGCGCGCAGCTTGGCCGCCGGTTTGGCGGGACCGGGGGCGGCCTCCGACCGCAACGTCGCCTCGAGACGGAAACCGTCACTGGCCAGCGCGTCACGCTGAAAAGCCTTGGGTAATGGCGCTGGTTTCGGGGGTGCGATCCGCGCCACCGGACGGTCGGGCGCCTGGGCGAGAGCCGGCATCGCGACCAGACCGCCGAGCGCCAGAGCACTGGCGAGAACGCTTCTGGCAAAGACGGTTATGGAAAAATGGGCGGTCGCGCGCCCGAGCCTGGTTGATCCCGACATCGCCCACCTCGTCTTCGGCGGCATCCGATCCCCCCTCGGTGCCGCGCCGGACCCTAGCACCTCGCGCGCGCGCCGCAATGACGCGCTCGCTCTGACGATCGGCTGGAAATCCGGCGATCCCTCTGTCACACCTTCGCAAACGGCATCGGCAAAAGGCCATCGGAGAGCGTGGACCATGACGCAGCGCGCGCGATTCGCAGGGGTTGCGGCGGCTCTGGCCCTCCTCGTCCTGCCGGTTCAGGCTCAAGGCCCCGCCCAGGCGCCTGCCCGTGCGGCACCGGCGGCCGACCCCGCCTTCGAAGCGGCGAAGGCGGCCTTCGAGCCCCTGCCGGAGCCGGACAGGAAGGGCCTGCAGGACGCCCTGGTCTGGACCGGCGACTACAACAGCGTCATCACCGGCACGTTTGGGCGCCGCACCTATGACGCCCTGCTCTCCTACCAGAAGCGTGCCGGCAACCCGGCGCCCGGCTTCCCGGACGCGAGGATGCGGGCGGCGATCCTCGCAGCCGGCGAGATGGCTCGGAAGGCGGCGCGCTTCACCGTGAAGCCCGATTCGGCGAGCGGCGTCATGATCGGCGTGCCCGAGCGGCTGCTCGCTAAGCGCATCCCTCAGTCCGGCGGAACCCGCTGGCAGAGCGGGGATGGCCGCGTCACCCTCGATACCAAATCCTTCGCCCCGGAGGAGACCAGTCTCGATGCCCTATTCGCCCGCATCACCGCGCCGGGCTCTGACCGCAAGGTCACCTACAAGATCAAGCGGCCGGATTTCCTCGTGGTCACCGACGAGACGGCGACGGGCAAATCCTACATCCGCTATGCCGCCGCCCCGGGGGGAGTTCGCGGCTTCACCATCGGCTACGACAAGGCCCTCGGGCCGGATGTAGACCGCTTGGTCATCGCCGTCGCCAACAGCTTCGTACCGTTCCCGGAGACGGCCGATGCCGCTCCTGCCCAGGTAGCGGTCAAGCCCGGTGGGACACTCGACAGGTCCACGCCGGCTCCGGCGGTGAAAGCCCTGCCGCCTCTGGTCCGCGCCGCTGTGACGACAGGCATCGGCCTCGTCGTCGCCCCGGGGCGTGTCCTGACAAGCTCCTCGGTCCTGGAGACCTGTGCGGCACCACGGATCGCCGGCGCGGCAGCACGCATCGTCAAGGTGGATTTAGGCCGCGGTCTGGCACTTCTCGAAGGGACCGGCGCGAAGGGCCGCGTTGCCACCCTGGCCTCGAAAGGGAGCGCGTTGACGCCGGGCGACGCGCTCGTGGTCCTGGGGGCCGATGGGGGAGGGGGGATCGCCGTCTCGTCGGGCCAAGCTGGCGGGGATCGGCTCTCCGCGCCGCTACAGCCCGGATCGTCGGGGGCCATCGTGCTCGACCGGGACGGAGCCCTGGCGGGTCTCGTCGCCCGCTATCCGTCGTCGCCCCGTCTCGTCGCCGGTGTGGCGCCGCCAATGAGCTACCCGATGGTCGATGGCCGCGTGGCCTTCGCGTTCCTGGCCGAGAACGGCATCTCGCCGGGGGCGGCCAGCGGCGGATCGGGTTCCACCCTCGGCGCGGTCGCCTCCAGGGTGGCTGACTCGGTGGTCGGCCTCACCTGTCCGTAGGGATCGCGCTGTCCCGGATGCATGGCCGGCGGGGCGCCGGAACGCCCCGCCGGTCCGGTCGTGCGGTCAGAGGCGTCCCGTGACCAGAAGCACGATCAGGATGATGATGAGGATACCGCCCAGACCGAAGCTCTGCCCGCGATAAGCGCCGCCACCGAGGAAGTTGCCGCCGCCGAGGACGGCGAGGATCAGAATGATGAGCAGGATGGTGGTCAGGGTCATGGGAAAGAAACTCCGGTCACGCCCAACCAACATTGCTTGAGCTTGACCGGTGAAACGTCCATCCGCCGATTCCGTTCAACGCGACCGCGTCACGATGATGCAGATTGATGACGGTGTTGCAGGAAAGTCGATTTCAGCCCCAGCCGCACGGTCGGACGGTCACGAGACGCACCCGTTGCCGTCCGGTATTAGGCCCGCCAGTCGGGGAGATCGCCCGCCGTTTCCGTGAGCCAGGCCGGCACCGGTAACCCGCGCTCGGTGAGGAAAGCCGGGTTGAACAGTTTAGATGCGTAGCGCGCCGCCCCGTCGCAGAGAATGGTCGCGATGGTGTGGCCGGGGCCGAGAACCCGCGCGAGCCGGATCGCGCCGGCGACGTTGATCCCCGATGAGCCGCCCAGGCTGAGCCCTTCCTCGCGCATCAGCCCGAACACGATGTCCAGGGCTTCCGTGTCGGGGATGCGGAAGGAATGGTCCGGCCGGAACCCTTCGAGATTGGCGGTCACCCGGCCCTGGCCGATCCCTTCGGTGATCGAGGAGCCTTCGGCCTTCAGCGTGCCGGTGGTGTAATAGGCATGTAGCGCCGATCCCTCTGGATCGGCGAGCGCGACGGTGATTCCGGGCTTGAGCGCCCGCAAGGCCTGGGCGGTGCCGGCGAGGGTGCCCCCCGTTCCGGCGGCGCAGACGAAACCGTCGATCCGACCCTCCGTCGCGGCGAAGAGCTCGGGGCCGGTCGTGTCCACATGCGCCTGGCGGTTGGCGACGTTGTCAAACTGGTTGGCGAAGAAGGCGCCGGCCGGTTCGGTCGCAGCGAGGCGCTCGGCGAGCCGCCGCGCCACATGCACGTAATTGTCCGGGTTGGAGAACGGCACGGCCGGGACCTCGACGAGGCGGGCGCCGGCGAGGCGCAGCGTCTCCTTCTTCTCGGCCGATTGCGTTTCCGGGATGACGATGACCGTGCGGTAGCCGCGGACCGAGGCGACCAGGGCGAGCCCGATGCCGGTATTGCCCGCCGTCCCCTCGACGATGGTGCCGCCAGGCCGGATCGACCCGCGCCGCTCCGCATCCGCGACGATGGACAGGGCCGCCCGGTCCTTCACCGACAGTCCGGGATTGAGGAACTCGGCCTTGCCGAGGATGGTGCAGCCGGTGAGGTCCGACGCCCTGCGCAGGTGGATCAGCGGCGTTCCGCCGATGGCGGCGAGGACATCGCCGGAGAGGGAAGGGGTGCGCGTGGTCATGACGGGTCGGGCGTCTCCTGCGATGTGAGGAGCAACGAGCATGACCGACACGGCGTCCCGCGACCACCCACGATCACGCGGATCGCAGAAAGGTACGCCTATCGGTCGAGAAGGGGTTGCCAAGCTGAAAAGGAGATTCTAGACACCCCCACCGACGGCGGAGCGCACAACTCTCCCCCGGTCAGGTCGGCGCCCGTAGCTCAGCTGGATAGAGCACCAGACTACGAATCTGGGGGTCAGAGGTTCGAATCCTTTCGGGCGCGCCATTCACGTACAGAACTGCGAACGCCGGGGGCGGCGTTAGGGCCGTTCCCTACGGCCTTTTCCAGAACATCCCGGCGGCCTGTGATCCGCACCTCTTCCTTTGCAACTTCGACAGTGTCGATGATGGCTCGGAGGTAGGCTTTCCGAAACGGCACTTCACCCTCCTGTAGCCGTGATCGCATCACACGCACGAAGGAGTCGACCTGCTCCGGTGTCACCGTGACAGGTTCCCGAATCTGCTCACGAAGCCGCTCCAGAGCCGCTCTCGCCCGATCACGCTCAGCCCGCAGATCGTCGAGACGCTGTTTTAGGGTTCCATCGGTCAGATCGGCGACGCCTGCCTCGATCGAAGCGTACAGGCGCTTCAGCCGTACCTCGGCTTCGGCCACTTCGGTTGCCAAAGCCTGTATCCGCCCCTGTGCAAGGCCGACCCGAGACTGGCGGCGCGCGACCAAGCCCGAGAGGATTTCCTGCACTCGGTCCGTCGTCAGCAAACGCCCGACCAGCGCGGTAGTGACCAGATCGTCTAGCTTGGCCATCGCGATGTTCGTACCCGGGCAGGCACGTTTGCCCATCCGCATCGCCGGCGAGCAGGTATAGTAGCGATAGACCCTCCCGGTGCTGGAGGTGCCAGTGCGCAGTGTCATGCCGCCGCCGCAGGCCGCACACTGGGCGATGCCCGTAAGCAGGATCGGTCCCGTGACCTCGCGTGGCGGCGCCTCGCTCGGCCTCCTGCTGCGAAGGGTGTCCTGCACCGCTTGATAAAGATCCGGCGTTACGATGACCGGAGCCGTCGATTCGATAACCTCCGCCTGCGCCTTGAGCTGTCGTGTCTTCGCCTCGCGCCGATTGAACTGATAGGTTCCTGCGTAAAGCGGCCTCGTCAGAATATCGTGCAGCGGTCCGATGCCCCAGCGCGCGCCAGTCCGCGTAACGTGGCCTCGCTCGTTAAGCCAGTTGCAGACTGATTTGACACCGAGCGGGCCTGACCGTCCATCGCCCTCGACGATCAGGCGGTAGATCAGCCGTACGAGTTCAGCCTCGACCGGATCAATGGCCAGAATCTTCTTAAGCCGCTTACCCTTCTGCTCCGTCTCGATGGTGCGATAACCAAACGGCGGCTTCGAGCCATTCCAGTAGCCCTGGCGCGCATTCTCCTTCATCGAACGAAGCACGTGTTTGCTGTTCTCCTGAGATTGATATTCGTCGAACAAGCCGAAAATGTTCCGAGCCAGGACGTGCGCTGAGTCTTCCTCCGTGAAGGGCTGGGTCATCGAGACCACGCGCACGTCGTGCTTCTTCAGCCTTCGTCGCACCCCTTCGAACAAAAAGTTGTTTCGGAAGAAGCGACTGAAGCTGTGAACCACAATGAGGTCGTAAGGCCGTGATCCATCACAGGCACGTTCGAGTAGCGCCGCGAGCTGCGGCCTTCCCTTCTCGCTCGTCGCCGATGCACCACGTTCCTCGTACTCACCGACGAGAACGTGGTCGTTCGCCCGACACCATTCAGCGATCTGATTTCTTTGATCGGGCAGCGATAGGTCCGCTTCGGCTTGGGGGCCGGTCGAGACACGTGTGTAGGCAACGGCTCTCAGCTGCCGGTGTGCAGGCGGAGTGGTTGCGACGGCTGAGCTGTGACGAGACATGAGCGGTCCCTTCGATTCTCTTCAGGTTGCAGAATGATGGATCGTAAAGCGATGCGACAGGGGCGAGCGGCCGCCGCCAACACCTTGTTGCGCGGCGGTTGAATGCTCCAACGTCGTTCAGCCAAGGAGATTGTCGATCTCGTCAGCGAGATAGTGCTCGACCGCGTCAAGCTCGCGTTCAATCACGGATTCTGGCATGGCGACGACGACGACACGTACGTTTCCAGTTGCAGGTGCACGCCGCCGTCCAATGCGTGCTCGGGCTCCCGGTGCATGCCGTCCATCTCGGCGGGAGGCTTGTGCCGTCCGACCTCTAGGGCGACCAGAATTCTGTCTTGATAGAGGTTTACGCATGTTTGGGCTCCGCGTTGGGGGAGCCCTCCAATGACACCACGTGTCACCGAAAATCTGGGATAAAAATTAGGAGTTCGCCTTCGCCGGCGCGAATTCGACCCCTATGAGGAGGCCGATCGCCGTATTATGGGACGAACATGAATCGCTTCGGGTTGCGCTAGGCCCGCCACGATCTGGGGGATCAACAAGGCCTTGAGGTCCTCACGTTTGGCCTGCGCTCTTCCGCTGAAAGCATTCATGATGAGGTCGCGGCATCTCAAAAAGTCGAGAAATTCCTCCGCGTTTTCACTAACCAGGAAAAGATGATTGGCAAGGTTGCTTTTCAGCCACTCAGCCCCTTCCCTTTCTAGAATACCCACCATTCCCATGCTGCAAAAGCCTGCACAAATTGCCGCCTCGAACATTGGAATCGACCGGTCATAGGAAAGCCAGATGCGTCCGGGATTGACGTGGCCGTGAAGGGCGACTTCCACCATTTCCGGCATCGTCAGTTCCCAATCCTTCTGACGATTAGGTTCTCCAAACAGCCTCTTCTCCATGACGGAGGGGCGATCCGGTGAGCGTGGTTCACCGACCTTCTTTCGATTCGTTGTGATGTAGCGAACGCCAGAGGAAATCAGATCTGCCTGGTTGGCGGCCTTCCCAAGCAATCGTAAGACGCGTTGTTGATCCGCCATCCAGGCTTCATCAAAGGTGCCACTGGAAGCACCTGCAGCATACACATCCTTGAACCGGCGGACTGAGGCATAAGGTGTTAGCTCAGCAATCCATTGTTTACCTTCTTTCAACAAGGTTGCGGCCGTCCACGGGCACCGAACATCCCTGAATATTCGTTTGGCCGCTTCGTCGGATCGCACCTGTGCGGGAGTACCACCTGTCTGATCGTCGACAGGGCTGCGGTTTAGGAGGACGGTGTGAAGACCGAGACCAATGATGCCCATCGCTGCTTTCAGCATTCGGGTCTCCGGACTACTGGTTCCGGCGCCAGGGCCTTCTCTTACAACGAACTGAAAGCCGACTACTCTCGCTGAGCCCTCGCGCCCAGTCTGACGTATCGCTTCCGTAAGCAACGGCTTGCGATTTAGCGTCTCGTCGTCACTTCCGTCGTCGCTTGCTGACATGGGACACCAATAGTTAGCACAAATAGACAAAAGTTGATATGGCGCACGGCTGCGAGATAACAAGTGTCTGATGGGTACCGAAGGGACGCGCTACTGGAAAAGCTCCCTAAGTCGTGGCTTAGCGATGGGGACGCACGGAATTTGGACGCGTGTTCGGCTTGATCCATTTGATAGCGCCGTGGCACGCGGCACCCTCACCCATCTTCACCTTTAGCCAGATTTGAGGTCAATGACCTGCGGGTCTCGCACATCAATGTGCGATATTATTCGGTCTCCAACGCGAGGACCTGTGCCGGAATGAAGAGCGTGACGGAGCGTCGGAAGCCTTTCGACGCCATCGGCAAACTCTCGACTTTGAGTGGTCCGCGCGGCCGGTTCGACTGGTCCGGCTCCGTGTTCAGCCTGGGAAGCGTCAGCATGGGGCGGTAGCGACAAATTTTCTCACAAGGATGACTGACCACGCACCAACTTCGGTCTTGCACCGAATTGTAAAGAGGAACCGCTATGCATTGCTTGGGGGATTTGTTTGCATAGTCACAGATGCGGAATTCGAGGCGATTGAATGTGCCCTTTCCTCACAAACGCTATGGTGAAGCTACTGAAGCGGACAGGTTGCTGCCCGCTTCAGGGTGATCCAGATCAGTGGCTTCTAACCAGTCATCGATCGGAGAGCCGCAACACGCGCGATGAGCACAGTGCGTAGTCTCTGCACCTCGGCGTAGGTCTCTTCGACCGATTCGAAGGCCGCAAGCCTCTCCTGGTGAATGCGTAGGGTCAAAGCCTCGATCTGGCGAAGGGCCTCGAGGAAGGGGATGGGTGTGTCTGGCGTGTCGTTCATGTTCTGGGATTCCTTTTGATGATGGGGGTCAGTGGGTTGTGATCGGTTTGGGGTGATTCCAGACGCCGACGACGCCATCTGGAAATTGGAGAATGAGGCGGCTGGCGAGACGGGCGTCCGCGGCCTTGGTCATCACGAAGCCGGTTTCAGCCTCGATCACCAGCGCCAGGCCAGCCTCTACGACTGGATCGTGAGCAACGTCGAAGTCGGCAAGACGCTCGGCGTCGCCCTCTTCTCCGTCCACGGTCTCCTCTCTCGCAGTTGTCTCGGCATGAGCAGCGATGGAGGTGAGGAGGCTGCGCTCGATCGTAAGACCGACCTTGAGAAGCTGCTGCTCGGCGTTGGTTACGCAAAGACGAACCGCTTCTTCAAACCCCGTCATGGCGCGTGATAGCCCTATGCGGGCCTCCGCCTCGATATCCTTGCGGATGGTCTCAGCCAGGGCCGTAAGCGCCTGGTCGGCACGGATGGCCGTTCGGCGCACAAGATCCCGAATCAGCATGGCTGCTGCGGTGGGCGTTGGTACGGACCGTCCGGCCACCTCATCGAGAACGGTGCGCGGCGTTGCGGCGTGGCCAAGGCCCACGACAAGGTTCGAAAGGCGCCGCGCCGCCGCGGCCGTTGCCCACGCATTGAGCGGTGAGAAGGACGAGGCTGGGCCCCCTCCCCGGACGATGAGGGTGGCGGACAACCCGTGTTCGGCATGCAGCGCTTCAGCCTTGGCCATGGCCTCGATGAGGGAGCTCTCAGCGCTGGGGCCCTCGAAGATGCCCTTGATCCGGTGGAGTGCGATCAGTCCCAAGGCTTCGAGGGGCTTCAGCACATGCTCCACGTCGCGCAGGGCGTCACCGACCTCCGATGCGATGACCGCGACGTGATAGGGCTCCTCCGGATCCTCCCAGGTCGAAGGTCCGAACCGTACTCCATCCATTCGGAGCAATCTCAGCATCTCTTCACGTCGGATCTCCAGTTCGATTGGGATTTCGCCAATCAAGTGAAGACCGATGACCTTGGCCTGGATGGCGGCTCCGCGACTGTAGCGTTGCCGAAGCGAGCATCGTATCGCCACCTCGATCCTACGATTGACTAGAGAGAGAGGATCGAAGGGGCTGCCGAGTTCGGCTTCTATCGCTGTCCGCTCGTTCTCACTGAGGTGAGCTTCGAGCCGCGGCGGCTCACTTCTGCTTGCAGCCTCAGCCTCTCCGAGGAGAAGCACGAAGCCATCCCGTGACGTGGCTTCAACGCTGAGCACGCTGGCGCTCACGACATGATCGCCTTTCACCTGTTGTCGCAGCGAGGCGATGAGGTTCTGCAGGGGAATGACGCTGGTGTTTGTCGGGATGGGATGATCATTCGTGGACGGCTGGATACCGTTGTCCTGTGGGGCAGGATGAGGCGGCAGTGCAGTCGGGAGCGGGGCGCTCCACCCACGGATTCTGTGATGGCGCATGATGGGTTCCTAGGTGAAGGATTGATGGAAGGGTCAGTGAGGGGAGGGGGCGGCATGCCCAGTCCATGCCCCCGACGTCCTGGACGTCGAACGTTGAGACCGAGCGATGCCGGTGCTGGGAGCCTGGGCTAGGCGCCGTCGCGCAGCGGCCCAGGCTTTGGCAGGAGGGTGAGAGCCTTTGGCATGGTCACGAACGTGGACCGAGTGCGCGACGACCGCTCTTACGAGAAGCGGGGACCGGGACGGCAATGGACCGTCCCAGTTCTTGTCCGGATGCCCAATGGGCATCCGAGGCGTAGCGGCGCCTCAGAACGGTACGTCTGTGAACCCGTTACTTTCGTTGTCGGGTCGATCGGAAAGAACTTTCTCGATGCGGTCGAGGCGGGACCGATCGGCTCGGTCGAGTTCCCCGCGTAAGATCGCCTCGATCGTGCCCTGCATCTCGTCAGGGAGAATGACGGAACGCCAGGCGAGATCGTCGACCAGCGTCGGCACGGGACCAGCGAGGGTCAGGAGCGTCGCTCCTAGACCGCAAGCAGCCTCCACCACGTCCGGGTCGCTGAAGATCCGGGAGCCGACGCCGCGGTCTCCCGTGGCGACGAGGACGGCGTCCGCACCGGTCCAGTGCACGAACTCCTTGGCATCCTGCAGTGCGAGGAGGACATCAGCGACATCACTGAGATCGACGGGTCGCTCGGACAGAAAGACGATGCGGTTCTCGTCCAACTCTCTGAGCCCTGGCACGAGTGACGCCCAGTGGCCCGTCCCAGTTTTAGGGGTGAGGGCGTAGAGTTGGCGCAGCTTCTCGGGCGCCCGGGCCGGACGCCACAGCCCCCCTTCCTCCAAGCGTCGGCGCAGATCCAAGTCTGCGGAAGCCTGAGCAGGGGTGGGGTTATCGCAGATGGAGATAACGAGACGGGGTCCGAGTTTCGCGTCATGCTCGATGGCAATGCGGATGGGCACTTGTTCCCCCGCTCGGATCAAACCCGGCTCTATTCCCCATTCCTTGGCGAGCGCGGTGAGCCATTCTTCGCGCAGGAAGACGTGGCCCCAATTTGGCTGGAGAGGATCGAGCCCCGAGAGGAGGCCGCGGATGCCCGGTTTGACCCTGCGGGGCAGAAACTCCAGCAAGGCTCCCAGTCCCTCTTGCGAGGCTGGTGGGCATGCGGAGGTATGCGCGCCGGTGGGCACGGTGATGGTCATGATGTTTTCCTGAGTTCGAAGGGAGCGGAAGCGACCCGAACTCTGGCTCGAGCGCGACGGCGCTGGAGCTTTCGTCCTGGTGTGTTCTTCCTGGGATTTGCGTCGGATACCCCGACACCCTTCTCATCAATGCTTCTCATAAGGCGGCGCGCAGGCAGCCGGCCACGTCATTTCGGGAGAACAAAAACCAAGACTATCTTCTCTGCTTCCAACCTAATCTGGTCGCCGATATTTTTGAAATTGCTACCCAATACCGGACCCCAGAACTAGGTTCTGACAGACGGTATCTGTTGACCCTTGTCGGACCTTCGGAGCGTCCGCTTCTGGGCAGCCTGATAGACGGACGCGTATGACCGGGATGGGTGGGGAGCGGTTGTTCAGCTTGCAAGCTTCGAAGGTCCGCTCCACCGCCGTAAGCAGACCTCTTTCAACCGTCCGCCAGAGCAGCCGTCCGAGCGCTACCTTAGCCTATCGCTGCGAGGCTCAGAATGCGTAGCGACGCATCCCGCCATCGACGGTCAGCACGATCCCGGTGATGTAGCGGGCGCGCGGCGACACGATGAAGGTGACAGCGTTTCCCACGTCCTCGGGCTCACCGAAATCGCGCATCGCAATCTCACGCTCCGCGAACTTGCGGCGCTCATCGCCAGGGTAGAGACGGCGGATCTGAGCGGTATCGATCAAGCCCGGCTGGATGCAGTTGACGGTGATGCCGTGCTGGCCAAGCTGCTCCGACAAGCCCTTGGACCACACTACCAGCCCGGCCTTAGCGACCATCGCCGCGTTGACCACCTCGGGCTCTAGGTTGCCGGAGATGCTGACGATGGACCCGGCTTTCCGAGCGAGGAAGTTCGGCAGCAGGGCCTGGGTAAGTTGACGATGCCGGTCGAAATTGAGGGTCATGCCCTCGATCCACTGCTCCTCCGGTGCATCGATGGCCATCGGCCGGCTGCCGCCTGCGTTGTTCACGAGGATGTCGAGGGGACCGAGGGCTGACAGCGCAGCTTCGGCGATCCGCTTCGGGCCGTCCTCGGCCATGAAGTCCTGTTCGAATACGGTCGGGACGACCCCGCCGTCCCGACCGATCTCGGTCGCGAGGCAGGCGAGGAGTTCGGGATTGCGGGCGGTGGCGAACACCCTGACGCCCTCCGCAGCGAGCGCCTTGACGATGGCGCGCCCGAGCCCCTGGCTCGCCCCCGTCACCAGTGCCGTCTTGCCGTTCAGTTGAAGGTCCATGTCAATTGTCCGTTCGTTTGGAACGAAGGTAGGGACGAAGCGCTGTTCCGATAACGTGCTAGTTTCTGCGTGCGATGGTGAGCGAAACAGAACAATGCGCGGGAGCGAACTGGGTGAGTTGTCGACGTTCCTTGCGGTGGCTCGGCATCGCAGCTTCCGAAAGGCCGCGACGGAGCGGGGCGTGGCGGCATCGGCCATCAGTCACGCGATCCGCAACTTGGAGGAGCGCATTGGCGTCCGTCTGATCCAGCGGACGACACGCAGCGTGACTCTGACCGATGCAGGCGAGCGCTACCTCGCCGACCTCACCCCGGCCTTCGAGCAGATCACGAAGGCGCAGGACGGCCTGAACGCTTTCCGTGCGACACCGTTTGGGACGGTTCGGATCAACGTGCCGACCTCGATAGCGCCCTTCGTGTTCCGGGACGTTCTGGGCCGGCTGGTCGAAGAGAGCCCTGGGCTCAGGCTCGACATCATGGCGACCGACCGGCTCATCGACATCGTCGAGGAAGGGTTCGACGCTGGCATCCGCTTCGGTGAGGTGTTGTCCCGGGACATGGTGGCCGTCCGAATCAAGCCGGTGCAGCGCCTGATCGTGGTTGGGTCGCCGGACTACTTCCGCTCACGACCCCCGCCGCAGCATCCCCGTGACCTCGGGCAACACGTTGGCATCCGCTACCGCTATCCGAGCGGCGCGATGTTCGACTGGCGGTTTGAGCGCAACGGAGAGGTCCTGACCGTCGTGGTTGATGGCCCGGTGACACTCGATGACCAGGATCTAATGATCGAGGCGGCCTTGCAGGGGTGCGGGCTGGCCTACGTCTGGGAGGACCGCGCACGCCTGCATCTCGAAGCCGGCACGTTGCACCGCTGCCTGGAAGCCTGGTGCCCAATTAAGGACGACCTGTTCCTCTACTACCCGAGCCGGCGGCACGTATCTGGAGGGCTAAGGGTCCTGATCGACGAGCTTAAAAGCCAAGGTCCGCTCCGCGTTCGTGAGCCGCCACTCGTTAACGATCAGCCGAATGACCGCTGAGGGTCGAGCCCCGTCCGTCTGCCCTACGGCAGGGTTGGGTGGTTTTGCGCCGGTCCGCTTACGAGCGGGATTAGGCAGAAACGGACATTACCGTCCCGCCCGCTCACGACCCCAAGCAGACCCTCCCGATATTTGCTCCTCCATCGCCGAGCGCTTCACCTACGCGGCTGTAGAAGCGACCGGCAAAACCGAGCGCTTAATGCGCCGCCTGGGGACTCCCGAGGCCGATTGCCTTGACGAGGTTGGAGCGCTGTGCGGCATAGCCCGATGCAACCATCGGATGTTCCGCCGAGCGGCCCAATGACATTATCCCCCCCATAGTTCAGCGCGGCCCCAAGCCGCGATGGACCGCTTATCCATTGCATCGTATAAACTTTTCTTACGCCCGGACCAATCGCTCCACAGCAAATGATAACGCAACAGCACACACAAGAGAGCCTTAGCCGGTCTTACATTCACGCTATCGCAGGAACTGCGGGTGTAAATCTGCATGTTGGGCGCGAGTTTGACTATGGATTCGACGGCACTTTTCGGCCTGTAATTGTACGCGGCAAAAGGAGAATTGAGTCCGGTTTTCCGGTCGACTTTCAGCTTAAGTGCACAAAGAATTGGAAACATGAAGACGCAAGTGTTGCATATAGCATTGAGACGAAAACTTACAACGATCTGGTGACGCGCGATCTGGATGGAATCGGTGCTGTTTTAATCCTACTGTGTGTTCCCGATGATCACTCAACTTGGGTTGAGGTTTCCGAAGATTTCATGAAAATGCAGCACTGTTGCTATTATACAGTGCTTTCTGGCGCTCCTGCCACGAATGAAGAGTCCACCAAAAAGATTCTGATTGCCCGCACTAATATCCTGACACCCGACTCATTGAACGATCTACTGGCGGCAGAACGGACGCGGAAAACCGGGGGGGCGTTATGATCGATGTTAACGACCCCCGACTCGATATCGAGCCAAGCCTGATTGCGCGTTACCTGCTACATTTCGGGTGGCTTGCGGATGCGTTCGGCCGGAAGGTCAGTCGAGTCTATTTCAAGGATGAGGCACCCGATCCGGTCGAAATATTTTTTGATAAGCAGATAGAGCTTGAGGAAAAGAAGAAAGAAGTATTCTTTGCCCTAAAAACTATTTCTGAATTTTATGATCGGGCAATTGAAGATATCAGCAGCGATATCAAATCGCTTGCCTATGACCAAATTACAAGCAAGATACCCAATGAATATGTTGTCAATGACACAGTGCAATTGCATGTTGCATCGCGATATATAAATCAGATGCACAATTTCTTGGCATCGTCTGCTACAACAGAACTGACAGGCGAGAGGCATTTCAAGCGGACCCGTAAGGAGGCGATTGAGTATGCGGAGCGGTGTCGCTTTGGGCATACGTTCCGAGGAAGTTTCGGCTTTTTGATCGAGTCTCCCGTAGGTCTGAATGACACGCCTACCCTTGATGTTGGCGCTGAGAATTTGCCGCTTAACCGGAAGATCGTGGAGCGGATCGCTGTCGGCCTGTCGACGTACAGCGAAGCGGTTGAAACCCAGAACCCTGGCGTCATCGTCCGCCGAGCCGATGGTTTTAGCGCCAATATGTGTGACGCTATGGCTGATGTGATCGAGGAGACAGACGTCTCAAAGATGGTCATTGGCATCAAACTCTCGCCGGAATGGCGTTCTGAAAAGCTCGATCAGCGGCTAACTTTTTCCATTGAGCATAAGAACGTCGATTTGCTTAGAACCGCTGCCAAATTAATGCGCGTCGATGAAAAGCCTCGCCCTGTGACCGTCTTTGGTCGCATCAGGCGCGTCGAGACAGACGGCAATCCAGCCGACCTTTTGGAAGATCCCGCGCCGAAGGAAATCGAGATCAATTGGGCCAGCGACGATAATACTTTGTTGCATGTTAGGCTATCTCTGCCGAATGCGGATTATTCCGAGGCTGTCGAAGCTCATAAATCTGGCAAGCCGGTTTCCGTGTCTGGTATGTTGACCCGTATCGGCCGATCCTGGCGATTAGAGCACCCTGAGAATTTCAAGATCATCACGTTTTAGACGTAGGCTTTTGCGGCCCGCACCGGACACTTGCACCAAAAAGTCCAATAATTTCAGCAAGCAGTCGCGTGGTGCAAAACTCTTGAGTTTCGCATCAGAGGTCCGTAAGCGACCCATGCTGGGCATATGGAAGCCCGCTAATGCATCCCAAATGCAGCTGTAGGAGGGCAGCCGCTCAAGGACGCTTGGAAGGCGTGAGCTGCCGGCAGAACGCCGTTTGATATCAAGCTTCCGCACATCTCACGCGGCTGACTGCAGGGGCATCGTGAGCCCGGCCTCGGCGGTCTCGGCGTCGCTCTCGACGTCCAGCCCCTCCTCGGGGACATTGCCGGTGTAAGCGGTCTTGCCCATCGCCTGCTCGATGATCTCAAGGAGCGCCTTCTGCCGGCTCTCCATGAAGGCCTCGAAATTGTCGCTCCTGAGCTGCGCCGGATCGATCAGATGGGAGCACAGATGACCGTCGAGCGTTGCGTCCTCGATCGATGGGGCTGTGCTGCTGCCCTTCTCAAGTTTGGCCAAATACTCGGATGGCGCCGCACCGCCGATGATTCGGTTGGTGCGGTCCGACAGCGGCGTCTTGTTGATGATCGAGTCGTAGACGGTCGGACTGATGCCGTTGCCCTTGCACCAGGCCTGCGGAAAGACGTGGTGGATGTCGACATTCTCGCCGAAGAACACGGTGTGATCGAATTTCTGGCCGGAGCGAAAATCCTTGGCGCCTTTCTGCATCAGGAGCGCGTTCACGCCCTTGTAGGCGGCTGAGAGGCGCATCCGCATGGTCTTCAGGCGGTCGGCGCGGAAGATCGTCTCGCGGACCGTCGATGGCGCCTTGCCACCCCTCAGCCAATCCGGCACCTCGACGAAGTCGCGGGCGATCCGGGACTCGACAGTCGAGCCGTACAGCTCGCCGAAGACGCCGTTCCAGTACCACTGGAACAGCTTTGCCCGGTTGGCCTCGTGCTCCCAGGCGTCGCCGATATCTGCGAGGATCGTCGCCAGCGGCACGATCTGCGACTGATAGGGCAGGTCGAAGATGCGGTAGATGTTCAGCATGTGCAGGAACTTGGCCGCCCGGACGAAGCCGGCTTCCACCTGCGTCTCGTAGCGGATGTAGGCCTCCAGAGGCAGATCGAGCAGGGCCTGGCGATTGCCGGAGACCGCGGGCAGCTCCTTGCCTTCCTTGCCGGCTTCGACCGCCGCCCGACGTCTGTCGCGCGTGTAGAAGAGCGACACGGCCTGCAGGAAATCGGTGTTCGATACCCCGGCCAGGATGCCTTTTTCGGTGTCTGCCAAACGCAGTGTATCTACCAGGCGGCGGTGCCGCCCCTTGGTCTTCTCGTCGCCGTACCAGTCCTTGCGCAGCTCATGGCCGGAGGCCGCGTACATGGCTGTCACCAGCTCGAAGGCATCGAGTGCCTTGCCGCCGGTGTTCACTTTCTCGAAGACGACGCAGACCGCCTCCTTCGAGGTCGAGCGATCGAGGGCGATTACCGGCACGCGGTAGTGTTTGAAGTTCTCGAGCACTTCCTTCTTGAAGGTGCGGAAGGCGGCTCTGACGGCCTTGTGCTCGTCACCGGCCCAATACTCATCGAAGCCGTCCTGCCAGCTGTCCCAGTCGAACACCTGGCATACCGGGTACATCAGATGGGCGTATTCCTGCTCCGCCGAGGAGAGATCCAGCTCGCCCGCGCGACCGAAATCGCCGCGCTCAATCCGGTTCTCGGGCATGCCGACGATGGCTTCCTCGCGGTCCGTGCCAGCGTTGAGCGCCTTGCGGATGTCGATGTAGAACCAGCGTTTGACCCGCTTTTTCTTGGGGGTGACGGTCTCCACCACTTTGCCGCGCAGCGTCACCTGGTAGAGCGATGTCATGCGCTGCTGGCCGTCGAGCAGGAGCGATTGCGGAACGACGTCACGCGCTTCCGTTGGAGCGCCCTCGACAGGGCGCGGCTTGAAGTTCACCGGCCCGCCCGTGTCGAGCGACATCAAGGCGCCGATCGGAAACGCTCGGGAGATCGAGGCGATCACGCTCTTGATACGGTCTTCGTCCCACACCCAGCTACGCTGAAAATCCGGGAGCTGGATGACGCCCCGGTGGCAGTCGTCGAGGACCTTCAGTAGGTCCACCGGATTGGTTTGAAACGTCGATCCCGGCATGTCGTCTCCACACTTGATTGAAACGAGTTTTCCCCAGCGGCACCTCACACTCAAGCAAAAAGGCTGGAGGCCGGTTTCGTGTGGGCCGACGTGCGCCCCCTCGGCGACTGGCTGTCGCCGAGGGCCGAACCACCATACGGCTGTCGCTTCTAACCATATTTGCCAGAGGGTTGGGGAGCGGCGGCTTTCGAGAAGCGGAGACAGCGGTCCTGGCGGCCGGGTTGGGTCGGAAGCGGGCCCAGCGGCTATGTCCGCTCCGATGCATCTGCTGCCCAGAAGCGGACCGGCTGAAAACCACCACTAATACGGACCGCGAAACAGATCGCCAGAGGCCTTGCGCCTGAAAAGGGTTCGCCACCGGCCGTCGATGCTCTGGGCGGTCATGGTTCATATGGCAGCGCTGACAGAAAGCGGCGAGGTTCCTGTCCGTGTTGTTGCCAGTGTCGTGGTCCCGATGCGCGGTCGCGAGCACCACCCTGGTCGGGCGCAGGCGTCCAAGGTCCTCGAAGCTCGGCAGGCTCTGGAGAGTGTGCCCTCTCCCGTCACGCCAACAGCCGGTCGAGGCATCCCACCAGCGTCCGTCGCCCAAAAGGTAGATCGTCTGCCCATGCGGTCGTCCGCATCCCTCACAGGCGCCTCCTGCCCGTCGGAAGCGGATCACGGCGGAGAGTTGCGGCCAGTCGATCGGGTAATAGAAGCGGTGCTCACGCCGGATTGGCATTGGGGTCAGACCCTTCTGCCTATGGGGGCGGCCTGGCTACGTGCCCGAGCCTGAGGGAAGTAGCTGTAGAAGGTGTCCCGACTGACCCCGAGCCGCTTGGCGATGGCAGCGATCGAGATCGTGCCGGACTGGAGTAGAGCGCGGCCAACTTCGAGATCGGCATCGGTGAGCTTCTTCGGTCTGCCACCCTTTCGGCCGCGAGCCAGTGCCGCTTTCAACCCTTCCATCGTCCGTTCGCGGTTGAGATCGAGGAAGTACTCGGCCATGGCCCCGTGCATCTGCAGGGCGAAGCGACCGTGAGCCGTGTCGCTATCGAATTGCTCGGTGAGGCTGCGGAAGTGGATCTCTTTTGTGCGGAGGCTGTCGATCGTCCGCATCATCTCGACAAGCGAGCGACCGAGCCGATCGAGCTTCCACACCACCAGCACGTCGGTGGGCCGCAGGTAGGCGAGAGCGGCCTCGAACTCGGGACGCTTCGTGCCAGCTTTCCCAGACTTTTTCTCCTCGAACAGCCTTTCACAACCAGCGTTTGTCAGCGCGTCGCGCTGCAGATCCAGGTTTTGGTCAATGGTAGAGACACGGGCATATCCGACAAGCATGTCGGGATAGTGATTCAAGAGCGTTTATCTGGCAATAGAAAACCAGTCATATTTTCCCGACAGAAACGGAGCCTTTCTAGGCCGCGTAGCGAACATCTCCCGATCATGTCGGGAAAACGGTCGTTTTCTAATCGCTGAATAATGTTGTGCTTCCTTACCTTTGATGTTGCCGCTCCTCTTGCGTTGACGCGCGCGTCCTACGATAAAGGAGGTCGGTTCGCCCGCAGCCCCCTAACCGGCAGCCTCAGCGAAACGCCCCTGAAATAGTGGGGAAAGGCCGACCGCAGGCCTAAGCAGATTATATTTGCAAGCGGAACCCTGAAGCTGGGGGGTGTCGGTCCGGCAACATCGATTTCTGAGGGGCAGTTGACAAACCTGCCCCTAGGCGAGGTGGTTTAGGGACCTCGCTAGCAGAGATCGCCACGGCGTAGCAACGCCGGGCGATCTTGCACGCCCGGCAGGGAGATTATCCATGACCGGAACCACTTTCCTTGATATTGGCATTTTCAGCTTCCACGCTCACGCTATGGGCGATGTCTCCATTTACTGCCTGACAGCAATCACACTGGCCTATCTGATGCTGCGTGATCTGCGACGGAATTTCTAAGTCTCTGTCCTAGCGACAGACGTCTCTCACAACCCTAATTTTGCATATGATGCAGCCCGCCCAGTCCACTGCGACGGGCTGCATCATCGGGGCTGCAGTAAACGCCTCGGCCAGCCAGCCACGGGTGCGTTAGGAGGCCTTGCGCTGTTCCGTTTCTACGCATGAAGAAAGGGCCGCCCAATCGGTGCGGCCCTCTCATTTGTGGATCATCGCCTTAAGCGATGGCTGGGGTGAACGTGATCCGGCCGCCCTCTCCTGCCTTGGCATGAGGTCGGACGATGATCTCGATGTCCTGGTCAAACGCAGTCAGCATCCGCATCAGAAGTTCCACTGAGTGGCCACGCAGGCTGCCCCGGAGCAGCTTGGAGAGGTCAGCTTGTCCAATGCCAGCGATCTGCGCCGCCTTGGTCTGAGTAAGTCTGCGGTCAGCAATGAGCCGTCGCAGCGCAGCAGTCAGATTAGCCTTGAGCTGCAACTCCTCTGCATCAGGCAAATTGAGGTCGGCAAAGACGTTTCCGCTTCCTTCAAAGACTCCGGTTTCTAGTTTGCTCATGATATTCGCCCTTATTCTCCGGCACGCGTTGCATAATCTGTTTCTGCCATCTGCAAGCGCGATTTAATGAGATCGATCTCGCGTTGCGGAGTAGCAATTCCCTTCGTTGATTTCTTTTGAAAGCAATGGAGGACGTAGATTACGTCAGTGAAACGCACCGTATAAACGGCCCGATAGGTGTCTCCGTCGTGGTTCTCGACTATCTCAAGGATACCACGTCCGCTAAAACCTTTCAGTGCTTTTGCGGATAGAGGTTCTTCACCTAACTGCACAAGGTCCAGTGCATACCCGACATCAGCCCTTACGGCTGGCGGGAAGGCGCACAGGTCTTTCAGGGCCGAGCCGAGAAAGCGACAGGGCTTACGGGCAGGGGCTACGGTTTTCACTCCCCATATTATGGGTGTTTAGCCATAATTTTGTCAACGGGAAACTGACAGGCCGCCTCGGAATAAGTAAAAAATTTATAGCGGAGCCCCCTTGCAAAAACCGTGAACAAATTTCACTTTCGGTTCTGCCGCTCATTCCCACAGGCGCAAACCGCACGGACTACCTCAATGTCTCTTTCAACTAAAATTGATGAAATTCGCCAAGAAGTAGAAGGAGTAGAAGTTGCATATAATGAGCTGCGTGATTTGATGTTTACCAATGAACGAAATCTTTCTGAAGGAGGCAAAGGCCTAATAAAAGAAATAAAACGTAGAAGTATGCGTCAAAAAGATGCCGTCAGAATACTCGGAATTAGTCCGTCTGCCGCCTATAATCACTGGCATGACGTCTAATTGAATTATTTGTATCGCACGCAGGAGATAGCTATGGGCAAAATTAAATACACAGTTCGCAAAACCAAAAGCGGCATAAGTAGAACAGCTAGGAGTACGTCAGGTAATATAACGACAACAAGAACAATTACAGCGAAGGGAAAATTGAGAGTCACAATATCCCGACGCATCGGCAATACAACTTACACGACGACTTATTGAATGACCGATCCTATGCAAAGGCCGCCCTTCAAGGCGGCCTTTTTAGATCAGGATGCGCTCGATCTCGTCCAGGTTCACCTCATCCGACCGGCGGTCGTAGAGCTGGGTGGTGCGGGTCGAGGCATGATTGGCGATGGCGGCGGCCCGTTCCAGCGTGCCGCCATTCTTGAGGTAGGCGGTGATGCCGGTGGCCCGAAAGGTATGGTTGCCGATCCTGGTCGCAATCTTCGCGGCGGCGGCCCGGCGCTGGACCATCGCAAGGGCATCACGTGCCATCAGGGGCGTGCGCGTGAGGAGCGCGGTGCCGCGCCCTATGGGGCGGAACAGGGGGCCGTCCTTGTCGTCCTGGATGCCGGTCCCATCCAGGTAGGCATGCAGGTAGGCTTCCAAGTTGTGGTGGCAGGGGAGGGCCGCAGCTCTGCCGCCCTTCTCATGCAGCCGCACCCGCAGGCGGCGGTTCTGAACGAACACATCCTCGACCCGCATGGCTGTGGCCGCGCCGATCCGGGCGAAGGTGTAGACCATCAGGCCAATCAGGGCGCGGTCGCGCAGGCCGATGGCTGTCCCGATATCGATGCTGTCCAGCAGCTCGCGGGCCTCCTCGGGGGCTAGCACGGGCGTCTTGCCTGACTTCACCGAATGTCGGGGGCCACGGACGGCGCTGGCCGGGTTGAACGGCAGCACGCCACCGGTCGCCAGCCAGTCGAACATCATGCGGACCGCCGCCAGACGCTGCTTGACGGTCGGGGCGCTATGGCTGCGCCCAAGCTCCTCGACATAGGCGGCGATGTGGATCGATCCCACGGCGGCGATTGAGGGCAGGCCCCGCGCCTCCATCCATGCGCAAAAGTCGCCCACGGCCTTGGCGTAAGCGCGGCGGGTGTTGGGGTTTCTGATCTGCGCGGTGAAGAATTCGAGGAAACGGTAGGCGGCGTGCTCGCCTGCCGCCGTCACAAGGGCCGGGCCGGGGTAGCTACTCAGGGCGGCAAGCTGGTTCATTTGAGCTAGTTTTTTGTACAAAAATAGAGCGCGACATACGGAGGTAAAATATCAATAGGTTCTGGCTTTTCTTTACCAGCATAAGCTGTCATTACCGAGACGGCAGGTCCTTCCTTTGTGCCATAAACAGTTTGTTTTTGGGTTCCGTCTATCGGGAATCTATTTCCCAGCGTAGTGCCAGGACCTACTCCGATTGCACTGTCATGATTATGTTTCGGCATTTGTTCAATATTAATTTCATGACTTTGTCGACCTCCAGACTTACCAAATCCTCGTTGAGAAATTCTATTTCCAGATTTATCAACGGTAAAATCGCCTGGTATGTTGTCTATTTCAACTTCGCCAGCTGCACCAATTATAAAACGACCTGCGCCCTTGTAGTATGGCTGCCAGCCCGAAGGACATCCACCTTTTAGATCAAAGGCCATGACAGCCCCGGCCGGCGTAAGTCCAACCTTACCTGGCAACGTTGCCACCAACGCCCAAGCTGCAAGCGATGCCGCTACGACACCTCCCGCGATACCTGAGGCTGCTGCAGCAATGAGATTGGAACGAACCGCTGTCTTGACTTCGTTCGCAACCGAAACATGATTTTCACCAGCACTCGTCATATCTGCTCCTATCACCGATAAAGGACATTATCGGTGATAGGGATCGCGCGCAAGAATATAGGTGACGGCGAGTGTTGACAGGTGACGGCAACTGACATAGTTTTGGTCAGGTGACGGCAACTGATTGGATGAAATGGTATGAACAACAAGTGCAAAAGAATCATCGATGGCAAAACATATAATACAGAAACAGCAACTTTAATTGAAGGCCGCGACGAGGTCGACAATGCCTGGATCCAAGGAAACTATTTATATCAAACAAGATTTGGGGCATTTTTTAATTATAGATATCTCAGCGGCGCGGATGAGCACGATCATGAGACAATAGAGCCCTTTACGCCAGATCAAGCCAACGCGTGGCTAGAGAAGAACTATAGCTATCAACCGGAGCTAATTGAAAAACTATTTGGCGAGATGCCTGAGGCTGGATCTGGTGAAGTAAAATATACCCTTCGCATGCCAGAAAGCCTACGTAATAAACTATCAGACAAAGCGTCCACAAACAAACAGTCTTTAAATGCCTGGATTATTCGTTGTCTGGAACGCTGTGCAACTGATGGAGAATGATCATGAGTAAATTACAGATTGATGCATCAACGTCTAGTCTACATGTTTCCGCAGAAGGCGCCGCCGCTCTGATCATAGGATTTACTATTGCGTTTGTGTGTTTAGTTGTCTGTTTCAAATATGTATCTTGGTAATTCTAACAAGAAATTCCGCTAAATATTAAAACCTCCCGTAGGAGGTTTTTGTTGGTATGTCTTCTTTCTATAGATGTCTCAGTTCATGCCGCAGATCGGGCCGTAGGGGCCAGGCCCGCAGCTGTAGGTGGGCACGTAGATCGGCGCGAAGTACGGGCCGTTGGGGTTCGGCATCCAGTAGCCAGCGAAGGCCGAGGAGCTTCCGACGACGAGGGCGGTGGTGGCGAGAGCCGAGAGGATGAACTTGCGCATGATGAGTCTCCTTGAATGATGGGTGAGATGAGTGGGTGGGGTGTCGGTGGTCGGATCGATGTCTCAGTTCATGCCGCAGATCGGGCCGTAGGCGCCGGGCATGCAGCTGTAGGTGGGCACGTAGATCGGCGCGAAGTACGGGCCGTTGGGGTTCGGCATCCAGTAGCCAGCGAAGGCCGAGGAGCTTCCGACGACGAGGGCGGTGGTGGCGAGAGCCGAGAGGATGAACTTGCGCATGATGAGTCTCCTTGAATGATGGGTGAGATGAGTGGGTGGGGGCGTCGTGTATTCTTATTGAAATGAACCGAGAAGATTATCTATCGAGTCACTTTCTTCAATCGACAACACCGGAACCAAGACGGTCTGGTTCATCTGTCCGATTGGAGAGATATTGCCTGCAAAAGTTTGCGATGAAGCCGTTGCGATCAATGAGAGCGCGACTGCAAATTCGATAAATGATTTGCTCATGACCATACGATCCAATCGTTGCTGGATATAAATCTTTATCCGACTGCTACCTAGCAACGTAAAGATTTATTGGGTGAGTATTTCTAGATCATGGTAGTTTTTCTGGATCTAGTCTTGCTCGCCCTTGCTGATGACAATGATATAAGTCCGAGACTGGGCGGAAGATGCACCGTCACTTCGGTTTTTGGTGGAACATTGCGGAATTTTTCTACGGCTCCGCTCCCTGGCCAGGGAAAACTGTCAACTAAAAATTAACACTTGGAGATTCCCTCCGTTTCTGGGAGATTGCTTCCCGAAATTCCCGGTTGGAGGGGGCAATGAACAATCCAATCCTATCAGAACAGGAAAGAGAGCAGGAGAGATGGAGGCGACTTGGTGAGCGCATTGGTGCGGCACGCAAGAGCAAGGCGCTCACTCTGGTCCAACTGGCAAATCGCGCAAAGCTCGACGAAAAAACCGTTCGAACTGCAATCGACGGTGGACATGTTCGGTTGGACTCGCTGCATAAAATATGCAAAGCCCTTGAATTAGACATAGAAGAAGAAGAAGACACCGTAGATATTGCAGACGATAGATTTGGTGCATATAATTTAGAACATTATGAGGAGCATGTCGGGCATTTTTATTCTTACAGACGCAGCTTTACGTATCCAACTAATATATTGAGATCTGTTTTTGAGATCACATGGTCAGATGACAAGGGCAATGAAGGCTTTAAGTTTCGAGAAGTACAGAAATATCACTCCAAAACTTCCAAAAAGAAGATAGATTTTAGCCAATCTGGCGATGTCTATATTTCGCACAAAACAGGAATGATTCAGCTTCTTACATCAAATAAAGGTGCCCTGCGCCTTATAACTCTCACAAAGCTCACAGATGACGTAATGAGTGGCATTGTTTTAACCCAAGCAGAACAGCGTCTATTTCACCAACCGTCAACATCAGCGATTTTTCTGCAAAAAATAGCCGACGTTTTAACAGAAGAAGACCTTTCTCAATCTGTGGGGTCTCTCACTCCATCAGACGATGGCTATGATACTGCCAGTGAAATTCTTTTAGAGATTGAACGTAATATCGGCGTTTTTGCACTTACTCCGACAGGAGCAAAAGATAACGAGGTAAAAAACGCTACTTTCCATAGTATAAAAATAGCTTCTTAATTCACACCAGCAACAAATCGTCCCAACTAGTCGTGTATTTTTGCGAGAGGTGCTCGGCCCGCAGCTTCCACGGCCGATCCTGTCCGCTGCACGCGAACCGCACCCGGTCCCTACCATAGCGGGCGTTGAGGCCGTCGATCATGTCCATGAGACGCGCTCGCTCGGGCGTATCTGGCCGGATGAACAGCGAGCGTTGCACCTGGTTGGCCGGATGCAGGTCGAGCAGGAGCACACCGCACTTTTTGTACAGGAATCCTCCCCGGTAGATGCTCCGCAGGCCCCACAGGGCCGCGCGGATCAGCCGGGCGGTGTCGCTGGTCCCGATCGTCAGCCGCACCGGCCTGGTGGCGTAGTACTGGGCATCCTCGGGCTTGTGGCGGTTGGTGGTGAGCATCACCACCACCGAGGCCGTCGCCAAGCCCTGCTTGCGCATCTTCTGCGCGGCATAGGAGGTGTAGGCGGTCAACGCCTCGGCCAGCTCCTCGAACGTCTCCACGGACCGCCCAAAGCTCCGCGAGCAGCAGATCGTTTTGCTGTCCGGGCTGTCCTGTTCGAGGTCGAGGCAGGGCGTGCCCTGTAGCTCCATGACCGTCCGTTGCAGCACCACATTGAACCGCTGCCGGATGTGCGTCGGATCGGCGTCCCGGAGGTGCAGGGGGGTGTGGATGCCCAGCTCGGCCAGGCGCGGCACCAGGCGGCGGCCGATGCCCCACACGTCCCCGAGGTCCATCTTTGCCAGGGCGGCGGTCTGGCTGGGCTCATCGCGCAGGTAGCAGACCCCGCCGCTGGCCGGGTCTTTCTTGGCGGTACGGTTGGCGACCTTGGCGAGCGTTTTCGTGCCCGAAATGCCCACGCAAACTGGGATGCCGGTGCTGCGACCTACGGTTTCCCGGAGGGTCCGGGCGTGCGCCTCCGGATCGGCGAACCCGGACAGGCCCAGGAACGCCTCATCGATGCTGTACACCTCCAGATCGGGGGTGAAGTCGGACAGCACGCGCATCACCCGCGCGGAGAGATCGCCATAGAGCGTGTAGTTCGAGCTGCGGACCTGGACGCCCCACCGCTCGAACTCGGCGCGGCGCAGGTGCCAGGCATCGCCCATGGCGATCCCGAGGGCCTTGGCCTCGTTGGACCGCGCTATGACGCATCCATCATTATTGGACAGCACGACAACCGGCTTACCGCGGAGCCCCGGCTGAAACAGCCGCTCGCAAGAGGCATAGAAGTTGTTGCAGTCCACCAGGGCGACCGGACCGCCCATGGCCTAGAACCGCCGGAACGAATGGGTGATGACGCCCCATACCTCGAACTCGGCCTCGTCGGGCACCTCGATGTCGGGGAAGGCGGGGTTTTCCGGGTGCAACACGATCCGGCCGCGCTTCTTGAGGAAGCGCTTCATCGTGAACTCGCCGTTGAGGCAGGCGACGACGATGCAGCCGTGTGAGGGCGTTTTCGCCTTGTCCACCACGGCTACGTCGCCGGGAAACAGTCCGGCGCCGATCATGCTCTCTCCGGCGACGCGCACCGCGAACACGGACGGCAGGCGGGCGCCGACGAGCTCGTTGAAGTCGAGTGGGTTTTCCAGGCTGTCCTCGGCCGGGGAGGGGAATCCGCAGGCCACAGAGGCCGTCACATACGGCACTTCGGCCGTCGAGGTGCCATCCACCTTCAAAAAGGCACCGATGCCGCCGGAGGTGCCGCCACGCGCCGCGATTCGGCGCGCCAGGTCGGCGATCTCCACCGGCAGGCGCACGACCTTTGTCGGCACGCCCTTGGGTTTGCCGGCGCCCTCACGCGGGCCGCCCCAGCCGGTCCTTCTACTCTCCCGCATGGCGCTACCCTCCGTCTTGATATTCGTAACATGTATCAAGACGCTGCTGCCGTCCAGCTTGTTCCGGCGTCAACGCCAAAATGACCTACTGCAGCATTACATTGTGGATAAGAGAATATCGAACAGTGTCGGCTATCCACTCAAAAGCAACGTGTTACACTTCTGGGTAAATCGCTACGGTCAAGCTTACTTAGGGGAAATCAGACCTTGGAAAACAAGCATCGCAACGGATCGATTAACTCGCCCTCCGACCCCACATTTGCCAATGATGGCCTAACATCGCAGGTACTACAGAAGGGTTTGACGTCTGCAAATCTTCAAACAGCCCTTCGTCCAGCCGCCAGTTCAACGACAGCAGCACCAGCAACTGCGCCACAGTCTGACAATACTCCAGCACCACCCGCAGAAAAGAAATAGTGAGGCAATACGTTGAACAGACCTCGTTTTCCCATTGATCTGGATGGTCTTGGCGATCTCCACACCTGGCATGGAAAAATTCAGGGTGGTCCAACTTCCGCAATCCTTAGGCAAGGTTTGGAACGAAAGTTGTTGCAAGCTGCGGCCCAAAGACTGACGTCAGCTGAAGAGAAAAAGCCATCCGCATCCCCCGTAGTGAAAGCTACGCCGCTAACGTCAGAAAAGAAATCTTGAACACAGTCGAGATGCTCGATCTCCTGTCAGAAAAGCAATGGGCTGCGGTTTCTGCCGTTGGCACTGCGGCCCAGGCAATCATTGCGTTTCTAGGTTTGGCATTCATTGGATACCAGATTTTGCAAGCACGCAAAACGGGAGACCTACAGTCGCTACAGGAGTTTCTTCGGTCAACTAAAGAACATGAGAATGCTCTTTTCAATACTGCTAATGAAGATGAGCAAAACAAGGCATTTTATGAGTTCGCCAACTTTCTAGAACTTCAGGCTGCAGCCTTACATGGCAAACTTTTTTCAAAAGTAACGCACAAGATAGCACGCGAAAAAATTCGCGACTCAATAGCCACCATTGAACTAATTGAGCCCTGGAAGAAGAAACTTGAAGCAGGCATATCTAGCACGACGACATTTGAGCACCTTCGCAAATTTTGCAAATCAGAGCGTCAAAACATCAATAACGTCAAAGCAGGACAAGAGATGATGAAGGCTGAAGAGGTCACGGAAAATCCCGGGTGAGCCGCGGCATATGCCTCGAGGAAGCTGGTTACTCAGCTGCAGCTTCGGGGTTTGTCCGGGCTGAAAATCGGTCCCGCGCGGTGATCCGATCGACCGGCAGATGGGCGACCGGAGGCTGAAACACCTCCTGCTGCAGGAAGGTGCGCTCGCCCTCCAACTGCTCCTCCTCGCAGTCCATGTACCAGCAGCGCCGCGAACCGCTCCAGCGGAAGCCGCGTGCTTTCAGGGCATCCTTGGTTTCAAAGGCAGCCCCCTGCGCCCACAGGCGCACAGTCGGCTTGCGGGCGGTCTCCAGCAGGGATGACAGGGCTAAGCGCCCTGAAGCCCGCAGCGGACGCGACAGGAGGGCCATAAGGGCATGGCAGTCATCGATCGCCCGGTGGCCCTTGTGGAAGAACCCGTAGTCGATCAGCAGGTAGCCAAGCTTCATGCCCTCGTGGCCTTCGGTGCGCCAGGGAATCTGATGGCAGGAGCAGGCCCAGTTCTTCTCGGCGAACACCGGCCAGCGGCCCTCGCACATCTGCCGGTCGAAACTGGCGTTGTGGGCGATCACCACGCCCACGTCGGCGGCGAGCGCCTGCACCGCGGCGTCATCAATGCGCTTCCCGGCCACGTCGGCGTCAGTGATGCCCGTGATCCGGGTGATCTCGGCCGGGATCGGTTTGCGCGGCTGATGCAGCTGGTTGAACGTCTCCAGCACCCGGTAAATGCGCCCGCTGGCGCCATACTCGAACTTGAGAATGCCAAGCTCGATCACCTCGTCGGTGGCGTAGTCGGTGCCGGTCGTTTCGGTATCGAGGATCAGGCCGATGAAGGTCGGCTCATTGGGCGCATCCGGAAAGTCCGTCAGGGGTTCCAGCCGGCGCAGCACGCGATAATCACCCGTGCTTTCGAGCACGGCGGCGATGCTGTCGAGGGGCTGGCTCACGGTCTGGTGCGTCCTGCTTGGTTCTCCGGGGCAGACGTCACTGAAGCCGGCCGTCATCGGGCCAAGCTTAGGCTCAGGCCACGCGATCTGGCCAGCGTGATCATGGGAATCCACAACGGGTGGCCGGTCACCCTGCTGGAAAGAGAATGGCGTCGTAGTCCTGCGCCCCGTTGAGCACGTGCAGCACCTCGACCAACGCCTCGGCGTCACTGAGCCGGTAGAAGATCAGGTAGTTGCCGTGGGATCGGCGACGAATGCCGGCCTGCTCCCGGCCGGGCAGCAGCGGAAAGGCCCGCGCCATACCAGCAAGCCCCTGACAGCGCTGCTCCAGCTCCTCCACAAACGTCACGGCGCGTGCGGGGTTATCCTCCTGGATGAACCGGCCGATGCGGATCAGATCCGCGATCGCCTTTTCGGTCAGGACGACCCTTACGGGCGCTTGCTCTCATCGACCATCCCGAGGGCGGCGCGGATCCGCGCGAACGCGTCCTGCACCGGCACAACCCGACCAGCCTCGGCGTCGGCGATGCCAGCGGCCAAGGCGCTGTCCAGGGCCCGCAGCTTGGCCTCATGGTCCTGCTCGGCGAGGTAACGCTCGCGCACCAGGTCGCGGATGTACTCGCTGGGGGTGGCGAAGGCGCCGGCGCGCACCTTATCGCGCACGTACTGCTCCAGTTCGCGGGTGAGGGTGACGGTCATCTGACCATTGGGCGTTGCCATGATCGGGCCTCCTGCTTGCAACTTTATAACACACAGTGATAATCACTGTCTAACAGTGTAAGGCGCTGGTCCTCCTGTTGTGGCACAGGCCCGAAATCACAATGGTTACGCTTCGTTACCCATGTTTCGGCACCTAGACGACGAGTGGGCGACCCCCGCCTCTCGGCATTGGGAAACCCTGGTTAAGCCTGGGGCTGGGCAAGGTTTTTCCGTTTAGGGCACAACTGCTGACCCCCGCTTATCGAGGGGCGTCGCCGTCACAGTGAGAGCAAGGATTTGCTTCCCGAAGGCCAGTGCTCGGCCAATCCGGCAATGGTGGCCGACAGCTTAATCATACTCCCTGCGTAGCGCCGCGCGCTCGTGGATCAAAGCCTCATACATCTGCCGGAACCGTTGCTCCTCATCACTCCGAAGCGGGGTTCGCTGGACTGAGAAGGTCCGTCCCCTGATGACATCCAGAATGCGGATCTCGTGCAGCGGCGCATCCGGCAAAGCTTGTCCGAGTAGCCAAAGGCCCATCCGTGCCGCGTCCTCATTGAGCTCGGGCTCAGGAGCAAAGTACGGATAGATGTAGCGGTTGGTACCCGCGCCGTCCGTGGCAGATAGAATGCTGTCGACCTTCACCGTTGCCGCCAACCCAGCGACGTTGAAACGGGCTCTCAAAACCGGCCCGGCCTGAATTGGTAGATTGGTCAGGCGCCGACGATCACCCCACCATCGCAAAAACCCGTCTCTAAGCTGGTGATAGAGATTGGTACGTCTCCAATTTGCGGTGATCCGTTCATCAACGGCCTGACGGAGATCCAGCGTGCCGAATACGTGCGCCTTCGCATCCGCCCAAAACGGCGCGTAGAAATCGCCACCGCCTTCGTCATCACCGGCTTCCCGGGCAATTTCCTCACGGATGTCCGTGCGCAGGGCGGTTCGGCGAGCGCTCGCATCGGAAAACCCGATCTTGAGAAGCTTGCGGAGAGAGATGTCCTGGAGTGGCAAAGTTGCCTCCAAATAAGCAAGGCAACCCAGAGTAAGGAGGATCTAGGGATAGAGAATCCCCGAAGCGACGTGCGGCTGTAATTCCTGTTGAAAAGCTCCGTCACGTTTGGCTGACCCCCTAGGGCGCGGGGCGTGTCGCAATCTCGGACGTGAGGCGCAGACGAGCCTCTACCGTCGCGCTTTCACGCTTTGTTCGCCTTTGGAAGTCCGAAGCAGAGCGCGAGCAGCCCATTCTGCTCACACACGGTCCACGTGCCGGCAAAGCCGATGCCCTTGCGCAGCCACAGCACGGCTTCGAAGCCCTGGATGATGCGCCGAGCCGTATGGAAGGACTGGAAGCCGCCGATCCGGGGCATGTTCTTCTCGACCCGGAAATAACCGCTCTCAATGCCCTGTTGCAAGTGCTTGGTGACGTAGTGAGCCGGCACGCGAGGCAGCAGGCCCTCCTTGTGGCTCTCCGTGATGGCCGGCGGGTAGGTGCCGGCGCCATCGGTACCAACGCGGTCCGGAGCAAAGAGGGGCTCGGCTGAGAGCATCTTGCGGAAGAAGCGTTTGGCAGCGTCGAGATCCCGGTTGGCGATGATAAGGGAGTCGACCGGATTGCCGTGCTTGTCGACGGCTCGGTACAGGTAGCGCCACTCGCCGCGCACCCTGATGTAGGTTTCGTCGATCCGGACCGAACCGCAGTGCGGCTTGCGGAACTGGCTCAGCCGGTTCTCGATCAGGGGAGCATAGGCCAGAACCCAGCGGTTCAGGGTGCTGTAATCGACCTCGATGCCGCGTTCCAGGAACAGCTCCTCGATATCACGGTAGCTCAGCGGATAGCGCAGGTACCAGGAGACCGCCTGCACAATGAGCGCCGCCTCGTAATGCCGACCCATGAAGTCGCTCTTGACACGCTGCGTAAGCTTGGCGGCGATGGCGGACAAGATTATGGGTGGCCTCCGAGAACGGAAGCGCCATGCAGGCCGTTTTGCGACAGGCCCTTTTTAACGGTCTCACCCTTGCCGGAGTGGGGCCGTTTCGCGTTGGGGGCTTAAGAGCGCCTAACAGAACGGCACCGTGAGCGTGGCCGTGCGTTGGTATGGCATGGCCCGCGCCCTTCTTCCCGACGATCTCTGGCGTGAGATCGCGCCGCTGCTTCCGCCTCCCCGGCCGCGTCCGAAGGGTGGCCGACGACCGATCGAGAACCGAGCGGCGCTCACCGGCATCCTGTTTGTGCTGCGCTCTGGATTGCCCTGGGAGATGCTGCCGGCCGAGATGGGCTGTGGCTCGGGCATGACCTGTTGGCGCCGCCTGCGCGACTGGCAGGCGGCGGGCGTCTGGAGCCGCCTGCATCAGGTGCTGCTGGGGCGACTTCACGACGCCGGTCAGCTCGACTGGAGCCGGGCCAGCCTGGACAGCGCGTCTGTCCCGGCGAAAAACGTATGGCCCGCCCCGTCCGCAAGTGGCTGATGATCCGCTGGTCTGAGCAGTCTGCATAAACGTATCCGGCCTTTCGGCGGTGCCGTTGGCCAAGATGGAGATCCGCGCGTTCTGGTCCTCATAAAGGGGTCGGCGTCGAGCGCCATTTTTCGCCGGAGGCTTCCAGAACACCGATCGACTGTCAGGCCATCTTCCTCTCACCGCTCGCAGACATCGGAAGGCCGACGAAAGCTTCGCCGACCAAGCTCGGTTCAGGCAGCCACCGCCGCCGGCTCGTAGACGCGTTCGTGCCGCAGCAGCGCCCAGACGGTCCGGGCCATCTTGGCTGCCAGCGCCACGACGGCAGTGTTGGCGTGCGCCCGCGCCAGCAGGCCTCGTAGCCACTGGCCGATCAGCGTCTCGCTCTTGCGGAGGGTCGGCATCGCGGCCCGTGCGCCCTGGATCAGCATTTTGCGCAGGTACTTGCTGCCGCGCTTGGTGATCCCGAGGAGGCGTGGTCGTCCGCCGGTGGTGACCTGACGCGGGACGAGGCCGAGCCAGGCCGCCAGATCACGTCCGCGAGCGAAAGTGCCGACATCGCCGATCGCCGCGACCAGCGCTGTGGCATTGAGTGCGCCGATGCCCGGGATGGTGGTGAGCCGGCGAGCGCTCTCGTCGGTCCGAGCCTGTTCGGCGAACTCTGCATCGAGTGCTGCGATGCGCCTATCGAGGGACTGCCAGCGTTCCCGGACATCCGCCACCAGGCTACGCATCCGTGGTGTGAGGTCTGAGACCGCCTCGGTATCGAGCAGACTTTCCAAGCTGGCGGCGAGCTTGGCGCGTCCCTGTGGGACGATGTGACCGCGCTCCAGAAGGACGGCTCGGATCTGGTTCATCAGGGCGGTGCGTTCGCCGACGAGCTGGTCCCGCACCCGGTGCAGGGTCTGCATGTCGAGCTGCGCTTCCGACTTCAGTGTGACGAACCGCATGGTCGGACGAGTCGCAGCCTCCGCGATCGCTTCGGCGTCGCGGTCGTCGTTCTTCTGTGCCTTGACGTAGGGCCGCACATATTCCGGCGACATCAACCGGATGGTGTGGCCTTGAGCGGCGAGCGCCCGGCCCATGTGATGCGCGCCACAGCACGCCTCCATCGCGATGATGCAGGCTGGAAGCGTCGCACCGAAGGTCATCACCGTCTCGCGCCGCATCCGCCGTCGCAGGACGACCCGACCGGTCGCATCCTGCCCGACAAGGCTGCAGCTGTTCTTGCCCAGATCGATCCCGAGTATCGCAATGGCCATCGGTCCGCTCCATCACTGGTGTGAGCCACACTGCAAACCTAGCAGTGAAGCCCGGTGAGGGGCGGGCCATCCATAAAGGGGCTCTGCCACCGGCCCGAACCCGACGGATCGCGGCAAACCGGGGACCAAGCGTCACCTCGTCGTCGATGCCCGCGGCACGCCCCTCGGCGTGACCTTCACAGGAGCCAAACGCCACGACAGCGTGATGATGACCCCGACCCTCGATGCGATCCCGCCCGTGCGAAACGGCCGGCGCGGTCGCCCACGCCGTCGTCCCCATAAGCTTCATGCCGACAAGGCCTACGACGCCCGTGCCCGTCGCCAGGAGTGCCGCGCCCGTGGAATCGTGCCGCGTATCGCCCGACGGGGGATCGAGAGCAGCGAGAAACTCGGGCGGCACCGCTGGGTCGTCGAGCGCACCCATGCCTGGTTCAACCGCTTCCGACGCCTGCCCGTCCGTTACGAGCGCCGCCCCGATATCTACGAGGCCTTCACCAGATTCGCGGCCAGCCTCATCACCCTCAACCAAATCAGGCGGTTCTGTTAGGCGCTCTAAATCTTTCTCGCGGCTGTCATCCTCAACGGTGGTCGGCTCACGACTTGCTTGGTCCGACAGGCGGGTACGGTGCCATGTCGTCCGGATGGGTCGGTTAAGTCAACGCTAACCCTCGTTGCTCACGGCATTCGATCCCTTAATGAGGGCCTCAGACGTTTCCGACCCTCTGTGCCTACGTGCTATGACAACCCCGGACGCAAAGCTCTAGCTTCTTCCGGCCGAGTCCAAAGCCAATGCATTGAGCTAGCGATAACCGTCAGCTGATTGCACCTTCCATGCTTCATTTTTAGTCTCGCGGACTGCCTCCAAGCGTGGTTAAGCTCAATCAGAAATACCGCTCGGAGCGTCCTAAATGAATACGTCCCTTACGGCAGTACATCCTCAGACAGCTGACGATTCATACCTTGGTCCGATAAAGTACCGGAGAATCGCCTTCGTACTGTGTGCTCTTGCGTTGACCTTTAACATTTCTGACTTCCTAACCATCCATCCGCCTAAGGTTAGTAGCAAGGAAATCTATCATTTTATTGCTCCCCTAGCGGTAGCATTTTTTATACTTGCAGTATCGGGCCAGGTTCGAAAAGCACCTTGGGCAAGTCTCGTTCCTGCCGCAGCACTGTTCATATCTTCGTTGCTCCCAGATCTTTCAGCAGTCCCCTTCGACCTACATATAGGTGTTATGGGAGCAGCGCTTCTCATGATGGTGACTTATCTCCGGGTTGGTGTCCCCTTCTATGGATCGTTAGCAATTGCTAGCGGCATATTGATTGCTTGGCGTACAGGCGACCCACTTGTAGGCTTAGTCGGTGCTTTGAGCTTTGGCGCACTTCTCTTCTGTGCCAACTATCCGATCCAAATGGTGCTCGACCACCGTAATGAGCGGGAGCGTTTGCAAAAAATTTGGAGGAGCATTGGCCTGGGCGGTATCTTGCTCCGCTCAGTAGTTTACTGGCTTCCTTCAGCATTGCTCGTAGCAGGTGGCGTTTGGATCAACAGTGAAATTCAGACAATAATCATCCGTGCTTCCTACGACTCCGGTATGGTTGAGAAAATACCAGAATCTATCAAATCAGAAAGTTCTCGCACTGAATTTGAGCAGGATGTATACTACACAATTAATAAACGTGAAATCGAAGCAAGATCTCGGTACGAAAAGTCTATTAAAGAGCGTATAAATAGAGGGGGTGTAACGCTAGAGCAAGTTCCTCAGGTAGTAAAAGAGACCCTTGATTTATTCAAGCCGTCTCCAGTGAATGTTGACGCAGCTTGTTCAGGAGCGGTCTTGAAAGTAAGAGGTTTTAGGATCGGTTCGGCGCATGGGTTCTGTGGCGGCATCGTCCGCGGAATTGAAGCATCCATAGTCAATATCTACGAGCGCGTGAGGTCATCGGCTATAGGATTTACTAATCGTCAAGTCGATCAAGCAATTGCGGCTAAGAAGTCTACTGAGACGGCGCTCTTGGAAGGTGGATCTGAAGGTATAAAACGATTTTTTGATGATATACGCACAGGAACGGCAGCAACATTTTTAATTCTTCTTGTAATTTCTTATGTCTCATACGCCCTTCTTGCAAGTGCACTCATCGGCGGATACTTACTTGTGGTCGGCCGACTGTTATTTAATTTTAAACGTGAGAAAGACGGTACTCCTGTTATAAATCCAGTAACATTCCGCCTTGATCGAAATGCAAAAGCAGCGACAGCACTATCTTATGCGACATACGATCAAGTGAACTTAAAAGCAGTCGCATCCGTCACTGGCAACATGAACACTTGGTACGTGAGCTTTGGGGTTACGCGCATTGGTGATGGAACCCACATGCGACTAATTGTCCCTCAAATACTCGAACTTACAGTACAAAGGATGATAAATAATTTATTTTTTATGACAAAGATTGAACTAAAATATTCTGATAGTGATGCAACAGCTTCTAATCATGGGCCGCGGATTTCACTCCCAGGTGATCTAAAACTTGTTTGTATTTATCTGGATGGCACCCAAGATGTAGTTTTTCAAGTTAAGGAGATGGCTGCTTTTTCAAATGGGGTAAATCTCAGCTCGGTCTACACAACGCATGTTGCAGCCCATTTCTTTGGTCTGGGTTCTTTTTATGCGATTGCGTCAGGCCGTGGAGTTCTTATCCTACGGTCTGACGGCTCACAAGTAAGTAACGTAGAACCTAATCTGTCGGTCACCCCTCCCACACTCATTGCGTGGGATCGACGTGCTGAATTTAGCTTAGCTCAGCAAGTAAGTTTTAGTGGTATATGGTTTAATGACCCATCAATTGTTACTACTTCGACGGCCGGTTCGGCGATAGCTGATGAAGGGCATACTAGTGGAACGGGCCTATTGCATCGAATTGGTCGATTGACCCGCTATCTGTTTATGCCCTTCTAACTCATCCCATTTGGAATTTTTGGAAGGATCAAGGCTGGTGGGCGAGGGACAGCCCACCGCCCTAGCACTACCTGGGCACTTTGGTATCGGAGGGCAGCGTGAAGCGCCTTCGGCAGTGGGGGCACAGGACGGGTGGAACGAGCTTGGCGAACAGCCGTCCGAGGATGGCCTGCCGCACGGCGGGCAGGCTGGGCGACGGCGGCGGGCTCGGCAGGCGGGTCGTCATTTTTCCCCCGCCCCGTCCGATGATGTTCGGCGAGGCGGAGGTGCTGCAGGTAAGCGCAGGCGATGCACGTCATCAGCGCGTGGCGATGCAGCCCGGTCCAGGACCGTCCCTCGAAGTGATCCAGGCCGAGTTCTTCCTTGAGCTGCTGGTGAGCCTGCTCGCAGACCCAGCGCGCCTTGATCGTGCCGGCCAGCGCGCGTCGTGACGTGCCGGGCGGGAGGTTGGACAGGTAGTACTTGCGCTCGCCCGAGGAGCGCCACTCGCCCACGAGCCAGGCCTCTTCGCCCGGCAGGTGCCGGTTGTTGCCCCCGAGCCGAAGTTGCCGGACAGCCTACCAATGACCGCTTATGGGACGCGCCCACGGCGATCCGGGCGACTGGGTTGGGTCGCATGCGGAACGTCTGCTCTTGGGCAGGCGGCGAACTTCCGCTTATGGTGCAATGCTGACGCTCGTCACCGAACCTCCGGACAGCCAACTTCCACCCAGTTGTCTCATGGGGACGCCTTATGCGTTATTTTTAAGAACCTCAGATCTAGGCGTGGGGCAGTTCGCAACCCAGTCTCATTCTTTTGAACCTGCTGAGCCTCGGTTCATTCGCCGGTTCTCCACCGGGTTGTGCCGGTAGTACAACCCGCATCGGCGATTGGTGGAAACTAATTTTTTAGGGAAGAATAATTTATCGACCCTCTATTCCCATGCGAGATAAGGATGAATTCTGTATCCCAGCTTAACTTATTGGAATTCGTATGCCGGGGGGACGACCAAGAAACTTCGATACCAGTCACGCGCTTTCAGCTGCGATGCTAGTTTTTTGGGAGCTTGGCTATGAAGGGGCATCTCTTGAGCGACTTCGGACGTCCATGGGTATCGCCCATATGCCAAGCCTGTTCAAAGCGTTCGGGGACAAAGAGCGATTGTTCAAGGCTGCCACCGATTTCTACTGGGAAAAGTATTACGTTCCCCTGCTCGCTGATTTGGAAACCACGCTGAACGTCGAGGAAGCGTTCGAGTTTTTGCTCAAAAGCCTAATCCATCTTTACACGGACCATGCCCCGATGCGCGGTTGCCTGATCATCACAGGGGCTACGAACTGCACGCCACAGAACGCTGCTGTGGTCACCTGGACGGCGCAGTATCGTGATCGCATTCAGAGTGCGATCCACAGGAGGCTCGCACGCACAGTTTCAGAGGAGCAGATCGCGTCGTCCCATCTCTTGAGCATGTTTGCTGAGTTTTACGGAACCATCATTGTCGGCATGGCAACGCGGGCTCGCGACGATGCCACGACCGATATGCTTCTTTCGACAGTGAGCTTGGCAATTGAACCGTTGGAGATCGACATCTAATAATTAGCGTGGGCTACAAATCCAGAGATTCACAGGCTGCACCACCAGACCTCGCGGCACGCAAAGCCGAATCACCTCTCATAGCCACCACCGCGCCCCTCTGCGGCGCCTTGGCCTGCTGGTGCGGCACGCCTCGCTTTGCCCGTCTCTTTCTCGCCTCCAGGCCACGGCGGGATGACGACGTCAATTGGCGGCGGTGAAGCGATTTTCCTGGCTACTGCTCGCGCTTTCACGTCCTCCTCCAATTCGCGCCACCGCATTGTGGGACACCGGTCGAAGGCCCAGCATGTGTCCTCGGTATCGTGAAAAGCGTGGGCTGCCGCCCGTAGGCCGTAGGCGCTCCAGTCGTATCGCCGTAGCCGATCGACAGCCGGAGCACATGCCGTGATCACATTGGCGACAGCCGCTTCGGTATGCCCGTTGGTCTGCATGCGCCGGGCAATCAGGCTGTCGACGCGGGAGGCATCGGGCCAGCGTCCCTCCCAATGCGCAAGGATGTCAGCGCGATGCGCCCAATACACCGGTGCATTCTCCGGTTCAGGCACTCCATCGGAGGGCCATCCGCGCCCTAGGCGCGAGCCAGCGCCTAGTCCAAGGCGGTTGATGAACGTTATGATCCATTTTTTGATCATGGATTTCAGGCGGCTGCAGAGGGTGCCGGCACCGTCCACGATCTGAGCGTAGGCAGGAGACGGCTCAGCCTCCCGTTCGCGTCCTTCCCGTCGCACCCCATCTTTCCGGATTCGCAAACCGTAGCGTCCGCGCTCTGCGCCATAAAACTCACGAAGCTGTTTTGCGGCGGCTGCTACGGCTGCTGCCTCATAGGGCAATCCGAGCTTTTCAGTGGTCAGGACGACCTCATAGCGATTGTCGGCATTTTTGAGCACGAGCGCCGGTGCGTGGCCTGTGCGAATATGAGTAAGATCGTCATGGGCCAGACCTGATAGGACAACGTGGTGTCTCGTGGTCGAGACCGGCTGCAGGAAGACGGAGCATGGCGCACCGGTAGCTGTCTCAAGTGCGGGCCACGCCGCCGCGACGCCGGTCATCGGTCTCGGTGTGATCTGGAAGAGACGATCCGGGCCGATAGCCGCCCCTACGATATCGCGATGGGAGGACGGGGCGCCAGATCGTTCAGCGACGATCCGGTAGCAGTCGGCCTGCAAAGCAGTGTCATAGTGCGTGAGCAAGCTTTTGGGGTGAAGGCCGGGAGCAGACGCGCGAGCGACAGGAGTGCGTTTCGGTTTAGGTCGTCCCAGTTCTTTGGCGATGTCACGTGCGCTCGGTGCGGATTGAGGCGCTCCACCCGCTACCGCGGCCATCAACATTGGCGCAAAGGCAAACGGCGCATAGATCGTCTGATACGCGTGGTGTGCGATAACGGCTGCCTGTTTTCTCTCGCGAGAAACCGCGAACGAATTCGCGTCGATCCCTGGTGCAGGACGCACAGAATCTTCGTTTCCGACATTTGCATTCCCATTGTTCGCAGGGGTGCTGAAGGCCCGCTCAAATGGTCCGAAGCGTTTTTCGAGTTTGCTGCGGCCTGCCTCGCGGAATGTCGAGGCTTTGACCACGACACCGTCCAGTACCAGCACAGCGCCTGAACCTTTTGCCTGATAGAAGATGTGCTGACGGGCGAGTTCCGTATGCAACTCGCTCCAGGATTTGACGCGTTTAACGATGGGGCCAGCGACCTCGATGGCCCTGCGTGTGGCACTCTCTACACCACCCCGGATCTCGACGACGGCAGCACCTGCCGTAAGCGCATCACCGAATCCAATATTATGAACGAGAGCGTGGCCGCTGAGCATTGTGCGATGGGCCCGTCGCATTCGGACCGCGGCAAGAAGGCGAGCGCAGCGTGCTGCCTGCGTGTTTGCATTAGCAGGATAAGATGCCGAGCTCGCATGCATGCCCACGTCAACCGTTGGGACGATTCGATCCTCGTGCGGTGACGTCTGCGAAGCGCGGCTTTGGTTGCACGCTCGCAGATTTATTGCGGCGACCCTGCGCCGGAGGCGGGCCGCACGATTACGTTGGCCAGCTTGCCGTAGACGACGTTGAGCTGCGTACGCAGCGTCTGAATGTCCGCCACCATCACGTCCGATTTGGCCCTCAGCTGCGCCACGTCTCCCTGAAGTTCGATCAACATTCTTATGATCAGCTCGAGACGCTCCGCGCCCCGGTCCTGGCTGTCGATGATCGCCCCGATCGGATCGGCCTCCTCTCCCCCCTCCATTAGTAGTTTGAGGATCTGCCCCGTGTCGATATGCGCCCCCTGTGCCTCGGTCGCCGCGATGCGGATTAAATCCGGATGTGTTGTGGGGGCGCCCCCCATACTGTTTGACATGATGTTCTCCTTCCCATTCTTCGAGAACTTCAAAATGCGCGCCTGGTTCGTGGTGCCAGCCCTGTGCGTGCTCAATGCGGGCGACGGCGCGCCCGATGCTGCGATGAAAGAAAGCGACCTTGGTCGTCTTCTGGGCGTCGGGTGCGACGCGTGAGATCAGGGCATGGAGGTGCAGGTTGTTGCTGCCGCCGTGCAGCGTCCACAGCATCCCGTGCCCACGTAAACCGGTCTCCTCCTGCAGGATCACGAGAGCCTGCTCGATCTGGCGGATGCTGGGTTGTTCACCGGCCCGCCATGACAACACCACGTGCTCGACCGGGGAGTGCGCGCGCGGCGCGCCCATTACCGTCGCGATCATTTCCGCGATCTGCCCTGAACGCGTCCCGGCGATCAGGTTGAGCTGACCGAAGGCAAGCACGTCGGCCCGGTCAGCCCCGCGATCACGACGGTCTATGTAGACGGCGAGATCCAGGATCTGCCGTCCGATCAGCGCGCCGTCGCGACGCTTTGGCATCTGCTTGCCGATCATGACGCCGGTCCCGAAAGCGCGTCGATGGCGCGACGGATGTCATGCAGGACAGGGCGACCGGTTTCGCGCAGGCTTGGGGTCCGAATGGCGAGCTTGGCCAAGCCGCCGAGCCGGCGCAGTTCGCGGATCAATTCGGCATCGACCTGTGCCGTGATGTGCAGTCCTAGCAGGCGGCGCCTGGTGAGCGCTGCCAGCGTCAGGCCTGCCGCTTTGGCTTCGCACAGCAGACGATCGTATTCTTCGGGGGTGAGACGAATGCCGACCTGTTTGGTGAGGCGGCGGCATTCGGATCCACTCTGGCCGGACATCGGCTGCGTCCTTCCAGGTGGCTTCAGGGATGGGGGATTGGGGGGGCGCCCCGACAGGCTGAGGGAGTTGTGAGAAGCGTGAGCGCCGAACGGCTCCCGCCTCGATGCGGTCTGCGCCCGGCTTGGCCGGCGCGGATAGCAAAGAGCATCCTGCCCCGTCGCTCCTTCCGAGAAACACGGCGTCCGGCCGTGATCGCCCCTGCCGAACAATCTGCATTTTGTCCTGTCATCTTGGTTGACCTTTTCCTGCGCTGTTCCTGGTATCGCGGAAGACGTGTTTCCTGCGTCACCGCCGCATCACATCACCGACGGCGAAAAACCAGATTACCTCATGATCGGATGCTTGACTCCCCAAGCGCGTCCCTGCGCTTCATAGCAACGGCGTGCGCATACGGCTGTGAGTCGCCAAGCACCGCGCTGTTAAGCGTATGGATATTGAGAAAAATGGACCTGTCGAGCGATTCGACACTTCTCAGCAAAAAATCTTGCCTCGATCTTACCCTTGTGTGAATCGCTAAACTTGATCAGCCTGTCTCAAGGTGGCGAGCACAGGGTTAACGCCGCCCCACCGCCGGTGACGGGATCGTCGGCGACATCAGGAGATGGAAACTATGACGCGAGACAAAATTCCGATCGACGAAACGCATGTGTCGAACGTGGAGGCGCAGCTTGCACGTCTGCACGCCGCCGGACCGGCACCACGTAAAACATGGACGCGACAAGCCCTGGTTGAGCGGATGGATGCGAAGGTGACGGCCCTGCGGGCAGCAGGCTTCAGTCTCGACGAGATTGCCGACGCCCTGTCGTACAACGGCGTCACGTTTTCAGCCGAGATGCTGTCGAGCTACCTGTCGCGGCTCAGGCATGGCACCGCCAGCAACGGCGTCGCTTCGAGAACGCAAGCTAAGAAGGCGTCGAGGAAACCGTCCGTTACGTCGGCACCCACGACGAACCGCACGACATTACCGCCACAGGATACGACAGGGGATGCCGATCACGGTCGCAACGATGTAATCCGCCTCGTCGCACCTGACCCGCCGACGACCATCGCTCAGGTGAGCCACAATCCGGAACATCCGGAAACTAACGATCAGGACCCGGCGCCGCTGAAGACTGTGGGCCTGGGGACGACGAAGCCCAGGAATGCCTGGCTGAACACCATAGCTGATCGTCGCGCTCCGGGCTGAGCCAAAGACGACGCCAACATCGCCTAACCGATTAAGCCGCTTCAAGGCAGCGCGTCACTCCGCGCGTGCCCCCTCTGCTCACGCCTGCATCACAAGGAACACGACGATGACACAACAGCCCGACAACGGCCCACCTCCGCTCTACACACCACAGAAGATCGAAGAATTGCGCGTGAGACTACTCGGCTCGACGGTCAAGCGCGCCCTGATCATCGTTCTCGGCGGCAAGGGTGGCGTCGGCAAAACGAACAGCGCCATGCAGATTGCGGATTTCCTGGCTTCGCTCGGGCAAGTCCTGGTGATCGATGCGGATCTGGCAAACGGGCACTTCCACAGAGCCTTCACGCAAGACGGTCCGGGCGGTAAGCGCGAACCGAGCCGGGCTGGGATCCGGCCGATCCAACACCGCGTGCGTGCGGAGGATCATGCCGGCCGCATCGATCCCACAGCGTGCCAAGACATGATGGCCGCGATCGGCGAGGCGCCGGAGCCCTTCGTAGTTATCGACTTTCCGGCGGGCGACACCGATACGACGCAACGCTGCGCCGAGATCATCGTCGGGGAATGCCACGAGAACGACATCCGGCTCATTGTGGTCGTCATCGTCGGCCCGGTCGACCCGACGCCGCTCAAAGTCCTGCCCAGCCTTTTGCCGCTGCTGCGCGAATGCGATCGCCCGATCCTAGCGAAGAACACGCACACCGGCGTCAACTTCGAGTACCTTGAAGGATCGGAGATTTTTCAGGTGCTGCAGGCGTTGCCAAGCATCCACATCACGGAGATTGAACCTATCGGCGAACGGATCACCGAGGCGCTCCGCGTTCACAACGTGCCCTGGGACGTCCTCGCCACCGCGACGCCGATGCGCATCCGCGTCGAGGCACGTCGTCTTCGCCGCAAATTCCACGAGATGTGGCTGGAGGCGATCGCGCATGACGCCGTTTGAGAAGTTCATGCTTCAAGCCCAGGGGCGGGACCCTGATCTGGAAGAAAAGCTCCAAGCGGAGAAATTCCGCAATCTCGATCGATATTACCATATCGTCTTCGGCCGAGGCCTTCGGCCGAACGAACGCCGGCTGGTTGAGAGCATCGCTGCGGGGCTCAACACCACCGTGGACGACGAGTACGTCATGCAAATCTTCGTGGCAGGGCGCGGCTTGGTGGCGAGCCACAAACTCGCCGAGGAGGTCTCTGCGGCAAAAGAGGTCCTCGTCCAAGCTAACGACCAGCAGGCGAAGCTCTATGCCAAGCAATCAGCTCGGGACTCTTATCTGATCTGGGCGTGCGTTGTTCTCGTGTTTGCGTGCCTCGCATCGAACGCCTGGACCGCGCATAATTTGCGGCTTGTCTCTGACCGGGTGGACGTTATCGGCAGCGCGACCAAGCGCTGAGCGCGCAAGGCGACGCGATTGATTGCAAGGGAGAGGTGCCAAGTTCCAACGGGCGCCTCTCCTTCGACGCCGATCATCCCTCCTGAAGCAGGTGCGAAATGGGCGACCAAGTCCGGCGAGCCTTGCGGTCAGCGTCGTGATGCACGAGCGGCGACGACCTCACGCGAAGCCCGTTCCGATCGGAAGCCCGTCATGCGGGACGGGTCTTGGGCATCGGGCAAACACCTCACGCGAAAGCGGTCTCGGTATCCACCAAACCGGGGCAATCCCAATCCCAATCCCAGGTGAACCGGACGCGCCCGAACAGGCTAAATCGCACGCCGCCGCGCATCAGGATCATGATGGTCCCGGCGAAATCCGGCAGATCGACCCAGGCATGACTGCCAACAGGCGCGAGCGGATCGACGATCTGGGTGGCAACGGCCAGTCCGCCGCCATCAACAGGCCACCTCCGGCACGCCCGCTGCGGTGAGTAATGCATAAAGGTCGGCCACGCGCGTCCGCTGGCCACGTTCGCGACAGAAGGTGAAGATCGCGCGCTGCTTGGCGCGTGAGAGCGCCACGAAGAATGTGGCGACGCCTTCGGGGTTACCGGCGCTATGGCTCCACCACATAGCGTCGTCGAGACCGACGAAGATAATCGTGTCGTATTCCAGTCCCTTGCTCTTATGCACGGTCATCAGCGGCACCTGATCGACGCCGGCGAAGCGATCAAGACATGTCGGCCAGTCGGCAGCGCCATCAGTGCTGGCAATGAGGTGCAATCGAAACGCCTCGATCGCGATAGCGAGCGCGTCCCCGGTGGTGTACTCGGGAAAAGATTGGGCAAGCGCCCGGGTGTCGACAAAGGCCAGCACTTGGTCGGCAAGCGCGCCCGCCGAGGCGGCCGATGGCGGCGACGCCGTCATGGTTGTGCGCAGCGACCGCAGAAAGGAAGACAGCGCTTCCTCCGCACGGAGACAACTCAGCTCGTCGTCCGGATCGGCGTCGCGCAGACGCAGCACAGCATCCGAAGCAATTTGCCAAGCGGCTGGCGCGCGTCTGACGGCGCCAAGGCGCAGCAGGGCCAGCGCGATCTCGGCGTAGGCATCAACCAGCAGATCCTGGAGCGTTGTTCGGCCGAGAGCGCGGCTCTCATTGCGAATCCGAAGATCGGCAGCGGCCAAGGCCGGTGCGAGTTGCTCCTCGAATCGATCCGCCGTCTGCCGCACGAGGATCGCATAGCTGCGGGGTCGCGTTCCGCGAGCGCCCATGTCTTGAGCCAGCCATCGCGCCAAATGCTGGGCTTCACCGGCAGACGTCGGGCAGGTCCAGACCTGAGCGACATCGCCGTCAACTTGGCGAACCGATTGCGCTACCGTTTCGATCGCACCAATGTCGAGCGCTTGCGCAACAACGTGCTGAATACGGACAAGGTCGGGAGTGGATCGGAAGTTGAAAAGGAGTGGCACGCGATCGGCAATGAATTCTCGTTCGAAACGCTCGAAAGCATCCGTGCGCGCGCCGGCCCAAATCATGATGCGCTGCTTGTTGTCGCCAACGGCGGTTACCGTGATGCGCGGATCACCGAAAGCGGAGAGCAGGAAGTCATACTGCGCGTGAGTTGTGTCCTGAAATTCGTCTACGAAGACGAAGGGATAGGTTGCGTGTAAGGCACGTCCAATCTGAAGTCGAGCGCGTAGCAAGAGCTCAGCCAGGCGATTGAGCATGGTGAATGTGAGGAAGGAGCGCCCGGGGCGCCTCAGGAGCTCGCCCCACCAGCGTTCAACTGCGAACTCTGTTGCTGTAGCCGGCGCTAAAGCCTGGAACGGCAGGCGAAAGCCGCCGATGATCTTGGACTCGAAGTCGGCCGGACGGAACGCGGCGATCTCCACCTGCCAAGGTTGCGGGGCCGCTAAGCGCGTGCGGATCAAAAAGTCTTCGATATCGCGACGCTTGGGAAAGCCAATCTCGTAGGGTGTTGTTGGCCGCCAACTCGCCGGAAGTGCGGGCAAGAAGCGATCGACGAGGCTCTTGGTGAAAGCGTCGAACGTCAGCGACGTGAAGCGGTCAGCCTGCCCACGCTCGCAGCGCTCACGCACGCGGGCCGCAAGGTTCTCTGCGGCGTCGGTCTTGAAGGAGATGGCCAGCACACGATGAGGCGCAGAGCACGCCCCAGTCTCGAGCAGGTAGGCGGCGCGCTGGGCCAGGAACTCGGTCTTGCCGGCCCCTGGTCCAGCGACCACGCAGGTATTTCCCTGCCGGCGCAGCACGTGCCAAGCGTTGGGTTCCAAATCGGCGATGCCACGTGGCCGCCAAGCGTCGGGTGCGACGAGCGGCATGGATCAGCGCGCCCCTTCCAGCGGTACGATGGCAATCGCGGTGATCACATGATCGAGGAGTGCCCTGAGTTCTTCTGGAATCCCGCCCTTCAGGGCCTCCGCATCGAGCCGTGCCAGCACACGCACATGCGTGCTTGGCTTCCCGCGGCCTAGGAAGAGATAGCGATACCAAAGGAATGCCGTGTCGAAGGTCGCATCGTAGAGTTCGGGCTTCCCCTCATCGCCGAGCACCGCGGTGCGAGCATCACCAGGGCGAGGCCCACGCATTCCAGGCTCCAGTCGCTGGTAGGAGGCCATGAACGCCGTAAGCATAGAATAGTCGAGATCGAGAGGCGTGGAGAAGAAGACGCCGAACCTGCGTAGGGCAGTTATCCATGCCCGCAAACCATCGGTGTCGTGCGGATCGCCAGCGCCAAGCGCCGTCAGGCGCGCTTCGATTTCGGCCGGGTCAAGCTCGGCGCCGAATATCTCCATCGACGACCGTCCAACGGCCACCAGTTGCTCGCATGTCGTCTTGATTCGACCCCAATCCCCACCATCGCGGCCCCAATCGAGGTCCAGCAACGTCGCGTAGGGAATGGCAAGATCGCTGAGGAGACGCCAGAGATGGTTTACGTGACGGCCGCCGAGCGGCACCATCGCCACGAAGGATCGATCGATCGGAAGATCGAGCGCCTCCGCCAAGCGAGGCAACACCACTTCTTCGGTGGCGCCTTCACCAAGAATGACGAACCGCGCGAAGTAGAGTTCAGGATAGGTTCGGACCGCCTCACGGACGAACTTTGCGGCATCCTCGTCATCCGTAGGTAGGCGAATACCCTTCACCCGAGCCGTGCGGTCGGCTGCTTCGAGGCGGAAGTGCCGGACCTGCTGAGGGTCCACACGCGCGAAGATGCTGGCGGAGTGGCTCGAGACAAAGGCCTGCGCTCGCCCGCCTGCGGTCAACTCCTCGATCTGACGCACGATCCGTGAAAGGTAGAAGGGCGCGAGGTTGTTCTCGGGCTCTTCGATCGCGATGAGTGTCAGGGCCGGAAGCGGAACGCCGCCAGCCTGAAACGCGGCCCCGGCGGAGCCGTCGGCAATCCGGCCCTCTACGTCGAGGGCTGCGGCGGTCATGGCCAAGTGGAACAGCGAGCGCTGACCGTCGCTCAGATCTTCGAGGCTGCGATCGCGCCCTTCCTCATCGGGATGGAACACCACCTCGACCTTGCGGATGAACTCTTGGAAGCGGAGATCGACCGGTCGAAAGACCGGCTTGGTGTCGGTGCCGGCGCTATGCACCTGCTGCCAGCGGCGCTCGACGGCCTTCGCAACGAGATCGACGGCCGCCTCGCCGCCGAAGGCGCCGTTCAGGCGTCCGCCGGCGTCGAGGAACACCTCCTTCATTGCTTGCGACCAGGTGATGGCACGCCAGAGTCTGCCGCGCAGAAACGCGGTCACTTGCGAGGTGCCGTCGCGGCTGGCAGGCACATAGATCAACTGGATGCGCGCGCGGTCGGTCGGCCGCAGGTCCGATCGATCACTATCCTCGAAGGCGCCAAGTGCGCGTATCGCTTGGTACTTCTGCTCAATCACCCCCTCGAGCGAGCCGTCGTCCGTCCAGCGACCTTCAAGCCGCAGTCGACATTTCAGCTGACCATCTTGCTCACAGGCCATTTGGTGGAAGAACTCGGGAACGGACTCGTGGCCATCAGCGCCGTCCAGCTCAGGAAAGGACAAGATCGCCTCGATGACGAACTCACGCTCGGCGGGCGCCCCCGCCTCGGCGCTTGGAACGTGAAAATCCTGGCGGCGGACACGTCGGTGGTCCTGCGTCACGCCGAAGAGCCGCAGCAGCGCCTGCATCACCGCTGTTTTGCCGGAGCCATTCACGCCGACGAAGGCAGTCAGGCCCGGTATCATGTCGATTATCGTGGTCTGAGGACCGAAGCACCGGAAGCCTGTCAATAGAAGTCGCTCAAGATGCATTAGATATCCAAAATGTATGAGGGGGACGAACTTCCCAGTCGACGTGGGACATCTCGCTTAAAGAGTGGCGAACACCGGCGGCCGACCTGCTATGAGGAGGTTTTCGGACCAAGAGCCCGGCGCACCTCATGGTTCGCCGACGGCTGCCGCGGCCGGTCCGGGGGGGGGGGATGGAACAGGGAGCCGAAAATCCTGGGCAGACGCTTGTGGGCGACTTCGATGCGGCTGACGAGCTGTTGTTCTTGGCCGCCGCTGGCGATCTGGCCGGTCTTGGTCCGTTGCGTGTCCAGCGCTCTGGGCTGATCGGGCCATTGATCGAGCTGGTACGCGGACGACAACGTTACCGGAGCGCCTTCGCCACTGTAACGCTCGAAGCCCCGTTCGTCGTCTCCATCGAGGCGGCGCTTGAACGTGACGCGGTCAGTGGAACCGACAGGGACGCACGCGCCGGCGTCTTTCCGCTGAGAAGACTGGGCTCGGACGGCGAACGGTCCGACCTCTGGGAGCTTTGGGCAAGCCGCGCCGACCAGGCGGCGCTCGCTGCCGGCTTGCCGCGCCGGGTCGCGGCCGAGATCATCGGGGCGTTGGGCGAACTGCAGGACAACGTCTTCCGCCACAGCGAAGCGTCGACGACTGGGCTCGTCGCCTTCGCCGCGCGACGAAGCGCGTTTGAGCTTGTCGTAAGCGACTGCGGCATCGGCGTGCTCGCTAGCCTTCGCTCCCATCCCGACTATCAGCGCATCGAGGATGCCGGCGCAGCTTTGTCGGTCGCGGTGGCCAATGGAGAGTCTCGTTTCGGCCGCGAAAGCGGCTGCGGCTTCGGCATGGGACAGATGTTCCGCGCGCTGGCCAATCACGACGGCGACCTACGCTTTCGCAGCGACGACCACGCGCTGGAGGTCCGCGGGCACAGCCCGAGCCTGCAGGGTCGCGTCCAACTGCGTCAGAAAGCTGCCTTGCCCGGTTTCACGGTCAGCGTGCTGTGCCGGCCGGCGAGCGTGCCGGGCCGAACGCTCTGATTGCGTCGGCGGCGCGAAATCGGTCAGCAGCAGCGCAGCGCGCTTGGTGGCGATGTTGTGGGCGAGCAACTCGTCGATTGGGGCGCCTATTGGAGTCGAGATCCTCGGCCAGCGCAGGCGGCCCCCTTCGGTCAACTCAGCCCGACGGCGCTTGAGAGTGCGCGCGAAGGCGTCGGTTTCGATCAGGACGACATGCGCGAAATGCTGTCTGAGGCGCTGGAGAGCCTGCGCGCCCCCGCGAACCACAAGGGTCAGCGGGCGACCCGCGGCGTCGGTCAGGCGGCAAAGGCGATCGACATGCCAATCGATGCGATTCGGCGCGCCGGCACCCGTCCCGAACTCGAAGGCGACGATTTCGACCTCCGGGCGCTCACGGACGAAACGTATCCAACGCGCATAGTCGCGGTCGGTACGGGCGTTGAGATGCAGCGCTGAGGGAATGCCGGCAGCCATCAACTCCGCCCAGCCGAGCGCGATCCGCTTCATGCTGTGCAAATTGTCGGGGCGCGGCACGTTGAGGAAAAGGCTGAAGTTGGGGACTGTAACCAGCGCGATCTCTAGGTCACGGAGCGTCGCGTGGATCAAGTCTCGATCGGCGAATGCCCACCAGGCTTCGAGCTTTATATCGCGGTCGACGCCAGAGGCGATCACGACCGCCCTCTCGGGAATGCGGAAGCGCGCAGCAAGTTCTGCACGGGTGCGCACCAACGGCTGGCCGGAGCCCATGTGGAACAGCTCATAGAGCGGAACCGCAACCACGGGCTCGTTCAACACGGCCTGACGGCTATATTTGTGGCCGATCAAGGGTACGACCGGCGGCAAACGCGGTGATGGAAGGGCAACGACCTGCGGCGTTGTCTTCAAATCGAAGCCGCCGATCTCAAGATAGCGCTCGAAGAAGGTATCGGGCTTGTTGCGGCAGACCATGTCGCACACAGTGGGATCGGCGCATGAGCAGAAGTCGTTGCAGTCGAACACGCCGGCGTCCGTGTGGAGACCCCCGCAAGTCTCGAGGTCGGGACAACCGTTGCAGCCGAGCGAAGGCGCATAGACCGCGGCGTTGTCGCGAAGCCGATACGAAGGTTCGAAGCGACGCGTGGGTTCCTGCGGGGCGCGGCGGGTCACTTGAGCTTGATCTCCGCCGTAGCACCAAGGATGCCGATGCGCTCTACCACCGCCGGCGCCATTCCTTGGTGCGCCTCGATCGCGGCTCGAACGCTCGCCGGAGGGTTGGCTATGCTGGCCACTTGGCGCAGCCCATCAAGGACGATGAGATCAGGGCCTCTCGACTGTATCAGAACCGTCGCGCCCTGGCGCGCCGCTCCCTTTGCGGCCAGCTTAGCGGTGAAGGTTCGAACCTCCTCCGACAGGCTGACATCCATTAAGGTTGGCGACTTAGTGCGATCGAGGCCTTTCGCCCACCGCTTGGTGTAGGGCTTGCCGCTAGCGTTACGGATGAACTCTATACCCATCAGGCGATCTCCAAAACGGGGGCAAAGGTCTTGGTCTTTCCTGACCGCCGCTCGATCAGCAGACCGCGCGTTGCGAGACTGGACAGGCGGTTGTTCCAAGCCGTCGGCGCTATCCCCTCTTTGCTTTGTGCTGCGAGTCCTGGCGCGCTCGCGCTCTTGAGACGTGCGACGAGATTAAAGGTGGACTGGTGAGCCTCATCGAGTTCGCCGAGAATTTTGGGATCAAGTGGTTCGCCAGAAGACGCCAGTTCGCAGGCCCACAGTGCGTCCCGCCGATGTCGCAGGAAAAACTCCAACTCCTCAGTCACAGCCGGAGACGCGTTGGCGATCACTGGGTAGAGCGCTGGCAGAGTTGATCGGGCGTGATCGCGAAAGGCGATGACGCCCTCGCGCAGGAAAGATGCGGTGGCGACCTCTACCCCATTGAAGTCAAGGTATACGGGCTCCGGATCCGCCGGCGGTTGCGCGGCGGCGACCAGCTTTCCCAAGAGCTGGCGGCCAGCCTGAACTCCGCTGAGAACCTTCTGACCGCCTGCCAAGTCGATGATCGACAATTTCACTCTTTAAACCTCACTGAGTTCAGTGAAGATGGCGAGGCCGCTGATCATTGTCAAGCGGCGCCTTCGCTACGCCACAGCCCTTAAGACAAGGCGCTGCGATCGTAGGGTGTCAGAAGCGTCCTCGGTTCAGACCGGATGGACAACCTCCTGAAAGCTCACACTTAGGCGCGATCCGCCTCTCGCACTCGATGGCCATGCGACCGAGGTAACGACGTGCGAGCGGGACTCGGCATCAGCGCCATGCAGGCCCCGATCGGCCTCGCCGATCCCGATCTTGTTCCGGTGCTCCCGATCTCCTGATCCACCCGCTCGACACCTGGATCGTGACGCATGAAGATCTGCGCCGTACGCCGCGAATCGCAGTCGTGTTCGAGCAACCAAGCTGTCACAGTGACCTTGACCCAGCAAAGTGGTCCGCGCTGAGCGCAAGTTTTTCGGGCATCCTGAACCCTGAAGGAGGGAGGATGCCATGCCTCGCAAACGCTTCACGAACGAACAGATCGCCTTTGCCCTGCGGCAGGCGGAGAATGGTGCGACGGTGGACGAGGTCTGCCGGAAGATGGGTGTATCCGAGCCGACGTTTTACCGTTGGAAGAAGCAGTTCGTCGGCATGGGCGTGCCTGAGATTCGGCGGTTGAAGCAGCTGGAGGACGAGAATGGTAAACTCAAGCGGTTGGTTGCAGACCTGACGCTGGACCGCTCGATGCTGCAGGACGTGCTCAAGCGAAAGTGGTGAGGCCCGCCGTTCGCCGTGAGATCGCCGGTCACCTGCAGGTGGCCTACGACATCAGCGAGCGTCGGGCCTGTCTGGCCACCAGCTTCGGCCGTTCGTCCCAGCGCTATACCAAGCGCTCTGATCCGCAGGTCGCGCTGCGGATGCGACTGAAGGAGCTGGCTGCCGCACGGGTCCGCTACGGCTACCGGCGGCTGCACATCCTGTTGCGACGGGAGGGCTGGAAGGTGAACCACAAGCGCACTTACCGGATCTACCGCGACGAGGGACTGTCGATCAGGTCCAAGCTGCCCAAGCGCAAGCGGGCCTGGCGATATCGCCAAGGACAGCCAGCGATTGGTGGGCCCAACGAGGTCTGGGCGATGGACTCCGTATCCGACCGCATCTTCGACGGGCGTCCGTTCCGGATCCTGACGGTCGTCGATTGCCACACGCGAGAGGCGCTCTCACTCACGCCGAGAGCCAACTTCCGCGCCTTCCAAGTGACCGAGGCTCTCGATGCCTTGGTCCGGCTGAGGGGGCGGCCCAAGAGCCTGCGGGTCGACAATGGGCCGGAGTTCGCCGGCCGCATGCTCGACCAGTGGGTTTACCTGAACGGGGTCGAGATCGACTTCTCCCGACCGGGCAAGCCGACCGACAACGCTTACATCGAGTCGTTCAACGGCTGTCTGCGAGCGGAATGCCTGAACGCCTCGTGGTTCCTGTTGCTGGCCGATGCCCGTGAGCGCATCGAGGACTGGAGGTGCCACTACAACGACGATCGACCCCATATGGCTCTGGGCGGCTTGACGCCCCGAGCCTTCGCCAACCAAGCTGTCACAGCCCAAGACCTTGCATAGGCCGTGGACCACAAACGGGGTCAACTCCAATTGGCTCAGAGCCATACCCCCGGGAGGACCACTTTTCAGGGGGCAGACCAGATCGAGGACGAGATCTAAATATGGCCAAGGCACTCCGCGCAGCCATCCCCGCCATGGGAACCTGCCGATGAGCACGCTCGCCCAGGCGACCAGCCCGAGCGTGCCCGCGCCCGTGATGCAGCGCTACGAGGCCGATCTGCTAGGAAACATCCAGCAGGCGCTCGCGGGCCTTCAAGGCTTCGACATCATGGCGCTGGAGCTCGTCCAGAACGCCGACGACGCGGGCGCGACAGCGATGCGCTTCGACGTCCGCGAGGACGGCCTGCACGTCTGGAACAGCGAGCATTTTTCGAGCTGCGGCTTGACCGAGACGACTTGCCCCCACCTCGCCACGGGCAACGCAGAGGGGATCACACGACCGTGCAACTTCCACGCGATCTCGCGCATGGGGAGCCGTAGCAAGATCAATGTGGGCCACCAGATTGGCCGCTTCGGCATCGGTTTCGTCTCAGTCTATCAGGTCACCGATTCGCCGGTCATCAGGTCACGCGACCTCCAGATGCGCCTCGACCCGTTGAACTCCGAGAGCCCGACCCACCGGATTCCCGAGGTCGACGGCACCGAGTTCGAGCTGGCATGGGCCTCCAGCCAGTCGGCAACGCGCAATGCTCTCAATGCCTCGCCGACCCCCGAAGACGTGTGCGAGCGGGTCGCCGCCCAGATCCGCGACATCATGGACCGCGGGCTGTTCTTCCTGCGAAGGCTCAAGCGCATCGAACTGCTCGTCGACGGGACCCTGGTCCACGCGGTGTCCATCGGACGCGACGGCGACGTGCTCAAGCTGACCAAGGAGCCGGACGGTAGTGAGGAGAGCTGGCTCGTTCTGAAGACGGACGCCGCGGTCCGCGCGGAGGAGCTGGACCTCAGGTCCCGCTTCCCCATGCTCGTGGAACTCAACCGCTCGGCGGCAGTGACCGTGGCCATCCCGCTCGACGACCGGCCGTGCGAGGGCCTGCTCTACGCGTATCTGCCCACCGAACAGTCCTCGCGCCTGCCCATGCACGTCAACGCGGACTTCTTCCCGCATCCAAACCGCCGCGCAATCGTGCTGACAGGGGAGCAGCACGACCGATACTGGAACGAGCTGCTATTAGAGGCTGCGGCGACCGCCATCGCCGAAAACTTCGTGATGCTAAGCGGCCAGATTGGCGCGAGGCGGCTGTGGGAGATCGGCAGCTCGGCACTGGCGCTGAAGGGCGAAGGCGCGTTCGCCATCTTCTGGAACCGCTTCGCGGCGGCCGCCCAGGGCTACGACTGCTCTTGGTCCGTCGAGGACGAGTGGTGCCCCATCGCGAGCAGCCACCTTCCGCCGGAGCCGATGCCGGCCGAACAGCAGGCGGAGTTCGCGGCCATCGGCCTCGACATACTCCATCCTGACCTACGGCCGCACTGGACCGCACTCTATACCCTGGGAGCCAAGCCGCTGCGCCTCAACGCGACGATCGACGCGCTGGCGCAAGCCTACGGCGCCGCGGATCCGGCGCCTCCGCCGCCCACGCCGACGCTGCTGGGCGCGATCGATAGTATCGTCGAAGCAGGAATCAAAACGCCGGGCGCCGAGTCCGCCCTGGCACGGCTGCGTGCGGTTAGGTTCGCGCCAGGGCAGGACGGACGACTGCACAGCCTTGCGGAGCTGCGAATTCCGCCCGCCGGCGCGACGGCGGAGCAGGTCAACGCCATCGTCCCCGAGGTCGTGTTCGCGCACGCTGCCCTCGCCGGACGGGCATCGCTCCTTCCGCTGATCCCGCGATACGGATTCGCCGAGTTCGCAGACCACTTGGCGGAGCGGATCGAGACCGAGGCAGACGCCATGGATGTCATCGGCGCGTCCGCGCACCGCGTGCGGGCGTTCTACGAACTGCTTGTGGCGACCGCGGGCGGCGATGGCGACGTCGACGGGAGGGCAATCGTCGACACCCCTATTCTGCGGACACGCTCGGGCTTCACCTCGCCCGGCCGGGGCCTACTGCCGGGCGGCTTCGACGATCCGATCGGACACCTAGCCGTGGTCGACGTGGCGGCGATGCCGGCGCCGATGCTCGCCCTCGCTCAGTCGGCGCTCGGCGTGGAGACGCTGTCGTTCTGCGACTACGTGCGCAAGCACTTGGCGGACATCCTCGCCGCCGGACCCACCCAGTTCCAATACCGTAGCCTGATGCGGGAGGTGGCACAGCACTGGCGGGAGCTAGCTGCCGGCGGCGCGCTCGCCACGCTCGGACAGATGCGCTTCGTGCGCAACCGGGCAGGTGGCTACTCGCGCGCGCCGGACGTCTACTTCTTCTCGGCGGCCCTAGAGGCCGCGCTTGATCCGGAGCCTGAGCGCTGGGTGGACGAGAACTGGCTGCCGGCAGACGACTCCCGGGCCCGACTGCGCGATCTGCTCGAATCCGAACTGGGACTGCCGCGGCGCGCCACGGTCGACCACCTCGTCGACCGCATCGAGCTGCTCGCTGGAGGCGAGCCCGACGATGAGTCCGCCAAGAGGCTCAACAGGGTGACGCGCCACCTGGTCGAGCGGCTACCGTCAATGAGCGACGCCGAGCGGTCGGACCTCGAACGCCTGCGCGACCTCGAATGGCTGCCCGCCTCCCTTGACGGCCAGCGGGAAGAGGCGTGGTATGCCCCCAACGAGGTCTACCGCCCATTCCGTGCCGCTGGCTTCGCCTCCCAGGCCTGCGTACCTGACCTCCAGGTCCTCCGCTCGACCCAGGTGCGCGGCCTCACCGACTTCCTCGACTTCCTCGAGATGCCGGACGAGCCGCCGACCTCTGTCGCCGTGGCGCACCTGCGCCATTGCATGGCCAACGACATCCAGCCCTCGGACATTGCCTACCAGATACTCTCGGAGCGGGTGGAGGGCAGCGCGGTGTCGCTGGAGCCGCTGCGCGGTTCGGCCTTCATCTACGTCGCCGCCGAAAATCGATGGCTGACCGCAGATGAGGTGTTCTGGGAAGCGCCGCCGTTCCGCGGGCGCTGGCACGCGGCATCGCAGAACATGCACCTGCGCTCGCCACTCTACCGCCACCTCGGGGTCTCGGACAGGCCCGAGCCCCGGCACTACGCGAGGATGCTGGTGCAACTCGCCGACGAGGGCGACCTCGACGCCGACGATCTCGTCGTCCAGGACCGCTGCCTCGCCGCCATCGCCGAGGCAGTCGAATCCGGCGCACTGACGCAGCAGGCACTCCGCGACGAGGTCGGATCCCACCCGATCCTCGCGAACCTCCACGGAGAGGGCATCCTCCCCGAGGATGCGGTATGGTCGGACGCGGAATGGCTCGCGTCGCCATTCGGCGGCGCCCTCGACGACCAGCTCGTGTCCACCCCGACCTGCCCACGCGGTTCGGCGGCGCGGCTCTTCCGGGCGCTCGGCGTCCCTCGCCTGTCGACCGTAGCCCGCCTCCGCCTCGCCACAGACCCGGACAACCGCGAGTCGAAGGTCGTGACCGAGCGCGTGGCCGAACGCGCCGACCTGCTGCTGTGGCTGGCACCCACCGCAAGCGGACGCGAGCGGCTGCTCCACGCCCTGCTGGACCTCGAGGTGCGCCTCACCGACACGCTGCACGTGCAGGCCGAGTTGCTCACGTCCGATCCGCCGACCCGTTCGGCCGCCGCGCCGGTGACGGCGTTCTACGAGGCCGACGACAACGTACTTCACATGCGAGAGGCCGCCGGCGTACCGCTCGACTGGAGCGCCGCGTTTCGCGACCTGTTCGCCCAACTCGACACCGTGCCGTACGACGCTGATGTGCGGCCCGTCATAATGGCGGCCGTTTACGTCATCGGTGCGGCCTCCGCAGCGGAGGCGGAGCAGTCCCTGCGGACCGCCGACTACAGCCCGCCCCCGCTCCACGAGGGCCGTGAGGGTGAGCGCGGCGAGGCGATCGATGACCTCGAGGCCCTCGGCGAGAACGAGGGGGCGGAGGAGCCAGCCGACATCGTAGACGAGGAACCGGATGCCCGGGACATCCCCGAGGACGCGGTCGCCGCCGACTATGCCGATCACGACGGCGAAGTCCACGTCGAAGACGACGAGGAAGACCCCAACGACGGTGAGGAAGACCGTCGCGACGACGGCGACGCCGACCGGCGCGGCTGGACCGGCGGATCCGGACAGTCAGGAGCCGGTGGCGGCGGGGGCTACGGACGCCATGGCGGCGGCCCAACCAAGTCCGGCAGCCGGACGGGTTCTGGATTAGGATCGAGGACCGGCTCGGGGGCGGGCAGCCCCGGATCGGGGAGGACGGGCACCAGTCGGGTCGGCTCCGGGACTGACAGCCAGCAGGAAGGCCAGACCAGGCGCAGCCGCCTCCTCGCCTACGTGGTGTCCACCAAGAACCCGACGCAAGACAGCGGCGGCGGCAACGACCGCGCGCGCGCCGAAGCGGCGAAGATCGACATCGCCGCCATCGAAGCGGTCCTGAAGTATGAGCGAAACGCAAACCGCATCCCGGTCGAGCAGTCGCACTCGAACCCCGGCTTCGACATCCGCTCCGCGCACGAGGATGGCGCCGGCACCCGCCTCATTGAGGTGAAGGGCTTGGGGTCGGCCTGGAACGAGCGCGGCATCAAGCTCACCGGCGTGCAATACGAGATGGCCCGCGAGCACCCGGAGCAGTTCTGGATCTATGTCGTCGAGAACGCCTGCGACCTCCAGACCCAGAAGGTCCACGCGATCGCGAACCCCTTCTCGAAGGTAGCCGAATACTGGTTTGACCACGGCTGGAGGGGCATGGCCGAGGAGACCGGCGGGGCGAGGCAGCTGAACCTCGTAGCAGGCGTGAAACTCAGGCACCGGGTCTGGGGCTTAGGGACCGTGCTATCGGTCGAGCGCCGCGGGGCCGGCGACTTCGTCCTGATCGAGTTCCCTATAGAAGGCCGGAAGAGCATCCCGTTCAACTCAATGCTCACATTTGTGGAGTGATGTTTCAAGCAACCCCGCTGTGGGCATCCAGAGGCCTGGTACTTCGTCTGCAATGCCGACGAGGACAGGTTTCACCCGTTCGCCTACTAGCATCCGTTCTGGAACGATGGACTAACGAGCGCCGCGCTCTACCAGGTGTGGTTTAGCGTTGAACCATGATCCATCCCACAAATCTGCTTATGCCGTTGTATCATCGAATGAAATGAACTGAAACTCTAGGTCAAGATCGGTGTCGATTGTTGAATCGCTCGAAGATATGAATTATTTAGACTGTTGGATATATGGCAATGGTTGGGTGGATCTGCAATCCAACGGTGATTCGCCAGTATACCATACATAGCAACGGGTGTGCTCAATTTAGTTGGTCGCAATTCGCAATCGATAAGTCTCCCTCCATTCCCAGTAGCCGATCTGCTCCCACCTCTCGGCCTCATCGAATCGCATTTTTTGTCGATTGAGCTTTGGCCCCATCGCAGCAATGAGAAGTGCTTCGAGGTCGCCGATGGTCGTTGATGTGTCGTCCGTCACGTCCCGCCGTGGTTGACTCAATGACAGCACGCCCTCGCTGTCTGGCGTAGCACCTACCGGGTTGAAACCGAACCAGGAAAACCGATCCCACTTTCCGTCAAGATGGTCCTTGTGATGGTCGCGCAGGCGAGCTCCAAGACGATCGCCTTTGGCCAGTCCCACATAAGCTGGTCCATATTGGTCAAAAAGGATGTAAATACCCTGTTGACACCGAAAATCTGCCACTCTTACAGTAGGGCGATTTACCCCTATTCTACCCAACAGGCGAAATTCATTGCGATTTCCCTGGCCAGGAAACCATTCTATCTCATCGGCTCTCCAAAAGAGCCCGTAGCTTGTCACTTGCATTGGCGCGACACTCTCTGCTCGTGTGCAATTACTGCCGCACGACGACTGGTAGGTATTTATGCTGCGGATAGTTGCTAAACAGAGTGTAAGAGGAAAACTCAATGCCGATTCATCCTCTCATGGAACCCACGCAACATACTTATACAGAACATAGATGCTCTTACTTCGAACGCTGACGCGGCCACAACGCTAGCGTGCTGCCGACACTCTGGCATCATTCGCCGCTGTGGAGTGCGTCAAATCCAGCGTTGACCAGGGTCCACTCTGATGATCCATTTCCCAGGTCCGATGCCACTTGAGACGGGTGATCGAGGGTCTAACCCCTTGATGTCGTACCCCGTCGGTTTTGGCTGCGAATCCTGGCGTCGCACCCAGTTTTTCCTATTTTTGATTGATCTGAAGCTCGACGCTTCGTTGGCTCACATATTCGAAGCGGCACCTCCTCATAGTTCAAGCCTTGTCTGCTTACTGCCGGCTGAAGGATCAATCCTAGCAGCCACTAAAATTATCTTTGCAAAACAATCACATAAGCGTTCGCAGTTTCATGCTGTCCGGCGCGCCAACACTTAGCTAGGTTTCCAGTCTAGCTGAAACTGCCAGGAGCCATGCCACGGGTAACACCGCGAGCGCCCTGGGGAATTCACCCTACCCTATCTCATTCTTATCCTGCTTCATCGTTCAAGCGACTGACTCGCTGTCTGATCGATTCGGGCGTGCCTTTCCGTGCTGCGCCGTTCGGGACGGATGAAACCAAGGCTATTCTGACGCTTTGATCGATTGCGATCCGCCACCGGTAGGCGATCGTTGGCGAACGAAGCCGAAGGAGGGAAGGGTGCCGAGACGTGTCGCGGAGCTGAGGGGAGATCCGGCATTCGGTCAGGCCGTGCATGCGGTGCGGGGAGCCGCGAGTGTCTTAAGCGGACGTGCCGTTACGCAGCAGGAAGCGGAGCTGCTGGTGAGCTTCGCACTTGCCGCCTATGCGAATGCGGGCGGTCTGACCGAGCCCAGCCTGAGCCGCCTTTCGCAATTCTCGAACACGCTGCCGTCCGAGGAGAAGTTCGAGACCCTGCTGAAACACTGATGTGGTTTCGAGACTTGTCGAGCCAAGCGACAGAGGCCGGCTCTCGTCAAAGAGCCACCTCGCAAGATCCGATCTCCAACATCAGGACGCTTTCCGTGCAGGATACACCCGAAGCCGATAAGGCCGCGCGCGACATCGCGGAGAACGTTCTGGCTGCCTATGTCAGGCAGGTGAATTCGCGGATTCACCCGGGCGTCGAGCAGACCCTCGTCACGCGTCTGGCCGAGGCCATCCGTCCCCGGCTGGATGCTTCGGCGGAAGACCTTGTTGCGATCGCCAATGCGGTACTCGACGATGTCGAGTTGACCGCCCCCGAGATGCGCGGACCCAGGATGACATCCCTGAACCCGATCGACAGATCCTTCACTGCGGCTTTGCGCTGACGGTCGGCGAAGCCGGCGAGAAGCGTCCCGCGCGTGGGGGCATGGTCCGAGCACCTGACGGGGGAGACCATCTGCCATGAACCGGAGCCGGGATACCTCCTCCACCGCTCTGGATGTGGTTGGCCGGCTGTCGGAGGTCTCGCGGCTCGCGGGCCAGCTGGCAGACCGTGTCCTCGGCGCCCAGATCGCCAGTCAACCCATTCCCGAAGCGCAGATCCATGCGCTGCTCGATGCCGCCATCATCCTCGATGCCTCTGCGATGAAGCTGCCACCGCTGCTCGAGCAGATGATCGGCAAGGTCGAGGATGACGAGAGGGACAATCCGGCGGCGGGTTGCAAGGCCGATGGTGCGGGGGTGGACGCCGAGCGCCAGGCTTGGCCGTCGCCCCACTCCGAGGGGACAAAGGGCTGAGAGAACCCTTTGGTCGCGGGATCATCGACCGGTTTGTCCGAGTTGACCGATCACACCCATAGCACGGAGGCAGTTCCATGGCCGACATCCGTCATTCGCGCCCCGACCCTATCGAGCAGGGCGCGCAGGCCCGCATCCATGGCCATCCCAAGGATGCATGTCCCTATCCTCGCGATAGCGAGGAGCGTTTATCCTGGATGGAAGGGTATGACGGCACGCCGCGCGAGGAAGAGTCGGCCCGACCATCGTACGAAAGGCGTCTTTGAGCGGAAGCCAGTAACAAAGCGCGACGGACGGTCAGGCTGCCGTCCGCGCCTCGTAATAGAACGCGGCAATTTCATCGATCAAATCGCGCTTCTGCTCATCGATCAAATCCGAAAGGATGTCGTCACCTTCCCGGTCGATGGCCGATAACAGGCGGATGTCGGGGAAAACTCCCTCGAACGTCACCAGCACTTCCGCCTGGGCGTAGGGATCATGGGGGTCGAGACAGTGATGGCTCATCATTGGGCAAACGGCGCTCACTTCGGTCAAGAACGAAAATGCCATACACGCGGTCCGCCCAGGATAATATATAGCATGATAATGCTTATTCGCGCATCGGGGCGGCACGCCGCCACGCTCTGACCCATTTTGGAGGGGAGCGGCGGCGCGTCGGATACCGCAACGCTGCCCCCGTTTCGACCGCAACGCGACCCCCCCTTCGACCGCCATCCATCGGTCCTTGGCCTCGGTCCGGCGGAACGGCGCATCCTCCCGATGGTTGTCGGCGCGGAGGGCCACCAATGCGCGCAGTGATTTTCGATATCGACGGGACGCTGCTCGACAGTGTCGACCTGCATGCCCAGGCCTGGGTCGATGCCTTCGCCCATTTCGGGGTGGAGACCGATCCCGCTCTGGTCCGGCGCCAGATCGGCAAGGGCGGCGACGAGCTGATGCCGGTCTTCCTGCCGCCGGATCGCGTCGCTCGCGAGGGCGAGACGATCGAGGCTTACCGCTCCGACCTGTTCAAGCGCGAGTACCTGGATCGGGTGCGGCCGTTTCCCGGGGTGAGAGCTCTGTTCGAGCGGATCAGGGCAGCGGATCTACGGATCGCCCTGGGGTCTTCGGGCAAGCAGGACGAAGTCGAGCATTATCAGGAGTTGCTTGGCATCGCCGACCTCGTCGACGTCGTTACGTCTTCGGATGATGTGGAGCGCTCCAAGCCCCATCCCGACATCTTCGAATCGGCCCTCAAGAAACTCGCGCCCCTCGAACCTCGATCGATCGTCGTGGTCGGCGATACGCCCTACGATGCGGAGGCCGCGGCCAAAGCCGGTCTCTCGACGATCGGCGTCCTCTGTGGCGGCTTCCCCGCTGCGGACCTGTCGAAGGCCGGCTGCATCGCGATCTATCGAGACCCGCAGGATCTGCTCGCCGGTTTCGATCGCTCTCCCCTCGTCGCCTGACATCGCCCCATCGGTCCGACACTCCGTCGGAGCGCAGGTCAGGGGCTCGCTTCGTCGCAGCCTGGAACAGGGGCGAGTGGTCGTTCTTATCAGAATGACGCTGCGCACCGCCTGGATGCGAAGTAACGGAGCCAATAAAGATGATGACGATTCGTCGAAGCCTTGCCGTAGCGGCGGCCGTACTCATTGCGGGTCCGGCTTATTCCCAAAGCAAGCCTCTGGCGCCACCGGCAACCGATGCGATGCCGCCGGTCGAGCTGACGGTTGCACTCGAGAATGGAAAGCCCGTCTGCAGTCCGGCCGAGTTGCGGCTGCCCGCCGACACGAATGTGGAGCTTCATATCGTCAGCACGGCGAATGCTCCCGTGACGATCACCGCCGAGGGACAGTTCGAGAATGCGAAGGTGCTGCACGCGGATGGCGACCTCGTCCACGTCATGAGCGAGAAGGGCTACACCGTGAAGCAGAACGGCAAGGGCGTGCTGCGGTTGCGGACCATGAAGGCGGGCGAGACCGCCTATGGCTGCACCAGCACCCGCAATGCCGACGCCCCCTTCGTCGGCAAGCTGATCCTGACGCCACCCGCCGGATGACCAGATGGCGCTCCGGCTCAAAGCCGGGCGCCGTCATCTTCTTGGCCGGCTGCCCTGCCCCTGGCAACTCTTCGGAGATCCGCCTGTCCGGCCACCATTCTCAGTGTCGTTAAGCTATGTCTTAACCGGAAAGCCTCAAGAACCCAGTCTTGAGCGCTGTCGATGCGAGCCATCGCCCTGACCGGCCATCACGGCGCGAACAATCATGCTCGATTGTGAAGGCGCGAGACAATGGCCGTACCGGGTTCAGCACCAGTCAGCCGCAGCGACGGCAAGACCGCCCTGCTGTATCAATTCCAAGATCGCGACGGGACGTACCATTTCGCCGGGGAGGACCATATCGACGGGGTCCTGATCGGCGCGAAATGGACGATCGGCACGCTGACCTACAGCTTTCCCGCGAGCGGGAGCTTCTACGAAGGGTCCGGTTACGAGGAAAATCCGGGTCAGTTCGGAGACCCCCTCTACCACCAGGCCTTCAATCCGCAGCAGCAGGAGGCGACGCGCTACACCCTCGACCTCGTGGCTTCCTACACCAACCTGAATTTCCAGGAGATCACCGAGACCGCCACGACCCATGCCGAGCTGCGCTTCAGCCAGACCTTCTGGAAAGAGGAGGGCTCGGCCCATGCCAACTTCCCGTCGAGCAATCTCCAAGCCGGGGATGTCTGGTTCGGAACCTACTCCGACCAGCCGTTCTACAGCGTTCCGGCGATCGGAAACTGGGGCCAGGCAACGAACATGCACGAGATCGGGCATGCGCTCGGCCTGAAGCATGGCCATCAGGATTATACCTACGTCCCCCTGAATGGCGACCTCGGTCTCGCCGGTAGCCCGCCCCGCTACGGCACCGCGGCGCTTCCCCTGGAGAAGGACGGGCAGGATTGGTCGCTGATGACCTACCGGTCCGACCCGACCAATTTCGATCATCCGTTCGAAGGCGAGGGGTTCAACCAGCCTCAGACCTACATGCAGGACGACATCGCCGCCCTGCAATTCCTCTACGGCGCCAATTTCCAGACCCAGAGTGGCAACACGACCTATCGCTGGGACACCAAGACCGGCGAGCTATCCATCGACGGCATCGGCCAGGGTGCTCCCACCGCCAACAAGATCTCCATGACCGTCTGGGACGGCAACGGCCGGGACACCTACGACCTCTCGAATTATGCGACCGCCCTCGACGTGGATCTCCGCCCGGGGGCTTTCTCGACCTTCTCCACCGCGCAGCTCGTCAACCATCAGGCCTATAGCGGCGGCGACGCGATCGCGGTCGGCAACGTCGCCAACGCGCTCCTGCACCAGGGCGATCTCCGCTCCCTGATCGAGAACGCCATCGGCGGCCGGGGGCATGACCGGATCGTCGGCAACACGGCCGATAACCGCCTCGACGGTGGTCTCTCGTCCGACAAGATGTTCGGCCTGACCGGGAACGACACCTACCTCGTCGATGACGGGCGCGACGTGGTGGTGGAGTGGGCCGGCCAGGGAACCGACTACGTGCGGAGCAGCGTCTCCTACGCGCTCGGCGAGAATGTCGAGCACCTGATCCTCATTGGCAATGCCGCGACGAAGGCCACCGGCAACGATGGGGCGAATGCGTTGCGCGGCAATGCGGGCGACAATGCCCTCAATGGCGGGGCCGGACACGACCGGCTCTACGGCAATGACGGCGCTGACACGCTCCTCGGCGGCCTGGGCAACGACCGGCTCGAAGGCGGCGCCGGCAACGACAGGCTCTATGGCGGTTGGGGCAACGACGTTCTCATCGGCGACAGGGGCGACAACGTCCTGATCGGCGGGCGCGGAGACGACCAGTTCTTCCTCGGCGCGGGAGCCAACCGCTCGGTTTTCGACATCCATTCGGGACACGACACGCTGTTCGATTTCAGCGCCTCGAGCGGTGACCGGATCGATCTCTCCGGGCAGAGCTATGTCGTCGGGCGATCCTCCGACGGCTATGCCCTGCTCACCCTGTCGGGCGGCGGTACGGTCGAGCTCGACCATATCCGAGTCTCGCAGGTCGATTCGGGTTTCTTCGTCTGAGAACAGACCTCGCTGAGTCTGACTCATCGAGGCCTGCCCGCGCGACGGCGCGGGGGCGGTCGTGCGCCGGATCTCACTCATCCTGACCTATGGGTCAGGGTCGGTGAGACCGGGTATGAGGCCGTTCATGCCGCATGGTCCGCTTGCAAACCCCATCTCGCCATCGCGGCCGATTGCCCTCCAGCCCGGTCACTCGGCCGCCGACGCTTGTCCAAGGGGCTCTCAGGGAAAGGCGCCCGATTCATCGCTGCTCTTCCACAACGATCGACAAAAGCCCCACAATGCCGGGTGAGACCTGTTCGCTCTCTTCAGTCTGCAAACAAGCCGATGACTATTGCTGAATGTTAGCCGCCACATAAAGTAAGAATTAATTAATACTTAAGCTTCGTGGGCGATATCGCGCTTGCACATGCAAATGGAGGGCGCAGTCTTCCAAGGGTAAGACGGCAACGAATAGGCTATATAATGCTACTTAACAGGGCCGTGAAAGCAGCGACCTCTCGCAATACTCTCTTCGGAGGATTTTCCGGCGTCGCTTCCAAAGCGACGGCGTCGATCGTGATCTCCCTGTTCCTGCTCCTGATCTGCCTGTCGCTATACTTGTTCACGAGCCAGTCTCAAGAAGTCGAGAGGGCGGTCAGGCTGAGCGCGACCAATCTCGGAAACGCCGCGTCCCGGAACGTCAGCAATTGGCTGATCGGCAAATCCGACTTGGCGGAAATGGCCACCCAGCAGATCGTCAAGGGAATGGACGACCGTCAGATCGACAAGGTTCTGGGATCGCCGGCCATGACCAAGTCGTTCATTCTCAGTTCCTTCGGGGACGTCCGGGGGAATTACACGAAGATCCCGAAGGGCCCCATCCGGCCAGGATACGATGCACGCGAGCGTCCTTGGTTCAAGGCTGCGGTCGAAGCCGGGGGCGTCGCCATGACGGACCCCTATATTGCCGCCAGCACCCAGGAAATGACCATCACGATTTCAGCGCCGGTCTATGACGAGACGAAGGAGCTGTTCGGCGTGATCGGCAACGACTTCAGTGTCGATGTTCTTTCGAAGATGATCAACGAGGTCGATATCGGTGGTTTCGGCTACGCTTACCTGGTCTCGAAGACCGGAAAGATCCTCGTCCATTCAAAGGCCGAGCTCCTCGGAAAGCCGCTTTCCGACTTGGTCTCCGGACCCCTTCCGCCGATCGGACCGGCTTTCACGGAGGTGACGGAGGAGGGCCGTTCTACGCTCATGACCTTCGTTCGCGTGCCCAACCTGCCGCCCGCGATGGAATGGTACGTCGCCTTGTCGATCGATCAGGCCAAGGCGTTCGCCCCCGTCCAGCGCCTCAAGTTCGTGATGATCGTCGCAACGCTCTCGGCCCTGGTCATCATGGCCCTCGTCGTCAGCCAGCTCCTGTCACGCACGGTCGCCCGTCCGCTGGGAAGTCTCGTGAAGGTTCTGGAGCACATGTCCGCCGGTCACATCGACACCGAGATCAAGGCCGCCGCCCGGAAGGACGAGATCGGCGCGGTCGGGAGAGCGGTGGAGGGCATCAAGACGATGGTCGCCCAGAAAGCCGCCGATGTGGCCGACCGTGATCGGATCGCAAAGGAAGCCGCTCTCCGCGAGCGCCAGAGCACGATGATGGCGATGGCCGACGATTTCGAGGCGTCCTTCAGCAGTGTCATCGGGCTCGTCGCCTCGTCGGCCACGGAGCTTCAGGCCACGGCCCAGACGATGACATCGGCCGCCAGGCAGACGGCCGGTCGGTCGACCACCGTGGCGGCGGCGGCCGAGGAGGCGGCGACCAACGTCAACACCGTCGCGGCCGCGGCCGAGGAACTGGGATCGTCCGTGCAGGAGATCGGGCGTCAGGTCGATGGCTCCGCCAATCTCGCGCAATCCGCCGTGTCCGAGGCCAGCGAGACACGCCGTCTCGTGGAGGAACTGAGCGGCAGCGTCGCGCGCATCGACGCGGTGGTCGAGATGATCTCGACGATCGCGAGCCAAACGAACTTGCTCGCCCTCAACGCCACCATCGAAGCGGCGCGGGCCGGGGAAGCGGGACGCGGATTTGCCGTCGTCGCCGCCGAGGTCAAGGAACTCGCCAACCAGACGGCCCAGGCCACCAAGGAGATCTCCGGTCAGATCGCGCGTGTCCAGGGCTCCACCGAGCAGACGGTCCACGCGATCGGCGAGATCGCAGGCCGCCTCCAGGAGATCAATGGTGTCGCGACCGCCATCGCTTCCGCGGTGGAAGAGCAGGGGGCGGCGACCCAGGAGATCGTGCGGAACGTGGCCGAAGCGGCCGCCGGAACGAAGGAGGTGACCTACAACATCTCCGGCGTGGCAGGCGCCGCCGAGGAAACGGAAGCCGCCGCCGCCCAGGTGCTCGTCTCGGCGTCCGAACTCTCGCGTCACTCCGAGTATCTCTCGAGCGAGGTCGGCCGCTTCCTGGCGACCGTGCGGGCCGCCTGACCCCGAGGGGAACACGTCGTCGGGTTTGGACGGACGAAAATGGAAGGGGTGGGACGCCACTGGGCGGCGTCCCACCCCTCGTGCCCTTGGAGGAAGCCGGACGGCGCCGGCCAGACCCGGCCTCACCCCGCCCCCGCCTCCACGACCCTGACCACGCTGCGGCCGTTGCCGCGCTTCTCCACCCGGACCTGCACGGCGATGCGCTCGATCATCGCCGCCACATGGGTGATGACGCCGACCTTGCGGCCACGGCCCTGGAGCGTCTCCAGGGCGTCCACGGCGAGGTCGAGGGTCTCGGCGTCGAGGGAGCCGAAGCCTTCGTCGATGAAGAGCGTGTCGACGAAGGAATCGCGGCCCTCCAGACCGGACAAGGCAAGGGCGAGGGCGAGGGAGACGAGGAAGCGCTCGCCGCCCGACAGGCTGCGGGTGGCGCGCACCTCCTCGCCCATGTCCCGGTCGACCACGTGGAGGGAGAGGTTGGCCGGGTCGCCGCGCACCAGCCGGTAGCGCGGGCTCAGGGCCAGCAGGTGCTCGTTGGCGAGCCGGACCAGGTGCTCCAGCGTCACCCCTTGCGCGAAGAGGCGGAACTTGATGCCGCTGGCCGAGCCCACGGCGTCGTTCACCGCCTCCCAGACAGAGAAGTCGGCGCGTGCCTCGGCGATCGCCGCCTCCAGCCCCGCCGCGCGCAGGCGCGCCGCGTCGTCCCGTTCGAGATCGGCCGTGATGGCGCCGAGACCCTGTTGATGGGCGGTGATCGTCTCGCCGAGGCCGGACGCCGCCGCTTGCGTGGCCGGACCGTCGATCTCGGGCGCGTCGAGCAGATTTGCGAGGTCGGCCCGCCGCGTGGCGAGGGCGGTCTCCGCTTCGCGGGCTTCCGCCATGCGGGCTTCCACGGCAAGGCGCAGGGAGGAGCGGATCTCCGGGGGCAGGGCGAGGGCCTCCCGCACCGCCTCGACGCCGCGCGGGGCGCAGGCGGCCGTGAAGACGGCATCGGCCTCCTCGCGCAGCCGACGGGCCGCGTCGCGGGAAGAGGTCCCGTGCTCGGCCGCCGTCACCGCCGAGGCGAGGGCGGCGAGGGCGGCGGCGCGGGCCTCCTCCGCCCGTTTCAGCGCATCGCGGGCGAGCTTGCGCGCGTCGTTGGTCCGGGTCCGATGCAGGCCGGTCTCCTCGCCGCCGAGGAGGGGCGCCCGTTCGGCCCGCAGCTCGGCGAGCTTTTCGGAACGGGCCAGCGCCTGGCGTCCGGCCGCGTCCGCGGCGGCACGGGTGAAGCCCAGGGCCTCGGCCGCGCCGGCACGACGCGACGCGAGGGCCTGGACTTCCCGGTCGAGCTCTTCGCGCTGGCGGTCGAGGGCGCGGTGCACGGCGGCGATCTCGGCCACGCGCCTGGCCGCGCCGGCCCCGTCCCGGTCGAGATCGGCCAGCGACAGGCCGGCGCAAGCGAGATAGGGGGTGATCTCGCGGGCGAGGGAGTCCAGCCGCTCCGTATGGCTCGAGACGCGGACCGTCCCGCCGTTGGCGGTGAGTTCGGCGAGGCGCAGGGCCTCGCGTTCGGCCGCGCAGGCCAATTCCGCCGCCTCGATCTCCCGGCCCCCGGCCTCGATCCGCGTCGCGACGGCGTCGATCTCGCCGCGCAATGTCCCGGCCCGCTCCAGCGCGGCCAGCAGCGGCTCGCGTGCGACCTTGAGGGCGTCGATCAGGCCCGTGAGCATGGACACCGCCTCGGCATCGAGCCTTGTCGGGACATGTCCGCCGACCGCCGCATCGCCATGGGTGGCGAGGAGGTGCGGGCGGAGAAGCGCATAGGCGGCGTTGGCGCGGTCCAGCGTCTCGATGGCGGCTGCCGCTGCCTCCTCGGTATTGCTCAACCTCGCACCGGCGGCGGCACGTGCCGACGCTGCCTCCGCCTGGGATTGTCCGGCGGCGGCGATGGCCGCATCCTGCTCGGCACGTTGGGCCTTCAGCGCCGCCGCCACCCGCCCGAGCCCATCCTGATCCTGGTCCCGGGCATGCGGATGATCGGTGGCGCCGCAGACCGGGCAGGGCTGATCCTCGATCAGCAGGCTGCGCAGATGCGCGGCCTGCTGCGAGACGGCCTCCTCGGCGAGCTCCGCCAGAGGGGCGACGGCCTTTCGCAGCTCGACCGCGCGGGCCTGCCGGGCGGCGGCCTCTTCGCTGGCCAACCTCGCGGCCTCCAAGGCCGACCTCGCGGATTCCGCCTCGGTCCTGGCCCGTTCGAGGGCGAGGGACGCCTCCGCGTGGCTGCGCGCGAGGGGCAGCGCCTCGCGCAGCTGCTCGGCGAGCCGGTCGATCGTGCCCGAGCGCGCCCGTGCCGAGGCCTCGCCGACCTGTTCGAGCTCGGTGCTCAGCGCTGCCCGGCGCTCGGCCGCTTGCGTCCGCGCCGCCTTTGCCTGTGTGATCGCCCGGTCCCCCGTGGCGATCGATGCCGAGAGGCGGGAGGCTTCGCCCGTGGCCTTGCGGAGATCGGCCTTGGCCTGGGCCAGTTCTGCGCCGAGGCTCGCGCGCTTGGCGAAGAGCTGCTCGGCCTCGTTCGTCCGATGGGCGAGAAAAGCCCCGCCCGTATCGGCCGCGAACCGGGCGGCGACGTCGCTGCGCGCGGACGCCGCCGCCGCGTGACTGGCATCCAGATGGGCCAGCGCCGTCTGTGCCTCCAGAGCCTTCGCCTTGGCGGCGTCGGCCGCCTCGGCGGCAAGGGCGGATTCGGTGGCGGCCTCGCCGATCCGGGTGTCGAGTTCGGCCGCCCGCGTCCAGACCGGCCCGAGCGCCTTGAACCCGGCTTCCGACGCCTCGTCCGCCTTGGCGGCCTCGTCATGAGCCACCCGCGCGGCTTCGGCCCGCGCTTCGGCCTCGCCGTGCGTCGTCAGGGCCAGTGCCAGGGCGGCTTCGGCGGCGGCGAGATCCCGCTCTGCCCGCGCCGCATTTCTCGCCGGCTCGCGAAGGGGCTCGACCGCGTCGAGCTCAGCCAAGCGAAGGCTGTCGGGCCGATGGATGTCCAGGGCCTCGCGCGCCAGGGCGAGGCGGGCTTCGGCCGCCGCCACCTGACCCCGTGTGTCGGCGATGCGCCGCGCATGGGCCAGCGCCGCGTTCAGCTCCGCCAGACGGCCGGACAACTCCGCCACCTCGGCGAGGAGCCGCGCCCGTTCAGCGTGTTTCTCCGCCCGCGCCGCCTCGTCGAGGAGGCCGACGGCGTCGCGATGAGCCTCCAGCTCCTTCACCTTGGCGCGCTCCGCCTCGGTGCCGGCATGAACCCGTTTCGAGATCTCGGAATAGATCGCCGTGCCGGTGATCTTCTCCAAGAGTTCCGCGCGCTCGCCCTCGGCAGCCAGGAGGAAGGCGTCGAACTCGCCCTGGGCCAGCAGGACGGTGCGGCGGAACTGGTCGAAGGTGAGGTCGGTGAGGTCGCAGATCGCCGCGTCGACGAGGCCGGCCTTGCTGTCGCCGACGGAGCTCCCATCCGCCAGCCGGGTGAGGGAGCGCGTCTTGTTCTGGAGACGGCCATTGGCCTTGCCGCGCGCTCGGTAGACCGACCATCGCGCGCAGTAGCTCTGCCCGTCCCGGCCGATGAAATCGACCTCGGCGAAACCCTCCGTCGCCCCCCGCCTCAGGATCGCCCGCTCGTCGCCGATGGTGATGGGATCGCCGCCGGGATCGGGCGCGCGCTCGCGGCCGCTCGTGGCGACACGCGGATAGCGCCCGTAGAGCGCGAGGCAGAGGGCGTCGAGGATGGTCGACTTGCCCGCCCCCGTCTCGCCGGTGATGGCGAAGATCCCGGTGGCGCCGATGGGGCCGCCGGACAGGTCGACGGAGAAGGGAGCCGCCAGGCTCGCGAGATTTTCGCCGCGTATCGCCAGGATGCGCAAGGGTCGTGGCCTCGTTTCGAAGAAGTCAGGGGGATGCGGGGAAGGGTGTCATAGCCCAGGATGACGAGCGGACGAGGGTGATGCAGACGCCGCGCAACGATGTCCACACGCGGCGGGATGGCGGCAGGGCTTCGAACTCGGGTGAACGGGATGTGGCATGACACTGAACAAGCCACGTCGTCATTCCGGGGCCGCATCGCGGAGCCCGGAATCGAGAGCCGCTCCGTGGGCTCGATAGGGCACGCCCGGCGGATCTGGCTCGCACGCCTCTGGCGCGGCCCTCCGGGGCCGGGCTCGCCTTCGGCGCTCCGGAATGACGGCGCGGGTGCCAAAATCGGTGTGAACGGTCCCGCAGACCGGATGGCATCGACCCGAATTCGGAGCTCTTGGGATGGCGGACGCCCATAGTCGTTCATCTTGAATTCGCCCCCTCGGAGAACGCCGGAAGGAAACGAGCGGTCTCTTCGGAGGAGGAAACGAGATCGAAGAGTGCGGCATCTGCCTCGTGCCGCGCTTGGAAGCTCTTCGGCGCCTGTCATGAGGCCACATCTCACGACCTTATCGCCGACGACCCATCCGCAATCCACCCAAGCCAGCCGTAGAACGGACAGACAGGTCCCGCCCCAACACCGCCGTGAGAAGCAGTTTTTGTCGGGCTCGAAAGCCGACATAGGAACATGGCTCCACCAATCCTAAGGGAGGCTGGAGTGTGACATCGCGCCACAAACGATGCGATGAGACGCTACGCCAAGACTTCCGAGCGCAACAGTAGAATCCCTTCATATGCGTCTGTCGCGCATCGTGCTAATGCCTCTCGAAATATTTAATTAAGAGGGGGAAAATACAATGGCTAACTCGGTAAGCAAAGGGCTGAAGTTCGAATATTTCGACGCGGCCTTGAACGTTGCAAATCTAGCCGTCAACTTGGTCTCGCTGATTCCTGGTGTCGAACTCCCTAAAGAATTGACCCAGATCTTCGGTGGCGCAGACACGGATCCGACCGTGGAACGCCTGGATGAAATGAGCGAGCAGCTCGATCAGATCGTCGAGCTGAACAAAAAGGTACTTGCGGCAGTCGATGAAGTTAGGAACGATATCGATCGAAATATTCTATCAAATATCAAGTCCGACGTAAGCGATGCTAAAACTTACGTCCATCAGTACCTAACAACAAGCGATCCTGAACTGGCAAACAGCTACCTGTTTGAGGCGGAAAGACTCTCGACATCTGCGGTCACACGGGCAAAGAACTATCTTTTGGATAGCAATGCCGATGCCGCCATTGCCGTTCCGGCGCTGCTATCCGCAATTACCACTCGAATTGCCGTCATTCGCGAGATCGGCGATGGGGCAACGTCCAGCGCACAATATAAAGAGACATTGCAGACGGCAATTGAATCGCTGTCCACGGGTATCGAAAAGTTCGAAGAGTCCGCTCAGAACAATATGCCGGCGAAGCTCGATGTGTATGAGAGGCAATCCGGTGATTTCACGCAAGTATGGATCAGGGTTTCCTACGAGCCGGCGTCCGGATCGATTTTTCAGGCCGAAATATTCGCAGGGGACAAGGGGACTGCATCGGTACAGCAGATGCTCGATGCGACAACCCTCATTTACGCCAATGGATCTCAATCCCTAAGAGAAGTGACTGATTATAGTGCCATCAAGGATCTATACATAAGGCGCGCACCTGTAGAGCAAACAACAAAACCGAACTTTCTGACTGATTTCAATAAATTAGAAGAAGATACCTTCAACAATTATTTCAGAGAAGCAAGAGGCATTGAAAAGCTCGAAAAAGCTGCCGCTGCCCTGCTGAGCTTGACGCAAGGTCAGCATATCAAGGGTACGAACAACGACGACACCAATCTTCGGGCTGATTCGAGCCTCGATGTGATCACCACCAAATGGGGTGAGAAGTTGCTCGCCCCTCACACGCTTGAGGGCCTGAAAGGCAACGACACCCTCTTCGGCGGCCAAGGCGGCGACACGCTCCGGGGCGGCGGCGGCGGGATCGTCTACAGCGCAGAGGGCGACGGCAACGATACCCTTCACGGCAACGGCGGCGACGACATCCTGATCGGCGGCACGGGCAACGACCGGCTCGACGGCGGCGTCGGCGACGACCGTATGGACGGCGGCGACGGCGTCGACATCGCGAGCTACAAATCGGCGAAGGCCGGCGTGATCGTGTCCCTCGATGAGCAGGACTGGCAGGCGGTCGTCCCAGAAAAGACGATCGTGTTTCAACCAGACCCTTTCCCCTCCGAGGGGGGAGTCATCATCACCCCCCCTCCCATCATAACAACGATCCCGGCGGAAAAGGACCGCCTCCTGAACATCGAGAACCTCGAAGGCAGCGAGTTCAGCGATCGGCTCACGGGTGACGAAGGGAAAAACGTCATCCTCGGTTTGGCCGGCAACGACATCGTCAACGGCGGTAGGGGCGCGGACCGGATGGCGGGCGGCGTCGGCAACGACACCTACGTGGTCGACAACGCCGGGGATGTCGTCGTCGAGGCGGCCAATGCCGGCACAGACACTGTCCGCTCGTCCGTCAGCGTCACGTTAGCGGCCAATGTCGAGAACCTGACACTCACCGGCACCGCCGCCATCAACGGCACCGGTAACGCGCTGGCCAACACGATCCTGGGCAATGGCGGCGCCAACATCCTCGACGGCAAGGCTGGAGCCGACACGCTTCAGGGGCTCGGCGGCAACGATATCTACTATGTCGACACTGCCGACGACCGCGTGTTCGAGGTGGCGGGTGGGGGTACCGACCGGGTGTTGACGAGCATCAGCTACGCGCTCGGAGCCGGTCAGGAGATCGAGCGGCTCGACACGACGAGTGCGGCCGGCACCACCGCGATCAAGCTCAGCGGCAACGAACTTGCCAACACCCTGGTGGGCAATGCGGGTGCCAACACCCTCGACGGTGGCGCTGGCGCTGACCTGCTCTATGGCCGCGCCGGCAACGACACCTACCTCGTCGACACTGCGGGCGACCGCGTGTTCGAGGTGGCGGATGGCGGCATCGACCGGGTGTTGACGAGCATCAGCTACGTGCTCGGAGCCGGTCAGGAGATCGAGCGGCTCGGCACGACGAGTGAGGCCGGCACCACCGCGATCAAGCTCAGTGGCAACGAACTTGCCAACACCCTGGTGGGCAATGCGGGTGCCAACACCCTCGACGGTGGCGCTGGCGCTGACCTGCTCTATGGCCGCGCCGGCAACGACACCTACCTCGTCGACACTGCGGGCGACCGTGTGTTCGAGGTGGCGGATGGCGGCACCGACCGGGTGTTGACGAACATCAGCTACGTGCTCGGAGCCGGTCAGGAGATCGAGCGGCTCGACACGACGAGTGCGGCCGGCACCACCGCGATCAATCTCAGTGGCAACGAACTTGCCAACACCCTGGTGGGCAATGCGGGTGCCAACACCCTCAACGGTGGCGCTGGCGCTGATCTACTCTATGGCCGCGCCGGCAACGACACCTTCGTGTTCTCGACGGCCTTAGGTTCGAGCAACATCGACCGCCTCACCGATTTCGCGGTGGCGGATGACACGATCCAGTTGGCGCGGGGCGTGTTCTCCGCCCTCTCGGCGGGTGGCCTCGCGTCGAGCGCCTTCAAGGATCTCGGCAATACCGGCGCCGTGGTCGATTCCAACGACCGCATCCTCTACAACCACGACACCGGTGCGCTCTCCTACGACGCCGATGGTAGCGGCACGGCCAAGACGGCCATCCAGTTCGCCGTCATCGACACCAAGGTCACGCTGACCCACGCCGACTTCCTGGTGGCGTAAGCCCGTGACACGCCCTGGCCGGACACTTTGCGTTCGGCCAGGGCTTCTTGATACTCAGGGCTCTGGGCCACCTACGCAACATATCGCCGTGGGTGGCCTGCCAGCACGTCGCATGCCCCTCATAGGAACGGGTCGCCGTCGGCCGGGATGGGTTCTCCGCTCTCGGGCCCTCATAAGCACTTGGCCGTCTTGTCACGGCACCTCACCTCAGGCGTGGTGTAGCAAGCGGCGCGAGCCCTAGCGGATCGGCGGACAGGGGACGGTGCAGAACGTCTGGACGTAGCTGGGCGAGACGTGAGGACCTCATCGGGGTCGGCTCCTCAGATCGGTGCCGGCGTCTCCCGCTCATTGATCTATGCTTTCAAGTGGGAGTCCGACGAAGCCTTGGATGATGCCCGCCAAGGGCGTTCCTCGCCCAAAGCAGACTGGCAAAAGTCCACCCTTCCCGGACGTTGAGCGATGGGGACCAAGCGTCGGATTTCCACCACCAGGAATCGGAACGGGAGCCTGGGGGCGATCTTTCAGGACGACCTTTCAAACGGAGATATTGACCGGCAGGCGCCGCGACTTTGACATCGGACACCGGCTCGTGTCATCGGGCCGCGATGACGATGCGAGACCTTCCCCCCGGTGAAGGCCCCCTTGGCACGGGCTCCGGCGGGGAACGGCGGGTCGACCTTGGCCGTTGGCAAAGGCATCGCTTCTGTGCGGGCGCGCGATCCGATCCCGCATCGGGCCATCCTGCATCGAGCATGGCGACGAAGAGAGGGTGGCAGTGAGTGTCCTCGTGAACGGCGGCGAGTGCGGCGCGCTGATCGAGGCCGCGGATTGGTCTGCGACGCCCCTCGGACCCTTCGAGTCCTGGCCTGTTTCCCTCCGCACGCTGACGGCGATGATGGTCGCCTCGCGCCAGCCCATGTTCATCACCTGGGGGCCGTCGCGGATCGTCCTCTACAACGACGCCTATGCGCTGCTGCTCGGCCACAAGCACCCGGACGCGATGGGGCGTCCCATCGCGGAGGTCTGGTCGGAGATCTGGAGCGACCTCGCGCCCATCGTCGCCGATGCCTATGCGGGACTCTCTATCCAGATGGACGATGTCTCCTTCGTCATGGAACGCAACGGCTTTCCGGAGGAGACGCATTTCGCCTTCTCCTACACGCCGGTGCGAGAAGAGGACGGCTCCGTCGCGGGTTTCTTCTGCGCCTGCACCGAGACGACCGGCCGGGTCGGCGCCGAGACCCGGCTGCGCGAGAGCGAGGCCGAGGTGCGGGGCGTCCTCGACGGGATGGGCGAGGGCTTCCTCCTGCTCGACCGCGATTTCCGTGTCCGCCGCATCAACGCCGAGGGCCTGCGCCTCGACGGCCGCCCCTCCGAGGCGATCCTCGGCCGTCACCTCCTCGACGTGTGGCCGGATGCCGAGCGGATGCCGACCTGGCCGCTCTACCGCCGCGCCATGGCCGAGCGGGCCTCGGCCGAACTCACCTACCGCCATACCTCGACTCAGCAGGACATCTGGATCGAGGTGCGGGTCTACCCGTCGGGAAGCGGCCTCTCGGTCTTCTACCGCGACATCAGCGAGCGCAGGGCGTCCGAAGAGGCCCTGCGCGAACGTGAGGAGCGCCTGCGCCTCGTGATGGAGGGCGCGCGCGACCACGTCGTCTTCACCATGAACCCGCAGGGCGTCATCACGAGCTGGTCGGCGGGTGCCGTCGAGGTTCTCGGCTGGAGCGTCGCCGATGCGCTCGGCCGTCACGGTTCGATGATCTTCACGCAGGAGGACCGGGCGAAGGGGATCGATGCCGGGGAGATCTCCAGGGCCGTCGAGACCGGCCGCGCCGATGCCGAGCGCTGGCACCAGCGTTCGGACGGGACGCGCGTGTTCCTCGCCGGCTCCCTCCACCGGCTGCCGCCGGACCTGCAGGGCCGCTCGCCCGGCTTCCTTCGGATCGCCCGGGACGAGACCCAGCGCAGGGCGCAGGCCGAAGCGCTGACGGAGAGCGAGGCGCGGTTCCGCAACATGGCGGACCACGCCCCCGTGATGATGTGGGTCACGATTCCCGACGGGTCCTGCATCTACCTCAACCGGCGCTGGTACGAGTTCACCGGGCAGACCGAGGCGGAGGCCCTCGGCCTCGGCTGGACCAAGGCGACGCATCCCGACGACGAGGGGCTGGCGGCGGACACCTTCCTGTCCGCCAATGCTTCGCATGAGCCCTTCCGGGTCGAGTATCGCCTGCGCCGGGCCGACGGCACCTATCGCTGGGCCATCGATGCGGCGACCCCGCGCTTCGGCACGGAGGGCGAATTCCTCGGCTATGTCGGCTCGGTCATCGACATCGACGAGCGCCGGGAGGCGGAGGAGCGCCTGCGCCAGAGCGAAGGGCGGTTCCAGGCCATCGCCGATTCCATCGACCATATGGTGTGGTCGACCCTGCCGGACGGGCACCACGATTACTTCAATCAACGCTGGTACGACTATACCGGCGTCCCGGCGGGCTCCACCGACGGCGCGGGCTGGAACGGCCTCTTCCACCCCGACGACCAGGACAAGGCCTGGACGGTGTGGCGCCATAGCCTGGAGACGGGCGAGCCCTACCATATCGAGTATCGCCTGCGGCACCGGTCGGGCCAGTACCGCTGGGTGCTGGGGCGGGCGCAGCCCGTGCGCGACGGCGGCGGCCGGATCGTGCGCTGGTTCGGCACCTGCACCGAGATCCAGGACATCGTCGAGGCGCGCGACGTGCTGGCCCGCTCGCGGGCGGAGCTCGAACGCGAGATCGCCGAGCGCATCCAGGAACGCGTGCGGATCTGGACGCTGATCCCCGACCTGCTGATGTCGGGCACCCTGGGCGGCCAGTTCCTCAGCGTGAACCCGGCCTGGAGCGAGATGCTCGGCTACGACGAGGCGACCCTGCTGGCGACGCCGTTCTGGCAGATCATCCACCCGGATTTCCTCGATGTCAGCGCCGGGATCGTCGAGGCGATGCGCCAGGGCCGCACCATGCGGCACCAGAACCAGATCCGCACGGCGGCCGGCGAGTATCGCTGGTTCGATTGGGTCAGCGCGCCGGTGGGCGACGTCTTCTACGCGGTGGCCCGCGACATCACCGAGGAGAAGGCCCGCGAGGCCGCTCTCGCCCAGACCCAGGAGGCCCTGCGCCAGTCCCAGAAGATGGAGGCGGTGGGCCAGCTCACCGGCGGCATCGCCCACGACTTCAACAACCTGCTCACCGGCATTTCGGGCAGTCTCGAATTGCTGCAGACCCGCATGGCGCAGGGGCGCCTGACCGAACTCGACCGCTACATCAACGCCGCGCAGGGCGCCTCGCGCCGGGCGGCGGCCCTGACCCATCGGCTGCTGGCCTTCTCGCGTCGCCAGACGCTGGACCCGAAGCCCACCAACGTGAACGCCCTGGTCTCGGGGATGGAGGAACTGATCCGCCGCACGGTCGGGCCGGCGGTGACGATCGAGGTGGTCGGCGCAGCGGGCCTGTGGCCGGCTTTGGTGGACCCCAACCAGCTCGAGAACGCGCTGCTGAACCTCTGCATCAACGCGCGCGACGCCATGCCGGATGGCGGCCGCCTCACCATCGAGACCGCCAACAAATGGCTCGACGGGCATGCCGCCCGCGAACGCAACCTCGAACCGGGCCAGTATCTCTCCCTCTGCGTCAGCGACAACGGCACCGGCATGACGCCGGAGGTGATCGCCCGCGCCTTCGATCCGTTCTTCACGACGAAGCCGCTGGGCGAGGGCACCGGCCTCGGCCTGTCGATGATCTACGGCTTCGTGCGGCAATCGGGCGGCGAGGTGCGGATCTATTCCGAACTCGGCGAGGGCACGACCATGTGCCTCTACCTGCCGCGCCATTACGGCGAAGCCTCCGAGGTGGACGAGGCCGGCGCCTTCGCCGCCGCGCCGCGCGCGCAACGGGGCGAGACCGTGCTCATCGTCGATGACGAGCCCACCGTGCGCATGCTCGTGACCGAGGTGCTCGAAGAGCTCGGCTACACCGCCATCGAGGCGGCCGACGGCGCCTCCGGCCTCAAGGTGCTGCAATCGGACGTGCGCATCGACCTCCTCGTCACCGATGTCGGCCTGCCCGGCGGCATGAACGGCCGCCAGATGGCCGACGCGGCGCGGGTGGCGCGGCCCGACCTCAAGATCCTGTTCATCACCGGCTATGCCGAGAACGCCGTGGTCGGCAACGGGCATCTCGAGCCCGGCATGCAGGTGCTGACCAAGCCCTTCGTGATGGAAGCGCTGGCCGGCCGGATCAAGGACATGATCGCCTCCGGGTAGGGGTGAATTCGGCACCCGAACCCTCGTCTCCCTTCTGTGCGGCCCGACGCGAGGGTGGCGTTCTTCACCCGCCCGCGGGAGACCGGCTTCTCGCTCGGGAGCGGTTTATCCAGAGGAATCCGGACCGAGCTATAACTGTATTATAAATTATGCAAATCATATCAATCTATAAAATTTTCAGATTGAATCTGTCCTTCGGATATTGAGATAGCAGAACTTCATTATACGTTGGATTGCGACTTCGATCCTAATGATTCTACGTCTGGGTATCAGCAATCCGTCAACACGGAAGCCAGGACGCTCGATTTCGGCCCTGGCGCGCTGATTGATGGATATGAGGAGTTCGAGAACATCCTCGGCAGTGCGTCCGACGATGTCCTTTACGGAACCGTCGGCGCCAATACGCTGAACGGCAATGGCGGTTCCGACGAATTGTACGGTCGGGATGGCAATGATCGCCTCGTCATCAGCAGTTCGCCCGTGATGGTGGATGGTGGCGAGGGGACGGACCTGCTCTTCGTAAACAAAGGCAGTGCCGTCGCCCTGACCGACGCTTCGTTCACCGGCTTGGCCAGCATCGAGAGGGTCTATGTCCGCGATGGGGCGGCCCTCAGCATGACGGGCGTCGATATCGGTGCGAAGATCTATTCGCAGAGCTTGGCCGTTGGCGGCTCCACGATCACCGGCACGGACGGAGCCGACCGCATCGTGGCTGGAAAGGGCAGCGACGACATCACCGGCGGCAAGGGCGGCGATTCCCTCTTCGACGGCGCGGGCGCCGACACCTTCGAGTTCGTCTCGGGCGATGGCCGCGATGTCATCCGCAAGTTCGATGTGACCGAGGATGTGCTTCACATCGGTGTCATCACGGGCAGCATGGATGACGTGAAGATCGGATCGTTCCACGGCGAGGCCAACACGATCATCACCTTCACGGGTGACACCGGAGCCTCGAACAAGATCATCCTGCCTTCCGTCACGGCCGATTCCGTGACGGAAGGCAGCTTCATCTTCTGACGCCTGCGCCGTCCTCCGGCCTGCCCGGTCGCGTGATCCCCTCGCGATCGGGCAGGCGGGTCGAGCGTGCCCCTACTGCGAGCGGCGCGACAGCGACACGGCATAGGCCGGTGAGCGAATCGCGAACATCGGGTCGTCGGCCGGGCCGGCGATGCCGGCGGGGAGGTCCACCACCGGATCGAACGTGGCCGCGTCGCAGGTGGCGGCGGGCTCGAGAGCCGTGATCGCGAGGGTGCCGAGCGTCGTGCTCTTGCGGCTGTCTTCGGGCCACAAAGCGGTCGGGTCGGCGGTGGGGTCGCCGGCCTCGCCGTGGATCGCCACCAGGGAGAAGGTAGCCGGCCCCTTGGCGAGGCGGTCCTTCAACTCATCGGCATAGAAGCTGTCGGGCTTGGCCTTGAGGTCGTCTTCGCTCAGGCCGAGCTGTCCCGCATCCGCGACGGTCTTCAGCTTCACCACCCGCGCCTCGCCCTTGGCGTTCGTCAGCGTATAGGCATGGACGCCCCAGTAATCGACGCCGGCATAGCTCGCCGGAACCGGGCGGGCGTTGAGCCAGGCCGCCTGTTTCGTGGTCTCCGGATTGGCGGCGGCGAAAGCCTTGACCTTCTCGGCATCGGGTTTGCCGTCGGGCCCGGGCGCGCGGACGGAGACGAAATCGAACAGCTGCTGGGGCGTGCGCGCCGAGAAGACCGGCGCGGAAATGATGACGAGGACGAGGTCGCCCGCCGGGTCGCGCAGGCGCATGGCGAAGCCCCGCGTCACCGGCTTGGCCTTGTCCGACACGTTCGGATTGCTGCCGCCCATCGAGAATCGCGCCGTCACCGGCACGGTCTTGGCGAAATGCGGTGCCTTGGACAGCCCCGCCGCCTCGGCCGAGGGCGTGAACTGCCCGGTGAGGCAGACGCCTTTGGCGCCGCTGGCCCGCACTCCGGGCTTGTTGCCGCCGGCTACGAACTGGCCGTTGACGATGGCGGCGGCATCCGCCTCCTCGGCTTGAACCGGAGAGGCGAGGGCGAGCGCCATGGCGCAGCCGGTGGCGACGATCGTAGATTTCATGGCGCTGTTTCCCCCGTCGCCCGGCTCGCATCGGCATGGGCCGGCAAAACTCGATGGCGCACAATCGAATTATAATATGTACAGGGTAACGGCGGCGTGACAAGCGCCAGCGTGGCGGATTTCAGGCCTCGGCCTCGGCCCGGACCCGGTGGAACACCTCCAGATGCGCCGGCTCCGGCGGGGTGCCCCGCACGCGCGCGAAGGCGAGGCGGAAGAGGTCTTCCGGGTCGCGCTCGGACAGGCGCACCAGCGGCGCCGCGTCGACGGCCTCCGCCACCGGATCGGCCGCCGCCGTCACGCGGGTATCGACGATGCGGACGGGGAAGCCTTCGGCGATCCGGTCCACCTCCGCGCGGTGGCCCGGCCCCAGCCCCTCGCGGGCGAGGCGGACCTGGATATAGGGCCGCTCCTCCATCGGCAGGGCCGGGTCGAGGCCCAGCGCCTTGAGATGGTCGCCGAGTTCGGAGAGCCGCATGTCTCCGCGCGGCGGCAGGCGCAGGAACGGAACCGGGCGCGGGATCGGGATGTGTTCCACCCGGGCCGGTCCATCGCCGAGGGTGACGAGGCTCACCCCATGCGCGTAGGGCTGCTCGGTGGCCGAGAGCGGGATCAGCGAGCCGGAATACCGCACCATCCCGCCACCGATGGTCTGGGCCTTGTGGAGATGGCCCAGCGCCACGTAATCGGCCTCCACCGGGAACACGTCGGGCGGCACGGCATGTTCGCCTCCGACCAGGATGCGGCGCTCGGCCCCCTCAGATTCGGTCCCCCCGGCCACGTGCAGATGCCCGGTGAGGAGAAGCGGCAGGCCGGAGAGATGCGGCGTCGCCGCCTCCATCACCTGGGCGTAGAGGGCCCGCACGGCCCGGACGATGGGCGAACCCTCCTCCCGGCGTAGGGGCGGCAGGCAGGCGGCGGTGGGATAGGACACGGCCAGGATCTGCGCCGCCACATCGCCGTTCCTGAAGATCGGCACGAGATGACGCTCGATGGACAGGGCGCCGTCGCGGCGGCGGACATTGCCGATGACCCGAACCCCGATGGCCTCGAGGATCGGGCTCGGCGCTTCGAGGCGCCCGGCCGCATCGTGATTGCCGGCGGTGAGGACGATGGTCATGGAAGGGCGCGCCCGGTGCAGGCGCACCAGCACCTCGTAGAGCAGCGCCTGCGCCTCGCCCGACGGGTTCTGACTGTCGTAGACGTCGCCCGCCACCACGAGGGCGTCGACCTCGTGGCCGACGACGATGGCTTCGAGATGGGCCAGCGCCCTCGCATGCTCGTGGGTGCGCGAATAGCCGCGCAGTGACTGCCCGATATGCCAGTCGCCCGTATGCAGCACGCGGATCACGTCATCGCCTCCAACTCGCCCGGACATCGTCTGTGCGGCGAGGAGGCTTGTAGCGCGCCGCCGCCACCGGTCCTACCCGGCGGCCCGCCTCCGCTTGTCGGAAAGACGCTTAACGGCAGACCGTCACGTTCTTGACCACCCAGCCTTCGCCCGCCTGCCACAGTTTGCGGCGGCTGCGACCGCAGCGGAGTTCGTCCGGCTCGGCCGATGTCCAGGTGACGCCGGGCGCTTCCGTCGAGGTGGTTTCGGCGGCCTCCTTGGCGAGGGATCCGGTGGCGACGGGCGCAGGCTTCGTCTTCACCGTGTTGGCCTTCACCGTCCGCGACCTTTTGGCGGTTTTCGTCCGGGAGGCTCCGGCTTTGGCGGAGTCGACGGCCTTGGCCGCCGGCGACGAGAGAGCGGGCTTCGGACCCGCGAAAGCGGGGTTCTCCCCCGCGAGTGTCAGCCCAAGGGCGAGCGTCAGGACCGACGCGCCGAGGCGTGCGAAAGAAGAGATCGGCACAGGATTCGTCCGTCTTCCAAAGATGTGATGGTGTTGAAATGCAGCGCCTTATGTCGATGCGGACGGATATTTTTGCAATCGCAAGGATCGATGAAATCGGACATCTCCCGCATATTCTCGCGGCATGATGAAAGGTCGGTGGATTCTCCCTTCCCAGACCGTGCCGCCGGTCCGATCGTACCGCAATGCTGATGAGCGACGGCCCGGCGTGACGGCGGCCCCTGGTCTTGCTAAGTCACCGCCCAATCTTGGCTTTAGTCCTCGCGCCCTGGCGAGCGGCCCATCTTTGAGTACCTCATGTCCGAACGCCCCCTCATCGAGCGCCCCACTCTTCCCTTCAGCCGGCGGACCCTGCTGAGCGGCGCCGGCGCGACCCTGGTCCTGGCCGGTTCACCGCTCGCCGCTCTGGCCCAGGTCCGTGGCCGCCTCGCCATCGAATCCGACGACGGATACGGCCCCTATGACGACGACCGTCTCTACCGGGACGAGGCCGGACGGCTCTATCGCCGCCGTGGCGGTCGCTACGAGCCCTATCGTGAGCGCGCCACCGCTCCGCGTTTCGAGGACGACCCCGATTCGGATCCCTATGCCGATCCGAATGCCCGCCGCCGTGCCGAGCAGCCGCCGGCGAACCAGGGCAACCCCGTCTCGCGTCCGGTGGATAATGGGCCGATCGACTACGCCCGGGCCTATGCGGCGATCACCGACGAGCCTTTCCCGGTGCATGCCTTCAACTGGCGCAAGGCGAACCCGAACTTCCTGCGCCAGGAGATCGCCTATACGGGCGCGGAGCCTCCGGGCACCATCGTGGTCGATCCGCGCGCGCACCACCTCACCCTGGTTCAGCCCAACGGGCGGGCGCGACGCTACGGCGTCGGCGTCGGCAAGCAGGGCTTCTCCTGGTCCGGCGTCTCGACGGTGAATTCCAAGCAGATGTGGCCGGATTGGTATCCGCCCAAGGAGATGATCGCCCGGACGCCCAAGCTCGCCCGGTCGGTGACCCAGCTCCAGAGCGGCCTCGGCGTGCCCGGCGGCTCCCGCAACCCGCTCGGTGCGCGGGCGCATTACCTCTGGCAGGACAACAAGGACACGCTCTACCGCATCCACGGCACCCTGGAGCCCGAATCCATCGGTCTCAGCGTCTCGTCCGGCTGCATCCGCATGATCAACCAGGACGTGATCGACCTCTACGGCCGCGTCGAGATCGGCACGCGGGTCGTCGTGCTGACCTGAGGTCGCTTGGCCCCGGCGGGCATGGCCCGCCGGATTCCACCGCGGCGCCGGCATTCGGGGCCGTGTGAGTGTCACGACAGCGCGAGCGTCACCGTGCCGGGCTCGGGAATCGGAACTTCCCTCGCCTCTCTGGCTTCTTCCCGTCACAGGGTGTGCGCTGAGCGCCGCCCACGATCGGAATTCAACCGGAGTTATGACGTCATGGCAAAGAGTTTGAGCGGGCGTACGCGTGTCGATGGGGATCGCCTGAACACCCCGACCGATCTCGCCCCCGAGGCGACGAAGAAGATCGCCGAGGGCCTGACCGTGCTGCTGTCGGACCTCTTCGCCTTGTACGTGAAGACGAAGAACTTCCACTGGCACGTGAGCGGCCCTAACTTTCGCGACTATCACCTGATGCTCGACGAGCAGTCGCAGCAGATCTTCGCCATCATCGACGATGTCGGCGAGCGCGCCCGCAAGATCGGCGGCACGACCCTGCGGTCGCTGGGTCAGGCCTCGCGGCTGTCCCGCGTCGAGGACAACGACGCCGAGTATGTCAGCCCGCTCGAAATGCTGGCCGAGCTGCGCGACGACAACAAGACTCTCACCGCCAACATGCGTGAGCTTCACGAGGTGACGGACGAGGCCAAGGACGTTTCCACCACCAGCCTGCTGGAAGAGTGGATCAACCAGTCCGAAGAGCGGACATGGTTCCTCTACGAGGCGACCCGCAATGCCACCGAGGGCGGCCACTAATCTTCACCGTCTCCGTATCGAGACATGAAAAAAGGCCCCGCATCGAAGGATGCGGGGCCTTTTTCCGATTGTCTCCAGCAGGTGGCCGGAGCGGCGACAGCCTCACAAGGCGAGGGTGATCTCGCCTTCGCGGACGGCGCGCTCGGCTCCGCCGGCCTTGATCCGGTAGAACGGCTCGCCGGTCTGGTCCTCGGGAACGAGGCGGACGATCTCGAAGACGTCGGTCGGATCGGCCTTGAGGTCGGCATAGCCGATGCGCTCGCGGCGCACGCGCTGCCCGAGCTTGAATTTATGGGCCATGAGATATGCCTTTCTGAGCGGACGCAAACGGTTCTGCGTCCTCGGACGGGTATTCGTGGTCGCGCGTCGCCTTGCCGGAAGGCACAGGACCGAACATCGGCCTGCCTTGCGGAAAAGGACGAGATGGGCGGCAACCCCGTCCGGAGATGCCACCCTGCGCTCGAACCCACACGAAGGACCGAGCCAACCCATTGACCGTCGCTGCCCCGATCATGCCGGAGCGGCCACGACATCGAAGCCGGATAGCGCCATCATCGAACGCCATGTTCGGTAAAGCCGTCCGGTAGTTCGTTCCGAAACATCGGCTCTCGCAGGGCGGAATCCGCCGCGAGGCCGGAGACTTCGGAGGAGAATGCCTTACTTGCGCGCCTTCGCCTTGCGGGCGGCGTAGCGGGCATCGCGCTGCTGCTTCTGCTCGATGCGAGCGGCGGCTGCGAGGGCGATCTTCTCTTCGGCGACGCGGGCCGCTTCGATGGCCTGGCGCTCACGCTCGGCCTCGGCCTCGGCGACGGCCTGGGCGGCGGCGGCGGCGCGCTCGGCCTCGCGGGCGGCGACGCGGATCTCGCGCTCACGGGCAATGGCCTCACGCTCGGCCTTGCGGGCGAGAACCGTCGGATCGTCAGCGGCCGGCCGGTCGCGGAAACGCGCCAGGGCGGCCTGACGGGCTTCTTGCGAAGCCTTGAGGCGGTCGGTCATGGAGTTTTCGTTGAATTGGCTCACACAGAATCCTGGTCTGGGAAGCGGCCGGAAACGACCGCGGGACAGTGGACGAGGCTCCGAACCGAACCGGTCGGGAGATGGATAAAAACGCAGGAAGCCGCTCTCCAATGGAGAGCGGCTTCCTGTCCAATGTCAGGCTCTCGTAGGAGCCTCACATGGCCCATATGCGATATGGTTCAGGCGGCCTGGAGATTGCCGGCGGACTGCTTGCCGCTGCGCTTGTCGGTTTCCATTTCGTAGGAGACCTTCTGGCCTTCGGCGAGACCACGCATTCCTGCGCGCTCGACAGCGGAGATGTGCACGAACACATCGTTGCCGCCATTATCCGGCTGGATGAAGCCGAAGCCCTTTTGCTCGTTGAACCACTTAACAGTACCGACAGCCATCATAATCCTTCGCCCTTGCGGGCATCATAGTTCGGAGGTCCGCACGAAGATGTACGGCCTTCTCCGTTGTCTCGATTCGCACCCGACTTCCGCTCTGCGAAAGCTCTTTGGCTCACACAGATGAAAATCTGATCACGCTTCGATCTCTGTTATGTACTCTCAATGGCGGGATTTAGCAAATGCCATGAAAAACTTGGGTTTTATTTTCGAGCACGGAGGGAAATTTCCGCCGGTGGCCAGTCAATACGGGCGCTGATTTCGCTCTGCCGAGAGGTCTCATTCGGCCGGGGAGGAGCCCAGCGGCAGGTCCATCTGGGCGCTCTCGGTATCGCGCCCGCTGCGGCGGTCGAGAAAGCCGAGGATCGGCGAGACGCTTACCCCGTGCAGGACGATGGATAGCAGGATGGTCAATCCCGCCGTGCTCCAGAGCAGGCTCGCCCCCTCGAAGGCCGCATGGCCGGAGGCGTAGGCGAGATAGTAGATCGTGCCGAGCCCCCTGATCCCGAAGATGCTGATCACCGCGCGTTCGGCGGCGGGCTGATCGTGCCCGAGGAGGCTGATCCAGCCGCAGAGCGGCCGAACCACGAAGATGACCAGAAGCGCGAAGGCAACGCCGGCCCAGGTGAGGTCGCGCAGGAGTCCGCCGCCGATGGCGAGTCCGAAGCCGACGAGAAGGATCATCATCGTCAGGCGCTCGAACGCTTCGGCCGACCCGTGCAGCGCGTGATGGTAATCGTGGCCGTGGTCGGACCAGCGCATGGCCAGCGCCGCGACGAAGACGCCGATGAAGCCGTAGCCATGCACGGCCTCCACGGCCGCATAGGTCAGGCAGGTGATGCCGAGAGCGACGAAACCGTCGCCCGTCCGCGAGAGCCGTGCCCGGTTCGGCAGGTGGAAGGTCAGCCAGCCGAAGCCCCGTCCGATCGCGGCACCCAGCGCGACGCCGGCCAGGATCTTCCACACCAGCGAGACGCCGACCCATTCGGTCCACCCGGCGGCGCTCAGGCCGTTCGCGGCCACGAGGGCGATGGCGAGGTGGACGAAGGGGAAGGCGAGCCCGTCATTGAGCCCGGCCTCCGAGGTGAGGCCGAACCGCATATCGTCCTCGACGCCCTGTGACGGCGGGCCGACCTGGACCTCGGAGGCGAGGACCGGGTCGGTCGGCGCGAGGGCGGCGGCGATCAGGAGGGACGAGGCGAGGCCGAGGGCGAGGAGATGAGAGGCCAGGAACCCGAGGATCAGGATCGTCAGCGGCATGGCGAAGGCGAGGAGACGCCATGTCACCATCCAGCTTTTCCAGCCGACCCTGCGGTCGAGCTTCAGCCCGGCCCCCATCAGCGAGATGATGACGACGAATTCGCTGACCTTCTCGATCAGGCGCAGATGCTGCTGAGGCCGGGGTGAGAAGTCGGCGATTCCGGGGATCAGCGAGAGGCCGGCCCCGATCGCGACGCAGCAGATCGGCAGCGACAGCGGCAGCTGCCGAAGCACCATCGGCAGCCAGGCGGTGAGGAGCACGAGGGCGCCAAAGCCCCCGAGCATGATGACATAGGCGTCCATAACCCGCGATTCGTCCCTGTACGCTCTTCGCCGGAATCACCACGACCCATACGCAAGACCGATTGTTCACCGTCAGCATGTCGTATGGGAGCGACGCCGTTGCGGGCCGCTCCCGATCCATCCTCAGCGCGTGCCCGACCGCATCGTCATGTCGGGGTTGAGATCGACCCATTGGCGCGTCTCCGCCGCCCGGTAGAGCGCCTCGATCAGGCGGACGTCGCGCAGGCCCATCTCGCCCGGCGTCCGCAGCTCTCCGCCCTCGGCGATGATCTGCGAGAGGTGGTCGATCTCGCCGGTGAACTGCACAGCATCGCCTTCGGCCGTCAGGACCTCGTCGGCCCGCTTGGCGTCGCTGACGACGAGCCGGTTGCCCTGGTAGGCGGTGCCGGGATCGAGGGTCGCCACGCCCTTCTCGCCCCAGATGTCGATCCGCTTCTTGTCGGAGCTGTAGCCCGACGAGACCGTGGCGCGCCGGCCCGAGGGAAAGACCAGCTGCGCCGTGAACACGTCCTCGACCTGCCCGAAACGCGGATCGCCTTCCGGCGAGTGCATCGAGGCCGAGACCGAGGACGGGCTCTCGCCGAAAAACCATTGCAGGCCGTTGAGGCCGTAGATGCCGATATCCACGAGCGATCCGCCGCCGGCCACGGCCTTCAACATGCGCCACTGGTCGCGCGGCCGCGACGGCTCCAGGGGGCGGTGGTGGTCGGAGGAGGCGAAGCGGACGTCGCCGAACTCGCCCTTGTCCATCATCGCCTTGGCGCGCAGGTTATGCGGCTCCCAATGGACCCGGTAGGCGATCATCAGGCGGCGGTCGGCGGCCTTGGCAGCGTCGATCATCCGCTGGCAATCGGCGGAATTGGTAGCCATCGGCTTTTCGCAGAGAACGTGCTTGCCCGCCTCCAGCGCCTTGATGGTCAGGTCGGCATGGGTGGAGTTCGGCGTCACGATGTAGACGGCCGCAATGTCCTTGTTGTCGGCCATCTTCCCCATCGTGCCGTAATCGTAGATCCCCCCGGCCTCGACTCCGTAGCGGGCCGCGACGGCTTTGGCCTTGTCGGGATTGCCCGAGACGAGGGCCACGGTCTTCGAGCGGCGGGCCCGTTCCAGAGCGGGCAGAACCTGGGCCTGGGTGAAATCGCCGAGGCCGACCACGGCCCAGCCAAGATGCTTGTCGCGCGGCAGGGGCGGCGGCTGGTCGAGCTTGGGCTCGGGCCGGCCGGTGGGGGTGGTGGGGATCGCCTGCGAGGCGGCGCGCTCGGAAGCCAGTACACCGCCGATTCCGGCGAGGCTGCCGGCCATGAAGAGGCGGCGGGACGGCGTCGTATGCGAGGCGTCGGACATCGTATCTCCGGATCCAGGAGGGTTAAATCTCGCGGCCGGATCGAGGATGCCGCCCCCTGACAACGCATGACGCTCCAATCGGATTCCATCGGAACCTGCGGTGGAGGCGCGCGGGGCGGATTAAAACACGAGACCCATCTCGGTGGGTCTCGCGCGACAGGCGGTTTTTACTGGGACGTGGTTTTTACTGGGACGTGGTTGTTACTTGAACGTCTTGCGGGGGTCGAAAGCGTCACGGACGGCTTCGCCGGCGAAGATGAGCAGGCTCAGCATCACCGCCACCACGAAGAAGCCGGTCAGCCCGAGCCAGGGGGCCTGGATGTTGTCCTTGCCCTGCGCCAGCAACTCGCCGAGGGAGGCCGAGCCGGGAGGCAGGCCGAAGCCGAGGAAGTCGAGGGAGGTCAGCGTGCCGATCGAGCCGTTGAGGATGAACGGCATGAAGGTCAGCGTCGCCACCATGGCGTTGGGCAGGAGGTGCCGGCTCATGATGCGGATGTTGGAGAGGCCGAGCGCACGGGCGGCGCGGACATATTCGAAATTGCGCGCCCGCAGGAACTCGGCGCGCACCACGCCGACCAGGGCCACCCAGGAGAACAGCAGCAGGATGCCCAGCAGCACGAAGAAGCCCGGCGCGATGAAGGCCGAGATGATGATGATGAGGTAAAGGGTCGGGATGCCGCTCCAGACCTCGATGAAGCGTTGCAGGGACAGATCGACCCAGCCGCCGAAATAGCCCTGCACCGCCCCGGCGATCACGCCGATCACCGAGGAGACGATGGCCAGGATCAGCCCGAACAGCACCGAGATGCGAAAGCCATAGATCACGCGGGCCAGCACGTCGCGGGTGGTGTTGTCGGTGCCGAGCCAGTGCATCTCCAGGCCCTTGCACCCCTCCCGGCCCGTGGTCTCCGCGCCGTTCTGCTTCGCCGCCGCCTGGCATTGCTCGTCCGTGAGCATCCAGGTGGGCGGCGAGGGCGAGGGGGTCGGCAGCCCGTCGATGATCGTGTCGTAGGAATAGGGGATCGGCGGCCAGACCGCCCAGCCGTGATCGGCGATCTCTTTCCGCGTCTCCGCCGAGCGGTAGTTCGGCCGCGCATAGAACCCGCCGAACTTCTCGTCCGGATAATCGATCAGGACGGGAAACAGGATCTCGCCCTTGTACGAGACCACCAGGGGCCGGTCGTTGGCGATGAATTCGGCGAACAGGCTCAGGCTGAACAGGCCGACGAAGATCACGAACGACCAGAAGCCGAGCCGGTTGCGCCGGAAATTCGAGAGCCGCCGCCGGTTCAGCGGCGACAGCCCCCGTGCCGTCGGCACGAGGGGAGGCGGGGCGGCAACGGGGACGGCTTCCGCGGGGCGGGCGATCTCGTTCATGAGACCGCCCCTATTGGATTGTGCGTCAGCCGTCGAGACGGACGGCCGTTCCCTCGATCTCGTTGGGGCGCAGGCCGCCGGTCTTCTCGAGGTGGCGGCGCAGCAGGCGCACGTTGCGACGATTGGCCTTGAACGCGGCATCGAAGATGTCGCCGGCCAGTGGGACGGCGCCGATCACCCCGTCGAAGGCCACGTTCATGGCCATCCGGGCGAGCAGCCATTTCGGCGCGCCGAGGCGGCGTGCCTCGTAGACGATGTAGGAGGCGAGCAGCATGCCCGCCGCATCGCCGATGATCGGAACGAGGCCGACCACGGCGTCGAGCCCCACCCGCCGGTTGATGCCGGGGATCACGAACGCCGAGTCCATGATGTGGGCGAACTGCTCCAGCCGCAGCAGCGAGGCCTCCCGGCTGTCGGGCTCGGCGCGGAAGCGTGTGGCGGTCCCATCGCCCCGGCCGAAGGCGCCGTTGGGCAATTCGCGAGTGGCGAAGACGGCGTCGTTGAAGGCCATGGCGGGGCTCCGGGGGATGCGCGTCGTGGTCATGATGCAGGATGTGGCCCTGCCCGGGGCAAGCTGCAAGCACCGGGCCCGCACGGCCGTGCCGCTTCATCAAAAGGTGCTCCGCATCAGGCCGGAGAGCCGCTCTAGGGCCGCGTCGAGGGTCGCATCCTGCTTGGCGAAACACAGCCTGACGAGGTTGCGCACGGCCCCCTGCGCATAGAAAGCACTGATGGGAATCGCCGCCACCCCGTGCTCCCGCACGAGATGCTGGCAGAAGGCGACGTCGTCCGCGCAGCCGAGGCGCGGGCCCAGCTCGCCGATGTCGATGGTGAGGAAGTAGGTCGCCTGCGACGGCAGCACGGAGAAGCCGAGGCCGGTGAGTCCGGCGCTCAGCCGGTCGCGCGAGCGGGCGAACCGGGCGCGCATCTCGATGAAATAGGCTTCGTCCTTGGAAAGCCCGTACGCCACTGCCTCCTGCAGGTTCGGCGGCGTGGTGAAGGTGAGGAACTGGTGCGCCTTCGAGACCACCTTGAGCAGGGCCGGTGCCGCCATGACGAAGCCGACCTTCCAGCCGGTGAGGCTGAAGATCTTGCCGGCCGAGCCGATCTTCACGGTGCGGTCCCGCATGCCGTCGAACCCGATCAGCGGGCGATGGGGCCGCCCATCGAAGGTCACGTGCTCCCACACCTCGTCGCAGATGGCGGTCACGTCGAATCGCTGGCAGAACCTCGCCAGCAATGCGAGATCCTGTTCCTCGAACATCGTCGCGGTCGGGTTGAGCGGGTTGTTGAGAACGACGACGCGGGTGCGCTCGGAAAAAGCTTCCGCCAGCGCCTCTTCGTCGAGGCGGAAATGCGGAGGCCGCAGGGTGACGAAGCGCGGGATGCCGCCGGCCTGCCGGATGATCGGCAGGTAGGCGTCGTACATCGGCTCGAACAGCACGACCTCGTCGCCGGGCGAGACCAGGGCGAGCAGGCTCGCGGCCAGGGCCTCGGTGGCGCCCGACGTCACCATCACCTCGGTGTCGGGATCGAGAGCGAGTGCCTGATGGCGCTCGTAATGGGCGGCGATGGCGCGGCGAAGCACCGGCAAACCCATCATCGGCGGGTATTGGTTGTAGCCGTCGCGCAGGGCATCGGCGGCCTTCTCGCGCACATCCGCCGGCCCGGGATCGTCCGGGAAACCCTGTCCGAGATTGATCGCCCCGAGCTCGCGCGCCAGCACCGACATCACGTCGAACACGGTATTGGGGAGGTCGGCGAAAACAGGGTTCATCCGGGAAACGCTCGTGGGCGATAAACTGAAGCTGACGTCGTCCGCCCCCTCGGTAGCATGGGCGTTTCGGGCCGGAAATCGCGCTTTTGGGAACGTGCGCGATCGCACGCCCCTCCGCCCGTAATCCCGGACCGCGCCTGACGATTGTTGACATTCATCAGGCGTAACGTAGGTTCTGGCCATGGCCGGAGCGGTCGCCGCTCAACAGGAACACCGCCCCCTCGTTTCGGTTGGGCGACGTACCGCTCCGGTCCTTCCCAAGAAGCCGATCCCCCCAAGGATTGAAGTCGTCGCTCCGGCTCGGGGCGGCGGCTTTTTCCGCGTTCCGCTTGTGCTTCGATGGTCCTCCGGGGTAGCGACCTCGTATCGGATCACGAGGACGACCGCGTTGAGTACCCGCGCCTGCTGCGCCCTTGCCTTCCTCATCGCCCTGGCGGGAGCGGGATTGCGCCTCGCCATGCCGGTGACGCCGCCGGACGCGGCCTACCACGCGGTGGTCGAGGCCTACCCGTCGAAGCCACTCCCCTGAAGGCTTCCGCCGATCCGCCGCCGGAACGTCGGAAACAACCCGGAAACTTCCGCGCCGCACTGGCGTCGCAATAATCCGGCATATTCGGCCGCGATGCTGAGCGATCGATCGACGGGCAAGACCCACCGGCAACCCAGCGCGGCTCCCGGCACTGTCCCGGATCGTCGCCCCGCTGCGCGGTGGTCGCGCCCCCTGTTCCCTCGGGACTCACGTCGCCATTTCGTCCAGACTGCGCGGTGCCGTTCGGGAGCGATCGGCTGGATTGTCGAGGCATGAACGAACAATCGCCCATCCGGACCGAAACGGCCCGGGAATTCAGACCGGACACCCCGGCGCCGACGCGCCGGCGAAGCCGTGTGGGAACATGGTTGATCCTGCTCCTCCTCCTCGCGGGGGCGGGAGCGGCCGGCTACAGATTCTATCTCGCGCCCAAGCTCGCGCCCAAGACGGAGAGCACGGCCGACGGCGCGCCCGCCCGCGGCAAGGGCGCCCGTGGACGTCCGGGCGACATGCCACAGGCGGTCGGGGTCGCCACGGTCTCCACCGGCGAGATCCCGGTGGTGCTGTCGGGCCTCGGCACGGTGACGCCGCTCGCCACCGTGACGATCCAGTCGCAGATCAGCGGCTATCTCACGGAGATCGGCTTTCGCGAGGGGCAGACCGTGAAGAAGGGCGATTTCCTCGCCCAGATCGATCCGCGCATCTACGAGGCGCAACTCGCCCAGTACCAGGGCCAGCTCGCCCGCGATCAGGCCCTGCTGCAGAATTCGAAGCTCGACCTCGCCCGTTTCCAGCGCCTCAGCCTGCAGGATTCGATCTCCAAGCAGAACGTGGACACGCAAGCGTCCCTGGTGAAGCAGAACGAGGGCACGGTCGCCATCGACCAGGCCCAGGTCGACCAGCAGAAGCTCAACATCGCCTATACGCGCATCGTCTCGCCCGTGGAGGGCCGCGTCGGCCTGCGCCAGATCGACCAGGGCAATTACGTCACTGCCGCCTCCACCAACATCGTGGTGGTGACGCAGCTGCATCCGATCTCGGTGGTGTTCACCCTGCCCGAGGACGACGTGGCGCGCGTCATGCGCCGCCTGCGCTCGGGCGCGAAGCTCACGGTGACCGCCTATGACCGGGGCGATGCCAACGTGCTCGCCACCGGCACCCTCGATACGGTGGACAACCAGATCGACACCACCACCGGCACGGTGAAGTTGCGCGCGCTGTTCGACAACAAGGACGAGAGCCTGTTCCCGAACCAGTTCGTGAACGCCAAGCTCACCGTGGACACGGTGCGGGACACGCCCATCGTCCCCACCGCCGCGATCCTGCGCGGCACGCCCGGCGCCTATGTCTACCTGCTCGACAGCGACGACAAGGTCGTGGTCCGGCCGATCACCGTCGGCGAGGCCGATGGCACGCGCAGTGCCGTCACCAAGGGGCTGGCGGTCGGCGACCGGGTGGTGGTCGATGGGACCGACCGCCTGCGCGACGGCGCCAAGGTCCGCGTCACCGAGGGCGGCAAGGGGCAGGCGCCACCTCCCGGCGAACCTGCGGCGCCCGGCCAAGCCGCGCCTGCAACCGACGCCCCGGCCACGACATCGACGCCCGCCGCCGGGACGCCTCCCGAAAACCCGCCGCAGAAGCGCGAGCGCCGCAGAGAGCGGCCGGCGGCGCAGCCGTGATGATCACTCTCGACGCCGTTTCTCCCTCCCCCCTCTGCGGGGGAGGGTGCCTGCGGAGCAGGCGGGAGAGGGGACGACCTCTCCGGACAGCGCGCTCCCCTCTCCCGACCCACTGCGTGGGCCACCCTCCCCCGCAGCGGGGGGAGGGGAGGGGCGGCGCGCCCGTCATGGCCTTTACCCCATGAACCCGTCCCGCATCTTCATCCTGCGTCCCGTCGCCACCACGCTGTTCATGCTGGCGATCCTGCTCGTGGGCATGGTGTCGTACCTGAACCTGCCGGTCTCGGCCCTGCCGTCGGTGGAGTACCCGACGATCCAGGTGCAGACCTTCTATCCCGGCGCCAGCCCCGAGGTGATGACCTCGGCGGTGACGGCGCCGCTGGAGCGGCAATTCGGCCAGCTCGCCAACCTCAACCAGATGACCTCGCAGAGTTCTGCGGGCGCGTCGGTGATCACGCTCCAGTTCAGCCTGGATCTCGGCCTCGACATCGCGGAGCAGCAGGTCCAGGCGGCCATCAATGCGGCGGGCAACCTGCTGCCCTCCGACCTGCCGGCGCCACCCATCTACGCCAAGGTCAACCCGGCCGACGCGCCGATCCTGACCCTGGCGCTCACCTCCACGACGATGCCGCTCACCGAGGTGCGCGATCTGGCCGAGACGCGGCTCGCCCAGAAGATCAGCCAGGTCTCCGGCGTCGGCCTCGTCAGCATGGGCGGCGGCCAGCGCCCCGCCGTGCGCGTGCGCTTCAATTCGCGTGCGCTGGCTGCCTACGGCCTCAACATCGACGACCTTCGCACCACCATCACCAACCTCAACGTCAACACGCCGAAGGGCACGATCGACGGTCCGACCCAATCCTACGCCATCAACGCCAACGACCAGATCCGCGATCCGAAGGCCTACGAGCAGGCGATCATCGCCTACAAGAACGGCTCGGCGGTGCGGCTCTCGGACGTCGCCGACGTGGTCAACGGCCCGGAGAACACCAAGCTCGGCGCCTGGATGGACGAGACGCCCGCCGTCATCCTCAACATCCAGCGCCAGCCCGGCGCGAACGTCATCGCCACCGTCGACAAGATCAAGGCGCTGCTGCCCCAGCTGCAGGGGACGCTGCCCGCCGCGATCACGGTGACGCCGCTCACCGACCGCACCACCACCATCCGCGCCTCGGTCCACGACGTGCAGGTGGAACTGGCGCTCGCCATCGGCCTCGTGGTGCTGGTGATCTTCCTGTTTTTGCGCAGCCTGTCCGCGACCCTGATCCCGAGCCTGTCGGTGCCGCTCTCGCTCATTGGCGCGCTCTCGATCATGGATCTCTACGGGTTCTCCCTCGACAACCTGTCCCTGATGGCGCTGACCATCGCCACCGGCTTCGTCGTCGACGACGCCATCGTGGTCATCGAGAACATCGCCCGCCACGTGGAGGAGGGCGATTCGCCGATGGAGGCGGCCCTGAAGGGCAGCCGCGAGATCGGCTTCACCATCATCTCGCTCACGGTCTCCCTCATCGCGGTGCTGATCCCGCTCCTTTTCATGGGCGACGTGGTGGGCCGCCTGTTCCACGAATTCGCGATCACGCTCGCCGCCACCATCGTGATCTCGGCGGTGGTCTCGCTCACCCTCGTGCCGATGCTGTGCGCCCGCCTGCTCAAGCACGCGCCGGAGGCCAAGCGCCGCGAAGGATTCATCGGGCGGGCCGGGCGTAGGGCCATGGACGGGGTGATCGCCGGCTACGGGCGGATGCTGCGCATCGTCCTCAACCACCAGGGCCTGACCCTGGTGGTCACCCTCGGCACCATCGCGCTCACCGCCTACCTGTTCGTGGTCATCCCCAAGGGGTTCTTCCCGGTCCAGGATACCGGCGTGATCCAGGGCGTGACCCAGGCCGACCAGACGGTCTCCTATGCCGAGATGGCTGACCGCCAGCAGCAGCTCGCCCGGATCGTCCTGCAGGACCCGGATGTGGCGAGCCTGTCCTCGTTCATCGGTGTCGACGGCCAAAACGTCACGCTGAATTCCGGACGGTTCCTCATCAACCTGAAGCCGCATGAGGGCCGCGCCACCGATGCCAGCGCGATCATCCGCCGCCTGAAGGAAGCGACGCGCGGGGTCGCCGGCATCCGGCTCTACATGCAGCCGGTGCAGGACCTCACCATCGATACGGCGGTGAGCGCGACGCAGTACCAGGTGATCCTCGAGAACCCGAACCTCTCGGAATTCGAGACCTGGGTGCCGCGCTTCGTCCAGGCGCTGCAGCGCTCGCCGCTGCTGTCGGACGTGGCGAGCGACCTCCAGGGCAACGGGTTGGCGGCCTACATCACCATCGACCGGCCCACCGCGGGCCGCTACGGCATCACCCCCGCCACCGTGGACAACGCGCTCTACGACGCCTTCGGCCAGCGCATCGTCTCGACGATCTTCACCCAGTCGAACCAGTACCGGGTGATCCTCGAGGCCGACCCGGACCTGCACAAGACTCTCGACAGCCTCAACGGCATCTTCCTGCCCTCCTCCACGGCGGCCTCGGGCCAGGTGCCGCTTTTGGCGGTGGCGCGGATCAGCGAACGCCGGGCGCCGCTCCTCATCAGCCATCTCGGCCAGTTCCCGGCCACCACCGTCTCGTTCAACCTCGCCGAAGGCGCGGCGCTGGGCGATGCGGTGCAGACGATCGAGGCGGCGCGGAAGGAGATCGACCTGCCGCCGAGCTTCCGCGTGGTGCCGCAGGGCTCGGTCTTCGCCTTCCAATCGGCGCTCTCGAACCAGCTCTTCCTGGTGATCGCCGCCATCGTCACCGTCTACATCGTGCTCGGCGTGCTCTACGAGAGCTTCGTCCACCCGATCACGATCCTCTCGACCCTGCCCTCGGCGGGGATCGGCGCCCTGGTCGGGCTGATGCTCTACGGCATGCCGCTGGACATCATCGGCGTCATCGGCATCGTGCTGCTCATCGGCATCGTGAAGAAGAACGCGATCATGATGATCGACTTCGCGCTCCAGGCCGAGCGCGAGGAGGGCATGGCCCCGCGCGACGCGATCTACGAGGCCTGCCTGCTGCGCTTCCGCCCGATCCTGATGACGACGCTGGCCGCTTTGTTCGCGGCGGTGCCCCTCATCCTCGGCACCGGCGTCGGTTCCGAACTGCGCCAGCCGCTCGGCATCGTCATCGCCGGCGGCCTCATCGTTTCCCAGGTGCTGACCCTGTTCACCACCCCGGTGATCTACCTCGCCTTCGACCGGCTGGAGCGCCGGTTCAAGCGCGGCGGCGGCGCGAAGGCGGCGGGGGTGACGCCGTGATCCGGGACCTTGCCGTCACTCTCCCTCCCCCCTCTGCGGGGGAGGGAGGCCCACGCAGTGGGTCGGGAGAGGGGAACCCGGTTTCCGGATCGGACGCGCAGAGCGACGATGGGCGCACCCTCGTCAGACCGACTCCCCATTTGCGTGCGTTCGCCCGCGAGCAACGTCAGCTCCGTACGCTTGCCGAGGATGCGTTCTGGCAGCAGGTGCGCGGTAGCCGCTTCCGTGGGCTCAAATTCAGACGCCAGGTTCCCCTGCCGCCCTACATCGCCGATTTCCTCTGCGCCTCCGCCCGTCTGATCGTCGAACTCGACGGAGCCCCGCATGACGAGGCCGAACGCCGTGATCGCGACGCCGCGCGCGATGTCTGGCTGCGGGAGCAGGGGTTCGAGATTCTGCGCTTCCCGAATGACCGTGTCCTGAGCGATCTCGCTTCGGTCCTCGACACGGTCGGCGCGACCGTCGAGGCGCGGCTGGCTCGCGCCGTGTCCGGCCGCGTCGCTCCCCTCTCCCGACCCGGCCTGACGGCCGGGCCACCCTCCCCCGCAGAGGGGGGAGGGAGTATGCGCCCGGCTCCCCGCCCATGAACGTCTCCGAGCCGTTCATCCGCCGTCCGGTCGCCACGACGCTGCTCACCATCGGGGTGTTGCTGGCGGGCATCTTTGCGTTCTTCAAGCTGCCGGTGGCGCCGCTGCCGCAGGTGGATTTCCCCGTCATCCTGGTCCAGGCGCAGATGGCCGGGGCCTCGCCCGAGACCATGGCGACGACGGTGGCGGCCCCCTTGGAGCGGCGCCTCGGCATCATCGCCGATGTGGGCGAGATGACCTCTACCAGTTCCGTCGGGACGGTGCGGATCGTCCTGATGTTCAATCTCAACCGCGACATCGACGGGGCCGCCCGCGACGTGCAGGCGGCGATCAACGCCGCACGGGCCGACCTGCCCACCGCCCTGCGCTCGAACCCGACCTATCGCAAGTTCAACCCGGCCGATGCGCCGATCCTGATCCTCGGCCTGACCTCGAATACCCTGTCGCCGGGCCAGCTCTACGATTCCGCCGCCACGGTGGTGCAGCAGAAGATGTCCCAGCTCCCCGGGGTGGGGAATGTCGATATCGGCGGCTCGTCGCTCCCGGCGGTGCGGGTCGAACTCGATCCCACCGCCCTCTACAATTACGGGATCGGGCTCGAAGGGGTGCGCGCCGCGATCGCCTCGGCCAATGCCAATTCCCCGAAAGGCGCAATCGAGACCGACACCCGCCATTACCAGCTCTACGCCAACGACCAGGGCCGGGTGGCGGCGGATTATCGCGACATCGTCGTGGCCTACCGCAACGGGGCGGGCGTGCGCCTCACCGATGTGGGCAAGGTCGAGGATTCGGTGGAGGACAAGCGCAACCTCGGCCTCGTGAACGGCCGGCCGGGCGTGATCCTGTTCATCTACAAGCAGCCCGGCTCCAACGTGGTCGACACCATCAAGGCGGTGAAGGCGGCGCTGCCGCAGGTCCAGGCCGCGCTGCCGGGAGATATCGACCTCACCGTCACGGGCGACCGCAGCGCCACGATCCGCGCCTCCCTCGCCGAGACCGAGGAGACCCTGATCATCGCGGTCGTCCTCGTCATCGGCGTGGTCTTCGCCTTCCTGCGCTCCGGCCGGGCGACCCTGATCCCGGCCGTGGCCGTGCCGATCTCGATCATCGGCACCTTCTCGGCCATGTACCTGCTGGATTACAGCCTCGACATCCTGTCGCTGATGGCCCTCATCATCGCGACGGGCTTCGTGGTGGACGACGCCATCGTCGTCCTGGAGAACATCCAGCGCCATATCGAGCTCGGCAAGCCGAGGGTGGAGGCCGCCCTCACCGGGTCGAAGGAGGTCGGCTTCACCGTCATCTCCATGACCCTGTCGTTGATCGCGGTGTTCATCCCGATCCTGCTGATGGGCGGCATCGTCGGGCGGCTGTTCGAGGAATTCGCCGTCACCCTGTCCCTGGCGATCCTGATCTCCCTGGTCCTCTCGCTCACCACCACGCCGATGATGTGCGCGCTCCTGCTCAAGCGCGAAAGCGTGCCGGAGGGAGAGGCGCCGCGTCGCCCCAACCTCCTGATCCGGGGTCTGGAAGGCGCCTTCGAGGGAACGCTGCGCGCTTATGAGCGGACCCTGCGGATCGCCCTCGCTCATCGCCGCCTGGTGCTGCTCACGCTGTTCGCGACGATCGGGCTCAACGTCTATCTCTACATCATCGTCCCGAAGGGCTTCTTCCCCGAGCAGGATACGGGTCAGATGATGGGCGGCATCCAGGCCGACCAGCGCATCTCGTTTCAGGCGATGAAGCAGAAGCTGGAACAGGCCACCGCCATCGTGCAGGCCGATCCGGCGGTGGACAGCGTCGTCGGCTTCACCGGCGGGCGCGCCACCAACTCGGCCAATGTCTTCGTCGGCCTCAAGCCGCGGGGCGAGCGCGCCTCGATCACCGAGGTGATGACCCGGCTGCGCCCCAAGCTGGCGCAGGTGGCGGGCGCCCGGCTGTTCCTGTTCCCGCGCCAGGACCTGCGCATGGGCGGGCGCCAGAGCTTCGCGCAGTACCAGTACACCCTCCAGGGCGACACGGCCGACGAGCTCTATGCGGCGGCGCCCCGGCTCGTGGAGGCGCTGCAGAAGAATCCGGTCTTCGCCGATGTCACCTCCGACCAGCAGGAGGGCGGGCTGGAAAGCCGCCTCGTCATCGACCGGGCCACAGCCTATCGCTACGGCATCACGCCCGACAAGATCGACAACACGCTCTACGACGCCTTCGGCCAGCGGCAGGTCTCGACGATCTACAATCCGCTCAACCAGTACCACGTCGTGATGGAGATCGCGCCGCGCTACCTGCAGAGCCCGGAGACGTTGAAGACCGTCTTCGTCTCGACATCGGGCGGCAAGGCGCGAGGCTCGGCCATCACCAACGCCGTGGCCGGGACGGTGGCCGGCGCCGCGACGACGGGGACGACGGCCTCCACCATCGCCGCCGATTCCGCCCGCAACGCCGCCTCCAACGCCATCGCGGGCGGGGCGGGGGCCTCGTCCAGCGCACCCGTTTCGAGCGCCAAGGAGACGATGATCCCGCTCTCCGCCTTCGCACGGGTCGAGACCGCGAACGCGCCCGTGCAGGTGAGCCACCAGGGCCTGTTCGTCGCGACCACGCTCTCGTTCAACCTGGCGCCGGGCAAGAGCCTCTCGGACGCCACCGCCGCCATCGAGGAGGCCGAGGCGGCCTTACGCCTGCCGGCGACGATCCACGGCGAGTTCGCGGGCGCCGCCAAGACCTTCCAGGCCTCGTCCTCGCGCCAGCCGCTGCTGATCCTGGCCGCGCTGCTGGCCGTCTACACCATCCTGGGAATCCTCTACGAGAGCTTCGTCCATCCGGTGACGATCCTCTCGACGCTGCCCTCGGCCGGCATCGGCGCGCTGCTGGCGCTCCTCGTCTCGGGCACGGAATTCACCATCATCGCGCTGATCGCGGTGTTCCTGCTCATCGGGATCGTGAAGAAGAACGCGATCATGATGATCGACGTGGCGCTCGATGCCGAGCGCACGCGTGGGGCCACACCGAAGGATGCGATCTTCGAGGCCTGCCTCTTGCGCTTCCGGCCGATCATGATGACAACGCTGGCGGCCCTGCTCGGCGCCCTGCCGCTCATCCTCGCCGGGGGCGAAGGGTCGGAGATGCGCCGCCCCCTGGGCATCGCCATCGCCGGCGGCCTGATCGTGAGCCAGCTCCTGACCCTCTACACCACACCCGTCGTCTACCTCTATCTCGACCGCCTCCGCCGGCGTCGCCCGGCCTTGGGCGTGGTTCCGGGCGCGGCCGAATGAGCGTGGGCGGTTTGACGGACGGTCGCCTGCGCGGGCTCGTGGCTTCCCTTTCGAGGGGAAGCGCACCGCTTCCAGACGACGGCGCAGGTTCCCTCTCCTGGAAGGAGAGGGACAGGGTGAGGTGTGCGACCTTTTCGGAGGTGTCACACACCTCACCCCAACCCTCTCCTTCCAGGAGAGGGAGCACGTTGTGCTTGCCCCTCGCCCTTCTCTCTCTCTCTGCAACCCTTTCCGGCTGCATGGTCGGGCCCGATTACTCGCGGCCCTCCGTGGAAACGCCGCTGGCGTTCAAGCAGGGCGGAATGCGCGAGGACAGCGTGGCCCATGTCGCCACGCGGAAGGGCTGGCGCGCGGTGCAGCCCAATGACGGGGCCGAGCGCGGCGATTGGTGGCGCGTGTTCCGCGATCCCGCCCTCGACCGGCTGATCCGCCTCGTCGACGTGGACAACCAGAACCTGCGCGTCTCCCTGGCCTCCTACGACCAGGCGCGCGGCCTCGTCGCCCAGGCGCGCTCGGCGCTCTACCCCACGGTCATCGGCGCGCCGACGATCACGCGCTCGCGGACGCTCGGCACCGAGCGCACCTCGGTCTCGCTCCAGGCCCAGGCCTCGTGGGAGCTCGACCTGTTCGGCCGCATCCGGCGCAACATCGAGAGCGAGGTCGCCAATGCCCAGGCGAGCGCGGCGGATCTGGCGGCCGTGCGCCTGGCGATCCAGTCCGAGGTCGCCACCAACTATTACAGCCTGCGCTACCAGGATTCCCTGCAGCGCCTGCTGAACGAGACGGTGGAGGCCTATAAGAAGAGCCTCGCCATCACCGAGAACCAGTACAATGCCGGCGTGGCGGCCCGCTCCGACGTGATCACGGCGCAGACGCAGGTGCAGTCGACCCAGGCCCAGGCCATCGCGGTGGGGCTGCAGCGTGCGACCTTCGAACACGCCATCGCGACGCTGATCGGGCGTCCGCCCTCCGAATTGTCCCTGCCGAAGGGAAGCCTGCCGAAGACGCCGCCCGCGGTTCCGGTGGGCATCCCCTCCGCCCTGCTGGAGCGGCGCCCGGACATCGCGCAGGCCGAGCGCAGCGTCCAGTCCCAGAGCGAGCAGATCGGCGTCGCCGTGGCGGCCTTCTACCCGACCCTGGTCCTCTCGGGCTCGGGCGGCGTCTCGGGGCTGACCAGCAACGGCGTCTTCTCGGCGGCGAACCAGGTCTGGTCGGTGGCTGCGGCCGGCAGCGAGGCCCTGCTCGATGGCGGCGCCCGCACCGCCGCCGTGCAGATCGCGAGAGCCGCCTACGACGCCACGGTGGCGACCTACCGCCAGACCGTGCTCACCGCCTTCGCCGAGGTGGAGAACGGCTTGGCCGGGGTGCGCATCCTCGCCCGGCAGCAGGCGGCGCAGGAGGAGGCGGTGGCCTCCGCCCGCCGCGCCGTGGAGATCACCCTCAACGAATACCGGGCGGGTACCCAGAACTTCACCACCGTCATCACCGCCCAGGCGTTGGAACTGAACAACGAAGTGACCGCCCTGCAGGTGCGGCTCAACCGCTTCACCACGGCGGTGAGCCTCATCCGGGCGCTGGGCGGCGGCTGGGACGTGCGCAGCCTTCCGACACCCGACGAACTCAAGGGCGACCGCCTGCCGATCGACCGGGGCCAAGCCGTCCGCACGGACGAGTAAGCCGTCCGCACGGACGAGTGAGCCGTCCGCTGCGGGCGGATGGCGAGGGATTGCACGGGCGGTGACGGTGCGCGGCGCCGCGCGGATCAGCCGATGATGAGGAAATCGGAAGCGGCGAGGGCCGTCTCCTTGGTGAGATGCGCGAACAGGACGGGTTTGTAGGTCGCCGCCGAACCGTCCCGGTCGAAGAAGAGATCGCCCGTCGCCGTGTCGTGGAGGATGCGGTCATCCGCATCCGAGGCCCGGGTGCCGATGGCGAAGGCGCCCTTGGCGAGCCGCCCGGTGGCGAGCCCCAGGAAGACGTCGTCGTCCAGCTTGACGGTGTCGTCGGCCTGCGAAAAGTCGGTGATCCGGTCGACGTTCCTCCGGGCATCGAGGGCGGTGGCGAACACGAAGACGTCGTCGCCCGCCCCGCCCTTCAGGCGATCCTTCCCGGCGCCACCGAACAGCGTGTCGTTGCCGTCGCCCCCGAACAGCGTGTCGTTTCCCGCCCCGCCGAGGAGTCGGTCCGCGCCCGCCCTCCCGTCGACCCTGTCATTGCCGGCGAGCCCGTCGATCCGGTCGGCGAGGACGCTGCCCCGCAGGATGTCGGCCTTGCCCGTCGGCAGGATGTAGGCCGGGTCGCCGTCATGGGTGCCGACCAGTCGGTCGAGGCCGCGCGTCGGCGCGGCGAAGGGGATGAAGCCGTCGGCGAGGGCCAGGGCATCGAACTCCGCCACGCGCGCGGCACCGTTGACGTAATCGACGGAGAAGACCGGTTTTCCGTTGCTGAGGAAGTCCTGCTTCAGGATCTCGATCGTCTCGGCATCGGGCCTGAGCGGATTGTTCTCGTCGCGTGCGCCGCGATAATAGAGGTCTTCCACCGCGATCCCGCCGATGACGTCGAGATAGGCTTCCCTGCGCGCGGTGTCGTTGCCGAGATCGTTGAGGATCCAGGCGCCGTTCTGCGGGATGACGAAGAAGTCGGGGTTGGTCTCGCGGGCATGTTCCGTGAGCGCGACGACGAAATCGACCATGCGCTGTGCCGCCTGCTTGACGGAGACGGGGTCGCCGGCCTGCCGGTCCTTGGCGGCGACTTCCGTGCCCCAGAAATAATAGCCGTCGACGATGTCGAGATAGGCGGCGTCGAAACCCGCCGCGACGATGGCGTCGACATCGCCCGTCCGCGCGTCGTTGAAGAGGATGTCCTGCCACTCCTCGTCCCAGAAGCGCACCTTGCGCGATTCCGGCCAGTCGGGATTGAGCGGCCCGAGCCAATCGGGCGCCCGCGCGTCGAGGTCGCCCTCTGCCAGTCCCGTCTCGGTCCAGCCGGGCTGCCAGTAATCGCGAAAGTCGGACGCCTCGCCGATGGAGATGTACGAGACGACCACGGAACGGCCGCCCATCCCATCCTTCATGCGCGTGACGTCATCGGCCGAGAACCGGAGGGCGTTGGTGCCGTCGCGGGAGGAATCGATGACGAGGAGGTCATGGGTCGCCGAGGCGAGCAGATCCCGGTCGAGGGGCGCGCCATCGCGTCCTTGCAGTTCGTATCCCCAGGTCTCGACGGCGACGGTCCCGGTGGAGGTTCTGAAGGTGACCATGGGTCGATCGGTCCTCGCATTCGGCCGCGTCGCGGCGAGCGTCCCGCTGGGCGTGGCGGACGTTCGGCCTCTCTATGGGGTCGCGAGCCCTTAACGGAGGCTTCGATCGGTCCGGCGTTTTCGATGCAAGCGATGCGTCCGATGTCGGGCGCCGGGCACGGGCCATGTTCCGCCACCACGGCAGCGTGATCGCTGCTATGCACCATGGATCGGAACGGCACGGCGCAAATCCGGTTTGACCCGCGTCGCCGATCCATCCCGGAGTATCCGTCCCATGAGCCGATCCGACGTCCCAGCGAGCGACGGCAAGCAGAAGCTCGCCAGTTCCGAGGTCGAGACCGCCCCGCCCTGCACCCTGGTGATCTTCGGGGCGGCCGGCGACCTGACGAAGCGCCTGCTGATGCCGGCCCTCTACAATCTCGCCGCCGGCGGGCTGCTCTCCGAGGGGCTGAAGATCGTTGGTATCGACCATAACGACCGGACGAGCGAGGGTTGGCGCGACGACCTCTCGCAGACGATGCAGTCCTTCACCCAGGACCGAACCTCCGAATTCCACCCGGATTCCATCGACCCCCATCACTGGGGCTTCATCCGTGAGCGCCTGACCTTCACGAAGGGGGATTTCGAGGCGGCGGAGACCTATTGGCGGCTCGCCCAGGACATCGGCGGCAACGCGATCTTCTACCTGGCCGTGTCCGCGCGCTTCTTCGGCCCGGTGGTGGACCATCTCGGTGCTGCGGGACTGCTGAAGGAGGGGGAGGGCGCCTTCCGCCGCGTGGTGATCGAGAAGCCCTTCGGCACCGATCTCGCCTCGGCGCGCGCCCTCAACGCCCGCATCCTGGACCAGGCCGCCGAGAGTCAGGTGTTCCGCATCGATCACTTCCTCGGCAAGGAGACGGTGCAGAGCATCCTGGCGCTGCGCTTCGCCAATGCCATGCTGGAGCCGATCTGGAACGCCCACCACATCGACCATGTGCAGATCACCGCCGCCGAGACCATCGGCGTCGAGCAGCGCGGCGGCTTCTACGAGCCGACCGGCGCGCTGCGCGACATGGTGCCGAACCACCTCTTCCAGCTTCTGTCCATGGTGGCGATGGAGCCGCCCGCCAGTTTCGATGCGGAGGAGATCCGCAACGAGAAGGCGCGAATCGAGGAAGCTGTGCGGCCGGTGACGCCGGATCAGGCGGTGCGCGGCCAGTACGCCTCCGGTGAGGAGCACGGTCATGCCGTGCGGGGCTACCGCGAGGAGGCCGATGTCTCAGCCGATTCCCGCACCGAGACCTACGCGGCCCTGAGGCTCTCCATCGATAACCCGCGCTGGTCCGGCGTGCCGTTCTACCTGCGTACGGGCAAGCGTCTGGCCGGGCGCCTCACCGAGATCGCCGTGCATTTCAAGCCGCCGAGCCACGGCCTGTTCGCCGGCACCGATCTCGCACCGAACGTCATGCGCGTGCATATCGACCCGGACCAGGGCTTGAGCACCCAGTGGAACACCAAGCGGCCTGGGCCGGACATGCATCTCGGCGCGGTCACCTCGTCCGTGCGGTTCGGCGATTTCTTCACCGAAGCGCCGAGCGTCGGCTACGAGACCCTGATCTACGATTGCATGATCGGCGACCCGACCCTGTTCCAACGGGCCGACGCCATCGAGGCGGGCTGGGCCGCCGTCGACCCCCTCATCCAGGCCTGGGGCGACGCCCCGGTGGAGCTCTATGCGGCGGGCAGCAACGGACCGGCGGGGGCGGATGCTCTGCTTGCCCGCGACGGGCGGGCTTGGCTGCCTCTCGTGGAGGGGTGAGGCTCGCGCGTCAGGGCCTGTTTGAGGTATTTTTCCCAAGGCTTCCCCTCATCCTGAGGTGTCGCGTAGCGGCCTCGAAGGTGGCTTCCAGGGATCGCGCGACCACTGGAAGTCTCCCTCAAAGCCCCTTGCTGAAGCAAAAGGCACCTCAGGAAGAGGTGGTCGGCTTGGGAAAATGGACCTTGGCGGATGGCCGACTTTGGCATGCGCCGCCGCTGAGAAGTCCGATGAACGGCTCTCAGGCCGGCTCGGCGTCGAGCCGCCGGGATCTGCGGATGGGCGCGAGCGTGCGCAGGGCGTCGTGGTGGAGGAGAAGGACGCCGGTGGCGCCCGACAGCCTGCGCGCGGCGGGGGTGAAGCCGGCATTGGAGACGACGGCCGCCATATCCGCCTGCCAGTAGCGCGCCGCCGCCGAGGCCTCCTGCACCGCCGCGTTGCCCACGGGCTTGGTGTAGCGCTTGCACTGGAGGACGAGGCGGATGCCTGAGCGCTCGGCGACCACGTCCGCCCCCTGGTCGCCGCTGGCCTTCGTCGGGCGCGCCGACCAGCCCGCCTCGCGCAGGGCCTCGGCGCAGAAGCGCTCGTAGGCGATGCCGTCTTCCGGGGCCTCGTCCTCGTCCGGCAGAGCGACGGACAGGGCAACGTCGTCGATGATGTCGAGGACGATCGGCCAGCGGGTGTCGGCGAGGTCGGTGAAGCCCTTGGCATCGAGATGCGGCAGGATCGTCCGCTCGGCGAAGTAATCCCGCTCGCGCAGCCAGCCATCGTCGATCCGGTTGCCGTAGGCGTCCTCGAAACATTCCTGGCGGCGGCGGAGGGCGAGGGTCTCGGCATGGGCGCGCGCGAGCCGGCGTACCGTCCGCCTGAAGCGCCGGGGCCTGTCGAGGCGATGCAGCAGGATCACGCAGAGACAGAGGCCGGTCGCCGCCAGGGCGGGGAGTCCGAACCAGAAGGCAAGGCCCCCACCCAGGAGAGTGGTCCAGAACAGGCGCGCGACAAGGCTCGATCGACCGGACATGCGCACCCTTTCCCGCTGCCAACGCGCCCGCATCGGCCGCGCCTTCTTTCGCAGAATGCCGGGAGGGTCTTGCGACGGGCCTAACGCCGGCTCGTGCCAGAAAAACCGCCTGCTCCGATAGTGCCGTGCGGCGCGAGACGAAATCGGATGTCGTCAATCGACATCAGGCAAAAATGATTGGATTCATCCCCCTGGATTGGATCGAATTCATTCACATTGAAGCGTATTTGCAGAGGAAACGCACAAGGTGGATGATGTTACCGTGCGAACGGGGGAATTATTTATTATTTTGCATGCAGATTGGCCCCAGAGAGTCTCGAGACAGGAAAGCGCAAGCGTTCCATCGGAGATGTGTTCGGTCGCTCCGTGATCGCGACCGCTGACATCTGTGTAGTTTTCTTGTGGATGAGGATGCCATTGGGCCGTGTGCCGGCCCCGACCGCGCCGAGCACATCCGTTTGGCGTCCCGAACGAGTAATCCGCTCACCGCGGCCCCATCGATGCGGCACACCTATCGTCCGCGCGTGAGAGAGCGGGGTACCACTCGCCTTCTCAAACGAGAGAGCCTCTGATTCCGCGACGAAGCTCGATGAAGCGTTCGCACGCCTGAAACGGTAGATCAAAAACGCGTAGAGCTACATCCGACATGACTGAGTCAAATCGAATGCAGCTCTCCGTGTTCGTCCTACCGTGCATGCTTTAGACGAGGCGATTGTCCGCGTCGTCTCATCCTGCCTCAGCTCCAGGCCTTCGTTGTGTCACGCTCTTTCTAGCCGAAGCGGCATCCGCTTCGGCGGAGAGGCTTTAGGAGGCCAGAGCCGCGCGGGGGCGACGGCCGCGCGGTGCGGGAGAGGTCGGGGCTTCGGCGGCGGGGGGCTTTACGCGGGTCTTCCGGCGCTGCTGGCCCAGACCCATGTTCTTCGCCAGTTCCGACCGTGCGGCTGCGTAGTTCGGGGCAACCATCGGATAGTCGCTCGGAAGGCTCCATTTCGCCCGATACTCGTCAGGCGTCATGGAATAGCGGGTCCGAAGGTGACGCTTCAGCGATTTGAACTTCTTGCCGTCTTCGAGACAGATGACGAAGTCCGGCGTGATCGAACGCTTGATGGATACGGCCGGCGTCAACGGCTCGAATTTCTCCGGCGAAGCGGCCGCCGTCAGGTTGCTCAGGGTCGCATGGATCGATGCGATCAGCGCTGCGATATCCGAAACAGGTACGGAATTGTTGCTCACGAATGCCGAGACGATGTCGGCGGTAAGCTCAATGTAATCCGTTACAACGTCGTTCTCGAGTTCCACGCTCACCCCCGGAAGTAGGACAGTTTTAGACCGGCCCAAGGCACCGATCGATGCGGGCGGAAGGGTCTTGTCATCAACATGAGTTGACTAGGCAGTTCGTAGGGCAGCCATTAACAAAGCGCAAGAGGCTATGGCAAGACCACATCCTTAATGAAAACTGGAATGAAGCTTCGGGTCTGTTGGGGGAGCTTCAAGCACCGCAGAATTGGCTGATGTTACCGGGAGGGAGAGGATTTTTTTATCCCCTCAGCTCTGAAAAAAATTGCAGGCGACCATAGAAACGGCAATTTATTTGTTGAATTGGAACCTTGCTGCCCAGGTCTGAGCTATTTTAGGTCAGTTTCGCAACTTTGAATGTAGGCTTCCGAAATAAACTACACGCTTTGTAAGAATGTCTAAGCGTCCGTCGAATCGGCTGCCGAAACAGCCTCCCGTTGCGCAGGAGAAGAAAAGTTTTTCTGGGAATCTGCTGCCGAAAGACCGTTCAAGCCGTAGATGAGGGGCGATGCAGTCGGTTCTACGTAATCATCGCACCCGGTTCCGTCCGACAGAGTCGGATGTTCTCACGGCGCTACGTCCCGGCTTCGCGGTCCATAGCTTTCGAACCGCCTGACGGTTCGGGCGATCTCGGCATCCGACAGTATGATTGGTTTGCCCACCTGCAGCGCGGCTGCATATTGTCGGCATAGTGCTTCCATCTCTACCGCCAGCCACAACGCTTTCGTGACGTTGCTGCCGATGGCGATCATGCCATGGTTGGCCAGCAGGCAACCAAGGCGATCCTCCAGGGCCGCGACGGCCGCGACAGAGAGCTCTTCCGTACCGTAGGGCGCGTAGGGTGCGCAGCGTATAGTCGGGCCGCCCGCCGCCGCGATCATGTAATGGACGGCGGGAATCTCTTGTCCGCACATGGCAAAGGCGGTGCAATAGGTCGGGTGGGCATGCACGACGGCGCCGATCTCGGGTCGCCGCTGCAGGATATCGCGATGAAAGCGCCATTCGGAAGAAGGGGCGAGGGCATGGTCATGACCGCCCGCCATGGTCATCGGCACGATGTCCTCCGGCCGCAGGTCGTCGGCCGGGATGCCGGAGGGCGTCATGAGAAAGCCGTCGCGATAGCGTACGGAGACGTTTCCGGCGGTGCCCTGGCTCAGTCCCAGTGAGATCAGGGACCGCATCGCCTCGACGATGGCGCAGGAAATCTCGTAAGCTTCTGGTTCTGACATGTGGTTCCCCGAGTCGCGAGAGACCCATGCCCTATACCGTGCCGGTCGGCGTGATGTCGCATTCCGCCGCGCCGGCCTGATCGAAGGTCACGCCAGTTCATGAGCACCTATCGCTTCGAGGCGTTGCTGGCGCCACGGGCGATCGCGGTCGTCGGCCTCGGCCGGGGCGCGCTCGGCCAAGCCGTGGTCGGCAATCTGGAGAAGGCCGGGTTCGCCGGCCCGGTTCATCTCGTCGGCGAAGCGGGCCTTCCCACCCTCGACGACCTGGATGACACGCCGGATCTCGTCGTGATCGTCGCGGAGACCGCGTCGGTGGAAGGCTGGGTCGAGAAGGCGGGCCTGCGGGGTGTCGCCGTGGCCGCCATTCTCACGTCCGGCCTGTCGCAGGACCTCTGCGAGGCGGTGCGCAACCGTGCGAGGCAATGGGGCATGCGCCTCCTCGGCCCCAACAGCATGGGGCTGATCGTGCCGCGTGCCCAACTGGACGCCAGTCTGTTCGCGGCGGCGCCGAAAGCCGGCGATCTCGCCCTCATCTCGCAATCGGGCACGGTGGCCGCCGGCATCGTCGCTTGGGCGGCGCATCGCGATGTCGGGTTCTCGGCCGTCCTGTCCCTCGGCGCCGCCTGCGACATCGACATCGCCGATTGCCTCGACCATTTCGCCGCGGACATCCACACCCGCGCGATCCTGCTGTCGCTGAACGTGATTCCCAATGCGCGCAAGTTCATGTCGGCCGCCCGCGCGGCGGCGCGCGCCAAACCCGTCCTGGTGCTGCGCACCGGGCGCCACGAGGCGCCCCTGCGCCACACGGTGACCCATACCGGCGCCCTCGCCCGGCCGGATGCCGTCTACGAGGCGGCGTTCCGGCGGGCGGGGTTGCTGAGCGTCGACGGGCTCGACGCCATGTTCTCGGCGGTGGAGACGCTGGGCCGGCAGCGCCCCTTCCCCGGCCAGCGCCTCGCCATCCTGGGGAATGGCGAGGGCATCGGCGCGCTCGCCGCCGACAGGCTCGCGGACCGGGGCGGCACCCTGGCCGCGGCGGGGCTCGGCGGCAATCCCGCCGATCTCGGCGTCGAGGCGGATGCGCAAGCCTATGCCGACGCCCTTGGGCCCCTTCTCGCCGACCCGGCCAACGACGCCGTGCTGGCGATCCACGTGCCGACGGCCCGCTCCGACAGCGCCGGTGTCGCCTCGGCCATCGCCGACACGGTCAGTGCCGCCCGGCGCAAGGGCGGGCGGCGCAAGCCCGTCTTCGCTGTGACGGTGGGCGACGATGGGGAGGCCGGGGCCGTACTCGCCGCCGCCGGCATCCCGCGTTTCGCCACCGATGCCGATGCCGTGGAAGGCTTCATGCATCTGGTCCGCTACCGCGAAGCGCAGGACGACCTGATGCGCACGCCGGATTCTCTGCCGCGGGAATTCTCGCCCGATGTCGAGGCCGCCCGCGCCATCGTGGCGGCCGCCATTGAGGCGGGGGAGATCTGGCTCGATCCCCTCGCCGTGGCGGGCCTCCTGGCGGCCTACCGGATCGACAGCGTGCCGCTCACGCTCGCTCCCGATGTCGATGCCGCCGCGGCGGCTGCCTGGCCCATCATCGCCGAGGGCGGCGCGGTGGCGCTGAAGGTGGTCTCACCGGACATCGTCCACAAATCCGATGTCGGCGGGGTGCGCCTGGATCTCACCAGCGAGGCGGATGTGCGCATCGCCGCCGCCGACATCCTCACCCGGGCCCGGCGGCAGCGGCCGGATGCGCGGATCATGGGGTTCGCGGTTCAGCCCATGGTGCGCAAGGGTAAGCGCCGCGAGCTCATCGCCGGCCTCGCCGAGGATCCCGTCTTCGGCCCCGTCGTGGTGTTCGGGCGGGGCGGCGTCGCCGTGGAGGTCATCGACGACCGGGCGCTCAGCCTGCCTCCCCTCGATCTCCGGCTCGCCAGCGAACTCATCGACCGTACGCGGGTGGCGCGGCGGCTTGCTGCCTATCGCGACGTGCCCGCAGTGGACCGGAGGGCGCTCGGCCTCGTCCTGGTCAAGCTCGCCCAACTCTCGGCCGACCTGCCGGAGGTGCGCGAACTCGACATCAATCCCCTGCTCGCCGATGCCAATGGCGTGCTGGCCCTGGATGCCCGCGTGATGATCGGCCCCGCCCCGGAACGGCGCGGCGGCACCCGGAACCCGCGCTTCGCCATCCGCCCCTATCCGGTGGAATGGGAGCGCAATCTCGTGCTGAAGGGCGAGCGGGTCACCGTGCGCCCGGTGCGGCCAGAAGATGAGGGGCTGTTCAAGAGCTTCTTCGAGCAGGTCAGCGCCGAAGATCTGCGCCTGCGCTTCTTCATGCCCGTGCGCGATTTCAACCATGCCTTCCTGGCCCGGCTGACACAGCTCGACTATGCCCGCGCCATCGCCTTCGTCGCCATCGACGCGGAGACGGCGTCGATGCTCGGCGCGGTCCGCCTGCACGCGGATGCGAACCATGAGAGCGGCGAATACGCCATCCTGGTCCGCAGCGATCGCAAGGGCACCGGCCTCGGCTTCGCGCTGATGCAGTTGATGATCGACTGGGCGAGGGCGGAGGGCCTGAAGCGCATCGAGGGCACGGTCCTTCGGGAGAACCGCCCCATGCTGGCCGTGTGCCGCAACCTCGGCTTCTCGGCCCATCCGGACAAGGATGACGGCACTGTGATGAAGGTGAGCCTAGCGCTCGATGTGCCGTAGCCAAAGACTAATCGAATCAGTCTTTGGCTTTATTGGTGTAGAACAGGATTCCGACGAAGATCATGCCGGCGCACCATTTGGTGAGATAGACGGCATCGAAGCTGGCATGAGGATAGTTCGGGTAGAATCCGACGCGGAACAGCTCGATCACATGCGAGAGCGGATTCCAGGAATAGATCGTCCGCACGGGCTCCGGTGTCAGGTCGACGGTCTTGAACGCGCCGCTGAACATCATCATCGGACGGCTCAGGAAGCCATAGATTCTGCCCCAGCCCGGAAAATACGACTGGATGGTCGAATTGACGAGCGCCATTCCGAAGGCCAGAAAGCCGACTGCGGTCAGGCTCAGGAGGCAGTTTTCGGGAGCCCAGGGCATGGCCTCTCGTATCCCGTATACATAGAGCGACGAGAAGAACAGGGCCATTAGCATGAAGTTTTGAATCTGATGGATGAAGAATCTCGATAGTAGAAAATCGAACGGCTTGACGAAGTAATACTCTTTCGCTCGCGACTTCTGTGCGCGAATACCGCGCGCGCAACGGCGAAAGATGTAGAACGGGAAGACGCCGGTCCCCATAAACAGAAGCACCGAAGGTCCGAAGGGAGGCTCCTTTCCGAAGAGATAGATTCGCAATCCCGCAATCATCACAACGAGGATGACTGGCTCGATGAAGAGGATGACGCCCAGAGCCGGGTGATAATTGCGGAAGCGAACCCAGAAATCACGGACGATCAACGCCGTCATGATCGTCAGCCATGGCCGTGCCCTCTGCTTGGAGGGGGCGGCCGGAAGGACGATCGAGGAATTTGCCATCGTTCAGTCGTGATCCAGGGATGCCGGGAGACGTGGAGTGGCGGGTTGCGGGTCCGGCCCCCGAGCACCCCATGCCGGGGGGCGCGTCACGAGGCCGAAATTGTGTCCGAGACCGAGCCGGCGGCCATGACGATCGAAGGTCGACCTTGCTCAGGCGCGGCCGTTCACGACCGAGCGCACGGCGAGCAGGCCGATGAACCAGATCGCTGCCAGGATGAAGGCTCCCAGCGCCATCGACAGGAATACCCGTGGTCCGCCGGCGCTTTCGGGCATGGCCGGGCGAACGTAGGGCGTGAGATAGAGATGCTGGGCGGCTGCGCTGGCCCGTGCGCGGTCGAGGGATTGCAGCGAGGTAAGCAGGATCGCCTGAGCATATTGCCGGTCCATGTCGAGGGCCTCGAACCGGGCGACGACGCCGGCCAGGACGTTGCGGCCGGAGCGGCTACCCGAGACCTCACGCTCGACGGAGGCCAGCTGCTCGCGCGCCGCCTGGACGCGGGATTTGAGGGCCACGACGGAGGGCGCCGTCTCGCTGAGATTCTGCCTTCGGATCGTATCGTAATCGGCTTCCAGCTGTGACACCGATCCGCGCAGGGTACCGATGAGCTGGGTGTTGCCCGAGACGACACTGGGAATCGGATCGATCACCCCCTCCTTCTCACGGAATTCGGCCATGGCGGCGCGGGCCTTGTCGAGGCCGGCCTTGGCCCGCACGACCTCCTGCTCGGCGAACTTGACGGCATCCTCCTCGGCACGCTTGGCGATCTTGTTGACGAGGTTCTCCGACAGCGTGACGAGCTGGTTGGCGATGGTGAGGGCATCGTCGGGCCGGAACGCCTTGATTTCGACGGAGGCGAGCCCGGTGAGCGGATCGAAATTCGCCCAGACCATCTTGTTCCAATATCGTACCAAGTGCTCTGCCGACCGGCTCTTGTCGAACCGGTTCGGCCAATCGATCTCGGGACGGCTGTAGATCTCGCGGATGTCGACGTTCTGAGACAGCTCGTCGACCACCTGACGGCTCTTGAGATAGTCGATCACGACGAAGTTTTGCGCGGTGCCGCCGCTGGCAGGCCCACCGTGGCCGCCCATGGCGCTGGCGACCGCAGCTGCGGTCGTACCCCCGCTGCCGCCGCCGCCGAGGGGGCCGGCCGACGGGGTTACCTCGGTCACGGAGAACCGGAACTCGGCGAAGTATTGAGGCGTCGCGAGGAACAGAAAATACAGTCCGAGCAGGCACAGCGGCAGAAGCACGACGATGCCAAAGCTGATCAGCGTATGGCTCCAGCTGTGATCGGGCTGCGGCATGGGGACGAGGGAAAACGTCTCGTCTTCCCCGCCGTCGAGCGCCAGTTCGCCGTCTCGCCGGGGAACCATCTCGCGGTCGTCGTTCACCGCCAGTTCGTTGGCCCGGGCCCGCTCTTCCTTGGCCAGCGCGTCTTTAGTCTCGATCGCGGTCACGTTCGCGGTCGGCAAGCGCGTGATGTTGTTGGGCGCTGAGCTCATGCGTCGCGGGGCCTGTCACCAAAATTTGTCGTCCCTGACAGTAGGTCATTTCCCGGCCCTTTTATGGCGGCGCAGCAGGGAAGTGGCACGTGTGGCTTTCAAGTCGCCGGACGAGAGCTTGCAAGTGATCGCCGGGAAAGGCAGGTATTTCCAGCAGTATTCTGCTGGATAGAGCGGCTCTGGCGCATGTCCTGAGCACGTCTCCCATCGCGCCGCGCCATTTTCCGGTGGGGCGCCGTCACGCCTTCGTGATGAGGTCCGGGCGCCCCGCGGCCAGCGGTCACGTTAGATCAGGACATGCACATCCCAAGGGCGAAGCGCAACGAACGACGACCCGCTTCGGTTTACGGGTAGCCGTAACGCGCCTTGGCGGCGGCAAGCAGTCCGATGGCCTCACGGTCCTGCCCGGCATTGCAGGCCTCGGAAGCGCGGGCGAGGTCGGCCGAGAAGCGCGCGCCCACCGGCGGGTTGAGGTTGCCGGTCGCGACATCGCTGTCGACCACGGCCTGGGTGCGGGCGATGCTGGGACCGCAGCCCGAGCCCGTCGGCGAGGGGGCTGGGGCGGCAGCGACCGTGGCGGCAATGGGTGCCACTGCCGCTTTGGGGGAAGGACCGGATGCACTGCAGGCGCCGAGCGCAGCGGCAAGGAAGGTGACCAGCGTCAGGCCGGCGCGTCGTGGTAGCACCAGGTTCTCGGTCACGGAGCTATTCCTTCACGTTCCGGCGCGACGGGCCGGCGCAGCGTGGCCGCTGCGCCGGAATCTCGCTCTTCGGGCAAGTTCTTGCCCTCACGCAACCCGCTGGTCAATCGCCGGGCCTGGGCTCCGGCGACGATCCCATGTCGTCATATTCCAGTCTCGTGTCAGCGGGTCATTTTGCCTTCTCGGCGATCGCCGCGAGACCGGATTCGTAGATTCCCGTGATGGCATCGGCCGCGACCGTATCCGGGACGCCCTTCGCCTTGAAGGTTCCCGTCCACGTCACCGTCGAGCCGGACCCTTTCGGGCTCACCGCGAGGGTGGAGGAGTAATCGGAGACCGGCAGGGGGCTCTCGACGATGGCGTATGTGTAGCGCATCGCCGTGTCGTCGCGTGCCGTCTGCGATTCGACGATGGCGCCGCCACCCTTGAGGCTGAGGGTGCGCAGCATCGTGCTTCCCTTGGAGGAGGGCTCGCATTTGGCGATGGCCGGGTGCCAGGTGCCGATGCCGCAGAAATCGCCGATCGTCGACCAGACCTTGGCCGGCGGAGCCGCGATGTCGATGCTCTTGGTGAGGTCGATGGCGAAGCCCGGAGCAGTGCCGGCGATGAGGACCAGACCCGGCAGAGCGAGGCGACGCATGAAGGTGCGCGACATGAGAGAGGGGTTTCCTTCCGGTTGATTTATAAGCGCGGATGGGTCCGCGCCTTGCCACCGTGCAAAGAGCAGCGAGCGGATAGGGGTAAGGCTGGTCGCGAACCGGGCCGGGGCAATGGCTCCGAGTCAAGCCCACGAAGATTTGACACCGGTCGGGGCGGTCGCAGTGCGATCCTTGTCAACGGAAGCGCCGGGGTTTACGTAGCCGCCTGACCGCGTGCTTCGCGCGCCTGTCACGCCATTCGGGAGAGACGAGCCTTGGCCACCGCCGGCTCCACGCAGGACATCGCCGACGCTGCCTTCACGGCCGCGCGCGGTTCTGCGCGCCCTGGTGCTCTTTCCTCCGGCCTTCTCCTCCTTATCCGCCCCTGAGGGCCGGCCGGGCGCCTGCGCCTGGGCACTCAGGGGATCGTTTCGCGGCCGTGACTCCGAAAAGTCCGGTCGAGCCGATCGATGGGTTTAAAAGGCGCCGCGTCCCGAAGCGACCGCGCCTCCGACAGGACGACACGCCATGACCGACATCATCGCCCCAACCGCGGCCTCTCCGAAGGACAGGGTCCTCATCTTCGACACCACCCTGCGCGACGGCGAGCAATGCCCCGGCGCCACCATGACCCTGGACGAGAAGCTCGCCGTCGCCGAACTCCTCGACGCGATGGGGGTCGACATCATCGAGGCGGGCTTCCCCATCGCCTCGATCGGCGATTTCGAGGCCGTCTCCGAGATCGCCCGCCGCTCGAAGCGCGCCACCATCGCCGGCCTCGCCCGCGCCATTCCGGCCGATATCGCGCGGGCCGGCGAAGCCGTCCGCCTCGCCCGGCGCGGCCGCATCCATACCTTCGTCTCGACCTCGCCGATCCACCTCGCCCACCAGATGCGCAAATCCCAGGACGAGGTGGTCGAGATCATCCTCAAGACCGTGGCGCAGGCCCGCGACCTCGTCGAGGACGTGGAATGGTCGGCCATGGACGCGACGCGTACGCCGATCGACTACCTGTGCCGCTGCGTCGAGGCGGCGATCCGCTCGGGCGCGACCACGATCAACCTGCCCGACACCGTGGGCTACGCGACCCCGGACGAGTACCGCAGCATGTTCCGCCAGGTGCGCGAGCGCGTGCCGAATTCCGACAAGGCGATCTTCTCGGTGCATTGCCACGACGATCTCGGCCTCGCCATCGCCAATTCGCTGGCCGGTGTCGAGGGCGGCGCCCGGCAGGTGGAGTGCACGGTGAACGGCATCGGCGAGCGTGCCGGCAACGCCGCGCTCGAGGAGATCGTCATGGCGATCCGCACCCGTGGCGATGTGATGCCCTACGAGACCGGCATCGAGACCACGATGCTCACCCGCGCCTCGAAGCTCGTCTCCCACGCGACGAACTTCCCCGTGCAGTACAACAAGGCCATCGTCGGCCGGAACGCCTTCGCGCATGAAAGCGGCATCCACCAGGACGGCATGCTCAAGCATACCGAGACCTACGAGATCATGACCCCGGCCTCCGTCGGCGTCGCCAAGACCTCCCTGGTCATGGGCAAGCATTCGGGCCGCGCGGCCTTCCGCTCGAAGCTGGAGGAGCTCGGCCTGCATCTCGCCGACAATCAGCTGCAGGACGTGTTCGACCGGTTCAAGGCGCTCGCCGACCGCAAGAAGCATGTCTACGACGAGGATATCGAGGCCCTGGTCGATCAGAATCTTGCCACGGCCCATGACCGCATCCGCCTGGTCTCGCTCTCGGTCATCGCCGGGACGCGAGGCCCCCAGCGCGCGACGATGAAGCTCGCCATCGACGACCGCATCGTCACCGAGGAGGCCGACGGCAATGGCCCTGTGGACGCGGTGTTCAACGCGATCCAGGCCCTGGTCCCGCACGAGGCGCAGCTCGAACTCTACAAGGTCGACGCCGTGACCGAGGGCACCGACGCCCAGGCCGAGGTTTCCGTCCGGCTCAAGGCCGGCGATCGTAGTGTCACGGCGCGGGGCGCCGATCCCGATACGCTCGTGGCCTCGGCCCGCGCCTATCTCTCGGCCCTGAACAAGCTCTCGGCGACGGCGGTCCGCCTCCACGCCCAGCACGCCGCATCGGTTTAGCCGGGAAAATGAAGCCCCGGGGGTGGACACCCTCCGGGGCCTTTGCTATCAGCCCCCTCGTCGCAGCGGGTTTTGGTGGCCGCCGCGATTGCCGCAAGGCAATGGGTGCATAGCTCAGTTGGTAGAGCAGCTGACTCTTAATCAGCGGGTCCAAGGTTCGAACCCTTGTGCACCCACCAAATATCTCAATGACGTAGCTGCTGGTTGCTGGCTTCCTGAAAAGCCATGGCAACCACATGGCTACTAGTTCATTGTAGCGACCCCCCTGTGTTTCGAAGCTGGTGTTGAGCGAACGGAAACGCGTAAGCGCGGTGAGTTCGTACCACCCTACAATTTTTCGAGTCGGGTCGATCCAAGCCGAGTCGGATGAGTTTGAATGGCAGATCGCTGCCTAAAGCATGCGGCGCCGTCGGATCCGCATGGCTACTTTCTTCACCTCAGACACCCATTTCGGGGATGCTCACATCCTGCGTCAGCGTGGAGTGGCGTTCGGATCACTCGATGATCACGACGCGGCTCTGATCGAGGGTTGGAACGACGTTGTCGGCGCGGACGACGACGTCTGGCATCTCGGCGATTTCGCTGCCGGAGCGAGCCGGGGGCGCTGCGTGGAGATCTTCGAGGCCCTGAGAGGCCGAAAGCGGCTGATCCGTGGCAATCACGACACCAATCGGGTTCTTGAATTGCCGTGGGTGAAACCGCCGCAGGAAACTGCGCGGATCACTGTCAGCGATGCCGATGGCACGGAATGGCGGTTGTTTCTCGCACATTACGCGCATCGCGCCTGGCCCGGCCTGTGGCGCGGGACGCGGCACCTGTATGGCCACACACATGGATCCCTGCCCGACACCCGCTTCTCATGCGATGTCGGCGTCGATGCTTGGGGCTACCGACCCGTCGGTGTCGACGAACTCATAACCCGCCAGAATAAGGCCCACGCTGTCCCGGAAGAGCTTCAACGGCGGAACGAATCTCGGACCGTATGATCAGCGCCGACGCTGACGTCTCGGCACGAAAAATACACCTGTGCCTCCGTACGGAGGCACCGCGTTTGCAGATGTGGCAGCCGCCGAGGGTCAGGCCGTCGGCGTAAGGTCGTCGGTCGACCACGTTTCGCGAACGCCGCCGACATCGACCTCGTAGGCTTCACCGAGGTTCCAGACGCCGACGATGGCTCCGACCCGACCGTCAGGCAGTCGGACGAGGTCGAGCTTTATGAATGGGGAAAGGGTCATGGCACGGCTCCTCTCTCTATCAAACGGCGCGCAGGCGTATTTGATCCGGACCAAGCTCCACGACAGCGGCGGAACGGCACTCGCCTGCTCCGCCGATACCATGACGGCAAGCGTGAGTGATTTCGCCCCAACCCGTTTCGGCCAATCGGGATCGGGACCTTCAACCTCTTTCAGCGTGGCGTTCATCGATGGCGACCTCGTCGTACATCCACGACCGACCGGTGCCCCTTCGTAAGCAAGCATTAACGCTGAGCGGGCATTCTCTCTTACTCAATCGATCAGCCGTTCGGACCATTGGGGTCCGCCCAGTTGAGATGGGAGTCAAACGGCCATGCCTCGCATGCTCGAACTGCTACGCTGGAAACTCCAGCTGCTTTTTGCTTGGACGCCGACACGTACTGTCGCGCTTAATCTGATCCTGGGAGTTTACGCTCTGGCAGGATGGGGTGCATTCGCGAATAAAGCTTCGCTCAACCGCGATCTGACGAATCAGGTCAGCCTCTTGCAGACAGAGCGAAACGGGTTGGTCGACCGGCAAAAAGAGCTGGAGCAGGCAAACGGCGACCTCTTGCGTGAATGGCAAGGTAAGCTCGCCTCTGCTCGAGAGGAACTCAGCCAAGCTGTGTCGGCTCGCGACGCAGCCAAAGGCCAGCTTGCCAGCTCTCAGCGCGCAGCTGCCGCTTCCAGGAAGCGCGTCGAGCAGGCTCGGGATCGGGTATCGGAGACAGGCAGCATCAAACCGGCGGAGCCGTCGAAGAAGGCTGCGGTCAAGCCGTAGGATCGCCTGGCCTCCCACCACCATGGGGGGCATCGGCGCACTCAATGCGGCGGCGTCGCGAGCTGGTGCCTGAACCGAGCCCGGTGGACGAAGCGCTCGTCGGCCTTTCGATGGCCGCGAGTGGCGGGAAAGTAGACGGGCGGACCATCGATCGGTGATCTGTAACCGTGCGGCGAGAAATGGCGTTCGACGCGGACACTTGGAAGAGAGCCGGGACGCGCGGATCTCCGTCTTGGCCTATGGCGCAGCCGGAAGGCTGGATACGTTTCCGTAGTCTGCTCGGACCATATGCCATGTGCGGGCGGAGCGCGGGCCATACGCCCTGGCCAGCGTCGTCGAGGTTCAAGGCGGGATGACGCACCGGCATGTTATCGTTGGCGCGATACCTCGATCCGGCTATGGCTCGGACAGGATGTGGAAGGAACTCATGCCGGTAGTGCCTGCATCGACACTTTCTGTATCCAAACTTGGTGCCGCCACAGAAGGGCGGCACCTGCCGGCATCGGGTCCCATCGCTTTCCCGATATGTTTCAAGGGTTTTACAGCCCTGCTAGGACCGATCGGAGTGTTGTTTTATTAGATCCCAGAATTTCGATTTCGGTGGATTGTATGGGCGAAAATTGTTTTTATTCCTTTCAAATCGTTCGATAAATTTCTCGGGATTTGATAAAGGCAGTCTATGAAGATCGCTCAATTCAAATTCCCACCAGCGAATTCTCTGCAGGCCTTCGCGTATTTCTTGTTCGAAGCGAAATTTAATGTGCTTTGCAGGATTGCCGCCAACGATGCTGTATGGGGCAACATCTTTTGTAACTACGGAGTTTGCTGCAACGACTGCACCATCACCAATTTTGATGCCCCGGTTTATCGAAACTCCTGACCCAATCCAAACATCGTGCCCAACATCTACTCCCGGTTTCTTTTGGGGGAATGGGACGGCATTGAATGCGAAAGGTTTTTTCCCGCTGCTTTCTTGCTCATTGTCCTTGACGTAAGCTGAGACAAACTCCCGATTGGCATTAAATACAGCAGAAGACATTGAAACGGCATCGATAGGATGTCGAAATCCTCCCGTCGTAACCCCTTTTGCAACGGAGCAGTATCGACCAAATTTGGATCCATGCTCGAATGGAGACATGATCGAAGAAAAAGAGCCAACGCTAAAAATTTTGTTGCCATCTCCAATTGTGGAGTATGGCTCCGTAAATGCGTTTCTATCTATGTAGATCACGCTGCCATTTTCCCAGCGCGTCGAGTATTTCGATGAGGCGCTTGATTTATTTGCATTATATCTGTTCTGGTAAAGCCTTAATTCTTCTAATATTGATGTTAAATCGGCATCGATTTCAAGCCCCACATGTCGATTAGTTTCAGCAACTATTTTCACCATCAGAATAATAACCTTTGAAGCATCATTTGCATCATCGTTTTGGCTCACGTGCTGGGTCTTGTCGAGTTCTATCCATTTGAGCTGCTCTCAGCCCCGTTAGGGCGGGCGCGGATCTGAATCGTCGTTATAGCGAAGGTCTTTGTTTGCCGAGATCCGCCTTCGTCGACGGGGAGCGTTTCGGCGTAATGTGATATCTTGGATATCGCTCAGCAAAGTTTGCGAAGGGCGAACACATTTGCTGTATCCTGATGTTAGGACAAGTATGCTCTAAATTTGGCAAATAAATCTATAGCTCAACAGCCCACGGCCCATCGAACTGCTCGGGGCGAGCGGATATTTTCCACCATCCCGACCTTTGCAGTAGGGTGTTACAATGCTCGAGGAGCGTTCCCACCAGAAGCATCCAGTCCGGTTACGCGCCCCATCCGGGGAGTGATGCCGTGAACTCGCCATTGCACGGCACGGATCGACTTTTCCCATCATCGTAAAGTTTCGGTCAGGGAGAGGGAGGGATCGGCAGGTTCACCCTGTTCAGTCGGGCCGTACAGGAGGCGCGCGCCGGCCTTTCCTCTGCTCTGGTGCCACATCCCCCTCGCTGCGTGGTTCGTACGGACCGCCGGAGAGCCGTAAGATCGATCCGGCGACCGGTGGCGTTTCGTTCGCTCCGTCACCGATGCTTCGCTGCCGCGGGCGTCCCGTTGCGAGGGCCGATCGCCGCCCGGAGCGGCAGTCGCGGTAGGTGGAGGATGATTGCTACCGTCCGGTGCGGCGTCTTCCCCGCCTGTAACGAAAAGGGGTTGCCGTGATGGCAACCCCTTCGAACGTTTGTCGGAGACCCGGCCTTATTCCGCCGTGCCCCATTCGTCCTTGGCTTGGGCGGTGGTTCTGTTCAGCTTCACCGTGCCGTCCTCCACCGTGTCGATGGAGTCGACATGGATGAAGTGGTGCTGACCCTTGGCCTCGGGATCGGTCCGGGTGAGCTTGATGCGCTGCCCATCGAGATGATCCACCGTGCCCACATGCCCGCCATCCGAACCGATGACCGGCATATGGTCCTGGATCTTGCTGGGATCGACCATGATCGGAACTCCTTATTCGGCCTTGGCCTTGGCGCTCTTCTTCCGGGGGGCCGCCTCGTCCTCGGCCGGAGCTTCCTCCGACCCTTCGACATTGATGCTCTGTGCGATCTGCGTCAGGAGCTCGTCGGTCTTCTTCTCCTCCTGAAGGGTCTCGTCGAGGAGCTTGGCGGCGTCCTCGTAGCCGAGCTGGCTCGCCCAGGTCTTCAAGGTGCCGTAGCGCGCGATCTCGTAGTGCTCGACGGCCTGGGCGCAGCCGATCAGGACCGCATCCGCCGCCGGGCTGCCGCCGAAATCCTCGAGATCCTCTTCCATCTCGGCGGTCAGGCCCTGCATCGCCTCGCAGGTCTTCGAGCGCGCGGACTTGCCGATGATCTCGAACACCTGCTGGAGGCGCTCGACCTGCACGGCGCTCTCCTCGGCATGGGTCTCGAACGCCTGACGCAACTCGTCGTGCTCGGCGGCCTTGGCCGACTTCTTCAGAGCGCGAACGGATTGCCTCTCAGCGTAATAGACGTCCTTGAGCGTCTCGTAGAACGCATCGTGCAAGGTTTTCTGCTTGGCAGCCATAGATACCATCCCACTTTGTCGAATGTCTTATTTGATACCGACGCGTCGCAGCGCTGTCCGTCTCCTATGAACGCTCGCGTTGCCTTGCGGGTCCCAAAAAAGAAACGTCGGGATTTCGTGGAAAACTACGAAGAGCGCTGCCGTGCGGGGAACCTTTCGCCGCCAGCCTGGCTCCCCCGCCGACGCCCGGTCGAGCCACGCCGGTGGTTGGCTTCAAGGCGCCGTGGCAGAATCGTCCGCTGCCTCCTGAAGCAGTCCGGGGGCGAGGCCGGAGATCTCCCGCGCGAGGAAACCCAGCGGGCCGATATCGGCGGCAAGGCGATGTCCCGCTTCGCCGTGCAGATAGACCCCCCAGAGGGCCGCGGTGAGGGGAGCGGCCCCTCGGGCGAGGAGCCCGAGCACGAGGCCCGCCAGGGCATCGCCGGAACCGGACGTCGCCAAGCCGATGCCGCCGCCCTTGTAGAACCAGTGCGCGCCCTGCGGATCCACGATCCAGGTCTTGGCGCCCTTCATCACCACGACGACCTGTAGCGAAGCCGCTGCGTCGACGGCCGCGCGCAACGGATCGGCCTCGATCTCTTCACGGCTGCGATCCAGCAACTGGGCCATCTCACCGGCATGGGGCGTGATGACGGCCCGGCTTCCGAAAGCGCGGATATCGGCCGCGTGGGCACCGAGCCCACAGAGGGCAGCGGCATCGAGGATGAAGGCGGCGGACGAGTGCTGCTTCAGCAAAGCCATCGTCAGAACGGTCGTTTCCTGGTCCTCGACCATGCCGGGTCCGATCAGGATGGCATCGCAGCCCTTCGTCACCGCCAGCAGCCGATCGAGGGCGCCCTGGGCCTCGACGCCGCCCGATGGCGTTTCCGGCAGGCCGACGACCATGGCTTCGGGAATCGCGAGGGCCAGGGGGATGGCCACGCTGCGGACGGTGGCGATCTTCAGCTTGCCCGCGCCGGCCCTGAGAGCCGCGACCCCTGCCAGGAGGGCGGCCCCGGGCACTTCCATGGAGCCGCCGAGGACGAAGGCGCTGCCGCGTTCGTCCTTGCTGCCCTCATGGGGGATGGGAAGCCGAAGCGTCCGGAGCCGGGCGAGGGTGAGGCTCTGCGTTTCCATTACCGGGCCGCCACGTTCGCGTCGGGTTCGGAGGTGACGGGTGCGCCCGCCTCGAACAGGGGCGCCACGAAATTGTAGCGTTCCAGCCTCAGCTTACCCGTCGTCTTCTCCTCAGGCTGGAAGCTGTATTCCGTGACGGAGCAGTTCACGACGTCGCCAGCGGCATCGATGGCAAGGATCTCCGCCTCGGTCATCTCCTCCAGCAGATAGCGCAGGCATAGAACCACGACCTGATGCGCGACGATGAGGACGCGCTTCTCGCCGTGATGCAGGGACACCGTGTCGAGCGCGCTCCTGAGACGCAGGATGACGTCGCACCAGCTCTCGCCGGATGGTGGCCGGTGATAGAATTTACCCAGGCGCCGGCGCATCTCGGCCTGTTCGGGATGCAGCTGTTCGACGCCCGAGCGGGTCAGGCGGTCGAGGATGCCGAGTTCCTTCTCGCGGAGCCGCTCATCGACGAGATCCTCCGGCGCCTCATGCGCCAAGCCGCTTGCGGCGCGGATGCGGGATGCGGTCTGCCGCGCCCGCCTATAGGGCGAAGTCAGCACCGTCTCCGGCCGCTCATCTGGGGGGAACGTCGCGAACCATCGGCCCAGCGCGTCGGCCTGTTCCTCGCCCCGTCGGCTCAAGGGGACGTCGACGTCGCGCTCGGCGATATCGATCCGCGCGCGATTGGCCCCATGCGCGGCCTCGCTCGCGACGTTGCCGGCGCTCTCGCCGTGGCGAACGATCCAGATACGGTTCGGCCAGCATTGTCCCATTCGCGGATCCTATTCCGATGTCGTTGCCTAACGTCCGCGATATCCTCCGGGTTCGGCAATGCTCGCTCTGTCTCTGTGACGCGACCCCAGGAATTCGGGTGGAATAGACTGCGTCGACTTGTCGGAACCGCTGCCTTGATGACGCTTCATGACGGAAACAGAGACAAGAAAAGCCGCATGGCGCTCGGCCTGCACATGGTCGAAGCTTGTTTGGGCCCGTGATCGCCTCGGGTTCCAAAACGGCAAATCGCGTGCTGGCCCTGCCGTCGAGGGCCCGGGTTCGGAAACCCTATGGTTCTTCATCGGGAAGGGGGATCGACGATCCGGGCACCGTCCGTTCCATGGCGTTCAGGCTGCCGGCGAGGGCGTGAGCGGCATCACGGCACAATCCGACCTGTCGAATGCCGTCCACCATGGCGGGCTCCAGGGTCTTCGTGTCGTAGACCGTCCAGCCGCCGAGTTCAGGGGCGATGGCGTAGACGGCATGTTCGTTGTCGTTCACGGCACGCCTCGCTTCCAGGGAGAGAGGAGGGGGCGCGAAGGCCGGTTTCCCGCCTCCTCGCCGGTGGCGACGGCACCGTGCGCAGGCAGCGCCCTTTCCCGGTTCGCCAACGGCCGAGCGCGTCGCGGGTTGCGGAGCGACGAAAAAACCCGCCTCGGCTCACGCCGGGCGGGTAAAGTTTTGCTCATAGGAAGGCTCCTCACGAGGAGCACTCACACCATGTGCCTTCTGGTATACCAGCGTCAAGCGCAGAATGCCGAAGATTACCGGGATCCGACATCGCTGTGTCTCGGGAGCATGAAGCAGGAACATCTCATGATCGACATCGATGTCGGCGACGATTGTAATCGTACACCTGTTTTCTGGAGCGTGATGACGCTCCAAGATCGTTGAAAAAGGACGGGGAGCCACCGGCCCCTCGCCCTTCCCTGGTCATTCTCGGAGGCTCAGACCGTCAGACGATGAAGGATCCGCTGTCGAGCACATGATGGCCCTGGAGGATGACGGCGAAGTCCGCCCCTCCATCGCCGTTGGTGTCACCCTGTATCAGGGTGTTGCCGCCACCGAACTTCATTCGCAGTTCACCCGCCTCGCCCGAGAAGGCGTCGGTTCCAACGAAGTCGAAGCTCTGGTTTCCGTCCTGCGCGACGTTCGCGTCAATCGCGCTCAGGTCGATGCGGTCGCCGGCGGCGAAATCGAAGTCCTTGATGATGTCGCGTCCGCCGACAGCGACGTCGCTGTCGGTGACGTCCTTGAAGACGAACGTGTCGGCTCCGGTACGGCCATAGAGGAGGTCGCGACCATCGCCACCGTAGATCTCGTTGTCGCCGGCATTGCCGTAGATCTGGTTGTTGCCGGCATTGCCATTGGCGGTGAGATCCGCGGTTCCGCTGAACACCATCTTCTCGATGTTGGCTTCCATCGTGTGACTGACGGTCGAGCGGATCGTGTCGAAACCTTTGCCCGGCTGTTCGATGGCGCGATCCCCGGCATTGTCGATGACGTAGGTATCGTTCCCGGTGCCCCCGCGCATGGTGTCGGCGCCGCTGCCGCCGAGCAGGGTGTCGTTGCCGCCGTTACCTGTCAGCACGTCGTCGCCGGCACCGCCGTTCAGACGGTTGCTGCCGTCGTTGCCGGTGATGTCATTGTCGAGGGCATTGCCAGTGCCGCTGACGTTGCGAGAGCCCGTCAGCACGAGGTTCTCGACATTTCCGGAAAGGCTGTAGGTCACCGAGGAGTAGACCGTGTCGTTGCCTCCGCCCGGGAGCTCCACAATCTTATCGCCGACCCTGTCAACGAAGTAGGTGTCGTCACCGAGACCGCCATGCATCGTGTCGTTGCCGGTTCCACCGTCGAGAATGTCGGCTCCGCCCTTGCCGAACAGGATGTCGTTGCCGCCGCCACCATTGAGCACGTTGTCCCCGCCGGTGCCGAAGATGGCGTTGTTCAGAGTGTTGCCGGTCCCATCGAGATCCCCGGCCCCTGTCAGCACGAGGCGCTCGAGATTGGCCCCAAGGGTGTAGTCGATCGAGGAGCGAACGGTATCGTTGCCTTCTTGGGTCAACTCGATGACTCGATCGCCGGCATCGTCGACCACGTAGGTGTCGCTGCCGGTGCCCCCGCGCATCGTGTCCGCGCCGGCCCCCCCGACAAGGGTGTCGTTGCCCGCGCGTCCGAAGAGCGTGTCGTCGCCGCTGCCCCCGTCGAGACGGTTGTCACCGGTATTGCCGGTCAGGCCGTCGGCGCCGCCGGTTCCGGTAGCGTCGATGGCGCCGGATCCGGTGAGAATGACGTTCTCGACATTGGCGCCGAGGCTGTAGGTCACCGAGGAGCGGACGGTGTCGTTGCCCTCGTCGGCGGCCTCGATGACCTGATCGCCCGTGGAATCCACGACGTAGACGTCGTCACCGGCCCCGCCACGCATGATGTCGTCGCCGGTGCCACCGATGAGGACGTCGTCGCCGCCGCGTGCGGTGAGGCGGTCGTTGCCGCCTGCGCCATCGAGACGGTTGTCCCCGCCATTGCCGACGATGCTGTTGTCGAGGCTGTTGCCCGTCCCGTCGATGGACCCGGTGCCGGTGAGGACGAGGTTCTCGACGTTGTCGGGAAGCGTATAGGTCACCGAGGAGCGAACGGTGTCCTCGCCTTCGTCGGCATCCTCCACCACGGTGTCGCCGGCCGAATCGACGATGTAGGTATCGTCGCCGCGGCCACCGATCATGGTGTCGTTTCCGGCCCCCCCATTGAGGGTATCCCCACCGATGCCGCCTCGCAGCGTGTCGTTGCCGTCGCCGCCCGTCTGGGTGCCGCCGGCATCGATGACGATGTCGATGAGATCGGGCGTGGCGTCGAGGTTGAGCCCGACCAGGGAGACGGTCTCGTCCAGGGTTCCGAGGAGGAGATCCACGGTCTCGCCCACGAGATCCGTGGCGAGGTTCACAACGTTCGAGAGAATGCCGGCATTGGTTTCCGTCCCGAGGTCGACCGGCTGGAATGGCAGGTCGAGCGTCGCCAGGACCGTATCGCCGAGCTTCACCTCGACGCCGTCATAGCCGCCGCTGGCCGATACCGTCCCCGTAGAGAGGCCAGTCGAGGCTTCGATCTCCCAATTGCCGGTATAATTGTACGTGAGTCCGTTCGCTTCGACGGTGAGAACCTCGAACGTATCCGTGCGGTTGCCGCCGAGGAGGAGGTCGCCGACACTGTCGATCAGACCCGTGAACGTGACGCTGTCGGCATCGCCGAGATTGGGCAGGAAGAAATCGCGGACGTCGAAACCGGTATTGGTAAGAATCGATACGGTTGCCATAATATTCTCCAACCCCAGGGACTGTGACCAGCTGGTTAGTTTGAAGACCATGCTCGATCGCTTGGCATGGGCAGGCTTGTCGCCTGGGCAGATAAGCTTCACCTACCCCGATACAGTTCCGCGAAAGACTGGGTTCCGCAATTGATATCTGGGATATGTAGGATAGGGTACTTAATGAAAAATTTAATCAGTCATGATGACTTTGATGGATTGGATGGCATGGTCATCGATTGATGCAACGCAGCATAGATGAGGTGCATAGCGATAAAAGATTGTATCGGCTAACGTATTCGAGCCGACCAATACGTGGTTCGGCTGCGTATGAGCTATTCGATAGCCCGGTCTGGATCGCTCTATGGCCGGGATGGGCGTTTTCCGCTCCAGACCGACTTGAGGCTTGGCCTTGATGACATGCGAGAGGGGCGTGATCGAACAGTCTCACACCCCGCCGCGTTGCGTGCCTATGTCGGCAGATCGGCTTCGTCGCGGACCGCGAAACCCGTGGGCAACCGTCCCTCGACGAGCGCATCGGCAGGATGCCGGTCAGGTCGGGGCACGCACCGTCGGCGACAGAGATTGTCTCGATGGCATCGAAGTTCAGTTTGCCGGCAGACTTGGATGTGTCCTTGCCCTGCAAGAACGGCGTATCGCCCTCCTTGGCACCGACGTCTTCGCCACTCCGTCCATGCGGCCGAGAGCGCTCACCGCCGAAGTGGATGCCGGTTCGGCGAAAATGAGCACGGTAAACAAAAGCGCGGAGCTGCACCCGACCCAAACTGGTCGGGCGCAGCTCCAGCGTTCTCATGAGCTTGATCGAAAGGGTCGACCGCGCCTTACGGCCACCGCCGGAATGTCGTCATTTGGCGATGGGTCGATAGAAGGTGCCGTCGATCTCGGCGATGTCGTTCTGGTCGAGGCGGGGAACCTCGAGCACGGTGCGGGGTGGATATGGACCGTCGCCCCAGATGTCTTTCTGTACTTTGTTGACGATCGGACGCAGCCGGGCGACGTCGGTGACGAACACCGTCAGGCGAACGGCATCGGACTTCGTTGCACCCGCCACCGCGGCGGCGGCGAGCATGTTGTCGAACATGCGGCGGATGCGGGCCTCCTCGCCCTCGATGAGTTCGCCGGTGGTCCGGTCGACACCGCGCATCCCGCCGATGAACACGAAATCTCCCGCCCGTGCGCCGATGCTCCAGGTGCCGCTGGGGGTGATCGTCTCTGCGTTCGGAGCGAGGATCTCGACGCGGCGTGTCTCGTCGGCGCAAGCCGCGACGGGAACGAGCACCGCGAGAAGCGCGGTGAGCAGGGAGCGAAAAACGGGTCTCATGGAATCATCCTCGGATTCAGGGGAAAGCATGCCGGCGGGACCAGAAGGGAGCGTCGGTAAAGCGTCGCTCGGCGGCGTAGAGGGTCCGCTGCCCGGAGAGGTGATGCGCGATGCCTTCGAGAAAGGCGCGCTCGTAGGCGAGTGCCGGAGCCGGATCGTCGGCGATGAGGGCCAGCGCGGCGTCCGCGGCCTGGATGCCGCTCCAGAGCGCCGTCGCGAGACCGTTCGCCCCGAGCGGATCGAGGGAGGCCGCCGCATCGCCCGAGCGCAGGACACGCCCCTCGACCAAGTGGGTCGGCACGATCGAGGCTGCCGGCGCAACTTGGGGAGACAGCGAGGCACAGGCGGTGTCGAGGTCCAGGCTCTCCAGACGGGCGGCGATGGCGATGGTTTCCCTGGCCGCATCCGCCCAGAGTTTGCCATCCTTCGCCGCCCCCGCGGGCAAAAGATCGGAATCGGTGAACAGGCCGATCATCATGCGCCGGCCCGGCATCGGCGCCATGTACCACCAGCCCAACTCCACCGCCTCCACCAGGGTCGCGGCGGCAAGCTCGGCATCATCGGGCACGTCGTGCACCTGATAGGCGCAGACGAGCCGGTCGAGGCGCCGCCGGTGTGCGGTCGGTCCAGCCGAGAGCGCGGCCCGGCCGCTCGCATCGATCACCGCCGCCGCATCCAGCCATTGCCCGTCGGCCAAGCCGATGCGGACGCCGCGGGGAAGATGCTCCAGGCCGACCACGGCCTCCGCCAGGCGCTCGATCCCGCGCTCAGCCAGAGACGCCGCCATCCGTCCTTCGAGCAGGGAGCGGTCGATATGGGCGCCGTGCTCGTGCCCGGCCGCCCTGCGCAGGGCGCAGTCACCCCAGATCGAGAAGCGTCCTTGACTGGCCATGGCGGTGTCGCCGTCGATCAGGGCGGACCAGCCGAGCCCGTCCAGAAACGAAGCTGCCGTGGCGGAGAGCGTTTCCCCGCGGCTCGGCACGACGCGATCCGGCGCGACGAGAACGGGAGAATGTCCGGCGAGGACGAGTCGCCGGACTGCGGACAGCCCGGCGACTCCCGCCCCGACGACCACGATACGGTCCACGCGCCGCGCGCTCAGCGGCGGGGGAACGGGGCTGCGATGTCCATGGAGCCGCGCTGGGTCTCCACGTAGATCACTTCCGGCACGCCGGTCAGGCCCTTGGGGCCGGGGCGGCGGACGAGGACACCCATGCGGGTCCACAGCTCGATCATGCGGCGCAGGCCATCGGTGTAGCCCGCCTCCACGTGAAGGCCGATACCGGCCGCGCCCCGCGCCCAAGGCACCCGCGCATGGTAGAAGCGCAAACGCTCCTCGTCGCTGAGATCGGTGCGCATGACGTGCTCGTAGAAAGTCTCCGGCAGGACATCCACCGGCAGCAGCGCGGGCCACCAGACCGGGGTGGGGAAGCCCGAGGCTGTCAGAACCGCCTGACAGCTGAAAGCGTCGCCCTGCCACGGCACACCCATCCAGCGGGTCAGGTCGCCGGGGGCCTGCGGGCCGATGGGAGCTCCTTCGCGCGGCTTGGCGGGATTGCCCGCGAACACGTTGGTGGCATTGAGCTGCAGGCCGAGATCCTGGATCAGGCCCGGTCGATCCGAGATCTTGATGCGGAAGGGCAGCTTCGTCTCGTCACGGCCGCGATAGAGGGCGGCGTGACGGATCGGCCACGTGATCTCGACCCCGGGGTGGAAGGCTCCGCCCGAGCAGGCATCGAGCGCGGCGCGGGTGAGGGCCTCCGGCCGGAGGGCGAGCGGCAGGTCGTCGAGGCGCGTGACGGAATCGGCGGCGGCGTCTTCGTAATCGTCGGCGAATTTTCCATCCGCCCAGAGTTCGAGCTGACGGTACTGGGTCGGCGTGAGGGTGAGCCAGGTGCGCTGGCTCTCCGGGTAATTCACCCCGTCGCCCAGCATGATCGGCATGGCGGCGGCCCGCTGGTCCTCGCCGCCTGGACGGCGGAAGGCCTGGAGAACGTTCTGCCGCATCGCGCGGCCCTCTTCATGGGGACGCGCCAGCTTGGCGATGAGCGCCGGACTGGAGAGGTCGCCGATCTGGTTCCAGGCCGCGCCGAGGAACGAGGAGGTGGCCACCCATTGCATGGTGCCGGCCCGGCGCAGAATCGGCAGCACGTCGCGCCGGAACGAGACGGTATCGGAGGGGGCCTTCAGATGGCCGAGCTCGACCATCGCTTCGCGGGCGGCGTCATAGAGCGTGACGATGGGTTCGAGCTGGGGCGCGAATTTCGGACCGCAGCAGACGATCCAGGCCGGTTCGCATGGCACGGAGGCGCCGTCGATTTCGACCCTGGCCTGTACCCAGCCGTCGCACCAATCGTCGTGCCAGCCGTCGTTGTTGGTGAAGTCGCGCACCGGGTTCTGCGGCAGGGCCGTGCGCGAGATGCCGTTGGCGGCAAAGACCAGCAGGCGGCCGTTGTCGTCGGTGCGCAGGTGGCCGAGATCGACATCGAGGGTGTTCCAGAACCGACCCTGCATGCGGCAGGCCGGATCCTTGCCCGCCGCATTGGCGGAGATGCCGCCGATCTCGACGATGCCGGGGTCGATCACCAGGAGATCGTCGCGCCGGTCGGCCAGGACCAGGGGATTGCGCTGGGTGCCGGGAATGCCGGGCGCCGCCGGCCCCTGATCGAGCGCGTTGATGAACCCGTACCAGGCCGCCTTGGTGTTGGCCACGTGGACGCTCCAGCGGACGCCCTTGGACGCGTCGAGTTCGCGCACCACACGGCCTTCCTCGTCGTAGCCATAGAGGCGGAACCGCTGAACCTGCTTCTTGATGCGGCCTTCGGAATCCTTGAAGCCGCCCTCCGGCTCGTCGAGGAGGCCCGGCACCTCGGGTGCGGGAAACCAGGCGTCGGAATTGCCGACCCGGGAAAAGCCGATCGCCGGATGTATGGCGACCCGGGCGATCCGGGCTCCCGCGGGCGCCGCCGCCGGCGCCTGGAGCGGCGATACGGCGGCCTTCGCGATAGACGAGGAGGCCAAGCCAAGGGCGGACGCCCCGATGAGGAAATCCCGACGTTTCAAGGCGCTATCTCGCTTATACGAACGACAGACACGTCTCGACCGGTCTGTGTCTCGTCTGGGACATAGCGCAGATGCCCTTAACATTGAGTTGCCTCTGCTTGTCCTGAAGCTCCTCTAGACTCAGGCCCGAGAGTCCCTTGTTGGGCTATCCAAGTATCGGTCCTGGCTGCTGTTTCCTGACCATGGAGCGATGCAGCAACGGTCGAAGCTCGTGCTCGATCTCGTCCTTCTCCACGTGGACATGTTCAGGATCAGGGTGGAGGGCGCAGCCGGCGAAGGCGTCGAGGGCGGGGCCGCCGTCGACGGGTCTCTTTGCCTAGCGTTGGTAGCGAGGCTCATCCCGGCGCGTCGCTCGCCCCCGAATGGCCCAGACGATCGACGACGACTCGAGGGTGGAAAGCACGTCATGGCTGGTGAGATCCCGCCCGCCACGCCTCGCCCCATACCTGAATCACCGGGGCGATCTGGGCCGGTCACCGAATACGGGTTTCCAAGAGGCGTCTCCGACCATCGAGCAGCCTCGCGGGCACGCTGCATCCGAAGGCGGACAACGTCACGCGGAACCCGACGCGGATCATTCGGTCCGCGAAGCGGTCCATGTAAGGCTTGGATTTTGGGGGAGCAGTAAGAGACTGCAAGCTCTCGGGAAATTTGGTCGGAGTGGCAGGATTTGAACCTGCGACCCCCACGTCCCGAACGTGGTGCGCTATAGCGCGACCGTTGATTTCATTGGCTTTTCAGCCATCGAAATCGGTCCATGTGGACCGCTTCATACACTCATTCGGTCCACGTTCCGGTCCACGGTCCCCATAGGTTCGTGGAGCGTTCTGCGGAGCATCGCGCTACAATCGCGCGATGCCGCCCCGCAGAAATCCCCGCCGATCCTACATGCGCGACGGCACCGAGCTGAAGCCGATGGACATCGCCAACGCCAAGGCGAACGGCGTGACCGGCGTCGAGGCATCCTGCATGTGCGGCCACGAGGCGACGATCCCGTTCGGTGACATGCCGGACAATCTCTTCATCCCCGACATCGCCCTGCGCCTGCGCTGTTCAGCGTGTGGCGGGAAGGAGATCACCACCCGCCCGGACTGGCCTCGGCGAATAGACCTGGACGCGAAGAAGCTTGGCGCACCATGATGGCAACCAACCTCGCATGCCAAGTGCGAACGGGAGGGGCGAACCACGATGTCGAAATATTCCGAAACACTCGGCAAACTTAGCAAAACGCTGGTTGCTCAATCCGATACTATTTTTGAGCACAACGGAAATCGCGGTGACTCTCGTGAGAGTGCGGTTATCGCTTACCTATATCAAGTTTTTCCAACCGCTTATGGCTTCGCTAAGGGTGAGATCTTTGATGCCGATGGAACCAATTCCGGTGAGGTCGATGTAATCATTTACGACACCGTCCACTCCCCAGTATTCAGAGATACTTCCAATAAATTACTTTGTCCAAATGAGTCATCGTATGGGGCAATCGAAGTAAAATCGAACCTGACAAAACTAGAGCTTAATAATTGCCAGGAAAAGATCGCGAGATACCGGAAACTGCAGCGTCCACAAGCGCCACCGAACACGCGCTTTATTACGCCCTACACCCCCTTCAGCGCGGGGGGAGCGCTGCGAATACAGAGCTCCGACAATAGCCCAATATATGGAGTTTTCGCCTACACTAACTCGATTGCTCTCGATACAATCTTGGCGGAACTGCAAGAAAATGAAAATATCGCGTTCATCGTTGTGCCGAACGAGTTTATTTTCATTGGAATACCATGGGTGTTCGAGGGCGAGATTCGCAGAAATTTTATCATTCGCACGCCAAAGTCAGTAGCTATTTGGGTTTTGTTGCTGCAGGCATGCTTGACGAACACGCACCTGATTGGTGCCGATGTAACTCAATTGCTCGCGGCAGCAGTTGATGAAGCCGTTCGCGGATACCCCTGAGAAAAAGGGCCATGCCCTCTTCACCGTCTCAATCGTGGCGGACGGGAAGGTCGTCTACGAGGACGATACGCAGACAGCAGAAAGCCCCGCCGCAGCGTGAGCCGGGCGGGGCAGGGGCAGTTATACAGGGATGTGGATAGCGGGGACGGTTACCTCGGCGGACGTCCATGGAGAACCGCGTCGAGCAGCTCCGACCGCGTCGCGCGCATCTCCTCCCGGACCGAGGACACCATGCCGTCGATCCGCCCCTCGAGCCGGGTGATGACGTCGCCGGTCACATATTTCTGCGCGACCTCGACCTTGAAGGCGTTCAGTGCGTCGCCCTGACGTTCGACGTTGAGCTTCACCGAAGCGAGGTCAAGCACCAGCGGGCTGACAGCCTCCTTCTCTCGCGTCTTGAGCTTCCCGGCGATCCAGTCGACCGCCTTCAGCACCGCGACGAGGAACAGCGCGAACGCGATGAGGGCGGCCCAGGTGATCGGGCCGCCGGCGAGGAACGAGGTGTCCATGATGCAAGCCCCCACGGGCGCGGTGGCACGCCGGTATTCCGGTCGCGCTGGATCAATGACCCTCCCCCTCCTCAGGGGAGGGGTGCTACTTCGAGAAGACCTTGCGGACGGCCCCGGCGATGCCGGCGACACCGATCACCGCCATGACGATCGACCATTCCATCTGATCGTAGGGCGTCGGCAGCTTCGCCACCCGCCAGTTGAACAGGAAGGTCGAGTCGAGAACGATCGCGCCGAAGTGGATCATGCAGAGCCCGAACGCGGTCGGGATCATCCAGGCCGTCCAGGGCGAGAGGTGCTGCGCAGCGCGCTCCGCCGCGATCACCTTGCGCTCCTCGACATAGGCGGCAATCCGCTTGAGCACCTTCGCCACCAGGTCAGCGGTGAGGGCCTGTTTCTTCGCCGGACGGCGGCCCAGCGTGTTGCGGATGCCTGCCAGGATCGTGCGGACCTCCTCGAAGGCGGTCGGCGCGGTGTGCCCGGCGGCGCGGTGAACGGCGGCGATGGCGGCGGCCCGGCGGTCGATCGTCGAGACCGACCGGCCGAGGCCTGCGAGATGGGTGACATACCGGCCGACCGTCCGGCCCTAAGCGGGAAGGGTGTCGACGCCCTGCTCGGCACACCAGCCGGTGAAGTCGCGCCAGTCGCCGGCATAGGCCCGGCGGGTCGCGTCTGATTTCGAGGCGGCGGCGAACCCGGCGGCGGCCTCATCCAGCGCGTCGGCCGGGGCGAGGGCGAGCGCCGTCGGGCGCACGATAATGGCGCCTTCCGACATGCTGAAATCCCCGGTTTGGGTGCTTGAGAAGGGCACTTATCGTGCATCCCGGATCATCGTGGCCGAGAGCCAATCAGGCCCGAAATTCGAGAGGCATATTTCCCGGCATATTTTGCGCGGGAATTGTCGTGGTCAGGCCCGAGCGGCGACGGCCTTCGGACGGCCCCGGAACGCGACGACGGTACGGGTACCGGGGAGCGATCCAGCCTGGAAGGAGCCGAGAACCGGACGGCGCTGCGCGGTCTCGCGCGGCACTTCGGTTCCGGTCAGATCACGGTAGAGGCGGCGAAGACCGGCGCGCAGCTCGTCTTGCGTCTGCATGCACTGCTCGACGGTGTACCGATGCCCCGGAACCCGGGGGCGGTCGGCTTGGCGGAGAAGGTCGGCGACCCGCTCGGCCTGCTCGCGATCCGTCGTCATCGGGTTCCGATCATGGCAGATTTGTCCGCGCACGTCTTCGGCCTCAACGCCTAAGCTGTTGAGCCGGTTCGCGGACGGAGCTGAAAGGGGGCCGGGGCTTCTCGCCGCCCGGCTAGCGGCCTCGTCAGTCCGGACAAGGCGCGGGCCATAGTTCACCTGGCAAGGTGCCCGTCAGGGATAAGTGATGATGAGATCCGCGTGCGGTCGTAGCATCATCGAAAGCGCATAGAGCGCTATCGGTGGGGGGATCAGCCCCCGGGTGCTGGGTCAGTATCGTGCGGCTCGCCGGCATCGGGTCCGGAAAGGCTAAGCCCGGCAGACGTTGTGAGGCCGCTATGGCTGGTCAGGTCTGGGAAGGTGAGGGGGATCAGAGCTTCATGCTGACCTCCCGCACCGGCGCTGGAAACGAGAACGCCCGCGGGCCTTGCGGCTGCGGGCGTGCGTCTCGGGACGGTGGGTTTCTGCAACGGATTGCCCGTCGGGTCAAGGATACAACACGAGGCGACTGTGCGCCTTACTCTCCAGAGTCCGACAGCCGTCGTTGGATTGCGCCCTCAAGCTCTCCCATCAACCTCCGACCATGACCTCTGAAAAGATTTATCGCGTCCCTCGTTTTCTCTCGAGGCTCGACATGAAGATTGGATTCCATATCGCCCATCGCATGCGCCATAAGATCGTCAATCTCAGCGAATTTCTTACGCAGATCGTCACCAATAAATATGCCAAAATGCTGCTTATGATTGATATAGGCATTGTTCAGAGAATTTGCCTCATTGTATAGCCTTAACCTTTCAAGCAGCATATAGGCTGCTTCCTTATCATCAGCGTTTTGCACATGCTGAATGCTCGCCCCGCTGTATTTTCTATCGAGCATAACCGCTTCGATTTCACTTTCAGTGCGCATGTTGAATAAGTAGGTACTTACCGGCCCGACGGATGCTCGCATTGTTGCATAGAAAGCGTCGCTAAACTTTCTCCACGCCTCCGGCAACACGCTGTATTCATGCTGATTGAACTTCTGACTCCGATCCATTTTTTTCGCAAAGCTGTGCTCAAGAGCCTTCACTTCTTTCGCCTGCTCAGATTTCCATTCTTCGAGTGCTCTGTTTTGCTCTGACTTGAAAGCTTCGAGCTTAATTTCGTAATTGCTAGAGATACGGCGGTTTATGATAAGCTGAACAACCCACCCCGATATTATTAGAAACAATCCTATTAATACCCAAGTCAAACCTCCAACACGATAGGCAGCACTTAGGCTGCGATCGATTAATTCAATCACCTGCAATGTCCTTTTAAAATCAGACGAGTTCGCGCGTTAGGATTGCGAGGAAAGAGCGGCCAGAACCTCGTCGGGGCTGATCTTTGCCGCGAGCAGGAACCGGAGGAATCGCGCAGCCGCGCCGTGTGGTACGCCTCCGCCCCCCCTGAGAAGGAGGTGAAAGACGGATTGCCTGTCGGGTCAAACTTCCGGGCTGCATGCTAATAGGAAGGCACGACCGAACGGGCTGAGCATAACCGTGTAATCGCCGTAGTCTCGCGGGTCATTTTGTAGGCGAAGAACTGCCTCCGCAACATGCTCCAAATCCCGAAATGGTCTGACATTACGGGCTTGCTTGATAAAGCTGATCAGCCCAGAACTATTTAGATTGTCGAAGACAAGATCAGCATTATGAAATAACTCGATCTTGTCATTTTTGTTCACGTGCCAACGTACATTCGTGAACGATCCTCCGCTTGGTCGGGCTCCTACGTAGATCTGATTCCTCCCCAATTCGCGCAGTACGTCCAATTCAATCGCTGACATGCGATGTATTACATCAATGAATGCCGGATGTGCATCTGTGGCCTTATTCTTGTCCATCGCCGTCGCTAGCAATGATGCTGACATTTTCTCAACGTGCGAACCTTCCGCCTCGTAGCTTACTCCCTCGAGTATCTTTCCTAGGAGGGGAGGCGGCGGAGCGATTCTCATCTCCACTGGCACCTTGTTGAGTGCCCGAAGAACGAACGGCTCATACTTCTCCCGGATCAGGTACCCAAATCCCCTACCTGCAACCACGATAGCGCGAACGAATTCGCCCATCTCCGTTCCGATCTCGCGCGCCGCAGGCTGGATCAAATCGCCGTAAGCGAGTTTTACGAGCTCTTTTGCTGCGGCCTCTGCAGCTGCGGTAGCTGGATCTTTGTCGGACATCATGCTCTCCCAGGAAGCATCAATGCTGACACAGCAGCAGGGAGGATGTCAGGTCAGCAGGATCATTCTGCTGTGGCTACATCCCCCAGCGCCGCCGAGCGCTCCAGACGCTCCTGGACCCCATCGGCCTGCACTGCGTACTCGTCTCGGACCAGGGCCGCCCCTGGAGCCCGAGCGGTGTGCTGCGCCTCTGTCAGCTCGTCGAGGAGCCAGCGGAACCGCTTGGCAATGTCTGTGGACGCCCGCTCACTGGCACCGCGCCCGCGAGCCTCGGCGTAGCTGGAGAAGCTGAAGCCCTCGGCCAGGATGGAGCGAAGGAATCGAACGCCGCTGTCACCGATCACGCGGGCTGCGCGATCGTTCATGGCCTTGACCGCCTTCGCGGTCTCGATACGGCCGAGCATCCGGATGTCTTCGATGGTCAGGCCGTTGGCGGTGTTCAGCGATGCATAGCCGGGGCTTAGGATCGTGCTGTCCCAGCTGCTGCCGTGCCGGACGCCGAGCTGCTTCTCCCACATGGCTTGCAGCATGCGGCCGACCTGGAGCTGTGCTTCCGTGATGCGGCCGGCGGAACGTTCGGCGGCGAGAACGTCGACGCGGCGATTGACGGTCGTCGTTACGAAGGTGCTGGCGTCGTAGGGATCGCGGAACATGCCCGTGCCCTCGACGACCTCGACGTCCCGGGCGGTGATCGGGGCGAGGCGGATGTTCTTGTTACGCCGCGTTGACGGCGGCACTCGGGTCGCGGTCTGACGGGTGGTGCTGGACGACTGCTTGGCCGACGCGGTCACGGTGGTGCCCCTGTGCAGGTCCGATCCTTATCGCCGGGCCTGATGTCATCCGTCCCTTTGCCTTGGCACGAATGTCAATGGGAGAAACATTGCAAGAACGTGGCGTTATGGTCGTCCGGTAGATACGGTGGACCGTCTGCTCACGACCCATAGCAGCCCTTGGGAAGGCATGCTTCCTGCCAGCGTGACGGACGAAAATCTACGAACGGACCAAGTGGGGCAGACATGAGGGAGTATGCCTGCCCCCAATCGGTTCAAACGTCCGGCTTGTCCTGACAGAAGCGAATGCGGTTGCTGAATGGGTCAGCTATACTCATTACGAGACCCCAGGGCTCGTCTTCAACGCTCGGCTTTGCATGCTTGTAGTCTTTGCTTGCAAGCTCCTGTTGGTAGGCTTTGACCCCCTGCATCCGCACGAAGACCGTAGATCCTGGGGTCGCATCCCCGTTGTGACCGCTAAGATGCAGGATCAGCCCGGCGCGTGAGACCTGAGCATAAAGAGGGAAATTATCGCCGAAGCGATGCTCCCAATCTAGGTGGAAGCCGAGGAAGTCGAGATAGAACTCCCTAGCCACCCCCTCGTCGAAGATACGCATGATCGGGCAGGTCTGACCGAAGCGGACGTCGGCGGCGGCGGAGATGGCGTTTGCCGCTGCGAGGACATTCCAGCTTTCGAGCCCATGCTGGGCCGCAACGATTTCGAGGGCCATTCCGTGGGTGATAGTCATCTGGTGGCGCTCGTGCAAAGCGACACGCAGGGCCTTTGCCATGGCCTTGGGATCAAGATGAGAATGCATCGTCTTCCTCAGTCGGGCAAACGGTCGTCAGGGCTCGCGTTGCTGACCCATTCGCCCCTGGGAAGGATGCGTACGGAATACGAAAACGACACTTTCACCATCCCCTTGCGGGTGCGAGCAGCAGGTAGTGTCAACCTGAGCGGAACCATATGGGGGAGTATTCGCTAAAGCAATCTCGGGCTGCTTCGGATTGGGGGCGGAACGCCCGCTTTCCACCCTTTGCGGGCTTTGGGAAGGTCCGCTTTCAGATCGCCTTAGCGGGACAGGAAGCACGACCGAGCTGGGTGTGGAGCGGTCCTTGAGTTTCGCGCCAAATGCGAGCGCCTATTTCACTCTACCCACAATACCGTCTCATGACTTTAAACGGATCAGACGGTGGCTGGGGGATGGAGTCCTTATTAAATCCTTTTCCAGACATACTGCCGGCAGGATTTTGTATCCCTATAGTTGGAATTCTGTACAATGGGTTTAAGCCAGTTCTGGGGGGCGACTGGCCGGCAACAGTGACCTTTCTAGGGAAAGATGTTTCAGCCATGAATTTAATGAGTGCCGACACTGCTACCGCGTCAAGGTGTAAGTTATACTCATCTCTTTTAGTTATATGAATTAGCAGTTTCCTTTCATCGTCCAATAACTCGATGTCTCCACTGGAAGGATTATAACGTGAAGTGATTATTCCACTAGAATGTTTCTGATCTGTCGCGTTGCAAGTAATTTGAATATAAGCCCCACTCCAATTGCCATGCAAAGTTACGGTAGGATTAAGCCGACGAGTCGCATGGATACTCCAGTCGGAGGGATACGACACGTACACCGTTCCACTTTCAAACATATTGCTGAGATGTTCAAAAGGAATATTGATGTATTCACCAGTGCCGCTTTGACGATAAATATCGATAGTGCCATAAACACGGCCCATAGCAAATCCTATTGCAAGTAAAAGTCCAACACTCACAATACGACGCATAAATTTCAGACCTTGTGTATCAGCTTCATTTGATTGGAAGCCTGTCGGAAGTTCAACTGCTCGGGTGCCAAAAGGCGGACGCCTGTAATGTCTGCTGAAGGTCGGAGGCGGGACGTCCGCTTCGGGGCGTAAGACCAGGGTTGGGTTATCACCCTTCTCGGTCATTTAGGGGTGGGTACCAAGCATCGAGCTCCGTCTCTGGAAATTCATATACTGACATGCGCCTATTTAATGTACATCTTCTTATAATGTACGAACTTTTCTCTTATTAGAATGGATAATCTCGCCAGATAATAAGCCACATACATAGTTGCTAAAATATAGATTACAGCCTTCAGCCAGATAACCTGAAAATTGACACCCTCGCACCCCTGCTCATATGGAGGGTCGCCTACGGCGCAAGCGAGGCCCGAGACAATCATCCATAACCAGCCCACCCCTACCGCTGCGAGCGCGCAACATAAGTGCCAAGCGTATCGGGGCATCACTAGGCCTTTCATGCCGCGGAATGGTCGAGCGTATTCTCCTAAGGCAGTAGCACGCTAGGCAACAGGTCCTCCGCTCAACCCGATCGAGATCAACTCGATCGCCATGTCGACACCCCGCGTGGCGCTGTCCCTGTTCCAGCCGTTGATCCGGCAGGCCTCCCGGAAGCTGGGCTCGCGTCCGACCTGCGCATTGAGCCAGGCCTTCAGCTGCGCCTTCATCCGCCAGTCGGCGACGTGGACCTCGGGCCAGCGCTGGACCCGGACATCACCGGGTTTCGGGCCGGCCTGCGCGTCCGCCTCGCTGTGCCCCGCCCAGGCGGCGACGAGCCAGAGGCGGACGAGGGTCGTGGGGTACTGCCGGGGCGGATCTGGGCCTTCGGGACGTGCGAGCATGGATCTCCTACTGGAACCGCGAAAAACGGTCCGGGGCAAAGCCCATTTCGCGGGCGATGTTGGGGTTGGGCAGCGATTCCATCTGGACCGCGATCCGGGCGTCCTCGATCACTTCGTCGGGCGTCGTGCAGTCGGGATGCCCCGGCCGGCAGTGGTTCGGCCAGGCGCCCGACCAGTGGCCGCGGAAGTGCTCCGAGGCGAGGTGAACCTGTTGGGCCCGGATCATTTCCGGCGTCACGGTGGTGGGCTTCCGCTGGATGCCCGACACGGTGCGGACCTGCTTCGGAGCTGCTTCGAGCCGATCCTTCGCCGACCGGCGAATCCAGCCGACCAGGGATTTCCAGCTCCGGGGCCGGAATCCCGGATCCGCCATGGCTGCCGCGATGCCGGCCTCGACATCGTCGCGGGTCTCCGACAGCACTGCGCCAGGCTGTCCTGCCAGGACCCGCAGCGTATCAGCGACCGTCCTACCGAAGCCTGCGCTCATCGCAACACGAGCGAGGTTGTCCTAATCGTCACGATGACTGAGCCGTCGTCCTGCTCGTCCCAGACGAAGGTGTCCTTCGCCCCGGGCGGGACAGTGATCTCGATGTTCTCGGCCGTGCGGTATTTCCGCGGTCCCGTCGATGGCAGCGATCCGTGGTCGAACGGGAAGCCCTCGCCATCGACGTCGTTGGCCGCGAGCTGGGCGTCCCAGGTCGACCGGACGGCCTCGGTACCGCCGGCACCGAACAAGTCAGAGAATACCTGCTCGGCGTCGAACTCTTGACGACGTAGGGCGATGTCGGTCAGCCGCTCGCGCCACTGGGCGCACACCTGCGGCGGCAGTTCGGTGGCATGGGCGCGGACCGTCGCCAGGACGGCCCTGACCACCGCGTCCGTCAATTCAGGAGCCTCCTTAGCGCGCCGCGCCCCGAGGAACTCCTGGAAGAAGTCGGTGATGCCTGATCGCTTGCTATGGTCGATCACGACAAGCTTGCCTTCATCGTCGCCGAGCTCAATCAACGCCGATTTCTGGAGCGCTTTTTTGTTCTCGGTCAGGGGGTTCAGGACCTCCGCCAGCGTCGCGTCGGCATCCTCCTCGACGATGTCGATCACCTGCCCACCGTGGTCGAACTTGATGAGCGAATAGAAGCGGCGGCCCCCCGCCCTGAGGATTGCCACCATCAGGATCCCGCGCTTGAAACGCCCGTCGTGCTTGGTCTGGTCGTCCTCGCGATGGAACTGGCGGGCGAGCTCCTTGGACATCTCGACGAACGTCGTCGGGTCGTCCTCCGCGCCCCGCAGGGCGGCAAGTGTCGGCGAGGCGTGGTCGAAGACGAAGCGGTTGCCCTTGAGCGTGTCGATGACGCGCGCCACGAAGAACGGCTCGAACTTCCCGATGTGCACCCTGTTACGAAGCGTCGGATCTGGCTTCCCGTGATGAACGGAGTGGAAGATGAAATGCTCGACCAGCAGCGTCGCCTTTTCCTCGTCGGTCAACACCGGCATCCGGTCCGCTCCCCCTTGGTAACCGGTGGCCCTGCCAACGCGGTTCGCAGTTTGTTCTAGTTAGCACGATTCCCGGCATCGGATAGGCCGAGCCCGACCACGCCGCCGGCGCATGCGGTCATCGGACCGCATCGAGCGTGACTTCCGGGACGGTGCGTGGCGGCTTTTCTCGCGGGGACCACACGCGGATGATCGCCTCGGGCGGGATCGGCATCCGAACCGTGAAGGCGTTGTGGAAGACGGTCCGGTAACACCCACCCATGACCGTGGCGTTGGCGCGATGTGCGCCTATCACCTCCGGGTCGTGGATCGCCTATGGCAATGTCGTATCCCTTCTACTTTCGGTCCCAAGCACGCTCCGCGTATCTGAGGACGCGCGGACCGAAGAGCCAGTCCAAGACCACCCGGGCTCGATCCGGCTTGCCGAGCTGGAACGCGGTGTAAAGGAAGTCGCGACCGTCCACCGCGACGGACCTCGATCGGTGCCGCGAACTCCATCAGCACCGGCGTGTCGTCCTTGTCGGTGCGGTTGTGTCGCCAAGCGTGGTGCACCGCCCCGTCGATCTCCCCGCAGGCGCAGAGCGCCGGATGCTCGACGATGTGCTTCCCGTGCGTGTCGTCGAGCGACAGGTCGGGCTTGTCAAAGAGGACGTCCGGGTCGGGCGGAGGTTGCTGACCCATTAGTCAGGAGCGCCCGCTCTCCCGAAAACCGCCTGAAAGGATGGGCGCCACTGGGACTTAAGCGCCAAGCGTCCGGTTCGGAGTTGACGCAGGAGGTGGCTGGCGGCCGCGGTGAGTGCGAAGCCATTTTGCGTCGCAGTCCAGACGAATGTCCGACTTCCTGACCTTGGTGCGGGAAAGCAGACTAGCAAAAATCTACTCAACCCCGCCATTCGTCATCGCCGCTGTGCGCCATGAGCTGAAGTTGGCTGCCTGTCCGGAAGCGGACGTTCCGCATCCGACCCGACTCGGCCGCTCATTCCGTTGTCTCGGTTGCCTGTAAGCGTGTATCGGACGGCTCCACGACGCGCGTGCCGCGACGCAAGCTCTGCGGCGTTTGACCGAACATGCGCAGGAAAGCCCGCCGCATCCGATTGCGATCGGCAAAGCCGGTGTCGCGCGCAACGACATCCATCGCATGGCGTCCGTCTTCGAGCATGCGTTGCGCGGCCTCCAGGCGGAGGCGCTCTACGGCCTTGGCCGGGGATTGTCCGGTCTCCTCGCGAAAGATCCGGCTGAATTGGCGGGGACTTACACTCGCGGCGTCAGCAAGCTCCTCGACGGTCAACGGATTCGCCAGATGCTCTCGAGCGTATACGAGCGCGCGGCGGACGCGGTCGGAGCGGGGCTCCAACTCCAAGAGTGCCGAGAACTGGGACTGACCGCCTGGGCGGCGGTGGTAGACGACGAGCTTGCGCGCCACCATCCGCGACAGGTCCGCGCCGTGATCGTCTTCGATCAGGGCGAGTGTCAGGTCGATGGCCGCGCTCATCCCGGCGGATGTCCAGATGGGTCCGTCGGAGACGAAGATGCGGTCTTCGTCGACGCGGACGCGGGGAAACCGAGCCTGTAAGTCCCTGGCATGGGCCCAATGCGTGGTCGCGGAACGGCCGTCGAGCAATCCTGCCTCGGCCAGGGCGAATGCCCCCGTGCATAGTCCCGCGACGCGTCGGGACGTCTGACCCGCCTCGGCGATATAGCTGCGTAGGGAAGGCGTGGTTGGGCGGGGAAGCAGCTCACCGACGACCATCAAGGTGTCCGGTGCGACGGTAAGAGGAACTGTCTCGACTCGGATGCCCAGCGACGACCGGATCGTTCCACCACACTCGGACATCACTGTCAGGCGGTAGGCCTCGTATCCGAGTTCCACGTTGGTGAACTCGAAGGCCGATAACGCGGCCAGTCCCATGACTTGGAACCCGTCCTCAAGAATGAAGCCAACCTCTGGCAACGAAACCACCACCGTTAATGTCCGGAATTGACGCTTTTACGTCATTTAAGACATCGCCGTCCAGTCGTAGTGTTGTGCCGTCGCAAACAACCAGCGGCGTATTACGAAGGACTAGGACTATGGGTAACCAGCCCGGAACCGTGCTCATCACCGGAGCCTCCTCGGGCATCGGTGCGGTCTACGCCGACCGCTTCGCTGCGCGCGGCCACAATCTCATCCTAGTGGCACGAAACAGGGCAAGGCTCGATGCGGTCGCCGAAACACTGTCGGGTCGCCATGGCGTCACGGTCCGAGCCGTCGCGGCTGATCTGGCGGGGGCCGAGGGACTCCGCGCAGTCGAAGCGATCCTGAAGACCGATGCAAGCATCACCCATCTGGTCAACAATGCCGGCTTCGGCAGCGCCGCGCCCCTGGCATCCGCCTCGGTGGACGAGATGGAACAGATGATTGCGATCAACGTCACTGCCCCGACGCGCCTGACTTACGCGGCCGTCCCACGTTTCACAGCGCGCGGCAGCGGCACGATCATCAACATCGCCTCGATCGTCGCCATTGGCCCGGAGGTACTCAACGGCGTTTACGGCGGCACAAAGTCCTTCGTCCTCGCCTTCAGTCACTCATTGCGCAAGGAACTCGCCGGCACCGGGGTGGCCGTGCAGGTCGTCCTGCCTGGGGCGACCGGCACGGAGTTCTGGGATATCGCCGGGCTTCCAGCCAGCAACCTTCCCGAGGGGTGGGTCATGTCCGCTGCCGATCTCGTAGACGCAGCCCTAGTCGGCCTCGACCGGGGCGAGTTCGCCACTGTTCCGTCGCTGATGGAGGGGGCCGAATGGGAGGCATGGGAGGACGCTCGCCAAGCGATGCTGCCACACCTGTCGAGCGCCGTCGCAGCGGACCGGTATCGGGCGGGTTGAGACGATTCACGCCGAGTCGCTCGCCCGAACATCGCGGTTCTGAGCACAGCAGGTTCAGGTCAGCTCGCCAATAAGGGCCTGTCGAGAACTTCGTCGCGAAGCCGCTCTTTGTCGCTAACCGGGGACCGCCTCTGCGAAATCTGTTAATGTCACCCAATACTTCCGGGAAACCGAACGCAGGGAGAAGGCCTTGGTGACCATCGGCGTTCTAGCGATCCCCGAGCTGAAGCTGATGTCGCTTTCGGCCATGGCGGTGTTCCAGGTGGCAAACAACGTTGCGGGCGAACCCTTCTACGACCTGCACCTCATCTCCGAAGCGGGCGGTCCGGTTCAGACGAACGCGGGCTTTGCCGTAATGACCGAGCCACCCGGCGAGGCGGCGTTCGACACCCTCATCGTCGGAGCCACTACAAGCGCGGGGGGGGACTCGCCGGTCCTCCTCGCGTTCGTGCGCCGGGTAGCTGGGCAGGCGCGGCGTGTCGCATCCTTCTGCCGGGGCAGCTTCGTACTGGCGGAGGCGGGCCTTCTCGCGGGCCGTCAGGTCACGGCCCATTGGCGCGACAACGCGGAGCTGGCGGCGCGCTTTCCCGACCTGCGGGTGAGAACCGACCAGCTCTACGTTCGGGATGGGGCGATCTGGACCTCGGCCGGCATGACGGCCTCCGTCGACATGGCCCTGGCACTGGTCGAAGACGACCTCGGGCCGGGGGCGGCCCGCGAAGTTGCCCGCCGGATGCTCCTCGATCGACGCCGCTCCGGCGGTCAGCCGCAGGCCTCCGACCTCCTGGACCTGGAGCCGAAATCCGATCGGATTCAACGGGCCTTCGCGTTCGCGCGTGGCCATCTGCGGGAACCGCTCAGTGTGACCCGCCTCGCCGATGCCGCCCGCCTCTCACCCCGGCAGTTCAACCGGGCTGTCCAGGCGGAGTTCGGTCTGTCGCCGGCCAAGGTGATCGAGCGTCTGCGTGCCGATACCGCCCGCGTGCTGCTGGTGCGGAGTCGGCACTCCCTCGATGTGGTAGCTATAGAATCCGGATTTGCCGACAGGGAGCGGATGCGCCGCGCCTTCCTGCGGATCTACGGGCAGACCCCGCAGGAGATCCGGCAGGGATTGCTGCGAGATAGACACGCCGCGTGAAGGCGGCGCATGTCCGAAAACGCTGCGTTTATGACGTTTGCGACCGCATCGGCCAGACTTATCCATAATGCAGTGCGGGGCGGACCTCTTGGAGAAACGCGGCTATGGTGAATCTGACGGTCAATGGCCGGCCACATGCTGTCGAGGCTGAACCCGATACGCCGCTCCTTTTCGTCCTGCGCGACACCCTTGGGCTGAGCGGCACCAAGTATGGCTGCGGCATCGGACAGTGCGGCGCCTGTACGGTCCTCCTCGACGGACAAGCGACGCGCTCCTGTCAGATCCCGCTGGAGAGCGTGGGGACACAGAGCATCACCACCATCGAGGCGATCGAGCGGGATCCGGTGGGCGCTAAGGTCATCGCTGCCTGGATCGGCATTGAGGTACCGCAATGCGGCTACTGCCAGTCGGGCCAGGTCATGGCGGCGACCGGCCTTCTGAAGGGAACGCCGAAGCCGACCGAGGATGACATCGCCTCGGCGATGACCAATCTCTGCCGCTGCGGCACCTACAACGCCATAGCCGCCGCCGTGCGGCAGGCCGCAGCCTGAGGGGAGACGGTACCATGAACGACGTCACGCCCTCCTGGCCGACCGCCGGCCGCGAGCCCATCCGCAACTTGTCGCGGCGAAACTTCCTCGGTGCCGCCACCGGCGCCCTCGTGCTCGGCGTCAATCTTGGTCCCAACCCCGTCGGCGCCGGGGAGCGGCCTGAGGGCGCGGCCGCCATAGCGCCCAAGCCCGGCACGCGGGTCGCGGCCTTCCTGGAGATGCGGTCCGACGGCACGGTGCGCCTGCTGAGCCCGTTCGTGGAGGGCGGCCAGGGCATCAATACTGGTCTGGCTCAGACCATCGGTGAGGAGTTCGACCTCGACCCGTCGCGCTTTGACGTCGAATGCGCGCCACCCGGCCCCGATTACGCCGTCGTCAACGGCCTGCGCATGACGGGGGGAAGCTTCTCGACCCGTTCCAGCTACGCGGCCATGCGGCGCCTAGGCGCCACGGCCCGCGAATTAATGCTGCGCTCCGCCGCGGCCAAGCTCGGCGTCCCGCAGGGTCAGCTCACCACCGATGACGGCCGGGTAATCCACACCACTTCCGGCCGGTCGCTCAGCTACGGCGAACTCGCCTCCGCTGCGCTCGCCCTCCAGCCACGGGACGACGTGCCGCTGAAGGACCCCAAGAGCTTTCGGTGGATCGGCAAGCCGGTCGCGCGGCTCGACATGCGGGACAAATCCACAGGCCGAGCGGTCTACGCGATCGACATTCGCCTCGACGGGATGCTCCACGCGGCGATCCAGCACGCTCCGCATCTTGGCACGGAGCCTAAGACCATCGCCAACGAGGTGGACATCCGTGCGATGCCTGGAATCGACTCGGTGCATCGCCTGCCCGGCGCGGTGGCGGTCGTGGCGGATTCCTGGTGGCGGGCGCGCAAGGGCGCGGAGGCGTTGCAGGTAACCTGGACAAGCCCCGCTCAGGACGGGGTCGCCACGGTCTCCAAATCCTTCTCGTCAACTGCGATGCTCGCGGCACTGAAATCAACGACGGAGCCGGGCATCGCCGCCGAGCAGGAGGGCGACGTCGCGGGCGCCTTCGCAACGGCGGCGAAGGTCATCGAGGCGGAATACGATGCGCCCTACCTCGCGCATGCCCAGCTTGAGCCCCCCTCGGCCATCGCCCGGTTCGAGGCGGATGGTAGCCTCGACCTCTGGCTGCCCAACCAGATGCCGGAACTGTTCCAACAGGTCGCGGCCGGCACGGCGGGAGTTCAGCCGGCGCAGGTGCGCATCCATTCGCCGATGCTCGGCGGCTTCTTCGGACGCCACTTCTACTACGGACCCGCCAACCCGTTCCCACAGGCAATCCTCCTCGCGAAGGCGACCGGACGACCGGTCCGGGTGCTGTGGTCGCGCGAGGAGGAGTTCGGCATGGATGCGGTGCGTCCCCTGAGCTTCGCCCGCTTCCGCGCGGCTCTCGGGAGCGACGGGATGCCGGTCGCCATGCAGACGACGGCAGTGGGCGAAGGCCCCATCGGGCGCTGGTTCGGTGCTCTGTTCAAATCGCCGGTGGATTCGTCTGTCGTGGAAGGTCTCGACAAGAAACCCTACGCCATTCCAAACCGGCGCCTCGATTATGTGAAGGTGCCGCACCCGGTCACGATCGCCTTCTGGCGCTCTGTCGGACATTCGATGAACGACTTCTTCTACGAGAGCTTCCTTGACGAGATCGCGGCCGCCGGAGCGAAGGACCCGTTTGCGCTCCGCATGGCGCTTCTGAAGGACAGTCCGCGCCACCAAACCCTGCTTCGGGCCGTCGCTGATTTGGCCGGTGGCTGGAAAGGCGGGACGTTCCAGGCAGCCGACGGCACGCGTCGGGCGCGCGGCGTCTCCATGGCCTCGCCCTTCGGTTCCGAGACGGCGACCATTGCCGAAGTCTCGCTGAAGGACGGCGAGGCGCGGGTGCATGACCTCTGGATCGCCATAGATCCGGGCAGTGTGGTCAACCCCGCCATCGTCAAGCGGCAGGTGGAGGGCGCAGCCGCCCTAGGACTCTCCTCGACGCTCCTGGAGCAGGTCGTCTACGAGGACGGGCAGCGTCAGGCGCGCAACTTCGATGCCTATCCTATCCTCGACCGCGAGCGCATGCCGCGCGTGCACGTCGCCATCATCGAGAGCGGGGCCCCGATGGGGGGAATCGGTGAACCGGGGCTGCCTGGCGTACCCCCGGCCGTGGTCAACGCCGTCGCGACGCTGACGGGGCAGCGCATCCGCAGCCTGCCGCTCGCAAAGACCCGGCTGTCCGGTGCCTGATCCCGATTGCCTCGCTTCGGATGCCCCCCGGTTGCCTGCATGGAGAAAGCGCGGCGATGACGATGCCTGTTACCGCGGACAATCTGCGGCTTGCCTCCGCGGCGCGCAAACCCCTATTCGATTACCTGCCGGTAAGCTTGTTCGGTTCCGTGATGGGACTGACGGGGCTCAGCATCGGGTGGCGGCTGGCAAGCGCCCGGTATGGGCCGCCTGCAGTCATCGGCGATGGGATCGGCTGGAGCGCGCTCGCCGTATTCGGCCTCCTAGCCCTGGCTTACGTCGCTAAGGCGGTGACCGCTTGGACAAGCGTCCAGAGTGAGTTCCGGCACCCGATCGCCGGGAACCTCTTCGGGACGGTGCTCATCAGCCTGCTCCTGCTACCCTTCGTGCTCCAGCCACTCAGCCCGTTCCTAGCGGCGGCGGCCTGGACGCTCGGCGCCGGCGGGATGATTCTGTTCGCCTTTCTGATCGTCAGCCGCTGGATGGGCAGCCGGCACCAGCTTTCCCACGCAACGCCGGCCTGGATCGTGCCGGTGGTTGGCCTTCTCGACGTGCCACTGGCGGGGCCGGCGCTCGGACTGCCGCACACCCAGACCCTGATGATGTTCTCATTGAGCATCGGGTTGTTCTTTGCGGTCCCCCTCTTCACCCTGGTGTTTGCCCGGCTCGTGTTCGAGGAGCCCCTGGTCCCGGCCCAGCGGCCGACTCTGATGATCCTCGTGGCCCCCTTCGCGGTCGGTTTCTCCAGCTACGTCGCGACGTTCGGCCGGGTCGACGCCTTCGCCGAGGCACTTTTCCTCGTCGCCCTGTTCGTCTTCACTGTGCTTATGGGCCGACTGCGCGATCTGCCGCGGTGCTGCCCGTTCCGGATTTCGTGGTGGGCTGTAAGCTTCCCCATCGCCGCCATGGCGGTAGCAGCGCTGCGTTATGCCGGGCATGCTCAGGCAATCGCCGCAGATGCGCTGGCGCTGCTGTTGCTCGGCCTTGCCACGGTGATCGTTGTCGGCCTAGCGATGCGCACGCTCGTCGGCATTGCCCGGGGCGAACTCCGTCAACTCGCCGGTTAGTCCACGTACTCCGTCGGCCGGCGAACGCGGAGAAGACTGTTCGAGCGCCGGTGCGCAGGCGGACCAGTGTGGTACCCGTTGCAAGACCGCGCGCCTGCTTGGCTAAGACGCGCGATCGATGCTGCTTCTGATCGTGCGATGGAGGAACACATGGAAACCATCGGCCGCGACCTCCACGAGATGCAGCGCGTCCCCCTGGCCGCCGCGCATGTCACCGCGCTCCGGGCGCTTGGGGCGGAGCGGGTTTATCCGGCCGGGACGTTCCTCGCCCGCGCCGGCGAACCAGCCGACCGCTTCGTCTACGTCGTCGAGGGCGAGATCGAAGTGGTGAACCCGTTCACCGACGAGCGCCACCTTCCGTCCACCCTCGGGCCGACGCAGTTCATGGGCGAAATCTCGATCCTGAACGGCGGCACCTGGTCGATGCCCATGCGGGCGGTTACCGAGACCCGCGTCATCGAGGTGCCACGGGTCGACATGCTTCGGCTGATGTCTGAGATCCCTGAAATGTCGGACATCGTCATCACGGTGTTGGCTGCGCGCCGGCGGCGACAGCTCGATTCGCGCGACGGTACGCTGGTCCTCATCGGCGAGGATGACGACCGGGCCGTCCGGCGGATTGCCGAATTCGCGAGCCGCAACCGCTTCCCCTACCGATCCTACGCGCTTGGCACTCCAGAAGCGGGAGCCATCGCGAACAGCTGCGCGATTTCCTCCGCTCGGCCGGCCGTGATCTTCGGCCGGGACATCGTGGTGACAAACCCGACCCCGGACAAGGTCGCGCAGCTGCTCGGCCTGAATTACAACCTCGTCGACGACGAGGCCTTCGACGTGCTCATCGTCGGCGGCGGCCCCGCCGGAGTGGCGGCCGGCGTCTATGCCGGGGCGGAGGGGCTGCGCGCCCTGGTGATCGAGGATCTCGCGATCGGCGGCCAGGCCGGCACGTCCAGCCGCATCGAGAACTACATGGGCTTCCCGACCGGCATCTCCGGGGCCGACCTCGTCTGGCGCGGCGAGGTCCAGGCGATGAAGTTCGGGACGCGGTTCGCGATGCCGCGCCGGGTGGTGAAGCTGGAGCGGCTCGAAGACGACGCCTTCTGCGCGACCTTCGACAACGACCAGCGGGTTCGCGGGCGCGCGGTCATCGCCGCGACTGGCGTGCAATACCGGCGATTGCCGATCGACCGCCTCGAAGCCTTCGAGGGCGCGGGCGTCTATTACGCAGCCACAGAAATCGAGGCGCGCTACTGCAAGAACACCGAGACCATCATCATCGGCGGCGGCAACTCGGCGGGTCAGGCGGCGATGTTCCTCAGCCGCTCGGCGGGACATGTGCGCCTCCTGGTGCGCGGACGATCCCTCGCGACCTCGATGTCGAGTTACCTGTCCAGCCGCTTGGAGGCCGAGCCCGCGATCACGATAGAATACGGCTCCGAGGTGACCGCCCTGCTGGGTGCGGATCACCTCGAAGCGGTGACGATCCGCAACGTCGCAGACGGCACCCTGCGCACGATCTCAACCTGTGCCTTGTTCGTGATGGTTGGTGCCGCGCCCAATACCGGCTGGCTTTCCGGCCTCGCCAAGCTCGATGCCCACGGGTTCGTGCTGACCGGGGAGGCGATCGGCGAGACCTCGCCCTACGCGACCTCGCAGCCCGGCCTCTTCGCGGTCGGCGATGTGCGCGCCAATTCGGTCAAGCGCGTCGCATCATCGGTAGGCGAGGGATCGGTCGTTGTCTCCAGGGTCTGGGAACACCTCAATCGGTGATCGCTTGCGCTCACCCGTTAGTGAACGTCGGTTTTGCAGATCCTCATCCGAAAGCGGACTGGCAAAAATTCATCCAACCTGGCCATTCCGCTTTCGGCCCATTTGAGCCACTCCGGGCATTCAATATCGGTGGCAAAAGCGGACATGAACGCCCTTGCATCATGGGGGCCGATCAGAGCCCCAAATCCGTAATCGGCGTGAGTGTGCGACGGTGGAGGGTAACCACTGTCATCACAGCAGGTATTCCCTGCCGCAGTGCGAACCCTGGCCAGATACCGGTTCGGTTGCTGACGTGGAGCGTCATGCGGTCGACTTCGCAGAGGCCGGGAACGAAGCCGCCATTCACTCGCCCGCTCGCCCAACATTCTGCTGATCCCGGGGACATCGCCCCTCGCCCATCAAGGGGAGAACCTCATTTCGTCGGACCTCATGCTTTCGTACAACACGATGACAACGCTTGATCGATAGCTGCCTGACCGTGGGGATGATCAGGAGCGCGGCGCCCTTAGACAGCGACCTGGCCCTGCAGAGCCTCCCCGTGCACCGGCTCCGATTTCGTCCGAAGATGCAGTTTCGTGCCGACCTCGACGATGGCTCGAATGACGGGGGTGAGCTCTTCTCCGAGCTTAGTCAGGGCATAGTCCACGCTCGGCGGCGTCGTCGACAAGACGGTGCGGGAAAGGACGCCGCGTTCTTCCAGATCCTTAAGCCGCCCGCTCAGCACCTTGGCGGAGATGGTCGGCATTGCGCGGCGCAGCTCGGAGAAGCGACGCTGCCCCTCGCTCAGGTTCCAGATGATCTCCGGCGTCCAGACACCACCGAGCAGGCTCATGCAGGTGGACATCGGGCAGCCCGAGGGCGGCGCGACCTTCTTCCTGAGCTTCAAAAACATGACCCCCTCCTCGGTACCGGTTGGCGACTTGGTTTCCCGGACGATACCGTGAAATGGCAGTCACAGAAAGTTACCGAGTTTCCTAAAGTTACGATATCTTCTAGCTCTGCGGTCACGTCGCAACCGGAGAATTCCGATGAAGCTGTTTTATGCCCCCGGCGCCTGCTCGCTCTCGCCGCATATCGTTCTGCGAGAGCTCGACCTGCCCTTTGAGATCGAAGCCGTCGACCTCAAGACCAAGACGACTGCTTCTGGCGTGGACTTCACGACCATCAACCCCAAGGGTTACGTTCCGGCACTCCAGCTCGATGATGGCGAGGTCCTGACCGAGGGCGTGGCCATCGTGCAGTATCTGGCTGACAAGCATGCGCCCGGCACCCTCGCCCCGACCTCCGGCACCGTCGAGCGCGCGCGGCTCAACGGGCACCTGAACTTCATCTCGGCTGAATTGCACAAGGCCTTCAGTCCGCTGTTCAATCCAACGCTCGCACCCGCGGCGCGCGAGGCGACGTTGGCTAATCTTGGGCGCAAGCTCGACGTGATCGACAAGGCTCTCTCCGATGGGCGCCCCTTCCTTACCGGCCCGGATTTCACGGTCGCAGACGCCTATCTCTTCGCGGTGCTGAGCTGGTCACCGAAGCTCGGCGTGGATCTCGCTGGCAGGCCGCGCCTCGGCGCGTTCAGCCGGCGCGTCGTCGCCCGCAAGGCCGTCCAGGCCGCGATGGCGGCGGAGGGTCTGCCGACGGCGGCGTGACGCATCTGCGGGTCGCTCTCGTCCATTCTAAGGCAACCCGCAAAGCGGCATTTCCGACGCGGTTGATCCCGTGATCCACCGCGTCACAACACTGTCCCCGCGCTCCTATCGGGTGGGCCGCGGGCCCGCGGCTAGGCTCAAGCCGGCCGCCGAGCCCATGTGCAGAACGGGCCCCAGCGAAACAGCGATGTCGCCGCGGGAGCACCTTGCAACCAAGGACAATCGTATGCCGAGCATGTCCGGAAACACCGCCGCAACCGTCGATGCCATGACCGCCAGTGCCGTCGACGGGATCCCATTCCTCGACGATGCCACCCGCCCCAGGGCACCGGCCATTCCCGGCGTGACCCCTGCCCAGCGTGCGCAGGGACGGCGTCTTGGCCTCTATCACTGCCACCATCTGGAGGAGCTCGCCGCCGTTCGCTACGCGCTGAGCCGACTCCTGGCGGGGGCCGGCAACGTCGAGGCCGTGTCCCACCGCATGGCTTCCCTGTCTATGATCGAGAACTACCGAACCTTCGGAAATCTGTGCGGAAGGCAGTGTCATCTCCTTCAGATGCACCACGACATCGAGGAGGGCAGCCTCTACCCCCATCTGAGGCAGAACGTGGGCCTGCGCCCCGTCCTCGACCGTCTCGGCGCGGAGCACCGGACTGTGCATGCCCTGCTCGAACGCATCCGGGAAACTTCGAATGCCATCGCATCGGACCCGACCAGGGAGAGCATCCTCGCGCTCAACGAGATCTACGAGGTTTTCGAGCGGATCGTCGTCTCGCACTTTGGATACGAGGAGCGCGAACTCGAAGAGGCCATCGGTTTCTATGACGCCCTTTAAATGCAGCGGAGCGACCCGAACCGAGTTGATTTCAACCACACGCGCGGGGCCGATCAGGGCTCGGCGATGATCGTCATCCGCGATGCGAAGCCGGACACTGAGAAAGGTCCAGTACGAGCGACTTGGGCAGAGCTATAAAGCCCTCGCGGAAACAGTCCGGCCAGATATTGCCGATGTGCTTTGACAGCGTCTTCTTCCAGGCAGTCTCCGCTTTGAACCAGACTGGCTAAAATCAACCCAACCCGGACGTTGGCCTCCGCCAGAACAGCCTGGGAGCGGACCTTCCGCGGGTCGGCAAGGGGGCATCCATTGCTGTTCAATGAAACCCTGCCTCATGTGGGCTTTTAAGCGTCGCTCGCTACGGCTTGTGCAATTATATTTAATTAGAGGCTGCCTGCAGCAACGGATAATTTATTGGTCCGCTGCCTGCTTGGCTACGGTACGAGTTCGTAATCGAAGGCGAGGAGGTCCTCGCTCTCGCCGATCCAGCGCGCGTCGTCCGCTCGAGGCTCCACAAGGTGGAGGCCGTCGCCCTGATCATCCGGCCGGCGCACTAGGTACCGGTACGCCCTGCGCCAACTGACCCGGCGGACGCGCTCGCCCTGGCGCAGCCAGATCAGGGCCTGCCCGAGGTCGCGGCCGGTGACGGCGACCGGGCGGAGGGTGACGAGGGGGGCGTCACCGAGGTCGACTAGGCCGACGCTTCTGTCCGCTTTCACGGACAGCCAGTGGTCCTGCCCCTCATCGAGCATCAGCCTGTGCCATGCCAGGAGGCGCTCCTCCGGCATCTCCAGGACGACGCGGCCTCCGACGGCATTGGCCATCGCCCCCGCGCGGTAGAGCTCTTCCCATCCCGGACGGACGGCATCGAGACGAACGAGGCGGGCGTGGAGGCCGGGCATGATGGCATCGGCGTGGTGGATCAGGGTGTCCGACACGGCGATCTCCTAGGGTTAGGAGGGCATCGTCCCCCTTGCGGAGCGACCGTCACAAGTAGCGATGAACACCTGTTCAGATGCGCGGCCCAACAACGGACCAATGTTGGACCATCTGCGGCCCATCCGCGGTCTACCGTTGGGCCATCCGCGGTACCGCCCAGGGTCATCCGCGGCCCATGTAAGGCACATGCCTCGCGGTCCTGCAAAATCTGCCCTTGTGACGGTCGTTCCCCGTGCGGACCATCCATGGAGGTCAGACACCACGAAGGCACCCCATGCTCACTCAGATCCTCACGTTCATCGGGTTCACCCCTGCCCCTCCGCCCCCAGCGCGGCCGCTCTCCCGGCGGTCCGATAAGCCCGTCGGACCGCGTCCGACGCCCTCCGACGAGTTGTCTGACGCTGTCAGAAAGCAGCGTGCAGAGGCCAAAGCCGACCTGCATAGGCGTGCGTTGGCGACGCCCCAGATCTGGCATGGCGCGGACCGCAACTGGCTCCGCGCGTACCTCGAAATCGACAGGGCCAGCGTTCCGAACGGGATGAGCGTCAACGAAGCCGCAATCGCCCGCGCTCGCCTGGAGGTCGGACGTGAGGTCGCGGAGTACCTGCGCGCTCTCCAAATCCTGGGCAGGCGCACGCGGTGGGTCAAGGAGGCGCAAATTCAGATTCCGGAGAAGGCGAAAGCGATTCGTCGGGACCTGGAGAGCGTCGCCGCGACGGATTTCGCGACCTGGGACGATGCCAGGCAGGTCCTCTCACGCCGTCAGACGGATGCCCGCCGCCTCGGCGAGCCAGTCCCGCCAGATCTAAATGTCCCACGAGAGGTCGAGCAGGGCATCGCGGAAATGCTGGCGGAGCGGGTTGCCCGCCTAGCCAAGCGAGCCAGCCAGGGCGGCCGCGGGAACACGGGCACGGGAGGCACCACGGGGGAAGCGGGGGTTACAGGGACGGCTGTGATCCCCCCTGGCACGACGCCTCCCAAGGGGACAGCAGACGAGGAGCCTGAGATCTACACGCCGCCGGGTCCCAAGTAGCCGTGAAGGTTTCGCAAGGCCGTCCGACAATCTTTGTCCGACATCTAAAGTGCAGGAGTAGAGGAATGAGTGTTAAGCCAGCCATGGCGGTCGGACACGCTCCGCGCGCCGCCCTCCAGTCGCCCCCCGTTCCGGGCGGCTCGCTGCCAGGGGCTATGCCCCGTGGACCCCAAGTGCCTGCGGCTATCGACCGGCGCAAGTTGGCCTCGAAGGTTGACGTCCGGCTCACGGGCCCCCTCCGCGGCGCCCTCACCGAGGCGGCCAAGGCGGCGGGCGTCACGGACGGTGCGTATGTCCGCCGCCTGGTTGCGGATGCCCTCGGGCTCGACGCCGAGGCGGACCGTGGGTCGGGCCCCCGGCAGCGGATCCCGGACGCGGACCTGATGGTTCTCGCCGGCCTCGTTCGGGAGGTCGGGAGCCTCTACGGTCCGGCGCGGGCCGGCAAGACGGAGGAGGTCATCCTCGGCCTCGATGGTATCCGGGGCGCCCTGGTGCCGATGGTGGTCGGCCTCAATGCGAGGGCCTCGGCATGACGAGCCGCATCCGCATCCAGGCCGTCGCGACCGACGAAATGCGCCTCATCGTGATGGAGGCTCACGGTGCCGGTGACGCCGCGACGCTCACCCACTTCTCCGCCGCCCTGGCAATCATTGGGGAGCGGCCCGGCGACCGAGGCGCGCCCATCCTGCCCCCGCCGGTGCCGGCCATCGCGCCCCCGAAGAAGCCCCGCAGGAGGCGACCATGATCAGTGGCGCGATGCGGGGCAAAGGCGGCGATGCCCTCGCGCACCACCTGCTCAAAGCCGAGAACGAGGAGGTCCTGGTCATCCCCGCCCGAGGCCTTGGCTCCCCTGATCTGGTCGGCCAGGTCCGCGAGCTCGTCGCCCTCAGCCTCGGCGGCCGGACGGACCGCCCCGTCTATCACGTCCACTGCGATCCGAACCTGGAGATCGCCGACAACGACGCCGCCAGGTCGCGGTTCTGGCAACTGTTCGAGGCCGAGTTCGGGCTCGCCGGGCAGCCCGTATGCGGTGCTGTCCACGTCAAGCACGGACGCCGGCACGAGCATCGGGTCTACAGCCTGGTACGGCCGTCCGGGAACGTCGTCGACGTTGGGTTCGATTTCGCCCGCCGGGAGCGTGTCGCGCGCGTGGTCGAGTTCGAGTTCGGCATGCCGGGGCCCACGCCCTCCAAGCACGCCCGGGCCATCGTTCGAGCCCTGCGCGAGGCGGGCCGCGATGACGTCGCCGACTGGATGGAGACAGCGGGGGCAACCGAGGTGGAGCGCCCCGTGGCCCGCCTGTCACCGACCGAGCGCCTCATCGAGGAGAGGACCGGCGTCCCCCTCGACGACCTACGCGCGGCCGCCTTGGCAGCATGGCGCGCGTCGGACCATGGCGATTCGTTTCTCGCGGCGCTCAGGGAACGGGGCCTCGATCTCCGCGAAGGGCGGTCCGGTCCGGTCGTCGTCGACGGGAGCGGGACAGCGCATCTCGCCACCCGCCTAGTGGGCGCGGCCGCACGCCGGGCAGACGGCACACGCATTCCCGCAGGCGACGTGAAGGCGCGCCTGGCGGGCCTCACCCTAGCAGCACATGGAAACGATCATGGACGACAGGCTGGATCAGATCATCGCGGAGCAGGCCGCGCAGAGGCGCTTGCTGGAGGCCCTGATAACGGCCTTGGCGCCCGAGGAAACCCCTGCGGAGAGGAGCATGCTGGACGTCCTCCAGGAGCTCACGACGGCGGTGGACGATCAGTCGGGGGTAGTGTCAGCAATGCACTCGCACGTATCGAGGCTCGCCCTGCCGCGGCCCTTATGAGAGCGCGCCTGAGGCTGATGCACCCAGATCGAGCCGTGGCTATGGCCGCCGGTCTCGATGCGGTGCGTGCCGGTCGGTGGGTCCCCGTCCCCGGGCAGTCTCTCGATATTTGGGGTATCCCGATTACGTGGGATCGGCCCCGCCTCGGTTAGGTTTTTGTCGCGCTGAGCCAATCTTCGAGGTCGACTTGGCGCGGATCGCAGGGCTGACGCGTGAGTGCTGGCGCGGGGGCTTGTGGCCGCGCTTAGCATGCTGCCACTCACGCTCAGCCTTTGCCTCGGTAGTTGGCTCCATCGCACGTGCGGCGACCCGAGCGGCTATCTCGGCAATATGCTTAGCCGCTGTGCAGGGACGGCGGAGCCTACGCGCCATTGGAGAGCCAGCCCATGATGCGGTTGAGCGTGACCTTGACGCAGCTGCCTGGGGAGCTCGGGAATATATTCAGCTCTCCGTCGGCGCGCCCGATGTCGTCCAGCCTGTATTCATAGAAGGCGCGCGCATAAGCGAGGATCTCGGCCCGGGACATCTCCTCCACATTAGCGATAGCCCAAACCGGGAACTCGAGGAGAGCGCTGGTCGTAAGCAAGAACACCCTGCGCTGGGGGTACAAAAGCGAGCACCCGGTCGAGAGGCAGTCGAGCGACCGCCTAGCATACGGCTTGGCTTCTGCGAGGGTGAGGATCCTGGGGCCGACGGCGGCGCCCGGGGGTGAACGAGGAAATCATCAGTAGGCTCTTGTTTCGGGTAGCAGGCGACGGTGCCGGCTCCACGCTAGTGTCCGTGAATGCGGACACTGGCGAGAGATCGGGGGGAGAATTGCATACACCCGGGGACGTCTCAGTAGATTTCCTCGACGGCGGCCGCGTCCTCGGGAGAGAGGGGCGGTTCGATGAGCCCGTGCTGTCTGAGTTGGCCTGCGAGGTCGTCGGCTTCCCTGACTTGTTCCCCGAGCTCCACAGCTCTCTCGTTCAGGAGCTCGGCGAGCTTCGGGACGACCCAGTCGGGGACTCGTCTCTCGCCGACCGCCCACCTTTGAATGAGCCTTGGGTCCATGGTTTCGCGGGGGCCGTTCGGATGAAGCTGCCCCAACAGCCGGGCCATCGGGCGCTGCCAATCGCGCCCAATGAGGATGGCGCCGACTCGCGCGAGGACGGTAGCGGACGTCACCGGTAAAGCGGGCCTGCCCATTTTCTTGGGCGCGGGTTTGTCTGACGGCAGCACTGGGGGCCTCTGTTGTTGGCCCCCTAGGCCGCCCGGGGGCTAGGGCTCAGGCGGCGGTCGCAGCCCTGGTGTTCCGGACGAGCCGCGTCACCTCGAACGCGGAGGCGTTGCGAACGATGATCCGAACACCGGGTCGGATCAGGTCAAGATCGTCTTCGCGGGTAGGTTGGGCACCGACACCCTCGGGCTCGCCGTCTTGGGGATCGTAGCCCCACGCCGTCCAGCCCCCGCGAAGGACGAGTGTTCCAGTAGGTCCGTACCCGAAAACCTCTCGGTCGATCTGTTCAGCCAGGTCATAATAGCCTGCCGTGCGGAGGGCATCCGCCGTGAGGGACATCTGAGCGATGGTCAAGCTGACGGCGGCGGTGGGCGTGTTCAGCGTGGGGTGAAGGGCGGTGAGGGGCATCCGAGGAGGCATCCGTCGTTGGAGAGAGGAGCGGGCAGAGCCGTCTCCAGGCAACAATATGCATGCAGATAAGATGTCCCACAAGATACGGACATTTAGCTTTTCATCTTTTTTCCACGTGTCCTTTTGAGTTGTACCTGGGCTCCGTGTCCGCGGGGGGATTCGCCTGAGTTCGGGATCCGCTAGACTCCCGCTTTGGCCGGAATTTCGGCCGAAGTGGGAGGGTATCGTGAGCGTCGACTACGCGAGAATGGGTCTGGTCTGGGCGGTCCGCGATGCGATAGCGGACGAGCGCGAGGCGGCGATATCGTGGCAGCGGCATGCGGAGCGCCTGGAGCGCGAGCTCGCGAATGCTAGGATCGCGGCCGCCGCGACCGAGGCTGGGAGGTTGGCACAACTCCGAGGGTTGCGTGCCGCCCTGGAAACGGTCGCGCCGTTCGACCTTGTCCTGCGACGGACGGGGCGGCACCACGATAATGGCTCTGAGGAGCGCCAGTACGAGACAGTGTTCGCGGAAGCACACGACGAGATCGCCCGCCAGCATGGGAGGCCCCTCGCCCGGCGCGCATTGACGGCGGCCGAGCGCGCAGACGAGGCTGAGGCGGAGGTCCTCGCAGAGCCCATCCGGGTGACGCGGTTCCTGCGAGTGCTTCACCGGCGCTGGCGGTTTCGGAGTGACGAGTACCGCTCCGAAGCCGGAGCGGTCCGAGCTAGAGAGGAAGTCGCCCGGGCGGCCCGTGGAGCGTAGCTACTAGTCCCAGTTAGTTACGCTTTCGCTTCGCCAATCAGTCGACGTTCCCGAAGAGGTCCTGCCCCGCCACCGCGGCAGCATCGACACCGAGCTTCGCTACCGACCTGTGCCGTAGCTACACCAGACCCCCAAGGGTCAACTACGTCTGGCCGTGCATTCTGCCATCTACCCGGCGAGTGCGGACGGCAAAGCGCTTGTCGCAATGTCTCTTCCAACCGGGCTGCAGCCGATCGTCTTCCTTCATCAGACATGACCGCCGCTTGAGCTAGGTGTTTGATCCCGCAGTGTGGTGATACGGTTGAGCACCATGCTGCGAGGGAAGCGCTATGGGCCAGGTTCTCCATGGAAGCGCCACCACGACGGAGGCAGTCCGTCGCGCGATCCAGTTACGTGAAGAGAGCGTAAGGGCGCTTGCCCGGCGCTACGGTGTCAGTCCGACGACGGTGCAGAAGTGGCGCAAGCGGACGACGATCGCGGATGCCCGGATGGGACCCAAGGAGCCGCGCTCCATCGTCCTCACGCCTGAGTAGGAGGCGATCATCGTCGCCTTTCGGCGTCAAACCCTGCTTCCCCTCGACGACTGCCTCTACGGTCTCCAACCGACGATCCCGCACCTGACCCGGTCTTCGCTGCATCGCTGTCTGGAACGGCATGGGATCAGCCGACTGCCCGAGATCGACGGCGACAAACCCAAGAAGCAGCGCTTCGCGAGCTACGCCATCGGCTACGTCCACATCGATATTGCCGAGATCAGCACGGCTGAAGGCAAACTCAGGCTGTTCGTAGCCATCGACCGAACTAGTAAGTTCGCCTTCGTACGGCTGGTCGAAAGCGCCGGCAAAATGGAGGCGGCCCAGTTCCTGCGCGACTTCATCGAAGCGGTGCCTTACCGCATCCACACGGTGCTCACCGACAACGGCATTCAGTTCACGTCACGCCAGCGAGACATCTACGACAGTCAGCACATCTTCGATCGTGTTTGCGACGAGCATAGCATCGAGCACCGTCTGAACAGGGTGAACCACCCTTGGACCAACGGGCAAGTCGAGCGAATGAACCGAACGATCAAGGACGCAACGGTCAAACTCTACCACTACGACAGCCATGCTCAGCTTCGAACACACCTGCATCTGTTCGTCGATGCCTACAACCACGCCCGCAGGCTCAAGACCCTGCGTGGCCTGACACGTACTGAGTTCATCCTCAATGCCTGGACGAAAGAGCCCGATCGCTTCAGGATCGACCCGTCACACCTCATTCCGGGACCATACAGCTAGGGCTTGTCATCGCTTGAGCCAGTCGATGGCAGCGAAAGGGCACAAGACGCCCACGAAGCTGACTGCGGTCTTCTCGTATCGGTGGCGATGGTGCGTGGTTCATGAGCCTGGCCCAGGGGCGCTCGACCTGATTACGATTGTTGTAGATCCAATCCGGGCAAGCGACGAGCGTCTCGTGGCGCTGAGGCGGGATCGCAGGCCGCGCGCCCATGTCCCAAATGGGCTCGCGAAAGGCGTGGCTGGTGTAGCCACGGTCTCCGACTACCAACTTGGGCACGCCGGGCAGTTGATCGAGTAGTGGAACCGCATGGGGCAGTTCATGGGCCTGCACCGTGTAGTCGGCGGCCATGGTCGTCCTCACCATGGGCCTGAGCAAATTTAGGTAGGCTTCCAAGTCGAGGCAGAGCGGTCGGCGCTCCAGCCGGGTCAGCACGATCAGCTTAACTGCATCGATGCCAATCGCCCCGAGCCGGATCGCGTCGGTGACGGCCGAGACCACGACGTCCTTGTGCATCGCCTCCATCAGGCGCAGCACCTGGGGGAACTCGTGCTTGCCGCGGTTTGCCGCGCTTCTTGCTGTAAGTGTCGAGTACGGCAGAAAGGTCGAGCGCTTCCCGCACCGTGTCGCGGACAAGGTGTGCCATGTGCCCAGGCGGCACGAACTCGTGCAGCGAGGGCGGCAGCAACCAGTCCTGATCCGCATCCTAGGAGCGAAACATTTTGGCCATGAGCCGAGTGAATCACCCTCCGGTCCCGCCGTCGAGAGAATTACTCGGACGGGCTCCTAGCCCGTCTCCCGGGACACTCTCACGACAAACTGCCGGACTGCGGACTGTTCAGGGCAAAGGCGGCCCGAATGGCGGTCATTAAGGTGTCTGGGGCCGGCTGTCACCCGGCTTTGGCGTAGGTAAAGCCTGCCCGCTGCAATTCAACCAAGAAGGCGACAACACTCGGCACGAGCACGGCGCCTGGCACGAGGTGGTTCGTTAGGTCCGCCGCTATGGTATCTGCCGAAGAGCCGGATCCGCCCCCGCGTTCCCTCACAGCGCGGGCGATGGCATGGACAGAGTCGTGACATGCAACGAAAACCGCACCTCGTTCCTGTAGCGTATGGATGTTGTTATTATCCGGACCGTAATATCCCGCAACATTCTGAATGTCGTCCGCCGACGAAGTCCCGGGTTTCGGGCTTGCGAAGGTGTTCTTAGTGGCTTTGCCGCCCGAGAGTGCGGCGAGTCCATGAGTATCCCAAGCGACCTGGTCGAAAAGCGCGAGGTGGGCAGACCCGTGAATAGCCGCAACAGCGAGGAAGCCGGGATTTCCGTGCGAGAATACTTGTCCGCTGATCGCTTCCCGCATCAGATTGAGCCAAGGAGCACCAAGCTCAGTGGGCTCCCAGACTTGAAGGGAGCGATACCTGTACGAGAGCACCGCATCGGCGGCCTCGTGATCCCATTGGTCGCGTGACGTAAGTAAAAACGGAACCGTGCCGAAGGTCCGGCGCCGGGGAGCGGCGGAGAGGCGGCGCTTCAGGTCTTCAAGCCCACTGCTATCGCTTGCTTCTGAATCAAGGCGGGCGGAAGCCGAGGTCGGCGCAGCGGTGACGGCGCCGGCGAGAAGAGCGGCATGACTTAGTACGCTCAGTGCCGCTCGCCGGCTGGGACGGGGGAGTTCGTGTGGCATGTTTTGTCTCGCTCACGGTTGGCGGGAATTGCGAATGACGCGAAAGTCCTGGTCAGGGACGAAGCCTTTGCGGTTCGGCATCTGGATAGCGGGCAGACTCGAGCGGTCGAGCTCAAGCGTGGACGGAACGATCCCGTTGAGGCTCAGGATGTAGGCAACGACCGCATAGGTGTCGTCGTCGCTGAGGGTCTGGGGGGCAGGGTAGGGCATGGCACGTCGGATGTAGTCGAAGAGGGTGGTGGCGTAGGGCCAGAAGCTACCGACCGTTTTGACCGGAAGATTCGATGTGAGCGTCCCCTGGCCGCCCACCAGTCGATCCGCGGCGCCGCCCTCTCCTCGCTCGCCATGGCAGGCTGAGCAGTTTTCTTCGAACACCTGGCGACCACGCAGGGCGGTACCACTTCCGAAAGGAAGTCCCGTTCCGTTCGGCAGGACGTCGATGTTCCACAACCTTACTTCCTCAGCTGTGGCGGGACGGCCAAAATCGTAGGCATGAGCCCCCGTCGCTAGCGACGCCGCTCCCAGGAGCCCCAAGGCAAGCGTGTTAAGCCAAGACATTGCGTACCACTCCGTCCGCCCCAATCGCCCAGGTCTGCTGAGCGTTGTAGTGAAAAAGGGCATTTGTTCCGGTCATGGCGATAAAAGTCGCTCTGTCCGGCTGCACATTACCCTTCTCATCAGTTGAACGACTGACGATTTTGGTTGGGATCCCGTCCCAATTCCAGTCAATTTGAAACCGAGTCTGTGCCTTCGGAAGTGCGGGTAAGTTGATTTTAGCGTCTTTCCACGTATTTGCCCCGTCGGTGCTTACCTCGACACGAACGACGCATCCGTTTCCGCTCCAGGCAAGTCCAGTGATCCGGTTATAGCCAGGAAGAATTGTCATCATCCCCGAGGGGGCGGTGATGACGGAGTTTACTTCTTGCTTCAATTGGAACTGACGCGCCCTGCCGTCGGCCTGGAGCTGGGTATAGCGCGCCGTTTCCCAGCGGGTCATGAACGGTCGATCACCGAATTTCAGCCGTCGAAGCCACTTGATATTCAAGTTACCTTCGAATCCGGGTAGGAAAAGGCGGAGGGGGAAGCCGTGCGCGGGCCTGAGTGACTCACCGTTTTGTCCGAATGCGAGCATACCCTCCGCAACGATCTCGTCGGTTAGCGGGATGCTTCGGGCGACAGCGGAGCCGTCGCCGCCTTCGGCCAACATCCAGGTTGAGTTGCGCTCTACGCCAACAAGGTCGATGAGGAACGAAAGGGGCACCCCGGTCCATTCGTTCGTACTGATGAGCCCGTGGGTGTTCTGGACCGTGACGTCGGGCGGGGCCTCCTTCCAATTCTCCCATCCATTCCCGGTGCATTCGAGAAAGGCGACGCGCGACGTCGACGGCATGGAGAGGATGTCGTTCATGTTGAAGACGAGTTCCTTCTTCACCATGCCGTGAACCAGTAGGCGGTGTTTGGCCGGATCAATTTCCGGTGTCCCCGAATGACTGCGCTCGTAATGCAGGTCCGCCGGGGTGATGGTGCCGACGAGTTTGTCCAACGGAGCCTTCGAATTGATGGCTTCCGCAGCGTCGATGTGGCGCCGCCCGGGGGTCGATTCCGGCACTCGAGCGAGATGAACGAATTCCGAACGCTCGCTTCTGTCAGAAAGCGCGGCACCAGGCCCACGGGCCGGCACATCGGCAAGACTGTCGGCTGCCGCGGTCTCGGCGACGGCAGCCCCGGCGAGACCGGCGGCTCCTACGAGAATTCGGCGGCGCGAAAGTCCGTCGGAAGCCAGGGTGAGCGGCGGGCCTCGACGTATGGGATTCATGGCTTCGAATTCCTCGACCAAGTGCCGAAAGGCTGGCTCGTGAGACGGTTTTTCAGTTCGATCTACCGGCACTGACGGCTGCGGCGATCAGTGGCTCGGCACCTGCCAACTTCTCGGCCAACCCTGCAGGCAGTCCGTGCTTGCCTTCGAGTATTTTGGCCGAGAGGTAGACGACGAGGGTCTTTCGTGCAGGATCCTCGCGCACCAGCACTTTAAGAGGCAGTTCGAGGCCGAAGTCAGGAGCAGCCAGCATCAAGGGAGTGCCACCCTTGGGATTACCGTAGACAAGCAGAGTCGTGGGAGGCATGTCCAGACCGACCGATCGTGCAGCTTCGCGTTGATCGATCACCGCGAAGATCGTGAGACCTTTGCTCTCCAAAGCAGATCGCAGTCTCTGAAGAGTATCCGTGAAGGAATATGCGCTCTCGATTCTTGTTGCCTCTGGCATCTTATCCTCCATTGCGTGCGCCATCGTGGTATATGCTGCGGCGACCAGAATACCGCTGGCTATCAATTGTTGTATATAACGAAGGTTGAAGGGCATCGGTAATCATCTCCTATTCCTTGATCAGTTAATTCGCTTAAGATCGAAGATGATCCAACCCGCGCTGGAGGATGGAGGGCTACTGCAAAGGATGAGGGCGACCTAAACCATCGTATGGTTTGCACGGGGGCATTCGGCTGGCAGGGACGTCCGATCAGCTGAGGGGAGTCCGGCGAGGGGAGGTGACGGCCTTTTCAATTGACCCGCCGCTTTGAACAGTCCGACCAAGTTCTCGCGAACGGATTATAGCTGGTTCATCATAGCCCCTGAGGAGCGAAGATGAAGCAGACGTCCGAGCAGGCTGGGTATCCGGCATATGCCGCGGCCAAAGACATTCGTTGGGACACACGCCGGCAGTCTCGTCCGAGTCCGCCTATGCCGACCCAACCAAGCTCCAGCGCCCTGCGGGCGGCCTAGGCGACGCGTAACCTTCAAGGGCACGAGCATGCATCCCTGAAGTTCTGGCGGAGACATCTCGCGTCGGCTGCCCGACCGAATGGAACACCGGATCGCTCGGATGTAGAGGACCAATCATTGCAGTGCTTCCCCGTACTCGAACCCCTCTACCTTCGTATGATACCAGAAGGCTGTAGCGACCTGTAACGATGTAGTAACATCGCGTGGTCGATCGGAACTCCGGAACATAAATCCCGTACGAATAACTTTTTTTGCTGTGCCGGACAGGTCGTAAGCACGGGTGGACATTCGAGCTTTAATACCCCGTCGGCAAGTATCCGTGAGCAGGATCTTGCGGATGGCACTTGTTTGCGCCCTGTTCGGGGAGGAGGGACGATGATTACGCTGACAGTCAATGCCCGCGCCTACGAAGTCGCTGTAGACCCGGACACTCCACTTCTGTTCGTACTGCGCGACAGCCTAGGCCTGACCGGCACCAAGTACGGCTGCGGCATCGGGCAGTGCGGTGCCTGCACCGTGCTCCTCGACGGGGAGGCGACGCGCTCCTGCCAGATCCCGGCCGAGAGCGTCGGCACACAGAGTATCACAACTATCGAGGCCATCGCACGGGACCCCATGGGCGCTAAGGTGGTAGCGGCCTGGATCGGGGGCGAGGTGCCGCAATGCGGTTACTGCCAGTCTGGCCAGGTGATGGCCGCGACCGGCCTTCTGAAGCAGAACCCGAAGCCCTCGGATGCCGACATCGCGAACGCCATGACCAACCTCTGTCGCTGCGGCACCTACAACGCTATCGCTGACGCCGTTCGGCGCGCGGCCGCCTGAGGAGCCGACGCATGAACGAACTCTCGCCCTTGCTCCTGCATCGCCAGGAGCCGGTTTTGTGCCAAGAGCCCGTCCTGAACTTGTCCCGGCGCGGTTTCTTCGGCGTTGCTGCAGGCGCCCTTGCGCTGGCCGTCGAGTTTCCCAACGAAGCCCGTGCCCAGGCAGAGGGTGCAGCCGCCATCGCGCCTAAGCCCGGCACCCGGGTAGCCGCATTCCTTGAGATCCGCCCGAATGGCAACGTGCGCCTGCTCAGCCCCTTCGTGGAGGGCGGACAGGGCATCAACACCGGGCTCGCCCAGACCATTGGCGAGGAACTCGACCTCGATCCTTCGCGCTTTACCGTCGAATGCGCGCCGCCGGGGCCAGACTACGCCGTGGTCAACGGCCTCCGCATGACGGGCGGCAGCTTCTCGACCCGCTCCAGCTATGTCGCCATGCGCCGCCTTGGGGCCACCGCACGCGAGATGCTTCTGCGAGCCGCAGCCGCCCATCTCAAGGTAGCACAAGCCAGCCTGAGCACCGACGATGGACGCGTGCTGCACAAAGCCTCCGGCCGCACCCTCGGCTACGACGAGCTCGCGACGGCGGCACTGGCCCTTGTGCCGCGCGAGGACGTGCCCCTCAAGGACCCTAAGGATTTCCGCTGGATCGGCAAGCCGGTGGCGCGCCTCGATATGCGCGCCAAGTCGACGGGGCGCGCGATATACAGCATCGATATACGCATTGAGGGAATGCTGCACGCCGCCGTGCAGCACGCGCCGTATCTTGGCACCGAGCCGGAGAGCATCGCTAACGAGGTCGAGGTGAGGGCGATGCCGGGCGTACACTCGGTCCACCGTCTGCCGGGGGCGGTGGCGGTGGTAGCAGATACTTGGTGGCGGGCTCGCAAGGGAGCGGAGGCGCTGAGCGTCACTTGGACGAAGCCCGCTGCTGAGGGCATCGCCACGGTTTCGGCCGGCTTCTCCTCAATGGGCATGCGCGCCGCCCTGAAGGACGCGACCGGCGAGGGTGTCTCCGCCGAGCAGGAGGGAGACGTCGCGACAGCCTTCAAGGGAGCGGCCAAGATCGTCGAGGCTGAGTACGACGCGCCCTACCTTGCCCACGCACAGCTGGAGCCTCCCTCCTCCGTGGCGCGGTTCAATCCAGACGGCACCCTCGACCTCTGGCTACCCAACCAGATGCCCGAGCTGTTCCAGCAAGTCGCGGCCAAGACCGCTGGATTGCAGCCGGATGGGGTTCGCATCCATTCGCCGATGCTCGGCGGGTTCTTCGGACGCCACTTCTACTACGGCTCGGCCAACCCGTTCCCGCAGGCGATCCTGCTCGCCAAGGCGACCGGCAAGCCGGTGCGGGTGCTGTGGTCGCGTGAGGAAGAGTTTGGCATGGATGCGGTGCGCCCGCTCGGCTTCGCCCGTCTACGCGCGGCCCTCGACTCGAAGGGCATGCCGGTAGCGTTCCAGGCCTCGGCGGTCGGCGAGGGACCGATTGGGCGCTGGTTCGGCGCCCTGTTCAAGGGACCGGTGGATTCCTCCGTCGTCGAAGGCCTCGACAAGAAGCCCTACGCGATCCCGAACCGCCGTCTCGACTACGTCAAGCTCGCCCACCCGGTCACCATCGCCTTCTGGCGCTCAGTCGGGCACTCGATGAACGACTACTTTTACGAGAGCTTCCTCGACGAGATCGCCGAGGCCGGGGGGCAGGATCCATTCGCCCTGCGCATGGCGCTCTTGAAGGACAACTCGCGCCATGCGACCCTTCTGCGCCGGGTCGCCGACCTTGCCGGCGGCTGGAAGCGTGGGCCGTTCCAGGCCCAGGATGGGGGCACGCGCGCGCGCGGCGTCTCCATGGCCTCGCCCTTCGGGTCGGAGACCGCGACCATCGCGGAGGTCTCGCTCCAGGGCGGCGAGGCGCGGGTGCACGACCTCTGGATCGCCATCGACCCCGGCAGCGTGGTCAACCCGGCCATCGTCAGACGGCAGGTGGAGGGCGCGGCGGCGCTGGGCCTTTCGGCGACCCTGCTAGAGCAGGTGGTCTACGAAGGCGGGCAGCGGCAGGCACGCAACTACGACGCCTACCCGATCCTCGACCGCGAGCGAATGCCCCGCATCCACGTCGCGATCGTGGAAAGCGGCGCCCCTATGGGCGGCATCGGCGAGCCGGGACTGCCGGGCGTGCCGCCGGCAGTGGTCAACGCGGTAGCGGCGCTGACGGGGCGGCGGGTGCGCAGCCTGCCCCTGTCGAAAACACGGCTATCGGGCGCCTGATGCAATGGGATCGCGGCCCGGCGTGACGCCCGGGCGTGGTGACGTGGATTACACGAAGCGAAAAGGGTTTGACCATGGGTGTTCTAATTACGCAGGACGGGACTGAGATCTTTTACAAGGATTGGGGGGCTAAGGACGCCCAGCCGATTGTTTTCCACCACGGCTGGCCCCTGAGCGCCGACGATTGGGACAGTCAGATGCTGTTCTTCCTCGGCGAGGGGTACCGCGTGATCGCCCATGACCGTCGGGGTCATGGCCGCTCGACCCAAACTGACATCGGCAACGAGATGAATACCTACGCGGCGGATGTTGCCGAGTTGGCCGCCGCCCTCGATCTGAGGAACGCCATCCACGTCGGCCATTCTACTGGCGGTGGCGAAGTGGCGCACTACGTTGCCCGGGCGGAGCCGGGCCGCGTCGCCAAGGCGGTACTGATCGGCGCCGTGCCACCAGTGATGGTAAAATCCGAGGCGAATCCCGGCGGCCTGCCGATGGAGGTGTTCGACGGCTTACGAGCGGCGCTCGCTGCCAACCGGGCGCAATTCTACCGAGACTTGCCCTCAGGCCCGTTCTACGGCTTCAACCGAGCGGGCACACAAGTCTCGCAGGGCGTGATCGACAATTGGTGGCGCCAGGGCATGATGGGCGGCGCCAAGGCCCATTACGATTGCATCAAGGCTTTCTCGGAGACGGATTTTACCGCCGACTTGAAGCTGATCGAGGTGCCCGTGCTGGTGATGCACGGCACGGACGACCAGATCGTGCCGATCGCCGATTCGGCGCTCCTCGCGCATCCGCTCCTGAAGCACGGCACGTTCAAGACCTACGATGGGTTCCCACACGGCATGTGCACGACCCATGCGGACGTAATCAACCCGGACCTCCTTGCCTTCTTCAGGATATGAAACGCGTACCAAGCCAAAGCGGATATGGCGCCGGCTAGCCGTCGCCTAAGTCGGTAGCGGTGAAACTGGCTCTCCCGGCGACCCGAGCCCACGATTCCGAGCGCTGCGGTACGATGGCCCCATTCGCCGCGTTGGACGTCACAGAGGGCATGATGATCGGCTGCAGCATGCTGCACTATCGGCATCAAGCGCTTATTCGCTTCCTCCGTGCGAGGCTCGCAGCCAATCCCGGAGCGTGCAAAGCCGCTTTTGAGGTGCGTCTGTCGCTGCTGCGCCTTCCCTACCTCCCGGCGGTCAGCAGTATCGAGCGCCGGGAATTAACATACGATGCTTGTCTTAACCTGCTCAATACGAAGAGAGCCCTGGCAGGTATGGAGTTCGAGTCGCGCGTGTTCATGGCCTCGAACCTGTTGCCGTCGACGGTCAGGAAGCCGAGTTGTCAGCAGAGCACGACAAAATGCCGGTACGTCGCGCGATTTGCGTCCCTGTTTTTCTAATGGAAGTCGGCGATCGTTTGAAATGGCGGGGACGCCGTTGGAGATCTATGATCACGTTCGGTGCAAGCGGCTAAGGGCGGCTTCATCAGGTTCGACCGGCAGGAAGAAGTTTTCCTTGAAGCATCAGGACGACGGTCCTGAGCGTGGTCCAGCCAATAAAGAGGTTGGCAGCAACGAACAGCGGAATGGCGATGCTAACGTTCGGCCCTTCCAACCCTCGTTCCGTCAGGCGCAACGCGGCGAGCGGAAGAGCCGATACACCGAAGGTGTAGGCCCAGGCCGCCGGCGAGAACGGCTGCATCCGCAGCCAAGGAACAAGCCGCACCATAACGAGGGCCTGAAACAGGGCATATCCGAACAGGATCTGTGCGAGCCGATCCGGCATCCCGTCGGTAACTGCTAGGTAGGCCACGCAGGCGACCGACGGCGGTGCGAGGTGCAGCCCAAGCGAGGCGCGCAACGGCACGGGAAGGGTCCTCAGCATCATGCGATGTACAACGACCGACTCCAGCGTCAGCCAAGATAGAAGTCCGGCCCCGAAGTAGAGCAAGCCCAGATCCTTCATCCCAAACGACGCGCACGTGATGGCCGCGACGAAGCCCCCGCCGACCGTCGGCATGTAGAGGATCGGCGTGGTTTCCTCGAGCGCGCGGTCCCCCATCCAAAGGGTCCCCGCTCCCCACGCGGCAAAAAGGGTCACTCCAACGAGACCCACGAGGGCAATCATCAATGCGGCGGCTGGCCAGTGAGGGGCGAGGCCGACGCTGGCGATCATAGTCGCGACGGGTGCCAACGAAGTGAAGAAAGAGGACGTGGGGTCTCGTGCCTCGCGAAGAACAGCGTCCCGGTCATTCAGCCACCGAGCGACGTAGAAGCCGAGCCATGCCATCCAGACCGCGACGCCGAGAATGGATATCGCCTCACCGACCCAACCCGGCACCAGGCCGAGGCGAGCGGCGGCGCGCCAACCGTTCCCAAGGCCGCAAAGACCCAGAACCATCCCAAAGAAAGTCGCAGGGACCCGCAACGGCGAAAGCCTCGCGGTTTGATCCTCGTGGCGAGCCGGGTGTTCCTTCTTGCCTGATGCCCTTACCATCTCAAACAATCGTGGAGATCGTGCCATGCGGATGCGACAACAGGGTCGCGAGTAGGCGGAGGCCGTACTGCAGCGTCTCTGTATCGGGAGTCGCGCCTAAGGAGATACGGATCGTCTCCGGAGCGGGCCCGACTGTGAAGGCACCACTCAGGATGACCGACAGTCCGAGCTGACGCGCGCGTGCCCCGAACTCGCCGCAACGCCATGGCCCGGGAAGCCGGAGCCAAAGGTGATGACCACATGGATGTGCCAGGACGTTGAGGTCCCGCAACGCTTTGCGTGAGGCCACCAACCTAAGGTCGTTTTCATCCCGGATGACTATGGTGAGTTCAGAGTTGAAATATTTGGCCAGCGCCCGCTGAGGCTGCAGGCGGACACTGGAAGTGAGACGCACGAGGCGGATGACCTCTTTGAGCGCCTTGACGATTGCCAGGTATTTCGGGACTTTGCGGCAGGCAATTGTCGGGCTCCTGGATTCCATCATTACCTCTATTGTCTGCGATGTCTGTGCATACATAAAATAGGTGATGTAGCAACTACTTTCCCATATAAGATAGCTCAGCAATCAATCTACACCATGATTGTATGGATCATCATACCATACATTACTCATACGTAAGGGCACACGGAAGCGCGCGAGGAGGCATGAAGCTCAGGGGGGCTGGACCGATGCCGAGGACGACCAACCGATCGCTTCTGTCAGTCGGATGGCGTTCCCGGTGACTGCCTTCGGCATCTGGTTGGAATTTGCCTACGACCCGCCTGTGTGGCTGCATGCCGTCCTGACGCTGCTACTATGTTGCTAGCCTGCGTGCCGATCGTCCGGCCGCTGAAAGGGCTATTCATCGCCAGCCAGTACCTCAACAAGGCCGAGGTGGGCTGCTTCGTAGTCCGAAAGCCGTCTGGCGCAGATCTCACTCCGAAAGAATAGTCGCCACGACCCTGAGCGCTTCCGGCAATATCTTCCAGTTTGTGACTTCAAATGTAGGCGGAAGCAAGCGCTGGCGAGCCTTCGAGTGCGTGGGCGAGCACTTCCAGACCGTGCGTGATCTGCTGCCGGTTCGAGGGACCGCCGAGGCAAAGACGGACCGCTTCCGGTGGCGTACCAGCAACGCAAAAGGGGTCGCTGGCAACGACGCCAAGTCCGGCGGAACGTCCCTGGCTCGCGAAAGCCGAGCGCGTCCAACCCTCCGGGAGTGTGATCCAGACATGAAAGCCGTGCGAGTCCGCGGTGTACGTCCCGGACGGAAGCAGCGAGGTCGCGATGCGCTGGCGCGCGGCGGATTCCTCGCGCACGAACTGCACGATGGCATCCGCCGTGCCGTCCATGACCCATCGTGTCGCCAATGTTGTCGTGATCGGCGAGGCCATGACGGTGGCTGCCCGCAGAGCAGCGCCGAGTGGCAGGGCGGAACGGGCGCTCGGTGCGACCAAGTAGGCAAGCCGGAGGCCGGCGCCGAGGCACTTAGCAAGGCCCGCCACGTAGTAGGTGATTTCAGGCGCTAGTTCGGCGAAGCTCGGGGGCGGCGCTGGGCAGATGCGTGCGTAGGCGTCATCCTCGATGATGGTGACGGCATACCGGCGGGCGACCGCAATAATGGCCTCGCGCCGCGTCCGAGACAGGGTCGCGGTGGTCGGATTCTGAATCAATGGGTTCAGGTAGATCGCCTTGGGGGCGACTCTAGTGCAGACGGCCGCGAATCCGTCGGGGTCGACGCCGCGCCGGTCCATGGGCAAGTCGACGAGGCGCAGTCCGAGATGCGCCGCCAGGGACCGGATGCCCGGATAGGTGATGCGTTCGGCGCAGATGGCGTCACCCGGACGGGCTATCTGGCCCAGCACGCTGAAAAGGGCGCTGTGGGCGCCGGGGCAGATGAGCAACCGCTCCCGCGGCGTGACGATGCCCCGGCCCTTCAGCCAACGCAGGGCCGCCTCCTTATCCTCGTCCGTCCCGCCGAAACCCTGGTAGCGCAGCAGGTTGGAGAGGTCGCCGGACAACTCGGCGAACGAGGCCTGCATCCGCGCCTGCAAAGCCGGCGCGTCGGGCTCGGGAGGCAGGTTCATCGTGAAGTCGACCGGCCCGATCCGTGAGCCGTCCTTCGAAGGCGTGGCCCGGCCCGGGCGCACGGGATCGATCACGAAGGTGCCCTGGCCTACGCGTCCTTCGATCAGACCGCGCTTGTGGGCCTCGACATAGCCGCGCGAGACGGTCGTGAAGTTGAGGTCGAGGGCCTCGGCCAGGGCCCGCTGGGTCGGGAGCCGCGTGCCGACTGTCAGGCGTCCGGTCCGGATGTCGTCCGCCAAGGCCTCAGCGATGGCGAGGTAGTGGGGCTTCCCCCAACGCTTCAGGTCGGGCGTCCACGTCCCGCTCATGACATCCGAAGGCGTCGGTCGCCCGTCTCGCGCTGCTGAAGTCATCCGTTCTCCAAGCACACCATCAAGATGCAATCAATATCTAATTGTATGGGTAGCAAGCCCCATACCGCCTGGGAGACCCCAACGGCCTACAGGACCAATACATACAATACCATCAATCTATGCAGTCAAACTGGGCATAGCGTGATGCTCCCTTGTGCACATGCCGATCTGGTTGCCATTGGAAAATAGATATCCGGGACCAAGGCGCAATGATGATTGAATGCAAGATTGTATGCATTCAACTTGGAGCTATTGATGGTTTTGTTGATCGGCCTTCGTTGGCACGTCGCTTGCCATGAAGGGGTGTGACCACCCGAGGCTTCGGCCGACGCGGTCCAACCCATCACGGAGTGAGATCCATGCCCGCAGTGAATCGCGAACCCCATAAGAAGGGCGACTTCCTGGTCGACTACGAGGAGAAGGTCTTCGAGGACGTAAAGGCCGAGCCCGGCCAAAAGGCCCTCGTAACCTTCCATACCGTCGCCTTCGAGGGCTCCATCGGCCTCGTGAACCTGCTCCAGGCCACCCGTCTGCAGCGCAAGGGCTTCGAGACTTCGATCCTGCTCTACGGTCCCGGCATCACCCTCGGTGTCCAGCGCGGCTTCCCGCGCCTCGGCGACGAGGCCTTCCCGGGCCACCTGAACTTCAACAACCAGCTTGAGAAGTTCATGGCCGAGGGCGGCAAGGTCTACGCCTGCCGGTTCTCGACCCAGGCCCTCTACGGCCACGGCGAGGCCGCCTTCATCGAGGGCATCCGCATGATCAACCCCCTCGACGTCCTCGACTGCATGCTCCTGCACAAGCGCGACAACGCGGTGATCATCGACACCTGGACCGTCTGACGCGGCCTCGGCCCCATCGACCGGGACGTCGCATCCGGCGGCCGCACGCGACGCGGCCGCCGTCACCACCGGAGGATCATCCATGTCTGAGAACCGGATCGTGCGGGCCGCCGCCGTCCAGATCGCGCCCGACCTCGACCGACCGGACGGCACGCTCGAACGGGTGCTCAACGCCATCGACGAGGCCGCCGCCAAGGGTGCGCGCTTCATGGTCTTCCCCGAGACCTTCGTGCCGTATTACCCGTACTTCTCGTTCGTGCTGCCGCCGGCCCTGCAGGGCGCTGAGCACCTGCGCCTCTACGAGCGTGCCGTGGCGGTGCCGGGCCCCGTGACCCAGGCGGTCTCGGCCGCCGCGCGCCGGCACGGCGTCGTGATCGTGCTTGGCGTCAACGAGCGCGACCACGGCTCGCTCTACAACGCGCAACTGATCTTCGATGCCGACGGCACCCTGAAGCTCAAGCGCCGCAAGATCACCCCGACCTACCACGAGCGCATGATCTGGGGTCAGGGCGACGGGGCAGGCCTCACTGTAGTCGACACGGCGGTCGGCCGCGTCGGGGCGCTGGCCTGCTGGGAGCACTACAACCCGCTTGCCCGCTACGCCCTGATGGCCCGGCACGAGGAGATCCACGCGGCGCAATTCCCAGGCTCGCTGGTCGGCCAGATCTTCGCCGACCAGATGGAGGTGACGATCCGCCACCACGCCCTGGAGGCGGCCTGCTTCGTCGTCAACGCCACCGGCTGGCTCACGGACGAACAGGTGGCGCAGGTCTGCCCGGACGAGCGCCTCCGCGGGGCCTGCCGCGGCGGCAACTGCACCGCCATCGTTTCGCCCGAGGGCCGCCACCTCGCCGATCCGCTCGGCCCCGGCGAGGGCATCCTCATCGCCGACATGGACCTCGCGCTGGTGACCAAGCGCAAGCGGATGATGGACTCGGTCGGCCACTACGCCCGCCCCGAGCTCCTCAGCCTCCTCCACGACGACCGACCGGCCTCGTTCGTGCACCAGCCGACCCGTTCGCAACATCAATCCCGGAGCCTCGACCATGGGCAGTTCCCCGCTTCCGACGAGCCTTCCCTCGCTTCCGCCGGACATGGCGGGTCTGGTGGGGATGCCGACGGAACGCCTGATCAATGCGCTGCAATCCTACGGCGTTAGGCTCGCCGACACCCGGGCCGGGGCTCCGAGCCGACGCGGCGGCGCTGGTCCTTCCGACCACAAGGCGATGACCATCGCGGGCCGCACCGTGATGGTGCCGGTCCACACCGAGACCGCGTTCGATTCCCCCTTCCTGGTACGCCGACCGGACCCGGACGGGGTCTCGGTCATCGAGCACGAGGGCGCGGTAATCGGGCGAGTGACCTTCCCGGGCAAGCCGCGCTTCTACGCGCTCTCGACCTTCGACGGGGTGCCGTACTCGAAGATCGCGGTGCTGCACGGACGCGACGTGCTCGCCACCACGGTGCTGCAGACCTGCATCCGCTACGCCAGCCGCACGAAGACCTGCCAGTTCTGCTCCATCGGGCAGTCGCTCTCGGCCGGCCGCACCATTGCACGAAAGACCCCCGAGCAACTCGCCGAGGTCGCCCGCGCCGCCGTGCTCCTCGACGGGGTCAAGCACATGGTGATGACCACGGGCACGCCGAACGCCACCGACCGCGGTGCTGCGATCCTGTGCGAGAGCGCCTTCGCGGTGAAGGCGGCGGTGGACTTGCCGATCCAGGCGCAATGCGAGCCGCCGGACGACGACCGCTGGTTCGAGCGCATGAAGGCGTCGGGCATCGAGGCGTTGGGCATGCACCTGGAAGCGGTGACGCCCGAGGTCCGTGACCGGATCATGCCCGGCAAGGCGAGCGTGCCGCTGGAGCGCTACTACGACGCCTTCGCGGCGGCCGTGCCGGTCTTCGGTCGGGGCCAAGTCTCGACCTACATCCTGGCCGGCCTCGGCGACGCGCCGGAGGCGATCCTCGCCATGGCCGAGCGCCTGATCGGGATGGGCGTCTATCCCTTCGTCGTGCCTTTCGTGCCGATCTCCGGCACCCCGCTGGAGAGCCACCCAGCGCCGTCGCCGGACTTCATGCACGCGATCCTGCAGCCCCTGTCCGAGATGCTGGGGCGGGCGAATCTGCGCTCGACCGACATCAAGGCCGGCTGCGGACGCTGCGGCGCCTGCTCGGCCCTCTCCACCTACGAGCGCGCGGGGGTGGCGGCATGATCCTCGAACCCGTCGCGCCCTACCGCCCGAGCCATTTCCGGGTGAAGTTCGCCACCGCCCCCTGGGAGCGGCAGGCATGCGCTGCCCTGCGCCGGCAGGTGTTCTGCACGGAGCAAGGCATCTTCGCGGATGATGACAGCGACGCCATCGACGGACATGCGATCCCGATCTGCGCCCTCTCGACGCTTGGCGGCGACGCCGACGCCGTGGTCGGCACGGTGCGCATCCACGAGGTTGCGGAACGACCCGGCGAGTGGTGGGGATCGCGGCTGGCCGTTGCCAAAGCCTTCCGCGGCACGGCGGCACTCGGCGCCGGGCTCATCCAGGTCGCGGTCTCTTCAGCCCATGCACGGGGATGCACGCGCTTCCTGGCGCACGTGCAGGACCGGAACGTGCCGCTGTTCGAGGCCTTGAATTGGGCGAGCCTTGATGCAGTGGAGCTCCACGGTCGCCTTCACCACCTGATGCAGGCCGACCTCGCCGCCTACCCGCCTATGCACGATCCCGAGTACGGGCTCGTCACGTTCCGCAGGGCAGCGTGATGACCGCGGCCGTCGACCTCCAGGCCCTAGCCGGCCAGATCCGGGATGCGCGTGGCGTCGCCCACAAGCGCGACATCGATGCCGTCGTCACGCGCCTGGGACTGGGGGACCGGCATGCCGCGGTGCCGGTCGGAGACGATTGCGCCGCCATTCCCGATGGCGACGGCCACCTGCTGCTGGCCATCGAGGGCTTCATCGACAGCTTCGTCACCGCCGATCCGTACTTCGCCGGCTATTGCGGCATCATGGTCAATCTCAGCGACGTGGCAGCCATGGGCGGGCGCCCGCTTGCGGTCGTCGACGCCCTGTGGAGCCGGGATGCGGCGGCGGCGGACCCGATCCTCGCCGGCCTCTCCGACGCGGCCGCACTCTACGGCGTGCCTGTCGTCGGCGGCCACACCAACACGTGGTCCGAGACCGGCAACCTCGCGGTCGCCGTGCTTGGTCGGGCGGGCCCGCGCCTGCTGACGAGCTTCGACGCGGCCCCCGGCGACGACCTCATCGCGGCCATCGATCTGCGCGGACGGTTTCGCGATCCGCATCCCTATTGGGACGCATCGACCGGTGCGCCGGGCGAACGCCTGCGCGCCGATCTCGCCTTGCTGCCGGGGCTCGCCGAGGACGGTCTCTGCCGCGCCGCCAAGGACATAAGCATGGCGGGCGTCGTCGGCACGGCCCTGATGCTGCTCGAATGCTCGAAGGTCGGCGCCGCCATCGACCTCGACGCGATCCCGCGGCCCGAGGGCGTTCCCCTCGCACGCTGGCTCACCGCCTTCCCGAGTTTCGGCTACCTCCTGAGCGTCCGCCCCGGAGACACTCCGGCCGTCCTCGCGCGCTTCGCCGAGCGAGGCATTTCAGCCGCCATGATCGGAGGCATCGATGCGAGCCGGGTCGCCCGCATCCGGGACGCAGCAGGCGAGGAGGCCGTGGTCTGGGACTTCGTGGCCGGCCCGCTGATTGGCTGCGGCCGGGATGAAGCGGGGCCCGAATCATGACCGGTCTGCGCATCGCCCTCCTGACCCACTCGACCAACCCGCGCGGCGGCGTCGCCCATTGCCTTGCCCTGGCCGAAGCCCTGTGCGGGCTCGGGCACGAGGCGGTGGTCCACGCCCCCGACCCGTCCGGCCGCGGCTTCTTTCGCGATGCCGCCTGCCCGACGGTCTCCGTCGCCGCCCGCCCCGTTGCCGGCGACACGGTCGACCTCGTGCGGACGCGCATCAACGACTACCTGATCCACTTCGGATCGCCGGCGGCCTGCGACTTCGATGTCTTCCATGCCCATGACGGCATCGGCGGCAATGCGCTTGCGACCCTGAAGCACCGGCGTCTGATTCCAGGGTTCGTTCGCACCGTCCATCACCTGGACGCCTTCGCGGAACCGCAGCTTGCCGATTGGCAGGATCGCTCGATCCAGGAGGCTCGACGCCTCCTCTGCGTCAGCCATGGCTGGACCGAGCGCGTCCGGTCGGACTACGGTGCGACGCCTGAGGTCGTCGGCAACGGCGTCGATCTGGCGGCCTACCGTTCCACGCCCGACCTGCGGGATGCCGTGGTTCGGGAGCGCTGGGGGTTGGGCGGCGGTCCCATCGTCCTGAGCGTCGGCGGCTTCGAGGAGCGCAAGAACACCCTTGGCATCATCGAGGCCTTCGCGCGCCTGCGTGAGCGCCATCCCGGGGCCCAGCTCGTCATCGCCGGCGGCGCCTCGCTCCTCGACCACGCCTCCTACCGCGCGCGGTGCCATGCGGCCCTGACCGTCCACGGCTTGGCGGCAGGGTCGAGCGGCCCCGTGATCGAGACCGGTCCGGTTCCGCAGGCCGACATGCCGGCCCTCTACCGTGTCGCCGACATGCTGGCTTTCCCTTCCCTGAAGGAAGGGTTCGGTCTGTGCGTGCTGGAGGCGATGGCCTGCGGCACTCCGGCCATCGTCTCCCTCCGGCCGCCCTTCACCGAATACCTAATCGAGGGTGACGCCCTCTTCGTCGATCCGGCCGACCCCGACGACATCGCCAGAACCATCGCAACCGCCCTGGTGCCGGAGACGCGCGCCCGCCTGAGGGTCGCAGGCTTCGCACGGGCCGCCGCCCATTCCTGGCGGGCCTGTGCCGAGCGCCACCTCGATGCCTACGCGGGCTGCACCCGCACCAGACAGGAGCCAACCCATGCCTGAGATGCATTTTCACGTTCGCTGGCCCGACGGTCGGCGCGAGGCCTGCTACTCGCCCTCCCTCGTGGTGAAGGACTTCCTCACGCCGGGCGAGAGCTACGCGGTCGACGATTTCGTCGAGAAGACCCGCACCGCCCTCAACATCGCCAGCGAGCGCGTGCGCGAGAAGTACGGCTTCGCCTGCTCGTCCGCCCTGGACCAACTCGCCCGGATCGAGGCCGCCGCGAAGCTCCAGCCTTCCGATGGACGGGTCATGGTCGAGACCTTCGAGCCCTGAACCGGCACCCCCTTCCTGCAAACTCACGGAGTGAGAGCCATGACGTCCACCCCCCGTCACGTTCCCGTTGCCGTCGTCGGCGGCGGCCAGGCTGGCCTCTCGGTCAGCTACCACCTCAAGCAGCGCGGCATCGAGCACCTCGTCTTCGAGAAGAACACCGCCGCCCACACCTGGTCGACGCAGCGCTGGGACACGTTCTGCCTCGTCACGCCGAACTGGCAGTGCGATCTGCCGGGTCATCCCTATGACGGGCCGGAGCCGGACGGCTTCATGCGGAAGGACGAGATCGTCGCGTATCTCAAGGCCTTCGTCGCCAAGGTGAACCCGCCGATCCGCGAGGGCGTCTCGGTCACCCGCATCGAGCGGCAGGAAGACGGGATCTTCTCGGTTCAGACCTCGGAGGGCGACTACACCGCCGACGAGATCGTCGTGGCCTCGGGCGGCTACCACACGCCGATCATCCCGCGCATGGCCGAGAAGCTGCCGGACTCGATCACGCAGATCCACTCGAACCAGTACCGCAACGCCGCCCAATTGCCCGAGGGCGAGGTGCTCGTCGTCGGGTCCGGCCAGTCCGGCGCGCAGATCGCCGAAGACCTGCACCTCGCCGGGCGCAAGGTGCACCTCGCGGTAGGCGACGCACCCCGCTGCGCCCGGTTCTATCGGGGTCGGGACGTCGTCACCTGGCTCGCCGACATGGGCTACTACGAGATGACCGTCGACAACCATCCGCTGCGCGACGGGGTGCGCGACAACACCAACCACTACGTCACCGGCCGTGACGGCGGACGCGACATCGACCTGCGCCGCTTCGCCACCGAGGGCATGACGCTCTACGGCCTGATGGAGGACTACCGGGACGGTAGCCTGCGCTTCCGCGACGACCTCAAGCGCTCGCTCGACGGCGCCGACCGGACCTACAACGGCATCAACGCGGCCATCGACAAGTACATCGCAGAGAAGCGCATCGAGGCCCCGGAGCAGGCGCACTACGCGCCGGTCTGGGAGCCGGGCGAGCCGGTCACCAGCCTCGCCCTCGACGGTTCCGGCATCACGTCGGTGGTCTGGTGCATCGGCTTCTCGCCGGACTTCCGCTGGCTCGACGCCTCCGTGTTCAACGGTTCGGGCAGCCCGAAGCACAGGCGGGGCGTCACGAACGAGGAGGGGATATACTTCATCGGACTGCCTTGGCTGAACACCTGGGGCTCCGGACGTTTCGGCGCGGTCGGCCGCGATGCCGAACACGTCGTCCAGGCGATCCAGCAGCGCCTCGGCACTGAACGGTTCGCCCTGAAGTTCGCGGTCTGAGGCTGACCTCTTGGGTAGGCTGGATGGCACCGGGCAGCATATCCGGTGCAACCGCTTCTGTCTCGTTCCCTCGAAGCCCAAGGGATCGCTCCGACGATGTAGTGCCTGTGCCATCCATGCAACAAGGCATCACTCCAAGCATCGGCCAAGAAATATCAGGTAGACTACGAAGACTTACGACGTAGAATATAATCATTGTTGGATATGCATACAAATTTAGTGTACATCCAATCAATCAAAATAAACATCTAACAAGAATGCCGATATGCCAGTAACGCCGATGCTTCCCGGCGGACGGTTGCGGCTGCCTGATGCAGATCCGAGAAGGGGATTGATGATGTTGAAGAAGTTCGCGGTCGCGGCAGGGACGTTCGCCGCTATCACCCTGGGCGCAACCGCCTCGTTCGCGCAATCCACCACCATCCCCGGCGAGCAGGTCGGTCTCGCCGTCGGCGCGCCGCTTCCCGAGGGCATCTACGCCATCGACACCTTCATCTTCCGCCGGAACGACACCCGGTTCTCGACGGATACCGCGATCAACGTGCCGGTCCTGGTCTGGTCGACGGGCTTCAAGCTGTTCGGTGCCAACGTCCAGCCTTTGCTCGCCCAGCCCACGGTGTTCGGCTTCCCGAACAATCCGGGCGGCCTGCCGAACCGCGACTTCTCAGTCAACGTCGGAACCCTGGTCGGATCGATCTTCGCCTGGGACCTCGGCAACAACTTCGGCGTCAGCTACCTGGCGGCGGTCCATCTGAACGATCTGGATGCCGGTCGTGGCCTGACGCAGTTCTCGTCGAACACCTACCGCCAGGGCTTCGCAGCGAGTTACACGGGCGATGGCTGGAACCTCACCGCCAACCTGACCCATAACTTCTACGACTCCCCCGGTCGGTTCGAGGGGGCCGCCGGCCGGGCGATTGGTCCGCTCTACCTTGCCGACGCCCTCCTGCTCGACCTCACGGCCACCAAGAAGTTCGGCAAGTTCGAGGTCGGTGCGGTCGCCTACGGGGTGACGGACCTGCCGCTCGGCGGCGGCGACTTCGCGCGGGCCTCCGCGCAGGGCTACACCCGGGCCGGGCGCTTCGCGGTCGGCGGCCTGATCGGCTATGATTTCGGGCCCTTCACGGCGCAGCTGATGGTCGCCCGCGACGTCGCGGTCCGGACCCGCGGCACCGAATCCACCGACGGCTTCATTCGTCTCATCGCCCCGCTATACAGCGCGCCTAAGGCTGCCGAGCCGATGCCGGTCAATCTCGTCCGAAAGTATTGATCCCGGAGTTCGCGGCCCGGATCGCCCACACTTGAGGTGACGGTGCCGCGTCCGCAATCGAAGTGAAAATCCTTCCCAAGGACCCCGCTTTGATAGGGGCCGGGTGGTTCAGTCTCAACAGCTACCGCCACCCGGTCCCGCCCTCCGCAACGGAGTAGGTCGATGAGTTTACACATGCGGTTGGCTGGTGCCGGCTCGCCCCCCTCGGACGCGTCCAGCTATGTCCTAGGCATGCCGCACCTCAGCCCGAACGGCCTTTCCGAGAACTGGCTGTGGAAGGAACTCGGGCATCGTCACTGGAACATGATCGCCAAGGCCTATGGTAGGGCGGCGACCGGGTTCGGTTCCGTGGGCGACCAGCCCATCTACGCCGCGTTCCGAAACATCTCGCTGCAGGGTGGCGACCTTGGCGGCGTTCGAGAGAATGACAGCTTGGATGTAAGCTCGACGATTGCGCACCTCTCGGAGACCCGGGTCGTCAGTCGCCATTTAGCCGCGTGCCAGGACCGGTTGATCGCGGATGTGGAGATGACATCCGTATTCGTGAGACGGCAGGCGGAGGGCGTAAACCGATCCATTACCCGCGCGAGGATGGAAGGTGGAGAAAATATTAAACTTCCCCCTCAGGTCAGGAAAGTCGAACTCGCCGCTAGCGACCGAAGCGTCTCGCATCATGGTGAGTGTGCAGAAGAGTATGAGTTGGGGGCCGTGCTGATCGAGCCGTGCCCTTATTTAGACTTCAACGGCGCTGGGCTTCTTTACTTCAGTAGCTTCATCGCGGCCGTGGATCGGGCCGAATGGCGCCTCATCGGAAAGGATGCGGCTCTGTATGCGACTCGCGAGCGTCGAGCTGTTTTCCATGCGAACATTGAGATAGGTGACGACCTCACGGTGCGCATTCTGACTTCACAGCACAGTAATGTGTGTCACCATCGCGCCCTACTATGTGGCTCGGTAGACGGTAGGCTCCTCGCAGAGGTCATGACATGCCGTGCAATAACTTGAGTTAGAGTATGTTTGTGACTGCCCGTTTTCTTGGCTGGCCCACCCGAGTTCGGTCGATCAGGTGCGAAGTTGCGGCAAAAATGGCCTTGTGTTGAGCTTGTGATATTGCCGCTTCGCTTCCTGTTCTGTGGTCGGCGTGAATTGATCCGAAGGTGAGGCTGCAGTTCGGCTCAAAAGGAGCGGTCCGCGTTAGGCGAACCGCCCTTAGAGTGACGTTTAGCAGATTGGGCAGGACCACCACTGGCCTGGGTGAAGCCCAGCGCCGTTAGGTGACGGCATACCCTCAGGAATGGGTCCTGCCTGAATCGGTAGAGTTCTATCCTGATGTAAATCTGATTTCGCGGGGTGCCGAACCGATCCTGTGGTCAAGTCATCCTTAGCACGCGATGATTCAACAACCATGCCGTCGGTGCGGTACGAGGGGGCCTGAAATTGATGCCCCCATGCTTCGAACGTGCGCACTTCCTGCGCCTGTGCAACTCCGAAGGTGCCTGCAACGACCGTCAAAGCAAAGAACAAACTTTTATGCACGACAATTCTCCTTTATCTAATTGCACCGCGCCATGCGTGTGCTTCTGAAGTAAGCATAAATGTTCGGCTCCTAATTTATATCATGACTTTTATATAATGGGTACATACTGTAGTCTAGTTTCTGATAAAAAGGTGTGGGACGACATGTGTGACAAGCGGACGTTCCGCCGCCGGTATCCAAGCGTGGAACACTCAATCCCTAGGTAAGGAATCGACGCGACGGGAGCCGTCGGCCTCCTCCGTAGCGGTTACAGCGATGGTCTGGCCCTTCGGTGTAATGATGGGGAGGGGACTGCTACTTCCATCCGCTGAATCGCAGGAAACTCGACTGATGTTCGGTTCCAGGGTATGACGGTTCGATCTTCACGCGTGAGTGGAGGGATGTGCTAGGGAATAAGCTTTCTACAGCGGCCTTACGGCTGAGACGGCTCGCCGAACGATACCGCATAGTCATTTTTGGACGGCTCTAGCTCTGCGAGGGTGAAGTCGGGGGGGCGGACAATTTGTCTGGTGCGGTTACCTTTCCGGCCTGTTGGCGCGACACCGGTGACCGCTGGCTCTGATGAAGTCCGCTGACCAGGCCCGTTCAAGCGACCGAGCACGCAGCTTGGACTATGCTGCGGAGCGCTTGGCATGCGGCGGCGTTCCGATCATCACCCCTCCTGCACCCCTACAGTCCAGAGCTGCGGGGGAACCGCAGCGATTCCATCAGGCGTGACTTGGTTCGTGATAGGCGCCGCCACACGCCAGCAGCGCCACACTATGCCCGTCGTCTTGTTGACCATGGCGACGGTTACGACCCGAACCGAATGACGCTTCAGGAGTGAGTGTATCTATACCGCTGCGCCGCGCGTGCTCGTGCGAGCCAGATGGATTACCGACACTGCTCCCACCACCAGGAGCTTGCGAAAGTAGTCGTCTAACGGACATGAACATGGCCGGCATCAACGGGCGGGGGGTGCGGCACCGCGATCGGCAGAACGCGCCGGACCTGCCTATTATCGTCATAATTGCGCTCATCAACAAGACGGTTCGGCCGCCATCCTTTATGGGTGGGGCGAAAGAGGTTGTTCGTTACGAGATTATCTCGGATGACCTTGTCAGATGCTTGGGTGATACCTTTGCACATTTATCCTCATCCCTTCGGTGGATCGCGGCGCACCTTCCACGTTCTCGGCAACCATTTCTCTCTTCCGATGTAAATGAGCGAGAGACTAAGCCAGCATCGCGCTGGTATGAGATCATATCAATCCAGAGCGCCGCAGCGATAGCCGCTTACAGCGCTTGTCAAATATCCCGGGCTTGTTTCTCCTCTGAGGTATTGCCTGACCCCAACCTTCGTATAGTTCCACTTCCCGCCTCGGCACGGCATGTTTCTTCGCATCGAACTGCAGCCGAACGGCGCTTCAACGGTCGACCTAGAGAACGACGATGCCTAGGTTGATTGACAGTGAAGCCTCATTTTTCTCGATACTACCCGTTGCGGTAGCCGAAAGCGTCGCGGTGGCTATGCCCCGTTTGCTCGCAGTCGCTGGACCCGGCCTCGGGCAGCCGCTTCAGGTGGCCGCGTGGGCCGTCGGGCGTGCGCAGCAAGGAGGTCGCCGCTCAGGTATTGCCGCACGGCTCGACGTTACCGCGGTGGCTTCGAAGCCTCTCAGTTTCGATTTCAATGATCTTATCAGACCATTCCACTTGGTCGACGTGATCGAGCTCAAACGCCCGGCCAACCGCGTGGACGACCCGTTTGCGGAGATCGGGGGGCACTGGCAACACCACGCACAAACGGATTGCTTCCGCATGGAGGCCGCTGGGTTGTGAGAGCGCGTGACCTGTACTGCCAATCCATGTTGGAGGGGGATCTACGATGGGCAAATTCCAAAAAAATCCTTCGAGATCAACCTGATTCCATCTCAGGGCGGGGGCTGCCGAGCCCCCGGAAACTGTGAGAACCCTCTTCGTGATATCTACTTGGCCCATCGGGAGGTGGCGATCTCATGGGCCTTCTGTGTCTACCATGGCACATCAGCGCATTGTTGCGCGGCCTGCGACAGGAACCTCTACGTCCTCTCCGGGCACAGCGTGTCTCGGGTGGAGGACTCAGCCACCGTCGCCGAATTTGCGCCCGGCCAGTTGCTCCTTCTTGGGGGCGGCACTGCCGAGGCCCTGTTCGACATGCCGGCAAGGCCGATGCCGTTCCTGTCCGTCAACACGCCATACCACACGTCTACCGACAAGATCTTCATGGATCCACGGGACGGCACTGCCGGCAACCTTCCTAGCGCGCAACGCTGCGGCCGATTGATACGGATCACTGGAAAAAGGAGAGAGACGATGGGCAATCCGGTAAACGTCGCGGCCATAAGCGTGGGGGCAGCATCCCCGGCACCCACCATTCCGACCTCGTTCTTCGGCATGGTGCTGGGGCTTGCGGGTCTAAGCAGCAGCTGGCGGGCAGCGCACGAGGCGTGGGGGTTGCCATCAGCGATCGGGGAAGGACTGATGGCTCTGGCGGCTTTCGTCTGGGCGTTGTTGCTGATCCTCTACGTCCGAAAGTGGTTGGTGGATTCTCCCGCTGCTTCGGCCGAGCTTGAGCACCCGGTCCAATGTTGCTTCGTAGGCCTGATCGGCGTGTCCACCATGCTGATCGCGGGCGGCGCCCTCCCATATTCGCGCACAATCGCCGAGGCTCTCTTCGCCGCCGGTGCACTGTTCACGCTGGTCTTCGCCATCTGGCGCACGGGCGGCCTGTGGCACGGTGGCCGGGATGCCGGAACAAGCACCCCGGTCCTGTACCTGCCAACTGTCGCCGGCAGTTTCGTGACCGGGATAGTGGCGGGCGCACTCGGCTGGGCGGACTGGGGACAACTCGCATTCGGTGCGGGTCTATTTTCCTGGCTGGCGATCGAGTCGGTGCTGATCCATCGATTGCTTACCGCGCCCGCCCTCGCCGCTGCTCTCAAACCGACGCTCGGCATCCAGCTTGCACCGGCACCCGTCGCAGCCTTGTCCTATCTCAGCGTCACGGCTGGGTCGCCCGACATCGTTGTGCACGCCCTGCTCGGCTATGGCCTGCTGCAGGGTCTGGTGCTTGTGCGACTTTCCCGTTGGATCTGGACGGGCGCGTTCACCCCGGGATACTGGGCATTCACTTTCGGGGCGACTGCCCTCGGCACTGTACCGCTGCGCCTTCTGCAGCGCGGCGACGGAAACGCAGTCGCCACTCTCGCGCCCCTACTCTTTGTTATCGCGAATCTTGTTGTGATCGCGGTCGCAATCGCCACTCTTCGGCTCGCATTGCGGAACGAGCTACTGCCCAAACCCGTCGTGCAAGCGAGCTGATCAAGCCCGAAAGTAAGGACAACGGCATCCTCGCCAGCGAGGAGAGATTGGCAGGAAGTTCCCGCCAGTCGACCCGTGCTTTCGGCCTTCCTCGAAGCAGGGATCAGAGACGACTTCCTCGTTGCCATGATGCTTGTACCGCAGGAACTTAGCCGTAAGTTCCTTTCTCACCCGGTCGCCCTTGTTATTGGGCTCAAGCACCATGGTCACGATGAACTCGATTGGTCTGATCAGTATTCTGGACCGAGCCAAATAAGAGACTACTGTATCACGGGGTCAATGAGTAGCTCAAAAGCCAAATCCGGGAAGGTGACGGGTGCAGTCGGCTGGTAACCAAAAGGGAAGTGCGGCCGGATGCGATTGTAGGTGTTCTGACAGATCTCGATCACGATCTGCGCCTCCTTCAGTGAGTATAAGATCTCCTGGTGCACGAGCCGGCGCAAACGCGCGTTCTTGCGCTCCAGATCCTTCATCCGACGCGCTTGGTCAATCTGGAGGCCCACGTATTCCTTTTGCCAGCGATAGTAACTCTGCTCGGAAATCTTCGCTTCCCTACACGCTATCGCCAAACTCTTGCCGTGTGCCGTCTGAACCTCGATCTGTCGCAGCTTCAGCACCACCTGGTCCGCACCCGTCTTCTGACCTCGCTTCATGCCCAGCTCCTTCGGTACTGGCTGATCCTCTCAATCAGCCCGGTCCAAAGCCAGCCGGTCTGGTCAAGCCTTGAAACGGGAACCGCTCGGCTGCCGCCGCCAAGTGGCTGCCGGTGCGACGGCAGCTCACCAGACTTCTGTATGGTTACATTGTGGCCAGCTTCGCCGCATGGTGGCTTCGGTCGAGGCGCCCGGAGGGGGCCTATGCCAAGCGAGGAGGCTTGAGTGGGACTGACGGTGACGATCCCGAGCGGAACTGCGGCGCATGACGCAGTGCAGCGTGCCGAGGCGGCTTGCAGCACCATGTCTCGCCTATTAACGGTGGCGGGCCACGACCTCAAACAGCCGCTTCAAATCGCCCTCATGGCCATTGAGCGCGCGGTCTTAGACGGGGTGGGTCCCCGCGCGGCCGCACGCCTCGGGCTGGCCAGTGACGCCCTTCAGCGGCTCGGGCGCGCACTCGACGATCTCGCGCGCTCCTCGCAGGCCGACGGCACGCCGCCGCAACTCTGCACGGTGCCGCTCGGACCGCTGCTGGCGACTATTGTCTCCGAGTCGCAGCCATACGCCGAGGCTGTCGGGGTAGAACTCCGGGTTCACGCTACGGATCTGCGGGTTTACAGCGAGGAGGCGATGCTGGAGACCATCCTGCGCAACCTCGTAGGCAACGCCGTCAAGTACGCAGGCCGGGGCGGGCGCGTACTTGTCGGGTGCCGACGCATGCGCGGCATGATCACGATTGAAGTACATGACAACGGTCCGGGTATCGCGCCCGAACGCCTGACCGGCATCTTCCAAGCCTTTGACCGCGGCGGGCGACGTGACGGGGCCGGGCTCGGCCTCGGCCTACATATTGTACGCCAGACCGCCCAGGGGCTAGGTCACCCGGTCGAAGTGCGCTCTCGATACGGGCACGGATCCGTTTTCAGCGTGATCGCTCGCTGCGTCGATCGCCGGACAATCTCCGATGAGGAATGTTGAGTTCTGGACGACATATGCGGCCGGACTTCAGAGCGGCTTGACCGTGCAGAGCGCAGACGTCCTAATCGTACTCGGCATCTTCCCCATCGACGTCAACGCATCGCTCGAAGGGGCCGTCGCCGTGCTCTGTAGCGTGGTCGTGCTTATCGCGGACTGAGGTGTCCTCGGGAGAGAGGAAAGGTCATGGTATGCGGCCTAACCGGCGAGACAGACGCTTACTTGGACGGATTAATCGTGCAGGTCGGCTCAAACCCATACCAACGTATGCCGCAAGCAAATTAATCCGTCCTAGTGTGAAAATCGTGGCCACGCTAAGGTCGCGCGATAACTGGCACCACGTCGAGGCTGGGAGAGATGAACGTCGCTAAGAAACCGACGACGAAGGCGGTAGGCTCCAACATAACCGACGCGTTGCCGCTCGTGATCGTCGTGGATGACGATGCCGACGTTCGCGCCAGCCTCACCGACATGTTTCTTTCTATCGGCACAGAATCCGTGACATACGGTTCTACCGCCGAACTGATGGCGGCTGGCGTTCCGGAACGGCCTACGTGCCTTATCCTCGACCTGCGTATGCCTGGTGCTAGCGGTCTTGAGTTGCAGGCGCAGTTGGCCAAGCAAGGAATCCGAGTTCCGATTATCTTCCTGACCGGCTATGCGGACGTGCCGACGTCGGTGCGCGCCATGAAGGCAGGCGCGGTCGACTTTATGGCCAAGCCATTTCGTGAGCAGGAACTGCTGGATGCTGTGGCCGAGGCCCTGCGACGCGACGTTGACCGTCGCAGGGAGGACGAGGAGGTGAACGGGATCCGATTACTGGCGATCCAGCTCACACCGCGCGAGCGCGATGTCCTCGAGGGTGTAAGAAGGGGACTACTGAACAAGCAGATCGCCTTCGAGCTTGGTATCTCCGAGATCACAGTGAAGATGCACCGTTCCAGTGCCGGTCGTAAGCTGAAGTCCGTGTCCGTCGCAGACATGGTCCGTAAGGTCGAGCTGATTAGGTCATGATGCGAAGATAGGGACCCGCCATGCCTGGCTGAGCTGCTGCCGCGGGCGCGATGCGCGAAGGCAACTGGACATAGGGCTACTCGGCGACGGGAAGAGTTAGGACCGATATCGCGCCTCGTGCGTCGCTACGGTCGCGCAACTCGAGGGATCCGCCATGCGCCTCGGCTATGGACCGGCAAATGGTCAAGCCTATCCCCAGACCATCCGGCTTGCTGGTCCTGAAGATCTGGAACGGAGAGGCGAGGAACTGCTTCGAGAGGCCCGAACCGCTGTCACAAACCTCCACGCGGACGGTTCGGCCTTCCGATCGGAATCTAAGGTCCATGCGGCGATCGCCGGGAGGTATCCCCTCCATCGCCTGAATAGCGTTCATCATCAGATTAGAGAGAACCTGTTGAAGTTGGATACGGTCGCCTCGGACCGCGGGAATGGCCAGCGCGCGATCAAGGAAGACCTGCACGCTCTTTTCGTTAAGCTCCTGGCGGAGAAGTAGGCGGGTCTCCGATGCGATCTCATGAAGCGAGAGACGCGCCATCGGAACCTCCCTGTTGGCGGCGACAGCTCTGAGTCTTTGAATGATCTCTCCAACCCTTGATGCATGCTTTCCTATGAGGGAGAGTACACTTGCCAACCTGAGGGTCGGCGGTTCGGGAGATCGTGCGAGCCGTTCTGCGGCGGCGGCATGGTTCGAGATCGCTGTGATCGGTTGGCTTACTTCGTGTACGATCGATGCAGTAAGTTGTCCAAGAAGTGATATGCGTGACGCATGAGCGAGTTCCTGACGCATTCGTTCCACTTCATCTCGCGCCCTGATCTGTTCGGTGATGTCGATTTGCGCGACCAGGACGTCACTGCGTGTCGGGTCGGGGTTCGAAACCCGGCAGAACAGCGTGTCCACCGGAGTACCGTCCAAGCGAAATATTCGCATCTCCGATTGGAATACCGGCTCACGAAGGTATGAACTCTCGATCGAGCGCCGCATCGCCTCGCTTCCCGGCGGGATGATGCCAGTCATGCTGCGGCCAATCAGTTCTTCTGCAGAGCGCGCTCCGAAGAGCCTCACGACCGCCTCGTTGACGGATGTGAGCCGCAGATGCTCGATCACAAAGTCGATGAAGTCTGGATTGCGATAGATGTATTGGCGCAGGTCGGGGATGCCCTCCGACCGTAGCCGACTGAAAGCCTGTGCAACCTCGGGCGCTGCAAGCTCGGACAGGGCGATCGTGGGTACATCCATGAGCATTTGCCTGCTCGTGGTCACGTCCCCGAGCAGACGTGCAGCCTGCACACGATCTGAGATGTCCGTGAATCCCACAAGAAGGGTCCCCCCTCCTACTGTGCCGGGCAAGAACGAAACCGTGAAAACCGCCTCGAACTCTCGGCCGTCGAGCGCACGCATCCGCGTCTCGGCAACATGGCGCGGCCTCTTTGTGATTGCCGAGATTACACTTTCTGTGAAGTCCGAAGTGCTGTCGTCAGGCCAGTAGTAATCCAGCGGAGTGGCGATCAACTCTCGCTTGCTCCCTGGGCCGAACATCTCGAGTGACCGGTCGTTCGTGTCGACGATCCGGGTCGCCCTCATCATCTCGCGAGAAATTTCAGGGTATGCCCGAAGGTGTGCAGCAAAATCGGTAACCCCGTTTTCCGCGAGTTCGCTCAGGATCAAACCGACGCCGCTGAAGTCGAGCTCCCAGAACGAAGCTGCTACTGCGCCGAAGAGATTGCGATAGCGGTATTCGCTTGCAGCCAGGGCGCGCTCGGCCGGATGCTCGGTGTCCAAGACCGACGAGACTTCCATCCATTCTGGAGGTTCGAGTTCGGTTGATCGGGCCAGCCGAAGGCGCACTGTGCACGTCGAGCCATCGCGCCGCCGCCGCTCTTGCTTTCCCTCCCAGGCACCTGCAACCCCGACGGCATCCTTAGCTTTCTCGGAATACCCGCCTATCAAGTCGGCAACCTTGCGACCCAGCGCCTCATGTGGCTGCCAGCCGTACAGCATGGCTGCGGCAAGGTTCCAACTGGTGATCTCTCCGTCCGGACTGCTCGAGATCAGGCTTTCGCTGGCCACGTCGAGCAGTTGCGCTGGAACTCGCTGCACTTGGCTTCCTCTGTTGGTTGCCGCCAGTCGCATCCCAGCCGGCCTCGACGGAACCCTTATTGGTTCCCTCACCGGCGCAACAGACTGCACGACGGCATAGCTGCTAATGATAGAGGCTACGCGGCTTGTCTAGCTCAAGCCTTCCTGGGATCGGACTCCTATTCTCTTACGTTGCAGTAACGTGAGTAGTGCACCGCCGTGGAAGGAATGTGGCAAGCGCGCAAAGGCTTCATTTCGTTGAATCGATATGGGATTTGCGGCTTCCATATGCGGGTCATGGGCCCGTACTCAATCAATCTGGCTGGACGATCGGCAACTGGTAACCCGCTGCGAAAATTTGATGACTTACTCGTGAGGAATACGATCGACTTGCGTCGGCACCTACTGGCCCAGGGCTACAAGCTCGCTTGCAAAGCATGAAGCAGATACGCTATTTTCACATAGTTTTATCCTCAACGTTTCAAAGTTCAAATTCAACCTAAGTTTTGAATTGCAATGAATCCGCGAGTTAGACACATAATGCTGACCTTAAACTATGATTTAACCTATGAAAAATTGAATGAGAGGGCGCTAGTGCAGTGATGCGGACTGATGATTCACGCGGGTCGTGAAGCGTGCGAGTCTGGGCCATGGCTCAGACTGTCTGTGTACTCCTCGATGACGCCACGATGTCCCAGTTGGCCGGGATCGCGGGTGACCGCTCCCGTCCCCTCAAGCACATCCTGCGCGCCCGGATCGTCCTGCTTTCAGGCAAGCGCCTGACCGTGCAAGAGGTGGCTCGGCAAGCCGGCGTCAGTCGGCCCGCGGTCTGGCGCTGGCAGCAGCGCTTTGCCGAGGAGGGCGTCGAGGGCCTGCTACGCGACAAGACCCGCCCACCCGGCACGCCGCCGCATTCCACGCGGACGGTGGCAGAGGTGCTCGCACTGACCTGTTCGGAGCCGCCGGACGAGGTCACCCACTGGACCGGGCGCGCCCTGGCCAAGCGCGTCGGGATCTCCTTGCGCGCCGTGCAACGGATCTGGGAAGCGCACCGCCTGCAGCCGCACCGGGTGCGCACGTTCAAGCGTTCGCACGACCCGGCCTTCGCTGCAAAGGTCGAGGATGTGGTGGGTCACAACACAAGACCCGCCCGCCCATGCCGTCGTGCTGTCCATCGACGAGAAGAGCCAGATCCAGGCCCTGGAGCGCACGCGCCCCGACCGGCCCCTCGGACCCGGGCATCCGGCCTCGCAGACGCACGACTATACCCGCCACGGCACCACGACGCTGTTTGCCGCCCTTGACGTCCTGCACGGCACGGTGCTCGGCCGCTGCATGCAGCGCCATCGCCACGGTGAGTTCATCCGTTTACCGGGACGCCGTCGAGACCGCCGTGCCGGCCGGTAAGCTCGTCCACGTCATCCTGGACAACTATGGCAGCCACAAACACCCGCGAGTCCGCGCCTGGCTTGCCCGCCATCCGCGCTGGAGCTTCCACTTCACGCCGACCTCGGCCTCATGGCTCACCGCCGTCGAGGGCTTCTTCTCTGCCCTGACCCGTCGTCGTCTACAGCGGGGCACCTTCACCGGCGTCGTCAACCTGCAGGTCGCCATCAATCGCTACATCGCCGAGCACAACCGTAGCCCAAAGCCCTTCATCTGGACCAAACCCGCCTCTGCAGTCTTCGACGCCCTCAGCCGAGCCCTTGAACCATCCGTCTGAGTCAGGGCACTAGGCCGAGCTACTTCTCTCATATGGGGCTTGGGGCATACGCCTTCTTCAACACGCCTAGCCGAGGAGGCGTTCGAGTTCGGCGATCAGTTCGTCGGGGTCGAATGGTTTAGCTAGGAACTTGCGGATACCGGCCTGAAGGGCACGGCGCTCGACGTCTTCGCTTGCGAAGGCCGTGATGAGGATCACTGGCGCATCGGTCCGGTCGCGTAGTTGACGAGCCAGCTGAATACCGTCCGTACCCGGCATTTGGACGTCGCTGATGAAACAGGAGAAGGAAGCTAGCGATCCCTGTCCAAGTAGGTCATCCGCGGATTCGAACAGCATGGTCTCGTGGCCGATGCTGCTGATGAGCATCTCGAGCGAGATCCTCACATCCTCGTCATCATCGACCACAGCCACCAGTGAGGGCACGCTCAAGCCGACAATCCTTCCACCGCGACCATTTTGTCGAACCGGACTATACGCGGCGTCGGCCGTCCACAAGCATACCGAGGTGTGTGATGCTCAAGCCACGGGCCGTCGCGCCTTCGCGACGATCGGACATGGACGAACGTCCTAGCCGTTGCCGGCGTGTATCCAATGGTGAAAGCTCCCGACGTTTTGATTGCCCTCCTACGTGTGAAAAGTTCACGGCGAAGCTGCGGATGTCACGCTCGGCATACGCTGCGGCGACGCCGGCTGATGTTTCGAGCTTGGTACCGGACAGTGCCCAGTGCGATAGCTGAACAAGGCACAGATCACGACCCGCGCTCAAGCTGGGCAACGGTTTCGTCGGTCGACCAGAGTGCGCTGGCGAACCAGCGGAAGTTGAGAAGGGCCGCCGCGTACGCGTCGCCCTCGGGGATCTTGCTTCCGGCGGTCGCATCGCGGACGACCACGACCTCCAAGCCATGTTCGACAAAATCGCGGAGGTGTGACTCCACGCAGAAGTTGGCCGCCATGCCCGCAAGGATGACCTGCGTCGCCCCGGTCTTGCGCAACTGAAGCAGAGTGTCGTTCGTCTGCGGTCCAGCGATCTTGTGTGGCGAACACACGATCGTCTGTCCGTCCTCAATCAGTTCCTTGAATTCCGGCAACCAGTCGGCACCAGAGGCCTCGAAGGTTTCCAGGGAGCGGGGCGAGTGACGTGCGAACATGCCTAGCTTGTGCATCAGCGCCTCGCCCGGGCCCGAGAAACACCAGCGATGGTCATGCGGATAGTAGTAATGGGGAGAGATGACGACCGGAATTGCGGCGCGCTTCGCTGCGGTGAACAGACGGCCTAGGTTCGGTACTGTCCCCTGCTCGGCGATGCTCTCGGCGAAGACCCCATACGCCACTCCCGTCGGGCCGAGGAAGTCGACCTGCGGATCGGTTACCACCAAGGCAACCCGAGCTCGGTCGAGCACGAATGAGCTTGCGGGGAGAGCGGGCTCAGCGGGATCAGAGTAGGCTGGATTTCTGGGTTTGTAAGTCAATGGAAGGTCTCAATCGGTTTGCGTGATAGCAATTAGATATAGCTTTGAGATGCCGCATCGGACCATCTATCTGAATTCTACGGAGGCAGGTCTTTCCCCATACCAACGTGCAGTACCCGTCGGCTGCTCGGCTCGGCTATCTGACCCAACGCGCCGATCCTCGAGCGAAGGTTTTCGAATGTCCAATCAACGATCCAATGTCCGCAAACCCCGAATTGCGGTAGCGGGAGCGACCGGCCGCGTCGGCGCAGCGCTTCTCTCGAGCTTAGCCGCTGATCCCATCGACATCGTTGCGCTGACGCGAGATCGGCAGAGCCAACGACTGCCATCCGGCCCAGAGATTGCTGTGATCGACTTCGACGATCCGTCGACGCTCTCGAAGGCCCTGCAGGACGCGGATCGGCTCTTCCTCGCTCATGGCACGTCCGAGCATCAGGTTGCGAACGAGATCGCGATGATTGATGCTGCGGTCGCGGTAGGCGTCTCTCACATCGTCAAGTTGTCCGCCTTGGGGCCACCGACCCGGCTGCACCCCTTCGACTGGCACATGAGGATCGAGGCCCATCTGGCGAACTACGAGGTCGGCTACACGGTCCTGCGTCCGAGTTGCTTCGTGGACACCCTAGCTCGCGCCAAGGGACCGGTCGCGAGTGGCACCTGGGGTGGAACGGCCGAGAACGGCCTGGTCAATCTCGTCGATACGCGCGACATCGCCGACGTGGCCCGCATCGTGCTGCTGGACGACCAGTTCCTCGACTCCCAGCGGGCGTATCACCTAACCGGGCCCGGCCCGGTGAGCATGCCCGAGATCGCGGACGAGCTCTCTCGGCTTCTGGACCGCCGCGTGACCTATACGCGCCGTACCCTGGCGGAGCATCGCGAGGTCCTGGTTTCCTCGGGCGCGAGCGAAATGGTCGCCGACTTGCTGCTTGGACTGGACCGCATCTTCCGGGAGGGCGTCCTTGCCGAGACGACCATGACGGTGCCCGATCTTACGGGCAGGAAGGCGCGCTCGGCTGCGGACTGGCTCATCGACAACCGGGAGGGCTTTGGACCAACGAAGCAGACGGCCGCGGCCTGACCCTTTTTCCAGCGAAGTGAGGAGACCGGCCGTGAGCATCAGCAAGGTCGACATTTCGTTCAGAGCCGACGCAAACATCTTGCTAGGCGGCTGGCTCTTTCTTCCTGAAGGTCATGGGCCGCACCCTGCGATCACGATGTGCGCGGGGTTCGGCGGCACCATCCACCACGGTCTCGAGCCGTTCGCGGTCGCCTTCGCGGAGGCGGGATTTGCAACTCTGCTGCACGATCACCGTGGCTTCGGCAGCAGTGGCGGGCAGCCGCGCCAGGACGTCGATCCCTGGCGGCAGATCGCCGACTGGCGCCGGGCCATTTCTTTCTTGGAGAGCCGGCCGGAGGTGGATGTGATGCGGATTGGCCTCTGGGGAACCAGCTATTCGGGCGGGCACGCTCTCATCCTGGGGGCGAGCGACCGCAGGCTCAAGGCGATCGTTGCCCAGGTGCCCACGATCAGCGGCTACGAGCAGGGACTGCGCCGGATCCCGGCGGATCAGCTCTCCGCCATCGACGAGGCGTTGGCGCAGGACGACCGCAATCAGCTCGACGGCGAACCAGGCTACCAGGCGCTGGTCGGCGCAGATCCGGCCGTGCCGGCGGCGTTCCGCTCGCAAGAAGCGATCGACTTCATGCTTCCGGCCGTACCGGATGGTGTCTGGGAGAACATGGTGACGTTGCGCTCGTCGCGGTTGGCGCGCATGTACGAGCCCGGCGCCTTCGTCAGTCGCGTTTCGCCTACGCCGCTGATGTTCATTGTCGCTCGTGAGGACAGGACGACACCGACTGACCTTGCGCTGGCCGCCTACGAGCGTGCGCTTGAGCCCAAGCGGCTCGTGCTAGTTCCCGGCTCTCACTTCGGCATCTATCTCACTCAACGCGACGTCGCGATCGCAGCTGCCGTGGAGTGGTTCCACGAACATCTCTGACGTGGCAAAAAAGGGGAAAGTTGAGATGATCGAAGCCGCGCCGGCTTCGCTTCTTCGATGGGAGTTGTTCATCCAGAAGCGTACGAGCGCGACGCAGGGCGTTGCGCTAGGCAGGAAGAGCCATGGCTCGGTTGCGAACAGAGCAACGGTGTTCTGGGGCGAGCGAGACGCCGTTCTGGCAGACAAGTTCCTGAGCGACGAGCAGACCTCCATGTCTGCCGGCTTTGTTGAGAGCAAGGGCCGGACGCACCGGACGATCTACCTCACCCGTGCCAACCCGGACCACTTTTCGGCCTCACCAAGCTGCTGGACCGCTTCTCCGAGGCACGTACATGCGCTCGGCCGAACGTCGTGGCCGGCATGCAAGTGCCTGCGTCGCCCGAGGTGCTGGAGTCAATTTGGAAGCATCGGTCCCCGAGGCTTGCGCCCGACCGGCACACCGTCGCACAGACGCTGGAAAGCAATCGGTTCGAGCTCGAAGCTCGCAATTTCCGCGTTGTCGATCTGGGCCAGACCGACACCGACGATACGACCGGTCTGCACGTCCCGCCGCTGGATCTCGTGGTCTCAGGCGACGCCGTCTACAGCGAGGTCCATCCCTTACTGGTCGAGAGCGACAAGGCGGACCGCAAAGCATGGCGAGCCGCGCTCAATCGCATTGCGGCGCTGAACCCAAAGACCATTAACGTCGGGCATGGCCCGCTGACGCCTGACGACAGTCCCACATATCTCGTTGCAACCTGGCTTTACATTGGGGACTTCGATTGGGTGAGTGGCCGGACCACGACCGCCCGGCAGCTCTACGACGCCCTGATCGCGCTCAATCCCGACCGCGTGAACCTAGGCTCGCTCTGGGGGAGCGCGCATGTCGCCGAGGGCGAGGTCTGACGGAAAGCAATCCTTCTGTAGCGACTCCAGCTAGTTGCTCAGCACCTCCATATTGATGGGCGCCCCCCTTCTCCCCAGCGCCTTGGCGGATCGAACGTTGAAACGGTATGCTACTTCGTAGCGGCAGCTGCCTGCTGGTCCGCATGGGGGCTGGCGCGAGATGGACGTGCGACTGAAAAGACCCTTTTTGCTGGCTATGGCCATTCTGCTTGCGGCGATTGTCTTCTGCATCGACAGCTTTGCCCGCTACGACTTCTCAATATCGATCCTCTATCTAGCGGTTTTAGTACTCGTATCCGTCGCGGGCAGCGTGAAGGCGGTCTCGCGCGCGGCGCAAATATGCGTTGCGCTGACAGTCCTCGCCTGGATCATCGCGCACCTTTCGCAGCCGTCCCTCGCGAACGTGCTGCGCTGCCTCTTCTCGTGCATCGCCGTCGGCGTCGCGGCTGCGCTGCTGGTCAGCCGCAAGCGGCTAGAGGCGATCAAGCAGGACCTAGACCGCAGCAGGGCCGAGGTCGAACTTTTCGCCAACTCGGTTCCGTTCGTCCTCTGGCGATCTAACCCGCAGGGCGAGATCGAGTACCTCAACGAGAGTTGGACGGCGGTGACGGGACTCGATCGCTGGAGTGTTCTGGAGGGCCAGCGCTACAACGACGTAGTGCACCCCGACGACATCCCGGCGCTTACCGAGACCGTCTCGCACGCGGTCGCGACACGGACGATGACCGACCTCAAAATCAGGGTACGCCAGCGAGACGGCTCATATCGTTGGATGCAGATCTACGACAGCCCGGCATTCTCGCCTATCACAGGACAGGTAGAACGGTTCGGCGGCCTTTCCGATGTCCACGACGAGGTGGTCGCGAAGGAGGAGCTGCAAAGGGTTCAGCGCGAACTGGAGGCGAGCAGGGCCGAACTGATCAACGTCACCGACTCGGTGCCGCAGATACTCTGGCGATCGGACGCCAGCGGCACCCTGGACTTCTACAATCGGAGGTACCCCGAACTCACAGGTCGACATTTCGGCGAGCGCGTCGACCCTGAGGATTACCTGGCCGATTTTCATGCAGACGATCGCGCGGAGTTCGTCTCCCTGCTGGAGAAGGCCATGGCGACAGAAACGGAGCTCTGTACGATGTACAGGCTGCGCCATGCCGACGGCAGCTACCGCTGGATGTCACATGTCGGTCGGCCAGTACACGTCGCTGAGGGTTCGGACGAAATGCGCTGGTATGGAGGCGTGTCGGACATCCACGAGCAAGTGACAGCACACCAGAAAGTGCGCGATCTCAACGAAACGCTCGAACAGCGCGTGCTGGAGCGAACCTCCGAGTTGATGCGGACCGAGCGCCGCTACGCCGGTCTCTTCGACGTCAGTAACATGACCTTCGCGGAGATGGACTTCAGCGCGGCCGAGAAGATTCTCGACGATATCAAAGCCGGCGGAGTTACCGACCTACGGTCCTACATGACGGCTCATCCGGAAGATCTGGCCCGCACGTTGGCCGCGATCCGGACGACTCGCGTCAACGAGGCGCTGGCGCGTATGTTGGGCTACGAGAACGTGGCCGAACTCGTCGCGAACCCGCCAGCGCAGAACGCGGACGACGGACCTGAGGTGCTTCTCCGCCAGCTGGAGATGTACTTCGACGGCGTCGGCCACATCGACGGGCGGACCGTTCTCATCGGCAGGGGAGGACGACGAATCCCAGTCTATTTCACTGTGACTAGGCTGCCGGACGGACTGCATCTCTCGAGCCACGTCGACCTGTCGGACCAGGAGAGGATCGAGGGCATGCACCGAGCCGCCCAGGCGGAATTGGCACGCGCGAACCGGATCGCCACTGTCGGCGCCTTCTCAGCCTCCATCGCCCACGAGTTGAATCAGCCAATCGCGTCCATGCTGATGGATGCGACGACTGGGTTGCGCCACGTCGGCCGGGAAAATCCCGACATGGAATCGATCGCCCGCATTCTGCAGCGCGTCGACAAGACCGCTCAACGCATCGCAAGCATCGTGCAGCGGACACGCGACAGCATCGTCGCGGGACGGCGCGCGACGAGAGGGGTCGACGTCCGCCGTCTCGCCTTGGACACACGCGATCTCCTCCAACACGATCTCGCGCGATCGGGGGCCGAACTTGAAATTGTGTGCGGAGAAGGAATGCCGCCGGTCCTAGGTGACCCGATCGAGATGCAGCAGGTCCTCGTCAACCTCGTGACCAATGCGGCCGACGCGATGCGCGACCAAACCGGGATGCGCCGCATCGTGGTGGAGATTGTCGCGGAAGAAACAGCGCTACGGATATGCGTCGCGGATACGGGGCCAGGCATTCCAGACGAGCACCTAACAAGGCTTTTCGATCCGTTCTTCACCACCAAGGCGACCGGCATCGGCATGGGCCTGAACATTTGCCGCTCGACCGTCGAGGCGATGGGGGGACAGCTGACGGTGCAGAACCTGCCGAGTGGAGGCGCCAGCTTCTCCTTCGACATTCCCAACGCCGCCGCAGACCTCGCGCGGTGCGGCTGAACCAGTCCAACGGCCGATGCCGGGTCGGTCCCCTACACGGGTGCGCGAAAGCCATACCGACGTGCGTATCGCTCCGGGCGTCGTCGTGAGCCACGGTCTCCTCAAGGAGACCGAACCATGCAGACGCACCACACCGCGCTTACAAAGTTGATCGACGCCGGCTCGAACCGCTACGCCTATCGGCGCTTCGGCAGCCCGACCGGCACGCCAATCGTGCTTCTGCAGCACTTCACCGGCGGACTCGACCACTGGGATCCAGCTTTCACGGACGGTCTGGCCCGGGACCGCGAGATCATCCTCGTGGACAATGCGGGCGTAGGCGCCTCGACGGGCGAGACCCCGAAGACCATCGAGGGCATGGCGCACTGCATCCGCGACTTCGTGGATGCACTCGAGCTCGAGACCTTCGACCTCCTCGGCTTCTCAATGGGAGGCATGGTGGCCCAGGCGTTCGCCAAGAAGAACGCGGAGCGCGTCCGCCGCTTGGTGCTGGTCGGCACGAGCCCCCGGGGCGGCGATCCGTCGCCCTACATCGCGGAGGTGTCGCAGCGCGCGCGAGGCGACGCGAGGCTCGAGGACATGGCCTGGCTGTTCTTCGGACAGTCGGACGCCGGCCGGTCGGCCGCGGCCAAGTACTGGGAGCGGCGCTACACCCGCACCGAGGATATCGATCCGGCGAGCGGCATGCCGACGATAATGGCGCAGGTCGCTGCGGGCCGGGACTGGCTTGAGCCTCACGGCGAGCGCTTCGCCGACCTTGCGACCATCACGATGCCCACGTTGGTAGCGAACGGGCATCTCGATGTGATGCTCAACACCGTTAACTCGTTCTACCTTCAGCAGCATCTCCCGAATGCGCAGCTGATCATCTACCCGGACTCCGGGCATGCTCCACATTTCCAATACCCCGAGCTCTTCCTGGCGCATCTACGCCTGTTCCTCGAAGGCTGACGCGGACGCAAAAGCTCGCGTATCCCGGACCGAACAAGGAACTGAACATGAGCGTCACCTCGGCTCCCACAGCGTCAGATGCCACCAGAGCCATCGAGGACGCCCTCGACGCTCTTCTGGCCGCCCATGCTCGTCCATCTCGCGCAGCATGCCTCCACGCGGCCCTCAGGCGCCTTCGAAGCCATACCGCTGCGCTGGCATCGGGACATCGCCTCGATGCCGACGCGCGAGGAAAGTGAGATCACCGCGCTCGCTTCCGATCCCATCGGCGCAGCGTGCCGGCAGGCCGTGCGACGGCTAGGGCAACGGCTCTACGACATGCGGGGCAGCACGGAGGCGATGCGGGAGGTCATCGACCGTGCCGCCGATCACGATCCCGCCCATGCCGGCCAACGGGCATCCATCATGGACAGCGCCTGGAACGGGATCGGGGAGGGGAGCGATCGGTGGTGGAGTTAAGCCTCGCGTTCCCGTTCCGATCCGTCGCGCGAAACCTCCAGCTAGCGTATGCTTAGCATCAAGCAGGAGAGAGATATGTCTAGCAAAAGCTTGGCGAAGGCCTTGCAGCGTGAGCGATTTGAGTCTGATGGCTCTGCCTTCAGCGGCGGCCGTGCGGCCTTCTTTGCGAATAAAAGGCGCAGTGAATGTCCTTTCACGGATTTCGATCGTCGGGAAGCGTGGCTTAGGGGCTGGGATGAGGCACAAACTGAGTATCAGGCTTCCTGATGCTAACCGTACGAAGGGCCATAAATGTCCTACCAGCGCCATCGTCGACGCAACAATTACCGTTAGGCAGCGCTCACGCTCTCAGCTACCAACGAGCCCGGTTCAGCGTGGTCCGGCCCGGAGTGAGGGCATAACGGGGCTGGGTTTTTCCCCTCAACACCAACCCGCTCGCGCAAGCTAGATGTTTGGTCCCGGCATTTGGTGGAGCGGGTTTGACCGGAAGCGGCCGGGCTCGGCGGACCATGCCTTGCAGATGGCCTCGTAGGGCGTGAGACCACGCAGAGTCTTCAGGCGGCGAGCGAAGTTGTAGGCGCTGACGAAGTCGGCCAGATGGTCGCGAAGCTGCGCGTGGCTGTCGTAATGATAGCGTTTGACCGTCGCATCTTTGATCGTGCGGTTCATCCGCTCGACCTGTCCGTTCGTCCAGGGGTGTCGCGGCTTGGTCAGGCGATGGTCGATATCGTTGCGGGCACAAGCAAGCTCGAAGCTGTGAGCTCGGAAGGTCTCGCCGGCCGCAATCGCCTCCTGGATGATGGAGGCGGCCGAGGCGACGTTGCCGGGCGTGGTGAAGTGGGTGCCGTTGTCGGTGAGCACCGTGTGCACCCGGTAGGGCACGGCCTCGATGAGATGCCGGAGGAAATCGCCCGCGACCCGCCGCGTCGCTCGTCCATGGAGTTCGACGAAGGCGAACTTGGTCGTGCGGTCGATGGCGACGAGCAGGTAGAGCCGCCCTTCCGCCGTGTGAACCTCGGCCAGATCGATGTGGAAGTAGCCGAGCGGGTAAGCCTTGAAGCGCGACCGCTTGGGTTTGTCACCGTCGACCTCCGGCAGTCGGCTGATGCCGTGGCGTTGCAGGCAGCGGTGCAGCGACGAGCGGGTCAGGTGCGGGATCGTGGCCTGCAGCGCGTAAAGGCAGTCGTCGAGCGGCAGGAGCGTGTGGCGACGAAAGGCGACCACGACCGCCTCATCTTCAGGTGAAAGCACCGTCGAACGCGGATCCTTCGGACCCGTGCGCTGGTCGGCGACCGAGGTCCGCTGCCTCCACTTGGCGACGGTCTTCTGGTTGATCCCGTAGCGTTTCGAGAGAGCCCTCAGGCTCGCTTGACTATGCTGGATCGCTCGACGAACCGCCTCAGTCGTCGTGGCGCTGCCGTGAAGAACCTGGCCCATAGCGCGTCCTTCCACCCCAACGTGAAGATTGCACCATCAAACCCTGGGATCAAACATCTAACATCGCCATTTTCGGCTGCATCAACCGAGAATGAGCCCAACCCTCTTGCTTCGCCCCATGGATCCGTGCGGACTGCAAAAAAACAGAGCTCCGCTGCCATCATGCCATCCGAATCTGACAGACAGACGCTGCTCACATTGTTGAACGCAGGGCAGCTTGAACCTTTCATTCAACACATCCGATTTCCTCGGTTCAAAAACCTAGCGCCGGACACGCGCATTGATTTTACTTATCCAATCACTGCGCTGGTTGGCTCGAACGGCACCAATAAAAGCTCGGTGCTGCGAGCTTTGCAGGGTGCGCCGGGAGCGAACAACCTAGGAAATTACTGGTTTTCAACAAGCGTCGACCCTATCGAGGAGACCGGCGATAGACCTAATTGCTTCATATATGGATACTTCCATAAAACTGACGAGCGGACAGTTGAAGTCCTGAAAACGAGAATACGTCGCGAGAACGATCCTGATTATTGGGAGCCATCTCGACCACTCGTCCGTTATGGTATGGAACGTCGTCATATTGAGGGACAGAAGCGTTCCCGCTGGGAGAATATACGCAAAGAAGTGGTCTATGTGGATTTTAGACAGTATTTAAGCGCATTTGACAAAACTTTCTACTAAGGAGAACACCAAGGCGACCGCAGCCTGCGGCAACGCAAAGATTTTATAAGGAGCCGATCTTCAAAGCTTAGGCAAGCGATTGAGCACACCTGGCTGACTTTTCTGTACTATCGCCGAGAGCGCATCCTGAACTCAGAAAATAGATCACTAACGCCATTAGAAGTCGCAGCTGTATCTAAAATACTTGGAAAAACATATACTTCGATTAAATGGATCCGGCATCAATTTTTTGATATAGATGCGTATACATGCACCATGACATCGAGCGACCTAACTTATACGGAAGCCTTCGCTGGAAGTGGAGAGTTTGCTGTCGTCAGACTGGTGGTAGAGATCAACAGCGCTACGCCACGCTCACTCATTTTACTCGATGAGCCGGAAGTATCTTTGCACCCAGGCGCGCAAGAACGTCTGGTAGACTATTTATTTGCACAAACGAAGCAGCACAAGCACCAGATTGTGATTTCGACGCACTCGCCCGCGATGATTAGATCATTACCCAACAATGCAATTAAAGTACTTATTTTCGATCCCAATATCGGAAGGGTAAAATTGCCGACGCAGTCAGCCGCACCCGAAGAAGCATTATTTTATATTGGAGAGCCACTTCCAGGAAAGAAGCTATTGATTGTCGAGGATATTTTATCGAAGCGTATAATTGAAAAAGTTCTTCGCTTCGGAGGTGAAGCATTCAATAAAATTTTCGAGATTAAATATTTTCCTGGAGGAGCAGACACGCTCTGGACTCAATATCTCCCCATCTTTTCAGCGGAGGGCCGCACTGACGTATTAGTGCTATTAGATGGGGATCAGCGTAAGCCAGATAGCTTACCCAATCCCGTGGATGTTCCTGAAGCACACAATACGCAATTGAAAGCGGCTCTTGAAGCATTCGCAGGCAGTGAAATCAAGTTCTACGTAGATGGCGGAAGGGCAGGCGGGAATCAGCAGCAACTTGAGGAAGCATGCCGCGCCTTGGTTGCGTGGGCAAGGAGCTATGTTGACTTCCTACCCGGCTCCCAAATACCCGAAGCGTTTCTATGGGACAACATGATCAAAGACGCTCATTGTAGAAGCATCCCTTTTGAGCTGGACGCAAAGAGAAAATTTGTTCAGCTGACCAAGTTGACACTCGGTCGGGCGGATTATGAAGAAGTCACGGCACAAGAAATTGCAATCGTGCAAGCAACCAGACTTGCCACGCTTGATGATAACTTGTCAGATTTTCAGACGCTTTACGCACGGATTGCTCAATTCGCTGGTCATCAAGTAGCACCTGCGGGAGGAGTGGAATAATGCGCGTATATGATTTCTTTGCGGGCTGTGGTGGCACCAGCTCTGGACTTTCACAGGCAGGATTTAAAATCGCGGCCGGTTTAGACAGCGATGCCGATGCTGCCAAGACCTTCATTCAGAACTTAGAGCCGGATGTCTTCATCGCTGAGGACATCAGAGCTGTACGTGAAGATAACCTATCTCTTTCTCATCGCCGAGACACCCCTGTGTTATTTTGTGGTTGCGCACCATGCCAACCATTTTCGAGGCAAAACAGGAAATGTGATGCGCAAGATCCAAGGCGGTCACTGCTAAATGAATTCAGCCGCTTCGTGAGTTTCTGGCTTCCAGAATACGTTTTGGTTGAGAATGTTCCAGGCTTACAAAAGATCCCGAACACCGAAGGGCCGTTTAAAAGTTTTTTAAAAACTCTTAGCGATCTAGGATATTACTATACTTATGACGTACTCCCGGCTCTAATGTTTGGCGTGCCTCAGACGAGAGACAGATTGATACTACTCGCAAGTCGCCAAGCTGGACTTATGTTGCCTGTGTCCAGGCATGGCGCTAGCTTAGCGCCCGCAGCTACGGTGAGGGATTGGATAGGAGACCTTCCACCGATTGCAGCTGGCGAAACTCATGATGACGACCCGGATCATCAGGCAGCGTACCTCTCCGATCTCAATCTTACGCGTATTACAGCAACACCGGAGGGGGGTGGTAGAGATTCATGGCCGGATGAGCTGTGGCTTGATTGTCACAAGGGGCACAAAGGCCATTCGGACGTTTATGGGCGCTTGGCTTGGGACCGGCCAGCGTCCGGTCTCACTACACGGTGCATCAGCTATTCGAACGGAAGGTTCGGCCATCCAGAACAGAATCGCGCGCTGAGCATCCGAGAAGCGGCCAACCTGCAAACATTTCCTAGGCGCTACTCCTTTGTGGGATCGCTCCGGTCGCGAGGCCGCCAAGTAGGAAATGCAGTTCCTCCTCTAATGGCCCAACGGATCGGAGAGGCTATTAGAGCGCATGCCGAGATGGGCCCAGCGTAGGATCGGCGAATTGCGTCAGGCAATAACGAGTCAAGATCCGCGGGTTCGGCAGTATTGTCTCAGATTCGCGGTGAGAACAGGAAACCAGCTCTCGCGGTCCGCCGATTCACACATCACCTTGGGTGCCGCTTTCGACTTCACCGCCGTGACCTACCGGGCTCCCCCGACCCCATCTTCCCATCGCGCCGAAAGGTTGTGTTCGTGCACGGCTGCTTCTGGCATCGCCATCCGGGTTGCCGGAAAACGACGACGCCCAAGACGCGCGTCGAGTTTTGGCTGACTAAGTTCGCTCGCAACGTTGAACGGGACGCCGAGATGGAACGGAGGCTGAAAGCGGGCGGCTGGAACGTGCTGATCATTTGGGAATGCGAGACGCGGCAGGTTGACCAACTTATCGCTCGATTGAATGACTTCCTCCGGCCATAATCCTGTTTGCATAGATTACATTGAATAGGTCGCCTGTCGAGTTGTCGCAATCGCATTACTTATTTCGTCGCATGAAAAACATTGCTCAGTTTACTCCTTTGACGATGCCACTTTAGCGCTTGCGCGTCAGCCCTGTCGGTAAGTCGAACCGCCTCCCGAAGCGACTTTCCTTGAAGGCGCTCATATTCCGAACCGCGCAAGGATGCACTCACGATCCACTTTCTATCTTCATCAACCCCTAAAAGTCCGAGGTCAAATAAAGTGTGAATGTCAGCTCGTAGCAACAGACCGTTGCTCGTCGCATTACTCCCGTCGTGTGAGTATGCCTGAATATGAGCCGCCTCTAACGCTTCATGTGCATTACAGCCGGTTGCTGCGCACCGACCTTGGTAAGCCCTTATCAAAGCGCTTCTGAACGCGGGAGCACCTTGGCGAGCTTCGATCTCACGAATGATACGCCGTCGTTCTTGGGTAGTCTCGGCCGCCGGCGGCTTATCGGCAGGATGAGGATTGGACACTTCAGCAGTAGACCAAGACGTCCTAGGCGGCTTGCATCTCGAACAATATTTACTAAAATTTTTTAACCCCCTTGCAAGAAGCCATTTAAGCAGCTCTGACTCTTTCGTAGCGCAAATTTTTATGTACCTGCCCCCAGTAAATTGGTCCCATCTTCCCATCTTGTAGGGAGATGTTACCGACGGACATTGTGCGCGATGAAGAACCAGATAAGTGGAATTTACTTTGCGCATACTCTGGACTGTAAGCCCTGTAGGATGCTTTGCGAACCAAGCTCGGTAGGCCGCCTCATGACTTCCATCAGGGGCGTCGAACAATTTGATCATTTGCTGTCGCCTCACGCCATCCAGGACTATGGCACAACTAGTGACGCTTCTATGGAACACTTGCCACACAGTGACTATCTGTGCTGGCTGGGTTAGGAAACGGATGCGCCACCTAGGGCACAGACATTCCATTTCCAGCACGGACGACGAAACACCCATCCGCTCGGCAGAGGCGGCTCAACCACCAAGCTCGAACTGAAACAGCCAGCAGGGAAGGCGGACTCTGACGACCGGAAGGCGGGGAGTGAGCCGCGACACAGCGAAAGTCTTTTCTCGGAGAATTGTTCTTATGGAGTAGTAAAGTTGACATAAGGGATCAGCGGAGCATTCGGGTTATTGTATCCCTTCAAATCATAGACTTTCATTTTTTCAAGCTGCTGGTCACTGGTGCGAGCCGCAAGACGTGCGATTAAATTAACCGCGACGCTTCGAAACCTGACTTTTGGATCGAAGGCTGCAAATGCTGTGAAATCAAAGCCTAAATTATTCAGCATTACATCAATGCCCACGATATTGGTTGGCGAAGATAAGCTAAACGACACCTCGTGCGCACTGTCGTTTCTTATGTTTTTAAGCTTTTTTAAAGATTTATGTTCGCTTTGCTCAATCGTTCCAAGCGCAAAAGCCATATCAATGCGGGAGGAAAACGTGCCAAGGGCTCCCATTCCATCCTCGCCCAACAGTGTCTTAGACACCGCGTCGTCGATGAGTCGATGCTCAATAAGGTCCCGCAGCAGCAGGTCTATAAATGCTCCGCACAAGAGGACGAGGCTGCGTTCAGTTCCAGATGCTGATTCTGCATTTACCTCAGCGAAGAACGCGGTGAAGTGAGCTTCTTGACGCTTACGCTTCGCCACCGGACCTGCCTCCTGCGGAGGCGAAAAGCCTCTACCCTTCACGCACGACGACGACCCCATCTGCTTGGCAGCGGCGGGGTGTTCGTGTCATGGTGTCCGTGGGCCTGAAAACCCGGACGAAAGCTTGATGCATTCCCCCTTTGGCGAGGGGGTTGTGTGACGCGTTGTCGAGCCTTGGCGGGCTCTTAGCGCAAGAGACGGCGCCTTGGCGGGCGCGCTCAACCTGGCCACTATGGCCGGGAGCGGTGCGCCATGTCCAGACCTTAGCGGGTTAAAAGCGCGTCGGCCTGTCGCTTTCGCAGGTTTTCAGCTCCCGGCCGCCCGGCCTGTTGTCGGGCAACGGTCCTGAAAAACCGTCGAACGAAAGCACAACATCCATGACTATCTATCAGCATTGCACAGCGCCATCCGAGCGCGTGCTACGGGCTGCCCATCAGCCTGGACGAGTTACGCTCGCCATTCGGGGCGTGCGCCCGAATTCACTCCCGACCTGGGAGATGCGGAAACAGCAGATTGAGGACGAGCGTCGCGCGTTGCGTGATCTCCGCGGTCGCATCGAAGCACAATTTGCGGCCGACCGTACCCGCGCCGATCGCTGCGTTGCCGCTGCCCGCCCGGTTGCCCCGTTCACCCAGACCGGGGAGCGGGCGATATGACAACAACACGTGCCGCCAGGGGAGGGGTGATCCACTTCCCGCCCGCGATCATCCTAGACTCAATCAGTGTGATCGGCCCAGCGAGGGCTACATTCTATTGACGCGCAATGGCACCCCTATCCTGCCACAAGATCTGACGGACTATCATTGGAAGCCCATAGCAGTTGCTGCCAATGTTACACGAGAGAATGGCACCTACATGGGTCTGCATACGGTCCGACATGCAGCGGTGAGCTTGTGGATCAAGGCGGGTTTGAGTGACCTCGCCCTGAAGAAGGTTGTTGGACATGCCTCCGTCACCACAACGAAGGACGTCTACGGCCACCTGTATGGCGAGGAGGATGAGTCGGGGCTCGCAAGGAGGAATTCGCTCGCGATTTTGCGCATCACGAATGAGGCTGGCGCACTGCCGGTGCAGCAAAATCCGGTGGTCTAAGTAGCAAGGATGTAACAAGGCCTCGATACCCCATACTAAACTACTGCAATCATTGATCTTATTAGGGCGCTCCGGCGTACACAAGGACAAGGCGGCTCCCACCGCCTGCGTTATCCATCCCCGCCCCACAGGACGGGGCCTTTCGCGCAAGTTTCAGATAATCGCCGCGATGGTTTTCTGGAGCGTGACGCCGGCGAGCAGCAAAGCTGAGCAACCGGCCATTCATCCGTGTATGGCTCATCGGGCCAAACGCTCTGGGTCAGCCGTCCCGGCGTGGGCTCGCTCCAGCTGGAACGAAGGAGCGCACCGAAGTCTGCAGCTGGTAGCGCCTAATCGAAGGGGCGGGCAATACTGGCGGTGCGGCAAAGCATTTGCAAGCACGGCGAGACGAGTGTTTTATTGGACGATACCTTTCAACCGCCTCGACATCATCGACTGCAAGTGCTGCAAGCAGTGCGGCATCCAATCGCGGACGCGACTACATTGTATGCAAAGCATGACTGAAGGATTTTAGAATGGCATTTCTACTTACGCGTTAGCGTTTTTGTCTCGTTTTCTTAAGCGTTTGGCAAGAAGCGTTCCTTTTTGGTGTCGTTCTTATAATGCAGGGGCAGTTGCATCCATATCGCCCCTGCGCGTTCCTACTTACCTTTGAAATCGAACTGGGGCCGACCACTGCCCTTTGTCATTGCATCGACGGCTGCGGGAATTGCCATGCGGGTGTCCGCGCTTTCGAAAAGCGGCATGGCTATGTCCATAAGCGCCTCGTCCGCCACGGTCGTACCGCCTGACACCCATGCACGCAGCAATGCTTTATGTGCGGCATGCGCCAGCGTCGGACCCGCGGCAGCTTTTGCAGCGAATGCCATACCCTCAGGCAGAAGCTCAGCATCAGGGAGTACGCGGTTGATGACGCCGTGGTGGGCCATTTCCTGCGCAGGCACGTGTTCCGATGTAAGAGCCCATTCGAAGGCCTTCGATCGCCCGGCTCGCTCTGCGACCCGGTAAATTCCGCCAAGTAGCGTGACGATGGCGATGCTCTGTTCAGGATGACCGAAACGTGCCGTTTCTCCAGCAAAGACGATATCTGCACGCAGTGCCAGTTCCAAGCCGCCTCCGAGACAATGACCCTGCACAAGCGCCACGGTCGGTATCGAGAGTCTCTCAAAACGGTTGCAAGCGGCGAGATACCGCTCGAACAGGGTACGACGTTCGCGCTGGGTCATTGTCGGCCAAGGCTGAATATCCCCACCAAAGGAGAAATCTGCTCCATCGGCGCGCAGAACCAGGGCGCGTGCTTCGCTCGAACTGACGGCATCAAGCGCCATGTCGAATTCGATGAGCATCTCCGGTGAAAACCGGTTTTGCGGTGGGTTGTGGAGAGTGATGATCGCCACTGCTCCCTCATTGCCCAGAGTGATTTGGGTCACGAAATCGGCTCCTCAGCGAAAGTTTTCATGAAACAATTCGGCAGCGGCGCTGCTCGCCGCCGCGAATTGGGTCTGTGGGGGATCGAAGTGACCGCCCTGAGGACCACGGCCCATCAATGCGAGCAGTGAGTGATCGATCGGCGATCATTTCGGCGGGATGCTCTGGTTGCGCAAACCAATCGCGATCACGAGCCACTAAAAGGGGCGAAACTATCCCGCGCGGCGCTCACGCATGCGCCCGCAATGGATTCGACCTTTCGAACCGGCATGGCAATGCTCCTACATCCGCCGCACCGAGGGCAGCGAGGTGAAGGTGCCGCTGCGCCGGCCGTAAGGCCATCCTACGCTCGGATAGAAGGGCCCGTACTCCGGTATGGCGATTCCGAATGTCACAGGTCCGTCGGCAGGATCGTGCCAAGATATTCGATAAGCAGGCGCAAGCGTCAGAGAACCGGTTGAGGATCAGCATCTTGCGTGGTGTCGCACCCGCCCAGGCTCCGGCCGCCCACCACGGAAGTTAGGACGCTAGAGCCGTGCTCTCATGGGTTGAGTGGTTGGGGGTTGGCGGTCTGGCTCACGTGTGATGCAGTGGGTATCGTTGCCTTTCATCGCTTGAAGCGACCATGTCCCTCATCGTCGGCAATCTATTGTTTCCTTGTGCCATTCTACCGCCTAACGTGGGCTAACGACACGTGCGCGTCCGCAGGCGGGATATGTCTCCCCAGAGGCTTGTCAGAGACGCGGCAGGGTGAAAGCGAAGGTTGCGCCGCCGTGCAGGTTGTTGCGGGCGGTGAGGTCGCCGCCGAAGCCCTGAAGTATCGTCCGGCAGATCGCCAGACCCATCCCCATGCCTCCCGGTCTCGTCGAGAACAGCGGGTCGAAGATGCGAGACTCCTCGCCCGCCGGCAGGCCGACCCCCCTGTCCTTGACCTCTACTACGACCTCCTCTGCGCGCTCCATCAGCTTCACGTGGATGGTCCGGTCGTTCATTGAGGTGCACTGACTTGCCGCGAGCGCATTAAGGATCAGATTGATGAGGACCTGCTGAAGTTCGACCCTGTCAGCCACCACAGGCACCGGCTCGTCCGGAACGTCGAGTGACACGCTGCATCCCTGCAGCCGCACCTCGTGCTCCAGAAGACCTACGCTGAGGCGAATCACTTTGGTCAGATCCACGGGTTCGACCGTTCGTTCCCTGCGGGAGGCCGTTTCCCGCGTACGGTTGAGTAGCTCGGCTGCCCGGCGGGCAGACGAGATTACTCGGTCCATGGCCTTGCTCGCCATGGCGGTATCGGCAGGTGTCCTAGCAAGGGAGCGACGGCCCACGGTCGCATCCATGGCGATGGAACTGATCGGCTGGCCTAGATCGTGCACAAGCGACATCGAAAGGGCGCCCACGGTGAGCGCCCTGTTCGCGCGCGAGAGCTCCTCGCGTGCTTCGAACAATAGTTCACGCGTGCGCTCGCGATCGGTGATGTCGCTCAGGTGGGTGAAGGCGCGAGTACCCTTGGAGCCCCGTACGAGAGTAACCCCACAGATTGCTTTCTTTATGGTCCCGTCCCCTGTCATGAGGGTCACAACGCCTTCCCAATAGTCGTCTCGTCCAACCGCAATGTGCTGGAGGAGTTCGGCGAAGGGTGCCGAATCCACCACACCCGGCCTTGAGTGACTTAGAACCGCATCCCTCTCTTTGCCGAGGAACTGGAGCGCTGCCGCGTTGATCTCTTCGGTTTTCAACAGTTGGAGCAGCTCGGTTACGAGCTCGGGATGTTCCTGCAGATAACTGGCCAGCATCTTCCCATGCTGCAGATACATAGGTGCCAAAGCCGCGACTAGACCATCGAGATTCTGCTCAAACAATGCAACGTGCGAGCGCTCGAAAATTGATCTGTATCGCCCTTCACTCAGCATCAGATCGCGTGCACGCTCCTCCACCCGCTGCTCAAGCGTCTGGTTTAGTGCGCGGACGCTTAGCTGCGATTGCATCTCCGCATGTATGTCAGTTGATACACCGTACCAGCGAATGATCGTTCCATCGATGTTTCGCACGGGCCTCGCCGTGACCTGAAGCCATCGATATGTTCCATCGGCGTGCAGCAACCTACGGTAAGAGTCGAACTGCTCGCCTGTCGAGCGTGCTCTAGCCCAATCATCAAGGAGTCCCTGGCGATCCTCTGGATGGAACCAGTTCTTCCATGCCCAGCCGTCCTCAGCCAGGCCGTTGTCGACCGAGGCGCCAGTGATTTCCGTCCATCTCAGATTCATGAACGTCACGCGTCCGTCTGGAAGCCCCTGCCAAAGGACCTGAGGGACGGAGTCGGCAACATTCTTGAGATCCAGCTCGCTTTCCCTTTGTGCGCGAGCGAGCCCCGCCACCGCGAGACGATGCGCCACTAGTGCTCCGACCAATACGGCGACCACCACTGCAATCGTAGCTAATAGAAACGACATGCCGCCTCACCCTTGACGTGAGATCCCGACAGACGATTTTCCACGGCTTAACGACCGCGCGAAGAGCACCGCATGCGCACAGCTGCCGAACAAGGACCCGTCCAATTGGAGCGTGGAAGTCCATCGATAGAATCCACAGCTGGAGTGTTGGCGCTCACTGCGGGAGCGGAGGGCAGGGGAGCGGGCGAGACACGTTGAAGAGCGTCCATGAGGTAGCCTGCTTGAGCCATGTGACACGGCGGCGTTACGCCGTCAGCGCCCGCCCGTTTTGATCCCGACGTGAGAGACGGAACATCGAACGTATGCGTGGGCCGACCCGTACCGAAGTAGGAGATATTACACGCAACGGAACGTGGCTTGCTAACCCAAACGGGAACCGGCTTACCGCTCCCGAAAACCAAGGGACTGGGGCGAACAATGTAGAGAGCAATTAATGCTTAGGCAGAGGTCGAGTGGTACCGAAAGCGACGGCAATCGCCAAGGTTGACCGCGACGGACGGTTAATGCTTAAGCGACGACATGCCTAAGACGCCGGGCCGGGATCTGCGGAGCATGTCTACACAAAGCTTTCAGCCTGTCCCCACCATCACACTCAGAATTAAGGCGCCATCCCCGCCATTTTAAATGCGCTCACCGCCCGTCGTGTTTAAATCGCGAAAGTAATCGGCTGTAATATTATTGTGGTGCCTGGAAGAAACGCATTGACCAGCTCTGGCGCGCCGTGTCTATCAATCTGCGTGCTTGTTTGCATGAATTCTTGTCGCTGCGTATCGGCGAAAGCACGGCGTCGTTACTTCTCGTTTGCGCTGGTATCTCCCTTAAAGGCTATTGCGCCAGATCGCCGCGATTGGTGTTTTGCTGGTACAAGTTGGCCGAAGCCTGACGTTTGATGCCGTCCGCTTTCTACTCAAGCTCGACGTTCACGGCAAAATGCGCAGAACCAGAAAGCAGGCGGACACTTATTGCCGTCAGGAGACACGGCGTACATCTCACGCACATCGCCGATGAAAACGCGAAGATGCGCCTTTAAGACATCAATTTTACAATCAAGATTCTTTGAAGCCGTAATCCGGCACCCCTTCTTCATTGTCATAATATTTATACGGCAAAAACTTGCCGGAAAGGTTCATCTTAACCCGGTCGCCCTTGTTGTTCGGCTCCCGTTCCATGGTCATGTTGAAATCGATCGCCGACATGATGCCGTCGCCGAACTCCTCCTGGATCAGCTCTTTCCAGGTGGTGCCGTAGACCATCACCAACTCGTAGAACCGGTAGATCAGCGGGTCGGTTGGCGGCATCTGCGGGATCGAGCCGCGATACGGCGCCTCGTTCAGCATCCGCTCCTCGGATTCGGACAGGCCGAACAGTTCCGCCGCCTTCTTCGCCTGGGCCTTCGGCAGCTTCATCTGCCCCATGCAGGCGGCGGTGATGAGGATCGGCGAGATCCCGCCGATCTCGGCCTGGATATGCTTCCAGGTCCAGCCTTTCTCGCGTTTGATGTCGAGGAGCTTTTCGGTGAGGTCTTCGCGCTTCATGTGAGGTCTCCAATGAAGGAACGTGGGTGAGAGGCCGCGCGCGGATTTACGAGGCGGCGGGGACGGGTAGCGGCTCCAGTTCGTCCAAACCCGGCCGCACCACCGGCGGGTGGCGCTGGTCGTAGCCGGCGGGCATGGCGTCCCGCAGGCTCTTCGAGCGGCTGACGAGGAAGTCCATCAGGTGGTTGCGCAGGGCGTAGTAGCCCGGCGCATGATGGAGGTTCGCGCGCTCGCGGCGCTTGGGCAGCGGGTTCTCGACGATCTCCGCCACCTTGGCCTCGGGGCCGTTGGTCATCAGCACGATGCGGTCGGCGAGGTAGATCGACTCGTCGACATCGTGGGTGATCATGAAGACGGTCTGGCCGGTCTCGATGCAGATGCGGCGCACCTCGTCCTGCAGGGTGCCCCGCGTGAGCGCGTCCAGCGCCGAGAACGGCTCGTCCATGAGCAGGATCTTGGGCTCGATGGCGAGTGCCCTGGCGATGCCGACACGCTGCTTCATGCCGCCCGAGAGTTCGGACGGGCGCTTATGCTCCGAGCCGGCGAGGCCCACCGTCGCGATGGCCTTGCGGGCACGCTCCTCCACCTCGGCGCGGGACGCCTTGCGCCAGCGCGAGGAAACCGCATAGGCGACGTTGCCGAGCACCGTTCGCCAGGGCAGCAGGGCGTGGCCCTGGAAGATCACGGCCCGGTCGAGGCTGGTTCCCTCGATCGCCTGCCCGTCGACGATGACGACGCCCTCGCTCGGCGCCTCCAGCCCGGCCAGGATGTTGAGCACCGTGGTCTTGCCGCAGCCGGAATGGCCGATCATGCAGACGAACTCGCCCCGCCGCATGGGCAGCCACAGGTTCTCGAACACGGTGTTCTGCTTGCCGCCGGGCGCGGGATAGCGCCGGGCGATCCCCTCGATGGAGATGAATTTTTCGGAGGACGACATGCGGCTGGTCCCGGCGGCGGGGTCGGGAGCGGCACTTGCGAAGCGCCGCGCGAAGGGAATGAGCTTGCTCATGGGCGCGACCTCACTCGGGGAAGGTGACGAGACGCTGCGCGCGCGCCAGCAACTGGTCGAGGATCATGCCCACGAGGCCGATGACCAGGATCGAGACGATCACATTGGTGATCGAAAGGTTGTTCCACTCGTTCCAGACGAAGTAGCCGATGCCGGTTCCACCCACGAGCATCTCGGCCGCCACGATGACGAGCCAGGCGATGCCGATGGAGATGCGCATGCCGGTGAGGATGGTGGGCGCGGCCGCCGGCAGGATCACCGTGAAGGCGCGCCGGATCGGCCCGACCTCCAGGGTCCGGGCGACGTTCAGCCATTCCTTGCGCGTTCCGGCAACGCCGAAGGCGGTGTTGATCAGCATCGGCCAGAGCGAGCAGATGAAGATCACGAAGATCGCCGACAGGCTCGAATCCTTGATCGTGTAGAGGGCGAGCGGCATCCAGGCGAGGGGCGAGACCGGCTTCAGGAGCTGGATGAAGGGGTCGAGCGCCCGGCCCATCAGCGGCGACATGCCGATGAGGAAGCCGATGGGGATGGCCACCAGCACCGCGAGGCCGTAGCCCAGCGCCACGCGGCCGATGGAATAGGCGAGCTGGATGCCGAGCCCCTTGTCGTTCGGGCCACGGTCGTAGAACGGGTCCCTGAGGTGCTTCCAGGCGGTGGCGGCGACGTCGAGCGGACCCGGCATCGCCGATTTGCCGGTGGTGGCGCTCGCACCCATGAGGGCCGCGTATTCCGGGTCCATCGCCTCGGTCTTGGCGACCCCGCCCACCGCGATCTGCCAGAGCAGCAGGAAGGCGGCGAGGACGGCCAGGGAGACGATGCCGGCGCGGAGCGAGAGAGAGGCCTTCATGGCTCAGCCCGCCCGCTTGATCGCGAAGGAGTTCAGATACTCCTTCGGCTTGTCTGGGTCGAAAGTCTTTCCCATGACCACGAAAGTCTTGGTGGTGGCCACGGGCGGCACCAGGCCAGCCTGCTTCATCAGCTTGGCGGCATCGGTCGCACGGTAGATCTGCTGCGCCACGGCTTTGTAGTCGACGTCTCCCTTGATCTGACCCCAGCGCTTCATCTGGGTCAGCGTCCAGACCGCGAAGCTCTCGTATGGGAAGGGATCGAAGGCGACGCGCTTCGGATCCTTCTTCACGCCGCCCAGCCCATCCGCGTAGGTGCCGGTGAGGACCTGCTCCACCACGGTTTGGGGTTGGTTCAAGTAGTTCGCCGGCGCGATAGCTGCGGCGATGTCCTTGCGGTTCTTGGGATTCGAGGCGTGCGCAGTCGCTTCCATGATGGCCCGCAGCAGCGCTGCGGTGGCGTTCGGCATCTGCTGGATCGTGTCCTGCGCGATCGAGAAAGCGCAGCAGGGATGTCCGTCCCAAATCTCCTTCGACAGGATATGGATGAAGCCGACGCCGTCGTAGACCGCACGCTGGACCACGTTGTCGGGGGCCAGGAACCCGTCGATATTGTCGGCCCGCAGGTTGGCGACCATGTCGGGCGGCGGCACCGAACGCAGCTGCACATCCGCGTCGGGATCGATGCCGTGCTCGGCCAGATAGTAGCGCAGCAGGTAATTGTGGTTCGAGTAGTCGAACGGAATGGCGAACTTCATGCCTTTCCAGTTCTTCGGGTCGCGGTTGTCCCTGTGCTTCATCGCCAGGCAGATCGCCTGGCCGTTGACGTTCTCGATGGCCGGCACCGCGAAGGGCACCGCGGCGGAGCCGAGCCCCAGGCTGATCGCGATGGGCATCGGCGCCAGCATGTGGGCGGCGTCGTATTCCTTGTTCAGGGTCTTGTCGCGGATCACGGCCCAGCCGGCGGTCTTGACCACATCGACGTTCAAGCCCTGCTTCTCGTAGAAGCCCATGGGCTTCGCCATGATGATCGGCGTGGCGCAGGTGATCGGGATGAAACCGACCTTGAGGTCGGTCTTCTCGGGCTTCGCCCCTTCCGCGAAGGCCTCGGCCACGAACCGCGTCGGCAGGAACTGGCTGATCGCCGCCGCGGCGGTCGCGGCGCCGACGCTTCGGAGGAAGGCGCGGCGCTCGGCTTCCCGCGGGAATACGGCACGCATCATCGACGCCTCAACGACCCGCTGGACAGCGGCGTCGCCCGTCGGGAGCGCCGCCTCGTGCTCGGCCTGGCTCACATGCGCGCCGCAGTTGCAGCCACGGCGGCTCAGGCGACGTCGTGAACCGGAATACTTGTCGAACAGGGCCATCGCGGACTCCGGTGATGATTGTCTAGGAAAGTGGCAGCAAGAACTGAGCCGGCAGGTCTGTTTCCGGAGAGCGGCCGAAGGCCAGTATTCGTTCGGATCTCAGGCCGGATCGTCTTCATTCGCGGTGTCGGCCGGTGGCGAACACCCTCGTTGCGCTCGGATCTACCGCATCAGCATCACCAGCCCCGCGCCTCCGATGATGGCGGCCAGCACCGTGTCCAGCGCGCCCTTGCGGGCGATACAGACGGAGCGAAGACGAAGGCCGATGAGGCCGCCTCCCGCTCCCCCGGCCACGAAAGCCAAGACGAGGGCCCAATCCACGAGGTGGGACAGCGCGTAGCTCAGCCCGGTCGTCACCCCGAAGGCCGTGATGACCACGAGGGAACAGCCGATGGCACTCACCAGTGGCATCCCGGTGGCGGCGACGAGGCCGGGAACGATGAGGAAGCCGCCCCCAATGCCGAAGAATCCGGACAGCAGACCCGTGGCACCACCGTAGCCGACAAGTTTGGGCACACTTTCCCGAGCCACCTCCGTCCGTGCGGAGGCCGGTGCGAACCGACGCTTGAACATCAGGCCCGCAGCCGCCAGCATCACCAGCGCGAAGAGGAATTGCAGGCGGTGCCCGTCGAACTGCTTACTCAGGTCGGCGCCCAGTAGTGCAGCGAGGATGCCGGCCGCCCCGAACAATCCCGCGGCCCGCCACGGGACCTCCTCGACTCGGAGATGGCCGACGAGGTTGACGAGCGAGCAGGCCGCGACGGCGAAGGCACCTGTCCCAACCGCGACGTGGGTGTTCCTTAGCCCCACGACATGGATGAGCATCGGGAGAGCGAGGATGGAACCGCCGCCGCCGACCAACCCGAGGATCAGCCCGATCAGCGAGCCGGAGCTCGCGCCTAACGCGTATTGCACGGGTTCGAGCATCAAGACCCGCTCCCCGCGATTGCCCCTGGCTCTTTCTCGGGCCGGTTAAGCCAGGCGCGGACCTGCGACAGGTCGTACCCGGCCGCCTCGATTGCTCGGATTGAGCGCTCGGGATCGGTTTTGTCGGGGGTCGCCAATGCTGCAAGCGAAGCCGATCGTGTGCCGCTGCGGCAATAGGCGAGAACGGGACCACCCGCGCCGGCGACCGCTTTTCGGAAGGCGACGACGGCTTGTTCCGGAAAGCGCCCCGGGCGTACTGGTATCGAAAGAAAGTCGATCCCGAGTAGCTCGGCCCGCTGAGCCAGGACGGTACTGGCTAGCTGGCCGGCTTCCTCGCCGTCCGGCCGATTGCAGATCACGAGCCGGAAGCCCGCCCGTACGGCAAGCTCCAGGGCGCTCTCATCGATCTGAGAGGTCACGGAAAGGCTTGGGGAGAGGGGTGTAAATGCGCGCTGTGGGAAGAGCCGCGCCGGGGAGGGGGGGAGCGTTTCGGGCTTGCTCATGACCGGACCGTCGTCAGCGGGATCTTGAGGTAGCGCGTGCCGTTGGCCTCCGGTTGCGGCAGGCGTCCCCCGCGCATGTTCACCTGGATCGACGGCATGATCAGCCGTGGCGCCTTCAGAGTGCGGTCACGCGCGGTGCGCATCGCGACGAAGTCGTCCTCCGCCATTCCGTCACGGACGTGGACGTTCTCGGCCCGCTGCACGGCCACCGTCGTCTCGTAGATGAACTCGTCACGGCCGGGGGCCTTGTAGTCGTGGCACAGGAACAGGCGCGTGACGTCCGGAAGCGCCAGCAGCCTTCGGGTCGAGCGGAACAGCTGCCGGGCGTCGCCGCCGGGAAAATCCGCACGCGCCGTGCCGTAATCTGGCATGAACAGGGTGTCGCCGACGAAGGCCGCGTCCCCGATCACGTAGGCGAGGTCGGCGGATGTATGACCCGGCACGTGGAGCACGAGGGCCTCGATCCCGCCGATCGCGAAACGGTCGCCGTCATCGAACAGGCGGTCGAACTCCGAGCCGGCGCGGGCGAACTCGGTGCCGGCGTTGAAGAGCTTTCCGAACTCGTCCTGGACCTGGACGATGCCACGGCCGATCGCGAGCCGTCCGCCGAGCTGCTCCTGAAGGTACGGGGCGGCCGAGAGGTGGTCGGCATGGACGTGGGTCTCGAGGATCCACTCCACCGTCAGGCCCTGCGCGCGCACATAGGCGACGACGCGGTTCGCCGCCTCGTAGGACAACGTCCCGGATGCCGGGTCGAAGTCGAGGACACTGTCGATCACCGCCGCGGAACGACTTTGAGGATCGTGGACGACGAAGGTCGCGGTGTTCGTCGGCTCGTCGAAAAAGCCTTGCACGACAGGTCGGGGAACGGCGCCCGAGAGGGTCACCGCCACCTGTTCGTGCGCCTGCGAGAGAACGGGATCGGTTGCGGGAACGGCGCTCGTCATCGTCGATTCCTCAGGCTGCGAGCCAGGCGGTGATGCCGCCGTCGTGCCGCTGCTCCATAGCGAGACGGCGTTCCGTGTCCTCGACGACGTGCCAGGGGGCGCCCGGAACCGGGATGCCGTGAAGTTCGACCGGCGCGGAGCGCGTCTTCAGGCGGATGACGGGTGCGACGTGCGCGTAGCCCGGATGCGCCCGGCCGACGATGGCATGCGCGATCGCCTCGGCTTGCCGTGCGACCGGCTCGATGTAACGGCAGGGCTGGCCGTCGATGCTGATGCAGTCGCCGAGCGCGAAGATGTCGGGTCGGCTCGTCCGCAGCGTCGACCGATCGACGACGATTCCACGCTCGAAGGCGAGGCCGGCTCCACGGACGAGCCGCGAGGGCGTGGCGAGGCCCGTCGCCGCGACCACGGTGGCGGCGTCCAGGACCCCGCCGTCCGAGAGGGCGAGCGCGACATGGCCGTCCGGCCTGCAGCTCAGGCCGGTCACTAGGGTGTCGGCACGGTAGCGTACGCCCAGGCGCTCCAGGCCCGCCAAGAGCCGGCGTCCGGCCACCGCGGGCAGGAGTTCGGGCAGCGGAAGCCGCCCGGCGCCGATGAGCGTGACGCCATGACCGGCACGCGTGAGATCCTCGGCGAGCTCGCAGCCGACCATGCCGGCGCCGATCACCGCCACGGTGCGGGGACCGCGCCCGAGTTCGGCATGCAGGGCGGACCATGCCGCGAGGTCGTTGACGCGCCAGCACAGCGTGGGGTCGAGGCAGGCCGGCAACGCCGATTGGGCGCCGTGGGCGAGAACGAGCTGCGTGTAGGCCAGGGTGCCACGGGTCGTCCGCAGCCGATGCCGATCCGGCGAGAGGCCCACCGCCACCGTGTCGGGCATGAGATGCAGGCCGAGGCGGGCCGCCGCGGTCGCGCCGCTCTCCCGGCGCAGCGTGTCGGGTGACATGCCGCGTCCGAGCGCAACCGAGAGTTCCGGCTTGTGGTAGACGTCGCCGCTGCAGGCTGTCACCAGGGTGATCGGAACCTCTGCATCCTCGGCACGGATCGCCGCGGCGACGCTCCAGCCCGCCACGCCGGCCCCGACGATCACCACGCCCGGCCGGCGCTGCCGGACGAGGGGAACTGGCGCGGGGGCGACGGATGCCCGCCGTTGATAGGGCTCGAAATCCGATTTGGTGACGCCGCAGATCGGGCAGGCCCAATCCTCCGCGATGTCCTCGAAGCGGGTGCCGGGAGCCAGCCCGCTATCGGGATCGCCTTCGCCCTCGTCGTAGATCAGGCCGCAGGCCCGGCAGAGGAACTGTCTCCAGGGCCCGAGCCCGTCGGTCGGCGCGAGCGCGGTCATGCCCGGCCTCCCTCGCGGGTATCGGCCGGAAGGATCTCCCGCGACAGGCGGGCCATCTCCCAGCGCAGATGCTTGATGGCGGGCGTGACGATGGCGACGAAATGCGCTTCGCGGATACGCCGTTGAGGCGCGGCCGACATCAGGTAGCCGCGCGCGCCCTGGTGGAGCAGGGCGGATTGCGAGGCGCGGAGGGCGAGTTCGGAGGTCTGCGCGCGGGCGTCGAGCACGTCGATCAGGTAGTCGTTCGAGCCGTCATAGGGGGATTCGGCAAGCGTGAGGATTCGGGTGCGGAGTTCGGCGAGTTCGGCCGCAATCTGTCCGGGGCGGTCGTCGAGGAACTGGTTGACGTGCCCGAGGGTCTCCTCGACCGCGATCATGGAATCGAGGCTTCCCTCCGCGACGCCGAGGCCCATGCCGCATTGAAGCAGGATGAAGGCGGCTCGGATGCGGCCGATGAACGGGCGGGCGGGATCGGCGATCAGCTCGTCCTGGCCGACGAAGTACTCGTCCAGGCGCAAGCCCCAGGTGCTGGTGCCCTCCATGCCGGAGAATTGCGGACAGGGCCGCAGCTCGGCCCGGTCGCAGCGCAGCAGGAACATGATCTCGTGGCTGATCGTGTCGCCGGCGCCGACGACACCCGCGATGGCGCCGCAATACTGCCCCGGTCCGATGTGGCTGACCCATGGCAGCATGCCGTTGACCCGGTAACCGCCCGGCACGCGCCGTGCGCGCAGCAGGATCGGTTCGATTCCGGCAAAGGCCTTCATCGGGTTGGAGAGGGCCGTGCCGCCGAAGGTGCGACCCGCGGCATGGTCGTCGAGAATGGCCCCCGTCAGGGCGGGATTGCCAGACTGTTCCAAGTAGAGGCCGCAGACGTTCTGGCACCACATCAGGAAGCCGGTGGCACCGCAGGCACGGCTCGCCGCCTGCATGGCGGCGATGGAGAGGCCGACGCGGGTGCCGTGCCGGTCGAGATGGACGCCGAGAGCGCCCGCGCCACCGAGCCCGGCCATGATGTCGAGCGGGTAGGCCCCATGGTCGATCTGGGCCGCTGCCGCGCTCAGGGGACCGTCTGCAATGGCCGTCGTTCCGGCGAGGACGGTCTCATCCGTCCATTCGGAAGCGGCGGGCGTGACGCGTTGCGCCACCGTGATGGGGGCATCGGCCAGCCGAAGAGCGGGGGCGCTCGACATCGTGCAATCTCCTCAGAAGGGATCGGACGGGGCGGGACCGACCGGTCCCGCCTCCGGCTTCAGTCGGCCAAGCCGATGTCGAAGGGGATCGGGTTGCGCATGGAGTTGGCAACCGGCGAATAGACATTCGCGTGGCGCACGATCTCGTCGAGCTCCTCTCGTGTCGCGTCGCCTTCGATGGTCACGGCGACGCGGATCGCCTGGAAGCCCATCTCCTCCGGCTTCTTCTCGGCACCGCCCGCGCCCCAGGCGGCCGGGTTTCCGATGTCGCCCTCGATGTGGAGTTCGAGGCGCGACAGGCGCACCTGCTTCCACGTCGCGACGGCGGTGATGCCGACAGCAAGGCAGCCGCCGAGGGCCGAAAGCACGATCTCGCCGGGTGCCGGGGCGGTATCCTCACCGAACAGGTGCAACGGCTCGTCGACGACGACCGGCTGGTGATTGCCGACATAGCTGAGGGTTCGATACTGGCCGTCGACGACGGTGTGGACCTTGTTGGTCCCGCGTGAACCGGGATTGGCGCGGCCCTTCTCGGCGAACTTGGCGAGGCCGTCGCGATCGATCGGACGCAGGTAGGTCGTGAGGGTCGTCGGGGCGGCGCTGGCGCTCATGGTTAGCTCCTCTTGCTGCACGTGCCCCACGCGTTTTTGGGGCCGGCTCGAGGAGGGATGAGCAAGGCCTGTGCCAAGGCTGCCGTGCGCTCAATCTTTTTGAAAAGCCTTTTGCGGCAGTAACTTAATGGGGGTCTCGGTTCGCTCGTCCAGATCTGCGCCCCGCCGAATGTCGACACTATGTCGACATTGTCGAACTTTGTCGGTCTGGCTCAGGGCGCGGGCTGGAGCTTCCTCCATCGGTAGGAGAACTGGCGCTCGGTGAGGCCGAGTCTCTGCGCGGCCCGGGTCTTGTTCCCCCCGGCCTGGGCGAGCGCGAGGCGCAATTGCTCGTGTCCGTGCGAGTCGGCCGACAGATAGGGGCGGATCGTCGCCATTGGCGCGGCCAGGAAATCCCTTTCCATGGAGCCGGGGAGGGCAATCGACGTCCGAGCGGCGTCTCCTAGCATCGGCCGCAGGTCGTCCACATCGAGCACGCCCTCACTCGACAGCAGCACCGTTCGCTCGATGAAATTCGCAAGCTGCCGGATATTGCCCGGCCATTGCTGGCGAGCGAGATGCGCGATCGCGGCCTGTGTCAGGTTGACGTTCCGCTGGTTCTCCTGGTTCGCCCGCGTCAGGAAATGCAGCACGAGATCGGGAATATCGCCCCGTCGCTCCGCGAGCGGCGGCAGCGTGATCGGGATGACGTTGAGGCGGTAGAACAAGTCTTCGCGGAAGCGGCCCTGCGCGACGTCTCCCGCGAGATCCCGGTTCGTCGCGGCCACGAGGCGCATGTCGACCCGGATCTCGCGCTTGCCCCCGAGGCGCACGACGGTGCCCTCCTGAAGGGTCCGCAACAGCTTGGTCTGGAGGATTGCCGGCATCTCGCCGATCTCGTCGAGAAAGATGGTGCCATCGCTCGCCTGCTCGAACCAACCCGCGCGGGCCTCGACCGCGCCGGTGAACGCACCGCGCTCGTGGCCGAACAGCTCGGATTCGAAGAGGGTTTCGGGAATGGCCGCACAATTGACCTTGATGAAGGGCTTGCCCCGCCGCGGGCTGGCGAGATGGAGCGCTCGCGCGAACAGTTCCTTGCCGGTTCCCGAATCGCCGAGCAGCAGGACACTCGCCGTCGCGTTCGCGACCTTCTCGACTTGAGCGAGGGCACGCAGGAGCGCTGGCGACGTGCCGATGATGCCGTAGCGAGCCCGCTTGATGCGAAGCTCACGCGCCAGCATGTCGTTGTGTTCCTCGAGCGCGCGCGTCTTCTGCTCGACGCGCTCGTTCAAGGTCAGCAACTGACCGATCAACGTGGCGATGATGCGCAGGATGATGAGATCGTCGGAGAGCGCCCGCTCACGGTGGCGAATCCGGTGACACGCGATGGCACCCACCGTTCTCTGGTCGACCCGGATCGGAAGCGCCAGGAACGAGACGGCACCTTGCGGAAGCGTGGTCCGTTCGACGGCCCGGCCGAGGAAGGTCGGATCCTTGTCGATGTCCTGGACGATGATGAGATGGCCATCCTGGATGACGCGCCCGGTAATGCCTTCACCCAAAGCGTATCTGCCTCGGTCGACCTCCTCGCGGGTCAGGCCATAGGAGTGGGCGATCCGATAACCTTCCCCGTCCGGGTCTTGCAGGACGATGCGTCCGCGGTTGAGCCCTACGATCTCGGAAAGCAGATGCAGCATCTCGCGGGCCACCTGATCGAGGCGAATCCCTTTGCCGATCAGGTTCATGACCTCCTGAAGGAGGAACATTTCCTGCGTACGCCAGTGTGCGCTCAAGGCAATCCTGCTTGCACGTCCATCAGTCACTCAGGCGCCTCGGCTTCCGAATCGAAGATATGACGAGCTGCAAGCTTCGTGCAAACAGAGAGATGCGTCCGGGAAGGCATCGGCAGCGAGGAACCTTTCCGGCCGTTGTGGCCACGACAAGATCGTAACCCGTTAGGCCAGCGTCCGTTTCTTTCGTTTCTTCGACCAAAAACAGACCGATTCAAATCCGCCCTTCCCAGCCCTGGACACGATGCTGCGCTAAATGCGTTTTGCAAAATTCCTCATCATTGCGCTCTATATCTAGCAAGCGTAGGTTTGATTTAAGATGAAGAATTTTTTAGTTGACTTATTGTTACTATATTCGATTGATTCGAAAAGCGCCGTTAGGCAAGTTGTATTATCCGCAATAATAATTGACACATGACGCTGCCACAACTAGCTCTTAATGCCAATTCGTGCCGCATCGTGCCACCAGCGGGGAATGAAAGCCAACACACCTCTCTTCGTCCTACCGCGGTCGAAGAGCCACCCATTTCGTACATGCGTAGCGCTCGCCTGACGTGCGGCTTCTAGCGGTGGTGTCTCAGTTTGAAATTTGATCCCGAACGGTTGAGCCTTGCGTTCCCGTTCCGGTCCCTCGCGCGGGACCTACGGCTGGCGTATAATTGGCGTCAAGCAGGCGCAAGTCGAACGTGAGTGATTTCGCCATCAAAATCGATGATCCGCCCGACATCCTGAAACGGGATCGGGGGCCTTGGTATGCGCCAGATCAAGCTACAGCTAAAAAAAGGAGAAATATCGCCCGAACTACATATTTGAGCATGACAAGTGCTCGCGCGATATCGTGATCTCGGAGGGGGGTGTCGAAAGGTGTCGTCATTCGAGTGACAAATGGAGGTTATTCCAATATTTTGTCTTATGCGCGTGAATAATGCCCGCCGGACCAAAAGGCCAAAAGCGTTCCGCCGACGCTATCGGCAACGCCGTGATGATGATGCGCATCGCCACCGAGGAGGAGTCAGAGTTTTTAAGACAATTCAATCTCATCAATGATCAGCAAGCTATATTTTGGTATGATTTTACTGATCAATTCCGAGATGTACGCTATCGCATAGCCCGATAATAGCCAGAATATATATGATCGACCGTTCTTAGTAAGGACTGGTATATCCCGCTGCTGATCTGCTGTCGAAAGCGCAAAGCGCGCCCTTGAAATTTCTTCACCTCACAAATAGCAATTGACGCAATCGATCTTCATCGAAAGCTATATGTAATTGCTCTTGATGTTTAGGTTTTGCAATCCTGGTTTGTGCAAAAAAGGGGCAGGGAGCGGAGATGCTTTGCACTTTCGATGCTTAGTCGTCACATGCGAGATTTCGTAAACTTCAGAGATTCTGGTTGTTTGTGTGAACTGCAGTTCTGTGGCCCAAGTTCAGGCGACTGAAAGGGTCCTTCGTGTGATACGCTCCCTGTGGCTTTTGTTGCCTTGATGGATCGATCAGCGAGTATGCTGATGATTGTTTGATTGAGGCTCTCAATGAGAGATTGGATTTCGACAAGTTCGCGTCTGAGATGATTCTTGTCTTCGTGATCAGTCTGATCGGCGATACGCGAAAGCGCGATGGCGATCTCTCCTGCTTGTCGCGCAAGTGCCGTCAGTACGCCTTCGCCGCTAACCTTCGTGCCGAAGGCTCGTTTCGTTTGCCTGCACGTAGCGAGTTCGTGGCCGCCGGCGATGGACTCGACCATGCGCATGAGGGAGATCCGGCCTGCTGCGATGCGCGGTGGATCGGAGGCTAGGAAGTTGCGCGCCGCGGCGAGATTGATGGAGGCGAGCCATGCGGGCCGATCTCGCCCCGTGACCCAATGGTCAGCTACTGTCACGTCTGCGAACTCCGGCATCGATAGCGTCTTCGCTAGCGAGCCTGGAGCGTGAAGGAAATGAGTTCGGACTGCTATCCGTTTTCGGCAGATCCATCCAGATGCGGCCAAAAACGTGCTCGGTGGTCCCGCGTTGTGTTGGAAACAGCTTTGCGAAGGTCTATGTAAATCGGATGGCGTTTTGAGGGAGGTTCCTCATGGCTACGCTATGGCGTCCATAGCTCAGCCTGATCGGCCGACAGCACGGGACCGCGCGCCGGCTAACCAAGCCGAATCACCCGTGGACCAACGGCGCGGTCGAGGGGATAAACTTGGCCTTCATGGAAGCTGCTCTCGAGCGCTACTGTTACGTCGGCTACGGCCGGGAACGCAGATACCTCGCTGAACTTAATAAGCGCCTACACCCTCGAACGGATGTAGAAGACTCCAAGCGGCGTGACTCCCTGTCAAGCCATCTGCAGAGCATGGACCGAAGAACCCATCGGGTTCATCGCGAGCCAAAACACCAAACCCGGAACCTAACATTCAGCGGGCGGCCTCATCATCCCGGCAAGTTGTTTGATCCGGCCCGCGGGAATCGCGCAGTTCGAAGGGTATCCGATGGCTTCTCGTGGAATCTCTGCTGATAGTAGATGGCGAACCGGCCCCCGTGCTGCATCCCGTATCGGTTCGCGATCTCCAAAATGTTTGCGTGACCTGCACTCGCTAGGATGGCCCGTCGCGCGCATTCTAGCCGTCGGGCGCGGAGCCACTGAAGCGGCGACATGCCGCGAAAGCGCGAGAATGCGTGGTGAAGTGTACGTTCCGGGACTTTCGCAGCCAACGCGATCGCCTCGATTTTAAGATCATCATGGAGGTGGGAGTCCATGAATTTCTCGGCGAGGTGGACATGGACGGGTGCGGGGCTAAGGGTGGGGCTCGCGGACGCAGCACGGGAGTTCAGCATCGCCTTTATCAGGCCGGCTACAGTGTCTTCCGTCCCTGCACGCACAGTAGCACTTTCGAACGCCACTCCTCCCCGCGCAAACTCCCTGCATACGAACGATAGATAATCGACGAGAGTGCCCGCTATATCGGTCATGGGTTCAGGGCCGATGCCCACGCCTGGGCCTGAATAGCATTCGTCGCCGAGTTCGATCATGCGCCGCGGTACGCTTACTGCCAGATGGGAATCCTCGACTTCGTGAATGAACTGGTATGGTACGTCCGGGCCCATCAGCATGTAGTCGCCTACGGAGATTGTTCGAGCCTCCGCCGATGCGATGACATGCATCTCGCCTCGAAGCGGCAAGACGAAAATGTACTGCGCGCGGTTAACTTCCTCGATCACGACGTCGATCGCACTGCCATAGGCGATCTGATTGAAGGTAGTGCGGTCGATCCGCGCTGAACTATGCCGGAAATCCAACGGGACGCCGCGCTCGTGATGTACGATGCGATGCGGGCAAAAAACTTCTGCCACGCTCTGAATGGCACGTTGGGGATCTGTGCTGCGCTGCAGGTCAAAGCGAACCGGATCGAATCGATCCGAACGATGCGCTATGAAGAAGTCGTCGGCTGCCATGGCCGCCAGGGTTCGATCAAGTCCATTCATGTCGGCTTCCGCACGCAAGATTCCCCGGGAACAGTACTATCACGCGACGGGCCGCGTGAGTCCTCCTGAACCCGTCCAGAAGAAAGTTCCCGTCTCAAAGCCGGACTCAAGCAAAATCCGAACCCGCCGCGCTGGCAGCGCCGCGATGGGAAGCTGACATTCGGTGTCGGACGGTAGCGGAGTGCCGCGGTTGTACCTTCGGTGGCCCGGTTCCTGGAGCAGCAAGCTCAGCATTCGCGGCATTTGGGCTTCCAGGGCTACTCGTCGACGCTCTGAATGGAGGCGGGGCTTTCGCAGGCTTAGGATGCTGATCCAATTTGTTCGACGGTTGGTACGATCGTCCTGTCGGATTGCGATAGGAACTGGGCGCGGAACGCGCTGTGGCGCCATTGAAGTATGAGGGCTACCAGCTTACCGATGGTTTAGGGAGTGAATTAGGAACAACTGTCCCGACATTTTTAACGTCCGGCAGTGGAACTTCGAGGCGTTTTTTCTAAGGGAAACACTTCTGGCTCGTGGCAGGGGCATGGCTAATCCGTTCAGTTCGAACACCGTTATGCTTTCAGGCAGAAAGTCGGCGCTGCGTCCACTTCGAACAATGATAGCCCAGTCAATTACATGCTATTGGAAACACATCCAGCCAAAGCACAGGGTAATCTGTTGAACAAGGGGTCCAAATCACAATACGGCGAGGCTTTGTGGTGGGCGATCGTACCGGCCTGCTGAGGTGTACGACGGCGTTTTCAGGCGCTAACCAGTGGCAGGCTGACATAAAAAATCGCGCCTCCGCCCTCCCGGTTGGCGGCCCTCATCTCACCGCCGAGACGTTGGATCGTTGACCTGCAGATCTGTAAGCCAAGACCGATACCACCTTCCTTGGTGGTAAAGAATGGCTGGAAGAGGCGTTCTAAGTCGCTCGGCTCGATACCAATGCCCGCGTCCTCGACGGACAGTTCGACTTTACAGTCGACCATCTTGACACTTACAGTAACAAATTTTCTAGAATCGTCGACATCAGTCACAGCCTCTCGCGCGTTATTGATTAGATTGATGAGTACCTGCTGAAGATCGACCAAGTTACCGAAGACGTGCGGGACGTCGCCAGCAACGTCAAGCCGAAGGGCGACGCCGGCGTGTTGCATGTCACGCGCAAGCAGGTCACAGGTTGTTTTCGCTACTTCGACAAGATCAAGGCTATGCGTCTCCTGGGATCGACTAGTTATTCGGTCATGGGTATGCTTGACTATGGCGGAAACCCGCTGAGTGGTCGCGGACATACGCTCAAGCACTCTTATCGCGGCTTGGACATTAGGCTTCTCGCGATGCAGCAACCGAAGGCCCGTGTTTGCATCCATGCTGATTGAGGCAATCGGTTGATTAAGTTCATGTGCGATTGAGGCGGAGAAAGCGCCAACGGTCGCCACGCGATTGGCACGTGCCAGTTCCTCCTGCACAGCGCGACGCATCTCTTCGATGCGCTCCTGACTGCTTATGTCAATAAGACTGGACAGCTGTCTTTCGTCTGAAAGCCGGATAACCGAGTAAAACGCAGGGACGCGGCGTCCCCGACTACCAATCAACACTACGCGGCCTTCTACGGCGTCCCAGCCGTAGAAGATCATTTCGAACTGTCGTAGCAGCACGCCCTCGATGTCTTCGGCCGTCCTATCCACCGGTCGATCCACGGCAGTTTCGACATCGTCGAAGCCCAGCATTTTGATGCAGGCATCGTTGACGGATATTGTCTTCACGGCTGCCACGCAGCGCGTGAGCACCTCTGGATTGGCGGCCATGTACGATGCCAAGTCTCCGACGCCCTCGAGCTTTAGTGCGTCCAGGATCCGGGCGACGTCAGCCATGTCTTGCTCGGCGAAAGCGATCTTGCTGATAGCAAAAAGGCTTTCGTATCGAGCTTCGGCTCTTGCGAGTTCTGCGGATTGTTCCGCGACTCGGTCGGTTAGTTGGCGCAACTCTCGTTCGGCCACCAGCTGCGAATCGATGTCGGACGCTCCGCCGAACCAGTGAGGCCTCCTCTTGTCTTCCGAAGTGTCGGCGGGCCGCGCGAAGAATCGCATCCACCTGAATGTGCCGTCGGCATGACGTAGACGTATCTCGCACTCGATCTGCTTGGCTGTGCGGACGCCGGTGGCGAATGCATCCTGAAGCGCTGCAGTGTCGTCCGGATGGACATGGTCCCACCATCCTTGCTTCGTGACGGCTTCGATACGATTCTGTCCCGTCAGACTCCTCGTACCAGCGATTGAGGAACTCGATTTTTCCGTTCTGGTCGGCCCAGAAAAGCAGGTGAGGCACCGCATCAGCAAATGCTCCTGCCGGCAGGGCTGCCTGTTTGCCATTGACCGAAGCCCGATCAGGTTTTGGAGACGATCCTGCGAAATGGTAGTTCAGTTGCGTTCCGGGCGTTACCACGACACGATCGCTCCAGAACGTCCGCCGAGTTCTTGAGGTAGAGGTCCAGGGCAACCGGCGGCCGTCCCCTGACTCCGTCGGCTATCTTGCGCCCGACGGGGTTGTCCTTGGGAACGATTGCACAGACATGAAGAAACGATCGTAAGGCGATTCGGCGCCGTTCCTGTGGTGCGGGCAACAGGACGTTCGATCGCGAGATCCACAGGCATCGGCATAAAACGAAACTCCCGACAGCCTCTGGCGCCGTTTCTAGTGATTACAATCTTCTAGGTCCACGGTCCCGGCCCAGCAGATCTAGCGCCTCCAGCATACACCCCTAGGACGGACCTGATCCATTCCCGACCTTATTGCTCCGCTTCCGGACCGCTTACGAACCTTGGGTTGTTAGATTGTATGCGGAGCGCATGAAATGGAACGATTATCTGACGCTCCGGGCTCCAGCCAGCGGCGCCCTGCGCATTGTCGGGCTGAGGGTCCAATATCTTCCATGCCCCCGGTGCCTGTAGGGCCTCTGCGTCCCCGTCTGACCGCAACAACATGGGAGTGGCCATGCTGCCCACCACGGGCTTCAAGCCCAAAGACTGAATCGCAGCCCGCTCTTCCCCGCGATCCCAATGGGGTGATGCTGGATTTATTATAGATCGCTTGGATTGGATCAGATCTATGTGGCAGAGCTCCAGCGGCAAATGCCATACCTTGGTTTGACTATGAGGGCTAAGAGGAGCGGTTTACATACGAGAGCATGCTGGCCCGCCGGAGTTTCATTGGTATTATACTCGGATGGATCGCAGCCCGGAGAAGCAAAATGATCGCTCGTCTTTTCAGTCTGGCTTTGTTAGCCCTTGGTCCTCTCATATTCGAACGATCCGGCTGGACGATACCACACAAGAAAAACAGTACCCCGTCTCACATCGCCGCCGTGTGGCATGGTAGTTCGATCGTGAAGTAAGCGTCTCGCGATAGAGCTGCGCAACGGGCCGGTCGATGAATCTGAACACCGTTGGACGGGAGCGGGCATCTCGGCGCTGCCGATCCTACGGCCTCGCGAGGCGGCACCGCGAGAGTAACTCAATTTGGATCGAGGTTGGGCGCTGCACATCGGCAGCACCCAGAAAGCTCAACGCCTCGCGGCGAGTTCGAGGCCTATGAAGGTGCTCGGTGCGTGCGTTGCATGCTTTAGGATAGCCCGTGCACTGTCCGCAATGACGAGCCATGCACCAGCCATGAGCATGACATCCTTTAGGACTAGACGGCCGGCGCCGGACAAATAGGGAAAACCATGCTGCGCGTCACCTAAAGCCGGCACCCACGCCTCCGGCGTGGTGACGAGGAAAGAAAGCGTCACCAGGGGAGTTAGGAAGGCGAGCACCGCACCGGCCAGTCCAAGGCGCCGCGACACGAAGCCAGTCAGGATGAGTGCGCCGATTATTAACTCGACCGTGCCCAAGCCCCACGAGAAGGCGTAAGTGCGATTCTCAGTCTGCCAAGCACGCTCGACCGGCTTCAGTTCGCCTTCATGTGTGAGGTGCTGTGCGTACTGATCGGGATGGGCGTAGAAAAACGACAAGACTGGACTGTTGGCGACAAACGGCGTGATGCTGTCGGCCTCGTAGGGCGCGAACTTCACACCGCCGATCCAAAGGAAGACTACGGCGATGGCAACCCGCATGGCCTGAATGCCGATGCGGTTTGAACCCGGCCCCGAGACGAGGGCGAGGACGTGGCGGATCTGTGCGTTCATGGAACGGCTCCATTTCTCGACTGGTTGAAGTGCCGGGTTACGCCTCGGTCGAAGCCGCGTAGGCATTGAGTGCGCGCGTCGCATAGACGACGGCGGCCCCGGCATTGATGGTCGTGGCGACGCCAAGTGCTTCGCCGAGTTCACCTTCGCTTACGCCGAACTTGCGCGTGGTATCGGTATGGACAGTGTTACGTTCATCGCGGCGCAAGGAGATCGCGATCATCTCTCACGTCTTGGCGTCGAGGTGGCCCGTCCTCTGGCCGGCCGTGCTCAGCGCGCCATAGCCGCGCACAGTCTCAGGGCTGAGCTTGGCGAAGCGGCTGACGCCAGCCGTGATCTGCTGGCGATAGGAATTCCAATCCATCATATTCATGACGACCTCCTTGGTGTCGGCCCAGGAAGTAATCCGCGTTGCCGCTACGCGGGATGGCAGCCGGACGCAAGCTGATGGCCGAGCGGATCAAGTCGCGGCAGGGACACGCGCGTCCTGCCGCACCTGCCCCGGCCGAACGCCGTACCTGCGCAGGAAGGCCCGGCTGAAGGCGCCCTGCGACTGATAGCCGGCATCTGCCGCGATCTGGTCCAGCGATGCGTGCGCGGTGCGCAACCTCTGCCGGGCCAGACCGAGTCGTAAGTCCATCAGAAACTCCAGAGGTGCAATCCCTGCGGCCCTGCGGAAGGCCCGGACCAAGGTTGCTCGTGAAGCCGCCGCAGCGTGGGCAAGTTCATCGAGGGTCCAGGCGTGCACGGGATCGCGCAGCATCGCGGTGACGGCCTGAGCAGTGGTCCGTTGCGCAAGAAGCCGCAGCAAGCCTTCCACCGGTGCGGACGCTTCGAGGTGACTCCGCAGCATCATCACGAACAGCGCAGTCGCTAAATTTTCGGCGATGGCCAGGGCTCCAGCCCGCTCGCCATCCAGCTCTTCTCGAATGCCGGCGAGCAGCGGATCGAAGCGGGTGGTCAACGGCTGCTCGCCCACGCGCAGAACAATGACGTCCGGCAGCGCCGCGACGATCAGATTGTCGGGTGCGGCTTCGAAGTGCAGCCGGCCGCAGACTAGTTCCACGTCCGGCACTGCCCCGAGGCTGGTTTTGAAACTGAAGGATCCTTGCCGACGGGTGGTGACGGGTGAAGGGACCAAAGCCGGCATACCCGGTGCATGTACCGTGTGTGCATTCCCATGAGGCAACAGCAGAATGTCTCCGGGACCCAAGTCCAAGGGAAGGCCTTCCAACCAGTCGAGTGTCGCCCGCCCTCGCACCACGATGTGGAAGTAAGCGTAGCCTGACTGCGCATGTTCGTGGACGGCAGACCACGATCCGCCAAGACGGCAGACATTATCGAGCCACGGTCGAACCCGCAGCAACGGTGCGAGCGCGCTCAAGGCATCCTCAACCTTCTCAGCCGTCATCACCACCTCGTCTCAGCCACCATCAGTCGATTGTACGTGCCTCGACGGGAAGTTTTCCGGTGCCGAGGCGCTCCAGGGTTCCCGCGCGCGAACGACGGATGATCCGCTGGGACACGAAGCTGCGCCGACCAGACATAAAAGAATGAAGTCCGCATCGATAGATCCACTTCAATCACGTAGGGCCGCAGCGAACCCTTCGCGAACGATAGGAGATAACTATGATCAACCGTCTTGCTTCTGCTGCCTTGATCGCTTTTCTTGTGACTACATCGAGTTCCCAGGTCTCGTCTCGTGAGACCGAAACGTTCGTTGCTTGGGGCTACACCTTCGATGTTCCGGCCTTTCGGGCGACCACAGCTAGGGACGCCGCAGATTTCGGAGATGTTGCTCTGACGACCGGATCAATCCCAACTGGGCGCCCTCACGTCTCAATCAAGGCTGGCGCGGCGTCTGAGAACGCTTCCGCAGCCAATGCTCGGGCTAGCCGCACGCTCAGTGTCTGGGGAGCGCGGCTCGACGCTCCGGCATATTGAGAGTTGGTGATCCTCGGGGCACCCTGCTTCCGAGGCCACGAGCCACAGGAGCAGGGTTCGCCGACGGTTTTATGAAGCTTGGCCTGAGATCGAGGCAAGGTCGGCAGGCTGGTGTGAAGGTTTGATCAGAGCGCAATCTGATACCAGGTCGAGGGGGCCAAGGACACGATGGGACGCCGTAAAGTCTCGAACAACTTTAACTCCGATCGGCCGGCTTGGAGACGCGTCCCTCCTCGGCCCCTCGGATGTATTGCGTGGCGACGAGCCATCCCTTGAAGAAGCGTAGGGGCACAATACAGGCGATCAGCACGATCGGAAGAGTCGTCACCGCATGTACCCAGATCGACGGTGAGTAGGTGAGTTCGAGCCAAATGCCGAATCCGGTGGCGGGCACGGCGGCTGTCATCATCACGAAGAAGGCCGGCCCGTCGGCTGGATCCGCAAAGGAGTAATCGAGGCCGCAGATATCGCAGCGGGTGGCAAGCTCCAAAAAGCCTCTGAACAGGTGGCCGGTGCCACATCTGGGACATCGGCTTCTGATCGCAACTCCTATTGGGGACTGCTCGTCATATGATGATTTGGACATCTACATCCTCGCTTCTTTGCGTCCGCCACGTCGTAGCATGCGTTATGATCGTTGTACTCAATAGGCGTCCCATGATACTCTGGCGGCAATGAAAATCTTGTTGCCGGTCAGATCCATCGTAAATTTCTAAGCAAGAAGGATATCTGTATTTTCTGCCACAAGCTGCCCACATTTACTCGTGGTCTTATAAATAGTATTTTGTGGTCCAGTAAGACTAAGAGACAGTTTGTGTTCTAAATCAGTAATACTATGGCTTTCCATGCGGCATATCGGACGAGCGATAAAATTCAAATTAAAGATTCGGAAGCATGAGGATATAGCTGATAGGTCTTGCTTGACCCATGCCATCTGCATAGGCATACATACGAAAGTCGCACTATCCGTCGCGTGAGCGTGCCAACTTCGGTCACAGTTACCTTCCTGGATCTGGCCTTCCGGCTACCCATGGCTGCTACCATGCAGCATCCTCTCACTCGGCTCGGTCCAAAATACCGATCAGGTTAGGTACGTATCTCACATGTGGTCAGGGAAACGAATCTCTTAGTCACCGTAAAGGCGAAGGGTAGCGCGCCGCCCAATAACCTCCAGGACTTCGTTTCGACAACCCAGAGGTACGATTTGAGCAACGCTTTGGACAACGCCGTGTTGTTGAAATGCGGGTGAAATTAGGTACTCTGGACAGTTTCGAATAATAACTAACCCTAGTTAGCTACCATTACGCAAATTATTGCGGTCAGCCTGCGCTTGCCCCTGGAATTTTGGTGATTCGCTTCGCACAATCTGCGCATACGTGGATTTGCGGGGGGGCGGTGCGTACGATCAATCACAGGGAGCTCGAACTGGACGAGGCGCTCCACCGCAAGATCTCGCCGGTGGAGGCGTACCGCCGCTTTCACGAGCTCCACGGCGTCTGGGAGTGCCTGTACGAGCGTTACGGTTGGCTCACAGAGGGCCACGTTCGCGAGCTCGTGGAGGCCGGCCGCGCGCTCATTGAGGGGCGCCCTAGCAACGCCCGTCGTGCCCTCACCCGCGATCAGGAACAAAGTGTCGTCGACGCGGTCTTCTCGCTCGGTGGCGTGAGCTACGCAGCGCAAGCGGCGGGCGTCACAGAGAAGCTCGTCCGCAAGTTGCTGCAAGAGCGCGGGTATTCGGAATGGCCGAAGGCCTCGCGCCGCCCGGCGGACGTTGCCGTCGCTAGGGACCGGGTCGCCGCCGCGACGAGGAGGGCGGCATGACGGACCTGACTGCAGAGGACGTCCGTCTTCGCCTGTCCCGGGCGATCCGGGACGCGGCATCGCAGCGGGCCTTCGCTAATATGGCGGGTGTTAGCCCGGCGTACGTCAATGACGTCGTGCACGGCCGCCGGGCCTCCGGCGGCTCGATCCTGGCGGCCCTCGATCTAGTGCGCGTTGAGCGATTCGCCATTTGGGGGGCGTCATAAGACGGCGCGCCCGCACGGGAAAGCGCGGCGGTCGATGTTACGGGCAACCGGACATCGATGCCTACCGCGACTTATGACCGTGAAGGGAAGCAAGTTAACCACCGATCTACGATCAGCTCGACGCCGACCAAAGGATCAACGATTCTGTCCATGACGACCAAGACTTACGAACTCATCGTCTCCCTCGACATCTCCGAGGGTCTCATGACCCTGACGAGCATGGCAGGTGACGACGCGCCCTTAGACCTGGAGACCGCCCGGTGGGCGCTCGAGGTCCAGGGGTTTGCTGGCTTCCCCGCCTATAGCGTCCCGGATCTCCGCGGCGCGATCCGGCGGGGTGAGCTCCGAGCGAACCGTCGAGGTCGTCTCATTGAGGTGACACGCAGGCAACTACGGGCCTGGAGGGACGGATGGCAGTCAGGAAGCGAAAGGGGCCCCGCAAGCTGGGGGTCGGACGAAGGGGAGAGCCGTACCTTTGGTTTCGGCCTGGCCGGATTGGGACGGACGGCATCGAGCGAGGTGGCGTCTGGATCATTATGCACGCCGGCCGGCAGGTCGCTAGCACTGACTGCGGCCTTGGCGAAGGCCCGGAACGCGAAGCGCTCAGGCAGCTAGAGGACTACAAAAACGGCCACGCCATCGCGGCCTTTGAGGCCCTCCCGATCCGCAAGGGTCGGCCGGCTTCCCAGGTCCTCGTGGCCGAGGCCCTGTCGCGTTACCTCGATGCCAAGAAGGGCCGGCCCGATCCCGACACCGGTGCCCTGGTCGGTGGCGTCGCCCGGTACGAGGAGCTCGCCCAGCGCGTCGAGACCCTTCTAGAATGGTGGGGCGGGCGCACTCTCGATGACGTCGACAGCTGCACGTGCAAGGCCTACGTCGCCTCGCGCGTCGGAACACCTTGGAAGACGCATGCCCGCCTCGGGACCGGCAAGGACAGCAAGCCCGCCCGGCGTGGTCACTCGAAGCCAACCATGGCCCGCACCGTGACTGAGGGCGGAGCCCGCCGGGAGCTGGAGGATTTGCGCGCCTCCGTCAATGAGGCGATCCGGGACGGTCTCACTCGTGACGCGGTACGCGTCACTCTGCCGCAGAAGTCCGAAGCCCGTGACCGGTGGCTCACTAAGGCCGAGGCCGCGCGATTGGTTGGAGCGGCTTGGCACAAACGGGAGGTCCAGACGATCCATTGCGGGCCTCGGAAGGGGGAAACCTACATTACGCCGAGGCGGCCGTCCCGCCACCTTGCACGCTTCATCCTGGTAGCCCTTCGGACCGGCACGCGATCCACCCCGATTTGCCAAGCGAGCTTCATCCCCGAGATCGGCAAGCCGTGGATGGAGCTCAAGACGGAAGTCGTGACCGAGTCCCACGTAGAGCGCGTTATAGTCGAAGGCGTTGTGTACGAACGCCGGCACGAGGTCCAGGTCGAGAAGCGTGTCGCACTCTTTCACCGAAAGGCGCTCGGGGCGGCGGCCAAGAAGAACAAGCGTCAGCCCACGGTGCGAATGCCGGACAAGTTAGTCGCGCACCTATGGCGGTGGCACCACGTCCTCGGACAGAGGTACGTCATCGAGTGGCAGGGTAGGGCGGTCGGCACGACGAAGCGGGCGTTCGCCAACCTGGTGCATGACCTGGGGCTCGGTGACGACGTAGTCCGCCACTCGCTCCGACACACGGCCGTGACATGGGGCGTTCAGGCCGGGACCGATCTCTGGGAGCTCTCAGGCTACGTCGGCATGACGGTCGAGATGATCCAGTCTCGGTACGGCCACCACGCGACCGACCACATGGAAGCCGCCCGCGAGGCGATGGGCAGGGGCGGGAGGAAGGTGCGGAAGGCCGCGTGATCGGCGACCAAATCTTCGCCCCGACCGATAGAAAGACCCGACAATTGTTTGGTCGAACCTTTGGTCGACGATCTGCTCTCTGAGCCGGGAAGACCGTTTCCCAAGGGAAAACTGGTCGGAGTGGCAGGATTTGAACCTGCGACCCCCACGTCCCGAACGTGGTGCGCTACCAGACTGCGCTACACTCCGACGGCCGGCGTCACCACCGGCGAGCGGACGTATAGCGAGGCCGACGCGGAGCCGCAAGCGTCATCATCGACCTTGTTGCCATAAGGCTGCCCGCCCGGTGGGCCAGTCGGGCGGGAGGGCCTGGTACAGGCAACCGATATCCGCCGCCCGGATGGCGAGGGCTGCGGAATAGCCCGGCGCGGCGGGGAGTGCGTGCAGGCTCCACTCCCTCGTCCCGCCCGGCATGGCCAGCAGCTCCGCCGCGTCCGGCGTGACGGAGACGGCGAAGCTGTCGAGGCGCAGGGAGAGGCCCTGGCCGGTCGCTTTCGCCACGGCCTCCTTGCGCGTCCAGCAGGCGAAGAACGCCGCCGTCAGCTCGACCGGCTCCAGCGCTTCCAGGGCTGCGATCTCGCATCCGGCGAAATGGGCGCGGGCGATGCGAAGGAGATCGGGCATCGGGCGCACCTCTTCCACATCGACGCCGATCTCGGCGGAGGAGGAAAGGCCGATCAGGGCGCGGCTGCCGGAATGCGACAGGCTGAAACGGCATGCTCCGGCTGCCGCCCCCGCCAGATACGGCTTTCCCGACGGCTCCACGCTGAAGACGATGCCGCGCGGGTCCGCTCCGAGACGATGGCCGAGGGTGAGGCGCAGGGCCGCATGGCTGGCCTCGAAGCGCCATCGATCCGCATCGCGCACGAATCGGTCCGCGCGAGCCTTCTCGTCATCGGAGAGGAGATCCCGGCAGCGTGCGCGATGCTCGTCCGAGAGGGTCAGATCGACATCCCAGACCGTGACAGACTCGTCGGAGCGGGCTCGATCCGATGCCCGGTTCCCCGAACGCGTGTGCTGAAAGTCGACGGCCACTTTAGCGGCTCGATGCCGTGCCGCCCGATGTCATCGTTCCCGATGCCATCGTGGGGCTATCGGATCGAGGGCGGCCTGGACGCGCCCGGCATAGGTCGTTCGGACGCTCCATCCCGCGTGAAGGCGACGACGAGGGTGAGATAGGCGATCTGACAGAGAGCGACGATGCCGTAGAATGTCCCGGCGGCGGCCAGCCAGGACAGGCTGTGCCTGACGGCGATGATTCCGACGAGCGCGACGCTCAAGGCGAGAATCATCGCGAGGGTGAGGAGAGGCCTCTGTGTCGCGACGTCCATCTCTGCCGACCTGCCCGTCCACATGCCATCACGCTCCGGCTTCCCACAGACGGGATGCCGAAGCGTTAATGTGCAGCGCACTGGGTCAGGCGGCAAGCGACATCCGGTCAGACATACACGTTACCGGCACTCTGTGGAAAACGCTCCGCCAGGGCACGGCGCAGCTTCTCCAGGGCGCGGTTCTCGATCTGGCGCACGCGCTCCTTCGAAATCCCGAGCCGGCGGCCGAGGGCCTCCAGGGTGGCCTGGTCTTCCGTCAGCCGGCGCTCGCGGAGGATCCGCAACTCGCGCTCGGACAGGACGGTGAGCGCCTCGTTGAGCCAGGTGAGCCTGCGCTCGCCATCCACCGAGGCGGAGACCGTCTCGTCGGGAAGGTCGGAACCGTCCACCAGAAAGTCCATCCGTTCGGATGAGGCTTCGCTTTCCTCGCCCACCGGAGCGTTCAGGGACATGTCCGGCCCGGACAGTCGCGCGTCCATCAAGGCCACATCTTCGCGGGAGACGCCGATGGCCGTGGCGATGCGGCGATGGATCTCGTCGCCCACATGCTCCTCGGTGGATTGCATCAACCGGGCGCGCAGGCGGCGCAAATTGAAGAACAGCGCCTTCTGCGCGGAGCTCGTGCCGCCACGGACGATGGACCAATTGCGAAGGATGTAATCCTGGATCGAGGCTCTGATCCACCAAGTCGCATAGGTGGAGAAACGGACCTCGCGCTCCGGCTCGAACCGGGCCGCCGCTTCCATGAGGCCGACATGCCCTTCCTGGACGAGGTCGGCCATCGGCAGACCGTAATGCCGGAACCGCCCCGCGATCGCGATGACGAGACGCATATGCGCCGAAATCAGGCGATGGAGAGCGTGTTCGTCGCGCTCATCCTTCCAGCGGACGGCGAGACCGCGTTCCTCGTCCCGCGCCAGGAAAGGCGCCTCCATGGCCGTACGAATGAACTGTCGCCGTATCCCCGCGATATCCGCCATTCCCGCCTCCGCCTTTCGTCCGTTGCGTGCGCGCGCCGCGACGGACGTTCGGGGTCGGTCGACCCGAATGGTCCAGAAAGCGAGGGCACCAGCCCGGGGGCATCGCCCAGGCACCGAACAACGGAGCCGTTGCGTGGATAGTTCCGCAGGCTGGGGCTGACAGGGGGCCGTGACCCTGCGGCGCATCGGAGCAGCCGGCCGACGCAGTGCCGACAAAGAAAAAGGCCCGGCGCTGGTGCGCCGGGCCCGATCGTCGAACGGATCCGTCTGGGATCTGCGGGCCGCTCAGGCGGCCTCTTCCCGGATCTCGTCGCTGTCGCCGTCCGTCTCGGCATCGCCCTCGGCTTCCGCCTCGCCCTTGGCGCGGCGGGGCGACTTGGCGAGGCTCTGCTCGATCAGCTTGAGTGCCTCGGTCTCGGTGATGCGGTTCACCGACGAGATCTCGCGCAGCACGCGGTCGAGGGCGGCCTCGTAGAGCTGGCGCTCGCTGTAGGATTGTTCTGGCTGAGCCTCCGACCGGTAGAGGTCACGGACCACTTCGGTCACCGACAACAGGTCGCCGGAATTGATCTTGGCCTCGTATTCCTGGGCGCGGCGCGACCACATGGTGCGCTTGATCCGGGCGCGGCCGGTCAGAACGTCGAGGGCCTTCTTGACAAGCTCGGGCTCGGCGAGCTTACGCATGCCGACGCTGTTGGCCTTCGCGGTCGGAACGCGCAGGACCATCTTGTCCTTCTCGAAAGAGACGACGAAAAGCTCGAGCTTGTAGCCGGCGATTTCCTGCTCTTCGATCGCAGTGATGCGGCCGACGCCATGAGCTGGGTACACCACCGCTTCGCCGGTCTTGAAGCCTTGGCGGCCTGCCGTCGTCTTCTTGGCTGTGGTCATGCGAGAAGCGCCTCCAGAACATCGCGCGGGTCGAATCGCGCCGAACCTTCATTCCCGGGGTGGGTGACCCGGCTTGAGCCTCTTGTCCGCCGGCCATCGATGCAGCATGCATCGGCCGGGCGGGTCCCAGGCTAGCCGACCATCCACACCATGCGACCGGTGCCGCGGGAAGCGCATGCGCCTCCAGCGGTCGATCACATGCCGCCTCGTCTCGGAAAGGTAGCATCCCAATGGAATGGGATGCCGACTCTGTCGAAAGGTTTGGAAACCACCGCTTGGGTGGCCAAAGGCAGCACGTCAGGCACGAACGACGGCAGACCCTTGATGTACCACAAACCGGGCACCGAATCAAAGGATTGCCGACGCAGGGCATGCGTGCGCGATCTGCCGGAGGGATATCCGCAGGGAGTCGGTCCCGCGCGGAGAGCGCAATCGCAACGGCCTCAGGCGGCGGGTTGCACGACCGCCTGCGACGTCATGAGGCGCATGCGATCCGCCGAAATCCGACATGGTCGGACGCATCATCGCGGGCAGGCGCGCGATTCACTAACGCGCGGACCAAAACCTGCGAAACGCCATCCGGGTGGAGCCTTCGCTCGATATCGCCTGCTCGGGAGCCGGCCTAGTCGCCCTTGCCCGGCGAGGCGGAGAAATGAGCCTCGAACTTGCCGCTGACGCCGTCCCAGTCCTTCGCATCCGAAGGCGCGTCCTTCTTCTGCGTGATATTGGGCCAGCTCCGCGCGTAATCGGCATTGAGCTTCAGCCAGGTCTCCAGGCTCGGCTCTGTGTCGGGCTTGATCGCCTCGGCGGGGCATTCCGGCTCGCAAACGCCGCAATCGATGCACTCGTCGGGATGGATGACGAGCATGTTCTCGCCCTCGTAGAAGCAATCCACGGGGCAGACTTCCACGCAGTCCATGTACTTGCACTTGATGCAATTGTCGGTGACGACGTAGGTCATGTGCCCTTCAGCCTCAATCCATGGTCGGGCGAGTCAACCACCTCGGCCCGTTCGGGCGCGATCCTAGACCCGGCCCTTGCACGGCCTCGTTAACGCGCCCGTGGGTCGCGCGAGGCCTCACTATTTCCGCACGGCTCTAGCCCCTGCCACCGGGGCTGACAAGCAGTGGCCGCATCATGGCCGCTCGGGCGATGTTACCGGGACACACTCCCGCCGCTCGGTCTTCGCGGCAACGATCAGTCCTGATCATCGGGCACGGCGTTCCGGCCCGCCGACAGGTCGGCATAGAGCCGTTGCGCCTCCGGCGCGGGACCGCGCCGCTCTCCGAGATCGACCACCCTCACCGCCGCCGTCCCATGGGCGGCGGCGACCGTCACCACGTCACCGATGGCGATCCCCTTGGCGGGGTTGTCGATGCGCGTCCCGTTCACCCGTACGAAGCCGTCCTCCACCAAGGCGGCGGCAAGAGAGCGGCTCCGCGCGAAGCGGGTGAACCAGAGCCATTTGTCGAGACGCTGACGCCCCGGCTTCATCCGCCCTCTTCAGATTCCCGGTTTAGCGCTTGCCGCCGTCGCCGGCTTCGAGCTGGGCCTTGAGGGCGGCCAGCTTGGCGAAGGGCGAATCCGGATCCGGAGCCCGTTCGCGCCGCTGCGGACGCTGTTCCTGCGGTGCGGCGGAACGACCCTCATCCCGACGCTCGGGCCGGACCCGGCCGGGCTCGAAACGCTCGCGACGCGGCGGACGCCCGCCATCCGGCCGGCCGCCATCGCGACGCCCACCATCCTGCCTCTCGCCTTGTCCGCTCCGCTCGCCCTGGCCGCCACGGTTGCGCTGTGCGCCGTCCGGGCCGCCGGCATGAGCGGGGCGACGGTCCTGGCGGCCTTCGCCGGGACCACGATCGCCCGCCTGAGCGTTATCGCGACCGCCGCGCGGGCGGTTCTGCCGCGGAGCGGAGCTGCGCTGATGCCGCTGCAGGCGCCAGACCTCGACCATCACCGGCTCGGCCGGGGCGGATTCCACGGGCGTTTCGCCCTCGGCCGCATCAGGAGAGGCCGTCTCGGCCGTTTCCGGCTCGATGCCGGCGAGGGCTGCGGATTCCGCCACGGGGACGGGGGCCGCCTCGGGTTCCTCTGCGGCATCGACCGGAGCTTCGGCTGCCGGTGCCGGCTCGTCCTCCGCGGGTGCGGCCTCGGAGGACACCGTCTCGGGGTCGGGCACGCCTTCCGCCACGGGCTCGGCCGTGTCGGGCGAGGTCTCGTCTTCGGTGGTCGTCCCGTCTCGAGAAGCCGTCTCGCCTTCCGAAGGCGTCTCGGCGTCCGGCTTGGCCTCGTCTTCGGTCGCGGGTCCGGCCTCCTCGGACGCCGTCACCGCGTCGTCGGTCGATGCGGCTGCGGGTGCGATGGGGCGGGTCGACGCGGCCGGAAGAAGCGGCACGGTGATCGCCGGGCCGGGGCGGGTTTCAGGTGCATAGCCGAGGGATTTCAGGATCGAGCCGAAATCCTCGCCCGAACAGCCGACCAGCGAGGTCATGCCCACGGTGGCGACGAAGGCGTCGCCATCGGCGGTGCCGGCGGGTGCCTCGCCCGGCGTGGTGCCGGGGCGGTAGGTGACGGCCGGGCGGATCAGGTCGGCCAGACGCTCCAGGATGTCGACGCGCACGGCGCGCTCGCCACAGACCCGGAAGCCGGCGGCGCGGTAGAGACCCTTGGCGATCTCGGGATCGACCTTGATCGAGGTCCGGCCGGAGCCGGCCAGATGCGCGATCTCGTCGAGGCCGCGCTGGTCGAGGCCGCCGTTCTTCAGCGCCCAGAGCTGGGCGGCGAGGGTCCGGGGTGCCGGCTTCAGCAGGGCCGGCAGGAAGATGTGATAGGCGCCGAAGCGGACCCCGTGACGGCGCAGCGCCCCGCGCCCTTCCTGATCGAGGGTGCGCATCTCGTGCATCACCTTGGCGCGCTCCAGCACGCCGAGGGATTCCACGACCTGATAGCCGATGCCCTTCGACAGGCCGACGAGGTCGGCGGCGGTCTCGATCTCGATCAGCGGACCGAGGAGCCGGACCACATAGGCCTTCAGCCAGGCGACCAGCCGGGTCTCGACCTTGTCGCGGGCCGGGCCGGTCAGCTGCTCGTCGGCGAGCAGCCGCACATGCGGCTCGAACAGCTTGTCGCCCGGCGTCAGCTTGGCGACCGGGTCTCCGGTCCAGCGGATGATGCCGTCATGGGACAGGACCAGGGACGAATCCGCCGCGGTCGAGAAGCGCTCGGCGCGCGCCTCGATCTCGCCGCCCAGCGCCTTTTCGGCGGCGCTGCGCAGGGTCTTGGCCTCGTGGCCTTCCGCGCCCGGGTCGGCAACGAACTGAAACCCGTGCAGATGGCCGACATGCTGGCCCTCGACGGTAACGTCCCCGCCGGCGGTGATCTCAGCTTCCAACATCGTATTCTCTCTCAGGCGCCGCATCAGGACGCTAGTGCGCCGATCGACGAAACGGCTCGCAAGGCGCTCGTGCAGGGCGTCAGACAGCCTGTCCTCTACCCGACGCGTCTCGCCCTGCCAATGCACCGGATCAATCAGCCAGTCAGGACGGTTCGCGACGAAGGTCCAGGTTCGCCCTTGGGCGATGCGCTGGGACAGGGCGTCGATGTCGCCGTCGGTGCGGTCGATCATCGCCACGTGCTTGGCGAACCAGTCGTTGGGGATGCGCCCGGCCATGCCCCGCATGAGGAATCGGAACAGCTGGGCGACGAGATCCGCATGGGTCTGGGGGTGGACCTTGCGGTAATCGGGCACGCCGCAGGTGTCCCACAGGCGTCGCACCACCGTCGGATTGGTGGCGATGTCGCGGATGTCGTCCTCGCGCATCAGGATTTCGAGGGCGGACTGGTCCTCGCCCATGGGCGCGCGGGTCAGCCCCTTCTCGTTCGGATGCTCGTCCAGGCTCTCCTGAAGGGCCTTCAGCGAGGAGAAGTCGAGATCGGGGTTGCGCCATTGCAGCACCCGCACCGGCTCGAAATCGTGGTTCTCCAGGGCCTCGATCATCTCGGGCTCGAACGGGGCGCAGCGCCCCGTGGAGCCGAACGTGCCGTCCGAGAGGTGGCGTCCGGCGCGTCCCGCGATCTGCCCCATCTCCGGCGGCGTCAGCCTGCGGAAGCGCGTGCCGTCGTATTTCCAGTTCGCCGCGAAGGCGACGTGATCGACATCGAGGTTGAGGCCCATCCCCACCGCGTCGGTGGCGATGAGGTAGTCGACATCGCCCGATTGGTAGAGCTCCACCTGGGCGTTGCGGGTGCGCGGAGACAGCGCACCGAGCACCACGGCGGCCCCGCCGCGCTGGCGCCTGATCAGCTCGGCTATGGCATAGACCTCCTCCGCCGAGAAGGCGACGATGGCCGTGCGCCGGGGCAGGCGCCCGAGCTTCTTCTCGCCCGCGAAGGTGAGCTTCGACAGGCGCGGGCGGGTGGTGGTGTGCACACCGGGAATCAGCGACTGCACCAGGGGCAGCATGGTGGAGGAGCCGATCAGCAGCGTCTCCTCGCGCCCGCGCTGGTGCAGCAGGCGGTCGGTGAAGACGTAGCCGCGGTCCATGTCGGCAGCGAGCTGGATTTCGTCGATGGCCACGAAGGCGACGTCGAGGTCGCGCGGCATCGCCTCGATGGTGGAGATCCAGTAGCGCGGCCGGTCCGGCTTGATCTTCTCCTCGCCGGTGACGAGGGCGACCTGCTCGACCCCCACCCGCGCGACGACGCGCAGGTAGACCTCCCGCGCCAGAAGCCGCAGGGGCAGGCCGATCATCCCCGTCGGATGCGCGAGCATCCGCTCGATGGCGAGATGGGTCTTGCCGGTATTGGTCGGCCCGAGCACCGCCGTGACGCCGCGTGAGCGGGCCTGCGGGGGGAGGGAGCGGCGCGTCATGTGTGCGGGACGGGTCCCTTCGGCGAAAGCGGCCGGCGGCAGGGTCTCATGACGGCCCGTCGAGATGGCCGCCTCGGGTTAGTCGCCGCTGCGCAGGGGTCGTCCGGACGGCCGGCCCCCACGCTGCGTCTCCCCGCCATATGGGGCGTCACCCCCGCGATAGCCACCGCCACGGTACCCATAAGGATCGACATAGATCTCCACCGGGTTCGCCGGCTGCTGCGGCGCGAGATCGGCGCAGAGCGTGTCCGGCATCGCCACGAGGGGGCCGCGCCGTGCCGGGCGACCCTCGATCACCTCCGCGGAGGAATAGGCGTCGCCCCCGCAGGGCGAGATGTCCGAGCTGAGCTCGCCCGCATGGCCGGGGCCGGCATGGCCCGCCACCGCGACGAGGCAGCCCGCGAGGGCGAGGAAGCGAAGAGAGCGGGGCAGATGCGACATCAGCGAGTCCCGGTACCCGAGGGGGCCCGCCAGAGGGCAGTGCCGGACAGGGCGTCGCCGAGGGCCGCGAACCCGCCCTGGAGATCGGCGCCGCCGATGGCATAGCCATAGGCGCCGAGCCCGGTGAAGGGGGCCATCCTGCGCCGCCCTTTGAAGATCGGCAATCCGGCCGAGCGTTCGGGGTCGACGCGAAGCACGAAGTAGCGCTGGCGTCCCCGCATGACCGGTTTGAGGTCCTCGACCGCGTCCCAGGGGATCCAGCCGCTCGACAGGCGGCGGTCGAAGATCCCCTGCCGCCCGACGGAAACCAGCGTGCCCGAACGGAACATCCGGGGGGCGCTGACGACGCTGGCGACGCCGAAGAAGAACAATCCGAACCAGATCAGGAATGTGTGAAAGCTGCCGGGCTCGAAAGCGTGCCCATGGATTCCGGGCCGGGCGTAGAGGATCGAGGCACAGCCGACCGTGAAACACAGGGCGATGACGAACATGCCCACCGAGCGAGGGCGCGAGACCGGAATGTCGATGGCCCAGTCCATGGTTCAGGCCCGATTCGCCGTCATGGATCGACCGAAGCCGCCTGCGCCACCTGGCTTGGCGCCCCGCCACGGCTCCACCGGGTCGCCTCGATGATGTTGGTGCCGAGCGTCGTCCGCACGGCGATGCGCACCGGCAGCAGCACGCGGGTGCCCTCGACCGGCGCCAGCCATACCGACATGTCGCGGTTGTCCTCCATGAACTTCACGCCCGGCCGGTCGGGGCGATGCCCGGCAATGGCCTGGTAGCGAGCGTTGCAGACGAGGACCGGCCCGGAATAGCCGGGCTTCTCGACGTTGCGCGTCTCGCCGTAGCTCAGCACCACGTTGAAGCGCGTCGCACCGTCGAAGATCGGGATAGTGCGGTTGCAATTGGCCTGGTCGGTGAGCTCGCCCCGGCTCACCGCCGGCATCATCAGGGCGCTGGCCGGATCGACGATGCCGCGCTTGTTGGCCGGGGTCACCGGCACGCGGTCGCCCATGTCGATCAGGGGCGGCGTCACCTCGGATTGGGTGACCTTGCCGCGCGCCAGCGCCATCCTAACGGCGATGCCGGAATTCGAGGTCTTGGTGGAGATCGCGAAGGTGTTCGGCTGCGGCCCCTCGGCGATGAGGCCGTTGGCCCGGGCCGAGCCCATGCCGCCGGTCACCGCGCCGACGAGGCCGGTGAGGCGGGCCGACACGTCCATGCGGTAGCGCGTGGTCTCGAACAGGCCCGAGACCTGCGCGGTGCCGATGGGGATGCCGGCCAGCGCGATGCCGTAATCCACCGTCACCGTCGCCGGTGCCGCAGTTTTGGCAGAGGTGGCCTTGGGCCGCGCGAATCCCTCGGAGGCGGGAATCACGCCGAGGGCGGCGAGGAGGCTGGCGCGGAGGAGGCGCATGGCGCACATGGCGTGAGGCTCTGATGTTCCAAGGCTTGGAGCCGCGCGGCAGTAGAGACCGGGCGGCATCGTTCCGCCATCGTCCCCGTTCGTGGTTAATACATCGTATGGATGCCGCGGCGCGGGGCGCCTGGATGGCGCTGCACCGGCCCCGGAGCGTGGTTATTCCGATGGGCAAAACGCAGCGCCGCCCTTGACGGATGCCCTGCCCGTCACCTATAGGCTCGCGCCTTCAATGAGACGCCGCTCGATCGGAGTTTGGCGTGCGTGAGGCCCGTGGCGCGTTGCGACCGGTCTTCCGCCATCGCCCGATCAGACGCGGAACGAGACGGGATTTAGAACAATGTCGCGCCGTTGCGAACTCACGGGCAAAGCCGTGCAGACCGGCCACCTCGTGAGCCACTCGAACCGTAAGACCAAGTGCCGGTTCCTGCCGAACCTGTGCCAGGTCACCCTGCAGTCCGACGCCCTGAAGCGTCGGGTTCGCCTGCGCGTCACGGCTCACGCCCTGCGCTCGGTCGAGCATCGCGGTGGCCTCGATGCCTTCCTCATCAAGGCTCGCGAGATCGAGCTGTCGCAGACGGCCCGTCTGATCAAGCGCGAGCTGCACAAGAAGCTCGCCGAAGTCGAGACCCCGGCCGCCGCCTGAGGCTGCGATATCGAAGCGTCGGCGAGAGCCCGCTTCGATCACGCTCGACGTCTCATTTTAATCTTGAACGGCCGCCGCATGCTTTGTGCATGCGGCGGCCGTTCGCGTTGATTCCGACTGACCCACTATCCGGCTCTTCCCGATGACCGTGCTGTCGCTCATCGCCCCGATCTTCGGGCTGATCCTCATCGGCTGGGTCGCGGCGCTCGCCGGGTTCCTGTCGGAGAAGGTCAGCGATGGGCTATCCGAATACGTCTTCGCCATCGCGGTGCCGGCGCTCATCATCGCGACGCTGACGCGGCCGGGTCTCACCGGCGAGGTCACCTGGGCGTACTGGTTCAGCTATTTCGGCGGCGCCGGCCTGTCCTGGCTCGTCGGCTCGCTGATCGGCCTGCGCCGCGAGGGTGTCGGGCGGACGGGGGCGATCCTGCACGGATTCGCGGCCAGCCAGTCCAACACGATCTTCATCGGCGTGCCGATGATCCTGCAGGCCTATGGCGATGAGGGCGCGTTTCCGCTCTTCATGCTGCTCGCCGTCCACCTGCCGCTGATGATGGGCTGCGCCACCTTCCTCATCGAATCGGACGGACAGCAATCGATCCTCAAGCGGCTGAAGGGGCTCGTCCTCGTCCTTTTCCGCAACCCGATCTTCCTGTCGTTGATGATCGGCCTGGGCCTCAAGTCGTTCGGCCTCGCCCCCGGCGGCATGGTCAAGTCGCTGGTGGATGCGCTGGCCGGCACCGCCTCCACCTGCGCGCTGATCGCGCTCGGCGCCGGCCTCGTGCGCTACCGGGTGCTGCACGACCTGCCCGGCGCCATGGTGGTGACGAGCCTGAAACTCGTCCTGCATCCGCTGGCGGTCTGGGTGCTGGCCTTCCATGTCTTCACCATGCCGCCCGCCTATGCCGGGGTCGCCACCCTGTTCGCGGCGATGCCCGTGGGCATCAACTCCTACCTGCTGGCCGTCCGCTACAAGGCCGAGACCGGGTTGATCGCCGCCGCCGTCATGCTCTCGACCCTGCTCGCTGCCGCGACCACCGTGGCCTGGCTCGCCATCCTCGGTCACACCTGAACGGTTCGACGCCTTGACCCACGTGCGGAGTGTTTGTACCGATCGGTACAGACAAGCGCAGGAGCCCGAGCCGATGTCCGAATCCCGCCCACCGCTGCCCCCCTTCACCCGCGAGACCGCGATCCAAAAGGTCCGCGCCGCCGAGAACGGCTGGAACGGCTGCAACCCCGAGAAGGTCTCGCTGGCCTACACGGCGGACAGCCGCTGGCGGAACCGCTCGGAATTCTTCTCGGGCCGTGCGGCCATCGTCGAGTTCCTCACCCGCAAATGGGCGAAGGAGCACGAGTACCGGCTCATCAAGGAGATCTGGGCTTTCACCGAGGACCGGATCGCCGTGCGCTTCGCCTACGAGTTTCACGATGCGGCCGGCGACTGGTTCCGGGCCTATGGCAACGAGAACTGGGAGTTCGACGCCAACGGCCTGATGCGGCTGCGCCATGCCAGCATCAACGACCTCGCGATCTCCGAATCGGAGCGCAAGTTCCACTGGGACCGCGCCGCGCCGCGCCCCGACGACCATCCGGGCCTCACCGAACTGGGGCTCTGACCGGACCATGACGAGAAAGCCGGGGGCGCGGGAGGACGCGCTGCCCGCCATCGCCGAGGTCTTTCGCGAATACGGCTACGAGGGTGCGAGCCTCACCCTCATCGGAGCGCGAACCGGGCTCGGCAAGGGCAGCCTCTATCACGCCTTTCCCGGCGGCAAGGCCGAGATGGCTGAAGCCGTCCTCGACGCCATCGGCGCCTGGTTCGAGGAGAAGGTCTACGCGCCCCTGCGCGACGATCCCGATCCACGGGCGGCGATCCGGCTCATGCTGTCGGAGACGGACGCCTATTTCCGCTCCGGCCGAAGGGCTTGCCTCGTGGGCGCCTTCGCGCTCACCGAGGGACGCGACGGATTCGCGGACCGGATCGCCGGCTACTTCCGGGATTGGCGCGAGGCCCTGGCTCAGGCGCTGATCCGCGCCGGGCGCCCGGCCGCCGAGGCGGATTCCCCCGCCGAGGATGCCGTCCTGGCCATCCAGGGCGGCCTCGTCCTCGCCCGCGCCCTCGACGATCCGGCCGTGTTCGGGCGGATGCTGGGGCGGTTGGAGATGCGGTTGGTGGCGTGATGGGCGATATCTGATGGGGTGGTACCCACCTTAAGCGTCTGTAATGCGTGGGCCGGGCCGTCAAGGTTTGCACCCGACGAGGGGATGATGCGGCCTCAGTAGTCGTTTCCGTCCTTGAATTTCAGTGCGATTCGTCCTGCACGCTCGCCCAGATCAGAATGATTCTTTAAAGCATCGATTCTCTGCTTAATAATTTCAACATCCATGAATGGCGACAAGTTCTCACTCTTAATAACCTCGACATGACCCTGATTGCTGTCTCTTACAGTGGTAATAAATCCCTCCAGTGTATCTATAAGTTCTTGATCTGTATTAATATTCGATTCAACTAAATGACGTGGACCTTCTTCGTCTCCTGTCTGATACCAAGCAAAAAGCAGGCTTATCGGTTGTGGGCTATTAAAGACGTCGCGCATAGACATATTCTTATAGCGAAGGAGCATTGCCGCGCTAATTCGCTCCAACTCCTCCGCAGTGAATAGCCACTCTACCTCTGACCGCCGCCGCTCTCCGTAATGCCCATGCGCGAACGTCTCGTGCCTCAGCAGCGATGTCAGCCACCCTATGGCTCTACCTTTCTCGAAGATCGACGCAATGGCGGATTCCCGCTGCGGCGACGCAAAACGGGAGAGTAGCAACGGGATCAAGCGTTCAGCGCGATTCCACAATGTGCCGACCCAAAACAGATCGAAAGGACGCAGCCGGTAGGCTTGGTCCATCACATGCGAGAAAGCCATCAATAGGTTCTCGCATTGAGTCGGGGAGAGCGCTTCATATGCGCCACTCCTTGTCCGCTCAAGCAAAATATCGGCTTTGGTCAATGTTCCAGTTGCGGCCGCATTATTTAGTTCAAGTAATACCTTGCCCAGCGGCTCAGCACCAGCATCAGCCGCCTTCCATATCGCTGAAAGCTCATCCTGAGTCAGTACATGTGAAGGCGCAGATAATGCAAAGTAAAGACGATAATGGTCAGGACTAGAGAGCCGCTTATCCCGGATAGCCTTGTCGCGATCGCCTTCACTAACATTGGAGAAAATCTTCAATCCAACGCCATCCTTGGAAAGATCAACCTCTATTCCTGGAAGCTGTTGAGCAAAATAATGTCGATACGTGGCGTCGTCAAAATAGTCGATATCGGCTATAGAAAGTAGTTCCGCAAGCGTTCGCTTCCGCTCAGACTCATTGGCCCGGGCCGTTCTCAGGGAAATGACCGCCGCCGAGGCGCAGTAATCTTCAATCCAGCGATACAGTTTTGCGTTTCCGTCCTTGATCAGTTGAAGCCATACCAAGTCGGAAAGATCAGCCTTAGCTTCCGACAAGGGAGGCCAAAAGAAGCGCATAGAATCCAGGGCGCGGATCACTGAACGCGGTGTGCGGAGCTGCCGCCCTCCCTCTTGATCAATAACGATTTCCAGCCTCGAACGCTCATCTTCGTTCTTGGTTGATGCAATTTGGCGTAGCTCGTCGGAAAACCATTGTCGCAGCTGTAGCGGCTCTGGCTTGGGGACCATTACAGTCAGCTGGACAATTTTCTCCAAGTAAGACCGGCCGCTTTTTACTCCCGCTGCTTTCTTGATACTGTGTGCCAGGATATTGCTGTCGTAGCAGAGCAGATAGATCATATTAGGGAGGTCAACCACCGACCGGACGAGCCGCAGGATTTCAATGACTTCGGCAGGCTCCAAGCGATCAACGTCATCGATAGTTACGACAAAACGATGACCCAGCTCGCGTAGTGACTGAGCTAGCTTATCCTTCAACTGCGCCAGCGGTGGTGGCACAGCCTCACCTTCCGTGGGCTGGCCAAGCGATTTAACGCCTTCACCGGCCATTTCGACGAGCCCGACACCGGATGCCTTTCCTACAAACTCGACGAATGCTCCAGTCTTGCTCAGGCCATTCACAAAACTGCGGAGAGCCTTGCTAGCTTCCTTCGCCTTGGTTTTGGTAATTCGAGTTGCGTCTCCCTCTCTTGATGCCACGTCATCGAGTTGACGCGAGAGTTCACCAAAAAGGCTGATAATAAGTGCGTCTCGATTGCTGATCAACCAGGGTCGAAAATTAATGATAGTAGGCTTGCTATCGTCAGGCAGTTTTTCAAGTTCGTCACCAATAAGAAAGAGTAGGCTCGACTTCCCTGATCCCCATGGCCCTTCCAGGCCAATGACAAGACCGTCCTCTGTGGCGCGATCAACAAGCGAGAGGGCAATCCGGTTGGCCACATCTCGGAAACCTAGCCTGTCTTCATCGCCGGCGCTAAGTGCCCGGTCTCCCTTGATCGACTGATGTGGATCGTCTGCCATATATCTTACTCGCTTTGGCTTGATCTACTCAAGTTCTTAGTTGGACGCATCGATCTTCTTATTGCGGATCATCGACGTTCATTTACCAAAGAGTGCCAATGTGCGGGCGGATGACGGAGGTCCGCCACGATGGGCTGCATGACGTCCCCTCAATCTGGTCGAGAGAACTGCTGGCGCCTTCGAGACTCATGCAAATGTGTGGTTTATGGAAGCTCCGAGCATACACTCTGAAGAACAGTAAGAAGCTAAAACTGGACCCAAGGCACAACCTGCCTTTGTGCAATTTTTTAAGATCTACCGCCGCCCGCCCGCAGCCCTGCGCGCGGGCACGGCACCACCCGCATCTTCCTCGAACAGCTCCGCCAGCTTCTCCGTCATCGCGCCGCCGAGCTCCTCGGCGTCGATGATGGTGACGGCGCGGCGGTAGTAGCGGGTCACGTCGTGGCCGATGCCGATGGCGAGGAGTTCGACCGGTGAGCGGGTCTCGATGTCCTCGATCATCCAGCGCAGGTGGCGCTCGAGATAATTGCCCGGATTGACCGAGAGGGTGGAATCGTCGACCGGCGCGCCGTCCGAGATCACCATCAGGATCTTGCGCTGTTCGGGCCGGGCGAGCAGGCGCTTGTGCGCCCAATCGAGGGCCTCGCCGTCGATATTCTCCTTCAGCAGACCCTCGCGCATCATCAGTCCGAGGTTTTTCCGCGCCCGGCGCCAGGGAGCGTCGGCGCTCTTGTAGATGATGTGACGCAGGTCGTTCAGACGGCCGGGACCGTTGGGCTTGCCCGCCGCCAGCCACGCCTCGCGCGATTGGCCGCCCTTCCAGGCGCGGGTGGTGAAGCCCAGGATCTCCACCTTGACGCCGCAGCGCTCCAGGGTCCGCGCCAGGATGTCGGCGCAGGTGGCCGCCACCGTGATCGGCCGGCCGCGCATGGAGCCCGAATTGTCGAGCAGCAGCGTGACGACGGTATCGCGAAAATTCGTGTCCTTCTCGCGCTTGAACGAGAGCGGCTGGAACGGGTCGGTCATCACCCGCACGAGGCGGGCCGGATCGAGCTGGCCTTCTTCGAGGTCGAATTCCCAGGCCCGGTTCTGCTGGGCCAGGAGCCGGCGCTGCAGCCGGTTGGCGAGTCGGCCGACCACGCCCTGGAGATGGGCGAGCTGCTTGTCGAGATAGGTGCGCAGGCGCGCGAGCTCTTCGGCGTCGCACAGATCCTCGGCGTCGATCATCTCGTCGAAGCGCGGGTTGAACACCTTGTATTCGGGGCCGCGCGGCTCGACGGGCCGGTTGTTGGGCGGACGCTTGGCCTCGGAGGCCTCCTCGGATTCGGCGTTCTCGGACTCGTCCGGCAATTCGCCAGACGGAGCGTCGGCGGCTTCCGTGGCGCCGTCCTGCAGCTCGTCCGAGGCTTCCTCGGAGGTCTCCATCTCGGACTTGTCGCCCTGAGACTGCTCCTCGGCCTCGCCCTCGCTCGGGGTCTGCTCGTCGTCCTGCCCCTCGTTGTCGTCCTCGTTGTCGTCGTCCTCGGGGTCGAGGGGCGTCTCGTCCGCCATGTCGAGGGAGGACAGCAACTCGCGCACCGAGCGGGCGAAGGAGCGCTGGTTCTCGAGATTGCCGATGAGGCCGTCGAGGCTGGGGCCGGCCTTCTCCTCGATATGGGAGCGCCAGAGGTCGACGATCTTGCGCGCGGCCTTGGGCGGGGCTTCGCCGGTCAGGCGCTCGCGCACCATCAGGGCGACGGCATCCTCCATCGGGGCATCGGCCCGGTCGGTGATGTCCTCGTACTTGCCGCCGCGATGGTAGCGGTCCTCCAGCATGGCCGTGAGGTTCGAGGCCACGCCTGCCATGCGGCGCGAGCCGATGGCCTCCACGCGGGCCTGCTCGACGGCATCGAACACGGCGCGCGCGCCGGCATTCTCGGGGGCGAGACGGCGATGGACGGCCACATCGTGGCAGCCGAGGCGCAGCGCCATGGAATCGGCATTGCCGCGCAGGATCGCCACATCCTCCGGCGTCAGCTTGCGCGGCGGCTCGGGCAGGCGCGCCTTGTCGCCGGTGAGCGCCGGCCGGTCGCTGGCATAGACCACCTCGATCTCGGAGCGCTTGGCGATGGCGCGCAGGCATCCGGCGACCGAACGCTTCAGCGGTTCGGCGATGGGCTCCCGGCGTTCGCCGGCTTTGCGGTTCGAGATGGCCACGATCGCTACTTCTTCACCGAGTCGAAATCGAAGGGGCGGTCCAGGATGTCGTCCCAGCCGTAGGGGCATTCCGCGGGAAACTCATCCGGCGGCAGATGGGTCTCGTCGGCGGCCCAATCGCGTGCGTCCGGGTAGGCGTCGCTCAGCGCCTCGTCGATGCGAGGCTTCAGCCCGGGATTGCTGGACAAGATCCGCCCGTAGCGCCGCCGTTGCTCACGGATCGAGAAGATCCAGCTCGGCGTGCGGTGCTCCGGCTGCTGGTCCCATTTCAGCAAGTGCATGACGAGGACGCGCAGGGTGCTCTGAAGCTTGGCGAACTCGCTCTTCGACAAATCCTCGAGTTCCTCGGCGATGTGCTCGAGATCGAGCTCCTCGAAGCGACGGGCGCGCAGGAGATCGGCTTGCTGGATCAGCCACGAATAGAAGTCATCCTCGTAGCGCGCACGATTCGGTGCGCGCTCGGACGGTGACGATTCCCGTGTCTCACCCTTCAAGGCCGGTTCGGCCATCGCGTCCTCCGCGTCGATCCTCAGCTCAGCGCCACGTTCATCGCGCTTTCGGGCAGTTCCTTGCCGAAGGCGCGCTGGTAGAATTCGGCCACCAGGGTGCGCTCCAACTCGTCGCACTTGTTGAGGAAGGTCACCCGGAAGGCGAAGCCGATATCCTGGAAGATGTCGGCGTTCTCGGCCCAGGTGATCACCGTGCGCGGGCTCATGACGGTGGAGAGATCGCCGTTCATGAAGGCGTTGCGGGTCAGGTCGGCGACGCGGACCATGCGGCTGACGATGTCGCGGCCGCCGTCGCGCTGGTAATGCAGCGCCTTCGACAGGACGATGTCCACCTCGCGGTCATGGGCGAGGTAGTTCAGCGTCGTCACGATCGACCAGCGGTCCATCTGGCCCTGGTTGATCTGCTGGGTGCCGTGATAGAGGCCGGACGTGTCGCCCAGCCCCACCGTGTTGGCGGTGGCGAACAGGCGGAAGGCCGGGTGGGGGCGGATCACCCGCTTCTGGTCGAGCAGCGTCAGGCGCCCCGAGACTTCGAGCACGCGCTGGATCACGAACATCACGTCCGGTCGGCCGGCATCGTATTCGTCGAAGACCAGCGCCACGTTGTTCTGCAGCGCCCAGGGCAGGATACCGTCTTGGAAGGCGGTGATCTGCTTGCCGTCCTTCAGCACGATCGCGTCCTTGCCGACGAGATCGATGCGGGAGACGTGGCTGTCGAGGTTGATCCGGATGCAGGGCCAGTTCAGGCGGGCGGCGACCTGCTCGATATGGGTCGACTTGCCGGTGCCGTGATAGCCGGTGACCATCACGCGCCGGTTACGGGCGAAGCCCGCCAGGATCGCCAGGGTGGTCTCGCGATCGAAGATGTAATCCGGGTCGAGATCGGGAACGTGCTCCTCGCTCTGCGAGAAGGCCGGCACCTTGAGGTCGAGATCGATGCCGAAGGCCTCGCGGACGGAGACCATCCGGTCGGGCAGCGAGGCGGGGGTGTCGTCAGAAAGCATACGGGACCTCGTCGGGGCGGGCGCCGGCATGGGCCGGGCTCGCGGATCTATCTCGGTGGGCATTGCCGGGTCCCGCACGGGGCGAGACGTGGAATACCACCTTTAAGGGGCTGCGTCGGCGGACGCCAAGGGGTGCGAGAACTCGATATAGGGCCTCCCGCGCGGTTTGCCGCCTCCCACCGCACGTCATTTGCAAAAACGTGCATCGTTCGTGCCGGTTCGCGGCACCCGGCTCAGCACAGGCCGGCGGCACGCAGGGTGTCGTGGGCGCGGATGATGTCGCGCAGCCGCTCCTCGAACGAACGGTCGCCGCCATTGGCGTCGGGGTGGAAGCGCTTCACCAGCACCTTGTACTGCGCCTTGATGGCGGCCGTGTCGGCGTTCTCGTCGAGGCCGAGCACGTCGAGGGCCTTCAGGGCGGCCACCGTGAGGCGCGGCCGGCTCGGCTCGGGCTTGGCCCGGCGCGAGGTCTCGCCGACGCCTTCGCTGCGCAGGATGTCGAGCGGGTCGACATAGGCCCAGTCGCGCTTCGGGTCGCCCGGTTTCGCTCCGGCGGCCCGCGTCGCCGGGTTCACGCCCATCGCCCAGGTCGGGCGGTGCCCGATCACGGCGTCCTTCTGGTAGGCCTGGACGGCGGCGTCGTTCATGCCGTCGAAGTAGTTGTAGGTGGCGTTGTAGGCGCGCACGTGGTCGATGCAGAAGCGCCAGTACTGGCCTTCCGCCTTGCGACCCTTGGGAGCGCGGTAGAGCCCGGCATTGGTGCAGCCGGGGGTCTCGCAGCCCGTCTGGGACGCAGCCTTGGGCTCGTCGCAGGAGGGTTTGCGCTTGATGCGGATGCTGTCGAACAGACGCGAGTTGAGATCCATGGTGGGGCGATTATGAGAGGGCGGGTCCGAGACACAAGGGCGGCGGGCCTGATGACGCATGCGGAGATCGGGGGTTGACGACCCCGAAGCCTCCGGGCGCCTACAGGCTAGGAACGAAGCGACGGAAAGACGAGGACACGATGGCCGGCACGCTCAAGGATTGGATCACCGGAGCGCTCGACGCGCAACTGGCGCCGCAAACCCTGGTGGTCGTGGACGAATCCCATCTGCATGCGGGACATTCGGGCGCACGGCCCGAGGGCGAGACGCATTTCCGTGTCGAGATCGTCTCCGCCGCATTCGAGGGGAAGAGCCGGGTCGAGCGCCACCGGATCGTGAACGGCGTTCTCGACGAGGCGTTCAAGCGCGGGCTCCACGCCCTCGCGGTGAAGGCGAAGGCGCCGTCCGAGGCCGCCTGAGCGGCTCCGGCATACGAGGAATATGGTGGCGATGGCCCTGCAATGCACCCCGCATCTCGCCATCGACGAGGCCGAACTCGAAGAGACTTTCGTGCGCGCCTCGGGGCCGGGCGGGCAGAACGTCAACAAGCTCTCCACGGCGGTGCAGCTCCGCTTCGATGCGCGGCGCTCGCACTCCCTGCCCGACGCCGTGGCGGTGCGCCTGATGCGCCTCGCCGGGCGGCGGCTGACCCAGGACGGGGTCATCGTCATCATGGCCCAGCAGTTCCGCACGCAGGACCGCAACCGGGCCGATGCGCGCGAGCGCCTCGCCGCCCTCGTCGCCGAGGCGGCGGTGCCGCCGACGCCGCGCCGGGCGACACGCCCGACCCTCGCCTCGAAGAAGCGCCGCCTCGACGAGAAGTCCCGGCGCGGCGCCACCAAGCGCCTGCGCAGCGACGGCGGAGGCGATTGAACTCATCGCCAAATGGCGCCGATCCCGACCGATGGTCGTTCTCGACGCGTTCGGCGGACGGGGACGAGGTCCATTCGTCATCCGCCGGTCGCAGGGCCTATTTGAGGTGTTCCTCCAAGGCTTTACCTCATCCTGAGGTGCTCTGGTGGGATGATCGACTTCGGCAGACGATCGGCCCCGGCATGAAGATCCGCCCGGAGATCCGATGAAACACGCGCTTACTTCACCGGTCCCCTTGCATCCGGCGGATGGTATTCTTCCGCGCCCGTGACATAGGCGCTGCCGGGCTTCAGGACGGTGAGGGCGATGGCGATCAGGGCGAGGAGCGCCGCGAGGGCGGCGGGGAACAGGAAGGCGTCCTCGCCGAAACGGGTCTGGAGGAAGCCGCCGATCACCGCCCCGGTGCTCAGGGCGCCCCAGAGCGGCGCCTGGATCCAGAACGACGGTGCGACCTTGCCCATCAGCAGGTTGGCGAGCCCGGTTCCGAAGCGCACCACCGCGCCCGTGACATAGGTGAGGGCGAGGCTGCGCCCGGCCTCGTCCTGCAGCGTGGCGTTCTGGAGGCCGAGCGCGATGACGATGGGATAGACGTGCAGCGGCCAGGAGAAGGTGCCGTAGGGCATGACGAGACCGATGGCGAGGAGCACCGCCTGGAGTAGCAGCATTACCGAGAGCCGCCAGCGCCCGACCCAGGCCGCGATCAGCGTGCCGATGAAGGCGCCGAAGCAGAACATGACGATGACCGAGCTGACGCGGGCCGTGCTCTCCCAATCGAACTTGCTCACCGAGACGCCGAAGCGGGTGGTGTTGCCGCTCATGAACGACATGAAGAGCTGTGAAAATTCGAGGAAGCCGATGGAATCGGCGCATCCGGCCAGTGCCGAGAGGGCGAGTGCGAAGGGAATGCGCGTGCTCGGGCTCGCGGGAAACGACTTGTCGGTCTTATCGGCCATGCGTCTGAACAGGCTCCTGGAAGAGAACGGTAAGCGTCGGGAGAAGGCCGGACCTTACCGATCGGACGCGACGGATAAACCGCCTGCGCCGCGTTGGTGCGGATGAATGGGGGAGTGTCGTGCCGTGCAACACATGCCGGCCCGCTTCGGTTCAACTCAATCGCGCACAATTGGGATTAAGGCGCCGGAGGGCCGGGTTTGCGCAACAGGACGATGCGCGCCGGCACCTCGCTCCCGCGCTCGCGGCGGATCACGGCCGGTTCGAGACCGAGCATGTCCAGACCGGCTTCGTCGGCCAGCCGGCGCAGGTAGCGCTCGCCATGGGCGTAGCGCGCATCGGCACCGAGAACGAGGCCGCCATCGGGGTTCCACTGCACCGTGAAGGCCACGAGGCCCGTCGGCCTGAGAATGCGGGCGGTCTCGGCCATGACCGGGGAAAGGCCGCCGACATAGATGAAGACGTCCGCCGCGATGACGAGATCGGCGCTGTCCCGCGTCTCGCCTCGGAGAATGGGGACGAGATCGCCCTCGATGAGCCTGTCGTAGCGCCGCCGCCGGGCGGCTTCGGCGAGCATGCCGGGGGAGATGTCGATTCCCGTCAGGGTTCGCGTGCGCCCATTCAAAGCCTCGCCCACCAGGCCGGTGCCGCAGCCGAGGTCGATCACGTCGCCGAAATCCGCCCGCGCGCCGTCCAGCCCGTCGAGGGCCCTCACCAGCAGTTCCGGCCCGCGATATTGCAACTCGCCTACGAGGTGGCGCTCGAATCGCGGAGCGTAGCCGTCGAACAGGGCGCGGATATAGGCCGGCGAGATCGCCCCCAAAGCCGCGCCCTCGCCGATCTGGACGAGGCGCAGCCGGGCCCCGAGTTCGTCATGCGGGTCGAGGTCGAGGGCATTGCCATAGGCCCTGAGCGCGGCATGGTGGTGGGCGACATCCGCTGTGGCGAGGTGGCGGGCCTCCCGCGCCCGTCCGAGCAGGAACCACGCCGCCGCGTAACGCGGCGCGATCTCCAGGGCCTGCTCGGCCATCTCGGCCGCGCCCTCCGCATCGCCCTCGGAGAGACAGGCCTCCGCATAGGCGTAGCGCCGGTCGGCGAGGAGATCGCCCGAACTGTTCTGAAGTGACGTCTGCGCTCGCGGGTTCATGCGAGCGCCCTATATCACGTCGCATGATCCGCCATCCCCATGTTCGGCCCCTCTCAGTTCGGCATCCCGCATGAGCCTGAGTGCGAGCGACCTCCTGACCCTGACCCGCGAGGGGCTGTATTGTCCGCTGGGCGGGTTCCACGTGGACCCGACCTGGCCGGTGCCGCGTGCCCTCATCACCCACGGCCATGCCGACCATGCCCGGTCCGGCCACGGCAAGGTGCTGGCCACGGGCCAGACCCTGCGGATCATGGCCGTGCGCTACGGCGAGGATTTCTGCGAGGCGCGCCAGGAGGCGGTGCTCGGCAAGGACATCCGCATCGGCGACGTGACGGTGCGTTTCGCGCCTGCCGGCCATGTCCTCGGCTCGGCCCAGATCTCCATCCAAGCGCAGGGCGTGCGGGTGGTGGTCTCGGGCGATTACAAGCGCGCCTACGATCCGACCTGCCTGCCCTTCGAGGTCGTGCCCTGCGATGTCTTCATCACCGAGGCGACCTTCGGCCTGCCGGTCTTCCGGATGCCGGACACGGCGGGCGAGGTGCGTAAGCTCCTCGATTCCGTCGCGCTGTTCCCCGAGCGCGCCCATATCGTCGGCGCCTACGCGCTCGGCAAGGCGCAGCGGGTCATGGCCCTGCTGCGGGAGGCCGGCTACGACGAACCGATCTATCTCCACGGCGCCATGGAGAAGTTGACCGAACTCTACAAGCGCGAGGGCATCCCGCTCGGGGAGACGCCGAAGGTCGTCGCGACGGAGCGCGGAAAACTCCACGGCGCCATCGTGCTCTGCCCGCCTTCGGCGATCCAGGACGTGTGGTCGCGCAAATTCCCCGATCCCGTCACCTCCTTCGCTTCCGGCTGGATGCGGGTGCGCGCCCGCGCCCGGCAGAAGGGCGCCGAACTCCCCCTCGTCATCTCCGACCATTCCGACTGGCCGGACCTCTGCCGCACCATCCGAGAGACCGGGGCCGGCGAGGTCTGGGTCACCCACGGGCAGGAGGACGCCCTGGTGCATTGGTGCGGGACGCAAGGGATCAAGGCCAAGCCGCTCCACATGCTGGGCTATGGCGATGACGGCGAGGGCGAAACCGCCGCGCCGGCCGAGGAGGCCGCCGCGTGAACGACTTCGCCCATCTCCTCGACCGCCTCGCCTACGAGCCGCGCCGCAACGCCAAGCTGCGCCTGCTGCAGGATTATTTCGCCCATGCGCCGGACCCGGAGCGGGGCTGGGCGCTGGCCGCCATGACCGGCAACCTCAGCTTCCGCGAGGCCAAGCCGGCGATGATCCGCGGGTTGGTGGAAGCGCGGGTCGACCCGGTGCTGTTCGCGCTCTCGCACAATTATGTGGGCGATCTCGCCGAGACCACCGCGCTGATCTGGCCGTCTCAAAACCCTCCCCCCTCTGCGGGGGAGGGTGGCCCTCGCGTGAGCGAGGGTCGGGAGAGGGGAGCGCCATCTCCGGAAAGGTCGTCCCCTCTCCCGCCTGCTCCGCAGGCACCCTCCCCCGCAGAGGGGGGAGGGGATGCAACAGCGGCCGGTCCGGGCCACAACAACCCGCCGCCGCACATCCCGACCCTCTCGGAAGTGGTCGAGACCCTCGCCACCGTGAAGAAGGCCGACCTGCCGGCCCATATCGCCGGCTGGCTCGATGCCCTCGACGAGACCGGGCGCTGGGCGCTGTTGAAGCTCATCACCGGGGCGCTTCGCGTCGGCGTCTCCGCCCGCCTCGCCAAGACGGCGGCGGGGGCGCTCGGTGGCCACGAGGCCGATGCGGTGGAGGAGGTCTGGCACGGGCTGGAGCCGCCGTATCTCGGCCTGTTCGCCTGGGTCGAGGGGAGGGGGGAGCGCCCCACCACCCTCAACCCCGCGCCGTTCCGCCCGCCGATGCTCTCCCACCCGATCGACGAGGAGACGGATTTCGACAAGCTCGATCCGGCCGCCTTCTCGGGCGAGTGGAAATGGGACGGCATCCGCGTCCAACTCGCGGGGGGGCGCGACGAGGCCGGGGAGCAGGTGGCGCGGGTCTATTCGCGCACCGGCGAGGACATCACGCATGCCTTCCCCGATCTCGCCGAGGCGATCACCTTCACGGGCACGATCGACGGGGAGTTGCTGATCCTGCGCGAGAGCCGCGTGCAGAGCTTCAACGTGCTGCAGCAGCGCCTCAACCGGAAGGCCGTCACGCCCAAGCTGCTGGAGGAATTCCCCGCCCATGTGCGGGCCTATGACCTCCTCACGGCGGAGGGCGAGGATCTTCGCCCGCTGCCCTTCGCGACCCGCCGCGCGCGGCTCGAGAGTTTCGTCGCCGCCCTGGATCACGCCCGCATCGATCTCTCGCCGCTGGTGACGTTCGAGACCTGGGACGACCTCGCCGAGGCCCGCGCCGATCCCGCGAGCGTGGGGGCGGGCGAGGATGCCGACGCCATCGAGGGGGTGATGCTGAAGCTGCGCGACAGCCCCTATCTGCCCGGCCGCCCCAAGGGTCCGTGGTGGAAGTGGAAGCGCGAGCCGCATCTCGTCGACGCCGTGATGATGTATGCCCAGCGCGGCCACGGGAAGCGCTCGTCCTTCTACTCGGACTACACGTTCGGGGTCTGGCGCGAGCGGCCGGAGGGTGGGCGAGAACTGGTGCCTGTGGGCAAGGCCTATCACGGCTTCACCGATGCGGAGCTCGCCAAGCTCGACCGCTTCGTCCGCAACCACACGACCAAACGTTTCGGTCCTGTGCGCGAAGTCGCCTACGGGCCGGAGGAGGGCCTCGTCCTGGAGATCGCCTTCGAGGGGGTGCAGCGCTCCACCCGGCACAAATCCGGCGTCGCCATGCGCTTCCCCCGCGTCCACCGCATCCGCTGGGACAAGCCCGCCGCCGAGGCGGACGGGATCGGAATTCTGGAGACCATCCTGGCGCGCGGCGAGCGGGAAATCGCGCCGGGCGCATCGATCGACGAGGAGGCATCATGACGGCTGCAGGCAGGATCGGCGGGATCGAAGGTTTTCAGGAAGGCGAGATCCGGCGCCAGGCCAGCGCCCGCTTCACCGTCTCGACGCGGGGCCAGGGCTTCACCGATGTCACGGCGGCGGTGGCCGATTTCCTCGGGCGCAGCGGCATCTCGCAGGGCCTGCTCACGCTCTTCTGCCGGCACACCTCGGCCTCCCTGACGATCCAGGAGAATGCCGATCCCGACGTGCAGAGCGACCTGATGGCGGCCCTGGACGGGCTCGCCCCACGCCTCCCCGGTGGCGGGTACATCCATTCGGCGGAAGGCCCCGACGACATGCCGGCGCATATCCGCACCCTGCTCACGGATTCGGGCCTGACGATCCCCGTCATCGACGGACGTCTCGTCCTCGGCACGTGGCAGGGCATCTATCTCATCGAACACCGCGACCGGCCGCACCGGCGCGACATCGTCCTGCACGTCGCCGGCGCATAGGCGACCGGCGGCGCGCCGTCATCGGGCGCGCCGCCGGTCCGGGTCACGTGGCCCGGCCGTTCCGACGGCAGCCGACCGTCGGGGTGCCGTGTTTCGAAACCCAGACCGCCGCCTGGGTCCGGTTGCTGACATTGATCTTTCTCAAGACGTTCTTGACGTGGATCTTCACCGTCGCCTCGGAGATCCGCAATTCCCGGGCGATCGACTTGTTGGAATGCCCGGTCGACAAGCAGGCGAGGACTTCGATCTCGCGATGCGAGAGATCCGATGCCGCTGCGGGCGCCGTCTCTACGCCCTTGGCGAACCGCATGAGAGCCGGCCTCGGGAAGCCGTTGCTGCCCCCGGTCAGATGCGAGGCGGTACCGATGGAGATCACGATGTTGCCGCCCATCACGACGTTCAACGATCGGATCAAGGCGATCGGCTGCGCGCTCCGGTTCAGGCAGGCCTGGATGCCCCGCTGCAGCAGGTACCGTGGCACCGCCGGATCGGTCTCGGCCGTCAGGGCGACGATCCGGGCCGTGGGAAAGTGGGATTGCACCAGGGGAACCAGCGCTCCCTCAATCTCATCCTGACCGAACTCGCTCAGGATGATCAGTTCCGGCATGTATCCGATCTGTAGATCTGCAATATCGTCTATCGAATCGAGGACTGAATATCCGTTCTGGTTCAATATTCCAACGAGACCGTCCCGTTCGAGCCCTCTCGGGCCAATGACGATGGCGGGTATGGTCGTGGTCGCAGAGGTCAGACTATCCGGTCCGACGATCATGCTGGGAAGGAAATCGGATTGGGGAGGCTCGGAAGAAGCAGTGATACTGAGTGGCATCGGGCTAACTCCAATGAAGACTTGGAAATGGATGGCATGGCCATCGCTCTGCCGGCATGAATGAAATGCCGCCGTATGAACGTCGCACTGTCGTCCTGCTGCGAAGGCGAGACGCAGTCTCATAGCAGTCGATCAAAAATTGGGTCGTCGTGCTGAGCAGGTGATCGTGATGAAACAAATGTTATTATTTCAGATTGCAAATATCAGCGGATCGTCGTTGCCCCCTCCCTCAGTGTCGAATTCTATGACGATTGAATAACATGGAGACATCGCGTGCAACAAGGAAAAATGAACACTTCAAATCTGCCGCGTCGAGTGCGTATGACTGCCTGTAGGTCAATGATTCCGCGCTCGTTGAAGCCTCGATTTCAGCAAGCCTCGGGTGGTAAAACGCTCTTGCACGTAGGCGTGGAAGCCGAAGCCGACGTCTTGGAGCGGCCCCCGTCATGCCGGCCTCCGAAGCCTGGAACAGTCGAGACCTGCGAAGGGCCGTACCGTGGTACGACTACTTAGATCCGGTCCGAACCAGGGATTATTCAAGGTTAGAGCAGGTTACCGGCCCTCATGGACCGGCCCTCATGGACCGGCCGTCATGGACCGGCCCTCATGGACCGGCCCTCATGGACCGGCCGTCATGGACCGGCCCTCATGGACCGGCCCTCATGGACCGGCCCTCATGGGCCGGCGCGATCCTCGCCGTGCCGAAAGCTGCGCCCGAGGGGGGAGCGGAAGATCATGCTGGCGCCGATGCCGAAGCCGAAGACGCACCAGAACCAGATGCCCAGCATCGGCCCTTCGAGCGCCACGTCGAAACACGCGTCCACGAACATGCCGAGGCCGTAGCAGCCGATCCAGATGAACAGCTTGGCCCAATGCTCCTCCCCGCGCCGGCGGGCCCAGAGCAGGCTGTGGAACAGCATCGTGAACCAGGTCGCCAGCACGCCGAGCCACAGCACGAGGCCAGGGACGCCCGAGCGCGCCAGATAGGTCATGTTGACGTTGTGGGGGCTGCGCAGCACCGCGTCGGCCGTCACCCATTGCTTGTAGCCGTCCTCGAGGGCGATGTTCACCCCGAAGCCCTTGCCCGTCCAGAAATACGGCCCGCGCAGCGTGTAATCCTGAATCGTCGCCCACCAGCGCAGGCGGAACTCCTTCGTCGCCTCGAAATTCGAGGCTTCGCTGACGCCGACCACGCTCTTCAGGCCCTCGACGATCTGCTTGGGTCCGGTCGCCCGCTCGTTGCCGGGAAGCTGGACGCTGAGATCGAACAGTGTCGCGATGATCGCGGCGACGAAAAACACCAGGACGATGGGCATGAACTGCCGCAGCCTCCGCCCGGCGATGGCCGCGACCACCACCGGCACGAGGCAGGTCAGCATGGCGCCGCGGCTCGAGGTGACGACGATCATGCTCGCCATCAGCACGGCGATCCAGAGGCGCGAGAAGCGGCCGAGCCCCAGCAGGACGAAGACGGCGATGGCCGCGAGGTGGCTGGCGGCCTCGCCGGCCCGGACGCTGGGGATCTGGATCTCGGTGCCGGGGATTTTCAGGAACGCCGAACTCAGGCCGTACACGATGCCGCCGGCCAGGGCATAGAACCGCGCGAACCGGCCATAGGCGTCCATGGCCCGCCCGAACCGGCCGGGTTCCTCCAGCAGCAGGGCGACGACGATCAGGGCGAACAGGCCGTAGAGGGCCAGCACGCTGTCCCGGGGGGCGTCCATCCCGTAGGGGCCCAGATACGGCACGGTCCGGTAGAGGACCCAGCCCATCAGGACGATGAGCATCCGGCTCGCCGGCGTCGCCAGGATGGCGAGCCAGCATCCGGACCGCAGCAGCGCGATGAGTCCCCCGGCCAGGGCCATCTCGCCGACGAAGAGCGGCGGGATGCCCAGATAGGCGAAGGTCTTGCCCAGGATGGCGTAGCCCAGGAGCACGATGACGAGGGCGCGGGAGTAGCGCTCGTTGAAGTCGTCGGCGGACCGGCCGAGGGGGAGGGCGGTGTCGAGGCGGGACTGGATCACGCGGGCGACTTCTTTAGAGGGAGTGGGACTTATGTCGGCACTCTCAAGGTCGTTCGATTGGATGGTTCGGCCGATTCACTTGGCAAAATCCATCATCCCACCGGATCACCTCATCCTGAGGTGCCCTTTGCTTCGGCAAAGGGCCTCGAAGGAGCGCTCCAGTCTGCTCAGTGGGTTCTGGAGCCCTCCTTCGAGGCCGCTACGCGGCACCTCAGGATGAGGTCGAGCCTCGGAAAACGGTTCAAAGAGGCTCCCGGAGCTACGCCCGACCACGTTGGGTCGGGCGTAGCTCCAGACCTTTGTTTTGCCGCGCTCTTTTTCCCCGAACCGGCATCCACTTCGGCGGAGAGCGCTCTAGACCGCGATCGGCATCGTCCGGTGCGAGTCCATCGCCTCGGCATAGATCTGCAGCAGCTGGCCGGTGGTGACGGTTTCGCTCCAGCAGGTTTCGTATTTCAGCCGTGCCGCCCGGCTCATGCGCTCGGACGCGGCACGATCTGACAGGATCCGCGTCATGGCGCGGGCGAGATCGGCGGCGTCGCCCGGGGCGGCGTGCAGGCCGGTCACCTCGTCCGAGACGATCTCGGCCAGCGAGCCGATCCGCGACGCGATCACCGGCAGGCCCATCGCGAAGGCTTCGACCACCACCATCGGTAATCCCTCGTACCAGAGCGAGGGGACGATCAGGGCCCTTGCCCCCCTCATCGCGGCGCGAACCTGCGCGGGGGTGACCTGTCCCCGGTCGTCGAGATCGGGCGAGGCGGCGACCTGCGCGGCCAGCGGCCCCGTTCCGATGACCGTGACCCTGCAGCCGGCGATCCTGGCCGCGGCATCGAGGGTCTCGACGCCCTTCTCGGTGGTGAGGCGTCCCACGAACAGTAATCCCTCCCGCGCATCTGCCGAGACCGGGCCGGGATCGGCGAGCCCGTTCGCCTTCACGGCGATGCGGTGTCCGGGCAGGCCCGCCGCGATGAACCGGCTGCGCTCGAACTCGGTCAGCGCGACGAAACGGTCGACATGGTTCGCCCAGGTGCCGGTCTGCCTGTGATGCTGGATCGACCGCGCCACCGCGAGCGATCCGAGCCGGGAATCCCGGTAGCACCGGTGCAGCACCGCGTTGTAGGCGGAGCCGCCGACGCAGACCTCGCAGGGCGAGCCGTTCCGCGTCAGCATCGCGTTGGCGCACATGATCCGGTAATTGTGCAGCGTCTGGATCGTGGGCGTTCCCGTCTTGCGGACGGCCACATGCACCATCGGCGAGATCAGCGGGAAGTAATTGTGGACATGGACCACGTCCGGCCGGAAGAGATCGATCTCCTTCAGGACGAGGCCGATGTTCTTCGGAGAATTCACCGACTGGAACGCCGCGCGCAGGCGGTCGACCGGCGTGACGATGGATTTGTTGCTCAAGGTGAAGAGGCGGACGTCGCAGCCGGCCCGTTCGAGGGCGCCGATCTCCTGGGCGACGACGGAATCCTCGCCCCCGTGGAACTGGTACTCGTTGTGGACGATCAATACGCGTTTCGACATCTCGATCGCCTCACAATCGTTGCTGTGACCGCTGGTCAGTCTTCGTCCGGCCGCAGGCGCGGCGTTACTCGGCCGCCACGGAATGCAGGACCGGCTGAGCCTGCGCGATCTCTTCCTCGATCCAGCGGTAGGTCGGCACGAGCCCCTCGCGGATCATGATCTTGGGCTCCCAATCGAGAACCTTGCGGATCAGGCTGTTGTCGCTGTTGCGCCCACGCACGCCCTGCGGCTTCGTCAGGTCGTGGCGCTTGGTGATCGTCTTGCCCGCGATCTCCGCCGCGATATCGACGAGGTCGTTGATGCTGATCATCTCGTCGGTGCCGAGATTGATCGGCGCGCAGTAATCGGAATGCATCAGCCGGTACAGGCCCTCGACGCAATCGTCGATATACATGAAGGAGCGGGTCTGCAGACCATCACCCCAGACCTCGATCTCACCGCCATCGGGGCAGAGCACCACCTTGCGGGAGATCGCGGCGGGCGCCTTCTCCCGGCCGCCGTCATAGGTGCCGAGCGGACCATAGACGTTGTGGAACCGTACGGACCGGGTCGGGATTTTCCAATCCTCGGTCATGTATTGGCACATCTTCTCCATGTAGATCTTCTCGAGCCCGTAGCCTTCCTCGGGCTGGGCCGGCCAGGCGACGTCCTCGGAGAGCGGGGTGACGTCGGGCGAGAGCTGGAGATGCTGGGGATAGACGCAGGCCGAGGAGGAGAAGAGGAACTTCTCCAGGCCGCTATAGCGCGCCGCCTCGATCATATGCGCGCTGATCAGGGTGTTGTTGAGCGTGATCTCGGCATGCGAGCCGCTGATGAAGCCGATGCCGCCCATGTCGGCCGCGAGGTGGTAGACCTCGTCCATGTCCTTGACGGCGATGGCGCAATTGTCCCGCATGCGAAGATCGACCTGCATGAAGTCGTGCGCGGCCGAGGCTTCGTATTGCGGGAGCTTGATGTCGGCCCCGCGGACCCAATAGCCCTTGTTGACGAGGCTTTTCACGAGATGGTGTCCGATGAAACCACCGGCCCCGGTCACAAGTATCTTTTTCATGACAGACAGCCCTTATTCAATGCGTGTCGTCAGAAGAACTGCATGATCGCCGAATGTATTGGTAGGAACCTTGAGGGTTAGATCGAACGCGCTCGCGGTGTCGCGTATAGTACCCTTGCGCCGGATGTGGCGACTTGGCGGTCAGAGGTGCCGGGCAAATGTGAGCCCACGGCCTCCGCCTTCCTCTGGATGCCCTGCTTGATGGGACTTCTTAGCGGATGCTCATGCCGAAGTCGGTCATCTGCCAGAGCAGATCATCCGAGCCGACCGCCTCAGGATCGGGGCTTCGATTTCTGGTCAGTGGGGGTTTCGACAAGACCATGAGCAGACCACGCCGTCATTCCGGGCTCGCCTTTGGCGCCCCGGAATGACGGGCTGGCTGTCAAAACCGATGTGAACTTTCCCGCAGATCGGATGACACTAATCCGAGTTCGGATCTCTGACCTCAGGATGAGGTCGTGCCTTGGAACAACAACGCGAAGAGGTCCTGAATTCCGTCCCGCGCGGACCCTGTCGGGCCACCGAATCGGGATGACGAAATGTCGGATCGCGTGTTCGCCATCAATCATTATCGCCGATCCTGTAGCTTTCGGACTAGTTTCCGACCACTCGGAAGAGATGTTCTCCAGGACAGGATGATATTTTAAGGTTGTCGCTTGCGGCGGTTGCTGTTCCAAACCCGTGACCGCCTTTGCTCATCTGAATGATCCATGGAGGCTGGAATGCGGGTGGCGGTCATCGGCGTCGGATATGTCGGTCTCGTATCCGGGGCGTGCTTTGCCGAATTCGGGCATCATGTGCATTGTGTCGACAAGGATCCGCAGCGGATCGCCGCCCTGCGCGCGGGTCGCATGCCGATCTACGAGCCGCATCTCGACGCGCTCGTCGCCAACAACGTCGCCGCCGGGCGCCTGAGCTTCGGCACCGATCTCGCCGAGGCGGTGGGCGACGCGGAAGTCGTGTTCATCGCCGTCGGCACGCCCGCCCGGCGCGGCGACGGCCATGCCGACCTCGCCCATGTCTTCGCCTGTGCCCGCGACATCGCGCAAGCGATCCGGGGTTATACCGTGGTGGTGACGAAATCGACCGTCCCGGTGGGCACGGGGGACCGGGTCGAGCACATCATGCGCCTCGTCCAGCCACAGGGCGCCTTCGCCGTCGTCTCGAACCCCGAATTCCTGCGCGAAGGCGCGGCCATCGCGGATTTCCAGCATCCCGACCGGATCGTCATCGGCACCCAGGACGAGCGGGCGCGGGCGATCATGACCAACCTCTACCGGCCCCTGGCGGAGGCGGCGGTGCCGCTGTTCTTCACCACCCGGCGCACCGCCGAGCTGGTGAAATACGCGGCCAACGCCTTCCTCGCCATGAAGATCGGCTTCGTCAACGAAATGGCCGATCTGTGCGAGCGGGCGGATGCCGATGTGGAAGGGGTCTCCTACGGCATCGGCCTCGACCGGCGGATCGGCGCGCAGTTCCTCCAGCCGGGCCCCGGCTTCGGCGGCTCGTGCTTTCCCAAGGACATCCAGGCGCTGATCAAGTCGGCGCAGGATTACGGCGTCCCCTCCCGGATCATCGAGACGGTGGCGGCCGCCAACGAGCAGCGCAAGCGATTGATGGCGCGGCGGCTGATCAAGGCCTGCGGCGGCTCCGTCAGGGGGCTGACCATCGCGGTGCTCGGCCTCACCTTCAAGGCGAATACCGACGACACCCGCGAGGCGCCGGCCACCTCGATCATCACCGCCCTCCAGGACGAAGGCGCCGAGGTGCGGGCCTATGACCCCCAGGGGATGGACCAGGCAAGGGCGCTCATGCCCGACATCGCCTACGCCACCGACCCCTATTCCTGCGTGGCCGGCGCCCATGCCGTGGCGATCGTGACGGAATGGAGCGTGTTCCGCACCCTCGACCTCGCCCGGCTCCGCTCGCGCATGGCAGGATCGGTCCTCGTCGATTACCGCAACATCATCCCGGTGGCGGAGGCGACGGAGGCCGGTTTCCGCCATGTGGGAATCGGCCGGCGCAGCGTCACGGCCGAACGCCCGGCGCCACGGATCGACCTGACGCAGCCGCAGGGAGCGGTGCTGCCGGAACTCGCCATCGCCGCTGGGTAATCCCCCGAAGGCACCGACCGAGCGAAAGCCGCCCTGCGACTGCGGGGCGGCTTTCATGTGTCGGTTCTACTTGGGGGGTACTTGGGGAAGTCTGTATCGTTGCAAGACGACGGATCTTACCGCCCTCTCACCTTATCCTGGGGCGCGCTTTGCGCAAGCAAAGGGCCTCGAAGGAGCCCTCCAGCTCGCTGAGCGAGGACTGGAGGGTTCCTTCGAGGCCGCTTCGCGGCGCCTCAGGATGAGGTAAGAGGTTGGAAGAGCGGGAGAACGGGTTTTGGTGGGAACCTATTCACCGTCCGGTCGCGGTCCTTAGGGCGGGCTTCGGCCAGAACGCGGAGGCCTGGGCCAGCACGGTCTCGATCACCTCGTCCTGCTCGTCGATGCGCAGATCCGGGAATAGCGGCAGCGAGAGCGTGCCCTCGCCCCATTCCTGCGCCACGGGCAGGGACGAGGCTTCCGGCACGTCGCGGTAGAGGGTCAGCGTGGGCACGCTGCGGTAATTCACCGTCGTGCCGATGCGGGCCTCGCCCAGCGCCCGGAGCATGTCGTCGCGGCGCCCGTCGGGCACGTGGATCGGGAACAGGTGCCGCGCCGAGACCACGCCCGGCTCCATGGCCGGCCAGGTGAACGGGGTGCCGGCGAGCGCGCTCTCGTAGCGTCGGCTCAAGGCCTCGCGCCGGGCGCACTGAACCTCCACCTGATCGATCTGGGGCGCGAGCAAGACGGCCAGCAGGTCCGGCAGGTTGGCCTTGGTGCCGAGGCGGTCGATGTCCCAATGGTTGTAGGTCCCGCCCTGGAAACGCTGGGCCGCGCCGGCGGACATCCCGTGCAGCACCGTCTGCACCAGGGTTCGGGCGAGGAGGGGATCGCGGGTGACGACGGCGCCGCCCTCGCCGCAGGTCACGTTCTTCGTGGCGTAGAAGGAGAAGATCGCCGCGTCGCCGTCCTGCCCCGGCCGGCGCCCGTTGCGGCTGCCCTCGAAGCAATGGGCCGCGTCCTCGATGATCCGGATCGAGGAGGGGATCGCCGCCCGCAGAGCCGGGATGTCCACCATCTGGCCGTAGAGATGGACGGGGATGATCGCCCGCGTCCGCTCCGTCACGGCCGCCGCCGCGAGACCCAGGTCGATGAGGAGCGTGTTCGGGTCGCTGTCGACGAAGACCGGCGTCGCGCCGACGAGGCGCACCACGTTGGCCGTCGCCGCGAAGGTCATGGCCGGTACGATGACCTCGTCGCCGGGGCCGATCCCCATGGCGAGGAGGGTCGCCACCGCCCCTTGCGTCCAGCTCGAGGTGAGCTTGGCATGCGGCACGGCGAAGAAGTTCCGCAGCAGCTCCTCCACGCGCGCGCCCTCGGGGCCGGTCGTCAGGAACGCACTGCCGAGGACCGAGGCCACCCGAACGGCGTAATCGGGCGAGAGCGCATGCCTATAGAACGGGACTGCCATCGGTTGCCTCCATGTCTTCGCTGAGAGCCGGCGATGCCGGTGTGGTTCGGTAGAGGGCGTGCAGGCGGGCCGCGACCACGGTCCAGTCGGCCGAGCATCCCATCCGGTGGGCGCCGCGCGACATCGCCCGCCATTCCGCGGAATCGAGGGAAGCGGCCCGGGCGAGCGACCGGGCCACGGCCTCGGCCGTCAGATCCTCGATGAGGAGGCCGGCGCCGTGCCGCGTCATCGCCTCGGTCATCCCCGCCTCGGCGGTGATGAGGAGCGGCACGCCGAGAATCTGGGCTTCGAGGGCCGCCGTCGGCCAGCGGTCGAGGCGTGAGGGAAAGGCGAAGAAGTCCCAAGACCGGACGATGTCGTCCCGCTCGGCCCCGTAGCGCGGCCCTTCGAAGGTCACGGCGGATTCGATGCCGAGGCGGCGGGTCGTCGCCATCAGCTCGTCTCGCTCGTCGCCGGGGCCCATGACGACGAGGCGGCCGGTGCCGCCCTGCCGCCGGTAGAGGGCGAACCCTTCGATCAGCAGGTCGAGCCCCTTGTGGAACACCGCCAGCCGGCCGCAGAAGCCGAAGACGGGCAAGCCGCCGGCAGGGCCAGATGACCCGCCGGCAGGGCCAGATGACCCGCCGGCAGGGCCGGACCTGTCGACGAATCCCGGACGCCCGCCGAGCGCGCTCGAATAGACCCCGTGGGGCACGAGGACCGACCGGGCCTTGGGCGCCAGGCGGCGGAGTTCGGCCTGTTCCAGGGCGGTGATGACGTGGACGAAGCGCGCGCCTTCCAGAACCCGCCGCTCCAGCAGCCGGACGTAGAGGGCGGTCGACGGCTTCACCAGCCGGCCGGCCCGGTCGTAGAAATGCGAGAAGCAGGCATGGAGGCTGATGACGTAGGGGATGCCGCGCCGGCGCAGCATCCGCGTCAGGGAGACCAGAAGCGGTTGGCGCGCGCCGTGGAAGTGAAAGATCGTCCGCGTGTCGGCCCCGTCGAGGAAGGCCTCGCGGGAGCGGCGCGACAGGCTGACCGTGCGGCCGAGGATCCTGAGCCCGTCCAGCGGGACATGATCCATCCGGATGCCCGCCGGCACCGTCATCCCGTTGGGATCGCGCGACAGGAACAGGATGCGGGATGCTTCACCCGACAGGGTCTGTTCGGTGACGAGGGAGCGCGTATTCTGGTGAATACCGTTGGCCAAGGAGGGATATCCCTCCTTGTTCTCGATGATGACGTGTCGGACGGACAAGGGGGAGCCACCATCCGGCCGTCGGACCGTGGACGAGGGAGGCACGTCATAGGCTCGCATGGATGTCCTCTCGGGCCGGCCGGTCGGAGATGCGGGTCCGGGCGGACGCGGACCCGTTTCGTCTCAGGCGCGCGCCGCCTCGGCGCCGGCCTCGAAGGCCGGGCGGGGAAACACGCCCGGGGTCGCGGCGATGGCCTCTTCGGCCGGGATCGGCAGGCTCAGCCGCTGGAGCGGGTCGGCGAGCAGCATCTTGTACCACTTGACCGTGTTGCAGACGGCGGTGTTGCGCAGGATCTTGGCGTCGATCGCGTTCTGGATCTCGATGACGGCGTCCTCGATCCGGTGTCTCGCCCCGAAGCCGAAACTTTCCCGCGCCTTGGCGAAGCTCACATGGTAATCGCGCCGGTCGAGCCCGCAGGGCATGAACTCGATCTCGCTCGCCTTGGTGACGGTGTTCTTCACCGCAAGCGCGATGTCGACGATCTGGCGGTTGTCCCAGCCGATGTTGAAGGCCGCACCGGCGACGACGCCGGACGGGGCGCGCAGGGCGCTGAGGAAGGCGGCGGCCACATCCCGCACATGGACCACCGGACGCCATTGCGATCCGTCGCCCCCCACCGTGATGCGGCCGCGATCCAGGGCGTCGAAGGTCATCTGGTTGACGACGAGGTCGAACCGCATGCGCGGCGACAGGCCGAACACGGTGGCGTTCCTGAGCGCGGTGGCGGCGAAATGGCCGGTATTCAGGGCGAGCACCGCCTCTTCGGCCCTGGCGCAGGTCTGCGCGTAGATGGTGAGGGGCCGCAGAACCGCGTCCTCGGTGAGGAACATGTCCTGGCCGGCGCCGTAGACCGCGCAGGAACTGGCGAAGAGGTAGCGGCGGACGCCGGCGCGCTTGGCGGCCATGGCGGCCCGTATCCGGCCCTTCTCGTTGATCGACCGTGTCAGCTCCGGGTCGAGATCGCCGGACGGATCGTTCGATAAAGCGGCCAGATCGATGGCATAATCGCAATCGTCATAGGCATGATGGTCGATGAGCCTGATATCCTGCTTGACGATCTCAAGCTTGGGGTGGCCATCATATTTCGAGAGAGCAAGGTCTCCGAAATAAAAGGCATCTATGGCTCTGACCTTGTACCCGTTCCGAAGTAATTCTCCGACCATGACGGAGCCAATGTAACCGCCGGCTCCCGTGACAGCAACTTTCGCGTTCATGATTGTCATCCATCGCAGTCTTGAGAACAATGCTTCAGTCTTGATGTTCAATTTAATGTGATGAATTTCGTAAGGCAAAAGAACAATGGGACTAGCAGCGATGGTTCGGGGTGCAGTTCAGTAATACGAAATCAAGATGCCGCGGCGCGAATGGATTAGCCGGGGGTGTTTCCTATGTGGCGCGTCTCGTCGGCGACGATCGACTGAACAAGGAGCGCTCGCGCTCGGTATCGACGCGCGTCAGCGCACGGGCCGTCCTTCGACGATTTCGGCGAGCGCATGGCCGTTCACGGGGAGCCGACCTCGCGGGAGGCGGGGTTTCCCAGGCGTGAGAGCGTGGCGGTGGTGTCGAGCGGGAGGAGCGTCAGGCCGGACGCCGAAGGCGTCGAAAGGCATCGGGCCAAGAAGGCATCGGGCCAAGTATGATTGGCCAGGGGACCGCGTAAGACGGCGCGGGTCCGAAGAGAGATGTAGGACGATAAATGAAGGACAAGAGATCTGAGACGAGAGATGGGATTAGTCTCAATCGAATCCGCGCCTCTGCTCGGCGCGGGTCATGTCTTGCGAGATCCACCCCGTCGAACGGGATGGATCCGCCCGGATAGCGGCGCCTCTATACGGCCGCCATCCCTTCAAGCGTATCGTTGAGCGATGCCGCGCCGGGATGATGCTTGGCGAAGCTCGCTCGGTCGCCCGAGTTACAATATTTGATACCCCAGAGGGCCGCTTGTGTCCTGTTCCGTACGTTAATCTTTCGGAGGATCGCCTTCACATTACCCTTCACCCGTCCTTCGGCGATGGACAGGCGCTCGGCGATGGCGCGGTTTGAATCGCCCTTGATCAAGCAGGCGATGATACTGAGTTCCCGATCTGACAGATGAAGCGTCTGATCCTGAGAGGGGAACGGCTCGTCGGTCTCCGGTTCCCCACTTTCCTCCTCACCGGGGAGGGGGTCGGCCTCGGCCCCAATGCACAGATGGGGCACCACGCAGTGGTCGAGCAGGATCAGTTCCAGGGCCTGCACCAAAGTATCAGAACAGGCACTGTACAGAAGAATAGCCGCCGCACCGCATTCCAGCATGGGGGCTACATGCTCGGCCTCGCAGGTCGCGCAAATGCAGATGATGAAACTGTTGGGAAAACGAAGACGAGCGTTCAAGATTTCCTCGGTCGGGGCGTTCGCCGTCGAGGGAATACTCATGATGACAATAAGGTTCGAGTCGGAAGATTCGGGTAAATCCTGGGCCTGATCGAGATTTCCGACCATGGAAATCACGTCGAACCCGCTCTTCAGCAATATGTATCGTAACCCTTCTCTGTAGAGCGCAGTTCCACCGCTGATCACGGTTGCGGGTCGCGCCGTAGATGCAAAATTGGGTCGTGGAAAGGTAGTTCCGGAAACGTGAATCATCGTCAGCCCTCCACCAATTCGTACTGATAAAGTCGACCGCTCCACTTACAAGTAATGTACAAATCGATACATTAAAGTGAGAGTCTGGTATGGATCGGAACAATCTGACCGTCAATGAAAAAACGATTAAATAATCCTTTTTTGGTCATCCCATTTGATCGATAGCCGCGCCCGACTGTGATCTGCCATCCGAAAGCTCTATACGGATGTTAATTGCGGATGGTTCTACGGGCGAACATTGGGGAGTGTGCCCGCGGATTCCTGGCATATCTCGAAGTCATCGATTGTATAGATTCCCTCGTGTTCGTTCAGACTCGCTCCTCGTCCCAGATCGACCGTTCGGAGTAGGTCTCTTTCGATCTCCGTTGTCTGGCAGCGCGAGGTACAATCACCGGCATTCAGTTGCGGTGATGTAGGATTCGCTATGCTGGGCAGGTGGTTAGACAAGCAAAACAGCTTTGCCGGCTCTCAAGGCGCGCTGGGTGCTGGTGGGCGGTGCTTGGCCGATGCGGCGCAGGCTGGTTCGGCATCCTCGTCGGCCGGCGTAGAATCAGGGTCCGGCGGGGCAGGAAGCTGGGCCGAGTCGTTCAGGCTCGACCATGCCGAGCTCATTGGCCCGCACCGGCCGGGCCCCCGTATTCCCGGCAGTCTCACCTGGCTGCTGGCGACGACATCGATCCTTTCCGCGCTGGTCTTCGGTCTCGTCGTCGAGACGACCCGGTCGGTCGGTGCGCGCGAGGCGCGCCAGAGCGAGGACGGACATCGCGTCGCGTTGCAGCAGGCCGAAGACCGGATCGCGACGCTCGCCCTGGAACTCCGCTCCGAGAAGGACGCGGCCGAGATCTCGCGCTCCCTCCTGAGCCGGCAGCTCGATGAGGGAAGCCGGGCATTGGAGACCGTCGAAGCCGATCTGAAGCGGGCGCAATCCGAGCGGCAGGCACAGGCCGCCCGCGCGGACGACCGCGAACAGGCGCTCCGTCGCCTCGAGGAGCAGTTCGAGGCGAGCCGTCGGGAAGCCTCGACCCTCCGGTCCGAAGCCGCGGATCTCCTGGCGCGCACCGATGCCGCGATGCGCGCGCAGGCGGCGGCGGATGAGGCGCGCCGAGCGGCCGAAGCGGTCCTGGCGAATGCCGGGGGCGCCCGCGACGGCGATGCACCGGCGCGGACGGAACTGGCCTCGATCGATGACGACGCGAAAAGCGATGTCCGGTCCGCTGCGCTGCCGGTCGCCATGGACAGGTCGGTGGAGGCCGCGCCGCTGGCGGTCCTGCCCGTCGCCGATCCGCGCCCGGGATGGTTGACGCATGGCAGCGCCACCTTCGCTTCCCTCGACGCCGTCGCCCATTCCCGTGGCCTCGGGCCTCTGAAGGCCCAGCCACAACCAACGGCCTCCACCCTTCGCCGCACACCGCCGCGCCCGAACCGTGGGCGGCCTCAGGCGAGCGACGCGGCGTCGATGCCGGCCTCCTCCGCCGCTCAGCCCGTGGCGAAAGCGGGCCTCGACGGCGGAGAGGCCGGTCCGGGACCGGACGGCGCGCCACAGCGTGTGCCGGTCTCCGCCCTCTTGCGTCCGTCACCGGTCCGGCCCGTGCCGCAACAGAAACCCGCCCGTAGCGAGGGAGTATCCGCGGAGAAAAAGCTAAGTAATCCCAAGTAGCGCTTCTCCTGGGCGCATTCGCGCCGCATTCTCCTTGCCGAGCTTGGATTAAAGTCATTCTCTAATTCGCGCTGAGTGAAAAATCGTTATTCCTGCGATTCAACGTCAGATTTGTGTCAGTTATACTCCGCAATGATGCATTTATAGTTTAGTTGCGTCGATGTATTCGTGATTTTTTCGAATGACGGCGCGATGCATCGCCGTCTTCGTGCGGTGAATGCGAAGCCTTGGATGCGTCATCGCCAAACATCGATCTCTGTGACGCGCAGCGATGCCGGAGCCTGTCGAGATGGAATTCATCGAGAACCGTTCCCAGGACGAAACGGATATCCGTCAGGCCGACGACGATGGGCGGTCCACCGCCTACTTCATCGGCGACGGAACCTTGCTGATCCGATGCGCGGAGCTCTTCCTGGCCGCCGGGCATGCGATCTCCGCCGTGATCACGCGGGATCGGCGCGCCGCCGAATGGGCGCGCCGCGCCGGTATCGCGATCATCGACAAGGATGCGTTCCTGGCCGCCGGCCATCGCGATCCTCCGGTGGATTTCCTGTTCAGCGTCGGCAATCTCGACGTGATCCCATCGGCCGTGCTCGCCCGGGTCCGGCGCCGGGCGATCAACTTTCACGATGGCCCCCTGCCGAGACATGCCGGCCTCCATGCCACGACCTGGGCGATCCTCGCCGGGGAGACCTCGCATGGCGTCACCTGGCATCAGATCGACGAGACCATCGATACCGGCGCCATCCTGGCGCAGGAGCATTTCGATATCCTGCCCGGCGACACCGTCTTCAGCCTCAACGGCCGCTGCTACGAGGCCGGCGCCTCGAGCTTCGCCGCCCTCCTCGACGGGCTCGTCTCGGGCCGCGTGGAAGCGAGGCCCCAGCGGGGCGAGCGCCTCTATCATGGCCGGCTCAAGCGCCCGGCTCGCGCCGCGACCCTGGATTTCCGCCAGCCCGCCGCGAGGATCGCGGCCCTCGTCCGCGCCCTGGATTTCGGCCCGGTGCACAATCCGCTGGCGCGCCCGAAGATCTTCACCGGGCAGGATCTGGTCCTGGTCCGGGGCGCGGAGATCGGTCCCGCCTCCGATCACCTCCGGCCCGGCACGATCATGCGGGTGGGCCCCGACCTCGTCTCGGTCGCGACGGCTGATCGCGAGATCGTCCTTTCCGGCCTCACCACTCTGCTCGGCGAGCCGGCCGACATTCTGTTCAGCCCCGGCACGGTCCTGCCGGAGATCGAGGAGGCGCGCGCCGAGGCGCTCGCGTCCGCCCAACGCCTCGCCGCCGTCCACGAAGCGTTCTGGATCGAGCGCCTGGAGACGGTCGCCGCGCCGACCTTGCCTTATCCCCGTCGCGGGGGCGGTGGTTCCGATGCCGCCCCTCACCGGATCGCGATCCCGCTGGCCCGCACGGCGAGCCCGGACGATGCGGCGGCGGCCTTCATCGCCTGGATCGGCCTCGTCTGCGACACACCTCGCGTCACGCTGGCGTTGAGCGAGGCCGCCAAGGCCCAGGACGAAACGGGGACCGGGCTTGAGCCGTGGTTCCTGCCGGACCGTCCCCTGACCCTGGCCGTCGACCGGGACGGCTCGGTTGCGGAGCTCCGGGCGGTGTTCGCAGCCGAGCGCGCCGACCTCGCCGCCAGGGGTATTCTGGCCGCCGATCTACCGCAACGCGCCGCCTCTCCCGAAATGCGCGAAAGGGCCGTCGCATGGCGCAAGATAGGCCTGGTCCATGGCGGTGCGAAACCGGGTCTCCTGACGCGTTCCGGCTCCGAATTGTTGCTGGTTCTGAGCGAGGGCGAAAGCCGGGCGGAGCTCCTCGTCTGCGGCCGGACCTTCGAGGTCGAGGTGGCGCAAGCCATGGCGAGGCAGTTCGCGGCCTTCCTCCAAGCCTTCCTGGCCGATCCCGAGATTCGCCTCGGCGCGCTCCCCCTCGTGCCGGAGGAAGAGGCGGCCATCGTGGCGGCGCTCAACGCCACCACCCTGCCTTTCCCGCACAATCGCACGATCCAGGACGAGATCGCCGCCAGGGCGGCCGAGCTGCCCGAGCGGGACGCCGTCGTCGCGGGCAAAACCCGCCTCACCTATGGCGAGCTCGACCGCGCCGCCGGGGAACTCGCCGGTCGCCTCGTCGCGGCCGGAATCGGGCCGGGGACCATCGTCGGCATCTGCCACGAGCGGGTGCCCGATCTCGTCGTCGCCGTCCTCGCGACCTTGAAGGCCGGTGCGGCCTACCTGCCCCTCGATGCCGACTATCCGCGCGAGCGCCTCGCCTACATGCTCGAAGATTCGGGCGCCGAGGTCCTGCTGACGAGCCGCCCCATCCAGGATCGCCTCGCCTTCGCTCCGGCGCAGGTGCTCTACACCGCGGAGGCCAGCGGCGAGGCCGCGCCGCCCCCCGGTCGCGCCGGCGGGCAGGATCTCGCCTACGTCATCTACACCTCGGGTTCGACCGGCCGGCCCAAGGGTGTGGCGATCACCCATCGCAACCTGATGAATTTCTGCTCCGGCATGGATGCCCGCATCCCGCACGATCCCCCCGGAATCTGGCTCGCGGCGACGAGCCTGTCCTTCGACATCTCGGTACTCGAAATCCTCTGGACCCTGGCGCGCGGCTTCTCGGTGGTGCTGCACGGCCAGCGCTCCGAGCCCAGTTCCGGCCCCGGCTTCAGCCTGTTCTACTTCTCGAACGACGACGCGGCGGACCCGCAGGACAAGTACCGTCTGCTGCTCGAAGGCGCACGTTTCGCCGATCGCAACGGTTTCGAGGCGGTGTGGACGCCGGAGCGGCACTTCCACGCCTTCGGCGGCCTCTACCCCAACGCCGCCCTCAGCGCCGCCGCCCTCGCCGCCTGCACCGAGCGCGTCAAGATCCGCGCGGGCAGCTGCGTCCTGCCGCTGCACCATCCCCTGCGCGTCGCCGAAGACTGGGCGATGATCGACAACCTGTCGAAGGGCCGGGCCGGGATCGCCTTCGCGTCGGGATGGCAGCCGAACGACTTCGTCCTGGCGCCCGAGCGCTTCGCCGAGCGCAAGGACAAGATGGCGGGGCAGATCGATGACATCCGCCGCCTCTGGCGCGGCGAGCGCCTGCCGTTCCCCAACCCGCTGGGCAAGGTCGTGGAGATCGGCACGATGCCCCGGCCGATCCAGCCCGAACTGCCGATGTGGCTCACGGCGGCCGGCAATCCCGACACCTTCGTCCAGGCCGGGCGGCTGGGATGCGGCGTCCTCACCCATCTCCTCGGCCAGACCCTCGAGGAACTGGCGGACAAGATCCGGCAATACCGCATGGCCTGGCGGGAGGCCGGGCATGCCGGTGAGGGTCATGTGACCCTCATGCTCCATACCTTCGTGGGCGAGGACGAGGACGCGGTCCGCGAGACCGTCCGCGAGCCCATGAAGCGCTACCTCGGCAGCGCGATGGATCTGGTCAGGCAGGCCGCCTGGACCTTCCCGACCTTCGTCCAGCGCGCGGCCTCCGACGGTCGCACGCCGGCCGAGATCCTCGACGCCGAGGATTTGTCGCCCGCCGATCGCGACGCGCTGCTGGACCACGCCTTCGAGCGCTATCACAGCACCGGCGGCCTGTTCGGCACCCCGGAATCCTGCCTCGGCATGGTCGAGGCGGTGCGGCGCATCGGGACCGACGAGATCGCCTGCCTCGTCGATTTCGGGGTGCCGACCGATCTCGCCCTCGACCATCTCGAGCACCTGAAACGGCTGATGGTTCTGGCCGGAACCCTCACCGCGACGGTGCCCGCCTCGGTTCCCGAGGAGATCGTCCGGCACCGGGTCACCCACTTCCAATGCACCCCCTCCATGGCTCGGATGCTGGTGGCCGATGCGGCGGGCCGGCGCGCCCTCGCGCAACTCGGCACCATGATGGTGGGCGGCGAGGCCCTGAGCGCGGACCTCGCCGGAAGGCTGCGCGACCTCCTGCCCGGAAAATTCCTCGGCATGTACGGCCCGACGGAGACGACGATCTGGTCGGCCGTGGTCGAGATCGACGGCGTGGAACGCGGCGTGACCCTCGGCGAACCCATCGCCAACACGGTGCTGCACGTGCTCGACGCGCACCGGCGCCCGTGCCCGGCCTATGTGGCGGGCGAGCTCCATATCGGCGGGGAGGGCCTCGCCCGTGGCTATCTCGGCCGCGACGAGCTGACGGCCGAGCGGTTCATTCCCAATCTCTTCGGTCCGGGGCGGCTCTACAGGACGGGCGACCTCGTCCGCCGGGACGCCTCGGGAGCGCTGATCTTCCTCGGGCGGCTCGATCACCAGGTCAAGGTCCGGGGGCACCGGATCGAGCTCGGCGAGATCGAGACCGCATTGGCGCGCCAGTCCGGCATCGCCGCCGCCGTCGTGGTGGCGCGCGAGGATAGCGACGGCGACCAGCGCCTGGTGGGCTACGTCACCGCCAGGGACGGCGCGACCCTGCGGCCCGAGGCCCTGCGCGAGGCGGTCGCCTCGACCCTGCCCGCCTTCATGGTCCCGGCTGTGATCGTCGTTCTGCCCGCCCTCCCGATGACCCTGAACGGCAAGGTCGACCGAGGCGCGCTGCCCGCGCCGCATCAGGCACCGGAGGCCGCTGCTCCGCCCGAAGTGCCGATGAGTTCAGTGGAAGCGCTGATCGCCGGCATCTGGGGCGAAGCGCTCGGCCGGCCGGTCGTCGCCACAACCGAGAACTTCTTCGACCTCGGCGGTCACTCCCTCCTCGTGGTGCAGGTCCAGCGCCGTCTCGGCGAGGAACTCCGCCGGGAAATCGCGATCACCGACCTGTTCCGCTTCCCCACGATCCGCACCCTCTCGCTGCATCTCGGAGGATTCGCCACCGGCCCCTCGGCAACCGACCGGGGACACGATCGGGCCAAGGCGCGGCAGGCGCTGAGACGGCGCCAGGAGATGCCGGCGCCCGTCGCGTAGCCATCGGCCAGTAGAGAAACGTGAGGTACGTCATGATTTCGCCGACCCCTGAAACGGCAGGTGATGCAACCGGCAGGATCGCCATCGTCGGCATGGCGGGGCGGTTTCCGGACGCAGCCACGACGGGCGACCTCTGGCGCCTGCTGAGGGCGGGGCGCGAAGCGACGCATTGGTTCAGTGACGAGGAGCTGCTGGCCTCCGGTGTCTCGGCCACGCATCTGCGCGACCCGCGCTACGTGAAGGCCGGAATGGTTCTGCCCGACATGGAAGCGTTCGATGCGGGATTTTTCGGCCTGAGCCCTCGGGAGGCGGCCATTCTCGACCCCCAGCACCGCCATTTCCTCGAATGTACCTGGGAGGCGCTGGAGGATGCAGGCCATTGTCCCGAGACGTTCGAGGGAGCCATCGGCGTTTTCGCGGGCTGCGGCATGCAGGCCTATTTCGCCAACAACCTGCTCACCAATGCCGAGCTCCTCGAACAGGTGGGGCTCTTCCTCCTGCGTCATACGGGCAACGACAAGGACTTCCTCGCGACCCGAGCCTCCTACCTCCTTAACCTGCAGGGGCCGAGCATCTCGGTGCAGACTGCCTGCTCCACATCCTTGGTGGCGGTCCATTTCGCGATCCAGAGCCTACTGTCGGGCGAGTGCGACATGGCCTTGGCAGGCGGCGTGACCATCGAGGTGCCGCACCGACAGGGCTACCGGGCCGCCGAAGGCGAGATTCTATCGCCGGACGGGCATTGCCGTGCCTTCGACGACGAGGCCAACGGCACCCTCTTCGGCAGCGGGGCCGGTATCGTGGCCCTGCGCCGCCTGGAAGACGCCATCGCCGCCGGCGACCACATCTATGCGGTCATCTGCGGATCTGCCGTCAACAACGACGGCTCGACCAAGGCCGGCTACCTCGCGCCCAGCGTCGAGGGGCAGGCACGCGCGGCGGCCGAGGCTCTCGCCGTCGGGGGGATCGACCCCGGCAGCGTCAGCTACATCGAAGCCCACGGCACCGGCACGCCCGTGGGCGACCCCATCGAACTCGCGGCCCTGAGCGAGGCCTATTCCGTTCCCGGCCGGCGCCAGTTCTGCGGCATCGGCTCGCTGAAGACCAATATCGGGCATCTCGACACGGCGGCCGGGGTGGCGGGCCTGATCAAAGTCGCCCTGGCGATGCATCACGAGGAACTGCCCGCGAGCCTGAACTGCGCGCGGCCCAATGGCCGGTTTGATTTTTCCGCGAGCCCGTTCTCCGTGGTCACGTCGGCCAGACCCTGGCCAAGGACTGGGACGCCCCGGCGCGCCGCGGTGAACTCCCTCGGGGTCGGCGGCACCAATGCCCATGTCATCCTGGAAGAGGCCCCGGCCGTGCCTGTGCCGGGTCCCGCGCGGGACTGGCAGATCCTCGCCCTGTCGGCACGGACCGCCGAGGCCCTCGACGGGGCGAAACGCAAATGGCGGGAGGCGCTGGCCGATCCCTCGCCGGACCTCACCCTGGCGAACGCGGCCTTCACCACCCAGACCGGCCGTCGCGCCTTCCCGCATCGCTGCACCGTCATCGCCCGCGATCGCGCGGGGGCGTGCGAGATCCTCGCCAGCCACACGCATCGCCGCATGGGAACGGGGAGCGTCGGCGCCGGGACCGTCGGCGCGGTCTTCATGTTCCCCGGCGGCGGGGCGCAGTATCCCGGCATGGGCCGCGATCTCTACCGGGAGGTCCCGGCCTTTCGGGAGGCGCTAGAGGCCTGTCTGGCGCTGCTGCCGCCCGATGCCCCGGACGGCCTGCGGGCGCTGCTCCTCGACAGCGAACCGGGCGATGCGGCCGCCGCCGCCCTCCTCGCGCGGCCGCGCTACACCATCCCTGCCCTGTTCATCGTCGAATACGCCACGGCGCGCATGATGCTCGCCTGGAACATCCGCCCCGCCGCCGTGATCGGGCACAGCATGGGCGAGTATGCCGCCGCCTGCATCGCCGGCGTGATGTCCCTCGCCGATGCCTTGTCCGTCGTCGTTCTGCGCGGGCAGATCTTCGAAGCCGCGCCCGCGGGCGCCATGCTGGCGGTGTCGCTACCCTCGGCCGAGCTGCGCGACCGGATCGGCGACGCTCTCGACATCGCGGCGGAGAACGCCGCGACGCTGACCGTAGCGACCGGGTCCGTCCACGAGATCGCCGCCCTCGAACGGCGGCTGGCGGAGGACGGGATCGAGTTCCGCCGCCTGCGCATCGACGTCGCCGCTCATTCGCGCATGCTCGATCCCTTCCTCGACCGGTTTCGCGCATGCCTGGCATCGATCGCCCTCCACGAGCCCACGCTTCCCTTCGTCTCGAACCTAAGCGGCGCCTTCGTCGGTCCGGGTGAACTCACGCGGCCGGACTATTGGGTGTCGCATCTCAGGCAGACGGTCCGCTTCGCGGCCGGCGTTTCGGCGATCCTGGCCGAGCCGGACCGGGTGCTCCTCGAGATCGGGCCGGGCCACAGCCTCGGTGCCCTCGCGCGTCTCGCGGAGGGCGGGGGCTTCGCGCCTCTGGCCATCGCCCCGACCATGGGCCAGCCGGGGGACACGGAATCGGACGTCTGCGTCGCGCTGACCGCGATCAGCAAGCTCTGGGCCTGCGGCCATGCCGTCGATTGGGCGGCGATCCGAGGCGGCGATGCGCGCCGTGTGTCCGCGCCGACCTACGCCTTCGAGAAGCATAGGCATTGGATCGAGCCGACGCGGTCGGCTGCGACGCCGGTCGTCGCCGAGGCCGAGGCGCCCGTGCTGCAGCGCCTCGACGCGATGGAAAACTGGTTTTCGGTGCCGCAATGGTTGCCTGCGTCGGTCGCGCCGAACCGGGCCACGCCGGACCGGACATGGCTGGTCTTCGCCGACGCGTCGCGCCTGAGCACCGCGATCCTCACGGCTCTCGAAAACCGGGGCGCCAGCGTGGCGGTCGTGCGCTCCGGCGAAACCTTCACCGTCCGCAACCGCCTGTTCCAGTTGCGGCCCGACCAGCCGACCCAATACCGGGACCTGATCACGGCCCTCGACCGCGAAGGAATGGCGCCGGATCACATCCTCCACCTCTGGTCGATGAGCATGCCCGACCCGTCCCTGGATCGCCCCTCGGCCGAACAGGTGCTGGGTTTCGACAGCCTTCTCTCCCTCTGCCAGGCGATGCAATATTGCGACGTCGCTTCGCCCAAGCGCCTGACCATCGTGACGCGGGAGAGCCAGTCGCCCCCGAACCATGCGGCCCGCCACCCGGAGCGCGCGACCCTCCTCGGCTTGTGCCGTGTCCTGCCCCGCGAGATGCCGGGCCTGGCGACGCAGGTCATCGATCTCGGCGGCGAGGATGGCCCCATCCGCGACGCGGATCCGGTGGCGGAGGCCGCCCGTATCCTCGCGGAATGCGATGCGGAGCACGGCGTCGATTTGGTGGCTCATCGCGCCGGCATACGCCTGGTTCAGCGGATGGTCCCGGCGCGGATCGAGCATCCTGCCGGGCTACCGCACCGCCTGCGCCAGAGCGGCGTCTATCTCATCACAGGCGGGTTCGGCGGACTCGGCCTCACCCTCGCTGCGTGGCTGGTGAGCGACGTGAAGGCGCGCCTCGTGTTGGTGGGGCGCAATGCCTCCGCGCATGCGGCAGCAATCCACACTCTGGAGGCGGAGGGAGCCGAGATCCTGTCGCTGAGCGCCGATGTGACCGACCACGCTGCCATGGAGCGGGTGATCACCGCCGCGCGGAAGCGTTTTGGCGCGATCCACGGGGTCTTCCATGCTGCGGGCTCCATCGACGACGGCCCAATCTTGGAAAAGACCCTGGAATCCAGTCGTCGGGTCATGGCGCCGAAACTGGCCGGCGGTTTGGTCCTCGATGCACTGCTACCGCAGGGAAGCCTCGATCTGTTCGCGGTGTTCTCGTCCACCAGCGCCCAGATCGGGCCTCCCGGACAGATCGATTACGCCGCCGCCAACACCGCCCTGGACGCCCTGGCCGCCCGCCGTAGCGATGGCCTGTCGGTGGCATGGGGAATCTGGGGCGACATCGGCATGGCGGCCCGGATCCACGGGGGGGCGTCCCTGTCCGGTACCCCGGAAGGGCACCCGCTCCTCGGGGCCGAGACGGGTCGCACCGAGACCACCATCACCTTTCAGGCGCTCTACGATCCTGCGCACATGTGGGTCCTGGCGGAGCACGTCCTCGACGGACGTCCGATCCTGCCCGGCGCGGCCTATGCCGAGATCGCTTTGGCCGCCGCCACGGCGGGGTTCGCATCGACGGGTGTCGACCTGCGCGGGCTCACCGTCGATCTTCCCCTCGTGTTCGAACCTGGGGTGAAGCGTCTCGTACGGACGACGCTCACGGTCCTTGCTAGCGGCGGGTACAGAATGTCTGTCGAGAGCCGCCCCCTCCTGGGCGAAGAATGGGTCGAGCATGCGCGCGCCACCCTGTGGCCGGGATCGGCCCTGCCCTGGGCTGTCCGGAGGGTGGCCCGCCGGGCGGCGCGTCGGGAAGGGGCGCACGCGCTTCCGGGCCTTGGTTTTCCGCAGGGTGAGACCGTGACGTTCGGGCCGCGCTGGCACACGATACGCTGGATCGAGCGCGGTGATTGGGAGGCCGTGGCCGAACTGGAACTGCCCGCCGAGTTCGCTGCCGACCTCGACGGCATCACGGCGCACCCTGCGCTCACGGATCTCGCGACCACCTTCGGGCTGCATCTCCTCGCGCCCCCGGCCGACGACATGGTCTACGTCCCTACGTCGATCGAGCGCATGCGGCTTCCCCCGGGGCGCTGGCCTCGCCGAATCCGCAGTCACGTACGACTGACGGCGCTTCAGCACGGTGCCTCCGCTCGGTTCGACGTGGTGATCGGCGACGTGAACGGGGTACCGCTCGCCGTGTTCGAGGACTTCACCCTGCAGAGCGTGTCCCGATCGGTGAAGTCCTCGCAGGCAGATGCCCGTCCGCCGAGTCTGGAGGCGCGGCTCAATGCCGGCATCATGGCGGCCGACGCTCCCGAACTGCTCCGCCGGGTGCTCGACTGCCGGGGCGCCGGGATCGTGGCCTCGTCGATCGCCCTGTCAGACCTGCGCCGGGAAACCCTTGCAGCCATTCGTCCGAAAACGATGTCGGCGCAGCGTTCGGCCAAGCCGGTCGGCGGCGATCTCGACTACGCGAACGCTCTCGAGCGTCAGATCGCCGGATACTGGGCGGACCTGCTCGGCATCGCCGTCGTGCGTCCCCAGGACGACTTTTTCGAGCTTGGCGGTTTTTCCTTGCTGGCAGTGCGGTTGTTTGCCCGGATCCGCAAGAATCACGACGTGGATCTGCCGATCGCCACCCTGTTTCGTGCATCGACCCTGCGCCAATTAGCGACTTTGGTCGGCGGAATGGCCGCGCCGGAACCCACGGACGAGGGCACCGCCGGGGGAGGCGAGCCGGACAAGGTGCTGGTCATGCCGTCCGTCGCCTGGTCGCCTTTGGTGGAGATCTGCCGGGGCGTCCCCACCCGTGCCCCGATCTTCTGCATCCATGGCGGCCAGGGCAACGTCCTCAACTTCGAGAAGCTGAGCCGGCGCCTCGGCCGGGACCAGCCCTTCTACGGATTGCAGGCGCGCGGTGCCGACGGGCGGCTCGCGCCGCTGGAATCCATTGAGGAGATGGCGGCGTCCTACATCGCGGCCATCCGCGAGGTCGATGCGCACGGTCCCTACCGGATCGCGGGTTATTCCGGTGGCGGGGTGATCGCCTACGAGGTCGCGCAGCAACTGACGCGCGCGGGCTATTCCATCGCGCTCCTGGTCCTCTTCGACACTCTGTCGACCACCAGCGTCGCGCAGCATCACAGCACGGTCGAGCGGCTCTGGGCGGTCCGCCGCTGGAGCCTCGGCTACACGCTGGGATGGCCGTCCCGCCTGATCGAGCGCCGCCGCCGCGCCGCGGAATTCGCGCGGGAGCGCTTCGACCCGAACATCCCGATCCCCGACATGTACCGCGCGCAGTTCATCATGAACGCCTATCTCGTCGCGCAGAGCCGCTACACGCCCGAGCCCTATGCCGGGAGCATGCTGCTGTTCCGCTCGACGGATGCGTATGTCCCCTATCTCCTCGCCGGCCCGGATCTCGGCTGGGGCGGTCTCGTCCGGGGGGGGATCGACATCCACAAGATCGCGGCGACGCACGAGACGCTGTTCCAGGAGCCCGCCGTCGACAAGCTCGCCGCCATCCTCCGGCGCAGGCTCGACGGCCTGATGCATTATCCCGTGCGCAAGAGCGCCTGATCCGGGGACCGCATCGTCCGTCGGTACCGTCCCGTTCCGCGATGGACGACACCCCGTTGCCCGGCAGGGAGACCGAAGATGGATTTCGTCGATCGCGCCTACAGGCACTACAGCGACGTCAAGCAACTCGGCCTGCCCGTGCTCCTGCGCGGGCTGCACCGCCGCGCATCCTCCCGCGGGGCCCGTCTGGTCCGGACGATCCACGGTGCGTTCTACATCCGGCCGCACACGTCGGACATGGAGGTGCTGAGATCCGTCTTCGGCCGCATGATCTACGACCTCGACCGGGTCCGCCAGGGGGCGGCCACCCGGAGCGAGTACGAGCGGATCTGCGCGGCGGGACACACGCCGATCATCATCGACGGAGGCGCCAATGTGGGAATCGCGGCGCGCTATTTCGCGCGGGCCTATCCGAGGGCGGTCGTGCTGGCGGTGGAGCCGGACGAGGACAACCTCGTCGTCTGCCGGCAGAACACCGAGGTCTGCGCCAATATCTGCGTCGTCCCCACCGCCCTCGGCGGCCGGAGCGGCTGCGTGAACCTCGAACACGGCAACGGCAACGCCGACAGGGGACGGACCGAGCGCTCCGACCACGGCATCCCCATCACCGTCATCGCGGAACTCAAGGACCTGATCCCCAATGGCGAGTTGCTGATCGTCAAGATCGATGTCGAGGGCTTCGAGAAGGACGTGTTCTCCGGCGAGATCGGCTGGGTCGCCGAGCCGCATGCGATCATCGTCGAACCGCACGACTGGATGCTGCCGGGCGACGGAACCAGCTTTCCGCTGCAGGACATCCTCCTGCGCGAGCGGCGGGAGATGATCTTGTCGGGCCACAACCTGATGCTCTTCAAGTCCCGCGCCGCATCCGCGAGGGGCGACACGTCGCGCTGGCCGACGAGGGGGCTTCTCAAGGTGGTGCCGTCCGCGTGACGAGGCGGCCGAGCTTCTCCTGCCCGGCATCGCGAAAACCGGCATAGTCGATGGGCGTCCGCCCCCAGATGAAGACCGGCTTCACGTCGGCGGGCGCGGCGTAGGTGTTCCTGTCGAAACTGTTGCCGCCCTCCTCGATGATTCGGGCATTCGGGGCGGCCTCGTTCGTATCCGTGACGCCGCCGGCGCTGCCCCTGCCGGTGAACAGGATCCGGTTGTCGTGGACGCGGTTTCCGGTCGTCCTGTAGAAGCCGCCGCCGTCCTTCTCGCGGCCCTGGTCGACGAGCACGATGGCGCGGCCGTCGGGCCGGACGGTGATGGTGTTGTCGAAGACTTCGACGCCGCTCGAGGCCGCCACCTGGATGTCGGCCCCCCAGAACCAGACCGGATGGCCCGCGCCGTTGAAGCGCAGCGTATTCCCGCGGATCACGGCGTCGTAGGAGATCTCGAAGAAGATCCCGGCGGTGGAATTGTTCTCCACCGTATTCTTCTCGAACAGGACGTCGCGGCAATCGATGTCGCACCAGAGGCCCGGACCCGCATTGTCGTGGACGCGGTTCCCGCGCAGGACCACCTCCTGGCTCTGGGTGATCTTGAGGCCGCCGGCCTCCCATTCGGGGTCGAAGCCGGCCGTGTTGTTCCAAGCGATGCGGTTGTTCTCGATCAGGATCCGCTGGCCTTGCGCGGCCGCGCCGAGCTGGCCGTTCCGCTCGATCGTGCTGCCGGTGATCGCCCCGTCGGAGCCCACATCGACGCCGAGCCCGGCATTCAGGCGGATCTGCGAATCCTCCACGCGCCACCCGGTGCCGTCGCCACCGCGGATCGCCCCCATCTGGGTCGGCGTGTCGTATTTTTCCACGACGAGCCCCTTGATCCGCACATCGGCGGCCCGGCTGCGGAAGGCGAAGCGCGCCGCGCTGACCTCGACGCGGCGTCCCTCCGGGTTGTCGGCGAGGATCGCGCGGCCGGCCGCCGCCTCCACCACGTAACGTCCGGGACCGAGATCGCCGCGCGACGCGACGCGGGTGAGCGGCTGTCCGTCGAGGAACACGGCCAGCGACAGGAGGCAGAGCGAGCCGCCGCCGCGACACCGGCCGGCGCCCACATGGCGCGGGTACAATCCGGTGAGGGACCAGTACGGGCCCGCCCGTTCGAACTGCCGGACGATGCGCGAACCGTCGAGGACGCTGCCGGGCTCGCCGAGGAACGTCTGACCGCGCAGGGGCGCGATCTCCTGCATCCGGTAGAGGCCGGCGCCGATGCAGATGGTCCCGCCCTCTCCGGCGCGGATCGCGGCTCGCTGGATCGATTCGCCGGCGGCGACGCGCACGGCCTTGCCGGGGCAGCCGCCCTCCGCGCCCTCTCCCCGCGCCGGGTCGCCCCCCTGCCAGAGGATCAGCCCGGCGAGGGGCAGCGCATGGCGGAGCGCGCGCAACGTCATGGCTCCCGCCGTCCGGTGAGCGAAGTGCGCGACGGGGATCGCTGCCGGTGAGGGCTGTGCCGAGCGGTCATCCACCAGTTCGATCCTGCAGGGAGCAATTATCACCTTCCGTTACAGTTGCGGCCGGCGCGAGATCTCGATGCCGCCGGCCCTGTACCGGTTTCTGCAAAACAGTGAGGATTACTTCTCGCCGAAAGGAAGGTGAAAAACGGTCTAGAGCGCCGGGGCGAACGAATTAGTCCGTGATCTCACTTCCCAAGCCAAGTCGAAATCCCTCTCAATCACACCGACCAGACGGTGGATCGGCCGGATGGTGGATGAAAGCTCCGCCGTCATGGCCCGGATGCCCGGAAGACGGCCGATCCTCCGACCGGAGCGCCGCACATGCCACGATCAACGAGGACGGAATGAACCGGGTTCTGGACCACTCGAAGAGCGGGGTCAGCGTCGTGCTCCGCCAGACCTACGAAGCCCAGACCCTGGGGTTCCTCACCGCGATCCTCCGGCATCGCCGGGTGATCGTCGGGCTCGCCGCCGCCGCCTTGCTGCTCGCGACCGCCATCTGCTGGTCACTGCCCGACAAGTACAGCGCCGAATCCCTGATCCAGGTCGATCTCAGCCGCGTCGCTGCCTCACAGGCCACGTCGCCGAACCAGCAGGCGGCGACCAGCCTCGATGCCGGGGCCATCGTCGAGAGCGAGGCGCGGGTGATCCGTTCGCTGGCCACCGTCAGACATGCGGTCGAGGACCTCAAGCTCCAGGACGACCCGGCCTTCGCGCGCGGGCCGGGCTTCGTCTCCCGTATCCTTTCCACGGTACTGCCCGGATCCGCGAAGGAGCCCGCCGATTCCAGCGCCTCGGTGGAGGCGGTCACCCGCGAAGTCTCGCGGAACCTGACCGTGACCAACGACACGCGGGCCTACCTGATCAACGTGTCCTACAACTCGACCTCGCCGGAGCGTTCGGCGCGGATCGTCAACGCCGTGGTCGACGCGTATCTGCGCAATCGCCTGGAGATGGGGGTGGCGGCGGCCGAGCGGACGAGGACTTGGCTCGAGGAGCAGATCGGCGAGAGCCGGAGGGAACTCGAGAATGCCGAGGCTGCCGTCGATCGCTACAGGCGGCAGACCGGCTATGTGGAGGGCGGCACACAGGGCATGAGCCTGCCGCAGCAGGAGGTGCGCGATGCCGTGGCCCACCTCGCCGCCGCTCGCCAGACCCGGATCGCCGCCGAGGCGCGCCTGTCGCGGGCGCAGGAGGTCTTCGCCGCCGGTGGCACCCCATCGGCGCAGGACCTTTCCGGCGCGCCCCTGATCCAAAGGATGCTGGAGAGCGCGGAATCGGCCACGCGGGAATTCGCCAACGTCGCCGCGACCGGACCGCGTCATCCGGCCTACCTGCAGGCCAAGGCCAATATCGAGGCCGCGCAATCACGGCTTCGCGAGGAGATCAAGCGCGCGATCGGCAATCTCGAGAGCGACGTCAAAGCGGCGACCGCCGATGAGGCGAACCTCGCCGACAGGGTCGACGTGCTGAAAGCGAACCTTGTCGAGGGGATGGGGCAGGACGCCAAGCTGCAGAGCCTGCAGACCAACGCGGTGGCCATCCGCGAGCGCCTCAAGTTGCTCAGCGACGGCCATGCCCAGGCGCTGGCGCTCACGGGGATGAAGTCGTCGACCACGCAGATCGTCATGGCGGCCAAGCCCGTGACGGTCCCGTCGGGGCCGAACCGATTCATGCTGATCTGCCTCAGCGTCCTCGGGGCGAGCGGCGTGGGGATCGGCTACGCCGTGATGATGGACCGGCGCGACACAGGCTTCCGGTCCGATGCCGAGATCGCGCACGAAACCGCCCACCGCTGCCTCGGGATGGTACCGGAACTCACCGGCAGCTCGTCGACCGCCGAGGTCCGGATGTTCGACGAATCGATACGCCTCGTCAGCGCATCGCTCACCGGAGCCCGCGCCCTGGCCGAGCCCCGGGTCGTCATGGTGACGTCCTCGGTACCCGGCGAGGGCAAGTCGCTTCTCTGCATGGCGATGGCGAGTCTCCTGGCTCAGCGCGGCATCCGGACCCTCGTGATCGACAGCACGCCGCGCCGCTACGCGGAGGCCGACCAGCCCAGCCTCGAGGATGTCGTGTTCGGCGACCCGGCGGGATTCCCAATGCGGAACGACCCCGGCAGGGTCGTGGTGCTGCATCGCGCCGAGAACGGCGACTCGCACGACCTCTTCCTGACGCCGGCTTTCGAGAGTTTCATAGAGCGGGCTCGAGAGAACTTCGATCTCGTCCTCATCGAGGCTCCCCCGGTGATGCTGTCCATCGATGTCCTGACGATGGGCGGTCTCGCCGACGTCACGGTCATGGCCGTTCACTGGAACCGGACCCCGCGCGAGACGGTCCAGGCGGCGTTGCGGCGGCTGCAGGACAATTCCGTGCGCCTGCGCGGCCTGGTCCTGACTCATGTCAATCTGACGGAGCACAAGGACTTCCGCGTGGTCGACCAATGCTCCCACTACAACGATTACCGGGGGCATTTCGAGGAAGCAGGGTCGCATCACCCCCGCGGCAACCTGCTGCCGTCCAAGCTGTCCTCATAGGAGCGGCCCAACGGCCCGTTCCCTTTCTGCACGACTTCTTCTCGGCGGCCATCCAGCGGATGTCGATCATGGCTTCGATCATCATCGTGTTCACGCCTGTCGGCGGAGGCGGCGCGCCGCTGTCCCGCGCGGCCGTGGCCTGCCCGACGCCGTCGGCGGTGGAGCCGGCCGGTGCTCGCTAGAGTGCGGGCTGCACGGATCGCCTGGCCCCTGATCGATCAAGGCGTCGCGAGCCTCGGCAACTTCCTGTTCACGATCGCCCTCGCGCGGACATTGCCGCCGCAGGAATACGGTGCCTTCGCGCTGCTCTTCGGGATCCTGATGATCCTTTACACCGTCATGGCGTCGGTGCTGTTCTATCCGATGTCGGTCCTGGCCGATCCCGCGGACAGGGACCGCATCGGCGAACTGATGAGCGTGAGCTTCATCCTTCTCGTCGGCCTGTGCGTTCCGGCCGGTCTCGTCCTGGCCGTCACGGCCTTCCTCATCGGCCGGCCGGATCTCATCGCGGCTCTGCTCGTCTACTTCTTGGTCTGGCAGGTGCAGGAGGCGTTCCGGCGCTACCTGTTCGTGGAACTGCGCTTCGGAGCCGCCGTCCCCGGCGAGATCGTCAGCTATATGGGGCAGATCCTGATCGCCCTCTGGCTCGCGCTCCGGGGTGACCTGACCCTGGAGACCGCCCTCTATGCCATGACCGTCACATCGGCGGCGGCGGCGGTCCTCCAGGGGATACAGGTGGGGTTCTCCCTGCGCCGACATGCGATGATCCGTATCCGGACCGTCGCCCTGGAATTCTGGCGCCTCGGCGGATGGGCGCTGGCGAACAACCTCTGCGCCGCCCTGCGGGTCCAGTTCCTGTTCTGGTTCCTGGCCGCCCTGTCCGGGGCCGCTCTGCCGGCGCTGCTCCAGGCCGGCTTCAACATCGTCAACCTGCTCAACCCGCTCATGATCGGGCTCGGCAACGTCATCCTTCAGGTCTCCTCACGGGCGCATGCCGGGGGAAAGGCGGAGGCATGGCGCGCCACCCACCCCCTCGCCCTGTCGGGGATGCCCATCGTGATCGTGTTTCTGGCGGCCATCGTGGCATTCCCTCACGAGGTGCTGGGCCTGATCTACGGTGCCCACTCGCCCTATGCGGACATCGCGACCCCGGTCCGGCTCCTCGCCATCGCGGCCCTCGCCGCGTTCGTGACGGACATCGTGTGCGCCTATTTCCACGGCGTCTCGCAAGCCAAACAGGCCCTGATCGTGAACGCGGCCGGGGCCGTGGCGACGATCCCGATCGCCATCCCGCTCATCATCGGGTTCGGCCTGAACGGAGCCTGTATCGCCCTCTGCCTCGCCAACGCCGTCCGCCTCGTCGTACTGCACCTCCTCTTCACCAGGATGATCGCTACCGACACCGCCGACGCTTCCTCCGGCCGGGTGCGGGACCAGGCCGTCCCGGCCCGCTCCGCGGACGATCCGGGTGAGGCCATAGGCAACGCCGTGGCGTCACGCGTGGCTGCGCTGCCGGCCTCGAAACTGAGGCAGACCTGATCGGCGCTCACGCCGAATCCGGCACCGGCGGACGAGTGCATCCGCCGGTGCCGCAGGGCCTCGCCGTACCTGTCCAACCAGCTTTTGCGAGGACTTCCATCAGGCCGACGCGCGAGGTGGGTCACTTCCATCCGAGAGCCTGATCGTCCGGCGCCCTTCGAGACCACTGCGCGGCGCCTCGGCGCTTTTGACATGCAGACCCAACGCGCCGTGAGGGAAATCGACGCTGGTTCCGTTCGATGCTTGGCCTCGGCGCGTTCGGCGGACGCCCGCCGTCGCACGGGCGGCGGGTGATGAGTTCCCTCACCTCCGTCTGGTCTCAGATGAAGGGGCCGATCAGTCGTTCGTACTCGGCCTCGGCGAGACCATAACTGTCTCCGGCCAGTTCGACGAGCTTGAGCCGGTCACGGATCGTGATCTGCCCGCGGCGCATCACGATCATGCGCGTGCGCTCCAGCTCGTGCAGGGCGACGGTGACACGCGGGCGGTGCATGCCGAGCATCAGCGCCAGCATCTCGTGAGTCATGACCACGCGGCCCTCATCGAGCCTGTCGCTAGCCAGGAGGAGGCAGAGCGCCAGGCGCTCCTCCACCGAATGGTGACGGTTGGCCAGCGCCATCTGGCTGGTCCAGAGGATGACGACCTGGACGTAGCGCAAAAGGATATCACGCAGAGCACTGCTCTGGGCCATCGCCTGGCGCAGGGCGCCCGCGCCGATCCGCAGGGCCCGGCCCGCCACGCGGACCTCCACGGTGAGCGGCGTATGCTCGATGCCAAGCACCAGGGCGGTGCTGACCATGCCGTCGCGCCCGACGACGGCGATCTCCACGGTGCCGCGTTCGGCGATGGCCATGGTCACGGACGCTAATCCGCTTTCGATGAAATAGGCGTGCGGGATGGGTTCGTTGGCGATGACGATCCGCTCGCCGACGACCAGAGCCACCTCCTCCAACTGCGGCAGCATCTGGTTGAAGACCTCGATGGGAAGCGCCCGCAGGAGACGGTTCTCGACCAATGGTGCCTGGAGTGGCTGGAGTCGTGAGTTCATCAATGACGCTCCGCCAAGCATCTCGCCTGTACTTTCAAGTAAATCGAAATCCGCGTAGGCGGGAGCTAGTATTCTGCAGGGTAATGAATAAAATTCCAGTACAATAATGCAATATTAAGTACTATAATTTCTGTAGTAGAGCAATCTCTTTCAATGTGTTTGCAGGTGCGCCGCGTGTCTGAGCAGTTCGGGTGTCGAGGTGAAGCTGCGATACCGATACGTCCGAGGAAGTGTCCGGTGCCAGCCTGTGCCGATGTGGGTTCAGTAAGCAGTTGGCGGATCGCCGTCGCGGCATCGACGAGCCAGCGGCATCCGGGGCGAGCCGGTCTTCACTGGGAAGAGTCTGCGTCTTGGATCAGCGCGGGGGGAGGGCGCCCGGTTCGGGTAGGACAAGGCTCGTCCTGATCGATGCCGTCGGCGGCTCGCGACGCACATCGATGATGTCGCCTGGCTGGAGGAGCGCCCGCTCATCGGCCTCGAAGGTTTCCGTCCGCTCTCCTACGGTTCGCGTGATGAAGACCTTTCGCGCCGGGGCGCCGGGGCTGGCGGCACCGAGCGTGCCGCCGGATTGGAGGCGCGCCTCCCGGATCTCGCGGGCGCTGGGCAGCTGCATCTCTACTTCGGTCAGACGCGTGGTGACGTCCTGCAACTCGGTGAGGATTCGGCGATGATAGGTGTCGGTGAGTTCCTGCACCCTCAATCCGAGATCACCGATCGCCAGGTCGAGCCGGGCGAGTTCGGAGTTCAGCCGAGCGATCGTACCCTTGTTCCGGGCCTCCTCCCGCTGCAGCTCGATGCCTTGGTATCGTCGTGCCAAGCCATTGCTGATGAGTTTCTCGTAATCTTCGAGATGGGACTGAATCAGCCGGAGTTGGGTTTCTTCCGCCTTACGTTGCGCCTCGACGCCGCCGATCTCGGCCTCGATCCGCGGTTTCTGCGCTCGCAGCATCTCCGCGGATTGCACGAACGCACTCCGCTGCGCCTTCAGGATCCCGCGTTCCTCCGCAAGCAGGCGGGAGAAGCCCTCGTCGTGCCCGCTGCTGCCCGGTGGCGTGAAGTCCTCCCGGTCGTGTCGTTGCGCCTCCAGCCTCTCGCGCCGGAGCATCAGCAGGCGCTGGGTCGCCTCCAGCACACGGACGCGCTCGTCGGAGCTGAGGAACTCCGTGCGTTGGGCGATCTGCGCCTGTTCGGGCAAGGCGAAGCCGCCGGCCAGGGCGATGCCGCTGAGGACCGAGGCGCCGTAGCGGAAGGGATAGCTCCCCGCCACGCGCACGTCGCCGAGGAGGTAGATCGGCCGCATCTCGGTGATGCGCAGGCTCACCACCGGCTGCTGCAGAAAGCCGTCGGCCAGATGGCTGACGATCTGCTTCTGCGCCTCCGGCAAGGTCATGGCGGACACGGAAACTTCACCCACCAGGGGTAGGAACAGAGCGCCGCTGCCATTGACCACGAACTCGCCCGACAGTTCGGCCTGCCCATAGACCGATAACCCGACCCGGTCGCCGGGCGCTAGGCGATAGGTCGAATCCTGGGCCAGCGCCGCCCCGCCGATGGCGACCCATAGGGCAAGCGCTGCGATGCGATGGGATACGCGCCCGGAGCGCGTCCGCTGATGCTGTTTCATCCTGGATCAACCGACCGCTCGTCTCGTGAGGCCCATCCCGCACGTTCGCCGATATTCTAAACGTCGGGAATTCGAGCTTCGGCATCGCCTTTCGGACAAGCTGGGTTCTACGACGAGGTAATCCTTTCGAAAATACGTATTTATGTGAAGGAAAAACAGTTATTCCTAATCCATTTCGCACGATTATTCGATAGTACTATTCCTTATTCGGGGCATGTGATTGTCAAATGCACCGGATGCGCCACTTGTAGTCAACGGTCATTGCCCGCCATGGTTCAACAACGCTCCGAGTTCCCGGCAAGGGAGCGGTAGGGCGAGATCACCGACGGAACGCTCATTCAACGCCCGGACGAGACCGTTGTCAGTCCAGGGAATGAGCCGGAGGGGCACCGACAATGAAGCGCATCCTCGTAACGGGTGGGGCCGGGTTCATAGGATCTCATCTCTGTGGAAGGCTGATCAAACAGGGAAATGAGGTTCTCTGCGTCGATAATTTCCTGACAGGTGCGCGCTCGAACCTGGATAAGCTGCTCACGCATCAATCCTTCGAGCTCCTTCGCCATGACGTGACGTTCCCGCTCTATGTGGAGGTCGACGAGATCTACAATCTCGCCTGTCCGGCTTCTCCGGTTCACTATCAGCGTGACCCCGTTCAGACGACGAAGACCAGCGTGATGGGCGCGATCAACATGCTTGGCTTGTCCAAGCGCCTCCATGCTCGCATCCTCCAGGCCTCGACCAGCGAGGTGTATGGCGATCCGGACGTTCATCCGCAGCCCGAGGGCTATTGCGGCCATGTCAGCATCGTCGGGCCGCGGGCTTGTTACGACGAGGGCAAGCGCTGCGCGGAGACGCTGTTCCACGATTACCGGCGGCAGCACCGGATGTCGGTGCGCGTCGCGAGAATCTTCAACACTTACGGACCGAACATGCATCCGCAGGATGGTCGGGTCATCTCGAACTTCATTGTCCAAGCACTGACGCATCAGCCGATCACGATCTACGGCGACGGATCCCAGACGCGCTCGTTCTGCTACGTGGACGATCTCGTCGAAGGCTTGCTCCGGCTGATGGCGGTGGATGAGGAGCCCGGCGACGCGGTCAATCTCGGCAACCCTTCCGAGATCAACGTCCTCGCTTTGGCCGAACGCATTGTACAGCTGTGCAATTCGCGCTCGACCATCGAATGCCGACCCTTGCCGCAGGACGACCCGAAACGGCGTTGCCCCGACATCTCTCGCGCCCGCGAGAAGCTGAGATGGTCGCCGCGTGTCGATCTCGACACCGGTCTGGTGCGGACCATCGCGTATTTCGAAGCGAGGCTCATCCAGAAAGGTTCGCCGATTCACGCTCTGCGCGAATTGGCCCGTTCTGAACCCCTGACGCAGGCCGTGTGATGACCGAGGATCTCTCGCCGACCGGCGCCGACCTGAATCGCTGGGCGCGATCCGTGCTCCCAGCGACTCACCTGCACTACGCGGTCGAGGCGATGGGGGGAGCATCGCCGGCCGCGGTGGAGCACCGGGAGTTGCCCCGCGCCGAGGTTCTCGGCCTTAAGGTCAGCGCGATCACCTTCGCGGATGCCCTCGCTGCCATCGATGCCTTCGTCCGCTCGCGGACGCCGCATTACGTCTGCATCACCGGCGCCCATGGGGTGATCGAGAGCCGGAGCGATCCGCGATTGCTTGCCATCCACAACGCGGCGGATCTCGTCACGCCGGATGGCATGCCGCTCGTCTGGATGTCGCGGTTGCTGGGCCACAAGGCGACCGAGCGGGTCTACGGCCCCGACCTGATGCGTGCCATCACGGGCCTTTCTCCGGCCCGCGGCTATCGACATTTCTACTATGGCGGAGCGCCCGGCGTGGCCGAGGCGTTGAGTGCACGCCTTCAGGACGCGCATCCGGGGTTGTCCGTGGTCGGAACGTGCTGCCCTCCCTTTCGCAGCCTTTCGCGGGAGGAGGACGAGGCAGTGGTGGCGCAGATCAATGCCGCGCAGCCCGACATCGTCTGGGTCGGCCTCAGCACGCCCAAGCAGGAAAACTGGATGGTCTCGCATCTTGGGCGCATCGATGCGCCGGTGATGATCGGCGTCGGCGCCGCCTTCGATTTCCTGGCAGGCACCAAGCGCCAGGCCCCGGTCTGGATGCAGAAGCGGGGCCTCGAATGGCTGTTTCGTCTCGTTACCGAACCGAGGCGGCTCTTCGCCCGCTACATGAAGATCGTACCCCTGTTTCTTCTGCTTGCCGCCGGCCAACTTTTGAGGCGCTGGTTCGCTGCTCGCTTCCGGGGGGGAGCCTCACCGGCGCCTCATCGTCCCGGGTGATGCCTGCTCCTGCGCCGTGCCGGGTTTTTAGCCTAGTCGCGACGGTGTCCCGCCTCCTCTCGTTCCAAGGCCGGCATGGCCTCGCGCTTCCGGAATGGCTTCCCATGAGCACCACCGACAGCATCGTTCTCGTGGGCCCTACGGTCGAGCGTACCGTGCCGGTGCGAGCAGAACTCCGGCCAGGACGGCGGCGGGCAATCGTCACCGCCGTTCTGGTCGGAGGCGACCTGTTCTTTTCCGGATTGGCCGGTCTGTTTCCCCAACTGATCACCGGCTGGCTACCTGCCGAGTATTGGCTTGGATCGTCTACCCCGGTGCCGATTCCCCCGGTTGCTCTTGTGCTCGTCCTGGCGGCGTTCGGGCTCTATTCCAGCTACGGGCCGAGCCCGCCGGAGCGGTTCCGGCTACGCGTTCTCGGTATCGGAATCTACGCGATCAGCTGCCTGCTGGTCGCAAGCGCTCTCGGGACATCCGCGCGTGGCGTCGCCGATATCGCGGTGGTGTCGGCGCTCCTCATCGTGATCGGGTTCTATGGCGAATCCGCGCTGAGGAGCGCACTGATCCGCTGGAAGCTCTGGGGGGCTCTCACCGTGATCGTGGGGGCCGATACTGCCGGACGCGATCTGGCCAATACGCTCCTCGCCCAGCCGGAATTGGGGTTCCGTCCGGTGGGCTTCCTCGTCGAGCATGGACAGGAGTCGATCCGGACGGAGGGACTGCCCGTTTTTGGCGGCATCGACGAGAGCCCGGCGGTGCCAGCGGAGGTCTTGCTGTTCTCGTCCTGCGCGACCCTTGCCCTGTATGATGGGAAAGGCACGGGCCAGCTTCCCGCTCCGCGCACCGTCCTGGTTCAGCAGATTCACGAGTTACAGAACATGTGGGTCCAGGTTCAGCCCCTCGGCAGCGCCATCGGCCTGGAGATCCGGCGCGAACTTTACCGGTCGCGAAACCTGGCCCTCAAGAGGGTGATCGACTGCACGCTCGGAGGGATCGGCCTGATCCTCGCCCTGCCGGTGATCGCGATCCTCGCCGCGACGATCCGTGTACTCGATCCCGGCAGCCCGTTCTATGTCCAGATCCGCGTGGGACGAGACGGGCGACCCATCAGGGTCTTGAAGCTGCGGACCATGTATTCCGACGCCGAGCGCCGGCTGCATGCCCATCTCGAAGCCTGCCCGGCCGCCCGCGAGGAATGGAGGCGCTTCTTCAAACTCTCCGATGATCCGCGAATCTTGCCGAAGATCGGGAACTTCATCCGGCGAACGAGCCTGGATGAGCTGCCTCAGCTCTGGAATGTCGTGCGCGGCGATATGAGCCTCGTCGGCCCGAGGCCGTTTCCCGCCTATCACATGGACGGGTTCGATTCCGATTTTCGAACTCTTCGCACCAGCGTCCCGCCCGGGCTGACTGGCCTATGGCAGATTTCGTCGAGAAGCGACGGAGATCTTGGGGTCCAGCGTAGCCAGGACACCTATTACATCCGCAACTGGTCACCCTGGCTCGACTTATACATCCTGCTCGCAACGGTCTCGGCCGTCCTTGGCGCCAAGGGTGCCCGGTAGCTTCCCACCGCCGTGACACGGTCATGTCCTTCGCTCTCGTCACGACTTTGTCTTGGTGGTGCGCTTGCCGTGAAGTTGATTTCCTTGAAGCAGGCCCTTGCGTGTCTGTGATCTAATTGGTCGGATGATCATCCCATTCGATGCGTTGGCGTTTTTCGGGCCATAGAAATATACATATCAACCCAATGCTGCCGAATACGGACACAAGGGCGGAGATCCAAAATATGATTTCCAGCAAGGCACCCTCCGGTGCTGCAGTGACACCGGATATCTTTTGCGGATGATGGATTGACTGTCAATTGCCCCGCGAATTCTCGGGCGTCACGGTTGAAGTCTAGGAAGGCTGGTGACCATAGTCCTGGTTAGGACTGATTTCGCCAGTTCAAGCTTCAGACGATTGGGGGGCGGTGAGGTCACCGGACGGACGGGCAGCGTTCGCCACCGCCTCGGCCACGAATTTCGCATGGCCCTTCGCGCGCAAGTCACAGGCGGGGCAGGTGCCGCAGCCATAACCCCAGGCATGGCGCTGGCCACGCTCGCCGAGGTAGCAGGTATGGGTGTCCTCGACGATGAGGTCGACCAGCGGCGGGCCGCCGAGATCCTCCGCGAGTTTCCAAGTCTCGGCCTTATCGATCCACATCAACGGGGTGTGGAGTACGAAGCGTCTGTCCATGCCGAGATTGAGGGCCACCTGAAGCGCCTTGATCGTATCGTCGCGGCAATCGGGATAGCCGGAATAATCCGTCTCGCACATGCCCCCGATGATGTGGCCGAGGGATCGCCGGTAGGCGAGAGCGGCGGCGAAGGTGAGGAAGATGATGTTTCGGCCGGGCACGAAGGTGTTGGGCAGCCCCCCCGCTTCGAAGGCGATCTCGGTGGTGCGGGTGAGGGCGGTTTCCGACACCTTTCCCAGCGCATCGAGCGAAATCGTGTGGTCGCGGCCGAGACGTCGGAACCAGCCTGACTTCATGCCGGCCATGCTCTGGCGTAAGGTCGCCCGCCGGTCGAGCTCGACCTTATGGCGCTGGTTGTAGTCGAAACCGAGGGTTTCCACCCGCGGGAACCGCTCCAGTGCCCAGGCTAGGCAGGTCGTGGAATCCTGCCCGCCGGAAAACAGGACCAGGGCGCCTTCGTCGTTCATCGTCAGCCTTCGTATTCTGCCCAGGACATCGGGGTCTCCAACACCTTGACCGAAGATAGGCCGGGCAGAGCCGGCTTCGTCCGATGCCAGATCCAGGCCGCGATGTTCTCTGCAGTGGGGTTCTCGAGCCCCTCGATCTCGTTGAGGCAGTAATGGTCGAGCTGGAGCAGGATCGGCGCGAAGGCATGCTCCACATCGAAGAAGTCGATGACCCAGCCGGTTTCGGCATCGACCTCCCCCGAGATCGTCAGCTCGACCCGGTAGGAATGCCCATGCATGCGATGGCAGCGATGGGTCTCCGGCACGTTGGGCAGGCGGTGCGCCGCCTCGAAGGTAAAGGCTTGGGTGATCTTCATCGACTGACTCTGGGGTTCCTCACGCGCTGACGTGACCGGTTCGGGATTACGGAATACCGATGATCTTGTGGGTCTGGAGCGACAGCCGCCAGCGCGCGTCTCGACGGCAATACTCCACCGCAGCCTGCGTATGGGCAACCCGGTCCGGCCCGTCCATGGGCTGGAGCCAATGGTGGCGGAAGCCGAGGGCGGCAAACAGATCGGGCATCGCTGCAGCCTGCGGATAGACGAGTTTCAGTTCGTGGCCCGTAGTCTGGACGAGGGCGTTGCCCGCCTTCGGGCTCACGCAGATCCAGTCGATCCCCTCGGGGGCCGCCAAGGTGCCGTTGGTCTCCACCGCGATCTCGAAGCCGCGCGCATGCACCGCCGCGATAAGTGCGGGGTCGAGCTGCAGCAACGGTTCGCCGCCAGTGAACACCACGTAATGATGGGAGGCGCCGCCCTCCCAGGTGGCGGCGATGGCGTCGGCCAAAGCCTCCGGCGTCGAGAAGCGTCCGCCGCCCTCGCCGTCCATGCCGATGAAATCCGTGTCGCAGAAGGTGCAGGCGGCCGTGGCGCGGTCCTCTTCGCGGCCGGACCAGAGATTGCAGCCGGAGAACCGGCAGAACACCGCGGCGCGGCCCGCTTGGGCCCCTTCACCCTGAAGGGTATGGAAGAGTTCCTTGACCGCGTAAGCCATCGATTCCTCGGCCGATCTCCTTGTGGAACCCGTATGGAATTCCGTCCCGCGATGGCGAACGGCCATCCTCAGCGCCTGAACGCGGTGAGACAGCCCATAGACTCACCGCCGCTCCGAGGCCATGGCGCAAGGCCCAACACATCCATGCACTTACGGCAACGTCGTTTCATGCCAACCGTGCGGCGCACCATGATCCTGGCTGCGCCGCCATGCTGTTGCCACGGAAACGGCGTTGATACCCTTGCCGGATCTCTCCTATGGGGAACGGTCGAGAGGACGATCGACGATTGGCAGCCCTCGCCAAAGCTCGGCCGTTGCGCTAACTTTTTCCGGACGCATCGGCCGTTATGGCGTCGGAGCGTTCCCAGCCGAGACAGGCCCGATGTCGAACCGAGTGTTGAGCCGCGTTGTCCTTGGTCTAGCGGTCGCGGCGGGACTTCTCGGATCAGGTGCGGCCGGCGCGGTGACGTCGCCTATCCTGGTGGTCGAGGTCGATTCGGGCAAGGTCGTCTACGCCCAGGGCGCCACCGACCCGTGGTTCCCCGCCTCCATAACCAAGCTGATGACCGCCTACGTCGCCCTGGACATGGTGCGACAGGGTAAGGTCTCCCTCGATTCCCTCATCACGATCTCGCCCGCCGCGGCCGCGGAGCCGCCTTCGAAGATGGGGTTCCGGCCGGGTACGAAGCTGACCCTCGACAACGCCCTGAAGATCATCATGGTCAAGTCGGCGAACGACGTGGCCTGGGCGATCGGCGAAAATCTCGGCGGCTCGGTCGAAGGCTTCGCCGCCATCATGAACGAGACTTCCGCCCGAATCGGCATGCATGAAAGCCGCTGGACCAATCCGAACGGCCTGCCCGATGCGCGGCAATGGACCTCGGCCCGCGACATGGCAGTGCTCGGACGAGCGCTGATCCGCGATTTTCCCGAGAGCCGCGCGCTATTCTCCATAAGCGCCATCCAGTTCGGCAAGTCGATCATGGCGAACCATAACGGTCTGCTCGGGCGCTATGCCGGGGCCGACGGCATGAAGACCGGATTCATCTGTGCGGGTGGATTCAACGTGGTGGCGAGCGCCACTCGCAACGGCCGCCGTCTCATCACTGTTGTGATGGGCCAGCCGAGTGCGCGCGAGCGCGACCTGAAGGCCGCCGACCTGTTCGACCACGGGTTCAGCCAGTCCGCCGGCTGGACCGCCCAGACGCTCGATGCGCTGCCATCCTCGTCCATCTCCGAGCCGCCGGATATGCGTCCCTATATCTGCGACAAGCGTAGGCCGATGCCGGTCGACGAAGGGCCGGGGGCCATCGCCTCGCAGGCCGGCAACGAGAACGCTTCGATCCTGGCCGCCGCGGCACCGGTGGGCTCGGCCCTGGCCTTCGCGACGCTGAACAATGGCTCGATGAAGGGCCGCGCCCTGCCGCCGCGCGCCCCGCTGCAGCCCATCCTGGTCTGGATCGGCCGCGATCCGGCCGAAGGTGCCATTGCCCTGAACGAGCAGGCCGAGGCGGAGAAAGCCGAAAAGGCCGCCAAGCTCGCCGAACTCCGCAAGGCCAAGGTCGAGGCTGCGAACGCCAAGCGCGAAGCATCCAGGCTCACTAGGCCGGACGCGAAGTCAAAGGCTCCGAGTGGAAAGGCCGCCGTGCCTGCCAGCGCCAGCGCCTACGCTCCGGTGGAAATGACGCCTGTCATCGCAGGGGGCGGAAAGCCGTCGACCAAGGCTGAGGCCGGGAAAAAGCCTGCTGGAAAAGCCGTTGCAAAGCCGGGCCAAAAGACGTCGGATAAGCCCGCGGCGAAGGCTGAGGCCAAGCCCAGTGCAAAGCCTGGCGTCAATCCTGCAAAGAGCGCCACCAGGACGTCCGGTAACAATAAGACGTCCGCTGCCAGTTCGGCCGAGGATTGAGCCGGCGGCGTTGCCGGGGTAGGGCGGGTTCATGCCGAATCCTTTCTCGACCGCTCCGGTAGACACCGCTTCCCGTCGTCCCGAGCCGATCCCGCTAACGGTCCTCACCGGCTTCCTCGGGGCCGGGAAGACCACGCTCCTCAATCGCATGCTGCGCGATCCGGCCCTGTCGGACACCGTGGTCATCGTCAACGAGTTCGGCGAGATCGGTCTCGATCACCTGCTGATCGAGACGGTGGACGAGGACATGATCCTTCTCGGCGCCGGGTGCTTGTGCTGCACCGTGCGCGGCGACCTCATCGCTACCCTCGAGGATCTGCTGCGCAAACGCGACAACGGACGGATCGCGCCGTTCCGCCGGGTCGTCATCGAGACGACGGGCCTCGCCGACCCGGCTCCGATCCTCCATGCCCTGATCTATCACCCCTATCTCGCCATGCGGTACAGGCTGCAGGCGGTCGTCACGGTTGTGGACGCGATCAACGGCGCAGCCACAATCGACGTTCATCCCGAAGCCCTGCGCCAGGTCGCCGTAGCCGACCAGCTCATTCTCGCGAAGGAGGATCTCCTCTCGGGTGGCAGCGAAGCCTTACGCGCCCGGCTTCATGCCGTGAACCCGATGGCGCCGATCCACGGCCCCGACATCGCTCCGACCGATCTGCTTGGCGGGTTCTTCGGCCTCGATGGCAAGAGCGAGGAGGTCCGGGCCTGGCTCGGCGCTGAAGCCTTCCCGGATCACGATTCCCATCATGGCCACCACCATCACGACGTGAACCGGCACGATGCCGCGATCTGCGCTTTCACACTCACTAGCGACGTGCCGGTAAAGCGGGCGGCTTTCGAGATGTTCCTCGACCTGCTGCGCTCCGGACATGGCCCCAAGCTCCTGCGCTTGAAGGGGCTCGTCGCGCTTGCCGACGAGCCGGATCGTCCCATGGTGGTTCACGGTGTGCAGCACGTGATCCACATGCCGGTCCAACTCGCCGCTTGGCCCGACGAGGACCATCGCTCGCGTCTCGTCCTGATCGTGCGCGATCTGGAGCCCGCCTTCGTCACCGGCTTATGGGATGCCTTCCTCGGACGGCCGAGAATTGATGCGCCCGATGCCGTAGCCCTGACCGCCAACCCATTGGCGATCCCAGGGGCCTGATCCACCAGAAATCTCTGCCAAGACCGTCCCGTTTCAGGAATAACCGGGCGGCATTCGATTTGATTCTATATACCATGCTTCGCCGCGAGGCGAAGAATTCTGTCCCGTTTCGGGACGGATCGGTAGCGGGATCGCCGAATGAAACAGGGGCTGAGCATCATTGAGGGCGGGCTGCTCATAGAGGCGGGTAGCATCGGGGCGGATCACGAACCGGCGGAGTGGCACATCGACCTGCGGCGGCCCAACCTGGTGGAGCCGATCGAAGCCGAGGCGTGGCGTGCATTGCTCACTCGCATCCGCTGGCCGGAACCGATCTACGCGGATCCCGACTACCTGCTCACGGCTGCCGTGCACCAGTCCGGCGGCCGTGACTTGGTCTTTGCCTTTGCCTGGAGCGGGTCGGGCGAGCGCGCTCGCCTGCGCGGCGTCATTCCACTCGCCATGCCGCACGGCCTGTGGGGCAATGGTCGGGTACAGGCCTGGTATCCGCCCGGTCCGGTTCTCGCCCCCACCATCGAACCCGGCTTCCTCGATGAGGTCGAAGCCGCGTTGCGGGCTGCGATCAAAGCGGTCCATCCCCGCTCGACCCTGATCATGGTACCGTCTCCGGCCGCGCCCGCACCGAAACAGGCGGCCCTTCTCGCACAGCCGGTGCCTGCGGAGGTCGTTCCGGCGAGGGATCGAGTCAGCATCCGCCTTGTCGGACCTTGGGCCCGTGATGGCGTTGAGATCGAGCGCATCACCGAACCCCGCAGCATTCGCGATGCCGTCGAAGCCTATCTCTCTTTCGATGCGCAGGTGTCTGGAAACCCCATCGTCGCGGATCCGTCCGCCTCGTCCATGGTCAGGGTGGTCACGCGGCGCTTCGCCCAGCGTCGCCAGACCAGCGTCGATTTCGCGCGCAAGGACGGCGTCATCGTCGCGGCAGCCCTGCGCCTCGGCGCCGGTCCGGGCTCGATCGTGTGGCGCCAGGCCGAAGCGCGAGCGGCCTGACGCGATCCGCCGGATCGTTCGGCCCATTTGATGCCGAGGGCGGGACCCGCGACGTCGATCGTCTCGAGAATCGACGTCGGTCTCTCGGAGCGGGCCCTATTCGTCCTCACCGAACTTGTTGGCGAGAAGGTCTGTGATGGCCGCCAGGCACGCCTCGGCATCGCTGCCCGATGCCACCACGGTAATCGAGGTACCCTGTGCCGCGCCGAGGGTGAGCAGCCCCATGATCGAGCGCCCGCCGACGGTTTCGCCGGAGCGCGTCACCGTCACTGCAGCCTCGAACTTCTCCACGGTCTGCACGAACTTGGCCGAGGCCCGCGCATGCAGGCCTCGCCGGTTGATGACCGGGAGAACCTTCAGTTGGCCGCCATCGGGGACCGGGACTTCGGCCTCGGCATCATCGTCGTAAGCGTCGCTCATGGGCCTGTGCCGTCCCTGTCGCCGGTGCGCCAACGGTAAGCCCGAGGCGACCGGTCCGATCCTCGTTCAGTGATGGCACGGCCGCGCCGAGGAAAGGCCGCGCGAAATCGCCACGCTTGCCTGATAGGCCGACAAGGGATGTTTGGGAAAGTCCGATCGTCTCGCGGAAGTGTTATTTGCCGGCGAGGACGCGAGACGCGACGTTGATGTACTTACGACCCGCTTCCTGGGCATGCAGCACCGCATCGCCCAGGGGCTCTGCGTCGCGCACGCTGGCAAGCTTGATCAGCATCGGGAGGTTGATACCGGCCACGACCTCGACAGTCCCGCCATTCATGCAGGAAAGGGCCAGATTCGACGGCGTCCCGCCGAACATGTCGGTGAGCACGACGACGCCTTTGCCGGAATCGACGCGATCCACGGCGGAGACGATGTCGAGCCTGCGCAGCTCCATATCGTCCTCGGGACCGATCGTGATCGTCTCGATCTGCTTTTGCGGACCGACCACATGTTCAAGGGCAGCCTTGAACTCCGTGGCGAGCAGCCCGTGGGTGACGAGCACCATTCCAATCATAGACACGTGTTCCGACACCCAGTGGGAGCCGCCATTTTGTGCAGCGCAAGGTCGGGCGCAAGACGAGAGTTGCGTTCTCACGCCTCCTAGCCCCCTGATCATGTCATGTGGGTCGTCGCCACGCTACATGGGAGAGCCGAATTCGCATGAGACGGTGCTGAGGTGCGTCCATGGGGCAACGCTCGCCTGCTTCAATAGGGTATCGAGGACGATTCCAGGCGCCAGCCCCCGATCGCGAATGCTGCGGTCCAGCATGATTCGGCGAATCGCCACGCCGATGAGATCGACGGAAGTGACGGGCGCTTCTGGCAACCGAGGCAGCGTCTCGACGAGATCGACCACGAGCCGGATCACCGCCGCATCCGCCAGAGGAAATGCGCGTGCGAGGCCCAGGCCCCGAATTTCGATGAGGCCGTGCAGGGCCGGATGACCGTGCGCGACGATGCGGTCGTGATGCCGATCGAGCCCGATACGGTCGTCGCCTACTAGCGCGGCATAGGAGCCGTTCTGCCGAGCCCGGTCGAGAAGGGCGAGGGCCAAGCTCGATTTACCGGCCCCCGATTCGCCCCTGATGAGAAGCCCCGCCTCTCCCATGACGAGGCAGGTGGCGTGGATCGTGACAGCCCGCGAGGAAGTTGGCCGTTCCACGGGCGGGCTCGTCTAGCGGGAAGCGGCGGGAAGGCGCACGACGAACCGCGCGCCGCGCACCGTTGCCTCGCCCTCCTCGTCAGCCGGGCCGGGGCGGTTTTCCGCTCTGATGGTGCCCCGATGGGCCTGGACGATCTGGCGCGAGATCGACAGGCCGAGACCGGAATTCTGACCGAACCCCTGCTCCGGCCGGTCGGTGTAGAAGCGCTCGAAGATCCGCTCCAGGGCATGTTCGGGGATGCCGGGCCCCTCGTCCTCGACGATCAGTTCCACATCGCCGCGGACCCGGCGCAGGGCCACCCGCACCTTGGCGTCCGGGGGCGAGAACGAGCGGGCGTTGTCCAGGAGGTTGTTGACGACCTGACCGAGCCGGCTGTCATGCCCGAAGATCATGAAGGGCGCCTCCACATCGCCGGGGGGCGTGTCCACGTCGAACTGGATGAGGGCGTCCTTCGGGCGTCGCCGCTCGTTGGCGACGGAGACCACCGTTGTCATCAGCTTGTGCAGGTCCACCTTGCGCGCCTCGGCGCGGGCGAGCTCCGCATCGAGGCGCGAGGCGTCCGAGATGTCGCTGATGAGGCGGTCGAGGCGCTTCACGTCGTGCTGGATGATGGCGAGCAGGCGCGAGCGGGAATCGTCGGTCTTGGCGAGGGGCAGCGTCTCGACGGCGCTACGTAAGGATGTGAGGGGGTTCTTCAGCTCGTGGCTGACATCGGCGGCAAAGCTCTCGATGGCGTCGATGCGCCGATAGAGGGCCTGGGTCATGTCCCGCAGGGCGCCTGACAGGTGGCCGATCTCGTCGGTCCTGCCGGTAAAGTCGGGGATTTCTTCCCGCGACTTGATGCCGAGGCGGACCTTCTCGGCGGCGTCGGCGAGGCGGCGGACGGGCCCGGCGATGGCTCCGGCGAGAAGGATCGACAGGACCAGCATCACGGAGGCGGCGATGAGGAACACCTGGAGTAGGCCGAACCGCTCCGAGGCGATGACCCGATCGATGTCGCCGCCTTGCGTCGAGAGCATCAGGGCGCCCCGGACCGTGCCTGACCGCAGGATCGGAACCGCTACGGAGACGTTCGTCTCGCCGGCCTCGTTGCGGCGGACGAGGGTGCCGCGGGCGCCGCCGAGGGCGACCTGGACTTCCTTCAGGCTGTGGCCGCTCGCCGGTCCGACATCCTCCAGAACCGGCGTCCGAGCGGTGCCGAACAGCTTGGCCTGGATGAATTCCCAGGCCTGTTCCAGCAGGTTGCGCTTGCTCCTGACGACGATGCCGTCGCTGCGGCCCATCTCGCCGCGGGCCGAGAGCGTGCGGGTGTCGAACAGCAGGCCGCCATCCTGGTCGTAGACCCGCGCGCGATTGCCCGTCGGTGTAATGAGGCGGCGCAGGAGCGGCGCCACCCGCTCGGGGTTGAGGGAGAAGGTGAGCGGGGAGGGGTTGTCGTCACCCGCACCGCCTTCGCCGGCCTGCAATTGGAGCAGCTTGTCGGGGTCGATGCGGATCGCGTCGGTATCCACCGAGGCCGAGGAGGAGATCGCACCGGCGATGATCTCGCCCTGGATCAACAGGCTCTGCACCCGCGCCTGGATCAGCCCCTGCCGGAACTGGTTCAGGTAGAGGAAGCCGAACAGCAGGGCGATCAGCCCGACGAGGTTGAGAACGACGATCCGGCGGGTCAGGCTCGACGAGGCGCGCTGGCCGATGCCGCGCCAGATCGTGCGCGGCAGGGCCAGGAGGCCGCGTTGCGGGGCGTCGGCTTGGTCTTGGGAATCCACGATCGTCCGAGGTTGGAGAGTCGGCCCGGAATGGGCGCCATCGTTGCAGCAAAAGCACCGCCACGGAACGCCCGAAACCACCGCCACGCGACGGCGAAACTCGTCCGTTCGAGCGGGCGGCGCGTGGCGGTGCCGGGCGGGGGGAGTTCGGCGTCCGTGCGCCGCGCTCAGCCTTCCTTGAAGCGGTAGCCGACCCCGTACAGGGTTTCGATCATGTCGAAATTGGTGTCGACCACTTTGAACTTCTTGCGCAGGCGCTTGATGTGGCTGTCGATGGTGCGGTCGTCGACGTAGACCTGGTCGTCATAGGCCGCATCCATGAGGGCGTTGCGGCTCTTCACGACGCCGGGCCGGTGGGCCAGGGCCTGCAGGATGAGGAACTCGGTCACCGTGAGGGTGACGGCCTCGCCCTTCCAGGTGCAGGTGTGCCGCTCCGGGTCCATCATCAGCAGGCCCCGCTCCAGGGAGCGGGCAGCGGCATCGGCCTCGCGCGCGGCAGCGCCCGGCCCGTCCTTGGGGGCGAAGCGGCGCAGCACGGCCTTCACCCGCTCCACCAGGAGGCGCTGCGAGAACGGCTTATGGATGAAGTCGTCGGCACCCATCTTGAGGCCGAACAATTCGTCGATCTCCTCGTCCTTCGAGGTGAGGAAGATCACCGGCAGGTCGGATTTCTGGCGCAGGCGGCGCAGCAGTTCCATCCCGTCCATGCGCGGCATCTTGATGTCGAAGATCGCGAGGTCGGGCGGGGAGTGTTTCAGCCCGTCGAGGGCCGAGGCGCCGTCGGTGTAGGTCTGGATCCGGTAGCCTTCGGTCTCGAGGGCGATCGAGACGGAGGTGAGGATGTTTCTATCGTCGTCCACGAGGGCGATGGTGGGCATTTCGCGTTCCCTGTTGCTCGGATGCGGCCTTCGCGGACGTCAGTTCGCTCATGTCGTCTCCGCATCCCGCCCTCCGAAGACGAGGGCCGGCAAGACGCGCTGGCGAACCATTCGAGAAGCAGGGTCGCATTCGCGCGGAGAGTCAGGCTGTGTAAAGACTTCGGTTGAAAAAAGCGAGCTTGCTCGGTGGATAGATCGGTTTGACGCTTGACTGAGGCCGTCGTGCCGCAGTCCGGCGGCCTCGCGTAAGCGGTCCGAGTACCCCTATCATCGCGATTCTGAATGAAGGCCGGCGGTCGAAAAGTCCGGTCCGAGACCTTTTGAGGGCAGGGTGCACCATGGCTGACGGAAACCGGATCGAAGAGGGTCGGGGCGAGGCGGGAGAGGCACCGCCGCAGCGGCGGGGGCCCGCCGCACCGCTCCCGGCCTCCGAGGCCCCGTTCGATGCGATCGGCCTCGCCCGGCATCTCCTGCGCAGCATCCGCTCCGGGGCGCTGGCGAGCCTCGACGCCCAGGACGGGACGCCCTTCGCCTCGCTGGTGACGATCGCCACGGATGTGGACGGCACGCCCCTGATGCTGCTCTCGCGCCTCTCGGCCCATACGCGCAACCTCCTGGCCGATCCCCGCGCGTCGCTGCTGTTCAGCGCCGGCGGCAAGGGCGATCCCCTGGCCCATCCCCGCCTCACCGTCACCGGCCGCGTCAGCCAGACCACTGAGCCGCGCATCCGCGAGCGCTTCGTCGCCCGCCACCCGAAGGCGAAGCTCTATGCGGACTTCCCCGATTTCGGCTTCTTCGCCCTCGAACCCAGCGCCGGGCATCTCAACGGCGGTTTTGCCAAGGCGGCCACGTTGACGCCCGCCGAACTCCGCCTCGACCTGACGGGAGCCGAGGCCCTGATCGCCGGCGAGCGCGGGGCGGTGGAGCACATGAATGCCGACCATGCCGACGCGCTCGCCCTCTACGCCAAGGGCGAGGGCAGCGGCGACGGACCCTGGCGCCTGACCGGCCTCGATCCCGAGGGGATGGACCTCCTGGCCGGCGACCGGACCGCGCGCATCCGCTACCCCGCGCCGGTCACCGACATGGGCAGCCTGCGCAAGGTCCTGGTGGAGATGGCCGCGAAGGCCCGCGGCGCGGAGGAGGATCGCGGCCCGGTTCCGAGCGGCGGTTGAACCGGGCCTTCCGCCACGCAAGCGACGGGCCTGCCGCTACGCAATCGAAACGACTCCGCGTTTAGGTGAGGCGAGGCAGGCCTCCCTTCGGGACGCCCATCGGCAGGGTGGCGAGCGGTGATCGGAGGCAGAGAGCGGAGGCAACACTCGGCCGTGGCGACCATGATGGTCTTTGCCCTGGCCATCGCGCTTCCTCTCATGGTGCTCACCGTCACCACCACGGATTGGTATGTCGCGGCGGAACGCGCTCGCCTGCAGACGATGGGGCAGCTCACCGGAGACCACCTCCGCGAGCGCCTCGACCGCGATCTCTCCGAGATGAGCGCGATGGCCAGGACCCTGGCGACCTCGCCCTCCATCGACGCCCAGGATTGGGCGCGGTTCGACGCCCAGGGCCGGGCGCTGGTGGACACCACCGAGTTCACCGTGTCCCTCACCCGCTTCGACGGCCGCCACATCGTGAATACGCGTGTGCCCGCCGGTCAGCCCATGCCCACCTCTCCCCGGCCCGACATCGTCGCGGCGCTGCTCGCCACCCGGCTTCCGGTCATCTCGTCGGCCGTCAAGAGCGCGGTGACCGGGGCCGACATCATCCTGATCTGCGCCCCGGTCCTGCGCGGCGGCCCACCGGACATGTACGTCTCCGTCGCCGTGCGGGTGGATCACTTCGCCCCGCTGATCGCCCAGGCGGCGATCGACGATTCGTTCGCCGCCGTCTTCGTCGATGGCGCGCAACACGTGATCGCGCGAACGAGCGATGTGCCGAAACCGTCCGCATCGCCGGCCGGCAGCCCGTTTCCACCCATGTCGAAGCTCCAGCTGCTGGAGGATTGGGAGAAGGCGGAAGCGAGCGTCATGGAGTTCCGCCATCGCTCCGGCGTCTCCGACTGGACGGTGGTGACCGGGCTGGACCGGGACGCGTTCGAGGTTCCCCTGCGGCGGTCCCTCGTGATCCTGTCCCTCCTCGCCTTCGCGCTGCTGGGCAGCGGCGGGATCGTCGCCTGGCTTTATGCCCGTCAGGTGGCGAAGGCGGTGCGAGCGCTGCGGCGGGCCGTCAAGGCGATCGGGCGGGGCGAGACCGTCGAGCCGCCCTCCAGCCAGATCCGCGAGGTGAACCAGATCGGCCTGGCCCTCGTGACGGCAGCCCGCGTCTCGGCCGAGCAGCGCGCCACCATCGCGGAGGCCAATGCTCTCCTGGAGGTCCGGGTGGCCGAGCGCGGTCGTGAGCTCGCGGCGAGCCAGGCGCATTACCAGCTCCTCGCCGAGACCATGACCGACGTCGTCATCCTGCGCCATGGCGATTGGCGCATCGCCTATGTGTCGCCCTCCGGCGCGGCGCTGTTCGGTACGGAAGGGCCGGATTTCGATCCGCGCGCGCGCATCCACCCCGACGACCTGGCCGCCTTCTCGGCCGCGGATGCCCGCCTCGGCCCCGACCGGCCGAGCATCGTCTCCCTGTTCCGGATGCGCCATGCGGATGGCCGCTGCATCTGGATCGAGGCGGTCAACGACCTTCTCACCTCGGCGGAGCCGGGGGACCCCAACGTGATCTCCACCCTGCGGGACGTGACGAAGCGGCAGGATCAGGCCGACGAGCTGCGCATGGCCCGCGACGCCGCCGAACTGGCCCAGGCCAAGGCCGAGAATGCGAGCCGGGCAAAATCCGAGTTCATGGGTCTCGTGAGCCACGAGATCCGGACCCCCCTGACGACGATCAAGGGCTTCACCGACCTCCTCGCGCACACGACCGGCCTCTCGACCGATCAGGTCCGCTATCTCGCCCTCGTCGGGGCGGCCACCGATTCGCTCATCGGCACGGTGGACGATGTTCTCGACTATGCCCGGGCCGGGCAGGGCGACCTGCGCCTCGACCGTGTCCCCCTCGACTTTCCCGCCCTGGTGAGGGGGGCGGCCGATCTGGTGCGGCCCATGGCCGAGGCGAGGGGTGTCGCGATCGACGTGACCGTCACCTGCGAAGGCTCCCGCCACGTCCTCGGCGACGAGCGCCGCCTGAGGCAGATCCTCCTCAACCTGCTCCAGGACGCCATCGGCACGCTGCGCCGGGGCAGCGTCGCCCTCGCGCTGCAGGGTCCGCGCGGCGGCGAGCCCGTCGAGCGCTGGCGCGTCTCCGTCACCGCGCAGGCCGACGAAGACCCGGAACAGGCCGCGTCCCGCACCGTGGCTCTCGATGGCAGCGGCCTCGGTTTCATCATCGCCCAGCGCCTCGTCGGCCTGATGGGTGGCGGGCGCATCGACAGGAGCACGCCGCAGGGCGAGACGGCGGCCTACCGGTTCTCCCTCTCCCTGGCGCCGGCGCCCGTCCTGACAGACGCCGCCCCGGTCCCCAGCCCGGCCGCAACCGGGGCGGGCCGCATCCTCGTGGTGGAGGACAACCCGATCAACCGGGAGGTCGTCCAGGCGATGCTGCATCGTCTGGGCTACGGCGTCGACATGGTCGCCGACGGAGAGGCGGGCATCCGCGCAGTCCAGGCCAGCGCCTACGACCTCGTCCTCATGGATGTGTCGCTGCCCGGAATGGACGGGACCACGGCCATCCGGCGCATCCGCTCCCTGCAGCACCCGGCGCGCCGGGTGCCGATCGTGGCCATGAGCGCCAATCTGATGCCGGACCGGGTCCGGGACCTCACGGGAGCCGGCGCCAACGGCTATCTCGGCAAGCCGTTCGATCTCCCGACCCTGTCGCGGGCGGTGGCCGAGCAGATCTCTTCCATCGTGCTGCGGGAGCGGGACGAGAGCATGCCGATGCCGGAACGGCCGCCGATCTTCGACCGGGCGGCCTTCGACGCCCTGATCGCCGAGATCGGCGCGGAGGCGGCCCGCGAGGCGGTGCGCGCCTTCGTCCGGCGCCTCGACCATTCCGCGGTGGACCCGGGCGCGGCCACTGCGGAATCACTCGCCGCCGAGGCCGACAGGACCGGATTCCGCGACCTCGCCAAGGCCTACCGGACCCTCGCCGCGCTTTCCCCCGGTGCCGCGCGCGACGAGGCCGAGGGGCGATGCCGCGTCGCCCGCGACCTGATGAACCGCATGGTCCACGAGATCACCGGGCCGACCATGCCCGAGATCCGCCAGACGGTGGCTTTGCTGTGAGGGGCTATCTCACAACGCCTGCTGCATAAGACCATAACCTTTTACGTTCGGGCGATTTATTTTTCGCTGTAGCGAAAAACCGTTTGGCATCGCCATTAAGCGCCCCTACATTTAATTGTGTGACCGCGACCTGGGACGAGCATAAGCGCAAGGCCAACCTGCTCAAGCACGGGCTGGACTTTGCCGACTTCGACGCTTTGTTCGATGCGGAGCGGGCGCTCATTCGCCCGACCCGGCCGAGCCGCACTGGCCGCAACCGCTACATGCTCATCGGCGAATGGAACGACGTCCTCGTCGTGGTCGTCATCGTTTCACCCCTGGGGACAGAGGCGTTCGATATCGTCAGCATTCGCCGCGCAGATACAAAGGAGAGGAAGGCTTATGACGACCACCAATCCCAAGCCTGAGGGCGTCAGCTTCTCCCAGGACGACTGGGACGAGGTGGCCGACTCGCCCCCGATGACCGAGGCCGAACTCGCCGAACTCAAGCCCCTCAAGGAAGGGGCGCCGGAGATCTACAAACTCATGACGAAGCGCGGGCGCGGCCGGCCGCCCGTTGAGTCCCCCAAGGTGAACCTGACGCTCCGGGTCGATCCCGCCGTGCTGGACGCCTACAAGGCGACCGGCGCGGGCTGGCAGACGCGGATGCACGAGGCCCTTGCGAGGGGCGCGGGAGACTTGGCGAGGCGCGCGGGAGACTCGGCGAGGGGTACAGGAGACTTGGCGCGATGACGGGCGAACGGATCTATTCGGTGGAGCTTCGCCGAGAGGAGGACGGCGCGCTCCACGCCTATTGCTCTGCCGTGCCGGAAGCGATCGCCTGGGGGGCGACCCGCGAGGAGGCATTGCATGAAAAGGGGGAGGCCCTGTTGGCCGTCCGGCGGGGACATGAGCGCTGGGGCCTTCCTATGCCGCCGCCAAACGAGGGGACTCCGGAGGAGACCGAGCGTGTCGCCTTACGGGACGTCGTCTCTACCAGACGACGATGACGTCGCCTCACCGTCGGCTGTTATGAGACCCGTCGCACCCGGAACCGAGGGGCGCGACCACGTGCTGACGCGGCTCCGCTTGGCGTGCCGGGGCCACACTGCTATCTCCCGACACGCGTCCACACACCGAAAAGCCGTGCGCCGGGCCCGTCCTTACGCCGACGGACCGCGACCGCGCCGGAGACAGACCCCTCGATGACCACCGTCCCCATCGACAACATCCGTAATTTTTCCATCGTCGCGCATATCGACCACGGCAAGTCGACGCTGGCGGATCGGTTGATTCAGACCACCGGCACGGTGGCGCTCCGTGACATGAGCGAGCAGATGCTCGACTCCATGGACATCGAGAAGGAGCGCGGCATCACCATCAAGGCGCAGACCGTGCGCCTCGAATACAAGGCGGAGGACGGCAAGAACTACGTCCTCAACCTGATGGACACCCCCGGCCACGTCGACTTCGCCTACGAGGTCTCGCGCTCGCTCGCGGCCTGCGAGGGCTCGCTGCTGGTGGTGGACGCGTCCCAGGGCGTCGAGGCGCAGACGCTGGCCAACGTCTACCAGGCGCTCGACGCCAACCACGAGATCGTGCCCGTCCTCAACAAGATCGACCTGCCGGCCGCCGAGCCCGAGCGCATCCGTGCCCAGATCGAGGAAGTGATCGGCATCGACGCCTCCGAGGCGGTGGCGATCTCGGCGAAGAGCGGCCTCAACATCGAGGCGGTGCTGGAGGCCATCGTCAAGCGCCTGCCGCCGCCCAAGGGCGACCGCGACGCGCCCCTCAAGGCGTTGCTGGTGGACAGCTGGTACGACGTCTATCTCGGCGTCGTCGTGCTGGTGCGCATCGTCGACGGCGTGCTCAAGAAGGGCATGAACATCCGCATGATGCGGGCCGATGCGGTGCACGGCGTCGACAAGATCGGCGTGTTCCGGCCGAAGATGGCCGATATCGGCGAGCTCGGCCCCGGCGAGGTCGGCTTCTTCACCGGCTCGATCAAGGAGGTCGCCGATACCCGCGTGGGTGACACGCTCACGGAAGACAAGCGCCCCTGCAAGGAGATGCTGCCGGGCTTCAAGGACGTGCAGTCCGTGGTGTTCTGCGGGCTCTTCCCGGTGGATGCCGCCGAGTTCGAGACCCTGCGCAGCGCCATGAGCAAGCTGCGCCTCAACGATGCGTCGTTCTCGTATGAAATGGAGACCTCGGCGGCGCTCGGCTTCGGCTTCCGCTGCGGCTTCCTCGGGCTGCTGCATCTCGAGATCATCCAGGAGCGTCTGGAGCGCGAGTTCAACCTCGACCTGATCTCCACGGCCCCTTCCGTGGTCTATCGCCTGCAGATGACCGACGGGACGATCAAGGAATTGCACAACCCGGCCGACATGCCGGACGTGATGAAGATCACCGCCATCGAGGAGCCGTGGATCCGCGCCACCATCCTCACGCCCGACGAGTATCTCGGCGGCGTCCTGAAACTTTGCCAGGACCGGCGCGGCACCCAGGTCGACCTCAACTACGTCGGCAAGCGCGCCATGGTGGTGTACGACCTGCCCTTGAACGAGGTGGTGTTCGACTTCTACGACCGCCTGAAATCGATCTCGAAGGGCTACGCCTCGTTCGACTACCACATCTCGGATTACCGGGAGGGCGACCTCGTGAAGATGTCGATCCTCGTCAATGCCGAGCCGGTGGACGCCCTCTCGATGCTGGTCCACCGCAGCCGCGCCGAGCATCGCGGCCGGGCCATGTGCGAGAAGCTGAAGGACCTGATCCCCCGCCACCTGTTCCAGATCCCGGTCCAGGCGGCGCTCGGCGGCAAGATCATCGCCCGCGAGACCATCAAGGCCCTCTCCAAGGACGTGACCGCCAAGTGCTACGGCGGCGACATCTCGCGCAAGCGCAAGCTTCTCGACAAGCAGAAGGAGGGCAAGAAGAAGATGCGCCAGTTCGGCCGCGTGGAGATCCCGCAGGAGGCGTTCATCGCTGCGCTGAAGATGGACGATTGAGGAAGGCCGAAGGCGGGGCACTGTCCGTTTTCAACCCCAGGTAGCGCTGCCGGGTTCGGCAACCCGGCCTTAAGACATCCGGCTTACGATGCCTCGTCCTAGGTATCGTGACAGGGACGGCGTCCTGGCGGGAGCGAGGGCGGCGTTGTCAGAACCAAGACCCCGAGGGGGGCTTGGGAGGGGGTGAGATGATCCTGGTGCGACGACTCGCTCGCAGGTTCCAGTCGGCGCATACGTGGATCGCCTTCGGAATCCTGGCGCCTGTGGGCATGCTCGTCGTGTCGGCCATCATGTTGCTCGACCTCCGGCAGGATGCCTGGGAGAAGGCCGAGCAGACCTCCCAGAACCTGCTGCAGGTCATCGAACGCGACATCGCCCGCAACATCGAGATCATCGATCTCTCGCTGCAGGGCGTCATCGAGAACCTGAAACTGCCCGCTCTGGCCAATCTCTCGCCCGACCTGCGTCAGCTGATCCTGTTCGACCGGGCCACCACCGCGCAGGATATCGGCGTGATCCTCGTCCTCGACGAGAAGGGCGACAGTATCCTCGACGGCCAGGCCATCCCGGCGCGCCCCGTCAACAATTTCGACCGCGACTATTTTCAGGCCCACAAAGCCCGGGCCGGCCTCGGCCTCCTCATCAGCCGGCCGCTGCTGTCGCGCCTGACCGGCGCTCGTGTGATGGTGCTGAGCCGCCGTGTCGACAAGCCGGACGGGTCCTTCGGCGGGGTGGTGCTGGGCACGCTCAAGCTGTCGTATTTCACGCGGCTGTTCGATCGCCTCGGCCTCGGCAGCGAGGGCGCGATCAACCTGTACCTGCGCGATGGCACGCGCATCATGCGCTACCCGTATATCGATTCCCAAATCGGGCTGAGCATCGCCGGCTCGTCCAATCTGCAACGATTCGTGCGGGAGGGCAGCGGCAGCTTCGTCGCCCCATCCGCCCGCGACGGGGTCGAGCGGAACTATGCCTTCACGCAGGTCGCGACCTTGCCGCTGATCCTCAACGTCGCCCTGGCGGTGAACGAGATCGAGGCCGAATGGCGCGCGAAGGCGATCGTCATCAGCGCCATCGTGGTGGTGCTGTGCGGCCTGACCATCGGCCTCTCGCTCCTGTTCGGCCGGGAGTTGGAGCGGCGCACCGCGATGCAAATCGAACTCGCCCGCCAGTCGCGCACCGATGCGCTGACCGGCCTGCCCAATCGCCGCCGGTTCGAGGAGGCCCTGGCCGCCCTGCGCAGCGACGCCGCCCTCGCGACCCGTCCCTTCGCGCTTCTGGCCATCGATGCCGACCACTTCAAGCGTTTCAACGACCGCTACGGGCATGCGGTGGGGGACGACGTGCTGCGCGGCCTCGCCCGGTGCCTGCTGGAGAGCATCCACCGGCCCGCCGACATCGTCTGCCGGGTGGGCGGCGAGGAATTCGTGATCCTGCTGCAGGACGGCGACAAGGACGAAGCCCTGCGCATCGCCGAACGGGTCCATACCAGGGTGGCGCTTCTGTCGGTGGAGGCGGCCGGGATCGAAGCCGGATCGGTGACCGTGAGCATCGGCGTCGCGACCATGGGCGCGCCCGCGACCGATCCCCTGGCGCCATCGGACCTGTACAGTCTCGCCGATGCGGCCCTCTACGAGGCCAAGGCCAACGGCCGCAATCAGACCCGCTGCGTCGAGCGCCGTCGCGGGGAGGCGGACCGGCGGCAGGCGAGCTTTCGTCTGGCGGGCGCCTGACAGAGCGCATCACCACCCCCGGTCGATGCGGAGCGGTTGGGACCGCGATCCCGGCACAGGCCTTCAACGGGCCGAGACGGCCAGTTGCCGCGTCGCTTCGCCGAGGTCGCGACCCTGGTCGCGCAGGTGGCCGGAGGTCGCCCCGAGGGTCTGTGACGAGGCCAGCGCCTCCTCGGTCGTGGCGCGCAGGGCGTCGAGGTGGCGGGTCGCTTCGAGGATCGTGCCGCGCACCCGCGACACGCCTTCGGCGATGCCGCCCGCAGCCTCCTGGTGGGAGGCGCTGACGCGGGAAATGTCGGCAGCGCTGACGCGGACGGATGTCACCTCGTTCCGCACCGAGGCGAGGGAGGCGGTCGACTGGGCGGCGACCTCCCTGAGGCGACCGATCTGCTGCGAGATCTCGGCTGTGGCGGTGCTGACCCGGTTCGAGAGGTCCTTCACCTCCGCGGCCACCACCGAGAAGCCACGTCCGGCGTTGCCCGCGCGGGCCGCCTCGATCGTGGCGTTGAGGGCCAGGAGGTTGGTCTGGGCAGCGATGGTGCCGATGAGGTCGCTGATCTGCCCGATGCCGGCGATCCGCTCCTGGAGTTCGGAGAAGACGTCCACCGCTTGATCCAGGATGCCGCCCGTCCGGTCGGCGATGATCTCGACCTGCCCGGCATGGGCGCTCGCCTCGCGCGAGAGCGCGACGAGGCCCTGAGCGGCATCCGACACGCCGTCGATGTCGCGGGAGGCGGCGAGGTTCGCCCGGTCCGCCTGGGCCCGGCTTTCGTCCACGGTCTCGGCCACGGCGAGGACCGTGCGGGCGCCCGCCTCCACCTGCATCGTCGTGTCCGCGAGCCCGGAGGCGATCCCGTCGAGGGCCGCCATGAGCGAGCGGACGCGCTCGCGCTGGGCATGGTCGGTGATCGTGATGGCGAGGCGGTCGGCCACGTAGGCCATCAGTTCGAGCAGGGCTTCGCTCAACTCCGCCGTCTCGCGGGAGAAGAATTCCAGCACGATCTCGACCCTGTCGCCGATGCGGACCGGAAACATGAAGCAGCCGCGTACGCCGTTTTCCCGCGCCGCCGTCGCCCGGACGAAGCCGGGCACAACCGTCACGTCCTCGCAGGAGATCGCGCGTCCCTCCGCGCAGACGCGCCCCACCAGCCCTTGGCCGGGGGCGAAGACCGCCCGCTCCGAACTGGCGACGAAGGCGTCCGCCCGCCCCGGCTCGTCGGACGGGGCGAGGTACCACGCCCTCATCGAGACCATTCCGCCCGCGGCGCCCATTCCACTGGCGTCCACGCCGTCCTGATCCATGCGTCGATAGGCATGGGCGATCGGCCATTCGGTGAAGCGGCCGACGATGGCGAGGCAATCGACGATAGCGGCCTCCGGCGTCGGCGCGTTGGTGCAGGCACGCGAAATCGCGTTCAGGAAGGCGAGCACCGCGCCGAGGTCGTGCGACAGCATCCCGGCCGCAGGCGGGTTCTCTTCCCGCCGCCGACCGGTCCTGCCGAGCCATCCGTCGACGATCGACCTGACCATGAAACCCTCATGCGAGCCTTGCGAGCCTGTCGGTCCGGGCGACCGGAAGCCGGGCCCGGTCGGCAGCCTCTTTACAGCCGGAACTTAGCGTCCCTTTCCTTGATCAAGCCTTCGGTTCATCACGCGCGACTGGGTAATTTGGTATCAATCCTGCGCAAATTCTCATCAAAGATCAGGCGCGACCGCCCACGCTGCCGGGAGTTCATGGCGGTTCCGGTCCGTGCGGAATTCGGGACGTACCCGCGACGGGTTTCCTCCAGGTTCACCTCGCCATCCTCGATCGCCTCTCCGCGCTTCGCCCTTCGCCCCTCGGCAAGGGCGGCCTCCCCACAGGCATCGTGCGCTCGACCCTTGATGGACAACCTGAGGTATACTAACCCGCTCTTCTCTCCTGAGGAGGCGTGGATGTCGATCGACGGTGATTCCCTGAGCGCGATCGTCGCGGAACTCTCGATCCGTCCGGGACATGAGAAGGTCAGGGCTCTGCTCTACCGCCTGCTGACCGAGGCGCTGGGCGCCAAGAGCGAGCAGATCTTCTTCGAGAGAAAGATACCTGAGGTTAGGGGCCGTCTCGATGCCCTGCTCGGCCGGACGATCATCGAGATCAAGTCCGACCTGCGCCGGGAGGGCAAGGAGGCCGAGGCCCAGCTCACCCGCTACCTGCCCGAACGCGAGGGGGCCACCGGTCAGCGTTACGTGGGGCTCGCCACCGACGGCGCCAGCTTCGTCGCCTACGAGATGCGGGACGGCGTCCTGGTGCGGCTCACCGAGCACGAGGTGAGGCTGGCGGATGCCCGTGGCCTCACCGCCTGGCTCGAAGGCGTCATCGCCGTCCTCGACTGGCTGCCGGCGGACGCGGCCGGGATCACCAACGAGCTCGGCCGCCAGAGCGCCGCCTTCGCGCGGACCCTCGGCCTCCTCGCCAAGGCCTGGGAGGCGCTGGCGGCGGACCCGGAGGCGGTCCTGAAGCGGCAGCTCTGGTCGCGCCATCTCGGCTTCGTCTACGGCAAGGCCATCGACGACGACACGCTCTGGCTCCAGCACACCTACCTGGTCATCCTCGCCAAGGCCATCGCCGCCGGAACCATGGGCGCCACCGGGCGCTCGCCCGAGGATCTGCTGTCGGGGCGCGCCTTCCACGAGGCGGGGGTCCACGGCGCGGTGGAGACGGACTTCTTCGGCTGGGTGATCCAGGCGCCGGGCGGGGAGGCCATCGTCGCCAGCCTGGCCGCGCATGCCGCCCGGTTCGACCTCGGCAGCGTCGATGTCGACCTTCTGAAGGTGCTCTACGAATCCCTCATCGATCCGGCGCAGCGCCACGATCTCGGTGAATATTACACCCCCGACTGGCTCGCCCGGAAGGTGGTGCGGCGCGCCCTCGACCGGCCTGCCGAGCAGACCTGCCTCGATCCCGCCTGCGGCTCGGGCAGCTTCCTGTTCCACGCCGTGCGCCTCAAGCGCGAGGCCCTGATCGCGGCGGGCGTGCCGCTCACCGAGATCGCGTCGCGCTGCTGCGCCTCGGTCACGGGGCTGGACGTCCATCCGGTGGCCGTCATCTTCGCCCGCGTCACATACTTGTTGGCGCTCGGCGACGCCCTGCCGGGGCGAGGCGGCGACATCTCCCTGCCGGTCTATCTCGGCGATGCGCTGCAATGGAACGTGAAGCGGGACGCGTTCGAGAGCGACCTCGTGGTCGAGGTGCCGCGCGACCCCCGCGAGGGCCGCAAAGGCGCGCCGACCCTGCGTTTTCCCCTCGGCCTCTGTGCCGATCCGCCCCTGTTCGACCGCGTCGTCACCGCCATGCACGATGCCAGCGAGGCCGGCCGCACGGCGGACGCCTTCGCGCGCGGGCTCGCGGGGCTCGGCGTCGCGGCGGAGCAGCACGCGACGCTCGTCACCACCTTCACGATCTACGACCGCCTGCGCCGGGCCGGGCGCGACCATGTCTGGGGCTTCTTCGCCCGCAACCTCAGCCGCCCGGTCGCGCTCTCGGACGGCGCCAGGGTCGACGTCGTCATCGGCAACCCGCCCTGGCTGTCCTACCGCTACATGGCGCCCGCCCTGCAGGCGCTGTTCCGGGATACCGCGCGCCGGCTCGGCATCTGGGTCGGCCCCGACGAGGCGCGGCTGGTGACGCAGACCGATCTGTCGGGCCTGTTCTTCGCACGGGCGGCGGAACTCTATGTCCGGCCGCCGGAGGGTGACCTGCCGGGCGGGCGGGTCGCCATGGTGCTGCCGCTGGCCGCCATGAGCCGGGGCCAGTTCCGCGCCTTCCGCACCGGGGATTGGACCGAGGTCCGTGTCGCGTTCTCGGACGCCTGGGTTCTCGACAACCAGGCTGTCTCGCCCCTGTTCAGGGTTCCCACCTGCGTCCTGTTCGCCGATGTCACGGCGGGGGAGGCCCGGCCGACGCCCATGCGGGTCACGGCTTTCGCCGGGCGCCTTCCCTTCAAGGACGTGCCCGAGGAGGTGGCGGATCGCTGCCTGCGGCAGGACCGGGCCGATGCGCCGGTGGCGGCGAGTTTCGAGGCGGGCTCGCCCTATCGCCCGCTCTTCCATCAAGGGGCGACCCTCGTTCCGCGCATGCTGTGTCTGGTGGATCGCGTTCAGTCCGGCCGTCTCGGCGGCAACGCCGCTCTTGCGAAGCAGGCGGTCCCCACAGGAGAAAGCTCCTTGGCGAGACCTGCCCGCTCAACAGGGGGCTGTCGAAAGCGGTTACGTCCGGCCGGTCTATCTGGGCGAATCCATCGCGTCGTTCCGCGTTCTGAACGCATTCGAGGGCATCGTGCCCGTGGCGTCCGATGGGAATGTTCTCGACGCAAAACAGGCGAACGATCGTGGTGTGAACCGTCTCGGCGCCTGGATGCGACAAGCCGAGGCAAGCTGGGCGCAACACAGCGCCGGACGCATCACCCTCAAGCAGCGATGGAATTTCCAACGCGGATTGTCCTCGCAATTTCCGCTGCCGCCCATTCGCGTGGTCTTCGCCAAGGCCGGATTATGGCCCGCGGCCTGTATCGTCAGGGATCGCCGGGGAATCATCGACCACAAACTCTACTGGGCGGACATTCCTTCCGAGGACGAAGCCCGCTTTCTTATCGCCATCCTCAACAGCGAGGCGGCTCGCATCCGCATCGCCCATCTGCAGAGCCGGGGTGAGCAGGGCGCGCGGGACTTCGACAAGCTGATGTTCACGCTTCCGATCCCCCGCTTCGACCCGCGCGAGGCGGTCCATGCCGGGCTGGCGGCGGAGGGCGCGGTGGCGGAAGAGGTGGCGGCCGCCGTCGCGCTGCCCATGGGGGCCTCGTTCCAAAAGGCGAGGGCCCTGGTGCGGGACGCCTTGCGGGAGGAGGGCGTGTCGGCCCGCATCGACGCTTTGGTGGAGACGCTCCTCGGGCCTGATCCGCGCCTCGCCCTGCCGGACGACGAGGCCGTTCCTGCCCACGACGAGGAGGAGACCGTCGACGCCTGATACCGAGGCCCGGCGGATGACCGCCGCCGCGCGGACAGGCCTGAGTGAGCCGGACCCGGCGAGGCTCGGTTCGAGACCGCTACTGGGCCTTGTCGCCGGTTTCCGGGGCGGTCCGGTCGGCGGGCGGTTCGGCGGTCGCCACCGCCGTGCGTTCCAGCATCGGCTGGAGGCGGATGGCGAGCTCGCCGCCGAGATGACGGGTATAGGCGGCCTTGAAATAGCGCTGGCCGGTGCCGTTGCCGAAGAGCCGGTCATGGGTGCGGATCATCGCATCCACCTCGGGGCGGCAGAGGAAGCCGATGATTCCCGCCGCCTCGTACCAGCGGCCCGCCCGGGCGTGCCGCATGGCAGCCGGGTTGGCCATCACCGTCTCGGCGAAGCAATCCGTGGCGGCGCGCTCCAGCGGCGCCATGGCCGCATGGGCGTGTCCGGGTGTGCGGGGTGCCGCGCTTGCGGCACCCGCCGTCGCGACAAGGGTCAAGAGAGCGCCAAGCAGCCGAGCTTTCATCGCGCACATACCTCGAGGTCGATCGAAATCGATTCGCCCCAAGTATTCATCGAAGACTTGGACAGGAACAGGGCATGATGCGCCCCGAAACCTGCGATGCGAGATTTCGTGAGCCGACTGTGCCCGGCCGATCACAGGGGCCGGATCAGCCCCGCTTCTCGGCGTTCCAGCGGCCGGAGCAGCGGATCGCGCCGTTGCTCGTCCATGTGCCGCTGCCGTAGCCGCCGCGATCCAGCTGGCCGACCACGGTGGCACCGTCGGAACCCCGCATGATCGTCGCCCGCACGGAGCCGTTGCCGGAGACGCGCCCCCGGATGTCGAAATCGCCGCCGGGATAGCTCGCCTCGCCCTTGGCGATCCGGACGCCGTAGCGATAGGCGCGATCGCAGGGGCCGTCCTGGGTGATGACCTCGATGCTCCAGGCGCCGTCGTAGCGGTTGGGCACCGAGACCTTCCGCGTGGCCGCCTCGGTGGTCCCGAGGGACGTCGTGAGGAGGGCGAGGGAGCCGGCGGCAAGAAGGAAGCGTCGCATCGTAGCCTGTTCTGCAAGGACGTGATCGGGGCTGGGAACGTCCCTGATCGCGTATCGGTTGCGGTTCACGCTGTCGTGGCTTCGCCCAAGGCGGCCTGAAGCAGCGTGAGGAGATCACCTCCCGCGTGCAGATAGGCATCGACCCCCGCCGCTTTGAGCCCCTCCGCGAGATCGCCGGGCTTGCCGGCGAGGTACACGGTCGTCGCGCCCGCTTTCTTCAGAGCCTCGGCCGCCGCGACGGCGTGGGTGGCGTAGAGGGCGTCCGACGAGCAGAGGCAGGCGATGCGCGCGCCGGATGCGGCGAAAGCCCTGGCCAGTGCGTCGCTCTCCGAAAAACCCTCTTCGTTCACCGCCTCGATGCCGCCGGCCGCGAAGGCGTTGGCGGCGAAGGTCGAGCGGGCGTTGAAGACGGCGACCGTCCCGAGATTGGCCAGGAACACCCGAGGGCGCCGCCCCGTCGCGGCAAGATGGGCGTCGGACGCGTCGCGCAGGGCTTCGTAGGGCTCGGCGAGGCGGAAGGAGGGCAGGGCCTCGCAGGTGGTCGTCCCGGCTCCGTCGAGGGCGAAGGCGGGCGCCACGACATCGGAGGGCGGCAGGTCGAGGACCGTCACCGGCTTCTCGGCGAGGAAGGGGAACTCGCTCGCCCCTGTGAGCGGCTCGCGGCGCGTGGCGACGTTCTTCGCGCGGGTGGCGCGGGTCTCGCCGATCCGGGCCTGGATCGCGCCGGCCTGCAGGCTGGCGACGATGCCGCCCTCCCGCTCGATCGCCTGGAAGGCGGCCCAGGCCGTAGTGGTGAGTTCCTCGGTGAGCGCCTCGAACCCGCCGGCCCCAGCCGCCGGATCAGCCACGCGGGCGAGGTTGGATTCCTCGATCAGGACGATCTGGCTGTTGCGGGCGACGCGCCGGGCGAAGGCGTCGGCGAGGCCCAGCGAGGCGGTATAGGGGATGACGGTGACGGAATCGGCGCCGCCGAGCCCGGCCGAGCAGGCGGCCATGCCGGTGCGCAGAATGTTCACGAACGGGTCGTTCCGGTTCATCATCCGCCACGCCGTCTCGGCATGCAGCCGCAGCGGCTTCGGGTCGAGCCCGCAGGCGGCCTCCACCCGCGCCCAGAGGCGGCGCATGGCGCGGAACTTGGCGATGGTCAGGAACTCGTCGGCATCGGCCACGAGAAGGATGGCGACGGCATCGCGGGCGCGGGCGAGGTCGTGCCCGCCGGCCTCCAGCATGCGCAGATAGGCGACGGCCGTGGCGAGGGTGGCGGCGAGTTCCGCCGCCTCGCTGGCCCCGGCTTCGTGATAGGGGCGCCCGTCGGCGAGCATCGCGCGGCCGGTGAAGCCGGCTCCGTCGAACTCCGACAGGAGCGCCGAGACCGCCGCGCCGATCTCAGGGAGCGTCGCGTCGAGGCGGCCGGTGGCGGCGAGCGTCCCGATCGGGTCGAGGCCGAGATCGAGGTCGAGGCTGCCGAGATCCTCGTTGCGGTGCGCGGCCAAAGCCTTGACCAGGCGGGCGGCCTCCAGCCCCCGCCCGCCGGCATCGAGCCGCGTCGCGATGAGGGAAAGCATCACGCCCGACAGGGCGGTGTCGAGGGTTGCCACGTCTCCGGCATCGAGGCCGAAGCCGCGCGCCGAGACCGCGCCCGCGAAGACGAGGTTCAGCGCATCGGCGCCGCCTTCGAGATCGGCCATCGCGAGATCGTGGGCGGCCTGCGCGTCCGGGTGGTCCACCCGCTGGGCGATGCGCCAAGGGCCGGGCGCGCGCATGGGCTGCGCCACCGGAGCGGCGGGCTCGTAGAGCGGTTCGATCCGGATGCCGTCCGCCGTCTTCGAGACCAGGCGCTTCTCGAAATCGCCGCCCTTGAGCACGCCCTCGACCAGGCCGAGCCACCGCTCGCGGGTGGGCGTGGGGAACAGGTCGGCGAGGGGGCGATTGTCCATCGTCAGGGCCTTGGCGCACGCTTTCGCCGGCCGCGCATGGCCGGACGCTGTCGGCGACAGCCCTCGCACGGCGAGGCTTGCCGGGCAACACGCCGGACTCATCAAAGAAATCAGCGCGGACTCAAAGAAAAACGAAGGTCGGAGCCAAGTCCCGAACCTTCTGTGCCCTGAACCTGCTGCGTCCCGAGCCTGGGCCCCGGGTCCCGGCGCGAGCGCGGGTCCGGGGCCGCGAGGCGGGTTCGTCAGCCGAACAGGATCAACCCCGCGAAGCCGAGCGAGCCGACGATGATGCGCCACCACGCGAACAGCCGGAAGCCGTGGGAGGAGACGTAGTCGAGCACGGTGCGGACCACGACGAAGGCCGAGAGGAAGGCCACGACGAAGCCGATGACGATGAGCCCGGCATCGTCCTGCGAGAGGTTCTTGTAATTGTCGAGGAGGTCCTTGGCGAAGGCGCCGGCCATGGTGGGGATCGCGAGGTAGAACGAGAACTCGGTGGCCGAGCGCTTGTCCGCTCCCATCAGCATCGCGCCGACGATGGTGGCGCCTGAGCGCGACACGCCGGGGATCATCGCGATGCACTGGAACAGGCCGATCCTGAAATCCATCGGCAGGGTGAAGTCGAAGACGTCGCGCTTCTTCACCTCGAGGTCGGTCTCGTCGAGGACGAGAAGGACGAGGCCGCCGGCCACCAGGGTGGCGCAGACGATCCAGGGATTGAACAGGTAGAACTTGATGGCTTTCGAGAACAGGCCGCCGATGATCGCTGCCGGCAGGAAGGCGAGCAGGATGCCGAGGACGAAGCGCCTCGCGTTCGGATCGCTCGGAAACGCCACGGCGATTCCGAGGAGGCGGCGGAAATAGACGGCCAGGATCGCCAGGATCGCGCCGAGCTGGATCAGCACCTCGAACGTGTTGTTGGGCGATTGGAAGCCGATGAAATGGCCGACCAGGAGCTGGTGGCCGGTGGAGGAGACCGGAATGAACTCGGTGGCGCCTTCGACGACGGCGAGCACGACCGCCTTCACGATGCTCATGGCATCCATCATGTCTCGCCTCGGTTGTTGTGGGGTGGGAGCGCGGGGTCGCCGGACGGTGTCGGCGATCAGAGTTGACGAGCGGTTACCGGAACATGTCCAGCGTGTTAATGAGGCGGCAATGATCGGGCAATAAGTCTCGACTGGCGACCCTCACCCACCGGCGGTCTCGATACGGCGCGTCCCGCGGTTCCATCCCCTTCGAAACGGCCTCTATGGCGACGCTTCACCACTCCCCCTTCTGTCCGCATTCGCGCTTCATCCGTCTCGTGCTCAGCGAGATGGGCATGGAGCCCGCACTCGTGGAAGAGCGGGTCTGGGACCGGCGCGAGGCGTTCCTCCTCATCAATCCGGCCGGGACGACGCCGGTCCTGGTGGAGGAGACCGGGCTCGCGGTGCCGGGGGCCGGCATCATCGCCGAGTATCTGGACGAGACCCGCGGCCTCGGCCTGTCCGGGCGCCGGCTGCTGCCGGAGGCCACCGCCGATCGCGTGGAGGTCCGCCGCCTGCTCGACTGGTTCCTGGTGAAGTTCGATGCCGAGGTGACCGGCTACCTCGTCACCGAGAAGATCTCGAAGCGCTTCATGACCAGCGCCAATGGCGGCGGTCCGCCGGACATGCATGCCATTCGTGCGGCGCGCACCAATGTGCGCTACCATATGAAGTATATTGGCTACCTAATGTCCCGCCGGAAATGGATCGCCGGCGACCATCTGACCTATGCGGATCTCGCGGCTGCGGCCCACCTCTCCTGCGTGGATTATCTCGGCGACGTGCCATGGGACGAGGACGAGACGGCGAGGGACTGGTACGCGCGGCTGAAATCGCGCCCCTCCTTCCGGACGCTGCTGGCGGACCGGGTTCCGGGCATGGCCCCGGCGGATCATTACGCGGACCTGGATTTCTGAACGCTCCTTCGGGCCAGTTCCGGGCAGAGGGCGAGCAGGCGGCCAACCGCCGTGAGCAGCGCAAAATTCTCTCCGGCGATGCCCTGAGGCAGGCGCTCGAGGCCCGCGCCCGGCATCTCGGCTTCGACGCGGTGCGGGTGACGACCCCCGATGCGGTGCCGGTCCTGCGCGAGCGGCTGCCGGCCTGGCTCGCCGCCGGGCATCACGGCGAGATGGAGTGGATGGTGGAGCGCGCCGACCAGCGCGCCGATCCGGCGATTCTCTGGCCGGGCGTTCGCAGCATCGTGATGCTGGGTATGAACTACGGCCCCGAGGCCGATCCGCTCTCGCTGCTGGCCCTGAAGGATCGCGGCGCCATCGCGGCCTATGCCCAGCGCCGCGATTATCACGATGTGGTGAAGGGCAAGCTGAAGGAGCTCGGCGGCTACCTCTCCGCCAAGGGCGACGTGCGGGTGAAGGTCTTCGTCGACACCGCGCCGGTGATGGAAAAGCCGCTCGCCGCCGCGTCGGGCCTCGGTTGGCAGGGCAAGCACACGGTCCTGATCTCGCGCGAGCACGGCAACTGGCTCCTGCTCGGGGCGATCTATACCTCCGCCGATCTCGTGCCGGACTCGCCCGAGGCCGACCATTGCGGCTCGTGCCGACGCTGCCTCGACATCTGCCCGACCGCTGCGTTTCCCGCCCCGTACCAGCTCGATGCGCGGCGCTGCATCTCCTACCTCACCATCGAGCACGAGGGGCCGATCGCGCCTGAATTCCGCGAGGCCATCGGCAACCGGGTCTTCGGTTGCGACGATTGCCTCGCCGTCTGCCCCTGGAACAAGTTCGCCGCCGCCGCCTCGGAGGCGCGCCTCGGCGCGCGGGCCGACCTCGCCGCGCCTCCCCTCGCCGAACTGGCGCGGCTCGACGATGCGACCTTCCGGGCGCGGTTCGCCGGAACCCCGGTGAAGCGCACGGGGCGCGACCGCTTCCTGCGCAACGTCCTCATCGCCATCGGCAATTCCAACGATCCGGCGCTCGCTCCAGAAGCCGAACGCTGTCTCTCCGACCCGTCGCCCCTGGTGCGCGGCATGGCGGTCTGGGCGTCGAGCCGCCTCACCGACGCGGCGGCGATGCGCGGCCTTTTCAACAGCCACGCCATCGGCGAAACCGATGCCGAGGTCGGCGCCGAATGGCGCGCGGCACTCGATCACGCGGGAAACACGTCGGCATGAACCTCTTCGTCTTCGGTCTGGGCTTCACGGCACGCCGCTTCGTCGAGCGCGCGGCGGGACGGTTCGGCGAGATCCGCGCCACCGTCACCGACCCTGCCCGGCCGGGCGCCGGACTCGACGGCGTCGCCCTGCGCGGCTTCGGCCCTGAGACGGATGACGCGCGGATCGCGGGCGACCTCGCCGATACGGACGTGCTGCTGGTCTCGGCACCGCCGTCCCGCGACGGCGACACGGTGCTGGCCCGCTACCGGGACGCCATCGCCGACAGCCGGATCGGCTGGATCGGTTACCTCTCCACCATTGGGATCTACGGCGACCAGCAGGGTGCCTGGATCGACGAGACGACGCCGCCCAACCCCACGAGCGGGCGCTCGCATGGCCGCATCGCCGTGGAGAAGGCCTGGCTCGCCTTCGGGCAGGAGACCGGCAAGGCCGTGCAGGTGTTCCGGCTGTCCGGCATCTACGGGCCGGGCCGCAACCCCATCGTGAAGCTGCGCGAGGGCAAGTCGCAGCGCATCATCAAGCCGGGTCAGGTGTTCAACCGCATCCATGTGGACGACATCGCCACGACCCTGCTCGCCTCCATCGACAGGCCGAGGGCACAGGCGGTCTACAACGTCACCGACGACGAGCCGACGCCGCCGCAAGTGGTGACCGAATACGCCGCCGGCCTCGCCAACCTGCCGCTGCCGCCCGAGATCGATTTCGAGACGGCGGATCTGAGCCCGATGGCGCGCAGCTTCTACGGCGAGAACAAGCGCGTGCGGAACCGCCTGATCCGCGAGGAGCTCGGCGTCGATCTCGCCTATCCGACCTACCGCGAGGGCTTGGCCGCGCTGGTGGCCGATGCCAGGGCGTGACGCTCGAGAACATATCCCATCGCGAGGACGACGCAGATTTCGGTCGTTTCCCTCACAGGAGGGAGCCGAATGGCAACGAAGCGTCTGTTGTCGCGACTGCTTCTTTGCTCGGGCATGAATGATCTACGGTGGAATGAATGATTTCAGCTTATTTTTAATCGGCCCCCGACCGCAGGAATCCCCCTTGCGCGACCGGTTTTCGGATCGGGCTGTAAAAAAATTCGATGCGGGCTGCTAGGTTTCTTGCGAAGACTTTCTCTATTTGAGGAGGAAGAATTCATCTCGACTCGAATTCACGCTGATCTATGGAATTGCGGTATTCATGTCTTGATTCATCGGACCCGTGTGCGATCCGGTCATCGATCAATTTTGGCCCTATCCTCTGCATACTAACATCGGTTTATGATAAATGTGTCGTATAGGCAAAGTCTTGTCTAGTGCATCTATACCGGTAGATTTTTATATTGTTGTAGAAACTTGTCTTAAAATATGGTGCGACAATTTGAATGCAAGTCAAGTGCGCTATTTCGCGGTCACATTGACTTCTCATTAAGGCGCTCTTCGCATAACGATGCTTGAAGCATGATGGGCACCGGCTGATTCTGGCGGTTTTGCGCAAGTATCGCCATCGAATGGAAAGCGGGTCGTGGCGGCACACGGTTCATGGTCGGAGCAAAATGCGTTCAGCCCGCGCGGGCGCGGGCGATTCCAACATCTTCCTCAGACTTGCATCCGCCTCGGACTTGCCGGTCGTGAGTGAAGCGATGACGTCGCCGCTGAAGATGGCCGCGTGGCTTCGAACGATGGTCTGGCGGCTGCGACCGTCCGCAACCGATGCCCGACCCGCCAGCAGGGATCTGCCGACGGACATGTCTCGCCGGACTCATTTCCCCGGCCGTGCCTTCCGCGGCGCGGATGCGGGACGGTCCGGCCTTCGCATCGTCCTGAAGGGCTGGTCGAGATCCGTGCGGGCCTTGCGCGCGAGCGAGGAGAGAAGGCGGCTGGGCGAGGAGCGTCTCGCGCTCGCGCTCGATAGCGGCGTAGAGGGGATCTGGGATTCGAACCTCGCCAACGGGACGATCTGGACGTCCGAACGCTGGCTGGCGCGGCTCGGCTACGCCGTCGATGCCATCGAGGCCCGTCAACCGATGGATCACATCGTCCATGCGGAGGATCGTGAGCGCCTGACCCTCGCCATGGCCGAGCATGTCAGAGGTCTCACCTCCACCTGCGAGTGCGAGCATCGGGTGGTCTGCCGCGACGGCACGTCGTTCTGGGTCCTGACCCGTGGCCGCGTCGTGGAGCGTGACCGCACCGGCCGGGCCCTGCGCGCGGTCGGAACCCAGATCGACATCACCCATCGCCACGAAGCCGAGGCGCGGGCCGAATACCTGGCCCTGCATGACGACCTGACGGGCCTGCCGAACCGCCGCCTGCTTCGCCACCGTCTCGACCGGGCCGTGATGCGCCCCCGCGAGGGCCGCTCCACCGTCGCGGTCCTCACCTGCGATCTCGATGGCTTCAAGGCCGTCAACGACACGCTGGGCCATAGCGGCGGCGACCGTCTCCTCCGGATCGTCGCGGACCGCCTGCTCCAGGCCGTGGGCGACGGCGGCACCGTGGCGCGGCTCGGTGGCGATGAGTTCGCGCTCGTGCTCGAGGGACTGACGGGGCCGGACGAGGCGGATGCGGTCGCCGGGCATGTGATCGCGGTGCTCGGTGCGCCGATCGAGATCGACGGCATGGTGGTCGAGATCGGTGTCGGCATCGGCGCCGCGATGATGCCGAGTGAGGCCATTACCGTCGACGACCTGCTCCGGCGGGCGGATATCGCGCTCTACGAGGCCAAAACGATCGGGCGCGATACCTATCGGCTGTTCGAGCCCGCCTTGGCCGCGCGCCATTCCTCGCGGCACCTTCTCGCCTTCGACATGAAGGAGGCGATCCGGCGGGGGGACTTCTTCCTCGTCTATCAGCCGGTCATCGACCTCGTGACCGACAGGGTCACGAGCTTCGAGGCTTTGATGCGCTGGCATCACCCCGAGCGGGGGCTCATCTCGCCCGGCGAATTCATTCCGGTGGCCGAAGAGACGGGATTGATCGTGTCGCTCGGCGCCTGGGCCCTGGCGGAGGCGTGCCGCGAGGCGATGACGTGGCCGGACGAGATCCGCGTCGCCGTCAACGTCTCGACGGTGCAGTTCCAGCACGACCTCGAGCGCTCGGTGTCGAGCGCCCTCGACGGGGCGAGCCTGTCGACGGATCGGCTCAAACTCGAAGTGACCGAGAGCGCGCTGATGCGGGACCCGGAGGGCGTCGTGGCGACGTTGCACCGCCTGCGGGCACTGGGCGTCAAGATCGCGCTGGACGATTTCGGCACCGGATACTCGTCGCTGAGCTATCTCCGTCGGTTTCCCTTCGACAAGATCAAGATCGACCGCGCCTTCATCAAGGATATCGCGGAGCCGGACGCGGCGGCCATCGTGCGCGCGGTGGTCGGCCTCGGCGAGCGGCTCGGCATGGGGATCGTGGCCGAGGGCGTCGAGACGACCGAGCAGCTCGAACTCGTCAGGAGCGAGGGCTGCGACGAGGTGCAGGGTTTCCTGTTCAGCCGGCCGCTCCCCGCCAACGAGGTCGCGGCCTACCTGAAATCCCGTCGCGTGAGCGCGGCGGCCTAAGCAGGTTTCGCAGAAGTGGCCCCCGGTTCTGCGATGTAAACCTGCTGGGGGGCTCAGGCCGCGCGCTTGTTCGCGGCCGGGCCGAAATGGCCGATATAGCGGGCGGCGATGGCCGAGACCGGCAGGACGACGAACACGTCCGTGGTGCCGAACTGGTGGTCGATGACCGCGCCGTCGCCGAACGTGGCCCCCACCCGCAGGTAGCCCTTGATCAGCGGCGGCAGGGATTGGAGCGCGGCCTTCGGGTCCACCACCTCGCGCGGCAGTCTGTCCATGGCGACATGGCGACCGGGTAGCGCCCTGGCGCACCAGGGCTCGGGGGCGCGGGCATGGTGGTGGAGGAAGCTGAGCGCCAGGGCGAGCCTGTTCGGGTCGGTCCCCTCCAGGCTGGCGCAGCCCAGCATCGCGTCGATGCGGTGGTGCTGGACATAGGCCCAGATCCCCGCCCAGAGCAGCTCCACCGTACGCTTGGTCCGGTAGGGTTTGAGCACGCAGGAGCGGCCGAGTTCGAGGAAGCGCTTGCCCGGATGGGCCGCCAGCAGCGGTGCGATGTCGTATTCGCCGGCGGTGTAGAAGCCGAAATTGCGGTCGGCGGCGTCCTGGCGCAGCAGGCGGTAGGTGCCGACTACCTTCGGCCTCGGGCGCCGGAAGGGTTTCGCCTCCGTCGCCGCATGGTCGATCACCAGCAGGTGGTCGCAGACCGTGTCGTAATCGTCGATGTCCCGCCGGGACAGCAGCGACATGCCGGAGGCCACCGCCGACATCTCCTGGTAGAACACTTGGTAGCGCAGGCGCTGGGCGCGGCGGATCTCGGAAACGGTGGTGGCGAGGCGGACTTCGAGATCGCCGATGCGGCCGAGGACCGGGTCGAGCCCCGGTGCCGCGAGGGGTTTCTTCAGGCGCGGCTTGAACCGGATCGGCGTCGCACCGGGGGGAACCAGCGCCCTGGCGCCGAAGCCGGGAAGGCCGGAAAATCCCGGAATGCCCGCGAAACCCGCATGCCCCGCCTCAAGGCGTTTCTGCTTGAACCGGGCGATGGGGGCATGGACATGCGCCTCCCAGCCATTGAGCCACGCCGTGGAGGCATCGCGTGCGAAGTTCGGGACCATCAGTCCATTCCGCTCTGTCGGACCCGCGAGGCCGGCTCCCGATGGAGCGCCGGAGCCTCATATCCGCGAGGTCACATCACCACGAAGCCCGAACGCTTTTATGACAGGCTTTTGCGTGAATCCAGAGACGGTTAGTGTCGCGCCGAAATGGTTCGCCGGCGACCCTTCCATGGGTAGCCGCCGAACCTTTCCCATTCTCCTCTTCTCCGGCTCAGGCACCGGGGAAGAGAGGCCAGCCGAACCGGTCTCAGACGAACTGGTTCAGGCCGGGGATCGAACCGACGATCGGCCCCATCACGTCCTCGCCGGCCTTCTCGCGGCCGAAGGCGAAGAGTTCGCGGCCGAGGGGCTGCATCTGCCCCATGGGCACGCCGGCCGCCATCAGCTTCTGGCCGAGGGCCATCACGCCCCCGCCCATCATGCCGCCGAGCATGCCCATCAGGCCGCCGCCGCCCTCGCCCTCGTTCGCCTGGGCCGCCGCCGCATCCGCACCGGGCATCGCCGCGAAGAGCTGGGCGACCTCGGTGGCCGGGCCTTCCTTCTGCAGGAAGGCGAGGATGTGGCCGATGGCCGTCTGGGCCGTCGCGGCGTCGAGCCCGGTCTTGGTGGTGACGCGGGCGATCAACTCTTCCATGTAACGATGCTCCAACGCATGAGTGTGCCTAGTCCATCTGGTCTGTCCGCGATGAAATCAAGCGCCGGGTGCGGTGCTGCTGGAAAATGCGTCCCCCGGGCGTCATAACCCCAGGGTCGCAGCGCTGGGCGCGACGCGAGGCGGTGGGATCAGGCGACCATGCAGAGCGACGGCACCCTCCTCGTTGGCAAAAGCGGTACCAAGCCGGAAGCCCTCACGCTCAGGCTCGCCAACCGCCACGGCCTCGTGGCCGGGGCCACCGGTACCGGCAAGACGGTGACGCTCCAGGTACTGGCCGAAGGGTTCTCCAATGCCGGCGTCCCGGTCTTCGCCGCCGACATCAAGGGCGACCTCTCGGGGCTGGCGGCGGCGGGCGAATCGAAACCGGTCTTCGTCAAGCGCGCGGAGGAACTCGGGATCACGTACGAGCCCGACCGTTTCCCCACCGTGTTCTGGGACCTGTTCGGGGCGCAAGGGCACCCGATCCGCTGCACGGTGATCGAGATGGGGCCGCTGCTGCTGGCCCGGCTGCTCGAACTCAACGACACGCAGGAAGGCGTGCTCAACATCGCCTTCCGCGTCGCGGACGACAACCAATGGCCGGTCCTCGACCTGAAGGACCTCCGCGCGCTGCTGCTCTACTGCACCGAGAACCTCAAGGAGATCTCGGGCCAATACGGCAACGTCTCGGCCGCCTCCGTCGGGGCGATCCAGCGGCAATTGCTGATGCTGGAGAACCAGGGCGCGGACCAGTTCTTCGGCGAGCCGGCGCTCGACCTCAACGACTTCATGAAGCGGGACCGCGACGGGCGCGGCATCATAAACATCCTGGCCGCCGACAAGCTGATGCAGCGGCCGCGCCTCTACGCCTCGTTCCTGCTCTGGATGCTGTCGGAACTGTTCGAGCAGCTGCCGGAGGTGGGAGACCTCGACAAGCCCAAGCTGGTCTTCTTCTTCGATGAGGCGCATCTCCTGTTCGACGATGCGCCCAAGGCCCTCCTCGATGCCGTGGAGCAGGTGGTCCGGCTGATCCGCTCCAAGGGCGTCGGCGTCTATTTCGTGACCCAGAACCCCCTCGACCTGCCGGAATCGGTGCTCGGCCAGCTCGGCAACCGAGTCCAGCACGCTTTGCGCGCTTTCACGCCCCGCGACCAACGGGCGGTGAAGGCCGCCGCCGACACGTTCCGGCAGAATCCCGGTTTCGACGTCGCCTCCGCCATAACCGAACTCGCCGTCGGCGAGGCCCTGGTGAGTTTCCTCGAGGCCAAGGGCACGCCCTCGATGGTGGAGCGCGCCCTCATCGCTCCGCCGCAGGGCCGGGTCGGGCCGCTGAGCCCAGCCGAGCGCGCCGAGTTGATCGCGAAAAGCCCGCTGCGCGGCAAATACGACGAGGCGGTGGACAATGAGAGCGCCTACGAGATCCTCGCCGCTCGCAAGGGGCTGGATTCCGCTCCTGCCGAGGCGGCGCAGCAATCGGAAGGTGGCCTGAGTGGCATGCTCGGCAATCTCCTCGGCGGAGTCCTCGGCTCCAAACCCGCCGCGAAGGGAGGCCGGCGCCCGCCGCAGGGCCTCGCCGAACAGGTCATCGGCAACGCCGCTCGCTCCATGGCGCGGACGGTGGGAACGCAGGTGGGCAACGCGATCCTGCGGAACGTGCTGGGCGGGTTGATGAAGCGGTGACCATTCGGAAAGAGCGGCTCGTTATCCGATGGCCTTGTCGTTGAAGGAAGCACTCGCACGACGGGGCGTACCAAAGGTCGCATCCAGCGCCCGTTTCGGTACCCCCATTCGTCTGCGGCTGCGCATGAACGCTGAGATCGACCGGCCGGTCGATGTAGCGCGCCTCCTGGTCTCGCAGGGCGTGTCCCTCAAGCGGGCACATGCGTTCCTTCAGCGGATTGCCGCGGGTGATACGGTCGCCGCTCAAATGTGGAGTGAGGATGCCGGCGCTCTCGTGGCGCGATTCTCCGAACTCGGAATCCGGGCCGTCGAGTTGAGAATTCCGGACGTCAGTCCCAAGGAGATCCGGACGAGGATGAACCTGTCCCAGGCGGATTTCGCGACGGCATTCGGATTCGAGCTCGATACGGTGCAGAACTGGGACCAGGGCCGCAACCGGCCCAACGCCTCCGCGCGCATCCTGCTCGCCATCATCGCGCGCCATCCCTCCATCGTGGAAGCCGTGCTCGCGGAACGGGACGACATCGGATTCAAGCCGGGGTGAGCGGCGCTCCGGCATCGTCGCATTGACAAATCACCCCCTCCACGCTTATCCACCGACGCTCGCGCGGCTTCCTCGACGAAGTCCGCGCGTTTCGCGTTCGCAGCATCGCTCGATCGGTGTCGCGGATGACCTGAACAAGAAGACGGTCCAGGCTCGCTAGGCTGGAGGCCGGCAGAGAACACGAAGAGAGAACGATGTTCGCAGTCATCAAGACGGGCGGCAAGCAGTATCGCGTTGCCGCCAACGACACCATCACGATCGCCACCGTCGAGGGCGAACCCGGCTCCGCCGTGACCTTCGGCGAAGTCCTGCTGTTCACGGACGGCGCGGGCGCCACCCAGGTCGGCGCTCCGCTCCTGTCGGGCATCAGCGTCGCCGGCGAGATCGTCAGCCACGGCCGCGACGCCAAGGTCATCGCCTTCAAGAAGCGCCGCCGTCAGAACTCGCGCCGCAAGCGCGGTCATCGCCAGCACCACACCGTGGTGCGCATCACCGGCATCAGCGCCTGACGTTCTGATCGAGACATTTCGGAGTTTAAGCCACCATGGCCCATAAAAAAGCAGGCGGTTCGTCCCGCAACGGCCGCGATTCGGCCGGCCAGCGCCTCGGCGTGAAGAAGTTCGGTGCCGAAGCCGTCATCGCCGGCAACATCATCGTCCGTCAGCGCGGCACCAAGTTCCACCCCGGCGTCAATGTCGGCATCGGCACGGACCACACCCTCTTCGCCAAGGCGGATGGCCGCGTGCTGTTCCTGACGAAGCGCGGCCGCGCCTTCGTCACCGTCGTGCCGCATCAGGAAGCCGCGGAGTAATCCACGGTCTCCCACGGCGGAGCGGCGTGCCTTCCTAGGCAGGCCGCGCGACGATCGTCCGACAGCGAAGGGAGGATGGCGCGCCATCCTCCCTTTCGTCGTCTCGACGATCGGTCCCGCCCGGAGGTGTGGCGTTCGGGAGCGGACCCGCGATGACGAAGGGCAGTCTCGGTCTCGCGGGGCTCGCCGTGGTCGGTTCGGTCGTCCTCGCCCTCTTCGTTCTGGGTGAGGGGCGCGAACCGCCCGCACCCTCTGTCGCGGAGGTGCTCCGACCGGCGCCAGGGCCGTCGCGCAAGAGTCCGACGCTCTATTGCGAATTCTACAATTTCGTCGGGCGAAGCCCCAAGGTCGGCTTCGCCTTCGCGATCTCCGACCAGGACGAGCGGCCGGTCTTCGCCCAGGTGAGCCAGTTCGAGATGGACGGTAGCCGGGCCGATTTCGGTGAGGGCGTGCCGCGCCCGATCTGGGCTTTCGACGATGCGCAGGTGCCGGCGACGCTCACGTCTCCGGATGGCGCCATCGTCATCAATCTCTACGCCTACGACCGGACGAAGTCGGGTGGGGCGTGGTTCGAGGCGGGCCTGCGCAGCGTGCAGTACCTGAACCTCGACGGGAAGTGCCGTCAGGGCGCAGCCTGAACCCGAACCCGCATGTGATTCGCGTAAGGTCCGGCCCCAGATGGGGGGCAGGGCACAAGCGAACCCAAGACAGAGACGAGAACACCCGTGAAATTCCTCGACGAAGCCAAGGTCTATGTCCGCTCCGGTGACGGCGGCGCCGGCTGCGTCGCGTTCCGGCGCGAGAAGTTCATCGAGTTCGGCGGCCCCAACGGCGGCGATGGCGGCCGTGGCGGCGATGTCTGGGTCGAGTGTGTCGACGGCCTCAACACGCTGATCGACTATCGCTACCAGCAGCATTTCAAGGCCAAGAAGGGCGAGCACGGCATGGGCTCGAACCGCCACGGCGCCAACGGGGCGGATGTGGTGCTGAAGGTACCCGCCGGCACCGAGATCATCGCCGAGGATGGCGAGACCCTGATCGCCGACATGACCCATATCGGGCAGCGCGTGCGCTTGGCCAAGGGCGGCAATGGCGGCTTCGGCAACGCCTATTTCACCACCTCGACGAACCGCGCGCCCAAACACGCCAATCCGGGTCTCGAAGGCCATGAGCAGTGGATCTGGCTGCGCCTGAAACTCATCGCCGATGCCGGCCTCGTCGGCCTGCCCAATGCCGGCAAGTCGACCTTCCTCGCGACGGTGACGGCGGCCAGGCCCAAGATCGCCGATTATCCCTTCACCACCCTGCATCCGGGTCTCGGCGTGGTCCGCTCGGACGAGCGCGAATTTGTGCTCGCCGACATTCCCGGCCTGATCGAGGGCGCGCATGACGGCGTCGGCCTCGGCGACAAGTTCCTCGCCCATGTGGAACGCTGCCGTGTGCTGCTCCACCTCGTGGAGGCCACGAGCGAGCATGCCGGCAAGACCTACAAGCTCGTCCGCAAGGAACTCGAAGCCTATGGCAACGGGCTCGCCGACAAGCACGAGATCGTCGCCCTGTCGAAGTCCGATGCCGTCGATCCCGACACCCTGAAAGAGCAGGTCGCGCGCCTGAAGCGGGCCTCCAAGACAAAGCCGCTGATCCTGTCCTCGGCCACCGGCCTCGGCGTGCAGGACGCTCTGCGCGCGATCACCCGCGAGATGATGGAAGCCAAGGCGGCCGAGGCCGAGGCACGGCCGGCTGAGGCTTGGCAGCCATAACCGAGCGTTTTGTCTGCCGCGCGACTCGCGATAGAGTGCTTCGATGTCTATTGAAGTCCTTTATCTGCTGAGGAAAGACGATCCGGGAGCCGCGCTCCGGGATTTGGACGACGTGACCCTGCTTGCGGATGTGACGAGCGATGACGGTGTGACGATTCCAGTCGGCACGGCAGGGACGATTGTCGGCGTCTGGCGTGACGGCGAAGCGTTTGAAGTCGAGTTCGCGCTCCCCGAGGGAGCAGTGGCGACGGTGCATGCCGGGGCGTTGACCCGCACGCGGCGTAGCGCCTCTTGAGCCGAGATCTACCTTCGATCCGTGGTCTGACGATCAGCGAGGACAAGGTAACTCGCTACTGTCTCAATATCGATCATCCGCGCGGTGGCCCGAAAGCCAGATTTCTGCTCCGCTTCGGTTTCGAGGCTGGCGAGCCGCGTGTCCTGCAGGATTCGCTCGCCGATCACCTTCTGCTCGCTCCGGACGCATGGACGATCTCGACTGCGCAAGGCGACACCAAGATCGTGTGCGAAGGGCCGATCACTTCACCGGATGGGCGGCACCCCATGATCCGATCCGTCTGGATGCTCGAGGATGGATTCGCCGCTTTCGTCACCCTCATTCCTCTTTCGCGGGGAAAGCCGAGTCCGATAGCGTGAGGCGACGGGTCGGTATCGCCAAGACCCATGCGCTGCCGCTGCTGTTCAAGGGCGAGGACTTCGTTCACACGGATATCGCGTTCGCCTACACCCCCGTGCCATGACCTCTTCTGCCCAAACCGCCTTGTCCCAGATCCCCTCCCTTCAGGATTTCCGCCGCGTCGTCATCAAGGTCGGCTCGGCGCTTCTCGTCGACCGCGCGCGGGGTCGCCTGCGCCATGCCTGGCTCGCGGCGCTCGCCGAGGACATCGCCGATCTGCATGCGCGGGGCGTCGACGTTCTCGTGGTCTCCTCGGGCGCCATCGCCCTGGGGCGGACGGTGCTCGGCTACGCACCCGGCACCCTTCGCCTGGAGGAGAGCCAGGCCGCCGCCGCCGTGGGGCAGATCGCCCTGGCGCGCTACTGGGCCGAGGCGCTCGGCCATCACGGTATCGCGGCGGGCCAGATCCTGGTGACGCCGCAGGACACCGAGGAGCGCCGCCGCTACCTCAATGCCCGCGCCACGGTGCTGAAGCTCCTCGAAGTCCGGGCCGTGCCGGTGGTCAACGAGAACGATACTGTCGCCACCAGCGAGATCCGCTACGGCGACAACGACCGTCTCGCCGCCCGCGTCGCCACCATGATCGGGGCCGACGTCCTGGTGCTGTTCTCCGATATCGACGGCCTCTACACGGCGCCCCCCGCCAGCGACCCGAACGCGCGCCATCTGCCCCTCATCGAGCGGATCACGCCCGAGATCGAGGCCATGGCGGGCGGGCCGGCCTCGGAACTGTCGCGGGGCGGCATGCGCACCAAGGTCGAGGCGGGCAAGATCGCCGCGAGCGGCGGCACCCACATGGTCATTGCCGACGGACGCGAGAAGAACCCCCTGCGCACCATCCTGCAGGGGGGGCGATGCACCTGGTTCCTGTCGGGCTCGAACCCCGTCGCCGCGCGCAAGGCCTGGATCGCCGGGTCATTGGAGCCGCGCGGCATCCTCGTGGTCGATGCCGGAGCGGCCCGCGCCCTGCAAGGCGGGGCCAGCCTGCTGCCCGTGGGGGTCACCGGATTGTCGGGCAGCTTCGGGCGCGGAGACGCGGTGATCATCCGGGACGTGCAGGGACGCACCCTCGGGCGTGGCCTTGTGGCCTATGACAGTGCACAGGCGGCACAGATCATCGGTCGTCCGAGTCGGGAGATCGCGGAATTGCTTACTCATCCCGGCCGTTCTGAAATGGTGCATCGCGATGACCTCGCGATGGTGGGAGAATAGGCTCGAATATTAAGCAATGTGCTTGTTTTGCCGCCTCGGCGCGTGGCATGAGGGCACAGTCAACATGCCGCCATCGCCTTGAACGGTGAGCTGCGAGGAAACAGACCGTGCCCGTTCTGAATCTGAGATCCGATTTCGCCGCCGCTCCCGATCTCACCGAGCAGATGCAGGAGATCGGCCACCGCGCCCGCGCGGCCGCCCGCAAGATCGCCCAGGCCTCGGCCCAGGCGAAGGACGTCGCCCTCCGCCAGGTGGCCGATTGCCTGAGGGCGAGCCGGGACACGATCCTGGCCGAGAACGCCCGCGACGTCGCCGCCGCCAAGGCGAGCGGACAGACCCAGGCGCTGATCGACCGTCTCACCCTCGACGAAGGCCGCCTCGCCGCCATGGCCGATGCGGTGGCCAAGATCGGCGCGCTGCCCGATCCCGTCGGGCGCCAGCTCGCGGCGTTCGAGCGCCCCAACGGGCTGCTGATCGAGCGGATCGCCGTGCCGCTCGGTGTCGTCGGCGTCATCTTCGAGAGCCGTCCCAACGTCACCGCCGATGCGGGCGCCTTATGCTTCAAGGCCGGCAACGCCGCGATCCTGCGCGCCGGGTCGGACAGCCACCGCACCGCCATGGCCATCGCGCGTGCCATGCGCGAGGGGCTGGAAGCCGCCGGCCTGCCGGCGGACGCGGTGCAGATCGTCCCCACCCGTGACCGCGCGGCGGTGGGCGCCATGCTGTCGGGCCTCGACGGCTGCATCGACGTCATCGTGCCCCGTGGCGGGCGCGGCCTCGTGGAGCGGGTCCAGTCCGAGGCCAAGGTGCCGGTCTTCGCCCATCTCGACGGCATCTGCCACGTCTACGTGGCCGCCGGCGCGAATCTCGACATGGCGCGCACGCTGGTGATCAACAGCAAGATGCGCCGCACCGGCATCTGCGGCGCCGCCGAGACCCTGCTCGTCGATGCCGCCGTGGCGGAGACCCACCTCGCTCCCCTGGTCACGGCGCTGATCGAGGCCGGCTGCAGCGTCCGCGGCGATGCGGCGACCCAGGCGGTGGATACGCGGGTCACCGCCGCCACCGAAGTCGACTGGCGCACCGAATATCTCGACGCCATCATCGCCGTGAAGGTGGTGGACGGGCTCGACGCGGCGATCACCCATATCGAGGCCAACGGCTCGCACCATACCGACGCCATCGTCACGGCCGACGCCGCCGAGGCGGCGCGCTTCCTGGCGGAGGTCGATTCGGCCATCGTCACCCACAACGCCTCGACGCAATTCGCCGACGGCGGCGAGTTCGGTTTCGGCGCCGAGATCGGCATCGCCACCGGGCGCATGCATGCGCGCGGTCCCGTGGGCGTGGAGCAACTTACGACCTTCAAGTACCGGGTCCATGGCCGCGGGCAGACTCGCCCTTGATGCGGCCTGCCTGATGCTGCTTGCCGGCTCCACCCGTGCGGCTTGAGGCGGAGGGGCTCGTCCGGCTGCCTCCCGCCGTGCCCGGCCTGCGGATCGGCCTCTATGGCGGATCCTTCAATCCGGCCCATCTCGGTCATCGCCACGTGAGCCTCGTGGCGCTGAAACGGCTGCGGCTCGACCGCATCTGGTGGATGGTCACGCCTGGCAACCCGCTCAAGGACCGCACGGCTCTCGCTCCCCTCGAGACGCGGATCGCTGCGGCATCCGCCGTCGCCGACCATCCGCGCATCGCCATCACCGGTTTCGAGACGCGGATCGGCGCCCGCTACACCCGCCAGAGCCTCGCCTACCTCCAGGCCCGCCACCCCGCCGTGCGTTTCGTCTGGATCATGGGGGCCGACTCTCTCGCGGCATTTCACCGCTGGCGCGATTTTCGTGCTATCGCCGCCACGATGCCGATCGCGATCATCGATAGGCCTGGCTTCACCCTGACGGCGCCGAGCGCCCGAGGGGCGCAGGCGATGGGACGATGGCGCATCGACGAATCGGATGCGGGTCTCCTCGCCGATCTCGAACCCCCGGCCTGGGTGTTTCTCCATGGCCCGCGCTCGACCCTGTCGTCCACGGCCCTCCGGGGCGGACGATGACGAGTGCGTCGCGACTCTTGAAAACGGAGAGTGATCGTTCCACTCTCTCCAGACTATAGATTGTTCAGGTAAAATGACCGCCCTCACTTCGGGAATCGAGACACTGACCGATTCGCACCCTTCCGGGACCGCAGGTTCCGACCACGCCACCGATCAGCGGATCGGCGATCTCAAGGCGCTCGCGCTCGATTGTCTGGAAGACATGAAGGCCGAGGAGACCATCGAGATCGACCTCGCCGGTCGGACCTCGCTCGCCGACACGATGATCATCACTTCGGGCCGCTCGCAGCGCCACGTCAGCGCCATCGCCGACCGCATCCTGCAGGAAATGAAGACCAAGGGCTTCGGTACGGCCCGGGTCGAGGGCATGCCCGCCTGCGACTGGGTGCTGATCGATACCGGCGACATCATCGTCCATATCTTCCGGCCGGAAGTCCGCGGCTTCTACAATCTCGAGAAGATGTGGGGCGCGGACCGTCCCACCACCGACCTGATGGCTGGCTGAGCACCGGCCCGATGGCGCAGGGCGCCTGACGCGTGCGTCTTCTCGTGACGGCGGTCGGGCGCCTGAAACCCGGACCCGAACGGGACCTCGCATCCCGCTATCGCGAGCGAGCGGTCCAACTCGGTCGCGGATTGGGCCTCACCGCCTGCGACGTCGTCGAGATTCCCGAGAGCCGCGCCCGGCGCGCCGTCGACCGCAGCGTGGAGGAGGGGGCGACGATCCTGTCCCATGCCCCGTCTTCGTCGAGCGTGCTGCTGGTCTATGACGAGCGCGGGCGCTCGGACTGGACCAGCGAACGCATCGCCGAGCGGATCGCGTCCTGGCGCGACGCGGCCACGGCGACCCTGGTCGTGGCCATCGGCGGCGCCGACGGGCTCGCGCCGGCGGTGCGCGCGCGCGCCGATCTCTCCCTCGCCTTCGGGGCGGCCACTCTGCCTCACGGCCTTGTGCGCGTGCTGGCGCTGGAGCAGGTGTACAGGACAATGACGATCCTGGCGGGGCATCCCTATCATCGGGGCGACATCGACGCATGAGGGGCGGATACGCGCGGCGCGGGCCTGATGGCGGGGCGATCCGCATCGCTGCCTATGCGGCGGTGGCGGTGCTGACCCTCGGTCCGGCCCATGCTCAGGATATTCCGAAGCCGCAGGACACGCCGAAACCGCAGGATGCCGCCGCCGACGCGATCCAGCGTGCCATCGACGAGAAGGCCCGCCGCGCCGAGAACCTGAAGCGGATCGAGGAGCAGCTCGCCGCCTCCACCGGTGCGCGCGCGAAGCTCGAAGCGGAGGTCGCCTCGGTCTCCGGGGACCGGGCCAAGCTGAACGCGGCCCTCCTCGACGCCGCCCGTCAGGCACAGGCGACGGAGGGCAGGATGAGTCGGCTGGAGGAGCGCCTGAAGACGCTCACCGCCAGCGAAGCCGGCATCCGCCGCTCCCTCGAAGCCCGACGGGGCGTCATCGCCGAGATCCTTGCCGCCCTGCAACGCATGGGGAGGAGGCCGCCGCCGGCGGTCCTGGTCCAACCGGAGGACGTGCTCGCCGTCATCCGCACCTCGATGCTGCTCGGGGCCGTGGTGCCCGAATTGCGCGGCGAGGCCGAGACCCTGGCCGCCGACCTGACCGAGATGGTGCGGTTGAGGGGGCTCATCGCCGCCGACCGCGAGGGCCTGCAGAACGACCTCGCCGGCTGGGCCAGGGAGCAGCAGCGGCTCAACGCCCTGATCACGGCCCGCCGCACCCGGCTCGCCGAAGTCGAGAGCGGCCTCGTCACCGAGCGCGCGCGCACGGCCGAGCTCGGTGTCCAGGCGAAAAGCCTGAAGGAACTCCTCGACCGGATGGAGAACGAGGTCGCCTCGGCCCGCCGGGCGGCGGAGGAGGCCCGCGCCGCCGAGACGAAGGAAGCACGGGCGACCCAGGAGCGTTTCGCGGCGGCCGGCGCGCGCGATCCCGCGCGGCTCGCCCCCAAGATCCGCTTCGTGGACACACGCGGCGACGTACCGAAGCCGGTGAGCGGCACGACGCTACGCAGCTTCAACCAGCCCGACGGCAATGGCGGAACCACCCGCGGCATATCGCTCGCGACCCGCCCCAAGGCGGTGGTTTCCTCTCCATCCGATGGGTGGGTGTCGTTCGCCGGGCAGTTCCGCTCGTATGGACGACTCTTGATCATCAATGCCGGCGATGGCTACTATCTGCTGCTGGCCGGTATGGATCAGATCAACGTCGAGGTCGGACAGTTCGTGCTTGCGGGGGAACCGGTGGCAGCTATGGGTGAGGGCGGCCAGGGCGCCACACCGGGCGACCGCGACGGACCGGTCTTGTACGTCGAGTTCAGGAAAGACGGCGGCTCCATCGATCCGGAGCCTTGGTGGGCGAAGAGCCCCAGCGAGAAGGTTCGCGGATAATGCGCAAGATTTCCCTAGTCCTGGCCGGCGCGTTCCTTGGCGTCGGTTCCTCACTCCTCGCCACCCAGACGCATCTGCTCTCCGGGACCAGCGCGGTGGCGGCTTCCGCCGAGACCTACCGCCAGCTCAGCCTGTTCGGCGACGTGTTCGAGAAGGTGCGGACCGACTACGTCGAGAAGCCCGACGAGGCCAAGCTGATCGAGGCGGCCGTCAACGGCATGCTCACCTCCCTGGACCCGCATTCGAGCTACATGGACTCGAAGAGCTTCCGTGACATGCAGGTGCAGACCAAGGGCGAGTTCGGCGGCCTCGGCATCGAGGTCACGATGGAGGACGGCCTGATCAAGGTGGTCAGCCCCATCGACGACACCCCCGCCTCCAAGGCCGGCATCCTCACCAACGACATCATCACGCAGATCGACGAGGATCAGGTCCAGGGCCTCACCCTGAACCAGGCCGTCGACAAGATGCGCGGACCGGTGAACTCGCCGGTGAAGCTCAAGATCTCCCGCAAGGAATCCAAGGATCCGATCGACGTCGTGCTCAACCGCGACGTCATCAAGATCAAGCCGGTGCGCTCGCGGGCCGAGGGCGGCGACGTCGGCTACATCCGCCTGACGCAGTTCACGGAGCAGACCTATGACGGCCTGCGCAACGCCATCGACAAGCTCTCCACGGAAGTGGGCCAGGACAAGCTGAAGGGCTACGTCCTCGACCTGCGCAACAACCCGGGCGGCCTCCTCGACCAGGCGGTGTCGGTCTCCGACGCGTTCCTCGACCGGGGCGAGATCGTCTCCACCCGTGGCCGCAACCCGGACGAGACCCAGCGCTTCTCGGCCAAGTCCGGCGACCTCACCAAGGGCAAGCCCATCGTCGTCCTGGTGAATGGCGGCTCCGCCTCGGCCTCCGAGATCGTGGCCGGCGCCCTGCAGGATCACAAGCGCGCCACCGTGCTCGGCACGCGCTCCTTCGGCAAGGGCTCGGTCCAGTCGATCATCCCGCTGGGCGGCAGCGGCGCCCTGCGTCTCACCACGGCGCGCTACTACACGCCGTCGGGCCGCTCGATCCAGGCCAAGGGCATCGAGCCGGACCAGGAGGTCCTGCAGGAGATCCCCGACGAGCTGAAGGGCAAGGACGAGACCAAGGGCGAGGCCGGCCTGAAGGGCCACCTGAAGCAGAAGGATGTCGAGGAGCGCGGCGGTTCGTCGGCTTACGTCCCGCCGGATCCGGCCAAGGACAAGCAGCTCATCGCGGCCGTCGACTTCATCCGCGGCATCCAGAAGGGCGCGGCCAACACGCCGAAGGCCGCCGTTCCGAACTGACGATCACGGCTCCATCCTGAAACGCGACCGGTGTCGCGGGATTTAAAGAAACGTTAACCAGCGCGGCCCGCAATGTCGGTCAGACCGACTCGGCGGGCCGCTTCGTTTCTCACACGATAAGGCCGCCTCGGTCGTTCGCGAGCCCTCAGGGAAACGGCTGACCGTGGCCACCGACGACATCCTGACCCGTCCGCTGGGAACCAAGAGTGCTGCGGCGTCCCGCACGCTCGGCCAGCGGCTGCGCGGTGTCTCGATGCCCCGGATGAGCCCGCCGACCTTGGTCGCCCTCGCGGCGGCCGGCCTCGCCATCGGAATCACGATCCTCGCCGTGACCGGCGATCCCCAGGGCGGCGAGCCCGCCGCTTTCGCGGCGATCACCCTGCGCGAACCGGCGGCCCCTGCTCCCGTGGCGAAGGCCCCCGAGCCTCCGCCCGCGTCGCCGGCGCCGCGTTCGGCCGGCGAGGTCGAGACGGCCTCGGGCGTCCGTGTGGTGCGGCCGGCCGGTGCCGCCGCCACTGATGCGGTGATCATCCGCGTGCCCGACAGCGAGCCCGTACGCCTGGCCGCCCCCGATCCTCGCCTGCTGGAGCGGGGCCGTCATGGCAGCGTGCCGAAGATCGGCGACGGCCGCGGCCGGCCCCTCGACGTCTATGCCCGCCCCGATCCCGATGCGGGCGCGCCGGGCGCGCGCATCGCCATTCTCGTCACGGGCCTCGGCGTCGGGCAGGCCGCGACGGCGGGCGCCATCACCAAGCTGCCGCCGGCGATCAGCCTCGCCTTCTCACCCTATGGCGGCGATCTCGAACGCAGCGTCGCCCGCGCCCGCGATTTCGGCCACGAGATCCTGGTCCAGGCCCCGATGGAGCCGTTCGATTATCCCGACAGCGATCCCGGCCCGCAGACCATGCTGACGAGTTCGCGGCCGCCGGAAAACCTGGACCGTCTGTCCTGGGTCATGAGCCGGTTCGGAGGCTATGTCGGTCTCGTGAACTTCATGGGAGCCAAGCTCGAAGGCGATGCCGCGGCCTTCGAGCCGGTATTGCGCGAGATCGGCGCGAGGGGGCTCGGCTTCGTGGATGACGGCGCGTCGTCGCGCTCGCTGGCGACGTCTCTCGGCGGCAAGCTCAAGATCCCCGTTGCCCGCGCCGAGATCGTCCTCGATGCCTTGCCGCAGGCGGACGCGATCGACCGCGAACTCGCCCGGCTGGAGGCCCAGGCCAAGGCGAACGGGTTCGCGCTGGCCTCGGCGGGCGCCATGCCGATGACGATCGAGCGGATCGCCCGCTGGGCGCGTGACCTCGAAGCCCGCGGCGTTCGCCTCGTCCCCGTCAGCACCGCCCTGCGGGGAGCGCCGCCCGCGCGGCTGTCGAGCGCGGGACCGTGAGAGGGGCGGCGGCTGAGTCCTTCGGCTGAGCTGATCGACCATGTGCGGTCCGGGCGTGAGCATCCCCTCGCCCCGCCTGCGGGGAGAGGGACGCGTCTCCCCCTCGTCGGGGAGCGCGTCGAGGCGGCAGCCGAAGGTGAGGGGGCGATTCCGAAGGAGTCTTCTCCGACTTCGCCCCCTCACCCTCGCTCCGCTCATCATAGGCACGACAAGGTGCCTGTGATCCTCTCCCCGCGCGCGGGGAGAGGGGAACCCGCTTATCCGTAAGGCTAGCGCTGCGCCAGGGTCTCGATGATGGCCGGCGGGGCGGGGGCCGGCATCTGTCCGGTGAGGGAGGCCGAGAGCATCGTCGGCAGGGTCTGATCGTAGCGCATGACGAGGGCGGCGAAGCGCGACGGCTCGGTCTCGTAGGCCGGCTTGAACCCGCGCACCCGCATGAGCGCGGGAACCGAAGCCGCCACCATCCAGCGCGACCAGACCGCCTCGGCGACGAGGACTGGGCGGCGCTGGGCCGGAATCACGATCACGTCCTGGCCGGCATAGGCGAGGGCCTCGGGCCGGCTGACATCGCCGAGCGAGACGCCCTTGGCGGAGAGGGCGGCCCAGAAGGGATGCTGTGCCCCGTCCGAATAGGTGGTGCGCACGGCAGCGCTCCCATCCTCCACCAGGCTTGCGATGCGCGCCTCCTCCTGCACCCGGCGCGCCGTCACCAGCGATTCCAGGGCGGGGTCCTTGTAGGGAAGGAAGGCGTAGCGGCCGGCGGTGACGGTGACGTTCGGCTCCTCGCCCGTCGCCTCGAACCGGTCCGAACCTTCCTTGAGCTGGCGCCAGAAGGCGATGTTCGGGTCCGTCCGGTAGCGGGCCATGTTCGCCGCGCTCATCCGGAACGGGTAGGACTGGAACTGGAACGCCGCTTGTCCGCCGGCGAAAGCATCGCGCGCGATGGCGTAGATCTCGCCCACGACCTGGTCGGTCATGGCGAAACACCCCATCGACGAGCAGACGCCGTGGACCATCACGGCCGAGCCGGTGAAGCCGTGCGCGCGGTCATAGGCGTTGGGGTAGCCGACATCGAAGGAGAGGTAGTAGCTCGAATTCGGGTTCATCTGGCGCGGGGGCACCGAGTAGAACCCTTCCGGCGTCTGGCGGTCGCCGGTCTTGCGCTTGGGGCCGAGCTGGCCCGACCAGCGGCAGATCGGAAAGGTCTTGATATGGACGAAGCGCCCACTGGCGGCCTTCTTCCAGACCTCGATCTCGGATTCCTTCTTGTAGGCTCTGAACAGGACCGGCGCCGAGGCGCTGGTGCCCTTCTGGCTCATCAGCGCGAGGGTCGCCGCCGGGATCGGAGCCGTGGCCTTGGCCGATTGCGCCCGTGCGATGTCCGGCGCGGCGAGCCCCAGAGCCAGCAGGAGAAGCCAGGCAACGGCGCGGCGCTGTACGACTGGCGAGGGTAGAACGACCATGCCCGGCCCTGGAGAGGGATGCGCCGACCGACCGCCGACACCGTGCAACAGGGTGCACGAAGCCTTGCTTATCCCATCCCAATGGGGCGGCAATAGGGGAAGCGCCGCCGCCCTTCTTCTTTGGTCGACCGACGATCACTGACGCCGACGGGAATGCGGAGGTTCGGCGGGTCGAGGGACGCTCTGTCGCGAAGATCACATCGGAGGGAGATATCGTCGGCCTAGCATTCGTGGGTTGTCACCCCATGCCGGCAATGGAGCATCGAGATGCTGCGACCCATCAATCCGCCCGGTCCCTCGATTCCCGGCATCTCGCAGGCGATGCTGGTTTCGGAGGGCCGATTGCTCATTCTCTCGGGCCATGTCCCCTTCGATGACGCCGGCGAAGTGGTCAGCGGGGATCTGGCGACCCAGCTCGATCGGGTGTTCCGGAATATGCAGGCGACGCTCCACGCGGCGGGCGCCGATTTCAGCGCCGTCGCGCGTCTCACGATCTATGTCCGGGACTATGATCCAAGCCAGCTCCCAATCATCCGGGCGGTGCGCGATCGCTGGATCGACGCCGAATGCCCACCGGCCAGCGCATTGATCGGCGTTGCGGCGCTGGCATTCCCCGACATGTTGGTCGAGGTGGATGCGATGGCGTTCCTGCCCGCCTAGCCACGCCACTGGTCAGCGGCAGCGGCGTGGCGAAGCGGACCGGAGGGGACAGCGGCCGGCAATGTCGGACGGGCCACCGGCGACGAGGAGGGGCGTGTCACGGCCCCGTCAGGCGGCCATCACCGTGTTGCGCTCCACATGCAGCACCGCGCCGAAGGGATCGTTCGCGTCGAGCGTATCGGTACTTGGCAGGCAGACGATGAGGCCGCGGCCGGCTCGCGCCGCGCGCAGGCTGGCGAGGCGCGTCCTGATCTCGGCGGCCTTGCCGTCGTCCAGCGCGATGGCGACGACCACGATGTCCGGTTTGCGCACGAGGCAGCGGGCGAGGTCGATGCCGATGCGCTCGCGCGAGCCGATGGCGTTCTCCCCGAGGCTCGCCCCGCCGCCGCCCATGCCCGGCTCCACGCGGCTGGCGAGGCCGAGCCGGTAGACGGTTGATTCGAGGCCCTGCTGCACGAGGACCCGGCGCACCAGGGCTCGCACGCGCGGCTCCGCCCCGGCCTCCTCGCCGTTGATGCGGCCGAAGAGGAGGTTCTCCTCCAGGCTGGCGGCCGGGTTCAGCCGGTTGGGATCGTAGAATTCCACCGCCGAGCGCAGGTTCTGCGGCAGAAGCCGCGCGAAAGAGTGGCGTGCGGCGACGATGCGCTCCTCGAAGGCGGCGTCGATGAGGCCGAACCGGTGTCGCGTCTCGCTGTAGCGAAGCGCCAATCCGATCAGGCGCTTGCGGTCGCGCTGGCCCGCCGGGCCCCGGCGCCAGCCCTTCGCCTCCGGCTGACGGCTGACGAGATCCTCGAAGAACCCGCGCTCGGCCGCGGGAAACAGCGAGAACGCGTCGAAGAGCGGGTGGTCGTCCGGAAGGTCCGCGAAGATCTCGATGGTGCTGCGCGCCACCTGGAGCCCGATCTCGGTGAAGGGCCGGGTCAGGTCCTCGGCCTCGAGCACGGCGCGCAGGTAGGGATGGGCCGCGATATGGCTGCCGGAGAAGGCCGGTCCCACGGCCTCGCCGAACAGGATGTTCTCGCCCACCGTCGCCTGATGGTTGTAACGGGCGGGATCGAACGGCTCCACCAGCCGCGCCGCCTTGTCCTCTGCCAGGGCCTCCCGCACGGCGTGGCGGGCGGAGACGATGGAATCGGCTATGCCGGGCTCGGCGTTCGGGTCGACCGTTCCCTCGAGGCCGCGCGCATAGACGAAAGTGTCGAGCCCGGTCAGGTGCAGCACCTCGATGAGGTCCGCCTCGGACGGCTTTTCCTGCCGCGCCGCGCCGTAGAGGATGTTCTGTTCCAGCGTGCCCTCGATCAGGATCGCCTCGGCGCCGGCCAGCGCGATGTGGCTGGCGCGCTCGGCCGGGTCGAGGCTGCGCAGGTCGATCCCGTCATAGGTCACCGCGCCCGCGGTGGGTTCGAGCTGTCCGGCCAGCAGGGCGGCCAGCGCCCGCGCGCCGCTGCCGCGCTCGCCCACGATGGCGAGGTGGGAGGGCATCGCCACGGTGACGTCGACGCCGGCGAGGCGTTCGCCGCTGGCGGGATCGTAGACGCCGACGCCGGACGCGGCGAGTTCCCCGCCCTTCGGCAGCGCAGCGAAGGCGCCGGGCCTGTTGCCGCCGCGCCCTTCGAGGGACACGAGCGTCGCCGCCAGATCCCGGAAGACCGGCGCCACGGCCTCATGGATCGAGCGCAGGCGTAGTGTCACCGCCAGGGCCAGAACGGCGAGGGCGAAGCCGCCGCCGGCCGCCACCAGGGCACCGGGCTCCACCGGCATCGTCGTGCCGTCGTGCCCGCGCCAGAGCGCCACCGCCACGACGATGGCAGGCAGCAGGATGACGAGCGCCGTGGACGGCGCGCGCGCATAGGCGAGGCGCGATTCCGATGCCGCCAACGCGTCGCGGGTGCTGGCCCCCTTGGCGGCGAGGCGGCTGCGCTCGAAGGCCGCCGCGCCGTGAGCGCGTACCGCCGGCATCCGCCGGATGAGATCGGCGAGGGCCCGCCCCGCCGCGCCCCCGGCCCGCAGACGCAAAGCCGCGCGATCGTGCACGCGCCGCTGGATCAGGGCGCGGGCGAGCCCGGATGCCAGGAGGCCGACGGCCACGGTGGGCATCAGGCGCGGGGCGGCGAGGGCGGCGAGAATCAGGGCGAGGATCCCGCTGCCGATCGCCAGCGCCGGCACCAGGACCGCCAGTCCGAACAGGGTGTCGAGGCGGCCCAGCATGTCGGCCAGGATCTGCGCCAGGGCGCGGGCCTCGTCGCGGGCGCTCGGCGGCGCGCGCAGGATCGCCTCGGTGACCCGACCATGCAGGGCCGCCACCGTGCGCGCCTGCGCCTGGAAGCAGAGGCGCGCCACCGCCCAGCCGAGGCCGGCCGAGGCCAGGGCCGCCGCCGCCAGGCCGAGGAAGGCCGCGCGCACGAGGTCGGCCGTGGGCAGGGCCCAGCCGGCAAAGGCGACGAACGGCTCCGCGTCGCCCGTCCGCCAGGGCAGCGTCGCGGTGATTCGCAGGAACCGGCCCGCCGCTTCGGTATCGTGGACCTGGACGCCCACGAGGTCGCGCATGCACAGCAGCGCGAGAAACGCGAGGGGCCCCCCGAGACCGAGCGCGAGCCCGACCGCGGCGACATGCTCGCTCCGCGCGGTCCGCCAGGTAAAGGCGATCGGATCCCGGTCCATCGGCACTCTGTGCAAATCGCCCCGGGAAACCGAGGCTCGCTGAGGGGCTTAGAGGATCGGGCGCGGCGGCGAAAGCGCTGGGGCGCACCTCGGCGGGCCATGCCGCCATTCTCCCGGCGCCGTTCTTCAGCCTTCGTCCATGGCGCCGAAAGCAGCCATCCGGCGCTACATGCGCGCCACGAATGCCCTGCCGTGTTCGCGCCAGGCGATTTTCGTCACGGCATCGTCTTACGGCCAAGCTAGCACCGCGCCGCCAACAGGCTGCTGCCTTTTTCCGTGCGAGGCTTCCGTGTCCACACCACTCAAGACCGCCCTGCTTGCCGCGACGTGCCTCCTGCCGGTCGGTGCGCAGGCGCAGCAGATTCCGACCTCGCCGGGCATCGGCTTCACGAACAGCACCTCGGTCGTCCCCGGGACGGTCATTCCGCGCGTCCTCGACAGCTACATCGGCCTAATGACGTCCAATCCCGCCGTCATGATCCAGAACTACCAGACGGTGGTCGGGATGACGCAGGCCCGGAATGCGGACCAGACCCTGGCGGCGATCCATGACGACCGCACCGTACAGGCCTACAGCATCCTGAACGGGCTCGGCCCCCTCACCTCCGCCTACCTCACCGGGGCCGGGGCCTCGTTCACCGGCACCCGGCCGACGAGCCTCACGCCGACCACCTATGCGACGACGACGCTGGCCGACTACGCGGCCAACCTCAGCACCGGCGCGAGCGCGAGCGGAGGCGCGACGAGCTTCGGCGACGGGACGGCGACACCCCTCGCGGCGGCGGTCAGCTTCATCGACAACACGGTCCGGGCCAATGCTTCGACGGAACCGTCGAAGCGGGTCTTCGGGCGCTACCAGGGCCCCAATCCGGCCATCGACCCCCTGGCGCCCCGCTTCAACGATTACAACGCCATCACGAACAAGGCGGGCCTGACCACCGCGGACACGGCGAACTTCGTCGTGCCCGGCTACCTCTCCAATTTCCCCGTTCCGGCGGTCTACGGAACGACCGAGCGCTGGGTGAAGGGCTTCACAGTCACCCAGGAGATGATCGATGCCAATGGCGGACGACCGCTGACGGCTCCCAATGTCGGCTCCTTCGGCCCCACCGGCGCCTTCAACCCGACGACGTTCGGGGTCGGCGAGTATGTTCCGGGAATCGGGACCTCGCCCCGTCCGTTCCGCGTCAGCACGGCGGTCGACGTGCCGACGCTGCTCAACCCCCGCACCAACACCACGAATGCCTACGCGGATGGTGGCTATCCGAGCGGCCACACCAATTCCGGCTATCTGCAGAGCCTCGGTGTCGGCTTCCTCGTCCCGCAGCGGATGCAGGAACTCCTGACCCGTGCCTCCGAGCTCGGTAACAACCGCATCCTGACCGGCATGCACTCGCCCCTCGACGTGATGGGCGGCCGGATGCAGTCGACGGCGATCGCCGCCACCAACATCTACGCCGCCCTCTACGACGCGGCCGGCAACCGGATCGACTGGACCAACCCGGCCAATGCCGGCGCCTACGCCGTGTATCAGGCCTACCAGCAGACCCAATCCTATCTGGCCGCGAGCTGCGGGGCGGGGACCGTGGCGGGGTGCCTCGCCGCAGGAGCGGCCTCCGGAGCGGCCGATTCCTTCGGCAACGCCGCGCAGAACAAGGCGGACTACACCGCCCGGATGACCTACGGCTTCCAGCCGACCGGACCCAGCACGCCCCTGACGGCCGCCGAGGTGCCGGTCCAGGCGCAGGTGCTCCTTCTCACCCGCTTCCCCTACCTCAGCGACGCCCAGCGTCGGGAGGTGCTGGCGACGACGGGCCTGTCCTCGGGCTACCCGCTGCTCGACGGCAACACCTATGACGGCTGGGGCCGCCTGAATCTCGTAGCGGCGGCGGACGGCTACGGCGCCTTCAACGGCGCCGTCACGGTGACGATGGACGCCGCCAAGGGCGGGTACGACGCCAGCGACACCTGGCGGAACGACATCGGCGGAACCGGCTCCCTGACGAAGGCCGGCACCGGTACGCTCACCCTCACCGGCACGAACACCTATTCGGGCGGCACCACCATCGCGGGCGGCACCCTCGTCGCCTCCGCCGCCAGCCTCGGCTCGGGTGCCATCACCGACAATGCCAGCCTGATCCTCGACCAGTCCAACGATGGAACGCTGGCGAATTCCATCGCCGGCACCGGCATCCTGACCAAGGCCGGATCCGGTACTCTCAACCTCACCGGCACCAGCACGTTCAGCGGCCTCACGGGCGTCGCGCAGGGGCGTCTGGACGTGAACGGCAGCCTCGCGCATTCCGTGGTGACGGTGGGCGAGGGCGCCGCCATCGGCGGCACCGGCACGGTGGGCGGGCTCGTGGCCCGGTCCGGCGCGGCGGTGGCGCCGGGCAATTCCATCGGCACCCTCAACGTGGCCGGCAATGCCAGCTTCGCGCGCGGTTCCACCTTGCAGGTCGAAGCCAACGCCGCCGGCCAGTCCGACCGCGTCGCGGCGACCGGCACCGCCACCCTCGACGGCGGCACCGTCCAGGTGCTGGCCGGTGCGGGCCGCTACGACCCGCGCACGAGCTACACCGTCCTGACCGCCGCCCGCGGCGTCACGGGGCAGTTCGCCGGCGTCACCTCCAACTTCGCCTTCCTCACCCCGACCCTCCGCTACAGCGCGGGGGCGGTCGACCTGACGCTGACCCGCAACGACATCGCCTTCTCCACCATCGCCCAGACCCGCAATCAGGCCGGCGTCGCCGACGCCATCCAGGCGGGCGGCGCGGGCTCCGCCCTCTACGGGCGCACCGTCGGACTGAGCACGCCCGAGGCGCGCGCCGCCTTCGGGGCGCTCACCGGCGACATCCACGCCAGTGCCGCGAGCGCCCAGTTCGAGACCGCCTTCTTCGTCCGCGAGGCCATCCTCGACCGCCTGCGCTGGGGCGCGGCGGAGGTCGCCGATTACGGCAGCCTGCCGGCCACTTACACGGCCGACCTGCCGGGTCGGTCCGCTCCGGTGGCGCCCGTGCCCGTGCGGGTTCTCGACCCGCGCGTGTTCGGGCTCTGGGGACAGGGTTTCGGCAGCTTCGGCCAGGCCCGTAGCGACGGCAACGCCGCCGGGCTCTCGCGCCAGACCTCCGGGTTCGTGCTCGGTGCGGATCTCCGTCTGGAGACCGGCTTCCGCCTCGGCGTGGCCGGTGGCTACACCGCGACCAGCCTCGACAGCGCAGGGCGCCTCTCATCGGGCACGATCGAGAGCGGCTTCGGCGGAGTCTATGGCGGCTTCGAGCGGGGGGCCTTCGCGCTACGCCTCGGTGCGGTCTATGCCGACCAGTCGAGCCGCATGAGCCGGGTCGTGAGCTTCGCCGGGTTCTCCGACAACGACACGGCCCGCTACGGCGGCTCCACCGTGCAGGGCTTCGGCGAGGTGGGCTACCGCTTCTTCCTGGGCGCTGCCCAGCCCGTCCTGGTCGCCGAGGGCGGGGCGGCTCCGGCCCCGGTCCAGCAGACCTATATCGAGCCCTTCCTGGGCGGGGCCTACGTGTCGATCGGGCGCGACCGCTTCACCGAAGCGGGTGGGCTGGCGGCGCTGACGAGCGCGGCGCAGACCACCGAGGTGGCGACCTCGACGTTGGGCCTGCGCGGCCAGACCAGCTTCGATCTCGGGTCCGGTGCGCCGGTCTCGCTGAACGGGTTGGTTGGCTATCGCCGGGCCTATGGCGACGTGGTGCCCAAAGCCCTCCTGAGCTTCGGCACGGGGCCGAGCTTCCTCACCACGGGCACGCCGATCGGCCGGGACGCCCTGGTGGCACAAGCCGGGCTCGACGTGCGGGTGGCGCGCGGCACCACGCTCGGTGTGTCCTATACGGGCCAGGTGGGCGAGCGGGCGCAGGACCATGCCGTGAAGGGCAACTTCACCTATCGGTTCTGAACCTTACGGCGGACATTGCGCCGCCGGACCGCGCGGGTCCGGCGGCGTTTACATCCCAGGAGGAAATGGCCTCCGAAGGTCGCGCGCTTTCCCGGTGCCGACCAAGGCTTTCTGCGCGTGGAAGGCTGTTTGCGTGAAGCGGAGCGTTTCGGAAGGATTACCGGCTCCCGCGGGTGGGAAAATCCTCTAGAGTGGGTAGCTTGGCGGTCTCCCCAAGGACTCCGTCCTCCGCAAGCCCACCCGTTCCTCCCACGCGAAGTCCCCGAACCTCCATGTGCGAATTGCTCGGCATGAGCGCGAACGTGCCCACCGACATCCGTTTCTCCTTCGCGGGCCTCGCCCGGCGCGGCGGGGAGACCGGGCCTCACGCCGATGGATGGGGCATCACCTTCTACGAGGGGCGGGGCGCGCGCGCCTTCCACGAGCCCGAGCCGAGCGCGCGTTCGGTCCTCGCCAAGCTGCTGCGCGACTACGCGATCAAGAGCCGGATCGTGATCGCGCATGTCCGCAAGGCCAATCGCGGGCGGGTCGGGCTCGAGAACACCCATCCGTTCAGCCGTGAGCTCTGGGGCCGGCGCTGGACCTTCGCCCATAACGGCCAACTCAAGGGCGTGAAGAAGTGGCCGCTGACCTGGTTCAAGCCGGTGGGCTCCACCGACAGCGAATACGCGTTCTGCTGGATGCTCGACCGGCTGCAAACCCGCTATCCGAGCCTGCCGAGCCCGGCGCGGCTCGACAATGCCGTCGCTGAACTCTGCGCCGAGCTGCACGGGCTCGGCGTGTTCAACATGCTGCTCAGCGACAGCCGGACGCTCTATGCCCATTGCGGCAAGCGCCTGTGCTACCTCACCCGCTGCGCGCCGTTCGGCACCGCGACCCTCATCGACGAGGATTGGCACGTGGATTTCGCGCAGGAGACGCGGACCGACGACGTGGTGACGGTCATCGCCACCAAGGCGCTCACCCGCGACGAGTGCTGGACCGATGTGGAGCGCGGCCACATGCTCTCCCTGCGCGACGGCATCGTCCGCATCGTCAAGCCGGGAGTGCCGAAGCCGGTGCGAATTCCTCCGCCCTGTTCCGGGGTCGGGCGTCCCGACGGTCAGACCGGCCAGGCCGCCTCGCGGTAAGCGCTGTCCCAGAACATCCATTCGAGCTGCGTCGCGCGGGAGAAAGCGCGGTGCATCCGCTCACGCAGCGAGGGCGAGACCCCGAGCGCCGCGGAATCGGTGGTCGCGATCATCTCGGCGACGGCGGTGCCGAATTCCTCGCCCGCGTAGGTGTCGATCCAGGCGGCGTAGGGATTGCCGGTGCCTGCCCGTGACAGGAGGATGTCGGTGCCGATCTCGGCATAGATCCAGAAGCACGGGAGCAGGGCGCCGAGCAGGACCTCGTAGGGCTCGGCATAGGCCGTGGCGAGGAGATACGAGACATAGTGGTCGCAGGCCGGCGAGAGCGGCGTCGCCGCGAAGGTCTCGGCCGTGATGCCGTAATCCCGGAAGAAGCCGCCATGGAGGGAGCGCTCGACCACGATCGCCGTCTCGGCGGCCTTGGCGAACTGCACGATGCCCTCGGGCTCCGGCGACTTCGCCGCCGCTAGGGCCAGCGCCCTTCCGAAGCCGATGAGGTAATGCGCGTCCTGCAGGATGTAGTGGCGAAAGCGGGCCTCCCCGAGGGTGCCGGCGGCGAGCTCGGCATTGAACGGCATCGTCCGGATGGCCTCGTAGGCCGTCTCGTTGCGCGCCCAGGCTTCGGCCGAGAAGCCGTTCTCGTCGACGGGGCGGATCATGAGCGGGGACCTTCCAGGGTAAGGCTGACCCCGTGGCGGACGCGCTGGCCGGGGGCGATGAGGCGCTGTGAATCCCGGCGGGTCAGGTCGCCGTCGAACCCGGCCCAATCGGCATGGCCGGTCCAGCATTCCAGGGACAGGAACGGCGCCGTGGGCTTCGTCCAGATGGCGAGGTGCGGGAAATCCGAGACATCCATGCGGATGGCGCTGCCGTCGGGCGCGGTGAAGCGCATCCGTGCGCTCGCCGCATCGCGCAGGACGATGGCCTCGGCGAATAGGTCGGGATCGAGGGGCAGGATGCGGCCTTCGAGGGGGAACGGACGCTCCTGGCGCAGGAGCAGGCCGCCATCCCCCACCTCCGGCGCCAGCGCCCGTTCGGGGTGCTCGAACTCCACCGCGTAGCCGCCACCCGCCTTGCGCTCCCCGCCGGCGAAGGGCCAGGGGAAGGCCGGATGGAAGCCCAGGGCGTAGGGCAGGTTCGTCCCGCCGGTATTCTCGATCCAGATCTCGAAATCGAGATGGGCCGGGCCGACCCGCGTGGTGATGTCGAGTTGGAACGGATAGGGGTAGCGGGCGCGCGTCGCCTCGCTCTCGATGAGGCGCAACGTGACGCTGTCGTCGCTCTGCGAGACGATCGTGAAGGGCAGGTCGCGGGCAAAGCCGTGCTGGCCCATCGGATAGGCCGTGCCATCCACCCGGACCACGCCGCCGGACGAGGCGCCGACCACCGGGAAGAGCCAGGGCGCATGCCGGTTCCAATGCGCCGGATCTCCGTTCCAGATATACTCCCGCCCACCCACCTGCCAGGAGACGGGCTCGGCACCGGAGGCCGCGACCACCGCCACGGTGCCGTCTCCTGCCTTGAGAGTGATGCGGTCGCTCATGTGGTCTTCCTCGGTGCTGTCACGCTCGGGGCTTTCATGCTGACGCGGTTGTGGCCGCAGGCGGAGCGCCGGTCCAGCCTCGACAGGGACGATTAAGCGTTCACCGTCACGGAGAAATCCCGGCGCCGCGCCAAATTGCCCATACGGCTGGTCCGCCAAGTCAGGCATACAGTATTATGGCCAAGCTGATTCGGTCGGCCGAACCGGGTCCGTCTGGCTGAAACGTTCCCCATGGCCGACCTCCCGTCATGACGCTCACATCCCGTATCGTCGCGCTGGTCGTGCTCGCCCTCGTCCCTGCCATCGCGGTCCAGAGCTTCAACGAGCACGCGCTGCGCAGCGCCCGCGAGGATGCCGTGACGGCCTCGGCAATGCGCAACGCCCGCGCGGTGGCGGAAGACCTCACCCAGTTCGCCAGCGGCATGCGCCAGCTCCTCGATATCCTCGCGGAGGCTCCGTTCATCCGCGACCAGGAAGCGGCGGGGTGCACCAGCTTCCTGCGCTCCATCATCCGAAAGCTGTCGGGTGCCACGATCCTCATCGTGGCGGATGCGAAGGGGCAGCTCGTCTGCAACAGCCTGGGAATGGAGCGGGGCGCCTATTCCATCGCCGACCGGACCTATTTCCAGAAAGCGATGCAGTCGGGCGTGCCGGTGATCGGGGAATATGTGGTCGGTCGCGGCAGCCGGGTTCCCACCATCCAGTTCGCCTATCCGATCCGGGATTCCAGCGACAGGTCCTCCGGCCTGCTCATCTTCGGCTTCGATCCCGCCTGGCTGGGCGAGCGGCTGGCCCATGCCGGGCTGCCCAAGGACGCCGCCGTGACGGTGACCGACCGCAGCGGCACCATCATCGTCCAGAATCCCGATCTCGGCTCCTGGGTCGGTCAGACGATGCCGGCCGCCTTCGCGTCCGGTCTGGACAGGGCCAGCACCCTCGGAAGCGCCGTCGAGATGCCCGGTCTCAATGGAATCCGCCGCATCACCAGCGTGGTCCGTCCCGATGGCGCCCTCGACGGGATGACCGTCGCCGTGGGCCTCGCCCGCGATACCGCCTTCGCCGATATCGATGCGGCGACGCGGCGCGGCGTGATCCTGATCTTCCTCGGGACGCTCGTCGCCATCGTGGCGGCCTTGATCGGCGGCCGCGTCTTCATCCGCAAGCCGGTGCGGCGGCTGTTGAAGGCGTCCCGCGCCTGGCGTTCCGGCCAGCTCTTCGCCCGGTCGGGCCTGACGGGCCGCTCCGAATTCGGCCAGCTCGGCCAGGCTTTCGACGCCATGGCCGCCACGCTCGAGAAGCACGAGGACGGTCTGCGGGCCGAGCTCGAACGCACGCGCAGCCTGCAGGAACAGCAGGTGACGATGATGCACGAGCTGAATCATCGGGTGAAGAACACCCTCGCCACGGTCCAGTCCCTCGCCCGGCAATCGCGCGGCGGCGAGGAGCAGGCGGCGCAGTTCGAGGGCCGCATCCTCGCTCTGTCGAAGACCCACGATCTCCTGACCCGCGACGACTGGACCGGCGCGCCGCTCCGCGCCGTGCTCGAGAACGAGCTCAGCCCCTACCGCAGTTCGGCGGACCATATGGAACTCGTCGGCCCCGATATCGACCTACCGCCGCGCTACGTGCTGGCCTTGGGAATGACCGCCCACGAACTCACCACCAACGCGGCGAAATACGGCGCCCTTTCAGGCAGCCAGGGCCGCCTGTCGGTGATCTGGCGCGTCACCGAGGATGGCATGGGTGGGCGGCGGCTGGAAATCGAGTGGCGGGAACGCGGCGGCCCGGCCGTGGCGCAGCCGAAGCGCCGCGGCTTCGGCACCCGGCTCATCACCGGCGGCATCGCCCGCGAACTCGCGGGCTCGGTCGAGCTCGATTTCCAAGCCGAAGGCCTGCGCTGCCGGATCGACGTGCCGATCGAGACCGCGCCGACGGTCCGCTTCCACTGATCTACTCAAACCAAGTCTCGATCAGCGCGACGCATGGATCGGGCTCATCGAGACCTGGTTTAGAGGCTGCTCGATCAAATTTCTCGGCGGACGCTCATGCCCGAGTCGATCATCGGCCAAAGTCGATCATCCAATCAGCCCCCTCATCCTGAGGCGCCCGCGTCAGCGGGCCTCGAAGGAGCCCTGCAGTCATCGCGCGATCTCTGGAGCCCTCCTTCGAGGCCGCTACGCGGCACCTCAGGATGAGGTAAGACCTTGGACAACCACCGCAAACAGGCTTTTCGAAAAATCCTACTTGGCGGCGTTGGGGATGCCTTCGATCGGGCATTCCGGCGTGCCGAGATCGGGGCGGGTGATGGCGCGAACCGCCTCGCGGGTGCCGGCCGGGTCCTCGATCCAGCGACGATAGAAGTCGTAGGGACAATCGGCCTTGCCGGGCTCGTTTTCTTTCGAGTTGATCATGCCCGTATAGCCACGGTGCAGCAGTTTGAAGAGATGGTTCTCCGACTGCATGTTGGCGCGGGCGTCGCGGATGAGGAACTTCGACAGGGCGGCATATTGAACGCCCATTTCCTCGGTGCCGCATTCGCCGAGCGTCCGGCCGTCGAAGCCGATGATCGCCGAATGGCCGAAATAGCTATAGACGCCGTCGAAGCCGGCCGCATTGGCCACAGCCACATAGGTGTTATTGGCGAAAGCCATCGCTTTCGACATCAGGATCTGCTGCTCCTTGGCCGGATACATGTAGCCCTGGCAGCGGATGATGAGTTCGGCGCCCCGCATGGCGCAGTCGCGCCAGATCTCGGGGTAATTGCCATCGTCGCAGATGATGAGGCTGATCTTGAGGCCCTTCGGCCCGTCCGAGACATAGGTGCAATCGCCCGGATACCAGCCCTCGATCGGGGTCCAGGGCATGATCTTGCGGTATTTCTGCACGATCTCACCCTGGTCGTTCATCAGGATGAGAGTGTTGTAGGGCGCCTTGTTCGGATGCTCTTCGTGGCGCTCGCCGGTGAGCGAGAACACGCCCCAGACACCCGCCTTCCGGCAGGCCTCGGCGAAGATCGCGGTCTCCTCGCCGGGCACGGCGGATGCGGTCTCGTACATCTCCTTGCCGTCGTACATGATCCCGTGGGTCGAGTATTCGGGGAAGATCACAAGATCCATGCCGGGCAGGCCAGACTTCATGCCCACCACCATGTCGGCGATCTTCCGCGCGTTCTCCAGGACTTCGGCCTTCGTATGGAGACGCGGCATCTTATAGTTGACGACCGCGACGCCGACGCTGTCGTTGCTCGAGGAAATGTCGCCGTGCATCATGGGTGGGGTTCTCCTGGATTCGGGAGTGCAATGCGCCGTTTCCCTCCCCCGCAGAGGGGGAGGGTGTGGCAGCTTTCAGTGGCTGATCATCCACGGCCGCGCGTTGGGGAAGCTTTTGGCGGCCGCCGGCTGCTTGGTTTTCGAGGCCCCCGAGCAACAGCCGCAGCCGGCCCCGTGTCCCGATGATTTGCGGGGCGCGTGGGCACTCCGCTCGTTGACCGCATGCGCCTTGCGCCGTCCCGCATCCATGGAGGCGAGGTTGGGCGCGGTGAGGAAGGCACGGCCGCAGGACGAGCCGCAATCGGGGCAGTCATGCGGGTCCTTGAACTGCGCCATCGGGCGCAGCACCGTGAAGGGCCCGCAGGCGTCGCAGGCATAATCGTAGACGGGCATGGGGGCCTCTTGAAGGATCGACAATGGGCGACGCGACGGGGGAAACGTACTTCCCCCTAAAGGGCCTTCGGTCTCATGCATCGCATGCGTCGCGCGCCTTCCCTCCCCCTTTTGGGGAGGGATCGAGGGTGGGGGTGGTTGGGTGACCCTCGACCTCTGGAGGCTGGCGGAGCCACCCCCACCCCTAACCCCTCCCACAAGGAGGAGGGGGACGCGCTCGACTGAAGGGCAGAACCGCCTCTCAAAGATCCGGCGAGAGCGGCATCTGGATCGAGCCGTCGATATGCTTGATCGGCCCGTCCGCACCCGGATTGATGTCGAAGTCGAAGATCTTCGTCGGAATCCAGAGCGTGGCGCAGGCGTTGGGGATGTCGACGACGCCGGAGATGTGGCCCTGGACCGGGGCGGTGCCGAGGATCGAATAGGCCTGGGCGCCCGAATAGCCGAACTTCTTCAGGTATTCGATGGCGTTGAGGCAGGCCTGCCGGTAGGCCACGGTCACGTCGAGGTAATGTTGCTTGCCGTATTCATCGACGGAGATGCCCTCGAAGATCAGGTGATCGTCGAATTTGGGCGTCATCGGCGACGGCTTGAAGATCGGGTTCTTGATCCCGTATTTCGACATACCGTCCTTGATCAGGCTGACCTTGAGATGGACCCAGCCCGCCATTTCGATGGCGCCGCAGAAGGTGATCTCGCCATCGCCCTGGCTGAAATGCAGGTCGCCCATGGAGAGGCCGGCGCCCGGCACGTAGACGGGGAAGTAGATCTTCGAGCCGCGCGACAGATCCTTGATGTCGCAATTGCCGCCATGCTCGCGACCCGGCACCGTGCGGGCGCCTTCCGCCGCGGCCTTGTCCTTCGCCTCGCCCTTGAGCCGGCCCATATGGGCGGTGGGGCCGAAGGGCAGCGTGGCGAGCGCCGGCACCCGGCCGGGATTGGTGTCGTAGAGCGCCTTCTCGCGGGTGTTCCAGGTGTCCAGCATCTTCGGATCGGGCAGGCAGCCGATCAGGCCGGGATGGATCAGGCCGGGGAAGCGCACGCCGGGGATGTGGCGCGACTTGGTGAACATGCCCTCGAAGTCCCAGATCGACTTCTGGGCCTGGGGGAAGTGTTCGTCGAGGAAGCCGCCGCCGTTCTTCTTGGAGAAGAAGCCGTTGAAGCCCCACTGGCTCTCGGGCTTGGCGCCGATATCGAGGAGATCGACCACCAGGAGATCGCCGGGCTCCGCGCCCTCGACGCCGATGGGGCCGGAGAGGAAGTGGACGATCGACAGGTCGATGTCGCGCACGTCGTCGGCGGAATCGTTGTTCTTGATGAAGCCGCCGGTCCAGTCATAGGTCTCGACGATGAAGTCATCGCCGGGCTTGACCATGGCCACCATCGGAATGTCCGGGTGCCAGCGATTGTGGACCATGTCGTTGTCGTAGGCCGACTGCGTCAGGTCGACCTTGATCAGGGTCTCAGCCATCGTTGTTCGACTCCCTCTGGCATGACCGGGGCGTGCGCCCCGTTTGGGCCGGCCGGCTCATCCGGCGGGCCGTGGACGATGGCCGGCGGCGCCCTTGGCGGCGCGGCCCGGCGTTCAGCTCGCGAGCAGCCCTTTGAGCGCGGCGTCGAGCGTGGCGATGTCGTCGGGGCTGGTGCCGGGGCCGCCGGCGAAATGGCCCCACCAGGTCTCGATGACCCGCAACTCGGCGTTCGGCATCGATTCCGCCTCGATCCGGTTGTCCTCCGGCGGGAAGTACAGGTCGGTGGAGGCCGGCATCAGGATCGCCTTGGCGCGGATCGCGGCAAGCGCAGCCTTGGTGTCGCCCTTGAAGACCGGGTTGGCGCCGATATCGCCGTTCTGCCAGGTCCAGAGCATGGCCAGCAGATCGTTGGCGTCACGCGAGTAGAACAGGCCTTCCCAGAACCCGACGAGGAAATCCTCCAGGGACGCGTAGCCCATATGGGTCAGGTCGGCTTCGATCCGGTAGAAGGTCTGCGACAGGCCCCAACCGGCATAGACCCGGCCGAAGGCGCGCAGCCCCTTGTTCGGCGGCGAGGTGTACCAGCCCTCCGCGAAAGCGGCGTCCGCCTGGAGGGCGGCCTTCGCCCCTTCGAGGAAGACGAAGTTGTGCCGCGAACACTTGGCCGAACCCTGGAACGGCAGGATGCGCGGGACCATGTCGGGATAGAGCGCGCCCCAATGGTAGGTCTGGAGCGCACCCATCGACCAGCCCGTCACCAGCACCAGCGTCTCGATGCCGAAATGCTCGGTGACGAGGCGGTGCTGGGCCACGACGTTGTCGTAGGCCGTCACATTGGGAAAGCGCGGCCCGTCCCAGGGGGCGGGCGTGTTGCTCGGCGAGGACGAGAGCCCGTTGCCGAACATGTTCGGGATGATGATAAAGTATTTGTCCGGGTCGAGGGCCTTGCCCGGCCCGATCAACCATTCGTTCTCCGTGTGCTGGCCCGAATACCAGGTCGGATAGACAATGGCGTTGTCCTTGGCCGCGTTGAGCGTTCCGAAGGTCTTGAAGGCGAGCTTGGCCTTGCGCAGCGTCTTACCGCATTGGAGCACATAGTCGCCGAGTTCGAAGATCTCGTAATCCGCCATGGGGGCTCCCTGGAGCTGTGTTGCGGAACGGCGGGCGGATGCTGCCCCGGCGATCAGACCGAGAGGAAGCGGGCGACCTGTGCCTCGTCGATATCCGCCCGCATCGCCTCGTGGACGATGTGGCCGTTCTCGATGACCAGCACCCGGTCGGCGACGTCGAGGGCGAAGCTCAGCACCTGCTCCGAGACGACGATGGAAAGGCCGCGCTCGTCGCGGATCTTCTTCAGGGTCCGTCCCATCTCGCGGATGATCGAGGGCTGGATGCCCTCGGTCGGCTCGTCGAGGAGGAGCACCTTCGGCCGGCTGGCCAGCGCCCGCGCGATGGCCAGTTGCTGCTGCTGACCGCCGGAGAGGTTGCCGCCGCGTCTTGCCTTCATTTCCAGCAGGACCGGGAACATCGTGTAGAGGTCCTGCGGAACCTTGCGCTCCTTGGTGACGGTCAGGCCCGTCTCGATATTCTCCTGCACCGTCATGGCCGAGAAGATCATCCGGCCCTGCGGCACGTAGGCGAGGCCGCCCGCCACGCGCTGGTGGCTCTTGAGGGCGGTGATGTCCCGGCCGTCGACCGTGATGGTGCCGGACTTCACCGGGACGATCCCCATCAGGGTCTTCATCAGCGTGGTCTTGCCCATGCCGTTGCGGCCCATCACGGCGACGATCTCGCCGGGTGCGATGCTGATGTCGAGGCCGTGCAGCACCTCGCTCTGGCCATAGGCTGAGTGCAGGTCGCGGATCGCCAGCATCGGCTGAGCCCCGAGGGCGGGCGCCGGCGGGAGGGTGGCCGAGGCGGAACTGGTCTGAAGCATGGCGCCGGTCCTGTTCAGTGGCCGAGATAGACTTCGATGACCTTCGGGTCGTTCTTCACCCGCTCCATCGAGCCTTCGGAGAGCACCTTGCCCTGGTGCAGCACGGTGACCCGGTGGGCGATGTCCTCGACGAACTTCATGTCGTGCTCGATCACCAGCACCGAGCGGCCGACGATGATCTGGTTGAGGAGTTCGGCGGTCTTGATGCGCTCGCCGACGCTCATTCCGGCCACCGGCTCGTCGAGCATCAGGAGTTCGGGGTCCTGGATCAGCAGCATGCCGATCTCGAGCCATTGCTTCTGGCCGTGGCTGAGGAACTCGGCTCGCTCTTTGAGCTGATCTTTCAGGAAGATCATGGTCGCGACTTCGTGGATACGGTCACGGACCTCGGCATCGCGTTTGAAGGTCAGCGCACCCCACACCGTGCGGCCGCGGGGGAAGGAGATCTCCAAATTCTCGAACACCGTGAGGTCGTCGTATATCGACGGCGTCTGGAACTTGCGGCCGACGCCGGCCTGGACGATGGCGCTCTCGGAGATCTTGGTGAGTTCCTGGCCCTTGAACTTGATCGACCCGGCGCTGGCCTTGGTGCGCCCGCAGATCAGGTCGAGCACCGTGGTCTTGCCGGCGCCGTTGGGGCCGATGATGACGCGGATCTCGTTGGGATCGACGTAGAACGACACGTCGTTCACCGCCTTGAAGCCGTCGAAGGAGACGGTGAGGGCTTCCACCGAGAGGAGGAAGTCTTTCGCGTCGGGGGATTCGCCGATGATCGGCGAGCTCAGGATGGCGGCGTTCATCGTCAGTCTCGCTCCTATTCGGCGGGGGTGCCGTGGGGGACGGGCGCACCCGCCGGCGCCAGGGCCTTGACCTTGCGGGTCAGGCGCGGCTCGACATAGCTGCGGTAGATGCCGGCCAAGCCGTTGGGGAAGGCGAGCACGACGGCGATGAACAGGGCGCCGAGTCCGAAGAGCCAGAGTTCGGGGAAGCTCTCCGAGAAGGTGGTCTTGGCCCAGTTGACCAGAAGCGTGCCCCAGACGGCGCCGAACAGGGACAGGCGCCCGCCGACGGCGGCGTAGATCACCATCTCGATGGAGGGCACGATGCCGACGAAGGACGGCGACATGAACCCGACCTGCAGGGTGAACATCGCCCCGCCGATGGCGGCGAAGCCGGCCGCGAGGCAGAAGGCGAAGACTTTGAACCCGGCCACGGAATAGCCCGAGAACCGGACCCGGTCCTCCTTGTCGCGCATGGCGAGGAGGATGCGCCCGAGCTTGGCCTTCTTCACGTATTGCGCCGCCAGGATGCAGCCAAGGAGCAGCCCTCCATTGACGAAGTAGAGGATGAACTTCGCGCTGTCGGTGCGGATGTCCCAACCGTGCAGGGTCCGCAGGTCGGTGATGCCGTTGATGCCGCCGGTATAGCCCTGCTGGCCGACGATGAGGATCGTCAGGATGGCGGCGATGGCCTGGGTGATGATGGCGAAGTAGGTGCCGCCGACCCGGCGGGTGAACATCGCGAAGCCGATGATGAAGGCGAAGAACACCGGCACGGCCACGACGAGGATCAGCGTCAGCGGCAGGCTCTGGAACGGCTTCCACATCAGCGGAAGTTCGGTGATCTGGTTCCAGTCCATGAAGTCCGGGATGCCCGGCGTCGACTGGATCTTGGTGTTCTCGACGCTGGAGGCTTCGAGCTTCAGGTACATGGCCATGCAATAGCCACCGAGCCCGAAGAACACGCCCTGTCCGAGAGATAGGATGCCGGCATAACCCCAGCACATGACGAGGCCCAGCGCCACGAAGGCGTAGGTGAGGTACTTGCCGACGAGGTTGAGGCGGAACGCGTCGAGGGTCGCCGGCAGGACGAAGAGGATGAGACCGGCGAGCAGCGCGAGGCTCACCCACTCCATCGGTTTCATGAAGGGATTGTCGTTCACGGTGAGCGACTTCGACAGGGTCTGGACGGGGCTTGTCATCGGGATGGCCTCCTCAGCGCCGGACCTTGAGGGTGAACAGACCCTGCGGGCGAACCATCAGGATCCCGACGACGGCGAGCAGCGTCAGAACCTTGGCGGTGGAGCCGGACAGGAAGAATTCGAGGGTCGACTGGGTCTGCGAGATCGAGAAGGCCGAGGCGATGGTGCCGAGCAGGCTCGCCGCGCCGCCGAAGACGACGATCAGGAAGGTGTCGACGATGTAGAGCTGGCCCGAGGTCGGCCCGGTGGAGCCGATCATGGTGAAGGCCGAGCCCGCCACACCGGCGATGCCGCAGCCGAGGCCGAACGTGTAGCGATCCACCTTCTCGGTATCGATGCCGACCGCGCCGGCCATGGGGCGGTTCTGCATCACCGCACGCACCTGCTGGCCGAAGCGCGAGCGGTACATCAGCAGGCCGAGGCCGACGGTGATGAGAGTCGTGATCGCCATCACGAACAGGCCGTTGATCGGCACCTCGATCGTGTCGGTGACCTGGACCGAGCCGATGAGCCAGGAGGGCAGCTCGACGCCGACTTCGCGGGCCCCGAAGATGGTGCGGTAGGCCTGCTGCAGGATCAGCGAGAGCCCCCAGGTGGCCAGCAGCGTGTCGAGGGGGCGCTTGTAGAGATGCCGGATGAGCGTCCATTCGACGATCATCCCGAGGGCTCCCGAGGCCAGGAAGGCCAAGATCATCGCCACGAAGAAGTAGACGCCGAACAGGCCGGGCAGGTGGGTCTGGAAGAAGGTCGAGCACAGATAGGTGACGTAGGCGCCGAGGATCATGAACTCCCCATGCGCCATGTTGATCACGCCCATCTGGCCGAAGATGACCGCGAGGCCGAGGGCCATCAGCACGTAGACCGAGAACAGGATCAGGCCGGCGAAACCCTGCATCGCGAAGATCGCGCCGAGATCTCCGAGGGAATAGTCACCGAGCATGTTTTCGACCTTCCGAAGAATCCGACGTCTGCTTTGCAAGCATTGGGCCGATCAGCCGTGGCGCGGCGCGACCCGAAAGGGCGCGCTCCCTCCCCCTTGTGGGGAGGGCCGGGGTGGGGGTGGCTCCGCTGGTCTCCGTACCGGGAGGGTCACCCAACCACCCCCACCCCTAACCCCTCCCCACAAGGGGGAGGGGGGCGCAGTCCTACTGGTAGCCCTTCGGGAAGGGGTTCGGCTCGATGAGCGCGGGGCTCTCGTAGACGATCTCGAACTGGCCGCTCGGCAGAGCCTTTGCGACGCGGGTCTTCGACCAGAGATGGTGGTTCGGGTGGATCTTGACGTAGCCCTCGGGGGCTTCCTTGAACTCGATGTCGGCGGAGGCCGCGACCACCTTGTCGACATCGAAGGAGCCGGCCTTCTCACAGGCCATCTTCCACAGGAACGGGCCGAGATAGGCGGCCTGGGTCACGTCGCCGATGACGGTCTTCTCGCCCCACATCTTGTGGAAGGCGGCGACGAACTTCTCGTTGTTGGCGTTCTTGAGCGACTGGAAATACTTCATGCAGGAATAGGCGCCCGCGATGTTGTCGCCGCCGATGCCGTCGATCTCGTCTTCCGTCACGGAGATGGTCAGCAGCGTCTGCTTGTTGAGGTCGATACCGGCCGCCTTGAGCTGCTTGTAGAACGCCACGTTCGAGCCGCCGACGACGTCGGTGAAGATCACGTCGGGCTTGGTCAGCTTGATCTTGTTGATGACCGAGTTGAACTGGGTGTGGCCCAGCGGGAAATATTCCTCGCCGACGACCTTGGTCTTCAGCACGTTCTCGATGTGCTTGCGGGCGATCTTGTTCGAGGTGCGCGGCCAGATATAGTCCGAGCCGATGAAGAAGAACGTCTTGGCGCCCTTCTCCTTGGTCACCCAGTTGAGCGATTCGAGGATCTGCTGCGTGGCTTCCTGGCCGGTATAGATGACGTTCTTGGACTGCTCCAGGCCCTCGTAGAAGGTCGGGTAGTAGAGCAGGCCGTTATACTGTTCGAAGACCGGAAGCGCGGCCTTGCGCGAGGCGGAGGTCCAGCAGCCCATCACGGCGGCGCAATGGTCGTTAACGAGGAGCTTCTTGGCCTTTTCGGCGAAGGTCGGCCAGTCGGAGGCGCCGTCCTCCTGGATGATCTTGATCTTGCGGCCCAGCACGCCGCCGGCCTCGTTGATCTGCGCGATGGCGAGCTTCTCCGCCTGGATCGATCCGGTCTCGGAGATCGCCATCGTGCCGGTGGCGGAATGGAGGATGCCGACGGTGACTTCGGTGTCGGTCACCGCGAGGCCGGTGGTGTTCACCGCCGAGGTCGGAGGAGCCGCAGCGAAGGCGCTGCGCGGCATCATGGCCATGGCCGGAATGCTCGCCAGACCCATGAGAAGTTTGCGACGGAGGGCCGAGTGCGGTCCGTGCTCGTTGTCGGCTGCCATCCTGCGTGAACCCCTTCCAGGAAATGTCCCGCCGGCTCCTGCATAAGGCGGGCCGTTGCGGATGGCGGAAGCTAGGCGTGATGGCGCGGCGCAGCATATACGCTGTTTTGCGTAGGGAGAGAGGTTGTGCGCCCCGCCTCTCGCCCCCTTCAGAGAATCGTCTTCCCTGTGCGAGGCATGCCTTCCCTGTGGAGCGGGGCCTCGACGCGGCTCTCCTGGTGTACCAATGTCTCCCGGCCCCGCGGCACGGGGATTGCTGATCGACCGCCGTTTGCCCGTGACCGCATGCGGGCCGGCTCCTCCCACACGTGACGCTGACCGGGCAGACTGAACGACCCCATGAGCGGCCGCCAGCAGATTCCCCCGATCCGGCGAGCCTATAACCGCTTCGTGGCGGACGAGACCCTCGAGGATTACGCCCTTCGCTTCACCGCCAAGAAGGCGCGGCGCTGGTCGAGCCTGCGGGTTGCGCAGACGGCGCTGGGGTCGCTCTCGTTCCTGGCGCTGGAGGCGATCGGCGGCACTCTCGTCCTGGCCACGGGCTTCACCAACACGGCGGCGGCGGTGCTTTTCGTGGGCGTGCTGATCTTCGCCACCGCCGTGCCGATCAGCCTCTACGCCGCCCGCTACGGCGTCGACATCGATCTCCTCACCCGCGGGGCCGGCTTCGGCTATCTCGGCTCCACCATCACCTCGCTGATCTATGCGAGCTTCACCTTCCTGTTCTTCGCCATCGAGGCGTCGATCATGGCGCTGGCGCTGCAACTCTGCCTCGGCCTACCGCTCTGGATCGGTTATATCGTCAGCGCGGTCGTGGTGATTCCGCTGGTTATCTACGGGATCAGCCTGATCAGCCGGTTCCAGATCTGGACCCAGCCGCTCTGGATCGGGCTCAATCTCCTGCCCCTCGGCTTCATCGCGTGGAAGAGCGGCCCCGCCTTCGGTGACCTCCTGTCCTATCCGGGGGCATCGGAAGCCGTCGGCTCCATCTCCACATTCATGGGCTACCCGATCTCGGGCTTCGACCTCGCCCAGTTCGGCCTCGCCTCCGGCATCCTCCTCGCGCTATTGGCGCAGATCGGCGAGCAGGTGGATTTCCTCCGCTTCGTCCCGCCGGCCGAGACGTCCGAATCGGGGAGCAATCCGCGCTGGTGGCTCGCCGTGCTCGGGGCCGGCGCGGGCTGGATCCTGCCGGGCATGTTCAAGATCATGCTCGGCGCCTTCCTGGCGGTGCTCGCCCTGGGGCAGGGCGTGCCCTACGATCAGGCGGCCGAGCCGACGCAGATGTATGTGGTCGCCTTCGGCTACGTGATGCCGTCGCGGGAGGGGGCGATCCTCCTCACCGGCCTGTTCGTGGTGATCTCGCAGCTCAAGATCAACGTCACCAACGCCTATGCCGGCTCCATCGCCTGGTCGAATTTCTTCTCGCGCCTGACCCACAGCCATCCCGGCCGCGTGGTCTGGCTCGTCTTCAACGTCGCCATCGCGCTGCTGCTGATGGAACTCGGCATCGACAAGACCCTCGCCAGCACGCTCTCGCTCTATGCGGTGGTGGTCTCGGCCTGGGTCGGCGCGCTCTCGGCGGATCTGGCCATCAACAAGCCCCTCGGGTTGTCGCCGCCGGGGATCGAGTTCAAGCGCGCGCATCTCTACGCCGTGAACCCGGTCGGCACCGGAGCGTCCGCGCTGGCGCTGCTGGTGGGCTCCCTGGCCTATGTGGGTCTGCTTGGGGGCGGGCTCCAGAACTTCGCGCCGCTGCTCGCCCTCGTCACCGCCTTCGCCGCCGCACCCGCCATCGCCTACGCCACCGGCGGCCGGTACTACCTCGCCAGGCCCGCTACCGCCGAATGGGGCGGGCGCGCGGAGATCCAGTGCACCGTCTGCGAGCATCCGTTCGAGGGCGAGGACATGGCCCATTGCCCGGCCTATGCCGGGCCGATCTGCTCGCTCTGCTGCTCCCTCGACGCCCGCTGCGGCGACCTGTGCAAGCCGCATGGCCGCCTGGAGGCGCAGGCCCAGGGCGTGCTCTCGCGGATCATGCCCGCGAAGACCGCCGCCTGGATCGGGGCGCCCCTCGGCCGCTACCTCGCCCTCATGCTGACCCTCGTCTCGGTGATCGGGCTCATTCTCGGCATCGTCCATGGTGGGATCTCGACGACGCAGCCGGAGCATCGCGAGACCTTGCGCGCCGCGCTGACCAGCGTGTTCTTCATCCTCGTGGTCATCCTTGGCATCGTCGCCTGGCTGTTCGTGCTCGCCCAGGAGAGCCGCCGCGTGGCGCAGGAGGAGACCACCCGCCAGACCGCCCTCTACGAGGCCGAGATCGAGGCCCACAAGATCACCGACGCCAAGCTGCAGCAGGCCAAGGAGACGGCCGAGGCCGCCAACCTCGCCAAGAGCCGCTACGTGGTGGGCATGAGCCACGAACTCCGCACGCCGCTCAACGCCGTCCTCGGCTACGCGCAATTGCTGGAGGGGGACGACGACATCCCCGCTCCACGCCGCAACGGCATCCGCGTCATCCGGCGCAGCGCCCAGCACCTGTCGGGCCTGATCGACGGTCTCCTCGACATTTCGCGCATGGAGGCGGGGCGCCTCCAGATCCACCGCAACGAATTCCGCCTCGCCGAATTCCTGGACCAGATCGTCGACATGGTCCGGCTCCAGGCCAACGCCGCCGGCCTCGAATTCCGGTTCTCGCGCCCGCCCGTGCTGCCGGCCGTGGTGGCGGCGGACGAGAAGCGCCTGCGCCAGATTCTGCTCAACCTCCTCTCCAACGCGATCAAGTTCACGGAAACCGGTTGGGTCTCCCTGGAGATGACCTATCGCAGCCAGGTCGCGGTGTTCTCGATTCGCGATAGCGGCCTCGGCATTCCCGAGGGCGACCTGCAGCGGATCTTCGGACCCTTCGAGCGCGGCTCGCTGCCCGCCGCCCGCAACACGCCGGGAACCGGGCTCGGGCTCACCATCGCGCATCTCCTCGCCCAGGTGATGGGCGGCGAGGTCACCGTGGAGAGCGAAGTCGGCCGTGGCACCTGCTTCAGCCTTCGGCTCATGCTGGCCTCGGTGCACCGCCCGGCCGGTCCCAAGCCCGCCGAACCGTCCGAGCGCGCCGCCGGCAGCCGGCGGGAGAGGCCGGTCCATGTCGGGCCGCCGCGCGTGGTGCTGGTGGCGGACGACGATGCCGCGCATCGCGCCCTCATGCGCGAGGTGCTCGAACCGCTCGGCCTCGTCGTGCTGGAATCCCCCGACGGGCCGCATTGCCTGAACCTGGCGATGGAGCGGCGGCCCGACATCATCCTTCTCGATATCGCCATGCCGGGGATGAGCGGCTGGGCCGTGGCCAAGGCCCTGCGCGATGCCGGGCTCTCCTCCCGCATCGCCATCATGTCCGCCAACGTCCACGAGATCAGCCCGATCCGGGGCGACGATGCCCCGCATGACGAGATCATCCCGAAGCCCTTCGACCTGCGCGACTTCCTGGAGCGGATCGACCGGCTGCTGGCGCTGGGCCAGCCCGCCCCGTCCGCGCCCGCCTTGGCCGAGGCTCCGCCCCGGAGCGGACAAGGCGGCGAATCCCTGCGCCAGGACCACATCGCCGAGCTGATCCGCCTCGGCCGGATCGGCCATGTCCGCGGTATCGAGGCCAAGCTGACGGAGCTCGAAGGCCAGTCGGCCATGCCCGCCGAGATCGCCGCGCAGATGCGCGGGCTCGTCGCCTCCTACGACCTCCGGCGCTACGTGCGCGTCCTCGAAGGGATGCGCGATGGCTGAGACGCAGCGCGACATCGTCCTCGTCGTCGACGATTCCCCCGAGACCCTGAGCTTCCTCACCGAGGCGATCGAGCGCTCCGGCGCCACCGTGCTGGTGGCGGTGGCCGGCGACCTCGCCTTGGCGCTGGTGGAGGAGATCACCCCCGACATCATCCTGCTCGATGCGATGATGCCCGGCATGGACGGGTTCGAGACCTGCCGCCGCCTGAAGGCACGCAGCGACCTCGCCCTCGTGCCGGTGATCTTCATGACCGGCCTGTCCGAGACCGAGCATATCGTGAAGGGCCTGGAGGCGGGCGGCAGCGACTACGTCACCAAGCCGATCGCCCCCGACGAGATCCTGGCCCGCATCCGCGTACATCTGGCGAGCGCGCGGGCCGCGCAGAGCGCGCGTGCCGCCCTCGACACGACCGGCCGCACGCTCTTCGCCGTGGATCGCCAGGGCACCGTCCTGTGGAGCACGCCGCAGGCCGCCCGCGTGCTGGCCAAGCTCGGCGACGGGGGCTCGCGCCTGCCCGAGGCCGGCCGTGCCTGGCTCGCCGAACAGCTGAAGGGCGGCAACGCGGCCTCCGTCACGCTGCCGGATACGGAGGGCGCAGCCCATAGCCTCAGCCTCATCGGCACCACCGGCGACGAGGTGCTGCTGCGCCTCTCCCGCGATGCTTCCGCCAGCGGCATCGAGCGCCTGCGCGCCAACCTGCCGATCACCGCCCGCGAGGCCGACGTGCTGTTCTGGCTGTCGCGGGGCAAGGCGAGCCGCGATATCGGCGACATCCTCGGCCTGTCACCGCGCACGGTGACGAAGCATCTGGAGAGCATCTACGCCAAGCTCGGCGTCGAGAACCGCACCGCCGCCTCGATGATCGCCTCCCGCTACATCGACGATCAGGCCTGATTTCAGCCTGTTGCCGCCGTCCTCGCGGATCGCGGTGGCGTCTCGGCGACGATGTGGAACGCTGCCGGGCGACGGAACAGGAAGACGAAGGGCGTGTGGCGCACCACCCGCTCGATGGCGAGGGGGACGAGCACGGCGACGAGGGTCACGACGAGGCTGGCCAGCCCGATATCGGCGATGGCGCCGGTCTTCACGATCAGCGTCCGGGTCGCCGCCATGGGCAGGAAGAACGCGAGGTAGATCACGATCGAGCGCTCGCCGCAGGCTCTGAGCGCCGCCGTCACCGGCCCCCCGGCGAGGGTGAGCAAGGCGCCGACGGCCACGATGGCGAGCGCCCCGGCCCCGCCGATGACGAGGCTGACGAGGGGCAGGCTGGCCAGGGTCGGAAAGGTCTCGTGGCCTGTAGCGGTGAAGGCGAAGAGGCCGTTCACCAATGCCCAGGCCGCGAGGCCGCCGAGCGCGGCGCGGGGGTGGCGACGGACGAGGTCGGCGAACCGGAAGATCCGGGCCGCGAACAAGTAGCCGGCAACAAACCAGACGTAGCGGCCGCAGAATTCGGTGACGAGATCCGAATGACCTTCGAGGGGAAGGCTCTGGAGCAGGGCGGCCCCGCCGAGGAGGAGCGCCGGATGCAGGCGGCGCAGGAGCTTCGTCAGCACCGAGAAGACGGTGAGCAGATAGATGAACCAGAGGGTCGAATAGGGCTCAACCAGAGCGTGCGCGAGATGGGCGAGGAAGGCCCCCGGCCCGCCGCCGTCGACGATCTGGCCGTATTTCACCGTCGACTGGATCAGCACCCAGAGCAGGTAGAAGTAGGCGAAGTGGACGACCCGCCGGTCGGCGAAGAGACGCCAGTCCCGGTCGATCACGCGGCCGACGAACAGGCCCGACAGCAGGAAGAAATCGGGAATCCGGAACGGTTTGGCGAAGGCGACGACGGTATGGAGGAAGCCCTCGCCACCCATGTCCATGCCGGTGCCGAGGGTCGAGTGCATCATCACCACGAGCACGATGCACAGGCCCTTGGCGACGTCGACCCAGGCGAGTCTCAAGGCCTCCTCGGCGCCGGGGCCTGGGATTAGGGTCGCTGGGGCCAAAGCTGCACTCCGTCGCAATCCGGGGACGAGCATGGCCGATCCGGAATCAAGGCCGGCTGCCTCTGATGCAGCTTTCCTTGATCGATGCCGAAGGCCCGGTCAACGCGAAGGCTCGGATCGCAGAGCGGTCCACAATGGCCGTTTCACATCGCGATGGCCTCGATGTCATGGCGGAATGTCAAGTATTCGCGTAATCTATTGCGCTTCGCCGGTGGCGAATCGAAAGACATGGGAGGGATTCGTGAAACTATGCGTTCCCGCCGCAGCGTGGTGCTTCGTCGCCTCGTCTGCCGTCGCGCTCGAAGCGCACGACATTCATGGAACGTGGCGCCTCGCGAGCGCCACCCGCAAGATCGTCGACACCAACGAGACGCTCGATGCTTATGGCGGACCCCGCCCCAGCGGTTGGCTCACCTACGGCAAGGACGGGCGCATGATGGTCATCTGCGCCTTCGAGGGCCGCACGAAACCCATCGCCAACGACAAGATGACCGACGAAGATCGTATCCATTTGCACAAGACGTTCTTCGCTTATGCTGGCACGTACACGCTCGATGGACAAAGGATCACGCACGCGATCGACACGTCGTGGAACGAAGCGTGGAGCGGAACCTCGCAGGTCAGGGATGTGGAACTGAAGGATGGCAAGATCATCCTGACGACCCCTCCCTTCAAGTTCAACGTCGACGGCAAGACGAGCATTCTCACCCTCGTCTGGGAGCGGTACCCTCGATGATTGCCCCGGCCTGGGGAGGCTCGCGGGCGGGGCTCGCCGAGCCCCGCCCGGTTCTACGGCGTCAGAAGTCGAGGGAGGCGGATAGGATGAAGGTCCGGGGCGATGCGACGGTCACGAAGGTGCCGGTCGTGAGCCAATAGCGGTTGTCGGCCACGTTCTCGACATTGAACCGGAAGGTGATGGGCCTGTCATAGACCAGCGTCGCGTAGCGAAAGCCGAGATCGACCCGCGTCCAGTCGGGGAAGCGCAAGGTGTTGGCGTCGGTGAGGTATGCGCCGGACGTGTAGATCACCCGGCCGTTGAGGGAGAGGCCCGGTACCCAGGGCGTATCCCATTCGAGGCCGGCGGAGACGGTGAGGTCGGACACGCCGGCGGCGTCGTTCCCCCGCCGCAGGGGATCGATCGGCTTGGTCAGTTCGGGCCGAAGGAAGGTCGCGCTCGCGAACCCGCGCAGGTTGGGTGCGATGGCACCGTAGGCCGACAGTTCCAGGCCCTGGTTGCGTTGCTCGCCATTGTAGGCCTGGGCACCGGAGGCGGTCTCGACCAGACCGGGCTGGCTGATCTGGAAGAGGGCCGCCGTCGTCGTGATGGTCCCCCAATCGACCTTGATCCCGACTTCCTGCTGATCCGACTTGTAGGGGCTCAGGATCGCGCCTGCGTTTGTGAAGCCGGGGGCGACGATGGTGCCCGTCGTCAACCCTTCCGCGTAGTTCGCGTAGAGGGAGACGTTCTGCCAGGGCTTGATGACGATGCCGGCGAGGGGCGACGTGGCATCGGAATCGTATTCGCTCGTCCGTGCCTGGGTCACGGTGTCGAAGCTCTTCTGGTTCACCATCTGGTAGCGGACGCCTGCGGTGAGCAGCAGAGAATCGTTGAAGGCCGACATCGTGTTGACGACGGCCACGCTCGTCAGCGAGGTATCTGCATAGCGTTGGGGATTGAGGCGCGCGCCGGTGACCACGGGAAGCGGTGCCGGGCGGTAGATGTTCGACGGCACCGATTCACCGGGTGTGTTCGACACATAGGCGGAGCCGTCCTCCCGATTGAACCCGGTGAAGACGAGGTTCAGCGAGTGGTTGATGAACCCTGTGTCGAACCGGGCCTTCACGCCGGCATTGCCGCTGATCGTGCTGCTCTCGGAATCGTAGAAGGCGTTGATGAGCCGGAAGTTGCCGAGAGCATCGACTCCGTTCGAGTACCCGAAGACGCGCGTATCCGGGAAGGTCTGCTGATTGGAGCCCGCGCGATAGCCGATCCCGCCATAGGCGGTCAGCCAATCCGTCAGGTCGTATTCCACGAAGGAGGCGACGGTGTTGTCGCGTTGCTTGAGCTGCGTCCCCGGAAACCAGTTGCCTCTTGCATCGGGCGGCCGGGGAATGAAGGAGATATCCGATTGCAGGTTCAGCTGCGGCCGGAAGTTCTTGGTGTCTTCGTTCTGCGAGATGACATCGAGGGCCCAGCGCAGGCGTTCGCCGCGATAGTCGAGCGAGAGGGCGCCGATGCCGCTCTGCAGGTTGCCGTTGTCGATCGAGGCCTCGCCGGTCCGGCCCAGGCCGTTGAAGCGGATGCCCCATTCCTTGTTCTCGCCGGCGCGGGTACCGGCATCGACATGGACGCCGAAATTGCCGTCGCTGATGAATTGCGGCGTGACGCGCACGAAGGGGATATCGAGCGCGCGCTTGGTCACGATGTTGATGCTGCCGCCGACGCTCCCGCCCGGCGGGATGCCGTACATGAAGGCGCCGGGCCCTTTGAGCAGCTCGATGCGCTCGATGTATTGCGCCGCCACGCGGTTGGAGGGGACCAGTCCGTACAGGCCGTTCAGGCCCACATCCTGTGACTGAACGGGAAAGCCGCGGATCTGGAACGTATCGTCGAACCCGTTGCTGCCCGTCGTCAGGCGCACCGAGGAATCGTTGATGAGCGTATCGGCGACGGTGCGCGCCTGCTGATCCTGGATCACCTGCTGCGTGAAGTTGACGGTGCTGAAGGGCGTGTTCAGCACATCCCTGGTGCCGAGGATCCCGAGGGACCCGCCGCGCGCCACCTGACCGCCGGCATAGGGGGGCGGCAGGTCTCCCAGGCGCCCCGACCCCGAACTACCCCGGCCCGCGGCGCCGGACGAGGCCTCCACCGACAGCTCGTCCAGCCGCACCGCCGTCTACGCCCACGCGCCCGAGGATGATCCCATCCAAGCGAGACCGAGCGAGGCGGCGCCGATTGCGGAGTAACTCAGGGTTGTTGCCAGTGTCGAGACGCGCTTACGCACCGTTGCATTCCTGCTTTTGCGACAGGCGCGCGAGCTTTCGGCTCGGGTCCAGCGCATGGAAGATTCAAAAATTTAGGGGAACGACTTTGTGTATACGCAAGCGAATAATTTATTACATGAAATCGAGCAAGGACTTGGGAATCGTTGCTAAGGCGGCGTGCTTCCGGAGCAACAAAAACGAATTGTTCTAAAGAAAAACAGCCGACTTTACGAAGCGGCGGCCACCCGCCCGACGACCGTGCGGGGGCGACCATCGAAGCGGATGGCGGGGCGTCAGGAAACCTTGCGGCGCGAGAGTTTGCGCGCCCGCGTCATCCGCGTCGCGGCGTGGAAATCGTCCGGCTTGGTCCGCACCCAGGCGAGGAAGCCGCTGATCTCGGGATCGGCCCGCAGAACCTCGATATTGGCGAGGCGGCGGGCGATCTCGGCTTCGCTGTAGCGGGCGTGGATCGCGGAATGGCAGATCTGGTGCAGGCGGACGGTGCCGGCCTTGGCGCCGCCCTTCAGCTTGGGCGTGAGGTGGTGCAGGCTCGATTTGGCGCGCGGCGGGATCGGCCGTTCGCAGAGCGGGCAGATCGTGGGGCCGGACGAGCGGTTCCCGGTCTCCTCGTCCTCCCGCCATTGCCGGGCGCGTCGTCCCAAATTCCCGTCTCCCATCCTGCCGCTATCAACGCGGCATGGCCGGAATGGGCTCGGCACTCCTGACGGGACGGAACGTCGCTTCCGCCTCCGCGTCGCGCTGGCCGAGGAGAGAGACGTGATCGCCCGGCACGGCGACGAACCGCGCCCTGGTCCCGGCGAGGGCCGCGAGGTCGCGCCCATGCGCCACGGGAATCACGGGGTCGCCGGTGCCGTGGACGATGAGGATGCGCCCCGTCGCCTCGCCGATGCGGCGATCCGAGCGCCAGGTATCGCGCAGGAGCAGCCGGGGCAGCAGCGGGAAGTGTTCGCCGACGAGGCGGGTGAGGGAGACGAACGGGGCTTCGAGATAGAGGCCGAGATGAGGCTCGCGCGCGGCCACGGCCACGGCCACTGCCGCCCCCATGGAATGGCCGTGAAGCAGGATCGGTGCGTCCGGGGCGCGGTCACGGACGAGCCGGTAGGCCGCCAGCCCGTCCTCGATGAGGCCCGCCTCGCTCGGTGAGCCGGTCGAGCCCGGATAGCCGCGATAGGCGATGGCGAGGGTGCCCCAGCCGGCGGCGCGCCAGACCCCGTTCGAGAACCGCGCGGCATGCGGCTCGGGCAGCGAGCCGTTGCCGTGGAAGGTCAGCACCACGCCGCGTCCGGGTTCCGGTGCCCGCCACAGGCCGTAGAGGCGGTGGCCGTCGGCCGTATTCAGCGTGACCGCCTCCGTCCCGGCCGGCACCCCGCGTTCGCCCTCTCCGAAACCGCTCCCGAAAGCGCCGGGATAGATGAGATGACGCTGGAACAGGAACAGAGCGCCGAGGACCGAGGCCGAGAGCCCGAGGGCGAGGAGCAGGATGACGCGGAGCAGGGTCATGCGCGGCGGGCTTGGCTCATGGAAGAGTGGACGGGAAGGGCGGTCGGTGACGGTGCGCTGTTGAGACCACCACTTTATCGTGTCATGCGCACGAAGCTCCCGCGATGCGACGGTGCCTCGCGCGGCGCTACGAGCGTATGAGGCGTTCGGACATGGCGGAATTTGGGAACTCGACCCGCCGCCGCCGGTCCGTCGGTCCGAGGCTCCATCGGGGGTGAGATGTCGTCAGAGCTTCCGCCAAGCCAGGTTCGCGCCGCGACCGTGCCGATCGGCCCCAGTGCGAACTTCCTGCTGATCGCACTGATCTTCCTCGGGACCGGCCTCGCCATCGGCACCGGCGCCGTGGAGGGCTCGGGTGTGGCGTTCGTCTTCGTGATGGCCGGCTGGCTGCTCAGCCTGTGCCTGCACGAATTCGGCCATGCCTTCGTCGCCTGGAAAGGAGGCGATACGGACATCCCGCAGAGCGGCTACCTCACCCTGGACCCGCGTCTCTACGCCGACCCGCTCTCCTCCATCGTCCTGCCGCTGCTGTTCACGATCCTCGGGGGGATCGGATTTCCCGGCGGGCGCGTGTTCGTGAACACCCATCTCCTGTCCAGCAAGCTCTGGATCTCGGCAGTCTCGGCGGCCGGCCCGGCGATGAACGGCCTCGTCCTCCTCGCGCTGGCCGTGCTCTATTCTCTCACGGGCGAGGAATCCGACACGCTGCGGGCGGTTCTCGCCGTCTCCGCCCTGTTCCAGGGCACCGCCATCATCCTCAACCTGCTGCCGCTTCCGGGCCTCGACGGCTACGGCATCCTTCAGCCCTGGCTGCCCGAGCCGGTGCGGCGCTTCGCCGATCCGCTGGCGGGACATGTCAGCCTGATCCTGGCGGGTCTCTTCCTGTTCTCCGGCGCCTTCGGCCCGGTGGTGTTCCGGGTAAGCCTCCTCCTCATCGGCCTTCTCGGCATCGAGATCGTGGACGCGCGGGACGGCTACGGCCTGATCCGTCTCTGGTAAGGTGTCCGCGCCCGGCCTATGAGGCAGGGAGGGCGGTACGGCCCACGGAGACGGCTATGGCCCTGAAGACGACGTTCGTGGTCCAGACCTTCGTGATCAAGCGCAAGCGCCTCGTGCCCGGTGACCGCGAGGTGGCACCTACGGAGAGCGGCGCCCTGAAGAAGGCGGAGGCCATGTCTGGCCGCCTGCCCGGCACCGCTGCCCTGAAGGTGGTCGCCGACGACGAGACCGGCGAACTCGAAAGCGCGACGATCCTCGGCCAGTTCGGCGAGGTGCCCGACGATTTCGCCGAAAGTCTTACTGGGGGCTGAGAAGCTCACCGGCGGCCGATGCTGGCGCGCGCGTGAAAACCGCGCAGGCCGGCGCTGCCGGCAACGCATTCCCGACTCATGCGTAGGTTTGGAGATTTTCCAACCCCTGCAGTGACCGGGAGAACGCGCCCATGAAACATAAACCCCTGCGCGAGCAGGTGATCGTGATCACGGGGGCATCGAGCGGCATCGGCCTCGCCACGGCCCGCATGGCCTCGGCGCGGGGCGCCCGCGTCGTCCTCGCCGCACGGAGCGCGGACGTCCTCGCACGCCTTCGCGAGGAGTTCGGCGGCGCCGGCCGTGCCGCCTCCGTCGTGGCGGATGTGGGACACCGCGAGGATGTCCAGGCCATCGCCGACACCGCCATCGCGACCTTCGGCGGTTTCGACACCTGGGTGAACGTCGCCGGCCTCACCGTCTATGGGCCGCTCTCTGAGATCGCCCAGGAGGACCACGAGCGGCTCATCCGGACCAACCTCTGGGGCACGGTGAACGGGTCCCTGATCGCGGTCGAGCACCTGCGCCGGCGCGGGGGAGCGCTCATCAATGTCGGCAGCATCGCCTCCGACCTCGCCTTCCCGTTCCAGGGCCTCTACGCGACCTCGAAACACGCGGTGAAGGGCTTCACCGACACGCTGCGCATGGAGTTGATCGCCGAGGACGCACCGGTCTCCGTCACGCTGATCAAGCCGGCCTCCATCGACACGCCACTCCCCGACCGGGCCCGCAACTACATGGACCGGCGGCCGGCTTTGCCTCCGCCCATCTATCCGCCGGAGGAGGTCGCCAACGCGATCCTTCACGCGGCGGAGCATGGTCAGCGCGACATCATCGTCGGCGGCGGCGGCAAGCTGTTCGTCATGGGCAAGGAATTCGCCCCCGGCGCCTATGACCGGCTGGCTTCGTCCATCATCGCGCTCCAGAAGCGCTCGGAGCCGGCGGAGCAATCCGAGGGGGCCTTGCACGCACCGCGCGGCGCGGGCGAGGTGAGGGGCGCGCCGCCCTATCCCGTCATGCGGACGAGCACCTATACCCGGGCGACCCTGCATCCCCTCGTGGCCATGGGCACCGTGGCGGGCCTCGCCGCCACCGCCGCCGTGATCCTCGGCCGCAAGTCTTTGCCCGGAAGACGATACTGAGGTGGCGTTGAGGATCGATGCCGAACCAAGCCGCGATGCAGCTCTCCTCGAAGCGTCTCCCCCTCCGGTGACGCGATGGGGGGCTGTGCCGCCACGCCGCTTCCTCGACATCCCGGACGGGCCGAGGATCGCCTATGTGGAAGCGGGGTCGGGGCCGGACCTCATCCTCGTCCACGGCGCGGTGATGACCCTGGACGACATGTGGCTCGGGCCCATGGAAGCGTTGTCGCGGCACTTCCGCGTGGTCGCCATCGATCGGCCCGGCCATGGCGAGAGCGAGCATGTCCGCCAGAGCGACGCGTCGCTCTGGCGCCAGGCCGATATCCTGCGGGAGGTCTCGCGCGCTCTGCAGCTGACCCGACCCATCCTTGTCGGCCATTCCTTCGGCGGCGCGGTCTGCCTCGCCTTCGGCATGGCTCATCCCGACGACGTTGGCGGTGTCGTCGCCATTTCGCCGATCTGCTTTCCCGAATTGCGCCTCGAACAGATCCTGTTCGGGCCCCGCGCCAGCCCGGTGGGCGGGGAGGCGCTGTCGCGGATGCTGTCGGGCAGCGACGCGATGCTGATGCCGCTGCTGTGGCGAGCCATGTTCCTGCCGCAGGGGATGCCGGAGCGTTTCGCCGCCGAATTCCCCTTCCGGCTCGCCGGCCAGCACCGCCGCCTCGTCGCCGATGGCGAGAACGCCAATCTGCTGTGGGGGGATCTGTCCCGCAGCGCGATCAGTTACGCGACCTGCCGCGTGCCCGTCGCCATCCTGTGCGGCAGCGCCGACATCGTCACGAACCCGCTGGTCCATGGGCGTCAGGCCGCGCGCCTGATTCCGGGCGCGACCTTTCGCTGGCTGCATGGGCTCGGCCACATGCTGCACCATTTCGAGGTCGACGCGGTGATGGACGCGGCGCTGGACATCGAGCGCAGGCGGAGAGACGCGACGTGACCGGTGCCGCTGGGGAGCGTTACTCGCTCATCGATGCCCCGTCGCAACCGCCGCCTGGTCGAGGGCGTCGAGGTACGGCGCGGCGGCTTTCTCCGCCGCCGCCTCGATGGCACGGTAATCGCGGACCAGAGCCGTTCCGAAGGCCGTGAGCCGTGCCCCGCCGCCGCTCCTGCCGCCGATCTGTGCTTCGACCACCGGTCGGCCGAAACCGGTGTTCAAGGCTTCGATCAGCGTCCAGGCGCGCCTGTAGGACATCCCGATGGCCCGTCCCGCCGCGGAGATCGAGCCGTGCTCGGCGACCATTTCGAGCAGGCGGACCTTGCCGGGGCCGAGGCGGTTCCCGGGGCCGAGATCGATCCGGATGCTCAATGTCGCCATCTATCTGCCCCTCGCCGGCCCACGCCCTGGAACCGTTCCGGTGAGGATCGACGATAGGCCAGGCGGTCGGGCGATCAATCCTTGAGCAACCGATATATCCGAATGTATATAGCGCTTGGCCGGGACTTCCGTCGATGACGGGGTCGGGCGAGGATGGGGCGGGGTGGCACAGGGCCGCCTCGGCCAGCAGATCGCGGAGATACGAGCATGTTCACCTGCACCGGCTACGCATCCACCAGCGCGGAAGCGCCGCTCTCGCCCTTCACCTTCCAGCGTCGCGACCCCGGCGCCTCCGATATCGAGATCGAGATCCTGTATTGCGGCGTCTGCCACTCGGACCTGCACACCGCCCGCAACGAATGGGGCGGCACGCTCTACCCCTGCGTTCCCGGCCACGAGATCGTCGGCAGGGTGACGCGGGTCGGCGCGGATGTCTCGGCGTTCAAGGCGGGCGACCTCGCCGGCGTCGGCTGCATGGTCGCCTCCTGTCGCGAGTGCGACAGCTGCAGAGAGGGCCTGGAGCAGTATTGCGTGCCCGGCTTCACCGGCACCTATAACGGTCCCGAGCCGCAGACCGGCGGGCACACGTTCGGTGGCTATTCGAGCCATATCGTGGTCGACAGCCACTTCGTCCTGCGCATCCCCGAAAACCTGGATCTCGCCGCCGTCGCCCCGCTCCTCTGCGCAGGCATCACCACCTATTCGCCCCTGCGCCACTGGGGCGTGAAGGCCGGGCAGAAGGTCGGCGTGGTGGGGCTCGGCGGCCTCGGCCATATGGGCGTCAAGCTCGCCCATGCCATGGGCGCGCATGTGGTCCTGTTCACCACCTCGCCCGGTAAGGAGGCCGATGCGAGGCGGCTCGGCGCCTCCGAGGTGGTGATCTCGAAGGATCCCGGCGCCATGGCGGCGCAAGGCGAGACCTTCGACTTCATCCTCGACACCGTGGCGGCCGACCACGACATCAACGCCTATCTCGGCCTGCTCAAGCGCGAGGGCACCCTCGTGCAGGTGGGCGCACCGGAGAAGCCCCTCGCCGTCAACGCCTTCAGCGTGATCTGGCGGCGCCGCAACTTCTCCGGTTCGCTCATCGGCGGCATCGCCGAGACGCAGGAGATGCTGGATTTCTGCGCCGAGCACGGGATTACCTCGGATATCGAGATCATTCCCATCGACCAGATCGAGACGGCCTATGGCCGCATGCTCAAGAGCGACGTGAAATACCGCTTCGTCATCGACATGGCGTCGCTGCCGAAAGCCGCCTGACGACCCGTCCCTGCCTGTTTTCGGGAAGCTCCCCTCCATGCGCCACGCCTTCCGTGCCCTCGTGCTCGCCGGCCTCGTCGTTCTGGCGCCTGCCGCCAGGGCGGCCGAGACGGCCACGGTCTTCGCCGCCGCGAGCCTGAAGAACGCCCTCGACAATGCCGGCAAGGCCTTCACCGCCAGGAGCGGCGTCGCGATGAAGGTGAGCTACGCCGCGTCCTCGGCCCTGGCGCGGCAGATCGAATCCGGTGCCCCGGCCGATCTGTTCGCCTCGGCGGATCTCGAATGGATGGACTACCTCGCAAAGAAGAACCTCATCCGTCCCGAGACCCGCGTGAACCTGCTCGGCAACCGCATCGTCGTCATCGCGCCGAAGGACGCCGCGACCGCCGACCTGCCGTTCACCGCCGAGGGCTTTTCCGCCGCACTCGGACCCGAGGGGCGTCTCGCCACCGGCGAGGTCAATTCGGTGCCCATCGGCAAATACGCGAAAGCCGCTTTCGAGAAGCTCGGCCTATGGGGAGGCCTGCAGCCGCGCCTTGCCCAGGCCGACAACGTGCGAGCCGCATTGCTCCTGGTCTCGCGCGGTGAGGCGCCGCTGGGCGTGGTCTACGAGAGCGACGCCAGATCCGATCCGGGCGTGAAGATCGTGGGCGTGTTTCCGCCGGACAGCCATCCCCCGGTCGTGTACCCCTTCGCCGTCACCGCCGAAGCCAAAGGGGAGGGGGCGGCGAAATTCCTCGCCTTCCTGAAGAGCGCCGAGGCGAGGCCGTTCTTCGAGGCGCAGGGCTTCACGCTCCTCGGCCCCAACGCAGCAAAACCATAGGAAACGTCATGAAGATCAGCGCGCGCAACACCCTCAAGGGCAAGATCGTCGCCGTCGAGAAGGGCGCGACCACCGCCCATGTGAAGATCGAGATTGCCGACGGCACGGTCGTCACCGCCTCGATCACCAATGAATCGGTGGATGCGCTCGGCCTCGCCGTGGGCGGCGAAGCCTATGCCGTCGTCAAATCCTCCGACGTGATGATCGCCGTCGACTGAGCGATCCCATCCGCCTCATCCTGGCCGGCACCTTCGTTCCGCAGGAAGAGGCGGTCCCCCGCATGGGAGGTGAGAGGGGAGGTGACGCCGTGGCCCTGAACTTCACCCGGATGGGACCTGCCACCTGGGTCGCACGGATCGACCATATCACCCTCTACCTCGGCGACGAGAACGGCGAGGTGAGCCACGTCCAGGCTGGCCTGGCGACCAAGGTCGCCGCCTCGCTCCCGGCCGTGCGGGACGCGGCCTCGGCCTATCTCGACCTGTTCGTGAACAAGACGAAAGCCTGCGGCCTCGCAGACGAGCCGTGGTGGCTGGACGAGATCGAGTTCCGCGACCCCGCCGGGGAGGGCGGTGCCGCCTACGCACTCCATTTCACCATGAACGGTGACGATGGCGGGCTGTGGACGGTCGAGATGCGGGCCTTCGAGGACGAGCACCGCCCTTTCCGGTTCGAGCGGCGGCAGGGGTGAGGGGCGAGCCGGATTGGCAGTAGGGAGTCCATCGACGGTCCGCGCCGTCTTGGCCTTACCCGCGCATCGGCGGTGGTAGGCGGGCTCATGCCGGGTTTGAACGGTCTCTTCTTCCTCTCACCCTCGCCGCCGAAGACTTTGTGTCGATCCACCTCGAAAATCGAAATTCCATTTCGTTGACAGGGACGGCCCGTGCCTCATGATACGGATGTCATCTTGAGCAGTCGCCGAGCGGCATAGTCGAAAGCCGGAATAGAATTCATCTTCGACGGAACTGTAGTTCCGATCATTCCGGTCGATGCCGGGATCACGCCGCTACTGCGAAGCGGTGACCGATATCCCTTGGCCAATGCCCCCGCCCCGTTCCCTTTCCCGGAGCCACCCCATGTCGAACCAGAACACGACGCCCACGTCGCCCCGGCCCGCCTCGCTTCACCCCGAGACGATTGCCCTGCATGCGGGCTGGCGCGCCGATCCGACCACGGGCTCGGTGGCGGTGCCGATCCACCAGACCACCTCGTTCCAGTTCCGCGACACGGCCCATGCCGAGAACCTGTTCGCCTTGAAGGAACTCGGCCACCTCTACACCCGCGTGACGAATCCCACCGTCGACGTGCTGGAGCAGCGCCTCGCCGCCCTCGAAGGCGGGGCGGCGGCGCTGGCCCTGGCGTCGGGCCAGGCGGCTTCCGCCCTGTCGGTGCAGAACCTCGCGCGGGTGGGCGACAACATCGTCGCCTCCACCGACCTCTATGGCGGCACCTGGAACCTCTTCGCCAACACGCTGGCCGAGCAGGGAATCGAGGTTCGCTTCGTCGATCCGGCCGACCCGGAGAATTTCCGCCGGGCCACCGACGACCGCACCCGCGCCTATTACGGCGAGACGCTGGCCAACCCGAAACTCGCGGTCTTCCCCATCGCGGAAGTGGCCGAGATCGGCCGGGGCTTCGGCATCCCGCTCATCGTCGACAACACTGCCGCGCCGCTCCTGGCGCGCCCGTTCGACCATGGCGCGGCGATCGTGGTCTATTCGACCACCAAGTATCTCGGCGGCCACGGCATCGCCATCGGCGGCGCCATCATCGATGGCGGGCGATTCGACTGGACGGCCAACCCCCAGCGCCAGCCGGCCCTCAACACCCCCGATCCGAGCTATCACGGCGCGGTCTGGACGGAGGCGGCCAAGCCCCTCGGGCCCATCGCCTATATCCTGCGCGCCCGGGTCCGGCTGCTACGCGACCTCGGCCCGTCCGTCTCGCCGCTCAATGCCTTCCTCACCCTGCAGGGGCTGGAGACCGTGGCCCTGCGGATCGAGCGCCACAGCCGCAACGCGCAGGCGGTGGTCGATTACCTCGCCGCCCGGCCCGAGATCGAGCGGGTCATCCACCCCTCGCACGCCACCGGCAAAGCGCGCGAGCGGGCGGAACGATACCTCAAGGGCGGCTATGGCGGCCTCGTCGGGTTCGAACTCGCGGCCGGGCGCGAGGCCGGCCGGCACTTCATCGAGGCCCTGTCGCTGTTCTATCACGTGGCCAATATCGGCGATGCCCGCAGCCTCGCGATCCATCCGGCCAGCACCACGCATTCGCAATTGTCCCCCGCCGACCAGCGCGCCACCGGCGTGTCCGACGGCTATGTCCGCCTTTCCATCGGCCTCGAACATATCGACGACATCCTGGCCGATCTCGACCAGGCCCTGGCCTCGGTCGGGTCCTTCGCGAAAGCCGCCTGACCATGGCGGCTTCCCCGCTGGCTTCGTGGGCGGCACCGGAATCCTCTGCTTCCGCCGCCTCGATCCCCCGTCTCGACCTGCGCCGGCTGGATGCCGGACCGGCCGAGCGGGAGGCCTTCCTGGCCGAGCTGCGTGATGCCGCCCGCGATGTCGGCTTCTTTCACCTCGTCGGCCACGGCATTCCGGCGGCGGAGATCGCCGAGGTCCAGGCCCTGGCCCGGCGCTTCTTCGCCCTGCCCCTCCCGGAGAAACAGGCCGTTGCGATGGTGCGCTCGCCGCATTTTCGCGGCTACACGGCGGCCGGCCGCGAGATCACGCGCGGCGCACCGGATTGGCGCGAGCAATTCGATGTCGGCGCCGAGCGCGAAGCCCTGCCGCAAACCGCAGCCTCGCCCCCCTGGAGCCGTCTGCAGGGCCCCAACCAATGGCCCGTCGGCCTGCCCGAACTCCGCGTCGGCCTGCTGCGCTGGCAGGAGGCGGTGACGCAGCTCGGCATCCGCCTGCTGCGCGCCTTCGCCCTCGCCTTGGGTCAGCCGGAGGACGTGTTCGCCCCGATCTACCAGGGCGCGCCGAACCAGCACATCAAGATCATCCGCTATCCCGGCCGCGAGGCCACGCAGGGAGAGCAGGGCGTCGGCGCCCACAAGGACAGCGGCTTCCTCACCCTGCTGGTCCAGGACAAGCAGAGCGGCCTCGAAGTCGAGGGGCCGAACGGCTGGATCGCGGCCGAGCCGGTGGAGGGGAGCTTCGTCGTCAATATCGGCGAACTCCTCGAACTCGCCTCCAACGGCTACCTGCGGGCCACGATCCACCGGGTCGTCACCCCGCCGGCGGGGCGCGACCGCCTCTCGGTCGCGTTCTTCCTCGGCGCCCGCCACGACGCCACCGTTCCCTTGCTCGATTTGCCGCCCGACCTCGCCGCAGAGGCGCGCGGCCTGGCGAGCGACCCCGACAACCCGCTCTTCCACGAGGTCGGCCGCAACTACCTCAAGGGCCGCCTGCGCTCCCATCCCGACGTGGCGGCGCGGTTCTACGGCGACCTCGCCGTGACGGGGGGCGCATGATTGGCGGCCCCCGGCGTGTGATCTCCGGCCTGCTGAGCGCGCTCCTCCGCGGTCCGCCCTGGCACGGCGACAGTCCGCGCGGCATCCCTGACGCCGCTCATCTCGGCGGTGTCGCCGCCATGTTCAGCCACGCCACCTTCCTCACCGAGGTTTCCCCTCCATGGCAGCCGACATCGCCGTCTCCGACCCGGAGCCACAGGCCTATCGAGACATCCGCGCGGCCAACGACCGCTACGCGGAGAGCTTCGACAAAGGCGACCTCGCCCTTCCGCCGGCCCGCCGCTTCGCCATCCTGACCTGCATGGATGCACGCCTCGATCCGGCGAAATATGCCGGCCTCGGGGAAGGCGACGCCCACGTCATCCGCAATGCCGGCGGGCGGGCCAGCGACGACGCCATCCGCTCCCTGGTGATCTCGCACAAGCTCCTCGGCACCGAGGCGTTCTTCGTGATCCACCACACCGATTGCGGGATGGAGCTGTTCACTGATGCCGTCATCGGCGACCTCCTCGCCGACAGTCTCGACACCGCGAGCTTCGACGGCACGGTCTGGTCGAACCCGCATCATGGCGGCGGCTCGCCGGCTGGCTACGCCATCGACTGGCTGACCATCCCCGAGCGGAGCCATGCCGTCACCTCGGACGTCCGGCGCATCCGCGCGCATCCCCTCGTGCCGAGCCGCATCCCGATCTTCGGTTTCGTCTACGATGTCGCCACGGGGCGCCTGAACGAGATCGCCGCAGCCAGCCAAGCCGGCCGGCCCACGCCGCCGCTCCATCTCGGGTAGGGGAAACTCCATGAAACGTGCCTTGTGGCCGATCCGCTCCCGCTCCCGCCGGATGCTGAAACGCAGGCTGCGGAGGGCGAGGGCGTTCCACCCGGCCCTGCTTCGCGAGCGAACCAGGCTCCCGGCCGAGGTGTCGGCTGACGAAACAGCTTCGGATTAGATGCGTCCCGCTCAGAGCCCTTTGATCAAATGTCTCAGCGGATGCTCATGCCAAAGTCGATCGTCTGCCAAAGTCGATCATCCAAGCAGACCTCCTCATCCTGAGGTGGGTACCTCAGGATGAGCTAACGCCTTGGACAACAACTCAAACAAGCTCTCAGCCGGGCGGGCCCGCCGCGGGGATCGCCGCGATGCCGGCCGAGGCGGCCCAGGCCGTGAGGTCCGATTTGCGGATCGCCGCCGCCATCAGGTCGGGGAACAGGTCTGGCGTGCAGGCGAAGGCGGGCACGCCCAACGCGGCGAGCCGGCCCGCCAGCGCCCGGTCGTATGACGGCGCGCCCTCGTCGGACAGGGCCAGCAATGCCACCACCTGCACGCCCGAGGCCACCATCCGCTGCGCGCGCGCCAGGAGCCCGGCCTCGACGCCGCCCTCGTAGAGGTCGGAAATCAGAACCAAGATCGTGTCCTCGGGGCGGGTGATGCGGGATTCGCAATAGCCCATCGCCCGGTTGATGTCGGTGCCGCCGCCGAGCTGGACCGAGAACAGCACCTCCACCGGGTCTTCCAACTCGTCGGAGAGGTCCACCACATCGGTGTCGAACACCACCAGCCGGGTGGTCACCGCCGGGAGCGAGGCCATCACCGCGCCGAAGATGCTCGAATACACCACCGAACTCGCCATCGAGCCGGATTGGTCGATGCACAGGATCACGTCCTTGAGGCTGGCGCGCTGGCGCCGGCCATGGCCGAACCGGGTCTCGGGGATGATGGTGCGATACTCGGCTTGGTAATGGCGCAGGTTGGCCCGAATGGTCCGGTTCCAGTCGATCTCCGTGTGGCGCGGGCGCCGGTTCACGCTGGCGCGATCGATGGCCCCGGTCACCGCCTGGCGCAGGGGCTCTTCGAGCTTGCGCATCAGGGCCTCCACCACCTTGCGCACCACGCGGCGGGCGGTGTCCTTGGTCTTGCCGCCGAGCAGCCCGCGCATGGAGATCAGGGTCGAGACGAGGGCGACGTCGGGGACCACCGCCTCCAGCATCTCGGGCTCGGTGAGCATGCGCTTGAGGTCGAGGCGCTCGAAGGCGTCGCGCTGCATCACCTGCACCACGGAGGCCGGGAAATAATCGCGGATATCGCCGAGCCAGCGCGGCACGGAGGGGGACGAGGCACCGAGCCCGCCCTTCCGGTCGGAATCGTAAAGGGCGCCGAGCGCCCGGTCGATGCCGACATCGCGGCCCGACAGGCCGCAGCCGGTGCCGTCCGCCGCGCCCCCGCCGAGGACGAGGCGCCAGCGGCGCAGGCGCTCGGTGTCGCTCATGGCGTGTCCTCCGTCGTCTCGTCCCCACTCGGCGCCAGGAGAAGGCGCAGGATCGGCAGCACCCTGGCGGCGCGTTCGGCATCGAGGATGCGGCCCGATTCCTCTCCCTCGGAAACACCCGTCCCATGGCGGTTCAAAGCCTCGCCGATGGCGCGTCGCTCGCCCTGCGAAATCGTCGCGAAGGTGCGTCGCAGGAGGGGCAGCAATTCGGCAAAGAGCGTCCCGTCGAGGCCGGCGAGCCATTCGTCGAGGACCGCGAGCAGGGTGCCGCCGTGAATCAGGACCGTGCCGCTCTCCTCCAGGAACCCCTCGATCCAGGCGGCGGCCGCCACCGTGCCGGAGGCGCGGGACAAAGCGAGGCGAAGCCGGTCGCCGGCCTGCTCCGCATCGAGGGCCCGGTCGTCGAACAGCAGTCGCACGGCGCGTCCGACGACGCGGCCATGCACATGGCTCTGGTCGGCCAGGCCATGAAGCGCCTCCTGCCAGACCGCCTTCAGGTCGGGCTCCTCCAACAGCGAGATCGCGGCGTGGACGCCGACGATCCGCGCCTTGGCGGCGCTCGCTGCATCGTCGTCGAGGCTCTGGCAGGCCGCCGTCAGTCCTGCGGCGGCGCGGGGCACGAGCCCGCGCACCACGCCCAGCACCGGCTCCGTGTCCGAAGAGCGTACCGAGCCGTAGCGCGCCAGTTCGGCCAGGGGCGGCAGCGCCTCCATGAGGTCGAACACGTCCGCCGAGACGGCGGCGCGGTCGTTGAGGGCGCGGATCACGTCGTCCGCAGCTCCGGCGAGATCGGCGTCGAGGAGCGTGCCGATGAGGCCCGACAGTTCCGCGACGCGGGTCGCCTCGCGCGCCCGCCTGCGCACCCGGCTGCCGGCGGCCTCGGCCACCGTGCCGCCATCGGCGGAGGCGGCGACCAGATCCACCACCCATTCGGGCTGCCAGGACAGGAACCACGCCTCCTTGAAGGTGCCGCGCCCGCGTGCCTGCTGACGCTGGCCCCAGGGGATGCCGATGAGATGGAGCCGGTTGAGGAAATGACTGCGGGCGAGGTCGTTCTCCTTGCGCAGGTCGAGGACGAGTTCGCCCGCGACCGCCTCCGGCTTGAGGCGCAGGCTTTTGCAGACCGCGGCGAAATCTGCCTCCACCGGCGTGCCGGGACTGTCCGGCGGGGTCGCGCCCAGGCGCTCGCCGATGACGAGCTTGCGCCGGATCAGGGCCATCGGCGCCGGATCGGCGAAGCACAGGGTCGCCTGCGCTGCCTCGTGCAGGTCGTCGAGGGAGGGGCGTGCCCGGCCCCGGAACCCGGCCAGCGCCTCGGCGAGGCGGACTGCCTCGATCACGGAGGCCGGAGAGGCATCGAGGTCTTCCGCGCGGAGCAGGGCCGCCGCGCGAGCGAGCCACCGCGCTGCGACACGGCCCTCGTGGTTCCACAACGTGTCGTACCATTCGGGCGAGAGCACCCCAGCCCGGTAGCCGCTGGCTGTGGCGAGGCGCTCATAGGACCACGGCGCCCAGGCCGCGGCGACCTTGGTCCGAGGCAGTCCCTTCAGGGTCGCCGCGTCGAGGCCGACCTGTCCCTTGGCATCGTGGCGCGCCAGCGCCGGGGCGTGCCAGGCGCCACAGATCACGGCGATGCGGGTAAAATCCTCTCGTGCCGCCTTGCGGAGGCAGGTGCGCATATGCGCTTCGCGCACCTCCTCGCGAAACGCGTCCCCGTCGACGTCCTGGCCGGAAGCAGTCTCGGCGCCCTCGCGCAGGGCCGTCATGGCCTCTTGGATCGCCGCGAACACGTTGCCATCCTCGCCCCCGCGGCTCTCGACGAAGGCATCCCACCAGCGCTCGCCATCGGGGAAACCCGCGACCTCGGCCAGTTCGCCGAGGGGATCGCGCCGAACGGCGACGGAGGGCGCCTCGCTCGCCTTGGCGGGCTCAGGCGTATCGAGCTCGGCCGGGGCCGTCTCGCTTTCGGGCGCCTCCCCCCTCGTTTCGAACCCGTCGGCGAGCTGGATCGCGTGCGGCAGGTCGATGAAACGCAGGGTCGCCCCATGGTCGAGGCCATGCCGCATGGCCACCCATTCGGGCGAGAAGGCCGCGAAGGGGAAGAAGGCGCAGGTCTGCGGCCGGTCCGCCCGGTAGACGAGCAGCGCCACCGGCGGTGTCATCGCCGGATCGGCGACGAGCGGGATCAGGGCGTCTGCATCCGGCGGCCCTTCGATGAGCAGGCAATCGGGCCGGAACGCATCGAGGGCCGCGCGCAGCGAGCGGGCCGAGCCCGGCCCGTGGTGGCGGATGCCGAAGATCCGAACCTCAGGCATCGCGGCCGGGGGTGGTGGGGCTTGGGCTCATGGCACGCTCGTTACTCTTGGGTGGGGTGTCGCGGTGGATGGCGCGCGGGGCTTTCCCTCCCCCCTCTGCGGGGGAGGGTGGCCCTCGCGTCAGCGAGGGTCGGGAGAGGGGAGCGCCGTATCCGGAGAGGTCGCCCCCTCTCCCGCCTGCTCCGCAGGCACCCTCCCCCGCAGAGGGGGGAGGGTGAGAACGCCCTCACGCGCTCTCGCGGGCGGCGCGGTAGAAGTCCTTCCACTCCGACCGTTCCTTCACGACGGTCTCGAGATATTCGCGCCAGACGATGGCGTCCTGCACCGGATCCTTGATCACCGCGCCACTGATGCCGGAGACGAGGTCGTGGGCCGAGAGGTGGCCGTTGCCGAAATGCGCGGCCAGCGCCAGCCCGCTGCCGACGACGCTGATCGCCTCGGCCGTAGAGAGCGTGCCGGATGGCTGCTTGACCTTGCTCTTGCCGTCCGCGGTCACGCCTTCCCGCAACTCGCGGAAGATGGTGACGACGCGGCGGATCTGGTCGGCGCCGGGCGGCTCGGCGGGGATTTCGAAGGCGCGCCCGAGGGCGGCCACGCGGGTTTCGACGATGGCAATCTCGGCCTCGATCGTGGCCGGCGAGGGCAGCACCACGGTGTTGAAGCGCCGCTTCAACGCGCTCGACAATTCGTTGACGCCGCGATCCCGGTTGTTGGCGGTGGCGATGAGGTTGAAGCCCCGCGCGGCGGCGATCTCCTCGTTGAGTTCCGGGATCGGCAGGGTCTTCTCGGAGAGGATCGTGATGAAACTGTCCTGCGTCTCGGAGGGGATGCGAGTCAGTTCCTCCACGCGGGCGATTTTGCCCTCCTCCATGGCGCGCACGATCGGGCTCGCGACCACCGCCTCGCGGCTCGGCCCCTTGGCGAGGAGCAGTGCGTAGTTCCAGCCGTAGCGGATCGATTCCTCGCTGGTGCCGGCGGTGCCCTGCACGACGAGGCGGGAGGTGCCGCAGATCGCGGCGGCCAGATGCTCGCTGACCCAGCTCTTGGCGGTGCCCGGCGTACCGAGAAGAAGGAGCGCCCGGTCGGTGGCCAGCGTCGCCACCGCTACTTCCATCAAGCGCCGGTCGCCGATGTATTTCGGCGTGACCTCGAAACCGGAGCCGAGCCTTCCGCCCATGAGGTAGGTGACGACCGCCTGCGGCGAGAGCAGCCAGTTCGGCGGGCGCGGCCTGTCATCGGCGCCGCGCAGCGCCTCCAACTCCTCGGCGAAGACATCCTCGGCGGCCCGGCGCAGCTGCGTCGTCTTGGTTCCGTTGATCTGGCTCATGCCTCAGGCGAACTCCCGTCTGATGGTGGCGCGCAAAGCGAGGGTTTCGGCGAAGTCCTCGATCTGCCGGCGCAGGTTGTCCTCGGCCTCGTCCGGCAGCCGGGCGAGGATGGCGGCAGCCGATGCCGCGTGGTCCTCGTCGGGCCAGGCCCGTTCGGCGAGGCGGGTGAGCAGGTAAGCGGAGGCGAGGTCCTTGCGGTCGGATTGCGAGGTCCGCGTCACCGAGGCGAGCCAATCGAGGAGGGCCGCCGTGAAGGCCTCCGACAGGGATGAGGGCGCCTGTCGCAGCAGGGTCAGAATCGTATCGATCTCCCCCTTGCCGAGGAGCTGCGCCATCGTCGCCTCCCATTCCGCATCGGGGAGCGACCGCACGGCGCGGGCCCAGGCCTCACGGAGCGCATCGCCCGGCTCGATGCCGGAGAGGCGCCCGGCCGACGCCTCGGCCAGCACCGACACCATCGTCCGTACCCAGTCGAGGTCGCGCTCGCGGCGCGCGGCGGTGAGAAAACCATCGACGATCTGGATCGCCCATTCGCTGCGCAGGGCCAGTTCGATCCAGAACTTCGGCGGATGATCGGCGAAGGCGTGGAGGGGAGCGGCGGCGATGACGCTCTCGAGCAGACCGGCCCTCGCGCCGCCGCGCCTCCGCTCGTAGGCGTTCGGCTCGATCCCGTCCCGCGCGAGCGTCGGCGATTCCTCCGGCAGCGTCACCACCAGAGTGTGTTTCGTCCCGCCGAGGAGCTTTCGGCTGCTTTCGACCACGAGCGCGGTTCGCGCCCTCGCCGTCATGCGGGAGGCGAAGAGCGAGTGGGTGAGGCGCGGTAGCAGGACTCTCGCTGCCGCGCGCACGCCGCCCGCGCGATCGTCCAGGCAGGTTTCGAGAAAGGGCGCATCCGCCTCCGACAGGCCGATCTCCAGGATGTAGACGAGGCGCTCACGCATATCCGCCTTCTCGGCGCGGAACCCAGCCTCCAGATCGGCGCGGGCTCCTTCGGGATCGCGCAAGCGGAAGGCGGCGAAGGCGGCGTGGCGCTCGGCCGGGCTCGCTTCAGCGCCATCCGGGGCCGAAATCGCCGCCTCGGCGCCTCGGGCGGAACAGGCCGCCTCCAGCCAGGCGAGCTCCTCGCCCGCGACCGCGTCGATGGTCTCGTCCCACTCGCGCCGGTAGGGCGCGAGGGCGGGGAGCAGCCAGGGCGGAGCGCGCATGCCCCGCTCCGCCGCGATCTCGCACCACTCCTTCACGCGGCCCCGCGCCTCCGTGCCCGCGGCGAGGAGCAGCCCGAGCCGCGCCGCGGCGTCAGCCGGGCAGGGACGGCCCTTCGCCTCGTGAGGGCGCGTCGGCGTGAAGGCTTCTGGCGGAAAGCCGCTGCCGGCGAGATGGTGGATGCCCGCGACCGCGACCCGCGCCAGCAGGGTCATGCCCGGCTCTGCGCGCGGCAGCGCACCGGCGACCGTCTCGAGATCGACAGGGGAGGGGGAGCGGTCGGCCCCCAGCAGAGCGGAGACGAGGGCCGACTCCCAATCGTCGGGGGCGGAGACGTCGAGGCCCATCAGGCCGCCCTCACCAGGATCGGCCGGGGATCCTGGGCCGGAACCGCGTAGAGATGCCCGCCGGCCACCATGGCGAGGGGCGTGAGCGCGAACCCGTCGTAGAGACCGAAAAGATCGACATGGCCCCCCGCCGCCACCGCCATCAGAGGGGGGACATGTGCGGAATCGGCAAGGGTCAAACAGCCGGTGGCGTCACCCGCGCCCATGGCGCCATCCGCGAGATGTCCGAGGCGTAGGCCGGACAGCCGAAGCGGCCAACGGTCGATCCACGGCGCCCGCGCCAGGGCCCCGGCGAACCCGTCGAGGGCGTCGGCGACGCTTGTCGCGCCGGGCAGAGCGTCGGCCGGTGCCGGACTGGCGCGCCCCTCGCGAAACGCGGCCCTGAGCGGCGGATCGCCGGGATGGAAGGCGAGCGCGCCCGAGAAATCCTGTCCTGCCGCCGGGACCGGCGGCAGCGGCGAGCCGGAGGTGCCGTAATCGACGACCTGGGCCATGGCGCCACTCGTCCGTCCGGCGAGCCAGACGGTGCGGGCGGTGAGCTTGTCCTCGTCCTCCACCGCATGCGCGAGGACGGCCCACTCGTCGACGAGACCCGGACCTGCCGCCATCTCCTCGGCGGTCACGGGATAGCCGATGGCCGCGCGGACGCCCGCTGCCTGTTCGGGCGTGAGCCGTTCCAGACGCCGGGCGGCCCGGGCCAGCAGGGACAGGCGGCCGAGGGCGAGGGCAAGGGCCGCCTCCGGACGCGCGGCAGAGCCGGGCGCGGCCGCGATGAGGCCCGGCATGGCCCGCACCCTGCGGGCGAGGCCCGGGGCCTGTCCATCGACGAGGCGTCCTGCCATGCGGTCCCAGAAGGCATAGGGCTCACGCCGCACCGTCGCGAGACCACGGCGCATCAGGTCGCCGAGCCAGAGATCGAGTTCGCCGAGGACCGCCGAGACCTTGTCCTCGCGGGCCTGACGGCGTTTGGCCTGCGCCTTCTCGTCGACGGTGGCGGAGGCTTGCTGGGACCGCGTTTCGGCGGAGACGGCGCGGCTCTCGCGCCCCCGGATCCAGGCGGCGACCCAATCCGGCGGTTCTGCCTCGGAGATCGGCGCGGCGGCATCTACCAGCATCAGGCCGATTGCGTGCTTGCAGGGAAATTTCCGGCTCGGGCAGGTGCATTTCGAGGCTGGACCGGAGAGATCGGTCACCGTGCGATAAGGGTTCGCTCCGCTTCCCTTGATCTCGCCCCAGACGACGGCGCCTGCCCGCCCGAGCCCGCTCCACTTGGCCGCCTTCGCCTGATCCTGCCCGGCCTTGCGGCTCGACGCATCGGGAGCGAGGTCGAGGATTTGCGCGGAAGTGAGGCTCATATGGCGATGGGACGGCGATTCCGAAGCTGGATGATTCGAGGGAGCCTAGCCGCCCCGAGCCGCAACGCAAGCATAAATCTGTATTTCAAGTTTATAATAAGAATAAAACAAATCTTCATCTGTGAGAAAGAGGCAGCAGAAATGCCGATATATGAGAAAATCGGCGCAGAGGTGTATTTGTCCCCCCTGATGGCAGTGCTCTGGTGTCCGTTCGTCAACGATCAGCAAGCCCGCCGCCGTCGCTCGACCTCGAAAGGTGCTCTCGATATCTTAGCTACAGTTTCGTTCGATGGTCGTCTGCGAAGTAAAAACGATGGTTCGGTATTCTCAAAAAAATCTCCCGACGGGTCATTCTGGTCTGAGCGCAACCCGTCCGTGACCGGAAGTTCTGTGGGCAGTCTCAACGCTGTGACTTTCTGATCGACGCAGGCGCTGACTTCTGCCGGGAGGTATTCTCGCACTCAGGGGCCTATCTCCGTCGCGCTCGTTCCCTCGGGCGGTAAACCCCGTTCACCGCGACATATGAACCTATCTTCGATCCCGGCGTTCACATTTCTTGTGTTATCGAAGGAGTGGCGATGCTCATTGAAGACTATCGCGAGCCAGCCCGACCCCGGCCGCGCACCAGGGATCTCAACAGCGCGCTGACCGAGACCACCCGGCGGCGTCTCGGCGAGGAGTTGCAGGCCCTCTACGAGCCCGTGATCGACGAGCCTCTCGACCCTCGCCTTGCCGAGCTCATGAAACAGCTGGAGGCGGACAGGGACCGTTAGATCCTGTCTGGCTAAATCCGGTCCAGGGATCGGGGGTGATCCTGTCGGTGCCGCCAGGCGATCTCCCGACGGCGGATGTCCTTTCTCCCCATGCGGGCTCCGGCCTAACCCGCGCGTTGCCGCGACCCTCGGTTCAACGCTGTTCGGTCCCTCAACGCGGGAGAGGCCCCGATCTCGTGGCGATCCGGGTTCGAACCGTCGGAGGCCCGGCGGAACGACATCGTCCAGGGTCGGAGCGGACGAGTGTTCCGCAGCCATGACCGACTCTGAATGGCATTCGATGTCGGCGGGGCACCATCCTGCGTCATTCGTCTGCGGAGCGAGGGCTCAAAGTGCCTCGCCGGCCATGTAGTCGATACGAAGACGTCCTGATCGGCGATAGCGGCATTAATATCCTGACGGGCTTGGCCGGTAACGATTTCCTCCGGGGAGTAGGAGCATCCGATACACTGATCGGCGGCGACGGCAATGATAAGCTGGCAGTTACCAATGCACCAGCGCTGGTCGACGGGGGAAATGGGCAGGACAGGCTCCTGCTTCTTGGAGCCGATACTTTCACGTTCACCGACACAAGCTTCAAGAGTATCGAGACGATCTATGTGCGCGGAGCACTGACCCTCGATCTGTCGGGCGTGACCGCAGGCACTACGATCAACCTGCAGAACGCCAAGGATACCTTCGCCACGGTGTCGGGGACAAAGGGGAACGATGTCATCAGGGCCGGCGTGGGTGACACGGTGATCGATGGCGGCACCGGTAACGACAAGCTGTATGCAGGTGGGGGAGCTGAGACCTTCACTTTCGAAATGAATTTCGGGAAGGATAACGTCTATGGTTTTGCGAAGGGCTTCGATCATTTCGACGTGTCGGCCCTCGTGAGCAGCTTCGAGGATATCAACCTTACTATGTTAAACGGGGGGGCGGACACTCTTGTCACGTTCGATGATGTTGGTCTTGGCAACAGTATCATCCTGAGAGATGTTGCTAAGGGATCCTTGAGTGGGGCGGACTTTGGACTACTGATCTAGTAGTATGTCGGTAATTTACTTCTAGAGGGTAGTCTGAATCGTCTTACGAAATGAGGATGCAGGACGGGGCGGAACGAAGCTAACGGAAGAGGCGTCCAGCGATGGCCTGCCGCACGCTGGACGCGAATGGCGACGATAAAGACCTCGGACGACGCGGCGTTATTTTCCGCCCAGTCCGACGAACCTCGGCGAAGTGCAGATGCTGCCGGCAAGCACAGGCGATGTTCATCATCACTGCATGCCCTTCCACGAGCGCTTGGCCCAGCAAGGCCCGCCGAAGAATGTCGCGCACGCGGCCGTGATGCGAAGGCGACTTGTGACGCTCAGCGCGATCCCTCGCGAATGCACGTCATGATGGCCAATCACGGCTCGACCATCGACGTCGTCGCCCCGCCCCGTCCCTGCGAGTCGTCTGAACCATCGGGAGAATACGATGGCAGCAGACGCGCCTCGTCGTCATCACAGTGTCGCCCAGCCTTGCGATCCAGCGCGATAGTGAGCCGGTATTTTGCCGGCCATGTTCGCCGCGAACGCATTATGCAGCATCTTCTCATTGAGGAATCGTCCCTCCCGGGGCTGATCTTCGCCCTCGCCTTCGACACGGATGGACGGGGACGCCAGGTTGCGCTGGGGGACGAGCTTCCTTCCCTCGGTGACCCGGAACACGGCTTCGTTTGGCTTCATGTCGATCTCGTCGATGCGCGGACCGAGGCGCTGATCCTTGAGGGACGCCTTGGCCCGCCCCGTCTCGCCGCCGCAACCTTCGCCCGCGACGAGCATCAGCGTGTCGTCGTCGATGGCCCTCATGCCGGCTTCGTCATCGCCGACCGGGAACGCGCTTTCGACGGGTCGTCGAGCGAAGAGCCGAACGGCCGCCTCCATTGCGTTCTCGGTCCAGGCTATCTGGTCAGTGGCCGTCGCCATGCCACGGCCTGCGCGGTCGCCGCCCGCGACGCGGTCCTGTCCGGTACCCTCGTTCCCGGCCCGGCAAAGCTGCTGGAGCGCTTCGTCGGCAGCACCATCGCATCGCTCAATGCCACGTCCGATCGCCTGTCTTCCTCCCTCGATGCCATCGAGGACGACATGCTCGACGAGGCCAAGGCCGACGATGCCAGGCCGTTGGGACCGATCCGCCGCCAATCCGTGCGCTCCCACCGTCAACTCGCCGGCTTACGCGCGGTGTTCCACCGGCTCGAGGATGAGGCCGCCATGGAGGGCGACCAATTGCCGGAAGCCGTCGGCGCCATGGCGGCGCGTGTGGTCCAGCGCCTCGATTCGCTCCACCGGGACATGCATGTCCTGTCCGAGCGCAGCCGGCTTCTCCAGGACGAGATCGCCGCCCGCACGACCGCGCTGACCAATCGCCAGCTCTTCACCCTCTCCATCCTCACGGCCCTGTTTCTGCCGCCCACCCTGGTCACGGGCGTCTTCGGCATGAACACCAAGGGCCTGTTCTTTTCCGAATCCGACAGCGGCTCCATGATCGCACTGATCATTGGCGCGCTCGCGGCGCTGGCCGTCTATGTCGTCATCCGCCGGCTCAATCTCGCCGGCCGGCCTGGTTGATCCCGAACGCGAACGCGCCCACACACCCTCGATTCATCCGACCACCGGAGCCTTCCCCCGCATGGACTTCTTTCGCCGCTTCACCGTGCTCATGTGCGCGCCTAACTTCGACCCGGACGACCTCGAGGGCGTGCGCGTCCAGCAGATCATCGGCTCTGTGGAGAAGCTCGGCTTCGAAGTGGTCCGCGCCCGCCGCGTGGAGGACGCGGCCATTGCGGTCCAGACCGATGCCGCCATCGGCTGCATGGTGGTGGATTGGGGCAAGCGCGGCCTCGACGGCAAAGCGGCTGCCCTCATCAACCTGATGCGGAAGCGCGGGCTTGAAATGCCCATCGTCATCATGGTCCGCCGCAAGCGCCTGGAGGACATCCCCGTCGAAGTGCTCGACTTCATCGACGGCTACATATTCCTGGCCGAAGAGACCCCGGACTACATCGCCCGCGGCCTGGTGAGCCGCGTGAAGCAATATGCCGAGACCCTGAAGACGCCGTTCTTCGGCGCGCTGGTCGATTACGCAGAGCAGGGCAACCAGCTCTGGACCTGCCCGGGCCATAACGGCGGCATCTTCTACAACCGCTCGCCGATCGGGCGTATCTTCGTGGAGCATCTCGGCGAGGCCGTGTTCCGCGACGACCTCGACAATTCCGTGCTCGATCTCGGCGACCTTCTGGTCCACGAAGGCCCGGCCTTGAAGGCGCAGAAAGAAGCCGCCGTCATCTTCGGCGCCGAGAAGACCTATTTCGTCCTCAACGGCACCTCGGCCTCCAACAAGATCGTGCTCTCGGCCCTGGTGGCGGAGGGCGACCTCGTCCTGTTCGACCGCAACAACCACAAGGCGGCCCATCACGGCGCCCTGTTCCTCGGCGGCGCGGTTCCGGTCTTCCTGGAGACCGACCGCAACTGCTTCGGCCTGATCGGCCCGATGTATCACGAGGCCCTCGACGAGGCGGCCATCCGTGAGAAGATCCGCACCAACCCCCTCATCACCGACAAGGAAGCCTGGAAGCGCGAGCGCCCGTTCCGCGTGGCGGTGGTGGAGCAGTGCACCTATGACGGCACCATCTACAACGCGCAGATGATCCTCGAGAAGATCGGGCATCTCTGCGACTACATCCTGTTCGACGAGGCCTGGGCGGGCTTCATGAAGTTCCACCCGCTCTTCGCCGGCCGCTTCGCCATGGGACTGAAGGGCCTCGACGAGACCTCGCCCGGCATCATCGCCACGCAATCGACCCACAAGCAGCTGGCGAGCTTCTCCCAGGCCTCGCAGATCCACACCAAGGACAGCCATATCCGCGGCCAGACCCGGCGCATCGAGCACCGGCGCTTCAACGAGACCTTCCTCGTCCACGCCTCGACCTCGCCGTTCTACCCGCTCTTCGCCTCCCTCGATGTCGGCGCGCAGATGATGAAGGGCCGCTCGGGCGTCGTCCTGTGGGACGACACGATCCGGCTCGGCATCGAATGGCGCAAGAAGGTCCGCGCCATCCGCCGCGAATTCGAGGAGAAAGAGGGCGATCCCCTGCGCCGCTGGTTCTTCGACCCCTTCGTGCCGGACACGGTAAAGGGCCCGGAGGGCAAGGTGCCGTGGGAGAGCGTCTCGACGGACGAGCTCGCCAGCGACGCGAGATACTGGGAGCTGACCCCCGGTGCCGCCTGGCACGGCTTCAACCATGTGGCGCCGAACTACGCCATGACCGACCCGAACAAGCTCACCGTGCTCACCCCCGGCTTCGACCGGCGTACGGGAGAATATGCCGAGCACGGCGTGCCCGCGCCCATCGTGGCCCAGTACCTGCGCGAAAACCGCATCGTGCCGGAGAAGAACGACCTCAACTCGCTCCTCTTCCTGCTGACGCCGGGCGTCGAATCCTCCAAGGCCGGCACGCTCATCTCCGGCCTCGTGGCCTTCAAGCGCCTGCATGACGAGAATGTGCCGCTCGAGGATGCCATGCCGGAATTCGTCCGGCGCCGGCCGAACCGCTACAAGGGCGTACGCCTGCGCGACCTCTGCGCGGATTTCCACGCCTTCCACCGCGAGCACGGCACCAGCACCCTTCAACGCAAGCAGTTCGAGCCTGGGCACCTGCCCGAGATGGTCATGACCCCGAAGGAGGCGGTGCAGCAGCTCACCCGCAACAACGTCGATTACGTGCCGATCGCGGAAGCGGAAGGCCGCGTGGCGACGACCTTGCTTCTGGTCTACCCGCCGGGCATCGGCACGGTGCTGCCGGGCGAACGACTGGACGAACGGGCGAAACCCATGCTGGACTACTTCAAGATGTTCGAGCGCTCCGCGAACCTGTTCCCGGGCTTCGAGGCCGAGATTCAGGGCGTGTTCCGCAACGTCGATCCCGATGGGACCATCCGCTTCTACACCTATGTCATGCGCGAGAATCGCCCGTGAATCCGGAAGCGCCGCCCGCCGCCTCCGATACCGGGATCATCATCCGGCCCTCCTCGGATGCGGACGTGCCGGCCATGGTGGCAATCTACGCCCACCATATTCGGCGGGGCGTAGGTGATGTGGGGGATTTCGAAGCGGATCCGCTCCATCCAGACGACCTCAAGCGCCGCCGCAAGGCCATGCGCAAGAGGCGTCTGCCGCATCTTGTGGCCGACCGCGATGGGGTGGTGGCGGGCTACGCTTACGCTGTCCCGTTCCGGAAGCGCCCGGCATATCGCTACACGCTCAAGCACTCGATCTACGTTCATCACGAGCACCTGAACGCCGGCATCGGGCGACGCCTGCTGCCGGCTTTGATCGAGGCCTGCGCCGCCGGTGGCTACCGCCAGATGATCGGCTATATCGACGCGCAGAACGAAGCGTCCCTGCGGCTCCACGAGACCTGCGGCTTCGTCCGTGTCGGCCTGTTGCCGGCGGTGGGCTACAAGTACGGCCGCTGGAGCGACAGCGTCATGGTCCAGCGGGCACTCGGCACCGGCGCCACCGACCAGCCCGGCACCTGGACACGATCAGTTGAGGCGCTGGTGGCCGGGCACGAATGGATGGGGAAGTAGCACTTCCCCATCGGGCCGGTACGGAGCGCGTCAACTCCCGCGACATCGCTCTCCATCAGGCATTTTCGAGCCCGGCATCGACCCTCGCCGCCACGTCCTGCGAGACGTCCAGGGCCTCGGCCAATCGCTTCAGGAACTCCCGCTCCTGCAGCGTATCGGCATCGATGGCCAGACGCGCTGCCGCATAGAGGCGGGCACCCTTCTCCGGCGAATCCACGCGTTCGGCGAGTTCGTCGATCTCGGCCGGGTCGGCCAGCTCCTTTTCGAGCCAGGCGCGGCCATCCTTGTCGATACCGGCCGCCTCTACCGCCTCGTCGAGGCGCTGGCGCTCCTGCGTGTCTACGATGCCGTCGGCCAAGGTCGCCGCCACCATGGCGCGCAGCATGATGCGGGCCTCGTCCTCGCCGACTTGGCTGAGATCGGGGGTTTCGGGCTCATGGGAAGGACGGAGTGCTCGAAGAGCCAGGCCCGCGACGAGGGCGAGCCCACCGAGGGCGGCCGTGGCGGCGATCCCGCCCTTGCGTGAGCGCACGAGCGCGTCGACGATCTGTCTTGCATCGGCCATGGTGGTCATCCTGAAGGCGGGTTGAGGATCAGACCGGAAACGGACGAGACCCATCCCGGGTTCAAGGCGGGCCGTGCGGTGGAATCAGCCTGCCCCGCTTGTGCCGCACGGAACGGACACGATCTGTGGCGGGTCCGTGCAGCGCCAACGGAGCCGCAAGGCAGCCCCAAGGACGATCTTCCATGACCATCACCTCCATCGAATCCCGACTTTCGGTCTCCGGCCAGCCGAACGAAGCCGAGATCGCCGACTTGGCGGGAAAAGGGTTCGCCCTGCTGATCAACAACAGGCCCGAGGGGGAAGAACCCGGCCAATTGGGCACGGAGGCCGAAGCCGCAGCCGCCAGGGCGGCGGGGCTGGCCTATCTCCATCTTCCAGTTACCGGCCCAGGCATCACACTCGACGACATCGCGCAGTTCCGCGACGCCGTGGAGGGAGCGTCCGGCCCAATCCTCGCGCATTGTCGTAGTGGTACCCGCTCGCTCACCCTCTGGGCTTTGAGCGAGGTGTTGGCGGGACGCTTGAGGCGCGATGACGTCGCGGCCTATGGCCGGGAACGGGGCTTCGACCTCAGCGGCGCAATTCGCTGGCTCGACGCGCATGGCGAGGGGATCGTCGAGGATTGAAGCCGCAGGTGGCGGTCCGCAACATTGGATCAAGCCCGTGCTGTTCGCGGCGACCGCTATGGGAGATCGGGTCCAGACGCTTCCCGATCCGAGGCCTGCACCGTCTGGCGGTCGACCTCGTCCCTGATACGGCGGCCCGCCATCAGGATCTCGAGAAGGAAGGCGACGATGGCCGCCACCGTGCAGACCAGGGCGACGCCGAAGCATCCGAACAAGACGGAGGCCGTGGCGGCATCGCGCAAGGCCCCGACGAAAAGCGTGAGCACCGCGACGCCGGTCATGATGCTGCCGAAACAGGCCAGCACCACAGCCACATCGAGCATGAAGGAGCGCTGACGCAGATAGGCCAGTTGGCGCGACAGGTGCGCCGCCTCGGCCGCATCCGCCTTCTGCAAGCTGGCGGCGGCATCATCGACACGGTCGGCCACCCGCCCAAGGCGCGTTGAGAAGACATTGAGCAGCGTCGCCAGCGCCGTCAGCAGGAAAGCGGGAGCGAGCGCGACCTGAATGACGTGGGCGATGTCGTCGGGAGCGAGGAGAGAACCGGAAGCCACCATGACGTGGCGTTACGCCATGCCGAGCAGCCCCGGAAGATCCCTCCTCGCTGCGACCGCCGTTCCTAGACCCAGACCCTCGAACGGGGTGGAGACGGGGTCGTCAGGTATAGATCATCATCTCCGCCGATGGACCGATGGCAAAGACGGCGCGGATAAGTAAGGCAGGCGCCACTGGGCCCAGATGCGACGAAGCCCCGCAACGAGTGATGCGGGGCTTCTCTTGTCGGATGAGGCTGAAATGTCTTCGCTCTTGGTGCAGGTCTTCCGTGCAGTTGCTATTGCGGGCAGCGGTGACGCTGACCGTCATTGCCCAGATAGGTGCCCGATCGCTGATCGTAGGAGCGGAAGCGCTGGATGCAGTAGGCGACGTCCTGATCGGACCCGCCGACATCCTGCTGAACCTCGACGGCGCCACCATAATAGGCTGGGGCATAGCCGCCGCCGTAATAGCCACCGTTATCGTAGTAACCGCTGCCATAGCCGTAACCGATTCCGGCTCCAGCCAAGCCTAGCCCCAAACCAAGACCGAGTCCGCCGTAGCCGTATCCCCGGCCGTAGCCACGATTGTAGCCATACCCGCGGTGATGACCGTAGCCGCCACGGTTGAAGCCACCGCCGGAGTTCGGACCGGCGGCGATCCCGCCCTGTCCGCGTCCACCGCCCCAGCCTCCCTGGCCAGCGCCCCCCAAGGCAGCGGGACCGCCGCCAGCACCGCCACGGCTCAAGCCGCCACCGCCCCAGCCTCGCCCACCACCGCCCGCAGCCGCGAGTCCCGCGCCACCAGCACCTCCACGGCTCATTCCACCGCCGCCCCAGCCGCCGCCTCCACCACCCGCGGCGAGCCCACCGCCGCCACGGCTCATGCCACCGCCGCCACCGCCACTACCCCAGCCGCCTCCGCGAGCGTCGGCGGTTGTCGGAACGAACGCGACCGCGCCGAGCAATGCGGCGGATGCGAGAATGAGTTTGTTCATGGAACGCCAGCCTGATTGTTTTTTGGAATTGATGACTGACAACGCGCCGTCAGCAGGGAAGGCTCCATTATGGGAGGGCCTTTGACGGACTGAAATATGCCGCACCGAAAATGGACTGTGCTTGCGGATGAAATCGAACACTACGGTCGCGGAGAGCTTAACGGCCCGACCCGAACGATCCGCGATCGGCGCGACGTCATCGTTGCCGTGGTGGGAGTCCTTGCATTCGACTGGGGATGTCGGCTCCGGCGATTGACAAAGGCGCGGCGAACGCAGACTTTCGAATCGTTCCGAGGGGGGCCCCGTTCAGGGGGCTGAGATAGGGCCGCAGCCCTGACCCTTGAACCTGATCCGGCTCATACCGGCGGAGGGACGGGAACTACGCTTGGGTTGTCTGCTCCAAACGAGCGGGTGCCCGTCGTCCTGACGTACCGTTGCGAACCGGATCGCCTCCCACGCCAGGAGCGAATCCGATATGAACGCACCCGTCCTTCCCAAAGACCTTTCCGGACAAGAACCCGCCAAGGGGCAGCCGCAAGCGGTGACCACCGGCCCGATCATGGGCTCGCGCAAGGTTTATGCGAGCGTGGCTGGCCGTGACGACATCCGGGTGCCGTTCCGCGAGGTCACGTTGAGTGATCCGAAGGAGGCGCCGGTGCGGGTCTACGATCCGTCTGGCCCCTATACCGAGACCGATGCCCGGATCGACCTGAATGCCGGCCTGCCCCTGCTGCGCGACCCGTGGATCGCCAAGCGCGGCTACGCCACGATCACGCCGCGCGCGGTCAAGCCCGAGGACAACGGCTTCGTGCCGGAGGACAAGCTCGTCGCCCCCTGTCCGGCGACGCGCCAGATCCGCAAGGCCGGCCCCGGCCAGATGGTGACGCAGTACGAGTTCGCCAAAGCCGGGATCATCACCGAGGAGATGATCTACGTCGCCCACCGCGAAAACCTCGCCCGCGAGACGATGCTGGAAGGCGCGCAGACCGCGCTGGCCGACGGCAACAGCTTCGGTGCCTCGCTCCCCGCCTTCATCACACCGGAATTCGTGCGCGACGAGGTGGCGCGCGGCCGCGCCATCATCCCGGCCAACATCAACCACCCCGAGGTGGAGCCGATGGCGATCGGCCGCAACTTCCTCGTCAAGATCAACGCCAATATCGGCAATTCGGCCGTGACCTCGTCGGCAGCGGAGGAGGTGGAGAAACTGGTCTGGGCGACCCGCTGGGGCGCCGACACGGTGATGGATCTCTCCACTGGTCGAAACATCCACAACATCCGCTCGTGGATCGTGCGCAACTCGCCCGTGCCCATCGGCACCGTGCCGATCTACCAGGCGCTGGAGAAGGTCGGCGGCGATCCGCTGAAGCTCGACTGGGAGGTCTTCAAGGATACCCTCATCGAGCAGGCCGAGCAGGGCATCGATTACTTCACCATCCATGCGGGCGTCCGCCTCGCCCATGTGCCGCTCACCGCGCGCCGGGTCACCGGCATTGTCAGCCGAGGCGGCTCGATCATGGCGCGCTGGTGCCTCGCCGGTCACCGGGAATCGTTCCTCTACGAGCGGTTCGACGAGATCTGCGACATCATGAGGGCCTACGACGTCTCGTTCTCGCTGGGCGACGGCCTGCGCCCTGGCTCCATCGCGGATGCCAACGACGCGGCGCAGTTTGCGGAACTCGAGACCCTCGGCGAGCTGACGAAGATCGCCTGGGACAAGGGCTGCCAGACCATGATCGAGGGTCCCGGCCACGTGCCGATGCACAAGATCAAGGTGAACATGGAAAAGCAGCTGGAGGAGTGCGGCGAGGCGCCGTTCTACACCCTCGGCCCGCTGACCACCGATATCGCACCGGGCTACGACCACATCACGTCGGGCATCGGCGCCGCCATGATCGGCTGGTTTGGCTGCGCCATGCTCTGCTACGTCACCCCGAAGGAGCATCTCGGCCTGCCCAACCGCGACGACGTCAAGGAAGGCGTCATCACCTACAAGATCGCGGCCCATGCCGCCGATCTCGCCAAGGGCCATCCGGCGGCGCAGCTGCGCGACGACGCCCTGTCACGCGCCCGGTTCGACTTCCGCTGGGAGGACCAGTTCAACCTGTCGCTCGATCCCGACACGGCGCGCGCCTACCACGACGAGACCCTGCCGAAGGACGCCCACAAGGTTGCGCATTTCTGCTCGATGTGCGGCCCCAAATTCTGCTCGATGAAGATCACGCAGGATCTGCGCGCCGAGGTCCTGGCGATGGAGGCGGCCGGTCAGGTGTTGGGCGAGGCGACGCCCATGAGCCAGGCCGAACGCGAGGCGGGAATGGCGGCCAAATCCGCCGAGTTCCAGGCCGAGGGCGGCAAGCTCTACGTCGACGCGGCCGAATAGGCCGCCTCGCCTCACCCTCTCGCGCCCGGCGCGAGAGGGCATTACCCCGTTGTCAGGCTCCGCGTGCGTAGCGGCTGACGGCGAGGTCCGGGGTGGCGATGTCCGGCGTGCGGCCGGAGATAAGATCGGCCAGCACCCGGCCCGAGCCGCAGGCCATGGTCCAGCCCAGGGTGCCGTGGCCGGTATTAGTGTAGAGGTTCGACAGGCGCGTTCCGCCGACGATGGGCGTGCCGTCCGGCGTCATCGGCCGCAGGCCGGTCCAGAACGTGGCCTGCGAGAGATCGCCGCCCGCCGGGAACAGATCACCGACGGAGCGGACTAGGGTTTCCCGGCGCGGTCCCCGCAGGACCGCGCTGAAACCGGCGAGCTCGGCGGTGCCGCCGACCCGGATGCGGTCGCCGAGCCGGGTGATCGCGACCTTGTAGGTCTCGTCCATCACCGTCGAGACCGGGGCGGCGTCGATATTGGTGACCGGCAGGGTGAGGGAATACCCCTTCACCGGATAGACCGGCAGGTCGATGCCGAAGGGCCGGAGCAGAGCCGGGGTGTAGCTGCCCATGGCCGCCACATAGGCGTCGGCGGTCAGCACCTCGCCCGCTGCCGTCGCCACGCCGCTGATCCGGTCGCCTTCGCTGCGCAGGCCTGTGATGGCCGTGCCGTAGCGGAAGACCACACCAAGGTCTTCGCAGAGTGCGGCGAGCCGCTGGGTGAAGAGGTGGGCGTCGCCGGTCTCGTCGCCGGGGAGCCGCAGGCCGCCGACGAAGGTCCCGGCCACCCGCGCCAGGGCCGGCTCGGCCATGATGCAACCGGCGGGCTCCAGCACCGCGTAGGGAACGCCATAGGCGTCGAGGACGCGGGTGTCGTCCCCGACATGATCGAGCTGCTTCTGCGTCCGGAACAGCTGGAGCGTGCCCTGCTCGCGGTGATCGTAGGCGATGCCGGTCTCGGCGCGCAGGTCGCGCAGCACGTCGCGGCTGTATTCGGCCAGACGCACCATCCGGCCCTTGTTGCGCTGGTAGGCTTCCTCCGTGCAATTCGCCAGCATCCGGGCGAGCCAGCCGTAGAAACGCGGCTCGAAGCTCGGCCAGACCACGAGGGGCCGGTGGCGCATCATCAGCCACTTCATCGCCTTGAGGGGAATGCCGGGCGCCGCCCAGGGCGCCGAATATCCCGGTGAGACCTGGCCGGCATTGGCGAAACTCGTCTCGAGCCCCGCCGCCGGCTGGCGCTCCAGCACGGTGACCCGGTGGCCGGCTTTGGCCAGGTAATAGGCCGAGGTGACGCCGACGACACCGCCACCGAGGATCAGGACATGCATGGCCGGCGTTCCGTAGAGGGTCGGGGTTAGGGTCCGGAATGAGCTTGGCACCCCGAGCGGGCTCGCATGGGCGGGCCAACACGTCACCTTGCTCAGTCCCTATGGCGTGTCGCAGGTTTCAGGCCGCAGAAGCGGCGACACTCGTTGCGAAACCCGCCCAGGGCCTGTTCGATCGGGTTTTCCAGCGGATGCTTGTGCCAGAGCAGATCATCCCAGCAGACCACCTCATCCTGAGGCGCCCTTTGCTTGAGCAAAGGGCCTCGAAGGAGCCCTCCAGTCGTCTCCCGATCCCTGGAAGCCTCCTTCGAGGCCGCTACGCGGCACCTCAGGATGAGGTTAAGCTCTAGAATAAGAACTCAAACGGTTGTCAGAGTTCGCCGGTGAGGAACTGCGCCCGGCCGTGGCCGAAGGACCAATCCTCGTCGGTGTTCTCCACCGTGGAGACCATGACGTCGGCCGGGGCGATGCCGCAGGCGGCTTCGAGCTTCTCGGTCAGCAGCTTGTAGAACAGCTGCTTCTTCGCTTTGCCGCGCGGCCGGGTGATCATCTGGACCACCACAACGTCCTTGGTGCGCGGGATGTCGAGCCCGGTATCCTCGACGATCATCCGCGAGGGCTTGTGCTCGGTGACGATCTGGTAGCGGTCGCCCGGCGGGACGTTGAACGCCTCCAGCATTGCCTCGTGCGCGGCGTCGAGGAGCGTCTTCAGTTCGGAATCGGTGCGGCCTTCCAGGATATCGAAGCGCATCAGGGGCATGTCGGTTCAACCTTTGAAGAGAATGGAACGGGTCACGGGCCGTCTATCGGGAGTGCGCCGGCCGCCGGTCAGGCTTCGGCGCGGATGAGACCGCGCAGCATCTCGATCATGCCGGTGATCTCGGCGGGGGTCGAGATGAAGGGCGGGCCCATGGCGATGGTGTCGCCGGTGAAGCGCAGGAGGATGCCTTCGCGCAGGCCGCGCTCGAAGATCCGCAGAGCGCGCGCGCCGGGCTGGCCCGGTGTCGGTTCGAGATCGACGGCCGCCGTCAGGCCGAAATTGCGGATGTCCTTGATGCCCGGTTCGTCGCGCAGCGTGTGGACGGCCCCCTCGAGGATCGGCTCCAACTCGCGCACGCGGGCGAAGAGGTCGCCCTCCTCCATCAGGTCGAGGGAGGCATGGGCGACGGCCGCCGCCAGGGGATGGCCCGAATAGGTGTAGCCGTGGAACAGCTCCACCGCCGCGGCCGGCCCGGTCATGAACGTGTCGTAGATCTCCTTGCGGACGATGACGCCGCCCATGGGCACGATGCCGTTGGTGATGCCCTTGGCGAAGGTGATCATGTCCGGGATCACGCCGAGGCGGTCAGCGCCGAAGGGCGCGCCGAGGCGGCCGAAACCGGTGATCACCTCGTCGAAGATCAGCAGGATGCCATGGCGCGTGCAGATTTCGCGCAGGCGCTGGAGATAGCCGAGCGGCGGCACGATGACCCCGGCCGAACCCTGCAGCGGCTCGACGATGACGCAGGCGATCGTGCCCGCATCGTGGAGCGCCACCATCCGTTCGAGGTCGTCGGCGAAATGCGCGCCCCAAGTCGGCTGGCCCTTCGAGAACGCCATCTCGGCATAATCGTGGGTATGGCGCAGGTGGTCGACGCCCTGGATCATCGCGGTGGCGAACATCTTGCGGTTGGCCACCATGCCGCCCACCGACATGCCGCCGAAGCCGACGCCGTGATAGCCCTTCTCACGGCCGATCATGCGGAAGCGGCCGGCCTCGCCGCGCAGGCGATGATAGCCGAGGGCGATCTTGAGGGCGGTATCGACGGCCTCCGAGCCGGAATTGGTGAAGAACACCCGGTCCAGCCCGTCCGGCGCCATGTCGGCGATGCGCTCGGCCAGCCGTAGCGTCACCGGGTTGGTCATCTGGAAGGCGGTGCAGTAGTCGAGCGTCTCGGCCTGCCGGCGCAGGGCCTCGACGATCCGCGGCTGCGCATGGCCGAGGGGGCAGCACCACAGGCCCGACAGGCTGTCGAACAGCTCGCGCCCCTCGGCGGTGCGGTAATAGGCGCCCTTCGCCGAGGTGATGATGCGCGGCGTCGGGTCGGCCTTCACATGGCGATTGGGCGTGAACGGCATCCAGTATGGCTCGACGTTGAGCTGCCGGTTCGCCGCCTGATCGATGATCGCATGATCCATGTGTCTCTCCGCCGATCCGCGATGCAAGATCCCGACCCTCGCCGCGCTGCGTTATCGCCCGGCCCTGGCTCACCGACTATCGACAGTTGGCGGGTTGGCACGCGCAGCTGTATCTGTTCACCCACCCATACAGTCGGATCGCCGAGACCGGCCTCGCCCGTGGATGACGGCCCATGATCAGCCTCGACCCCGCCAGCACCGCCCCCCTCGTCGCCCAGTTGGTGGAGGCCTTCTCCGAGCGCATCCGCAGCGGAGGCGTGGCGCCGGGCGCCCGACTGCCCTCGGTGCGCAAGCTGGCCGTTCAGTGCGGCGTGAGCACGCTCACCGTCTCGAACGCCTACAATCGGCTGGTCGCGGACGGCCTGCTCGAAGCCCGACGCGCGAGCGGATACTTCGTCTCGGCCCGGCTGCTTGATCGCAAAGCCGTCGTCCACCGGCGGAAACCCGTGCAGATCTCGGTGGATTCCGGCTGGCTGCTCCAGCGGGTCTACGAGGAGGACGCTTTCACCGTCAAAGCCGGCTGCGGCTGGCTGCCCGACAGCCACCTGTTCGCCGACGGGATCAAGCAGGCCCTGGCGGCCCTGGCGCGGCGCCCCGACCGGCTGGTCTCGCGCTATGGGCATCCCCTCGGCCACGCGCCCTTGCGCCGGGCGATCCAGCTGCTCCTTGCCCAGCGCAACATCGAGTGCGAGCCGGACCAGATCCTGCTGACGCATGGGGCGAGCCAGGCCCTCGATTTGACCATGCGGACCTTCCTCCAGCCGGGCGACGTCGCCTTCGTGGACGATCCTGGCTATTGCAACCTCTACCCCTCGCTCCACGCGATGGGGGTGACCATCGTCGGCGTCGAGCGGACCCTCCAGGGGCCGTCGATCCCCGCGCTCCAGGCACTGGCGGAGCGGCACAAGCCGAAGCTGTTCTTCACCAATACGAGCTTCCACAACCCCACCGGGACGTCCTGCTCGCCGGCCACCGCCTACCAGATCCTCCGCATCGCCGAGAAACACGACTTCCAGATCGTCGAGGACGACATCTATGCGAGCTTCGTCGAGGAGACGGCGCCCAGCATCGCCAGCCTCGACCAGCTCGCGCGCGTCATCCACATCAGCAGCTTCTCGAAGACCATCTCGCCCGCCCTGAGAGTCGGCTATCTCGCCTGCAACCCCGAGAATGCGCAGCGGCTCCTGCGCATGAAGATGGCGGCGAGCCTGACGAGCTCGGAAATCTCCGAGAGCATCGTCCACTCGATCCTGACGGAAGGCCAGTACCGCCTCCACATCGCGCGGCTCCGCGAAAAGCTCGCCGCCGAGCAGAAGATTGTGGCCGAGGCCCTGCTCTCGGTGGGCCTGTCGCTGTTTCACCGCCCCGCCAACGGGCTCTTCCTCTGGGCCGGCTTCGGCGGCGATCCGGACACGGCCGGCCTCGCGCAAAGGGCCGCCGCGAAGGGCATCATGCTCGCCCCCGGACACCTGTTCCGCGCCGATCAGGAGCCGACCCCGTGGCTGCGCTTCAACGTGGCGCATGCCAACGCGCCGGCCCTGTTCCGCTTCCTCGACACCGAGCGGCCCGCGCCCGCGTGACTTACGAGGCCGAACCGGCGAGAACTCCGCATTCCCAACGCATCCCAGCTTGAGCGGCGATGACAAACGATTTCACCCTCGACCCGCGCCTCGTCGCCGACACCGTGCCGGTGGGCGACCTCGCCTTGTGCAGTATCCTGCTGATGGACGACGCCCGGTTTCCCTGGCTGATCCTGGTGCCGCGCCGGGCGGGTGCTAGCGAACTCACCGACCTGTCGGCGGAGGATGCGCGCGACCTCATGGACGAGATCCGGATCGCCACCGGCGTGATGCTGGCCCTCGCCAAGCCCGACAAGGTCAACGTCGCGGCCTTGGGCAACGTCGTACCGCAGCTCCATGTCCATGTGATCGGGCGTTTCCTGTCCGATCCGGCCTGGCCCTCGCCGGTCTGGGGCGTAGGCACGCGCCAGTCCTATCCGCACCACGCCCGCGCCCAGATGATCGAGCGCATCGGCGCCCTGTTCGCGGCCGCCTGATGAGCGCGCGCCTCGACCAACTCGGCTATGCGGAAAGCCGGCTCGTCCGCCATTCGGCCGAGAGCAGCGACCTCGTGCCGAAGCCGGACGCGCCGGATGCGCGGATCGTGCTGGTGGCGGGGGACCGCATCGTCCTTGCCGGCGATACGGCGCTCCTCCCCTCCGGGCAGGCGGCGAGTGCCTGTCACGCCGATCTCACGCTCTTCCTCGGCCGCCTCGACGGGGCTCCGGTCTTCGCCTGCGCGGTCTCGCCGGAGTCCGCCGACGGGTACGAGTCCGATCCCGGCTTCCGCACCACCGACCTGCGCAGCCTCGCCGCCGAGAATGCGGTAGCGCCGCATGAACTCGGCCTCCTCGCCACGGCGAAATCCATCCTGGCCTGGCATGCCCGCCACGGCTTCTGCGCCAATTGCGGAACGGCCACCCGTTTCGCCGCCGGCGGTTTCCGCCGCGAATGCTCGACCTGCGAGACCCATCACTTCCCCCGCGTCGATCCCGTGGTGATCATGCTGATCCGCCGTGGAGAAACCTGTCTGCTCGGCCGCTCGCCGCGCTTCAAGGAGGGGATGTATTCCTGCCTCGCCGGCTTCCTGGAGCCCGGCGAGACCATCGAGGACGCGGTCCGCCGCGAGACCCTCGAAGAGGCGGGGCTGAGGATCGGCGCGGTGACCTACCACGCCTCGCAGCCTTGGCCGTTCCCGTCGTCGCTGATGATCGGCTGCGCGGCGGAGGCCCTGGACGAAGCGATCACCATCGATCCGGCAGAGCTCGCGGACGCCCGCTGGTTCACCCGCAACGAGGTGGCGGCGATGATCGCCGGCACCCATGGCGAGGGACTGACCGTGCCGCCGCCTATGGCGATCGCTCATCTGCTCATGCGTGCCTTCGTCGAGGAGCGGCTTTAATGGGCTGTGGAAACCGGTCGACAGACTCACGGCAGTGGCATTTTTGTACCTCCCCGAGGAGGAGTTAGCCACGTCGCGTCATGGTTAAAAATTTCGGACGATCGGTCCGAAATTGTGTCTTCCCGGCACTATCCCAGGATCGCTCCGTTGATTCACGTCGCTGCCGTCAATGGAGGCGGCGAGGGGAAGATGGCGAAAGTTTTGTTGGGTGTCGGCGCGATAATCGGGCTGATGACCGGGACCGCGGCTGCGGCGGACCTACCCCGCCGCGCTGCGCCGCCACCCGTCTTCGTGCCGCTTCCGAGCTTCAGCTGGACCGGCTTCTACGCCGGTGTGCAGGCCGGATACGGCTTCACCGACCGGCAGACCGTCCGCACGGCGGCGACCTCGGTGAATGGCAGCGGCACCGATCTCTTCATCGAGCGCGCCGGCATCGCCTCGCTGTCCTCCCGGCAGGAAGGCTTCGTGGCCGGCGGTCAGGCCGGGTACAATTACCAGCTCACCTCCGGCGCGGGCCTCGTCCTCGGCATCGAGACCGACATTGCCTATACCGACCTGGACGAGACCAAGCGCAGGTCGCGCGGCATCTTCGGGTCGGGCAGCGATTCGGCCGTGGTCACCACCACGCGTCAGAGCCTCGATTTCCTCGGCACCGTGCGCGGCCGGCTCGGTTACGCGTTCGATCGCGTCCTGGTCTACGGCACCGGCGGTCTCGCCTACGGCAACGTGAACTACCAGAGCGCGTCGAGCTTGCAGTTGGGGGGAACTCCGACCCTCGACCTCTTCGCCGGCGGGATCGACCGTCTCGAGACGGGCTTCGCCTATGGCGGGGGCATCGAATACGCCATGCCGACCGAGAGTTTCCTCAACGTCTTCCGCTCCTCCGCGGTGACGCTGAAAGTGGAATACCTGCATTACGATCTCGGCAAGCGCAGCGTCCCGCTGACAAGCTCCAGCGGACTCGGCCAGTCCCTCGTGGAGGCGACGTCGCGCTTCCGCTCGGAGGGAAGCGTCGTCCGGGTCGGGCTGAACTACAAGTTCGGCTCCTGAGCCATCGGGACATCCGGCTCGCGATGCCCTCCGGGGCATCGCGACAGCTTATCCCTCCGACATTGTCGGCAGAGCGACCGTCCAAGGCTCGTCGAACCGAACCTCTTCCAGGTTGATGCCCGTCCCGCCGCGATCGATCACGAGAAATTCCTGGGGCGCACCGAAGGGGGTCAGCACGCCGTGCCACGTGCCGATAGCGTAGCAGACCCCCTGGCCCGGCGCCGTGACGAAGGCCTGTGGTGGTCCGGGCCGCCCATCCTCGTCGGGGCACACGACCACGAGGAACGGCGCGTCGTTCAGCGGTACGAAGGCCTGCGCGCCGAGGGGATGGCGCTCGATGAGACCGACCCTTAGCGGCAGGGGATAGGGCTCGGCTTCCACGAGGCCGATCACCACGCGCGCGTCCTCGCCGAGGGTACGGACCTCCGCCAGATCGTGGAAGCGGCGCGCCATGCCGGCATTCATGGGGCGCGGATCGACGGCCGCCCTGTCGATGATCGTCCCGAACGGGGCGAAGGCTTCGGGGGTGAGTGGACGCGCGACGATGTGCCGGGCGCTCATCGCCCGCCCCTGTGCGGCGTAAGGGCCGGGTGGCGGTTGACGTCCTTGTAGAGCAGGTAGCGGAAAGGGCCGGGGCCGCCCGCGTAACAGGCTTGGGGGCAGAAGGCGCGTAGCCACATGAAATCGCCGGCCTCCACCTCGACCCAGTCGCGGTTGAGCCGGTAGACCGCCTTGCCTTCGAGCACGAAGAGCCCGTGCTCCATCACGTGGGTTTCCTCGAAGGGAATCGAGGCGCCTGGCTGAAGCGTGACGATGTTGACGTGCATGTCGTGGCGCACGTCGTCGGGAGAGACGAAGCGGGTCGTGGCCCAGACACCGTTCGTGCCGGTCATGCCGAGCGGTTCGATCTCCGAGTCGTGGCGGATGAAGGCCGGCGGGATGTCGATGCCCGGTACGTGCTCGTAGGCCTTGCGGATCCAGTGGAAGCGGGCCGGCTCGCCGCCGTCATTGCGCAACGTCCAGGCGGCGCCCGGAGGAAGATAGGCATAGCTGCCGGGGCGGAGGGCATGCGTAGCCCCCTCCAGGACGAGGCTGGCATGACCGCCGACCACGAACAGCACGCCTTCGGCGCGGGCATCGAGTTCCGGGCGCTCACTGCCGCCGCCGGGGGCGACCTCCATCAGGTACTGGGCAAAAGTCTCGGAAAAGCCGGAGAGCGGGCGGGACAGGATCCAGGCGCGGGTGTCGTTCCAGAACGGCAGCACGCTGGTGACGATATCGCTCATGACGCCTTTCGGGATGACCGCATAGGCTTCCGTGAATACGGCCCGGCCGGTCATCAGCGCGGTCTGGGGCGGCAGTCCACCGCAGGGCGGGTTATAGGAAGAGGCGGTCACGGGCTCGTCTCCAACAATTCATGCAACTCGTTCGAGCCGTTAACGTCGCGGGCCCAGCGCGGATCGTGCCAGGGCGGACCCGGATTGGCCTGTTCCGACCTGGGCGCGCCGGATGTCGTCCCGGAGCTTACGCCTTGGCAAGGGGGCTATCGAGCACCGCCGCCGTGTCGGTGGCGACCTCTCCGTTCAGGACGCGATGGGCCTGAGCCCGATCGATATCGCCCTCCCAGGCGGCGATGACCACCGTCGCCACGCAATTGCCGATGAGGTTGCCGAGCGCCCGGGCGATGCCGACGAACCAGTCGATGGATAGAACCAGCACCAACCCAATCACCGGGATTTCCGGCACCGCCGACAGGGTCGCCGCCAGGACGACGATGGCCGATCCGGGGACGCCGTGTGCGCCCTTGGAGGTCAGTAGGGCGATGCCGAGGATCAGCATCAGGTGTCCGAAGGACAGGGGCGTGTTGGTGGCCTGCGCGATGAAGACGGTGGCGAGGGTGAGGTAGAGGGAGAAGGCGTCGAGGTTGAACGAGTAGCCCGTTGGGATCACCAGGCCGACGGTGGAATCGCGGATGCCGAGCCGTTCGAGCTTGCGCATGATCTGCGGCAGCACGCTGTCGGAGGAGGCCGTGCCCGCCACCACCATGAGTTCCTCGCGCAGATAGGCCAGGAGCTTCAGGATGCTGAAGCCGGCCGCGCGCAGGATCGCGCCGAGCACGACGAAGACGAAGAAGGCGACGCCCACATAGAACAGGGCCACCAGCATCCCGAGTTGCCGCAGGGAGCCGATGCCGTACTTGCCGACGGTGAAGGCGACGGCGCCGAGGACGCCGAGGGGGGCCAGCCGCACGATGAAGCCGATGATCTTGAACAGGACGGCGGTGATCCGCTCGATGCTCTGCGCCAGGGGCTGACCGTGCTCGCCGAGTAACGCCAATCCCGAACCGAACAGGATCGCGATGATGAGGACCTGGAGGATGTCGCCCTTGGCGAAGGCATCGACGATCGTGGTCGGGATGATCTTCATCAGGAAGTCGACGGTGCCTGTCACCTGCCCGACCCGGTCGGTGTAGCTGGCGATGGCCTTGGCATCGAGAGTGGAGGGATCGATGTTCATGCCGGCCCCCGGCGCGAACACGTAGGCGAGGACGATGCCGAGCACGAGGGCCAGGGTCGTGACCGCCTCGAAATAGATCAGCGCCTTGAGACCGACCCGGCCGACCTTGCGCAGGTCCCCCGCCCCGACGATGCCGTGCACGACGACACCGAAGACCAGGGGCGCGATCGCCATCTTGATCAACTTGATGAACCCGTCGCCGAGGGGCTTCAGAGCGACAGCGAAATCCGGCCATGCGATGCCGAGGACGATCCCGAGGACGAGGGCCGCGACCACCTGACCGAACAGGGACGCAAAAAAGCGCCGCATGCGAACCTCCAACCGTTGCTTCAGGCCGTTCGTCGCTCCGCGTGCCCGGCCCCGGTGCATCGGAAGATTCACTGACAGGAGGTGGGACGTCCTGCGGAGTCATGCAGGAATTACATGTCCTCGCCCATCGGCGAGCGCAGCATTGTTCGACCCGAGGCAGCCGTCAAATATATCTTTCATCGCCATTAAGAGGCTCAGGGTATGAATGGCGGTCATGGAACTTCGCCACCTCCGCTACTTCGTGGCCGTCGCAGAAAAGCTCAGCTTTACAGCGGCGGCGGATGCTCTCGGCGTGGCGCAGCCGCCGCTGAGCCAGCAGATCCGCGATCTCGAAACCGAGATCGGAACCCGACTGCTCGAGCGGACGACGCGCCGCGTGTCGCTCACGCAGGCGGGCCAGGATTTTCTGGTTCGCGCGAAGGCCATTCTCCACAGCGCGCAGGACGCCACCGAGCGGGCGCATGCCATCGGCTGCGGCAGCGTCGGCGTGCTCAATGTCGGCCTGACGGGGTCGATGCTCGCCGGACCGCTCGGCGGACTAATCTATAAGTTTCAGGAGACCTTCGTCGCAGTCGACATCCAGATCCATGAGATGTCGCCAGACAAGCAGATCGCTGCGCTGAAATCGGGGCAGACGGACATCAACTTCCTGCGAACTCCGCCGCAGGACCCGGACCTCACGAGCGAATTGGCCTGGAGGGAGGGAATCAACGTCGTCCTGCCCAAAGGCCACAGCATCACCACCGAATCGGTGACGTTGAGCTGTCTGAAGGACGAGAAGTTCGTCTTCCTGCGTCTGCGGGATTCGCTTTTTGCCAGGCACATTCTGCAATGTTGCATCGGCAGCGGATTCTATCCGACGATCTCGCAGCAGGCGGTGGAAGCCGCCTCGCTCACCAGCCTCGTGGCGGCGGGATTCGGTGTCGCCCTGATCCCGGAATTCGTGGCGAAGCTCGCCCATGCGAACGTCACTTACAGGCCCGTCGTCTCGCCGATCCTGTCGGCGGATGTCCACGCCCTCTATCATCTGCGGTCGGGGCCGATGGCGCAAAATTTCCTGGCTCTGATGCGAAGCGACGCGGAGCGCTTGGCTACCGAGTTGCGGCGAGACCGGCCTTCGGTCGGGAGCGGCGTAGAGCGGTCTTAGACTTTGGCTAACCAATCGGGCCCACCCTGGCTGCCATGTCGAAACAAACCGTCAAAACCGCACGATGCGCACTCTGGCTGGCTTCGCTGGCCCTCTGTTGCGTCTGCGCCTTCCAGCTCATGAAGATCCCGAAGACCGCGCCTCAGCCGGGCAATCACGCCACGCTCAGGGGCGAGCCCGAGACGACGGGATCGATTGAGACGCGGCCTGTGAAGATTTGCCGCCCCACTGTCTGTTAATGACTTCTCACCGATCGGAGGGCGTGAGCACCATTCGTTAACCACGGCATCGCAGTGTCGGGGCAACCCAACTTGCAGGTACCCGAGTGTTCCAGGCCCGTTCGATCGGCATCGAAGATTTCAACGACGATTGCCCTGTTTCAGGCGATCAGCTTGGGAAGATATACCGCGCTCACGCGGACGCCATCCCCGATTTGGTGGCGGGCATTCCCGAGAGGACCCGGGCGCGCCTCGCCGCCTTCCTCTATGGCCGGAGCCATACCCGTGAACTCGCGACGCAGGTCGCCGCATCCTGCCAAGCAACCACCCTGCGACAGGTCGCCGGCGACCTCGGCGACGCGATCCACCGGCAATCCCGACAGGGCTACACGCCTCCCACCTACGGCGATGGACACCGTGTGTCGAAGAAGGGCGTCAGCCTTGCGGGGTCGGGTGCAGCATTGGGAATGACGGCCAGTCCCCGTTTCTGACCCGGCTGAGCCGGCGCGGCTAATCCATACCACGCGCGGCGCGCCATGCCGCCAAGGCACTCTCACGGGCGTCGTAGAGATGCCGGAGGCGACTTCCCTCCTCGCCCCGGCCCGCGCGCTGAGCCGCCATCTCGTCGATCCTGTCGGAGCCGAACACGCTTGCCAATTCGGCGATCCACTCAGCATCCGCGGCGATGAGATCGGCCTCTGTGGAGGCGAGGGCCGGGGTAGAGAAACCTGGGAAGACATCGAGATTCATCCGCCCCCATACGGAGCGGCACATAATGAAGTTTCATACCTCATCCCAGGGGCCACCCTGGCGCTTCCGCAGCGTTCCTGCGCTGGAACCCCTGGCGAATGCTGATGGAGCAACCCGCCCCGGACACGATCCACGCCGCCCTCCGCATCGACATGCCAGAGTCGCCCGGATCGTGTCCGCAGCCTGACGGGTGATTTTTCCTAGGAAGTGGCCTATCTGCATGCCCGTTTGCGCTAGAACGCATCCTGGGAGGCAGGCATCGCCGACGCAACGATCACGCGCGCCCCGTCGCGGCTACGCTCTCTCGCTGGCCTCGTGGCCGCCACCGTCCTGCTGCCCCTGGCCATCATGCTCCTCGGCCTCTGGGAACAGGAGCGCGCCGCCGCCGATTGGGCCGAACTCGATGCCGAACGCCTGCAGCTGATACGGGTCGTCGAAGACCTTGAGGCGCGCCAGCCACAGGACGGCCGCATCGATTTCCGCATGCAGTTCCGCCGCAACGGCCAAGTCTATGGCGGCCCCCTCGCCCTGGTTCAGGCCCGCGCGGCCCGCGACGAGGCCACCACCCTGACCATGCTGATGGATTGGCGCAGGAGCCTGCCGCCGTTCGTCGTCGCGGCCGGTGCCATCGCGGCCGCTCTGTCGATCCTCGTCCTGCTCGCCGGCGCCGTCCTGGGATGGATGGGCCGGGGCTCGCGGGACGTGCTGGTCGTCGGCTTCTCCCTGGTGCGACGACTCTTGCCTCCCATCCTCGCGGTCCAGGTCCTCCTCACCGCCGGAGGGGTCGTTGTCGCCGTGATCGTCGAGGCCGGTATGCTCGCCCGACCCGGCCTCGGCAGCGGAGAGATCAAGCTGCTGCTGGTCGCCGCCGTAGCTATCGGCGCCGTGCTCATCACGGCCGGTGCGACCGTTCTCGGTCTGCGCCGGGCCCTCGCCGCGTTCGAACCCGACCCGCTGCCGATCCTCGGCCGGACCGTCTCGCCGGCCGAGGCGCCAGGCCTGTGGCGGCTCACCGAAGGGCTCGCCGAACGGCTCGGAGCGCTCAAGCCCGAGGCCGTGGTGGTGGGCCTCACCGGGGGCTTCTTCGTCAGCGCCGGGCCGGCCGTGGTAGAGCCGGGCGGTGAGCGGCTGACCGGCCGCATCCTCTATCTCCCGCTTCCCTACCTCGCCCTGATGCGCGGCGACGAGGTGGCGGCGATCATCAGCCACGAACTCGCCCATTACGCCGGCGGTGACACCGCCTACAGCCAGCGCTTCCTGCCAATCTATGCCGGGGTCGGGCGCTCCCTCGACGCGGTGGCTGAGGGGCATGCCGGATCCTTCGGGCTGCTGACCCCGTCCTTACGCCTCGGCGCCTTCGTGATGGAGCGGTTCCACCTCGCCGTGCGGCACTGGAGCCGGGCGCGGGAATTCGCCGCCGACGCCGCCGGCGCCGGGCCGACTTCGGCGGATGCCGCCGCGCGGGCGCTGCTCCGCACCGGCGCGGTTCAGCCGCGCATCGCCGAAATGCTCGATGCCGCCGCCGAGGCGCCCGGATCGGCCCCCGCCGATCTCGTCGCCGCCATCCTCGACCACGTGATCGCCCACGGCCTCGACGACCCGGCCGCGCATCTGGAGGCCGAGCAGCCCCACCCCACCGACACCCATCCGCCGACCCGCGAGCGCATCGCCGCCCTCGGCAGGACGCTGGATGCCGAACTCCTGGCCGCGTCTGCCATCGTGCCGCCGCCGCACGCGCTGGGCCAGCTCGCCGCCTATTTCGCGGACCCCACCGGCCTGTGCCGGGCGGCCACAGCGGATTTCCGCGGGGCGGTGGAAGAGCATGACGCGGCCGTGCGGGCGCATCTCGAAGCGACGGCGGCGGCGATCGACACCGAGGAGCGGATCCTGCGCGAGAACAGCCGGCCCGGCGCCATCGTCCTCGCGGTCACCGGCCTGCTCTTCGCCACTTTCGCTCTCGCCCTGGTGACCCTCGGCTTCCCGGGATTGTCGGCCTGGGAGGCGCGCCTCGTGGCGGCCGTCTCCCTTGCCTGCGGGGCTATGCTTGGGGGCTTTGGCTTGTTCAGGCTGTGGCGGGGCGAGCGGACCACGATGATCCTGCGGCCCGAAGCCCTGGTGATCCCCGGCCTCGACCGGCCCATCCCCTGGGACGACATGGCCGATCTCGACATGACGCTACAGCAGACGGGAATCGTCACGCGCCTGCTCCTGCCGCCGGAGGCGCTCTTTCCGCAGAGGGTGCCGGGGGGGCGGAAGATCCGCCTCGACCCCAAACGCCGCATCGTCACGATCAGGGCCAGCCTTCCGCGAAAGATGACGCTGCAGGACTTCGCCGACCTGATCGCCCGCTACCGGCATGCGGCCGAGGCGCGCCGCATCCTCGCGGAGGCTGGCTCGTCTCCGGCCCCTCCCATACACGATGCCAGACGAGGCTCGCTTTGATGACTGCCCCTGCGAAAAGCCCGGCCTCCTTGCGCCTTCCCCCTCCGAGTCAGGGCTGGGGCAATATCTTCTGGACGCTGTTCGGCCTCGTGGCGTTGGCGGGTCTTCTGGCCGCCTGCCTCGTCTACACGGCGCCGCCGCTGCTCTCGGATTGGCAGGTCCGCGAGACGGCCCATCCCGTCGCCGACGCGCGGGTGACGGACGGCAAGTGCAGCGCCAAGATCGTGATCCATATCTGCGACGCGACGCTGAACCTGCGCACCTCCACGGGAGCCGTCGCGCGACGGGTGAACTACGTGTTCAGTGGCTTTCATGTGGGCGATTACAGCATCCGGGTGATGGCCGATCCGGCCCGGCCCGACCTCGTCACCACCGATCTCGGCCTCGACCGTTTGTGGAATCGCACCCTGACTTTCCTGGCGATCACCGGTGCCATCGCGGCGATCATCGTGCTGGCGATCGCCGGCATGGTCCGCAACCGGCGGGCGGCCTCGGGGGGCCTTTGACGGCGGGACCGGTCGCGTGAGCCGGCATTTTCGCTCGGACGCGACCCCGTTTCCCACCGCCACGCGGCGGGCTTTCGGCGTGTTTCGTCGTGGCGACGGATGGCGCCACGCGCGAGGGGGCGGCAGCCACCCGAGCGCGGGAAAACGCGTGATCCAGCAAGCTCTTGAGCCACCCTGAGCGTGGCGCGACCATGGCGGATCGGCGCGGCGTTGCGCCGATCATGGCAAACCGCGCCGCGTTCCGGTCACACAGGTGGGCGACGGACCTCACGCCCCCATCGCCCCCGCTATCCGAACCGAGGTTCCGCATGGACCGATGCCTGCGCCAACGTTTCGACGGAGTCTGGACACGGGCGGTGGGAGGGGCCGGCGCGGAGGCCGCATGGCGGGCCCTCGATGCCGGCTACGGCGAGGCGACGCGGCATTATCATGGCTGGCCCCATGTCAGGGCTCTGCTCGCGGGGCACGATGCCGTGCGGGGGCTGCCCGACGTTTCGGGGCTCGACGGCGACGCCATCGATCTCGCCATCTATTTCCACGACGCCGTCTACGATCCGGCCCGCTCCGACAACGAGGCGCGGAGCGCCGACCTGCTCGTCACCTGCTCGGGGTCCGGCCTCGGGCGGGAGTGCATTCGCTCGGCCGTCGCGATGATCCGGGCGACCGCCGCGCATGGACCCAGCGAGGACCCGGAAACGCGGTTGATGCTCGATCTCGACCTCGCGGTGCTCGGCGCTCCACGGGCGATCTACGAGGCCTATGCGGCGGCGGTCCGGCGGGAATACGCGATGGTTCCCGACGCGGCCTGGAGGATCGGGCGCGCGGGCGTGCTCGATCGGTTTCTCGACCGGCCCCGTCTCTACCAGACCGGGCATTTTCACGACCGTCTGGAGAGTGCCGCCCGTGCCAACCTCGCCGACGAGGCGGCGGCGCTTCGGGCCGGAGGGTAACGCGCTCAGGCGCGGCCGAGAAGCCGGTGGACCTGCCACGTGATCATCATGCTCGACGCCATCAGGATCACGTAGAGGAGGTGGAGAAGAAGCGGCGTGTCGTGCATCGGCCCGAACCCGTGCTGGTACGGTGAGGGGTAAACACCCTCTCCACGCAACAATCGGGCCATGCTCTCCGACCTATAGATCACGCCGCGTGCGGCGTGGGCACTGCGAAGGCCTTGTTCGAGACCAGGCGCGTGAGGACCGCGACGAGGTCGGTCTGGGTGACGATCCCGAGGATGCTGCGGTCCTCGGCGGTGACCACCACCGCATGCGTGCGCCCGTTGCTCAGCGGCTCGACCAGCGAGAGCACCGGCTCGTCCGCCTTCGCGGTCCTGGCCTCGGACATGACCTGCGCGATGGCCCCGTCGCCCCGCAAGGCCAGCTCGCGCAGGCCCAGCGTGCCGGCGAGCCGGCCGGCGCCGTCGACCACGGGCAGGGTCCGGATGTTGTGCTTGAGCAGCAACTCGCGCGCCTTCGCGACGGAATCGTTCACGCCGATCGTGACCACGTCCCGCGACATGACCGTGCCGCAGTCGAGCTCTCCATGGGCGCGGGCCATGGCCTGGCTCTCGACCTCGCGGAGCAACCGGTCCAGGTCGGTCCGGTCGATGTCGAGGGTTTCGTTCAAGGACTCGAGCGCTGCGTCGACGTCGCGGGCATTGAAGCCGACGCGGAGCGGAGCGGGCAGATCGGCCGTTCCATGGACGTTGACGGGCGCCGCCTGCGGAACATGCGGATATTGCCGCCCCGACAGCCGATGAAAGGCGATGCCGAGGCCGACCAGGATGAGGGAGTTCAGGCAGACGGGGACGAAGGGAAACAGGAAGCCGGAGGACGCGATGGCCGGCCCGCCGATGAGGGCCGTCAGGGCGGCGGCACCGCCCGGCGGATGCAGGCAGCGCGTGAACGACATCGCCGCGATGGCGAGGGAGACGCCGACGCCGATGGCCAGGACGGGGTTGGGGATGAAATAGGCCGCCGTGACACCGATCAGGGCCGAGATCGTGTTGCCGCCGATGATCGGCCAGGGCTGGGCGAGCGGGCTCGCCGGCACGGCGAAGAGGAGCACCGCGGTCGCTCCCATCGGGGCGACGATCAGGGGAATGTGCGGCCCCTCTCCGACGATCCAGCCGCTGACGAGGCCGGTCAGCGCGATGCCCAGGAGAGCACCGAGGCAGGCGATGAGACGCTCGCGCAGGGTCGCCCCCGCCAGGATCGGCCGAAACAGGCGAGATCCGAGCAGGTCGCCGAGACGACGTCCAGGACCGGCGATATTGGACATCCTCTCGTTCTCCCCCCGTGCGACCACCCGCCCCGCCGATCAGAGCCGCCATCGCGGGCTCACGGCTCTGGTATACCAAGCAGAGTTTTACAGTCCGCATCGAGATTTGCAATCTCGATAGGCATTCTGCCTGCTGGCGAGGCAGATCGGGAGTGTGATCTGGTCGCGAGACGCTTTCGCCCTGCAGGGGCTCACGATTTCGGCCTCGCTCCTCCCTGCGGACGCCGAAGACCGTCGCGTCGATCACTGTCATGTGATCGCCGATGCGGGTCATCCGGGGGCCGGCACCTTTGCGGCCTTATGGAGCAAACGCACCAAGGTGATGGCTAATGCTATCGCTCGCCCTCACAGAGGCATCTCATATGGATGCCTAAGATTGTGGGAGCATTATTTGGTGGTTTAGAAGGAGGACAATCGCCACCTCCCGAACGGCGATGCGTTCAATCGCAAGATTGGGCTGACAATGACCTCCCCGGTTAGCCGGGCATCGAAGGGGTACTAGCAGCGACACGAAGCATGAGGGCTTGCGCTCGTTCGAAACTTTTGCGACCATAAATCATGTTTGCGAAAGGCGCGGTGTTATGGCTAAGCTGGCTGGGATAGATCCACTCGAACTTTTAACGCGAGGAGCCGATCCTGGGCAGCTTGCGACATTTCTAGAACGGTTCGAAGAGGGGATCACTGCCGCATTTGTGGATTCGGCACGACGCATTCCGGCCCGTCCCACTGAATGCCCCGCTGTTTATGCCCGCGGGAATTTCCGTCGCTGGCAGATCGACGAGGCCTTCCGGGAAGCTGCGAAAGCCGCCGGACTCTCTGTCATTACGGATTTCACTAGCCCGCCGACATGGAGCTACCCGATAGTCCGTACTGGTGCCTTTTCCATCACTCTCGGCATGGCTGATAAGCCAACAGCCACAGCGCAAAGGCGACTCCGTTGCCGTGGGCGCTACATGAAGCGGCACACGGCACGAAACGCTGCTTTGAATCCGCAGTCGCGCCTTACGCTTGGCAAGGAACGCGTGCGATCGATCATCCCGAACGGAGCGATCGGAGCGGTTGTGGCGATTGAGGCTTCGATGTACGAGCCCGACCGTCCTCGTTACATCGGGTTCTGGATCCCCGATCCGAGCCTCAACGGCACCGTCTACCGTATCCGCTTGGAGAATCTTATAGCCGAACTACGCAAGCGTGCTGCGGCGGCAGGCAAGCGTCTGCCAATGACCGGACAGCGAAAGAAGCTTGAAAGAAAGATTCCGGTGCGCAAATTGCCGCAGCGAAAATCACGTGACACCTAGGAAAGCATGCTGTTCTCGGCCGGCCTAGCTAGGCGGCGGGACATTGGGAGTTTTTATGCCTGCGGGCTCAGATGGTTTTGTGAAAGGTCGGCTCACGATGGCCCGCGAAGCTCGCGCTTTGCGGCAGCGTGAGCTTGCGGCTTTGGTGGATAGGCCGGACTCGACTGTTTCTAAATGGGAGAGTGGCCTTCAAAGGCCTGAACCAAATACTATTCCTGGTCTAGCAGAAGCATTGGACGTCCATCCAAACTGGTTCTTCAAGCCACTGGATGTGGACAATCATGCCGTATTCTACCGCTCTATGATTGCAGAGCTTAAAACATTGCGGAAAAGAGCGCGAGCCAGACTTGGATTTGTGGAAGCTGCTGAGCAGGAAATTGCTGAGTATATAGGATTGCCGGAAATCGACATTCCAGATGCTTTGAATGGGACTGATTTCAGAGATCTAAGAAGCGACGATATTGAGGCAATAGCGGATGACCTGAGATCACACTGGTCATTAGAGAATGGTCCACTTAGTGATATCCTGCTTCTCATGGAGAATGCTGGCGTCGTCGTCGCAGAAGATGAAATTGGGTCAGTGAAACTTGATGGAGTGTCGTGGTGGTCTAGCCGAACTAACCGTCCTTATGTATTGCTCGCCCGCGATAAGAAATCCGCTGTACGGCGACGCTTTGATGCAGCGCACGAATTCGCGCACTTGATACTTCACCGTAGCGTTACGCCCTCTGAGCTAGAGGAACATTTTACGTTGATAGAGAGCCAAGCAATGATGCTTGCTGGCGCTCTGTTGATGCCTGCGCGCGAGTTTAAAAGCGCCGTTTTCTCTATCTCACTTGACGGATTGCTTAGCCTTAAAATGGAATGGGGCGTCTCTGTAGGCGCTATGATAAAGAGACTTGCAAGCCTGGGCGAAATATCCAGATCGAATGAAGAGCAACTTTGGAAATATTACAGTGCACGCAAATGGCGTTTGCGCGAGCCATATGATGCAGAAATGAAAATTGAGCGGCCGGAAAATCTTCGTACATCTATCGAAATGATGATCGCAGAAGAAGACATAACAAAGAGTGAACTATTAAGTAGTATCGGGTTGTCATCATTGGACTTGGTGGCGCTTTGCGGTCTGCCAGAAGATTTTTTTGACGAAAAACCTGTAGCACAACAAAGGTTGAAGCCCATCTTGAAGCTCGTTAAGTCAGGGCCGGACGATCTAGGATCCGATGCAACTGTGATCCCGTTTCAAAGAGGCGGTGGGCGCTAGATATTGTGTTATGCAGCCATCGAACGACATGACGGTTCGCCAACACTGACCGTCCTCCGTTCGCTAGCCCTCTAGCATTCGGCTCGCGCGCATCCGTCTAAGCGCGCAGCCGAAGCGGCGGGTCACGTCCCTCAGTAACCGCCGATCCCACCCGTCCTTGCCTTCTGTCTGGCAAACGAGAACCGCCAGCTGGCGAGCTGTCAGAGGCCCGTCCGCCTTGCGTATCTTGGCCAAGAGGCCGTCCTGCAGTTCGCTGCGGTAGAACAAGACGATAAGGGCCGCGCGGCGCGTAGAGCCTGCCAGTTCGCCCCGATACCGGTAGGCGTCCAGCACCCTATCCAGGGCCCCCATATCGTTGGAGAGGACCGCCATGCGCTCGCGCAGTTCGGCGTTCTTTCGGCTCGGTTCCTCGCGCTTGGCGAGGAATCCATTGATGAGAGGCTCGTCCTGCATGTCGCCCTCCCATCGCTTACAGTTTCCCACGTCTCCGACCGTGCGAGCGTGAGATCCTGCCTGCCGATCACTATGTCTGTGATAGATGATGCGGGTAATCCGAGGAGATTCGCGCTGCGGTCCTCTCCGGACCTGCGGCTCGCTCGGATGGCGATGGTGGTTGTGGGCATCGCGCCCCTATGACGCCACACCGCCGGGGCATCGACACCGCCACCGGCTCCACCATGAAAGAGGCGCATGGAAAGCGTTACCGTCGTCCTGGCCCTGCTGCTGTCCGTCCTCGTCAGCGGCGCCCTCGGCCGCCTGCTTCCGCTGCCGCTGCCTTTGATCCAGATCGCCATCGGCGTGGCCCTGGCCCTGGGTCCGCTGCCGAGCACGTCCCTCGACCCCGAGATCTTCTTCCTGGTCTTCCTGCCGCCGCTCCTGTTCCTGGACGGCTGGCGCATTCCCAAGCGCGACCTGTTCCGGGACGGCAAGACCGTTCTGGCCCTCGCGCTTGGCCTCGTGGTCCTGACCGTGCTCGGCATCGGAACGCTGATCCACGTCATGATCCCGGGCATCCCCCTCGCGGTGGCCTTCGCCCTCGCGGCCGTCCTGTCACCGACCGATCCCATCGCGGTCTCGTCCGTGGCGGCGCAGGCCCCGGTGCCGCGCCGTCTCATGCACATCCTCGAAGGCGAGGCCCTTCTCAACGACGCCACAGGCCTCGTCTGCCTGCGCTTCGCCATCGCCGCCGCCCTGACCGGAACCTTCTCGCTGCCCCAGGCCGCGACGACCTTCGTCTGGCTCGCGCTGGGCGGCATCGGCATCGGCGCCGCGACGACCTTCCTCCTCATGGGCGCGCAGGACCTCCTGCGCCGGCGCACGGGGGAGGACCCCGGCCTGCAGATCCTGTTCAGCCTGCTCACGCCGTTCGGCGCTTATCTCGCCGCCGAGCATGTCCACGCCTCCGGCATCCTCGCCGCCGTCGCGGCCGGCATCGCCATGACCTATGTGGAAATCCAGGGGCGCAGCCTGGGGGCCACGCGGGTCCGGCGCACCGCCGTGTGGGACACGGTCGCCCTCGCGGCCAACGGCTCGATCTTCGTCCTGCTCGGCGAGCAGCTGCCGGCGGTCCTGCGGGAGGCCGCCAAACAGTCCGACGTGGAGGGCGCGGGCTGGCTCGTCGCCTGGATTCTGGCCATCACCGCCGGCCTGATGGCCATCCGCTTCGTCTGGGTCTGGGTCTCGCTCCAGTTCGTACTGATGAAGGCGCGCCGGAACGGCGACCGGCGAGAGGCGCCGACCCTGCGCCTCGTGGCCGCGACCACCCTCGCGGGCGTGAAGGGCGCGATCACCCTCGCGGGTATCCTGACCCTGCCGCTCACCTTGGCGGACGGCACGCCGTTCCCCGCGCGCGACCTCTCCATCCTGCTGGCGATGGGGGTGATCCTCACCTCCCTCCTCGTCGCGAGCACGATCCTGCCGCCTCTCCTGCGCGGCCTGCGCCTTCCCCCCGAGCCCAGCCACGATTCCGAGGAGGATGCGGCCCGGGCCGCCGCGCGCGACGACGCCGTGAAGGCGATCGAGGCCCTGCAGCATCGCCTCGTGGAGGAGCAGGAAGATGCTTCCATCGCGGTGGAAGCCGGCGCCCGCGCCATGGATCGCTACGAAGGTCTGGAATCGCCGACGGAGACGCCCCGCAAGGATGTCAGCCGTGTGAAGCAACTGGCGCTCACCGAGAAGCGCCTGCGCCTCGCGGGCATCGATGCCGAGCGCCAGGCGCTCTACCGCCTGCGCCGTTCGCAAGCCATCGACGACGTTCTTCTGCGGCGGCTCGTCCGGGAGATCGACCTGATCGAGGCGCGGCTCGTCGCCTAGAGCTGCGCCCGACCCCATTGGGTCGGGGCACATCTCCAGGCCTTTGTTTTGCCGCGCTCTTTCTCGCCGAACCGGCATCCACTTCGGCGGAGAGCGCTCCAGTCGCGCCTTGGTCCGGGAGACGCGCGGGAATGCGAGATCCGGCGGCGCATCTTATAATCCGCGATCGCGCGTGCGGGTCGGCACGTCGAAGATCGCGATGACACCCCATATTGGTTTCCAACAGCAACAAGCAGACACCCTCTCAGGTCTGCAGCTTATAGGAGCCAAGCAATCCTCATGAAGTCCCGTATTGCCGCCATCGCCACCGCCCTTGTTCTTGGCGTGGCCCCGATCTCGTCGGCAATGGCCTACGATAGTCCTTCCCGTTACACGACGGTCTCGCCTTACGATGTCGAGACGACAGGTTCGATCCAGTCTCGCGACGATCTCTTTTCGCGCAACCCGGCCACCTGCCCGATGAGCTCCGCCGCCGAAGGCAATGCCAATCAGCAGAACTTCCCGGTCCAGCAATACGGCCAGACCTCCGGCGGAAACCGCTGCTGATCGGTGGACGAGGGGGCGACGATAGGGTCTCCGCTCAATGGGCGGGTGAGCCGGAATCGTCGCCCGTCCTGGCAATGACCGGCTGGAACGCCGGGACCTGAGGATCGGCCTGCAATCGCGTCAGGATGGCGCGGGCGAGATCCGCCTGGTCGAACGGCTTGGTCAGGCGCACGAGATCGGTCTGCGCGTGCTCCGTCGGTTCGGCGTAGCCGCTGGCGAGGATGACCGGCAATCCCGGATACGCCGCCTCGATCGCCGCGATGAGCTGCAGGCCGTTCATGCCGGGCATCAACTGGTCGGTCACCACGAGATCGAACGGTTCGGCACTGCCGAGGACGTGCAGGGCCTGCGCGCCCGACATCGCCTCCTGCACCCCATGACCGAGATCTTCCAGCATGGCCGCGGTGTTCATGAGGACGAGCGGGTCGTCGTCGACGACCAGCACCCGCAACGGCCTCGTCTTCGGCAGGGGAAGCCCGTGTTCGGGCGCTCTCTTGTCCGGGCCGCCGGCCTGGGCCACGGGCAGCCACAGCTCCGCGACGGTGCCCTGGCCCGGAACGCTCGTGAGGATCAGCCGTCCGCCGGATTGCTCGGCGAACCCATGGATCATGGAGAGGCCGAGCCCGGTGCCCTTGCCGACACCCTTGGTGGTGAAGAACGGCTCGGCGGCGCGCGCCAGGGTCCGCTCATCCATGCCTTCGCCGGTATCGGCGACCGAAAGACAGACATAGCGACCGGGCGCGAGTCCCGGAATCTCGTGGAGGCCGAGTTGTGCCTCGCGTGCCGAAATGGTGATCCGGCCCCCCTCCGGCATGGCATCGCGGGCGTTGACGCTCAGATTGAGCAGGGCCAGTTCCAGCTGGTTGGCATCGGCGCAAGCGAGGGGCAGCTGCAGGGGAAACTGCGTGTCGACCCGGACGACGGAGCCGATGGAGCTCTGCAGCAGCTCGGCCATGCCGCGCACGAGAGCCGGCACGTCGACGGGGCCGGTCTCCAGGGTCTGCTGGCGCGCGAAGGCGAGCATGCGCCGGGTCAGCGTCGCCCCGCGCTCGGCCGCCTGAATGGAATTGTCCACCAGTCGCAGGAGCTTGCCATCCGGCGGCAGACGCTTGCGGGCGAGGTGCAGATTGCCCAGGACGACCGCCAGCAGGTTGTTGAAATCATGGGCGACGCCGCCGGTGAGCTGGCCGATCGCCTCCATCTTCTGTGACTGGACGAAGCGCGCCCGGGTCTCTTCGAGGGTCTGTTCGGCGTTTCGCCGCTCCGTGACGTCCCGGGTGATCTTGGCGAAACCGATCAACTGGTCGTGCTCGCCCCGGATCGGATCGATGACGACATGCGCCCAGAAGCGCGTGCCGTCCTTCCGGACGCGCCAGCCTTCCGCTTCGAAACGGCCTTCCTTCGCGGCCGTCCCAAGGGCGTGGCCGGGCAGGTCCGAGGCGCGATCCTCGTCGGTATAGAACCGCGAGAAATGCTCGCCGATGATCTCGTCGTCCGCATAGCCCTTGAACCGCTGCGCGCCACGGTTCCAGCTCGTCACCTTTCCCTGCGGATCGAGCATGTAGATGGCGTAATCGTGCACGCCCTGGACGAGCAGGCGGAAATGCTGCTCGCTCTGCCTGAGCGCGGCCTGGGCGGCATGCCGCTCGGTAAGGTCGCGGGTGACCTTGGCATAGCCGAGGAGGGCGCCGTCCTCATCGCGGATCGGGTCGATGAGTACATGGGCCCACATCAGGCTTCCGTCCTTGCGGACGCGCCATCCCTCCTGCTCGAATCGCCCCTCGGTCGCGGCGATCTTCAGCGCGCGGCCGGGAAGATCGGTGGCCCGGTCGTCGTCGGTGTAGAACCGCGAGAAATGCTCGCCGATGATCTCCGCGTCGGTATAGCCCTTGAAGCGTTGGGCACCGCGATTCCAGCTCGACACCCGCCCCTCGATGTCGAGCATGTAGATGGCGTAGTCGACAATGCTCTCAACCAGTAGACGATACCGGTCATCACCTACAATCGATGCATTGCTTGCTTGCGAGGCCTCCAGCTCTTGCTCGGGCATTGCAGAGTAATGGATTGAATCATCGGGCATGGGTCCACCATACGGGATACCGAACGCGATGTCGGCTGCGTCGCATTACGGACGCAGCTCATGGCATGACGGCCGTCACATCGGCCCCGGCAGGGGAGGATCGGCGCTCAGTCGATCACTTCGACGATGCGGCGGGTGCCCGGCTCGACCAGGACGGGGAGATCGTTGACGATCGTGTAATTGTACCCTTTCAGGGCGAATTCCGGGGGCACGTCGTAATAGACGACGCCGTTCTCGGGGAGCACGGTGCCGACATGGACCTTGCCGCGATACGCGAAGGACGGGCGCCTTTCGCCGCGCGTATAGATGCGGAACCGCTCCCGGCGGTCGATCCCGAGAATGTCGTTCGCGGTCCCGACAGCCCCTCCGATCACACTGCCGACGGCCGCGCCCAGCGGCCCGGCGATGTTTCCGCCGCGCTCCGCGCCATCCTGCGCCCCTCGGGCGAGGCCCTGCGCGTGGGCGGCCGTCCCAACGCTCAACGCCGCGAGCACACCCACCGCAACACGCATCCGCATCGGTTTCGCTTCCGTCTCTGATGGGCCGAACGGGAAAGAGCACTTCCGATCCGCGCTCTCCTTCCTTGCCGATGGATGGTTAACATAATCCACTGTCGGGACGGGTTCGCGTGCGAGACGCCCTGCGTCGTCGGACCAAGACCTCATCGTTTCTCGACGCGGTCCCCCTCGCGCAGCCCCGTTCCGCCGATGGTACGAGACCGGACGAAAGGTCGGAAAAAAACTTAAGTTATTGCCGGACAGGCCTCGTGTGCTTTCGAAAGGCATCAGGTCCCCTGTGCTGTGATGGCCCCTGATGTCCGATCCGCCTCAGCCTCCAGCCACGATCGTGGGAACACAGCCACGACCGGCCTACCGGGTGCTCGTCCTGTCCAAGGAGGGAACGATCCTCGACGTGAGACGGATCTCCGTCGATAGCGACGACGACGCCATCCAGCACACGCAACGGCTCGTGGACGGGCACGCCCTCGAGCTCTGGGATGGTCTGCGCTTCATCGAGCAGTTCCTGCCGACCGAGTGACCGCATTTCCGTCGCCGGGAGGGGGATGTCCCCGATCCCGGAGGGCGACCGAAGCAATCTCGATGACCGGACCCCGGGGGAAGGCCGCTAATCCAGCTTCAGGGCCTCCTTGAACGGCACGACGGCGCGCAGTTCACCCGAATCGTCCATGATCTCGAAGCACTGCCCGTCCACGAGCCGCCCGGCCCGGACGAGTTCGGCGAGGATGTCCCGCGCGGATGCCAGCGCTTCCAGGCGAGCCGCATCGACATCGACGAGAACGCTCCCCTCCTGATCTTCGATGAGATCGTCGCCGTCGCGAATGTTGAGGTAAAAACGAGGCATACCAGTCAACGGCAGGCTCTAGCCCAAGTTGCTGTATGAAAGAAGACATAGCTTCCTCCAGTCCGATGCTTTTGCGTCGCCGCACCAGATGCGAAGGTCGGGATTCGGGCACGCGCCTCTCGAAAATCCTCCCGTCTCGCGCGGACAGGCCTCGATGAGGCGGGCTCACCGAGGCCAAGCGTCATGTCACAAGTCTCACGTCACACGTCTCACATCACGAAAGCGGCCGGCCGTGGACGGACGCTCGTATGCCGATCACACGACATGCACATCCGTGTGGGTGAGCGTGGCGAGGTTCTCCAGCGTGGCGAATTGCTGTTGGGCCTGGCTGCCGCTGCCATCGGAATCGTAGTAAAGGGCGCCGGTGTTGCTGTCATAGAGCACCCTGTCGTCCCCATCGACGGTCGAACCCGCCGTACCGATGTCCTTGAACGCAGACTCGGTGAGTTCGCCGGGGGCCAGCGCCTCGAAGATCTCCTGCGACAAGCTGATCGTATCGAGATCGTGGGTGAAATCGGTGATCCGATCGACATTCGTCGAGCCCAGTCCCGTATCGAAGACGAAGGTGTCGTCGCCGCCGCCACCCGTCAGGATATCCCTGACCTGACCGCCCGCGAGCACGTCACGGCCCGCACCGCCTTCGAGCTGATCGAGGCCGGCGCCGCCGAGGAGCTCGTCCCTGCCGGTACCGCCGAACAGCTTGTCGTTGCCGGCATCGCCGAACAGGACGTCGGAGCCGTCGCGACCCAACAGAATGTCGTTGCCGGCGTCACCGTCGACCAGATCATCGCCCTCGCCCCCGTCGAGACGGTCGACGTCAGCGCCGCCGGTGACGAAATCGTTGCCGCTGCCTCCGAGAACGGTGTCTCGCCCCAGCTCTCCGACAAGGAAATCATTGCCGGAGCCGCCGCTTATGTAGTCGTCACCCGCATTGCCGGCGATGTAATCGTCGCCGAAGATGCCATAGAGGATATCGTTGCCGTCTTCTCCGATGATCTGGTCGCTACCGGCATTTCCTCTGATCACGTCGTTGCCGAGGCCGCCGGCTATGTAGTCGATACCGTCACCGCCCGTGATCCGGTCGTTGCCGTCCTGGCCATCGATGCGATCGAACCCGCCATTACCATTGATGACATCGTCGCCTGAGAGACCGAGGATGATATCTTCATCATCCGTACCATTCAGAACATCGCTTCCAAGGGTACCGTTCAGCTTAGCCATGGCGTTTGCCTCCGCTTCATGCGTGATCGCAGGGTTTTTATAGAGGCAACTGAAGCATCGTCCATTGCTCATCATGAAAACAATTGTTTGCGGCGCCGCAAAATGCTTTGCAGTACCGACGGATATTTAACCTCCGTTTTTCTCATAGTATAAAGAAATATCGAGAATTCGACCTGCCTGGCGGCACATCGCTTCGCACCATTCGAATGCCTGCGACATTTCATCCCGCATAGATTTCGATGGCGCGTTCTACGTATTTCACCTTGGGACGATGGCGCGCATCCGGGGAGCGTGACTTACGGTTATTCTGTTCGGACGGATCTTCACCGCAGGAACATTCGCCGTCGAACCGGATTGATGCGTCACTCTCGGAAAACAAGGACGTTCGATGAATAGCCTACGCATCGTCGTGAGCGCGGGAGCGCTCGCATTGTCGGTCATGCCCGCTTTCGCACAGGGGTTGCTGTCCCCCAATGGGGAGCGTGGCGTGGTGATCCAGAACCAGCCGAACACGACCGGCAACAGCCGCGATCGCGTCATCTCCTATGGGGCGACGGGGGCCGATACCGTGACGACCAATTCCGCCGCGGGCGGCAATGCGAGCCGACCGGAGCAGGCCATTCCGAATGGAAGTGCCGGTGGGGGTCAGGGCGGCCGCTGAGAGCCGGCGACGCCCACTCCCTCCACGGTCTTTCAGGCCGTGTATCGGGGATCGGCGCTGAGGCGACCGGTCGCCGGTCGGGCCACCATCACCGAGCTTGGCATCAGCCCTTGGTCCCCTTGAAGGGGCGGAACAGCCAGGCCAGGCGCTTGGCGTCCGCCTCCTCGCCTTCGGCGGGTTCAGGCACGGCCTCCTCGTCTTCGCGGTCGGCCACCGGTTTTGCCGAATCCTCGTCCTCGAGCTTGCCGATCATCTGCTCCAGCAGCGGCGGCAAGTCCCGTTCGTATTTTTCGAGGATGATGGCGGCATCGAGCAGGGCGTGAATATGCGCTTTGGGAATGGGTTGACTGGCGATCTGTGCACTGAGGACGCGGTCGGCCAGAAGACTGGCGAGCCGCGAGACTTCGGACAACCGACCGATGGGATCCGTGGCGTTGGCGGACGGGTCCGGGCTCTCGTTCATGACAAATGTTCTCCCCCCTCAGATGTTTAACCCATTATCCGCCGTCCCCCTACATGCGCCAAGCACTTCTGCCCCGGTCGACTATCCCGTGGTCGAGTGGGAGGCGCTGCCGGTGCCCTAGAGCGCTCACCGCCGCAGTGGATGCCGGTTCGGCGAAAAAGAGCGCGGCAAAACAAAGGCCTAGAGTTGCACCCGACCCAACGTGGTCGGGCGCAGCTCTAGGGGAACCGGCATCCGCGGGATCGATTGGCCTATCGACCGGGCGGCGATGCAAACCCTTTTACGAGGTGCCCCATGGCGCAACAGGTTCCCGTCGACGCGACTGCGCAGATCGAAACGCCTCTGGGTGCGGACGGTACCCACACCATCACGGAGGATCTCGTCTACCAGCGCCATGCCATCGTGAATGTGATCTTCCATGGTCCGCCGGGAGCGGGCGACCGTGGCTGGACGCTGATCGATGCCGGGATCATGGGGTCTAAATCCGCGATCCGGAAAGTGGCGGAGCAACGCTTCGGCCCGAATGCCCGTCCGGCGGCCATCGTGTTGACCCATGGCCATTTCGACCATGTCGGAGTCGTTGAAGACTTGGCTCGCGAATGGGACGTGCCGGTCTGGGCCCATCCGCTCGAACGTCCGTATCTCGACGGGTCCGCCGCCTACCCGCCGCCGGACCCCTCCGTCGGCGGCGGCCTGATGGCCCGGCTCTCGCCCCTCTATCCGCTCGCGCCGGTCGACGTGTCCGCCCATCTCCGGGACCTGCCGGAAGACGGTTCGGTGCCCTCCATGCCGGGCTGGCGCTGGATCCACGTGCCGGGCCATTCGGTGGGTCAGGTCGCCCTCTGGCGGGAGGCGGACCGCACGCTGATCGCGGGCGACGCCTTCGTGACGACCGCTCAGGAATCGGCCTACGCGGTCATCGTCCAGGAGCCCGAGATCCACGGTCCGCCGATGTATCTCACCACCGATTGGGAGGCGGCGGGCCGTTCGGTGGCGATTCTCGCGGCTCTCGAGCCGGAGCGGGCGATCACGGGCCATGGGCGCCCGCTGGAAGGGCCGGCCCTTCGCGAGGCGCTTCATCTGCTGGCGGATCGTTTCGATGCGGTCGCGATGCCGAGGCAGGGCATGTATGTGGATGAGCCGGCCCGAGCCGAGGACGGATCGGCCTACAAGGAGCCGTGACGCGCCTGTGTGGCCGCGTCGGGTGACGGATCGGCGATGCGGGCTCGACCCCATGCTGCTCGGGCGGTCGTGCCCGCGCGATCGGGGAGGACCGGGCCGGCACGACGAATCCCCACGTCTTATTCCATCGAAAAAGCATTCGCCGGGGCCGGATGCCGCTTTTCGCGCGTCCTGTGGCAGAACAATCGCAGTCATGGACCGGCTCGGCATGGTCTAACGGCCGAGCCCATTCGGCTCATGCAGCGTTGAGTTGCCAAGACATCATCATGCGACTTTCAATCTATTGCCTGCTGGCGGCCTGTTTGCTGGCGCAGCCCTCGCTCGTCGACACAGCCTCTGCCGAGGAGGTGGACACCGAACATCTGTTCGGCTTCACCGAAGGGGCCGATGTGGGCAAGAAGGGCGAACAGGAGGTGGTGCTCGATACCGTCACCCGTATCGGCAAGCGTCGGGCCGGACCGGGTCCGTCATCCTATGACGCGGTCGGCACGAAACTCAGCTATCAGATCGATCTCATCGACGGTTTCAGCGTCCAGGTCGGGCTCTTCGGCGACCACCATCGCGTTCGCAACATCCTCGATCTCGACGACAGGAACGCGGGCAATTTCGACGGCGTCTCGGTGGAGTTCAAGTATCAGCTTCGTCAAAAGCACGCCCGAGCAGCCCTTCGGCCTGGCCCTGGAATCGCGGCCGCGTTTTGCCCGCGTTCTGCCCATCGAGGGGCGCGGAGCCGACATCTTCGACTTCGAGAATGTCGTGCACGTCGATTGGCAGATCGTGCCGAACAAGCTCTGGTATGGCACAAACATCAGCTACGATCCGGCCGCCGGACGCCAGCGCGGCTCCGGGGAGGGGTACCGCTCCTCGACATTCCTGTGGTCGAACGCCCTCGTCGGGGAGGTCGCGGACAAGACCTATCTCGGACCGGAACTGCGCTATCTGCGCAGCTATGAGGGAATTTTCCTGAACGGGCTGCAGAGCGAAGCTCTGACCCTCGGCCCCGCCCTGCATCATCGCTTCACCGAAAAGGCCTGGATCACCGTGGCCTATGCCGGTCAGGTCTGGGGCCGGGACACCGACAAAGCCCTCGCCAACCGGGGATTGGGTCTGAACCAGTTCGAACGCCATGCCCTTCGGGTGAAGCTGGGCATGGAGTTCTAGGGGGCGGTCCCGCGCCCTGGTGATGGCCGTACGGTCGCCGGTTCGTCGCACGCGCTCGTCAACGAACCGCCTCTCGGATCGCCGGAATGACCGTGGCCCGGCTGGATCAGCCGGTTCCGCCCGTCAGGACCAGCCGTAGGGAGCGGGCGAGTTCATCGCGGCGGTACGGCTTGTTCAGGACGGTGAGTTCGCCCTTGCCGATGATCTGTCCCTCGTCGAGGTTGGCGACGTAGCCGGAGGTGAGGAGCACCTTCAGGCCCGGTCGCAGGCGCTGCGCCTCGACCGCCAGCTGCGAACCGTTCATGCCGCCCGGCATCACCACGTCCGAGAACAGGATGTCGATGCGCTCGACCCCCCTGAGATGCTCCAGCGCTTCGGCGGCGTTGCGCGCGACGATCACCCGGTAGCGCAGTTCCTCCAGGCTCTCGACCGCCATGCCGAGGACCTGCTCGTCATCCTCGACGAGCAGGACGGTATCGCCGTCCCCCGCCCGCTTGAGCGGGAGCGCGGTGCCGGAGCCCGTCCCCGCTTCCTCGCCGACCGGGTCCGAGGACCGCGGGATGAGAAGTCGGAACGTGGTTCCGGCCCCGACGGTGGATTCGATGGCGACGTAGCCGCCGGCGCTGCGGGTGAAACCATAGACCTGGGAGAGCCCGAGACCGGTGCCCTTGCCCACTTCCTTCGTGGTGAAGAACGGTTCGAACACCCGGGCCAGGGTCTGGGGCGGGATGCCGCTGCCGGTGTCGGCGACCGAGACCTCGACGTAGTCGCCGGGGGGCACGCCTTTGTCGGCGACGGCGGCGGTGTCGAGGCGGACGTTGCGGCTGCGTACGTCGATGCGGGCCGCGCGGTCGCTGCCCTCCATCGCGTCGCGGGCGTTGACGACGAGGTTCAGCACCGCGGCCTCGAACTGGGCGGGGTCGATGCGGATCGGATCGAGCGCCGGGTCGAGATCGAACGTCATCTCGATTGCGCCGCCGGCCGCGCGCTGGGCCAGGGGCCGGAAGTCGAGGAGGAGGCGGTTCGGGTTGAGGGTCTGGGGCCGCAGCATCTGCCGCCGCGAGAAGGCCAGAAGCTGCTGGGTGAGCTGCTCGCCCCGGCGCGCCGCGTTCATCGCGGCCTCGGCCAGGCGCACCACCCGCTCGGTGTTCTCCGGCTTGCGGATCACCATGTCGAGGCCGCCGACGATGACGGTGAGCAGGTTGTTGAAATCGTGCGCCACCCCGCCGGTCAATTGCCCGATGGCCTCCATCTTCTGGGCCTGGCGCAAGGCGTCCTCGGTCGCCCGCTGGTCGGTGCGGTCCATGACGATACCGGCGAGGCGGACGGGATTTCCCTCGCGACCGTATTCGGCGCGGCCCCTCGCGGCGATCCATCGGATCGCGCCGTCCGGGCGCCGGATCCGGCATTCCATGTCGAGGTTTCCGGTCTCGACCGCCTGCGCGAAGGCCGCCGCGACGATGGAATGGTCCTCCGGGACGACGTGATGGAGGAAGTCCGCCCATCCCCAGGAGGGCAGAGGCTCGTCGTAGCCGAAGATGGCGTCGTGGCGTCTCGAACGCCGGGAGGTATCGTGGACGAGGTCCAGGTCCCAGGAGCCCATGCCGGCGGAATCGAGGGCGAACAGGAGCGTCTCGCGCGCCGCATCGACTTCGCGGGTGCGCTCGGCGACCCGGCATTCCAGCGTCTCGTTGGCGTGCCGGAGGCGCTCCTGCGCCTGTTCCCGCTCCAGGATGTGGCCGCGGGCCTGATATTGCCGGCGCCGGCCCCGAAGCGCCGACGCGACGGCGCTCGCCAGAGTCTCGGCATTGATGGGCCGTTCCAGCAGCACGACGTTGCCGAGCCGCTCGATGATCGCGGCCGCACGCGCGGGGCGGCGACCGACCTGTCGGGTCGCCAGCATGATGAACGGGAAGTCCGACCAGGGCGGCTGGGTCTCGACCCAGGCGTCGAGGGCGGCCGTATCGGCCTCGGCCAGGGCCTCCTCGGTGACGAGGGCCGCGGCCGCGCCCGCCCGCAGGCCGGCGATCAATGCCGGCGCATCCGCACAGATGGCGGCCGGCGTGCCCGATTTGGCGAGCAGCTGCTGGACGACCCCGGCGTCGCGCCCGCGCGGCGCCAGGATCAGCACCCGCTCCTCGATCTCCGACGATGGCGTCACGCGGCGGGTCCGGACGTCTCGGCGTTGCCGTCCAGCATCGCGACCTTGCCGCCATAGGCCGGCAGCCCGGTGAGCACGCCCTGGAAGTCGCTCAAGGCCTCGCCGACCTGCAGGCCGGTCGGGGAAATCCGCAATTCCCGGATGGTGCGCTCGTGCGCGTTGACCCGGCTCTTCACCACGGAGATCGCGGTGCGGACCGCGCCTTGGGCCTCGAAATACCGGAACAGCACGATGCCGTCGCTGAGATAGCTCAGGTCGACGTCGGTGCGGACCTCGCCGATGACCCCGTGCTGGCCCAGCACGAGGACGGTCGTGGCGCCCTTCTGGTTGAGGTAGCTCAGGAGCTCGTGCATCTGCAGGACGAGGTATTGCTCGCCCGGCATGGCGTGGACGTAGGCGTTGAGGCTGTCGATGGCCACGAAGGACGATCCCTGCGCCTCGACGGCCTCGCGCACCCGGCAGGTGAACTCGCCCGGCGAGATCTCGGCCGGGTCGATCTGCATCAGTTCGAGCGCGCCGCTCGCGATATGGGGACGCAGATCCATGCCGAGGAGCGCGGACCGGGCGAGCAGGGTCGCCCTGCCCTCGTCGAACAGGAAGTAGGTCGCGCGCGATCCGCCCTCCAGGGCGGTGAGCAGGCAGCGGATGGCGGTGGTGGTCTTGCCGACGCCGGACGGCCCCATCAGCAGCGTGTTGGTGCCCGGCACGAGGCCGCCCCCGAGCAGCAGGTCCAGCTCCACCAAACCGGTCGAGGTGGTGACCGGGTCGAACTCGTCCGCGTGCTCGGCCGCCACGAGGCGCGGGAACACGGTGAGGCCGCCGGTGCGGAGCACGAGGTCGTGGAAGCCGCCACGGACCTTGACGCCGCGCATCTTGACGACGCGGATGCGCCGACGCTCCGCCCCGAACTCGCGCTCGATCTGCTCCACGACGATGACGCCATGGGCGATGCTGTGGAGCTGGACGTCCGCCGTGTTGTCGTCGAGCAGCAGCACCGTGCAGCCGCGCGACGCGAAGAACTGCTTCAGGGCGAGGATCTGACGCCGGTAGCGCAAGGGATTCTGGGCCAGGAGCCGGAGCTCGGACAGGCTGTCGAACACGATCCGGGCCGGCTGCAGCGCGTCGACGCGTTCCATGACCTCGCGCACGGTCTCGCCGAGCTCCACATCCGACGGGTGCAGGATCGACTGCTCGCTATCGGGGTCGAGGCCGAGTTCGCTGACGAGTTCGTAGACGTCGATGCCATCCAGGGACCAGCCGTGGGACGCCGCACCGGCCCGGAGCTCGTCGGCACTTTCCGACAGCGTGACGTAGAGGCCCTTCTCGCCCCGGGCGACGCCTTCGAGGAGGAACTGCAGCGACAGGGTCGTCTTGCCGGTGCCGGGCCTGCCCTCGACGAGGTAGAGCCGGTCACGGGTGAGGCCGCCGGCGAGGACGTCGTCGAGCCCGGATATGCCGGTGGAGAGCGCGTTGCGGGAGCCGGTCGGGGCGGTAGGCTGACTGTCGTCTGGCATGGTCACCATGATGCGGGAGAGGCGCATCGGGCGGCCGCCCATCGAGGGGGCGGCCCATGGCCTTCTGTCGGAATCCATCATGCATCAGCCCGTGTCAGCGCGATAGGTCGGATTGGACACATCGCCCGGAACAATGGCGGAGGCTCTGTCGTCCTTCACACCAGGACATGGCGTCGGCACGTCGAAGATCAGGCATAGGTTGAAGGCGATCAGGAACCTGCCATTGCGCCTCCTGTTTTTGTTGGGCGGGGTCGCGGTGCGGTGCCGGGACCGTATGGACACTTCAGCCGGTGAGCGGAAAACGTTGGATAACTTGCAAGCCGAAGTCGAAACGTTGCCGCTGGAGACACGCCCATTCCAGGTCCTCGTGGTCGCCGGATCGGCAAGGCGGCTCGACGGATGCCCCGGCATGGACGGCAAGGCCCGGTTTCTGATGCACCGGATGCTCGGGCGCCTGCCGGCGCGCTGGCAGGTCGACCATGTCGATATCGGTAACGAGCACGGCAAGCCCAAGATCCAGGGCTGCAATGGCTGCGTCGGCTCCTCGATGGCGCTCTGCGTCTGGCCCTGCAACTGCTACGGGCCGGACAGCGACCACCAGCCCGACCTGATGTGGAACGAGAAGCTCTACCAGCGCCTCGCCCGTGCCGATGCCTGGGCGATCATAGGGCCGGTCTGGTGGTATGGTCCCTCCACCAACCTCAAGGCGATGTTCGACCGCCTCGTCTGCATGAGCGGCGGCAACCCGCGCCCCGACCTCATCGACAAGAAGAGCACCCTGAAGGCGCAGGCGCTGGAAAAATCGCCGCTCTGGCGGGAGCTGACCCGGAACCACCTGGAGGGGCGCACGGCCGGGTTCTTCTGCTACGGCAACGAGGGCGGCAACGAACTCGACGGTGATCGCCGCCCCCGCATCCTCCGGCAGAAGGACTGGTTCGACCCGGCGCGGGAGCCTTACCAGGGCGATGAGCGCAAGGCTTACCAGGGCCTGGTCTGGCAGTGCCGCTACAGCGGCATCGAGGTGCCGGACGAGCTCTGGCGGCATGCCTCGGTCGGTCTGGAGCGGCCCTATGCCGACGATCAGGCCGACGACATGGTTCAGGAACGCGAAGCCATGGCCTGCTTCGATTCCTGGGTCGACGCCTTCGTGCGGCACGTCTCGGCCAAGGGCATCGTGCCGGGGACGACCGAGGCCGAACGGGGCGCGCGATCCACGACGGATTGATGCCGGCGGCCTCGGTCTTTCCGCTAGAGCTGCGCCCGACCACGTTGGGTCGGGTCACATCTCCAGGCCTTTGTTTTACCGCGCTCTTTTTCGCCGAACCGGGATCCACTTCGGCGGAGAGCGCTCCAAGGCCGTGTCTCGGATCCCCGCTCAGGCGTTCACGCCGCCATCCACGGTGACGACCGATCCGGTGATCTGCCGTGCGGCCGGGCTCGCGAGGAAGCCCACGGCGGCGGCGACGTCCTCCGGCGTACCGTAGCGGCCGAGCGGCGTCAGCGCGCGGATACCATCGGATTGGGGACCGTCGGCGGGGTTCATGTCGGTGTCGGTTCCACCCGGCTGGACCAGGTTCACGGTGATGTCCCGAGGCCCGAGTTCGCGGGCCAGCCCCCGGGTGAAGGCGAGAAGCGCCGATTTGGTCATCGAGTACACGGTCACGCCGGGAAAGGGGACGCGCTCGGCGAGGCACGAGCCGATCGAAATGATGCGCCCCCCTTGTCCGAGATGCGGAATCGCGGCCTGGGAGGCCAGCACCACCGACCGCACATTGACGTTCAGGAGCGCGTCGATGTCGATGAGGCCGATCTCCGCGACCGCGCCGTAGCGGGCGATGCCGGCATTGTTGACGAGGATGTCGAGACCGCCCAGTCCCGCCACGGCCTCGTCGACCGAGCGTTTCACGGCCGCCGCATCGGCGCTGTCGGCCTGAATGGCGAGCCCGTGCCGGCCTTTCGCCTCGATGGCGCGCACCAGCTCGGCCGCGCGGTCGGCCGACCGCTCGTAGGTGATCGCCACGTCCGCCCCTCTGTCCGCGAGATCGAGCGCGATGGCGGCGCCGATGCCTCGTGAGCCACCCGTGACGAGTGCGCGCTTTCCAGCCAGTTCCTGCATCACTCAACCTTTATGTATCGATCGACACAAAAATAGCTAGGCGTGTTGGTGATCGGGGTCAAGAGATTTATATATCGATCGATGCAGAAATCAGAGCAGAAACCGGGACGCGTCGCGGCAGGGTCGGTCCGGGGGCGCGGACGCCCTCGTGCCTTCGACCGCGAGGCCGCCCTCACGCAGGCGACCCACCTGTTCTGGCGCAAGGGCTACGAGGCGACGTCCATCGCCGACCTCACCGAGGCGATGGGGATCGGATCGCCCAGCCTCTACGCCGCTTTCGGATCGAAGGAGGCGCTCTTCACCGAGGCCCTGCGCCACTACAACACGACCTACGAGGCGCTGGTCTGGGGCAGGTTCCGATCCGCCGGGACGGCGCGTGAGGCGGTGCTGTCCTTACTCATGGACTCGGCCGCGGCCCTGACCGGATCGCTCGCCGACAATCCCCTCGGCTGCATGGTGACGCTCTCGTCCGTCGGCGGCGAAGGGCGATCGGACCTCGGCGATCTGGTTCGGTCGGCGCGTGCCGTGACGCTGGAGCGTCTGGAGGCGTGCCTGGCCGGGGCCGTGTCGTCGGGCGAGCTTGCGGGCGAGACGGACATTCACGCCCTCGCCCGCTTCATGCAGACCGTCCAGAGCGGCATGTCGATCCTGGCCCGCGACGGCGCGAGCCGGGCCGAACTGGAGGGCGTGGCGCAGATGGCGATGCTGAGATGGGACGCCTGCGGCTGAACTCCGCCGGACCGTGCCAGGGCTGCGCCCGACCGCGTTGGGGCGGGGCACATCTCAAAACCTTTGCTTGGCGATCGTACCATTCGCCCATACGGCCTGACGGTCTGGCTTCCTCTTCATAGAGTTTTGCCCCGATATCCGCCCATTCCGCCAGGTTCCTTCACGACGAGGCCGCAGCTTTCGGGACGCTGGATCGCCTCTTTTAGGCGGAAGGCCCCGTGTGACCTCATTGCGGTGGCATGTCGGCAGCGGCGGCCTTGTCGAGGGCGATGAGACCTTCGTCTGCAACGACCGCACCGTGAAGCCGAAGGGCGAGAAGAGGGGGCGTGGCTACGCTGACAGGCACAGGGCGACGGGCCAGGCTCGCCGTAACGTGTCCTCCCGAGGCGGCACGTCATGAATCGCGGGACACGGATACTGCAAGTATGGGCTGCCGGATCGGGTTCGGAGGCTTTTTGCTGTCCGGCGCGTTGGCGCTACATTCCTCGACGATGCAGGAGCCACTGTCATGACCGCCGACACCCCCCCCCCCAAAGCCGGGACGGCCAGGACGCCCGCTGACGCCAGGACAGGCCATGCAAGTCAGTGACGCTGAGTTCCTTGAGTTCATCCTGCAATCGGCCGCGGACGCCCGACAGTCTGTCGCGAGATCCAAAGCGGTGGTCGAAGAAACGAGGGCGATTCTGGACGAGCCTGAGACCGCACCAAGGCCGCCCGCGAAGAGGGGCGGGGTCGTCGACGCGTGAGGAACGGAGGCGCCGCTTCATCGAAGCCGCCCGTGACGCCGGGGCGAGCGAGGATGAAGCGGACTTTCCTCGTGCATGGAAGCAGATATGTTATCTGTTCAGATCAGATGAAATTCATGATTGATAGCTTGGCCGTCTTCTCATGGTTTCAACGATAGGCGACTCGATCATCGTAAAATCTAGCCAGATCAGCAAAAGCCCATTTTCATCTGCGACCTCGAGGCGCCACTCATCGCTCGAGCAAATGTGCTTGAAGTTTTCGAGAATGATCCTGCCGGCTAGGCACACTGCCGCAAACTTGGCTTCCTCGAAGCTATTGAGCTCTGTCCCATCCTGATCGAGGGTGCTCTTTCCATCGTACACGTTGAAATGATAGCGCGGCATGTCCCGCCTCATCTTGGTGGAGGCGGGAGCGACGACGCTCTCACTCACGGGCATGCCTAGGATAGGGCGCGCGATTGCCCTGACATTAGGCAACTATATTTGTTGCTGCTATTTCTTGCGTTATTTTTTGACGGCGCTCGACCACATGTCGCACCCGTCTGTGCGAGCCGATGAGGATGACCGGGAGACCGATCCGGCGCGGGGCGGGAGGGAGGCCTCCATGGCTCAGCCCGCCCGCTTGATCGCGAAGGAGTTCAGATACTCTTCGGGTTTCGCCGGATCGAAGACCTTGCCCATCACCGAGAAAGTCTTGGTGGTCGCCGTCGGCGGGGTGAGGCCGGCCTCCGTCATCAATCTTGCGGCATCGGTGGCGAGATAGACCTTCTCGGCCACCGCCTTGTCATCGACATCGCCCTTGATCTGACCCCAGCGCTTCATCTGCGTTCATCGGTCACGCGGTGCACCTCGGATTCGTGATCGACCGCCCGACGGTTTGCAAGCTTCGTACACATTGCCCGACGCGCCGGCGCGTCGAGCAAAGGGCACGGCCTCTAGAAATCGACGGAGGCGGAGACGATGACGGTTCGGGGGGCGCCGACGGCGAGGAAGCCGCGTGCGGCGGAGGCCCAGTACGAATCGTCGAACAGGTTCTCGACGGTGGCCCGCAGCACCACGGGTTTGCCCGAGACACCCTCGAAGGCGTAGCGCAGGCCGGCATCGAAGCGGGTCCAGTCGGGGACCGACTGGGTGTTGGCCTGATTGTAGAACTGGCGGCTGGTATGGATGGCCCGCCCGGTGAGGGTCAGGCCCGGGGCCAGCCACGGCGGCAGGTCGTATTCGCCGTAGAGGTTGATCGCCATGTCGGGGACGCCGGGAGCGGCGTTTCCGTCGAACTGCCCTCCGAGCGTCCTGACCAGTTCCGCGTCGATGAAGGCGATGCCGCCGAGCAGGCGGATCCCCGCGACGGGCTCGCCGAACACGGTGAACTCGGCGCCCCGGTTGCGCTGCAGCCCGCTCACGGAGAAGCGCCTCGTGCCGGGATCCGTGAAGGCGCTCGGCTGCTCGATCTCGAACAGAGAGGCGGTGACCGAGACGGTGCCGAAATCGTATTTGGCGCCGACCTCCTTCTGCCGGCTCACGGTGGGGGCGAAGATCTCGTTGGCATTGACCGCGGTGACCGGCGCGCTCGGGCCTGCGTCAAGGGACTCGATGTAATTGCCGTAGAACGACAAGTTCTCGAAGGGGCGGATGACCAGGGCGATGGCGGGGCTGAACCGGCCCTGGTCGTAGCTCGATGCCAGCGACCCCTGATTGGCCACCGGGCGGGTGACGTAGCTGTTGACCGCGATGTCCTGGAAGCGCCCGCCGAGCGTCAGCATGAAGCGGTCTTCACCCAGCGACAGGGTGTCGGCCACGGCCACGCTGCGTGCGCTCAGCTCCGTGAAGAGGGGTTGCCGGCTGGAGCGGGGATAGACCCCCGTGGCGACCGATCCGAACGGCAGGTAGGTCGGAGCGTAGATGTTGGTCTGGAAGCTCGGGAGGCTCGGGGGGAAGTAGCCGCGCGAGAAGTTCTTGTTCACGGCCTCGGTCGCCGAGACCGAGACCTGGTGCCCGATGAAGCCGGTGTGGAAATGCGAGCGCAGCCCGATCTCGCCGGTCAGGCCCTGCAATTCGAGGGGAGCGATGGCGAGCGTGTTGGTGGCCTGCCCCGAGGCTCCGGTGATCAGGTAATAGGAACTCAGCGAATCCTCGCGGTAGCGGCTGATGCCACCCGCGGCGTAGATCGTCGTCTCCGGCAGGATGTCGAATTCGACCCGGCCGGCGGCCATGCCGTAGGTGGTGTCGATATATTCGTTCGTGTTCGCCGTGTTGCGCCGGTTGTTCGGGGCGCGGGGCACCGCGATGTTCGGTGCGGCCGCGTTGAACAGCGATGTCGGCGCCGTGATGTTCTGGTTGGAATGGTTGAGGTCGAGGGAGGCGCGGAACCGGTCGCCGCGATAATCGAGGCCCAAAGCCGCGATGCCCACCTCGATGGCGTTCTTGTCGAGGGGCGTGCCCCCGTTGCGGTAGGCGCCGTTGAAGCGGATGCCCCATTCCTTGGCGGCGCCGTAGCGGCGTCCGAAATCCAGATGGGTTCCGACCTGGGAATCGCTGAAATAGCTCGTCGTGATCCGCGTGAGTGGCTCGTCGAAGGCGCGCTTCGGGATGAGGTTGATGGTGCCGCCGACACGGCCGACGCCGCCGTTGAGGAAGGCGGTGGGGCCCTTCAGCACCTCGACGCGCTCGAGGCCTTCGGTGAAGGTTCGGCGCGCATTGGCGATGTAGAACAACCCGTCGAAGGCGGTGTCGAGGTTGGTGACCGAGAAGCCGCGGATGAAGAAGGAATCGCGCTCGCTATAGGGCGGCGCGTCGTTGCGCACCGAGGGATCGTTCTGCACGACGTCGCCGACCGTGCGCGCCTGCTGGTCCGTGATCAGCTTTTCCGTGTAGCTCGTCACGTTGAAGGGCGTGTTCAGCACGGAGCGGTTGCCGAGGAGGCCGAGCCGGCTTCCCGTCGCCACCTGGCCGCCGGCATAGGGAACGGGAGGCTGGCCCACCGTTCCGCTCGACGGGGGCAGCCCCGCGAGCGACGCGCGGTTCAGGCGCTGGGCCTCGACGCTCAGCTCGGCGAGGGTCACCGCCCCGGCCGGCTCCGGGCCGAGCTGGACGTAGCTCGGATTGACGAGGGTGATGGTGGAAGGGCCGACCGCCCGGTGGGTCAGGCCGGTGCCTTCGAGGATCCTGGCCAGGCCGTCGAGGGGCAGGAACGCGCCGTCGACGCCGTTGGTGTTCAGTCTCGCCGTCAGCTCGGTGGCGTAGACCAGCTTGACCTTCGCCTGTTCGGTGAAGGTGACCAGGGCCGTTTCCAGAGGCCCTTTCGGAATCGACAGGGACACGCTGTCCCCCTGTCGCGGGGCCGAGGCTTCGGGAGCGAGGGCGATGATGCTCGCCTTTCGGTCCTTGGCCGATGGCGGGCGCTTCGCCTCCTGGCTCTGCGCGGCGGCGGGGACCATCACCAGCATCGACACGCCGGCGAGGAACACCCTCGCGCGCCGCTCCCCTGCAAACCCAAGCTCTCGCGCCGCCATTGCACGCCCCATCCGTCGGTTGAACAGGACGGTGCGCTTCGCGCTCTCTCGTCCCTTACCGATTGAGATCAACGGGCCCCCAATCTCCTGACGTCCGAGAACGGAATTATTTCGGCCTCCTATAGCGGCGACCCGACCAGGACGAGGAGGGGCGTGAGACGGGTGACGCGCACGTTCATCGTCGCCGCGATCACGTCCAGCGCCTCGTCCGTATTGTGGGGGTCGAAGGCCCCGGTGACGCGCCGCTCGCCGGCTTTGGCGTCGATGAGGACGACGCGGCCGTGGCGGTAGCGGTCGAGCTCCCCCAGGACGGCGGAGAGCCGTTCGCCCGAGAAGACGAGGCGACCCTCCCGCCACGCCACGCTCCGGCTCGGATCCGCCGTGACGACGCCGAAGGGCGCCCCGTCCTCGCGACTCACCGCTTCGCCCGCCGATACCAGCATGTGCCGGCTCTCGTCCGCCACATCGACGCGTCCCTCGGTGACCCCGACGGGGCTGTCCGCACCGTCCGCGCGGACGAAGAAGCGCGTGCCGATCGCCCGCACGCTCAAGCCGTTGCCGCGCACCACGAAGGGGCGCCGGGAATCCGGGACGACGTCGAAGAACGCCTCGCCGCGCAGGAGCTCGATTCCGCGTTCGGTGTCCGTGAACCGCAGCGCCACCGCCGTGTCGGTATTGAGGTCGATGCGGCTCCCATCGGCCAGGACGGAATGGCCGATCTCGCCGACGCCGCTCCAGAGATCGGACCGAAACCGGTCGATCAGGCCGAGTTGATGGATCAACGCCGCGCACAGGATGGCCGCCACGGCGAGGGCGGCGAGTCCTGTCGGCGAGGTGCGGCGTCTGCGTGGGTCGGGCACATGGCCGAGCCTGCGCCAGAGCGCATCCATCTCGGCATGAGCCTCGGCATGGGTGGGGTCGGCATCGCGCCATTCCGTGAAGGCGTCGCGGTCCTCGTCCGTCGCATCGGGGGAGGAGAGCCGCGCGACCCAGCCGGCCGCGGCCTCGAAGACGGGATCCTCGTCGTCGCGCGCGTCCGCGTCTGTGGTTTTGTCCTTGGTCACGGTTCTGCTCTCCGGACCCGATCCCGGCTCGGATCGCCGAGCCGTGTGTCCCTACCGTCTCTGATCAACGAGGCGGCCGATCCCTGACGTCGCGTGTCACGAACGTTCGCGGCTCCGGCTGCGGCAATGCAGGAGGGCCTTGATGAGGTGCTTCTCCACCATGTTGCGGCTGATGCCCAGGCGCGTGGCCACCTCGCCGTTGGAATGGCCGTCGATGCGGACGAGGAGGAACACCTCCCGGCACCGGGGCGGCAACGCGTCGATATCGGCGGCGAGCCGACGGAGCTCCTGGCGCGCCATCACCTGCCGTTCCGGCAACGCATAGGCATCGACGATGTCCGACATCTCCGCGTCGCTCACGGAATGGAACAGCGTCCCTTCCAGCCGCTGCCGGTTCCGCATCCGCAGGGCGACGTTGTTGGCGACCTGGAACAGGAAGGCGGAGGGGTTCTCGACGCTGGTGCGCGAGAGCGCCGCGAGCATGCGCAGGTAGGTCTCCTGGTGGGCGTCGGCCGCGTCGGCGGAATTGCCGAGCAGGCGCAGGAGGAAACGCTGAAGCTTCGCGCCTTGGCTACGATGCAGCGCATCCATCGATACCGGCTGCATAAAACCAGCTCCCACCACCTTGGGATCACCGCGGGACCGCACGATCTCCTGGCGCCGAAACAAGCGGGTGGATTCAAAATTATGCAAGCACGTCAATAGTTTATATGATTTCTAAAATGTCCTGCCCCCGACGGATCAAGCCCTTGTGTTTCTGTCGGAAACATCTTGCCGGCCGGCCTTACCCGCCGGGACGCCCTGCTTCTCACTGGGCGCGAAAGCCCCCGTCCTGTTGCGCCGCGGACACAGATATCGGCCATCCCGCCGCCGGACGGGCCCCCGAAGCGTGTCGGGATGGCCGGCCCGGCGCGGAACGCCCTGAGGCGTCGGCGTCACGCCACGCGGTCGAGGCTCGTCTCCGTGGCGTCGCGGAACTGAACGTTCAAGCCCGCGCCCGAGCGATGCCGGACTTCACAATCGAACCGGCGTCCGTTCTCGTCGATGGTGACGGCGAACCGGTCGGGAACGTCGGCGCGTCGCGACACATGCAACCGCGCGCCTCCCTCCGACAGGTCGCGGACCGAACACGCGATGCGTTCGCCGCCGGGGAGGTGGATATGGGCCGGCAGCAGGACGCGCCTCCGGCGCTCTCCGCGGCGTTCCTCCATGCCGACGGTCCAATTGTCGAGGCCCGTGCTGATGCTCGACACGCCATCGGCCGCTTGCCGCATGCTGACCAGGATGTCCCCCGTCGTCCGTGCCTGCTCATTCACCGACTCGGTGACTCCGGCCACATGCGTGCTGATCGTCCCGATCGCCTGCGTGATGGAGGCCAGGGTCGCCGCCACTTCGGTGGAGACCGCCTGCATGCCGGCGATCTCGCTGCTGATCCGGTTCGTGGCGGAGGCCGCCTGACTGGCGAGGCTCTTGACCTCGGTCGCGACCACCGCGAAGCCGCGCCCCGCGCTGCCGGCCCGCGCCGCCTCGATCGTCGCATTGAGTGCCAGCAGATTGATCTGCTGGGCGATGCCGGCGATGACCGAGGCGACGCCGCCCATGGCCTCGGTGGCGGTTCGCAGCCGCTCGGTGGCGGCATCCGCTTCGCCGGCACGCCCGTGGATGTCGTCCACCACCGTCTTGGACTGGGCCATGCTGCGGGAAATGGCCTCCGCGGACGCGTTCATGGCGTCGGCGGCGTCGGTGACGGACTGGACGTGGTCGAGGGTCCGCTCCGCCGCCTCGACCGCGACGGATCGCGCCTCCATGTTGGCGGTGACGTCCGAGGCGTATTTGACGATCTTGGTCAGCCGGCCGCTGGGATCGAAGATCGGGTTGTAGCTCGCCTGGATCCAGACCGAGCGGCCTCCCTTGCCGAAGCGCTGGAACATGCCGGAGGAAAATTGTCCTGCCCGCAGGCGGTCCCAGAAGGCGGCGTAATCCGGCGTCCGCGCATAGCTGGGCTCGACGAACATGGCATGCGGGCGCCCCCTTATGTCGTCCAATTGGTAACCGACCGCGTTCAGGAAGTTCTCGTTGGCGTCGAGGACCGTGCCGTCCGACGCGAACTCGATCACCGCCTGGGACCGATTGACGGCCTCCAGCTGCCCCATGGCATCGGCGGTCTGCAGCTTCTGCCGGGTGATGTCGCTGGCGAATTTCACCACCTTGATCGGGACCCCGTTCCGGTCGCGGATCGGGTTGTAGGTCGCCTGAATCCATACTTCGCGGTCGCCCTTGGCGATCCGTTTGAACTCGCCGGAACGAAACTCGCCACGGGCGAGCGACGTCCAGAATTCGCGGTAGGCGGCGCCCACCCGCTCCGACGGGTCGACGAAGAGGCTGTGATGCCGCCCGCCGATCTCCTCGAGCGTGTAGCCCATCGCCGACAGGAAGTTCGCGTTGGCGGTCAGGATGGTACCGTCGAGGGCAAACTCGATCACGGCCTGCGAGCGATGGAGGGCGTCGAGTTGCCCGTCATGTTCGATGTTGCGCAACACTTGAGCGGTGACATCGGTCGCAAACTTGACAATTCGGCTGACCTTCCCGGCGCGGTCCAACACGGGATAGTAAGTCGCCTGGATCCATACCTCGCGCTCATGCTTGGCTATGCGCTTGAACTCGCGCGTCTGTGCTTCGCCGCGGCGCAAGGCCTCCCAGAACAACCGGTAATCGTCGCTTTTCTGATCTTCGGAAGAAACCAAGAGTGAATGATGCCGACCCTTCAACTCGGAGAGGGAATATCCCATCGCATCGAGGAAGAGCGGATTGGCATTCAATACTATGCCGTCTGGGTTGAATTCGACCCGAGCGCTGGACTCGTCTATCGCGGTCATGAGCGCGCGGCGGTCTGCATCGAAAAATAACACAGGTCTCATTCCCTGTAGCATCGGTGGCGTTCCGCTACCCTTGGCACGACTTGGTTAAATGAAAACAAGTCATCCTTCAGCTTTCGAGCCCGGCGCTCGCTGAAGATGGACGGGCCGCGTGAGGCATTTCGTACCAGGGAGTCTGCGTTCGACGTTCGATGGAGACGGGACGTGAAAGCTTTTCTCCGCAGCCTCGTGGTCGATCCTCGTCGTCGCGACATCCGGCTCCCCTCCGAAACCGTCCGGCTCGCTCCTCCCGGTCCGGTCCGCTGGGGCCAGGGTGACGATGTCGCGCCGTCGGCTGACATCGTCGAGCCTCATCGGCCTCGCGACCCGCTCGTCCTCTTCGGTCGCCGGTCGCGCGGCGGCCAAGCAGTTGTTTTGCCTCTGGTATATCACCGACAGAAGAGTAGCCGGGTCTAATCCGCGATGCTGAGTGCGGCTCAGCACGTCAGGAATGAGATTGCTGCCCCATATTCAAATAACACAAGACGAACGAGCCGAGTTGTTCGGAATCGGCGTTAATTAGGAGCTCGTAATACAGATGAAGACCCGTATCGCCGCTATCGCCACTGCGTTTGTTCTTGGCGCTGCTTCGATCTCGTCCGCGATGGCTTTCGAGCGCCCGACCCGTTACAGCTCGTTCAATGCCTACGACGTCGAGGCCACGGGGTCTCTCGGTCTCCGCGACGGCAATGCCGGGCGCAACCCGGCCACCTGTCCTATGAGCTCCGCCGCCGAAGGCAATGCGAACCAGCAGAACTTTCCGGTCCAGCAATATGGTCAGACCTCGGGCGGGAATCGCTGCTGAATGAAGATCTTCTCATACGCCATGGCGGCCGCCGCCACCCTCATGCTGGCAGCGACGCTGGTGAGTTCGGCAAGCGTTCTGATGAGTGTCTGAAGTCCGGCTCAAACACGGATCGTCGCGCAGAAAGGCCGCCCCTCGGGCGGCTTTTTTTGCTTTCTCGGATGAGAATGTGAACTAAGTGAAAGATGGGGACTTAAGCAGTTTCGCGGGCAGATGGACTGCCCGTCAGCGAACCGGCGCCGTAGCCGACAGTTTTACCCCATGAACGACAACCCGCTCAATATCTGGCAGCTTCGCAGCCATGCCAGCGAGGCTATGCCGTTCAGGGACGGCGTCGACCGGGCCATGGCGAAGGCCTTTCCGCCGGTCGAGGGGGAAATCCCCGACCGTATCGCGAAGGCCCTGCAGGCCTTGGAAGCCGCGATGGGCGGGACGCTGGCGAGCCGGCCGTCGTCACGCTGCGGATCGAGCGGCACTCCTCGGGATGCGGCGCATTGGCATCTGATGTCGCCGATGGCGGCGATGACCAGTTCGGCCTTCCTGCCGAACGGCATCCGGCACGGCCTGCGCCATCCCTCCGAGATCGGTATCCGTCCGTAGAACGTGGAGGGTTGTCGGGCGCACGGTTCGACTGTGCGCCCCGGTGACCGCAGGTTGAGCGAATGTGACGAAGCCCCGGCGACCCGAGAGGTCCGGGGCTTCGCGCGTTGAACACACCGATGAAGGATGCGGAGTCAGCTCGGCTGCTCTTCTGTCTTTTCGATCTCCGGATCGTCTTCCTCCGGGATCGAGGGCGGCTGCCGCTCAGGCTTTTCGGGGGCAGCCGGCGGAGTGTCGATGGGCTGCAGATCGGCGCCAGGCTGCGGTGTGTCGGCTGTCTTCACGGATGTGCTCCCTCGTCGTTGCAGGGAGCAAAGCCCCTTGGATCGGAAGCGTTCCAGTGCGCGCCTTGCGTCATCCCCCGCGCGAGCCTTACTGATATTTGAAGCCGGGCTAAGCCGTTGCGCGATCACGGAATGCGCGCTGACGTCGCGAGTCCGATCGACACCGCCGGCCTCCCTCTCGCCTGAGCCATTCCGACCTCTTCGCCGATCCGATGCGGGTAAGCTCTCCGCCTCTGGCTGTCGGTGCAAGTCGTCGGCGCATGTGCCGCCTTCCGGCTCGCTTTTGGAGCGAGGTGGCGAGACCGGCGATGTCGCAACGACGAGCGACCCCGGCCCGGCCCGGCCAAGCTCGATCCGCTCAAGGATGTCTCAGGAAATGAGATCGCATTCGCTGCGGCTTATGGGCACCGAGCAAGCGTATCCGCATTTTGAGCGAGGCTTTAAGCAACCGGCTTCAGCGTCAACAGTTAGAGAGACAAGGATTTCGTCCAATCGAGACATAACACAGTTTAATATTCGGAGACAGTCTACATGGCACTCGACCCGCGCTCCATCTATGTTACTGCCCTGAAGAACACGCATGCCCTGGAGTTGCAGGCGCTTCAGATTATGGAAAGGCAGGTCGAACGCCTGCAGCGCTATCCTGAAATGGAAGCGGCGTTGCGTCGCCATATCCAAGAGACGCATGGCCAGCGTGACCGGCTCGAAGAGGCGCTGTCATCCCTCGGCGATGGCCCCTCGGCGATCAAGGAAGGGTTCCTCGGCTTCGTCGGCAACATGATGGCGCTGGGGCACGTGCCGGCTCAGGACGAAATCCTGAAGAACACCTTCGCCAATCATGCCTTCGAGAATTTCGAGATCGCGGCCTATACCTCGCTGGTGACCATCGGGGATGCCGCCGGGCAGAGTGCGCACCGCACCGCATTCGAGCAATCCCTGAGGGAGGAGCAGGCCATGGCGAAGACCGTCGCCGAGCTCATCCAGCCGACGACGTTGCGCTATCTGGAACTCAGCGCATCCGACGAAAAAGCCGACCGCTGAATACTGGGCGCTGAGTATTCGCCAGGCGCCATGGGGTCGACGATCGCCCTGGCGAACGGTGGAAGCTCGGCGCCAATCCGTGTGAGCCGAATACCGTCCGGCTTGGCTGAGAGTCGTCGGCGCGGGGAGCCTCCGCGGACGGTCCAGGGATCAGGATTCAGGGGAGGATCCGAGACATGTTGGCGATGAACTATCGCGGGCCCTACAGGGTTCGGGTCGACAGGAAGCCGGTTCCGGTCTGCGAACATGTCCAGGATGCCGTCGTGCGGGTGACCCGCACCTGCATCTGCGGCTCGGACCTTCATCTCTACCATGGCCTCGTTCCCGATACCCGGGTGGGCATGACCTTCGGCCATGAATTCATCGGTGTCGTCGAGGAGGTCGGCTCGCAGGTCGGCAACCTCTCGGTCGGCGACCACGTGATCGTCCCGTTCAACATCGCCTGCGGCCAATGTCATTTCTGCCGGCAGGGTCTCTTCGGCAATTGCCATGAAGCCAACCCGCAGGCGAGCGCGCTCGGAGGCATCTATGGCTATTCGCACACGGCCGGCGGCTACGATGGGGGGCAGGCGGAGTATGTCCGTGTCCCCTATGCCGATATTGGCCCCTGCAAGATCCCATCGACGATGGATCTCGACGACGCGGTGCTTCTCACCGATGTCGTGCCGACAGGGTACCAGGCGGCCAAGATGGCCGGCATTCAGCCGGGCGACACGGTGGTGGTTTTCGGTGCCGGTCCCGTCGGGATCATGGCGGCCCGGTGTGCGTGGCTGTTCGGTGCCGGACGTGTGATCGTCATCGACCACATCGACTATCGGCTCGATTTCGCGAGGACTTATTGTCCCGCCGAAGTCTACAACTTCCGCTCGATGGACGATCCCGTCGTCTTCCTGAAGAAGACCACCGATTCCCTCGGTGCCGATGTCTGCATCGATGCCGTCGGCGGCGACGCGGCGGGCAGCGCCCTGCATACCCTCCTCGGTACGAAGTTGAAGCTCGAGGCGGGTGCCGCGACCGCACTCCATTGGGCGATCAATTCGGTGAAGAAGGGCGGCGTCGTGTCGATCGTGGGCGTCTACGGTCCCACGGGCAACCTCATCCCCATCGGCAATGTCGTGAACAAGGGCATTACGATCCGGGCCAACCAGGCCTCGGTGAAGCGCCTCCTGCCGAGATTGATCGAGCATATCGAGGCCGGACGCCTGAACCCGAAAGCATTGATCACGCACAAGGTGCCTCTGGAGGAGATCGCAGACGCGTATCACATCTTCTCGGCCAAGCTCGACGGATGCATCAAGCCCGTACTCGTCCCCCCTTCGGCGCGCGGGTGAGGAAGACCGACATGCGAAACCTTCCGATCGACCCATCCAAGATCCCCGGCTGGGGTGCCGATGCCAATCCGGAGAACGACCCGACCTACCCGATGCGCGACCGATCGCGCGACGACAAGGGCGGGATGAACTGGCCGCGGCCGCCGCAACAGCGACAGACGGTCGAGATCCTGCAATCCATCGAGCGGAACAACCTCACGGCGGTGTTCGGCACCTCGACACCGCCGAGCGGCGTCAGTGGCGCCATGCGGCGTCAGGCCTTCAAATACAGTGAGTCCGAATGGGCCCATTGGTTGATGCTGATGGCGGCCGACCGGGTGAATGTCGTCGAAGGTCTGGTGCAGGATTTCGGTCGCGGTACCGTTCCGAACATTCCCGCCGAGATGGGTTTCCGTTCGGAACTCCGACACAACCGTGCCGGGCTGGTCAGGAAAGCCGCGGTTTCAGGGGCCGTTCTGGCCCTCGGTGTCCTGGCCTTCCGCCTGATGTCGTCAAAGGACGGCAGCCGCCATACGCGGCGGCGTGGTGGGTGAGCATCGATAAAACGGCCTGACTTTTAAAACCGTCTTCGCTGTCGAAACAATAGCCTTCGCCATGAATTGTCCCATCGAGTGAGGTGATCGACAGCAGAACCCAGGGCGCCATGGCTATTGTTTTTGTTAATGCTGTGTATTCTCGCCATCGTTTCTGAATAAGAATGGATAATGGCTTTTGATGGCTTTGCCGTTTTGGCGGATAAAGCTTGCGGTCACCTCATGCGCCGCCAACGCAGATATGATTGTTCTTGCAAGGATCGCTTGAGATGACCGATTTCCCGAAGCCGCCATTCGAGAATCAGCGGCCCCTGACGCCACCGGGCCGCGATGCCGATATGGACCCGCGCCCGGATTACGGCGAGGCGCATTACAAAGGGTCGGGGCGCCTTTCCGGTCGCAAGGCGATCATCACCGGCGCCGATAGCGGCATCGGGCGGGCCGTGGCCCTGGCCTACGCCCGCGAAGGGGCGGATGTCCTGGTGAGCTATTATGACGAGCATGAGGATGCCGACGAGACCTGCCGGCTGATCGAGTCCGCCGGTCGCAAGGCGGTGCGGATGGCGGGTGATGTGAAGGATCCCCGGCATTGCCGCGCCATCGTCGAGACAGCCGTCTCCGAGTTCGGCCAGGTCGATATCCTGGTCAACAACGCGGCCCACCAGAAGACATTCGCCAGCCCCGAGGACATCTCCGACGAAGAATGGGAGATTACCTTCGCGACCAATATCCACGCGATGTTCTACCTGGTGAAAGCCGCGCTCCCGCATATGAAGCCCGGAAGTTCCATCATCAACACGACCTCGGTCAATGCCGATACGCCGAGCCCGCAGCTCCTGGCCTATGCGACCACCAAAGGGGCGATCCAGAACTTCACCGGCGGTCTGGCCCAGATGCTGGCCGAACGGGACATCCGGGTGAATTGCGTGGCTCCGGGTCCGATCTGGACGCCGCTCATCCCTGCCACCATGCCGTTGGAGAAGGTGAAGAGCTTCGGATCGCAGGTGCCGATGAAGCGACCGGGGCAGCCCTGCGAACTCGCCCCCGTCTATGTGATGTTGGCAGGCTCGGAAGCGAGCTACGTCTCCGGCGCCACCGTCGCGGTGACCGGAGGCAAGCCGATCATCTGAGGGGCACCCCGTCTCGGATGGACCGGACTTCGGAGGCAGCCCCAAACGCTGCCCCGAGGGCTTTACCGTTCGCGAGGCCCACGAAAGATTCCTGCCGCCATCGCGGCGGTAGCAGGCGGCTTCGTCGTGCCGCCTGCATTCCTGCGTCAGTCGATGAACCCACGGCTGGAACTTACTGCCTGCCTCTGACAGTAAACATGCAGACAAATATGGTTCAGGCTTCGCGATGATTTGCCAGCGATAAATATCGGAACTGACAATGCGATGAATCGTTCTCTCTGCAAGGCAACGCTATTCGATAGGTGTACCGAATGACTGCTAAGCCGCCACCCGTTCCACCTGCCAACCAATCCGACAAGGGGCCCGGCAGCGCGCCGGAGGCGCCCGTGTCGACGGCACCCAAGGGCTCCGCCCAGACGCAGAATCCCGACAAGATGGGCCAGGCCGGAAATTCCAAGGTCAACACGACGCATCAAGGCTATCAACAGGACCGCTGATGAGCACCTCGAAGAAAACTCCGGCTGCCGATCGTCATCATGGCGGGCCCGGTAGCAGCCACCAGGATGCCACGGAACCTCGGTCCGAACCGGATCGCGGCCCGCGCCCGGGCAGTCCCACCAACGATCCCATCTCGCATGTGTCGGGCGGCGGCGGCGAGCGCGACCGCCACCACGCGCATGACGCGGAAGGGAAGGGCGGTCACCGCTCGCATTGAGCGGCGATATCGGGCTTCGAACTCGGACACAGGAGGAGATGTTTCATGGCCAAGGCCGATCGCCATTCCATGGGGCCGGGTGCTCAGGGCAAGGGCACCGGAACGGGCGCGATGACGGATCTGCCCGAGGGAATCCTCGAAGAGAACATGGTCTTGAGTAACCGCGACAAGTCTCGGCATACCGACCAGCGCGGATTGGACAGCAAGACGGTCCAGACCGAGCAATACCAGGATCACGCGGCCAACCGCGAAATCCCCCCGGATGCCATCGAATCCGGTGTTTCCGGGAATACGAGCGGCCTGGCCAATCCGAAGACCGATCTTTCGGGCGGAGAAAGCAGCCTGAAAAGCCAGGACCGGGACTAAAACCCGTTTCGATCGTTCACCTAGCCAATGGTGCTCCGGTCTTCACGAGGCAGCGGGGGCGATCCGGCCCCCGCTGCCTCGACGCTGGGACGTCGAGCACGAGGTGGCGTCGCGTGTGCGGGCCATGAACCGCCAGTGGAGTTTTCTCATGGGCCTACGATCCGAGACGCCTCCGCCGCCCGCCGACCTCGCGGTCGAATCGCCTGCGGATTCCGATCGCCCCACCAGCGCGATGCTGAAAGCCGACATCGATTCCGGCAGGACGGGTGACAAGATCCCCCATTACGATGTCGGCCTTTCGCCGCTTGGCACCGATGACGAGGCCGCCGGGAATACGCCCTCGAAGGAACGGATCGCGATGGCGCGGGGCACGGAGGCGGCCTCGCCAAGGGTTCAGGCCACCGCCCGGGCGACGGGACGCGATTCCTGGGTCATGCCGCTCTATATCGGCCTCGTGGTGCTCGCGGCCGTGGTGATCGGCGGTTCGCTGTATCTCTTTCGGACCTGACGCGAGGGCATCGACGGAAGCTGAGGCTGGCAATCCTAAGTCGCTACGCGAGCCCGCCTACATCGCTGTGCGAGGTCGCCTATACCGCGGTGTGAGCCCGACCGCGTCGGTACAGGACCCAGCCGGCGACGAGCATCGCCGCGCCCCATAGCAGGAAGCCGACGTCCCAATAGACCCACTGCGCCCGTGGCACGGTCTCGTTGACGTGGTGAAGGCCGAGGAGATGGTGATTGATCGTCCCCTCCACGAGATTGAAGATCCCGAAGCCCATCAGGATGCCGCCCGGAAGCAGCCAGCCAGACCATCGGAGATGGTTCTGCCGCGAGTAACGCCACAGCACGAACAGCCCGGCGAGGGTGAAGAGATAGGTGCAGGCGTGAAACAGACCGTCCCAGAGCGTGTTGATCTGCAGGTTCTCGACGCTGTCCGCGGGATATCCGGCGCTGCTGAGCATGTGATGCCATTGCAGGATCTGGTGGAGCACGATTCCATCGAAGAACCCGCCGATACCGAGGCCGAAGAGAATGGCCGCCGAGAGCGGGAAGCCGGTCGGACGCGCATCGTCGCTTGTCATGGGATGTCCGGGTGATCTGGGGGAAATCAGGCGGCGAACAGGTGAAGGCTGAAGAGGCCCGCTCGGTCGAGCCAGACCCGCTCCGGCCGCCACCCGGCGCGCTCGGCAAGTGTCCGGAACGTATCGGGCGCGTATTTGTGCGAGTTGTCGGTGTGGATGCTCTCGCCGGCCCGGAACCGGATCTCCGTCCCCGCGAGTAGGTAGCGGCCCGGCTCCTGCGCCACCAGATGCGCTTCCACCCGGAAAGGATCGGGCAGGATGCGGGGTTCGTGCCGGAAGTTGTCCAGGTCGAAATCGGCGTCGAACTCCCGGTTCAGCCTTTTGAGGAGGTTGCGGTGCAGGGCCGGCATCAGCCCGTCGGCATCGCCATAGGCGCGGCGCAGGCGGTCCGCGTCCCGGTTGGGGTCGGCCCCGATGAGAAAACGGCTCGGCCCCAGGGTGGCGCGTGCCCGCCCCAGGAACAGTTCGGCCTCGGCGGGCGTGAAATTGCCGATGCTGGTGCCGGGAAAGAACCCGAGCACCGGCCCTCCCGACAGGTCGACCGGTAGCCGGACCGGTTCGGAGTAATCGGCGCAGACCGGGATCATCTCGATCTGCGGATAATCGCGAGCGAGCCGCCGGATCGCGGCGTCGAGATAATCCCCCGAAATGTCGATGGCGATGAAGCGCGCCGGCCGGTCGAGGGCGTCGAGCAGGGTGCGGATCTTGCGGCTCGCTCCGCTGCCGAATTCGACGATGGTGGCGCCGGGTCCGATCAGGGGGGCGATTTCGGCCGATACGGACGGCAACAGCGCCATCTCGGTTCGCGTGGGATAGTAATCGCCGCTGCTGCAGATGCGGTCGAACAGGTCGGAGCCGGTCTCGTCCCACAGGAGCTTGCCGGGAAGACGCTTCTGCGGCTGCGCCAGTCCCGCCAGAACCTCCCGCAGCAGGTCGGCCTGGTTCGGGGACAGGGCGGCGTCACCATCGATCATGGAAGGGCCTTCCTCGGTTCAGGCTGGGCGCGTCGCCGTCAACACCACCAGGGCGATGCGATCGGCCTCGGCATAGGCCGGGTCCTCGAGTTCCTCTCCGTAAGCATCCGGATCGAACTCGCGATACTGCGTGCGCAGCCCGTGTCGTTCACAGGTCGCCAACGCGGCGTCGCGGAAGGGATCGGCGCCATCGACGATGACGGAGCCGGTGAACAGAACGAGGCTGCCCCCCGGTGCCAGGCGTTCGGCCGCCGCCTCGACCACGGCCTGTGACAGCCCTTCGCCGAAGGCGCCCCCACCATGGCGGTAGGTGCGGCCGCTCCGGTCGATCATGAAGGGCGGGTTGGAGACGATGAGGTCGAAATCGCCCTCGACGTCGTCGAGGAGGTTGCTCCGTCTCGGCTCGATGCCGGCGACCCCGGCGGCCCGGGCATTGATCCGGCCGGCCTGCAGGGCGGCCGGATTGATGTCGACGAGGAGTACTTCGGCGCCCGCGGCGCGCTTGGCGATGGCGATCCCGGCCGCTCCCGATCCCGAGCCGATATCGACGGCCCGGTGAACCGGTTTCTCGCGTTGGGCGAGATGAGCGATGACGGCGGAGACGAAGCGCATCGTATCGGGGCCGAAGAAGACCGCGTCCGTCGAATCGGGCGGATAGGCCGAGTGCAGGAAGAGTTCGTCGTCTAGGCTCGAGAGGCGGATCGTGGCGCGCCGGAACTCACCCTCGCTGTCGACGACGCCCGCCCGTTGCAGGGCGGCGAGAACGTCCGACGGCACGGCGTCGTCCGAGAACGGGCGGCTCCAGCCGAGGACGTCGCGCAGGTGGCGGGCGCGCGCCGCGTCCGGGCGTGCATTGACGCGGGCATGGCTCGCCGGCGTCACGGTCGTGAACGTGTAGCCCGTGTCCCGCACCGTGCGGATGAGATCGACGAGGGCGTCCTCCGTTTCAGGTCCCACACTCTGCACTCCGGTCATCTCCCATGGTCTGTTTGCCGGGTTCGGCCCATCTTTTCGCGTCGGAGCCGGATCGCGCATCCGCCCGTGTCGGGTTCCTCATTCGCTGGCCGTCGGGCTCGTCGCGCGGGTGGACGCGCTGGCCCCCTCTTGGGCGGCGTAGATCTCGGTTCACCAGCGGGCGGCGTCCGAAAGGAAAGGCGATCCGTGTTCGGCCAATGTTGCGTCGATGGGGCTTGATCCAGGCTGGATATACGCGACCACAACCGGGCTTGACTGTGGTTGTTCCTGGTTATAGCGGCGTTGCATTGGTAACCTCGGTTAAAACTAACTTCGATCAAGCATTATGCAGATGTTAATCGAGGCGCCTTGCCTGATACTGGATGGGGTTCTGACGAGGCCGATGCCCCGAAGAGCGCCATCCCGGACGTATCGCGCGCCGCCGCTTCACTCACCGATGACGAGCCCGATGGGCCGATGAGGCATGATCGATGGACGCGCGGACCGGCCGACAGCTTCACGGAGAAGAGCGGCGTTTCCGGGAATTGACCCTCCGAGGCCTGGTGCTCGGAGCGGCCATCACAATCGTGTTCATGGCCGCCAACGTCTATATGGGCCTGAAGACCGGCATGACGTTCTCGTCATCGATTCCCGCCGCGATGCTGTCGATGGGCCTGCTGCGGTTGTTCGGCGAGACCTCGATTCTCGAGAACAACATCGTGCAGACGCAGGCCTCGGCCGCCGGCACGCTCTGCAACGTCATCCTGGTCCTGCCCGGCCTCGTGCTGATCGGCCATTGGCAGGGATTTCCCTTCTGGCAAACCGGAGGGGTCTGCCTCGTTGGCGGCTTGCTCGGCGTCGCCTTTTCGATCCCGCTGCGGCGGGCGCTCGTGGCCGAGGCCGGGCTGCCGTTTCCCGAAGGCGTGGCCGCCGCCGAGGTGCTGAAGGCCGGTGCCGGAACCGAGGACGGAGACGGCAGCCGGCACGGTCTGCGCGATCTGCTCCGCGCCGGAGGGGCGGCGGCTCTGATCGCAGTCGCGACGAGCGGCTTGCGCGTCCTCGGCGAGGGCCTCCACACCACCCTGCAGGCCGGTGGGGCCGTGTTCCGGCTCGGGACCGGCTTTTCCCTTGCCCTCGTCGGCGTCGGCTACCTCGTCGGCATCGGTGCCTGCCTCGCGTTGCTGACCGGCGTGATCATCGCCTGGGGTGTGGCGGTCCCGGTCCTGACGGCCCTCGGGCAGGGGGAGGGGATGGACCCGGGCGCGGCCGCCGAGGCGGTGTGGTCGGGCCGCGTCCGCCTGATCGGAGCCGGGATCATCGCGGTCGGCGGGGCCTGGACCGTGGCGACGCTGGCGCGGCCGCTCCTGGCGAGCATCCGCGCCGCCCTGACATCGGCTCGCGGCAGCCATGGGGGCCTGCGCGACCTGCCGCGCCAGGAGCGGGACATTCCGATCACCTGGGTCGGCGGAGCGGCCGTGACCCTCATGCTGCCGATGGCGCTCCTGCTCGGCCAGTTTTCGGCCGGGGCCGAACTCGGCGCGCTCTATCCCGTGCTGATCGTGGTGGCGACGCTGTTCGCCGCGGGGTTCGGCTTCCTCATGGCTGCGGCCTGCGGCTATCTCGCGGGCCTCCTCGGCTCGTCGTCGAGCCCGATCTCGGGGATCGGCATTCTCACCACCATGCTGGTGGCTCTCCTGCTGCCCCTCCTCATCGGACGGAGCGCGGGACCCGAAGGCGACCGTTTCGTCATCGGCCTGGCACTTCTGGTCGCCTCGGTCATCGTCACCATGGCGTCGATCGCCAACGACAACCTGCAGGATCTGAAGACCGGCCAACTCGTGGACGCCACGCCCTGGCGGCAGGAGGCGGTGCTGGTCGCGGGCGTCGGCGTCGGCTCCCTGGTGATCGGTCCCCTGCTGGCGCTCCTCTACAACGCTTACGGGTTCGTCGGCGCCCTGCCGCGAGACGGCATGGATGCGAGCATGGCCCTGCCGGCGCCTCAGGCGGCGCTGATGACGCAGATCGCCAGCGGCATCGTTCACGGCGAGCTGCCCTGGAACATGGTGCTGACGGGTATGGGGCTTGGCGCCGCCCTCGTCGCCGTGGAGGCGCGGCTGCGCCGAAGCGGGCGCGTGTTCCCGGCCCTCACGGTGGGAATCGGCATCTATCTTCCGCTGAACGTGGTGGTGACGATTGCGATCGGAGGCGTGATCGCGTGGCTGAGCGAGCGGTCGTTCCGGAAGCGCTTCGAGGGGGAGGGGGCCGAGCCCGCCTATGAGGCCGTGCGTCGCCGTGGAATCCTGCTCGCATCGGGCTTTCTCGTGGGCGAGAGTTTCGTCGGCGTCCTGCTCGCCGCCGCCGATACCGTCACCGGACGCAGCGCCTCCCTGACGATCGCCGGTCCCGAGTTGTCCACCGTCACCGAAACGGCGGGCCTCGCCGTGTTTCTGATCGCGATCGGGATCTTCTACGGGGTCGTATCCCGCTCTCCGCGCTGACCGGCGCGCTCTCGTCATCGGGCTCCCGTGCCGCACCGGGCCCCTTTTCGAAACCTCGCCGCCGGACTTGCGGATCGACCATTATCCGGGGCGGTGCGGCGCAGTTTTACTTGAGTGTCATGTTTTCCACTTCACCGCGCGATCAAGGCTATCATTTCAATCGCATTGTAATTCAATATGCATTCTGGCGATTTGCTTTTGTGTCGTGAGAGAATTGAAAAATGTGGAAAAGTCTTTTCCGGTAAAAGTCAGTATTATGCGATAGGCACTGATTATATGAGGCGAAAATAAGACATTCGTTAATAAATGTTTGTGTGCGATGACTGAAAAACAGCGTTCTGTCCGGTTTTATACCAACGGTTCCTGCCCAAGGAATTATAGCTCTTGAAAGATTGTCATTCTCGCCGAAGTCAATCTATAGCCGTTGATGGATTGGCAGGAGTACCTACCACATGAGCGATGATGCCCAAGAATTTCAGGCCGATTATATCGAACTCACGGCCGACCTCGTATCCGCCTACGTCTCCAACAACTCGATACCTGCAAGCGCGCTGCCTGATCTGCTAAACAACGTTCACGCCGCGATCAGTGGTCTGGCTTCCGGAGGATCGGAGGCAACCGAGACCGACAAGATCGAAAAGGCGACACCGGCGCAGATCAAGAAATCGATTTCCCCGGACGCTCTGATCAGCTTCGAAGACGGCAAGCCCTACAAGACGCTGCGCCGCCATCTGACCCTCCGTGGTCTCAGCCCCGAAGCCTACCGGGCGAAATACGGCCTGCCGCCGGATTACCCGATGACCTCCGCGAGCTACTCGGCGCAACGCTCGGAACTCGCCCGGTCGCTCGGCCTCGGGCAGCCGCGCCGGGCCCCTGCGCCCGAACCGGAGGAGACGGTCGTTCAGGACGACGCTCCGGTATCCGAGAAGCCGAAGCGGGCGGGCCGTCCGCGCAAGGCCGCGACCGCCTGAGGGACACGTTCGGCCTGAGCCGAGGCCCGGTCGAAGCCGATCCGCACGCGACAGGCCCGAGCCGGTTGCGCGATCGGCTTCGAGTGACGCCGATCCGAAGGTGAGCGCGCTCGCCTTCGGCAGGCCTTGCGCACGGGGAAAATCAAAGGCCCAGGAAAATCAAAGGCCCGGGAAGATCAGAGGCGCGGAATGCCCGTTCGGGATCATGGAGACACCTTGATCGGTGCCGGCCTGGCCTTCACCGCGGGGTTCGTGGACGCCGCCGCCTTCATCGCCCTCACCGGCCTCTTCACGGCGCATGTCACCGGCAATTTCGTGCTCATCGGTGCGGAGCTGATGTCCACATCGAGCGGCGTCATCGCCAAACTGCTGGCGCTGCCGGTTTTCATCCTGGCCGTCGCCCTGACACGACTGGTCACCCTGGTCCTGGAGCGGAGAGGGGTGGCGCCGCTTCGGCCTTTGCTGGCCCTCGAGGCTGCCGTTCTCATCGCCTTCGCGGTTGCGGGCATCGCCCTGTCGCCCCTCGGATCGCCGGACGGCATCGCGGCGATCACCGTGGGCATGCTGGGCGTCGCCGCCATGGGCATTCAGAACGGGATCGGCCGTCTCGTCATCGGTCATCTGGCGGCGACGACCGTGATGACCGTGAATGTCACGCACGCCGTGATCGATCTGACCGATCGCTTTTGCGGCGCGCGGGCCACTGCTCAGACCAATACCCGCCTGAAGCGGACGCTCTCGGCCGTGCTGGCTTTCGCCGTGGGGGCGTTGGCCGGGGCTTTCGGCGTGGCGGCCCTGTCTTTCTGGTCGATCTTCGTGCCGGCCCTCATCCTGACCGGATTGATGATGATCCCCGTGCGAAGCCCGAACGCGTGACGGGACGCGGCGGCTGCGTGGTCAGGGGCGAGGTCGACGGTCGTTTTATCCTGAAGCAGCCCCGCCGCCCCGATCTGCTCACGGGGTCGGCGGGGTGCATCGTGTCGTGTCCACACGACGGGAGCCGATACGCAACTTGGCTCGACATCAGGATGCACCGCTTCGGTTAGCAGAAGGCAAACTCCCCGTCGGGCGACTGGCCCGGATCGGGAATGCGGGATCGTCTCCTCTCGAACCCCCTCGGGTCCGGCCTTCGCGACTTTTCGCAATCCCGAATCCTCGCGGAAACAATCCAGGCGACGGCGCAAGCATGCCGTGCCTGCCCGTGGAAACCGTCTGTCCGCCACCATGCATCCCCGCGGCGTCTGAAGAGTTTGATGGAGGCACGACCGCGTGAATCGAGGGCGCTCGACGAGTCACATCTCGTGAGATCACACTGGGATCGCAGGGAAAGCCTTGGCTGTTTGAGGCCGCGGCCCTGCTGGGAAGAAAGCCGGACATGACGGCAGATCGATCGACGCCTCCGGGGGTGCCCATGGAGCAGGGAGGCGGGGCCGCGGAGCAGCTGGCCTACCGGCTTCGCCAGCAGGAACTCACCGCCGAGTTCGGGTTGTTCGCGCTCAGGACGCGATTCATCGATACGCTCCTGCAGGAGGCGACGCGGGTCTGCGCGCAGGGGCTCCGGAGCCGGTATTGCAAGATCATGGAATACTTGCCCGCCGAGCATCAATTCGTGGTGCAGGCGGGGATCGGCTGGAAGCCCGGAATCGTCGGTATCGCAAGGACGGGGGCCGATGCGGCGAGCCCATCCGGTTACGCCTTTCAGACCGGGCAACCGGTCATCTCGAACCATCTCGCGGTCGAAGAGCCTCGGCATGACGGTGATCACCGGGCTCGGTCGCCAACTCGGCGGTCAACCGGAATGGCAGGATCTGCAGCCCGGCACGCGGTTCGTGCTCGCATTTCCGTACCGGGAGGCCAATTTACGAGAGGAGGCCGAGGATCCGGACACCCTCTCTTCCTGAAGCCTCACAATCCTCAGAGATCAGGGATGAGGAGCCAAGATCTTTTGGTCGGCAAGGTCTCTTGGTCGGTATGTCCCGATCCCGCATCGCGTCATGCTGCCGATCGTCGGGTGACGGTCCGACACGCCATGCTCTGGCTGGGTCGCTGCGTGACGTCCACTCGGGTGGACGATCCTTCTTCCGGGGTCGCTCCGGTCATCAGACTTTTCTATCCCACCCGGGGCATCTCAGGTGGACCCGTGACACCCGAATGCGCAGGTCGTACCCGCAGCTAGGGCAAGGTCATCGATCGTAGAGCCGGATCCCGTGGCCAAGCCGCTATCCCCCCAGCGTGCGCGCCAGATCCCCGACCCGTTTCAGGTCGGCCACGAAGGCCGCGTAGGCGTCTTCCTTGGCTTCGTCGGGGAGGCGCAGGAGGTAGGAGGGGTGCACGGTGATGAAGCCCTCATAGGGCTTGCCGAAGGAGGCCGGGCCGCGGGCGCGGGTGATGGGGATCGCCTTGCCCGTCAGTGCCAGAACGGCGGTGGCGCCCAGGGCCACGACGAGTCTGGGGGCCACGAAATCCAGCTCCCGGTCGAGCCACCAGCGGTAATGGCTCACCTCGCCGGCGGTGGGCTTCTGGTGGATGCGGCGCTTGCCGCGCTCCTCGAACTTGAAATGCTTGACCGCATTGGTGAGGTAGGCCGCGTTCCGCTGGATGCCCGCATCCGCCATGGCGCGGGACAGGAGCTGCCCGGCCGGTCCCACGAAGGGGCGGCCCTGCCGATCCTCCTGGTCGCCCGGCTGCTCGCCGACGAAGGCGATGGCGGCATGGGCAGGGCCTTCGCCGAGGACGGCCTGGGTCGCGCCCGGCACCAGGGGCTCCGAGCGCCGGATGATGGCGTTGAGCTCCTCCAGGGAGGTGGGATCCTGGTCGGACATGGCGGCGACGGCCTTGGCGGGGTTACGCTTGGTCGGCATCTGCGGCTCCCGTTCGATCATGGCTTCCGTGCGGGCTGAGGCGGCGCGGACGAGGCCGGGGATCGCCGCTGTTTCCGGCATGTTGCGCCAATACTTCTTCGGCATCTCCGCCCGCATGGCGGCGAGGTTGGTACGGGCGGGGTTGAACGTGCTCTCATAATAATCGCGCCAGCCGGCCTCGAATCCATCCGCCTCGGGCGCATCCTCGCGTCGTCCCGGCGGGCCGAAGGTCAGGGTCTCCCCATCCCAATGGGCGGAGCCGTCCGGCGTGAGGATCGTCCAGTGCAACGACCGGAAACGCGAGACGAAGAACGTAGTTGCTGCCTCCAGGATGTGATGGTCCGGCTCGAACCAGGCGACGAAGCGCTCGACACCGTCGGCCTCAATCCGCCGGAACCGCAGGAAGGCGTGCATCTTGTGCAGGTCGCGGGCGATGGCCTTGCGCATCCGGTCGAGCCGATGGACCAGCGGGTCGCTTCCCACCTCCAGCAGGCCGCGTTCGCCGTGCGTGATGCGCCAGATCAGGGTGTAGAGCAGGGCGTAGCGCTCGGGGTCGCGGTGCGGGACGACCATGCGGATCAGGTCGGCCACCGCGCGCGGCAGGCTTAGTGGCGCATCGGAGCCGAATTCTGGCTGGGAGACCTGTCCGAACAGGCCGGGGGCCTGCCCGATGGACCAGACTACTCTATCGGGCGGGACCGATGCAGCGGCGAGCCGGCGCGCTGCGGTGCGGAACCCGTCGAGATCGGCGCCCTCGCGGAGGGTGATCGTTTGGAGTGATCCACCCGACCCTCCCCCCTCTACGGGGGAGGGTGGCCCTCGCGTGAGCGAGGGTCGGGAGAGGGGAGCGCCACGTCCGGAGAGGTCGTCCCCTCTCCCGCCTGCTCCGCAGGCACCCTCCCCCGCAGAGGGGGGAGGGTGGTGCTCACCATCGCGGTCCATCAGAACAGGCTCAGCTGCCGCGCCGGCTCGACGAGCTTGGCGCGCAGGTCCAGCCGGTCGGTACCGCCGGGGCCCGGGTGATAATCGGCGGCGATCAGGAACGGGCGGGCCCGTTTCAGGCCGGAGGTGAGACGGGCGACGTCGTCCAGGCGCAGCCGTGTATGACGGCGCGCCTTCACGATCTTGTCGACGGCACGCGCACCGAGGCCCGGCACCCGCAGCAGCATCTCGCGGTCGGCGGCGTTCACGTCCACGGGGAAACGCCCCCGGTGCTTCAGGGCCCAGGCCAGTTTCGGGTCGATGTCGAGAGAAAACATCCCGTCTTCGGCGGCATCCGCCACGTCGTCGGCGGAGAAATCGTAATACCGGATCAGCCAATCGGCTTGGTAAAGCCGGTGCTCGCGCTGAAGCGGCGGGGATTTCAGCGGCAGGATGGCGGAGCCGTCGGGGATCGGGCTGAAGGCCGAGTAATAGACCCGCTTCAGGTTGAACGAACCGTAGAGAAGGGCGCTCTTGCGGATCAGCGCCTCGTCGGTGGTGGTGTCCGCGCCGACGATGACCTGCGTCGACTGGCCGGCGGGCGAGAACCGGCGCTTCTCCGCCTTCGCCTCGGTGATCCGCGCGCCGATCTGCTTCATCGCGTTCTGGATGACCGGGCCGTTCTTCTCCGGCGCCAGCCGGTGCAGGCTGGCATCGGTGGGGAGTTCGAGGTTGATCGAGAGCCGGTCGGCATAGAGCCCCGCCTCCTCCACCAGCCACGGGCTCGCCTCCGGGATCGATTTCAGGTGGATATAGCCGCGAAAGCCGTGGTCGCGCCTAAGGGACTTGGCCACCCGCGTCAGCAATTCCATCGTGTGGTCGGGCGACTTGATGATGCCCGAGGAGAGGAACAGACCCTCGATATAGTTGCGCTTGTAGAACTCCACCGTGAGGGTCACGACCTCCTCGACGGTGAATTTGGCGCGAGCGACGTTAGAGGAGCGCCGGTTCACGCAATACGCGCAATCGAACAGGCAGTAATTGGTCAGCAGGATCTTCAGGAGCGAGATGCAGCGTCCGTCCGGCGTGTAGGCGTGGCAGATGCCGGCCCCGGTGGTCGAGCCGAGTTCGCCCTTGCCCGCCACCCGTTTGGGTGCCCCCGACGAGGAGCAGGACGCATCGTATTTCGCGGCATCGGCCAGGATGCGCAGCTTCTTGGCGAGGGTCTCGTCCATGACAGGGACATGCGCGTCGTTCGTGTTTCGTTCAAGTTTTTGTCGGGCTGGGTCGGAAATGCCGCAGGGTGCTGTCCCCTCTCCCCGCCGGGCGGGGAGAGGGCCGCATGGACCTTGTCGTCCATGCGGCGAGCGGAGGCGAAAGCCGAAGCGGGGGTGAGGGGGTGAATCCGGATGAGGCTTGTACGGCTCGGCCCCTCACCTTCGGCTGCCGCCTCGCTTCATGCCCCGACGAGGGGGCATGAAGCCCTCTCCCCGCACGCGAGGAGAGGGGAAGAACGGCTCGGCTGACGGAGATACCTCCATCACCGGTCGAGCCCGTCCTCCGCATTCACCTCCTCGTCGACGATCGTCTTCGCCAATCCGTACGAGAACCCGGCCCGCGCCATCGAGGCGAGATCCTTGTCGCGGTGGGCGGCACGGAGGTCGGGGCGGCGGAACGGGCCGAGGCGGCGGCGCTTGGCATAGGCGCGGGCCGCCACCTCTTCCGCATTGGTGCCTTCCTCCTCGCCCCGGTCGCGCTCGGTCTCCAGGGTTTCGGCGATCAGCGTCCGGTCGACCCCCTTGGCGGCGAGCTTGGCCGCGAGGCCGCGGGCGGAGGTCCCGCGCCGGCGCAGGGTCGCGGCCCGCGCGGCGGTGAACCGGGCATCGTCCACGAGGCCGGAGGAACGGGCGCGCTCCACGATGGCGGCAATGGTTTCGGCGAAGGCGGCCGGGTCTTCGTCCCGGAGCCGGCACCTCTTGGCGACCCGGCGCTCCAAGGTCTGGCGCAGCATCGCCACGGAGGCGCTGTAGCGCTCCAGATAGTGCAGGGCGACGCGCTCCAGATACGCCGCCGTGACCGGCGGCGTAGGTTTTGCCCCGCGGGGCGTAGCTTTTGCCTCACGAGAGGGCCCAGGCCGTCCCGCTGCAACGTTTCGAGCGTTCATCGGTTCATCACGCTTCGGACAGGTTTCAGGATCATGTCGCGCATCGTCTCGACCGTGAACCGGTTTCCTGTCTTACCCCGAGAGGACGCATGCATGTCATGCCGGCATTCCTCCTGAAGCGCGAGTGGCTCCTGGTCGCGCTCGGCCTCGGCTTCGCCGTCCTGGCGGCCGCCGTGGTCTACCTGTCGCGCCCGACCGTTCTCACGGTGGCGGTCGGTCCTCGCGATGGGGCCGAGGCGCAATTGCTCGAAACCTACGCCCAGGCCTTGAGCCGGGCACGGGAGGACGTGCGCCTCAACGTGCGGACCTATGACGACGTGCGCGACAGCGCCGCGGCGCTCCAGGCGGGTCGCGCCGACCTCGCCGTGGTCCGACCCGACGTGTTCCTGCCCGATAACGGCCTGACCTTGGCCCTCCTGCATGAGGAGACGCTGCTCATCGCCACGCCAGAAGCGAGCGAGATCGAGAGCTTCCCCGACCTTGCGAAGAAGCGCCTCGGCATCGTCGAGCGCCACGCCGCCGACCGGCCCTTCGTCACCAATCTCCTCGCCTTCTACGATTTCACGGCCGTGCCGGCGCCCGAACCCGGTCAGACGCTCGCCGCCAGCCATATCGCCCTCGTGCCGCTCAAGCCCGGCGAGGTCACGGCCGCTCTGCAGGCCGGCACCGTGGACGCCGTCGCCGTCATCGCGGCCCCGACCTCGAAGGCCGCGATTTCCACGGTGCGGGCGGTGGAGATGGCCTCCCACGAGAAGAAGATCACCATCGTCTCCGTGCCCGATGGCGACGCGATCGTGCAGCGCATGCCGGAACTGCAATCGGCGACGATCCCAGCGGGTACGTTCGGCGGCCGGCCCAAGCGCCCGGATGAGGACGTGAAGACGGTGGGCGCCTCCTACCGGCTGATGGCGCGGGGCGCGGTGAGCCGCTACTCGGTGGCGTCCGTGACCCAGCACCTGTTCGAATGGCGCTCGAAACTCGCGCCCAACGCCCCCATCGCCAACCTGATGAAGGCTCCGGATTTCGAGACGTCGGTGGCCGCCACCAGCGCCCGCCTGCCCAACCATCCGGGGGCGGTCGATTATTTCGAGCGTGAGCAGCAGACCCTGTTCGAACGCTACGAGGATTACGTCTACCTCCTCGCCTTCTTCGGCGGCACGATCGGCTCCGGCATCGCCTGGCTCGGCCAGCGCCTCGCCCGCCAGCGCCGCGAGCGGGTGGACGTGGTCCTCGACCGGCTGCTCGACATCCTCAGGGACATCCGCTCGGCGACCACGAGGGAGCAGCTCGACGGCCTCGTTCGCGAGACCGACGATCTCGTCACCGACGTCGTTCAGCATGCCCGCGAGCGCAATGTCGACACCCGCGCGATGAACGCCCTGATCCTGGCCATCGATGCGGTGCACGGCGCCATCGCGGATGCCCGCCGTTCCCTCGTCACCGGCGCCGAGCCCGAGCGCCGGCCCCTGCGGACGCGGTCCGCGCGTCTCCTCAGGCTGGATCGGCCGGCGGCGGAATAGCGGCGGTGACGATGTGGTTGCTCCGCTGCCGGCGGAACACGGGGAACGAGCGCTAGCGGCTGCCGTTCGTGAGCAATCTTCGTTTTAATCCATCCAATGCGTAGAATTCATCTCATTCTCTCGTGGGAGTAAACTGCCACGCTTAACAAGAGATAAGATCAGGGGTCGCCGGATATTATTTTCGAATTCTGAAACCTTCGTGGTTAGCCATCCGTACCAGCCCGACCGCAAGCCTGCGAGCCGCACACGCATCTCAGGCAGCGCGTAAGGGAGACGACGCAATGGCTACGATCAATGGCGATAACGGCGACAACGTCCTGAACGGCACCGAAGACGAAGACACCATCAATGGCCTCGGCGGCAACGATACGATCGACTCGGTCGATCGCCCCGCAAACATCTTCGCAGGTTCGATCAATCCTGTGCGTGATGTCGTTCGCGCCGGATCGGGCGACGACACGGTGACCGGCGGCAAGCTCGATCGGTTGGTCGGCGGCGAGGGCAATGATTCCCTGTCGGTGAATTTCAATTTCAACGGACCGGTCGTCGGCTCGGGAACCCCGATCAGCTTGACGCTCGATGAGAATGGCACGGGCAGGGCATCCGACGGTACCGTGATCTATGGCTTCGAGTCGGTGAACTTCAACCTGTCCGACACCGGCGACAATGTCGTCGATACCGGCAATGTCCGGGCGCAGCTGACGGGTGGAAACGGAAACGACACGCTCACCACCGGATCGGCCGACGATGTCGTCTATGGCGGCGGCGGCGACAACGTCATCTCGACGGGCGGCGGCAACGACACGATCGGTGGCGGCTCCGGGATCGACACCGTCTTCGGCGGCGACGGCGACGATACTTTCGGCGTCAGCATCGCCACCGACGGCAGTGACCAGGTGAATCTCGGCGACGGCAACGACACCGTCCGGTTCGATCGCGCCGACGGCGGTGCCGGCAACGTGCGCCTGACCTTCACCTCGGCCGAGGTGGGCAACGGCAACACCAACGATGCCGGCAGCCTGACCAACCAGGATGGCGGGCTCGCGGTCCGCGTCCAGGCGGAGGATGCCGACGGCAATCTGACGGGGCCCATCTCCCGCTACGACGATGAGGGCATCACCTTCGTCGGCGGAACGCAGGGCATCACCTTCGACGTCCGCGACCTCGTTTCGGGCACACAGCGCGGTAACACGTTCGAGGGCGTCGTGCTCGGGACCAACGGTGACGACGCGCTGACGTTCTTCCCGCCCTTCCGCGCCGGGCAGGACTTCTATTACAACGCAGGCCAGGGCAACGACACGATCACGGCCGGCACCGGTAACGACTTCCTCGTCGGCGGTGCCGGTAACGACACCATGATCGGCGGTCTCGGCAACGACAGCTACATCGTCGATTCCCTCGGCGACACGGTGGTCGAAGGCGCCGATGAAGGAACCGACACCGTTCTGTCCTCCATCACCTACACCCTGCCCGACACGATCGAAAACCTCGTCCTCACCGGGATGGGCGCCGTCGACGGCACCGGTAACGCGCTGGACAACAGCATCACCGGCAATATCGCCGACAACCGGCTGGATGGGGGAGCCGGGAACGATCGTCTCACCGGTGGCGCTGGCAACGATCTTCTCATCGGTGGCGCAGGCGGCGACGTCATGGACGGTGGCGTTGGTGATGACATGTTCCTCGTGGACGACACGGGCGATCAGGTCATCGAGCTGGCGGGCGGTGGTAACGACACGGTTCGCTCTTCTCTGAGCTATACTTTGTCCGCTGATGTCGAAAACCTCGTCCTAAAAGAGAATGGCGAGCTGAGCGGCAGCGGCAACGATCTGAACAATCGTCTCACCGGCAACGACGCAGACAACCGTTTGAGCGGCGGCGGCGGGGACGATACCCTCGTGGGTCGTGATGGCGACGATACGCTGCTGGGCGGTACCGGAGCCGATACGATGCTGGGCGGCATCGGGAACGACACGTACGTGATCGACAGCGAGGGCGATCGCGTCATCGAGGAGTCGTTCGAAGGCTTCGACACGATCCGCTCGTCTGTCAGCAAGACGATGGACGCCAATACCGAAAAGCTCGTGCTCACCGGGACCGACGATCTGACTGCCAACGGAAACGAGATCCGGAATCAGATCTTCGGCAACTCCGGCGACAACGTGATCGACGGCGACGATGGCCGTGATCTCCTCTACGGCCGTGACGGCGCCGATACCTTCGTGTTCAATGCCATCACCGACAGTGACGTCGCGGTTTCCGGACGCGACATCATCAAGGACTTCGATTTCGCCGAAGGCGATCGTATCGACCTCAGCGGGATCGATGCGGACTTCGGACAGGCAGGAGATCAGGGCTTCCAGTTCGTCGGAACGGATGCCTTCTCGGGTCAGGCAGGCGAACTGCGCACGAAGTTCGGTGGCGGCAACACCCTCATCCAGGGTGACACGAACGGAGATGGAGCGGCGGACTTCGCCGTTCTGCTGCAGGGCCAGCAGACCCTGGACAACGGATCGTTCGTGGTCTGATCCGCTCTCGATCCAGGCTACTGGATTCACCCATCCGCTTTTTCGGGCGGACCGCGTCCCTCTCCCCCTTGTGGGGAGAGGTTAGGAGTGGGGGTGGCTCCGCCAGCCTCGGCGGCAGAAGGGGCACCCAACTACACCCACCTCCAGTCTCCTCTCACAAGCTCGACGGATTTCGGGCAGGCCCGAGATCCGCCGGGGAGGAGGGCACAGCTGTGCAGCCCGCGAAATGTGTGAATGCCGTAGCTCGATCCAAGGAAGGGGCTGCTGTCGAGGCAGCCCCTTCTCATGTCCGAAGGCTACTTTGTCGGCACTGGTGCCGGCGGCTTGCCACCCGATCCGGGCGCTCGGGGCGGGTGCCCGACGATGGAGTCCCGCCACGACGACCGTGCGGCCAATACCGGGCTGGTTCTCAATAATGCGGCGGGGGCGGTTCCGGGGCGCCGGTGCCGGTGCGGGCGCCGGCCTCCTCGACCTGCTCCACGAGCTTGGCCAGATGCCGCGTCAGGGCATCGATCTGGCGCCATTGCGCGGTGATCGTCGCGTTGAGGTCGTCGATGACCACGTCCTGCTCGGTCAGCCGCATCTCCAGGGCGTCGATGCGGGCGGAGAGCGTGTCGTCGTCGGTCATGGCTGGCCCCGCCTCATCGCAATGTCTCGGGATCGTGGTCGGGCCGCTCGACGAGGCCGGGTCCGAGCGCGATGCGGTGGTCGAAGACGAAGCAGTCGCCGCGCCAGCGGCTCTCGGCCTCCGGGATCGTCTCGAGATAGCGCAGGATGCCGCCCTCGAGATGGTGGACGGTGCAGAACCCCTTCGCGCGCATATAGGCCCCGGCCTTCTCGCAGCGGATGCCGCCGGTGCAGAACATCGCCACCGCCGGATGCTCGGCAGGGTCGAGGCCGTCGACATAGGCCCGGAAATCCGAGAACCGCGACAGATGCGGGTCGGTGGCGCCTTCGAACGTGCCGAGATTGACCTCGAAGGCGTTGCGGGTGTCGAGGAGGAGGAGGCCCGGCGTATCGAGCAGCGCGTTCCACGCCTCGGGCGGCACGGGAATCCCGGCCTCGCCCGCATCGGTGGCGCCGTCGTCGAAGGTCACGATCTCCCGCTTCACCCGCACCTTGAGATGAGCGAAAGGCGCGGCCTCCGCGCGCGAAAGCTTTACGTCCAGATCCCTCAGGCGCTCGCCGAAGAGCGGGCCGTCGCGTAGCTCCGACAGGAGCGTGGCCATGCCGGCCGCGCTTCCCGCGATGGTGCCGTTGATCCCCTCGCGCGCCAGGAGGAGCGTGCCGAGGATGCCGAGTTCCACGCAGCGCCTCTCCAACGCGTCACGCAGGTTTGCGGCGTCGGGCAGGGGAACGAAGCGGTAGAGGGCGGCGACGGTGTAGGGCATCGGCGGCAGGGTCTATCAGGCGTGGTCGTCAGGGGGAACCGCTCGGCGCGGCGCTCTCGATCCGGCGCAGGATGAAGGTGGTGCCGACTTCCGGCTCGCGCCGCCAATGGTTCTCCCCCGCCGGCACCAGCCCCACCACATGGCCGCGCCGTGCCACCAGGGTGAGCCGGCCGGGAGCCGCCAGCCACGCGGCCGGATCGAAGGTCGTCAGCCCGCTATCGCGGCAGCCCTCGAGCAGGCGGACCGTGGCGGTCCCGCCTCCCTCCGCGGGTTTCAGTTCGAGGCGGCAGACGTCCTGCTCGCGGTAGCGGTCGAGGGCGTAGATGCCGGCCGTCGGCCGCGGGCCGGCAGGCGTCGCTGCGCTCGTCTGCGCCCCAATATTCTGGCCGCCTGCCGCAGTCGGATCGTCCCGCTCGAGCTTGTACCCGGAGCCGCCATCCGGCGCCGGCGCGGGAGGCGGCGACATCGCCACGATCTGGAGAGGAACGAGGCTGTAGACCTCGCCTCCCTCGGTCTTGGCCATGAGGCTGCGCCGGTCGTCCCGCGCATTGAAGATCAGGACCGGCCGGACGTTCTTGTCCACGAGGCGGACGACGCCGTCCACGAACAGCCAAGCGGCGACCTCGTTCAGGATCGGCAGGGCACGGCGGCACCCGGCGGGAAACGATAGGCGCCGCCCGCTCTCGAAGCTCTGCGACGCGAGGGTCATGACGCAGCGCCGCGTGCTGCCGTCCCGCGACAGGTCCCAGGTGCCGGGAACGCCTTCGATGGTGGGCGGCAGGGTCTCCACGAAGCCGGTTGGTGGGCTCACCGCGGCGGGCGTCTCCGAGGGGCCGGAGGCGGCGGGGGGCTCCGCCGGTGTCGGGGCGGGCGTCACGGCCGGGGGCGCGGTCGGCGTCGAGGGCGCGGTCGGTGTCGAGGGCGCCTGGGGAGCGCCCTGAACCATCCCCTGGCCCCCATTCTGGGTCATAGTCTGGGCCTGCGCCGGACCGGCCAGGGCCGCTGCCGTCAACAGACCGGCGAGGGAGCGCGCGAGACGGATCATCGGGCCGCTCCGGTGCGGGGCGCGTTCGCCGGCGTTTCCGGCACCGGCGTCAGCGGGCCCTTGCCGGAGAACCAGGAGAGCAGGTTGTCGACCACGAGCCGGCCCATGACCTCCCGGGTCTGGACGGAGCCGGAGCCCACATGCGGCAGCAGGACCACCCGTTCCAGGCCGAGGAAGGCCTCCGGCACCTCGGGCTCGGCGGCGAAGACATCGAGCCCCGCGCCGTGGATCGCGCCCGATCGCAGGGCCTCGATCAGCGCCGGCTCGTCGATGAGGCTGCCGCGGGCGACGTTGACGACGATCCCGTCGGGGCCGAGGGCTCCCAGGATCTCGGCATTGACGATCCCGTTCGTCTCCGGGCCGCCGGGCGCCACGATCATGAGGACATCCACGGCCCGCGCCATCTCCAGCAGGGTCGGGTGGAAGGCATAGGCCACGTCGTCCTGCCGGCGGCGGCCGTGATAGGAGAGGGCCACGCCGAACCCTTCGAGGCGGCGCGCGATGGCCCGCCCGATCCGGCCGAGGCCGAGGATGCCCACATGCCGGCCGCGCAGGGTCGCGGTGAGGGGGTAGGTCCGCGTCGGCCAGTGCCCGGCGCGCAGGTAGCGGTCCGCCTGCGGGATCTCGCGCACGGTCGCCAGGAGCAGCCCGAGGGCGAGGTCGGCCACCTCGTCGGAGAGCACGTCGGGCGTGTTCGTGACCACCACACCCCGCTCCGCCGCGGCGCCGACATCGATCGTATCGTAGCCGACGCCGAAACTCGCCACGATCTCGAGTTGGGGCAGTTTCTCGATGAGGGTGCGGTCGACGGGGGCCTGCGCCCCGGTCGCCATGGCACGGATGCGCGGTCCGATCTCGCGATAGAACGCGTCGGGATCGGGCGCGGTGTCGGCGCGGTGGAGGGTGAAGGCGCCAGCCAGCGCCTCCATCACGCTCGGCTGCATCGGCTTCAGGAGCAACAGGTCGGCAGGCTGCATGTCGCGCTCGTCATCCGTCCCCGGAACCGGCCATGGAAGGAGAGGCCATGAGAGGATACGGCTGTAATCCGCCGTCCGGGCAGGGTCCAGCCGTCGCGGCGGGTCCGCATCGGCCAAGGTCGCCATGCGGCGCGCGGGCGGCAGTCATGACCGCGATGCGCCGTGTGCGCCGGCCTACTTCCAAGCGGGCCTTTCGAACATTACTAAAGAGGGCGAGAGTCACATATCCGCCCGTGATCCGATCAACGACGAAAACCGAAACAGCCACGCCATGACTGCCCCGCGCACGCTCTACGACAAGATCTGGGACGACCACGTGGTCGATGTCGAGCCGGACGGCACCAGCCTCCTCTACATCGACCGCCACCTCGTCCACGAGGTGACGAGCCCACAGGCCTTCGAGGGGCTGCGCGTGGCCGGACGGCGCGTGCGCCACCCGGAGAAGACCCTGGCCGTGGTGGACCACAACGTCCAGACCTCGGACCGCCGCTTCGGCATCGAGGATCCGGAGAGCCGCCTCCAGCTGGAGACGCTGGCCGAGAACGTGCGCGACTTCGGCATCGAGTTCTACGATGCCCTCGACCGCCGCCAGGGCATCGTCCACGTCATCGGCCCCGAACAGGGCTTCACCCTGCCGGGCCAGACCATCGTCTGCGGCGACAGCCACACCTCGACCCACGGCGCGTTCGGCGCGCTGGCGCATGGCATCGGCACCTCGGAGGTGGAGCACGTGCTCGCCACCCAGACGCTGCTGCAGCGCAAGGCCAAGAACATGCGCGTGACCGTGGACGGCACCCTGCCGCCGGGCGTCACCGCCAAGGACATCATCCTCGCCATCATCGGCGAGATCGGCACCGCCGGCGGCACCGGCTACGTCATCGAATATGCTGGCGAGGCGATCCGCGCCCTCTCGATGGAGGGGCGCATGACGATCTGCAACATGTCGATCGAGGGCGGCGCCCGCGCCGGCCTGGTGGCGCCGGACGCCATCACCTACGCCTACGTCAAGGATCGCCCCAAGGCTCCCAAGGGCGAGGCGTTCGAGCGGGCCCGCGCCTATTGGGACAGCCTCGCCACCGACGAGGGCGCCTTCTTCGACCGCGAAGTCCGCCTCGACGCGGCGAGCCTGCCGCCCCTGGTGAGCTGGGGCACCAGCCCCGAGGACGTGGTCTCGATCTCCGGTCTCGTGCCCGACCCGGCCGCCATCGCCGACGAGAACAAGCGCCAATCGAAGGCCAAGGCCCTCGATTACATGGGCCTCACGCCCGGCACCAAGATCACGGACATCACCCTCGACCGGGTCTTCATCGGCTCCTGCACCAACGGCCGCATCGAGGACCTGCGCGCCGTGGCCAAGATGGTGGAGGGCCGCAAGGTTCACCCGTCGGTCTCGGCCATGGTGGTGCCGGGCTCCGGCGTGGTGAAGGCCCAGGCGGAAGCGGAGGGCATCGACCTCATCCTCAAGGAGGCCGGGTTCGATTGGCGCGAGCCGGGCTGCTCCATGTGCCTCGGCATGAATGCCGACCGCCTCAGCCCCAACGAGCGCTGCGCCTCCACCTCGAACCGCAATTTCGAGGGCCGCCAGGGCCATCGCGGGCGCACCCACCTCGTCTCCCCCGCCATGGCCGCCGCGGCCGCCGTGGCCGGCCGCTTCGTCGACATCCGCGAGTGGCGCGGCGAGGCCTAAGCGCCGAGCTCGAGCGGAATCCGCGAAACGGGCCGGAATCGCGATTGACGCGGCCGGCCCGTCCGCCTAAACGAACCTCCGCGTCGGCAAACATCTGCCGACCGGCCCAGGTGGCGGAATTGGTAGACGCGCTGGTTTCAGGTACCAGTCTTGCAAGAGGTGAAGGTTCGAGTCCTTTCCTGGGCACCAATCAAAAACTAAGTGACTGATGTTGACTTAGTTTTTGGCCCCGCTTTCCGCACTTCGTCGATCGGTGCGGGATAAATCGGAGCCTCGCGGGCCAGTCGGGCATTATCCGCGGTTCTGGTATAGGTCGCATTCTCCCGGCTTCCCGGCGCCTATCCATAGAGGGCATTAAGCGGTCGACCGCCCAGCCGAAGAGGCCGCGCATCGCTTTGAGGAAGTTGTTCGCGGCGTGCGGTCGATCTCGGCGCCGGTCTCGGCCGGCAAGGATGGCCCTTGGTTCAATTCCCTTCAGGGGCGTTTCGCCGGCCGTTGCTTCCACGGTGAGATAAACTGTGTGCCTTTGCTTGCGTGTGGCCGGGCTGATATCGGACCATGCTGCGCTCGCGAGATACTTTCCAATGAGCCACGAAAGTGAGCCTGTGGCCGGCCCCTTCGCCTCGACGGGCGCTCCGTCTAGCGCGAGTCTGTAGTCTCGCCAGAAGGCTTCTGAACCATACGGCTCAGTCAGGCGGATTCGCTTGCCCTGCTCTTTCCTCGCGTACCAGACGACGCGAACGTGGTGGGGTTCTTTGCGAACGAGGTGGGGCGGGCGGGGAGCGAGGCATGTTGAGGGTCATAGGAGCGGCACCCGCTCATCGTTTGCAACCTCAGTGGCATCATTCGCCTGGCATGCCTGCTCCGCCGAAGGGATTGTCTCCACGGCGACGCCATCGGGGCGCACGACGCTGCGATGCACAGACAGGCCAGCCGCCTGCACAATCTGAATCGCGCGTGCGATATTAGCCTGTGTAACCATGGTGGCCCTACGCGGCACGCAGATGTTCCTCATCAATTTTCAGAACGCGGGGGAATAGGGCGCTATTCCCGAATAGGGCGCAGCGCAGATGTTTTACAGGGGGCACAACCGGCCGTAGAATGGGCGGGCAACAGCTTGGTACACAGGAGGGGCTTTTTGTCCGCGTTTGGCGCTCTACTAAGACGGATCTTTTATGCAGAGCCGCCAAGCGAGAACCATCAGCACAGACTGCTCGATAGCATTGGACAAGACGCTCCTTCCAATCGTCGCTTCGCCGCCCTTCGTATGTGGAACTATTTCTTGGCTGCGTTAAATGTGGCATTTATAATTATTCTATTCGTTATAGTTTTACGAAGCGATTGGCTGGCCCCAGCGCCGCCCCCAAAGCGACCGTTAGAGTTATTGATGGGTATTCTCAACCACAGCCATCAACCCGCGCCACAATCTACATCAATAGAGTACAAAGACTTCGTAGCGATCCTTTTGAGCGCCCTTAGTGTTATGATCGCAATTCTTGGTCTGCTACTTGCGGGTGGTGCGATTTTGGGGCTATCAGGAACTAAAGGGGGCGGCATTGAGGGTTGCCCTGGAACATTTGGACAGAACCGTTCCTTCGATTGCGTCGCGTGCCGCTGAGAATGTCGCACGACAGCAGTTGGCGGGCGGGGGAGCAGACTCTACCTCAGACTACGGTGAAGCAGCAGGAAGGGAGGATGGCCATGAGAAACAGACAGACCGACAGCCGCCTTCCAACGGAGATCATAGAGCCGTTCCTGAGGACGGTACCAGTTGACGTTTATGGGATGGCTCGAGCTCTGGGAGTCGCTGTAAGCAAAACCCCCATGGCGAGCGACGTCTCAGGAAAGATCGAATGTGAAATAAATGGTCCTTGCAGGATCACTATAAATTCCACTCATTCTGAGACCCGGCAACGCTTTACCCTCGCTCATGAGATAGCGCATTTCGTGTTGCAGCGCGATTTGATTGGTGACGGGATTGTCGATAACGGTCTTTATCGTAGCTTGCAGCCTCTCCTGATCGAGAGTCAGGCTAATCGATACGCCGCGTCCTTGTTGATGCCTGTACCGTTGGTGAGGCAGGCTTGGGAGAACGGGGCACACGACGAGTACGCTTTGGCATCAGTTTTTGATGTATCCCCGGCGGTTGCAAAGATCAGGATGAAAGAGCTCGGGTGTGTGCTCTGGCCTCTCAACGGCCCAGTTGGTTTTGGGCGTAAGGCTTTCGCTTAAGGTCAGATCAGTCGCCCGCTGCACTTAAACGACTAAATTCTGACTGATCTCTACCAGCTTTTTGCCGTCGCACCACGCCTTCCGCGATCAGGGCAAGCCCTATCAACGTGTAAGAGCCCGCTTCCGCCGAATTTGCTGAATTTGATGAGGCAGGCGGCGACGTCGTTCCCTTTCACGGAACAGCTTTTGCTGCGGGTCTGCAGCCACGATCTTTGTCCCTCCAGCAAAGCTTTGGCGCTCACGCTATCGAAGGTATGCCGGAGGTCATTGTAGGCTTTCACCATTTCGTCATCGGCTGACCTTGCCGATGCGCTGGTGCAGATGGCCTTGTCGATGGCGTCTTTCGCCGTGTCGCAATGTCTTACCGGTTCCGCGCTTCCGAATGTCGGTAACGTCAGGGCTATTGTCATCATCCCGGCTGAGGACGCGATGATGAAGATGTTCGTTGCCATGATGTCTCGACCGGGTAATGAAAAAAGCAATGCGACGACTGACGTCCCGTTCGTTCTGGCTGGCATACGATTGTTTGAGATGCCGTTACGACTTCAGCACACTTCGACACGACGGCTGTGATGCCTTCTGAAAGGTGAATCGCTGACGGGGAGCAGGGCCGATACTCGCGGGGCGCGTCTCCGCGCCGGGAACGGGGAGGGGCCGGTCCAACCGAGATTGCTCTGGAATGGGCGTTGGCGGGTTGACGCCCCGAGCCTTCGACAGCCAAGCTGCCGGCAACCGAGATACCGCACAGGCCGAACCAGGCAGCACGGCAAGCTCCGCCGACGCCGATGTCCCACTCTCGAGAGACCCTTCCGGAATGCGTCTTCCCCGTTTCCGCCGCGCCACCGGCCGGCTGCTGGCCCTCCTCGGCCTTGTCGTGTCCTTGCTCGTCTCGACTCCGCTCCTGCCGGCCCGTGCCGCCGAGGCGGTCTTTCCGCCTGCCGGCGGGATCGGTCTGGTGCCGCCCGCCGGCATGACGCCCGCCAAGAGCTTCGCCGGTTTCGAGCATCCCTCCGGCGCCTCCATCGTCATCGTCGCGATGCCGGCCGAGGCCTATGGGCAGCTCGCCGAGAAATTCACCCCCGATTCCCTGCGTTCGACGGGCTTTGCCGCCGTGGGAGCGGCCGAGCCGCTGTCCGTCGCCGGCGGCGAGGGGCGGGTCCTGCGCGGCAGCCAGTCGGCCAGGGGGATCGCCTATACCAAGTGGGTCGCGGTGGTGCGGGGCGGGGATGGCACCGGCCTCGTCACCGTGCAGGTTCCGGAAGCGGCCCGTGGGCAGGTGCCGAACCAGGCGGTGGAGGCGGCGCTGGGCACGATCGCCTTCCGCTCGCCCGGCAGCGTCGCCGACCAGATCGCGGCCATGCCCTATTCGGTGGGGGACCTGGCCGGGTTCCGCCCGGTGCGGACGCTGATGGGAAACACCCTCCTGCTCACCGATGGCCCCAATGACGTCGATCCCGAAGGCACCCAGCCGCTCGTCATCGTGGCGCCCTCCCTGGGGAAGGCTCCGGTCGCGACCGACCAGCAGAGCGCCTTCGCCCGCAAGGCGCTGGGCACCATCCGCGAGGTGAAGGACATCGCGGTCACCGACGAGAGCCGCACCACCGAGGGCGGCGCGGTCGTCATCCGCCTGCGGGCCACCGGCAAGGACGTCCGGTCCGGCCGTAAGGTCGGGGTGACCCAGACGATCCGCTTCGAGGGCAAGACCTACCTGCGGGTCATCGGTCTCGCCGGCGCGGACCAGCCGGACGCCCTCGCGCGGGCCGAGCGCGTCGCCGCCTCGGTGGTTCCGCGCTGATCAGGCGGGGCGGTATGGGGGACGCGCCCATCACGGTCCGCCCCGGCCCGCCAGGGTTGCCCCCGCGATCGCGGGGAGGCTAGACATCCCTGCGACCGGAACGCCGCACGTCACCGGGCCGGTCGCCGCCTCTTCCCCGTCTCGCGAGGAGCCACGATGCAGAGACCCAAGGATCGCAGTGTCGCCCTCTCCGGGTCCGCTGCATGAGGGTCGTCCGCGCGGCACGCCTCCACCTGAAGGAGGGGGCCTCCGACAAGGTCTACGAGGTGGACCTCGTGGAGAACGACGCGGTCGCCGCGCCTGAGCGGTTCCTCGTCAACATCCGCTACGGACGACGCGGCGCGATCCTGCGTGAGGGATCGAAGACGGCGCAGCCGATCTCGGCCGATGCCGCCGCGAAAGTGTTCGACAGTGTCGTCGTCGCGAAGATCAACGGCGGCTACCGCCGGATGGACCAGCCCGTAGCGTCATCCGTGACAGGCACGGCCGGAGCCCCGGCCGAGGGCCGCGACGGCATCCTTCTCGCGCGGCTGGCATCCTGCCGGCGCGGGCCGTGGCCGGAGAAGGATCGCGAGCGCCTGCTCTGGCGCATCGGCCAGCTTCGGATCGCGCAAGCGGAGCCGGCCCTCGTGGCCATGGTGCGGGACGTCGGGCCGGCGGGGGCGAGCTACGCCCTGGTCTGGGCGCTGGCCCGCGCCGTGGGGGGCAAGGCGGCACCGATCCTCGAGGCCGTGGCGGCCGAGACGAGCAGCGTCGTGATTCGCGACCTCGCCCGCTTCGCCCTGGTCTCGCCGCTGATGGGCGCGCAACGACGCCCCTCGGGCGAGGAGGCGGACCTGCCGCAGGCGGTCGCCCGCCCGGCCTGCGCCGGCGACGCGGACGGCCTCGTCGCCGCGCTGACTGCCCTCGCCAGGGCCAAGCCCCTCGCCGTCGGGCCGGCGCTGGTGGCGCTCGGCCGCCGCGCGCAGGACGATGCCGTGCTGCATGCCTGCCTCTGCGCCGCGCTCCCGCGCTTGGCCCCCCGGCCGCCCTACCTCATCGGCCTGCGCCGCCTCTTCAAACATGCCGAGATGGCCGACGATGCCGGCCTCTTCGGCGCCACCGCGCTGCGGCTCGAGACCGCGAAGGCGATGTACAAATCCGGCGACCCCATGGTCTACTCGGCCGAGTTGCGGCGGCAATTCGTGGTGCGCGATGAACGGGGCGGCCCGGACGCGCGGATCGGCCTGTCCTCGGCCACCTCGCTCTACCTCAAGCGCCGGATCTGGCGGGCCCTGCGCAAGCGCGGCGAGGTCGGCGATCCGGCCTTCGCCGAGATGGCCGCCGGGCTGCTGCTGAGGGTGCGGCCGGAGGATCTGGGTCCGCGCACGGTCTCGACCCTGTGGCGGCGTCAGGCGAACGGCACCTGGGGCCGCGAGCCCCGCCTGCGCGGCCCCCTCGCGACCCAATGGGCGGCGAGCCATCTCCTGTTCCGCCATGCCCCGCAGGCACGGCCGCGCTCGGGCTCGGCCACGTTCTTCCTCGATGCCGATACCGACCTCGACTCGCGGGACGAGGCCTTCCCCGACCTCTGGAGCGCCCGGCCCGACCTTGCCCTCCGTCTCGCCACGGAGGGGCGGATCGACCCCGTGGCGATGCTGGGACTGCGCGTCCTGAGGGCCGACGCCGCCGCCTGCGCCGCCCTCGATGCCGCCGCGATCGGCCGCCTGCTCGGCCCGACTCTGCCCGCCGTCGCCGCCTTCGGCCTGGAGATCGCGCGGGAGCGTCTCGCCCGCGGCGGGGCCGATCCCGAACTCCTCGCCGTCCTCGTCCAGGCCCGGTTTCCAGAGGCGCGGATGCTCGCCCTGCGGCGGATCGAGGCCGAGGCGGATTTGCCCTGGTCGAACGTGGCGCTGGCCTTCGCGCTGCTCACGAGTGCCGCGCCGGAGGTCGAGGCGGCGCTCCTCCCCCTCGCCCGCGAGCGCGGGCTTTCGGCCGGCGTCGCCGGGCCTTTGGCCGAGCGGCTGGTGGCATGGCTGCGGGCGATGCCGCCGGTCCTCGACGCGGAGGCGGCGGCATCGATCCGGGCCATGCGCGCGGGCCTGCCGCTGCTCTGGCCGGACCACGACATGCCGGTGGACGGGCAGGACATCGCCGCGCTGATGGCGCATCCGGCCCCGGAGATGATGGCTGCGGGCGTCGCGCTGCTGGCCTTGTCCGGCACCGATGCCGATGGCCTGCCCGCCGAGCAATGGTACGCCCTGATCGGCTCGGACTCCCTGGACGTGCGGGACGCCGCCATCGGCCTCCTGTCGCGCCTCGACGATGAGCGGCTCCGCCGGCACGCCGACCCCATCCTCGCCTTCGCCTCCGGTCCTTCGCCCGTCCTGCGAAAGGCGGCGCGGCCCCTGGTGAGGCGCCTGGTCGATGCCGATCCGGCCAGCGCCGGCCCGCTGGCGCAAGCCCTCATCGCAAGCCTGTTCCGCACCGCGCCGGACGACCGGTTCGTCGCCGACATCGTCGCGCTCCTGGGCGAGGCGATGCCGGGGGAACTCGCCGCTCTCGACGCCGGCACCCTGTGGCGCCTCCTGCAGGCGCAGGCCAAGGGCGCGCAGCGCCTCGGGGCCATCGTGCTGGCCGAGCGGGAGCCCGGCCTCTTCAGCGTGCGCCAGATCGCGCGGCTCGGGGGCCATTCGCACCTCTCCGTGCGGCAATGGGCGATGGCCGCTTATCTCGCCGAGCCTTCCCGCTTCCAGGCCGAGGCGGCCGAGGCCGTCCTTCTCGTCGAAAGCGACTGGCCGGAGACCTTCGCCTTCGCGGAGAGCCATTTCGCGACCTGGCCGGAGGAGGCCTGGACGCCGGAGGCGCTTTCCGTCGTCACCGACAGCGTCAAGCCGGAGGTCCTGGCCTTCGCCCGCAGGCTCCTGCGCAGCCATCTGCGGCCGGGGGAGGCGGATGCCCAGATCCTGCGCCTCCTCGAACATCCCTCGCCCTCCATGCACCTCTTGGTGACGGAACTCCTGACGGCGCAGGCGGTGGAAAGCGAGGAGGCCTTCGCCCGTCTCGTGCCGCTCGCCCGCATCGTCATGCTGCAGGTGCTGACGGGGCGGACCGCCAAGGACAGGATGGCCGCCTTCCTGAAGGGGGAGGCCCTGCGCAGCCGCGAGCGGGCGCAAGGTTTGCTGCTTTTCTTCGCCGACCTGTCGCTCAGCGGCACGGCGCGCGACCGGAACGCCGCGATCCTGGCGCTCCGCGACATCGCCGACGCCTATCCGGACCTCGAGACGCCCCTCGTCCGGCGCCCCTCCGTGGTACGGCCCTCCCCCGGATCCCTGTCGGAGGGTGCCCGATGAACGTCGTCCACCGCTATCTCGGCGAGAGCCGCGCCGTCACGGAAGGGGGTACGACGCGGCTCGGCTTCGCGCCTGATACCTTGCGCGCGCCGACCTTCTTCAACGGAAGGGTCGCCCGCCACCTGCCGTTCCGCGAGGCGATCTCGGCCCTGCACCACGTCGTGGTGTCGGACCTGCGCTTCAAGCCGAAGGACCGCAGCGCCTATTTCGCCTGGCTGCAGGCCAACGAGCAGCAGCTTCTCGCCGAGGCGCTGGCTGGGCGGGACGAGCTGGAGGCCGAGATCGAGTCCCTGCGCCGCGAACTCACGGACATCGGCATCCAGTCACAGACGGTGATGCGGCCGTTCTACAAGGCGCGGCAGCTTTATTTTGACCGCCTCTACAAGGAGGATCTCGACGCCTGGATCGTCCTCGACCCGGTCATCACCGTGCATCCGGACGAGATTTTCTTCGAGTGTTTCAGCCTCGACGAATCCACCTACGGGCGCCTCTCCTGCGACCACGACGTGTTCGAACGCATGGGCGAGATGGCCTTCGGCACCACCAACATCGATTACAGCCACGCTCTGTACGACGAGTTCCAGAAGATCCGCAGCGACCGGGACACCGAACTCGCCATCGACCCCTCCGGCTTCTCGGTGCAGACCAGCGGCACGGAGGAGTATCGCGAGGACAAGATCGAGCTGCCCGATTCCTGGATGCGGGGCTTCCTGCAGGTCTCGAGCGCCATGACGCAGCCCGCCTGCGTGGTCGATCTGCACCCCGTCGACATGCACGCGATCCTCACCCGGCTCGCCGCCCGCCGGGAGCGGCACGGCCCGCGCTCCCTGCGCTTCCTGCTCGAACCGGACCGGCCGGTGAGCGTGCTGATCGAACCCTGGAACGAGCGCCTGACCTTCCGGCGCTCGATCTACCGGGGGCCGGCGAGCGCCGAGCTCCGGCTCTGGGGCCGTCGCCGGCTGGCGATTCTCGCCCGCGCCCTGCCGCTCGCCAGATCGGTGCGCCTCCATCTCCTCGGCACCGGTCTGCCCTCCTTCGCGGTGGTCGATTACGGCGGCCTGCGCTTCACCCTCGGCCTGTCCGGCTGGACCGCCAACGACTGGTCCCGCGCCGGCCAGTTCGACCTTCTCACCCCGCGTACGGATGTCGATGCGGGCACCGCCGCGCGGGTCTTCGCGGCGCTCGGCCGCCATCTCTTCGCCGATGCCGGGACCCTCGCAGCCGAGACCGGCCTCGACCGGGCGACGGTGGAGGCCGCGCTCGGCGGCTACGTCCAGGCCGGCCGCGTCATGTTCGATCTCGACAAGCGGGTGTTTCGCCTGCGCGAACTCACCCGCGAACCCCTCGACGCGGGCGCCCTGCGCTTCGCCTCGGAGCAGGAGGCCAAGGCCGACCGTTTCGTCGCCGCCGGGCTGGTGACCCTCGGCCCCATCACCCGCGCCGAGGGCCGGCGCAGCCTCACCGGCTCCGTGTTGGACGACGGCCGGGCCATGGCGACCGCCGTCGAGATCGACGCGGATGACCGCATGGTCGGAGGCCACTGCACCTGCGGCTTCTACATCCGCAACAAACTGATGCGCGGCCCCTGCGAGCACATGCTGGCCCTGCGCCGCATCGTCCACGCGCAGGTCGAGGGCAAGCCGATGAGGAGTCAGGCGTGAGGAACCGCGTCGGCAAGCGATTGATGCCCTCCCCGGCATGCTTTAAGCTTCTTCCCCTGAGGGACGTCGGGCGGAGCGGACCTTGCATTCTGGGCGGCGTTTCGCCGTCCCTGCACCCTGCCCGGCAAAGCGTCACTGGCCCGCTCTTCACTGGGCCGGCACAGACCCCTACCGCGCGCTTTCTGTTTGGGTTCCTTGAACCCAAACGCGCGGTAGGGGTCGTGCCGGCATCGAGTGGACCGGACCAGTCCCGAGACTTGACGAAGGCTTTCCGCCCGGCGTCCCTCACTCGTCCTCCCGTCCGGGCGCGCCGCCCATGAGCGTCCAGCCCGGCTCGCTCACCCGGCAGCAACTCTACGACCGCATCCGCGAGAGCTCGAAGGACGAGGTCGTCCTCGAAGAGATGATCCGGCTCGGCTACTGGCCGGCCGGGACGGATCAGCCGAACCTCCCCGAGGACGTCATCCGCCGAAGGGGCGAGCTCACCCGCGAACTGACGGACCTGCATCGGAGCGGGGCGCTTTGGAAGAATCCAGACGCCGCCCTCAAGGCGATGCACAAGCGCCGGAAGAAGGCGGCCCTGGAACGGCGGCGCGAAACCAAGCTCAACGGCGCGCGCGGGCGGCACGAACGCGCGCTCGCCTGGCACGGGCGCCGGAACCGGGAGATCCTCTATCTCGGCGAGGGCGTCTCGGCGGGTCTCTCGGCGCGGGCAGACGCCGGAGCGTCGCGAGCCGACGGCCTGCCGGAACTGGCGAGTCCTGGCGCGGTGGCCGAGGCCATGGGGATCGGCCTCGGCGAGCTGCGCTTCCTCGCCTATGACCGGGCGCTCGCCACGGTGAGCCATTACCAGCGTTTCACCATCCCGAAGAAGATCGGTGGGCTGCGTGCCATCTCGGCGCCGATGCCCCGGCTCAAGCGGGCGCAATACTGGATTCTCGATGCCGTGCTGGCTCATGCGGGCATCCACGACGCGGCCCACGGCTTCGTTCCGGGCCGCTCGATCCTGACGAACGCCGCCCTTCATGTGGGGCGGGACGTGGTGGTCAATCTCGATCTCAAGGACTTCTTCCCGACGCTGGATTACCGCCGGATCAAGGGCAAGTTCCGGGGCCTCGGCTATGCCGAGCCGGTGGCTACGGTGCTCGCCCTGCTCTGCACCGAGCCGGATGTGGACGAGGTCGAGATCGACGGGCAGCGTCTCTACGCGGCGCGCGGACCGCGCCGCCTGCCCCAGGGGGCGCCCACGAGCCCGGCGCTCACCAACCTCGTCTGCACCCGCCTCGATGCGCGGCTCACCGGCCTCGCCGCGTCGCTCGGCTTCACCTACTCGCGCTACGCCGACGACATGACCTTCTCCGCTTCGGGCGAGGCCGCGGGCAAGACCGGCGCGCTCCTGAAATACGTGCACGAGATCGTCGCCGGGGAAGGCTTCACAATCCATCCCGACAAGACGCGGGTGATGCGGCGGGGGCGGCACCAGGAGGTCACCGGGCTCACGGTGAACGAGCGGGTCGCGGTGCCGCGCGAGACCCTGCGGCGGTTCCGCGCCCTGCTGCACGGCATCGAGGGGCACGGACCCGCCGGCCGCCGCTGGGGCCGGAGCGAGGGGCAGGCGGTGCTCGCGGCGGCTTTGGGCTTTGCCCGCTTCGTCCGGATGGTCACGCCCGAAGCCGGTGCTCCCCTGGTCGCGCAGGCGCGGCGGCTCGCCGAGAAACACGGGGCGCCGCAGCAATCGGCCCAGCCCCGGATCACCCCCTTCCGCGCGCAATCCGCCCGGGGTGTGCCGCCGCGCGAGGGCTGGTGGAGCCCGGCCGAACGCCCGCCGCCGCAGCCCGATCCCATCCTGCTCGAGGCCGAGCGGCCCGCCAGAAGCGTTCCCGGACGAAGCGGCCTGCCCTCCATCGGCCGTCGCCCCGAGCCGGCCTCCGATCAGCCGCGTCCCGGATCGCCGCCCGGCGGCGATGTCGAAGAGGAGACTCCGCTGAAGCCCTGGATGGTGGTGCTCGGCGTGTTCGTTCTGTTCCAGGCCGGCGCCATCGTGCACCCGGTCCTGGGATTGCTGGTGCTCGCCGCTTCACTGGTGATCGCAATCCGGCGCTGGCTCCGCCGCCGACGCCGGAGATAGGGATCTCGGAAGCGGTCCGGCTTCCGGCCGCATTCCGGCGGCTTCTCACACCGGGTCTTGATGGCCCTGATCCATGGGGCGGGGTCATCGAGGTCCGGTTGCCCCCTCCGCCCCCGGTGACGTTCCGGCGGCCTGCCAGCGGCTTGCTCCTACGGATGGACATCCGACGCTCGATGCCGACCCCTAAACCTCCGAGATGGGTGGAAAGCAGACTCTGGCGTAGAGCCAGGAGACGCTCCTATTCAGCTAAGTCGGGCTCGGTGAGCTCGGATTTCACTGGTCCCTGCTCCAACGCCCAATTGACCAAGGCTTTAATCGAGGGGCCGAGCGCGTATCCTTTGTCAGTCAGCGTATACTCCACCTTCGGTGGAACCTGGGGATAGACAGTCCGCGTCAAGATGCCTTCCTTCTCCAATTCCTTAAGCTGTTGGATCAGCATCTTTTGATTCACGCCCTCGATGCGCCGCTCTAGCTCTGAGAAACGCACTGGTGCTCTCGCCGCGAAGAGTTGGACGATGATTGCGATCTTCCACTTCCCTTCAAGCACCCGGAGCGTCTCTCTCGTTGCCGCTGCCCAGACGAGCTGCTGCTTAGGGTCCTGATTCTGGCAGTCACGGTCCATGAGCTTACCTTTCGGTGGGTACCAAACTTTTTGGTGGGTTCTTGCGATCCATCCAGCAATCGATATTTCTGACGGCGAGGCAACCCTCATGATCGGAGTATCTAATGAAAATCGGCATCATCGGCGCAGGAAATATCGGCGCAACGCTGGCTCAGATCTTGGACAAGGCCGGCCATGACGTGAAGCTCGCCAACTCGAAGGGACCTGAAACACTAAAGGAGATCGTTGACGGTACGACGATCGCTGCGGTCACCCGAGACAATGCCGTCAAAGATGTCGATGTAATCATTCTGTCCGTGCCGTTTGCTCGAAATCCAGAACTCGCGCCGGTGCTCGCTGATGTTCCGGCGAGCGTTGTCATCGTCGACACGTCCAACTACTACCCGATGCGCGACGGAATGATTGAAGAGGTGGACGAAGGAAAGCTGGAAACCGTCTGGAGCAGCGAGCAAGTCGGGCGGCCTCTTGTAAAAGCCTGGAACGCACTTCTGTCCTTTACTCTCGCCGAAGCTGGATCGGAAAGTGGCTCAGTTTCCAGACTAGCCATACCGATCGCTGGAGATCATGCGGCTGCCAAATCCGTCGTATCGCGCCTTGTCGATGAAACGGGCTTCGATGTGGTGGACGCAGGCCCTATATCCGAATCCTGGCGTTTCCAGCCAGGAACACCCGCCTATTGCACGGAACTCGATGCTGCTGGCGTGAAGAGCGCACTTTCTACTGCCGATAAGGCTCGTTCGTCCCATAACCTTGAGCTCATAACGCAGGCGTTCATTGATGGGAGCTTGAAGCTCGAACGTGAAGCGATGGTCGCCTTCAATCGCAAAATATCAGTCTGAATATAAACCACGGAGATTCGGCCCGAGTATCAGCAATGCGTAAGAGCATTCGACAGAGCTTTCGCTTGCTCTTACGCATGGTTTATTCGGCCTTTAAAATCTAGAAAGTCCCACGAAGCATCTCGGCTTCGAATTGGACGACCTGTTGGAGGTTTCAGAGAGGATCCACCGCTGATCCGACTTGTCGGAAATCCGCCGGAGCGGACTGGCCCAATGTCTTCTAAGGGTTGCGAGCGAGCGGTACCAACCGTGAAATTTCAGCCCCTTGCCTGCCGGCGACTTGGGCGGAGGCCACTCGAAGTCGACGCACGCCATCGCGGATGGGCCGGCTCCCCCGACACGTCTTGCAATTATAGATTATGATAATAATCTATAAGCCGAAGCGGCCCCCCAAGGGGGGCGCATCGTGGGAGAGCGTCGTGGGCAAGACGGACATCAAGACGGCCATCGTCACCGGAGCGGCATCCGGCATCGGACTGGCAACGGCCAAGGCCCTGAAAGCGGCCGGCTACCGCGTCTACGGTACGAGCCGCAGACCCGCGCAGGGGCGGGACGGGGACATCACCATGCTGGCCTGCGACGTGACCGACGACGCCTCCGTCGAGGCCCTGGTGCGGACGGTCCACGGCGAGACCGGGCGGATCGATCTGCTGGTCAACAATGCCGGTTTCGGCATCAGCGGCGCGGCCGAGGAATCCACGGTCGCGCAGGCGCAGGCACTCTTCGACGTCAACCTGTTCGGCGTCATCCGCACGACCCGGGCGGTGCTGCCGCTGATGCGGGCGCAGGCGGGCGGCCGCATCGTCAACATCAGCTCCATCCTGGGGCTCGTCCCGGCGCCCTACATGGCTGTCTATTCGGCCAGCAAGCACGCGCTGGAAGGCTATTCGGAATCCCTCGACCACGAGGTCCGCGGCCAGGGCATCCGCGTCGTGCTGGTCGAGCCCGCCTATACGCGCACGGCCTTCGACGCGAACCTGGTCTCCCCCGATGCCCCGTTGAGCCTCTACGATTCCGATCGCGCGGGCCGGGAGCGTTTCACGCGGGAGGTCATGGCCACGGCCGACGCGCCCGAGATCGTCGCCAAGGTCGTGGTGAAGGCCGCCACCGCGGCGGCGCCCCATCTGCGCTACACCGCCGGATCGATGGCGCGGCAAGCCAGCCTCCTGCGCCGTTTCGTGCCGGCAAAGCAGTTCGACAAGAGCTACCGCAAGCAGATGCGCCTTCCCCCGGTCTCCTGAGCCTCCGCCCTTCGGGGGACGTGGGAAACATGGTCCGCCCGTCTCTCAGCCACGATCGGGATTGACCATCGGGTCGGCCTGGAGCCTCGCCGCGGCCAGACCGATGAAGGCGCGCACCTTGGCCGGCGCGCGCCTCCCCTCCAGGGTCACGATATGGACCGGGAGCGGCACCGCGTCCGGATCGTCGAGGACCAGCCTGAGCCGGCCTTCGGCGACCGACGGCGCCACCTGATAGGACAGCAGAGATGCGATCCCCTGGCCGGCGAGGGCGGCCGCCAGGACCGCGTCGATCGTGTTGCAGATCAACCGGCATCGCGTGGCGCCACGCGTCGGCCCTTCGGCCGGGGAATGGCGCTCGAAGGGCAGTCCCATGGCGGTCGAACCGATGGTCGCGTGGTGGTGCAAATCCCCCATCGATTGCGGTGTTCCGTGCCGGTCGAGATAGTCCGGCGCGGCGCAGAGAACCCGTCGGACGGTGCCGACCCGAACCGCGACGAGCCCGGAATCGGCCAGATGACCGATGCGGATTCCCACATCGGCGCCCTCCTCGATCAGGTTGACCACCCTGTCGAGGAACAGCGCGCGCACGCCGACGGCCGGGTAACGCGCAAGAAAATCCGTGATGGCGGGTAAGACATAAAGCCGGCCGAACTGCACCGGAGCGGTGATCGTCAAGGTTCCGGAAGGTGTCGCATAGGCGCCGGCCGCGAGTGCTTCCGCTTCTTCCATGTCCGCGAGGATGCGGCGGCAATCCTCCAGATAGCGTCCGCCCGCCTCGGTGAGCATCAGCGAGCGCGTGGTCCGCGTCAGCAGCCGGGTGCCAATCCGGTTCTCCAGGGCGGCCACCGCACGGGTCACTGCGGGTGGGCTCATGTTGAGTTGGCGCGCCGCAGCGGCGAACCCCCCGCTCTCCGCCACCCGCACGAAGACCCGCATCGCCTGCCACCGATCCATGCCGGCTTCCTCCTCACCCGCAGATTATTCCAGAAACTGGAATAGTCGATTGCGAGGAATGCCGGTTCACGCGTTCCACGCAAGGGTCTCTGATGTGTCCGTGGCCGGCGCCCTCGTCCGGCCGTGGCGGAGATCCATCATGAAACTGTTCCACATGGCCCTGTCCGGGCATGCGCACCGGGCGCGTCTGTTCCTGTCCCTGGTGGGCGCGGATTGCGAAATCGTCGAGGTCGACCTCGCCGCCGGCGCGCACAGGACGCCGGAATTCCTCGCCCTGAACCCGTTCGGACAGGTGCCGGTGCTCGTCGATGGCGACGTGGTGGTTCCGGATTCGAACGCCATCCTGGTCTACGTGGCCAAGACACTCGGGCGGACGGATTGGCTGCCGGAGGATGCCCTCGCGGCGGCGCGGGTGCAGCGCTGGCTCTCGGTGGCGGCCGGGCCCATCGCCTTCGGCCCCGCCGCGGCCCGGCTGATCACTGTCTTCGGCGCTCGCTTCGACACGGCCGAAGTGATTGCCCGTGCACATCAAATCCTCGGCCGCCTCGAGGCGGAACTCACCGGTCGCGACTGGATCGCCGCCGACCATCCGACCATCGCGGATGTGGCCCTCTACAGCTACGTCGCCGCAGCCCCCGAGGGGAATGTCGGTCTCGGCCCTTATTCCGAGATCCGTGCCTGGCTCGGCCGCATCGAGGCGCTACCCGGCTTCGTGCCCTTTCCGACGACGGCGGCCGGCCTGCGCGTGGGCTGACACCACACCCTGTCACGAAACCCTTTCAGTGGGAGATTCCCATATCATCCGACCATCACCCCGCCTCGCCCTGGCATCCGGGCGAGATCGCGATTCAGAATCATGCCGGCGTCACCGAACGCATGGCCGAGATCGGTCCCCGCGTCATCCGCGACCGGATGATCGACCAGCATCGAGACTTCTTCCGGAACTTACCTTTCGTGGTGCTGGGGGCTGTGGACCCGGAGGGTGAGGTCTGGGCGACGATCCGGGCCGGCGAGCCGGGATTTCTCGACGCGCCGGACCCCTTCCGCCTCCGCGTTCGGAGCGCCGCCGATCCCCACGATCCCGCCGAGGCTGGCCTGGCAGACGGATCGGCGGTCGGTCTTCTCGGAATCGATCTGGCGACGCGACGCCGCAATCGCCTGAACGGGATCGTCCGGCGCGAGGGGGGCGACGAATTCGATGTCGGGGTGCAGCAAAGCTTCGGCAATTGCCCGCAATACATCCGGGTCCGGCAGCAGCCTGAGCGTTTACTTGATCCCGTTGCGGCTGCCCCCGAGATCGCCCGCGGCCTCGACGACCGCGCCCGGGCGCTCATCGCAGGCGCCGATACGTTCTTCGTCGCGACCTATGCGGACGGGGGGGAGGGGAACCGCCAAGTCGATGTCTCGCATCGCGGCGGTGCGCAAGGCTTCGTGCGGATCGGCGAAGACGAAGTGCTGACGGTCCCGGATTATTCCGGCAACCGATTCTTCAATACACTTGGAAACATCCGCGCGAATCCTCGCGCCGGGCTCGTCTTCATCGACTTTACCAGCGGTGACCTGCTGCAGATGTCGGGGCGGGCGGAGGTGCTCCTCGATACTCCCGAGATCGCGAGTTTCCCGGGAGCCGAGCGGCTCTGGCGCTTCGCGCCCCGCACCCTCGTCCGGCGCGTGGGGGCCGTGCCGCTCCGGTTCGAGGCCGCTTCACCCCCCGGGGGTGCCTGATCCCCTGGGCGGGACGGACTTCGCCCCGGGGTTCGCCTCAGCGACGGCGGACCTGGCTCTGTTTCGTGTGGAGCACCTTGCGTGCCCGCGCCTCGTGGATCGCGGCCACCTTCATCAGAAGGCGGCGTTCGACGTCCGAGGGAGCGCTCGCGGCACAGTCCCGCAGGGCGATCGCCGCTCGCACATGCATCAGCGCCCGATCCAGCATCCGGTCCTCGCTCTTCGCCTCATTCCCTTCCTGCCTAGCGCCGCTGTGCTTAAGGCATCATCAAGCCGGATGCCGGGGCGGAGCGGTCGCGCGCGCCCAACGACGCGTCCATTCTTCGTCCGCCTTCACGAAGGTCCGGCCCGGCGCCGAGCAGGCCGTCCGGGCGCCGCCGATTGGCTGCGAGAGTTGACGCCGGCCGTCGGGACTGCCAACCCGGCCGCATTGCGGGCGCGGCCGCTCCCTCGGTCCGCAGGAGTACCGAATCTTCATGTCCGATCTGCTTGAGACGATCCGCAGAACCCTCGTGCCGATCCACAAGGAGGGCTACCCCTTCATCCTGATCGGCATCGTGCTGACCGTGCTGTTCGGCTATTTTGCCCAGTTCGCCGGCTGGATCTTCCTGATCCTCACCCTGTGGGTCTGCTATTTCTTCCGCGATCCCGAGCGGGTGACCCCGGTGGCGGATGGCCTGGTGGTCTCGCCGGCCGACGGCCGGGTGAACCTGATCTCCACCGTGCTGCCGCCGCCCGAACTCGACCTGCCGCAGGAGCCGATGACCCGGATCTCGGTCTTCATGAACGTGTTCGATTGCCACGTGAACCGCGTTCCCGTGACCGGCAAGATCGGCCAGATCGTCTACACGCCCGGCCTGTTCCTCAATGCGGAACTCGACAAGGCCAGCGACGACAACGAGCGTAACGGCCTCGTCATCGAGACCACGCATCGCGGCAGCCCCCTGCGCGTCGGCGTCGTGCAGATCGCCGGATTGGTGGCCCGTCGCATCGTCGGCTGGGTGCAGGCGAACGATACTTTGAACGTGGGCGAGCGCTTCGGCCTCATCCGCTTCGGCTCCCGCGTCGACGTCTACCTGCCGGTGGGGACTCGGGTGCTGGTCGGCCTCGGCCAGAAGGCGGTGGCGGGCGAGACCGTTCTCGCCGATCTCGGCGGCGGCCCCGAGCGCAGCTTCCGCCGCATCTGATCCCGCCCGGCCCCGCCCTGGCGGGGTCGCGATCCTTCGCGGACGGTGCCCTTGAGGCCCGTTCGCCCGTCTTTCTGAAAAGGCGCGTCATGGACGATCTCTTTCCGCCCTTCGAGCCGGATGCCAACGAGCCGAAGCCGCGCCGCTTCAAGGCGGTGCCTTTCCGGATGATCGCGCCCAACATGATCACCCTGATGGCGGTGTGCCTCGGGCTGACCGCGATCCGACTGGCATTCGAGGGCAAGTTCGAGCCGGCCGTGATCGCCATCGTCGCGGCCGCCTTCCTCGACGGGATCGACGGGCGCGTCGCCCGCATGCTCAAGGGAACGTCACGTTTCGGGGCCGAGCTCGATTCCCTCGCCGATTTCGTCAATTTCGGCTGCGCGCCGGCGCTCATCCTCTACGGCTTTGCCCTGAAGGAGCTGCGCTCGCTAGGCTGGATCGTCGCCCTGATCTTCGCCATCGCCATGGCCCTGCGTCTCGCCCGCTTCAACGCGATGCTCGACGATCCCAACCGGCCCGCCTGGAAGAAGGACTTCTTCGTCGGCATGCCGGCGCCGGCCGGGGCCCTGACGGCGCTGCTGCCGCTCTATCTCCACTTCCTCGGCCTGCCGATCGAGCGTTGGGCCGCGCCGGTGGTGCTCGGCTACACGCTCTGCATCGCGCTCCTGGTGGTCTCCACCGTGCCGACCTTCTCCGGCAAGACCATGGGCAAGCGCGTTCCCCGCGAATGGGTGCTGCCGATCTTCCTCGTGGTGGTCGCGGCCTTCGGCCTCTTCATCAGCTACCCGTTCGAGGCCATGGTGGTGATGGCGGCCGGCTACCTCATCACCCTGCCGATCGGGGCGGCGCAGTATCGGCGCCGGGCGAAACACGAGGAGCGCCTCGACGCAACCGACCGTGGACAGATCGGTACGGCGCCTGTCGAAACCTGATCGCCTCGCCTAACGTCCCGGCGGGAATGCGGGCGGCGCAAGTTTTGGAGGCGACGGTGCTGGAAGAATTCAAGAAATTCGCGTTGCGCGGCAACGTCGTCGATCTGGCGGTGGGCGTGATCATCGGCGCCGCTTTCGGCTCCATTGTCACCTCCGCCGTCCAAGACGTGTTCATGCCGATCATCGGCGCGATCACGGGCGGGCTCGACTTCTCGAACTACTACATCGCGCTCTCGTCGAGCGTGCAGAAGGGGGCGGCCTACGCGGACGCCAAGAAACAGGGCGCAGTGATCGGCTACGGCCAGTTCATCACCGTGGCGCTCAACTTCATGATCGTCGCCTTCGTGCTGTTTCTCGTCATCCGGGCGATGAATAAGCTCCAGACCCAGGAGGAGGCGAAGCCTGTTCCCGAAACCCCGGCGGACGTGAAGCTGCTGGGCGAGATCCGCGATATCCTCGCGGCCAGACCCAAGGTCTGAGATCAGATCGTCGTCGCGGGTGGTGTCTTCAGGTCGTCGAGGAGGCCATCAAGGGCCTGCTCCACCGCCCCGGTGCCTTCCTCATGGGTCTTCAGACGGATCTCGAGACGGCGCAATTGCGGCTCGAACTCTTCCGGCACAGCTGGATCACCGAGGAATTTCGGCGCATCGTCCTGCGTGGTGAAGACGGAGCGCAGCTGCTGGCCGAGATGATCCCGCACCGGCTCGGGCAGGGCCGGATCGACATCCGCGCCGCCGGCCTGACCGGGGGGCGATTTATCAATGCGGAAGATCGGATCGTTCGCCATATCGGGTCTCTCCTCAATCAAGAGCAATAACCAGCCGGGGCGGAGAGTGTTGCGTGCCTCGACTCACAAATGTTGATGGTACCCGATCCAGCGCCGGTATTTCTGGTATTTCTCGTGCGAACCCCGACCATCTTCCGATCCACGAAAAAGCCCCCGGTGCCGTGGCACCGGGGGCTCTTGCCGAATGGTCAGCTGCGATCGACGATGATTAGTCGATGACTTCGACGATGCGGCGGCTGCGATCCACCAGGACCGGACGGTCGTTGACGATGGTGTAGCGCGCGCCGCGGGCATTGTACTCGGACGGCACGTCGTAATAGGTCACGCCGGTGCCGGGCAGGGTCGCGCCGACGCGGACGTCGCCGTCGTAATTGTAGGAGCTGTGACGCTCGCGGGTGACGTACTGGCGGAAGCGGGGACGGTCGTCGACACCGAGGATGCCACCGACGGTTCCGGTCGCAGCGCCGACGGCACCACCGACGATGGCACCTACGGGACCAGCTGCATCGGCACCTTCCTGGGCGCCACGCTCAGCGCCGCGCACGAGGCCCTGGGCCTGGGCGGCGAGGGGGAGGGACAGAGCGATCGCCGAAGCGGCGAGAAGGGTCTTGATGTTCATGATCGAGATCTCCGTATCCGATGACCCGCGAACGGTGACGCTCAGCGGGGTTCGGGGCAGTAACGCCCCATCTCGGGAAAGGGATGCCTCGAAAATCGATTTTGCCGGAATGTCCCGATCATGCCCCCGATGAGAGAACGATATTCCCCGTCCGCAAGGCGTCGCGGAAGGGGTAGCCCGGTGAGCATGGTGGGGAGCCGATCCCGACCACCCACCGGGCGGAGTCAGGCGTCCTTCGGCATGGCCGACTGGATCAGCCGGTCCGAGCTGAGGTCTTCTTCGTCGTAGCCGAGCAATTCGGCGAGCCGCCCGCGGGCACGGCTCACGCGGCTTTTCACCGTGCCGACCTTGCAGCCCATGATCGTGGCGGCCTCTTCGTAGGACACACCCTCGGCGCCCACGAGGACGAGGGCCTCGCGCTGATCGGGCGGAAGCTTGGCGAGCGCCGTCTGCAGATCCTCGACATCGAGGCGGTCGCCCTGGTGCGGTGCCGTCGCGAGACGCGCCGCGTAGGAGCCGTCCTGGTCTTCCACCTCGCGCACGCGCTTGCGGTGGTCCGAGTAGAAGATGTTGCGCAGGATCGTGAAGAGCCAGGCATTCAGGTTCGTGCCCGGCTGGAACCGTGCGCGATGCTGCCAGCCCTTGAGCAGGGTGTCCTGCACGAGATCGTCCGAGCGGGCCGGATTGCTGGTGAGCGAGAGCGCGAAGGCTCGCAGCGACGGCACCGCCGCCAGCAAACCGTTGCGGAACTCGGGTTCCACCTGCTCGCCACGGGCCTTCAGGGCGGCTTCCAGCTTCTCGATGAGTTCGGCGAAGCGCGTTGCCGGCTCGTCCGCGCCAAGGCGGTCGTAGACGGTGCGGAGCTGGTCGCCGAGATGTGAGCGGATGGTCGCGGTCAGGCCCGGCCGCCCATCGTCGTTCGTGTCGCTCAGGAGGTCGTCGCTGGTTTCAAGGACGTCGCGTGTCATGGCTCGTCGTATTCTGGTCGTTGGGCAGGAAATCGTCCGGTTCGGGCCGGCCGTATCGGATCGGTCCGCCTGACATCGACGGCGAGGCCGTAGCGTGTCTCGGGTTGTAGCGCATCATACCCGGTCACGCACCCCGCCAAGCCACGCAAATGGCGACCTGCGCCGTTCGCGTCCACATGCGGCGGATGGCATCGGCGGCGGCGACATCTTCCCGATATCGAGGAAGGAGGGCCGCCTCTGCTTGCGCCCCATATCCGGCCATTGTCTCACCTGTCTCTCTGCCATCGCGAAAGGGATCGTCCATGCATCGTCGCGCCTTCACGGCGAGTCTCACGGCGGCCGTCCTGGCCGGGCCGGGCGATGCGGTTCGCGCGTCGGCTCTTAGCAGGCCACCCGTCAGCATTGCCATGCTGATGTTTCCCGGCATGACGGCCCTCGACCTCGTCGGGCCGCAGGCGATCCTGGCGGGTCTGGCCGGCGGCCGGCTCCACCTCGTGGCTCGCCAGACAGGCCCGATCCCCAGCGATACGGGCCTGACAATGGTAGCCGATACGTCCTTCGAGACCTGTCCGGGCGAGATCGACGTACTCTTCGTGCCCGGCGGCGACGCGACCCCCGGCCAGATGCGCGAGGAGGCGACCCTCGCCTTCCTGCGCGACCGGGCGGCACGAGCGTCCTGGGTCACCAGCGTCTGCACCGGTTCACTCATCCTCGGCGCGGCGGGACTGCTCGACGGCTACCGCGCTACCTCGCACTGGTGCGTGCGCGAGACCGTGCTGCCGCGCCTCGGCGCCATTCCGGTGAACCGGCGCGTGGTGGTCGATCGCAACCGGATCACGGCGGCGGGTATTTCCGCCGGCCTCGACTTCGCTCTCGTCCTGGCGGCCCTTCTGCACGGCGACGATGCTGCGAGGACGAGCCAGCTTGTCGCCGAATATGCGCCGGAACCGCCCTTCTCCGCCGGCACGCCCGAGACTGCCGGGCCGGATATCGCCGCTGGCGCCGGAGCGATTCTCAAGGATCTGGTGGATGGGTCTCTCGCGGCGGCAGCGAGCTACGCGCCGCGATGAGGTCCGGGGCTCAGGGCCTCCGGCCGCACATGGTCTCCGTCCCCCGCGAGGGCGCGTCATTTTGCCGGAACTCTGTTGAATGGCCAAGGTTTAGCCCCTGGCGAGAAAGCTGCATGGTCGCGATGCGCTGGCCGCCGGACTTCCGCGCTCCAACCATGAAGGGCATCGATCCATGGCATCAGGCCTCGCTGGCGATCTCACCCGGACGAAATCCCTCGAGCGACTGAATGCCGATGCCGAAGGGGGAGAGCACAAGCTCGAGCGCACCCTCGGCCCCTGGAGCCTCGTCGCCCTCGGCATCGGCGCGGTGATCGGAGCCGGCCTGTTCTCCCTCACCGGCATCGCGGCGGCCGAGCATGCCGGTCCCGCCGTAGTGATCTCCTTCGCCATCGCGTCGATCGCCTGCGCCTTCGCCGGGATGTGCTACAGCGAGCTCGCGGGCATGATCCCCGTGGCGGGTTCGGCCTATACCTACGCCTATGCCACGATGGGCGAGTTCGTGGCCTGGATCATCGGCTGGGACCTCGTGCTCGAATACGCTGTCGGCGCGGCCACCGTTTCGGTGAGCTGGTCGAGCTATGTCACCCGGTTCCTGCGGGACACCCTCGGCATCAACCTGCCGCCCAGCCTCGTCAATTCCCCCTTCGAGACCTACACGGTCGACGGGGTGACGGCGCATGGCATCGTCAACCTGCCGGCGATCCTCATCATCGTCGCCGTCTCGGCCCTGCTGATGATCGGTATCCGTGAATCCGCCCGGGTCAACGCCGTCGTCGTGGCGATCAAGCTCGCGGTGGTGGCGGTCGTGGTGGGCGTCGGCCTGTTCTACATCAAGGCGCAGAACTACGTGCCGTTCATCCCCGAGAACACCGGGACCTTCGGCGAGTACGGTTGGAGCGGCATCATGCGCGGCGCCGGCGTGGTGTTCTTTGCCTATATCGGGTTCGACGCGGTCTCGACGGCGGCGCAGGAGGCCAAGAACCCCCAGCGCAACATGATGATCGGCATCCTCGGCTCGCTGGCCATCTGCACGGTGATCTACATCGCCTTCGCCGGTGTGCTCACCGGCCTCGTGCATTACGACGCCATGAAGGGCGATGCTGCGCCTGTGAACACGGCGATCGCCCAGACACCGTTCCCCTGGCTGAAGAGCCTCGTGACGCTCGGCGTCATCGCCGGCTTCTCCACCGTGATCCTGGTCCTGCTGCTCGGCCAGAGCCGGGTGTTCTACTCCATGAGCCAGGACCGACTGCTGCCGGGCTTCTTTTCCAAGATTCATCCGACCTGGAAGACGCCCTATCGCTCGAACCTGTTCTTCATGGTGTTCACGAGTGCTCTGGGCGGCTTCCTGCCGATCAGCCAGCTCGGCCACATGACCAGCATCGGCACCCTGCTCGCCTTCATCCTGGTCTGTGCGGGAGTCATCATCCTGCGCCGGACCCAGCCCGATGCGCGACGGGACTACCGGACGCCGCTGGTGCCGCTGGTGCCGATCCTCGGCATCGTCAGCTGCCTCGCCATGATGGTGTCCCTCGACGGCCAGACCTGGCTGCGACTGATTGCCTGGCTCGCGGTAGGACTTGTGATCTACTTCGCCTGGAGCCGACGCAACAGCCGTCTCGGCCGGGCGGAGGCGGCCTGACCGTAGCAGTCTCGGCTGTCCCCAGGGAACGGGATCCGGTGCTCGGGACGGCGGCCTGATCCGTCAGGCTGTCTTGATCAGCGACAAGAGAGGGCTTTTGGAATCCTTCTCCACCATCACCTCGCCCACATGGACGATCTGCCGCTCGCGCGCGACGAACGCTGTCGGCATTTCGGACTGCATCTCGGCTTCCACGGCACGCAGCATGGCGTCGCTATGGGCGGGATGGAGATGGATGATCGCGAGCGCCTTGGCACCGGCGGCCTTCGCCAGTTCGACGCCCTTCTGCCATGTGGAATGACCCCAGCCGCAGCAGCGCGGATATTCCGACTCGGTGAACATGCCGTCGTAGACGAGGAGGTCCGAGCCTTCCACGAACCGGCGCAGGGACTCGTCCGGCCACGGGTCGGAATGCTCGATGTCGCTGATGATGCAGAGGCGTTTTCCGCCATGGTCGAAGCGGTACCCCACCGATCCTTGCGGGTGGTTGAGGAGGATCGTGTCCACACGCGACCCATCGGGGAAATCGAGCGCCTCGCCGGCCTTGAAACCGTGATGGGCGAGGGTGCAGGGAAGGATGTCCAAGGTCACCGGGAAGAGTGGCGGCGAGAACAGGCGGTCCAGGGTCTCCTTCGCGCTCGCTCCGTCGAGATTGCCGCAATACGTGTTGATCGTCCGTTCCGGGTTGAAGATCACCGGCTTGAAGAACGGCAGGCCCGCCGTGTGGTCGAGATGCAGATGGCTCAACAGGAGGTCGATCTCTTTCGGCATCTCCTCGCGGTGATGCAGCCCGCAGGCATTCAGGCCCGAGCCGGCATCGACGATGAACAGGCGCGAGCCGCAGCGGATCTCCAGGCACGGGGTGTTGCCGCCGAACTCGACATAATCCGGCCCGCTAACGGGCGTGGAACCGCGGACGCCCCAGAAGCGTAGGGAGAGGCCGTCTTCGGTCGAGGGCGTGTGCGTCATACTCATGGTTCGACTACCGATTGCCCGATCCGCCTGAGACCCGGTGCCTTTCGGCGCACCGATGCGATCCATTCCTCGCGAGAACGGTCACAAACAGGTTGCCAGGATCGAAGTGGGGTTGACCATGAGGTAGTCAGCCCCCTCCGACATCGATGTGCGGCCACGCACACAGCTTGGAGACGCTCGTCCTCGGCAAAACCGCGCTCACCGGCCAGCTTTCAATCGGAGCGAGCCCAATATTCGCCTGCGTGAAACGTCCGACGCTCCGGGCGGCCGTTGCCTCGGGCAGAGCCAATGTGGCGTTGCCGAGACGGCGAATCCGGCCCTCGTGTCGAGTTCGTGCCCGATCCTGACGACAGCATCTCCGTCGCGATTCCAGAGAAAATCGGGGAATGTCTTTGCTGAAGTCTATCGTCCGGGAGACGATGAGGGCCGAGGCTGCGCCTGGATTCCGGCCGATGGGGGAAGGACCGGCTGACGGCATGGGCTGTCACTGCCATCGCTGGCGCTGGATGCGGATACAAGGAACCGGAAGTGGAGCAGCTTGGCGCTCTCCCGTGCTACCGCTGATGGACAGCTATGGCTCACGAATTCGAATATTTCTAAATCAAGACTGCGGAATATTTCCGCTGCTCGCGTTTTATAGTCTTTCCAATATTTCAGCTTACTCTTGATTGATTGGGGTGATTGCCTCTTTATGTCGGTTATCGGGGCAATGCGCGATGAGAAGGCCCTCCAAAATGGAACGGATGCTGGAACTGGTCCGCGGCTATGCACGGCTGGCGTGGTGGGATGGCTGTGCCGTCGACATGCGCCTTCACCGCCTTGCCGACTTCATCGATTTCCTGGCTGCCGCGAGGGAGCCGGTGCTTAGGCACGAGCCGATTCCGATTGTAAAAGGAGAGATTGCGTGAGCGCCTTCCGATCGACCCGGCCATGTATCGAGCCGCCCAAAGAGGGAAGCGAACTGGACGAGGCCTTGCGCCGCGCCTTCTGGACCAGCCTGAACCGCCATCCCCTTCCGGCGCTCCAGGCGCTGGCCACGGCGGCACGGACCATCGGGACCCTGTATCGACAGATTGCCCAGGCACATGAAGGCCCCGGCGGCTGTGGTTGCGGTTGGGAGCCCGATCCGGACAGCGATCTCATCGTGCTCGAAGCCAATCTGGCCGCTTCCCTGCTGAAGCCGCCCGAACCAGACCTCGCCCACATGGTGACGCTCGGACGAGCGTGACGTCTCATCGGGGTCACTGGCGCGCCGGGGCGTCGATCCACCATCCCACCTATCGAGACGCAACATCGCGGAAGGGATTGGTTAACCCACCAGCCCGCATGATCGGCTCGATCCTGCAGGGTAGAGGTGGGAATGGACGTAATCTACCGCGGTCTCGAAACGTCGCTCCTCGGCCTCACCCTGGTCCTTGGCATCGCGGCCTTGGCCCTTCCTTCGCTGGCGCCCCGGATACTCGGCGCCCCGGAACTCGCCGTGACCCTGCCCTTGCTCAGTGTCACCGCCGCACATTGAGGGTTTCGCGCCGGATTTGCGACCCGGCAGACGATGCCTGAAGTGATCGCCTCAGGCGACGAGCTTGGCGCTGGCTGTGCGGTTCGACACAATCGACCCATGCTGACGACTTTCACAGTGCGTTGCGTCATCGCACTGCAACTGTTTCGCCCTCACGCGACTTTATAGACCAAGCGCTGCGGTGAGCGCACTGGCTTGGGTCTTTAAGGCGCTCCGGACAACGGCGCGCGGGCAAGGTTGCGATGGCGAAACGATTCGGTCTTTCCGCTGCGTTGGGCGTTGCGCTCATCGTCGGCGCCACCTCTATCCCGGCCTCCGCGATGCCGGGAACCGAGGGAGTCTCGTCCACGAGTGTTCAGCGGGACGCGGAAGTCGGCAAAGTCGCATTGACGGTAGAGGCCGAGGACGATGCCCTGGCCTGCACGAAATCGCGCAAGCGGTTGTTCGTCGATGGCGAGGGCTGGATCGTTCGCCGGGTCACCACCTGCCGCTGAGGTGATCGCCGCTGCGGTCGTGCGGGACCGGTTCATCCATAGGGTCTCGTCCATTTCGTTCATTCCGGCTATCCGACCACCGTATGGCTCGGTCGTCAGTCGAGCCATCGTTCCCGGCTCAGGCCTACGCGCTACGAGGTTCGCATGTTGGCGATGAGGAGATGGTCAGCGCATTCAGCAATGCTGGTGCTCACCCTCCTCGTTGTGCCCGTTGCCCATGCTCAGACCGCGGTGACTTCCGGCTACGGTCATTCGGATCTCCGGTTCGATGATCGCTACGCCGGACCGTATCCGGCTGCGGCGTATGGTGTTGCTCCGCTGGTACGGTTCCCGCGTCCGACCGAACTCGTTCCGAGCGCTTGGGGCTATGGAACTTACGGCATTCCCACCGCGACCGGCATCCGTCCCGCCTCCGTGGGGACACCCGTTGTATACGTGATCGACACGCCCGCCCGACGGTTCATGCGCCAGACCCGAAATCCCGGGCCGCGCATTGTGTCTCGCAAGGCGCGAAAGCCGGATCCGGCATCTCTTGCCACACACTATCAGGCCGGCGCGGAGGTCGTGACCCTGCGCATGGAGCGCACCAGCTCGCGCTGAAGACAGAGCCTTGTCAGTATTGCGCGCGCAGGACCGATTCGGAGACGAGCTTGATCGGCTTTCCCCTGCCCATCATGATCGCCGCCCGCGACTGTTCCGGGTCGGCCTCGAACCGCGTCCGCAACCAGGCGACGAGGAACTTCAGGTATTCGGAACCGATGAGCTTCGCCGTTCCCGGATGACGCCACCAGCGATCGGCGTCGAAACCTTCCGCGATCACCGGATGGGGGAGGACGCGGTCCTTGCCCATCAATGCGTGGTCGAGCTCCACCAGGGTTCGGGGCATATGATAATTCGACGTCACCACGGCCACGGTGTTGAACCGGTGCTGGCGCATCCAGCGACGGGTCTCGATGGCGTTGCCGATCGTGTTGCGGGCCCGGTAATCGAGATCGACGCAGCACTCGATCCAGTGGCGCTGGCTCGGATTGAGCCGGGCGATCTCGTCGCGGCTGGTCCGCTCGTTCACGCCGGTAATGAGAAGACGTCGGCCATAGCCACCGGCCAGAAGGTCGATCGCGTCGCCGATGCGCTGGGCACCCCCGGTCAAGGCCACGATCCCGTCCGCACGGCCGTCGAGAGTGCGCTCGTCACGGGCGATCGATTCCGCGAACACCAGGAAGCCGGCGACCAGGGCCAGGGTAGCGACGGCACCGAGGCCGAGAGCGATTTGACCGAGACGGCGGAGGGTTGAAGACATCACCATGGCGATCCGCGCGGGAGGCACCGACGATTCCGCCCGACCCCGTGGCCAGACCCAACCGAACGCCTCTGGAGGGCGAGTGGTGCCGTGTCCTGACATCCGCGTGGCCATTCTCCAAAGGTAGCGCGGAATGCGTCATCCGCGAGGCGACATTTCCGCCCCGATGGGTTTACGAATGGTTAACGCGGATCCGGCGCGGATGTCTGTAGTCCTATGATGTCATACGGAACCGCTGATCTGGCGGGTCCGGCGACCGGAAAACCGGCTTCAGCGCAGGAAACGCCGGACGGTCAGCCGCGAGACGATGCCGGTGACCACCGATGCGATGACGCCGATGAGGAGGACAGCGGCATAGCCGCGCCAACCGATATGGAACGCACCGAATAAGGCCTCGATCTCGTCCCCGGCGGGTCCCGAGCGCCAGACCTGGGCGAGCAGTCCGGCGAGCGCGAACACGGCCAGAGCCAAGCACGAGCCGATGATCCCGCCACGCAGGCCGAGGCGGAAGAACCGACGCTGGAACGCGCGGGCGATGAAGTCGTCGTTCGCGCCGACGAAATGCAGTACCTCCACGACCTCGCGATTGCCGGCCATGGCTCCTCGTGTGGCGAACACGACGGCGAGGCCGGTGGCGATCAGGACGAGGGTCACGATACCGACTCCGACGCCGACGAAGGTATTGGCCATGGTCGAGAGCCGCTGAAGCCACAGGGCATGGTCGTCGAGGCTCGCGACCCCCGGCATCGCCTCGCTGAGCGACCCCCGCAATCCCTTCAAATCCGGGGGAGGGGATTCCGCGAGCTTCAGGGTGACGAGACGCGGTACCGGAAGGTCCGAGAGGTCGAGGCCGCTCCCGAGCCAGGGTTCGAGCAGGCGCTCCGCCTCCGTCTTCGAGAAGATCCGCGTGCTGGCGATGCCGGGCGTGGCCTTGGCCAGCGACTCGGCCCTCGCCACGTCGGCATCGATGTCACGGCCGACGCTGGGCCTCACCTGGATCGTCACTTCCTGCGCGACGCTGCCCTGCCACTGGTTGGCACTGGACGCGACGATCTCGGCCGCCCCGGCGCACAGGGCGGCCAGGAAGGTCAGGATCGCGATCACCGCGGCGAGCGCCCGGCTCGCCGCCGAATCGGTGGGGACGAGGGGCGCGTTGCGTCGCAGGGTCGCCGGCAGGCCGGCCTCCTGATCGGGTGTGACGGGCATCGCGGGACGCGGGTCTAGGCTAGCCTCACCCATCAGCGTTCGATCTGAAGCCGGCCCTGGCCCAGAACGAGCCGGGGGGCGTCGACGAGGTCCATCAAGGCGAAATCGTGGGTCGCGATCAGGACCGAGGTGCCGAGGCGGTTGAGTTCGATGAACAGCCGCAACAGACGGCGGCCGAGGCCGGGATCGACATTGCCGGTGGGTTCGTCGGCAAGGAGCAGGTCGGGCCGGGCGATCAGCGCGCGGGCGATCGCCGCGCGCTGTTTCTCGCCGCCCGACAGAAGCGGCGGCAGGACATGCATGCGCTCGCCGAGGCCGACCCAGCGCAGGAGTTCCACCACCTCGGCGCGGTAGCTCGTTTCCGCCCGACCCTGGACGCGCAGGGGGAGGGCGACGTTCTCGTAGGTGGTCAGGTGGTCGAGCAGGCGGAAATCCTGAAACACGATGCCCATCCGCCGGCGGAGGCCGGTGAGCGCCTCGTTGGAAATATCGCTGACCTCTTCCCCGAACACCGAGACCAATCCGCGCGTCGGCCGCACCGAAAGCAGGATCAGGCGCAGCAGGGTAGTCTTTCCCGCGCCCGAAGGGCCGGTGAGGAACTGGAACGAGCGCGGGGCGATCTGGAAGCTCACGTCGCTCAGCACTTCCGGCCCGAGGCCGTAGCGCATGCCGACATTCTCGAACTGAACCACGGGCTCCTCGACGCCCGACAGGAGGCTGTCACGGCTCACGCTAGGGTCCCGGATCCGTCGATGCGCGATGCTGCTGACAAGCCTGCCCTCCCATATCCGCCGCTTCACGGAGGATTAACCGCTTCCGGCGATGACGGTGTGAGTCTTTTTCACCGAGCCGGCAACTGCCGATCGAGATATTCGAGGCGGCGATTCGCCATGCTGATCGTATGCCCCTCCTGCGCAAGCGAATACGACATCGCCACCGACAGGGTCGGCGTCGAGGGTCGCTCCGTGCGCTGCGCCGCCTGTCGCGAGACCTGGTTCATCTCACCCGACGAGGTCGCCGCCGCTCTTGCCGAGGAGATGGCCGAGATTCAGGCGGCGATGGGCTCTGTGGAGGGGCGCGGCGAAGCGCAGGCCGATCTCGATGCATGGGAAGCGGCGCTGGCCGAGGAGGCCCAGTCCGCGACGGCGGAGCCGGTGTCCGAAGATAAGCCGGTTCGCAAGGCCAGGGGGCGGACGCCGCCAAAGAAGCGCTGGAGCGCCCCGTCGCCCGCCGCCGCCTTCGGGCTCGCCCTGCTGGCCGGCATTCCCCTGGCGCTCCTCGCGCGCAGCACCGTTGTGCGGGCCATGCCCCAGAGCGCCTCGCTCTATGCCCGGATCGGTATGCCGGTGAACCTTCGCGGCATCGAGATCCGCGATCTCGCGGCCTACCAGACCCAGGGCGAGGGGGCGGCGTCTCAACTCGTCATAGAGGGCGACGTGGTCGGTGTGGCGGGCACCACCGTCCCGGTACCGCCGATCGAAATCCAGGTGCGCGACGCGCAGGACCAGACCATCTACCGCTGGACCGTGACGCCGCCGCGTTCCAGCCTCGAGGATCGCGAGACGGCCCGGTTCAGGGCGAGCCTGTCGTCTCCTCCGGCACAGGGGCGTACGATCAAGGTTGGGTTCGCGCCGGAACGTGGAGCGCCGGAAGCGGATGTCGCTCACTGACCCCTGACATTGCCGCTGGTTGAGGGCGAAAATCGATGCCAGCCGGCTCTGCTCGTGGTAGGGAGAATGTATGACCAGCCCGACCCGACGCGTCCGCGTCCTCTTCGACGAAGCCGCCATCGCGAACCGCAACGAGGAGCTAGCCGCAGCCATCGTCGCGGCCAAGCCCGAGAACCTCCTTGTCGTGGCGGTTCTCAAAGGCAGCTTCATGTTCGCCGCCGACCTGCTGCGGGCCTTACACCGCTCGGGCCTGTCGCCACAGGTCGAGTTCGTGCACCTGTCGAGCTACCGTAGCGGGACGGTATCCTCGGGGCAGGTCGCGATCCTGCGGGACGTGGAGAGCGAGGTTCGCGGACGCGACGTGCTGCTCGTGGACGATATCCTGGAATCGGGACGCACCGTCGTCTTCGCCAAGGATCTGCTCATGGCGCGTGGGGCCAAGCGGGTGCTGACCGCCGTTCTGCTGGAGAAGCCGGGCAAGCGGGCCGTGACCATCGATGCCGATTTCGTCGGCTTCACCTGCCCCGATGTGTTCGTGGTGGGCTACGGCATGGATGTCGCGCACGAATATCGGCAACTTCCCTTCGTCGGTCTCGTGGACCATGTGAGCAGCGAGCCGGATCTCTTCGGCGGAACCTGAGCCCCCCTCTTCAGGGAGGCGAGGCACGCGATGAATCGGGTTCGCGAGGATTCACCCGTGGGTTTATGGCGACAATTGCGCGCGGCCACATATTGCGCAACATTTACGTATTATTTGATGCAAAGCAGCCCTTGACATAGGGGCTGAGTAGAAGCGCAGTCTGGGCGGTCCAGCAGAGACAAAGAGTTGATGGCGCGAATTCTCCTTGTTGATGACGAAGAGCCGGTACGTGGTTTCCTGAAGCGGGGCCTGGAAATTGACGGTCATTCCGTCGTGACGGCGTCGGATGGCAGTGACGGACTGGATCGGCTGACGGAGGCGGACGGGGCGTTCGATTTGATGCTCACCGATATCCGCATGCCGCTCATGGACGGCATCGCCCTCGCCCTCGCGGCAAAGCGTGATTTTCCCAACTTGACCATCCTCCTGATGACGGGGTTCGCCGACCAGCGCGAGCGTGCCCGCGGTCTCGACGCCATCGTCACCGACGTGCTGACGAAGCCGTTCTCGCTGGCGGACCTGCGTTCCACCGTGAGGCGCGCGCTCGCCGCCTGAAGACGCGTCATCCTTGAAAATTTGATTGAAGCTTGGCCGCCGGTCGTTGCGTTGCCGGAGGGAGCAGTACCTCTCTCTCCCCGCCACGAGTGCCCCATGATGTCATCGACGACCACCCGCGCCGCACTGGCCGCGGTGCTTCTCTCCGGCACGATCGTCGCGGGCCCAGCATGGGCCGAAGCCCAGACCGGTTCGGCACCCACCGGCGGCCTCGCCAAGGTCGCCAGCTTCGAGCACCAAGTGACCGGCGTCACCGTGACGAAGGACGGACGCGTCTTCGTCAATTTCCCCCGTTGGACCGAGGACAGCGCCGTCTCCGTTGCCGAGGTAAAGGACGGTCGGATCACGCCCTTCCCCGATGCCGAGTGGAACGCCTGGCGCAACGCGCGCAAGGACGAGGTTTCGGCGGGCGACCATTGGATCTGTGTCCAGAGTGTCGTGGCGAGCCCCGACGGCAATCTCTGGGTTCTCGATCCGGCCGCTCCCGCTATGGCCGCATTGGTGAAGAACGGGCCGAAGCTCGTGGAGATCGACCTCAAGACGAACAAGCCCGCTCGCATCATCGCCTTCGACGAGGCGGTGGCCCCGCAGGGCTCCTACCTCAACGACGTCCGCTTCTCGCCGGATGGGAAGACCGCCTACATCACCGATTCGGGTGCGAGCGGTGCCCTCGTCGTGGTCGATCTCGCCAGCGGCAAGGCCTGTCGCCTCCTCGACGGCGATCCGACGACCCAACCCGACAAGAGCGTGACGGTGACCTATGAGGGCAAGCCGCTAAGGCGACCCGATGGGCGCGGCGTGGAATTCGCCGCCGATGGTATCGCCCTCTCGCCCGATGGCGGCACCCTCTACTGGCAGGCGATCAAGGGGCGAACCCTCTACAGCCTGCCGACATCCGCGCTCACCGGATGGCTGACTTCGTCGCTCGTGCCGGAGGCGCTTAGCGACCGGAGCCTGTCGGCCATGGTCGAGACGGTGGGCGACAACGGTCCCGCTGACGGCCTCATTATCTCGCGCAAGGATGGGCGGATGTACGTCACCTCGCCTCAGGACGATTCGATCAAGGTTCGGGACCTATCCGCCAAGGGCTCCGCCCTCACGACTCTGATTCAGGACAAGCGCCTGCGCTGGCCCGATACTTTCGCCGAGGGACCGGACGGGACCCTCTACGTGACGACCTCTCGTATCCAGGATTCGGCCTTCTACAAGGCCGACGCCCCGGCGGCTCTGCCAACCGACCTGTGGAGCATCAAGCCGACGAGCGACGCCGCCGGCTCGACGACGAGCCCATCGGCCCGCTGAGACCGAAGGCCCGGCCTGTCGACGAGACCGGCCTGGGTCTCGCCGTTGCCCCCCTTGCGAGCTTTTCCATGCGCCGACGCGATATCCTCTGCGGCCTCGCCGCATCTTCCCTCTGGAGCCTGCCCGCCTCGGCGGCCCCGATCCTTCGTTCGGACGATCCCCGGTTCGCCGAACTGGTCGATCCCTCCGCCCGGCCGGTGACCCTCTACCGCGAGGGTCGGTGGTGCGAAGGCGTGTGCTGGGCGCCGCACCTTGGGGGCCTCATCGTCAGTGACGTGCGATCGAACCGCATGCTGGTGATCGGCGAGGATGGCGGAGTGATGCCGTTCCGCGATCCGTCCAACAATGCCAATGGAAACGTCCTCGATGGTCAGGGACGTCTCGTCACCTGCGAGCACCGCACCCGTCGCGTCGTTCGCCGGGAATCCGATGGATCGATGAAGGTATTGGCCGACATGTATGGCGGCCAGCCATTGAATTCCCCCAACGACGCGGCGCTCGCGCCGGACGGTGCGATCTGGTTCACCGACCCCGTCTTCGGCATCACCGTGCCGGATGAAGGCATTCAGACGACGCCTTCCCAGTCCGCGAGGCGGGTCTACCGGATCGATCCGGCCGGTGAGATCCGGGGCATGACCGACGCGGTCGGCCAACCGAACGGCATCGCCTTTTCGCCGGATGGGCGAACGCTCTACGTCACCGAGACCAGTGCCGCCCTCGACAATGCGGAAGGGGCCCGCGCTATCCTCGCCTTTCCGGTGGAAGAGAGGCGCCTCGGTGATCCACGGGTCGTCGCCTCGCTCGAGACGGGCGCTCCGGACGGGCTCGCCATCGACGAAGCCGGGCGGATCTACGCGGCCTGTGCCGACGGCGTACGTGTTTACCTGCCCGACGGGACGTTGCTCGGCCGGATCGCCACCGCGACGCCGGCCTCCAATGTCGAGTTCGGCGGGCGGGACGGGAATCGCCTCTTCATTTCGGCGGGCTCCGTGGTGGCGGCCATCGATCTCAAGGTCCGAGGCGCGGTGAAAGCCCGCTGACCGCATTCATATCCTTCAGGATTGCAGCATCCATGACCTTCGCTCGACGTGACATGCTGGCTGCCGGCCTCGCCGGATTTGCCGCACGGACCAGCCAGGCCTCCGCTGAGCAAAAGGGCGCGTCCCAAGCGGAATCCGGCACGGGGGTCGCCAGCGATCAGGGCGTTCCCGGGCTCGAACTCGCCATGGTGGCGAATGCGCCCTCGAACCCCACCGGCATCACCCTGTCGCGAAGCGGCCGCGTCTTCGTGATGATGCCGCGCTTCAACGCCAAGGTCCCTTTCACCCTCGGCGAGGTCATGCCGGACGAGAGCGTGACGCCCTATCCCGACGAGGCCACCAACCAGCCCGACTCGAAGGCCTCTCAGCACCGGCTCCTTCACGTGCCCAATGGTGTGATGGACCGCGACGACAGGCTCTGGGTGCTCGATGCCGGATTGCCGGATGGGTCGGGCCCGCCCATGCCGGGAGGTGCCAAGCTCGTCCGGTTCGATCTGACCACCAACCGGATCGCCCAGGTGGTCCCGCTGGAGGCCGGCGTCACGGCGACCTCCTCGCTCAACGACCTCAGGGTCGATATCCGGGACGGACGGGCGGTGGCCTTCATCACCGACCAGGGCCAGGACGGCCATGGTGCCATCCTCGCGGTCGATCTCGCGAGCGGTCGTGTCACCCGGCGACTCGCCCGGCATGCCAGCACCGAGTCCCAGAAGGGCATCGTCAAAGTAGTCGAGAATCGCCAGATCCTGCAGCGCAAGGCCGAGGGGCCGCCGCGTCCGGTCCAGGGCGGCGCGAACGGCATCGCCCTCAGCCCCGACGGCCGACGCCTCTACTACGCCCCACTGATGGGCCGGCGCCTCTATGCGGTGGAGACCGCTCTTCTCCTCGACCCGGCGGTGTCCGATGCCGAGGTCGCCGCCGCTGTGGAGGATCTCGGCGAGAAGGGCATGACCGGAGGGCTCATTGCCGATTCCAAGGACCGCGTGTATCTCGCCCTGCAGGAGCACAACGCGGTCGGCCGGCGCGAGACGGACGGTACCGTCACGATCCTCGCCACCGATCCCCGGCTCATCTGGGCCGACACGTTCTGGATCACCCCCGACCGCTGGCTCTACATCACGGCCGCGCAGGTCAATCGCAGCCCCGACTACAATAATGGACGCGACCTCAGGCAGCCGCCCTATGCGATTTTGAGGATGCGCATCGACGCCGACCCGGCCTGATCAGCCGAGCAGATGTGTGAGCAGGGCGCGCAGTTGCGCCGGCTTGATCGGCTTGTGCATCAGCTCCGCCCCGAGCCTCGCCACATCGGCTTCGATCGCGGCGGAATGGTCGGCGGTGGTGACGATCGCTGGCAGGTCCGTGCGGATCACGCCCCGCAGGTAGGTGGCCACGTCGAGGCCGCAGGCGCCGTTGTCGAGGTGGTAATCCAGGATCAGCACGTCCGGTGGTGGACGTCCGGCGGAGACGTACTCTCCGACGCTGGCGAGATCGCGATGAGCACTCACATCGGCATCCCAGTTCCGCAGCAGGCGCGTCAGTGCATCTGCGGTGGCCGGATCGTTCTCCACGATGAGCACGCGCGCGCCCGTCAGCCGCGTCGCGATCGGCGTGGGGCCGGCCACCGGCTCGATCGGAGAGGTGCCGATGGGGACGGTCAGGCTCATCCGCGTTCCGTGGCCGGGCCGGGAATTCAGGGTGAGCGCGTGATCGAGGGCCGTTGCCATGCGCTGGACGATGGAGAGCCCGAGACCGAGACCGGGCTCACCCTCGTCACCCTCCCTGCCGCCCCGGTAAAATTCCTCGAAGACGAGATGCCGCTCGCTCTCCTCGATGCCGCAGCCGGTATCGATGATCTCGATGCGGCACGCCTGGTCCCGCCGCCGCGCGGCGATCAGCACACCTCCGCGGCTGGTGTAGCGGACGGCATTGGAGACGAGGTTCTGCAGGATGCGACGAAGCAGGATCGGGTCGCTGTCGACCCGGAGCTCCGGGCAGCGGACCGCGAGGCGCAGGCCCTTGCGCTCGGCCATCGGCATGAAGCTCGCAGCGATGCCCCCGAGCAGATCGGCGAGGGCCACCGGGTGGATGATCGGCCGGACGATGCCGGCATCGAGCTTGGAGATGTCGAGCAGCGTCTTGATCAGATCTTCGATGGTCTGCAGGCCTCGCTCCACCTGCCCCGACATCGCCAGTGCTTCCGGGCTGAGCGGCATGTCGGAGAGGGCCGAGGCCGAGAGGCGCGCGGCATTCAGCGGCTGAAGCAGATCATGGCCGGCGGCGGCGAGGAAGCGGGTCTTCGAGCGGTTGGCGGTCTCGGCTTCCTCCTTCGCCGCGATGAGGGCGGCGTTGGAGCGCTCCAGGCTGTGCATCAGCCCGGTCAGCTCCTCGGTGCGCGAGCGGACCCGACCTTCGAGGATGATCGCGGTCTGAAACAGCGAATAGGCCCCGCCCTGCTGGTCCATGTTGCGTTCCACATGCGCCATGAGGGCGGCGTTGATGCGCTCGAGCTTGGCGATGCGGCGGGCGGCATCGTCCGCATGATCGGCCTTCATCGGGCGCGCGGCCGGCCGATGGCGATGCCGGTGAACGTCTGGTTGAGATGCATCGCCCGGTATTGCTCGCCGTAGGTCTCGAACCCGACCACGTCGTAGCGGCGGTAGAGTTCGCAGATGCCCTGACGGACCTGCCGGCTTTCCGCGTCGAGGCGGCGCAGGACGCAATCGAAGCCGATGATCAGGTCGATCCCACCCAACGCCGCATCGAGGCGGGCGAGGTCGTTGCGGGTGGTCTCTACGATGTCGCGTGGCTGGGCCAGGGTCAGCACGACGCCTTCGTCGATGGCGCAGAAGAAGGTCAGCGAGCCATCGGCGTTCATGCGCCGGATCGAGCGGCAGAAATACTCGCCGCCGACCTTTACGGCGAGCGGATAGGCGGCAAAGCTCATCGGTGTGAGCGCTTCCGGATCGAGCCCCACCGCCATGGCGTATTCGCGGGCGGCGGGCTCGGCGTTCAACTCATGGACGATGCGCTGCTCGTCGTCGGAGGCCGTCACCACGAACTTCGTCGATGTCGGCTCGAAATGATCGCTCTTGAAAGTCTGGAACGGGTGATCCGTCTCCACCAGCACCACCACGGCCGCCCTGCGATGGATCGTGCCGCCGTGAAGCAAGACCGTTTCGCGGAAATGCAGATCGTCGCCGGCCGATCCCCCGACCAGCGGAATGCCGTCGAGGGCCCAGGCGATGGTCGACACCACCGTCTCCTCCGCATTGGCGAGCCCGTCGATGAAGGACAAGGCGAAGAGCCGGTTCGTCGCGTGGTCGGTGGGGTCCGTCGCCAGCGCCCGGCGCAGCGTGCGGACCGACGAGGCCGTGCGAGCCACATCGAGATGGTCGATGGCATCGAGGATCGCCGAGACGACGCGAAATCCCTTGGCCGGAAACGCCACGACGACGAGGCCGCCCTCCAGGCCTCCCGCAGGGCAGATCCCGCCCGACATCGTACACCCGGTGATGGGCGTGCCGGCGAAGGCCTCCCCCAGGGCGGCGTTCAGGGCGCCGACATCGTAATCGGGGGAGAAGAAGGCCAGCATGTGCGAGAGGCCGGCCGGGTCGATATGGGCGGCGATGTCCGCCACGGCGTCGGCCTCCGCCGTCGCCATCGTCCAGGAGGTCTTGATCCCGCACAGATGCCCACGCATCCGCGTGTCCTCCTCCACCGTCGCGCTCCCTCCGGCGTCGTGGAATGGCTTTGCGCCTTCGTCGTCACGCCGCCGACGTGTATGTCGGCGCGCCGAGCGGGGTGCAATGGCGGCGCTCTCCCGCGCCGCCCTTACCTGTCAGTCCACCGTCTTGAGGTCCTTGACCGAGACGTCGCCCTGCCGCGACGAGAAGGTCGGCGCGGAACCGTTGCTCTGAGAGACGCCGCTGATCTGGTGATCGCCGGTATCGTAGGTGGTGCGCTTGCCGTCGGTATCGATTACGAGGCGGCGGGCATCGGGGAAGAACGCATAGCGCATTCCGTTCTGGCCGCCGCTGGTGGAGGGCTGGCCCAGCTCCTGCGGCCACCAGGCCTCGCCGCCGGACATCGGTTTCATCGGCTCCATAGGCTTCATCGGTTCCATGGGCTTCATCGGTTCCATCGTCATCCTCCAAACAGGGTCGCGCGTCTGGCACGGCTACGCCTGAAAGCCGACATGGTTGCATCCCGGGGGAGCCGCCGACCCATCGATTGCACGACCTGCCGGTTTTTCGCGCCGTTCCGAGTCGGCACACCGGTTCGCTTCTCGCGGCATCTGTTTGCCCGCACTCGGTTGCACGCATTGAATTTCCCCGTTGTAGGGATCATATCGCGCACCGTTCGATCCCCGGAGGCAAACCCTTGAGCGATACCCTGGAACGGCACGAATTCGGTGCCGAGGTCGGCCGGCTGTTGGACCTCGTGGTCCATGCCCTTTACTCCGACCGTGAAATCTTCCTACGGGAACTGGTGGCCAACGCCGCCGATGCCCTGGACCGGCGCCGTTTCGAGGCGCTGACGCAATCGGTCTCGGCGCCGCCGGCCGACGCAAAGGTCACGATCACCCCCGAGAAGACCGCGCGCACGCTGACGATCTCCGATCCCGGCATCGGCATGACCAAGGCGGAGCTGGCGCAGAATCTCGGCACCATCGCCCGTTCCGGCACCCGCGCCTTCAGCCAGTCGCTCGGAGATGCGAAGGCCGAGGACAAACCCAGCCTGATCGGCCAGTTCGGCGTCGGCTTCTACTCCGCCTTCATGGTGGCCGACCGCGTGACCGTGACCTCTCGGCGCGCCGGCTCCGACGAAGCCTGGACCTGGGCCTCGGAGGGCCAGGGCAGTTATACCCTGGAACAGGCGACACGCGACGAGCCCGGCACCGACATCGTCCTTCATCTCAAGGAGGATGCCGACGAGTATCTGGAGAGCTACCGGCTCGACCACGTCGTGCGCAAATGGGCCGACCACATCACCGTGCCGGTCGCCATCGTCGCCGAGGGCAAGACCGAGACCGCGAACCAGGGCACGGCCCTGTGGCGCAAGTCGAAATCCGAGGTCACCCCGGAGCAGTACACCGAGTTCTACCGCCATGTCGGCATGAACTTCGACGAGCCCTGGGCGACCCTGCACTGGCGGGCGGAAGGGGCCCTCGAATTCTCGGCGCTGCTGTTCATCCCCGGCATGAAGCCGTTCCAGGCGGTGGAGGGCGAGCGCGCGAGCAAGGTCCGGCTTCACGTCCGGCGCATGTTCATCACCGACGAGGCCGAGTTGCTGCCGACCTGGCTGCGCTTCGTACAGGGCGTGGTCGACACCGAGGACCTGCCCCTCAACGTCTCCCGCGAGATGCTGCAGGCGACGCCGGTCCTCACCAAGATCCGTCGCGCCGTCACCGGTCGCGTCCTCTCCGAACTCGGCACCCGAGCCAAGGATGCGGAGGGCTACCAGTCCTTCTGGGAGAATTTCGGCCCCGTCCTCAAGGAAGGCATCTACGAGGATTACGAGCGCCGGGGCGAGATCGCTCCGCTTCTGCGCTTCCGCTCCTCGGCCGTGGAAGGCTGGACCTCGCTGCCCGATTACGTCTCGCGCATGAAGGACGGTCAGGAGGCGATCTATTACCTCGTGGCCGACGATGCCGACGCCCTGGCCTCCTCGCCGCAGCTCGAGGGTTTCCGCGCCCGGGGCGTCGAGGTTCTGCTGCTCTCCGACCATGTGGACGCGTTCTGGCCGGAGCAACTCGGCCGGTTCGAGGAGAAGCCCCTGCGTTCGGTGACCCAGGGCGGCCTCGACCTCTCGAAGATCGCCGCCACCGAGGAAGCCGGCGAGGCGCCCGCCTCCGTCGATGCCCTCGTCGCCGCCCTCAAGACGGCGCTCGCGAAGGACGTCGCCGACGTGCGAACCACCGACCGGCTGGTGGAGAGCGCCGTGGTGCTCTCGGCCTCCGGTAGCGGACCCGACCTGCAGATGCAGCGCCTTCTGCGCCGGGCCGGGCGTGGAGCCGGCGGATTACCGATCCTCGAGATCAACCCGCGCCACCCGCTGATCGCCTCCCTCGGCGCCAAGGCGGAAGCCGGGGAGGATGTGGCGGAGGCCGCCGGCACACTCGTCGATCTCGCCCGCATTCAGGACGGCGACACCCCGCGCGACCCCGTGGCCTTCGCCCGCAAGGTCGCTGCTGCCCTGGCCCCCGGCGCCTGAACGCACGACCGGAGGCGCCTGCCGGGAGCAGGCGCCTCCGTTGGCCAGCCATGAGTACCGATGCGGTTCTCGACTTGCGCTTCACGTCTTGCGATCTCCGCCGCACTCGTGCTAACGAGCCTTCGTCTCATCGAGGCGCCCCGCGGAGAGGTGGCAGAGCGGTTGATTGTACCGCACTCGAAATGCGGCATGGGTGCAAGCCCATCGGGGGTTCGAATCCCCCCCTCTCCGCCAATCAGCCTGAAAAGCCTTATTTTTCAGACGCTCCCAAGGGAAACAGCGACTTCGCGGCCGTTCGGTGGTACACACGGGTGGTACACGCGTGGTTCTGGCAATGTCACGTCCCTGGCCCCATCCGAAGACCGGCGTCTTCTGGTTCCGCAAGCGGGTCCCGAAGGACCTGCTGGCGCTCGTCGGCAAGCGGGAGGAGAAGGCTAGCCTCGGAACGAAGGAGGTTGGCGAGGCCAAGCGCCGCCACGCTGCGCACGCGGCGCTGGTGGAGGCCCGCTGGGCGAACCTGCGGTCCGGCGTACAGCAGCTGAACATGCTTGAGGTCCATGCCATCGCGGGCGAGTTCTACGATAACCTCGTCCCTAAGTTCCGAACTGGCCAGTTCTCCCCCGTCTTCAACCTGCTCGCGACCGGGGTCATCGAGCGCTTCATCGCCGATACCGGTTCAAAGCAGCGCACCGAGTTCATGCGCTTCTACGGGGCCGAGATCGACGGCCACCTTGCCCGCAAGGGGTTGCTCGTGCACCCCGAGTCGCGCGGCGCACTGGATTACGCGATCGCCAAGGCGATCCTCCAGGCCGTCGAGCAGAGCCTAAAGCACCTAGACGGAGATTTTAGCCCGGACCCGATGGCCGGGCGCTTTCCAAAGATGCCGTCCAAGCCAGCGGCTCCCATCCTACCCCTGGAGGAGTGGTTCGCGAAGTACGCAGAGGAATCGAAGCTCTCAGCCTCTACGCGGAAGCGCTGGCGGCCGGCCTTGGCGACGCTGGAAGCCTCCGTGGGCCACGACGACCTCGCCCGCGTCACCCCGGACGACGTCTCGAATTGGGTCGACACGCTCAAGATCAAGGGGCGCAGCAACAAGACTGTCCGCGACGTCTACCTCGCCTCGGCCAAGGCGCTGTTCGGTTGGCTCAAGGGCGAGCGGAAGATTGCAATGAACCCATGCGCGGACGTCCGGGTGAAGGTCGTCGAGGGGGAAGTGCTGCGCGCCCGCGACTTCACCGAGGCCGAGGCGTCGAGCATCCTCGCGGCAGCTCTTGCCCCCCATGGCGGGCGCCTCAGTCCAGAGCATGCGGCGGCCCGCCGGTGGGTTCCGTGGCTGTGTGCCTACTCCGGCGCGCGGGTCGGCGAGATTACCCAGTTGCGCCGCAAGGACGTGCTCGAACAGGGAGGGGTGCCGTATCTCCGCATCACCCCGGAGGCGGGCACGGTGAAGACGGGGCAGTTCCGGGACGTTCCGATCCACCAGCACCTGATTGAGATGGGGTTCCTCGACTATATCGGAACGCGGACGGGTCCCTTGTTCTTCGACCCGGCGCGCGGACGCGGCGGCTCGGCTGCCAACCCAATGTCGAAGAAAGTCGGCGAGCGGCTGGCGGCGTGGGTCCGCAAGCTTGGGATCGACGACGTCGGCGTCGATCCCAACCACGGCTGGCGGCACAGCTTCAAGACGCGCGGCCGCGCGTGCGGGATGCGGGAGTCGGTCCTGGACGCCATCCAGGGGCACGCTCCTCGAACGGAGGGCGGGAAGTACGGGGGGTACACTCTCGAAACCAAGGCTTCCGAGATGAAGCTGCTCCCGCGCTATGCCGTCACTTTAGCTTGAGCGGGGAGGTAAGGGCTGAGCCGAGGCTCACAAACGGACTGTCCATTTATACCCCCTCTTTCGCCTACCATCGGTTACCGGCATGTGGGCATCGTATGCAATTGCTGTGTCTCATACCTCATCGGTCCGCGTTGCTTGAAAGTAGTGGCCCCAAGACATTGAGCTCAAGCCGGCACCCCCAAAGCCTGCGTCGCCATGGTCCGAAAGTCGGCAACCATAGTCTCCACGGCGACCCGATCCGGTAGGGTCGCGAGATCGACCTGTCGGCCGACGATGCGGAACGGGCCTTGCGGGTGCTGCACCGGCGTCCCATCGACGTCGGGCCACGGGCCGCGCTCCCAGACCCAGTTGTACCAATTCTTCGAGACACCTTCGTCGCACAGCCACATGTAGAGCCATAGCGAGGAGGTACAGGCGTCAGCCGGCTCGAAGAGTGCGGGATCGACCTCGCCTTGCTCGTTGTAGCCCTCGTGCCCGCTGTCGACACGAACGCGAAGTTCCACCATCCATTCGCCGGCCTTCGGGGCGTTCCGGTCGGCGCCTCCGGGCAGGAACAGAAAACAGACCTCGGCAAGTGGAAGGAAGTCCCAGGCCCAACGTTTCAACGGGTCGCCGGTCAGTTGCGGCGGTGGATCGCTGACCCTGGGGCGCCACGCGTAAAACTCGTGCTCGGGGAAGGAGCCCAGCACGACCTGCGCGAGGTCCAGGACGCGACGCTGGTACGACCAGACCAATCTGTACGCCTTGCGGACGTCGGTCAGGGCCTCGGCAAGTGCGGGATCCACATCCGGCATGCGTCACATCCTTCGTAGGGCCCCGTGGGATGCCGGTCCCGAACGCATGCTCTCTATGCGCGCGAGCCAGCCGGCGATGTAATCGGGACGGGCTCCACGCTCCTCCCGTACTTCCTCCGGTGCCCGGAGAGAAGAGGCTGCGAGAGCCTCCTGCGATCGTTCGAACGTTGCCCGCTCCCTGGCGAGAGTCCTCATCTCACGAACGTGGAGGTGGCCATGCAAGGCAAGCGCGTCGAGGATGTCTCCGACGACGCGCCGGTCCCGGTCGTCGAACGTCAGTTGCGCCAGCGTATCTGTCAGGTCGCGCCAGTCCATCGCGACAGCGCGAAAACCCTCGGGCATCGGATCCGGGTACGAGCCGAGGATCGTAGCGACCTCCAGGAGCGGAGCCTTCCCCCACCTGCCGACGGCGAGGAGTACGACGTCCGTATCGCAACCTTCGTCGGGGTATATCTCCGCATGGGCGCGCCACTCCCGCCCCCATTGCCAGCGGTCATGCCCGCCCCCGCGTTTGCATTCCACGATGAGATCGACGCGTCGCGGAGGCTCGCCAATTTCGAACCGCATGAAGACGTCAGGCTCGACGCTCCGCATGCCGGCGGCCGTGGTCAGCGACCATCCAGGCCAGAATTGTACCGCCGTCAACCTAATCGGTTCAGTGCCGACAGGCAGTTCGGCGCGCGTGGCGCATCTCAGAGTGGCCCAGAGGAGGACCGGATCGAGGTAGGCGAGACGCGAAAAAACTGCAGCCGTAAGCGGATCCTCGGCGCTACGGAAAACGCTCTTGAAAGAATCACCTGGTCGCGCGGTTTCCGGCAGACGCCGCCCTTTTCCCCCAAGAATAGCTTTCAGCATGGCGTCTTCTGAACCTTCTTGACGCTCCGCCGTCGTCGCGAACGATGTCCGTCAGACCCTCGGCCCTACGGATCGATACCACCATCCTCTACGCCCGCTGAGCCCCCTCAACTCCATATTTTCGAGCGCGTAGGTCGAAGGCCTTCAGGCCACCTTCCATGATCCGCGTAACGGCTTGCCTTACGGCAGGCGTCTCGATCGCACCATCGACCTCGACACGCACATGCGTCGTACCTTCCGGAGCGCGGTCCTCAGCGATGGTCGAGACCATGGTGACGACCTTGTCGGCATCACCATTGACGACGAGGTTCGCGTTGTGGGTCGAGAAGATGATCTGGCGAGAGGTTTTCGAGGTGCGGATCCTCTCGACAATGCGCATGATCACACGATTGTCGAGGTCGTCCTCCGGCTGGTCAACGATGAGCGTCCCCGCCTCCTGGCGGAGAAGCAGCTCCAGAAGAGCCGAGGCCTGCTGCCCGGGTGATGCCCGTGCAAAAGCGATGTTCTGGCCGTCGCTGACGTAGTGTCCGTCGTCAGATGATTTGGGACATTCAGCGGTGTTCAGGAGCAGAGGCTCTGGTCCATCTGGGGTAAGAGGTTAGGCGGCCTGCGCGTGGTGGCGCAAGCGGCGATCCATCAGGGTCTGGCGCTTGATGCGTTCCCGCTCGGCCAGGATCCCTTCGCCGCATCCGAAGTAGACGTCAGCGGGCGTGAGGTTGCTCAGGCTCTCATGGGCTCGGGCATGGTTGTAGTGTTCGACGAAGTCGGCAACCTGCGTCTCCAGCTCGCCGGGCAAGTAGGCGTGTTCGAGCAGGATGCGGTTCTTGAGCGTCTGATGCCAACGCTCGATCTTGCCCTGCGTTTGAGGATGGCATGGCGCGCCGCGGATGTGGGTCATGCCCCGTATACTGAGCCAGTCGGCCAAGTCGCTGGCGACGTAGCTCGGCCCGTTGTCGGAGAGTAGGCGTGGCCGATGCATCACCCGCGCCTGATCGAGCCCAGCCGCACCCAGCGCCAGGTCGAGCGTGGCGGTGACGTCGCTGGCCTGCATCGTCGTGCACAGCTTCCAGGCGACGATGTAGCGTGAGAAGTCGTCCAGCACCGTCGACAGGTAGTACCAGCCCCAGCCAACGACCTTCAGGTAGGTGAAGTCCGTCTGCCAAAGCTGGTTGGGCGCGGTGGTCTTATCGCGGAACTCGTCGGCGGCCTTGATGACGATATAGGCCGGGCTGGTGATCAGGTCCTGAGACTTGAGCAACCGTTAGACGGTCGCTTCCGAGACGAAGTAGCGACGCTCGTCTGTGAAGCGCACCGCCAGCTCACGCGGACTGAGTTCAGGCTGCTCCAGAGCCAGGGCAACGATCTGCTCGCGGATCTCCGCAGGCAGGCGGTTCCAGACCCGGCTCGGCCGCGAGGGATGGTCATTCAACGCCTCGGGGCCGCCGCGCTGGTAGGTGTCGTACCACCGGTAGAACGTCGAGCGCGTGATGCCGAGCTTGTCCAGGCTGGCACGCACCGGCAGATGGGATTGCTCGACCAGCCGGATGATCTCCAGCTTCTCGGGGGCCGGGTACCTCATGCCTCGTCGCCCCCAGCCCCGCTCATGCTTTTTTTAAGCAGACGGTTCTCCAGCACGAGATCAGCCACGACCTCTTTGAGCGCCCCCGTCTCGCGGCGCAGATCCCGCACTTCATCCGTGGTGGCCGCACGAGCCGTGTCGCCGGACAGGCGCTTCTTGCCAGCCTCCAGGAACTCCTTGGACCAGCCGTAGTACATCGAGGCGACAATCCCCTCACGTCGGCACAACTCGGCGATGCTGTCCTCGCCACGCAAGCCTTCCAGCACCACGCGGATCTTCTCCTCGGACGAGAAATGCCGACGTGTGGCCCGACGTATGTCCTTGATCACCGCTTCTGCCGGCTTCTTGGCCGGTCCGGATGTCTGCTTCATCTTCGCTCCTCAGGGGCTACGATGAACCAGTCATCCTCCGTTCGTGAAGACCCTCAATCTGTCCCACAGGTGCTGACGTCGGACAATTGAGCGCGCCTTTTTAAGCCAGGAAATCTTCCAGGGGGAAGTGATCGATCTCCCCACCGAACGCATCACGGCGCGTGATCGGTTCTCCATAAGGGTAAACCCCGAAGCATCGGACTAACTGCCTGAGCTGAGCCAACGCAAGCTGAAGCTCCGTCGCGTGGCTCGCAGTCAACGATACGTGGCGAAACCGCTGGCGTTTTCCATTTCGAAGCGTCGGTGCCGGCAACCTGAGCTATCGATTTGCCTATCCTCATCCACTACGGCGAAGCCCCGAGCTTTGTAGAACTGCACGGCAGAAACATTCTGCGCGAAGACGTGAAGCCAAAGGATCTGGTGACGATCTTGTGCCGCCTGCAGGAGGGCCGATGCCACACCCCGGCTGACATGTGGGAGATCTACGTACAATGCTGAAATGTAATCTCCATCATCCACGGTGATGAAGGCAATCACGGAGCTATCCACCTCTATTATCAGAGTTTCTGAGTGCCTCAGTAGAAGTGCCAGATGCTCACGAGCAGCGGTTTGCTCCCGGCCCTCCAAGAACGAATGCGAGATCGGGAACGTCCTGTCAAAAACCGCGAGGGCCGCAGCCTCGTCGTCTCCACACCTGCAGGGACGGATATGCATGTCTTGCCGGTTTCTTCCTAGATTGTCAGCCGTAACGCCCAAGGCGAGGGAAGTGCCTCAACTGAGCAGATACGCTTCGCAACGCTGAGACACATTTCAGCGACATCCCGGCCAGCATTGCATTGCGATCCCACCACTGCGCCGACGATGATGTTTAGCACTCTCGCGGATTGAGTGCTAAGGCTACGTTGCGGGGTTAGCTGTAGGACTTTTACGGTCGCCTCTCCTGCAATTCCGCGCCGTACTGGCGACGGTTGATCGCCAGGAAACCGGATCCAAAACATGAAGTTTCGCCCCCTACACGACCGTGTCGTCGTCCGCCGCATCGAAGGCGAAGAGAAGACCAAGGGCGGCATCATCATCCCGGATACCGTCAAGGAGAAGCCGCAAGAGGGCGAGATCATTGCCGTCGGCCCTGGCGCTCGGGACGAAGCCGGCCGGATCAACCCGCCTGATGTGAAGGCTGGCGACCGGGTGTTGTTCGGTAAGTGGTCTGGCACCGAGGTCAAGATCGACGGTCAGGACCTTCTGATCATGAAGGAATCCGACATCATGGGCGTCGTCGCCTAGGTCGGTTGCGTCGCTCGCAAACCCAATGACCTGCCCTTTCGAGGCGGCCGCTGTGGCGTGCCTCAGGGCCTTACATCACTGAAGAGATCACCCCCATGGCTGCCAAAGACGTTCGTTTCTCCGTCGATGCCCGCGAGAAAATGTTGCGCGGTGTCGAGCTTCTTGCCAGCGCCGTGAAGGTCACGCTGGGGCCCAAGGGTCGCAACGTCGTCATCGAAAAGAGCTACGGCGCGCCTCGCATCACCAAGGACGGCGTCACCGTCGCCAAGGAGATCGAACTCGCCGACAAGTTCGAGAATATGGGCGCCCAGATGGTGCGCGAAGTGGCCTCGAAGTCGAGCGACATCGCCGGCGACGGCACCACAACGGCAACCGTGCTGGCTGCCTCCATCGTCCGCGAGGGCGTGAAGTACGTGGCTGCCGGCATGAACCCAATGGACCTGAAGCGTGGCATCGACCTCGCTGTTGCGGCGGTCGTGAAGGACATCGGTGAGCGTGCCCGCAACGTGGCCTCCTCCGAGGAGATCGCCCAAGTGGGCACGATCTCTGCCAATGGCGACAAGGAAATCGGCGAGATGATCGCCCACGCCATGGAGAAGGTTGGCAAGGAAGGCGTCATCACTGTCGAAGAGGCCAAGAATGCCGAAACCGAGCTCGACGTCGTCGAGGGCATGCAGTTCGACCGTGGGTATCTCTCGCCGTACTTCGTCACGAACCCAGAGAAGATGATGGCGGATCTCGAGGATCCCTACATCCTCATCCACGAAAAAAAGCTCGGTTCGCTTCAGGCCTTACTGCCCATCCTCGAAGCCGTGGTGCAGACGGGTAAGCCGCTGCTCATTATCGCCGAGGACATCGAGGGCGAGGCGCTTGCCACCCTCGTGGTGAACAAGCTGCGCGGCGGCCTCAAGGTAGCCGCTGTGAAGGCTCCGGGCTTTGGTGACCGTCGCAAGGCCATGCTCGAAGACATTGCCCTGCTGACCAAAGGCCAGATGATCGCCGAGGATCTTGGGATCAAACTCGAGAACGTCACCCTTGAAATGCTGGGCCACGCCAAGCGGGTGCGCATCGACAAAGAGACCACCACGATCATCGACGGTGCCGGCGACAAGGCCGACATCGAAGCACGTGTGGCGCAGATCAAGGCGCAGATCGAGGACACCACCTCGGACTACGACCGTGAGAAGCTCCAGGAGCGGCAGGCCAAGCTCGCCGGCGGCGTCGCCGTCATTCGCGTCGGCGGCTCGACCGAGGTCGAGGTCAAGGAGAAGAAGGACCGCGTTGATGATGCGCTTCATGCGACCCGTGCGGCGGTCGAGGAAGGCATCGTGCCCGGCGGCGGCGTAGCGCTCCTTCGCGCCAAGGCCGCGGCTCAGGGTCTTACCAACGACAACCCTGACGTTCAGGCCGGCATCAAGATCGTGCTGAAGGCGCTCGAAGCCCCGATCCGTCAGATCGCCCAGAACTCGGGCGTCGAAGGCTCGATTGTGGTCGGGAAGATCCTTGCCAACTCCTCAGCGACTTATGGCTTCAACGCCCAGACTGAGGAATACGTTGACATGCTCCAGGCCGGTATCGTTGATCCCGCAAAGGTCGTGCGTGCAGCACTACAAGGTGCAGCGTCAGTTGCTGGGCTCCTGGTCACCACTGAAGCCATGATCTCGGATGCTCCGAGGAAGGAAGCGCCGGCGATGCCCGGTGGCGGCGGTGGTATGGGCGGCATGGATTTCTGATCCGCGTAAAAACCCAAGCTATCCGGTTTGATAGGGCCGCCTTTTGGGGCGGCCCTTTTCAATATGGCATGCCACTCAATCGGCTACGAAGCCTGTTTCGGCTTGCTACCTGTACGAACTCCCCGCAGTCCGGTTTCGGGATCGCGGGTGCGTGGCGGCCTGATGAATCGGCTCGGGAATAGGAAGGGGCTCCGCGCATGCCGATCAGCAGGAAGGATCTGGCGGATGCGGGCTCGCTGGAGGCGCTCGTCAAACGCATCTTACAGGCCGAGCCCAACCTTCTGGTACCCGTGCCGATCCAGCAGCTATGCGCGCGCCTCGGAATCCTGAGGATCGACGACCTCGACGCCGATGGGTTCGAAGGCGGCCTCGCGACCGACGCGAAGCGGTCCGAAGGGATCATCCTCGCCAAGCGCGGGGGCGAACCGCGTCGCCGCTTCATCATCGCGCACGAACTCGGCCACTTCCTGATGGCGCACCATGTCCCGGATCAGCCCGGCCGGTTCCTTTGCAAGAGTTCTGACCTACTGCGCGTGCAAGCGAAGGAGGGCGACCAGCGGCAGCGCAGGGAGGTCGAGGCCAACCCCTTCGCCGCTCTCGTGCTGATGCCCCCGCACCTGCTGCGAGGTGCCATGGCAGCCTTTCGCGAGCCCAATCTGCAGCACGTTCTTACGCTCGCGCGCGATTTCGGGGTCGGTAAGGAAACGGCGGCTCGGGCCTACGTGCAGTACCACCCCGAGCAGATCGCCATCATCGTGGCGGGCAATGGTCGGGTGCAGCGGTGCTACCGCAGCCTCTCATTTCCAACCATCACCTGTGCAGGTGGCAGCCCGGTCCCGACAGGCTCGCGCTATTATAGCAGTTCGCATCGGCCTAACATCGCGGGCGACATCGCCGCATGTAGTGCCGATCTCCGGATCGATGTAAGGCGCGACCTCCGCGCGCCGGCCCTCTACGAGCAGGTGTACCGCCAGCAGAACGGCTTCGCGATGATCCTGCTGCGTCTGGAACCCATCCCGGAAGAGAGCGCGGAGGAACGCAGGCTGGAGGAGGGATGGCGCTACCGCTTCTACTCGGGGCGAAGGTAGCTGAGACCCATGCCGGATTGGATCGGGCGGGGCACTGGTTTCTGGCGATCTCGCGTGGCTTAGGCGGCCTCTGGGGGATGTGCCTCAATTCGGGCCACAGGTTCATCCGTTATCACGAATTAGGTGCTGAAGGCCTGCAGCTATCGCCGAGCATCCGAGCGCGACCATTATCAGCCGCGACCGTTCGGGGGCCTTCCGCTATTTGGCGCGCGATATAGACACACTTCAACCGGCTCGCGTCGATCTAATGTACGAAGGAGAAGGCCCAGGGGACAGGCCGCCCATCGTGGTGTGCTCCAGTCGCAATCCTCAAACGACGCCCTATTTCAAAGCCGACGAACTCATGCTCAACCGGCGGCGGTGGGGATGTTTTACACCGTCATTTGGCCTCGCCGGCATCAGCCACCGCGACAGGCGGCTCAAGCGCCTGCGCCAACGCCGACTTCGTCGCGCCCCCGGATCTCGCAGCCTGAACCGCGAGCTTGTCCGCCCTGTCGTTGAAAGGGTCGCCGCCACTATGACCCTTCACCCAAACAACCCGAAGCTTGATGTCTGCGCTGACTGCCGCGAACTCATCCCAAAGATCGCGGTTCGCTGCGACAACAGCGCCCCGGTTCACCGTATTTGCGATGTATTGCGAATCGGTCCGGATGATGACGGACGAGCCGCCTCCGGCATGTTTTAGCGCCTCTATCACGGCGCGCAGTTCCATCCTGTTGTTTGTTTCGCCAGCCACGTAGCCAGACCGCTCGACATTTGGCGAATGAACGACGAACGCCCAGCCACCCGCGCCTTGATCTCTCCCCTTCCGGCGGCCCTGTCCTTGGATCGCGCCATCCGTCGATATCGTGAGGGCTTTGGCGCCCATTCTCGTTCGCGGAAGAGCTGCAAGTTTCACGGGAAGGTCGTCGAGGGATTTCTTTCTTACGTCTTCTAGAAGACAAATCCCGCCGAGCCGGCGCTTCGTCTTCCAGTCGGTTCCCCGAAGTTGCCTGGCAAACCAATCTCGAAAATCGACGAGCCTCTTCTCGATTGCTAGATCGAGGTCCATCGTCGTTTGGTTCGCAGTACTATACGAGAAAGCCTCACCCCATCCACGGATAACACGGTCAATGGTGGCCTGTGTCTGCACGTACTTCTTTTTGGCGGCAAAACACTATCCCTGTCGTTTTACCTCAACGATATCATCTCGGCCGGATCTAAGATGGTCGGCGACAACGCTTTCTAGCTTCTGCCTTGCCTTGGCAGACGGTTGCAGCAGAGCCGGGAATATGTCGTACCCCAGGAATACGAACCCCTTATCGACATGGCCGTAGGCCGCCTTATCCTTCGGTGTCTTTCCATTGAAGGGGTCGTGACTTTTCAAGTTCAGACGTTCAAGCGCCCTTCTGGCACTATCGTAAGACTTCGCCGCCTGACTTTCGGACTCAGCCAGTATTACAAAATCATCGATGAAGCGGATGCAGCGTATCCCTCTTGTATTGAATTCTTGGTCGAAATCTTTCAGCAGAATATTCCCAATGAGCGGGGAAAGCGGCGAACCTTGCGCCACTCCCTCGTTATCCGTTGGAAAGACACGTCGATCCTCCCCGAGTGTAGTCTCATTCGAGAGAACGACAGCGGTTGCTTCAGTAAGGACCCGAATGAATTCCGGTTCTTTTATATCGGCAGCAATTCTCTCGATGACTTGAACACGTGGGATGTGATCGAAAAAGCCAGAGATGTCTGATCGAACGAAATGCCTTTTGCCCTCCGAGATCGCATCATGGATCAACTTCAGGCCGTGAGGAACACTGCGTTCAGGGACGCCGCCTACGCTCGTGGGTTCGTTGATCACTCGCTGTACGAGTGGCGATTTCACTTGAAGGTGATTGAGCAGCGCGCGTTCGACGACACGATTTTCCACGGAGGCCATGACGATACCTCGGTGTCCGCCGCTCGATTTTTTGACCAGAACACCCTTTTGAGGCGCGAACTGAAATTTCCCCTGCCGAACTAGCTTCTGGATTTGTCTTAGCTTTTGTTCGGCATGCTGCCCGAAACTATCGATTGCTGCTCGTGTCTCTTCTGCAGACGACAGGCGGCCATTCGACCTAATCTTATGCCATGCCGCCTGCAGATTTCTAAGAGTGGTTGTTTCGTCGAGGTGTTTTCCCAAGTTAAATAAGCTCTGTCTTGGTGGACGACTTCGGTTGCCTTCGCCCTACCTCTGTAGGCTCGACGCTCAACAGGACCTCGGCCTGCAATCCGAAGACCGCCGACCTCGGCACCCCATAGGCTGCTCCTGGCTTTGACCCCAAGCGCAAGCCCGGCTGACAACATCACTCCGGCGCTCAATGTGAACCCGGCGACCGCCACCAACCAAAACGCTGCCGGCACGCGTGCTCCGGCTAAGCTTCGCCGGCCAGGTTGGCTGGCATGTTTTTGCATGCGGGCATCGTCGTCACATCCTTCTCCTAGCGGAGCTTAGCCTTTTTGGCCGGGATGCAAGCGGTTCTGTCGCACACCTCCCGGACGGAGCCGTAAATAGTCCTTTGTGACCACCCGAAACTTCATCTCGATATCGAGATCAAGGGCTATGGTCGTAACAGAGGTAAAGCCCGTCCGACGCTCAACAGGACCTCGGCCTGCAATCCGAAGACCGCCGACCTCGGCACCCCATAGGCTGCTCCTGGCTTTGACCCCAAGCGCAAGCCCGGCTGACAACATCACTCCGGCGCTCAATGTGAACCCGGCGACCGCCACCAACCAAAACGCTACGCCAACCGATGCCGCAGCTCGTCGAATACAAGCGGTCTGCGCGGTGATAGTGCCGTGAAAAGTTACGCAGATGGTTCGCCACGGTGCGAAGGCGCGGAGGCGATCTACCTATTAAGGTAGTCCGTTTGGGACGCCGCCGTGTCGGAATCCAACGACGAGTCCTCTTTCCACGTTCGATGGGATGGCGACGAGGTCGCCTCGCTAAGAGCGGGAGCATAGGCCACCTGCCACCTAGACAGATACATCCGGCCGCGGATGCCGCGGTGCTTTCGACCGGGAATCCGCTCCGTAGTGCGTCTAGCCAATCCGCTATTCACGTCACATCGCTTTGTGGCAACTAATTGATCTGCTCGTAAGGCTGAGTCAGGCAGATAGCAGATCGCCCGCCCCTGGGCGTGCGGCCAACTTTCGCTCAAGGCTCATAGTGGACGCCGACGTGTTTGAGTAACTTTAGGGTATACCCTGACGTGACGTAACATGGCCCGCACCGGCCGTCGTAACATCTGGGTTGACACCGGCTATTTGTGACACTGTAGCCTCGGGCCTAAAGCTTGAGGTTACAAATCATGGCCCGCATTGGTTACGCCCGCGTCAGCACGCTCGATCAGGATCTTGATGGGCAGGTCGCCCGGCTGAAGGCTGAAGGCTGTGGGGTCATTCGGTCGGAAAAGGTTTCGGGCGGCAGCCGCGACAACCGCGCCGAGTTGGCGACAGTGCTGGAGTTCCTACGGCCGGGCGATGAACTGATGGTCACGCGCCTCGACCGCCTTGGCCGCGATACCCGAGACGTCCTCAATCTCATTCACGAGGCCGAGCAGCGCGGCGCCCACGTCACCGTGCTCGACCCGCACGTCTCGACCCGGGGCGAAATGGGCCATGTGGTCCTGACTGTGCTCGGCATGGTCGCGCAGATGGAACGACGATTCATCAGGGAGCGCCAGCGCGAGGGCATCGAACGCGCGAAGGGCAGTGGCGTGTATGCCGGCGGCAAGCGCCGCCTCGACCGCGAGCGGATCAAGGCGATGGCTTCGGCAGGTGATGGGGTCGCGACGATTGCCGCCGCTTTGGCCTGCTCCCGTATGCAGGTGTATCGGGTAATCAGAGAGCCCTGACGGGCCGACTGTATCGGGGCAAGCCGGTTTCTTGGTTTGGCGACAAGTGGTCGTTGAGCCGCCCGATACATGTGGGTATGCCATCGGCAACGGCTCATTGCCACGCTCTACCACGGCTATCCCGTGCTGCCCTCCTATGGAGAGAAGTTATGTTCACCCACGTCATGATCGGCAGCAACGATCTGGACCGGGCTCGGAGCTTCTACGATGCCACATTCGTCGCGTTGGGAGGGAAGCCCGGCGTGATGGACCCCAGAGACAGGCTGATCTACGACCACGAGGGCGGGCGGCTGATGATCACGAAGCCCATCGATGGCAAGCCGGCGACAGTGGCCAACGGCGGAACCATCGGTATCGCCGCATCAAGCCGCGAGCATGTTCTGGCGTGGCATCAGGCCGGCACCGAGCAGGGTGGCGCCGCCATCGAAAGCCCTCCCGCAGAGCGCCCGAACGGGTCCTTTGTTGCTTACCTTCGCGATCCAGACGGAAACAAGCTCACCGTACGGACCCAGGCCACGGACTGACAAAATCCATGGTCGCCATCGCTCTGCTCGGCGTCGAAACCGAGGGCTGATGCTGTGCGTCCTAGAAGGACGGAGAGCGGACCCTGGCCTTTCGCCCTGAAGCGGACGTTCCGCCTCCGACCCAACCTAGTCGAAGACGTAACTCCTAACCGTTGCCGGAAGCAGACGTTCGCCAGTAAAGCTAACGAGCGAGTGCCTTAAAACGATCTCAGGAGGAGGCGTCCAAAGCTTTCTGAGCGACGGCACGAACAACTTGGCGCAGCTCTACCGGCTTGCGCAGCCGTACCACATCCGAGAACGCCTCGGGGATGACGACGTCGTCGTAGCCGGTGACGAAAACGAACGGGATCCCCTTGCTCTGCAGGGCCGAGGCCACCGTGAAGGAGGCACCGTGTCCCAAGTTGATGTCGACCACGGCATAGCCTGGGCTGTCATGCTCGATCACCTGCAGGGCGGTCCGCTCGTCCGGACATGGACCGAGTACGACCGCACCGGCTTGCTGCAATGCTCGCTGGCTATCGAGAGCCAAGTAATAATCATCCTCGACAACGAGGACACGAGCGCCTGCGAGGTTCGCCTCACCTGTCATGTCCAGTTCGCCTCCCGCGATGGTGGTTTGTAGGGTCACAGCATCGGTTTCCAGAATGCTGTCGCCTCGTACGAGCGGAAACTCCAGGCAGCACCGAACGCCCGTCGGCTCGAATGCGAGACTGCCTCGCCCATGCAATTCGTAAGGCACGCGGCGTGTGATGAGTTCCGTACCGAACCCCTTTCGCTGCGGTGGCGGGACACCGGAGCCTTTGTCCTCGTCCCAGTCGAAGCGCAGCCAGGGCTCTCCACTTTGGTAGATCACCATCCAGGCGATGATGACCCGGCCATGCGGCTCAGCCAGAGCCCCATACTTCAGGGCATTGGTCGCCAGTTCATGGACGGCCAGCGTGAGGACTTCCGCGGCCTTTGGAGCCAATAGGAGTTCCGGTCCGGAGAGACGGTACTGGTCGTCGTGCTCCGCCTGGCCCCTGATCTCTTCTCGGACCAGGGTGGCCAGATCCACGCCGGCATTGGCTGTTCGGGTGAGCAGCGTCTGCGTCCGGGCGAGTGCACGAAGGCGACCCTCCAGGCGGTTGCGGTAATCCTCGACGCTGTCTGCCGTGTCGCCCGTGCGGGCCGTCACTGAGCGGATCATGGCCAGGAGATTGCGTACCCGGTGCTGCAGTTCGGCCAACAGGATCGCATGATGTTTGATCGACTGCTTGGCCTCCGTGATATCCTGCGCGATGCCACCGACACGCTCGATCCGCCCGTCTTCGTCGTAGAGCGGGAAGTCGGTATTCCGGATCCAGCGGAAGGCCCCGTCGGAAACGCGCACGATCCGAAACTCGTGCGTGACGGCCTCGCCGTTTCGACCTCGTTCCAGATGTTCCAAAGCCGCGTCGCGATCCTCGGGTACGATGAGGGCGGCCCAGTGCTTGGGGTCACCGAGGAGAGCCTCAGGCGGCACACCGTAGATCGTCTGGATGGCGGGGCTGGCATACTCCATGGCGAGCGTCCGCGCGTTCCGGATCCAGAGCGCGTCCGAGGATGAGGCGGCAAACTGGGCAAAGCGTGCCTCGCTCTCGCGCTGCGCTGACTCCGCCCGGGCGCGCTCGGCTGCGGCCCAGGTACGCTCGGCGACGTCCGCGATGAGCGTGATCTCTGCGGAGGACCATTCCCGAGGACGGCTGGCGTGGACGCCGATGGCGCAGACCACCCGCCCGTTCTTGATGAGGGGCACCGCGGCCTGCGCGGCGATGCCTCCTGCCAGCCAGACGTGTCTCACATCCTCCCGCAGCCGCGGATCGGAGGCGACATCGGAGACGATGACGCGTCCGTTGGCCTGGAACGTCTCGTCCGCAAAGCCCTCGCTGACCATCTTGTAGGGAAAGCGCTCCGGAAAGCGAGTTCCCTCGCGAACGTGCTGGCTGCGAATGATGACTTCGGCATCGTCGCCCACTCCATAGACTTCGGCATACATGATCCGGCTGGCGCCGAGATGTTGCCCGAGCAGGTACGATGCGGCCTGTTGGATGTCGGCGGCCTCAGCCAGAGGCTGCAGCGCGTCACTGAGTTCGAGCAGGAAAGCCTGACGTTCCTCGCTCTCGCGAAGGGCTTCCTGGTGAGCCGCGCGCCGACGCTCGGCGAGCACGTGCTCCGTCGTCTCGAAGGCGGGGTTGAGCACGCCGACGATCCTACCCATTCCATCCCAAACCGGGCTGAAAGTGTAGTTGAAAAAGGCTTCCTCCGGACGCCCGAGCCGCTCAAGTGTGAAGGGGGCATCCTCCAGACGTATCGTCTCGCCTGCGAAGGCGCGTTCGATCTGTGGTGCGATGGTGGCCCGCGCTTCCCCCCAGACCTCGAGGAAGGAACGGCCGAGCGCTTCAGGCTTCTTGCCGAGCAGGGGGCGGTAGGCGTCGTTGTAGAGCGCGATGAGCTCCGATCCCCAGCACAGCACCATCGGCAGCGGGTGGTCGAGAACCATGCTCGATGCGATGCGCAGCGAGAGCGGCCACAGCTCCAGGGGGCCGAGAGGGGTGGCAGACCAATCGTGGCCGCGAACGGCCCGAGCCATCTCGCTATCGCCCGTAAGCCAGTTCGACACGACCTTCACCATGGATGCACTAAGCAGCATCCTGGGGGCCGCTTCATCACTCTAGGTTAGTCGACTCCCTCGAAACGACTGATTGCGGCATTCCTCCCACACGGCTTCGTGTCTTCGCTCCACCCGATCACGCAACGCCGGGCCGGCATCGACGTGATGTCATGCGCGAACGCCCCATCGGGTCCGCCCGTGAGCGGGCCTCTGTCACTGAAAGCCGACTTCTCAAGCCCCCTCGATCAGACGGGCATACTCGGCCTCGGGTGCACCGTAGCTGCCATCTGCGAGCGCGATCAGGCTCGCTCGGTCGCGGATGATGACGCGACCCCGCTTGGCTCTGATCATGCCGTCACCCTCGATCTCCTGCACGGCTAGCGTGGCGCTAGAGCGCCGGATGCCGAGCATCAGGGCCAGGAACTCGTGCGTAATGATGAGCTCGTCACCCTCCGTGCGGTCGTGGCACATCAGGAGCCACCGAGCGAGCCTGACCTCGATCCGATAGGTCGCATTGCTGTAGGCGGTTCGCCCCAGCTGTACGATCTGCGTCTGAATGTAGAGAAGCAAAAGCCCGCGAAGCGAAGCACTCCCGTTGCAGGCCGCCATCAAGGCAGCCGCTTCGATAGCCAGCATCTCTCCGGGCGCCTGGACGAAAACGTGGTGCGGGGTACGGTCGGCGCCGAGCAGGACGGGCGTGGCGCCAATCAGGCCCTCTCGGCCGACGATGCCGATCTCGGACTTGCCCGGCAGCCCATCCGCCACGACGGAGCCATACCCGATCTCGGGGAAGAACAGACGATGGATGGGTTCGTCCGGTGTGACAAGCGTCTGGCGCAGTTCGGTTTCGACAGTCGTCAGGAACGGCTGCAGCAGTGCGAAATCCGAGGGCGAAAGCGCACGCAGCAGGCGATTGCGAACAGTGGCTTGTCGCAGCACGGGCACGGCACTGATCCCGTCAGGGCAACAGTACCGGGGAGGCTCCCAAACACCTGCATCCGGATCCTCCGGTCGACGTTCGCTCAATAAGGCAGGGCGCCGCTCAGCTCGCCATTACAAAAGTTGGCCCTCATCGACCGGTTGCCGAGGCCTCAATCCGGATCGCCTGCCTTCGCCTTGACGCGGATGTCCGCTTATCCGCTTTGCCGCCCGGAAGCAGACCGGCAAAAAGCCACCCTTCTCAGACGTTCAGGGTGGGTGCCGGGCGTCAGTTTTTCACCATTGCATACCAGCAGGGCGCGACGATCACCCCCAGGGCAAAGTCGAGGATCGTCACCAAAATAAGGAAAGTGCGGCTGAGCGGGCTTCGCCTGACGCGCGGAGTCTTGTCGGATGGTAAGAAAGGCAAACGGGGACCATCATGACCAGCCTTCCCGGATTGCCCCCCGAAGCATTTGCTAAGCAGGATCCTACGCCGGATACCCTGTTCTACGCGCAGCCCCGCTTCGTCACCCATATCGACGACGCAGCCATCGAAGCCGTCACCGACTTCTATCGGTCGCATTTGCCGCCCGGCGGTCGCATCCTCGACTTAATGTCGAGCTGGGTCAGCCACCTGCCCGGGAAGGCCGCTTACGCCAATGTGATCGGGCATGGATTGAACGAACGCGAGCTTGCCGCCAACCCGCGCCTGACGCAGCATTTCGTGCAGGATCTCAACGTCGATCCGATCCTGCCACTCGAAACCGCAAGCATCGACGCCGCGCTCATCTGCGTCGGGGTTCAGTACCTCCAAGACCCTGTGGCGGTCCTCAGCGAGGTCGCGCGGGTGTTGGTACCGGACGCCCCCGTGATCATCACCTTCTCGAATCGGTGTTTCGCATCCAAGGCGGTGGCTATCTGGCGCGCGCTGGGCGGGGACGATCAAGCACGGCTCATCGACCTCTATTTGCGACATGCCGGGTTCCCCACCGTAGAGGCCTATGCCGTAGTGCCGGAGGGCGACCTCAGCGATCCACTATGGGCAGTGGTCGGTCGAACGCCATGACCAAAGGACGACCGATAGTGCCACTGGGATGATGAGAAATCACACGGCCGTGTTAGATGGCGCAGCTCGACGACCTAGAACAGCGCGATCTGCCCATAAATTTGACTATAGCAAATCAACCCTTGCTACCTCCATCAAACGTCCGTGATGGGTGGTTTTCAGTCTTCCCGCTTATTGGCAGACGCTTAGCGAAGCGGACGTGCCTTTCCGCCTAGGGTGCTACAATTGGCGACGTGCATGGCCTCCAGCGCTTGGAACCCGCGTCCTCCAGAATGCTGGTCGTCACCCATCATGATGATGGGTTTCATTGTCGATAATGAGAGCATGAGGCGTATCGCCCGAAATAAGATGGTTTACCGAACTCTAGCTCTCATTGAGCGCAAGGATGCGATCAATCTCACATTACATCCAAAATAACCGCCGGGCGTACCTTTGAGCGGGACCAAGGGCCCCCATTATAACTTCCACCGACGTACGATCAGGATAACACAAAGCTGCCCGGACCGTGCCCGGACAGCCTTGCTTCGCTCTAAATTCGGAACCTACTTTGGCATCAGGACCGTGTCGACGACGTGGATCACGCCGTTCGACTGCATCACGTCGGCGATAGTGACGGTCGACTTGCCGCCCTTGCCGTCGACGAGCTCAATCTTACCGCCCTTCTCCTCAGCAGTCAGGCTACCGCCCTCGACCGTCTTCAGCATGGCCTTGCCACCACCGGCCTTAATCGCCTTCTGGAGATCGGCCGCCGTCATGGTGCCGGACACCACATGGTAGGTCAGGATCTTGGTCAGCGTCGCCTTGCTCTCAGGCTTCACCAAGGTGTCGACGGTGCCGGCTGGAAGCTTGGCGAAGGCGGCGTTGGTCGGCGCGAACACCGTGAACGGGCCCTTCCCGGAGAGCGTCTCGACGAGGCCGGCGGCCTTCACAGCGGCAACCAGGGTAGTGTGGTCTTTCGAGTTGACCGCGTTCTCGACGATGGTCTTGGACGGGTACATCGGCGCCCCGCCGACCATCACCGTCTTCTCTTCCGCCGCCTGGACCGCCGTGCCAAACGCGCCTGCGCCGGTAAGCGCCATGGCGAGGGTGAAGCTGGCGACCTTAAACATGCTGGTCATACGTATCTCCAAGTTCCGAACCCGTTATGTGGGATCATCGCTCGTTACGGCCCTGCGAGAGGTGAAGTTTCAAAAAAATCATAGCCGGAAGAGAAAATTCCTGACTTCCCGTTGCAATAATTCCGAGTGGATCGTGCTTCGTGAGGAGGCTGCGCGTTCGCCGCGAATAGCGGCCAAGGTCCATGTGCAAGAGAGCCGCCGGCCGTTTGCCAATTCGAACGTCCGGGTTCGGCAAAGACGGAATTTGCACGCTAATTGCGTTGGAGCGCGATCCGTCCGTCTGCTCAATGACTGGGTTGAGTGGGACACTGTCGTGAACCTTTTCAGAAACTCTCCCGACGGTTCCGAGGAGGTCGTGAAATAATTGATTAGGCCGCCCTAATTTTTCCACTTACATCCCCCGCCCGAACAGGGGCTGCCATTCATGGACGATGACGAGAAGCAGCTCGCTCAGGCTGATGCCCGCGAGGGTAGCTCAGGCGAACCCGCCATGGGTTTGATGGACTTCGGCGCCAGGGAGCCGTTGGGTGGGCCGGGGCTCCATCACTGGCGACAGAGCACGATCACGAGCCCGGGCCTTGAGGATCGAGGCGACGTCTTCTTCGCCGCCATTGAGATGACCCGTATGCCGATGATCCTGGCCGACCCACGCCAGGAAGACGTACCCATTGTTTTTGCCAACAACGCCTTCCTTGACCTCACCGGCTACGAGGAGGGCGAGGTTTTGGGCCGCAACTGCCGCTTCCTGCAAGGGGCCGAGACGGATCAAGCGCATGTTCGGGCGATCCGTGACGCGGTCCACAAGCAAGAAGCGATAGCTATCGAGATTCTGAACTATCGCCGGGACGGAACCCCATTCTGGAATGCGGTGTTCATGGGGCCTGTGCTCAACCCCAAGGGCGAGATCATCTACTTCTTCGCCAGCCAGCTTGACGTCACCCAGCGACGGGAGGCCGACCAGCAGTTCCGACAGGCCCAGAAAATGGAATCCATCGGTCAGCTCACGGCCGGACTGGCGCACGACTTCAACAACCTCCTCCATGTCATCACCAGCAGCTTGGAGCGTCTCCCGGCAAAGCGCCACGATGACCGTGCATTTGAGAGGTATCTGAACGCTGCGACGGTGGCGGCAGAGCGCGGGGCCAAGCTCACCAACCAACTCCTGGGCTTCGCCAGGCGCGGGCGCCTGGAGCCCAAAGGCGTCGACCTCAGTGAACTCGTAAACTCGATTGCCGAGTTGCTGGAGAGTTCGGTGGGCACCAAAGCGACCCTGCACCTCAATCTTCAGCGTCGGCTGCCATCGGTTCGGGTCGATGCCACCCATCTCGAAATGGCGCTTCTGAACGTCATCGTGAACGCCCGCGACGCATCGCCGAACGGTGGTTCGATCACCATCACGACAAAGGAGATCCACCTCCACGGCAACGCCGCCGCAAGACATCTCGAGCCAGGGGATTACGTACTGTTGTGCGTGTCTGACAAGGGCAACGGGATGCCGGAGCATATTCTGGCAAGGGCCACCGAGCCTTTCTTCACGACGAAGACGCACGGCGAGGGAACGGGGCTTGGCCTGGCCATGGCGCACGGCTTCGTCCAGCAATCCGGCGGTCGCTTAGAAATCGAGAGTGAGGTCGGTTCGGGTACCACGATCCGCATGCTCTTCCCGCGAGACAGGCCGCAGGTGGAGCGATTTAACCAAGGCGATGAGGCGACCGGTTACCCGACCAGACCCCTCGACGCCTCCACGGCGCCATCGCTGATCCTTGTCGTCGACGACAGCAGGGAGGCGGCGGTCATGGCGGGCGAAGCCCTGCAGGACATCGGTTACAGGGTGGTGGTCGCGTATTCCGCGGAGGAGGCACTAGAGCGGTTCGAGGAGGCGGCGGCAAGGGGAGACGGGTTCAAGCTTGTCTTCACGGACGTGATCATGCCCGGCGGGGCGAACGGCATCACGCTAGCCAACCAGATTCGGGAGCGTGCGCCAGATGTCCCCGTATTGCTGACCACCGGCTATAACGACGAGATGGCCATCAAGGGCCCGCAGATCCACGCGATGGATGTCTTGGGCAAACCGTACCGTCGGAGCGAGATGATCGACCGGGTTCAATCCAGCTTACGCCGAGGTGCACGCACTGGCCCCGCGCGGCAAACGTCGGACTTCGGGCACGCAAAAGCATGAAGTTACGAGGCATGGCGTTCGCGAAAGGCTAAATGCGGAACGTCCGCTTCGGGGCGAAAAGCCATGGTCCGGTTGCCACCCCGAGCCGAAGTTGCGGAACTGCCGAGGAATGACCGCTGATGGGAAGCGCCGATAGCCATCCCGCGCGACAGCATCACATGGCCGCCGGCAAAGCTTCGGCGGAAGGCATCGTTCCGGGCACGCACCCGGTCGGCGGAGGTGGTCGAGGCGGGATCCGCCTCGACGCTGTTGGGGGCCGGGCGGCTCATTTCCCTTGCATCGCGCCGTGAACCGCGCCGAGCGGAAGCAATCCAAGCTCACTGCGGTGCCGGGTGATCAGCGGATCGTCGGGCCAGTCGCGCCACTGAAGCTCGAAGGCGTCGTCGGCCTTGGTGTACATGATGATCGCCTCGAACCAGCCCTCCTGCGGACCTGCGCAGGCCAGCACGAGGCAGCCGCGTTCGATGCCGGGCCAATCGGTCGGCGCCTTGAAACGGCCGCCAGGGCCTCCGGCGCCCTCAGCGCCACTTGCCCCGCCCCCTGATGCCGGAGGGGCGCTGGCTGCCTTGGCCGAGGCTCTGACAGGCGGGGCAATATCGGGCAGGCCCGCCGCCGCGACGAGCCGGTCGAACACCTCGGCTTTGACGAACGGCACGAATGCCTTGCCACTCTCAAACAGTCGCCCCTGTGGCAGGCCGGCAGCGAGGCTGTGGTGAGTGTCGTCACTGATCTCGAGCACGTGCATGCCCATTAGCCCAGCGGCGCGCTCGGCCTCGGCCTTGTCTCCGGCGGCAAAGCGCGAGGCATGGGGGCGGTGCCGTTCGTCGCGGCCGAACAGGATCAGGCCGGGCGGCACGGCAGTGGGTGTGCTCGTTGTGATGTTCAGGGTCATCAAAGGGCTCCAGAAACGACGAAGGCGGCCCGGAGGCCGCCTTTCGATGGGTATGAGGGGGAGGATGCACCCGCCCGCTGCAGCAGGGTTTCGGGTGGCGGTAAGGGTCATCGGGGCATCCGGTTAGCTGCGAAACAGCCCGCAGCGAACCTCACATTATAAGATTATCATCCTAATGTCAAGCTTAGGTTGATTTTAAGCTGAAGCATCTGCCTATGAGTTGTGCGGCCATGTCTTTTTGATAGTAGCTGAGCAGTGGCCGCGGCGAGCAAATTCTCGTCGTTCTGCTTCCGGGTCATGACTTGTCGGGTAATCCACTCGGTCGGATGAGGCCCGCAGCAATTGCCAGCCAAACGAGATGCGCGTCGTTGCGGGCACCCAGCTTCGCCTTGATGCCGTAATGGTAGTTCTGAATGGTTTTGGGGCTTAGGTTGAGCGCCTTGGCGATGGCCTCCGTGGCCATGCCGGACGCCACGAGTTGGAGCACCTCGACTTCACGGGGGCCGAGCTCGTCGAGCGGGGAGCGCTTGCCGCTTAGACGTTCCGCGGCAAGTTCCTGTGCGATGTCGGCGCTAACGGCCTGGCCGCCGCGTGCCACGATGGCAACTGATCTAACCAGTTCCTCGGGGACGCTGCTCTTGGTGACGTAACCCGAGGCTCCCGCTTCAAAGGCTTTCAAGGCGTAGGCCGCACCCTGATGCATGGTGAACACTAGGATGCGCGCGCGTTGGTCCCATTGCCTAATGTGACGTACCCCCTCGAGGCCGCTAGGCCCCGGCAGCGACAGGTCCATGATCACCAATGTCGGTTTCATGGCCTTATACGCCCGGTAGGCATCAGACGCCGTCTCCGCCTCTGCCACTACGCGGTATCCCGGTTGACGCTCCAGCAGACGACGATACCCCTCGCGTACGACAGGATGGTCATCGACTAGGAGGATGCCGATCTCGCTCACGCGGCAAGCCCCTCTAGCTTCATTTCGGGAGGGATCTTCCTATCGTTCGGTGGGCTAGAAGGATCGGCCTCCGACGGACATGGAATCGTCGCTTCGATCCGTACGCCGCCTTGGGCGGGGACGATGGCCAAAGTCCCGCCGAGCGCCCCGATCCGCTCACGAATGCCGAGCACGCCGTGGCCGCTCCCGGTCTCCACCAGCGCAGCGTCGCCACCGCCGTCATCCACGATGCCAAGCGTCACCATGTCCGGCGCGTGAACGAGGCTGACTTTCACCTGAGTCGGCTTTCCGTGACGAACTGCATTGGTGAGGCACTCCTGCACGATCCGGTAGATGCTGAGCGCAACCGGTGCGGTCAATGTCGAGAAGTTACCGGCGAAGCTCAGGCTGAAAGCGGCGGGCTTTGCGCTTCGTCCCTCCCATGTCGAGACGAGGCGGCGGAGGCTATGTTCCAAGCCGAACTCTTCGAGGTCGGGGGGCCGCAGGCGTGCCAGCGCCCCTTTCAGCGTACCCATCATATGACGGGTGATCCGGCTGATCGAGCGGGCGTCGTCACGCAACTCCGAACGTTCGCCGGCCTCGGCTTCGATTGCGCTCGCCAGGGCTCCCGTGGCGGTCAGACATTGTCCGAACTCGTCGTGGAGCTCACGTGCGAGTGCACGGCGCTCTTCTTCCTGAACGGCAAAAAGGCGCCGGGTCAGCGCCGTCCGCTCGGCCGTAGTCTGCTGAAGACGCTCGCTCAGGGCGTTCACGGCACGCGCGATGCGGTCGAATTCCCCGGCTCGGAACGGGGGTAGGCGGGTGGAATGATCGCCCCTCTCCATCTTGCCGAGGCCACGGGTGATCACCCGCGCCGGCTGTAGTGCGATACCGATCACGAAGGTGGCCAGGATGGCGATACCGCCAGCCATGGCGGCGGCGGCGGCCATCAGCACCCGCACCTGTCGCCAGACCTGGCGTACGGCCGCGCCCCGGTCGGGCGTAGTGACCACGATCCCCGCTTCCCTGCGATTCAGGATCACCGCGCGGCGGATCGGCGGGATCACTCCGAAAGCCTCGCGATACAACGTTTCGAACCACGCCGGAGCTGGCCTACCCGCGGTCTCCAGGCCACTGCATTGCTGAAGCGTGGCCTCGCCCTCCCATGTCAGGGCGACGCAGTTCCCGGGGCTGATGAATCGCAGGGTGTGCGAGCTGCGCCAATCCGGGAAGGCATATTTGGCGGAGCGACCGGCGCTGCCGCGCCAGGTCAGTTCCCGCCAAGCGAGTTCCTGCGCTTCACGGACCACCCTGTCGGCGGAGGCCGCGGTCTCCTCACGGATGCCTTGGTGCACCTCGGCGACGACCCAGGCTGTGGCACAGGCCAGGCAAAGTAGCACTACGCCCAGGACGCGCAGGATCAATCCGATGAGCAGACCCATGCCGTGGTGTTCCCCGCATCCAGCGAGGGAGTGGGACGCAACTGCCGGATGCTGGCAAGTGGTCAAGGCTACGATCAGGCAAAATGCCCGACTGCCGACGGGGATCCTGCCCTACCAGGAGACGGGGTGGGCCAATAGCGTTTCCGTCGTCGGGCTGCTCCGCGAAATAGTCGAAGAAGGCAGCCGGCGACGGGAGGAATTCCATGAAACATGCTTGCCTTCTCGGCTTGGGCCTCGCGGTTGCGGGTGCCACCGCCGGGCTCGCCAATGACGACGTGCTTAAGCGCAGCCAAGACCCCAACCAGCAGGTGCTGCAGACGCTCGACTACGCCAACACCCGCTACTCGAAGCTCGACCAGATCAACGCCGGGAACGTGAAGAACCTACAGGTCGCATGGAATTTCTCAACCGGCGTCCTGCGCGGCCACGAGGGTTCACCGCTCGTCGTCGGTGAAATGATGTTCGTCCACACTCCCTTCCCCAATATCGTCTATGCCCTCGACCTCAACAACGAGGGCAAGATCCTCTGGAAGTACGAGCCGAGGCAGGATTCGTCCGTGATCCCGGTCATGTGCTGCGACACGGTCTATCGCGGCCTGGCCTATGCGGATGGCGCCATCATCCTGCATCAGGCCGACACCACCCTGGTCTCGTTGGACGCCAAGTCCGGCAAGGTGAACTGGTCGGTCAAAAACGGGGATTCGAAAATCGGCGAGACCAACACCGCCACGGTGCTGCCGGTGAAGGACAAGATCATCGTCGGCATCTCCGGTGCCGAGTACGGCATTCGCGGCCATATCACCGCCTACGATGCGAAGACCGGTAATCGCGTCTGGCGCGGCTACAGCGTCGGATCCGATGACGACATGATCGTCGATCCGGCGAAGACGACGTCGCTCGGCAAACCGATTGGTAAGGATTCCTCCCTGAAGTCCTGGGAAGGCGATCAGTGGAAGACCGGCGGCGGTGCGACTTGGGGCTGGTATTCTTACGATCCGAAGCTTGACCTCATCTATTACGGCACCGCCAACCCCTCGACTTGGAACCCGAAGCAGCGCCCGGGCGACAACAAGTGGACTATGGCGATCTTCGCTCGCAATCCCGATACGGGCATGACTAAGTGGGTCTACCAAATGACCCCGCACGACGAATGGGACTACGACGGCATCAACGAGATGATCCTCACGGATCAGAAGATCGACGGTAAGGAGCGCCCTCTCCTGACCCACTTCGACCGCAATGGCTTCGCTTACACTTTGGACCGCGCCACGGGTGAGGTGTTGGTGGCTGAGAAGTTCGATCCGGTGGTGAACTGGGCCTCCAAAATCGACCTGGACAAAGCGTCGCCTACCTATGGCCGCCCCCTCGTCCAGGCCAAGTTCTCCACCGACCAGAATGGTGAGGACACCAATACGAAAGGCGTTTGCCCAGCCGCCCTCGGCACCAAGGATCAGCAGCCCGCTGCATTCTCGCCGAAGACCCAGCTGTTCTACGTGCCTACCAACCATGTCTGCATGGACTACGAGCCATTCCGGGTGAGCTACACGCCGGGCCAGCCCTATGTCGGTGCAACCGTCTCGATGTACCCGGCTCCCAACAGCCACGGCGGCATGGGCAACTTCATTGCCTGGGACAACCTGAAGGGCCAGATCAAGTGGTCAAACCAGGAGCAGTTCTCGGTATGGTCGGGTGCTCTCGCGACCGCCGGTGACGTGGTGTTTTATGGGACTCTCGAGGGGTACCTGAAGGCCGTCGATGCGAAGACCGGCAAGGAACTCTACAAGTTCAAGACGGCCTCCGGCATCATCGGCAACGTGATGACCTACACCCACAAGGGAAAGCAGCACCTTGCCATCCTATCGGGTGTCGGTGGGTGGGCCGGCATCGGCCTCGCGGCCGGTCTGACGGACCCGAATGCCGGGCTCGGCGCGGTGGGTGGCTACGCTGCCCTGTCGAGCTACACCAACCTCGGCGGTCAGCTGACGGTCTTCACGCTGCCGAACTGACCGACCTCGACTCGATGCATCCGCTCTGTTGGGGCGGATGCAAGCACTGTTCTCCCGCGCAGTGACCACTGTCGGGAGGAATGGCGTGTCGCCCTCACGCCAACGACGAAGAGGGCTATTTGCGACAGTAACTGATCCGAACCTCCGTGGGGCGTATGTCCTCCACTATGTTGTCTTACGGAAATGGATCGGCGGGCTTTCGGGCCCGCCATTTTTTTTGGCTGAAGCTAGACGCCCATACGCGAAACAGCTCGCTAACGTAGGCGCCGACAGCCTCACAGCGGGTACTATCCGACGGTCTCGACAGCGAGCGAAGCGAGGCGCTGATGGACGCTCTCAACTCCTGCAGCTTTCGCTGGAGGCGAGGGGGCAGTTCCTGGCACGGCAGGTATCGAAGCACAGCGAAATTGGTCTACGCGATTCGACATGCGGTCTCCGCGCTACACAACCAGGATTGCCGACGTCCTGGTCGTGGGGGCGGTAGTTGCGCCGGTCTATTCGAACTGAAGTACAGCAAGCGTAGTCGCAGAAACGATGTGGAATAAGCAGAATCCTACCGGTGATTACATATTAAGAAGACACAAACGTACCTTGGAAAACCGGGGCTGAGAGCTCCCGATGGCGCCCGCTTCAACGCACGGAGCCACTACTTACTCCGCCGTGTCCTTTGTTCCCGAGGCCTGTGCTGCACCGTACAAACGGGTCGGCTCGGGAAATCCGCAGGAAGTGCCATCAACGACCTTCACATCGTCTTCCCATGGCAGGCGGTAACGACCGGCGGCGAGATCGTGCATGTAAGTGTAGGGGCAGTCTTGCGCGCCACCCTTCACCGCCGTGTATCCACGGTGGCCGAACTGATAGATGTTGTTTTCGACGCCCCAGTGAAGGCGCGCCTCCCGCACCAGATCGGGCCGAACCTCCGCCGTGATGATTTCGTCGGTGCGCCCCGTGGTGCCGTGGGCAATGACCGCCCCGTCGAAATTAACGATCATGCCCTCGCCCATGGAATCGAACGAGCCGTCCGTTCCGCACATGCAGACATTGGCCGTGACCATCAGATTGCAGAACGCGTTCGACTGATTGGTGAAGCGCCAGGACTCGCGGATCGGCGCGGTATAACCCGCCGTGCGAATCATGATCTCGGCGCCTTTGTAAGCGCATTCGCGCGCCATTTCCGGAAACATGCCGTCATGGCAGATGATGAGCGCGATCTTCGCGCCGCGCGGTCCCTCGATCACCGGGATGCCGACGTCGCCGGGCTCCCAGGGCTCCACCGGCACCCACGGGTGCATCTTGCGATAGTAGAGCGCCACGACACCCTGGTCGTCGATGATGAGGCCGGTGTTCCAGGGGGTTCCGCCCGGGTTCAGCTCCATGATCGAGAAGCAGCCCCAAATCTGGTTGTCGATGCAGGCCTGCTGGAAGGCTGCGACCTCCGGCCCATCCATCCGGCACAGGATGTCAGGGTTGGTGTCCATCGACAGCCCGTGCAGCGCGTATTCGGGAAAGACCACAAGGTCCATGGTCGCGAGGTTGCGCCGAGCCTTGGCGACCATGGCGACGATGCGCTCGGTTTGGGCCGTGAGGTCGGCTTTGGTGACGACAGTTGGTAATTGGAGTTGGACGAGGCCAAGCACTACGCCGTTGGGGGATTTGTTGAGTCCACCGAGTCCGTTCATGGGCGTTTCCCCTCATCTCGTTATCGGTACCGAGCCACCGCAACCGAGGGATGACTCGCCAAGCTGGGCCTCCGACCGATGCGAGCAAGGAGAATGCCGCTCGGGAACGTCGGTTGCTTTGGACCGCTTCATCGAGACCGGCCGACGACCTCATTCAGGGGGAATATCGATTTCAAATACCCGCTAGCGGTCGTATCGGCCGGCCACCGTTCCGATCCGGGTCGCGGGCGGACACCTTGCACCCGATGCACCGGAAAATGCGGCGCCAGCCGCCGCTTAGGTAAAGGCGCGGGCGGGTGGCTATAACGCGATGGATGCTGCGGGCAACAGCTGTACGCTCGTTGCTATGCCCGCATCAGAAGTTCCGTTTCCTGGCGGCATTGCCTGCAATCTAATGATCCGCTGATCTTACCTCAGTCTGCTGGGCACGCGAGATCGAGTGCGTAAAGATGCTGCTTCGAGGTGATGAACAGACGCCGCTTGTCTGGCGAGAAGAAGAGGTTGGTACAAACCTGCGGCGTCGGGATCAGCCCGAGACGGTGCCCCTCGGCAGAGAACACTTGGACTCCGGCCTCAGAGCTTGTCCAAATCCAGCCACGGTGGTCTGCGCGAAAACCGTCTGGTACGCCGGGCTCGACCTCAGCGAAGACCCGGTGTTCTCCTAGACTGGCATCATCGCGGACGGGGAAGGCGTAGATCGTGTGCCCCTTGTCGCCCTCTGTTCGGGAGGTGTCGCTGACGTAGAGGGTGCGACCGTCCGGCGCGAATGCAAGGCCGTTTGGTTGGCCAAGGTCAGCCATGCGTCCCACCTCACCAGTTGCCGGGTCGAAACGGTAGACGCTGTGATGGTTGAGGTCGGACTCCGCCAATACCCCTTGTTTAGGCTGCCGCAAGCCGTAGGCGGGATCGGTGAACCATAGGGCACCATCGGCAGCGCAGACTACGTCGTTCGGCGAGTTGAAGCGGTGCCCCACGTAGGTCTCGACCACCACCTCGTAGTGACCGTCCGGTGTTGTCCTGGATAGGCGACGGTTGCCATGCTCGCAGTGAACCAGGTTGCCGTCACGGTCGATAGTATTACCGTTGATGAACGGCGTGGCGTCGATCACAACCCGAACGGAGCCATCAGGATGCCAGCCAAGGACGCGACGTCCTTCGATATCCGACCACACCAGGATGTCCCGGGCAGGCCACCATGTCGGCCCCTCGCTGAAGTTCGCTTGATCGTAGAGCGAAACCAAGAGGGCGTGGTGAGGCACCACCTCGGTGAAGACTGGGTCGTACGCGCGCGGCGGATCGACATGCGGAACAGGCTCGGGCGGGCCGGCGCGTCGCAAAAGATCGGGCATGAGATTTCGTGTTCAATCTGGAACAGGTGACAGAATGGGGATCAGTCTCTGCCGAGCACCTCGTCGGCTTTGGCATCGACCTTCGCCTTGTCGGATTTGGATAAGTTGCCGGCCTTCTCGGATTGCGCGGCTCGAGCCTTAGCGTTCCGGGCATGCGCCTTGTCTTCGATTGGGAAGCGCTTCTCGTCGGGGAGGGCAAAATCCTTTTTTGGAAGGGACTTGCGGTCTTCGGTGGTCAGCTTTGACATCGCTTGCTCCTCTGGCCAAACAACGCCTTTCCCCCGGGTCGGTTCAGCATCCGTCTACGCGTCAACGAATGCCAGCGACCGGACGACACAATATTGCCGCCGAACGACGCGCCCACGTTCGCCTTGCAGCATGATTTGCTCTGAGGCAGCTATGCCGCTTTGGGCCCTATCAAGCCGTGCGAGGCTCATGAGACTGCCAGTAAGCAGACGTTCCAAGTGCTCATGAGGAGTCGAGACCGGTTTCGCCCCAACACGCCAATCTGCTGCTGCATTGGGCCGCAATCTCGCCGCAGAAATGCCGATTCGCGCGATTGAGATGAAGATCGTGGCGGCTCAATACTTTTCGGTCCGTCGCCTACGCATCTGACAGCGTGGAGCGAAGGACTGGCATCTCGGCCAGTCCAGGGTAGCGGATGTGCCTGACCATGGCGGAAGAGACAAAGCGTTTCACGAGGATGCGGAAGGGTTTTGCCCTCATGGGCGTCCTGCCGATGGTAGGTCTCCTTGGTGGAGGCCTGATCAAAGCTGGATACTGGCTTCCCTTTCCATCTTCCTCACAGCTTGACGTGATGGTGACATTGCCGGCTGTGCCAAAAGCGTCCGGCACCGAGGATGAGGCGGCAATCGTCACAGCAGCACCTACAGAGCCTCCGACAGTCGAGGAAGGCGAGGTGCCTGCTCAGTCTCAGCAACCCACTACCTACGCGGCCGCGATAATTCCTTCCACGCCGGGCGACCTTCCCGCCCCTTCGATCACCGTGCCAGCTACCGCACCTCTTGCGTCACGACTTGTACCGCTTCCTGTGCCACGTCCGCCCGAGTTTCGGCCGAATAGGGCACAATCTTCGGCGCCGCGTGTCGCAGTGCGCCGCGATCTCGCCGTTGCATCAGCTCCAAAGGAGGACACAAGGTCCTTCGTCGACAAACTATTCGGCATCGAGAGCCCTGAGCCACCGCGGCTCGCCTATGCCGCACTGGAGACGAAGCCCATCGACAGCGTCTTTCGCAGAGCGCTGAATGTAGTACCGGATGGTGGCACGGGTGGAGTCGCGATTTACGATATCCGCGCCAGGGTTGTCACGCTTCCGAATGGGGAGAAGCTCGAGGCGCATTCGGGGTTAGGTGAGAGCATGGACGATCCGGGTCACGTGCATGTCCGAATGAAGGGGCCTACTCCGGTGGGGACCTACGACATCAGCGAGCGGGAGAAGCCGTTCCATGGGGTTCGCGCTCTTCGCCTCAATCCCCTTGGTGGACCTGAGGCCGTGCACGGTCGGGTTGGACTTTTGGCTCATACCTACATGCTCGGGGCGAGCGGTGCCTCGAATGGCTGCGTTTCGTTCAAGGATTACGACAAGTTCCTGCAGGCGTACCTGCGAGGCGAAGTCCAGCGCCTTATTGTGATCGCAGGCGGTTAGATCTGCCCGACTTAGCCCGCCAGGTCGATGTCGGGCTCGCCCGAGTTGCTCGTAGCTGGTCGCGACCGACCCTCGAGGTATTGCAAGAGCAACCTCGAGAGGCGTCCTCTATCAACCGGGCATGTGTGACCGGTCGGGCTGATGCGCTGTGAATGAACATACTTCGAGCGAAGACGGTTTGGCTAAAGCCGCCGCGGACTTTTGGCCGCGATCAGCTTGACTGGTTCAACGCGCCTTAGGCGATGGAGGTCAGAACCTTGACGCTATTCGGCTATCACGCTTCACATGAGCAATATGCCCCTTCAGCGCTCCTCACCTACGTGCAGGCAGCCGAGCGCGCTGGGTTTGCATGCGCAATGTCGTCTGAGCATTTCAAGCCTTGGAGCAATGCACAGGGCCATGCCGGGCATGCATGGTCGTGGCTTGGTGCAGCGCTCGCAACGACGAACATACCGTTCGGCATCATAACCGCGCCCGGCTACCGTCATCATCCAGCCGTTCTCGCGCAATCTGCGGCAACCCTTTTCGAGATGTTTCCAGAGCGGCTATGGCTTGCTCTGGGCAGTGGCCAACGATTGAACGAGGACATCACTGGTATGGCGTGGCCGGAGAAGGCTGAGCGGACAGCCCGTCTCGCCGAATGCGCGGCAGTGATCAGAGCCTTATTCGAGGGCGAGACCGTGACGCATCGCGGACGGGTCACCGTCGTGGACGCCAAGCTATACTCGCGGCCGGCAAAGGCACCGCTCCTGTTGGCTGGCGCAGTCACGGCCGAAACTGCACGCAAGGTGGCGTGCTGGGCAGATGGCCTCGTGACCGTTGGCATTGAGCCGGACAAGCTCCGTCCCGTGGTTGAGGCTTTTCGCGATGGTGGAGGCGCCGATAAGCCGGTTTTACTCCAAACGAAGGTAGGTTGGGATACCGATCCAACACGTGCCCTGGCTGAGGCTCACCGGCAGTGGTCGAGCAATATGCTGGAAGGCGACGTCAATTGGGACTTGCGGACGCCCGAGGACTTTGAGACGGCCTCGCGATTCGTGCGCCCTGAAGATGTCCATTCCTCCGTACGGGTTTCCGAGGATCTTGGACGTCAAGCGGCATGGCTGGCTGAGCTTGCGGAAATCGGCTTTGCTGAGATCATCGTCCATCAAGTTGGCCGAAACCAGGAAGCCTTTATCGATGCGTTCGGCGGCCACGTGCTGCCGCAGCTTCGAGTTTAGCCGAGGATGCAGCTGCCGCTGTCCTCACGACTTTGGTGATCACTTCCGCGGAGCGTCGTCCCGGCACAATCGCGACCGTTTCCTCAAATTTTATTCGGCAACCGGACCGTCAACGCAAAGCGGGCTTCGCTTAATTTTGCGGCGATCTTATGCCGTTGGGCCCCTACGGCTGATGCTGTTCGATAATGCCGACCGCGAGTGGGGGTGTGCAGGCCGGCGACCCAGCGCCAGGAGAGCGTGTTGCTGGCCGGATCGCCATCGACGAGGTGACGCAAGAAGAACTCGGCGCCGAGGGCCCAAGGCAGGCGCAGGGTGAAGATTCAGATCGAGGCGAACCACATGCGCGCGTGGTTGTGCAGCCACCCTGTCTCGACGAGTTCGCTCGACCAGGCGTCAAAGCAATCGATGCCGCTCCGCCCCTCAATCGCAGCCGCGTAGGTCCGCCGCAGGCCCGGTTCGCCGGCGAGCCGCTCATAGCCCTCAGCGGCCAGCGCAAGGTAGTCCGTCCAGGTGGTGGGATGGGTTTCCAGGTGCCCCTTGAAATAGGTCCGCCAGAATACCTCGCTGACGAACTTCTCGGCCCCCTCGTCACCGAAGGCAGCGACGGTCGCAGCGACGACCTCGGCCTCGGTGATCAGGCGCCGGCGCAGGTAGGGCGAAAGCGTCGAGGTCGTGGACCTCCCTTCGGGCCCAAGGTCGAAGTTGCGGGCCCCGGCATACTCGGCTCCCTCATGTTCTAGAAAGGCAGCGAGACGGTCGAGCCCGGCGGCGCGGGTCATAGGGAAAATGCGATCCATGGCCATGAGCTAGCGCGCGGCGGGGAGAAGCAGATGCGACCGAATCCCGACGGTGAGGGCACCCGTTTCGGCGCTATGCCCTTGGAGGCGTTACAGGCGGCCCACGCGGGCCATCTCGGCCGAAGGCGGGGCGATTCCCGTGATTCACGCTGATGGGGGCTCTCGATGCCTGCAGCCGTCGTTGCGGGGGGGCAGGCTTTCGCCACGGGCATTCGCAAGATGCCGTCAGGCGCTGAGAAGATTTGTGCGATTGAAGCGCGCGAGGGAACCCCAACCGCCACGAGGCCGAGCACCGGCTGTTCTCGTTCCTTATATGCGATGCGAATGGCATCGTTGGCCCAGGCCACCCGAAGGAGATGCCGGTTCTGCTAACGACGCCAGAGGAGCTGCGGACGTGGCCTGAGGCGCCAACCGAGATCGCCCTCGAGCTACAGCGCCCACCCCCGGGACGCCAAGATGAGGATAGTCGCGACCGGGGCGCGGAAGGACCCTGCAGAATCAGGATCGCATCGCGGCCGGCCTGGTGCTGGGACAGGCCGCCCGGGAAGCCGTCCTAACGGGCCGTGGCTTCAGCGTCGGCAACGAGGCGCCGGGTCGTGGGGGCACGCGGGGTCAGGGACGGCGTGGTCGTCAGCTCGGAAGCCGGACGAACCGATGCAGTGACGCGAGCCTGTTCACGGTAGAGGGTCGGCGTGAGGTTAACGCGATCCTCAGCCATTGCCGTACCGGTCAGGGTGATGGCGGCGAAAGCGGCAAGAACGATTTTATGGACGGTCATGGTACTAATCCCTCTGGTGTTTCGGGGCCTGCGCCCCGTCTGATGAGAGGGATATGCGCTGCAGTGCACCATCATTCAAACAGATTGGATCGATAGTCGATATTGATGAAATCGATGTACTTTCATGCCCTCTTCCTTGCCTTGTCACTGGCTCCCGCATTCGCAGCCGAGCCCATCACCGGCCGGGCCTCGGTGATCGACGGCGACACCCTCGATATCGGCAGTACCCGCATCGGCCTTCACGCCATCGACGCGCCCGAAAGCGCCCAGCTCTGCGAAGATAAGGTGGGGAAGGCTTCCGATGCGGGCAGGCCGCTGCCCTCGCGCTGGCCAACCGGATCAACTCTGAACCTGTCTCCTGCGATCCTAGGGATACCGATAAGTACGGACGCACCGTCGAGGTCTTCCGAAAGGGGGCCGAGGATCTGAACCGCTGGCTGGTCGCGAAGGGCCATGCAATCGCCTATCGCCGGTACTCGGAGGACTACGTTGGATCTGAGGACACCGCGAAGGCGGGAAAGCTCGGGACATGGGGAGGAGCCTTCACGGCACCAGGAGATTGGCGCAAGGGCAAGCGGGCCATGACAATGGGGTTCGCGGCAGCGGGCGGTCCAGTTTGTCCGATACCCTCGCCGACGCCTCCGCAAGCGGCCCCCAAGGCCGGCGGCTGCGCGATCAAGGGGAACATTAGCCGAAAGGGCGAGAAGGTCTTCCACGTTCCCGGATCGCGCGACTATGACCGGACCCGGATCAGCGAGAAGGACGGCGAGCGCATGTTCTGCTCTGAAGACGAAGCGAAAGCGGCTGGGTGGCGGGCGCCGCGGTAATACCAAAAGCACTGATTGAGACCGGCATAGATCCGGAGAAGATTTCAGCCATAATGGATGAGATACGCCAGAAAATGTTTGCGGCGACTAATCGCCGTTTCTGAGAAGTTTTATGACTGAGTAGGTTACCGCCTCCCTTGGCCTCATCTCCGAAGGCCCGCTGTTTCCGATCCCCTGCTCCTGCTCGTCCTGGCGTCCGAGAGCGCCGAGGTCGTGCTGGGTATTCGTGTGCGCCTCCTGCAAAATACCTTCGCCCTACGAAGTTACGGGGAACGGTTTTACGGTCTCCACCGTACCTAGGCGGCTGAAGGTCAGGCCCAGACAACGAGACCTTCGCGTACTTCGAATGCCCCCACACTGAGGTGTGAGTGCGTCGTGGGTAACCCATGGCCGACGCGCGAGCGGCTTCGCCGATCATACGTGGGAAAGCGGTTGCAAGGGCTCGGTGAACGGGGGGGCGTCTCACCCTCCCGCGTCACCTCCTAGGAGGCATATTTGAGAACCATAGGCGCGATCATCCTGTCCCTCACCTTGCTCCTGGCACAAGACGCCATGGCGCAAACCCTGTCGCAGGATCAGGCCGTGGAGAGTATCGATGACGTAAGGCCGGGGCCGCCTCCGCCGCTCCCGGACCTGTCGGATCCGAACTCTCGCACCGGAGAGGCACTCGCCGAGCCAGATGCGCGCTCCGGCATCCCGAAGGTCCTGCGAGGATCGGCCAGCAAAGCCGGTGGACCCGCCAACGAACTCAACCCGAGCGGGACTCGCGAGGATGAGACTCCCGCGAAGGGCGATCTTGCTAACGTCATCGCGGGTAAGGATCTGTTCCATGGCAATTATTGCGGCTCGGGCCAGCGTGGCGCGGATCTTCCGCCGACTGACGCCCTAGATGCCGCCTGTCAGCGCCATGACGCGTGCTACGATATGGCCGGACATCGCTCGTGCGCTTGTGACAAGAAGCTGAGGCGCGAGGCGACTGCGGTTTCGGAAAGACCAGACGTCACGCTAGAAATACGTCGCCGAGCCTTGAGCGTTGTCGGGGCTGCGGATGCCATGAGCTGCCAGGCTCCCTGAGGGTAAGCTCCATTAGGGGAGGTCCAGCTGTCACATCCTGGTCTGGCATATCGACGTGATCGTCTGTTGCCGGAACACGGCGCCCCGCATCACCAAGCTGAGGGTCGTGCGGAAGGCCTCGATCATCCCGCCGGTACGGGCGACCAGGTTAAGCCGGTTCGGCTGGGCTGCGCATCAGACCCCGGAGGGCTCTGAACGGAAGCATCAACATCGTCACACAGGCGCCCAGCGCCAGCACAACGAAGACCGACAGGATTGCCGTCAGGATTTTGATCATAGGCGTGCTCACTCCGGCGTACAGCGGCATAGGCTCCGCAGTGCGTTGTAGATACGATCGACCCAAAGGTCGGCGAGAGTGTGTGCAGTTCTACGTTCCCGTTAGGATTGATCGCTGCTCGCCATACCGTTTTCTCGGATGTCGCTACTAAATGACTTCAGCCGCCTCTACGGTCCGCTCTGCATCTCAAAACCTGACATCACAGGGCACACAGGCCATATGTTCGAGATGGTTAATTCAACGCTAACCCGCGTCGGCGACGCCCACGGCCTGCTCAATCCCTGGGAGGCCCGCCATTTCCGACGCTCTTCTTTTGCTCACCCTAGCGACCGAGAACGCCGAGCTACGCGCCCAGCTCGCGGAGGTTCAGGAGCAGTGCGTCGAGCTGGCAGTGGATGCGGGCGAGCTTCACGCCGAGGTGGAACGGCTACAGTGGCGGCTTGCCGTAGCCGAGCGCGACCGCGACAGGTGGCAGGCGCGGGCCGCGCCCTGCTGAGCCGTTTGGGAAAGGCCGGCTGTCCGACCTACGCTACTTGGGTTGAGCGGCACACGTGATCTGCGCAAGCAGCAGGATGGGGAAGTCGCGCATCTGATGCTGAGAGATATATGAGCAACACCGAGCAGTTGGTTCTTCCAAAGTATAATTAGACAATTTTATCGCGCTTGACGGTTATAAAAAATTAGGGAGTGCTCCCGGCTCGGCATGCGAGAGGCCGAAACGATGTGCTTAGGTTGATTGTAAGGAATCATACGGTGGATCAGATCGAAAAGATCATGCGTGATCTCACCAGGGATTTCGAAGTCGAGCGGCAGGCATCCGATACGAAGCAGATTTCTGCGCCTTCACTGGCCGGCATTCTGCGGGTCATTGGCTCGACGGACAGGCAAACCACTGACTCCCCCCCTAATCATCACGCCACCCCACAGGATTGGTCGGACCTGATTGATAGGGTCAGGGACGCTGCGCATCGGGTAAGGGAGGCTGAAGCCGAAACTCAGGAGCAGGAGATCCGCGTTCGTGAGCTTCTAGACCGGGTTCGTGAGGATATGACGGCCGCGCATGAGCGCATCAGAGCAGCCGAGAGCCATGCCAAGGATATTCAAACCCGGTCCGATGCGTTGCTGAAAGCCGCCGATGCGCGCGTTAGAGAAGCGGAAGAGCGGGCTCGCACAGCAGAAGCGTGGCTGTCGAAGATCTCAATGACGATCGCCGAGGAATTCTCTTCCAAAGACGAAAAGCGCCTCACGGCCTAAATTTTATTCGCGTGAGGAACGGATGGCTTTCCTCAGAAGCTGCCAATCAGCATATCCGGTGCATCGGTTCCAGCTTCAGGAACTGTCCGATTGGGACGCAGTAAGTCGGTGACCATGATCCGGAGGTTCGAAAGTTCGAGCCTCCCATGCTCATTGTCGCGGGTTCGTTCGTTGGTATCGGGACCTAGTTCCCATCTTCCTCCGCCATCACTGCCTCGACGGCAGCAATCGCATTCTCCAACTCGGCGACGCGCTTCAGCACACTATCGGCTGGCATAGTGTCGTGATCCGCAGCGGCGACGATCAGAACGTGCTGATGGGCCTTCAGACGGTCAAGGAGAGCGACAAGCTTGGACATGACGCTGGCCGTATCCTGCCCCGGCAATCACGGCAACAATTTCCACCAGATCGTTGAATTATTGCTCCTCCTCAAGGGTGCGGTCGCGTCTCCGTCTGATTCACACGCTCGCGTCGTCCATCGGCCCGCTTGATCCAAACCTCAGTAGCGTCGAGGGCGAGCTCTGGCCCATGGGCGTAATCCCACCTCCAGCTCGGGTCTGCGGTTGGCCCCATCTCAGATCGACACCCTCTCGAAGGACCAGGCGCAGGCGGAATTCCCCCTCATGCTTGCGAACCAATAGGACCCTGAGGGTTTCCGAAGAAGCGATCCAAGCTTCCGAAGCCCCAAGATCCGTGAAAAGGCAGGGTGCATAGTCATCCGTCATGATCTCGCGCCAGGGCGGGAGTTCGTGCGTCATCGATGGCCTATTGCTTCTCATTCCAGGTCGGCGCGGCTGGCTTCGAAGAGCGTTTATATCACCTATCTATTTCTCTGTCCGATAATAATGCTATTGAGAACGCCTCGAAACATTGCTCTATGGGGGTTCCACGGCTCCTCTTGAGAACAACGATATGACAGATCAGACTCCCGAACTGCCGACCAGCCATATCGAGCTTACGGCTGACATCGTCGCCGCCTACGTCTCCAACAACTCGGTTCCGGTAGGATCATTGGCCGACTTGCTGAGCAGCGTGCACGCCGCCATCAGCGGCCTTACCAGCGGTGGATCTAGCGCGCCGGAGGTGGACAAGATCGAGAAGGCGACGCCGGCACAGATCAAGAAGTCGATCACGCCAGACCACCTCATCAGCTTCGAGGATGGCAAGCCCTACAAGACGCTGCGCCGGCATCTAACGCTCCGCGGGCTGAGCCCTGAGGCTTACCGTGCGAAGCATGGCCTACACGCCGACTATCCCATGACCTCCGCAAGCTACTCGGCGCAGCGCTCGGAGCTTGCTCGGTCCCTTGGCCTTGGGCAGCAGCGCAAGGGTGCAGCCAACGCGAAGATAGCCGCTCCAGAAAAGGCCGTCGTTGAAGAGGCCGCTCCGGCCCCTGAGAAACCCAAGATGGCCGGGCGGCCACGCAAGGCTGCTGTCGCTGCCTGACGAGCCTTGAAGGGCGCCGGGCGCATGCTAGGCCCTACCCGCGGTTGGACAGAGGAAAGCGGGAGAAGGTCGAACTGCATCGAGAATAGCAGCTACCCGAAAAGCTAACGGCCACGGACACCGAGCCAAGGTGCGCGTACATCCGGCGTCACCCTGTCCCGGCATCGTGGCCGTCTCCGATCAAGCGACGTGGGTCGCGATCGGCCTAGCCCTCATGTGGGGATCATATGGTTAACGATCAATGAGCATGCCTAATCCGCTACTCCGTAACTTCGGCCTTTGCGTCGCCCTCGGCAAGGATGCTTTGTAAATCGCCTTTGAGCGCGTCGAACTGCTCGGCGGTCGCCACGATCTTGAAGTTGGTCCCGTTCTCGGCTTCCACCGCGAGCTTGATGTGGTCGCCAACCTTCGCCGCGAAAGCGGGTTTCAGGGTGTAGCTAGAGCCGTGCCCTGGCGGGTTGAATCGCTTGGGGTAGGCGATCTGGCTGGCGTGTGATTCACTGGACGGGCTTATGAGGGAGGATTGCCATGCCGTCAGCCCTGTCGGTCGATCTGCGCGAGCGTGTGGTCGCCGCGATTGAAGCAGGTGCATCGCGGCGTCAGGCTGCCAAACGCTTCGGGGTCGGGGCAGCCAGCGCGATCCGTTGGCACGAGCGCTTTCGGCAGGACGGGCGGATCGCGCCCAGGCCCATGGGCGGCGACCGCAACTCGCAGCGCCTGGAAGCGCAGGCGACCCTGATCCTTCGGATCTACGAAGAGCACCCGCTCTCTTTCCTGCGGGAACTGCGCGACAGGCTCTCGGAACGGGGCGTCCGGGCAAGCACGAGCAGCCTGTCACGCTTCTTCGCCCGGCATGGGATCACCCGTAAAAAGGGGCTGTCCACGCGGCCGAGCAGGAGCGGCCGGATGTGAAGGCCGCACGCGAGGACTGGTTCGAGCGCCAACCCGATCTCGATCCGGATCGCTTGGTCTTCCTCGACGAGACGGCCGCCACGACCAAGATGGCCCGCCGCTATGGTCGTGCTCCGCGCGGCGAACGCTGCCGGATCGCCGTGCCTCACGGGCACTACAAGACCACTACCATCACCGCCGCCCTGCGCGCCACGGGACTGATCGCCAGAACCGTCTTCGATGGAGCCACGAATGGTATGCGCTTCCGGGCCTACGTCACCGACACCCTGGCTCCGGTGCTCAAGCCCGGCGATACCGTCATCCTCGACAACCTGAACGCCCACAAGGTCGCTGGGGTGCGCGAGGCCATCGAGGCAGTCGGCGCACGAGTTCTCTACCTCCCGCCCTACAGTCCCGAGTTCAATCCCATCGAGCAAGTCTTTGCCAAGGTCAAAGCCCTCCTTCGGACCGCCGCAGCGCGAACCGCCGACGACCTGACCATCGCCATTCGAGAGGCTTTCTCTGCCTTCCGGCCGAACGAGTGCCGCAACTATCTCACCGCCGCTGGATACGATGCCTATGATCCAAGCTGAGCGGGCACAACTCTAGTGGCATTGTCATTCGCTGCCACGAGGGTCGCCTTGTTCGGCAGCAGCAAACGCCGAGAACGGCGCGAGGGGGATGCGACAGAACCTCTCGCTAGCATCCATGAGAGGGCCTGCTGTTGGTGTGCACGAGGCTACGCCCCTATTTGGGTCGCCCAGTATCCGAATTGGCTGCGGCAATGGGCCGGACAACGAATGCGATGCTCTACGTCAACGATTTGAGGGGCATCTGAACGGTCGCTGCCATGGTGCCTTCGGCTCCCTCGACATCCCGCAACCCGGCCCAGACCTTCCAATCCTCCCAAGCCTCACGCATCTTGAATGCCGCCTCGTCGGCAGAGCCAGCGTTTCCGCCTCGCCGGAACGGTGCCACACCAATATCGAGGTGCATCGCCCATGCCCACTGCTGGTCCGCCACAGGTTCGGCTTGAATACAATCGATCCTTCCGACGATCAGGGCCGCGCTGGTGACAATGTATGTCTCACGCGGCTCCTCCAGCATCAAATTGAAAGCTAGCTTTGCCATGGACTGTCACTGTGCGAGAGTTCGATCTGATCCGTGAGGCAACTCGGCGGAGGCTCGCCGGATGGTCGGGCTCGTCAATCGCCGCCTTCGCCACCCGCTTGTGCTGGATCAATACGCCGGGGCTTCACTGCCCGAGCCTTGCGTGGCTCCTTCTTCGCAGCGCGCCCAGACGGATCGAACGGCACGACGCCACCGCCGCATCCGATACAAACGGACTTCGATAGACGGTCGGTGCGGGCGTCGCGGTCCTTGTCCTTCTTTGCCTGGCTGGCCGAATTCTCCACTTGCTGTTGGTGCATGGCCTCCATCCGCTTCTCCCGATCAGCGTCTGACACGCTTGATGACGGTTGGGACGAAGCGGTGCCAGTGGGCAGCCACAAGCATCCCACGGCAAAGGCCAGGATCGCAGAGCGCTTTAGCAGGGTCGTTCCGCACGGCATGGAGTCTTCCTTCCTCGTCTACCCCTACACCTCAATTAGAAATGCACCGAATGATGCGTTGGCAGCGAGCCGCCTTTCCCCAGGTCGGCCAAGATTGCTGAGGAAAAGGCATGTGACAACGTGTCGACCGGAATCTCAAACTTCGAAAATTTGTCATTTGATTAGTTTTTTTGATCGGTGGTTCGTACGTCCTGTTGTAAAATCAGTCTTATAGAGCAAATTCACCAAGGGGAGCGTGCTACCTCAGCAGCGAAAGCCCCGAATAGCTTAACGTAGCGGAGTAGACAGGACGACTATCCATATCTGTCACAAAGACGACAATCGACATGCGATCTCCATCTGCGGGGATTTCCTCGTATCCGATCGCGGGCAGGAGCTTCTGTGCTGCCCTACGCACCTCCGCCATCGTCTCCAAAATCACCCCCGTATCATCACGCTGGGCTTTGCCGTCGATGTGGAGATCAAAGAAGTAGCGGGGCATAGGCTCTCCCTGTTCGGTTTGCTAGGCCAACCGCGCATCTCCAGCTAGGGTTTCTGTCTGGGTTCATACAGAACTGCTTAGAACAGAAAGGGACAAATTCTGAGAAGTTCCTAATCTTGCAACAATTTGACATATGTGGCTGCGACCGTATTGGGTCGTCGATATCGTTTCTAATCAGCTAGCGAATCAGGCGGCGACTCCTGAGATTAGAATGCTCCCGCCATAGAAGGAGCAAAGCCGTGTCGGGCTCAGCTCAACTCCATCTTAGCGGTTTAGGTGATCGGCAATCGGCGGTTTACCGTGCCATCGTGGTAGCCAAGAGCGGGACGGTCGTGAACGCGATGCGGCTCGCAGCCGACAATGAGGAGCGCGCCGTTCAGCAAGATAAAGCGATGGTGGGCGATGAGACCGTCGAGCTTTGGGACGGCTTGCGCTTTATCGAGAGATTTTCGCCGGTTGATTGAGGCTGGCGCTAGTCGAAGTTCGGCCTTAGATCCGGCATCTTGCGGAGGATTTCCTTCGTTTCGCTCAGAAGGTCACGGCTTCGGGCGATCTCGGCTTTCATCTCCTGCACCAGTCGAACCGAATGGCGGACGCGCTCGGGATCTGACAGAGGGATATACCTACTGCTCAGGTTAATAATTTGCGCCATTAACTTGCCATAGCAGATTAAGAGCGAGGGCATATCGTGCCGATCGCTGGATTGCTGGGGGAAAAGCTCAAGGCTGAATTGCTGCATTGGCCTTTGATCCCCTGCATTTACTAGTGTTGGGTCTACAAAGGTTATCCGTGGCCCAAACAGAAACAGCAGCACCTGAGATGCCGGCGAGCCTTCAGTTTGTAAACTGACCCACTACCCCATCTCGCCTATTCTCACGCCGCCATCGGGACGTTGACCACGTCCATAAATCCAAGGGTCATGACGTGCCGGCCGGCGCCGTCGTGGACATCGACGACCCAATCCGACCAGTCGAGATTTCGCCCGCTCAACTCCATCACCTGCCATGCGGCTCGCTCAGCATGGTGCCAGAGCAAGCCAGTGTTCGGTAGTTTCACACCCATCTCGTCGATGATCACGGCGTGTCCGTCGATGCAGTGAAATCGATATGTCTGGCGCGCCATCCACAGCTCTTCACAGGCTCGAATAGGCCGCATACGGTTAAGATTGACCCGGAACCACCAGCCTGTTTGTTCTCTTTTCGTTCTAACGGAGAGGGCCATGGGCGTCTATCGAATCGACGAGTTGACGCCGGGCGGTACCGACGTTGTCCACATCCCCATCATGGGGCCGACGCTCTGCGCTGGCTTCCCGTCGCCAGCTGACGACTTCCTCGAAGGCTCGCTCGAACTGCCGCGGTGGCTCGCACCGAACCCGCCGGCTACGTTCGCCTGGAACATCTCCGGAGATTCCATGCGCGGCGCCGGCATCTTCGACCGCGATCTTGCCGTCGTGGATCGGAGCCTCAAAGCTGTGCACGATAGCGTCGTGGTCGCTGCCATCGATGGCCACATGTCGATCAAGCGTTTCCTCGTGGACGGGAACGTGGCGCGGCTCTCGTTCGAGAACCCGGACCTGCCGGCCTTCGCGGTTGAGGAGAGCGGCGAGGCCGAGATCTGGGGCGTCGTACGGTTTTCGATCCGCTGGCACATCGCCCGGGCCGGCCTGGTTCGATGAGCCGTGCCATCGCGCTGATCGACGGCAACAGCTTCTATTGCTCCTGCGAGCGGGTGTTCGACCCGAAGCTCGCCCGCGTCCCGGTGATCGTGCTGTCCAACAACGATGGCTGCGCGGTGGCCCGCACCGCCGAGGCCAAGGCGCTCGGGATCAAGATGGGCGAGCCTTGGTTCAAGATCCGCGACCTGTGCAAGCGCGAGGGCGTGCGGGCGTTCTCGTCGAACTACACGCTCTATGGCGACATGAGCGCCAGGGCGAACGCGGTCTATCGCGACTTCTCGCCGGCTGTGGAGATCTATTCCATCGATGAGAGCTTCCTCGATCTGTCGGACGTGCGCGAGGATCGGCGCGTCGAGCTCGCGCGTGACCTGCGTGCGACGGTGCGCGCCTGGACCGGCATTCCGACATGCGTGGGGATTGGGCCAACGAAGACGCTGGCGAAGCTCGCCAACCACATCGCCAAGACGATTCCGGATCTCGGCGGGGTGTGTGACCTCTCGGACGAGGACGAGCGGGCGGCTTGGCTCTGTCGCATCCACGTCGGCGAGGTCTGGGGGATCGGCCGGGCCTCGCTGGCGAAGCTAGAAGCCATGGGCGTCGATTCCATCGCCGATCTGCGCGACCTCGACCCGCGTCCGGTCCGTAAGGCGATGACGGTGGTTGGCGAGCGCATCATCCATGAGCTGCGCGGCGTGTGCTGCCTGCCGCTCGAACTGATGCCGGCCCAACGGAAGGGGTGTGCCGTGACGCGCTCGTTTTCCAGCCGGATCGAGGACCGAGCCACGATGGAGCAGGCGGTGTCCGCTCACGCGACCCGATTGGGTGAGAAGCTGCGCCGGGGTGGGCTCGGCACGAACCACGTCTCGGTTTTCTACCACACCTCCGAGCACGACCGCGGCGACCCGATGCGCTCGGTCTCGACGACTGTCACGTTACCGGAGGCGACGAACGACACATTGGCGCTGATCAAAGCGGCGCTCGAGGGTGTGACCCGCACTTGGCGCGAGGCACCAGGCGACCGGCCGTGGCGCTACAGTAAGGCTGGCGTCATCACCACCGACCTCAAGCTGTTGGAGGAATCCCAGCGCGCCCTGATCGGCCAGCTCGACCGTGAGCGCAGCGCTCCGTTGATGGCCGCGATGGACGAGTGCAATCGGCGCTTTAGGCGCGGTGCCGTCGTGCCGGCCCGGGCGGGCCTGGAAACGAAGCGGACCTGGTCGACGAAGTTCGAGATGCGGAGCCCGCGCTACACGACACAGATATCAGAGCTGCCAACGGCGCATGCGTGAGAAGAGGCGACAATACCGTTGATGCACACGGCATTTGGCCCATGCCCTTCCGCCTGCAGAGCACCAAGCGCTGTTCATCGGTACCACGTAATCTTGGAGCGGAGGCGCGCAAAACGCGATCAGATTTGATCGGAAGATTTCCAATCTTCACTACCGGTCAGCGGATTGACGCCAACTGCTTTTGATGCCCGTCGTCACTTGTAAAGTTTCTAGTGGGCGCGACCACGATGCGGTTACGGCCCGCCGCCTTAGCACGATAGAGTGCCTGATCTGCTTCAATGAATAGCGCCTGAAAGGGCTGATCTGGCGTGCGGGTTGCAACACCTGCTGAGATGGTAACTGATACGACGGCCGAGCCAGCATGGACGAGTGTTCGAGCTATGGTTTCCCGGAATTCGTCAAGTCGCTGAAGCAGGCTTCGTTCGTAGCAACCGTCGGTGATCAGCGCGAACTCTTCGCCTCCAAGTCGCCCAATTCGTCCAATGGCGCCGAGCTCGCGCTGCATAATTTCGGCTACGACACGAAGAACTTGATCGCCAACCAAATGGCCGTGATTATCGTTCACTGATTTAAAATGATCTATATCGACGATCATAAGTGCCATCAGCGTCGAGCGCTCCTCAACATCTTCGAGAAGGGCCCGCCGATTCAGCAGCCCAGTTAACGGGTCGGTCTGGCTTGCCCTGAAAAGTGCTAAGTGCGCTTTGCCGATAGCTCTTGTGACGGGAGCGGCAACGACGATTACAACTACAACGGTGATGACCCAAGACCGAACTGCGGATGTCCAGCTCTGAAAAAATACAAGCTGCTGAACCACATCGAAGAGAAGCGCGACGCCAATGCAGAAGGCTGTCGTTCGGATCATATAAAATTGAAGATCACGCTTCGACGCAATGCGTAGCTTTTTAAGAGGGTTGCGGATAAGCGGCATGACATACATACACTTTGAAGCGGTACGGCGCTTACGCCTAAGGCGACAGGCTGAATCAATACCTCAGATTTAGCGTCAACGTTCAATTAATGTCCTCCCCGCTTGTCTGGTTTCTGGCGCCTCTCTAAAGGCGGTTCAGAAGCTCGATGACTGGCCTCACGTGGGATGGGGGTAGACTTACCGTGTCCTTCGTTCCGGTTTGAGAACGCAAACGAGTGGCGTGCCGCAATCCGTCCGGGCCATACTTCTTTGCTTCAACTATCAAATCTTGGACTTGTCCGCTCGCTCAGCAGCAAGCGTTTTCACCATCAGTTCCCGGATAACCTTAGACCGGCTCAGCCAGAGCGGGCAGGCCCAGCCACTCCAACGCCGCGTCGAACGATCTGAAAAGACGCTGCCGGATCGTCCCGGCGTCCTCAAGCGGCGACACCCGCCAACTCCACTTGCCTTCCTCTCGCGCCAGATTGCCGACGACCTCGCCAGCCTGGATTAGGTGATGCTCGTCAGGTCCAATGCGGTAGAGGCTCAGGGACATGGCTTCCTGACCGGCACCTCGATCGTCACCAGCTTGCCCGAGATCGGATCGAAAACGGTGAGCGTCATGGTGGCCTCCGGGCGTAGTCCGAAAGATGCCGGGGGAATGGTTAACGAGGGCTTAAGCGCGTTCCTGAACGACCGGCGGCCGGACGTAATGCTGAGACGCTGAGATTGGGAAGTCGATTGGTAAAGGGGCGTTCGTAACGCTACCTCAGACCTCGGACGCGCTGCCAATCACTCAGGGCACGGCTTCGGGCATCGTAAAGCGCGCGAAGTCTGGTTCCCTCTTCCCCACGGCCCTCTGGTTGGGCCGAGATTGCATTGACCATCTCGTCACCAAACCGTGCCGCTAGCTCTGTGGCCCAGGCTTCGTCAGCGGCATAGAGGCGACTAGCTGTAACCGATAAGAAAGGGACGGGCCTCGGGCGTGCTTTCGCATTCATCATGCGCGCTGGTACGGCAGGCGGATCATCTAGGTTTCAAAAGTGAATACAATATTTCAATCTATTATGGCATCGCTTGTGCCAACCAATCAAATTTGCAGGCAGCCCCGCCCAGGCCGACCCTTAGGGCAGGCGTTCCAGGCGGCGAGAACAAAAAGCCCGGCGCGCCATGACAGCGGCGGGGCTTGAGAAGAAAAATTAAGAGCCGGCTGCTACTGCACTGAACGGATGGTGACCGGATACGACGAAGAGTTGAAACACGCCGCTTATGTCGCGGCACTTCAAGGCTTTAAGGCATTAGCCGAGAGCCTCGGTGTTTCGAGGGAGAGTTTCGAGGTGATCTTGCGAGAGGTTGCCGCTGAAGGGACGACCTCGACTACCGGCACGTCTGAATGGCAACTCACCGCAATTCGCCGCCTTACCGTCAAGAAAGCGGCACGACAGTTTAAGGCGCCCTAGTCAAAACCAAAAACTACCCGCGGCGTGAGCCGGGCAGGTTAATAACCGTTCTTGCAGAAATTCATCTGTACGCCCCGATCGGGCCGTAAATAGCTAAGTCCCGTCCGAGTTACACTCGTTCTGAGCTTCCTCGTCCGCGCGCTTCGCTTTACGCAATGCTGCGCGAATTTTGGCTCGTCCTTCCTTAGTTGCCTGAACTCGCGCGCTTCGCTTCGCTTCAGCATCAGGTGAACGGACCGGTGGGGTTTGCTCAGTCATCGGCCTAATGCTTCCCGAAAGCAGTCGCGGCGATTGTCAAATGCCAAGGCCCCGACCGAGGTGGATCTTGTGAATTCACGGTGCTTTTCTATCAAGGAGACCGACCGCCGGAAAGGCATGTACCGAGTCCAAAGAAAATATCCCGCTCCGGCTTTCGCCGGGCAGAGTCATATTGTGCTCTCGGGACGACCGGCACACGGGGTAGCGCGTCGGGTGGACCAGTGCCGCATGAAAAGCCCCCGCGCGGCCTCAGCCGACGGGTCATGATTACTCAGAGCACTATAGCCCTAACGAGAGCCATTATTTGGGCTTGTCGCCAGGCCCCCATCCCTTCGCTTTGATGATCTGCACGATCTTCGTCTGCATCTCGGGCATCAGGCCCTGCATCCACTGTGTCGTGCCGGCCATCTGAGCCTGAACTAGCTGGGGTTGTGCTGCGGCAAGGCGGCGGCCAGCCGGAGAGGCATAGAACGTCCCCACCGCCTGCAGATCCTCTTTGCTGAGGACACCTGCGAAGCTGCGTGCCTGGATATCGAGGAGCTCGTCGTAATGGGCCGTCAACATTGGAAGTACGGCCTCTTGAACGATGACCTGAGCCCGATCAGCTTCCTTGATTCCCATCTGCTGCATCATGCCGGCCATGGGGGCGGCCATTGAGGATAGCGTAGTCGCGCGATCCCCCTGCATCTGGGTCACGACCTCACGTGCCACCTTTAGCGTCGCCGGATCTTGTGCCGCCGTTGCAGCAGGCTTGGCCGCTGGCGCTGCTGCTTGGGCAAGCGCTTCCGATGCGAGCGGAATGCACAGGGAAAGGCCTGCGATTAGGGGGCCCAAACGGCCGATACGATTCTGCAAGAGGTTTCCTCCAGTTGTGGAACTGCAGAGGTAGGGCGATCCAAACGAAAAACCCGCCGCGGCGTCAGCCGGGCGGGCAAGGTCGGTCTCCAAGGCCAGAGGCTTGAGGCCATCTAGCATTCGATGCATTGTCACATTGCGGGAACGCGATGGCGTCGCGTTTCGGCAGCCCTTTTGGGCGTTTCCTCCCTAGACTCGGGTCGCTCTTCGGGGCGGCCCTTCTTTTTAGGAGCCCCTCCCTAGCAGCATACCCCCTATGCGAAAAGTGAAATCCAGTACTTAGGTATTTGGGTCGCGGGCACCATACGAAAAAACCCGCCGCAGCGTGAGCCGGGCGGGTCAGTTGTTCAGAGAAGCATGAGGGAGGACAAGCTCCCTCAGCGCCATGCACGGGGTGTGCCGGGCGTTGGCGGAGGTCGCTGGCAGGCCGCTTCTTAGCAAAGCACCGGTCGAAGTCCTTCAGCCACCCAATTTAGGTCGGGCGACAAAGCGACCAATCCCGCGACGACGCCGACCGCATTTGCCCAGGCCAGCCCGATCCGGAACCGTGTCCATTTCGGCACGCCGACGCCAATGATGTTCGGTGCCGCGACCAGCATGAAGATGCCGAGCGCGATCACCTTCCGATAGTCGCCCTGAAGCTGGACAAGCGAGGCATTGAGGCTGGTGAGCTGCGCCCGATAGGTTCCGCGGTCCGCGGTGGAGGCTAGGGCCGTGCCCGGGCGGGCAACCTCTTTTCGCAGGGAGGCGAATAAAGACGCATTGGCAGCTAGGGTGACACAGGGTAGTCGCCAGATTTTTGATGCCGCTGGCGGTGCCTTCAAGGTCATTTGCGGCCCCACTCGCTTCACGGAGCTTCGTGGCAGTGTTCGATGCCTCCTGCCCAAACTACGCAGAGGCGACACGTGCGGCCTGAAGCAGGCTCGCCATACGCGCGGCGTTCTGCTGGGTACCGGCGGTGAAGGTATAGTTCTGGGACGTAGGGGCCGGTGAGGGGGAAGACGCTGGCGGGAGGATCGTCGGAGCAACCCGGCTCGCGAGTAGAGGAGCCGTCGGCGGAGACGCATCGCCACCACCTCCGCCCGCCGCTGGGCACGGAGACCTGGTGCCGAAACATGCGGCAGCGGCAGCCGACGCGGCGGCTTCTGTAATGGCGCAGGTGAAGGAACTAACGTTCTTCGTCGTGTCGCCGAGCCGCTTCCCAGCCTAGAAAAGCCGCGAGGTGCCGCGCGCCGCCTGGGACATGGAGTGCCCATCCGGTTCGCCTGCGTCTGAGCGTCGGCTATCTAGAGCCGTGCCCTGGCGGGTTGAATCGCTTGGGGTAGGCGATCTGGCTGGCGTGTGATTCACTGGACGGGCTTATGAGGGAGGATTGCCATGCCGTCAGCCCTGTCGGTCGATCTGCGCGAGCGTGTGGTCGCCGCGATTGAAGCAGGTGCATCGCGGCGTCAGGCTGCCAAACGCTTCGGGGTCGGGGCAGCCAGCGCGATCCGTTGGCACGAGCGCTTTCGGCAGGACGGGCGGATCGCGCCCAGGCCCATGGGCGGCGACCGCAACTCGCAGCGCCTGGAAGCGCAGGCGACCCTGATCCTTCGGATCTACGAAGAGCACCCGCTCTCTTTCCTGCGGGAACTGCGCGACAGGCTCTCGGAACGGGGCGTCCGGGCAAGCACGAGCAGCCTGTCACGCTTCTTCGCCCGGCATGGGATCACCCGTAAAAAGGGGCTGTCCACGCGGCCGAGCAGGAGCGGCCGGATGTGAAGGCCGCACGCGAGGACTGGTTCGAGCGCCAACCCGATCTCGATCCGGATCGCTTGGTCTTCCTCGACGAGACGGCCGCCACGACCAAGATGGCCCGCCGCTATGGTCGTGCTCCGCGCGGCGAACGCTGCCGGATCGCCGTGCCTCACGGGCACTACAAGACCACTACCATCACCGCCGCCCTGCGCGCCACGGGACTGATCGCCAGAACCGTCTTCGATGGAGCCACGAATGGTATGCGCTTCCGGGCCTACGTCACCGACACCCTGGCTCCGGTGCTCAAGCCCGGCGATACCGTCATCCTCGACAACCTGAACGCCCACAAGGTCGCTGGGGTGCGCGAGGCCATCGAGGCGGTCGGCGCACGAGTTCTCTACCTCCCGCCCTACAGTCCCGAGTTCAATCCCATCGAGCAAGTCTTTGCCAAGGTCAAAGCCCTCCTTCGGACCGCCGCAGCGCGAACCGCCGACGACCTGACCATCGCCATTCGAGAGGCTTTCTCTGCCTTCCGGCCGAACGAGTGCCGCAACTATCTCACCGCCGCTGGATACGATGCCTATGATCCAAGCTGAGCGGGCACAACTCTAGTGGTCAATGTCTGACGGATTGCATCCGCCCTGAACGCCCGAGATGGGTGGCTTTCTGCCCTTCCGCTTCCGGACGGCGGATGCATCGAAGGGGACATAGCCGCGGAGACCGGTCACGACCCCTCGCAGACCCTGGAAAGATCCGCTTATCGGCAGCTTGATGCGCGTCTGATCCAGTGCGCTCTGGCGTTATCCCCAGTTCGGGGCACGTGACGTGGAGGAGGCGGACCGCAGTTCCATGCGGAATAGAACGGACGTCGCGGATCAATTGCCGGGCTGTCCAATCGCCGGCGCCACCGCAAACGTTTGTACGGATAAGGACCTTCCGTTCGCCGACGCTAGGCGACCTTGCGCTGTGCGATGTTCTACCCTCAGGTACAGGCACGGTAACCGAAACGTGACCCGAACGACCAGCCCATACGACGTTTCGGAACGTCGGCATCCGAGCTTGCTTCTGCCCCATGCCTGAGAACGCTTCCGACGGGTTCCCCTTCTTCCTCGCAGGCGGTGGCAAAATGGGCGCAATCATGCGCTCGCATGAGTGGTCTGGCTCGCCGCTTGGGCGTCCCAATACATGGCCCTCCTGTCTTCGCTCAACTGTGAGCCTGATGCTGGGATCGCGGTTCCCGATGTTCGTGGCCTTCGGGCCAGAACTCGGCTTCCTTTACAACGATCCCTATGCGGAGATCCTCGGCGACAAGCATCCGGCCGCACTCGGAAATCGCTTCCATGACATCTGGCCGGAGATCTGGCCTGACATCGCTCCTCTGATCAAACAAGCAATGTCGGGCGAAGCGACATGGTCCGAGAACATGCCACTGACCATGAACCGGCATGGCTACGACGAGGCGACTTGGTTCACGTTTTCCTACTCACCGGTGCGCGACGAGCGGGGTACGGTCGCAGGCATGTTCTGCACCTGCGCCGAGACGACTGGGCGGGTCCAGGCCGAAGCTGCTCTCCGCGAGAACGAGGCACGACTCAGGTTTCTCGACCGTCTGGGAAAGGAAGCTGCCAACAGCACCGATGCCGACGACATTCTCGCGACGACCACACGCATGGTGGCCGAGCATCTTGGATTGTCCAACTGCGCCTATGCGGACATGGACCCGGACGAGGATGGCTTCACCATCCGGGGGGATTGGGCAGCCGAAGGGGCCCTGAGTATTGTCGGGCATTACAGTCTCGCGGACTTCGGGCGGCGGGCCGTCGAGGACCTAGGGGCGGGCAGGCCGCTGGTCATTCACGACAACTTGGATGAGTTGGCCCCCGGGGAGGCAGCCACGTTCCAGGCTATCGGCATCGCAGCCACGATCTGCATGCCCTTGGTCAGGGACGGCCGACTGATCGCGCTGATGGCCATCCATGATCGTGTGCCACGCGTGTGGACGGACTACGAGCTTGCACTGATCAGCGAGGTAACGGAGCGTTCCTGGGCGCACATTGAGCGTGTCCGGGCCGTGGCGGCGCTGCGCGAGGCGGTTGATGACCTCGAAGCCTTGAACACAACGCTTGAGCAGCGCGTGGAGGAGCGCACCTCGCGGCTCTTCGAGACGGAAGAGGTTTTGAGGCAATCACAGAAGCTGGAGGCCGTCGGACAGCTCACAGGTGGGGTAGCGCATGACTTCAACAACTTGCTGACCATCATCCGCTCATCTGTAGATTTCCTGCTTCGCCCCAACCTGCCTGAAGAGCGTAGGAACCGTTATCTGAACGCCGTCTCCGACACGGTCGAGCGCGCGTCCAAGCTGACAAGTCAGCTTCTCGCGTTCGCCCGTCGCCAGACGCTCAAACCCGTGACGGTCAACGTCGGTGCACGGCTGCATGCCCTGGCTGATCTGATTGGGACGATTACGGGCGCCCGCATCCGCGTCGTGACCGAACTGCCGGTACGGCCCTGCTTCATTGAGGTCGATGTCAGCCAGTTTGAAACCGCCCTGGTGAACATGGCGGTGAACGCGCGAGATGCAATGGATGGTGAAGGAACCCTGACGCTACGGCTGGCGTGCGGCTCGCCCCTGCCACCGATCCGGGGCCATGCTGGTTCACCAGGTCCGTTCGCCGCGATATCGCTTCAGGATACCGGCTGCGGCATTGCTCAAGAAGTTCAGGCTCGGGTGTTCGAGCCATTCTTCACAACCAAGGACGTCGGCAAGGGCACAGGCCTTGGGCTGTCCCAAGTCTTTGGCTTCTCCAAGCAGTCGGGCGGGGACGTCACCTTCGAGAGCTCTCCCGGTTACGGCACGACCTTCACGCTCTATCTGCCGCAAGTCGCTGCTATGGCTTCTTCAGAAGAGCAGGAAGTCGAGACTGTCTCATTTGAACCGGGTGGTGCCGGCCAGCGGGTGTTAGTGGTGGAGGACAACATAGAGGTTGGACGTTTCGCGACGCAGATCCTGCAGGATCTGGGCTACGAAACGACCTGGGCAACCAACGCTGAGGATGCTCTCGACAGACTCGGACCTAACGGGGCCGACTTCGACGTCGTGTTCTCGGACGTCGTGATGCCTGGCATGGGTGGCATCGAACTCGCTAAGGTTCTGCGGAGCAAACTGCCTGACCTGCCGGTGATCCTAGCCTCGGGTTATAGTCACGTCCTCGCGCGCGACGGAACGTATGGCTTCGATCTATTAAGCAAACCTTACTCTGCAGATCAGGTCTCACGCGTGCTTCGCCGCGTCGTCCAAGGCAAGCGGCGGATGTCCACCAAATCAACCTGAGAGATGTGGCCTTCCCGGACGCCATGCGATGACGCGTACTAGGTAACTGAACTCATAAGACCGTGAACCGCCTCTTTCCCCATGCCTGCCGCAAAGATGCGAGGTGCCGATAAAGGCAGAACGGTTCTCGGCATCGCTTCGGTTGATTTTCGGTTCTGGCAGCCTCGCGGACTAGCTTGTCCAGTGAAACTGGTCGCAGGCAGAACGTCCGCTTCGGGTGGAATGGCCAACGTCTGGTCACCACCCCGAGCCGAAGTTGCCGGAAGGCTGACGAATGGCCGCTTCGGAGAAGGGTCCAAGGCTGTTCGGGTGGCTGGGTCGGGTCGACAGCGGCTGGTCCGGTCACGACCGAGTTGGGTGGGTTTCTGCCGGTCTGCTTTGGGAAATATAAAATACAGAGCAGACGTGTTCCTCCTTTGCAACACCGAATTGCCAACTGACCAAGTCGATAGAAGTGATTGGATTTTACCGATCATTCACGATCCTAGCTCCTGAGACCACGCGAACCAACGGTCTGACGCGGTCAGGCTGCGTACGGGCGGGTGGCCGCTGGCTCAGTATCGGACTGCCCTATGTCGACCACCTTGTATCAGGGGCAATCCGGGGACGTGGTTCAGAAGCCACGACCGGCGAGGGACGCCTTCCAGATCTTTGTTCTCGCGGCTGGATTGCTGATGGTCGCCCTCGTCTGGGTCGGCCTCTCCTACCACTTGCGCCTGCGCGAACAGTCCGTCCAGGACCAGGCGACCCGAGACGTTGTGAACCTGTCGATCGGGGTCGAGCAGCATGTCGAGCGCCTCCTTGTCGGCATCGACCAGGTCATGCGCTTCATCGCAGAGGATCACTTTCGCGACCCGGAGACCTTCGACTTCGCCGCCTGGATCCGCCGCGCGACCTCGCTCAATCACGTTGCGCACCAGATCTCCCTATTCGACGAACGTGGAGATTTCCTCGCCTCGCGCACGCCGCCGCCGCCCAGCCTGCCGCGCGTCAACGTCCGCGACAGAGCCTACTTCCAGGTCCTCTCTGCCAATCCCGATCAGGGCCTCTACATCGATCGGACGATGAAAGGTCGGTTCAGCGGCGCCGACCTCATCCAGACGGCGCGGCGGCTCAACCATCCCGACGGACGCTTCGCGGGCGTCATCGTCACCTCGATCGACCCGGCCTACCTGGCCAGCCAGTTCAAGGCTTTCAATCTTGGGGCGCAGGGCAGCATCGCCCTGATCGGCAAGGACGGGTTCATGCGTGCCCGCTCGCCGCAGATCGCCGGCATGTACGAAATCAACACCCGCGCCGTCGGCCTGCCCAGCGATCTCTTCCAGCCGAACACCTCAGGTTCGTTCCAGATGACGAGCCCGTACGATCACGTCACTCGCATCTACGGCCACCGCTCCGTCGGGTCGCTGCCGCTCGTCGTCAACGTCGGCAAGTCTCTCAACGAGGTCATGGCGCCTCTCGCAGACGAGCGCCTGCGCGCCAGGGTAGCTGGGGTTATCGTGACGGTTTTGTTGGTGGCTGGTGTCCTCATCCTGTTACGGGGATTGGAGCGTGGCAGCCGGCAGCGGGCAGCTCTCGCGCTGGCCAACGACACCTTAGCTGAGAAAGAGATCGTTGCCCGTAGGGCCGAGGGTCAGGCGCAGGAGGCTAACCGGTTGCTCAGCCTCGCCGCGCAGATCGCCCATATCGGGCATTGGCGTATTGGCCTGCCTGAACACACTGTCTTCTGGTCCGACGAAGTGTTCCGGATTCATGGCCGCGATCCCAGAGACGGGCCACCGTCCCTCGAAGCAGCGATCGCAGCTTATCATCCGGACGACCAGGACGAGGTGGCGCGTCGCGTCTCAGAGGCGATAGAAACCGGCCGGAGCTTCTCCTTTTCGGCTGGCATAGTGACCGACAGTGGAGTTCCGCGCGAGGTCATCTGTCGGGGGTTGTGTGAGCAAGATGCCGCCGGCGCTACGACGGCCATCTTTGGGACCATCATGGACGTCACCGACCTGCGCCAGACGGAGCGGGCCGTGATTGAGAGCGAGGCTCGCTACCGGCTCCTAGCTGATCACACCAGCGATATGATCGTCCAGGTCGATCTCCACACTACCCGCCGCTACGTTTCTCCCGCCTGTCGAGATCTTCTCGGTTACGAGCCCGAGGAACTGATCGGGACGAAGCCCATCGATATGGTGCATCCTGACGACCAGCCCGAGGTCGCCGCCCTGCTTGCCGACCTCACGAACGGCCAGCGAACTCAGGCGCTGAAGCGCCAGCGCTACCGGCGCAAGGATGGCACCTACGTCTGGGTCGAGGTTGGCTATCGGATCATCCAGGACGCCATGGGACAGGCCATCGGCTGCGTCGCCTCGACCCGGAACATCACGCCCCGTGTGGAGGCCGAGCAGCGCATCCGCGAGAGTGAGCAGCGCTTCCGCTTATTGGCCGAGAATACCAGCGAACTGATCATGCTCGGCCATGACAGCGGCCGGCGCTCGTACATCTCTCCGGCCTCCGAGCGACTCCTCGGCTACACCCCCGAGGCTCTGGGCGCGATGCGGCTCAGCGACTACGTTCACCCGGACGACCTCGACCTGGTCTACGCGACGACGCGCTCCCTGGTTGGCGGTCAGGCGGAAGCCACGTGCGAGTACAGGTCACGGCACAAGGTACGGGGCTGGATCTGGGTCGAGGGGGTGTTCCGACGCATTCCGAACACCCAGCCGAATGAACCGACGATCGTCGCGACCTTCCGCGACATCTCGGAGCGCCGAGCGCAAGGCCAGGCACTGGCCGACGCCAGAGCCACTGCCGAGCGCGCGAGTAAAGCCAAGACTGAGTTCCTGGCGGCAATGAGCCACGAAATCCGCACACCGCTCAACGGCATCATCGGCTTCACCGACCTGATGATTATCTCCGGCCGCCTGCCTCTGGACCTGCAGCGACACGCCGAGCTGGTGCGCACATCGAGCGCATCCCTGCTTACGGTGGTCAACGACATCCTCGACTTCTCCAAGGTCGAGGCCGGCGCAATTGAGCTCAATAGGCAGGTCTTCGACCTGCGGGCCCTGATCTACAACGGACTCTCGATCGTACGCGGCGCGGCGGTTCAGAAGGGCTTGGAGATCCGGGCGGTGATCGACCCGACCCTGCCCAAAGGATTGGTAGGCGACGAGGCTCGGCTACGGCAGGTGCTGCTCAACCTCCTGAACAACGCCATCAAGTTTACCCAGCGTGGCTCCGTCACCCTAGGCGTCCAACACGTCGGCACGACCGAAGCCGGTGAGCGTCTGCGCTTCAGCGTGTCCGATACCGGCATCGGCATCGCCAAAGACAAGCAGGACCGCCTGTTCAAGCGCTTCTCTCAGGTCGACGGCTCGATCGAGAGGGATTTCGGCGGCACTGGCCTCGGGCTTGCCATCTGCAAGCAGCTTGTGGACCTCATGGGCGGCGAGATCGGTGTTCTCTCTGAGACGGGGGTCGGCGCAGCGTTCTGGTTTTCGGTGCTGTTACCGCGCGGCTCGATTGCGCGGACGATCACTCTCGTCAAGGACGCACCAGTGGCGCGGCTCTCTGGGCACCTGCTTCTGGTCGAGGACAATGCAATCAACCAGGAACTGGCGCGAGCCGTCCTTGAAGTCGGGGGCCATACGGTTGAGGTGGTTGCTGATGGAGGGGCTGCGATCCAGGCAGTGAAGCGGAGCCGCTATGACCTTGTGCTAATGGATGTGCAGATGGCCGGGATGGACGGCATGACGGCGACGCGGCGCATCCGGGCTCTCGGCGATGCTGCATCGACGATTCCTATCATTGCCATGACCGCCAATGTGCTCGCGGATCAGGTTCAGGCCTTCCGCGAAGCTGGCATGGACGACCACATCGGCAAGCCGTTTAAGCGTGCAGAACTCTATCAACTGATCGACAAGTGGCTTGCTATGGGGACCGGCGGTGCGTCGTCAGATGCAGTCAATGGCGGATCCCAGGTCGGCCTTCTTGACCAACGGATCTACGACGAAGCTTCGGCACTCATTAGCTCCGACAGCTTAACTGACTTGCTAGAGGTACTCGGTGACGAGATGGCCGGGAGCTTCCTTACCAGCGGTATTTCTGCAGAGGACCGCGAGCAGCTTCGCTTCGAGGCCCACACCCTCGCGACCTCATCCGGTATGCTCGGCTTTTTGGCGCTATCCGACGCCTGCCGCGCCCTGGAGAGCTTCAATGAGCAGCGCGTGGCCCATGAAGGGCTGGCGGTGTTCCGAAACTGGCTGGAACAGACGCGTTCGCTCTGCCGCCAAACGCAGGCTTCGTCGCAAATCCTCATGGAGAGAGCAAGGTGTGGGTCAGATGTGCCGCTCTCGCTATCCAGCAATAGTTTGGCCGACGACGCATTTGAAGCCGCTACTTCATGATGTTTGGCTGCCGTGCCCGCCTTCTCAAACGCAAACATCTCCGTACCAAATTATAGAAGCCCTTCTCTGGTGTGCTGCGGGCGCGCAAACGTATATGTTTGCACAAAGGCGTTCTTACATCCGTGCAGAAAGCCCTCGACGCATAATCCTGAGAATCTCTTGAAGCAATATTTGATTATCCATACCAGCAACGTCTGCTTTCGGCGCCCATTAGGAGCCACTTTTCGACTGGGTCGGGTCGGGCCCCGTCAGTCCGCGTGATGAACGGATCGGGTAGGTTTCGGCCGGTCCGCTTCCGAACAGCGATAGCGCTGAAGCGGACATCATCCATAGGCGCACCGGTGCAAATGTTCGCTATGAGCACAGCCTGGAACAAGTCGCCCACGTCACTTGCAACACGGCTCACGCACTGTGTCCGACCCGCCCGAATGCGGGAAGAGAAGGAACGGCCGATGAACTATAAAGTGCTTCACGCGCTAATGCTGAGCACGGTTAGCAAGGATGTAGGCGCGCGCGGCCGGTGGCGATAACGGGCGGCTGAACAGAAAGCCCTGTACCTGCGTGCAGCCCTCGCGACGCACCAGCTCTAGCTGCTCTGCGGTCTCAACACCCTCAGCGACGATGCCCATACCGAGTCGCTCGCCGATACTGACCACCGCCCTCACGATAGCGGCTGCGTCAGGATCGTCGATGTCGCGGATAAACGATTTGTCGATCTTGATCTTGTCGAAGGGAAAGCGACGCAGATAGCCCAACGATGAGTACCCCGTGCCGAAATCGTCCAACGCGACGACCACGCCGAGGGATCGCAGTCGATGGAGACTGGCGATCACCGCGTCCCCATCCTGCATCAGAACGCTCTCGGTCACTTCCAACTTGAGGCGATTGGCTGGCAGACCCGTGTCGGCGAGGGCGGTGAGCACTGCTTCCTCAAGGCCGCTCCGAAACTGCACGGCCGATACGTTGACACCGACACGCAGCGTCTCCGGCCAAGTCAGTGCTTCGTGGCAGGCCTCGCGCAACGCCCAAGCGCCCAGCGGCACGATCAAGCCGTTCTCCTCGGCCAGCGGGATGAATTCCCCGGGCGAGACCTCACCACGAAGTGGGTGATGCCATCGCATCAGCGCCTCTAGGCTGACCACAGCACCGGTGGCGGCATCGACGACCGGTTGGTAGACGAGGTAGAATTCACCGCGCCGAACCCCCTCCTTCATGTCGAGCCCGAGTTGCCCGCGGGTCGAGACGCGTGCTCCGACATCCGGGCGGAAGATACGGTACGTGTTGCGGCCGCCGGCCTTGGCTTCGTAAAGCGCCATATCTGCCCGCTTGAACAACTCGTCCGCATCCCTGTCGCGCTCTGTGGCGATGGTGAATCCGACCCTGACGCCAACTTCAACGATCTGCCCGTCGAGGTGAAAGGGTGCTCCCACGGCGGCGATCAGCCGCTCAGCGAGACAAGCTGCGGCGCAGGGCTCGTCGAGATAGGCCAGCACGATCGCGAACTCGTCGCCGCCGAGGCGAGCGACGGTGTCGTAGGGTTGCAAGACCGATCGCATCCGCTCGGCCACCTCGCGCAGCAGAGCATCACCGGCCGGGTGACCCAGACTGTCGTTGATTGCTTTGAATCGGTCGAGGTCACAGGCGAGCACGGCGGACGGGCTGCGCGTTCGTGCTGTTTGAGCGATGGCTTGGTTCAGACGGTCGTGGAACAAGGCGCGGTTGGGCAAGCCGGTCAAAGTGTCGTGCAGGGCTAGGTACCGGACCCGGTCCTCCGCTTCCCGACGCGCCGACACATCGCGCAGGACGGCGACGTAGCCAGAGGGGCTGCCCACATCCGCGTCGTGGAGCAGGCTCACGGATGCTTCGATCCACACGTGGTGGCCGTCTTTGTGCTGGTACCGGACGCAACAGGTCGGTCGCTCACCGATCCCGACCCGCACCTGCGCCCAGTGCTCGGCGAAGGTGTGAGCATCGTCGGGGTGGATCAGGCTGAAGGCCTTCGCGCCGATCAGCTCCTCGGGTGCGTAACCGAGAACGTGTCGTACCGCGGCGGACGCGTAGGTGCGACGCATGTCGAGGTCGCAGAGGACGAAGATGTCATTGGCGCTGTCCGCGAGAAGGCGGAAGCGACGCTCGCTGTCCACCGCCTGCCGTTGCGCGCGATGCGCCACGTGATGTGCGATCCGCCCGCGCAGGGCGGCTTCGATGAAGACGGCGAGATCGGAGAGACGCTCTCGATCCTCGTCGCCGAACACCGCCCGCGGCATCGTATCGGCCAGGCAGACGGTCGCGCTATCGCCCGGGCCATCGTCGAGTGAGATCGGCACGCCGGCATAGAAGCGGAGGTGCGGCTTGCCCGTGACGTGCGGATTATCGACGACGCGGGGATCGGCCAGGGTGTCGAGGATGACGAGGGGGGTATGGCGCTGTTCGAGAGCTGTGAGCGCACACAGTGCGTCAGAGCGCGATGATGAACTGAGCGACAAGCCTTCGCAGCCGAGCAGAACTTGAGACACTTCGTCGAGCTGCGACACATATGCATAGCGAACACCAAAAAGCGCCGCGGCGACGCGGCAGATGGCGTCAAGCTGCGGGTCGCGGGTCGACGCAGGCAAAGTCGCGCAGTCGCCCGTTCCAGGGAATGCACAAGGACGCTGAGGCATCGGCATCTCGACACATTTCGATCGCAACCAACGTGCGATGACAAATCTCAATAATCAACCGGGGGTAGCCCTCAGATATCTCCAGTATTCACTCTAAGCATTGGGCAATTTGTCGCTGCTTGCGGCGAATATTAATTTTATAACCCATGTTTGTTCGGTTTATAACAATAGCACTAATTCAATATTATAACCCATATTGTTAAGCGACTGCTGAGCCGAACGGACGGATTGTGCACCGAGCCATCTTCCGTTGATTACCCGAGCCGATGTTGCCTGCTGGCCATCGAATGACGGCTTTTGGGATGCGCCTACGGTGGTCCGCGTGACCGGGTTGGGTCGGATGCGGAACATTCGTTTACGGTCAGGCAGACGAGTTCCGCCGTTGGTGCAAAACGAACGTCAGCTTAGCTAGTGACATCGGGGTACACCCTAGCGTGACTTAACGTGACTGGCATAAAACGTCGCAACATCTGGTTTGACACGGGTTATTTGTGACAAGGTAGCCTCGGACCTAAAGCTTGAGGTTACAAATCATAGCCCACATCGGTTACGCCCACGTCAGCACACTCGATCAGGACCTTGATGAGTAGTCGCCCGGCTGAAGGCTGAAGGCTGAAGGCTGCGGCGTAATCCGTTCGGAGAAGGTCTCTGGTGACAACCGCGATGGCCGGTCCAAGTTGGCGACCGTATTGGAGTTCCTTCGACCCGGTAACGAACTCATGGCCACGTGCCTCCACCGCCTTGGGCGCGACACCCGTAACGTCCTCAACCTCATTCACGAGGCCGAGCAGCGCGGGGCCTTTGTCATCATGCTTGCCCCCCTATCTCAACGCGCGGCGAAATGAGCCACAATAAGCCACGTCGTCCTGACGGTACTCGGCATGGTCGCGCGAATGGAACGGTGGTTCATCAAGGAGCGCCAGCGCGAGGGCATTGAGCGCGCGAAAATCAACGGTGCTTATACCGGCGGCAAGCGCCGCCTCGACAGCGACCGGATCAAGGCCCTGTGTGAGGCAGGCAATGGTGTTGCGGCGATTGCCGCTGAGTTGGCCAGCTTCCGCATGCAGGTGTACCGTTTTCTACGGGAACCGTAGCAGTCCGACCATCAAAAGTTTGATAGACCAGTGCACTTGCGGCTTTGTTTGGCTGGATGCGGCCTGGCTCGCCGGGCTCTCATTGTGTCATCGGTGAGTGCCGGCTCGACCGTGACCGGATCATGTCGTTGTCAAAGGTCGGCAACGGGGCCGCAGCGATTGTTGCGGCCCCGTTGCTCCGCATGCAGTTTTGCCCAGCAGCTATTCCGCCGCCATATGCGCTACACCGACGGCAGATACTCGAGCCGCACAGAACTTGAACTCCGGAATCTTGCCCATCGGATCAAGTGCCGGATTGGTCAGAAGATTTGCCGCGGCCTCGGCGTAACAGAACGGCATGAAGATCATGCCGACTGGTACGTCTCGGTCGGATCGAACCTTCAAGTGGACAGCGCCCCGTCGCGTTTCCAGTCTCATCGTATCGCCGGGTTCGAGGCCGAGTCGGTAAAGCTCCTTCGGTGCCAGAAAGGCGACCGCCTCCGGTTCGAGTGCGTCGAGGACGCCCGCACGCCGCGTCATCGATCCGGTATGCCAATGCTCCAGCACCCGGCCGGTCGAGAGCACCATCGGGTATTCTGCGTCCGGCACCTCGTCAGGCGGTACGATGGCCGCCGGTACGATCTTGGCCCGGCCACTCTCGGTCGGGAAGCCGGCGTAGAAGATGATCTCGTTTCCGGGCTTGTCTGGCGCGTCGACCGGGTAGGTCACAGCGCCCTCTCGCTCCAGGCGCTCCCAGGTGATGTTGTTGAACGATGGCATCACCTGCGCCATCTCAGCGAAGATGTCGGCGGGCCCGCCGTAATTCCACACAAGCCCCATCCGATTGGCGAGTTCCTGAATGATCCACCAATCCTGGCGAGCGTCACCCGGCGGCGAGACCACGGGTTTGGCGATCTGAACGCGACGGTCGGTGTTCGTGAAAGTGCCGGCCTTCTCGGCGAAGGCCGAAGCCGGCAGAACAACGTCGGCGTGGAACGCGGTTTCGGTCAGGAACAGGTCCTGCACGACGAGGTGGTCGAGCATCGCCAGCGCGTGACGGGCGTGGTTGAGGTCAGGGTCCGACATAGCCGGATTCTCACCCTCAACGAACATGCCCTTGATTTCGCCCGCATGGATCGCGCGCATGATTTCGACAACGGTCAGGCCATTGTTCGGATCGAGGGACTGCCCCCAGAACTCCTCGAAGAGCTTGCGTACCGCCTCTTTCTCGACGGACTGGTAGTCCGGGTAGACCATCGGGATCAGGCCTGCGTCAGACGCGCCCTGGACGTTGTTCTGGCCTCGGAGCGGGTGTAGCCCCGTACCTGGGCGCCCGATCTGCCCGGTAATAAGCGCGAGCGCTATGAGACAGCGTGCGTTGTCGGTACCGTGGACGTGCTGGCTGACGCCCATGCCCCAGAAGATGATCGAGGACTTAGCCCTTGCGTAGAGGCGGGCGACCTCGCGCAGGGTCTCGGCGTCGATGCCACAGACCGGAGCCATCTTCTCTGGCGTAAAGTCGACGATCTTCTCCTTCAGCGCCTCGAAGTTTTCGGTGTAACCCGCGATGTATTGCTCGTCGTAGAGCCGCTCCGTGACGATCACGTTGAGCATCGCATTCAGCATCGCGACGTCGGAGCCCGGCTTGAAGGCGAGGTGTTTAAAGGCATGCCGCGACAAAACCTGACGACGCGGGTCCATCACGATCAGCTTGGCGCCGTGCTGCTTCACGGCGTTCTTCAGGAAGGTCGCCGCGACCGGGTGGTTCACGGTCGGGTTGGCACCGATCACGATGATGACCTCGGCGTCCAGCGCCGCCGAGAATGGTGCAGTAACGGCACCGGAGTTCAGGCCTTCCATCAGTGCGGCAACTGAGGACGCGTGGCACAGGCGTGTGCAATGATCGACGTTGTTCGAGCCGAAGCCGAGCCGGACTAATTTCTGGAAGAGATACGCTTCCTCGTTCGAACCCTTGGCGGAGCCGAATCCGGCGAGCGATTTGCGCCCGTGCGTGTCGCGGACCTTGGTCAGCCCACCGGCTGCCCGGTCGAGCGCCTCCTCCCAAGTTGCCTCGCGAAAATGCGTCCATGGGTTGGCGGGATCGACCTGGTCGTTGGCGTCCTTCGGGACATTGTCGAGTCGGATCAGCGGTGCCGTTAGGCGATGGGGGTGGTGGATGTAGTCGAAGCCGAAGCGCCCCTTCACGCAGAGCCGGTTATGGTTCGCCGGCCCGTCCACACCCTCGGCGTAGACGATCCGCTCGTCCTTGACCTTGTAGGAGACTTGGCAGCCGACGCCACAATACGGGCACAGTGAGGTGACCTCCCGGTCGGGATAGAGCGTCCGGGTATTGTGTTCGGCATCGAGGTAGGCCGAGGGCATCAGCGCGCCGGTCGGGCAGGCCTGGACGCACTCGCCGCAGGCGACGCAGGTCGAGCCGCCCATGGGGTCATCGAAGTCGAACACGACCTTGGCGTCGGCGGAGCGGTAGGCCATGCCGATAACGTCGTTGACCTGCACCTCGCGGCAGGCCCGGACACAGAGATTGCACTGGATGCACGCGTCAAGGTTGACGCTCATGGCAGGGTGGCTGAAGTCTCCGGTCCAGCGCTCGGCCGCCGGGAAACGGCTTTCCGTGACGTCGAGGAAGTCGGCCTGCACCCAGAAATGCGACGTTGGATCGTGCGAGGTCTCGCGCTCCGGCTGGTCGGCGACGAGCAGTTCGAGCACCATCGCTCGGGCCTTGGTCGCCCGCTCGGATGCGGACTTCACCTTCATGCCGATGGCGGGGGTACGCTTACACGAGGCGGCGAGCACGCGCTCGCCCTCAATCTCGACCATGCAAGCACGGCAGTTGCCGTCCGGGCGGTAGCCTGGGTCGGGCTTGTGGCAAAGGTGCGGGATGTGCGTCCCGATCCGCTTGGCCACCGCCCAGATGGTTTCGCCGGGCTGAGCCTCGACCTGCCGACCATCGAGCTCGAACGCAATCGACGACGGGGCGACCGGGCCGTCCCTCAAGCCGAACGTCCCGGTCGGATCAGGAGCGGCCTGCCCCCCCGATTTCGCCCCTTGCGAATAGGCGCCGCCCGCCTCGGGTTTCGACCCCTGCGTAGAGCCGCCGGCATCCTGCGCGCCGTCGGCCCGGATTTTGTGCCTTACGGACGTATCGTCGTGCGTTTCGGGGGCGTTGCTCATGCGTCCGCTCCTGGCTTGCGCGTGGAAAGGGTAATCGTGACCATCATTCGGCAGCCAGCGCCTTGGGGGCAGGAAAAAGATCGGGGAAGAACCGAATGACGCTGCTCAGGGGGTTCGAGGCCGCCTGGCCCAACCCGCAGATCGAGGCGTCGCGCATGCATTGGGCGAGTTCCCCCAGAAGCTCGGTGTCCCAGATGCCATCCTCCATCAGGATACGGGCCTTCTGGGTGCCGGAGCGACAGGGCGTGCACTGCCCGCAACTCTCGTCCTCGAAGAATCGCATTAGGTTCAGGGCGGCCCCCCGAACGTCGTCCCGGTCGGACATGACAACGACGGCCGCCGATCCGATGAAGCAGCCGTATTTTTCAAGTGTGCCGAAATCGAGCGGGATGTCGTTCATCGACGCCGGCAGGATACCACCGGACGCGCCGCCCGGCAGGTAGGCCGAGAAGGTATGGCCCTCCAGCATGCCGCCGCAATGCTCATCGATGAGTTCCTGGATGGTGAGGCCGGCGGGCGCTAGCTTCACACCGGGTTCCCTCACGCGTCCGGACACCGAATAGGAGCGCAGGCCGACACGGTCGTTACGGCCATGGCTCTTCCACCAGCCAGCGCCGCGTTCGATCAGGTCGCGCACCCAGAACAACGTCTCGATGTTGTTGATGAGGGTCGGACGATTGAACAGACCGACCTGGAACGGGAAGGGCGGTTTATGCCGTGGCAGCCCTCGCTTGCCTTCGAGCGACTCGATTAGTGAGGATTCCTCGCCGCAGATATAGGCCCCGGCCCCGCGGCGGAGATGGATGCGCGGTCCGCCCGTAGGAAGCCGGGCGATTTCTCGGGTCAGGATCTCACGGGAGATCGGATACTCGTCGCGAAGGTAGATATAGACGTCCGTGGCCTCGACCACGTGGGCGCCAATCAGCATGCCTTCGAGGAAGCGGTGTGGGTCGGTGTTAAGGTAGAGCTGATCCTTGAAGGTGCCAGGCTCACCCTCGTCGCCGTTGACCGCCATCAGCCGCGGCCCAGGTTCGCCGCGCACCGATCTCCACTTGCGCCCCGTTGGGAAACCCGCGCCGCCGAGGCCACGCAAGCCGCCGTCGTCGAGCACCTGGAATATGTCGTCTATGGAAAGTTCGCCGCCTCGGAGACGGTCCAGCGTCGCGTATCCGCCGGTCGCCCAGTACGCGTCGTAGTCGATGTATTGGGGCAGATGGGCGTGGGTGTCACCGGCCTCGACGGCCGCCCGCACGGATGCCAAGTCTGCCTTGTGGAGGAAGTTATGCCCGACCTCGACGGCGGGCGCGTGGTCGCAGAGGCCGACGCATGGGGCACGCACGACACGGACCCGGTCCGACGCAAGCTCCCGCTGGAGCGTTGTCAGCAAGTCGTCGGCGCCGAACATCGCGCAGGTGATGCTGTCGCAGACGCGGACAGTCAGCTGCGGAATGTCAGCGTCGCCCTCCTTCACCACGTCGAAATGGGCGTAGAACGTCGCCGTCTCGAAGACCTCGGCGAAGGCGAGGTCCATCTCGTCCGCCAACGCCGCGAGATGGTGTGCCCCGATCTGGCCGTAGGTATCCTGGATCAGATGGAGATGCTCGATCAGCAGGTCGCGTTGGCGCGAGCGCGTCCCAAGGAGTTGCTCGATCTCGACTTTGGCATTCGGCTCGACCTGACGGCCCTTTGGCACGGCTCGGACCTTGTTGCGTCCCGTGCCAGGATGAGAAAAATTCCTGACTGTCCCTGCTGCCTCACTCATGGGCGATCCGGTTTCCATTCGTTCTTGCGGTGATTGGTGCGAGCGCTGCCTATTGGCCACCAAAGGCCCGTAGCGGCTGACCGGCTTCGGAGCGATGTTCCATCGTCACAGCACCGGTGGACGTCTCCAGCGACGCGACCCGTGGGCCGACGATGGACCGAAGTTCCGACTCGAAAGCGTCCAGGGCAGCGTTGAGACGGTCCGTCGGGCTTTCGTCCGATCCCGACTGGCCTTTTGAATCGAGGGCCTCGGTCAGTACGCTTTGAAGCCGCTCAATCAACTCTTGGGTGAGTGGTGGCTTGGCCTGCTCGACATAGGCTTGCGTCACAGCATGCGCCTGATCGGTCGCCGTGAGGATGGGGAGCTCGGTCATGGTTGGGCTCGCAAGGGTGCAAAAAGGCGGTGCATGGCGTGCCCGTTGTTTCGGTAACTCGGCATTCTGCCTCTGGCTACCCGTTAATACGCGATATATTTCATGTGGTATATCGCTATTGCAATGGTTTCAAACTGGCGCTGCGTTGCGGGGGCAAGCCCTGGGAGCATGGCTCGGGACCGACCGGGAAGTGACGAGCTTGAGCTTTGCAGGGCGGTGGTGAGCCAGATACTCGTTATCATGGGGCATCACTGGACCCCGGTTCACGAGTTCGACGACGAGCCGGACACGGCTCGGTGAAGCGATTTGGCGGGCAGGCTCATAAAACCTCGCGGTGGTCGAGTGGGCTAGCGTTGGACCAGCCCAGAAATTGGAATCTACTCGCATACGAACGAACGAGGACCGCTGCGTTCCAGCCTTGTACGGATCGTATTGGTCGGTCGTGACGGCCCCTTCGAGCGTGCTTGTACGCCGGTGGTATAATCCGCCGAGCAGATGTTTGCAGGGTGGATGAGTTACTTAGCAAATTCCGATGGGGCGATATTCCATGAAATCGCCCAAGCTGCGCGTTAGAGACGGTCGCAGTTGGAGGAGTTCTTCTCGGCTTCTTGGGAAACATAGCCGACATCGATATACCGATGCACATATCTCGTGTGCCGCGCATCTGCGTCGGCTGAGCGAGCAGGTGTGGACGCATCGATGTTTGAAGGGACGTGGCGCAGCGCGGCCGGTGCCGAGCTCCGACTATGGCAATTCGGGGAGGCGGTATCCGGCACGTATGCTGCTGGCCAAGCGGAGGCGATGCCGCCGCATCGTGGTCGCATACTGGTCGGTATGGCGGAAGGCAACGTGATTGGTTTCGTGACGGCATCAGGAGCATCGCACACAATCAGGAGCTGGGCGGGTCGCATCTATCCGTCTGAAGGAGGAATGGGTTTCGAGCTTCACCTATTGAGCCAAACTGTCGGACAGCAGACGTCGCGGGTTAAGTTTTCGCGGTCGGTCAAGCTTGAGACCGTCGTGTTCACCCAGGTGACCGTCGATTAATTAGCGCCTACCCGAAGCTAGAGGCTGTTATGAACCGTGCCAGTTGAGCGACCTGTTTTAAGCATGAGGCAGACGAAGGCGACGATGTTGATGCTGGGTTAGTACGACAAGAGCGGATGCAGGACTGGCCACAGGAACGTCTGGGACGCGTGCTCGGGCGCTGGGACTCTCATGTTTCCCGCGGGCTTGTCCTTCATCTCGGCCAGGGCAGTGAGCTCGACCTCGACCTGCGCGAACTGGGAACCGACGACGTCCAGCGGACGCTTGCTCGCCTCGGTCGGGAAGACACCGCGCATGGATCGGTCAGCAGCCGCATCCCGAGCTGTTCATCAAGATCCGTCATGGCGCGGCTCAGGGCCGATTGGGGCACGCCCAGTCGTGCCGCGGCAAGGGCGAAGCTGTCCTGCGGCGATACCGTTGCAAAGGACCGGAGGTCGGTCAGGTTCTCACGCGCAATCGACGGTCCCCGGCGCGCGCATCCGTAGGGGGGTGATCCTGCAGCTGCGGCGTGCCGAACCGACCCCATAGTCCACGCTCATGACCCTATGTGGGTTTGCAGGGCAAATCGACGAGATCGTGCGCCGTACATTGGAGCCTATCCAAGGTGTGAGTGTTTCCTCCGCACAACCCGCTCGCGCCGGACGGTTCGAAGCGCCGCCCCCGCATCCCTACGGAGGCCGAGATGGGACGATCTGGAGATCATGAATTGAATCGGAGAGACTTGATGGTGGGAGCATCCGCCACGGCGGCCCTCGCGGCCGTACCCTCGGCGGCGGGCGCCGCCCCCGTGAGCATCGACAAGCCGGTGCTGACGAAGGTGTCGTTGACGGTGAACGGCCAGCGCCGCGACCTTGAGCTCGACACCCGCACGAGCCTGCTCGATGCCGCCCGTGAGCACCTGCATCTGACCGGTTCCAAGAAGGGCTGCGACCACGGCCAGTGCGGCGCCTGTACGATGATCGTCGAGGGGCGGCGTATCAACTCTTGCCTCACCCTCGCGGTGATGCACCAGGGCGCCGAGATCACCACCATCGAGGGTATCGGCCAGCCCGAGAACCTACACCCGATGCAGGCGGCCTTCATCAAGCACGACGGTTACCAGTGCGGCTACTGCACCCCGGGCCAGATCTGCTCCGGCGTCGCCGTGCTCGCCGAGATCAAGGCCGGCATTCCCAGCCACGTCACCGCCGATCTCAATGCCACCCTCCAGGTGACAGAGGCCGAGATTCGGGAGCGCATGAGCGGCAACATCTGCCGTTGCGGCGCCTATTCCAACATCGTCGAGGCGATGACCGAGGTTGCCGGGAGGCCCGTATGAAGTCCTTCACCTACGAGCGCCCAAGCTCGCCCTCCGAGGCAGCCGCCGCCGTCGCCCGCACCCCGAACGCGAAGTTCATTGCAGGCGGCACGAACTTGCTTGACCTGATGAAGCTACAGATCGAGACACCGGCGCACCTCGTCGACGTGAACGGCCTAGGCCTGGACACCATCGAACCGACGCCCGAGGGCGGCCTCCGGGTCGGTGCCCTGGTGCGTAACACGGATCTGGCCGCCGATGCCCGGGTCCGCAAGGACTACGCCGTGCTCAGCCGCGCGCTCCTGGCGGGCGCCTCGGGCCAGCTGCGCAACAAAGCCACCACCGCCGGCAACTTGCTCCAGCGGACCCGCTGCCCATACTTTTACGACACGGCTCAGGCCTGCAACAAGCGCCAGCCCGGCTCCGGCTGCTCGGCCCTGGATGGGGTCTCGCGCCAGTTAGCGGTGATCGGCGGCAGCGAGGCCTGCATCGCCACCCACCCGGGTGACATGGCGGTGGCCATGCGGGTGCTCGACGCCAACGTCGAGACCGTGGATGCCAAAGGCTCATCGCGAAAAATCCCGATGGCGGAATTCCACCGCCTGCCCGGCGACCGGCCCGAGATTGACACGACCCTCAAGGCCGGCGAGCTCATCACCGCCGTTACCCTGCCGAAGCCGTTAGGCGGCACGCATGTCTACCGCAAGGTCCGCGACCGGGCCTCCTACGCCTACGCCCTCGTCTCGGTCGCTGCAGTGCTGCAGCCGGACGGCACGGGTCGGGCAGCATTTGGTGGCGTCTCGCACAAGCCATGGCGCGTCGAGGCGGCAGAGGGTGATCTGCCACGCGGCGCCAAGGCCGTGACCGACAAGGCCTTCGCCGGGGCCAAGCCTACTCACCAGAACGCCTACAAGCTGAAGCTCGCCGAGCGTACGCTAATGGCGGCGATCCACGAAGCGAGGGCCTGAGCCATGAAGTTCGACACCCCCGCAGGCCAGAACCCCATCGACCGTCTTAAGGTCGTCGGCCAGCCGACCGACCGGATCGACGGCAAGTACAAAACCACTGGCACCGCGCCCTACGCCTACGAACGCCATGACGTGACGCCGAGCCAGGCCTACGGCTACGTGCTCGGTGCCGGCATTGCCAAGGGCCGCATTCGCGGCATGGACACCTCCATTGCCAGGACGGCCCCAGGTGTCCTCGCCATCGTGACGACGCTCGAAACGCCCCGAATGGAACGGGGCACAATGAACACGGCCTACTTGTTCGGCGGCGACCAGGTTCAGCACTACCACCAGGCCATCGCCGTGGTGGTGGCCGAGACCTTCGAGCAGGCCCGCGCGGCCTCCTTCCTGATCACGGTCGATTATACCCCTGAAACGGGGAAGTTCGACCTGGCCGCCGAAGCGAAGTCTGCGAAGCCGGTGAAGGGCGACAGCGGCGAGGGCAGCGGTGGCAACGGCGAGGAGCGTGTCGGTGATTTCGAGGGTGCCTTCGCAAAGGCACAGGTCACGTTCGACGAGATCTACGCGACCGCCGACGAGAGCCACGCGATGATGGAGCCGCACGCGACCGTCGCGGCATGGGAGGGCGAGAAGGTCACGCTCTGGACCTCGAACCAGATGATCACCTGGGCCCATGAAAGCATGGCCAAGATCCTTGGTATTCCGAAGGCGAACGTGCGGATCGATTCTCCCTACGTGGGCGGCGGATTCGGCGGCAAGCTGTTCGTGCGCGCCGACGCGGTCCTCGCGGCGCTCGGTGCCAAGGCGGCGGGACGGCCGGTGAAGGTCGCACTGACCCGTCCCCTCATCGCCAACAACACCACCCATCGGCCCGCCACTATCCAGCGCGTGCGCATCGGGGCGACGAAGGACGGCACCATCACGGCCATCGCCCACGAGAGCACCTCCGGCAACCTGCCCGACGGCGATCCCGAGACGGCGGTGAGCCAGACGAAGCTTCTCTACGCGGGCGCCAACCGGCTCACGGCGATGAAGCTCGCACTCCTCGACCTGCCCGAGGGCAACGCGATGCGCGCGCCCGGCGAGGCTCCGGGCCTGATGGTCCTGGAAGTCGCCATGGACGAGATGGCAGAAAAGCTAGAGATCGACCCCGTGGAGTTCCGCGTTCGCAACGACACCCAGGTCGACCCCCACGCCCCGGATCGCCGCTTCTCGCATCGTGACCTCGTCGGGTGCCTCAAGCTGGGGGCGGACAGGTTCGGTTGGGCGAAGCGTAATGCCAAACCTGGCTCCGTCCGGGACGGGCAGTGGCTCGTTGGTGTCGGGGTCGCCTCCGCGTTCCGCAACAACATGGTGATGAAGTCCGGCGCACGCGTTCGCCTGGATGAACAAGGGACGGTCACGGTTGAAACCGACATGACCGACATTGGAACGGGTACCTACACCATCATCGCCCAGACGGCCGCCGAGATGATGGGCGTCCCGCTGGACAAGGTCGTGGTGCGGCTGGGGGACTCCGATTTCCCCGCCTCGGCGGGATCGGGTGGCCAATGGGGCGCCAACTCCTCGACGTCCGGGGTCTACGCGGCCTGCGTGAAGCTGCGCGAGGCCGTGGCGCAGCGTCTTGGCATCAACTCGGCCGACGCAGTCTTCGAGGACGGCCAGGTCCGCTCCGGAAACCGCGCAGTGCCGCTCGGCGAAGCGGCGCGGGGAGGGCTGACGGTCGAGGACACCATCGAGTTCAGCGAACTCTCGAAGACCTATCAGCAATCAACGTTCGGAGCCCATTTCGTCGAGGTGGGCGTCGATGTCCACACGGCGGAGATCCGGGTCCGGCGCATGCTTGCGGTCTGCGCCGCCGGTCGCATCCTCAACCCGAAGTCGGCCCGCAGCCAGGTCATTGGCGGCATGACTATGGGTGTTGGTGCTGCGCTGATGGAGGAGCTTGCGGTCGACACCAAACGCGGCTTCTTCGCTAACCACGACCTCGCCGGATACGAGGTGCCGGTACATGCTGATATCCCGCACCAGGATGTGATTTTCCTCGACGAGGTCGATCCGATCTCTTCGCCGATGAAAGCCAAGGGCGTGGGCGAGCTCGGCATCTGCGGCGTCAGCGCGGCGGTGGCAAACGCCGTTTACAACGCGACGGGTATCCGGGTGCGGGAATACCCGCTTACCCTCGACAAGTTCCTTGACCGCATGCCCGACGCAGCCTGAGCTACGGGGAACGGCAGGGACAATGTACGGATATGCGACCTTGTTCGGGCTCGCCTCCGTAGCCGGAATGCACAGCATGTCGGCTTGTGCCGCAGTGGCGTGGGCCACCTCGGAGGGCGGGACACGGGGCGCCTCGATCCCGGCCGGCGCGGGAGCACGAGCCATTGTGACGACACTGCCGCGTGGTGAGATGGCAAGGGACAAGATGTCGTTCCCAGCGGATTGCCGCATCCCGCCCTCGTTCGCATTTCGGCTCGCAATCGGCGGATGAGCGTTGGTCGGCCGTCAATCGTCACCCAGGACCGGGGCCCAGGCCGACGCCGTCGCGGGTACACGTATCGGCCGAGCGGCCCGGGGACCGGACTCGCGCAAGTTCCCTGGTCGTGCCCAGGGGCCTTATCGAGGATGCCGCTGCCATAGGGCTTGCGGTTCTCGTCGTTTCTACGGCCGAACGGCATCATGAGCCTATCAGTGCCTATCCCGAAGCTCGTAGTTGGTAAGGCCTTGATGCCCCACTGTAAGGATTCATAGAGACCATCGCGGTCGAAGATGCCCCATCGTGTGGCCGTCATGATGCGGCATGCCGGAACCCGCGTCGCATCTAACCGTGGTGGCTCGCCCGTCCATCGATCTCACGGCCGGATTGCACGCCCCTTCGACGATAGGCCCACTAGGCTGGCCGCCTGCGAACCATCTGCCGTGCCGGAACGGAGAACGGTACGGGCGCCAGGACAGTCCGCCTGCTTCCGGGCGGTCAATTGGTTAAGTAGATCTTATTAGTCGGCCGAAGCTGACCCTTCTCAGACCTTAGGAACGTCCGCTACCGGGCTATTCAATTTATCAGATGGCTATGAAGGGAATGGACAGCTTTCTGCTCATCCGCTTTCAGGCGGATGATAGGCTAATTAAACGTTGGAGGAACCGGTATGCCAATGGTCAAGCTCGCACCACGCATCCTGCGGGAAACATTCACATCCTAGTAGCGGCCGAGGCAGCTGCCCGTTATCCGTTTGGGCCGAAACCGCGCTTAGGCGGGGATCTTCGAACCGTCCCAAGCGAAAACGCTGCCGGTGTCGGCCGCGCTAAGGCCGTTCAGCACGCGCAGGAGATGGGCCGCGCTCACTTCGGGCGAGAAGACGCCGTCGGCCGTCGGGTCCGGCCGGAAGGGCCGCGACAGGCCGGAGGCGACCGTGCCGGGATGCAAGCCCACGACGATCGCCTCCGGTCGGCTTCGGGCGACCTCGATCGCGAGCGTTCGCAGGATCTGGTTCAGTGCCGACTTTGAGGCACGGTAGGTATACCAGCCGCCAAGTCGGTTGTCGCCGATCGATCCGACCCGCGCCGACAGGGCCGCGAACACGCATCGCTCCCGTCGCGCAAGCAGGGGCACGAAATGCTTGGCGACAAGCGCAGGGCCGATCGTGTTGATCGCGAAGATGGTGGCCATCGCGGCGGGGTCGAGCGCCCTGACCGTCTTCTCAGGCGAGACACCCGCCCGGTGAAGAAGGCCGGTAGCGACGATAACCAGACCCACCGGTCCGGCTTCGCCGACCCTGGCCGCCGCCGCAGCAACCGTTGTCTCATCGCTCAGGTCGATCGGGAGGGTTCGGACACCCGCGGGAACAGATGATCCCGAGCGTGAGAGCGCGAAGATCGGCGCGTAGGCTTCGCCCTCGGCGAGCGCGCGGACCACGGCCCCACCGATGCCGCCGGACGCACCGATGACAATCGCGCTGGTCGGGCGTGAAGCGGTCAAGGCGCGGCCTCCCGGTCAACGGCGGAGCCTCGGCGCCCTCGGCGAAAGATCAAACTGAGGTTATTGGCCGGCATCGTGATGCGCTCTGCCAGATGAAGATCATGCGTTTTTGCAGCAGCCACGACCGCCTCGATGTCGCGGACCCCCCAGGAGGCATTCCTCGCGCGCAGGCTGTTGTCGAACGTGGCGTTGCTTGGCGCGGTGTGCGCGCCATGCTCCCGGAAAGGACCGTAGAGGTACAACACACCACCCCCCGCTAGCGCCGCTTCTGCGCCAGCCATCAGCCCGATGGTCGCATCCCAGGGTGCGATGTGGATCATGTTGATCGCGACGACCGCGTCCACCCGCGGCACCGGCCACGGCTGACGAATCGCATCGATCGCCAACGGCGACCGGATGTTGGCCAGCCCGGAGGCGTGGGCATGGGCGACGATGCTGCGACGGGCCACTTCATTGGGATCGCTTGGCTGCCAGTCGAGGGCGGGCAGCGCACGGGCGAAATGGACGACGTGCTCGCCCGATCCGCTCGCGATCTCGAGCACGAGACCGCTGGGCGGGAAGACGCGTTCGAGGACCTCGGCGATCGGGGCGGCGTTGCGGGCTGCGGCCGGCGAGAACAAAGTATTGGGCATGGGTCACTTCTAAGCGCGGCCGATGCCGAGTGCATGCCCTTTCGTGGCAGCGCGCCTACTTCGGGGAAAAGACGCGTCTTCAGCTCATAGCGCGCAGCTGCGGCGCGGGCCGATCGCGATGAGATGCTGATGGCTCCTCAAACGGAGTTCAATCATGACTTCGACCAACGACACCACCCGCCGACCGTGGAATCTCGGCCGCCTCTTCGGCCCTAAGCCGCCGTTAAAGCCCGAGCTCATCTATTCGATCCGCACTCGCCTGCAGCACGAGGGCCGCACGCGCGACTTCGCCTTGTTCAACACCGCCATCGATAGCAAACTGCGTGGCTACGATCTCGTCCGCCTGCGCGTGGCCGATGTCCATCTCGGCGACGGCGTCCGCCTGCGCACCACCATCGTCCGGCAGAAGACTGGCCGGCCCGTATCCTTCGAGCTGACCGAGACTACCCGTGAGACCGTCGCGGCATGGCTCAAGCTGCTTCTATAGTAACAGATGAGTTGCGCTCTGAGATAAATTTGGGAATAATCTTGCGACTCGATTTCTGCGGGAGTTAATTCAGGAGCCGCCGAATGTTTCGCTCTTCAGCTCTCGCATTCCTGCTTCTGACCAATATCGCTGCACTGGCTGGCGAGCTTCCGCGCTACAACGTGGAAGCCACGTGTCGCGCCGCTCCGAGCCTGGAGGTTGGTGACCGGAACACCGACCAGACCTGCGTGCGTGATGAGACGCAGGCCCGCACGCAACTCGGGCAGCAATGGGCCGGCTTCGATGAGAAACGCCGCGACAAGTGCATCCAGGAGGAGAGTATCGGGGGCACGCCAAGCTACGTCGACCTGCTGACTTGCCTGCAAATGTAAGCTGGCTCGCCCTCCCAAGGAGCACACCGGCACCGAAGCGCACTGACGGGAGGGGACATGTCTACCTGGCTCTTCGAAGAAGTCGCTCCAGCGACGAAGCCCAAGACCTCCTTGGGCATGCGCTACATCCCCGGCGGGACGTTCCGCATGGGATCGGACAGGCACTTTCCGGAGGAAGCACCGGCACACCGAGTGACGGTGGACAGCTTCTGGATCGACGAGACCCCCGTTACGAACCGGCAGTTCAAGACGTTCGTTCAGGCCACCTCCCATCGTACCGCCGCCGAGATCACGCCGGATCCCAAGGACCATCCCGGCGCGATGCCGCACATGCTCTACGCCGGCTCGCTCGTTTTCGTACCGCCTGACCTACCAGTCGATCTGCGGCTCTGGGGCGAGTGGTGGACCCTGCTCAAGGGGGCCAACTGGCGACGTCCCTACGGCCCGAAGAGCAACATAAACAGCCTCGACAACCATCCCGTGGTGCACGTGAGTTACGCCGACGCACTCGCCTATGCGCGGTGGGCGGATAAGGACCTACCAACCGAGGCTGAATGGGAGTTCGCCGCCCGCGGCAGCCTCGACGAAGCGGAGTTCGCCTGGGGCGAGGTCTTCACTCCGAACGGGCAGCATATGGCCAACACCTGGCAGGGTCAGTTCCCCTGGCAGAACCTGGCGCAGGACGGCTTTGAGCGCACCTCGCCGGTCAAGGCCTTTCCACCTAATGGGTACGGCCTCTACGACATGACCGGCAACGTCTGGGAGTGGACGAGCGACTTCTACACCGATCGCCACTCGGCCGACGCGCCGAAGGCCTGCTGCATACCGACAAATCCGCGCGGTGGCCCGGTCGAGCGAAGCTACGATCCGAGCCAGCCCGAGAGCCGGATCCCCCGTCGGGTCCTGAAGGGCGGCTCGCACCTGTGCGCGCCCAACTTCTGCAGCCGCTACCGACCGGCAGCGCGCCTTCCAGAGCCCGTCGATACCTCCACGAGCCATGTCGGCTTCCGCTGCATCATCAGGGAAAGGAGCGTTCCATGACCCGTGACAAAGCATTTACGCCGGGTACCGTAGGCCGAAACCGCAAGCGGTCCATGAGGGCGGCGCTGATCGGGGCGACGGCCTTGATCACGACGATGCCGGCGGTGCCGACCTTCGCCCAGGCGCCGCAGCAACAGAAGCCCAACATCCTTCTCATCGTCTCAGACGACACCGGCTATGGCGACCTCGGACCTTATGGCGGTGGACAGGGGCGTGGCATGCCGACGCCGAACATCGACCGCCTCGCCGATGACGGGCTGACCTTCTTCGCCTTCTACGCCCAGCCCAGCTGCACCCCGGGGCGCGCCGCGATGCAGACCGGGCGCATCCCCAACCGCAGTGGCATGACCACGGTCGCGTTCCAGGGTCAGGGCGGTGGCCTGCCTGCGGCCGAATGGACGCTCGGTTCAATGCTGAAGCAGGGCGGCTACAAGACCTACTTCACCGGCAAGTGGCACCTCGGCGAGGCGGACTACGCGTTGCCCAACGCCCAGGGCTACGACGTGATGAAGTATTGCGGCCTCTACCACCTCAACGCCTACACCTACGCCGACCCGACCTGGTTCCCCGACATGGACCCCGAGCTTCGAGCCATGTTCCAGAAGGTCACCAGGGGGGCGCTGTCGGGGAATGCCGGCGGGACGGTGACCGAGGAGTTCAAGATCAACGGCCAGTACGTGAACACGCCCGTGCTGGACGGCAAGGAGGGCGTCGTCGGCGTGCCCTTCTTCGACAGCTACGTGGAGAAGGCGGCGCTGAGCTTCCTCGACGAAGCTGCGAAGGCGAGCACGCCTTTTTACATCAACGTCAATTTCATGAAGGTGCATCAACCGAACATGCCGGCCCCGGAGTTCGAGCACAAATCGCTCTCCAAGACCAAGTATGCCGACTCGGTGGTGGAACTCGACACTCGTATCGGCCGCATCATGGACAAGCTGCGCTCGCTTGGGCTCGATAAGAACACGCTCGTCTTCTACACGACCGACAATGGCGCCTGGCAGGATGTGTATCCCGACGCCGGCTACACCCCCTTCCGCGGCACCAAGGGCACCGTTCGCGAGGGCGGCAACCGCGTACCGGCGATCGCGGTTTGGCCGGGCAAGATCAAGCCGGGCAGCAAGAACCACGACATTGTCGGCGGTCTCGACCTCATGGCCACGTTCGCGTCCGTCTCCGGCTTGAAGCTGCCAGAGAAAGACCGCGAGGGTCAGCCGATGACCTTCGACAGCTATGACATGTCACCGGTGCTGCTCGGGACGGGTAAGTCGGAGCGGAAATCGTGGTTTTTCTTCACCGAGGATGAACTGACCCCGGGCGCGGTCCGTGTCGGCAACTACAAAGCCGTGTTCAACCTTCGCGGCGATAACGGTGCAACAACCGGAGGTCTGGCTGTCGATACCAACCTGGGCTGGAAGGGCGCGAGTAAATACGTCGCGACAATCCCGCAGATCTTCGATCTCTGGCAAGACCCGCAGGAGCGTTACGACATCTTCATGAACAACTACACCGAACGCACTTGGACAATGGTCACCATGAGCGAGGCGGTGAAGGGGCTGATGAAGACCTACGCGCAGTATCCTCCGCGTAAGCTGCAAAGCGAGGTCTACACCGGCCCTGTCACGATCTCACAATACGAGCGGCTGCAATCGGTCCGAGATATGCTCTCCAAGGAGGGGATCAGTCTGCCGATGCACGGAGGCCAATGACGGCTTGATGACGCTTGGGACGGGCGCCTTTTCGTAGGCGCCCGTTTGTCTAAAGCGAGGAAGATCATGATGACCACGCGACTATCCTGCCTCTGGGCCTTGCTGTTTGTGGCCGCGCAATTCTCGTCAGCTTCTGCTCAAACCGATCCATTGCCCTCCTGGAACGACGGGCCAGCCAAGCTGGCAATCGTCTCGTTCGTAAGCGACGTCACATGCCAAGGCTCGCCGGACTTCACCGCGGTCCCCGAGCGGATCGCGACGTTCGACAATGACGGGACCTTGTGGGCCGAGCACCCAATGTATTTCCAACTCGCATTCGCGTTCGAACGAGTGAAGGCGCTGGCGCCGCTGCATCCAGAGTGGACGGAGACGCAGCCCTTCAAGGCGGTTCTTGAGGGAGACATGAAGACCTTCGCCGAATTGGGCGAGCGCGGGGCAAGCGAAGTCATCATGGCAACCCACGCCGGCATGAGTACGGCCGAATTCGAAACTATCGTGACCGACTGGCTCGCCATCGCGCGCCATCCGCGGTTCCAACGGCCCTACACCGACCTCGTCTACCAACCTATGGTCGAGTTGCTGGCCTACCTTCGAGCCAATGGCTTCAAGACCTTCATCGTGTCTGGTGGTGGTATCGAGTTCATGCGGCCGTGGGTGGAACGGGTCTATGGCATTCCGCCCGAACAGGTCGTGGGCTCGTCGATCAAAACGTCGTTCGAGATGCGTGCCGGAAGACCAGTCCTGTTCCGCCTGCCCCAGGTCAACTTCGTCGATGACAAGGCGGGCAAGCCCGTCGGCATCAACGAGCACATCGGACGACGTCCACTCGCTGCGTTCGGCAATTCCGATGGGGATCTTGAGATGCTGCAGTGGACGACGATGGCTGGAGGCGTCCGACTCGGGGTGATCGTCCACCACACAGACGCGGAACGTGAGTACGCCTATGATCGCAACTCGCCCTTCGGTCGCCTAGACAAGGCCTTAGACGCCGCCACGGCGAACCAATGGACGGTGGTGGATATGAAGCGGGACTGGAAGCGGGTTTTCCCCTTCGAGGCTCTTGAGAGATAGGCACCAGAGGCTGCCAATAGACTGCGCTACGATTCTGCCGGGCAATGTTCAGATGTGCTGTCGATACGTCTTTATCTGGAGTGTGAGGGTACGTCCGCTCGCGCGGAGGACACGCGCTGACGGAATCGTCCCCCAGACCCGCGCTTGCCGTTAGTCAGCAAATCGATTGCGGTAAGCGCCGGCTGATACCGAAGCGGCGGCCGGCGAAAAAGCCATAGGTCTTACTCTTCCGCTGCATCGTAATGAGACACGGCGGCAGCTTGGCGGAGAACAGTCGCTCGTTGAAAAAGTCGTAGGCCTCAGAGAGACCAGAATACGTGCGCGTGGTCGGATCCGTCAGCACATTGATCATGTCGTACGAAACAATGCCCTCTAACCAAGCTTATCTCGCATATGGTGCTTCGTACGGAACAAATCATCCCTCCGTCATGACTGATGGCAAGACCGGCGTTCGTCACAGCAGAGCAATTTGGGCGCCCAGGAGCCTGTATCCCCCTCCTGTCGTACCCCGGTATATCTTGGGATTTTGATCGGCGCTCATGCGCGATGGACTGGCCTGCCCACTGAAAAGTGGTCCTCCCTTAGGTATGATGGTGTGGAACGTTGGAGTTGACCCGCTTTGTGGTCCACGGCCTATGCAAGTTCTCGGGCTGTGACAGCTTGGTTGGCGAAGGCTCGGGGGGCAAGCCGCCCAGGGCCGTGTGGGGTCGATCTTCGTTGTAGTGGCACCTCCAGTCCTCGATGCGCTCGCGGGCATCAGCCAGCGACAGGAACCACGAAGCGTTCAGGCATTCCGCCCCCAGACGGCCGTTGAACGACTCGATGTAGGCGTTGTCGGTCGGCTTGCCCGGTCGGGAGAAGTCGATCTTGACCCCGTTCAGGTAGGCCCTTTGGTCGAGCATGCGACCGGCAAACTCAGGTCCGTTGTCTACCCGTAGACTTTTCGGTCGACCTCGCGGCCTGACCAAAGCGTCGAGCGCCTCAGTTACCTGGTATGCGCGGAAGTTGGCTCTCGGTGTGAGCGAGAGCGCCTCTCGCATGTGGCAATCGACGACGGTCAAGATCCGGAACGGACGTCCGTCGAAGATGCGGTCGGACATGAAGTCCATGGCCCAGACCTCGTTGGGGCTGGCGATCGCCGGTCGCCCCTGGCGATAGCGCCAAGCTCGCTTGCGCTTAGGCAGCTTGGCCCGGATCGACAGTCCCCCGTCGCGGTAGATCCGGTAGGTGCGCTTGTGGTTCACCTTCCAGCCCTCCCGTCGCAGCAGGATGTGTAGACGCCGGTAGCCGTAAAGCACCCGCACGGCGGCCAACGCCGCATGCGCAGTGCGACCTGAGGGTCCGAGCGCTTCCTCTAGCGCTGGGACGAACGGCCGAAGCCGGTAGCCAGACAGGCCCGCCGCTCGCTGATGCCGTAGACCACCTAGAGGTGGCAGGCGACCTCGCGGCGAGCGGCGGGCCTCACCACTTTCGCTTGAGCACGTCCTGAAGCATCGAGCGGTCCAGCGTCAGGTCGGCCACCAGTCGTTTCAGCTTGCTGTTCTCATCTTCCAACTGCTTCAGCCGCCGGATCTCCGGCACACCCATACCGACGAACTACTTCTTCCAGCGGTAGAACGTCGGCTCAGAGAAACCCATCTTCCGGCAGACCTCGTCCACCGTCGCGCCGTTCTCCGCCTGCCGCAGGGCGAAGGCGATCTGTTTGTTCGTGAAACGCTTGCGAGGCATGGCATCCACCCTCCTTCAGGGTTCAGGATGCCCGAAAAACTTGCGTTCAGCGCGGACCAGTTTGCTGGGTCAGGGTCACCTGCCGCCAGCCATCGCTGCGCCTGCTGGTAGACAGCCTCCCAGGGTGGGAGGTCGTCGGGCATCCACCGCCAGGGTGCCCCCGTCTTCACCACGTAGCGTAACCCGTTGAACGCCTCGCGAAGCGAAGCCTCACGCTGCCCCGCATCCTAGCGCAGCAGCGTCAGGTACGGCACGACCAGCGCCCATTCATCATCGGAAACATCGGACGGGTAGGCTTGCCGCGAAGAGGTCATGCCTCCTCGTCTGGATCCCAGACCGCTCAAATCTATAACAGCATCTAGCTTTCTTATTTCGCCGCTTCCCACATCACTTGCTTCTTAAATCTATGAAGCCCAGCCGCGTTAGGCGAATTTTAACAAAATCGGTGCGTCAAAAGGTAAATTTTGGAGGGGAGGCGCCAGACAAACGCGCCTCCCCTTAATTTATAGGGCCGAATCGCGATCAGCGCTTCCCAGCGAGGTCGCCGTCGCGCATCCTGCCTGTCGGCTCTTGTACGTGAGCTTCGAGGAACCACAGCTGTTTATCTACGCCGCGCGAGACCTCGGTGAAGAGATCGGCCGTGCCGGCATCGCCCGCCTCGTCGGTGTCTTCAATATTTTGGCGGACAGCGTTCGCATAGACTGCGTAGCGGTCAATCAGCGCCGCGAGGTGGTCGGCAATCGCGTAGGCGTCGAGGGGATAGGGGGCCAGTTGTGAGGCCGCTACCACAGCAGCTGCGGTGCCACGCGCCGTACCGCCGAGCTGAGTGATACGCTCGGCCACCTTGTCGTTGTAATCGTCCAGCTCGTCGCGGAACCCATCTAGCATCAGGTGAACGCCGATGAACTGCGGACCCTTCAAGTTCCAATGCGCCTGCTTGACCGCTAAGGCCAGATCGATTCCGTCCGAAAGTCGCGCATTGAGCGCCTCGGTCGAGACCTTCTTTGCGTTCGATTTCGTGTTGTTCTGGGTCTCGTGGAGCCGCTGCCCTGTGGTGGAGTTCGTGTTCGCCATGAGAAGTTCCTTGTGGTATTGGCGGATGGCTGAAATCGGCTTCTCGCCGCGCGATGAGTTTAACGTGAGCCGGTGCCGCACGTCTTGAAGGGCAACGGGTAAACTTGGCCCTCGTACACTGCAACTAGCGGATGTACGGTTCATCATGAGCTCCGTACGCAACGCCCGATCATCAAGCTTGGGAGGCGGCACCGAACCACCCATGCCACCTACATACTTAATGCTTTGGAGCACATCCTGAACAAGCGTCATCCCGTACAGGGCGGGAGCATATGCACCACTGCGAAAGGGGCTCGCAATACCTTGCGCTGCGCTACACAGAGCAGTTGGCCGAGGCAGCCGTGAGCCCAAGCCATCCGTCGACGATAGCTATTACAGCGCCTGGGCCGACACGATCAACGGCCTGTTCAAGACCCAGGTCACCCACGGCTTACGTTCCGCCGACCACCTTGCCATCGTGCAAACAAGAACGGAGGTGTCAGATAAGCGCAGAGACGCCACCGGCGCACCCGAGCATGTTGGACCAGCTTGATCCATCAACCCCAATGAGAAGCGACATTTCGGGAGGCAAGCTGATGCAAGAGCTCAATCCTGCAATTCGCCATGGATAAGAACAAGAATTCAGGGCTACGATCTGATGAACTCGCCGATAGAAGAGAGGCGAGCTCATGAGCACGACCAAGACAATCCGACCCTATCGAGCAGCTGCTGGCGGATGGGGCGCACTCAAGGCAACGGGTGAGGCACTGATCGCGCAGCGGACGCCTTTTAAAGGCTCCAAAACGCTGTTGCAGATGAACCAGCCGGCCGGCTTCGATTGCCCAGGTTGCGCATGGCCCGATCCAAAGCACACTTCGTCCTTCGAATTTTGCGAGAACGGTGCGAAGGCTGTTGCTTGGGAGGCAACGGCGCGGCGCTGCACGCCGGATTTCTTTGCCGCACATACTGTCACTGAGCTTGCAACATGGAATGATTACGACCTTGAAATGCAAGGTCGATTAACACATCCAATGCGCTACGATTGTTTATCCGACCGATATGTCCCTATCGCTTGGGATGAGGCATTCAATATCATCGCAGAACGTCTAAACAAACTGGATAGTCCGAACGAGGCAGCATTTTACACTTCAGGCCGAACTTCGAACGAGGCGGCTTTTTTATATCAACTCTTCGTACGCGGGTTCGGCACCAACAACTTTCCGGATTGCTCGAATATGTGCCACGAACCAACAAGTGTTGGTCTACCGGCATCGATCGGGGTCGGAAAGGGTACGTGCCTGCTAGAGGATTTCGATCTCGCAGATGCGATTTTCATCTTCGGACAGAACCCCGGCACTAATTCGCCCCGCATGCTGACAAGTCTGCGCGACGCTTCACGCCGGGGTGCCAGCATCATCTCATTCAACCCATTCCGTGAGCGGGCCCTGGAGCGGTTCCAGGCCCCACAATCGCCGGTGGAGATGCTGACCCTCGGATCCACGCCGATCAGCAAGGCCCTCTACCAACTGCGCGTTGGAGGTGACGTCGCGGTTCTGAAGGGAATGATGAAGGCCCTGATCGAGGCAGACGACGCGGCGCGGACCGCAGACCTGGCTGCCGTCCTCGATTGGGATTTCATCGCTGGGCACACGCACGCTTTCGACGAGTTGGCGGCCGACCTTCGTGCCACGGCCTGGACCAAGATCGAGGCCCGGTCGGGTCTGACGCGCACCGACATTCGCACTGCGGCCGATGTATATGCGAAGGCCGATCGCGCCATCCTCGTCTACGGCATGGGCATCACCCAGCACCGCAACGGTGCTCATAATGTCCAGCAGATTGCCAACCTCGCCCTGATGAGAGGCAATGTCGGCCAGCCCGGCGCCGGGATCTGCCCGGTTCGGGGGCACTCGAACGTGCAAGGCGACCGCACCGTCGGGATCACGGAAATCCCGACGCCTGAGTTTCTGGCCCGGCTTGCGGAGCGCTACGGGTTCACGCCCCCATCGCAGCCGGGGCACAACGTCGTCTCCGTGCTGGAGGCCATGCTCTGCGGGGACGTCAAGGTGTTCGTCGGCCTGGGCGGCAACTTCGCCGGGGCAATCCCGGATCACGGGCGTACCCACGATGCGATCCGTAGGCTGGATCTCACCGTCCAGATCTCCACGAAGCTCAATCGCGGACACCTCGTCCACGGACGCGACGCCCTCATCCTTCCGTGCCTCGGGCGGACTGAGATCGACAGACAGGCGACCGGACCGCAATCCGTCACGGTCGAGGATTCCATGTCGATGGTTCATGCCTCAGCGGGGCGCAACGAACCCGCCTCAAGTGATTTGCGCAGCGAGCCCGCCATCGTTGCGGGCATGGCCCGAGCAACCCTCGGCAACCGCATCAAGGTCGAATGGGAGGCCCTCGCCGGGCATTACGACCTGATACGTGACGAGATCGAAGCGATTTTTCCAGCGTTCCGAGGCTACAATGCTCGCGTCCGGCAGCCCGGCGGCTTCCATCTCACCAATTCCGCACGCGAACGGATCTGGGCTACGTCCACCGGGCGGGCGAACTTCCTGGTGACGCCCGGTCTCACGGAAGACCTGCCGTTCGACGCGCCGGACGGGCTCTGGCTCACGACAATGCGCAGTCACGACCAATACAACACGACCCTCTACTCGCTGTCCGACCGCTATCGCGGGGTCTATGGCCAGCGCGACGTCGTCTTCCTCAACGCGACGGAGATGGCCGTCCGGAATCTGGAAGCGGGAGACCGGGTCGATCTGGTCACATTATCCTCCGACGGAATCGAGCGATGCGTCCGAGGCTTCACCGTCGTGCTCTACGCGCTCCCGGCCGGGTGCTGCGGTGCCTATTACCCAGAGACCAATGCGCTTCTGCCGCTCTACGCTCACGACCCGGTCAGCGGAACGCCCTCCGCCAAAGCTGTTCCGGTTCGTCTCGTCCGCTCCACCCCCGATTGAGTGGTCCCATCGTTCTGCCTCGAGGTCCCGAATGTCACCCATCTGCACGCATGCTAATGCGATCCGTCACGTCCACCCGAGTGCCAAGGGGTGCGAGGAATGCCTGCGGATCGGCAGCGCATGGGTGCACCTGCGGCTGTGCCGGACCTGCGGCCATGTAGGATGCTGCGATCAATCTCCGCACCGACACGCCACTGCGCATTTCCGAACGACAGGCCACCCGATCATCGAAGGCTACGATCCTCCCGAGGGATGGGGCTGGTGCTACGTCGACGAGGTCATGCTAGATCTCGGCGACGACACCACGCCACAGGTAGGGCCGATCCCGCGCTATTACTGAGCGCCATGCCTGTACGAAATGTTTGCTTAGCTCACGCAGGCAGTCCGGCGTTCCTTCTTGGATGGCGTGCTCGTCCAAGAAGCGGCGTAAATCGTCAAGCCGATTAGTCCTGCAGATGTTGTTCTTTTTGCAGCACGGCTACCGCGTCGTGGCGAGAGACCGTCGCGGCCATGGACGCTCGGTGCAGGTCGGTGGCGGCCACGACATGAAACACTACGCCACCGACGCCTTCGCGGTGAGCGAGGCGCTGGACCTGCGCAACGCCGTGCATATCGGTCATTCCACCGGCGGTGACGAGGTCGCCCGCTCCGTCGCCAAGCACGGCCAGCCTGCCGGACGGGTGGCCAAGGCGGTGCTGGTCTCGGCGGTACCGCCGTTGATGGTCAAGACGGAGGCCAATCCCGAGGGCCTGCCGATCGAGGTGTTCGACAGTTTCCGTACGGCCACTGCCGCAAACCGTGCGCAGTTCTTTCTCGACGTCGCCAGCGGACCCTTTTACGGCTTCAACCGCGACGGCGCGACGGTCCAGCCCGGCGTGATCCAAAATTGGTGGCGCCAGGGGATGATCGGCAGCACCAAGGCCCGTTATGAGGGCATCAAGGCCTTCTCCGAAACCGACCAGACCGCGGATCTCCGGGCCATTACGGTCCCGACCTTGGTCGTGCATGGCGAGGACGACCAAATCGTTCCGATCGGCGCCGCGGCGTACAAATCGATCAATCTTCTGGCTCACGGCACGCTCAAGACCTATCCAGGGTTCCTACACGGCATGCTTACCGTCCACTCCGATGTCCTCAACCCAGATCTCCTCGCCTTCGGGAAGGGCTGAGATCGGCCTGTCCCGCGGGCGCCGCACGATGGCTTGTGTTGCGGCGACCGCGCGGCCCGGGTGCGTCCCGGAGACCTTGATGGGCGCCGAGAATGGTTTCCCGAGCGACCTCCGATGACGACGATGGAGGTAAATGAAAGATCATGTAGTGCCGACGCGAAACCTCAGTGAGCACGGCCAAACCGAGTTCACTGAGGTTTTATCGATATTGGCGTTGCCGGACGGAGAAGAGCGGATTGTGCGAGGCCCGCGCTGAATGTCCGCGCAGGCCTCGCAACCGGATGGAGTCAGCGGCGCCGAGAGTTGCGATGGCGTTTGGCGCTGCTCTTTTTCACCGGCGTCATGGCTTTGCTGCGGGAAGGGTTCGCTGTTGTCACGCCCCTCGGCCGTCCGTTGCCCTGAGACGCGGAATCAGCATCCAGTCCGTCCCCCGGGCTATCCATCTGAGCCAGTTCGACTCGGCGATCATTCGGCTGTTGTGTGCTGGTCTCTGCCATCGCGGGGGCCGAGAGCGTCACCAGCGTCGTTAAAGCCAAGGCTTGAATCGTTTTCATCTGTCATCTCCGAGTTGATGGTTGGTTGAACACGGGGCCGGATGTTGTCTGCGACCGCCCACCGAATCCGTGCGATGGGGAAGGAGCCGCAGCGAACGGGACATACTGTTCTGCCCAGGGATGGACCCCGGGACTCAAGGCATACGCCTAAGCTCTCGTTCGGCTCGCTTTAGAGCGAGACGGCACAGGGCAACGTTCCCTTCTTCCGAAGCCTGGCGGGCCCGCGCAAGGGCGCCGAGGGCGCTCTCGCCGCCATCCCATGCGCCGTACCGGCTTTCTGCTGCGGCGATCGAGGCCGGCGTCGGCTGATGGCTACGCGTCGCCGAACGGCTTTCCGGGGCGGACGGCCCCTTGGCCGCGTGACGAGCGAGGGCGCCGTCGATCCGATCCTGCATCCGAACGATGCGGGCCCCGCAAACACCTGGCGGCGTTGCGCCCAAGCGCCCCGGCCAGAGCAGAACGACCAGGGTGACCGCGAGGGGCATCGTGGTCCAGCAACGCTCCACCTTTCCCGTCTCCTGATCTCAGAACGGCGCGACCTGAGATCTATCCGTGCTCCAGTCCGATTTCTTGTACAAATCGGACAGGATTTGAAATCCGCCTGGGAAATGGTCGAATCGTCCAATGCGCGGCAACGCCGGTAAAGAATTCGACCGGCAATGTCGCTGAATTTGCACAGCTCGTAGGCGATACCGATCATGTCGCATGCCACGGCGACGAATTCGGCCTTGGCGACGGGAAGATCTGATGGCTCATCCGAAGACATCGCGCTCACCTCGAAGGCAGGAGATGTCTCATGCCGGCGTAAGCCCACTTCCCGACAGCTGCGCCGCTTGTCAGGCACCCGATGGTCCGTGCCGATGTCCCTGAACGGCACCGGCTGCGTCTTCGGTATCCGGACTGCGCTGACCGCTCTGGCGGTCCTATGGCTGGCCATGTGGCTCCAACTCGACAACCCCCGCTGGGCGGCTTGGACGGTGATGTCGCTAGCGCTACCCACTCGCGGACAGGTCGGTCTCAAGGGCCTGTGGCGGATCGGAGGGACGATGCTCGGGCTCGTCGCAGGCGTGGCGGCGGTGGCCCTGCTGGCGCAGCAGCCCGTGGCCATGGGCTTGTTCCTGGCCCTCTGGTGCGGGCTCAATTCCTACATAGGCGGTCGCCTTCCGGGGCTCGCCTCCTACGGGGCCGCCCTGTCGAGCCTCACTGCCGCCCTCGTCGTGGCTTTGAGCGCATCGGCGCCGCTCGACATCTTCGAGACGGCGCTGATGCGCGGCGTCGCCATCATGATCGGCGTCGGCGGAGTCTACGCCGCCAGTGCCCTGGCCGAGAGCCTGGAAGGGCCGCGCCCCGGACCGGCCTTTCCGCCGGGACCTGCACCGGGCGAGCCGGAGGTCCTCGCCAACGCGGTCCGCGCGGTCCTAGTGGTGGGCGCGGGCTGGGCGATCTGGATCGCCACCGCCTGGCCGTCTGGCGGCATCTTTGTCACCTTCGCGGGCGTTACCGCCGTGATCTTCTCGACCATGCCAGACGCAGATCGCCGCGCGCGGGCCTATCTTGGCGGGGTCATTATCGGCCAGGCCGTCGGCCTTCTCGTGCGCTACGAACTCCTTACTGCGCCATCCTCCTTCGGGCTCCTGGCGGCAATCCTATTTCCCTTCCTCTTAATCGGCGCGGTGGGGATGACCGATCCGCGCTCCACAGGCCCGGCCCTCGGCTACAACCTCTCCTTCCTTATCGCCGTCGAGCCGCTCAACCCGATGCAATACGACCTCGCCGCTTCTCTAAACGAGAGCTTTGCGATCTTTGCTGGCCTCGCCTTCGGCGCAGCGGCCTATGACGTAATCCTGCCCGAGCGCGTTTGGAGATTGTCCCGGTGATTCTGCCAATGCGTGAGATCGACGTGATGGGGGTGCTCATCTCACCCTTCGCGCTCTGCCTGCCCATGGCGGTCGCGGGCACCTGGGCCATGATCGCCGTGTTGCGGCGGATCAATCCCGCCGCGCTGCCGGCGCGCGGTGCCCTGCTTGAGCTTGCGTTGTTCACGACGCTGCTGTCCGGCCTCGTCCTCCTGCTCAGACGGAACTGATCCATGGGATCGCCCGACAAACCCGTCCCCGCCGTGCCCACGGCCTTCGGGCTCTTCGCCGTCGCGGCGGTGGTCGCCCTGTCCGGCCTCTTCGCCTGGGCGGCCTGGAGCTACTATTTCGACACGCCCTGGACCCGGGACGGCACCGTGCGGGTCTACACCGCACAGGTGGCACCTGAAGTGTCCGGCCGGGTGACGGCTGTTCTTGTCGCGGACAACCAGGCCGTACGCAAAGGCGACGTCCTATTCCGGATCGATGATCGCGACTATCGGATCGCGGTGCGTCGCGCCGAGGCAGCGCTTCGCGAGGCCACTGCCCAGGCGGTGAACAGCCGCGCCGAGGCGGATCGTCGAAACCGGCTGAGCGACCTCGCAGTGACTGCGGAAGATCGCGAGACCTACCAGAGCAAGGCGGAGGCAGCCGCAGCGAGCGCCGAGTCCGCCTCCGCCAATCTCGACCATGCCAGAGTTAATCTCGACCGCGCCGAGATCCGCTCCCCGGTCAACGGCTATGTGAGCAACCTCCTTCTCCAGGCCGGCACCTACGCCACCGCGGGACAAGCCATCATGACCTTGGTCGACTCGGACACTTACTGGATCGCGGGCTATTTCGAGGAGACGCAGACTGCGGGCGATTAGCGTCGGCGCGCCCGCTCGGATCGTTCTCATGGGCTATTTGGATCGCGTCATCGATGGGCGTGTAGAGAGCCTCGCCCGCGGCATCATGGATCCGAACGCCGCTCCCGGCGTGGCTGGCCTGCCCAACGTCAATCCCATCTTTACCTGGGTACGGCTCGCCCAACGCATCCCAGTTCGGATTCGGATCGAGCGCATGCCGGAAGGCGTACATCTTGCCGCCGGCATGACCGCAACGGTCGATATTCGTAGACCCGGGGCGACGGACAGGCCGACACCCTGATGCCGTCGGACGGCGATGGCCGAGGCACCGGACCACTGCCACAGGGAGACAGCCTCCACCGCCACGATCATCACGGCGGATGCGGCGAGCTATTTGTACGACTTCCGTAAGTTCCCTTTGGGATGCGGGATGGCGCTTTGGCTCATACGCCACGCTGGCTCAGAAGACCGTATCCACTTAGATCAAACGGATCCGGCCTCAGACGTTCTTGACCTTCAGGAGAGACGCCGTCTCCGCACCGGTGCCCGGCAGGCATCGGCATCCGCCATTAGGTAGATGCTGCAGTTCGGGATCATCCGCGTGAGGGCGGGCAGCCATGCACCGGCGGCAAGCTATTCGGCAAAGCAGCGTTCCAACCCTTCGAGGGCGATGAACGCCGCGGTGGAGGCATTTGGCGAACCGCGTCACCTGCGGCGGGACAAATTTGTCGATGGCCGCTACCGGTGTGATGCACATTGCGGTTGGGAAGATGCCGTTGGAAGATTCGCCCATGTTGACGTCGTCGTTGGGGCTGATCGGATACTGACTTCCAAGTTCCCCACCGAGCCATTGGATCGCCTGGTTCGAGATCACTTCGTTGACGTTCATGTTGGCTTAGGTGCCGGCCCCTGTCTGCCAGACAAACAACAGAAAATTCGCGTTGAGAAGCTCCGCGATGGTCTCGTCGGCGGCGCGCATAATCGCGCTCGCTTCCAGGCTGGAAAGCGGCCCACCTCGGCATTCACCAGAGCGCTTGCTTTCTTGACGATGCCGTAGGCTTGGTAGACCGTTCCCGGCATCCAGTCGCCGCCGATGTCGCGATGTTGGAGCGAGCGCTCGGTCTACGCTCTCCGGTAGCAGTCAGCTGGAACCTCGACCTACCCCATCGAATCAAATTACTGGCGGATTTCGGTGACCGACATTCCAAACAGGAAGCACTGCATCGTTGCGATTTCGGGTTCCCTGATTACCGTCACCATTCCTCATAAAAATCCGTATTTATATACTATAATTGTAGTATTATTACGAAGAACAAAAATAATATAATTATATTGTATAACATTATTATTTTTCAATGTTTTTTAATTCGAATGCGTACGTAGATACCTATGGAGCGAGTCGTCTTTCTGCGATTTTCTTACTTTAGATGAGGCCAGCATGCAGCAAAGCTGCGGATCTAGGTCAGCCCTGCCAGTCCTTAAGAAAATCAAGCAATAAGCGGTTGACTTCAGCCGGCTGCTCTTCGTGTGGAAGGTGACCGCAATGTTCGATCGCGACGGCACGAATATCGTGGGCCATCTCAGCCCAGACCGCTGCCATGTCGAACATCTTACCAACGGCTCCAAAATCGGCGCCCCAAAGGGATAAGACCGGGCAGCCGATCTTGACGGCTGCATCCATCTCGTCCTGAGCATTATCCTCAGCGTTGGCTCGGTAATCCGCCATCGACCCGCGCACCGCTCCGGGCGCACGATAGGCTGCCACATAGGCTTCGAAATCTTTCCCTGTGATTGTATGCGGATTGAAGCACCAGTCCGAGAAGAAGTGTCGAAGCCAGATATGCTCACGACCGGCGATCAGCGCTTCCGGGAGGTCCGGAACGAGGTGGAATGCGAAGAACCAATATGCTCGCGCGATTTGCGCATTCATGCTGCGTGCTACGATCCGAGTTGGCACGTTGTCCATAACGACCAGCCGCGCAACGCGCGCCGGATGATCCTTGGCGAACCGCGTCGCAACACGGGCGCCTCAATCGTGTCCGACCAGCGCAATCTGCTCGATGCTAAGCGAGTCGAGAAGCTTCACAAGATCCAGAGCCATGTTACGCTTATCGTAACCTGACGCGGGCTTCTCCGTTTCTCCGTATCCTCGCAGGTCGGGCGCGATGATTCGAAAATGCTCGGCAAGAACCGGAATTTGATGGCGCCAAGCGTAGCTCGTCTCCGGAAATCCATGGAGCAGCACGACAGGGGGACCCGCTCCTGCCTCGAGAAAATGCTGCCTTATGCCGTTGGCGTATACCGTATGATGATGGACTGTGACCATCACAATTAATACTCTCATTGCTCGAGAAGCAGATCGGAGAGGCGAGTAATAAACGATCAATTATAAAGTCAAACCTGGATTAATACAGTTCTTTATCGGGACGTACCCGACCGCGGAAGATAAAATACACGGCGGCGGTGTAGGCGAGGGTTAGAGGTAGGACGAAGAGGCCGGCACCCCAAAATAAGAAGCGTAGGGACGATTCAGGCGCTGCCGCCTCGGTGATCTTGATCGTGAAGGGAACCATGTATGGCAGGAAGGAAAGCGCCAGCGTGGCAAAGGCCGCGAGGAAGATGACGGCGCCGGCGGAAAACAGCAGCCGATCGGCTCCTCTACGCAGGCCGAGCGCCATGGTGGCGAAGGCGGCCAGACCCAGCATCGGAAACAGGAACAGAACCGGCCGTTCGCCCCAGCGATGGATCACCGCCAAGTCGAGGATGGCGGCATGCAGGAAAGCCGCGACAAGGAACACAAGGAGCGCCCCCATAAGGCGGGGCAGGATGTGCCGGCTGAAGGCGCGAACGTCGTCAGCACCCTTTCCCGCGAGCCAACATGCGCCGATCAGCGCGTAGCCAATGCACAGGCCGACTCCGCAGAGCAATGCGAATGGTGAGGCCCAGGCGAAGGGCCCGCCAGCATAGCGCTGATTCTCCACCACAAGCCCTTCGACGATGGCGCCGACGGCGGTGCCTTGGATGAACCCGGCGGCATAGGATCCGACAACGAAGCCTGCGTCCCAGACCGGCCGCAGGCGTTCGGACTTGTAACGGAACTCGAAGGCGACGCCGCGCAAGATCAGGCCAGCCAGCATTACGAGGAGCGGCAGGTAGAAGGCCGAAAGCAGGAGCGCGTAGACGGCTGGGAAGGCTCCAAACAGGATCGCCGCCGCCACCACGAGCCAGGTCTCGTTGCCGTCCCAAACGGGGGCGATGGCGGCGAGCATCTGCCGGCGGCGGCCTTCATTGCCCGCGAAGGGAAACAGCATGCCGACGCCGAGATCGAAGCCGTCGAGGAGGACGTAGAGAAGGAGAGACAGCGCCAGCGCTCCCGCCCAGAAATCCACGAGTGTCATTCGCCGGCCTCCAACACGTGTGGCACGCCCGGGCTTGATCCGGGGATCGAGAGCGGACGTTTCGGATTGCTCGTGCCGGCACCCGAGACGGCCGTCGGGATCGGTCCGGCGCGGAGCTGGCGATAGATGATGTAGGTGCCGAAGGCGAAGATGAGCGCGTAGACAGCGGCGAACACCGCGAGGCTGGTGGCAACTTGGGGCGTCGTCAGGAACGGCGTCACAGCGTCTGCCGTACGGAGTTGGCCGTAGACGACCCAAGGCTGGCGTCCAACCTCAGCAGTGAACCAGCCCGTCAGGGTCGCCACGAACCCAAGCGGAAACGAGAGGAACGTGGCCCAGAGGAACAGCCTGGCGCGCTGGATGCGCTCGCTCAAGCTGAGCCACGACCCGAGCCAAGCAATGCCGAGCATGAGGAGGCCGCAACCGACCATGACCCGGAAGGCGAAGAACGGGATCAGCACGGGCGGGCGTTGGTCCTTTGGGAAGCTCTTGAGGCCAACTTCCTTGGAGGTGAGGCTCATCGAGCCGATGAGGCTGCCGAGGTACGGAATCTTCAGGGCGTAGTCCGTCGTCTCCGTCCGGTCGTTCGGCCAGCCAATCAGGATCTCGGAGGCCGGCTGCTCGTTCTCCCATCGCCCCTCAATGGCGGCGAATTTCGCGGGCTGCTTGTCATGGACGTAGTCGCCGGTGAGATGCCCGAAGCCGATCTGGATCGGCACAAGGATCGCGGCGAGCCGCAGGGCCATGGTGAGCATAACCCGGCCCTCGTAAGCCCCGCGTTCGCGCAACATGTACCAGGCCCCCGTCGCCGCGATGCAGAAGGCAGAGGTCACGTAGGCCGCGAGCATCATGTGCGGAAAGCGCACCCACACAACTTCGTTAAAGATAATGGCCGACCAGTCCGTAGGGACGAATACGCCGTCCGATCCCATCGCGTATCCGGTCGGCCACTGCATCCAAGTGTTGTTGACGAGGATCCAGAACGACGAGAGACTAGTCCCGAGCGTCACCATCAGGCAGGCGACGAAGTAGACCCAGCGCGGCACTCGATTGCGTCCGAACATAAGGACGCCGAAGAATGCGGCCTCAAGTGCGAAGGCGGTAAAGCTCTCATAGCCGAGGAGCGGACCCTGGATAGGCCCGGTCCGCCGAGACAGCTCGCTCCAGTTGGTGCCGAACTGGAAGGCCATGACGATGCCCGAGACCACTCCAAGCCCGAAGGCAACGGCAAAAATCTTGAGCCAAAAATCCGAGAGGCGACGATAAATGCCGCGACCCGTCACGAGGCCGCAAGCCTCGAGATAGGTGAGCCACGCTGCAAGCCCGATGGTGAAGGCCGGAAAGATGATGTGGAAGGAGATCGTGAACGCGAACTGGATTCGCGACAGGAACAGCGGTGTCAGGTCCACAAGCACCCCCTTATGGATGAACGGAGAGTAGGAAAGGGGTGCCTCAGCGCGGCAGGAGGTTTGTCTTGGCGAGATCGACCACCGCGTCGCCGCGACCGCTCATCACGGCACGCAAGAGCCACAGGCTGAAACCCTTCACCTCCTCAAGTCCGATCGTCGGCGGCATCGAGAGTTCCTGGGTCGCGGTGACGACATCGAGGAGGGCAGGGCCGTCATGGGCCAAGACGTCCGCGACGGCGTCGGCCAGATCGCCGGGATCTTCCACGCGAATCGCGTGGATGCCCATTGCCCGCGCCATAGCAGCGAAATCAGGGTTCTTTAGGTCGGTTCCGAGTTCGACGAACCCGGCAGCCTTCATCTCAAGCGCGACGAAGCCGAGGACGCCGTTGTTAAAGATCACTACCTTTACCGGCAGTTTCTCCTGTGTCAGCGTGATCAGGTCACCCATCAGCATCGTGAAGCCGCCATCACCCGAGAGGGACACGACCTGCCGTCCTGGTTGCGCCGCCTGGACGCCTATCGCCTGGGCCATCGCATTCGCCATCGAGCCGTGCGCTAGCGAGCCGACGAGGCGCCGGCGCCCGTTCATGCGCAGGTAGCGCGCCGCCCATATCGTTGGTGTACCGACATCAAAGGTGAATACGGCGTCGTCAGCCGCGGCCTCGCTGACGAGGCGCGCTAGGTATTGCGGGTGGATCGGCTTACGGCCGAGGGTACCCTGCGCCAGATGATCAAGTCCTTCCCGCGCAGCACGGTAGCTGGTGAGGCTGTCGTCGAGATGCAGGCGGTCGACCTTGACCGTCAGCCTGGGAAGTAGCGCATCGATCGTTGCCCGCACATCGCCAACGAGGCCGAGATCAAGCCGGGCCCGGCGACCAAGCTGCTCCGGCCGGATATCGACCTGCGCAATGCGGCACCCGGTCGGCAGGAATTGCTTGTAGGGAAAGTCGGTCCCCAGCATCAGGAGAACATCGCAGGCGTGCATGGCCTCGTAGCCGGATGAAAAGCCGATGAACCCCGTCATCCCGACATCGTAGGGATTATCGTACTCAACATACTCCTTGCCCCCAAGCGCATGGACGATGGGGCTCTTCAGCGCATCGGCCAGGGCCATCAATGCGCCGTGCGCGCCGGCGCAGCCGCGACCGCAGAACAGGGTAACGCGGTCGGCGCCGTTTAAGAGCGCGGCCAGGGCGTCGAGCTCCGCTTCAGCAGGCCGCACGACTGGCACCGGAGGCAGAAGCCCCGGAACCTCCGACACGGCCCGGACGGGCGCAGGCTTCAAGGCGACATCGCCCGGCACGACGATCACCGCAACGCCGCGTTGCCCAACAGCGGCACGGATCGCATTCTCGATAACGAACGGCATCTGGTGCGGATCGGAGACAAGCTCGCAATAAACGCTGCATTCGCGAAACAGCGATTGCGGATGGGTTTCCTGGAAATAGCCGCCGCCGATTTCGGCCGAGGGGATTTGGGCCGCGATCGCCAGGACGGGCGTCCGGGTGCGCTGGGCATCGTAGAGGCCGTTGATCAGATGCAGGTTGCCCGGCCCACAGGAGCCGGCACAAACCGCGAGGCGACCTGTGATCTGTGCCTCGCCGGCGGCAGCGAAGGCCGCAACCTCTTCATGGCGGACATGAACCCAGTCGATGTCGGACTGATGCCGAAGTGCCTCCGTCAAACCGTTCAGGCTGTCTCCAACGACGCCATAAATCCGTTCAACGCCGGCACGATTGAGCGATGCGACAATGAGTTCGGCTATATTCCCAGTCGACATGATTTCATCCCAGCAGACTAGTTCGTGGAAATATGAAGCAATCGGGTTAAAGCGGTATCTGGAGCCGACCTCCACGGATTGTACAGAAACTGCTTTTCTTGAATGAATACCTGTATTTTTCAACGCCGCTTTGGCCGCCTTTCGCAGGACGAGAGACCGACGTTGGGCATAGCGGAGGTGATCGCTGGTTGCATCGCTCGACCTATCCCGCAGTACGGAAAGTGCGCATCCATTACTTCAGACATATCGCGGCCGCAGTAGCGGCGGACGTTCAGCGTCCTATCCCTCGGCAGGATGATCGGAACGGCGTTTCAGGGCTCGTTCAATCGAGCGGATAATGGTGGCCCCGTCGCACGGCTTCTTGAGGAAGTCGCTCGCGCCCGTCGCCAGGATGGAGTTTCGCAAAGTATCGGTCGGGAAAGCTGTCACGAAAATCACTGGTACCCGCGATCCGAGGGAAAGCAGGCCCTGGTGCAACTCCACGCCGGTCATCCCAGGCATCTGTACATCGGTGATGACGCAATCGGGCGCGTCCTTGAGATAGGTGTCGAGAAAGTCCCGTGCCGAGGCATAGATGCGGGCCGTGTATCCAAGGGAACGGATTAGGCTTCCGGTCGCCACCCGCACGTCTTCGTCGTCGTCGACGATCGCGATTACAGGCGTTAATGGCATTGCATTGACCTACGGTTCGCCGTCCGTCCCAATGATCGGAGAGCGTTGACACAGGGCGAGATATGGTCCTTCAAGCCACCCAGCGGAATCATACGGAGGTTTGCCGAGCCGAACCTTTCGCAGGCGGGGCATCGGTCAGCCGGCGATCGTATTTTCGGCATGAGAGGCTGCAAGGAGGGCCTCGGCGCTGCGAATGAGGTCGGCCAGAGATCGTGCCTTCATCTTAAGCATGACGTGGCCGCGGTGGATCTTAACCGTGATTTCGCTCAGACCGAGGTTGCTGGCGACCCGCTTGTTCATTAGCCCGGCAGTGACCTGCGCCATCACTTCTCGCTCCCGCGTGGTCGGGATCTCGTAATTGGCCCTGAGATCGTCGAGGGACGCTTGCGCGCTGCGCTGCCGCGCGTCGCGCGCCAGGGCGGTGCCGATCGCGTCGAGGAGGTCCTGCTCGTTGAACGGCTTGGCCAGGAAGTCGACCGCCTCGGCCTTCATCGCTTTGACCGACATCGAGATATCGTCGTGCCAGGTCATGAGGACCATCGGAATGTCGACCTGAGTGGTCTGTAATCTAGATGAGGAGGCATGACCTCTTCGCGCCAAGCCTACCCGTCCGAGGTTTCCGATGATGAATGGGAGCTGGTCGCACCGTACCTGACACTGCTGCGCGAGGACGCGGGGCAGCGTGAGTCTTCGCGTCGCGAGGCGTTCAACGGGTTACGCTACGTGGTGAAGACGGGGGCACCCTGGGCGACGCGCTTCCGCCGCCTCGTCAAGGATTACGAGCGCTATCCCAGCACACTCGCCGATCTCCACATCGTCGCCTTCGTCTGCCTCATGCTCAAACAGGCAGCTCAACTGGCAAGCGGTTCATAACAGCTTCTAGCATTACTTTGGCAAAAAGGTACTCTGACCTAGATATACGCCACAAGCAGGAAACTAGTCTGAGAATTATGCAATCTCAGGTGCCTAAAACCAGACGATTTCGACGCCGCTTAAACCTACACGAAGTTCCATCATGGCTCTTCAGGCAAGAATGCCAAAGTAGTGCTAGAAAGCGAGCAGTGCTTCCTGGGCCTGCTTGCGCTCGGCAATGTCTACGGCGAAGAACTGCACGCATTCGAACCCCTCGTCGCGGAAGGGGAACGTGATACCGAAAAAGATTGGCACCGCCTCGCCCGACGTGGCCCGAGACCATCTTCTCGTGCGGGCGGGCGGCCTCGCCGCGACCATGTCCGACTATGTTGTACGCCGGATCGCGTCGTCGCCGCGCATCACGCTGCACACGCAGACGGAGATCACCGTGCTCCTAGGCGAGGACACGCTGACATCGGTGACTTGGACCGACCGAGCGAGCGGGGTGAGCGAAACCCGAAAGATCAGAAACGTCTTAGTCATGATCGGTGCCATGCCAAATACAGGATGGCTCGCCGACTGCCTCGCCCTGGACCAGAAGGGGCTCGTGCCACCGGTCTCAAAACCGACGGTTCGCCGTCCTCGTTTCCCTACGCCACGGTCGTTCCGGGCCTCTACGCTGTCAGCGATGTCCGCGCGCGCTCGGTGAAACGGGTCGCATCGGGGGTCGGCGACGGATCAGTAGTCGTCCAGGCGATCCACGGCTTCCTGCATTCGGAGCCGTGAGCCGCCGCAGGGGTCCGGAGCGATCCGGTCCAGTAAGGAATGCCGGGGGACGGGCAGCTCCGCTCGTCGATACCCATTCCGATACGTTCAGGCCCTGTGCTTCTCCCATCAGGAGAGGCACAGGGCCTGAATGTTATAGCCATGTGCACATGGCCATGCCTCAGCCAGCTGGAACGGAGCGGTGGACCGGGTGGCTAAGGAACGGGACCACCGGTCCTCCACCGCGAGCCTCATTCCGCCTGCCGGTCGGCATGTCGGCGCGCCGGGCGGCGACCGGCCCCGGTGGGGATCGGATCCGCCGCGCTCATCGAAGATTGGATCCGGCCTCCCGGTACCCCAGCGGCATCGAGCCCCGCCGGAGGCGTGTAGGATTGTGCGAACGGCGCTGTCGTCCCCAGTGCGAGAGTGAGCGCAAGGCAAGGCCTGATGAGAAGGTTCATGTCGGTCTCCCTGGATGCGACGCAGCATGCGGTGACGGCGGGTCGTCAGTCGGCGGGGCCGCCGGAGGTGGTGCCGAAATTCGGAACCGCATGGTTCGTCTCGTCCGCATTGCCGCCCTTGGCCGAGCTGTCGATGGTCCGATAGCCCTGCGGCTCCCCGAGGGGCGGGAGGGAACCGGTCCCTTCAACGGCGCTCCTCTCGACGGTGGTGCGCGATTGATGGTGATCGGGCATGGCCAGGGCAGGCGCCATCAGGCCGAACTGGAGAAGGGCGACGGCAGCGAGATGCTTGATCATGATGCGGCTCCGGATGTTGGATCGGTCTTGGGACGGAACGGGGCGGCGGGATGTCTCCGTTGCTGCCCTTGGTTCGTGTCCTGATCTTAGGCCGATCAATGCAGCCGGATACTATACGGCAGAACATCGAGCCGATGCGTTGGTTGAGCCGCCTCATACCAAAGTTTCGGTCCGGCCTGGCTTCGAGGCCTTGCCGTCATGGCTCGCCCCTCAGCGCCGGCGGGTCGCTGCGATGCCGAGTTGGTCCGCCATACGGACGAGATCGGCAAGGGATCGCGCTTGCATCTTCTCCATCAAACGCCGTTTATGAACCTTGGCGGTGATCTCGGTGATGCCGAGCTCGGCGGAAATCTGCTTGTTCATCAATCCACCGATGGCGCAGCACATCACGTCGCGTTCCCGGGGCGTCAGAACGTCGAGCCGAGCGACCAGTTCGTCCTGGGCGCGGCGGTCGTCGACGGCGGCGGCATCGGCCTCCAGGGCCTTGCGGAGGGCGGCGATGAGGACGTCGGCAATGAAGGGCTTGGTCAGGAATTCGACGGCACCGCCCCGCATGGCGCGGACCGACATCGGGATCGTGCCGTAGCCCGTGAGGAAGATGATCGGGACGGTGCTGCCGGCGGCGCGCAGCATCTCCTGCACAGCCAACCCGCTCTGCTCGGCGAGACGCACGTCGAGCAGGATGCATTGGGGTGAACGGCGCGGCAGCGAACCCGACAGGCTGCTGGGATCTTCGTGCCCAACGGCGGCAAGTCCTTCCGAATAACAGAGTCGAACCAGCGCATCGCGCAGCACGGGATCGTCGTCTACGATATGGACGGTCGCTTCGAGCATCGTTCTCGTAGGGGCAACTACATCTGGCCTATACATGAGCACGGAGCATCTGGGCGAGAATTTTAGCGCTCGCCACTATCACGAGTTCCGCTTTTTACCGAATGCAACGGACAGGCAACGCTCGAACTGCTCGGCGCCGAAAGGCTTGGTAAGATAGTCCGAGGCCCCCGAGGCAAAGGCCCGCTCCCGGGTCGCCTCGCTAGGATATGCGGTCATCATTATGACGGGCAGGTCCGGGGAACGCGCGTTCAGGATGCGGAGCAGATCCAATCCCGTCAGCCCCGGCATCTGGATATCGGTAACGACCACGCCAATCCCACAAGGAGCAGGCTCGGTTAGGAGAGGGTCGGCCCCTTCGAACAGGACTGCCTGGTACCCGAGTGAGCGCGTCAGCCGGGCGAGCGCCGTGCGGATCGAGGGATCATCGTCGACGATGGCGACCAGGGTTCCGCGTGGTGGAGACTCATGCATGGGAGATCGGAAGGGTGAAGTGGAACGCCGCGCCGCCGCTCGGCGCGGCTTCGATCCAGATGTCGCCGCCATGGGCATCGATGAGATTGCGGCAGATGGCCAATCCCATGCCCATGCCGCCTAATTTCGTAGAGTGAAACGGTTGGAAGATCCGGGCACGCCGCTCTGGCGCGACCCCAGGTCCCGTATCCGTGACAGCAACAGACACGAACGCGGATTCGTGGCGGAGGGCAATGACGATGTCCCGACGCCCGACGCTGTCGCTCATTGCCTGCGCAGCGTTGAGAAGCAGATTTACGAAGACCTGCTGAACCTGGACGGGATCAGCAGCGATCAGAGGGATCTCGCCCTCGGCAGCGATATGAACCGTCGCGGCGTGCACCCGCATCTCGCGCTCAACGAGCAAGTTGGCATCGCGGGCTGCCTGGAGCGGATCGACGGGGGCGAACAGGCTAGATGCGTTACCAAGGTAGGCCCGGGTTCGTGAAATTACGTCGCGCGCGCGTGTGGCAGCAGCAACGACGTCGTCGAGAGCGGCGGACGCCTCAGCGACATTCGGCTCAGACCGTCTAAGCCAACGCAGGGCGGCCTCGGCATTAGCTACGATCACTGCAAGCGGTGAATTGACCTCGTGTGCAATCGAAGCGCTCAGAGCACCGACCGTGGTGATCCGCGAGGCTCGGGCAAGTTCCGTGTCGGCAAGAGCAAAGCGAGTCTGGGCCTGCTTGAATGCCGTCACATCGAGGGACGTAACGATAATCTCGGCAAACCCGTCGAGGTCCTGCGGAAGCATTGCGGTGAAGAGTGTATCCCCCTCGCTTCCATCGGCTCGCACCACATGTGCTTCAGAGCGGAAGAACCGATCGCCGCGGCCGAACGCAACGAGCCATTGGACGAAGGTCTGGTCTGTCGAGGGCAGCAACCGATCGAGGGGGCCAAGATAAGCGCTTTTATCGGCAGCGCCCGTCTCCTCAACGGTAAAGGTATTCACATCCGTAACGAGGACCTGGGCGCACAGCGCGCGTAGCTCATCAGGACGACTGGCATAGTAGCACTCGATATCGGTCACGCCCGCCCGGCGCAGCTCCATGACCGCCCGAGCCGCCGCCGTCCAATCCTCGCGCCACATAGAAATTCCAGCTCGCTCAAAGATCGCGGCGAAACGTGCTTCGCTCTGTTTCGCTGCGGCTCGCCATCGTGCGATCCGATGAACGGCGAGGACGAGGGCAAGCAGCGCTCCGCCCCCTATGAGTATGGCCACCGTCACCGAAGACGTGGCGGCCGCCCAGCCGGCGAGGCCCATAAGAATCACTGGCATGACGGCGACGTTTGCAGCGGAGACGAGCTCGGCGGGGCACAATCTCCCGCGACGAGCTGGCCCGGGCCGCATCCAGGCCGGGGTATCATCGGCGCTGAGATGATCCGCACTTGGGGATACGGACGCTTGGCTTGGCCAGCGCGAAAATACCTGCCGCATTCGTTGGTCTGCCCATGCCCACCAAGATGGCAGGCTCCTCCAATTTGGTATCTGATACACCTGTATAATAGCGTTCGTGCGGCGTGGCTTGCACGTTGTTTGGATGGATCTGCACCGTCACAGCGCGCACAAGTTCCCCAATGCGGGTCTCCTTGCCACGTCGGCTGGACGGCACTGGACCGGCGTCGCGGCCGAGTTGCGGTCTCATCCTGCGGGCGACCTCCCTGCCATCGTCCCGACCCAGATGGAAATAACCCTTGCGATCGGGCGCAGCTCGGATGCTTATGTGAGCCGGAAGGGAGCAGGAATACGGCAGCGAACGGCGGTTGAGGGCGGCACGATTTGGCTCTGCCCCGTCGGGGTCGGAGAGGACGACATCAACATCTCCGCACCGCTTGACGATATCCTCCACATCTATCTGCCTGCGGACCGCTTTGAGAGCCTCGCGGTCCAATACGGAGATAGGCGCATTCGTGCGGATTCCGTGCGCTATCTTGCCGGGGTCGAAGACCCGCTACTGGCCCAGATTGGGCTCTCGATATATCAGGAACTAATTCAGGAGAGTTCGGCGGGCCGGATGCTTGTTGAGACGGCGGCATTGGCCTTGACCGCCCGGATTGCCCAGGCCTACGGACATGATCGGCCTGACACGAGGGCTCTACTGCCCCTCGAAGTTGATTGCCCGGACCGTATTAAGCGAGCGGTCGCTTTCATTAAAGAGAACATACACCGTGATCTTTGCTTAGCTGAGATTGCGGCTGTGGCTTGCTTAAGCCCCTTTCACTTTACTCGCATGTTTAAGCGGGTTACTGGGAAGACACCTTATGGCTTCGTCAGCGAAGAAAGACTCGATTTAGCTAAAAAACTACTAAGCAACCGCACTATTCCCCTCGTTGACGTGGCACTGTCATCCGGCTTCTCAACACAGGCCGCATTTAACACTGCATTCAAACGCGCCATAGGTAAACCACCCGGAGAGTACAGGAATAATATTTCCTAGTATCGCAAATTAACTTAGCAAGATATTGTAAAAACGCCGCAATATCGAGAAATACCAAATCCTGGTTTTAATTTAAGAGTTCTTCATACTATCATGGAGAACGAGACATGCTTTATGCGCCTGTCCAAGGGATGGATCCTCAAACTCCTTCGCGGCCCGCAACTTCGTCTCCCCCTATGCCGAAGAAGCAATCCATTCATTGCGATCACTTATTAAGCACGTCCGCAACTCATATAAGCATCGGACCCAACGATTGGAGTGACGGCGTATTTATTATGATGCCGCGGAGTACCGTCGCCGCCGACCTTCGGATCGAAGGTACTAATGCGATTTTACTCCAGATTCAGACGGGCGTTAACCACAGAACATTCACGAGAAGCGAATGCGACGATCCTAACGAACGCGGCGATGCCTCGTCACCCCGATTGACGTGTGCAGGAGAGACGATCCTCCATGATCTACGCCAGCGGCAAACCTTAAAGGCATGCCCACAAACCATTCAACTCGGGGTTGATTGTCGAATTTTGAAGCAGGTTGCAGAAGATCTTACCATCTTCGATATCGATACACTGGATCAACTACATCCTGTTTGCGGGAATATTTTTGTGGACCCCATATTACATGATATTGCCGTGAGCCTCACGGCAACACTGGATCGGCATGATCAATGGTCAAAGCTTGTTCGCAAACAGTTGGTTCGTGCAGTCGCCGCTCATCTCCTAGGAACTTACACCACCCTAGCTCCTGGCTTGGAAACGGTTCGTGGCGGACTGGCTCCCTGGCAACTTCGCCGAATGCAGGACCATATCCGCGCCGACCTCTGCCGGTCCCTTCATTTGCAAGAGGTAGCGGAGATATGTGGCCTTTCCGTCAGCCACTTCGCCCGCGCTTTTCGCCAATCCACCGGTATATCACCCCATGCGTGGCTAACACGAGAGCGTATCATTAAGGCTAAGGTTATGATGCGTGAATTGAATTTGACACTAGCTGAGATCGCAATAGCGTGTGGCTTTGCCGATCAAAGTCACTTCACCCGTGTATTCGCTAAAGAACAGGGAACCAGCCCAGGACGCTGGCGTCGATTGGCGGTTGCCCGTCCTCGCTCGATTGGACAACATCAAAATTAGTGCACCGAATATCGCAACACATTGGCTAAGCACGCGCATTTATAAACGTGTTGCGTAGGAATGTGTGCAGATAGGAGGATCTACAACAGTAAATTTTCGCATCCCTCGTCCAAAATGGAGAAGCTTGCCATGATGACCAGGAGAAAACTAATTGGTGCGATCGTAGCCGCCTGAGCAATCTCACGACTTTCGGAAACCATGTCGGCATAGGAGGTGAGGCGAGCATGCAATATGGTTGTAGTAACTTGGTCAGCCCTCATTGAAGTGGTCCGCCCTTTAGGATGGCTTTTGAGTCTGGAGGACGGACAAGATGGCAAAGCACCCGAAGCCTGAGGAGATTGTCGCCAAGCTACGACAGGCGGATGTGCTGATCTCACAGGGCCAGAGCGTTGCAGATGCAATCCGCGCGCTCGGCGTGAGTTCAGTGACGTAGTACCGGTGGCGGCGTGAGTTTGGCGGCCTGAAGTCGGATCAGGTTCGACGGATGAAGGATCTAGAGACCGAGAACGCTCGGCTTAGAGCGACTAACAGAACGGCACGAAGCTGGAAGTTCAGCGTTGGTTTGGCATGGCCAGACCGCTTCTCCCCGATGATCTCTGGGATGAGATCGCTCCTCTCCTCCCGCCACCTCGGCCCCGTCCGAAGGGCGGGCGTCGTCCGATTGAGAACCGGGCCGCCCTGACGGGCATCCTGTTCGTGCTGCGCTCGGGTCTGCCGTGGGAGATGCTACCGGCCGAGATGGGCTGCGGCTCCGGCATGAGTTGCTGGCGGCGGCTGCGGGACTGGCAAGCGGCGGGCGTATGGAGCCGCCTGCATCACGTGCTGCTGGAGCGCCTGCACGCAGCGGGTGAGATCGACTGGAACCGGGCTTGCCTGGACAGCGCGTCTGTCCCGGCTAAAAACGTATGGCCCGCCCCGTCCGCAAGTGGCTGATGATCCGCTGGTCTGAGCAGTCTGCATAAACGTATCCGGCCTTTCGGCGGTGCCGTTGGCCAAGATGGAGATCCGCGCGTTCTGGTCCTCATAAAGGGGTCGGCGTCGAGCGCCATTTTTCGCCGGAGGCTTCCAGAACACCGATCGACTGTCAGGCCATCTTCCTCTCACCGCTCGCAGACATCGGAAGGCCGACGAAAGCTTCGCCGACCAAGCTCGGTTCAGGCAGCCACCGCCGCCGGCTCGTAGACGCGTTCGTGCCGCAGCAGCGCCCAGACGGTCCGGGCCATCTTGGCTGCCAGCGCCACGACGGCAGTGTTGGCGTGCGCCCGCGCCAGCAGGCCTCGTAGCCACTGGCCGATCAGCGTCTCGCTCTTGCGGAGGGTCGGCATCGCGGCCCGTGCGCCCTGGATCAGCATTTTGCGCAGGTACTTGCTGCCGCTCTTGGTGATCCCGAGGAGGCGTGGTCGTCCGCCGGTGGTGACCTGACGCGGGACGAGGCCGAGCCAGGCCGCCAGATCACGTCCGCGAGCGAAAGTGCCGACATCGCCGATCGCCGCGACCAGCGCTGTGGCATTGAGTGCGCCGATGCCTGGGATGGTGGTGAGCCGGCGAGCGCTCTCGTCGGTCCGAGCCTGTTCGGCGAACTCTGCATCGAGTGCTGCGATGCGCCCATCGAGGGACTGCCAGCGTTCCCGGACATCCGCCATCAGGCTACGCATCCGTGGTGTGAGGTCTGAGACCGCCTCGGTATCGAGCAGACTTTCCAAGCTGGCGGCGAGCTTGGCGCGTCCCTGTGGGACGATGTGACCGCGCTCCAGAAGGACGGCTCGGATCTGGTTCATCAGGGCGGTGCGTTCGCCGACGAGCTGGTCCCGCACCCGGTGCAGGGTCTGAATGTCGAGCTGCGCTTCCGACTTCAGTGTGACGAACCGCATGGTCGGACGAGTCGCAGCCTCCGCGATCGCTTCGGCGTCGCGGTCGTCGTTCTTCTGTGCCTTGACGTAGGGCCGCACATATTCCGGCGACATCAACCGGATGGTGTGGCCTTGAGCGGCGAGCGCCCGGCCCATGTGATGCGCGCCACAGCACGCCTCCATCGCGATGATGCAGGCTGGAAGCGTCGCACCGAAGGTCATCACCGTCTCGCGCCGCATCCGCCGTCGCAGGACGACCCGACCGGTCGCATCCTGCCCGACAAGGCTGCAGCTGTTCTTGCCCAGATCGATCCCGAGTATCGCAATGGCCATCGGTCCGCTCCATCACTGGTGTGAGCCACACTGCAAACCTAGCAGTGAAGCCCGGTGAGGGGCGGGCCATCCATAAAGGGGGCCTGCCACCGGCCCGAACCCGACGGACCGGGGGAAGCCGGGCACGAAGCGCCACCTCGTCACCGACGCGCGCGGCACGCCGCTCGGCTTCTGCCTGAGCGGGGCCAACAGACACGACACCGTCATGATGGCGGCCACCCTCGATGCCATTCCGCCTCTGCGGAGTGGTCGACGAGGGCGACCGCGACGCCGTCCGGACAAGCTGCACGCCGACAAGGCCTACGATGCCCGACCCCGCCGCCAGGAGTGCCGGGCGCGGGGCATCGTCCCGCGCATCGCGCGGAAGGGTATCGAAAGCAGCGAGAAACTTGGTCGGCATCGTTGGGTCGTCGAGCGTACCCACGCGTGGTTCAACCGCTTCCGCCGCCTGCCCGTCCGCTACGAGCGACGTGCAGACATCTACGAGGCCTTCACCAGCCTCGCGACCAGCCTCATCACTCTCAACCAGATCAAACGGTTCTGTTAGGCGCTCTTAGAAAGGCGATTGCGGATCTCACTCTCGACAAGCTGATCTTGCAGGAGGCGTCCCGGGGAAACTTCTGAGCCCCGCGCGCCGACGCGCCTGTGTCGAGCACATCATGCTGACGATGACCGTCCCCGAGCGCCGCGCCTGTCGGGCGCTCGGACAGCATCGCTCGACACAGCGCAAGGTACCCCGGGGCCGCGACGACGAAGAGGCGCTGACGGCTGATCTCGTGGCGTTGGCCGAGAAGTACGGGCGCTACGGCTACCGCAAGATCAGTGCGTTGCTGAAGGCGGCCGGGTGGTTCATCAACGACAAGCGCGTCGAACGCATTTGGCGGCGTGAAGGTCTGAAAGTGCCGGCCAAGCAGCCCAAGCGGGGGCGGATCTGGGACAACGACGGCTCCTGTGTTCGTCTTCGCCCGGAACACCGCAATCACGTGCGGTCGTACGACTTCGTCGAGGCCCGCAGCACGATGGGCGTAAGATCCGGATGCTCAACGTGGTCGACGAGTTCACGCACGAATGCCTGGCGATCCGGGTCGCATGCAAGCTCAAGGGGATCGACGTCATCGACGTGCTCTCGGACCTGTTCATCCTGCGTGGCGTACCGGGCCATATTCGTTCGGATAATGGGCCGGAGTTCGTCGCGAAGGCTGTGCAAGCCTGGATCACCGCGGTCGGCAGCAAAACCGCCTACATCACGCCAGGCTCACCGTGGGAGAATGGGTACGTCGAGAGCTTCAATGCTCGTCTGCGTGACGAACTCCTGAACGGCGAGATCTTCTACACACTCAAGGAGGCGCAGATCGTGATCGAAAGCTGGAGGCGTCACTACAACACCGTGCGCCCACATGCATCGCTGGGATACCGGTCGCCGGCACCAGAGGTGTTCGTGCCAGCGTTCTCCGCTTGGCCAGCTGCGCTTGCCCGACCAAGCGACCTGTGGTGGAGCGCCCAACCTTGCACTAACTTTACCCTTTACCACCTCGTGGGGGTCGATCAACACGCATCGACGTTGCCCTCCGAACAGCCCGCCGGTTACGCCAGCACGGCACGCTTCAACGGTCGAGGCGTAAAAACCGTTCGATAGCGTTTGGGTATGCCAACCCAGGCCCCGGTCGGCGATCTGGGATTGGTGCCAGCGTCTGCTTAGCTCGTCATTTCTCCGAATTTGGACAGGCAGAAAGCCGTCCAAACAAGAAAGTTGTCCTAATAATCAGAGTGTCAGCTATCGGGCTGTTTTCCCGGCACCGAGCTTCTGCAGGCTTTGGCCCCCCAGTATCGTGACCCAGACCTGCAGGTGCCGACCCTTCTCCGACTATGGATCGGCGTCGAAGCATGACCCCTCCCACAATTCTGCTTAGGTCATTGCTAAATCGAGCGAATTTTTCTGCGAGTCGGGGTCACACTCGGCGCCGATCGTGACACCACCCAAATCTCATATTTTGATGTTTTTTTCCAAAGGCTTGGCAGCGCTTCTCATACGGTCATGCTTCGACGCCGATCCACAATCAGGGTATTAGAGGTCGAAACCATCTTGTTTTCTCCGGAGTGTGTCGGCGCGTCACGCGGCGCTCCCGGCAACCGCTACCTCCGCCAATCCCAGGATAATCGATGGCGCGCTTTTGCGCGTCCACATTGAAGGTTGAGGCAGTCTTGCAAAGGTCAAAGGAAAGACCCGCCACGGCGAGAGCCGGGCGGGTGAGTGAGACGTCGTTCCGAAAGTGGAACTTCTTATCGTGGCACACGGTCCTCCAAGTGGAAAGGAAAACCGTCCCGAAATCCTACCTTGATAATCACTGTTCAGGAGAACCTGCCAGCATGTTGTGGCGGTCGTGCAGGCCGGGTCCCATGTTAGTTCTTGGTTCGGTTCCGAATCATGAAGCCGTCGTAGGTATACTCCGCAACCTGGAACCAGAGGTATTCTTCGCCGCGGAAGGCACGCAAAGCATCGATGCCCTTTTTGAAATCGAGGTTCTTGGCCGAGATCTCGGCGTAGACCTCGTTCGTGGCCTTCAGGGCGGCTTCCATGATTTCGTTCGAATAGGGCCGGAGCTGGGCTCCGGTGCCGATGAGGCGGCGCAAAGCGGCCGGGTTCCTGGCGTCGTATTTGGCCAGCATGTCGACATTGGCCGCCATCGCGGCGGCCTGTAGGATGGCCTGGTAGTTCTTGGGTAAGCTCTCCCACTTCGCTTTGTTGATGTAGAAGTGCAGTGTCAGACCGCCTTCCCACCAGCCAGGATAGTAATAGAATGGCGCCACCTTGTTGAAGCCGAGCTTCTCGTCATCGTAGGGGCCGATCCATTCTGCAGCGTCGATGGTTCCGCGCTCTAGCGCCGGGTAGATGTCGCCGCCTGCGACCTGCTGCGGCACGGCCCCGAGCTTGGCCATGACCTGCCCGGCGATGCCGGCGATGCGCATCTTCAGGCCTTGCAGATCGGCGACCGTCTTGACCTCCTTGCGGAACCAGCCGCCCATCTGCGTGCCGGTGTTGCCGCCGGGCAGCGCATAGATGTTCTGCTTTGCCATGAACTCGTTGACGATCTCGTTGCCGCCTCCGTGATAGAGCCACGCGTTCTGCTGACGGCTGTTCAAGCCGAAGGGGACAGCGGCCCCAAGGGCGAAGGTCGGATCCTTGCCCACGTAGTAATATCCGGCGGTGTGAACCATCTCGACGGTCCCGTTGCTGACCGCATCCGCCGCCTGAAAGGTGCCGACGATTTCGCCCGCAGCGAAGGGCTGAATCACAAACTTGCCGTCCGTGGCATCGGAGACGAATTTCGCGAGCACGTCGGCCGCGCCGTAGATCGTGTCGAGGGATTTCGGAAAGCCGGAGCTCAGGCGCCAGCGGATTTCGGGTGCCGACTGGGCGATGGCGGGGGCGGCGATGCTACCGGCTGCGACCGCGCCGAGACCGGCATTCTTCAGGAATTCGCGTCTCTTCATTGTTTCCTCCATTCGTTTCTTCGTTGCACCTCTGCGGTGGAGATCTCACTCCTCCGCGCGGGTCAGCCTGCGAGGCCGATCACTCGATCTTCGGTGGGCCCAGATCGATGGGCGGCGCATCGTCGCCGGGACCGGCGCCCAGCCCCTGAAGATTGTCGAGCTGCTGCTGCACCGCGGCCGGATCGACCTTGGTGCCGCTCGACTTGTAGTGCGTGACCATTCCAGGGAAGAGGATCACCAGGGCGACCATGATGCATTGAATGATCACGAAGGGGATCGCCCCATAGTAGATCTGGCCCGTGGTGATGGGCTCCATGCGCTTGCCGGTGACGCGGTCGAGATAGGGCACCTTGGCAGCGACCGAGCGCAGGTAGAACAGCGCGAAGCCGAAGGGCGGGTGCATGAAGCTCGTCTGCATATTCACCCCGAGCATCACGCCGAGCCAGATCAGGTCGATGCCGAGCTTGTCCGCCGCCGGCCCGATTAGCGGGATGATGATGAAGGCCAGCTCGAAAAAGTCGAGGAAGAAGGCGAGCAGGAAGATCAGGATGTTGACGAAGATCAGGAACCCGACTTGGCCGCCCGGCAGGTTGGTGAGCAGGTGCTCGACCCAGACGTGGCCGTTGACGCCATAGAAGGTCAGCGAGAACACGCGCGCGCCAATCAAGATGAACAGCACGAAGGTCGAGAGCTTGGCGGTGGATTCCGTGGCCTGCTTCACCAGGGAGAGGTTCAGGCGCGCCGGGTTGCGATCAAGCAGGCGCTTGATGCCCGCGAGCACGAGGGAGCCGACCGCGCCCATGGCGCCGCCCTCGGTGGGGGTCGCGATGCCGATGAAGATCGTGCCTAGCACGAGGAAGATCAGCAGCAGCGGCGGCACCATGACGAAGGTGACCTGCTGGGCCATGCGGGAGATCAGGCGCAGGCCGGTCAGGCGCTCTACGACCCCGACGACCAGTGCGTACAGCGCGCCGGCCGCGACGAGTTCGAGGACCAGGCCCCAGGTACCGCCATCGTTGGCCCGCAGGTAGACACTGAGCGCGACGAGGGCCAGTGCCAGCAGCGCGGATGCAACGACGCGCTGCGCGCCGAGGAAGCGGTTCATCACTGCGCAGACCAGCGCGACCACGGTGGCGATGCAGATCGTCAGGATGACGTAATCGGCGCCGCCCTTGGTGCCGGTCTGGGTCATCACCGCCATGCCGATCAGGGCGGAGAACAGGACGAGGATTCCAAGCTGCCAGACGCCTCGGGCACCGTTCGCCTCCCGGTAGCCGATCGCGTCCCGGGGCAGACCGGGTGCGGCCTTTGGCCAGATCAGGGTAACGAGGAGGACGTAACCGGCATACATCGCCGAGAGGACGAGACCGGGAACGAAGGCGCCCTCGTACATGTCGCCCACCGATCGGCCGAGCTGGTCGGCCATGACGATCAGCACCAGGGAGGGTGGGATGATCTGCGCGAGTGTGCCCGAGGCCGCGATCACGCCGGTGGCGACGCGCCGGTCATAGCCGTAGCGCAGCATGATCGGCAGCGAGATGAGGCCCATCGAGATCACCGAGGCCGCGACCACGCCCGTGGTGGCGGCGAGAAGCGCGCCGACGAAGATCACAGCGTAGGCGAGACCGCCGCGAATGGTCCCGAAGAGCTGGCCGATCGTGTCGAGCAGATCCTCGGCCATGCCGGAGCGTTCGAGCACCAGCCCCATGAAGGTGAAGAACGGGACCGCCAGCAGCACTTCGTTCGACATCACCCCGAAGACGCGCTCCGGCAGGGCTTGAAGCAGCGGCCAGGACAGGCTGATCGTGTCAGGCGCGTAAGGCGCGAGTTCGACTGCCACCACGAAGAACAGCAGGCCGTTGGCGGCGAGCGCGAAGGCGACCGGATAGCCGAGAAGCAGGAACACGACGAGCGTCGCGAACATGATCGGCGCGAGGTTGTGGGCGATCAACTCGGCGAACATCGGACCTTGGTGGGTTCGAGAGCTGGGGACGGACGTGTCGGTGGGTCAGGCTTACGGGACTGCCTTCGGCGCGGGTTTAGGGCCCGCCTTCGGATCGGCCTCAAAAGCCGCCTTCGCCGGCTCGCCCGCGAGTTCCGCCACGAGGCGCTCGGCCTCCGACTCGGCGGCGGCGTGGTGACCGCCCGCGCTCGTCGTATCCTCGATCCGGCCGGCGAGGATCAGCAGGCGCTTGGTCAGTTCGGAGAGCCACTGCAGCCCGAGCAGGAAGAAGCCGACGAGGATCAGCCCCTTTGCCGGCCAGATCAGCAATCCACCGGCGTTGGTGGAGACTTCGGCGGAATTGAAGGAGTTCAAGAAGAACGGCGTCGTCAGCCAGATCATTACCACCAGGAAAGGCAGCAGGAAGAACAGGTGCCCGAAGACGTCGACGAGGTCGCGGCCACGCTTCGAGAGCCGGCTTGACACGATGTCGATGCGGATATGCTCGTTGTCCTTGAGTGTCCAGGCGGCGCACAACATGAACACGGCGCCGAACAGGTACCATTGCAGTTCGAGCCACGCGTTCGAGGAGGTGCCGAACAGCTTGCGCACGATCGCGTTCAGGGTGGACACGATCACTGCAGCCACGATCGCCCACGCGGCGGCCTTACCGATCCGCTCATTGAGCACGTCAATCCACTGGCTCAAGCGGAGCATGCGCGTCCTCCTCACGGGGTCGTTATTCGACGCCCTTATAAACTTTCTAGCGCGAAGCTCCGCCGAGATCAGCACGCGTTGTGAGAGTTCACAGTCTTTGTTACAGTCACCTGCGTCTAGGCGCCTTTCCCACGCATACCCGCGTCCGCGATCCGATCGGCGTGGAACGCCAGGATGTCCATGGCAGCCTTGGCCGCCGACGTTCGTCATCGCCCGCCATCGGCGCGTTCGGCCATGACGACGGGCATCCGCAAGGGACACCATCCGCGAATGGCGAAGCTCGCCGCCGAGCATGGGGCGGACATCGAGTTTCGATTGGGCCATTTCCTTGGGCTAGCGAACGGATCGGATTGACGACTGCGATTCCCGAAACGTTTCTGCCTGCCATTCGGCGATCAGACGCTCGGACTACTGCTACGAGTGGACGGTGTTGATGTCCGCTTGGAGCTTCCAGCGACAAAAGCAGTCGCACCGCTTTCCACCCGTTCCTGTCGTACCCTTTGTCCCGCTCTGCGGCCTAAAAGCGGACTTTCCAGAACCTGCCAAGGGTCGAATGTGGTCGCTAGAAGCTGAAGGACCAAGGGAAGAGAAGGCGTTGGTCCGGGACCCTTCGAGTAGCCCGAGGTCTACCAGCATGATGCCGGCTAGTGCCTGCCCGCTCTTTGTTCTGAGCGCAGCATGTCGTGCGGAACGATTGCGCGCCCCTCACCGGAGACGGCAGCGGACCCGCGTTGGTGGTTCTTGGCCCGGTAGAGAGCTTCGTCGGCCCGTTTCATCAAGCCGCTGCGGCTCGCGATTGTCACGTTAAAGTGGCAGGCCCCGATCGTGGCCGACACGGTGATGACTCGTGCTTCCGTTTCTACATCGTGGCGTAACGTGGCGAGGAGATGCCCGAGGCGCCGTTTTAATTCGGCATCGTTAAGGCTCTCGGACAAGACGAGAGCGAACTCGTCGCCGCCTAGCCGAGCCGCAAGCCCGTCCGCTCCGCAGGAGGCCTGGAGCTTCTCGGCCATCACTCGTAGGACGTCGTCGCCGGCAGGATGCCCACAGGCGTCATTCACGGCCTTGAAGTGGTCGAGGTCGATGAGCAGAAGGACGAAGGCACTATCATTCTCGCGTACCAGCCGAATTCGCTCATCGAGAAACAGGTTGAGGCGGCTTCGGCTGGCGAGGCCCGTAAGGTCATCGGTCTGAGCGGCGTGGCGAAGGGCCTGCTCCATGGCGTGCCGGTCTGTGATGTCCTGAAGCACCCCAATCAGGGCCACCGCCTCATCAGCACGGAATTCCAGTTCGCCCTTTAAACGCACGCGCAAGGCCTCGCCTTGAGCATTACAAAAGTCGCTCTCGATGTCGAAGGACTCGCCGCTCGAGATTGCGCGCGAGACCGCCGTCTCGATCATGATGCGTCCTTGTGCCGAGTAGAAATCGAGGACTGCTTCCAGGGACACTTCGTTGCCCACTGGCATTCCATGAATGGCATAGGTCTGATCCGAGTAGGCCATGACCTTCGTGCGAAGGCAGAGTCTCCACGAGCCGATCCGGGCCATCCGTTCTGCCTGACGAAGCTGGCGGTTGCTCCGGTCAAGTGCTTCCAGTGTCCGACGGCGCTCTTCCGCGAGCCGGACGAGCGCGAAGGTATTGCTGCGGGCTGTCAGTAGGGCTTCGGCAAGCTGCGCGAGGTCCCGAAGAACCGTCATGCCAGCCTCATCCAGTTCCCGCGGCTGACGGTCTATAACGCAGAGCGTAGCCACAGCGATGGGGCCGGCACCGTGCGGGCGTTCGACGCGAATTGGCATGCCGGCATAGAAGCGAATGTGCGGGTCCCCCGTCACAAGGGGATTATGGGCAAAGCGCGAATCGACTGTTGCATCGGACACGACAAGCAGGTCGTTGGCCTTGAGTGCATGAGTGCAGAACGCGTCCTCGCGCGGGGTACCGTCGATACTCAGTCCGCAAACGGCTTTGAACCACTGCCGGTTCTCATCCACCATCGTAACAAGGGCGATGGGACATTCCAGCACTTGCCCGGCAGTCCGTACCAGGGTGTCGAACTCATGCTCGGGCGGCGTGTCGAGGATGCCGAGGCCCTTGAGGCATGCGAGCCGTTCGGCTTCACTTACGATTGCGTGCATCATTCCCCACCAATGAATCGCGCAGCTTAACACCCCCCTACCACTATGTACGGCATCTGACCGAACTACATTCAGTCCGGCAGCGACCTGTGGAAGGTCTATTCCTGGTTGTGGTCAGCGCTGCCTGGAACATCCCCTGCAGTTACCGTTTTGCTCTCTTAGTCGTGTTTTGCGGGTAAGGGGAACTTATCGGGTGCAGAGATACGGATCTTCGTTCGGTATTGGAATTGTGGCTGGGATGCGGAGCATGTCCGCGTGCGCTGCCCTGAGCTGGGCGGCATCCCAAGGGCGAACGCGGGATGTACCCATTCCCCATGGTCCAGGCTCGCGCGCAGTTGCGACAGCGGCAGCACTGGCCGAAATGGCGGGCGACAAAATGCCGTTCGCACCTGACCGGCGCATCCCTCCGTCGTTCGCATTACGGCTATGCATTGGTACGGTTGGCGGGTGGGCATTGGCTGGGCAAAGGGCATCGCCAAAAACCGGAGCAATGGCTGGGGTGGCAGGCACGATTGCCGGCACGCTCCTTGGGCGAGCCATGCGGGGGCCAGACTCACGTACGACGGCGGGTCGCTCCAAGGGCCTAGCCGAGGATGCAGCTGCCGCTGTCCTCGCGACATTTGTGGTCGCTTTGGCGGAGCGCCGTTCCGGCACAATCACGACCGCTCCCTCAACCTCCGCTCCGAAAGCGGACCCTCAAGACGAGCGCACCGCGCGACTTCGCCAAAACGTTCAGCGAGTTAACGCAGTAAGAGCTGAGGGATAGCTTTCCGCATCCGGGAATAGCCTCGATTCGACAACGGCCAGGCTGCCTCGTCCCAGGCCCGTCGTAGGCGCAGGCAACCCTCTGGTAGCGCCGTGGCGGATGGCCCGACCGGTGCCCAGGCGGTCACGACTGGTAGGCTGTCCGCCCAACCACTAACAGCAAGGCCAGCCGGGCATCCGAAAAGGGGTTCGGCTCGCGCTAGGGCATCCGCCATCGCGGCTTCATCCGCGGCCTTGACCCGGTCTGAGGCGCTCTCGGCATGGGCAACGAGCCCACCGATACGGACGACCCGCGCGGTGCCAAGGCAGAGGCTCTCCGGGTGCAGGTCGTCGAGGTGCAGGAGGAGCGCGACCTCGCTGTTGGGCATGGCATCGACCAGCGGCAACGGCATTTCTCGGGGCGGCATCGGCTCGTCGAGGGCGTCGGGGTACTCATCGAGGCCGACCGGGTCGAAGCGTCCATCAGTATAGCGACGGATATTCTCGGCGCGGGCAACGTAGTGCTTGCCCCGGGTGTGTAGGCCGGCGACCCAGCGCCAGGAGAGCGTATTGCTCGCCGGATCGCCATCGACGAGGTGGCGCATGAAGAATTCGGCACCGAGGGCCCAGGGCAGGCGCAGGGTGAAGATCCAGGTCGAGGCGAACCACATGCGCGCATGGTTGTGGAGCCACCCTGTCTCTACGAGTTCGAGGGCCCAGGCATCAAAGCAGTCGATGCCGCTCCGCCCCTCAATCGCAGCCTCATAGGTCCGCCGCAGGCCAGGCTCGACGGCGAGACGCTCATGACCCTCGGCGGCCAGCGCAAGGTACCCCGTCCAGGCGGCAAAATGGGTTTCCAAATGCCCCTTGAAGTAGGTCCGCCAGAATACCTCGCTGACGAACTTCTCGGCGCCCTCATCGCCGAAAGCAGCGACGGCCGCACCCACAACCTCGGCCTCGGTGATCAGGCGTCGGCGGAGATAGGGCGAAAGCGTCGAGGTGGTTGGCCGTGCTTCGGGACCCAGGTCGAAATTGCGAGCCCCGGCATATTCGGCTCCCTCATGTTCGAGAAAGGCGGCGAGACGTTCGAGCCCGGCGGCACGAGTCATTGGGAAACTGCGATCCATGACCATGACCTAGCGCTGGGCGGGGAGATGCCGATGCGACCTATTTTCGAGGGTCGGGGGAACTGCTGTGCGTAGGGCCGCACGCGATACAGGTCGATAACGGGCCTGAGTTCGTCAGGAAGGCGCTCGACCGCTGGGCCTATGAGAAGGGCGTCACGCTGGACTTCTCGCGGCTTGGCAAGCCGACCGATAACGCGCTGGTCTAGTCGTTTAACGGTTTGCGCGACGAGTGCCTGAACGCGAACTGGTTCGTGTCGTTGGCCGACGCAAGGAGCAAGATCGAAACGTGGCGGCGGCAGTACAACGAGAGCCGTCCTCACATAGCCCTGGGGTGGCTGGCGCCCCAGGAATTCGCGTTGGCGACGGCCCAGCAGGCCGCCGGATGAGACCCGGAGGCTCACCTTTCGACCGGACCAAGATCCGGGGGACCCTCATTCGATTTTCACGTTCTGCCCAGACTTTTCGCGTCATCAATACTGTTAGGCCTGGGCTCACGGGTTCTGCCGCTCGTCAACCATGCCTCCCCGGCACATTGCTGGTTTGACGGTTGCACCGAAACGCTGCTACGAAGCTTGCATTGAGCGCCTGAAGAAGCCGTTTGTTTATAGGGCATTAAGGGCGGTGGCGGCGAATCCCCCCCTCTCCGCCAAGTCTTCTCGCCTAGGTGAGCTCCTTCCCGGAAAGTGTCTCTGCCCATCATGTGTACGGGATTGCACACGCGTGCCGAGCCGTCACCTTACCCGCAATGGGCGGGGCCCTGTCTTCCAGATCCGGGTACCCAAGGCCTTCGATCCTGGTTTGCGGGTGGCCCCCGATTCGGGTCACGATCGGTCACGTGCCGAATTTGCGGTCGCCCCGGATCACCGATATCCTCACGGGGATGGCGCGTGACGAGTTCGAGCGTATCTGAAATAGCCGATTGAACGCCGCCGACCTGTTGTCACTCGCAGGCAGATCGAGAACCGCCTGACGGGCGCGATTCTGGCGCTGCTTGGTCTCACAGTTCTCGATTAATGCGCGCTGCCCGAGGATACTCGCGAGCCCGCCGTGGACGCCGTCTTCGATGCCTCGAGCCACTTCGGCTGCACGCGCACGATGAGCCAAGTGCCATCGACCTGCGGGCCCTGGATGGAGGTTCCGGTTGCGTCAGCATTTCGAGGCGAAAATACCGCTCGTGCAATGCTTGGCATGAACCAAGTCGTGGCCGTCCCGCGACCCGGCCCTGTCATGACTGAACTCGCGGCTATCAGAGCCATTTTAAGCTGACTGTTTTAACGAAAGAGTACGGCCGGACTGAGCGGGGTTCTGCCCGACTACTTGACGATAAATCATCGGCAAGGCGGACGTAAACGTTGAGCAGATATTTGTATCTTCGCAGCCATTCGCGTCACGGATAGAGCCCCGTTCGGCTCGTCACGGGTTTGCGTAAAGGTAGGCTGCGATGTCCCGAGCCTGCGTTTCCGATATTCCCGTGATGGGCATCGCGGTTCGCGGGTTCAGGGATTTCGGGTCGACGATCCAGCGAACGAGGTTCTCGGGCGTATTCGTGACCACGCCACCGATATAGACGCGCTCGGCCAGCCCGCGCAGAGGCGGGCCAACCCGGCCGCTGGGGCCAGCGACACCCGGAACGTCATGGCAGCCGGCACAGCCATAGGTGATCATCAGGGCCGGTGCACGTGCGGGATCGCCGCCGGTCAGTCCCTTGGCGAGGTCCACCCGAGCTTGCCCGCGCTCGATCCGATGCACGACGATTCCCGCCACGGAACCGATGGCGGCGAGACCGGCGGCAAGGACGATCCATCTACGTCGCATAGGATCGCCGCGTGGGACTTGGGTGCCGTGTGGAACTTGGGTGCCGTATCCAGAGCCCCATCAGGATCAAGGCGGCAGCCGTATAGACCAGACCGGCGGGAACCCACATGACGAGCCCGGCCAGCTGCTGGTCCTCCAGGGGGGTGAGTCCCCATTCGGCGGCGGCAGCGGTTTGGCGTGGATACCAGAGACGGGGCGAGACCGTGAGCAACACGCCAAGCAGACCGGTATGGAGGCTCGTCAGGAACAGGTAGACGAAGGCCGCGCCAAAACCGCGGCGGCGTGCCGGTCCTCGCAACAAGGTCCACCAGAACATCAGGGCCGACATCAGGAAGCTGACATGCTGCAGCCAATGCGCGAGCGGGCTGACGAGAACGAGGTCGTACACTCCCGGCATATGCCAGACCCAGAGCGCAACGGCATGAATGAGCGTCGCCGCCAGAGGTAGGCTGACGACGCTCCAGGCGCCCGCAAGACCAAGCCGTCGCGGCAGTCGAACGACCGGTCCGCGCCAGCGGGCGGGCAAGGCCCAGAGCATAGCGCTTCCAGGCCGCGCCAGCACGATCAGGGGCGCGGCGATCGCCATCAGCAATTCGTGCTCGATCATATGCGCCGTGAACAGGCGCTCGCCGAGCCAATGCAACGGTGAGAGCAGTGCGAGGGCGAGCACCGTCCATCCCGACCAGAAGCACGCGACCTGCCAGCGTCGCACACCGCGCCCGTGGCCGGCCCGGCGCCACAACCGGACGGTCCCGATGAGGAACAGGATGGCGCTGCCATAGAGCGGCAGGATGACCCGCAGATCGCTGGTCCAGGCCGCGCCCGTAGCCCAGAGTTCGCCGAGATCGCCGCCATGAGCGGAGGCGCTGCGCGGAAGGAGCATGGTGGCGAGCCCGAGGCCGATCGCGGCGGCAGGTCGGCTCATCGCTCGCATCCATCAAACACGATCCCGGCGACGCCGTGGACCGCGATGACCAGGGCGAAAAGAAGGGAGACCAAGATTCCGATGATTGCGACCAGGCGATGTGGTCGTCCGCCCTCGGGCGAGTCGAGGGGAGGCACCCTCGACGCATCGGGCGTCGGAACGGTCCCGATACGAGCCGCCCCGGACCGTCCGAACGCTCGCCAGGACAGAAAGGCGCCCGCGAGACTGAACATCATCAGCGGAAAGGCGACGAGCGGCACGGCCCGTAGGCCATGGGCGCAGGTCCAGGGAACCATCGCGTAATTCGCCTGCGTGCTCACGAGCCAGGCCGCCGGGCCCGCATAAAGGCCGGCCGATGGGAGCCCGCGCGCGAGCAGTTTCCGTACGGACGACGTCACCACCTGGGGAGCCAGTACACGACGAGGTAGATCGGCAGCCACGAGGCCACGACGAAATACCAGTAGAAGGCATTGTCGCTCACGTCGCTGAAACGTCGTCCCTTGGCGGGGCCCTTCGCATGGTGCGTGAACATCAGGACGGTGAGGACGAGGGTGTCGCCGGCATCGGTGACGAGATGCGTCAGGTGAAGCGCGAGCAGGACCCAGGTGATCGAGCCGTAGGCGTTCTGGTCCCAGCGGACACCCAGACCGGCGAACTCGTAGAGCCGCAGGCCGAGGGCGGCGAGCGCGATGAGCGACATCAGGATCAGCCCTCGCCGGACGCGGGGAAGATCCTCGTGATGGGCATCGCGATCGACGATGGCGTTGGGCCACAGGCTCGCCAGCAGCAATGCCGTGTTGAGCGTGCCCGCCCAATGATCCGGCGCTACGGGTGCGAGCGGCCAAGCCTGGTTCTGCTGGACGAGGTAGAAGTAAGTCCCCAGCGCCAGTGCGAAGGCCATTCCCTCGGTGACGAAGAAGCCGAGGGTGCCCCACCACATCGGGCTCTTGGGCCCGAACCCATAGGTTGGAAGTTGCGAGAGGTCGCGGACGATGCGCGCCGGCGCGACGGCGGAAAACGGCGGGTCGCGAGGCGGGAGGGTCATTCCTCGTCCTCCGGCGTATCCTTGGGCCAGAACCAGGCGATGAGGGCCGCGGCGATCGGGATCGCTCCCCAGAGGACGGCGTAGGGCGTGAAGATCGACCCGATGAAGGTGGTGCCGACGACGAGAGCGGCGACCAGCGGCCAGATCGAGGGGGCGGGCGAGGTCTCGCGCAGTTGCGGCTCGGCCTCCGACACGCTGGTGACCACCAATTCACGGTAGCGCGTGCTCAGTCCCGTCACCACCGGCAGTCCCTGCCGCTCCGCCCAGAGCGGCTCGCGATGGGTCACGAAGGGAATATGGTCGAAGTTCTGCGGAGGCGGCGGCGAGGCCGTGGCCCATTCGAGCGTGCTGGCGCCCCAGGGGTTCGGGCCCGCCACCGCGCCATGACGAAGGCTCGCGACGACATTCCAGAGGAAGACCAGGAAGCTCGCCAGCAGCAACAGGGCGCCCGCCGTCGAGAGCATCTGGAGGTTCGCCCATCCCATCTCGGGACCGTAAGTATAGACGCGCCGCGGCATACCCATCAGCCCGCTGATGTGCATCGGAAAGAAGGTGATGTTGAAGCCCGTGAAGGCGAGCCAGAAGTTCCAGGCGCCAAGCCGCTCCGACAGCATCCGGCCGGTGAATTTCGGGAACCAGTAGTAGATCGCCCCGAGGAGCGGAAAGACGTTGCCGCCGATGAGCACGTAGTGGAAATGCGCCACGACGAAGTGGGTGTCGTGCACCTGGGTATCGATCGGCACGGAGGCGAGCATGATGCCCGAGAGGCCGCCCGCCACGAAGATGAAGAAGAAGCCCATCACGAACAGGAGCGGTGTGCGCCAGATGGGGCGTCCATCCCACAGCGTCGCGATCCAGCAGAAGATCTGCAGCCCGTTGGGGACGGCGATCAGCATGCTGGAGGCGGTGAAGAAGGCCGCTCCCAGTTGTGGGAGTCCCGTCGTGAACATGTGGTGGACCCACAGCCCGAAGGAGAGGAACCCGGTGGCGACCAAAGAGAGGACGAGGGCGAGGTAACCGAAGATCTCGCGGCGCGCGAAGGTCGGGATGATGGCCGAGACGAAAGCGGTTCCCGGCAGGAAGATGATGTAGACCTCGGGGTGGCCGAAGAACCAGAACAGGTGCTGATACAGCAGCGCGTCACCGCCCTCGGCCGGGTTGAACAGATGCGTTCCGATCAGCCGGTCAAGGATGAGAAACGTCGAGGCGATCATCACCGCAGGCAGCGCGAAGATGATGATGAAGGAGTTGATGAACAGCGCCCAGACGAAGAGCGGAATACGGTCGAGGCTCATGCCCGGCGCGCGCTGCTTGAGCACGGTGACGATGATCTCCACCGCCACGCAGAGTCCCGACAGCTCCGTGAAAGTGATCATCTGCGCCCAGACGTCGGCGCGCTTGCCGGGCGAATATTCGGGACCCGCCAGGGGGACGTAGGCGAACCAGCCGACATCGGGGCCGATGTTGAGCAGGAAGGAGATCCACAGGAACATCCCGCCCGACAGGTAGATCCAGTAGCTGAAGGCGTTGAGGCGCGGGAAGGCGATGTTGCGGGTGCCGACCATCAGCGGCACGAGGTAGACCGCCATGGCTTCCCCGATCGGCACGCCGAACAGGAACATCATGGTGGAGCCGTGCATCGTGAAAAGCTGGTTGTAGGTGTCGGGCCCGACGAACTTGCCCTCGGGCCGCGCCAGCTGCAGGCGCATCACGATGGCGGTGAGACCGCCCAGGAACAGGAACAGGAAGGCAGTGGCGATGTAGCGGCGACCGATCACCTTGTGGTCGACGCTGGAGAGCCAGCCGATGATCCCCTCGCGGGTGCCCCATATCCGGGCAAGCCGAGCGGTGAGGGCCGGGCCCTCGCGCGCCACATCGGGCGGGTCGCCGATGGCGGTGGTGGCCTCGCTCATTTGAGGCCCTCGAGGTAAGCCGAGATAGTGTTGATCTGATCGGGGTCGAGCTTGACCAGAGGCATGTTCACGCCCGGCTTGATGCCGTGCGGGTCCACGATCCAGGCCGCGAGATTGCCGCGGCTCATCGGTAACGTGGCGGCGCCAAGCGTGCTGCGCGAGCCCAGATGCGTGAGATCCGGGCCGATGCGGCCGGCGGCCCCCGTCCCGCGAATCTGGTGGCACATGGAGCAGGGGGCGGCAGTGAAAGCGGCCTCGCCTGCGCTGGCATCGGCGCTCGCCGGCTCGATGCGGGGTCGGACCTGCGCGTCCCGCCAGCGGCCGAAGGCCTCCGGCTCCTGGGCGATCACCAGCATACCCATCTTGGCGTGCTGCAGGCCGCAGAACTCGGCGCATTGGCCGCGATAAGTCCCCGCACGGTCGGCGGTGAAACGGAGGGTGGTGCTGCGCCCGGGGATGAGGTCCATCTTGCCCATCAGGCTGGGGACCCAGAAGGAATGAATGACGTCCGTCGATTCGAGCTTCAGCAGAACTGGCACGCCCACCGGCACATGAATCTCATTGGCGGTGGTGAAGCTGCGGCTGGGATCCGCACCTTCGTATTCGAGCTCCCACCACCATTGATGGCCGAGCACCCGAATGGTCAGGCCAGGGTCCTCGGACGCGGACAGACGCCGCTGCCCGGCATAGCTGAGGCCGGTCAGGACCAGCACGACGAGCCCGGTGGCGACGGCCAGTCCGGCCACGAGGGCGGCTGTCCGGTTTTCACGACTGAGATCGACGCCGAGCGGATCGGCATCAAGAGCGCGGCGCGCCCGCAGGCTCGCAAGCAGCGCCAGCATCACCGCGAGCCAAATCGCGAAGAGGATTCCGGTGAAGACCCAGAACAGCCAGAGCAGGTCACGGGCCTGGGGGCTGACAGGGTTCAGGGGGGACTGCATGAGGTTGCAGCCGGTCAGAGGCAGGATGGAGACCAGGGCCAGGCCATGCCGGGCGGGGAGCGACGCGCTCATTGCGGCATCTGCCCGGACGGCGGGACAATGCCGCCGGAGACCGGTGGGCTCGGGCTGGTCCTGTTCTCGGAAGGGTGCGGGTGCAGAGTGTCGCTCCGGGCGGGTGCTGCGCTCGCCGGAGCGTTGCCGCTCATCGACCGGACATAAGCGGCGAGTTGCCAGATCTGGTCTTCCGTCGCCCGTCCCCGGAAGGACGGCATGCCGTTCGGCCGCCCTTCACGCAGCGTCTGGACGATGTTCTCGATGGAGCCGCCATAGATCCAGCGATCGTCCATCAGGGCGGGACCCATGCCGCCGCCGCCCTGGCCGTGGCAGCCGTTGCAGTTGAACCAGGTGAACAGCTTCTTGCCCTGGCTCATCTGGTAGGCGTTGCCCTCGAATAGCCGGGCCTTGCCGCTCGTCTGGACCATCGGCCCGGGCTCTCCGGGCGAGAGCCCGACGAGGGCGACCTGCTCCTGGCTTTCCGATCCGACCGGGCTCGGCCGAGCCTCCCGCTCCTCGCGTTGGCAAGCCGTCAGAACGAGGGCGACGAGGATCAGCGCGGGCAGACGCGCCGTCATCGCGCCGCGACGGGTTGCGCGACCGCCTCCTCGGCACGGGGCACGTGGTACTCGGCCAGAATCGCGTCGATCTGCTGGCGACGCCCGGCGAGCGACGCGCCGACTTCCTGGCGGAGCGCCTCGTCCTCCCGACGCAGGCCCATGACGATGTCGAAGACCATCGGACGCATCGGGCCGTCGGTCAGCGGCGAGACCGGTGTGACTCGCAGCCGGACATCGGATTGCGCCGCGAAATACCCGGCCATCGGCCCCCAGGCGATCGCCACATCGATCTCGCCCTTCGCCACAGCGTCGATGATCCGAGCCGGCGGGTTGGGCTCGGCGTAATCGCCCGTCAGCACGAAGCCGCGGACGTTGTCGGTGAGGCCGCGCCGGGCGAGGGCCTGGCCGGGCGGAGTGGTCGCCGCATCGTTGCCGGCCAGCTGCACCCCGATCCGGAGGCGGGCCAGGGCCGGGTCGTCCAGGGAGGCGACCGCCGGCCCATCCGCACGCGACACGAAGACGTAGGCGGAACGATAATACGGCCGCGTCGGACGCAGTCCCCCGAGCCCCACCGGCATGCCGGGAACGAGATCGCATGCCCCGGCACGGATCGTGTTGCGTAGGAAGCCGCGCCGCTGCGCCCACCACGTATAGGCGACGGTCGCCTTCAGATCCCTGGCGATGAGTTCGACGATGCGGTTCTCGAACCCTTCACCGCGCTCGTTCGAGAAGGGCAGGTTGTTAGGGTCCGCGCAGACCCGCAGCTCACGCGCCTGTGCGCCGGATGCAGCAACCATCGCCAAGCAGCAGAGGAGGGCTGCTCCGCTCTTATGGGAGGGCGAAATCATAGAGCATTCCCCCCTTGGTGGTGGCCTCCTTGAGGTCTCGCATGGCGTTGAGGAAGCCGAGGGCACCGGTGCCGTCGCGCGGGTCGAGATCGGCGGAAACGACGACGCCCGGCCAGCCTCCGACGCCGGACAGGATCGCCACGTGCTGGCGCCCGTCCGGACCCCGATAGGTGGTCGGCTGCCCGATGATCCCGGAGCCGGTCTTGAACTGCCAGACGACCTCGCCCGTCCTGGCGTTCACGGCTTTGAACCAGCCGTCCATGGTCCCGTAGAAGGAGACGTCGCCGGCGGTGACGAGGGTTCCGCTCCAGACCGGGAAGTTTTCCTTGATCGACCAGGCCGCACGTTCGTTGGCGACGTCCCAGGCGGTGTAAACGCCCCGGTGGCCACCGGGCCCCGGCTTCATCCGCGTCTCGGAGCCGAGATAAGGCGTACCGGCGATGTAGTTCGCCTGCATGTGCTCCTCGTCCATGCAGAGATTGGTATGCGGCATGTAGAGGAGGCCGGTCTTGGGAGAGTAGGCCGAGGGGCTCCAGTCCTTGGCACCGGAGGCGTTGGGGCAGATGTCGCGCATCACCTTGCCCATCTCGGGCTTCTTCTCGGGAATGTATTGCAGACGACCGGTTTTCAGATCGACGCCCGTCGTGGTCGTGATGGCGTGGAAGGGCTTTGCCGAGAGAACCTCGCCGGTCACCCGGTCGAGGATGTAGACGTAGCCGTTGCGCTCCGGCCGGACGAGCACCTTCCTGGGCTGCCCTTGCCAGGTCATGTCGAGCAGGATCTGCTCGTTGATCCCGTCCCAATCGTAGAGATCGTGCGGGCTCCACTGGTAGAACCAGCGCGCCTGACCCGTTTCCGCCTCGCGCGCGAAGATGCCGGACGTCCACTTGTTGTCGCCGGGCCGCTGGTCGGCGTTCCAGGGACCGGGATTGCCGGTGCCGTGATAGAGGAGATCGAGATCGGGGTCGTAGGAGAGCCACCCCCAGACCGTGCCGCCGCCCTGCTCCCAGGCCTGGGGCGGCCACGACGTCACCCCGAGATCCTGGCCCTTGTCCATGTCGTAAAATGGCTTGAACGCAGGCCCGATCAGCACGTCCTTGTCCGGCCCGGTATTGAAGGCCTTCCAGGCGACCTTGCCGCTTTGCTGGTCGAGCGCCTGGATCCAGCCGCGCACACCGAATTCGCCGCCCGAATTACCGACGAAGACTTTGCCCCTGGCGACGAGAGGCGCCATCGTCATGGTCTCGCCGATGTGGATGTTACCGACCTTCGTCTTCCACGCCTCACGCCCGGTCTCGGCATCGACCGAGACGACGTTGCCGTCGAGGGTGTTGAAGAAGACATGGCCATCCGCGAAAGTCGGCCCGCGATTGACCACATCACAGCATGCGACGCCCTGGGCCGCAGCCTCGGGCTTCGGATTGTACTGCCATTTCAAGGGCGCGCCCGGCTTCGTCAGGTCCAGCGCGTAAAGGATGTTGGGGTAGGGCGAGAGGACGTACATCGTCCCGCCGATCACGAGCGGTGACGATTCCTGACCGCGATTGACGCCCACCGAGAAGGTCAACGTGACGCGCAGGTTTCCGACGTTCTCCGGCGTGATCTCGGAGAGTTCACTGTAACGGGTGCTCGCGACATTCTTGGCCGGCATCGTCCATTGGCCGTCGTCGGGAGGCGCTGCGGACGAAGGCGGAACCGGAAATACCTTGGCGGAGCCACTCGGTTGAGCCGATGCGATCGTACCCTGGGCTGATCCAGGCGTCCCCGGCGTCCAGAGGGACACAAGAAGCAGAGCCGAAACGATGCACCTGTTCACTTCAAACTCGCGGGTCTCACGGCGCAAAGAGTATGAGAGATCCTTATGAACGCTGATATTATAGCCTGCATTGACCTTGGTTAATGCCGTTGATGGCGTCTGGAAGGCACCGCTCTCGATTCGCCGGCTCGACGGAGGGCTCCTTCGTGAAGGCCGCTCCATCCGGTAATCCGGTCCGGCCCGCCATGCTGGGTGCCAGGTACAGATAGGTCGGATCGAACCCGACGAGTTCGCTCAAAGATCGCCAGTTCTCGATGACGAGTTCATCACCTGCTAAAGAAATCAGGCCGCGGGCCCTCAATTCTTGCAGGACCTGACCGGCATCGCCCGCCGTGAGTCCGGTGGCATCGGCAAGATCTCCCGTCGTCAGGGGAAACCTGCAGCGACCATCCTGCGCCAAGCCGATGGCGGTGAGCTTCGTGTAGATCTCACAGAGCAGATGGGCGATCCGCCCCGTCGAGGAGCGTCGGCCGATATTGACCATCCATTCGCGGAGGATCGCAGCGTCGAGCAGAGTATCCCGCCAAAAGGCCGCCGCGATGGCAGGAAAATGCTCTGTCAGACCACGCAGAGCGTGATGGGGAATGAAGGCAACCGTGCATTCCGTCAGGGCGCCGAGGCTATGCTCCATCGCCGGCAAATGGAGCTTTTGCAGATCGGGGATATCACCTGGGAGATGCAGGGACAGGATCTGTCGCCGACCGTCCTGCAGGGTTTTGAAACGGCACGCCCACCCGTCGAGGATGACGGAGCATTGCGATGAACCGTGACCCTCGGACGTGATGTCCTCGCGAGCAGCGAGGCGGCGGTATGTCCTGGGTAACCCTTGGATGGCATGGCGCTCATCCTCGGACAAAGTCATGACATTCATGAGCTTGCGGATCAGCGGCATCGGATCACTGGCGGTTTTGACGCTCGACGGAGCGCCGCCTCTGCCACCCGCGGAGAGACAGCGAGCCTGCTCGCACGACCACGCACCGTCGGCGGACAATCTCTACCGACTATCACCCCCGATCCGGCCAAGCGTTAAAATAGATTGGCATCCGCGCAAAATCATCCCTTAACAAGGATAAGAACAAATTTTAATAAGTGTTGTCGCCACCGATCTTTCACCAAGCTTAGCCGCGCCGATTGATTCAGGTTGTTGTTCTGCCCCCGCACCTCCTGAGAATGGCGTTACTTCTCGTGGGCAGGGCTCGGCGATGGCCTGCGATGGAGCCGTGAATCCCTCTCGAATGTGAGGCGGCGATGGGGGATCGAGCGGCGCGGCGCGTATCGGGGGTAACTTTCAGGACGGATGACGGGATGACGATAGCATCACCGGTGAGCCGGGATACTTGCCTCGATTGCCTCGTGATCGGCGGTGGTCCGGCAGGATTGACGGCGGCCTTGTACCTGGCCCGGTTCGAACGCCGCTTCCTGGTCGTCGATTCCGGTCAGGCGCGAACGTCCTGGATCCCGACGAGCCACAATATTCCGTTCTTCAGCGCAGGAATATCTGGCCCGGAGATCCTGACCCGCCAGCGCGAGCACGCTTTCCGCTTCGGTGCGAAGATCGTCGACGGGACGGTCACGAAGCTGGAAAGACACAACGGTCGTTTCATCGCTACGGTCGAGGGCGGGGGCGCCCAACACCAGATCCGCGCGCACCGCGTGCTGCTCGCCACGGGCGCCGACGACATCGAGCCGAACCTGCCGGACCTGCCCGACGCGATCCGGCGCGGGCTCGTGCGGTATTGCCCGATCTGCGACGGCTACGAAGCGAAGGACAAGCGGATCGCCGTCATCGGCTATGGCGACCGCGGCCTCGGCGAGGCCGTCTTCGTCGCTCGAACCTATTCCCGGGACGTCACTCTCCTGACCCTCGGCCAGGGCATGGCGCTCGACGCGCGCCAGCGCGAGCAGGTGGAACGACATGGGATCACGGTGGTGCACGAGCCGGTGCTCGGCCTCGACATCGGGGACGGCCGGATCACCGTGCTGCGAACGGCGGACGGCGCGGAGCACCGTTTCGAGGTGCTCTATTCGGCCCTGGGTTTGACGATCCGCTCCGAACTCGCCCTCGCCATGGGTGCCCGCCATGACGGGACGAGCGCCCTGATCGTCGACGAGCACAACCGGACCACGGTGCCGGGTCTCTATGCGGCCGGCGGCGTGGTGCGGGGCCTCGATCAGGTGGTCGTCGCCATGGGCCACGGAGCCATTGCGGCCACCGACATCCACAACCGCTGCGAATTACCGACCGAAGAAGAAGCGGATGGCGGCGCAGCGGTCTCTGATTGAGCCTCCCATTGGAGGTCGCGATCCGGCCCCTCAGGCGGGGCTCGGCGCGGCCAGTTCATGGCCCGCCGACGGGCGCGCTCGCCCGTCGCGCCGCGACACCTCCGCATCGATCCGCCGGAACGTGGCCAAAGCCTGCCCGACGATCTGGTCCATGTTGTAGTAACGATAGGTCGCCAGGCGTCCGACGAACCAAACCCTCTGCTCTTCCAAGGCTCGGCGCTCATACCGCTTGTAGAGCGCCTGATGCTCGGCGCAGGGGATCGGGTAGTAGGGCTCACCCTCCGCGACCGGATATTCGTAGGTCAGCGCAGTATGCGCGTGCTGCTGCCCCGTGAGATGCTTGTACTCGGTGACGCGCGTGTAATCCTCGGTCTGGGGATAGTTGACCACCCCGACGGGTTGGTGCCAAGGCACGTCTCGCGTGACATGCTCGAAGCGCAGGCTGCGATAGGGCAGCGGGCCGTAGCAGGTGTCGAAGAAGGCGTCGATCGGTCCCGTGAAGATCGTGCGGCAGGCCCGCACGGAACGGCTGAGGCTCCGGTAATCGGTATCGAGAGCCAGGGTGATGTTCGGATGATCGAGCATGGCGGTGAACATCGCCGTGTAGCCATGCTTGGGCATCGCCTGGTAGATGTCGTTGAAGTAGCGGTCGTCTCGGTTCGTCCGCGTCGGCACGCGTGCCGTCACGGATTTGTCGAGCTGTGAGGGATCGAGCCCCCATTGCTTGCGCGTGTAACCACGGAAGAACTTTTCGTAGAGTTCGCGCCCAACTGTGGAGACAACGACATCCTCCGCCGTCCGGATCTCCTCCACCGGCTCCGCCCGTGCCGCGAGCCACGCTTCGAGCTGTGAGGAATCGAGATCGAGCCCGTAGAGCCGGTTGATCGTGTCGAGGTTGATGGGGATCGGAACGCGCTGGCCATCCACTTCGGCCAGTACACGGTGCTCGTAGGGGCGCCACGCGGTGTAGCCGGAGAGATAGTCGAACACGGATTTCGCGTTGGTGTGGAAGATGTGCGGCCCGTATTGGTGGATCAGCAAGCCATCTTTATTCAGGCAATCATAGGCGTTGCCGCCGATGTGGTTGCGCCGGTCGACGAGGAGGACTCGCTCGTCGCGCTCCCGTGCGATCCTTTCGGCCAGGACACTGCCCGCGAAACCCGCTCCAACGATCAGCCAGTCATACATCGCTTTCAAGCCCTCATGCAGCGGCCCGACGCCGTCGCCCGGGCGGCGGCGTGGAGAGGCGCGCGACAAAGTGGAAAAGGAGGATCAGGCCGTCTCGCGGAGCGGCGGCGAATAGGAAGCAAGTATCGGGATGCCCAGGGCGGCCATGATTTTCGCCTCCATGTCGGCCCAGGTCCGCTCCCAGGAACCGCCCGCGAGGCGAGTATCGACCTGGGTGAGCCAGGGCTCTAGCGGGCGCGCCATCAAGGCTTCGGCTGCGAGGACGGCCTGGATCGGCGTTTCGGCAATCTCGACGAGACCGATCTCGCCGTAGCTGCGCACCACGTCGACGATCGGCGTCGAGACGACTGGCAGTCCGGCGGCCAGGAACTCAGGCGTCTTCGTCGGGCTGATGAAGCGTGTCGAGGCGTTGAGGGCGAAGGGCATCAGGCCGAGATCCCAATGCGCCAAGTAGTCCGGAAGCTCGGCGTAAGACTTCGGCCCGAGCCAGTGGATGTTCGGCCCTCTCGGCAATCCGGCCGGATCGATCTTCACCACCGGACCGAGAATGACGAACTGCCAGTCCGGCCGCAGGTCGGCGAGTTCGGCAAGGAAATCGGCGTCGAAACGTTCATCCACGACGCCGAAGAATCCCAGGCGCGGATGCGGGATCGCAGCCTGATCGGCAGGGTCAGCCGTGACGCTTCCCCGAGCGCGGGCGAAATGCGCCGCATCGACTGAGGATGGGAAGCAATGGATGTTCGGATGTCGGTCGCATTTCGCGGCATGGAGGCTGTGCCCGCCGGTGAAGACGAGGTCGGCCTGTCCCAGCAGAGCCGTCTCCTGAGCGACCAGCGTATCCGACGCACCCTTGAAGGCCGACAGCTCATCCATGTTGTCGTAGAGCGTCAGATCGCGCGGTAGTTCGGAAGTGAAGGCGATGGCTGCCGGCGTATAGTACCAGAAGATCCGCGTCGTATGGCCGAGGGCGTCCAGTTCTTGTGCGAGGAGGCCTTGCAGGATCGAGACGGCCTCACGTGCATCCGCGGGATCGATGACCGGGACGAGGAGCTGCAGGGACGGCCCAATACGCTTGCGCTCCAGCCGCGCCATGGCTCCCGCCTCGAAGATGGGCTCCTCGACGAAGACGACATCGAACCGTTCGGACGCATGGCTGAGAAGATGCTGTGGACGCTGCCAGACGAAATTCCAGCGTAGATGTGAGAAACAGGCCAGCAATGGGCGAGCATCGCTCTGCGACGCGCCCCGATACTCGAAGTCGAGGCATGAATGCCGCAACGTCGGGATCGCATTGATGGCGGAAAGTCCCTGTCCAATAGATGAAGGCGGCGTCGGTCCAGCTTCGTGCTTCACAGATGAATTCCCTCCTCAACTCCGCCAGCCATCGCTCAAGCGAAGCAGCACAGGCAGATCAGGATCAATAAAAAACCAATATTTTCAGCTAAACATGCCGTCTATCGCATAAGTTAATGATATTACCGTGGCCGATGCATATTATTATTCGAATAACATGTGACATCTTTTCAGATATCGGGTCATGATTAGTATGAAACCCGACAAATGCCTAAACCGGCGGTCGCGGATTGGACGATGAATTCATCAGCCGCACCCCCTGAACTGTGGGGTGGTTTCGAATGTACGGTTGCCCGGATTCAAGACCGGTTCCGCGATCAGATCCGCGAGACCGGTCACCGCTGGCGCATGGGGGATATCGATGCCGTCGCGCGGCTCGGAATCCGTACCCTGCGCTATCCTCTTCTGTGGGAGACGGTCGCCCCGCATGATCCGGATGCGCGGGATTGGTCCTGGCACGACGCGCGGCTGGCCCGCCTGCAGCGCCACGGCATCGTCCCGATCGTCGGCCTGCTTCATCACGGTAGCGGCCCGCGCTACACCAGCCTCCTCGATCCGGCCCTGCCTCGCCTGTTGGAGGATTATGCCGGCTCGGTCGCCAGGCGCTTCCCCTGGCTACGCGACGTCACGCCGGTCAACGAACCGCTGACCACGGCGCGATTCAGCGGTCTCTACGGCCATTGGTACCCTCACCTGCGCAGCGAGGCCGCTTTCCTGCGCATGGTCGTCAACCAATGCAAGGCGACCCTCCTCGCCATGCGGGCGATCCGCCGGGTGATCCCGGATGCCCGCCTCGTCCAGACCGAGGATATCGGGCGGACCTTCAGCACGCCCGCCCTCGCCAACCAGGCGGCCTACGAGAACGAGCGACGCTGGCTCAGCCTCGATCTCCTCTGCGGGCGGGTCGATCGTACCCATCCCTGGTTTCGACGCCTCATCGATCATGGCGTCCCGTTGGACGATCTGGCCCTTCTCGGCGAGGGGGAAGGTGCGCCCGACATCATCGGTGTGAACCATTATCTCACGAGTGAGCGCTATCTCGACGGTCGGCTCGGCGCGTACCCGAAGGATCTGCGGGGCGGAAACGGCCGCCAACGCTACGCCGATGCGGAGGCCGTACGCGTCGCCCTCTGCGACGGCGGTACGGGTCCCGCCGCCCGCCTCACCGAGGTCTGGCAGCGCTACCGCACGCCCATGGCGATCACCGAGGCGCATCACGGTTGCAGCCGGGACGAACAATTGCGCTGGCTGGCGGAGCTTTGGAATGCCGCCACGGCTCTCCGTGTGAAAGACATTTCGGTCAAAGCCGTGACCCTATGGTCCCTCATGGGAGCGGTGGACTGGAACAGCCTGCTCGTCGCCCGGGCCGGAACCTACGAGCCCGGCGCCTTCGACATCCGGGCACCGCTGCCCCGCGCGACGGCCTTGGCCAAAGCCGCGGCATCGCTCGCGCGCACGGGACGGTTCGATCATCCGGTCCTCGACATGCCCGGCTGGTGGCGCCGACCGTCGCGCTATTACGACAAGCCGGCCGAAGCCTCTCCGGTTGCCCATACGGAGCGGGCCAGGCCTGTCCTGATCCTCGGTTCCGATGGCGCGCGGGCGCGCGGGCTGGCTCGCATCTGCGAAGACCGTGGTCTCCGTCACATCGGCACTCCGGCCGCGTCCGGAGAGGTCTCGGCCCTCGCCGAACTGATCGCCCTGCACGGAGCCTGGGCGGTGATCGACGCCACCGGCCTCGATATCGATGCGGCGGCAAGGCGTTATCCCGGCGGAACGCTTCTCGTCGATGCCGGCCGGGCAGGGCGGGTCGCCTCCGCCTGCACCTCAGCGGACATTCCACTCCTGGTTTTTTCCAGCGACCGGGTTTTCGACGGCAGCCTCGGTCGCCCCGCCTGCGAGGCCGATCCGGTCAGGCCCGAGGGCCTCTATGCGCAAAGCGTCGCCGAGGCCGAAAGGCGCATCCGGTCCCACGCCCCGCGCAGCTTGATCGTGCGGCCCGGCCTCGTCTTCGATGCGCCCGAACCGGCCAGCGGATCGGAGCAGTTTCTCGGAGCCCTCGGGGAGAGCGGCGGAAGACTGCCCCGGCCGACCGAGATCCTGTCCCTGAGCTACCTGCCGGATCTCGCCCATGCGGCGCTGGACCTCCTCATCGATGGCGAGGCCGGGCCCTGGCATCTCGCCAATCGCGGTGCGGTCCTGCGAGACAGCTTTGCCGCGGAAATCTCACGCCTTCTGTCGAGTCCTGCGCCGCCTGCCATCCAGGGTGGAGCGCCGACCACCAACCGAGCCCTGACGAGTTCACGGGGCCTCCTCATGCCGACCCGGATCAGCGCCATGCAGCGCCTTCGCGACGCCCTCGGTGCCACTCCGCCGCTCCCCGCGCGCCAGGCCGCGGAATGACCGGCGCCGTGAGCGCGTTCCGCGAGGAACCGGCATGCGGGAGGGGGTACGCGATCACCCCGCCGCCGTTCCTCGGCGGGTTCGAATGTTCGACCCATCGCCGCGCCGATGGACGCCGCCTCGACCTGATCGCCGCCACCGGCCACGACATCTGGGCGGCCTCCGATTATGCGGCCCTGCGCGCTCGCGGGCTGGGCGGCGCCCGCGATGGCCTGCGTTGGCACCGGATCGAGGTCGCCCCTGGCTGCTACGACTGGTCGAGTGCCCTGCCGATGCTAAGGGCGGCCCGTGACAGCGGCCTGCGGGTGATCTGGGACCTCTGCCATTACGGCTGGCCCAACGACATCGACATCTGGTCGGATGCCTTCGTTGCCCGCTTCGCCGACTTCGCCTCCCACGCCGCACGGGTCGTCGCTGCCGAGACCGACGGGACACCCGCCTTCTGTACCGTCAACGAGATCTCGTACTGGGCCTGGGCAGGAGGCGACGTCGCCCGCATGGCGCCCCTGGCACTGGAACGGGGGCCGGAGCTGAAGCGACAACTCGTGCGAGCCTCCATTGCCGCGACGAGGTCCATCCGGGAGGTCGTGCCGGACGCACGCTTCCTCCATGCCGAACCCCTGATCCATGTGATTTCCGGGCATCCCGAGGGCGAGGCGGCCGCGAACGCCTACCGGAGCGTGCAATACGAAGCTTTGGACATGGTGAGCGGACGCCTCTGTCCGGAACTCGGCGGTGATCCTGGCTGCCTCGATATCGTCGGCGTGAACTTCTATCCGGACAACCAATGGGTCCATGGCGGGGGGACGATCCCCCTCGGGCACCACGCCTACCGGCCCCTGCGCCACATGCTGGCCGACGTGCATGCCCGGTTCGCACGCCCCATTCTGGTGGCCGAGACGGGCGCCGAAGGCAGCGCCCGCCCTGCCTGGCTGCATTACGTCTGCGGCGAGGTCCGGGCCGCCCGCCGAATGGGCGTTCCGGTGGAGGGAATCTGCCTCTATCCGGTCGTCGACTATCCCGGATGGGACAACGAGCGGCCCTGCGCGGTCGGTCTGTTCTCGACGCCCGATCCCGATGGACGACGGTCCTGCGACCCGGACTTCGCCGCGGAACTCGCCCGCCAGCAGGGCCTGTTTGCGGACATATCAGGTACCTCATGACGGACGCTCCCTTCGTCTCCCCGCACCTGTCCGGTCCCGGCCGGTTCATCCTGCATCACATCTCGCGCTGGCGTTGGCATTTCGGCCTGCTCTTCGCCCTCGTGATCGCCTCGGCGGCCTGCGGCGTCGGCCAGCAATACGTGCTCAAGCGGTTCGTCGATGCGATGACGCTGCCATCCGACGCCGCGTCGGCTGTTACCGGGGTGCTGATACTGTTTCTCGGCCTGATCGCCGCCGAGAGCCTGCTCGCCCGGCTGACCGGCTGGCTCGCCTGCCGCACGACGGTCGGGGTCGGGGTCGGCCTGCGCCTCGAACTCTTCGACGAGCTCAGCGCGCAATCGATGCGTTACTTCGCCGAGAACCTCGCCGGTTCCCTCGGCCAGCGCATCACGGCCACGGCCGGCAATTTCGGAGCGCTGATCAACACCCTGATCTGGCGCATCATTCCGCCGCTCGTGGATGTCGGCGGGGCCGTGATCATCTTCTCCACCATCGACCTCACGCTCACGGCGGCCCTCCTCGTCTTCGTCACCGCCGTGACCCTTGGCCTGATCGTGTTCGGGGAGCGCGGCCGGCCGATTCATCGGGCCTATTCGGGGGAGGCGGCGACCGTGGCCGGCGACCTCGTCGACACGATCACCAACATGTGGACGGTCAAGGCCTTCTCGGCGCGCCGCCGCGAATGGCTGCGCCTGCGGACCGGCTTCGAGGCCGAGGCCGCCGCCCAGCGACGGAGCTGGATGTATCTCGAGATCGCCCGTCTCCTCCACGACCTCGCCCTCTGGGTGATGGCGGCCGGCATCCTGACCTGGGCGATCGTTCTGTGGGGGCGAGGGCAGGCGAGCCCCGGCGACATCGTGATGGTCGCGAGCCTGACCTTGCGCATCCTGCACAGCTCGAAGGACATGGCCCTCTCGCTCGTGGACGTGGCGCAGCAATTCGGCTTCATCGAGGAAACCCTGGCGGTCATCGCCAAGCCCCGGACGGTACGCGACGCGCCGGGCGCTCCCGCCCTGCTTTGCAGCGCCGGCCGGATCGAATTGCGGGATGTCTCCTTCGCCTATGGACCGGGTGCGCGCGCGCTCGACGGTGTCAGCCTGACCATTCCGGCCGGGCAGAAGGTCGGGATCGTCGGCCCTTCCGGCGCGGGCAAGTCGACGCTGATTCAACTCCTGCAGCGCCTGCACGACGTGGAGAGGGGGGCCATCCTCATCGATGGGACGCCCATCGACTCCATCACGCAGGATTCGCTTCGCGATGCCCTCGCGGTGGTGCCCCAGGACATCAGCCTCCTCCATCGCAGCGTGATGGAGAATATCCGCTTCGCCCGCCCGCATGCCGACGACGCGGCCGTCTTCGCCGCCGCCCGGGCCGCGGCCTGCGACGGTTTCGTCCGGCGCCTGCCGCAGGGCTATCACACGATCGTCGGCGAGCGCGGTGCCAAGCTCTCGGGCGGCCAGCGTCAGCGGATCGGCATTGCACGCGCCTTCCTGAAGGATGCTCCGATCATCCTGCTCGACGAAGCGACCTCCGCCCTCGATACCGAATCCGAGATGGCGATCCAGGCCGCCCTGGTGCGGATCATGCGCCACCGGACGGTCGTCAGCGTGGCCCACCGGCTCTCCACCCTCACGGGTTTCGACCGCATCCTCGTCATCGACCAGGGCCGTGTGGTCGAGGATGGCAGCCCCGCCTTCCTGCGCCACGCCGGCGGCGTCTTCGAGCGGATGTGGCGGCTACAGGCCGAGGGACTTCCTGGCGACCACCATGACGCCGGCGGTGCCGAGGCGGCGGTGGCGGAACACGCCCATCCTGCCTGATACCCCGTCTCGGTGAGGCCCGGCGGACGGGCCTCGACAAGTCAGGCTCGTCGAAGCGCGGTGCGAGCCGGATCGTCGAACGCAGACCGGTCCGGGCTTTCGTCGCTCAGATCAGCATCCAGAGCAAAAGGTCGGCCGCGATCGCGGTCACGACACCGAGCGTGAGGCCGAGGCCGAACTGAAGAGCGGCTATGATGGGACGGTCGCCGTTCACGTCCTGTCCAACCTGCTGCGTGGTTGCGGGATCGGGCGCATGGCCGAGCGGCGGTGGACCTAATGATGCTTCGGCGCGGAAGGGGTCTGGGGCATCATGTTGTGGTTCATGTTGTTCATGATCCAGATCGAGCCCCCGAACAGAAGGATGACGATCAGGACGCCGAAGGCCAGGGCCATCACGTTGTTGGTGTTGTCCGGCCCGGTGGTGATGTGCAGGAAGAAGACGAGGTGGACACCCATCTGGGCGATGGCGAAGACGAGGAGCGCCACCGGAATGGCCGGGGCCCAGACGAAGTTGGCGCGCAGGATCGCGAAGGACGCGGCGGTCAGCAGCGAGGCCAGGACGAGCCCGATGAAATAGCCGCGCAGGCCCTTGCCGATATCCTCCCCACCGAACTCGTCCCCGGGCGCGGTATCCGTCTCGTGGCGATTCTCGGCGCTCATGCGATCGACCCCATCAGGTAGACGACGGTGAATACGGCCACCCAGACGATGTCGAGGGCATGCCAGAACAGGGAGAAGCACATGACCCGGCGCAGGATGTCGGGCCGGAAGCCTTTGGTGGCGACCTGCGCCATCATGGTGAGGAGCCACAGGAGGCCGGCGAAGACGTGCAGGCCGTGGCAGCCCACGAGCGTGAAGAAGGCCGAGAGGAAGGCGCTGCGGGTCGGCCCCGCGCCCCGATCGATGAGGTCCGCGAATTCCCGGAGTTCGAGGGCGAGGAAGGCCGCGCCGAACAGGAACGTCACCGCCATCGCGGCCTGGAACATCAGGTGCCGCTTGGCCGTGAGCGCCAGGCCGGCGACGCCGCAGACGAAGCTGGAGATCAACAGAAAGGCGGTCTCTATCGCGACGTTGTCGAGGTCGAAGAGTTGCGCCCCGGTAGGGCCGCCCGCGGTGCCCGTCTGCAGCACCGCGTAGGCCGAGAAGAAGGCCGCGAACATCACGATGTCGCTGAGGAGGAAGATCCAAAACCCGTAACCGACGACGATCCGCTTGGGAGAAGGACCGCCGGTTCCCCGGCCCGTGGCCGTCGCGTGGCCTTCACCCGACCGGGCATGGTGGCCGAGATGGTGAGGGTCTGTCCGGATCCGGGCCTGTGCCGGGAGAGCGAGGCCGTCCGTCATGCGGCTCTCCGCCGTGCGTTTTCCAGGGCCTGCATCCGGGTCGCGCGGTTGGCGCGGTTGATCCGTGCGACGCTGTCGGCCGGGATCTCGTATTCGAGCCGGTCGCGCCAGGCGAAGACCACGAAGGTCGCGAAGGCGCCGGCGATTCCGAATCCGGCCAGCCACCAGATGTGCCAGATCATGGCGAACCCGATCAGCGTCGCGAAGAAGGCGCAGATGAAGCCGGTGGGGCTGTTGAGCGGCATCTCGACCGGCTCGTAATCCGGCTCCTCGCGCAGGCGCGCCTGCTCGCGGGCTCGCTGCTTGATGGTCCAGTAGGCTTCCTCGCCCTCCACCCGAGGCATCACCGCGAAGTTGAACACCGGCGGCGGCGAGGCCGTCGCCCATTCGAGGGAGCGTCCGTCCCAGGGGTCGCCGGTGAGGTCGCGCAGGCTCTCCCGCCGCCGGATGCTGACCACGAGCTGGACGATCTGGCAGATCACCCCGATGAGCATCACCGCGACGCCGAAACCGGCGATCAGGATCCAGGGGCGCCAGCCTTCGATGTCGTAATGCTGCATGCGGCGGGTCATGCCCATCAGGCCGAGCACGTAGAACGGCGTGAACACGATGACGTAGCCCGCCACCGAGAACCAGAACGCGACCTTGCCCCACCATTCGTCGAGCTGGAAACCGAACGCTTTCGGGAACCAGTAGGTGTAGCCGGCGAACGCCCCGAACAGCACGGCGCTGACCATGACGTTGTGGAAGTGCGCCACCAGGAACATGCTGTTGTGAAGCACGAAATCGGCGGGCGGGATCGCCAGGAGGACGCCGGTCGCACCGCCGACCACGAAGGTGATCATGAAGGCGAGCGACCACAGCATCGGGGTCGTGAGACGAATTCGGCCGCCATACATGGTGAAGAGCCAGTCGAAGATCTTCACGCCGGTGGGCACCGCGATGATCATCGACGTGATGCCGAAGATGCCGTTGACGTCGCCCCCCGCGCCCATCGTGAAGAAGTGGTGCAGCCAGACCATGAAGGCGAGGACGAAGATCGCCATGGTGGCGCCGACCATGGAGCGGTAGGCGAAGAGCGGCTTGCCCGAGAAGGTCGAGATGACCTCGGAGAAGATGCCGTAGGCCGGCAATGCAAGGATGTAGACCTCCGGATGCCCCCAGGCCCAGAAGAGGTTCATGAACATCATCGAGTTGCCGCCGGACTCGTCCGTGAAGAAGTGGAAGCCGAGGTAGCGGTCGAGGGTGAGCATCGCGAGCGTCGCGGTCAGGATCGGGAAGGCCGCGACGATCAGGAGGTTCGAGGCGAGCGAGGTCCAGCAGAACATCGGCATGCGCAGGTAGCTCATGCCCGGCGCCCGGATCTTCAGGATCGTGGTCACGAGATTGACGCCGGACAGCAACGTGCCGATGCCGGAGATCTGGATCGCCCAGAGATAGTAATCGACCCCGACGCCGGGTGAGTAGGTCGTCTCGCTCAAGGGCGGCGAGGGCCACCAGCCGGTGCGGGCGAACTCGCCGACGACCAGGGATATGTTGACGAGGAGCGCCCCTGTCGCCGTGAGCCAGAAGCTCACCGAATTCAGCGTCGGAAACGCGACGTCGCGCACGCCGAGCTGCAAGGGGACGACGAAATTCATCAACCCGACGATGAACGGCATCGCGCCGAAGAAGATCATGATCGTGCCGTGCGCCGAAAAGATCTGATCGTAATGCTCGGGCGGCAGATAGCCGGGGGATTGGTAGGCCAGCGCCTGCTGCGTGCGCATCAGGATCGCGTCCGAGAAGCCGCGGATGAGCATCGCCAGGGCCAGGGCGCAGTACATGACGCCGATGCGCTTGTGATCGACGCTGGTGATCCATTCCCGCCAGAGATACGGCAGGTGTCCGCCGATCACGATCCAGGCCAGGACGCCCAGGACGAGGAGGGCGACCACGCCGGAGGCGACGAGGGGAAGCGGCTGGCTGAGGGGAATGGCCTCCCAGGTGAGCTTGCCCAGCATGTCTACGATCCCCCCTTGGGCCGGACGTTCGGCGGCGCACCGTCCGCTTTCTCAGTCGGCCCCGGCCCCGGAGGGACGGTCTGGTCGACGATCCCCTGAAACAGTTCGGGATCGATGTCGCCGAAGGTCCGGGGCTTGTCCGCGATGCTCTGCTGGGCCAGCGCGCCGTAGGCCGCCTTGTCGAGGCTCGAACCGGCGCCCCGGGCCGAGGCGACCCATGCGTCGAAACCGGCGGGCGAGACCGACTTCATGGAGAAGTTCATGTCCGAGAAGCCGTCGCCGCTGAAATGGGTCGACAGGCCGAGATGGTCGCCCTCGCGGTCGGCCAGCAGGTTGAGCCGGGTGACCATCCCGCGCATCGTGTAGATCATGCTGCCGAGGCCGGGGACGAAGAACGAGTTCCAGACGCTGCTCGAGGTCAGGTGGAACTGGATCGGCGTATCGACGGGGACGACGAGCTGGTTGACCGCGGCGACGCGCTGTTCGGGGTAGATGAACAGCCATTTCCAATCGAGCGACACGACCTGGACCTGGATCGGCTTCTTGTCCGAGCGGATCGGAACGGCCGGATCGAGATCATGGGCGCCAATCCACGCGATCCCGCCGAGGAAGATGATCGTCAGCAACGGGATCGACCAGACCACGAGTTCGATACGCCCCGAGAAGGCCCAGTCCGGCCGGTAGCGCGCCTTCGGGTTCGATTCCCGGTACCACCACGCGAAGATGACGGTGGCGATCATCGTCGGCACGATGATCGCCAGCATGATGACCGTCGCGATCAGCAGGATGTTGTTCTCGGCGGCGCCGATGGGTCCCTTACTGTCGAGGATGCTCGGCTGGCAGCCCCCGAGGAGAAGACCTATTCCGATGGCTGGTGAGGCGGCACGGATGCGCCGTCGGATCGTCGGCGAAGGGAGCTTCGCCATCATGCGCATGCCGCTGAGTCAGCCAACGATCAGCCTCGTCCTTGCCGGAATTCAACGAAGACTTGCGCAGTTCAATCAGGCATACAACAACATGTGTTGAGGCCAAATGAGTGCTGCTAAGTATTTGAATTAACCCTCATTACTTTCTTCGAGGTCGGATCAGGTCCTCATCGGGGCGATGCCGTGAGCGAGGCCCGGACGCCGGTCGGTCCCGGCAGGATGTCGCGAAACACCCCCGTCATCCCGGCGCGTGGCCGAGCGGCATCGGGGCTCGCTGGCCGCAGCCCACGACCGAACGTCGCGCGGCTGCGGTGTTCTCTCGCGGGTCTTATCCGTCGAAGGTCGCGATGCTCGGGGGGCTTGGCTGGGAAGCGGGGCGGGGCCGCCCTCAACCGGTGGCGTATTCGAGTTGAGGCGCCAGCACGCGGTCGTCATCGGCATGCAGGGTGACCGGGATGGTCTTGGCCGCCGGAGTCTTGCTGTCGATGGCATAGTGCCAGATCGGCATCAGCACGTTGCATTCCGGATAGTAGCCACCGATGCAGCCGATGGGGATGTCGTAGGCGACGACGAGCATGTCGGAGAGCCGGCGATCGATCCCGTCATCGGCGACGGTCTTCAACGTCACCGCCTGTCCGATCTTCAGCCCGAGTCTGTCGATGTCCGAGCGGTTCATCAGCACCACTTTGCGGGTATTCTTGATGCCCCTGAAACGATCGTCGTAGCCGTAGACCGTGGTGTTGAACTGATCGTTCGAGCGTAGCGTCATCAGGCGCAGGACGCCGTGACCGACGTCGGGCATGTCGGCGTCCTCGTCCAGGCCGGTCGGCGTCACGAGGTTCGCCCGGCCCGTATCCGTATGCCATTCGCGCTTGTTCGCAGGCAGGTGACGCTGGAAGCCGCCCGGCTCCCACATGCGCCGCTCGTAATCCCAGAAAGAGTCCGGCAGCGTCTCCGCGATTTCCTTGCGGATCTCGGCGTAATCCTCCTGATAGGCGTCCCAGCGCACGCGCGGATTAGGCTCCAGCACCCGCCGGGCCAACTCGCAGATGAGACGGACCTCGCTGATGAGGTGGGGCGAGGCCGGGCGGCGCAGGCCCCGGTTGCCGTGAATGCAGGCGGAGGTGTCCTCCATCGAGAGGACCTGCTGCCCCGCTTTCGTCTCGTCGATCTCGAGGCGGCCGATCACCGGCAGGATGTAGCTGACTGCGCCCGGTAGCAGGGCCGATCGGTTGAGTTTGGTGATCACGTTGACGGTGAGCCGCAGGCGGCGCCAGGCCGGCTCCATCTGGCCGTGGTCGGGGATGGCCCGCACGAAGTTCCCGCCCAGCATGAAGAAGGCCTGTACCTCGTCCTTCAGGATCGCTTCGCAGGCCTCCACGGTGTTGTAGCCGGCCTCTCGCGGTGGCTCGAAGCCGAACTGCTCGCCCAGCCGGTCCAGGGGAAAGAGTTCGGGCTTTTCGGTGATCCCCACCGTGCGCTGGCCCTGCACGTTGGAATGTCCGCGAATTGGACAGATACCGGCACCCACGCGGCCGAGATTACCGCGCATCAACAGGAGGTTGACCAGCATCCGCACGGTCTCGACCCCGGCCCGGTGCTGGGTCAGCCCCATGCCGTAGACGCCGATCACGGTGTGCGATTGGCAATAGACGCGCGCCGTTGCTTCCATATTCGCGCGGTGGAGGCCCGAACGGCGCTCCAACTCGTCCCAGTTCTGGAGGCGAAGCCAGTCGGCGAAAGTGTCGAAGCCGTGGGTGTGCTCGGCGATGAAGGCCTCGTCCAGCACGGCCGGGCCGCCCGCTTCCCGTGACGCCTCGTGCGTGTCCAGCACCGCCTTGCAGATGCCCGCCAACGCGGCGAGATCGCCGCCAGCCTTGACCTGGTGATACTGCGAGCTGATCCGGGTATCCTTGCCGGTCAGCATCTCGGTGGGCGATTGCGGATTCAGGAACCGTTCCAGCCCGCGCTCCCGCAGCGGATTGTAGGTGATGATCGGAACGCCGCGCTCGCTCGCCTCCTGCAGCGGGTGCAGCATGCGGGGAGCGTTGCTGCCCGGGTTCTGGCCGAAGAACAGGATGCAGTCGGACTTGCCGAAATCCTCCAGGGTCACCGTCCCGACGGCCTGTCCGATGCTGGCGGGCAGCGCCACCGAGGTGGTCTCGTGGCACATGTTGGACGAGTCGGGCAGGTTGTTGTTGCCATAGAGCCGGGCGAAGAGCTGGTACAGGTAGCTCGCTTCGTTCGACAGGCGGCCCGAACTATAGAACACCGTGCCCTTGTGACGGTCCTCGACTGCGCCCAGCTCCCGGGCGATCTCCTCCAGGGCATGCCCCCAGGAGACGGGCACGTACTTATCGCTGGCGGCGTCGTAGCGGAGCGGGTGTGTCAGGCGGCCCGGCTGTTCGAGGTGGAAATCGTCCCAGCCCCGAAGTTCGGTGACGGTGTGCTCGGCGAAGAACTTCGGCGTGCAGCGATGCGCGGTCCGCTCCCAGGCGACCGCCTTGACGCCGTTCTCGCAGAACTCGAACGGCAGGGGGCTCGCGGGCTTCACCCAGGCGCAGCTGTTGCACTGGTAGCCGTCGACCTTGTTGTGGCGGGTCAGCGCGATCGGCACGCTCGCCAGCACCCCTTCGCGCCGCAGGATGTTGCCGACGGAGCGGGCCGAGCCCCATCCCCCTGATGGAAGGCGGTACGGCTTGTAGGTGGGCTTATCCAATGAACGATCTCCGTGCCAATACAGCTGCGGGAACATCGGCCGTCTCGTCAGGTTCTACGTCCGGCCCATGCATCCATGTATAGTTGCAAAATCAGGTGCGGCATTATCGGAGGTTACGATGATGATTGATCGAGATTACCTTCTAAAGAAGCCGGCTGGACCGTCGGCGCCGAAGTTTTTCTTGGATACGACCATCGTGCCGCTTGTCGCAAATCTCGCCGGTGGCTTCGAAGTCGCCTTGGATCGCTCGGCCAGGCGCATGGGAGTCAGACCCTCACGGATCCTGGCAGGGGCAATGAGCCTCGCCGCATTGGGCACTCTTTGTCTGATGCGCCGGCGCGGCGCGACCCGTCATCCTATCGCGACAGCAATGAAACCTGCAGCCTGCGATGTATAAGCTTGGACTTATCGGGTTTGGAGGGGCCGTGGGGCCGGAACACCGAGCAAGCTTCTGCGCCAACGGGCCGGTCCGGTCTCCCGCAACGTCCAGGCTCCATCGGATACTGGGACTAGACTCAGACTGAGGTCCAAGCCGTGGCCACCTGACCCAGAGTAGAGAGCAAGGCGCAGGTCGGCCGCGACTTTGCCTCCTGATGACATGCGATCAGGACCGGAATTCGTTCTGGTCGCGATCGTGTTTGGGCCGGGCTGCAAGCGCGCTCGGGCGGAGCTCGCCGAGGCTCCTGCGACGGCGGCACCTATCATGTGCGACCTGCCCCGGTCTTCCCGAAAGCCGGTTCCCACCGTTCGGGTCGATGCTGTAGACGGGCAGGCATGACATCCGCCCCTCTCGTCCGCTTCGCGCCCTCGCCCACGGGGTATCTCCATATCGGCAACGCCCGCCCGGCGCTGTTGAACGCCTTGTTCGCGCGGGCGCATGGCGGGCGCTTCCTGCTGCGCCTCGACGACACCGACCGGGAGCGCTCGACGGAGGAATTCGCCAACGCCATCGAGGAAGACCTCGCCTGGCTCGGCATCGTGCCCGATCTCTTCGCCCGCCAGTCGGACCGCTCCGCCATCCACGACGCGGCGGCAGAGCGCCTGAAGGCGGCCGGCCGGCTCTATCCCTGCTACGAGACGCAGGAGGAACTCGAGCGTCGACGCCGGCGCCAGCTCGGCCGTGGCCAGCCGCCGATCTACGACCGCGCCGCGCTCAGCCTGACCGATGACGAGCGCACGGCCTTGGAGGCCGAAGGGCGCACGCCGCATTGGCGCTTCAAGCTCGACGCCCGCACCGTCGCCTGGGACGATCTCGTGCGCGGGCCGGCGCATGTGGATTGCGCTTCCCTCTCGGACCCGGTGCTGATCCGCGCCGATGGCAGCTACCTCTACACGCTGCCCTCCGTGGTGGACGATGCCGAGATGGGGATCACCCATGTCATTCGCGGTGAGGATCACGTCACCAATACCGGCGTGCAGGTGCAGATCTTCGAGGCCCTGGACCAGCCGGTGCCGATCTTCGGCCACCACAACCTGCTCACAACCGCCGACGGCGAAGGTCTGTCGAAGCGCCTCGGCCACCTCTCTCTCCGGGGCCTGCGCGAGGCCGGCTATGAACCCGGCGCGGTGCGCTCGCTTGCCGTGCTCACCGGCTCGGCCGAGGCGGTGCGCGCGGTGCCTAACCTCGACGAACTCGCCGCCCTGGTCGATCTCTCCCACATCTCGCGGGCGCCGGCGAAATTCGATCCGCAGGAACTCGACTGGCTCAATGCCCGCCTGATCCATGCCATGCCGTATGAGGAGGCACGCGAACGCCTCCTCGGAATGGGCATCCCGGAGGAACGGGCGCAGGCGTTCTGGGCGGTGATCCAGCCCAACCTCACCAAGGTCGGGGACGCCGCCGAATGGTGGCGGATCGTGGCCGGGGAGGTGACGCCGGTCATCGCGGATTCGGGCTTCGCCGCCGCCGCCCTGGACGTGCTGCCGTCCGAGCCCTGGGACGGCCAGACCTGGAAAGCCTGGACCAATGCAGTGAAGGAGCGGACCGGCGCCAAGGGCAAGGCCCTGTTCATGCCGCTCCGCCTCGCGGTGACAGGGCTGGAGCACGGCCCGGACCTCTCGAGCCTGCTGCCCCTCATCGGCCGGGACATTGTGGCGGCGCGGCTCGGCGGTCGCGACTGACAGAATCGGCCCGAAAAGCGGATCCCGCTTCTCCTGCCAAGCGGCGCTGATCCCGACCGATGGTCGTCTTCAGCGCGTTCGGCGGACGCCCGCCGCCGCGCAGTCACGCGGGCGGCCGACGATGAGTTCTCCTCATCGTCGGCCGGTCTCAGACCGATGCCGGTCGGCCTCATACCCCCTCCGGTCGGTCGCTTCGGTCAGGTTGGCCGGAGCCGGCTCCCTCTCCCGTGTGGGAGAGGGGACCCGTGCTCGCCGGACACCGAATGCAGCAGCCGGAGACGGCCTCAGGCCGCTCTTACGCTGTCGAGGAAGCGGCGGACCTCGGCGTTCAGGTGCTCGGATTGGCGAGAGAGCTCGCCCGCCGAGCCGAGCACCTGGGATGCGGCGGCCCCCGTCTCTTCGGCGGACCCCGCGACGCCCGAGATGTTGCTCGTCACTTCGCTCGTTCCCGTCGCGGCCTGGGCGACGTTGCGGACGATCTCCTGGGTCGCGGCCCCCTGCTGCTCCACCGCCGCGGCGATGGTGGTCGCCACCGAATCGATCTCGCGGATGCGGGCCGTGATGGAGGCGATGGCCGAGACCGCCTCGTCGGTCGCCCCCTGGATCTGGGAGATCTGACTGGAGATGTCCTGGGTCGCCCGAGCCGTCTGGCTGGCCAGTTCCTTGACCTCGGTGGCCACCACGGCAAAGGCTCGGCCGGCCTCTCCCGCGCGGGCTGCCTCGATGGTGGCATTGAGGGCGAGAAGGTTGGTCTGGGCGGCGATGTTCGAGATCAGGCCGACCACGTCGCCGACGCGCGAGGCGGTCTGGGACAGTGTCTGCACCAGGGCCGCCGTCCGATCGGCTTCCGATACGGCGCCCTGGGCGAGATCGGCCGACCCGCTGACCTGCCGTCCGATCTCCTGGACGGAAACGCCGAGCTCCTCCGCCGCCGCCGCCACGGTGTTGACGTTGGTGGCGGCTTCCTCGGCGGCGGCGGCCACGGTCATGGATTGGCTCGCCGTTTCCGTGGCGGTGGAAGTCATGGTCTGGGCAGTGGCCTGGAGTTCGGTCGCCGAGGCCGACACCATCTGGATGATGCCGCCCACGGCGCCTTCGAAGCTGTCGGCCATGGCGATCATCGTGCGCTGGCGCTCGGCCTGGGCGACCTCCTCGGCGAGACGCCGGATGTCGGCTTCCTCGGCGGCCTTCCGGGCGACCATGGCCTTGATGCCTTCCACGGCCTTGCCCACGGCGCCGATCTCGTCCCCGCGTCGGGCCTCCACGATCTCGGCGTCGATGTCTCCCTTCGCCATCCGCTGCAGGACAAGGACGAGGCTTGCCAGCGGACGGGTGATGCCGAACATCACGATGAACCCGCTGAGGGCAACAACAACGGTCAGTCCGAGCGCCGCGATGACAATGAGGCTCTGCACCGTATTGGATACTTCCAGTTCCAGGGCGTGCTTACGGGCCTGCATCTCATCCGTGACCCGCTGGCTGCGCTCCTCGATGAGGGCGTATAATTTGGCCCGCGCCGGCCGCCCCTCGTCCTGGATCACCTTCATCGCCTTGGCGGCATCGTTCTGTATCGCGAACACGATGGAACGGTCGAGAATGCCGAAGTAAGTTTCGAACATCTGTCGTAGGTCGTGACCGATCTTGCGGCGTTCCGGCGTCTCGGCCAAGGCGATCAGCTTGTCGACGTAGACCAGCGCCGTCTTGGTCGCTCCGTCATAACGCGCCTTGTACTGGTTCATCACCTCCTGTTGCGTCTCCACCACGATGTTTCGGCTGAGTAAAGCGGCGTCCGTGGCATGGAGCTGCGCACGGAGGTAACTCTCCTGCCGGACCGTGGCGACGTCGGCGAAGTGATTCGTCTGCTCCAAGACGCTGTTTAGCGAGGCACGGGCGTAGACGACGAGACCTATCGCCATAAGGCCCATCAGAGTCAGCGGGACGGCAATTTTGAGCATCACGCTCAGATGTCCAATGAACTTCATTGCATGCTCCGATGCTGTGTGAATTATTATACAGATGTTAGCCACGGATGTTATAAGGTATATTAGATAAAGAATTATTACCCTCAAATCATAAGAAGTATATACAGTCTATCTCAACCTCTATCCAGAGCACCTCGCGGCGGCGGTGCCTTCTCGGCGATAAAGCTGTTCGGTTCGATCGTTCAGGTACGGCTGCGATCTGATGCGCTTCGACCAAGGTCGAAGTCATGCGGCTCGGCAAACGCCGACGGCCGTCGAAGTCAAGATGCGACGTCGAGCCAGTCCGTGCCGTTGGGCATAGGCTCCGCGGCACGGCCTCGTCTGGACGGGGATGGACGGGACGCAGGCCATCCACCATTAGTCCGTCGCGAGAACGGTCCGAGACCTTCGGAAAGGCGGGACGGTCAGGCGATCCGCGACACCAGGATCTTGTCCACGCGGCGACCGTCGAGATCCACCACTTCGAAGCGCCATCCGGCGATGTCGCAGGTCTCGCCCGTCTCCGGCAGGCGCTGCAGCTTGGCGATGACGAGGCCGGCGGCGGTCTCGTAGTCGCGGCTCGATTCGAGCTTGATGCCGAGCTGGTCGGCCATCTCGTCCACCGGCATCCAGCCGGCGATGAGCCAGGACCCGTCCTGGCGCTGCACCGCCTCGGGTTCCGAATCCTCGGAATGGAATGCGCCCGCGATGGCGTCGAGGATGTCGGCCGGCGTCACGAGCCCGTCGAAATGGCCGTATTCATCGTGGACCAGGGCCATCGGAACGTCGGCCGCCTGAAGGGCCGTGAGTGCGTCGAGGGCGTCGAGCGTATCGGGCAGGACGGGGGCGCTGCGGATATAGGCGCGCAGATCGAACCGTTCGTTCTCGATGAGCGCTTTGACCAGTTCCCGGACCTGCACGACGCCCAGCATGTTGTCCGGGTTGCCCTCGCCGACCGGGATGCGCGAATGCGGGCTCGAGACCAGCATGGCGCGGATCTCCTCCGGCGCCTTGTCGAGGTCGATCCAGTGGACGTCGGTGCGCGGGGTCATGACGCCCCGCACGGCGCGGTCGCCGAGGCGCAGCACGCCGGCGATCATCTTGCGCTCGTCGGTCTCGATCACGCCCGCCGTCTCGGCCTCCGCGACGATGGTGCGGATCTCCTCTTCGGTCACCGCGCTGGCGCTGGAGGCTTCCTGGCCGAACAGCCGGAACACCGCGCGCGTGGAGGCGTCGAGGAGCCAGACCGCCGGAAGCGCGATCCGCGAGATGAGACGCATCGGGCGCGCGACGAAACAGGCGATGCCCTCAGGGTCGCGCAGGGCCACGTGCTTGGGCACCAATTCGCCGATGATCACCGAGAGGTAGGTGATGATGGCGATGACGATCCCGTATCCGAGAGGATCGGCCACGGGTTTCGACAGGCCCGCCTCGAATAGGATTTCCGTGAGGCGCTCGCCCAGGGCCGCGCCGGACACGGCGCCCGACAGGATGCCGACGAGGGTGATGCCGATCTGGACGGCGGAAAGGAAGCGCCCCGGATTCTCGGCGAGGGTGAGGGCGGCCTGGGCGCCGGGCCGGCGCGCCTCCACCATCATCCGCAGCCGCGACTTCCGCGACGAGACGACGGCGAGTTCGGACAGCGCGAAGGCCCCGTTGAGGGCGATCAGAGCGACAGCGACGGCGAGCTCGAACACGTTCGGTTCCGTAAGCCGGAGCCGCTTGGACCAAGCGAGCCGGACTTCCTCAGTTGTCGGCGATCGCTCGCCTGTTGCCCTGTCGGCGGCGATTGCTCGCCTGTCGCTCCGGTGAGCGACGACGATCGCCTAGATGGGCCGTCGCGGCGGGCGGGTCAACGGTCGTGGCCGGAGGATGTGGCCGGGATGAGGGGCGGCAGTCGCGAAAGACGGAGCGCGATGGCCAGCGCGAGCCCGTAAAGCCCGCCGAAGAAGGCGACGACCCCCGTCCACCCCGCATGATCGAAGAACCAGCCTCCCGCCGTCCCGAGCACCGACGAGCCCAGATAATACAGGGACAGGTAGACCGAGGAGGCTTGCGCCCGGTCGCGCAGGGCGCGTCGCCCGATCCAGGAACTCGCCACCGAATGGGCGCCGAAGAAGCTCACCGTCACGACGACGATGCCGGCGATGATGACGGGAAGGTGCTCCGACAGGGTCAACAGAATACCGACGATCCCAAGCAGGATGGCGAGCCACAAGACCCGGCGGCGTCCGAGCCGGCTGGCGATCTCGCCGGTCACCGCCGAACTGAACGTGCCGGCGAGATAGACCACGAAAATCGCGCCGATGGCCGACTGGCTCAGGTTGTAGGGCGGATCGAGCAGGCGGAAGCCGATGTAATTGTAGACGCTGACGAACCCGCCCATGAGCAGGAACGCCTCCGCAAAGAGCCAGGGCAGGCCCGGATCGCGGAAATGCTGGCCGAACGTGCCCGGCACCTGGCGCCAGCGCATCCGGTTGGCGAGGAAGCGCCGCGATGGCGGCAAACCGCGCCAGAACAGGATGGCGGCGACGAGCGCCAGGATTCCGATGGTGCCGAGACCCACGCGCCAGGACAGATGATCGGTCATGATGCCGGCGATCAGCCGCCCGACCATGCCGCCCATGGCGTTTCCGCCGATGAGGAGCCCCATGGACAGGCCGATGGCGCGGGCATCCATCTCCTCGCTGAGATAGGCCATGGCGACCGCCGGCAGGCCGCTCGCCGCCAGCCCGGTGAGCGCGCGCAATGCCAGGAAGCCATGCCAGCTCGGCACGATCACGGCGATGAGGGTGAGGATCGCCGACGCGAAGAGGGAGGCGACCATGATGGGTTTGCGCCCCCAGACTTCGGAGAGCGGGCTGACCACGAGGAGCGCCACGGCCAGCATCGCGCAGGGGAGCGACAGTGACAAGCTGCTCTCGGCCGGCGAGACATGGAACTCGTCGGCGAAGACCGGCATCAGCGGCTGCACGCCGTAGAGTACGGCGAAGGTAGAGAAGCCTGCGGCGAACAAAGCGAGGGTGGTCCGACGAAAGATCGGCGTTCCCGCCGTGATCAGGCGGTCGCTCTCCTCGGCCATGATCGCCGGTCTCCTCGATGTCGCGCGCTCGCGGGAGTGTTGGAGAAGCACGGAACGGCGCGGGCCACACCCCTCTTTCGAGACATGCGGCCCGTGACGTCACGACAATGCAGCTAAGCCGACTTACTTGGGCGGAGCGTCCGCAGCCTCGCCCTGCTGCTGGATCAGCGGGGTGATGCGGCGCACCGTGACCCGGCGGTTCTCCCGCGAGGCGTCCTGGGTGTTCACCTTCAGGGATTGCTCGCCATAGCCCTGGGTGGTCAGGTTCTCCGGCGGCACCTGGAAGTTCTGGCTGAGCACCGTGGCCACCGACTGGGCGCGACGATCCGAAAGCGACAGGTTGTCGACCTCGCTGCCCACCGCATCGGTGTAGCCCTCGATGAGGAAGACTTCCTGCGGGTTGGCCTTCACCGCCTGGTTGATCGCCGCCGCGATGTTGCCGAGCCGCGAGGCCTGATCGGGTGTGACGTCGAACGAACCCGTATCGAAGGTGATCGTATCGATGTCGACGCTGCGCATCCGTGCCCGCAGCTGCGGGCTGTAGCGCACCTGATCGAGCGTGTAGCGGCGGTCCACCGCCACCACCGGCGGAGCGGACAGGGCCTCGTAGACCTGCCGCTCGTCGGCGCCCTCGTAATTCACCACATAGCGCTCGCGGGGGATGCGGATGTCCGGCGGCGGCAGGTCGACGACATCCTCGTAGATCGGGCGCTGGGGACCGCCGAAGCCGTTGTCGATGATCACGACCTCGCGGCCGTCGCGGAAGCGGCGCGAACGGCGCACGAGGCGGCCGTCATCGTCCACCACGGTGACGATCTGAATACCGCCCGGACGGTCGAGATAGGTGATCGTGTCGCCGCCGCGGCGCTCGCTGCGGTAGGCACCGCGGTCGAGGTACCGGAAGCGCTCGTTCTCGTCGTGACGGATGAAGTAATTGTCACGGTCCCGCACGATGATGCGGCCCGGCTCGCGGATATAGGTCCGGCCGCCCTCGTTGAACTCGCGCCGGTCACGGCGGACTTCGTCGTAGCTGCGGACATCGTTGCCGCGGAACCCACCCTCGACATAGCCGGGCCGGCCTGGACGGTTGAAGACGTCACGGCGATCCCGCTCGTCCTTGCGCTCGAACGCTTCGCGGCGTTCACGGTCGCGCCGCTCGATCTCGCTGCGCCGATCGGAATCGCCCACCGCCGGGGTGCGGTCGGTATTTCCGGGACGGTTGGGCGTGCCGGGCCGGTTGTCGTCCGACGTGCCGCGCCGGTCATCCGGGCCGCGCCGGTCGTCGGAGCCACGCTTGTCATCGGAGCCACGTCGATCGTCAGGGCCCCGCTTGTCGTCCCCGCGGCTGTCGTCACGGTCGTTCTTGTCCTGCGCCTGACCCGGCGGGACGAACGGCTTTCCCGGAACCCCGGGACGGGCATTCGGAGCAGGCTTCGCGTCCGGCGCCTTGGTGTCAGGAGTCCTGGCATCCGGCGCCTTGGTGTCAGGCGTCTTGGCATCCGGGGTCTTGGCATCCGGCGTCTTGGCATCCGGCGTCGCGTCCGGTCCGGTGCGGCGGCCTGGCTCGGGCTTCTCGTTCCGGTCCGGCCTTTCATTCCGGTCCGGCTTGTCTCCGCGCTCCGGCCGGTTCTCCCGGTCGGGCCTCTCGGCGCGCTCCGGCTTGTCGCCGCGCTCGGGTTTGGCGCCCGTATCGGGTTTCTCGTTCCGGGCAGGACGGTCCGGGCGGGCGGGACGATCGGGTGTCGCGTCGCGCTCGGGAGTGGCGGGGGCACGCTCGCGGGGAGTCGGAGCCTCCTTGGGTGCCGGACGGGCGGGGGCCGGGTCCGCATCGCGCTCACGCGCGGCGGGAGGGGTCGGCCGTTCGGCCGGCGCGCGGTCGGGCTTCTCGGGACGATCAGGGCGCGCGGGCCGCTCGGCCGGGGCACGCTCCTCGCGGGCAGGGGGCTTCTCCTGGCGCGGCTCGGGACGTTCAGCCCTCTCCGGGCGTTCGGCGCGCTCGGGACGCTCCGCTTTCTCGGGCCGCTCCGCCCGCTCGGGCCGCTCGGCTCTCTCGGGCCGGGCCGCGCCGCCACGGGGAGCATCGCCGCCTCCGCGCGGATCACCGCGTTCGGCACCGGGACCTGCCTGCGCGAGCAGCATCACGCCCGGCCCACCATTGTCGGGGCTGGCCGAAAGGGGGCCCGATAGGATCAGGGCCGGCAGCATGGTGCCGGTCAGAAAGAGCAGGCGGAGGTTCCGCATGGATGGTCACTCACAAAGGTTGATGTGGCCATCGGAACCGAATGGAGCCGGGATGGTTCCAAATTCATTCCCGGATCATTCGCCCGTACTCTGCCGCCCCGCGCGGCTTCAAAGTCGTGGCAGACGGAGAAAACCGTTCACCGTCAGCGAGTTGCGCCCATGACGCTCGGTGCGATCGACGGCTCCGTGGGGGAATGCTCCCTCGTTCGTTCGGCGTTTCGGCGATGGCCTCTAGGGTGCTATGGTCCGAGCCGGCGTCGCGATCATGTTCGGCGCGATAATGCGGATATTGGCGCGCTCTTCGCCGCTAGGGGGGGGCGTCTGCGTCGTGGCTCCGTCGCGAACCGCGCCGGATTCGGACAGGATGGCCCCGTTCCGGGTCGCCGCATCGGCGGCGATGGCGGCCACGGTCTTGTCCGCGCGGCCCGCGAGGGTGACGCGTACCTTCGGTCGCGACATGGCCTCCGCCTGCATCGGCGTCACGAAGATGTCGCCCTTGTGCCGGACGAGCATGCTCTCGGCCTTTACCAGGGACTGCGCCCAGGTCTGGTTCGCCTTCTTGCACGAACAATCGGGCGTGAAGCTCTTCTGGAACTTGAACGCGTTGGCGAGGGAGACGTAGGCACGGCTGCCCTTGATCGACGCGGCCTGTTTCAGGCCGTCATCGCCATGAGGCATCGAATAGGCCACCGCCTCTGTGCCGGGGCAGAGAGCCTGGCACAGTTCGTTGGCCCCTTCGCGACCGTCGGGCAGATTGTTCATCGGGAAGTAAGCGCCGTCGCAGGTCCGGACACAGACGACCTGCGCCCCGCCCCGTCCGCGCTGCTCGCCCGCGGGGCCGTCCACGAGCTTCTGCCCGGTCTCGGCGCAGGAGGATGCAATGGCCGCCGTGAGTTGACGCCGCCGGGCGGCGGTGACTTCGCCGTTCTCCGCGCCGTACCCGGCCTGGAGCGCCCGGATGCGCTGCTCCACCGCGCCGCATTGCGGGGGGCGCGAATCGAAGAACAGGAACTTGCCGCCCTCGCAGCTCAGCGTCCGGTAATACGCCTCCAACCGGCCGATCTCGTTCTGCAGGGCGCGGGCGGTGTTGGCGCCGTCGCTGAGATTGGCGAGCTCGTAGCGGTATCGCTGGCACTGGGCGTTGGGCGCCTGTGCCTGCACGGCTGTCCCGAACGTGATGGCGGCCATGGCGGCGCCGAACGTTGCGACGAGCTTGCGGATCTGTGGAGGGATCAGCGGCATGACCTGTCAGGAACGGGTGTGAAGCTGGGCGGTTCCGGCCCTCGGACAGGGTACGGAAGAGCGCTTTAGCAAAGGTTGTCTAACCGCCCTCGCGAGAGCGGGACAGTGTTCCCACATGCCCATCGACAAACTTGAGGGGAATGGTGTGATGATGTGTCTTCGGAGTCTCACAAGCAGGGCGGTGGCTGTGGGGTTGGCCGGGCTGGCGATGGGCGGAGCGGTGGCCCGCGCAGACGATACGGACCGGATCTTCGATAAATCCACCGTGTGGCGTCCGCTCACCCCCAACGACAAGCTGGTGGTCTACGGCATCGACGACCCGGAGGTCTCCGGCATCGCCTGCTGGTACACGCAGCCCGAGAAGGGCGGCATCAAGGGCACGCTCGGCCTCGCGGAGGATGTCTCCGACATCTCCCTCGCCTGCCGGCAGGTCGGCCCGGTGGCGTTCAAGAATCCGAAGGACAAGCTGAAACAGGGCGAGGTGGTCTTCAGCGAGCGACGGTCACTGATCTTCAAGTCGATGCAGATCGTCCGCGGCTGTGACGCGAAGCGTAATACGCTGATCTACATGGTCTATTCCGACAAGGTGATCCAGGGTTCGCCCAAGAACTCCACCACGGCGGTGCCGCTGATGCCCTGGGGCACCACCGACGCGCCGCCCCGCTGCGGCGATTTCTTCAAGAGCTGATCCGGCTCCGGAGGCGGCCCCGGCATCGGGCCGGGCCGCCTCGAACGAGCGGGATCGATCCTTGCGGATCAGTCCTTGCCGATCAGTCCTTGCAGGTGATGCGGATCGGCGGCTCGACGGGCTTCGGCGCAGGCGGCTGGTCGATGGTGCCGGTATAGTCCTCGGGAGCGGCCACGCCGAAGGAGCCGGCGACGGCGAAGCCTTGCGCCTCGCACCAGGCATCGGCCACGACCTGTCCGCAGGAACCGCTGCCCGCCACCAGGCATTCGCCGACTCCGTAACCCTCGCCGGCGGGAATCAGGAACGTCTTCTCCACCTGACCGGGCACGCGGGCCGGCTTCTCGCCGTCATCGACGGCCAGGGCGGCGGAGGAAATGAGCGCAAAGGCGCAGAGAGCGCCGAGACCGGCAGCCGAGTGTCGCATGGGCAAGACCTTGATGACGGGATCCACGAAAGGCGGGATTCACCGGATGGGAGGATTCGCGTTTGGGAAAATCTCGGCCTCGTCGGTAAACAAATCCTTTCCGGATTGTCGCGACCTTGACCGAACCTCTCCCGGCGTCGTTCTCGAATTCATCACCGTTTTGGGGTAGCCCAGTTGCTCGGCAGGGTCCGTCGCCTCCGTGCAACACGCAGGGAGCTTGGCATCCGGCCCGTCCGATCACCTCGGTTCGGGGGCACGTGCCTCGCGAATCGTAAAAGTTGATCGGTTCTCGGGATTTAGGGCATGGGGACGGGCGGCCTCCACAGGTGGCGGCACGGTCGCGTTCCAGGGTTACGAAAGACGGTTTCATGGCGCCGATGTTGCGGCTCTACAACACCCTGACCCGCGAGAAGGCGCCGTTCGCGCCGATCGATCCGACGCATGTGCGGATGTATGCCTGCGGGCCGACGGTCTACGACGCGGCCCATATCGGCAATGCCCGGCCGATCATCGTCTTCGACCTGCTGTTCCGGCTGCTGCGCCATCTCTACGGCGAAGCGCATGTCACGTATGCCCGCAACGTCACGGACGTGGACGACAAGATCAACGCCCGCGCGGCCGAGCGCGGCATCACCATCCGCGAACTCACCGACGGGACGCTCGCCGCCTTTCACGGCGATATCCGCGACCTCGGCGTGCTGATGGCCGAGGATGTGAACGTACCGGGCGAGCGCCCGCGCTTCATCGAGCCCCGCGCGACCGACCACATCGCCGAGATGCACACGATCATCGAAGGGCTGGTCGCCTCCGGTCATGCCTATGTGGCGGAAGGCCATGTGCTGTTCGACGTGCCTTCGATGCCCGATTACGGCGCGCTCTCGAAGCGGCCCCTCGACGAGATGGAATCCGGCGCGCGGGTCGAGGTCGCCCCCTACAAGCGCTCGCCCCTGGATTTCGTCCTGTGGAAGCCTTCGAAGCCCGGCGAGCCGTCATGGCCCTCGCCGGCCGGCATCGCCGAGCCGGGGCGGCCGGGCTGGCACATCGAGTGCTCGGCCATGTCGTGGAAGCATCTGGGCAAGACCTTCGACATCCATGCCGGCGGTCTCGACCTGATCTTCCCCCATCACGAGAACGAGGTGGCCCAGTCGCGCTGTTGCTTTTCGACGGACGTGATGGCCAATGTCTGGCTCCATAACGGCTTCCTCCAGGTGGAGGGGCAGAAGATGTCCAAATCGCTGGGCAACTTCGTCACCCTGCGCGAAGTGCTGAAGGATTGGCCCGGGGAGGTCGTGCGCCTCGCCATGCTGAAGACGCATTACCGCCAGCCCATCGACTGGACCGTGCGCGGGCTGGAGGAGGCGGCGAAGATGATCGACCGCTGGTACGGCATCGTCGGCGACGTGACCGCCGGACCCGAGGCGCCGGCCTCGGTGGTGGAGCCGCTCCTTGACGACCTCAACACCGCCGCCGCCCTCGCCGAGCTGCACCGCCTCGACGACCCGGCCGCGTTGAAGGCCGGTGCGGGCCTGCTCGGCCTGCTCGGAGGGACGAAATCCGCACGGGAAGACAAAGCCATCGCCGCTGCCGGCGTCGACGTGGCCGCCGTGGAGGCCGCGATCGAGGCCCGCCGCGCCGCCCGCGCCGCCAAGGACTGGCCGGCCTCCGACCGCGCCCGCGACGCGCTCGCCGCCATGGGCGTCACCGTGAAGGACAACAAGGACGGCACCACCACTTGGACGGTGTCGCGGTAGGCGTGGACGCCGATTTCGAGAACACCGCATCTTATCGTCGACGGAAGAAATCCTCCGCGATAGAAAAGATACCTTCATCTAAGCCGCCTGAGATGCAGTGATGGTGGCAAGACGAACGAACGCTCGGCACATGCGCCCTTCGAGGTTTCGGAGGGTCTTCGCGAGATCAAGCAGGCCATCAGGGCCGCGCGATTGCGCCGACGTCAGCCCGCATCCGACCTCGCGTCCCGCGTGGGGGTCTCCCTCCCGACCTTGCGTAAGCTCGAGAAAGGCGATCCTTCGGTGTCGCTCGGCGTCTTCGCCAGGGCCGTCCGGACCCTCGGCCTGTTCCCGGCCGTACGGGCGCGGTCAGCCCCGAGAACGACCACCTTGCCGCGTCCATCGAGACCAGCCGCCTTCCCAGCCGTGCGCGTCGCCTGCGCGACGTGAACCTCGATGACCTCTGAGGTCTATGTCCATGTCCGCCGCGAGGACGGGGCCACGGACCTCGTCGGCCGCCGGAAGTCACCCGACCACCGGCAACTGCCTGACACGGGTCGAGGATTTCGACCTCTCGCGGGACGAAGCCCGAGACATCGTCGCCACCCTGGCCATCCGCATGCGCTCCTGGCGTGCCGACTTCGTCGCCGACGGCGTCGACGATGCGACGGTCGAGCGGCTCGCCCGCGCATTCTCGAAAGACCTCGACTGACCTCAGGCGCGGCGGGATTCCGCCGAACGCGCTGAGGACGGTCATCGGCTGGGATCAGCGCCGCTGGATGCAAGGCGATCTTATCGAGGCCCGACACGAGGTCCGGGCTCATCCTCTCGCTTCATCGCCTCCGCCTCAGCGACAGGGCCGGCCCGGATGGCAGTTCGGGTTCCCGCCCGATGGCGGAGCCTGCCTCTGCTGGCGCTGAGCCGCCTGTTGTTGCTGTTGCTGCTGCATCATCTGTTGCCGCTGGGCGGCCTGTTGCTGTTGTTGCTGGGCCTGCATCTGCTGACGTTGCATCATCTGCTGTTGCTGCTGCATTTGCTGCCGCTGGGCCTGTTGCTGCTCCATCTGCATGCGCTGTTGCTGGCGGTTCTCCTGGATCTGCTGACGCTGCATCATCATCTGCTGCTGGGCCTGGCCCTGCTGGCGCCGGGCGGCCTGTTGCTGCTCCATCTGCATCCGCTGTTGCTGGCGGGCCTCCTGGATCTGAAGCCTCTGCTGCTGGCGTTGCAGGGCATCGGAATCCGGGCCGCGTCGCGGCGGCTGGCCGGGCGCTTCGCGATTGGGGTTGGCCGGCTCCCGTCTGACGCGCTCTGGGCCGTTCGGCTCGAAACCCGGCCGGGCCACCCGATCATGCCCCGGACGCCCCTCGCGGGCGCGGTCACTGAGCGGCTGGTCGAGGGCGGGACGCAGCTGCGGTCGTTCGGCTTTGCCGGCGGCGCGGGCCGCCTCCCGGCGCTCGATCCGTTCCCGGCGCAAGGCGGCGCGGTCGGCGGGATCGGCGTTGCCGCGCCCGGCTCCGGGTCCGGCGGGGTTCACCGCATCGGGCGGGGCACGACGGTCGATGGCGGCTTTCCGGTCGGGCCCGGTCTTGCCGTCCCCCAGGCGCACGCGGTCGGGCGGTGCGCCGACGTCGCCGGACGGGCGCGTGTTCGCGACCGGCCTCGGCTCGGGCAAAGCCTTCGGGGCCGGCCGCGCGGCGCGCGGGTCTGGGACGCTCAATGCGGGGAGCGGGCGGCCGATGCGGGGATCGTTCGGTCTTTCGTCGCGGGCGCCCGGCGGCAGGCCGGGGCGGTCGCGGCGAGGGCCGTCGGCGTTGTGACCGGCGTCATGACGGCCGGCGCGGTGCGACAGGGAGGGCGGCAGCGCCACCCGGGCGGCCAGGGCAGCAGCGCCGAGACCGGCCGCATCTCCGATGATCGCGGCGGCCGAAGATCCGCGAGGCCGCTCGATGACGCGCCGGTTGATCTCGTTGATCACCACCGTGTTGTGAATGTTCTGGTAGATCACGTTGTCCGGCGGCGCGACGATATAGGCGGGTGCGCTCACATAGGCCGGGACCGGCTCGAAGAGGGGGACGGGGAGTGCGAACAGCTCGTCCTCGGGCGGCGGCGCCGCGATGTCGACGATATAGGCCGGACGGGGTGCCAGCACGCCGGGCGGCGGCGGGGGCAGGGCATAGGCCGGGTCGTCGAAGGCGACGACCTGCCGGTCGAAATAGCTCTCTTCCTCAGGCGGCGGCGGGGGTAGGTCGAAGGAGAGTGCGGTGAAGGCTTCGGGCGGTCGCGGCGGGGCGGAGAGGCGGGCGAGGCGGCGGCGCGCATCCGCCGCGTGCGGTCCGCGCGGGTAGCGCGAGAGGTAGGACCAGTAGGCGTCCTGCGTGCCGGACGACAGGGCGCGACGCCAGGTCGTCGCCTCGCGCCGGGCGGCCACGATGGCGCGCACGCGCTTGGCCATCGGGTCGTCGGGATAGGCCCCGAGGAAATCCTGGTAGCCCTGCAGCGTGTCGCGCTCGACCGCCACCGAATAGGCCTCCCGCGCGCCGATCTCGCCTAATGGGCGGTCGCGGAGGGACGCGATCGGCTCGGGCTGCGCCTGGGCGGGCGCATCGACATTGCGCTCGAAGAACACGAACGGTGCCTCGATCCGGGCGTCGTCCCAGGGCATGGCCGCGCCTTTGGTGGTCTCGTTCACCCGCAGGCGCACCCGGTCGAAGAGGGCCGCCGGCTGGAGGCCGCCCTCGCGGATCATCTCCACCAGGGCCTGCGCATAGGCGCCATAGGCCCCCGTCTCGCCCGGCGCCACGGTGCCGGGCGCCGCGTTGTAGGCGATGAGGCTGCCGGGTTCGGCCTCCACCAGGGCGAGACCGCCGGCGAGCGGTTCGCCCGTCTTCACGAACGGGTTGGCGCGGGCCGCGTCGAGCACCACGAACCGGGCCTTCAACGGCACGGTGGAGAGGCGCTTGATGTAGTCCGACACGCGCAGGGCCGCGACCGGGACGTCGATAGCGGTGGGTATGCGGGCATCCACCGGGGCGAAGAAGGTCTCGCCCTCGAGCTGCAGCCCGTATCCGGCAAGATAGACGAAGGCCACCGTGTCCGGCCCCGTCGCCGCCGCCTTGTCGAGGAAGTCGCGCAGGGCTTTGCGCAGGGCATCCTCGTCGAGGTCGCGCGCCCCCACCACGTCGAACCCCGCCGCCTGCAGCGTCTGCGCGATGAGGCCGGCATCGTTGGCGGCGGTGGCGATGGGCGCCCGCTCATAGGCGCCGTTGCCGACCACGAGGGCGATGCGCGTCTCGGCCTGCTGCGCGGTCGCCGGAACGGAGATCAGCAGGGCGGCGAACAGGACCGCGAAGACGGCGACATATCGTGACAGGACCATCGCCGGGAACCTCCGCCGCCGCATCACGCTGCGAGCGACATCATACGGAGCATCGCGGACGACCAGAACGCGAGCCATCGCACAATCGTGCAGAAGGGGACCCTCGTCCAGGGATGACCGGAATCGGCCTTACCAAATCCTCGCTCCGAGCGGCGACGATCGCGACGCAGGGATGCGCCTGTCCGCTGGGCCGGTGATCGAAGATCTACGTTCGATGTCCGCTCTTACTCGGCACGATCGATCGGTGCCCGGAGTGCTTTCGCCACGCTCGGTGACGTTCCGGCGGCACTTTCCATCACCGAGCCGACCGTTGTGCCGAATGTCGTGTTCCTTATCGGCCCACGCGTCCTTTCAACGTACGACATTGTCGGTCATGGAAGTCTTCGCTAGGCAGATGGCGTCGCGCTTGGTGCTATTTTTGGGAAAAATATTTACTTATATAATACAATGAGCATCTTTAATTTGTCGATAAGGAATAGTTTGGAGCTTTTCCAGAGAGTAGTGAAATTACAACAGGTGTTTAAGAACTTGATTACGCACACTCATGATGAATGAGGCGTGCTTGTAGCGAACAGCTTTGTCCTTCTACAGATCTCGATGCCGGCCAAGACATGCCGAGACTTGAGACGACGACATCATGAATAAGCTAAAAGAAGAATTATATTGCAGCACAGTGCTGCGCCCGCTCGTCGTTTTGAAGATGACGACCATCCTGGCGATCGGTGTCGTGCCGTTCTCCGGTGCGCGAGCCCAGGTGCTCCCGGCCGAGAGCGCGGTGGTGTTGTCGGAATTGTCGGTGATCGGCAGTGGCGAGCGGGCGAACGGCCCCGTCACCGGCTACCGGGCGAGCCGTTCCGCGACCTCGACCCGGACGGACACCGCCCTGCGCGACTCTCCGCAATCGGTCCAGGTCGTGCCCCGTGACGTGCTCCTCGACCAGCAGGACGTCCGCCTGACCGATGCGCTCACCAATGTGAGCAATGTCCAGCCCGCCGGCACCATCCAGGGCCGGTCCGACACCTATGTGCTGCGCGGCTTCAACACGCAGACCTACGCGATCGACGGCGTGCTGCTGAACCCGGCCAATACCTTCCAACCGACACAGCGCGACCTCGCCAATGTCGAGCGCGTGGAAGTGCTCAAGGGCCCCACCTCCGTTCTCTATGGCAGGGGCGATCCCGGTGGCCTGATCAACATCGTCACGCGCCAGCCCATGCTCACGCCCTCCGCGGACCTCACCCTGCAGGGCGGGTCTTATGCCTTCCGGCGGCTTCAGGGCTCGGTGACGGGTGCCGTTCCAGGGACGGAAGGGCTCGCCGCCCGCTTCAGCTTCGCCACGCAGGACGACCCCACCTTCCGGGATTTCGGTGGCCCTTCCAATTCGCGCCATTTCTTCGCGCCGTCCCTGCTGTGGACGCCCGATGCATCGACGCGGATATCCCTGAGTGCCGAGTTCTCGCGCCAGCACAGCCAGTATGACGAAGGTCTCACGGCTTTCCAGGGTCGGGTGCCCCTGGACAACATCCGCCGTTACTATGGCGAGTCATGGTCCCGGTATTATGGCGAATCGAACTCCATCACCCTGCGGGCCGAGCATGACGTCAACGAAAGCCTGACCCTGCGGCAGGTGATCAACGGTCAATGGGGCCAGTTCGATGTGTTGGCCACCCGCGCCACCGGGGTGAGCGCGAACGGGGCGTCGCTGACGCGGCGTCTCTCCGAGGTCGAGTCCATCTACAACTCGATCGACAGCCAGACGGAAGCCGTTGCCCGTTTCGACCTGTTCGGCTTCCGCCACACGGCCCTGTTCGGCGTCGAAATCGTCGACGGTTATCGTCATCCCTATACGCAGCAGGGGACAGCAAGCGCGGTTTCCTTCCTCAACCCGATCCGGGGATCGATCCCGCAGATCGGAACGCTCGCCCTGCAGAGTGACCTGCGGCAGAACCTGTTCATGGTCGGCACCTACATGCAGGACCAGATCGAGCTGGCCCAGGGGCTGCAACTCGTCCTCGGCGTCCGCGTGGATACGGCCAACCAGCTGTATTTTCAGCGCACCCTCACCAACAACACCGTGCCTCCCACTCAGGACGTCACCGGAACCTCGCCGCGCGTCGGCCTGGTCTGGCGGCCGATCGAGCCGCTCACCGTCTACGGAAGCTACACGACCTCTTTCACCCCACAGACCGCCAACGTCATCGGTGGCCTGACGCCGGCGCCGGAGACCGGGGAGCAGGTCGAAATCGGCACGCGTGTCGATCTTATCCCTGATCGCCTCACCCTGAGCGCTGCGGCCTTCCGGATCGTTCGGGCGAACGTCGCCGCGGCCGACCCAATCAATACCGGCTTCTCCATCATCACCGGCGAGCAGCGTTCGCAGGGCGTCGAGGCCGACATTGCGGGCGAGATCCTGCCCGGCTGGAGGATCATCGGCGGTATCGGCTATCTCGATGCAAAGGTGACGCAAGATACGACGATCGCCATCGGCAACCGGCTCCCGGCTGCCCCGACCTTCAGCACCAGCCTGTGGTCGACCTACCAGTTCCAGAGCGGCCCGATGCGGGGCTGGGGCTTCGGCGGCGGCGTCACCTATGTGGGCGAGCGCTTCGGCGACATCACCAACAGTTACAAGGTCGGCGCCTATGCGCGCCTCGACGCGACCTTGTTCTACGAGATCGACCCGACATGGCGTTTCGCCGTGAACGGCCGCAACCTCACGGATCGCCGCTACATCGAGCAGCCCTTCAATCAGTTCAACAATCTCCCCGGCGCACCGCTCACCGTCCTCGCCAGCGTGACGGCCCGCTACTGAGGTAAGGCTCGTTGCCTGCCGCAAGTCACACCTCGCGCCCGGCCGGTCGCGGGATGTGACGCGGTGCGGCGACCGAGATCGGCGGCCCCATCACCGGCCCCGGCAGGGCCGATCCCGCCCGCGGCGCGGCGGTCTCCTGCGACGGTGGGGCCTGACGCCGTCGCGCCTATTGCTTGGCGCGATTGATCAGCGCCTGGAGCGCTCTCGCCACGGGCTCGGTGACGTTCTTGCGGTACTTCTTATGGACGAGCTGGCCGTTGTGATAAATGTCGTGCTCGACATAGAGCCGCTCGCCATCCCACCGCACCACATTGTCGGTCTCGGAGGTCTCCGTCACCCCGAGATCGTCGCGCAGGGTGATGTTGCTGGGCTGTGTCAACATATCGGGTCCTTTCAAGCGTTTCCGGTGCATCGGGCGCGTGGGATGCGGCTTTGTCCCGTGGATGGCGGAGCGGGCTTTGCCAAAACGGTCCGCGCAATGCCGGTGAACCGGGCTGTCCCTCGCCGAGCCATCATGGCACGCACCTCACCCATCCGGCCCCGACGCCTCGTTGTCCCTCTGGCGGGTCGCACGGCTGCAACCCACCGTCGTTTCGCCGATCTTACGGAGCGGCGGCGTTCGATGCCAGCACGAAGCCGGCCTCCATCGCTCAACGCACGGTCACCTGGTTCTTGATCCGCTCATAGGTCGACCTGCTGAGGACGCGTTTCGAGAGAAGCTGATCCACCGAGGCGTAGGGCCTGCGCTGGGTGATGGCGCGGCCGATCATGCCGCCACCCTTGAGGCCGTTGAGTTCCGCCACCGAGGCGGTGTTGAGATCCACCACGGAGACCGCCGCCGGCCCCGCATTGTCGATGGCCTGTTGTGTTTCCGACGGGGTCGCGTTCAGCGGAGGGCTCTCGGCCAGGGGCGCCACGGGGCCGCCATAGGGGAGGGGGGGCGGGTTCAGTGCGGAATTCCCCGTTCCTTCCGGCGAGCCGGCCGGCGCGGACTGCCGGGGCAGCGGCCGGATCGGCGAGGGTGGCAGGACGGAGGCCGGTGGGGCTTCCTGCGGGGCGGCGGGTGCCGGTTCCGCGCGAGGTTGCGGCGCAGTCGCTACGGTTCTCGGTGGGCTGGCCTTGGTCGGCTCGGTGCGCTGCACCGTCGGCGCGGGGGGCGGAGCGTCGGCACCCTGCGGCCAGAAGGCCTGGACCAGACCCGCCAGCGCCGCCGCCGCGACGAAGAGCACCACCACCCGTAGAAGAGTCGAACCGCTGAGCATCCAACCCGCCTCACGCGCACAATGCAGGCGAGATTCTAACATGGGACACAAAGCAAAGTCTTGCCGTCATGCCCGATGTCCTCAGGCGTGTGCACAATGAAGCGGATCGATTGAGACCGCCGGTCGCCTCAGGCCGTCGCGCCGACACCGCGTGGGAATCTTATCGTGCACCCTACGACGCATCGACGGGCGCGGTCGCTCCCGTCATGGTCCGCCGCGATGTCCACCGCCTCCCTCGCCCCCTTGCTGAACCGGTTCGTCGTCGAGCGCGTGGGCGCCCTGCGCTACCTGCCGGCGCTGTTTCGCCTCGTCTACGCGGCGAGCCCGCGCCTGCTGATGGCGAGCATCGCTCTGCGTCTCGCGCGGGCGAGCCTGCCGGTGCTGATGCTCTATCTCGGCAAGCTCATCCTCGACGCCATCGTCGCCGAACATGCCCGGCCCCATCCCGCCGGAACCGGGATCGCCGGCTGGATGGCGGACCCGGCCCTCGCCCGATTGGCCGGTCTCGTGGCGGTGGAGCTCGGCCTCGCCATCCTGTCCGATCTGCTCGGGCGGCTGAGCACCCTCACCGATGGGCTGGTCGCGGACCGCTACGCCAATGCCGCCACCCTGCGGCTGATGCGCCACGCCGCCGCCCTCGACCTCGAGCAATTCGAGGACAGCGCCCAGCAGGATCGGCTCGAACGCGCCCGCCGGCAGGTGACCGGGCGCTCCAACCTGCTGTTCCAGCTCTTCGGGCAGGGGCAGGACCTCATCACGCTCGTCGCCTTCGGGATCGGTCTGGCCGCCTACGCTCCCTGGCTGATCCTGCTGCTCGCCGGCTCCCTCGTGCCGGCCTTCCTCAACGAACTCTACTTCAACCGGCAGGGCTATCGCCTCGCCTGGACCCGCACTCCCGAGCGGCGGCAGATCGACTATCTGCGCTATCTCGGGGCCAGCGTGGAATCGGCCAAGGAGGTCAAGCTCTTCGGCCTCAACGCCTATATCGCCGAACGCTACCGGATCGTGGCCGCCAAGCTCCTGGACGACAACCGCTCCCTCGCCATCCGCCGGGCCGGCTGGGGCGGCCTCTTCGCGGCCTTGGGCACGCTCGCCTATTACGCGGCCTATGCCACCATCGTCTGGCGCACGGTGGCGGGCGTCTTCTCCATCGGCGACCTCGCCTTCCTCGCCGGTTCGTTCCAGCGCCTGCGCAGCCTGATCGAGGGCCTGCTGCTCGGCTTCTCGCAGATCTCCTCGCAGGCGCAGTATCTCGAAGACCTGTTCTCGTTCTTCGAGGTGGTGCCACTGATCCGCTCGCCGGAGCGGCCCGTGCCGTTCCCGCAGCCGATCACCGAGGGCATCGTCTTCGAGGAGGTCGGGTTCCGCTATCCCGGCACCGAAACCTGGGCGGTCCGGTCCTTGAGCTTCCGCCTCGCCGCCGGGGAAGTGCTGGCCCTGGTGGGCGAGAACGGGGCCGGCAAGACCACGATCGTCAAGCTCCTGACCCGGCTCTACGACCCCACCGAGGGCCGCGTGCTGCTCGATGGCCGGCCGCTCTCCGATTACGACCTCGACGACCTGCGCGCCCGAATCGGCGTGATCTTCCAGGATTTCGTCCGCTTCGATTTCACCGCCGCCGAGAACGTCGCCGTCGGGCGCATCGAGGAGCGTGAGGACGCCGCCCGCATCGCCCGCGCCGCCGGGCGCAGCCTCGCCGACGGCGTGATCGAACGCCTGCCGCTGGGCTACGACCAGCCGCTCGGCAAGCGCTTCGCCGACGGTGTCGACCTCTCGGGCGGCCAATGGCAGAAGATCGCGCTCAGCCGGGCCTATATGCGCGAGGCCGAGATCCTGATCCTCGACGAGCCCACCGCCGCCCTCGACGCCCGCGCCGAGTTCGAGGTGTTCCAGCGCTTTCGCGATCTCAGCCGTGGCCGCAGCTGCGTGCTGATCTCGCACCGCTTTTCCACCGTGCGCATGGCCGACCGCATCCTCGTCCTCGACGGGGGCAAGGTCATCGAGGCCGGAACGCACGAGGAACTTCAGGCGAGGGGCGGGCGCTACGCCGAATTGTTCGAACTGCAGGCCGCCGGCTACCGCTGAGGCGCCGGCGGGTATGCTTCCGCGACAACACAGGGGCGACGCGACCTCCCGCGCGGCCCGAGGGCGTTGCATCTCGTCTCCAGAACCATCATTGCACGAAACAGATTTTCGGGCCGTTCGGCTTGCCCTCCCCTGGATGAGGCGAAGTCGAAGAGTCGGCAGTTCGACACCGTCCGTGATCGTCCAGACATGAGAATAGAGATATGAAGACGCGCGCTGCGGTCGCGTGGGAGGCCAAGAAGCCCCTCACCATCGAGACCATCGACATCGAAGGCCCCAAGGCCGGCGAAGTCCTCATCGAGTTGATGGCCACCGGCATCTGCCACACCGATGCCTATACCCTGTCGGGCCTCGATTCCGAGGGCAAGTTCCCGGCGATCCTCGGCCACGAGGGCGCGGGCATCGTCCGCGAGCTCGGCGCCGGGGTCACGGACCTGAAGGTCGGCGACCACGTCATCCCGCTCTACACCCCGGAATGCCGCAGCTGTAAGTCCTGCCTGTCGCAGCGCACCAACCTCTGCACCGCGATCCGCTCCACGCAGGGCCAGGGCGTGATGCCGGACGGCACCTCGCGCTTCTCCTGCGTCTCCACCGGCGGCAGCCCGGGCGGCTCGAACACCCTGTTCCACTACATGGGCTGCTCGACTTTCTCGAACTTCACGGTCCTGCCGGCCATCGCGCTCGCCAAGATCCGCGAAGACGCTCCCTTCGACAAGATCTGCTACATCGGCTGCGGCGTCACCACCGGCATCGGTGCGGTGATCTACACCGCCAAGGTCTGGCCCGGCGCGAACGTCGTGGTGTTCGGCCTCGGCGGCATCGGCCTCAACGTTCTCCAGGCCGCCCGGATGGTCGGTGCCGACAAGATCATCGGCGTCGACATCAACCCGGACAAGCAGGAGATGGCCCGCAAGTTCGGCATGACCCACTTCATCAACCCGAAGGAGGTCGGCAACGATCACGTGGTCGCGGCGATCCTCGACGTCACCGGCGGCGGCGCGGACTTCTCGTTCGACTGCACCGGCAACGTCCACGTCATGCGCCAGGCGCTGGAATGCTGCCATCGCGGCTGGGGCGAATCGATCGTCATCGGCGTGGCCGAGGCCGGCAAGGAGATCTCCACCCGTCCGTTCCAGCTCGTCACCGGCCGCGTCTGGAAGGGCTCGGCCTTCGGCGGCGCCCGCGGCCGCACCGACGTGCCGAAGATTGTCGACTGGTACATGGAGGGCAAGATCAACATCGACGACCTGATCACCCACACCATGCCGCTCGAAGACATCAACCACGGTTTCGACCTGATGCACGAGGGCAAGTCGATCCGCTCGGTGGTGGTTTACTGATCCCATCTAGACGAAACGCCTCGACCCTCCCCCCTCTGCGGGGGAGGGTGCCTGCGGAGCAGGCGGGAGAGGGGCCCCCTCTCCGGATACGGCGCTCCCCTCTCCCGACCCTCGCTGACGCGAGGCCCACCCTCCCCCGCAGAGGGGGGAGGGAAGAGCCCGCACCGACCATCGCCCATCAGGAGATCACCGCATGGAAACCATCTCGAAGGCCCGCGCCCATGGCGGCACGCAGGGCGTCTACAAGCACGATGCCAAGACCACCGGCTGCCCCATGACCTTCGCGGTGTTCGTGCCGCCGCAGGCCGAGAATGGCCCGGTGCCGGTGCTCTGGTACCTGTCCGGCCTCACCTGCACCCATGCCAACGTCATGGACAAGGGCGAGTATCGCCGCGCCGCCGCCGAGCATGGCGTGATCATCGTGGCGCCGGATACCAGCCCGCGCGGCGCGGATATTCCCGACGAGGCCGGCAACTGGCAGTTCGGCTCGGGCGCCGGCTTCTATGTCGACGCGACCGAGGCGCCCTACGCCACCAATTACCGGATGTGGAGCTACGTCACCGAGGAGCTCCCCGCCCTCATCGCCGAGAACTTCCCGGCGGACATGTCCCGCCAGGGCATCTTCGGCCACTCCATGGGCGGCCACGGCGCGCTGACTATCGCGCTCACCTATCCCGACCGTTTCAAGTCCTGCTCGGCCTTCGCACCCATCGCCCAGCCCTCCACGGCCGGATGGTCGAAGCCCGCCTTCGAGAAGTATCTCGGGACCAACGAGGCGGCCTGGCGCGCGCATGACGCCACCGCGCTGATCGAGGACGGCAAGCGCTTTTCGGAGTTCCTCGTGGATCAGGGCACGGCCGACAGCTTCCTCGATGACGGCCTGCGGCCCTGGCTGCTCGAAGAGGCTTGCAAGACAGCCGGCATCCCGCTGACCCTCAACATGCGTGAGGGCTACGATCACTCCTACTTCTTCATCTCCACCTTCATGGACGATCATATCGCCTGGGCCGCCGACCGCCTGAAGTAAGGCCCCAGCCACTCACCCCATCCCCGGCCAACCGCGCCCGGGGATGGGTCCATCCGCCGTCGTCCGAGACGGGCCGCACTCCGCCACGCAAAGCGTCGCGTCGAGAACGGGCCCCGGCCCTCATCCGGTTCCACCGCTTCGATCCGCTGGCTCACGCCCCGATCCCGTAGCATTCCTGCCTGTGACATCTCCGGCAGGCTGAGTGCGCACAAGCATTACAACCTGCGCGGCCTGTGTCGAAGCAGCAACGGCGAACGACGAAGAGTGTTCGGTATCTTGCCACCGACCGAGGCGAAAGCTACGGCGGAAGGGCGAATACATGTTGTATTACAGTAGTTTATCATAATTCTAAAGAGCACTGCAGGCCACGTCTCGCCACTTGCGCGAGCCCGTTCTGCTGCCCGTCATCCGGAGCCAGGCCGTCCATGCCGTCGTCCCCATTCGCCCGTTCCGCCGTCCTCGCGGCCGGGGTGTCGATCACGGTGCTCGCCCTGACGGGAGCCGGTTCGGCACAGGAACGGGCCGTAACCCTCGACACGTTGAGCGTCGAAGGGTCGGGCGCGGGGAACGGCACGGGAGGGGGGAATGGCCGCGGCGCACCCGAGACCGCCCGTGGCCCGGTGGATGGCTACGTCGCCACTCGCAGCGCCACGGCGACCAAGACCGACACGCCGATCATCCGCACGCCGCAATCGATCAGCGTCGTCAGCGCCGATCAGATCAAGGCGCAGGGCTCCCAGACCCTGTCCGAGGCCGTGCGCTACACGCCGGGCATCTACGCCAACCAGTTCGGCCCGGACACGCGCCTCGACTGGTTTCTGATCCGCGGCTTCTCGGCCACGGAATCCGGCCTGTTCCGGGATGGGCTCCAGCTGTTCCAGACCGGCTTCGCCAATTTCCGCATCGACCCGTTCGGCGCCGAACGCATCGAGCTGCTGCGCGGCCCCGCCGCCACCCTTTTCGGCGGCAGCCCCGTGGGCGGTCTCATCAACATCGTCTCGAAGCGGCCGACCTTCACGCCCCTGCGCTATCTCGAGCTCGGCGGCGGCTCGTTCAGCCAGCGCTACGCCGCCTTCGATCTCGGGGGGCCGGTGGACGAGTCCGGCCACTGGTTCTACCGCCTGACCGGCCGTTTCCAGAACGGCGACGCCCAGGTGAATTTCGCGCCGGAGGACCGCTACTACATCGCGCCGAGCTTCACCTATAAGCCCGACGGCGCCACCACCTTCACGGTGCTGACGAGCTTCCAGCGCGACGAGACCGGCGGTGCCGGCCAGTTCCTTCCATATTTCGGGACCGTGCGCACCAACGCTTCCGGTCTCAGGATCGACCGCAAGCTCAACGCCAGCGATCCGCTGGTGGACCGCTACGCCCGTAACCAGGCCAATCTCGGCTACGATTTCGAGCACCATGTCGACGACGTCTGGACCGTGCGCCAGAACTTCCGGTTCTCGTTCACGGAAGTCTCGGATTCCCGCTACGTCGCCAACGGCTACAACAATGCCGCTCAGACGGAGTTGGCCCGCTACGGCTTCCTGACGACGCCCCGCGCCGGCATCTTTACCGTCGACAATCAGGCCGAGGCCCGGTTCAACGACGGGACGTTCGGGCATACCGTGCTGATGGGCGTCGATTACAAGCGCTACAGCTTGTCGGACAACCAGGCTTCGACCTTCCCGGCCCCGCCCCTGAACATCCTCGCTCCGCGATACTTCCAGGCCGCCGCCGCGCCCGCCCCCTATCGCGTGCTGAACCAGCAGCTCCAGCAGGTCGGCCTCTACGCGCAGGATCAGATCGCGCTCACCGAACGCCTGACCTTCCTCATCGGCGGTCGCCAGGACTTCGTCGACAACAACATCGACAGCAAGATCCCGGCCGGGACATCGACCCAGATCAGCGAGAGCGCCTTCACCGGCCGGCTCGGCCTCATCTACAATCTCGACAACGGGCTGGCGCCCTACATCACCTACGGGACATCGTTCAACCCGACGGCGGGCGCCGACGTGAACAACCGTCCGTTCAAGTCGGAGACCGGCGAACAGGTGGAAATCGGAACCAAGTTCCAGCCCGTCGGCTGGAACACGCTCTTCACCTTCGCGGCCTTCGATCTCGTCCGCAACAACACGCTGACGCCGAACCCGGACAACATCTTCACCAACCTGCAGATCGGTTCGGTGCGCTCGCGCGGCTTCGAACTCTCGGCCACGGCGACCCTCGCCGAAGGCCTGAACCTCACGGCCGCCTATACGCTCTACGGTCTGCGCACCATCGAGGGAACGGTCCTCGACCTCGGCAAGGTCCCGGTGGGCATTCCGCAGACCCTCGCCTCGCTCTGGGCCGATTACACGATCCCGGTCGGCACTTTCAAAGGCTTCGGTTTCGGTGGCGGCGTGAACTATGTCGGCCAGTCCTACGCGGACGTCGCCAACACCCTCGTCGTGCCCGAATACGTCACCTTCGACGCGGCGGTGCATTACGATTACGCCGGATGGCGCGCCGCCGTGAACATGATCAATGTCGGCGACAAGCGCTTCGTCTCGTCCTGCTCGTCCGCGACAGCCTGTTTCTACGGCACGCAGCGCAAGATCGTGGCGAGCGTCTCGTACAAGTGGTGAGCCCGCCCCTCCTGCGATGAGGGACGTTTCGATCCCGATGAGCCTGGCTCATCGGGATTTTTCGTTCGCCAATCAGGACTTGGTCGGCGCCCAGATGCCGAGCGTCGAGGCATCGACGGCGCGCGGCAGCAGGCCCTCGGCGCGGAACGCATCCGCGATGGTCTGTTGCTCGGCGAGACCGTCCCGGGTCACCGGCTCCACCGCGTAGGTGCGGCGGGCATTGGCCTTCGCGACGATGGCGGGATCGAGCTTCCACAGCGCGCCGAGGCGGTTCGCGGATTCGTCGGGGTTGGCCTTCACCCAGGTTCCGGTGTCGCGCAGCTTGGCGAAGACGATGTCGAGGATGTCGCCGTGCTTGGCCGCGTACTCGTCCGAGGCGAGGTAGTAGCGCTTGTAGAGCGACAGGCCGGTTCCGTCCTTCAGGACGCGGGCGCCCGTCTGCAGCTCCGCCGCCGAGAGGAACGGGTCCCAGGCGACCCAGGCCTCGACCCCGCCGCTGGCCAGCGCCGTGCGCCCGTCGGCCGGGGTGAGGTAGGCGGGCGTGATCGCCTTGAACGGAAGGCCTTCGGCCTTCAGGGCGGCGAGCAGGAGGTAATGCGCGCCGGCGCCCTTCGTCACCGCGACCTTGCGGCCCTTCAGGTCCGCCACCGTCTTGATGGGTGAATCGGCCCCCACCAGGATGGCCTGCGCGGCGGGGGAGGCGGCCTCCTGCGCCACATAGGTGATCCGCGCATTGGCGGCCTGGGCGAAGATCGGGACCGTGTCGGCCACATCGGCCGACAGGTCGATCTGGCCTGCGTTGAGCGCTTCCATCACCGGCAGGCCGCTGGTGAATTCGTGCCAGGTGAGCCCGACCTTGAGGGGCTCCAGCGCCTTCTCGAGGCTGCCATCCTGCTTCAGCAGGGCGATCAGGGTCGAGGATTTCTGGTAGCCGATGCGCAGCGTCCTCGGCTCGGCGGCGAGCACGCGTCCCGGAGCGAGGGCGAGAAGACTCAGCGCGGCGGCGGCCCGCAGCGCGTGGCGACGATGGATCATGGGACGGCGTCTCTCGGTATGGCGCGGAATCAGGGATGCTTGTGGATCGGGTCGACCCAGTGGACCGTCTCGGGACGCTCTACGGGTTCCACATCGGTGATGTTGACCACCACCGCCTCGTTGTCGGAGCGCACCAGGACGCAGTTCAGCGGCTGGTCCGGATCGGCGTTGATCTCCTGGTGCGGCACGTAGGGCGGCACGAAGATGAAGTCGCCGGGTCCGGCCTCGGCCACGAATTCCAGCTTGTCGCCCCAGCGCATGCGGGCGCGGCCGGAGACCACGTAGATGACGCTCTCCAGCGCGCCGTGATGGTGCACGCCGGTCTTGGCGTCGGGGGCGATCGCCACCGTGCCGGCCCAGATCTTCTGCGCGCCGACGCGGGCATGGTTGATCGCCGCCTGCCGGAACATGCCCGGTGTCTGGGCGGTGTTCGAATCGAGCTTGTCGCCCGGGATCACCCGCACGCCGTCATGCTTCCAGCGTTCGGCGGCGGGCGCCGCCTCGTGGTCATGCGCGTGGTCGTGGTCGGAATGGGCATGATCGTGGCTGTGGTCGGAAGGGTCGTGCATGGGTCCGGTCCTCGGCGGCGGTCTGTTCAACGTACCGCGATCGCGGCCGGTTCGAAGCTCCGATCGAGGATGATGTCGGCGCGCGGCGCCCGCGCGGCGGGGATCAGCCCGGAACGGACGTAGAGGTCGATGTTGCGCTGCTCGTCGGCGATCACCGCGTCGTCGATGGGCACCGCCCGATATTCCGCCCGCGAGAACCAGCGCAGGGGCACCGCCTCCGGCAGGCCGATGAGCTTCGACCAGACCGCTGCGTAGGGCGCGGGATCCTTGAGCGCCCATTCGCGCGCGCTCACGAGGCGCCGACCGAAATCGGCGAGCTGCGCGCGCTTGGTCTTCAGGGCGGCGTCGCTCGCTACCGCGAAGCTCAGGCCCGGCGTGATGCCGTTGCCGTCGCGCACGACTCGGGCGAGGCCGGCGAGTTCGGCCGTGGAGGTGTAGGGCTCCCAGGTCGCCCAGGCATCGACGCTGCCGCCCGCGAGCGCGATCTTGGCATCCGCCGGGGGCAGGAAGCGCAGGGTCACGGCATTGGCCGGCAGGCCCGCCTCTTCCAGCGCGGCCAGCACCACCTGATGGCCGATGGAGCCGCGATTGGTGGCGATGCTCTTGCCCTTCAGGTCGGCCACCGTCTTGAACGGCGAATCCTTGGCGACGAGGATCGCCAGGCCGTCCTGCTTGTTGCGGAAGGCGACGAAGGCCTTCACCGGCACCCCGGCGGCGGCCGCGAAGGTGAAGGGGGCGTCGCCGACGCCGCCGGCATCGATCGCCCCGGCATTGAGGGCTTCGAGAAGAGGGGCTGCGGCGGGAAACTCGCTCCATTCGAGCCGGTAGGGCAGGTCGGCGAGGACGCCGGCCGCCTCCATCAGGGCGCGGGCATTGCCGCGCTGGTCGCCGACGCGAAGCACCGTCTCGTCGGCGCGGGCGATGCCGGCGAACGCCAGCACGGCGAGGAGAGTGATAAGGGCGCGCATCAGGCTGCCTCCGCCCGTGTCCCACGCCGGGCGAGGAGCCGCTTGAAGGTGGGGATCAGGTCACGGCCATACGCGATGGCGTCTTCCAGCGGGTCGAACCCGCGGATCAGGAAGGTCCGCACCCCGAGGTCGTGGTAATCGAGAAGGGCGTCGGCCACCTGCTCCGGCGTGCCGACGAGGGCAGTGGAATTGCCCGAGGCGCCCGTCTCCCTGGCGATGGCGGTGTAGAGCCGCTTGTCGAGGCGCGAGCCCTGGGACGCCGCCGCGAGCAGGCGGCGCGAGCCCTCGTTCTCCGGCACCGGCGCCGGCCCGAGACCCCTGGCGGCGCGGGTGGCGCGGGTGCGGGCCAGGATGTCCTCGGCCCTGGCCCAGGCTTCCTCCTCCGTCGCAGCCAGGATCGGCCGGAACGACAGGCTGAACCGGGGATCGCGGCCATGGGGGGCAGCTGCCGCTCGCACCCTGGAGATGGCCTCCCGGACCTGATCGAGGCTCTCGCCCCACAGGGCGTAGGTGTCGGCGTGACGCCCGGCGACAGTGATGGCGGCCGGGGAGGCCCCGCCGAAGAAGACCGGGATGCCGCGCGGGTCCACCGGCTTCACCTCGGAGAAGCCCCGGTCGATCCGGTAATGCGCGCCGGCGAAATCGAACGGCGCTTCGGCGGTCCAGACCTGCCGGGCGATGGTGAGGAATTCGTCGGTGCGGGCGTAGCGCTCGTCCTTGGTCAGGTGGTCGCCGTCCTGCGCCAGCTCCCTGTCGTCGCCGCCGCTGATGGCGTGGATGGCGACGCGCCCGCCGGTCAGCTGGTCGAGGGTCGCGAATTGGCGCGCGGCCACCGTCGGCGCGGTGAATCCGGTGCGATGGGCGATCATCAGGCCGATCCGGTCGGTCACCGCCGCGATCTGGGCGGAGAGCAGCAGCGCGTCGGGCTGGGTCGCGTAGAAGGCCACCAGGATGCGGTCGAACCCGCCCCATTCATGCGCCTGGGCGAGCAGCCGGAGATAGTCCCGGTCGATGGCGGGGCCCGAGGCCGCATGGGTCTCGGAGGTGTAGCGCGGGGCGGCGAAGCCGATGAATTCGACGGCATCCGGCGACGGAAAGCTCATCGCGATCTCCTTGAGTCCGTAACTGGGAAGGGGTCAGAGGCCGAGGGCGGCGCGCCCGGCGGCGATGCGGACCGCATCGGTCTGCGGCCAGTGGATGCGCCCGCACAGGACGTCGCGCAGGTGTCGTTCCAGCGGGTTCGCCCGCGACAGGCCGGGATTGCCGGCGAGTTCGACGGCGCGCTGCACCAGCTGGATCGCGTTCTCGGTGACGGTGGTCTTGAGGAAGCCGGATTCGGCGACCGAGGGGCAGGCGCCTCCGTCGACATCCGCGGCGAAGCTCCGGATCAGGCGGGCATTCACGGCGAGCAGTCGCTCGTTCTCGCCGATGGCCTCCTGGAAGCGCGGCAAGGTCGCGAGGCTCTGGCCGAGGCTTCCGGGTTTGCGGTCTTTCGCGAAGGCAATGAACCAGGCCTGGGCCGAGCGCGCGACGCCGTCATAGAGGGCGGAGAGCATCGCCGTGCTCCAGGCCTGCTGCTGGAGATCCGGCTTGCGCCAGCCCTCGGGCGGGCGAAGGTCCACCGCATGCTCGGCGGGCACCGCCACATCCTCGAAGATCACGTCGTGGCTGCCGCTGGCGCGCAGGCCGAGATGGTCCCAGGTCTCCTCGATCCGCACGCCATCGGAGGCCATCGGCACCAGGATGTTGCCGATGCGCGGCTCCGCCTCATCGGTGCGGACAAAGACGAGGCCATGGGTGAGGGCCGGGCTGCCGGTGGAATAGATCTTCCGGCCGCTGATGCGCCATCCGGTGGAGGTCGCCCGAGCCACCGTCTCCGGCATGCCGCCCCTCGAGGGGGTTCCGAGTTCGGGCTCGACCCGCAGGGCGTTGATGAGCGCGCCGTCCTCCACCGCCGCGCGGCCGAGCCCATCGGCGATCGCCTGGGGCCAGCTTTCCTCCGGCGAGGCCGCGCGCGCATGGATCAGCCCATGCTGGAGAAAGTGCATGGTGAGGACCAAGGCGGTGGAGGGCTCGCCTCGCGCCAGGGTGCCGATCACCATCGCTGCCTGCCCGAGACCGGCGCCGGCGCCGCCCAGCCTGCGCGGCACGGTCAGCCCCGGCAGGCCGGCATTCCGGCAATCGGCGATGTTGTCATGCGCGAATCGACCGGCGCGGTCGTGACCGTCGGCCCGTTCGGCGAAAAGCCGGGCGAGCCCATCGGCGGTGTCGCGCAGAGGCGGGGAGAGGATCATTCGGAAAAGACAGGATTCTTCGGACGCGTCGGATCGCCGGGCTCACGGAACACGCCGCGAAAGCCCCTCACCAAGTGCCGCAATGGTCCTGCCGAAACCCCGTCCTGTCAACGGGAACGTTCTTTTTTAAGAACAAAGGATCGGAGAAGGCTCTTACCGTTCATCCGTCCCGATAGCGAAAGTCCTTTCCCGTTGGCTCAAAGCAGAGGGGGAATGCGAATCTCACCCCCGGTCGGCCTTCATCCGTCCGGCGCTCGTCCGGGTCGGTTCGTTCGACAAAACAAACGTTTCTGCGGCTCGGCGCGGCGGCTCGATCTCATCGCGATCGTCGAGGTCGGGACTGGCGGCGGAGGCGAACTTGGCGAATTCCCAGCCGTCGATCCAATCCAGTCGGTCGGCGGAATCCTCGCCGCCCGGGGCGTGATCGATGGTCTGGCCCTGCCCGTAGGCTTCGAAACCCATCCAGTAGAAATCCGGCGTCTCGGCGGTCGTCACGGCATTCTCCCTCTCCGGGACGGTCATGCCATGGGACGGGCCGCGCCACATCCTCCGGATGGGGTAGCGCGGTGATTGGTATCGGTCGGGCGTCTTGAGATTCAGACGACGACGCCCTCGCGGGTCAACAGGGCGCGCTTGCGCACCACGCCCCAGCGGTAGCCGGACAGCGACCCGTCCGAACGGACCACCCGATGACAGGGAATCGCCACGGCGATGGAATTCGCACCGCAGGCCAGAGCCACCGCACGGCTCGCCGCCGGAGCGCCGATGGCGCGGGCGATGTCCGCATAGGTCGCGGTGGTGCCGATGGGGATCTTGCGCAAGGCGTCCCAGACCCGCTGCTGGAAAGCGGTGCCGCCGATATCGAGCGGCAGGCCGAGACCGCGCGCGGGCGTGGCGACGAACCCCACCGCCTGGGCCATCCAGGCCTCGAAAGCCGCGTCGCCCCCCAGCAGGTCGGCCTTCGGAAACCGGTCCTGGAGGTCGCGGGACAGTTGGTCGGGATCGTCTCCGAGCAGGATGGCGCAGATCCCCTTGACTGTCGCCGCCACCAGGATAGCGCCGAGGGCGCATTGGCCGATCCCGAACCGGATCGCGACGCCTTCGCCGCCCCGGCGGTAGGTCTCGGGCGCCATGCCGAGGCGGTTCGTCGCCTCCGCGTAGAAGCGGCTGGGTGAGGCGTATCCGGCCTCATAGATCGCCTGCGTGACCGACGCCGCCTTGCTCAAGCCCGAGGCGAGAGCCTCCGCGCGTCGCGCCGCCGCGTAGGATTTCGGCGTCACGCCGGTGACTGTCTTGAACACACGGTGGAAATGGAACGCGCTGAGACCGGCCGCCTCCGCCAGCGCCCCGAGGTCAGGCAAGGTTTCGGCTTCGTCGATGAGGCGGCAGGCGCGGGCGACGGCCTCCGCCCGGCGCGCGGCGAGGCTGGGCGCGTTGGGGAGGCAGCGCTTGCAGGCGCGAAAGCCGGCTTCTTCCGCCTCGGCGCAGGTGGCGTGAAAGCTCACATTTTCGGGTCGCGGCGCGCGCGCGGCGCAACTCGGCCGGCAATAGATCCCAGTGGTACGCACCGCATAGACGAAGCTGCCATCGGCGGCCTCGTCGCGGGAGGCGAGGGCGGCCCATCGCGCAGCGTCGCCGCCTTCGAGGCGGCATCCTGCAGGATCGGCGATGGATGGGACGTCCTGACGGGCCATCGGTTCGGGGGCGGGCACGGCGTCGATCTCCTGATCGGGCGACGACGGCGCGGGCCGCCGCTTCAGGCCATCATACTGACCCCGAGGCTCGCCGGCCGCATCCCGGTTCTTGCTCCCGCTTTCGTCTCCTTGGTTCAGGCCGTCCTCGGCGCGCCGACGGGGGCGGCTTTCGCACGCTTGCGCGTCTGGAAATGCGCGACCTTGTGGGCGACCAGCGCGAACAGCCCCGCGAGGGCCACCATGGCGGCATCGAACCAGAGGAGGCCCGGATCGTGCCGCAGCAGGGCGCTCGGCGACGGCGCGGCGGCTGCCAGGAGGTCCGCCAGCGCCACGGCGAGGAACAGGATCGCGGTGACGACGGCCATCTCCCGCCAAGCGGCGCGATGAGGCCGGAACAGCGGAACCACGCTCATCACGATCCAGGCGCCGAAAAAGGCCCGGACCTCCCAGTCGAGGCGGCCCTCGAGGCCGGGAGGGAGCACGCGGTTGGCGAGGAAATACACCGCGATCCCCGCCGGCAGGCCGATGACGGTGCCGATATTGAGGGCCTGCACCACGCGAAGGCCGAGGGACGGGGCCTCGCCGGGTTTCGGCAGCCGGGCGACGGACCACAGGATCAGCCCGCTCGCCACCATGACGCATCCCATCAGGCCGCAGAGGAAGAACAGGATGCGCAGGGCCGGCCCGGCGAAATGAGCCTCGTGCAGGCCGACCATGGTGGTGAAGGTCTTGGCCGCCGGTTTCAGCCCGCCCTGCAGGATCTCGACGATCTCGCCGGTGGTGCCGTCGAAGGCGATCTGCGGATGCTGGTGGGCGAGTCCGTGCGGCTCCTCGAAGATCGCGATCACCGTGGATCGGGCATCGCCCGGATTGACGATGGACAGGCGCTCCAGCGGCTCGTGGATCGTCGCCACCGCGCGGGCGACCATCGGCCCGATCGGGGCCAGGGTTCCGGGCTGGCCGAGGGGCGGGCGCTGGGCCGTGATCTGGGCGGTCTCGGCGTAGAAGCGCGTCGCATCGCCGTTATACGCGGCAGTGACGCCCCAGGGCATGTAGATCATCGCCAGGGTGACGATGCCCGTATAGGTGATCATCAGGTGGTAGGGCAGCGCCAGCACGCCCGTGACGTTGTGCGCGTCGAGCCAGCCGCGCTGGGCCGACTTGTCCCGGCGCAAGGTGAAGAAATCGGCGAAGATCCGGCGATGGGTGATGATGCCGCTGATGAGCGCCACCAGCATCACCATCGCGCAGATGCCGACGATCCAGCGCCCCCAGAGCGGCGGCATGTGCAGCTCGAAATGGAAACGGTAGAGGAAGTCGCCGCCCCTGGTCTTCCTGAAGGTCGCCGGCTCTCCCGTCTGCCCGTCGAGCTGGACGATATTTGGGGGCGTGCCCGGCTTCGTCCGCCAGAACAGGTCGATGATCGGCCGGTCCGGCTGCGGCAGGCCGATGGACCAGGACCGCGCGCCCACGGCATGGGCCTGGAGATGGGCGAGCCCGATCTCCGCCGCGCGGGCGAGGTCGGGGACCGGCTCGGCCCGCGCCGCCTGCCTCAGCTCCGGCTGCATCCAGGCCGTGATGTCGGTGCGATAATAGCTCGCCGTTCCGGTGACGAAGACGGCGAACAGCACCCAGCCGACCACGAGGCCGGACCAGGTGTGCAACCAGGCCATGGATTGGCGAAGGCCGTTCTTCATGCCGCATATCCTTCTGGCATGTCGTTCTCAAGCGGTCTCGGTCGAGGCACCGACGGGCGCGCGGCCATTCTCTACCAGGGATACCGGAGCGTCGCGAGCACGGTGCGCGGTGCGCCGTACCAGCACCAGGCCTGGAAGGCGCAGGATTGCACGTAGGTCTCGTCGAGGAGGTTCTGGGCGTTGACCTGCAACTGCATGCCCTTCAGGCTCGGCGACAGGTAGCTGAAGTCGTAGGACGCGACGGCATCCACGACGAGGTTCGCCGGCACCTTGAAGCTGTTGGCGGCGTCGCCCTGCGAGCCGCCGAGATAGCGGAACCCGCCGCCGAAGCCGAGGCCGGCGAACATGCCCGTGCGGACCTGATAGTTGCCGAAGAGCGAGATCGTGGTGTCCGGCACCTGGATCGGACGCAGGCCGACGAGGCCCACGGTCTGGCGGGTCGTCTCGTTCAGCGTCGTGCCGGTGCCGGCGGAGTTGATGGCGTCGATGAGGGAGAAGCCGCCGACGACGGTGAGGTTCTCGGTGACGTTGGCCCGCGCTTCGAACTCGACGCCCTGAACGCTGACTTCGCCGTTCTGGATGGAGAAGCGCGGACCGTTGGCGATATCGGGAGACAGCGAGTTCTGGCGCTTGATGTCGAAGGCCGCCGCCGTCAGCAGGATATCCGTGCCGGGAGGCTGGTACTTTACGCCGGCCTCGAACTGCCGGCTGGTGATGGGATCGGGCAGGCGGCCGAAGCTCGGGTCGCCGGTGAAGATCTGCCCGGAAAATTGCGGCTCGAACGCTTCCGAATAGCTGACATAGGGAGCGATGCCGCTGTCGAAGAGATAGAGCAGGCTCGCCCGGCCCGTGAAGGCTTCGCTCGGCGCGTCCTGATCGCTGACGAGCTGGCCCGCCATGTCCCGGGTCGGGCCGCTCTGTCTCACCCAATCGTAGCGTCCGCCGAGGGTCAGGGTCAGGCGGTCGACCTTGACCTGATCCTGGAAGTAGATCCCGGTCTGGTGGGAGGTGATGTCGGAATAACCCGAGAAGGCCGGGAAAGAGATATTGGTCAGTCCGTAGACCGGGTTGAGCACGTCGAGGCTCTGGGGGACTGTCGGGAACGGTGTGCTGAACGTCTTCGTATAAAGCGTCTGGTGGTCGAGCCCGACGAGGACAGTATGGGCGAGCGGGCCGGTCTGGAAATCGGCCACGATGTTGTTGTCGTTGGTAAAGGCGTCGATGGCCACGTTGGTGCCGCCGATGGCCCGATTGAGGAATCGGCCACCCCAGGCGAGGTTGTTCGAGGTGGCGTCGTAGAGGCTGCGGTAATCGCCGAGGGTGCGCAGGAAGCGCCCCGACGAGTGGACGCGGATGCCCTCGTCGAAACGATGATCGAAGATGTAGGTCGCGGAAGCCTGTGTCCGGTCGGAGCGCTCGATATTCGGGTCGCCGTCATAGAAGTTGCGCGGCAGACGGCCGAGCGGTCCGTTGGCGACTCCGAAATTCGAGGGGAACAGCGTGCCCTTGGCGGGCAGGGCGCCGTAATAGCCGGAATAAGGGTCGCGCTGGTACAGGCCGATGACCGTCAGCGAGGTGTCGGCAGACGGGCGCCACGTCACGCTGGGGTTGATGAAGCTGCGCTCGATCGAGGTGGTCTTGGCCGGGCCGTCGGCGTTCCAGCCCGCCGCGATGATGCGGTAGGCGAACTGGTCGGCCAGCACGCCGTGGCCCTCGATCGGGCCGCCGACATCCACGCCGCCGCGCACGGTGTTGTAATCCCCGCCCTGGATGAAGATTTCGCCGTGGCGGACGAAGGACGGAACTTTGCTGACGAGGTTGACGATGCCGCCCGGGCCCGATTGCCCGTAGAGGACCGAGGCCGGTCCCTTGATGATGTCGACGCGCTCCAGCCGGAACGGATCGACGGACGGGCCAGCGTCACGGCTGCTTGGCAGGCGCATGCCGTCGAGGAAGAGGGGGGCCTGGAAGCCGCGGATCAGGAACTGTTCGAGGCGCGTCGAGCCGGAGCCGCCGCGCTGCTCGGTGGTGACGCTCGGCGTGTAGCGCAGGGCCTGGTTGACGGTGAGAGCGTTCTGATCCTCGATCTGCTTTCGAGAGATGACAGAAATCGACTGGGCCGTTTCAAGAATAGGCGTATCCGTCTTGGTGCCGACGACGCTACGCGTGGCAGTATAGCCGCGCACTGGACCGACGGGACCGCCGGCATCCGCGCCGGATGCGCTCGGACGTCCCGCGACACCATCGACCGACAAGGTATCGAGGGTCACCGCGTGGTCCGCGCCCTGCGCCATGACTGGTTTCGACAGTACAGCCAGTACCGCCACGCTCGATAGCAGGGCAAGGATGATTGGCGCGCGAACGGACGACATCGCAGAATGGCCGCGATAATTGAGCGAGGGCTGATGCACAGCGAAACCCGATTTGCCAGGATTTGATGAATTAGAAGCGTTGCAAAGAAAGACTGCTCTCTAATTCGTGTTGTGAAATCATCTGGCAAAGAAGCTATTCTGCACGCAAGTGCTATCTTCTAGAACTGTTTTAGATAAAAACTCCGATTTTATAATAGGTTACTCCTTCGCGGACGGCGTCGGCAGACGATTTTACCCTTCGCGATGGCGCTTGGCGTGAATCTCGCCCGCCCGCGCGGCGCAGTCCCGCAATGGAAGCATGGCCGTTCTGCCCTCCATTCTGGTGTGGATTGCGAGCGTGGCGAGGCGATCGACCCGCCCCGTGGTGGCCCCACCCGCACACAGACTAGCCATCGCGCCCTGCGCACGAACGAGCAGGAATTTTAATCCGTGGTATATTGTATGCCTTGAATTTTGATGCATGATGGAGTGGGGATTCAACGACACACCCAAACAAGAATGGATTCAGGGATGGAACGACAGGACGCACCATCCGCCAAATGGCGGCAACTCGCCTTCGGCGTTCTCTGCATGGCGATGATCGCCAACCTGCAATATGGCTGGACGCTCTTCGTCGATCCCATCGACGCCAAGTTCCACTGGGGCCGCGCGGCGATCCAGTTCGCCTTCACGATCTTCGTCGCCACGGAGACTTGGCTGGTGCCGGTGGAAGCCTGGTTCGTCGATCGCTACGGCCCGCGCATCGTCGTCTGTTTCGGCGGCGTGATGATCGCGCTCGCCTGGCTCATCAACTCCCAGGCCTCGTCCCTGTGGATGCTGTACGGCGCGGCGGTGATCGGCGGCATCGGGGCCGGGTCGGTCTACGGCACCTGCGTCGGCAACGCCCTGAAATGGTTTCCACATCGGCGCGGCCTCGCGGCTGGTGCCACGGCAGCCGGTTTCGGCGCGGGCGCCGCGGTGACGGTGGTGCCGATCGCCAAGATGATCGCCAGCAGCGGCTACCAGGACGCCTTCCTGTATTTCGGCCTCGGCCAGGGCGCCATCGTGGTCCTGCTGTCGTTCCTGTTGCGCAAGCCGTCCGTCGCCGTGCCGATCCAGCGCAAGAGCCTGCGCCTGCCCCAGACCAAGGTCGACCGCACGCCGCGCGAGGTGGTGCGCACCCCGGTCTTCTGGGTCATGTACGCCATCTTCGTGATGGTGGCCTCGGGCGGTCTGATGGCAGCGGCGCAGATCGCGCCCATCGCCCATGACTTCCGGGTCGCCGACGTGCCCGTCAGCCTGTTCGGCCTGCAGATGGCGGCGCTGACCTTCGCCATCTCCCTGGATCGGATCTTCGACGGGTTCGGGCGTCCGTTCTTCGGTTTCGTCTCCGACACGATCGGGCGCGAGAACACGATGTTCATCGCTTTCGCGACGGCGGCGGCCGCGATCGTCCTGCTTCTCGGCTATGGCACCAACCCGCTGGTCTTCGTCTTCTCGACGGCGATCTATTTCGGTGTCTTTGGCGAGATCTACTCGCTGTTCCCGGCCACCTGCGGCGACACGTTCGGCTCCACCTTCGCCACCACCAATGCCGGGCTGCTCTACACCGCCAAGGGGACGGCCTCGTTCCTCGTGCCGGTGGCGAGCGTCATCTCGGCAACCTACGGCTGGTCGGCGGTGTTCTCGATCATCATCGGGCTGAACGTGGCGGCAGCGGCGATGGCGATGTTCGTGCTCCGGCCGATGCGGGCGCGCTACCTCGCGCAAGGCCCGGCGCTGGCTTCGGACACGATCGAAGAAACCGGCCCCGCCCGCCTCGCGCGGACACCGGTCTGATCCGTCCGGATCGCGTCACCGGTCCGGCCTCAGAAGACCCGGCCTCCTCGGGGAGGGGCCGGGAATACCCCCGCCCCCTCGAGGATCGTCATGCACCTTCCCGCCATCCTGGCGCTCCAGACCGTTCCCTTCGCTGGCCTGATACTGGCCGGCAAAGAGGACAGGGACCTGTTCACGGTCGTCTATATCGCGGCCCTCGGGCTCATCCTGGCCCTCGACTTCCTGCTCGGCGGCACGTTCGAGATCGCCACGGCCTTCGGAGGCGGGGTCCGCTAGGGACACCCGCGCCCGGCCTCTCTCCGGAACGCCGCTCTTGGGGGGATGGGCGACGGTCCGCGTCCGATTCCCGTCGGGTCAGGCGGCGCGGATGGTCGAGAGGAAGCGAGAGACCTCCGCGCCGAGATGCTCGGACTGGCGCGACAGTTCGGAGGCGGCGGACAGGACCTGTCCGGCTGCCATCCCGGTCTCCTCCGAGGCCTGCGCCACACCGGCGATATTGCCGGTCACCTCGTTGGTGCCTGCCGATGCCTGGGCGACGTTGCGGACGATCTCCTGCGTCGCCGCGCCCTGCTGCTCCACCGCAGCGGCGATCGAGGCCGCCATGTCGTCGATCTCTCGGATCCGCCCGGTGATGCCGCCGATCGCCATCACGGCCTGAGCGGTGACGGCCTGCACCTCGCCGATCTGGCGGCCAATCTCCTCGGTCGCCTTGGCGGTCTGGGCGGCGAGGGCCTTCACCTCGCTCGCCACCACCGCGAAGCCCCGCCCCGCCACGCCGGCGCGCGCCGCCTCGATCGTGGCATTGAGCGCCAGCAGGTTGGTTTGGCTGGCGATGGTCGAGATCATGCCCACCATGTCGCCGATCCGGGCTGACGTGGTTTGCAGGGCCTGGACCAGATGCACGGTCTGGTCGGCCTCGCCCACGGCCGATTGAGCGAGCATGGCCGAGCCGGACACCTGGCGACCGATCTCCTGCACCGACGAGCCCAATTCCTCGGCGGCTGCCGCGACCGTGTTGACGTTGGTGGCAGCCTCCTCGGCGGCGGCCGCGACGGTGGAGGACTGAGCCGCCGTCTCGTGGGCGCTGGCGGTCATCTGCTGGGCAGTGGCCTGGAGTTCGGTGGCCGATGAGGACACGGTCCCGACGATACCGCCGACGGCACGCTCGAACCCGTCCGCCAGCTCGATCATCGTGCGCTTGCGCTCGGCTGCCGCAGCCTCGTCGGCCCGACGCTTGATCTCGAATTCCTCGGCGGCCTTGCGGGCGACCATGGCCTTGATGCCCTCGACGGCCTTGCCGACGGCGCCGATCTCGTCACCGCGGGCGGCTTCCTTGATCTCCGCATCGATCTCACCCCGGGCCATGCGCTGGAGAACGCCGACGAGGTTGCCGAGCGGGCGGGTGACCTGCGCGATGATCGTGTAGACGCCGTAGGCAACGGTGAGCGCGGCGAGACCGAGCGCGGCCAGCAGGGTGAGCCGCGTCCAACCGGACGTCGCCTCGGAGCGCCGGTATTCCGCCTCCGCTTCACGCACCTGCAGCGTGGCCAGTTTCGTCAGCATCGGGTTGGTGGCCTGCAAGCCTTTCAGCAAGTCCGCATGCGTCGTCTCGAATTCCGAACCGTCCCCGGCAGCGATGCGCTTGAGGATCTCGGCCATGACGCCGCCGTTCCCGTCGATCCGCCCCTGCAGGTCCTTGGCGACGGTGTCCTCTTCCGGTGTCAGGTAGGTCGCCAGATAGGCCGACCATTGCGTGGTGATGTTCGAAAGGTCGCGCTCGATCCTCTCCCTGGCCTGGGCCGGCTCGATCTGCCGGCCGCGCAACGCGCGCGAGACGTTGGTCAGATCGTCATAGGAATCCCGGATGACGATGAATTGCCGGAGGGGGATGACACGATCATCGAAGGTGGTTTTGAGGCTTTGGCTACTCCAATGCAGTGCAAGGTTAGCAATGCCTGAGGTTGCGAGGAGAAGCAGGCCGATACAAGCCAGAAGTGCTACAAGCCTCAGCTTGATCGTCGTCTTCATCAGTAATGCTTTCAAACTATGCAGATGAGGTGTCGCGGATCCATAAATCGGTCCACGTCCCATCATTCAAGACGCTTAATCTTTATGCAAAGTGCTTATAATCTTCTAAGAACTACCGTTCAGGCGACGAACAATTAGACTTCTGCGTCAATTTGGCGTCACGGAAAAACAGCGTCGGCACAGCCTGACGCCGTCTCCTTTCGAGCATGCGACAGCGGGGATCGAAGAGGACCGTCACGATACCGATCGAGGACCTGAACGACGCCTTTCGGGCGCTGCTCAAGCCGCGGTGGTCGACGGGTTCGGCGCGACATCGGCCCCGCTCGCGGGCGCTCGGCAACGGGCGAGCCCCAGGCGGCGCACCGGTCTCGCTCAGATGGGCTGGTAGGTATGCTCGTCCGCCGGGAAACGGCCGGCGCGGACTTCTTCCGCATAGGCTTCCACCGCGCCCTCGATCTGCCCGCGCAACGAGCCGAAGCGCTTCACGAATTTCGGCACCCGGTCGCTCAAGCCGAGCATGTCTTCGAGGACGAGGATCTGGCCGTCGCAGGCGGTGGAGGCGCCGATGCCGATGGTCACCGTGGTGATGGAGGGGTTCGTGGCGATGGCGCGGGCCACCGGCTCGACGATGCCTTCGAGCACGATGGCGAAGGCTCCCGCATCGCTGATCGCCTGGGCGTCCTGCATCAGCTTGCGCTCGCCCTCCGCGCCGCGTCCCTGCACGCGGAACCCGCCCATCGTGTTCACGGATTGCGGGGTGAGGCCGATATGGCCCATCACCGGAATGCCCCGCTCCACGAGAAAAGCGACGGTCTCGGCGAAGCGCGCGCCGCCCTCCATCTTGATCGCGCCGGCGCCGGTCTCCTTCAGCACGCGAGCGGCGCTCATGAAGGCCTGCTGAGGGCTCGCCTCGTAGGAGCCGAACGGCATGTCCACGACGATGAGGGCCCTGGAGGTGCCGCGGATCACGGCCTGCGCCTGGACGATCATCATCTCCAGGGTCACCGGCAGGGTCGTCTCCATCCCGTGCATGACCATGCCGAGGGAATCGCCCACCAGGATGAAGTCGCAATGAGGATCGAGGATGCTGGCGGTATGGGCGTGGTAGGCCGTCAGCGCGATGATCTTGGCGCCTTCGGCCTTGCGCTTGGCGAGGTCCACGGCACGGATGCGGCGTGACTGAACGACTTGCGACATCGATCTCAACCCGGTTTCGCCGGCGGCGCGAAGGCCGGAGGCATGTCGGGGATGTCTATACGCTCGGCATGCTGAAATCACCCGTCGTGATGACGGTCTTCGACGCTTGTAGGGTAAAGAACTGGAGCGGCTGACCGATATCCTGCTGACGATCTGGCGATGGCGTCGCCTGTCGTCGCAACCCTTGCCGGGCGTTTCCTCCCTAGACGTCGGGCCGTCTCCGGTGCCTTTATTCTGCCACAACCGGAGCCTTGTCAACGGGCTACTTCGTTTCATAAGCCCCTGACGTTGCTGATTTCGTCGGCTTTCTTCGCCGCTCAGCCCAGTGTCGCTTGGTATACCTTAAAAACGGGTGGTCAGAGCTGTCAGCCAGTCCGGCGAGGCCGAGACGAGAGCCGTCTCGAGACGCTTGTCGAGCCCGGTCAGAATCGCTGATCCGGTGAGGACGAGAACGATTCCGAGCGCCGCTTTGAGGCCCGCGCCGGCCCGCATCATCCGCGACCGCCACGCCATCAGCACCCGGCGCGACAGCAGGCCGAGGCCGAGCAGGGGCAGGGCGGCGCCGAGGCCGAAGACCAGCATGGTGAGGGCAACCTGCGCCAGATCCTTCCCCTGCGCGGCGAGGAGAGACGCGGCGCCCAGGGTCGGCCCCACGCAGGGGCTCCACACCGCGCCGAGCAGAAGACCGACGGTGAACTGGCCCGCGAGGCCGGTGGTCGCGATCCCGCCGAAGCGTCGCTCCACTCGGTCGCTGAGAGGCCCGCCCGCGGCGGCGAGGCGGACCTGCAAGGCGGGCACGATGAGGACGATTCCGACGAGAACGAGCAGGAGCGCCGCCACCGGGCGGAGCACGTCGCCGTCGATACCGAGGCTGAACCCAACGGTCGCCACGAACAGGCCGAGCGCCACGAAGGACAGGGCGAGCCCGGCCGCCAGGGCCGCCGGCCCCAAACGATGCTCGGAGGCCGCAGTCCCCAAAACGATGGGAAGTAGCGGCAGCACGCAGGGAGAGAGAACCGTGAGCAGGCCGGCGAGGAAGGCGAGGCCCAGGGACGTATTCATGTAAGGGACGTATTCATGGAAGGGACGTATGCATGACAGGGATGCCCGCTGGATTCCCGGCGCCGCTCTAAAGGGCCTTCTCCACCAGGGACTCGATCCATTCGCCCTGCGTCTCGCCCACGGAGCGGCCGACCTCCTCGCGTCCCTTGAAGACGATGAGCGTGCTCTGCATGCGCGCATCGAACCGGCGCATCAGTGCCTTCTGCGTGTCGAAATCGATCTCGTAGATCGCCAGATCCTTGAAGCGCGGTTGTTCTGAGAGAGCCTTCAGGAGCGGCCGCTGCGCCTTGCAGATCGGGCACCAGGGGGCCGTCACCTCCACGACGATCGGGCGTCCGGCACCTTGAGCGGCCGCGAAGGCCGCCTCGTCGAACGGTTCGGCGGCGAGGGCCTCGCCGGCGATGGCGAGAAGGGCCGTCGTGAGGAGGAGGGCGCGACGGCTGATCATCGGGAATGTCTCGACAGTGAGGTGTAGGCGGCTTGAAGCCGGCCGCGTTACCGAGGCTGGTTACGTCGGTAACTGCTGCTCTATCGCTGGGCCGAGACCCGAATTGGGGCTCATGTCACCTGACCCATGGAAACGTACAAACTGGCTTTGATACCCAAGTCGTCATTCCGGGCTCGCCTTCGGCGCCCCGGAATGACGGTGTGCCCTGTCCATCGTCATGCCGAACCCCTTGACCCGAGTTCGGGCGCTGCCTCGCCGGCGGGCGACTATCTCTGTGCCTCGCCGGCGGGCTTGGCGGCCCAGGCGGCATCGACCTTCAGGATCGTGGTGTCGTGCCTGTCCTGCCAGCCCTCGACCCCGTCGGCGAACCAGTAGACGCGGGTATAGCCGTTCTGGAGCAGGCGCTTGCCGGCATTCCAGCTGCCCCAGCATTCGGGATGGCAGAAGGTGACCACCGGCTTTGTCTTGTCGCCGCCGGTGAGGTCGGCGACGCGGGCGAGGAACTGCGCCTCCCGCGCCGGGGCCATTGGCGCCGCTCCCGCGCCCGGCATCCAGACGCTGCCGGGAATCGAGCGGTGGGCGGGCAGCCAGGGCCGGTCGGTGGGAAAGCCCACCGGCTTCTGGTCGGCCATGGCCACGTCGATCATCACCGGTTTCTCGGCGGCGACCAGCTTGTCGAGGGCGTCGATATCGACCACCGTCGCCCCCGTCAGGGTCTTGGGGGTGTAGGCCTTCGGCGGCCCGGTCCAGAACCCTTCGGGCTCGGGCACGTTCACGGGTGAATCGGCGGGGCTCGCCGCCCAGGCCGGGGCGCCCGACAGGACGGCGAGGGCGATGGCTGCGACTCCGATCGATCGAATCATGCGCGGCATCCTCATCGTCAGTTGCTCGGGGTCGGCGTGTTGAAGCTGTGTTCCCAGCGGCTCTGCTGGTTGTCCGTGGCCACCACCTTGATCGGGCCCTTGGCGTCGGGCGCGAGGGCGAAATTGATCACCGGGTTCGACGCGATGGAGATGTCGCCGTTCATGGAGAAGACGAGCTTCCCGTTCGAGGAGACGTCGAGCTTGTTGATGTAGCGCGCCGGCGTGTAATCGCGGGTGATCTGGTTCATCTGCATCCCGCTGAAATTCGGGTGACGGACCATCAGCGTCGCCTCCGTGGGCTTGCCCTGGCCGCCCTCGGCGAACTTCATCTTCATGTCGCCGGCCCCCTTCAGGGCCTCCTCGTCGCTCATCCCCATGGGGGCGGAACAGCCGCCCGAGGCTTTGACGAACTTCACGGCCTCGTAGAGCTTGCCGTCCTTGGTTTCGGCCACGGCATGGACGTTGGTGTAGTTGTTGATCCGCACCCGGAGCTTCACCTCGCTCGGGTCGGCGGCGGGGCCGAAGGTGATGTGGGCGGCATAGGGTGAGGGATTATCGTCGATGATGAGATGAACGGCGGCGATCCTGTCCTTCTCCGGCATCATCAGGGTGATCGGCACTAGGGAGGCGTCGAGGGCGCGCGGCGGGGCGTCGACCTTGATGAGCGCATCGGTCGGCTCGATCGTGCGGTCGCCGAAGATGGATTTGGCAATGTCCCGCCAGCGCTCCAGCCGCTCCGCATCGGTGTCGCTGGAGCCGGCGGCGAGGGCGGAGCCGCCCATCAGCATGGCGGCGGACAGGCACAGGGCGGCGGTGAAGGACCGTTTGGTCGCGGAGATCGGTGTCGGCGCGTAGGTGGTCATGGCGTTTCTCCTCGTCGTGATGATGTGACGCTGGCTCATTCCCACTCAAGCTCCTTGTAGGCCTGAGTGACGTTGCGGCCGTTATAGGTGTCGAACAGGACCCATTTCTCGCGCTCAGACTGGCCGATACTGTCGATCGCCTTGTCGATGGGTTGATCGGCGGCGATGGCCTTGCGGGTCTCGTCGCGGAGCATCGTGAGGTAGCGCGTCAGGTCGGCGAAGGCGGGCGCGGCATCGACCAGGGTCGGGCCATGGCCGGGCACGGCCTTCGTCGCACCCAGTCCGGTCAGTGTCTCGACCTCCTTCAGCCAGCCGAGCAGGCTGCCGTCGAGGGACGGGACCCGGGTGACGAACAGGAGATCGGCCGGGAACAGGATGCCCGTCCGGGTATCGACCATGGAGAGGTCGCAATTGGTATGGGCGGTGCCGTGCGCCGTGAAGCGCAGGCTCCGTCCGCCGAGGTCGATCTCGGCCGTGTCGGCCACCTCCATCGTCGGGTAGACCACCGATCCGGCCCTGTCGGCCCCGAGGATCTCGACGAGACGCGTCCTGTAGAAGTCGCCCCGCGAATCGAGGGCGGACCGCAGGGCGTGGTGGCCGATGAAGACCGGCTTGTCCTGCGCGAAGGCCTGCGCGCCGAAGCAATGGTCGGGGTGGACATGGGTCAGCGCCACGTGGCTGACTGGCTTCGACGTGCGTTTCCCGATCTCGGCGCGCAGCCATTCCCCATCGGCGAGGCTGCCGCCCGACTCCGTCACGAGCACGGATTTTTCGCCTACGATGAAGCCGATATTGGCGATGGCGTCGCCGTTCTCGGGCGTCGCCTCGGCATCGAGGCCGCGCCGCATGAAGATGCCCGGCCCGACTTCCTCCATCGTGAAGGATTCCGCCGCCCGGCCGAGGCTCGGCAGGCAGCACAGGCACAGCCCGCCGAACAGAGCGGCGCGGCGCGTGGCCAAGCTCCGCAGAGGCTGCGGGTTCATGGCATATCCTGCGAGGATCGCCCGGCGAAGCGACCTTTCATGAATTATCCTCCCGTTTTTATGGCTACCATCTAGTAGGTAGATTTTTGCTGCCGTCAACGGCATAAGTGCTGACGCGCGGAGTTGCGCATCACGCCTTCGTGCCTCCCTCCCCGGTTTCGCGAAGCCCCCGACCATGATCGACCGACCATGAGAGACACCAGAGCGGAGCTGCTGGCCCAGGCCGAGATCCTGGTACGGGGCCGGGGCTATTCCGGTTTCAGCTACGGCGACCTCGCCGAGGCGGTGAGCATCCGCAAGGCGAGCATCCATCACCATTTCCGCACGAAGACCGACCTCGCCCTCGCATTGGTGGAGGCCTACGACGCCCGCTACGACGCGGCGCTCGCCGCCATCGTCGCGGCCCAGCCGGACGCGATCGCGCGGATCGAGGCCTATGGCCGGCACTATCTCACCGGGGTCGAGGATGGGCTCGGCTGCCTCTGCGCCGTGCTCGCCATCGAGAGGGACACGCTGCCGGACGCGCTGCGCGCCGAACTCGCCCGGTTCTTCGACAAGCACATCGCCTGGCTGGAGCAGGTTCTGGCCGAGGGGTGTGCCGACGGGAGCCTGCGCCCCGGTCTCGATCCGGCCGCCACGGCCCGGATGGTGGTGGCGACCCTGGAGGGCGCGCTCATGCTGGAGCGGCTGCTCGCCGGATCGGCCGGCTTCCGCCTCACCCTGGCGGCGTTGTGCGACAGTCTCAGGCCAGCACGGACAGGGTGAGGAAACGCCCTTTCATCGCAGGGCGATGATACAATATAACAGGCGCCACACAGCCGACGCGGCCGATTACGCGAACCTGAAGAGCCTTGCATGTCCGACAGCCCGACACCCGCCTCCTCGAAGATCCCCGTGACCGTGCTCACCGGCTATCTCGGAGCCGGCAAGACCACGCTGCTCAACCGCATCCTCACCGAGAACCACGGCAAGCGCTACGCCGTCATCGTCAACGAGTTCGGCGAGATCGGCATCGACAACGACCTCGTCATCGGCGCCGACGAGGAAGTGTTCGAGATGAACAACGGCTGCGTCTGCTGCACCGTGCGCGGCGACCTCATCCGCATCATGGACGGGCTGGTGAAGCGGCGCGGCAAGTTCGACGCGATCATCGTGGAGACCACCGGCCTCGCCGACCCGGCACCCGTGGCCCAGACCTTCTTCATCGATGAGGATGTCGGCGCCGCCGCCCGCCTCGACGCGGTGGTGACGGTGGCCGACGCCAAGTGGCTGGCCGACCGCCTCAAGGACGCGCCGGAGGCCAAGAACCAGATCGCCTTCGCGGATGTGATCCTGCTCAACAAGGCGGACCTCGTGGAGCCCGCCGATCTCGACCGCGTCGAGGGCCTGATCCGCTCCATCAATCCCTATGCCAAGGTCCACCGCACCAGCCGCTGCGACGTCGCCCTCGACCAGGTGCTCGACCGCAACGCCTTCGACCTCTCGCGCATCCTCGATATCGAGCCCGACTTCCTCGAAGAGGGCCACCACCATCACCATGACGACGAGATGCAGTCCGTCTCCGCCAGGATCGACGGCCCGGTGGACCCCGAGAAGTTCATGCCCTGGATCTCGACCCTGACCCAGGTCCAGGGGCCGGACATCCTGCGCTGCAAGGGCATCGTGGCCTTCCCGAACGAGTCCCAGCGCTTCGTCTTCCAGGGCGTTCACCAGATCCTCGACGGCGACCTCCAGGGGCCATGGAAAGAGGACGAGGCCCGCGTCTCCCGCGTCGTCTTCATCGGCCGCAAGCTCGACCCTGAGGCGATCCGCGAAGGATTCTACGACTGCAAGGCGGCCTGACGGGCTTTGTCCGGAATCGGACCGATCGGGGGCGGGCGCATTGTCCGCCCGTCTCCCTCCGTCTGGATGTCCCGATGACCTTGCGCTTTGCCTTCGCGTCCCTCCTCGTGCTGACGGTGGCGGCGCCCCTGGGCAGTGTCGCGTTCTCCACGTCGGCGCAAGCGAAGTACACGATGGATCGCGAGAAGCGCTTCGGCGGCCTCTGCAAGCCGCCGCTGAAATTCGCGGCCGGGGCCTGCGTCAAGCGCTGCCCCGCCGGATATCGCGATACCGGCCGGGGCTATTGCCGTTTCAAGAACATGAACTGCTGAGATCCCGCCGTCATATCGATGAAGCGGCCTTGACCGAATCGGCGAGGTCGCGGCGGGATACGCTCACGTCTCGTCCATCGGAAACCGCCATGATCTCGCGTCTCGCCCTTCGCGCCGCCCTGTTGCTCGCCGCTTCCCTCACTCTCGGTGGAGAGGCGATGGCGGGTCCGGCACAGGATTACGAGTTCCGGCCGCGGAGCGTCCGCAACGCCTGCCGCCCGCCGCTGAAATTCGCGGCCGGCGCCTGCGTCCGACGCTGCCCCGCCGGCTACCGCGACAACGGCTCGACCTGCGGGTTCAAGTCGATGAGGCGGTAAGCGCGGCGCGTCCCGCCACGACCCAGGTTCGGCGACGCATGGCTGTCGTTCAGTCGAGCGTCGTGAAAGACTTGGTTTACCATTCCGGCACAGGATCGAATCCGAGCCGGCTTGATGCTGCCGGCGGCTGTCGGCTGCTCGTTCCGGGCGCCGTAAGGCTCACGGAGAGCGACGCCCCATGATGTCCCGCGCGGAACGCACGCCCCTGACCGACTGGTGGTGGACCGTCGATCGCGGCCTGCTTGCCGGCCTCACCGCCCTGATGGTGGCCGGCCTCGTCTTCCTCATGGGCGGCGGACCGCCGGTGGCGGAGAAGATCGGCCTGCCGACCTTCCACTTCCTCAACCGCCAGGCGATGTACCTCGCCCCGACGATCCTCATCATCGTCGCGGTGTCGTTCCTGTCCCTGCGCCATATCCGCCGCGTGGCCCTGGCCACCTGGATCGTCGGCGTCACCCTCTGCATCCTCGCCGGCAAGTTCGGGCCGGAGATCAAGGGCGCGCATCGCTGGATCCAGTTCGGCCCGTTCGGCCTGCAGCCCTCCGAATTCGTGAAGCCGGCCTTCGTGGTCGTCGCAGCCTGGGCCTTCTCGGAAGGTGCGCAGCGCCGTGACATGCCCGGCGGCCTGCTGGCGATCCTGCTCCTGCCCGTCACCATCGTGCCGCTGATCCTGCAGCCGGATTTCGGCCAGACCATGCTGATCACCATCGTCTGGTGCTCGCTGTTCTTTGTTGCCGGCCTGCATTGGTTCTGGGTCGCGGGCCTCGGTGTCGCCGGCCTCGTCGGCGTCGGCTTCGCCTACCAGTTCCTGCATCACGTGCGCGAGCGCATCACCCGCTTCCTCGACAAGGATTCCGGCGACAGCTTCCAGGAATACTGGGCGCGGGAATCGTTCAATTCCGGCGGCTGGTTCGGCACCGGCCCGGGGGAGGGCGTGGCCAAGCGCCACCTGCCCGACGCCCATACCGACTTCATCTTCTCCGTCACCGGCGAGGAGTTCGGCGTCATCGTCTGCCTCGGCCTCGTCTGCCTCTTCGCCTATATCGTCATGCGGGGGCTGAAGCTCGCCCGCCGCACCGACGACACCTTCTCGCGCCTGGCCATCACCGGTCTCACCACCCTGTTCGGCCTGCAGGCCTGCATCAACATGGCGGTGAACGTGCGGCTGATGCCGGCCAAGGGCATGACCCTGCCCTTCGTCTCCTATGGCGGCTCGTCGCTGATCTCGCTGGCATTGGGCATGGGCTTCCTCGTGGCGCTCACCCGCAAGCGGCCGCGCATGTCGACCCTGAGCCAGAAGCCCCCGGGCACCGCGCCCGCCACCGTCGCCGGAGTGATGCGGTGACCGTGATGACGCCGACGATCCTGCTCTGTGCCGGCGGCACGGGTGGCCATCTCTTCCCGGCCGAGAGTTTGGCCCATGCCCTGCGCGCGCGGGGCGTCCGCGTGATGCTCGCCACCGACGCCCGCGTCGATTCCATCGCGGGTGAGTTTCCGGCCTCTGAGATCGTCACCATCGCCTCGGCGACGCCGTCCGGCCGCTCCATCGTGAAGCGGGCGGGGGCGCTCCTCACCCTCGGGCGCGGCTTCGGCGTGGCCGCGCGCGAGATCCGGCGGATCAACCCGGCCGCCATCGTGGGCTTTGGCGGCTATCCGACCGTGCCGCCGGTTCTCGCCGGGCAGATCCTGCGTGTTCCGACCATCCTGCACGAGCAGAACGCGGTGATGGGGCGCGCCAACGCCTTCCTCGCGCGGGGTGCGCGCGCCATCGCCACCGGCTTCACGGAGGTGCGTGGCATCCCCCTGAAGGCCACTGCCCCGCGCACCCATACCGGCAACCCGCTCCGTCCCGCCGTGCTCGCCGCCGCGCGGACGCCCTACCCGCCCGTGGGCGAGGCGGATGAGCGCCATCTCCTCGTCTTCGGCGGCAGCCAGGGCGCGGCGGTGATGGGGCAGGTGGTGCCGAAAGCCATCGCCCAGCTGCCCGCCGACCTTCGCGCGCGGCTGATGCTGGTGCAGCAGGTGCGGGCCGAAGACCTCACCGAGGTCCAGAACCTCTACCTCTCCCTCGGCCTCGCCGGTCTCGAGACGGCGCCGTTCTTCAAGGACCTGCCGGCCCGCATGGCCCGCAGCCATCTGGTCGTCGGACGCTCCGGCGCGTCCACCGTGTCGGAACTCGCCGCGATGGGGCGGCCGTCGATCCTGGTGCCGTTGCCCGGCGCCCTCGACCAGGACCAGGCCGCCAATGCCGCGACGCTCAGCCGGATCGGCGCGGCGCTCGCCATCCAGCAGAGCGCCTTCACGCCGGATCGCCTCACGGCCGAGCTCCTCGACCTGTTCACCGATCCGGCAAAATTGACCGCGGCGGCCGCAGCCGCCAAAAGCGCGGGCATCCACGACGCCGCCGAGCGGCTGGCCGATGTCGTCCTCGAGACGGCGGCCCGCACCTGATTCCGAGCCGGGGCGCCCTCACGCGCTCCGCGACACGACGAGACTGAGTCACACCATGAAGCTGCCCGACAAGCTCGGCCCCATCCATTTCATCGGCATCGGCGGCATCGGCATGTCCGGCATCGCCGAGGTCATGTCGAATCTCGGCTACACGGTGCAGGGGTCGGACGCCAACGACAACGCCAATGTGCGGCGGCTGGCCGAGAAGGGCATGAAGACCTTCATCGGCCATGCCGCGCAGAACGTGGAGGAGGCCGCCCTCGTGGTGGTCTCCACGGCGATCCGGCGCGACAATCCCGAGCTCATCGCCGCCCGCGAGCGCCGCCTGCCGGTGGTGCGCCGCGCCGAGATGCTGGCGGAGCTGATGCGCTTCAAATCCTGCGTCGCCATCGCGGGCACGCATGGCAAGACCACGACGACGTCGCTGGTGGCGACGCTGCTCGATGCCGGCAACCTCGACCCCACCGTCATCAATGGCGGCATCATCAACGCCTACGGCACCAATGCCCGCATGGGCGAGGGCGAGTGGATGGTGGTGGAGGCCGACGAATCCGACGGCACCTTCCTGAAGCTTCCCGCCGACGTCGCCATCGTCACCAATATCGACCCCGAGCATCTCGACCATTTCGGCTCGTTCGAGGCGGTGAAGGACGCGTTCCGGCGCTTCATCGACAATATCCCGTTCTACGGCTTCGCCGTCATGTGCATCGACCATCCGGTGGTGCAGGACCTCGTGGGGCATATCGAGGATCGCCGCATCATCACCTACGGCGAGAACCCGCAGGCCGATGTCCGCCTCATCGACGTGGACCTGCGCGGCGGCCAGAGCCGCTTCCGCGTCATGATCCGCGACCGGCGCCCCGGCTTCCGCATGGAGATGGAAGATCTGGTCCTCCCCATGCCGGGCAAGCACAATGCGCTCAACGCCACCGCGGCCCTTGCCGTCGCGCACGAGCTCGGCGTCGAGCCGGAGGCGATCCGCAAGGCACTGGCCGGGTTCGGCGGCGTCAAGCGCCGCTTCACCAAGACAGGCGAGTGGAACGGCGCGCTGATCTTCGACGATTACGGACACCATCCGGTGGAGATCAAGGCGGTGCTGAAGGCCGCCCGCGCCTCCACCGAGGGCAACGTCGTCGCCATCGTCCAGCCGCACCGCTACACCCGGCTCGCCTCGCTGTTCGACGATTTCTGCACCTGCTTCAACGATGCCGACACGGTCATCGTCGCCCCCGTCTACGCGGCCGGCGAAGCCCCGATCGAGGGCATGGACCGCGACGGCCTCGTCTCGGGCCTGAAGTCGCGCGGCCACCGCGATGCCCTCGCCTTGGAGCGCACCGAAGACCTCGCCGGCCTCGTGGCCACCCGCGCCAAGCCCGGCGATTACGTCGTGTGCCTCGGCGCCGGCAACATCACGCAATGGGCCTACGCCCTGCCGGGCGAATTGGCGGCGTTGCAGGGGTGAGGATGGGATGCGTGCCGGCGATCCGAGACGAACTGGATTTCGCCGGCATCTGAGACGGGAGCAGACCGATGCGGAGCGCCGTCTCTGGCATCACCTTCGCGATCGACGCCTCGCAGGCTTCAAGTTCACGCGCCAGGAGAGCATCGGCCCCTACATCGCCGATCTCGCCTGTCGCGAAGCGAGGCTCATCGTCGAGGCCGATGGCGGCCAGCATGCGGATAGTCTGCCGGATCGCGTTAGGGATGCGTGGTTGTCTGCGAGGGGCTATCGCGTCCTGCGCTTTTGGAATGCTGAGATCATGAACAACATCGCTGGCGTCATGGACACGATCCGAGCCGCTTTGCCCCCCTCTCCCCGCTTGCGGGGAGAGGGTCGCGACGACCTCGTCGTCGGCGCGACGAGCCCGCAGGGCGAGGGTGAGGGGGCGATTCCCGGAGAGTCACTTCCGGTGGCGCCCCCTCACCTTCGCTCCGCTCGCCTCGTCCCCGACAAGGGGGACGAGGCCCTCTCCCCGCAAGCGGGGAGAGGGGAGGTGCTCCCATGACCGCCTTTCCCGACATCACCCCCGCCATCCGCGCCGCAGCGCCCGCCCTGCGTGGTCGGCTCTTGGCGAATCCGTCGCTCGCCGACCTCACCTGGTTCCGCGTCGGCGGGCCGGCGCAGGTGCTGTTCACGCCGGCCGATGAGGAGGACCTCGCGCACCTCCTGGGCGCCCTCGACCCGGAAACTCCGGTCACCGTGATCGGCCTCGGCTCGAACCTGATCGTCCGCGACGGTGGCATTCCCGGCGTCACGATCCGGCTCGGCGGCAAGGCCTTCGGGTCCGTGGAGATCGACGGCGAGACCCTGCGGGCCGGGACCGCGGTGCCGGACATGCGCCTCGCCAAGGCGGCGGCGGAGGCGTCCCTCGACGGATTGGCCTTCTTCCGGGGCATTCCCGGCTCCATCGGCGGCGCGCTGCGCATGAATGCCGGCGCGCATGGCGGGGAGACCACCGACGTGCTGGTGGAGGCGCGCGGCATCGACCGCTCGGGAGCGCTGCGGTGCTTCACCCATGCGGAAATGGGCTTCACCTACCGTCACAGCGCCTCGCCCGAGGACGTGATCTTCACGAGTGCGCTGTTCCGGGGCCGTCCCGGCGACCGCCACGCCATCGAAGCGGAAATGGACCGCGTCACCGCCGCGCGCGAGGCGGCCCAGCCGATCCGCGAGCGCACCGGCGGCTCGACCTTCAAGAACCCGCCGGGCGGCAAGGCGTGGAAGCTCGTCGATGCGGCCGGCTGCCGGGGGCTCACCATGGGCGGCGCCCAGGTCTCGGAGATGCACTGCAACTTCCTGATCAACCGCGACGGCGCCACCGCCGCCGATATCGAGGGGCTCGGCGAGGAGGTCCGCCGCCGGGTGCGCGAGACGTCCGGCGTCGAGCTGCATTGGGAGATCAAGCGAATCGGTGTCCCGGCCTCGACACCCGGCTAGAGGCGGCCCGAATCGCACGACGATTCTCGGCACAACGATTCTCGGAACCACGAGGCCGTCTGCCGAGCAGAACCAAGGTCGAGCGCGTCACGGCCATGGCCAACGGCGCGGCATCGGAAGGAATTGGAAATGTCCAAGCACGTCGCCGTCCTGATGGGCGGATGGTCCTCCGAGCGTCAGGTTTCCCTGAACTCGGGCAGCGCCTGCGCGGAAGCCCTCGAAGGGGAGGGGTTCCGCGTCACGCAGGTGGATGTCGGACCGGATATCGCGACGGTGCTCACCGACCTGCGCCCGGACGTCGCCCTCAATGCCCTGCACGGCCCGGCCGGCGAGGACGGCACGATCCAGGGGCTGCTGGAGATCCTGCGCATCCCCTACACCCATTCGGGCGTCCTGGCCTCGGCCCTGGCGATGCATAAGGAACGTGCCAAAACGATCATGAAGGCCGCCGGGGTGAGCGTACCGGAGGGGCTGATCGTTAACCGTCATGATGCCGCGAAGGCACACCCGTTAACTCCTCCCTACGTGATCAAACCCATCGCCGAGGGCTCCTCCATGGGCGTCATCATCGTCCGGGACGGTCGCTCCCATCCGCCCCAGATTCTCGCCTCGGACGAGTGGGTCTATGGGGAGCAAGTCCTTGCAGAGACTTACATTGCGGGCCGCGAGCTGACCTGCGCGGTGATGGGGGACAAGGCCCTCGGTGTCATCGAGATCAAGCCTGCCTCGGGGGAGTGGTACGACTTCGATGCGAAGTACGCCGAGGGGGGGTCGATCCACGTTCTCCCGGCAGAAATTAAACCAAAAATTTACCAGCGTGTCCAAGAGTTGTCGTTAACGGCGCATCAAGCACTTGGATGCCGGGGCATCAGCCGTGCGGACCTTCGATACGACGACACACCGGGTGGAACCGGTGCCCTCGTCGTCCTGGAGGTCAACACGCAGCCCGGGATGACCAAGACGAGCCTTGTGCCGGAGATCGCAGCCTACGCTGGCTTGAGTTTCGGTGAGCTCGTCCGATGGATGGTGGAGGACGCTACTCTGGGTCGTTGAACGCAGCCGGTCAGGCTGGCGTCGACGGAACCCCCGCGCCCGGTCCGGGCTCGCTCGTCGCCGGTCTGGCGGCGCGCTTGCCCCGGCTGGTACGCCCCTTCATGCGGTCGCGCCGTGCGCGGCTCGCCCAGCCGATCGAGCGGCGCATCCCGCGTCATGCGGGCACGCTGACCGTCACGGTGGCCTTCGCCGCCCTGTCGATCACCGGTTTCGTCGCCAGCGGCCGCTACGACCGCTTCGTGCTCGAGAACGGCCGTCCCTCCGACGTCCTCGCCCGCCTCGCCGGTTTCGGCGTCGAGCGCGTTACCATTTCGGGCATCTCCCGGCTCTATGAGCGGGAAGTGCTGCAGGCCGCCGGCATCGACGGTCATTCTTCCGTGGTCTTCCTCGACGTCGCCGAAGCGCGCCAGCGCCTCCTCGACGTGCCGCTGATCGCCAGCGTCTCGGTGCGCAAGGTCTATCCGAACGAGATCGTCATCAACCAGGTCGAGCGCGAGCCCGCCGCCCTGTGGCAGCGCAACGGCGAGATCTCGGTCATCGCCGCCGACGGCACCGTCATCGACGAGATGCGCGACGACCGTTACGCCACTCTCCCCCTTGTGGTGGGTGAAGAGGCCAACGAGCGCCTCAAGGATTACCTCGCCCTCATCGAGGCGGCGGGCGATCTCGGCGAGCGGGTCAAGGCCGGCACCTACGTCTCCGGCCGGCGCTGGACCCTGAAGCTCGACGGCGTCGACATCCGCCTGCCCGAGACCGGGGCCGCTGAGGCTCTCGCCCGCCTCGCCAAGCTCGAGCGCGACAGCCGCATCCTCGAGAAGGACATCATCGCCGTGGACCTGCGACTGCCCGACCGGGTGGTGGTGCGGCTCACGGAGGAGGCGGCCGCCACCCGCGCCGAATCCCAGAAGAAGAAGCCGAAGGGCAAGGGGACAGAGACATGAGCCGTACGATTCGTCCGGCGCCTCTCGCGTCCCGCCAGCCCGCCCTTCCCGCCTCCTTCGCCCGGTAATCCGATGCACGCGCAACACGGCCTGACGCCGCGTATGAAACCGCTCTCCGCGCGCCGGAGCACCATCCTCTCGGTGCTCGACATCGGCACGAGCAAGGTCGTCTGCCTCATCGCCGAGCTCCAGCCGGCCGAGGCTCTCACCACCCTGCGCGGACGGACCCATTTCGCCCGCATCATCGGCATCGGACATCAGCGCTCGCACGGCCTCAAGGGCGGTGCCATCGTCGATCTCGAAGCCGCCGAAGGGGCGATCCGCCAAGCGGTCCACGCCGCCGAGCGGATGGCGAAGGTCGAGGTCCAGTCGGTCATCGTCAACATGTCCGGCGGCCGCCTCGGCTCGCAGCATTTCGAGGCGCATGTCGGTGTCCGCACTGGCACCGTCATGAGCTCGGATGTCGAGCGCGCCCTGGAGACGGCGAGCGCCCATGGCGTCAGCCACGGCCGGACCGTGCTCCATGCCCTTCCCACCGGCTACGCCATCGACGGCCAGGGCGCGGTCATCGACCCCACCGGGATGATCGGCGAGTCGCTCGGCGTCGACCTCCACGTGGTCACGGCGGAGGCGGCCGCCGCCCGCAACCTGATGCTCGCTGTGGAGCATTGCCATCTCGGCGTCGAGGCGGTGATCGCCACCCCCTACGCCGCCGGCCTCTCCGCCCTCGTCGACGACGAGGCCGAGATGGGCGTCTGCGTCGTCGACATGGGCGGCGGCACCACCAGCTTCGGCGTGTTCGAGGGCGGGCACCTCGTCCATGTGGACGCCCTGGCGGTGGGCGGCCACCACGTCACCATGGACATCGCCCGCGGCCTCTCCACCCGCGTGGTGGCGGCCGAGCGTCTCAAGACCCTCTACGGTTCGGCGATCTCCACCGCCTCCGACGAGCGCGACATGATCGCGGTCCACGGCGTCGGCGAGGACGAGGGCGACGCACCGACCCACGTGCCGCGCTCGCACCTCGTGCGGATCATCAAGCCCCGGGTGGAGGAGATCGTCGAACTCGTTCGCGATCGTCTCCGCAACGCCGGCTTCGCCGCCCAGGCCGGCCGCCGGGTGGTGCTGACGGGGGGCGCGAGCCAGCTCGTCGGACTGCCCGAGGTCGCCCGCCGGGTGATGCAGGGTCAGGTCCGGATCGGCCGGCCGCTGGGCATCCGCGGCCTTCCCGAGGCCGCCAAGGGCCCCGCCTTCTCCGCCGCGGTCGGCCTGCTGGTCTACCCGCAGGTGGCGCATGCGGAACATTTCGAGCCGCGCGGGCACAGCGCCTTCGCGGGCACCGGAACCGACGGCTACATCCCCCGCGTGTACCGCTGGTTGCGCGAGAGTTTCTAGGAACGCCGGGACCGGTTGCCCGACGCCCCAGAAGGGGATCGGCGCCGGACCCGACACAAGCACATCGGCGGTCTCACCGAGAGGCCGTCAAATGAAACGTGAAAGGCACGAGAGGCTCGACACCATGGCCATCAGTCTGCAAGCGCCGGATATCCGCGAACTCAAGCCCCGCATCACCGTCTTCGGTGTCGGCGGAGCCGGCGGCAACGCCGTCAACAACATGATCGAATCGGGCCTCCTCGGCTGCGAGTTCGTCGTCGCCAACACCGACGCCCAGGCGCTCACCTCCTCCAAGGCCGAGCGCGTGATCCAGATGGGTCTCGGCGTGACGCAGGGCCTCGGCGCCGGCTCGCATCCCGAAGTCGGCTCGGCCGCCGCCGACGAGGTCATCGACGAGATCCGTGACCAGCTCTCCGGCGCCCACATGTGCTTCATCACCGCCGGCATGGGCGGCGGCACCGGCACCGGTGCGGCTCCGGTCATCGCCCGCGCCGCCCGCGACATGGGCATCCTCACCGTCGGCGTCGTCACGAAGCCGTTCCAGTTCGAGGGCGTGCGCCGCATGCGCACCGCCGAAGCCGGCATCCAGGAGCTCCAGGCCGCCGTCGACACCCTCATCGTGATCCCGAACCAGAACCTGTTCCGGGTCGCCAACGAGAAGACCACCTTCGCCGACGCCTTCGCCATGGCCGACCAGGTGCTCTATTCGGGCGTCGCCTGCATCACCGACCTGATGGTCAAGGAAGGCCTCATCAACCTCGACTTCGCCGACGTCCGCGCGATCATGCGCGGCATGGGCAAGGCCATGATGGGCACCGGCGAGGCCTCCGGCGAGAAGCGCGCCAACCGCGCCGCCGAAGCCGCCATCGCCAACCCGCTCCTCGACGACGTATCGATGAAGGGCGCGCGCGGCCTGCTGATCTCGATCACGGGCGGCAACGACCTCACCCTCTACGAGCTCGACGAAGCCGCGACGCGGATTCGCGAAGAGGTGGATTCGGACGCCAACATCATCCTCGGCGCCACGTTCGACGAGAGCCTCGACGGCATCATCCGCGTCTCCGTGGTCGCCACCGGCATCGAGCCGGCGCTGATCACCGCGCATTCGCAGAACAACCCCGAGATCGTCCAGACCGAGCAGCGGATCGCTGAAGTGGCCGAGCGCCTGCGTGCGGAAGCGAGGGCCAGGGCGGCACAGCCCGCCCCCACCTTTCGTGCCCCCGGACAAGAGCAGCCGCTGACCGGCAACGCCCCCGCGCCCCAGGCGCCGGTCCAGCCGCAGGCCCCGCGCCCGGTGGCGTCCGAGCCGGCGGCCATGGCCCCCGAATCCGTGCGCATGGAAGCTCCCGCCGCCCCGATCGTTCACGACGAGGTCGTCCTGACCCAGATGCCGTCGCGGACGGCCGTGGCCTACGAGCCGGCTCCGGCTCCGGTCCAGGCTCCGGCCCCGGTGCAGCAGGCCGCCGGCCCGTTCGTGCCGCCGCGTCCGGCGGTGGCGGTGGCCCGCGCCCCGCGCATGCCGCAGATCCAGGATCTGCCGATGCCCGGCCAGGCTCAGCTTCGCGCCAGGAACGCCGTGGAGCCGGCCGAGCCGGCAGGGGATTCAAAGCGGATGACGCTGCTGCGCCGCCTTGCCACCGTCGGCTTCGGCGGACGCCGCGAGGAGGCCGAGACCGCTCCGCTGCCGCAGATGCGCGCGCCTGCCCCGCAGCCGGCGCCCCAGCCGGAATACGCCAAGCGGGCACCCGTTGCGGCTCCTCCGGCCTACCGTCCGGCTCAGGGCAACCTCGATCCACAGGGACGTGTGGCTCCCCAGCCCCGTCTGATGGATGACGACCAGCTCGAAATCCCGGCCTTCCTCCGTCGTCAGGCGAACTGAAACGCCACGCTAAGCGTCCGTAGCGGTGTTTATGCAACAAGCCCGGGGTCTCAGGACCCCGGGCTTAACCTCGTTTTAAGTCCTTGACCGAAAACGGTTATCCAGAACGTCTCCGGAAAGCGTGTCTGTAACAGAGCGTAAGAAAGCGTGATTTGGCTAACGCTTCGGGCCCCGCGTATACGATTTTTGGAACGAAAAAGGCGCGGCGGTTTCGCCGTCAGCGCTCGCAGGGGCTTCAAGCAGCGGACGGATCGCAGAGGCGGCGCAATCCCGTAATCCAGGGAGAACGAGCCTGATCACGGCCGAGGGCTAGGGAATGCGGACGAACCAACAAACAACTCTCAAGGGCCCGGCCACGCTTCGTGGCATCGGCGTCCATTCCGGCAAGCCGGTGGAGATCACTCTCCATCCCGCTGCGGCCAATCACGGAATCTGCTTCCTCCGTACCGGAATGCCCACCGGTCACGACCGGCTCATCAAGGCCCACCACGCCTGCGTCTCCGCCACCGAGTTGTGCACCGTCATCGGTGACGTGGAGAGCGGCGCGGTCGCCACCATCGAGCATCTGATGTCCGCCCTCTACGGGCTCGGCATCGACAACGTCCTCGTCGAGATCGACGGGCCGGAAATGCCGATCCTGGACGGCAGCGCCCGCCTCTACGTCGAAGCCATCGACGCCATCGGCATCACCACCTGCGGGGCGCCCCGCCGCTGGATCAAGGTGCTCCGCACCGTCCGCATCGAGGTAGGCCGCGCCTTCGCCGAACTCCGCCCCATCGACCGCGGCTTCCGCCTCGACGTGGAGATCGACTTCGAGAACCCGGTAATCGGCCGCAGCCGCAAGGCGATGGACCTGAACCCCGCCTCCTACCGCCGCGAAATCGCCAATGCCCGCACCTTCGGCATGATGAAGGACGTGGAGCGCTACTGGAAAGCCGGCTTCGCTCTCGGCGCCTCCCTCGAGAACACCGTGGCGGTCGGTGACAACGCCGTCGTCAACCCCGAGGGCCTGCGCTACGCCGACGAGTTCGTGCGGCACAAGTATCTCGATGCCGTCGGTGACCTGGCCCTCGCCGGCCTGCCGATCCAGGGCGCCTACCGCTCCTATTGCGGCGGCCACCGGATGAATGTCGGCGTCCTCGACGCGCTCTTCGCCGACCGCGCCAACTACACGATCCTCGAAGCAGCCGGCGCCCGCCGCGAGACCTCCCGCCCGGAATTCGGCGTCGGTCTCGGCCTCGCCGCCTTCGCCAGCGACCTGTAACCTCTCAGCAACACCCTCGCTTCGATTGCGTCAGCCTCTCGGCCGCCGCTTTCACGCCCAAATCGGACGCCACTGGTAAAGCGTCCGTGACAAGAGGCGAGGTCGCGTGTGCCCCATAGAGGCACATGGGCCGTGGCACCGTGCCGTCAGCCGCTCGACCGACATTTGTATGGCTTGACGATGCGGCCCCCTTGCCGGGCGCATCTGTTGGGGGAACCGGAATGCGTCTCAACGATCGTAACCGCGGGGCGACGGCTTTCGTGCTCCTGGCGCTCTGCGGCCTCGGCCTCGGCGGCTGCGACACCCTCGACTCGATCAATCCCTTCGCCGAGAAGTACAAGCCCGAGGTCATTCCCGACGTCCCGGCCGACAAGCTCTACAGCGAGGGCTTGGCCAAGATGGAAGACAAGGATTTCGAGGGCGCGTCGAAGAAGTTCGGCGAACTCGACAAGGCCTATGCGTATTCGGACTGGTCGCGCAAAGCGCTGCTGATGACGGCCTACTCGAATTACGAGGGCCAGAAATACGACGACGCGATCAACGCCTCGAAGCGCTACCTGCAGCGCCATCCGGCGAGCAAGGATGCGGCATACGCCCAGTACCTGATGGCGATGTCGCATTATAAGCAGATCCCCGACGTGACCCGCGACCAGGACCGCTCCGAGAAGGCGCTGGCCGGTCTGCAGGAACTCGTCCAGAAATACCCGACCTCGGAATACGCGGCCGATGCCAAGGCCAAGATCCAGATCACCCGCGACCAGCTCGCCGGCAAGGAGATGGAAGTCGGCCGGTTCTACCTGGAGCGCCGCAACTTCCCCGCCGCGATCAACCGCTTCCGCGACGTGGTGAGCAAGTACCAGACGACCCGCCACGCCGAGGAAGCGCTGGAGCGTCTGGTGGAGGCCTACATGGCGCTCGGCATCACCGCCGAGGCCCAGACCGCCGCGGCCGTGCTCGGCCACAACTTCCCCGACAGCCCCTGGTACAAGGATGCGTTCGCGCTCCTCCAGAACGGTGGCCTGGAGCCGCGCGAGGAGAAGTCCTCCTGGCTCAGCAAGGTCTATCGCGGCGTCATCGGCCGTACCGCCGACGCGCGCTGAGCGCTCTACGCCGAAGCGGATACCGGTTCGGCGACAAACGAGCCCTAGCCGCTCGATCCGGCCCGCGACGACACGCTTTCATTCGCGGGCCATTTTTCGAGTGAAGCCGCCGCCGCTTCGCCGTAAGACGTGGCCACCGTATCCAACGAGGCCAAATCCGCGGCATGCTGAGTCAGCTCGCGATCCGCGACATCGTTCTCATCGATAAGCTCGCCCTGAATTTCCGCGAAGGCCTCAGCGTCCTGACCGGGGAGACGGGCGCGGGCAAGTCGATCCTGCTCGACGCCTTCGCGCTGGCCCTGGGCGGGCGCGGCGACGGCGGCCTGGTGCGCCATGGCGAAGGGCAGGGCGGCGTCACCGCCGTCTTCGATGTGCCCCTCGACCATCCCGCCCGCCGCCTCGCGGCCGAGGCCGATATCGACACCGAGGGCGACCTGATCCTGCGCCGGGTGCAGATGGCAGACGGCCGTACCCGCGCCTTCGTCAACGATCAGGCCGTCGGCGTGCAGGTGCTGCGGGCCATCGGCGCCACCCTCGTGGAGATCCACGGCCAGCACGACGATCGTGCTTTGGCCGATCCCGGCACACACCGCGCCATCCTCGACGCGTTCGGCGGCCTGCACGCCCCCCTGGCGGCGGTGGGGGAGGCGGCCAAGCGCGTGCGCACCGCCCGCTCCGCCCTGGCCGAGCATCGCGCCAGGGTCGAGGCCGCCCGCAAGGAAGTGGATTTCCTGCGCCACGCGGCCTCGGAGCTCGAAACGCTCGATCCCCAGGCCGGCGAGGAAACCTCGCTGGCCGAGCGCCGCATGGTCATGCAGCAGAGCGAGAAGGTGGCCCGCGAGCTGACCGAGGCGATCGAGGCGGCGGGCGGCCCGAATTCGGCCGTGTCCCACCTCTCCTCGGCGATGCGCAAGCTGGAGCGGCGGGCGAGCCAGATCCCGGCCCTGGTCGAGCCCTGCATCGCCGCCCTGGATGCCGCGCTCGCCGCCCTCGACGAGGCTCATTCCGTTCTCGACACGGCGTTGCGCGAATCGGAATTCGATCCGCGCGAGTTGGAGCAGGTCGAGGAGCGGCTGTTCGCCCTCCGTGCGGCCTCCCGCAAGTATCAGGTGCCGGTGGACGACCTCGCCGCCCTGCGCCAGCGCTACGAGGCGGATGTGGCCGCCATCGATGCCGGCGAGGAGGCTCTCACTGGCCTGGAGGCGACCCTCGCCCAGGCCGAGGCCGCCTATGCCAAGGCCGCGACCAAGCTCAGCGAGGGGCGTCGCAAGGCCGCCAAGGCCCTCGACCTCGCGGTGAAGGCCGAATTGCCGCCCCTGAAGCTGGAGCGCGCCCGCTTCATCACCGAGATCGTCACCGATCCCGAATCGCGGGACCCGGCGGGCTACGAGCGCGTCGAGTTCTGGGCCCAGACCAATCCCGGAACGCGGCCCGGCCCGATGATGAAGGTGGCGTCCGGCGGCGAGCTCTCCCGCTTCATGCTAGCCCTCAAGGTGGTGCTGGCCGACAAGGGCTCGGCCCCGACCCTGATCTTCGACGAGATCGATACCGGCGTCGGCGGCGCGGTGGCCGATGCCATCGGCGCCCGCCTCGCCCGTCTCGCCGCCGGAGTGCAGGTCGTGGCCGTGACCCATGCTCCTCAGGTCGCCGCGCGGGCCGAGACGCATTTCCTCATAGCCAAGGACCCGGTGAAGGGCCGCGACCGGGTCGCCACCCGCGTCTCGCCCCTCGAAGCCCCGGCGCGGCGCGAGGAGATCGCCCGGATGCTGGCCGGTGCCACGGTGACCGACGAGGCCCGTGCGGCGGCGGCGCGACTTCTTCAATCCACGGATGCGTGAGGCGAGATCTTAACCTTTGGTTAACCATCTTCGCCGATGATGCGAGCACGACGCAGGGAATCTTAGCGAAACGCGTCGGCACATCGGGAGATCGCGTGATGGATCTGGGTGACGGTGAGACCGATCCCCGGCCTGTGAACGAAGCGGATGGGATGCCGATCCTGTCGAGTCCGACCCGTCACCATCTCGGTGGCACTCTTCGGGCGATCTACGAAGACACGTTCGACACGCAGCCGATCCCCGACGGTCAGATCGACCTTCTCCTGCGCCTCCGGCACAAGGAACGCGATCGCCGCCGCGTGGGCTGATCCCGTTCTCCGGAGGTCGCCGCTACCAGCGGCGAGCTCCCGGCATGCGCTGATACTCGGCGCCGCGGATCAAGGTCATCACCGCGTCGAGCTCCGCCAGCAAGGCGCGCTCGTCCTGGCCCGCCTTCTCCACCTCGCCCGGATCGGTCCCGAATTGACGGCGCTGCTGGGCGAAAGCGAGGTCGCGTTCGAGGTCCTCCCTGCGCTCGTGCAGGGCGAGGAAATCGGCATCGCCATCACCCCCGGCGGGTGTCATGCTCGATTCGTTCTCCAAGATGCTGACCTTCCAGGACGGCTGGCGAGACGGGCTGCTCTGTCGTCGACATCGCCGAATCGTATAACGCACGAGCCCGTCAAACCGTGCCGCGCTCGTTCGAGCCCCGATCCATACCGTGTTTTCCTCCTGTCCTACAGCGCTCGAGCGGTCGCCGGCCGGCTCCTGTCATCGATCTGTCATGGCTCCGTCATAGAGCCAGCATGATCGGGCGGGTAACGGTGCGCTGCAGCAGGATTGCTCTTGCAGCGCGGCACGTACAGCGCCCGGACAGATTACGGAGAGCCACCGTGAAACCCTTCCATTTCGCCCTCGCCATCGGGCTCGCGACCGCACAGTTCGGCGCCGTCGCCCAGGCCGCCGACATCACCGGTGCCGGCGCGACCTTCCCATTCCCGGTCTATTCGAAATGGGCTGAAGCCTACCGCAAGGATACCGGCACGGGCCTGAACTACCAGTCCATCGGCTCCGGCGGCGGCATCAAGCAGATCCAGGCCAAGACCGTCGATTTCGGCGCCACCGACGCCCCGCTGAAGGGCCCCGCCCTGGAGAAGGACGGCTTCGTCCAGTTCCCCACCGTCATGGGCGGCGTCGTCACCGTGGTGAACATCGCCGGCGTCGAGCCGGGCAAACTCAAGCTCACCGGCGAACTCGTCGCCGACATCTACGCCAACAAGATCACCAAGTGGAGCGACCCCAAGATCGCTGCCCTCAACAACGGCCTGAAGCTCCCCGACGCGCCGATCACCCCGGTCTACCGTTCGGATGCCTCCGGCACGACCAGCATCTTCACCACCTATCTCAGCGCGGTCTCCGAGAGCTGGAAGAAGGAATTCGGTGCGGCCACCACGGTCAGCTGGCCCGCCGGCCAGGGTGGTAAGGGCAACGAGGGCGTTACCGCCACCGTCAAGCAGGTCGCGAACTCCATCGGCTACGTGGAATCGGCCTACGCCAAGCAGAACAAGCTCAGCCACACTCTGATCCAGAACAAGGCCGGCAAGTTCCCGGCCCCGGATGATAAGGCGTTCCAGGCCGCCGCCGCCTCCGCCGATTGGAAGGCCGCTCCCGGCTTCGGCATCTCCCTCGTGAACCAGGCCGGCGACGAAGCTTGGCCGATCACCGCGGCCACCTTCATCCTCGTCTACAAAGAGCCGGCCGACGCCGCCAAGTCCGCGGAAGTGCTCAAGTTCTTCGATTGGGCCTACAAGAACGGCGACAAGCTCGCCGTCGATCTCGACTACGTGCCGCTGCCCGACAACGTCGTCGCCCTCGTCCACAGCGAGTGGAAGGAAATCAAGGGCAAGGACGGCAAGCCCGTCTTCTAAGGCACGTCCTCACGGACCGAACCACCCTCTCAGGCCCGGCGAAAGCGTCGGGCCTGCTCCACGAGAAGACATGGCGACACACCTCGCCACCCGTCTCCCCACGCGATACGACCCCTCAAGGTGAAGAAGTAGACGTCGGATGGCCGCCTTGACTGAACAGATTTCGCTGGCCCGCACGGGCTCCCCCGCTCGCAAGAAGCCGGGCGGCCTCGGCGACCAGCTCTTCCGCGCCGCCTCCTACGCGTCGGCGCTGCTGGTCCTCCTCTTCCTCGCGGGCATCCTCGCCTCGATCGCCTATGGCGGCTGGCCGGCCTTCGCGGAATTCGGCCTCGGCTTCATCACCTCCAGCTCCTGGAACATCGGCCAGGAGCAGTACGGCGCTCTCGTCGCCATCGTCGGCACCCTGGTCTCGGCCGTCCTCGCCCTCCTCATCGGCGTGCCGATCTCCATCGGCATCGCGGTCTACCTCACGCAGCTCTGCCCCGGCTGGGCGCGCAAGCCCGTCTCGATGACGATCGAGCTCCTCGCCTCGGTGCCGAGCATCATCTACGGCATGTGGGGCCTGTTCATCTTCGCCCCGCTCTTCGCCCATTACGTGCAGATGCCGGTCTCGAGCGTAGTGGAGGGCATGCCCATCGTCGGCACGCTGTTCTACGCCCGCGTCCCCTCGGGCGTCGGCATTCTCACCGCCGGTATCATCCTGGCGATCATGATCGTGCCCTTCGTCGCCTCGATCACCCGCGACATGCTCGACCAGATCCCCACCGTGCTGCGCGAGAGCGCCTACGGCATCGGCTGCACCACCTGGGAGGTCGTGCGCCACGTGCTGGTGCCGCAGGCCTCGGTCTCGATCATCGGCGCGGTCATGCTCGGCCTCGGCCGCGCGCTCGGCGAGACCATGGCGGTGACCTTCGTCATCGGTAACGCCAACCGCCTCTCCGGTTCGATCTTCGATCCCGGCTCCACCATCGCCTCGCGCATCGCCAACGAGTTCAACGAGGCCGACGGCCTGCAGCTCAACTCGCTGATGGCGCTCGGCTGCATCCTCTTCATCATCACCTTCATCGTCCTGATCATCGCACGCCTGCTCGTCCGGCGCGTGAAGGTCGCCTGACCCCGGGAGCCCGAATCATGGACGCCGTCACCACTCTCCCCACAACCGCGGCCCCGCCGCGTGTCAGCCGGGTCCGGTCGAGCCGCCGGGTCGCCGACAAGCTCCTCATCGTCGGCAGCACCGTCGCCACGCTGATCGGTATCGTCGTGCTGGGCTCGATCCTGCTCATGCTCATCGTCGAGGGCATGAAGGGCTTCTCGCCGCTGCTCTTCACCGAGCCGACGCCGGGCCCGGGCTCCGAAGGCGGCGGCATCGCCAACGCGATCCTCGGAAGCCTGGTCCTCACCCTCATCGGCATCGTCATCGCGACGCCGGTGGGTGTCATGGCCGGCACCTATCTGGCCGAATACGGCCGCAACTCGAAGCTCGCCGACGTGATCCGCTTCCTCAACGACATCCTGCTCTCGGCCCCCTCGATCCTCATCGGCCTGTTCGTCTACACGCTGATGGTGCGACCGATGGGGACCTATTCGGGCTGGGCCGGCGGCGTGGCTCTCGCCATCATCGCCACCCCGGTGATCGTGCGCACCACCGAGGACATGCTGCGCCTCGTGCCCTCGACCCTGCGCGAGGCCGGCGCGGCCCTCGGTGCCCCGCCCTCCATCGTCATCAAGAGCATCACCTGGCGCGGCGCCAGCGCCGGCATCGTGACCGGCATCATCCTGGCACTCGCCCGCATCGCCGGCGAGACCGCGCCGCTGCTCTTCACCGCGCTCAACAACAACAGCTGGTTCTCGCCCAACCTCATGGGCGGCATCCCCAACCTTCCGGTGATGATCTACCAGTTTGCACTCTCGCCCTACTCGAACTGGCAGCAGCTCGCCTGGGCCGGCGCCCTCCTCATCACCGCTACGATCCTCGCCCTGTCGATCGTGGCCCGCTTCGTCATCAAGAGCGAGCGGGCGCGCTGATCCCGCGCCCCCGTCCCACCCCGTTTTCGACAAGGACACGCATCCGATGAACGCCGCTCCCGCGATCACGCAGGCCCAGCTGACCGGTCGCCACCAGGCCGACGATCAGGCCCCCATCCGCATCGCCGTGAAGGACCTGAACTTCTATTACGGCTCGTTCCACGGCCTGAAGTCGGTCAACCTCAACTTCCACGACCGCCAGGTCACCGCCCTGATCGGCCCGTCGGGCTGCGGGAAGTCGACCCTGCTGCGGACCTTCAACCGCATCTACAGCCTCTATCCGGAGCAGCGCGCCGAGGGTGAGATCCTCCTCGACGGGCAGAACGTGCTCGATTCGAAGGTCGATCTGAACGAGCTGCGCTCGCGCATCGGCATGGTGTTCCAGAAGCCGACGCCCTTCCCGATGTCGATCTACGACAACGTCGCCTTCGGCCTGCGTCTCTACGAGAAGCTGCCCAAGGCCGATCTCGACGTGCGCGTCGAGGAATCCTTGCGCAAGGCCGCCCTCTGGGACGAGGTGAAGGACAAGCTCAAGCAATCCGGCATGGGTCTCTCCGGCGGTCAGCAGCAGCGTCTCTGCATCGCCCGCACCGTCGCCCAGCGTCCCGAGGTGATCCTGTTCGACGAGCCGACCTCGGCCCTCGACCCGATCTCCACGGGCCGCATCGAGGAGCTGATCGAGCAGCTGCGCTCGGAATTCACGATCGTCATCGTGACCCACAACATGCAGCAGGCCGCGCGCATCTCGCAGTTCACGGCGTTCATGTATCTTGGCGAACTGGTCGAGTTCGGCCCGACGACACGGATCTTCATGAACCCCGAGAAGCGCCAGACCCAGGACTACATCACCGGCCGCTTCGGCTGAGCCCGCCGGGGCCGCGTTCCGCGGCACCGGTCCCGATCCTATGCGATGCGGGCTGCCAGGGGCGGCCTCGGTCGAGGAGTGCGAGCATGCCCAACCACATCGTCAGTTCCTACGACACGGAACTGGAAAACCTGCGCCGCTCGATTTCCGAGATGGGCGGGATCGCCGAGAAGATGATGACCGATTCCGGCAATGCCCTGGTGCGCCGGGACGTGCCCCTGGCGCAGGCTGTCATCGCCGCCGACAAGCGTCTCGACGCGATCCAGCACGAGGTCGAGGAGCGGGCGATCCTGCTCATCGCCAAGCGCCAGCCGCTGTCCATCGACCTGCGCGAGACGGTATCGGCGATCCGCGTGTCGAACGATCTCGAGCGGATCGGCGACCTGTCCAAGAACGTCGCCAAGCGTGTGGTCGCCATCGCCGATCAGATCCAGCCGCAGAAGATCGTCATCGGCGTCCAGCATATGGGCGATCTGGTGCAGGAGCAGCTGAAGGACGTCCTCGACGCCTATGGCAGCCAGGACGTGAAGGCCGCCCTCGACGTGTGGGAGCGCGACGATTCCATCGACGCCCTCTACAACTCGCTCTTCCGCGAGCTGCTGACCTACATGATGGAAGATCCGCGCAACATCTCGTTCTGCACGCATCTCCTGTTCTGCGCCAAGAACATCGAGCGGATCGGCGATCACACCACCAACATCGCCGAGACGATCCATTATCTCGTCACCGGCACGAACGAGCTCGCCGAGCGGGACCGCCCGAAGAACGACGCGTCGAACTACGCCACCGTGTCGATGCCCGCCAGCGCCTGATCGCTGCCCCTGCCGGCCGCTCCAGCACACGCTCGGCGCGGCCGTCGCGTCCATCCGGGACGGTCGCCATCACCCTGAAAACATCCGCATGAACACGCGCATCCTGATCGTCGAGGACGAGGAGGCCCTCACTCTCCTCCTCCGCTACAACCTGGAAGCGGAGGGCTTCGTCGTCGATTCCGCCGCGCGGGGCGACGAGGCCGATCTGCGCCTTCAGGAGCAGGTTCCCGATCTCGTCCTGCTCGATTGGATGATGCCCGGCCTGTCCGGCATCGAGCTGTGCCGCCGCATCCGCGCACGGCGGGAGACCGAGCGGCTGCCGGTGATCATGCTGACGGCGCGGGGCGAGGAGGGCGACCGCATCCGCGGCCTCGGCACCGGCGCCGACGATTACATCGTCAAGCCGTTCTCGGTGCCGGAGCTCCTCGCGCGGGTGCGTGCGCTCCTGCGCCGGGCCAAGCCGACCCATGTGTCGGACCTGCTGGTGGCCGGCAATATCGAACTCGACCGGGTCAGCCACCGCATCCGCCGGCAGGGCCGCGAGATCCATCTTGGGCCCACCGAGTTCAAGCTCCTCGAATTCCTGATGCAGAGCCCCGGCCGCGTGTTCTCGCGCGAGCAGCTGCTCGACGGGGTCTGGGGCCACGACGTCTATATCGACGAGCGCACGGTGGACGTCCATGTGGGCCGCCTGCGCAAGGCGATCAACCGCCCGCGCCAGAGCGACCCGATCCGCACCGTGCGCGGCTCCGGCTATTCCTTCGACGAGATGTTCTCCACGGACGAGTGAGGCCACGGCCGGCTTCTCGCCGCTCCGTCCGGAACGAGCATCCCCATCGTGACGATGGTGGGTGGCCTTGCCCGCGGGCGATCCTCGCGAACCGATGCCATTCCGGCCGCCACGAGATATCGCGTTCGATCTCGGACGTCTGTCCGTTCCGGCATGTGCTCGCCCCCGGAGGGGGCAGGCATTCACCCATCTGGCGGGCAGAATAAGCCCTCTTCCTTCCAGGGGAGGGGGAACGGTCACGCCTGTCGAATCCTCCTGAATAAGGGGAACAGTCGTCAGGCAGATGTCTGAATCCGTCAGCCCTGGGGGCGTAAATCCGACGTTTGGTGCCCGCTGCCGGGTCTACTTTCGGCCCAACGTCGACGGATCCTGCGGCCGCCGCCATCCGCTGAAAGCGGACATTGATCATGGGCGGAAACGACCGCTCCACTATGCGGTTTATCCGCTTTCGACGTCGCTACGTCACCTTGTCAGGTGACGTCGGGCTTCAGCACCCGCGTGTCATACCAACCGAGACGACGGTCATCGGCGGATCGCAAGGTGAGTTGAGCGACCGGAGCCCCGACTTCACGATCGACCAAGCGAGACCGGCGATCGGTCGGCTCATAGAGATGAGCCTCCCCCCATTGTCGAAGCGCGACGATGACGAGGAAAAGGCCGCGCCCCTTCTCCGTCAGGACGTATTCCCGGTAGGCGGTCCCGTCCGAGGCGGGCGCCGTCTCCAGAATTCCCCGTTCGGTCAGGTCGCGAAGGCGGGTCGCCAGCATACCTTTGGCGATGCCGAGACCAGTCTGGAACTCACTGAAGCGCCGCACTCCGTCGAAAGCATCGCGGATGATGAGGAGCGACCACCAGTCGCCAATGACATCGAGCGCACGCGCAACCGGGCACCCGGCGTTCCAGAGGCTGACGCGCTTTGCCACGAAGGTACGCTCCCGTTTCAAGCTGGTCTCAATTTAGAACTGGAATGAGCCGGTCACAAGTGGTCTCAAGATGAAACCAGATTGGATGTCATCGACAGGACCGCCATGACGCACGGAAGAGATGGGCAAACCTCCACCGAGCCGGAGGGGGCCTTGCCCAGGACGACGATCCTGATTTTCGCCGTCGCCGCCGGCTTGAGTGTCGCGAACATCTACTACGCCCAGCCCCTGCTCGATGCGATGGCGCAGGAGTTCGGCATCTCGCCTGCCGCGATCGGGCTCGTGGTGACCCTGACCCAGGTCGGCTACGAGCTGGGCTTGATCTTCATCGTGCCGCTCGGCGATCTCATCGACCGCCGTCGCCTCATCCTCGGCCAGGGGCTTCTGTCGGTGCTCGCGCTGGTGGCGGTGGCCACGGCCAAGTCCGGAGCGATCCTGTTCGCCGGCATGGCGGCGGTTGGGTTGCTCGCCGTCGTGGTTCAGGTTCTGGTCGCATTCGCCGCGACGCTCGCGACACCGACCGAACGAGGTCGGGTGGTCGGTACAGTCACGAGCGGCATCGTGATCGGCATCCTGGCGGCGCGCTTCGCGGCCGGGATACTGGCCGATATCGGTGGCTGGCGAGCGGTCTATCTGGTCTCCGCGATCCTGTCGCTCGCCCTCGTCGGCCTGCTCGTGCGCGTCCTGCCACGGCATCGGATCCCGGCCGGAACCGGCAGCTACGTCGCCGCCCTCCGCTCGGTCCCCATCCTGTTCCTCAGCGAGCTGGTCTTGCTGGTTCGGGGTGTTCTCGCGCTTCTGATCTTTGCGTCGTTCAGCACATTCTGGACCGCGCTGGTGCTGCCGCTGAGTGCGCCGCCCTTCTCCTACTCCCATACCTGGATCGGCCTGTTCGGCCTCGTAGGCCTGGCGGGAGCGATGGCCGCGACGGGGGCCGGGCGGCTCGCGGACCGGGGCCACGGTCAATGGACGACGGGAGCAACTCTCGTGCTTCTGCTCGTATCGTGGGCGCCGATTGCGCTGCTGCCGGTATCGATTCCGGCCCTGATCTTTGGCGTCGTCCTGCTCGATCTCGCCGTGCAGGCCGTTCATGTCACGAATCAGAGCCTCATCGTCTCCCTGCGTCCCGAAGCCAGCAGCCGGCTCATCGGCGGCTACATGGTGTTCTATTCAGTGGGCAGCGCCCTCGGCGCCGCTGCTGCGACGTCCATCTATGCCCGGGCTGGCTGGCCCGGCGTCTCGGCGCTCGGAGCGACGTTCAGCGCTGCGGCCCTGCTCGTATGGCTGTTCACCTTGCGCGCGGTGCGGACATGTCGAACGTAACTCGGTGATCCAACCGGAACGGCAGCTCCATCCTCGATCTTCGCGGAGAACGGCCGGTCCGCTCACCACCCATCTCGGACGCTCAGGGCGGGTACCAACCATCAAAGTTTGATGACGACAGGGCGCGGGTAACGGAGGAAGGCGCCAAGTTGCCGTCGATGCCGGCTCAGCGGTCGAGGCGGCGCATCGAACGGCTGTCCCGCTCGGCGTTGCGCCGAATCCTGTCATCCGCTCGGGCCCGGTCGCGCTGGACCGTCTCCATACGCCGGAGCGTCTCCGTCTGCTCGCGGTGGGCCCGCGCCAGGTCGCTCACCGCGTTCATCGCACGCACCCGGTTCGCATCCTGTGCTCGTGCGTCGAAGGACCATGCCGCGAGAAGTAGGGCGACGAGGGCTGTGGCGGGGCGGGGCATCTGGCTGGGACCTTCGGGTGGGGGAGGGGCGGATCGAGCTTGCGGCTCAGCATGCACCATAGTGCGTTAAATGCAGGGCTTCGCAGGATATCGTGCATTCCATGCGCGGACTGCATGAGTGGTATTTGGCGTTTGGTATACCAGCTCGGCCGGCGGCCTGTCATACATGCTGCAACGCAAACGCATCGCTTCGAGGAACACCGATATGACCGCTCTCATTCTCACCGCCGTCGCTGTCGCCGCTGCCGCCAACATCTCCCTGGTGGCCTTCGTCGCCGATCGCCTGACCCCCACGACCAGCCCCTCCACCATCACGGCGGGCGAGCTCGTTCTCGTCAACGACAACGCTCCCGAAGCCCTGAAGCTCGCAGCCTAATCGACGTCTCGCAGCTTCAACGCCACCGCCATCGGCCCCGCCTTACCAGGCGGGGCCTTTTCACGTCGCGTACCGCCGGAACCCCTGTCCCATGGCGGTCGAAACGGGGGTCGCGTGGCGGTCGATCCGCCCGTCTCATCCGACGGATTTCGGGGCCGATGCTTCGCTTTCCCGCGCCAGCGAGGCGGCCTCGGCGAACCGGGCGCGGACCGCCTCGCTCATCCGGCCGAGGCCCAGCTGCGCGGCCATCCGCCCCTCGACGCCGGGTGCCGGATCGAGTTCGCGGGCGAGGCCGGCGAGTTCCTGGAACGGGATGTCGGCGGGGGCTCGCCCATCCCCTTGAGCCGGCCGGAACCTCACCGGCCCGGCGGGTGCCCCCCCCCGGCCAGAGAACGATGCGCTCACCCTCGCTCGTATGAGGGCAGCGGGGATCGACGGCCACCAAAGCGCGCTGGCGCAGGCGGGCCGTGATCCGGGCAAAGCCGTGGGCGCGCAGCAGGCGTTCGGCGAGAACGTCAGCGAAAACAGGACCTTTGCGCAGGACCACCTCGCTCGCCATCGCCGCCAGGGTGGCCTCGTAAGCCACATCGTGGAAGCGCGCGGCATTGGGAGAGAAGCCCGACAGGTCGGCGGGTTCATAGAGGCCGGGGGGCTCCACCTGCGGGATATCGGGAGTGTCCGGCTCGGTCGCGACCGGCTCCGGCTTCGCCCTGTCGGCGTCGAGATCGGCCCGCAACGCCGTGTCGAGCCGGTCGAGGGCTCCTTGCGGATCGTTCCACCAATCGGTGCTCCAGACCCGGTGGATGCGCCATCCGAGATCGGTGAGCACCCATTCGCGCAGGCGGTCCCTGTCCCGCGCCGTCGCCGCCCGGTGATAGGTCGCCCCGTCGCATTCGACGCCCGCGAGGTAGCGCCCCGGAGCGTCGGGATGGACGATGCCGAGGTCGATTCGAAAGGCGGAAACCCCGACCTGAGGTACGATTGTCCAGCCTCGTGCGGCCAAAGCCGCCATCACCGCGCCCTCGAACGGCGATTCGATGTCACCCCCCGTCGGCGCGGCCGCCGTTTCGAGAGCGCGGGCGCCGTGTTCGGCGAAGGCGAGGAAGTGCTTGAAATCGCGCACTCCACGGGCGCTGCCGCGGCCGAGATCCACTTGGTCGGCCCGCATCGACGCGAAGACAACGAGCTCCCGCCGGGCCCGGGTGATCGCCACGTTGAGGCGTCGGTGACCGCCCTCGCGGTTGAGCGAACTGATCTGTCCGGTGATCCGGCCCGTGGCATCCGGCCCTGCCGCCACCGAGAACAGGATCGCGTCGCGCTCGTCGCCCTGCACGGTCTCGAGGTTCTTCACGAAGACCGGCTCTTTCCAGATCCGCCCGTCGAAGAACTGCTCCAGCTCCGGCCTACCCCGCCTCTCGGCATCGAGCAGGTTCTCGATCAGGCGCTGCTGCTCGCCATTGAAGGTGACGATGCCGAGTGAGCGCTCCTCCGCCGCGAAGGCGGGGTCCGAAAGGCGGGCGACCACCTCTGCCACCAGGGCGCGCGCTTCGGGCCGGTTCACCCGCGCCCCGCCGCGCTCGTAGAGCCCATCGGCCACGAGCTGGAGCCGCACCGCCCGGTCCTCGGTGACGGGGGAGGGGAAGGTGACGAGCCCGCCGCGATAATAGTGGCGGTTCGAGAAGGCAATGAGGCTCTCGTGCCGGCTTCTGTAGTGCCAGGCGAGGCGCCTCTGCGGCAGGTGCGCGGCCAGACACTCGTCGAGGATGCTCTCCTGGTCGGCGACGTCGAGGCCGTCCGAGATCTCGTCGACGCCGCGATCGCCCACATTGGTGGGCGGCAATTGTTCGGGATCGCCGACGATGACCACCTGCCGGCCCCGCGCGATGGCACCGATGGCATCCCACGGCGCGATCTGCGAGGCCTCGTCGAAGATGACGATGTCGAACGGCTTCGCCTCGGCCGGCCAATATTGGGCGATGGAGAGCGGGCTCATCATCAGGCAAGGCGTCAGGCGGGTCAGCGCGTTCGGCATCCGCGCGAAGAGCTGGCGCAGGGGTATGTGCCTGGCGCGCTTGGTGATTTCCCGCGCCAGGGTGCCCCATTCGGGGTCGGTGCCGAAGGCACCGGCGAGCGGTACGCCACCACCGATGCGGGCACGCACCGCCGCCCCGGTGAGGCCGGAGAGCCAGGAATCGGCCTCGCCGAAGCCCCGGATCGCCTCTTCGTGGCGCTGGCCCATGAAGTCGCGCAGGCGGATGTCGTCGGTGGCGGCATGGTCGATCCACCAGCGCGCATAGGCGCCCTCGAAGGCCGGAAGGATGGCGTCGTCCTGCAGCGTTCCCACCTCGATCGCGGCGACGAGCGGCCCGAGCCCCGCCTTCGTCGCCGCGCTCGCTGCCACCTGCCAACCTGCCCAGGCCTGCGCTTTGGGCAGCGCCCTCCGCCAGCCTTCCGCAACGGCGAGGGTGCCGGCCACCCAATCGCCCTCCGTCTCCACTGGGCGGTCGGGCTTGGCCCTGCCGGCCAGACGCCCGAGCGTCTCGATCGCCTTCACGGCAGCGCTTCTCCGCGTCGTGAAATCCTCCTTTGCCAAGGCCAGGCTGCCGCCAGGTTCGAGCCTGCGATCCTCGGTGTCGAGGAACGCGGCGAGCCTCGCGCGGACGATGTCCGGGCCTCCGACGAGCGGCGCCACGGCGGTGATGACCGGTGCGAGCCGCGTCGCCCAGGCTATCGGAGCGGTGAACAGGTCGGCGGGGGTCGCTGGATCCGACCAGGGATGCCCGAGTTCCGCGGTAGCGCTCTCTAGAACTTCCGTCAGAGCGGGTCTTGTCGCCTGCAGGGCCCTGATCTCGGCGAGGGTGACGAGGTCTGGCCCGATATCCTCCGGTGCGTTCCCTTGCGCGAAGGGGGCGAGGAGGTCGCGGACCCGGCCGAGGCGCCGCCCCCGCAGGAAGAAGTTCGAGGCTTTCGCTTCGCGCCAGTCGGCCAGCAGGCGGTCGAGGTCGTTGCCGAACACAGAGGAGGCGTAGGGGACGAAGAGCCGGGCGTTCAGCCGGGCGAGCTCGTCCTGTCGGATGCGACGCGCCTCGACGGCCTGACGCAAAGCCGCGCCTCCGGGGCCGAGGAAGCGCAGGCCCATCCGCGCCTCCGGCCGGAACAGGGCAATGGCGAGGGAGGACAGCGCGCGCAGGCCGTCATAGGTCTGGCCGAGGGGCGTCAGGCCCATCGCCTCGGCGAGACGCTGGCCGGATGTCGCGAAGTCCGGCAGGGTGCGGGCGAGTTCGGGAACAGCCTGCACCATCTCGGCCCGCCACAGGGGCGACCATGCGATGGCGCCGATGCCCCGGAGGGGATGGTTCGCGATGTCCCCGACGATGGGGCGAAGGGCGGCAAGCTCACCGCACTGGGCGCGCAGGCTATCCCGGTGGCCGGGCGCTGAAATCGCGTCCTTCGGCCAGACGAGGCTGAGACCCTCCCGGCCGGCCTGCCGGTCGGCGATGACCCGCGCCATGGCCGTATGGGCGCTGAGGCCGTTCGCCCGTGTGGTGTGCAAGCTCTCAACCACGCCGTTCAGGCCCTCTCGGCGGCGCTGAAGATCGGTGGCCGCGTCCTCCCAGGGGACGTTCTCGCCGCCCCTCGCGGTCCAGGCCTCGCGTAGCTGCGCGATGACGTGCGTCTTCTGGGCCTTGGCCGCATGGACTTCGAGGCAGCAGGCGCCCAGCCCCACCGCGTCGAGGCGCCGGCGCACCACCTCCAGGGCGGCGCTCTTCTGCGAGACGAACAGCACCGTGCGCCCGAGCGCCAGGCACTGCGCGATCATGTTGGCGATGGTCTGGCTCTTGCCGGTGCCAGGGGGGCCGAAGAGCACGAAATCCTTGCCCGAGGCCGCCGCGAGGATCGCCGAGAGCTGAGAGGAATCGGCGAGCAGCGGCGTAAAGATGCCGGAAGGCGGATGCTCCGCGTCGAGACGTTCCGGCACGGGAAAGCCCATGCCGTCGCCGTAAGACTGTTTCGGCGTATCGAGGAGGTGGCGCACCACCGGGCTGCGCTTCAGGAGGTCCGTCCGCTCGCTCAGATCCTTCCACATCAGGAATTTGGTGAAAGAGAAGACCGAGAGCACCACCTCGGTCGTGACCTCGAACCCCTTCAGGTTGCGGATATGGGTGCGCACGATGCGCCAGACGGCCTCGACATCGATGCCGGATTCATCGCCCGGCAAGCCCTCGGCGAAATCCGGCATGTCGAGGTCGAAATCCTGGCGCAGCATCTCCAGTAGCGTCGGGTTGAGGCGCGCCTCCTCGTCGTGCCGGACGAGACGGAAGCCGGCGCGGACGCTCGCGCGGGTCAGGGCCGCCGGTACCAGCAGCAGCGGTGCCCGGGCAGGCGGCATGCCGTTGCCACGGGTCCAGGTGAGGAAGCCGAAGGCGAGGAAGAGCACGTTGGCCCCGCCCTCTTCGAAACTGCCGCGGGCGAGCCGGAACAGGTCGGTGAGGCGCGCCTCCACTTCCTCCGATCCGACATCGACGGTGATCTCGCCGCGTTCCTGCCCCGACCCGTCGATTGGCGCCTCGGGGGCGGGCCGAGCGACGAGGCGGAAGGCACGGCCCGTCGTGAGGGCATCCTCGAAAGCGCCCGGCTCGGGACAATCGAGGGTCAGCGAGCCCTTGCCCGGTTTGAAGTTGAGGAGCTTGTTGCGCAGGGTCAGATCGAGGAGCCGCAGCTTCCAGGCTTCCAGCCGGTCGCGGGGCTCGCGACGGGGCAGATCGAGGCGGGGAGCGGGGATATCCTCGACGAAGGATGGGGGCGCGCCGAGCGCCTGGACGAGCGCAGCCGCCATCTCCGGAGCCGGCGCCTGTGCGCCGGGCTCGCCTGTGTCGAGGGGAGAGATGCCGGATAGACGGGCTCGCCGCAGATCGAGGACCATCTCCATGGGGGACTCGGCATCCGCATCGATCAAGCGCGCGCCGGCCGCCACCGCATCCGCGAAACTCCCTGGCGGATCGGCGGTGAGTACGGTGGTCTCGATCAGGATCAGTTCCTGCAGGTCACGGCGTTTCCGCAGGGCCTGGGCGTCGTCGCCGACCCTTTCCGGCAGGGTCTCGTCCACGAGCCAAAGCCCGAGCAGCGCGTGATCGCGGGTGAGAACCAGGAGCGGATGGAGCCCGGCCTGTTCACAGCAGGCGGCCCAGAGCAGGGTGAGGTCGAGGCAGGTGGCGAGCCGTCGCTCCACGATCGCGCCGGGCTCGCGGACCTTCTGTCCCGAGCGTTCGAAGCTCGCGGGCGGTAGGATGTAGGTAATCCGCAGGGCCGCCATCGCCGCGTGGATCGCCTCCGCCATCTCCCAGGCCCTGGCCTTCCTTCCGCTGCGATAGCCGTCGAAGGCGGTGCTCCGCCTTGCCCGCTCCAGGATCGCCGCAGCGGAGCGCAGGATGCCGTCCACGGCCGGGTCGTTGGGCCTGACGAAGGCCGCGAGCAGTTCGGGCGCCGCATCCGCGCCTCCCCAATGCGAGGGCGGCAGGAGCCGCAGGTCGAACTCCTCTCGGGCTAACTCGCTCTCCTCGCCCGAGCTCATCAGTGTCAGCGTCACCGTACAGGACCGGCTTTCCAGTAGTCCGGCCAGGATCGCTCCATCGATCCGCAGACCCGGTGCATCGATGCGCTGCACGCCCCCTGCGGTTATCCGCTGGATCGTCAGGGTGGTAGGTCGGAACAGCGGCGGCGTCGCGCTGATATGGAGGGTGACATCGGCGAGATCGGTATCACCGCCATTGGTCAGAGTGATGTCCCGGATGAGTGGAACCCCATTCTGCCAAAAGGCGACGCTGGCATGATCGACCACCGTGCAGGCGAGAGCACAACGCGTGCTAACCCTATCGGAAGCCTCGAGCGTATCGGTCATCGCGCCCGGTTCTCCGTCACCGCCAGCGTTCTACAAGCGCGCTGCGCGTGCTCGCAAGCGCCGCCTGCCCGTCGCTCGCGTGTCTGCAGGCTCGTCCAGGCATCGTACTTGGAATCATTCCACAACATAGCGATTGCCCGCGGAAGACGAGGCTTTGTATAGCGTTCGGTGTTCGGCGTTTCAGCAAAGATGCCGACTGTCGTGACGCCGAGGCCATCGGATCTGCTGGCGCTGCGTTGCTGAGCCCATTTGTCATTCGCTCCTCGACCGGGAGCGCCCGCTTCCTCGCAAACCGGGGCCGACCGCCGATGACGGATATGACCAAGCCGAGTATACCGCCATCGCAGGGTCGCTACCGCCTGATAGTGGCCGGCCGGACCCTCCTTGCGATCTTCGGCGGTTATGCCCTGGCGGCCGTTGCCACGGCCTTCTTGTCCCTGACTTTGCCCCTCGACCGTTCGGAGGCCGTTGCTGCCGCCACCCTGGCGAGCTTCGCGATCATGGCGGGTGCGGTGATCTGGGTCTTCTCCGCCCGCACCCTCGCCCGTGCGGCGATAGGGCTGGCGCTTCCGGCTTTGAGCCTGGGCGCCGGTCTCTGGCTCGCCCTCGGCAACGCGGTGCAGCCTGCATGAAGCAGAGTTTTCGCCAATCGATGGCATGGCTGCACACCTGGGCGGGGCTCGTGACCGGCTGGGTGATGTTCGCCGTCTTCGTCACCGGCACTGCCACCTACTACAAGTCCGACATCTCTCTCTGGATGCGGCCCGAATTACGCGCGCAGGCGGAATACGACGTGGTTCGCGCGACCGAACTCGGAGTCGCGTATCTCAAGGTCCATGCCCCAAAGGCGATGGCTTGGTATGTGGGCGTGCCGCAGCCCGACAAGCCATATATCGGTGCCTATTGGATGGTCACGCCGGACGGCGAGTTCGGAAAGGCTCTCCTCGATCCGGATACCGGTGCGCCGACAGAGGCCCGGGCGACACAGGGCGGTGACTTCTTCTACCGCTTCCATTTCGAATTGCAGATGCTCCCGGCAATCGGCCGCTGGATCGTCGGCATCTGCGCGATGGTCCTGCTCGTCGCCCTCATCAGCGGCATCGTCACCCATCGCCGGATCTTCGCCGATTTCTTCACCTTCCGGCGTTCGAAATCCGCCCAGCGCGGCTGGCTCGACGCGCACAACGTCACCGGTGTTCTGGCGCTGCCGTTCCACCTGATGATCACCTATACGGGCATCGTCTCGCTCGCGCTCATGTACATGCCGTGGGGAATGGTGAGCGCCTACAAGGGCGACGAGCTACGCTTCTACGTGGAGTCCGGTCAGATGCCGGCCTGGCGAGCCGCCGAGGGCAAGCCGGCCGAGCCGGCGCCGCTCGGTCCTCTCATCCGCCGCGCCCAGGCCGAGGTGAGCGAGCCGCTCGAGATGGTCTCGATCAACAATCCCGGTGATGCCAATGCCACCGTGGTGGCGGTGTTCGAGGAGCCCCACGGGCTCGCCCATCGCCATCCGCAGATCGCCTTCCACGCGGTGACCGGGGAGGTGGTCGAACGGACCGGGCCGCTGAAGCCGGCGGCGCATGCCTATACGAGCTTCGTCGGCCTGCACGAGGCGCATTTCGCCGGGCCGGCCCTGCGCATCCTGTTCTTCTTGTCCGGCCTGATGGGCTGCGCCGCCATCGCCACCGGCCTCGTCCTGTGGACGGTGGCAAGGGCGCCGAAGGCGGTCGTGCAGCCCACTCTCGGTTGGCGCATCGTCCATTCCCTCAATATCGGTACGATCCTCGGCCTTCCCATCGGCATGGCGGCGCTCTTCCTCGCCAACCGTCTGATTCCTGCAGGATGGGCCGCTCGTGAATCCTGGGAGGGTGGCGTGTTTTTCGCAGCCTGGTTCCTCGCCGCCCTGGTCTCCCGCGCTCGCCCACATCGCCAGGCATGGGGCGAGATGAGCTATGCCGCCGCGCTGCTGTTCCTGACCGTTCCCCTGGTCGATTGGGCACAGACGGGATGGCGCACCGAGTTCCTCGGTTTCAACGCCGCCATGGTGGCACTCGCACTGATTTTCCTCTTCGGCGCGCGAAAGCTCGGGCGCCATGAGGGATCGTGGAGAGCGGCCCGTACCACCGGAGATTTCGCCCGCGTATGACGCCACTTGCCGTCTCCCTCACCTCCCTCCTGAGCTTCTCCGGCCTCGCCTGCCTCTGCCTGAGCATGGACCGGCATGGCCGGACCCTGTTCCACGGGCGCCCCTCCCGGCGGCGCGACACAGCGTTCCGTGTGGCGGGCTGGCTTTTCATCGCCCTGGCTTTCGCGGCCGCCGTCGTCACGGCGGACTGGAATTTCGGTCCGGTGCAATGGCTCGGCTCGCTCACCGGGGCGGCGCTCATCGTCGTGGCGCTGATGTCTTATCGTCCGGCCTGGATCCGTCCGGCAGCCATCGCCGCTCTTCCCCTCGCCATGGCCACCGCGTTCTTCGTCTGAACCGGGGCCGATTTTCCGACCGTCCGGATAGGCCTATGTGAAGGGTTGCCCGACAGGCTTTCACGAGGAGTATCCATGGCGCTCGACCCCGCTCTCGCGGATCGCATCTCCGCCTCGGTCGAACAGGGATTTGCCGATCAGGTCGCCCATATCCAGGACCTTGTCCGGTTCGGGTCGGTGCGTGGCGCCGAGCACGCGATTCAGGACCATGTCTTCCGGTGCCTGGAGCAACGCGGCTATGCCATGGAGCGGATCCGCATGGATTCTGCGGCCCTCGCCGCGCATCCCGGCGGAGGCAGGATTGCACCGGGACATTCGGATGCGCCCATCGTTGTCGGCATTCACCGGCCTCGCCACGAGACGGGACGCTCCCTGATTCTGCAGGCCCATGTCGACGTGGTGCCACCGGGCCCACTCGACCTCTGGAGCCAGCCGCCCTTCGATCCGGTGATACGTGGCGACTGGATGTACGGCCGAGGTGCCGCCGACATGAAGGCCGGCCACGCCGCCAACCTGTTCGCCCTCGATGCACTTAGGAGGATTGGACTTCAGCCGGCGGCGACGGTCACGATCCAGTCCGTGGTCGAGGAGGAATCCACGGGCAATGGAGCTCTCATGGCACATCTGCACGGTTACCGCGCCGATGCCGTGCTGATCCCCGAGCCGGAGGACGAGAAGCTCGTGCGGGCCAATACCGGCGTGCTGTGGTTCACGGTCGAGGTGCAGGGCACGCCGGTCCATGTTCGCGAGATGGGTGCTGGCGCCAACGCCATCGATGCCACCTATCGGGTGATCGGTGCCTTGCGCGAACTCGAAGGGAATTGGAATGCCCGTAAGGCAGGCCGCCGCCATTTCGAAGGCGAGGCCCATCCGATCAACCTCAATGTCGGCCGGATCGAGGGCGGAGACTGGGCGTCTTCCGTCCCCGCCTGGTGCCGGATCGATTGCCGTATCGCCATTTATCCCGGTGTGAAGGCGGCGGATGCGGCGGAAGAGATTGAATCTGCGGTGGCGACTTTCGCCCGATCCGATCCGTTCCTGGCAAAGTCGCCACCGGTGGTGGCTTTCAACGGGTTCTTCGCGGAAGGCTACGAGTTAGACGAAGGCTCGGAGGCCGAGGCCGTACTCGCCGCCGCTCACAAGCGGGCCGTGGGCGTCGATCTTCAGAGCTTCATGTCACCGAGCTATCTCGATACCCGCGTCCACGCACTCTACGACCGGGTTCCGGCCCTCTGCTATGGGCCGATCAGCGAGAACATCCATGGCTCCGACGAGCGCGTGAGCCTCGCCTCGGTGAAGCGCATCACCAAAGCCATTGCGTTGTTTATGGCCGAGTGGTGCGGGACCGAACCGCTCGAGCATGTGAGGTAGGCGACGACATCGCGCTCACCGATCCCGCGCGTACCCGATTGTAAGCGCGCGGGCGTTGTGTCGTGCTTACCGAATGCCGCCGCTGGCGGTGATCACCTCGCCGGTCAGCCAGCGGGCATCGTCTGAGGCGAGGAACGCGACCACCCCGGCGATGTCGTCCGGTTGGCCCGCCCTGCCTAGCGGCGTCTGCGCGATGAAGCCGGCCTCCATGTCGGAACCGACGACTCCGGCCGTATGGGTGCCTTCGGTCACTACGAAGCCGGGGCTAACCACATTGACCCGGATCTTGCGTGGCGCGAGCTCGTTGGCCAGCACGCCCGAGATAGCGTTCAATGCCCCCTTGGTTCCGGCATAAACCCCGGCGGCCGGTGTATGGACATGGGTGATGGCCGAAGAAATATTGACGATGCTTCCGTTTTCTCCAAGATGCTTCACTGCCGCTTGGGTCGTGAGCAATACGCCGAGCACATTCACGTCAAAGAGACGGCGATAATGCTCTTCGGTCACGTCCTCGATCGTCGCGAATTCATAGATGCCGGAATTATTGACCAGCACGTCGAGGCGGCCGAACTGATTTACCGCCGCCTCGATCAGCCCCTGTGCCTCTTCCGCTTTGGAGACATCGGCCTTCACCGCGATAGCTTTGCCTCCAGCTGACGCAATGGCCTCGACAACGGCGTCGGCACCCGCCCTACTCGAGGCGTAATTGACCACGATCGCGGCACCGTGCTGTGCGAGATTTTTGGCGATCGCGGCACCGATGCCCTTCGATGCGCCGGTCACTACGGCGACCTTTCCGTCAAGCTTCGACATATGTGCTATCCTTCGACGGGAACCGGCTCGGACTGGTTGGCCTTAGTTCCATAGTTCGGAAATTTGGAACTAATGGAGCGAAGGTCAAGCCCCAAATGGATGAAATATGAGGCCGCTGTTTCACCCGGCGATTGAGGACGTCCAGCCACAGGCAATCCTGCACGCCTTGTCGGATCCCCGCCGGGCAGCGATCTTCGCCGCAATCGCAACGGCGGGCTGCGTTGAGGCCTGCTCGGCGCTGTCGGGTGTCGGAGACCGGACGATTCCGAAATCGTCGTTGTCCAGCCATTTCAAGGTACTGCGCGAAGCCGGCTTGATCCGGTGCGAGCGTCGCGGTGTCGAGATGCGAAACCATTCGCGCTGCGCGGAGGTGAACGCACGTTTCCCTGGCTTACTCGCCGCGATCATGGCCGCTTATGCGTCGGGTGGAGAGCCCGGCGCCCATGGGGCAGATGCGTAGGCGCTATCAGAATGCTCGCTTCGCCTCGATGATCCATGACGGAACGCTCCTTCGACCGCCGTCTCATTCCGATGCGATACGCCAATCCGCGCGATCGTGCGCCGACCCGGATTCACCCTATTCCCGTACGGATAAGTATCCGGTGGGATAGGTGCCGTTCGACGGGTTCCGGGCGATCTTGAGAGGCGGCGGCGCGAGATGAGAGGCAGACACGCAGTCACACCCCTTGCCGGAACGCTCTACACCTTATATTGCGACGCGATAGCTCGATCCCGTGACCCGGCGCTGCCGGCCGCATTCCTGCGGCCCGTCGCGTGACGGGCTCTACTCGCTTCCGGATACCTTATGAAGCTTCGCAACATCGCCATCATCGCCCACGTCGACCACGGCAAGACGACACTCGTCGACAAGCTGCTGTCCCAGTCGGGATCGTTCCGAGACAATCAGCGCGTCGAAGAGCGCGCGATGGACTCGAACGACCTCGAGAAGGAGCGTGGCATCACGATCCTGGCCAAGGCGACTTCGGTCGTCTGGAAGGATACCCGCGTCAACGTCGTCGACACCCCCGGCCACGCCGATTTCGGCGGTGAGGTGGAACGTATCCTCTCGATGGTGGACGGCGTGATCGTGCTCGTCGATGCCGCCGAGGGTCCTATGCCCCAGACCAAGTTCGTGGTCGGTAAGGCGCTCAAGATTGGCTTGAAGCCGATCGTGGCGATCAACAAGGTCGACCGTCCGGACGCTCGCATCACGGAAGTCGTCAACGAGGTGTTCGACCTCTTCGCCGCTCTCGATGCGACCGACGACCAGCTCGATTTCCCGATCCTCTACGGTTCGGGCCGCGCAGGCTGGATGGCGACGTCCCCCGATGGTTCTCAGGAAGACGGTCTGGCGCCGCTCTTCGACCTCGTGCTCACGCATGTACCTCAGGCCAAGGTCGAAGAGGGTCCGTTCCGGATGCTCGGCACCCTGCTCGAAGCCAATCCCTTCCTGGGTCGCATCATCACCGGCCGCATCGCGTCCGGCACTGTGAAGCCGAACCAGGCCATCAAGGTCATGGATCGTACGGGCAAGCTGGTTGAAACCGGCCGCGTCTCGAAGATCCTGGCCTTCCGCGGCCTGGAGCGCGCACCCATCGACATCGGCGAGGCGGGCGACATCGTCTCCATCGCCGGCCTCGTGAAGGGCACCGTGGCCGACACCTTCTGCGACCCGCAGGTCGAGACCCCGATCCAGGCCCAGCCGATCGATCCGCCCACCGTCACCATGTCCTTCATCGTCAACGATTCGCCCCTGGCAGGCACCGAAGGCGACAAGGTCACGAGCCGCATGATCCGCGACCGCCTGTTCAAGGAGGCCGAGGGCAATGTGACGCTCAAGATCGAGGAAGCGGCCGACAAGGATTCGTTCTTCGTCTCCGGCCGCGGCGAGTTGCAGCTTGCCATCCTGATCGAAACCATGCGCCGCGAAGGCTTCGAGATCGCCGTGTCGCGTCCTCGCGTGGTGCTCTCCAAGGACGAGAACGACAATGTCCTCGAGCCGGTCGAGGAGGTCGTGGTCGACGTGGACGAGGAATACTCGGGCGTCGTCGTGCAGAAGATGTCTGAGCGCAAGGCCGAGATGATCGAGATGCGGCCCTCGGGCGGTAGCCGCCTGCGCCTCGTCTTCCATGCGCCGACCCGTGGCCTCATCGGCTACCAGGGCGAGCTCATGACAGACACGCGCGGCACCGCGATCATGAACCGCTTGTTCAAGGCCTACGAGCCCTACAAGGGCGAGATGCCCGGCCGCCGCAACGGCGTGCTGATCTCGAACGACAAGGGCGAGGCCGTGGCTTACGCCATGTGGAACCTGGAAGATCGCGGCCCGATGATGATCGAGCCCGGCGCCAAGGTCTATCAGGGCATGATCATCGGCGAGCACAACCGCGAGAACGACCTCGAGGTGAACGTGCTCAAGGGCAAGAAGCTCACCAACATCCGTACCACTTCGAAGGACGAGGCCGTGCGCCTCACCCCTCCGATCCGCATGACCCTCGAGCGCTCGCTGGCCTGGATTCAGGACGACGAGCTGATGGAAGTCACGCCGAAGTCGATCCGCCTGCGTAAGACTTACCTCGATCCCAACGAGCGCAAGCGCTTCGAGCGTTCGGGCGGCGTCGCGTAAAACGCTACGCATTCGAAGAGAAACGAAAAGGCCGGGCATCGCCCGGCCTTTTCCGTTCATACTGCCAACAGGGCTCGCCTCGATGCCGTTTCGCCTTCCCCGATCGTGAGGTGGGAACATACGAGGACTCCAACATGAGAGGCTGGAGTGGATATAGGTTTCACTCTTCCTTCGCCCGCTCTCGCAAGAGGTACTTTTGCACCTTGCCGGTCGAGGTCTTGGGGAGCTCGCCAAAAACGATCTTGCGGGGCAGCTTGTAGCCAGCGAGACGTTCGCGACACCAGGCAATCAGAGCATCGGCTTCCACGGTCGCGCCAGCTTTGAGCTCCACGAAGGCCATCGGGGTCTCGCCCCATTTTTCGTCGGGTCGCGCCACTACAGCGGCGGCCGAGACGGCGGGGTGGCGGAACAGAGCATCCTCGACCTCAATGGAGGAAATGTTCTCGCCGCCTGAGATGATGATGTCCTTCGATCGGTCCTTGAGCTGGATGTAGCCGTCAGGATGCTTCACTCCGAGGTCGCCAGAGCGGAACCAGCCACCGGCGAAGGCAGCCTGAGTGGCGGAGGGGTTCTTGAGGTAGCCACGCATCACCACATTGCCGCGAAACATCGCCTCGCCCATGGTTTCACCATCGGAGGGTACGGATTCGCAGGTCTCCGGGTCTCGGATGTCGAAGCCTTCGAGCACAGGGTACCGCACGCCTTGTCGCGCCATCCTGGCCGCTTTCGCCTCGTCATCAAGAGCGTCCCAGTCGCGATGCCAAGCATTCACGACTGCGGGGCCGTACGTCTCGGTAAGGCCATAGAGGTGCGTGACGTCGAAGCCAGCCTTGCCCATGGCAGCGAGCACCGCCTGTGGCGGGGGCGCAGCCGCCGTGAGGAAGGCGACCCGGCGGGGGAGGGGGCGACGCTCGTCCTCGGACGCATTCAGAAGAAGCTGCATCACGACTGGCGCCCCGCACAGATGGGTGACACCGTGCTCCGCCAGTGCCGCGTAGAGTGTGCCCGCCCTGACCTGCCGGAGGCAGACATGGGTGCCAGCGACGACGGACAACGTCCACGGGAAGCACCAGCCATTGCAGTGGAACATGGGCAGCGTCCAGAGATAGACAGGGTGCTGCCCGAGCTGACCGGTTATGACGTTGCCGAGCGAGAGAAGGGCCGCACCGCGGTGGTGATAGACCACGCCTTTAGGGTCGCCCGTCGTGCCGGAGGTGTAGTTCAGCGAGATCGCATCCCACTCGTCCGCCGGCATGGCCCAGTCCTGTGCCGGATCCCCTTTTTCAAGAAACGCCTCGTAGCCAATCTGCCCGAGGATCGTGCCGTCCCCGGTATAGACCGGATCGTCGACATCAATGACCAGTGGGCTCACTCCCGCCCGTTCCAGGGCGGCACTAACGACGCGACTGAACTCACGATCCGCAATCAATACCTTGGCTTCGCCGTGGTCGAGACAGAAGGCGAGACCTGCAGGATCGAGGCGGGTGTTCAAGGTGTTGAGCACGGCGCCATTCATCGGTATCCCGTAATGACACTCGATCATTTCGGGCGTGTTGGCGAGCATGACGGCGACCGTGTCCCCGCGTCCGATACCGTGCGCCGTCAGTGCGGCAGCAAGTCGTCTGCTCCGTGCATACAGTTCGGCATAGGTTCGGCGCAGAGGGCCATGAATGACGGCGATATGTTCGGGAAAGACACGCGCCGAACGGTCCAGGTAGTTCAGCGGCGTCAGCGGCTGATAGTTCGCCGGATTCCGGTCGAGGTCCCGATCATAGATCGAAAGCTCAACCTGTGAGGCTGTAGTGGTCGCCATGGATGTATCTCCCTGTCGCGCATCGTATCAGGAGATCGACATCCGACAATCGACCGTTCGAAACGGCGGGCCGACTTGGATCGCCACACCGAACGAAACCTATAGCTCGCTCGTGCTATGCTGCGAAAAGCGGAAGGAAGACACCAACTCTCAACCCCCGCCCGGATCAGTCTCGTCGTCGGGTGTCGTGCCGCCCTTTGAACCTTTGCCGGGCGTGGGCCCCTCACCCGGCTTGCCGTCGGTCTTTTCATTGGGATCCATGACGGCGTCGGGGGCCGAATTGGCTGGCTTACCCGTATTCTTTGCGGTGTTGCTCTCGGTCTCGCTCATGACTGCCCACCTTCTCGAGTGATCTTCAATCCTGCCGGCGATCGGATTGCCCGTTAGACGAGCCGCCTACCGGCGCCGGGTTTCGACCCTTCTGACCGCCGGCCTCGTTCCAGTTCTGATTACGCTCGGCATCTGTGACGCCACCGGCCCCCTGATCGCGCGCTGCCTCCTGTTCGGGTGTTTGTCGGCCGCCCCCGACGGCGGGTGCACCCTGCGAGCCGACATCGTCGTCGGGCTTGCGCGTCGCTGCATCGGTGGGATTATCCTTCTCGCTCACGCGCCGTCCTCCGAATCTTTGCCGACCGGTGCGGTCGCGCGGTCGAGAGCCTCCGACACGGTGCTCGTCTGGGAAGCATCGCCAATATGGCGCAGGTTCTCTGGTGGCGTCTCGGCCTCGGTGGCCTCGGTGGCGTCCTGGCGCGGTGTGCCGGAAGCGATGCGCGCAGCTTCGGCTTGGCCTGACGGATCGCTCTTCAGGTCGTGCTGGGTCCGGGCGGGAGTACCGATGTCGCGGGCATCGTCCTGGCCGAGACCCTGTCCATTGCGATCGCTGTAAGCGTCGAAATCCTTCAGCGAGGGGCGCTCGCGTTGCTCGTTGCTCATGGTTTCCTCCAATGTTGGAGGTTCAACCTGTCGAACGCTCGTGAGGTTGCCTGACGCTTGGAGAGCTCACTCCCTTCGGGGGACGACGCGCAGAAAAAAGGCGCTCCCGTGAGGGAGCGCCGATGATCGGGATGGGTCCAAGAAGAGGTCAGATCCCTTCGAAGAGCGCGGACGAGATGTAACGTTCAGCGAAGGAGCACGCGACGGTAACAATGCGCTTGCCCTGGAATTCCGGACGTGCCGCCAGCTTCAGCGCTGCAGCGACGTTGCCGCCTGTGGAGATGCCACCGGGAATACCTTCCAGCTTGGCGAGGAGCCGCGCCGTGTCGAAAGCTTCCTGGTTCGATACGGTGATGACCTCATCGATGACCTCACGGTCGAGATTGCCCGGGATGAAGCCGGCGCCGATTCCCTGGATCTTGTGTGGACCAGGCTGACCGCCGGAGATCACCGGGGAATCCGTCGGCTCGACGGCGATGACCTTGAGGTTCGGCAGGCGAGGCTTGAGCACGGAGCCCACGCCCGTGATCGTTCCGCCCGTGCCGACACCGGCGACGAAGGCGTCGAGTTGGCCCTGCGTATCGTTCCAGATCTCCTCGGCTGTCGTCTTGCGATGGATCTCGGGATTCGCCGGGTTCGAGAATTGCTGCGGCATGATCGCGCCGGGGATTTCGTTGAGAAGCTCCTCGGCCTTGCTGATCGCTCCCTTCATGCCCTGCGGACCGGGCGTGAGGGCCAGTTCCGCGCCGAGGAAGGCCAGCATCTTGCGGCGCTCCAGGGACATGGTCTCGGGCATGACGAGAATCAGGCGGTAGCCGCGCGCCGCCGCCACGAAGGCCAGGGCGATTCCGGTATTTCCAGAGGTAGGCTCCACCAGCGTGCCGCCGGGCTTCAGCTGGCCGGAGGCTTCGAGGGCATCGATCATGTTGACGCCGATACGATCCTTAACGCTCGCGATCGGGTTGAAGAACTCGAGCTTCAGCAGGATTTCGGCATCGACGCCGCGCTCCTTGGTGATCCGGTTGAGCCGGACGAGGGGCGTGTTGCCGATCGTCTCCGTGATCGAGCCGTAGATATGGCCGTGGCCGGGTTTGCGGGACTGCGAGGGGCTGGTGTCGGCCATGACGAAATCTCCTGAGCGGCGTTTATGCGTTGTGCAGGCGTCGATCGACCTTGCACACGGTGCGCGCCGGGATATCGCGTCGTCCTAGGCGAAGCAATCGCTCATAGACTTAACGCAAAGACAAATCTTCTCTGTCGTCAAGTGCGAGTGTTGCCAGTAGACATTTTCATTTGCTTTATGCGTTGTCTGTGGGACATTGTTCTCCGGCGCCGCCTTCTATCCCGTCCCGTGAAGTATCTGCTCGGTCGCGCCCCAGCCAAGGTGGCGAAGAGGCGGCGCCTACGAAAATAGGATCATCGCGGAGAGCACGAGAAAAGTCGCACAAAGCGGTGCCGACAATGCGATCCGGAATGCGGCCGGATGCAGGCTCGGCGAGCAAGTGTAGATCATCTCTTCGGAGACGCCATGCCGGACGATACTGCCGGTCGCCCATTCAAGCCGCTTCACCATTTCGCGTCCCCTGCGCTCAGCCGTGATGGGCAGAAAGCGACAGGGGCATTCAACGAGGGGTAAAGCTGAAGCCGCGACCTTGGATCGTCGTCAATGCGATCTTAAAGAGAGGCTGACGATTGCGACGGAGTCGGTACTGGCCCCGGCCCGGCCCGGCCCGGCCCGGTCTCATTCTCTGCGACGGCTCTTCCAGACCCGAAGACTTCGGAGGTTTAGCCGAGATGCCAAACGACCCGCGCGCCCGGGCCCGTGCCTGTCTGCATGCCGATTCCCGAGAGCATGGGAGGCGCTTCGTCCGGGCGATCCAGTTGCACCGCCGGTGGTCGCAGGGCTCATGGCTCGGCTGTGCGGGGCAGCTGGCATCAGCAGTAGTCGCTGAAGCAGGTCGCAGACTGTCACGACACTGCCAGCCCCGGGGAAATCTCTCATGGCCCGCTCTACGGCCCGTTAGACGAGCCGTAAAAAGTGGGTGTCTTGCCGCCCCGCGTTTTCACGAGGGACGGTATGGTCGGCAATTGCCGGTCAAGCGCAGAGATTTAGAGCGCGCGGTCGAACTTCAGTTCGCCCTTCTGGCTCTTGATCACCAGCTGCGAGCCTACGAGGTCCCATTGGGCAGCGGTTCGCAGGGCGATGAAGAAATCCTGCTCGCTCGCTCCGGTACCCTTGTCGCAAGGCTTCTTCGTCAAGGCGAGGGGGCCGACCGCAAGATGCTGCTCGCGCAGGGGGAAGGCCGTGGCGGCGAAGGTGTTGCACCCGCCGTAGCCGCGTGCGCGATACTGCTTGTCGATGATGAAGCTCGGCCGGTCGGTGCCGTTGAACGGCTTGCCGTTCAGGCTCACGGCAGTCCAAGTCGCGTCGAGGGGAAACATCTTTTCCTGAGCCTTGGCGGCCGGAACATACTGTTTCTTCTCTGGCTTCTCGCGATTGTCCTTGCCGAAACCCGTGACGTTGGATCCCTGCGCCATTGCCTCCGTCATCGGCATCCCTGCCGTCGCGGCAAAAGCCATCACGGCGAACAGCATCGCTCTCATCGTCAGGCCCTCCTTCGTCATCATCAATCGAACTCGCGTCGTCGCGCGCCTCACCCCGGTTTCGAGGCGTGATCATTTGGACCGTGCGCCACACACCAGGGTCGGCGTCGGCCGATGCGTCGCGTGGACAGGGTGCAACCGCCCATCGGATAAGATTCCAGCACAAATATGGTCAAGACTGCGGGCGGCGAGATTTCATGATCATCCCCTCCTAAACGACGTTCCATGCTTGCTGTACGTGAACTATCCCGATGCCAGTCTCGTTAAGCCAGCTTAGAGGCTGCGGCAGGTGGAGCGCCGCCGAGGAAGGGGAGAGTTTTCGTGTCGGGACTGGACGAGAGCGGGCGTGGTGGATCAGGGCTGAATACGATGAGCCCTGCGCAATCGCGGGCCGCCCGCGGGATGCTGGGCTGGTCGGAAGCGGATCTTGCTGGCAGGGTCGGACTCGCAGAGCAGGATGTGAAGGATTTCGAGAGCGGAGCCAACGATCCTGCCTCGGGGCAGATCGAGGCGCTGAGAAGTGCTCTGATGAGCGCCGGCATCGTCTTTCACGAGGGGCGCGAGAACGGCGTCAGCCTACGCGCTAAGGGCGGAGACGAAGGTACGCGGCTCTCCTCGCTGACCACCGAAAACGATCACTGAAGTCCGCAAAGGAAACCTTTGGGGCTCCGGGAATCGGCACTGAGCGAATGCGTTACGCGCCGCCTCGTCCCATGGCGAGAGCCTTCAAATCGAACGTGGGATCGGCGGCCTCATCTGGCGTCGGTGAAAGGCCGCGCGCGATGATCCGGCGGGCGGCCATGTGCTCGGTCGCCGAATCCACCGTCTCGATTCCTGTCAGGTATGCATCGCGATAGCGGAACACCGCGAAGCCTCCGGCGGTCGGGCGCCGTACCGAAACATCGCCTGGCAATGGCAACCCAACCATTTGCAGTTTGTGTCCGCCCTGATCGCTCCAGAACCACGGGACGGCATCGTAGGGCGCCGGGCGTCCGGCGATGCGGGCGGCGACACAACGTGCCTGGTCGATCGCGTTTTGGACGGATTCTACGCGCGCTACGCCATGCGCGGCGAAACGTGTTGGAAACCTGGCGCAATCACCGATAGCCGAGATCGACGGATCGTCGGTGACGAGGACAGGATCGACGACGATGCCGTCTTCTACACGGAGCCCCGCCTCGGCTGCGAGCTCCTGGTTCGGAAGCACACCGATGCCGATCAGGACCAGATCCGCCGGGCACGCGGTGCCGTCGGACAGGCGGAGGGCCTCGACCCGACCGGTGCGGCCCTCGATGGCCTGGACGCCGCTGCCAAACAAGAAGCGGATACCGGCTTTCTCGTGAGTCTCTCGGAAGAAAGCGGCGACGGGTTCGGACACGGCCCGCGCCATGGGTCGGTCGGCGGCTTCGATGACGGTGACACAAAGACCACGCGCGGCGCAGATACTGGCGAATTCGAGCCCGATGAACCCCGCACCGACGATGGCAATGTTGCGCGCCTCGCCGATGGCCTCCTGGATTCGATCTGCATCCGTGATCGAGCGCAACTGGTAGACGCCCGTAAGTTCGGCTCCCGATACGGGAAGAGGCCGGTTCCGCGAACCTGTGGCGAGGACGAGATGATCGTAGGCAATCTCGCGTCCATCGCCGAGGCGGATTCGGCGCCCTCCACGGTCGATCGAGACCGCCATGGACGAGGTCTCGCAGTCGATGCGGTGCTCCACATAGAACTCGCGTGCACGCAGGAACAGGCCGGCGGCGTCCACCTTGCCAGCCAGATAGGCTTTCGAGAGCGGCGGTCGCTGATAGGGAAGGATCGGCTCGTCGCCAATCATCGTCACCGGTCCGTCGAAGCCCGACTCCCGAAGGGAGGCTGCCGCCTGCAAGCCGGCCTGACCGGCACCGATGATGACGATCCCGCTCTCGTTCACGCCTCGAACTCCGCGGTGACCGGGCTGACGGCTGGCGACAGCGCCAGACGCGGCAGTTTCCGTCCGCCTTCCTTCACCGTGAAATCCCAGAATGCCGCCGCCGCCGGACCCAGCACCTTGTCGGCGCGGCGGACCACGTACCAGTCGCGACGGATCGGCAATCCCTGCACGTCGAGCAGGATCATGCGACCGCTTTCAACCTCGGCCGCTACCGTGTGGGCGGAGATGAGTGCGATACCGAGTCCGGCCATCACCGCCTGCTTGATCGTCTCGTTCGATCCCGAATCGATTCCGAGCTTCGCGCGCTGAATCATAATGCCCGACATGAACTCCTCGAACACCGTGCGGGTGCCGGACCCTTCCTCGCGAACCAGGAAGGATTCCTCGGCCAGATCCGCCCGCGTAAGATTGGTGCGCGTGCTGAAGCGATGGTTTGGCGCAGCGATGATGACGAGCGGATGCGCGCCGAACATCTCGGCCTCGATCGCGAAATCGCGGGGCGGCCGGCCCATGATCGCGAAGTCGATCTCGTAGTTGCGCAGGGCCTCGACCATGGCGCCGCGATTGCCGACAACGAGGTTGATCTCCACCGCTGGAAAGCGCGCGACGAAGCCGGCGATGATCTGAGGCGTAAAGTACTTGGCCGTCGAGACCACCCCCATGGCGACCCGGCCGCCGCTCCCGCCCTTGAGGGTCTGGAGCTTGTCGGCGCAGGTCTCGAGCACGGTGTTGATACTGTCGATTGCCCAGAGCATTTCGCGCCCGGCATCCGTGGGTTTCAGGCCCGTCGGCGTGCGGTCGAACAGGAGCAGCCCCGCCTCCTCCTCGAGCTGGCGGATGCGCGCGTAAAGCGCCGCCGAGGTGACGTTGAGTTCCTGGGCCGCGCGGGTCATCGTTCCGAGGCGGGCGACCGCTGCGACGGCCTGGAGTTGCTTGAGCGAGAGGTTGCGCATTCGCCGTTTTTAGTTTTTTTGGAACTGCCCGCAAGTTTTTTCATAATTCCTTCTTTGCACGGGGATTGCCCGTCTGGCGCTCTGGTTGATGGCAGCGCTATCGTGCAAAGGGCGCTATCAGGCCGTGGAAGCTTGATGCCGGGTTGGGCGCTGAATGGCCGGGTTCTCCCGGCAGGTCGATGAAGAGGACGTGAGCCGATGTCGTTGGGGTCTCTGGAGATCGGGTCTCGTCTCGATGCATGCCTCGCTCAGGCCGTTGCGGCCAATCCGGCCCTGACCGATGTGGCGGCCGTGATCGCGGCCTGCGCCGAAGCGGCCGTGGATGTGAGCGAGGTCATCGGTCGCGGCGCCCTGGGCGGTGGCGATCTCGCTGCGCAAGGCGAGCAGAATAGCGACGGCGACGTTCAGAAGGCCCTCGACGTCCTCGCCCACGAGCGTTTCACCGAGGCTCTGCGCGGTGCGCCGGTGGCGGAGGTTGCCTCGGAGGAGGCGGAGGGGATCATGCTCCTGAACGCGGGCGCCCCCCTTGCCGTCGCGATCGATCCCCTGGACGGCTCTTCCAACATCGGCGTCAACATGGCGGTTGGGTCGATCTTCGGCATCCGTCCGGTCGCCGCCACCCCGGATAATCCGGCCGGTTCCTTCACGACACCCGGCACGGCACAGCTCGCCGCCGGCTTCGTCACCTACGGTCCGGCGACGTCCCTTGTCGTTACCCTGGGCTTCGGCACGCAAATCTACACCCTCGATCGGGCCGAGCGCGTATTCCGCCTTACCAGCCCGCGGATCGAAGTCGTGGCGACAGCCAAGGAATACGCAATCAACGCCTCGAATGCCCGTCATTGGGACACGCCGGTCAAGGCCTATATCGAGGATTGTCTGGCCGGCGCTGACGGCCCCCTCGACAAGAACTTCAACATGCGCTGGCTCGGCTCGCTGGTAGCGGACGCCCAGAGGGTTCTCATCCGCGGCGGAGTGTTCCTGTATCCCGGCGACAACCGGAAAGGCTATGCCCAGGGTCGTCTGCGCCTCCTCTATGAGGCAGCTCCCATCGCGATGCTGATGGAACAGGCCGGAGCCGCCGCCACGGACGGTGCCAACCGCATCCTCGACATCAGCGCCACCGGCATTCACGAGCGCGTTCCCTTGGTCTTCGGATCGACCGAGGAAGTCGCCTGCGTCGCGAAGTACTACGGCGGCCGCAATCCCGCTGCCGGCCGTTCACCCCTGTTCGGCCAGCGCGGCCTGATGCGCGGCTGACAGGGCAGAGACTGGAACCGGTCGGGCATCGTTCATGTCGGCGCGTCACCCCATCATCTCGGTGACCGGCTCGTCCGGGGCCGGCACGACGTCCGTACGCAACACGTTCGAGCAGATCTTCCGCCGCGAGGATGTCAGTGCCGTCTATATCGAGGGCGACGCTTTCCACGCCCTCGATCGCAATGCCATGCGCAAGGCGATGGCGGAGGAGCCGACGCTCAGCCATTTCGCGCCACGCGCCAATCTTCTCCCCGAGCTGGAGGAGGTGTTCCGCACCTATGGCGAATCAGGCATCGGGCGGACGCGTCATTACGTCCACGACGCCGCCGACGCTCAGGCGTATGGGGCAGAGCCCGGCACGTTCACCCCCTGGGAGGATTTTCAGCCTGGTTCGGATCTGCTGTTCTACGAGGGACTGCACGGTTGCGTGGTCGACGACAATGTCGACATGGCCCGCTACGCCGATCTCAAAATCGGTGTAGTGCCGGTGATCAACCTCGAATGGATTCAGAAGCTGCACCGGGACCGCTCGTTCCGCGGTTATTCCACCGAGGCGGTGACCGACGTCATCCTGCGGCGCATGCCCGATTACGTGCAGACGATCTGCCCGCAATTCACCTGGACGGACATCAACTTCCAGCGCGTGCCCACGGTCGACACGTCGAACCCGTTCATCGCCCGCTGGATCCCCACCGCCGACGAATCGATGGTGGTGATCCGCTTCAAGGACCCGAAGGGCATCGATTTTTCCTACCTGATCTCGATGATCCAGGGCTCCTTCATGAGCCGCGCCAATTCCATTGTGATCCCGGGCGGCAAGCTCGATATCGCCATGCAACTCATCCTCACGCCGATCATCATGCAATTGGTGGAGCGCAAGCGCCGGCTTGCCTGAGACCGCCGAACGTCCGGGCTCATGCTCTTGCCGGACCGACAGAGTGAACGAGATAGTCCGAATGACGACCCGCATGACCGGCCCCATCATCTCCCCGTCGATCCTCTCGGCTGACTTCGCCGCCCTTGGCGAGGAGGTTCGCGCGGTGTCCGAGGCGGGGGCGGACTGGATTCATCTCGACGTGATGGACGGGCATTTCGTGCCTAACATCACCTTCGGGCCCGATGTGGTGAAAGCGCTCCGACCCCATAGCGACAAGGTGTTCGACGTTCATCTGATGATCGCGCCGGCCGACCCGTATCTCGCGGCGTTCGCTGAGGCGGGAGCGGATGCGATTTCGGTCCATGTGGAGGCCGGCCCGCACATTCACCGCTCGCTCCAGACTATCCTGAACCTCGGAAAGCGCGCCGGAATCGCGCTGAATCCGGGCACCCCTGCGAGCGCCATCGAACCCTTGATCGACATGGTCGACCTCGTCCTGGTGATGACGGTGAATCCCGGCTTCGGAGGGCAGAGTTTCATCCCCTCGACGCTGGAGACCATCGCCCGGATCAAGGCGATGAGCGCCGGACGCGACATCGATATCGAGGTGGATGGCGGCATCACGCCCGAGAATGTGGGCCTCGCCGCTGCCGCCGGAGCCAACGCGTTCGTGGCCGGCAGCGCCGTATTCAAGGGCGGGCCCGCCGGCTATGCCGGGCGCATCGCCGCCATCCGGGCGGGCGCCAGCGGCACCGTCGCATGCTGAAGGCGCTGATCTTCGACGTCGACGGGACACTCGCCGAGACCGAGGACCTGCACCGACAGGCATTCAACCGGGCCTTCGCCGAACTGGGGCTCGACTGGAACTGGTCGCCGGAGGCCTATGCCGACCTTCTCACCGTCATGGGCGGGAAGGAGAGGCTCGCGCATTACGTGCGGACCGAGCATGGCGAGCCGGATGCGCAGCGTCGCGTCCAGATGAGCGAGATCCACGACCGCAAGACCAGGATCTATGGCGATCTCGTCACGCAGGGGGCGCTCGCCCTGCGCCCTGGCATTGCGCGCCTGGTCGAGGAGGCGAAACGCGCGGGCCTACGTCTCGCGGTGGCCAGCACCACGAGCAGGCCCAATATCGATACCTTGATCGCCGTGAATTTCCCCGAGGGCAATCCGTTCGACGCCATCGCCTGCGGCGACGAGGCCGAGCGCAAGAAACCCCATCCAGACGTGTTCGTGCTCGCCCTGAAGCGCCTCGGGGTCGAACCGGGCGAGGCCATCGCCTTTGAGGATTCCGCCCCCGGCATCCGCTCTGCCCTGAATGCCGGCCTGCCGGTCATCGCCACGCGCAGCCTCTATACCGGTGGTCACAGCCTGGAGGGCGCGTTCTCGGCCGTCTCCGATCTCGGCGAGAGGGAGGCGCCGCATAGCCATCTCGCCGGATCGGCATGGCCCGGCGACGTCGTCACTCTCGCGGCGTTGAAGGACTGGCACGCCCGGCACGCGGGGTGACCCCTTTCGCGGGCCGCGGAAACAAAGTCGAGCCCGCGACGATGCCGAGGCAGGCGGTAAAGGCGAGGCGCCACCAGGGCCGCACCGCGCCGCCGTTTCCTTCGTCTGCCATCGCTTCTGTCCCCGTTGCGAGGAGAGAAACTCCCCTGCCGCATCAACGCCGGGGGCCTCACCGCGTTGCCTCGATGAGCGGACCCGGCCTATAACCCGGCCCAACCCCGCTGCGGTGACGCGCGCGCGCACTTCCGCTCCACCTCCGACACGACCCAAGGTCACGCTATGGCCGGCCATTCCCAGTTCAAGAACATCATGCACCGCAAGGGCCGCGTCGATGCGGTCCGTTCCAAGATCTTCGGCAAGCTCGCCCGCGAGATCACGGTTGCGGCCAAGCTCGGCATGCCCGACCCGGCGATGAATGCGCGCCTTCGCGCCGCCATCATCGCGGCACGGGCCGAGAACGTGCCCAAGGACAATATCGAGCGCGCCATCAAGAAGGCCTCGGGCGCCGACGCCGAAAGCTACGACGAGATCCGCTATGAGGGCTACGGCCCGGGCGGCGCTGCCCTCATCGTCGAGGCGCAGACCGACAACCGCAACCGTACCGCCTCCGACGTGCGCTCGGCCTTCACAAAGTCCGGCGGCAGCTTGGCCGAGACCGGCGCTGTCTCCTTCATGTTTGACCATGTCGGCGTGGTGGAGTTCGATGCCAAGGTGGCGGATGCCGACACGATGCTCGAGGCTGCCATCGAGGCAGGCGCCGACGACGTGCGCTCCTCCGAGGACGGCCACGAGATCACCTGCGCCCAGGATTCCTACGGCGAGGTCTCCAAGGCACTGGAGGCCCGCTTCGGCGAGCCGCGCCGCACGGCCCTGATCTGGAAGGCCCAGAACACGATCGAGGTCGACGACGAGACCGGCGAGAAGCTGATCCGCCTCGTCGAAGTCATCGAAGACCAGGACGACGTCCAGAACGTCTACGTCAATTTCGCTCTCTCCGACGCTCTGGTCGCCAAGCTCGAAGGGTGAGCGGCCCGGAGCCACAAGCGATCATTCCAGATCCGATAGTCCCCTTCATGATGGCGGATCCGGGATTCACTCTGGTGCCGCGCGTGCTCGGCTGATCCGGCATCCGCTTCGTTCGAGCGGAGCCAGGATCAGGCTGCTTTTACGGTGTCGAGGAAGCGGTTGACCAACGCCAGCGCGTCAGCGTCCCGAGTCCCGCCATAACGGTTGCCGCCAGGATCAGCCCTGTCGGAACGTTCCCGCTGAACTGAGCTCCGAGCCCGGCGATCGGCAGGATTAGCCAGAGGCAGATGCTCAGGAATCAGTCGGAGCTCCGCCGGCAAGTTTCGATATCCGCATTGGAATTCTGATTTTTCGGATACGTCGGGCTTATGGAACGGGAGCTTACGCGCGCGTCGCCGGTATCCGCGACGAGCTACGCGCTGGAGACGTAGAGACGGGCGACGAGATCCGGTGGGACGGCGGTGACCACGACGCTGTGGGTCCGTCCCCCCATGGATAGGATCGTTTCCCGCCAGCTCAGGCGACGAGGGCGGCAATGTCTTGCCCATGCCATCGCCCATGCCTTGGCACAAGACTTCGTTCACGATATGTCCTTAACGCTCAGATCGGCGCGGCGCTCGCGCCCGGACCTGTCCAACCCATGATTTTGTCACCTCTGGTTTTGAGCGCATGACCGGCTCCGTCCGCATCCTCGGCATCGATCCCGGCCTGCGCCGGACCGGCTGGGGTCTCATCTCCGTCGTCGGGACGAAACTGACCTATATCGATTGCGGCGTGGTGACCTCGGATGGAGACCTGCCCCTCGCCCTGCGCCTGCGGGAGTTGCACGAGGGCATCACCCGCGTGGTGTCGGGGTTCTCGCCCGACGAAGTCGCCGTGGAGGAGACTTTCGTCAACAAGGACGCGCAGGCGACGCTGAAGCTCGGCCACGCTCGCGCCATCGCCCTGCTGGTGCCGGCTCTGGCTGGTCTGCCGGTCTCGGAATACGCCGCCAACCTGGTGAAGAAGACCGTCTGTGGCTCGGGCCATGCCGAGAAGGTGCAGATCCAGGCGATGGTGAAGTTTCTGATGCCCAAGGCCGAGTTCAAGACGGCGGATGCCGCCGATGCCCTCGCCATCGCCGTCACCCATGCCAATCATCGCGGTGCGCATGCGCTGAAGAAGCTCCACGCTCCCGTCGCCGGGGTGAGCGGGCTTGCCGCCGCACGGATCGCGGCGGCTCTGGCGAAGAGGTGAGCATGTCCTCTCCCGGCGCTGGGCGCGGGGAGAGGGGACTTTACGTCCTGGGCGGGTTTACTGGGCCTTGAACTCGCCCTCCAGGCGCAGGCTCACCTCGTCGCTCACTGCCGGCACGAAGGCCGAGACACCGAAATCCGAACGCTTGATCACGGCCCAGCCATCGAAGCCCACGGTGTAGCGCTTGTCGACGGGGTTGGTGCCGGCTTGGTTGAACGTGGCGTCGAAGGAGACGGGTTTCGTCACACCCTTCAGGGTGAGGGTGCCGGTGATCCGCGCCGTGGTCGGGCTGGTGGGCTCCACCAGGGTCGCCGTGTAGGTGGCGGTGGGGAACTTGGCCGTGTCGAAGAACTCGGGGGCCTGGAGATGCTTGTTCAAGGCATCGTTGAGGCCGTTGATGCTGGCCATGCCGATGGTGACGCTGAGCTGGCTCTTTGCCGGCTCCTTCGGATCCAGAACGGCCTTGGCCGCCACATCGGTGATCTGCCCATAATAGGTCGAGTAGCCGAGATGGATCACCGACCAGGTGATCTTGCCGTGTGCCGGATCGAGCACGTAGGTGCCGGGCTTGACCTGGGTCGGGTCGCGCGACGGACCGGCTTCGGGTGGCGTCTCCTGCGCGTAGGCGCAGGGCGAGGCCAGAAGCAGGAGGGCGAGGAGGCGCGTGCGCATCATGCGGTCACTTTCTCTATGGCTGGTCGGACAGGAGGGCCGGTCCCTGATAAGACCCTGTCTCTGATGACGAGATGATGCATGATCGGCAAGCTGAAGGGTGTGGTGGATTCCTACGGAGAGGATTTCGTGATCCTCGACGTGCAGGGGGTCGGCTACGTGGTGCATTGTTCCGCCCGGACCTTGCAGCGGATGCCGGGCGCGGGCGAGGCCGCTTCCCTCGCCATCGAGACCCATGTCCGCGAGGACATGATCCGGCTCTATGGTTTCCGCTCCGATGCCGAGCGCGAATGGTTTCGCCTGCTTCAGACCGTTCAGGGGGTCGGCTCCAAGGTGGCCCTCGGCCTGCTCTCCGTGCTGGAGCCGGAGGCCCTCGCCACCGCCATCGCCATGGGCGACAAGACCGCCATCGCCCGCGCCCCCGGGGTCGGGCCACGCCTCGCCGCCCGGCTCACCGCCGAATTGAAGGACAAGGCCCCCGCCTTCGCGCCGATCGACCCCGCCGTCCTGGCCCTCTCCGGAGCGGTGGAGGATCGAACCGCGCCTCAGCCCGCCGCCGATGCCATCTCGGCCCTGGTCAATCTCGGTTACGCCCCGGTCCAGGCCTCCGCCGCCATCGCCGCCGCGATGAAGGGAGCCGGTGAGGGCGCCGAAGCCAAGACCCTTATCCGCCTTGGCCTGCGCGAACTCGCCCGGTGAATCGGATGGTCCAAGGCGCAAATCCGCGTCCGGCCCGACGCCTGTTTTAACGGTTTATGCTACATAGTTGCCCATCGTCCCACGGGAGAACCAGCTTTCGTCCTTCCGGTAAACTGTCTAATCCGCTATCGACCGGAGCCCCGACTGGGCGGACCGCGCTCCGGGATTGAATATGACGGGCTTCTGGACATTCCTGGCGACCGCGCTGGTCTCCTGCGCGGCAGTGGCACCGGCGCTGGCCGCCGATCCGGCCGGCGTGCAGCCACCCGTTCCGGATGCGCCTTCGCCGTTCTTTCTCTTTACCGATACCCAGGTGAGCTACCATTACCAGTTCCCCGCCGCCGAGCCGGGTATACGGGTGCGGGACGCCGACGGGTCGTTCCGCTCGCGCGGTATCCCCAAACAAATCTTCAATGTCGCGCATGCCAATGCCTGGGCCTACGGCACCAATCTGTTCTCGCTCGACATCCTGAAATCCGGAGCGCAGGAGCGAGCCGGTACCACCAACGCGCCTGGCGGGTTCCTGCTTCGCGATGAGGGTGCGACGGAAGTCTACGGCCTCTACCGCGGCACACTCAGCCTCAACGCGCTCACCGGGACCAAGGCGTTCGTGGTGCCCGGCCTCGTCAAGGATATCTCCCTGTCCTACGGGTTCGACGCCAACACGAAGGATACCGCCTTCGGCCCCCGCAAGCGCAATGTCGTCGGCGGTCTTAACCTTTCCTTCGACGTGCCGGCCGGTTTTCTCAACGCCTCGGTCCATGCCTACAAGGAGTGGAACCGCAACGGCTTCAATCCCTATCCGAACCGGGACATCAGCTACGATACCGTCCCCGAGATCGAGATCGCCTATAGCTTCCCGTTGGCCTTCACCGGCCTGCCGCTCAGCGTCACCGGCATCAACAACATTGTCCTGCCCAAGGGGCGCGGTGTCCGTAATCCAGCGATCTTCGCCTTCAATCGAGAGACGGGGCTCGAATTCGTCTCCCGCACCAATCTGGTGCTCGACCTCGGCAAGCTCGTCTACGACCAGCCCAACCGCGTCGATGTGTTCATCGGCTTCCAGTACTGGCTGAACAAGTTCGGCAATCTCGAAACGGCGACCCTGAAGGGTACGGAAGAGAAGAGCTTCCTCGCTGGCGTCGCGTTCCACGTCTTCTGAGCGGGTTCGTCCCCGCCAGGATATCGCTGCCGCGAGGACGGTCGCAGTACCGATGGCCACGGCTGTGTGACCTGCCCGACTTCGACCCGAGAGACTGCGCCCCAGAGACGGCGTTGCACGCCCACGGGGCTGGCTCCAGTCGTCGCAGGCAGGTCTGCGCGCCTTGCGCAAAAATCCCATGCCAGTTAAGTTATTGAGAATGCAGTAGATTTTAAGAGTTCTAAAGAGGCGCTCAAGTCGATGCACGAAACGGGGAATCTGCCTCGCGCACGATTCTTTCGTGGTCGATCGAAGCCTCTCATCCCGTCCAGCGAGCTGTCATGATCGTCTGTTCCTGTAACGTGTTGTCCGACGGCGCCGTCCGCGCCTGCCTCAAGGATGGGCCTGATTGTCCGCGCACGCCGGCACAGGTCCAGGCCTGTCTCGGTTGCAGCCCGAAATGCGGTCGCTGCGCCCGGACGATCCGCTCGATCATGCAGGCGGCCCTGCAGGGTGCTCTGCAAGACGCCGTGGCGGAAGCCGGCCATGCGTGCGGAACGGGTTGCGCCAGCGCTTGTAGTTTGGTTCAATTCCAAACTGCGGAGGAGGGGATCGCCGCCTGAGGGCCTGTGCGAGGCTCCACGCTCCCCTTCATGCTCGAGAAGCTGAACGGGAGTGAGTGTTATGAAGGGTGATGTGAAGGTCGTCGAGTACCTCAATCGAGGTCTCCGCAGCGAGCTGACGGCCGTGAGCCAGTACTGGCTCCATTTCCGGATGCTGAACGACTGGGGCTACATCGACCTCGCCAAGTTCTGGCGCAAGGAATCGATCGAAGAGATGAACCATGCCGACCGGTTCATCGACCGGATCCTGTTCCTCGATGGGTTTCCGAACCTGCAGGAGCTTGATCCGCTGCGGATCGGCCAAAATATCGAAGAGATCATTGCCTCCGATCTCGCGGCCGAGACCGAGGCCCGCGCGCTTTATCTCGAAGCCGCGCAGTATTGCGATTCGATCAACGACCGCGTGTCGAAGATCCTGTTCGAGGAGCTGGCCGCCGACGAGGAGGGCCATATCGATTTCCTCGAGACCCAGCAGACCCTGATCGCTCAGATCGGCCTGCCGCTCTACGCCCAGAAGCATATCGGTGGCCTCGAGGCGATCGCTCCCGAAAAGGACTGACATCACACCAACACCCCGGAATGCAGGCGGCATTCCGAGGGGGTTCGTCGGACGATGAAGGTAAGGCCCGCGCCGGAATGGGGCGGGCCTTTTTTGCATTCAGGACATCTGCTGCGTCTGGGCGCCACTATCCGGGCGTGCCGGACCAAGAACCGGCTCTTCGCCCATGGGGGCGTTCTTGACCACGTTGAACGTACCCTTTCCGTCGAGAGACGGGCCGCTGGTCCAGCGTCCTTCGGGGAGAGGCGAATCGTCGGCGGTGGAGACGAAGAAGCTGTAGCTGTGCTTCTGGCTCTCCTCGCTCTGCGGGAAGCTGTTGGGGATCGGAAGGTTCGCTTCCATGCCGCCCATATCCTCAATGACGGCGAGCCATTGCTGCTGGTGCATCGTGTCGCGCGCGATGAGGAAGCTCCACATGTCGCGCATGCCCGGATCGTTTGTCGCGGTCATGAGGCGCACGGCGAGGGTTCGTCCCGTGGTCTCGGCGGCGACGTTGCAATACATGTCCGCCGCGAGGTTTCCGCTGGCGTAGATGTGGGACATGTCGAAGGGAACGCCGTCGCAATTGGCCGGGAAGGCGGCCATGCCGGTGGAGAGGATGTGGCGGTGGAGCATGCCTTCCACCACGTGACGCGGGTTCTCACCGTTCATCACGGCGCCGACTACCGCATCCTTCACGCCCGCTTCCTGCAGCTTGGTCGGAGCTGTCTCCAAGTTGAGGGCGACGGCGGTGGCGAGCATTTCGATATGCCCGATCTCCTCCGTCGCGGTGTTGAGGAGCATATCGCGATACTTGGTCGTCGGTCCGCGTGCGCCCCAGCCCTGGAAGAAGTACTGCATACAGACGCGGATCTCACCCTCGATCCCGCCGATGGCCTGCTGCAACATCCGCGCATAGACCGGATCGGGAGACTCGACCCGAACGGGATATTGCAGACGCTTGTCGAGATAGAACATGCTGGTCGGCCCTTTCGAGTGAGATGATGCGGCCATCGGCGGATTGACCGCCGATGGATCGCTAATTTAAGAAGTTAGTCCTATAAGCGGCCGTAAAGTCGTTCGGCCGGCCCTGGCCCAGAGGTGAATCCACCAGCCGCGACGCTGCCCGGAGCGCCAACGGTCTCCGGTCACCAAGTCGCGAGCAGATGTGACGGAGATATCGCCGGTACGGCCACGATCTCCAGAACTGCCATGGTTGTTGTAGACAAGACCATGTTGTCTTGCCGCAATCGCCCATCGTCCTGGCTTGATAAATCTCTCTGAAGCGTAGAGTTCCAGAAAATTGTCGTTGTGTCAGGCATAAGACATAGCAAAAATCGGCGTTAACCTGGATCATGCGCTGTGTTTACATAAGATAGTCGCTCCCGCGGTTCGGGCTCGTCATAGGCGTTGCTGATCCGTGACGCTTGGAGCGAGGTCGTGCTGGACCGAGGCCACTCTGCTTTGTTCTTGCGGGAAGAAGGCGAGAGGGTGCCGATCCGTCACGCATTCAGGTGCGCAGGGTCACCATGAGACCCTCGTGCCACGCATCCGCCTTCGTGGCGCCGGGCGCCTGTCGCCGGCCGGCGACGTAGCGCGCGCGGCGGCGTTGTGCGACATCGGGCGAAACGCCCATCCACCGGAGCAGGCCCTGTGCCGGGCCCCGACCGAGAGCCCGTGTGAGCAAGCTCCCCAGATCGCCGAAATCGCCCACCCTTCATCCGCTGCCGGAATCGCTCCTGACGCCGGAGCGGCGGCCGGACGATGTGGAGCAGTCGATCCGTCCGCTGAGCCTTCCCGAATTCATCGGGCAGCGCGCGGCGCGGGCAAACATGCAGATTTTCATCGAATCCGCGAAAAAGACCGGCTCGGCCCTCGATCACGTCCTGTTCGTGGGGCCGCCGGGCCTGGGCAAGACCACTCTGGCGCAGATCGTGGCCCGCGAACTCGGGGTGAATTTCCGCTCCACCTCCGGCCCGGTCATCGCCAAGGCGGGAGACCTCGCGGCGCAGCTCACCAATCTCGAGGAACGCGACGTCCTGTTCATCGACGAGATCCACCGTCTCAATCCGGCGGTGGAGGAAATCCTCTATCCGGCGATGGAGGATTACCAGCTCGACCTCATCATCGGCGAGGGGCCGGCCGCCCGCTCGGTGAAGATCGAACTCCCGAAATTCACGCTGGTGGGCGCCACCACCCGTGCCGGCCTGCTCACCACGCCGCTTCGCGATCGGTTCGGCATCCCGATCCGCCTCGAATTCTACGATGTCGACGAGCTCGAACTCATCGTCTCGCGCGGCGCGCGGGTGCTCGGCATCGGCATGTCGGCGGAGGGCGCGAACGAGATCGCCAAACGGGCGCGGGGCACGCCGCGCATCGCCGGGCGACTCCTGCGCCGGGTGCGCGACTTCGCCATCGTGGCCGACGCTCCCACCGTCACGCGGGCCATCGCCGACCGGGCGCTCCAACTCCTCGACGTGGACCCGGCCGGCCTCGACGTGATGGACCGCAAATACCTGACCATGATCGCCACCTCCTTCGGCGGCGGCCCGGTGGGAATCGAGACCATCGCGGCGGCGCTTTCCGAGCCGCGCGACGCCATCGAAGACATCATCGAACCCTTCCTCATCCAGAAGGGCTTCGTCCAGCGCACCCCGCGTGGGCGCATGCTGACCCCGCACGCCTACAAGCATATGGGCTTTGCCGTGCCCCGGCGCGATCCGGCCTCGCAGTTCGGGCTGTTCGGGTCGGAGGATCCCGATGGCTGAGGCAGCCAATGGCGTCTGCGTTCTGCTCCCCGCAAAGACAGTGCGATGACGGATGGGCAGCGTGTTTGAAGTGAGACGATGTGTGCACATCCCCTCTCCCCGTGGGTGGGAAGACGGGGGCTAACGTCGGTCCGAACAGCAAGTCCTCTGCGATAGAACCGGCCGAAAAGCGACCTCCACCCCATGAGCTCCGACCCCGCATCCTCCCCGGTCCGGATCACCCGCCGCACCGTCGTGCTCGGCCTCGGGGCAATGGCGCTGGCGGGCAGCGGCACGGCGGCCTACGGGATCGGGGTCGAGCCGATGCGTCTCGCCATCACGCACTACCGGATCACCCCGATGGCGCCGTGGCCGGCGGGACTGTCCCTGCGGATCGTCGCCGTCTCCGACGTCCATGCCTGCGATCCGTTCATGACCCCCGCGCATATTCGGCGGATCGTCGAGGCGGCCAACGGCATCGGCGGTGACGTGATCGTGCTGCTCGGCGACTACGTGAGTGGCATGGACCGGCTCGCCGGCATCGTGGACTCCGCCGATTGGGCGCCCGTCCTCGGGGCGTTGAAGGCGCCCCTCGGCACCTATGCCATCCTGGGCAATCACGATTGGTGGGCGGATCGCGCCGCCTGCGAGCGCGGGCACGGCCCGACTTTCGCGGGGGAGGCCCTGACCCGCGCCGGCATCCGCGTTCTCGAGAACGAGGCGTTGCCGCTTCGGAAGGGGGGACACGAGGTCTGGCTCGCCGGGCTCGGCGATCAACTGAGCTTCGAGCGCACGTGGTGGCGCTTCGGTATCCCCCGGAAGGGCAGCGACGACCTGCCGGCCACCCTCGCCGCCATCCCCGATCGCGCGCCCTCCATCCTCCTCGCCCACGAGCCGGACATCTTCCCGCGGGTGCCCGCCCATGTGGCCCTCACCCTCTCGGGCCATACCCATGGCGGACAGGTCCGGTTCCTCGGCTACGCCCCCGTCGTTCCCTCCCGCTATGGGCGTCGCTATGCCTATGGCCATGTGCGCGAGCAGACCGACCTCGTGGTTTCTGGTGGCCTAGGCATGAGCGGCCTGCCGGTGCGCTTCGGGGTTCCGCCAGAGATCGTGGTGGTCGACCTGTCCTCGGAGCCCATGGCATGAACCCGGTTGACGATCGGATCGGCGAAGAGGCTCTGCCCTCCAGGACACAAGCGGTGAGGATCACGCGCCGGACGGTTCTCGCCGGCCTCGGCGGCATGGCCCTCGCAGGAAGTGCGACGGCGGCCTACGGCGTCGGCATCGAGCCCATGCGCCTGTCGGTGACGCGCTACGCCATCACGCCGAAGGGCCACTGGCCCGCCGGGCTGAAGCTCCGCATCGTGGCGCTGGCCGACATCCATGCCTGCGAGCCGTGGATGAGTGCCGCCCGCATCGCCGGCATCGTCGAGACCGCCAATGCGCTCGGCGGCGACCTGACGGTGCTCCTCGGCGACTACGTCACCGGGCAGAACTTCGTCACTCGCACCGTCGAGGCCGCCGAATGGGCGCCCGAACTCGGCCGCCTCAGGGCACCGCTGGGCACCTTCGCCATCCTCGGCAATCACGATTGGTGGGAGGATCGTACGGCACAGGCACGTGGCGCCGGCCCGACCATCGTCGGTGAGGCCCTGACGCGCACGGGCATCCGCGTCCTCGACAACGAGGCGATCCGCTTGGAAAAGGACGGGCGCGGGTTCTGGCTCGCGGGTTTGGGCGACCAGCTCGCCCTCCTTCCGGGCGCCAAGCGCCACGGCCATGCCCGGATCGGGGTCGACGATCTCGACAAGACGCTCGCCGCCGTGCCGCAGGGCGCACCGACGATCCTGCTGGCGCATGAGCCGGACATCTTCCCGCAGGTGCCGGCTCATGTGGCGCTGACCCTGTCCGGCCATACCCATGGCGGGCAGGTGCGGTTGTTCGGCTATTCTCCCGTGGTTCCGTCGCGCTACGCCAACCGTTACGCCTACGGCCATGTCCGCGAGCAGGCGGATCTCGTCGTCTCCGGCGGCCTCGGCAACAGCATCGCGCCGGTTCGCTTCGGCGTTCCCCCCGAGATAGTCGTGGTCGACCTATCCTCGGAAGCCATCGCATGACCTCTCATCGCATCGATATCCGCGTCTATTACGAGGACACCGATTTTTCCGGTTTCGTCTATCACGCCAATTACCTGCGCTACATGGAGCGTGGCCGCACGGAGCTGCTTCGGGCCCTCGCCATGGAGCAGGTCGATCTACAGCGCGATGCCGGGTTGATCTTCGTCGTTCGGCGCATGGTGCTCGACTTCCTGAAGCCGGCGCGGATGGACGACATGCTCGCCATCATGACCACCGTCGTCGAGCTGCGCGGCGCTTCGATGCCGATGATCCAGGAAGTGCGGCGCGGCGACGAGGTCCTGCTCAAGGCCGAGGTCACCGTGGCGGCGGTGCGGGATGGTCGCGCCGTGCGCCTTCCGGACAGCCTCCGCCGGGCCATGTCCCAGCGTTTCGAGAGCCCGTCGCTTTAGGCTCTCGCGGGCCGGCCTGGCTTTCCGTCGGTTAAGCGATGTGCCCAGGACAGCGAGACGTCCGGCGAGAGAGAATCCGACGCTTCCTCATGGTTCATTAACCTTGACGGACGAGGAAGGTGCGGCGTGCATTTTGCGATGCACCCCATACTTTCGACAGATTCACCAGCGATCTGGGGAACATACCGCCCGGGTCAGGTGGAGCGCGGGAGTCGACCGCCCGGTCGACCCGGGACGAGGACGAACGCATGAATCCCGCCGATGCCATGCAGGCGCTGCCGCCGCCGGACATGAGCCTGTTCAACCTGTTCTGGCACGCCCATCTCGTGGTGAAGCTGGTGATGGTGGGCCTGCTCGGCTGCTCCGTCTGGTGCTGGGCCATCATCGTCGACAAGACCCTGCTGTTCCGCCGTACCAAGACCGAGATGGACGCGTTCGAGGAGGCGTTCTGGTCCGGCCGTTCGCTGGAGGAACTCTACCGCTCGTTCAACGACCGGCCCGCCACCAATCTCGGCGCCCTGTTCGTCGCCGCCATGCGCGAATGGAAGCGCTCGTTCGAGGGCTCCGGCCGGCAGATCCAGAGCCTGTCCCAGCGCATCGACAAAGTGCTCGACGTCACCATCCAGCGCGAGGTTGAGCGTCTCGAGTCGCGCCTGCTCTTCCTCGCCTCCATCGGTTCGGCCGGTCCCTATGTCGGGCTGTTCGGCACGGTCTGGGGCATCATGACCTCCTTCACGGCCATCGCGGCTTCGAAGAATACGTCCCTGGCCGTGGTCGCACCCGGTATCGCCGAGGCCCTGTTCGCCACCGCAATCGGCCTGTTCGCGGCCATTCCCGCGGTGCTCGCCTACAACAAGCTGCAGTCGAACGTGTCCAAGGCCCAGTCGCGGCTCGAGGGCTTCGCCGACGAGTTCTCCGCCATCCTCTCGCGTCAGATCGACGAGCGCCTGTCGCTCGCCGCCTGATCCAGACCGACAACAGAGCGAGGCACGATCATGGGCATGGCCCACGGAGCGGCGCAGGGTGGAAGCAGGCGGCGTCGTGCGCGCCGCGGCGGCGCCATCAACGAGATCAACATGACGCCGTTCATCGACGTCGTGCTCGTGCTGCTGATCGTCTTCATGGTGGCCGCGCCGATGATGACGGTGGGCGTTCCCCTCGACCTGCCGCAATCCAAGGCGAGCCCTCTCAACTCTGATTCGACGCCGGTGACCCTGTCGATCCGCCAGACCGGCCAGGTCTTCATGGGCGAGGCCGAGCTCACCGACGACACCATCGTGCCGAAGCTGGTCGAGACCTCAAAATCCGGCTTCGAGGAGCGGGTCTTCGTGCGCGGCGACAAGCGGGTGGATTATGGCCGCGTGGCCCAGGTGATGGCGATCGTGACCGGAGGCGGCTTCAAGAAGGTCGCCCTCGTCACCGAGCCGGACCAGAAGTAACGGGCGCGTCGGGTCGTGAAGCTTCCCTCCAAATTCCGGGAACCGGGCGTCTGGGTGTCGAGCGGCGTGCATGTCGCGGTGCTCACCGTGGCGCTGATGTCCGTCGCCGCTCCCGCCCTGCCCGACGCCCAGGAGGGTGTGCCGGTGGAGGTGATGACCGAGCAGCAATTCTCGGAACTGACCAAGGGCGAGAAGAACGCCGACAAGCCGATGCCCGACGCCAAGCCCCGCGCCGACAAGGTCGCGGAGAAGGTCGAGGAGCGCGAGCCCGAGAATGCCAAGGTCGATGCGCCCGCGCCCCCGAAACGCCCGGCCGACATGAAGGTCGCCAGCGCAGAGGAGATACCCCTGCGCATGCCCGACCACGAATCCGAGAAGGAAGCGGCAGAGGCCGCGGCCAAGGCCGAAGCGGCGAAGCTCGCTAAGGAAGCCGCCAAAGCCGAGGCCGCGAAAGCGGCGGAAGCCAAGGCTGCGGCGGAAGCCAAGGCTGAGGCTAAGGCCGCCGCCAAGGCCGAGGCTGCCAAGGCTGAAGCCAAGGCCGAGGCGGTGAAGGCCGCCAAGGTCGAGGCCGAGAAGCGCGAGAAACTCGCCGAGCTCATCGAGCGCCAGGAGGCCGAGACCATCGCCAAGGCGGAAGCCGCCAAGGCCGAGAAAGCCAAGGCCCTGGCGGAAGCCAAGGCCCAGGCCGAAGCCAAAGCTCTGGCCGAGGCGAAGGCGCGGGCCGATGCGAAGGCCAAGGCCGAAGCGCTCGCCAAGGCGGAGAAGGCCGAAGCTGAGGCGGAAGCCAAGGCCGAAGCGAAGGCGAAGGCCGAGGCCGAACGTCAGCAGGCCGTCGCGGAGGCCAAAGCCGCTGCGGATGCCAAGGCCCAGGCCGAAGCGAAGGCCAGGGCAGATGCCGCCGCCAAGGCCAAGGCGAAAGCCATGGCGGATGCGCGCGCCAAGGCTGATGCGGAGGCCAAGGCGAAGAAGCAGGCCGAGCTCGCCGACAAGTTCAATTCCGGCGACATCAAGCAGCTGCTCGCCTCGCGGGCGCCCTCGCAATCCACCGGCGCTACCGGCCACGAGGTCCAGCGCACGGCCTCGCTGGGAGCCGCCAGCGGCACCTCGCAGCGTCTGTCGCCCTCCATGCGCGATTCGCTGATCGGGATGCTGACCCAGCAGATCGAGCGCTGCTACTCGGCGCCCCCTGGCGCCTCGCAGGGCGTGGTGCTGCCGATGCTCGATATCCGCCTCTCGGCCAACGGTTCGCTGAGCACCGAGCCGCGGATCATGCGCGGTGGCGCCAACGCCGTGGACCGCTCCCTCGCCGAGGCTGCGCTTCGTGCGGTGAAGCGCTGTGCACCCTACAAGATCCCGCCCCAGTTCGCGCCGTATTATGACGACTGGAAGGCGATCAACGCGGAATTCGAGTTCTCGCGGGTGTGATACAGATCGGTGATCCTTCCTTCGGATTCGTCCAATCCCTCTCCCTCAACCTGAGGTGCCGAAGCGTGAGCGAAGGCCTCGAAGGAGGCATCCAGGGCCCTCGTGCTGTCTGGAAATCTCCTTCGAGGCCCGCTGACGCGGACACCTCAGGGTGAGGTCGAGGATAGGAAGAACCGACGCTCCCAGAATCCCTGTTCAAGGTTTTCGGAATCTCTTCATGACCGACATTCTCCACCGGCGGCTCGCCTCGCCCCTGGCGTCGCTCCTCGCGGTGCTGGCCCTCGTGCTCGCCTTCGCCGTGCCCGCACAGGCGCAGCTGAACCTGCGGATCGGCGGCGGCTCGTTCCAGCCGATGCCCATCGCGGTGGCCGATTTCTCCGGCGATCCGAGCCTTGGCCTGCTGGTGTCGAGCGTGGTCACGAACAATCTGAGGCGGTCCGGCTATTTCGTGCCCCTGGAGAAGGGGAAGTTTCCGGAGAACCCCGGATTCGATGCGGTGCCGGGCTTCGACAAGTGGCGTGCCGCCGGTGCCCAGGCCCTCATCACCGGCCGGGTCGGCCGTGATCCCTCGGGCAAGCTCAAGGTCGAGTTCCGGCTTTGGGACGTGACCTCGGGCCAGCAGCTCACCGGCCAGCAATACGGCGCGGATGTCGCCAATGCGCGCCGCACCGGCCACCTCATCTCCGACGTCGTTTATACCAAGATCACGGGTCTCGGCGGCTGGTTCGACAGCCGCATCGCCTTCGTCGACGAATCGGGATCGAAGGAGAACCGCCGCAAGCGCCTGATGGTGATGGACCAGGACGGCGCCAATGTCCGTGCGCTGACCAACGGCGAATCCGCCGTTGTGGCCCCGCGCTACTCGCCCTCGACGCAGGACATCGCGTTCATGACCCAGTCCACCGGCCAGCAGCCGCGTGTCCAGGTGATCAACCTCGAGACCGGCGCGCGCCAGGCCATCGGCCGGATGGATTCGATGAGCACCAGCCCGCGCTTCGCGCCGGACGGTCACCACCTCGTCATGAGCGTGCAGCAGGGCGGCAACGCCGACATCGTCAAGATGGATCTCGCCTCGAAGGCGCAGACGCCGATCACCAACGGCAACGCCATCGACACCTCGCCGACCTATTCACCGGATGGGCGGCAGATCGTCTTCGAATCGGATCGCGGCGGCTCGCAGCAGATCTACGTGATGGGGGCCGACGGCTCGAACCCGACCCGTATCTCCTTCGGCGAGGGCTCGGCCTCTCAGCCGGCCTGGTCGCCGAAGGGAGACCTCATCGCCTTCACCCGCCAGCGCAAGGGTGGCTTCGCCATCTGCGTGATGAAGCCGGACGGTTCCGGCGAGCGCGTGCTCACCGAAGGCTTCCACAACGAAGGTCCGACCTTCGCGCCGAACGGCCAGTACGTCCTGTTCTTCCGCGATCCGGGCGGCCAGGGCGGCGGCAAGCTCTACATGGTGGATATCACCGGCAAGGTGGAACAGCCTGTCCCGACGCCGTCCTACGCCTCCGACCCGACCTGGTCGCCGCTGCTGGCGGGGAAGTAGGGGGAGCGGCTGACGGCGTTGTCGTCAGCCGCGCTCGTATCCAGCGGTACGGCGAACGAAGCTGAACGCTGAACTCAACGATGTGCCGGCGGCGCTAGCCGCCACCTGCACGGCTCCGGCTGCGGTTTGAACGGCGTCGCTCGCGCTCGCCATGAGGGTGCCCTCCGCAGGGGCAGGCGGTTCGATCTGCAGGGCCACGCGTTGCGCTGCCCGGGCAAGGCCACGCCTGAGCACTTCGCGATCATTCGCGATCAGAGCGGAAAGGCGGGGATCGGCGAGGGCGATCAGCAATCCACCATCTTGGAACGTCATTTCGAGCAGGGTCTGCGGATTTGGCTCGTCCGCTGAGAGGGACGTCAGCGCCGAGGCTGCGAGGAGCGCGGTTCCGGTTAGATCGACATTGGAGGCGAGGGCGAGGCTTCCCTTCAATCCATCGAGGACTTGACCGCCCCAATTCCGTGCGCCCGCGACGTCGCCGTGAGCCTCCACGGTCAACAGGCTTTCGACCGAGCGCTCGATCCCGTCCGGCGTGGTCATGATCCCGGCTTCATACGTTCCTTTCCCCTTCCCGCAATTCCCAGCGACAACTTTGATCTCGGCCATCGGGAGCCTCCTTGACCAAATCTACGGGGCCAAGGGCATCGTTGTCATGTGGGAAAGTCATTGACGGGAATTGGCGGGAAGGTGCGCCACCGCTCCTGAAATTTCTGCCGGAGACGGCATTTCTGCTAGTCCAAGTAATTCCTTCAAAAGCCTTTATCCTTCCTTCGACGTCTCAATGTCGGAGAGCAGGCAATGCCACCACAGGATGTGCCTGGCGTGTGAATTCGGGGGCTGTGGTGTTTTCATCACTCCGCCGGCAGCAATCGGTCCCCCGCCTTGAGCGCCGGGAACAGGCGGCCCCACAGCACCGCCACGAGGATCGTCGCGAGCCCGCCCGCCACCACGGCGGGTACCGCGCCGACGAGGGTGGCGAGCGTGCCGGATTCGAACTCGCCGAGTTCGTTGGAGGCGCCGATGAACACCGTGTTCACTGCCGAGACCCGTCCGCGCATGGAATCGGGCGTCTCACCCTGGACGAAGGTCTGCCGCACGTAGATGCTGATCATGTCGGCCGCCCCCGTGACGAACAGGCAGGCCATCGAGAGCGGGAGGGATGTGGACAGGCCGAACGCCGTGATGGCGACGCCGAAGACGGCCACCGCCTGCAGCATCCGCTGGCCGGCATGGCGTTCGAGGGGGCGATAGGCGAGGAGGATGGCGGTGACCACCGCACCGGCCGCTGGCATGCTTCGCAATGCGCCGAGCCCAAGGGGGCCGACATGAAGGATCTCGGCGGCGAAGATCGGCAGCAGGGCGGTCGCTCCTCCCAGCAGCACGGCCACGAGATCGAGGCTGATCGCGCCGAGCACCACCGGCTGCGAGCGGATGTAGGACAGGCCAGCCGAGAGGGTGGCCCAGGTCACGGGTGGACGCTCCATCACAGCAGCGGGGCGAAAGCGGATCGCGACCACGAGGGCGCTCGCCAGGGCGAAGCTCGCCGCCGCCGCCCCGAACACCGCCGCAGGGCCGAGCATGTAGAGAAACCCACCAGCGGCCGGGCCGAGGATCGACGCGCTCTGCCAGAGCGAGGCGTTCCAGGCGATGGCCGATCCGAACAGGGGGCGCGGCACCAGGGTCGGAAGAAGTGCCTGGAGCGCCGGGTTGGCGAAGGCGCGCGACGTGCCGATGACCACGACGAGGGCATAGATGGGCCAGATCGAACCGGTGCCGGACAAGGCGATGGCAACGAGGCCGAGATCGGCCGCGGCGAGGGTCGCATAGGCGATTGCCGTCATCAGACGCCGGTCGTAGGTATCGGCCACGTGCCCGGTGATCAGGGCGGAGAGCATCGCCGGGAGGAAGCTCGCGAGCCCCACGAGGCCGAGGGCGAGAGCCGAACGGGTCAGGTCGTAGACGAACCATCCCACCGCCACGGCCTGCATCTGGTAGGCGAGGCCGGTGAGGAACCGTGCGGCTCCGTACAGTCGGAAATCGCCGTTGCGGAAGACCGACCAGCGGGGCGCGGCGGATGCTGTCATGAGCGATGGGCCAAGGGCGTGAAGGGAGAGCCGCACCGCATCGTCTCTACAACGCCGAGGGTGCGACAGTGATGCCGCAGCTATGCCGCATGCGAAGTGCGGCCTTGTCGAATTGCTAATCTATCGGCCGAATAATTGCTGGTCGGGACGGAGCGTCATCGGGTTGTGCCAGCATGAACCAAACTAGCCTTGGGCTGAACCCGGAAGGCCAAGCTCAGCTTCCGGCTGACGTTCAAAATATCGTGGCTTCGTCTTCACGCGGCTCGATCCGTGCGTTCCAGAGGAGCGATATTCCGCAGGTCTGTCACCTGTTTTCGCAGACGTTCCGCCTCGGCAAGACTTATCAGGCGGCCAAGCTCGCGGCCTGCCTGGAAGCGACCTATTTCGATTCGCCCGGCTATACCGAGGGCACCGGCTCCATCGTCCATCTGGACAGAAACGGGGCTGTGAACGGTTTCATGGGCGTCATCTCCATGACCATGGTCGTCGGGGAGCGGACCCTGCGCGCCGGCATCCTCAGCGCCTACATGGCCGCCGATCCCGACAACAACCCCGGCATCGGCGTCAGCCTCATCCGGGGCGTCACCGCCCGCGATTTCGACCTCCTCTTCACCGACACCGCCAACCGCACGTCCCTCGATATCGCCCGTGCCACCCGCTTCGTGATCCTGCCGGCGCAGAGCCTGGAATGGGTGAAAATCCATCGGCCCGTGGGGACGGCGGCGTATTTCCTGGGTAAGCGCCTGCCCCGGCTCGCGCGCTGGACCATCCCGATCGCCCGCGTGGCGGATAGCGTGCTCCGGCGATTCCTGCCCTTCGGCTCCCCGCGCCCCGACGGTATCGTCTCGCGCCCCATCACCGCCGCCGATTTCGCAGAGGCCGCCCGTCCCTTCCTCGCTCACTACGATCTCAAGCCGGACCCGGCCGAACTCGGCTGGTTCGTCGAACAGGCTGGTCTCCAGACCAAGTATGGTCCCCTCCAAATTCGCGAGGTGGTGGATCGGATCGGCCGCCGGATCGGGTTGTATCTCCTCTACGCCCGCCGCGACGGCGTCGCCTATGCGCTCCAGATCTTGGCACTGCCCAACCGCGAGGAACTCGTCGTCGGCCAGATGTTCGTCGATGCGGCTGAATTCGGGGCCGTGGCCGTGCGCGGGGCGACCTCACCCGACCTGATGAAGGGGCTCTTCCGCCAGAAGGGCCTTCTTTATCACCACGTCATGGGAACGATCGCCTGGACGCGCGATCCGGAGGTGGCGGCGACACTTCGCGGAGGTAACGTGTTTCTCGGCGGTATCGCAGGCGAGACCTGGGCGCGGATCGTCACCGAAGATTTCTCGTGACGGGGTGGCGTCCCTACGAGGCGTATTTCACCGTGCAGCCATAGGGCTTTGCAGTCCTAACGCCCACCGGTTTGCCGGCGGCGATCTCGGTGAGGGCAAGGTCCACGTAGTTCTTTGCGGTCTTGAGATCGTCGAGATTGGCGGAGGGCTTGTCGTCGATGCCACCCTGGAAGAGCAGGGTTCCGTCTCCCGAGACGATGAACATGTGCGGCGTCGTCCGGGCAGCGTAAGCCCGACCGATCGTGCCGGTTGGGTCTAGGATGACAGCGGTGGGGGAGGCGCCGCGGGTCTGTGTCAGACGGTTCGCTGCCTGCCCGTCCACCGCGCCCTGCTCGCCGGGAGCAGACGAGATGACCGACAGCCAGACGATCCCGGCCTCGGTCCACTTCTTCTGCAGGGCCTGCATCGCCTGGCCACCGTAATGCTTCATCACGAAGGGGCAATCGTGGTTGGTCCATTCGAGGACGACGGTCTTGCCCTTGTAATCCTCGAGCCGGACGGTCCGGCCATCGGCATCCGTGCCGGTGAAGAGGGGAGCGGGTTTACCCACCTGTGGGCCTGCCGCCATCGCTGCGTGCATGCATAGTGGACCGGCCAGCGCGGCGGCGATGGCGGCTCCGAGAAACATCCGGCGGGGCAGGGCCATGGCTCTCACCTTTTCGTGGTTTCCAGGGCGGCGCGCTGGTTAGCGGTATTCTCAGGGATCTTGGAGAGTTCGTCGAGGACGATTCCCGATGTCAGGATCTGCGGCAGCACGATGGGCTCGCCGGTGCCGGTATAGAGCAGGTAGAGCGGCACGCCGCTGCGGCCATGCTTCTCTAGGAGGGCGGTGATCTCTGGGTTCTGGTTGGTCCAGTCGCCCTTGAGATAGGTCACGTTACGCGCCTTGAACGCGGCCTCCACGCTCTGCGTGCGGAGCGCCGTGCGTTCGTTGACCTGGCAGGTGATGCACCAGGCCGCCGTCATGTTGACGAAGACCGGCTTGCCCTCGGCCACGAGGGAATCGAGGCGTGCCTGCGTGAACGGGGTGATACCCTCGGCCGTCGCATTCCTCATATCCGTCGAGGCCCGATCCTGGTCGAGGCCGAAGGTCAGCGCGAGCGTCGCCGCCAGGGCCGCGACGGAGGTCAGGCGGGCGAGCCCGGCGCCGATCCCGCCCGCGTGGCGGGCCCGCTCCCAGGCCCAGGCGGCGAGGCCCACGAGGACGAGGCCGATCAGCGCAGCGAGGAGCCCGGCCGACCCGACCTGTTGCGACAGCACCCAGACGAGCCAGGCCACGGTGGCGTAGATCGGGAAGGCGAGCGCCCCCTTCAACGTCTCCATCCAGGCGCCCGGACGTGGCAGGCGCCGTACAGCCGCCGGCCATGTAGTGAGGACGAGGAAGGGCAAAGCGAGGCCGAGGCCGAGGCTCGCAAACACCGTGAGACTCACCGGCGGCGTCTGCGTCAAAGCGAATCCCACCGCAGAGCCCATGAAGGGAGCGGTGCACGGGGTGGCCACCACTGTCGCCAGGATGCCGGTGAAGAACGAACCTTCGAGCCCCGCCCGCCGGGTCAGCCCATCGCCGAGCCCAGCGATTCCGCCGCCCAGATGGACCACACCGGAGAGGCTGAGGCCCATCGCGAAGAGCAGGTAGGCGAGGCCCGCCACCACGAGGGGTGATTGCAGCTGGAAGCCCCAGCCGATCCCGGCGCCCGCGCCCTTGAGGGCGATGAGCAGCCCCGCCAGGGAGAGAAAGGCGGCGAGGACGCCGGCGGTATAGGCGAGACCGTGCAGGCGCACGCGGGAGGCCGGCTCGCCCGAATGCTTGACGAGGCTCAGCACCTTGATCGACAGCACGGGAAAGACGCAGGGCATCAGGTTGAGGAGGAGCCCGCCGAGGAAGGCGAGGCCGGCCGCACTCCACAGGGTCAGGCTTTCCTCGGGCGACGCCTGTCGCGCCGTGGGCGCTGTCTCCCCCGGAATTGCCCCACCGGGAGACGCCGCCGGCGCGTCGCCGATGGCATAGGAGCGCTGGACCGTGCCATCGGCGGTTTGCTCGTCGAAGGTGAAGACGCCGGGAAGCTCCGTCGGCGCGGGCTCGCCGGGTGTCGCCCGCGCAAGGCTCAAACGGAACCCATTGTCGTCGATGGTCAGGGTCTGCGGAGCGGCGTTCTCGATCGCCGTCTCGGAATAGGGGAAGAAGGCCGGCTGGCGGATCGCGTCGGGTTTCAGGCCGGGCGCGTCGGCTGTGAGGACCAGCCTGTCGCCCTCGCTCGTGAGTTTCACCGGCCAGGGCGAGGGAACGGGGAGGGCCGCGCGGGCATCCTCGAACAGCAGGATGTTGGTGGCCGAACTGCCGGTGCTGGTTCCTGGAGCGGCCACCGGGACGCTCAGCTTCAGGTCGGCGGACCCCGGAATGCATTCGCGCTCGCAGACCAGGTAGGTGAGCTTGGCCGTGAGTGTCACGGCCTTGCCGGGCGGCAGCACCGCCGGCGGGGTCACCTCGGCCAGTAGCACCGTCTCACCTTCGAAACCGAAATTCACCAGATGGGCGACCGGGATGCGGCTCGGCGTCGGCCACTGAATCGCGCCCGCCGTGAAGCCCTGCGGCAGCGACCAGGCGACTTCCGGCGAAAGACCGGAATCGCCCGGATTGCGCCAGTAGACGTGCCAGTGCGGGCGCATCACCATGCGGATACCGATGGTGAAGGGTTCCCCGGCCCGGATCGCGCCCGGCTCGGCCACGAGGTTCGCCTTGACGAGGTCGGCCGGCGGCTTGAGGCCTTGCGCCGAGGCGCCAGCCGCACCGATCAGCGCGAGGAGCAGGAGGGCGAGGAGCCGGATCATCGAAACCTTGAGGCGGAGGGGGCACCGAACATGGCACCCTGACGCCTAGATATGGCCGTTTGGTGCCGGGGTAAAACCGGCGGCACGCAATTGCCCGCGACGGAATTGCCGCAATGGGGCGCTTCACGTGGGTCTGCGAGGTTCACAGGAAGCGTCGGGGATCGAACGGCGCGAGGGGGATTTCCGGTGTCGCGCCGCCGACGAGCTGGGCGACGAGGCGTCCGGTCCGCGCCGAACCGACAAGACCCACATGGCCATGGCCGAAGGCGTAGACGACATCCGTGGTCTTGCGCGCCGTGCCGATACAGGGCCGCCCATCCGGCATGCTCGGGCGGTGGCCGAGCCAGACCTTCAGGCGGTCGGCCGGTATCGGGTTCGGCAATTCGGGAAACATCGAGATCAGGTGGTCGCGTAGGATCTCGGCGCGCTTCCAGTTGGGGGCCGCCGCCAGCCCGGCGAACTCCACCTGACCGGCCGCGCGCAGGCCGCCATTCATGAAGTTCACGATCATCTTGGCATCCGATGCCATGACGGGCGTGCGCGGCCCCGCCTCGGCACCGGTCACCATGACGTGGTAGCCGCGCTCGCTCTCCAATGGCAGCGGATCGCCGAGGGACGCGGCGAGAGGCTTCGACCGGGCGCCCGCCGCGACGACGGCGCGGTCGCAGGGTATCTCGCCCTGTTCCGTCGTGACGGCGGCGAGGCGCCCGCGTTCAAGCCGGAACCCGGTCGCGCGGGTGGCGATCCGGGCGGCCCCGCGCGCCTGTGCCAGATCGGACAGGGCGGCGACGTATCCGCCGGGATCGCGGCAATGGCCGGCCTCCTCGACCACGAGGCCGAACGTGTAGCGCCGATGCAAGGTCGGCTCCCTCTGCCGCAACTCATCGGCCGAGAGTTCGAGCCACGTGACGCCGACCTTGCGCCTGATCTCCCAGGACCGCGCCTCGCGCTCGAAGGCCGCCCGGTCGGGATAGACATGCAGCACGCCGCGCCGCTCGACGAGTTGCGGAACCCCCGCCTCCTCGGCGAGCGTCGCGTGGAGCGTCGGCGCATCGACGAGGAGTGTCCGCATGGCACGGGCGGTGCGCTCGATCCGGGGTGTCGTGGAGGCGGCGAGCAGAAACCGCGTGAGCCAGAGCATCACCTTCGGCAGGTAGGCCCAGCGGATCGAGAGTGGCCCGAGCGGATCGAGGAGGAAGGAGGGCACACGCTTCCACATGCCGGGCTCCGCCGGCGGGATGACCGAATGCGACGAGAGCCAGCCGGCATTGCCATAGCTCGACGCCTGCTCGCCGCCAGGAGAACCGGGATCGACTACGGTGACTCGGTGGCCCGCCCGCAGGCATTCGATGGCGCTCACCGTCCCGACCGCGCCGGAGCCGATGACGACCACGTGAAGACCCGTCTGGGCGGTCATCGGCTCTGTTCCCGTGTGGATATGTCGATGAGCCTCGTCATCAAGCGCGGCGCCCGCTCGCCTGCAAAGGCTGCGTTGCTGCCTCGAGCCACGCCCGCGTCTCACCGTCGAGATCGGCGTTCAGGGCCTCCCACACCCGCGCGTGATACGCATCGATCCAGGCGATCTCGGCCTCGTCCAGCAGCGAGAGATCGATGAGGCTGGCATCGTAGGGGGCGAGCGTCAGGGTCTCGAAGCCGAGCATCGGCCGGTCCCCGCCGGGGATCGCCCGTTCCTCCACGAGGACGAGGTTCTCGATGCGGATGCCGTAGGCGCCCGTCCGATAATAGCCCGGCTCGTTGGAAAGGATCATGCCGGGCGAGAGGGCGGTGGTGCCGGTCTTGGCGATGCGTTGCGGGCCTTCATGGACGGAGAGAAACGCGCCGACGCCGTGGCCGGTGCCGTGATCGAAATCGAGCCCCGCCTCCCAGAGCGGCGCGCGGGCGAAGGAATCGATCTGCGCACCGGTGGTGCCCTTCGGGAACATTGCTCGCGCGATGGCGACATGGCCCTTGAGTACGCGCGTGAAGCGGTCGCGCATCTCCTTCGTCGGTGTCCCGATGGCGACGGTGCGGGTGATGTCGGTGGTGCCGTCGGCATATTGCGCGCCCGAATCCACGAGGAACAGTTCGCCCTCGCCGACCGTACGGTCTGTGTCGCGGGTCACGCGGTAATGCACGATGGCGCCGTTGGGGCCGCTGCCCGAGATGGTCGGGAAGGAGATGTCCCGCAACCGGCCGGTCTCGCCGCGAAAATCCTCCAGAGCCTCCACAGCGGCGATCTCGGTGAGGCGGCCGCCCGGCGCCTGCCGCGACAGCCAGGCGAGAAAGCGGGTTACCGCGATCCCGTCGCGATGATGGGCCGCACGCGATCCGGCGATCTCGCCCGCATTCTTCACCGCCTTCATCAGCGTGATTGGATCCGGGCCGGGATCGACCCGGCCCCCGGCCTGTTCCACCAGTGTCGCCAGCGCCGAAGCGCCGGTGGCGGAATCGAGCCTGATCCTGGACTCTCCGGCAGCGAGTGCGGCGAGGGCGGCGTCGAAATCCGCCCGCCCGGCGATGTCCGCGGCGGACGAGAGCGCGTCCCGCAAGGCGGGATCGATGGCGGACGAGGTCAGGTAGAGGGCGGCGCGTCCCGTCCGGGGGACGACGGCATAGCCCAGCGCCAGGGGCGTATGCGCCACGTCGCCGCCGCGCAGGTTGAAGGCCCAGGCGAGATTATGCGGATCGGAGAGCACCAGGGCGTCGCAGCCGCCGCGTCCCAACGCTTCGCGGATGCGGCTCAGCTTGGCCTCGACGGATTCCCCGGCGAGTTCGAGGGGATGCGCCACCACCGCGCCCGCGGGAGAGGCCGGCCTGCCGGTCCACACCGCATCGACGAGGTTCTCAGGGACCGGCGTGATGCGGGCCCCAGCCTTGGTCGCCGCCTTCTCCAATTTGGCGACGCCCTCGGCGGTGTGAAGCCATGGATCGTAGCCAAGTACGGAACCCTGCCTCAGATGCCGGCCGATCCAGGCTTCGAGACTGGTTTCGGCGAGCTGAACCGGGGTGAGGATCGTGGTGTCCACCTGGGCGGGGGCCTGCAGCGTGTAGCGCCCGTCCACCACCAGGGCCGCTTCGTCGGCAAGGATCACGGCAGTGCCGGCCGAGCCGGTGAAGCCCGTGAGCCAGGCGAGGCGTTCGGCATTCGCGGGCACGTATTCCGACTGATGCTCGTCGGCGCGGGGCACCACGAACCCATCGATCCCCGCCCGCCGCATCGCCTCCCTCAGGGCGGCGATGCGCGTCGCGCCCTCCCGGTGGCTCGGATCGTCGAAGGTCTGGAAGCGGGCGCGGCTCATGGCGCCGAGAGTTACGCGCCGCCGGACGAGGCGGCAACCGCCCTCAGAGCGGGCGCGGTGCCGCTCCGCCGCGCTTGAGCACCAGGGTCGCCCAGCCTTCGATCAGGCCATGCCGGGCCAGGTGGAAGCCGCGATGACGATAGGTCGAGAGAACGCCGGGCACGTCGCGTTCGATCAGCCCCGAGAGGATGAGCACGCCGTGGTCGGCCACCGTCGCGGTGAGGGTCGGTGCGAGGCGCTTCAGGGGCCGGGCGAGGATGTTGGCGAAGACTACATCGAAGCGGCGGCTGCGGTCGGCGCTCGCATGGCGCACGCCGGGTCCGACATAGAGCCGGACGAGGCCGCCGAGACCGTTCAAACGGGCATTGCCCTTGGCGGTGGAGACCGCCTCGGGGTCGAGGTCGCCGGCATGGACCGGCTGGTGCAGGGCCTTGGCCGCCGCGAAGGCGAGGATGCCGGTGCCCGTGCCCACATCGAGCACATGCGCCGGTCGGCCTTTCTTCATGACATCGACCAGGGCCTTGAGGCAGCCCAGCGTCGTGCCGTGATGCCCGGTGCCGAACGCGAGAGCCGCCTCGATCTCTATGGCGAGGTCGTTCGGACGTATCGTGTGGCGGTCATGCGAGCCATGGACGAGAAACCGCCCGGCGCGGACCGGATTCAGCCCCTCCAGGGAGGCTCGAACCCAATCCTGCTGGTCGATCGTCTCGAAGATGGCGGCGTCGGCCTGTTCGCCCACGAGGGGGCGGATCAGGTCGCGGACCATCTCCTCGTCCGGTGCATCGGCGAAATAGGCCTCCAGCCGCCAGGTCTTGCCATCCTCCGCCTCGAAAGCGGCGACGGCCGTCTCCGTCGGGTCGAACATCTCGCCCAGGATATCGGTCATGGCCCGCGCCGACCTCTCGTCGGTGAGGAGGCGCAGCACGTGGGTCGGACGGTTGGGGTGAAGGCCTTCGAGCATGAAAGGGGCTCTAGCATCCGTGAGGATTCCCCGCCACCGTCGCGGAACCGTGCGCTGCGATCGGCGTTTTCCTGCGCTTCTCCTGTCGTCCCCGTGGCGTTCGAGGGTGCGGTGTTGAGTACGAACCAGAAGAAAAACATGACCCGGGCCCCCGTGGCCATCGTCGGCAAGAGGACCGCCAGGCGTCTCCGTCGCAACGGAACGTCGGGTCTCCTGGATTCCGAGCCGAATTTCGAGCCTGTCCCGGGCTCGATGCTGGTGCTTCTCAGCCGGCTGCATCGTGCCGAGCGTCAGGCAGCGAGTGAGGACGACGTATCGAAGCCCTGATCCTGGACAGGATTCCGTGCTATCGACGCCTCCGGCGGATGAGGGAGCGCGCGTCGTCATGATCCAGTGCAGAGGCACCCGGTCCCCCGAGAGCCGGCGCTGATCCGTCGCCGGTGATCGCTCTGACACCCGACGAATGGACAGCCATCGGCCTCAGCCTGCGGGTCGCTGCCGTGGCCACGCTGGCGAGTTTGATCCCCGGTCTCTTCGTCGCCATGCTGCTGGCGCGTGGGCGTTTTCACGGCCGCGCCCTGCTCGATGGCCTCGTCCACCTTCCCCTGATCCTGCCGCCTGTGGTGACGGGATATCTTTTGCTCCTGTCGTTCGGGCGGCGCGGCACCTTCGGTGCGGCGCTCGCCGAGGTCGGGATCGTGTTCTCGTTCCGCTGGACCGGAGCAGCCCTGGCCTGCGCGATCATGGGGTTCCCCCTCATGGTCCGGGCCATGCGCTTGTCCATCGAGGCGGTGGACCGACGCCTCGAACAGGCGGCCGCCACGCTCGGAGCACGGCCGAGCGCGGTTTTCCTCACCGTCACCCTTCCGCTGGCCGTGCCGGGGATTCTCGCCGGGGCGGTGCTGGCTTTCGCCAAGGCGATGGGAGAGTTCGGTGCCACCATCACCTTCGTCTCGAACATCCCCGGCGAGACCCAGACACTGCCATCCGCGATCTACAGTCTGACACAGGTGCCGGGCGGGGAGGCGGGTGCTTTGCGCCTCACCCTGATCTCGGTGGCGCTGTCGATGACGGCTCTTCTCGTGTCCGAGCTGCTGGCCCGTCGCCTCGCCCGCCGCCTTGGAACCGGGTGAGGCCCCCTATGTCCGCGACGCTCGATATCGACGTCTCGCTGAACCGGGGCGCCTTCAGCCTCGAGGTCGCGTTCGCCGCCGGCCCTGGCCTGACCGCCCTGTTCGGTCGCTCGGGTTCGGGCAAAACCACGGTGATCGATCTCATCGCCGGGTTGGCGCGACCGGATCGGGGTCGCATTGCGGTGACCGGTGAGACGTTGCTCGACACGGAGCGCGGGATCGCCGTGCCGGTTCATCGCCGGCGTATCGGCGTGGTGTTCCAGCAGGCGCGACTGATGCCGCATCTCTCGGTACGCCGGAACCTTAGCTATGGCCGAGCCTTCGCCCGCGGCCGCAGCGACGGCATCGCCTTCGAGGGCGTCGTCGACCTGCTGGGGCTTGGCCATCTGCTCGAACGGCGACCGGCCGGTCTCTCGGGTGGTGAAGCGCAAAGAGTAGCGATCGGCCGGGCCCTGCTCAGCCGGCCCCGGCTCCTGCTCATGGACGAGCCCCTCGCTGCCCTCGATGAGGGCCGCAAGGCGGAGATCCTTCCCTATATCGAGCGCCTGCGCGACGAGGCCGGCTTGCCCATCGTCTATGTCAGCCACGCGGTCTCGGAGGTGGCGCGACTGGCGCGCACCGTCGTCGTGCTCGAAGCGGGTCGCGTCGCTGCCGTTGGAGCGGCCGATACCGTCCTTCGGCGGGCCGATCTTCTCGCAACGCAGGAGGCCGAAGCCGGTGCGATCCTCGACATGATCGTGGAGGAGACGGATTCCGAGACTGGCCTGACCCGTCTGAGCGGACGCGTCGGTCGCCTTTGGGTTCCCCGCTTGCTACGAAGCATCGGCACAGCCGTCCGCATCCGCGTGCCGGCGCGGGACGTTCTCCTCGCGACGCAAGCCCCTGTCGGCTTGAGCGCGCGCAATATTCTGGAAGGGCATGTCGTCTCGATCCATGCCTTCGGGGAAGCGGCCGCCATGGTTCAGATCGATTGCCACGGCGTGCTGCTCGCCGCCCGCCTGACCCGCGCCTCGGTGCGCGATCTCGCCCTTGCGCCCGGCCGCGCCGTCTATGCCGTGGTGAAAAGCATCGCTTTCGATCCCCAGGGGGTGGGGACGGCCGGGCCCGCGCCGGTGGAGATCTGATGGCGGGCTGGTAGGATCGTTAAAATTTCATGCTTTCTCTGAACGACTTCTTTGCCGTTCTGTTGAACAGCGGTGAGTAACCGGCCCATCTTAAGAAGCGATTCATCCTCGCCATCGTTTTTGGTTGCATGACACGACCACCTTCGAAAGGGCGTGCAATGACGATCCTGAGTATTTCTTCGGTGTCGACGGCTCCCGTCGCTCCAAATAATCCATCCGTGAATTCACCGACGCCGGTGCCCAAGGCTGCGCCCGTGACGCGCGTCGCCACGCCTCTGGACCCGCCTGTGAAGTTCGATGTTCGCCGGGACGAAACACCCGCCGCCGATGAACCGGCGTCCAAGTCGGATATTGGGCTGCCCACCGCGGATGAGCGTCGGGTCACCGTGGATCAGGACACCAAGAGCATCGTGTATCAGGTAGTGGACCCCGATTCCGGCGACGTGGTCGTGCAACTGCCCGAGGCCACTCTCCTGAGAGCGCGCGCCTATGCGGAAGCGACGGCGAATCGGGCCAGCGCCTTCCGGGCGACGGAAGACGAGCAGCCCGTGGATCGGACCGCCTGATCAGGGCCGACGCATCGCCCCATTCATCGATAGGAAACACGTAAGGCTGGAGCGAAGGCTCCGGCCTTTTGGTACTTACGCAGGACGCCCAACTCAGGCTCGCTGAGCCTGCGAACGATCGAAAAGGCTCCGCTTCGGCCGAGACAAACCCGGTCTCCCAAATGGATGCATTCAGGCGGTGTGAGCGTCACAAGGCGCGGCGGGCTCGCCGCCCGAGCCCGCACTTATCCTGGCTCCGCTGACCTCGTAGCGAGGCACGTTCCGCTGCGACGCCAGTGATGGGCGTTCGCTTCGCGTCGTGAGTGCCCAGCGAGGTGTCAGGTCCGTAGGCCGGCCGCGATCTGGTGGTTGATGTTGATGAGTGCCGTCAGTTTTTCGGCCTTGGGTTCGATCATCGTGTCGATCATGCGCTTGAACACGAAGGTCGAAAGTTCGGCGATGCTCGTCTTGATCGAATCCGGCAACGGATTCTCCGGTGCGGTCGCGGAGCCGGCGATGATGGTCCAGACTTTCTGGTTGAAGTTCAAGGCATCGTTCAAAGCCGGGCGCTGATTGTCCCAATCGGCCTGGATTGCCTGGAGCCTACCTGCCGCCTTGATAAGGACAGCTGCCTCGGCGCCGCGAGGCGTCAACGCGGTCTGCGCGACCCGCGCATAGGCACTGGCTCCATAGGACATGATCGCTCCTTCTCCCGACGCGGCCATGCCGATTCGTGCCGCTCGAATCAGACCGTAGTCGAGGTAAGGTTAAAAGACGGTAAGGCGGCGGGATCGCCCCAATCATGCCGGGAAGCTGGGGGAGGACGGAGCGACGGGGCGGCGACCCTGATCAATCCGGCGGGATCAACCTATATCGATGGCGTGCATTGCAACACATAGTCACCGAGATCCGGCTTTTTGCAACGCATCCGTGAGGTTTTGCGAGCATCCTGGAGACGGGCTGAGTCGGGCCCCCATGGGTACGCCCCTTCACTGACATGATGAATTTTCTTCTCGGTACGCTCGCCGGAGGTCTCATCGCCGGAATCGTGACCATCGTCGCCGTGCGTCATCCGGAGGTACAGACCAAGCTTGGTCTTCATCCGGTCTCGTCGGCGCTTTTGCTCCCCGCTGCACCGCCGCGGATCGAGCCTCCCTGCAGTCTGGTCCCGGCTCGTCCCCAGGGCGACCAGAGCGTCGGCAACGCGGACATGCTGTTCTCAAGGCGACGGTTCTGGTTCGTCGCCCCGTAGCCGCAGCGCTCGATCAGAGGCTGCTGAGCAGGAACATCACCATCGTCGTGGCGACCGTCGTCGAGAGGAAGCCGCACAAGGCTGCGGCGAAGGAGGGGCCGGTCGCGGCGGAATGCGTAGCCTGGGACGATAGCAGAGACAGATCGCTATGCTGGGCGGATGCGTTCATGGGTTGGGCCTCCCGACGGGCAAGTCCTCCGTCGTTCCTTGATCTGTGATGTGAACGGAAAAGCGTGGCTGTGCGTGGCCGCACCGGGTCGGCACGTGCGGAAAATATCCGCATATGGGAAAGTGTTGTCAGATACTGATATTCGGTACCGCGGGGCCGGGAAGGAGTATCGGCATCCCGGCCGCAGAGTTCAGTCGCAGCGATTGACAGATTTTGCTGCGCGCAAAGCCCGCGTTTCGCTGCGTAGGTCGATGGCGACGATGCCGGCACCGCAATCCTCGAACGCGTCCTTGGCCTCTTCGTAGCGATCGCCCACTTCATCGAGCGTGTCGCAGACCCGGTCGCGATTACCGAGCCGCGCTTCTTCACGGGCCTGGTAGCGAAGGGCTGCGGCTTCCTGAACCTTCCGTTCACCCTGGAGGCATGACGGCGCCGCCAATATCGGAGTGATCATGCACAGCACGAAGCCAAATGCGGCGATGGGCGTTGCAGGAGCGAAGCGCATGGGGAAATCCAATTGTGCGTCTCGTTGAAGGCGGATGTCCGTCTTTCGAGTTCAGTGCCAGAGCAAGGTTAGCGCCAAAGACACGTCCCTATCGTCCGGTCTGCGTCACAAACGGCGAACTCACGGCGAAGGTTCCGCAGGTTTCTTGCGCCTGCGAGAAACCAGAATTTCGTCGAGTCGCACCGGGGCGCAGGCATGAACGTCGACCCCGACATCGTACTGGCGCGGGGCCGGCGCGAGCTTGCCGTGCGAATGGCCGTGTAGGTTGAGTGCGCCCCGCCCGATGCCGTTCCAGGTTCGGAACGCATAATGGCAGAGCACGAGCTGGCGTCCGTCCACGTCGATCTCGGCATAATGGCCCACCGAGGCCCAGGCTTGCAGCGCCAGCGTGCCGGGCCCGTCATTGTTGCCGATGATGAGGTGCTTCACGCCGTTGAGTGAGCCGACGATCTCGGCGATGCGCGTGTCGGAGGGGCCGAGCGCGACGTCGCCGAGATGCCAGACCGTGTCGTCGGGTGCGATCCTCTCGTTCCAGTTGGCGATCAACCCGGCATCATGGGCCGCGAGGTCCGGATAAGGGCGGCGGTCGATATTCAGCGCACGCCGGTCGCCGAAATGCGTATCGCTGGTGAACCAGACTGCCACCGCCCCTCCCGGCTCAGCCGCCTGGCCGGAAGCGCATGGGGACGGTGACGGCGAGGCTGCTCACGGTGACGCCAGGAGGAGCCGCCGGCAGCGATCCGCGCACGGCGGCAAGCGCCGCCCCGTCGATGACGCTGATGCCGCTGCTGCTAGCGAGCCCGGCACTGAGCACCTGACCCGACCGCGAGACGGTGAAGCGCACCACGGCGGTACCGCCCGCCGTCCCCGCCGCCGCGTTACGGTTCATGCGCCCATTGATGGCCGAGGCGAGGGCTCCCTGCCATTGACGCAGGGCGCTGGGATCGTTGCCGGAGGCGGATGAGCCCGTGCTCGCCTGCCTCGCGGACGAGGCCGAGCTGCTCGGACCGCCCTCCTGAGCGGCGCGTCGGCTGGTCTCACGCGCAGCCCTCAGCTTGGCCTCCTTGGCCGCCTTCAGCTTTGCTTCGCGAATGGCCTCGCGCTTGGCTTCCAGTTCCTCCTGACGCTTCGCCTCGATCTTGGGATCGGGCTTCGGCTTCGGTTTGACGATCTCGACGGGCTTGGGCGGCTTCACCGGCTCGGGCGGCTTGGCCACGACGGGCGGCGGGGGAGCGAGGGGCTCGGCCACTTCGGCGGTGGAAGTCACGACCTGCTCCTCCGGCGGCACCTCCGTGATCGTGTCGGGCGTGACGATGGGCTGAGTCTCTTCGGGTGGGACTTCCGCACTCTCGGGCGGCGTCACCTCCGCCATCTCTGGCGGCTGCACCTCTTCGAGGACGTCCGGCGTCTCGACGGGGGATTCTTCCGCCGGGGGAGGCACCGCCTCCGTCATGGCGGGGGCGGACGGGGCTTCGGCCTCGGTCGATTGCGGCGCCAGATCGATGGTGATCGTGTTCTCGCCGGGTGGCGCCTTGGGTGGCTGGCCGAACAGCATCATGCCCGCCAGAACCGTCAGGTGCAGGACGAAGGCCACGAGGAAGGCCGCAGCGAGGCCCGTGGGACCTCGCTGTCCGGGCTCACGTGTCGAGACGAGGGCGTTCATCGGGTCTACCGCGTCGCTCCGCTCGCCGCAGGGGCCGCCGGAAGCGCTCCGCCCGGGGATTGCGCGATGAGGGACACCTTGGTGAAGCCGGCCTGGCCGACGAGGCCCATCACTTCCATGATCTTGCCGTAGGGCACGTCCTTGTCTCCGCGCACCAGCATGACCTGGGACGGGTCTTCCGCCGCCAGGGCCTTAAGGCGCGGCATGATCGTCTCCGCTGTCAGCTCGTCCTTGGCCAGGAACGGCTTGCCTTCCTTGTCGATGGAAATCTCCAGGGGCTTCTTAGCCTGTGCGACCTTGGCGGCGGTGGTCTTGGGCAATTGCACCGGCACGCCCGTCGTCATCAGCGGTGCCGCCACCATGAAGATGATCAGCAGCACCAGCATCACGTCCACCATCGGGGTGACGTTGATCTCAGACATCGGCGCGGAATCGAGGTCATCCTCGTCATCGCCGCCGCCGCTGGCGCGGACCGAACCCATACCCATCGTTTAGCCCTCCGGGGCTTCGGCGGCCGGCTCGATGGCCCGCCGCATGTCGTCATCGTGCCGTCGCGTCCGCGCCGGCCATGGAATGTTCGTTGCTTGGGAGTCGCCGCGCTACTCGGCGGCCGCGGCGTGCGGCACGCTCTTGCGGTCCCGCGCGAGGCGGTTGCCGAGGGTCCCGATGCTGGCGACGAAGGCGGATTGCACCCGGCCGAGATCGTTCATGAGCTTGTTGTAGGCCATCACCGCCGGGATCGCGACGATGAGGCCGATCGCCGTGGCGAAGAGGGCCTCGGCGATGCCGGGGGCCACCACGGCGAGCGAGGTGTCCTGGCTCTGGGCGATGGACGAGAACGAGTTCATGATGCCCCAGACCGTGCCGAAGAGACCGATGAAGGGGGCGGTGGAACCGGAGGTCGCCAGGAGCGGCAGGCCCGTCTGAAGGCGTTTGACCCGCAGCGTCAGGGCGGCCCGCATGGCGCGTTCGATGCGTTCGCGCCGCTCGGCGCGGGTCTCGGTGGCGTCCTGGTCGCGCCAGGCTTCGAGCCCGGCCTGCACGATGCCGGCATCGATACCCGATCCCGTCGTCTCGAGGGAGCCGCCCGAGCGCACCAGCGTGTCGAAGGCCTTGGCCTGACGCTTGGCGGCAGCGAAACGCACCAGCTTCTCGAACACCACCGTCCAACAGGCGATCGAGGCGATCACCAGTAGAATCATGACACTTTTGACGATCGGGTCTGCTTGAAGGAACAGGCCGATGAAGGAAAAGTCGTGGGCGACAGCGGCCGGCGCGGAAGTCGGATCCATGGCGGGCTCCTCGGGGTTCGTTGGGTGGTGGCGATCGCCGAGGGGCGACCGGATCGGCAATCAGAAGGTCGGCGTGTCAGCCCGTGGGATCAGCGCGTGAAGCTCGCGCTCGTCTTGCTCTCGGTCTCGATCCGGTCGAGGCATGTCTCGCGGCTGGCCTCGCCGCCTTCGCAGGCGAGCACGTCGTTCAGGAGGACGCGGCCGATCTTCGGGCAGGAAAGGGCCGGGAAATCGAACAGCCGCACCATGGTCTTTCGGTCCTGGATGGGGCCGAGTTCGACGGCGAGGCGCTTCTGCGCGACGCCTTCCGTATCGAACGCGAAGAGGTCGAGCTTGAGGGATTTCAGCGCGGGGCCGCGGCTGTTGTCCACGAGGAGATAGGTGCGGCACGCCTCGCCCGCCGGCTCGAGACGGTTGAGCTCGAGCTTCAGGGGGCTAGGTTTCGCATCCTGGGCGATGGCGGGCGCGCCCCATCCCACCGAAAGGGCAACGGTGACCAGCGCGGCGCCAATGGCACGGCCGGCCGGGAAGGATGGGAATTCGGTCACGCAGTGCGCCTCGTTCATAACGGTCCGATTCTCCTCGGTTACGGCAGTCCCAAGTCGCATGCCCAAGTTGCCTGCGTCGATGCGCCTTCGCGAACGGCAATCGCAGAGACCCCCAGGGGGATCGTCTTCGGCGGTTCCTCTGGCATTGAGCGCGACGCTCGCGTTGCGGTGCCGCTCCAACCTGACGCATGACGCCCGGCGCTCGCACCGCCGCATCGTTCGACGTGGCGCGGAGTATCCGAGTTGTCCCTGTAAGATCAAGCTTTGCGCTGAAAATCAGAGCAGTTCCAAACTGTTACTGCGACGCTCGGCGCAGCGACGGGATTGCCTAATGCTCCCATGTCCAATGCTTGATCATCCCAGGTTTCCCTCTTTGACGACATCCACAGCCTCTTCCTGTCCGCTCCGCTGATCTTCGGGCTCGACATTTCCGTGCGGTCAGGGAGGCGAGTCGACGCGAGGACCGGTCTGACGGCGGTGCCCTTGATGCCGCTTTTCCACATCTCCATATCGCGGTGACCGGCAGACGACCGTCGGGAGGAGTGCTGCTTCAGGCGGGCTCCGACAGATCGAAGTGCCTCATCTATCGACCCCGGGGCTTCGCCAAGGACTAGATCACGTGACCACACGGCCTTCACCGTTCGGACATCCGTTTCTTCTCGGCTTCGACGAAATTGAACAGGCCCTCGACCGCGTGTCGAAGGCGGCCAATGACGGGTATCCGCCCTACAATATCGAGCGGGTGGCCCGTTCCGACGATCAACCGGAGCGGCTGCGGATCACTCTCGCGGTGGCCGGGTTCACCCGGGACCAGCTCGACGTGATGCTGGAGGAGAACCAACTCGTGGTGCGAGGGCGGCAAGTCGACGACAAGGCGCGGCAATTCCTGCACCGAGGCATCGCCGCGCGTCAGTTCCAGCGTGCGTTTCTTCTCGCCGACGGCATGGAGGTGATGGGCGCGGACCTTTCGAACGGGCTCCTGTCCATCGATCTGACCCGCCCCGAGCCGGAGCGGATCGTCCGCAAGATCACCATCGCGTCGCGCGACGAGGTCTGAGGGCACACTGAGTTTTCACCCGGATACGGGCCGAACGCGGCGCCGATCCTATACGCTCTGCCTCGAAAGGAGGGCATCATGACCGATTTCAATGCGAACCCGATCACCCAGGCCGATCTCGACCCGGCCGAATTCAACGCTGCCGATCTCGCCGCCCTCGGCGAAGGCCACATTGCCTATGTGCGCCCGATCCGTTCCGATGAGGTGAAGCGGCTGTTCCCGCAGGCTCCCGAACTGTCGCCGGGCCTCGACCTGTTCGCCCTGCTCTCGGCCAGCGGGGCTCCGATCCTCCTCGCCGATTCGCGGGATGCGATCGTCGCCAACGCCATGGCCAACGACCTTTTCGCCGTCAGCCTCCACTGAGGCGCAAGGGGGCGCTCAGGCGATCTCGGCCACCGCTGCCGTCAGTCGGGCTAGATCCTGCGGACGAGACAGCCGGTGGTCACCATCGGCGATGAGGGTGAGGACTGTGCCGGCGGCTGGCAGCCGGCCCACCGTCGCGATCGCGTGTTCGTAAGGCACATCCTGGTCCTTCATGCCCTGCAGGATGTGGATGGGGCAGCCCGGATCGATCGGCGCATCGAGCAGCAGGTGCCGGCGTCCGTCCTCGATCAGCGACATGGTGGTGGGGACCGGGTCGGGCCCGTATTCCGTCGCCCGCCACCAGACGCCGTCCCGTTCCATCGTCGCGCGGATCTCCGGCGGGAAACGCTCCCACATCAGCGTCTCGGTGAAATCGACGGCCGGTGCGATCAACACCATTCCGGCCGGTGCGGCGTCGCCTCGCGAGGCTCGGGCTCGCGCGACCAGACAGGCGATCCAGCCCCCCATCGACGAACCGATGAGGATCGGTGGCCTCGTCACGGTCGCGTCCAGCACCGCCATGGCGTCTTCCAGCCATGTGGAGATGGTCGAGGCGGCGAACTCGCCTTCGGATTCTCCATGTCCGGTATAGTCGAACCGGATGAGGGCGCGGCCCTGGTCCCGCGCCCAAGCGTCGAGGACTGTCGCCTTGGTCGCCCCCATGTCAGATCGGAATCCCCCGAGCCAGACGAGCGGAGGCCCGTCCCCCTCGCGGATCCGTATCGCGATGCGGCGCGCGGCGTCTCCCTCTCCAACCGAGATGAAGATCGGGTTCTGGCGGGTCGCGAAATCCATGCTTCATCCGTAATCCGAAGAAAACGAGAATTGAATGCCTCGGAGTCGCTTTTCGTTTACCGAGACGTAAAGCGTGCCCCCGATGCTGGAGACCATGATCGAGACACGAGACGAATACCGGGCCTGCGCCGAAAACCAATGTCCGTCGTGTCTCCGGTTCCGAAAAGGATCACCGGAGTGAACGGCGGCGAGCGGTCGGGCGCAGGCTTTCCCGGTGACATCCAGCCTCTGGCGGGCGCAACGATCCTGCAGATCATTCCTGCCCTCGATGCCGGCGGCGCGGAGCGTACGACGGTGGATGTAGCAGCGGCATTGGCCGCCGTCGGGGCCCGTGCCCTGGTGGCGACGGAAGGCGGGCGGCTCGTCGGCGAGATGCAGGCCAAGGGTGGAACCTGGCTTCCCTTTCCGGCTGCCTCCAAGAATCCCCTCGCCATGGCCGTGAATATCGGCCGCCTCGCCAGCCTGTGTCGGCGCGAGGGAGTTCAGATCGTCCATGCCCGCTCACGTGCGCCCGCCTGGGTGGCGCTCGGGGCGGTACGACGGCTGAAGATCCCCTACGTGACCACCTATCACGGCAGTTATTCCGGCCGGACCGGGGTGAAGGTGCTCTACAATTCGGTCATGGCGCGGGGCGACGTGGTCATCGCCAATTCCCACTACACCGCCGACCTCATCCGGATGCTTCATCCCGAGCAGGCCGGTGACCGCGTGCGGGTCGTCCATCGCGGTACCGACCTCGCCCAGTTCTCGCCCGGCGCCGTGGCACCGGCGCGCGTCGAGGCCCTGCGCCGATCCTGGGGGGTCGCCCCGCACCAGCGCGTTGTTCTTCTCGCCGCCCGGCTGACGGCCTGGAAGGGCCAGCGCGTGCTGATCGAAGCGGCATCCGTCCTGCGGGACCGGGGTGTCGCCGATGTCGCCTTCATCCTGGCCGGAGACCCGCAGGGTCGCTCTGCCTACGAACGTGAGCTCGATGCGCTGATCGAGGCCCGCGGACTCCGCGATATCGTGCTGCGGGTCGGTCATTGCACCGACATGCCGGCCGCCTTCCGGGCGGCCTCGGTGGTGGCCGTCCCCTCCGTGGAGCCCGAGGCATTCGGGCGTTCGGCCGTGGAGGCCCAGGCCCTCGGAACTCCAGTGGTGGTCTCGGATCTCGGCGCGGTGCCCGAAACGGTGCTTGCCCCGCCGGAAGTGCCCGCCGCGCAACGCACCGGCTGGCGCGTGCCTCCAGGCGACGCACCGGCCCTGGCAGAGGCCTTGCTCGAGGCGCTGAATCTCGGGGCCAGTGCGCGGGACGCCATGACCCGCCGGGGACGTGCGCATGTGGAAGCGCATTTCTCCCTCGACGGCATGGTGGGCGCCACTTTGGACATCTATGCGGAGCTCCTTGCGGGCCGCGCGCGATGATGCCGTATCGACGGGTTCGTGAACCAAAGCGGTTCGAGCCTGTTGACACGGGACGCAGTTCGGACATGGTGTCCGCAACCGGATTGCCGGAGCGATTGGTGGCCAGGTCTAGCCCTCGGGGCGATGTCCGCAGGCTGCCGTTTCGTCGTTCACGAGGAGATTGAAGCCATTCGTAGACCAATGAGAGCCATGCCGGCCCCGCAGAAGGACGGGCCGCGCGCCAACAGGGACATCCGTGGCGTCCGCGAAGTGCAGCTCATCGATGATACCGGGCAGAACCGCGGTGTCGTCGCCTTCTTCGACGCGTTGGCCCTCGCCGAAGAGGCGGGCCTCGATCTCGTGGAGATCGCGCCGAACTCCGTTCCTCCCGTCTGTAAGCTGCTCGATTACGGCCGCTTCCGCTTCAACGAACAGAAGAAGCAGAACGAGGCCCGTAAGAAGCAGAAGACGGTCGAGGTCAAGGAGATCAAGCTCCGCCCCGGCATCGACAAGCACGATTACGACACCAAGATGAAGGCCGTCATCCGGTTCTTCGAGGAAGGCGACAAGGTGAAGGTCACCCTGCGCTTCCGCGGCCGTGAGATGGCTCACCAGGATATCGGTCTGCGCCTGCTGGAGCGGGTGAAGAACGAGACCCAGGAAATCGCCAAGGTGGAAAGCGAGCCGATGCTCGAAGGCCGCCAGATGATCATGATCCTGGCGCCGCGCTGAGACGCTTTCCGTCCTTTCACTGGACTTGAGAACATTGAAAGCCGCTTCCCGATCCGGGAAGCGGCTTTTTTATCGCCTCGCGACCACTCACGGTATCCCGTGATTCGGCACGGCTTTGCATCCGCGGAGAGGGGAGGGGCGGCGTGTGAACCGCCCCCGAGGGTTACTTCACCACCGACACCTGCGCGTCGCCGACACGCCTGAGCACGTTGACCGTGACATCGCTTCCGTAGCGCTGGACACGCAGGTCGATCCGCGATTCGCCCAGCTTGAGGTTGAAGATCGAGACGCCTTCGAGGAAGTCCGGCAGGGTGGGGTTGCGGAGCCGGATGCGGTTGCGGTCGTGCTGGATCTCCAGGCCGATACAGGCGGAGAGGAAGGCGAAGGGTGCCGCCGCCGCCCAGGCCTGCGGCGAGCAGGCGACCGGATAGGAGACTGGTCCGCGCTGGTTGCGCCGCATGAAGCCGCAGAACAGCTCCGGCAGGCGCTTTTGGTCCTGGTAGAGCGCAGTATCGAACATGCCCTGGAAGATGCGCGACGCTTCCGGCTTCAGGTCGTAGCGCGCGAGGCCCATCGCCACCATGGCGTTGTCGTGCGGCCAGATCGAGCCGTTATGATAGGACATCGGGTTATAGCGGGCCTCGCCACGCGCGATGGTCCGCACGCCCCAACCGTTGAACCCGTCCTTCGACAGGAGATTGGCAGCGACGCTGGCGGCCCGCTCCGGCAGGGCGATGCCGGTGAAGAGGGCGTGGCCGGCATTGGACGAGCGCACGGCGCATTGCTTCTTCGCCCCGTCGAGGGCCAGCGCGTAGGTGCCGATCTCCTCGCACCAGAAAGCCCTGTCGAAATTCTCACGCAGCAAGCGTGCCTCGTCTCCGAGACGGGCCGCGAACTCGTCATGACCGAGCAGAGTCGCGAGTTTGGCCATGCCATTCTTGGCGGCATAGACGTAACCCTGGACCTCGCACAGAGCGATCGGCCCCTTTGCGAGCTGTCCGTCGGTGTGGAAGATCGAATCGTGGCTGTCTTTCCAGCCCTGGTTCTCCAGGCCCTTGTCGGTGTCGCGGGCGTATTCGACGAAGCCGTCGCCGTCCCGGTCGCCGTACTTGTTCATCCATTCGACGGCGAGTTCGAGGGCCGGCCAGATCCGCGCAATGGTCTCCCGGTCGCCGGTGACGGCATAATACTCATAGGCCAGCATGACGAAGAGCGGCGTGCCGTCGATCGTTCCGTAATAGTGGCGGAACGGCACCTCGCCGAGCATCGCCATCTCGCCGCGCCGGGTCTCGTGCAGCACCTTGCCGGGCTGGGCGTCGGCGGCCGGGTCCACGGCCTTCGCCTGGGTCGAAGCCAGGTAACGCAGGACGCCCTTGGCGAAATTCGGGTCGATCCAGAGGGCCATCATCGCTGTGATGATGCCGTCGCGTCCGAACACGGTGGAGTACCAGGGGATGCCGGCGAAGGGGTAGATCCCCTCGGGCGTGCGGCTCGCCAGCATGTAGAGGTCGGCCGTGGCGCGGCAGGCCGCCTCGTTGAACTGGTCGTTCGACGAGATGATCGTGGTGATGCCGGCGGTAAGTTGGCGCAGGTCCCGCCGCGCGTCGCGATAGGCGCGGGCGAAGATCACGCCTTCGCCGAGGCCCTTCGGGTGACGTGCTCCGGCTCCGCTGCCCGCCGCCTGCGACAGACCGGCCGCTGCATCCTCGCCCACCTTTTCGGCGGCCGGGGCACTGGTGAAGGCGCGGTGCGATTCGCAGACCACGCGGATGAACAGCGACGTCCGGCCGCCAGGGGGCAGCGAGACTTCGAACTCGGCCCGGCCCGGCTCGATATGTTTCGGCTTCGGCCCGAAATGCAGGCTCGTGGTGCGGACCACCTCATCGAGACCGACATAGCGGAACTGGACCTCGGTCTCGCTCGCCACCTGGACGCTACGCTTGCCCCGGGTGGGACGGTCCATTCCGCGCACCTCGAACAGGTCGCGGTAATCGGCGTCGAAGGTGATGCCGATCTTCAGCTTCCAATGCCGAGAATCGTAATTGCGCAGGCCGATCCGGTCGTAGCAGGCGCCCTTGAACAGGAACTTGGTACGCTCGATCGCGATCAACTCGCGCGGGATCGTGGTCTCGTCATGAGCGTCGATGCGGATGTCGGGCGTCGTCATATCGACGCTAAGCGCACCGTTATCGTCCTGCATGACCGAGGACAGGAGCAGCGGCCGCTGCTCCTCGATGGTGAAACCGAGGCGCGAGAGGTAGCGCGTATCCTGGAAATACAGGCCTTCCGGCCCAGGCAGCACGCCGATATCGCCGTAACTGTCGAGGACGGCGAAGGCCTCACCGTACTTCAGTGAGCGCAAGGGACGCTCCACCAGCGAGGTCTGCGCCTCGATATGATATTGCGGCAGCACCGCGTCGGCATCCTGGAAGCCTTGCCCCAGGCCATTCGCGCTGGAACCGTCCTGTGTCGTCGCCGTGGAAGTGTTCGCCGCCATGCCTGAACGTCTCCGGGAAGTGGGCTGCCGGACCTGCAGCATCGAGGCGAAGCCATACCCGGCCCGATGCCGCAGATCATTGTTTAAGTTCGGACTCGCATGAAACGCGGCCATGCGTTTCGGCCCGATACGCTCGATCGTAGCCCGCGAATCAAAAGGCCGCCGATCGCGACCAGGCGACTCGGCGGCCTTCTGGAACCGGTCTCGGCGAATCCGCTCGAAGCGGCACCGATACGGGGAAGGTTAGCAAGGCTGATGCCCGATGGCATCAGCCTTTCGCTAGAGATTTTCAGGCGGGCATCGCCGCGGCTGAGAGCGAGGGGCGGGCCGAACCGTTCAAGTCGCCATAATGCGGGGTGAAGGCGCCCGCATGCGGCATCGTGATCACGTTGGGCTGACCCGCGATCAACTGCTCGTAGACCGCCACGTACTTCTTCACCATGCACTCGGCGGTGAACTGGGTCTCGAAGTGGCGACGGACACCGGCGCGGCTCATGGTCTTCACCTTGTGCACGGCCGCGATGGCATCATCCATCGTGTCGCAAAGGACACCGCTGACGCCGTCGGCGATGACTTCGGGAACCGAGCCGTTGCGGAACGCGATGACCGGAGTGCCGGCCGACATCGCCTCGATCATGACGAGGCCGAAAGGCTCCGGCCAGTCGATCGGGAAGGCCAGCGCCAGCGCGTTGCCGAGGAAGTCCTTCTTCTGTTCTTCGTTGATCTCGCCGATGAACTCGACGAGCGGGTGATGGATCATCGGCTCGATGACCTCATCCCAGTAATCCTGGTCTGCCTTATCGACCTTCGCGGCGATCTTGAGCTTCACGCCGGACTGGATCGCCATCTGAATCGCGCGGTCGGGGCGCTTCTCCGGAGAGATGCGACCGAGGAAGGCGAGATAGCCACCTTTGGCGTCCGGGTAATACGGGCAGTTCTCGGCCGGCAGGCCGTGATGGATCGTCGACTGCCAGTTCGAGTTGGAGGGCATCGGTTCACGCTGATTATCGGAAATCGACACCAGCGGCATGCCCGTGAAGGTACGGTAGACCGGCATGAAATCAGGCACGTCGAGGCGACCATGCATGGTCGTCACGCACTTATGGTAAAGATCTTCGAACATCGGATACTGAAGCAGATCGATGTGGAAGTGCAGCACGTCGAATTCGTGGGCCCGCTTGTGCACGTTGTGCAGCATGGCGAGATGGCTGGCGGTATGGTCCCGGTAGCCGAGAAGGCGAAGGCCCTCCGGCGTGCAGGCAGCCAGCTTGGCCGACGTCTCGGAATCACCGCTGGCGAACAGCGTGACGTCATGGCCCTGCCGGACGAGTTCTTCCGTGATCCACGATACGACGCGCTCGGTGCCGCCATAGAACTTGGGAGGCACGGCCTCCGAGAGCGGAGCAATCTGGGCAATGCGCACGAAACGTCTCCTGTAAGGTCGAATGTTGCGACGACCTAACGCCAACCGGCCTGAGTGGGACATGAACGGAACTCACGGCCAAGGTTATGGTTCCGAGCGCTTGCCGAGCGCCATGTTTACCTTTGCGTTAACCTTGGATGTCCCCGGTATCCTCGTTTCCACCCGGCCCATCGACCCGGTCCGGCAAGGCGCGGTGCCATGCAGGAAGCCGGCCAGAATTCCCGGTCGGCAGGCCCGGTGAGGCCCATCTTGGCGGGGCCTGCGCGGATCGGTCGTGTTGAAGGATGCGATCCTTGGCATACCTCCGTGTCATGCCTGGATTTGTGCGACGCAGGACGCCCTTGTTTCGCTCAAGGGGGTCGTCTAAGCCTCGCGCCTGCGCAGTCTGGCATTGGAGCAATTCCATACCATCCCGGCGCTCGCGAGGCGTTTCGCTCGCCACGAACACGAGAGGTGTCGCATGACAGGCCTGTTGGCGGATTATCTGCCCCTCATCGTCTTCATCGGCGTGTCGCTCTTCATTGCGGTGGCGTTGCTCGTGGCTCCCTTTCTCGTGGCCTATAACAGCCCCGATCCGGAGAAGCTTTCGGCCTACGAGTGTGGCTTCAATGCCTTCGACGACGCCCGCATGAAGTTCGACGTGCGGTTCTACCTCGTTGCTATTCTTTTCATCATCTTCGACCTGGAAGTGGCATTCTTGTTCCCCTGGGCGATCACCTTCGGTGAGCTCGGCTGGTTCGGGATGTGGTCGATGATGGCCTTCCTCGGCGTGCTCACGGTCGGGTTCGTCTACGAGTGGCGCAAGGGCGCCCTCGAATGGGACTAACTATCCCGTCGACCTGACAATCGCATTGCCCGAAGCCTGATCCCGAGAAACCGATGGCCTTCAGCCCCGATATCACCCGGATCCCTGCCGTTGCACCGGCACCGAAAGGGATCATCGACCCGAATACCGGTCGCCCTATCGGCGCCGACGATCCGACCTTTCTGTCGATCAACAGCGAACTCGCCGACCGTGGTTTCCTGATCACCTCGACGGACGACCTCATCAATTGGGCCAGGACCGGCTCGTTGATGTGGATGACATTCGGCCTCGCCTGTTGCGCCGTCGAGATGATGCAGATGTCGATGCCGCGGTATGATTGTGAGCGCTTCGGCTTCGCTCCGCGCGGTTCGCCCCGGCAATCCGACGTGATGATCGTCGCCGGCACGCTGACCAACAAGATGGCTCCGGCCCTGCGCAAGGTCTACGACCAGATGCCCGAGCCCCGCTACGTGATCTCCATGGGCTCCTGCGCCAATGGCGGCGGCTACTATCACTATTCCTACTCGGTGGTGCGCGGCTGCGACCGGGTGGTGCCGGTGGACATCTACGTGCCGGGCTGCCCGCCCACGGCGGAGGCGCTGCTCTACGGCGTGCTTCTGCTCCAGAAGAAGATCCGCCGTACCGGCACGATCGAGCGCTGAGGATCCGCGATGAGCAACGGCATCTCGATCCTCGCGCATACGGCCGCCCCCGCCGACGGTTCGCTCCAGGCGCTCAGCGACCATGTGGGCGCGGCCCTCGGGCCGGCCATCGTCTCGCGCGCCATCGCCTTCGGTGAGCTGACGTTGAGCGTTCAGGCGAGCGATATCGTCTATGCGCTCACCTATCTGCGCGACGACCCGACCTGCGCGTTCCGCTGCTTCATCGATATCTGCGGCGTTGATTATCCCAACCGGGCCAAGCGCTTCGACGTGGTCTACCACCTGCTCTCGTTGCGCCATAACAGCCGCATCCGGGTGAAGGTGCAGACCGACGACCAGACCGCCGTACCCTCCGTCATCGAGGTGTTCCCGGCGGCGAACTGGTTCGAGCGCGAAGCCTACGACCTGTATGGAATCCTGTTTTCGGGGCACCCGGACCTGCGCCGGTTGCTCACCGATTACGGTTTCGAGGGCCACCCCCTGCGCAAGGACTTCCCGCTCACCGGCTTCGTCGAGGTTCGATACGACCAGGACGAGGCCCGTGTCGTGTACGAGCCGGTGAAGCTGACACAGGAATTCCGGAACTTCGACTTCCTCTCGCCGTGGGAGGGCACCGAATACGTGCTCCCGGGCGATGAGAAAAAGTCGGCTTGAGCAGCGGAGCGAGGCCATGACCGAGCACAATATCCGCAATTTCGCGATCAATTTCGGGCCGCAGCACCCGGCGGCACACGGCGTTCTGCGTCTCGTGCTGGAACTCGACGGCGAGATCGTCGAACGCGTCGACCCGCATATCGGCCTGCTCCATCGCGGCACCGAGAAGCTGATCGAGCACAAGACCTACCTGCAGGCGACGCCGTATTTCGACCGGCTCGACTATGTCTCGCCGATGAACCAGGAGCATGCCTTCTGTCTCGGCATCGAGAAGTTGCTCGGGCTCCAGGTGCCGCGCCGGGCTCAGCTGATCCGCACGCTGTTCTGCGAGATCGGCCGCATCCTGTCTCATCTCCTCAACGTCACCACGCAGGCCATGGATGTGGGCGCACTGACGCCGCCGCTCTGGGGCTTCGAGGAGCGTGAGAAGCTGATGATCTTCTACGAGCGCGCGTCGGGTGCTCGTCTCCATGCCAATTACTTCCGGCCCGGCGGCGTGCACCAGGACCTGCCGCCCGCGCTGATCGACGATATCGAAGCCTTCATCGACCCGTTCCTGCAGGTGGTCGACGATCTCGACGACCTCGTCATGTCGAACCGCATCTTCAAGCAGCGCAACGTCGATATCGGCATCGTCACTGTGGACGAGGCCATGGCCTGGGGGTTCTCGGGCGTGATGGTGCGCGGCTCCGGCATCCCGTGGGACCTGCGTAAGTCGCAACCCTATGAATGCTACGAGGAGATGGAATTCGATGTCCCCGTGGGAAGGAACGGCGACACCTACGATCGGCAGGTCATCCGCATGGAAGAAATGCGGGAATCGGCCAAGATCATGCGCCAGTGCTGCATCAAGCTGCGCGAGCCGGCGGGAATGGGGGCGATCGCCGCCACGGACGGTAAATTCGCACCGCCGCCGCGCCGGGAAATGAAGCGCTCGATGGAAGCGCTGATCCATCATTTCAAGCTCTACACCGAGGGCTTCCACGTGCCGGCCGGCGAAGTCTACGCCGCAGTCGAAGCGCCCAAGGGCGAGTTCGGCGTCTATCTCGTGGCCGACGGCACCAACAAGCCCTACCGCTGCAAGATCCGCGCTCCGGGTTTCGCCCATCTCCAGGCCATGGACTGGATGTGCCGCGGCCACATGCTGGCCGACGTGTCCTGCGTGCTCGGCACGCTCGACATCGTGTTCGGCGAGGTGGACCGGTGACGGTATTCGAGGTTTCGCACTGATGGCCAATCGCAGACTCGCCCCCGCTTCCGAGCAGCCGGCCAGCTTCGCTTTCTCGCCCGAGAACGCCGAATGGGCCAAAGGGCAGATCGAGAAGTATCCCGAAGGCCGTCAGGCCTCCGCGGTGATCCCGCTGCTGTGGAAGGCGCAGGAGCAGAATGGCGGCTGGCTTCCGCAGAAGGCCATCGAGGCGGTGGCCGCCGAACTCGGCATGCCGCATATCCGCGTGCTCGAAGTCGCGACTTTCTACACGATGTTCGCCCTTGAGCCGGTGGGCCGGTTCTGGATCCAGCTCTGCGGCACGGTGCCGTGCGATTCCTGCGGTGCGCGCGAATTGAAGGGCTATCTGCAGGAGCGCCTCGGCGCACCCGGCCACGTCAGCGCAGACGGGAATTTCTCCTGGCTCGAAGTCGAGTGTCTCGGCGCCTGCTGCAACGCGCCCATGGCCCAGATCAATCAGGATTACTACGAAGACCTGACGCCCGAGCTCCTCGGCAAACTGATGGACGACCTCGCGGCTGGACGCCCGGTCAAGATCGGTTCGCAGGTCGGGCGCACGTCATCCGAGCCGATGGGCGGGGCCGACACGCTGAGCGACGAGACCTTGTTCGACGGGTCGCGCGTGGGCGCATGGCGGAAGCGGTTCGAAGATCAGGCCGCGAAATCCGACGATGCAGTTGGCAAGTCCGAAGCTGTCTCGTCCGAGCAGCGCGCGGCGTCGGACCCGAAGCCGGCCAAGCCCGATTCGGGCCGCGCCGTGGAGGAGCCGCCGACCGACGCCCCAGCTCAGCGTAACGCATCCGGCGAGACGCCGGTGAAGCCGGGCGACAAGGCCGATGCGGCCGACCCGAAGGAATCGACGGCCCAGCCGAACAAGCCGGCTCCGTCCGCGCCCGAGACGATCGCCGAGGCCGAGGCCGCTGGAGCCGAAGCAGGGACGCAATCCGATCTTCCGCGCGATGAACCGCCGCCGCAGCCGGTCGCCTCCGGTGCCAGCGCAGACGAATCGTCACCGAAACCGACCGAGCCGAAGACGCCGTCCGCCAACGCGAAGGAGATCTGACATGCTCTCCGATCAGGATCGCATCTTCACCAATCTGTACGGTCTGCATTCGCCCGGTCTGGAAGAGGCCAGGAAGCGCGGCGCGTGGGACGGCACCAAGTTCCTGCTGGAAATGGGCCGCGACTGGATCATCGACGAGATGAAAGCGTCCGGGTTGCGCGGGCGCGGCGGTGCCGGCTTCCCGACGGGCCTGAAATGGTCCTTCATGCCCAAGAAGTCGGATGGGCGCCCGCACTACCTCGTGGTCAATGCCGACGAATCCGAGCCGGGGACCTGCAAGGACCGGGAGATCATGCGGCACGATCCGCATCTCCTGATCGAGGGCTGCATGCTGGCCTCGTTCTCGATGGCCGCCCATGCCTGCTACATCTACATCCGTGGCGAGTACGTCGCCGAGAAACACGCCTTGCAGAAGGCGGTCGACGAAGCTTACGCGGCTCGTCTCGTCGGCAAGGACAATGTCCACGGCTACCCGTTCGACATCTACGTCCATCACGGTGCCGGCGCCTACATTTGCGGCGAGGAAACCGCCCTGCTGGAAAGCCTCGAAGGCAAGAAGGGCATGCCGCGGCTGAAGCCGCCTTTCCCCGCCAATATGGGCCTCTACGGCTGTCCCACCACGGTGAACAACGTCGAGTCGATCGCGGTGGCGGGGACTATCCTGCGCCGGGGCGGGGCTTGGTTCGCCGGGTTGGGGGGCAAGAACAACACCGGCACCAAGCTGTTCTGCGTGTCGGGCCATGTCAACAAGCCGTGCAACGTCGAGGAAGAACTCGGCATCACCTTCCGCGAGCTGATCGACAAGCATTGCGGTGGCATGCGCGGCGGCTGGGACAACCTGCTCTGCTCCATCCCCGGCGGCTCTTCAGTGCCCCTGGTGCCGGCTGAGCAGATCATCGACGCCAAGATGGACTTCGACACCCTGAAGAATCTCGGCTCCGGTCTTGGCACGGCGGCGGTCATCGTCCTCGACCGCTCCACCGACATCGTGTCGGCGATTGCCCGCATCGCCTATTTCTACAAGCACGAATCCTGCGGCCAGTGCACGCCTTGCCGCGAGGGCACGGGCTGGATGTGGCGTGTGATGCTGCGCATGGCCGAAGGCCGCGCCCAGCGTCGCGAGATCGACATGCTCCTCGACGTGACGAAGCAGATCGAGGGGCACACGATCTGCGCGCTCGGCGACGCGGCGGCCTGGCCGATTCAGGGCCTCATCCGCCATTTTCGTCCCGAGATCGAGAAGCGCATCGACCGCTACAGCGCCAACCCGCACAGCGATCCTGTGCGGATCGCCGCGGAGTGATCGCCATGTCGTTCGGACCGAAATTCGTTACCGAGAAGCACGCATGACAAAGCTCATCGTCGACGGCACCGAGGTCGATGTTCCGGCCGAGTACACCCTCCTGCAAGCTTGCGAAGTCGCGGGCGCGGAGATCCCGCGCTTCTGCTTCCACGAACGGCTGTCCATCGCGGGCAATTGCCGGATGTGTCTCGTCGAGCTGAAGGGGGCGCCTAAGCCCGTCGCCTCATGCGCCTATGCGGTGAAGGACTGCCGCCCCGGACCCAATGGTGAGCCGCCGGAGATCCTGACGCGGTCCGGAACCACGAAAAAGGCCCGCGAGGGGGTGATGGAGTTCCTCCTCATCAACCATCCACTCGATTGTCCGATCTGCGACCAGGGCGGCCATTGTGACCTGCAGGATCAGGCGATGGCCTACGGCGTGGATTCGACCCGTTACGGCGAGAACAAGCGCGCCGTGGAGGAGAAATATATCGGCCCGCTGGTGCGGACCGCCATGAACCGCTGCATCCACTGCACCCGCTGCGTCCGCTTTCTCGCGGAAGTGGCCGGCGTGCCGGATCTCGGCGCCATCGGGCGTGGCGAGGACATGGAGATCACGAGCTATCTCGAGAGTGCCATGGGCTCCGAGCTTCAGGGCAACGTCGCCGATCTCTGCCCCGTGGGCGCCCTCGTCCACAAGCCACAGAGCTACGAGGTGCGGCCCTGGGAGCTGACGAAGACCGAATCCATCGACGTGATGGACGCAGTCGGCTGCGCCATCCGTGTGGACGCCCGTGGCCGTGAGGTCATGCAGATCGAGCCTCGGGTGAACGAAGACATCAACGAGGAGTGGATCTCCGACAAGACCCGCCATGCGGTGGACGGGCTTCGGGCGCAGCGTCTCGACCGGCCGTACCTGCGTGAGAACGGCCGCCTGCGCCCCGCCTCCTGGGGCGAGGCGTTCGCCGCCATCGCCGCCCGGATGAAGAGCGCCGACCCGAAGCGTGTTGGCGCCATCGTCGGTGACCTTGCCGCCGTGGAGGAGATCTATGCCCTGAAGACCCTGATGGGGTCGCTCGGCGTGACCAATCTCGATTGCCGTCAGGCCGGCGAGGCGATCGACCCGGCTTGGGGGCGCGCCGCCTACACGTTCAATCCCACCATTCCGGGTATTGAGGAGGCGGATGCGATCCTGCTCGTCGGGACGAACCCGCGCCTGGAAGCCTCGCTTCTCAACGTTCGTATCCGCAAGCGCTGGCGCATGGCGCCTCTCGCTGTGGGCCTGATCGGCGAGGCGGCGGATCTTACCTATCCCCATACCTATCTCGGCGCCGGCTCCGAAACCCTGGCCGATATCGCCGCCGGAAAGCATAGCTTCGCCGAGGTGCTGAAAAGCGCCAGTCGACCCCTCGTGATAGTGGGAACCGGCGCGCTGACCCGGCCCGACGGCGCTGCCATCCTCTCGTCGGTGGCGGCGCTCGCCAAGGATATCGGTGCGGTCACCGCCGAGTGGAACGGCTTTGCCGTGCTCCAGACCGCTGCAGCCCGCGTCGGCGCGCTCGATCTCGGCTTCGTGCCGGGGGAGGGGAGCCTCGGATTCGGGCGGATGGCGGAGCCGGGCGCCCTCGATGTGCTGTTCAACCTCGGTGCCGACGAGGTCGAGATCGGCGCAGGCGCGTTCGTGATCTACCAGGGCACCCATGGCGATCGCGGCGCGACCCGCGCGGACGTGATACTGCCAGGCGCGGCCTATACCGAGAAGAACGCCACTTTCGTCAATCTCGAAGGCCGTGTTCAGACGACCAACCGCGCCGGTTTCCCGCCGGGTGACGCCCGCGAGGATTGGGCGATCCTGCGGGCGCTCTCCGATGTCCTCGGCAAGCGCCTTCCCTTCGATTCGCTCGGGGCTCTGCGTCGCGACCTCTATGCGGCGTACCCGCATTTCGCTGCCCTCGACGCGGTAGCCACCAGCGACGTAGCCGCCACCGTCGACACGCTTGCGGGGCTCGGAGGCGAGCCGGGCCGTTCGGCCTTCGTGTCCGCGGTTCCGGATTTCTACCTCACCAACGCTATCGCCCGCGCTTCGCGGGTCTTGGCCGAATGTTCGAGCCTCGCGCAGACGCGCGGTCTCGAAGCGGCGGAATAAGGGCTGCCGACCATGCTGGAAATCGTCGGCACCGTCCTACTGCTGATCTTGAAGAGCTTCGTGCTCCTCGCCTTGCTGCTGGTGTTCATTGCCTATGCGCTGCTGGCCGATCGTAAGATCTGGGCGGCGGTGCAGTTGCGGCGCGGCCCCAACGTCGTCGGGCCATGGGGCCTGTTCCAGTCCTTCGCCGATCTGCTGAAGTTCGTGCTGAAGGAGCCGGTAATTCCGGCGGGCGCCAATAAGGGCCTGTTCTTGCTGGCGCCCCTGGTTTTCGCCACCCTGGCTCTCGCCGCCTGGGCGGTGATCCCTCTGGCGGAAGGCTGGGCCATCGCCGACCTCAATGTCGGCATCACCTACATTTTCGCGATCTCGTCGCTCGGCGTCTACGGCGTGCTGATGGGCGGCTGGGCCTCGAACTCGAAATACGCCTTCCTCGGCGCGCTCCGCTCCGCGGCCCAGATGATCTCGTACGAGGTCTCCCTCGGATTCGTCATCATCTGCGTCCTCCTCTGCGCCGGGTCGCTCAACCTTTCGCGCATCGTGATGGCGCAGGACACCTCACTGGGCATTCTCGGCTGGTACTGGCTCTGGCTGTTTCCAATGTTCGTGGTGTTCTTCGTCTCGGCGCTCGCCGAGACCAACCGCCCGCCCTTCGATCTGCCGGAAGCCGAGTCAGAGCTCGTGGCCGGCTACATGGTCGAGTATTCCTCGACGCCCTACCTGCTGTTCATGCTCGGCGAGTACGTGGCGATCATGACCATGTGCGCGTTGGGAACGGTGCTGTTCCTGGGCGGCTGGCTCTCGCCGATTCCCTTCGCACCGTTCACCTGGGTGCCGGGCCTGATCTGGTTCGCTCTGAAGGCCAGCTTCCTCTTCTTCATGATCGCCATGGTGAAGGCCATGGTGCCGCGCTACCGCTACGACCAACTCATGCGCCTCGGCTGGAAGGTGTTCCTTCCGCTTTCCCTCGTCTCGGTCGTGGTCGTCGCCTTCGTCCTCAAGCTGACCGGCCTTGCGCCGGGCGTCTGACAACCCCTCACGGAGATCCGAGCCATGAAGCTCGATCAGGTCGCAAAGGGTCTGCTGCTGAAGGAGTTCGTGTCGGGGTTCGCCCTCGCCATGCGCTACTTCTTCAAGCCCAAGGCCACGATCAACTACCCCTTCGAGATGGGGCATCGCGGGCCGCGCTTTCGCGGCGAGCACGCGCTGCGCCGCTATCCGAACGGTGAGGAACGCTGCATCGCCTGCAAGCTGTGCGAGGCGATCTGTCCCGCGCAGGCCATCACCATCGAGGCTGGCCCGCGCCGCAACGACGGCACGCGCCGCACCACACGCTACGACCTCGACATGGTGAAATGCATCTATTGCGGCATGTGCCAGGAGGCTTGTCCGGTGGATGCCATCGTGGAAGGGCCGAACTTCGAGTTCTCCGTGGAGACCCGCGAGGAGCTTCTCTACGACAAGGAGAAGCTTCTCCTGAATGGCGACCGCTGGGAGCGCGAGATCGCGCGCAATCTCGCAGTGGACGCACCATACCGGTGATGACACGACGCTCCGGCGGTTGTGCGCCGCAGGGGTGGGTTCTATAGACGGGCGGCCTGCACGGGCTGGTTTGAATTTAGGCAGAAGGGGCCGTCCTCGGGACGGCTGATCTCCATAATCGCATGAGTGCAGCCGCAGCCTTCTTCTACCTGTTCGCCGGTGTCGCGATCGCGTCCGCGTTCATGGTCATCACCTCGCGCAACCCTGTCGCGTCGGTGCTCTTCCTCATCCTCGCCTTCGTCAACGCGGCCGGCTTGTTCGTGCTGATGGGGGCCGAGTTCCTGGCGATGATCCTGGTGGTCGTCTATGTCGGCGCCGTCGCTGTGCTCTTCCTCTTCGTCGTGATGATGCTCGACGTCGATTTCGCGCAGCTGCGCCAGGGCTTCCAGCAGTACTTGCCGATCGGCGCATTGATTGGCGCGATCTTCCTCATCGAGCTCCTGCTGGTGGTCGGCTCCTGGACGATCGATCCCGGCCTGATGCAGGCGCCGCTCGGTCCTCTCGCCAGTGTCGAGGGTGTCACCAACACCCAGATGCTCGGGCGCGTGCTGTACACCGATTACGTTTTCTTCTTCCAGCTGGCCGGTCTGATTCTGCTGGTGGCGATGATCGGGGCCATCGTGCTCACTTTGCGTGACCGGCCCGGCGTGAAGCGCCAGAACATCGCCGTGCAGAATGCACGGACGCAGGGGATGGCGGTGGAAACCCGCAAGGTGCCGTCTCGCCAGGGCGTCGAGGTCTGATGTCGGCTCAACACAAGGATCAGCGCTCATGATCGGCTTGAGCCATTACCTGACGGTGGCGGCGATCCTGTTCACGCTCGGCGTGCTCGGCATCTTCGTGAACCGCAAGAACATCATCGTCATCCTGATGTCGGTCGAGCTCATCCTACTCGCGGTGAACATCAACCTCGTCGCGTTCTCCACCCATCTCAACGACATCACTGGCCAGATCTTCGCCCTGTTCGTGCTCACGGTGGCGGCGGCGGAGGCAGCCATCGGGCTCGCTATCCTCGTCGTGTTCTTCCGAAACCGCGGCTCCATCGCGGTGGAGGACGTGAACATGATGAAGGGCTGAGCTTCACCCAAGCCGAGCCGCGCGGCTTACCGCGCGATCCCATTGACGAGAATGGAGCGAGGCCGGGTATCCGGCACGCTTCCGGAGGCCGGGCCAGCCAGCGATGTATCACGCGATCGTCTTCTTCCCGCTCATCGGCGCCCTGCTCGCCGGCCTGTTCGGCCGGCAGCTCGGCCCTCGCGTGTGCGAGTACATCACTACTGGCTTCCTGGCCTTCTCAGCGCTCCTGTCCTGGGGCGCGTTCTTCGAGGTTCCGGGCTCCGATCATGCCACCCGCGTGCAGGTGGCGACGTGGTTCACCGCCGGTGACCTCGTGGTCGATTGGGCCTTCCGCATCGACACGCTGACCGTTGTGATGCTGGTGGTGGTGACGACGGTCTCCACTCTCGTCCACCTCTACTCGGTGGGCTACATGGAAGAGGATCCGCACCGGCCGCGCTTCTTCGCCTATCTGTCGCTGTTCACCTTCGCCATGCTGATGCTGGTGACGGCCGACAACCTCGTTCAGATGTTCTTCGGTTGGGAGGGCGTCGGCCTCGCCTCCTACCTGCTGATCGGGTTCTGGTATGAGAAGCCTTCAGCCAATGCGGCGGCGATGAAGGCCTTCATCGTCAACCGGGTCGGCGATTTCGGCTTTTCGCTCGGCATCTTCCTCGTCTTCGTCCTGTTCGGTTCGGTGGCCTTCGACGGCATCCTGCCGCGCGCCGCGGAGCTCAAGGACGCCACGTTCCACTTCCTCGGCTATGACTGGAACGCCATGACCCTGGCGTGCCTGCTCCTGTTCATGGGCGCCATGGGCAAGTCGGCGCAGTTCCTGCTCCATACCTGGCTGCCGGACGCCATGGAGGGACCGACACCGGTCTCCGCCCTGATCCACGCCGCCACCATGGTGACGGCGGGCGTCTTCATGGTGGCGCGCCTGTCGCCCCTGTTCGAAGTGGCGCCGAACGCCCTCATTGTCGTCACCATCATCGGCGGTATCACCGCGTTCTTCGCGGCCACGATCGGCATGGTGCAGAACGACATCAAGCGGGTCATCGCCTACTCGACCTGCTCGCAGCTCGGCTACATGTTCGTGGCGCTGGGCGTCGGTGCCTATTCGGCCGCGGTGTTCCACCTCTTCACCCACGCTTTCTTCAAGGCGCTTCTGTTCCTCGGCGCCGGCTCGGTCATCCACGCGATGCATCACGAGCAGGACATGCGGAACATGGGGGCGCTCCGCCGCTACATCCCCTTCACCTCCGCGATGATGACCATCGGCACCCTAGCGCTGATCGGCTTCCCTTTCACTGCCGGCTACTATTCGAAGGACGCGATCATCGAAGCGGCCTATGCCTCGACGCGGCCCGGCCACACGCTCGCCTTCATGTGCACGGTCGTGGCCGCATTGATGACCTCGTTCTACTCCTGGCGCCTGTTCTTCATGACGTTCGAGGGGCCGGCCCGCTGGGCGGGCCACGGCGCCGCGCACCATGACGATCATCACGCTGCACCTGCTTTGGCTCACGCCGCCTCTGCTGCCGCCGACGGCGCACCGGGACACCACGAGGGTGTCGCGCACAACGACAAGGGCCATGACGTAGAGCCGGCGTCTCACAGCGCCATCGAGCATCACGACCATGCGCACACGCCGCATGAGAGCCCGCTGGTGATGACGATTCCTCTGGCTATCCTGGCCTTCGGTGCCCTGTTCGCCGGTCTGCTGTTCAAGAACCGCTTCATCGGCGAGGGCATGGAATCGTTCTGGGGGCACGCCCTCGGTCATGGCCCCGACAACCACATCATGCACGACATCCATTCGGTGCCGGCGCTGGTGGCCTACTCGCCCTTCATCATGCTGGTGATCGGCTTCCTGTTGGCCTTCTGGATGTATATCCGCCGGCCCGAACTGCCGGGCCGGCTCGCCGCCCAGCAGCCAAGCCTGTACCAGTTCCTGCTCAACAAGTGGTATTTCGACGAACTCTACGACCGGATCTTCGTGCGCCCGGCCAAGAACTTCGGCAAGTTCCTTTGGAAAGAGGGCGACGGCCGGGTCATCGACGGACTAGGCCCCGACGGCATCGCCACCCGCGTGCTCGACGTCACCCGCGGGGTCGTCCGATTGCAGACCGGTTACGTCTATCACTACGCCTTCGTCATGCTCATCGGCGTCGCCGCCATCGTCAGCTGGTACATGCTCACCGGCCTGCCCAAGGTCGGACACTGATGTCGCGCGCAATGACGGCCGCCAACCCGTATCGGAGTGCCCGCTAGATGTTCGGCCTCGGCATTCTCTCCGGCCTGCTGATCGTGCCGCTCTGCGGCGCGGCCTTCATCCTGACCCTCGGCAACGAATCCGAGAGCGTGAAGCGCAACGCCCGCTGGGCGGCGCTCGCGACGACCATCGTCACCTTCCTCCTCAGCCTCGTCGCCTGGGGCCGGTTCGACCCATCGACATCGAGCTTCCAGCTTGTCGAGACCCATGGCTGGCTCGCCGAGACGATCAAGTTCAAACTCGGTGTCGACGGATTCTCGATGCCGTTGATCCTGCTCACCACGTTCCTGATGCCGTTCTGCATCGGTGCGTCGTGGCTCTCGGTGAATACGCGGGTGAAGGAGTATTTCGTCGCGTTCCTCGTCCTCGAGACGACGATGATCGGCGTGTTCTGCTCTCTCGACCTCGTGCTGTTCTACCTGTTCTTCGAGGCTGGCCTGATCCCGATGTTCCTCATCATCGGCATCTGGGGCGGCAAGCGCCGGATCTACGCGAGCTTCAAGTTCTTCCTCTACACCCTGCTCGGCTCGGTGCTGATGCTCCTCGCCATCATGGCGATGTACTGGCACGCCGGCACCACCGACATCCCGACCCTGCTGCAAACCCGCTTCCCCGTCGGCATGCAATACTGGTTGTGGCTCGCCTTCTTCGCCTCCTTCGCGGTGAAGATGCCGATGTGGCCAGTCCATACCTGGCTGCCCGACGCCCACGTGGAAGCGCCCACCGCCGGCTCGGTGATCCTCGCCGGCATCCTGCTCAAGATGGGCGGCTACGGCTTCATCCGGATCTCGCTGCCTATGTTCCCGGATGCCAGCGCCTATTTCGCGCCGATGGTCTTCGCCCTCTCGGTCATCGCGATCATCTTCACGTCGCTGATCGCGCTGATGCAGACCGACATCAAGAAGCTCATCGCCTATTCGTCTGTGGCGCATATGGGCTTCGTGACGCTGGGCCTGTTCACCCTCAATGAGCAGGGCATCCAGGGCGCCCTGTTCTTGATGATCTCACACGGCATCGTCTCGGGCGCGCTCTTCGTCTGCGTCGGCGTGGTCTACGACCGGATGCACACCCGCGAGATCGCGGCCTATGGCGGTCTCGTGAAGCGCATGCCGCTCTATGCGGCAGCGATGATGGTGTTCACCATGGCCAATGTCGGCCTGCCCGGCACGTCGGGCTTCGTCGGCGAGTTCCTGGCCATGATGGGGGCCTTCAAGGCCAACCCGACGGTCGCGTTCTTCTCGGTCTTCGGCATCATTCTTTCGGCCGGCTATGCCCTCTGGCTTTATTCCAGGGTGATCTATGGCAAGCTCGAGAAGCCCAACCTGCAGGGCATCCTCGATCTCGATCTGCGTGAGAAGCTTATCCTCGCGCCTCTCGTCGCCCTGACGATCTATTACGGCGTGCATCCCGCGCCCATCCTCGACACCTTCGCCCCCTCCACGGAGGCGCTGATGCAGAGCATGAAATCCGCGCTCTCGAACACGCAGACCGCGGCGGTTCTTCCGCCCGTGGCGCGCTGAAGGTCGACGTAAGATGACCGCTATCCAGGCTGTCCTGCCCTCTCTCTCGCCGGTAATGCCCGAGCTGATCCTCGCGATCGGCGTGCTCGGACTGATTCTCTACGGCGCCTTCCGGGGTGAGCGCTCGGTGGAGAGCATCAATGTCGGCGCGCTCATCCTGTTGATTCTCGCCTTCTTCGTGGTCGTGTCGCAGTCGGGTGCCAAGATCACGACCCTCAACGGGTCGTTCATCATCGACAACTTCTCGAAGGTGATGAAGGCGCTGATTCTGCTCGGCTCGGCCGCCACGATCCTGCTCTCGCGCGACTATTTTCAGCGCGAACGCATCGACCGGTTCGAGTTCCCGATCCTGATCATGCTCTGCACCATCGGCATGATGGTGATGGCCTCCGCCAACGATTTGATCGCCCTCTATCTCGGCCTCGAACTGCAGTCGCTTGCTGCTTACGTGATCGCCGCCTTCCACCGGGACAACCTGAAATCCACCGAGGCCGGGCTGAAGTATTTCGTCCTTGGAGCCTTGTCTTCCGGCATGCTGCTCTATGGCTCGTCACTGGTCTACGGCTTCACCGGCACCGTCTCCTTCCCCGGCATCGTCTCGGCACTGAACGACAATGCCGGTTTCGGCATCGTGCTGGGCATCGTGTTCGTCGCTGCGGGCGTCGCCTTCAAGATGTCTGCCGTGCCGTTCCACATGTGGACACCGGACGTCTACGAAGGGTCGCCCACTCCTGTGACGGCGTTCTTCGCCTCCGCGCCGAAGATGGCCGCCGTCGCCATGACCGTGCGGGTTTTCATCGGCGCCTTCCCGGACGTGACCGCGATCTGGCAGCAGATCATCGTTTTCGTCGCCATCGCTTCGATGACGCTCGGTTCTTTCGCGGCCATCGGCCAGCGCTCGATCAAACGCCTGATGGCCTATTCCTCCATCGGCAATATCGGTTACGCCCTCATCGGTCTCGCCGCTGCCTCGGAGGAGGGGATCCGAGGCGTGGTGATCTACATGATCATCTATCTTGCCATGACGCTCGGCGCCTTCGCCGTGCTTCTCTCGCTGCGTCGCGGCGGCCAGATGTACGAGACGGTCGACGATCTTTCCGGTCTTTCCCGGACACATCCGGTCATGGCCTTCTGCCTCGCCGCGATGATGTTCTCACTCGCCGGCATCCCGCCGCTCGCCGGCTTCTTCGGCAAGTTCTATGTCTTCGCCGCCGCCATCAAGGCCGATCTCGTGGGCCTCGCGGTGATCGGCGTCGTGACCTCGGTGGTCGGCGCGTTCTATTACCTTCGTCTGGTCAAGGTGATGTATTTTGACGAGCCGCAAGCTCCCTACGAAGTGATGCCGCCCGGCCTGCGCATCGTGCTCGGTCTCTCGAGCGCCGTCGTGGTCCTGTTCTTCCTTGTGCCCTCTCCCCTTGTCAGCGCGGCAGGTGCCGCGGCCAAGTCGCTGTTCTAGGATTTTGTCTCTCGAAAGGCCGGATTATCGGCTCGGCCCGGCTGCGAGAGCAGCCGGGCATCGGCTTCACGTTTACGAGAGCCTCGGCTCCACCAACACTCGGGCGATGGAGCTGTCACGCGAGGGTGAAAGGGGCCCCCTGTGGGTTGTCGCGCTCCGGCAGGAAGCGGGGCGTGGCCGCAGGGGGAGCGCATGGACGTCGTTGCCGGGCAACCTCAGTGCCAGCTTGCTCTGGCCGGTTTCGGACGTCGATCCGGAACAGGTTCCGAGCTTGGGCTTCGTAGCGGGTGTCGCGTTGATTTCCGCCTTGAAGAGAACGATCGGGCCACGCCACCTCGAGGCGGCCGGCATGGCACCTCAGGATGGGATCGAGGATCGGACGTCCGGTCGGGCAAGCCCCTTCCGCCTCAAATGGCCCAATGACGTGCTGGCATCGGGTGCCAAGCTCGCGGGCCTTCTCCTGGAGGCGGAAACTCATCCGGGCGGGCGTCGCTCGGCGGTGATCGGGTTCGGCGTCAACGTCGCCGCGTCACCGCAGGACTTGCCTTATCCCGCGACAAGCCTCAGTCAGATAAAGCACGAACCGCGCGCCGAGGATCTGTTCGACCATCTGTCGGATGAGATCGTCGTTGCAGCGCGACGCTGGAATCGAGGCCGCGGGTTTTCATCGATCCGTGAGCTTTGGCTCGATGACGCCGCCGGGATCGGCGCACCGGTCTCGGTGCGAACGGGCGGCGAGATCGTGCAAGGAATTTTCGAGACGATCGACGAGGCGGGGCGGCTCGTCGTCCGATCGGATGATGGGACGCGACGGACCGTGACGGCGGGCGAGGTGCATTTGGGTTCGGCCGCGACGGCGGCTTGAGGTTGAACAGTGATGACGACAGGGCAAGACGAACTCGTCTTCGTGCCGCTCGGCGGCGTGGGCGAGATCGGCATGAACGCGGCGCTCTACGGCTTCGGGCCGGAAAAGCGCCGGAAATGGATCATGGTCGATTGCGGAATGGGCTTTGCCGGGGAAGAGGGCTTCCCGGGCATCGACCTGATGTTTCCCGATCTCAGCTTCATCGAGGAGCGCAAGGACGATCTCCTCGCCATCTTCATTACCCACGCGCACGAGGACCATATCGGCGCGATCGGTGAATTGTGGCCCAAGTTGAAGGCTCCGGTCTACGCCACCCGCTTCGCCAAGAACCTGCTCGAGGCGCGTCGCCTGAGTGAGCCAGGCGCCCCGAAGGTGATCCTGCGCGAGATCGCCGCGCACAAGCCGGTGACCGTCGGTCCGTTCGAGATCGAATATGTTCCGGTCTCGCATTCGATCCCGGAATCGAACGCTGTCGCGATCCGCACGGCGCATGGCCTCGTCCTGCATACGGGCGATTGGAAGCTCGACGCCACGCCGATCCTCGGCGACGTCACCTCGGAAGCCTCGTTCCGCAAGCTGGGCGACGAGGGCATCATCGCCATGATCAGCGATTCGACCAACGTCGTGCGCGAGGGCCGCAGCCCGAGCGAGGCCGAGGTCGCCGCCACCCTGCGTGAGCTCATCGCAGAGGCGCCTCACCGGGTCGCCGTCACCACCTTCGCCTCCAACGTCGCCCGCATGCGGGCGGTGGCGGAAGCCGCGCGTGATTGCGGCCGCGAGGTCGTCGCCGTCGGCAGGGCCATGGACCGGGTGATCGGTGTCGCCCGCGAATGCGGCTTCCTCGACGGCCTGCCGGATTTCCGCTCGGCCGACAGCTACGGCTACCTGCCGCGCGACAAGGTGGTCTGCCTGCTCACCGGGTCGCAGGGCGAGGAGCGCGCTGCGCTCGCCCGCGTCTCCCGCGACGACCATCCCGACGTGACGCTGGCCGCCGGCGACCGCGTGATCTTCTCGTCTCGCGCCATTCCGGGCAACGAGCGGGCGGTGGGCGCAATCATCAACGATCTGGTCAATGCCGGCATCGAGGTGGTGACCGACCGGACGAAGCTCGTCCACGTCTCGGGCCATCCCCGCCGCGACGAAATGGCTGAGATGTATGCCTGGACCCGGCCGAGGACGGCGATTCCCGTCCACGGCGAGGCGCTCCATCTCGACGAGCATGCCCGCTTCGCCCTGGCCCAGGGTGTCGGCAACGTGGTCAAGGCCCGCAACGGCAGTGTCGTGCGCCTCGCCCCCGGCACGCCGGAGATCACCGACCACGTGAAAGCCGGGCGTCTGTTCAAGGATGGCAACATCCTGATCGATGCGAAGGATCGCGCGATCCCCGAGCGACGCAAGCTGTCTCAGGCCGGTGTCGTCTCGGTCGCCATCGCCATCGACGTCCAGGGTGAGGTTCTCGGTGAGCCGGCCATCGACATCATGGGCCTGCCCAATCGCGGCAAGAACGGCCAGCCGATGCTCGACGTCGCCGTCGAAGCCGTGTCGCGGACCCTCAGCGGCCTGTCGAAGCAGAAGCGTAAGGATGCCGAAGCGGTCGAGAAGGCCGTCGATCGTGCGATCCGCTCGGCCGTGAACGAAGCCTGGGGCAAGAAGCCCGCCTGCCACGTGCAGGTCGTGGAGGTGTGATGCTGCCTCCCTCCCCCTTGTGGGGAGGGAATGAGGGTAGGGGTGGTTCAGGACAGGGCGCAACCTCTTCGGAGCCACCCCCACCCCTAACCCCTCCCCGCAAGGGGGAGGGGAATGCGCGCACAGATGACGCACAGAAGGGAGCAGACCATGATCGGACGCCTGAACCACGTGGCCATCGCCGTGCGCGACCTCGACGCGGCCTGTGCCATCTATCGTGACACCCTCGGCGCCACGCTCACCGAGCCCCTGCCGCAGCCGGAGCACGGCGTCACGGTGGTTTTCGTGAACCTGCCAAACAGCAAGGTCGAGTTGATGTCGCCGTTGGGCGAGGGTTCGCCCATCGAGAGCTTCGTGGAACGCAACCCCAATGGCGGCGTGCACCATGTCTGCTACGAGGTCGACGACATCATCGCCGCCCGTGACAAACTGAAGGCTCAGGGTGCCCGCGTCCTCGGTACCGGCGAACCGAAGATCGGCGCTCACGGCAAGCCGGTGCTGTTCCTCCACCCCAAGGATTTCCTCGGCACCCTGGTTGAACTGGAGCAGGTGTGAGCGGCGTGAGCGCCCTCGTTCAGACTGTCTCGGCCACGATCTGGCGGACGCTGGCCACCATGATCGTCATCGTCTCGGCGGTGGCGATCCTCTCCGTCGTGTTGTTCAAGCTGACGGTGTTTGGAGCCTTTGCCCTCTATTTCGTGGTCTGGTGGACGCTGCTCTTCGTCATCCTGCCCATCCGCAATCAGGTCGAGACGGACCCGTCGCTGATCGTGCCGGGACAGGACCCGGGGGCGCCCGCGGCGCCGCGGCTGCGCGAGAAGGCGATTTGGACGACGCTCCTCGCCAGCGTCGTGTTTCTCGTCGTCATCCCGATCTTCGAGTTGTCGGGGCTCTAGCGCCGCGATCCGGCGAGGTGTCGGATCGTCCTGCGTCCACACCCGGAGAGCCACGTCGGCCATAAAAAAAGCAAGGCTCGCGCCTTGCTTTTTGAGACGACAGATGACGTGTCAGCCTATTTTATCTCACGCATTTCTGACGGCGTGGCGGCTGAAATTTCCTCCCGAGACTCGGACCTCGCGCTGCCTCTCCGGGCGTCGCGACCATCACGGTGGCGCTTATAGGAACTGGATTGCGCATTGTCACGTCTCCGGAGATGGTTCCTGGCGTTTTTTTGCAAGAGTTGAGCGTTTTTCGCTCTCGTTTCGCGGAATGCCCGAGTTTCGGACCACCCGGCGTTTTTCTCGACGCCGCAGGACGCTTGTATTTTCCCAACGCAATGTGTTGTGTGCCCCGCAACGATGCGCGGTACGATCGCGCTCCAAAACGATCCAGGGCCCCCGATGCGTCTCTCCCGCTATTTCCTGCCGACCCTGCGCGAGACGCCCAAGGAGGCGGAGATCGTCTCCCACCGCCTGATGCTGCGGGCCGGCCTGATCCGTCAGGAAGCGGCGGGCATCTATGCCTGGCTGCCCTTGGGGCTGCGCGTGCTCAACAGGGTCTGCGCGGTGGTCCGCGAGGAGCAGGATCGGTCCGGCGCCATCGAACTGCTGATGCCGTCGATCCAGTCGGCGGAGTTGTGGAAGGAATCCGGCCGCTACGAGGCTTACGGCAAGGAGATGCTACGCATTTCCGACCGACATGACCGCGAGATGCTGTTTGGCCCCACGGCCGAGGAGGTCATCACCGAGATCTTCCGCGGCAGCGTTCGCTCCTACAAGGACCTGCCGAAGAACCTCTACCAGATCTCATGGAAGTTCCGGGACGAAGTACGCCCGCGCTTCGGCACCATGCGCTCGCGCGAATTCCTGATGAAGGACGCCTATTCGTTCGATCTCGACCAGGCCAACGCCCGGCACGCCTACAACAAGATGTTCGTGGCCTACCTGCGCACCTTCGCCGGCCTCGGCCTCAAGGCGATCCCCATGCGCGCCGATACCGGACCGATCGGCGGCGATCTCAGCCACGAATTCATCATCCTGGCCCAGACCGGCGAGAGCGAGGTGTTCTGCGACCGGCAGTATCTCGATTTCGACGTCCCGCCGGTGACCACCGATTTCGATGATGTCGCCGGCCTCCAGGGCACTGTCGACCGCTGGACCTCGCTCTACGCCGCCACATCCGAGATGCATGAGCCGGCGGCCTTCGCCGAGGTCAGCGAGGACAAGCAGATGGCCGCGCGCGGCATCGAGGTCGGGCACATCTTCTATTTCGGCACCAAGTATTCCGAGGCCATGGGCGCGAAGGTGACCGGACCGGACGGCGTCGACCGCCCCGTTCATATGGGTTCCTACGGCATCGGCCCGAGCCGGCTGGTGGCCGCGATCATCGAGGCCTCGCATGACGAGGCCGGCATCATCTGGCCGGATTCCGTGGCGCCCTTCGACGTCGCTCTCATCAATCTGAAATCCGGAGACGCGGCGACCGATGCCGCTTGCGCCGAGATCCAGACCAACCTCGAGGCCAGCGGCCTGACGGTGCTCTACGACGACCGCGACGAGCGTCCGGGCGCGAAATTCGCCACCGCCGATCTGATCGGCCTGCCCTGGCAGGTCGTGGTGGGCCCGCGCGGCCTTGCCGAGGGCAAGGTCGAGATCAAGCGCCGCGCCGGGGGCGAGCGTGAGAGCGTGGCACCGATCGACCTGATTTCGCGCTTGAAGCGGAACTGAGGCCGGCATGGCTCTGGCAGAGACGGTGAAGGAACGGCTGGCGGGTCTCTCCGGCCTGTTCGAGCGCGGCAGCACGCCGCCCTTCGCGGCCTTCGAATGGATCATTGCCGGGCGCTACATGCGGGCCCGGCGGCGCGGCGGCGGCGTCTCCGTCGTGGCCTTCTTCTCGGTCCTGGGCATCGCCCTCGGCGTCGCCACCCTCATCATCGTCCTCTCGGTGATGAACGGGTTCCGCACCGAACTGCTCTCCAAAATCGTCGGTATCAACGGCCACGTCTTCGTCACGCCCATCGACAAGCTGTTCACCGATTACGTCGACCTTTCCGAGAGGCTCTCCAAGGTGGCCGGCGTCCGCTCGGCGATCCCGCTGGTGGAAGGGCAGGCCTTCGCGTCCTCGCCTTATGGCGGCAGTGGCGTGCTGGTCCGGGGTATCCGCGGCGAGGACATCGGGTCCATCGGGTCCATCGCCAAGACCATCCGGGGCGGCACCCTCGACGGATTCGACGACGGAACCGGGGTCGCCATCGGCCGAAGGCTCGCCGAGTCCCTCGGCGTCCAGGCCGGCGACCAGATCACCCTATCCACCCCGAAGGGGGCGACGACACCGTTCGGCACCGCGCCGCGCACCAAGGCCTATACGGTGAAGGCGATCTTCGAGATCGGCATGACCGAGTTCGACGCCACCTTCGTGTTCATGCCGCTGGCCGAATCCCAGGCCTTCTTCAACCGTGACAGCGATGTCAGCCTCATCGAGGTCTATCTCGACAACGCCGATGCGGTGGCGCAATTGCGGCCCGACCTCGAAATGGCGGCCGAGCGGCCCGTGCTTCTCACCGACTGGCGCCAACGCAACCGAACCTTCTTCGGGGCGCTGGAGGTGGAGCGGAACGTGATGTTCCTCATCCTCAGCCTGATCGTTGTGGTGGCGACCCTCAACATCGTCTCCGGCCTGATCCTGCTGGTGCGTGACAAGTCCAGCGATATCGCGATCCTGCGGACGATGGGCGCCACGCCAGGCACGGTGATGCGGGTCTTCCTCATCAATGGAGCGCTGATCGGCGTCGTCGGGACGCTGAGCGGCCTCGCCCTCGGTGTCCTCATCACCCTCAACATCAAGCCGATCCAGCGGGTCCTGTTTCCCTCCGCCTGGGATCCGACCGTGCGGTTCCTCGCGGAGATTCCGGCCGAGATGAATTCCAGTGAGATCACCGTGGTGGTCCTCACCTCCATCGCCCTGTCGCTCGTGGCGACGCTCTATCCCTCCTGGCGCGCCGCCCGGCTCGATCCGGTCCAGGCCCTGCGTTACGGCTGAGGGGAGATTCAACCATCATGACAACCTCTGCCGACGAGGCCGGCGCGCCGCCGGTCCCGGCCCTGTTCTTCGCCAAAGTCGAACGCCGCTACGCGCAAGGAACGGGAGCCCTCGACATCCTGCGGGGGGCCGATCTCGCGATCTGGCCGGGCGAACTCGTGGCTCTGGTGGCACCCTCAGGGGCCGGAAAATCGACGCTTCTGCATCTCGCGGGCCTGCTGGAGCGACCCGATGGCGGCGAGGTCTATATCGGCGGCCAGCCCACGGCGGCGATGCCCGATGCCGAGCGCACGCGGTTCCGCCGCGAAGAGATGGGCTTCATCTATCAGTTCCACCATCTCCTGCCGGAATTCTCGGCCCTGGAGAACGTGGTGATGCCCCAGCTCATCCGTGGCCTCGGCGCCAAGGAGGCCAAGGCGCGCGCCACCGAACTTCTGAGCTTCCTCGGCCTGAAGGAGCGCCTTGTTCACCGCCCGGCCGAATTATCGGGCGGCGAGCAGCAGCGCGTCGCCATCGCTCGTGCGGTCGCCAACGGCCCGCGGCTGCTGTTGGCCGATGAGCCCACCGGTAATCTCGACCCGCACACGGCGGCGCATGTGTTCGGCATTCTTGTCTCGCTGGTGCGTGCCTCCGGCCTCGCGGCCCTCGTCGCCACCCACAACATGGAACTCGCCGCCCGCATGGACCGGCGCGTCACCATCCGCGATGGCATGATCGAGCAGTTGGCCTGAAGCCCAATCTGCAGCTGCATTTGTATAATGGAGCTGCCCCTTCAGCGACGGCGGGGCGCCATTTGTTCGATCGCGTCGCAGGCGACCGACACGCCGTCCTGCCCGTTGAAGCGCAACCTCAGCTCCTGGCAGGCCTGGGCCACCTCTGGCGATGCGAGGAGGCGGCGGAGCCGGCGCGCGCCGCGCCCGGGCGTGAAACGCCGCCGGCTGAGGCTCGTGCCGGCACGAAGGTGTTTCACCCGCGCCGCCTCGTCGAAATGGTCGAACGCCACCGGGACGATCATCTGCGGCGTTCCGGCGGCCAAAGCCTGCGCCACGGTGCCGATGCCGCCATGATGGATCAGCGCCGCCGCGTGCGGCAGCAAAGCGCTGAGCGGCGCGTAGGGGACATGGATCACGGTTTCCGGGAGGATCTCGGGCACCTGTCCCTGTTCCGGTGCGAGGAACACCCCGCGCCGTCCCAGGCGCTGGCAGATCGCGAGGGCAATGCGGAAGAAGGCGGTCGCCTGGCGCATCGCCGATCCATAGGTGAAGACGAGCGGGGGATCACCCGCCTTCAAGAACCGTGAGAGATGGAGCCCGAGGCGATCCGTGTCGCCGAACCGGTCGGCGATGGGAAAGCCCACATGCACGGCCTGCTGCGGCCAATCCGGCTGAGCACGGGCGAACCAATCGGGAAACAGGAGCAGGATACGGGAAGGGCTATTCCACCAGTATCGCAGCCGTCGCACCGGGTTGAGGCCCAGTTCCTGCCGGAACGCGTTGATGGAGGGCAAAGCGGCCGGGCCGATCACGTATCTGTCTGCGCCCCGGCCGATCCAGTGCCGCAGCCGGGATGGCGCCCAAGAGGGGAGCGGTACGCCCGGTAAGATCGGGGAGGCGTAGCGGCTCTCCATCAACATGGGCATCGCGTGGATCGTGATGACCGGGAGGCGCAGCTTCTCCTGCGCTACCCGCGCCCCGAAGGCCAGGGTCGAAGCGACGACGATCGAACGGCCCTTGCGCGCATTCTCGGCGATCCAGCGATAGGTCTGCTCCGTCGCTGCCGCCATGCTGCCGAACAACGCGGCCGCCCCCTGCCTCGGATGCCAGAGCCGGGGATCGGATACAATCCGACGGTAATCGTCAGAGTCACCCAGGGAGTGGAACGGCAGACCGATGCGCGTTGCGTGGTCGGCAAAGGGGGCAGGGGCCGCGAGGATGACATCGTGCCCGCGACGCAGGCATTCGGCACCGATGGCGAGAAACGGAAGAACGTCGCCATAAGAACCAAGGGCGATGAGATGTATTCGCATCCGGCCATTCACATTTGACAGAAAAATCAGCCGAAGATGAAGTAGCGCCAGAGATTTTTCGCGCTGATTGTTCTGTCAATTGCTTCGCCGGCCACGGAGTTGCCGTGCGATCGCTCTTGGTAAGATTTCGGACAGACTCGGAATCGTTCGCCAAGACTGCGCGGTCGAAACGATATCGGCGTCTGAGAGCGTGGTTCGACGACGCCGTTGGGAGAGCGAATCGCGTTAGGGAAGACGTCTGAGCTTTGTTAAGGGCCCGGTAACCCTGTTTCGAACCGCCTCGAATGCCCGCTTTACACCGAACAAAACAAGAACAAAGATCGTCGCGTCAACGAGAGGCGATCACAATGCTCAAGCGGATGATCCTGACCGGCGCGGTGGAATTCATGGCCTTCGGGTTGCTCTCCGGCGCGTTCGTCGTCTGGGCGGTGGCGCTGGCGCCCCTGCGGTAGGGGCCCTGCCTTAACGTTCGGTGAGCTTCAGCTCGATGCGGCGGTTGCGGGCGTAGACGTCGTCGCTGGTGCCGGCCTCGATGGGTTGGAATTCACCGAAAGCAGCGGCGAGCAGACGTTGGGGCGGGATGCCCTTGCCGGCCATGTACTGCACCACCGCGATGGCGCGCGCCGCCGAGAGCGACCAGTTCGACGGGAATTGCGAACTGGCGATGGGACGGGCATCGGTATGCCCGTCGATACGCAGGACCCAAGGAATGTCCGCCGGGATCTGCTTCGACAGATCGAGGATGGCCGTGGCGATCCGGTCGAGTTCGGGTGCCGCCTCGGGCTTCAGGCTCGCCGAGCCCGCCGGGAACAGTACCTCCGATTGCAGAACGAAACGGTCGCCGACCACGCGGATATCGCTGCGGTTGCCAAGAATCTGGCGCAGGCGGCCGAAGAAGTCCGAGCGATAGCGTGCGAGTTCCTGCACCTTCTGGGCGAGCGCCACGTTCAGCCGGCTGCCGAGATCGGCGATGCGGGCCTGGCTCTCGCGGTCGCGGCTCTCGCTCGCGGCAAGCGCGTCCTCGAGGGCGGCGAGTTGGCGGCGCATGGCGCCGATCTGTTCGTTGAGGAGATCGATCTGCGACGCGGCGCGTGCATTGGTGGCACGTTCGGCCACCAACTGCTTGTCGACTTCGCCCTGGCGGCCGTCGCTGCTCGCGGCAGCGCCCGCCTGTTCCTTCAGCTTGTCGCGCTCGGCCTCGGTGCCGAGAAGCGTCGTGCGCAGGTTCGAGGCCTTCTCCTCCTGCGCCCGCCGATTGGAGCGTTCCAGGGCGAGAAGATCGGTGAGATCCGCGATCTGCCGGTTGAGCCGGTTCAGCACCGAATCGCGGCCGGTGATCTCCTGGGACAGGAAGAACTGCCCGACGACGAAGATCGTCAGCAGGAAGACGACGGCGAGCAGCAGCGTCGCCAGGGCGTCGACATAGCCGGGCCAGACGTTCAGGCTCCGGTCCCGGCGCGTGCGCAGCGAAGCCATCAGGCCTTCTCGCGGCCGAGCCGGTCGAGCACCTGCTTGAGTTCACGTTCCCGCGTCGCCTGCGCCTCGACCCAGTCGCGGATCATCTGCTGCTCGGCCCGCATGTGCTGGACAAGACCCTGGATACCCTCGGCGAGGTTGGTCATCGCCTGAGTCGCCACGCGGCCGTTGGCGCCCTCCGAGATGATGGCCGCCAGCTTGTCCACCGCCTCGGTGAGTTCACGGGCCGAGGCCGGCTCTTGCGCGGTCACGGGGCGCGCCACCGCGGCCTGGTCCTCGCCGGAGACCAGCCAATCCTCCAGCTCGTTGTGGAAGCGGGCGTGAGCCTGGCCTGCTTGCAGGTCGAGGAAGCCGGTGATGAGCGAGCTCGCGAGGCCGAACAGCGAGGCCGAGAAGGCGAGGCCGATGCCGGAAAGCGGTTTGGCGAGGCCGCTCTTCAATTCGTCGAACATCGCGCTGGCTTCGCCGCCGCCGCGCATGCTTTGGATCACGCTGCCCACCGCGCCCAGCGTGTCGATGAGCCCCCAGAATGTGCCGAGCAGTCCGAGCAGGATGAGAAGCCCGGCGACGTAGCGCAGGATCTCGCGGCCCTCGTCGAGGCGGGCGGCCACGGTGTCGAGATAGGAACGGACGCCGGCCTGAGTCGTCCCCTCACGGCGCGCCAGGATCGCCGGGGAGAGCGGCCCCAGCAGCGAGGGCGGCTTGGCCGATCCCTCACCGGCTGCGACCGCGTTGACGTAGGCGACCTCGCGGAAGAGGCGGATCACCTGGCCGAAGGCGAGCAGAATGGCGATGAGGAGAACGCCGAGGATCAGCCCGTTCAACCCGGCATTGGCCAGGAAAGCCGGCGTGATCTGCCGGAACAAGACGAAGGCGAGGAACCCGACGAGGGTCAGGAAGACCAGCATCCGGATCAAGTAGATGCCCGGGCGGCTCAGGGGGGCAGTCGCGGAGCGGGTCGCCATGGGTTGTCTGGGACTCTTCTGCGCTGGGGCATAAAATGGGCGGGGCGAATGTGCCCGCACATTGGCTTCATGCCACCGCTCGATCAAGCCGCCGCGAAACTCATCACCAGCTCAACAGGCTTATTCCCAGGCACGAGGCCAAGTTTCTTCCAGATGAGGCCCGAGGCGTACTGCCGAGACCATGGTGGCGAGCCCCGTGGCATTGTCGGTCTCGACGGCGATCCCGCATAACGTGCCCTTACCCTGGGCCGCTTCCAGGCGCGCGCCGGGGGTCTTCTGCAGGAAGCGCCGCAGGGGCTCATCCTTCTGCATGCCGAGGATCGAATCGTAATCGCCGCACATGCCCGCATCGGACAGGTAGGCGGTGCCGCCGGGGAGAATGCGGTGGTCGGCGGTGGGCGTGTGTGTATGGGTGCCGACGACGAGGCTGGCGCGGCCATCGAGGAAGTGGCCGAAAGCCTGCTTCTCGCTGGTGGCCTCGGCATGGACATCGACGATGACGGCGTCCGCCACCTCGCCGAGGGGGCAGGCGGAGAGTTCGCGCTCGGCGGAGGCGAAGGGATCGTCCAGCGCATCCATGTAGATGCGGCCCATGACGTTGAGGACGAGGACGCGGGCGCCGCCCCGCGTCTCGACCACGGTGGCGCCGCGTCCCGGTGTGCCCGGCGGGTAGTTCGCCGGGCGGACGAGCCGCGTTTGCCGCTGGATGAAGACGAGAGCTTCGCGCTGGTCGAAGGAATGGTTGCCCAGCGTCACCGCATCGGCGCCCGCCTGGAGGAGCTCGTCGCAGATCGCCTCGGTGATGCCGAAGCCGCCGGCCGCGTTCTCGCCGTTGATGACCACACAATCGAGGCGCCAGCGCTCACGCAGCTTCGGCAGCCGGTCCATCACCGCATTGCGGCCGGGTCGGCCCACCACATCGCCGAGGAAGAGAAGTCGCATGCGTCGCTGTCAGTCCCGGACGAGCGGGACCGGTCCCGCTTCCGTAATGAGGTGGTCGAGGGGTTGGTCGTGCCGCTCGGATGGAACGTACTCCACTTCCTGCACGGAAAAGGCGATGCCGATCGTCAGGACGGGGCCGTTGCGGGAGAGCCGGTCGATGGCCTGATCGTAATAGCCGCGTCCGTAGCCGATGCGGTGCCCGCGCCGGTCGAAGGCGGCGAGCGGAACGATGAGGGCGGTGGGATCGAGGGGGGGCAGGTCGTCGCGCGGTTCGCTGAGACCGAAGGAACCCGGAACCAGCGCCTCACCGGCGCGCCATTCGCGGAAGACGAGGCCCTCCGGCGTCACCTTCGGCAGGGCGACTCGCTGGCCGCGCGCGAACAGCATCCTGACGAGAGGGAGGGGATCGACTTCGCTGCGGATCGCCCAGAAGGCACCGACGATGGGAGCCTGGGCGAGGGGCTCGACCTCCATCACGCTCTCGGCGATCCGTAATCCGCCGACCCGGCGGGTCTCGGGGGCGAGGCCATCGCGGCGGGCAAGGGCATCCTTGCGAAGGGCGGCCTTCAGGGCGGGGAAATCAGAGTGCGGAGCCACGTGAGCCGTTGGAGTTGCGATCCCGGGAAACCTACAGTGTAGGTGGGCGCCGTGTTGGCCAAGTCCAGGGACAGGGCCAGGGACAGCTCCCTGGGGAGTCGATAAGGCCCCGGGGAAAAGTACTCCTGACGAACCCCGCAGCACCGCATCACTCATGTAGCGTCGGCCGGCCGTGGGCGCCAGGGGGGAGCGCGCGCAATCATGCGCCAGAGGCCCTCATCCCGCCGCCAGCGCGTGAGCCAGACGCTCGATCCGGTCCGCCGCACGGCCGAGCCCGTCCGCGATACGGGCCTCCTCTTCGGCACGGAGAGAATCCGCACTCTCGACGCGGTCCCGGAGGGCCGCCGTCTCTGTCTCGAGCTCTGCGAGACGACGCTTCAGTTCCGCCAATTCGTCCGCCTGAGTCAGGGCGGCCATGACGTGAAGACGCATGTCGCCGATCTCGCCGAAGGATTTCCGCATCCCGGTCACGCGGGTGTCGAGTTCCGCGGCCAGCGCCGAGAGATGCGCCTCTTCGCCTTCGGCGCAGGCCATCCGGTAGCTCTTGCCGTCGATGGTGACGCTGATCTGAGGCATGTCCGATAGGGTTGGTGTGAGAGAGGCGGGTTTAACGCGCGGCGCGGGGATGGGCCAGCACGCCCTCCACCGCTTCGATCGCCCGGCCGAGGCGGTGGCCGACATCGCTGGTCGTCGCCTCCACCGTGGCGAGGCGGGCGCTGGCAGCGTCGAGCTCCGCCGCGAGGCGCGCCCGGTCCTCCGCCATGATCGCGAGTTCCGTCTCAAGGTCGCCGGGCTCGCGCTCGGCTTCGAGGCGATGGGTCACCGACGCTTCCAGCCGGGTCAGGGCCGTCTCCAGCCGGGCAAGGGCGTGGTCGACGTTCGGCCGCTCGGGCGTCGGGATCATCGTTGTACCTTCCGCCGGGTCATGGATCTGCCCGTCCACTTGTTTCGGAAAATCGGATTTGTAGCCAAATCGCTACCGATACGCGCGCGAAATCGCTGCTTTGCCATCATATGCGGGGAAGGAGAACGAATCGATCAGGCAAAACCTTTGCCAGCGGTTTCCCTCATGTTAGAGACCGCGCGCTCCTCGAACCGACCGTCAGACTGGGAATTCGAGCCCGTGACCCGTTCAATACTCGTTCCCGCATCGGTCCATTCATGGGCGCATGAGGGGTCGAGGACGGGCGATGCGGTTCATCTGACGTTCAACGGTGCACATGACACAGCGACGCCGAATGGCGGCTCCGCCCCTCCGGCCCGCTGTCTCGCTCTTGCTGCTTACGGGTTCCGCGAGGTCGGCGCCCGGTACATAGAAGGATTCACGCCGTGTCGGTGAAGGTTGCCATCAACGGGTTCGGACGCATCGGCCGCAACATCCTGCGCGCCATCCACGAGGCCGGCCGCAAGGATATCGAAGTCGTCGCGATCAACGATCTCGGCCCCGTCGAGACCAATGCCCACCTGCTGCGCTTCGACTCCATCCACGGCCGTTTCAACGCCAAGGTCGAAGTGGATGGCGAGTTCATCGTCGTCGACGGTCAGCGCATCAAGGTCACGGCCGTGCGCAACCCGGCCGAGCTGCCGCACCGCGAGCTCGGCGTCGACATCGCGCTGGAATGCACCGGCATCTTCACCTCGAAGGACAAGGCCAAGGCCCATCTCGATGCCGGCGCCAAGCGCGTCATCGTCTCGGCCCCCGCCGACGGTGCCGACCTGACCGTGGTCTACGGCGTCAACCACGACAAGCTGACAGCCGACCACCTCGTCATCTCGAACGCCTCCTGCACCACCAACTGCCTCGTGCCGGTGGCGAAGGTGCTCAACGATCTCGTCGGGATCGAGCGCGGCTTCATGACGACGATCCATTCCTACACCAACGATCAGCCCTCCCTCGACCAGATGCACAAGGACCTGTACCGGGCCCGTGCCGCCGCGCTGTCGATGATCCCGACTTCCACGGGGGCCGCCAAGGCCGTCGGCCTCGTCCTGCCGGAGCTGAAGGGCAAGCTCGACGGAACCTCGATCCGCGTGCCGACCCCCAACGTTTCGGCGGTCGACCTCGTGTTCACCGCCAAGCGCCAGACCTCCGTCGAGGAGATCAACAACGCGATCCGCGCCGCAGCCGATGGTCCGTTGAAGGGCGTGCTGGCCTATACCGACCAGCCCAACGTCTCCATCGACTTCAACCACGATCCTCACTCGTCCACGTTCCACCTCGACCAGACCAAGGTGATGGACGGCACGTTCGTGCGTATCCTGTCCTGGTACGACAACGAGTGGGGCTTCTCGAACCGCATGGCCGACACGGCCGTGGCGATGGGCAAGCTGCTCTGAGAGCGGCGCTCCGGGGCGGCCTTCGGGCCGCCCGACAAGCCTCGCCAACGATATCCTGTGATCGACCAGCAACGGTGCGTCTGAAATGACCGAGCCTTCGCCGACCCCGTCCACCGGAAACACCTTCATCCCGGGCGCCAAGCCGCTCGAGAACAAGCCGCTCGAGAATAATCCGCCCCCGTCGACCGGTATCGTGCCCGAGACCCAGGCCATCGCCAACCAGAAGGCGACACCGCCCGCCGTCGTCGGCAAGGCCGAGCCTGTGTCCTCCTCGCCCGGCAGCGATCAACTCGCGCGGATCGAAGACAAGTGTGCGCGGATCGAGGACAAGTATGCCCGCTCCGAGGCTCTGCTCTCCCGCGTGGAGGAGAAGATCGAAGGTGCGACCACGCGCATGAGCGAGGCGGCGCGCCAATCCGATCTGGCCGCCCTGCGAAGCGAAGTCCGCGCCGTCGCCGACAGGACCCGCCGGCTGCCCGGTTCCGGCGCGCTGGTGCTGACTGCGGTCATCACGGCCGTGCTCACCGTGGCGCTGACCATCGCCGCACAGCGCTTCCATCTCGACGGGCTTCTCCCTCCGCGCTGATAGTTTCCTCAACGACATTGAAGGCCAGGATGACCGCTTTCCGCACCCTCGACGATGCCGGCTCTCTTCAGGGCAAGCGCGTACTGCTCCGCGTCGACCTGAACGTGCCGATGGAGGGGGAGCGCGTCACCGACGCGACCCGCATCGAAAGGATCGTCCCGACGATCCGGGAGATCGCCGATGGCGGCGGGCGTGTGGTGCTCCTGGCGCATTTCGGTCGCCCCAAGGGCAAGCCAGTGGTGGCCGATTCGCTGAAGCAGGTGGTCTCCGCACTATCTCAGCATCTCGGCCGCCCGGTCGCCTTTGCGGAGGATTGCATCGGGGAGACGGCGTCGTCGGCCGTGTCGGCGCTGAAGGATGGCGACGTCCTCCTCCTGGAGAACACCCGCTTCCACACGGGCGAAGAGAAGAACGAGGCCGATTTCGTGGCGGCGCTCGCCGCCAACGGCGACGTCTTCGTCAACGAGGCCTTCTCGGCCGCGCATCGCGCCCATGCCTCGACCGAGGGCCTCGCCCATGTACTGCCGGCCTATGCCGGCCGGCTGATGCAGGCGGAGCTCGACGCCCTGACCAAGGGGCTCGAGTCGCCGACACGGCCGGTCATCGCCTTGGTCGGCGGCGCCAAGGTGTCGTCGAAGATCGATCTCCTGCAGAACCTCGTCGCCAAGGTGGACATGCTCGTCATCGGCGGCGGCATGGCCAACACCTTCCTGCACGCCCAAGGGAAAGCCGTCGGCAAGTCCTTGTGTGAAAAGGATCTCGCCGAGACGGCGCTCCGCATCCTCGACGCTGCTGCAGCCGCCAAATGCCGCATCATCCTGCCCGTCGACGCGGTGGTCGCGACCGAGTTCAAAGCCAACGCGGCGCATGAGACCGTGGGCGTCGACATCGTGTCGGAGACCGGCATGATCCTCGATGCCGGCCCGGCCTCGGTGGCCGAGATCGACGCCGCCATCGACGAGGCTGCGACCCTGGTCTGGAACGGCCCTCTTGGCGCCTTCGAACTGACGCCCTTCGACGCCGCCACGGTGGCGGCGGCGCGCCACGCGGCCGAACGCACCAAGGCCGGCAAGCTCGTCTCGGTGGCGGGCGGCGGCGACACGGTGGCCGCCCTCAACCATGCCGGCGTCGCTGACGATTTCTCCTACGTATCCACCGCCGGTGGCGCGTTCCTCGAATGGCTGGAAGGCAAGGTCCTGCCTGGCGTCGAGGCCCTGCGCGTCAAGGGGTGACCGGTTCCATCCCAGGTCCCATCACCTCGCGCTGAGGCGGCCGCGGCAGCGGGGCTCGAAGGAGGGTTCCGGCATCCTCCGGGCGAACTGGAAGGCTCCTTCGAGGCCTTCGCTCCGCTTCGGCACCTGAGGATGAGGTGTTTGGGGTGGGAATTTGGGATGACGACACAGCGTTCTGTCGCCGAAGGCTTCGGGATGGAGTTGCGACGGACCCGGTAAGGTCCGACAAGGCAGGCATATTTCAGTGGATGGCGGCCTATCGCGTCGGCCCCATCGTTTGAGGAGAGACCAATGGCACGCATCACCCTGAGGCAGCTCCTGGATCACGCCGCCGAATACGAATACGGCGTGCCGGCCTTCAATTTGAACAACATGGAGCAGGGGCTGGCCATCATGGCGGCAGCCGATGCCACCGATTCGCCGGTGATCCTGCAGGCGAGCAAGGGCGCACGCGCCTATGCCAACGACGTGGTGCTCGCCAAGCTCATCGACGGCCTCGTGGAGATCTATCCCCACATCCCCGTCTGCATGCATCTCGACCACGGCAACAACGAAGCCACTTGCGCCACCGCCATCCAGTACGGCTTCACCTCGGTGATGATGGACGGCTCGCTTAAGGCTGACGGCAAGACCCCCGCCGACTACGCCTACAACGTCGAGATCACCGGCAACGTCACCCGCATGGCGCATTGGGCCGGCGTTTCGGTGGAAGGCGAGCTCGGCGTGCTCGGTTCGCTGGAGAGCGGCCAGGGTGAGGCCGAGGACGGCCACGGCGCCGAGGGCGTGCTCAGCCACGACCAGCTCCTCACCGACCCGGAAGAGGCGGTGAAGTTCGTCTCCGCCACCAAGGTCGACGCGCTCGCCGTCGCCATGGGCACGAGCCACGGTGCCTACAAGTTCACCCGCCAGCCCGATGGCGACGTGCTGGCCATGAACGTGATCGAGGAGATCCACCGCCGCCTGCCGACGACCCACCTCGTCATGCACGGCTCTTCCTCGGTGCCGCAGGACCTGCAGGACATCATCAATTCCTATGGCGGCCAGATGAAGCCGACGTGGGGCGTGCCGGTGGCCGAGATCCAGCGCGGCATCAAGCACGGCGTGCGCAAGATCAACATCGACACCGATAACCGCATGGCCATGACCGGTCAGATCCGGAAAGTGCTCACCGAGAACCCGGCCGAGTTCGACCCGCGCAAGTATCTGAAGCCCGCCATGGACGCGATGACGAAGCTCTGTCGCCAGCGTTTCGAGGAGTTCGGCACCGCCGGCCAGGGTTCGAAGATCCGCCCGATCTCGGTCTCCGAGATGGCCAAGCGTTATGCCAACGGCTCGCTCGACCCGAAGATCGGCGCGGCCTGAGCCCCTGTATCATGGGGCCGGTCCGCATCCGGAACCATGCCGTGACGCGGTGATCTCGCATCGCCTGTCCCCGAGACGCGGAGCCCGCGTCTCGGGATGATGCTGTTAGGACGAGAAGAATGGCCGAACCCCGCACCCGCCTCGCCCTGCTGTCTCCCCATCGGGTGGATTCCGACCGGGCCGATGCCCTCGCCGAAGCGCTGACCGCCGCCTGTGCGGCCGGAGACGTGGCGGCGGTGCTCCTGCGGCTTGCCCCCTCTGACGAGCGCAGTCTCGTGAACCTCGTCAAGCGTCTCGCTCCGGCGGCGCAGTCTACTGGCGCCGCCCTGGTCATCACGGTCTCAGACTTCGCCGGCGACGTGGTCAGCGTGGCCGCGCGGGGCGGGGCGGACGGCGTTCATCTCGACAAGGCGCGCGACGGTGCCCTGCAGGATCTGCGCGAGCGCCTCAGCGACGGTCGCATCCTCGGGGCCGGCGGGCATGAGCAGAAGCATGCGGCCATGGAGGCCGGCGAGGCCGGTGTCGATTACGTGATGTTCGGGGGGATCTACTCGGACGGGATCGCACCCGATGCCGATACCGTGCGCGAGCGCGCGCAATGGTGGGTCGAGATCTTCGAGACACCGTGCATCGCCGTTGCCCATGACCTCGCACAGGTGGAGGGGCTGCTGGCGACGGGAGCGGAATTCCTCGGGCTCGAGAGCCATCTGTGGATGGGAGAAGGGACCGATATCCGTGCCATACAGGCAAAGGTCGCAGCTTCGGAGGCCGATACGTGAGGGCGCTTCGCAAGCTCGCCCTCGCTCTCGCCCTGGCCGAGGCTTGGTCTTCCGCCGCCTTGGCAGAAGCGCCGAAGGTGATGCCGACCGATCCGGCCGTGCCGCAATCCCTGACGCCTCGTCCCAAGGAAACTCTGAAGGGGCAGCTGCGGGACCTCCCGACCCCGTATTCCATCGGCGCGGCTGGCGCCGTGCCACCCCGCTCGAAGACGGAGCCGGATATCGCGTTCGGCGCTTACCAGCGCGGGCAATATACCACCGCCTTCCGCGAGGCGACGAAGCGGATCGCCGCCGACAATAAGGACGCCGCGGCGATGACGCTGCTCGGCGAGCTCTACAACCAGGGCCTCGGTGTGAAGCAGGACCCGGTGAAGGCGGCGGAATGGTATCGCCTCGCCGCCAACCAGGGCGACACCCACGCCATGGCCTCTCTCGGCCTGATGTCGATCGATGGCCGTGGCGGCACGAAAGATCCGAAAGCCGGGCGACGCTGGCTCGAACAGGCCTCCCTCAAGGGCGACACCACGGCCGCCTACAACCTCGCCCTGATCCTGATCGGGACGGGGACCGAGCCGGACGAGGCCAAAGCCGCCGACTTGTTCCGCAAGGCGGCCGAGGGCGAGATCGGTCCGGCGCAGCACGATCTTGGCGTGCTCTACCTCCAGGGGAGGGGAGTACCGAAGGATCCCAAACAGGCGGCCGAGTGGTTCCGGCGCGCGGCCGATAACGGTGATCTCGCCGGCGAGGTCGAGTTCGCGATCCTGCTGTTCAACGGCATCGGCGTCGAGAAGGACGAGGCCCGCGCGGCCCGCTACTTCCTCCACGCCGCGTCGCGCGGCAACGCCATCGCGCAGAATCGCGTGGCCATCCTCTATGCCCTGGGACGGGGTATCCAGAAGAACCCTGTCGAGGCGGCTGCCTGGAATCTCGCCGCCGCAGCCCAGGGGCGCTCCGACCCGAAGCTGGACGAGACCCTTGCCGGCCTCACCGCCGAAGAGCGAAGCCGGGCCGAGCGACTGGCTGAGGCGCGGATGAAGGTGGAGTAAGCCCGCGCAACGCGGGCAAGTGTCAATTCGGCATCCATGGGAGCCTGCGCGCGTTTCTCTTCTGCCCCGCATCGGCGAGGGGTGAGACGCGCCGCAAACATGCTATGGCCGCGCGAGACCGTTCTTTGAATCGACCCGGACCTTTGCATCGATGATCAGCTCACCCCTCATGACCGTCATGGTCGACGCCGTCCGCAAGGCCGCCCGCGGCCTCAAGCGTGACTATGGCGAGATCGAGAACCTCCAGGTTTCGCGCAAGGGCCCCGGCAACTTCGTCTCCGCCGCCGACCGCAAGGCTGAGGAGGTCCTGCGCGACGCCCTGATGAAGGCACGTCCCGGCTATGGCCTGATTCTCGAGGAATCTGGAAACATCGAAGGGCAGGACAAGAGCCACACTTGGCATGTCGACCCTCTCGATGGCACCACCAATTTCCTCCACGGCATCCCCCATTTCGCGATCTCGGTGGGTCTCGAACGCGAGGGCCAGATCGTCGCCGGCGTCATCTACGATCCGGCCAAGGACGAGCTGTTCGTGGCCGAACGCGGGAAGGGCGCTTATCTCAACAACCGCCGCCTGCGCGTCTCCGGCCGGACGGACATGGCCGACGCCCTCGTGGCCTATGGTTCGCCTTATCTCGGACGCGGCGACCACCCGAAGCTCCTGCGCGAGGTCGCGGCCGTGATGGCGGTGACCGGCGGCGCCCGCCGCTTCGGCTCGGCTGCTCTCGATCTCGCCTACGTCGCCTGCGGTCGCTCGGACCTTTACTGGGAGCGTGACCTGCAGACCTGGGACATCGCGGCCGGCATCATCCTGGTGCGCGAGGCCGGTGGCTTCGTCACCAGCGCGGATGGCGGCGCAGAGCCTCTTGCCGCCCGCTCGGTGGCCGCCGGCAACGAGAGCCTGCACGGCGACCTCGTGAAGATCCTGCGTCGCGCCAACGCCTGAAGGCGCGAAGCCGGGCCTAGGTCATATGCTCGGGCGCCGGGCTCCGTGTCTGACTGTCAGGATGACGACCGCGTCCGCGCGCTCGTCGACCGTGTAGTAGATAAGATAGGGCAAGCGAGGCACTGCGAACCGGCGCACGCGCTTCGGCAGACGCCGCCCCACCTCCGGATAGCGGCCGACGAGGTCGAAAGCATCTTCGATGGCCCTACCGATGCTTCGCGCGGCAGCGGGATGCCGTTCATGGATATAATCCGCGATCTCTCGCAGCCTCCGCGTGGCCGTTGCGGAGACGAGGAGCTTCACCGTTCGAAGCTCCGAAAAGCCGCTGAGACTTCTTCGGCCGAGGCGTATTCACCGCGGCCGACCTCCGCCATGGCGTCCAGCACGTCTTGGAGATGGTCCGGGTCGATATCGTCCGCGCCGCCGATCTCCGTCATGCTGATGATGGCCTGTGCAATCGTGTCCTGATCTGCAGGCGGCATCCGCCGGACTGCTTCGACCGCCTTCTCCAGTAAATCCGTCATGTTTCACCTCGCTGGCGCATCATAGTCAGTTCCAACTGTCCACGAGAAGGGGGGCGAGGACCGGGAACACTGACCGCGATGGCGCCATGCGGCGCCGGGATCGGCGACCGGACGGGTATGCCCCTCTGGTCCCGGGGCACCGCATCTGATCTAAGCCGCGACAGAATTTGCTGAAGAGAGCCACCCGAATGGAAGCCCGCCGCCACTCCGCGCTGAAGGATTCGATCCGCTCGATCCCGGATTACCCGAAGCCCGGCATCGTCTTTCGCGACATCACCACGCTGCTGAGCGACCCGCGCGCATTCCGCCGGGCGGTGGATTCGCTCGTCCACCCTTTCGCGGGTGGGCGGATCGATCAGGTGGCGGGAATCGAGGCGCGGGGCTTCATCCTCGGCGGCGCGGTGGCGCATCAGCTCTCATCCGGCTTCGTGCCGATCCGCAAGAAGGGCAAGCTGCCCCACAAGACCGTCTCCATCGCCTACGCGCTGGAATACGGCACCGACGAGATGGAAATCCACGTGGACGCCATCAAGCCGGGCGACAAGGTGCTGCTGGTCGACGACCTCATCGCCACCGGCGGCACCGCCTGCGCGGCCATCAACCTGCTGCGCCAGATCGGCGCCGAGGTGGTGGCTGCTTGCTTCGTCATCGACCTGCCCGAGATCGGCGGAGCGCAAAAGCTGCGCGACCTCGACGTTCCGGTGCGGACGCTGATGGAATTCGACGGGCATTGAGTGCGCGCCGCTTCCTTCTCTCCTGTGCGGGAGAAGGTGGCCCGCGCCGGCGGGTCGGATCAGGGGAGTGCCATCATCCGGAGAGGTCTTCCCCTCCCCCTTTGCGGGGGAGGAGGCTTTCGCACTAAGCCGCGAGGCTCTCGAACAACCCACGCCCGTCGACCCCGCCGATGAGACCTTCGACGAAGTTCTCCGGGTGGGGCATCATCCCGAGCACGTTGAGCTTTTCGCTGTAGATGCCGGCGATGGAGTTCAGCGAGCCATTGCGGTTGGCATCCACGGTCAGCTCGCCAGCCGCATCGGCATAACGGAAGGCCACGCGGCCTTCGCCTTCGAGCCGGGAGATGGTCTCGGGATCCGCGAAGTAATTACCCTCGCCATGCGCCACGCAGACGTCGATCACCTGTCCCTTGGTATAGGCCGAGGTGAAGCGGGTATCGGCGCGCTCCACCCGCAGCATCTGGCGATGGCAGATGAAGCGCCGATCGACGTTGCGCATGAGCACGCCGGGCAGCAGGCCCGATTCGCACAAGATCTGGAAGCCGTTGCAGATGCCGAGAACCAGTCCGCCGCGCGCGGCGTGGTCACGAACGGCGTCCATCGCGGCTGCTCGGCCGGCGATGGCGCCACAGCGGAGATAGTCGCCGTAAGAGAAGCCGCCGGGCAGGACCGCGAGATCGGTTCCGGCGGGAAGCGCCGTATCGGTGTGCCAGACCTTGACCACCTCCGCGCCGGCGAGGCGCAGGGCGCGGGCGACGTCACCGTCGCGGTTGGAGCCGGGAAAGACGACGATCGCGGCGCGCATCAGACGATCTCGATCTCGTAATTCTCGACGACCGTGTTCGCCAGCAGCTTCTCGCAGGCGCTCTTCAGAATCGCTTCGGCGCTGGCAGGATCGGTGTCGGCGATCTCGACATCGAACACCTTGCCCTGGCGGACACCTTCGATCCCTGAAATGCCGAAGGACGAGAGCGCGGCTTCGATCGCCTTGCCCTGAGGGTCGAGCACGCCGGTCTTCAGGGTGACGATGATGCGGGCTTTCATGGGTTCGGACTCGATGCTGTGGCTCGGCCCGTCAGGCGATAGTCGGGAAATGCCGACCATGCAACGCGGCGGGGCCATCGTAGCGGTGGTGCGGAGTCCAACCCGAGACGCAGAGCGGACCCGAGTTCGAGATACGACGCGTATCGCCCGATCAGCGGCGTGCTGCGGGCGCGGCGTTGCGAATCGGTTCGATGCTCACCGCCCGGCGCCAGAGCTGCAGCATGATCCAGGCGGCGATCGAACTGAACAGGACCATCAGCACATGGCCAACGGTGTCGCCGAGATCGAACAGACCGGCCAGCGCCCAGCCGGCAGCGATAGCCACAGCAAAAACTTCGGTGCCCACCAGCACCATCATGCTGACGATCGTGATCAGGTTGCGCGTGTTCACGGGGATACGTCTCCGTCGGCCCCGGTGCAGCGATTGCGGCGGGAGACCGGTGCTTTACAGCGCCGGTCCGGTTCCACGCAACATCACGCCAACCGAGCCCGTCGTCGGGGTTGGATCAGCGCGGCGCGCGCTTGGCGAGGATGCGCTGTAGCGTGCGCCGATGCATGTTGAGCCGGCGGGCGGTCTCGGAGACGTTCCGGCCGCACAACTCGTAGACGCGCTGGATATGCTCCCAGCGCACGCGATCGGCCGACATCGGGTTTTCCGGCGGGTCGGCCCGCTCACCCGGCTGAGCCATCAGCGTACCATGGATCTCGTCCGCATCGGCCGGCTTGGCGAGATAGTCGAACGCGCCGAGTTTCACCGCCGTTACGGCGGTGGCGATGTTGCCGTAGCCGGTCAGGATGACGCCCCGCGCTTCGGGGCGCTTCTCCTTCAGCCGCGCGATCACATCGAGGCCGTTGCCGTCGCCGAGCCGCATGTCGATGACCGCGAATGCGGGTGCGCGGTTCTCGACGAGCGAGACGCCTTCGGCGACGCTTTCGGCCACCTGCACGTCGTAGCCCCGAGCTTCCATCGCCCGCGCCAGGCGGGTCGAGAACGGCCGATCGTCATCCACGATCAGCAGCGAACGGTCGGAAAAAGCCGCCAGCGGATCGGATTCCGAAGTCTGCAGCACATCGGCGGCAGGCGCCGGACTTCCACTCTGCGTCAGCATCTGACGCTCCTCCATTTTCCAAGATCGAATTGTTAGCAACTTATATAGGGGCCGTACTGCGTTCCGTCAGGGGCACCTGAGCGCTCATTTCGGTACCGCGCCTCGGAATCGTGTCACGCTCGAAGATGTGGCGCGCCCAGGATACGCGGACTACGGCTCCGGTTGCTTGGTGCCCGGATACGTTTGAGAGCGTAAGCTGTGCGCCGGAGCGTTCGATCAGTGTCTTTGCAATGAACAATCCAAGGCCGAGGCCGGCGCCGACGCTGTTCCCGCCACGCGTTTTGTCGGGGCTGCGGGTGGTGACATAGGGCTCGCCCGCCCTCAGCAGGATCTCGCTCGAGAAGCCCGGGCCGTCGTCGCTGATCTCCAGGGAGACCCTGTCGAGGGTCCAGCGCGCTTCGATGACGACGCGGCTGGTGGCGAAGTCCACGGCGTTGTCGACGATGTTGGCGAGCCCGAACAGGACCCCCGGATTACGCCGGCAGGCAGGTTCGACCCCGTCGCCCCGGCTGGTGACGTCGAGCGCGATGCCCATGGCGCGCTGGGGCGCCACCAGTTCCTCCACGAGATGGCTCAGCGTGACGGTCTGGAGGATGCCGGCTTCGTCGCCATCGAGGGATGTCAGTTTCGACAGGATGCCGCGGCAGCGGTCCACCTGATCGCGCAGGAGGTTGAGGTCGTCCTTCACTGCGGGGGACGCCGTGGGTGCGAGTTGGCGCGTGAGTTCCTTGGTGACGAGCATGATCGTGCCGAGTGGCGTGCCGAGTTCATGCGCGGCCGCCGCCGCCAACCCGTCGAGCTGCGACAGGTGCTGTTCCCGCGCCAGCACGAGTTCCGTGGCCGCGAGGGCCTGCGCGAGCTGCCGCGTCTCGTCGGCCACCTTCCAGGCATAGACGCCGGTGAAGGCGGTGCCGAGGAGGATCGCCGTCCAAACCCCCGAGACGTAGAGGAAGGGGAGTTCGAGCCGCCCGTCCGCGAACCATGGCAGTGGCCGGTGGATCAGCGCCAGCATGGTGGCGAGACCCACCGCGAGAAGTCCGAGCGCCAGGGTCCGCTCCGGCGGCAGGGCCGTCGCCGAGATCAGGACCGGGGCGAGGAAGAGCAGCGAGAACGGGTTCTGCAAGCCGCCGGTGAGGAACAGGAGGGCGGCGAGCTGAATGATGTCGAAGGCGAGGAGCAGGGCCGCCGAATCGTCGCTGAGACGGTAGCTCGCCGGAAACCGGATCCTCAGGGCGAGATTCAGCCAGGACGACGCCGCGATGACGAGGAAGCACCAGCCGAAGGGCAGAGGCAGGCCAAGGCCGAATTGCGCGCCGACGACGGCCGCACTCTGCCCGGTGATCGCGAGCCAGCGCAGGCGCACGAAGGTGTCGAGACGGAGATGCCGGGCATCGCGAACGAAGCCGTTGGTGCTCATGTCGATCATGTCTGCTCAACGATAGTGCTCGGCCGGCGGGAATCCATGGCTCGCCCTTCGATTGCACCCGTCCCTGCGCAATCATGCCCCGCGCGGTCTCACCTCGCACACGCGTCGATCCGAACGTTTCCCGGCGCGCGGCGTTCTCTAGCGCGCCCGGCCGCGAGGGACGACGCGACGCGGGACGACGAGGAGGGGCGGATATGAGCTTGGCCTACACCTGGTATGAGTTCGGGCGGATGATGACGGCGCCGGCCCGTCTCACCGCGGACATGGTCAAGCACAGCCTGCAGAATCCCGCCAACCCGCTCGCCTACTCGCCCTACGCGAAGTCCATGGCCGCCGCCTGCGAGATGTTCGAGCGCGGAACCCGCCGTTATGCCAAGCCGGCCTTCGGCCTCACCGGAACCTGGATCGACGGCGCCAGCGTGCCGGTGAGCGAACGGGTGGTGTGGGAAAAGCCGTTCTGCCGGGTCCTGACCTTCGACCGCTCGTTCGCGCGCGGTCCCTCCGAGCCGCAGCCCAAGCTCCTGATCGTGGCACCGATGTCCGGGCACTACGCCACGCTCCTGCGCGGAACCGTGGAGGCGATGCTCCCCAACCATCAGGTCTTCATCACAGATTGGACGGATGCGCGCCTCGTGCCGATCACCAGCGGGCGGTTCGATCTCGACACGTATATCGACTACCTGAAGGAGATCTTCGTCGCTCTCGGGCCGGACCTTCACGTCATGGCCGTCTGTCAGCCGGCAGTGCCGGTGCTCGCTGCCGTGGCACTGATGGAGGCGCAGGGCATCACGCCGGTGCCGCGCTCAATGACCCTGATGGGCGGCCCCATCGATACCCGCCGGTCTCCCACTGCCGTCAATGGCCTGGCGCAGGAACGCGGCACGGAATGGTTCGAGCGCAACTGCATCACCATCGTGCCGCTAACGTATCCGGGCGCCTTGCGGAGCGTCTATCCCGGCTTCTTCCAGCTCGGCGGCTTCATGGCGATGAACCTCGATCGCCACGTCAACGCCCATACCGAGATGTTCGACCATCTCGTGACCGGCGACGGCGATTCCGCCGAGAAACATCGGGAATTCTACGACGAGTATCTCGCGGTGATGGATCTCACGGCCGAGTTCTACCTGCAGACGGTCAAGACCGTCTTCGTGAACCACGCCCTGCCCAAGGGTGAGATGCTCCATCGCGGCGAGCGAGTGGACCTTGCTGCCATCCGGACCTGCGCGATCCTCGCCATTGAGGGCGAGAACGACGATATTTCCGGCGTCGGGCAGACCAAGGCCTCCCTCGACCTGACTCCGAACCTGTCGCCCGAGCGCAAGGCTTATCACCTGCAGGAACGCGTGGGGCATTACGGGGTGTTCAATGGCTCGCGCTATCGCACCATCATCGCGCCGAGGATCGCTTCCTTCATCCGCGACATGCAGGCCCTTCCGGCCATCGAAGAACGCCCGGCAGCGTGATGCGGGCGGGGCGCGCGAAAGTTCTGGACGTGAACCACGCACAGATGGCGGTGGCGGGAGGCTGCCGTTAAGCTGACCCGATGAGAGTCGCCCTGCTGCGCGGGTCCGATCCCGACCATATCGACATCCTCCACGAGGGCGTTAAGTTCCGTGTCGTCCTGCGCCGCCGCCCGACGGCGCGCAGGCTGACATTGCGCGTCTCGAGCGCCACCGGCGAGGTGGTGATGACCTTGCCGGCGCGGACCTCCCTGGCCGTGGCCCGCACTTTCGCGGTGAGCCATGGCGGCTGGATCGCCATGCGGCTCGCCAAGGTTCCGGATCGGGTGGCGTTCGAGGCGGGGGCCGAGCTTCCCTTGCGCGGCGTGCCTCATCGCATTCTCCATCGCAGCGAGCGCAGCGGGGTAACGCTCGTGACGGAGGCGGAGAACGGACCTGCGCTCTCCGTGGCGTGCGAAGCTCCTCACCTGCCGCGCCGTGTCAGGGATTTTCTCGAACGGGAGGTGCGCAAGGATCTAGCGCGGTCGGTCTCCCACTATACCGAAAAGCTCGGGCAGGGGCCGAAACGGATCACCGTCCGCGACACCCGCTCGCGCTGGGGATCCTGCACCGCGCGCGGCGAGCTGAACTTCTCATGGCGCCTGATCCTGGCGCCACCCCTGGTGCTCGATTACCTCGTGGCGCACGAGATGGCCCACCTGCGCGAGATGAACCATTCCTCACGCTTCTGGTCCCTGGTGGGATCCCTGTGCCCACATGTGGAAGAGGCCGAGCGCTGGCTCAAGCGCAACGGCGCCAGCCTCCATCGCTACGGCTGAGGCGCAACTCAGTTCGAAGCAGCTCCGCATCCGCACGCCAACGCCTCGCCTCGCCGAGGCCCTGGGGGTGTCGCAGGTTCTCTTGAGCAGACCAGGACTTGAGCAGACCAGGAAACGATCTTTGCGAGACCCTCGGGAGCGCTCTTCGCCGACGTGGATGCCGGTTCGGCGAAAAGGTGTTCGGTACAACAAAGGTCCCGCGATGTGTCCCGACCCAGCGTGATCGGGCGCCGCTCTACCCGCGAGCGCGCAAGATCCGGCGTCGCTCGACCTGCTCGACCGGCCAGGTCGGGCGGGCGTCGACATCGCCCGGTCGCATGGTGCGAGGGGCGACGCTGTCGCAGACCTCACGCTGGCGCAGGATCGTCGGGTTGCCGAACTCGTCGAGGCGGCGGACATATCCACCATCACGGCAGAAACCGGCGATCTCGGCCGAATTGCTGTTCACGCGGCCGCCCGGCATGCGCCGGATCGGCCGATGCTCGACCACGAGCGGACCGTCGCGGTTGAGGGACCGCTCGACATAGGTGGTCTCGTCCACCGGCAGCGACTGAGCCGCGGCGGAAGTAATGCCGGCGAAAGAGCCGCCGGCCAGACAGGCACTGGAAAGGATCAGGAACGCGGCGGTAGCAGGATATCGCATGGGCTCGGTCCGTTGGAACTGGTGGCTTTACCCTCGGAACTAGGGCGTGTTCCCGCGAAACGATAGTCCGTGTTCGTAAACTAGTGGTCACGCTTGACACAGAATAGCCGCGCATGGTCGGAACACCGCTGGTTTCATCCGGTGCCCCTGGCCAGAAGGGGTGAGGCGAGAGGGATCGGCGCGTGGGTTTTCGAGGAATGCTGAGGCGCGCAAGGCGGGTCGCCAAAGGGCGGGCGACCGATGCGGGGCGTCTCGCACGGATCGGCCTCTTTTGCCTGGCTGGATTGGCCGGTGCGATGCTGGCGGGGAGCGACCGCGCCGAGGCGCAGGGCATGGTCCGCAACACATTCGGTGATTGGCAGCTTCGCTGCGAGACGCCGGCGGGGGCGAAGGCCGAGCAATGCGCCCTGGTCCAATATCTGGCGGCTGAGGACAGGCCGAACCTGACCCTCGTCGTCATCGTCCTCAAGACAGCGGACAATCGCGGGTACCTGCTGCGCGTGGTGGCACCGCTCGGCGTGCTGCTGCCCTCGGGCCTCGGGCTGAAGATCGACAAGACCGATGTCGGGCGGGCCGGGTTCGTGCGCTGCCTCACCACTGGCTGCGTCGCCGAGGTGGTCATGGACGAGAACCTCATCAAGCAGTTCAGCGCCGGGGTGCAGGCCACGTTCATCGTGTTCCAGACCCCGGAGGAGGGGGTCGGCATCCCCCTTTCGATGAAGGGCTTCGGCGACGGGTTCACCAGCTTGAAATAGGTCTGTTCCGGCGCCCCGCGCCGGCAATTCAGCGGGATCTGAGGATGCGGACACGCGCGAAAACGGTAGGCATCGCCCTGATGGCGGTCCTCCTGCCCTGGTCAGCCAAGGCCGAGGACGGCAACTGGTTCACCAATATGCTGAAATACGGTGGGACCACAGTCCCGCCGTCGCAGCCGGCCGACCTCGGCGAGGTCTATTGCCCCACGGTCGATGTCGCGGAAAACGGTGCCGCTCTGCGCAGCTATGGCGGCCGAGCCGACGACAATGCGGGCCTGCGCAGCCAGATCACCTTGGGACGACTCGCCCGCGAATGCGTGCGGCTGGCCGATGGCTCGGTGAGCGTGAAGGTCGGTGTCGAGGGGCAGGTCCTCCTCGGACCGGCTGGCCGACCGGGGCGGTTCGAGGCCCCGGTCTATTTTACCATCAAGGCCGGGGACCAGATCATAGCGACCAGGGCGCGCAAGGTGTCGGTGTCGATCGGGCCGAATGAGGCGCAGGGGCTGTTCACGGTGATCGAGGAAAATTTCGTGGTCCCGCGCCCCTTGAGCGAGAGCTACGACATCGGCGTCTCACTTCACGGTGCGCCGGGCAAGGCCGCGGTAAAGCGCAAGCGCAAAGCCACGCCGGCTGCCGCCCAGGCCGAGACCAGTCCCGAAGCGGCGCAGTAGCTTTCGGCCACGAGCTTCAATCGATCGCGCATGGAAAAAGGGGCCACCGCTCGCGCGGGGCCCCTTTTTCATACCGTTCCGGTAGAGGCTTCTACTGAACCAGGCGTGGACCGCCCGACTGAACCTTCTCGTTCTCGGACATGATGCCGAGACGCTTGGCCACTTCCGTGTAAGCCTCGATCAGGCCGCCGAGATCCTTGCGGAACCGGTCCTTGTCGAGCTTGTCCTGGCTCTTGATGTCCCACAGCCGGCACGAATCCGGGGAGATCTCGTCGGCCACGACGATGCGCATCAGGTCGCCTTCCCAGAGGCGGCCGGTCTCGATCTTGAAGTCCACGAGGCGGATGCCGACGCCGAGGAAGAGGCCCGACAGGAAGTCGTTGACGCGGATGGCCAGGGCCATGATGTCGTCGATCTCCTGGGGCGTCGCCCAGCCGAATGCGGTGATGTGCTCTTCCGACACCATCGGGTCGTTGAGCGCGTCGTTCTTGTAGTAGAACTCGATGATCGAACGCGGCAGCTGCGTCCCTTCCTCGAGGCCGAGGCGGGTGGCGAGCGAGCCGGCGGCGACGTTGCGCACCACGACTTCGAGCGGAATGATCTCGACTTCGCGGATCAGCTGCTCTCGCATGTTGAGCCGGCGGATGAAGTGGGTCGGCACGCCGATATCGTTGAGGTGCTGGAAAACGAACTCGGAAATCCGGTTGTTCAGCACGCCCTTGCCGTCGATGACCTCGTGCTTCTGCGCGTTGAAGGCGGTGGCATCATCCTTGAAATGCTGGATGAGCGTTCCCGGCTCGGGTCCTTCGTACAGGACCTTCGCCTTGCCCTCGTAGATGCGACGGCGGCGGTTCATAGGCGTATACCGTGGTTTGAGGAAGTCCATGGCCGTGACTCCTTCGGACAGTCGATGTGCGGAATCCGCGGCGTGGCGGTCTCGATTGAGACCGGGCCGCGAGAACACATCGTTTGTCGAAAGCCTCGACGACCGTGGCGCAAACTACCCGAAGCGGGTTTGCAGTACAACGCGTCCGCCCGCAGCCCGGCCCTGCAGGGCGAGCCGGATGTGTATGGCGGTGGGCGACCACGCAGTCCCGCGAATCCCACGGCCGATGGATGAGCCAAACCCCTCAGGCGACGACGGTCTTGCTGGGATAGCGACAGAGGTCGGCGATGAGGCAGGTCGGGCATTCGGGGCGCCGCGCCTTGCAGACGTAACGTCCGAACAGGATCAGCCAATGATGCGCGTTCAGGCGGAACGGCTCCGGCACGATCGCTTCCAAACCTGCCTGGACCTTGTCGGTCGTCGGCGCGACGACGAGGGGAATGCGATTCGAGACCCGAAAGATGTGGGTGTCGACGGCGATGGTAGGCACTCCGAAGGCGACGTTCATCACCACGCTTGCGGTCTTGGTGCCGACACCCGGCAGGATTTCGAGATGCTCTCGCGAAGCCGGGACCCGCCCGTCATGCTGGTCCACCAGGATGCGGGACAGTGCGATGACGTTCTTCGCCTTGGTGTTGAACAGTCCGATCGTGCGGATGAACGCGCGGACGCGCTCTTCCCCCAATTCCAGCATCGCGGCCGGCGTGTCGGCAATGGCGAAGAGGGGTGCGGTGGCGAGGTTCACGCTTTTGTCGGTGGCCTGGGCCGACAGCACCACCGCGACCAGTAGCGTGAACGGGTTGAGATATTCGAGCTCCGCCCTCGGTTCCGGATTGGCGGCGCGCAGCCGCGCGAAGATCTCGGTGACTGTCGCGGCATCGACAGGGGAGGGGGCCGTCTCAACTTTAGCGATGAGCGGCTCGGTGATGGTCGCGGCGATCTTCTTCCTTGTCCGAGGAGCTTTCGGAGCGGGTGATGTCGTCGCGGTCGCGGACTTCTTTGGGGGGGTCGACTGTCGGCTCTTCATCGGTGGGTTATATGTGTCCCATGGAGAGCGGCAACATGGTTCGCGACACGATCCCATCCCATCCCGACGGGCTCGACCCCAACAGCGTCGACGTCCCGGTTTTCCAGGCCACCATCCGTCCGCACCAATCGCTGAGCCATAACGGCTTCCGCAATGTGATGATCGGATGCGGGGCGGTGTCCCTCGTCACGTCCATCGCCTGCGTTCAGGCCGGATTTTGGCCGGTGGCCGGGTTCTTCGGTCTCGATATGATCGCGCTCTACATGGCGTTGAAGACGAGCCTGAAGCGCGGGCGCTCCTTCGAAGAGGTCATGATTTCGCCGATAGAGGTGATGCTGGCCCGGGTGACCCATCGCGGCGAGCGTCGCGAATGGCGCTTCAATCCCCTGTGGACCAGGCTGACCAAGGTCGAGGATGAGGAATACGGCCTCCAGACCCTGACGCTGGTGTCCCGCCGGGAATACGTGGTGGTGGCACGCGATGCCTCTCCGCCGGTCCGTGAGCGGATCGCCGAGGGACTGACGCGGGCACTGGCGGATGTGAAGAGGGGGTACTGAACCTTGCAAGCGGCGCTCGTTAAGCTCGCCCTGGTCCTGATCGGCTTTGCCGGCTCCGCGATCGCCGCACCCGGCGGATCGGTCGAGATACGTTTCATCGAGCCTGACCGTTACGTCGATGCCAACAACCGGTTCAGTTCAGGGATTGGCCCCCAGGCGACGCTCACCGAGCTGCGCAGATTGATGGAGCAGTCGGCATCCCCCTACCTCGCTCCTGGCGAGCGGCTAGTCATCGATGTGTTAGACGTGGATCTCGCTGGCTTCCCCAATCCCGGAGCCAATTTCCCATACGGCCTGCGGGTCGTCACCGATGCGACTCCGCCCTCCTTTCGGCTGCGATATTCGCTGTTGAACCAACGGGGTCAGCGCATCGCGACGA